>NZ_LMUL01000006.1 GCF_009765965.1 Caulobacter sp. S45
AGACAGAACTCCCATTCGGGAAAGTCGCCGCTGTCGATGGCGTCCCAAAGGTCGCGGCGGTGGAAATCCGGATCGGCGCCGTTGATCTTCAACGCCTCGTCCCAGATCACCGACTGCGCGCCAAGCTTGGGCCGCCAGTGGAACTTGACGAAGGTGGACTGGCCCTTGGCGTTGATCAGCCGGAAGGTGTGGACCCCAAAGCCCTCCATCATCCGATAGCTCCGCGGAATGGCCCGGTCGGACATGATCCACATGATCATGTGCATGCTCTCGGGCGTCAGCGAGATGTAATCCCAGAAGGTGTCATGAGCGGTCTGCGCCTGCGGAAACTCCCGGTCAGGATCCTGCTTGGCGGCGTGGATCAGGTCGGGGAACTTGATCGCGTCCTGGATGAAGAAGACCGGGATGTTGTTTCCGACCAGATCGAAGTTGCCTTCCTGGGTGTAGAACTTCACCGCGAACCCGCGCACGTCGCGCGCCAGGTCGGCCGAGCCCTTGTTGCCGGCGACGGTGGAAAAGCGGGTGAAGACCGGGATCTTCTCGCCGGGGCGCTGCAGGAAGTCCGCGCGGGTGATGTCGGCGCAGGAGTCCAGGCACTCGAAGAACCCGTGCGCCGCCGAACCGCGGGCGTGCAC
>NZ_LMUL01000007.1:0-70120 GCF_009765965.1 Caulobacter sp. S45
TCGGTCCACGCATCCTTCCACAATCACTTCAATCAGGAGCGCCATCTCGTCAGCCGCACAACCTACAAAGACCGACGCTCAGCCGCCCTGGCTGAGTGGCGGCGGGTCGCTGGGTAGAGCTAGCTCGGGTTTGGGGGAGCTACATCCAGGCGGAGACAAGTTCGCGTTGGACTGACAGCACCCTTTCCCCTTACCTGCCCGCTAATTTGCGCGGACAGAGCCCCTGCGGTTGATAATGTCACACAACCGAAGTCATTGGCCCGCGGGCGCATTTTTGGACGCCAGGCGTGAAGGCGATGGCGTGACGGGAGACATCCGGGCACAGCGAGTGAGGTGGGTGGCGACCATGGTCATGCCCCACGAACCCGCCGTGCGCCGCTGGCTGGCCCGCTCGCGCATCCCCGAAGACCAGATCGACGACCTGATCCAGGACGCCTATTGCCGGTTCGCCGGCCTGGCCTCAGTCGACGCGATCGCAAAGCCGGGCGCCTATTTCTTTCAGATCGTCCGCAACCAGATCGCCGAAAACATGCGCCGCGCACGCGTGGTCCGAATCGAAACCGTTACGGAACTCGACGCGCTGCCCGTCTTATCAGAGGAGCCCGGCGCCGAACGCATTTTCGCAGCGCGGCGCGAGCTCGCCGAGGTGATCAGGCTGATCGACAGCCTGCCGGACCGATGTCGCGAGGTGATCAGGTTGCGCAAGATCGAAGGCTTGTCGCAGAAGCAGATTGCAAGCCGTCTTGGCGTGACGGAATCGATCGTGGAGAACGATGTCGCCAAGGGCATGCGTTTGATTTCGAATTCGCTCCGCGATGGCGCCGGCGAGAACGACGGGGGTTTAGTGCAGAGGATTCATGGGCGGGCGCGAAACGGCTGAGGAGATTGATTCGGCCGCGTTTGGGTGGGTGGCCCGGCTGGACCGGGGCGACCTCGATCCCGAACAGAACGCCGCGCTTGCAACCTGGCTGGCTGGCGATCCGCGCCGCCAGGGCGCGCTGCTGCGCGCCGAAGCGCTGTGGTCGACGCTCGACGCGCCCCTGGCCGCCGGTCCTCCGTTCGTCAATCCCATCCTCACCCGTCGCAAGACCGCGAGGACATGGTCGCGGCGAAGCGCCCTGGCGGGCGCCGGTGCGGCGCTCGCCGCCGGCGTGGCGGGCCTGCTGGTGTTCAACTCGGAGGAAGCGTCTCTCATCACCGAGGTCGGCGAAGTGCGGCATCTGCCGCTGACCGACGGGTCGACCATCGACATGAACACCCAGAGCCGGGTCCAGGTGGCCATGCAGCCCAGACTGCGGCGCATCCGACTGCGAGAGGGCGAGGCTTGGTTCAAGGTGGCCAAGAACCCCTCCCGCCCGTTCGTGGTCGAGGCGGGCGATGTGCGCGTGCGCGCTGTCGGCACCGCCTTTTCCGTGCGCGTGTTCAATGGCGGCGCCGAGGTCATGGTCTCGGAAGGGGTGGTCGAGGCTTGGCTTGTCGGCGCTCAGGATCGCGCGATGCGCGTATCCGCCAATGAGAGCGCGGTGATCCGGGAGCGCGCCCCTGCGACCCTGGTGCCGGTTGAACCGCTCCAGGTCGAGCGCAAGCTGGCCTGGCGGGAGGGCCGGATCGACCTGGACGGCGAGACCGTGGCGCAGGCGGTGGCGGAGTTCAATCGCTACAGCGTCCGCAAGATCAGGATCAGGAACCCCAAGCTGGCGCAAGAGCGCATCTACGGGGTGTTCATGATCAATAATCAGATCGATTTCGTAAATTCCATCGAGACAGCGTTCAGCGTGAAGGGCGCGATAGATGCGGATTATATTACATTATACTAGCGAAATTGGCCGCCCCGTAATTTCATAAATCTTTAACAAGGAACGTCACGACCGACCCGTCTTAGCTTCCGACGGCTGCGCTAACCGCGCCGCGCGAAATGGGGGCATCAACGTGACCTATCAACACGACTTCCTGTGGAAGCGGACCTTGCTGGCGAGCTCCGCCTTTGTGGCGCTCGCCGTCGCCCGGCCGGCCTGGGCGCAGACCCATCAATTCAATATCGAGGCCCAGCCGGCCCAGAACGGCATCCCCGCCTTCGCGCGCCAGGCCGGTATTCAGATCCTCGTCTCGCAGGAGGTCGTGCAGGGCCTGTCCACCCGTCCGGTCAAAGGGCAGTTCGACACGCCGACGGCGCTCCACATGCTGCTGGAAAACACCGGCCTCGACGCCAAGCCGACGGGCGAAGGCGCCTATACCGTCATCCGCCACGAGGTTGCGCAATCGGCGGTCGCGTCGGTCGACACGGTGATCGTGACCGGGCGGGTGGGCGTCGACCGCCGCACCCGCGCCGACACCAGCTATTCGGTCAGCGCCATTCCCCAGGAACAGCTTCGCGAGGAAGCGGTCAGCAGCGTCGCCGACGCGATCCGCAAGGTGCCGGGCTTCTGGGTCGAGAACTCGGGCGGCGAGGCCAGCGCCAACATCCGGGCGCGCGGCCTGCCGATCGACGGTTACGGCTCGGTGCAGCTCGAGGAAGACGGCCTGCCGGTGCAGCATGACCCGGCGCTAGGCTATCTGAACGCCGACCAGTCCTTTCGCCTCGACGAGACCATCGACCAGGTCCAGGTCGTGAGAGGTGGCCCTTCGTCGATCTTCAATTCCAACGCGCCGGGCGGCGTGATCAACTTCATCACCCGCCAGCCCGGTCCCACGCCGGAGGGCCTGTTCAAGCTGACCGCCGGTGACGACGGCCTCGCCCGCGCCGACTTCTGGTACGGGGCGCAGGTCGACGGCTGGAAGCTCGCCGTCGGCGGTTTCTATCGCTACGAGAATGGTACGCGCGACCCCGGTTTCCCCCTCAATAACGGCGGCCAGTTCCGGGTCGACGTGGGCCATGACCTGGGCAACGGCTCCATCGACATCGATTACAAGCATATCGACGACAAGGTCGGTTTCTATGTGGGCGTGCCCGTCAGCATCAACGGGAGCACGGTCTCAAGCGTCCCCGGCTTCAACGCCAATTCAGGCTCGATCCTCGGGGGTGAGAACGCCAAATTCCCCATCTACACGCCCAATGGCCCGTCGCAATACAATCTCGCCGACGGGACCAAGGTCCTCCTGGACCAGCTGAGCATCCATGTGACCCAGAATGTCGATGGATGGCACATCGACGATCACTTTCGGGTCCGCAACACCGATCAAGACCGTAATTATCTGACGCCCTCGGCCGAAGTCTACACCACGAGCCAGTGCCTGAACTCGCAGATCAGCAATTGCCTCAACGGCCTGTCCAATGTCGCGACCAGCGCGTCGGCGCTGTTCCCCACCATGGCGTCGCTGCAACTCCGCTACGCCGATAACGGGGCCCTGGTGTCGCCGACCGCGAACGGCAACGGCCTGGTGATGCCGAACACGGCCAACGACGAAGTCATCTCCGAACACGAGGTGCTCGACGATTTGCGCCTCAGCCGGAAGTTTGAGATCGCCGGCCAGGAACACGATGTCACAATCGGCGCATACTTCGCGATCGCCGGCGAGACCTTCCATAAGTACCAGGCGACCATCCTGACCGATGTCGAAGACCACGCCCGGCTGGTCAATGCGGTCGCCGTGAACAGCGCCGGCCAACAGGTGGGCTCCGTCACCGATGACGGCGTGATCCGCGACGGCGCGGGCTTTGGCGACGGCAACGGGCATCAATACACCGAAGCCCTCTATCTCGCCGACGAGTGGCATATCACGCCCGCCCTGCGTCTCGACGCCGGCGTCCGCGAGGAGCACATGAGCGGAAACGGCGCCTACGAGAATGTGACCTCGGCCAACCTCACCTCTGCGACCGGCACTCTGGCC
This sequence comes from Caulobacter sp. S45, assembly GCF_009765965.1. GTDB lineage: Bacteria > Pseudomonadota > Alphaproteobacteria > Caulobacterales > Caulobacteraceae > CAHJWH01. Next base: position 3,829 of record NZ_LMUL01000007.1, read on the forward strand.
ACATCGGCGGTCGCTGAGGGGAACGGGATTTGGACGCCTTACAAGCTCGATTTCTCGGCGGCGACCTGGACCGTCGGCTTGAACTACCAGTTCGACCCGCGCCAGGGGGTCTTCGTCCGGGCGACCGGCGCCGCCCGCCTGCCCGGAATCTCGAACTACATCACCAACACCAGCCCGCCGACGCCTGGGTCGGTCGAGACGGCCCACTCGCAGATGTACGAGCTGGGCTATAAGTACTCTCGTCCCTTCCTTGACGCCTACATCACGCTGTTCGACACCGACACGCAGGACTACGGGCTCGCTTCCCAGCCCGTGCTCAACCCCGCCAGCAACGTCCTCGTCACCGAAGAGGTCAACGGCAAGACCCGCGACTACGGCGTCGAGATGGACGGCGACGTCCGGCCGATCGACTGGTTCGACGTGGCCTTCACCGCGACCGTGCAGGATCCGAAGTTCACGCAATTCAGCTACGCCCTGTCCGCCGGAGCGGCGCCGACGAGCTATGCCGGCAATCAGCTCCTGCGTGTCCCGTACACCAGCTTCGCGGTGAGCCCGTCGGTCCATCTTCTTCAAGACCGCTTCAAGGCGGGCCTGGATATTGAATACTACGGCTCCCGCTATGCCGACGCCGCGAATACGCAGTATCTGCCCGCCTATACGGTGGTAAGCGCCAACACCCACTACGATGTGACGCCCCAGCTCACGGTCTACGCCAGCGCCTACAACCTGACGAACACCATCGGGTTGACCGAAGGAAACGCTCGCGCCGGCGAGGTCGTGTCCACGCTCGGCTCCGGGACGAACTTCGTCGCCCGGCCGATCATCGGACGCACCTTCAAGGCGTCTGTGCTCTACAAGTTCTAGTCGGAAGCAACCCGGCAGGAGGCGCTCATCCCCGTCCACGGGGATGAGCGCCGCAGGGCGGGCGATGATGGGCCGGTCCGCGCCGGCCTCGGCCCAGCGACGCTAGAGAGCGTTGAAGGAGATTGCTATTCTCGGGAGATCGTTCTGATGCGGCTCCACATAGTGTTCGAGCCAGTGCGGGAAGAGCGCGACCAGACCGGCTTCCGGCTGCAGTTGGACCTCGTTGTGGGCGTTCGCGCCGGCGCCCTTGAGCGAGGCGTTGATCGGACCTGATCGGGGGTCGCGGAAGACGAGCTTGCCCGATCCTGGCGGCGCCTGCAGATAGAAGACGCCGCTCAGCACCGCGCCGTCGTGCATGTGCAGGAAGTTGAACCCGCCGCGGTCGTGGATATTGATCCAGGACTCGAGCCCGAACCGCCGATCGCCCCGCCCCATCTGCTGGAGCGCATAGAGGCAGCAGGCGCGGATGGCGCCGTGTAGTTCGTCGAACTCGCGCCGGTTCAAGATCGCGGTGTCGGCGCTGTTCCAGCCAAGACGATTCGAGCGTCCGGCCGGTTCGGGGGACGCGTCCCTAAGAGCGTTCACCGCCGCCGCCCAGGCTGCAAAATGCGGGGCCAAGCTGCTCAGGCGGGATTGCCAGATCCGGGTCGGGAAGAGGTCGATCTGTTCGACCGAAAGGGTCTTTGGCGGCGTCTTTTGCATACTAATATTTTGGAGCGGAAGCTCAAATCCGGTCATAGCGGTGATTGGCCTGGTCCATGTACAGCGGCGCACCGGGTTATTACCGAAGCCCGTGGCGCCTGTCATGCCTTATCCCTTGAAAAGTCTGGCGTGTGCGGGAGAAGAGCGCCGCTAACACATTCATCATTCGGGGTGCGGCCGTCATGACTTTCATTGATCCGGATAGTGGCGCGCCTCACGCCGTGGAGGTTCCGAACGTCACCACTTTCGCCGAGTCCGAGCTAGAGCGAGCTGCACCCCATCTAGAGATGGCGTCGCGAAACTACCTCAGACGAACGTCCATTCGCCGCAGCCACAGGTCGGGACCTACAATTAGGTGGACTCAGCTTACGGGGCGCTACCTAAAGATAGGCTTACAATCTCGCCCCTCAGCAAGAGTGTCGAATGTCTGGAAGCTGGAGCTGAGCTCATGTCGGCTCAGGGCGCGAATTAGACGTTGAGGTCTACCGCGAGGGGGGCGACGCGCGCCTCCTCTATCCATTTAATGATTCGGGATTTGCCGGATTCCACGGTCAAGCCAGCGCGGAAAGCGATGCCTTGCTATCGCGTAATTGCCACCAAACAGCCATGCCCAGGCAAAAGATGCAATTTGGAGGCACGAGGCCCACGGCTTATGATCATGAAATAGCATATAAGAGAATAGAAGGATCACCGCTGCACTTACGAAACCCAACATCAACTGGACGCTTAGCTCATATTTGACAAAGGTGCCTGATTCATTCTCTTCAATCGTGATCGCGCCGTAATCTATCGGCACTAAAATATTCATATTGGTCACAAATCGCAAAAATCCACCTTTAAACGTAACCCAGCCAGAAATGCGTCGGACGTCACGCGCAGCCACGCTGAGCAAGAGCATTTCAACTTGTTTGAGAACCGCAGATCGGGTTTCCGTGGTTCGCTCCATTGGGATGAAGATTTTGTCTTTGATCGAGAGCGGGAACACGAGTGCACTCCAGGACGGCGATCCGTACATCTTAAATGTAAATGTTGAGCAGATCGTGGATAGGCGAGAAGGCGCTTCGGGTCACCACCGTCGCGAGTGTTGCGCCCGGAAGCTGCAGTTTCCGTGTCCGACGTTGGGGCTGGGTAATTCGGCCCGAACTACCTCCAAAATCTGCCACTGGGCCGCCGCGCAAGACCGATTCGCGGTGCTTTCGACGTCTGGCCTCGGGTAGAGCGCGGATGTCGTATATGGGCGCAGATCGCCCGCCGGCCTGGGATGGCCTCTTCGCCTGGAAGCGGACGCCGCGGAGGGCGAGGAGGGGGGGGATTGTTGCCAAAGCGAGCGCCTATAGGCTTATCGCCATCGAATGGCTGAGCAATCTTCAGATGGTCCGAGGGTGGGCTGCGGTGTCGCTATCGTTAGAGATCGAGAGCTGCTGCTGATCCAACGCGCCCGACCGCCCGAGGCGGGCGCATGGAGTCTGCCAGGGGAAAGGTCGACCTGTGGGAGGGGACGGAAGCCGCGGCTCGACGAGAGATTGCTGAAGAACTCGGTATCAAGCTTGGAACGCTTGAGCTTCTTTGCCTCGTTGATTTGTTTGTGCCTGAAGAACATGGGCATTGGGTTTCGCCCGTGTTTTCAGCCAACAAATTTGAAGGCGAGCCAGTGTTGCTTGAACCCGAGAAACACACCGGCCTCGATTGGTTCCAGCTCGACACCTTACCCACTCCACTCGCTCAGTCTGCTCTTTGGGCTGTTAAAGCACTTCAAGCTCGCAGAGCTTGGCTGGGAGGTTCTGATTAGGAGAGCTTTGCGGATCCGCCTTCGACGCCGCAGACAGCCTTGGTGGAGGACTCGCGAGTAACTACCGCTCAGGGTCGCCAGCACGTATGAGCGTGGCTCCGGAACTCGCCCTTCACCACGTCCGCTATGCGGCTGTGGTGGCGAGTCCGGTTGCCCCCCGGCTTCGGACATTAGGCCGGAGCCTGGGGCCTCTTTCAGGCCCGCTGGATGTCGTCTTTCTGGCAGAAGGCTGGCGGCGGCTTAGGGTGCATTACGACCTCACACCCCCGTTTGCGTGACGTGGATCAGAAGGTTTGTTGGTTCATCAATCAGAGTCGCGCACCAAGTCTGATTGGTGTCGCCAACCGTCTGAAGCCGGAGGCGAATAATATCGGCGCCACGTCTTGACGCGACATCTGGGAATGTCCCTTGCACAGCATCCAGCAACCACCCTTGCGGGTTGCTTTTCCGAAGCTCCGTAGTTCTGTTCTCGTTCCCATGCGTTAGGGTGTAGCTGAACAAGGGCATATTGATCTCCAGCGCGTGGGAATAACTATGATGGCAGAGACCAATGTCCGCCACGGTGCATCGCTTCTGCCTGAGCGCATATCCAAACGCCGACGGCTAGTTATCTGCGAATAAGGCGTCGAGAAGCTTTTGAAGTTCTCGCGGCGGTGGGCCGCCCTCCATCATGAAATCATCTATCGAGACGGTACGCTGCTTCCGAGCGCCGTCCGAAAATTCAGCTTCTTGCTTGACGTGCAAAGTGCGTTCATCGTTTTGAACAAGCGTCCAACGTGAAGTCCGCTCAATAGTAATGGCTTCTGCAAAGATTTTTTTTCTTCATCCGATTTGTGGGCGGGCGCGCCGCCATTCCGCCTTGCCTCTGCTCATATAAGTGGAAGCTTGGAACGTCTGCAATGGGTCGCGCACTGCCCCGAGCTGCCGTCCCCGGAACCCGCTATTGGCGACGTCTAGAATCGGGTCGATGTAATTTCGTCCGCATGACCCTCAACATCTGCCATCGGGATCGCGTGGTACGGTCGATTCATCCCCTTTGGAGCGTCTAGAATCTGTCAGAGAGTCTCCGGCGGCTCTGGGCGCGGTTCCGCCGGCGGGCCATCTCAGGGCTTGGCGGCCGGAGACGGCCGTGCCGAAGGGCAGCGGGGCGGACTCCAGCCGTGAGCACCGACCCAAATTCGCCGTTAGGGCGGCCCTTCTCCGCGTTGCCTCATGGCGGGCCTGGCGGGCTTCCGCAGAGGGGGAGTGGCCGCAGAGTTGAGGTTCAGGTCAAGGGGGAGCCACCCAATGGCAAAGCGATTGTCGAAGTCGCCTCGATGATCTGCTCGGGGCCTCCCTTGGGAGGCCAGATTCCAGCTCCGTAAGCCTTTCCTCTAAGTGCGGCACGCTCCTCTAAGCTGCCGAAGCCCCAGATGTGCGTAATGCGGGGGGCGCCATCGAGAGCATACATGTTCACCACCAGATGGTCGGTGTATTCACGCGCCGGTGCGATGGCCGCCTTCCATCCGCTCAGCGTCGGCGACAGGCCGCCGGGTTTGAGCCGATAGGTGCGGAACTCATACATCCCTCCCCAGTCACCGGTTCGGATCGGCGGCAAAAACGGAAAGGGCGCGTAGCTATCCATCTCCAGCGCTGTGACGACGCTGCCGGCGTTGAACGGATTGTCGCTCAGAAGTGCGCGGCGACGTTCCGCAATCATGTCCTGAGGCGCCTCGAACCCGCGCAGCACAATCAGGCGGCCCAGCGTCCCCATCTCCGTCCGCCAGCATCCAAGAAGTTGGCCCCTAGCCCGGCCGTCATTGACCCATGCAGCGGCCCCTTCTGCGGCTTCCTCAAGCGCGAGCAGCGGGCACGAAAGGGTGGCGAGTTCGCAAAGCATCTTGGCCTCCGTCTTTCACCGGCATCAAGCCAGGAGGATGGTCACTGGTTGCAATCTGCCGGCTTGCCTAGCCCAAGCGCGGAAGTCTGGTTTGGGTCGCCCGCCGCCACTTGCGTCGTTCCAGAAACCAGCCCCTTGCAACGATCAAAGCTGGGAGGGGGTAATTCCGTCCGAACTCCCTCTAATCCGTCCATTGAGGTCGCCCCCAGCAGCGGTCTTATGGCGATCGAGATGTCCGGAAGCGGGGAGAGCGCCTAGGGCTTTGGGCGCAAGGCCACCGCCGGGGTCCCGTTATTCTCGCGCTTGGAAACGGACGAGTTGGCCGTTGAAGTGGCTCGGTGGCGCGACGGCTGCCAATCCGACAGCCGCCACGTCGATTCCGTTTGCTCAGTAGCCCTGGGCGGAACCGCATCCGTCATTGACCCACTGGTATCTGCCGCTCGCCTGGTCCCATGCCCATTGGCCGCAGGAACCGCCGTAGGACGAGGCGTCGCCCTGGGGGGGAGGCGCGCCGTAGGCGTCGCCTTGATCATAGCCATAAGCCGGGTCGCCGTAGGCGGCGTCGGGGTAATACGAGTTATCGTACCCATAGGCGCCTCCGCCGCCGTACCAACCGTCCGCCAGGGCGGCCCCAGCTACTAGGCCCAAGGCTGCAGCACCGTAGCCGTAGCCGCCATTACCGCGGCCAAAACCGCCGCCGCCATGATAGCCGCCGCCGCCGTGGAAACTGCTTCCACCGCGAGAACCACCGCCGCCACCTCCATGGAAGCCGCCCCCGCCGTGAAAACCGACGCCACCACCGTGGCCGCCGCCGCTGGGAGCCGCCTGGACCGCAAGTGGGGCCGCAAGCAAAGCAACACTAGCGATCGCTGCAATAATCTTCTTCAATTTGACCTCCATTAGAGGCCGAAGGTCGCCTAAGGCTGGCCACCGGTCATAAACTTAGCGTTTGAGAGGAAAGTAAACCTTCCCCATCACCGTCCATTTTAATATGTGGACCGTTCCGTACAATTTAAGGGGCCGACTTCCAGGCGTGCTGGTTTTTTTAATCTGCTCTTCGATGGAACCAAACGGCGTCTGAGACGAGGCGAGCGAGCGCTTGCCGGTAGAAAGGGTCGCCTATCCCCCTGAATGGTCGTCCCGAAACCCGCCGTCGCCAGCGTCTAGATTCGGGTGAGGGTAATTTCGTCCGCGCTACCTGAAAGCGGCCATTGGACCGGCTTGATGGCCTTCCTACGGGCGACCGGCGCGTCCGAAGTCGGGGAGAACGCGCAAGGCGGCAATGGGCGCGATCTCGCCGCCGGCTCCGCCTGCTAGCTTGGTGGCCGGAAGCGGCCATGGCGGTCGGCAGGGGAGGGTGGATTAAAACCTCACTGCCAGACGGCTATGGCGCCATCGGGCAGGTGAAGCACCATTGCTTCCGGGCTAGTCGAAGCCTCATCGCGTAAATCAACCGAGAGGAAGGTGCCGCTCTTGAAGTACAATTCGACGGTCTCCCCATGAACTTGCACGGCAGAAATCGTTTCAGAGTGCGTCGATTACCTGAGCGAGGTCAGTCAACTCCCCAATTGTGGGCGGCGGCTCGGACTTAGGGCCTAGGTGCTCATTGTGCCCGAACAGCCCCCACCGCCCCGCCGCGCACTCGCGAAGGGCCTTCAAGAGCAGGGGTCGGTACTCGGCTTCGAGTTCGTCGATCCGCCCCACGAGCTTATCGTCCTTGGACACTCCTCCTCGATACCATTTTGGCGGGCTGACCGATACCGGACCTTCCCGACATCCGCTTAGGGTGGAAAGCGGACTCATTGCTGGCTACACTCCAGAAGCAGCAGGAGGCTTAGGGATTGGCGGCAATCAGCAGAACCGTTGACGCTCTAAGGCTCTTCGGCGACGACCTCATCCCCGCAGAGATCAGCTCTTTGCTGGGATCAGAACCAACTGCGTACTCAACGAAAGGCGGTGTTCGTTCACCGTCGCCGGGAAAAGATGTAGTCGCGAAGACGGGATCATGGAGATTGCGGGTCGAGGATCGGTCACCCGGCGACCTCGATGGCCAAATACGAGAGCTTCTATCTCAGCTCACCTCAGACCTGTTTGTCTGGCAGGATCTTTCTCGACGCTACCGATGCGATATCTTCTGCGGGCTCTTTATGGAAAAGGGCAACGAGGGGGATGAACTCCAGCCAGATACGATGGTGATGATTGGTACGCGAGAGTTGTGCCTTGGTTTCGACATCTACGACTCCACACCCGACTAATATTACGTTTTGGGTCGCCAGCACGCATGAGCGTGGCTCTGGAAACTCGCCCTCCGCCACGTCCGCTATGTGGATGTAGTGGCGAGTCCGGTTGCCCCCCGGCTTCGGACATTAGGCCGGAGCTTGGGGCCTCTCTTCAGGCCCGCTGGATGTCGCCTTTCTGGCAGAAGGCGCGCGGCCGCTAAGGGCGCTAAGTAATCTCGGTGTAGACGTACTCGTGCTGGCCATCGCGGATGACCAGCGCCCGCTTGCCGGCCCGTGTGGCCGCCACGAACTCGAACCCGTCGTTGGTCGGGTCGATGGAGATGAAGGAGAGGGTTCCGTCGTCGTTCTTGCGCGACGCCATCCGGCTCCGCCACAGGCCGAAGTCGAACACGACCTCGCCACCTTCGCGATGCACGGTGATGTGGCCGAGCTCGGGGCTGGTATAGGCGGCGGCGAGTTCGTCGGCCGGGGCTGAGGCGGCTGGAACGGTCAGTCGTTCCCGCGTCTTGGCGATCTCGGCCTGGTTGCGGGCGGCGGCGGCGGCGACGTCGCCCGTCGCTTCGAGCTTGCCGTCGTATAGCACCTCCAGCAGGCGGCGCATGAACGGGCGCAGCAGCATCCGACCGTCGTCGGAGTTGGTCAGGATCACCGCGCCGACCCCAGCCTCGGGCAGGGCGATCCAATCGGTCTTGTAGCCCGCCATGCTGCCGCCGTGGTGGATCACCGGCACGCCCCAGGTGGTGTCCACCTCCAGCCCCATGCCGTAGTAGCCGTCCTCGCCAGTCGAGACCCCGGGCGCCCGGCGCGCCAGCAGGTTCTTGGCCGAGACCAGCTGTCGCCCGTCGGGCAGCTTGCCGAGGTCGAGTTCGTCCTGGACGTACTTGGCCATATCGTGGGCCGAGGACCAGGCACCGCCCGCGGGCCGGTAGGGGCCCACGGCGTAGTTGAAATCCATCCTGGCCAGGCTCGGCTTGCCGTCGACGTCGTCGCCATGAGGGCTGGCGTGGTCGGCGGCTAACGCGCGGGCCATGTTGAAAGTGGTCTCATGCATGCCGAGCGGGTCGAACACCATCTTTTGCATGGCGCCGTCGTAGGCGGCCCCGATCTCTTGGTCTGGGAAGACGAGATGGCCGCCGATGAAGCCGGCGGCCGAGGCCATCAGGTTGTTGTATTGGAACACCTCGCCGAAGCCGCTGGTCGGCTGGGTCGCCGCGAGCTGGGTGAAGGTGGTCGAGGCGGGCGTCGTGCGCCGCGTGCCGAAGATCCAGTCGAAGTCCTTTCGCGGTAGACCGGTGCAGGCGCACACCAAATTCTTCATCAGCACTTTTTGGGTGGTCTGGGCGTCGCCGAGGCGGAAGGCCGGATAGACCTGGCTGACCGGCTGGTCCCAGGCGAGCTTGCCCTGGTCCGCGAGTTCGGCCAGCAGCAGGGTGGACATCCCTTTGGTGTTGGACGCGACCATGAACAGGGTATGGGCGTCCACCGGCTCCGGCGAACCCAGGGTCCGCACGCCGACGCCGCCTTCATAGACCACCTTGTCATGGTCGATCAGGGCGATGGAGGCGCCAGGCACCCCGAGTTGCTGGATCGCAGTCTGGACGAACGCGCGCATCGCCTCGACCCGTGCGGGATCGAGCGGGTGGGCGGTCTTTCCGGCGAAGGATTCGCGGTGATAACCCGCCGGCCGCAGGCTCTGGAGGATCAGCCCGATCCCGGCGCCGCGCTTCTCGGCGGTGGCGTCCGTGCCGTCGAGGATCAGGACAGTCCACTGCGTTCCGCTATGGAAGGCGATGGCCTGGACGGCGGCCTTCTCGTTCGGGGACGTCTCGTAGTCGATCACCGACCGATCGTCCCAGCCGTTGCGACCCGGCCTGGCGGTCATGAGCTTGAACTTGCGGTTGGCGTCCGGGCGATAGAGCGCCCAGGCTTTGGCGACGGCCTCCTTGGCGTCTGCCGCGCTTGCGACGCCGACGATGGCGATGTGGGTGTCGGGTTCTGGCGGCAGGGCTAGGACCAGCCCCGGCTTCGTCTCCAGCGTCCATGCCTTGGGCAGGGTGAAGGTCGCGCCCGAGAGGGCCTTCTCCGGGGTGTCGGCCGCCATAGCCGTCATCGCCGTGGTGGGAGCCTCCTGGGCTATGGCCGCCGTGGACAGAACGGCGCACGCAGTCGCCAACAGAACAGTCGCCAAGCGCATTCGGATGGTCTCCTCGATGGCAAGGCTTAGCTTGGGCAGCCGAACGGTGTCGCGTTAATTTGCTGTAACTGCGCGGGAGGGACCGCCAAGTCTGGCTTCCACCTGCTCTCCGTCTCCAGCGACTCCGCTCAGGCGACGTATTCGAATGGTTTCGTCTCCCGCTAGACGCTTTAGATCTTTGATTTTGTGCGCTTTCCGACGAACCTGTCGCCACTTTGTCGGAAAGCGCTCTGGCCGCCGAGGCTTAGTTTCCGGTCGGAATAGGCACCTGCTTGGCGCCGGCCAGTTCGGCGTCCATGTAGCCAACTTCGGTTGGCGCGCTCCGATCGAGATGTTCCCAATCGCCGAAGCGGCCCTTGAGCTTGGGAACGACGGTGTTCACCAGATCCTTGCCGGTCAGTCCGGCAGCGCGGCCGGCGGCGACATCGGTTGAAAGCTCCCTCAGATAGGCGTCGAAATCAGCAACGTCCTGGATATTGGCGACGTCGCCATGACCCGGCACGAAGGTCATGGCGCTGGCGTTCGGCAGATGCTGGAATTCCGTGACGGTGGCGATCCATTTGCCGACCGTGCCGTCGATGATGTTGGGCGGGTATTTGCGCCAGAGCAGGTCGCCGCAGAACAGCACCTTGGCGTCGGGTACGAAGATCGCCAGGTCGCCGCCGGTGTGACCCTCCACGGGGCGCACGTCCACCCGGCGCGAGCCCAGCCAGATGGTCAGCGGCTTGTCGGTGACCAGGTCCGGGTCGGCCAAGCTAGCTATCTGGGCGCGCAACTGCGGCGTGATGTGCGTGCCGAGCAGGTTGACGTTGTTCTCGTGTATCCAGCCACGCACATTGCGATGAGCGATGATGATAGCGCCCGCCTCGCGCAGCACGGCGTCACCGCCGACGTGATCGATATGGTAGTGGGTGTTGACCACATAGCGGATCGGCTTGGGCGTGATCTTATGGATGCTGGCCACCAGGGCCTTGGTCGCATCCGGATTGAAGAAGCTGTCGACCACCAGGACCCCGTCGTCGCCGACGACGAAGCCGGCGTTGGAACCTGAGCTTCCTTGCGGACCATCGATCGCAGCGTAGACGCCCGGACCGATCTGCTTGAGCACGAAGGGGGCGGGGGGATTGGCCGGCGACGCGTCAGGCCGGGCCTGGACCTGAGCGTGGGCGGCGCTCGCGGCGAGGGCCAGAAGAAGGCTGGCGATCCGCGTCAGGGCGCGCAGCGCGGACATCTCGGTCCGATTTGTGATCATGCATTTGCTCGCGTTGCCCAATGCCGCAACGCCGTCGTGGCGCTGCGGTCCTGATGACGTCAGAAGTTCAAACTGCCAAGGCGCATGGCGCTCCGGGATGCTAGAGGGCTGCCTTGGCCACGCCAAGCGCCTTTACCGTGTCAAGCATCATCTTGACGTGGAGGTCACGGTTTGACCTTACGCGCGAGCCTGATTCAGGAACGCCTCCCCGCCGGCCGCGCCTCTCCTTGTTCTGCAACGGAATGCGATGACGGTTGCCTCCGAACAGGAAGCAAGCTGGGGCGGAGCTAGGCCCGGAACATTTGCGCTGACAATGTCACGCCACCTCGTCAGCCGCACAACCTACAAAGACCGACGCTCAGCCGCCCTGGCTGAGTGGGGGCAGGTCGTGGGATAGAGCTCGCTCGGGTTTGGGAGAGCTACGCCCAAGTGGAGACACGTTCGCGTTGGACTGACAGCACCGCGATCGGAATTGGATAAGAGCCTGATTTCCCTGCCGCTCCGTTCGTGACAGATTCCTTCCGTGGAGGACCGAAGATGGCTGATGTTCTAAGGCGGACTTTGATCGAGGCGGCCTTGACGTTCGGGATGAGCGGCATGGCGAAGGCGGCGACGGTCACCTTGCCGTTCGAGAACGGCGAACGTCCGCTGGTGGCTTATCCGCAAAAGCGGCCATTGATTCGCCTGACGGCCCGCCCGCCCCAACTCGAGACGCCCTTCGGCGTCTACGACGAGGGTGTGTTGACGCCGAACGACGCCTTCTTCGTCCGCTACCATCTCGCCAATGCGCCGCCCCAGGAGCTGGACGCGGCCACCTTCACGCTTTCGATCAAGGGACGAGTGGACAGGCCCTTGGTTCTTTCCCTGGCCGACCTCAAGGCGATGCCGACAGTCGATCTGGTGGCGGTCAATCAATGCTCAGGCAATGGGCGCGGCTTCTCCGAGCCGAGAGTAGGGGGCGGCCAGGCGGCCAACGGGTTGATGGGGAATGCTCGCTGGCGCGGAGTGACGTTGAAGGCTGTGCTTGCCAGGGCCGGCGTCCAGAAGGACGCCGTGCAGATCAGATTCGACGGGATGGACGGTCCGGTCATGGCGGGCACGCCCGATTTCGCCAAGGCGCTCGACGTCGATCACGCCCTGGATGGCGAAGTGATGTTGGCCTGGGGCATGAACGGCGCGGATCTTCCTATTTTGAACGGCTTTCCGCTGCGCCTGATCGTGCCGGGCTGGTATGGCACCTACTGGGTCAAGCACGTCAACGAGATCACAGTGCTGGACAAGCCGTTGGATAATTTCTGGATGTCCACCGCCTACCGCGTACCGGACAACGCCTGTGCTTGCGTGCCCCCAGGAACCTCCGCCCAAACCACCCGTCCGATCGGGAAATACAATGTTCGCAGCTTCATCACCAACCTAGCTGACGGCGTCGTCGTCGAGGCCGGCCGCAATCTCAATGTGAGAGGGATCGCGTTCGATGGCGGTTCGGGCATAGCTGAGGTGCAGATATCCACCGATGGCGGCGTGAGTTGGAGCAATGCGGCGCTAGGGCATGATCTCGGAAAGTATTCGTTCCGGCCTTGGAACGCCTCGGTGCGCCTTCCCAAGGGGCGCCGGGCGATCAAGGTCAGGGCTGTCGCTCGATCGGGGGAAGCCCAGCCCCTAGAGTCCCTCTGGAACCCGGCCGGTTATATGCGCAACGGGGTTGAAACGGTGACGGTGGAGGTCGCGTGATGCGCGTTCAGCTTATCGTTCTTGCCGCCCTGGCGCTTCCAGGATCCAGCCTCGCCACACCCGTCGCCTATACGCCGCCGGCGGAGACCGCCAAGCTCGCGCCGGGGCCCGATATAGAGATCGTGCGGGCGAATTGCTCAGCTTGCCATTCGGTGGATTACATTATTACGCAACCGCGCGTGTTTAAAGAACCTAGAGCTTTTTGGACAGCGGAGGTGGCGAAGATGAAGAAGGCCTACGGTGCACCGATCAAGGATGAAAACGTTCCTAAAATTATCGACTACCTCACCGCAACATATGGCAGGTAGGGGCCGTCGGCAGGGCGCCGACAACTTAAATTCGCTTCGGCGCGAAGGCCGTCTGGCTGGCGGTGGAGCTCTGGTTTAGGCGGATTTCGTAGCTTCGGCCCAAGCCTGATGAGCTGCGGCTCTGAAGATCCGCAGCGTCGGTCTGGAAACGAGGTGGGGTTGGAGATTGAAGGTGTTGTGGCTCTGTCGGCTGAAATGTCCCCTGCGGTAAGGCGCGTCGGGGTGGGGGATGGGAGACGGTCTGAGCACGGTCGCCTAACCAGGACAACCCGAGGTGCTGTCGGAGCCATCGAGCTCGCTGGACTGAGAGGGACCGGGCCAGTGGACCACCATCAGGGCCAGCGGGCATAAGCGCCGCGCCAACAGGCCGGACGGATGAGCGCAACCCGACAGATCGCAAATTAGCTCAACTTCACCCCTGCAGAGCAGGCCATCGACAGGTGACGGCCCCCCATGCGCTCCTCAAGGCGTGAGACGGCGGCCAAAACAGTGACGCCTGACAAGAGCCGTCCATCGTACGCCATTTGCACTCCGCATCTTTTCGCAAAAATCACATGACTTAACAGCACTTAATGCAAGGAGCGGCGGCGCGCAAAGTACCGTTCAGGCACAAGCCAAATGGCGCTGCGTTTCGAGGAAACCATGACCGCTTTCGACGGGCTTATTCGGCCGGAGAGGGCTGCGATTTCGCCGATCGGGACGGCGGCCCTGGCCACGGTCTGCGGCGTAGTCGCCGCAGGGAGCTACTTTGCTCAACCCCTCGAGTCCGAGATCGCACGAGACCTCGCCATGCCGGCCAGCATGGCAGGTCTGGTCGTGACGGTTGGTCAGATCGGCTACGTCTTCGGTTTACTGTTTGTCGGCCCACTTGGCGACTTGGTCCGGAGCCGGCGGCTCCTCCTTGCCGTTATGGCCGTGTCGGCGCTGTCGCTCGGGTGTGCCGCGGTGGCGCAAAGCGGCGTGGCCTTCCTTATGGCCTGCTTCGGCATCGGTGCTTCAGCCGTGGTGGTCCAACTCCTGGTCGCCATGACCGCCGCCATGTCGCCGGAGAACCGCCGTGGGATGGGCGTCGGCACGGTGACGGGTGGTCTTCTCATCGGAATCCTGCTGGCGTGGCCGGTCGCCACCGTCGTGTCCGGGGCTATAGGCTGGCGTGCGCTCTATGCGCTCGACGCAGCTGTCGTCGGGTTGGCTGCAGCAGTTCTGGGCCTTGGATTGCCTGATCGCCGGCCTGTAGGCGCCCGATCCTACCGAGTCTTGGTCAGCTCGCTGTCGGGGCTCGTCGCCAATACGCCTGAGCTGCGGCGCCGGGCGTTCGTCCAAGCCCTGCTGTTCTGCGGGTTCAGCCTGTTCTGGACGGCGGTTCCGCTGGAGCTGGTCCAACACTACCATCTCAGTCCCCGCGACTTCGCGTTGTTCGGCCTGCTGGGAGGCTTGGGCGCGTTCATCGCCCCTCTCGCGGGCCGCCTCGCTGATCGCGGCTTCGGCCGCTGGGTCGGGCAGGCGGGCGTCGTCGCGATGGTCGCGGCGTTCTGCTTGGCCTTGGCGTTCCACTCGGTGTGGCTGCTGGCTTTCGCGGCCGCCCTGCTCGATGGCGGCGTCCAGGCGAACCTGGTGATCTCCCAACGTCAGCTCCTGTCGATGGACGACGCAACCGGCAACCGGCTCAACAGTCTGTTTGTGGCGATGTTCTTTCTGGGCGGCGCCCTTGGCTCCGCCCTGGCCGCTCCCCTATTCCAACTCGGCTGGTCAACGGTCGCCATCGCTGGCGTCGCGGCCGGCCTTCTCGCGCTGATCGCCAGCGTGATCCGCACATCCCCCAGCCTGAAAGGCGAAAACAATGTCTGACATTCGCAACGTCGCGCTCGTCCTTGGCGCATCCCGCGGCCTTGGGCTTGCCATGACAAAGGACCTATTGGCGCGAGGGTGGGCTGTGGTGGCCACGGTCCGCGCACCGCCGCCTCGGGCTCTGCAAGATCTCCCCGCCGATGTCGCGGAGCGATTGGACGTCGAACATCTCGATATCACGAGCGCCCAGGACCTCCGGGCCCTGCGTCACCGGCTTGAGGGGCGCTGCTTCAACCTCATCGTCGCCAACGCCGGGGTTTGCACGGACATCGACGCCAACATGGACGCGATCCCTGACGACCGGTTCACCGCTATGATGGTGACCAACGCCCTAGGTCCCGTGCGGGCCTTGGAGATCTTGCAGGATCTGGCGCCGCCGGACAGCGTCCTCGCCGCGATGTCCTCCATCCTCGGCAGCCAGACCGAGAACGTCGATGGCATCTGGGCGGCCTACGCCGCCAGCAAGGCCGCGCTGAACATGCTCCTGCACGATTTCGCATCGCGCCAGGCGACCCGCCGCGCGGTCGTCGCCATGGCCCCCGGCTGGGTGCGGACGGAAATGGGAGGGGCCAGCGCGAACCTGTCGATCGAGGAGAGCATACCGCGCGTGGTCGACGTTCTGACCGGCCAGGCCGGGAAACGCGGGCTCCACTACCTCAACTACGACGGACGGACCGTCTCCTGGTGACGTCGTAGGGCGCGGAGGCGCGAGGAGGGCCGCAACGCTTAACCCCTTTTGCATCCCCTAGCTCGCGCCCGTGAGGCGCCGGTGAGAGCTTTTGACGGCGGTCGGTGGAGCACAGGCTCGAGGTTAGACCGAGTCGGAAAGGGTCGGACATGCATATCATCATCACCGGTGGCGACTCCGGTATCGGCCAAGCTCGGGCCGTAGCTCTGCAGGCCAAGGACAACAAGGTCACCATCACCGGCCGACGCCGGGCCGCCCTCGACGAAACCACCCAAGCAAACCTGCGCATGGAGACGATGGCGCCGGACGTGACCGATCCCGCCGCGATCCGGGCGTGCGCAAGCGAAGTCATCCGCCGGTGTCCGACGCTCAACGTGGTGATCAACAACGCCGGCATCGTGAAGCCGGAGAACGTCGTCAACAACATAGCGGACCTCATCGTCGCCCAAGAGGTCTGTGTGCAGCAGGTCGGCTTCCTGCGCTACGCCGAGTCCAAGAGCGCCTTCTACACCACCTTCGCCATGCTCAGCGGAATCCTCCACTGTAAACGGGCCAACAAGCCTACAATCGATCCAGGTTACTTGGAAGGTGACGGCGATGATCAACGAAGACCATCTGGGCCTCAACCGGCGGGAAGTCGTGGCCGCCGGGACCGCCGCTGCGGTGTTGCCGGCGAACACGGCGGCCGCGCCCCCCGCCGAAGGCGGCGTGGTCCTCCAGATCAATGGCGTGGGCCATGATCTCGGAGACTTGGATCCGCGGAGCACGCTTCTGGATGTTCTGCGCGAACGGATCGGCTTGTCCGGAGCCAAGAAGGGCTGCGACCACGGCCAGTGCGGGGCGTGCACGGTGCATATCGATGGCCGGCGGGTGGTTTCATGCCTGACTCTGGCTCGCCAGGCCGAAGGGCGCGCGGTCACCACAATTGAGGGGATCGCGAGCGCCGACGGTCGGCTGCATCCCATGCAGCAGGCCTTCCTCGACCATGACGCCCTGCAATGCGGCTACTGCACCCCGGGCCAGATCATGTCCGCGATCGCCTGCGTCAAAGAGGGCCATGCCTACAAGGTCGACGACATCCGCGAGTACATGAGCGGCAACCTGTGCCGCTGCGGCGCCTACGTCGGTATTGTCGCGGCGATCGAGCAGGTCGTGGCGCAGGGGAGGGCGGTATGAACCCCTTCGACTACACTGTCGCCCACTCGGTCGACGCGGCGGTCAGCGCCCTGGGCGGCTCGGGCCGTCCATCAAAGATCCTGGCGGGGGGCACAACCCTGGTGGATCTCATGCGGCTGAACGTTGAGCAGCCTGCGGCCGTCGTCGACATCACCCGTATTCCCGGCCTCAACCACATCGACACCGAGGGCCGGGAGGCCCTGGTGTTCGGCGCGCTAGCCCGGATGAGCGACGTGGCCGACGATCCCGTGGTGCGCCGGGACTATCCGGTCCTGTCCGAGTCCCTGTGGCGCGCCGCCTCCCAGCAGTTGCGCAACATGGCGAGTCTGGGCGGCAATCTGCTCCAGCGCACCCGGTGCGCTTATTTTCGCGACCGCCAGTACCCCTGCAACAAGCGCGAGCCTGGGACCGGGTGCTCCGCGCTCGAGGGTCTGAACCGCGGTCACGCCGTTCTCGGGGTCAGCGACCAGTGCATTGCCGTCTATCCTGGGGACCTCGCCATAGCCCTCGTGGCGCTGAACGCCTCGATCGACGTGCAGAGCACGGCCGGGGCGCGGACGCTCAGGGTCGCGGATCTGCACCGCGAGCCCGGTCAGACCCCCAACCTGGAGACGGCGCTGCGGCCGGACGAGCTGATCCTGCGCATCCGGGTCCCTAAGAGTCGGCTCGGCAAGGCCTCGACCTATCTCAAGATCCGCGACCGGGAATCCTACGCTTTCGCCGTCGCGTCGGCGGCGGTTGCGCTCGATATGGACGGCGACGTGATCCGTGACGTCCGCATCGCCGTGGGGGGGCTAGCGACCCGGCCGTGGCGAGCGCACGCGGCCGAGCAGAGCCTGGTCGGCAAGACCTTTACCGAGGCCGCCGCCGCCCAGGCGGGTCGGCTTTCACTCCAAGGCGCAGCGACACGTCCACAGAATGCTTTTCGGGTCGAACTCGGCGCCAACACGGTGGCCGAAGCCCTTAAGATCGCGCGAGAGAGGGCCTGACGATGAGCAAGACCAAGTTGGGCGCGAATGCCGAGCGGGTCGATGGCCGGGACAAGGTCATGGGCAAGGCGATCTACGGCGCCGATCGCATTCTGCCGCACATGGTGCATGCGCTTCCAATCACCGCGACGGTCGGCAAGGGCAGGATCACCAGCATCGATCTGGGCGCCGCCGAAGCGGTCAAGGGCGTGCTGGTGGTGCTGGACTACCGCACCCTGGGCCGCCTCAAACCCGTCGTCTTCTCCTTCGCCGGCGGCCATGCCATCCAGAGCCTGCAGCCGCTGCAGTCGGCCGACGTCGCTTATCGTGGACAGGCGGTGGCCCTGGTGATCGCCGAGACTTTGGAAGCGGCCTATGAGGCCGCGCCCCTGGTGAAGATTAGCTACGCGGCCGAACCGTTCGAAGTGGAGATGAGCGCGGCGGGGCAGGAAGAGGTCAAGCAGGCCGTCGCCGCGCCCTATTTTCCCGACTTCGTGCATGGAGACCCCGAGGCCGCCGTCGCTGGTGCGCCGGTCATCTTGGACGAGGTCTATCGGACTTCGCCCCAGCACCAGAACCCGATGGAGCTGTTGTCCGTCGTCGCGGAATGGGATGGCGACCACCTGACTATCCATGAAGGATCCCAGGCGTCCCAGGCGATGCAGTGCGGGCTGGCGGTTCAGCTCGGCATTCCCGCCGACAACATACGGGTGATCTCCCCTTACGTCGGCGGCGGTTTCGGCCAGCGTGGATCCTTGTCGCCCCACACCATTCTGGCGGCGGTCGCCGCCCGCAAGGTCGGTCGGCCCGTCAAGCTGACCGTTCCCCGCTCCCAAGTGTTCCACGCCACCAGCTTTCGAGGGGCCAACGAGCATCACGTCCGCATCGGAGCCACTCGCGACGGCCAGGTGACCGGGGGCGTGCACCTCGTCCGCGCACAGACCTCCCGGTTCGATCTCATGCCCTATACGGGGGAGGAGACCACCTCGCGCATGTACGCTTGGCCCGCCTTCAGGGGCGCGACCACCCTGGTGAAGCTGGACACCCAGACGCCGGGCTTCATGCGAGCGCCGATGGAGATGGGCTCCTTCTTCGCCCTGGAAAGCGCCATGGACGAGTTGGCGATCAAGCTCGACTTGGATCCCGTCGCCTTGCGGCTGAAGAATGACGCTGTCGCCGATCCGATCACCGGAAAGCCATTCTCGTCTCGGCGGCTGAAGGAGTGTCTGGAGCGCGGCGCCGCCCGCTTCGGCTGGGACCGGCGTTCGGCGACGCCCGGATCGATGCAAGATCCGGACGGCGTCTTGATCGGCTGGGGCGTCGCCGCAGGCGCTTACCCGGGCTACATCGGGCCGGCGCTGGCCAAGGTGCGACTGCAGCGGGGCGGCAAGGTCATCTTGTCGGTCGGCGGTCACGAGATGGGGCAGGGCATCCGCACCGCCATCGCGGTCGTGGCCGCGTCCGAGCTTGGGGTCGATCCAGAGACTATCGAGATCCGGATCGGCGACACCGCCTATCCACCCCAGCACACAACCGCCGGCGCGTGGGGCGCGGCGACCGCGACTATGCCCGTTCGCGACGCTTCCCGGGCCATCCGCCAGCAGTTGGCGGGATTGGCCACCAAGCAGAAGGGCGGTCCGTTGCACGGGCAGGACCCGACCTCGCTCACGCTGCAGGATGGCTGGCTCAGCGGGTACGGCGGCCGCCAGCGTGTCGACGATATCCTGCGAACCGCGAGACTTCCGGGTCTCGACGGTGAAGGGCGCGGCGATGTGCCAGGCCTCAAGCCGGACGCTCTAAAGCAGGCGGCGATCGGTAAGATCTCCACGGCTGGGCCGGAATTCCCTGACCACGTGTCGTTCTCCTTTGTCGCGCACTTCGCCGAAGTCCGTATCGATCCTCGTCTACCGCGCCCCCGGGTGACCCGGTTCGTGACCGTGGTCGATTGCGGTCGCGTGATCAGCCGCCGGACAGCTGAGAGCCAAGCCTACGGGGGGATCGTTTGGGGTATCGGCTCGGCGCTGTCGGAAGGCAGTGAGGTGGATCCACGGTTTGGCGGATTCCTCAACAACAACATTGCTGAATACCAAGTCGCAGTGAACGCGGACGTGCGGCGCTGCGAGGTCGAGTTCATCGACCGGGAGGATACGAACTTTAACGGGCTTGGCGCCAAGGGGCTGGGCGAGGTGGTGTGCGTCGGCGCGGCCGCGGCGGTCGCCAACGCCGTCCACCACGCTACCGGACGGCGGGTGCGAAGCCTTCCCATCCGAATGGAAGAACTCCTGGCCTAAGGCCGGCAGCGGGGCCTCATAAAAACTGCAAGTCCAAAGCGATCGTCACGGCAGTGTCACACCAAATTTACGCATGCTCACTGCGTGGTGCGTGCCTTTTCCCCGCTTGGAACAAGCAGGGCCAGGAGGCGGCAGGCAGATCGGAAACACGATGATCTTCCTTAATCCAATCTCGGCTGTCACCATCATGATGCTTGCCGGCGGATGGTCCGCGTCGGTCGTGGCGCCGCCCGGCCCCGCACCCGCCGCAGCCCAGACTGGTCCGACGGCGCCCAACTTCGCAAGGGCAACGTCGACGTTGCGGAGCACCGGAATGATCAACGCTTGATTTTAACGTCCCGTAGAACATCTTGGCGTAGAGTGCGGCATTCGTAAAGAATTTCTCGTTGGTCAGGGCTCCATGAGCGTCAAAGCGATGATCATCCGCCACCGATTCACTTTGAGCGACGCGGCGTTGATCAGCAGTGTCGTGGCGGCAGGTCTGCTGGCAGCTTGGCAGTTCGATATATTTCCGAATGAAACGGCTAACGTCCGCGAGGGCGTACTCGAGTTTGATGAGGTCTTCGCCGTTTGCGCCCTGGGCTTCGCCCTGTTCTCCTGGACGCGGATGCGCGCGCAGATGCGGGAGGTGCGCCGCCGCCGCGCCGCCGAGGCGGAGGCCCGCGCGCTGGCCTTCGAAGATCCGCTAACCGGCCTTCCGAACCGTCGGCAGTTCGACGCGGCGCTGAAGCACGCCTTGGCGGCCCCGCCGGGCGCCGACGCGGTCCATGCCGTCTTCATGCTCGACTTGAACGGGTTCAAGCGGATCAATGATCTTCACGGTCATCCCGTTGGAGACGAGGCGTTGATCCAAACAGCGCACCGCCTGCGTCGGGCGGTTCGGGAGGACGACATGGTGGCGCGGCTGGGCGGCGACGAGTTCGCCGTGCTCGCCCGCCATCTCTCGGGCGCCGAAGCCGCGACGGGCCTCGCCCGGCGGATCATCGATATGCTGGGGCCGCCGGTGACCGCGGGGGGCGGCGAGCATCAGATGGGCGCGGGGATCGGGATCGCGCTTGCGCCGTTGGATGGGACCGACGCCGAGGCGCTTTTACGCAAGGCGGATGTGGCCCTCTATCGGGCCAAGGCCGAAGGCGTCAGCGCGCTGCGCTTCTTCGAGCCGGAGATGGACCAGAACATCAAGGCGCGGGACCGGCTGGAGCGCGACCTGCGCGCCGCGATCGGCTCGGCGGCGCTCGAGGTGCTCTATCAGCCCAGCATCGGCCTCGGCTCGGGACGCCTCGCCGGGTTCGAAGCGGTGATCCTCTGGCGCCATCCAGAGCTTGGAGCGCTCGACGCCGGGCGGATCATCCCGATTGCTGAGGCGGCGGGATTGATCCCAAGCCTCACCGACGACCTGCTTTCCCGGGCCTGCCGGGAAGCGGTCCGCTGGGACCGCGACGTGATTTTATCGTTCAGCATCTCGCCGGTTCAGCTTCGCGACCGCACCTTCGGTCTGCGGGTCATGAGGATCCTCGCCGATGCGGGTTTGCCGCCTCCGCGCCTGGAACTGCAGATCACCGAAAGCGCGGTGGTGGCCGACCTTGACGGCGCGCAGCAAGTCTTGGGGCCAATCCGGGCGAGCGGCGTGAAGATCGCCCTGAATGACTTCGGAACGGGCTACTCCAGCCTCTACCATCTTCGCAATTTTAAACTGGACCGCATCAAGATCGACCGCAGCTTAGTACAGGCGATGGGGAGCAATCCGCAATCGGCCGCCATCGTGCGGGCGCTTGTCGGTTTGGGCGCCGGCTTAGGTCTGACGGTCGCGGCGGAGGGTGTTCAGGATTTGCAACAGCAGACCATGCTCGCCCGGGACGGGTGCCAAGAGGTTCAAGGCGACGCCGGACCCCTCTCGGCGGACGCTGCGCTCGACTTGATGTATTTGGATGCGTCGAAAACTCTAAACGCCGGCTGATCGCGGACCAGATTTGCACGGATAACGGGAATATCTTGGATTCGCCTGACTTTACTGTTCGGGGGAAACGCTATGGGACATTGCCTAACTACAGAATCCCTCTTCAACACGGACCGCGCGTCGCGCTTTCGGCAGACCGTCCTCGCGGGCAGCGAGATTCTCACATACGCCGAGTTGCGGGCGCTCGCCGACGATCTGCACAAGCGAGCCCGGTTGCGGCGTCCGCGCCCTTTCGCGGCCTACCCTGAGCAACGTTCGTTCAAACCTCGCACGTCGGTCAGCGTCTGAAGCAGGGCCGCCACGCGGAGGGCTGCCGAAGTGATCGGCTGAATCTTGAAGACGACGGCGCGGTCTCGATTTTTCAATCTCGGCTGTTCGCGCAGATCGCCCACGTCTTGGACATCCATTTCCTGATGACCCCGCTAGCTAGGGTGAACGCCGGCCACGATTTTGGCGGGCTCATTAAGCATGTGATGGGGTGTTCTGATCTGGACGGCCACGCCGCGATGGATGGCGAGGGCGCTGTCAACCAAACGCACCTGGAGCCGTTGTTCACGCCTTTTTAGGGCAGATGGATCAAAACTGCAGGGCCCGCCGGTTGCGTCCCTTCTTGTTCTGCAATGGAATGCGATGACGGCCGCCTCCGAACAGGAAGCAAGCCGGGGCGGAGCCACGCCCGGAATATTTGCGCTGACAATGCCGCTTAGGCGTCAAAAGGGGGAAGCCCGTGTCCAGATCCTTGACTTGGGTGGCGTCCCTGGCGGGTGTGCTGGCGCTGACGGCAGGGGAGGCGCGGGCGACTGTCGACCCGGCCCTGTTCCAGCAGTTGCACTGGCGCTCCATCGGCCCGTTCCGGGGCGGGCGCGTGCTGGCGGTGGCCGGGGCGCCGGACGATCCCAAGCGGTTCTACTTTGGGGCGGTGAACGGCGGAGTCTGGCGTACCGACGACGTCGGACGCACCTGGCAGCCGATCTTTGACGATGCGCCGGTGGGTTCGATCGGCGCCATCGCCGTCGCCCCGTCCGCCCCGAACGTGCTGTACGTGGGGACCGGCGAAGCGGACATGCGCTCCGACATCGCCCAGGGGGTGGGCATGTTCCGCTCCGCCGACGGCGGCAAGACTTGGAGTCCCATCGGGCTGGAAGACACTCAGCAGATCGGCAAGATCCTGGTCGATCCTCGCGATCCGAATATCTTGCTGGTGGCGGCGCTCGGCCACCCCTACGGTCCGAACGCCCAGCGCGGCGTATTCCGCTCCACCGACGGCGGGAGGACTTGGACCAAGACCCTGTTCAAGGACGCCGACACCGGCGCCATCGACATGGTGTTCCAGCCCGGAAACCCCGACGTGGTCTACGCCGCCCTGTGGCAGACCCGCCGGCCGCCGTGGAACGTGTATCCGCCCTCCAACGGGCCGGGCACAGGGCTCTACAAGTCCGCCGACGGCGGTCGCACCTGGAAGCCGCTGACCTCTGGCCTACCCAAGGCGCCTGGCCGCATAGGACTCTCCATCAGCGACGCCGCGCCGAACCGCGTCTACGCCTTGATCGATGCGGACGATGGCGGGCTGTACCGTTCTGACGACGCGGGCGCGACCTGGGTGAAGGTCACCGGCGACACCCGCATCTGGCAGCGTGGCTGGTATTTTGGCGGGATCACGTCCAACCCCAGGAACGCCGACGAGGTTTGGGTCTGCGACACCATCATCCTGAAGTCGGAGGATGGCGGTAAGCACTTCCTGCCGGTCAAGGGCGATCCCACCGGAGACGACTTCCACACCCTCTGGATCGACCCGGTCAATCCCGACCGTCGCATCCTGGGGGTGGACCAGGGGACGCTGGTGACCCTGAATGCTGGCCGGACCTGGAGCAGCTGGTTCAACCAGCCGACCGGCCAGTTCTACCACGTGGCCACCGACAACCGTTTCCCCTACCGCGTCTACGGCGCCCAGCAGGACTCCGGGGCCGCCGGCGTGCCGAGCCGCACCGACGCGGGCGAGGACGGGATCAACATGACCCAGTTCCACGAGATCACCGCCGGCGGGGAGAGCGACAACATCGCCCCCGACCCGGACGATCCCGACACCATCTACGGCGGCCGGGTGGACAAGCTGGACCTGAAGTCTGGCCAGACGCACGATGTGGACCCCACCCTGGCCTTTCCCGCCGCCTATCGCGGGACCTGGACCTTACCGCTGGTGTTCGGCAAGCGCGACCACGCGCTGTATTTCGGCAACCAGCGCATCTTCCGCACCAAGGACGGCGGGGCGCACTGGACGCCGATCAGCCCGGACCTGACCCGGCCCACGCCCGAGGTCCCCGCCACCCTCGACGCAGCCACCATCGCCGACGCGCCGCTGTCAGGTCCGAGGCGAGGCGTGGTCTACGCCATCGGCCCTTCGCCTTCGACGCCGGGCCTGATCTGGGCCGGCACCGACGATGGCAAGGTCTGGCGAACCCTCGACGACGGCGCCAAGTGGCAGGACGTCACGCCGAAGGGGCTCGCCGCCTGGTCCAAGATCGGCGTGGTGGAGCCTTCCCACTTCGATGCTCAGGTCGCCTACATCGCCGTGGATCGCCACCGGCTGGACGACCCCAGGCCCTACCTCTACCGCACCCGCGATGGCGGGAAGAACTGGACGCCGATCACGCAGGGCTTGGCTGTTGGCGTGCTCAACGCGGTCAATGTGGTGCGCGAAGATCCGGTGCGACCGGGGCTCTTGTACGCGGGGACCGAGTATGGCGCCTTCGTCTCGTTCGACGACGGGGAGGCGTGGCGGCCGCTGCAGAACGATCTGCCGCGAACCTCCGTGCGCGACATCGAGGTCCATGGCGACGACCTGGTGATCGCCACCCATGGGCGCGGCTTCTATGTGCTGGACGATATCGCCGCCCTGCGCGACCTAGCCGTCGACGCGCGGCCGGGCCTGCGCCTGTTCGCGCCCGCCGTGGCGATCCGCCAGCGGGTGTCGGCCTTCACCGGTACGCCCATGCCCAAGGACGAGCCGCTGGCGGTCAACCCGCCCATGGGCGCGAATATCGACTACCTGTTGCCAAATGCCCCGCGCGAGCCGGTAGAGATCACCATCCTCGACGCCCAGGGGCGCGAAGTGCGTCGTTTCAGCAGCGTCGACGTCCCACCGTCGCCAGACCTGGCCAAGCTCGACATCGCCCCAGAATGGCGCACGGTCGAGACGCCGCCGGCCGCCACGCCGGGGGCGCATCGCTTCGTGTGGGACCTGCATTACGCTGCTCCCGCAGGTTTAACGCCCGGCAAGAAGCGCGGCGGGGCTGGGGTATGGGCGCCGCCGGGACGCTACACAGTGGCGCTGACGGTGGACGGCCGTACGCTGCGCCAGCCGCTGGAGCTGCATCCCGATCCCCGTCTCAAGGTGACGCCTGACGATTTCGCCAGGGAATTCGCGCTGGCGCGCCGACTGGAAGCCGCGCGCGCCCGAGCCACGATGGCGCTCGACGACGCCAAGGACATGCACCAGCGCCTCGTCTCGACCGCCGCCGACCGGCCTGAGCGCCGGGCGGAGCTGACGGC
This sequence comes from Caulobacter sp. S45, assembly GCF_009765965.1. GTDB lineage: Bacteria > Pseudomonadota > Alphaproteobacteria > Caulobacterales > Caulobacteraceae > CAHJWH01. The sequence continues at coordinate 29,265 of NZ_LMUL01000007.1, forward strand.
GCTGGACGCACGGCTGCAGGTGCTGGCCGCCGTGCCGGTGGAGGGGCCACGTGCTGGACCGCCGGTCCCGCCCCAGACCGCCGAAGCCCTCGCCGACATCGCGGTGCGCCTGGACGCCCTGGCGCAGGCGGTGGACGGCGCCGATGGGGCGCCCACGCCGGATGCGGAGAGCGGTTACGCCCAGGCCAGCCGGGCGCTCGATGCGACGCTAGCGAAGTGGACGGTGCTGCGCGTCGAGGCGGATGGGATGTTAGGTCCATCTCAAACGCCGGCGAGGGCGAGAATTTCGCGTTCGGTCAGCTCTTTGAAACGACGCATTGCATTGGCGCCTTAAAGCCGTCCGCGTTGGCGTCGAGAACCATGGACGCCGCCGAAGGGGGAGGGCCCCACTCGCAGTTGGCCACGAGTAATTAATTTCGTGTGGAATGCTGTGGCGACGCCCCGCCGGTGGCGTCCGACAGGTATGAAGTGGCGAATCCTGAGAGCGTCCGTTACGGCTCCTAGCCTTTGGGGGCGTCTGCGGCCGGGGAGGGGCGAGCCGGCGCGATGGATGTTGTTCGCCCTCATCGAAGGTATGGCTGAACTTCTGCGACGCCACCTCCAGCACGCCCCCGACAGTCCGCTTCCGAGTGGCGCCGGCGCCATAATGGCTTGCGCGTGCTGGACTTATGTCGCGCACGGACGCTTTGCTTTTCGTGGTGTGCTCTCGGCATTCAGGCCCAGGCTCTACAGTATTGCGCCCTTTCTCGCTGTGAGCTGGGGGGCTGCAGATTTTCAGTCACTTATCGGTGTCTTGGGGATAGGCGGTGTTGGCGGCGGCGCCCTGGGATGGGCGCTCGGCGGGATCATCAAATACACGTTCGTCCGTGCGGTTATTTGGCCGCATAGCAGTGTGACCGAACGCACCTTGATATGACGACGGCCGTCGATGCGCGCCTTCTCGCCCGTGCGACCGGGTGTAGCTGCGCTGGGGTGTGGTTGCCGCAACCGCCTGTCGTTATCGTGGGCGGCGCCGTTTGTGGAATATATCCTCTCCCAAGTGCAGAGTGACATCGTGGAGGACCGTTGAGCATAGTAGTTGGCTATGCTGCGGGCTCTCAATCCATGCGGTTTACGATTTGAGTGTGCATAAGGCGCAGCCGGCGCCGCTGATCGAGAGCTACCTGGCGGCGCGACCGGATCTGGTGCGCTTTTTCACCGCGCGCCTGCACTCCAGGGAAGCGGCTGAGGACTTAGTACAGGAAATGTACGAGCGTGCGTTGCGCGTTCCTTCCGATGAAATTATCGCCAATCCAATGGCCTACCTCTATCGCCTGGGGTCGAACCTGTTGCTGGACCGGGCCCGCTATAACGGCCGGCGCGCGGCGCGCGAGACGGCCTGGTCTGGGCTGAGCGGCGTCAGGCTTGGCGGCGTGGATATCGTCGACGCGCCCGCCGCCGATGATGCGCTGGACGCCAGACAACGCCTGCACCGTTTGCTCGCCGCCGCTGAGCAATTGCCCCCGCAGACCCGGCGCGCGTTCCAGCTTCACAAGCTGGAGGGGCGCAGTCATGCCGAGACCGCCGTCGTGATGGGCGTGTCGCGTAGCGCCGTGGAAAAGCACATCAGCGCTGCGCTCAAATTCTTGCTGGCGAAGCTGTGATGCGGCGCAGATTTGAGGTGTTCATTGCTCGGCGGCGTCTTTCATTTGGGCTGAAGAGGGAGATCGGGCGCAGATGATGGGGCAGGCGGATCACGGCTCGCCCGCATTGCGCGACCAGGCGGCCGAATGGGTGACGCGTTTATCCGGCGACTCCGTCGTCGAAGCTGATTGGCTGGCTTTCCAGGCCTGGCTCGATGCAGGGGGCGAAGGCGATGCGCGGCGCGCGGCGTTCGATCAGGCGCAGGCCATCTGGCTGGAACTGGATGCGGCGGTTCAACCCATTTCAGCTGCAGGTCGTCCCTTCGCCCGCGCCGCGAGGCGAAGCATCGGAGACGCCAAGTGGTGGGGCGTCGGTCTGGCGGCGGCATGCGTTTGTGCATTTGTGGCGCAGTCGCTGAGGACGGTTTCCGTCCCCGCGGCTCCTGTGTCCACGACCTATGCAACCGGGATCGGGGAGCGTCGGATCGTGCGGCTGCCGGATGGCACGCGCATCGATCTCAATGCGGGCTCGCGCCTGACCGTCGCCTATGTCCCCGGTGAGCGTCGCGTGCACATGGAAGAGGCGGAGGCGGCGTTCGACGTGGTGCACGACGCCAGCCGGCCGTTCGTGATCACCGTCGGTGACGGACAGGTCCGCGTTCTAGGGACGGCGTTCGATATCCGACACTATGGGGGCGACACCCAGCTCAGCGTGTCGCGTGGCGTGGTGCAATTAACTACCCAAGGACAGGCGATCCGTTTGGCCCAGGGGAGCGCGGCTTCTCACCATGAAGGCGGTTCGATCCAGACGCTCCATCAAGATCCCGGGGCGGCGCTGGCTTGGAGAGAGGGCCGACTGCTCTACATCGACCAGCCCCTGGCCCGCGTGGTGGCGGACCTGAACCGGCAGTTTCCGCGTCCAATACGTGTGGCGGACGCGCGGGCGGCTAAGCTCCAGTTCACCGGTGTGATCGTACTCGGCACGCAAGCGCAGACGCTCCGGCGTCTGACGGCCTTGCTGCCGCTTCAGTCGCGGGTTGTCGGGGACGAGGTCGTGCTAAGCTCACGCCGACCCTGACTTCCGCCTCCCTGGCTGCAATTGAAGCGACGTAACCGCAGGGCCGCCATGGTGGCCACATTCATTGGCGCGGTCCCGTTCGCGGCCCGAGCGGCGGAGCCAGGCATCCGCTTCGACGTGCCGGCGCAACCGGTTGCAGACGCTGCGCTCGCCGTCGCTTTGCAGGGCGGCCTCTCGCTGAGACTTGAAGCGACCTGTCACGGCCGCAGCCCCTTGCTGGCGGATCGACTTACCGCGAAGCAGGCGATGACGCGCGTCCTGGCCGAGAGCGACTGCGCACCGGTCTGGATCGACGCTCATACGCTTCGTATCGGAAGGCGGCCTACATCAACGCCGCCGCTAGCGCGCGGGCCTGTGACGTCCCCGGCCAAGTCCACTAGCCCGAGCGAGGTGGTCGTGACCGCAGCCAAACGCGATGTCGCAGCTTTCGACCTGCCTGGTTCGGTGACGCAGGTCGACGCGGACCGGCTCTCCGCGACCGACAGCCTGGATATCCGCGACCTGCGTCTACTGGCTTCTGGCATGACGGTGACGAACCTGGGCCCGGGCCGCGACAAGGTGTTGCTGCGCGGCCTTTCGGACGGGGCCTTCACGGGCCACACCCAGTCCACCGTCGGCATCTATTGGGAGGAAACGCCCACCACCTACAATGCTCCCGATCCAGACCTGAGATTGGTCGACGTTCAGTCGGTCGAGGTGCTGCGGGGGCCGCAGGGCACCCTCTACGGGGCCGGCGCGATCGGCGGGGTCGTCAGCATCGTGCCGAACAAGCCCGCGTTCGACCGCGCATCCGGTTCGCTGTCGGCCACCGGCGCCGCCACCGCTTCGGGCGCGCCCAGCGCTGCGGGCGAGGGCGTGTTCAACACCCCATTGCTGGACGGCAAGGCCGCCGTACGCCTGGTCGCCTATGGCGAAGAGGATGGCGGCTACATCGCCGAGCCCCTGCTGGGCGTGACACACTCCAATGGGGTCCAGCGGGTCGGGGTGCGGGGGGCGTTCAGCTTCAAACCGACCCCCGATTGGATCGTCACGCTCGGCAACACCTATCAGGACATCTATAGCGCAGACACGCAGTACACGACCGGCGGCGCCGACAGCTTGGCGCGGGATACGCAGGTGCGCGAGCCGCACGACAACGATTTCGAACAGGCCTATCTCGACATCTCGGGACGTGGCGGCTGGGGCGACGTCCGCGCGGTGACTTCGTTCATCCACCACGAGTTCGACAGCCGCTACGACGCCACCGACGCGCTGGCCGATTTCGGCGGGCCAGCAGGCGCGCCGGCAGCTTACGACGACGACACCTTGATCCGTCTGACCTCCCAGGAGCTCGACTACCACCCACCGGCCTGGGGGCGGTTGAAACTGCTCATGGGAGCCTACGGGGCTTATGGCGACGAACACGAACAGACCCGGCTGGGCCTGACGACCGGCGCGCCGGCCCTTTATACCGAGGACCGCACCGACCGGCTGGTCGATTTGGCCCTGTTCGGTGAAGCCGATTACGCCCTGAGCTCGCGGTTCGACCTCACCCTGGGACTGCGGGCCTTCTATGCGCAACGGCGAACCGTGTCGTCGGTGGTCGAGGGGGGAGACCGCGATCCGTTTTCGGGCAGCACCTCAATGCACGATGTGGCGCCCAAGCTGTCGCTCCAATATCGCATCGCCCCTTCGGCCATGGCCTATATCCTGGCTTCGGAGGGCTATCGGGCCAGCGGGTTCAACACCGCCGGGACCATTGGGCAGGCCTTCAGTCCCCAGGGCGGCCAGCAACCCAACCGCACCTATCAACCCGACACCCTCTGGAACTACGAGATCGGCGCCAAGGTGCAGGCCTTTGACGGCCGGCTCGATGCGCGCACCGCCGTCTATTACGACATCTGGCGCAAGCTGCAGGCGGACCAGTTCCTTCCGTCCGGCCTGGCCTATGTCGCCAACGTGGGCGACGCCCAGGTCTACGGCTGGGAATGGGAAGTCAGCGTTAAGCCGATCAAGCGGTTGACGCTGCAGCTGGGCGCGCTGTTCACCGCTCCGGACCTCCATGAGGTCGATCCGACCTTCGCAGCAGGGCGGTCCGACTTCACCCTGCCAGGCGTACCGCGTCGCTCGATCAACGGGCAGGTCGGTTATGACCTTCCCCTGGGGAACGAGCACACCCTCTCGTTCGACGCGACGGCGGTCTATGTCGGACACTCCTACCTCTTCTTTGGTCCGCAACGTTCCGCGACCATGGGCGACTATCTGGACGCGAGAATTTCCGCGGCTTTCAAGTGGCCTCGCTGGGCTTTGACCCTGTTTGTCGAGAACCCGGCGAACAATCGCGCCGACACCTTCGCCTTCGGCAACCCATTCAGCCTAGCGGCCGCCCCTCAGACTACGCCGCTCCGCCCACGGACAATCGGCCTGACGGTGAAGCGCGACTTCTGAGGCGAAGAGAATCTCTTCCGCCGATGCCCCGCTCGGCGGCCTTGGATCACTGCGGGGACAGCTTGGTGAAAGCTTGGAGGGCTAGTTTCGATTGAGGTGTGTTCCGGTTGGCGGCGTCAAGCAAAAGGCGCGGCGCCAATCGCTTCGGCAAACGCTCTGGGCGCCTTGAATGTCGTGGGTATCTTTGGGGGTAGGATTGAGACGTTTGGGGGCAAAGAGGGCCGCGGATGAAACGACAGCGTTGCGACCGCGCCACGTCGTTCGCAAGCGCCAACGTTTATGCGGAGCCGCCATGGCGGCGTTCGGCCTGCTCTTAGCTGGCGGTGCGCACGCGGCGCCCGAAGAAATCCAAGTGTATATGGACGAGATGAGCGACCCAGGTCAATTTGGGCTCGACGTTCATAACAACTATGTCGCCACTGGCGATCTCGTCCACGATTATCCAGGTCAGCAGCAGTCGCTTGAGCAGTATCGGGTCACCCCCGAATTTGCCTATGGCATAACTAAGAACCTTGAATTCGGACTGTACATGCCCTTGGCCACGCTGGACCGGACCGGCCGTTTCGGGATCGACGGAGCCAAGCTGCGCCTCAAGTTCATCGCGCCAAAAAACGATGGCCAGGACTGGTTCTGGGGCGCGAACTTCGAGATCGGGGCGGTGGATAAGAAGCTCGACATCAATCCCTACAATGCCGAACTTAAGGGCATCATCGGCAGGCGCATGGGGCCTTGGACGGTTGCCTTCAACGCTAACGTGGATTTCAAGGTGTCGGGGCCGCAGAGCGCGCCGGCCGAGTTGGATTTCGATACCAAAATCAGCTACGCCCTAACCAAGACCTTCGCCGTGGGGGTCGAGACATATAACGGGGCTGGAAGCTTTAACCGCTTCGGAAATTTCGGCGAAAGCGATGAATCGACCTTCTTAACGATCGATAAATCGATTGGTCATTGGGATATCAATTTTGGCGTCGGCTCCGGTTACGGGAGCAATCCCGACCATCTGATCATCAAGGCTATAATAGGCGTCCCGATCGACGATCCTGCTTGAGCAAGGGGGCAACGTTGGCGGGTGTGCGCACGACTAGCTTGTCCGGCGCGATCTGGCGTCTCGCCAGCGCCGAGGCGGGCAGAAGGCGAGACCTCGCTTCGCCCATCTGGACCTTCTCGCCGGGGTCACGGCGCTACTCCCATCTCCTTGGCGGCGACCGTAGCTGCGGTCGCTGCGTCGTCTTCCTTCCGGATACCCGCGATCCCCACGGCGCCGATGACCGTTCCGCCGGCCCTCAATGGCGCTCCGCCGCGAAGCGCGGTCAGGCCGACGGTCGCCAAGCCGAAGCGGCCGCTAGCCACATTGGCCTCCAGCTCCTCGGTGGGACGTTGTAGCAGGGCGGCGGCGCGGGCCTTGCCGATGGCGAGCTCTATGCTGCCCGGGCGCACGTCGTCCATGCGTTCGAAGGCGAGCAATAGGCCGTCGGCGTCCACCACGGCTATGGCGGCCGGATCTTTTGACTGGCGGGCCAGCCGTTCGGCCCTCCGCAGCGCCGCCTGGGCGCCGGCCTGGGTGAGGATCGGCGCCATGCGCACTAGAGGCGCCGGTTGGGCGAAAGCAGGGGTGGACGCGAGGGCGGTAGCGGCCGCGAAGTTCAAGATACAGGTGCGAAGGGTCATGGTCGGGTCTTTCTCGAAGTGGATCAGACGGTGCGTGGATGGTCTGGACCTAGATGTCGTGAAGGTCCGTATTTAGGCGATCGGCTCAGGGGGCAAAAAACCCGTTCCGGCTGCTCCGAAAGTCCGCTGTCCGGCAGAAAGGTTAGGCGATGCCCCGCGGGCCTTGCCGCCAGGCCACCGGCCGCGGGCGAATCTCCTGATCAATAAGTCCCGCATGCATCGCCAGCTGGTGCAGGGAGGGCGATTCTCGGTAGTCCAAAGCACAGTAGCATTGCGATTCCGGCGGCGAGAGTTAAATGTCGGCCATCGGAATGTGCAATGGGAGTAAAAGTGCAAATCAATCGCAGATGGGTTGGATTTGTTTTATTGACGGGTATTGTGCTGGGTGGGACCGCGGCCATCGCCGATCCGCTTGACATCAGCGGAGCGAAGATCGTCCGCGAAGGTAACGGCCATGGCGCTCCGGCTTGTACTTCCTGCCACGGGGTGGACCTGGACGGTTCACTTGAGACCGGTGCGCCGGCCATCTCAGGGAAATCGCCCAAATACCTAATCATGCGGCTTGAACATTACGCAGGCCCACAAGGCCACAACGCCGCGATGCGGCGGGTCGCCACCTCGCTTAGTCCGCGGGAGCGCATTGAGGTGGCCAACTATATTGCAGGGCTACCTGCTCGCAAATAGGGATGAGGAGGCTTACTCTCCACGGTAGGTTAAAGCAGCCGCAACTGGTTCGGCATGCTACCGCCTGTGCGCGAGCACGCCATTCCGATGCCGCACGCGATGGAACGGCGGCTATCTGGCCTCCACCCTTGACCCCTCGGGCGCATGCACGCGCGCCCACAGGGCGACGAAGCCCAGACGCGAAGCCCTTGATACGGCTGAGGTCAAGTTGCGTGAGCTGTTGCGCGAAGTCGTGGAGATTCCATGAGTGAGGCGACCGGGGCCGAGAGCAAGCCCACCACTGGTGGTCCGCTGGAGGTGCTGGCCGTCTTCCTGAGGCTTGGCCTCACCGCGTTCGGTGGCCCGATCGCCCACCTCGGCTATTTTCGCGAGGAGTTCGTGGCCCGGCGCCGTTGGCTGAACGAGGCCGCCTACGCGGACCTAGTCGCCCTTTGCCAGTTTCTGCCGGGGCCGTCCTCCAGCCAGGTCGGCTTCGGCATCGGTCTCCTGCGCGCGGGGCCGCTTGGGGCTCTAGCGGCCTGGGCCGGTTTTACCCTGCCGTCGGCGATCCTGATGACGGCCTTCGCCTTTGGCGCCGCGGCCATGGGCGGGCCAATCGCCCACGGCGCCATCCATGGGCTGAAGCTGGTCGCCGTCGCTGTGGTCGCGCACGCAGTCTTCGGCATGGCCAAGACGCTGACGCCGGACGCCCGCCGCGCCGGGATCGCCGTGGGCCCGGTCGCGATCGTCACCTTGGCGCCGGCAATGATGGGTCAGATCGCGGCGATCGGGTTTGGCGCGCTGGCAGGATTTATCCTCTGTCGAGGGACGAGCGACAGCGAGCCGGCGGGCCCCTTGTGGCGGATATCTCCGAAGGTTGGGATCGTCGCCTTGGCGGCCTACCTGCTCTTGATCGTGGGCGCACCGGTGCTGGCCGCTTCGACCGGCGACCCAACCATCGCCCGCTTCAGCGCCTTTTATCGTTCCGGCGCCCTCGTCTTCGGCGGCGGCCACGTCGTGCTGCCGCTCTTGGAACGGGCCGTAGTCGATCCCGGGTGGGTCAGCCCGGGCGCCTTCTTGGCTGGCTATGGCGCCGCCCAGGCCATGCCCGGGCCGCTCTTCACCTTCGCCGCCTATCTCGGCGCCGCGGCGTATGGGCCTCCGAACCGAGTCGCCGGGGCGGCGCTCGGCCTCTTCGCCGTCTTCCTGCCAGGCCTATTGGTCCTCCTCGCCGCCCTGCCGTTCTGGTCGCAACTTCGCAGCCGTCCCGCTGCACAGGCCACGATGCGAGGCGCCAACGCGGCCGTGGTTGGCCTGCTCGCGGTGGCGCTTTACAATCCAGTGTGGATCAGCGCGGTGCTGGACCCGATCGACTTCGCCTGTGTCCTGAGCGGCTTCGCGCTGCTCACGGCCTTTAAAGCCCAGCCGGTCGTCCTGGTGATCCTGGGGCTTGCCGCCGGCGTGGCTCGGGCGGTTTGATCGCACTCCATCACTAGTTCGGTGGGGCTCGTAGGGCGGTGGGGCGAGCCCCTGAATTGTCGCAAACGCGACATCGAGGTTTCCACTAGACCATCACGAAAACAGCGGAAGCATTGCTCCAGTTGATGGCCTTCATGAAGGCGTCCACATACGCTCCGGCGTTGGCGCCGTAGTCGATCGCGTAGGCGTGCTCGTACATGTCCAGCGCCAGAAGTGGCGTAGAACCGGCCAGGGTCATGGTGTGGTCGGCGGCCCACTGGTTAAGCAGTCGGCGATCGCGATTGCTCCAGGTCAGGAGCACCCAGCCCGAACCGCCGCCTAACGCTTTGCCCATAGCGGCGAATTCCGACGCCCACCGGTCATAGCCGCCGAAATCCTTGGCGATCTGCTGCTCCAACAGCGGCGCGCGCGCGGACGGCAGGCCCAGGCCGGCGAAGTATAGCTCGTGCAGGATCATCGAGTTCCAGGCGATCAACTCCTCGCGCTTCAGCCCATTGAGCATGAAGCCCGGAGCCTTGGCGGGGTCGAGCGCTGCGGTCTGGCTGGTGATGGCGCCCAACCGCTTCACCGCGCCAACGTAGTTGTTGTCGTGGTGGCTGACGAGCAACCGTTCGGACAGGCCGTGGATCGACTTGGGGTCGAACGGGAGCGGCTTGGCCTGCGGTGAGTAGGTCTCGCCGACGGCCGCGCGCGGGGTTTGCGCCTGGACGAAGCCGCTCGACGAAGCGACGGCGCCGAGCGTGACGGCGGCAGCCATGAGGCCGCGACGATCCAGCGTGCTGGGGGAGTCGAATGAGGGCATGGCGGCGTTCCTGGAACGGTGGCGACGCACCTGGGGCGGTGCGTAATCCACTCCCGGTCGCAGGCCTCGTTTAAGGCAGTATTAGGGGCCCCGACTTCGCCTGGAGTTCGCCCAATTCAACGGCCAGCATGGCCCAATGCGAGCAGCTTGTTATAGGGTCCCTACCTATCCTATGCTGCGGTATGAGCCATACGATCGAACACAAGGACAAGCTCCTGGCGCGCGCACGCCGCCTCAGGGGACAGGTCGAGGCGATCGAAAGAGCGCTCGCCAGCGAGGCGGGCTGCGAGAAGGTCATGCACCTGCTGGCCAGCGCCCGCGCCGCCATGGCTGGGTTGATGGCCGAAGTGGTCGAGGACCATGTGCAGACGCACCTGGTCGATCGGGAGAAGCACCCCGACGCCTTCAACACCGAGGCGGCTGATCACCTGCTGTCGGTCATTCGAACCTATCTGAAGTAGGAGGCGATCCGTGACCAACGCTCACACCAGCAGCCCGCATGCCGCTCATGGGCACGTCTTTCTCGCGCCGAGCCATCAGGCCAACGAGCGACGCGCCTGGGCCGTCATTGTCATCTGCGGCGTGATGATGGTCGGCGAGATCGTCGGCGGCCTCATTTTCGGGTCGATCGCGTTGGTCGCGGACGGCCTGCACATGTCGACCCACGCCGGCGCTTTGCTGCTGGCCGCGCTCGCCTACACCTATTCGCGCCGACATGCCGACGATCCAAGTTTCACCTTCGGCACTGGCAAGTTCGGCGATCTGGCCGGCTTCACCAGCGCCATCGTCCTGGCCATGATCGCGCTCCTGATCGGCTACGAAGCCGTAACGCGGTTCCTCCACCCGGTGCCGATCCGCTTCGGCGAAGCGATCCCGATCGCCGGCCTGGGCCTCGCTGTGAATATCGCCAGCGCCTGGCTGCTGAGCGCTGGGGGCCATCATCACCATCATGGGCATGGCCACGAACACGGGCATGGACACGACCATGAGGACGAGGCCTTCGAGGTCGCGACACCGACCGGAGCCGTTCTTGTGACCGTGTTCGAGGACGGGGTCCCACCGCGTTTCCGCGTGCGGCGCGAGGACGGCGCGTCGCTCGATCCGACCAAGGTCACGATCGAGACGATCCGCTCGGACGGGGCTCGGCAGACCTTCCGGTTCTCGGAGCTGGGCGATCTCGTCGAGTCCGTCGAGGAAATCCCTGAACCGCACGCCTTTACTGCTCGCCTGACCATCGACGGTGAAGAGCACGCCCTGGTGTTCGCCGAGCACGGGCACGGAGCGCACGACCGCGACAACAACATGCGAAGCGCCATCGTCCATGTCATGGCGGACGCCATGGTCTCGGTCCTGGTGATCGTCGGTCTCATCCTGGCCCAGCGGCTCGGCTGGCTCTGGATGGACCCGCTCGCAGGCGTCATCGGAGCCCTGGTGATCGCAAGCTGGTCCTATGGGCTCATCCGGGACACCGGCGCGATCCTGCTGGACATGAATCCCGATCGTCGGCTGACCGCTCAAATCCGCCAGATCGTCGAGGCGTCCGGCGACGCCGTGGCGGACCTGCACCTGTGGCGGCTGGGGCCGGGGCATCTCGGCGCGATCCTCAGCGTTTCCAGCGAGGCGGGGCGAAACGAGGCCTATTATCGCGCCAAGCTCGCGCGCTTTTCGACGTTGTCGCACCTCACCGTCGAGATCGTAGCCGCGCGGAAGTGGGCGAGGGCCGCCTAGGCAGGCCATGCTCTTAAAACTGCCCTAAACTGGCGCAGGCAAAATGCGCCGTTGGCAACCGGACGGGCGGGATGCGTCTGCTGATCATCGAGGACGAGCAGCGGATTTCCGATCTGGTCGGCGAAGCTCTGCGCCAGGCTGGTTTCGTGGTCGATGCGGTGTTCACGGCGGCCGATGGCGAAGCGGCCGTCCGGGCGAACGTGTATGACGCTGTGGTTCTGGACCTTGGCCTCCCGGACGGTGATGGCCTGCGCCTGTTGGCGGACCTGGATCGCAGACCGGACAAGCCGCCAGTGCTGGTATTGACCGCGCGGGACTCGGTGGAAGACCGAGTGGCCGGCCTGGATGCGGGGGCGGACGACTATCTGGTCAAGCCCTTCGCCATGATCGAGTTGGTGGCGCGGGTGAAGGCGCTGCTCCGTCGACCCGGCGGCGCGCTCGGCCTGAGGTTGGAGGCCGGCAACGTCGCCTTCGACACGGTAGGGCGCGATGTACAGGTGGCGGGCTTGCCTCTGCCCCTCGCGCGACAGGAACTGGCCATCCTGGAGCACCTGATGCGCCGGCTCGGTCGCGTGGCGCCCAAGGCGGTGCTTGAGGACAAGCTTTACGGCATGGGCGAGGAGTTGGAGTCGAACGCCATCCCCGTCCACGTCCACCACCTGCGCCGCAAGCTGCTGGAGGCTGGCGCCGACTGCGCCATCCATACCGTGCGGGGCGTCGGCTACTTCCTCGAGGCTGGCTGATGCGCCTGCTGCGTCCCAGATCGCTGGAAGGCAGGCTAACCATTCGACTGGGCGCGCTGCTAGTGACGGCCATGGCGGTCGGCGTCATCGCGGTCGCGCTCTCCAGCTACCACGCCGCCAAGGAGATGGGGAACGAGGCCCTGGCGGACGCCTTCGTGCGCGAGTTCCTGCGCGACGCCGCCTGGGCCTTCCCGATTCTGGCTGTGATCCTCTTGGCCGTCAGTATCTGGACCATCCGCGGCAGCCTCAGGCCGGTCCGAACGGCGTCGGAAAAGGCTGCGGCGGTCACACCGGGGAGCGTCGGCGTGCGACTGCCGGAGACGGGACTGCCGACCGAACTCCTGCCCCTGGTCGCAGCCATGAACGGCGCCCTGGGCCGGCTGGAGAAGGGCTTTGAGATTCAGCGGCAGTTCACCGCCAACGCCGCGCACGAGCTGCGCACGCCTCTGGCGATCCTGACCGCAGGATTGGAGGCCCTGCCGACGTCCCCCGAGGTGGAACGCCTTCAGCAGGACACGGAGCGGATGAACCGCTTGGTGAACCAGCTCCTGCGCGTCGCTCGGCTCGACGCCCAGCCTGTGGAGACCGGCCAGACCGTCGACCTCGGCCGAATCGCCGGTGACGTGGTGGGGCGCCTTGCGCCCTGGGCGGCGAAGAGCGGCCGGAGCCTGGCGTTCGAGCCGCCCGAGGCGCCCACCCTGGTGCGCGGCGACCAGGACGCGCTTGGGGATGCGATCCGCAACTTGGTCGAGAACGCCATCGCCCACAGTCCCGAGGGCGAAGAGGTCACCGTGCGCGTCGACGACGGAGGCTTGGTGTCTGTGGTCGATAACGGACCCGGTGTGCCTGCCGAGGCAAGAGACCGGATTTTCGATCGCTTCTGGCGCAGCCGCGAGCGCCGCAGCTCCGGGGTTGGCGCGGGCCTGGGCCTTTCCATCGTCGCCGAGATTGTGCGCGCCCACGGCGGCCGGATCACCTACGCGGACGCGCCCGGCGGCGGAGCCTGTTTCATCCTCGCCATTCCATTGCAGCCCGCTGTTCGCCAGGGAGAGACGGGCCGATGAAGTTGAGATGGATCGCGGCCGTCGCCCTACTCGTCGGCCTGCTGACCGGAGCGCTGGGCTACGCCTACACCGTGGTGCTGCCGGGCCTTTCCGTCGCTCGCCAGGAGCCGCCCGCCCTGGAAACCAATGTCGCGACCTGGCTGCTGCATCACAGCGTCCCTGCGTCGGCGAAAGCTAAGCGGAATCCGCTGGGTCGCGACGTGACGGATATCGAGGCGGGGCACATGCTGTTCCAGCAGAAGTGCGAGGTGTGCCACGCCTACGATGGCGGCGGGAAGACCGAGATCGGGGCTGGGGCCTATCCGCGCCCGCCGGTCCTGCGGGACCTGATCCCGAAGCTGTCGGACGGCGAAGTCTTCTACCATATCCGCAACGGCATCCGGAACACGGCCATGCCGGCCTGGAGCATGCCGGACCGCCAGCTCTGGCAACTCGTCGCCTACACGCGCCACCTTCCCCTGATCGCGTCGATGGAACCGCCCGCGACGCTCCAGAAGGTCAGCAGCAGCGCCCGCTACGTCGGTTCGCAGGCCTGCCAGTCCTGTCACCAGGACGTCTATGCACGCTGGTCCACGACCAAGATGGCCAATGTGGTGCGCGATCCCAGGCTTCACCCGGAAGCGGTCGTGGCGGACTTCTCCAAGCCCAACCCACTGGTCACGTTCAGCATTAAAGACGTCGATTTCGTCTATGGATCGGGCTGGAAGCAGCGCTTCTTCCACAAGGTCGGGAACACCTACATCCCCTATCCAGCCCAGTGGGACATCACCAACAAGACCTGGTCCAAGTACCATGTGCCCGACAAAGGCGGGGACTGGTGGGCGAACCACTACCCCGACCCGAAGGGCGACAACTCGGGCCGCCCGACCGGTCCACTCTGCGACGGCTGCCACTCGGTCCACTTCGACATCGCCACCAGCAAGCCGGCGGAGTGGAACGTCGGCTGTGAGATGTGCCATGGCGCGGGCTCCGAGCACGCCGCCCGCCCGACCCGCAACAACATCCTGAACCCGGCGCGCATGGATTATGTGCAGGCCAACGACACCTGCATCCAGTGCCACTCCCAGGGCCAACCGCTAAGGAACCCGATCCAGGGCAAATACTACGACTGGCCGGTGGGCTATCATGTGGGGTTGAAGCTGGCCGACTTCTGGAAGCTTGAGCCGCACAGGCTGGGCGAGCTGAGCTTCACCCACTTCCCCGACGGGACCGCTCACAAGAACCGGATGCAGGGCAACGACTTCACCCAGAGCCTGATGTATGCGCGTGGTGTGACCTGCTTCTCATGCCACGACCCGCACGGCTCGCCGAACCAGGCCATCCTACGCAAACCCATCGGCGAACTCTGCATGACCTGCCACGGCCCCAACACCCAGAACGGGCCGCATGCGATCTCGATCGAAGCCCACACCCACCACAAGCCGGGTAGTCCAGGCAGTCAGTGCGTGGCCTGCCACATGCCCCAGATCGAGCAGACCATCGCCAACGTGAACGTGGCCTCCCACACCTTCCACTTCACCACGCCGAGCATGACGGACAGCCTGAAGATCCCAAACGTCTGCAACACCTGCCACCGGGACAAGTCCACGGCGTGGGCGGCGGATGCGCTGGCGCACTGGAACGATCGCTCGCCCTGGCGGATGGCGAATTAGGGCGCGATCTGGCTCTGTCAGCGCAAATTGACGGCCGATAGGCGAGGGGGACTAAGGCAAAGCCCTATGGTCAAGCCTAAGCCCCCGCCCAATCCGTTTCGTTGGTTCGATAGTTCGCCGGGGCGCTGTCAGACCAAATTCACGCACGCTGAGTATGAAGGGTTCGCGCAGCCGCCGGTCCTCGCCAACGCCTTAATGGCGTCGATCCTTGCTGCCCAATCCAGGAAGAAGTCCTCCGAGGAGGAAGCTATGACACAGCGTGATATGTTCCGTTCCACCCCGCGGCCCTGGAACCGCGGACGCATCATTGAGCCGAAGCCGCCATTCAAAGCGAAGCATGTCTGGGCTATCGCCAGCAGTTGAAGGCCGGCGGACGGGTGCGAGATCTCGCCCTATTCGACTGCGGCATCGACGCCAAGCTACGTGGATGCGATCTCGTCAAGCTTCGGGTCAGCGATGTCGCTCCGGGCGGAGCGCTCCGACAAAGGGCGACGGTGATCCAGCAGAAGACGGCCCGGCCCGTGCCGTTCGAAATCACCGACTCCACGCGCGAGGCGCTCTCGGCGTGACTGAAGCTTCGCGGCCCTCGAGAAGACGACTGGCTGTTCCCGAGCCGCGCCCGCTTAGGCGAGCACACGAGCACCCGCCATTGCGCCCGACTCGTGCAGAAATGGGTCGCCTTGATCGACCTCGAACCGAAGGCCTATGGCGCCCACAGCCTCCGTCGGACCAAGGTCGCCATGTTGTACAAGAAGACCGGCAACCTGCGCGCCTGCCAGCTGCTACTCGGACACCGCAAGCTAGAAAGCACCGTGCGCTATCTCGGCATTGAGGTGGGTGGCGCGCTCGCGATGTCAGAGCAGGTAGATCTCTGACGCTTTCGCCCGCGGCCTCCAGGCTCGCGGGCCCTTGCCTCCACAAGCGGACGCCACGAACCGCCGTTGAGGGCGCAATCTCGCCGGCTGGACGGCGCAGCGGTTGACCGAACTGTTCGCTGCATGGGCGCGCGACCGCGCAACCTGCGCGCGACCAGGTTGCCCGCAGCCGAACTCGGCCTGCTCGACCAGGACGTCAGTGACGCCAGGATGGTCGAGGCGATGGTCGTCCATCCGATCTTGAGAACCGGCCCATCGGGAGCACGCCCAAGGGCGTCCAGCGCCACGCCCTCCGCCGATGGACAAGCTCAGCCCGCCGTGCGCGCCTTGGCCACCGCTTCGGGCGTCACTCGTCCCGGCTTGCCGCCGAAGTGGGAGACCACGTAGTTGGCGACCGCCGCCAGCTCGCCGTCGCTGTAGCCTCGGCCGAAGACCGGCATGAACACGGTCTGGCCGCGCACGCGCATGTGCGCCCCGTGCAGCATGACCTGGACCACGTTCAGGCCCGTCGGGTCGTTCACGGCCTGGCTGCCGAGGAGCGCGGCGTAAGGCGTTTGCTGGCCCTGGCCGTTCCACTGGTGGCAGCTGGCGCAGGCGCCCTCGAAGATGTGCTTGCCGAGCGCCCCGCCCGTATCGCCCGCTCCCGGCGCCCAGGCGCTGGAGGCCAGGACCGGGGCGGGTTGGAGGTCGACCTCGGTTCCTGCTTCGCCGGGCTGCGCGGGAATCTTGCGCAGGTAGGCGACCAGGGCGGCGGTGTCCTGCGGAGTGAGATATTGCAGGCTGTTCTCCACCGCCTCGCCCATCGGCCCGGCGGCCGAGCCGCGCCCGTTGGCATGGCCCGCGGCCAGATAGTCGGCGAGTTGCGCGTCGGACCAGCCGCCCACGCCGAAACGCTTGTCGGGGGTGATGTTCCAGGCCCGCCAGCCCTGCAGCTCCGCGCCGGCGAACTGGCGGTTGGCCTTCATGGCGAAGGCCAGGTTTCGGGGCGTATGGCACTCGCCGCAATGGCCAAGCGCGGTGGCCAGGTAAGCGCCGCGGTTCTCCTCGGCGCTCAGGGCCGGATCGGGCTGGAAGCGCCGGTCCTTCAGGAACACCAGGTTCCAGAACCACATGCTCCAGCGCTGGTTGAACGGGAAGGCCAGGTGGTTGGCGCGGTTGGGCTGGCGCACCGCGGGCAGGCTGAACAGGTAGGCCTTGATCGCCAGTGCATCGTCGCGGCTCATGGCGGTGTAGGAGGTGTAGGGCATCGACGGGTATAGATGCTTGCCCCCCTTGCCGACGCCCTTCCGCACGGCGTTGACGAAGTCGTCGTCGCTCCAGCTTCCGATCCCGGTCTCGCGGTCGGCGGTGATGTTGGTGGCGTACATCGTCCCGAACGGCAGCTTGAACGGCAGACCGCCGGCATAGGCCTTGCCGCCCGGTGCGGTGTGGCAGGCGACGCAGTCCGCCGCGCGCGCCAGGTATTCGCCGCGCTGCACCAACGGAGACGCCTGGGCGGCGGAGGCCGGCTGCACGCTCTGGGACGGCGCGGGCGCGGCGTCCTGGGCGTGGGCGGAGGCGCGCAGGATCGACGTCTCGTGCAGCGCGAGCGTGGATACGCCAAGCGTGACGGCGCCTAGCAGGGCGATGCGGAGGGTGGGCCGGGTCTTCACGCCTCTTCTCCCGCGTCGGATCGGCCGGAACCGGCGACCGCCGCCCCGGCGAGGACCAGGGCTCCGAGCGGCAGGGCGGTCAGCACCGCCTTCTGCGCACCCTTGTCCTGGACCAGCAGGCCGCGGTCGATGGGCAGGGTCCGGATGCGCATGCCCGTCGCCGCGAAGATGGCGTTACCGAGGGCCGGCGCGGCGATGGCGGTGCCGACCTCGCCGATGCCGCCGGGCGCCTCGCTGCTATGCACGATGTGGACTTCCAGCGGCGGGGTCTCGTTCATCCGCATCATGCGGTAATCGTTGAAGTTGCTCTGCTGGACCGCCCCGCCTTCATAGGTGATCTGACTGTAGAGCGCGCCGGTCCAGCCGAACACCAGGCCGCCCTGGATCTGGGCCTCGACCGTGTTGGGATTGACCACCATCCCGCAGTCCACGGCGCTGACCGACCGGAGCAGACGGATCTCGCCCTGGGCCGAGACCTCGATCTCGACCATGGTGCAGACATGGCTGCCGAAGGGCGAGGCGACCGCCACTCCGCGCCCGATACGCCCGCCGGAGCGTGGCGAGTCCCAGCCCATCTTCTCCGCGGCCAGGTTCAGCACGCCCAGCACGCGGGGGTTCTTCTGCAGCAAGGCCCGGCGGTAGGCGACCGGGTCCTTGCCGGCCGCATGGGCGCACTCGTCGATGAAGCTCTCGACCTTGAATAGGTTGTGGGTCGGTCCCACCCCACGCCACCAGCCGACCGCCATGCCGTTGGGCATGTCGTGGCGCACCCATTCCACCCGCAGGTTGGGGAAGTCGTAGGGCGGCTCGGCGGAGCCCTCCACCGTGTCGCTGTCCAGGCCGTCCTTGCGCAGCCCTGCCGGCACCCAGCGGCGCATGACCGACTCGCTGGTCACCCGGTCGGTCCAGGCCACCGGCAGGCCGTCGCCGCCGAGCACGGCGCCGATGCGGTCGTGATAGGCCGGGCGCGGCACGTCGTGCTGGATGTCCTGCTCGCGGGTCCAGATCACCTTCACCGGATAGCCGAGCGGCTTGGCGATCCGCACCGCCAGGCGCACCGAATCCTCCTCCAGCCGCCGGCCGAAACCGCCGCCGAGATAGTGGTTGTGCAAGATGATCTTGTCGGCCGGCAGGCCCGTGACCGCCGCGGCGGCGTCGACGCAACGCACCGGCACCTGGGTTCCGACCCAGATTTCGCAGGCGTCCGGGCGCACGTGCACCAGCGCGTTCAACGGCTCCATCGGCGCATGGGCCAGCATCGGCACTTGGTAGACCGCATCGAGCCTGTGGCCGCCGCCGCGGCCGACGTCGCCGACCTCGCGCGCCACCAGCGCCTTGCCATTCAGGGAGCTGTCGTCCAGGCCTTTGAACAGGGCCGCCGTGGAGAAGTCGGCGTGCTCGCCCCCGTCCCACTCGATCTTGAGGGCGTCGGCCCCAGTCTTGGCGGCCCAGAAGTGATCGCCGCTGACGGCGACCGCGTCGTCCAGATGGATCACGTCGCGCACGCCCGGAACGGCGCGGGCGGCGCTGTCGTCCACAGACTTCACGCGACCGCCATAGATCGGGCATTGCACCACGACGGCGATCTTCATTCCCGGCGTGCTTGCATCCATGCCGTAGATGGCGGAACCGTCCACCTTCGCCGCCGTGTCGAGCCGGCGGAACGATTTGCCGATGAGGGCGAAGTCCTTGGGGTCCTTCAGCGTCACCTTGGGCGGCACAGGCTGGCGGGCGGCGGCCTCGGCCAGTTCGCCGTAAGTTGCGGTGCGGCCGCTGGCGGCGTGATGAACCACCCCGCGCTCCACCGTGCAGGCTGCCGGATCGACGCTCCAATTCTTGGCCGCCGCGCCAACCAGCATGACGCGCGCCACCGCGCCCGCCTCGCGCAACACCTGCCAGGCCGCCCGCGTCGAAGTAGAGCCGCCGGTCGCCTGCATCTTCAAAGCGGGCATGGCGTACAACGCTTCGTTGGGCGGCGCGTGCTCGAGCACGACCTGATCCAAGCCGATGTCGAGTTCCTCCGCCATCAGCGTGGCCTCACCGGTATAGACGCCCTGTCCCATCTCCACGTTCGGCATCACCAGGCGGACGGGGCCCGCCCGATCGATGCGGATGAAGGCGTTGGGGGCGAAGGCCGGGGCGCCGTCTGCAGCTGCAGCGGCGGGATCGCCGGCCTGGGGCCTCGCGTCGGCCATGGCCTGCGCTCGCCCGCCGCGCAGGATGGTGAAGGCCAGGGTGAACCCGCCGCCGGCCAGCATCAGGTCGCGGCGGTTGAGAGCCAGCGGCGCGTTCATGACTGCGCTCCGGGGCCCGCAGGCGCGGCGATGGGAACGGTCGGCATGGCCGTGGTTCGTCCGGTGGCGGCGAGCTTGATCGCCTCGCGGATGCGGGCGTAGGTCCCGCAGCGGCAGATGTTGCCCGACATGGCCGCATCGATGTCGGCGTCGGTCGGATCGGGCGTATGCGTCAGCAGGGCCGCTGCGCTCATCACCTGGCCGGATTGACAGTAGCCGCACTGGACCACCTCGATCTCGAGCCAGGCCTGCTGTACCTTTTGTCCCGCCGGGGTCTGGCCCACGGCCTCCACCGTCGTCACCGGACGCGAGCCCAGCGCGGAAACCGGCAGTACGCAGGACCGCATCGCCTGGCCCGCCACATGCACGGTGCAGGCGCCGCACTGGGCGACGCCGCAGCCGAACTTGGTGCCCGTCAGGCCGACCACGTCGCGCAGCACCCACAGCAGGGGCATGTCCGGCGGGACGTCCACGTCATGGCTCTGTCCGTTGACGTTGAGGGTGAACATCGTCCCAGCCTCCCGAACGCGATACGCCGGCCGTACAATCGGCCACCGTGCCTTAGCCATCCCGCAAAATCAGCATGAGGTCGCCGCCCAAGTCCAGCTTATTGCGTTACGAATTCCGACTGCATAGTGCAGCAAAATTGGCTGTCGAAATGTGAGCAACCAGGATTTGAAGGAGATGAACTCATTTTAAGCGCCCGAATTAAATATCTACCCAGCGATTTAGGACGCGCTATGCCTGGGATCGGATTTCATCGCCGGCCGCGAAGAGACGCATTGGGCGAAGGTGACGATATAAAGACTCGCGCTGGTACCTGCGAGACCAAGCGGAAACCAGCTTTCAAAAGCCGTTTCTTGCGCACCGTCCAGGCGACCGATGCATAAGCTCCCCATTGTCCGGAACCGGAAAGGGGTCACATGTCCGAAATGGGCGCATTTTTGCCGTCGCTGGGTTGATCACTAATTTCGTGAGACGCGTGTTAAGTCGACAGTACTGATGTCGCCGACGATGAGATCAGCCCGTCGGCTTGGCCGCACGTCGTGCATACGCGCCGGGAGGCATGCCGCGGATTCGCCGGAAGGCCGCCCCGAACGACTTCTCCGAGTCGTAGCCGACCGAGTGCGCGACGGCCGATACCGTCAGGCCTGTCGACGCTAGGCGCTCCGCAGCGAGGCTCATGCGCCATCTGATGACGTAGTCCATTGGCGGAAGACCGACGGCTTGCCGAAAGCGCGTTGCAAACACCGTCCTCGACATGGCGGCCTCCGAAGCGAGCTCGCCCAGCGTCCAGCGCTTGGCCGGTTCGCGATGGACGGCCCCGATCGCCGCACGCAGCCCGCGGTCGCCAAGCGCGACCAGCCAGTTCGCGGCCCCTGCGGGCGCGGCGTCCAGATGGGAGCGGATGAGCTGGACCAGCAGCATGGTCGCGATCTGCTGGGCGACGAGGTCGCCTCCCGGCCTATCGGTTTTCATCTCCTCGCGTAGCCGGTCGATGCACCATCTCACGACCGCATGGTTGGCTTTGTCCGTTGCGCGGACAACAGGCGGCAGCGCGTCCAGGAGGACAGCGGCGTGGTCGTCGGCGAGCTGGAAATAGCCTCCGAGGCTCAGAAAGTCCCCGCCGCCGTTCAGGATCGCGATACGGCCGTCCCGCGCAGGCGATACGAGGGTGCGTCCGTCGATGGGCGGCAAGGACAGGTCGTTGGCGAAGTGGAACGGGCGTCCCCGGGTCAGCAGGACGCAGTCGCCCGCGCGTAGAAGAATCGGATCGCCTGCGTCCTCCACCACGAGCCAGCACTGGCCGGATACGATGGCTTGGAACTTGACGCCGTCCGTCGCGCCGAAGCCAACGGCCCAGGATCCGCCAGCGTCAAGACCGCCTGAGACGTAGGCCTTGAGCCGAACCAATGACAGGACGGAAGACAGCGGATCCATTGAAGCTCCGTACGATCGAATACCAAAACCGGATGCCAGGGTGTCGACCGTATCGCGCTTCTCGCACAATTTCCAGGTGCTGGCGGGGACCCTAGGTCCGACCGGCGAAGGCGGCAGGGAACGGAATGAAGGTGTTTGTCACCGGCGCGACCGGGTTTATCGGCTCAGCGGTCACCAGCGAACTCCTGCGCGCCGGGCACGAGGTTGCGGGTCTGGTGCGGTCCAGCGAGTCCGCCGAACGGCTGAAGGGCATGGGCGCCACGCCCGTCAGCGGGTCGGTCGAAGATCTCGACGTACTCAAACGCGCCGCCGCCGACGCCGACGGCGTGATCCACACCGCCTTCTTCCATGGCTTCTCCCAGCCGAGCCTCGGCACGCGGCTGGGAATCATCTTCGGCGGCAGCCCGGCCGGAATCGTGGGCCGCTTCATGACCGCCGCTGTTGAAGCGGACCGGCGGGCGATCGAGACGTTCGGATCGGCGTTGCGAGGGCGCGACAGCGCCTTGGTCATCGCCTTCCCGACGATGGCGATGCGCCAGGGCGGGTTCGCCGACGAGGATGACCTTGCAGACCCGCGCGCGGCCGGCGGCGTCAGGGCCCGCTCTGAGCAGACGACGCTGGCCCTAGCTTCCGCTGGGCTGCGGGCCTGCGTGGTGCGTCTGCCACCGTCGGTTCACGACGAGACGAAGCTCGGGCTCGTCACGCAGCTCGTGACGATCGCTCGCAAGAAAGGCGTTTCCGCCTTCGTCGGAGACGGCGCCAATCGGTGGGGCGCAGGGCATCGACTCGACGCGGCGCACCTGTTCCGGCTTGCGATCGAGGGAGGCGAAGCCGGTGGCCGCTATCACGCCGCCGCTGAGAACATGCCGTTCCGCGCCATCGCCGAGACGGTCGGCCGCGACGTAGGCGTTCCGGTTCGGAGCATGTCGCCCGAGGAGGCGAAGCGCCACTTCGGTTGGCTCACCCCCTTCGTCGCCGCCGACAATCCCGTGTCGAGCCAGAAGACACAGGCGCGGCTGTCTTGGCGGCCGCAAAACCCGTCTCTGCTTCCCGACCTCGCCGCGCACCTCCGCCGTCCCGTCCGCTGACACTGCACCGATCAAGCGGCTGGTGAACCACGCCCGCCCAGCCGCAATCGAGGAGAGAACCCATGAAGATCAAGTCCACCGCGCCGATCGCGCTCGCCCTGGCCCTTGCGGCCGTCAATCCCGCCATGAGCAAGGTCGTGAAGACCGGCGTGCCGGGCATGCTGCTGGACCACGATGTGGCGGTGACCATGTCCGACGGCGTCCGGCTCAGCGTCAACGTGTACCGACCGGACAAGCCGGGCCGGTATCCGGTGCTGATGCTGATGGGGCCTTACGGCAAGGACACGCCCATGGCGGACGCGCCCGCGTACAAGACATCGTGGGCCAAGCTTGTCGCAAAGTATCCCGACCTGTGCGGCAAGTCGTCGTGTCGCTTCATTCGCTTCGAGGCGCCCGATCCCGAACGGTGGGTGCCGAATGGCTACATCGTCGTCCACGCCGACGTGCGGGGCGCGGGCAAATCGCTGGGCATGCTCGATCCCCTTTCGCCGCGCGAGACGGAGGACTTCGCGACCTTGATCACCTGGGCGGCGCACCAGTCGTGGAGCAACGGCAAGGTCGGTCTGCTCGGCACCTCCTACCAGGCGATCAACCAGTATCAGGTCGCAGCGCGCCAGCCGCAGGGCCTTGCCGCCATCCTCCCGTGGGAGGGTGCGTTCGATGAATATCGCGAGATCGCCTACGCCGGCGGCATGTTGAACGTCGCCTGGAAGTTCTGGTTCGACAACCAGGTGGCGACAAACCAGAACGGCCAAGCCGCCTCGCCGCTGGTCGACATGAACACGGGCGAGAAGAGCACTGGGTCGCCATTGCCCGAGCCTCTCCTGAAGCAGAACCGGACGGCGCCCATCGAGGCCATCGCCAGCCATCCGTTCGACGGCGCCTACTATGCCGAGCGCCATGCTGATCCTAGCCGCATCACCGTTCCCATGCTGGTGGTCGCCAACTGGGCGGGCTGGAGCACGGCGGGCTACCTGGCGGCGCCTGGTCCGAACAAATGGCTGCGCATCGAGAGTGGGGATCACCTGTCGCCCTTCTATTCGGACGAGTCGATCGCGGTTCAGAAGCGGTTCTTCGACCATTTCCTCAAGGACGCCGACAACGGTTGGGACAAGGAGCCGAAGGTCGAAATCCAGGTCCGGCGCCCGGATGGCGCGACCTGGCGAGCGGAGACCGCGTGGCCGATTCCATCGACCCGTTGGCAGCGCTTCAACCTCGACGCCTCGGCCGGCTCAATGAGCCCCGAGGCGGTCGGGGCGGCCTCCAGCAAGAGCTATCCCGGTCTTGCCGGCGGTCTGACGTTCACCACTACGCCCTTCGAGCGGGAGACTGAGTTCACCGGGCCGGTCGGTGTTCACGTCTGGGTCGCCTCCTCTTTGAACGACATGGATGTCTTCGCTGCGGTCAGGCTGATCGACCCACAGGGGCGCGACGTAGCGTTCATGGGCAATAGTGATGCCAATGTTCCGCTCGCCATAGGGTTCCTGCGCGTCTCGCACAGGGCCGTCGATCCGGCGAGGTCAACCGAATGGATGCAATACCATCCGCACACGGGCGCAGACCCTATGCAGCCCGGCGAGTTCTACCCCGTCGATCTCGAGTTCGCCAACCCGATGAGCATCGTCGTGCCCAAGGGCTATCGCCTCGCGCTGACGATCGGCGGTAAGGATTTCGGCTACCCGCCGGGCTCGAACACCGTGCATGCGAACGACTATCCCATGCCGAACACGGAAAATTCCGGTCTGTATTTCGCGGCGCATCCCAACCGCGACCCGAAACTGTATGGAGGGACGAACATGATCGCTACAGGAGGGGATCGCCCCTCCTACCTGCTGCTGCCGAGAATCGGCGATTGATTTTAGCGACCGATCGCCCAGCCTCGTGAGCGTGAGCTTTGAATCAACTACCATTCAAGTCCGGTGTTGGGATTGGTTATTGTGGCTGAATAGTCCAAGCAACCGCCATTAGAGTCGGCCTGAGCGAGAAGTTCAAGGGCGCTCGAATGTCGGAATTCTGGAGGACAGCGGATGTCGGATATCGGCGCTTTAGTGGCCGCCAGCGACCCAGGAGATACCGGCGCGGCCTAGTTCTTCCGCCAACGCGCCTTCTAGCTCTAGTGCCTCCCAACGCCGCAACGGGTTGAGGTGGTCCACCAAGTCGGGCAGTAGGCGCACGCCGAAGCGATTGACCTCGCGGCTGGCCTTGTAGCCCGTCTTATGTTGATCAAAACGTTGGTCAGGGTCACGTGAGGTCTCCCCAACGTACAGGCCCCATCTGCAAGCGCGTCGGGGGTCTTCTAGCAGCGCAATGTAGACGTGGTGGTTTGCGCCCCGACTGTTTGCGGTTGTTGCATGCAACCGTAGCGTGGCTCGGCGGGCTGTAGCCATCCAATCTGGCGGAGGACGGGACATGCATACCTTCTGGAGGAGCGCCGGGTCGCGGGCGCCCTCTGCTCTTAGCAGTCGCGCCGAATCCCGCCGCCGGCAATGTCCGGATTCGAGAAGCCGTAATCTCGTCTGAACGCCCCCAAAGCCGCCAGTGAGGCCGCCCCAACCGTCGGGCTCATAGCGATCTGGACGGCCGGAGTCTGGCAGAAATGGCCGGTCCATTGTGGGCGCTATCTCGCCGGCAGGCCATCTTCCAAGCTCGTACGGTTAGTTGTCAACGCCAGCCGAGCGCCGGGGCGACGTGGGTTAGAATGGCCTCGATGACGTGGCTGTTATAGGCCACGCCGAGCTGGTTGGGCACGGTGAGGAGAAGCGTGTCCGCTTCCGCGATGGCCTCGTCGGCGTGAAGCTGCTCGACTAGGACGTCCGGCTCGGCGGCGTAGGAGCGTCCGAACACGGCGCGCATGTTGTCGATGACGCCAATCTGATCGTTGCTGTCGCCGCGTCCGAAATAGGCGCGGTCGCGATCGTTCATAAGGGCGAAGATCGATCGCGAGACCGACACGCGCGGTTCGCGAGCATGACCGGCTTCCTTCCACGCCTGGCGGTAGATCCGGATCTGTTTGGCCTGCTGAACGTGGAAAGGTTCGCCGCTTTCGTCCGCCTTCAGGGTCGAGCTCTGAAGGTTTACGCCTCTCTGGGCAGCCCAGACGGCGGTGCTGTTCGATCCTGAGCCCCACCAGATACGCTCGCGCAGCCCCGGCGAATGCGGCTCCAGGCGCAAGAGTCCCGGCGGGTTGGGGAACATGGGGCGCGGATTGGGCTGGGCGAAGCCCTGGCCCTTGAGCAGCTCCAGGAAGACCTCGGCGTGGCGGCGGCCCATGTCGGCGTCGTTCTCGCCCTCGGCCGGGGCGTAGCCGAAGTGGCGCCATCCCTCGATCACCTGCTCGGGCGAGCCGCGGCTGATGCCGAGCTGCAGCCGCCCGCCGCCGATCAGATCGGCGGCGCCGGCGTCCTCGGCCATGTAGAAGGGGTTCTCGTAGCGCATGTCGATGACGCCGGTGCCGATCTCAATGCGACGGGTCTTGGCGCCCACCGCGGCCAGCAGGGGGAAGGGCGAGCCGAGCTGCTGGGCGAAATGATGGACGCGGAAGTACGCTCCATCAGCCCCGAGCTCCTCGGCCGCCATGGCTAGGTCGATCGATTGCAGGAGCACGTCGCCGGCCGAGCGTGTCGCCGACTGCGGGGAGTTCGACCAGTGGCCGAAGGATAGGAAGCCGATCTTCTTCATGGACGGCACATATGGGGCAACTTGGCGCGGGCGATAGAGCGCGTCGGGCAATGGTGCGTTTCCAGCATGAGCACACGGCCCTTGGTTGCATGAGGCGCCCTGCTGAGGCGCCTCGCTTTTTACTGGCCAACACGGTCTTCCGTTGGTACCGCCCCTTATGATCGAACCTCACCCATCCGGCGGCTATATCTTGGAAGAGTTGGCCATCGGGATGGCCGCGGAAAAGCGCCTTACGGTGACTGAAGATCGGATCGAGCAATTCGCCGAGGCGTCCGACGACTTCAATCCCGTGCACATGGACGAAGCCTTTGCGTCCAAGACCGCGTATCGCGGCCGGATAGCGCATGGCTTGCTGTCAGCCTCGTTCGGATCTGCCGTCGTTGGCACGATTTTACCTGGGGCGGGTGCGATTTATCTCAGCCAAACCCTGGCCTTTCATAGGCCAGTGCGCGTCGGCGACATTGTCGTAACTCGCATGACCATCACCGCGATTGACGAGTTGAGCGCGCGGGTCGTTCTACGCGGCGAAGCCTTTGTCGGTGACGAACTGGTCATGGATGGCGACGCCACGGTTCGAGTCCCGCGTCGACGACGCAAGATCTGACGGACAACGCGGGGAGCCAGAAGGGCGCTGCAACCGATTCGCGCCACCTTTGCCGACGTTTAGGGACGGCTGCTACGGAGCTGTGTTCGTGGGTCTGCATGACTCCGAGAGGCTCTGTCAGCTTAAATGTACCTTGCGGTGACCGCGGTCGGGGGTAGGGAAGGGTATGCCCCGCCGGAAGCCTCCGCCCAACCCGTTTCGCTGGTTCGACTCATCGCCTGAGGTGATCCGGCTGGTGGTGATGCTTTACGTCAAATACCCGTTGTCGCTGAGGAACGTGGAAGACCTGCTACACGAGCGGGGTATCGATATCTGCCACGAGACGGTGAGGCTGTGGTGGACCCGTTTCGGTCCGATGTTCGCCAACGAGATCCGCAAAAAGCGGGTCGAGGCGATGCGCCAGCATACCCACTGGCGGTGGCATTTGGACGAGGTCTACGTCCGCATCAACGGCGAGATGCGCTATCTCTGGCGAGCGGTGGACCACGAGGGCGAGGTGCTGGAATCCTTTGTCACTAAGGAACGGGACAAGGCCGCTGCCCTGAAGTTCATCAAGAAGGCCATGAAGCGTCATGGCCGACCCAAGGCCATCGTCACCGACGGCCTACGCTCCTACGGCGCCGCCCTGAAGGAGATCGGCGGGACCGAGCGCCAGGAGGTTGGCCGTTGGGCCAACAACCGGGCTGAGAACTCACACCAGCCGTTCCGACGACGAGAGCGAGCCATGCTGAGGTTTCGGAGGATGAAAACACTTCAGACCTTCGCCTCGGTGCACGGGACCGTGCACAATCATTTTAGCCAGGAGCGCCACCTCGTCAGCCGCACAACCTACAAAGACCGACGCTCAGCCGCCCTGGCCGAGTGGCGGCAGGTTGTTGGGTAGAGCTCGCTCGGGTTTGGGGGAGCTACGTCCAAGCGGAGACGAGTTCGCCTTGGACTGACAGCACCCGCTTTTGAGATCGAGCGTATTAACGTCTCGCGCCGACCGAGCCCCGCACGGCCCTAAAGCCGGCGACACAGCGGGCGGCGCGAAAACAAAAGCTACCACGCTTTCGGCGGAAATCCCAGCATTTACAACCATAGACGAAGAAAAACTGAAATCATCGTGGGTCGTTGTAAATATCTATAGGCAATACCGAACATATTTTATTGGTAATGCAATGACGCGCGTACACCAAAGGTGCGCGGAGGGGATAGTATCGCAGTGTTGATGGCGCCATGGACCGTGTATTGTTGGATCGTGGAGTTGGCTACGTTGTTGACAAACAAGCCAATTTTCCATTTTCCTTGAGGCTCATTATAGGTAAGCGATAAATCTCCGGTGAAATAACTGGGCTGCAGATCGCTGGCCGGCACCAATTGGACTGCCGTAAACGAGGCTGTTTGATAGTGGCCTGTTCCGTTGAATTCGACTGAACCGCCGTTTCCGAGATTGAATGTCTGAATGAGAGTGGGGCTCACAACCCAGGTTGGCGAATTCGGTGGCGTCAATCCCGCACAATTGATTTGATGACCGCCCGGAACAGTCGCGGTCTGACAAAGTGTGCCTGGGGTGGGAGCGCCGGCTTGGACGTATTCAAATTGCTGGAATCTCGCATGAAGGTACTGAACGTCCACGCCCAATTGCGTGGTCGGAGTAAGGCGGTATTTAGTGTCCAGTTCTGCGCCGTGCTCTTTGGTCGACCCCGCGTTCACAGTGGCAAAGATTTGATTATTTTTGCTATCGAACGTCGAATACGACAGCTGTTGATTTGAATAATCCCACCCGAACACCTCAAAATTGAGCTGGAGCTTATTATCGAAAAATCTGTTCTTCGTGCCTAGAGTGTAAGCAATCACGTCTTCCGGCTGGAAGGCGCCGTTGTCGGCCGTAAAATAGAACCCGCCGGACCGGAAACTGGTCGCGACCGTGCCGTACACCATGGAGCTCGGCGTGATATCGTATTGACCGCCGACGCGCCAAGTCAACTTATCAGCCGTGGCGCTATCATTATCTCTGATGATGGGCGGGCTGGCGATAAACGGGTTATACAAGGTACCGTTCAGAGTTTTGGTCTCATCCGTATACCGTATTCCGCCCAGTATCGTGAACTGACTCGTGGGATGCAAATTGATGTCGGTAAAGACGGCTTTGGAATCGGTTCCGCTAGAATAATTTTGCTGATTACCCAATCCATTGCGATTGTCGATTTGCTCATTCGCATCGGCAATATCATGTAAATAGTAAACACCGACGATGTATCGCAGAAATCCGGTGTCTTTCGAGGCAAAGCGGGCTTCGACGCTCTCCTGATTGTTGGTTTCGTCGTCCTTTTCGGAGGAGCCGTAGGGGGTGTTGAAAAAGATGTGATCGTTTCGATAAGCCGGCAGAACGGTGAAGGTCCCGTAGTCTGTCGTCCAATTGATCTCAGCTTTCAAGCCGCCGTACCTGTTATCCTGGAAGGCATAGCCAGTCGGAAAGGGTTCAAGACCCTTGCTCGTCAGAAGGGCTGCGGCGCGGGGATCCTCGAGGGAGATTCTTTGACTTGGCGAATAGCCGGTTCCATTGACCAAGGCGAACCCTGAGCCCTGACCGCCCTGTTTGACCATGTCCCCGCTGAGCAAAATGGAAAGCGTGCTGGTAGGGCGGTACAGAGCTTCGATGCGACCCGACTGAGTATCGTCGTCCCCCAAGCCTTCGGTCTCGTAACCTGAATGGGATGTCGTCTGAAATGCGGCCCGTACGGCCAAGTCGTCATTGATCGGCAAGTTTACGGCGGCGTTGGCCGTCACAGCGTTGTAATTGCCGTATGACACGCCGGCGTCGGCGGAAAATACCTGATTTGGTTTTTGCGGAATGAAGTTGATCGCGCCGGCCGTTGCATTTCGACCGTACAGGGTGCCTTGCGGACCTTCCAGAACTTCCACGCGCGCCAGGTCGAAGAACTGACCGTTGACGCCATATTGGCGGGCTATCGGGACACCGTCGATCGAAAGCGACACGGCGCTGTCGCTCAAAGAGTTGGTTGCGAAAGAACCGGCGCCGCGGACGAAGAATACGGGATATGGCCCCGCCGCTTGGCCGATCTGAACAGAAGGCACCACCTGCGTGAGCCCCGTGACATCGGTCACGTTGTGCGCCGCAAGGGCACTACCGGTGACTGTGTCGATGGCGATCGGCGCTTTCTGTACGTTCTCGGAGCGGCGTTGGGCCGTTACGACGATTTCTTGCAGGCCGACGGACGGCCCGGCGGCGGCCGGAACATTGGCGCTAGGCGCATTTGCGCTGGCTCCCGATGCAGGCGCGCCAAATCTAGCCGGGGTATCTTGAGTTGTTTGAGCGCAAGCTATGGATGCCCATGCGGTCAGGAGCAACGCAGAGGTGCCAAATAGATAGTTTTTCATGGATTTCGAAAATTCCCCCTATTGAGGCTAATACCTCGGACGCGTGCTTTCGCACGTCTACGTCAATGAATGGGAGACGAGGGGGCTGATAGTCAAACGACTAAGGGGCCGGCTTGGATGAGCCTTTGTCATGCAGGGCGCGATGCGCGCCGTGTCTGCGAGGCCGCAAATAGCTGCGCAAAAGTTTGAGCGTCGCTTGACGTGGTGGTGTGGAGAAGCCGGCGTGGGTGGTGAGGAAGCATTGGGCTGAGAACCGGGCCCTTGAATTCAGGATCGCTCTGCCGGCGTACGCCCGGAGACGTTTGAGCTTTGGTCACTCAAGCCTCGCGTCAAAATCGATTGACCGCTTGACCGCTCGCCTTGATCTTCTTCTCAATAACGAAAACACTGCCGGCGCCGACATATAGCGGGACGCTCAGCACGTTGCCTTAGGGGGATGAGCTTGCAACTAAAGCTTCTGCGGTGAGCCGCGTCTTGTCCGGGCGCCAGCGCCGCGGTGGTATCCGCCTTCGCCCAGATAGCGGCGCCTTCGGCTGCATCATCTGCGGCCGCCCAGCCTGGAGCTCCGGCTTCGGGTCCGGCGGCGCGGACCTCAGCCAAGATTTCGCTGCGATGACCTATAGGGAGGGGGCTCAATACAATATTATGCCCACGGCGCGCGAGTGAAGGCCTACTTCCGAAATCTCTGCTGAAGGAACCACGCGTGAGGATAAGAGCTGGATGTTTGGCGGTTTTGGCGCTCATGCTGGCGCACGGCTCGGCCGGCGCTCATCCTCACGCAAATGGCTCGACCGTCTTCGTCTTCCAGCCGCCGGGCAAGAAGCGCGCCGCATGTCCGCGGGCTCTGAGCCAGGAGGCTCTGGAGCTTCACCAGGAGATCAGCCCACACCCCGAGCTGCCGAGCGAACTTGAGATCTGTGTCTTCCGGCAGGCTGCGCCCGAGGTATCGGCTCCGAGCGCCGTGGTCGCCGCCTACCAGGAGATTGGGCCAAAGGTGACGGCTAACGGAGCGACGTCGGAAGGCGGCGCCACGGAATACGTGCTGGTGGTCCTGTCAGATCCTGTCGCCGGCCACGACGCTGAGTACAACGCGTGGTATGATCACCAGCACGTGCACGACGTTTTGTCCGAGCCCGGTTTCCAATCCGCCCAGCGCTACCGGCTGACGGCGCAACCCTCCGGACCGTCTCCGCGTCTCCCGCACTATGCCGTCGTATTTCGCCTGAAGACTTCGAACTTCGACCAGACGTTGGCGGAGGTGAAGCGGAGACTGGTGAACAAAATCACGCGTCCTAGTCCCTACTTCGACATGAAGGGCAGCATCACCCGTTATTATCGCGGCGAGCCGATCGCGGCGCCGGACAGCCGGTGAAATCCACCGGCGACTGCATAACCCCTCGCGCGCAGGTTCTTCGGGTCGCGGCTCGGTGTTGCTGATGCAGATGCTGAACGCCACGGTTATCGCCAACGGCTTGCCGACGATCGCCCGGTCGTTTGGCCGGAGCCCGCTTACTCTCAATCTTGCGATCGCCGTTTATCTTCTGGCGGGGGCGGTGTTCCTGCCTATCAGCGGTTGGATCGCAGATCGTTACGGTGCGCGCAGGCCCAGCGGATGTGAGCCAGGCCAGCACGATCAGCGGCATGGTGCTGTCTCCAGCCCAAAGCCTGGGCGTCGCGTCGTTCGCCGCCCTTGTGCACGCCCTGTCGACAGGCCGAGGCATCTCGCTGGACGCGCTGCATATAACGTTTCTCGTAATGGGGGCTGGATCGCTGCTGGCGGTCCCCTTTTTCGTTCTGTCGCCCGCCGACGCGGGCGCAGAGATGAGCGGACGCGCGGGGCTCCACGCCGGCGTCCCAGGATGACGGAGGTTGCATGGATTCGATCGAGTGTGTGGTGATCGGCGCCGGAGTGGTGGGACTGGCGATCGCGCGGGCCTTGGCGATGCAGGGCCGTGAGGTGCTGCTGGCCGAGCGTGAAGACGCCATTGGCATGCACACCAGCTCTCGCAACAGCGAGGTCATCCACGCCGGCCTCTACTACCCCCGGGGCTCGCTGAAGGCGCGG
The DNA here is from genome assembly GCF_009765965.1 of Caulobacter sp. S45. Taxonomy (GTDB): domain Bacteria; phylum Pseudomonadota; class Alphaproteobacteria; order Caulobacterales; family Caulobacteraceae; genus CAHJWH01. The sequence goes on from NZ_LMUL01000007.1 coordinate 61,772, forward strand.
CTCTGCGTGGCCGGCCGCGACCAACTCTACGCCTTCTGCGAGAGTCACCATGTCGATCATCAGCGCTGTGGCAAGCTGATCGTGGCCACCGCCGAGGCCCAGCTCTCCGAGCTCGACGCGATCCAGGCCAGTTCTGAAGCCAATGGCGTGACCGACCTGCGCCGGTTGTCCACGGCGGAGGCGCTGGCGATGGAGCCGAACTTGAATTGCGTCGGGGCTCTGCTTTCGCCGTCCACGGGAATTGTCGACTCCCACGGCTACATGTTGGCGCTGCAAGGCGACGCAGAGGCCTGCGGCGCCATGATCGCATTCGGTTCGAAGGTGACGAAGATCGCGCCCCGAGACAACGGCTTGGCGCTGAGCTTCGCAGGCGACACCCAACCCCAACTTTTCGCCCGCTACGTGATTAATGCCGGCGGGTTGTTTGCGAGCGAGGTGGCCGACGCCGTGGAGGGGCTCACACTCCAGTTCCGCCCACGCACGCGCTATGCCAAGGGCTCCTACTTTGTACTGAGCGGCAAGAGCCCGTTCAGCCGATTGGTTTACCCGGTGCCCGAGCCTGGCGGCCTCGGTGTGCATCTCACGCTCGACTTGGGAGGGCAGGCACGCTTCGGCCCCGACGTCGCCTGGGTCGATGAGTTGGACTACGAGGTGGACCCGGCTCGCGCCGAGCGTTTCTACGCGGCGGTAAGAGCCTACTGGCCGCCACTGAAAGATGCGGCGCTCACCCCTGGCTACGCCGGCATTCGCCCCAAGCTATCCGGTCCCGGCGAACCGGCTAAGGACTTCCGCATCGATGGTCCGGATGTGCACGGCGTCCCTGGCCTGATTAATTTGTTCGGCATCGAGTCTCCTGGTCTGACCTCTTCTCTTGCGTTGGGCCACGCTGTCTCGAAAATGGTAATCATGTAGGTTTCTGAGCGGTTTTATCAGAGTAATTTACGTGAGGCGAAATATTATTTAATGAATTTTTGTGGACAAAAATCCATTTTCAGATGTCAGTAAACTGACGTTATTCTAAATTGCGATGATGATGTTCGTAATCATCGGTTGTAGTTGCGCAATATGGGGGAATTTTGGCGAAATAAGGAGTCGACGTCTTCCGCAGGGCAGCGCATACTTGACGAATTCGTAGCAGAAGATTTCGTTGATATGTTGGACGGATCTAATGTTGAAAACGCATTGGGCCGCTTGATTTCATTGAGTCTGCAGCCACCGCGCGATATTTCCAATGCTATTGTCTTGGCTTTGGCCGTGCAAAGAATGCCGTGGCCACCCAATCGCGGTTCAGCGGCCTGAAAAAATACGCACCATTTGGCACAATCGCTGTCGGCGTGTTCGCGACCTCCGTGCTGAAGCCAGTGGAGGGCTTTGTCAGACTAACCGCTTGGTAGGGAGGGCGGTTGGACGGCGGGGCTCTGTCAGGCGAAATGTACCTTGCGGTAAGGAGGGGTAGGTTAGGGAGAGACATGACTCGCAAGAAGAGCCCGCCCAACCCGTTTCGCTGGCAGTGTCGGGGCAAATTCACACATGGTGATTTAGAGGGCTCGCCTCGCCGTCCACCCTCGCCAACGCCTTACGCCTCTTCAGCTTGGTTGGACAATGCCACTGCCAGCACCCGTCTGACAGCACCCTCCTGCTAGTTCGTCCCCGTATCTTCGAGGTGGAGCGTCGCGCCCTTTCGCACCATCTTGAGCTTCAGCAAGGCTGAGATCATCGTCAGCGTCGCATCGGTGTTGCGAAGGTTGAAGCGCCCCGTGAGCGCGACGTTCGCCTTAGATGCGTCGTCCAGGAAAATCTTCTCGGCGCCGTAGCGGTTGAGCCTGGCGATGGCGTAGCTGAGCGGCATGTTCTCCGCCTGCAGCCAGTCGGTGCGCCAGTTCTGATAGGCGACCGGATCGAAGCGCCCTTGAACCGCACCCCGGTGTGGATCGAAGACCAGCCAGGCCCCTTTCTGCAGCGTGCGAGGGGGGGCGCCAGAGGAGGCCACGCTCACAGATCCCTGGAATACGCGGATCTCCGTGGCGTCGACCACCCGCTCCACATCGAAAACGGTGCCCAGGTCGGTGACCGTGACCGCGCCGGCGGCGACATTGAAAGGGGCCGCGGAATTGTGGGCCACTTCGAACATCGCCTCTCCGCGATCCAGCCGAACCTCGCGTCTCCGCTTGGAGAAGACGACGGTCAGGCGAGTGTCGGCGTTGAGATGAACGACCGAGCGATCGCTGAGCGTCACGTCCGATCGTGCGCCGATAGCGGTGGCGTAGGTCCGCCCCTGAACGGGCGTGGACGATCCACGCGGCGGCAAGGCCGGCGACGCCACCAGCACCCAGGCCGCGACCGCAGCGGCTATCCCGCCGCCGGCGCCGGTCAGCGCCCAGTGGCGCGGGCGCAGCGCGCCCGACGCCCGCGGCTTGACGCGCGCGGATCGCCTAGCTGGAGCAAACGCCGACGGGGCTGTGGCCGGCAGGGTCTCCGCGGCTTCGAGAAGCGATACGTCCAGCATCATCTTCTGCATACGCGCGAAGGCGGCGGCGTTCTCGTCCGAAGCTTGCAGCCATATGCGCAGTTCCCCCCGCCGCTCAGGCGTGAGCGTGGGAAATTCGTCCACCCAGTCGGCGGCGATCTCCATCGGGCTCGTCGGCGCGTCGTTCATTTCGAAGGCGTCGCTCATTGCGAACTCCCTTTGGCAGGGATTGCATCCAGGCGAGCGGCGTCCTCTGCGACCGCCAAGGCGTTCTCCAATTCCACCATCGCTCGGACGAGGTGCTTCTTCACCGCTTCAAGGTTCAGCTTCATCTCCTCGGCGATGGCTTGGCGGGACATCCCATCGACGTGACGCTTTACAAATACCGCCCGCCGCGTCGGCGAGAGTTTCATGAGCGCGGCCTGGAAAATCTGCACGCGTTGCTTCTGCTCCATCACTTCGTCGGCCAGGGGGAGGCCGCAAAGCAGGTTGAGGTCCAACTGTTCGCTTTCGGGCGCGGTGCGCCTGGCGTCCGCGTAGATCACCGAATCAACAACACGAAAGGTGTAGGCAAGAGGATTGTCGAGCGCCTGCTTCTGGGTCTGTTCGATCAACCGCACTACGGCCTCCTGCAGAATGTCCGCAGCGCGCGACTTGTCCCGGACGCGACGCGATATGTAGGCGAGGAGCCGACTTTCATGTTTTAGAATCTCCAGAACGGCGCTGCTCATCACTCATTCCGGACCAGTACGGCGCTCATCGATCTCCCGCGGGGCGTGGGCTCGAAGGGTCTTCCCGACGCTCTCAGTCGTAGAGCGGCGGCAGGCCCAAACGGGGACATTCTAAAATTCATAGGTCGCCCCGATCACGAAGGTCTGGCCGGCGCTCGTATTCACTTCCGTCCGCTTGGCTATGACGTCTGTGTACTGGACGATGTGCTGATCGGTGAGATTGATCCCCTCAAAGGTTATTTTCAGGCGTGGTGTGAGATTGTAGTGCGAATCGAAGTCTAAATTATTGGTGGCCGCCATGAAGTCGCCGATGTTGCCGTTGGTTCCTGCGCCGTCAAGATATTTGCTGCGATAGGCCGTGGAAATCCTCATGCCCCATGTCGAGGTTTCATAATAGAGCGTGGCGTTGGCGGTGTAGTTGGAGAGATAGATCAAGGGCAGGTCGATGGACCGGGCGCCATAGAAGATCGGGGTGGAGCCGTCGGCATAGGTCCCGTTGATGACGATGCCGAAGTGATTGAACGGGGCTGGCAGGAAATCGAAATCGCGCTGGACCGCGACCTCCACACCCTTGATCTCCGCGCCGGGTCCGTTCACGGGGCGGCTGACATTGTAGGGGGTCGCGCCGCCTTGCCCCGGCAGGAGGTAGGATAGCGGGAAGCCGGTGACCGAATAGGGTTCCACCGTGGTCTGGGTGGTGATGAACGATTCCATATTCTTGTAGAAGAGGCCTGCCGAGAAGAAGCCGACGTGATGGTCGTAATATTCCAGCGAACTTTCGACCTCGTCCGCCAGGAACGGCTTCAGATTTGGGTTGCCGATGCTGATCGTGCCGCCGAACGGTGCGGTGGTCAGGGCGCCTGCGGCGGCGAGATCTGACAGCGCCGGTCGGCTGATGTCTCGATTGGCGCTGAAGCGGGCCACCAGCCTCGGTGTGATGTCGATGGCGATGTTCAGAGCCGGCAGAAGGTCGCCATAGGTGTGCTTGATGTCTACGGGTTGGAGAGCCGTGCCGGTGCTGAGGGCGCCGGAAGAATCCAGGTTGGTTGAATAGTAGCGCAGACCGGCATCGGCCCTGACGTGGTGGTCAAATAGTTCGGCTTTGAGGTTATACTGAAGGTAGGCCGCCAAGGTTCGTTCGATCACGGTGTAGTTGGCGCCAGGGGCGGCGTAGGTGGCGGAGTCAATATCGCGAGTCTGCCCGATCAGGGCATAGGTCTGATTTACGTCACCAACGATGTACTGCCCCAGTGTATCAAACGGAACCTGTCCTTTCAGGGCGTTGGATATCGGCGTGTCGGCGGGCACATTGTGAAATACCTTGTCATTGTACTGGCTACCGGAGTTGACAAATTTTTTGTATGCAATGCCTATTTGAAGCTTTGAGCTGCTATCGATGGTATATTCCGCATCGATCTTGCCATTCGTGTATTCACTGCTGATGTAATTTTCCTGGGTATCCAGCCGCATCAAGCTCCATGCGTTCGGATTGGTGGCGTCGGAGCCGTAAGTGTTTACCGGCATGCTTGGCCGGTAATCGAAGCTGAAGCCTTGGTCGGGTGATTCCAGAAACACCTTGTCGAAGACGGGCAGGGCATAGTCCGCCTCGGAGTGGCCGAGGAGCCCCCGCACGAGCAGCTTGTCGTTCACTTCGTACGACCCGTGCAGGACCTCTTGGTAGAAGTTGGTAGTGTCCTGCTCGACGTTGAACTCGCTCCGGAGATCGACGCCAGTGTAACTCGAGGCGACCAAGCTATTGCCCTTGATCACGTCGGACTGGATCACCTGGGTCCCGGTGATGTCGCCGGTGAGGGAGTTGGAGCCCGAAGCCGCGAGGGCGTAGTCGCTGCGGTCGTTCTTCAATTGGCTGAACAGGAAGTCGAAGCCGAGCTTCAGGCGGCTTCCAGGCTCATACTGCAGCGCCAGGGTGGTCCCGAGCCGGGAGCGGCGATCGAACCAGGAGGAATAGGTGTCGGCTTGGGGGGCGTAGATCTCGTTGGGGCCGGTGGCCTCCAGCCGGGCGGCGTCGGCGGTGCTGACGCCGGGACCGATATTGGCGGGGTCGACGTGGATCTGGCCCCAGCCATAGCTGCGATAGCCGTACTCGTTCGAGTCGTTCACGCTATAGGCTACCGAAACCAGGACCCCGAAGTCGCCCCAGCGGTTTGAAACAAGACCAACCGCGCGCGGCGTGCCGTTGTCGGTGTTGACATTGTCCTGGAGCTGGCCGGACAGTACCGCCTTGAAGCCTGGATAGTCGAAGGGCTTGGCGGTGAAAAGCTGGACCGTGCCGCCTATCCCGCCTTCGTCCTGGTCGGTGGAGTACGACTTCTGCACCACCACCTTGTCGAAGAGCTCGGAGGCGAACAGGCTGTAGTCGAAGGCGCGGGTCCGGCTGACCCCGCCGCGGTTGTCCATCCCCGAGGCCGTGTTGGCGAGGACCTCCATGCCGTTGAGCTGGGTACGGGTGAAATCGGGACCCAATCCCCGCAGGGTGATCTGACGGCCTTCACCTGAATCGCGCGAGATCGTCACACCCGGGATGCGCTGGAGCGATTCCGCGAGGTTGAGATCGGGAAAGTCGGCGATGTCCTGCGCGAGGATGATGTCTTCGGTGTTCACGGCGCGCCGCTTGAGATCGATGGCCTGGACCACGCTTTCGCGATAGCCAGTCACCACCACCTCGCTGACCTGTGCCACCGGTGGCGGGGAGGGGGAGGCGGGTTGGGTCGGCGCTGTCTTCGCTGGCCGTAGGATGAAGCCTCCGGCCACCAGTTCGGCCGCTAGACCCTGGCCGCTGATCAGCCGGGTCAGTGCGGTCTGGGGCTCGAAATCGCCCCGGACCCGGCCGTTGCGCCTGTGGCTAAGGTCGATCAAAGTTATGATCTGAACGTCGGACTGTTTGGAGAAGGTCTGTAAGCCAGCCGAGAGCGCCCCTGGTTCGATGTCGAAATGGCGCTTGCGAACCGGATATGTTTCCGATGCCGCTGAGATCCCGATGCTGGCGGCTAGGATGCACAACGCAGCTCCAGGCATCCACGTGACGCAGCATGGCGCGAACCTGCGTCCCGCGCCGTGCCATCCACCCCCCAGCTAAACACGACATCTTAGATCGCTGCGACGATACAGGCCCCGCATGTCAAACGTGTGATGGCGGGGAAGGCTTTCGCCTCCCCCGCGCGCGTCGCCGTGTCGCGGCTCAGAATTCGTAGGTCGCCCCGACCACAACGGTCTGCCCGGCCTTGGTGTTCACCTCGGTGAGCTTCTGGGAAATGCCGGTATATTCCACGATGTGCTGATCTGTGAGGTTGATGCCTTCGAGCCGCAACTTCAGCTTCGGCGTGAGATAGTAGTGGGCGTCGAAATCGACGTTGTTGGTGGGGGCGATGAAATCGCCGACGATCGCCGCGGTACCGCTGCTGTCGAGGTACCTGTCGCGGTAAGCCTCGGAGAGCCGCACGCCCCACTTCTTCGTCTCATAATAAAGCGTGGCGTTGGCGGCGTATTTCGAAAGATTGGCCAGCGGCAGGTTGACGGAGAACATGCTGGGGCCGCTGCCGAAGAAGGTGGGGGTGTTGCCGTCGACATAGGTGCCGTTCACAATCAGCCCCAGATGATTGAATGGTGCGGGCAGGAAGTCGAAGTCGCGCTGGAACGCCACTTCCACGCCCTCGAGGGAAGCCCCCGGCCCGTTCAGCGGCTTGGTGACATTGTAGCTGACGGAACCGGTCTGCCCTGGCAGCAGGAAGGAGAGCGGGTAACCCGTGGCCGAATAGGGCTCGGTGAGGGTCTGAGTGGTTATGTAGGACTCCAGGTTCTTGTAGAAGACGCCGATCGAGAAGAAACCGACGTGGTGGTCGTAGTACTCAAACGAGCCTTCCACTTCGTCGGCGAGGAACGGCTTCAGGTCCGGGTTGCCGACACTGAGCGTGCCGCCGAAGGGGGCGGTGGTCAGAGAGCCCGCCGCCGCCAGGTTGGCGAGCGCCGGCCGGCTGATGTCGCGGTTGGCGCTGAAGCGGGCGACAAGGCTCGGCGTCACGTCCACAGCCAGGTTGAACGCCGGCAGGACGTCGCCGTAGGTGTGCTTGATATCGACCGGTTGCAGGCTCGTTCCGTTGTTCAACTCTCCCGACGAGGTCAGGTCGGTTGAATAGTAACGGACGCCGGCGTTGGCCCGGACCCGATGGTCCATGAAGGTGGTGTCGAGATTGTACTGCAGATAGATGGACTCGGTCTGTTCGGTGACGACGTATGCCGTGCCTGGAGCGGCGTACTGGACGGACCGGATGTTCCGCTGCTGGCCGATCAGGTTATAGATCGCGTTCAGATCCCCCACCGCGTAGTTGCCGAGCGTCGCGTACGGCACCGTCGACTTGAGGCTGTCCGGGATGACGGTGTCGACGTTGTCGGGGTTGTGGAATTCCTTGTCGTTATACTGGCTGCCGCTGTTGACGAACTTCTTGTACTCCACGCCCGCCTGTAGGGTGGAGCTACTGTTGAACGAATAGAAGGCGTCGAACTTGGCGTTGGTGTAGCGGCTGGAGATATAGTTCTCCTGAGTGTCGGCCCGCATCAGATTCCACTGTGTGGGGTCGGTGAGGTTGAAGCCGTAGGTGTTGACCGGCATGTCAGGTCGATCGTCATAGCTGAAGGCGTGGTTCTTGGATTCCAGGAACACCTTGTCAAACACCGGCAGCGAATAGTCGGAACGGGAGTAGCCGACCAGACCCGTCACCCGCAGCTGGTCCGTCACTTCATACGAGCCGTGCAGGTCGGTCTGGTAAAAGTTGGTGGTGTCTTCTTCCACATTGGCTTCGCTGCGAAGATCGACGCCGGTGTAGCTGGACGCCACCAGGGCGTTGCCCTGGATCACGTCGGATTGCAGCACCTGGGAGCCGGTGACGTTGCCGGTGAGCGAATTGGTGCCGGAGGTGGTGAGGGAATAGTTGTCGCGATTGTTCTTCAACTGGCTGAAGAGGGCGTCGAAGCCGAGCTTCAGACGAGAGCCGGGTTCATATTGCAGGGCGAGGGTGGTGCCGAGGCGCGAACGGCGGTCGAGCCAGGTGGAATAGGAGTCCGCCTGGGGCGCCAGAACCTCATTGGGCCCCTGGGTGGTCAGCCGCGTGGCGTCGGCGGCGCTGATGCCAGGGC
>NZ_LMUL01000007.1:70379-95208 GCF_009765965.1 Caulobacter sp. S45
AGAGCTGCACGGTGCCGCCGATGCTGCCTTCGTCCTGGTCCGCCGAATAGGACTTCTGGACCACCACCTTGTCGAACAGTTCCGAGGCGAACAGGCTGTAGTCGAAGGCGCGGGTCCGGCTGACGCCGCCGCGGTTGTCCATGCCGGACGCGGTGTTGCCGAGCACTTCCATGCCGTTCAAATCGGTGCGGGTGAAGTCTGGGCCCAGGCCGCGCAGGGTGATCTGACGGCCTTCGCCAGAGTCGCGGTTGATAGTGACGCCTGGAATCCGCTGCAGGGACTCCGCCAGGTTCAGGTCGGGAAAGTCGGCGATATCCTGGGCGAGGATCACGTCCTCGGACCCAACCGCCTTGCGTTTCAGATCCTGGGCTTGCTCGATGCTCTGGCGATACCCTGTGACCACCACCTCGCTCACCGAGTCGCTCGTCTTAGCCTGGGCGTCCTGCGCCATGGCCGGCGACGCGGCAGCCGAAAGCAGACCCGCGCCGATCGCCGTGGTCGTCAGCCAATACCATTTAAACATCTGCAGCGCCCCCTGATGTCGAAATCCCATGGCGGCTTGGGCCATGCCCAGGCGCCACATTTCGGAGGAGTGGCCGCAGCGGTCGGTGGGGACGCGCTTTCGATGATCGTTTCGCGAAGAGTTTCTTACATATTCGCGACGATGGCGGAGACCCAGGCGGCGAGTTAAAACACGCTGAACCAAGTGACCAACCTATCGGGGCAGGCGCTGAGGCATTGTCAGACTAACGGGATTGGTGGGGGGCGGGCGGCTAGAGGGCGGTCACGAACCGCAGCCTTTTCCGCTACCTCAACAGCTCACCGGTTTGGTCTGACAAAATGCCCGCACGAATTTTTCGGCTGTGAAAAATGTACGTCTCGTTAGATGAATAGTCGTGGAAGTGCTGGCGGTGATCTTCGTCCCCTGATGGCATTGCCGTCAGGGCAGCCCCAAGCGCCTTCATGACATTTATCGATGATCCTCTCGCGCGTTCTTGACGGAATCGATAACAGCCGCCTCGACAACATCTGGCCGGTCGCGCATGACAAAGTGCGAACTTCCTTTCGCCAGAACTAATGTCCGGTTGGAAGCCTCGGCCACAAATTCTTTGTAGGCTTCGATCAGATGCTTCTTTTGACGAGCTGACGGGAGCGAAGAGTGTTCCGACATGATGGTTGTTATAGGTAGGTTCTTCGGCCAGCACATGGCATAAAACTCGGCCTGCATATCCGGAAAAGCCTTCATCATTGCCGCCACCGTCCTGGCTGATTTTGAACTCATGTCCGGGTTTTTTGGAAATGTCGCCGCCATCGTGTCGATTGCCTCGGGGGTGAAGAAGGATGGGATGTTGGCGTCCACGAGCACGGCGCTGATAAATCGATCCCGGTTCTCGGTTACGAATCCGGCTCCTATCTGTCCGCCAAAAGAATGCCCAACAAATATGAATCTCCGGGGCGCGCCGATTTGATCAAGGCCAGATTTTAAGTCGTCAAGGGAGTTTTGAAGTTTATATGCGCGCCGATCTTCATCACTTCTCCCTTCTCCCGCCCTATCATAAAGTATCAGTTCCGAACCGGTAGCTCTATAAATCGGCCCAATAACTTTAGACCAGGCAGACGAGTCCATACCGCCGCCGGCTTCGAATAGAATAGCCGGCGCGCGCCCGGAAACGAGGTAAAACGCCAATTGGCGGTCGCCCATATGAGCCTGTTTCAGGGTTAGCTGTGGCGGCGCCCCTGCGGCCGGAGCAGATCGCGTATCCGGCTGCGTCTTAGTGCACCCGCTAGATAAGAAAATGGCTATTCCGACGGCCGCAGATGACAGCCGAAACCGAAGCTGTAGGGAGGCGCCCGCCGCGCTCACGCGGATCGCCGTCCCCGCCACGACCAGACGCTTCTCGGTCGATGGGGCCGCAAGAGGGCCGATGCTCGGGACCGTGGCCAGCCTCATCCACCAGCCAGACACGCACTTGGAACAGGCCTTCGCAGCTGATCTAATCCACCGGTCGCAACGTCGAGGCAGCATGTCGAGACCCCCTTCGTCGCGGTTGCGTCAGCCGTCAGTGGGGGTGTTCCGCTTCAGCCGGCAAACGTTCAATGAGCGCTCGCCGAGGGGCCTTGTCAGACTAACCGATTGGTAGGGGGCCGGGCGGTTAGAGGGGCGGCCATGAACCCCAACCCATTCCGCTACTTCAACAGCTCGCCGGCGGGATCCGGCTGGTGGAAGATGTATGTTTGCTACCCGTTATCGCTGCGCAACATCGAGGACCTGCTGGCGGAGCGGGGGATCGACGTCAGCTACGAGACGGTGCGCTATTGGTGGATTAGCGGACATGCGCTTCCTGTCAGATTCCGGACGCTTGAAGCTCCGTGCTTCCCGTGCACGGGCCGGCTTCCATGGCGGCTCGGGTAATCCAGACGAATTCTCCAAATCCCCAACTTCGGACGCGGCTGGCGGGTTCTCGAGCAACGCTCAAGACGGCAGCCGAAGGCGCTATGGGCGATCGGCCAAGGTGTAGAAGTTGTAACTCGCCGGGATCGGCTCATCTGGCGTATGGCCGTGGGGTCGCAGTCGGTCGTGGCCGGCGCTTTTCGATCACAGAAACGACGCCTCAGGGGTCCATATGAAGCTCGCCCGCTTGATCTCCGCGTTGCTGATGTCGGTCTCGCCCGTGATTGTCGCCCAGGCCGCTCACGCGGCCCTGCCGCGCTTTCCCCAGGCCTACGACGGCCGGATCGTTTTTGTGGCGGATGGCAATATCTGGACAGTACCCAAGGCGGGCGGGACCGCGGTACGGCTGACCAGCGCCGCCGGGCAGGACATGTTTCCTCGAGTCTCGCCGGACGGACGCTGGATCGCCTACACCGAGGCCAGCCGAGCGGGCACCGACGTGTGGGTGATCCCGGCGGCGGGCGGCGCAGCGCGGCGGCTGACCTACCATCCCACGGTGGAGGCTGGGACCGGAGGCCGCCACGGCCCGGACAACATGGTCGTCACCTGGACGCCTGACTCCAAGAACGTCGTCTACCTGACCAAACGCAACCAGTGGAACAGCTGGATCCAGGAGATGTACGAGGTCCCGGTCGAGGGCGGCGCGCCCAAGGCCATGCCGATCGACAGCGCGGTCGGGTTGGCCACCTTCGCCCCCGACGGACACACCATCGCCTACAACCGCATCTTCCGGAACTTCCGCACCTGGAAGCGCTACAATGGCGGGTTGGCGCAGCAGGTGTTCACCTACGACTTCGACACCCACCAGCTCAACCAAATCACAAACTGGTCGGGCACCAATACCTCGCCCATGTGGTACGGCCGCAAGATCTACTATCTGTCGGATCAGGACGTCAATCGTCGCGCCAACATCTGGGTCTACGACCAGGATACCAAGCAGGCGCGCGAAGTCACCCATTTCACCGACTACGACATCGACTTCCCCGCGCTCGGCGACAACGCCATCGCCTTCCAGCAGGGCGGCAAGCTGTATGCGCTGGACCTGCCGAGCGAGCAGTCCCACGAGGTTCCGGTCGCCATACCTGACGACAACCCGCGCACCCGTACGCACGTCGAGACGGTCAAGGACGAGGTGCGCGACAGCGACCCCTCCGGCCAGGTCGACTTCGCCCTGGCGCCCAACGGCCGGCGCACCCTGTTCTCGGCCCGCGGCGACATCTTCAGCGTGCCGACCGAGCACGGCGCCAGCCGCGACCTGACCGGCACGCCGGGCGTGGACGAGGACCATCCCGCCTGGTCGCCGGACGGGCGCTGGGTCGCCTACACCACCGACGTCGGCGGCGGCCAGCAGGTGGCCGTGCGCCCGGCCGAAGGCGGCCCGGAAAAGGTGCTGACCCACTTCAAGACCGGCTATTTCTACGGCCCGATCTTCTCGCCAGACGGACGCAGTCTGAGCTTCGGCGACGGGGAGCACCGGCTGTGGCTGGTGGGCGTGGATGGGGGCGAGCCGCGCCAAGTGGCGCAGGACAAGCAGCAGGAGATCCACGACCAGGCCTTCTCGCCGGACGGCCGCTGGCTGGCCTTCAGCATGGCGGCCACCGCGCGGCGGCGCGACCTCTACCTGTTCGAAATCGCCAGCGGACGCACGACCCGGCTGGGTCCGGGCGAGGCCGCCGACTCCAACCCGGTCTGGTCGCCGGACGGCAAGTACCTGTTCTTCACCTCCAGCCGGCATGAGAACCCCGTGCCCTCGGACCATGAGTTCGACTTCGCCATGCTGAAGTCGACGGGAATCTACGCCATCCCGCTGGCCCGCACGGACGTCTCGCCCGTAGCTCCTCGCTCGGACGAGGCCGACAGCGGTCCGGCGCCGGACGTCAAGCCCTCCGATGAGGGCGGCGAAGGCGACAAGGCGCACAAGGACGGCAGACCCAAGACGCCCGACCACCCCGGCCCCATCGCGCCCATCCATGTCGACCTCGACGGTCTGATGGACCGCGCCGTGGCCCTGCCTATCGACCCGGCCAACATCGCCCAGATCGACGCCCGCAAGGACCGCGTCTACTACTTGACTCAGCCCATCGGCCTGATCGACGGGGCGCTGAAGGGCGAGAAGTCGGCCCTGCACTTCTATGACCTGAAGACGCGCAAGGACAATGTCGTCTCCCAGGACGTCGACAGCTACGCCCTGTCGTTCGACGGCGAGCGGGTGCTCATCAAGCACGACAAGGACTACACCGTCCTGGACACCAAGGCCGACGCCGCCAAGGACGCCGACAATACCCACAAGCTCGACCTCGACCACATGCGCCTGCTGGTCGATCCCAAGGCCGAATGGGCGGAGATGTTCGACAACGCCTGGCGGCTGCCACGCGACATGTTCTTTTCCACGGTGATGAACGGCCAGGACTGGCCGGCGGTGCACGAGCGCTACGCGCGCCTGCTCCCCCAGCTCGGCTCGCGCGAGGACCTGAACTGGCTGATCGGCCAGATGCAGGGCGAGATCGGCAACTCCCACACCTATGTCGGCGGCGGCGACGACGGCGACAGCACGCCCAAGGTCGAGCCGGCCCTGCTCGGCGTCGACTGGGCGCTGGACCAGGCTTCCGGTCGCTATCGGCTGGCGAGGATCTATCCTGGCGACAACACGCGCGACGATTACCGTAGCCCTCTCGCGCAGCCGGGGCTGCAGGTGAAGGCTGGCGACTATGTGCTGGCCGTCAACGGCGTGGAACTTCGGGCGCCGGGCGATCCGGATGCGCTGCTGCAGACCACCGACGCGGACACCCCCGTCGACCTGACCGTCGCCGACAGCCCGGGCGGCGCGCGCCGACACATCCTGGTGCGTCCGGTGAAGAGCGAGCTCAGCCTGCACGAAGCCGCCCAGATCGCTCACAACCGCGAGACGGTGGATCGGCTTTCGGGCGGGCGTGTCGGCTATGTCTACATGTCCGACATGGAGCAACTCGGCTTGCAGCAGTTCATGCGCCAGTTCTATTCGCAGATGAACAAGCAGGCCCTGATCATGGACGACCGCTGGAATGGCGGCGGCTTCATCGCACCCTACGCCCTGGAGCGGCTGCGCCGGGTGCTGGCGTCGCTGAACGTGAACCGCGAGCGCGCCGTCGCGACCGAGCCGCAGGACCTGGTCAACGGACCCAAGGTGGCGCTGCTGAACCACTGGTCGGCCTCGGATGGCGACATCTTCCCCTACCTGTTCAAGCAATATGGCCTGGGCAAGCTGGTGGGCACGCGGTCCTGGGGCGGCGTACGCGGTATCCGTGGCAACTGGAAGCTGATGGACGGCGGCTACATCACCATTCCGGAGGAGGCGGACTACAACCTGGACAGCACCTGGGCGGTGGAGAACCACGGGGTGGACCCCGATATCGAGGTGGAGAACATGCCCGCCGATCTTCTGGCCGGGCGCGATGTGCAGCTCGAGACGGCCGTCGACTTGATGGTCAAGACCATCGCCAGCAAACCGGCGGGCCTACCACCGCCGCCGTCGTTGCTTCCGCCTTATCCGGCGAGCGGAATGGTCAAGCCACAGTCCTGAAACGGCCGCGGCTTGAATGGAACTTCGCTCGGAAAGCCTGTCGGGTTCAGCGAGAGCCTTGGCGCCCGCCAGCGTCAACATCGCGCCGCCCTCAACGAAGTCGCGTTGGACTGACGTATCTCAAGCACTCGGCGAGATCGCGCCCATTGCGGACATCTGCGTAGGCCCAGCTTCCGGACCTTCGCGAACGCCCCTTAGCCTGACGTCGATCAAGGCGGCTCTCTTCGACATCGACGGGACGCTCGCGGACAGCAATGAACTTCATGTGTCCGCTCGGGATGAGGTTTTTCGCGCCCGAGGCATCAGGTTGTCTCGCAAGGCGATCCACGATCAGATCGGTAAAGCGAGGCTTCGCTCGGGTCCGAGCAAAGTTCCGGAGGGCGGCGGCAGGCCTCTACGACAGTCCTGCGGAACATGATCCATAACGTTAGGGCGCCGAGCGACAGCGACCCCAGCGTGATGAAGGCGACGGGATAGCCAAACGCCTGCACCAGCCAGCCACCAAGCGCGGGGCTCATTGCGCCGCCGATCCCCGAGACGGCGCCGAGCGCGCCCTGACCGGCGTTGACCCTCCCGGTGCCATCCAGCATCCGCGTCGCCAAGCCCGCTGCTCCAACGCCTAGCATCCCGGCCCCGAGGCCATCCAGCGCCTGCACCGGCAGCACGCCCCAGGTCTGCGTCAGGGTCGCGGCCAACAGGCCCCGAAGCGGCAGGGCCGCGAAGCTGATGGTCAACACGATCCAATAGCCTCGAATGCGGATCAGCCTCGAGGCGGTGATGGCCGAGAGCACCATGACCGCCTGGGCGACCATCACAACTAGGGCGGTGAACAAGGCCGGATTCACCTTATTGGCCTGCACCACCGACAGGCCGTAGAGCGGCAGCATGGCGCCATTGCCAAGGCTCCAGAGCGTCACGCAAGCCGCCAACAGCAGCAGGGGCCGCGACTTCAGCACCTCTGCGAAACCCTTGATCCTTCCGGCTCCGTTTCCGTCCTTGCGCAAGCCTCGCGCCGCGTGATCGTCGACGGCCGCGCGGGGAACGGCCAGGGTGCACAGAATCGAAGTCGTTCCCAGTATAGCGCCCATGATGAAGACGGCGGTGAAGCCGAACTTCCAGCCCAGAAAGCCCGAAACCGCCGCCCCCCCCAAGTTGCCCGCGTGATTGAACGCCTGGTTGCGGCCGAAATATTTGCTGAACCCCTTCTGGCCCACCACGCCCAGTGTCAGCGCCAGCATGGCTGGGCCGATTGCTGCGCCGCCGACGGCGCCAATGATCTGGGAGGACACCACCATCGCCACACTCTGCGACGCCCAGACCATAAGCGAGCCAATCACAGCTGTGGCGCAGGCGATGATGACATAGCTGCGTTTGCGGGTGGTGCGGTCCACCACGACGCCAGCCGGTATGGCCATGGCGAGACCGGTCAAGCCGCCGATCGTCATAACTGTGCCGAGCATTCCGGTTTTCCAACCGTGCTGGATCAGATAGACGCTGAAGAACGGCCCGATTCCGGTCTGGTCCGCCGAAAAGAAGAAAAGCGCAAGGAGTGCAAGCTTCGCCTTGCCAGCCTGATTGGGAGTGTCCCCTGCGGGGACACCTCGAATCTCGGCCACGCGGAGCTTTTGGGTCGCGTCATAAGCCGTCATGCTTCCTCCGAGGAAGTCAACGTCTCGGAGCGGTCGGCCGATCCCCTCGCTATTGCGGTAGGCCGCGGCGCTCGCGTAGTCGGCATCGGGAACGCCGGTTTCGGCCACTCGCGTCACTGTCTCGGCCCAGGTGAGTGCGACCCGTCCCCGGGTGCTGAACAAGCCGTCCGCGTCGCTCCAGGCCTTAACGAGAACGAATTTGTCCACCGACAAACCCGCCTTCAGCAGATCGCGTGAATGCATGTCGATACCGAAGGCGCACCCGTTGGCTTGTTGCGCGACCGTTCGGTCTTCGTCGCTGTAGCCGCAGGAGGCAGGTTTTCGGGTGAACGGGCCCGCCAACCGGATTTCCTCACGCCACACCTACAGGCTGTGCTGGCCACTAGGGCTGCTCGATCTGAGGTTTTTCTCCGGCACGGGCGCCGGACCGGACATCGTATCAGTGGCCAGGACTGGGGCGCAGGACGCGCTTGACGCGCACTTCTCGTCGCTCCGTATCTAAGCGCAAATTGCAAGGATAGAGAGGAACGCCATCTAGGGCGCTTCAGCCCCAGCTAGCGTCCGGTTTCCGAACGCGCGCTAAAGTCCGCCTAGGACATTATCGGGGCCCGAGCTCTCGGTCAGCACCGTCAGCACGATCTCGCGGCGGATTGTGAACCCCAAGCTCTCATAGAGCCGGATCGCACCAGTATTGCTGGCGTAAGCGTGGAGGAACGGCGTCTCACCGCACTCCAGTATACGCACCATCGCCTCGCGCATCAGTCCGCCGGCGTAGCCCTGGCCGCGATGGTCTGGATGGGTGCACACTCCGCTGACCTCGGCGAAGCCCGGCACGCGTATCCGCGTTCCGGCCATCGCCACCAGCCGCCCCTTGCGTCTAACCCCGATGAACCCGCCGAACCTGTGGGTGCAGATGGAGAAGGGACCCGGCCGGGTCAGGGTGGCGAGCGCCAGCATCTCCGCTCCATCTGCTTCAGCAAGCGGGATGTAGTCGAAGCTGGGCGGCTCGGTCAGAGCGTGTTCCGCAACCATCTGCACGCACAACGCGGGCTTGGCCGCCATGGTCGATGGCGCTGGAAACGTCTCGGTCTCCACCATGTAGAGGCCGGTCTCGCCGGGATCGAGCGCCGCGAGGGCCGCGAGGCTTTCCGGAGAGTCGTCAACGCAGGCCGCGAAAGGCCCGTACGTCGGGTCCAGTCTAAGGGCGCGTCCTTCGCCCTGGGCCAGATGGCGCCAGCCGGTGTTCAAGGCGTTCCAGATCGGCCGATCGAGGGGGTGGACGTCCATGGCGACGCTTGTGGCGAATTCTGAACCCCGCTTCCAGCCTAAACTCGGTAAGCAATTCGCTGGGAATAATCTTCGGCCGCGAGTCATCCGAGGCCTGCGGGGGAGGATGGTTGCCCGGACGTTTTGCCTACCAATCGGCGACAGCTGAGTTGGCCGACTAGAAAGCGGTCACTTTCACTCCGGTCTCAATCCGCTCGCCCTGGCGGTTGAGGATAAGGTCGCGCGTGTCTCCCGGCTGGCCGTGCAGGGTGGCGAGGAGCTGACCTCGGGTGAGGCCGTCCACGGCGCGCCCATCCACGCTGATCAGTCGGTCGCGTGGCAGAACGCCGACCACCGTCGGCCGGCCGTTCCTGCGCGCGATCCCGGCGACCGTCACGGTCCGACCGCCGCGCTCCAGCACTAGGCCCACCTGGTCCAACTCACCTGTGTCTAGAGGCGCTTCCCGACGCCACCAGCTCATGCGATTTGGGTAATCGAGCGTGAGCCGGAACGACTTCAGCACATTGCCGGCGAGCCAGCCGTCCACCCGCTCGCCAGCCTTTTTCGAGTAGTAGTTCCAGAAGGCCGGGGTGGCGATTGCGCCCACCAGGCCGGGTACGCCGAAACCGACGAGGTCAAACGGCGCGAGCGTCAGTGGACCGAGCCGGGCGTCGGACGCGCGGAGCACGGGCGCGCCGACGTCGCTGTCTCCCAGCGACAGGTTAGCTTCGCCAATCCCGTCGTCGCTTCTCAGCCAGTCCCGGTGGCGCCGCGCAATCGAATGGGCAAGACCGAGCCGAAGTGCGCTGAAGCTCCCGCCGTCGTCGATCACCAATGCCCGGCGCTCGCCGCCGATAGTTGCGTCCACCGTTGCGAAGCCTGTTGCAGGGTTCACGCGCATTGGAACAGGTGTCCCATCCGGCGTCGGGCCGCCGGGCGGATCGAGGCTGAGGATGCGCGCGCCATAGTCGAGCGTCACCCGGTAGGGCGTCAACAGGCCCGCGGGCAGGACCGCCTCCACCGGCAGCGGTCCGACCACCGCCTTCATCAGCCCGCCCGGCCCTTGCGCCTTCTTGGCGGCGTAGGCAGCCTGCTCGTGGGGCGTGGTTGGGCCGTGCCGGGGCGTGAGGTGCAGTTGAAAATCCAGCACCTCGCTCTCTGGCTGCACCGTGCGTGGGTCGATGGCGATCTCCGTCCGGCCTATCCGCATCCGGAGCGGACGCTCTTCGCTGACGCCGAGATCGCGATAGAGGGCGTTGGAGAGTGCGGGCCCGGCGAAGCCCATGTTCATGAAAGCGAGCGTCCGCCGCTCCCGCCCGTCGGAGGAGATCAGCGTCACCGGCACGAAGACCCGGTTATCGTCGAGTTGGAACGGGACGGGACCGGAGGACGTCGGCGTCGCTCGGCTCGCTTGGCGCATATCGGGCGTGGGCGGTGGAACCACACAGCTGGCTAAGGTCGCCGTTCCAAGGGCTAGGGCGAGCGGCAGGGTTCTCACGCGCAGGCGTGTGGCGACGGTCATGCTGGCCTCGAAGGCTGAGAAGGGCTACGCTGAAGTTGAATTAATTATTGTTTTGCGGCAATTAATTTTTGCGGATCGACTCCTTGTCAAACGTGCTCGCGCTCTTCCCCGTGCGGCGGGACCCACGTTCCCAGCCCAGCCTCTCCGCGCGCGTGCGAGCCTTCAGTCGCGTGCTGTGTCTCGGTTTTCTGGTCCTGGCGATTCTGTTCACCGTTCTGATCGCGACGGTGTTGGCAGCGATGTTCCTGTATCGGGGCGGCATGGTCGGGCTTGGGCCGCAGGGCGGTTGGTTCGCCACGTCTGGCCACATGCCTGCGGGCTACACGGCGCTGGGCGCCCTGCCGCTGCGGGAGAAGATCGTCTACGCCTTGGTCGCCGTCGTCCGGGAGGCCCCCAAGCTCGCCATCCTCCTGAACCAGGCGGCGCTGTTCCGCCTCTATAGCCGAGGTGCGGTGTTCCAGCCGGCCAACACGCGGCGGCTACGCGACACCGGCGCATGGCTTGTGGCCGACGGCCTGCTACCCTTCCTTTGCCACCTCGCGCTCGTCGCAACGGGCCTAGAAGTGGACCGGCGTTGGGCGCACCTGGGTAGCGTTCAGGAGGTGGTGCTCGGTCTGCTGCTCTTCGTCATCGCCGCCGTGATGACGCTCGGGCGTGAGATCGAGGAAGACGGTCGGGGGTTTGTCTGATGCCCATCATCGTCCGCCTCGACGTCATGCTGGCCAAGCGCAAGGTACGCTCCAAGGCGCTCGCCGAAGCTGTTGGGATAACCGAGGCGAACCTCTCACTGCTGAAATCAGGCAAGGTGAAGGGGCTGCGCTTCTCCACCCTGGAGGCGATCTGCGATTATCTCGACTGCCAGCCCGGCGACATCTTAGAGTTCGAGCAGAGCGCGGGTGAGGGGAAGCCTACCGTCGCCGAGGCGGGCTGAGCGCTTCTTTTGAAGGGGCCTGCTCCAGGTTTCCTCGAGACGGGAGGCTTGCCGTAGTCCCAACGCGCTAACGAAGTATGGTGCTGGCCAGTAAGACGTGACCGCCGGCCTGACGGCTTGCGGCCGTTGATGGGGTTGCTTGCCCTAAAAGGTGGGCGAGCATCGACGGAATGTCGAAGTCTTTGATCCGCCGGAAGCCGAACTCACGAAGCTGATCGTGCAACTCGGCGGGAGCGAAATAGCTGAGGAAGGGTTCGCCGGCGGCAGCGACCCGCGCAGCCCGCTCTTCATATTGAGGGCGAAGGGCGGGATCGATGTTTTCACGCGCCTCTGTGTAGTCGAAAGCCACTTCCGCTCCGGCGGGATGCGCGGCGATTTGCGATAGGGTCAAGGCAACGGCCTGCGACGTCATGTAGGGCACGACGCCGAGCCAGGTGAAAAAGGTGCGAACATTTGGGGCGAGTCCGGCCAGCGAGAGCCGTTCGGATAGGTTGTCGCGCTCGAAGTCCATGGGCGCATAGGTCACGTTTCCAGGTACGGTGACACCAGCCTCGCTGAGTCGACGTCGCTTCCATGCCTGGGTCGCGGGATGGTCGACCTCGAAGACCCTCAACCGCTCGCCGAAAGGATTGCGGTAGGCGAAGGTGTCGAGCCCTGCGCCCAGCACGACCAATTGGCCCACCTCACGTTCGTCGACGGCGGTCTTCAGCGCACTTTCAGCGATGTTCGCCCGCGCGACCACGAAGAACCTGATCCCGCGCCGCGCTTCGTGAAATTCCTGATCTTGGCGAATGGTCTTGGGATCAACGCCGAGAATTTTCAGGGCGACCGGGTCCTTGAAAAAGCGGCCCTGCTCAAAGACCTGGTGCGCTGCCCGATAGGAAGCGGCTGCAAAGGCTGTCCGACTAGGTTCGCTCTCAAGCATGTGGGCAGCTTAGCCTTGCATTCCGAATGGAAGCTATCCCTTTGCACCGACGCCTCGGATGTCGATTAGGACTGGCGCGATCAGCCTGCCTTGGCCCACGCCACCGCGTCCGCCCCTGCGGGGAGGCGTATCGGGCAGGATGGATCGGTCGCCGCCCGCCACACCGCTTCCGCCACATCCAGCGCATGCGTGACCTCCTCCGTCGACTGTTGAAAGCGCGCGAAGACCTGAGCCGCCATGGCGCCGTAGGCCTCGGGTATATCCATTCCCATGCGGGTGCGGGCGTTGTCGCCGAACGCGGTCTCGGGCGAACGGCCGGGCAGAACCACCCGCGCGCGCACGCCGAACGGCTCCAGTTCCAGCGCCAGCGACTCGGTGAAGGCGTTCACCGCGGCCTTGCTGGCCGTGTAGACCGAGAGCAGGTGCAGCGGCCGCAGCGTCACGGTCGAGGTCACGTTGACCACCACACCGGAACGCCGCGTCCTGAACTGCGGCAGCACCGCCCGGGTCATGGCGATGGTCCCAAGGGTGTTGGTCTCGAACACCTCACGGACCTGGTCCATGGAAACGCCTTCCAGCGCGTTCAGCAGGCCGACGCCCGCATTGTTGACCAGGACGTCGATTGGCCCGGCCGCGTGCACGGCGCGCTCGATGCTGTCTGCGTCGGTGACGTCCAGCGGCAGGATCCGAAGCCGATCGGAGCGGGGCAGGACGTGCTCGCGCAGCGTGCGCATGGTGGCGATGACGGTCCAGTCGCGGTCGAGGAAGTAGCGCGCCGTCTCAAGGCCAAAGCCGGACGAGCACCCGGTGATGAGGATCGTGTTCATGTGAGCTCCTATTGTGGAGTGACAGGTAGGCGAGCGCGGGCGGACCAGCTACGAGAGAAAGTCCAGATCGCATTTGCGAAAGTCCGAAAGTGTCCGATCCACTCACCCAGATCGTCGAGTTGCTCCAGCCGAGCGCCTCATTCTCAAAACTGGTCGTCGCAGGCGGCCCTTGGACCGTGCGGCGCTCCGAGGGGGGAGGGCCCTTCTACTGCGCGGTGCTCGACGGTTCATTGCGCCTGTCGACCGACGGGCGGGAGCCGATCACGCTCGAACGGGGCGATTTCGCCCTCGTGCCCGCATCGTGCGATTCCGTCACCTCGAGTCTCGAGCCGCCGCCGCCTGGCGTCCAGACCCAGCACGTCGAGACTAGCCCTGGTGTGTTCCGGCTCGGCGACCCCGACGCGCCGCCTAGTGTGCGCATGCTCGTGGGTCACTGTGTGTGTGGCTCGGACGACGCCAACCTGCTGGTGTCGCTGCTCCCGCAACTCGTCCATGTGCGCGGGCACAGGCGGCTGATCACCCTGGTCGAGCTGGTGAACGAGGAGACCCGCGGCGACCGCCCCGGACGCGAGACGATCCTGGCTCGTCTGCTCGATGTCCTGCTTATCGAGGCGATCCGCTCCACCGCCGGGCCTGTGGCGCCCCCAGGCCTCCTGCGCGGCCTCGCCGACCCCCGCCTCGCCGTCGCGCTGCGCCAGATCCATGAGCGTCCAACCCAGGCCTGGACCGTGGCCGAACTGGCGAGGGAGGCGGGGCTCTCGCGGTCGACCTTTTTCGAGCGGTTCAGGCGTGAGGTGGGCGTCGCGCCGATAGAATACTTGCTGGGCTGGCGCATGGCCCAGGCCAAGGACCTGCTGCGTCGGGAAGGAGCGAGCGTGGCCCAGGTCGCCGCCCGCGTAGGCTACAGCTCGGCAAGCACCTTCAGCGTCGCCTTCGGCCGGCACGTCGGCACCCCGCCGATCCTCTACGCCCGCGAGCAGAGAACGGGATCGAGATGAACGAGATGAATCGGTCCAGAAGCCGATTGCAGGAGGAAAGCCGCGACCGCTATGGGCGTCGAGCGGTCGCTTCGTCCCGAAACTTGCCACGGGCTGGTACGGGCCAAGTCTAGAACCCCTCCCACCCGTCCTCGGAAGCACCTGGTTTGCGCGCCGCGCCGCCACGCCCCGTGGCCTTCATGGCCGAGGCAGGTGCGCGCGGCGTCGGCGCAGGGGGACGGGGCTGGACGAGGTCCTTCCGCACCAGCTCGGACTCGGCTCCGGTGTGGAACTGGCCGATCAGTCGGGCCAAGGCCTCGGTCTCCCGAGTCAAGCTGTGCGTGGCTGCAGTGGACTGCTCCACCATGGCGGCGTTCTGTTGGGTCACTTGGTCCATCTGATTGATCGCGGTGTTCACCTCGGCAAGTCCCGCGGCCTGTTCCTGGGCGCTGGCGGCGATCTCGGCCACTACGATGTTGATCTCGGCGACCTGGACCACTATGCGCTCCAGAGCCTCGCCGGTCTCGCCCCCAAGTTTGACGCCCGAGAACACGTGGTGGGTTGAAGTCGCGATCAGGGCCTTGATCTCTTTGGCCGCCTCCGCTGAGCGCTGGGCAAGGGCCCGCACCTCCGACGCCACCACCGCGAAGCCACGCCCGGCGTCCCCCGCCCGAGCGGCTTCCACCCCGGCGTTCAGGGCCAATAGGTTGGTCTGAAAGGCGATCTCATCAATGACGCCGATGATCTGGCCGATCTGCTTGGATGACTGCTCAATCCCGCTCATGGCCGCAACCGCTTCACGCACCACCTCGCCGGACTTCTCCGCGTCGGCCTTGGTCTCGCCCACCACATCTCGGGTATGCAGCGCGCCTTCGGCCGTCTTCCTTACTGTGGCGGTGATCTCGTCGAGGGCGGCGGCCGTCTGCTCCAGGCTGGCGGCCTGCTGTTCGGTACGGCGAGACAGGTCGTCGGCAGCCGACGAGATCTCGCCCGCGCCCGAGCGGATGGCCGAAGTGTTGGCGGCGACCACGCCCATGGCCTGCTGCAGCTTGTCCATGGCGGCGTTAAAATCGGCTCGCAGCTTTTCGTATTCGGCCGAGAAGGGGGTGGACAGGCGAAACACCAGGTCGCCCGCCGACAGCTTCTCAAGGCCCTGGGCCAGGTCTTCCATGGCCACGGTCTGGCGATGGGCGGCTTGGGCCTTGTCGGCCTCGTTGCGGGCGCGCTCAGCCTCGGCCTGACGACGGTGCTCGCCGCTCTGCCCTTCTAACTGGACCTTCTCGATCGCCGCCTGTTTGAACGCCTCCACCGCTTCGGCCATTTGGCCTACCTCATCCAAACGACCCATGGCCGGCACCGCCACGGTGTTGTCGCCTGCGGCCAGCTGGCGCATCGCGGCTGTCATGCCGACAATCGGCTTGGCGATCAGACCGAACAGGCAAAAGCCCGCGCCCAGCGCGATCGCAACCGCGGAAAACGCGCCGGTCCAGAGCGCCGCCATGCCCATCCCAAACGAGTTGTTCTCGGCGCGCGCGCGTTCAATGAGCAGTCCGTTTTCCCGAGCATCGAACTGCTCGGTGACCTTTTTTAATTCAAGGAGTCGCGCAGCGTTGACTATAGAGCGGCGAAGCTCGCCGATCTGGGCGGGGTCCCGTGCGAGCGCGAATGAGCGATCCGCTTGTCGATGGAAAGTCGTTGCAAAAGAGACGATCTGATCCAGGAGGTGCTGTTGATCCCGAGAATATATTTCCGCCTTTAACTTGCGAAGATTGTTTTCATAATCTTTATTGTAATTATTATAGTTTTTTACAAAAAGGGGGGTGGTGTCGGCGACGTATCCGCGAAGAGCATCCTGCTGATCGACAAGCGCAAGCACGAGGCTCTGGCTGTACTGAAGCATTCGATAGCTTTTCTGACTTGTTTCGACGGCCCCGTGGACGTTCCGGAAGCGCGCGCCGGTAATTGCGGACGCGATGATGAAGGTGAAAATAATCGCAGCGAAACTTGCGACAAGCTTTCTCCCGATAGAAAGGTTCGAAGGTTTCACAGCTCGCGTCCCCAAATATTCGTTGCAATATCAGTTGGCTGGACCGGGCGTATCTGGTCTCGCAAGGTACAGTGCAGCCGTCAGCGAGAGTGTCATAAGGCGTCCCGGCTCAGCGCCCCTGGGCCGTAAGTAGGGCGTCGAGGCGTGGGAAGACGCGCCGCGCATTGCCTTCGAAGATCGCGTTACGTTCGGCCTTGCTGATCTCCAGCGCGTCGATATAGCGCCTGGTGTCGTCGAAGTAGTGTCCGGTCTGCGGGTCGATCCCGCGCACCGCCCCGATCATCTCCGAACCGAACAGGATGTTCTTGTTGGCGATGACGTCGGCCAGCAGGTCGATGCCCGGCTGGTGGTAGACGCAAGTGTCGAAGAAGACGTTGTTCATCAGGTGGGTTTCGATGTCCGGTTGCTTCAGCATGTCGGCCAGCCCCCGGTAGCGGCCCCAGTGATAGGGGACGGCCCCCCCGCCGTGTGGGATGATGAACCGCAGGGTGGGGAAGTCCTTGAACAGGTCGCCCTCCAGCAGCTGCATGAAGGCGATAGTGTCGGCGGCGATGTAGAAGCCACCGGTGGCGTGCAGGCCCGGATTGCAGCTGCCCGAGACGTGGATCATGGCCGGCACGTCCAGCTCGACCATCTTCTCGTAGAGGGGATACCAATAGCGGTCAGTGAGCGCCGGGGCGTCGAAGTGGCCGCCGCCGGGATCTGGGTTCAGGTTGCAGCCGATAAAGCCGAGCTCGCTCACGCACCGTTCCAGTTCGGCAATCGAAGTCTCCAGGCCGGTCCCCGGCGACTGGGGCAGCATGCAGACGCCCGCGAAGCTCGAGGGGAACAGCCGCACTACCCGTGCGATCAGGTCGTTGTTGGCGCGCGACCAGGCCAGGCTGACCTCGGCGTCGCCGACATGGTGGGCCATGGCCGAGGCGCGAGGCGAGAAGACGGTTACGTCCAGGCCCCGCTCGTGGATCAGGCGGAGCTGGTTGCGTTCGATGGAGCTCCTGACCTCCGTGTCGGGAATCTCGGGATAGGACGGCGGCGCCTCGCCGGCCTTGAACGCCGCCTTCTGGGCCTCACGCCAGACGTTGTGGGCCTCCGGCGCGGTGGTGTAGTGGCCGTGACAGTCGATGATCAGGCCCATGGCCTCACTCTCCCTCGTAGGTCCGGTAGACTAGGCCCTTGGCGGCGAGGCCTTCGCGCATGGAATAGATGTCCAGGCCCAGCTCCCCAGCCTTCAGCCGCGCGCGGGTCTTGGCCTCCTTGGCCTCCCGCTCCTCACTCTTGATCGCAACCTGAGTGGCGGCGAGCCGAGGGACGACCACGACGCCGTCGTCGTCGGCCACGATCAGGTCGCCAGGGTGGATAAGCTGGCCGGCGCAGACCACGGGTATGTTCACCGAGCCCACCGTCTCCTTCACCGTGCCCTGGGCGCTGACCGCGCGCGACCAAACCGGGAAGCGCATTGCACTCAGTTCTTTCACGTCGCGGCAGCCTGCTTCGATCACCAAGCCGCGCACACCGCGCGACGCCAACGAAGTGGCGAGCAGCTCGCCGAAATAGCCGGTGTCGCAGGGCGAGGTGGGAACGACCACCAGTACGTCGCCCTCGGCGCACTGCTCCACCGCCACGTGGATCATCCAATTGTCCGCCGGGGCGAGGCTGACGGTCACCGCGCTTCCCACCGCCCGCGCACCGGGATAGATCGGCCGCATGTAGGCGGCGAGCAGACCGGTGCGCCCCCGAGCCTCGTGGACGGTGGCCACTCCGATCCCGTCGAAGCGGGCCACCACATCCGCCGGCGTGCGCGGACATCCCGTGATCACAACGCCACCCATCATAGGTCTCCTAAGTTTTCGACCGTTACTTGCATAAGTCCATGCTCAGTCCCCGCCTGAACCGATGCCGGCGAAGCCCAAGATCTTGCTGACACCCATGGTGAGGGACAGCCCGATCACCACGATGTTCTTGGGCACGAAGTTGATTTTTGCGAAGCCGGAGTTGTCGGGATTGGCGATGTATTGGAAGTTGGGAGTCAAGACCATGTACGGCATCACCTGGATGCCGTAGTTCACCTCGAACACTCCTTCGTCCGGGCTGTTCCGACCGTTGCCGCCAGCCTTGACGCGGGACTCATCCAGGAACTCCAGCTCACGCGGGGAGATCTGCATATAAGATCCCATCACGCCGATGGTGTCGTAAGGACGACCCGGGATGGCGCCGGTAAGCACCGCTCCGGCAAATTCTTGCTGGCGCAGGGTCTCCTCGTCCTCGAGCGGCACGATGCTTCCGAAGAACAGGTTGAGGTTTTCGTTGCTGGCGCGGTTGGGTCGCCACACGACCCGATCGCCCATGAGGTAGAGGCCGTCACGGGTGGAATCATTCAAGGCCGTGCCGCCGAAGGTTCCCAGCGACTGGCCCTTGGTATTGTAGAGCGGGTCGGCATGCGGCGCCGTGCTGACGTAGCCGCCGAACTTTAGCTCGAACGGATAGGCCTCCGTTTTCAGGCTCGGCCGCGCCCACACCAGTTCGAACGGTGTGGTGAAGCCGGTTGCGAACTTGGTGGACCAGTCCCAGCCATTGGTGTGCTGGATGAAGGGGTTCACCTCGAAGGCGCCGGTGGAGAAGTAGACCTCGTGAGTGAAGTGGTAGGTGACGTTCATCCCCCAGGTGGCGGAGGGCAGCAGGCCAAAGCCGGATTCCGAGTTCAGGATCGTCGGCACTCCGCAGGTCGCGCCGCTCTGAAAGTCGCAAGCCGGGATCAGGTGGGCGTAGTAGGCGGTGGTGCCCACCCGGCCGACGATGATGTCCAGCTTGTCGTTCAGGAGCTTCTGCTCGTAGGCGAACAGGCCCATGTGCAACTGCGGGAAGGCGTTCTTGTAGATGTTCTGCTGCTTGACCAGGGTGCCGGTGGTGTCCTTGGCCAGGCTGAAACCGTAGTCGCGGTAGATGGTGGCGTGGAACGAGCCGCCGGGGATGCCCACGGCCTTGTCCAGGTCGACGTCGAAGCCGAAGTTGAGCTGGCCGACGTTGTCGTTGCCCTGGTGCACACCGCCGACGGGGTTGTTGGCGTACTGGTCGATCAGCACCCCGCGCAGGCTGACGCCGTAATTGCCCAGGTAGTCGGAAACGGGCTTGAAGGGGCCGGCGGGTCCCCGATCTTCACCGCCAGGCTGAGCCAGGGCGTCGGCCACGCGAGGACCCACCGGTGCGCCGTTGGCGTTCGGTGAGGCGGGTCCGTAATAGGGCTGGCTGTTCGCCGGCGCTTGATTGGTTTGGGCGGTCTGAGCTTCGGCGGCGCCCGCAAGGCAAAGCACCAGCGTCAGCGAGGACGCGGTGCGCCCCCACAGGATGGTAGTCATGTTTTCTCCCCTCTGAAATCGCCGGTTCTTCCGCCGGCGGGTCGTTGCGTTAGGTCAGGTCGGTTTCACTGGACGCGCCTACTCATGCTGGGTGAAAGCCGGCGTCGAGTTCGGCCTGTAGGCGGCGGCGGTCGACCGCATCCTCCCACTTGGCGACCACCAGAGTGGCGACGCAGTTGCCGGCTATGTTGGTGAAGACGAAGGCCGCCGACAGCACCCGGTGCACCCCCAGGATCAGGGCGATCGAGCCCACCGGGATGGCCTTGGTGGCCGCCAGCGTCATGGCCAGCACGGCGATGGCCGAGCCGGAAACCCCCGCCCCGCCCTTGGATGTCAGCAGCAGTATGCCGAGCAGGGCGACCTGTTCGCGCCAGTCCATATGCACCCCGGTGGCCTGGCCCAGGAAAACGACGGCGGCGGCCCAATAGAGGCAGGTGCCGTCGTGGTTGAAGCTGTAGGCGGTGGGCAGGACGAGCCCCACCACCTGGTCCTGCACACCCAGTCGGCCCAGCTTGGCGGTGAGCTGCGGGAAGACGCTTTCCGACGAACTGGTGCCCAGCACCAGCAGCAGTTCCTCGCGGATGTAACCCATCAGCTTGAGCAGGTTGAAGCCCGCATAGGCGGAGATGGGCGCCAGCACGAGCAGGAAGAACAGCAAGCAGGTCAGGTAGAATTCGCCGATCAACGCGCCCAGCGACACTAATGAGGCCAGTCCGAACTTGGCCACGGTGAAGGCCATGGCGCCGAAGGAGGCCAGCGGGGCCAGCTTCATCACCAGGCCGATGACCCAGAACAGCGCCTTGGTCACGCCGTCCACCACGTCCAGCACCGGCTGGGCCTTGTCGCCCACCGTGGCCAGCCCGCAGCCGAACAGCACCGAGAACAGCAGGATCTGTAGGATGTCGCCCTTGGCGAAGCCGCCGACCGCGGTGTTGGGGATCAGGTTCAGCAGGAAGTCGCCGACATCGGTCAGGCGCTTGGTCCCCTCAGGGTCGGCGCCCGGGATCGCGCTCTTCAGAGCTGCGGGATCCACGTGCATGCCGACGCCGGGATGCAGCAGGTTAGCTGTCACCAGCCCGATCACCAGCGCGACGGAGGTCACCACCTCGAAATAGATCAGCGCCTTGATCGCGATCCGCCCGACCTTGCCCAGATCGCGGACGGTCGCGATCCCGTGCACGACGGTGCAGAAGATGATCGGGCCGACCACCATCTGGATCAGGCGGATGAAGGCGTCGCCCAAGGGCTTGAGCGTCTGGCCAACATTGGGCGCGAACACACCCAGCGCAACGCCGCAAGCCATGGCCACCAACACCTGGATGGACAGGTCGCGGTAGAATGGCCGGCGCGCCGGATGGGCGCTCATGACTGCGGTATGCTGGGTCAAGGTCTCCACCCTCCCTGGTGGCTTTACTATCGTCGCGCCCGTTGGCCGGGCGTCCTGTATGCTTGGTCTAACGTCCCTCATCTCCGAGCAGCTCGGCGGCCTCGCCCAGCACTTCGTCGACGGTGAGCTTGCGGGGCAGCAGCAGCTGGCGTGCGCAGGTCTCGATGGTGGTCTCCAGCGGCCTGCGCAGGGCGTCGAGCCCGAACAGTGTCTTGCTCGGTTCGCCAGAGGGCGGCCGCACCGCGGCTTCGGCCTCGGCCATCAGCCGGTAGGCGGCACGAACCGCTTCAGGGTGCGCGCGCGCCGCCTTCCGGCTGACCACCACCATGTGGTTGATCGGCATGAAGCGGTGCTTCTCCCACCAGGCCCGGTCGCGGGCGATGGCGTCGGGATAGAGCGGCGCGAACGCCTCGCCCTTGGGCAGGTCGTTGCCCAGGATGGCGGCGTCCACGTCGTCGTCGCGCAGCATGTCCGGCAGCGACTTGTCTGGTGCGTGAGTCACGCAGGCGGGATCCCCGAACTGCTCCACATGGGCAGGGTCCTGGGTGAACCAGTTCATCCGCTCGATCGGCAGGCCGTAGTCCTCCGCGAGGTGGGAGCGCACCCACATGCCGGTGGTCTGGGTATAGGCCCGCACCCCGATCCGTTTGTCCGCGAGGTCTTCCGCCTTAAGCGGCCCGCGCGGGGCATAGCCGATGATACAGCCGCGCTGGAAACGCGAGGCCACGACCGCCGGTAGCAGCACCACTGGCCGGTCGTAGGCGATGGCCTGCAGGGCGGTGACCACCGCCATCTCGCACAGGTCGTAGGCCTCGCGACGCACCATGGGCGCGAAGGCCTTGTGCACCGGCTCGACCTCCTCGAACGCCAGCTGAACCTCGGGACTGCTCAGCGCGCCCGACTTCAGCGCCTCGGTGTGCGGATAGTTGGACAGCACCGAGCTGAAGACGACCTGATCAGGCATGGACCATGCCCTTCAAGCCGGGATAGATCTGGGCCGCCGTGCCAGAGAAGATCATGCGTTGGTCGGTCTCGGGCAGGCCGGCCAGCGCCGCCTTGGCCTCGGCCAGCAGCTCGGGGAGGGGCTCTTCTGCAGCGGGGAAGTTGGATCCCCAGGCGATCCGGCTGGCCCCGAACGTCGCCAAGACCTTGGACACGAAGTCCACTGAAGTGGAGGCGCCGGTCGCAGCCATGGCCAGGGTGCGATTGGTCAGCTTCAGGAACACGCCGGGATAGGCGGCCATGTCGAACAGGGCGGCGGCGGCGGCGTAGGGCGGTCCATCCGAAGGATCGACGCGGGCGAGGTGATCTAGCAGCACCCGCACCTTGGGGAACCGCTCCAGCAACATGCGCAGCTTGGGCAGGCCGTCCATGGTCATCTGCAGACACACCGGGATGCCGTTCGCCTCGGCGTAGGCCCAGGCTGGGAAAGACGCCTCGTCTCCCAGCCAGTCTTGCTGGCCGGGCAGGGTAGTGCCCGTAGTGAACAGGCGAAACCCGAACAGGCCCTGGTCCTGCCAGTAGGCGATCTTTTCCACCGCGTCGGGCGCGAGGGCGTCGATCGAATAGACGCCGACGAATCGATCCGGGTGGGCCTTCACGGCCTCGACCACATAGATGTTGTCGTGCCCGTAGACGGTGGAGGCCTGCACGACAACCGCCTTGGCGACACCAGCCGCGTCCATGGCCCGAATTAGTTCGGGATGGCTCACTGGGCGCGCGATTGACCAAGAGGATTGATGGCCGCCGACCGGTGCGACGGGATAGCGCACAGGGTCCGATGATATAACGTGAGTATGGGTATCGAAAATTTCGATCATGATCCTCCCCGCGACTACGCGTCCATTCGGACTTGTCTCGAACCTAGCCGCAGTTCTGGCGGAACAATCATTCAGAGATCGTGCGTCCCCATATATTTTTGCTAAGTTCCCGCCATGATCCGTATCGCCACCCCCGCGAACCGTCCAACCTTGCGCCGCTTGGTGATCTTCGAGGCGGCTGTACGGTTGGGCTCCATCGGGGCTGCGGCTAACGCTGTAGGCCTGTCCCAGCCCGCCGCCACTCACGCCCTGTCCAAGCTGGAGGACGAGGTGGGAGAGTTGTTGCTGGAACGCGGAGCCGGCGGAAGCTCGCCCACCGCGGCTGGGCGCATTCTGCACCGCCGCGCCGAGCGGATGCTGCATCGGATTGAGGCCAGCCTGGCCATCCTCGCGGCGCCAACCGGTCGCCACGCCGCGCGCACCCGCAACCTGAGCGACGCTCAGGTGCGCTGCCACCTGGCCATTGCGGACGCTGGCTCCTTCCGCGCCGCCGCGGCCGCCCTGGACATCGCCGAGCCCACCCTGCAGCGGGCCGCACGCAGCCTGGAGGCCGCGCTGGGGGTCGCGCTGTACCAGCGTCAGCTTCACGGAATCGCAGCCGGACCCGCCGGGCTGAAGCTGGCCTCCGACCTGCGGCTGGCCCTGCTGGAGGTCGATCAGGGGCTGGACGAGCTCGCCATCGCCCAGGGCGCAGCGGACGGGCGACTGTCCATCGGCTGCCTGCCGCTGATGCCCAAGGCAGTGCTGGCGCGCGCGGTCGGCGAGTTGCTGCGCACCCATCCCCAGGTGGCCATTTCATTAGAGGAGGGCGCGCACGCGTTTCTGGTCCGTAGCCTACAGAACGGCGAGATCGACCTGATCTTGGGCGCACTTAGGCCTCGCCGGCCTGGGCCGGACGTGCGCCAGCGCCGTCTGTTCGCCGATCCCTATGTCGTGGTCGTCGGCGCGCACCATCCCCTCGCCGGGAGAGCGGAACTGAACGACGAGGACTTGGCGGACCATCCATGGGTCGTGCCTTGGCGTGACACGCCGCGCCGGTCCGTCGTGGAAAGTCTGTTCGCCCGTCTTCCCCGGCGGCCGCGGGTGGTGATGGAGACCAGTTCGCTCGGAATGATGGGCGCGGTCCTGGCCGAGAGCCCCTGCCTGACCATTCTGTCTCACTCGCAGATCCGGGAGGGGGCGATGGCCCAGGACGTCAGAGTGCTGCCCGTGGCCTTGGCTTGGCCGAAACGTGCGGTCGGGATCGTGCACCGCACGGAATGGCTGCCAACCGCAGTCCAGAAACGTTTCATGACTATCCTGCTGGACCAGGCGAAGGTGTTTGCAGGATCTGACGGGCGGTTTTCAGATTAACGTATAGGGCTCAAACTTGGCCACACCTGCTGAAATGCAGTGCGCCAGCCTTGGCGGACTAGGAGCGGCGGCCTTGCGGCGATCTGAAGGTCAGGTATCCGGCGGAGATTTCCCGACGGCTTTGGGCGCAAGCAGGGAGCAGCCAGGAGGCCCTTTCGCTGCAAACCCGTCTCGCGAGAGATCGTAAGCCGCACCAATTTTCCTTCGGAAGCGGGCTAGGACCGAGCTTGGGCTTGAGAAACCGAGCCATGATAGGGGTGGTGGTGGAGGGGAGGGCCCCACGGCGAAGCACCCGCTGGACTATTTGGGCTGACGGAGCCCCCTCGCCTAACGGGCGATAGGGGTAGATATTTGGGGCAACGACGCCGCGAAAACGCGGCGCGGGAGGAAACGAGACAGGACAAGCGCCATGACGAAGCCCGCCTTCATCCGCACCGTAAAGCCCAAGTTCAAAGCCCGCTACGACAACTATATCGGAGGCGCTTGGACGCCGCCGGCCGGCGGCCGCTACTTCGAGAACCCCTCGCCCGTGAACGGCGAAATCCTCTGCGAGATCGCCCGCTCGGACGCCGCCGACGTGGAGAAGGCGCTGGACGCCGCCCACGCCGCCAAGGACGCCTGGGGCAAGACCAGCGTGGCCGAGCGCGCCGTGATCCTGAACGCCATCGCCCAGCGCATGGAAGACAACCTGTCCATGCTGGCGGAAGCGGAAAGCTGGGACAACGGCAAGCCCATCCGCGAAACCACCGCCGCGGACCTGC
>NZ_LMUL01000007.1:95340-137242 GCF_009765965.1 Caulobacter sp. S45
TCTCGGAGATCGACCACGACACCGTCGCCTATCACTTCCATGAGCCGCTGGGGGTGGTCGGGCAGATCATTCCCTGGAACTTCCCGCTCCTGATGGCGACGTGGAAGCTGGCTCCGGCGTTGGCGGCGGGCAATTGCGTGGTGCTCAAGCCGGCCGAGCAGACGCCAGCCTCGATCCTTGTTCTGGCGGACCTGATCGGCGATCTGCTGCCCGCAGGCGTCCTGAACATCGTCAACGGGTTCGGCCTCGAAGCCGGCAAACCCCTGGCCTCCTCCAGCCGTATCGCCAAGATCGCCTTCACCGGCGAGACGACCACTGGCCGGCTGATCATGCAGTACGCCAGCCAAAACCTGATCCCGGTGACGCTCGAGCTTGGGGGCAAGTCGCCCAACATCTTTTTCAAGGACGTGATGAGCGAAGACGACGCCTTCCTCGACAAGGCGCTCGAAGGCTTCGCCATGTTCGCGCTGAACCAGGGCGAAGTCTGCACCTGTCCCAGCCGCGCCCTGGTGCACGAAGACATCTATGACGCCTTCATCGAAAAGGCCCTGGCGCGGGTGAAGGCCATCAAGCAGGGCGATCCGCTTGATCCTTCGACCATGATCGGCGCGCAGGCGTCCTCCGAACAGCTGGAGAAGATCCTCAGCTACCTCGATATCGGCCGCCAGGAGGGCGCCGAGGTGCTGACCGGGGGCAGGCGGGCGGAACTGAGCGGCGATCTCGCCGGCGGCTATTACGTCGAGCCGACCGTCCTGCGCGGCCACAACAAGATGCGGGTTTTCCAGGAGGAGATCTTCGGGCCTGTGGTGTCGGTCACCACCTTCAAGACCGACGAGGAAGCCCTGGAGATCGCCAACGACACGCTCTATGGCCTAGGCGCCGGGGTTTGGACCCGCGACTCCAATCGGGCCTATCGCATGGGACGCGGTATCAAGGCCGGGCGGGTATGGACCAACTGCTATCACGCCTATCCTGCCCACGCCGCCTTCGGTGGCTACAAGCAGTCGGGCATTGGCCGCGAAAACCACAAGATGATGCTCGATCATTACCAGCAGACAAAGAACCTGCTGGTCAGCTACAGCCCGAACAAGTTGGGTTTTTTCTAAGTTCTTCTACGGAACGGGGCGGCCTCGAAAGGGGTCGCCCAGATCTGGAGGCCATGATGACCTATCGGCCCGAAGGGGTGTCCGCAACACCGGCTGCGCGGAAGCTGCTCGCTGAGATCGTCGCTGACCATGGGCCAGTGATGTTCCACCAGTCGGGCGGCTGCTGCGACGGCTCCTCGCCCATGTGTTACCCCGCCGGTGAATTTCTGCTCGGCGACCACGACGTAAGGCTGGGCGATATAGATGGCGCGCCAGTCTATATCGGTGGCGCGCAAGCTGCGGCGTGGGCCGGGGCCGAGCTCATCATCGACGCGGTTCCGGGGCGCGGCGGCATGTTCTCGCTTGATAACGGTCGAGAGCAGCGCTTCCTGATCCGATCGACCCTAAGCGCGGCGTAGTAGCTTCAACGCTTCTGGATAGCGGCGCGACAGAGGCGCGTCTGCTCCGCCGTCCAGGAGGATGCGCCAGTCGCCAGAGCCTTCCGGCTCGAGAGCTCGCAAGCGTGACGGATTCACCAGCCAGGAGCGGTGCGTGCGCACGAACCCGTGGGGTTGAAGCGCCGCCTCTACGCTCGACAGGGTGACGCGCATTAGCGGGCGGCGGCCGTCGGCGAGATGGAACTCCACGTAGTTGCCGGCCGAGCGCGTGGCCAGAATATCGCCCAACGGCGTACGAATGAGCTTGGCGCCGTCGCGAATATCGAACGTCGCCTCCGCCTCGGGTTTTGAGGCCTCGGTCTGTACCGCCGCCGGCGCGGCAGGACCTCCGCCGTAGGTCCGGGCGGACAGCCGGAAGACGACGACCATGCCGCAATAGGCCAGGACGAGCTTGCGATACTCGTAGACGAGTTCCCCGAACCCGCCGAACACGTAGTGGCGGCCAAGCATAGCGAAGATGAGCTTCCGCAACACGACGAAGCCGCAGACCACCACCGCGCAGAAGACGATCGAGCCCAGAAGGTGGACGAGAGCCAACCGCAGCCACCGGCCGCGCCCGACCGGCGTGCGCACCGCCGCCAGGGCTACGGCCGGCATGGTGGCGAGGATGATCACGGCGGCGGTGTATTCAGAGACGAAGGGCTTCCAGGTTTCCAGCGAACCTCTGGCGTCGTGCAGTGCTGTGAACACGTTCACCGTCAGCAGCGTGAGGATGAAGAGGACCACGCCCCCATAAATACGCCGGGGAACTTGCAGCGGCGCGCTGCTCGTCCCTGCTGGCGCGCCGTCCGACCCTGAGGCGATCCCGCCGCCCCTCGCGGCCGGCCGCTCGTCCCGCCGCGATTGCGCCGCGGTAAGGCCATGCCTCTCTTCAGCGAACCTGATGGCCATGCCCGTCCTGATCTTGAGCGTCGCAGCCACGGTACCCGCAACTTGCACCCACGGGGAGACTTGAATGCTCAGACGACACCTGCTCAAGGGCGTCGCCGCTCTACCGTTCGCCACAGCGCTGACCGATCCGCTCGCCCGGGCGACCGCCGCCTCCGCCCTGGCGCGGCGCATCCGCCCCTCTGACCCCGCATGGCCAAGCGAAGAGAGCTGGGCGGTGCTGAGGCAGGCCGTCGGTGGGCGTCTGGTGCGGCCGAGGACCGTCTGGGCGACCTGCGCGGCCGAGCCCGCCACGCCGCAGTGCCTCGCCAGCCTCAAGATTGTGCATAATCCCCTCGCCCTCGGCGATGATCCCGGCGGGACCCAGGTGTCAGGCTGGCTCGATGCTTGGACGCCGACGGCCAGCGCCTACGCGGTGGCCGTCCGCAGTTCCGGCGACGTGGTCGAGGCTGTCAACTTCGCCCGGCGCAACAACCTTCGCTTGGTCGTCAAGGGCGGGGGGCACAGCTATCTCGGCGGCTCCAACGCGCCGGAATCGCTGCTGATCTGGACGCGCGCGATGAACCGGATCGAGTTGCACGACGCGTTCGTGCCCGCCGGCTGCGCGGTCCCGCCGGCGCCCGCGGTGACGTTGGACGCCGGCTGCATGTGGATCGACGCCTATACGCAGGTCACGACCCGGGCCGGGCGCTACGTCCAGGGAGGCGGCTGCACCAGCGTGGGCGTAGCGGGGCTAATTCAGGGCGGCGGTTTCGGCAGCTTCTCCAAACGCTACGGTTTGGCGGCGGCGAGCCTGCTGCAGGCGGAGATCGTCACCGCCGACGGCCGGTTGCGCACGGTCAACGCCAGCCAGGACGCGGACCTATTCTGGGCGCTGCAAGGCGGCGGGGGCGGCAGCTTCGGGGTGGTGACGCGGCTCACGCTCAAAACCCACGCGTTGCCAGAGCACTTCGGCTTCGTCGGCGCCAAGATCAAGGCGTCGACGCCCCAGGCCTACCGGCGGCTGGTGGCCCGGTTCGTCGCCCATTATGCGGAGGCGCTGTGCAACCCGCACTGGGGCGAAGCCTTCAACCTCTACAAAGACGAGGTGGAGGTGTCGATGGTGTGCCAAGGCCTAGACGCCGGGCAGGCCAAGGCGATCTGGGCGCCCTTCTTCGACGAGCTGCGCGCCTCGCCGCAGGACTTCACCTTCATTGAGGACGCCTATTTCGGCGTCTCGCGCGCGCAGGCCTGGTGGGACCTGAAGAGCAATCCGGCCATGATCCTGGACTCACGGAGGGACGCTGCGCCCGGTCATGGTTGGTGGCGTGGCGATCAAGAGCAGGTCTCGATGTTCCTGCACGGCTACGATTCCCAGTGGCTGCCAGCCTCGCTGCTCCAGCCTCGAGAGCGCCCGCGTCTGGTCGACGCGCTGGTGGCCGCGAGCCAGTCGATGATCGTGCGGCTGCACTTCAACAAGGGCCTAGCCGGCGCGTCGGCGGAGATAAGGGCCGCAGCCCGGCGCTGCCCGACGAATCCGGCGGTGGCCGACGCCTTTTGCCTGGCGATCGTGGCCACGGGCGGGCCGCCGCCATTCCCCAGCCTGCCGGGCCCGAAGCCGGATATGGCGGAGGCGCATCGCAACGCCCGCAACGTCGCAGCAGCTTCCACGGAGCTGAAGAGAGTCGCGCCGGAGGGGGGCTCCTACATCTCGGAGACCGACTTCTTCCGCGCGGACTGGCGTCAGGCGTTCTGGGGCAAGAACTATCGACGGCTCAAAGCGATCAAGGACCACTGCGACCCCGACGGCTTCTTCTTCGTCCACCATGGTGTGGGAAGCGAGGACTGGAGCGCCGACGGCTTCACCCGAGCCCATTCAGCTTGATGGCTGCATTGTCCCAATCGCCGGCAAACGAACGTATCGTTTCGGGCGCTGAGTCGGCGTCCTTAATGGGCGCTGAATTGTCGGCAGACTGGTTTGGAGGCGGCGTTCTCTGTCCAGGGTCATGCTATCAAGCGGGCATGCTTCCACCCGCCCCGCTCAGCCGACTTGTGCAGAATCTGGCCGAAGGGCGCACGACCAGCCGAGCGCTGACAGAGGCCTGTCTTGACGCCATCACCGATCCCGCGGGCGAGGGCGCGCTCGCCTTCCCGCACGGGGTCTCAGTCGCTGCGCTTGCGGAAGCGGACCGACAGGACGCACTACGCCGGTCGGGGCGGCCCCCGTCTCCCTACGCCGGCATCCCGATCTCCTTGAAAGACAACATCGACCAGGCGGGCCAGGTAACTCGGGCGGGCTCGCGCCTGCTTGCGTCCGAACCCGCAGCTCTCGTCGATGCGCCGGTCGCAGCGCGGCTGCGCGTAGCAGGATTGGTGGTCATCGGGCGGACCGGCATGACCGAACTGGCCTTCTCGGGGCTCGGTCTAAACCCGCACTACGGCACGCCCGCCAACCCACGCTCCACCGAGGTGCGCCGCATTCCGGGAGGTTCGTCGGCCGGCGCCGCAATCTCGGTCGCCACCGGCATGGCGGCGGCGGCGGTCGGCACCGACACCGGCGGCTCCTGCCGTATCCCCGCCGCCTTCTGCGGCCTGGTCGGTTGGAAGCCGACGGCAGGTCGTGTTCCACGCGCGGGGGTTTTCCCGCTGTCCAGCACCTTGGACTGCGTCGGCGTACTCGGCCGGACGGCGGATTGCTGCGCGGCGCTGGACGGCTTGATGTCCGGCCAGGGTTGGAGGCGTGATCACGCCATCGTACCTGGCCGCGCGCGCGTGGCCGCCTTGCAAGGCTATGTCCTGGACAGCCTGGATGAGGTCGTCGCGACGGCCTACGGTGCCGCGCTGGACCGGTTGCGGGTCGCCGGCGTGGAGATCGAAGAGGTCGAGGTTCCCGCCCTGTCCCAGGTCGCCGAGCTGAACGCACAGGGCGGCCTGTCCTCGCTGGAGCTTAGCCGCCATCTCGGACCGAGGCTGAGGGGACGAGAGCACGAAGTCGATCCCCGCGTGGCGCGCCGAATCGCGCTCGCGGCGGGCCGCCCCGCCAGCGAGCACAGCCGCATCGTCGCCGCGCGCGCCGAGCTGATGGCCAAGGTCGCACCGGCGCTCGATCGCTTCGACGCTGTGCTGTGCCCCACAACTTCGACCGTCGCCCCGCGTTTTGACGAACTCGAGCAAGATCTAGATTATGACCGGCTGAACCTGAAGGTCCTCCGCAACCCGTCGATCGCCAATATGCTCGACCGTTGCGCCATCACCCTTCCTTGCGACGAGCCTGGTCAACTGCCCGTCGGGCTCACCTTGATGGGCCGATCAGGTGGCGACCAGGATCTGCTAAGCCTTGCGTGCGCCCTCGAACTGTTGATCAGAGGGGATGCGGGAGCAAAGTCGAGTTAGACGCCGCCAACATGGCGTCGGACCAACTTCCTCCCCGGAATGCTGGCCGGTTTCGCATTTGCGCTGACAATGCCATCTGAACGTCGCCGACCGGACTAGGGCCGGCCGGCGCCGCTACGGCGCGGCGCGGTCACCTTCAGGCTGATCAGCTTGTCGAGCTTGGGGAATTTGGCGTCCAGATAGGCGTCGCCACCCTCGAACATGGCGTCCTGGTGACCGGCGCGCATACCGCTGCCGGAGGTCTCGCCATAACCCGAATAGAGGCTTTCGACCACGTCCATGCCCTGCACCACCTTGCCGAATGGAGCGAAGGCCGCCTCACCGTCGTTCTGGGCGGAGTTGTCGCGAAGGTTGATATAGACTTGGGTCGAGCGGGTGCCGGGCCCCGTGTTGGAAAAGCCGATATAGCCTGGCAGGTTGTGCTGGACGAGCGCATCGTCAGGGATGGTCCGGCCACGCCAGGTCTTGGCCATGGCCGGGTCTCCGGCAATCCCGAACTGGACCCACTTGCCCGCCACGGTGCGAAAGAAGCGGGAGTCGTCGTAGTAGTGGGCGTTGGCCAGTTCGTAGAACCGGTCTGCGCCGTTGGGCGACCAGGCGCGATGGATCTCGATTACAAACGGCCCCTTGGTGGTCGAGACGGTGACATCGAACACCTCGGGCGCATGCGGTGACGCGGGCGCGGCGGGCGCCGAGGCCTGGACAAGGATCGCGGCGGCGAGGATCGGAGCGAGCATCCAGCCAGGCTACAGGATCGCGCCCGCCCCGCCAGCCGTTTCGCGCCCGGATTCAAAGGCGAGATTCGGAGCGCGGAATAGGCCAGGAGGGTGCGAGCAGTCTCCGACGCAGG
Source organism: Caulobacter sp. S45 (assembly GCF_009765965.1). GTDB lineage: Bacteria > Pseudomonadota > Alphaproteobacteria > Caulobacterales > Caulobacteraceae > CAHJWH01. The sequence goes on from NZ_LMUL01000007.1 coordinate 101,994, forward strand.
TCAGTGCGCAGCCTCGGATTGATTACTCAAAAGTCGGCTCAGGTCGATTTTCCCCACTGGCTCGCCGCCTAAAGCCGACGTTGGCCAGCTTTTGAGCGTCTCGTTCCGGATCGACACTAACTTCCGCAATAGGCGTGGAGCCGGCTTACGCTTCGCCTGCGCGCACGTGTGCCGACATGCCCTCCACGAGGGCGTCGAAAGCGATCCGTATGCGCCGGGTGGTCCGCAGATCTTCGTGCATGACGATCCAGACGTCGAGGTGAGCGACGAACGCCTCGCGCAGCACAGGTACAAGTGTCGGGTCGCGCTGTGCGATCGGGTCCTGCACCACGCCGACGCCAAAACCGGCTCGCACCGCCGCGAGTTGCGCGAGCTGATTGTCGGTTCGCAGCGTGAAGTCGGGAAGGAGAGCCAGCTCTGCATGGAACGAACGTAGGGCCGCAGCGTCCCTGTCGAAGCCGATCACCGCATGGTTTGCAAGGTCTTCGAGCTTCGCAAGCGGACCAGATCGCGCCAGGTAGTTTCGGTGTGCGTAGAGGCCCAGGCCGATGCGCCCGACCGGCTTGGCCAGCAGCGCCTTCTGTTGCGGCGGGGTCATGCGCACCGCCAGGTCGGCGTCCCGCCGGAGCAGGTCTGATGAGGCGTTGGTGAGCAGCAGCTCGAAAACCAGCGACGGCTGGCTCCAGCGTAGGGCGGCGAGAATCGATGGCAGCACCTCGGCCCCGATCACCTCGCTGGCGCTGATCCGGACCACGCCGGCGGCCGCATCCGTGGGGGCGGAGGCCGTGCGCGTCAGGGCGGCCGCCGCGGCCGCCATGGCCTGCGCGTGGGGCGCCAAGGCTTGCGCGGTCACGGTCGGCTGGAGCCCGCGCGCTGAGCGCGTGAACAGGGCGTCGGCGCCCAGCGCCGCCTCTAGCTCGGCGATGTGGCGGCCCGTGGTCGGCTGGCTCAGGCCCAGCGCCCGGGCGGCGGCGGACAGGCTGCCTTCGCGCATCACCGCGTCGAAGGTGCGCCAGAGTTCCCAATCCGGTCCGCTCGACCCCATGCAATTTTGTATAGCAGACCTACGACACTACGCAATTTCCGATTAGATCGGGCGGCCGCATCCTCGCCCTATAAGATGAGGAGCCGAAGATGGCGGAGCAGGATCGGACGGCGCTGGTGATCGGCGCCACGGGCGGTATCGGGGGCGAGGTCGCCCGTACGCTGCAAGCCTGTGGATGGCGCGTGCGGGCGCTTCATCGCGATCCCGAGCGGGCGAGGGCGAGCAATCCTGCCCTGGACTGGGTGTTGGGGGACGCAATGGATGCGGCCTCGGTAGCGCGCGCGGCCGAGGGAATGGGCGTGATCGTTCATGGCGCCAACCCGCCCGGCTACCGCAACTGGAAGGGGCTGGCGCTGCCCATGCTGGAAAGCACGATCGCCGCGGCCGCCGTCAACGGCGCGCGGGTGCTCTTGCCTGGTACAGTCTACAACTTCGGCTTCGACGCGGGCGAGGCGGTGGACGAGGCCGCCGCGCAAAACCCGACCACCCGCAAAGGCGCGATCCGGGTCGCCATGGAGCGTCGCCTGGAGGCGGCGGCGAGCGCGGGCGTGAAGACATTGATCGTGCGGGCGGGCGACTTCTTTGGCCCGCGCACCGGCAACAGCTGGCTAGCGCAAGGGATGGTTCCCACGCCGGGGCCGGTGAAAAGGATTTTCAACCCCGCGCGGGCCGGGGTCGGCCATGCCTGGGCCTATGTACCCGATCTCGCCGAGACAATGGTGCGCCTGCTGGAGCGTCGCGACGCGCTGGCGGACTTCGACGTTTTCCACTTCGCCGGCTGCTGGTTCGACGACAATCGCGAGTTCGCCGAGGCGATCCGCGGGGCGGCGGGTCGACCGCAGGCTCCGATCTATCCCTTCCCGTGGCCGGTGGTGCACGCGCTCGCCCCCTTCAACGAGACGTTCCGTGAGATGGGAGAGATGACTTATCTCTGGCGGCGTCCTCTGCGCCTGCTCGACGGCAAGCTGCGTCGTTTCTTGGGCGCCGTTCCCACGACGACGCTTGAGGAGGCGGTCGGAACGACGCTGAAAGGACTCGGGCGGCTTTCCTAGCATGCACCGATGGTCGCGATCGCGGTTCGGCGCTGGATGTCGAGGCGGGTGATCGAGCCGTCGTCCTGGTTGAGTATCCCTAGAGAGCACCGGCCTGAGGCCATGAAGCGCGGCGCCTGCCGGTGGGCGCCGCGCCGGCAGCACTCGGCCGGATCGGGCGTCGACCGGGGTCGCGATGGCGCTCTAGCCGGACGTGGGCGCCTCTGCTTCAAAAGTTCGGCCACCCGGTGGGCCGGCGTTGATCAAGGCGGAGATATGCCCACAATGGGTCAAGCGGAAGCACGGCGCAGGCGCGACGACGAGCCTCAAACTAGCTGAACTCGATGTCGGGGCGCTGAAACGATCCTAAGGCGGATAAAATCGATGGTCTCGACCTTGCCGGTCCATATACTCTGCTGTTGTACGGCCATGCTTGTTGGAGCGGCGTCCGCTTCGGCTCAGCCCCTGAATTTTCATGTGCACGAGGGGCGCAACCTCAACCTGTTCCGGCAGGATGGCGCGGTCGCCGCCCATCTGGTGCTGCGCGACGGCCTCGACCCGCGGCTGCTCGCGGCCTTCCCGGCGGGCGACAGCGGGGTCGGGGCCTGGTTCGCGCGAACGGACAGGCCCATGCACTGGCGCATCGCCGGTCCAGAGCGACCGGAGACGCGGCACGACGCTCATGGACGCCTCCTGCGCGGCATTTCCGTGGAGGTGGAGACGGACGGGCCGAAGCTGCAGCTCACCCGCGTGGTCATGGGCAGCGTACGGACGCTGCGTGATTATGAGTCGCTTCATACGGCGCCCGCCGAGCTGGACGCGCCGCTGTCGCGCCAGGATCAGACCTTTACCTGGGCCCGCGATCGCATCGACGGCGCGCCAGGCTATCTGCTGTCGGTGGCTGTGCTGGACGGCGTACTTGAGCCCGGGCCGGGCGTGGCCGTGCGCGCCGTCGCCGGCCGGCCGATCCGGTTGCGGGTCCTGTGCCTCACCGGTGAGGCCCCCCTCACACCGCTGGGCGAGGACGCCATCCTGACCCCCACCGCCGGCGCCGATCTGCGTGCGCGCCACTCTCTGGCTTTCCTGAGCTATCGCGAGAAGCTGCTGGCGGGCTCCTGGCGATTCGACACCTATTTCGGCCGTGACACCCTGATGTCGGTGCGCCTGCTGCTGCCCGTGCTTAGGCCTGAGGCGGCGGAGGCGGGGCTTGGCGCTGTGCTGGAACGGCTGTCGCCCTTAGGCGAAGTGGCGCACGAAGAAGACATCGGCGAGTTCGCCGTCCTGGACAATCTCAAGGCCGGGCGTGGGCCCGTGGCCACGCCGGTCTACGACTACAAGATGATTGACGCCGACTACATGCTGGCGCCGGTGCTGTCGGCCTATGTGGAGGCGTTCGGCGAGGCGCGGCTGGAGGCGTTCCTGGCGGGCCGCAGCGCGGACGGCGCGCGCTATGGCGACCTGTTGATCCGCAACCTACGCCATATATTGGAGACCACCCGGTCCTTCGCCGCCGCGCCTTCAGCCGGCCGCCTGTTGCACTTGAAGCCGAACGTGCCGGTGGGCCAGTGGCGTGACAGCGAGTCCGGCTTGGCAGGAGGACGCATTCCCTATGATGTGAACGCTGTGTTCGCGCCGGCCGCACTGTCGGCCATCGCCGGCCTGGAGCATGGCGGCGCGCTCCGACCCTACGCCCAGGGCGCGGAACTGCAGGACGCCGGCCGCCTCGCGGAGCTGTGGCGAATCAAGGCGCCGCCCCTATTTCGCACCCATATCTCGGGCGAAGCGGCGCGGGCGGCGGTGCGGCGGTTCGCGGCTGAATCAGGCGTCGATCCGGCGCTAGCGCTCGCCAGTCTACCCGCCGACGGCCTGAGCTTCGAGGCCCTGTCGCTGGACGCCGAAGGCCAGCCCATCCCCGTGCTCAATTCCGACGTGGGTTTCGAACTGCTGTTCGGACAGCCGAATGCGAACGAGCTGTCGCGCCTCATGGCCAATGTCATGCGCCCCTTTCCCGCTGGACTGATGACCGGCGTGGGCGCCGTGGTGGCCGACGCCGCCTTCGCCGGCGAGCCGGTCCGGCGGCAATTTTCAAAGGCGGCCTATCACGGCGCGGTGGTCTGGGCGTGGCAGGAGGCGGTCCTGATCGCCGGCCTTGACCGCCAGCTCGCACGCGCCGACCTGTCCGCCCCGCTCCACGAACAACTTTCCCAAGCCCGAGAGCAAATCTGGAGCGCCGTCGATGCGGTGGGCGAGACGCGCACGTCTGAGCTCTGGTCATGGACCTATGGGTCAGGTCGCTACCAGGTCCAGGCTTTTGGCGCGGAGGCCGCCGACGCCGACGAGTCCAACGCCGCCCAGCTCTGGAGCACCGTCTTCCTGGCGCTGAAGCCAGGGGCCACCGCCGATGCGCGCCAAGCTGAGCAATAAGAATTTGAAAAAGTTAAGCTTTATAAAATGTGACAACGCAGCAACAGTGCGCCATGGCCGTGGCGACTCGGATTGCCGTCGGAGTCCGACAGCGCTAACAGGGCCTCAACGATAAGAGTCGTCCTCAAACGGGGCGGCCGGACCGTAGGGACATCTAATCGTGAAAATTCACCTGCTGGGGACGGCGTCCGCGCCAGTTCTCGCCCTTTGCGTCACAGGGCTACTCGCGTCTTCCGTGCAGGCGCAGACACAAACCCAGGCCCCGACCCAGAACCCGGTTCCGCCTGTGGGGTCTGCCAATAGCCAGGCGCCAGCCGCCGCCAACGCTCCGCCCGAGAACACTGTGAGCACCGTGGTGGTGACTGGATCGACCTCCAAGCGCACCCTGCTGGACACCTCGGTCGCCGTCACCCAGGTCAACCAGCAGCAGCTCCAGCTCAAGGCGCCGCGCGGCACTGACGACGTGCTGGAGACCATCCCCGGCATCTATGTTCAGGCCACCGCCGGTCCCGTATCGAACAACTATTCGGTACGCGGCCTGCCCGGCGGTAGCCAGCAGTTCGTCCGCCTGATCGAGGACGGCATGCCGGCCATCTACGGTGGGCTGAACGACGACGAGGTGTTCCAGTACGACCTGTCGATCGACCGCGTGGAAGGCCTGGAGGGCGGCACCTCCGGCATCCTGACGCCCAACGCGGCGGGCGCCTCGATCAACTTCATCTCACGGGCGTTGAACTTCGACGAGGCGGGCGGCCTGATCAAGGCGACGGGTTCGACCTATGGCGAGGGCAGGAGCGACGTCTGGTTCTCCGCCCCGATCAAGCAGCTGGGCGACGGCGTGGCTTTTGCGCTGAGCGGCTTCTACGACTCCACGCCCGGCGTGCGCAGCTCGCCGTTCCGCTACGACACCTACCACCTGAAGGCGCAGTTCGAGAAAAAGTTCAATGACGGCGGGTTCGTCAAGTTCACCTACAAGCGGTGGGACGAGCACGATCCCTACTACGCAGACCAGCCCTACGCCTTCAACGGTAATACAATCTCGGGCGTGCCGGGCCTCAGCACTCAGTCCGGCAGCATCATCGGCAAGGGCTTCGGCAACATTGTCATCCCCGACTCGTGCGCCGCTAACGAATGTACCCGCAACTTCCGTGAAACGGACGGCATCCACGCCCAGGGCGACCAGTACCGGATCGACATCGACAAGCCGATCAACGACGACCTGCGCGCCTTCGCCCGGGTGCGCTACACCCAGACCAACTGGGACTTCAACGGCGTGTTCGCCGGCAGTGGCACCGGCAACAGCGGTTTGACCTCAGCGGTCAACTACCTGAACCCGGCCGCGGGGGTCGGCGGCGGCGCCGCGGTCTCTCCGATCCAGAGCCTGCTGCAGATGGGGCTGACCGCCTTCCCGGGCACGAGTCAGTTCGGCATCAAGAACCTGACCACCGGCCAGCTGATTCCGGCCAGCAACGTCGCCGCCCTCAACGCCCTGAACGGCAATGGCCTGCTCCAGCAGACCGTGCTGAACCGCCAGTTCATCAAGCTGCGCGACTGGGGCAGCGACTTCGGCTTGAAGTGGGACGCCCGCGGCGGGAACTGGAGGAACAGCCTGACCTTTGGCGGCCAGATCTACTCGCAGCATGGCGAGAACGATCAGTCGGCGGTGTCCCCGGTCACCAACGACGTCCGCAACGACTCCAACATCTACGACATTGTGGCGCTGAACGCCGCGGGTGGGGTGCTCGGCACGCTGACCAACAACGGCATTACCAGCTACGGTGATTGGGGTCAGGGCATCAACAACTGGGACCAGGACTCCGAGTCGTTCTACTTCAACGACGAGTTCACCTTCGCTCAAAAACTGCACATCGACATCGGCCTGCGCTACGAGCACGAGCACGAGATCGCCCGCACCGGCGGCAGCACGGTGGCGGCGGTGCCCGCCGGCACCCCCGGTATCATCCCGAACAACCCCAACGCCTTCGACGGCACCTATACGAAGACCTCGGGGTCGGAGAACCCGGTCAACTTCACCGTGGGCGCCAACTACACCATCACGTCGCGCCTGTCGGTCTATGCCCGTTACGCCGACTCCTACCAGACCCAGGGCGTCAACACGAAGGCGACCGGGCTGAAGCTGTACGAGGGGGGCGTCACCTTCTCCGAGCTCGGCTTCTTCGGCACCGTGCGCGGCTTTCGCACCGAGTTCGACAACACCAGCTTTGGCGGCGGGGTTGACCCGGCCAACGCGAACCTGAACCTGGGCTTCTTCGCTGACCTGATCGCCAACGGCATGGATCTGGACGTGACCTACCGTCCGACCTACGAGCCGCTGCACGGCCTGTCGATCCAGACCCAGGCGACCTACCAGACCTCGACCTTCAGCAACGTGAACCTGGGGGTGATCACCAGCGGTGGCCAGAACGTAGCGCAGCAAGCGGCGGCCTTCTACAACGGCAAGACGGCCGCGATCACCCCGAATTGGCTGTTCACTATCCAGCCGACCTACGATCTGCCCAACAACCTAGGCGCGGTCTACGTACGCTACAAGTATATCGATAGTATCTTCGCCGACAACGGCAACGCCCTTGCGCTGCCCAGCTACGGCATCCTGTCGATCGGCGGCATCTACAACCTGACGCCCAGGCTGCAGATGAATGTCAGCGTCGATAACCTGACCAACGAGCTGGGCCTGACCGAGGGCAACCCGCGCGCGGGCTTCACCCAGAACATCACGACCGGCTACTTCTACGGCCGCGGGATCGTCGGCACCAACGCCCAGTTCGCCGTGACCTACAAGTTCTAGGACGGCGGGTTCCAGCTTGGTCTAGTCTGCGGCGGCCGGCGCGTACGGCCGCCGCAAGCGTTTGAGGGGGCCGCATGAGCGACCGGCGTATCCGCAAGATCGTCATCCTGGGCGGAGGCACGGCCGGCTGGATGACCGCGGCCGCCCTGGCCAAGGTCAACAGCCCGCCCTTGTTCGACCTGACAGTGGTGGAGTCCGACGAGATCGCTACGGTGGGCGTGGGCGAGGCCACCATCCCCACGATCCACTGGTTCAACCAGCTGGTGGGCCTGGACGAAGCCGCCTTCGTGCGCGCCACCCAAGCCACCTTCAAGCTGGGGATCGAGTTCCCGGGCTGGACGGGGGACGGGACCACCTATCTGCATCCTTTCGGCCGCTATGGCGGGCCGCGAGACCAGTCGATGTTCTACCACCGCTGGATTCGCGCCTGGTTGGCCAGCCAGATCACCGAGTTCGAGCCCTTCTCCCTCGCCGCGCAACTCGCCCGCCAGGGCCGTTTCGCACGGCCCTCCACCGACCCGAAGTCGCTCGCCTCGACCCTAGGCTACGCCTACCACTTCGACGCCAGCCTTTATGGCCGCTTCCTGCGCCAGCAGGCGGAGGGAAACGGCGCCCGCCGCGTCGAGGGCAAGGTCAGCGACGTCGAGCAGGACTCGGAGAGCGGATTCGTCCGCGCCCTGACCACTGAGCGGGGTGAGCGCATCGAGGGCGACCTGTTCATCGACTGCTCGGGTTTCCGCGGTGTGCTGATCGGACAGACGCTGAAGACCGGCTACGAGGACTGGTCGCGCTGGCTGCCCTGCGACCGAGCGCTCGCCGTCCCCACCGCCAGCGTCGGCGCGCCGACGCCCTATACCCGCGCCACCGCCCGCAGCGCTGGCTGGCAGTGGCGTATCCCCCTGCAGCACCGCACCGGCAACGGGCTGGTCTATTGCAGCGAATACCTTGGCGACGCCGAGGCGGCCGATCTGCTGCTCGCCAACCTGGACGGCGAGCCCTTGGCGGAGCCGCGCCCGATCCGTTTCAGGACAGGCATAAGGTCTCGAGCGTGGAATAAGAACGTAGTGTCCATAGGGCTGTCCAGCGGCTTCCTGGAGCCCTTGGAATCCACAAGCATCCACTTCATCCAGAGCGGGATCGCCAAACTGCTGTCCCTATTCCCGACCCGCGACTGCCCGGAGGTTACCGCGGAACAGTTCAACCGCACCTACCGCGCCGACATGGAGAGCGCCCGCGACATGCTGGTGCTGCACTACCGCGCCACCAAGGGCCGCGAGGAACCGTTCTGGCGCGCCTGCCGCGATGCCGCCCCACCCGACAGTCTGCAGTTCAAGCTCGACAGCTTCGTTCAAACCGGCCGGATAGTGCTGGGCACCGACGAGCTGTTCAAGGAAGCGAGCTGGTTCTCGGTGCTGATGGGCCAGGGCGTCAGGCCCCGGGATTACAACCCCCTGGCGGACGCCTGGGACGCTGCCGCGGACCTAGCCCAACTCCAGGCTGTGAAAAGTGCGATCGCCGAGCAAGCTGGCCGGTCGGAAACGCACCAGGCTTCGCTGGAGCGCCTGCTGGCGGCGGTCGCCAGCTAGGGGGCATGGCGGGGCTGGTGCTTCCGGAGCGCCGGAGAGGTAGCGCTTAAACGACAGCGGTTGGGCCATTTTCGCTCCCATCGGCCACCCTTCGGCTCAAAGCGACAATTCCGCGTAGGACTGCCACCACCTACGGGCCGGCGGCCGTTGGTGTGAAAGAAAGTCGGCGGCAGTCACCATTCCGCAACGCTATCTGTGATTGATCCGGGCGACCCATCTCGGAAGCATCAATCATGCCCGCTCAAGCCCGTACCATGGATCAACGTGGATGGCTTAGTGACGCGACGCTAACCTCCACCCTGACGCTCCTGGCCACCGGTGTGAGCTTGCTGGAGACGCTTGAAGCGCTTGTTCGCGGCATAGAGGCCGAGCATCCCGAACTTCTTTGCAGCGTTCTCCTGCTCAATGACGCGGGTACGCATCTGCAACTCGCGGTCGCCCCAAGCCTTCCTGCCTTCTACAACGCCGCCGTCGATGGCTTGGCGATCGGTCCTGACATTGGGTCCTGCGGCACGGCGGCTTACACGGGCCGTCGCGCTATCGCTGAAGACATTCTGACCGATCCCCGGTGGGTCACATTCACCGCGATCGCTGTGCAAGCGGGCCTACGCTCTTGCTGGTCGGAACCGATCATCGGCTCAACCGGCCGCACGCTTGGTACATTCGCCATGTATCAAGGCCAGCCGAGCACGCCGAGCGCACAGGACATCCAATCGATTACGGCCGCAGCGCAGCTCGCCGCGATAGCCATCGAGCGCAGGCAAGCCGAGGAAGCGCTCAGGGCGAGCGAGGCGCTCGCACGACAGGCGCTGGAGGAACGCGCGCTACTGTCGGAGACCGCGGGCGTCGGCACCTGGTCTTATGATCCACGGACCGATGCGCTCAGGTGGAGCGCGGAATGGTTAGAGGCGCTGGTGAGCGACGAAACCACCATGAAGACGGGAGCGGGCGTCCTGTCGCTCTGCCATCCGGAGGATCTCCCCGTAATGCGCGCGGTCATGGGGGCTGCGATCATGGACGGCGCCTCCGGCGGGTTCAGCCACAGGCTACGCAGCGATAGTGAGGGTTGGATTCATGCGCGCGTCCATGTCCGCGCCGAGGCGATTGAGGGTGGTCTGCACATTGTTCATGGAATTTCCCAGAACACGACTGAGTTGGTAAGGGCGCGGGACGCGGCGCTCGAGAGCGAGGTCCGTAGCCAGCAGGCCCAGGGGGATGCGGAAGCGTTGGCTCAGCGGTTGAAGGTCGCGTTACGGGCGGCGGAGGCCGTCGTTGTAGAGGTCGATTACCATGACCAAAACGTCTGGGTTTCCCCGCATTTCGTAGACTTGGTCGGACGTTCGCTCACCTATCCGGAAGCCCGGCAGACGGTCTGGCCCTTCGTGCATCGCGAGGACGCGTCCCAGGTCACAGCCGCCGTCCACGGGTGGCTGATCGGCGCTCCGTGCGAGCCGATCGAAGTCCGTATCCTGCGGCCCGACGGGGCGGAGCGGTGGATGAGGATCTGCACCGAGATCGAGAAGGATGTCGGTGGCCGCTGGCGGCGCACCATTAGCTTGCTCCTCGACATCGACGAGCGAAAGCGCCAGGAGCTTGCGCTGATCGCCGCGGAGAGGGCCGCCCAAGCTGCTGCGGAAGCCAAATCGACCTTTCTGGCTAACATGAGCCATGAGATCCGCACGCCGCTAAACGGGGTTGTGGCGGTGGCGGAGATGCTGGCTCGCGCCGACTTGCCGCTGAAAGCGCGGGAGATGGCCGAGATTATCCGATCCTCCGGCGACACGCTGCAGCGACTGTTGTCCGATATCCTGGATGTGGCCCGCATCGAATCCGGCAAGATCGCCGTTGAGGCAGCGCCGTTCCACATCAGTAAGATGGTGCGCGCGGCGGCGGCCTTGTCGCAGCTCAAATGTGACGAAAAGGGTGTGCGCTTGACCGTTAGAGTCGCGCCGGAGGTGGACGAGGTGGTGATCGGCGACGCCGTGCGGGTCCGTCAGGTGGTGACCAATCTGCTCAGCAACGCCGCCAAGTTCACCGAGCGGGGCGAGATCACCCTGGCCGTCGACCGGACCGCCCTGGGCCGGACGCGGTTTTGCGTCACCGACACCGGCGTCGGCTTCGACATGGCCGACAAGCCCAAGGTGCTGGGCCGCTTCCAGCAGGCCGACAATTCCATAACGCGCCGCTTCGGCGGGACAGGATTGGGCTTATCCATCTGTTGCGAGCTAGCGGCTTTGATGGGCGGCGTTCTGGATTGCGACAGCACGCCCGGGCGCGGTTCGCGCTTCTGGCTGGAGCTGCCGATGGAAGCCGCGTCCGACGAGATTGGGCCCGTTGTGGAGGATGTGACCGACGCGCCATCTGGCGAGGCGCTGCACATCCTGCTCGCGGACGACCATCCTACCAATCGCAAAGTGGTCGAACTCATGCTCGATGGCGGGCTGGCTGAACTGACCTCCGTGGAGGATGGCGCGCAGGCGCTGGAGATGGTCCGCAAGCGCCGGTTCGACCTGATCTTGATGGACATGCAGATGCCGGTCATGGACGGGCTGACCGCCATTGAGGAGATTCGCCGGCTTGAGGACGATCGGGGCGCCGAACGCACGCCGATCATCATGCTCACCGCCAACGCGCTTCCCGAGCACGTCGTGAGCGCCATAGCCGCCGGAGCGGACCTGCATCTGGCCAAACCGTTCACCGCCTCCGCCCTGTTTGAGGCGATCAACGCCGCCCTGTCTGAAACATGCCAGCAGGAGGTCGCAGCCTAAGGGGAGGCGGCTCTGTCAGGCGAAATGCCCCCTACGGTAAGGGGTGTCGATTGAGGGAAGGGGGCTGCCCCGCCGAAAGATCCCACCCAGCCCATGGCGGTAGTTGCAAGGGCGCGACCGACGACTATTTTCCGGTCAGCCTGTCGAAGGCCGGAACGTCGTTCGTCTTTAATGTCCGCCACGCCATGAGTTGCTGGTCGGATTTGGCCTTCAACTCGGCGAACATCTGCTGGTCCTGACTGGTCGGTTCTGCATCTCCGCTCCCGACCAGATTGCCGAGCGCGGCTAGCATGTTGTTGAGCTGGACCGGATAGTTCAGCGCGTCCTCCGATGCGTGGGCGCGCGGCTGGATCAGCACCTCCTCGATCCCGGTCATCTTGCGGTCCAGCGCATCGGCGGCGGCGGCGACTTGGCTGGCGTCAGGCTTGGCCGCCGACGCCTTGACGGCTTCGTGGATGCGGTCACGTACGGCCCGGATGTCGAGCACCGCCTCGTGCACCGTGGTCAGTTCGGCGTCGATGGCTGAGTGCAGTTCGAACTGCTTGCGGTACTGCTCCGGGGTGATGGTCTCGCGCGGGTCCGCAACGATCTCCAGCGGCTGGGTCTGGCTGGCGCCGTCCACGGTCAGGCGCACCTGGTAGCGGCCCGGCATGGCCTTCGGGCCGGCGACGCTGCCCGCCCAGAGCGGTGAGTGCGGGATCGCGACGGCGCTCTCGTAGCGCAGGTCCCAGGCGAACGAATTCAACCCGGCGAAGTGCGACAGCTTCACCGCCTTCGGGCTGCGAGGACCTTCGTCTTCATCCTCATCGGCGTCGTCGGCCACCGGCGGCTTGGGCGTGGGGAAGGTACGGACCACATGGCCGCCGGCGTCGAGGATCTCGATCTTCAGGCGCGAGGCCCAGGGATCGGGCTTGGCGTCCTTGTGGCCGCCGTCCTTCTTGTTCTCGGCCTTCTCGTCGCCGTCCTTCTTGTCCTTGTCCGATTCGGCGCCGGGGGCAGGACGCGGGGAGCCGACGGAGGCGGCGAGGGTGTAGAAGACCTGGGCGCCGGTCGGCGGGTTGGGCGCACTGGGGTCGCCCTCGCCGCCGCCACGGCCGCCGAAGCTGGTATGGTTGGCCGCCGCCGGTCGGAACAGGTGGGCCTTTTCGCCAGCCGCCGCCTCGGACCATTGCCGGACGGGCGACAGGTCGTCGATGATCCAGAACGAGCGGCCGTGGGTGGCCACCGCCAGGCTGTCGCCGTGCACCACCAGGTCGTGCACCGGGACCACCGGCAGGTTCAGCCGCAGCGGGCGCCAACGCGCGCCGTCATCGAACGAGACGAACACCCCTTGCTCGGTGCCGGCGTACAGCAGGCCTTTGCGCGCGGGATCGGCGCGCACGACGTGGACATAGGCGCCCTCGGGGATGCCGTTGGCGATCGGCGTCCAGGTCTTGCCGAAGTCCTCGGTGCGGAAGGCGTAGGGCTTGAAGTCGTCCAGGCGGTGGCGGTCGGCGGCGACGTAGGCCGTGCTGGGCGCATGGGGATCGGCCTCGACCATATCGACCGTCGCCCATTCGGGCATGGCCTTGGGCGTGACGTCCGCCCAGACGCCGCCGCCGGTCTGGGTGATGTGGATCAGGCCGTCGTCGCTGCCGGTCCAGATCAGGTCCTTCTGCACCGGCGATTCGGCCACCGAGAAGATGGTCCCGTAGGTCTCGACGCTGGTGTTGTCCTTGGTCAGCGGGCCGCCGGAGGACTGCTGCTTGGTCTTGTCGTTGCGCGTCAGGTCCGGTGAGATCACCGTCCAGCTGTCCCCCTGGTCCAGTGAGCGGAACAGCACCTGGGCGCCGAAGTACAGGGCGTGCGGTGCGTGGCGCGACACCATGATCGGGGCGGTCCACTGGAAGCGGTATTTCAGATCCTGCGGCGCCCAGCCCATGGTGTTGCGCGGCCAGGGCGTGATCTGGCGCGAGGTCGCCGTGCGATGGTCGAAGCGGGTGATCTCCGCGTCGTAGCCGCCGGCGTAGACGATCTCGGGATCGGTCGGATCGGGCACGACATAGCCGCTCTCGCCGCCGCCCACCTCGTACCAGTCCTCCAGGCCCACTCCGGAGCGGCCGGCCGTGGCGGTCTCCACGGTGGTGTTGTCCTGCTGGGCGCCCATGATGTGGAAGGGGAACCGGTCGTCGGCGGCGATGTGGTAGAACTGGGCGGTCGGCTGGTTCAGCTCGGACGACCAGGTCTCGCCGTTGTCCAGTGATACGTTGGCCCCGCCGTCGTTGCCCTCGACCATGTGGCGGGTGTCGGTGGGGTCGATCCACAGTTCGTGGTTGTCGCCGTGGCGCGGATGCAGGGTCTTGAAGGTCTTGCCTGCGTCGGTGGAACGATAGAGTCCCGTGTTGAGCACATACAGGGTGTCGGCCTTCTTCGGGTCGGCGAACACGGTGTTGAAGTACCAGGCGCGCTGGCGATAGTCGTTCTTGTCGTTGATCAGGGCCCAGGTCTTGCCGCCGTCGTCGCTGCGATACAGGCCGCCGTGCTTGGCCTCGATCATGGCGTAGACGCGCTTGGGGTCCGGGGTCGGGGCCACGTTGATGCGGCCGAGGATGCCTTCGGGCAGGCCGCCGCCGCTCAGCCGGGTCCAGGTCTCGCCACCGTCGACGGACTTGTACAGGCCGCTGCCGGGACCGCCGCTCTCCATGATCCAGGGCTTGCGGTAGGCCTGCCACATGCCGGCGTAGAGCACCTTGGGATTGGATGGGTCGAAAGCCACGTCCGAGGCGCCGGTCTTGCGGTCGACATAGAGCACCTTCTTCCAGGTCGCGCCGCCGTCGACGGACTTGAAGACGCCGCGCTCCTCGTTCTCGCCGAAGGTGTGGCCCAGGGCGGCCACGAAGACGATATTGGGGTTGGTCGGGTCGACGATGATCCGCCCGATCACCTGGCTGTCGCGCAGGCCCGAGAAGCGCCAGGTCTTGCCCGCGTCGGTGGACTTGTAGAGCCCATTGCCGGTGAGGACGTTGCCGCGGATGTTGATCTCGCCGGTGCCGACGTAGATCGTCTTGGGGTCCGACCGCGCCACAGCGATTGCGCCCACCGCGGGCGAGGCCTCGGGGAAGTCGTCCCACAGCGGCTTCCAGACCACGCCGCCGTCGGTGGTCTTCCACAGTCCGCCCGACGCCGCGCCGAAATAGTAGGTGGACGGATCGCCCGGCACGCCCGCGACCCCGGTGACGCGACCGCCCCGGAACGGTCCCACCAGGCGATACTTTAAGCCGGTGAACGGCGAGGTGGGGGCTTGTGAGGGCTTCTGGGCGAGCGTGGCGGCATGCGCCACGGAAACGGCCCCGGCCGATGCAAACAGGACCAAGGCGAGCAAGCGCTTCGACGTCACCGGTTCATTCCCCCAAAACGTATATAGTCGGCGAAACGTAACGGTCGCTTCGGAGAAGTACAGGGCTGACGTCGTATGGCGGCTCGACGAGGTCGTCACCTCACCTCCAGCGGAGACGATGCGCCGGCGTCACGTGATCGCGTCCACCTTGATCGTCACGAAGCCATGCCCACACTTCGGCGTGCCGCGACGCTGCGCACGCCTCCCTGCTGGAGGGCGGACCGCCGTTTTTTGGGTTGGAGGCCGTCCGCCATCTTAAGCGGGTCACTGTCCCTCGGCGACCCACTTCAGCGTCGCCAGCCAAAGATCATGGCCGCGGTGCATCAAACTCTCATCGGTCTGGCGCAGGTTAGCTGCATCCTTGCCGATGCCGACTTCGTCCATGATCACCAAGCAATCCGAGCCTTGCGGAGTCAGATACCAAGTGTGGTAGAAGCTCGGTTGAGCGCCCGGCGCATAGCCATACCAGCCCAGGCGGGTGTCGGGAGCATATTCGTGGACCTTGCTCTCCAACGGCAGCCCGAAAGTCTCCCAGCGCCATGTCGTACCGTCGCCAAGGACTTTGGCCCCATTCAGGAGCTTGACGTTCTTGGAGTTCGGATACCATTGCGGCCATGCTTGGGCATCGACGATATGTCCCCAGATCTTTTCGCAGGTCGCATGGATCAAAAGGGAATTGTGCGAGAAGAGGTCGGCCTTTTCCGGGTCGAAGCCCGCGGGCCAGTGGATCTCCTTCGCGCGGGTCGCAAGGTCGTGCTGCATGGTCATATGGATCGCCTTTGCTGAGTTGGCGTGAGTTTGACGGGGTTGAGCCCAGACGGGTGCTACGGCGAGCACAAGGGCGGCCAGCGCCGATCCGAAAAGGGCCTGGCGAACGCCGGCTTTTGTTTGGGGTCTCATGAAGGCTTCCTCCTTGGCGCCAGCGGAATGTGCGCCCAGATCCTCCATGAGGAAAACGTCGTTATGTCAGGAAACTTATGACGTGATATCAGCAATGGGGTGGCGTCGTGTTGCCGCTGGCCAATGATTGTGGATTGCGGACATGTCCTGCGATGGACGCCTGCTGTCGGGCGTGAGCGTCCTCGCCGCGACCGCGGAAGCCGGCGGCGTTGCTGCATGGCGTCGGGACAGCCGCGCCCCTAAATTCGAAGGATGCAGTTGCCTCAGCCGAGTCTGTTCGAAGCCGATCCTCGCCTGCCCTTGGGCTTCGTGCACCAGCCCGAGGTGCTGTCCCAGGCAGAGGCTGATGAGCTGGTCGACAAGCTCGCCGATCTCAACTTCGAGCCGTTCAGGTTCAGGGGGTTTGTCGGCCGAAGGGAGGTGGTGTCGTTTGGCTGGCGCTACGACTTCGACCGCGGCAAGCTGCTGGAGGCCGACCAGATCCCTGCCTTCCTGGAGCCGGCCCGGCGCATAGCCGCCAGCTTCGCGGGCCTGGCGCCGGACGCGCTTGGGCAGGTCCTGATCAACCGGTACGCCGCGGGGGCAGGGATCGGCTGGCATCGCGACCGGCCCCAGTTCGAGGATGTCGTGGCGCTGTCGCTCGGTGCGCGGGGCGTGCTGCGCTTTCGGCGGCGCAGGGGGAGCGGGTGGGAGCGCGTCTCGGTTGCGGTCGAGCCGCGCTCGGCCTACCTGCTGCGCGGGCCGTCCCGCACGGAATGGGAGCACAGTCTGCCCGAGGTCGACGCGTTACGGTTCTCGATCACGTTCCGCACCCTGAGGCGTCCGGTGGTCTGAAAGCGGCGCGACGCTCGAGAGGGTGACGTAAAGCTCGGACTCGATGGTCCACTGGCCCACGGACTTGCGCCACACCGCCAGATAGAGTCCCGACAGCGTCGATTGGGACGCTTTCCAGGCCCCGACCCATCGGCCGTTTTCCGCAGCCCGTCGACCCTCCTGATCGACGGCGACGGTGTCGCAGGTGCGCACATAGCTGATGAAGCCGGGCTCGCGGAACTGGGCGGCGAAGGCGTCGATCACCTGGTCCGCGCCAGCGATCAGCGCGCCGTCACCTGCAATCAGCTTCACCTCCGGATGGAGGAAGGGGCGCAAGCGCGCGGCCTGATGGCTGGCGATGATCTTGTTGGTCAACCGCCGCCGGGCGCGGATCGCGTTCTCCGCCGTGGTCATGCGCTCGCTCCTCATACCGGTCGTACGGCCCATACATCACAGCGTGGGTCTCAGCGCACGGGGGGCGTGGCTCTGTTTGCTCCGAAAGAGGCGTCCGCTCAACGGCCAGGGTCTGACGCAGATCCGCCGAGCAGCGAACCAAACGGGGGAGGGGGTCTTTCAAAAGTCGCTTTGCCCGTCGGATGTGCGCTCGGCCCCCTCGGCTTCTCCGCTTGCATTGGCGACGGCGGTCTCATCTTCAGGCTTCTTAATCCGGCGTGGCGCGTCAGGTTTGGTTCGATCGGGACCCTGGGCGGGCGCCGGAGGCGAGCCATTTTCGTCGGGCTTCCGCGGGCTCATGCTGGCTCCTTAGCTTCTGCTCCATAAGGCGAAGGCGCGAAGTCCATCTACGTTCCGTGGACGCGCCAGCTTGCGTGTTGATGGCATTGCATGGACGATGCTGATCAACCAGCAATCGCGCAGTGTTGATCTAAATCTTATGGCTTTCAGTTGAGGAGGGGTGGAACAATTCCTCGGGTCTTAAAAGCCTGGAGGATAAGCCTTCGCTATGGTGTCGCGTTAAAAAGCGTTCGAGGGTCTGGCGGTTCGGCTCTAAGCCATAGGGCCAGAAGTCCTCGCCCATCAGTTGTCTTGCCTCAGCGAGCCGCTCTTCTACAAACGGTAGCGTCACCTTAGTCGCGGATGTGTCGCTGAGCTTCTCCAACGCCTGTGTCTTCGAGAGCTCGAAGGCTTTGACGACGGCGGCCGGAAGCCATGGATGCGCTTCAGCCACGTCTTTTCGGACGCCCAGCACATGCATGATGGGGAAAATCCGCGTGCGCGCGTACCAGTCGGCCGCGGCTTTCTGTGGATCGGGGAAGAGATAGCCCACGTGCGGGGCTTTTCTATAGAAGCAGGACGGCGCCCGGGGGCCGATGAGGGCGTCTATCTCGCCATCGGCCAGCATGTCGGAGATCGTCGCACCCGCTGGAGCGTTCTCCAGGCGGACGTCCGAAGGCAGGTCGAGCGCGATCTTCTCGATCCTGTCCGGCTGATCGTAGCCGCCGCGCACCCAGGTCACGTCCGAGGCCTTGAGGCCATAATCCTCTTCAAGGATCAGGCGGGCCCAGACATTCGCGGTCAGCTGGTACTCCGGTAGTCCGATCCGTTTGCCGTGGAGGTCCTCCGGGCGCCGGATACGATCGGTGCGGACGTAGATCGAGGTGTGCCTGAAGGCTCGTGATGGAAACACCGGCACGGCGATGTAAGGACAAGCATCTGCTGCGGTCTTGACGCAATAGCTGCTCATCGACAATTCGCAAATGTCAAATTCACCATGCCTGAATGCACGGAAGAATATTTCCTCCGGTTCAAGCAGCATTATTTGGGCATTGACGGCATCTATCTGCACCGACCCATCCACGAGGGGCCGCATCCTGTCGTAGTCCCCGATGGCCACCGAAAGGTTAAGCTTCGACATCGTTCACCTCTTTAGGCGGAAGGGCGGGCATCGCGTCGCCAATGTAAAGGGCCATCCGCCGAAAACCGCAACCGCACGTCTGTCCCTACGGCCGCCTTCCTCCGGTCGGCCCGGCTGCGTCGCCTTGACAGAGGATACACGCCCAATGATAAAGTTCGTTTACGAGCTTTTTTGTTCGCGTATCGCCCAAAAGCGAACCGCAATCGTGAGGTCCGATGCCCTCGACTAAGCAGGCCGGGACAATCGCAAGCCGCGTTTTGGGCCGCCGCGTTGTGGAATACGCTGGCGGCGACGCGTCCCCAGGGGATCGGACGGCCCGTAAGGCCGGACATGGCCGACGCGAGGAAGCCACGCCGTGCTGAACGCCTGGTTGGACGGTTTCCAAAGCCTTCTCCACTTCAAGCAGCTGCTGTTCCTGTCCCTTGGCATGATCATGGGCCTGGTGTTTGGCGCCGTGCCCGGGCTGGGGGGCACCACGGCGCTCGCCCTCCTTATGCCGCTCACCTACGGGCTGGATCCGATCACCGCCCTGGCCCTGTCGGGTGGAGTGATGGGCGCAGTGCCGATGGGCGGGTCGATCTCGGCCATCCTGCTGAATACTCCAGGCTCCGCGCCGAACGCGGCGACCTGCCTGGACGGCTATCCTCTGGCCCAACAAGGCAAGGCCGGTCTGGCCATTGGAGCCGCCGCCAGCTCCAACGCTATCGGCGGCCTGATCGGGACGGTGTCGCTGCTGGCGGTCCTGCCCCTGTCCAAGCGGCTGGTGCTGAGCTTCGGGCCGCCAGAATTCTTTCTTTTGTCAATTCTTGGCTTGGTGATGGTCGCCACCGCCTCGCGGGGCAAGATGCTGCGCGGCCTGGTGGCTGGCGGCGTCGGCTTGATGATCGCCTTCGTCGGCTTCGACCAGGTGACCGGGACCGTGCGCTACACCTTCGGCGTTCAGTACCTGTGGGACGGCGTCCACCTCGTGCCCGCCCTGATCGGCCTGTTCGCCGGCGCCGAGATGATCAAGCTGTGGATGAAGGGCGGGGTGATCTCCGGCTCGGCGTCTGGCGTGCGCATCACCCGCCTGACCGACGGCCTGCTGGAGACCTTCAAGCACTGGCCCACCGTCCTGCGCGGGTCGCTGATCGGCACGGTGGTGGGCGCGGTCCCTGGAGTCGGCGGCGTGGTCGCTTCCTTCCTGTCCTATTCGCTGACCGTCCAGGTCTCCAAGGACCCCGACAGCTTCGGCAAGGGCAACATCCAGGGCGTGATCGCGCCCGAAGCGGCCATCAACGCCAAGGACAGCAGCGCTCTGATCCCCACCATCGCCTTCGGCATCCCCGGCGGCGCGGAGATGGCGGTGTTCCTCGGCATCCTGGTCCTGCACGGCATGCAGCCGGGACCGCTGATGCTGATCAACAACCAGAAGGAAATCTATGGCCTGGTCTGGGCGCTCACGGCGTCCTGCGTGCTGGCCGGCGGTCTCGGCCTGCTGTTCGTGCGGCCCTTGTCCATGGTCACCCTGCTGCCGGCCAAGAAGCTGGCCCCGGTGGTGATGACGGTGGCCTTCATCGGGTCCTGGGCGGTCGACCAGACGATCGAGAACGTGATCCTGTCGGGCGTGTTCGCCATTCTGGGCTACGCCATGTCGCGGCTCGACTATCCGCGTCTGCCCATCGTCATCTCGCTGGTGCTGGGCGCGGGGCTGGAGCGGAACTTTCATCAGACCATGTCGATGTCCGATGGGTCGCTGGCCGTGTTCTTCACCCGCTACATCTGCCTGATCCTGGTCGCCTGCATCGCCGGCGCCCTGCTGCTCACCCCGCTGCGCTCGACCCTCAAACGGCTGTTCCCGCGGACGGTCGCCTATCCGGAGCGCCGGCCGTCATGAAAACCCTGTTCGCCACCCGCTGGGTCCACTACCTGCCCGCCCTGTTCGCTTGGCTGTTCGCGGTCGGCTTCCTGGTGCTGACCTATAGACTTCCCCCAATTGCGCGCGCCATGCCGGTGCTGGTGGGGTGGGCGACCCTGGGGCTGGCCTCGCTGGACCTGATCTCGCGCACCGGCGGCGCCTTCGGTCAGGGTCTAATGCGGGCGCTCAACCCTTCAGGCCTCAAACTCCAGGGCGATGCGGACACACTGGAACCGCGTTTCGGTCTGAAGTCGGGGATCGGCATGGTCGTGCTGCTGGTGGTCGGCTTTCTGTCCATCGGCATCCTGCTGGCCGCGCCGCTGATGATCTTCATCGCCCTGATGCTGGCCAATCGGCGTGAGCCGCTGCTGAGCGCCGCCATCGCCGCCGGAGCCACCCTGGTCATCTGGTTGTTGTTCGCTGTGCTGTTGAGACTGCAACTTTATCCCGGTTTGATTTTCGGGGGCGCGCTCTAGCCACGGGTATCCGCGCCGCCCGAACGAATCAGAAGCGCGCCTTCAGGCGCCGGTGGAGGAATTGGACATGAACGCACCTACACGCAGAGACCTACTGACCGCGGCCGGATACGGCGGGACGGCCATGCTGTTGGGGTGTTCGGCCGGAGGGGCCACGTTGTTCCCCCAGCGCGACATCAACTTCATCATTCCTTTCGCGCCCGGTGGCGGTTTCGACTCCTATGTCCGCATCCTGTTGGAGCCGATGCAGCAGTTTCTGCCGCACAAGAGCAACATCATCCCGCTCAACATAGACGGCGCTGGCGGCGGCAAGGCCACCAGCCAGCTCTTCCACGCCCGCCCGGACGGCTACAACATCAGCGTGGTCAGCATCCCCGGCGCCATCGTGCTGCAGATGCTGCAGGGGACGGCCGGCTACGACCTGAACAAGATGACCTGGCTCGGCAACATGGGCCGCGACCCCTACGGCATCGCCGTCGGCGCGGATTCCCCGATCAAATCAGTGGCCGACCTCGTCGCCCTGTCGAAAAAGCGGCCGGTCAAGTTCACCTCCACCGGGCCGGGTTCCACGGGCCGGGCCGGCACCCTGATATCCACGGAGATGCTGGGTATCCGCTCGGAAATCATCGCCGGCTATAAGGGCACCAGCGAGTACCTGGTGGCGGCCGCCCGCGGCGACGGAGACGCGGCGGTCTGTTCACTCACCGCCATGAACAGCCTGGCCAAGGCCAAGGTGATCCGCATCATCGCCTCGTTCGAGACCAAGAGCTCCATCCCGGGCGTCGCGGACGCTACCGCGCTCGGCCAGCCCGACCTGGTCCAGATCAGCCAGCTCCGCCCTGTCGCCGCCCCCCCGGGTCTGCCGACCCACATCAAGAACGTGCTCTCCACCGCACTCGACAAGGCGCTCAAGAGCCCGGGCGTGGTCGATTGGGCGCAGCGCAACGGCGCCAACCTGACCTCGGAGTCGCCCGAGCAGACGGTGCAGGCGCTGAAGGAGCAGATGGCCTTCATCGGCCACTGGAAGAAGGTCATGGGGGATCGGCTCTAGGATGCGCGCGTCCATGTCCCGGCGATGGGAGTCCGGCCGCGGACGAGCGGCCGAGGGACGGTGTTTCTGATGGATGACGCCCCGCCACGCCCCTCCGTCCACCAGATCACCGACCACGCCTACGGCCTGGAGCTGGATCACAGCCACCTGGGCGGCGAGGCGGACCACGATCACGACCAGTTCCCCGACCAGGCGCTGGAGGACAATCCGATCTGGATCGCCGACCATGTGACACTGCTCAGCGTCGGTGTGGATATCGGCTCGTCCGGCGCCCAGGTGATCTTCTCGCGCATCCATATGCGCCGGCCCGGCGAAGATCTGTCCAGCCGCTACGTCGTGGTCTCGCGCGAAGCGGTCTACATGTCGCCGGTGACGCTGACGCCGTTCGAGAGCGATCTGCGGATCAATGAGGCGGCGCTGGGCGCGATCATCGACGATGCCTTCGCCGGGGCTGGGCTGACCCCGGAACAGGTGGACACCGGGGCGGTGATCCTCACTGGCGAGGCGCTGCGGCGGGAGAATGCGGAGGCCATCTCCAAGATCCTGGCCGACCACGCCGGCGACTTCGTCTGCGCCACCGCCGGCCACCACATGGAAGCGACGCTTGCGGCTTACGGCTCGGGGGCGGCGCGCGCCTCGGCGGACCAGGGCCTGCCGATCCTGAATGTCGACATCGGCGGGGGCACCACCAAGCTGGCCTTGACCGAAGGCGGCAAGGTGCTGGCCACCGCCGCCCTGCACATCGGCGGCCGGCTGCTGGCGGTCGACGAGACCGGGCGTCTGGTCCGGCTCGATCCCGGCGGCGCGCGGCTGGCCCGTCGCTCCGGCTTTTCCTGGGCGCTCGGCGATGTGATCTCGCCCGACGACATGGACCGGCTGGCCGACAGCATGGCCGACACCCTGGTCGCCGCCCTGCGCGCGCCCTGGGCCGAGAATGCAGCCTCCGACCTGTTCCTCACCGCACTATTGCCCGAGGGCGGCCGTTACGAGGGGCTGATGTTCTCGGGCGGGGTGGCGGAATATGTCTACCGCCGCGAGACGCGCGACTTCGGCGACATGGGGCGGCGGCTGGGCGAGGCGATCCGGTGGCGGCTGGACGCCGGCGCCCTGGCGTGGCCGTTGCTGGAGGCGCAGGAAGGTATCCGCGCAACCGCCATCGGCGCCTCGGAATACTCCGTCCAGCTCAGCGGCAACACCATCTTCGTCTCGGATCGAGGCGCCTTGCTGCCGCGCCATAACCTCCAGGTGCTGCGTCCGGACGTGGTGCTGGACGGCGAGATCGATTCCGAGATCGTGGCGCAGGCCGTCGCCAGGCGCTTCGAGAGCTTCGACCTGATCGAGGGCGAACAGGACGTGGCCCTAGCCTTCCATTGGCGGGGCGACCCGGTTTACCGGCGTATCCGCGCCTTTCTGTCAGGTGTAGCGCGCGCTTTGCCGAAGACCCTGGCCAGCGGGCGACCGCTGTACCTCGTGCTCGACGCTGATCTGGGTCGCACCTTCGGCTCGGTGCTGCGCGAGGACATCGGCCTGGCCAACGAGGTCCTGGTCATCGACGGCGTGGCGCTGTGGGACTTCGACTACATCGACATCGGCAAGGTGCGACTGCCGTCCAATACGGTGCCGGTCACGGTGAAGTCGCTGGTGTTCAACGGCGGACCGGAATCCTCGGCGGAAGCCGCGCACGCCAAGGCCCATGCGCACGGGCATCACCACCCCCATTCACACTCCCATCCCCACCCCAGTTGAAGGCGAGCGTTATGGCTAAGGAAGCAATCGTATCCGAGGACATGGCGAAGAAGTTCGCCACCGAAAAGGAGACGCCCTACCTGCGCTGGGTGCGCGACGAGGGGCTGGACATCATCAGCGCCCACTATGTGCGCAACCTGAACCGGGTGGAGCTGAAGCCCTGGGCGCGCCGCGGCGGGCGCGGCATCTACATCAACCACGAGGCTTCGCGCACCTCCAACGACTGCTATGTCTGCGAAATCCCGGCCGGCGGCCAGCTCGCCCCGCACCGCCAGCTGTTCGAGGAGATGATCTATGTGCTCGACGGGCGCGGCTCGACCACGGTGTGGAACGAAGCCGGCCAGAAGCTCAGCTTCGAGTGGGGCAAGGGCTCGCTGTTCGCCATCCCGCTGAACGCCAACCATCAGCACTTCAATGGATCGGGCAAGGAGGTCGCGCGCTTCGTGGCGGTGACCAATGGGCCGGCGGTGATCAACCTGTACGAGGACTTGAATTTCGTCTTCAACACCCCCTACGACTTCAAGGAGCGGTTCTCCGGCGACCCGGAATACTTCGCCAACAAGGGCGAGCAGAAGGGCCTGTTGCTGGAGACCAACTTCGTGGCCGACGCCATCAACCTGCCGCTGATCAGCGCCAAGGAGCGCGGGGCCGGCGGCGGCCATATCCGCTTCAACATGGCCAAGGGATCGATGAACAGCCACATCTCGCAGTTCCCGATCGGCACCTACAAGAAGGGCCACGCCCACGGTCCCGGAGCCCACGTCATCATCATGAGTGGCGAGGGCTATTCGCTGATGTGGCCCGAGGGCGAGGAGCCCAAGCGCTACGATTGGGAGGTGGGCTCCATGGTGGTGCCGCCGAACCTCTGGTTCCACCAGCACTTCAACACCGGCGTGACCCCGGCCCGCTACCTGGCGTTCAAGCACGAGGTGGTCTCGATCCGTAACGCCCAGGGCGTGCCTAAGGCCTGGATCAGCCGTCGACTGGGCGGCGACCAGATCGACTATGCCGACGAGGCGCCGATCGTGCGCCAGCTGTTCACCGAGGCGCTAGCCAAGCACGGGCTGGAGCCGCGCATGGCGGAGGCCTATCAGGCCGAACTGGCGGACCTGCCGAAGGCGTCGTGAGTTCGCCCCCGGTATCCTCTCCAACTGCCCAGGCGGATCCGGAGTCGACGGCCAAGGTCGGCCTGGTGCAGCTGTTCGCCGCCTTCACGCGCATCGGTACGACTGCGTTCGGAGGCGGCATCGCCGGCTGGATGATGCGCGAGATCGTGGACAGGCGCGGCTGGATGACCGCCGACGACTTCCTGACGGGCATGGCCATGTCCCAGGCCCTGCCGGGTGTGAACGTGGTCAACCTGGCCATCTGGGTCGGCTACCGGCTGGGTGGGAGCCTGGGGGCGTTGATCGCGGCCTTGGGCATCATCTTGCCGGCGGCGGCGATGATCGCCTGCCTGGCGGGCTTCTTCAACAGCTTCGCCCACGGACACCTGGCGCATCTGGGCTTTGCGGGCGCTGCGGCGGCGGCCATCGGGCTGTCGTTGTCCATGGCGTTACGGGCCGGACGGCGCAGCCTGCGCAAGCTGGCGCCGTGTCTGGTGATGGCGGCCACCTTCGTGACGGCGGGCCTGTTGCGGGTGTCGATCATCCCTGTGGTGCTGGTGCTCGGCCCCATCAGCGTCGGCTACCAGTTCTGGCAGGGGCGCCGCGATGCGTAACCATCCCCTCGTTCAGCTCATGCTGGTGTTCACGCCGCTGTCGCTGCTGGCGTTCGGCGGTGGCCAGGCGGTGCTCACCGATGTGCGCCACCAGAGCGTCGACGTACATCACTGGGTCTCCAATTCCGAGTTCCTGAGCGACTATGTGCTGACCCGCATGGCGCCGGGACCCACCACCCTGATCGTCAGCCTCGTCGGTTGGAAGGCCTACGGCTGGCTAGGGGCGGTGACGGCGGCGGTGGCGATCTTCCTGCCGTCCTCGCTGCTGGTCTATGGCGTGGCGCACATCTGGGAGCGCCAGCGCGGCGCGCCCTGGCAGGTCCACGTGGAGCGCGGCCTGGCGCCGATCGCGGCGGGCATGCTGCTCGCCTCCTCCTACAACCTGATGCGCGCACTGGAGGGCGGCTGGGTCGCCTGGGCGGTGGCGCTGGCGGTGACGGGCGTTCTCGTGTTCAGCAAGATCAACCCGCTGCTGATGATCCTGGCTGGGGCCCTTTCCTTCCTGGCCATCGGCCATTTCTGGCGGCTGGCATGACGGGCCTGCACATCGACATCGACCTGGGTCGCGACGCCGCCGCCAACCGGCGCGCGACCTGGCTGCTGGCGGCGCTGGCCCTGGCCAACCTGGCGGCCTGGGGCTGGGCGTGGAGCGCCTTCCACGGTCGCCCGGCCATGCTGGGCCTGGCCATGCTGGCCTACACCTTCGGACTCCGTCACGCCCTGGACGCCGACCACATCGCCGCCATCGACAACGTCACCCGCAAGTTCGTGCAGGAGGGACGGCGGCCGGTAGGCGTGGGCTTCTTCTTCTCCATCGGGCATTCCACCGTGGTCGTCGCGGCCTGCATCTGTATCGCCCTGGCCTCGACCACGGTGCAGGCGCACCTGGGCGCGCTGCAGACCTTCGGGGCTGTGGCCGGGGCGCTGGTCTCGGCCAGCTTCCTGTTCACCGTGGCCACCGCCAACCTGGGCGCCCTGTTCGGCGGAGGCCGCCGGCGCACATCGGGCCACCACCACGACGACCTGCAGCCGCGAGGTCTGCTCGGACGGCTGATCCAGCCGGTGCTCGGCTTCGTGTCGAGCAGCTGGCGGATGGCGCCGGTGGGCCTGCTGTTCGGCCTGGGCTTCGACACCGCCAGCGAGGTGGGTCTGCTGGGCCTGTCAGCCGCCCATGCGTCGGGATCGACGCCGATCAGCTCGATCATGGTGTTTCCGGCCCTGTTCGCGGCCGGCATGTCGCTGCTCGACAGCATCGACTCGGTGATGATGCTCAAGGCCTACGCCTGGGCGCTCGTGAAGCCGAAGCGCAAGCTCTACTACAACCGCACGGTTACAGCGCTCTCGGTGCTGCTGGCGTTCGGCGTCGGCCTGATCGAGCTGCTGGACTTGCTGCGCTCGCGCGTCGAACTGGGCGGCCGGTTCTGGCGCCTTGTCGGCCAACTTAGCGATCATACGGAAATCATGGGCGCCGCCATCGTGGCCGTGTTCGCCCTGCTGTGGGGGGCGGCGGCCCTCCTGGCCAAGGTCCAGAACGGCAAGGAGTCCTCGATATGACTGTGCAAGACCCCGTCAAGGCCCGGGTGCTGCTCGATCCCTATCGCGATTGGGCGGAAGGCGAGGGCATCCCCATCCACCTGGACTTCGGCCACGACCTGCTGAGCCTGGAGACCGGTCCCTGGGAGCGCTACGGCGCGCGGGGCTGCTTCGCCCACACCCATGGCATGGGCGACTTCATGGCCAACTACGTGCTGGAGGTCCCGCCCGGCGGCAAGACCCGCCCGATCCGTCACCTGTACGAGGTGTTCTGCTTTGTACTGGCGGGCTATGGCTCGACCATGGTCTGGCACGCCGACGGGACCACCAGCACCTTCGAGTGGGGACCCAAGGCGCTGTTCGCCATCCCGCTGAACTGCAAGTACCAGATCTTCAACGCCCAGGGCGCTGAGCCGGTGCGGCTGTCGTGCACCAACGACGCGCCGATCACCATCAACCTCTACCACAACCTGAACTTCGTGTTCGACAACCCGTTCGACTTCCCCGAGCGGGTTGGCGCGGCCGGCTATTTCGAGGGCGAGGGCGAGCACATCTCGTTCGCGTCGAGCGAAAAGGCGGTGGTGCAGAACTTGTGGGAGACCAACTTCGTCCACGACCTGACCAGCTTCAAGCTCTACGAGCTGGAGGCGCGGGGCAAGGGCTCGTCCAACGTCATGTTCGTCCTGGCCGACGGCACCATGCACGCCCACGTCTCGGCCATCCCCAAGGGCCGCTACAAGAAGGCCCACCGCCACGCCGCCGGCACCCACGTCCACGCCGTGGACGGGGAGGGCTACACCCTGCTCTGGTTCGAGGGCGACAGCGAGTTCAAGCAGATCCCGTGGAAGCACGGTTTCATGTACACGCCGCCGTTCTGGATGTTCCACCAACACTTCAACACCTCGCCCCAGCCGGCGCGCTACCTGGCCTGCAGCCTGGGCAGTCGCCGCTATCCGTTCATCTCGCTCAGGCGCAAGAGCGCCGAGGGCTTGTTCGCCCAGTCGGTCTCCCAGGGCGGTCGCCAGATCGAATACGAGGAACAGGACCCCCGCGTGCATCGCAAGTGGCTGGAGGCGATCAAGGAGACCGGCGTCCCCTCCGAGATGGGCGAGGTGTTCGACGAGCCCGCGATCCTGGCCCTGCCGCAGGACCGGCTGACCGGGGTCATCCAGCAGCCCACCACCACCGGCCCGTCGGTCTAATGACCGGCGCGCCGTAAGGGTAAGACTGCATGCACGACGCCGAGTTCGATCACGAACACGAGGAGATATCGGACGACGACCGGGCCCAGATCGCCCGCGCCATCCGCGAGCAGGACACCGTCGAGCTGACCACCGTCGGCATCGACATCGGCAGCTCGACCTCGCACCTGATGTTCGCGCGCGTCGTGCTGCAGCGCCTGGCCGAGGCGCTGTCCAGTCGCTTCGTGGTGATCGAGCGGGCGGTGCTTTGGCGCTCGCCGATCCTGCTGACGCCCTTCCTGCCCGACGGGACCATCGACGCCGGCGCACTTCAAGCGTTCCTGGTAGGCGCCTACGCCGAGGCCGGCTTGCGGCCGGAAGACGTCGACGGTGGCGCGGTGATCCTGACGGGCGAGGCGATCAAGCGTAGCAATGCCCGCGCCATCGACGAACTGTTCGCCGCGGAGGCCGGCAAGTTCGTCTGCGCCACCGCCGGCCACAGGCTGGAGTGCATCCTGGCCGCCCACGGCTCGGGCGCGGTCGGCTTCTCGCGGCGCCGCGGACGGCGAGGACTGCACGTCGACATCGGCGGCGGCACCACCAAGCTGGCCCTGATCGACAAGGGTGAGGTGCTGAGCGTGTCGGCGTTCGCGGTCGGGGGACGGCTGGTGGCCCAGGACGCAGCGGGAGCCTGGACCCGTATCGACGACGCCGCGCGGCTGGGCGCCGCCGACCTAGGCATTGACGCCACGCCCGGCGGATTCGACTCCGCCGAGGTCCGCCGAAGCCTGGCGAAGCGCCTGGCCCAGGTGGTGATCGACCGGATCACGGGCGCGCCGATGGATGCGCTGGGCCAGGCGCTGCAACTCACTGAACCGCTCGACCGCACCTTTGAGCCCGATTTCGTCACCGTCTCGGGCGGGGTGGCCGAGTACATCTTCGGCCACGAGGTCCAGGGCCATGGCGACATCGCCGCCGACCTGGCCCAGGCGGTGGTCGAGCGCATGCGGGGCCTGTCGATCCCGCTGGTCGAGCCGTCCGAACGCATCCGCGCCACCGTGATCGGGGCGTCGCAATTCACCGTCCAAGTCAGCGGCAAGACCATCCATCTGCCCGACCCCTCCGCCCTGCCGGCCCGCAACCTGCCGGTCGTGCGCGCCGAACTGGACCTGTCGGGCGAGATCGATGTCGCGGGCATAGCCGAGGCCTTCGTCCGGGGTGCGGCGCGCATGGACCAGACCCCACACGCCCGGCTGGCCCTGGCCTTTAGCTGGCATGCGCCGCCCGAATATCTCAGGCTGGAGGCGGTGGCCCGGGCGGTGGCCATCTTCGCCGCGCCGGCTCAGGCGTCCGATCCACCGCTGTTTCTGATTATCGACGGCGACGTCGGCGGTTCGCTGGGGCGTCTGATTTCACGCCAGCCAGGCTTCGATCGTCAGCTCGTCGCGATCGACGGCGTGAACCTGCAGCACCTCGACTATGTGGACATCGGCGAGGTGCTGCAGCCGTCCGGCGTGGCCCCGGTGGTGATCAAGTCGCTGCTGTTCTCCTGACGCATCGCCGAGCCGCCGCGCCGCGTCACCGCGACTTCCAGGGCGTCGGCCTAGAATGTAGCGGTGATCTTGAAGCGGGCCGAGATCGGCTCCAGGGGATGATCCTGGTAATCCGCCATCCCCTCGACGGGTTCGCCCGGTAGTCGCGATGTATAATAGTAGGCGGCCGAGTTGGCCTGGACGTCGAATAGGTTGAAAATCTGAACTTCGGCCTTAAAGCCCTGGTTTATCTTGTAGCCCAACGTGACATTGGTCTCCGTATAGCCGGCGTCCTTCGCCGTGTTGTCCGCGGTCAGCGGATATGAGCCGAGCGCGCGTATCTCCAGGCCACCATAATAGGGGCCGAGATTGTCGAGGATCGCCCCGACCGAGCCGATGAAGCCGGGGCTGTTGGGGATATGGTTTCCGTTGAGCCCGAAGGCGGGCAGGTTTGCGCCGACGAACCGGGCGTGGCTGGCGGTGAGGTCGGCGTTCAATTCCAGGAAGGCGAAAGGGTGGTACTGCGCCGATAGCTCCACGCCCTCGCGTTCGCTGGGTGCGCTGGCCTGGTCCTGCCCTTCGTCTTGGTCGTAGATCAGCTCGGACTGCAGGTTGACGTTGAACAGGGCGATCTGCACCTTGACCTTGGGAACGAGATCGCTGCGGAGGCCGACCTCCTCGCTGTCCGCCCGCACCAGTAAGGGCGTGGCCCCGGCCGCGGCCGGAACGCCCTGGATCGGCACGGTCTGGGTGACGCCGCGCACGTCGTCGGAATGGAAACCTCGTCCGGCGCTGACGTAGAACTCCGTGCTCGCCCAGGGCCCGAAGACGAAGTTTCCCTTCGGCTGCAGCAGGGTTTGGCTGCGCGCGCCGTCAAAGTTGGATGTGCCGTCGAAACCGGGAAGCAGGCTATGGTCGTAGCCGCGGTAGTACTCCTCCCGCACGCCGATATCGGCGCGAAGCCAGTTGGTGAAACGGGTGCTGTTTTCCAGGTAGAGACCGATATCGGCGAGCTGCACCCTGTCCTCGCTGCACGCCGTGTCGCCGATCGAATAGGCGACGGCCGGCCCTGACGGCTGTTCTTCCTCGCAATAATCCAGGACCATTCGCCCTTTGGTGTGGCGCCGGTCGATGTAGATGTCGTCGTAGCGGGCCTGGATACCGATCGTGGTTCGTGTCGAAAGCGAGCCGAACCTGTGATCGAAGCTCAGGGCGGTCGCGCCGCCGGCGGTGTCGCGATTTTCGTCCTGTTGTTCCTGGTCGCCGTTGATCGGGTCGTCCAGGAAATGGGTGAAGTCGTTCCAGAGCGTCTGTTTACTATGAACGAAGTAGGCGTTGCTGGTAAAGCGCCAATCGTCGCCTTCGGTTGCGTAGTGGCCTGAGAGGCTCAAGCGCTCGTTGTGGGTTCCGTCGCTGGGATCAAGCGTCCCGAACCGGTCGATCAGGCCCTCCTGTACGGCGCGGGCGGGCTGGTCGGTCGTGAAATTCCCGGCGCCATGATAGTAGAGCAGGGTCAGATCATAGCCATTCGAGGGAACGCCGTGGCTATAGCGCAGGGCGCCGGCGTATTTCTGAAAATTATCGGAGTGGGTGAACGGCCCGTCTACATGGCTGAGGTCAAATGCGGCCAGCAAGCGGTCGTCGGGATTGAATATTTTTGTTCCGCCTAGATAGATCTCGTCGTCGTTGAGGGTTCCCCCGGCAAGAGAGATTTGATTGGGAATAATGTCGGCCAGATGCATATGGGCCGACGCCACCGCGCCGAAATCGCCTACGGACGGATAATAGGTTCCCTTAGTGTAATCCAGGGTATCGATAAGTTCCGGGATGATGAAGTTCAGGTCGGAATAGCCCTGACCATGCGCGTTGGTCGGCCGGTTTATCGGCATGTCGTCAAAGAAGTTGGCGATATCGGTGCCGTGATCCAGGTTGAAGCCGCGCGCCAGATACTGGTTGGCCTTTCCTTCGCCGGAGTGGATGGTCACGACGAGGCCGGGGACGGTCTCCAACAACTGACCCACGCGATAGGCCGGCCGCAGCTTGAGCTCCTCTTGCGTGACGCTCCCTTGACTGGCGGTGAGCGCGATACCGAGCAGATCGGATCGGGACGCCGTCACGATGACTTGGGACACCCTGTTTTGAGCGACTGCAGGCGCGACCTTCCCGATTGTGACGCCTTTCTCCTTGGCGCTTCCAGATTCCTGATCGGTCGAATGCGCTTGAGCGGCGGCTTGTGCATTCATCAGGCCGACGAAGGATAGAAGTGCAAGGGTCCTGCGCATGCTAGAGTGGAAGTTGCCGCTGGGGATGGCCTCTCGAGATGAATTCCCACCACGCTTCGGCCGTTGTTGTGCGGCTCGAACATTTATGAAATGGCGAATCCAGGGGAACGTGGCCTTCTCTAGCTTGCGCTCAGCATGACGGGGCCGATCGCCTCCGTCGTCGGCTTCTCGGCTGGCTGGCCATCCTCCTTGGGATCGCGGTGGAACAGGGCGATGCCAAGGGTCGCCAGGGCGCCCACGCTCAACGGTGCGGCTGGAACCAGCAGCAGCTCGCGCAGTGAGAGATGGGCCGCCAGCAGTTGGGCGGCGACCATGGGGCCGGCGATGGCGCCTAGACGTCCTACCCCATGTGCCCAGCCCGCGCCGTTGGATCGGATGGCGGTCGGATAGATCATCCCGGCCGACGCGCTCAGCCCAAGCTGGGACCCCAGGACCGCGTAGCCGGACAGGAAGACCAGCGCCATCAGCACAGGTTGCGACAGGTGCGGCGTGCCGATCGCCGCCACCACCGGGATGGCCAGGGCGAAGAAGGCCACCAGTCCAATGCGGCCGAACCTGTCCAGCACGCGCCCGATCGATAGGCCGCCCGCGATCCCACCGAAATAGTACATCGACGCCACCAGCGCCGCGCGTCCGGCGGACAGGCCGGCTTCGCGCATCAAGGTCGGCATCCAGCTGTTCAGGAAGAAGTTGACCATCAGGGCGGCGGCGAAGGCGACCCATAGCAGCGGCGTCACGACTTGGCGGCCGCCCTTGAACAGGTCGGCGGCGGACCCGCGTCGCGCATTTGTTTCTTCGACTATGAAGGTGGCGCCGATCGGCGGCTCCAGCCCCGGCTTCAACCGCGTGACCAGACGGCGAATCTTCGCCTCGTGTCCGCCGCGCAGGGCCATGAACTTGATCGACTCCGGCAGCCAGAGGATCAGGGCCGGCGCGATCAGGATCGGCGCCGCGCCACCGATGACGAACAACATCCGCCACTGCTGCGGGGGCACGACCGTGCTGATCAGCGCCGGCGCCAGACCGCCGAATGTGAGACCCAGAAAGGTGAGGACAGTGAAGGTGGCCCGTAGCCGCCGGGGCGAGAATTCCTGGTTCAGCGCCGTCACGTTGGGCAGCAGGCCGCCCAGCCCCACGCCGACCATGAAGCGAAACGCCTCCAACTGCCATAAGGCGGTGATGTGGGAGCAGGCGAGGCTGAAGACGCCATAGATCAGGCTGGCGGCGATGATGGCGCGCTTGCGTCCGAACCGGTCGCCCAGGAAGCCAAACGCGGGGGCGCCGAACAACATGCCGAACAGGCCCATGCTGAAGACGACGCCCATGGCGGCATGCTTGATCTTCAGCGCGTGCATGACCCCGTCGGCAGCGTAGGTCGTGGCCGAAAGATCGTAGCCGTCGGACAGCATGACCAGGAAGGTCAGACCGATGACCTGGACGCAGAGCCAGCCCAGCTTCTGTTCGTTGACGAGCTTGGTGATGTCTACGACATCGGTCGCCATGTTCCATCCCTTGGTTTTCTTGTTGTCGTCGGCCGGTTATTCGCTGGAGACGAGAGCCTCCGCATCGGCGCGTTGGGGCGTCCAGGTCCGACCCACGCCTTCGCTGGCCGGGAAGATCAGGGACTTGATGACCACCGGCACCGCGCCCGAACCGGCGAGGATGGAGCCGATGTCGACATAGTCGAAGGCCTTCAGGTCGAGCCCGTCGATGGACAGGATGGCGTTGGAAAGCTTCAGCTCTTCGCGAAAGTGCATCCCGATCAGGCCGCCGAGATCCTGGTCGCCGACCAGCACCAGGGGATGGCCCTGAGACAGGTTGGCCTGCAAACCCTCCAGCAGTCCACGGCATAGGGCGTCGAGCCGGTGGAAGGTGGCCGAGCCCTGCCAGCGGATGAAGACCGCTACCGGCCCGTCGACCGTGGACAGGTCCAGCCGGTCGAACTCGGTCTTGAGCGCGGTGGCGATGGCGCGGGGGGAAAGCACCTCCTCGGCCAACGGCAGGTTCGCCGCCACCACCGGGAGGTTGCGCTGGGGCAGGGCGTCGTCGGAGGAGACGTAGATGGTGCTGCCGCTGACCTGGACGGTGTACTGCGAGGCGCCGATCACCGTGGCCCGGATGGTTTCCGCCGGGACCTGGGGCTCCAGCCCAAGGGTGTCCACGCGCTTGCGGATCGCCGCGCCGAGCCGGGGCCCGAGATCGCCGAACTGGCCCTGCTGGCGGCCGTAGAGATATTCCGACACCCCGCCGGAGAAGCTGATCACGCTGAACGAGTGTGGGCCCGACAGGGGCGCCAGGCGGTGCAGGTCGGTGGCCGCGCCCTCGACATGCGTCCCTTGGATGGCGTCCATCAGCCGGTCGGCCATGTGGTCGGCCAGCCGGTCAAGCACGCCCGGTCCGGGGGCCTGGCCGATGGCGAGCTCGACACCCAGGTCGACGGCCAGCTTGCGGCCGGCCTCTTCCAGCCTGACCACGCGCCCCTCGCCGTCCAGGCACACGAGCCGGGCGCCGATGTCCACGGCGGTGAGGTCGATCACCTCGCCCTTGACGCACACGGCGATCTTGGAGGTGCCGCCGCCGATGTCGACATTGATCACCGTGGTCGCATCGCGGATGGAGCGGGAGACCGCGCCGGAACCGTGGGCGGCCATGATGGTCTCGAGGTTATCGCCTGCACTCACCGCCACCAGCTTGCCCGCCTGGCCGGCGAACAACTCGCCGATATTGCGGGCGTTGCGACGGCGCACCGCCACCCCGGTCAAGACCAGGGCGCCGGTGTCCACGTCGTTGGGCGTCAGCCCCGCCCAGGCGAATTCGTCGGCGAAGAATTCGCGCAGCGCGTCGGCGTCGATCAGGCCCTCGGCGGTGTAAGGGGTCAGCAGGATGCGCGACTGGTGCACGATCTCGCGCGAGACCACGACATAGCGGCTGTCGAAGCGCTCCAGCACGATGCGCGAAAACACTAGGTGCGAGGTCGCCGAACCGATGTCCACGCCGATGCTGAGGAGGCGAAGCTCGTCCTCTTCGGTCATCACGCGCTTGGTCGCGGAGAAGAAGACTCTCCCGTTATCGGCCTCGTCCGTAGACATGAGGGTGCTGTTCCTGCTGACCGGTAAGGCTCTACTACTCTGCGACGTTTGTGACTTTAGCGCCGGGGATGTACCAGTCTGGGTGCATGCGGTTTTCGACGCCGTTGTTCTTCAGGGTCT
>NZ_LMUL01000008.1 GCF_009765965.1 Caulobacter sp. S45
GCTTCTACCAGCGCGGCCATGGCCTTGTTCACCGTCATCCGGGCGCAGCCATACTCGGCCATCAGCTCGGTCTCGAACGGGACCCGGTAGCCTGGCGGCCATTGTCCGCAGCGCTGACGGACATCGCGTTGTGCTCTTCGATCATGGTTCGCGCTCCTAATTTGGATTGGATTGACTGCTTGAATCCGTGACCACTCGGATTATTCGGATGGGTCGCCGATATGCTCGCGGAACCAGCCGGTCGCCGCGGCTTCCGCTGGAGCGAACTGGCCGAGATAAGGGTCGAAGCCGCCGATCACAGCGCGCTGATACGCGAGCACCTCGTGCACCAATGGGACGCCCGGAGCGAAGTCTTCGAGAGCTGCATCGCTGAAGCGCAGCGCTAGGCAACGGTCGACGATCGCGTGTCGGCGGCTTTGCTGGCTCGATTCATGTTCAACAGCTGGGAGGGCGCGCTTCTGCGCATGCGCGTCGAAAAGACCGGAGCCGCCCTCACCGAATTCAAGGACGTTGTTTTTGGAATGCTTCTTGCGCCACGGCGGACGTCATGAGCCGCCGGCCGATATCGACGGGTTAACTCACTATGGCAGGCTCAAACCGTCTGTTGCAAGCGGTTGGATTCCGGGAAATCGCCTATTGTGCAGCCTCCAGATTGCGAAGCGGCCAAGAAGGTGAGGGCTTTCATCACCTAAGCTTGTAAACACCCCCGTCCCTTCACATCCACAT
The DNA here is from genome assembly GCF_009765965.1 of Caulobacter sp. S45. Classification (GTDB taxonomy): domain Bacteria; phylum Pseudomonadota; class Alphaproteobacteria; order Caulobacterales; family Caulobacteraceae; genus CAHJWH01. Next base: position 727 of record NZ_LMUL01000008.1, read on the forward strand.
CCGATTTCACTGAACCCGGCCGTCCTGCGCCTGCGAAAGGACCTGTGCGGCGTTGGCGAGTTGAATCCAACTGGAACCTTCCGGAATCACGTATTCGTTCTCTCCCCAGAAGAACGGCCAGTCTTCATGGTTCTCGGGAAAATCCGGCTTGATGACCAGTACTCCCGGCACAACGCCACCGGCGATAAAGGTGAAATCAGCGCGGTTGTTGCCATAAGCGACCTCCTTGGAGACGGTCCCGACGTCCGACACGAATGAGATGTCGGAGCCCGGATGATCCCCCGTGAGATAGCCGACCGCACGGAACACGCCGTCGGGGCCTACGATTTCCGGATAGGCCTTGTGGAGGGCGTAGGCGTTCAAGCCATAGTTCATCACCGCGCCATCGCCGGCCCAGCCTCCCGTCGTGATCGGCACACCGAACGGGTTGGCGGAGGCGGCGGCTTGGGCCTTCACCTGGTAGGCCCGCACGGCGGGCGCGAGAGCTTCCCGGTAGCTCGCCGGCATGAACGGGATCGCCGCAACCGCCGTCTGCGCGTCTGCAGCGAAGGTCGGTTCAACCTTCGGCCAGAGCGCGGCGACGGCGTCTGCGTATTTTGGAAGGCGCGTGGTCTTCAACAGCTCCACCGCGGCGCCGAACTCTTCCGACGGGAGCGGACCGCCGGTCGTATTGCCGTGACTGAACACGTCAGGGGCATGGCCTTGTTCTTCGCGCCAGACCGTCTCGGCGATGCGGATGCACTTGGCGGCGAGCGCGTCGTCATAACCCTTCAGCGCCCGGCTCGCGGCGGCGAGCGCTGCGATCGAACCGTAGTTGAGACTGGAAGACTTGCTGGTAAAGGCCCAGCGGTCGTCCGGCGTTCCACTACGCCCTCCCCTCTCTTCTCCGGGCTTAAGACTCGGATCGTAGATCAGGCCATCCGTCTTGCTCGCGGCGTCGCCTAGATGCGTATATTCGCCCACGTCGGGCTCGACGATGCCATTGATGGCGTGCCCCACCGAGTCGAATTGAGCGACGAGCTGTATCACCCCATGGCGAATCTGCTCGACGATGTCGGGCACGCCATCGGGCACGTGGATTTCCACATGCCGCCGCAGCTCATCGACACTCACCGTGTCGCGTTTGAGTCCGAATTCCTCGAAGCTCGCCACCAACGAGCGGACCACGGCGTATTGGCTCTGGGTTCTGATGTCGTAGTCGCCCGCGTCGTACCAACCGCCGACGTTCAGACCCGGAATATGATCGCCGCCGGCGAACCTGTCGTCGGTGCTCGGTCCCTGGGCATACAGGTCGATATGCTCATGGTTGACCGGCGCCTGCCGCGCGTCGTCGCGATGCGAATCGCCATGCCACACCCGGTAGGCTTCGTTGACCAGCACGTGGTCCATAGCGACCGGGAAATAGACGTCATTGGTGGGGCGCCAGGCATCTGCGTAGATATCCTTGGCTATACGAAAGGTGGCGGTGCGAGTATCGCCGTATTGCAGGATATAGGTTCCGGACGCTTTGATTTCGCTGAAATCGAAACGGAAATAATTGTAGCGCAGATACCTTCCCCAAGACACCGCCGGACCGGCCTTGACCGTCTCAAGCGCACCGGAAGGTTCGACGCGCATCAACCTGACCGCAGCCGGGCGATGATCGTTCTTGTCGAGCTCGATGGTCGCCACCTTGGCTTCCCCCGGTGCGTAGCCGAGCTGCGAATGCCCGATCACCGGAGCCCTCAGCCAGCCCGGCGTGCTGTGGGCGTCGAGCGTCCACTCGATCACCTTGCCGGTGCGGCCCGCCGGCAGGAGGGAGCGAAGCACGAACCACCCGTTCTGCGCCTGATCGCGGCCGTCGTAGAGCGCGATCGATCCGGTCGTCGATGTCACCGTCACATGGCGCGAGGGGTCTTCAGGCGCGAGCACGAAACGGTTTCCATTCGCCATGGGCTGAGGCTCGGCGCCAGGTCCGTCGCTGCGACCGCTCGCGGGGTTTCGTTGGGCGGTGAGCGTTATGGCGTCGGCCGGGTAGATCGGGAAACCGCCGCTCACCCCATCGGCCATGTAGCTCTTATGAAAATAGGCGGCCGGCAGGAACTCGAGATTGAACCCCGCCTTGCCCACCAGGGCCGCCGGAACCGGCTGTGGAAGCTCCACGCTCAACACGACCGCGCTTCCCCGAGGTGTGGCGCGTATGATGTAGCGGAAACCGTAATCCGGATATTCGAGCGTAGCTTGGATGACGCCCGTACGGGTGTCCACCGTGCGGCTGACCAGACGGCCAATGGGGTCCCACTGACCCGGCGTCGCTGAAAGGCGCACGTCGCCATTGGTGGCCGTGCGCTCGCCCTGCTGGATGAGCTCGACACCGCTGATCTTGGCGTCGGCGAACAGGCCGTCGTACCAGTTGCTGAACACCAGGACGTTGACGCCCGGAGCTTCATAATATCCAGCGGCGCCGAGCTTTAGACCATCCGCCTGCGCGGACGCAGGCCCCGCCACGACGGATAGGCCCAGCATCAGTCCGCACAACGCTCGACTTGAACCCTTGCGCATCTGGATATCCGCTTCCCCGACCGGCGATGCCGGATATTTTTCATTTTTGAGAAAAATTCTCAGGTTATTGAATACAACCCCACGTTCCACGGCAAGCCTTGTCGGCGAATGATTGTTTGCGGTAACATAAAATTGCGTCTGCAACTGCCGAGGGACACGGCAGACTTGATTTTTATCGACAGCGCCAAAACTTGCGATCCGTTGGGAACGGCGCAGGCATATCGGGCCAGACGACAGAAACCCACCGGGTAGATACAACCAAAGGACCCTCAACCATGACCGTCACGCGACGAGCGGCCCTTTCAGGCGCGGCCGCGGCAATCGCCTCGACGCCTGCCTGGGTCCGCGCAGCGGCCCGCCCGGTCTCGGGTCCAATGGAGGTGGTGCGCCTGGACCCTCGATTGGACGCCCTCATCGCCCCGGACGAGCCCGTTGTGCGGGTGGCCACCGGCTTCACCTTCACCGAGGGCCCCATGTGGCGGCAAGGGCGGCTCTGGTTCTCCGACCTCGGGGGCGACAACATGATGGCGGTCGCCCCCGACGGGACGGCGAAGATCCTGCTGACCCAGGCCGGTGGCTTTCCCAGGCCCTGGCCCATCGTGAACCTCGGCTCCAACGCGATGGTCCCGGACAAGGACGGAACGGTGCTGATGGCGCGCCAAGGCGGCCGGACGATCGTGCGTGTGGACGCCGCGCTGCGTGTCCATGACTTCCTGTCAGCCTATCAGGGCAAGCGGTTCAACAGCCCAAACGATCTGGTGTTCGCCCCAGACGGCGCGCTGTGGTTCACCGACCCGCCATTCGGTCTGCCGAAAATGGACCGGGACCCGGCCAAGGAACTGCCGTTCAACGCCGTTTTCCGCTATCGAGATGGCAAGCTCACTCCCATCATCACCGATTTCACACTTCCGAACGGGATCGGCTTTTCCCCCGATGGGCGGACCCTCTACGTCTCCAATTACGGCGAGGAGATGTACGTCAAGGCGTTCGAGGTCAGGCCGGACGGCAAGCTCTCCGGCGCGCGCACCCTGATCGCCTACCCCGCTTCCACCGACAAAGGTGGTCCGGACGGCCTAAAGATCGACGCGCTCGGAAACCTCTGGTCCACCGGACCGGGCGGCATCCGCATCATAACGCCCCAAGGCAACGTGCTCGGCCAGATCAAGTTGCCGGAAGTCGCCGCCAACCTCGCCTTCGCCGACGACTGGCGCACCCTCTATATTACCGCATCCACCAGCATCTATCGGCTCAAGACCAGGGTCCGGGGCGAGAAACCGCTGTACGCCTGACACCGCCCACGCCCCGTCAGGCGCCGCGCAGCATCTGCATCACCCGGGCTCGGATACGGCCATAGTTGTTGGGCTTGAGCCGTCCAAGCATGCCGTGCTGGTCCTCCGGGAGATGGGCCAACGGATGACCGTTGCTGCGGAACACATAGTGGTCGAAGAAAGCCTTCCAGGCGCTCCGCTCCTCCACCGGGCGTTCACTGATTGCGATCATCGCCAGCAGCAGAGTGGCGTAAGGCGCATCTGGGCCCGAACTGGAAGCGTCCCACCAGAAGTTCACCAGTCCGTTGAACGGTTCCGTCGCCTCCACCTGGTGCCACCAGAGCTTCGGCAAATAGAGGGCGTCCCCAGGACCGAGCTCCACCACCAACGCCCGTTCCCTCGCCGCCTCGAAAAGCGGGAAGCGGGGGTCGCCGGGCGGCGCGGAAGCCGCCAGGCTCACGGGCTGGCCCGCCATGGTGTGGTCGATCGGCCCCACGTAGAGACTGGCGATCAAGGCTGGCGGGAACAGGGTGAACCGACGCGCGCCCGCCACGACACATGCGAGATTGTCCAGGGTGTCATAGTGACAGGACACGTTCGATCGCGTGCCCAGCCAGATGCGCGGCTGGACCCGCCGCCCAAGCCACTCCATCGGGTTCTCCGCCGCGAAGCCAGGAATACAGGCCTCGGTAGGAACGGAACCGATATAGACGGTCGACGCCGCAGCCTCGCTGCTGGCGTCCAGCACACTGGCGAGCGCATCGGCGAACGGCATCCGCCTGCGCTCGAAATTAAACCCGTCGGGGCGCGCGCCATAGAAGTAATGTCCGCCGATCTCGGGACCGCCAAAGAAGGCCTCCACCTCCAGATTGGTCTGGAACCTCGACAAATAAGCCCCGAACGCCTCCGACGATCGGCGAGCCGCCGCCACCGCCGGCCATTCTCCGACGACGTCGCGCAGAACGACAGGCTGGCACGGCTCCACGATATCGCGGCTGAAATCTTCCAACGCCGCGATATCCGACCGGCCAATCTCCCTGACCGTCCCGGTCATCGCAACCCCCTCAGATCGAAACGGGCGAACCGGCTGAATTGAAGCCAAGCAGCCGGTCATTCTTTCGCTTCGCCAAGTTGGAAATCTGCTTAACGGACATGATCATAAGATGGATGAGATACATGTAGCCGTTTCTGAACAACTGCACGACGGTCTCGTCGGCGAGCCTGTGCAAGGCGTTCTGGTCGATGGTGTACAGGCCCTGCAATTCACGCTCAGTGCCGTCGTCGAAAGCTAGATCGACCTCGAGAGGCGCAACGAGCTTCAGTTCCACCAGCGTAGCGATAAAGGTCTGCGTCATCTCAAGCCCCGGGCGCAGCTCGAGAAATACACCTCTGACGCTTTTGAGAAAATCACTGGGGCGTCCCTGCTCATCGAACAAGAACCGCCCTTCTTCGCCGCCCACCCTGGGGCTGTCCAGGTCGATGGCGAGCTCCGCACCGGCTATGTAGAAGGGCGCGCGTTGTAAATTTAGCGGGCGGTAGCCGTCATGCCCTCCCCCGTCCTTCAGGAAAAGATTCTCCCTATCGTCGAAGCCAAGCATCGCGCCGCAGAAGAATTTTCCCGTATTCGAATCTTTCGAGATGAGAACTGGATACTGAATGGATAGAAGTGGAAATTCCCGAGCCACAACCTGCACAAAGCGTTGATCATCTCCAAGCTCAGCAGACGCACGAGCATCGACTGTGAGACTCGAGTGCTCCAGACCATTCAAGAGGACAATATTCGGCATAACGTCACCAATTTTTGCGAAAAGATAAAACGCTGCGCTGAACGTGCGCCTTTACGGCGTCTGGAACGACAAGAGCGCCAACAACGAATGACAGCCGAGCCGAAAGCCTTCGGCCCCGACGCCTTGGATACGGACGATGAAATGAGGCCAATCAAGCACCCGATTTCCCACATATGTCAAACCGGAAACTTAATTGAGACAATCGAGAAAAACACGGCGCAACGCTCTTGCCAGGTTTCCCGTATAGCGCTAGCTTTTCATTACAACCAGGCCAATGATGCAATCCAAAATGGGAGCGCTATCATAGCGAGCCTGGCCAATAAAGAAGAGCCCGGTAGCCGAATAAAACGGCAGCCGGACCAATAGGGGGATACGCCTGCAATAGGTCCGACGATGTCGGCCCTAGCGGATGCTGTTCGGCGTCCGAGGGCAGTCGTGTGCCTCTGCCGATCGTGTGGGAGGACACTGATGAAGGCTTCATATAACCGGCGCTATACACGCGTTGTTGCGGGGCAGATGCTCCGGGGCTCCCTGCTAGTCGGCGTCTCGACGCTGGTTTTGGCCACACTTTCCGCACCCGCGGCCGCCCAGACGAGTACGCCCGTCCTTGCAACCGCCACCCAAACAGGCGCTCCACCCAACGACAACGAGGCCGCTCCCAAAGACAGCAGCACTCCTCCCACGGCGGCCAACTCCGTCAGCGAAGTCGTGGTCACCGGCCTCCGTGGATCGCTGCAAAAAAACCTCGACATCAAGCGCAATTCCACCGGGATCGTCGATGCGATCTCGGCGGAAGACATCGGTAAGTTCCCGGACTCCAACCTCGCCGCCGCCATTCAACGCATCCCCGGCGTCTCCATCAGCCGCGGCGCCACCAGTCTCGGCGGCGTCCCGACCTCCACGGGCGACGCGACGGAGATCACCGTACGCGGCTTTGGCCCAAGCTTTAACGAGACGCTCTACGACGATCGTCAAATCTCCACCGGCACCAGCAACCGAGGGTTCGACTTCAGTGCGGTCGGCGCCGATTTCGTCGGCGAAGTCGATGTGTTGAAGACGCCAGACGCGAGCCTCTCGTCGGGGGCGATCGGCGCCACCATCAACATCAAGTATCCGAAGCCGTTTGATCACCCCGGGCCGCGCCTCGTCGGCTCCGTTTCGAGCACATATTCGCCCGAGGACGGCCACGTCACTCCCAACGGCGGCGTGCTGATGAGCGACACCTTCTTCGATGACAAATTCGGCATCCTGGCGGACTTCGCCTATTCCGACCACAAGACCCGCAGCAACCACGTCAACGTCCAAGGCTGGGAGGGAACCCAGATTTCTCCCTCGCAGCTCGCCGGGGCGCCGGCCGGCGCCTCGACGGCGGCGGGCATCAACGCGTGGTATCCTCAAGATTACGGCATCTATCAGGAGTTCACCAATACGAGCCGCGAAGACGGTCGCATCGTCATGCAATGGCGCCCGCTCAACAACATCCTCGTTACTGTGAACGACGACTATTCTCGCGAGCGAGTCACTGCCGACCAGAACGGCTACAGCGCCTGGTTCAACGCCGGACAGCTCACCAACGTCAAGCAAGACGGCAACGGCACCATCGTCAACTTCAATCAACCGAACACCTCCACGGATTTTCAATCCCAGATCAACCGTGAAGTGCTTCAGAACAACGAGTACGGCCTGAACGCCAAGTGGGATGCGACGAGCAACCTCACCTTCGTCTTCGACGTCGACCGTGCGGAGTCGTGGTTGAATCCCGACGGCCAGTTCAGCGAACTCGACGCCGACGTCGGCTATGGTTCATGCGCGACGGTGTGCACCAATCTCAACAATCCCGGCATCTCACTGAATGGGGGCCTGCCCTTCCCCACCGTTGTGGGACCGAATGGAAACGCCTCCCAGTTCATCGGATCGGGTGTGGTCGGCTCCCACGTTCTGCCCATCACCTCTCAGCAAAACGACGATGTCGTCAACCAGGCCAAGATTCAGGGAACCTGGACCGACGACACCCTACAGATCCGCTTCGGCGCCCAGTATGTTTCAGATCACGATCACCTTCGCCTTTACGACGATTTCACCAATAACGAGTGGCAGGCGTATTCGGGATATGGGCCGGCTTCGAACTCGCCGACCGGGGTCGCCCTGCCTCAAAGTCTCTTCACCAACTCGTTCAGCACCAGCGGCTTCATTCCCGGATATTCCGGTTCTGCAAACCTTCCGGCGAGAATCCCGAAATTCAACGCCTACCAGGTCCTTCAATATCTTCAAAGCCTCGGCAATCCTCAGCAAAAGAACATTCCGGGGTTCAACTACGCCTCTGTCCCAGCCTATAGCGGCATGTATCAGACCGAACTAAATCCAAGCGGTTTCCAGAATATCTCAGAGGATACTTGGGCGGGGTTCCTGACATTCTCTGAAAAGATGCATGTCGCCACCATGCCCTTGCTGGTGAATTTTGGTCTTCGCGAGGAAATCACCCGAGTCACTTCGGCCGGCCTGGGCCAGGAGCCAAACTCACTGACCGTCCAGCCCGGCGACCACACGGCCTTCCTGGTTGGATTTGGGCCAACCGCACCGGTCAAGACCAGCACGACCTACTCCTATTTCCTGCCGAACCTGGACATGAACCTGTCGCTTACCGACAAGCTGAAGCTCAGGTTCGACGCCTCACGGACGCTTACCCGGCCACCGCTGGCCGACCTGACCCCCGTGACCAACGTCGCCACCTCCGAGCGGGTGGGATCTCTGGTCGCCACGGGCGGCAATCCGACCCTGCAGCCCTATCTGTCCGACAACTTCGACCTCGGCGTCGAATGGTACTACGCCCGGAATTCGTACATCTCGCTGGACGGGTTCTTAAAGCATGTGACCAACTTCATTGTCGCCGGCACCACCAAGCAGACCATCAATGGGGTGATCGATCCAACCACCAATGCGGCGGCCCAGTTCAGCGTCACCACGAACGTCAACGGTCCGGCGGCCACCGTACATGGGCTGGAGATCGCGGCGCAGCACGTGTTCGGCTCCACCGGCTTTGGGGTCCAGGCCAACGGGACGGTGGTAGGCTCGGACAAGCCCTACAACCCGAACGATCTCTCCGTATCGGGGTTTGCAGTCACGGGCTTGGCGGATTCGGCCAACCTTGTCGCCTTCTATGATCTGCATGGCTTCCAGGCCCGCGTCGCCGTCAACTGGCGCGACGGCTATCTCGACCATTTCGGCCAACAGCAGAATAATTCCCTGTTCGGAACCGAGCCTACTTTCGTAAACTCCAACACGACCGTCGACTTCAGCACGAGCTACGACATAACTTCAAATCTGAGCATCTACGCCGAAGCGCTGAACCTCAGCGACTCCGGATACAGTACTCATGGCCGCTATTCCAATCAGCTCCTGGATGTGGTCTCCTACGGCCGCAAATTCACCGTGGGCGCACATATCAGGCTCTAACCCCTCCCCGGGGTTTTGGGGAGCCGCCGGCCAGCGCTGGCCGGCGGCTCCCAATTTTTCCCACTCCCAATGCGGTATTATGAGTTCCCGCGTCAGGCGCCCACCAGATGACCAAGCCCATACAGAATATCGTCGTGGTCGGAGGCGGCACGGCGGGCTGGCTCGCCGCCGGCATTATCGCCGCCCGGCATCAGGCGCGCATGACGGCCGGGTTCACCGTAACCTTGGTGGAATCTCCCAACGTCCCCATCATCGGCGTTGGCGAAGGTACATGGCCGACCCTGCGCTCGACTTTACAGAAGATGGGCGTGGCGGAGAGCGATTTCTTCCGACAATGCGACGCCACCTTCAAACAAGGTGCGCGCTTCGTCCGCTGGACCACCGGCGAAGACAGCGACGGTTATTATCATCCCTTGATGCCCCCGCAGGGGTTCAGTCAGGTGAACCTTGCGCCCCATTGGCTAGACGACGAGGATACGCGCAGTTTCTGCGACACGGTATGCCCCCAGGGCGAGTTGTGCGACCTGGGCTTGGCTCCGAAAACGATCACTACGCCCGAGTATCAGGGAGTGGCCAACTATGCCTACCATCTGGACGCAGGTAAGTTCGCCGCCTTCCTGCAAAAGCATTGCACCGAGAAACTCGGCGTGCGCCACATCCTGGCGGACGTGCGCTCGGTGGAGCTGGCCCCCGACGGCGACATAACCAGCGTGGTCTCCGATCAAGCTGGCGGGATCAAGGGCGACCTCTTTGTCGATTGCACCGGCTTTTCCTCCATTCTGCTCGGCAAGGCGCTCGGCGTTCCTTTCAAGGACTGCAGCGACGTGCTGTTCTGCGATACGGCGCTGGCGATCCAGGTCCCTTACGATGAGCCACAGGCGCCCATCGCTTCCCACACGATTTCCACGGCCCAGTCCGCAGGCTGGATCTGGGACATAGGGGTGCAGAGCCGACGTGGGGTCGGCCATGTCTTCTCGAGTCGGCACATCAGCGACGAGGCGGCGGAACAGGAACTGCGCGCCTATCTGGGCGGCACCGGCCGGGATTTGCCCGTGCGCAAGATCAAGATCCGCTCCGGCCACCGCGAGACGTTCTGGAAGAACAACTGCGTCGCCGTAGGATTGGCGGCCGGTTTCCTCGAACCCCTGGAGGCGTCCGCCATCGTCTTGATCGAGATGTCGGCCAAGCTGATCGCCGAACAGATGCCTGCCTGCCGCGAGGTGATGGACATCATCGCCGCGCGCTTCAACGCGGTGACGAGCTATCGCTGGGGCCGGATCATCGACTTCCTGAAGCTGCACTATGTGCTGTCGAAGCGAACCGACAGCGCGTTCTGGATCGACAATCGCGATCCGGCCAGCGTGCCTGAACGGTTGCAGACGCTGCTCCGCCTATGGAAGCATCAGTCTCCCTGGTTCTTCGACGAGTTCGACCGGCTTGAGGAAGTATTTCCGGCGGCGAGCTACCAGTATGTCCTCTATGGCATGGGCTTCCGCACCGAGATCAACCTTTTAGACAATGTAAGCACACGGGCCTCGGCAAGCAGGATGCTTGAGCAAAACCAGGCCATGGCCCGCAGATTGCGCGCCGACCTGCCGAAGAACCGCGACCTTATCCGCAAAATCATCGATCACGGCCTGCAGACGATCTGACTCGCCCCCGCAAAGCGGGGCGCATCGGCTAAGACAAAGGTTCTGGCCTATTGGCTAGACGGCGGGGTCGATCCTTTCCCACAGAAGTCGTTCGGCGGCGTGGCGATCATCCACTGGGCTGCATTCGACGTCGATGACCATCGTGGAGCGGCGCTCGCGGTCGTAAGGATTCCAAGCCGGACAGCCCGGCGCAGCCGGGCGGCCGGTATAGGCGAAGCTGGTCCAGAAGGCGCTCATCGTGCTGGCCACGCCGTTCCGGTCGGAACGGCTACCCGCCAAGGTGTCCGTCGAGGCTGCATTGTCGAACACCAGGGGAATGTCGATAGCGTGCATGGCGCCCAGCTCGCGATCGACGCCCGGCGGCTTGCGGTTCGAGCGGTAGGCCAGATTATAGTAGTAGACGGGCGCAGCGCCCTGAGCCGCCTTGCGTTCGGCGATCAGCAACGAGCCTTCGCCCATGGCCCTGGCGCTCTGCGCCGCCAGATAGATATCGGTCGGCGTCGCGGTGGGACGGTCGCTGCGATAGGCGGCGATCACCTCGTCGGCGTGGGCGCCGAGGTCGCGTGCAAGCCGCGCCCGCAAACCGGCCTCGTCCAACGAGAAGACGGCGAAGTCCTTGGATTCCAAGGCGAAAAAAGCCGCCTCGCTATCGTTCCAACCGACGATTAGTGGCTTGTCGCGAGCGGCTGCGGGCGCGGCCGGGTCGAAGGGATGGGTCGGCAATAAGTCCGGCTGCAGGATCGGGCCATAGGCGCCTGGACGGAAATCGGCGATGCCACGCCAGCCGCCGGGCGCGCCACCCGCCGTCCGCTTCGAGAGCGCGGCCTGCACGTCCAGGATGGCCGGCCCCGGCACATCGAGCAGCCTGCGCCATTCGCCGGGGGCAATCCCCAGTTCATCCAGCACCATGCGTGTGGTTCGGGCGGCCGTTTCCGGCGTCCCCACCCGCACCGCCGGTCCGCTCTGCACCGCCGCCTTGGAGAACATGGGCGCCGCCGACGGCATTGCGTAGAGGCAGGATGTCTTGGCGCCTCCTCCGGATTCTCCAAAAATCATGATGTTGTCGGGATCGCCCCCGAAGGCGGCGATGTTCCTACGCGTCCACTTCAGGCCCAACACGATATCCGACAGGCCCTGGTTGCCCGAGCCCGCATAGGCGGCGCCACCCAGTTCTTCCAGGTACAGATAGCCCAGTAATCCCAGACGATGGTTGGTCGACACCACCACCACGCCGTATTCCCGCGCCAGGTTGGCCCCATCCTGGGTGACGCTTCCGCCGGAGCCGGTGGTGAAACCGCCTCCATGCGAATAGAACATCACGGGTCTTCTTTCCGCTCGATCCGCTGGCGCCCAGATGTTCAGCACCAGGCAGTCCTCGCCGGGCGCCGGTTCGTTCAGGCCATAGACGGTGTTCGAGTGCTGTAGGGAGGGCGTGCCGAGACTGAGCGCATCCCGCACGCCGGCCCAGGCCGGCGCGGGTCGTGCGGGCCTGAACCGTCCGGCGCCGGACACCGTGTCGCCGTAGGGTACGCCTTTGAAGACATCGACACCCCCGCCCCGCTGGCCCCGAAGCCGGCCCGAGGCGGTTTCCACCATCACCTGTTCGGAACCGGTCTGAGCCCGCAACACGGCGGGCGCAGCCAAGGCGGCCGCAGCGCCGGTCAGGACGCATCGTCGGTCTGGCGCCGCGCGCTTCGATATCCAGTCCATCCCATCCTCCCGCCGCCGTTCGAGAAGCGGTCTATCGTGATCGACATCGCCAGGACGCTCTGTTCAAAACGGAGCGACTAAGAACCATACAGGCAAAGCATCATGCCGATGTTAGCGCGATCATGGCTTTTCGTTCGAAAAGAACAACCCCATCAATGCAGGTCGCACCGTAATTCCCTCTGACATTCGGCACAGTCAGCGGCCTCGGCCGTCGGCCCTCGCCTAACCGGCGTCCGATGCGTGCGATCGCGGCCCACGCACCCCTCACACACTCCTGATTTTCCTCGCGACATTTCAAAAAAATCGCGTACTGGTAGCGTTAGCAAAAATGACGCCCACCGCGCTCAAATCGTCACCTTGAGCGTCCGTGGGACGTGCCTGAGCCGCGCCAAGCGGCCGGGTCCTTCTAGGGGGAATGAAACGTGAGCCCGCCAGAAATCCGACCGACTTTCCCGCGCCCGCTCGTCAAGCGATGGTGCATGATGGCCATAGGCCTGGCGACGCTGGCTGCATGGAGCCCGGCTTCCGCAGCAACTCCGGCACGCCCACCGATCGCCTCGGTTTCGCACCTGGCGGTCTACGCCGCGGACCTTGCCAAGAGCGAGGTGTTCTATGTTCGGGAATTGGGCGCGACACGATTGCCGGATCCCGAGAACCCGAAAGGGGTGCGGTATTACTTCAACCCGCAGCAATTCGTGGAAGTCCTGCCGCTCCCCGCGGGGGCAAACTCGATCGACCGCTTGGATCATGCGGCCTTCAGCACCCCAGACGCCGAGGCTATGCGCACCTATCTGGCGTCAAAGGGCGTCGCCGTGCCGTCCCGAGTCAAGACCGGTTCGGATGGCAGCCGCTGGTTCGACGTGAGCGACCCGGAGGGGATTACGATCCAATTCCTACAGCCGCCGCCCCATGCGCCATCAATTCCACCCAACAGCCTGTCCAACCACCTCATCCACTTCGGCTTCATCGTTCATGACCGCGCGCGTGAGGACACGTTTTACCTCAAGATACTTGGCTTCCGCCCCTACTGGGCCGGGGGCATGAAGGATGACAAGCCGACCTGGATTTCATTGCAGGTTCCCGATGGACGGGACTGGATGGAGTACATGATCGTCGGCACGCCCCAGGGTAGGGGCATACCGGCGGACATGAAGCAGGAGACGCTCGGCGTCCTCAATCACTTCGCCCTTGGCATACCGAACGCGGAGGCCGCCTACACCCTGATCTGGAATAAGGGCGCCTTGCAGGAGCAGGATCAGTTGCCCAAGATTGGCCGCGACGCCAAGTGGCAGCTCAACCTGTTCGATCCGGACGGGACGCGGGCCGAACTGATGGAGTTCCACGCCATCGGCAAGCCCTGCTGCACCCCCTTCTCTGCGGCCGACCCGATCCGCTGACACCGCGCCCGGCTAGGCCGGGATCGAGAAGATCAAGACGCCATGGAGGAATCCAGCTTGGCAAAGCTCGTAGCCGCTTTTCTGATCTCCACCTGCGCCGTGTTTTCCTGCACCACCCTGGCCCAGGCAGCCGCCCCTGCACCGCAAGGCGCGTCGGGGGAGCAGGACATTCCCGGGACTTCGCCCGCCAATAGCCCGCCAGGCGCCCCGATCGCGCCGGACTGGGCCTATCCGGGCACCTCGTCGCGCATTCAGGTTGGGCCGCCTTCCGACTTTCACCGGGCGCCGCGCGTAAGCAACACCCGTATCGGCGTGTTCGATGGGCAGGCTGACGTAGGCGCGGCGCTGACGTCCGGCCACGCGACATATCAGGCTGGCAAATACACCATCACGTCGGCTGGCTATAATGTCTGGTACACGCGCGACGAGTTTCGGTACCTGTTCAAGAAGATGTCGGGCGATGTCTCGCTGGCTGCGGATATCGCCTATCCTAATCCCGCCGGTTACGGCGACCGCAAAGCGGTCCTGATCATCCGCCAGAGCCTCGACGACGACGCCAAAGAGGCGCTGGTCGCCCTGCACGGCGGCGGCATGATCCATCTGGCCCAACGCCCGGCCAAGGGGATACGCATCAGCGACATGGAATACCGCATCGGCAGCCGCGGCGGCCTGCCGGGCGGGGCCAGTCCGGACAGCTTGGTCACGCTCGACGCCAAACGCCTGGGCATCGAAAAAAACGGCGACAAAATCTCATTGTGGGTGAGCGAACAGGGGGAGCCGATGCACCAGTTCGGCGCGCCGATCACCCTGCACCTGGACGGGCCCTTCTATGTCGGCATCGGCTTCGTCTCGCACCTGCCAACAACCCTGGACACCGCCGAGCTATCGAACGTCGTCTTGGACAACGTCGCCGGCAAGGTTCGCTGAAACGCGATTCAGCCCGATGTTAGCGCTAGCGCAAGCCTGTGATACACAAACCCCACTCGCACCGGAGCACAGATCCCGGGCGGGGAACCCCTGACGGGAGGAAGAACGTCATGCCGGACCTCATGTCCCGACGCAGCCTGATCGAACTGGGCGTGGCCGGAGCGGCAACCATATTGCCCGGCCAAGCCAGTGCGCAAACCACACATCCGCGCGCCGCCGCCACAGGCGACGGGACCGCCTATCCTGACCGGGAGAAGATCGGCTTCGCCGTCGTGGGTCTGGGAAAGCTGGCGCTGGGGCAGATCATCCCGGGTTTCCACGACGCCCGCGGCGTCAGACTAGCCGCTCTGGTGAGCGGCCATCCGGAAAAAGCACGACAAGTCGCGACCAAGTATGGCGTGCCATCCGATGCGATCTACAGGTATGACGATTATGACCGTATCGCCAACGATCCGCGCATACAGGTCGTCTACATCGTTCTGCCCAACTCCATGCACGCCGAATACACGATACGCGCGCTGAAGGCCGGAAAGCACGTCCTCTGCGAAAAGCCGATGGCGACCAGCATCGCCGACTGCGAGAAGATGATCGCGGCGGCCAAGACGGCGGATCGCCGGCTGATGATCGCCTATCGCTGCCACTACGAGCCCGTGAGCCTGGAGGCCATGCGCCGGATCCGATCCGGCTCGCTCGGCCGCCCGCGCCTGGTCGTGACCGACATGGGGCGCCAGGCCGACCCGACGGAGCCTTCCGACGCCTGGCGGCTCGACATGGGCATGTCGGGAGGTGGCGCCCTGGCCGATATGGGCGTCTACGGCGTCAGCGCATCGCGCTACCTGCTGAACGAGGAGCCGACGGAGGTTCGCGCCTGGGCGCACACCGACCGGAGCGATCCGCGCTTCAAGAGCACAGAGGAATCCATCGCCTGGCAGTTCCGCTTTCCGTCCGGCGCAATCGCCAACGGATCGACCTCATTCTCCTACGCGGCGACGATGGCGTTTCGGGTGTTCTGCGATCAGGGCAAGATGATCGCCGATCCGGGCGCCCTCTACGGCGGTAATAGACTGGTCGTCGAAGACACAGCTCAAAAGGAATTCGCACCCCATCTGCCCAACACCGCCCAATTCACACGCGAAATGGATTGGATGGGGGATGTCGTGCGCGGAAAGGCGCCGATGGTCTCTCCCGGCGAGGAAGGGCTCCAGGACATGCGGCTGATGAAGGCGATTCTGGATTCGGTCGCGAAAGACGGCGCCACCGTTTCGACGGACTGGGGCTACCGGCGCGCCTTCGACCCCGCCGTCGTCGTCGAAATGCCCAGTACAGCCTGAACACCCGTCAGGGCGGCTCGGCCGGAAATCGTGCTTCAAAATCCCAAGCTCAAAAATGATAACGCAACTATTCGGGGAAGAACAATGGGTCTGAAGTCCTTGCAATGGCGCGCGCTCGCCACGGCGTCGGTCCTGGCGATATCGGTCGCCTGCCCGCACGCCCTGGCCCAGCCGGCCGCGAAGGCGCCGTATCTGGACCCATCCCTGCCAGTCGCCCAGCGGGTCGACGACCTGATCGCGCGGATGACGCCCGAGGAGAAGGCGACCCAGCTCACCAACCAGTCGCGGGCGATACCGCGCCTCGGCATACCGGCCTACAACTGGTGGAGCGAGGCCCTGCACGGCGTCGCGCGCAATGGCTACGCCACCGTCTTCCCGGAACCTGTCGGGCTGGCGGCGACCTTCGACCCGCCCGCCATCAAGGAGATGGGCGTCGCCATCGGCACAGAGGCGCGCGTCAAGGACAACCTTTTGGCGCGCACAGGCGTCGCGCCCCGCATTTTCCAGGGCCTGGATTTCTGGTCTCCCAACATCAACATCTTCCGCGATCCCCGCTGGGGACGCGGCCAGGAAACCTATGGCGAAGACCCGTTCCTGACCGGCAAGATGGGCTCGGCCTTTGTCGTCGGCATGCAGGGCGACGACCCGGACCATTACCGCGTGATCGCCACCGCCAAGCACTTCGCGGTCCACAGCGGCCCCGAACCGACGCGCCACGAGGTCGACGTCCAGGTCAGCAAGCACGACGAGGAGGATACCTACCTCCCCGCCTTCCGCGACCTAGTGGTGAACGCCAAGGTGGCGTCGGTGATGTGCGCCTATAACCGCATCGACGGCCAGCCGGCCTGCGCCAGCGACTTCCTGCTCGACCACACCCTGCACGACCGATGGGGCTTCACGGGCTACGTCGTGTCGGACTGCGATGCGGTGGCCGACATTCAGCGCGGTCATCACTATACCCAGACGCTGGCCCAGGCGGCGGCGGTCTCGCTCAAGCATCGCGTCGACAACGACTGCACCCAGTACAACAGCCCGCCGGGCGCGCCCGCGGACTACCTGCCCTATCTCGACGCCATGCATCAGGGGCTGGTGAGCCAGGCGGTGGTCGACGCCTCGCTGCGCCGGCTGTTCACCGCGCGCATGAAGCTCGGGATGTTCGATCCGCCCTCGGCGACGCCATATGCGCAATTACCCGACAGCGAGCTGAACTCGCCCGCCCATCGTGCGCTGGCCTTGAAGCTCGCCGATGAATCGATGGTTCTGCTCAAGAACGACGGCCTGTTGCCGATCAGGCCGTCTGTGAAGACCATCGTCGTCGTCGGGCCCCTGGCCGATCAGGTCGATGTGTTGCTCGGCAATTACAACGGCCAGCCAATCCAGCCCGTGACCGCGCTGGATGGCATCCGCGCGGCCTTCCCGAATGCGACCGTGATCTACGAACCGGGGACGAACTTCCTGCGCGGCGCCGCGGCCATTCCCACCACAGCACTCAGCACCGCCGACGGCCAATCAGGTCTCAAGGTCGAGTTCTGGAGCAACACCGGCTTCCAGGGCGCGCCTGTGCTGACGCGGATCGACCGGGTGGTCTCGTTCGACCGCGACATGACCCCGGTGCTCGACAGCGACACCATGTCGGCGCGCTGGACCGGTTTCGTCACCGCGCCGGAGAGTGGCGACTACAATATCGGTCTGGCTGGCGCGAACGCGAAGCTGTGGATCGACGGTGTGCTGCGCGTCCAGAACGACAACCGGCAGCGCGCGCCCCAGCTCGCTTCGATGCGTTTCGAGAAGGGCCGGCGCTACGCCATCCGCATCGAACAGGCGCCGAGCAAAGGACCGGTGATCAAGCTGGTCTGGACGCCGGTCGTGGCCGATCCGCTCGACCGGGCGGTGGCCGCCGCCCGCAAGGCCGACCTGATCGTCGCGGTCGCCGGCATAACCTCCGCGCTCGAGGGCGAGGAGATGACGGTCAACGTATCGGGCTTCAAGGGTGGCGACCGCACCAGCCTGGACATTCCCGCCGCGGAAGAAGAGGTAATGAAGGCCGTCAAGGCGACCGGCAAGCCGCTGGCCCTGGTCCTGATGAATGGCTCCGCCCTGTCGGTGAACTGGGCCGAGGCCAATGCCGACGCCATCCTGGAGGCCTGGTATCCGGGCGAACAGGGCGGCGCGGCCATCGGCGCGACCTTGGCCGGGACGAACAACCCCTCGGGCCGTCTGCCCGTCACCTTCTACACCTCGGCCGCCCAGCTTCCGGCGTTCGAAGACTATTCGATGAAGGGACGGACCTACCGTTACTTTACCGGCAAGCCGCTTTATCCGTTCGGATACGGACTGAGCTATACGCGGTTTGCCTACGGCAAGCTGACCCTGTCACATCCATCGATCAAGGCCGGGGAGATGCTGGGCGTCGACGCCGAGATCACCAATACCGGCGCGATCGCCGGAGACGAGATCGCACAGCTCTACCTCGCCTTTCCCGCCGTTCCCGGCGCGCCCCTGAGAGCGCTGCGCGCATTCAGCCGGCTGCATCTCGCGCCCGGCGAGACGCGGTCGGTCCACTTCGATCTGAACCCGCGCGATCTTTCGAGCGTCACCGAGGCCGGCGATCGGGTGGTGGCGTCAGGGACCTACGTCCTGACGGTCGGCGGAGGGCAGCCGGGCGGTCCTGCGCCTGTCGCGACCACAGGCTTCAAGATCGATGGGACGATCAAGCTCGACGAATGACCGCCGTATCGAGGCGCGGCGCGGACTATGTGACCGGGGCTTCCCGCCCACCCGTCATCATGGCCGGAAGGTCGTCGCCCTCCTCTTCCCTCAGCGCGCCGAGCGTCCCTTCGGCGCGCGCCCTGCGGCCATAGGCAAGCTCGAACAGCGGCGAGGCCATCAGCGTGGTCATGATCGCCATCAACACCAGCACAGAAAACAGCGGCGGCCCGATGATCCCCCGCTGCAGGCCGAGATTGATCAGGATCAGCTCCATCAAGCCACGGGAATTCATCAGCGCACCGATGGCCAGGGCGGTCGGGTTGTCCTGTCCGCTCAAGCGAGCCGCGGCCCAGCAGGCGCCGCCCTTGGCGATCACCGACACGGCCAACACGGCGCCCGCGATCAACAGCATCTCCACGGAACCCACCATCCCCAGCCGCGTGTTCAGGCCCGAGAAGGTGAAGAACATTGGAAGCAGGATGACGACGGTGAACGGCTCGAGCTGACGGCGAAGCTCCTTGCTCAGCAGGCCGCGAGGCATCGCCGTCCCCAGCAGGAAGCCGCCAAACACTGCGTGCAAGCCGATTGAGTCCATGGCCGAGGCGCACAGGAAGAACGCCCCAAGGACGACGGCCAGAATCGTCGGGCCAACCTTTCCCGCTCGCTCCGCCATGCGCCCGAGCGGCGCCAGGAGACGCGGCGCCAGCAGGATCATGAAGGTGGCGAACACCGCCGCCCCCACGATGGCCTTGACCGCAACCCAGGGGCCTCCGCCAAAGCTCGCCAGGACGATGGCGAAGACGATCCAGGCGCCCGCATCATCCACCGCCCCGGCGGTCAGGCACAGCGTGCCGATGGGCGTCTCGCTCAACCCGCGCTCGTGGATGATCCGAGCCAGCATCGGGAAGGCGGTGATCGAGATCGCGGCGCCGGTGAACAGGACCGCCTGCAAGG
The DNA here is from genome assembly GCF_009765965.1 of Caulobacter sp. S45. GTDB lineage: Bacteria > Pseudomonadota > Alphaproteobacteria > Caulobacterales > Caulobacteraceae > CAHJWH01. Next base: position 20,456 of record NZ_LMUL01000008.1, read on the forward strand.
GACCCACGCCCTTGCCGAACAACCCATGACCAAGCAGCCAGGGTCCGACCAACAGCGCCGCCGCGAACGGAGCCGCCATGCCGCTGAGGGAGGTGACCACCGCGCTGCGCCCATGGCCGCGGAACCCATCCCGCCGCAAGCCCAGGCCGACGAGGAACATGTACAGGCCCACGCCGAACTGGGCGCCGACATACAGGATGTCCCTGGACGCCTTGGGAAAAAGCGCATCCTGAAAGCCCGGCGCCACAGCGCCGAACAGGGACGGCCCAAGCAGGACCCCGGCGATCATCTCGCCCACGACCTGCGGCTGACCGAGAAATCGCTTCCCCACCCAACCGACCACACGCGATACGGCGATGATGACAAGCATCTGCAGGAAAAAGCAGGCGCTGATTTGTTCAGGTTTCATTGAAGGCCGGATGTTTTTTTACCCGAAGGCAGCCTATCGGAGCTATGCCGGCGGCGCAAACGTGGCGATGAGAAAGATGCTGGATTTTCGAAGCAAATACGACGCTTCGACCGGCCCATACCTCCCGCGTTTCTGCGTGGATAAGCTTACCAATACGCCTCGCGGATAATTTCCCAAAATTGACTTGACGACATGCAAGATGCTTGCGCTACCGTACCCTGAAAAATGAAGCGGCCAAGATCGCTAAGTAAGGAAACACTCTCCCAGGGCGGTGCTGACAGTCCCTTGGCGGTTGCTCGCGTCTGGACGAGATAGTGGTGGAGATCGGCGGCAAGCGCATGTGACTATGGCGCGGTCGACCACGAGGGCGAGGTGCTGGGCATGCTCGTTCAAAAGCAACGCAACACGGCGGTCGCCTAAGCCGGAATTTTACCGCCAGCCAGGGCGGCCTGCCCGCGCCGAAGGCGACTTAGGTTGTCAGCGCCGGATGAAGCTGGCGCCGGAGGCGAGAAACAGCGCCGTCGCCGCCCCCTCTTCCGGCTGGCCGAGCGGCCCAACAAGATCCCAGCTCGTAGCTGCTTGCGCCGGAATCACGCGCCCGGCCCGAAGCGGGCCACCAGATCGTAGGTCTCGCCGGAGAACTGGAGCCGCACCCGAGTGACGTTTTCTCCGTCCCTCCAAGTGCGTCGGTCAATCACCAAGCAGGCCGCCCGCTCCTCCAGATCCAAGAGGCGAGCGGTTTCGGGGTCGGCGTTGATGGCGCTGATGCGGCTTTCTGCTTCGGTCCAAGCGACGTGTTCGAGCAGCCAGGCGCCAGGAGGGGCCTCAGCAAAGTCGGCATCGAGAATGCCGGGCGCCGCAGCCACGCTCACCAGGCGCCGCTCCAGGGCGAAGGGGCGGCCGCCGGCGTCGTGCACTCCCTCGACCTCCAGCAGCTGGCCTCCCGCCGCCAACTGGACCTCGTCGGGCTGTTTGGTGCGTGGCGCGCGTACGCGCCGCGAGACTAGGCGGAAGGCGTAGGTCTCGCC
>NZ_LMUL01000009.1 GCF_009765965.1 Caulobacter sp. S45
TTTTCGACGAGGGAAACAGCGGCGACGTTTTCGACCATCGCTTGCTCGCGAGGTTGGCTGACATGAACATCGACTTGAGCTTTGACGTTTACGCAGACGAGCCTTCAGACCAGTAAGCCGACCCTCCCAACGTCCGACAGCGGTGGAAATGAGACCTTCGTCCTTTCTCTAGATGCCCGTGCAAGTTTATGGTTGCGGTTGCCGTCGGCACAACACGAGAGGAGCAATGCGTACGTCTCGGCGGGAAGCCCGCAAGAATGCGTTTTGGGCTGTGGCGGCAATTGCGGCGTTCACCGCCGGCCCTGCGCCTGGAGCGGAACCTCACCAACTCACGACGCAGCAGATGAAGGCATTGTCGCTCAGGGAAGCCGACAGGATCGTCAGGGACGATCTCCTCTCGGTTCTCCAGCCCGTCGATCCGATCCACCAGGGCCGTGGGCTCTGGCTGCGGGACGTCGGTTTGCCAACGCGTGCCTTCAGGACCGCGTACGAAGGGCTCTGTCGACGCGATGTCGTGCGGCTTCGATACACGGCGGCGACTCACGATGGTTCGTACGCGGACCGGCCGCTCCGACCGTACAGCGTCGAAGCCGATGCGCAGTTCGCCCTGCGCCGCGCACCGCCTTTGGCCTGGAGCGGTCCAGAATATAACCGGGTGCAGGAGGAGGATTGCGAACGCCTAAGTGCCGGCGCGACGGCCCATTGGTTCGATGCGCCCAACGATTTGGACGCCGCGCGAGCCGTGAACATACTCGACGCAACCCTGACCGGAGCAAGGGCGGGAACGCTCACACCTTGTCTGCCGGACAGCACGAAGTGCGACGGGCTGTCCACGATGAAGGCTGCAAAGCTCCGAGACCTCTACCGCATTAGCTCCTGCACCGGAGAAAGCGACCACACAGTTTGCTACCAGTATGAGCTCGAACCGGCCTGGCTCGTGACGGTGGTTGCACGGGACAACGGCGGAGCCCCCTACGTCTCTCCGGACTACGTCGTGAGCGTGAAGGTAGCGGTTTTCATCAACGACAGATGATGCGTCGCGTTCAGCCTGACGCAAGGGGTTTAGCTGCGCTCGTTCGGAAGCGACCGTAAGTATCAAGCCCCAAACTTGCCTCGCCGGTCAGCGAGAGGGCGCGGCCTGGAAGCGGTCGGTTTGACGGTCCGAGATGGGTCGTCTTCTTCCAGCAGCCCACCTCCAGGGAGCTGTCGTCGGCGAGAGTCCGCTCTGGAGCGCCGCCGCGACGTCCGCTCCTCCGCCACCTTCGGCCATTCACCGCCTCCGGTTAGGCCCCCGGCGGCCGATCTGAATGTCGTCTAGCTGGAGCACGCGGCGTGTCGGCAAAGGGCGCGATCTCGCTGGCAGGCCATTTGAGGGCCTGGAAGCGGTCGTGCCGATCGGCAGGGGAGGGTGGCGAACGGACCAAGATGGGCCCGTATCCAAGCCACGACTACCTTCCTCGGCTGGAAAATCCCGCGATGCGGTAGGCGGCGGCCGCAAAGATCAGGCATGCTACTGCCCACAGCACATAAGTGAGGCCGTCTGCAAGGCGCTGATCTCGGATGCCAGCATGCAGCGCGAGCCTTCCGCCGAAAGCTACCAACACCAGGACCAACACGGCGACGCCTCCCGTTATCCCACGCGGCCAAAGACCGTTGTTGATTGAACTCATGGACTGGAAGGCGGGCCTTCTAGGAACGGTCATGCCGATGCCCTTTCCGAGCAAGTCTGGTCCGAACGAGCCACGGTAGTCTCCTTTAGGTGGAACGCTCAAGGTCCAACTTGGATCGCCTCTGCCCTGAGCGCTCGCGCCAAACTCGCCGCAGGTAGCGTCCGGTTTTAGGGAGGGGTAACTTCGTCCGGATTGCCCCTAGAAGCCGCCATTAGCAGCGGCCTTGGAGGCGATCCTGCCGCCCGGATTCTGGCAGAGAGCGCGCGGCAGCTACGGGCGCGAGCCCTTCGATTCTGATGTCCGGAAGCGGTTATGTCGATCGACAGAAAGGTCCGACTAATCGGCGGTGCGGCCGCTCCGGGCAGGGCAAGAGTGGGACGGCTCATGGGGGTGCGGTGGCGAAATTTTAAACCGCAACGGGTGTGATAGCTTCAGCGTTGTAGGATCAACCGGAGGTGAGCTGATGAGAGTTTCCTCGATCGGATTGATCTGCGCCGCTGCGGCGTTGTCACCGGCGCTGGCGACAGCTGAGCAACCAATTTATTTATTTAGTCCAAGCAGAACGGACTGCATCGTCCATACGATTTTCGATCGAACGACCGGC
>NZ_LMUL01000010.1:0-193278 GCF_009765965.1 Caulobacter sp. S45
TCGGCGGCGGGCGCCTCGGCCACGGGCTCTTCGACCGCAGGCTCTTCCACCGGCGGCGGGGGCGGCGCGGCGGCGGCGGCCGCGGCGGCTTCCGCACGGTCGGTCTCGCGCTGGGCGCGCTCGGCGGCGCGTTCTTCGGCCTTCTTGCCGGGCTTGCCCTTATTGGGGTTGTTGCCGTGCGCCCACTCGACCAGGCCGAGGGTGGACAGGAAGCGCGCCACGCGGTCGGTGGGCTGGGCGCCCTTGGACAGCCATTCCTTCACGCGCTCGAGCTTCAGGGTGAAGCGCTCGGGATGGTCCTTGGCCAGCAGCGGGTTGAACGTGCCGACCTTCTCGATGAAGCGGCCGTCGCGGGCCGAATGGCTGTCGGCGACGACGATGGAGTAGTAGGGGCGCTTCTTGGCGCCGCCGCGGGCGAGGCGAATCTTCAACATTTCAATCTGTCCTTCGGTCTGTTCTGTTTATTTCTTCTTCAGGCCCGGCAATCCGGGAAAGCCGCCGCCAAGTCCGGGCAATCCGCCCAGCCCTGGGAAACCGCCCGGCGATGGCGGTGTCTCGTCTCCGGCTTCGGGAAGCTTGCCGCCCCCCAAGGCCTTGAGCATGTCCATGTTCACGCCGCCGCCGGGACCGCCGGCCAGCGGCGAGCCCTTCAGCGCGTTCATCATGCCGCCGGGGGGCGTGACGCCCCGGGGCATGCCCTGCATGCCGCCGCCGCCCATGCCCAGCGCGGAGGCCATGCGGGCCATGTTCTTTCCGCCGTCCCGGCTCATCGCCTTGAAGGCGTCGGCCATCTGGCGATGCTGCTTGAGCAGGCGGTTGATCTCGGACACCTCGACGCCCGCGCCCTTGGCGACCCGGCGCTTGCGCGAGGCGTTGAGCAGGTCCGGCTTCTTGCGCTCGGCCTTGGTCATCGAGGTGATGATGGCTTCCTGGCGCTTGAACACCTGGTCGGTGATCCCGGACTCCGCGATCTGCTTCTTGGCCTTCTGCACGCCGGGCAGCATGCCGAGGATGCCCTGCATCCCACCCATCTTCTGCATCTGGCGGAGCTGGTCGGCGAGGTCGTCCAGGTCGAAGACGCCCTTGGCCATCTTCTTGGCCATCTTCTCGGCCTTGGCCTGGTCGAACTCGGCCGAGGCCTTCTCGACCAGGGCGACGATGTCGCCGGAGCCGAGGATGCGGCCCGCCACGCGCTCGGCGTCGAACACCTCCAGCGCGTCGAGCTTCTCGCCCGCGCCCAGGAACTTGATCGGCAGGCCGGTGACATGGCGCATCGACAGCGCCGCGCCGCCGCGACTGTCGCCATCGGTGCGGGTCAGCACCAGTCCGGTCAGGGGCAGGCGCTCGTGGAAGGCCTTGGCGGTGCGCACCGCGTCCTGGCCGGTCAGGGCGTCGGCGACCAGCAAGATCTCGTGCGGGTTGGCGATGCGGGAGATTTCCGCCGCCTCGCTCATCATCGACTCGTCCAGCGTCGTGCGCCCGGCGGTGTCCAGGATCAGCACGTCGAAGCCGCCGAGCCGCGCCGCCGACAGGGCGCGCCGCGTGATGTCGGGCGCCGACTGGCCGGCCATGATCGGCAGGGTGTCGACCTCGACCTGCTTGCCGAGGGTGGCCAACTGCTCCATGGCGGCGGGACGGCGGGTGTCCAGCGAGGCCATCAGCACCCGCTTGCGCTCGAACTTCTGGATGCGCGCGGCCAGCTTGCCGGAGGTGGTGGTCTTACCCGAGCCCTGTAGGCCCGCCATCATGATCACGGTGGGCGGCGTGGTGGCGAGGTTCAGCCCCATCGGCTGGCGGCCGCCCAGCATGTCGACCAGGCCGTCGTGGACGATCTTGACCACCTGCTCGGACGGCTTGACCGCGCGCAGCACGTCCTCGCCCGTCGCCAGTTCGCGGGCCTTGTCGATGAAGATCTTGACCACCGGCAGGGCGACGTCGGCGTCCAGCAGCGCCAGGCGCACCTCGCGCAGGGCTTCGTCGATATCGGCGGCCGACAGCACGCCCCGACCGGTCATCCGGTCGAAAACGGTCGTCAGCCTATCGCCTAAGCTCTCGAACATGTGCTCGCACCTCTATCGAACCGTCCTGACCGTATCGCCGCGCGCAAACGCAGACGACCCCCGTGGACGATAACGTCGACGGGGGGCCTCGCCGCCCTCGTCCGATCATCAGGCGATCGGGGTCGTGGCGGTGGAGGGCGCGATCAGGGATGGCGCCGAAGGGGTGGGCTTCTACGCCTGTAGGGGCGGCGGGTCAATGTAGGCGCGATCCGAGCCGCCGCGGTTTGCCACCCGAGCGGTCGTCGTGGCAGAAGCGCGCTTCAGTTGGGGGTTGGAGCTTCGCCATGTTCGCAGCCTTTCGAAAAACCGCACCCGCCACGTTCATATCGGCAGGTCTGCTGGCGTCCTTAGCGGTCGTGCCGCACGCCATGGCTCAAGGGCAGTCCCAAGCTCAGACCCAGGTCCCGACGCCCACGCTTTCGCCGGAACAGACCGCCAATCTCTACATGGCGGCGCTCGTCAACGACGATACCGCCCAGGCCCGACAGCTCGATGATTACCTGCGGCCGGGGATGGATGGAAAGGACGCCGTGGACGTGAAGCTGATCGGCGAGGCCGAGGCGCACATCGCCCTGATCACCGCCGACCACATGAAGGAAGGGGAGCCGCCCCAGCTCCAGCACAAGGTCGACGATGCGATCGACAGGTTCACCCGGACGCTGGTCGCTGCCGTCGCCCGCACGAAATGCAGCGCCGTCTCCAGCTCGGTCGCTCCGAACAGCGACGCGCCGGGACGGTTCGTCGCGACGGTGAACTACACCTGCCTCGTGCCGGACGCCCAGCCCCAGCTTATGAAGGATCAGGCCCGCATCGACGTTGCGAACCTGGACAAGATGGAGCCGGCGCAATTCAACGAGTCGTTCCGGTTGGTCAGCAACGCCTACGCTGCGGCCCAGGCGACCAAGCCGGTATCAGGGGTGTTTCACCTCTATTCCGACGCCGACAGGAAATATTGGATCAGCACCGACGCCAACGACGTGCTGACGGCGGTGAGCCGGGCGATCCTGACCCAGATACCCCGCTCGTAGGTCGTGGCGGCCGGGCGCGGGGCGCCGCTGCGCTTGCGCCCTCAGGCCTCCACCACTCGCCTGTACAGGTGCCAGGTGGCGTAGCCCAGCACCGGCAGCACCACCGCCAGGCCGATGAACAGTGGGATCGAGCCGAGCACCAGCAGGCCGGCCACGATCAGGCCCCAGGTCCCGAACGTCACGGGGTTGGTCGTCACCGCCTTGAGCGAGGTCTCCGCCGCCGTCAGCGGGCCCGCGCGCCGGTCCACCAGCATGGGGAACGAGATCGCGCTCACCGCCAGCGCCACCACTGCGAAACCCAGCCCGATCAGGTTGCCGACCACGATCATGGTCCAGCCCTGCGGGGTGGTGAACAGGCGCGACCAGAACTCCAGCGCATCAGCCGGCGGCTCGGCGCCCAGGGTGGCTGAGTAGACGCCCCAGGCGCACAGCAGCCAAAGGCCGAACAGGGCCGCGACGAACAGGGTCAGGATGGCGATTGACCTGAACGGCGGGGTCTTCAGCACGTCGAGCGCATGCTTCCAGCCGGCGTCCTCGCCCCGCTCGCGTCGCCGCGCCAGCTCGTAGAAGCCCGACGCCATCGGCGGTCCCATCAGGGTGACGCCGGCGAGCAGGGGAAAGGCCAGGGGCAGCATGTCGATGCGCTCGAAGGTGATGGCGCAGGCGATCAGGCCGACGATCGGATAGATCAGGCCCAGGAACACCATCTCGCCCCGCTTGGCGCGATAGTCGGCGAAGCCGCGCCGGAGTGCGATCTTCAGGTCTTCCATGCCGATCCGGCGCACGTTGACCGAATGGGTGGGGGTGGATGTCTGGACGATTGTGGTCGCCGCCATGGGTTTCCTCCATGCGGCCGGACGCGACGGCCGCGCCGTCTTCTTATGCTCCGATCATAGCACGCGACGGGACGGTTGGCAGCCTCAGATAGGCCGGGCCCTGCGCCGGTCCCATTGCTCCAGCTCGTGGGCGATGGAGCGGTCGATCAGGGTGCGCCAGACCGGCTCGGCGATCGCTTCGGACAGGCCGGCCTCGCGGGCGGCGGCCACGACCTTGGCGACCACGTCCTCGATACGGGCTGAGTCGTGGACCTTGTCGCGATCAGATTTGATGCGGGCGGCGGCGTCCATGTAGCGTTGGCGCACGGCCAGCAGCGCCACCAGCTGGCGGTCCAGCGCGTCTACCCCGGTGCGGACCTCGATCATGTCCTGGCAGGCTTCCGGGGCCTTGGGCTCTGCTGTGGGCATGGGGGGAAGCTCCTGGCGAGAGGGTGGCGAGGTGTGGCGTTGGCCGCCGCCGCCGATCCGCTATAAGGCGACGATGGTCAATCTACTCTTGGTGTTCTTCGCGGGGGGCGTGGGTTCGGTCTGCCGTTATTCGGTGGGCATGGGCTACCTGCGAACCTTCGGCACGAAGCAGCCCTATCTCGCCACCTTCGGGATCAATGTCCTGGGGGGACTGCTGATGGGTATGCTGATCGGTTTTCTGGCGCTCCGGGGCGGTCCGGGACAGGAAAAGCTGCGGCTGCTGCTGGGGGTGGGATTGCTCGGGGGGTTCACCACCTTCTCGTCCTTCTCGATGGAGACCGTGCTGATGCTCGAACGCAAGGCCTACGGGGCGGCGGCGGGCTATGTGGCCGGATCGGTGATACTGTCCATCCTGGCGGTCATGGCGGGCCTGTTGATCATGCGTAAGGCGCTGGCATGAGCGGCGTGAGGGAAGTCCGTACCCTGATGGTGGGCGCGGCCGAGGACGGTGTACGGTTGGACCGCTGGTTCAAGCGCCGCTGGCCGCACCTGAACCATATTCAGATCAACAAGCTGGTCCGCTCGGGCCAGGTCCGCGTCGACGGCGGCCGGGCCAAGGTCGACACCCGCCTGACCGTGGGCGTGCAGGTGCGCGTGCCGCCGCTGCCCGACGCGCCGGCCGAGGGCGACAAGCGCCCCGAGTTGTCGGATCGCGACATCGCCTACGCCCGCTCGCTGGTGCTGTACGAGGACGAGGAGGTGCTCGCCCTCAACAAGCCCTGCGGCCTGGCGGTGCAGGGCGGGACCAAGACCGTCAAGCACGTCGACCGCCTGCTGTCGGCCTGGGGGGAGGGGATGGACCGGCCGCGCCTGGTGCACCGGCTGGACCGCGACACCTCCGGCGTGCTGCTGCTGGGCAAGACCCCGGCGGCGGCGGCCAGGCTGTCGGGCGCCTTCGCCAAGCGGCGGGCCAAGAAGGTCTACTGGGCCGTCGTCGCCGGCAATCCCAAGCCGCCCCAGGGCGTGATCGAGCTGCATCTGGTCAAGAAGGGCGTCGGCGACCGCGAGCTGGTAGTCCCGGCCGATCCCAAGGAGTTCGGGGCCGAGGTGGCGGAGACCGAATACATCACCCTGGCCCGCGCCGCGCATCGGGCGGCCTGGGTGGCGCTGCAGCCCTATACCGGGCGCACCCATCAGCTGCGCGCCCACATGAAGGCCATCGGCCACCCGATCCTGGGCGATCCCAAGTACGGCGACGAGACCTCGGCCCAGCTGTCGGAAGGCATGAAGCTGCAACTGCACGCTCGCCGGCTGGAGCTGCCGCATCCGTCGCGCGGGCAGCTGATCCTGGAGGCGCCGTTGAGCCCCGAGATGCGGGAAGGCTTCGCCCGTTTCGGCTTCGACGAACACGAGGCCCCCAACGATCCCTTCGCCTCCAGTCAACGGCGGCGGCGATGAGCTCCCCTTCACCCCAGCGACCGCCCCCGCGTCCCGGCGCCGAATCGGTGGCGATCGGGTCGGCCTTGCAGGCGGCTTACGATCGTCTCCGCATCGGGCGTCTGGGCGAGGCCCACGCCATCCTGGCCCCGCTGGTGGAGGCGCAGCCCCGGGTCGCCGACGCCCGCTATCTGCTGGGCCTGACGCTGGAGAAGCTGAACGACCGTGTCGGCGCCGCGCGCGAGTTCCGCGCCGCCATCACGCTGGACAAGCGCAAGCCCGCCTATCACCTAGCCCTCGGCGACGTGCTCGGCATGGACGGGGACGTCAAGGGAGCCGAGCGTAGCCTGCGCAACGCCCTGGCGCTGGATCGCCGCTTCGAGCCGGCGGCGGTGTCGTTGTCGACCCTGCTGGCCATCACCGAACGCTATGCCGAGGCCTTGCAGGTCACCACGCCCTTGGTCGGCGCAGCGGACGCCTCGGAAGCCCTGCTGTCCGCCCACGCCGTGTCGCTGAAGGGGCTGGAGCGGCACGACGAGGCCCTCACGGCCTATCGGCGCGCCGTCGTCTCGGCCCCGCAGTCGGGCGTCGCGGAGCATAATGTGGCCGCCACCGCCGGCGACCTGATGCTCTACCCGGAGGCCGAGGCCGCCGCCCACCGCGCGTTCGCCAAGGGAATCGACGCACCCGAAACCTGGCTGACGCTGGGCCGCGCCCTACAGGGCCAGGACCGTTTCGACGCGGCGGAACAGGCGTTCCATGAAGCCATCCGTCGCCGCCCGTCCTATCCCGACGCCCACCGCAGCCTGAGCCAGCTGCTCTGGATGCGTAGCGAGGACCTAACGGCCGCCACCGCCTTCGTCGACGCCGCCATCGCCACCTATCCGATGGAGGGGTCGCTCCGCCTGCTCAAGTCCAGCCTGCACGACTACGCCGGCGACGCAGCCGGCGCCTACGCCGTGCTGGCCGAGGCCCTGGGTCCGCAGTCCGACGCGACCCTGCACGCCGCCGCCGCCCGCGCGGCCGTCCCGCTCGATCCGGTGAAGGCGATCGCCCATGCCGAGGCGGCGCTGGCGCTGGCCCCCAACGAGATTCAGGTCCACCTCTCCCTGTGCGAGGCCCAGCTGGCGGCGGGCCGCGCGGACGAGGCGGAGCGCACCGCTGAAGGGTTGCGCCGGGCGCGCCCGCTGGACCAGCACGTGCTGGGCTATCTGGCTGTCGCCTGGCGGCTGAAAGGCGATCCGCGCTATGGCGAGCTCTACGACTATGAGCGGCTGGTGCGGCCCTGGCGGATCGATACGCCCCAGGGGTGGTCGAGCCTGACCGCCTATCTCGCCGATCTGAAGGCCGCGCTGGAGCGGCTGCACAGCCTGCGCACCCATCCCGTCGGCCAATCCCTGCGCCAGGGCACCCAGACCGGCCAGAGCCTGCGCCACAGCGACGACCCCGCCATCCGCGCCCTCTTCCAGGCCATCGACGGCCCGATCCGCGCTCACATCGCCGAGCTCGGCAAGGGCAAGGACCCGTTGCGCGCGCGCAGTCTGGGCGGCTATGCGATGAAGGGGATCTGGTCGGTTCGGCTGCGGCCCGGCGGCGGCCGGCACGTGGACCATGTGCATCAGGAGGGCTGGCTTTCTTCGGCCTGCTACATTGATGTGCCGCCGGCCATCGAGGCCGAGGGACGCCAAGGCTGGATCAAGTTCGGCGAGCCGGGCATGCCCACCCAACCCAAGCTCGAAGCCGAGCATTTCGTGAAGCCGGAGCCGGGGTTGCTGGTGCTATTCCCCTCCTACATGTGGCACGGAACCGTGCCGTTCTCGGGCGAGGCGCCCCGGTTGACGGCGGCGTTCGATCTACTGCCCGCCAAGCCTGGCGCGACGCGATGACCGGCAGGACCGGCAAGGGCAAGCTTGCGGTGTTCGATGTCGACGGCACTCTGGTCGACAGTCGCGAGATCCTGAAACGGGCGTCCGACGCCGCCTTCATCGAGCTGGGTCTGACCCCGCCGCCTTATGACGAGTTGAGGCAGATCGTCGGTTTGAGCCTACGCGAGGGCCTAGCTCAGCTCGCCGGCGGTCAGCCGCCCGAGCGGGTGGAGGCTCTTGTGGCCCACTACAAGTCCAGTTTCAGCGGCTTGCGCCGCGAGCCCGGCTTTGTGGAGCCGCTCTACGCCGGCGCGGCCGACCTGCTCACACGGCTGAAGGCCCAGGACTGGCGCATCGCCATGGCCACCGGCAAGTCCCGCCGAGGCGTCGAGACCATCATCGAAATGCATTGCTGGGCGGACCTGTTCGACAGCACCCACTGCGCAGACGACGGTCCGGGCAAGCCCCATCCGGCCATGCTGCTCGAAGCGATGCACGCGTTGGACGCACGCCGCGAGGATACGATCATGGTGGGCGACACCTCCCACGATATCCGTATGGCCCAGGCGGCGGGTGTGCGGGCGGTGGGCGTCAGCTGGGGCTTCCATACCCGCGAGGAGCTGGAAGCCTGTGATCCTGCCTATATCGCCGACACCTTCGTCGAGCTGGAGGCGGAACTGGACCGGTTCGGGGCGACACCCGCCTAGGTGCACGCGCCTCGTTGGGACGAGGCCGCCTTGTCCCAAGAAAGCCTGCTTATCGCGGCAGGTTTGGCATGCGACTCAAAAGACGGGAGCGCTGTAAGGCTGTGGAAGCTTGGCGGAAAGCAAAACGTAGATGCGCGGGGGCGCAAAACGGGAAGGCTTCCTAGTGCTTCAGGACGGTCATGACGGCGCAGGCGATCACCAGCCAGCAGGCCAGCGACGCAACGACCGCGAAGCCGACGGTCTGGACGAAAGTCCAGCGGTTTTGGGCGCCCGATGAGGAATATTGAAGGCCATCGGCGGCGGGCTTCATGAAAACCATATATGTCCTCCCAGACGCACCGGCCGACATGCCCGGAGGCCGCCACCGAATTTATCGTTATCTTCGTTAACTCTACCCAGTGGCGGCAAATTGCAAGCGTCTGGGTGGTGTGCGTCGAGGCCGCAGTGGGCCTTGGTTGTGGTCTGCGCGTTGGGGCGGGGAAGCCTGCGGCGCCGCGATCAAGTTTGGATGGGCAGGTCCCATCCGGCGGTCGTCGTCACCCCCTTGGTCGAGGAGGCCATAGCCATGGCGCGTCGCATCGGATTGGCTGCATGGCCTCTATGCCTCTTGCTCGGCTTGATCGGCGGGCTCGGCGATCTGCTGTGGAGTTCGCAGTCGCACGCGGAGGACTGGTGGTCCGTCGCCAGCGGCGTCGACGGGCAACAGGTCAGTTCCGACGTCGACAGCCTCCTCTGTCAGAACCAGATATGTTCGGTCTGGGAACGGACGGCCTATAGCCAGGTCGCGGGAAACCAGGTCGCTTCCTTGAGGGATTTCGCGGAATACGATTGCGCCAAATCGACGACGCGCACCCGAAGGGAGGTGAGCTTCGATGCAGGCGGAAGGCAGATCCAGGATCTGAGCCGCGCCGACTCGGCATGGCGAACGGTCCAGCCGGATACGGTCGGCAGGTCGATGATGGCGTTCGCCTGCAGTTTCGACGCTTACAGGACCACGGCCACGGTCAGAGGGGTGGTCGACATCTATGGGCGTCGCTTCGCCCGACTATCGGAGCCTCGCCCGCTGGCTTCGGCGCGGATCGGCGACAGCCAGCCGATCCTGCCCCACGACCGACCGTTGCCGGCCCGACCGATCCAGGCTCGCGACACGCCGACGCATGCCAGGGAGGGCAAGGAGGTTGCTTCTCGCAGCCCGCCAGCGCCCAGCCGGCCCCAAGCTATCGCTCAGATCGCAGCCGCGGGCACGCGCGAAGGCGCGCAGTCGATCATAGACAGGCTGAAGCGGCGCCGGTCCGCGCCGATGAACGGCCTGGTCGCCCGCATCGAGCAGAAGGCCCTGCACGGACGGCAATTCTATCGCGTGCAGATCACGGGATTTGGATCGGAACAATCCGCCCGCGCGTTCTGCCGGGCGATGCGGCCTGGAACTGTCGAGAGCCCAGGGTGTTTCGTACTGTCCGCTGCATCCCGCTGACCATGCATGGGCCATGGCGATCCGTCGGTTGGGCGGATTTCCGCACCGTCCGGAAACTTGCCGTATTTCTCTGACGTTATGATGTTTCACAGGAGAAACCGATGAGCGTTCGCCACATCCTCGCCGCCGCCAGCGTCGCGGCCGTCTTCGCCTGCGCCTCCGGCGTGCACGCCCAGACCGCCCAGCGGGTCCAGGCCGCACAGACCGCGGAAACCAGCCACGAAGCCCGTGAAGGCGCGGACGATAAGGCTTTCGAAGCGCATCGTGAGAAACTGGATAAGGACCTCGCGGCCGCCCAGAAGTCCGGCGACAAGGCGTCGATCGCGCGTATCCAGAAAGAGCAGGCGGCTGACTACGCCCACCTCCAGCGCGCTAAGGCCATGTCGACGAAAGACACGGCTTACGACGCCCGGCTCAAGACCGAAGAAAAGCCTCACTAGCCCGATGGGGAATGGAAGCGCCGGCGACCATGGACGGACGCCGGCGGAGCGGCGCCTCTGAAAGACGGTTGCGGCCATGTCGATTTCGCCCGTAGGGCGAATTGGCTTGTATTGGAGGGGCGAACTCATAGCGTTTCTTTATGGCTAAGCTTTCTCGCCATCTGGACACGCTTGCGGTTTTGATCCTTGCCTGCCCCCTCGGGGGAATCGGGGTCGCCCTGTTGTTTGCCAGCCTGTGGCTCGGGCTGCTCGGCGTTTTCGCTCTGTTGTTGCTGGTAAGCGTGCTTCCGCGTGGGCGTGAGTTCTGGGCAAGCGTGTTCGCGCCTGCACCGAAGCTGACCGCTACGGATATGGTGATGTCCCAGTCGCGTTAATCGTCGCGTTAATCATTTAGGTCGAATGAATTTCGACCTGGCTATCGTGTGAATCGGCGCCGCATTGGTAGGGATTGCGGCAGATGTGCGGCGTGGCGCCTGTTGATCATGCGGGGTCGGCGGAAGACGAAGCCAAGCTTGACCTTATAGCGTCACAGTAACTCCACCGCCGGTTGGGTGAATTTTGGCAAGACCGCTTTGAAAAGAGGCTTGCGAAGTCGCCCACCTGCGCTCGCGCCATGAAGCCGTTTTGGGCAGGGCGCCGCATTTTCGGCCTGGGTAGGTTGATTACTAAGAAAAAACTGTGACAGCGGCGTTTGGAGGGTGGCGGCTATCAATAACCTCTAGTAAGAAAGAGGTGTGGTTGTACGTCGTGCTGCGGGCAGGAATCTGCGGTCGGGCGAGGCGACGGCCGGTAATGGATGGTCAAAGCGGCCATCGAGCAATGTGTTTCGGTCGGCCAGTGCGGCCGTCCCGTCTTGGTCTAGTGGAGTGTAGCGTAGAGTAGGGTTGCGGCGCCAAGCCAGAAGCTGCCGCAGGTTACCAGAACCAGGGCGGTTGTTTTCCGCGGGGACCATTTGGAACCCTCGGAAACGAAGGCTTGGTTCAGACGATCTTGGAGCAGGTGCACAGCTTCGCGATCGCGGGCCACATCGGTGGCGTCAGCCAGCCGGGGCCGCAGTTGAGCGTCGGCGACCGCGTAAGGATATGGCTCCAATCGGAGCTTTCGTTGAGCAGTCATGCGCTTCTCTCCTGGAGCGTTCTTTCTTATGGCGAGGACACCTAATTTTCCGTGCTCGTGTTTGCTTAATGTCGCAATAATGCCTCATTAGGTATAGCGCCCCGCGCCCTCCGGCGTTGGCAAACGATTTGCAAGTAGCGTCTTTAACCAAGCAAATGGGGGTCGCAGTGTCTCAAATCGGTTCACAGACGGTCGTGACTGGACTGGCGGACGCCCTTGACGCGTCCGATCGGGGAAAATCGACCCTGCGATCTGGTCATGGCGGCGGCCAATCCTCTGGCGCGTGGCGGATTGACACGGTGCGGGTCCTGGACTGCGTGCTGGCCTGCATGCTTCTGCTTTTCCTCGCACCGCTGCTGCTGGCCGTCGGGCTGGCGATCAAGTTGCAGGACGGCGGTCCGATCCTGTTTGCGCACCGTCGGATCGGTCGCGACGGCCGTACCTTTCCCTGCCTGAAATTCCGCAGCATGGTGGTCGACGCAGACCGACGCCTCGAGACCCTGTTGGCGAACGACGCGGACGCTCGCGCGGAATGGGCGCTGGACCACAAGCTTCGCCGCGACCCGCGCATCACCTGGCTCGGCGCCTTCCTGCGTAAGTCCAGCCTCGACGAGTTCCCCCAGCTCTTCAACGTCCTGCGCGGCGAAATGAGCTTGGTCGGTCCCCGTCCGATCGTGCAGGCGGAGGCCAAGCGTTATGGACGCCGCTTCGACGCCTATTGCCAGGTGCGCCCCGGCATCACCGGCCTCTGGCAGATCGGTGGCCGCAACGACGTGTCTTACCGCCGCCGGGTTGCGTACGATGTCCTGTTCGTCCGCATGCGGTCGCCGCAACTGTATCTGACGATCCTGGTTCGCACGGTGCCCGCGGTGCTGATGCGCAGTGGCTCCTACTAAGCTATCCTCGGGCGATGAATCGCTGCTTCTCGCTCCTTCGCGTCGCCTTAGCCGTCGCGACCATCGCCGCCCCGACCTTGGCGATGGCCCAGGGCGATCTTCCAACCGCGCCTAAGAAGCGGATCAATCCTACCTCCGGTTACGGGTCTCAGAGCATCGGGGGGGAGTTCCTCGACGCACCCGGATCAGCCGGTTCGGTCGGTCTTTCGAACACGAAGGCGGAGATGAAGAACGGGGCCACGGTCAGCAATGGCGCGCCCGCGACGGGAATGGGCGGCCTTTCCACGCCGGGCTATGGGAACCGGGTCGCCGGGGCGGCCACCGCCTACCATCGTCTGCCGGAAGTGGTGGAGGCCGCCGATCTCCTAACGCCCCAGCAGCGCGCCGCTCGCGCGATTTTGCCCGGCGCCCACCAGCCGCTGGTCGGTCAATGACTGGACGGCGCGTCTAACCCCTGACAACACTTCGTCATTGAGGGGCGACCGAGGCGACGTCATAGCGTCGAGCCTTCAGCGTGAGGTCCGATGAACGCCAACGCCGCCATCGACTTCACCGCCGAAGCCTTTGCCCTGCACGCGCAATCCCCCATGGGCCGGCAGGCTGCGGGAGAGGGCTTCCTTAACGGGTTCATACGCCATTCGGGCGTTTCCCGCTTCGTCGGTCATGCCGAGGCTGAAGCGGAATCCACCGTCTTCATCGACCGTATCCATGAGGTCGACCCGGCCGCCGAGGCGATCTGCGGCTCTCCCCGTCGCCTCGAGGCGGTGGAGGCCGAGGGGCTGCTGTTCTGTTATCACCCCATTCTGGCCGAACATGCCTGGCGCAGGCGTGCGCGCGGCGCGGCGCGCTACAGCCTCTGCGGCCTGACCCACACCATGTCGAGCCATCGCGTCATCACCGCCGCCACGGATCTGCTGACCGCGCCGATCCACCCCTGGGACGCGCTCATCTGCCCATCCCGCGCGGTGCGTGGCGTGGTGGAGGCGCTGCTCGAGCGTCAGCGCGACTATCTGAAGGAACGGTTCGGACCGATCGCCGTCGAGGCGCCGCAGCTGCCGGTCATTCCCCTCGGCGTCGACGGGGCCGCCTTCGAAGCGGCGCCGGGGTTTCGGGAGGCGGCGCGCGCGCGGTTCCAGGCGGGACCCGAGGATGTGGTCGTCCTGTACGTCGGACGTCTCAGCGCCCACGCCAAGGCCAATCCCCTGCCCATGTTCATGGCGCTGGAGCGGGCCGCCAAGGCGAGCGGCAAGCGCGTCCATCTCCTCCTTGTCGGCTGGTTCGCCGCCGCGCCCCAGGCCCAGATCTATCAGCAGGGGGCCGCGCGCCTGGCGCCGTCGATCACCACCCGCATCGTGGACGGCCGGCTGGCCGAAGGGCGCGCCAATGCATGGGCGGCGGCCGACATCTTCCTCCAGCTTGCCGACAGCGTGCAGGAGAGCTTCGGCCTGGCCCCAGTCGAGGCGATGGCGGCGGGCCTACCCTTGGTGGTTTCGGACTGGGACGGCTTTCGCGACACGGTCGAGGATGGGGTGCAGGGTTTTCGGGTCCCGACGCTGCAGCCGCGGGCGGGGGAGGGCGGCGATCTCGCGCTGAACTATGACCTCGGCCTCTACGACTATGATCAGTTCCTGGCTGCGGCGAGCATGTTCACGGCGGTGGACGTCGCAGCCGCGGCCGACGCACTCGCGCGTCTGATCGACGACCCCGGACTTCGCCGCAGGATGGGCGAGGCGGGGCGCGCCAGGGTGCGCCAGCTCTATGATTGGCGCGTGGTCATCAAGGCCTATCAGGCTTTGTGGGAAGAGCTCGCCGATCGCCGCGCCGCCGCCATGGCCGAGCTGCATCGTCCGCACCCCGCCTGGCGTCCGGATCGTCCGGACCCGTTCGATGTCTTCGCTGGCTTTCCGACTCGCGCCCTGGCCGGGACGGATTTGGTTCGGCCGGCGCGGCTGTCCGACTTGGCGGAGCGCCGCGCGATCCCGGGAGCGGCCATGATGGGGTCGTTGCTGCCGATCAACGCCGAGATCGAACCGCTGCTGGCGCGTCTGGCCCAGGGTCCGGCCACCGTCGCCGAACTGGTCGGGCTGCTGCCTGAGCCGCATCGCGCGTCGGGAGGGCGGGTGATCGCCTGGCTCGCCAAGATGGATTTCGCTGCGGTGGCCCCGGAGGGCGGCGCAAGATGAGCCGCATCCTCTTCGTCCGCGACGATTTCCTCAACGACAAGGCGCGGTTCGAAAAGGTCGTCGTGCATGGACATACGCCGACGCCCGAGCCGCATCTGGACAAGCGCAGGATCGGCGTGGACACCGGGGCCTATGCGACGGGGCTGTTGACCGCCATCAGGCTGCAGGAAACCCGGCAAACCCTGTTGCAGGCGCGGATCTGATACCCGCGGCCCATCGCATGCCCCGGTCGCGGCGGCGCCCCGCTTGCATATGGAACATTTCGGACCTGCACGCGCTGGAGACCGCATGAGCGAGTACTACGCCTATCAAGTGCTTCCCATCGCCGGCAGCGACATGCTGGCATGGGTGGTCTACGACGATCAGCATCGCGTCGTCGGCAGCGGCGCGGACGTCACCGAGTCCGACGCCCATGTCGCCATCCATCTCTGCGTCGAGACCCTTCAGCCCGGCGCGCCGCTGAGGGCGGTCGAGGGCTAGGCTCTCCCCTACGATCCGGACGCTCTGGCCCAGCGCTCGGAATCGCGGTCAACTCCGCGCAAGCAAGGGCCGACCATGACCGAGATCGCAGGCGTCCAGGTTGGCTTCGTGAAGGGCCAGCAAAAGCTGGAGATCACCTTCTCCGACACCCAGGTCGTCCACATCCCGCTGACCGAACAGGTGGCGCTGGTGCTGAACGCGGGGGGCTGGATGATGCGCGAGCACAGTGCGCGGGTGTTCGAGGCCGATCTCGGCGGCCCGAACCTGGTCAGCCGGCGGATACGGATGATCGATGTCAATCCTCCGCCGACCGAGGGCTGAGGCCTTCGCTTAGAGCGTCTGGCCGCGGAGCAGCTTGGGGACGTCGCCCAACAGGCCGCCGGCGTTGAGCATCATGGCCCGCTTCAGGCCCTGGCTGCGGTTCATCGCGCCGACCACGGCCCCTCGCACTGCTTTAAGCAGGGGCGTGTCGGAACCGTACGCGCGCACGAAACCGTCGGTGGCCACCGCGAAGGCGGCGCAGTCGAAGCGGCGCCAGCGGGCGTAGCGCTCCAGCACCAGGCCTGAGCCGATGTCCTCGCCCAGCCGTTGGGCGTCGACCACCACCTCGGCCAGGGCCGCCACGTCCTTGAAGCCGAGGTTCAACCCCTGGCCGGCGATGGGATGGATCGAGTGGGCCGCGTCGCCGACCAGGGCCAGCCGCGCGCCGACCATGGCGTCGGCCGACCTCAAGCCCAGCGGATAGGAGAACCGCGGTCCGGTCAGCTTGGCGCGGCCGAGCGCCGGGCCGAAGCGGCGGTTCAGGTGGGCCTCGAAGGCTTCCGGCGAGGCGTCGGCCAGGGCGCGGCCGCGGGCGGTGGGCTCCACCCACACCAGGCTGGCGCGCTGATCGGTCAGGGGAAGCGAGGCCAGCGCGCTGCCGGCCATGAAGTATTCGTGCGCCACGCCCTGGTGGGGCGTGTCCAGCTCCACGGTGGCGACCACCCCGGTCTGGCCATAGTCCCAGCCGTGGAAGCCGATCCCGGCCGCTTCGCGCAGGCGCGAGTTGCGGCCGTCGGCGGCCACCGCCAGCGGCGCTTCCAGCACCCGTCCGTCATGCAGGCGGAACCGGGCGGCGCGCGCATCCGTCTCCAGGCCCACGACCCGGGCGGGGGCGAAGGCGTGGACGCCGGCCGCCTCCAGCGCCGTGTTCAGCGCCGAACGCAGATGGCGGTTCTCGACCATCCAGGCCAGGGGCCCGCCGCCGGTCTCGTCGGAGACCTCCGCGGAATTGAAGTCCAGGAACACCGAGCGCGGCGGCGCGGCGCCGGCGGCGGGCATGGGCCCTTCGGAGACCAGGATGTGGGTGACGGGCTGGGCATGGGGTTCGAGCGCATCGGCCACGCCCAGCGCCTTGAATTGGAGGACGTTGCCCCAGGCCACCGCCCAGGCGCGGCCGTCGAATTCGGGCGCCAGCCGGGTCTCCAGCGCCTCGGCGTCGACGATGGCCACCACCAGCCCCGCCTTGGCCAGGGCCAGGGCCAATGTGGCGCCGGCCGGACCGGCGCCGGCGATGACCACGTCGAAGCGGAGGATCGGATCGGACATGACGCCCTTGTCCACCTCCGGCCGCGCGCCGTCTAGGGGGCGGCGGCGTTGCGCAGCGATCACGATGTGCATGGGGTAAAAGCGACGTTAACCCACCCGCCGTCATATGGGTTAAATCCTTGGTTTCAGTAGCGGAGTGGGGATGGCCAACGTTATGGCGCGTGCGAAGCCCCGATCGTTCCGGGCGGGCCCTGCAGCCCGCATGGTGGCGAGGGCGGATTCGGCGTGGAGCTCGGTGATAGCCCTGCGGCTGCGCGGCGCCCTGGGCGCTGCGTCGGGCGCCGTGCTGATCGCGGCCTTCGCCACCTATCGCGCCGCCGATCCCAGCCTGAACGTGGCCTCCGGCGATCTGCCCCACAACGCCATGGGCGCGCCCGGCGCCCTGCTGGCCGATATCGGGCTGCAGAGCTTCGGGCTGAGCGCCTGGATCGGCGCCCTGATGGTGATCATCTGGGGCTTCGCGCGGGCGGGGGCGGGCGATCCGCGCCTGAACCGGATGGAATTGCGCGTGCGTTTCCTGAGCGGGATGTTGGGCATGCTGCTGGCGGCGGGCCTGCTGGCCGCGCCCCAGCCGCCGGCGAGCTGGCCGCTGGCGCGCGGCCTCGGCGGCGTGTTCGGCGACGCCCTGCTGGACGGCCTTTCGCACGTCCTGGGGGTGATCGAGCTGCCGGCGCCCCGCTTGGTGGCGTCGATCTTCTTCGCGCTGTGCGCCGCTCCGGCCCTGGCCTATGGCGCGAGCCTGGGCTGGCGGGACGTGGTGGAGCTGTACGGCTGGGCGACGTCGCGGCCCCGCCGCAACGCGCTGCCGCCCCTGAGCCTGCCCGCGGAGTTGGATGACGAAGAAGACGCGCCGCCGCCGGTCCGCGCCAAGCGCCAGCGTCCGGCGAAGCCCGTCGAGGAAGCCGTTCGCACCGATCTCGAGATGAACCTGGGGGACGACGACCCGCCCTTCGACCTGGACGACGACGAGCCCTCGGCCCCGTTCACCGCCGATACGCCGGTTGCGGGTCTTCGCTCTGTCGCCAAGACCTCGAGCCGCGAAGCCCGCGAGCGCCAGAAGACCCTGGACCTGGGCGATGCTGCGGACGCGTTCATGCTGCCGGAGCTGGCCATGCTGGCCAAGCCCAAGCCCCGCGCCGCCGGGGTGGACGAGGCCTCGCTGCGCCAGAACGCCCGGATGCTGGAAACCGTGCTGGCCGAGTTCGGCGTGCGCGGCCAGATCGACCAGATCCGGCCCGGCCCGGTGGTCACGCTCTACGAACTGGTGCCGGCCGCCGGGGTGAAGTCGTCGCGCGTGATCGCCCTGTCCGACGACATCGCCCGCTCGATGAGCGCGCGCGCCTGCCGCGTCTCGGTGGTCCAGGGGCGCAACGCCATCGGCATCGAACTGCCCAATGCGCATCGCGAGACGGTCTACCTGCGCGACCTGCTGTCCTCGGCCGAATACGAGAAGCAGGGCGTCAACTTGCCCATGGCGTTGGGCGAGACCATCGGCGGCGAACCCTATGTCGCCGACCTGTCCAAGATGCCCCACCTGCTGATCGCCGGCACCACCGGTTCGGGCAAGTCGGTGGGCGTCAACGCCATGATCCTGTCGATCCTGTACCGGCTGACGCCCGAGCAGTGCCGCTTCATCATGATCGACCCGAAGATGCTGGAACTGTCGGTCTATGACGGCATCCCGCACCTGCTGGCCCCGGTCGTCACCGATCCCAAGAAGGCGGTGGTGGCGCTGAAATGGACGGTGCGGGAGATGGAGAACCGCTATCGCCTGATGTCCAAGATCGGCGTGCGCAACGTCGCCGGCTACAACGAGAAGGCCCGCGAGGCCCTGGCCAAGGGCGAGCACTTCGAGCGCACGGTGCAGACCGGCTTCGACGACAGCGGCCGCCCAGTCTACGAGACCGAGAAGCTGACCCCCAAGCCGATGCCGTTCCTGGTGGTGGTGATCGACGAGGTCGCCGACCTGATGATGGTGGCCGGCAAGGACATCGAGGGCGCGGTGCAACGCCTGGCCCAGATGGCGCGGGCCGCCGGCATCCACCTGATCATGGCCACCCAGCGCCCCTCGGTGGACGTGATCACCGGCACCATCAAGGCCAACTTCCCGACCCGGATCAGCTTCCAGGTCACCTCCAAGATCGACGCCCGCACCATCCTGGGCGAGCAGGGCGCCGAGCAGCTGCTGGGGCAGGGCGACATGCTCTACATGGCCGGCGGCGGGCGCGTCACCCGACTGCACGGTCCCTTCGTCTCCGACCAGGAGGTGGAGGACGTGGCCAAGTACCTGCGCGACCAGGGAACGCCGAACTACCTGGAGGAAGTCACCGCCGCGCCCGAAGAGGACGAGGATGGCGGCGGATCGGTGGACGGGGAGAGCCTGTCGGGCAACGACCTCTACGACCAGGCGGTGGCGGTGGTCACGCGCGACAAGAAGGCCTCGACCTCCTATGTCCAGCGCCGGTTGCAGATCGGCTACAACCGCGCCGCCTCCCTGATCGAGCGGATGGAGAAGGAGGGCGTGGTCAGCGCCGCCAACCACGCCGGCAAGCGCGAGATCCTGGCCCCACCACCACCGCCGATGTGAGCCGGGGCGGGTGGTGCGTGCTTCGAGACGCGCTACGCGCTCCTCAGCATGACGAAACTTGGTGGATTGCAGAAACCTTCGTCATCCTGAGGAGCCCGCAAGGGCGTCTCGAAGGACGCAGAACAACCGCCACTCGCCGCCCTGTTTGGAACCAGGTATGGGCCTACAAGCTTTGGCGTGAACGCCGACCAGGGACGATGACTTGACCTTCCTCCGCCAGACCGCCGTCGCCTTCGCCGCCCTGATGTTAGCGGCCGCGCCCACGCTCGCCCCGACCGTGGCGGCCGCCGCCTCCGCCAGCAGCCTGACCCCCGACCAACAGGCGCTGGTCAAGCGGGCGGGGAGCTACATCGAGGCGCTCAAGACCGTACGCAGCCGGTTCACCCAGATCGACGGGAACGGGGTCACGTCCACCGGCACGCTGTATCTCGACCGGCCCGGCAAGGCGCGGTTCGAATACGATCCGCCGGCGAGCCTGCTGGTGGTGTCGGACGGCTTCAACGTCGAGGTGTTCGACCGGCGGTTGAAAACCTACAGCCTCTATCCGTTCGAGCGCACGCCCCTGGTGCTGCTGCTGGCGCGCCATGTCCGGCTGGACCGGGGTGTGGTCATCACCGATGTCGAGCAGGTTCCGGGCGGCTTCGTCATCAACGCCCGCGATGGCCATAAACAGGCCGAGGGCAAGATCTCCATGCGCTTCAGCGACGTCGGCGGCGCGGGTGGGACAGTCGGCCTGCGCGGCTGGACCATCGTCGATGCGACCGGAAGGGAGACGCGCGTGCAGCTAGGCGCCCTGACCCCGATCGATCATCTCGATGCCAATCTGTTCAATATTCGCAGCCATTAACCGAGTGTGTCTAAATTATAACACGCAAATTCACAGTGTGCTGACCTTGACTTTCCGGCCCCGAGTGGCAATTTAAACACGCACTGGATGCGGCCGTTAGTCGCCTCCAGGCCGCTTTCGGAAATCCCCTCCCGAATGCAGGCCATACACTTGGAGCCCGGCGTCGCAGGACGCCGGGCTTCCTCTTTTTGGGCTGGAGGGCTCCGTTGCGGCTCAGGATCGCCACCTGGAACATCAATTCCGTCCGCCTGCGCCACGAGCAGGTGGCCCGCTTCGTCGCCGAGCAGGCGCCCGACGTGATCTGCCTGCAGGAGATCAAGTGCCGGGAGGGCGAGTTCCCGACCGGCGCCTTCGTGGACATGGGCCTGCCGCACCTGGCCATCGCCGGCCAGAAGGGCTGGCACGGCGTGGCCATCGCCTCGCGCCTGCCGATCGAAGCCGCATCCCCGCTCGACGTCTGCCGGGAGGGCCACGCCCGCTGCGTGTCCGGCGTGATCGCGGGCGTGGAGGTGCGCAACTTCTACATCCCGGCCGGCGGCGATATTCCCGACCGCGCGCTCAACCCCAAGTTCGACCATAAGCTCGACTTCTTCGAGCGGCTGACCCGCGAGATGGCGGCGCGCAACCCGGCCGATCCGATCCTGATCGCCGGCGACCTCAACGTCGCGCCGGGCGAGTTCGACGTCTGGAGCCATCGCCAGATGTCGCGGATCGTCAGCCATACGCCGGTCGAGGTGCGGGCCATGGCCGACCTGCACGCCTCGCTGGGGTTCACCGACTTGATGCGCGCGGCGATCCCCGATCCCCAGAAGCTGTTCACCTGGTGGAGCTACCGGGCCCAGGACTTCCGCGCTTCCAACCGGGGTTTGCGGCTCGATCACCTGCTGGCCTCGCCAGGCCTCATGCCGGCGGCCGTGCAGAACGGCGTGGTGTCGGCCCGGGTGCACGACGACGTACGCGAGTGGGAGCGGCCCTCCGACCATGCGCCGGCGACGGTGGACCTGGTGGTGTGAGCCGGAGCGTGCGGGACGTCTTGGTGTACGAGTCGTAAACGCCCCATCGCCTTTCGCGCGAACACGGCTGATAATCGCTTGATTCTATGGTGGGCATGCGATGCGTAAGCTGGCTGCGGCGCTCTTGAGCTGCGCCTACATATTCGCCGCCTTTGCGGTGGCGGCCCTGGTCTGGCGGGGCGGGGGCGGCTGGGGAGCCGGCTTTTCGGCGTTGGCCGGCGCGCTCGGGTTCGCCTTCGCCCTGCACGCCCTGATCGGGCGGACGCTGGACGGAGGCGCGATGCGCCGCGAGATCGCCGCCCTGCGCGAAGCCCACCAGATCCTGGCCGACCATATCGAGGACGCCCAGACCGCCATGGAGGTGCTGGGCCGCGCGGTCCAGACAGAGTCCGCCGAACGGGCCGAGGCCATCGTCTCCGAAGTGCGGATGCTGGAGGACCTGGTCGCCCATATGGGCGAGACGCTGACCGCCCGGCTGGACGCGCGCGGACCGGTGGGCGCCGGCGCCGCGTCCGTCGGCGGCGGGCGCGGTATCGATCGCCAGCGCGCCACCCTGCTGGAGACCGTTCGCGAGGCGCTGGCGGAGAACCGCGTCGATCTCTACCTACAGCCGGTGGTCAGCCTGCCGCAGCGCCGCACCATGTTCTACGAGAGCTTCACGCGGCTGCGCGACGCCAGCGGCCGGGTGATGATGCCGGCCGAGTATCTGACGGTGGCCGAGCCCGAGGGCCTGGTGCAGGCGATCGACAACCTGCTGCTGTTCCGCTGCGTGCAGATCGTGCGGCGGCTGGCGGAGAACGACCGCAAGGTCGGGATCTTCTGCAACATCTCGCTGGCCTCGCTCGGCGACGACGCCTTCTTCCCGCGCTTCCTGGACTTCATGGCCCAGAACCGCGACCTGTCCGGCGCCCTGATCTTCGAACTGGGCCAGAGGGCGTTCCGCGAGCGGGGCGCGCGGGAGAGCCGCAACATGGCCAAGTTGGCGGACCTCGGGTTCCGCTTCTCCATGGACAAGGTCTCCGACCTGGACCTCGACTATCCCGACCTGGCCCGCGCCGACGTCAAGTTCCTCAAGATCGGCGCGGAGACCCTGCTGCGCGAGATGACCGAGGTGGATGGCCGCGCGGTGTTCAAGAGCGTGCGCGACCTGGACGCGGCCGATTTCGTGCCTCTGCTCAGCCGTTACGGCGTCGAGGTGATCGCCGAGAAGATCGAGGCCGAGCGCCAGGTCATCGACGTGCTGGAGCTGGACGTGGTGCTGGGGCAGGGCCACCTGTTCGGCGAGCCGCGCCCGATCCGCGACGCGGTGATCGCCGAAACCGCCCCGCCGGCGGAGTTCATGCGCGGAAGCCTGCGTCGCGCCGCGCGCTAGGGGCTGGCCTCGGGTCGCCTCGGCGTGGCGGTTCACGCGCGCCCGTGCTAGGGTTTGGCGGGGTTCGGCATAAGGGTGAGACGATGCTCCAGGCTCTACCGATGATCGCGGCGATGCTCGCTTTGGCCGCCCCTTCGCACTCGATGCAGATGCCCACGGTGTACGAGCTGGGCCGTATTGAGCCGACCTGCATAAGCGATTTCGGCGACAAGGGCTTCGTCGTCCAAATGCCGAAGACGCCGGCATATGGTTCGAACCGTCTGCTACGGCCGATTAAAACTCCAGGCGCCGGCCAGATGAAACCACTGACGGGCGACAATAGGCGCGTGTGCATCGTCAAGGCGGAAGACAGTCGATAGGCGCTGATTTGCAGGAGGCGCTTCCTCTCCTGTTGACCCGCGCGCGCCGGCCCTCTAGCCCGCGCCCATGAGTTCACCGCAAATCCTGACCGGCCTCTCCGAGGTGTCGGACCGTTACGACGCCCTGCTGTGCGATATCTGGGGGGTGGTCCACAATGGGCGCGAGCCGTTCCAGCCCGGATGCGCGGCGCTGGTCCGCTATCGGGCCGAGCGGGGTCCGGTGGTGCTGATCTCCAACTCGCCCCGGCCCAGCGAAGACGTGATCGCCCAGCTCGACGCTCTGGGCGTGCCGCGCGGGGCCTGGACGGCGGTGGTCACGTCCGGCGACGCCACGCGGTTCGAGTTGAAGGCGCGGGCGCCGGGGCCGGCCTGGGCGCTGGGACCGGCGCGCGACGGATCGCTCTACGAGGGCACCGGCGTGCATTTCGCCGAGACGCCGGAAGAGGCGGCCTTCATCTCCTGTACGGGCCTGTTCGACGACGAGGTCGAGACGCCGGAGGACTTCCGCGAGCGGCTGACCATCTGCGCCGAGCGCAGGCTGGTGATGGTGTGCGCCAATCCCGACCGCATCGTGCAGCGCGGCGACAAGATCATCTACTGCGCCGGCTCGCTCGCGGACCTCTACGAGACCCTGGGCGGCCAGGTGACCATGGCCGGCAAGCCCTACGCCGCCATCTACCAGCTCGCCTTCGCCCAGGCGGACGGCAGGGCCGGGCGGTTGGTCCCGCGCGACCGGGTGCTGGCCATCGGCGACGGCCTGCCCACCGACGTGGCCGGCGCGAACCGGGAGGGGCTGGACATCCTGTTCGCCGCCGGCACCGGCATCCATGCGCCCGATGCGCTGGACGCTCACGGACGGCTGGACAGCGCCGGGGTGCGGCGGTTGCTGGACGGAGCGGGGTTGAGCGCGACCTATGTGACCGCGGAACTGGGGTGGTGACGTCACCCCTCTCCCCTTGCGGGAGAGGGAGGGGCCCAGCGAAGCTGGGAGGGTGAGGGGTCGACGGACGCTTACCGTTGATATCGCAGCAAGACCCCTCAACCTTCCCACACGTCTATCGACGCACGGGCCCCTTCCTTCTCCCGGAAGGGGAGAATGAGAGTTCTCACCCCACCCGCAGCGCATGCACGCTGAACAGGCCCTTCGGGTCGATCCAGACCGCCTCGGGTGTGTAGCCGGCCTCGCGGGCCAGGGCCTGGAACTCCTCCACGGCGTACTTGTTGGAGTCCTCCACGTGCACCAACTCGCCCTTGGCGAACCGGAAGGTGCGTCCGGCCACGCTCGCCTGCTGGTCGCGCAGGCTCTCCAGGTGGATGGCCACCTGTCCGCTCGCGGGGTCGTAGGTCACGTGATGGCGGAAGCTGGCCAGGTCGAAGTCCGCGGCCGCCTCGCGGTTGGCGCGGGCCAGCACGTTCAGGCTGAAGGCGGCGGTCACGCCCTGGGCGTCGTCATAGGCCGGCAGGACGATCTCGATCGGCTTCTTCAGGTCCACGCCCACGATCATCACCCCGTCGCCGGAGAGCTGACCCGCCCAGGCGCTCAGGAAGGCGCGGGCTTCCTCGCGCGGCAGGTTGCCGATGGTGGAGCCAGGGAAGAAGCCGACGCGGCGCGCGCGCTGGGTGAATTCCGGCAGCTCCAACGGCTGGGTGTAGTCGGCGCAGACGGCGGCGACCTCCAGGCCGGGGTGGTCGGCGGCGATCTCCTCGGCCAGTTGGATCAGGTGCGCGCGCGAGACGTCGATCGGCACGTAGGCGACGGGGACGTCCAGGGCGTCCAGCACCAGGCGCGCCTTCTGGCTGGAGCCCGCGCCGAACTCGACCAGGGCGGCGTGCGGCCCGATCACCGTGGCGATCTCGGCGGCCCGGTCGCGCAGGATCGAGAGCTCCGTGCGGGTCGGATAGTATTCGGGCAGCTCGCAGATGCGGTCGAACAGGCGCGAGCCGTGCTCGTCGTAGAGGAAGCGGGCCGGGATCGCCTTGGACGGCTGGGACAAGCCCTTCACCAGGGCTTCGGCGAAGCTTTCCTGGATGGGCGCGAAATCGTGCAACGTCACCCCCGGGGCGAGCGGGGCGGGAGCGGGCATGCTGAAAGTCCCGGACAGGTCGTTCATGGTGATCCCTAAGGCGCTACGACCGTATTAAGCGCGGCAGGCCCGAATGCGTTGCGGTTCGGGAAGTTGGGTAGGCGCGGCGAACACCGCAAGATAGCCCAACCCGCCTTTCAGCGGCGCCATGCTCAGCTGCCGATACCCCACCGCCTCGAACTCGCAGCGGAGCAGGGCGGGCGGCGTGCCGTGGGCGGAGGTCGGGCGGTCCAGCTCCTCCACCCCGACCTTGGCGCCGGGCTTGAGCGCTGGGGCCAGGTTGTAGAGAAAGGCGTAGGGGTGGGTGATCTCGTGGTACATGTGGACCAGGATCGCGGCGTCCAGCGAGCGGGCGGGCAGGCGCGGGTCCTGCGGTTCGCCCAGCGCGATCACCACATTGTCCAGCTTCTGGCGTGTCGCTTCGGTGGATAGGGCCATCAGGTATTCCGGCTCCACGTCCTCGGCCACCACCCGGCCCTTGGGACCGAGCATGCGCGCGAGGCGAACCGTGTCGTAGCCGGTCCCCGCGCCCATATCGCCCACGGTCATGCCGGGCTTGAGCCCCAGGCGGGCGATCAGCTGGGGCACTTCCCGCGCGGCGTCGCGCTGGCGGGCCTCGCCCCAGTCGGAGCCGACGATAGCGGCTACCGGCCGACCGGCCTCCGGGAATCTGGGCGGTGCGGGACGTGGCTCGCCCCAGGCGGCTGGGCCGGCGAACGCTGTCGCGCAGAGGATAGCCCAGATCGCGGCCTTCAAAGTTTGCTCCAACGCCATAACGTGTCTGATCTGAGATTACCGACCTTTCAGTATCGATGCTCGCGCCTTACCGCTAAGACGGGAAAAACTTTGCGAGGAAACGTTCGGTATGCGTGAGTTTCTCCTGTTGGGCGTCAGCCTGGCCGCCCTATGCGCCACCCCGGTTCTGGCCCAGGTCGCCAAGGCCAACGCCGCCGCCGTCGCCACACTGGCCCCGGACGTGCGGGCCTTGCTGGCGGAGTGGACCGGCCCCTACGGCGGCGTCCCGGCCTTCGACAAGGTCAAGGTCTCAGCCTTCGAACCGGCGCTGGACGAGGCCATCCGTGAGAACCTGGCCGAGGTCGACGCCATCGCCGACAATCCCGCGCCGCCCACCTTCGACAACACCATCGCCGCCCAGGAGCGGGCCGGCAAGGCGCTCAACCGGGTGATGACGATCTACGGCGTGTGGAGCTCCACCGAGAACAACGCCGACTTCCAGGCGGTGCAGACCCGCATGGACCCCAAGATCGCCGCCGCCCAGGACAAGATCAGCCAGAATCCCAAGCTGTTCGCCCGCGTGGACGCGATCTACAAGGCGCGCGACACCCTCGGCCTGAGCGCCGAACAGAAGCAGCTCGTCTGGATCTACTGGGTGGGCATGGTCAAGAACGGCGCCCAGCTCACGCCGGAGGCCAAGGCCCGCGTCACCGCCATCAACCAGGAGCTGGCCGGGCTCTACGCCCAGTTCAGCCAGAACCTGCTGGCCGACGAGGACGGCTATGTCCTGTATCTGAAGGCTGGCGACCTGGCGGGCCTGCCGCAGTCGCTGCGCGAGAGCGCCGCCCAGACCGCCGAGGCCAAGGGCCACAAGGGCGAGTGGGGCATCCAGAACACCCGCTCCTCGATGGACCCGTTCCTGACCTATTCCGACCGGCGCGACCTGCGCGAGAAGGTCTGGCGCACCTTCTACGCCCGCGGCGACAACCGGGACGCCCACGACAACACCCTCAAGGTCATCCCGCGCATCCTCCAGCTCCGCGCCGAGAAGGCCAAGCTGATGGGCTTCTCCAACTACGCCGCCTGGAAGCTGCAGGATGAGATGGCGAAAACACCCGATGCTGCGATGGCGCTGATGCTGCGGGTGTGGCCCGCCGCGACGGCGCGCGTGCACCAGGAGGTGGCCGACATGCAGGCGGTCGCCGACCAGGAGCACGCCAACATCAAGATCGCGCCCTGGGACTATCGCTACTACGCCGAGAAGGTCCGCAAGGCGAAGTACGACGTCGACATGAACCAGGTGAAGCCCTACCTGCAGCTCGACAACATCCGCCGCGCCATGTTCTGGACCGCCGGCAAGATGTATGGCTTCACCTTCACCAAGGTCGACGGCCTGCCGGTCTACGACGCCGACATGGTGACCTACGAGGTCAAGGACCGGGCCGGCAAGCACGTCGGCTTCTGGTACTTCGATCCCTATGCCCGCGCCGGCAAGAACTCCGGGGCCTGGATGAGCGACTACCGGCCCCAGCAGAAGCTGGACAGCGCCATCCCCGCGATCGTGTCCAACAACACCAACTTCGTGAAGCCGCCGCCGGGCAAGCCGGTGCTGATCTCGTGGGACGATGCGGTGACCATGTTCCACGAGTTCGGCCACGCCCTGCACGGGTTGAACTCCAACGTCACCTATCCGTCCCTGGCCAGCCCCAGCCAGGCCCAGGACTTTGTGGAGTTCCCCTCTCAGCTGAACGAGAACTGGCTGCCGACCCGCGAGGTGCTGGAGCAGTTCGCCGTCAACGCCGAGGGCCAGCCGATCCCGCCGGCGCTGGTGGGCAAGCTGCTGGCCAGCCAGAAGTTCAACACCGGCTTCGAAGTCACCGAGTACCTGTCGGCGGCGATCATCGATATGAAACTGCACACCGCGCCCCAGGGGCCGGGCGTTCCGCCGATCGACCCGGACGCCTTCGAGAAGGCGGAACTGGCCAAGCTGGACATGCCGTCGGAGATGGTGATGCGGCACCGCACGCCGCAGTTCCAGCACATCTTCGCCGGCGACGGCTATGCAGCCGGCTACTACAGCTACCTGTGGGCCGAGGTGCTGGATCACGACGCGTTCGAGGCGTTCCTGGAGGCTGGCGGGCCCTACGATCCCAAGATGGCCCAGCGTCTGCACGACGACATCATGCAGGTGGGCTACTCGGTCGACCCGGCGGTGGCGTTCCGCAACTTCCGCGGCCGCGACCCCAAGGTGGACGCCTATCTGCGCGCCAAGGGCTTCCCGGTCGAGGCGGCCGGGACAGCGGCGGCTGGCGGCCAATAGCTGAACGCAAAAGCCCCAGCCGGTTCGCACCGGCTGGGGCTCATGATCGACGTCGAACGGCGGCTAGATCAGCAGCCGTCGTTGTTCCAGTGGTAGCGGCTCTGCTGCGCATCCCACACCCAACGGCCGCAGGCGGCGCCGGTCTGAGGACCATTGCCGGCCTGGGGCGCGTAGCCCGACGGCGGGGCGTAGCCGCCCTGGGGCGCCGCGCTGGGCGGCGGCGGAGCGCCGTAATTTTGCGCCCAGGGATCGGCGTAGCCGGGGCCGGCCGGCGGATCGTAGGCGCCGTCATAGCCGCCATACCCGTAGTAGCCGCTATAGATCGAGCCCGGATAGTAGCCGTACCAGGGCGAGTACAGGTCGTAGGCGTAGAGCGCGCCTAGCCCGAGGCCGAACCCGTAGTAGGGCCAGAAGCCATAGCCGTAACCGAAGCCGCGACCGCCACGGAACCCGCCGCCACGGAACCCGCCACCGCGGAAACCCCCGCCGCCATGGAACCCACCACCGCCACCGCCGTGGAAACCTCCGCCGCGCTGCGCGGACGCGACAGCAGGCGCCGCCACAACAGCGGCGCAGGCGAACAATGCAAGAACCTTACGCATGACGACCTCCGAGTTAGGAAAAACATAGGAGGCCTTTCCTGAACCCAAGCTGAACCGTTGTGAGCTTCTTGCGCAGCCGTCAACCATCGCCATGATGCCGGCTCCAGAATGATGGAGTCCCTCTTTGCGCCGTCTCGTGTTGTTGCTCGCCCTGTTCGGTTCCGTTTCGGGAGCGGCGTTCGCCCAGGAGGAGCCGCAGCCGCAGCCCACTCCGCTTCCATCGCCCGTCGCCGAGCCGCGCGACATCGCCTATCCGGGCGTGATCCAACTGTCGGTCGACGCCACCGATCTGCAGCGCAAGATCTACCAGGTGCACGAGACTATCCCGGTCGCGGGGCCCGGACCGATGGTGCTGCTCTATCCGAAGTGGCTACCCGGCAACCATTCCCCGAGCGGCCCGCTGGACCAACTCGGCGGCCTGACGATCATGGGCGGCGGCAAGCGGATCGAATGGACGCGCGATCCGGTCGACGTCTACGCCTTCCACATCGACGTACCCCCGGGCGTGAGCACGCTGGAGCTGAGCTTCCAGGACATGACCCCGACGGAAATGCGGGTCGGACGGGTCGCTGTGACCCCCGACATCCTGAACGTGGAGTGGAACGCCACCACCCTGTATCCAGCCGGCTATTTCTCCCGCCAGATCAATGTCGCCACCACCTTGAAGCTGCCCGAGGGCTGGCGCTTCGGCACGGCGCTGGAGCCGGCCTCCACCCAGGGCGACACCACCACCTTCAAGACCGTGCCCTTCAACACCCTGGTCGACTCGCCGTTGCTGGCCGGACGCTATTTCAAGCGCATCGATCTTGATCCCAACGGGCCGGTTCCGGTGCACCTGGACGTGGCGGCGGACCGGGCGGACCTGCTCGAGGCGACGCCGGAGCAGATCCAGGCGCACGTGAACCTGGTGAGCCAGGCCTACAAGCTGTTCGGCTCGCACCACTACGACCACTACGACTTCCTGCTGTGGCTCAGCGACGACATGGGCGGCGAGGGGCTTGAGCATCACCGCTCCAGCGAGGACGGCACCGAGGCCGGCTACTTCGCCGACTGGAAGAACACCGTCTCCGGTCGCGACCTGCTGGCCCACGAGTACACCCACTCCTGGAACGGCAAGTTCCGCCGTGGGGCGGACCTGTGGACGGCCAGCTTCAACGTCCCGATGCGCGACAGCCTGCTGTGGGTCTACGAGGGCCAGACCCAGTACTGGGGCTTCATCCTGGCGGCCCGCGCCGGGCTGTGGACCAAGTCCGAGGCGCTGGACGCCATCGCCGCCACCGCCGCCACCTATGATCACCGCGTCGGGCGGGCCTGGCGCGCGCTGGAGGACACCACCAACGACCCGATCATCTCCCGTCGCCACCCGACGTCATGGCGCAGCTGGCAGCGCAGCGAGGACTACTATTCCGAAGGCCAGCTGGTCTGGTTCGACGTCGACACCCTGATCCGCGAGCGCACCGGCGGGAAGAAGTCGCTGGACGACTTCGCCAAGGGTTTCTTCGGCGTGCGCAACGGCAGCTTCGTCACCGACACCTACACCTTCGAGGACGTGGTCAAGGCGCTGAACGAGGTCACGCCCTACGACTGGACCAGCTTCCTGCGCACCCGGCTCGACGGGCACGCGGCGTCCGCCCCGTTGGACGGGATAACCCGTGGCGGCTACCGGCTGGTCTATGACGACGTGCAGTCCAGCTACTTCGCGTCCAACGAGCGCAAGCGCAAATCCACCGACCTGCTGTACTCGCTGGGGATGATGCTGGATCACGACGGCAAGCTGACCGAGGTGCTGTGGGACGGGCCGGCGTTCAAGGCGGGGCTGATCACCGGCGCCCAGGTCGTGGCCGTGAACGGTGCGACCTACGACGCCGCCAAGCTGAAGGACGCGGTCAAGCTCGCCAAGGGGACGACCGCCCCGATAGAGCTGCTGGTCAAGGCCGACAACCGCTACCGCACCGTCAGCATCGACTACCACGCAGGCCTGAAATACCCGCACCTGGAGCGGATCACGGGCACGCCCGCGCGGCTGGACGAAATCCTGGCGGCGCGGAAGTAGGGAAGTCTCCTTCTCCCCTTGTGGGAGAAGGAAGGGGCCCCGCGTCGACAGACGCGTGGGAAGGTTGAGGGGTCGACGAGCGCTTATCGCCCGATCGCAGCAAGACCCCTCACCCTCCCAGCCGAGGCTGGGCCCCTCCCTCTCCCGCAAGGGGAGAGGGGGCGGCGTGTCACCCCACCCCGAGAATCCAGCCCTCTTCGCGCTCGACCCGCTCGACCAGTTCGGGATCGGCGTCCTTGGGCGCGGCGAAGGCGGGGCCGAGGCGGCCTTGCTCGTCCAGGCGGGCGAAATGCTCGCACAGGGCGCGGACCTGGGCGCGGTCGTTCACCTCGCCGGGCTCGGCCTTGACCTCGACCATGGCCGGATAGATTTCGGCGATCACCGCCTCGCGCCCATCGAGGTCGGCCGGCGTCAGCTCGCGCCAGCCGCTCTGGAACGGCCACAGCAGCGCCTTGTCGCCCAGCTCGTCGGCCAGCCGCTTCACCGCCGGGACGCCGACAAGCGTCTGGCCGCCGACCGCGCCGTTGCCGAACACCTGCCACACGCTCTTGGCCCCCGCGCGCCCGGCGCCCTGGGTCGCCTGCTCGGCGCGTCGCAGCACGGGCAGGGCGAAGTCCGCCGGAGGGATGGTCTTGGTGGAGGACAGCCAGGTCTGGGCGTCGCGCGCGGGCGCGCCCCAGAACGGCCAGGGCTGCTCGGTCATCAGCCGGTTCATCTTGGCGGCGACGGCGAAGCGGTTGTTGGTGTTGTCGGGCTTGTCCACCACGTTGGCCGCCAGGAAGGCCCACATGGCCGCATAGTCATGGGTCTTCAGCTTCAGCATCTCGGCCGTACCGGCGGGATAGCCCAGCGAGAAGTCGAAGCCGATCAGGGCGGTGTCGTTGCGTCGGCGCAGATCGGTAAGGATCGCGCGCAGCTGCGCTTCGGCCGCGTGACGGGTCGGCGGATTGAACGCCTCGAAGGTGGGACGGAAGCGGATGTCGCGCTTGGTCACCCCGATCCAGATGGAGTCCTTGCCGGTCTTGGCGGTGGTGGCCGCGCTCCAGTCCACCATGACGTAGGAATTGAACAGGCGGGGCACGGGGAGCGTCCTTGAACGGGTGACGAGCGC
Organism: Caulobacter sp. S45; assembly: GCF_009765965.1. GTDB lineage: Bacteria > Pseudomonadota > Alphaproteobacteria > Caulobacterales > Caulobacteraceae > CAHJWH01. Next base: position 31,601 of record NZ_LMUL01000010.1, read on the forward strand.
TCTCTTAGCCGCCCCTGCGGCGACAATGAAGGGCGCGCGCGCAGGCAGGGCAGGTGATCGTCGCGCGCGGGCGGGTTATAGGCTGCGCCAACAGCCCCCACCGTGCGCATGTCGAGCGACGCGGCGGGCGGTTCGGAGGTCAAGGGCGAGATGGATCAACTCAAGGCCGGCGTCGTGGGCGCGGGCGTGTTCGGCGGTTTCCACGCCCGTAAATACGCCGAGCTGGAAGGCGTGGCGTTCGTCGGCGTGTTCGATCCCCACCAGGATCGCGCCCAGACATTGGCCGAGACCTGGGGCGGCCAGGCCTTCCCCACGCTCGAAGCCCTGCTCGACGCCTGCCACGTGGTCACGATCGCCAGCCCGGCGGAGACCCACGCCGTCACCGCTTCCCGCGCCCTGGATCGCGGCCGCCACGTCTATGTGGAGAAGCCGCTGGCGGTGAACGAACGCTCCGGCCAGGCCCTGGTCGAGAAGGCTGAGGACGTGCGCCTGGTGTTGGCGTGCGGTCATCAGGAGCGCGTGATGTTCGAGGCCATGGGCCTGTTGAACACCCCCGAGACGCCGATCCGACTGGAATCCGTGCGTCGCGGCCTGCCCAGTCCGCGCAGTCGCGACGTCTCCTGCGTGCTGGACCTGATGATCCACGATCTCGACCTGGCGGTGCGGCTGGCCGAGTCGGGGGTGATGGAATACGGGGCGCTGGAGGTGCGGGCCGAGGGCGTGTTCGACGAGGTCCGGGCCGAGGCGACCTTCCGCAGCGGACTGAAGGCGGTGTTCAGCGCGTCGCGCATCGCCGACAAGCGCGAGCGGACCATGCGGCTGGTCTATCCCTCGGGCGAGGTGGAGATCGACTTTCTCGCGCCGTCGTTCCGCAACACCACCTCGTTCGCTCTCAACCCCGATTTCGCTTCGACGCCCGCCGGCCGCGATCCGTTGGGGACCAGCGTCTCGGCCTTCCTAGCTACGGTGCGGGGCGAGCGTCCCCGGCCGGTTGTGGACGGGATCGAGGGGCTGGAGGCCCTGCGCCTGGCGCTGATGGTGGAAGAAGCGGCGGGCCTTCGCTGAGTTCTTCTCCTCCCCGGCGAAGCGGGGGAGGAGAATAGAACGACCTACCTCGCCTTCAGCACCCGTGCGGCGCCGATCAGGGCCAGGTGGGGGTGGGTCACGACATAGGTGGGGATCGCGGTCAGGTAGGGCGACAGCCGCCCTTTGGCCTCGAACGCGCGTCGGAAGCCGCCACGGTTCAGCACCTCGATGAGCTGCGGCGCGATCCCGCCGGCCAGATAGACGCCGCCCTGGGCGCCGTAACTGAGGGCGAAGTCGCCGGCCACCGATCCGAAGATCGAGCAGAACCGCTCCACCGCATGGCGGGGCAGGTCCTCGCCGGCCAGGGCCTGGGCGGTGATCTGGGCGGGGGTGGCGTGGGGGGCGTCGGCCCCGACGATGTCGGCCATGGCCCGGTAGATGTTGAGCAGGCCGGGGCCGGACAACAGGCGCTCGATCGAGACGCGGTCGAACTGCACGGCCAGCCGGCGCAGGATCTCCACCTCCAGCTCGTCCACGGGCGCGAAGCTGGCGTGGCCGCCTTCGCCCGCCGTCACCAGCTCCTCGGATTTGCGCCGGGTCAGCGCCGAGACCCCGAAGCCCGTGCCCGCACCCATCACCGCCAGGGTATGGCCCGGCGGCGGAGCCGGCGTAGCGCCGATCGGGCGCAGGTCGCTCGCGGTTAGGTCTGGGATGCCGAACGCCAGCGCCTCGTAGTCGTTGATCACCCGCGCCCGCTCAAAGCCTGTCTCCCGCAGAGCCTCCTCCGATACGCGCCAGGGCAGGTTGGTGAAGGCGGCGACGCCGTCCGTCACCGGGCCCGCCACCGCCACGCATACCGCGTCGGGTCTTTTCGACGAGCCCATGTCGTCGAGATAGGCCGAGATCGCCGCCTGCAAGGAAGGGTGGTCGCAGCAGTTGTAGGTCCTGGGCGCCTGGGGCCGGGCCCCTACGTCCGCCAGCTCCACGATGGCGAAGCGGGCGTTCGTCCCGCCGATGTCGCCGACCAGCGCCGTGTCCAAGGTTTAAGCCTCCGAAACGGCCGGTCAGGCCTCGATCAGGTCTTCCGTTCGGCAATGGCCGGCGGCCCGCGTCGTTCCCGGCATAGCCAGGATCGCGCCTGATAGCTTGCTATGATAACGCTGTCATCTAAGTTTAGTTTGAACGCCCGCGCGTCCTCGTTGGATATAGGCCCATGCTGCATCCTGTCCCCGCCTCCACCCGCGCCAAGTCACGTCATGCGTCCGAGGGGCTGGTGATTTTCGGGGGGACGGGGGACCTGGCGCTGCGGATGCTGTTCCCCTCGCTCTATTTCCTGGAAGACGAGGGGCTGCTGCCGCCGGACCTGCGGATCATCGGCACGGCGCGCTCGGACCTCGAGGACGCGGCCTTCGCCGCCCAGGTCAAGAGCGCGGTGCAGACCCGCGCCGGCGACGACTTCTCCGACGAGACCTGGGCCCGGTTCGCGCCCCGCCTGCGCTATGCGGCGGTGGACGTGCAGGACGCGGCCGCCTTCTCGCGCCTGGGCGAGGTGCTGGAGGCTCGGCGGGCGATCTTCTATCTGTCCACCTCGCCGGCCCTGTTCGGCGCGGTGTGCCAGAACCTCCAGGTCGCGGGTCTGGTGCGCGACGACAGCCGCGTGGTGGTCGAAAAGCCGATCGGGCGGGACCTGAAGAGCTGCCAGGCGATCAACGACACCCTGGCCTCGATCTTCACCGAGGACCGCATCTTCCGGGTCGACCACTACCTGGGCAAGGAGGCGGTGCAGAACCTGTTGGCGCTGCGCTTCGCCAACACCCTGTTCGAGCCGCTGTGGAACAAGGCCAGCATCGACCACGTGCAGATCACCGTGGCCGAGACGGTCGGGGTCGAGGGGCGCTGGAGCTATTACGACGACTACGGCGCGCTGCGCGACATGGTGCAGAACCACCTGCTGCAGCTGCTGAGCCTGGTGGCGATGGAGCCGCCGGCCAGCCTGGACCCCGACTCGGTGCGCAACGAGAAGATCAAGGTGCTGCAGTCGCTGCGCCCGATCACGGGCCGCGACGTGGAGCGCAACACCGCGCGCGGCCAGTATATCGCAGGCGTCGCGGACGGCCGCTCGGCGCCCGGTTACGCCGACGAGTCCGGCGGGGACTCGAGCGAGACCGAGACCTTCGTCGCCCTGCTGGCGCACGTGGACAACTGGCGCTGGGCCGGCACGCCCTTCTACCTGCGCACCGGCAAGCGCCTGCCGGCCCGCAGCTCGGAGATCGTGATCCAGTTCCGCGAGGTGCCGCACTCCATCTTTGGCGGCGTGGACCTGATGGCCAACCGGCTGACCATCCGCCTCCAGCCGGAGGAGGAGATCTCGCTGGCGCTGATGAACAAGACGCCGAGCCTGGAGCACAACGGCATGACCCTGAAGCCGCTGTCGCTGAACCTCAGCCTCAGCCACGCCTTCAAGGACGAACGCCCGCGCCGCATCGCCTACGAGCGGCTGCTGCTGGAGGTGCTGCACGACAACCAGACCCTGTTCGTGCGCCGCGACGAGCAGGAGACCGCCTGGCGCTGGATCGACGCCATCCGCCACGGCTGGGACCACAAGTCGACCAAGCCCTCGCCCTATCCGGCGGGCACCTGGGGTCCGTCGAGCGCCTTCGCCCTGATCGAGCGGCACGCCCACAGCTGGTGCGAATAGGGGGTCACATGTCCATCCCGCTGAACCCCGTCGTCGCCGAAGTCACCGACCGCATCCGCGAGCGTTCCCGCGAGCACCGCGCCGACTACCTGGCGCGCATGGCCGCCGCCCACGACAAGGGGCGCGGTAGCCGGCTGCTGTCGTGCGGCAACCTAGCCCACGCCTTCGCCGCCTCGCCCCTGTTGGACAAGAAGCTGCTGAAGGCCGGGCAGTCGGTGAACATCGGCGTGGTCAACGCCTACAACGACATGCTCTCCGCCCACCAGCCGCTGGGCGCCTATCCCGACCTGATCAAGGCCGCCGCGCGCGAGGAGATGTGCACCGCCCAGGTCGCCGGCGGCGTGCCGGCCATGTGCGACGGCGTCACCCAGGGCCAGCCGGGCATGGAGCTGTCGCTGTTCTCGCGCGAAGTGATCGCCCTCTCCACCGCCGTCTCTCTGTCGCACAACATCTTCGACGCCGCCCTGTGCCTGGGCGTGTGCGACAAGATCGTGCCGGGTCTGTTCATCGGCGCCCTGTCGTTCGGCCACCTGCCGGTGCTGTTCGTGCCCGCCGGTCCGATGGAATCGGGCATCCCCAACAAGCAGAAGGCCAAGGTGCGCGAAGAGTACGCCGCCGGCCTAGTCGGGCGCGAAGCCCTGCTGGAGAGTGAGGCGGCCTCCTATCACGCGGCGGGCACCTGCACCTTCTACGGCACCGCCAACTCCAACCAGATGCTGATGGAGCTAATGGGCGTGCACCTGCCGGGCACGGCCTTCGTCAATCCCGATACGCCGCTGCGCACCGCCTTGACCCGCGAGGCCGCCAAGCGGGCCATAGCCCTGGCGCGGTCGGGCGAGGCGCCCATGTGCCGGGTGATCGACGAGCGGGCCGTGGTCAACGGCCTGATCGGGCTGATGGCCACCGGCGGATCGACCAACCACACCCTGCACATGGTCGCCATGGCGCGGGCGGCGGGGATCGTGATCACCTGGGAGGACTTCGACCAGATCTCGCGCGCGACGCCGCTGCTGGCGCGGGTCTATCCCAACGGCTCAGCCGATGTGAACCACTTCCAGGCGGCGGGCGGCATGGCCTTCCTCACCCGCGAACTGCTGGACGCCGGCCTGCTGCACGAGGACGTGACCACGGTGGCGGGCACGCTGCGCGCCTATACCCAGGAGCCGGGGCTGGACGGGGATACACTGGTCTGGCGCGACGCGCCGGCGACCTCGCTCGACCTGGACATCCTGCGCCCCGCCTCCAATCCGTTCGACCACGAGGGCGGGCTGCGGGTGCTGGAGGGCAATATCGGCCGCTCGGTGATCAAGATCTCCGCCGTCGCGCCAGAGCACCGGGTGGTCGAGGCGCCCGCGCGGGTGTTCCATGACCAGGACGATTTCCTGGCCGCCTTCAAGCGCGGCGAGCTCGACCAGGACATGGTCGTGGTGGTGCGCTTCCAAGGCCCGCAGGCGAACGGGATGCCCGAGCTGCACAGCCTGACCCCGGCGCTGTGCCTGCTGCAGGATCGCGGACGCAAGGTGGCGCTGATCACCGACGGGCGCATGTCCGGCGCCTCGGGCAAGGTCCCCGCCGCCATCCACCTGACCCCCGAGGCCGCCGACGGCGGACCGATCGCCCGCATCCGCGATGGCGACATCATTCGTTTGGACGCCACGGCCGGCACGCTGGAGGTGAAGGCCGAGGGCTTCGCCGCGCGCGAGGTCGAGCGCTTCGTCCAGCCCCAGTCCGGCCTCGGCCGCGAACTATTCGCGCCGTTCCGCCAGCTCGCCGCCCCGGCCGAGCTGGGCGCCGGCCTGTTCTTCCAAGAGACCCTCTGATGAGCACGATCGCCGCCGAATACGTCATGCGGATCAGCCCGGTGATCCCGGTGCTGACCGTCCCCGACGTGGCCCACGCCGCCCCGCTGGCCTCGGCCCTGGTGGCGGGCGGGCTGCGAGTGCTGGAGGTGACGCTGCGCACCCCCGACGCCTTGCAGGTGGTGCGCGAGATGGCCGCCGCCTGTCCCGATGCGGTGATCGGCGCCGGCACGGTGCTGAACGCCGACGCGCTGAAGCGGGCGGTGGATGCGGGGGCCAGGTTCATCGTCAGCCCCGGCCTGACTAAGGCGGTCGCCCGCGCGGCGGAGGCGGCGGGCGTGCCCCTGCTGGCCGGGGTGGCGACCGCGACCGACATCATGCGCGGCCTCGACCTGGGCCTGACGCGGTTCAAGTTCTTCCCGGCCGAAACCTCGGGCGGCGCGCCGGCCATCGCTGCCTTTGCGGGCCCGTTCGGCGAGGTCGCCTTCTGCCCGACCGGCGGCGTCACCCTGGACAACGCGCCGCGCTATCTGGGGATGAAGAACGTGCTCTGCGTGGGCGGTAGCTGGATTTGCTCAAAGGATGCGGTGGAAGCTGGCGACTGGGCCCGGATCACCGCCCTTTCCAAGGGCGCGGCGGCGCTGGCGCGCGCGGCGGCGGGATAGCGGCGGTGTAGCCCCTCTCCCCTTGCGGGAGAGGGAGGGGCTCAGCCTTGCTGGGAGGGTGAGGGGGCGACGGACGTTCGCCGTTGATATCGCAGCAAGACCCCTCAACCTTCCCACGCGTCTATCGACACGCGGGCCCCTTCCTTCTCCCGCAAGGGGACAAGGCGGTCGAGGCTTCATGGCGCTGCGCATGACCGATTTTTTAGGAAGCCAGCGTCGTCGGCGCGTCCTACTGTGTCGTCAAAATTCAATGGATCGGACATGCATAGACGCGATCTCCTCCTAGGTTCAGCGGGCGCCCTGGCGTTCGTGGCGCTCTCCCGCGCTGAGGCGCAGCCGGCGACCAGTTCCGCCTCGGCCCAGCTCAAGGCCCTGTTCGACCAGTTCATGGCCGAGGACCTGGACCACTCCCCCGAGACCGTCACCAGCCTGGGCCTCGACAAGGGCGCGCGCGCCGCCCAGAAGTTCAAGCTGGACGACGGCTCCCTGGCGGCGACCGCCGACGCCAAGCGCCGCAACGCCGAACAGCTCCGCAAGCTCATGGCGATCGACCGCGGTGCGCTGAGCGGCCAGGACGTGGTCGACTACGACAGCGTCCTCTACGTCACCGACATCCAGGACCAGGCCAACCGGGCGTTCAATTACGGCGGCGGTGGTTCGGGCGCGCCTTACGTGGTCAGCCAGCTCACCGGCGCCTACCAGAGCGTGCCGGACTTCCTGGACAGCCAGCACACCGTCGAGACCAAGGCCGACGTCGACGCCTACCTCTCGCGCCTGGAGGGCTTCGCCGTCGCCGTGGACCAGGACAGCGAGCAGGTCCGCCATGACATCGGCCTGGGCGTGTTCCCGCCCGACTTCATCCTCGACAAGACCCTGATCCAGCTCAAGGCCCTGCGCGACGCCACCCCGGACAAGTCCAACCTGGTGCAGTCGCTGGTCCGCCGCGCCAAGGACAAGCACATCCCCGGCGACTACGCCGACGTGGCCGCCCGCATCTATACCGGTAAGGTGCAGCCGGCGCTGGACCGCCAGATCGCCATGATGTCAGACCTGCGCGGCCATGCGGTGCATGACGCCGGGATCGCCCGCCTGCCCCAGGGCGAGGCCTATTACCGCCTGTCGCTGCAGAACTGGACCACCACCGACGGCGACCCGGCCGATATCCACAAGACCGGCCTGGAGCTGGTGGCGGACTACAGCGCCCAGATCGACGCCATCCTCAAGTCGCGCGGCATGAGCCAGGGCACGGTGGGCGAGCGTCTGCGCGCCCTCTACGACGACCCGCAGTATCGCTATCCGAACACCGACGAGGGCAAGGTCAAGCTGATCGCCGACCTCAACGTCAAGGTGAGCGAGGTCCAGGCCAAGCTGCCCCAGTGGTTCAAGACCCTGCCCAAGGCCAAGCTGGACATCCGTCGCGTGCCCAAGGCCACCGAGGCCGGCGCGCCGGGCGGCTATTACCAGAACGGGTCGCTGGATGGCTCGCGGCCGGGCGCCTACTACATCAACCTGCGCGACACCGCCGAGACGCCGAGCTGGGTGCTGCCCACGCTGACCTTCCACGAGGGCATTCCGGGCCACCATCTCCAGCTGTCGCTGGCGCAGGAAGCCACCCTGCCCACGATCCGCAAGATCCAGTTCTTCTCCGGCTACGGCGAAGGCTGGGCGCTCTACGCCGAGAACCTGGCGGTCGAGATGGGGATGTACGCGGACGACCCTCTCGGCCACGTCGGTCAGCTCCACGACGCCATGTTCCGGGCGGTGCGCCTGGTGGTCGACACCGGCCTGCATTCGCAGGGCTGGAGCCGCGAGAAGGCGATCCGCTATGCCGTGGACGCGCTGGGCGACCAGGACGCCACCCTGACCACCGAGGTGGAGCGCTACTGCGTGTGGCCGGGCCAGGCGTGCAGCTACATGCTGGGCAAGCTGGAGTGGCTGCGCCTGCGCCAGAAGGCCAAGGACGCGATGGGCGACCGGTTCGACATCCACACCTTCCACGACGCGGGCCTGCTGTCGGGCGCCATGCCGCTGGCGGTGCTGGACCGGCGGATCGAGACCTACATCCAGCAGGGCTGACGTCGCTTACTGGGCGGGATCGGGTGCGGCGGTTTCCAACTCGGGAGCCGTCGCGCGCGGCCATTTGCCGATCATGATGCGCTCCATCTTGTAGCCCATCTCGGCGCGCTGCTGGTTGTAGTTACCCATATCGCCGGTGGCGTAGAGTGAATACAGGAACGCCCAGTCGCGCTTGGTCAGGTCTCTGTAATAGGGGCGTCCCGCCGCGCGATCGGCGAATATCGACAGCACGCTCGGCGCGTCGCCGACGTTGGGAACGGTCTTGATCCGGGCGAGGGTCACCATGCTGATGTAGGAGCCGACCGCTTCCATCGGCAGGCCCTTCAGCTGAGCGCCGTCGACGATGACCAGCGCGAAGCTGAAGTTGTCGCGGAGCCCCTTCAGGCTGGCCATTGGGTCATAAAGGTGCACCACGCCGCCCAGGCTGGTCTGGTTGGCGCTGCCCACATCCAGGCTGGCCGACGTCGATCCCGCGCCCGGATCGTCGGAGCTGTAGGGCTCCGCCTGCATCCACCAGCGCACGGGTTCCTTGGAGGTGAGGAAGGCCTCGATCTTGTTGCGATCCGGCAGCCAGGTGTGGCCCTCCATGTCGATATCGTCGAACATCAGCGACGCCTTGCGCCGGAACTTCAGCGCCAGCGCGTCGGGCTTGTCGCTGAAGGCCACGACGAGGTTGGGTTGGCACTTGCCCGACGCCTTCTGGATGCCGAGGCGACCGGCGGTGTCCAGGATGCGGCGTTCGACATAGGCCGCCTGCGTGGCCTCCAGGCCGGCGACCCGCAAGCAGATGGAGCCGGACCAGACCGCCAACTCACCATGTTGGGAGGGCTGGGCGATGTCGTCGATATAGGCGTTCATCGACTTCTGCCGAGGCCGCGTCACGGTGATGCCGGGGACGGTGACGTTGACGCCCGGCCTGGACGGCGTGTCTTGAATGCGGGCGGACGCGGGATGGGTTGTCGCCAGGAGGTCTAGCAGAGCGGCCCCGAACCCCAAGACACCCGAACGTCGCCAACGCATCGGCTCATCCTCCGGTAGATAGACGTCGTAAGACTATGCCTGCGCGTCGTCTCCGGCAAATGACGAAGTCTTGCAGCTCAGACGCGAAGACGCCAGGCTCGCAATCCCGCGAGGGCCGCCCTAGTTGGCGCGCTTGGCGGCGATGGAGATGTTCACCTGCACCTTGAGCGCCACGGTGTCGCCGCCCTTGAACTGGCCCTGGCCGACGCCGAATACGCTGCGGTCGATGGGCAGCGAGCCGGTCATCTTCGCGGTGGGGCCGTTGATAGCCAGGGTGAAGGGCAGGCTGACCGGGCGAGTGACGTTGCGGATGGTCAGGTCGCCCTGGGCCACATAACGGCCGGGGCCGGCGGCGACGATCTTGTGGCTGACGAAGGTCGCGCGGGGGAAGGCTTTGACCGAGAACCAGTCGGCGGTGGGCATGGCCTCGTCGCGGGACTGGTCGCCGGTCTTGGCCGAGGCGGTGTCGATCACGGCGGTCACGTGGGAGGCGGCCAGGTTGGCGGGATCGAAGGCGATCTGAGCGTCCCAGCGGCCGAAGCCGCCGTTGAACGCCTGGCCGCTCATGGCGCCGGTGAAGCCCAGGCGCGAGGCGGCCTTGTCGACGCTCCAGGTCGGGACGGGGGCGGCGACGGCGGGCAGGGCGACGAGCGCCAGGCTGGCGGCGGCCATGGGGACGGTCAGGGTGGCGGCGAGAAGGTGGGAACGCATGATCAGGACTCCGATGTGAGAGGCGCGCGACGGGCGAGCGGCAGCATGCGGCCGAGCACGGGATCGCGATCCAGGAACTGATGTTTGACCACGGCGCCGAGATGCAGCGCCAACAGTCCGAGCGAGCCCCAGGCCAGGACCACATGGGTCAGGTCGAAGGCGTGGTTCACGCTGGCCTTGGGTCCGGCGGCGAGGTCGTGGACGCCGGGGAAATGGGGCCAGGGGATGGTGTGGTACAGCAGGGTAGGGATGTTCAGCGGGCTGGTGGACACCACGATCCAGCCGCTGAGCGGCATGCCGATCATGATTACGTAGAAGCCCCAGTGCACGGCGTGGGCGGCGGCCTTCTCCCAGGGCTTCAGGGTCGAGGGTTGCGGCGGGGGCGGGTTCATCAGCCGCCAGGCGAGGCGCGCCAGGCTGAAGACCAGGATGGTGATCCCGACCGACTTGTGCAGCTGGAAGATGTTGAACTTCGCCAAGCCGTTCACGAAGCCCATGCGGAAGCCGAGGTACAGGTTGGTCACGATCAGGGCGGCGATCAGCCAGTGCAGCAGGATCGCGACCGTCGAATAGCGTGTGTGGGCCATGTTCGATTCTCTACATGGAAAAGGCCCGACGCGGAAAACGCCGGGCCTTCGCGTCCCTTAGGAGGCCTTCTTGTGGAAGGCCGCATTGATGGTCAGGTGCACCTCGTCGCTGACCAGCGGCACGTACTTGGTCACGCCGAACTCGGCGCGCTTGATCTCGCCCGAGACCTCGAAGCCGGCGGTGTAGCTTTTGTCGAGCGGGTTCATGCCGGCCCCGATGAAGCGGGCCTTCAGCACCACCGGGCGGGTGACGCCGTGCAGGGTCAGCTCGCCCGCCACATTGGCGGTGGACGGGCCGGTCTGGGTGATCTTGGTCGAGTGGAAGGTCATGGCCGGATACTTGGTGGCGTCGAGCCAGTCGCCGCTGCGCAGTTCGTCGTTGAGCGTGGTGTTGGTGGTGGTCACGGTCTCGACCGGGACGCTGACGTTGAGTTCGGTGGCCGCCAGGGTCTTGGGATCGAGCTTCAGTTCGCCGGTGGCCTTGGAGAACACGCCGGAAAAGTTGCTGAAGCCGAGGTGGGAAACGGTGAACATCACCTGGGTATGGTTGCCTTCGACGACGTAGGCTCCGCCCTGGACGGCGGCGGGGTTGGGGTTGGCGGGGCTCTGGGCCTGGGCGGCGGCGCCCAGCAGCAGGCTGGCGGCGAAGGCCAGCGGCATCATGATCTTGGTCATGGAAGGTCCTGTCTCGGTCGGTTCGCGGATTGCGAGGAAAAGGGGCCGCGGCGCCTCGCGGGCGCCGCCGGGTTTCAAAGGATCAGCCGAACAGCTTGGTGGCGATCTCGGCCACGTGCTTGCCCTGGAAGCGGGCGCCGGCCAGTTCGCTCTCGCTGGGTTGGCGCGAGCCGTCGCCGTCGGCCATGGTGGTCGCGCCATAGGGTGAGCCGCCCTTGACGACGTCCACGCCCATCTGCCCGCCGAAGCTGTAGGGCAGGCCGACGACCACGAAGCCGAAGTGCAGCATGTTGGTGATCATGGAGAACAGGGTGGTCTCCTGGCCGCCGTGCTGGCTGGCGGTGGAGGTGAAGGCCGAGCCGACCTTGCCGTTCAGCACGCCGCGCATCCACAGGCCGCCGGCCTGGTCGAGGAAGGCCGCCATCTGCGAGCTGATCCGCCCGAAGCGGGTGCCCGTGCCCAGGATGATGGCGTCGTAGTGCTCGAGGTCGGCGATGGTCGCGACCGGGGCGGCCTGGTCGAGCTTGAAGTGGGCGGCCTTGGCGACTTCGAGCGGGGCGGTCTCGGGGACGCGCTTGATGTCGACCTGGGCGCCGGCTTCCCGCGCGCCGGCGGCGATCGCCTCGGCCATCGTCTCGATGTGGCCGTAGCTGGAGTAGTAGAGCACGAGAACCTTGGCCATCTGGGCCTCCTGATTTTGCGGTTCGAGGGGGAGTGGTTGAAGAAAAGTGCAGCCCCGGACGCATGGTCCGGGGCTGCGTTGGTCAGGCTGCGTCGACGAGAACAAGCTCCGCGTCGTCGATCGCGGTCACAGTCAGCACCGCTTCCTCGCGGATCGCGGCGCCGTCGCGGGTGTTCAGCCGCACGCCGTTGACCTCGACCGAGCCCTTGGCTGGCACGAGATAACCGCGACGGTCGGCCCCGAGGGCGTATTCAGTGGTCTCGCCGGCCTTCAGCGTGGCGCCCAGCACCCGCGCGTCGGTGCGGATGGGCAGGACGTCCTTGTCTTCGGGGAAGCCGCTGGCCAGGGGCACGAACCGGCCCGACCGCTCGCCCTTGGGGAAGGGACGCGCACCCCAGCAGGGCGGACCGCCGCGCTGGGTCGGCTCGATCCAGATCTGGAACAGGCGCGTGGTGTCCTTCTCCAGGTTGTACTCGGAGTGGCGGATGCCGGTGCCGGCGCTCATCACCTGGACGTCGCCGGCCTCGGTGCGGCCGGTGTTGCCCAGGCTGTCCTGGTGGGTGATCGCCCCCTCGCGGACATAGGTGATGATCTCCATGTCGGAGTGGGGATGGGGTGGGAAGCCTGTGCCGGGGGCGATGGCGTCGTCGTTCCACACCCGAAGCTGGCCCCAGTCCATCCGCTGGGGATCGTAGAAGTTGGCGAACGAGAAGTGGTGCTTGGCGTCGAGCCAGCCGTGATTGGCGCCGCCGAGGCGCTCGAAGGGTCGGCGTTCGATCATGATCGATCTCCTAACCGGGGAGGGACGCCAGGGTGGCGTCCCGTTCGAGGAGGAAGATGGGCGCTTGCCCTTCGCAAGAAAATAGAAATGATGGAAATCTACTGTTGCCGGAGTTTGCATGTCGCGCTTGCCGGATTTCGAAGCCTGGGCCGTGTTCGCCAAGGTGGCCGAGACGGGATCGTTCGCCCGCGCCGCCGAGGAACTGGGCCTGTCCAAGCCGACGGTGTCCAAGGCGTTGGGTCGCCTGGAGGAGCGGCTGGGCACGGCGTTGTTCCATCGCACCTCGCGTCGCCTGTCGCTGACCGGCAGCGGCCGCGCCTCGCTGGAGCGGGCCTCGCGCATCCTGGACGACGGGGAGGCGGTGGAGGCGGAAGCCGCCGCCCAGTCCTCAACCCCGCGCGGTCTCGTGCGCATGGCTGCGCCGATGTCCTTCGGCATCGAGCACCTGGGTCCCGTCCTGCCCGCCTTCTTCGCCCTGTATCCTCAGGTCTCGCTCGAGATCAGCCTCAGCGACCAGCGGGTGGACCTGGTGACCGAGGGGTTCGACCTGGCGCTGCGGATCGGGCAGCTCAACGATTCCAGCCTGCTGGCGCGGCGCCTTTGCGCGGTGCGGATATTGATGGTCGGCGCGCCGGCCTATTTCGAGCGGCATGGGCGGCCGAGCCATCCGCGCGACTTGGCCGGTCACGTCGGGTTTGGCTACACCTATGGTTCCAGCGCCGACGCCTGGCGGTTCCATCACCCGCTCGAGGGGGACTACAGCATCGCCGTGCCCCAGATCCTCAAGACCAACAACGCCGACGTGCTGCGCGCCTCGCTGCTGGCGGGGCTGGCGATCGCGTTCCAGCCGGAGTTCCTGGTCTGGCGCGAACTGGAGGATGGGCGGCTGGACTCGGTGCTGGAAGACTGGATGCCCCAGGGCCACGCCATCCACATTGTCACCCCGCCCAGCCCGCTGCGTCCGGCCAGGGTCCAGGTCCTGATCGATTTCCTGGCCAGCCGCTTTTCGAACGCTCCGCCCTGGGCGGCGGGGAGCGATTGCGAGAAGGTCGGATTTCGTGACTGACAACCGGGCAGGTTCATCCATGTCGACGTCCGCGCCGCCGCTTACGAGCAAGGTCGAAACCGCCATCCGCCTGGGCGTCGACTTCGGCGGCACCAAGATCGCGGCGGCGACGCTGGATGGCGGCGGGCGGGTGCTGGAGACGCGGCGGGTCGACAATCCGGGCGGCTATGACGCCGCCGTCGCCGCCGTGCGCGATCTGGCCGACGCCCTGTCTCCGCCAGGCACGCCCATCGGCCTCGGTGGACCGGGATCGCCGTCGCCCGTCACCGGGCTGATCCGCAACGCCAACAGCACCTGGCTGAACGGACGCAACTTCGGCGCGGACCTGGAGGCGGCGACCGGCCGGCCCGTGCGGTTGGCCAACGACGCCAACTGCTTCGCCCTGTCCGAGGCGACGGACGGGGCGGCGGCGGGCGCGAAGGTGGTGTTCGGCGTCATCATCGGCACCGGCGTCGGCGGCGGGATCGTGGTCGACGGGAAGCTGGTCGCGGGGGCGGGCGGGGTGGCCGCCGAATGGGGCCATATCCCCCTGCCGTGGATGCAGCCCGATGAGTATCCGGGACCTCGGTGCTGGTGCGGCCTGCACGGCTGCATGGAGACCTGGGCCTCGGGTCCGGCGCTGGAGCGCGACTACGGTCAGGGCGTCCGCGCGCCGGAGATCGTGGCGCGGGCCCGGTCCGGCGAAGCCGACGCCCGTGCGGCCCTGACCCGCTACGTCTCGCGCCTGGGACGCGGGTTGGCGGTGATCTGCAACGTGCTGGACCCCGACGTGATCGTGCTCGGCGGCGGCATGTCCAATGTCGAGGAGCTGTACGCGGAACTGCCCGCCGCGATCGCGCCCTTCCTGTTCACCGACCAGCCCGAGACGCGCGTGGTGCGCAACCGGCACGGGGATGCTTCCGGCGTGCGGGGCGCCGCCTGGCTGTGGTGAGGATCGCGGCTCCGCTGGAAACCCGCCGCCGCTCCGGCTAGAGCATGGTCATCCGGGTTGGGATCGCTCCCATCCGAACGCGTCGAGGTGTTCTGTGACCTATCTCCCCGCCCAGGATCGCTACGACAAGCTGATGCCTTACCGCCGCACGGGCCGTAGCGGGCTCGACCTGCCGGCGATCTCGCTGGGGCTGTGGCACAACTTCGGCGGCGACGATGTATTCGAGACCGGCCGCGCGGTGCTGCGCCGCGCGTTCGACCGGGGCGTCACCCATTTCGACCTCGCCAACAACTACGGGCCGCCCTACGGCTCGGCGGAGGAGAATTTCGGCCGCATCCTGGCCGCCGACTTCAAGCCCTACCGCGACGAGCTGGTGATCTCCACGAAGGCCGGCTGGGACATGTGGCCGGGGCCGTACGGCGGTATCGGCGGATCGCGCAAGTACCTGCTGGCCAGCCTCGACCAGAGCCTCAAGCGTATGGGCGTGGACTATGTCGACATCTTCTACTCCCACAGGGTCGACCCGACGACGCCGCTGGAGGAGACCATGGGCGCGCTCGCCCACGCCCATCGGCAGGGCAAGGCGCTGTACGTCGGCATCTCGTCCTATTCGCCGGAGCTGACGCGCCAGGCGCACGCGATCCTGAAGGCGGAGGGCGTGCCGCTGCTGATCCACCAGCCGTCCTATTCGATGCTCAACCGTTGGGTCGAGGACGAGCTGCTTGGCGTGCTGGGCGAGCTGGGCGTGGGCTGCATCGCCTTCTCGCCGCTGGCCCAGGGGATGCTGACGACCAAGTACCTGGACGGCGTGCCCAAGGATTCCCGCGCCGCGCGCGACTCCTCGCTCGGGAAGGATTTGCTGACGCCCGAGAACATCGCGCGCATCCGCGCCCTCGACGCCCTGGCGACCAAGCGCGGCCAGACCCTGGCGCAGATGGCCATCGCCTGGATCCTGCGCGATCTGCGCGTGACCTCGGCCTTGGTCGGCGCGCGCACGCCGCAACAGCTCGACGATTCCCTGGACGCGGTGAACCGCCTCGACTTCAGCTCCGAAGAGCTGAAGGAGATCGATCGCCACGCGACCGAGGGCGGGATCGACCTGTGGAGGGTGTCCTCGAAACTGTAGGCGGGGCTTGGAGTTTGTGCGTGCTTCGAGACGCCCCCTTCGGGGCTCCTCAGCATGACGGGCCTTGGTGTGGACTGAAAAATTTCGTCATGCTGAGGAGCGCGAAGCGCGTCTCGAAGCACGCACGACGCCGCCGCCTGCCGAGCTCTAGAGCAAATCCGGCGGCGGCTTCCCGGCGAAGAAGGCGTCCAGGTTGTCCACCGCCCGGTCGCCCATCGCCTCACGCGTCTCGGTGGTGGCGCTGCCCATGTGCGGCAGCAGGACCACGTTCTCTAGGTCGAGGAAACCGTCCGGCACCTCGGGCTCGGCGCTGAACACGTCCAGCCCCGCCCCGGCGATGGTCCCGGCGCGGAGCGCCGCCTCCAGCGCCGCCTCGTCGACCACCGAGCCGCGCGCGGTGTTGATCAGCAGGGCGGTCGGCTTCATCTTCTGCAGGCGCGCGGCGTCGATCAGGTGGTGGGTGTCCGCGCCGCCGGGAATGTGCAGCGAGACCACGTCCGCCTCCGCCAGCATATCGTCCAGGGGCCGCCAGCGGCCGCCGGTCTCGGCCTCGACCTCGGGGGCGGCGGGGCGTCGGCTGCTGTAGAGGATCGACATGCCCAGGCCGTGACGCGCCATCCGCGCGGTCGCCTGGCCGATGCGGCCGAAGCCGACCACGCCCAGCGTCTTGCCGACCAGGGTGGTCCCCAACAGCCGGGTGGCGCCCCAGCCAACCCATCGCCCGGCGCGGACCTGTCGCTCGCCCTCGCCGGCGCGCCTGGCGATCATCAGCATCAGGGTCAGCGCCAGTTCGGCGGTGGCGTCGGTGAGCACGTCGGGGGTGTTGCTCACCGCGATCCCGTGACGACGGCAGGCCTCCAGGTCGATATGGTTCACGCCCACGCCGTAGTTGGCGAAGATCTTCACTCTCGCCCCTTCGCGCGCGACCACGTCGGCGGTGATCGAGTCGACCACCGTGGGGCAGATGGCGTCGAATTCCATCATCGCCTCGGCCAGGACGGCGGGCGACAGGGGTTGGTCGTCGGGGTTCAGCACGACGTCGTAGGCGGCGGCCAATCGGCGCTCCACCGCTTGCGGCCACTTGCGGGTCAGCAGCACCTTGGGCCGGGTCATCGCGCCTCCGATATCGATAAGGCGCGGTCTAGCAGGTGGGACGATCGAGATGAAGCGATGGGCCTGACGGAAGCACGCCGTCGCTGGAAGACGCCTACGGCTGGATCAGGCCGCCGCGCGCTTCAACGGATCGGAGGCGCGGAAGACGCCGATGTTGGCTTCGGTTTCTCGAAAGTCCGTCGGGGCGACCTCGTTCTGGCCGAGCACCAGCACACCGTCGTCCGCAAGGGCGGGGGCGAACTGCTGCAGCAGCACCGCGCGGGCGGCGGGATCGAGATAGCTGACCACGTTGCGGCACAGGATCAGGTCGAAGCGGCGCACGCTGCGGCGCGCCTCCATCAGGTTCAGCCGGCGCCAGCGGATTTGGCCGCGCAGATGCGGCGAGGCGCTCCACATCTCGTCCACCTTCTCGAAGTGGCGGAGCAGATAGCGGATCGGCAGGCCGCGCTGGACCTCGAACTGGGTGTAGATGCCCGCATGCGCCTTTTCGAGCGCGCGCTGGGACAGGTCGGTGGCCACGATCTCCAGCCGCAGGCCCGGCATGGTGTCGGCCGACTCCAGCGCCAGCATGGCCAGGGAATAGGCTTCCTGGCCGGTGGCGCAGCCCGCGCACCAGACCTGGATCAGCTTTTCCGCCCGCCCCGCCAGCAGGCCGGGCAGGGTGTGGTCGCGCAGGTGCCCGAATACGTCGGGGTCGCGGAAGAAGGCGGTGTCAGTGACCGCCAGCGCCTCGCAGGCGGCGTCCAGCAAGCGCTCGTCGCCGCCGGCCAGCAGGCGCTGCCCGAGTTCGTCCACCGAAGCCGCGTTTTCCCGCCGCGCCAGCAGGGCCAGGCGGCTCTCGACGAAATAAGCCTTGTCGCCGCGCAGCAGCAATCCTGCGCGCGCCTGGACGATCCGGCTCAGTTCTGCGAGGTCGGCAGGGTTCACAGCAGACCCGCCAGTCCGAACTTGTGGGCGACAATGTCGCCGTCGAACGGCTTCATGATGAATTCGTCGGCGCCCTGGTCGAGCGCCTCGGCGATGCGGGCGGGTTCGTTCTCGGCGGCGCAGAAGACCACGATCGGACGGCCGCCCTCGGGCTCTTGGCGCAGGGTGCGCACGAATTCCAGGCCGTCCATGTTAGGCATCCGCCAGTCCACCAGGATGGCGTCGGGCATGGCGGTGCGGCAGAAGGCCAACGCCTCGGCGCCGTCGCTGGCTTCGGCGGTCTCGAAGTCGAGCGCTTCCAGGATGCGGCGAGCCACCTTGCGCACGACCCGGCTGTCATCGACGACCAGGCACATCTTCATGCGCGACGCTCCACTCCAGGATACGCTGGGATGGGGAATTTCCATTTCCATCGCACCAGCTTGCGCGACGGAACAAGCCGCCGCGATCCCTTCGCAAACTAGTCGCGTCTGGTTAAGGAGCCGTGGAGCGGTTGGGTTGCCAGGAAGTAAACAGCGTCGCGCCCGCGTCGCAGGGCGTCTACTCGCTCCAGCTCGAATTAAGGATCATGTCGCAGAAGTTGAGCCGTACATAGCTGGGGTCGCGCAGGCTCAGCACGTCGGCCTTGACGTTGCCGAAGGTTGTCAGCGGCTTGTGGATCGTCCCGCAGGCGAAGGCGTCGATGATCCCGTTCTTGAAATCGTGACCGCGCGGGTGATGCGCGCAGACCTCTCGTCGCTGTTCGGCGCTGAAGGCGTCGTAGTCCAGCCCCAGGACATCCATCTCGACACCGGCGGTGACTAGGGCGACGACCGGACGCTTGTGCTTGGGGATGCCGGGCGTGGTGTGCAGCGCGATGGCGTCCCAGACGTCGTCCACGTCGCTCTCGTTCACGCCGTGCGCGCGCATGAAGGCTGCGGCGGCGTTGGCCCCGTCGACCTCGAAGCGTTCGTCGGCGCTGACGTACGGCGGCTGTAGTCCCATGTCGTGGAACATCGCTCCCAGGTAAAGCAGTTCGGCGTCGACCTTCAGCCCCTGGCGCTGGCCGCTCAGGGCCCCGAACAGGAACACTCGGTTGGAGTGGTGGTAAAGCAGCTCGGATTCGGTATCGCGGACCAGTTGCTCCGCTTCGAGGACTATCCTGCTGTCGGGAATGGCGACGCCGGCGATGATCTTGGGC
This sequence comes from Caulobacter sp. S45, assembly GCF_009765965.1. Classification (GTDB taxonomy): domain Bacteria; phylum Pseudomonadota; class Alphaproteobacteria; order Caulobacterales; family Caulobacteraceae; genus CAHJWH01. Next base: position 50,664 of record NZ_LMUL01000010.1, read on the forward strand.
ATGTGAGGCTCCTTTGGGGATGATCTGGGCGCGTCGCCCGAGCGGCGGGCCCTGGGATGTCGGCCCCATCATCCGCCAGGGGAGGGGGGCGGGCCACGGGCTCGAACCCTGCAAAACCGCCAAACAGACACGCATTCCGGCCGCCCATAGGCATCGAGGCGGGTTTCCTGAAAGCGCGGGGTCGTTTGCGACCGCGTGGGCGTGGCGTATGCATCCAGTTCGCGCGGCTATGCGCACGGTGTCTGGAGTTCTTCGTCTTGAAGACCGTGGCCCTCGCGATCTTTCCCGGCGTCCAGGCGCTGGACGTGGCCGGGCCGCTCGACGTGTTCAACGAGGCGAACGGCTTCCTGGGCGAGGACCAGCGCTATGGGCTCTGTCTGGTTGGCGCCGATCGCGCGGCCGTCAGGGCCTCCAACGGCATGTCGATCACGCCGGACCTCGCCTTCCACGAGGCGCGACCGGCCTACGATCTGGCGCTGGTGGCGGGAGGACCTGGGCTTCCGACATCCGAACCCGAGCCCCGGTTGACCGAATGGCTGGTGGCGATGGCCGAGAGCTGCCCGCTGTACGGGTCGATCTGCACTGGCGCGTTCGCCCTGGGCCATGCCGGGCTGATCGACGGCCGGACCGTGACCACCCACTGGCAGGATGCGCCTTTGTTGGCCCTACGGTTTCCCCGGGCCCGTGTCGAACTCGACCGGATTCACATCCGCGACGGAACGCTCGTCACTTCGGCGGGAGTGACCGCCGGGATCGATCTGAGCCTGGCGATCGTCCAGCAGGACCACGGCCCCGAGGTGGCGCTGGCGGTGGCCAAGCGTCTGGTGGTGGTCGCCCAGCGCCAGGGCGGCCAATCCCAGTTCAGTCCCTACCTGGTCCCGTTCGCGGCGGAGGACTCGCCGATCGCCCGCGTCCACGCCCACGTCATGGCCCATCTGCGTGAGGCGAACAGCGTGGAGATCCTGGCCCAGGTCGCGGGCATGAGCCCACGCACCTTCGTGCGCGTCTTCAAGCGGGAGACCCGGATCACCTCAGCCGAGTTCGTCGAACGCGCCCGCATCGACGCGGCGCGTCGTCGCCTCGAGGGCGGCGATCTGGCGTTGAAGGGCGTGGCCTATGAATGCGGCTTTGGCGGCGCCGAGCATATGCGCCTGGTGTTCATGAAGCGCCTGGGCGTCACGCCGAACCAGTATCGCGCCAGCTTCAGGGCGAGCTGACGGCTCCGGGCGACGTCGCTAATCCGCCGCGACCCGCGCGCGCAGCGTCACCCGCTCCTCGGCCACGGCGAAATCGACCCGACCGCCGGCCGCCTTCAGCAGCAGGTGCAGATAGTAGGCCTGCACCCAGTGGCCGCCGAGGCCGCCTTCCAGCTTCTCGCCGCGCAGGCCGGTGGTCACTTCGGGCCGAAGGCGGGCGCGCGGCCCGACGGCCTCCACCCACAGCAGCACGTCGTTGTCCTGGATCGTGGCCGAGATGCGCGCCAGCCCGCCGGTCGGCAAGGCGCCGGCGCCGATCTGGGCCAGGTTGAGCAGGGCGCGGGCGGCGGTCTTGTTCAGCCCCGCCATGGGCGTGGACCACTCCATCTGCGGGCGGACATGGGCGAAGACGCCGCGCGCCAGTTTCTCCAACTCGCGCACGTCGAAGGTCTCGGCCGAGGCCGAGGCGCCGAACGCCACCCGCGCGAAGGCCAGCATGTCCACCAGCTTGCGCGCCGAGGTGTTGATCAGGTTCATGGCGTCTTCGCGCATGTCGGCGGCGGTGGGGTCCTCCAGCAGGTCCAACCCCGAGACGATGGCGCTCGCCGGACTGACGAAGTCGTGGCAGAGGCGCGCGGATAGCTGGGCCGCCAGCTCGCCGGCTGTGACCGGTTCGGCGGGGGGCGTCAGAGGGTCGTCCCAGGTCGGGGCGGACGACGGTGCGTAGTCGGTTTCGGGCATGGGATCGGTCATGGTCGGGTCTGCACTCGGAAGTCTTTAGCGTGGCTGGACCGAAGTGTGTTGGAAATACGGCTTGGCGTCGCGTCCGGAGCTCCGCTCGTCCTCATGGCTTTTGCGGATGGGCGGCGGTCGGGCGGGACATCCGATCTCGGCGCAATAAAAAACCCCGGAAGCGCTGGGCTTCCGGGGGCCTTCATTTCGGATTCTTTTCCCGCTCAGTTCGCGAGGCGGCGGAGAAAGGAGGGTATGTCCAGATCCTCCGTCGAATCATGGGGTTCGATGTTCGGCTGGATGGCGGGCTGAGCGCTGCCGCCGCCCTGGACCGCACGCGTGGGCGCGGGCGGGGGATTGGGCTGAGGATGATGAGCGCCCTGCGAATAGTCCTGACGCGGACGACCGCCGAACAGGCTGAGCCAGCCGCCCTTCTTGGGCTCGGGCTGTCGGGGCGCGTAGCCCTGGCGGTTCTCGTAGGCCGGGCGCTGGGCCAGGCTTTGGGGCGCGGGCCGCTTGGTCAAGCCGAGCTGCTCGTCTTCGCTGTCTTCGACCGAGGGGTCGATGATGCGGATGATCGGCTCGGGCGCCGGAGTTACGACCGGCTTTTCCTGCGCCGTCCCGGTGGTGGCGGCCGATTCGGGACGCGCGGGCTCGGGCCACAGGGTGGGCGTCGACGACGGGGTCGAATAGGACGTCGAGGGCGCTGAGGTCGGCCAGGCCGGTTGCTCGCCCGCCGCGCGGGCGGGAGTGGTCTGGACGCGCAGCGGCGGGGCTGCGGGCAGGGGCGCAGGCTGGCGAAGGTTGGGGCGCTGAGCCGGGTCGGCCTGGGTCTGGACGCCGGCGTCCATGCCGGTGGCCACGACGGAGACGCGGATGCTGCCTTCCAGCGACGGGTCGAAGGCGGCGCCGAAGATGATGTTTGCGTCCGGATCGACTTCCGACGAGATGGCGTTGGCCGCTTCGTCGACTTCCAGCAGGGTCATGTCCAGGCCGCCGGTGACGTTGACCAGCACGGCCTTGGCGCCCTTGAGCGAGACCTCGTCCAGCAGCGGGTTGGCGATGGCGTTCTGCGCGGCCATCAGGGCGCGGTCCTCGCCATTGGCCTCGCCGGTGCCCATCATGGCCTTGCCCATCTCGGTCATCACCGAGCGGACGTCGGCGAAGTCGAGGTTGATCAGGCCCGGCATCACCATCAGGTCGGTGATCGAGCGCACGCCCGAATGCAGCACCTGGTCGGCCATGGCGAAGGCCTCGGCGAAGGTGGTGCGCTCGTTGGCGACGCGGAACAGGTTCTGGTTGGGGATGACGATCAGGGTGTCGACGTAGCGCTGCAGTTCGCTCACGCCGGCGTCCGACAGGCGCATCCGGTGACGGCCCTCGAAGTGGAACGGCTTGGTGACGACGCCGACGGTCAGGATGCCACGCTCGCGCGCCGCCTTGGCGATGATCGGCGCCGCCCCGGTGCCGGTGCCGCCGCCCATGCCGGCGGTGATGAACACCATGTGGGCGCCTTCGAGGTGCTCGCCGATCTCGGGGAAGCTCTCCTCGGCCGCGCTCATGCCGACCTCGGGGTGCGCGCCTGCGCCCAACCCTTGGGTGACGGTGATGCCGAGCTGGATGCGGCGGTCGGTCTTGGCGAACTGGAGCTGTTGCGCGTCGGTGTTGGCGACGACGAACTCGACACCCTCGAGGCCCGCCTCGATCATGTTGTTGACGGCGTTCCCGCCGGCCCCGCCGACGCCGAACACGACGATCCGCGGCTTCAATTCCGTGGCGCGAGGCGCCGAGAGATGTATCGCCATGGATTTCTTTCCTTAGACCGACGGCCCCACGATCCGACGACGGACGACCATTCTTGGCATCCCACCGCGGCGCCGATAAGACACCCTTATCCTTAACCCGTAGTTAACCCCTACCCCGAGTCGCGGATTCGATAAGACCCGATGCAGTAACAATTCACTGATTCGGCGCGCAATTTCAGTAGCGTTTTTCCCTGCGCTGAATTTGCGCAGGCCAATGGGGCGAACGATTGGCGGCATGGGCGATGGCGGTCGAGACGCTTCCGGTTTCCTTCCTGGCGGATGGGGAGGAAGTAGAAGCTCGCGCGGTTTGCCGCTGGAGTTGTGGGCGAGGACTCCGCCCTACAGGTTCTCGCGCAGCCAGCCCGCCGCGCGTTGCAGGACGCCGGCGTTGGGGTCGATCGGCTCGCGGGGCTGGGTGCTGCGCGAAGACCCGGCGAGCGAGCGGGCGGAGACCGCCTCGCGCGGACCGAAGGCCGAACGGTGCAGCACGCCGGCGGCGGCGCAGAACCCCGGACCCGCGGCGGCCTCGGCCAGGTGTGGCGCGCGGCGCGGCCGACCCAGGCGAACCGGGCGGTCGAACACCCGCACCGCCACTTCGCGCACGCCGACAAGCTGGCTGGCCCCGCCGGTCAGCACGATGCTGGCGCCGGATTCGAACGGCACGCCGGAGGCCTTCAGGCGCTCGCGCACCAGTTCCAGGGTCTCTTCCACGCGCGGGGCGATGATGCCCTTGAGCAGGCTGCGCGGCGCGATCACCGCGCCGGCGCCGGGATCGTCGCCGCGCGGCGGCGCCTCGATCATCTCACGGTCCTCGTTGGCCGAGGCGATGGCGGAGCCGTGCAGGGTCTTGATCCGCTCGGCGCCGGCGATGGTGGTCGACAGGCCGCGCGCGATATCGGCGGTCACGTGGCTTCCGCCCACCGCCAGGCTGTCGACGTGGAGCAGGGAGCCGTCGCCGAACACCGCCACCGAGGTCGAGCCGCCGCCCATGTCGATGCAGACCGCGCCCAGGTCCATCTCGTCGTCTTCCAGCGCCGCCAGCGCCGAGGCGAACGGGGCCGCGACCACGCCTTCGAACTGCAGGTGCACAAGCTCAAGGCAGTGGCCGAGCGTCTGGAAGGCGCTTTCGCTCATGGTCACGACCAGCAGGTCCAGGCTGAGGCTGCGGCCGAACATGTTGCGCGGGTCGCGCAGGCCGCGCGCGCCGTCCACCGACCAAGCCACCGGCAGCAGGTGGATCGGACGCCGGCCCAGGAAGCGGCACTGGTTCACCGCCAGGGCCAGGGCGCGCGACAGGTCGTGGTCGCTGATCGGCCGGCTGGACAGCTGGATGGTGGTGGAGGAGCGGTGGCTGGCGAGCTGGCCGCCGGCAGTGGTGATGACCACGCCCGAGACGCTGGCGCCCGCCATGTTCTCGGCCCGCTCGACCGCCTGGGCGATGGCGTGGGCGGCCTCGTCCATGTTGATGATCGCGCCGCCGCGGATGCCGTTGGAGCGCACGTGGGCCACGCCCGCGACGTTGATCGAGCGGTCTTCGCGCTTGGCCCCGTCCGGCTTCATGATGAAGCAACCGACCTTGGAGGCGCCCAGATCCACCGCCGCCACCAGGTGCTGGCGGTTCTGGCCGGAGAGCATCTTCAGCCCGTCACGGGCCTCCCGGCGATCACGAAGGTTGGACATCTCCTCGGCTCCTGGTCAGGTCTTGGCGGCGGTGGGCGCGGGCGGCGCGGATGGGGTGTGGGGCGTCTGGGCCTGGGCGGATTGCGTGGCCGCCGGCTGGCGCGGACGCACGATCACCATTTCGGGATCGCGCAGGTCGATGCGGGCGAAGCCGAGGTCGAGCAGGCGGTTCTTCTGGTCCAGCTGGTCGAGCTGGATCAGGGCGGCGTCCTCGCCGACGGCGGGAAGCTGGATCAGGCTGCCGTCTTTCAGGCGCAGGTCCCAGCGGCGCTGGTCCACCCGCACCAGGGCTTCCAGGCGGCTCATCAGGCGCGGACGGGTCTGCACCAGGGGCAGCACGCCGTTGGCGGCCTGGGGCGCGCCGGCGCCCACGATCAGCGGCAGGTCGACGAACAGGCCAGGGTCGGCCTCTGGGATCACCTGCCCGTCGGGATCGACCACGTGCGACTGGCCCTGGTCCTGCCACACCGCCAGGCGCGGACGCTCGGACACCGCCAGCACCACGGTGTCGGGCAGCAGGCGCAAGATGCGCACCGACTTGACCCAACCCACCTGTTGCACGCGTTCGCGTACGGCCTTGAGGTCCACGCCCATCAGCGGCGCGCCATGCTCCACGGCGGCGGCGCGCACGATGTAGGGAACGGAAAAGCGCGAAGCCCCCTCGACCTCGACATTGGCGACCCGGAAGCCCGCACGGGCCAACTGGCCGGCCACCGCCGTGTTCACCCCGACCTGCAGCGCGCGCGCCCGCCCGCCGGTGGCGAGGGTCAGCCCGACGGCGGCGACCACGACGGCGCCCGCGGCGGCCAGCACCAGGCGCGGCCGTCCACCGAACCCGCGCGGTGCGGGGCCGGGCGCTGGTCGGCGACCGCCCCTCGCGGGCGCGGTTCCGCCGTTAGGTCGGGCGACCTTGGGGCCGTCCCGCTTCATCGCGGGCATGAGGCGTCCTCTACGATCCAAAGCACGAGACGGTCGAAGTCCAAACCAGTGTGGGCGGCCTGCTCCGGCGCGAGCGAGGTGGGTGTCATGCCGGGCTGGGTGTTCACTTCCAGTAGGACCAGATCACCCTTAACTTCGTCATAACGGAAGTCGGATCGGGTAAGACCTCGGCAACCCAATGCGATGTGCGCCCGCTCGGCCATGCGCATGGCGACCGCTGTTATCTCAGGGGAAATCGGCGCGGGGACCACGTGTTTGGAGCCGCCTTCGCCGTATTTGGCCTCGTAGTCGTAGAAGCCCGAGGCTGCGACGATATCGGTCACCGCCAGCGCCCGCGCGCCGCCGGCCTCGCCCAGCACCGCCACCGCCAATTCGTGTCCGGCGATGTAGGGCTCGATCATCACCTCCTCCCCGAAGGCCCAGTCGTCGCGGCCCAGTTCCTCGGGCGGCCGGTTGGCGCCCTCGAACACCAGGAAGACGCCGACCGAAGAGCCCTGGGCGTTCGGCTTGACCACATAGGGCGGGGCCATGACGTGCTCGCGCGCCGCCACGTGGCGGTCGAACAGGCCGCCACCCGGCACCGTCACCCCCGCCGCCGCCAGCACCGCCTTGGCCTTGGCCTTGTCCATCGCCAAGGCCGAGGCGAGCACGCCGGAGTGGGTGTAGGGGATGTCGAGCGTCTCCAGCACGCCCTGGACGCAACCATCCTCGCCCCAGGCGCCGTGCAGGGCGTTGAAGGCGATCTCGGGCCGCGCAGCGGTCAGGACTTCGGCTAGGTCGCGGCCGGCGTCGATCCGCGCCACCTTGGCCCCCAGCCGTTCCAGGGCCGAGGCGCAGGCCTCGCCGGACACCAGGCTGACCTCCCGCTCGGGGCTGAGTCCGCCCAACAGCACGGCGATGCGACGGTCGGCCAGGGGGCGTTCGGACATGGAGGCTCTCATCCGCTTGGGCCCAGGTGCGGGCCGTTAAGGGACGGAGCTAATGCGGGATTTCGGCGACGACGCAAACGTCGCGTTTCAGAGTCGAAACGCCGCGGACGGGGATAATCACCTTCTCCCCTTGCGGGAGAAGGAAGGGGCCCGCGTGTCGATAGACGCGTGGGAAGGTTGAGGGGTCTTGCTGCGATATCAACGGCGAACGTCCGTCGACCCCTCACCCTCCCAGCAAGGCTGGGCCCCTCCCTCTCCCGCAAGGGGAGAGGGTCTATCGTCGCCCGATCCGCTTCACTTCCCAGTGGAGCTCCACGCCGAGTTTCGCGAGCACGTCGGCGCGCACCGCTTCGCCCAGGCCCTCCAGGTCGGCGGCGCTGGCGTTATCGGTGTTGATCAGGAAGTTGGCGTGCTGGGGGGAGAACATCGCCCCGCCGTGGGGCTTGCCGCGCCAGCCGGCTTCGTCGACCAGTTTCCAGGCGCTGTGGCCGTCGGGGTTCTTGAAGGTCGAGCCGCTGGTCTTCTCGCGGATCGGCTGGGAAGCTTCGCGCCGGGCGGTGATCGCGTCCATGCGCCCGGTCACGGCGGCGGGATCGTCCGGACGCCCCTGGAACAGAGCGCCGGTGAAGATCAGCCAACGCTCGGCCGCCGCGCCGCACCTGCGGTAGCTGAAATCCATCTCGGCGTTGGAGAACACGACGCGTTCGCCCGAACGATCCAGCGCATAGGCTTCGACCAGCACGTCCTTGGTCTCCGCGCCGTAGCAGCCCGCGTTCATCATGCAGGCGCCGCCGATGGTCCCCGGCACGCCGGTGTAGAATTCCAGCCCCGCCATGCCCGCCTTCGCCGCCGCCTTGGCCGCCTGGGCGTCGAGCGCGGCCGCGCCCGCCCGGATGCGGTGGTCGTCGAGCGCTTCCGTGGCGGCGAACGCCCGTCCCGCCAGGCGGATCACCACGCCCTCGACCCCGCCGTCGCGCACCAGGGTGTTGGAGCCGACGCCTAGCGGCGTCACCGGCACGCCCGGATCGAGACCCGCCAGGAACGCCGACAGGTCCGCCTCATCCGCCGGCAGGAACAGCACATCGGCCGGACCGCCGACGCGCAGCCAGGTGAACGGCGCCAGCGCCTCGTCGCGCAGCAGCTTGCCTCGCACGGTGGGCAGGCGGTCGGTCCAGCTCATGCCGGCTGAGTTCCCGCGCTGGTGAATGCAGTGTGGATATGCATTGCGTGCTTCGAGACGCGGCTAACGCCGCTCCTCAGCATGACGAAGTTTTTTGCGATGCCCCCACATTCGTCATCCTGAGGAGCCCCGAAGGGGCGTCTCGAAGGACGCAGGAGCCGGTCAGCCTGCCGCCTCACCCCAGCGCGTCCAGCTGGCCGGGCAGGGCGTAGGCCCAGGCGGTGATGTCGCCGGCGCCCAGGCACACCACCAGGTCGCCGGCCGTCGCGTGCTCGCGCACGGCGGCGGCGAGGGCGGCCGGGCTTTCGAGCGCGCTGGCGCTGCGGTGGCCGAAGCGGCGCAGGCCCGCCACCAGGGCGTCCTTGTTGGCGCCTTCGATCGGCTGTTCGCCGGCCGGGTAGACGTCGGCCACCAGCACGCTGTCGGCGTCGTTGAAGCAGCCGCAGAACTCCTCGAACAGGTCGTGCAGTCGGGTGTAGCGGTGCGGCTGCACCACCGCGATCACCCTGCCGCCGCCGTTCTGCACCTCGCGCGCGGCCTTGAGCACGGCGGCGATCTCGACGGGGTGGTGGCCGTAGTCGTCGATCACCCGCACCCCGTGGGCCACGCCCGTGGTGGTGAAGCGGCGCTTGACGCCCTCGAAGCCCGCCAGGCCGGCGCGGATCGCCTCTTCGCTCACGCCGAGTTCGTGCGCCACGGCGATGGCGGCCAGCGAATTCAGGACGTTGTGGCGTCCGGTGATTGGCAGGCGCAGCTTCTCGAACACGATCCGCACGTCCTCGCGCGGCGAAATCTGGCAGTCGAAGCAGGCCCCGTCCGCGCCCATCTCGATATTGACCGCGCGCACCTCGGCCTGGGGATTGGTCCCGTAGGTGATCAGCCGCCGGTTCTCCACCCGCGAGGTCAGGGCCTGCACTTCCGGGTGGTCCAGGCAGACCGCCGCGAAGCCGTAGAAGGGGATGTTCTCGACGAAGTCGCAGAAGGCCTTCTTCACCTTCTCGAAGTCGCCGTAGTGGTCCAGGTGCTCGGGGTCGATGTTGGTGACGATGGCCACGGTGGATTTCAGCCGCAGGAAGGTGCCGTCGCTCTCGTCGGCCTCCACCACCATCCAGTCGCCCTCGCCCATCTTGGAGTTGGAGCCGTAGGCGTTGATGATCCCGCCGTTGATCACCGTCGGGTCCAGCCCGCCCGCGTCGAGCAGGGCCGCGACCATCGAGGTGGTGGTGGTCTTGCCGTGGGTGCCGCCCACCGCGATCGAGAAGTGCAGCCGCATCAGCTCGGCCAGCATCTCGGCGCGGCGCACCAGCGGGATGTGGCGGGCGCGGGCCTCGACGTATTCGGGATTGTCCGGCTTGACGGCCGAGGAGAACACCAGGGCCGAGGCGCCGTCGACGTTCTGGGCCGCATGGCCGATGTGGATCTTGGCGCCCAGCGTCTCCAGCCGCTCGGTGTTCGCCCCGGCCTTCTGGTCGGAGCCCTGCACCGCATAGCCCGCGCGCAGCATGATCTCGGCGATGGCGCTCATGCCGATGCCGCCGATGCCCACGAAGTGGACCGGGCCGATGGGGAAGGGCGTGGGGCGCAGGCGGGTGGAGGACATTACACAGACCTTGGGTCGGGCTTGGGCGCCATCATCGGCCGATGATCCGCCGATCTCGCCGATGGCTATCGAATCCCGATCCACAAATAGGGGAATAGGGACCTTAACGGTCCCTGCGCTTTCGCATCCCTGCCTTGTCCGAACAAGGGCCGGGAAGTCACACAAGCGTCACCGGCGAGCCGTCGCCTCCACCAGGTCCGCCAGGCGTTCGGCGGCGTCGGGGCGGCCGGCGGCGTGCGCGCCCTCGGCCATCTTGTCCAGCACGTGGGGGGTGGTGAGCAGGCCCTCCAGCACCTCGGCCAGCTTCTGAGGGGTGAACTTCTTCTCCGTCAGGATCACTGCGGCGCTCGCCTCGGCCAGCAGCTCGGCGTTGTAGGTCTGGTGGTCGTCCGCCGCGATCGCCAGGGGGACCAGGATCGAGGGCCGTCCGGCCACCGCCAGCTCGCTCACGGTCGAGGCGCCCGCGCGCCCGATCACCAGGTGGGCCGAGGACAAGCGCTTGGCCATGTTGCGGAAGAAGGGCGCGACCTCGGCCTCGACGCCGGCCTTGGTGTAGGTGCGGCGCGCGAAGTCCAGCGAATCCATGCGCGTCTGCTGCTCGACCCGCAGGCTCAGCCGCAACGTTTCCGGCAACATGGCCACCGCCGCTGGCACGGTTTCCGACAGCAGCTTGGCTCCCTGGCTGCCGCCGGTGACCAGCAGGGTGAAGACACCGCCCGGCAGGACGTAGGGCTGGTCGTACAGGGCGCGGATCTCGGGCCGTACGGGGTTGCCCACCACCATCGGCTTCAGCTTGCCCGGCGCCCTGCGCAGGATGGGAAAGGCGCAGGCGACCTTATCGACCCGCTTGCTGAGATAGCGGTTCACCCGCCCCAGCACCGCGTTCTGCTCGTGGATCAGGCGGGGGATGCGCGCCTGTTTGGCCGCCAGCAGGGCGGGTAGCGAGGGATAGCCGCCGAAGCCCACCACCACCGAGGGCCGCAGCCGCACATAGGCTCGGCGCGCCCGCTTCACGCCCGCCCGGATGCGCAGCCAGCCCCGGACCATGCCGATGGGGTTGCTGAGCTTGAAGGTGGCGGCTTCGAGCGCCAGCCGTTCGGCGGCCGGGAAGTCGGCGGCGTACTGGTCGCCCCGGGTGTCGGTGGCCAGGATCACCCGCCAGCCGCGTTCGGTCAGCACCCGCGCCAGGGCTTCGGCGGGGAACAGATGTCCGCCGGTGCCCCCTGCGGCGAGGACGACGGTGCGGTTGGCCTCGGTCACGACAGATTCCATTCCCGGCGCCTCGAATCGCTAAGCGACGCGCGCAGGATGACTCAAGTTGGTGTCGTCTGTTAACCGCGCTTGATGGCCTGACTGGCCGGCGGTTTTCACATCAGCGATGCGCCGGCGGGCGCGGGGCCTTCGGAGCTGGCGTAGGCGCCGGGACGGCGGCGGGTCAGGGCCAGCGCCATGCCGAGCGTCAGCCCCATGGCCAGCATCGAAGAACCGCCATAGCTGATGAAGGGCAGGGTCATGCCCTTGGTCGGGATCAGGTTCAGGTTCACCGCCACATTGATGAAGGCCTGCTCGCCCACCAGCACGAACAGCCCAGCCGCCGCCACCTGCTCGAACGGGTCGGCCAGCTTCATCGACTTGTACAGCCCGCGCACCACAAGGAAGCCGAACAGGCCGATCAGACAGAGCGAGAAGATCAGGCCGTACTCCTCGGCCGCCACCGAATAGATGAAGTCGGTGTGCAGGTCGGGCACGTGGCGTTTCATCACCCCTTCGCCGGGACCGCGCCCGAAGAAGCCGCCGTGACGGATGGCCTCGGCGGCCTTGTCCACCTGATGGGTGTCGGTCCCCTCGGGGTTCAGGAACTTATGGAAGCGCGCGGCCACGTGCTGGAAGGTCAGGTAGATGATCACCATGCCGGTGGAGGCCACCGCCCCCAGGCCCAGGATCCAGCGGATCGGCACCCCGGCCATGAAGAAGGCCACCCCGAACGCCACGGTGATCAGCACTGTCTGGCCCACGTCCGGCTGGATCAGCAGCAGCACGACCGACAGCAGATACAGGCCGAACGCGATAGAGACGCCCGGCACGCCCTGGCCCTTCTGGCCCTCCGAGAACATCCAGGAGACCAGGATCATCAGGGCGGGCTTGAGGAATTCCGACGGCTGCAGCGAGAAGCCGCCGATCTCCAGCCAGCGCTGGGCGCCCTTGGCGGCGTGGCCTAGCAACGGCAGGGCCATCATCACCAGGATCGACAGGACGTAGACGACGAAGGCGGTGCGCCGGATTCCCTGGGCGGACAGAGTGGAGATGGTCAGCAGGATGGCCGCGCCGCCCGCCGCGTAGACGCACTGGCGCACCGCGAAGTGGAACGGGTCGTGATAGCCGATCCGCGCCGCCGCCGCCGGGCTGGCGGCGAACGACAGCATCACGCCCAGCCCGATCAGGATGGCGGTGGAGCCCAGCAGCAGGTGGTCGGTGGTCCACCACCATTGGCCGAAGCGCGAGCGGTCCGTCCGGGCGAAGGCGTGGGGCGTGAACGTCATGGTCGCGTCCGGAATTCGATCATGCTCGGGGCGGGACTAAGGCTGGCGAGCCATGCCGACGGGGCGTGGCTCGCAATGATTCTCGCCCGCAACATTGCGTGGGTCAGGGTTAAGGGGACGTTGCAATCCGGCGGATCGGTGGATCAGCTGGCGGCTTGTCGTGGCGTCGTGGCCAGGCCGTGCACCAGCGACCGGAAGGCGTCGCCGCGGACCTCGAAGTCGGGGAACTGGTCGAATGAGGCGCAGGCGGGCGACAGCAGCACCACTGCGTCGCGGCCCTTGGCCGCCGCATCGTGGAAGGCCGCGTCCACCGCGCGCAGCAGGTCCCCGCACTGTTCGACGGGCGCGGCTCCGGCCAGGGTGCGGCCGAATTCCTGCGCCGCTTCGCCGATCAGGTAGGCCTTCTCCACCCGGCCGAACAGGTCGCGCAGGGAGTCGATGCCGCCGGCCTTGGGACGCCCGCCGGCGATCCAGTAGAACTTGGGGATGGCGCTCATGGCCTGGCGGGCGGCGTCGGCGTTGGTGGCCTTGCTGTCGTTGACGAAACGCACCCGCCCGACCGTGCCCACATCCTCCATGCGGTGCGCCAGGCCCGGGAAGCTCATCAGCGCGTCGGCGGCGTCCTGGGGCGACACGCCGAGCGCCAGGGCGGCGGCATAGGCGGCGGCGGCGTTTTGCCAGTTGTGGCGGCCGGGAAGGCCGGGCGCGCGGCTCAGGTCCGCCACCTCCGTCACCCGTTCGCCGATGGCGTCGTAGAGCACGCCCTGCAGCGCATACAGGCCCCGGCCCATCGAGCGACCGGCCGAGATCGGCACGATGGTGCGTCCGTTGCGGGCCAGCAGTTCGGTGCAGATGTTCTGGCCCCAGGCGTCGTCCACCCCGACGATGGCGGTGTCGCCCTTGCCCTGGTTCAGGAACACCCGGCGCTTGGCGGCGACATAGCCGTCCATGCCGCCGTGACGGTCCAGGTGATCGGGCGAGATATTGAGCAGGATGGCCGCGTCGGCCTTGAGGCTCGATGTCAGGTCGAGCTGGTAGGACGACAGCTCCAGCACGTAGACCGCGCCGCCGTGCATGTCTTCGAGCCCCAGCACGCCCGCGCCGATATTGCCGCCGACGTGGGCGTCCTTGCCGGCCGACTTCAGGATGTGGCCGAGCAGGGCGGTGGTGGTGGATTTGCCGTTGGTGCCGGTGACGGCGGCGATCTTCGGCCGCTTCCAGGGATCGACGGCGTTCACCGTGCGGGCGAACAGCTCGATGTCGCCCAGGATCTCCACGCCCGCGGTCTGGGCCTTCCTGACCGTCCAATGGGGGGTGGGGTGGGTGAAGGGCACGCCGGGCGAGACCATCAGGGCGTCAAACTGGGCGAAGTCCGCCTTGGACAGGTCCACCACGGGCAGGCCTTGGGCGGCGGCGCGCGAGCGGGCCTCCGCGTTTTCGTCCCACAGGGCGACCTTGGCGCCGCCCGCCAGCAGCGCGCGCGCGGCCGTCAGCCCGGTGCGGGCCAGCCCGAACACCGCGACATGCTTGCCGTCGAAACCTTTGACCGGGATCATCGTGCGGTCACCGGAGCTTCAGGGTGGCGAGGCCGGCGAGCGCCAGCAGGATGGAGACGATCCAGAACCGGATCACCACCGTGGATTCCGCCCATCCGAGTTTCTCGAAGTGGTGGTGGATCGGCGCCATCAGGAAGACGCGCTTGCCGGTGCGCTTGAAGTAGCCGACCTGGATCATGACGCTCAGCGTCTCGGCCACGAACAGGCCGCCGATGATCACCAGCACGATCTCGTGCTTGGCCACCACCGCCATGGTCCCGAGCGCGCCGCCGAGCGCCAATGAACCGGTGTCGCCCATGAAGATCTTGGCCGGGGGCGCATTGTACCAGAGGAAGCCCAGGCCGGCCCCCATCAGCGCCCCGCAGATGATCGCCATCTCGCCGGCGCCGGGCACTGGGTGGACCTGCAGATAGTCGGCGAACTTAAGGTTACCCACGATGTAGGCGATGAAGCCGAAGGCGGCCGCCGCGATCATCACCGGGACGATGGCCAGGCCGTCCAGCCCGTCGGTCAGGTTCACCGCGTTGGAGAAGCCGCCGATGAACACCATGCCGAAGACGATGTAGAACCAGCCCAGGTTCAGCAGCGCCTCCTTGAACACCGGGAAGGCGACCGAGGTGCGCACCGCCGCCTCCGGCATCTTCTGGCCGAAGCGGATGATCAGATAGACCGCCACCCCGGCCACCAGGAACTGGACCAGCAGCTTCATGCGCGATGAGACGCCCGCCACCGTCTGCTTGGTGACCTTCTCGTAGTCGTCCATGAAGCCCAGCCCGCCATAGGCGGCGGTGACGAGCAGCACGACCCAGACATAGACATTGGTCAGGTCCGCCCACAGCAGGGTGGCGACCATCAGCCCGGCCAGGATCATGAAGCCGCCCATGGTGGGCGTGCCCTTCTTTTCCAGCAGGTGGCGCTCGATCCCGTCGGTGCGGATTGGCTGGCCCTTGCCCTGCTTGGTGCGCATCCAGCGGATGAAGCGCGAGCCCATTCCGACCGCCACGATGTAGCCGGTCACGAAGGACAGGCCCGTGCGGAAGGTCAGGTAGCGCAGCAGGTTGACCACGGGCACGTAGTGGAAGTGCGTGTCGCGGTGCGCGTCCAGGAACTGGAAGATCAGGTAGATCATGGGCGCGGCGCTCCGGCCGGAGTTTGGGTGGCGGCGCCGCTCAGCGCCTGGACGATCAGCGAGGCCTTCGATCCGTTGGAGCCCTTGACCATCACCGTGTCGCCCGCCCGCACGGCGGAAACCACCATGGGCGCGAGTTCGGCGGCGCTGGGCGCCCAGGCGCCGCGGCGAGCCGCGGGCAGGGCGTCCCAGAGATGGCGCATGAGGGGACCAGCGAGGAAGACGGCGTCCACTTCCGCCGATTCCAGGTCCGCGGCCAGGGTGGCGTGATGCCCTGCGGCGTCCGGTCCGAGCTCCAGCATGTCGGTCAGCACGGCGATCCGGCGATGGGGGGCTGTGGCCAGGGTGCGGATGGTCGCGCGCATCGAGATCGGGTTGGCGTTGTAGCTCTCGTCAACCAGGGTGACGGCCCCGCCGGCGAACGGCAGGCGCTGTTCGGCGCCGCGCCCGGCCAGCGGCGCGAAGTCCGCCAGCGCGTCCAGCGCGCGCTCGACCGGCGCGCCGAGCGCCTCCACCGCCAGCAGCACCGCCAGGCTGTTCGGGCCCCAGTGCGCGCCGCCCTGGGCGATGGGGATGCGGATAGGTCGGCCATGCAGGCGCGCTTCGATCACCGCACCGGCGCCGTCGCGCTCGAAGCCGACCAGTTCGGCGTCGCGGCCTTCGCGGCCGAACGACAGCACTCGCGCACCCTTGGCCCTGGCGGCGTCGGCCAGCAGGTCGAACCAGGCGTCGTCGGCGTTCAGCACCGCCACGCCGCCCGGCGCCAGACCCTCGAAAATCTCCGCCTTGGCCAGGGCCACGCCAGCCTCGCCGTCGGGGAAGTTCTCCACGTGGACGGGGCCAACGGTGGTGACCACCGCCACGTGCGGGCTCACCAGCTTGGACAGGGGCGCAATCTCGCCCGCATGGTTCATGCCGAGTTCGAGCACCGCAAATTCCGTGTCTAGGGGCAGGGCGGCGAGCGTCAGGGGCACGCCGATATGGTTGTTGAACGACTTCACCGGCGCATGGCTCCGGCCGGAAAGCCTAAGGGCGGAGGCCATGGCCTGGGTGACGCTGGTCTTGCCGACCGATCCCGTCACCGCCGCGCGCCGGGCGGGCGAGCGCTCGCGGGCCGCAACAGCAAGCCGTTCAAGCCCTTGTAAAGTTTGATTAACCTTAACGACTGGACCTAAAGCGTCGCCGCGCGAGACCAGGGCGCCGGCCGCTCCGGCGGCGAAGGCGGCGGTCAAGAAGTCGTGACCGTCCCGTTCGCCGTCCAGGGCGACGAACAAGTCGCCGGACTTCAGGGTGCGGGTGTCGATCGACAGGCCGGAAACCACGAAGGGCGCGCCGCCCGCCTCGCCGCCCGTCGCCCGCGCGATCTGTTCAGATGTCCAGAGGGGCTCACGCATGGGCGTCTTGCCCTTGCAGGGCGGCGCGGGTCTCGAACACGTCGTCGAAGGGGTGGACGACGCCGGCCACGGTCTGGCCCTGCTCGTGGCCCTTGCCGGCGATCACCAGGATGTCGCCTTCGCCGAGCTGTTCGACGCCCGCGCGGATGGCGGCGCGACGGTCGCCGACCTCCACCGCGCCGGGGCAGCCTTCCAGGATGGCGCGGCGGATCGAGGCGGGGTCTTCGCTGCGGGGATTGTCGTCGGTGACGATGGCGATGTCGGCGAAGCGCGCGGCGGCGCGTCCCATCAGCGGGCGCTTGGCCCGGTCGCGATCGCCGCCGGCGCCGAACACCACGATCAGGCGGCGGCGCACGTGTGGCCGCAACGCCTCCAGCACCGTGTGCAGGCCGTCGGGGGTGTGGGCGTAGTCGACATAGGCCTCGCCGCCATTGGGACCGCTTCCGACCCGTTGCAGCCGGCCCGGCGCACCCTGCAGAGTCTCCAGCGCCGCCATCACCGCCGCCGGTTCTTCGCCCGCCGCGATACACAGGCCCGCCGCCACCAGCACGTTGGAGGCCTGGAAGCCGCCGGCCAGGGGCAGGCGGACCTCGAATATTCTGTCGGCGACCTGCACCGTCATGTGCTGGCCGTAGGGCTCGGGCGTGCGGGCGACCAGGCGCACGGCAAAGCCAGTCTCGCCCACCGACATGATCGAATGGCCGTTGACCACGGCGGCGGCGGCGAAGGCGGGGAAGTCGGCGGCGTCGGCGTTCAGCACCGCCGTCGTCCCGCGCGGCAGCAGCTGCTCGAACAGGCGCAGCTTGCAGGCGCGGTAGGCGTCCATGCCGCCGTGATAGTCCAGGTGGTCCTGGCTGAGATTGGTGAAGCCCGCCGCCTTCAGGGTCAGCCCGTCGAGCCGCCGCTGGTCCAGGCCGTGGGACGAGGCCTCCAGCGCCAGGTGGGTGACGCCCATATGGGCCAGCTCGGCCGCGAGGCGCGCGACCTCGGCGGCGTCGGGGGTGGTCAGGCCCGGTGGGGTCAGCACCTGGTCGGCGGTCTGGACGCCCAGCGTGCCCATGCTGGCGGCCTTGCGGCCCAGCGTCGTGAAGATCTGGCGGCAGAAGGTGGCGACCGAGGTCTTGCCGTTGGTGCCGGTGACGGCCACCACCACGGCGGGTTCCGCGCCGTAGAAGCGGCGCGCGGCCAGGGCGTACAGACGCCGCGCATCGCAGGCGCGCACCAGCGGCACGGACTGGTCCGGGGTGTCCTGGGGCGCCAGGATCGCGCTCGCGCCGGCCGCCACCGCGCGGTGGATGTAGTCGCGGCCATCGGCCTCTGCGCCGGGGAGGGCTGCGAACAGGAAGCCGGGCTTGACCTTGCGGCTGTCGGCGGTGACGCCGGCGATCTCCGGGTCGGCCTCGGGCGGCAGGTCGCGCGCGGTCAGGACGGAGAGACGCGGGCTCATTCGGCGATGTCCGAGGGCTTGGCGCCGGGGCCGTTTGGGGTCGGGCTGTCGGCGGTGATCACTCGCTGCACGCCCAGGAACGGCGCGATCCGGTCGATGACGGCGCCGGCCGTGGGGGCCGCGTTCCAGCCCGCGGTGATCAAGCCGAAGCTGTCCTTGGTCGCGTGGGGGGAATCCAGGGTGACGACCACCAGATAGCGATCGGCGTTGATGGGACCGTCGGTCGGGAACACCGCCACGAAGGACGAGACGTTGTTCTTGCCGTAGTGGCCGTTCTCCGGCTTTTGCGCCGATCCCGTCTTGCCGCCGACCCGCAGCCCCAGGGCGTCCGCCTTGTGGCCGGAGCCTCTGGGATCGGTATGCGCGTTCATGCGCATGAGCTGGAGCATGGTGTAGGAGGTCTGCTCCGAGATCACCTGCACGCCTTTGGCTTCGTGGCCGGGCGCGACCTTGAGGACGGTCAGCGGGCGGTACACCCCGCCGTTCATCAGCGCGCTATAGCCGGTCGCGAGCGCCAGCGGGCTGACGGAAATGCCCTGTCCGAACGCCATGTGGGCCAGGGTGTCGTCGTCGAACTTGCGTGGCAGGATGGGGCGGGCGGACTCGTACATTTCGCTGGGCGCCGCCTTGAGCAGGCCGAAGCGGCGGAAATAGGTCGTCATCCGATCCGGGCCCGCCATCAGCGCCAGCTTGGCCGCGCCGATGTTGGAGGAGTGGGTGAACACCTGCCAAAGCGCCAGGGTGCTGTCGCCCTTGTCGAAGTCGTGGATCAGCCGGCCGCCGCTCATCAAGGGCGCGTGCACGTCGAAGGTGCTGTCGATGTTCACCACGCCCGTATCCAGGCCCATGGCGATGGTGAAGGCCTTGAACACCGAACCCAGTTCGTAGACCGAAGCGGCCTCATGATTGGTCAGGTTGGGGATGGGCGACTTGCCCGGCGCGTTGGGGTCGTAGTCCGGCAGGCTGGACATGGCCAGAATCTCGCCGGTGCGGATATTGACCACCATGCCCATCGCGTTGAGCGTGCCGAACTTGTCGGAGGCCTTCAAAAGCTCGTCCTGCAGCGCCGCCTGGACCCGCAGGTCCATGGCCAGCTGGACCGGCTCGCCCGCGGCGGCGGCTTCGTGGATCTGGGCGTCGAGCGCCTTTTCGGCGCCCGACAGGCCCCGACCGCCGGCGTCGGTGAAGCCGATCAGGTGTTCGGCCGTGGCGCCTAGCGGATAGACCCGCTTGGCTTCTTCCTCGAAGCTGATCCCGGGCAGGCCCAGGTCGTGGATCGCCTGCATCTCCTGGGGCGTCAGGCCGCCGCCCAGGTATTCGCGCCGGCCGGCGTGCAGCGCCCGCTCGAGCCGCTCGGGGGCGAGCTTGGGGAACACCGGCAACAGTTTGCGCCGGATCTCGTTGGTGTCCCAGATTTCGCGCGGGTCGAGATAGAGCCCGTAGTGGGTGAGGTCGACCGCCAGCAGCCGGCCGTCCCGGTCCACCAGGTCCGCCCGCGCGCCGGCCAGAGGCGCGGCCTCGCGCCCGGCGGCCTCGATCGGCGCGAACAGGGCCGCGCGGGTGGCGCGCAGGCCCAGTGTCACGAAGGCCAGGGCGAAGATGGCCAGCACGAAGAAGATACGCAGCCGGGTGTCGTCCACCGCCCGGCCCGAGGTCTTGGCCCGCTCGAACGCGCGCTCGACCGACCACATCCGCCCGGTCAGCCAGCGCCAGACCTGCAGCGGGCCATAGGGTTCGCGGTAGTCGCCGTGGAAGTCGACCGGGCTCATCGCACAGCGCCCTCCGAGGCCGCTGGCGCGGGCTTCGGCGGCGTGGCGGCCTTGACCACCTTGGCCGGCGGCGCAGGCGTATCGGCGGCGCGGGCGATCTCCATCAGGCTGGTGGAGTTGGTCTCGCGCTTGGCGTCGATCGGGGCGAGGCCGAGATATTGCTGGGACAGCCGCTCGATCCGGGCAGGCTCCTCGAGGTGGGCCAGCTCCGCGTTGAGCAGGCGCACCCGGTGCTGCTCTTCGGTGATCTGGTCGTCGACGTCGCCGATCCTGGCGGTCTCGCCGCCCGCGTGGGCCTTGCTGAAATAGACCCCCAGGACCAGGGCCGTCAGGCAGAAGAAGGCGGCCAGCTCCGCCAGGCGGAAACCGCGGATGCGCTTCTGGAACAGGAAGGTGAAGGGGGTCATGCGGCCGCCTTCCAGGCTGGAGCTTCGGTGCGGGCGGCGGCGCGCAGCTTGGCGGAGCGGGCGCGGGGGTTGAGCGCGACCTCGCTCTCGCCCGCGGCCCAGGCGCCGTTGAACAGCAGGTGGAAGCTCGGGGCTGGACCGGCGGCGGTTGGCGGCAGGTGGCGCGAGCCCAGCGGCGTGCGTCCGCCGCGCTCGATCATGAACGCCTTGACGATCCGGTCTTCCAGGGAATGGAAGGTCACTACCGCCAGCCGCCCGTCCGGCGCCAGCACGCGCTCGGCGGCTTCGAGGCCCGCTTCCAGCTCGCCCAGCTCGTCGTTCACCGCGATCCGCAGCGCCTGGAAGGTGCGGGTGGCCGGATGGGTCGGGGCGCCGCGCCGGCCGCCCAACGCGGTCTCCACCGTGTCGGCCAGGTCGGCGGTGCGCAGGAATGGCTGGGTTTCGCGCCGCAGGACCAGGGTCTTGGCGATGCGTCGCGCGGCCGGCTCCTCGCCATAGCGGCGCAGGATGCGGACCAACTCGTCGGCCTCGGCGGTGTTGACCAGATCGGCGGCGGTCGGGCCGTCCTGGGCCATGCGCATGTCCAGCGGGCCGTCGCGCATGAAGGAGAAGCCGCGCTCGGCCTCGTCCAGCTGCATCGACGAGACGCCGAGGTCGAAGGCCAGCCCGTCGCAATGGGCGACGCCGGCCTCGGCCAGGGCCTCTTGCAGTTCGGAGAAGGGGCGGCGGATCAGGCGGAAGCGTTCGCCATATGTGGCGCTCAGCGGGCCGGCGAACCGCTCGGCGTTGGGGTCGCGATCCAGCGCCACCACGCGCGCGCCGGCCTCCAGGAAGGCGGTCGTATAGCCGCCGGCGCCGAAGGTGGCGTCGACGATCACGGCGTCGGGCCGGGGCGCGATGGCCTCGACCACTTCGGCCAGCATGACGGGGAGGTGAGGGCGCTCGGTCATTGGCCGCTCACCGCGCGGATCGGGCGCTGGGCCGTGCGCAGCGCCGCCAGTCCCTCGCGCGCCGCCTGGCGCTCGGTCTCGCGGCGGGCGCGGTAGGCGTCCAGCGACCAGATCTGGAAGCGGTCGCCCAGGCCGACCACGGCGACCCAGTCGGTCAGGCCGAATTCCTCGCACAGAGTCTCGGGCAGCACGATGCGCCCCGCCGTGTCGAAGGCCAGCTGGCGCATGCCGCCGAGCACGCTGAATTCCAGGGCCGAGCGCAGGGGGTCGCCGAAGGGGAGTTCGTCCATCAACCCCTGATAGCGCTGGAACAGGGCCTGGCCGCCGCCCTCCAGGCAGTCGGCCTCGATGGAGGGGAAGCAGAACACGCCGTCGAACCCGCCGGCCCCGCTCGGCGCCGCGGCCGCGCGGAAGTCCTGCGGCACGACAATGCGCCGTTTCGCATCCAGCTGCTTCTCGAAGGTTGAGAGAAACACCCTTCACCCAGTCCCTCGGCCTAAGCCGCAATAAGCCTCCGCGCCATCGCTTTGGGCTACAATGGGTTAACATGGGCTTGAGTGGGAAACAATGACACAAACGGGGCCAAATCGTCCCAGAGATCAGATGTCAACGGGCGGGCCGTCAGTATTAACAGGTTATAAACAGAACATACACAGAACAGATGGGGCGGGAATGTGGCGAGAGTGAAATGTGGGCCAGACGGCCTGTAAGCCGGGTTCTGTGCCGCCTGCGGACAGGCGCGACGATCATTCCTCTGGACCGTCCGTTGCCGGACGGTTCTCGCGACCAACCCGGACACCTCGGACCAGCGACGGCCCTACCCTCTTGCGAGGGCGCGATGTCCCTATTCGGTCTTGCTCCAGGCGGGGCTTGCCATGCCGTCCCTGTCGCCAGGTCCGCGGTGCGCTCTTACCGCACCCTTTCACCCTTACCCCTGCTAAACTCACGCGCGAGGGGCGGTTTACTTTCTGTGGCGCTATCCCTGGGATCGCTCCCGGCGGGTGTTGCCCGCCGCCTTGTCGCCGTGGAGCCCGGACTTTCCTCGACCTCCCCGAAAGGAAGCCGCGACCGCCCGGCCGTCTGGCCCAGGGCTCAAATGGGCCGGGACGGCGCCGCGGTCAACCGTGCGCGGACAGATGTAGGGCGCGCGTTCAGGCCGACGGCGCGGCGGCGCGCAGCCTGAGCAGGGCCATCAGACGAGCGCGGGTGTCGCCGTCCGCCCGCCCATCGATCAGATCGGCCCGCCAATGGCGCTGGAAGGCGGAGACGATCACGCCGGTGGCGGCGTCGTAGATCCCCGTCGGCGGGCAGTCGTAGCCCAGCCGGGTCAGCCCGGCCTGCAAGGCGAAGACGGCCGCGCCCTGTTCGCCCTCGCCGATCTCCGCGCCCGGGGCGGGCGGGGGATCGACCCACAGGCCGTGGCCGGCGTCCGCCAGCCTGCGCCAGGGGAACAACTCGCCGGGATCGATCTTGCGGTCGGGCGCGACGTCGGAATGGCCGACGATGTCGCTGTCGGCGATTGACCAGCGCCCCCGGATTGCGTCGAGCAGCCCGATCAGGGCGTCCATCTGGGGGGCGGGAAACGGGACGTAACCCCACTCGTGACCCGGATTGACCAGCTCCACCCCGATGGAGCGCGCATTGACGTCCCGTTCGCCCCGCCAGAACGAGACGCCCGCATGCCAGGCGCGCCGCTCCTCGGCCACCAAGCGGAATACGCGGCCGTCCTGCTCGATCAGGTAGTGGGCGGAGACCTTGGCCGCCGGATCGCAAAGGCGCGCCAGGGCGGCCTCGCCCGAGGTCATCCCCGTATAGTGGAGGACCACCATGTCGGGCGGGCTCTTGCGGATGTCGAAGTTGGGGGAGGGCGCCTCGATGGGCGTCCCGGCGTCGGCAGGCATGGAGGGGAAGTCCTGGGGCTTGCGCCAGATCAGCGCTGGCGGTCTTCCCAGTCATAGGCCACCCAGGCGTGCCCCGCACGATGCGCCTGCACAGTCGCCGGCCGGGGACGCACCCGCCAAGCCAGGGCCGCGAGCGCGAACAACGCGGCCGCCATCACCATCACCACCGCCAGGGTTGCTGCGAACACCAGCGCCAGCATGAAGCCCGCCAAGGCGACCAGGCCCGTGGCCACGGCGCTGACGACGCCGAACAGGGGAGAGATCGACGACGGTCTTCCACGCTCCACGATCGGGATAGCCTGCCCAGACCAGCGCGCCATTTCATTCACGTCCAGCACTCCTTCGGCAAGTCGAACGCGGAGGGACGATCCTTGTTGCAACACCAATCTCGGGTTCGTAGGCGCGAACGTCAACCCGCCGCGCTGCTTACAACGGCCGCTTGACGCCAAATGAGCACACATGCCGGGTTTTGGGGCTCGATTGCGGGGCGAAATGTGGATTTCGGACCCGTTCGATGATCCGAAGCCTGATGAGATCGCCCGCTTTCTTTCCACTTTGAAACAGAACGCGGCTTGACCGCGACGGCGGGGTGAGGCGAGCTTGCTCGTGCAGGGGTTGCAGGGTGGGCCGCATGCGGTGGATGTTGGGTTTGGCGGCCTTGGCCGCGGCTGGCGGCGCTTCGCTGGCGGGGAGCGGATCGGCGCAGGCGGCCTGCCAGCTCCAGCAGGTCGGCGAACTGCCGGTGGTGTTCGCCGAAGGACATCTGCTACTGCCGACCTCGATCGACGGCCAGCCGGCGATGATGGTGGCCGAGACAGGCGGCACAAGCGCGCTGTACGGCGACTCGCCGCAGAAGCTGGGCATCACCACTCACCGCTTCAACGGGACGAGAAGTCTGACGGTGGGCGGCATCGGTGGATTGGCCGACGCTCAGCTCGCGACGATCAAGGAACTGCGCTTCGGCAAGTTCACGATCCACAACACAGAACTGCTGGTGGCCGGCAAGAATCCTCACTCCGCCACGGTCATGGGGAACATTGGAGAGGATGTCTTCTACAATTACGATATGGAGATCGATGTTGCGCACGGCGTCATCCGTCTGCTGAAGGCGACTGGGTGCAGCGACGCGGAAATGCCCTACTGGGGGGCCGCCTATTCACAGGCTCCGCTCGAGCCGATCAGGGACATCAATCCGAGGCTGATCACGACCCTGACGCTGAACGGCCACGAAGTCCGGGCTCAACTCGACACCGGAGCGCCCGGCACCTGGATCACGCCGGCCGCAGCTTCGGCCGCTGGCGCTCGCGAAGATGCGGCGGCGCCCGCTCGTGCGCTAAGGGGGATCGGCGCGCACTCGGTCGATAGCTCCGTCTACGTGTTCGATACGGTCGGCATAGGCGACGAGACCATCAAGAACACCCGAATGAGGGTGGCGGACCTGTTCCGCTACAATACGATCGAGAAGGCTGGCACCCACCTCGGACGCGACACCAGCGATCGGCCGCGCGCCCTGATCGGGCTCGACTTCTTCAGGTCGCACCGGGTCATGATCTCGCCCAGCCACAACAAGATCTATTTCAGCTACATCGGGGGTCCGGTGTTCCTGCCTCCCCCGAGAGCTGTCGCCCAGGCGCAGCCTGTGGGAAGCCCCGCGCCGGCCCCCGCCACGCAACCGCCTCCCACGCCAGCTTCTCCCCAGCCGTAGTAGCCGGCAACGGCCTCGCCGGCCTGTCGTCCGAAAGCCGCGCAATGGCCGCGCTGTGTTGCAGCGCGGACCGAATGGCTTGCCTCCGCGCGATGGAGATATAAACGGAGCGTCCGGGCGCGTTGTCGCCGCCCAGAGGATTCTTAGGTTATGCTGACCTTCCTGTTCGCCTTGGCGCTGGCGCAGGCCGAGCCCCAGGGCGTGGCCGCCGCTGCGGCGATCACGCCTCCCGTCGCCGAAGACGGCGAGGTCCCCAAGGGCGCGCCGGCCGAGGACTACGACTTCGTGGCCTGGTGCCACGGGGCGCTGACCGGCCACATGGCGCTCTACACCCTGGTCAAGCCCGAGCTGAAGAGCATTGAGCGGCCGGAAGAGGTCGACGGCGACGAGAAGGCCGACCTGGAGCAGATGAAGGCCGGGCGCGAATATCTGGCGCTCTACACCAGCGCGCTCCGCGCCGCCGCCAAGTCGCATCCCAAGGCCATGGCCGACCGCCGCGACAAGGCCGAGGCCCAGGGCGAGGCGATCTGGGACGCCGCCAAGACCGCCGAACCGCGCAGCCGCATGTGGTCGTGGCTGCTGTGGGACCTGCCGGGTCGCTGCGAGGTCGCCGCCAAGCGGCTGGAGACCCGTTCGGGCATCCTGGGCGCCGCCTTCAAGTCCACCGCCGCCGACGTCCAGGCCGGCGACGCCACCGCCGCCAACGCCTCGGCCGCCGAGGCCCAGCCCACCAAGGTCGAGTCCGACGCGCCCAAGGTCGCAGCGCCACCCGCAGCCGTGGACGGCGGGCCCAAGGACGGCGCCGCCCCGACGCCCGCGCCCGCCGAGGCGCCGAAGAATATCGACGACGCGCTCGCCCCCGCGGCGGCCGCGCCCGTCGAT
Organism: Caulobacter sp. S45; assembly: GCF_009765965.1. GTDB lineage: Bacteria > Pseudomonadota > Alphaproteobacteria > Caulobacterales > Caulobacteraceae > CAHJWH01. The sequence goes on from NZ_LMUL01000010.1 coordinate 76,405, forward strand.
CCCGCCAAGCCCGCCCCGCCGCTGCGCGGGCCGCAGTAGGCCCGTTCAGGTCCGCAGTCCTCAGGAAGACCGATGTCTCTGGAATCCCCCGCGCTCAGCCGCGTCAAGCCCTCGTCCACCATGGCGATCGCCGCCCAGGCCCGCGCCCTGGCCCGCGCCGGACGCAACATCATCGCGCTCGCGGCCGGCGAGCCGGACTTCGACACCCCTGAGAACATCAAGGAAGCCGCCATCCGGGCGATCCGGGAGGGCAAGACCAAGTACACCGACGTCGACGGCCTGCCCGAGCTGAAGGAGGCCATCGCCGGCAAGTTCGCCCGCGAGAACAACCTGACCTACAAGCCCAGCCAGGTGAACGTCTCGCCGGGCGGCAAGCCGGTGATCTACAACGCCATGGTCGCCACGCTGGGTGCAGGCGACGAGGTGATCATCCCCACCCCCTACTGGGTGTCCTATCCCGACATGGTGCTGCTGGCCGGCGGCGAGCCGGTGTTCGTCCCCACCACCGCCCAGAACGGCTTCCTGCTGCAGCCCGAGGACCTGGAGCGCGCGATCACGCCGCGCACCAAGTGGCTGATGCTGAACTCGCCGTCCAACCCGTCGGGCGCCGCCTATTCGCGCGAAGCCTTGAAGGCGCTGGGCGAGGTGCTGCTGCGCCACCCCCACGTCTGGGTGCTGACCGACGACATGTACGAGCACCTGCTCTATGACGGCTTCAAGTTCTCCACCATCGCCGAGGTCGTGCCCGAACTGTACGAGCGCACCCTGACCATGAACGGCGTGTCCAAGGCCTACGCCATGACCGGCTGGCGCATCGGCTACGCCGCCGGCCCCGAGCGGTTGATCAAGGCCATGGCCAAGGTGATGAGCCAATCCACCTCCAACCCCTCGTCGATCTCGCAGTGGGCGGCGGTCGAGGCCCTGAACGGCCCGCAGGACTTCATCGCCACGCGCTGCAAGGCGTTCGAGGAGCGGCGCGACCTGGTGGTCTCGATGCTGAACCAGGCCAGCGGCATCCATTGTCCCAAGCCGGAAGGCGCCTTCTACGTCTATCCGTCGTGCGAGGGGCTACTGGGCAAGCGCGCGCCCTCGGGCAAGGTGATCGACAGCGACGTGGCCTTCACCGCCGAGCTGCTGGACGCCGAGGGCGTGGCCGTGGTGCAGGGCGACGCGTTCGGCCTATCGCCCTTCTTCCGCATCTCCTACGCCACCTCGACGGCGGAGCTGGAGGACGCCTGCGCGCGTATCCAGCGCTTCTGCGCCAGCGTGACCTGAGCGGGATCGGCGAGCCGGGAACATGAGCCTCGGAACGGGTCTCTGGAGCGCGCTCGCCGTCTCGGCGGGTGTGGCGACGGCGCTCACCGGGCTGATCGCCTGGGCCGGACCGGTGGACCCGCCGCGCGAGCGGGGCATGCACTATCGCCCGACGCCGACTTCCGGCGGTCTGGCGATCCTGGCGGGGACCAGCCTGGGCGCCTTCGCCTTCGCCATCCTTGCAAGGGGAGGGGACGGGGCGGCGCTGAGGATCGCGGCGACCACCCTGGGCTTCGCGGGCGCGCTTGGCCTGCTGGGCGCGGTGGACGACATGGTCGACATCGGCGCCAAGGCCAAGCTGCTGATCCAGGCGCTGGCGGCCTTGCTGTACGCCACGCTGGTGGCGCGAATCGAGGCGGTCCCGCTCGCGGCCGGGCTGGCGATTCCGCTCGGGCCCGTGCTGGGCGCGCTGGGGACGGCGCTGTGGATCGTAGTCGCCACCAATGCGGTCAACTTCATGGACGGGGCCAATGGGGTCGCCGCTGGCGCCCTGGCCATCGCGCTCGGAGTCCTGGGCTTGGCGTGCCTTGGCGGCGGCGCGCCCGCGCTGGGCGGCGTGGCCCTGGCGGGTGCGGCCGCCAACCTCGGCTACCTGCCATGGAACGTCAGGGGGCGGCTGTTCCAGGGCGACGCGGGAGCGCTGTTCTCGGGGTTCCTGGTCTCGGCCGTGGCGGCGGCTGCGGCGGGGCGGAATGGGGTGGGGCCGGTGTGCTTGTACGTGGCGCCCATCGCCCTGCTGCCCTTCCTCACCGACGTGCTGCTAACCCTGCTGTACCGCGCGCGGCGAAAGCAGAACCTGCTGCAGGCCCACCGCGACCACCTGTTCCAGCTCTGGCTGCAACGCACCGGCCGCTCGCACGCGGCGCTGGCGCGGCGGGTGGGGGTGGTGATGCTCGGGTTCGGAGTCTATGCGGTGGGCGTGCAGCACGCGCCGGCAGACCTGCAGCCGCCCTTATTCTTTGTTGGGCTGATAGTGAGCGTCCTGGGATGGGTCGCCTGGCGGCGCAATCTCACAAGAGCCCGATCCGAGTAGCTTAGCTTCTGGCGCTGCTCTAGCGTGCGATCTTATTTCTTTCGTGCTCAGGTAGCTGCAGATGTCCTCCCACGACTTAGCATTGACGCTCATCCGGGTAACGGCGGCGCTGCAGCTCGTTCAGAGCGCTGTTACTGCGGTATTCAGCGTGGCCCGAGGTGCATTGACCGTGGTTGGATTCGGTCATCTCACGCTTATTCTGGTTCAACTCACCATTCCCGCTGAAGAAGCGGTCGCAGCGATATTGTTCTTAGCCTTCAGCGCGCCTTTAGCGCGTTTCAGCGCAAAGGCTACTCAAGCGATGAGCTTCTCTTAAGCCGAAGTCAGAATAGGGCGATCAAGGCCAGTGTTGGAAATGCTGGCGCTCGTTCGCACCTTCGATCGCGACTAGGCCGCCCGATCCACCGCGAAGTCCGCAAGCGCTTCCAGCGAGACCCGCCACTCGTCGCGCGGGAAGATCTGCAGCGCGGTCTTGGCCTCCTCGGCGTACTCGTGCGCCAGGGCCAGGGTGGAGGCGATGCCGCCGGTGGAGGCGATCAGGTCCCGCGCCCGGCGGAAGTCGGCTTCGGACTGTTCATGCTGGCCGACGGTGCGTTCCCAGAACGCCGCCTCCTGCGCGCCGGTGCGCTGGATCGCCAGCAGCAGCGGTAGGGTTACCTTGCCCTCGCGGAAATCGTCGCCGGCGTTCTTGCCCAGGGTCTCCGACGTGCCGCCATAGTCGAGCGCGTCGTCGGCCAGCTGGAAGGCCAGGCCGAGCTTCAGCCCATAGGCCGCCACCGCCGCGATCTGCCCCGCCGTGGCGCCGGAAACCACCGCGCCCGCTTCGGCGGCGGCGGCGAACAGCTCGGCGGTCTTGCCGCGGATGATCTCCAGATAGGTGGCCTGGTCCAGTTGCAGGTCGTGGGCGCGGGTGAGTTGCAGCACCTCGCCCTCGGCGATCACGCGCGAGGCGCGGGCCAGGATGCCGAGCGCCTGCAGCGAGCCGGTCTCGACCATCAGCTCGAAGGCGCGGGCGAACAGGAAGTCGCCGACCAGGACGCTGGCCGAGCCGCCCCAGATCAGGTGCGCGGCGACCTTGCCGCGCCGGAGCTGGGAGCCGTCGACCACGTCGTCGTGCAGCAGGGTGGCGGTGTGGATGAACTCCACCGCCGCCGCCAGCTTGCGGTGGGCGTCGCCGCGCGCGCCGCACAGCCGCGCCGCCGCCACCGTCAGCAACGGGCGCAGGCGCTTGCCGCCGGCCTCGACCAGATGGTCGCCCAGCGCCGGGATCAGCGGGACGTCGCTTTGCAGGCGATCGTGGATCAGGGAATCGACGCCCGCCATGTCGACCGTGGACAGGTCGAAAAGGTGCTGCACCGAACCTTCGGGTTCCAGGCGCTGGGCGGTCGCCACTTCCAACTAACGTGCTCCTGCTCGCGCGCTCGGACTCGGGCGCAACACCGGCGCGAGGGGGTCGCCGTCGGGCGGCACAATGGTTACACCGCCTGCCATGGTCAAGGATATGGGTGTCCAGCCGGACGATAAGCAGCATGTATCTGTTCCCCCTCGCCCCGACGAGACGACGGAGGACCGCGTGCTCGGCGGTCGCATCCTGCTGCGCCAGCCCCGGGTCGGTTATCGCGCCGGGCTGGACGCCGCCCTGCTGGCGGCCGCCGTCGAGCTGAAGCCGGGGGAGCGGGCGCTGGAGGCCGGCTGCGGCGCCGGCGCGGCCCTGCTCCAGACCGCCGTCCGCTCGCCGGGGACGTCGCTGGTGGGGCTGGAGCGGGATTCCACAGCGCTGGGCTTGGCCCACGTCAACATCGTGCTGAACGGGCTGGGCGATCGGATCGAGGCGCTGCACGGCGACGTCAGCCTGCGGTTGCCCGCGTTGGGCGGCGGGCCTTTCGACGCGGCGTTCGCCAACCCGCCCTTCTTCGATGATCCCAATGCGCTGAAGACCCCCCATCCCAGCAAGCGCGACGCCTGGATCGCCGATGGGGGGCTGGGCGCCTGGACCACCTTCCTGCTCAAGGTGGTGAAGGAGAACGGCCGCATCACCGTGATCCACCGCGCCGACCGGCTGGCGGATTTGCTGGCGGGGCTGGGCGAGGGGGCGGGATCGTTCCGCATCCGCCCGATCCACCCCTTCGCCGACGAGCCGGCCAAGCGGGTGCTGGTGCGCGCGGTCAAGACCGGCAAGGCCCCGCTCGTGCTGCTGCCGCCGCTGGTGATCCATGAACGCGAGGGGGCCAAGCACACGCCGGAGGCCGAGGCGATCCTGCGCGGCGAGGCGGGGCTGGGGTGGTGAGGCGGTGATGGGGTGCGTGCTTCGAGACGCGGCTGGCGCCGCTCCTCAGCATGACGAAGGATCTTGGAACCCCCACCATCCGTCATGCTGAGGAGCCCCGCAGGGGCGTCTTGAAGCACGCAGATCGCCGACCCCACCTTGTGTGTCCCCCACGCCACACCCACATCGGTCGAGCCGTCGGGCGTGCTTCCAAGAAGGCGTCCGCCGAACATCCGCCGAGAGGGGAAGCCTGAATGAACATCGACGCCTATTCGGATCGCGCCAAGCAGGCGATCCAGGCCGCGCAGCAGGTCGCGCTGGTCCGCAGCCATCAACAATTCTCGCCCGAACACCTGGCCAAGGCCCTGCTGGACGAACGCGACGGGCCCAATGGGTCCGGCCTCGCCCGCACCCTGATCAGCCAGGCCGGCGGCCGTCCCGACGACGCGGTGGCCGCCGTCGACGCCGCCCTGAACAAGATACCCAAGGTCGAGGGCGGCTCCGGCCAGCTCTACATGAAGCCTGAGCTGGCGCGCGTGCTGGCCGTGGCCGAGGACAAGGCCAAGGCCGCCGGCGACGCCTTCGTCACCACCGAACGCCTGCTGCTGGCGCTCGCCACCGACGGCGGGGAAGCCGCCAAGGCGCTGAAGGCGTCGGGCGTCACGCCGGAGTCGCTGGACGCCGCCATCGCCGCCGTCCGCAAGGGCCGCACCGCCGACAGCGCCTCGGCCGAAGAGGGCTACGAGGCCCTGAAGCGCTACGCCCGCGACCTGACCGAGGCCGCCCGCGCCGGCAAGCTCGACCCCGTGATCGGCCGCGACGAGGAGATTCGCCGCACCATCCAGGTGCTGTCGCGCCGCACCAAGAACAATCCCGTGCTGATCGGCGAGCCCGGCGTCGGCAAGACCGCCATCGTCGAGGGGCTGGCGCTGCGCATCGTCAACGGCGACGTGCCCGAGGGACTGAAGGACAAGCGCCTGCTGGCGCTGGACATGGGCTCGCTGATCGCCGGGGCGAAGTATCGCGGCGAGTTCGAGGAGCGGCTGAAGGCGGTTCTCTCCGAGACCACCAGCGCCAATGGCCAGATCATCCTGTTCATCGACGAGATGCACACCCTGGTGGGCGCCGGGAAGGGCGACGGGGCGATGGACGCCTCCAACCTGCTCAAGCCGGCGCTTGCGCGCGGCGAGCTGCATTGCGTCGGCGCCACCACGCTCACCGAATACCGCAAGCACGTGGAGAAGGACGCCGCCCTGGCGCGCCGCTTCCAGCCCGTGTTCGTCAGCGAGCCGACGGTGGAGGACACCATCTCCATCCTGCGCGGCCTGAAGGAGAAGTACGAGGTCCACCACGGGGTGCGCATCAGCGACAGCGCCATCGTCGCCGCCGCCACCCTGTCCAACCGCTACATCACCGACCGCTTCCTGCCCGACAAGGCCATCGACCTGGTCGACGAGGCCGGTAGCCGCGTGCGCATGGCGGTGGACTCCAAGCCCGAGGCCCTGGACGAGATCGACCGCCGCCTGGTGCAGCTGAAGATCGAGCGCGAGGCCCTGAAGAAGGAGACCGACGACGCCTCCAAGCGCCGCCTGGAAAAGCTGGAGGACGAGATCGCCGACCTGGAAGGTCAGTCCGAGGACATGACCGCCCAGTGGCGCACCGAAAAGTCCAAGGTCGGCGCCGCCGCCGCCGCCCGCGAGGCGCTGGACCGGCTGCGTGGCGAGCTGGAGCAGGCCCAGCGGCGCGGCGACCTCGCCCGTGCGTCTGAGATCCTCTACGGCCAGATCCCGGTGGTCGAGCGCCAATTGTCCGAGGCCGAGGGCCAGGAGAAGGCCGCCGACACCCTCAATCCCGAGGTGGTCGACGCCGAGCAGATCGCCGCCGTCGTCTCGCGCTGGACCGGGGTGCCGGTCGAGAAGATGCTGGAGGGCGAGCGCGACAAGCTGCTGCGCATGGAGGACGTGCTGCGCCAGCGCGTGGTCGGCCAGGAGGAGGCGCTGGTCGCCGTCTCCGACGCGGTGCGTAGAGCCCGCGCCGGGCTGAAGGACCCCAGCCGCCCCATCGGCTCGTTCCTGTTCCTGGGTCCGACCGGCGTCGGCAAGACCGAGCTGACCAAGGCCCTGGCCGAATTCCTGTTCGACGACGAGAGCGCCATCACCCGGCTCGACATGAGCGAGTACATGGAAAAGCACTCGGTCAGCCGCATGATCGGCGCGCCTCCCGGCTATGTCGGCTACGACGAGGGCGGGGCGCTGACCGAGGCGGTGCGTCGCCGGCCCTATCAGGTGGTGCTGTTCGACGAGGTGGAGAAGGCCCACCCCGACGTGTTCAACGTGCTGCTGCAGGTGCTCGACGACGGGCGGCTGACCGACGGCCAGGGGCGCACGGTGGACTTCCGCAACACCCTGATCGTGATGACCTCCAACCTGGGCTCCGAGGCCCTGGCCAACCTGCCCGACGGCACCGGGGTCGAGGTGGCGCGGCCCATGGTGATGGAGGTGGTGCGCGGCCACTTTAGGCCCGAGTTCCTCAACCGGATCGACGAGGTGATCCTGTTCCAGCGCCTGGGTCGCGCCCAGATGGACAGCATCGTCGCCATCCAGTTGCAACGGGTGGAGAAGCTGCTGGCCGACCGGCGCATGGCCATCTCGCTCGACCCCGGCGCCCTGCACTGGCTGGGCGAAAAGGGCTACGACCCGGTCTACGGCGCGCGCCCGCTCAAGCGCGTGATCCAGAAGGAACTGATCGACCCCATCGCCCGCAAACTATTGGCCGGCGAGCTGGAAGACGGCTCGGTGATCGAGGTGCAGGCGGGGGACGGCAAGCTGGAGATTGGGCGGGCGACGATACAGTAGGGGGTGGGGTGGTTTGTGGGAGGCGGTTTCCGCCTCCCATGTTTTCTCACGTTGCGGGGTCATTCTCGCAAGCCGGTCTTAATCTGCGTCAGGCCGTGAATGGCCGGCCCGGCAGTTGCTCGACGTATTCAGCATGATCGCTCAGGTCAGTATCATGAGTGGTTGCCAGTATACCGTCGACGAGGAGGCCCTCCCGGCCATCATCGGAAACTATGTGACCGCTCCCGATGGGGATCGGATCAACTTTCCAGGTCATTCGATTCCGCTTGCCCGTCCCATCACTGAAATGAACAACTCGACAAAGCCTGTTGGCTGGTTCTTTGACTATTGCAACGTGGTCCGCTCGGATGTCGCTCAAGCGCACTGCGCACAGTCGACCCCAGTAGGGTCGGCCTTTGACGTGCGGACAGTCCTCATATTCCTGGCCACAGATCGTACATTCCTGCCGACCGACGATTAGTCCAGCGCTTAGGAACACTTGCGGCGGAAAGATTACGCTTTCGATCGCCGCCATCCGCTTGGCATTCTGCTCTAGGTGAGCAAAGCCACGGTGCGCCCGGATCGCGTCGCCAATGCTCCGCTGAGCAGCGATCAAGCTTTCCCATGCCTTTTCCTCTCGGCCTTCCTTGAGGTCCAGCCACATGGTAATTTCGTCACGCAGATAACGGGTGACGCACTCGCACCCGAGGAACTTATTTGCCATGTCTTCATCGCCGCGCTTGATGGCCTGCGCCTTCCAAGCCACGAGTCTGCCGGTAAGCTCGTTAAGCTGGTCAATGGCCTCGCGTTGAAGATCCGCGTCGCGAACAATGAAAAGGTACTTCTCAACGCCGGTAACGACCGCGTTGAAGGCGTCGATTTCCGGCGAACACGCTTCACTCATCGCACACCCGTCGTATTGCTTCATCCAGCGCAGCTAGACCAGCTACGCTACCCTCGTAGGTGATCTGCTTGTAGGTGCGGTCGGGAGTCTTCTCTACCACCACGCCAAGGCGGATTTGGTGCGAAGGCGCTCCTCGAAAATAGTCGGTTAGATAATTGGAGACGACGCTTAAGGCTACGGAGACGGCAGTTCGGTCATTGCTCCAAAGACTAGCTGCGATGAACAGTAGCGCCTGCCAATCGTGACTCTTGTTATGAATGAATGAAAATCGCTCGCCGTCAGGCAGTAAATCAGAAACCGCGAGGCCATCGTTCCGCAGTAGAGTCTTTAGGGTGCTGCCTTCACCCTGAATCAGTAGCTTGGCGCGGCTGGTAGCGGTGGCGAAGTTGTCTGGCATTACCGCAATGCCGACAGGCACTTTACAGCCAAGCTCGTTGGCCCGCGCGGCGACGTTGATGTAGTCGGCAATCTCAACGCTCACAGTATTCGCGAAGCCTCATTTTGCTGTTGGGTGCTACTGCGTCTAAATCTTAGCCCCCATAACACGCCATAGATCGCCATGGTCGCGCCTTCGTGGGACACGCTCGCGGAAGTTCGCCTCACCGCCCCATCAGCGCCTCCGCCCGCTTGTCATCCGCCACCGCGCGCCGGTCGTCGCCCAGCGCCGCATAGGCCAGGCTGCGGTCGCGGAACAGTTTGGCGGCGGCGGGGTCCAGGCGGATGGCGTCGGTGAAGTCGGCGATGGCGTGGCGGTTGTCGCGCAGGGCGTAGTAGATCAGGCCGCGCGTGCGCAGGGTCGAGGCGTCGCCCGGCGCCAGCCGGATCGCCTCGCCCAGGTCGGCCAGGGCACGCGCGTCGTCGTGCAGGCGGTGGTATTCCAGCGCCCGCTCCCCGAACGCCTTGGCGTCGTCGGGCGACAGGGCGATCTGGGCGCTGAGGTCGGCGATGGCGTGGGCGGTGTCGCCCGACAGGCCGTAGGCGCGGGCGCGATTCCCGTAGATGGAGGCGAGCCTGGGGGCGAGCTTCAGCGCCTCGGTGAAGTCGGCTATGGCCGGGCCGTACTGGCCCAGGCCCAGGTGCGCCAGCCCCCGGTTGTTGAGCGCGGGGACCAGCTTGGGATCGAGCTTCAGCGCCGCGTCGTAGTCCGCGATGGCTTGGTCGCGCGCGCCGCTGGCGGCGTAGGCGTCGGCGCGGGCGGCGAGCGCGCGGGCGTACTTGGGGTCGGCCTTCAGGGCGGCGTCGTACTCGGCGATGGCGGCCTGGGTCTGGCCGGTGGCGCTGTAGACCTCGCCCATGTTCAGCCGGCCCGAGGCCAGCTCGGGGTCCAGCTTCAGGGCCTGGGCCTCGTCGGCGGCGGCGCGGGTCAGCTCGCCCAGCGCCTTGAAGGCCCGGCTGCGGTCGTCCAGCGCCACGGGGTCCTGGGGATCGTGCCGGATGGCCAGGTCGTAGTCGGCCAGCGCCAGCGGATAGCGCCCGGTGTTGGCGTAGGTCTCGCCCCGGCTGCGATAGGCGGCGGCGTTGTCCGGGTCGGTGCGGATCGCCGCCGAATAGTCGGCCAGGGCCCGCTCGGCGTCGCCGGCGTTGGCGTAGGCGGCCGCGCGGTCGCGATAGGCGTCGGTCAGCCGGGGGTTCAGGCGGATGGCCTGGCCGTAGTCGTCCCGCGCCTTGGCCGCCTCGCCCAGGCTGGCGTAGACCAGGCCGCGATGCAGATAGAGGTCGGCGTCGACGGCGGCCTTCTGGTCGGGCTGCGAGGCCGGGTCGTGCGGGTCGATCCGCAGCGCTGTGGTGAAGTCCTCGACCGCGCCGTTCGCGTCGCCCAGCGTCAGGCGGGCGACGCCGCGGTTGTTGTAGCTGATCGCCTTGACCCGGGCGTCGTTGTAGACGTCGCCGATCATGCGGGTGCAGGCGGCGATGGCGGCCTGGGCCTCGCCCGTGCGGCACTCCGCATCCAGCTTGCGCCGCACCTCCATGTTGCGCGTCCACGTATCGGCCGCGATGCCCGAGCTTTGGGTGAAGGCCAGGGCGGTCTGATGCGGGACAACCGCCGCCGCCAGACAGAACAGCAAGAGACGTTTCATGCGCACCCCACCCACGCGTTAAGGTGGCAAATGTGCACACGATTTTTGGCGGTTGTCAGCCGTCCTGGTTGACTTGGTGCGGCGCCCATCCGGCCGGCGCCATCTCGAACCCTGCGAACTCGAACGCCGGCGCCACTACGCAGGCGACCAGCGCCCAGCCGTCGAGCGCCTCGGCCGACTGCCATTCGCCAGGGCGCACCACCTGCTGGAGCGTGTCGCCGCCCGCGATGTCCGGGCCGATCCGGTGTTCGACCACGCTGGATTCGCCGTCCAGCGCGGTGAGCAGGCGCAGCGCGCCGCCGCCCTGGTGCAGCCACAGCTCGCTGGCGTCGACGCGATGCCAATGCGAGCGCTGGCCGGCCTCCAGCAGGAACAGGATCGAGGTGGCGCAGCCGCGTGTCCCGCCGTCCGTCGGCGGCCCGCGCCAGGTCTCGCGATACCAGCCGCCCTCGGGGTGGGGCTGGAGGTCGAGCTTGGCGATGATCTCGCGCGCCGAGGGTCCGGCGGCGGGCATGGCTCAGACCTCGCCGAACACCCGCTGGAACACGGTGTCGACGTGCTTGAAGTGGTAGCCCAGGTCGAACAGGGCCTCCAGCTCGGCCGGCTGCATCACCGCGTTCACTTCGGGGTCGGCGTTGAGGAAGTCGAGGAACTTGCCCTCGCCGCGCCAGACCTTCATGGCGTTGCGCTGGACCGCCGCATAGGCGTCCTCGCGCGACACGCCCTTTTGCGTGAGGGCCAGCAGCACGCGCTGGGAATGCACCAGGCCGCCCAGGTGGTCGAGGTTGCGGGCCATGTTGTGCGGATAGATCATCAGCCGCTCCATCACGCTGGCCAGCCGGCGCAGGGCGAAGTCCAGGTGGACGGTGGCGTCCGGGCCGATGCCGCGCTCGACCGAGGAGTGGCTGATGTCGCGCTCGTGCCACAACGCCACGTCCTCCAGCGCCGGGATCACCGCCGAGCGCACCAGCCGCGCCAGCCCGGTCAGGTTCTCGGTCAGCACCGGGTTGCGCTTGTGCGGCATGGCCGACGAGCCCTTCTGGCCGGGATCGAACGGCTCCTCGGCCTCCAGCACCTCGGTGCGCTGCAGGTGGCGGATCTCCACCGCCAGCCGCTCGACCGAGGAGGCGACGACGGCCAGGGCCGAGAAGAAGGCGGCGTGCCGGTCGCGCGGGATCACCTGGGTCGAGACCGGCTCCACCGCCAGCCCCATCTTGTCGGCGACATACTCTTCCACGCGCGGGTCGACATTGGCGTAGGTGCCCACGGCTCCCGAAATGGCGCAGGTGGCGATCTCGGTGCGGGCTTCGATCAGGCGCTTCTTCGCGCGGACGAACTCGGCGTAGTGGCCGGCGAGCTTTAGCCCGAAGGTGGTCGGCTCGGCATGGATGCCGTGGCTGCGGCCCAGCGTGGGCGTCAGCTTGTGCTCGAAGGCGCGGCGCTTGAGGGCGGCCATCACCAAATCGACGCCCTCGACCAGCAGGTCGGCGGAGCGGGCGAGCTGCACCGCGAAACAGGTGTCGAGCACGTCCGACGAGGTCATGCCCTGGTGCAGGAACCGCGCCTCCTCGCCGACGATCTCCGACACGTGGGTCAGGAAGGCGATGACGTCGTGCTTGGTCGTGCGCTCGATCTCGTCGATGCGGTCGGCGTCGAACGTGGCGTGCTTGCCCTTGGCCCAGATGGCCTCGGCGGCGGATTTCGGGATGGTCCCGAGTTCGGCCATGGCGGTGGCGGCGTGGGCCTCGATCTCGAACCAGATGCGGTAACGGGTCTCGGGCGACCAGATGGCGGCGGCGTCTGCGCGGGCGTAACGGGGGATCATGGTCGGGGGATGGAAGCGGGGAGGGCCTATGTCAAGACGATCTCGGTCACCGATCCGGTTTCGCCTCGCGCGCGAGCTTTTTGGAGTTGGCCCGGCTTATGCATCATAGTGGTAAATGAACGCCGGTTTGTCCGGTTGCTGGAACGACCCATGAAGCCGTTGCTGAGCGTCCTGATCCTGTCCTCCCTCGCTTCCCCGGCCTTTGCGCAAAGCAACTGTGTCGGCCGCGTGCTGCTGCCGCCCGTCGAGAGCCGTCACGGCGAGCGCGTGCTCGAGGCGCCGGGTCGCATCGAACGCTTCCACACCCCCGCGCGGGTGGAACGCATCGCGCACCGCGTCCTGGTGCGCCCGGCGCGCGAGGAGCGGGTCTCGCTGCCGGCCCTGTATCGCACCTGGCATGGCTACGAACATGTCCAGGGCCGCCCGCACTATGTGCGCACCGAGCCTCGCTACGAGACGGTCAGCGAACGGGTCGTCGTGGCGCCCGGCCACTACGTGTGGGAGCGCCGCTATGGCCCCATGGTCTCCAGCGGCCCGCCGCAGCCCGGCCAGACCATGGTCACGCCCACGGGCGAGATCATGTGCAAGGTCTGGTGCCCGGCCCGTTACGAGACGGTGCAACGCCGGGTGATGGCCGAGCCGGGCCATATGGTCGCCGTGCCTACCACGGTGGAGCGCGAGATCACCCGCACGGTGATGGTCCGTCCCGCTTCGGTCCAGGTCCGCCGCATTCCAGCCGAATACCGCTACACCTACGCCACTCGCCTGATCGCGCCCGCTCATTGGTACGTCCGCCGCACCGCCGCCCGCTATGGCGTGCGCGAGGTGCGCGAGATGCATGACGGCGGCGCGGGGTGGGCGCCGGTGGTGTGCGGCGGTCCGCTGTCCCGTCCCGCCATGGCGCACCTGCAGGCGTCGCTGAACGCCCAGGGCTACGCCGCCGGTCCCGCCGACGGCCTGGGTCGGCCCGAGACCTACACCGCGCTCCATCGCTTCCAGGTGGAGCACCGCCTGGCCGCCGGCCAGATCACGGTCGAAAGCGCCCGCGCGCTTGGCGTGGTGCAGTAGCGGCGACGCCCTGCGTGCTTCGAGACGCGGCTTGCGCCGCTCCTCAGCATGACGAAGGTTTTGGCAGTTTACCCCCATACGTCATCCTGAGGAGCTTAGAAGGGGCGTCTCGAAGGACGCAAAAGGTTTCACGCGCCCGTCATTCGAGCCCGCTGCGACTCTGCGGCGCGGGAACGCGTTATCCCTCCGCGTCTTAGATACGGCGAGTCGACGAGGAGCCTTTGCAGTGGAACTGATTATCGGGTCGAAGCGGTGGTCGAGCTGGTCGATGCGGCCATGGCTTGTGCTCAAGCACGCCAATGTGGGCTTCGACGAGCGCCTGATCCCGCTGCGCCGCCACGACACCACCCCCGCCGTCGCCGCCCTGTCGCCCAGCGGGCTGATCCCGGCGCTGAAGGACGGCGACCTGCTGATCTGGGACTCGCTGGCGATCTGCGAATACCTGGCCGAGAAGCTGCCCCAGGCCAACCTGTGGCCCAAGGACCCGGCCGCCCGCGCCCTGGCGCGCTCGGCGGCGTCGGAGATGCATTCCGGCTTCGCCTCGCTGCGGGGCGAATGCCCGATGGAGCTGGTGGACGAGCCCCACGACGCCCAGTTGTCGGAGGCCACCCACGACAATATCCGCCGTATCGTCAAGCTGTGCGCCGACCTGCTCGGCCGGCCCGAGCGTGTCGGCGGGGCGTTCCTGCTGGGCGAATGGTCGATCGCCGACGCCTTCTACACCCCGGTGGCGACGCGCTTCGTCAGCTATGGCGTGAAGCTGTCGGACTTCGGCGACCGGGGCGAGGTGGGCGCCTACATGGAGGCCCTGCTGGAGACCCCGGCATATCTGGCGTGGCTCGAAGGCGCCAAGGCCGAGGCCTGATCGACGGCTGCTAGGGCCTTACATCAGCCCCTTGCTCTTGAAGCTGACCACCCCGTCGCGCCCCACCACCAGGTGGTCGTGGACGGAGACACCCAATACGCGGGCCGCTTCGACCACCTGACGGGTGACGTCGATGTCGGCCTGCGACGGGGTGGGATCGCCGCTCGGGTGGTTGTGCACCAGGATCACCGAGGACGCCGATAGCTCCAGCGCGCGGCGCACCACCTCGCGAGGATAGACCGGCGCGTGGTTGATGGTGCCCTGGTTCATCACCTCGTCCAGGATCAGCTGGTTCTTGTGATCCAGGAACAGCACCCGGAACTGTTCGCGCGGCTCGTGCTGCAGCGCCACGCGCACATAGGCGAGCAGCGCGCTCCACGACGAGATCACCGTCCGCTTGGCCGCCGGCTCGCGCCCGATCCGCTGCGCCAGCTCGTGCACCAGCTTCAGGTCCAGCGCGGTGGTCTCGCCCACGCCGGCCACGGTCTTGATGTCGGCGACGGAGGCGGACAGCACCGCGCCCAACGAGCCGAACCGGGCCAGCAGCGCCTTGGCCTTCTGCTTGGTGTCGCCTCGGGGCGCGGAGCGGAACAGGTAGAGTTCGAGCAGTTCGTAATCGGGCAGGGCGCCGAGCCCGGCCGCGTGGGCGCGGGTCCTCAGCCGTTCGCGATGGCCGAGGCCAGGGCTCGCGGCGCCGGGCGTCGCGGCGTTGGTCGGTTGTTGCATGCGTGTGTCCCCGAACGCCGCCAGCATGAGGCGATCGGACCGCGCCGTGAAGAGGGCGCTATGCCGGTTATGTGTGCTTGGAGACACGCGTCGTGCGCTTCGGCGCGCCAGGTTGCGCCAGGCGCACTTCCGCCTTGTTCGCCTGCAATCTCCGGGCAGGGTCCGGGTGCTATGCGCAAAAGCGTTCCCGTTAGGGCGGGTTCGGACGGATGCGCGTTTGTGTTGTCCATGTCACTAAGTTGGGCAAGACCGACGCCGGACGCCGCTCGTCAAATCGTATACCTTGACGAACCGATATATTATCTCGTAACGCCCGGTGGCCCTAGGGAAGCGTTATTCTGTAACACAAACGATCCGACGGGCATGATCGGGGATGACTATGACATTGAAGACCGGCCTGCTCGCCACGGGAAGCGCATTGGTTCTGTTTGGCCTGGCCGTATCGGCCCAGGCTCAAACCCAGACGCCGACCGCAGACAGCCATGACGCCGTTTCGGAGGTCGTGGTCACCGCCCAGCGCCTCAACGAGGCGCGGCAGTCGATCGAGCCGTCGCTCGGCGCTTCGACCTACACCGTCACCAACGCCATGATCCAGGCTCAGCCCGGCGGCGACAACCAGCAGCTCAACCAGGTGGTCCTGCAGCTGCCCGGCGTGGTGCAGGACAGCTTCGGCCAGATCCACGTGCGCGACGACCACAACGGTATCCAGTACCGCATCAACGGGGTGATCCTGCCCGAAGGCATCTCGGTGTTCGGCCAGACCCTGAGCCCGCGCCTGGTGGACCGGCTGGACCTGATCACCGGCGCGCTTCCCGCCCAGTACGGCCTGCAGACCGCCGGCATCATCGACGTCACCACCAAGAGCGGGTTGGAGAACGGCGGCGTGGCCTCGATCTACGGCGGCAGCCACGGCACCTACGAGCCCAGCATCGAGTACGGCGGCCACAGCGGGAATACCAACTTCTACGTCTCGGGCGAATTCCGCCGCACCCAGCTCGGCATCGAGAGCCCCGACGGCAGCAACACGCCGGCCCACGACCGGGCCGACGAGGGCAACCTGTTTGTCTATATCGACCACACCATCGGCGCCTCGGACCGGATCTCGTTCATCGGCGGCTATTCCAACGACCGCTTCCAGATCCCCAACACGCCGGGCCTGCAGCCGAGCCTGGGGTTGAACGTCAACGGGATCACCAACTCCCCGAGCGACCTGCTGAACGAGACCCAGCGGGAGATCACCGGCTACGCCATCGGCAGCTGGCTGCACGACGGCGGGAACTACACGGTGCAGACCTCGTTGTTCAGCCGCTATTCGACCCTGGACTTCCGCCCGTCCGCGGACCTGGGCGACCTGCTCTACACCGGCATCTCCCAGAACGCGCTGAAGCGCGACACCGCCTTCGGCCTGCAGACCGAGGGCGTCTACAAGCTGACGCCGGACCACACCCTGCGTGGCGGGATCATCATCCAGGGCGAGCGCGCCACCAGCGACACCGCGTCCCAGGTGCTGCCAACCGATGATACGGGCGCGCAGACCTCCAACGTCCCCGAGACCATTCTGGACAATGGCGGCAAGACCCAGTTCACCTACAGCGTCTACCTGCAGGACGAGTGGAAGTTGCTGTCCAACCTGACGCTGAACTACGGCCTGCGCGGCGACGTGCTGAACAGCTATCGCAACGAGAGCCAGCTTTCGCCGCGGGCGAACCTGGTGTGGATCCCGCTGCCCGGCGCCACCATTCACGCCGGCTACGCCCGCTATTTCAACCCGCCGCCCTTCGAGCTGGTCGCCAGCCCCACCGTGGCCAAGTTCCAGAACACCACGGCGGCGTCCGAGGTCACGGCCGACACTGTGCCCAAGGCCGAGCGGCAGAACTACTACGACATCGGCGGCGAGCAGAAGCTGCTGCACGGTCGTCTGACGCTGGGCGTCGACGTCTGGTACCGCAAGTCCCAGAACCTGATCGACGAAGGCCAGTTCGGCGCGCCGATCATCCTGACGCCGTTCAACTACGAGAAAGGGCTGATCTTCGGGCAGGAGTTCACCGCCAACTATTCCGAAGGGCCGCTCACCCTCTACGCCAACTTCACCCACGAGCGGGCGCAGGGTAAGGATATCGACTCCAGCCAGTTCAACTTCAGCGCCGCCGACCTCGCCTATATCTCCCGGAACTATATCTATCTGGACCACGATCAGACCTATACGGGCTCGGCCGGCGGCTCCTATCTGATCCGCGACGGCGCGATCGGCGGCACGCGGGTCGGGTTCGACATGCTCTACGGTTCGGGTCTGCGTCGCGACCAGGACCTGCCGGACGGAAGCTCGGTGCCCAACGGGGCTCACGTGGCGAGCTACGTGACCGTGAACCTGACCGCC
Source organism: Caulobacter sp. S45 (assembly GCF_009765965.1). GTDB lineage: Bacteria > Pseudomonadota > Alphaproteobacteria > Caulobacterales > Caulobacteraceae > CAHJWH01. The sequence goes on from NZ_LMUL01000010.1 coordinate 93,695, forward strand.
TCGCACCACTTCGACCTGCCGTACGCGGGCCACGTGGACGTGCGCTTCGATGTCGTCAACGTGGCGAACAAGATCTACGAGATCCGCGACGGGACCGGCGTCGGCGTCGGCGCGCCCCAGTTCGGCGCCGGACGCGGCTTCTTCGGCGGGATCAGCAAGACCTTCTGATCCTGAGGCGTCCACAGCCTCCACGCCCGCCACGACCACGTGTCCGGCGGGCGTTTCGCCGCCTGGAGCGTTTTCCGAATCTATCGGTTCGGCTGAACACTCTGGTTTCCTGATTCAGCGCATTTTCTTCACGCGAACCGGTATCCACTTCGCTCGAAAATGCTCTAGTGTGGCTTGACGCCATTTCGATCGGCCAGATCCGCTTCCGCCGCAGCCATTTTTGCAGAAAGATGAAGTAACTTGGCGGTTGTATCAAGTTGATGCGCATCGGCCATGGCGCCGAGCTGTGCAGCTATATCGGCGATGTATTTGGCGCAGACGCTGCGTGAATACTGCATCTTGCCAACCCCGCGATCTTCGACGGGTGTGGGCGCCGTCGCCTCGACGCTGGCGATCAGGAGGGTCTTTTCCGCCTGGGTCCCCATCAGGCTCAATCTATTTTCGACCCAGAACACCTGTCCGTCGGCGCGTTTGTATCGCTTCCGATAGATGAGGGGCTCTCCAGTCTCGACCACGTGCCGGTTGATCCTGAAGCTGGCGCTCTTGTCGTCCGGGTAGGTGACTGCGTGCATGGAGAAACCCATGGCCAACGCGTCGGTGTAGCCGAGCATGGCCGTGAACCTGCGGTCGGCGCTCAAGACCCGGCACTCGAGGTCCGCAATGCAGAATCCAACGGTAAGTGCGTCGAATGCTTCAAGCATATTACTGTTCCGCAAAAGAAACAATTCTTTATTCGAGAGGCATTTTGCCTTCGTATCCACCGAATCTAGGTGATGTGCCTATCGCTTGATGTGATCAAGGCCGTGTAATTTAAAGAGTACCTGAAACATCTGTGACGTTTGGCCCGTCAGATCCGTGTCATCCATGAGCGGCGGAGATTCGTAAGGAAGCTGCTGGGTATGGTGTGGAGATCGTCAACATATTCGGACTCGACGTCAAGCCGATTGCGCCGGTGCGTGCGCAATGTGTCCAGGCGCCATCTTTACGTGCGGACGAAGGTCGTCCCGGGCCTGGGCGTCTCATCCACCGCCAGGCTGAAGATGTCGGGTCGGGAATAGTGGCCGGCGACGTCGAGATCATAGCGTGAGCGGACGATGTCCCGTTGGTCGATCACGGCCGTGAGCAGGGCGGTCTCGGCGTCGAGCGGACCGGCCAGCACGTCGCCCAGCGGGCCGACGATCATGCTGCCGCCGCCGATCAGCGGACGGTCGTCGCGCCAGCCCTCCACCGTGATCCCCAGTTCCGCCGGAGACGGCTGCACCTGGCAGGCGCTGATCAGGAAGCAGCGGCCCTCGTGGGCGATGTGGCGCATCGAGCTGCGCCAGATGTCGCGCTCGTCGACGGTCGGCGCGCACCAGATCTCCACGCCCTTGGCGTACATGGCTGCGCGGAACAGCGGCATGTGGTTCTCCCAGCAGATCGCCGCCCCGATTCGCCCGGCCTTCGACGCGATCACCGGCAGGGTCGAGCCGTCGCCCTGGGACCAGATCAGCCGCTCGGTTCCAGTCGGCATCAGCTTGCGGTGCTTGGCGACCAGGCCCAGCCCAGGCTCCAGGAACACCGCCGTGCAGAACAGCGACGACCCCGCCCGCTCGATCACGCCCACCACCAGGGCCGCGCCGGTGCGATCCGACAGCCCCGCCAGCGCCGCCAGCTCCGGCCCGTCGAGGTCGACGGCGTTGTCGTGATAGCGGGCGAACGTCTCGCGCCCCTCGGGCAGGCGATAGCCCAGGCGCGTGCCGAACGTCTCCCCCTTCGGATACCCGCCCAGCAGCGCCTCGGGCATCACCACCAGCGACGCGCCGGACGCTGTGATCTCATCTTCGAAGGCGAGGACATGGTCCAGGGTCGCGGCCTTGCCCCGATAGTCAGAACCGATCTGCAGGGCGGCGACGACGGTGGTGTTCATGGCGGCGACCGTTACCCCGATTTCATCGCGCTATAGAAGGCGAATGTCCGGGCCAGCCCGTCCAGCCAATCGGTGTAGGCGTAACCGAATTGGTTCTCATCCTTCAGGCTGATGGTGGACGTCTCATTCGGTTGGTTGAGCACCGTCACCTCGATCGCCCGCCCGGACAGTCCCTGGACGTCGGCGATCACATCGCCGACGCATTTCAGTGTCGAGGGGCCGAAATGACTTTTGGCCGCCACATCCGCTCCGCTAAGTACGCGTTCAAGGGCGGAAAGCAATATTCCGACGGCATCCTGAACATATATGTACTGCCTATAGGTGCCGTCAGTTCTGGTCCTGACCACAAGCGGCGTGTCGTTGGCGGTGGCGATACAGACGCTCGGAACCAATCGCTCCAAGTGCACGTCGTTTTCCCCGTAGAAGTTGGGAAACCTCAGAAGATGGATCGGGAGATTGTAGCTCGCACGGAAGCTTTCGACCATGATGTCCGCACAAGCCTTTGAGCTGTCATAGGCGAAGACGGGCCGGTAGGGCGTTTCCAGCTCGCAGTCCTGCTGCTCCCCGAAACTCTTATCGGTGGCGACATAGATCAAAGGCGTCTCGGGACCGGATAGCCGCAAGGCCTCCAGCAAGTTCGAGGTCTCGACGATGTGGGCGTGTACGGCTTCCAGCGGATTCGCCCGGCAGTATCCGACATCCACTATGCCGGCGAGATGGAATACCGCGGCCGGTCGATTGACCGATATCCACCGATTCAATGCTTCCGGATCTCTCCGAATCGAAAGCGGTATGTTGTAGGTCTCATAGCCGTTTCTTAGCAGCGCGGCTCCGAGGTGACGACCGAGAAACCCGTTGAGGCCGGTGGTCCCAATGAGCCTTTTCATGTCGTCTCCGGTGGACTTTCGAGCATCGTCTGCGCGGCGCGGGGCCATACCACACAGCCCGCCGCCGCCGGCGCGATCCGGCATCTGGTGGCCGCTGGTTCCGGGTCGGTCAAGACCAAACCCGTCAGGCATGGCCCGACCGAAAGCCCTGGTCCCGGCGGGGCGCCCGCTGGTCCCGTGTGTGCGCCGTCCCTACAGCTTCACCGTCGGCCAGCCGTCCGGCGTCCACACGATCGGCGAGATGCGCAGGGTGCTCGCGCCCTGATGGGCGGCGTCGTAGGTGTGGTAGACGAGATAGTCGCGGTCCTTTTCGCGCAGCACCGCCTCGTGGCCCGGCCCGCGCCAGTGCATGTCGCCACGCAGTTCCAGCGTGCCGAAGCCCTCGGTCATCGGCTTGCCGTCGCGGCCGAGGAACGGGCCGGTGACCGACTTCGAGCGGCCCATCACCACATAGTAGCTACTGGCCACGCCCTTGCAGCAGTAGTCGTAGGAGGCGAACAGGAAGTACCAGCCGTCGCGCTCGATCATGAACGGCGCTTCCACCGCGTCCGGCGCGCCGACGGGGGCGGGGCGGCGGATCAGGTCGTGGACCTGGCGGTCGCCGGGGTGCGGCTTGCCGGTCTTGGCGTCCAGGCGGATCATCTTGATCCCGCCCCAGAAGCTGCCGAACACCAGCCAGTGATTACCCTCGCGATCCTGGAATTGCGCCGGGTCGATGCAGTTGTAGTCGTCGGAACGCTGGGAGGCGAACACCAGCCCCTCGTCCTTCCAGGCATAGGTCTTGTCGGCCGGGTCCAGAGTGGCGTTGGTGTAGAGCCCGATGGCCGAGCGGTTCGAACCGAAGGTCGAGAGCGCGTAGTACAGGTGATAGCGCCCGTCGATCACCGAGATGTCGGGCGCCCACATCGCCTTGGTGCCGGGCACCGCCTCCTGGGCCCAGGGCGGGAGGTGGTCGAACAGGTTCCCGCGCGCTTCCCAGTGCAGCAGGTCCTTGGACGTGCGCCAGGGACAGTGGTGCTCGCCCTCCTTGCCCAGCTGGTCGCTGCCGAACACATAGTAGGTGTCGCCCTGCTTGATGATGCAGGGGTCGTGGGTTCCGGTCAGGTCGCCGCTCATGCGGTCGCCGAACGAGGTCTCGGCCGGATGGGGCTGGGCCTCCGGCGCGGCCAGCTCGCCCGGAACCTGGGCCGTCGCGAAGGCGGAGCCGAAGGCCAGGGCGGCGGCGGAGACGATTCCGCCCTGGAGCAGGAGACGGCGGGTATGCATGTCAAGGCTCTCCCATGGGCGCGCGTCCGGCGGGCGGCCGCGGCGATGGTTCTGGATGGCGTGGCGAGAGGGGCGGGCCGTTACTTCGGCTCGGTGGAGAACTTGTAGATCGAGACCTGGCGGAACACCTGGCCGGGATCGAGCCGCACGCTCGGGAAGTCGGGCCGGTTGGGCGAGTTGGGGAAGTGTTGCGGCTCCAGCGCCATGCCGTCGGACTGGCGGTAGATATAGCCCTCCTTGCCCGCCACCGTCCCGTCCAGGAAGTTGCCGGAATAGAACTGCACGCCGGGTTCGGTGGTCCACAGTTCCATCACCCGGCCCGACGCCGGATCGTCCAGGCGCACGGCCAGCTTGGGCTTTTCGGTCACGCCGCCGCGCAGCACGAAGTTGTGGTCGTAGCCCTGGCCGTAGAGGAGCTGGGCGTCGGTCCCGGTGTGGATGCGCTGGCCGATCAGGTGCGGGGTGCGGAAGTCGAACGGGGTGCCGGCGACCGGCGCCGGATCGCCCTCGGGGATCAGCACGGCGCTGACAGGTGAATACTTATCGGCCGCGATCATCAGGCGTTGGCCCAGGATATCGCGCCCCGACGATGCGCCGGCCAGGTTGAAAAAGCTGTGGTTGGTCAGGTTGACCACGGTCGGTTTGTCGGTGGTCGCCTGGTAGCGGATGGTCAGGGCGTTCGCTTCGTTCAGGCTGTAGGTCACCGCGACCTTCATAGTCCCCGGATAGCCTTCCTCGCCGTCGGGGCTGGTATAGGTGAAGGTGGCGCTGGCGACCGGGCCGCTCTTCAGCTCGCCTATGCCCCAAACCACCTTGTCGAAGCCTTTGCGGCCGCCGTGCAGGGCGTTGGGCCCGTCGTTGATCGCCAGGGTGTAGCTCTTGCCGTCCAGGCTGAAGCGGCCCTTGGCGATGCGGTTGGCGTAGCGGCCGACCGTGGCCCCGAAATACTTGGGCGTCTTCAGGTAGCCAGCCATTTCGGGGAAGGCTAGCACCACGTCGGCCTTGCGCCCCGTGCGGTCGGGGACGACCAGGGACTGCAGGGCCGCCCCATAGGCGATGATCCGCGCGCTCACGCCGTGGGCGTTGGTCAGCGTCACCGCCTCCACCGGGGTCCCGTCGGCGGTGGCGCCGAACGGGGTCTTGCGTGCGTCGCCTGCGTGCGCCGCGCCGGCGGCCAGCAGCGCCGACAACGCCGTACCGATGATCAGACCTAGCCTCACGCGACCTCCCACTTTTGCCCGTCTGTTGCGATCCACTGCGATCACCCGACAAATCTATAAGTCAGACAATAGGCGGTTTGCCGGCGGGCTTGCAAGAGGGCGCTTGGCGATGGGGAGGGGGGCTGGGCGGTGGATGCGGGCCTGCGTGCTTCGAGACGCGCGCCCGATGCGCGCTCCTCTGCATGACGAAAGGTAGTGAAATCAATCGTCTATCTATGTTCCCATGCGTTCGTCATGCTGAGGAGTTCCGCAGGGGCGTCTCGAAGCACGCGCTCCATCGCCGCCCCTCACAGCGAAAGCCGCGTATCCTCCTGCGCCTGGGCGACCAGGGCCTGCATGGCGATGCGGGCCTCGTCGGGACTGCCCATGGCGATGGCGTCGAACACCTTCCAATGCTCCGGCATGGGGTCGCGGGGCAGGGAGCGGTCGCGCTGCTTGTAGATGGTGGTCCAGCGCACCGCGGCCCCGATGCCGCTGGCCAGCGAGATCACCACCGGGTTGCGGGTGGCGTCGAGCACCGCGTCGTGGAACTCCCGATCGGCCGCGCGGCCCTCGTCGGTGGCCACGGTGTTGCGCTCCATATCCTGCAGCGCGCGCCGCATCCGCGATACGTCGTCGGAGGTGCGCCGGCTGGCCGCGAGGGCGGCGGCCTCCGGCTCCACGATCATCCGCAGTTCGAACAAACCCTTGAGAAATTCGAGGCTTGGCTGGGATTCGAACAGCCAGGCCAGCACCTCTGGGTCGAGCAGGCGCCAGTGGCTTTGCGGACTGACGCGGGTGCCGGTCTTGGGCCGGCTCTCCACCAGGCCCTTGGCGGCGAGGATGCGCATGGCCTCGCGATAGGCGCTACGCGACACCTGCAACTGCTCGCTGGAGGCGATTTCGTTGTCGAGTAGATCGCCGGGCTTATAGGCGCCGGAGACGATCAGGACGCCGAGCTGGCGGGCGATGGCGGTGTGTATCCGCTCCTTGGCGGGCGCCGGTTTCTCGCCCTGAGGGGCGTCGCTCCTACCACGCATTCCGTTCTCCGCTGCCCGATCGAGTTGAGCATAGGCGACGGCGGGAGGAAAAGGGTGAACCGCGCTGTCGCATAAAGCCCTCTTGCAGCCGAATGTACAGCTTGTATTACTCGGACAAAATGAAATGGCGCTGTCAGGCGCCGCTCGATGGTTGGGAGAGACGCATGAACGCCAGGATGTTGCGACCGTGGGCGGCCTTCGCGGCCATTGTAACGCTTGGTGCGCCGGGGGTTTCCGGGCCCGCCTCGGCGGCTCCGACCATCGCCGCGCCGACCCAGGCCAGCGTCGTCGTCCGACTCGACCAGCCGGGCCCGACCATCGACCGGCACGTCTACGGCCAGTTCGCCGAGCACCTGGGGACGGGTATCTATGGCGGCGTCTGGGTGGGTGAGAACTCGCCGATCCCCAACACCCGCGGCTATCGCAACGACGTGCTGGCGGCGCTGCGCGAGCTGCACGTGCCGGTGATCCGCTGGCCCGGCGGCTGCTTCGCCGACGAGTATAACTGGCGCGAAGGCATCGGCCCGCGCGACAAGCGGCCGGTGCGGGTCAACACCAACTGGGGCGGGGTCGAGGAGCCGAACAGCTTCGGCACCAACGAGTTCATGACCTTCACCGAGCTGGTCGGGGCCGACGCCTACGTGGCCGGCGACATCGGCAGCACCCCGCCGCGCGACCTGGCCGAATGGGTCGAATACATCACCTCGCCCACCCGCTCGACCCTGGCCCAGGAGCGCCGGACCAACGGGCGCGAACAGCCCTGGAAGCTGCCCTATCTGGGCGTCGGCAACGAGGTCTGGGGCTGTGGCGGCCACATGCGGCCCGAATACGCCGCGGACCTGTTCCGCCGCTACCAGACCTTCGTCAAGGTCCCGGCCGGCGAGAAGCTGATGAAGATCGCCAGCGGCCCCAACGTGGACGACTATAATTTCACCGAGGTGATGATGCGCGAGGCGGCCCAGTACATGGGCGGCCTCAGTCTGCACTACTATACCGTGCCCACCGGCGTTTGGGCCAAGAAGGGCTCGCCGGTCGACTTCGGCGAGGACCAGTGGATCTCGACTCTGTCTCGCGCCCTACACATGGACGAGCTGATCACCCGCCATAGCGCGATCATGGACAAGTACGATCCGAAGAAGCGCGTGGCCCTGGTGGTCGACGAGTGGGGGGTGTGGACCGACGTCGATCCGGGAACCAATCCGGGCTTCCTGCGCCAGCAGAACAGCCTGCGCGACGCCCTGGTGGCGGCCTCGACCCTGAACATCTTCCACGCCCACGCCGACCGAGTGCGGATGGCCAACATCGCCCAGATGGTCAACGTGCTGCAGTCGATGATCCTGACCGACGGGCCGAAGATGGTGCTGACGCCCAGCTACTATGTGTTCGACATGTACAAGGGCTTCCAGGACGCCACAGCCTATCCGGTGCAGGTGAAGACGTCGGACTACAGCTACGCCGGCTTCACCGTGCCCGAGGTGCAGGCCTCCGCCGCCAAGGGCGCCGACGGGGTGGTGCACGTGGCCCTGGTCAATCTCGATCCGCATCGCTCCGCCGATGTGGCCGTGGCCCTGCAAGGGGCTTCGTTGAAGACGGTGGCGGGCAGGGTGCTGACCGGCCCGGCGATCAACAGCATCAACACGTTCGAACACCCCGGCCTGGTCAAGCCCGTGGTCTTCGCCGGCGCGAAGCTGGAGGGCGGGGCGTTGAAGGCCGTGCTGCCGCCGAAGTCCGTGGTGGTCCTGGACCTGCGCTGATCCCCGACGCCTGACGCCGTCCGTGGCCTGGAGGTCGCGGACGGCGTGTCGCGCCTGTCGGACGCCAAAGGCCGCTTGACGCGGATTTTATATGTCATACAAATGGCGAAAGGTCAGACAAATGAGATCTGACGGGAGGGAAGTCGAATGTCCGCACGCCTACAACTGCTGTCGTCCGCCGCCGTTGCGACGGTCCTTTGGGGGCTGACGTGCGCATCCGCAGGCGCCCAGACCGCTGGAAGCCAGTCCACGGCGCCGATCGCGACGGCGGCCGACACCGGCTCCACGCCCCAGGCCGCGGCTGGCGCTGCGCCCGAGGCGGGCTCCACGCCGGGTTCGGGCAATACGGTCAACGAAGTGGTGGTCACCGGCCTGCGCGCCAGCTTGCAGGGCGCCCAGTCGATCCGGCGCAACTCCACCGACATCGTCGACTCCATCGTCGCCCAGGACATCGGCAAGTTCCCGGACAACACCGTCGGCGATGCGCTCCAGCGGATCACCGGCGTGCAGATCACCCGCGCGGCGGGCGAGGCGTCCAGTGTGCTGGTGCGCGGCCTGCCCAACGTGACCACCGAGATCAACGGCCGGGACATCTTCACCACCACCGGCCGCTCGGTGTCGTTGTCTGACCTGCCGGCCGAGCTGGTCTCGGGCCTGGACGTCTACAAGACGGTTTCCGCCGATCAGCTCGAAGGCGGCATCGCCGGCCTGATCAACATCCGGCTGCGGCGCCCGCTCGACTTCGACGGGCTGGAGGTCGCCGGCACCGTGCGCGGCATCTATGGCGATCAGCGCGACGCGCTCGATCCCAACGGCAGCCTGCTGGTCAGCGACCGCTGGCATACCGGCATCGGCGATGTCGGGGCGCTGCTGTCGCTGTCGTATCAGAAGCGGCGCTATCTGGACGAGACGGCCTTCAACTTCGTCTCCATCGCCGGGCCGACCAATCCGGCCACCGGCCAGCCGCTGCAGATCCCGCAGACCACCGGCGATATCGCCGCGCTCGGCGACCGTACCCGCTATGGCGCGAACTTCTCGGCCCAGTGGCGGCCGAGCAACAATTTGGAGTTCTATTTCGACAGCATCTACACCGGCTATCGCAACAACACCTCGAACGATTACTTCATTGGCATCCCGGGCGCCGGGAATCTGCAGTCGTTCACCACCGAGCCGGGCAGCAACGAGGTCGCGTCGCTTTCCTCGCTGAACAACTTCACCCTGACCAGCAACCAGGCGTTCGAGGCCCGCACCGACACCTTCCAGAACGCGTTCGGCGGCAAGTGGAGCCACGACCGCCTGACGGTGACCAGCGACGCCTCCTACACCTACAGCATCTTCCAGCAGCGCGACGTCATCCTCGACACCCGCTTCAATGCGCCGACCTATGCGGTGAACTTCCTGCAGAACGGCACGCCGAATTCGGTGCTAGGCGGGGTCGACGTCACCAGCGCCAACAACTTCGATCTGAACCAGTTGTTCGACGACCACGAACGCCAGGTCGGCGACGAGCTCGCCCTGCGGATCGACGCGACCTACGATCTCGACCTGCCCTTCATCAAGTCGGTCACGGTCGGGTTTCGCTACGCCTACCGGACCGCCAACAGCGAGGCCAGCAACGGCAACGGCATCCCCGCGCCCGCCGGCTCGGCCATCTCGGCGGCGAGCCTACCGGGCCTGGGCACCCTGTCGCCGGCCAACTTCCTCGGCGGCGACCGGTCGCTGGCGGTGACCCAGTGGTTCAACGCCGACCCGCAATATACGCTCAGCCACACCGACCAGCTGCGCGCCCTGTTCGGCCAGGCGCCCGGCGAACAACCCTATGATCCGGCCCTGACCTTCCACGCCACCCAGCACAGCTACGCCGGCTACATCAAGGCCAACTTCGACTTCAGCGTCGCCGACCACCCGGTGACCGGCGACTTCGGCGTGCGCGTGGTGGACACCGACGAGAGCCTGCTCGGTTTCCAGGTGCTGCCGTTCACCACCAATGTATCGGCGGTGGACTCCACGCCCTCGTACCAGAACGTGCTTCCGTCCTTCAACGGCAAGGTCGGGTTGATCCGCAACGTCTACTTCCGTGTCTCGGCGGGCAAGACCGTGACCTTCCCCGACTTCTCGGCCCTGAACCCGGCGCTGAGCCTGAACTCGCCCGGCCCGACCCTGATCGGCACCGGCACTGCCGGCAACCCGAACCTGAAGCCGACCACCTCGACCAACGTGGATGCGGCGCTGGAGTGGTACTTCGCCAAGACCGGCAGCGTGACCGGCACCTACTTCCACCGCGACATCAACGGCTACATCGAGAACTTCGGCGTGCCGACGGTGGTCAACAACATCAGCTATCTGGTCACTGAACCCGAAAGCACCGGGGCCGGCGAACTGCAGGGGCTGGAGCTGGCCTACCAGCAGTTCTACGACTTCCTGCCGCCGCTGTTCAAAGGCTTCGGCACCCAGGCCAACTTCACTTACATCGACTCCTACACCATGTCCCCCGCGTCGCCGGGCGCGCCGTCGGTCAAGCAGGCGCTGGCCAACGTCTCGCGCTACTCCTACAACTTGGTCGGCATCTACGAGCGCGGGCCGTTCTCGGCGCGTCTCGCCTACAACTGGCGCAGCAAGTATGTGGTCGCCTTCAACGCCGGCGGCGACCAGCCCCAGACGATCATCTCCCAGCCCTATGGCGACCTCGACATGTCGATGAGCTACGCCCTGACGCCCAAGCTGGTGCTGACCGCCGACCTGGCCAACCTGACCCGCACGGTCTCGCAGGACTATTTCGGCAACCCGACCCTGTTCCCGCGCGACACGGCGCGCTCCGACCGCACCTTCGAGCTCGGCCTGCGCTTCCGTCTGTAGGCGGTCTCCCCGCCGCCCGCACCCGGCCCGCGCCCCGATCCGTCAGCCGATGGGTCGGGGCGCGGCTGGACCATCGACAGCCAGGGGGTTTGGGCGCATCAACGCTGCAAAGTAAGACGTCGGAGTGTAGCGTGATGAGAGCCGTGGCGTTGTCGGCGGTGGCCCTGATGGTGTTGGCGCTGGCAGGGTCCAGCGCGCTCGCCCAGCCCCCGCCCATGGAGGCCCTGCCCGAGATCCTGCACCTGGAGCTGAGCCAGCATCCGGCCTGGCGGCTCTACAAGGACTCCGCCGCCGTCGACCGGGCCGAGAGTGCGCGCCAGGGCGAACAGGCGGAAGAGCTCAACGCCCTGCCCACGCCCGCGCGCCTGGACGCCCTGCTGCACCAGATGCAGAAGCAGCAGGCCGCCTTCCAGCGCCAGGCCGAGGCCACGCGCGCCTTCTACGCCGTGCTCTCGCCCGAACAGCGCACCATCTTCGACCAGGTGACGCGCCTGCCGGTGCGTTCACCGCCTCAGGGCTACCGGCCGCAACAGTCCCGCTACAATCCCCCGACCAGCAGCCTGCCGGTCCCGCCGGCCTACGCCCCGCTGCCCACGCCCGAACGCTAGCGAGGGGCGGGGCTACAGCCCCACGCCCAGCCGGTTCAGCGCCACCCCGGCGACGGCGGCGGCGCCGAGCGCCCACATCGGACTGCGGCGGCTGAACACCACGAAGGCGGCCACAGCGGCGGTGAGGCCGGCCGCGATCAGGCCATGGTCGGAGGTGCGCGCCATCACCACGCCGCTGGCGACGATCAGCCCGACCGCGATGGGACCTAACACGCGCTGCAGCCGGCCGATCCAGGGCGAGGCCGACCACCGCCGCCACGCCCGCCCGGCCGCGAACGCCAGCAGCGAGGAGGGCAGGTTCATCGCCACTGTAGCCACTAGCAGCCCCGCCAACCCCGCCACCCGCCAGCCGATCAGGCTGACCAGCAGCACATTGGGACCCGGCGCGGCCTGGGAGATGGCGAACAGGTGGGCGAACGCGCCGTCGTCCATCCAGTGCAGCCGCCCGACCACCTGGCGCTGGATTTCCGGCACCGCCGCATTGGCCCCGCCGACCGCCACCAGCGACAGGCCGCCGAAGGTCTTGGCCAGCGCGAGCAGCACGCCAGGCTTCATCGCGGCGACCTGCGCACGAAGCTCAGCCCCACCCCGATGGGCGCCAGCGCCAGCACGGTCGCCAGCAGGGGCGCGCGGAACGCCGCCACCGCCACCAGGGCGCAGCCGCCGACCAATAGCGCGATGGCGTCGGGCCTGAGCTTGCGCGCCATCTTCAGCCCCGTGCCGATCACCAGCCCGGCTGCGCCGACCGCCACTCCGCTCAGCGCCCCGCGCACGTCGGGCAAGCTCCCGAACCGGTCGTACAGCGCCGCCGCCGCGATCAGCACCGCCATCGGCGCCGACAGCAGGGCCAGCACCGCGATCGCCGCCCCCGCCGCCCCCTGGAACCGGTCTCCGATGATCACCGCGGCGTTGATGGTGTTGGCGCCGGGCAGGATCTGGCCGAAGCCGAGCACGGCGGCGTAGTCGGCCTCCGCCATCCAGCCCCGCTCCTCCACGATCACGCGGCGCGCCCACGGCCCCACCCCGCCGAACCCGATCAGCCCGATCTTGAGGAAGCCCAGGAACAGCGCAGCCTTGGTGACGTGGGGCGGGACGAAGAGCTGGGCGGGGGATGGGGGCTGTAGGGACGGCTGCATGGGGCGAAGCTATAGCCTCCCTCCCCCTCGAAGGGGGAGGGTCGGGGGGGCCACGCTCTCAAGAGCACCGACGAGGCGCCGCCACAGACCTTCGACAAGCCGCCTGCTCTCACCCCCATCCCCGGCCCTTCCCCCTTCGAGGGGGAAGGGAGCAGCCCTCAGCGCGCCGCGATCAGCGCCCGCACCGTGCCCGGCGGACCGTTCAGCGCGTCCTGGAACAGCGCGATGTCGAAGCCGCACATGGCGCGGGCCTCCACGTCCGTCGCCGGCCGGCGCGCGTGGCCGAACATGTCGGCGACCAGGGCCTTGTCGGCGGGGGCGAGCCGGTCCAGCGCACTGAGGGCGAGCGCACGCGCCTGGGCCGGGGCCAGCGGCTGGGCGGGCGCGACCGGGCGGGTGGCGATCTGCTCCAGCACCGCGGCGGTGGTGTCGGCGTCCATCCGCTTCATCTGCGGCGTCATGATCGTGGACAGGTCGACCCGCGCCGACCCGCCGGCCAGCATCGAGATGCACGCGGCCGGCGCCTTGTCGCGCATCACCTTGGCCTCCGCCGTCAGCAGGCCGAACAGCCTGGTCGCCGAGGCGTCGTCGATCTGGCGGGCGTGCTCGCGCACCGTCTCGCCGATGATCGGGGCGACCGCGTTGTGCAGCGCGATCCTGTCGGACGGGGTGGCCTTGGCGACGGCGACGATGCGCTGGTACTTGTCGGGATAGTATCTGTGCAGGATGGCGAGCGTCGGGCTGGACGCATCGATCCGGCTCTCGGCGGAGGGCGCCAGCACCACCCGCGCCGCCATCGATCCGCCGATGGCGGCGATCACACCGAGGATGGGCGCCAGGTTGGCCGTGCGGGTCCCGGGCTTGCCCAGCCGCTTGCCGACGAACCACCCCACCGCCGCCCCCAGAGCCCCACCGACCCCGCCGCCCACAGCGCCGATCAAGACCGCCGAATCCACCACGCCGTCATCTCCGGTTGTGGGCGGGTGGTGTCATGGATCAGGGGAGGGGGGAAGGGTGGAGCATGTAGCCCTTACGAATATCCATTTGTATGAACGAGGGTGACGCTCCGACGCAGCGCCTAAATCTTGAAATGGACGAGCGCGCTAACGAATATATAGTCTAGGTGTTTTTCGGATTGAGCATTAGGCCATATCAGGCAGTGGAACATGTCGGGCGATTATTCAAAATATAAGCACAACCATTATGTGCCTGAATGGTATCAGCGTCGGTTCATGCTGCCTGATCAAGCGAAGCTGCAATATCTTGACCTCAATCCGGAGGTGATGACGCGGAACGGTCACAGCTGGGCGCGAAGAAATTTGCTAATCCGGGGGCCGAAGTTGTGTTTCGCTCAAGATGATCTATACACCACGCGATGGGGAACAATTAGCAATGTCGATATCGAGCGTTTTTTCTTTGGTGAATTAGACGATCAGGCAAAGGCGGCTGTTAAGTATTTCTCCGAATATGATCATACAAAAATCGATCAGAAATCGCTTCACGCATTCATCCGCTTTATGAGCGTTCAGAAGCTTCGGACGCCGAAAGGCCTTGCGTGGCTACGTTCCTTCACCAATAGCCCGAATCACAATTTCACCTTGCAAGAGCTTCAGCGGCTCCAAAATCTCTTTAGTGCGACCTGGACCGACGCAGTCTGGCAAATCGCCGACGCCTCACAATCGCCAACCAAATTCATTGTCTCAGACAATCCCGTTACAATCTACAATCGAGAATGTTTTCCAGGCTCAGCGGTATGTCTTCCGCCGAACGATCCCGACATTAGACGGGCTGGGACGCAGACAATCTTTCCGCTGTCGCTGGACAAGGTTCTGCTGGTGACGAATCGTACGTGGGTCCGTAATCCGTACCAGGACGCTACAAAGATGGGGCCCAACAGACGGCTAATGCGTGACGCAATGTTCAATTTCACAGAAATACAGACTGAGAGAGTTCTGAACGAAGAAGAAGTGCGCGAAATCAACTACATTATTAAGCGGCGCGCGCTTCGCTACATTGCAGCTGCCGAAAAAGATTGGCTCTACCCGGAACAGTATCTACGTTCTGACCATTGGCGCAAAATGGGGGACGGTTATCTTTTGATGCCTGACCCGCGTCATGTGGTGATGGGGGGGAGCATCTACGTTGGCTACAAAGGCGGACGATCAGAGGCCTTTGGTTCGTACGGTCACCGACCATGGGAGCCTGGTTATGAAGATGAGGCTAGAGACGCGGTCGAATCCCGAGCGCTTTTGAAGTTTCAAGATGAATTCTCTGCCATGTTCGGCCCGAAGTACCGGGGTATCTCTATGCAGTTTGGTAGAAAAATCAGGCGCGAGGAGATGGAGGAATTCCACCGACATCATCTTGATCGTGATCGTAATGAGCGAAAAAAACCGGGTGAGCGTCAGAGGCGTCGAAGATTGATGAGAGTTAGTTAGTGGTTGTGCCATGGCCGCCCAGCTTCCCCCGTCCACTCGACAGCTCGCGGGATCGGTGCATTATCCGCGCTTTCGGGGGACCTCATGATCAGAATCTCAATGGCCGCGCTGGCTGTCGCCATGGCTGTGGCCGGGGCTGCATCGGCGGCCGACATCACCGACGATCAGATCGCTGCGCTGAAGATCGGCGCGACCACCTATAGCGAGATCGTCGCTCAATTCGGCAAGCCGATGTCGGTCGAGACCTCATCCGACGGCTCCAAGACCATCACCTACAATTCGAGCCATACGCACGTGAAGGCGGCTACCTTCGTGCCCATCGTCGGGATGTTCGCGGGCGGGGCGAGGGGCGACGTCTCCACCAACCGCTTCGAGTTCAACGCCGATGGGGTGCTGACCAAAACCTGGCAGAGCGAGACCCACATCAACTGCAAGACCTTCGGCGGCTGTAAGAGCCAATAGGTCGGGATGATCGGGGCGGCGCGTCTCGCACCGCCGTCCCTACCGCCCCCTTCCAGACTTCCCCCGCTTCACCCCCGACGGCTTGCCACCGCCAGGTCGGCCGCCCGTTCGCTGGCGCACGCCCAGCCGCGCCCTCGGCGCGTTGGGGTCGGCGGGTTCGGCTTCGCTGAGCATCTCGAACAGCAGGCCGCCGGTGACCGGGGTGGCCTCCAGTAGGCGGACCCGGACCCGCGCGCCCAGCCGCCAGCGGGCGCCGGTGCGTTCGCCGACCAGGGCGTGGGTGCGGTCGTCGTGGACGAAGTACTCGCTGCCCAGCGAGGAGACCGGGACCAGGCCGTCCGCGCCGGTGTCCTCCAGCCGCACGAACAGGCCGAAGCGGGTGACGCCGGTGATGCGGCCCTCGAACTCGGCGCCCTGGCTGTCGGCCAGGAAGGCGGCGACGTAGCGGTCGGTGGCGTCGCGCTCGGCGGCCATGGCGCGGCGCTCGCACATGGTGATGTGCTCGGCGGTCTCGGTCATGCGCGTCACCTCCACGTCGCTCAGCCCGTCGTCGCCGAGTTTCAGCGCGCGGATCAGCGCCCGGTGCACCATCAGGTCGGCGTAGCGGCGGATCGGCGAGGTGAAGTGGGCGTAGCGGCTGAGGTTGATACCGAAGTGGCCGATGTTGTCGGGCGAGTAGATCGCCTGCATCTGGGTGCGCAGGACCACCTCGTTGACGATCTCGGCGTGCTGGCCGCCGCGCGTCTCGGCCAGCAGGTGGTTGAAGCGCTTGGTGGTGGCGGGCTCGCCCTTGCTCCACTTGATGGCGATGGTGGACAGGAAGTCGCCGAGCGAGAACAGCTTCTCCTGGCTGGGCGCGTCGTGGATGCGGTAGATCAGCGGCGTCTTCTTCTGCTCCAGGGTCTCGGCGGCGCAGACATTGGCCTGGATCATCATCTCCTCGATCAGCTTGTGCGCGGGCAGCGACTTGCGCTTCTCGATGGAGATCACCTCGCCCTCGGGGCTGAGCTTGATGCGGCGTTCCTCGGATTCGATCTCGAGCGGCGAGCGGGCCTCGCGGCCGATCTTCATGGTGTCGTAGGCGGCCCACAGCGGGCGCAGGATCGGGTCGAGCAGGGGGCCGGTCGCGTCGTCGGGCTCGCCGTCGATGGCGGCCTGGGCCTGCTCGTAGGACAGCTTGGCGGCCGAGCGCATCAGGCCGCGCACGAAGCGGTGGCCGATCTTGCGGCCGCTGCGGTCGAACCGCATCTCGACCGCCATGCAGGCGCGGTCCTGGCCCTGGACCAGGCTGCACAGCCCCGCCGACAGCCGCTCGGGCAGCATGGGCTCGACCCTGTCGGGGAAGTAGACCGAATTGCCCTTGTCCCAGGCGGTGCGGTCGAGCGCTGTGCCGTTGCGCACGTAGGCGGCCACATCGGCGATGGCGACCCAGACCACGTGGCCGCCTTCGTTGGACGGGTCGGTGTCGGGCTGGGCGTAGACGGCGTCGTCGTGGTCGCGCGCATCCACCGGGTCGATGGTGACGAGCGGCAGGTCGCGCAGGTCGGTGCGGTTCTTCAGCGTCGGGGCCGGCGCAGCCTCGGCCTCCTCCTCGACCTCGGTGGGGAAGCCGGTGGGGATGCCGTGGGCGTGGATGGCGATCAGGGAGGCGGCGCGCGGCTGGTCCTCGCGCCCGACGATTTCCAGCAGCATGCCGGGCTTGGGGCCGTAGCGATGGCTGGGATGGCCGACGCCCAGCTGGGCCACGACCAGGTCGCCGTCTTTGACCTTCTCGGCGTCCTGGCCGGTGAGCAGCAGCACGTCCTTGACCTTGCGGTCGACCGGTTCGACGCGGGTCTCTTTGCGGGCCTTGCGGATCACGCCGAGGATCTTGGTGGTGCTCGATCCCAGCCGCTTGATCAGCTTGGCCTCGACCTCGCCGTCCTCCATGCGCACGAAGCGGACCAGCACCCGGTCGCCCAGGCCCGGCGCGCCGGCGATCTTCTCGGCCTTGTCAGGCGACAGCCGCACCAGGGGCGTGTCGCCGCCCGCGCCGGTCAGGCGCACGAACAGGTCCCCGTCCACGTCGCGCTCGGTCACGTCGGCCACGCCGACCGGGGGCAGGGCGCCGGCCTCGGCCACGCCCCGGCGCCCGCGCTTGCCCAGCGCGCCGTCGCCCTGCATCGCCTTCAGCATGACGCGCAGGCCGCGGCGGTCGGCGCCCTTGAGGCCGAAGTGCTTGGCGATCTCGGTCACGTCGGTCTGGCCGGCGTCGCGGATGTAGGCGGCCAGGACCTCGCGCGACGGCATGGCGGCGGAGAGCTGGCCGTCCGGCGGCGCATCGGCGTCGGTGCGGGGGCGCTTGGGGCGGGGGTGGCGTGAGAAGGGGCGCGACATCTCGGGCACTATAGGGCGTTTGGGCTGAGTCGGCTTTCTCTCCTTCTCGCCTTGCGGGAGAAGGAAGGGGCCCGGCGAAGCTGGGAAGGTTGAGGGGTCTCGCCACGCCATGCGGGAAACGCCCGTCGACCCCTCACCCTCCCATTGCCTATGCAATGGCCCCCCCCTCTCCCACAAGGGGAGAGGGGTTGGCGCCACTTGCCCTGGGCGCCCTCGCCGGGCGAGTGTCGCCGACCTGACCGACTCGCGAGATCCATACAATGCGCCGTCTGCTCCTCCTCGCCGCCGTGGCGATCCCCTCCGTGGCCTCGGCGCAGGACGCCCCCGCCCGCCTGGTGCGCCAGACCACGAGCGCGGTCAGCGAGGCGGAATTGCGCGCCACCGTCGCGCACCTGGTCACCTACGGCACCCGCCACACCCTGTCGGACACCACCTCGTCCACCCAGGGCATCGGCGCGGCGCGGCGCTGGGCGGCGGGGCGGTTCGCGGTCATCGCCAAGGCGTGCGGCGGTTGCCTGGAGATCGCCACGCCGCAGGAGACCTTCACCGGAAGTCGCCTGCCGCCCGCGGGCGCGGTGGTGCAGGACGTGCTGGCGATCCAGCGCGGGACCGCCGATCCGGACCGGGTGATCGTGATCAGCGGCCATATCGACAGCCGGGTGAACGACGTGATGGACGCCACCTCCATAGCCCCCGGCGCCGATGACGACGGCTCGGGCGTGGCGGCGGTGATCGAGGCGGCGCGGGTGCTGTCCAAGCACAAGTTCCCCGCCACCTTGGTGTTCGCCATCGACAGCGGCGAGGAGCAGGGGCTGTACGGCGCGCGCGTGTTGGCCAACTACGCCGTGGCCCAGGGCTGGCATGTGGAGGCCGCGCTGAACAACGACATCGTGGGCAACACCCACGGCCAGAACGGCGCCCACATCGACGGCTATGTCCGGGTCTTCTCCGAGGGCGACAAGTCCATCCTGACCCCCAAGGAAGCGGCCGCGCGGCGCACCACCGGCGGCGAGGACGACAGCCCGTCCCGCGAGGTCGCCCGCTTCATCGAGGGCGTGGCCCAGATGGCGACGCCGGGCTTCAAGGCGAAGATGGTGTTTCGCACCGACCGCTACGGCCGCTCGGGCGACCAGGTGCCGATGCTCGACAAGGGCTTCCCGGCGGTGCGCTTCACCGAGGCCGCGGAGAACTGGGACCGCCAGCACCAGAACGTGCGCAACGAGAACGGCCGCGCCTATGGCGACGTGCTGGCCTGGGTGGACGTCCCCTACTTGGCGCGGGTGACGCGGGTGAACATCGCGGCGATGGCCCTGCTGGCCTCCGCCCCGCCGCCGCCCGAGGCGATCAAGGCTGACGGCGCGCTGAAGGACGACACGGCGGTGAGCTGGAAATCCGCGCCCGGCGCCGCCAGCTACCGGGTCTGGTGGCGCGACAGCACCGCGCCGCGCTGGGAGCACAGCCAGGATGCAACCGGGACCTCCACGGTGCTGAAGGACGTGCTGCTGGACGACTGGCTGGTGGGCGTGTCGTCGGTGTCGGCCGAGGGGTTTGTCAGTCCGGTGGAATATCCGGGCGCGACGGGGGCGTTCGCGGCGCCTGTTCCGGCGGCCAAGTAGTTGTGGGGCTGCGTCCTTCGAGACGCCCCTTTGGGGCTCCTCAGGATGACGTATGTGGATGGGCTGGAAAATCTTCGTCATGCTGAGGAGCGAGGCGTGAGCCTCGCGTCTCGAAGCACGCACTTTCCTTTCCCCACGCCAAAACTGCTGCGCTTAAGCTCAGGCGCGACTACATCGCTCTGATGCTCCGCCTGCCCACCACCGCCACCGCCCCCTTCTGCCCCAGCGAGGTCCAGGGGACCGTGCGCGTGCCGGCGGGCGTTCCGGCCTGGAAGCAGATGCTGCGGTTCCTGGGGCCGGGCCTGCTGATCTCGGTGGGCTACATGGACCCGGGCAACTGGGCCACCGACATCTCGGCCGGTTCGCACTTCGGCTACGCGCTGATGAGCGTGGTGGTGCTGTCCAGCCTGGCGGCCATCCTGCTGCAGGTGCTGAGCCTGAGGCTGGGCCTGGTGGCCGAGCGGGACCTGGCCCAGCTCTGCCGCGACCAGTACCGGCCCTGGGCGTCGCGCAGCCTGTGGGCTATGGCCGAGATCGCCATCGTCGCCTGCGACGTGGCCGAGGTGCTGGGCTCGGCCCTGGCGTTCAAGCTGCTGCTGCATGTGCCCCTGGCCTGGGGCGTGCTGCTGACCGGGCTGGACACCCTGTTCGTGCTGGGCCTGAAGGGGCAGGGCTTCCGCCAGCTCGAGGCCATCGTGCTGGGCCTGATCGCCACCATCGCCCTGTGCTTCGGGGTCGAGCTGGCCTTCGCCAGCCCCGACTGGATGGCGGCGGCCAGGGGGCTGGTCCCGACCTCGGCGATCTTCACCAACCACGAGATGCTCTACGTGGCGATCGGCATCCTGGGGGCCACGGTGATGCCCCACAACCTCTATCTGCACTCCTCCATCGTCCAGACGCGCAAGCCCGACGGCGGGCGCAAGGGTCTGCCCATGGCGCTGCGGATGGCGACGGCGGACACGGTGGTCTCCCTGTTGCTGGCCCTGTTGGTGAACGGAGCGATCCTGATGCTGGCGGCCGCCGCCTTCCACCGTGTGGGCGGCATGCGGGTGGACAGCATCGAGGACGCCTATCGCCTGCTGGCGCCGCTGACGGGCGTGGGGATTGCGGGCGTGCTGTTCGGCGTGGCGCTGTTCGCCTCGGGCCAGAGTTCCACCTTCACCGGCACCATCGCCGGGCAGGTGATCCTGGAAGGCTTCCTGGACCTGAAGATCCCCTGCTGGCAGCGACGCGCGATCACCCGGGTGCTGGCGATCGTCCCGGCGCTGGTGGGCGTGCTGATGCTGGGCGAGCACGCGGTGGGCAGGATGCTGGTGTTCACCCAGGTGGTGCTGAGCGCGCAACTGCCCTTCGCCATCTACCCGCTGGTGCGGTTCACCAGCAGCCTGAAGCTGATGGGCGTCTACGTCAATCCGCGCTGGTTGAGCCTGTCGGCCTGGGGACTGTTCGGGGTGATCACCGCGGCGAACCTCTGGCTGGTGGCCCAGGGCTTCGCCGGCTGAGGTCCGCCTAGTGCGTCCTTCGAGACGCCCCTCCGGGGCTCCTCAGGATGGCGAAACTAGTGGATTCTAAAAACTTTCGTCATGCTGAGGAGCGGCGAAAGCCGCGTCTCGAAGCACGCAGGCCTCGGTGCTCCGCTCGCCAACTCCAGATACGAATACGACGAAGAAAAAGGGCGGCCCTTTGGAGCCGCCCTTTCCAGTAGCGATGTTCTGGACGCTTAGAAGTCGGCGGTGATGCCGAAGAAGAAGGTCCGGCCCAGCGAGTCGTAGACGCCGGGGAAGGTGTTGCCGTTGCCGAGCGAGGGACCCGACGCCGGGAAGTTGTTGGAGTCCAGCACCGGCGGGTCCTTGTCCGCCAGGTTGTTGATCCCCATCCGCGCGGTCAGGCCGTCCTTGATCCGATAGGTCGCCGAGAAGTCGACGTAGTTGTAGGCCGGGATCTTGGCGTCTACCGCGTTGAAGTTGGTCTGGTGCAGGAAGTTGTTGGTCGAGTTGCCGTCGAATTCGGTGCTGCCGATGAAGCGCCACTGCAGCGACAGGGTGAACGGCATGGGCGGCGACCAGGTCAGGCGCGCACGGTGGCGCCAGTTGGGGATCGGGTCCCCGCAGTGGTCGCTGCCGTACAGGCCCGCGCAGTCGTAGGCTCCCCCGCCCGACACCGGCTGGCGGACGAACTCGGTGGTGTAGGTGCCCTGCATCGACAGGTCGAAGGCGCCCACGTTGGGGATGTTGAGCCAGTCGGTCGGCCGGAAGTGGTAGTTGGCGGCGACGTCGATACCCTCGGTGCGTTCGAAGCCGGTGTTCACCTTGGTGGCGGTGATGAAGCCGGAGTTGCCGAACAGGATGCCGGTGTTCGTATCGCGATGGATCAGGTTGCAGTAGATCGGCGTGCCGGTTTGCAGGCACTGGGTCAGCGTCACCGCCGCCCCGCCCACGCCGCTGACGATCAGGCCGTCGATCTTGATGTCGAACCAGTCGACGGTCAGGCTGAAGCCGCGCAGGAAGGTCGGCGTGAACACCGCGCCCAGCGTGATGGTGTCGGCCTTTTCCGGCTGCAGGTTCTTGTTGCCGCCGGTGAGCTGGCTGCACTGGCCGGCGGGGCAGGGGATGATGTTGCCGTACTCGGCCGCCGTGACCCCGGTGCGCTGGCACTGGGCCAGGGTGGCGGTGGGGGCCGAGCCGGCGCAGGGATCGGTGCCGGAGTAGTTGCCGATCGACTGGGCCGCGAACAGCTCGTTGACGTTCGGCGCGCGGACGGCGCGGGAATAGCCGCCACGGAAGCTCAGGTCGCTGGTCGGCGCATAGGTGAACTGACCCTCGTAGGTGTCTGTGCGGCCGGCGGTGGAGTACTGCGAGAAGCGGTACGCGCCGTCGAGCGACAGGTTCTTGATGAAGGGCTTGTCCTGCACCAGCGGCAGGCGGCCTTCGCCGAACAGTTCATAGACGTCGAAGGTGCCGGAGTTGCCGATACGCGGGCCGCCCTGGCCGGCGAGATCGCCGGAGGTGAACTCCTGGTCGGTGTTCAGCGACAGGTTCTCGCGACGGTATTCCGTACCGAACGCCACGCCCAGGCCGTCGGTGGCGAAGGGGCTCTTGACCCCGTACTGGCCGAGGTCGCCGGTGATCGAGGCGCTGGCCACCTGCTCGACGGTGTCGCCTTCCTGGAAGCCGGGGGTGGCCACATAGCCCACAGCGCCCGGCGTCAGGCCGTTGACGTTGAAGATGTTGAGCGGGACGCAGGTCCCGCCGGAGGTGCAGGCCCCCGTGGTGGGGTTCACCAGCAGGGAGTTCTGCGCCTTGGCCAGCGAGACGTCGCCGCGGTATTCCTCGCTGTAGATCGAGGTGCCGTACTGCAGGTAGGCGTCATAGCTCCAGCCCGGAGCCAGGTCGCCCTTGGAGCCGATGTCGATCTTGTAGTCGGTGTGGCGCAGGTCGTTGATGCGCGGGGCGCCGCCGTTGGCGAAGCGGTAGGCGGCGTTCAGGTTGGCGATGTTGCTAGTGCCCGCGAGGTTTCCGCACAGCGCGGCGGCCTGGCTGGCCGACAGCAGCGGGTTGTTGCAGTTCACGCCCACCGTGCTGGCGCCGTTGGCGCCGACGCCCTGGAACAGGCCGCTGGGGGCGATGGCGCTGACGGTGTGGTCGTCGGCGAACATGAAGTCCGAGTACAGGTCGAAGTGCTCGTTCACCCGGTAATGGGCGAAGTAGCCGGCGGTGTAGCGGTCGTCTTCGCGCTGGATGTAGTTGTAGGGGCCGAAGTTGAACGCCAGGGCGCTGGTGTAGGGCACGAAGGTGTTGGTGCCGTTCGGGTTGTCCGACAGCGTGCCGGTGTTGACGCCCCGGCCCGCGAGGGTCGCGGTGGTGTTGGCGATGTTCGTGCCGGTGGGGCTGGTCAGCGAGGTCACGACGAAGTGGCCGAACTGGGTGTTGGAGGAGCCCGCGCAGATGTGGGTGTCGGCCACCTTGGGGGTGGTGCTGACCGCGCTGGAGATCGAGCAGGCGCTGAACGAGCGGGTGTCCTGGGTGATCGGCTGCATGTTGCGGTATTCGGCGTAGGCGGTGACGTTGCCCTTGTCGTCGGGCGTGTTGGCGCCGAACATCGCCGTCACGTCCAAGGTGCGGCCGTCCACCACGCTGCTGGGCACGTGCACCGCGCTTTGCGGGTTGGACACGTTGAAGGCGGCGATGGCGCTGTCGACCGAGCTGTTGGGGCCGTTGGTGTGCTGGGCGAAGCCGCCCTGGGCGTCGATCTGCACGCCCTGGAAGTCATGCTTCATGATGAAGTTGACCACGCCGGCGACCGCGTCCGAACCATAGATGGCCGAGGCGCCGCCGGTGGTGACTTCGACCCGGTCGACCAGTTGGGCGGGGATGTTGTTCAGGTCGGCCGAGGGGGTGCCGGGGTCGCCGGGCATCAGCCGGCGACCGTCGACCAGCACCAGGGTATGGGTCGAGCCGAGGTCGCGCAGGTTGACTGTGGCGGTCCCGGTCGAGCCGTTGGACAACTGCGAGGTCTGGGCGGCGTAGGCCTGGGGCAGGTTGTTGATCAGGCTTTCGACGTTGGTCGTGCCTTCGAGCTTGATCTCCTGGCTGTTGACCACAGCCAGCGGGCTCGGGCTGGTGAGGCCCTTTTGGGCGATGCGCGAACCGGTCACCACCACTTCCTTCACGGAGGTGGCCTGCGAGGCGTCGGGCGCGCCGACGATCGGGGCGGCCGCTTCGGCGGCGCTGGGCGCGGCTGTGGTGTTCTGCGCGGTCTGGACCGTCTGACCGGAGGCGGCGCCGGCGGTCATCGACAGGGCGGCGGCCCCGAACATGACCGTCGAAGCGAGCAGCCGCTCGCGGGTGGTGTTCGCCCTCATAGATCTATCCCCTTCTTCATCCACTCGACTTGGCCGGTGTGGATTCCCCAAAACTGATTTATCGCTGACGCCGATTTTTGGGCGCCGTATTATCTTGAGATGTCAGTATCCAATCGCGTGCACGAAGCAGATTGGCCCGTAGATATTTTTGTTTTGTTCTGTCGCTTGCGGAGTGCGCCCTATATTCAAGTCGGCAAGGTCACTCAGGAATAGATATCGCAGGAGGTGCGGCTAAGGGCGCCTGCGATCGGACAAAGAGGTAACGTCCTGGCGCAAGCTTCCCCGCGAGCGCCGTGAAAACGTATATTCCGGAGTACGGGCCCCGGCGTTTGATTGGCTGGTATACAGTTACACTACAGATGTTTGGCCGTCGAAGGCCACGCTACAACGTTTCGAATCTACGCGAACCAATGCGTATACGATTCATATTCTACCACGCCAGGAAGATTGCAAACCCGCAATATGGGGTGCGACAACAAGGCGAAGTTGGGGTCGTCAGGGCGCCTTGAAGACCAGCCCCGGAACAGCTTGAGCACTATGAGGTAGAGGTTCGCATTGCAGCCGCGCGCTCAAGTTGCGCACCCAGGCACGGGGCGTTCGCCGCGCGTATCGATCGGCGAGGGGGCGGATGCATCGCGCGTGGGCGTCCGTGCGATCCTGTGCATGGTCGCGCCGCCGCTCGGCTTGTGGATCGCGGCCGGTATTCTTCCAGCGTGT
Organism: Caulobacter sp. S45; assembly: GCF_009765965.1. Taxonomy (GTDB): domain Bacteria; phylum Pseudomonadota; class Alphaproteobacteria; order Caulobacterales; family Caulobacteraceae; genus CAHJWH01. The sequence continues at coordinate 118,988 of NZ_LMUL01000010.1, forward strand.
TATCGAAGCCCACGCCGGGATCGGGCGTGGGCTTCGGCGCAGGCTCAGGGACGGGCGAAGATGGACTTGGGCACCATCACATGGACGCCCTTGTTGCGGTCGACCAGTTCGGTGATGTCGATGTCGCCGCTGACGCTGATCAGCATGTAGGCGTCGTCGCGGGTCATGTGCTTGTGCTCGACCAGGAAGTCGATCATCCCGGCGACCGCCTTGTGGGTCGCCACCGTCAGGTCGTCGTCGAAGCCCATGCTGATGAAGTGGGTCGGCGTCTCGGCGCGCGGATAGGGGCCGGTCTTGACGCCCTTGTGGACGATGAACTCCAGCGTGCCCGTCAGCGAGGTCTCCATGGCGGTGATGTCCACCTCGCCATTGCCCTGGCCGGCGTGGCCGTCGCCGATCTGGAACAGGGCGCCGGGGACGAACACCGGGTAGAAGACGGTCGAGCCCTCCACCAGTTCTTTGTTGTCCATGTTGCCGCCGATGATGGTCGGCGGCGCGCTGTCGTAGCGACCGAAGGTGGGCGGCGGGGCCACGCCCATGCTGCCGAAGAAGGGATGCAGCGGGATGTCGATCCCCGGTCCGAAGTGGGCGGTGCGGGTGGCGCGATCCAGCGGAATGATCTTCAGCCGCGCATAGGGGAAGTCGTCGGTCTGGAAGCCCGCGCCGTAGCGGAAGGCGTTGTAGGCGTAGGGGATGGCCAGATCGATCTTCCTGACCCGCACTTCCAGCGTGTCGCCGGGCTCGGCGCCTTCGATATAGACCGGGCCGGTTAGCACGTGGCCACCGGGGCCGCGATCCTTGGCCGCCACGTTCTGGTAGATCTCGCGCAGGCTGTCCTGGACGTCGGCGGGCTTCACGCCAGCCTTCTCCAGGCCGGTGGGGTTGTTGGTCAGCACGGTGTCGAACACCACCGTATCGCCGGATTTGACCCGCAGCACCGGGGGCGTGGTCGCATCGTAGTGGCCGAAGGCGACGGTCTTGGAGCTTGCGGGCAGCGTGTAGGTCTTGCCGGGGCCTGGGGCCGCTTCCTGGGCCTGGGCGGCGAGCGGGCCCATCAGCAGGCAGGCGGCGAGCGCGCCTGTGGAAACCGCGCGCAGGATCGATTGCATTCGAGACGCCGACATTTTTTAGTAATCCTCGTTGCCGCACGACCAAGCCGTTGCGCGGCGCAATGTTCGAATATTCGGCAGGATCAAGGCAAGGCCTTTGAGACCGCTTGCGCTTGAGGGCCCGCCGGCGCCACAAATGCTATCGTATAAAATAAACGGTCGGGAAGGGCTCAGGAATGAATACGAAAACCAAGTGGCGCGTGGCGATGTTCGCGGCGTCCGCCATGCTGACGGCGATGTCGGCGCCCACGGTTTGGGCGCAGCCGATAGCGGTCCCGCCGACCCATGCGGCCACCGCCTACACCCGCTACGAGCTGCTGGCCCCGGAAACGGGCAAGTTCTTCATCCTGTACGACATCACCGAGTACAAATCCGGCGCGACGGCCCTGTTCAACCCGATCCGCAAGGGCAGCGTCGCCACCGGCGAGAGCGTGACCGACATGGCCACCGGCAAGCCGCTGCACTTCGAGGTAGTGACCGGCGAGAAGGCGCGCACGACCGGCTATCCCAAGGCGGACCTGGCGTCCGACTATATCCGCGTCACCCTGGCCCGTCCGGTGCCCGCCGATGGCGGCGAGGGCCGGGTGCGCATCCTGAAGACCTACGAGGACAAGCCCAGCTATCACCTGGACGGACGCGACATCGTGTTCGACCGCCCGCTCGGCAACAAGCGCAACGCGGTGGTCCTGCCGGTGGGCTACACGCTGACGGCCTGCAACGTGCCGTCCCAGGTGACCCAGGAGGCGGACGGTCGCCTGCGGATCAGCTTCCTCAACAACACCCCGGCCGAGGCGCCGCTGAAGATCCGCGCCACGCCGACGCCCGGCTTTACCGGCGGCAAGTCCAGCCTGGCCAAGAAGTTCGGCGAGCGGGCGATCCAGACGCGCGACATCGTCTACTTCCTGCGCCCGCCGGAGACCCACACCTTCGACCTCTACCACGACTATACCGAGGACAAGGAAGGCGTCGGCCAGTACGTCAACGTGGTGCGTCCGGGCAGCGAGGCGTCCAATCCCTCGGCGCGTAACCTGGACACCGGCGAGACCATCCCCGCTCAGATCCTCAAGGGCGCCCAGATCACCGCCGCCGGGGTCCACGACCACGAGCTGGAAACGATCACCCCCGACACCGAGATCGTGCTGTTCAAGTTCAAGCCGCTGCAGGCGGGCGAATCGATCCGCCTGCGCTTCTCGGAGACCTATACCGATCCGGGCCGCTACAAGGTGGTGGGCGACGAGATGGTGTTCGACCGCAGTTTCGGCCGGGCGATCAATTCGATCGTGCTGCCGGCGGGATGGAAGCTGACCAACTCGGCCGCGCCGGTGGAAGTCAGCCAGATCGCCGATGGGCGCACCCGGCTGGACTTCCTCAACCCGCGTCCCGACGAGACGGGCGTGCTGTTCACCGCGCGCCGGGTTCCCTGATCGCCTAAGCGCCGTTCCCCTCCCCTTAAAGGGGAGGGGGCTAGACCCTACTCCGCGCCGTTGGCCGCTTCGTCGTAGAAGTGGGCCAGGTCGCGCTTCATCACCTTCAGCGCGTCCGGGTTCAGATAGACCATGTGCCCGGACGGATAGTATTCGTAGTGCAGGTTCTGCTGCAGCGCCTTGCTGATCTGCATGTGGGCGAGATCGTACTCGGTGCCGCCAAAGGGCGTGGCGAAGTCGTAGTAGCCGTTCAGCGACAGCACCTTCAGGTGCGGGTTCTGCCGCATGGCGGTGCCCAGGTCCAAGGCCATGTCGGCCACCGCCGAAGCGCGACGACCGCCCGGCGGGTGGTGCTTCCAGTCCCAGGCCGGGGCGATGGCCGAGTAGTAGTTCGGCCGGTAGGTCAGCTTGGTGTCGTAGTTCAGCTCGCCGCGCAGATAGCTGTTCAGCAGGCCGACATAGGGGCCGCCCACCTGGACGTCGGCGGGATCGTAGCTGGCGCCCTCGTTGCCGGTGTCGGCCTCGGTGCCGGTGAAGCGCGAGTCCAGCCGGCCGATGATCACCCCCTGGTCGCGCATCAGCTCGGCGCGGAAGCGGTTGAGACCCACCCGCAGGTCGGAGCGCTTGAGGAAGGCCGGGGACAGGCCGGTGAAGTAGCTCATCTTCGAGGCCACCTGGTCCATCTCCTCCGGCGAGATGGTGTCGCCCTTGCCCAGCGCCAGAGCGTAGGGGCCGCGGGCGAAGTCGCGGGCCTGCTGCACGAAGGCGCCGAGGTCGGCCGGCTTGTTGGGCACCTTGTCGTGGTACCAGGCCGCCGCCGCGTAGCTGGGGAAGAAGTTGATCTCGTTCTGGTCGTAGCCCGCCTCGCGCGTGCCGAAGTTCAGGATCGAGGACAGCAGGATGATCCCGTTCAACTGCATGCCCTGCTCCTGCAGGGTGTAGGCCAGGCCCGAGGCGCGGGGCGTGCCGTAGCTTTCGCCGAAGATGAACTTGGGCGAGTTCCAGCGGTTGTTCATGTCGACGTAGCGGGTGATGCCGCGCGCGAAGGCGTCGATGTCCTGGTCCACGCCCCAGAACTTCTCGCCCTTGACGTCGCCGAGCGGGCGCGACAGCCCGGTGCCGACCGCGTCGATGAACACCAGGTCGCTCTTGTCGAGCAGGCTGCTGTCGTTGGGGACCAGGTGGTAAGGCGCGCCCTGGCTCGGCTGGGGCGCTTCGGTCTGGACCCGGACGGGCCCCAGCGAACCCATGTGCAGCCACATGCTGGACGAGCCGGGGCCGCCGTTGAACATGAAGGTGATCGGCCGGGTGGCCGTACCGTGATGCTCGGCCACGTAAGCGACGTAGAACATGGAGGCGGTCGGCTTGCCGTCGTCGTCGCGCAGAGTCAGCGTGCCGGCGGTGGCCTCGTAGGCGATGGTGCGGCCGCCGATGGTGGTGGTGTGGTGGGTGGTGCGCGCCACCTCCTTGACCGGGGCGGAGACGTAGTCGGCGGGCGAGATCTTGGCCTCGGCCGCATCCATCCCGCTGGGGCCGCCATGACCGTCGCCCATGTCGTGGCTGGCGGCGGAAGCGTCGTCCGATGCGGCGGCTGCATGGGCGCCGCGGGCGGGCTTGTCGGCGGCCAACGCGCTGCTCGCGAGCGCCAGGGCCAGGACATTGGTGACGATGAAACGTGCCGTGGCGCGCATTCGTTTTCCTTCTTGTTTAGATGCCGTCGCACCGCTCGAAGCGGCGAGCTTGGCCTTATGACGAACCTCAACGCAACAGGGCGGCGGCCCTTCCGAACCGCCGCCCTGCCTTATTCACATTTACTAGGCGCCTAGAAGTCGGCGGTGATGCCGAAGAAGAAGGTCCGGCCCAAGGAGTCGTACACGCCGGGGAAGGTGTTGGCGTTGCCCAGCGACGCCGAAGAGGCCGGGAACAGGTTGGAGTCCACCACCGGCGGGTCCTTGTCGGCGAGGTTGTTGATCCCCATCCGTGCGGTCAGGCCGTCCTTGATGCGATAGGTGGCCGAGAAGTCCACGTAGTTGTAGTTCGGCAGACGACCGTCGATCTCGTTGAAGTTGGTGCTGTGGAGGAACGGGTTGGCGGAGTTGCCGTCGAACCCGGTGCCGCCGATGTAGCGCCACTGCAGCGACAGGGTGAACGGATAGGGCGGCGACCAGGTCAGACGCGCCTTGTGCCTCCAGCGCGGGGTCGGCAGGCCGCAGGTGTCGCTGCCGTACAGGCCCGCGCAGTTGTAGGTCCCGCCGCCCGACACCGGCTGGTTGATGAACTCGTAGGTGTAGGTGCCCGCGAAGTTCAGGTCGAAGCTGCCGATGTTGCCGATGTTGAAGTAGTCGGTCGGCCGGAAGCGGTAGTCGGAGGCGACGTCGATGCCTTCGGTGCGCAGGAAGCCGGTGTTGGTGTTTGACGCGTTGACGAAGCCGGAGTTGCCGAACAGCACGCCGGTGTTCGCATCGCGGTGGATCAGGTCGCAGTAGACCGGGCTGCCGCTGGCGAGGCACTGCTGCTCCGTCACGTTGGCCCCGCCGACGCCCGCCTGGATCAGGCCGTTCACCTGGATGTCGAACCAGTCGACGGTCAGGCTGAACCCACGCAGGAAGGTGGGGGTGAACACGAAGCCGGCCGTGTAGGTGTCCGACTTTTCCGGCTGCAGGTCGGGGTTGCCGCCGCTGAGCTGGCTGCACTGACCCGCCGGGCAGGGGATGATGTGGCCGTACTGGGCCGCCGTGACCCCGGTGCGCTCGCACTGGGCCAAGGTGGCGGTCGGGGCCGAGCCGGCGCAGTTGTCGGTGCCGGCGTAGTTGCCGAGCGCCTGGGCCGAGAACAGTTCGTTGACGTTCGGCGCCCGGACGGCTCGGCTGTAGCCGCCGCGGAAGCCGATGTTCTTGTCCATGTTGTAGGTGAAGGTGCCTTCGTAGGTGTCGGTGCGGCCGGCGGTGGAGTACTGCGAGAAGCGGTAGGCGCCGTCGAACGACAGGTTCTTGATGAAGGGCCGGTCCTGCACGATCGGCACCCGGACTTCGCCGAACAGTTCATAGACGTCGAACGAACCGGAGTTGCCGATGTGGGGCCCGCCCTGGCCGGCGAGGTCGCCTGAGCTGAACTCTTCGTCGGTGTTCAGCACCAGGTTCTCACGACGGTATTCCGTACCGAACGCCACGCCGACGCCGTCGGTGGCGAAGGGGCTCTTGACCCCGTACTGGCCGAGATCGCCGGTGACCGAGGCGCTGGCCACCTGCTCCGTCGTCGAGCCCGATTCAAAGCCCGGAGTGGCGACATAGCCCACCGAGCTCGGGGTCAGGCCGTTGACGTTGAAGATGTTCAGCGGCACGCAGCCCGCGGCGCCACCCATGCAGGTCCCGTTGGGGTTCACCAGCAGGGCGTTCTGCGATTTGCTGATCGAGACGTCGCCGGTGTATTCGCTCTGGAAGATGGCGATGCCGTATTGCAGGTAGGCGTCGTAGTTCCAGCCCGGCGCGAGTTCGCCCTTGGAGCCGATATCGATCTTGTAGTCGGTGTGTCGCAGGTCGTTGATCCGCGGGGCCCCGCCGTTGAGGAAGCGATAGGCGGCGGTGAGGTTGGAGGTCGCGCCGGTCCCGGCAAGGCTGCCGCAGAGCGCGGTCGCTTGACTGGCCGACAGCAGCGGGTTGTTGCAGTTCACCGCCACCGTGCTGGACCCGTTGGCGCCCACGCCTTGGAACAGGCCGCTGGGGGCGATCTGGCTGACGGTGTGGTCGTCGGCGAACATGAAGTCCGAATACAGGTCGGCGTGGTCGTTCACCCGGTAGTGGGCGAAGTAGCCGGCGGTATAGCGGTCGTCTTCGCGCTGTAGGTAGTTGAAGGGACCAAAGTTGAACGCCAGGGCGCCGTTGTAGGGAACGAAGGTGCCGGTCCCGTTCGGATTGTCCGACAGCGTGCCGGTGTTGACCCCGAGCCCCGTCAGGCCCGTGCCCGTAATGGCGGCTCCGCCCCCGGCGGGATTGACCGAGCCGACGTTGAAGTGGCCGAACTGGGTGTTGCTGGAGCCCTGGCAGACGTGGCTGTCGGCGATGCCGGGCCGGGTGGTGGCGACGCTGGAGATCGAGCAGGCGCTGTAGGAATAGTCGTTCTGGGTCACCGGCTGCATGTTGCGGTATTCGACGTAGGCGGTGACGTTGCCCTTGTCGTCGGGGGTGTTGGCGCCGAAGATCGCCGTCACGTCCATGGTGCGGCCGTCGACCACGCCGCCGGGCACGTGGATGGCGCTGGCGGGGTTGGAGGCGTTGAACGCGGCCAGCGCTCCGTCGACGGAGCTGTTGGAGCCGTTGGTGTGCTGGTCGAAGCCGCCCTGGGCGTCGATCCGCACACCCTGGAAGTCATGCTTCATGACGAAGTTGACCACGCCGGCGACCGCGTCGGAGCCGTAGACGGCCGAGGCGCCGCCGGTGGTGACTTCCACCCGGTCCACCAGTTGGGCGGGGATGTTGTTCAGGTCGGCTTCGGGTGCGGTCGGGTCGCCCGGCATCAGCCGGCGACCGTCGATCAGCACCAGGCTGCGGTTGGAGCCCAGGTTGCGCAGGTTGACCGTGGCGGTCCCGGTCGAGCCGTTGGAAAGCTGGGAGGACTGCCCGGCGTAGGCCTGGGGCAGGTTGTTGATCAGGCTTTCGACGTTGGTCGTGCCTTCGAGCTTGATTTCCTGGTCGTTGATCACCGCCAGGGGGCTGGCGCTGGTCAAGCCCTTCTGGGCGATGCGTGAACCGGTGACCACCACCTCCTTCACTGCGCTCGCCGGCGCGGCGTCGGCCGCCGGCGCGATCGGCGCGGCCGCTTCGGCGCCGCCGGGCGCGGGTGTGGCGTTCTGCGCGGTCTGGATCGCCTGCGCGGAGGCGTTGCTGGCGGTCATCGCCAGGGCCGCCGCCCCGAACATGATGGTGGAGGCGAGCAGACGCTCGCGTGCCGTGGTGCCCTTCAAAATCAGTCCCCTTTTTTACAATCCGTCGGACGGCTGCCAATGCGGCTACCGCCTTCTTTACGACAGCTCGGCAATCACGCCTTCGCGGCAGACCCTAGTCTTCCCCGCAACGGCGCCGAGTCTCGAATGACGTTTCCGTTTCCCAAAGTGGAATAAGCACAAAACTTCAGCCGATGCGCAAGTAAAATGTGCATATATGGCGAGTTTCGACGCAAAGTTGACGCAATATTTTGATGGATGTATTTGGAAAATGGCGCAAAATACACGTCACGTGGTGTTCACGTGGAAAGTAATGTTTGCAGTGCCGAAACATTTGCTGGCGATAATCCGCCAGGTGCGGATTCGTCAGCGATTGCTCCATATTCGTATACGGTAGACGGTGTTCGATCGGATGTCTGTCGCAATTTTGCTACAGTTGCCTAATTGGAGCTCAATTCGACGCTGTTTCGCCGCGCGATGGACGCAAGTTGGCCGAATTGGACGCAAATCTGCGTGCGCCAGGCGAGTTGCGCGTGGCCTCAGGGCGCGTTTTGGCGCCGGGCGTCAGTTTTTGCTGACGGGTCGCTGGCCGCTCGCCCGAACGCCGTCCGGCCTTAGGCCGTGCGGTTCTCGCCGCCGCCCTCGCCCAGGCACAGGACGCCGAACGCTGGCCCGGCGGTGTGGTCGGGATCGGGATCGAAGCGCACCAGCACCGAGGTCTTGCCGGCGGTGAGCGCGGGCGGGATCGGATAGTCCTGATCGAAGAAAACGCCGGGGTGTTCGCCGTCCAGGGTCTGGTGGGCGATGGAGGTCCCGTCGACGAGGATGCGGAAGGCGCGGTTGCGTTCCTCGCCCCAATAGGTGGCGCGCAGGGTCATCGGGCCGGGACGCACCTTCATGTGGAACTGGAAGTAGCCGCCTGAACGCGCGTCGCGTCCATTCCGGCCGCGATAGATCACCGGGTACGAGATCTTGGATTCCAGGTCGTGGTCGTGCTCCGCCTGCATTTCGCCCAGGTGCATGACGTCGGTGGAGCGGGCCTGGATTTCCCGGCGCTTGGCGTCCTCGATGCGGAACGCCGCCTGTTCCTGCGCCCAGGCCGCCTCGGTGAAGTGGGGGAAGTAGACGGCGGTGCGGCGCTCATGCTGGGCGGCGAAGGATCGCAGCACCAGGTCCTGGGGCCGTCCTAGGCCGACGGTCTTCCAGGCGCCGGGCTCGCCGTCCACGGGCTTGAGCCCTGCGAGCACCGAGGCGCCGACCAGGGCGGGTGCGGGGCCGTCGTAGGGCGTCTTGCCGGCGGGGCCGAGGTCGGCGGCCAGCACCACGGGGCCGTGCAGCAGGGCGATGACCTTGGGATCGTCCGCCGTCGGCTCCATGCGCAGGTCGAGCGGCAGGTTCAGCGTCAGGCGATCACCCGTGCGCCAGCGCCGGCGCACCCGCAGATAGCCGTCCGCATCCGCCATAACCGCCGTGGGCGCGCCGTTGACCGCGACCGTCGCCGTCCGCGCCCAACCGGGCTTGCGTAGAGCGATGGTCAGTTCGCCCGGATGCTCGCGCTTGAGCACCTCGAACGCGATCTCGCCCGAGCGGGGATAGTCGGTGGACAGGCGGAAACGCGATCCGTCCTCCGCCCAAGCCAGGGTCGAGGGGATGAACAGGTTGACCAGCAGGTTGTCGCGGCCCTGGCGCCAGTAGATGGAGTCCCCGTGCTTGGCGTGGCTCTCCATCCCCGTGCCCACGCAGCACCAGAAAGTGTCGAACGGCTTGGAATAGACGCGCGAGGTCCCCGACATCAGCGGCGACATGTAGGCGAACATGCCGGTCTTGGGGTTCTGCTGCGCCAGGATGTGGTTCAGGTGCGCGCGCTCGTAATAGTCGAAATAGGCCGCGCGCGGCTGCTGGGTGTAGAGCTGCCGCGTCAGCTTGAGCATGTTGTAGGTGTTGCAGCTCTCACAGGTCTGCTCGGTGATGTGAGCGGCGGTGGCGTCGGCGGTCTGGAAGTACTCGCGGTCGGCGTTGCCGCCGATGACGTAGCTGTGGTGCTCCACCACCGCGTGCCAGAAGGTGTCGCGCGCCACGCCGTACCTGGACTCGCCGGTCAGCTCGTACAGGCGCGCCAGCCCGATGATCTTGGGGATCTGGGTGTTGGCGTGCAGGTTGGCGAGATCGTCCTGGCCCCGGGTCAGCGGGTCCAGCACCTTGTTGTCGTAGAACAGCTTTGCCGCGCGCAGCCAGCGCCGGTCGCCGGTGCGGGCGTACAGCTCCGCGTAGCTCTCGTTCAGGCCGCCGTATTCGCAGCCGAGCGCGTCCTGCACCTGGGCCGGGGTGAGCGGGGCGAACACGCCGTCGATATAGCCGCCGAGCTTGACCGCCACCGCCAGCGCCTGCCGGTTGCCGCAATAGCGGTGGGCGTCGAGCAGCCCCGCCATCAGCTTGTGCACGGTGTAGAGCGGCGACCAGGCGCCGTTCAGGTCGAAGCCGGTGGAGTGGATCTTGCCGGCCCGCACGTCCTCGAACATCTGGTGACCGGGGGCGAAACCGCCCTCGTGCTTGTAGGTCAGGGCGCCGACATAGCCGTCCGGGAACCTGGACTGGCACAGAGCCAGCTCCGAGACGATGTAGTCCAGCCGCTTGCAGGGTTCGGTCTCGCCGGTCTGGGCGTGGAGCAGGGCCAGCGCGCTCATGTAGTGGCCGAGCGAATGGCCGGCGATGCTGTCGCCCTCCCAACCGCCATAGGCCTCGCCCTTGGGCTTGAGGCCGGCCTGCTGGCGGAAGTTGTGCAGGAAGCGGTCGGGCTCCAGGCTGTAGAGATAGGCCGTGTTGGCCTGGAGCGCGGTCAGGAAGTCGGACGGCTCCAGCCGCACCGCCTCCATGGGGAAGGGCTCCACCGTTCCCGCCTTGGCCCCGAGTACGGGTGCGGCCAGGGCGACGCCGCTGAGGGCGCCGGCCGCGATGGTCGCCGGGGCCGCCGCCTGCAACAGGCGGCGGCGGGAAACGGTGGAGCGGATCATCGTCGATCCTCCCTAGTTGGTTCCGGGGCTGATGGGCGAGGCCAGCAGGCTCTTGTGCCGGCCGTAGCTGAGATAGACCCCCATCCCGATCACGTTCCAGATCACGAAGCGGATCAGCGTCGCCGCCGGCAGGCTGATCAGCAGGTACAGGCAGCCCAGGATCGCCAGGGGGGCGATGACCCAGGCGATCGGGCAGCGGAACACCCGCTCCAGGTCCGGCCGCCGCACGCGGAGCACCAGCACGCAGACGCAGACGCAGACGAAGGCCAGCAAGGTGCCGGCGTTGGACAGCTCGGCGATCTCGTCCAGGCGGAAGAAGCCGGCGATCACCGCCACGAACAGGCCGACGAACAGGGTCAGCTTGACCGGCGCGCCACGGCCCGGCGCGATGCGGCTGAGCCCGCGCGGAAGCAGGCCGTCGCGAGCCATGACGAAGAACACCCGCGTCTGGCCGTACATCATCACCATGATCACACTGGGCAGCGCGATCACCGCCGCCCCGGCGACCAAGGTCGCGGCCAGCGGATGGTTCAGGGCGCGCAGCACGAAGGCCAGGGGCTCGCTGTCATGGGCGAAGGCCTGGAACGGCTGGGCGCCCACCGCGCAGGCGGCGACCAGCATGTAGAAGGCGGTGCAGATCGCCATCGAACCGAGGATGCCGATCACCAGGTCGCGCTTGGGGTTCTTGACCTCTTCCGCCGAGGTCGACACCGCGTCGAAGCCGAAGAAGGCGAAGAAGACCAGGGCGGCGGCCGCCATCACCCCGCGCACCTTGCCGTCCACGGTGTGGGACGGGAAGCCGTAGGGCATGAAGGGGTGGTAGTTGCCGGCCTTCACCGCCGGCAGGGTCAGGATCACGAAGGCCGCGAGCGCGACCAGCTTGATCGCCACCAGGGCGATGTTGATCGTGGCGCTTTCCTTCACGCCCTTGATCAGCATGCCCATCACCGCCAGCGAGATCAGCACCGCCGGCAGGTTGACCAGCCCGCCCTCGTGCGGCCCGGTGAGCAGCCAGGCCGGGAAGTCGATGTGGTAGGTCTTGAGCACCCCCACGACATAGGCCGACCAGCCCACCGCCACCGCGCTGCAGGTGACGGAGTATTCGAGCACCAGGCTCCAGCCGACGATCCAGGCCAGGCCCTCGCCCAGCACCGTATAGGCGTAGGTGTAGGCGCTGCCCGAGGCCGGGATCATGGTCGCCAGTTCCGCATAGGCCAGCGCGGCGCAGGCGCACACGCCCCCGGCGATGGCGAAGGCCAGGATCACCGCCGGCCCGGCCCGATCCGCGCCTACGCCCGTCAGGGTGTAGATGCCAGTGCCGATGATGGCGCCGATGCCCAGGGCCACCAGGTGGGGCCAGCTCAGGGTTTTGGCGAGGCGGCGGTCGGCCTCGACATGGGTGGCCGAGTCGAAGGATTTCCGGCGCGCCCAGAAGGCTGCGGCGGGAATGCCGGGGGGTACGATGCTCATGCTGTCCTGTGTTTCCTCAGCGCGCGTTGGGTCTGGGCGCTTTTTTGAGCGGCGATCGGGGAATCGCGGCGCCGCTCTATTATGGTCGAGCTTCGGACCCTCGCGTCCAGGGGCGCGTGATGAAAGATGCGGCGTTGTCGCGCCCGGACGCCTAGCCGGTGGGCGCCCATCAGGCGGCCTTCTCGGCGGCGACCTTGGCGATCCAGGCGTCCATGTGCGCTTGCAGCAGGTCCAGCGGCAGGGCGCCTTCGCTGAGCAGGGCGTCGTGGAAGGCGCGGATGTCGAACCGCGGTCCCAGCGCCTTCTCCGCCTTGGCGCGGATCGCCTCGATCCTCAGCTCGCCGATCTTGTAGGCCAGGGCCTGGGCCGGCCAGCCGATGTAGCGGTCGGTCTCGCGGTAGATCTCCTCGTCGGACATGGCGGTATTGTCCTTCATGCACTGGGCCGCCTGATCCCGCGTCCAGCCCATGGCGTGCAGGCCGGTGTCCATCTGCAGCCGGCAGGCGCGCCACGCCTCCATCGACAGCTTGCCGAACCGCTCGTAGGCGGTCTGGTAGACGCCCATCTCGCCGGCCAGCCGCTCGGAATACAGCGCCCAGCCCTCGACGAAGGCGGTGACGTCGTCCTTGCGCCGGTACTCGGGCAGGGCTGTGTTCTCCTGGGCCAGCGCGATCTGCAGGTGATGGCCGGGCACGCCCTCGTGCGCCAGCCAGGACGGCAGGTCGTACAGCGGGGTGCGGGTCGCGGTCCCCGCGCTCCAGGTCACGGCCCCGGCCACGCCCTTGGCCGGGTCGCCGGGATTGTAGCCGCCCGAGGTGCTTTCCAGCGCCGCCGGCTTGGCCACCACCCCGTAGGTCAGGCGCGGCAGGCGGCCGAAATAGCGCGGCAGCAGGTAGTCGATCCGCTTGGCGATCTCGTCGGCGGTCTGGACGTAGCGCAACGGGCTGGTCGCATAGAACTGCGGGTCGGCCTTGATCTGGGCCATGAAGCTCTTCAGGTCGCCGTGGAAGCCGGTCTCGGCCACGATGGCTAGCATCTCGCCATGGATGCGGGCGATCTCCGACACGCCAAGCTGGTGGATCTGCTGCGGGGTCAGCTCGGTGGTGGTCTCGCGCTTGATCTCGTAGGCGTAGTAGCGGTCGCCGTCCGGCACGGTGTGGGCGCCCAGCGCCGGGCGCGCCTTGGGCAGGTACTCGTCGCGGAAGAAGGCGGCGAGCCTGGCCTGGGCCGGACGCACCTTGTCGGCGATGATCTGCACCGCCTGCGCCTTCAGCGCCGCGCGCCGCTCGGCCGGGATGGTGGTCGGCAGGGTGGCGAAGGGCAGCAGCAGCGGGCTCTGGTCGGCCGGCTGGGCGGCGGCGATGTCCATCACCTTGACCGCATCCTTCACCACCAGGGCCGGCTGGGTGAAGCCGGTGGCGATCCCGCGCCGCAGATTGACTGTCTCGGTCGCGTAGAAGTCGGGCAGGGCGGCGATGCGGGCGATCCAGTCCTGCGCCTCGTCCTCGTTGTGCAGGTTGACCGCGCCCGAATGCTCCTCGGGCATGGTGTAGAAGCCCTCGCCGTCCTCGAACGGGATGCGATCGAGGTCCAGCGCCAGCCCCTCCAGCGCGATGTCGACCTGACGGCTCAGCACCGCCCGGCTCAGCGCGTCCTCGCTGGACAGGCTGGCGGCGGGGATGGCCTTCAGCCGCGCCTTGAAGCCTTCCAGCGCCTGCTTGCGGGTCGCCTCGACGGCGGGCGAATGGTCGGGCCAGCGCCGTTGCGCCGCCTTGCTGGCGCCGGGTTCGGTCGGGTCCACGCCGTGGGTGAAGGCGACGTAGTCCTTGGACAGCTGCGGCCAGCTGTCGGCGTGGGCGAGGGCCGGGACGGCGAGCAGGGCCAGGGCGGCGGCGAGGGCGCGGGCGATAGGCGCTGCGTGCTTCGAGACGCCCCTGCGGGGCTCCTCAGCATGACGAATGGGGGTGACGTGCAAAAGACCTTCGTCATGCTGAGGAGCGGCGCAAGCCGCGTCTCGAAGCACGCACGTCGGTTCCGCTCGCTTTCGGCCGTCGACGAAAAGTGTCCGATTCCGCATCGTCATCTCCCCCAATCCCCGATCAGCCGAACGGCTGGTCGATCGAGGGCGATGGCTCGGTGAACCAGGCCCCGCCATTCTCGGTGACGTAGAAGTGGTCCTCCAGCCGCACGCCGAAGCGATCCGGGATCACGATCATCGGCTCGTTGGAAAAGCACATGCCGGGCGCGAGCGGGGTCTTGTCGCCGCGCACCAGATAGGCCGGCTCGTGGATCGACAGGCCGACCCCGTGGCCGGTGCGGTGCGGCAGACCCGGCAGGCGGTAGTCGGGCCCGAGGTCGTGGCTCTGCAGCACCTCGCGCGCGACCTGGTCGATGTGCTCGCAGGCCACGCCCGGACGCACGGCATCGAACGCCGCCGCCTGGGCCGCGTGCTCGATGTCCCAGATGCGGCGCTGATCGTCGTTTGGCTGGCCGAACACGTAGGTGCGGGTGATGTCGGAGTTGTAGCCCTGCACCAGGCAACCGGTGTCGATCAGCACCAGGTCGCCCTCGCGCAGTTCCTGGTCGCCCGGAATACCGTGCGGAAAGGCGGTGGCCTGCTCGAACTGCACCGCGCAGAAGCTCGACCCGTTGTCGCCGCCGATAGCGCGGTGGGCGCTGTCGATGAAGCGGCGCACCTCGCTGGCCTTGATCCCGGGTTGCAGCATGGCGGCGGCGCGGCGGTGCACCTCCAGCGTCATCGCCTTGGCCTGGGACAGCAGGGCCAGCTCGGCGGCCGACTTGATCTTGCGGCAGCCGTCGATCACCGGGGCGCCGTCGACGATGCGCAGGGCCGGGGCCGCCTGGCGCACCCCGCCGAACGCGGAGAAGGGCAGGGCGGGGTCGAAGGCCAGGGTCCCGCCGAACTCGCCCGCGGCCTTGGCGGCCAGGACGAAGGGGCTCTCGTCCTCCTCCCACAGGCGGATGTCGGCGTCGACCAGCAGGCTGGCCAGCATGGAGCCGATCTCAAACGCGGGACAGATCATGATCGGGCGGCCGGTGCGCGGCAGGATCAGGGCCACCAGCCGCTCGGTCGCGCCCCAGGCGACGCCGGTGAAGTAGCGCAGGCTGTGGCCCGCGCCCACGATCAGGCTGTCGGCGCCGACCTTGTCGAGCAGGGCGCGGGCGGCTTCCTGGCGGGCGACATACTCCTCGCGCGCGATGACGGGCGCGCGGTGCGCCCAGGGGCGGATCTGGGCCAGTTCGTGTTGCGCGGTCGAACCGCCGACGCCCTTGGTCATGGCTGTGCTTCCTGAGGCTGGGAGGTCTGGATTTGAGGGATGGCCGCCGTCTGGCGCATGGCCGGCGAGGCGAAACGGTCGAGATCGAAAGGGGCCAGCGCCACGGCCGGCGCGCGACCCTCCGCCAGCGCCGCCACCAGCTCGCCGGTGATCGGGGCCAGGGTCAGGCCCAGGTGTTGGTGGCCGAAGGCGTAGATCAGGTTGGCCGCCCGCCGGCTGACGCCGATGGCCGGCAGGTAGTCGGGCAGGGTCGGGCGCGCGCCCATCCATTCCGAGATCGGGCCGTTCATCGGCACGCCCAGCTCGGCCACGTTGCGCTTCAGATAGGCCCACTTGCGCGGATCGCCGGGCGAGGTCTCGCGCCCGAACTCCACGAAGCTGGAGGCGCGGATACGCTCGCCGAACCGGGTGACGATCATCGAGCGATCCTCGAACACCACCGGCGGCAGCGCGTCCCAATCGCCCACCGGGCCTTCGATATGATAGCCGCGCTCGGCGATCACCGGGGCCGCGTGGCCGACGCCGCGCATCAGCGCGCCGGAGCCGACGCCGCCGGCCATGACCACCTTGTCCGGCGACAGCCGGGTCCCGTCTTCCAGCTGGACATGGACGCGGCCGTCCACCTGCTCCAGACCCACGACCCGCGCGCGGCGGCGCTCGCCCCCGGCCTCCAGATGCGCCTGTTCGAGCGCCTGCATCAGCAGCACCGGATCGCGCACCTGGCCGGTGTTGTCGAAGGCCACGCCGTCGGCGATGTCCACGTGCAGGCGCTGCTTCAGCCCTCCGCGTTCCCCCTCGGTCAGTTCGCGCAGCCGGGCCTCGCCGATGTCGGCGCCGGTCCAGGCCTTGCGCCCGGCGGCGGCGGCCCGCGCGCCTTCCCAGACGACGATGTGGCCGCCCTCGATCAGCAGGGCGGGCGAGGGCAGGTCCGCCGACAGCCGCCGCCAGGCCGGGCCGGCGGCCTTGAGCAGGCTGGACAACGCCACGCGTCCCCGCTCGGCGTGGGCGGCGGAGGAGCGGCCTATATATAGCCTCGCCCACGGACCCCAGACAGCGATGTCGCTCAGCCGGAAGTCCAGCGCGCCGCCGAAGGCGAACAGCCGCCGTGGCGCGCTACGAAGCGCCGCAGGAGACGCGAGCGGCGACACCTGTTCAATGGCGATGTGGCCCGCGTTTCCATAGGAGGCGGGGCGACGGTCGGAGGGCGCGTCGAGCAGCAGGGTGGGAAGTCCCGCCCGGGCCATGCGCAACGCGCATACGGAGCCAACGACTCCACCGCCGATCACCACAATCTGTGCGTTAGATTGCATGGCCAAGCGCCACGGCCCTCTTTCCTAAGTTGGAATTTCGTATACGGTAGACGAACTCAGAAAGGGTTCAAGTATAATGACTTCGATGACGTGGACGGGCGTCTTCCCCGCAGCCACCACCCAATTCAACGCCGATCTTTCCATAGACATGCCCGCCACCCAAGGGGTGCTGGACGCGCTGGTGCGCGACGGCGTGCACGGCCTGGTGGTCATGGGAACCTGCGGCGAGAACAACTCGCTGGAGCCCGACGAGAAGCGTCAGGTGCTGGCCGCCGCCGTCGAGGCCGTCGCGGGCCGGGTGCCGATCATCGTCGGCGTCTCCGAGTTCACCACCCCCCGCGCGGTCGCCTTCGCCAAGGACGCGGAAAAGATCGGCGCCACCGCGCTGATGGTCCTGCCGGCCATGGTCTACGTGCCGACCGAGAACGAGCTGGCCCACCATTTCCGTCTGATCGCACAGGCCTGCAGCCTGCCGATCATGCTGTACAACAATCCCCCGGCCTACCGGGTGAACATCGGCCTCTCGACCCTGGCCGCCTTGCAGGACGTGCCCAATATCGTGGCCGTCAAGGAGAGCGCGCCCGATCCGCGCCGCTTCACCGATATCGCCAATGCTTTCGGCGACCGCTTCATCACCATGGCGGGCCTGGACGACGTGGCGCTCGAGGGCCTGATCCTGGGCGCCGCCGGCTGGATTTCCGGCCTGACCAGCGCCTTCCCGCAGGAGTCGGTGGCGCTCGTCGCCGCCGTCGACCGTGGCGACCTGGAGACCGCGCGCCGCATCTATCGCTGGTTCATGCCCTTGCTGCATCTGGATGCGGAGCACGACTTGGTGCAGTCGATCAAGCTGGCCGAGCAGATCATGGGCCGGGGGTCCGAGCGGGTCCGTCTACCGCGCCTGCCGCTGGAAGGCGCCCGTCGCGCCGAAGTGACCAAGATGGTGGAGACCTGCGCCGCCACCCGTCCCGCACTGTCGAATGCGAAGGCAGCCTGAGCCTTTAGGTCCAAGCCTCTAGGCCCACGGCCCAATCGCGTTATCCTTGTGTCCACCGCTCCGCGCCTGCCCGCCTCAAGGGGCGGGGTGGTGGACGTCTCCATTTCCCATTGTCTTCAGTGCGCCGAGTGAACCCCCATGCGCCATACCTTCTTCTGCATCGACGGGCATACCGCCGGAAATCCCGTGAGGCTGATCGCGGGGGGCGCGCCGCTGCTGCAGGGCGGCTCGATGAGCGAGCGGCGGCAGGACTTCCTCAAGCGCTTCGACTGGATACGCACCGGGCTGATGTTCGAGCCGCGCGGCCACGACATGATGTCGGGCGGCTTCCTCTATCCGCCGACCCGGCCGGATGCGGACGTCGGCATCCTGTTCGTCGAGACCAGCGGTTGCCTGCCCATGTGCGGGCATGGGACCATCGGCATGGTCACCTTCGGGCTGGAGCACGGGCTGATCCAGCCGCGTGAGCCCGGCAAGCTGCGGCTCGAGGTCCCGGCCGGCATCGTCGACGTGGAGTATAAGGTCGAGGGCGGCCGCGTGACCTCGGTCAAGCTGTTCATTGTGGCCAGCTATCTCGCCGCCGAGGGGATCAAGATCGAGGTGCCCGGTTTCGGGCCGCTGGTCGTCGACGTGGCCTATGGCGGCAACTACTACGCCATCGTCGAGCCCCAAGGCGCTTACACCGGCCTGGATGCGCTCGGCGCCCAGCGCATCCTGCAACTGAGCCCGGTGATCCGCCAGCTGATGCGCGAGGCGATCGAGCCGGTGCACCCGCTGGACGACACCATCCGGGGGATCAACCATGTGATGTGGACTGACGTCCCCAAGACCGAGGGCGCAAACGGCCGCAACGCGGTGTTCTACGGCGAGCGCGCCATCGACCGCAGCCCCTGCGGCACCGGCACCTCCGCGCGGCTGGCCCACCTGCACGCCAAGGGCAGGCTCAAGGTCGGCGAGACGTTCGTCAACGAAAGCTTCATCTGCAGCCGCTTCGTCGGCGTGGTGGAAGCAGAAACCGAGCTCGCGGGCCAGCCGGCGATCGTCCCGTCGGTCCAGGGTTCGGCGATCTCGACCGGGTTCAACACCATCTGGATCGATCGCGACGATGTTTTCTGGCAGGGCTTCCAGGTCGTCTGACGGCCTGATCGTATAAAATTATACGAACCTACTCTGGATTGTTGCGGATTCCGGCTATGGTGCATGCGCAAAGTTGGACACAGGGTCCGACCGATTCTCGCAGCAAGGCGACGTCACACGACATGAGCATCGTCGTCCGCACCATTTCGGATCAAGCTTACGAGCTGATGCGCGAGCGCATCCTGACCGGCTCGCTGCCCGGCGGTTCGCCCGTGCGCCAGGACGCCATCGCCGGCGAGCTGGGGGTCAGTAAGATCCCTTTGCGCGAGGCGCTCAGCCGCCTGGAACAGGACGGGCTGCTGAGCTCGTTCCCCAACCGCGGTTTCGTGGTGCGTTCGCTGTCGGCCGGGGAGGCGGAGGAGGTCTACCAGCTTCGCCTCAAGATCGAGCCCGACGCCGCCGCCGACGCCTGCCTCAAGGTCAGCGAGGCGGACCACGTCGCCGCTCGCGAGGCCCTGACCATGCTGGAGCGGGAGCTGGAGCGCGGCGGCGGGGATCACATGTTCCTCAACCGCGCCTTCCACATGGCCATCATTCGTCCGGGCGTGGGCCTGGTCACCTCCCAGATCGTCGAGCGGCTGAACGTGCTGGCCGAGCGCTATGTGCGCGTCCACTTGGAGCCGGTGGGCCGCGACCTGCGCGCCAACGCCGAGCACCGCGAGCTGCTCAACGCCTGGATCGCCCGCGATCCCGACCTGGTCCGCACCCTGCTGTCGGATCACATCCGCGCCACGCTGCACGACGTGCGCGAACAGCTCGCCGTCTAGTCATGCAAGTCTAGGCGGAGCGGTTGGGGGCGCTGCTTCTGGTCACCATCGTGGTGGCCATCCTCGTCACCGTCTGCACCGGCGCGCCGGTGGCGGCCCAGCTCCGCGGGCATCCGCGCGGGCTCTATGTCCTGTTCGGCATCGAGATGTGGGAGCGGTTCTCCTACTACGGCCTGCGCACCCTGCTGATCCTGTATCTGACCCGCCACTTCCTGCTCGACGATCAGGCGGCGGGCGGGCTGTACGGCGGCTACACCACGCTGGTTTACCTGACCCCGGTGATCGGCGGCGTGCTGGCCGACCGGCTGGTGGGGGCGAGACGTGCGGTGGCCTTCGGCGCCCTGCTGCTGGTCGCGGGCCACGGCCTGATGACGGTGGAGGGCCGGCCCGCCGAACAGGCGCTGAGCTATCAGGGCGTCCACTATCCGATCCGCGCGCAGAGCGGCGCGGGGGCCGGCGCGGTCCCCAGCGTCAGCATCGCCGGCCATCTCCATGCGCTGCACGGCCTGCCTGACGGCGGTCTGGCCATCGCCGACATCCATCCCGGCGATCCGCTCCCGGCCAATATCGCCAAGGGCGGTTATCGCTTCGAGGTGGTGCATCGCGACGGCGTGGCGCTGGGCTGCCTCTACGCCGCCCTGTCCATGGTCGCCATGGGCGTGGGCCTGTTGAAGCCGAACATCTCCGCCCTGGTTGGCCGGCTCTACGGGACCGACGATCCTCGCCGGGATTCGGGCTTCACCCTCTACTATTACGGCATCAACCTGGGCTCGTTCTGGGCCACGCTGCTGTGCGCGGTGGTGGGCGAGACGGTCGGCTGGTGGGCGGGCTTCGGCCTCGCCGCCCTGGGCATGACGCTCGGGCTGGTGATCTTCCTGCTGGGCCAGCGATGGTTACCGCCCTCCGCGCCGGTCGAGGCCGCCTCGCGTCCGGGCCGGGGGCGCAGCATCTGGGGCTATGTCGGCGTGCTCGCCTGTATCCCGCTGTTCTGGGTGCTGTTGCAGCACAGTCCCCTGATCGGCTTCCTGCTGGGGGCCGGTGCGATCGCGGTGCTCGGCTACGTCGCCGTCCACGCCCAGCGCAACTGCACGCCCAAAGAACGTCGCAACCTGCTCGTGGCCCTGATCCTGGTGCTGGGGGCGGTGGTCTACTTCACCCTGGAGGAGCAGGCGGGCAGTTCGATGAACCTGTTCGCCGCGCGCAGCGTCAGGATGCCGACCTTCCACCTGCCCTGGATCGGGGCTGTGACCATGACGCCCGGCATGGCCCAGTCGTTCGCCCCCGGCTCGGTGATGATCCTCGCCCCCGTCGTTGCGGCCCTGTGGGTCTGGCTGGAGCGGCGCGGTCGCCACCTGGGCGTCGGGACCAAGTTCGCGCTCGGACTGGGACAGGCGGGTCTGGGCTTCCTGGTCCTGGCGGCCAGCGGGGCGATGCACAACGCCGGGTTCCAGGTCTCGATCCTGTTCCTGGCCGCCTCCTACATGCTGATTTCGGGCGGCGAGCTTTGCCTGTCGCCGGTCGGCATGGCCGAGATCACCCGCCTGTCGCCGCCGCTGCTGACCTCGACCCTGATGTCGGTTTGGTTTCTGGGCACGGCCTCTGCGGAATATCTCGGCGGCTTCGTGGCCCAGGCGGCGGGGGCGGAGACGGTCGGCGGCATGGCGCTCGATCCAGCCGGGGCGCTTGCGGGCTCGACCCACGTGTTCGGCGCGCTCGGCTGGATGGGGGTCGGCGCGGGCGCGGTGTTCCTGGTCGGGGCGTGGCTGGCGGGGGAACGCGTCGGGACGAAGCCATTGGCGGGGTGATGGCCTGCGTGCTTCGAGACGCCCCTTCAGGGCTCCTCAGCATGACGGACCTTGGTGGATTGCAAAAACCTTCGTCATGCTGAGGAGCGCGTAAGCGCGTCTCGAAGCACGTAGCGCCGTTCCCGCGCCTACGACCGCCATAATCCCACCCCACCGTGCTAAGAGGCGGCGATGCGTCGTAAAATGATCCGCCCGGCCGCCCCGCGTCCGCCCACGCCCCGCCCGTCCCCGCGCCCGGCCGCGGTCGCCCCGCCGCCCCAGGACCTGGAGCTGCTGATCGAGCGCGTCGCGCCCCAGGGCGAGGGTCTGGCCGAGGGGCCGATCTACGCCCCCATCACCCTGCCGGGCGAGCGCATCGCCGCCCGCGTCGTCGGCGAACGGGCCGAGGTGTTGAGCCTGCTGCAGGCCAGCCCCGATCGGATCGAGCCGCCATGCCCTCACTTCGGCGCCTGTGGCGGCTGCGCCCTGCAGCACTGGGCCCACGAACCCTACCTGGCCTGGAAGGTCGAGCAAATCCGCTCGGTATTGGCGCGCGAGCGGATCGAGACCGAGTTCGCCGCCCCCTTCGCCGCCCCGCCCGGCACCCGCCGCCGCCTCGCCCTGCATGCGCGCAAGCGCGGCGGCCGCACCATCCTGGGCTTCAAGACCCGCCGGGCCTGGGACGTGGTCGAGGTGGTGGAGTGCCCGATCTCCGACCCGCGTCTGGTCGCGGCCCTGCCGCTGCTGGCCGCCTTCGCCGCTCCCCTGTTCCAGCACCCCAAGTCTGCGCCCACCCTGCACGTCACCTGGAGCGACGACGGGCTGGACGTCGACGTCACCGGGGTCGAGGCCAAGAGCGGCGGCCTGGACGCCGACACCCGCGTGCGGCTGGCCGATGCGGCGGTGGCCGGTCGCTTCGCCCGCGCCACGCTCGGCGGCGAGATCATCTACCAGGCGCGCCGCCCCACTGTGCGCTTCGGCGTCGCCCGCGTGGCCTACCCGCCCGGCGGCTTCCTACAGGCGGTCGAGGCGGCCGAGCAGGCCATGGTCGCCTTCGCGGTCGAGGCGACAGCCGGCGCGGATCGGGTGGCGGACCTGTTCTGCGGCTCGGGCGCCTTCACCTTCCGGTTGGCCGAGCACGCCAGCGTCACCGCCCTGGATTCCGGCGCGCCCGCGATCGCGGCGATCCGCGAGGCGGTGGCCGCCGCCCCCGGCCTCAAGCAGATCGACGCCCAGGCTCGCGACCTCGACCGCCGCCCCCTGCTGGCCATGGAGATGAAGAAGCTGGACGCGGTGGTGTTCGACCCGCCCCGCGCCGGCGCAGTGGAGCAGGCCCGCCAGATCGCCGAGTCCAAGGTCGCGCGCGTGGTCGGCGTGTCGTGCAACCCAGCCACCTTCGCCCGCGACGCCCGCGTGCTGGTGGACGCCGGCTTCGTCCTGAAACGCGTGCTGCCGGTGGATCAATTCCTCTGGTCGCCCCATATCGAACTGGTCGGCGTCTTCGAGCGGTGAGCATGGACCAGGACCAGGCGGGCGAACCCCGCGCGTTTTCCAAGGCGTCGGATGGCCCCAAGGCCTTCCAGGGCGACGTTCGGACCTATCGCGCCCTGTCCACCGTCAAGGCCGCCTGGTGGAGCGCCAACAAGGCGTTGGGCCGCGCTGTGACCCGCCGCGACGAAGGCGAGGTCGAGGTCCCCGCCTTCACCGCCCCGCCGCCGCCCTCGGGCGTGGTGCGCGAGGCCTGGCTGGAGGCGTTCCGCAAGGAGGCTCGCGACGTCGCCGCCGGCCTCTATCCGGTGGACGAGGGAGCCGCCGACGACCATCCCCTACGCGCGGTGCGCCGGGCCGCCGACGTGCTCGCCGACGCCCGCCGGGTCAGCGCACGCCGCAAGCGCGGTGGGGCGACCGAGGCGCGCGAGCATGCCGACTCGCCGGCCTATCCGACCTATTACCGCCAGAACTTCCACTTCCAGTCCGGCGGCTGGTTCACCGCCGATAGCGCGCGCCGCTACGAGGCCCAGGTCGAGTCGCTGTTCTCCGGCGCCGCCGGGCCGATGCGCCGACGCGCCCTGGCGCTGCTGGCCCGGGCGTGGCGCGAGCGCGACCAGCGCGGCCTGCGGATCGCCGACGTGGCCTGCGGCTCGGGCGCCTTCCTGCGCGACCTGACCACCGCCTTCCCGCGCGCCGAGATCGGCGGGGTCGACCTGTCCCACGCCTATCTGTGCGAGGCGCGCCGCCGCGCCGGGACCGGGGTGATCCAGGCCTCGGCCGAGCGGCTGCCTTTCGCCGACGCCAGCCTGGACGCTGTCACCTGCATCTACCTGTTCCACGAACTGCCGCCCAAGGTGCGGCCCAGGGTGGCGGCCGAACTCGCGCGCGTGCTCAAGCCTGGCGGCCTGCTGGCCTTCGCCGACTCCCTCCAGACGGTGGACGAACCGCGCGTCGGCCGCCTGATCGAAGCCTTCCCCGCCTTCTTCCACGAACCCTACTACGCCAGCTACCAGACCACTGACCTCGACGCCCTGTTCGGGAAGGCGGGGCTGGAGGCGGTGGACCGGGATGCGGCGTTCCTGACCAAGGCGGTGCTGTTCCGGCGGGGGTGAGGATGGCTTGGCCCAGCCGAAAGCGGACTGACAGAAGGGCGGCTGAGGATGGGGAGCACGCCTTGGCCTAGCGCCGACAACTCGCCGTTTTCGGCCTCGGCGCGGCGCCCTCCCTTCCGCGCCCAAGGCGATTTCTCGCAAACTCATGCGGCGGTTCGAATGCCGGTCACTCCGGCGCGGAAGCGCTCGACAATGGCCAGGCAGGGCCAGAGCCAACGATCGGGCGCTTCGTTTACTTCGCCTACTTCGTGGCCGCGGGCGCCTTCGTTGCCTTTGCCTTTGCCTTTGCCTTCGCCAGCTTCTTCACCTTCGCCGCCTTCGCCGGCTTCGCCGGCTTCGCCGGCTTCGCCGGCTTCGCCGACGCATCTGACGACGGCGCCGCGGGCGCCGAGGCCGCGGGCGCATCTGACCGGGCCATCGCGGCCATGGGCGCGAGAACGATCGCGGTGAATCCGACCGAGGCGGCGAGGCCGATGGCGGCGAGTTTCTTCAACATGGCAGGGGATCCTTGTGATGGTGGGCTGGCGGGCCCAGGATGATCCCTCACCGCCCTCCAGGCTCCCTTAAATCTAGACCGCTTTTCGTCTCCATCGGGGGTGATTTCGGGTAGGGTGGAAGAGTTCGTGGGGCAGCATGAGGAATAGAGACGGGTAGGGTCCGCTTATTTTTGCGTAGAATACGGCTGATTGACCCTATCCGGCGACCGAAAACGACCCCGCTAGCCGTGCAGACGAGCGATTTGCTCTTATCTCCACTTGTTTTAACGGCGACGGTAGCTGAGGAAGAAGTGTTGGTGGCGGAATTTCCTGTACTCTTGGAAGCCAACGCTGGAGCCGATTCCTCCGCGAGCGTGATCTATCGTTTGGCCGGAGAACTCGCGCCCGTCCTTGCCGTGGGTGTGAGCCAGCGCCGGGTCTTCTTCGAACAGCACATCCCGTTTTGGAAGTATCCTGATATGCAGACCTTACGAACGTCGCCTTAGGGTCGTTAGCGGCCATTGCTTTCCACCGCTCATCCCGGCATTCGCCGGGATGAGCCGAAGTAGGGAGGGCGATCAGATTTTCCCAACCCCCGCACAGCAAAAAAGGGGCGGCGCATGACACGCCGCCCCTCCTGCGCCCGCGTCTAGGGAGCGATCAGCGGGCGAACAGTTTTCTCGGCCTTACGCCGCCTGGGCGTGGGCCGGGGCGTCGATCAACTCGGCGGTCGCGGTCGGGGCGGGACGCGCGCCAGCGGCGATCTCGATGCGGCGGGGTTTCAGGCTCTCGGGCAGCTCGCGCTTGAGCGAGATGGAGAGCAGGCCGTCGGCGAGCTGGGCGTCGATCACCGCCACATGGTCGGCGAGCTGGAACCGGCGGTCGAAGTTGCGCTCGGCCAGGCCGCGATGCAGGTAGCGGCGGCCCTCGTCGGAGGCGGCCTTGCGGCCGGCGACGGTGAGCACGTTCTCCTTCACGTCCACGGTCAGCTCGTCGGGATGGAAGCCCGCCACCGCGATCTCGATCCGATAGGCGTCTTCGCCCACGGTTTCGATGTTGTAGGGGGGATAGCCGGAGCTGGTTTCGGCCTTGGCGGCGGCTTCGAGCAGCGTCGCCAGACGATCGAAGCCCACGGCGGAGCGGTAAAGCGGGGCGAAATCCAAGGTTCGCATTGTGTTGTTCCTTCTCATCAAGCAAGGACGTCCGTGGAGACCATCCACGGTCGCGACGTTCAAGGTCCGGACGAGCAAAAAGCCTCGCCTGGACTGGAGACCCGAGATCGGCGTCTCCGTCAGCATAGATGGGATGGCTCCGACGTCGTGCAAGCGAGCCGAATGCGAAATAAATGCTGTTTTGACGTTGAGTGATGCGGTGTGCGTCCTTCGAGACGCCCTTCGGGCTCCTCAGGATGACGGGCCTTGGTGGATCGCAGAAACCTTCGTCATGCTGAGGAGCGGCGAAAGCCGCGTCTCGAAGCACGCGGGTCTCCACCCCCTTGCGCGCTGCGACGCCTAGGCGATATCGCTTAGGGTCTGAAAACAAAGGACGACCCATGGCCACGCTCGAACAGATCACCGATCGCTTCCGCACGGCGGTGGGCGAGGACTCCGGGCTGGGCTGCAAGGTGAAGTTCGCGCTGAAGGGCGAGGGTGTGGTGCTGATCGACGGCGGCGAGGTCAGCAACGCCGACGACCCGGCCGACCTGGTCATGACCCTGTCGCTGTCCGACCTGGAGGCGCTGGGCGAAAAGCGGCTCGACCCGATGATGGCCTTCATGACCGGCCGGCTGAAGGTGTCGGACATGAACCTGGCCATGCAGCTCCAGCCCAAGATGCAGGCCCTGTTCAACCGGGCCAAGTAGGGTGGACCCCGCGCCGCTGCTGGACCTGCCGCAGGCCCCGATCCCGAAGGGCGGCCGGGCGGAGTGGTTCCTCGGCGCGGACGGGGCCCGGTTGCGCGCGGCCCTGTTCCCGCCGACCGCGCCTGCGCGCGGCTCGGTGGTGCTCAGCCCCGGCCGCACCGAGCCGCTGGAGAAGTATTTCGAGGTGATCGGCGAGTTGCAGGCGCGCGGCTTCACCGTGCTGGTGCACGACTGGCGTGGGCAGGGGCTGTCGGCGCGCTGGCTGGCCGACCGGCAAAAGAGCCACGCGCGCGGCTGGCGGCCCTTCCTGTCCGACTTCCGCCGTCTGCTGGATGGGTTCGAGGCGCGCCTGCCCAAGCCGTGGATCGCGTTGGCCCACTCGATGGGCGGCGGCCTGACCCTGCTGGCCCTGGCCGAGGGCGAGCGGCGGTTTTCCGCTTGTGTGCTGTCCTCGCCCATGCTCGGCGTGCAGCTGGACGGTTTCCCCGAGCCGCTGGTGCGCAGTCTGTCGTGGTTCATGACCCTGATCGGGCGCGCCGGCGCCTATGTCTATCCCGAACCGATCCGTCGGGCCGAGGTGATCGAGAAAGGGCCGCTCTTGACCCACGACACCGCGCGCCGCGCCCGCTACATGGCCCAGCTGGCGGCGGAGCCGGACCTGAAGGTCGACGGTGTCACCTGGGGCTGGCTGAGCTTCGCGCTCGCCCTGACCCTGCGGATCGAGAAGCTGCCCGGCATGGAGCGGATCGACATCCCGGTGATCTGCGTCGCCGCCGAGGACGACCACTTCTGCACCACCCCTCCCCAACGCGCCGCCATCGCCCGCGCGCCGCAGGGCCGCTATGTGCCGGTGGAGGGGGCCTATCACGAGGTGATGATGGAGGTGGATGCGCGGCGCGCGGTGTTCTGGGCGGCGTTCGATGAGGTGGTAGGGGAGGTGGGGTAGGGCGAACGCTCACGCCCCCAATGATCCACTTTATTTTCAACCGCTCATCCCGGCGAATGCCGGGACCCAGATCGTATGGCTCCACGCAAGCATGGCGTTCTACGTCTACATCGTCGCCAGCGCTCGCAACGGCACGATCTATATCGGCAGCACCGATGATCTCGCCCAACGCGCCTGGCAGCACAAATCGAAAGGGATCGCGGGTTTCGCCGCCCAGCACGGCTGCACCGATCTGGTCTGGTACGAAGTCCACGACAGCCGAGAAACCGCCTTCCGCCGCGAGCGCCAACTCAAGGAATGGCGCCGAAGCTGGAAGCTTCTGCTGATCGAACAGGCCAACCCGACCTGGGCCGATCTATACGAGACCCTAAACAACTGAGGTCGCGCCTTATGATCTGGGTCCCGGCATTCGCCGGGATGAGCGGAGTGGGGTTGGAGAGGACCGCTCTCAACCCCGGGGCGGACGCTCGGTCGATCAAATCGGCTCGATCAACAGCGACTCCAGCCTAGCCGCGCGTCCTCGGGGAAGTGACTTAAGGCAGGCTATAATGCCCTCGGCTCTAGAATCTGTGAGCACTTCATCTGCTTTGGTTAGGTCGCGAAGGTGACCAGAGAGCCGATGAATGTCCTCGTTAATTTCGCGCATCTGGCGCTCAGTATCCGGAAGGCCATAAGCACCGCGTGCTTTGACGGTAAATTCATTGATAATAGATGCGAGGAAGCAAAGCGCCTTCATCCGAGGCGCGGAGACGAGTCGGTCGATTTCTTCCTTCATCTTGCCATCCTGCCGAACATATGACCGCTGTCACTCATAGCTGGCTCAACCCTCGCCCATAAGAGCGAGGAAAGCGTCCTACTTAACCGCCGCCATCGCCTTGGCGATCTCCGCATCCAGCGTGGTCAGCGGCTGGTAGCCCGCCTGCAGCACCTTGCCGTTGATGACGAAGGTGGGCGTGGCGTTGACGTTGTCGCGCTTGGAGTTGGCGTCGACGCGCTTGGCCAGGGCCTGCAGTGCGGCGTCGTTCTTCACGCAGGCGTCGAACTGGGCCTGGTTGAACCCGGCGCTGGCGGCGATGTTGAGCAGCACCTGGCGGGGCTGGTCGAACAGGCCGGGCTGGCTGCGGTAGATCGCGTCCACCACCGAGAAGTACTTGTCCTTGCCCGCGCACCGCGCCAGCAGGAAGCCGGAGGCGGCCACCGTCACCTCGTCGCTGTTGCCGACCAGCATCTCGCGATAGACGAAGTGGACCTTGCCGGTGTCGATATACTTGGCCTTGAAGTCCGGATAGACCTCGCGGAACCAGCGGCCGCAGATCGGGCAGGCGACCGAGGCGTACTCCACCACCGTGACCTTGGCGTTCGGATCGCCCTGGGTCATGTCCTCCGGCATCAGGGCGGCGTAGGACGCGCCGTGGGAGCCGCATCCGGCCAGCAGGGCGGGGGCCATCAGGCCGAGGACGGCTGTGCGCCGGTTGAGGATCGACACCGACATGCTGATCGCGCTCCTGGCCTCATCGCGAGAGGCATGGCCAACTCAAACGGCGTAGTTAGCGTCTTCGCCCGGAACGGTACAGGGGTGTCGGCGGAGGCGGCTCAGTCCGCCGCCGGGGCCAACAGGGCCAGCGCCTGATCGAGGCAGCGGCGGTCGCCGGCCAGCAGCACCTGGCCGCCCTTGGCCCCGACCGGTTCGCCGCGCCAGTTGGTCATGAAGCCGCCCGCGCCCTGCATCAGCGGGATGGCGGGCTCCACGTCCCAGGCCTTGCAGGCGGCGGGCTCGACCACGACGTCCATGGTCCCCAGCGCCGCCATGGCGAAATAGTAGCCGTCGCCGCCCATGCGGGTCAGCTTGGCGGCGTCGCGCACGCCCTGGAACACGCGCTGCTCGTCGGGGCGGAAATAGGCCTGCGGGTCGGTGACGCCGACGATGGCGTCGGCCAGCCCCGCGCACGGCTTGACGGCCAGCGGGCGGACAGTGTCGCGATGGATCAGGCGCGAACCGAGCGCCGTGCCCACGAACATCTCGTCCATATAGGGCTGGGCGATCAGGCCGACCACAGGCGCGCCCTGCCAGCGCAGCGCGATCAGGGTGGTCCAGAGCGGGACGCCGGCGATGAAGCCGCGCGTGCCGTCGACGGGGTCGAGCACCCAGACGAACTCGGCGTCCGGCTTATCCTCGCCGTACTCCTCGCCGATCACGCCGTGGTCGGGGAAGCGCTTGGCGATGGCCTGGCGCATGGCCGCCTCCGCCCCCCGGTCGGCGGCGGTGACGGGATCGAAGGCCAGCCCCTGCGGGCCGCCCTTGTCCTCAAGTCCGTTCTCGTTGCGGAACAGCGGCAGGATGGCGGCGCCGGCGGCGCGCGCCAGCTCCACGGCGAAATTCTCGAAGCCTGAGAGCTGGGTCGGGGACAGGTCTGTCGACATCTGGGCGAGATAGCCGGGATGGGCCGGCGGGGGAAGCGTGTACGCCCCGCCGCCGGCCGGTTTCGTCTACCTGCCGCCCGTGTCTACAGCGGCGGTTCGGTGTTGAGCTGCTTGGCCATGTCCAGCAGGCGCTGGCGGGGCCGTTCGCCGAGCTGGGCGTAGGCGTGGATCAGGTCGCGGGTTTCCTTGCGGGCCAGCATGTCCTTGCCACGGGCTTCGGGCTGCTCGCGGTCGCGGCGCGGCTGGTAGTCCTCCAGACCGTCGTAGAAGTAGCTCACCGGCACGTCGAGCGCCTGGGCCAGCTGCCATAGGCGAGCGGCGGAGATGCGGTTGGCGCCGCACTCGTATTTCTGGATCTGTTGAAAGCGGATGCCCACCACCTCGGCCACCTGCTGCTGGGTCAGGCCCAGCAGACGGCGACGACGGCGGAGGCGCTTGCCGAGGTGCAGGTCGATGTCGGCGCCCATGCCCAGGTCTCCCAAAGCTTGCCGTCCCGAAGTGGGACGTATGCGCCTCTCCCGCGCAAGCCCCATGCCGATTTTCGCCGCAGGGGGGAGTCGTTCGCGTTTGGGGGGAGGGGGCTTGCGTTCGGGGCGGGGGATATGGGGTGGGCGGTGGTTATGCGTGCTTCGAGACGCCCCTGCGGGGCTCCTCAGCATGACGAAGGGTATGGGCGGCTTGTCGTCTACCCCACGCCCGTCATGCTGAGGAGCCCCGCAGGGGCGTCTCGAAGCACGCAGTACGGTTCCACAAACGAAAACGGCGGCGCTCGTAAGCGCCGCCGCAATAAACTCAGGTGAAGGACGCGGAACCTAGTCCTCTTTGACCTTACGCTTGCGCATCGAGGGGTTCAGCACCTGCTTGCGCAGGCGGATGGCCTTGGGCGTGACCTCGACCAGCTCGTCGTCGTCGATATAGGCGATGGCCTGTTCCAGGCTCATGCGGCGCGGTGGGGTCAGGCGGATCGCCTCGTCCTTGCCGGAGGCGCGCACGTTGGTGAGCTGCTTGGCCTTCATCGGGTTGACGTCCAGGTCGTCCCAGCGCGCGTTCTCGCCGATGATCATGCCCTGATAGGTCTTTTCGCCGGCGCCGACGAACATCACGCCGCGCTCTTCCAGGTTCCACAGCGCGTAGGACGCCGTCTCGCCGTCGGAGTTGGAGATCAGCACGCCCTTCTGGCGGCCCTCGATGGCGCCGCGGTGCGGTTCATAATGGGAAAACACCCGGTTCAGCACGCCCGAGCCGCGCGTGTCGGTCAGGAACTCGCCCTGGTAGCCGATCAGCGAGCGCGAGGGGCTTTCCAGGGTGATACGGGTCTTGCCGCTGCCGGAGGGACGCATGTCCTTCAGGTCGGCCTTGCGGGCGGACAGCTTCTCGATCACCACGCCGGAGAACTCGTCATCCACGTCGATGACCACTTCCTCGATCGGCTCCAGGCGCTGCTTGGTCTCCTCGTCGATGCGGTAGACCACGCGCGGACGCGAGATCGACAGCTCGAAGCCTTCGCGGCGCATGTTCTCGATCAGCACGCCGAGCTGCAGTTCGCCGCGGCCCGACACCTCGAACGCGTCCTTCTCGGCGGTTTCGGCCACCTTGATGGCGACGTTGGATTCGGCCTCCTTGAGCAGGCGGTCGCGGATCACGCGGCTCTGCACCTTGGAGCCGTCCTTGCCGGCCAGCGGGCTGTCGTTGACCGTGACGGTCATGGAGATGGTCGGCGGGTCGATCGGCTGGGCGGGCAGGGCCTCGCTCAGGGTCAGGTCGCACAGGGTGTCGGCCACCGTCGCCTTGGACAGGCCCGCCACCGCCACGATGTCGCCGGCCTCGGCCATCTCGATCGGCTGGCGCTTCAGGCCCCGGAAGGCGAGCAGCTTGGTGATGCGGCCACGCTCGATCTCGACCCCGTCGCGGTTCAGCGCCTTGATCGCCATGCCCGGCGTCAGCGTGCCGGCCTCGACCCGGCCGGTCAGCAGGCGGCCCAGGAACGGGTCGCTTTCGATCAGCACCGCCAGCACCTGGCCGGGCTCGTCCTTGCGGGCGACGGCCTTAGGCTCGGGCACGTGGTCGACGATCAGGTCGTACAGGGGCGCCAGGCTGTCGCGCGCGCCGTCCATGGTCAGCGAGGCCCAGCCCTCCTTGCCCGAGGCGTAGACGTGGGGGAAGTCGAGCTGCTCGTCGGTGGCGCCGATGCTGGCGAACAGGTCGAAGGTCTCGTTCAGCACCCGGTCCGGATCGGCGTGGGGGCGGTCGACCTTGTTCAGCACCAGGATCGGACGCAGGCCGAGCTTCAGCGCCTTGCCGAGCACGAACTTGGTCTGGGGCATGACGCCCTCTTCGGCGTCCACCAGCAGCAGGCAGCCGTCCACCATGCCCAGGATGCGTTCCACCTCGCCGCCGAAGTCGGCGTGGCCGGGGGTGTCGATGATGTTGATGCGGGTCTCGCCCACCTTGCCGTGCCACAGCACGCTGGTGCACTTGGCCAGGATGGTGATGCCCCGCTCGCGCTCCTGGTCGTTGGAGTCCATGGCGCGTTCGACATGGGCCTCGTTGGCTCGGAACACGCCGGACTGGGCGAGCAGCTGGTCCACCAGCGTGGTTTTGCCGTGGTCGACGTGGGCGATGATGGCGATGTTGCGAAGCGACATGGGGTGTAACGGCGTCCGTAAGGGCGCGATCAGCGGGCTGATGCGGGAAGGAGTTGCGGGGCGCTTTTACGCAAGTGCGAGAGTTCGCGCCAGGGCGATGACACCGCAGGCGCATGCAAGGCGCGTAAAAACGTGTCGGCGAAGCGCGCGACCCGGAGCTTTCGGGGGGATTCCAGGCCGTCCGCACACCTTGGGCCGCGGCTTGCGGCGGTCGGCCTTGCCGCGTTCGGACGGGCATGGTTCGTTGTCGGCCGAGATGCGCCGCCGGCTCCGGCCCAGGCGTAAAGAGGGGAAAAGCAGATGAACGGTCGCCTGTCCTTAACCGCCGCCGCCGCGCTGAGCCTTGCGCTCGTCACCGGGGCCGCCGCCCAGGGGGACGCGCCGGTCGACCTCTCGACCCAGATCGCCGTCTTCGTCCTGCCGGCCAACAGCGGCAAGACGCTGAAGGTCAGCTCGCCTGCCTTCGCCCCCGGCGGGGACATCCCGTTCGTCAACACCCAGTACCGCGGCAACGTGTTTCCCGGCCTGGCCTGGACGGCGGGGCCCAAGGGCACGCGCGCCTACGCCATCATCATGCAGGACCCTGATAGTCCCTACCATGGCGGGCCGCTGGTGCACTGGACCATGTTCGACATCCCGGCCGGCATGACCCGGCTCCCGGCCGCCATGACCGTCCCGCCCGAGGGCTCGCAATACGGACCCAATCCCCACGGCTCGAGCCAGCCCTACCATGGGCCGCGCACCCCGCCGGGTCCCAAGCACCACTACCACTTCCAGGTGTTCGCTCTGGATGCGGCGCTCCCGCTGAACCCGGACGTCGACTACGAGACCCTGGCCTCGGAGATGAAGGGCCACATCCTGGCCAGCGGCGACCTGGTCGGCCTCAGCTTCGCCGACCCCGACGCGCCCCCGCCCAAGCCCAAGGGCTGATTAAGCTGGTTATCGGGGCTTCGTCCCCGGGAACGTCCCACTTCCGCTCATCCCCGCCTTCGCGGAGATGAGCGGATCAGAGGCGATCCGATCTTGGCCCCGTCCTTAGAACGGGCCGCCCGGCGCGCTGCCGTCCAGGTCCTCGACGTCGATCACGCCGCGCCGTACGTTGCTCCTCCAGAAGCCATAGCTGAAGTACAGCGCCAGGCCGATGGCGCTCCAGATCGGGAACAGCAGCTTGGCCTCGATCGGCAGGCTGATGAACAGGACCACGCAGCCCACGATCGACATCGGCGCCACCACGAACAGCAGCGGCGCCTTGAACGGGCGATGCCGGTCCTTGGCCGTGAAGCGCAGGATCATCACCGCCAGCGAGACCACGCCGAATGCGAACAGGGTGCCGGAGTTCGAATAGTCCGCCAGCTTGCCGACCGGCAACAGGCCCGCCGCGATGGCCACGCCGACGCCGGTGATCATGGTCACGACGTGCGGCGTCTTGAAGCGCGGATGCACCGAGCTGAGCACCTTGGGCAGCAGGCCGTCGCGCGCCATCACGAAGAAGATCCGGGTCTGGCCGAACATCATCAGCAGGATCACCGAGGGCAGGGCGAAACCCGCCGCCAGACCCAGGATGTTGCCGATCAGCGGATGGCCGACCTGGCGCAGCACGTGGGCCAGCGCCTCGCGCGAGCAGACCAGCGGCAGGTGGGCGCCGAGCTGGGCGCAGCGCTCGGTCAGGGCGCGCGAACCGGCGGCGATGGTCTCGCCGTGCGGGCCGTAGACGGGCTGGGCTCCATAGGCGCCGACCGCGCCACCGGCCACCAGCAGGTAGAAGATGGTGCAGATGACCAGCGAACCGATCAGTCCGATGGGTACGTTGCGCTGCGGGTTCTTGGTCTCTTCCGCGGCGGTGGAGACCGCGTCGAAGCCGACATAGGCGAAGAAGATCGAGGCGGCCGCCCCCAGCACCCCGGTCCCGCCCGAGCCGAGCGGATTGCCCCACCCCTTCGGCGCGAAGGGATGGAAGTTATGCAGGTGCATGATCGGCAGCGTGCAGGCGACGAAGGCGGTCAGTGCGATCACCTTGATCGCCACCAGCACAGCGTTGGCCGTGGCGCTCTCCTTGGTGCCGACCACCAGCAGGGCCGTCACCAGGGCGGTGATGATCACGGCCGGCAGGTTGAAGATCCCGCCGCCGTCCGGCCCCGCGGCCAGGGCCGCCGGGATGGTGATGCCGGCGAAGCTGTGCAGCAGGCCGGTGATGTAGCCCGACCATCCCACCGCCACCGCGCTCGCGCCCAGGGCGTACTCCATGATCAGCGCCCAGCCGACCAGCCAGGCGACGATCTCGCCCAGCACGGCGTAGGAGTAGGTGTAGGCCGAGCCCGCCACCGGCACCATCGAGGCCAGTTCCGAATAGCAGAGCGCCGCCACCGCGCAGACCGCGCCGGCGATGATGAACGAGACCATCATGCCGGGGCCGGCCTTCTGGGCCGCCTCGGCGGTCAGCACGAAGATGCCGGTGCCGATCACCGCGCCTATCCCCAGCAGGGTGAGCTGGATCGCGCCCAAAGAGCGATGCAGCGATTTCTTTTCGGCCGTGGCCAGGATTTGGTCGAGCGGCTTAACGCGCCACATGGTTTCCCCTATCGGCTCGGTTTGTCCGAATCTGCCTTTGCAACAGGGGCATACGGCCGCCTCCCGTCAAGCGCCAAGCTTCATCCGCCGGTCGCAACGATCCCGCCTGCGCGCGAGGCCGCGGTCGATGACCAATCCTGAGGCGGCGTGTCGCCAGGGTCGGCGCCAGCACTGTTGGCCCTCAGGTCCGGCGAAGGATCGCAACGGATTGACCGAGCGATCCGCCCACGCCGGCGTCGCCAGGGCCCACGAACTGTTCGCGCTCGAAGCCCAGTTGCGAGCACCACAGGTCGATCACCGACCGCTCGATGAACATGTCCAGGTGGACGCGCCGGGATTCGCTGACGGCATGGACGGCGTTGCGAA
The DNA here is from genome assembly GCF_009765965.1 of Caulobacter sp. S45. GTDB lineage: Bacteria > Pseudomonadota > Alphaproteobacteria > Caulobacterales > Caulobacteraceae > CAHJWH01. The sequence goes on from NZ_LMUL01000010.1 coordinate 154,118, forward strand.
ACACCAGCCAGTGCTCCGGCGCCCGGAATTCGAGGAATGAGAAGACCAGCCGGCCGCCGGGACGGATCACCCGCGCCAGTTCGCTGAGATAGAGGAAGGTCTCTTCGTGCTGGAGATGGGTGAAGACGCTGAACGCGCAGGCCATGTCGAACCGCTCATCGGTCACCGGCAAGGTCAGCTTGGTGTTCAGCACGAACCTGTAGGACGGCGGCGCGCGCGTGCGGGCGTAGGCGAGCAGTTCGGGGATGATGTCCAGGCCCAGGTATTCGACGGCGACCCGGTCCTTCAACGTATTCGCCAGCCGGCCGCTGCCGCAGCCAAGGTCCAGCAGCCGGTCGCCGTCCGCCAATCCGGCATCGATCAGCACCTGGGTCTGGAGCTGTCCCATCTCGGCGTAGAGCCCGCCCACAGCCCGGCTCATGGCCTCGTCCAGCGGATATTGAGCGATGAGGCTCTGAACCAGGCGACGATAGTCCCGCGTATAGTGCGTGCGGTCGTCGCCGCTCAGGCGGAGCAAGGCGTAGCGCGCCATGCCCCTCATGCGCCGGACCGTGTCCGGAAGCCTATTACTCATGCTGTATCGCTGCTTGCCTGGAACGTCGTGACGGTCGGGTTGAAAACCAGATCGTCTCTACGAGTTCGCGAAGCGGGAGGCTAGCCCGCCGCGTCCCGCCTCGACGTCGGGGCCGCCCCCCGGTAGCCCCGACGTCGCGCGGCGTTCAGCTCTTGTCGTAGACCGCGACCGTCTTCTCGGCCTCCTTCTCCGGGACCCAGGAGGTGTCGGTCAGCATCTTGCCGCCCGCCGACACGGTCATGACGCCCTTCACATAGGCCTTGCCCTTGAGCGTGATGGAGTACTCCCACTTCTCCGGGGCGAGCGCCTTGTAGCTGGCCATCGCGCCGGGCGGGATAGTCGGGCCCTTGATCTCCACCGGCGTCCCATCGGTCGGTCCGGAAATCGTCTGCTTGTAGCTGGGGACGCTGAGTTCGAACTGGCCGGCCGAGGGGGTCGTGATGGTCATGACGTCGGTGGCCGCCTGCACCTTGACGTCCTTCCACTTGCCCGCGAGGCCGTGCGATCCCGAGACCCGGTCGTAGACGTCGCTCTCGGTGACGGTCTTACCGTCGGGCCGATACTCGACATAGGAGGAGATCATCTTCTTGCCGTCGGCGGAAATCTCGCGGTGGGTCTTGCTCAGCACCTTGTCCTCGTTCTTGGCCACCACCTCCCAGGCATGGTCGCCCACCTTGGTCCAGGCCATGGTGCGGCCGGGAAGGATTGTGTAGTCCTTTCCATCCATCGCGAAATCGTAGGAAATGGTGCTGCCGTTCGAGTAGTGGAAACCTTTCGCCGACTCCGTATAGGTGAAGGTGTCGCCGGTGAACTTGCTCATCTTGACGTTCAGCTTCCACGTTCCGGCGAACGGGCTGCTGTAGGCCAGCGCGGAACCCGCGCTGACGCCGATCAGCATGATTGCGATTGCAAGGCGTTTCATAATCGTCCTCCCGACGAGCTATTGTTTGAACAGGCTGGAAAGCAACTGTCGAAGCTGTACTTTAAGAGGAAAGCGTTGGAGCTGAAGGCGTCAGCTCGGCAGGCGCGCGCAGCGCATGCATCCGTACTGATAGAGAATACTGTGTAGGAGCCAATACCTGAGCGTATTCCGCATTAACTGGTTTGGCAATCCACTAGGACGGCGTACATAGAATACGTGGCTAGTTGACGCCCGGACAATGCATCTTGGCGGCCTCGCCCGCGCCGAACTTCATCGTGCACTTATAGTGGATGGAGACGTCCATGCCGTGGGTGTGCACCGTCATCTTGTCCTTGGGCAGCAGGGCCGCAGCCGCCCCGCTTTCGACATAGGCCCGACGCGCGTCGGCGACCGCCTGCTGGGTGCGCATCTGGGTGGGGACGACGTCGATCTGTTCTTCCCGATGCACGGCGAGCTGGCGGGCGCATTCCGCCCTGTCCTCGCCGCCGCCCGGCGCGCCCAGACGCGAACAGGCCGACATCGCCCGCAGCGCCGCCCCCGTGCGCGCCCGGTCGGCGGCGGCTTCGTCCGGCGCGGGCGGGGCCGGGTTCGCCGGGCCGGGCGCCGAAATCGGGGCGGGCGGGACGGGGCGCTCGACCACCGGCTGGGCGGGTATCGGCGGGGTCAGCGGAGTCGGCCGCGCGCGGTCGGGCTTGGAGGCGATGGGCTGGACGATCCGGGGCGCGCTCGCTAGCGGGGCCGGCGGCGCTCGGAGGCGGTCGGGGAAAAGGTCCAGGCGGATCGCGGTCTCGGGCGCGGCAGGCGGCGACCACAGGGCTGGCCGTCCGGTCAGCAGCAACAGGGCCAACAGGGCGGCGTTGAGCCCGATCCCGACCAGCAGGGCGCCGGCCGCCCGTCGCAGCCGCTGCCGGCCGGGCGTCCCGAGCCCCCGCGCGCCCAGCGCCGCTATCGACATGATCCACCGCCCCACCCGCGAGGCGCGCGGATCGGCGCCGTTCAACCTATAGCGATCCTCCCGGATGGCGTTTTTGCGGCGCGGCCCAGCTCCGGATCGCCGTCAGTATCGCGCGGCGCTGCGGGTCAGCACTGGCATGGCCTTGGTCGCCAGCCCGTCGATGGTGGCCCCGGCGAAGGCCAGGCTCGGCGCCCGGTCCCGGTTCAGGTCCGCCGGGAAGTTGAGCGTCGGCTTGGAAACCTGGTCCAGGGCGGCGACCTGCGCCTCGCTCAGCCGGACATCCAGCGCGGTCAAGTTGTCGTGGAGCTGCTCCTGCCGCCGCGCGCCGATCAGGGTCGAGGTCACGCCTGGCCGGCCCTGCACCCAGGCCAGGGCCACCGCCGCCGGGGTGGCGTTGAGTTCCTCGGCGATCGGCTTCAGCACGTCGACGATCTGATAGGCCTTCTCGGTCGGGCCGCCGCCCATCGAGGCGCGGTCGGACGTCTTGGAATCGGCGTTCTCGCGGGTGTACTTGCCCGACAGCCAGCCGCCCTTGAGCGGACCCCACGGCATGGCGCCCAGGCCCAGCTCCCGCGCCATCGGCGTCAGCTCGCCCTCCACTGTCCGCTCCAGCAGCGAATACTCGATCTGCAGAGCGATCAGCGGCGCCCAGCCGCGGAAGTGGGCGATGGTCTGGGCCTGCGCCACCTTCCAGGCCGGCAGGTCGGAGACGCCCAGGTAGCGGACCTTGCCGGCGCTCACCAGGTCGTCCATGGCGCGCAGGGTCTCCTCGATGGGCGTCCCGGCGTCCCAGTTATGCAGCCAATACAGGTCGATATAGTCGGTCTGCAGCCGGCGCAGCGACGCCTCGCACTGCTCCACCATCGCCTTGCGTCCGCCGCCGCCGCCGTTGGGATCGCCGGCGTGCAGGTTGCAGAAGAACTTGGTGGCGATCACCGTGCGGTTCCGGCGCGCCCGATTACCCGCGAAGAAGTCGCCGATGATCTTCTCGGAATGGCCGTTGGTGTAGATGTTGGCGGTGTCGACGAAGTTGCCGCCCCGATCGAGATAGTCGGCCAGGATGGTCTGGGACTCCTCGGGGCTGGAGCCCCAGCCCCAGTCGTCGCCGAAGGTCATGGTCCCCAGGCAGAACGGGCTGACGCGCAGGCCAGAGCGGCCGAGGGTGACGTAGGAATCGAGCGGCATGCTGTTTCTCTTCCAGGTTCGCGAAAGATAAGGCCCTAGCTGGCGTAGTCCCCATCGGCGCTCACCGATAGAGCCCGCCAGCGGTCGAACTCGGCCAGCATCGCGGCCAGCTTCGCCTCGGCGGCGTCCAGGGCGATCGAGCCGGCGAGGAAGCGCATGGGCGGGGCGGGATCGTTGGCCAGCTTCACCATGGCGTCCGCCAGCTTCACCGGATCGCCCGGCTGCTGGCCGTCGCGCTGTTCGAACCCGGCCCGCAACTGTCCCCGCCGCGCGTCGTAGTCCGCCACCGGGTGGCCGCCGAAGCGGATCGAGGCGGGCGTGAGGAAGTCGGTGCGAAAGGGGCCGGGCTCGACGATGGTCACGAACAGCCCGAACGGCGCGACCTCCTTGGCCAGGGCCTCGGAGAAGCCCTCCAGCGCGAACTTGCTCGCGCAGTAGAGCGAGGCCAGCTCCGCCCCCAGCAGGCCGCCGAGCGAGGAGATGTTGAAGATGCGCCCCGTGCGCGCCGCGCGCATCGCCGGCAGGGCCGCCCAGGTGGTGCTGAACACGCCGAACAGGTTGGTGGCGAACTGGGCCTGGACGTCGTGGGCGTCCATCTCCTCGAAGAACCCCAGGTGGCCATAGCCGGCGTTGTTCACCAGCACGTCGATCCCGCCGAACCGCGAGACAGCGGTCGCCACCGCCGCCTTGGCCTGGTCCGCATCGATCACGTCCAGCTCGACCGACAGCAACGTCTCGCCGTCCGGGCCAAGGGCTTCGCTGAGGCTCGCGCGCTGGCGGCCCGTGGCCACGACCCGGTCGCCGGCGCGCAGGGCGGCCTTGGCGATCTCGAGCCCGAGCCCGCGGCTGGCGCCGGTGATGAACCAGGTCTTCTGCATCGTGAGCACTCCCTATCGACCGACCCCAGGGGAGCATGCATGGCGGATCGGCCGGTAGATCGATGGTCCCGGCTTCTTGCACGATCCTGCCAATTGCGAGGGGTTTGTGCGATCGCGCTTGCCTTATCCGCCGGCGGCGGCATGGGATGGGCGCCATGGAGCCGCTCGCCGAACTGCGCACGCTGATCGCCCACCACGCCCAGCCCGGCCAAAGGGCGTGCGAGGTTGCCGGCGTGCGGTTGCTGGCCAGCGATGCTCCGACCGAGCCGGTGCTCAACATTTCCGAGCCCACCTTCGCCGTGGTCGCCCAGGGCGGCAAGCGGGCGGTGCTGGCCGAGCGGGTGTTCGACTACGGCGAGGGCCAGTATCTGGTGGTGGGTCTCGACCTGCCGATCGTCAGCAACGTGGTCCGGGCCAGCGCCGAGCAGCCCTATCTAGCCGTCGGCGTGGCCCTGAAACCGGCGGCCATCGCCACCCTGCTGCTGGAGACCGCCTCGGCCGGCAGCCCCGCCGCCCATCCCCTGGGCATGGCGGTCAGCGACGCGACCCCCGAGCTGCTGGAGCCGGTGGTGCGCCTGCTGCGCCTGCTGGACCGTCCGGGCGACATCGCCGTGCTGCGCCCGATGATCGAACGCGAGATCCTCTGGCGGCTGCTGGCCGGGGACCAGGGTCCGATGGTGCGTCAGATCGGCCTGGCCGACAGCCGGCTGTCCCAGATCGGCCACGCCGTGCGCTGGATTCGCGACCACTACGCCGAGCTTTTGCGCATCGAGGACCTGGCGCGGCTGTCGGCCATGAGCCCCTCGTCGTTTCACCGCCACTTCCGCGCCGTCACCGCCATGAGCCCGCTGCAATACCAGAAGCAGGTCCGTCTGCAGGAGGCCCGCACCCGCCTGCTCGCCCAGTCGCGCGACGTGGCGGCGGTGGGCTACGACGTCGGCTACGACAGCCCCTCCCAGTTCACCCGCGAGTACAGCCGTCTGTTCGGCGCCCCGCCGCGTCGGGACGTGGCGCGCTTGCGCAAACTCTCGGCGCTGGAACGAAGCGTCTAGGACCGGGCTTGGGGGCGGATGACGCCTATGCCGTCTTCACGGATGATCTTGGTGCCGAAGGGCTCCGACAACCTGGCCAGACGATCGAGGATGACGCCGCCGACCTGCGCGTTCGCCCGGATCGGCATGCCGCGTTCGGCGCGCGGCAAGTCCCGCTGCAGATCGATGGGGATCAACCGCAGTTCGGAAAGATCGCCGTCGACGAACTCCGCCTGGGCGATCACGGATTGCCAATAGACCTCCTCGTGGAAGCCCTGCATAGCCCGGTCGAAGAAGTCGGAGGGGTCGGCGCCGGCGATCTGGCAGCTATCGTACATCCCCTGCGGGACCTGCCGCATGCTTTCGGCTTCGAAGATGAAGTTCCCCAGGCTGTAGAAGATCGGCTTTCCCTTGTAGATCTCGATCCCGCGCAGGACATGCGGGCCGTGACCCATGAAGGCGTGGGCGCCGGCGTCGATGCAGGCGTGGGCGAATTCTGGAAGGAAGGTGGCCGGAATCTCCCGTTCGCCATGGGCCTCGTGCGAATGGATGCTGACCATGACCAGGTCGGCGTTGCGGCGGGCCCGGCGGATGCTGGCGACGATACCGGCGAGGTCGCGCGGATCGGACGTGGTGACCACGTCCGGCTGGCCCTCGGCGACGAACTGGTTGTCGAGGAAGCTTACACCGGCTCCGGTCGGGGCCTGGAGCGGCCCCTGCCTGGTGTCGGGAAACAGCTGCTGCTTGATGGCCTGGAGCGTGGAGAGCTGGCTCGCGCTCACATGATACTTGGTGTCGATGTGAAGGGGGTTGAGCCCCGGGCGGCCGGGGATTTCCCCGTTCCCGTCCGCCGCCTGGGACCCCGGACGATACGACGATGCGCAGGCGATCAGCGCGCCCCGCCCGCCCGGCGAATCGTAGAAGGCCGGCGCGCGCGCCTCCGCCAGGTTGCGCCCGGTTCCCGCGTGGGCGATCCCCGTCGCCCCGATCTTGCGCGCGGTGGCGAACATGCCGTCGACGCCGTAGTCGAGCATATGGTTGTTCGGCAGGCCCATGATCTTGAACCCGGCCCAGCGCAGCTCTTCCGGCATGGGCCCTTCGGCGCTGTTGTTCAGGTCGCCGCAGACGCCGGTCGAAGCCGGATACATCTCGGGGTCCGGCAGGGTCATCTCGAAATTGCCGAAGGTCAGGTCCGCGTCGCGCAGCACGCCCAGCAGCGGCTGCAGGCCGGGAGACTGGCGATCGAAGGGGCGGGTGATCATGCAATCGCCGACCGCGGCCAGCGTGATCGACTTGTACGGCGCGCCGGAAGCGGGTTTCCCCAATGCCGAAATCGGATTCGACAGCGTTATTGAAACGGCGCTGCAAAGAAACTCACGTCTCTTCATCCTGGCATCCTCCGAAGCGGGTTTGTCGTCTTACGGGTTACGCGTACGCCTTCGTTATTGACGCCTTTTGCGGCAGTCTGGGCCCCGGCAAGACTCAACGCACCGGAACGTCCACGTGAACTTGACGGTGGACTCGCCATCGGCATAGATGCAAAATCATATTAAGTTGAGAATGTTTAAACATGAAGCGTTTGGCGCGCCCCGAGGCGCGCCGAACCGGGCTGGGGGCTAAGACATGAGCTTTTTCCGTTGGTCCCTGTTGGCGCGGGTGCTTCCCGCCATCGCCGCCGCCGGCATGGTCCATGGCCACGCCCTGGCCGAGGTCTCGTCCACCCCCTCCATCGTCCATGCCGGCCAGCTGCTGGAGACGCCCGGCCATGCGCCGTTGAAGAATGTCAGCGTGGTGATCGTCGACGGCAAGGTCCAGTCGGTGCGCGAGGGCTTCATCGGTCCGGACGCCGCCGGCCTGCCGGCCGGGACCAAGGTGGTGGACCTGTCCAACATGTTCGTCATGCCGGGCTTCATCGACCTGCACGTCCATCTGGCCGGCGCGGGACCCGGCGACGCGGCCGTGCGCAAGCCCGACACCTACTTCGCCCTGCTGGGCGCCAAGAACGCCAACACCACGCTGATGGCCGGCTTCACCAGCGTGCGCGACCTGGGCTCGATCGGCTACACCGTGTTCGGCCTGCGCGACGCGATCAAGGACGGCCTGGTGCCGGGTCCCAAGATCACCGCCTCCGGCGACCCGATCAGCCCCACCGACGGCCACGCCGACAACCACGGCTATCGCGAGGAGGTGATGGCCGCCATGCCGCGCCGGGGTGTCTGCGATGGTCCCGAGGACTGCCGCCGCGCGGTGCGGGCCGCGGTCAAGCGCGGCGCCGACGTGATCAAGGTGATGGCCAGCGGCGGCACGCTGGACGAATCCGACGCGCCCACCGACCAGCAGTTCACCGACGAAGAGCTGAAGGCCATCGCCGACACCGCCCATGCGCTGGGCCGCAAGGTCACCGCCCACGCCCACGGCAAGGGCGCCATCGACGCCTGCATCCGCGCCAACTTCGACTCCATCGAGCACGGCATGTGGGCCGACAAGCAGACGCTGCAGGCCATGAAGGACAAGGGGATCTGGCTGGTGCCGACCGTGTGGCCGATCGACTATGTCGGCGACACCGACGAGAAGAAGCGCCACGGCCCGTTCAAGGACCTGCCGCCGGTTTCCTTCGCCAAGGTGCTGGCGCTGAAGGACCAGCCCAAGGTGCTGGCCAAGATGGCCCATGCCATGGGCGTCAAGATCGCGCTGGGCACCGACGCCGGGGTCTATCCCCATGGCCAGAACGCCCACGAGTTCATCGAGTACGTCACCGCCGGCATGACCCCGATGCAGGCGCTCACCGCCGGCACCTCCGACGCAGCGCTGGCCGGCGGGATCAAGCACGTCGGCTCGCTGGAGCCGGGCATGGCCGCCGACATGGTGGGCCTCGCGGTCAGCCCGCTGGAGGACATCAATTCGGTGCTGAACGTGCCGTTCGTCATGCGCGACGGCATCGTGTTCAAGTCGTCCGGGGTCGAGGTCGCGCGTCAGCAGGCGCTGATCCAGGAAACCGACGTCCAAGACGCTTTCTGATCTATCATCCAAGAGTTCGGGTCTAAGGGGATCGCCTCATGAAGCTTCGCGCCAAACTCTGCGCCGCCGTGTTCGCCCTGGTGGGCGCCGGCGGGGCCAACGCCGCGACCTATACCTTCCAGCACGTCACCCTGATCGACGGCACCGGGCGCGCGCCCCGTCCCGACATGTCGGTGACGGTGACCGACGGCCGCTTCGTCTCGATCGAGCCGAGCGCCATCACCGGGCCGCCCAGGGGCAAGGTGATCGAGGCGCGGGGCAAGTATCTGATCCCCGGCCTGATGGACATCCACATCCACCTCCAGGGCTTCTCGCGCGGCGGCAAGGCCTTCACCACCGCCACCCGCCCGCCGCCCATCGGCGAGTGGACGGTGGACCGCAAGCTGGGCGAGGAGGCGCTGGGCAGCTTCCTCTATTCCGGCGTGACCACGGTGCTGGACGTCGGCAACATCCCGCAGAACATCCTGCCGCTGCGCGCCGACGAGCGCGCCGGCAAGCTCCTGGCGCCCCACATCTTCGCCACCGGCCAGCTGGTCACCTATCCGGGCAGCCACGGCACCGACATCGCCGTCAACGTCTCCACCTGGCCCGAGGCCAAGGCCCTGCTCGAGGCCCAGGTCGAAAGCCAGCACCCCGACGTGCAGAAGATCACCTATGACGACGAGGGCTGGGGCGCGCGGCCGCTGATCCCGATCCTGCCCAAGGACCTGCTGCAGCACATCATCGAGTTCTACAACGACCACGGCGTGCGCACGACCGTGCACATCTCCAACGAAAGCCGGGCGCGCGAGGCGATCTATTCCGGCGTCGACAGCCTGGCCCACACCCCGGTCCAGGGCCCGCTGACCGAAGAGTTCGTCAAGCTGGCCGCCGCCAAGCAGATCCCGATGGCCTCGACCATGACCATCGGCGACAACTACAGCCGCGTCCACGACCATCCCGAATACCTGGATCAACCGCTCTACGTCGCCACCATGACCGCAGCGGAGCGCGCGCGGCTGAAGAAGATCGCCGCCGAGGGCGGGGAGACCGCGCTGAAGTCCAGCCCGGCCCTGTACCAGCGCACCTGGCGCAAGTGGATGCAGACCCAGGGCCCGATCCTGCAGGACAACCTGCGCCGGGTCGACGCGGCCGGCGGCGTGGTCGCCGCCGGCACCGACACCAGCAACGGCGCCAGCCTCCAGCGCGAGCTGGAACTGCTGTCGGAAGCCGGCATCCCCAACCTGGAAGTGATCAAGATCGCCACCTTCAACGGCGCCCGCCTGCTCGGCAAGCAGGAGCAGATGGGCAGCGTCGAGGACGGCAAGATCGCCGACGCGGTGCTGCTCAACGCCGATCCCGTCGCCGACATCAACAACACCAAGAACATCGCCCTGGTGATGAAGGCCGGCGAGATCATCGACGAAAGCAAGCTGCCGCTGGCCGGCGGCCCGCAGAAGCGCCGCTGGCCGGCGAGCTGAGGCGCTCGCTAGGCTGGCCGCCGCCTAGCGTGGGTCGCCGTCGCCGGGCAGGTGGACATCCGTAGCTGGATGGCTGAAAAATTCTGGCATAGCCGGGATTGGAAGTCCGCCTGGAACGCGGCCTTGGCCGAGGGCGCGTTCGCCAGCACCTGCTTGCTGTAGCCCACCGACACCTGGACCAACCGGATCATCGCCGGATGATCCAGGGTGAATTGACCCGCCTGTTGACGTTCTTCCTGCGTCACGGTCAGCGGTTGTTCACGCATCCGGTGGCCGATGTCGCTGTCGTTCCAGGCGATGACCGTCTTCAGGTCGTCCTCCGACAGCCGGCTGGCGAAATAGGTCGCCATCCCGTCCAGGGTGATCCGTATCCGCGCCGCCTCGGCGCTCTCGAAGGCGGTGGAGAACGCTGTGAGCGCCTGGGCCTGTTGGCGCGCCGGCAGGGCGGCGGCCTTGGTCTTGAACTGCTCCAGGGTCTGGGAATAGGCGGCCTGGCCAACCGCCTTCATGGCCGCCTCCGCCTTGTACTGCACCAGATATTGGTGGACGAGCCGGAGCCGCTCCGGTGTCGGAGGCGTGGCCGTCGTTTCCGCGGACGTCGAAAACGCTTGGCCGAGCTGCGCGAAAGCGGAGGCGGTCTTGTTCGACATCGCAGGGTCGTCTTGCGCGTGCGCCGGGTATGCCAACATCAACGCCAGCCCGGCCTGGACCAGGGCGATCATGCGCAGTGTCTTGCGTTTTGCCTGCGTGGCTCCGCCGCGCGGTGCCAGTCTTCCAAGTTGCATGTGTTCCCCCAGAGCGGTCGGCTTCTATGGCCCGTCGCGCCATGGACGATTTCCGCGATGACACACGGCTTGCCTGTAGCGTCGTACAGGCCGCCAGCGCGTTTTCAGATGAGTGGATGCAGACCGAGTGGAGAGGCGGTTGCAGCATGCATCGACAGCGCCAACCCGTCCGCGCCGACCCTGACGGCGAGGCCTTCGTAGCCGGTCAGGACGGGATGGCGCGTGGCCAGTGGATGCGTATGCGTAGCGGTGATCACCACCACGCTGGCGCCCGCCGCCTCGGCGGCGGCGATCCCGGCGGGCGCATCCTCGAACACCAGGCAGTCCTCGGCCCGGACGCCCAGCCGCTGGGCGGCGAGCCGGAAACAGTCGGGCGCGGGCTTGCCGTGGGCCACATCCTCGGCCGTGATCAGCAGCGGCGGCGAGGGCAGACCGGCCGCCTGCAACCGGCGCATCGCCAGCGCGCGCGAGGCCGAAGTGACCACCGCCCAGCGCTCCGCCGGCAGCGACGCCAGGAAGGCGCCGGCGCCGGCTATGGCCTCGACGCCTTCGACGTCCTCCAGCTCCGCGCGGTTGATCGCGGCGCCCTCCGTCTCGGGATCGACCCCGGCCAGCCCCTGGCGGCGCACCGTCTCCACCGCCCGCACCCCATGGATGGTCGGCGGGAAGGCGGCGACGTCGAGCCCGTGGCTCCGCGCCCAGGCCGCCCACACCCGCTCGGCCGCCGCGATGGAGTTCAGGATGGTCCCGTCCATGTCGAACAGGAAGGCGGCGAAGCTTCGGTCGGGAAAGGGCGCTTGGGTCATGGGGCGCAGCTTCTGCCCCGTTGGGCGGGGGGATGTCGATGGTGGCTGCGCTCTCCAGCCTTTTCGGCGACCGCGCGAGCACCGAGTGGGGATACTTTGCAGATCGGCTCGGCTAATATCGGTGTCACGTCGCTCAAGAGCGTCGAGTTGGGAGTTGAATCTATGAGCCGTGCTTTCGAAGCAGGGCCGCAACCTGAGCCTTTCGGTAGTCTTTCGATGGAAATCGACGCCCTGGGTTCGGCGGAGTTCGGAGCCTTGCTTGCTAAGGAGGTGCTGGCCGCAGTACCTGCTAAATTTATGTCGGCCTTCTATATGGACAGCACCGGCTTCATCCGCTTTTTGTTTGCCGAAGGTGACGCCGACCAAGCTCAAACTCTCTGGAATCAGCTTTCGTCCAAAGCGGATGTCGGCACGCCGTTCCAGAGCGCCTTCTTCGAGACAGTCGCCGGGCCCAGCAATCTTCGTCTGCGCCCGTGGACGACCGGGGCGGATCGAGTCGACAATGCCGATCCATTGAGCAATGGTTTTTTCGTATTCAGAAGTTTCAAAGAGGACGCAGTTGTATTGGCGCTGCATTGTAGCGACAATGGGGTGTCTATAATGCAAGAATACTCGAGTTATTTTGAGCGTATGGGCGGTGTGATCCTGGGCTTGATTCGCCAGCACGTGCATTTGATCGACGCCAGGAGTGCGCTTCTGTTTAAGCCGGTGTTTAAAGATTTGGTGGCGCAAATGAACGCCGTGTTGCCGCAACTCAGTATCCGAGAGGTTGAGGTCTGCGCCTCGATGTTGCTGAACATGTCGATCAAGGAAATCGCTTTGCGCCTGGGTGTGGCTCCAACAAGTGTTGAAACCTTTCGTAAGCGCGCTTACCTGAAGCTAGGTGTTGGTTCTCGCGTAGAATTCTTGAAGTTGTATGAGCGGCTGCTTTACACGAACATCAGACGTCGAGGGCGTTTTTCTCCCGCTCATAGCGGCTTGCCGGGGTCGGCGGAGGGGTTCCTCGTCACGGACTAGCTACAAGGTGAGAGCTGCTCTTCACCGGCAAAGCACGCGATCGAGGCGACTGAGCCGGTGAAGGGATCGCCGGAGAACGGCGAACCCCCGCTCGCCTAGCCATCCCCCGCCTTGACGCCGAACACCTCCGCCGCCCGCGCGAAGCCCGTGGCCACTATGTCGATGTCGTTGGCGGCGACCACCACCTTGTAGCCGCTGTCCAGCCGCGTGCGGGCGAGCTCGGCGGAGAAGGTGAACAGCCCGCAGGCCAGCCCCGCCGCGTCGCAGGCCTCCAGCACCGCCTGGCACGCCGCCTGGTGGCGCGCGTCCGGCTCGGGGAAGCAGCCGATCGACAGGGCCAGGTCGCCCGGCCCGATGAACACGAAGTCCAGGCCGGGCGTGCGCGCGATCTCGGCGGCGTTGCGCACCCCTTCCACGGTCTCGATCATCACCGCCACCAGCGGGTCGGCGTTGCGGGCGTGATAGGCCGCGAAGCCTTCGCCGATCGGGCGCACCCCGCCGCCGGAACGTCCGCCATGGGGCGGGAAGCGCGCCGCCGCCACGGCCCGCCGCGCCTGGGCGGCCGTGGCGATCATCGGCACGATCACGCCGCGCGCGCCGCTGTCCAACGCCTCGCCGATGGCGCTGTCGCTGTCGTTGAGGGTGCGCATCAGCACCGGCGTCGCGCCCAGAGCGCTGACCGCTAGGTGCGCGCTCATCCGGTCCCACAGGCCGTGCTGCAGATCGATCACCGCCGCGTCGAAGCCCGGCCGCGCGCCGAGTTCGGCCAGCGGGACCGAGCCCATCGAGAACCAGGACAGCACCAGTCCGGACCCGCGAAGCTTGTCGCGTAGCGGCTGGGCGGCGGAGGTCGTGTCGGTGTGGTCCATATCGGTCATCCTAGCCCCTGTCGCTGTGTCGAATCCGTGGTCGGCTGCAATGCCAGGAAGCTTTCCTGCGCGCGGGCGACGAAGCGCGCCATCACGTCCTGCACGCCCAGCGCGTCGCGGCGGCGGAAGTCCGCGATCAGCTCGTCCAGCAGCCGCATCGCCACCTCGCGGGTGGCGGGGTCGTACAGGGTGGCGTTGCGGGTGATCTGCACATGGTCGACGAAGCGGAACAGGGTGGCCGCCAGCCGCCGGTTGGGCGCCGCCTCCAGCCAGGCCTGGCGGAAGCGGCGGTTGGCCTCGATGAAGCCCGTGGCGTCGTCCTGCGCCATCGCCGTGCGCGCCGCCGCGTACGCGACCTCCAGCCCCGCCAGCCCGGCCGCGTCGAGCGCCGCCGCCGCGGTCGCCGCCGCGCGCGGTTCCAGCAGCCGGCGGATCTCGAAGATGTCGGCCATGTCCTGGGGGGTCAGCCGGGGCAGCACGAAGCCGCGGGTGGTGCCGACCAGATAGCCCTCGTGCACCAGCCGCAGCAGCGCCTCGCGCACCGGCATGCGCGAGACCTCCATCTCCTCGGCCAGCACCGTGTCGACCAGCCGCTCGTCCGCGCCCACCGCGCCGCGCCGGATGCGGTCCAGTAGTTCGAGGTAGATGCGCGTGCCCCGCTCCCCACGCTCCAGCCGCGTCGCCGCCGCCTTGCCGGCCATCAGCGGCGGCTCGCACGAGGGCGAACAGAATACGGAAGCATGCCGTGTATCTCAGCAGGGTTGAGGTCTACTGCTATCAGATACGAGTATAGCGCCTTGACAAGCGGAAAATCGCGAGGGCCAATGATGGAGAACAGTATACGGAACTTTCCGCCAATGGCGGACAGAAGGAGAGGCGGCTGGCCATGATCCGCGCCCCGGCGACACCTTGAACGACCTCGTGAGCGCCTCGGGGAACGACGCGGTGAAGGCGCTGCTGGCGGCGCTCGGCCCCGATGTCGTCACCCTGCCGGACGCGCTCGGCGAGCGGCGGCTCAGCGACTGGAGCCGCGTCCCCGCCGGCCATCCCGTCGCCCTGCTGCGTCCGCGCACCACCGAACAGGTCTCCCAGGCCCTGGCCATCTGCAACGCCCATCGCCAGCCCGTCGCCGTCCAGGGCGGGCTGACGGGTCTGGCCGGCTCGGCCACCGCCTATGACGGCGAGGTCGCGCTGAGCCTGGAGCGGATGCGCGCCATCGTCGAGGTCGACCCCGTCTCGGCCACCATGACCGTGGAGGCGGGCGTGGTGCTGCAACAGGTGCAGGAGGCGGCGCTGGAGGCCGGCTACTATTTCCCGCTCGACCTCGGCGCGCGCGGCAGCTGCACCATCGGCGGGGTGGTGGGCACCAACGCCGGCGGCAACCGGGTGATCAAGTACGGCATGATGCGCGAGCAGGTGCTGGGGATCGAGGCGGTGCTCGCCGATGGCGGCATCGTCGGCGGCCTGCACAAGATGCTCAAGAACAACACCGGCTACGACCTGAAGAACCTGCTGATCGGGGCCGAGGGCACGCTGGGCGTGGTCACCCGTGTGGTGCTGCGGCTGCGCCCGCGCCCGACCGGGGTCTCGACCGCCTGGTGCGGGCTGGGCGACTTCGCGGCGGTGACAACGCTGCTGCGCCGCGCCCAGGCGGGCCTGATCGGCGGCGTCTCGGCGTTCGAGGTGATGTGGCCGAGCTATTACGACTTCGTGCTCGGCAATGTGGCGGACCTACGCCGTCCGCTGGAGGGCCGCCACGCCTACAACGTCCTGCTGGAGACCGACGGCCCCGAAGCCGAAGCCCAGGCCGAGCAGTTCCAGGGCTTCCTCGCCACCCTGCTGGAAGAAGGCGTGATCGAAGACGCCGCCATCGCCATGTCCGAGCGCGACGCCGCCGAGTTCTGGCGTATCCGCGACGCGCCGGGCGAGTTCATGAGCCTGATGCCCGACATGGTCGCCTTCGACATCAGCTTCGCCGTGCGCGACCTGGCCGAGGCGGCGGGCCGGCTGACCGAGCTGATGGCCAGCCGCTATCCCGGTTCGCTGGCCCTGGTCTACGGGCATCTGGGCGACGGCAACATCCACCTGCTGGTCGACGCGCCCGACATCACCGACGCGATCCGCCAGGATATCGAGGCGCTGGTCTACGGCGTGGTCTCCGATCTCGGCGGGTCGGTCTCGGCCGAGCACGGCATCGGGGTGAAGAAGCGCAAGGTGCTGGGCCTCACCCGCACGCCGGACGAACTGGCGGCGATGACGGCGATCAAGCGCGCGCTCGATCCCAACGGGGTGCTCAACCCCGGCCGTATCCTGCAAGCCTGACGGGGAGAGGCGAGGATGGTCGACGCCGCCACGAACCCTCCGGCGACGAGCCCGTCGCGCGACGACATCCTGTTCTCCGCGGTGGCCAGGCGTTTCCTGCCTTTCCTGTTCCTCTGCTACCTGATCGCCCAGGTCGACCGGATGGACGTGGGCTTCGCCAAGCTGACCATGCTGGCGGACCTGGGGTTCAGCGAGACGGTCTATGGGATCGGCGCCGGCGTCTTCTTCCTCGGCTACGTGCTGTGCGAGGTCCCCAGCAACATCGCCCTGAAGCGCTTCGGTGCGCCGATGTGGCTGGGCCGGATCATGGTCAGTTGGGGACTGGTCTCCATCGCCCTGATGTTCGTGCGCTCGCCGATGAGCTTCTATGTGCTGCGCTTCCTGCTGGGCGTGGCCGAGGCCGGCTTCTTCCCGGGGGTGATCTATTATCTCAGCGACTGGTTCCCGACCTCGCGCCGCACCCGCATCACCGCCGTGTTCATGAGCGCCATCGCCGTCTCGGGCGTGGTGGTCGGGCCGGTGTCGGGGCTGATCCTGTCGCGGCTGAACGGGGCCGGTGGGCTTGCGGGTTGGCGCTGGCTGTTCCTGCTGGAGGGCGCGCCGGCCGTGGTGCTGGGCCTGATGACCACCCGCCTGCTCGACCGTTCGCCGGAAACCGCGCTCTGGCTGTCGCCGGAAGATCGCCTGCGGGTGGCCGCCGTGGTGGCCGCCGAGCGGGGGCCCGCCGCCAAGGCCTCGCTGCTGTCGGCCCTGACCCATCCGCGCGTGCTGGCGCTCAGCCTGGTCTACGGTTGTTACGGCGTGTCCTTCTTCGGCCTGGTGTTCTGGCTGCCGACCATCGTCCAGGCGTCCGGCGTGGCCGATCCGCTGCGCATCGGCCTGCTCAGCGCCATCCCCTGGCTGGCGGGCGTGGCGGCGATGGCGGGGGCGGCGGCCTATGTCGAGCGGGGCGGCCGGCTGCGAGCGACCCTGGTGGCGCTGGCGCTAATCTCGGCGGTGGGCTGGGCGCTCAGCCCCCTGGCGCTGGGCCACACCGCGCTGGCGGTGCTGCTGTGCTCGCTGGCGGTAGCCGGCACCATGGGATCGCTGCCGGTGTTCTGGAACCTGCCTACGGCCATGTTCCAGGGCGCAGCCCTTGCCGCCGCCATCGCCCTGGTCTCCGCGCTGGGAAACCTTCCGGGTTTCTTCTCGCCCTATGTTGTCGCGATCCTGAAGCAGTCGACCGGATCGCTAGCGTTACCAATGTATCTGTTCGCCCTGGTCATGGCGTTAGGGGCCGCTGTCCTGGCTTGCATTGCGGCGCCGGGCAGGTCTGGAGGGGAGCCTGCGTCAAGCGGACGCTAGTCGTGTTATTTCATACCTAAACTTTATTGTTGCCATCACATATGAATGTGGGCATATTTTTTGAACTCGGGGATGAATCGATCTTTCTCTTAAGTGTGTGGGCTCGGATGCAACCGAGCCGCCGTTGCTGCGAGTGCCAAGAGTAAAGTGTTGGCGTACCCAAAAAAATAAAACATCTGGCCATCGAATTCAACTTCGAGATGTAGTTGCGATCTGCTTTGCGGAGCGCGATGATGGGGGTCTGAATGCAGCATTCGAATTATCTCGCACAGGAAGTGTTGCGGCGCCGCGTCGGTTTCCGCTCGCTGCTCCTGGCCACCGCCGTGTCCTCGATCGCGGGCGCCGCCTGGGCCCAGAGCGCGCCGCCGCCGGCCACAGACACCGCGTCGCCCCCTCCCAGTTCCACCCGCGCCACACCTGCGGGCCAAGGCGGCAATAGCGCCGAAAACCCGGCGGCCGCGCTCAACACCTCGGTGGGCGAGGTCATAATCACCGCCACCAAGCGCAACACCACCGTCCAGAACACGCCGATGGCGATCACCGCCCTCACCGGCGACCAGCTGACCGCCGCAGGCGTGGTCAACATCACCGACGTGGCCAAGCTCTCGCCCGGCCTGACCGTGGTCGACACCGGGCCGGGTTCGCGCCGGGTGGTGATCCGCGGCATCGAGGGCCCCGGCGAGCCCACGGTCGGCACCTATTACGACGAGACGCCGGTGACCGGCTCCTCGGGCACGACCGGCGACGCGGGATCGCGCACCCCGGAACTGGGCCTGTTCGACGTCCAGCGCATCGAAGTGCTGCGCGGACCCCAGGGTACGCTGTACGGCTCCGGCTCGATGAGCGGCACCTTCCGCGTCATCACCAACAAGCCCGTGTTCGGCAAGTGGGAGGGCGAGCTCGACGCCACCGGCGACACCGTGCGCGACGGGGGGCAGGGCGGCGAAATCAACGGCGTCGTCAATATCCCGCTGCTCGACAACCTGGCGGCGCGCGTGGTCGCCTTCGACCGCTATACGCCCGGCTACATCACCGACGTGCGCACCGGCCACGACGATCTCGGCAACTACGGCAGCTACGGCGGTCGCGTGCTGATCCGCTACCAGCCGCTAGAGAACCTGACCATCGACGGCTCGGCCTATTATCAGCGCAGCAGCGGCACCCAGCCCTACTGGTTCCCGCGGATCGGCACCTACAAGTCCAACACCTATCTGGACCAGCCGATCGGCGACAACGTCGACCTCTACAGCCTGACCGCCCATTACGACGCGGGTCCGGTGACGGTTACGGCGGTGTCGTCCTACATGAACCGCTACCAATACACGTCCAACGACCTGGACGGCTACTACCGGGGCCTGATCAGCGGCCCTGGGGGCACCGGCACCGCCGCGACCAACGCGGCCAAGTGCCAATCGCTGTTCAACGGCGGCGTGGCCTGCAACCCGACCCAGCTCACCGCCTTCAACAACCACGTGCTGTCGCTGTTGCCGACCACCGCCTACCAGCCCCAGTCGGTGCACGACTGGAACAACGAGCTTCGCCTGAGCTCGTCCGGCGACACCCGGCTGAAGTGGACGGTGGGCTTCTACGCCGACCAGCGCCGCACCTACACGGTCAGCGACCAGCGCACCGGCGATCCGGGCACCACCCTGATCATCGAACCGCTGGAGATCACCTCCGAACGCACCATCCTGGCTCACCTGGACCAGTATGCGGGCTTCGGCGAGGCGTCGTTCGACGTCACCAAGAAGTTCACCCTGACCTTCGGCATCCGCGGCTTCAACTACGAGGAAGAGAACAACGGCACGACGCCGATCGGCCTCGACCTGCTCGGCACCAAGACGGTCGGCCCGGCGGTGATCAGCAGTTCCGAGAGCGGCGTGGTCTACAAGTTCAACGCCGCCTACCGACTGGCGGCGCACGACATGTTCTACGTCGAGGCGTCCGAAGGCTTCCGGCCCGGCGGCGTGAACCAGATCCTCGGCCTGCCGTCGGCCTTCGCCCCGTACAAGTCCGACAGCCTGTGGAACTACGAGTTCGGCAACAAGTCCGAGTGGTTCGGCAACAAGCTGTATCTCGACGCCGATGTCTACGACATCGAATGGTCGAACATGCAGGTGACAGGCACCACGCCCAACGGCGCCTTCAGCTATATCGCCAACGCCGGCGCCGCGCGGATCTACGGCGTCGAGGCGGAGGTGGCGTACCAGCCGTTCCATGGCCTGCAGATCGAGACCAACGGCAGCTTGCAGAACCCCAGGCTGACCCAGAACCAGGTCACCTCCGACGTCGCGGCGCCGGGCGTCAAGGGCAACCGCATCCCGTTCGTGCCCCAGGTGCAGGGCGACATCTCGATCTCCTACACCCACCCCATCGTCGAGGGGCTGAACGGCACCGCGCGTGCAGACGAAAGCTACAAGGGCGGGTCCTACTCGACCTTCCCCAATACCGATCCGAACCGCGACAAGCTGCCGGCCTATGCGATGACCAACTTCCGGATCGGCGTGGAAGCGCCGGACGCCAACTGGGGCGCCTACTTCTTCATCAACAACGCCCTCAACCGGACCGGCATCGCCTGGGAAGCCACCAACGCGACCACCGGCAACGTTCCCGAGGCCGCCAGCGTCGCCCCCCTGACCTTCGGCATCAACGCCCGCAAGAAGTTCTAGGGGACGATCTAAGTATTGCGTGCTTCGAGACGCCCTTCGGGCTCCTCAGCATGACGAAAGGGGGATGCAAGGGTCGGCGTGGCCTCTGCATTCCCTTTTTTGTTCCATCCCACTCCCGAACGCCGCCCATCTTCCTTCGTCATGCTGAGGAGCCCGAAGGGCGTCTCGAAGCACGCAGCCGGCGTCCGCCGTACGGGGTCGCCGCCCGGGATTCCGCGGGTCTGGACCCCTATGCGTGTGGAGAAGCCGCACCGCCGGCCTGCCGTGCGACGTCCGCCAGCAGCCTGGACATACCGGCCACCGGCGCGAATGCGCTCGGCTCCAGCCCGTGCCGGGCCACGATCCAGGCCGGTTCGTTGTAGGCCACGAACACCTGCCCCTCCGCGTCCTCGTACACCAGCGCGCGCAGCGGCAGATCCAGGCCCAGCGCCTGTTCGGCCTGCATCAGCGGCGTCCCGCCCTGGGCCGCGCCGAACACCACCACCGTCGTCGGCCGAAGCTCCAGCCCCGCCTCGCTTGCGTTCAGGGCGTGGTCGATCCGGGCGAAGAACTGCACATGGCGTTGATCCAGGGCGTCCACGAGCCCTTGCAAGGTCTCGGCGAACCCGCGCGCGGAGGGGACGGTGACAAGGCCTTCGGACATGATCTGGTCTCCTGTGAGCGGCGACCTCTCCCCGTCGGGCGCGATCGCGGATACAGACAAGCCGCACGATCCAGAGCCGAGGACAAGCCGTGATCCACGTCATCGCCATACTCCAGACCAAGCCCGGCATGCGCGACGCGGTGCTCGAGGCGGTCGAGGCCAACCTCGCGGCGGTGCGCGCCGAGGACGGCTGCATCGCCTACGGCCCGGCCATCGACTTCGAAGGCTCGTCCGACAAGCTCGGCCCCGACACCTTCGTGGTGGTCGAGCAGTGGGAAAGCCCCGAGGCGCTCAAGGCCCACGCGGCCTCGCCGCACATGGCGGCCTTCGGTGCGCGGGTGAAGGACATGCTGGTCAGCCGCGCGATCCACGTCCTGACCCCCTGCTGAGATGCGTGCCTGGGGCGCGTGCTCGTCAAGGATGGCGTCAGGGTTCGTCACGGACGCAGGCGCGGCGCAACGGCCCCGCAAGCGTACGTTCCGAATTTCGGAGAAGGGTGGTGAGCCGACCTAAGGCTCCGTGGTTGCTGGCGCTCCAATTACGAACGGCACTCGAACGAGTACGCCCTCGCCTATGGGCGGGTCTCCGGTGACGAAGATGCGCTTTCGGTCGGCCATCACCCTCGCGGCGACAGCGAAGTTCAAGTTCGCCGGGCTTTCGGCCACTGGCTTGCATTTATCCAATTCTCCGCCTGGGGCGATCCGGCAGCTTAGGATCGCCTCGCCGTTTTTCCGGGCGTCCACGGCCACCTGCGGATAATAAGGACCCACCGGCCCAAGTCGGGTGTAGCTCCGCTCCGACTTCTTGAGCGGACGGAAGGCAGCGTCATAGACTGGCTGTTGCGGCGCGCTCGCTTCGGGCGTCTGTGCGAGCGCGAGCGCCATCATGGTGACCAGCATTATCCCCCCTTTTCATAATGACAGAAGCGCATGGCGCGTGAACGTCTGCAACGGGTGGTTTTCAGACATAGGCTTAGCAATGCCTCCCCTGTAAGCTGAGCGAATGGCGACATCGTCTGTGCATTACGAGGACCGATGGGGACCGCTTCGGGCTGTCCTATTTCGGTTGATTATTCCCGTAGGGCTACTTGGCTCGCTGCCGCTGTTGTTGATCGCCGCGATGCTATTACACACAATGACCCTACTCATCGTCGCCTACCCCGTGGTCGTTGTTCTTGTTGCTTTCTGTAGCGTCAGAAACGTAATTCTCGCCCAAGGTGCCGTCGCTCGGGTGCTCGGATCGGTCGTCGGCGCGCTGCTTACTGGTGTCGTAGCTATTCTCGCGTTCCGCCTGTTCATCGCGAGCGGCGGCGTTTAGTCCGCTGAGGGTCGAAACCCGTCATCGCCATCCCGCCCAGAAGCGGACACTCCCTAGCTTGTAATACACTCTAGCCGCCGCCTGCCGCCCGCGTCGCGATCGGCATATCGCAGGGGCTGAAGTCGGCGCCCTTCGCGTGGCGCATCCGGTCCAGGTCCGCGCGGAAGGCGGCGGAGCGGGTGTCGATCACCTCGACCGCCGGGCGTTCGTTGGCGGGCAGGTCGGCCATCAGCCGCACCCGGATCATCCGGTCGGGGTGGGCCGGGGGCTCGCCCACGGCCATGGCGCGCACCACGTCCAGCCCCACCACCACCCGGCCCCAGACCGCATAGTCGTGGTCGAGCGAGCGGTTGGCGTCGCGCATGAAGAAGATCTCGCTGTTGGCGCTGCCGATGGTCTCGCCGCGTCCCATGCCGGCCACGCCCGGACAGTAGACACCCCAGGCGCGGTACTTGCCGGGCTTGGCGGGCGAGGGCGTGGCGGCGAAGGGCAGGGCGCCGACGAAGCCCTCGATCCCGTCGCTGGCCCGGCTCGCCACCGTGTCGAAGGCCTCGGGGCCCAGCACCGCGGTGAACTCCGGCGGCAGGTTGGGATGGCTGGAGACCCCGCCGTCGTGATTGCCCGGATCGCCGGTCTGGTCCACGAACCCCGCGATCACCCGATGGAACAGCAGCCCGTCATAGAGGCGCTCGCGGCTCAGCAGCTTGACCCGCGCCACCGCCTGGGGCGCGAACTCCGGCCGCATCTCGACCACGATCCGCCCCTGGCTGGTGTCGACCACCAAGGTGTTGTCGGGATCGAGCGGCCGCCAGGTCGGCGGAGCGGTCGCGCCCATCGCCGCCAGCCCCAGCGCCGCGACCGCCAGGCCGGGAATTAGCCGCCACGCTATCGCCGTGAAATTCGCCATTCGATCAAATCCCCCCAGCCGATGATGAACCGGCGCCCGCGCTCTGACCAGATTGCGCCGGTTTTCGGCGGTGGCGCGCGAGCGGCGGCCCACCCTCACGCAGCCATAGGCTAAGCCGTCGAAGCGTGTTTGTAATGGCCACGCTGCCGATCCGCTCGGCGCCCGATCCGCGAGACGTGATGAACCGCAACACCCTGCTTTGCGCCGCCGCCCTGGTCGTCGGCCTCATGGCCTCCCAAGCCGCCTTCGCCGCCCCCGCCGCATCCGCCGCCAAGACCCCGATCACCCATGAGAAGCTGTGGATGATGAAGCGCGTCGGCCCGCCGGTGGTCAGCCCGGACGGCAAATGGGTGCTGTATTCGGTGATGGAGCCGTCCTATGAGCCCGACAAGGCGGTCAGCGACCTGTGGCTGGTCCCCGCCGACGGCCACGCAGCCCCCCGCCGCATCACCAACACCAAGGCGGGCGAGGAAGGCCCGGCCTGGTCGCCGGACAGCCGCGCCATCGCCTTCGCCACCAAGCGCGAGGGTGATACGGTCTCCCAGGTCTACATCCTCGACCTGGCCCAGGGCGGCGAGGCGCGCCGCCTGACCGACGTGTCCACCGGCGCTTCCGCTCCCAAGTGGCGGCCGGACGGCAAGGCCATCCTGTTCGAGACCAGCGTCTTCCCCAATGCGCTGGACGACGCCGCCAATCGCAAGGCCGCCGCCGAGGTCAAGGCGCGCAAGTTCAACGTGCGGGTCTACGAGCACTTCCCGATCCGCTACTGGAACGAGTGGCTGAATGACCGCCAGCCGACCATCATGGTCCAGTCGCTGGAGCCCGGCGCCAAGCCCAAGGACATCCTGTCGCCCACCGCCCTGGCGCACATGTCCGGCTTCTCCGGCCAGCAGGGCGAGGAGCGGGTCTCGCTGTCGCCGCTATGGAGCCCGGACGGGTCGGAGGTGCTGTTCACCGCCACCACCGAGCGCTGGAACGCCGCCTTCGCCCATGTCGGCCACCACCTGTACCGCATGCCGGCCGAGGGCGGCGCCGAGCCCCGCATCGTCAGCCCGGCCGAGGGCGGCTATGGCGACGCCGCCTTCAGCCCCGACGGCAAGTCCCTGCTGTTCAAGTATTCCGACCAGTCGGGCGACGCGGTCTATCACCTGTCGCGCCTGCATCGGGTCGCCTGGCCCGCCGGCGGCGAGGCCAAGCCGGTGACGCCGGGCTTCGACCGTGAGGTCGAGCAGTACCGCTTCACCCCCGACAGCCGCGAGCTGTACCTGCTGGTCTCCGACGCCGGCAAGGAGGACCTGTTCCGCGTCCCGGCCGAGGGCGGCAAACCGGTCCTGGTGATCGAGCCGCAGTTCGGCGGCTACACCGCGCTGGCCATCCCGCCCAAGGCGGCGAAGACCGAACTGATCGCCAGCTACGCCAGTTCGGTCAGCCCCAGCGAGGTCGTGCGCATCGACCCCGTGGCCAAGACCCACACGAACCTGACCAATGTGAACACCGCCGAGGCCGCGACCATCGACTGGACGCCGCCCCAGCACTTCTACTTCACCAGCGCCAAGGGGCGGCGCATCCACAACATGATCTACCTGCCGCCGGCCTTCGACCCGGCCAAGAAATATCCCCTGCTGGTCTTCATCCACGGCGGGGCGGCCAGCAACAACGAGGACCAGATCAGCCTGCGCTGGGACCCCCACCTGCTGGCGGCGCCGGGCTATGTGATCCTGATGACCGACTACACCGGCTCGACCGGCTTCGGCGAGGCCTTCTCCCAGGCCATCAAGCTCGACCCGCTGAAGACGCCCGGCGAGGAGATCGACCAGGCGGTCGACGAGGCGATCAAGCGCTATCCCTATATCGACGGGACCAACATGTGCGCGGCCGGCGCCAGCTATGGCGGCCACATGGTCAACTGGCTGGAGGCCACCACCACCCGCTACAAGTGCCTGATCAGCCACGCCGGCGAGGTCGACCTGCTGACCCAGTGGGGCGAGAGCGACGGCAACTACGGCCGCGAACTGGACAACGGCGGCCCGCCCTGGGGCGGCAGTCCGATCTGGCGCGACCAGAGCCCGATCACCTACGCCAAGAACTGGAAGACCCCGATGCTGCTCAGCGTCGGCGAGCGCGACTTCCGCGTGCCCATCGGCAACACGCTGGAGAACTGGGCCACCCTGCAGCGGATGCAGACGCCGAGCCGCCTGCTGGTCTGGCCCGACGCCTGGCACTGGATTCTCAAGCCCGAGGACAGCCGCCACTTCTACGCCGAGGTGCACAACTGGCTGGCGCTCTACCTGAAGGGCGAGGGCGAGAAGCCGGGTGGCGAGCCGGTCAAGGGCGCGCCGGTCCATGACGAACCCGCCCAGGGCGGCCAGTGAACACAACACCCGATCTTTCGAGGATGAAGACTTTGCGGACCAAGCTTCTCTACCTGGCGGCGCTCGCCCTCGCCGGCGCCACGGCCGCCAGCCCGGCGCTGGCCCAGACCACCTACACCCTGGAAGCCACGCCCAAGAACATCACCTGGGGCCACTTCGACGGGACCACCAAGCCGGTCCTGCGGATCAAGTCCGGCGACACGGTGGTGTTCCACACCCTGCTGACCAATAGCCCGGAAGGCCTGGAGGCCGCCGGCCTGCCGCCCGCCGACGTCCAGCCCGAGCTGCGCACCATCTTCCGCGAGGTGACCACCGACAAAGGCCCCGGCAGCCACATCCTGACCGGCCCGGTCTATGTCGAGGGCGCCGAGCCCGGCGACACGCTGGAGGTGCGGATCAAGAAGATCGATCTGGCCATCCCCTACGCCTACAACATGTTCGCACCCGGCATGGGCTTCCAGGCCGACGACTTCCGCTACAAGCGGGTGCGCATCATCCCGCTCGACAAGACCACCGGCACCGCCCACTTCGGCCCCGGTATCGAGGTGCCCATGCACCCCTTCTTCGGCGACATGGGCGTGGCCCCGCCGCTCAGCATGGGCCGCATCTCCAGCGGCCCGCCGACCATCATCGGCGGCAACATGGACAACAAGGAACTGACGGTCGGGACCTCGGTCTTCTTCCCGGTCTATGCGCCGGGCGCCATGTTCCAGATCGGCGACGGCCACGCCGGCCAGGGCAACGGCGAGGTGGACGTGACCGCGCTCGAGACCTCGCTGGTCGGCACCATGGAGTTCGTGCTGCACAAGGGCGAAAAGACCGGCCCCTATCCCCGCGCCGAGACGCCGACCCACTTCATCAGCATGGGCTTCGACGACGACCTCAGCACCGCCGCGCACAAGGCGGTGGCGGGGATGATCGACTTCCTGGTCGAGCACAAGCACATGACCCGCGACGACGCCTACATGCTGATCAGCGTCAGCGGCGATATCGACATCACCGAACTGGTCGACAGCAACAAGGGCGTGCACGTGATGCTGCCCAAGTCGGTGTTCGTGGGGAAATAGGGGAGAGCGAGTCCGCTATAGGTGGGGAGCGGGCGTTGATTTTCTCGGATTTCTAGGGTTGGAGCGGTCACGCCACTCCGATTGACGGCGGATAGTGTTAAACTGAAAGGTGAAGAAGGACACAAGGAGGGGGAGGGGGCGCGTGCTACCGACAACCCTATCGGGTCTCTCGATACCGGCCGTCATGCTGGCGCTTGCAGCTGCAGCCCCGCCTGCGCCCCCGGCGGGCGACGCCGCGAAGCCGCCCACCTCGCCGGCCACGGACCCAAGGATCGTGCCTCTCCTCAAAAGTGGAGAGGTTTGCCCCGACGAGGCTCCTGAGAGCTTCTACGAGCCTCGACAGGCGACCGGCGCCTGGAACGTCGAAGATTGGGGGCAGCTCAGCATCTACGCCGCGAACTGGTGCACCGTGCACGACAGCCCTTTTTTCTCTCAATGCATTGTTTATGGGCCTGGGGGCGCATCGCTCAAATCCGAGGGAAAAGACAAGGCGATATACTATGTGCCGCCGAAGCACGTCGCCCTGATGACAATTACTTCTATCGAACAAAAATGCTGGATGGTGTCGCTAAGTAAATCCAGAGCCGGAAAGGCTGTGGATCGGTTGCTTGCTGCGGAGACGCGCAAAGGCGACAAGCGAATGTTCCAAGTCGGAATTGAAGATATAAGTTGGGATGACTATGTCAGCGCCGCTTCGTATCTATCGACGTCCAACGGCAACCCTGACGCAGGCTACCTGTCGGCGACCATGTTTGATCGAGGACTTGGCAGAGACGTCGATCATGTCAAGGCGGCGTACATGCTGTATTCCTCGGCCAGCCGCGGCTACTATCCCGCTCAGCTTCGCCTCGGCGAAATGTATCGCGACGGTGTTGGGGTTCAAGCCGACCCGCACGCGGCGGCCTACTGGTTGAAACAGGCCAGATGGAACCCGAAGAAGAAGTACAGCGCCTACGATCGGATGCTCGACGCTGCATCCCCACCTAATCCAGACCGCCCCTGACTCCCCCTGTCGCGTCGACCGCCAGTCCGTCACGGCCTGAAAAGGCCGGGGCGAACCCGGTCATCCGCACCCCCATCACCGCTCATCCCGGCGAATGCCGGGACCCAGATCATAGGGCGCTAGGCGGTTCAGGTATTGAAGCTTTCGTACAGTTCAGCGCTTGCTCGGTTGGAGCCCTACGATCTGGGTCCCGGCATTCGCCGGGATGAGCGGTTGAGAGTGGGCGCATGTTCCGTCCCGTCCCCTACGCACACAGCCGCGTTTCCTGCGCCTCGCCGGCCAGCACGTCGCGGATCACGGTGTGCAGGGTGTCGAGTTCGATCGGCTTGGCGACGTGGGCGTCCATGCCGGCGGCGGTGTATTCGGCGATCTGGTGGCTGTAGGCGTTGGCCGACAGGGCCACGATGGGGATGCGCGCCAGGTTGCGGCGCGCTTCTTCCTGGCGGATCAGCCGAGTGGCGACGACCCCGTCCATCACCGGCATCTGCACGTCCATCAGGATCAGGTCGAACTCGCCGCCCGCCCAGGCGTCCACCGCCTGGCGCCCGTCGCCGACCATGGTCAGGTGGTAGCCGAACACCTCCATGATAGTGGACAGCACCAGCTGGTTGGTCGGGTTGTCCTCGGCGGCCAGCACGCGCACGGGGCGCTCCGGGCGGCCGTCGTCATCGTCCTGGACCATGTCGCCGGCCACGGCCGTCAGCGCGTCCTGGGCGTGAGGCAGCGCCAGGGTGGCGTAGAAGGTCGAGCCGAGGCCGACCTCGCTTTCGGCCCAGGTGCGCCCGCCCATCAGGGTGGCCAGCTCGCGGCAGATCGCCAGGCCCAGCCCCGTGCCGCCGAACTGGCGGGTGGTGGAGGCGTCGACCTGGGAGAACTTCCGGAACAGCAGCGCCATCTTGTCGGGCGCCACGCCCATGCCGCTGTCGCGCACGGCCAGGGTCAGCCCCTCGCGCCCGTCCGGCCCGTCGCCGCTGATGCGCAGGCAGACGCCGCCCTTGGCGGGGGTGAACTTCAGGGCGTTGGACAGGTAGTTGTTGGCGATCTGGCGCAGCCGCGCGGGATCGCCGAGGCGCGCGCCGTGGGCGTCGGCGGAGACCTCCAAGCGCAGGTCGATCTGCTTGCGCCTGGCCACGGCCGCGAAGCTGGCCACCGTGCTCTCCAG
This sequence comes from Caulobacter sp. S45, assembly GCF_009765965.1. GTDB lineage: Bacteria > Pseudomonadota > Alphaproteobacteria > Caulobacterales > Caulobacteraceae > CAHJWH01. Next base: position 182,424 of record NZ_LMUL01000010.1, read on the forward strand.
CACCCGCCGGGGATCGAAGGCGATCGCCTCCAGCTCCAGCTTGCCCGCCTCGATCTTGGACACGTCCAGGATGTCGTTGATGACGTGCAGCAGGTCCTCGCTGGAGGTGTGGATCACATCCAGCTTCTCCCTTTGGCCGGGGGTCAGCTCCTCGAGCGCCATCAGCTGGACCATGGTCAGCACCCCGTTCAGCGGGGTGCGGATCTCGTGGCTCATATTGGCCAGGAACTCGCTCTTGGCCCGGTTGGCGGCGTCGGCCTGTTCGCGGGCGGCGCGGAGACGGGCGGCGTGGGCGTCGCGGTCCTTGAACGCCAGCACGACCAGCACCAGCACGCTGGCGATCAGGATGGCCATGCAGATCAGCCGGCCGGCGATCAGCAGCGCCGCCAAGCGCCCGACCGCCCCCAGCGCCCGCTCCTGGGCTCCGATCTGGCCGTTCTGGACGTCGATCAACCTGTGCAGGTCCGGACCGGCGGACGTCGAGCGATCCTCCCGGCTGGCGTTCAGCAGGGCGATCAGGTCGGGCTTGCGCGCCTGGCGCCGCAGGTCGATGGACGCATCCAGACGCCCGGACCTGCGGGCCATGACGCTGAAGGCATGGTCGAGCGTGCGCATCTGATCGGGCGCGTCGAGACCGGCCGCGATATGGGCGCGCAGTCCGGGCAGGGCGCGTCGCGCCGCGTCATAGGCGACCAGATCGCCTTCGGCGCCGGAGATCAGGAATTCGCGCTGGCTCGCCTCGGCCTGGAGCGTGAGCCGGATCAGTTCATAGATCTTGTTGCGCGTGGCCTGAGCCTCGACGAACCTATGTTCGACTGTGACCTGTTGGCGATAGGTCTGGAGCAGTAAGAGCCCGCTGGCGAGCAATACAATCGGAAGCACGACCAGGCCGACGGCGGCGGCCCAGCGGACTTTTGGCCGTGTCACAAACATACCGGCGAAAAGCAGGTTTAGTTTGGATAAGAGCAGTTCGTACATGGGCGCTTGTCACTGTCACCACTTTTCTGATGCAGCCCATACCTGAAAATACTTAACCGCTCTGGAACGGCTGGGGCGTTTCAGGGGCGCCCGATGCGGGACAGGTAGGCGTTGAGGGCGCCGCGAACGGTGGCGACCTGCCAAAGAGCGCGATGGACGAACACGACGTTGAACTGATGCTCGAATTCGAAGTCCCGCGCCAGGGCGAGGAAACCGGCTTTCGCCAGATGCGCCTGCACGTCGTCGAATAGCCACTGGTTTTCCCAGTACGGATGCTCTTCGACCTCAATGAAGATGCTGGCGGTATTTGAAAGCGTATCCACAGCGCCCGCGAACACCTGCTGGGTCGCGCCTTCCACATCTATCCACAGGGTGAACAGGCCGCCGGTGGCGCCGCGGTCGGCGAAGGCGGTGTCGAGACGTGTCGACGCCACCTCGCGCGTCTCGTATTCCACGTCTTCCCGGTTACGCTTGAGCAGGGAGTCGCTGCCCTTGATCAGCGGGAAGGGTTGGCCGTTCCATCGGACCTGCAGCATCATCTCGGCGACGCCGTCGATGTCGGACACCAGGGCGTGGCGGTAATCGACGCCGTGGGCCGCATAGTCGAACGTGGATGCGAAGTGGGCGTGGTTGTTCGGATTTCCCTCGAAGGCGACCACCTTCGTTCCGGGATGCCGCGTCGCCATATCCTTTGAAAATCGAGCGTCGTGGGCGCCGATCTCGATGAAGCAGGTCGGCGTGACCGCGGCCTGCAGGTCGTAGAACAGGCTGGTCAGCTCGCGGGTCGAACGTTCCCTGTCGGCGGGGCGTGTCAGATCGAACGCCGAGGCCGTGGCGGCGAGGCGGAGCTGATCTTGCAACAGGGCCATATCGATCATCGTCGATCCTACGACATGACAGCCGGATGGGGGTGTCGGATTCGGCGCGCCGCTTCAAGGATCAAGGCGATGCGGTGGTCCCAGGTGTGCTCGGCCAGGACCCGCGCCTTGCCCTTGCGAGCCATGGCGTAGGCGTCCTCGGGCGCGCCGGTCAGGCGCTCCAGCGCGTCCATGCCCGCATCCAGGGCCTTCCAGTGGAACAGTGCGATCTCGTCGGCGGCGAACGCCAGCGCGTAGTAGCGGCTGTGGTCGGAAAACACTGCGGCGCCCGCCAGCAGGGCCGAGAACGGACGCTCGTGCGAACCCGCGCCGAAATTCCCGTTGGTGTTCAGCACTACGCGGGACTGTCGCATCAGCTCGGTCGTCCGGCTCATCTCCACCGGGCCCTCGTAGACCGCGTTTGGGAAGCGGTGCAGTTCGTCCTCCCAGCCGGCCCCGCAGATGTGCAGCGGCAGGCCCGTCGCCGCCAGGGCGTCCACGAACGCGGACCGGCGCGTCAAGCGCACCGCCATGTCCACCAGCCTCGCCCCCATCCGTATGGCGATCAGATCGGGGTCGGCCAAGTCCAGGCCGATGGAACGCAGCACCTGGTCGAGCGCCAGATGCGGTGGCGTCCATTCCACCGACAGCGCAAGTTCGAGCGCGGCGTCGAAAATCTGTTGCACGGCCTCCGGCATATTGCTCCACGGCGGCGGCCCGGCCCGCTGCAGCGAACCCGACCAGAGCAGCGGGATCGGCCGCGCCCGCAGGAACGCCTCCACATCTGCATCCGTGGGGGCCGCCTCGCCGACGGCCGGATGCGGGAAGAAGCCGAGATGGGCGAACCGGCCCGGCCCGAAGATGGCGTCGATCGCGTCGACCTGCGTCGGGTCCACCACCAGCAGGGCGGTGCTGGGCGCGGTGGCGGGCACCCGCTTCTCATGGGCCAGGACGTAGTCGGTGTGCCACAGCACGTGCGGCGCGTCGAACATCTGCGCCAGGGTGCGTCCGGCCTCGTCCCGGAACTCCCCCAGGTAGTTGATGGTGAAGACCAGGTCCGTCGGCGTGGACGCCGCGGCGCGCAGGGCGGCGGGGATGTCGTCGCTCGCGGAAAGGTCCAGCACCTCGACGTCGAAGCCGATCCTTCGGAAGGCCGCTGCAGCGTGGTCCACGAAGAAGCGGGTGCCCCCGTACTGGGAGTTTCCCTTCACCATCACGGCGCGCATGTGAATCCCCGACCTGGAAGCTGCGCAAGGCGCATCTGCCGGTGGTATTGGGATCGTTGCGCGCCATCAACCGATCAATCGATGGCGCAGGGCGCGACGACCGGCTCGCACGCAGGCCACGGTCTCGGCGACCGCCGCCCGCGCCGCCGCCCCGGCCGGCGTCGCGCGCCTAGCGGTGCGGGCGGGCCGCCGTCACCTCGACCTCCAGCAGAGCGTCGGGGTTGGCCAGGTGGGCCACCTGGAACGCCGAGCGGGCGGGGCGGTTGGGCTGGGTCGCGGTGCCGAAGCGCTTCAGATAGGCCGCCTGCCAACCGGCGAAGTCCAGCGCCCCGCCCTTGGCCGGATCGCCGGCCAGATAGATGTGCATCAGCACCACGTCGCCGAAGCCCAGCCCCATGCCCTTAAGTTGCTCGCCGATCCGGTCCAGCACCGAGTTGGCCTGGGCCTCCGTATCGCCCTTGAAGGTCTCCGGCGCCGGCAGCACGCCGGACAGATAGACCGTATCGGCGCCGGCCGGCACCACCACGGAAGAGGCCAGGAAGGCGGTCGGGCTGGCGTAGGTGCGTTCGATCGCGGGCGGCGCGGCCTGGGCTGTGGCGGCTGCGAGCGCGGCCCCCGCGAAGGTGGCGGCGGCGAGGGCGAGAAGGGCGGGGCGCATGGGGGTGTCTATCCTAAGAGCGGTTGTCATTGGCTACGCACGTCGGCGACGGGCGCGCCCTGGCGATGGCGGGCGTCGAGCATGACGGCGGCCCGGTGGCCGGAGACGATCGCCCCCTGCTGCCAGGCGCCCACATGGCTCAGATGCTCGCCGGCGAAGTAGAACGGGCCGTCCGCCTCGCCGAGCAGGGCATAGGACGCCGGGTCCTGTTCGGCCAGGGGGCATTCGATGCCCAGGCTGTAGGGCACGCTCTTCCAGCTCACCGTGATCGGCGCCTTCAGCGAGGCGGAATGGCCGGGATGCAGCCGCTCCACCGAGCCGCGCGCATAGGCGATCCGCTCGGCCAGGGGCAGAGCGGCGAAGCGGTCGGCCAACTCGCCGAAGCTGTAGCCCGCCACCAGCACGCCCTCGCGCGCATGCAGCTCATGGCTCGGATACCAGGTGATCAGGGTGTCGCGCGCGGTGAACGACAGCCCGCCATAGATCTGGTCCTTCGCCTCCCAGAAGCGCGGGGACTGGAAGGCGATCTTGATGGCGCTGTTATAGGTCGCCTTGTCGATCGCCGCCTTGCGGTCGGGGGAGAAGTCGGACGGGATCGCCGACAGCACCTTCAGCGGGATGGTCACGAGGCAGTACTCGGCCTCGACCCGCTTGGTCTTGCCGGTCGCCTTGTCGCGATAGCTCACGGCCACCCCCGCGCCATGGCGGGCGATGCGCGTCACCTCGCAGTTCTTGCGCACCACTGTCGGGCCCAGCTTGGCCTCCAGCGCGCGCGGGATGGCGTCCATGCCCCCCACCGGCTGCTGCATGGTCGCCTGCATGTCGATGAACTCGTGGAAGCGCGAGCCCAGCAGCACGGTCGGATGCATCAGCGTGTCCAGCGGCAGCGGCTTGCGCGCCGAAGCCACTTCGTCGCCCGCGCCGGGATAGGTCGCATAGCCCGACGCCACCGAGCCGTTGTAGTACAGCGGGCCCTTGACGCTGCCCGCCGCCGCCGGCAGGTCGCGCGCATTGGCCGACACCACCGCGTCGCGCCCGGTCGCCAGCGCGCCCCAGGAGGCCAGGGTGCTGATCAGCCGGTCGCGGTCGTCCTTGGTCAGCTCCGCGTCCAGCCCGCCGCCCCGCACCGCCTTGGCCAGCAGCTCGGCCACATGCCCGCGCGTATCGAAGCTGGCCTGGCGCATCTGGATCGGCTTGCCGCCGTTCATGTCGTCGGCCTGGATCAACGCGCTTTCGGAGTGGTTGACCAGCACCTCCATCGGCACCCCGAACTCGCGGCAGTAGCCCAGCGTCGCCTGGTGGTGGCTGGGCAGGCGCGCCGGCCCGGCGTTGAAGTAATGGCCCTTGTCGAAGCTGCAGACCTGGCGCGTGCCGTCGGTCATCTCCAGCACGTCGCCGCCGCGCATCGTGTAGTTGCGCCCGCCGGTGCGGCCCCGCGCCTCCAGCACCGTGCAGCTATAGCCCGCCTTGCCCAGCTCGTAGGCCGCCGACAGCCCGGCCATGCCCGCGCCCAGGATCACCACCTTCGCGCCCTTGCCCGAACCGGGCGTCAGCGCCGGCGGCCCGGCCCAGGCCTCCTCGCCCTCCATCAGCCCGAGCGCGCGCGCCGCGGTGTACATCCCCGCCGCCCCGGTGACGCCGGCCACCCGCATCAGAAGTTCGCGTCTCGTGCTCATCCGGCCCCGTCCCCGTTGGAGCCGCAAGCTTTGCAACGCAGCGGGCGGGTGCGACAGGCCGGGGCGCATGTCGAGGGCGCAGCTTGGCCGGACGCCTAAATTTGCGGCGGACGGAGGCTGGGAAACGGGCGGCGGACGGGCGGGGGGAAAGATGGCGTGAATCCGGCTATGCTCGCCATGGATGCGGAGGTTGCGATCCCCATGCTGGCCACCTGTACCGTCATGATCGGCCTGCTCTGCCTTAGCGACCCTTCCGCCAAGGCCGGACATAGGACCGCGGGGCTGAGCGGGCAGGCCTGGGCCGCCGCGCCGGGCTACATCGTCGAGCTGTTCGCGAGCGATCTCATCGTGGCCATTCCCCGCTCGTCTCTGCGCCGAACCTGCACGCAAACCGCCTGTGTGCTGAGTGGGGTGGGTCTACACCTGCCGTCCTGCGTGATCGCCTACACGCTGGAACCGGATTGGGGGCAGGGCGCGAGCGTCCCCACCGCCATGCACTACCAGGTCTCGGCGAAGACCCCGGCCGACCTGCGCACAGCCCTCGGTCGACTGTTCGTCGCGCTCAAGACCGACACGGGCGACACCGTCCAGATACCGCTGACCGAACTCACCCCGCGAACCCAGACCTACCCGACCTGCCAGGACGGCCTGCCCCAAAGCGCCGTCCCGCCCGACCAACGCTGATCGGCTGCAAGCCGCCCCCGGAAACCTCCAGCCTGTCAGTTCGCGCCGCCGGCCCCCTTCGCGGCTTCCTCGATCAGGTGCGCGGCGACCTCGGGGTGCGAGATGAAGGCGACGTGGCTGCCGGCCACTTCCACGGTCGTCGCCTTCATCCGCTTGGCATACATCCGCTCGACGGCGGGCGGGATGATCTGGTCGTTGGAAGAGACCAGATACCAGGAGGGCTTGGACCTCCAGGCCGGGTGCGTGATCGGGGCGGAAAAGACCGACACCGCCAGCGGGACCTGGCTGTCGTACATGAACACCCGCATCTGCATCGGCACGTCGGGGGCGAACCCGCCGAGGAAGGCGTCGCGGTTGAAGAAGGCCAGGCCGTCCTTGGACACCGCGATCGGCAGCGGACCCTTGGGCAGGTATTGCCCCGTCGTCTCCCCCTCGTCGGGACCGAAGGCGGCGAAGTAGACCAGGCCCACCACCTTGGGATCGGCCCCGGCCTCGGTGATGACCGTCCCGCCATAGGAATGGCCGACCAGGATCACCGGCCCGACCTGCCGGTCGAGCACGCGCTGCGTCGCCGCCACGTCGTCGGCCACCCCGGTGTCGGGGTTGGCGACCACGCTGACCTTGAAGCCGTCCTTGGTCAGGATGTCGTAGACGCCCTTCCAGCCGGACCCGTCGGCCCAGGCGCCGTGGACGAGCACGATGTTGTTCACCGGCGCGGCCATCGCCGGCCCCGCCGAAAGGGCGGCGAGCGATGCGGCGGCTATCCATAGGGAACGCGTCTTGGTCATCGGGCTTTCCTTCGGGGAAACGGGGGACTGGATGGGTGCAGTGCGGACGATTCCGCATCCGCAAGCTGTGTGTGAGATACTCAAGGGGCGTGGATCTGCAGCTGGGCAGTAAATCCGGATACAGAAAGTCCATGCCGCGCAGAGTCGTCCCGACAAAGGCGCGGATCGATCTTTATTGGAAGCGCAGGCTGCGCCGTTTAAATTGAATTGGCAAGTTAACTGCGGACGGCCGCGAGCCCTGCTTCCTCCGTCATGCTGAGGAGCCCGCAGGGCGTCTCGAAGCACGCACTCCCGTCGCAGCGACGCCGCAAACCCCGCCGACCCCGCCTGCGTCCTTCGAGACGCCCTGCGGGCTCCTCAGCATGACGAATGTTTAGGGGGAGGTTCGTTGGTTCGGGCGGTTTCACTTTCCACCGCTCATCCCGGCGAATGCCGGGACCCAGATCATAGGGTGTGACCTTTGGAGTTGAGGGCGAGATACAGATCGCTCCCCTTACTTGGAGCCATACGATCTGGGTCCCGGCATTCGCCGGGATGAGCGGGACCACGGGAACCGAACACAAGGCCGAACGCCGCGAGGACAACATGATTGCAGGCAAGCCGCCCGGATATACTGGCGCGCGGGGACGACGGCCGGATCAAATCCTCCTGTGCGGGCACGGTGAAGAGGGATGCCCGGAAGATGTTTGGCTGGTCAGAAGTCTTTTTGATGCGCCCCCCGCCTTTTGGCGGCCGCAGTGAAATTCAGTCATGGGTGGTTTTTGGGCATTCCGGGAGTCCGCTTGCAAGGCCATATATGCGCGTGCTCTCCTCCGCCAATTGTCGGAGTGAGGGATAATGCAACTTACACCCGAGCAAGATGCTCTGGCGCGTCTCTTGTTTCCGCGGGATATGAATGCTCGTGACGAACTGGCCAGGACGAATGGTCGATTCGTTCACTACACGAGCGCTGAAGTTGCGGTATCTATCCTGCAAAATCGTTCGGTTTGGATGCGAAATGCGCTGACCATGAACGATTTTAGAGAGGTTGAGCATGGTTTGGCTGCGCTGCAGGGTGCTTACAGTGATGATGAGGCTGGCGGTTTGTTAAAATCTGTTCTGAATTCGATTGCTCCTGGGTTTATTGGCAACTTAGAAACCCTATTCGACAGTTGGCTTCCCCACTTCCGTCAAGACACATTCCTCACTTGCTTATCGGAACATAGCGCTTCTGAAGATACCCTGGGGCGCTTGTCCATGTGGCGAGCCTATGGGGGCCAGTCGGGAGTTGCGCTAGTTGTCAACAACACGCCCTTTACCGCTGACACGAACAACCTAGGAGCCTACTCAAGCGCGGTTGCGTACCTCAATCCCGAGGAGTTCACAGCCGAGTTCAAAGTCATAGCGCAGAAGATGGACGCCAACCGCGCGCTCCTTGCGGCCCTCCCTCTCGATCAATTGCTAAGCTCGTTGTTCGCGATGCTTCGCTTTGCTGTTCTCGCTACCAAGCACCCCGGCTTCAAGGAAGAGCGAGAGTGGCGCATTATCTATTCGCCAGCCATCGACAAGTCTAAAGTGATCACGCCCGCCTTCGCTACGATCCGGGGCATTCCCCAACAGATATATCAGATTCCCCTTCTCAATAGCCCCGAGAACGGACTGGTGAACGCCAACATTTCCGACCTCTTGGATAGGCTCATCATCGGCCCCACCACCCAGCCACTAACACTCTACAAAACCTTTGTGGCTATTCTCACTGAGGCCGGCGTGCAGAATGCCGCCGACAAGGTCTTTGTTTCCGAAATCCCCCTTCGTGAGGCGACGTAATGGCCGAGATCGGCCGCCGGGGAGTCCGGATCGCCTCACCTAAGGAAATTAGCCGCCCGTCTTTGGGGCCGCGCTGGGCCCTCTGAATGTCCGCATTCTGGAGGAGCGCGGATGTTGGACAAGGGTCGTAAGCGGCCCCACTCCCTCACCCCCCGCTCACCCCCACCTGCGCCCGCTTCGACAGCCCGGTCGTCTTCTCAACATCCTCGCTCAGCGCATCCAGGAACCTCAGCATCGCGCGTTCGTAGCTCGGCCCCTCCGCCGTGGCGAAACGCTTGGGCAGCGCCTTGTCGGCGAACGCCTTCAGCACGCCGGGGTGGATGTAGGCCGCGCGGCACACCGCCGGCGTGTTGCCCAGCAGGCCGGCGGTGGCCTTGACGCACAGGGCCACGGTGCGCTTGGCCGCCGCCGCGCTCTCGGGATAGGGCTGCATGGCCAGGGCCTTGGCGGCGGCGATGGTGCCGGCCCAGGTGCGGAAGTCCTTGGCGGTGAAGGCCTCGCCGGTGATCTCTTGCAGGTAGGCGTTGACGTGGCGGCTCTCCACGGCGTGCCGCGTCCCGTCCGCGTCCAGGTACTGGAACAGCCGCTGGCCCGGCAGCTCCTGGATCGAGCGGACGATGCGGACCAGCCGCCGGTCGTGCAGGGCGACCTTGTGCACGATCCCGCTCTTGCCCTTGAATTCCAGCTCCAGCGTCGCGCCGTGCAGGTCGACATGGCGGTTGCGCAGGGTGGTCAGGCCGAAGCTCCGGTTCTCGCGCGCATAGGCGTCGTTGCCGACCCGGATCAGGGTCAGCTCCAGCAGCCGCACCACCAGGGCGACAGCCTTGTCCAGCGGCGCGCCGCGCTTGCCGAGGTCCGCCTCCACCCGCTTGCGGATACGCGGCAGCATGCGGCCGAAGGCGGCCATGCGGGCGAACTTGGTCTCGCCGCGCATGGCGCTCCACTCGTCGTGATAGCGGTACTGCTTGCGCCCCCGGTCGTCGCGCCCGGTCGCTTGCAGGTGGCCGTCGGCGCGCGGGCAGATCCACACCTCGCGATAGGCCGGCGGGATGGCCAGCTTGCGGATGCGCTCCAGCGTGGCCGGGTCCTTCACCGGCTGGCCGTTGGGGCGGAGGTAGTCGAAAGCGTTGGGCGTCCCGGTGCGGGTTATGCCCGGATCGTCGTCGTGGACGTAGACCAGCCCCGCCGCCTGGGCGAGGGCGGCGTTCTCCTCCACCGCGTCGTCGTGCGTGTCCCCGTCCAGCGCCATGCTCTTCGCCCCGTGAGGCTGGGCCAACGGACGGGGCGAGGCGGCGGTTCCTCAGGACGACGAGGGTGGCGCGTCCCACGCCGCGATGTCGCGCAACCGCCGCCACCGTTCGCGGCGCAGCCACCAGTTGGCGATCATGCCCACCACCTCCAGCCCCGACGACACCTGGATCGGCGCCTGGAACAGGAAGCAGAGCACGCCGGGCGACAGCAGCGCGAAGGTCATGACCCAGGCGAACACCTGCCCGCCCCGCTGCGACCGGCGCCAGTCGGCGAAGCTCGGCTCGGTCTCGTCCCGGCCGGCGGCGAGCTGGGCGCGCAGGGCCTCGGCCTCGGGCGACAGCGCCGCCTCGTCCCGCGCCCTGGGCATGCGCGCCACGGGAGCCCGCATCGTCGGCGCAGGCGCGGCGGCGGCGGATTGGCGGCGGCCGAAGGGGCGTGGCTCGGACACGGGGCGCGCTCTCGCGTGACGGATCGTCCCTGACTAGCGCATCGAGGTTATCGTCACCTGAAGGCGCGGGCCTCACGACTGGACAGGGCCGGGCCGCCGCCATAAAGCGCACAGCCCTCATTCGCCACGGATCGTAGTGTGTTGATCGGATACGCCAGGGCCATCCTCCCCCAGTCGCTCGACGAGCAGGCCCGCGCCCTGGCCGAGCACGGCTGCACCCAGGTGTTCACCGACCGCCGCGCGGGCTCCAGCGTGGTGCGTCCGGCCCTGGAGCAGGCGCTGGCGGCCCTGTCGCCCGGCGGCGTGCTGATCGTGACCCGGCTGGAGGTGCTGGCCCACGACCACCGCGACCTGATGCAGGCGGTGATGAGCCTGCGCCGCCGCAAGCTCGACCTGGTGGCGATCGAGCAGGGGGGCGACACCCGCGAGGCCGACGACGCGCTGTTCCCCGCGCTCGCCCTGCTGGCCCGCTTCCAGCTCGAC
>NZ_LMUL01000010.1:193414-193690 GCF_009765965.1 Caulobacter sp. S45
GCTCGCCCTGCTGGCCCGCTTCCAGCTCGACGTCCGCCAGGCCCGCAAGACCGAGCAGGCGGCCGAACCCGCGCCCAAGGGCCGCCGCCGCGCCATCTCCGACGACGACTGGTCCGACATCCGCCACCGCATCGAGGACGGCGAACTCACCGTCGAGGAGGCCGCCGAAGAACTGGAGGTCGACCCCGCCACCGTCCAGCGGCGGTTGAAGCAGGAGGCCTGACCTTCCCACCTTCGTCATGCTGAGGAGCGGCGCCAGCCGCGTCTCGAAGCACG
>NZ_LMUL01000010.1:193886-233127 GCF_009765965.1 Caulobacter sp. S45
ATGCTGAGGAACGAGGCGCAGCCTCGTGTCTCGAAGCACGCAGCTCGCCTACGCCGCCCGCATCGGGATGGTCAGCTGCGCCCTCAGACCGCTCGTCCGCCAGTCCGCATCGAACCGCCCGCGGAGCTGGCGCCCGACGATCGCCCCGATGATGGTCGAGCCGAACCCCGAGGGCCGCTCCAGCGCCGGCGCCGGGCCGCCGGACTCGTCCCAGGCCAGGGTCAGCCGGTGCTGCTCGGGGTCCTCCGACCACTGCACCCGCAGCACCCCGTTGGGCTGCGACAGCGCCCCATGGGTTGCGGTGTTGGCGATCAGCTCGTGGAACACCAGGGCCAGCGGCTGGGCCACATGGGCCGACAGCAGGATGTCGGGGCCTTCCAGCGCCACCCGCTGCGTGCCGAACGGCTCGATCTGCATCTCGATCAGCTCGGCCAGCGGCACGTCCTTCCACCCCCGCCGGGCCAGGATGGCGTGGGCCTTGGCCAAGGCCTGCACGCGCCGCTCCACCGAGGTCGCGTACAGCGCCGCATTGTCCGCGCGGGTCAGGCGCACGATCCCCTGCACCACCGCCAGCACGTTCAGCGCCCGGTGGTCGACCTCCTTCAGCAACCGCCGTTCGGCCGCTTCCAGCACCTCCAGCTTGCGACGCTCGCTGACGTCGACCTGGGAGGCGAAGAAATAGATCAGCCGGCCGGAATCGTCGTGGATCGGGCTGATGTGCAGCAGGTTCCAGAAGGCCGAGCCGTCCTTGCGGTAGTTGAGGATCTCGACGTTGACCTCGCGGTGTTCGGCGATCCCCGCGCGGATTTCCGCCACCGCGAGGAGCGAAGTGCCCTCGCCCTGGAGGAAACGGCAGTTGCGCCCCAGTATCTCCTCGGCGCCATAGCCGCTGAGGTCGAGGAAGGCCTTGTTGGCCAGCACGATCGGGTTGTCGAGCTGGCGCGGGTCGGTGACCAGCATCGGCATCCGGGTCCGCTCCACCGCGATCAGGGCCAGGGCCTGCCGGTCCGCGACGCCCTGTGGGGAGGCCGCGGCCGGCGCGTCGCCCTTGAGACCTGCGGATGGCTTGGCGGTGACGATCAACGACGGCCTCTCACGGCGCGTGGGCGCAGCTCCGAAACGACCGGCGCGGGCGGCGGTTGCCTGACTTTGTGTCTGGACAGGAACACGCCGCTCGGCGAGCGGTTGGCGAAGCGTCCCGTCAGGAGCCCGCCATGCGTATCGTCGCCCTCGAAGAGCATTTCACCGTCCCCGAGCTGATCGGCCGGATCGAGCCGGCCACGATCCGGGCGCGCGGTTTTCCCGGTCCCGACATCCGCCCGTTGGCCAAGGCCCGCAGCGCGGACCTGGCCGAGGTCGGACCCGAGCGGCTGGCCCGGATGGACGAGGCGGGGATCAGCCTGCAGGTGCTCTCGGCCGTCGGCCCCGGCGCGGACCTGCTCGACCCGACGCGCGGGATCGCCCTGGCGCGCGACTACAACAACCGCCTCAAGCAGATCGTCAACGAGCGTCCCGACCGCTTCGCCGGTTTCGCCCACCTGCCGATGACCGCCCCCGACGCCGCCGCCGACGAGCTGGAGCGCGCGGTGCGCGAGCTGGGCTTCTGCGGCGCCCTGGTCAACGGGACCACCGAGGGCCGCTTCCTCGACGACCCGATGTACGCCCCGCTGCTGGCGCGGGCCGAACAGCTCGACGTTCCGATCTACCTGCATCCCGGCATCCCGCCCGAGGCGGTGCGCAAGGCCTATTACGACGGCCTGCCCGGCGGGACCGGCTTCGTCCTGTCCACCGCCGGCTGGGGCTGGCACGCCGAGACCGCCGTCCACGTCCTGCGCCTGGTGCTGTCGGGGACGCTGGAGCGCCATCGCCGGCTGAAGCTGATCATCGGCCACATGGGCGAGGGCCTGCCGGCCATGATGGCGCGCTGCGACAACACCCTGGGCGGCGAGGTCTCGACCTACCTCGATCGCGGCGTCAGCGAGACCATCCTGGACCAGGTCTGGATCACCACCAGCGGCTTCTTCACCCTGGCCCCGTTCATGGCCGCCCTGATGACCTTCGGCGCCGACCGCATCCTGTTCTCGGTCGACTACCCCTTCGCCCGCAACGACGTCGGGACCCGCTTCCTCGACACCCTGCCGGTCTCGCCCGCCGACAAGCTGAAGATCGCCCACGCCAACGCCGATCGGTTGCTTGGGCTAAAACCCTAGCTGAACCAACCTTTCCCCCGCTCATCCCCAACCTTCGTCATGCTGAGGAGCGGCGCCAGCCGCGTCTCGAAGCACGCACACCCGTCGCCGAGCGCGCCTTTGCGCCCGCTGGAAACCTCGCATAGTTGAACACCCGTGCGCGTGCTGGAGCCCCAGTTGACCCCCGTCCCCACCATCCGCCGCCTGGACCCGGCCGAAGCGGACGCCAGCATCGCCGCCCTGTCCGACGTGCTGATCGACTGCGTCCAGGGCGGCGCCTCGGTCAGCTTCATGGCCCCGCTGACCCGCCAGACCGCCGACGCCTTCTGGCGCAAGGTCGCCGAGCGCGTCGCCGCCGGCCTGGTCGATCTGCTGGTCGCCGAACTGGACGGGCGGATCGTCGGCACGGTGCACCTGGTCCCGGCCGAGCCCGAGAACCAGCCCCATCGCGCCGACGTGGCCAAGATGCTGGTCCATCGCCGCGCGCGCCGGTGCGGGGTCGGCCGCGCCCTGATGACCGCGGTGGAGGACCTCGCCCGCGTCCGCGGCAAGACCCTGCTGGTGCTGGACACCGTCACCGACGGCGCCGGCGAGCGGATGTACCAGGGCCTGGACTGGGTCCGCGTCGGCGTCATCCCCGGCTACGCCCTGTTTCCGGACGGATCGCTCTGCGGCGCCACCACCTTCTACAAGTGCATCGCCCCATAGCCGTCCGCCCCCGCGAGGCGTGACGGCGCGCTCGACGGGGAGGGCGGCTTGGATCAAGCTGGCGGTCATGCGGCGAGCCCTGTCGATCCTGAGCGCAATGGCCTGTGTCTGCGGCGCGGCGTTCCCGGCGCGGGCCGCCGCTCCGACCGCACTGCCCGGCGTCACCGTCACCGCGCCCTTGCTGAAGAAGATCCCCGAGACGGTGCAGACCTTCGGCGCTCCGGCGACGCGGGGCCGGCTGGCGCGCTGGCGCACCGAGGTCTGCCCCATCGTCCTGGGTATGAGCAGCGAGCGCGACGCCTACTTCGCCCAGCGTATCCGCGACGTCGCCAAGCTGGCCGGGGCGCCGTCCGCGCCCAGCCGCTGCGTCCCCGACATCGTGGTCTTCATCACCACCGACCCCGACGCCATGGTCCGCCGCCTGACCGAGCGGGCCAAGGTGCTGCTCAACGGGCCCTCGCGCTGGCCGGTGCAGAACAGCCAGCTCGTCCGCTTCGCCGGGGGCAAGGGCGACCCGGTCCACCTGTTCTACCTCTCCGGCGACGGGCCGGTGCTGACCGGCGGCGACCAGACGCCGGCGGTCTCCAACGCCAGCGCGGCGTTCGCCCTGTCCAACGACCTGTTCGGGCCGCCGGTCTACGACCAGGGCCACGCCTCGCGCCTGACGCCGTGGGTGGACGAGGCCTTCCTGCGCGTGGTGCTGGTGGTGGACGCCAGACAGCTGTTGGGCTTGGACGGGGTGCAGATTTCGGCCTACCTGTCGCTGACGACGCTGGCCGACGTCAATGTGGGCGACCAGGACTTCCCGACCATCGCCAACCTGTTCTCCGACCGGGCGCACGGCCGTCCGCCCGCCGCCGATCTGACCTTCTGGGACCGGGCCTATCTGGGCGCGCTGTACAAGACCCAGTCCCAGACGAGCCTGTCGATGCAGCAGAGCGCCATGGCCGACCGCATCGCCCACGCCGTCCAGAGCCAGACCATCCTGCCCGCCGCAGGACGCTGAGACGCGGACGAGGAACACCTCGCCGACCCGCCTACATATGGCTGTTTTCCCGTCGAGTGTTGGTAGGGTCCAGGGGAGCACGCGTTGGGGGCCTGCGTGCTTCGAGACGCGGCTCTCGCCGCTCCTCAGCATGACGAAGGTTTGTGGGATTCACCAAGGCCCGTCATCCTGAGGAGCCCCGAAGGAGCGTCTCGAAGGACGCACACCCCTCGGCGCTTGATGCAAAGCGGCCCGCATTAGCGCCTTGACGCCAAGCGACCGGCGTCATCAACTCAGCCTATCGGTGTGTAGGTGAGGCTTGGGGCATGCTGGCCGCTTTCGTCGTTTTCGCCCAGGCCGCAAGCGTCGCCCTGGCCCCGTCGCCCGCCCCGGACGCCCTGAGCCGGCCCGAGGTTTCGTTCACCCAGACCTACGTCCATACGGCCTCGAAAAGTCGCGAGACGATCTCGGATGCGCTGCCCCAGGTCCAGTTGGATCAGACCTTATGCAAGCGCATGACCTTCAACGGGTGGCATATTCCGCATAACGTCTGCGCCACCAAGGCGCAGTGGCTGACCATCAAACAGACGCGCAACCCCCACCTGATCGAGAGCTTCGTCGAGCACTGATCAGCCGACCCGGCGCATGTTCAGGATCGGCACGACGGGGTCCAGCCACTGGCCCTCCATGTCGGGAAAGCGCGACTTGCCGGGCGTCGGCAGGGCCAGGATCGTGCGCACCACCCCCATGCCCGCAACCACCTGGCCGAACGCCGCGTAGCCCAGGTTGTCGCCCTTCGCGCCCGGATGGGCGTCCAGATAGGGCTCCGGGCTGGCGCAGATGAAGAAGTCCGCCGTCGCCGAGCCCGGCGCATAGCGGCCGAGCGAGATGGTCCCGGTCGTGTGCTTGATCCCGGTCATCCGGGTGCTCTCGTGGGCGATCGGCGGGAAGCGGCGGACCTTGTCGGACGGCCCGCCGACGATGGTGC
This sequence comes from Caulobacter sp. S45, assembly GCF_009765965.1. Taxonomy (GTDB): domain Bacteria; phylum Pseudomonadota; class Alphaproteobacteria; order Caulobacterales; family Caulobacteraceae; genus CAHJWH01. The sequence goes on from NZ_LMUL01000010.1 coordinate 198,757, forward strand.
CCTCCTTGGGCGCGCCGGGCGTGCGCGACGCGCGGAAGAACGAGCCGCCGTCGTACTTCCCGGCCTCGACATAGTGCAGGAAGTTGGCGGTGGTCAGCGGCGCCTTGCCGGCCTCAAGCTCGACCACGATAGCGCCGTGGTTGGTCCGGATCGTCACCCTCGGCTTGCCGGTCGCGGCCAGGGCGCCCATCGCCCCGGTCACCACCAGCCCCGCGCCGCCCAGCAAGCTCCGACGTCCGATCCTTGCGCCGCTCATGGCCTGTTCCCGCTCCGTGTCCGCAACCCAGCCTTAGCGCTTCACACCCGCGTCCGTCGACCCGAGCGCCGGCCCGATGCGCTCCGGACCTAGTTCAGGTCTGCATCAGGTCTGCATCAGTCGGGCCCTCAAAACGCCACACGGCCTGGGCGACACTCCTGCGTCGCGGAGCCGCCCGGATGTATTCGCAAGCCCAGCCTCCGCTCGCGGTCTTCGCCTGGGCGCGCGCGACCCCGTCGGCCCGCTCGACCCGGCGCCGCTGGGCCTATGGGCTGCTGTTATCCCTCGCACTCAACCTCGTCCTGCTCGCCGGCCTGCTGATCGGAGGACACGAGCCGACCTGGCGCCTCTCGCAGCCGACCGAAAGGGCGCTGACGGTCGAGCTCCGCCGCGACGCCGCGGTTCCGCCCGTCCCACCACCGACCGCGACCTGGGCCGAGCCGTCGTCCTTGCGCAGCATCCCGGTCGGCAAGCCCTCGATGCGCGCGGCGCCCCGGCGCCCGATCACGCCGGCCCTGCTCTCGCGTCCCGTCCCACCTCCGCCCATCGCCCCGTCCCCGTCCGCCCAGGCCGCGCCGCAAAAGGGCGCCCAGGCCGGCGACGACGTCCAGGCCAAGGTCCGCGCCGCCCTGCGCGGCCTGGGCTGCGCCCAACAGGGCAGCCTGGGCCTGACCCCGACCGAGCGCGAGAACTGCATGCGGATGCTGAACAACGACGCCTCGGTGGGCGCCCGCCAGTGGGTCGACCCGATCTCCTCGCCCGCCAAGCGCGCCTACTACGACGCCGTCCAGCAGTCCTACCAGGACATCCGTACCTACAACCCGGTCAACGGCCCGATGGCCGGCCACGGCGTCTCCATCGGCTGCAAGCACGGCAAGTGCGGCGTCACCCCGCCCCAGGGCGTCCTGACCGAAGAGGCGGGCATCCCCAAACCTTGAGCGAGGGGGCGTCGTGTGTGGTCGAGGATAGGCTGGACGCTGTGGACAACGGCCCTGGCCTTATGACTGGCGGTGCATCCGCCGCGAGGTCCGCGCCCTCGATAGGATTATGGTGGCTGAGATCGCAGTCGTGCCGGACGGCCTGTCCGCTAGTCGTTCAGATCAGCCAGCAGCGCGTCGAAGCTATCGACCTTCGTAACCTCGCCGCGCTCCGCAGCATCGAGGGCCGCCCGCGTGGTCGCATTGGGGGTCCGCACGTCGAAGGGCAACGCCTTTTCACTGGCGACCCGCACAAGCAACATGCGGATGGCGTCTGAGACGGTCAGCCCCATGTCGGCAAGGGCGGCGGTGGCGTCCCGCTTAAGGCCGGAGTCGATCCGCGCCCGCACTATTTCCAACGAAGCCATATCTAAATCCTTGTGGGCTCTCCCGAGAGCCGTAACCACAATGTAGCTACGAATGTTTAAGGGTCAAATTTTTAGCTTCCACCCTTCCAGCGTGGGGAACATACGTGGGCGGCCCGCATGAAGAAGCTCGAAGAGCTGCAATTCATCAGCCTCAAGGCGGGCAAGGCCGGCCCGATGACGCACGCCCTGATCCACAATCCGCACCTAATCTTGCGCTGGCATTACGAGCGGAAGACGCCGGGCCTTGTGGATGCGAGCTATAACGCGCTGATCGGGCTGGCTTTGGAAGTGGGGGCGATGGACATGTTTCCCATGCCGACCGCTCCGGCTTCGGCCCCCTCCCCAGTCCCGCCGCCGCCTCCGATGACCGCCGCCGAGGCTTTCGGGGCGCCGCCCACGGTTCCTCCGGTTGCCGCTCCTGCACCGGCTGACGACGGGGCGGCGTGATGTTGGGTCTTGCCTATACCGGGCAGTTCAAGCGCGACTACAAGCGCGAGAAGAACGGCCAACACTCCGAAGGCCTCGACGAGCTTTTGAAGACCGTCACGGACCTCCTGCGCTCGGGCACGAAGTTGCCAGTGGCGAACAAGGACCACGCGCTTAAGGGCAAGTGGACGGGATCGCGGGATTGTCATCTCAAGCCCGACTTGGTGCTGATCTACCGCGAGACGGAAACGGTGATCGAGCTTGCCCGCGTGGGCTCGCATAGCGAGTTGTTCGGTTAACCGCCGAAAGAGGACACGTGCTCAGTCGGCGATTGGGTCAAGAGAAGTCCGATGACCACGTTGAGAACGTTTGGTGATGCTCAGTGGACGGATCAGATTTTCGAATAATCCCAGAGCCCGCCCTAGCTAAAGCCGCAAGTCTTCCGCCGCCAGCGCCGGCGCGATGCCGGCCATCTTCTCTTCGAATCCTCCCGGCGTGTTCAGGCTGATGAACCCCGACCGCACCTCCGCGCGATTGGCGAAGTCGTGCTGGGTTCCGCCGGGGATCAGCGCGTAGCCTCCCGCCGCCAGGTCCGACCACCGCCCATCGATCATCAGGCTGAGCGTGCCTTCGATCACATAGAAGATGTGGTCGTCGCTGTGGACATGGGGACCCGGACCACGCGTCTGCGGATCGAGCCACCATTCGGAAATGGAATAGCGTCCCGCCGTTTCTTCGCCATCGGCTTTGAACACGGCCTTCATCCGGCCCATGTCGTACACGCGGCCGTGCTCCGAATGTAAGATCACCGGCCGGCGAATCTCTTCCGCCTGTTCCAAGCGCGCCTCCTGTTCCTTCGCCAAGGTCTCATCTTTGCCGAACGTCAGCAACGGACACCGACGATAGACGCGCGGAAGGCCGCAATCCTCGGCCCCGCTCAGACCGTGTGCGTTCGCCTCAGCAGCAGCTTGACGGCCGCCTCCACGATCTGGCCGAGACCGACCGGGACGAGACGGCCGTTGGCGCGGGGCCACTCCACGCCGCCCGTCTGCAGGTTGGTCGGCAGTCGGGCCGAGAGCCGCCCGTCCTCGACCTCCGAGGTCATGGGCGTGTAGTAGAGGCAATCCTTGAAGAAGAAGTGGGTCACCAGGGATCGGCGCGTGCTCTGCGGATCGACGATGGGCGAACCGCCATGGGCCAGGTTGGCCGCCCAGACCAGCGCCTCGCCCTTGCGCAGGACGGCGGTCCTGCGCGGCAGGCCGGCTGCATCCAGCCGCTGTTGCAGGGCGGGAATGTAGGTGGTTCCATAGTCGTCCGGCGTCGGTCGCGGATGGTTCACCCCCGCCGCCTTCATGGTCAGCACCGGCAGCTTATGGCTGCCAGGGTGGTAGGCGAGGGGGCCGGACGCCTCGGAGATGTCTTCGAGCGCGACCCAGACGCCGCACATGAACCGCTCGGGCAGGCTGTGGAAGTGGATGGTGTCGGCGTGGGTGTGCTGCTGGGTGCCGACGCGGAAGTTCAGCGTCTGGAACGCGAACGGCGGCCGGCCATAGGCGAGCTGGAGCAGGCGGCGCACCTTGGGCAGGGTGGCGAGCCTGTGCACCGCGCGCGAGCGTAGCCAGGCGTCCTGGATACGCCCCACGCCGCGCGCCTCGAAGCTGCTGTCCATCTCCGCGACCACGCGGTCGCACAGCGCCCGGCCCTCGGCTCCGAGATCGATCCGCGCGAGCCCGTCGCCAGCCAGGTCGCGGCAGAAGGCCCGGGTCTCCCCATCGGCCTCGATCCGGTCGAGGTGCGCTTCCAGCGCGTGCTCGTCTTCCACCGGCGGACGCTCGGGCCATTTCCTGTTTGCGTTCAAGGGGGCTCGGCCTGGCGACGATTCTCGGAATGGTAGAGCTAACCGACTTTGGCTACGGGTCCAAGACGGCGCGGCCGAAATCCCGCCGCCGCTGGAAGCCCAGCCGCCGGGATCTGTTTGACTCTCAGACACGTGTAAGTTATTTCTTACATGTGAAACGAAATGCATCACCCCCGCCGGACGGAGACCAACTGCTGGCCATGCTGGCGGCCCTGGCCAATCCGCACCGCCTGCGGGTCGTCGCGGCCCTGGCCTCGGGCGGGCGCAACTATGTCAGCCAGTTGGCGCGCGAGCTGGGCGTCAGTCGCCCGTTGCTGCATCTGCACCTGCAGAAGCTCCAAGAGGCGGGCCTGGTCGTAAGCCGGCTCGAACTGTCCCACGACGGCAAGGCCCTCAACTATTTCGAGGTCGTCGCCTTCGACGTCGCGCTCACTCCGGCCGCCATCGCCGAGGCGACCAAGTCATTGACCGTCAAATCCGACAAATAGAGGAGCCCCCGATGTCCGAACATCTGTATCTCATCAGCATATGCCTCCCGCTGGGGACCATCCTGCTGGTCTTCGCGATGCGATCCCTATCGGCCGTCCGCCAGGCTCAGGCGCGCCTGGCCAACGACGGCGCCTACCGCCAGCTGGCGGAAAAGGCGGCCGACGCCCAGGCCGAGACGGCCACGGCCCTCGCCGCCATCCAGACCGCGCTCGCCGACGTCCGCACCCGCCTGGCCGCCGTCGAGAAGGTGCTCAAGGACGTCGAATAAGTAGCCGACACCTCGAAATCGATCGGACGGGAAGGAACCGCCGCCATGGCCCAGATCTCTTTGTTGCGCCTCTACGCGTTGAGGGCCGGTTATCTGCTCCTAGTCGTAGGTCTCGGCCTGACGATCTGGCCGGGCATGATCCACCATGAGAGACCCTGGACCCTGATGCAGGGCGTCGTCCGCTGCATGTTGGCGGCGATGTCGGCCCTGGCGCTGCTGGGGCTGCGCTATCCGATCCAGATGCTGCCCCTGCTGTTCTTCGAGCTGGCCTGGAAGTCGATCTGGCTGATCGTGGTCGCCTATCCCCTGTGGTCCGCCCATCGGATGGACCCGGACACCTTGGAAACCGCCTACGAATGCTTGATCGCCGTGGTCTTCGTCATCGTCATTCCCTGGCCCTATGTGGTCGCGCACTACCTGACCGCGCCCGGCGACCGGTGGCGCTGAGCGGCGTCACGGACGCGATCGACCCCTTATGGCGAACGGGGAATGACGCACATACGGTATTCGGCGAGCAGGGCCTGCGCCTCCTCCCGTTCCGCCTCCGAAATACACGTCCCGCCAAGCGCTGCGGCCAGGCATCTCACGGCCTGTTCCGCGGACGCGCGAACGCCGACGCCCTTGCGATAGCACTTGGCCATCTCGAGGAAGGCGCCGTCGTCACCCTGGGCGGTCGCTCTCTCGAACCAGCGGAACATCGCCCGGTTGTCGCCGCGTTCCCTGTATAGGATCGCTATGTTATTGGCCGCGCCCATATAATGGTTCCGCCAAGCGGTTCTGTAGCAGCGCATCGCCTGTTGCTTGTCGATATCCACGCCTCGGCCCAGGTCGTAAGCCAGCCCGAGTTGAAACCAGCAAACCGGATCGCCCAGGGCCGAACCCCGCCGGGCCAGCTCCAGCATCCGGCCGAAATCCCCGACGTCCTCCGCCTCCGAAGCCAGCCGCCACAGCATCTCGGTCTCGACCATGGCCTCGTATCGCATGTGAGCAGCGGGCTTGCGGGGCGGTTAGTTTATCTAGCTGCCGGCGACATCTGGTGCGCAATCACTTCCCTGATGGCGCTGATCACAGCGTCTGGGCGGTCGCTCTGTATAAAATGGCCGGAGTCGGGCACGACAATGGACTTGCCGATGCTGGAACGTGATGCAAGCTGATCATGGCCTGTCTTCCAGAGGTTGGTTTTCAGTTTTTGATCGGCTTCCGTCTCTCCACTCTCGATGGGTGGCGGATTTCCCGCCGTTAAAACAATCATCGGCAAATTACCAAAAGATCGCTTTGAGCGGTCCTCTTCCTTTCCGTCTTCGCTTCTGAAAGGTGAGAGTGAATGGTTATTTTTAAATTCTGATATCTCGGCACGAAATTTAAAGGGTTTTGTATACGAATACCCCAAATATTCCTTTTCTATAACTGAGCGACCAGGCGCAAAATGCCAAGGGCACGCCGGATTATCCTCCGACAATTTACCTGCTTCGGCAACATGGACGCAAGTATATAACGAGTTCAAATATTCTTGGTATTCTATTTCTTCGCCTCGTTTTGCCGAATCGCTGGATTCCCAATCTTGATGACCAGAAAACGAGGGGTCGACCAGTACCAACCCAGATATATCGGAGGGATATTTATCGGCGTAAAGTGTTGCGTAAAGGCCGCCAATTGAATGTCCCACCAATACGATTGGTTCCTTTATATGAGAGGCGATAAGAAGATTGTGCAAGTCGTCCACGACTTTATCGGCCGTAGACGCCTTATGAGACGGTTTGCTGTAACCCTCGCCCGCCCTGTCATATACGCATACCTGGGCGATCTGTGAGATGGGGCCAACCACTTTATCCCAGGTTAATATATTGGCGGCTAAGCCTTGTTCAAACACAACCGTTGGCGCTCCTTGCCCAACACAATTGATGTTCAACTCGCCGCCGCTCGGCAACGATACCAGGTGCTTTAAAACCAGGGCGTCGGTGCTCGCTTCGCCATGAGCTATCGAGCCGATTGCCAAGAATAGAAAAGAGGCGAAGACGCAGGAGCGGGCAAGAACGGCTTTTTTCATCAGCTCCCTCAGTAGCGGCTTCGTGAGCGGTACGACACAACGCCTTCGCAATGAATGCTGAATCGCCCCCAAGGCCACAATCTCCATGTCTCAATTGGCTCATAAGCGCCCCGCCCGCCCCTGCCGCGCCACCACACCCCCGTCCGGCACGCACGCCGACGCCGGTTCCGCGCGCGGATCTGGGCAGGCGGCGAGCACGCCCTGGCCGATGGCGTAGGCCCGGCCGTCGGCGCCCAGCAGGGGCGTCATCAGCAGGGCGCCGCCTTGCAGGGACTTGGCGTCGCCCATGGCGCTCAGCTCCAGATCGACGGCCCGGTCGAGCTTGGCGTCGTAGCTCCCGTCCGCCGAAAGACAGGTCCGCATCCGCGCCGTCACCATCGCCGCGGCGACCTTGCTGTCATAGGCGGAGACGTCGAACCCCGTATTCTCCGAGCGCGCAAGCATCGCCTGCAAGGATTTCAGTGTGAAGGGGGTGTCCTTGAGGTGATCGCCGGTGTCGCGCAAGCCCACCACCAGGCCATAGCCGACCAGCTTGCGGGTGCGGCAGGCCATGACCCCGTCGGTCCGGGCCGGCGTCTGCGCCAGGGCTTGGGCCGCGCCCAGCGACAGGATCAGGCCGAGGCATAGGGGGAGCCGTGCGCTCAAGACCCGCTCCATTGCGGCCAAGACGCCGGTCGCGCCAGGATAGTCCAGCCCGGATCGGCCCGGAAGCCGTCCCGCCGGCGTCCGCCAGGACGGGCGCCTACCGATCTTCCTCGAACAGCAACAGGGTCACGCGCGGGGACAGGGCGCGGGGGATGTGCTTGTCGTGGTCGCCGAACGGGATGATGAACGCGTCGCCGGCGCAGTACTGGACCACCTCCTTCTCGAAGCGCATCTCCAGCGTGCCTTCGATCACGAAGCCGGCCTGTCCCTTGACGCACCATTCCGGGTGCATCAGCTCGGGGGTGATCTCCATCAGCCGCACATGCTTGCCGGCGGCGGCGACCTGTTTGGAACGTGCGCCGGGTCCGCCGCCGGTCCAGCCCAGCTCGGTAAACCGGATCCGCCGCCCCGGCGGCTCGCGGCTCTTGTCGGTCATCATCGGGTCACCCCACGAATCGCCAATCTATGCGCGTATAAGTCAATTTTCTTACATTATTACTACATTGAGTTGTGTGTCGACCTGGAATTGCGCTCTTGCCGCGAGGCGCGAGTCGGTCAACCGTGAGGCGACTCGAAGGTGGACCATGCAGACCGATCCGAAAGTCTATCGCCGCAGCTGGCGTTCCCAGGCCCAGGTCCTGACCATGGGATTGGGTCTGATCCTCTTGATGAGCTTCAGGTTCCACATGATCGCCCACGGCCGGTTGACTGGCTGGGCCTATCTCCAGGGCGCGGTGATCTTCGCCCTGGTCTTCTACGAGATGATCTTCCTGCTCCATCGTCCGACCCTGAAGCTGGATGCGGAGGGGGTTCATCTTCAGGCGCTGCAATATGGCTGGACCTATCGCTGGCGTGACATCCAGGGCGTGGAGGAGTTCCAGCACACCTCGCCCTCCACCGCGCTCAGCCTGGGCCTGCGCGTTCGACCGGAGGTGGCGCCCCAGCACCGGCTGGGCGAGGCGATCTGGCGGGCGGTCTACGGCTACCAGGCGGTGATCGGCGACGGCTGGGACGTGCCGCTGGCCCAACTGCGCGAGAGCATGGAGCGGTTCCGCCAGGGCGGCGTCGCGGGCTAGGCGCGGGGAGGGCGCAGGCCCTCGCAACCTCCCCGTGAAAATCAGGTTGCACGGCTTTCGTCATGCTGTTCTGCTGCGCTGACGACGCCTCGCGCAGGACGAGGTTTCGGGGCGTTTCGCCGGGCCTAGGGGAGGTTGCTGTGCAGGACTATATCGAGAATTTTAAGCGCGTGCTCAACAAGTATGCCGTTTTCACGGGCGTCGCGAGCCGGGGGGAGTTCTGGAAATTCTTTCTGGTGAATATTATTATTATTGTAATCGCCGAAATTCCGATCTTTATTTTCAAACACTCTTTCATTTCATGGATTTTTGTACTCGCGCTTGTTGCTTATGGGCTTGCAACGCTTGTGCCGCACTATGCAGTGATGGTGCGTCGACTGCACGACACCGGCCGGTCGGGCTGGTGGATACTGATCTGCTTCGTCCCCTTCGTCGGCTGGATCATCCTGTGGGTCCTGCTGGCGTTGCAGAGCGCGGTCGGCCCCAACAAGTACAACACCGGCGCGGGCGCCATTCCGGTCAACGTATTCTAGACCCGGCGCGGGGGCGGCTTCGGCCGTCCCCGACCTTGTGCGTGCTTCGAGACGCGGCTCACGCCGCGCCTCAGCATGACGAAATTTAGTGAATTCTACAAACATACGTCATGCTGAGGAGCCCCAAAGGGGCGTCTCGAAGCACGCAGGCGCTTGCCCGTGCCGTCTCGAAGCACGCACCTCATCCGCCGCGCTCTCCAGCATCCTCATCGGCGTCCTCGCCGCGCCGTCCCCGCGCAAACCGCCGCCCCAGGCGGGCCAGCACCGGCTCCAGCGCCGGGTCGAGCAGGCCGTCCTGCGCCCGCAGGCTGTCTGCGGCGATGCGCAGTTCGGCGTCGGCCCGGTCCATCTCGGCCAACAGGCGCGCCATCCGTGCGTCGGGGCTCATCGCCCAGCCTCCGCGTCCATCGCCGCCAGCTCCACGGCGATCTCGCGCGCCCATTCCTCGCCGCTCAGCAGCCTGAGCCCGATGCGCGCCTGGGCCCGGCGCAGCGCCGTCGTTCGCCGCTCCCGCTCCGCCCGCTCGCGCGCCGCCGCCTCCGCGCGCGCCGCCGCCGGTCGGCCCAGCCGCGCCAGCATCAGCCCGGCCCCCTTGCGGCCCGCCGCCGAGCGCATGTCGAAGATCGCCGCCGTCCCACTCGCCCCGCCCAGCACCCGCGCCGCGACCGGCGGGAGCGGACACGTCGTTGGATGGATCGGCGCCTCGCCGCCCGCGTCATAGGCCATCTGGGTCTCTCCGTCAGTGCGGAGAATGTGCGTAACGCACATGGTCGAGTCAATTCATAATGTGCAAATAGCACAATTCTTAAATCATCGAGATTCGAACGACAGAATCGGTCGCCGGGTCGTTTTGCACAGATTGACCCGGCCCGGCGATCGCGGGATCACCCGTTAAGTTTTAGCGGGGGGCGTGTGTGAAGGATCCGACCTACTATTGCGTGCGGGCGTTTCGGGGCCGGCGAGACCGGCCGACCGAGGTCTCCGCCCGCTGGTGCGCCAGCGCGCGCGAGGCGCGGGCCACCGCCCTCAGGCTCGGTCCGGACCACTGCCTGGTGATCGCCTACGCCTTCGAAGGCCGCCCCGAATACGGCGTGTTCGGCGAACCCCGCCTGCTGGCCCGGCACGGCGAACTGCCGGGGGAGGGAGGCGCGTGAAAGCGACACGTTGCGCTCGCGCGAACCGTCCGCTTAATCACCCATAGGTCGAGCGGATTGCACGGCCTTTGGGGGACTATCCATGAGATTTCTAACCGGCGCCGGACTCGGCGTCGTTGCAATGGTGCTCGCCGGTTGCGCGACCACCCAATACACAGTCGCGCCTGTCGCCGAGACCGGCCTTAACGTCACCTATAATCAGGGCACGGCCATCGTCGATTCCGACACGCTCAAGGGCGCGGTCAAGGTCACGCTGCTGGGCTCCACGGCTCATGGGCGCATCCGTCTCGGGATCGCCGTGCTTAACAAGAACGTGGGGCCGGAGAATATCGGCTTCGAAAGCGTCCGCATCCTCGACGCCCAGGGGGCTCCGATGCACGCCCTGGATCACGACGAGATGATCCGCATCGCGCAACGCCAAGCCAATGCGGCGCGCTTCGCCGTGGCTCTGGTCGGCGGCCTTTCCGCCGTCGCCAACGCCCAGGCGGCGACCACCACCACCTACGGAAGCGTTGGCGGGACCAGGTTCCACGCCACCACCTACAATCCTTATCTGGCCAACCAGTTGAACGATCAGACGGCGGCCGCCACCGGGGGTGCGCTCAACACCATCGACGGCCGCCTCGCCAACGCCATGGCCCAGATCAACGGCTCGGCGTTGCAGACCACCACCGTTCTCCCCCAGCAGACCTATGCGGGCGAATTAGTGGTCGACGGTCCCAAGGACCATAGGGGCGAGGGCCAGATCACGGTGACGGTCCACTTCGCCGATGAGGACCACGTCTTCCATTTCAACCTGACCCAAAAGGTCGCGTAAAATTGGGGCGCCCCGAGCCCATGGGTTCGGGGCGCTCTTAAAATAACTGTTTTCACGTCGAGTGCCGGGGGATGTGCGTCCTTCGAGACGCCCCTTCGGGGCTCCTCAGGATGACGGATCTTGGTGGGTCGCAGAAACCTTCGTCATGCTGAGGAGCGGCGAAAGCCGCGTCTCGAAGCACGCAGGCCCCCACCAACACTCAATGTCGACACAGCCTTTAAAATAGGGCCGTCAAACCGCCTATCCCGTCGCCCGCGCGTTCAGCGCCTGCAGCCGCCGGGCGGTCTCGCGCTGCTGGACGGCGGTGTCGCGCCACAGGGTCAGCAGGCCGGGCGGGGCGCTGGCGGGGTCGACGTCCAGGATGCTGCCGGGGGTGGCGTCGAACACCTGGGCGATCTTGCGCAGCCACTTTTCCGACAGGTCTGTCGATCCGTCCTCCCACGCCCGCACCACCTCGACCGGTACCTCCAGCGCCCCGGCCAGGTCCTCCACGCTCATCGCCGCGTGCAGCCGCCAGGCGCGCAGGTTGTGGTCCGCCCCGCCGGCCCGTTCCTCGGGGCTGACGTCCAGGTCGGGCTGGGCCCAGTCCGGCGCATTCTTGCCCCACAGCAGCCAGGCTTCCTCGACCCCCAGCTTGGCGGCGTAGGCCTGCACCTTGCGCGTCATGCCCCGCTCGCCGCGCTCGTGCTGGACGTAGCTGTCGTAGGGCACCTTGAGGAACACCGCCGCCGCCTGGGCGGTGGGCAGCTTCAATTGCTCGCGCGCCGCGACCAGTCGCCGCCCGCGCGCCCGGTTCAGGGCCTTGTCCGCGTCTGTGCTCATTGCACAAATATGAGATAAAAATTCTGTGCATAGGGCACAAAGGCGCTTGACTCCACTTTGTGCATTGCGCACATTTAGGTGGTCATGAAGACACCGACCTCGCCATCCCCTCGCTCCCGGACGCTTCCCCCCTGACGTCCGGTGAGCGCGCCCCGCCGGCCCCGCGGCCGATCCGCCCGCCGGCGGGGCGACCCTCCTAACCGCCCACACCAACCGCGCCCTTGGCCGATCCCGGCGGGGCTACGCCGGAGCCATGTCCCCATGAGCTTGAACCCATGAGCGCGAACCCCTTCCGCGCCGACCCCGAACTGTGCGCCATCGGCCAGCAGTCCGCCGCCGAGCGCCGCCGCCGCCGCCAACTGCTCGCCCAGCGGGCCAACCGCCCCGACGACGGCCCCGAACGCAGTGCGCTCCAGGCCGCCTGCGCCCGCTACGCCGAACGCCACGGCGTGCTGGAGGCCCACGGCGTGCTCGCCCTGGAACTCGCCCGCTACACTCCCGACCTGCCCGGCCCCCGGAGCGCCGCCCGGGATGAAGCCGAACGCCTGTTCAAGCGGGGCGGGGCTTGATCCCCTCTCCCCCTGCGGGAGAGGGAGGGGCCGGGCGAAGCCGGGAGGGTGAGGGGTCGACGCACGCCGGCCTTCGATCCCTGCGCGACTCCTCAACCTTCCCCCGCGTCTATCGGCACGCGGGCCCCTTCCTTCTCCCGCAAGGGGAGAAGGAGCACGCACCCTCTCGACGCGCCCGCCCATGAACCCGCCTCAACCCGCGCGGCTTCCCGGCCCGCACAACCTCCAGGCCGAACAGGCCCTGCTCGGCGCCGTCCTGTTCGACAACCGGGCGGTGGAGCGCTGCGACGATGCAGCCGACCTCGCGCGGCGTCCGCGCCTGGACGCCTGTCACTTCGCCGAGCCCCTGCACGCGCAGATGTACGCGGAGGTGCTGGCCCTGCTCGCCCATGGCCGCGTGGCCGATCCGGTCACGCTCGGCGCGCGCCTGGCCGAGGCCCCGGCCTATCTCGACCTCGGCGGCCCCGCCTACCTGTTCGACCTGATCGACAAGGCCCCGCCGGCCTGCAACGCGCCCGACTACGCCCACCTGGTGCGCGAGAGCGCGTTGCGCCGCGACCTGCACCGCACCGCCGTCGAGTTCGCCGCCCGCGCCGAGACCGACCTCGAGCTGGACGCCTGTGAGCTGTTGGCCGAGGCCGAGGGCGCCCTGCACGCCATCGCCACCGCCACCGCCGCCGCCGCCCAGGGCTTCACCGACTTCGCTGTCGTGCTCGACGGGGCCATGGTCCAGGCCGAGGCCGCCCACGGCCGCGACGGCGCCCTGGTCGGCCTGTCGACCGGGCTCGCGGACCTGGACGCCAAGCTCGGCGGTCTGCACCCCAGCGACCTGCTGGTGCTGGCCGGCCGTCCATCCCAGGGCAAGACCGCGCTCGCCACCAACATCGCCTACCGCGCGGCCCGCAACGGCGCCTCGGTCGGCTTCTTCAGCCTGGAGATGTCGGGCGAGCAGCTGGCCATGCGCATCCTGGCCGACGTCTCCGGCGTGCCCGGCGATCGCATCCGCAAGGGCCTGACCGACGCCTGCGAGATCGCCCGCATCCGCGAGGCCGCCGCCCACATCCGCGCCACCCCGCTCCACGTCGATCCCACCGGCGCCATCTCCATCGCCGAGCTGTCGCGCAAGGCCCGCCGGCTGAAGCGCCGCCGGGGGCTGGACCTGCTGGTGGTCGACTACCTGCAGCTCTGCACCGCCCACACCGCCAAGGGATCGGGCCGCGTGCAGGAGGTCGCCGCCATCACCACCGGGCTCAAGGCCCTGGCCAAGGAGCTGGCCATCCCCGTCCTGGCCCTGTCCCAGCTCTCCCGCGCGGTGGAGAGCCGCGAGGACAAGCGCCCCCACCTGGCCGACCTGCGCGAGTCCGGCTCCATCGAGCAGGACGCCGACGTGGTCATGTTCGTCTACCGCGAGGGCTACTACCTCGCCCGCGCCGAACCCCGCGAGGGCGCGCCCGAACACCTCGACTGGCAGGCCCGCATGGAGGCGGCTGCGGGCCTCGCCGAGATCATCGTCGGCAAGCACCGCCACGGCCCCATCGGCACGCTCCGCCTGCGCTTCGACGAGGCCCTGACCCGCTTCGGGGACTGGGGATGAGGGGGCGGCCGATCCCCTCTCCCCTTGCGGGAGAGGGAGGGGCCCGGCGCAGCCGGGAGGGTGAGGGGTCGACGCACGTCAACCGCCAAACCCAGCGCGATCCCTCAACCTTCCCCCGCGCCTATCGGCACGCGGGCCCCATCCAATCCCCTCGATGAGACCCCCGCCCCGATGGCCCGCATCCGCTCCGTCCACCCCACCCTGTTCACCGACGAGGCCTGGGTCGCCTGTTCCGCCGTCGCGCGGCTGCTCTACATCGGCCTGTGGACCGACGCCGACGACCAGGGCGTGTTCGAGTGGAAGCCGCTGCAGATCAAGATGCGCCTGCTGGCCGGCGACGACCTCGACGCCGCGATCCTGCTGGCCGAGCTGCTGGCCGGCGGGCTGGTCGCGCGGTTCGAGGCCGGCGGCCGGTCCTACGGCGCGATCAAGGCCTTCCGCGCCTTCCAGCGCCCCAAGAAGCCCAACGCCGTCCACCCCCTGCCGCTCGCGCTGCGCCCCTATGTCGGCCTGACCGACGCCGACCTGCCGTCCCCCGAGGCTTCGCCCATGGCGGAACTGTTTCCCCACCGGTTCGGAACCGGTTCCGAACTTTCCCCGCAGATGGAGGATGGAGGAGGGAGGGAAGGAGAAGGGGAGGAAGACTCGTCGCCTGACGGCGACTCGTCGGTTTCGGAACAGGTTCCAGGTTCGATCGCTCGTCCCGAAAGCGAGCTCCAATCCCTCTCAACCGCTCATCCCACTCCCGCTCGTCATCCTGAGGAGCCCCAAAGGGGCGTCTCGAACGACGCACCCCCGCCGGCCCCATCCGGTCTAGCCAAGCCCAGGCCGCCCAACCCCGGCGACCCCGCCCGCCAGGCCTACGACGCCTGGAACGCGCTCGCCGCCCGGCTGGACCTGCCCACGGCCCGCCGGCTGGACGACGCCCGTCGCCGCGCCATCCGCGCCCGCCTGGCCGACGGCGGCCTGGCCAACTGGGCGCTGGCGCTGCAGGCGGTCGAGCGCAGCCCCTTCCTGCGCGGCCAGACCGACCGCCCGTTCCGCGCCGACCTGGACTTTGTCTGCCAGGCCAAGTCCTGGCGCCGCCTGCTCGAAGGCTTCTACGCCCCCGCCAAGACCCAGGCCCAACCGCCGCCGGCAGAGCCGCCCCAACCCTGGTCCGGCCCGCCCGAGCTGCGCGCCGCCGCCGTCGCCGGCAAGGGCGAGCCGTGGGCGAAATCCTATCTCGACCCCTGCGCCTGGACCGCCGCGCCGACCCCGGCCCTGACCCCCGCCAACGCCCACGCCGCCCGCGTGCTCGCCGCCGAGATCGCGCCCGTCCTGGCCCGCTTCGGCGTCGCCCTGGCCCCCGCGCGCACCCAGCCCCAACCCCTCGCCAACCGGAGCCCGACATGACCGCAGCCGACGAAAAGCCCCACCTGTCCAAGCTCGAACAGCAGGCGATCCGCAACCGCTACAAGCACGAGGCGGCCCTGGCCGTCCGCGCCGCCCGCGGCCAGAAGATCCCCGCGCGTCCGCTCGCTATGGAACGCAAGAAGGTGGTCCACACCAAGACCGGCCTGGACTGGCTGCGCGACAAGCAACGGCTCGACGCCAAACAGTTCCGCGCCGGCCGCACCTACGGCACGCTATACCGCGCGGCCATCCTGCCCGACGGGGCGCGCCTGCGCTCGTGTCTGGACGACACGCCGCGCGGTTCCGGCCCCGGCGCCGGCCTGCCCACCCGCCTGGTCGCCACCGAGTGGCTGGCCGAGAGCCGCCTGCGCCTGGACGCCGTGCGCGCCGCCATGGGCCGCCACCCCGGCCTGATCCAGGCCTGCGACCTGATCTGCGGCCAGGGCCTGACCCCGCGCGACATCAGCCCGATCCAACGCGAAGCCGAACAGATCGAGACGGGGCTGAGGATCGCGCTCGACCTCGCCTACGGCTGGTTCACGACGGCGGGCTGGCCGGAGTGAGCTGCGCACGCCCGTCCGGGATCGCGCCTACTTGCCGTTGGACATGATCGAGCGTGTGTCGCCGTTGCTGAAACCGTTCTGGCCGCTGGCCAGGTCATGGGCCGCTTGGCGCGAGTCCGCGGTGAGCTGGATCCACTCGGCGCGGGTGCGGCAGTCGCTCCTGCGTAGATGGCTGCCGGTGGTGGCGATCTGCTTGCAGACCTTTTCGTTCGGGTCTCCGGCCAGTTCCTGCCGCGTCGGCGCAGCGGCGACCCCGCCTGAAGCGGGCAGGGAGGAAGGCGCGGGGCTGGACGAGGCCAGCGCGGCGACCGCGATCAGCAATAGGGGGGACATCTGCAACTCCAAGGCAAACTATAGTTAGGATACCATCGGGTCGGTCCTCGCGCCCTGTCAATCTCGAGCGCGGAGGCTCGCGCCGAACCCGACGGGGCGCCGGTCGACGACGCATGCGGCGAGGATTCTGCCTCCAAAATATTGTGCAATCGGCACAAATTCTCGTGCGTTCTAATTCGACGTCTGGCGCGAAAGCGCATTGGCGACAGTCTGCTTCCGAACGCCCCGTCCGGTTCCAGGCCGAGCCCCTACTTGCCGTTGAACTTGGCGCCTTCGGCGGACAATTGGTTGAGCCCGCCCTGGTTGGCGGTCAGGTCGCGCATCGCCTCGCGCGAATCCACGCCGAGCTGGTTCCACGCGGCGCGGGTCCGGCATTGAGACCTCGCAAGATGAGTGCCGGTTGTCACGATGTGCTTGCAGATCATCTCGTTGGGGTCGCCCGCCAGTTCGCGCCGCGTGGGCGGGCTGGCGAACCCGCCCGACGCGGGCAGGGGGGCGGACGGCGCGGGGCCGGTCGAGGCCAGGGCCGCCGCCGCGATCAGGAACAGGGCGGACATCTTCAACTCCACAGGAGAACGTCACTCACTCCACCATCGCGTCAGTGGTCGCGTCCTGTCAATCACGGCCCCCGAGCGCCGCCCGACGGATCGGAAGACGATAAAATAATCCACCATTTGTGCAAATCGCACAAAGTCGCTTGCATCCTAACTCGAAGTTTGGCACAAAAGGGTCATCGGCGAGAGTGCGTCTCCGGACGCCTCGCTGCTCCCGGAAACATCGCTGGAATGCCCATGTCGCCCGCCGTGCTCGAGAAGCTGCGCGCCAGGAGCGCCGTCCTGCCGCCACCCCCGCCGCCCCAACCGGCGGGCTGAGCCCATCCCCCTTCGCGCCCGGCGATCGTCTGCACCAACCCGACCCTGAGAGACACGGGCCGGGCGCGAACCCCCTGCGAACCCCCCGCGCCAACCCTCGGAGGCCACCCATGAGCCCCGACCCCCGCGCCGCCCTGCTCCGCGCGCTCGAGCGATCCGACCGCCCCTCGGTGGTGGTGCGCCGCGACGACCTGCGCCGCCTGCTGGCGAGCGGGCAGGGCGCGCCCACCCCCGAAACCCCGCCGCCCGAAGCCCCCGCCCGCATCGCCGCCGCCGCCCACCGCGAGGACCTGGCCCGCCTGCGCGCGCTGAAACAGGTGCTGACCGAGCGCCTGGGCCTGCTGCTCGACGGCCAGCCGCCGCCGGGTCCGTGCCTGGGCGAGCGCGAAAGCATCAGCGACCTGCTGGAGAAGCTCTCCCGCATCACCGGCCGCCTGATCCCGCTCGAACGCCACGTCCACGCGCTCGACACCGCCCCGCCCCCCGACGAAGACGCCCCATCCCCCATCGCCATCTTCGCCCTGCCCGAGAACGGGCGGGAGTAGCCTCCTTCTCCCCTTGCGGGAGAAGGAAGGGGCCCAGCGTAGCTGGGAAGGTTGAGGGGTCGCGCTGCGTTATGCGGCAAGCGTCCGTCGACCCCTCACCCTCCCATTGCTCGCGCAACGGGCCCCGCCCTCTCCCACAAGGGGAGAGGGTCTCAAAGAGCCCCGCCCATGACCGCCATCCGGCCCCAGCCCGGCCCGCAGATGGCCTTCCTGTCCTCGCCCGCCGACATCGCCATCTACGGCGGCGCGGCCGGGGGCGGTAAGACCTGGGCGTTGCTGATGGAGCCCCTGCGCCACGTCGCCAACCCCCACTTCGGCGCGGTCTTCTTCCGCCGCACCACCGTGCAGGTCCGCAACGAGGGCGGGCTGTGGGACGAGAGCGGCAAGCTCTATCCCCTGGCCGGCGCCCAGCCCCGCGTCCAGGCGCTGGAGTGGCGCTTCCCCTCCGGCGCCTCGGTCAGCTTCGCCCACCTGGAGCACGACAAGACCGTCTACAACTGGCAGGGCTCCCAGATCCCGCTGATCTGCTTCGACGAGCTGACCCACTTCAGCGAGCGCCAGTTCTGGTACATGGTCAGCCGCAACCGCAGCCTGTGCGGCGTGCGCCCCTATATCCGCGCCACCTGCAACCCCGACGCCGACAGCTGGGCGGCGAACCTGATCGCCTGGTGGCTCGATCCCGAGACCGGCCTGCCGATCGAGGCGCGGGCAGGGGTGCTGCGCTGGTTCGTGCGCCTCGGCGACGCCCTGATCTGGGCCGACAGCCCGGCCGAACTCGCCGCCCACGTCGACCCCGCGTCCGGCGCGCCGATCCCGCCCAAGTCGCTGACCTTCATCCCGGCCCGGCTGACCGACAACGCCGCCCTGATGGCCGCCGACCCCGGCTATCTCGCCAACCTGATGGCCCAGCCGACCGTGGAGCGCGAGCGCCTGCTCGGCGGCAACTGGCGCATCCGCCCCGCCGCCGGCCTCTACTTCCAGCGCGGCTGGTGCCGCATCGTCGACGCCGCCCCGGCCAGCCTGCGCATCGTGCGCGGCTGGGACCTCGCCGCCACGCCCAAGACCGAGCGCAACGACCCCGACTGGACCGCCGGGACCAAGATCGGCCGTTGCCGTCAGACCGGCCGCTACACCGTGCTCCACCACGTGCGCGCCCGCGACACCCCCGCCCGGATCGAGGCCCTGATCCGCAACATCGCCACCCACGACGGCCCCGAGGTCGAGATCAGCCTGCCCCAGGACCCCGGCCAGGCCGGCAAGGCCCAGGCCCAGGCCCTGGTCGCGGCGCTGGCCGGCTACGACGCCCGCGCCACGCCCGAGACCGGCGACAAGCTAGTCCGCTTCGGCCCCTTTTCCGCCCAGGCCCAGGCCGGCAATGTCGACGTGCTGCGCGGGGCCTGGAACGACGACTGGTTCAACGCGCTCGAATCCTTCCCCGACGCCCCCCACGACGACGACCCCGACGCCACCTCCCGCGCCTTCAACGCCTTCCTCGGCGGCGCGAACAGCCAGGGCCTGCTCGACCTGATGCGGAGGGACGACGGGGCGAGGGGGGCGGCGGTCCCGCTTGCCCCCGCGCCGACCGCGCCGGGGTCGGTGGAGTATGGTCGCTGAGCCGCGCTGCGTGCTTCGAGACGCCCTGCGGGCTCCTCAGCATGACGAGCGGGTGGGGCGCGGGCGTATCTTTGGGCGCGCAGTTCGGCTCGGTCGCTTCACGATGCCCCAATGGTGCGGGTCAACCCGGCCCAGAGGAAAGCAAGTAGCCAGATAGCGGCAGGTATTGCGAGGACTGATCCGATGGTCACGAATGCTATGCCTTTGAACAGAGCCTTCTTAGACCTGATCGCTCTGATTCCTGAGGCTATGAATATGCTGCCCCCGATCAGCGGAGCGGATATATAAATCAATAAAACCGAGCCCAACGCGAGAAACATCCAGCCTTATCCGAAGCCTCCCAAGCAATGTGAGGCGCTTGATGGAACACGAGAGATCGTATTCGCCAATCGCGCGCCGTGTAGCATCACCCGCTGCGTGCAGCTCAATATAATTTGAGCGTATACGTGCCGGCTACACTCGACGTCGGCGTCTCGAAGCGTGCAAATGAATCCCGCCTGTTCGAGGTGGAACATTGCGCCATTAGCGGAATCGCCCGGCTTTACGAGCCGAGCCACTTCTCCCGCGAGTTGCTTGTCGCTGGCCGAAGCGCAGCCACAAAGGCCCAAGGCCAACAGGGACGCCAGCAGGGCGCTTTTCCCTGAACGGATTTCGATCAATGCGAGACCCCTGGCCTGAAGATGATGGCGCGCAGAGATTGAATGTGCGCTCCCCGCACGTCATGGGCAAGAGTTGCCCCCACTCTAACGAGCCCTCCCTATTCCCCCAGGTTTCGTCATGCTGAGGAGCCCGAAGGGCGTCTCGAAGCACGCACCCCGCCGCCCCGCGCGTTGACACGCATTATGGCCAAGCTACAATCCTGGGATGTCGTTCAGATGGTTGTTCGCCACGGTCCCGTTGCTGCTGGTCGGATGCTCGGCGGGGGCCGACACCCAGTCGGCTGAGCGCGCGGCCGTCCAGTTCCATCAGCTACTGAACGCGGGCGACGCCTCCACCATCTACGACACCAGCGCCGACGCCTTCAAGCGCGCCGAACCCAAGGCCCACTTCGCCGTCTTCCTGGCCGCCGTCCACCGCAAGCTCGGCGACGCGAGCGACAGCAAGCCGCAGAACACCAACGTCAACTACACCACCAACGGCCAGTTCATCACCCTAGTCTACAACACCAAGTTCTCCTCCGGGACCGGCGCCGAGACCTTCGTCTACAGCATGGACGGCGGCGCTCCGAAACTCGTCGGCTACCACATCAATTCCGAAGCGCTGATCCTGAACTGATCTACGCGCTCCTTCTCCCCTTGCGGGAGAAGGAAGGGGCCCGCGCGCCATCGGCGCGTGGGAAGGTTGAGGGGTCTCGCCGCGGCCAGCCCCTAAGCGCCCGCCGACCCCTCACCCTCCCAGCCTGCCGCTGGGACTCTCCCTCTCCCGCTAGGGCAGAGGGCCCACACACCGCCCACCGGAGAGCCCACCCATGCCCCCACCCGGCGGCCTACGCACCTCCATGCGCTTCAGCCTGGACAACGGGCGGATGCGCTCGACCTTCACGCCCGCCAGCGCCATGTTCTCGCCCGGCCTGCCGATCCCGCCGTTCGATCCCCAGCCCGTGCGCGCGCTGGACTTCGAGGTCGGGATCAACACCGTCTACACGCCCCGCGCCGGCACGGCCTTCAGCTTCCCCGAGCTGCGCGCCTTCGCCAATGTCGAGCCGGTGCGCCTGGCCATCGAGACGGTGAAGGACCAGCTCGAGCGGCTGGACTGGGCGATCAAGCCCCGCGACTCGGGCGTGATCGGCCCGCAGGACGCCCAGCGCATCGCCCAGCTCACCGCCCTGTTCCGCAACCCGGACGGCGCCACCCCCTTCGCCACCTGGTTCCGCACCCTGCTGGAAGACCTGTTGGTGCTCGACGCGCCCGCCATCGAGAAGCGCTACGACCGCATGGGCCGGCTGGTCGGCCTGGACGTGATCCCCGGCGACACGCTGAAGCTGCTGGTCGACGAGACCGGCCGCCGTCCCCGCCCGCCGCTGCCGGCCTTCCAGCAGGTGATCAAGGGCGTGGTCTGGGCCGAGCTCACCGCCGACGAGCTGGTCTACGCGCCGCGCAACCCGCGCCCCAACCACCTCTACGGCCTGTCCCCGGTCGAGCAGATCGTGGTCACGCTCAACACCGTGCTGCGCCGCCAGACCGCCCAGCTCGGCTACTTCACCGAGGGCAATGTCCCCGCCGGCATCCTCAACGTGCCGGCCAGCTGGGGCCCCGACGCCATCCGGACGATGCAGGACGCCTGGCCGCGCTGAACGAGCACGCCCAGGCGCTGATCGCCAGCTTCCGCGACGAGATCGCCGAGATGCGCGCACGCGTGGAGCAGCTGGAAAAAGAGAACGAGCATTGCCGGGGCGAGAACCGCCAGGCGCTCCAGCGGATCGACAGTCTGGAGTCGCTGCTGCGCCGCGAAGGCGTCCCGATCCCCGACCGCGCGCCGCCCGGCGGCTCGATGCTGGTCGAGGCGGATGGCGCGACCAGGGCCGCGCCGGCGTCCGCATCCTGATCGGCGAGGGGAGGGTTGGCCCGACGCGGCGCCCGGGGGGGCAGGCGCGGCGCGTCGAGCCGCCCCATTGTCGGCGTCGAGCGGGTTAGGCGCGGCGTCGGCATCGGGGTTGTCGAGATAACCGGCGCGCGCGCCCGGGGTTCCACGTCCAGCCCCCGGCCGGGGCGTTTTTTCTGGAGGCTTCATGACACCTGCGGGTCTCGCCCAACTCGCGCGCGACGAGGGTTGTCGTCTGCGCGCCTATCCGGACGACGGCGGCGTCTGGACCATCGGCTACGGCTGCACTGGCGCCACCATCGGGCCCGGCCTGGTCTGGAGCCAGGCCGAGGCGGACGCCGAACTGGCGGCGCGCGTCGCCCAGACCGAGGCCGGCCTGGCGCGCGCCTGGGCGCCGCTGGACGGGCTGGGTCCGGTGCGCCGCGACGTGCTGGTCAACATCGCCTTCAACATCGGGGTGGAGGGGGTGATGCGTTGGCCGCTGACCCTGGCGGCGGCGGGGGCCGGGCGCTTCGCCCAGGCGGCCGACGACATCGCCGGCAACGGGGTGTGGAGCCGCCAGGTCGGCGCGCGGGCTGAGCGCTGCGCCCAGGCCATGCGCACGGGCGCCTGGGGCGTCGCCGAAACGTCCGATGCGTATGGCGCCGCGGCCAGCCGCGCGGCGACGGAGGGCTGATCGGATGGCCAAGTTCCTGGAAAGCGTGATCTTTTCCCTGGTCTTCCTGGGGCTGGCGGCGGCGGGGCTGTGGTTCGGCGGCCCTGCGATGCTGGCGGCGGGGCGCGACACCCTGGTCGCGGCGGCGGCCCAGAAGCAGCAGGCGGTTGTGGCCACGCGGGACGCCGCCTCGGCCGGCCGGCGCCAAGCCGACTGCCTGCGCGAGGCGTCGGGCGGGGTGCGCGCGGGGCGCCAGATCGACGCCATCCTCGCCACCCCCTCGCGCGGGCTGGTGGGGGCGGCGGAGCTGCGGAACGTCGTGGGCGTGGACCCATGAGCCGCCGCGTCCTCGCGCCCGCCCTGGCGCTGATGCTCGGTTTCGCCGGGGCGGGGTGCGTCTCGCTCCCGCGTCTGCGCCTGCCCAGGCCCGCGCCGGTTGCGGCCGCCGCGCCGGTCGGGCCGTTGTGTCCCGGCGCGCTGATGGCCGAGCTGGCCGCGTCCCCGGCGATCCCGCCCGACGCCGGCTTCCCGTCGCCCTCCACCGACGCCGAGCGGCGGGCGGTGTCGAGCTATCTGGAATGGCTGCACGCCTACGCGGTCTGGGGCCGGGCCGGCTGGTCGCGCGCGGCGGACGCCAGGGCGTTCTGTACGGGGCGGTAGGACGGGGGCTGTGTGTGGTGCGTGTTTCGAAGCACGCAGGTCGCAGCGTTCCAAACCCTGTTCTCAAAAAAGAAATGCCCCGCCGAAGCGGGGCAGTCAGAGGGGAAAACGCCCCAGGGGAAGGGGCGAGCGTCATCTGATCTCCGCGCGGGGCCGCATTAGGGCCTGCGCATGCCGATACATTGCCGAATTGAGGCGGGGCGCGCCGTCGCCGCCGCAAACCGTCCGCCGACAGGGCGTCCCGCCGCGAACGGCGTGGGACTCAGCCCTCGCGCACCTCGAAGCGGGCGCGCTCGAGGTCGTCGCGGCTCAGCATCTGCAGGGTGACGAATTCCGGCTTGGTGAAGCGGATGATCTCGGCGTCCGACAGGGCCGTCCAACCCAGCACCACCGCCGCCGGCAAACTCGCCAGGGCCGCGCCGGTTTGGGGATCGAACGCACAGACGTTTCTACGCATGGCTCAAAACCTCCCTATGCGCCGGTTCCTTGGTGTTCCGGTGGCGGGCGCGCCCGAGCGGAATCTGGACCAGCTTGGGTCGAGGCTAACACAACCCGGCCGCCGCCCGAAACCTTGGGGCCTGCGTCCAAACATCTCCGTCAAAATCTCCGTCCGGCGCGCCGCCCGCCGCCGAAGCCCACCCTCCTTTCAGGCGGCCCAGACCAAGGATTCCCCATGTCCAAACTGTCCCAGGCGTTCGACGCCGTGGTGGCCTTCTTCGAGGGCAACAAGGCCGTCAGCGCCGTCGTCGCGCCGATCAGCGCCGACCTGTCCGCAGCCCTCCAAGCCGCCGAAGCGGCGCTGCCCGCCGTCGCCACCGCCGGCGCCAACGCCGCCCTCGCCCTGCTCGGCACGGAGGGCGCGGCCTTCGCCCCGCTGGTCGACGACTACATCGACGCCCTGATCGCCGACCTCACCACGCGCAAGAGCGCAGCTGCGGGTTGAGCGGGACGTATTGCTTGCGGCTTTCGCCCCGCTCGGCTTCGGCTGGGCGGGGCTTTCCTCAGGTGCGGCCCGGCTACAGCCACAGATAATTTCAACGACGAAATCATGCCTGTGGTTGCGCCCATTATAGGGTCGCCAAAGCCGAGCTTTAGTGTTTTTGGGGGGAGTTTATGCGGTTGGGTCTGGGTGTTGCGGCGGCTGTTGCCGCGCTGGTCGGTTCGGGTGTGGCGGCGCGTGCCGAGGGTCCGTTTTATGTATCGGGAAGCGTGGGCGGCTATTTCCGTCAGTCTGACGACACCATGGACGAATTTCATCACTCGGCGACCCCCACCATCAACGTTCCCGGCACGGACAAGCGCGGGTTTGATCCGGGTGTTATCGGCAACGTGGCCATCGGTTATCGGCTGATTTCGCATGTCCGCGTCGAAGCCGAGTTCGGTTACTTCAGCTATACCGGCAGCACGTTGAATCCCACGGCCTTCGCCTCGGGTTATCCCGAACTGAACGGGCAGACGTTCCGACGCACGTCCGGCGACCGGTTCTCCCGATACACGGGCACCGCCAACGCCTTCTATGATTTCTCGCCTATCGCTGGCCTGTTCGCACCCTATGTCGGCGCCGGAGTGGGAGCGTCGCGTGATCACCAGTCCGTCGGCACGTTGAGGTCCTCGGACGGGACGTCGTTCCAATCGAGCGGGGGGTCGTCAACCCAAGGACTGGCCATGGTCGAGGGCGGCTTGAGCTTCCCGATCACCCGCAACCTTTCGCTGGTTCCCGCCTACCGGTACGTCCATTTCTTCGCCGGGAACGAAGACGTTGCCCATGTGGTCAAGGTCGGGCTTCGCTATAGCTTCTGAAGCCGGCCTCCAGCGCCGCTTGCGGATTCAGCGCTTGCACGGCCCCGCCCGGCTCCGGCTGGGCGGGGTTTCTGCGTTTAGCGCGGCCACATTCGGAGAGGGCGTTAGCGGCGGTTGACGACCCTTGGCGGACGTTGGGGACGTCCGCGTGCGGGGAGCTAAGCGGGTGTGATCAGCACATAGATGTAAGCGGCAACAGCGCCTTGCGAGGTCGTGACCTCCGCCACAACCCGCCGGTATCCGTCACCCTCGAAGGCATCCAGGCGAGCCCAGTGATCGGGTAAGTCGTCTGACGAGAAGAGGTCGACCGCCACTGTTTCGCCGGTTGGGTTCAGCACTAGCCCTGGGTAACCTTGGGCCGCACCCCAACCGGCGTCATGCAGATCGCCGCGCACGCTGCCGCCAGACCATTGCCCGCGCAATCCAGAAAGCTGGTGATGATTTGGGCGGCCAGGGCTCAGCGTTCCGTATGTGGCCAAGCGACAATCGGCGTTCATGAGCACACGTCCTAAACCATGTGCCAAAGACCGCAAACCACCTTTACCTGACATCCCTACCGTCCGTTTCCGGGCGTCGGCTCGAGCCTGCGCATGGCCCCCGTCGTTTCTTCGGGCCGTGAACCCTTCCCGCTCGGCGGCCCCCGATCCGAACCGCCAGTGGAGCCTTTGGCGGCGCACCGGGTTTTCATAGGGTGGAGCAATTACCTTATGAGAACGGCGAACCAGTGCATGACCAAGGCGGCCGAGCTGAGACGGCTGGCCGACGCCTGCGAGGCCCCGGCGCTAAAGGCCGACTACCTGTCCATGTCGCGCAGCTGGGAGGATGTCGCGGTCGAGGCCGCCTGGCAGGATAGCTTGGCCAGCCTGGCGCTCACGGTCCAATAGGTCACAAGCCGGCGCCGAGACTCCGGCGGCCGGAGGGCGTAGGGTTTGCGGGTCCGCATCGATCCGCTGCCGACCGTTCGTTGCGCCTGCAGGATCGGAGCCCACCTCACGCCATGAACCAGCCGATCGCGGATGTCGAAGCCGCCCAGACCCTGGCCCAGGCGATCGTGGACACCATCCACGAGCCCCTGGTGGTGCTGGACGACGGGCTGAAGGTGCTGGCCGCGAGCCGTTCGTTCTACGCGACCTTCCAGGTCGATCCGGCCCATACCCTGGGGCGGCTGCTCTACGACCTGGGCGACGGCCAGTGGAACATCCCGGCGCTGCGCCTGCTGCTCGAGACCATCATCCCCGAGCTCGTCGCCATGGACGGGTTCGAGGTCGCCCACGATTTCCCCAGGCTCGGCCACCGGGTCATGCTGCTGAACGCGCGCAAGGTGCTCTATGCGACCAGCGCGAACGCGACCATCCTGCTGGCCTTCACCGACGTCACCGAGCGGCGGCTGGTGGAGGAGGAGAAGGCCGACCTGCTCGCCACCACCCAGGAGCTGCTGCGCCAGAAGCAGATACTGCTCGAGGAGATGCAGCACCGGGTCGCCAACAGCCTGCAGATCATCGCCAGCATCCTGATGCTGAAGGCCAGGGCCGTGACCTCCGAAGAGACCCGCCACCATCTGCGCGACGCGCACCAGCGGGTGATGTCGGTCGCCCAGGTGCAGTCCCATCTGCAAGTGACCGAGGGCGTCGACCGGATCGAGGTCGCGGCCTACCTGACCAAGCTGTGCGCCAGCCTCGGCGGCTCGATGATCGGCGACACCCAGCCGATCAGCTTGACCGTCACCGCCACCAACGGGCAGATCGGTTCCGACAAGGCCGTCAGCCTGGGCCTGATCGTCACCGAGCTGGTGATCAACGCGATCAAGTACGCCTTCCCCGAGGCGAAGGCCGAGGCGCGGATCGATGTCGGCTACGTCGCCTCTGGCGAGGACTGGACGCTGACCGTCTCCGACAACGGCGTCGGCAAGGGCGTGGGCGCGCCTCCGTCCGCCCAGGGCGGGCTGGGGACCGCCATCGTGGAGGCCCTGGTCAAGCAACTCGGGGCGAAGATGGCGACGAACACGGTCGGCGGGGTGAGCGTCTCGATCAGCCATTCCGCGGCCTCGCTGCTGCCGCAGGCGGCCTAGCCGGCGGCCGGCGCATCGCCCGATCCCGTTCGGTCGTGTCCACGTTGGGCCTTGGTATGTGCGTCCTTCGAGGCGCCCCTTCGGGGCTCCTCAGGATGACGGGCCTTGGTGGGTCGCAGAAACCTTCGTCATGCTGAGGAGCGGCGCAAGCCGCGTCTCGAAGCACGCAGGCATCTCAGCCTGCTCCCCAGGGACCTACCAGCACCCAACGTGAACGCGGACTTTGATTTTATCAAAGTTGATTCGCGCCATTGCGGAGCATGTACGGCCTAGGTTGGGCCGACGCTTGCAGATGAAATGCGGAGAAATTGGAACTTACGGGCCGTAGATTCGATTTAATTGATATCGATTACGATAATTTCGGGAGCTTTGTTTTCATGCCAACGGGCCATGGTGCGCATCAACTGCGAGGGGTGGTTTATCCAGCGCCGCCACGCGACACCGACGCCTTCGTCCGCAGCTTCGTGGATGCGCTGGTCGAGCGGCACGGCCGCGCACGCTCGCAAGAGCTGCTGGGCGACACGGACGGCGGCCTGGAGCGACCGGCGAAGGGATCGGCCCACGACGCCTGACCCCACAACCCTACGACCTGACGGTTTCGACAAAAAGCCCCGCTGGCTTCGGCCGGCGGGGCTTTTGTCGTTTCGGGGTCGGCCGGCGCGCGCCCTGCAACCTTGGCGCAAAGAGCCGGCCGTAAAAGCGCAGGTCAAGCTTGCCAGGAGCGGTCATGTCCCGCCTCGTCCCATCCATCGCCGTGTTCGGCGCCCTTGTCCTGACGGGGTGCGCGGCGGACCCGCCGCCGGCTCCCGCCCCCAGTGCGCCGCGCGCCGATCCCGCCCGTTCCGAGCCGGTCGCCCGACCGATGCTGTTCATCAGCCCCTGCGGCGAGCCGTTCCGCTCCAGGCCCGGCGAGCCCTATCCCGTGGTCGCCTGGTTCAACCAGGCCGACGCCGATCACGACGGCAAGCTCGACCGAGCCGAGTTCACAGCTGACGCGGTGCGGTTCTTCCACGCGCTGGACCGCAACGGCGACAACCTGATCGACGGTGGCGAGCTGCACATCTACGAGCACCAGATCGTGCCGGAGATCGCGGCCGGCGCCGGCCAGGGCGTTTCGCTGACCCTGCCCGGCGCGGGGCCGGTGCGGTTGTGGCAGGTCGCCGAGCTCGAACTGATCCAGGGCGGCATGGGTGGCGGTGGAGGCGGCGGCGGTGGGGGCGGCGGTCGCCATCATAGCAGCAGCAGCGGGTCGAGCAGCCCCGCCACGCCGGGCGGCGTGAACGACGACCTGGTGGGGGCTGCGCCCTACAACCTGCTCAGCGAACCCGAGCCCGTGGCCGCCTCGGACCTCAGCTTCACCGGCCGTATCAGCCTGGCCGACTTCAAAACCCGCGCCGGCCAGCGCTTCGACCTGCTCGATCCCGACGGGCGGGGCTACCTGACGCTCGACGCGCTGCCCCACACCAAGGCGCAGGACCTGATCCGCCGTCCACGCCATCGCCGCCCCCCGCCGCAGCCGCAGGCCTGATCGCGCCCCTGGCCGGACGCGCGGCCCTGCCGGCGCGCGCCGCGCTCTGCTAAGCCGGGCGCATGTCCCCAAGGTCCGACACCTCCGTCAGCCCGCCGCCAAGCGCCGAGCCCTATCAGGCGATCGAGGGCGGGGTGCGGCTGGCGGTGCGGCTGACGCCTCGGGCCGGGCGGGGCGGGATCGACGGGGTGGTGGTCGGCGCCGACGGCCGCGCCAGCCTCCAGCTGCGCATCGCCGCCCCGCCGGTGGAGGGGGCCGCCAACCGCGCCCTGATCGCCTACCTCGCCGCGACGCTGAAGCTACGCAAGACCGACATCTGCATCCTGTCCGGCGAAAACGCGCGGCTGAAACGGCTGGAGCTGTCCGGCGACCCACAGGCGATCGTCGCGCGGCTGGCGGGGTGGATCGCGGGAGCTTGATCAGAGCTCGTTGTAGTACAGGCCGGCGATCTTGCCGTCGGCGGTCAGGGGGGCGATGATCAAGTCAACCTGCGCGTTCTGGAAGACGAGGTGGTAGACGTCGTTGCCTTGAGGGTTCACTTTTTTGAAATTTATCGATTTGAATGGGCCCCACCTTTTTACATCTTGCTGGCTCTTCGCCTCTTGCTGATGTCTGAAATAGGCCGCGATCTTAGTCATATCATTGTAGTCTATTTTGCCGCTTTCCAGCGCCGCGATGTCCCTCCGAGCGGCGGCTTCCGTTCCAGGCGATGGAATGTTGTTCTTTATCCGGCGTTCACGATTCATTTCGATGGATTTGGCCGTAGCTTCGTCGATCTTTTTGGCGGGTCGCTCAACCCCGCTCTGATGTAGGACCAGGCCCGTAACCTTGCCGCGCGCATCGGTGACGAAGCTGATCTGGGCGGCGACGACCGTGAAAAAGAACTTTGTGGGACTCTCGGGATATACCTCGTAAGCATCTTGTCCCGTCAATTTAGCAAAGAAGCGGCCGTCATGGGTTGTAATGGTGATTAAATTGGGCTCGAGGGCGTAAAATCCGACATATTTAGCGAATTGCTTGGGGTCGAGCGGAACCACCTTGCGTGGCGCCTGCTGTTCCGCCGTCATCCGGGCGATCTGGGCGGCGGTGGGAGCTTGGCCCGCGCCGTCCTGCGCCTCGGCCACCGCTGGAGCCGAGCCGAGCATGCCGATCCCGAGCGGGGCGGCGAAGGCGGCGGCGGCGCAGCCGGCCAGCATCAGGGCCTTGGCGGCGTTCAGCCGCGAGGCGATAGGGGTGGTCATGATCGTCTCCACACGTTGCTTGAGATCGGCGCCTGAAATCCCCGCCGCGCAGGCGAGGGGCGATTGGACATAGAGTTTGCAGACCTTGAGGATGGCTCCGGCGTAGACCTTGGGGTCATTGCCGGCCTCGACCACGGCTTCGTCGCAGGCGCGCTCGCGGGCCTCGATCAGGCGCGCGCCCAGCCACCAGACCAGCGGGTGGAACCAGAACACCGCCTCGACCAGCATGTGCATGCCCGCCGTCAGGTTGTCGTGGCGGCGCAGGTGGCGCAGCTCGTGGGCCAGCACCGCGTCCATCTCCACCGGGCTCAGGTGGTCGGCCAGGCCCTCGGGCAACAGCAGGACCGGACGCCAGATCCCGACCACGCCCGGCTCCAGGGTCGAGGGCGAGGTGCGGACCGGGATCGGGGCCGACAGCGGCGAGGGCTTGGCCTCGCGCAGCACGCGGGCGATGCGCCGCCAGCGCACGGCCCAGATCGCCAGCACGGCGACGAAGCCCACCGCCCACAGGCCGAGCAGGATGGCGGCAAGCAGGGTGGCGGCGAAATCGGGCGGGGTCGCCGTGGCGACGGGCGCCTGCGTGGCCAGCGTGAACGGCAGGGCGGTCTGCTCTATCGCAAACAGGGCCGGCGCCGCCTCGATGGCCGGGGGTAGCGGGTGGACCAGCAGGTGGCCGCCGAGCGTGGTCAGCAGCGAGAACGGCAGCAGGAACTTCATCGAGGCGCAGAACCAGATCCAGTAGCGCAGCGACGCCCGGTTGGAGCGCAACGCCAGGGTCAGCAGGCCCGCGCCGGCCGCGAATAGGGTCGATTGCCAGAGATGGTCGAGCAGGGCCGCGATCATGAGCGCTTTTCCTTTTCGGCCAGGGCGTTCAACAGCTTTTCGGCTTCCTGGACATCTTCCAGCGTCAGCTTCCCCGCCTCGATCAGGTGGGCCATGACCGGCTGCATGCGCCCGCCGAACAGTCCCAGGAAGTCGTCGATCAGGTGACGTTGGGCGGCGTTGCGCGAGATCGTCGCCTCGAAGATGTGGGCGTTGCTGATCTTCTTGGCGCGCCGGACGGCCTTCTTGGCCTCCAGGCGGTTCATCATGGTTTGTACGGTGGTGTAGGCGGGGCGGGTCTCTTCGGGGAAGGTCTCCTGGACCTCGCGCACCGAGGAGCCGCCGTGGGTCCACAGCGCCTCCATCACCTGGAGTTCGAGCCGGCTGAGCTTTGGAGGCGCCATCGGAGCGGTTCCTACTACGATGGTAGTAGTATCTACTACAGCTCGTAACGCCCCGCAACCGGGTTCACGCCACCTTCAACCCCAGCCCACTGAGGATGGCGGCGGCCTGCGCCTTGGAGATGACCGCGCCCTTGAAGCGGGCCACATTGTCGAGCCGCAGCGCGCCCAGGTCGGCCCCGCGCAGGTCCGCGCCTTCGAAGCGGGCGTCGACCAGGTTGGCGTCGCGCAGGTTGCAGTCGCTCAGCACCGCCTCGCGGAAATCGGCCTCGGCCAGATCGGCGCCCTGGAAATCCACCCCCTCCAGGGCCATGCGGCGGAAGGACAGCCGGCGCAGGTTGGCGCTGATCAGCAGGCAGCGTTCGAAGGTCAGACCGAGCGTGCGGGCGTGCTCGATCTGGGCGCCGGTCAGCTTGCAGTCGCGAAACGCCGCCGCCGCCAGGGACGCGCCGCGCCAGCGGGTGTTGTTCAGGTCGCAGCCGACGAACTGCGCCTCCGCCAGGTCGCAGGCCGAAAAGTCCGCCTGTCCGCAACGGCAACGCACGAAGGCGCAGCCGGCCAGGTCCAGGCCCTTGAGCTCCAGCCCCGCCAGCGCCCAGCCGACGAACCGCACCGCCCGGCCATTGGCGCGGATCGCGGCCTCGACCTCGGCGCGGGTGGGCGGCTGGGGCGGGGCGGGGATGTCGGGCAGGTCGGGGGTCATGCGGGCGGGGTCGCCGCCGGATCGTCGAGCCGCTTCTTCAGGAAGTAACGCGCCTCGCCGGGCGGGTAATCCTGGATCTCGCCAAATATCTCGTAGCCGAGCTTCTGGTAGAAGCCGAGCGCCTGGAAGCTGAAGGTATCGACCCAGGCGCCGATACAGCCACGATCGCGCGCGATCTGCTCGGCGGCGGCCATGATCGACGCGCCCCTGGACTGGCCGCGCATCGCCTCGGGCACCACCAGCAGCTCGATGAACAGCCAGCGATAGGCGGTGCGGCCCCACAGGCCGCCGACCGTGGCCCCGTCTGCATCCTGGATCAGCACCGCCAGGAACTGCGACGCCACCGGCGCGGCGTTTTGGGCGTTGAACGCCGCCAGCGGGGCCAGGATCGCGGCCCGGTCGGCGAGGTCAGGCGCCAGGTTGACGACGATCCGATGCTCCATCGCGCCATAGTGGCGAGGCGGATGGGCGGGGTCTAGCGCGGGGGTGTGACGGCGGCGCGGTTCGCGGACACGCGTTTGCAACGGGAAGCGATTATAGGAACCTCACGCGTGCGACCTGGTTGCGGCGCAGGCTGACCGAGGTGTGGGGACGTGTGTCGATGACAAAGTCAACGCCGAAATTGTGGCATATCTTAGTGATCGCAAATCCGATTGTACTCACTCCGGCGCTCAATTGGCATGAATTCATCTTGGCGGCGCACGGCGACATCCAAAATCCCGTGCATTTTTTCGCCGGAGTATTTGTGATGCTGATGATAATCTACGTCGTTGCCGATATGATCAAGCAGAAGTATTTTTCACCGGCCCAGGGGGAGCGCCTGGGATAAGCCGATTTCAGGGGCTTAGGCTCGAGCGAGGGCGGGGGAATGGGTTTGCGGAAACTGTCGGCTGTATTGCTTGCAGCCGCTCTCTGCCTGTCCGGATGCGGCCTGAGCTCATCGATTGGCGTCGCCCCCCTTCATCTGGCGTCGATCCCCGGTCGTGCGGTCATCGTTTTCGGCGTTGCTGTGGATGCGGATTGGCCGTTCGACGGTTTCTCCGTCAACCTGGATCAATATGATCTGGGCCGGCAGAATATCACCGGGAACTGCTTCTGGTTTGAGCATGTCGGCGCGACATTGAAAAACCCGACGCTGGGAAAGAAACAGTATTTCGCTTTCGTCGTCCCCCCGGGCGCCTATGCCTATAGCCCCTTCAACGGCGCGGTGCTGGAAGGACCGTCGCGGGCCTTCCTGGCGCCTCCCGGGCAGGTAACCTACTTGGGCGATTTCACCTTTGTTGGAAGCGGGTCCGGTATGCCCGTACGAAACGATCGGTTGGTCCGCTTGGATGATCGTATCGTCACCCTGACCAGCGACCTCAGCGGCGCGCGTCAGGCGACCGGGAGCGACGCGATATCGGCGAGGATGGTCGAGGTCCGGCCTCCGCATGCCTTTCTCTGCACCCCATAACCATTGGCTGTGTCCACGTTGAGTGTGGGGTGTGACGGCTGTGGATCGCCTCAACCCTTGGGCGCGCGCGTCGGCTTTCGCGCCTTAGACCCGTTCAGGGCCACGGCGGCATGTATCAGCGTCTTGAAGGCGGCCTCGTCGAGTTCGGCGCCCTCCGGGATATCTATGGCGCGCCTCACATTGCCTTCCAGGCTGGAGTTGAACAGGCGCGAGGGGTCTTCGAGCGCGGCGCCCTTGGCGAAGGTCAGCTTGACCACGCTCTTGTAGGTCTCGCCGGTGCAGATGATCCCGTCGTGGGACCACACCGGAACGCCTCTCCACTTCCACTCCTCGACCACCTCGGGGTCCGCCTGTTTGATCAGGGCGCGGACATGGGAAAGCATCGCGCCCCGCCAGTCGCCCAGCGCCGCGATCCTGGCGTCGATCAGCTGGGCGGGGGATTCGCCCTCGGGGGTTGGGCCTTGCTTCATGGCGTTTGCGGCTCCTTGGGCTGTCGTCACGCGGGGTCCGTGTCGTGGGTGCTGATCCCGGGCGGCATCTGGACCCATGGGTGCCGGCGGCGGTCGTGGATCGAGACCTGGGGCGGCGGGAAGTGCGGATCGGCGAAGGCGCCTACGGCCACCGAGACGCGCGATTGCTCGTAGCCATCTTCGGTGTGGTAGACGGTGGTCCCGCAGACGGGGCAGAACCGGAAGGTGAACCTGGCCCCCTGGTCGCCGGTGCGGACATGCTCGGTGGCCACGCCGACGACCGTGTAGGGCGCGGCAAAGCTCGCCAGGGCCGCGAACACCCCGCCCGTCCGGCGCTGGCAGGCCAGGCAGTGGCAGACCCCGACGCCGCGGGGCTCGCCTCGCACCTCGATCCGTAACTGGCCGCAAGAACAGGACGCCGTGCGGGACTGCATTTGCGCGCTCCCTGGGTGGGTCGGGTATTCGGCCCCGGAGTTTGCGCAACGGCGGCCGTGTCCGCAATGGGTGGATTTTCGCGGCTGGCTTCGGCGCCGTTGGGGCCGTCACGGGAACGTGCGCTTTCCAAGCGCTGTCCACGTGCTAGAGGAAGGCCGCATCAGTAACCACCGATGGTTGCGGTCCATGGCCAGTTTCGCCGCTCTTATATTGGCGCTCGCCGCCCAGGCCGCACCTGTTCCAAGTCGCCCCCAGCAGTTCGATCTAAGCTGTTCGGGCATGGTGGAGCTGCAACTTTATGCGCCCACGTCGTATACGAAGCTGACGCGGAACGAGCCCTGGAAGGCGACGTTCAGGGTGGATTTGAAAAGAA
>NZ_LMUL01000010.1:233293-309820 GCF_009765965.1 Caulobacter sp. S45
GACGGGACGATGCTGGTGCTCCAGGGCGGAGGAACCTTGGATATGGCGGCCGAACCCTATCCGCCGCCTAGCCATTGAGCTGGGCGCACGCTCCATCCACCAACGTCGCTCTAATCCTAGGCCGCCGGCGCGAGATCGAAGCCGTCTTGGTCGAAGACTTCGAGCCTGCCCGGCCTCGGCAGAGACACATCGCCTTCCAGACGCGCCAGAAGGTAGGCCACCGCCAGCACCATGTCGGCGGCGTCATAGGGCTTGGGGAGCGAGGCGATCGCCACGGTTTTGGCTGAGCTGGCCCGGCTTACCTGCCCGCTGATCAGCAGGACCGGAATCCCCAGAGCCTTCAGATGCGCCGAGAGTTCGATGCCGTCGTCACGCCCGGCGAGCCGGATGTTGACCAACGCCAGATCCGGCTTTTCAGCCTTGGCGACTTCGAGCGCCTCGACGTGACGGTCTGTCAGATCGAGGACCTTGTATCCCGCGTCCTGCAGCTCGTCCCGGAGAAGTATCGCCACCAGGGCCTCGTCCTCGACAATCATCAGGGTCTTGGCCGTCTTGCCATCTTGCCGCGCGCTCATGATCGTTCCTCTGTTCGTCGGCCTATTGAAGCAAGCGGTGGACCGGCCGTCGCGAGCCGCTCGCTCGCCGTTTCAGGGTCATCCTCCACCAGGGCGATCCGAGTGTGTTTGATGGAAACCTGGGTCCCGGGGTGCTTCGGCGTGACTTCGACCGAGGCGTTCAACTGCCCAGCCAGGGCTTGGACGATGCTCGTACCCAGACCTGCCCGCAGCGGCGTGCCTAGCGACATGCCGACGCCGTCGTCGCGTACGCACAGGATCCAGTTGGGCCCATGGAAATTGTAGTCGACGGTGATCTTTCCGGGCCGCCCATCGGGAAAGGCGTGTTTGAGCGCGTTGATCACCAGTTCGGTCACGATCAGGCCAAGGCTGACGGAGGTCCTGGCTTCGATCACGCCGTCGCCGCCCTCGACGGTCAATGAGATCTGATCGATCTCACCGATCATCGAGGCCGAGATGTTTTCGCAAAGGCTGGTGAAGTAGGTCTGCACCTCCACATCGCCGTCCTCTGAGGTGGACAGCAGCCGCTCGAGGGCGGCCACGGACATCACCCTATGGTGGGCGTCCTTGAGATGGCCGCGGGTCTCGTCCGACGTGGTCTTTCGCGCGTTCTGCAGCAACACGCTGGCGATGATCTGCAGGCTGTTGGCGACCCGATGGCGGACCTCCTGCAACAGCACGCTGTTCTCAAGCAGCGCCTCCCCCTTCAGCGCCGCATCGGCCCTCGCTTCCGTCACATCCGACACGGCGACGAGGATGCGCGTCTGTTCAAGATCCAGATAGGTCAGCCGCCGGGCCTGGACAATCAGGTGGCGAACCGGCTGCCGGGGGCGTTTGAGATCGATGTCTCGGGCGCCGAGCGCGCCCTGGCCCGACACGGTCGCTGTCATCAAGGATCGCAGTGCGGGACTGTCCCATCTGACCGCGTCCAGGGCGTAGAGGGGGTGACCCGTTATTTCAGCCACATCGGCGCCGAAGACGTCACAGAACGACGTGCTTGCCGCGATGACCGTGAGTTGCCCGTCCAGGAGCAACAGCGGCGCAGGCGACGACGTCACAACCGCGAAGGTCAGACTTAGGGCCACATCTTCGGAGCTATGGTCTTGGGCGGGCATGGCGAGCCTTCGGGAAAACCGGCGGCTCGCGGTGCGAAAGCCAAGGGCCGGGTAGTCGCGAGGGTCGGAATAAGTGTCAAACGACGCTCTCGGGATCGGTCGCGTAAATCTAGAACGGTCGCCGGCCCGCGAAGTTGCGCCGTTGATCTACATCGCCACGCGCGAACCTCAGCTTAGGCCTCGTTGGAGGATGGCGTCATTCCGCCTGAATTGGGTGGGATGTCGGGAGGCTCGGTTCGGTCCTTGCCGCAATCATGGATTGATCGCGGCGCGGGCGGGGCGAGCGGAGCTTGGCTGATCCCTCCGGGCGCGGTTCGGGGCGACGGCCGTCGATCCAACCCGAGGGAAACCTATCGCATGTCGCTCAAGATCATCGCCGTCGCGGCCATGGCCTGCTGTCTGGCCGCCGCCGGCGCCGCCCAGGCCCAGGTCATGCACTTCTCAGCGGCCCTCAAGGGCGCCGACGAGGTCCCCGCCAACGACAGCGCCGGGCAGGGCGCGCTGACCGCCGACCTGGACACCGCCAGCAAGACCCTGACCTATCACGCCACCTATTCCGGCCTGACCGGCCCGGCCACCGCCGCCCACTTCCACGGCCCCGCCGATCCGGGCGTCAACGCCGGGGTGATGGTTCCGGTGAACAACGTGGCCAACCCGATCTCGGGTACGGCGACCCTGAACGAGTCCGAGATCGCCGACCTGACGGCGGGCAAGTGGTACTTCAACATCCACACCAAGGCCCATCCCGGCGGCGAAATCCGCGGCCAGGTGATGGCGGCCCAGTAACATCGACCCCTACGCCGCCGCTTCGGGTTGCGGAGCGGCGGCGTAGGGACCTGATCGGGGGCGCGGACGGAACGCCCGCGTCGCCCCGCCGTTGCGTCTGGGACCTCAGGGTCTGGGACTTGAGGGTTGGGGCGCGCGGCGATGAAGATGTTCGGGACTGTCATCCTGCTGGCGGTGGCGGCGGGCCTTTCGGGGTGCCACGGCTATGGCCCGCTGGGCGAGCCCCCGACCGGGGTCGCGGGGCTGAAGGCGGCCGAGCGCCAGCACGA
Source organism: Caulobacter sp. S45 (assembly GCF_009765965.1). Lineage (GTDB taxonomy): Bacteria > Pseudomonadota > Alphaproteobacteria > Caulobacterales > Caulobacteraceae > CAHJWH01. The sequence continues at coordinate 236,039 of NZ_LMUL01000010.1, forward strand.
GACCGCCAAGATCGGCAAACCAGGGATCACCCCGCGCGGCGGCGGCTCGGCCATCGCCCCCACCGGCCCGGACGGCGATCCCACCGCCGGCCCCACCGACAGCATCGGCCCGCACTAGGCCGCCGTAATGGATGCGGAATGCGGCGCTGGACGCTTCAAATCGCCACAATAGTGCAAGACATTGTTGAGCAATCCATGGTAGATATAGATTAGCTGCGCCATTGTCCTCCGCCGGCCGTTTCCTGGTTCCGGATAGGACGAACCCCCCGGTGCAGTCGGTCAATCGACTGGGATGGAGAGGCCGAGCCTCTCCTCCCCTTCTTGGCCGCGTCTCCCCGGTTTTCGTCTCGCGCTGTTCATCGTCGGGCGTAAAGGCGACGCATATCGCGCGGGCGGACGCAGGGCGGTAGGAGGGGGTATGAACGCCCTGACCGCCTTTGGCCTGTTCGCCGTCTCCGCCATGCTGGTCTGCTATGCGCTGGACAGCCGGTCGCATTGGTGGACGTTGGGGTTCGCCGGTGCATGTATGCTGGGCTCGACCTATGGCTTCCTCCAGGGCGCCTGGCCGTTCGGCCTGGTCGAGGGGGTCTGGAGCCTGGTGGCCCTGGCCAGCTGGCGGCGACGCAGCCGTCTCGGCGCGGGGACGGGCGGCGGGCCGGATGAGGGTGGAGGACCGATGAAGCTCAGCCCCGGCGACTTCCCCCTGCATGTGCGTGGCCGCTTCCTCCATGCGCGCGACGACCGCTTCCTGTTCACCGCCCCCGACGAGCAGGCCGCCGCCGATCTGGTCGAGCGGCTGAACCGCGACGAGGCGGGACGCAAGGGCCGGCCGCGCTGGCTGCGCAACCGCACCGTCAAGGCACGGGCCGGGGGCTAGGGCTCCGCCCACACGCCCCCTGCTTTGCATGCGCCCCGCATCCCTGGAGCCGCTTCGGGCGTTTCATGGCCTCATGATAAGAGGACAAAAAATGAAACGGACCCTTCTGGCCATCGGTGCGGCCGCCGTCCTGGGCTTCCCGCTCGCCGCTTCCGCCCATACCCACGTCCAGCCCGACGAGGCCGGCATGCCGGCGCAGGCGGTCGCCCCGGGCGTGCGGGGGAACTTCACCCTGAAGCAGCGCGAGGAATGGCTCTCCCACCGCATCGACAAGGCCAAGGACGACGGCTCCATCGACGGGCGTGAGGCGGATCGGGTACGCCACGAACTCGACCGCATCAAGCACGACGAGGACCACTATCGCGGCCATCACGACGGCGACCAGCTGACCGACAACGAGACCGCCGAACTGGAAGCGCGCCTCGATCAACTGGCCGACAAGATCCACTGGCTGCACGACAACGGCTTCCAGCGGCCCTGGTAGCGGGCGTCGGCCGGGCGGGTAGGGTGCAGTCGCCTTTCCCGCCCGGCGGCGATCTGAACGGCCCGGCAGGGTTCTGCGGCTTATTCGGTGAGCCTTTGGCGCGGCGCGGCGTTTGATCGAGAGGGGAGACCTCTCATGCTGTTCGCCATCGCCGCCTATTTCGGACCCGACGCCGAGGTCCAGCGACAGAAGATCCACGAGCGCTACAACGAACACCTGCGCCAGCGGACCGACCGCGTGCATCTCGCCGGCCCGCTGTACGACGCCAACGGCGAGCGGACGGGGGTGCTGCTGATCATCGAGGCGGTGGACTTCCCGGCGGCGCAGGAGTTCCTGCGCGTCAGCCCCTATACCGAGGCCGGCCTGTATAGCCGCACCGAGGTCAGCGAGTTCCGGCCCGAGGTGGGTTTCCCGCGCTAGGCCGGGCTAGTTTTCGAGCGCCCGGCTGCCGCCGCCGTGCTCCTCGGCGAACAGGTCCGCCTCCCGCAGGCGGTGGGCGACGTGGTGCAGCAGCGAGGCGCCGTCGTGGGGCCCGTCGCTGCGCGACAGGGCGGTGTCCATCACCACAGCCTTCAGGGCGGTGATGAAGCCGGGGTCCCGCAGCGCCAGCAGGCCGATCACCGCGTCGAGCAGACGCTCCTGCGCCAACAGGCGCACATCCGCGTCGGGAGTTGAGGTTTCGGACATGGACGTCTCCCGCTTGGCTTGGCGTGCAGTGGTGACGGGCGGAACGGTCGAAATAAAGGCCATGGCGCACCGGGACGGGGCGCAGAGGCGCTGCGTGCTTCGAGACGCGGCTTTCGCCGCGCCTCAGCATGACGAAGGTTTCTGCGACCCACCAAGGCCCGTCATCCTGAGGAGCCCCGAAGGGGCGTCTCGAAGGACGCACATCCCAACACTCAACGTTAAGGACAGCCAAAAAGAAAAGGGCGGCGGCCCTTTCGAGCCGCCGCCCCCTGTCGGAGACAATTTCCGGACGCTTAGAAGTCGGCGGTGATGCCGAAGAAGAAGGTCCGGCCCAGCGAGTCGTAGATGCCGGGGAAGGTGTTGCCGTTGGCGACGCCGCCGCTGGCCGCAGGGAAGGTCACGGAGTCGACGATCGGCGGGTCCTTGTCGGCCAGGTTGGCGACGCCCATGCGGGCGGTCAGGCCGTCCTTGATCCGCCAGGTGCCGGAGAAGTCGACGTAGTTGTAGGCGGGAATGTTGGCGTCGATGGCGTCCTGGGTGGCCTTGTGCAGGAAGGTGTTGGTCGAATTGCCGTCGAAGCTGGTGCCGCCGACGTAGCGCCACGCCAGCGACAGGGTGAACGGATAGGGCGGGTTCCAGGTCAGGCGGACGCGGTGACGCCAGTGCGGGATCGGCTCGCCGCAGACATCGCTGCCGTACAGGCCCGCGCAGTTGTAGGTGCCGCCGCCGCTGACAGGCTGGTGGGTGAACTCGGTGGTGTAGGTGCCCATCAGCGAGAGGTCGTAGGAACCCGTATTGGGCACGTTGAAGTAGTCGGTCGGGCGGAAGTGGTAGCTCGACGCGACGTCGACGCCCTCGGTGCGCAGGAAGCCGGTATTGATCTTGGTGGCCACCACGTAACCCTGGCTGCCGAAGATCGTCCCCGCGGCCGGGTCTCGATGGAACAGGCTACAGAAGACCGGGCTGCCGGTGGCGATGCACTGGGTCACCGTCACGTTGCCGCCGCCGACGCCGGTGGAGATGATGTTGCTCACCTTGATGTCGAACCAGTCGACGGTCAGGGTGAAGCCCCGGAAGAAGGTCGGCGTGAACACCGCGCCGGCGGTGAAGGTGTCGCCCACTTCCGGCTGGAGGTGGGTGTTGCCGCCGTTCAGCTCGGTACACTGGCCGGACGGGCACTGGATGATGTTGCCGTACTGGCCCGCGGTGACCCCGCTGCGTTCGCACTGGGCCAGGGTGGCGGTGGGCGCCGCGCCGGCGCAGGGGTCGCTGCCCGAGAACAGGCCGGGGGCCTGGGCGGCGAACAGTTCGTTCACGTTCGGCGCGCGGACGGCGCGGGCGTAGCCGCCCCGGAAGGTCAGGTCGCGCAACGGCTGGTAGTTCAGCTGGGCTTCGTAGGTGTCGGTGCGGCCCGCCGAGGAATACTGCGAGAAGCGGTAGGCGCCGTCGAACGACAGGCTCTTGATCAGGGGCTTGTCCTGGACCAACGGCACGCGGGCTTCGCCGAACAGTTCGTACACGTCGAAGGTGCCGGCGTTGCTGATGGTGGCGCCGCCCTGGCCGGCGAGATCGCCGGTGCTGAACTCCTGGTCGGTGTTCAGCGACAGGTTCTCACGACGATATTCCGTACCGAACGCGACGCCGATCCCGTCCGTGGCGAACGGGCTGCGGATGCCGTACTGGCCGAAGTCGCCGGTGACCGAGGCGCTGGCCACCTGTTCCACGGTGTCGCCGGTCTCGAAGGCCGGGGCGTAGACATAGGCCAGGGAAGCCGGGTTCAGGCCGGTGGCGCTGAAGATGTTCAGCGGCACGCAGCCCGCAGCCCCGCTCATGCAGGTCCCGTTCGGGTTCACCAGCAGGGCGTTCTGGGTCTTGGTGGTGGAGACGTCGTTCTTGTACTCCTCGGCCTTGATCGAGGTGCCGTACTGCAGATAGGCGTCGTAGCTCCAGCCCGGCGCGATCTCACCCTTGGCGCCGATGTCGATCTTGTAGTCGGTGTGGCGCAGGTCGGCGATGCGGGGCTGGGCGCCGTTGTTGATGAAGCGGTAGGCCGCGTTGAGCCGGGCCAGGTTCGCGGTGCCGGCGAGGCTTCCGCACAGGGCCTGGGCTTGGGCCGCCGACAGGAGGGGGTTGTTACAGTTCACCGCGAAGGTGCTGTTCCCCGGCGAGGCGGTGCCGGAGAACAGACCGCTTTGCGCGATCTGCGCGTTGGTCTGGTCGTCGGCGAACATGAAGTCCGAATACAGGTCGACGTGGTCGTTCACCCGGTAATGGGCGAAGTAGCCGGCGGTATAACGGTCGTCGTTGCGCTGGATGTAGTTCAGCGGGGAGGTGTTGTAGGACAGCAGGCTGGTATAGGGCACGAAGGCGGCGCTGCCGTTGGGGTTGTCCGACAGCGTGCCGGTGTTGACGCCCAGGCTGGCCAGGCTGGCGGCGCCGCCGCTCCCCGCGGGGTTGGCGAGGAGCCCCCCGCTGGGGTTCGTCAGCGAGGTCACCTGGAAGTGGCCGAAGTTGGTGTTGCTGGAGCCGGTGCAGGTGTGGGTGTCGGCCACGCCCGGTGTGTTGGTGATGACGCTGGTGATCGAGCAGGCGCTGTAGGAGCGGCTGCTTTCCACGACCGGCTGGGTGTTGCGATACTCCATGTAGGCGGTGACGTTGCCCTTGTCGTCGGGGGTGTTGGCGCCGAAGATCGCCGTGATGTCCATGTTGCGGCCATCGAGGTTGCCGCCCGGATAGGTGACTTTGGCCCCGGGGGTGACGGCGTTGAACGACGAGATCGCGCTGTCGACCGAGCTGTTGGCGCCGTTGGTGTGCTGGGCGAAGCCGCCCTGCGCGTCGATGCGCACACCCTGGAAGTCTTTCTTCATGATGAAGTTGACGACGCCGGAGATGGCGTCCGAGCCGTAGATGGCCGAAGCGCCGCCGGTGGTGACTTCGACCCGGTCGACCAACTGGGTCGGGATGTTGTTCAGGTCGGCGGCGGGGCTGCCGGGGTCGCCCGGCATCAGGCGGCGACCGTCCACCAGCACCAGGGTGCGGTTGGTGCCGATGTTGCGCAGGTTGACCGTGGCGGTGCCGTTGGAGCCGTTGGAGACCGACTGGCTCTGGGCCGCGTAGACCTGCGGCAGGCCGTTGAGCAGGTTCTCGATGTTGGTGGCGCCCTGGAGCTTGATCTCCTGGTCGTTGACCACGGCGAGCGGGCTGGTGCTGGTCAGGCCCTTCTGCGCGATGCGAGAGCCGGTGACCACCACTTCCTTGGTGGAGTTGGCGTCGGGCACGCCGGCGACCGGCGCCGCGGTTTCGACCGCGCCCGTGGGCGTCGGCGTGGTGTTCTGCGCCGTTTGGATCGCCTGTGCGGAGGCGTTGCTGGCGGTCATCGACAGAGCGGCGGCCCCGAACATGATCGTGGAAGCGAGCAGTCGCTCGCGCATGACGTTGGTCTTCAAGATGATCCCCTCTCGTCTCCACCGGTTGGCCGGTGTCGTCCCCGTATTTGCTGGCTCGTATTCCCGAATCCACGCCTCCCGTCCGCTCTCAGCGGCGAACTGGACACGCAGATCTGCTCAAGCGTCGATGAAGCCAAAGCACCGCGAGGTGCAATGGTCGCCTAACGTCTGGACGTCTCAAAAATGAGCGCCTGAGTTTGATCACAGACAAGGTGACGAACGTCATCACGCCATACGGTCGCGGGCGAGTTCTTCTGAGTGGAGTGATTAGATAATGTGCAAACGCGCGCAATTCAGGGCGGAAATGGGTTGAACTTATCGATCCGAGATCATGATCCCCGCTCCGGGGAGAATGTGGAGTCGACCGCAAAGCCGCCCAGATTCGGACGCATCGCCGCCGCCCGCCAGGCCCCGCGAGACTACGGAACGCTCAGCTATCGCTCGTCCCCCCGGGGATTCGGCCCTCCGCGGGATCGCTCCTGTCTTGGTCGAGCCGGGTGTTTCGCCGCGCATACAAATTGGAAACGTCAGACTGCAACTTCTGCGGTATAGTCTTGCAAGCAAGTTGAGTTTGCGAGGCGTCGGTCATGAAGACAGGTATCCAGGCCTTGATGGGCGCCGTGCTGGCTCTGTCGCCCGCCGTGGCGACGGCGCAGGTGTTCTACGGCTCGCCCGGTGGACTCGTCGGGGTGGGCTCGGGGAACGACTGCCCCCGTCTAGGCTTTCGCAGCGCCCATCCCAGGACGGTGTACGACCAGACCTCGCATGAGCACGTCACCATCGCCGGGGGCTGCGTCAGCGGCTACATCAAGGCGGTGAACGACGACACCGGCCAGAAATGGCGGGTGGATTTCTACCCGGCCGGCATCTTCGTCGGCGTCGACGAAGACGGCGACCATTGGCGCTACGACCCCCACGCCAAGCTGTTCATCAACCTGAAGACCGGCCGCTCGTGCCCACGGTCGGCGCCCCGCCACGTCTGCGGGGCCGACGCATCCTAGTCCGTCCCGCCGCGTCGGTCGGCCGTCGTACAGTCCGTCCCAATAGAATCGGTGTCTCCTAGGCGCGCGCCCGGCTGGACGTGCGATAAAACGCTTCCGTCGCATGGCTATGCTGCACTGCAATGCGTATATGTTGCATGTGCGAATGCCGCGCGTTGGAAAGGCCGATCGACATGAGCCTGGGAGACACGGTGGCGGAATTGGCCCTGCGTCGGCGCCGTCTGGCCGAGCAGGAGCTGCGGCCAAGCCATCTGCACGAGGTGACGGACTTCGGTCCCAACCCCGGCGCGCTGCGCATGCTGATCCATACCCCCGACCTGCTGCCCGCGAGGGCGGCCCTGGTGGTCGTGCTGCACGGATGCGCGCAGACGGCGGAGGCCTATGCCGAGGGGGCCGGCTGGCTGACCCTGGCGGATCGCTACGGCTTCGTGGTGCTGGCGCCCCAGCAGACCCGCTCGAACAACCCCAACCTCTGCTTCAACTGGTTCCAGTCCGGCGACGTGGCGCGGGACGCGGGCGAGGCGGCCTCGATCCACGAGATGATCGGCTGCGCGGTCGCCGACCACGGCCTGGACATCCGGCGGGTGTTCGTCACCGGCCTGTCGGCGGGCGGAGCCATGGCCAACGTCATGCTGGCCGCCTATCCCGAGACGTTTGCGGCCGGCGCGATCATCGCCGGCATCCCCTATGGATCGGCGTCCAACATGCAGGAGGCGTTCGGCGCGATGGGCAATGCGACGCGTCGCACGCCCGAGGCCTGGGGCGACGCCGTGCGCGCCGCCTCTGCCCATGCCGGTCGCTGGCCACGGGTCTCGATCTGGCAGGGCGACAGCGACACCACGGTGCGCCCGGGCGTCGCCGACGAGCTGGTCAGCCAGTGGCTCGACGTCCATGGTCTGGACGACGCGGGCGGAGAAGAGGTCGATCTGGGCGACGGGCGCCGCCGTATCGCCTGGCGCGGGGCGGACGGGCAGGCGGCGGTGGAGTTGAACCGCATCGCCGGCATGGCCCATGGGACGCCCGTGGGCGCGGCGGTGCTGGACGGCGACGGGGTCGACGGGTGCGGGACGCCTGGGCCCTACCTGCTCGAGGTCGGGATCTCCTCCAGCCTGGAGATCGCCCAGGCCTGGGGTCTGGCTTCGGGGGGGCTGGCTTCGGACGCTCTCGCCGCGAAGGGATCGGGCGCGCGGGCGGCCAAGACGACTGGCTCCAAGACGACTCGGGGAGCGGTTGCGGATAAGCCGGCTCCGTCGAACGACGAAGGCGCGCCAGTCGGCGGCATCTGGGCGGGCTGGGGTCTGGAAGCGGGTTCGGGGGGCGAGGTCGGGAAGGTCATCACCGACGCCCTGCGCAGCGCGGGCCTGCTGAAATAACGCGGCGGCCTGGATAGCTGGCGGAAGTCTCGACGCGGCGTCCGGTCAGGGCGCGGCGGAGAGGGTGCTCGTCCAGCCGTCCGGGAAACCCAGGCGACTGGACGAGCCGATCAATCAGATCGCCTTGAGTTGGGCGGCAGACATCTTGCCGCTGCGTTGATCGCGTTCCAGTTCGTAGGAGAGCTTTTGGCCCTCGTTGATGGAACCGATCCCCGAACGCTCAACGGCGGAAACGTGTACGAACACGTCTTGGGCGCCGTCGTCGGGTTGAATGAATCCAAACCCCTTGGTCGGGTTGAACCACTTCACAACACCGGTAGCCATATGGATATATCTTTCAGTTCGAGAACACTCGATCCGCAATCGGTCGAGCGATCGGATGGGCGATGAGGATGGCGACGGACTCGGAAGCTCGATCCAAAGAGCGAACGTGGAGAACTACCGAACCAAAACGGCATTCGATCCGAACGAGATGCCATAGTCGGGGGCTGATGACAAGCATGAACCGGTCACGGCTTTGTTATGGCGCTGCTCTCGGACGTCTCTGGCCGGTCGAAGAAACGGGGTCGCAAGCCGACTATAGGGCATGTGTTGCGACGCAACATGCAAGGATGGGCGCCTCGGCATAAGAGCAGCCAACTCCCGAGCACTTGAATTGTTCCTTGATCATCTTGATACTTGTGAGGCGGCGTTAACCAGCCTCGACGGCCGTCGGCGCGCGTGGGAAAAGGCGGCGATGGCCCGTCGTTTCCGCTCTCCATTTCCGTGTCCCGGTCTGGGCGTGCTGGCGATGGGCGCAGTGCTTTTCGCGGCCGGGTTGGGGCAGGCGGCGGTCATGGGCACGCCGACCGACGTGACCTTCAAGTCATTGAATTGCGACATAAACCTGGTTCCGGACTTCGCGGCGGGAACGGTGGCTGGCGTCGAGCGCCTGCGGTTCGAGAGCTTGGCGGACGGGGTGCGGACGCTGGCGTTCACACCCGATCCGCTGGCGGTGAACGCGGTGCTGGCGGACGGGACGCCGGTCTCCAACGCCATCGAGGGCGAGCGGCGGGTGTTCCATCTGGCCCGGCCCCTGCGCAAGGGCGAGGTGGCCACCCTGGTGATGAGCTTCGCCGGCCGGCCCAAGCGGGACGTGGCCTTCGACGCCGACGAGATCCACACCAATTTCTTCACCTGCGAAGTCATGATCTGCGACGACGCGCGTCCGGGCGACCGGGCCACGCTGTCGTTCGCCCTGACCCTGCCCGTGGGCATGGACGCCGTCGCCCCGGGCCGGTTGGTGTCGCGTGGGCCGGCGGGCGAGGGGCGGGAGGTCTGGCGCTGGCGCGAGGACCGGACCTATCCCAGCTATCTCTACGGCTTCGCGGCGGGGCGCTATTCCCGCGCGCGGCTGGACGCGACGGGCGCCCTGTCGGTGCTCTATCGGAACGAGACGCCCGAGCGGGTCAAGGCCATGTTCGCCGACACCGCGCGGATGATCGCCTTCTATGAGTCCAAGGCGGGCGTGCCCCTGCCCGAAGGTCGCTACACCCAGGTCCTGGCCAGCGACGACGCCGCCCAGGAGGACGCCGCCCTGACGATGATCGGCGAAGACAATGTCGCGCCGATCCTGAAGGACCCGCACAAGGACGGGTTGGTCGCCCACGAACTGTCCCACCAGTGGTGGGGCAACCTGATCACCTGCGCCGACTGGAAGGAGCTGTGGCTGAACGAGGGCCTGACCAGCTTCATGGTCGCGGCCTACAAGGAGCAGCGCTGGGGCCGGGCCGACTACGACCGCCAGATCGCCAGCGCCAAGGGCGACTGGGTGGCGGCCAAGGCGGCGGGTCTCGATGTGCCGTTGAGCTATGGCGGCGACTATCCCACGCTGAAGGACAAGCGCCGGATCGCCTATGGCAAGGCGGTGGTGTTCTTCGACGCGTTGCGGACCGAGCTGGGCGAGGCGGCCTTCTGGAAGGGGCTGCGCGACTACACCCGCGCCAACGCCGGGCGCAGCGTCACGGCCCGGGACCTGGAGACCGCGTTCGAGGCGGCGAGCGGGCGCGACCTGTCGCCGATGTTCCGGCAGTGGGTGTTCGGCGATCCGGCCTCGGCGTCCGGCGGACCCGCCGGCTTTTGAGATCGGGCGCGGCGGCGTAAGGACGAGCCATGGTCTCCTACGACGTCGCCGTTGTCGGGCTGGGCGCCATGGGCGCGGCCAGCCTCTACGCTCTCAGCCAGCGGGGCTGTCGCGCGGTCGGGTTCGACCGCTATGCGCCCGGCCACGATCGCGGCTCCTCGCACGGAGAGAGCCGCATCATCCGCATGGCCTATTTCGAGGACCCCGCCTATGTGCCGCTGGTGCGGCTGGCCTATGAGGGCTGGCGGCGGCTGGAGGCCCATACCGGCCAGCGGGTGCTGACCCGCACCGGCATCCTGGAGGCCGGGATCGCGGGCTCGGCGAGCGTGGAAAGTTCGCTTCGCTCGGCGGTGCAGCACGACATCGCCCACGAGGTTCTGACCCCACGCCAGGCGGTGGCGCGGTTCCCGGCCTTCGACCTGCCCTCCGACTGGGACTGCCTGTTCCAGGCCGACGCCGGGGTGCTGGAGCCGGAGAAGGCGGTGCGGCTGCTGGTGGACGCGGCCGAGGCGTTGGGCGCGACGGTCCACACCCAGGCGCGCGTGCGCCGGGTGACGCCCAAGGGCGAGGGTGTGCTGGTCGAGCTGGAGGACGGCCAAACCGTCGAGGCGGGCGCCGCCATTATCGCCGCCGGCCCGTGGATCGGCGAATTGGTCCCCGAGCTGAAGCCGCACCTGACCCTGACCCGCCAGACCCAGACCTGGTTCGCCCCGACCGCGCCCGCCCTGGTGACGCCCGACCGGATGCCGGCCTTCCTGCTCGATACCGGCGAGGCGATGATCTACGGCCTGCCGGATATCTGCGGCAGCGGCGTCAAGGCAGGGCTGCACGGTCCCGAAGGCGTGCTGGACGATGCGGACGCCCCGCGCGCCGCCGCCAGCGCGACCGAGACGGCGGCGCTGCGACGCGTGCTGGAACGCCTCGTGCCGGCGGCGGCGGGTGCGGTGCGGCGGTCGACCTCTTGCGTCTATACCCGCACGCCGGATGAGCACTTCGTCCTGGGTCTGCACCCTGAGGCGGCCCAAATCGTGCTGGCCTCGCCCTGTTCGGGGCATGGCTTCAAGTTCGCCAGCCTCATCGGCGAGGTCCTGGCCGACCTGGCCACGACCCGGACCACCGACAAACCCATCGCGCTGTTCCGGCCCGACCGGTTCCTTGGCGCGGCCGGCCTAGCCTAGCGCGGCCTCCAGCGCCTGCAGCCAGGGGCGGAACGGCTGGGCGCGGCCGATGCTGCGGGTGTGGATGGGCGCGCGGACCTGATCGCGGCTGGCCGAGGTCACGCGCCGCTCGGTCTGGTGGAAGCGCAGGCAGCGCTCGTCCCAGGGCAGGCCGCAGAAATCCAGGATCGCGCGCACCTGGGCCTCGGGCTCGCGCACCAGCGCCTCGTAGTCGATCTCCAGCACGCTTTCGGCCGGCAGGGTCCCGCGCCAGTGGGCTGTCAGCCGACGGTACAGGCCGTAGTAGTGGCCCAGCTCGGTTAGGTCGTAGCTGTATTCGTGCCCGCGCGTGAACAGCAGCGAGTAGATCGACAGGCAGGTGTCCAGCGGATCGCGGCGGCAGTGGATCATCCGCGCGCCCGGCAGGATCAGGGGGATCAGGCCGGCGTACAGGAAGTTGGACGGCGTCTTGTCGACGAGGCGCGCGGTCGACGGCGCGTTCGCCCCCAGCCGTTCCAGATAGCGCCGCCCCAGGGCGGGGAAGGCGTCGGCGGGCAGGGCCGGCGCGCGGGCGATCAGGTCTTCGGTCTGCACCAGATCGGCCAGGTGGGCGCTTTCGCCGGCGCCGTGGACGGCGGGGTGGGAGGCCAGGATCTGCTCGACCAGGGTGGTGCCGGATCGGGGCATGCCGAAGACCAGGATGGGTCGCGGATCGGCGTCGACCGGCGGACGCCTGCGTGACAGCAGGGGGGCGCTGAAGGTGTCGGCGATCGCGGCGAGGTGGGCCGCCTCGTGTTCGGGGTCGTAGTCGATGGTCGTGCGCTTCAGCCCAGCGCCGACATGCAGGCGGGCGAAGGCGCGCGGGCCGTCGCCGAGGTCGAGATAGGCCTTGCCCAGCGCGAAGCCGAGATGCAGCCGGTCGCGCGGCGTAGCCTCAGGCCGGTCGGCCAGCCCCTCCATCCGCGCCAGGTCCGGGTGGCCGGCCGAATAGCGGCTGAGGTTGGCGCGCGCGTACCAGGCGTCGATCAGCTCGGGCTGCAGGCGCAGCGCCTCGTCCAGCTCCGCCAGCGCCTCGGCCTTGCGGCCCAGTTCCGCCAGCAGGAGCGCGTGGTGGGCGATCAGCAGGGCCGGCTCGGCCACGGCCTGCCGGGCGAGGGCGAAGGCGTCCAGCGCCTCCTGCGTCCGGTCGAGGCCCTGGAGGGCGAGGGCGCGGGTGTGGAGCGCCGCCCCGTTCCCCGGTGCGAGGCCGAGCGCGCGGTCGCTGTCGTCCAGGGCCGCGTCCGAGCGGGCGAGCCGGCATAGCATCAGGCTGCGCCGGACCAGCGCGTCGACCTGGTCCGGGGCCAGGGCCACCGCCTGGTCCAGGTGGTCGAGCGCCGCCAGATCGCGGCCGAGGACGCTCTCGAACTCCGCCGCCAGCAGGCGCGCGCCGATCATGGCGGGCGCGGTCGCCAGGATCGCCTCCACCATCGCCAGCCCCTCCCGGTCGCGGCCCCGGCGACGCAGCAGGATGGCGAGGTTGAGCTGGATGCCCGCGACCTCCGATAACTGGCGCAGCGCGAGCCGGTAATGGGTCTCGGCCAGGTCAAGCTCGCCGAGGCGCTGCAGGACCAAGGCGAGGTTGTTGTGCGCGATGGCGAAGTCGGGATCGATCCCGATCGCGCGCTCGAAACAGGGTCGGCTGTCGGCCAGGGCCGCGCGGTTGACCAGGATCGTGCCGAGCAGGTCCCACGCCGGGGCGTTGTCCGGGTCGCGCGCCAGGGCGGCGGCGACGACCGCCTCGGCCTCCGCCGCGCGGCCGTGGCGGAGCAGGATCTCGCCATGGTGGGCGTGGTGGATCGTGCGCGACTCGGGGTGCGCGCACGCCCGGGCGATCAGGTCCAGCGCGGCCTCGGCCTCGCCCCGCTGGAAGGCCGCGATCGCCAGGACGTACAGGGTCGCGGCGTCCGCGTCTTGGAGGGGGGGCATGTCCGTCACGCGGTCGCGGCCTAGAACAGGCTGGACAGGTGGGTGTGGCGAAGCTCGTGGTCGCCGACCAGGAAGCTGTACCGACCGGTCTGCGCCTGCCGCCGAAGCCGGGGGAAGTCTATCCCCTGCGCATCGATCTCCTCGCGGGCCGCCTCGATGAAGTCTGGCGCGTGGTCCTCGATGAAGCCCTGGGTGAGCAGGCCGACGGACAGGTCTTTGCGCGTCTCGCCCAGCCGCATCCGCGCGTTCAGCCGCATCGCCTCTGCATGATGGTCCGGCGTGTCCAGGCCGAGGAAGCGGAAGATGTGCTCGGTCGTCTCGACCAGCTCCCCGTCCTCGATCAGCAGGGCTCGCGGGCCGAGCGCGAGGGCGGACTGGCGGGATTGGGCCTCCAGCGCGCACAGGCCATAGGCGCAGTCCGCCAGCACCTCGAACGCGCCCTCCAGGGTGGTGGCCGCGTCCATCTCGGCCAGATGATGCACCGACCAGTCGACCAGGATGTTGGAGACGCACAGCTCGGTGAGGTCGCGGCGCAGTAGGATGAACTGCGCCCTGGGGTAGAGCCTGGCCAGGAAGGCCATGGTGGCGGGGGCGTTGTAGCGGATTTCCTTGAAGCCCCAGCGCTGGCCGGCGTCCAGGCCCCGGCGGAAGGCCGACGACAGGGTCTGGCGGCAGAGGTCGTGATAGTCCTGGCGCTGGAGCGGGTTGGTCCAGGGATTGTAATCGAACATCACCTCGACGCGCTTGCTGGCGAACATCGAGATCTGGTCGGGCGTCATGTCGTCCCGGCCGCCCCGGTAGATTTCCGAGATCTGGTCCAGCTCCACCAGCTTGTTGATGAAGCCGCCGTGCTCGCCCCAGATGACCAGTTGCGGGTGGGTGTTCAGCAGGCGTTGCAGGAAGGTGCTGCGCGAACGGTGCGCGCCGCAGACGAAGACCGGCTCATCCTGTTCGGGATCGAGGTCCGCAATCATTGGGAAGCTTGCGGTCCGCGCGGCTTGCGCGGCGGCGGTCGCCGCAGGCTCGCGGCCAGCGTGGGGTCCACAAACCATCTGGACGCCATGCCGCTCTGGAGGACGGCGGCGCCCAGGATCTGCAGACGACTGGACATGGCGCGTCTGCCGTCTTCCGCCATCCGTTCACACAGTCCTGTACCAAGCTTACCGCTGCTTCTTACAGGTCATATAGTTCGCCATGATTTCCCGATTGATTCGGAACCGTAACCTTTACCTGGGATGTGGGCGTTTTCTGGTCGACACCTCGATCAGGGTGCGATCTCCTCCAGCCGGCGGCCCTGGGTCTCGACCATGAACAGGGCGGCCAGGCCGCCGAAGACGGCGACGCCGCAGAACATCAGGAACACGCCGCCGGTCCCGCCCTTGCTCAGCAGGGCGCCGACCAGGGCCGGTCCCACCGCCGAGGCCAGCCGCAACCACGAGGTGGCGATGCCGGTGCTCATCGCGCGCATCCGGGTCGGATAGATCTCCGGGGTGTAGAGGTAGAGCACCGCCGCCACCGAGCCGATCACCCCGTAGGCCGCGGTCGCCATCGCGGCGGTGAACACGAACGACTGGTGTGGGACCAGCGCCAGGGCCGCCATCAGCGCGGCGCCCAGCGCGAAGGCCGCCACCGTCCACTTTCGCCGGCCGATGCGGTCGATGCAGAAGGCGCAGGCCAGCAGCACGATCACTTGGGCCACATTGGTCAGCGAGGCGATGTGCAGGGCCGCGCCCAGCTTCAGCTTGTAGTGCAGGTGGTACAGCGTCGGCAGCCAGTTGTTCAGGCTGTTGGAGACGAAGAAGGCGCTGGCCCACAGCGCCCAGGCGACCAGGGTGCGCACCCGGTAGAACGGCGACAGCAGCTCGGTCCAGCGCGTCCGCTTCGCGACGGGCGGCTCGATCGCGGCGGGGACGGGGGCGGCCGGCGTGGGAGCCACCGAGGCGCCGTTGCGCCGCCCGCTCGCCTCCATGTCGGCGACGATGCGCTCCGCCTCGTCCAGCCGCCCGCGCCCGATCAGCCAGCGCGGCGATTCCGGCAGGCGTGCGATCAGCACGGCGACGATCAGGCCGGGCACGCCCGCGATCAGGAACAGGCTACGCCAGCCGAACGCCGGCACCACGAAGGCGGCGACCTGGCCGGTGGCCATCAGCCCGATGGGGAACAGCAGCTCGTAGAGCATGAAGAACCGGCCCCGGCCGGGGGCGCGGGACAGCTCGCTGATATAGGCGGCGGCCACCGGCATCTCGCCGCCGACCCCGATCCCCTGGATCAGCCGGCAGGCCAGCAGCAGCGGGAAGCTGCCCACCGCCCCGCAGGCCAGGCTCATCACCGACATGATGGCGGTGGCGATGGCGGCGCTGGAGGTGCGTCCGCGCGTCTCGGCCATGCGGCTGAACAGCAGGGCGCCGACGAGCTGGCCGATATAGCTGGAGCCGATCAGCCAGCCGATCTGCAACGGCTTGAGGTGCCACAGCCCCACCAGGATCGGCAGGACGAAGGCCAGCGACAGGGCGTCGAAGGCGTCCAGGAAGGTGGCGCTGCCCATGACCACCCGGCCGCGGATGTGCCAGCGCGAGAAGGCCAGGGCCTCGATCCGGGCGATCAGGGCCGCCGCACGCGTGGACGTCGGACCGGGCCCGTCCGCCGAAAGCACGGCGCCCGGCGATGCGATCGCCGGGCCCAGGGTGGAAACCTCCAAAGTCATCCCGTTCCTTCCCTACGTCCTCGTCTGCGCCGCGCCGGCCTTGGCGACCGGTCGTATGGAGGCGTCCCGGCGCGACGCGGCGCCGGGACGCTTGGATGGCCCGATCAGGCGGCCTTGACCGGCTCCTGCACCTTGGCCGTCGCCTCCGCCTCGGTGGCGGCCAGGGGGACGTGCCAGGCGTCGTAGCCGTAGAGCCAGGAGGTGTCGTGGTCGCCGCCGCTCATCCAGGTGTTGGCGCTGGAGATGGCCTGGATCTTGGAGACGCGGGGCTTGCGGTTGGCTTCGTACAGCTTGAACGCGGGAGACAGCTCCATGTTGCTGGCCTGCAGGCAGCGGGCGAGCACGGCGGCGTCCTCGATCGAGGTGGCCGCGCCCTGGGCCATGTATGGGGTCATCGGGTGGCAGGAGTCGCCCAGCAGCACGGCGTGGCCGTCGCTCCAGCGCGCCAGGGGTTCGCGTTCGAGGATGGCCCACTTGTGGCAGTCGGGGCAGGCGTTCAGCACCATCTGCACCTCGGGATGGAAGCCGGCGAAGGCTTCGCGCAGTTCGTGGACGTCGCCCTTGGCCGACCAGGATTCGGTGGTGATCCAGTCCGCCGGCTCCGGCACGCTGGTGACGAAGTAGAGCGAGCTGCGGTCCTTGGCGGTGTAGTAGATGACGATGTGGCGGTCGATCCCCCACCACTTGGTGCGCGAGGGCCTGATCTCGCCGCCGTTCATCAGGGCTGAGTCGAACACCGCGCGATAGGCGATGCGGCCCTTGTGCAGGGGCGCGTCCGGCCCGACGATGATGTCGCGGACCAGGGAGTGCACCCCGTCGGCGCCCACCACCGCGTCGTGCTCGGCCCGGGTCCCGTCGGCGAAGTCGAGCGTCACGCGGCCGTCGGACTGTTCGAGGCCGCTCAGCTTCTTGTTCAGGTGGATGATCTCGCGCGGCAGCACCGAGAGCAGGGCGTCGTGCAGGTCGGCGCGGTGCATGCACAGGAACGGCGCGCCGTAGAGGCTTTCCGGCATCGGCAGCTCGCGCTTGACCTCGCCGGTGTCCCAGACCCGGTTCAGGTGGGAATAGGGCTCGAAGGCGATCTGGCGCAGCTTGTCCAGCACCCCGATCCCCTTCAGCACGTGGCAGGAGTTGGGCAGCATCTGGATGCCGGCGCCGACGCGGGCGAACTGGTGGGCCTGTTCGTAGACGGTCACGTCCACGCCGACCTGGCGCAGGGTCGCGGCGGCGGCGAGGCCGCCCATGCCTGCGCCGACGACGGCGATCGAAGGGGTGGTCTTGGCCATGAAGGTCCTCCGTCGGCCCGACAGCCTGTCGCTGTCTTCGGCCCGCTTGTGTTCGAAGGAGGCTAGGCTTCCCTAAATGGTATGTAAAATATCCATTTTGTTCATTATATGAACTTTTGAGATATAAGGAGATGAGGTGGAGCTTCGGCATCTGCGCTATTTCGTGGCCGTGGCGGAGGCGGGCGGGGTTTCGCGCGCGGCGGCTCGCCTGGGCATCCAGCAGCCGCCCCTGGGCCAGCAAATCCGCGCCCTCGAGCAGGAGCTGGGCCTGGACCTGTTCGACCGGGCGCCCAAGCGGATCGTGCTGAACGCCGCCGGCGACGTGTTCCTGGAAGACGCGCGCCGCATCCTGTCGGAAGTGGACACTATGGTGGAGCACGTCCGCCGCTTCGCGCGCGGGGAGCAGGGCCGGGTCGCGGTGGGGTTCACCAGCTCGGCCTCGCTGCATCGGCTGACGCCGAAACTGATCCGCGCCTTCCGCCAGGCCTACCCGCAGGCCGAGATCGACGTGGAGGAGCGGGAGACCTTCGAGCTGATCCTGGGCCTGCAGCAGCGGCGCATCGACGCCGCCTTCCTGCACATCTCCGCCCAGGGGTTCCCCGATCTGCAGGATCACGTGCTGGACCAGGAGGGGCTGGTGGCCGCCATCCCCGCCGAGCACCCGCTGGCGGCCAGTCCGGGCGAGCCGCTGCCCCTGGCGGCGCTGTCGGGGCAGCGGATGGTGGTCTATCGGCGCACGGACGGCCCCGGCATCTTCGAAGGCGTGTCGGCCGGGCTGGCGGCGGCGGGGGTGGTCCCGATCGTCGTCGACGAGGTCCAGCGGCTGGTGGCCGCCCTGAACCTGGTGGCGGCGGGGCGCGGGGTGAGCCTCGTACCTGCTTCGATGCAGGTGCTGCACCCCGACGCGATCGTCTATCGCCCGCTGGCGGATGGGGCGTTGCCGCCGCTGCCGCTCTATCTGATCCACCGCAAGGAGATCGACCTGACCCTGGTGCGCAACTTCATCGACGTCGCCGTCAGTTTCAACCTGGCCTAGCCTCAGGGCGCGGCGCGATCCGAGGCGACCTCCGCGCGGTCGCCGGCGATGATCCGCCGAATGCGGTGGCGTAGGCGCATGGCGATGGCGTCCGTGGCGAACGAGGTCTCCTGACGCGCGTCCCCCCAGTCGTCGATCATCGGTTCGAGGGCCTCGAGGATGGCGGCGTCTTCGGCGACGATCTTGGCGTTCCGTTCCGAGAACAGTGTGCTGAGGTCCGCATCCTCCACATTGAAATCGCGGGTTTGGGCCAGGAAATAGTGGGTGGTGGTGTCCGTCTCCGGGGTGATCGCGTGGATGAAGTTCATCTGGCCCATAAGGCGCTTCGGAGCGCCCGACGCGTCGGCGCTGTAGGTGCGCGAGCCTATGTTGTTGACCAGCGAGACGCCGAGCAGCTCGATCGTCAGATCGGAACAGGCGTGGGAGCCCAACTCGGCGAACAGGGCCCGCATGGCCGCGTCGACCGGCGTCGGCGCGGTGCGGTGGGTCATGGCGAAGCGATCCGGCGTGTCGGTGATCTCGGCGTCCCTGAACACGTCCGCCTGGCAGCCGCCGAGGGTGGCTGGATGGACGACGTTGATGTGCTCCTCGTCGAACAGGTTTTCGATCAGCAGCTGGGCGCGGGCTCCAAGGCGGAACGGGTGGCTCAGGTCCGTCCGCCAACCCGCGCGTCCCAGACCCAGGGACATCGAATCCGGCAGGAGGGATGGGTCGGCGCGATCCGCCTCGCCCGGCCAGATCCACACG
The DNA here is from genome assembly GCF_009765965.1 of Caulobacter sp. S45. Lineage (GTDB taxonomy): Bacteria > Pseudomonadota > Alphaproteobacteria > Caulobacterales > Caulobacteraceae > CAHJWH01. Next base: position 254,927 of record NZ_LMUL01000010.1, read on the forward strand.
CACGGGCCAACGACGACGACAGGATAGCGCCTCAGTCCGAAACCGGGCGGGACGCGATCCTGGCGTGGAACGGCGACGCAGGTCCCCTGATGATCGAAGCGGGCGCCGTGATAGGGACACGAGATCAGGTCCTGCGTGATCTCCGCCCGCGCCAGCGGCATCCAGCGATGGGGACAGACGCCGGAGAGCGCCGCCACCTTGTCGTCGGTGGTGCGGAACAGGATCACGTCCTGGTTCAGGATGCGGCGCGCGACCGGGGTGTGGCCGATCTCGGTCGTCCAGGCGGCGAGATACCACTGGTTTCGGGCGAACAGCGGACCGTCGTGAAAGGGATAGCCCTTCATCGGAGCGCCATTCGCCGCTGAAATGTCCCCGGCGGCGAGGTCACGACCGGAAGCGATCCCTGCAAGCCCTTACGGCCGCTCAGGATTGCGTTGGCCGCAGCCGGTCGACCAGCGCGCCCGCTTGCAGCACCTCGACGGCGATGCACTCGGGCCAGTCGTTCAGCAACTGGCGGGCGTAGGCCACGGCCTCCGCATCGCTGGGCAGATTGCGGTTTCTGACCAGGGGCTCGCCCTCTGGACGATCGACGCGGAAGACGAAGGGTTTCATCCGCTCTTCATAGCATAGCTCGGCGGGATCGGGGATCGGCTTTGGGTGCGCGGCATGATCACGCGCCTCTGGGCCGCGCCGGATCAGGCCGGCTCCTTGGCTCCGGCGGCGCGGCGGATGGCGATGGTGCGTTCGAGTTCGTCGCGCGCTTCAAGCACCTTGCGCCGGATGTCGATGGGGAGGTCCGGCCGGCGGCTCAGATAGGCGTCGACCTCGGCCAGGGCGTCCGGGCTCCGCTGTCCACGCACGAAGGCGTTGATCCACGAGGGAAGGAAGAAGATCCGCCGGTTGGCGCGAATCCACTCCAGCCGCTCCAGCGCCGGGCGCAGGAAGGCGCGGGTCAGGCCGGTCTGGTCGGGGTCGTTGAAGGCGGCGAGGCTGGCCGAGACCCATTCCTCGTTCAGGCTGGGATCGTCCAGATAGCGGTGGAAATAGTCGCGCTTGATCGCCGCGTCGGGCGTGGCGGCGCGGGCGATGAAGGCGCTGCGTCCCGCTTCCGGGGTGGCGTCGTGCTTCATCTCGGTCGCGTAGAGCGCCTCGGCGCCGGGGTCGCCCACCGCCAGCAGGCGTTCGACGATGTTCCATCGGGTGAGCTGCTTCACCGGCGCGCCGTCGAACAGCCGCGTTCCGGACAGATCGTCGTGCAGCAGGGCGCGGGCGGCCGGGGTGCGCGCGGTGGAGACCAGCGCGTCCAGGCTGTCCTTGCGCAGGCCGTAGGCGAGGGCGCCGTCCTGGGTCCGGGCGGCGAGCGCCTGCTCCCAGGGCGGGAACAGCCGCGCGGCGTTGGCCTCGGACACGTAGCGCACCAAGGCTATGGAGGCGCGATTGAGGATCAGGCTGGCGATCTGCTCGTCCTGTTCGTGGGGCAGGGCGGCCAGGGCGATCTCGGCGAAGCGGGCCGGCGGCAGGCGGGTCTCGCGCACCAGGTCCCACAGGGCGCCCCAGAGCATGGCCCGGAGCAGCCCGTCCCGCGCCTCGCCGACGTGGGCGGCGATCCAGGCGGCGCTACGCGCGTCGGGCAGGAACAGGCCGTAGCCGTAGTCGCCGTCGTTGGCCCAGACATAGTCCGGAACGGGCAGGCCCACGGCCCCGGCGACGGTGGCGGTGTCGCCCTCGAAGCTCGCCGGCAGCACCACGTCGGGCCGGTCGCGGTAGCCCAGCCGCACCTGCACCTTCATCGGCCACCATCCGCCCGGATCGTTCGGCAGGGCCCGCACGGGGCTCTGCGCCAGGGTCAGGCGGGACACCTTGTCCCCGCGCGTCTCCAGCCGCGTCTCCACCCGTGGCATGCCGGCCCGCAGGATGTACTGGTCGCCGAACGCTTTGAGCGAAACGCCGGAGGTGGTCTCGACGGCGGAGAGCAGGTCGCGCCAGGTCGCATTGGCGTAGGCGTGCCGGGTCAGGAACAGATGCAGGCCTCTGCGGAAGCCGTCGTCGCCGGCGAGGAAGGCCAGCTGCTTTATGATCGAGGGGGCCTTGTTGTAGACGATCGGGCCGTAATTGCTCTTGGCCTCGTCGAGATTGGCCAGGGGTTGCCAGACCGAGTTGGTCCCGCGCGTGGAATCGGCGGCGTAGGCCACGGGCTTGTTGCGGATATAGAAGGTCTTCCAGGCTTCGCTCTGCGGCTGCAACTCGGCCTGGATGCGGGCGGACATGTAGGTGGCGAAACCCTCCTTTAGCCACAGGTCGTCGAACCACCGCATGGTGACCAGGTCGCCGAACCACTGGTGGCTGACCTCGTGGTAGATGGTGGCGTCGCGCCCAAGTCTTTGCGTGAGCGTCGGCGGTTCGCGGAAGATAAAGCTGTTCTCGTTGTAGAAGATCTCGCCCACATGCTCCATCCCGCCGAACGGGAAGGCGGGGGCCAGCACGGCGTCCAGCTTGCTGAACGGGAAGGGGACGCCGAACCAGGTCTCCAGCCAATGCGCCGCGTCGCGGTTGGCCTTGATGATGGTGTCCGCATCCACCTCTTTGCGGCGGGACTTGCGGGCGTAGAGGGTGATCGGCCGCTGTCCGGTCGGCGCCGATCCCCACTCGGTCCAGGGGCCGGCGGCGAAGGCGGCCAGGTAGGTGGGGATCGGCTCGGTGCGGGCGAAGGTCCAGGTGGTCGAACCCGCCGCCGTGTCGCGGGCCTCGACACGGGCGTTCGCCACCACAGTCCATTCCGCGGGCGCGCGGATACGCCAGCGGATGCGCGCCTTCAGGTCGGGCTGGTCGAAACAGGGGAACAGCAGGTTGGCGTCCGAGGGCACCAGCAGGGTGTAGAGGTAGGTGCTCGCATCGCTGCGGTCGTCGAACCGGATGATGGCCGCGCCGGTCGGCGCGATCGGCGTGGTGAACCGCGCCTCGACCAGGTTCACGCCGCCCTTCAGGCGATGCGCCGGGAGCCGCAGGTGTCCGTCCCGCCACTCGAGATTCGCGACGGCGCTGGCGTTCGTCCGCACGGCGTCCAGGGTCGGGCCGCGATAGTCGACCACCAGGTCGCCCGCATCGCGCCGACGCCTGAAGGCGATGCGCACGGCGCCGGCGGCCATGTCCGGCCGGGTCAGGTCCAGGTCGAGGTCATAGTGGACATCGGCCAGGGTCGTGGCCCGGGAAAGCGCCAGTTCGTGCGCGATCCCCGGCTGCATCAGACGGCCTGTGGCGGTCTGCGGGGCGGCGTGTCTGGCCGATGTGTTCGGCCGGGGCGACGCGGCCTGGGCGGCCGACGATCCGAACGCGGCCGCCATGCTCGCGCCCAGGAAGCCTCGACGGTTGCTGTGATCCAATGTCTGGCTTCCGGATAGGGACGAGCTAGGCCGTTCTCGGTCAATTCCCGGAAGCCGGCAACGGGAATATCGCGCCCGTCCCCGCCGTCCGTCAGGCGTCCGCGACAGCCTGTTTGCGGGCCTCGGCTCCCCCCAGGGCGGCGGCGAGGGTTCGTTGCTCCAGGATGTGTATCGTCGCGTCTCGAACATCGAGGAAGGCGTGGCGGAGAAGGCAGTTCGTCTCGTCGGGACAGTCCTCGCAGCTCTGATAGAAGTTCAGGCTGACGCAGGGCAGCATGGCGAGGGGACCGTCCGTCGCGCGGACCACATCGGCGAAGCTGATCTGGTCGGCCGGACGCGAGAGCGTGTATCCGCCCTGCGCCCCGCGACGCCCCTCGACCAGCCCCGCTCGCCGCAGGTCCGACATGATCGCTTCCAGGAATTTGCGGGAGATCGACTCGTCCCGCGCGATGGCGCTGACCTGGCGCGCGCCCCCATGCCGGGCGATATCGAGCAGCGCCTTGAGAGCGTAGCGGCCGCGTTGAGAGAGCATATGGCGTTTTTCGTGCGATCGGCGGGGGCCTGCCTGGGCCGTCGCTCAGCTGTAGAGCGGCGCGGTCGCGGCGGCAACGGCGCCTAGCTCGCCCTCACCCAACCAAAGCCTTGCGATCCGTGTAGAGCCAGCGCTGGCCGGCTTCGAGCCGCCAAGCCCGCAGGCCGCCTTCGAGGTTGAAGACGCGAGTATAGCCCAGCTTCTGCAAGCTTTCAGTGGCGAGCGCGCCCCGATTGCCGCCGGCGCAGTAAAGTACGAGCGGGGTGTCCTTGTCGCTCAAGACTTCGGAGATGGTGTATTCCAGCTGGCCGCGGCTCAGGTGGATGGCGGAGGCGAGCGGCGGGTTTTGCAGCAACTCGACGTCGTCGCGGACATCGATGAGCAGGGCCCCGCGCGCGATCTCCAGGCGTGCATCGTCAGGTGTCAGTTCGGTGATCCGCGTGCGCGCGTCGGCGGCCAGGCGTCGGATGTCGGTATAGTCGTACGCAGGCATGAGACGCCTCGGCTTCAACTCTCAAGGGCGCAGTCACAGTCTCCAGAAGAAGACGCCACGGGCAATTCTGGACGCCTACCCAGAGGGGCCATGCATTCCTTTCGATAGGCGACGATCTCATCGGTGCGGTGGATTGGCAAATCAGGGTCTCTCATCCGCAGATCAGAAGATTTGAAAGCTCGACCGCGCGCATTCCACATTCGTCGCCGACCTCGTTGTGCGGTTCAGGGCGGGGATAAGGGATCGAGCCAAAATCCCACCATTGTTATAGGAATTGAGCGGCGGGCCAGATTTTCTCGGTTTCCGCCGCCCGGCTTCGGCGCGAGCAATGCTGCCTCGGCTCGATCGAGCGCCAGCTTTGGAAGCGACCATGCCAGTATTTGGACCCCTCAGCGTCAGTCGTCAGGGATATGGCGCCATGGGCTTGTCCAGCGTCTACGGGCGCGCCGAAGACGAAGCCTCGATCAAGACCCTGCATAGGGCGATAGACCTCGGCATAACCTTCTTCGACACCGCGACCGGCTATGGATCGGGCCACAACGAGGCGCTTCTGGGCCGGGCCCTGCGGGACCGGCGAGACGGGCTGGTGGTGGCCAGCAAGTTCATCCATCGCCCCCACGGCTCGGACGCGCCGCCGATCCGAGCCCGGGACGCCGTCGAGGCGAGCCTGAAGCGGCTCGGGCTGGATCACATCGACCTCTACTATCTGCACCGGGTCGATCCCTCGATCCCGATCGAGGAGTCCGTCGGCGAGCTCGGCCGGCTGCAGGGCGAGGGCAAGATCGGCGGCGTCGGGGTTTCGGAGGCGAGCGCCGACGGCCTGCGACGCGCCCATGGCGTGCACCCGCTGACCGCCTTGCAGAGCGAATACTCGCTGTGGACCCGCGATGTCGAAGTCGAGATCCTGCCGACGGCGCGCGAGCTTGGAATAGGCTTCGTCGCCTACAGCCCGCTCGGCCGCGGGTTCCTGGCGGGTTCCCAGGTGGTGGACGCCGACGACCGTCGTCACGTCCATCCCCGGTTCAAGCCCGAGGCGGTCGCCGCCAACGGCCGGCGGCGCGAGGTGATCGCGGCCGTGGCGCAGCGGTTGGGCGCGACCACCGCCCAGGTCAGCCTGGCCTGGGTGCTGTCCAAGGGCGTCGTCCCCATTCCCGGCACCCGCCACATCGCCCACCTGGAAGCCAACTGGGCCGCCAACGACCTCGCGCTCGATGCCGCCAGCGCGGCGGAGCTGGAGGCGGCCTTCCCCCTCGGCTCCACCGTGGGTGAGCGCTACCCGGCCGAGCAACTGAAGCTGGTGCCGGCGCAGCCCGTCGCCGCCTGATCCCAGATCGAAATTTCACCAAGAGGATTTGCCATGAGCGCCGTCGAGGCCCTGCGGGGCGACATCCGGGCTGAAGACCCGCACAGCTACGCTCGCATCTCCGTCGATCCGGTCACGCCGGTCATCGGCGCGGAGATTTCCGGCGTCGACCTCAGCCAGCCGCTGGACGCGGAGACGGCGGCGGATATTCGCAAGGCGCTGCACAACTGGCGCGTGGTGTTCTTCCGCGACCAGGATCTCACCAACGATCAGCTGAAGGCGGTGGGACGCGCCTTCGGACCCCTGACCCCGGCCCACCCAATCGCTGAGGGCCTGGACGACCATCCCGAGATCTGGGAGCGGTCGGTGGAGGACTACCGCAAGCGCCGCGTCGCCAACGACGCCGCCCCTCCCAGCCGCCAGCCGCCGCGCGACTACAAGGGCTGGCATATCGACATCACCTTCGTCGCCAATCCGAACCGCTATTCGATCCTCTACGGCGTCGAGATTCCGCGCTTCGGCGGCGACACCCTGTTCGCCAACCTGATCGAGGCCTATGCGGGGCTGTCGCCGGCGATCCGCACCCTGGTCGACGGCCTGCAATCGGTGCACCGCACCAGCAGCTACGACTCCGCAGGGAGCAGCAAGCCCCGGCGCGACGGCCGCTCGCCGGGGCCGTTCGCCTCGCTGCATCCCCTCGTACGGATTCACCCGGAGACGGGCGAGAAGCTGCTGTTCCTCAATCCCGGCACCACCAGCCACATCGTCGGCTTGAAGGAGCGCGAGAGCCAGGCGCTGATCGACCTGCTCTACGGCGAAGTGACCCGGCCGGAATACCAGGTCCGCTTCCACTGGCGGCCCGGCTCGCTGGTGATCTGGGACAACCAGGCGGTCGCCCACGCCGGTCCGATCGACTACGCCCACTTCGACCTGCCCCGCACGGTGCGCCGGATCACCGTCGCCGGCGAGCCGCCGGTCGGCCCCGATGGCTTCGTCTCCCGTCCACTGGACGGCGAACTGTTCAACGTGCTGGGCTGATGCCCCGCCGGGTGGAAACGGGCGAGGCGAGGGGCTTCGCGGGCCTGGCGGTCTTCGTCGCCGTCTCGGTGGCGCTCCTGTTCGCCTTCGCGCCCAACCGGCGACATGGGGGTCCGGGGGTGGGGCTCGCCCTGTCGGCGCCGCTGCCGGACAAGGTCCCGCCCGGGACCACGCTGGTGGTCGGCGATCCGATCACCCAGTGGGTGTTCGAGCGCAACGGCTGGGACAAGCAGCTGCCCTTCACCATCAAATGGGCCCAGATCACCGGCGGCCCGGAGGTCACCGAGGCTTTCCACGCCAGGGCGCTGGATGTCGGCCTGGGGGCCAACGTGCCGCCGATCCACGCCGTCTGGGTCGGCCTGCCGGTGAAGATCATCGCCTTCCGCGAGCGGCGCGATCCGCTGGACCACCCCTCTTATGTGCTGGGGGTTGCGCCCAAGGGCGGGGTGGACAGCCTGGCGGACCTGAAAGGCAAGCGCATCGCCTTCAGCCCAAGCCAGATCCAGAGCGAGATCGTGCTGCAGACCCTTAGGGCCGCGGGGCTGAAGACCAGCGAGGTGAGGCTGGTGGAACTGCCCTCCAGCATCGGCGGGGACGTCTACACCACCTCGCTCGCCAGCAATGTGGTGGACGTGGCGCCGCTCGGCAGTGGGATCATCTCGGAGCGGTATCTGCGCAAGTTCGCCAGCGACGGCGCCAAGACGCTCTCCCATCCGCCCTTTCGCGACGACGCGCTTGTCGCCTACACGCCCGTCGAGGTGCTGCAGAATCCGGCCAAGGCGGCGGCGCTCAAGGTCTTCGTGCGCTATTGGGGCATGGCCCAGGCCTGGGAGCAGGCCCATCCCGACGAGCTGGCCGAAGGCTACTATGTCCGGCAGCAGGGCCTGAAGCTGGCGGACGCCAGGCTGATCCTGAAGGCGGCCGGCGACATCGTCATTCCCCAGGACTGGAGGGGGGCGGTCGCCTACCAGCAGGCGGCGATCGATCTGATGGCGCCCCAGATGGGCCATCCGCGGTTCGACGCCGCCACCCTGTTCGACCACCGCTTCGAGCGGCTGGCGGGCGACGCCGCCAGCACGGAGCTCGGCGAGAGATCTCCGCCACGGACCTCCCCTCCGGCCGACAAGGCAGGTCGATCATGACCATCGATATACGCACCTTGCCGACGATCGAGGCCAACGTCCGGCGGCGACCCGCCGCGCGGACCTCGTCCGCCGTCGCCGAGCGGCGCCGCATCCCTTTGGCGCCCGGCGCGCCGCGAAGGTGGGGCTGGATCATCGGGCCGGCGCTGCTTCTGCTCTACTGGTCGGTGCTGTCGGCCACGGGCTTCCTCGACACGCGCATCCTGCCCGCGCCCTGGACGGCTGTGACCACGGCGGTCGAGCTGATCCGCGAGGGCCGGCTGCAGGAGAACCTTGCGGTGTCCGCCGGACGGGCGGCCGCGGGCCTGGTGTTCGGCGTCGCCGCCGGCGTGCTGCTGGCGCTCGTCTCTGGGCTCAACCGCCTCGGCGGCTATGTGATCGACGGCGTGGTGCAGTTGAAGCGCGGCATCCCGATCCTGGCGGTGATCCCGTTCATGGTGCTGTGGTTCGGGATCGGGGAGGGGATGAAGGTCGCCACCATCGCGATCACCGTCTTCTTCCCGATCTACCTGCACACCCACAGCGCGCTCCGCGCCATCGAGCTGAAGCAGGTGGAGCTGGCCGAGACGCTAAGGCTCAGCCGCTGGCAGTTCGTGCGCCATGTGGTGGTCCCGGCCGCCCTGCCGGGCTTCCTGACCGGCCTGCGGTTCGGCGTGACCTCCGCGTGGCTGGCGCTGGTGGTGGTCGAGCAGCTGAACGCCACCAGCGGCGTCGGCTACATGGTGACGCTGGCGCGCAACTACGCCCAGTCCGACGTGATGCTGGTGGGGCTGGTGGTCTACGCCCTGCTCGGCTTCTGCTCCGACGCCGGCGTCCGCCTGCTGGAAAAGCGCGCGCTCGGCTGGAGAAGGACGTTGGGTCAATGAGCGTCGTGGTCCGCGTGCGCGGCCTGACGCGCCGCTTCGCCGTCAAGGGCGTGCTGAACGGGCTGGACCTCGACATCCACCGGGGCGAGTTCGTCGCCCTGCTCGGTCGCAGCGGTTCGGGCAAGAGCACACTGCTGCGCGCGCTCGCCGATCTCGACCACGAGGCCGAAGGCGAGGGGGAACTGGTCACGCCCTCGCGCCTGTCGGTGGTGTTCCAGGACGCGCGCCTGCTTCCCTGGAAGCGGGTGCTGGACAATGTGATCCTCGGGCTGGAGGGGCCCGACGTGCGGGCGCGCGGCCGCAAGGCCTTGGCCGAGATGGAGCTCGACGGGCTGGAGGACGCCTGGCCGCACGAGCTGTCGGGAGGTCAGCAACAGCGGGTGGCGCTCGCGCGCTCGCTGGTGCGCCAGCCCGACCTGCTGCTGGCCGACGAGCCGTTCGGGGCGCTCGATGCGCTGACCCGCATCCGCATGCATGTGCTGCTGCGCCGCCTGTCCGACCTCTACAACCCCGCGATCCTGCTCGTCACCCACGACGTCGACGAGGCGATCGAGCTGGCCGACCGGGTGGTGGTGCTCGACGGCGGCCGTCTGATCGCCGACGTCCGAGTGGCGCTGCCGCCCGAGGGCGCCCCTCGCCGCGAAGCGTCCGCCGTGCTCCGCGGCCGGTTCCTCGGGCTCCTTGGCGTCGAGACATCCCAAGCCGCCAGCCACGAGAGAATCAAAGCATGACCGGGACACGGAAGCTGCGCCTGGGGGCGTTTTTGCAGGCCACCGGCCACCACGTCGCCGCCTGGCTGCATCCGACGGCGCAGGCGGACGCGGGCCTGAGCCTCGACCACTACAAGGCGCTCGCGCAGACCGCCGAGCGGGGCAAGTTCGATCTCGTCTTCGTGGCCGACAGTCCCGGCGGCTATTCGGATTTCACCGACCCCGAGACCTTCCGCCAGAACGCCAAGGCGGCCTATTTCGAGCCCGTGACGCTCTGGTCGGCGCTGTCGGTCGTGACAAGGCATGTCGGCTTCGTCGCCACCTCCAGCACCACCTACGAAGACCCCTACACCACGGCGCGAAAGTTCGCCTCGCTCGACTGGCTCTCCGGGGGGCGCGCGGGCTGGAACGTGGTCACTACCGGCGTCGACGTCTCGGCCAACTTCAGCCAGACCGAGCACCTCGACCATGCCAGGCGCTACGAGCGCGCGGAAGAGTACATCGACGTGGTCAAGGGCCTGTGGGACACCTACGAGGACGACGCCTTCCTGCGCGATCGCGCCTCGGGCGTTTTCCTCGACACCGGCAAGTTCCACCTGCTGGCCCATGTGGGGCCGCACTTCCAGGTGCGCGGGCCGTTGAACATCGGTCGTCCGCCGCAGGGCTATCCGGTCATCGTACAGGCGGGAGCCTCCGAACCGGGTCGCGAACTCGCCGCGCGGACCGCCGAGGTGATCTTCACCGCCAACTTGGTGATCGAGGACGCGCGCGAGTTCTACGCCGACGTGAAGGCCCGCATGACCCGGTACGGCCGCCGGCCCGACAGTCTCCTGGTCATGCCCGGCATCTTCCCGGTGCTCGGCGGCGACGAGGCCGAGGCCAAGGCCAATTACGAGGAACTTCAAGCGCTTGTGGCTCCCGAGATCGCCTGGTCGATCCTGCGCCGTCACTACCAGGGCATGGACCTTTCCGGCCTTTCCCTCGACGACAAGGCGCCGCCGCCGCCGTCGGACACTAACGGCAGCAAGAGCCGGCTGAAGCTGGTGTCGGACTTGGTCGAGCGGGAGCGCCCCACGCTGCGCCAGCTCTACCGCCAGATTTCCACCGCCCGCGGCCACCTGACCGTCGTCGGCACGCCCGAAACGATCGCCGACACCATCCAGCACTGGTTCGAGACGGGGGCTGCGGACGGCTTCAACCTCATGCCGCCGACCCTGCCGGCGGGGCTCGATGACTTCGTGGACCAGGTGGTTCCGCTGCTCCAGGCGCGAGGCTTGTTCCGCACGGAGTACGAGGGCGCGAGCCTGCGCGAGAACCTCGGGCTGACGCGACCGCCGAACAGCCTGGCGCTGCGCGACGCCCCTCGGGCGGTCAGCGCCTGATCTCGACAAAGCCGGAAGATCAGCCATGAACCAGATCGCTCCCTTCAATATCGCGGACGACATCGATCCTCGCGCCTGGGCGCGCTATCGCCAGGCCGACGGACCCGAGCCGTTAGCGTCGAATGCGACGGTGGACCTGTTGCTGGCGCATCGTTCTGTGCGCGCCTTCACCTCGGCTCCGGTTCCCGACGAGGTCCTGACCACCCTGATCGCGGCGGCTCAGTCGGCGCCGTCGTCGTCCAATCTGCAGGTCTGGTCGGTGGTGGCGGTGCGGGAGCCGGACCGCAAGGCCCGGCTGGCGCAGCTCGCCGGCGGGCAGCGCCAGATCGTGGAGGCGCCGTTGTTGCTGGTCTGGTTGATCGACTTCGATCGGCTGACCCAGCTCGCACGGCTCAGGGGCGTGGAGTGCAAGGCGCTCGACTACCTGGAGACCTTTGTGCTGGGCGCGGTGGACACCTCCCTCGCCGCGCAAAACGCATTGGTGGCCCTGGAATCGTTGGGTTACGGCGGCTGCTACATCGGCGGCATCCGCAATCATCCGGCGGAGGTGGCCGCCGAGCTCGACCTGCCGCCCAAGGTGTTCCCGCTGTTCGGCCTGACCGTGGGGCGGCCCGATCCGGAACGGCCGGCCTCGGTCAAGCCGAGACTGCCGCAGCCAGCCGTGCTGTTCCAGGAAACCTACGGCTGGACGTCGGTCCAGCGCGCCGCCGCGGAAACCTATGGCCCGGCGCTGCGCAGCTTTCAGCGCGAGCAGGGGCTCGCGGAGCGGGACTGGATCGACCAGGCCTGCGCCCGCACCCATGGCCCCGACAGCATGGCGGGACGCCACGTCCTGCGAGAGGTCCTTCAAGATCTCGGTTTCGAGTTGCGGTAGTATAGCTGCCGTGGAGTTGGTGCGGTCTTTCGAATTATAGACCGAATTATTGCGATCTGTGGTGGTGTTTTATATATTCGCATGTATAGATGTTCGTGTTGCAAGATTTTCGGCAGAAAAACTGAAGGCGAGATAAGTTTGTTGTGGTTGTGTCGTTGGCCGCCAGCATCTAATTCCTACCGACCCGAGGGGAATTGGCGAGCTAGTCTGATCGACTGTGTCCGCCACCGGGGACGAGAGGCGGACACACGATGCACTTCAAACGATTGCTACTGGGCACGGCGGCCTTGGGCGCCTGGTGTGCGGCGAGTGGGGTTCAGGCGGCGGACGCGGCTCCGGCTCCCGCTCCCGCTCCCGCAGACAACGTCGCGGCGGCGGGCGCTGCGTCTGCGCCGGCCGCGGCGGTGGACGACGTCGTCGTCACCGCCCGGCGCACGACCGAGAAGGCGCAGGACGTGCCCATCGCCCTGTCGGTGGTGACGCCCAGGACCTTGAACCAGACCGGCGCCTTCACGCTTGAGGACCTGCAAGCCTTGACGCCGAGCTTCACCGCCTATCAGTCAAACCCACGCAACTCCTCGATCGGCATCCGCGGCATCGGCGTGTCCTCAGCCTCGGATGGGCTGGACACCTCGGTCGGCGTCTATGTCGACAATGTCTATCTGGGCCGACCCGGCATGGCGCTGGAAGACCTGATCGACATCGACCAGATCGAAGTGCTCCGCGGGCCGCAGGGAACCTTGTTCGGGCGCAACTCCGCAGCCGGCGTGGTGAACGTCGCCACCAAGAAGCCGAGCTTCGACTATGGGGCCGACGCGGAAGCATCGGTGGGAAATTACGGCTACAACCAGGAACGGTTCAGTATCACCGGCCCGTTGATCGACGGTATACTGGCGTTTCGTCTGACGGCGTTCAACACCGATCGCAACGGCTACCTGCCCAACACCACCACAGGCTCGGCCGGCAACAGCGTCGGGCGCGACGGCGGACGGTTGCAGTTGCTATACACGCCGACTTCGAACCTCAGCGTCAGGTTCATCGGGGAGTTCTCCAACGAGAACGACACCTGCTGCGTGTCCTCGATCAAGACCGTGCTTCCGGGCTCGATCACCTCGGCCACGGCGCGCACCCTGACGGCCTTCGGAGAACTTGGCTATACGCCGGTCGCCAGCCTGAACAGCACAGCCAACAACTCGCCCCAGGACATGCGCACCAATCAGTACGCCCTGTCGACGGAGGTGGATTGGAACCTGGGTTGGGGCAATTTCACCTCGATCTCGGCCGAGCGGTACTGGATGTTCAACCCGCTCCAGGACAGCGACAACACCCCGCTCGACATCATCCAGGTGAACGTCGCCGATACGCACGACTGGCAGTATTCGCAGGAGTTCCGCCTGGCCTCCAATCCGGGTCGCTTCAGCTGGCAGGCGGGCGTCTACCTGTTCGACCAGAACCTGCGCGACCACTACGTCCTCAACCAGTTCGGCAGTCAGGCGGGCGCCTTCTACACCGACTACCTGCGCACCGCGACGCCCTCCGCCGCGGCGGTGTCAATCGGAACCGGCTCCCAGTATATCGGTGATACGCGCGCGGTGACCGACAGCGCCGCCGCGTTCGGCCAAGCCAACTACGAAGTCACCGATAAGCTGACCCTCACGGGTGGCTTGAGATATACCTACGACCACAAGCATGGGATCACCAACACATCCAATGTCGGCACGCCCTATACGGCGACGGCGATTCCATTCGATTACAATGTCAGCGTATCCGACGGGAACGTCTCGTGGCTGGCCAGCGCCTCCTACAAGCTGACCCGCGACAGCCTGGTCTATCTGTCCTACTCCACGGGCTATCAGTCCGCGGGCCTCAACCTGAACGCCTCCGTGGCCAACGGTACGCCCTTGGTGCTGCAACCGGAGAAGGTGAAAGACTGGGAAGTCGGGCTGAAGCAGTCCCTGTTCGAACACCGCGTGACGCTGAACCTCGACGGGTTCTGGACCGATCTGACGGGCCTGCAGGCCAACATCGTTCCGCTCAACGGCGCCAAATCCTATCTGGCCAATGTCGGCAATGTGTTGTCGCGCGGGATCGAGGCGGAACTGACCGTCACCCCGTTCACCGGCTTCACGGTCAGCGCCAATAGCTCCTACAATGACGCCCACTATTCGTCCTACACCAATGCGCCGTGCCCGATCGGAGGCGCCTCGGTCTGCAATCTGACCGGCCGGCCCGTGTACGAGGCGCCGCGCTACATCGCCAACCTGCTCGCCGAATATCGCTTCCATCTGGGCGAGCAACTGCAACCTTACATCGTGGGGCAGTATTCTTATCGATCCTTCGCCTATGGCACAGTGGACGATGGACCCTATACCCGCATCCCGGGGTATCCGCTCTTGAACGCACGGGTTGGCACGACGTTCGGGGACGGCCGATACGACATCGCGGCGTGGGTCGAGAACGGACTGAACAAGATCTACTTCCTCAATCTTAGCACGCTCTCGATCCCCGGCGCCGGCACGTTCGGGAGCGGGGGGCAAATCGGAACGCCTAGAACCTATGGCGTCACCGTGCGTGCGCACTTCTAAGCCGGGCCCAGATCAACGCCGGACGCGCGTAGCGGCTGGAGGATAAACGGGGGTCGCGTCAGTGGGGTGAGCCGGCGGAAGGCGGACTGCCGTGGCGGACCCCCGTGGCGGACCTTCGCGAGAGCAGATTCGTCATTCTGCTCGGATCGAAGGTCTGATAGGCGCCAGGGCGGGGGTCCTTATGCGGAGGGGGGATCAGGCGGCGCCTCCAGAGGCATGGCGACGCGCTTGCGCGACGGTGAGCCAGACGGCCGAAATGAGGAAGTACAAGGCGCCGAACGCCGCATACGGCGCGATATCGGTGATGCCGACGGTTGCGCTTCCGATCGCCTGTTTGATGAAGATGGCGCCGACCAGCGCCGACTGGCCCCCAGCCAGGATCATCGCCCACTGCGCGCCGATCTTCCACCGGCGCACGCCGGTGATGAGCTGGAACAGGCCGGCGAGGATGGCCCAGGACCCGAACACCGCCATCACCGCATGCAGGCCTCGCGTGAGGGCGGCGGCGACCGCGATGGTGGCGAGGGTGCTGATGGCGACATTGAACGCCTGGCTGCGATTGAGCTTCAGCCCGCCGCTGCGCTGGGCGTCGACGAAATTGGCGAGGGCGTCCCAAGCCGGATAGGCGACCAGGAGCGCGGCTGCGGCCGGCGGGGAGCTCTTGCCGACAGTGAAGGCGGCGGCGAACCAGACCACGGCGACCGCGGCGCGGGTGAAGTAATAGGACTTCAGCCAGCCGGACGCTGCGTCGCGCCCTGGCTGCGGGAATGTTTGGCTGTTCATAGCAAAGATCCTGTTTCTGCTGGGATGGCGGGAGCCGGTGAGGGGGCGCCGGACGACGGGTGGGTTCGAGTTCCCGTCGCCCGGCTCGGGATCACTCTCCCTTGGCGGCCTGTTCGATCAGGGCGGCGACCTCTTCGGGGTGCGAGACCGGCGACGCGTGGCTGGACTGCAGCGTCACGGTCGTGGCGTTCATCCGCTTGGCGAAGAAGGCCTCGGCCTGCGGCGGCACCATCAGGTCGTTGGCCGCGATCGCGTAGTAGGTCGGCTTCAGATGCCACGCCGCGACGGTGGCCGGGGCGGCGAAGGCGGCGCCGTTGATCGGACGCTGCTTCTGGGCCAGTTCCTCGCCTTGCGCGGCCGGGATGTCGCCGACGAAGACGTGGGCGTAAGCGGTTGGATCGATGGACAGGAAGCCCTTGGCGTCCGGACGAACCGCCTTCAGGCCCTCGGTCGGCGGTCCGTTGCTCGTGAGCGCCTGCAGCGTTTCTCCCTTGTCGGGCGCGAAGGCCGAGACGTAGACCAAGGCCTTGACCTTGGGGCTGTCGCCGACTTCGCCGATCACCACGCCGCCCCAGGAATGGCCGACCAGGACGGTCGCGCCCTTCTGGGCGTCCAGCACCTGGCGGGTGGCGGCGACGTCGGCGTCCAGCGAGGTCAGCGGGATGTCGACTTCGGCGACCTTGAAGCCCTTGGCGCGCAGGATGTGGGCGACCTTGTCCCAGCTGGACTTGTCGGTGAAGGCGCCGGGCACGAGCACCACATTGTGGGCGGTGGCGGCGGAAGCGGCGATGGGAGCCCCAATCGCGAGAACGGTGGCGAGCGCGGCCCCGACAGCAAGCATCTTCATTGGATTGTCCTTTCAAGACAGCGAGCAGGCCGGAAGATCGGAACATTTCCAACCGAACGGGCCTGGCGTAAAAAGAGCGACTACGGTTTCCTGTAGGAAGTGCGTATTGCCTTGTGGTTGCGCACTCGGTACGGCGTATTGATAGATCCGTCGGGACAATCTGGGCCATGACCGAACAACCGGAAAACTTGACCATTCGTCCGGAAATAGAAATCGGCAGTTCCGCGTCGACCGATCTGCTGTCCCACGTGCTGGCGCAAATCCGTCTCACGGGAGACCGGGTCTATTCCCATGCCCTCGCCCCGGAGGGCCGCTTGGAACTCGAAGCCGGGGCCGCGCACGTCTGCGTCGTGACGCAGGGCGTCCTGCACATCGAGGGCGATGAGCACCAACCGTTGGTCATCGACACGGGCGATCTGGTGATGCTGCCGCATGGCGCGGGCGGCCTGCGATTGGCGGCCTCGGGCGTCCCGGCGACCCTGGTTCTTTGCCGCTTCCGCTTCGATCCGGACAGCCTTCGGGGCATGGTGTCGGCCCTACCCAAATGCATCCATATTCGACGGGCGGAGGGCGCGGGTTGGCTTGAGGGGATCGTGCATTTCCTGATGATCGAGGCCGGCGATATCCAGCCGGGCGCCGCCCTGATGGTCTCCCGGCTGATCGACCTGGTGGTCATCCGCACCTTGCGGACCTGGATTCATCAAGGACCCGCTTCCGGATGGCTGGGCGGCCTTGCCGATGCGCGCATCGCAAGCGCGCTGAAGGCCATTCACGAGCGGCCCATGCAGCGGTGGAGCATCGAGACCCTCGCGGCCATTGCAGGCATGTCCCGCTCCAGCTTTTGCGAGCGTTTCACCGCCTTGGTGGGCCGTTCGCCGCTGCGCTACCACAACGAGTGGCGCCTGGCGCTGGCGCGGGACCTGCTGGCCAAGCGCGACGCGCGGGTCGGCGAAATCGGGCTCAGCATCGGTTACGAGTCGGAGGCCGCCTTCAGTCGCGCCTATAAGACGTTATTCGGCCACTCGCCGCGGGTCGATTACAGATTGCGAAAAGATACTGATCGATAGAGGTGATCCACTCGCCAAATCCATGATCAAACACCAAAGGTGACTATGGATATAGTTCAGTTCTGGCGACGGCCGTCGCCGCCTCGAGCTCCACGATTCCCGTCTTTCTCATTATCCGGATTTCTGCATCACTCCATGAAGGATAATGCAGATTAATCCAGGCGTTCCCCGGGCCCATATCCGACGCGGCGGCGACGGCCCGGAGAGCAGAGATGCAACTGATCACCCACATCTACATGGACGGCCGGTTCGTTGAGCCGCACGGAACCGAACTGTTCGATCTCCATAACCCGGCGACCGGGGAGGTGTTCGGTCGTGTCAGGCTGGGAGATGTCGAGGATACGCGAGCCGCCATCGCCGCCGCGAAACGGGCTTTCCCGTTATGGTCGCGAAGCACGAAGGCGGAGCGCATCGCCCTTTTGCATCGCCTTCACGAAGCGATGGAGGCCAGGAAAGCCGCCCTGCTGGATGCGATCATCCTGGAATACGGCGCCCCCATCTCCCGAGCGGCCTGGATGGCGGCGCACGCATCCAACAGCTTCCTGGACGCAGCGCGCACCCTGGAAGATTTCGACCTGACACAACGGATCGGCACGGCGGAGGTCATCATGGAGCCCGTCGGCGTGGTCGGGTTGATCACACCCTGGAACAGCGACGCCGGCTTCATCTGCAACAAACTCGCCTATGCGCTGGCGGCTGGATGCACGGTGGTGATCAAGCCCAGCGAAATGAGTGCGGCCCAGACGCAGGTCGTGCTTGAAGCGCTGCACGCGGCGGGCGCGCCTGCCGGCCTGTTCAACGTCGTCAATGGACGGGGCGAGGTTGTGGGCGCAGAAATCACCGCAAACCCCGACATATCCAAGATTTCCTTCACCGGCTCGACCGCCGTCGGCAAGGCGATCCTGCGCGCCGCCGCCGACACGCTGAAGCGCGTGACCTTGGAACTCGGCGGCAAGTCGCCCACGGTGATCCTCGACGACGCCGACTTCGCCAAGGCGATTCCTCTGGCGCTCGAGGCCGGCTTCGCGAACAGCGGTCAGGCCTGCATCGCCGGCTCTCGTATCCTCGTGCCGGCCTCGCGGCTCGATGAGGCGATCGCCGCGACGAAGATCGCCCTTGGGAACGTAAGGGCCGGCGACCCGCGCGACGCCGGTACGACCATCGGCCCGATGGTGAGTCAGGCGCAGTACGAGCGGGTCCAGCGCTACATCCGGCGCGGCGTCGAGGCCGGGGCGAGGGTCGTCGCCGGCGGCGAAGGCCATCCCGACGGGCTCGGCGGCTACTTCGTGAGGCCGACCGTCTTCGCCGATGTCACCAACGACATGACGATCGCCAGGGAGGAGATCTTCGGCCCGGTGCTGTGCCTGATGACCTATGAGGACGAGGCGCAAGCCATTTCGATCGCCAACGACACGACCTATGGGTTGCAGGCCTATGTCATCTCCTCCAACCCGGTGCGGGCGACGGCGGTGGCGCGCCAGCTCGAGGCCGGGCGTGTCGTCATAAACGGCGCGCCGCACGATCCTTCCGTGCCGTTCGGCGGGGTCAAGCAATCGGGCATTGGCCGCGAATACGGCGTCTTCGGGCTGCAAGCCTATCTCGAGCCGAAGGCCCTGCTGGGCGCCCTCCCGATGTAGCGGCTGGGTCGGCAGATCGGCAGATCGGCGGTATAGTCGTCCTGCAGCGGTCAAAGATTGGAACGGGTCATGAGCGACGAAAACCTCACCAATGCGACGGGGCAGGGCAAGTGCCCCATGGACGGCGGCAAGGTGGACGGTAACGCCGTCCTCTTCGAAATGACCAACCGGCTGTGGTGGCCGAACCAGCTCGATCTGTCGGTCCTGCATCAGAACCCGCCCGCGGGCGACCCGATGGGCGAGGCGTTCGACTATGCGCAGGCGTTCAAGGGCTTGGATCTACACGCGGTCAAGGCCGACATCTTCGCGTTGATGACCACGTCGCAGCCCTGGTGGCCGGCGGACTTCGGCCACTATGGCCCGCTGTTCATCCGCATGGCGTGGCACAGCGCGGGCACCTACCGTATCGGCGACGGCCGGGGCGGGGCGGGGGCCGGCGCGCAGCGGTTCGCCCCGCTCAACAGCTGGCCCGACAACGCCAACCTCGACAAGGCGCGCCTGCTGCTGTGGCCGATCAAGCAGAAGTACGGTCGCAAGCTGTCCTGGGCGGACCTGCTGATCCTGACCGGCAACTGCGCGCTGGAGTCCATGGGCTTCAAGACCGCCGGGTTCGGCGGTGGGCGCAAGGACGTCTGGGAGCCCGAGAACGACATCAACTGGGGCCCCGAACGCGAGTGGCTGGGCGGGGACAAGCGCTACAGCGGCGAGCGCGACCTGGCCAATCCCCTGGCCGCCGTGCAGATGGGGCTGATCTACGTCAATCCCGAGGGCCCCAATGGCGTGCCCGATCCGCTGGCCTCGGCGCGCGACATCCGCGAGACCTTCGCGCGCATGGCGATGAACGACGAGGAGACCGTCGCCCTGATCGCCGGCGGCCACACCTTCGGCAAGACCCACGGCGCGGCCGACCCGAGCCAGTATGTCGGTCCCGAGCCAGAGGGTGCGCCGATCGAGCAGCAGGGGCTCGGCTGGAAGAACACCTTCGGCGACGGCGCCGGGGTCCACGCCATCACCAGCGGGCTCGAAGTCACCTGGAGCCCGACCCCGACCCAGTGGAGCAACCACTTCTTCGACAACCTGTTCAAGTACGAGTGGGAGCTGACCAAGAGCCCGGCGGGCGCCCACCAGTGGACGCCGAAGGGCTTCGACCCGGCCGACAGCGTGCCGGACGCCCACGACGCCTCCAAGCGCCACGCGCCCGCGATGCTGACCACCGACCTCGCCCTGCGCTTCGATCCTGCCTACGAACAGATCTCGCGGCGCTTCCACGAGCATCCGGATCAGTTCGCCCACGCCTTCGCCGAGGCCTGGTACAAGCTGACCCACCGCGACATGGGTCCCCATGTCCGCCTGCTCGGGCCCGAGGCGCCGCACGAGCCGCGCCTTTGGCAGGACCCGATCCCCGCCGTCGCGCACGCCCTGATCGACGCCGCCGATATCGCGGCGCTGAAGGCGAAGGTCCTGGAGTCCGGGCTATCGATCTCGCGGTTGGTGTCGACCGCCTGGGCCTCGGCCTCGAGCTTCCGCGGTTCGGACAAGCGCGGCGGCGCCAACGGCGCCCGCATCCGCCTGGCGCCGCAGAAGGACTGGGCGGTCAACGAGCCGGGGCAGCTATCGCAGGCCCTGGCCAAGCTGGAGGCGATCCAGGCGGCGTTCAACGGCGCGCAGTCGGGCGGCAAGGCGGTGTCCCTCGCCGACCTGATCGTGCTGGGCGGCTGCGCGGCGGTCGAGGCGGCGGCGAAGAAGGCCGGTCACGCCGTGACGGTTCCGTTCACCCCGGGGCGGGCCGATGCGTCCCAGGAGCAGACCGATATCGACTCCTTCGCGCCGCTCGAGCCCAAGGTCGACGGCTTCCGCAACTATGTCGGCGGCGAACAGGCTTGGTCGGCGGAGGAGATGCTGGTCGACCGCGCGCACCTGCTGACGCTGACCGCGCCCGAGATGACGGTGCTGGTGGGCGGGCTGCGGGTGCTGGGCGCCAATGTCGGCCAGTCCAGGCTCGGCGTCTTCACCGACCGGCCGGAGACCCTGACCAACGACTTCTTCGTCAACCTGCTCAAGACCAGCTTCACGATGAAGTGGGAGGCGTCGGCGGATGGCGACGGGGTGTTCGTGGCCAAGGACCGCGCCACCGGCGAGCAGAGATGGGCCGGGAGCCGGGTCGATCTGATCTTCGGGTCGAACTCCCAGCTTCGCGCGCTGTCGGAGGCCTATGCGACCGACGACGCGGGCCCGGCCTTCGTCGCCGCCTTCGTGGCGGCCTGGACCAAGGTGATGAACCTCGACCGCTTCGATCTCGCCTGACGTTGAGGCCGGTTTCGAAGGGGCGTCCTTCGAAGCCGGCCATTCCACTATGCGGTGTGTCCGGCGGCCTGCAGGATCAGGCGTGCGATCTCGTCCGGGTGGGAGATCAGGGACAGGTGGCTGGACTTGAGTTCGATGGTCTTAGCGCCCATGCGCTTGGCCATGAAGCGTTCGAGATCCGGGTTGATCGTGCGATCTTCGGTCGAGACCGCGTAGAAGCTCGGCTTCGAGCGCCAGGCCGCATGCGTGGTCTTGCCGGCGAGCAGCGCCTTGTGGAACGGTTCCTGGACGGCGTAGAGCACCTTCGCCTTGGCTTGCGGCAGGTCGCCCGCGAAATCGCGCAGGAACGCCGCCTCGGTCAGCCGTCCCTCGTCGCCGTCGAAGACGATCCCGGCGGATGCGGGAGGGGTCGGGAACTTCTTGGCCAGCGCCGTGTAGTCCTCGCCCGCGTCCGGCGCGCGCGCCGCCACATAGACCAGGGCCGAGACCTTCGGATGCACGCCGGCTTCGGTGACGATCATCCCCGAGAAGGAATGCCCGACCAGCACGGTGGGTCCGTCCTGCCGATCCAGTACGCGCTGCGCCGAGGCCACCGCCTCGGGCAAGGTCGTCAGGGGGTTCTGCACGGCGGTAGCGTTGAGCCCAGCCGCCTGCAATCGAGCGATCACCTCGGACCAGCATGACCCGTCGGCGAACAGTCCGTGCACGAGCACGACGTTGCGCGCCCTTGCCGGAGCGGGCGTTGCGGCCATGCCGCGGGTGGAGACCAGCGACGCGGCGGCGCCGGCGATCACGGTAGCGCAGAGGCTACGCCTGTTCATCATCATGATCCATTTTCCTCTTTTGCAGGAGAGCCTGGCGGGGGTTTGAGGGACGCGGCCACCGGGGCAAGTATACCTCATCGACGCGAATCCTGTTCTTTTGCAGGCACGGGAGAGGCCGGTGTCGCGCCGGGGTGACGAAGGCTCGCCGGCTTGCTTACGCCCCACCCGGCCCAATTGCCGGCGTCAGCCACGCGCGGGCGCCCGCCAGGGTTTGGAAGTCGTCGAGCGCGCGGACGGGAAGCGTTGGATAGGCGCCGCGCATCATGTCCCTCAAGGCGCCGCCGGGACCCAGCTCGAATATGCGATCCGCGCCGCGTTCGACCAGGGCCGCCAGGGTTCCGGCCCAATCGACCGTATGCGCCAGCTGCCGGGCGAGACCGGGCGCGCCCCGAGCTAGGCTGTAGACGACGGCGCCGTCGCTCGCACCGAGGAGGGTGCGACCCTTGATGATCCTGGCTGGAACCGAGCGCGACAGCACCGCCTCGAAAGGCTCGACCGCCGAGGATAGCCGCGGCGTGTGGGACGCGACATTCACGGCCAGCGGCCGGGCGCTCGCCGCCCCGACCACCAGCGCCTGGGCGCAACATGCGGCCACATCGGCGCGCGCGCCGCCGATCACAAACAGCCGGTCGGGGTTTGCGATCGCGATCGCGCAGCGGTGGTCGGCGACCAGCGGCTCGACGGCTTTGCGATCCAGGCCGCGGATGAAGCCGAGCCCCCCGCCACCGCTGTCCGCCTGGTCCATCAGCTCGGCTCGGATCGCCGTCAGCCGAATGGTCTCCTCGGCGGACCAGAGACCCGCAACACCCCACGCGGCCATCTCGCCGACGCTGTAGCCCGCGATCAGGAGCGGGCTATCCAGTTCGAGGCAGGCCGCCGCCGCGAGCGCCCGGGTCACGCAGAGGATCTGGCCTATGCGGTTGTTGTGCAGCGTCGCCTCGTCCGCCTCGGCCACCAGCGCGCGTGGATCGGCGCCCAGCACCGAAGCCGCGGCGTCGAACACGGGCTGTGCGGCGTCGGCGCCGTCGAACAGGGCGAACATCCCGCGCGCCTGGCGCCCCTGGCCCGAGCAGAGCAAGGCCAGGCTCACGTGAGGGCCTCTCGACCAGGGTGCGCGACGGCGGCGATCTTCATCTGGGATAGAGCAGGGCGATCAGCCCGCCCAGGGTCGCCACGCTGAACACCGTGCTGGCGATCACCGTCGAGCCGGCCTCAAGGGAGGCGGTGCGATAATTGACCCCGAACAGGATGCCGAAGAACCCCGCCGGCAAGGCGGACAGGAGGATCGCCGCCTTGGCGAGGTCGGGCGGCATGGGGATCAAAAGGGTCAGGGCCCAGATCAGGGCGGGCTTGAGGACGTTGCCGGCCAGGATGGCGGCGACCACCCGCAGGTCGAACCGGAACGGCTGGGACGACAGGACGAGCCCGGTCAGGAACAGCGCGACCCCGCCGGCCGCGACGCCGATCAACTGCAGCGACGAGGCCACCAGGGCGTCGAGATGCAACCCGCTCAGCGAGACCGCCGTGCCCGCCAGAGGCGCCAGGACGATCGGCTTGAGCAGGGCTCGCGAAAGCGCCTTGCCGACCAGCGCCCGGCGCGCGCCGCCGCCTTCGTTCGGCTGGGCCAGTTCCAGGATGAACAGGGTCACCGGGGACGGCAGCATGGAGCCGGCGGCGATGGCGACCGCGACATGGACCGCGCCGGCCGGTCCCACCACGGCCAGGATGATCGGCAAGCCGGCGGCCGCGTAGTTCGGCAGCGACACCGTGAGCGCCTGGACGGCGGCCTCCTGCCGTGTCGCCTTGCCTCGGCTGCGCACCAGCCCGTACCACGCGGCGTAGAGCGCCATCATGACCAGACCCAGCACGAGGAAGAGGCTTCCTTCGCCCAGCATCTTGGCGCGCGGCGTGCTCGCGGTGGCGACGAACAGGGACGCGGGCAGAGCGAACTGCATGACCAGCGCGTTCAGCTCGCCGACATGATGGTTGTCGATCGCCCGGCGCTTACCGGCGAAATAACCCAGGCCGATCACAAAGAAGATCGGGACAAGGGCTCGCGCTATGATCTCGATCATCGCCGGCGCTCCTCGGCAACCTGCGGCCTCATGCGCCGAGCCCGTCCGCGAACAGGGCCATGGCGAGGAGATCGGCGCAGCCGCCGGGGCTGAGCCGCCGCGCCACGAACGCCTCATGGATGCTCGCCGCCCGCGCCCGCCAGTCCGCGGCGCCTACGCCGCCCTCGTCGAGGAACCGGCGGGCCTGGAGGCGGGCGAACGCCAGCCCCTGCGGGCCGCCGCGATAGAGCAGGTTGGTGTCCTCGACCGAGGCGATCAGGCTCAGGCACGCCTGGACGCGGGCGGCCTCCGCGTCGCCGGGCGCAAGGGTTCGACCCAGGCTCAGCGCCGGCAGCGCCACCTCATAGAGGGCGGGAAAGCCCGCCGCCGCCTGGGCCCGCGCGCCGCCTGCGCCGTGCCGCCGGGCGACCTCCGAGCCATGGCTGTGCAGGGCGACGGGGCCGTCGAGGATCTCGACGCCCCAGCGCGCCGCAACGATGGAGCCCAGCGTCCCGGGCGTCCGGTAGGCGTCGCGGAAACCCGCGGCGGCGCAAAGCAGGCCCATGCCGAAGATGGCGCCGCGGTGGGTGTTCACGCCGCCCGTCGTGGCCAGCATGGCGCGCTCGGCGGCCATGCCGATCACCCGCAGCGGTCCCATCGGGTCCCCCGCGGCGCCGGCCTCGGCCAGGTCCGCGAAATAGGCTTCCAGCGTCGCGGCGCTGGCGTCGAGCAGGGCCGCGTCCATGTCCTGGTGCGCACCGGTGTCCACGTGGCTGACCAGCCCGGGCTTGGGATAGGTGGCCACCTCCAGCCTCAGGCATTCGCTCGCCCAGCGGCCTGTCGCCGCCGCGTCGTGCGCTTGGCATGGCGTGGCCTTGGGCATGGTCATGGCAGGAGCTCCGCCCGATCCGCCAGGCGGACGCCATAGCGGTCTTTCGCCACCAACTCGCGCGCCGGGGAACGCCATTCCCGCCATTGCACGCCAACGCCTGCGGGGGTGACGAACTCGCCATCGATCCGCATGGGCGCGCGCTCGGCGATCTCGGCGATGCGACCGGCCAAGGCGTCGGCGGCCTCGGCCGAGTCGACCCGCCAGAGCAGGTCGAGGTCGGACTCCGCCGTGAGATAGGCGAGCCCGGTCAGGTGCTGCCAGGCCAGACTGCCGAAGCACCGCACCTGGGGGTCGAGGGCCAGCAGCGACGCGATGGTGTTTCGCCAGGCTTCCGGCGCGGCGGCCCTGGCGTCGGCGAGGGTCGGCGGCGGCGCGCTGTCGACAAGGTCCTCGGGGGCGAGACGAAGCGTCAGCCGTCGTTTTTCCCGCGCCGGCGGAAGCGGCAGGCCGAGCGGGACCGTGCCGGGGACGTCCTCGCAGACCGGCCGGCGCGCGATCAGCGGCCAGCCGCGCTGCGCCCAGGCGGCCAGGAGCGGTTCGTCGGCCAAGTCCCCGCGACCCGCCAGCATCGCGGTCCACGCCGCAGGCGCGGCGCGGACCATGTGGTGGCGTTCAAGCGGGGCAGCAGCCTCAGCCATGGGCCGTGGCCAGGGCGACGACCCTCTCGGCGATGTCCAGCGCCTTGGTTCGTCCGCCGCGCGCCTTGCCGAGCGCGCCCCGCGGGTCGCCCGCCGTCGGTTGGGCGAGCAGCGCCTCGAGCTGGCCGGACAGCGGCCGGGCCGGGTCCCACACCTCTGCGATGGCGCCGGCCAGCACCAGGTTCTCCATGCCCGGCGCGAAGACCGGCGTGGTTTTCGCCTTCTCCTGCAAGACCGCGAGCGGCAGCTTGGTCACGCGGGACATCGACGGCAGGTCCATCACCTCCGGATGCGCGCCGGGCAGCGCCACCAGCACCCCGCAGGCCAGGGCCGAGGCGATGAAGGCCCCGGCGGCGCTTCCGCCATAGAGCAGGCCGACGCTGCGGTGGCCGGCCTGTTCCGCGAACAACAGCGCCTTGGCCAGATGGGCGAGATATTCGCTGAGGCCCATCAGTTCGTCCCGCCGGCTCATCCGCTGGCTGCTGGAGTCGATCAGGAACAGGATCGGCAAGCCGTCGTCGGTCCTGGCGATGTCGAGCACCCGGCCGGCCAGGGCGATGGCCTGGTCGACGCCTAGCTCGGCCCGATGGGCGAAGCCGAGAACATGGACCACGCCGCCCTGCGGCAAGGTTCCCCGTCCGGAAAGGCTGTCGCCATCGAGCGCCACGTCATGCGCATCGCCGAACAGCGATGCGAGGATGTCATCGAGCGTCATCGGCGGTCTCCCGGTGATCGGCGGCTTGGTGGAGGAAGGCGTCAGTCGACAGTTCCGGCACGGCGTCGGCCTGGGTCAGCCCGAGTTCGCGCCATACATCGCGGCCATCCCGGTCCGCGCCAAAGCGCGTGAGCCGGCGTTCGAGCCGCGCCTGTTCGGCCGCGAGCCTTTTCCTATCGAAACCGGCGGGGCGGCCGAGCGCGACGATGGCGGCGTCGCGGAAGGCGGCGGCGTTGTCGTCGACGAAGATGTCCGCGCCGCCGATCAGGTAGCGGTGCTTGCCGCCCATCGTCCTCCAGACCAGGGCGCGATCTCGGGAGTCGAACTCCTCGACGCCCTTGTTGGTCTCGATCACCTCCGGTCCGGAGACGCTGATCCGGCCCTGTTCGGACACCACCAGCGTAGAGCAGCAGCCCGAGATCAGCCCGCCGCCGCCGTAACAGCCCGCGCGACCGCCGATCAGCCCGACGACGCGCACGCCTGCGGTCCGCGCCTCGACCAGCGCCCGGATGATCTCGGAAATCGCCAGCTCGCCGGCGTTGGCTTCCTGCAGTCGCACGCCCCCGGTGTCGAAGGCGATGACGACGTCGCGCTTCAGCGCCTTGGCGGCGCGGAGCAGGCCGGTCAGCTTGGCGCCGTGCACCTCGCCGAAGGCGCCGCCCATGAAGCGCCCCTCCTGCGCCGCGACCAGCACCGGCGCGCCGTCGATCCTGGCGCCGCCGACCACGATCCCGTCGTCGAATTGCGCGGGCAGGTCGAAGATCTTCAAGTGCGGGCTGATCTCGCGCTTCTCGGGTCCGATGAACTCCTCGAAACTGCCGGGATCGAGCAGAGCCGCGAGGCGCTCGCGGGCGCCGGCCTCGAACCAGCTCAACCGCGCATGCGGGGTGGCGGATGCAGCGTTCATGCTTGCGGCTCCTCGATCAGGCGCACGCCCTGGGCCAGGCGCAGGGAAACCGTGTCCGGCCGTGCGCCCCCGTCGTTGATGGAGATGCGTAGGCCGCCGGCCGTGCGGCGGGACGTGAAGTCGGCCATCACCGCCTCCCACAGCGGCCTGAAGCCGTGAGCGGAGGTGTTGATCTCGATCGTGCAGCGATCGGGGGCGCCTTCCCGCTCCAGCAACACTTCGAGATTGCCCGAAGCGACGACGCCGACCAGCGCTGTCTTGCGAACGCCCTTCGCGGGCGTAAGCGCGGAGAATTCGAAACGCAGGGTTTCCATGGTGCGGATCCTACCAGTTGCGGAACCGGCTCGGCGGCCGGTAAAGCCCGCCCGAAGCGAGCATGAGGTCCTTGATCGAGCGGGCGGCGAGCAGGCTGCGATTGGCGTCCAATGGATCGATGCCGAGGTCTTCCGGCCGTTGGATCACCTTGCGTTCGCGCAGCCGCTCGACCATTTTTTTGTCGCGCTGGCGGCCGACCTCGGTGAAGCCCGCCACGCCTCGGATCGCCTGCTCGTGTTCGTCCTTGTCGCGGCAGAGCAGCAGGTTGGCGATGCCTTCCTCAGTGATGATGTGGGTGGTGTCGTCGGCGTAGACCATGATGGGCGCCAGCGGCAGGCTCAGCTTCTCGGCCAGCTCCAGCGCCGACAGCTTCTCGACGAATAGCGGCGCATTGGCTTCGCCGAAGGTCTCGCCGATCTGGACCACGAGCTTGCGGCCCCGGCGCAGAGGCGCGGGCGTGTCGGGATCGGCCTCCTGGCCGGCCTGCAGCCAGGGCGCGCTTGGATGGCGACGCCCACGGGCGTCGGAGCCCATGTTGGGCGCGCCGCCGAAACCGGCGATCCGATCCGGCGTGATGGTGGACGAGTGGCCCTTGAGGTCGATCTCCAGCGTCGAGCCGATGAACAGGTCGCAGGCGTAGAGGCCGGCGGTCTGGCTGAACGCGCGATTGGAGCGCAGCGAACCGTCCGATCCGGTGAAGAAGATGTCGGAACGGGCGCGCAGGTAGTCGTCCATGCCGACTTCAGAACCGAAGCAGTGGATCTGCTCCACCCACCCGGCCTCGATCGCGGGGATCAGCGTCGGGTGGGGGTTCAGCGCCCAGTGGGTGCAGATCTTGCCCTTGAGGCCGAGCCTCTCGGCATAGGTCGGCAGCAGCAGCTCGATGGCGGCGGTGTTGAAGCCGATGCCGTGGTTCAGCCGGCGAACGCCATAGGGCTGATAGAGCCCCTTGATCGCCAGCATGGCGGTCAGGATCTGCGTCTCGGTGATCGCGGCGGGATCGCGGGTGAACAGCGGCTCGACGTAGAACGGCTTGCCGGCGTCGACGACGAAGTGGACCCGGTCGCCGGGAATGTCGACGCGCGGCACACGATCAACGATCTCGCCGACCTGGGCGATCACCAGGCCGTTGCCGAAGCTGGTGGCCTCCACGACGGTCGGCGTGTCCTCGGTGTTGGGCCCGGTATAGAGATTGCCGTCCCGGTCGGCGCTGACCGCGGCGATGAGCGCGACCTGGGGCGTCAGATCGATGAAGTAACGGGCGAAAAGCTCCAGGTAAGTGTGGATCGCCCCCAGCTCGATCTTACCGCCGAACAGCATGCGCGCGATCCGCGCCGACTGTGGGCCGGAATAGGAGAAGTCCAGCCGCCGGGCGACGCCCTTGTCGAACAGGTCCAGATGCTCGGGCAACACGACCCCGGACTGGATCATGTGCAGGTCGTGGATCTTGGCCGGATCGACCTGCGCCAGTGCGCGCGCGAGGAGGTCGGCCTGTTTTTGGTTGTCGCCCTCCAGACAGACACGATCGCCGGAGAGGATCACGGCCTCTAGGAACGCCACCAGCTTGTCCGCAGCGACGATCTTGCCGGCGGCGTGCGCCATACCATCGGCGATCCGCGCCTGACGAGCCTTGCCACGGAGATCCCACTGTTTCATCGCATCGCTCCACTGCGCCTCAACTTCCCACCCCGACCCATCCAAGGCGAGTTGAGCGGTGTTAGAAGATGCAAAGCCCGTCGTATTCGCAATTATATCAGGAATTTAATTGGATCGACGGGCTGCCGTGGAAACGTTCGATCTGAGCGATCTGTTGCAAGCTTCGCTATCGGAAAGGCCGCCGCGTCGCTCCAAGCTGCACGGGTGCGCTTCGCCTGCGGCCGCCGCCAGGAGCAGGGCGACCACTTTGCCGCACTTTCGGGCGCTTCAGGAAATCAGGGCGAGCTTCGGCACGCCCCGGAGGGCGAATTCAAAAGCCCGACGATTTCGAGGGGA
Organism: Caulobacter sp. S45; assembly: GCF_009765965.1. Taxonomy (GTDB): domain Bacteria; phylum Pseudomonadota; class Alphaproteobacteria; order Caulobacterales; family Caulobacteraceae; genus CAHJWH01. The sequence continues at coordinate 284,207 of NZ_LMUL01000010.1, forward strand.
TACCTTCCCAGCGCTGGCTCCGCGGGTAGGATTTGAACCTACGACCAATCGGTTAACAGCCGATTGCTCTACCGCTGAGCTACCGCGGAACAGCGTGGGAAGGCGGGGGCTATAGCCCCGGTCGTCGGAGGGCGCAAGGGGGATGCGCATGGGCCGGTCGGTTCGCGTCGTTCCGCCTCGGCGATCAGCCCACCAGGGCCGAGCCGTTGCAGCGCACCCCGTCGACCCAGACGGTCGCCGTGCCGAGTTGGACGCCGGCCAGGGCCGTCAGCTGGTTGATCACGCCGTCCAGGGCTGCGCCCACGGGCTGGATCACGGGCATGAGCAACGGGCTGATAACCGAGGTCGAAATCGTGATCCCCCCCCCGCCGAGCGGGTTTACCGAGATGGAGGTGTTGCTGAGCAGAGAGGCGAGCGTGGCCTGGGCGATGTCGTTGGTGGTCACGGTCTTCATCGCCCCGTTGGCGATGTCGGTGGCGTTGAAATTGACCGTCTGCCAGGCGGCGTTCCCGCCGCCGACGCTGATGTTGGCGTAGATCGAGGCGGTCAGGAGCGGCGGCAGGTTCAACAGCAGGTCCGGGGTGAGCGTGACCGGGGTGGAGAAGTCGTTGAGCGTGGACGGGTTGGCTACCTGGGCTACAGCTACGGTTCCCAGGCTGGGCAGCACCTGGAGCGACACCGCCTGCTTGGTCGGATCGCGCGAGCAGGTCAGGGCGGATAGCTTGGCCTGCGCCGAGGCCAGCTCCACATAGGCGTCCAGGTTGACCAGGCCGTTGCCCGTGACGGAGGTGGTCGAGTTGCCCCCCAGCAGCGCGCCGAGGGGGTTGAGCAGGCCGTTCAGTACATTGACGACGGTCGATCCCACGCTGACCTGGATGTACAGGCGGGTCTGGGCGGTGCGGACGATGACGCTCTGGCTCTGGGTGATGGTCATCCAGGGCGAATTGGCGGCGCGCTGGCCGATGGCCAGGAAGGCGGTGGCCGACGCCACCCCCGGCAGCGCAGCGGTCAGGTCGAGCTGGAGCTGGCGACCGCCTTGGGCGGCGGTGAGCAGGGCGCTGACCACCGACATGGCGTTCAGCGACACCGCCGCCCCGCCGGTGGAGAAGCCGTGGTCCTGGTTGCCGTAGGGGCCGAGGTCGAACAGGGCGGAGAGCTGCACCCCCGGCGCGGACACGCTGGCGCTGGCCAGCTGGTTGACGGCTGTGGCCGCGGCGGTCTGGCCCTGGGCGTTGAGCGCGTCGCCGAGCGCCGACAGCGCGGTGGGCGTGGAGATCTGGCCCGACAGCAGGCTGTTGTAGGTCCCGGCGGTGAGGTTCAGCCGGGTGGAGAGGGCCGACAGATAGGTCAGCAGATCCACCTTGGCCCCGAGCAGGGCGTTGTAGTTCATCACCGACAGCGACACGCTGCTGCCGGTCAGGGCCGACAGCAGGGCGTTGGCCACGCCGCCGTTCACCGACGCCAGTCCCGTTCCGATGGAGAAGGCGACCAGCTGGGTGGAGGCGGCGGTGGCGGTGCGCGATATGTTGAAGGTGTTGCGGCCCAGGATCATGCCGCCGAAATACAGATGGACCGGCATGGTCAGCGTCACCCGCGCCGCGTTCGGGGCGGTGGCCGTGGCGGTAAAGCGGTTGGCGGCGGGCTGGGTCGGGTCGGGGGTGTAGACCCCGAGCGAGACGCTGGGCGTGATCGGTTGGCCGTTGCTGTCGTTGACCGCCCAGGCGTTGGCGTTGACGGTGGCCTGGGCCGCGCTCTGCGCCTGGCTCTGGGCGTTGGCGGCGCCGTTCAGGTCCTGGGCGGCGGATATGGCGGTGAGATCGGCCAGGCCCTGCAGCCGCCGCGCGCTCAGGAACACCGAGCCGACGTCCACCGCCAACGCCGTCGCCGCCATCAGGGCGGCGAAGCTGACCGCCAGCACCACCGCCGATACGCCGCGGTTGTCGCAGGACCAGCGCCCAAGCACCCCACGCCACGACGCGCAGGCGCCGGCCGGCGGACAGGGCATCAGAACCCTCCCAGCTGGACGGAGGCGCTGCGGACGATGTTGGAGGGGGGCATCGGCACGATGCCGTTGAGCGCCCAGAAGGGGCTGGTGCTCGCGTCGTAGGCGATCTGGACCGTCAGGGTGGAGTTCTGGTCGGCGTAGCTGAGCTTCAGGTTGTTGGTCACGAGATAGTTGTAGGCCTTGGCGTCATTGGCCATCGCGGTTGAGGCGAGCTGCTGGCGTTCGGTGTCGGTCAGGCCTGCGACCGCCGCGCGGGCGGAGTCGTCGGCCATCTGCTGCACCGAGTGCGACAGCATGAAGTAGCCGCCGTAGACCACGATCCCGAGCAGGAGCAGGACCAGGAGCGGGCCGATGATGGCGAACTCCACCGCCATCGAGCCCCGCTGATCCCGCCAAGCCGCGAGGCCGTGGGGGAAAGAGCTACGACGGTTCCGCCGAGGATGGCGGAACCCCGGGAACCCCCTGTGGAGGACAGCCTGAAACGGCATGCTCGGTCCTGCGGGCCAGATGTGGGCGGGCGGAAAGCCGGTGCGTAAGGAGGCAACCTAGACGCGAAGAGTTCCGTAATTTACAACTGCATGCATTTAGCGCCCGCGACAATTGCGAAAGCGTTACTCGCTAAAGTGTATCTTATTAAACTTACGCGTTTTGGGTGTGCATGGTGAATCGGCTCCCGCCCGATGGGGGCCGGAGTCGCGCACCGGGCGCCTTCGCCGCAGGCCAAGGCCCATTCTCAAGCTTCCTGCCGGTTCGCGAATCGGGGTTGAATGTAAAAGACCCTGTGACGTCGCTAGCAGTGTGCTTGCACGAGGGAGCTTCCGAAGGGCGGGCGAGGCTACCAACCCATGGCATTGGTCAGCGCGCAGACCCCCGCATCCGGCGCGACCGAACCCCTCAGCGGCTTGTTCTCGCTGAGGGACGTCTTCGTCCAGGGCTTCTACAACATCCGCATCGTCCTGGCCTGCGTGCTCGCGGGGCTGGCGCTGGGGATCGTCGGCGCCCTGTTGAGCCCCCCCCAGTTCACCGCTGACAGCTCGCTGCTGGTGCTGCCCGACCCCACCGACGTGCTTGTTCCGCAAGGCCCGTCCGGTCCCGCCGCCAACGACCAGATCCTCCGCATCGTCCAGTCCGACGTGCAGATATTGCAGAGCGACCCGGTGATCGAGGCCGCGATCCGACGGATCGGGCCCGAGAAATTGGCCGACCTGGGCGGCCTGCCGTTCCTGCACCATCACGGCGCGCGCCCGATGGCCGACACGGCGGAGCGGTTCAAGAAGGCGCTGCGGGTCAGCGCCGAGCCGACCTCCAACGTCGTCCACGTCAGCTTTACCGCATCCGACCGCAACCTGTCGGCCCAGGCGCTGGAGGCGCTGATCGCGGCGTTCGGGGATCGCCGCGCGGCCATGTTCCTGGACCCGGCCTACGGTCCCCAGGGCGAGGAGCTGCGCCGCTACGCCGCCCAGCTCCGGGGCATCGATGGCCAGATCCAGCAGCTTGGGGCCAAGAACGGGGTGATCGACATCGCCCAGGACACCCAGCTCGCCAACAACCGTCTCGACAACCTGAACCAGCGGCTGAGCCAAGCCAAGGAGCGGCTGAGCGCGGCGGACGCGGAACTGTCGGCCACCAGCCAGGGCGTCGCCGCCACCCCGGCCCGAGTGTTTCAGAGCCAGGACAGCACCAACGCCATCGCCAACGACGACGCCCGCAACACCCTGCTGCGCCTGCGCCAGGACCGCGCCCACCTGGCCGCCCAGTACACCGACAAGTGGCCGGGCCTGAAGGAAGACGACGCCAAGATCGCCGCCGCCGAGGCCCAGATGACCCAGAACGGCCGCGACCGCTACCTGACCGATCGCACCCAGCGCAATCCGGTGCTGGACCAGCTGGACAGCCGGCTGTCCAACCTGAAGATCGAGCGCCAATCCCTGGCCGAGCAGATCGCCGAGCTGGGCCGCCAGATCGGCCAGGCCCAGGGCCGCATCGGCCAGCTGCGCGACGTCTCCGGCCAGATCCACGACCTGCAGCGTCAGCGCGACGTCACCGACGGCATCTACCGCCAGCTCTCCGTCACCCAGGCCGGCGCGGCGCTGCGCGACCAGGCCCAGGGGCTGCGCGACAGCGGCTTCCGTGTGATCGAGCCGCCCGCCCCGCCGGCCAAGCCGCACAGCCTGCGCCTGACCTTCCTGATCGGCGGCCTGCTCCTGGGGATCGTGCTGGCGGTGGTGGTCAGCGGGCTGGCCATGCTGGGCCGCCAGGTGTTCATCACCCCGGGCGAGGCCAGCCGCTCGCTGCGCATCCCCAACCTCGCCCACTTCGACGCCCGCGAGAGCCATTTCCGCAGTCCCGAGGGGCGTGCGGCTGTGGGCCGGTTCGCCACCCTGCTGGTCGACACCGCGGTGGACGGCCGGCTGCTCAAGGTGATCCAGATCGCCGCCACCGAGGCGGAGGACAAGTCCGACTTCGCACTCGAGCTGGCCCGTGCGATCGCGGCGGAGCAGAGCCAGCGCACCCTGCTGGTCGATTTCGATTCCGAGGCCCGCTACGCCAAGATGATCGACAAGTCGCCGGCCGTGCGCACCCTGCCGGCGGCGAGCGCGACGCTGACGGTGGCGCGCACCAGCACGCCCAAGCTGTGGCTGGCGCTGGACGCCGGCGCCTCGCCGTTCGGCGACCCGCGCCTGCCGCTGACCGAGGTGCAGGCGAGCCTCGAGGCGATCCAGCCCCACTTCGACCGCATCCTGATCGTGGCGCGCAAGGACTTCAGCCAGTACGCCGCGCGCCGACTCTATGCGCTGGCCGACGCCAATGTGCTGGTGGTGCGCGCCGAGAAGACCCGCGCGCCCGCCGCTCGCCAGCTCAAGGAGACGGTGCTGGCCGCCGGCGGCGACATCCTGGGCTTCGTCTTCACCTTCCGTGGCTACTACATCCCGGAGAAGCTGTACCGATGGCTCTGACCCGCAGACAGACCTTGCTGCTGGGGTTCGGCCTCAGCCTGGGCACGGGCGCGCTGCTGCAGGGATGCAGCACCACGCAGGCGATCCGCCCGCGCGAGAACCGGGCGCTGGCCTTCTCGCCCTGGACCGACGCGCCGCCGCCCTATCGCCTGGGCGCCGGCGACAAGGTCAAGGTGGACTTCCTGCTGACGCCCGAGCTGGGCGAGGAGACGGTGGTCGGGCCGGACGGCTATATCTCGCTGAAGGTGGCGGGCCGGGTTCCGGCCCAGAACCTGACCCCCGCCCAGCTCCAGCTCGCCATCGCCCAGGCGGCGTCCGGCTATCTGCGCCAACCCATCGTCAGCGTGGCGGTGACCGACGCCAAGTCCGCCCGCGTGCTGGTCGGCGGCGCGGTGCAGAAGCCCGGCGTGTTCCCCTTGCCGCCGCGCGCCACCCCGCTGGAGGCGATCCTGCTGGCCGGCGGCTTCCTGCCCGAGGCGCGGATGGATCAGGTGGTGATCCTGCGCCCACCTCCTGGGGGCGGGCCGGTCATGCTGCGCACGGTCAACCTGCAGCGCTTCGTTTCCGAAGGCGCGGCGCAGGATCGGGTAGCGCTAGCGCCGGAGGACGTGGTGTTCGTGCCGCGTAGCCGGATCGGCGAGCTCGACCTGTGGGTGGACGAGAACCTGAACAAGCTGATCCCGTTCAACAAGGGGCTGGACTTCAGCTATTCGGCGGGGAACGGGGTCGTCTTTTGAGCCCGTCAGGCCCCGCTTCGGCCGCCCCGGTCTGGGTCGATCCGGCCGCGGGGATCGAGCGTCGCTGGTTCCTGGGCTTGCGCTTCACCCCGGCCTCGCTCGACACGGCGGTGGACATGATCGCCGCGCGCCCGGCCGACGCGCCCTTCGCCTATGTCGTCACCCCCAACGCCCAGTGGATCGTCGGCGCCGACAAGGGCGATCCCCGCTATGTCCAGGCGATGGAGAAGGCGTGGCTGGTGCTCAACGACAGCCGCATCCTGCGCCTGCTGTCGTTGAAGCTGTGGAAGCGCGACTTCCCCGTGGCGGCCGGCAGCGACCTGACCGCCGCCTTGTTCGCACGCGTCATCACGCCGGACGACCCGATCACCATCATCGGCGGCGGCGCGGAGGTGGAGCGGCGGCTGCGCGCCCAGTTCGGGCTGAAGCATATCGTCTGGTACGATCCGCCCATGGGCTTCGGTCGCGACCCGGTGGAGGTCGACCGCTGCGCCGCCTTCATCCGCGAGCACCCGGCGCGTTTCGTGTTCATCGCCGTGGGCGCGCCGCAGTCCGACTTCGTGGGCCGGCGCACGGTGGAGCTGGGCGGGGCGACGGGCGTGGCCTTCTGCATCGGCGGCTCGCTGAGCTTCCTCACCGGCCTGATCAAGCGCGCGCCCGAGGTCTACCGCAACGCCAGCCTGGAGTGGCTGTACCGCCTGATCCAGAACCCGCGCCGCCACTTCGGCCGGGTGTTCTTCCAGTCCGGCCCGGTGCTGTGGATCGCCGCGCGCGCCCGCTTCGGCCCGGCCGGGGCGCGCAGCCATGGCGATCCCGACGCCGCCCCGCCCGGCGCGAACTGACATGAGCGTCCAGTCGCCCGCGCCCAGGGGGACGGTGCTGAAGCCCTACCGCGGCGGCGTGCTCAAGACCTCGCTGACGCCGGAAGGGACCGCCAGCCCGGCGACCGCCTGGCTGCGTGGGCTGGTTAGCGACTGGCGCTTCTGGGCCCTGGTCGGCGTGCTGCCCCTGTTCGCCCAGAGCTTCCAGTACGTGGTCGACGTGGCCCCGGTCTATGCGCTGACCAAGGCGTGGCCGATCCTGACCCTGCCGCTGGCCTTCTGGGCCTGCATGCGGCTGGCCCTGCCGTACCGGGTGATCCTGCTGGTCACCATCGCCTGGATGATGGGGGTCACGCCCTTGATCGGGGTGTTCGAACTGGGCGACACCATCGCCGCCGCCCTGGCCACCACGGCCAAGATCTGGTCGCTGGCCATCGCCCTGTCGGCCGCCGCCGTCTTCGTCCTGCTCAAGGTCGACAGCAAGACCCTCAGCCGCGTGACCCTGGGCTGGGGCGTGATCACCTTCACAGCCCTGGTGGCGCTGTGGCTGGTGGTGCCGCACCGGGTCTACGACGACGGCGCCAACTCGACCAAGCTGTTCCTGTACGACGAGCAGCGCGGCTACCGCATCTACATGCCGATGTTCTTCGGCTCGATCCTGGTGTTCGCGCTGAACCGCTCGTTCTGGATCAAGCCCAAGGTGTGGAAGCCAGTGGCCATGCTCATCTGCTTTGTGTTGCTGGTGATGATCTACAAGCAGCGCACGGCGATCGGCGGCATGGTCTTCGTGGTGATCCTGGGCGCGCTGTTCAGCCTGAGGCGCTGGCGCGCCCCGGCGCTCGCCGCCCTGGCGGTGGCCGTCATGCTGGGGGTCCCGGCGGTGTGGGCCTACGCCCACTCCTCCAGCGTGCAGAAGAGCCTGGGCGGTTCGCTGACCACCCGCCAGGCCGAGATCACCAAGGCCATCGAGTTCCTCAACGCCCAGCCCCACCGCTGGATCTTCGGCTCGGGCAGCGCCACGCGGGTCGGCGACGTGTCGCTGGGCGACATCGTCGGCACGCGGGTGTTCTTCCTGGCCGACCTGGGCTGGCTGGGCGTGACCTTCGAGTACGGTCTGATCGGGGTGGGGCTGCTGCTGTTGCTGCACTGGGCGGCGCTGAAGATCACCTGGCGCGCCGCGCGGGCGCCCGCCGCCGTCCCACGCGCGGTGTTCGACTACGTGGTCTACATCGTCCTGGTCTCGCCCATCCTGCCCGTCACCTTCGCCCCCGGCGAGGCGATGACCTGCATGGCGATGGCGTTCTGCTTCTTGCGGAACGGGGAGGGGGAGTCGGGCGACAGTTGACGACCTGTAAGATTGTCTACGCTTCGATGGCTAGGCGGATTTCCGGCTTCAAGGTGAGCCACAATGAGGACTCGGCATTCACGCCGAAGCGAACCACTAACATCTCTCGCCCTCGCTCCTGCTCGATTTCCACCGACGAGAAGCTATTGAGATCGGCGCGCGACATTTCCCGCCCATTCTGGTTCAAGCTAATGCTTAAGGAGCTGTAACCGGGGCTAATGGTGAAGCTGATGAAATCATGCCCTACCTGAAACGTGTATGACAGAGTATTATAAGGCCATGGCACATCGGCGTCTTTGACATCAGGTTCGCATTCGAAAAAGAATGCGAATTCATCTTCGGAGGGTGTCGGGACGGGCATGATTAAAGAAGGTCCAGGCGTTTCAGCGAATGTGATGATGGCGGGCCGATTGTTTTAGGCCGTGAACTCATAAACGAGGTCAGGCTGCCGGGTCAGCGAGATTGGTGTTTTGGCTGATGGTCCAGCCTGCTCGTCGGAGTTCCTGGAGGACGACCCAGGCGATGTAATCGTCACTTGGGGTAGGCTGATCCGGCTTTGGGTTTTTGCGGGCTTTATCGATGGCAGCTTCGATAACGGCGAGTATGGGTTCGTAGTCGCTGTAGTCGGTCATGCTGCCCTCGCTCCCCCCGTGCTATGTACCCTCTTCGCAGGCGCACGCGATCATGATTCAGCGTCGTCATGAGCCGATACGACCTGACCGATTTCGAGTGGAGCGTGATCGAGCCGCTCTTGCCCAACAAGCCCAGAGGCGTGCCGCGCGTTGACGACCGTCGCGTGCTGAACGGCATCTTCTGGGTGCTGCGATCCGGTGCGCCATGGCGCGATCTGCCCGAGCGCTACGGTCCGCGCACCACCTGCTACAACCGCTTCGTACGATGGCGAAAGGCAGGCGTTTGGGACCGGCTGATGGACGCTATCACCGCCGCCCACGAGGGCGACATCCAGATGATCGACAGCACCTCCGTTCGCGCCCACCAGCAGGCCGCGACAGCAAAAAAGGGGGTGCAGATCACTGTCTCGGTCGATCACGCGGCGGGCTCACGACCAAAATCCACGTCGTCGTTGACGCGCAGGGCCTCCCGATCCGGCTTGGCCTAACACCGGGTCAGGCGCACGATGGGCGGATCGCCGACACGCTGCTCGACCACCTCGGCCCGCGCACCATCGTGCTGGCCGACAAGGCCTATGATGCCGACCGCGTCCGCGAGCTGATCCAGGACCAAGGCGCCACGCCCAACATCCCGCCCAAGAGCAACCGGCGCTGGAAACCCTGCTTCAGCAAGCGGCTTTACCGCGAGCGCAACCTCATCGAGCGGTTCTTCTCCAAGCTGAAGCACTTCCGCCGCGTCGCCACCCGCTACGACAAGCTCGCCGCCAACTTCCTCGCCATGGTCCAGCTCGCCTCTATGCGCCTGTGGCTCCGTGCTTATGAGTCTACGACCTAGGTCGGGGCTCGTATCAGGATTGCGTTTCCCGAATATTCTCGACCACCCCCTCCAGCGCCACCGCCGCAGGGACGCCCGGCGCATAATCCACCCGCCGCACCCGATAGGTCCGCCCCGCGTCGGTCAGGGACAGCGGTTCGGTCCAGCCGATTTGCAGGGTGCGGGCGTCGCGGGAGAAGCCGGTTCCCAGCACCTTGATGATCGCCTCCTTGGCGGTCCACAGGGCGAAGAAGGCGGCGGTGCGCTCGGGGTCGGGCAGGGCCTCGAAGGTGCGCAGTTCGTCGGGCGACATCACCTGGCGGGCGAGGCCGGTCAGGTCGGTCTCGCGGGTGCTGAGCTCGATGTCGACGCCGACCCGGCCGCGCGCCACCGCCAGCAGGAAGTGGTTCTCGGTGTGGGACAGGTTGAAGTCCAGGTTCGAGCCGGGCGGGGCGTGCGCCAGCTCCGGCCGGCCGAACGGGTTGTAGCTGAACTTCACCTTGGCTGGCGTGCAGCCCAGGTAACGCGCCAGCACCTGGCGCAGGCGGGTGCGGCCGGCGGCGAAGCGGTGGGTCAGCTCGGCGGTGCGGAAGCGGGCGGCGCGGGCGCGTTCCTCGTCATTGAGGCAGGCGAGGTCGGGCTCGATGGCGTCCAGGTCGGCGCGCCACAGGTGGATATCGCCGGGCTCGGGCAGGGTCAGGGTGGCGGGCGTCGCCGGTGGGTGGTTAGCTGGCCCCATGCGCTCGCTCATCGGTTCCCTGTGCCTGATCGCCGCCGGCTTGGCGATGGGAGCCGCCGCACCCCCGGGCGCGCCGCTGCCGGCCCACATCATCATGGCCTACCACGACAGCTGGCGCGAGCGGGCGGGGGCGACGGCCGCCGACACCACGCTCGCCAATACGCCGGCCTATGTGGACGTGCTGGCCCTGGCGTTCGTCAAGCCGGACCTGAGCTACCGGGGCGATCTGGACCTGTCGGGGACCGGGCTCGACTACCGCATCGACGGCCGCACCCTGCGCGACGCCATCGCCCTGCTGAAGCGCCGCCATCCCGCCACGCGGGTGTTGGTCAGCGTCGGCGGCGGGGCTTATCGCGCCTGGGAGGGGCTGGACGCCCAGGCGGTCGGGCGGCTGGTGCGCGATCTGGGCGCCGACGGGGTGGACGTGGACTACGAGACCGACGATCCTGGCTGCACGCGCGGCGGGGATGGGCGGATCGGTTGCCGGGTCGGGCCGACCTACATCGCCTATCTACATCGCCTGCGCGCCGTGCTGCCGCGCCCCTACGTGCTGGCGGTGGCGGCGGTCAGCGTCGGCGCTTACGGGGAGGGGAGCTATCGCGACGCCCAGCCCACCGGCGGGCCGTACATCGGGTCGATGCTGGGGCTGCTGCGCGATCCGGCGGCGCGTCTGGTCGACCTGATCAGCATCCAGGCATACGACGCGGGCGAGCGGTTCGATCCGGTGGCCGCGTTCAACGCCTACCGGCTGTGGTGGAAGGGGCCGCTGCTGGTCGGGACCGAGGTGCGGCTGAAGGGCGGCGACGGGCCGTTCTACAGCGCGCCGGGAGCGGAGGGGCTGGCGCGGACGCTGGCGCGGGACCCGCGCGGCGGGGTGATGGTCTATCCGATGCTGGAGCAGCCCTATGGGGTAGCGGCCTCGGCGGCGTATCCCGACGGGGCGATGCTGCTGCGCGCGGCCTGTGCCGGGTTGGGACGGACGGGGTGTCGTTGATCCCCCTCTCCCCTTGCGGGAGAGGGAGGGGCCCAGCGAAGCTGGGAGGGTGAGGGGTCACGCTAGGGGAAGACGATAAGCGTTCGTCGACCCCTCAACCTTCCCACGCGTCTGTCGACGCGCGGGCCCCTTCCTTCTCCCGCAAGGGGAGAAGGAGAGCTAGCCCGGCACGGTCCAGGCTTCTGCGCCGCCGAAGGTGAACTTGACCGAGCTGGCGTGGCCGCCCGCCTCGTTGAGGGCCGAGACCAGGCGGTAGCGGTTCTCCGGGTCGGTGCAGAACATCAGGAAACCGCCGCCGCCCGCGCCCGAAACCTTGCCGCCCCACGCGCCCTCGATCAGGGCGGCGTCGAACAGGGTGTCGATCAGCGGCGTGCTGACGCCGCTGGCGGTGTTCTTCTTGGCTTCCCACGAGCGGTTGAGGATGCGGGCGACCTCGCGCACGTCGCCGTCCAGCACCGCCAGCTTCATGGCGGTGGCCTCTGCTTTCAGCAGGTGCATGTTGTCCACCGTCTTGCTGGAGTTGGTGGCGTTCAGGCCGCTGACCTGTTCCTTGATAATGGTCTCGGAGCGCCGCGACTTGCCGCTGAAGCAGACCACCAGCGAGGATTCCAGCTCGGCCAGCTGGGCGCGACCGATGCGCAGCGGATTGACGATCACCCGGTCCTCGGGAAGGAACTCCATGAAGTTCACCCCGCCGAAGGCCGCCGCGTATTGGTCCTGGCGACCGCCGGCCAGGCCCAGATCCACCCGCTCGATGGTGAAGGCCAACTTGGCCACGTCGTAGGGTGACAGCGGCAGGTCGAGCGCGGCGCGGAACGCCTCCACCAGCGCCACGACCAGGGCTGAGGACGATCCCAGCCCCGAACCGGCCGGCGCGTCGGTGGTGGTGGAGACGGTCAGGGCCGGGGCGGGCGACAGGTTGTAGGTGCGCACCATGTGCCGGTAGACCGCCTTGTGCAGCACCAGGCCGCCGTCGAGCGGCAGCTCGGCGGTGGGCGCGTAGCTCTCCTCCAGGTTGATATCGCTGGCGCGAAAGACCAGCTTGCCCTCTGGATTGGGATTGACGTGGGCGAAGGCGAACCGATCTATGGTTGCGTTCAGCACCGCGCCGCCGAAGCGGTCGCAATAGGGCGAAAGGTCCGTCCCGCCCCCTGCCATGCCGAGCCGCAAGGGTGCGCGGGCCCGCACATTGGGCGTGCGATCGCTGGCCCGACGCAGTCTCAGCGGCGATGTGGGGGCGGTCTCGTTTTCGGGGCGCTCAACCTGGGGCATGGTACAACCCTAACGAAGTATCCAGGATTTCGACCTTACACCTCGTGCGGGCGTATTCGTTGCAAAACTCCAAACTCGGGAAAATTAATCATAAGCATGTAGTTTAATTCGGGTGGCGCGGGTCTTGCTGGGAAGACGTACATAGTCTTATCGCGACACATGCGTGTACCCGATGAACAAACCGGATCGGCACATGACGGTTTCAACTGACATCGAGATGAGGACGCGCCCGTCCCGGCGCGCCGGATTCGAGGCGGCTATTCCCTTCTCGGGACGCGCGGCGCTGAACGCCCACTCGGGCGCCAGCTTCGTTCGCCCCAGTTATGGCCTGGTCAATCGGGCCGTACAGTTTTGCGACATCCTGGCCTGCGTCCTGGCCCCGGTGCTGTTGCGCCGGGCCTGGATCGTCTCGGCCGACCCGCTGACGGTGGTGCAGGGGTTGATGATCGGGTTGCTGGCGGCGGTCGCCCTGTTGTTCGCGCTGCGCATGGCCGGCGCCTACCGGGTTGAGCGCTATCGCCGCGCCGAATGGTCGGTGGTCGATGTGCTGGGCGGCTGGATTGTGGCGGTCGGCGTGGTGGCGGTGGTGCTGTGGGCGTTCGCGCCGGGCATGCTGGGCGCCAAGCGCTGGATGGTGAGCTGGACCCTGTTGTTGTTGAGCGCCCTGATCGTCGAGCGCACCGTGCTGTTCGCGGTGCTGCGCCATGCGATCCGCGCGGGCCTGCTGCGGCGGCACGTGGCGGTGATCGGCGCCGGGCCGCTGGGCGAGGAGATGCGGGCGCGTCTGCTCGACGCCGAGGGCTACGGCGCCTACTGCTTCGAAGGACTGTATAGCGAGGACGCCTCGACCGCCGCGCTGGGGTCGGGCGACGTGGACGACCTGTGCCGGCTGGCGCTGGAGCAACGCCTCGACCTGATCGTCATCGCCCTGCCGTGGGAGCAGGCCGAACGCATCTTCGCCCTGGCCGACAAGGTGCAGTGGATCTCCGCCGACGTGGCCGCGCCGATCGAGCGCTCCACCTTCCTGTCGAGCGCGACCCTGGCGACCGAGGTTGCGGGCGTCCCGGCGCTGACCCTGTCGCATCATCCGTTCAAGGGCACCGAGGGGCTGGTCAAGGTGATCGAGGACTATGTGGTGGCCGCCATCGCCCTGATCGTGCTGGCCCCGGTGATCTTGTCGGTGGCGCTGGCGATCCGGCTGGAGGGCCGCGGCCCGGTGCTGTTCCGCCAGGAACGCGTGGGCTTCAGCGGCCGGCGCTTCGGCATCTACAAGTTCCGCACCATGACTGTGGACCCCGACGACGACGGCAGCCTGGGCACCGCCAAGGACAATCCCCGCATCACCAAGCTGGGCGCCTTCCTGCGCCGCACCTCGCTGGACGAACTGCCTCAGCTGTTCAACGTGCTGAAGGGCGAGATGTCGGTGGTGGGGCCGCGTCCCCACGTGCCCAACATGTTCATCGAGGACCTCTCCTACACCGAGACCGTGCGCGCCTACGCCGCCCGCCATCGCATCAAGCCCGGCATCACCGGCTGGGCCCAGATCAACGGCATGCGCGGTGGGATCGACTCGGTGGCCAAGGCCCGCCGGGGCGTGGAGCTGGACCTACACTACATCAAGGTTTGGTCGCTACGCTTCGACCTCACCATCATGCTGCGCACCCTGTTCCGGCACATGGCCGGTCCGAGCGTGTTCTAGGACCATGCGTATGAGCCTAGCTTTCAAAGACGCGACCACCGTCGGCTCCATGGAGGAGCTGAACCGGACGGCGTGCAAATATCCACGCGATCTGAGCCTGGCGACGCTGATCGCGGCCCAGGCGGAGCGGACCCCCGACGCGCTGGCGGTGCAGGATGGGCGGACCCGCCTCACCTATGCCGAGCTGGAGCGCCGTTCGGCCCGGATCGCCAACCGCCTGGCCGAGCTCGGCGCCGGCCCCGGCGGCTTCGTCGGGGTGTGCCTGGAGCGCTCGGTCGACACGGTGGCGGCCCTGCTGGCGGTGCTGAAGACCGGCGCGGCCTACATCCCGCTCGATCCCGCCTATCCCGCCCAGCGGCTGGCGCTGATGGTGGAGGACGCCGGCTGCGACCTGGTGCTGACCGAACACTCCGTCGCCGGGCTGGCCCCCGCCGCCGCGCGCAGCCTGGCGCTCGAAGACATCGTCGATGGGCCGGAAAGCTTTTCCATCCGCTCCGGTCCCGAAGATCTCGCCTATGTCATCTATACTTCCGGCTCCACCGGCCGGCCCAAGGGCGTCGAGCTGCGCCACCGCAGCGTGGTCAACCTGCTGAACGCGTTCCGGCGTACGCTCGACTTCACCGCCCGCGACCGCCTGCTCGCGGTCACCACCATCTCGTTCGACATCTCGGTGCTGGAGATCTTCCTCCCGCTGACGGTCGGCGCGGCGGTGATCCTGGCGGGACGCGAGGACGTGGTGGACGGAGCGCGACTGGCGGCCCTGATCCAAAGCAGCGCCGCCACGGTGCTGCAGGCGACCCCCGCGACCTGGCGACTGCTGATCGGCGCGGGCTGGCGCGGCGCAGGTATGAAGCTGCTCTGCGGCGGCGAGGCGGTCGATCCCGCCCTGGCGCGGCGGCTGCTCGAATGCGGAGGCGGCCGGTTCTGGAACGTCTACGGCCCGACCGAGACCACCATCTGGTCCACCTTCGCCGAGGTCCGGTCGGTCGACAGCGAGCGCATCCCCATCGGCCGTCCGCTCGACAATACCCGCCTGTACATCCTGGACGAGGCCGGGGTCCCGGTCGCGCCTGGCGAGGCGGGCGAGCTGTTCATCGCCGGCGACGGGGTGGCGCGCGGCTATCTCGGCCGGCCCGACCTGAACGCCGAGCGTTTCGTGCCCGAGATCGGCTCGCCGGACGAGCGGATGTATCGCACCGGCGACCGGGCGCGGCTGCGTCCCGACGGCCAGGTGGATTTCCTGGGTCGCGTCGACCACCAGGTGAAGGTGCGCGGCTTCCGCATCGAGCCCGGCGAGATCGAGGCCCGACTGGCCGAGCACGCCGACGTCGCCCAGGCCGTGGTGATCGCCCAGACCGAGCCGGACGGCGGCAGCCGGCTGGTGGCCTTCATCGTCCCAAGGCGGGAAACGCCGACGCAGAAGGCGCTCAAGGCCTTCCTGGGCGAGACCTTGCCGGCCCACATGGTCCCGAACCAGATCGTGCTGGTCGCGAGCCTGCCCCTGACGCCCAACGGCAAGGTGGACCGCAATACGCTGGCCGCCAACGTGCCCGAAGCGGTGGGCGACGGCGAGAACACCCCGCCCCGCGACGATCTCGAAACCGCCCTGGTGCGCATCTTCGAGGAGGTCCTGTTCGTGCGCCCGGTGGGCGTCCACGACGACTTCTTCCAGCTTGGCGGCACGTCGTTCCGGGCGGTGAAGGTGGTCAACGCCATCGAGCGGCGGCTGGGCCGCAAGATCCACGTCAACGCCCTGTACCATCGCGCCGCCACGGTGGCGGGTATGGCCGGCATCCTGCGCGGCGACGCCGAGAGCGCCATGCCGCACCTGCAGCCCCTGGGCGGCCGGATCGACACTGGCGCGGCCAATCCGATCTTCTGCCTGCATACCGTGGTCGAGGGGACGGTGTTCTTCTACGACGCCCTGGCGCGACGGCTGGGCGGGCAGGAATGCTTCCTCGGCGTGCTGCCGCGCGGCCTGCACGACGGCGGCGAGGCGGACAACACGATGGAGGGGATGGCCGAGCACTGCGTCGCCGCCATCCAGTCCCGCCAGCCGCAAGGTCCCTATCGTCTGCTCGGCTTCTCCAGCGCCGGGGTGTTGGCGATGGAGACGGCGCGGCGGCTGAAGGCGCTGGGCCAAGAGGTCAGCCTGCTCGGGATGATCGACGCCTATCCGCCGGTGGGCAAACGGACCTGGCTCTACCAGTGGGAAATCCAGAGCGACCGGGTTTGCCGGCTCGGCAATGCGCTGATCACGCGCGTGCATGCCCTGAGCAATTGCGAAAAGAAGGATGATCCGGCAGACGCGGCCTTGCGCTGGCGCCACCGGCTGGCGGTGCGCGCCTATCGGGCGCAAGCCTATGACGGCGACGCGGCCCTGTTCGTGTCAAAGCAGACGGTGGGCATGTTCGCCGAACCGGGGCTGGGCTGGAGCCGGCTGACCGCTAAGCTGGACTACGACGTGCTGGCCGGCGGCCATTACAGTATCGTAAATGAACCTGGTGTAGCGGAGTTGGCGGATAGGTTGTGCGCGCGACTCGACGCCGGGCGCGCGGCCTGATCGCGATCTTTCGGCGACGCCGGGAATGGAATGAGCTTGTCGCTAGAACCCGCCAGCCCTGAAAGTCGGCGGGAAGTCCAGGCGGCCCTCGCCGGAACGCGTTTCCGGCGCGCGCGCGCGCTGGTGTCTTGGAACATGTTCCAGCCGCTGATGTCGGTGTTCGCTCGCGGGTTGGAGGTGGTGGCCAAATTCGGCTTCCAGATCGCGGTGGCGCGCTGCCTGACGCGCGAGGCGGCCGGTGTCTTCCTGCTCGGGCTCAGCATCTCGGGGGTCCTGCAGACCATCGCCATGGCTGGTGTCGGGCGCGCCCTGGTGATGTTCGTCGCGCGCGCCAACCGCGACGCCACCCGTCAGCAGGTGTTCGGGGTGGCGGCCTCGGGCCTGTTCTTCATGCTGATGGTCGCCGGCCTGATCGGCATCGCCACCGCCGCCCTGGCCGAGCCGATCTCGGTGTTCGTCTTCCACAAACCCGAACTGACCCTGCCGCTGCGCTGGCTGTCGGTCAGCGTGGTCTGCTACGCGATGCTGACCGGGATCGGCGGGGTGCTGACAGCGCTCGGCGCCGCCATCGTCGGCGACTTCCTCAGGAGCAGCTTCTGGCCGGCCCTGACCGCCATGCTGTTGCTGGTCTCCGATCGCAGCGCGGTCTCGGCCGCCATCTTCACCAGCCTGTCGCTGACCTTGGCGGCGGTGATCGGCTGGGTGTTCATGCGCCGCCTGACGCCGGGCCGCTGGCCGGGCTGGCGCGGGCTGAAGCCGCCGGAGGGTCTGATCGAGACCGCGATTCCCCTGGGCGTGGTCGATGTGATCGGGGTGATCCTGGTCTCGGTGCCGACCCTGGTGCTGGGCTCGCTGGTGGCGGCCGAAAGCGTGGCGGTGTTCTCGGTGGCCAACCGCATCGCCAATGTCTTCGTCACCGTGGTCAGCGCCATCGGCAACGCCGCCTCGCCCCGCTTCGCCCTGCTGGTCGACGAGGGCGACCGCAAGCGGCTCGGCCGCGTGGTCAGCCAGATGGCGCTGCTGTCGCTGGCGGTCTGTCTGCCGCCGGCCCTGCTGCTGGTGATCTTCCCGTCCGAGGCCATGGGACTGTTCGGACACGCCTACCGCAGCGGCGGGACCGTGCTGCGGGTGCTGGTCCTGGGCAACCTGGTGTTCGTGGCCTTCGCCTGCTGTTCGGAACTGCTGGCCATGGCCGGGGAGGGCAAGCTGCTGCGGCGGCTGAACTTCGTGATGCTGGGCGCTTGCGGCCTGTTCAGCGCGGTGCTGATTCCGCTGTTCGGCGCCATCGGCGCGGCCTGGGCGATGGCGGCGACCATGTCGCTGAACGGCCTGCTGGTCGGGTTCGGCGTGGCGCGCCGGTTGAAGCTCAACCCCGTGCCGCTGCTGGCCGGGCTGTGACGTCCGCGCGGCCATGATCGAGGCCTTCTCCACCGCCCTCGGAGAGACCCCGCACGAGGTGTGCGTGGTGGGCGCCGGGCCCGTGGGGATCACCCTGGCCTTGGAGCTGGCGCGGCGCGGACGGCGCGTGCTGCTGCTGGAATCCGGGCTGGCCAAGCTCGATCCGCGCGCCGAGGCGCTGGGCGAGGCCGAGATCCTGACGCCCCGGCATCAACCGCCCATGTCGGTGACCAACCAGCGCTCGCTCGGCGGCGCGTCCAACCTGTGGGGTGGCCGCTGCGTGCCGCTCGATCCCGTCGACTTCCTGCCCCGCGACGCGGTGCCGGGCAGCGGTTGGCCGATCACCGCCCAAGACCTGGAGCCCTATCTCACCGCCGCCTGCACCTACGCCGGCTGCGGCGAGGCGCACTTCTTCGAGCCGTTCACCCGCACCGCGATCTGCAATCCCGACTTCAGCTTCGAGCACCTGGAGCGCTGGAGCACCCAGCCCCGGTTCAAGGACGCCTACGACGCGCGCCTGCGCACGGAACCCAACCTGCGCCTGGTGCTCGGCGCCACCGTGACGGGACTGGAGTTCGAAGACGACGGCCGGGTGCGCGCCGCAATCGTGCGCGGCCTGGAGGGGAGCCGTACGGAGATCGCGGCTCGCCAGTTCGCCCTAACCGCCGGAGGGCTCGAGACCACCCGCCTGCTGCTGGCCGAACAGGCCCGCTCCCCACATCGCTTCGGCGGGCCGGACGGGGCGCTGGGGCGCTACTACATGGGCCACACCATCGGCGGTATCGCCGACATGGCGTTGAGCGGTCCCGAGCTGGATGGCGAGCTGGACTATTTCAACGACGGCCGGGGCGCCTTCGCGCGGCGTCGTTTCACTCCCAGCCACGATCTGCAGGAGCGCGAGGGCTTCAGCAACATCGCCTTCTGGCCCGAATTCCCGCCGATCTGGAACGCCAGCCACGGCGATGCGGTGATGTCGCTGGGCTATCTGGTGCTGTCGGTTCCGTGGCTCGGGCGGCTGCTGCTCACCGAAGCGATCCGGCGCTCGCATACGGGGCTCGACCTGTCGCCGGAGCCGGTGCGCGCGGCGCCCCACATCGCCAACCTGATCAAGGGTCTGCCGGCGGCGGCGCGGTTCTTCCCGGGCTTCCTGTATCGCCGCTATGTCGCCAAGCCGCGCCTGCCGGGGTTCTTCCAGACCAACCAGGCGCGCCGCTACGCCATCCGCTACCACGCCGAGCACGCCCCGCACCGCGACAGCCGGGTCAGCCTGTCCGACCAGGTCGATGCGCTGGGCCTGCCGCGCCTGAAGATCGACCTGCGCTTCCACGACAGCGACATCCGCGCGGTGATCAAGGCCCACGCCTGCTTCGGCGACTGGCTGGCGCGCACGGGCCTCGGCCGGATGGAGTGGACATTCCCCGAGGCCGAGCTGGAGGCCGAGGTGATGCGCCAGAGCCAGGACGGTCATCACCAGATCGGCACCATCCGCATGGCCGCCTCCGCCGACCAGGGGGTGGTGGACGCCGACTGCCGGGTGTTCGGCGCGTCCAACCTGTTTGTGGCCGGCAGCGCAGTGTTCCCGTCCTCCAGCCAGGCCAACCCGACCCTGACCGCGATCCTGCTGGCCGTGCGGCTGGCGGAGCGGCTGGCGGGGGAGGGCGGGTGAAGGAGGGCGTGAGAGGTAGGAAGGGAATGCATCCGGCCCTGATGATGCTGGCTATCCCCGCCGTCGCAGTCCTGGCCCTCTACGCCGTGGTCTCGCCCTTGGCCCCGTGGTTGCTGATGCACGACGACCCGCCGGGAAAGGCTGACGCCCTGGTGGTGCTCGGCGGCGACCCCCGGGACCGCACGCCGCTGGCCGCGCGCCTGTACTTCGCCGGCGTGGCGCCGATGATCCTGCTCAGCGGGCGGGGCGACTATGTCTGGGTGCGCGAGGGCCTGATCGAGGACGGCGTGCCGTCCGACCACATCCTGATCGAGGATCGCTCCGCCTCGACCCGCGAGAACGCGCTGTTTTCGGCCCCGATCCTGCGAGCCCATGGGCTTCGCCGCATCGTCATCGTGACCTCGTGGCAGCACTCCGCCCGCGCCTTGCGTACCTACCGCAGGTTCATCCCCGACGTGCAGGCCAGCGTCGCCTCCACCCAACCGGGACGTGGGTGGCTGGCGGTCAGATCGCGTCGTGAGGCGCGCTGGGTGTTCGAGGAGTTCGCCAAGACCGTGGTCTATTGCGCGGCCTACGGCGTCTGCCCGTGGGATCGGCCATGAGCGGATCTGCGTGCTTCGAGACGCGCTCAGTGCTCCTCAGCATGACGAATGATTTCTGCGATCCCCTTACCTTCGTCATGTTGGGGAGCCCCGCAGGGGCGTCTCGCAGTACGCAGATCGCAGACGCGCCATGAGCCCGGTTTCCCCCAAGCTCAGCGCCAACAAGGCCTGGCTGCGCGCCCTGGAGCGCACCCGCGAGGTCCGCCGCGCCTCCACGCTCACCCTGGCCGTAGCCGTCGAGGCGATGGCGCAGGTACAGGGCGACGCGCCGGCCCTGATCGGGGAAGGCGAGGCCTTCGGCTACGCCGAACTGGCCACACGCCTGCGCGCCTACGCCCGCTGGGCGCTGGAGCAGGGGCTGGTCGGCGGCGAGGTGGTGGCCCTGCTGGCCCCGAACCGGCCGGAATACCTGGCCTGCTGGCTCGGCGTGACGCGCGTGGGCGGCGTGGTCGCCCTGATCAATTCCAATCTGCGCGGGCTGGCGTTGGAGCACTGCCTCAAGGTGTCGGGCGCGCGGCATCTGATCGTCGATCCGGAACTGGCGGATGAGGTTCCCCAGGGCCTTGGCCTGCGGACGTGGACGCTGGGCGCGTGCGGTCCCGCCGATGGGCGTTCCGGCGCGCCGCTCGCGCCGCATGAAGACCCCGCGCCGACCCTCGCCGAGCCGGCCCTGCTGATCTACACCTCCGGCACCACGGGCCTGCCCAAGGCCGCCCATGTAAGCCACCACCGGGTGATGATGTGGAGCGGCTGGTTCGCCGGCATGATGGACGCCACGCCCGACGACCGGCTCTACGACTGCCTGCCGCTGTACCACAGCGTCGGGGGCGTGGTGGCGACTGGGGCCATGCTGGTCGCCGGCGGTTCAGTGGTGATCCGCAAGCGCTTTTCGGCCAGCCACTTCTGGGCCGACGTGACCGAGCAGGGCTGCACGGTGTTCCAGTACATCGGCGAGCTGTGCCGCTACCTGTTGGCGGCCCCGCCCGGACCGAACGAGCGCGCGCACCGGCTGCGGCTCGCCTGCGGCAACGGGTTGCGGGGCGAGGTGTGGCGGCCATTCCAGGACCGCTTCGCCATCCCCCAGGTGCTGGAGTTCTACGCCTCCACCGAGGGCGCCTTCTCGCTGTACAACGCCGAGGGCGAGCCCGGCGCGATCGGGCGGGTGCCGCCGTTCCTGGCCCATCGTTTCCCGGCCGCCATCGTGCGTTTCGATCCCATAGCCGAGCGGCCTGTGCGGGGCGAGGACGGGCTGTGCATCGCCTGTGCGCGGGGCGAGGCGGGCGAGGCGTTGGGCAGGATCGCCGCGCCGGACGCCGACGCGGCCAACCGCTTCGAAGGCTATACCGACGCGGGCGAGAGCGCGCGCAAGGTGCTGCGCGACGTGTTCGAGCCGGGCGACGCGTGGCTGCGCACCGGCGACCTGATGCGCCAGGACGCGCGGGGCTTCTGGTACTTCGTCGACCGGGTGGGCGACACCTTCCGCTGGAAGGGCGAGAACGTGGCGACCAGCGAGGTGGCCGCTGCGGTCGAGGCCTGTGCGGGCGTGGTCGAGGCCTGCGTCTACGGGGTGGCCGTCCCCGGCGCCGACGGGCGTGCTGGGATGGCGGCGGTGGTGGCGGGGGAGGGGTTCGAGCTGGCGCGGTTGCACGCCCACCTGGCCGAGCGGCTGCCAGCCTATGCCCGGCCGCTGTTCGTGCGCCTGACCGACGAGCTTGCGACCACTGAGACCTTCAAGCTGAAGAAGCAGGCCCTGGTCGAGGCGGGGTTCGATCCGGCGCGTACGCGCGATCCGATCTATCTGGATTTCGGTGGCGGCTACACGCCTTTGGACGGGCCGCTGTCGGCGCAGCTGAACGGGGGGCGGCTGCGGTTGTAGGCCGGGCCGCCCCCTGACTTAGCGACTTGGATCAGGCGTGGAGATCAGGCGTCGGTCCGGTCATGATGACGTGGAAGACGCCGGCTGTATTGTTGACCCCCATCTTCTGGCGAATATGCGCGCGGTGAATCTCCACCGTTGGCACGCATAGATGCAGATCGTAGGCGATCTGCTTGGACGATTTGGCGTCCAGTAGATGACTCACGACCTCGAGTTCCTTGTGCGTGAGCCCGTAGGCGTCGCGCAGCCACGCGACATTCATCGATGTGCTGGTGAGCATTGAACTGCCACCTTTCTCTTTATGGCCCCAGTGCCTGAGAGGCGTTCCCCTCAAATTGTGTCCATAACGACATATTTAGCATGATTATTGATTAAGCGTGCACGCGTCAAGTGTGAGCCATCGATAGTAACTAGGGGGTGCTACAAAATCACACGGTATATCAGGTCGTTTCCGGTTGATGAGACGTCGGCGGGGTAGGTCAGGCCGGGGCGTATGCCGAGATTGTCTTTGGGTGACGCCGTTCTGGCATATCCGTTCGACGTCTGATGTATTTTTTTGAAATCTTCTCAAGCACATGTGAGGGATTTCGATGGAGGCTGCTCATTTCCCGCGACAGGCGTTTTTCTCTCTCTACCATTTACTATGTAGGCGTAGGTCGCGAATTGTGATCATTTCTACCTTGGGTGGTTTTCCGCCTGATGCTGCAGTCGGGTGAAGGGTAATCAGTTCCGCTTATTGACCGTTAACCAATGTTGTCGCTCTTTATCGGACATAAAATTGAGGATGGGCTGACGGGAAATAGCAACGCCTAGATCCGCGCATCTTGCAGTGCAGTATAATTGCGCGAACCGTTGGGCCCGCTTCGATCAGCCTTAGGGAGGCGAGGAGGCCATGCCTGGTAACGAGGTGGCGAATCTTTTCTGGCTGCACGACGTATATGGTCTGACGAATAAAGAATTAGAGGTGCTTAGCCTGGTATTGGCGGCTCAATCCTCCAAGCAAATCGCCGCGACATTACACATCGGAGTGCCGACCGTAGAGGTCCACCGCGCGCATCTGCGTCAGAAGCTCGGCGTGAACAATACCGCGGGCGTGTTTCATACCGTCATGGCGGGGCCGTCCCACGGGGGCGCGCCAACCAGGGAAAAGAAGGCCGCGCGCTAGCGGCTGAATCTGAAACCTTCGAATTGAAGAGGCGGTGGGCGTAACAGCCCGCCGCCTTTTGTTTTTCGCCTAACAGGCGAAGCAGATGTGGGGTAGAAATAATCATTTATGACTGGATAGTCAGTCAAAATCTCCCCAAACCCTTATATTTTTCTTGGATATTATTGAGAATATCGGAAACCTCTAGTTATTATCTATTATTGACCGCTGACCAGCATTATTGTCCATTAATGATAACGTCGCGATTGCGGCGACCATCGCATCAGGTGGTTTTATTTCGGGTTGGTGTCGTCGCAGACGATGAGTTTGCACCTTCGAGTGCAAATGCTTGCGTCAATCCCTGAAAAGATTCGCTCCATTCCGGGGCGTTTGGGTGCGCACCCTCATTGCGCGGAGGATATGTTATGCGTGCTTATCTGTTCGCCGGCGCCGTGGCTCTGGCTTCCCTGGTTGGGGGCGCAGCCTACGCCAACGGGACTTCTTCCTTCTCGAGCACCACTTCCGGCTCGGGCGCCATCTCGATCGTCGGTTCGGGCAGCACCTCGACCGCGTCGAACGGCGGAGCCGTGACCACGTCCACCGGCGCCAACAACAGCTCGTACGGCAAGGCTGGGAACGGCGCGAGCTCCAGCGGCTCGAGCGGGGGCACCTCGTCCTCGGTCGTCACCTCGGTTCCCTCCTCGAGCCATGGCTCTCATGGCGGCGGCGCCAGCTCCACGGGCTCGACCGGGACGTCTCAGGGCGGCGCCGGCGGCGGCTTCACCATCACCAATACGGAAAGCATGAGCGGCCACGGCCACGGCCACTAGGCATCTCGTTTGATCTGACCTTCGGGGGAGGGGCCACGCCCCTCCCTACTCTTCATCGGACTTCATCGGAAAAGGACGCGGACATGTTCAAGGTCCTTCTGACGGCCACAGCCGTCGCTGCAATCGCCGCACCGGCTCTCGCGCAGACCAAGACGGTCGTCTCCAGCGGGAACGGCGGTGTGGCCTCGGTCTCCACCAACACCGTCGCCACGGCCGGGGCGACCTCGTCGGTCAACTCCGTTTCCACGACCACCTCGGGCCCCGGCGGCGCCGGAAGCACGAACGTCGCGGCGAACAACAGTTCGCTGGGCAAGGCCGGCACGTCCGGCAGCTCGGCGGTCAGCGCGGGAACGACCGCCTCGACGATCAGCACATCCGGAACGCACGCCAATGGGACCGTCTCGAATTCCCAGAACGGCGGCGCCTTCGGCAACACAACGACGACGACCGGAAAGTCGAAGTCAAACAGAAACACCTGCAACAGCTTCCCTGCCTGCTGGTAGCGCGAGCGACCCTTCTGGTTGGGCCCTGTGACCTCGAAAGGAGGAAGGGTTATGAAAGCGATTATTCTGCGCGCCATGGCGCTGGCGAGCGTGAGCATTGTGGCCCTGGCCGCAAACTCCGCCTACGCCCAGGATACGACGGTCACGGCGACGCCGACGGCCGACTCCGGGTCCACCTCGAACGCGAGCAATGTGGCGGGAGCCCAGGCGGCCGGCGGGGCTGGCGGCCTTGTCGCCGGCAGCGGCAACTCGGCCAACCAGAACAGCGTCAATTCGGGCTCCACCGCCGCGGCCAACAACAACGCCGGAGCCAATGCGACGGGAGGTTCCAACTCGAATATCGGCAACACCAACAGCACCAACACCAATACGCCCACCTCGACGTCGAACTCCGGCGCCAGCAACTCGACCACTGTCGGGGCGACCGGTGGCTCCAACACGGGTGGAAACTCGACCAACGGCAACACCAATACGAACACGCCGACGGCGAATTCCAACTCCGGCGCCAGCAACTCGACCAATGTCGCCGCGACTGGCGGCGCCAACACCGGCGGTAATTCATCTAACAGCAATACCAACGGAAACAGCAACAATAACGCCACGAACTCATCCGCCACCAATACGGCTGCGTCCCAGTCGCAGGGCGGAGCGGTTAAGAACGCCGGAAACTCAGCCAATACGAACAGCAACGGCAACGCCAACAACAACACCACGAGTTCGTCTGCGAGCAATGCGGCGACCTCGAACTCGGCTGGCAACACCCAGTCCAAGAGCGGCAACTCGAGCGTCGGCAATACGTCGAACAACGGCAACACCACCGGCAGCTCGACCAACAACTCCAGCGGCAACGCTGCTTCCAGCGGCAACCGGCTGGCCAACAGCGGCAACAACAATGCGGGCGGCGCTGGCGGCGCCGGCGGCAGTGGCGGCACTGGCGGCAACGCCGCTTCCAGCGGCAACCGGCTGGCCAACAGCGGCAACAACAACGCCGGCGGCGCCGGCGGCTCCAGCACGTCC
>NZ_LMUL01000010.1:310001-323938 GCF_009765965.1 Caulobacter sp. S45
AGCGGGTCCAACCAGGGCAACGCGCAGAGCATCACCAGCAACACGACCAACACCTCGCCGAGCTCACAGACGGTCAGGTATGCGCCGGCCATCGCCGCGCCGGCCCTGACGTCCACGCTGACGGAGACCTGCATGGGATCGTCTTCGGCCGGGGTCTCGCTGATCGGGGTGGGCGTCACCGCCGGCACTACCTGGCGAGACGGGGAATGCGTGCGCCGGCTGAACGCGCGCGAACTGGCCCAGACCATCGGCGACCGGGACGCCGCGCGCGAGGTGATGTGCGGCAATCCGGACGTGTTCCGCGCCTACAATGCGCTTGGGCGCCCTTGTCGGATGAAGCCCGACGGAAAGCCCAACCCTGCGTTCGCTCAGGCCGATTTAACGCCTGAGCGGCCGTCCCCGTCTCCCGCGATAACGGAGACGCCTCTCCCGCCTCAGGCCGCACCGGCGTTCCCCCTGGCGCCGTCCCTGCCACCGCGACCGGATGGAGAGCGGGAGTAAAGGACCGATCTCCGGTCCTTTGTCCCAACCCGAAGAGGCCTGGAGTGACGTGGGGAAGAGCCGGAGAGAAATCTCCGGCTCTTCGTCTATGCGCCCCGCCGGGTTTGCCCCAGGGGGCTTCGCCACAGGGTGGAAAGCCGATTGACCCCTATCTGACCTTGCGGCACATGGCGCTCATCAGCGGCGCCCAGGCGAGGCCCGTGTGGGGGCGGTCATGGGTGGTTTTTCGGTTACGGAGGCCGCGCTCACCGGTTTCAGGATCGTTCGTGAGCGGCCGCGGATCGCGCTGTTCTGGATCGTGGTCCAGTTCTTCGTCTCCGCCGGCTTCGCCCTGACCATGGTCGAGATCGCCGGCCCGGCGATGACCAAGCTCTATGCCGGCGGCATGATGACCGCCTCCCGCGACCCGGCCCAGAACCTGGCCATGTTCGCGCAATTGGCGCCGATGTACGGGCTGATAATGGTGCTCACGCTGGTGGTCTATCCGATCCTCTACGCCGCCATGAACCGGGCGGTGCTGAGGCCCGCCGAGGACGGGTTCGGCTATTTCCGCCTGGGGGCCGACGAGTTGAAGCAGTTCGGCCTGTTCGTGCTGATGTTCCTGGTGGGCATGGCCGCCTATCTCGCGATCGTCATTTGCATGGTGATCGTGTCCGTTGTGCTGGCCGTCATCGCCGGCGTCCTGATCCATGGCGCGGACAAGGCGGTCGTCGCGGGCGTGGTCGGCCTGGTGATGACGCTGCTCGTAATGGCGGCGTTCTGCGGCTGGATCTTCGTCTGGGTGCGGCTTTCCCTAGCCTCGGCGTTCACCTTCGCGACCGGCAAGATCAACCTGTTCGGGTCGTGGGCGCTGACGCGGGGCAGGTTCTGGCCGATGCTGAGCGCCTACCTGCTCACCTTCGTGCTGTTCCTGGTGATGTGGATCATCTTCCTGGCGATCATGTTGCCGGTCGACGCGGCGCTCGGCGGCGGCCTGGGCGCGCTGGGCGCGGTGATGCATCCGAACATGAGTTCGCTGGGCGCCTATCTGTCGCCGGTGATCGTGGTCAACATGATGCTGGGCGCGGTGTTCTCGGCCTTCATGTGGCCGGTCCTGCTGACCCCGCCCGCGGCGATCTATCAGCGGCTGACCTTGGACTGGGTCGGCGGCGTGTTCCAGGGCGACGCTTGAGGGGGAAATCCGGGACGGGCGCCTGGACGCTCGGGGTCGCCGCCGCCTCGCTCCTGGCCCTGTCTGCGGCGCTCGCCGCCTGTTCCCGACCGGCGCCGGTGAAGCCGGGCGGCGCCGGGCAGACCTCGCCCACCCCCGTTCAGACCCCTCCCTACGTCCTGGAGGATACCGAGGTCCGCACCCTGCACGCGGGCGCCCTGGGACGGGACTATCGGCTGCTGGTCAGCTTGCCGCCGTCCTATGGCCAGCGACCGGGCCACCGCTTCCCGGTTATCTTCGTCACCGACGCAGACTATGGGTTTCCGTTGCTTCGCAGCATCACCCGCCGCGTCGGCGATCATGGCGTGGGGATGGAGGAGGCGGTGATCGTGGGCCTGGCCTACGCCCAGGGCGATACGCCGGAATACAGCCGGCGGCGCGACTACACCCCCACGGCCAGCGCGGACACGCATCTGGTGTCGGACATGGCCGGACGTCCGCCGAGGTTCGGTGAAGCCGAGGGGTATCGCCGCTTCATCGCCGGCACGGTCTTCCCCTTCATCGCCCGGAGCTACCGGGTCGACATGGGCCGCAAGATCTATGTCGGCCATTCCTACGGGGCGCTGCTGGGCGTCGATATCCTGCTGTCGGACCCGGCGATGTTCCAGCACTACCTCATCAGCAGTCCTTCGCTGTGGTACGGCCACCGGGTGATGTTCGCGCGCGAGCAGGCCTATGCCGGGTCGCACAAGGATATGGACGCGGACGTCTATATGGCCGTGGGCGGCTACGAGACGATCAGGCCGGGCTCCAGCGACCTCCGCTACGGCAAGGGCGTCGACATGGCGGCGGACGAGCAGGCTTTCGCCAGCGACCTCGCCTCACGCCATTACCCGAATCTTCGGCTGGCGGTGGAGACCATCCCCGGCGAGGATCACCTCACCGTCGCCCCGATCAGCTTCACTCACGGCCTGATCCGGGCGCTGGGGTTGCGGGCGGATCGGACGCCCTAGAACTCTTCCCAGCCGTCGGCGTCGGCGGTGGGTCTACGAGCGGCGCCGCCGCGCCCGATCGTCTTCATCGCCGGCGCGCTCGCGCTTTTCGCCCGCATGGCGGGGGCGGTGGGCCGGGTCGTGGGTCGGTTGTGGCGCGTGGGCTGGGGTTCGGCGCCGGTTTTGAACTGGCTGATCAGCTTGGCCAGCTCCTCGGTTTCCTGGGTCAGGTTGTGGCTGGCGGCGGTGGACTGCTCCACCATGGCGGCGTTCTGTTGGGTCACCTGGTCCATCTGGTTGATGGCGGTGTTGACCTGGTGCAGGCCGGCGGCCTGCTCCTGGGCCGAGGCGGCGATCTCACCGACCACGATGTTGATCTCGGTGACCTGGACCACGATCCGCTCCAGCGCCTTGCCGGTCTGGCCGACCAGGCTGACGCCGGAGGCCACGTGTTGGGCCGAGGCCGAGATCAGGCCCTTGATCTCCTTGGCGGCTTCGGCCGAACGCTGGGCGAGCGCCCGGACTTCGGAGGCGACCACCGCGAAGCCGCGTCCCGCGTCGCCGGCCCGCGCCGCCTCGACCCCGGCGTTGAGCGCCAGCAGGTTGGTCTGGAAGGCGATCTCGTCGATCACGCTGATGATGTTGCCGATCTGGCGGGAGGACTGTTCGATCCCGCTCATGGCGCCGATGGCGTCGCGCACCACCTCGCCGGAGCGTTCGGCGTTGACCTTGGTGTCGCCCACCACGCCTCTCGCCTGGATGGCGCCCTCGGCGGTCTTGCGCACGGTGGCGGTGATCTGATCGAGGGCTGCAGCGGTCTGTTCCAGGCTGGCGGCCTGCTGCTCGGTGCGGCGCGACAGGTCGTCGGCGGCGACCGAGATCTCGCCGGCGCCGGAGCGGATGGCCGTGGTGTTGGTGGAGACCACCCTCATAGCTTGCTGCAGCTTGTCCATGGCGGCGTTGAAATCGGTGCGCAGCTTCTCGTATTCGGCGGCGAACGGAGTGGACAGGCGAAACACCAGGTCGCCGTCGGCTAGGCTCTCCAGGCCGCCGGCCACGCCCTCCATGGCGATGGTCTGGCGTTCGGCGGCCTGGGCCTTGTCGGCCTCGTTGCGGGCGCGTTCGGCCTCGGCCGCGCGACGTTGCTCGCCGCTCTGGCCCTCCAGGCGCAGCTTCTCCAGCGCGGCCGCCTTGAAGGCCTGCACCGCCTCGGCCATCTGGCCCACTTCGTCGCGCCGGCCCACCGCAGGGATCTCGACCGTATTGTCGCCCGAGGCCAGGCGACGCATCGCGGCGGTCATGCTGATGATCGGCTTGGCGATCAGCCCGAACAGGGAGAACCCGGCCAGGACGGCGATGGCCACGGCGGCGACCGATCCCAGGGCGAGCGTCGCCATGCCGGCGGAGAAGGCGTCCTTTTCGGCCCGGGTGCGCTCGGTCAGAAGCTGGTTCTCGCGCGCTTCCAGGGCCCCGATGACATCACGGGTGGTCAGCAGGCGCGCCGCGTTGATGATGCCGGCCCGCACCCCGTCGATCCGGGCGGGGTCATGAGCCGCCTGTAGGGATTGGGCGCCCTGGTCGTGGAATTCCTTCACCAGGGTCTCGATCTGGTCGATCCGCTGGAGCTGGTCGCTGCTGCGCACGCCGCTGCGTAGGACGGCGATGGACTGGTCGTACTCCCCGCCGTAGCGCTCGTAGTTCTTCAGGAATTGGGGATCGGGGTGGGCGACGTAGCCCCGCAGCGCGTCCTGCTGGTTAACCAGCGCCATCAGCACCTTCTGGCTGCCCCGCAGCATCTCGAAGGAATGCTGGTTGACCTCGACCGCTCCATGGACGGCCAGGAATCGCGTGGCGATGATCCCTGAGGTGATTGCAAATGTGAACACGATGGCCGCGAAACTGGCGATCAATTTCTGCGCGATACGTACGTCCGCAACCTGCACCGGCCGCTCCAATTTTTGAGATCAATAGGGATAAGCTGTCGGAGCACTGGCCTCCATTAAGGATACGAATAGGGTGAATAAAACCTAAAATCGGCGATCCCAAGTCGACATGGAACGTGCGACTCGCTGTCTATTTCGAGCGGGGCCGACAATGCAGAAAAAAATTAGATCAGTTCACTTACTATCGGATAAGTTGTAACTCATGTTGTTTCAGCCCGCTCTCCGATGTTCGGCTTTGTGCGCGATCGGGAGCGATTTTCTTCGCAGGCGTGGCGTGGCGTGGCGTGGCGTGGCGTGGCGCCTCGCCTGGGCGCGCTCAGATACAGGCGAACGCCTCGGCCAGCTCGCGGCCCATCGTTTCGAGGATCGGGCGGGCGGCGGGGATCGCGCCGGCGAGGGCGTAGAAGTAGTGGATCATGCCGGGATGCAGGGTGCTGCGGACCTGGACGCCCGCCGCCGTAAGCTGGTCGGCATAGGCCAGAGCCTCGTCGCGGAAAGGGTCGTACTGGGCGGCGTGGATCAGGGTCGAGGGCAGGCCCCGCAGGTCCGAGCCGTCGAGCAGCGACACGACCTGATCCGGTGCGCCGAAATAGGCCGTGCGGTCGCGGGCGAAGGTGTCGGGGTCGATGAAGTGGCCGTCGCGGAACTCCTGGCGTGAGGGCAGGGCGCCCGCCGGGTCCAGGATGGGGCAGATCAGCAGCTGGAGCGCAGGTCTGGGACCGTCCCATTGTGGGTCGGCGGCGCAGACCAGCCGACACACCTCCGCCGCCGCGTGCGCGCCGGCGGAGTCGCCTCCCACGCCGATCCGCGCCGGATCGACGCTCAGCCTGTCGCCTTCGCCCGCCAGCCAGCTCAGCGCGGCCAGGCCGTCCTGGACGGCGGCGGGATGGGGGTGTTCGGGGGGGCGACGGTAGTCGGGGGCCAGGACCTTGCAGCGGCCATGGACGGCGAGCGCGCGGCATAGGGCGTCATGGGTCTTCAGGCTGCCGGCGACCCAGCCCCCGCCGTGCAGGAACACCAGTGCGGCCTGGACCTCGCCCGGCGCCGGATCATAGAGGCGCGCGCCCAGCGTCTCGCCGCCGGGGGTGGAAATCCATAGGTCGCGTACCTCGGCCACCGCCATGGGCGGCCCGGCCGCCAGATCCGCGAGCTGGTCCAGCGCCGCCCGCCGTGCGGCCGGGGAGATGTCGGCGGCGTCCGACGGACCCCGCGCCGCCGCCAGCAGGTCCAGCAGCCGTTTGGCCCGCGGGTCGATCGGCATGGGGCTCAGGCCGGCTCCAGAGCGCCGACCAGGGCCTCGATGCTGGAGATCGAGCGGAAGTGTTCGGGCGTCATCTTGTCGGCGGGGATGAAGACGTCGAACTCGCCTTCCACCGCCAACGTCAGGTTGACCATGTCCAGCGAGGTCAGCCCCGCTTCGCGCAGGTCGGCGTCGGGGTCGACCTGGGTATGGATGTCATGCTTGGCCAGCAAGCCTTGCACCAGGGCGGCGATGCGTACGGACGGCTCGTTTTCGGACACGGCTTCTAAACCCCATGGCTTGTATTCGGCCCGCGCCGAATTCCACCCCTTCCAGATAACGCCGGAGTCTGAAGGGCGCCTAAATTGCACCCGTCCTCCGCGAAAGTCTGAAACGTACCATTCCGGGTCAGACCTGTAGTACGGTTAACACGCGTCAACGTCGAGGATGCTGGGACAAGCCATGATCCGCTGCACTGAAACGCCGAAACAGCCGGGGGCGGTGACGAACCTGATCATCCCGCTCGCGACGATCCACGCTTGCACGATGGAAGGCCAGTCATGAGCGTCCATGCCCTGGAAACCGCTGTGCGCACGCCCCAGCCCATCGCCACCGCAGACATCGCCGCTCGCGCCAAGCGTGTGGCCACGATCGCGGCGCATCACGCCGAGGCGGTCGACCGCGACGGCCGCTTCCCGGTGGAGGCGTTCGACGCGCTGAAGGCCGAGCGGCTGTTGAGCGTCATGGTCCCCACTTCGCTCGGCGGCGGCGGGGCGAGCGTGGGGCAGGTGGTCGACATCTGCTACGCGCTGGGCCGCGCCTGCTCCTCCACGGCGATGATCTTCGCCATGCACCAGATCAAGGCGGCCTGCCTGATCCGCCACGGCGCCCATGAGCCCTGGCACGCCGACTTCCTGCGCCGGGTCTCTTCCGACCAGCTGCTGCTGGCCTCGTCCACCACCGAAGGGCAGGGCGGGGGCGACGTGCGCTCCAGCGCCGCCGCGGTGCGCGTCGAGGACGGCCGTATCCACCTGGAGCGGGACGCCACAGTGATGTCCTACGGCGCCCAGGCGGATGCTGTGGTCACCACCGCGCGGCGCGACGGCGACGCGGCGAGTTCGGACCAGGTGCTGATCGTGTTCGAGAAGGCCGACTATACGCTCACCCCCACCCAGGCGTGGGAGACGCTGGGCATGCGCGGCACCTGCAGCGCCGGCTTCGCGCTGAAGGCCCAAGGCGCGCCGGCCCAGGTGCTGGCCGAGCCCTACGCCCTGATCCACGCCCACACCATGACGCCAACCGCCCACCTGCTGTGGTCCGGCGTGTGGACCGGCGTCGCCGCCGCCGCCAGCGAGCGAGCCCAGCGGTTCCTGCGCAAGGCTTCGCGCAAGGCCGGCGGCCAACTGCCGCCCGGCGCGGCGCACTACGCCCGCGCCACCGCGTCGCTGCGCATGCTCAAGTCGCTGATCGCCGGCGCCCAGGCCGAGTACGAAGGCCTGCTGGACGATCCGCGGGCCCTGGCCCACCTCGATTTCCAGACCCGCATCACCCTGCTCAAGGTCGAGGCGTCGGAACTGGCGGTGGCCACGGTGATGAGCGCCATGCGCGCCTGCGGCCTGTCGGGCTATCGCAACGACGGCGAGGCCAGCATCGGCCGGCTGCTGCGCGACGTGCTGTCCGCCCCGATCATGATCAACAACGACCGCATCCTCGCCAACCTCGGCGCCTCATCCCTGCTTAGCGACGTCCCCACGTCGCTGATCGGCTGAGCGCCTGTCCCCGGAGGCCAACTTGATGACCGTCATGCCCAGCCGCTTCGAGACGCCCTTCGCCGAGACGAGGGGAGACCGGCTCGACGCCATCTCCGCCCACCTGTTCCGGCCCATGGGCGCGGACGGGGTCTATGCGCGCACCGGTCTGTACGAGGACATGGTGGATGCGCTGGGCCGGCTGATCACCCGCCAGCGCGACCCGCGCGCCGAGGTGTTCCGCTTCCCGCCGGTGATGACCCGCGCCATGCTGCAGAAGTCGGGCTATCTCAACAGCTTCCCCAACCTGCTCGGCTGCGTCAGCTGCCTGCACGGCACCGAGCGCGAGATCCGCACCCTGGTCGACGAGCACGGGCCGAGCGGCGAATGGGCCGATGCGCTCAAGTCGTCGGACCTGATCCTGACCCCGGCCAGCTGCTATCCGGTCTATCCGATCGCGGCGGCGCGCGGCGTGGTGCCGGAGACCGGCTACCTGTTCGACGTGGCCTGCGACTGTTTCCGCCGCGAGCCCTCGCGCGACATCGACCGGCTGCAGTCCTTCCGCATGCGCGAATATGTCTGCGTGGCCGATCCGGCCCGCATCCAGAGCTTCCGCGAGCACTGGATCGAGCGCGCCAAGGGGCTGGCCGACCGGCTGGCTCTGCCCTACGTGGTCGAGGTGGCCAGCGATCCGTTCTTCGGCCGCGCGGGCCAGATGATGGCCGCCAGCCAGAAGATGCAGGAACTGAAGTTCGAACTGCTGATCCCGGTGCTGTCGGAAGACAAGCCCACTGCCTGCATGAGCTTCAACTACCATCAGGACCATTTCGGCAAGACCTGGGACCTGCGCGATGCGGCGGGCGAGCCCAGCCACACCGGCTGTGTCGCCTTCGGCATGGACCGCCTGGCCGTCGCCCTGTTCGCCACCCACGGCGTGGACGTGGCGAACTGGCCGGTGGGCGTGCGGGAAGCGTTGGGGGTTTAGCTCTAGCGCGCTTCCCGCGTTTCCTGGACGGAGCCGTCCTGGAAGACCTTGATGGCTACAACTCGACCATCGCTCGCGGATGAATTGTACATTGCCGGGCTATCGAACCGCTCCTCTGAGGCGAACATCGGAGGCGGAGGAAGAAGCTGTTCGCCGAAGCCTTGAGAGAAATCCCGTTGAAGCACGAGATTCAAGTTGTTCGGGGACGGGTCGTAGATGGCGCCGGTCGCTATGTCCACGGTAGCTCCAAGCAAACCGCCGATGACGGCGTTTCCCAAAAACGCGACGCCGCTGCCCGTGGAAAGATCGTTGGAGACGTTGACGTTCATTGGCTTGTAGCCAGGTTTGCTGATGGTCGCGACGAAACCTACTTTTCGCGAGACGCGCAATGAGCAAGGTGTGGCTGCACAACCCAACCCATTCGACGTCTGGACCAGGGCGCCGCTCGGCGTGGAGTTCACCGCCCAAGATGCTTCTGGGCCCCGGATCACGGTCGCGCATGCGCCAAGCGAGGCGCAGGTAGCCGCCAGCAGGGCGGCTCGAAGCATTTTGTGCGTGTGGCGTCCCGCCCGTTGTGCGACTGGTCGCAAAATAAGGCGGCTGGCTTAATCAAGCGTAATCGCGACAGCTTATAGGCGAGTCGGATGTGGCCCGGCCGCTCTAAGGCGGCGCCGTGGAACAGTTGTAATGGCGCGTCGTCGCCGCCGCTTCCCAAGGAGATCAAGGCGCCCAGGACAACAGCAGCCAGCATGAAGCACGCCCCCGTTCGTAGAATCCACCATGCGACCGGACGCCCGCGCCGTCCATCGGCAGAGGAGCTAGGCGGCGGTCAAACAGCCCGCTAAAGCTTGCATCGCCGAGGCGCTGCGCGACGTCCGCGCGGCGCTCGGAGGCGTCTCGACCATGGCCATTCACCGCGCCCTACGAGGCGGCCCCGACCCCATACGCGCGCCTCGCATGCCGGGCCTGGACCTGCTGCGCGCGGTGGCGATCGTCTGGGTGATGCTCTACCACGCCAGCCTGTTCGACCTGGTGTCCTACTCTTCCAAGGTGGTGCAGTTCGGCTGGATGGGGGTCGATCTATTCTTCGTCCTGAGCGGGTTCCTGATCGGCGGCCAGATCTTCCGGCCGATCGAGCACGGAGAGCGGTTAGACGTCAGGCGGTTCTACCTGCGGCGCGCCCTGCGGACCTTGCCCGCCTATCTGGTGGTCGTCGGGGTCTACTTCGCCTGGCCAAGGGCGCGCGAGTGGCCGGATATCCAGCCGCTCTGGCAGTTTCTGATTTTTACAGAGAACTTGCTGATCGACTTCTCGGTCCCCAAGTCGTTCTCGCACGTGTGGTCGTTGTGCGTGGAGGAGCAGTTCTATCTGCTGCTGCCGCCGGTCGTGGCCCCGTTGCTGTTGCGCCCGAACTATCAGCGGGTGATCGCCGCATGCCTGCTCGTCCTGGTCGGCGGCATGGTGTTGCGGGGTTACATCTGGTGGCATGACCTCGCGCCCCACCTGCCGGGCGGGGCCGTCGGGCACGGCTACGGCGACCTCTATATGGAGCGGATCTACTATCCGACCTGGACCCGGCTGGACGGCCTGCTCGCCGGCGTGGTCGCGGCCCTGCTGCGCGCCTTCCGGCCGCGGTTGTGGGCGGCGGCGATGAAGCGGGCCAACCTGATGCTGGCGGTCGGGTGCGTTGGCGTCGTCGCCTGCATCCTGTTCTTCCGCCATCAGATTCCGACCCTGCTTCCGGCGGTGTTCGGCTATCCGCTGCTGTCGCTCAGCCTGGGTCTGGTCGTCAGCGCCGGTTCGAGTCCCCGCGGCCTGCTGGGGCGGCGCGCGCTTCCCGGCGCGGGCGCGTTGGCGGCCGGCGCCTACAGCCTGTATCTGAGCCACAAGCTGGTGTTCCACTTCATCCAGGTCCACGGCGGCGCGTTGGTGGGAGCCAATCCCTATGTCCGCTTCGTCGCCGCTTTCGCGCTGGCCGGCGCTGTCGGCGCGCTGCTGTACTGGGGAGTGGAGCGGCCGTTCCTCAAGCTCCGCGACCGCCTCGACGGCCCTGCGCGCAGCTTGCTGGCGCTCCCGTCCGTCCAGGCGGCGGAGTAGGGGCGGGCTTCAGGCCGCGTTGGCGCCCAGGCGATGGAACATCCGGTCCCAGCGCAGCGCGTTCCAGATCGGGGCGTCGTGCTTCCAGGAGAACAGGATCATGTCCGCGCGCCCGACCAGGTCGTCGAACGGCACATAGCCCGCGCCTTCCTCGGGCGGCAGGTACTTGTCGAGCGCGGTGTTCCAGGCGCAGCGCGACTGGCCGGCCCCGATCTCGCCGGGCTTGAAGCGGCTGTCGGCGGAGTTGTCGCGGTTGTCGCCCATCATGAAGTAGCAGCCGGCCGGCACCACATAGAGCCCGGTGTTGCCCGCCGCCGTGTCGGACCCGTAGCTGTTGACCAGGTAGGCGCGGCCGTTGGGCAGGCTCTCCTTGAAGCGCTGGACCGGGAAGCCGCCCCCGAAGGCGGTGGCCTCGGTGGTGTTGGCGACGAACTGGCGCGGGACCGGCTGGCCGTTGAGCTGCAGCACGCCCCGGACCACCTGCAGCCGGTCGCCGGGCAGGCCGACCAGGCGCTTGATGATGTCGGTCTTGCCGTCGCGGGGCTCCTTGAACACCACGATGTCGCCGCGCTTGGGCGCGCGCCCCATCAGCCGGCCCTGCCCAAGCGGCGGGTTGAAGGGGATGGAATGGCGGCTCCAGCCATAGGGGTATTTCGCCACCAGGATGTAGTCGCCCACCAGCAGGGTCGGCTCCATCGAGCCGGAGGGGATGGTGTAGGGCTGGCAGAACACCACGCGCGGGACGAAGGCGATGGCCAGGGCGACCGCGACGGTCTTGGCCAGGCCGATCAGGCTGTCGAGGCCGCTGGTCCTGGTCTGCATCGGCTCGTCCTTTGGCGGGGCGCCGTCGGCGCGTGCGGGCATGATGCCAGCATAGAATGTGGGGCGCTCGTTACGGTTCGGTAAGGGTGGGCTCAGTGCGGCGCGGTTTTTTCTGGTTTGTGAAAGGGGAGCGCTGGGCGGTTTCGGCTGGGAAAGTTACAAGACGCCCGTGTCGAATGGTGGTCCTCGTAGTGGCCGCTAAGAGCAGAGATTATTCTTGCGCTAGAAGCCGAAAAGACGGCTTTTAAGTTCTTCACATGTTCCATCTAGGCCTGGCATAAGTGCACCCGCCGTTATACCCATCATGCTTAGGTCTTGCATGACCGTCACCCGCTCGGTAATTGGCAGGTCTATCACTTCCAAATAAGTTTTTTTGCGAATTTTCTCACATTCTCTAATGTAGCTCTCAACATCTTCCACGTTCGTCAAGCTGGATAGGGCTTGTTGAGGAAGCATTCTATTATTTTCGATGGCCATCAAATCAAATATGGAGAAATGAGGTCTTACAAGTGATATTTTATCAACTTGATTATAATCGGCGCGCCAAGCGATATTGTTGAATATAAATATTCTTACCTTTCCGTCGGGTGATGCGGCTGGGGTGGCGTTCTTGAACGCAAAAAATGCGGCGATGTATGGTGAGTAAGTCCAGTCAAGCAGGGGCGTGGGGAAACCATGGTGCTGAATCAAGCTATATAGAGCGCCACTTTCCCCGGCCCGGCTAAGATCAAATATGTGGCCGCCACGCGCAGTCACATAGCGTTTGACCAACTCAATGTCCTGGCTCGTGTAACGAAATAAGTCTGCCCGGTTGGTCCGATGAAACGTCGTACGAAGCCGCGCTGTCAGCGGTTGTCCCCTAAAAATGAAGCGTTGGGGCTCGCGCGTGAGGATGTGGTTTTTGAATTTAGCCCAAGTATTTATCCGGCCATTGGGCCGATATTGGGATTTATATTCCACACGCCCGCGGCGAAGGAAGCCAATGCCTCGGCTATCGACACTGGTTGTCCATGATATTCTGAGTCCATTCGGCGTCCATTCCCCTGCGACCATTGCCTTGTTGGGAAAGGCCACGCCGGGGGCTGCTGTCTGAGCTTCTTGAGCTGAAATGATTTTTAGGGTCTGCGGATTCACAAACGCTAGTTCAACTTCACACGAAAAATTGCCACGCTTTGGCACATCGTTCAGGAAGGCGAGTGACCATGGGCGCGATTGGTCATCATCGAATAGCTCGGCCAGGCCCCGTAAATGATCGCCTTCATCGTCAAGCTCGACGACGGCTAGACCGGCATTGGTGCCCCGGTAGCGCCCTTTCCATTGCCCTTTCACCGATGCCTCCGCCACGTCGAGGGCGAAGCTTAGGCGTTACAGAGCCACAATCAACGTTCGCGTGAAACGCGAAGGCGCTCAATCCCGCCTTTGTATGAGACACGGGACCTGCGCCCACCCCTAAGCCGTATTCCCCGCATCCACCGTCATCACCGTCCCCGTGATGTTCCTGGCCGCGTCGCCGAGCAGGAAGGCGACGGCTTCGGCGACGTCGTCGACCTCGGCCAGGCGGCGGAGCGCGCTGCGGCTGGCGATGCGGTCGCGGTCTTCGGGGGCGAGTTCGGAGGTCAGTTCGGTCTGGATGAAGCCGGGCGCCACCGCGTTCACGGTCACGCCGGCCCGGCCGACCTCGCGCGCCAGCGACTTGGTGAAGCCGACCATCGCGGCCTTGGTCGCCCCGTAGACCGACAGGCCGCTATAGCCGGTGGAGGCGATGATCGAGGCCATGTTGACGATGCGCCCGCAGCCCTTGGCCATCATCGAGCCGACCAGGAAGCGGGTCAGCACCAGGGGCGAGATGGTGTTGAGCCTGACCAGCGCCTCGATCTCGGATGGGCGCATGTTGGCCAGCACGCCCGCCGTACCGACGCCGGCGTTGTTGACCAGGGCCCAGGGCGTCCCGTGCTCGGCCTTGATCCGCTTGGCCAGCTCGCCCAGGCCGTCGAGGTCGGACAGGTCGCAGGCGGTGAAATGGATGGCGCCGACGCCGGACGACGCGCTCTCGGCCTGGGCGGCGAGCAGGGCCTCGCTGGGGGAGCGGGCGACGGCGATGACGCGGTAGTCCTGGCTGGCGAGCTTGCGGACCACGCCGAGGCCCAGGCCCTTGCTGCCGCCGGTGACGATCACGCTACGCATGGGCTGGGTTTCCGGCGGTTCGAGAGGGCTTTTCCCTCCCCCTCGATGGGGGAGGGGCAGGGGCGGGGGGGCATGCGCTGTGGTTGGGGGAAGGGCTTAGGCGGCGCCTCTGGTTTTCTTTCCCGAAACGTCGCGGACTCACCCCCATCCCCGGCCCTTCCCCCTTCGAGGGGGAAGGGAGCATGGTGCTACCCATTGCGCCGCTCCAGCTTGCCGCCGGCGGTCAGCGCCAGGGCCTCAACGAACTTCAGCGAGGCGGGGACCCTCACCGCCGG
>NZ_LMUL01000010.1:324138-339642 GCF_009765965.1 Caulobacter sp. S45
GCGAGGTGGGCGCGACCTCGGCGGCGACCAGGGCGCCGGCGATGGGGCTGCGGCGGGGGAAGACCCGGCTCATGCGCACGCCGGGCTGGCGGTTGATCACCGCCTCGACCTCCTCGGGATGCACCTTCAGGCCGCCGACATTGATGATCCCCTCGCGCCGGCCGGTGAAATAGAGGCGCTCGCCGCGTTGCTCGACCATGTCCTGGGTGTCGACAAAGCCGTCCGCGTCGGTCAGGGCGCGCGGGGCGGCGCCGATGTAGCCGCTGGCGGCGCGGGTGGAGCGGATGCGCAGCGAACCGTCCTCGACCTTCATCCGCACCTCGCCGTCGCGATCCAGATAGGCGGCGGGGAAGCCGGCCAGCCCGTCGCTCACATCGAAGCCGACCCCGGCCTCGGTGGAGGCGTAGGCGTGGCCGACGGGGACGCCGGGGAAGGCGGCCGCCAGGCTGTCCAGCACCCCCTGGTCGGCGATCTCGCCCGACAGGCGCACATAGCGCGGTCTCAGCTGGCCCAGCGCCGGGCTCATCAGGGCGCGGCGCCAGTGGGAGGGCGTGCCGGAGATGTTGGTCACGCCGGCGCGCGCGGCGCGGGCTAGGAAGTCGGCGATGGGCTCCTGGGCGTCGGACAGCACCATGCTGGCCTCGCCCAGCAGGGCGCGCAGGAGCATCTGCAGGCCGCCATAGCGGCGGATGTCGTAGAAGCTGGACCAGACCACCGATTCGCCGCCGGCCGCCTGGGCCGGGATCGCGCCGGTGAGGGCGGCCAGGTTGTGGGCGACCATCTTGGGGCGGCCGGTGGTGCCGGAGGTGAACATCACCCACTCGGTCGGCCGGTCCCCGTCCCGGATCGGCACGGCGCGTGGGCGGTCCATGGCGA
This sequence comes from Caulobacter sp. S45, assembly GCF_009765965.1. Classification (GTDB taxonomy): domain Bacteria; phylum Pseudomonadota; class Alphaproteobacteria; order Caulobacterales; family Caulobacteraceae; genus CAHJWH01. The sequence continues at coordinate 325,015 of NZ_LMUL01000010.1, forward strand.
TGCGGACGACGCTTGAGGGCAGGGTGTCGGGGACGTCGCCGTCGTGGAGGATGGCGTCGATCTCCGCGTCGGCGCAGATGGCCGGCAGGTGGGCGGGGTCCAGGTCCGGCGGGCAGATGGTCAGCCGCCGCGCCGTCCCGTCCAACTCGATCAGCGCCAGCACGGCGGAAAGCTGGCTATGGGTGCGCACCAGCACCGACCGGCCCGCCAGGTCCGCGTCCGGGGCGCACGAGGCGCCGGCCAGGGCGGCGATGGCGAAGCTGTCGTGCGGATCGCTGATCCGGCCGGGATGCCCGGGGCCGATGCGCTGGCGGAGCGACATGATCTTATATGTAGCTGGGGATGATGAAGCTCAGGCGACCGGCGCGCGGTCGTAGAAGGTCACGAAGTCGCCCAGCGTGACCGGGAAGGCGAAGTCCTCGTCCGCGGCGAAGGGGTCGAAGCCCATGGCGTCCTCCAGGCGCGCCACCAGGATGGCGAAGGACAGCGAGTCCAGCCCGCAATCCAGCAGCACCAGCTCGTCGGTCAGCGGAGCCAGGGTGCGCTTCTGCTCGGTGGCGACCAGTTCGATCTCGCGCACGATGATTGCACGTGTGTCCATGTATCCGTCTCCCGTTGCGTCGCGATCCGACCTGCGCACTTTGGCCGCAGAGGCTCGCAGCCCGTAGCGATCTCTTTTGCAAAGCCTGTGCCCGAAAGTTGCATAGGGCTCGGCCAAGGACCCAGGCTGTGTCCATATTGGTGCGCGAAAATGGAAAAGATTCCGCAACTGAGATGCCGCCAGATCGTGGAGGCGGATTTCGCCGCCCTGGCCGCCCTGTTGCACACGGCCTTCTCGTGCTGGTCGTACGACTACTGGCTCGACGGGTTGGCGCACATGCGCGATCGGGAGTCGCCGGAAGGCTATCCCCGCTATGGGTTTGCGCTGGAAAGCGGCGGCCGGATCGTGGGCGTGATCCTGACCATATTCACCGCCTTCGAGCGGGGCGGCGTGCGCAAGGTGCGCTGCAACGTGTCGAGCTGGTACGTGGAGCCGGGCTTCCGCGGGCAGGGCTCGCCGATGATCTCGCAGATCTTCAAGTACAAGGACGTGACGGTGATGAACGTCTCGGCCGTCGTCCACACCTGGCCCATTCTGAAACACCAGGGCTATGTGCGTTACAGCGAGGGACAGGTGGTCTGTCTGCCGGCGCTCAACTTCGGGCCGACCGGTGTGAGGGTGTCGCCCTATACCGACGCGATGGCGACGGGGCTGGGCGATCCGCAGGAAGCTGCGCTGATGGCCTACCACGCGGCGCGGGGCTGTGTGTGCCTCGTGTGCGAGACGGCCGATGGGCTGGTCCCGTTCGTGTTCTTCAAACGGCGGATCAAACGGCTGCACCTGTCCTACGTCCAGCTCGCCTATTGCCGCGACACCGCCGATTTCGTCCGCTTCGCCGGGCCGTTGGGACGGCGCCTGCTGGTGCACGGCATGCCGTTCGCGGTGCTCGACGCCGAGGGCAAGGTGAAGGGGCTGGTCGGCCGCTTCGTGCAGGACCGGGCGCCGAAGTTCTATCGCGGGCCGGATCGTCCGCGCCTGAACGACCTGGCCTATACCGAGGCGGTGGTGCTGGGGGTGTGATCTCCGCTTATTCTTGAGTGCGCGCCTGCCTTCCAACCGCTCATCCCGGCGAATGCCGGGACCCAGATCCTAGGGCTGGGCGGCCATTTGCTTAAGGCTCTTACAAGGGCAGGCGGCTTATCCTTCGGCGTAGCGACCTACGATCTGGGTCCCGGCATTCGCCGGGATGAGCGGACAAAGGGCTGCATCCGATAGGGTGGAACTGCTCTCATCGGCGACACCGATCTCGATCGTCCAAGGCGGAGGGGCTGAGCCCATGCACGGTTCGAACATGGGACAGCGGAGCGCCGCCCAGGCGCTGGTGGACCAGCTGGTGCTGCACGGCGTGGAGCATGTGTTCTGCGTGCCGGGCGAGAGCTACCTGCCGGTGCTCGATGCTCTGTACGACACGCCGCAGATTCAGGTCACCGTCTGTCGCCAGGAGGGCGGGGCGGCGATGATGGCGGAGGCGGTCGGGCGCGCCACCGGGCGTCCGGGAGTCTGCTTTGTCACGCGCGGGCCGGGGGCCACCAACGCCTCGGCCGGCGTCTATATCGCCCACCAGGACTGCACGCCGATGATCCTGTTCGCCGGCCAGGTGGACCGGCGCATGCGCGATCGCGAAGCCTGGCAGGAGATGGATTTCAGCGCCGTGTTCGGCTCCATGTCCAAGTGGGCGGGCCAGATCGACCGGGGCGAGCGGATGGCGGAATATGTCAGCCGCGCCTTCCACACCGCCTCGGCCGGACGCCAGGGGCCGGTGGTGCTGGCCCTGCCGCGCGACATGCTGGACGACCCGACCGAGCCCAACGTCCTGCAGCCGGTCTCGCCGCTGGAGACCGCGCCGGGCGCGGACGAACTGGCGCAACTTCAGGACCTGATCGAGGCGGCCGAGCGTCCGCTGCTGATCGTCGGCGGGTCGCGCTGGGACGAGGCGTCCTACGCCGCCATCCACCGATTCGCCGAGCGGTTCGAGCTGCCGACGCTGACCAGCTATCGGCGCGGCTCGCTGTTCGATCCCGATCACCGCTGCTACGGCGGCGACCTGGGGCTGGGCGCCAATCCGAAACTGATCGCGCGGGTCAAGGCGGCGGACCTGCTGATCCTGGCCGGCGGGCGGCTGGGCGAGGTGGCGTCGCAGGGCTACAGCCTGCTCGACATCCCCGCGCCCAAGGTGAAGTTGGTTCACATCCATCCCGGCGCCGAGGAGATCGGGCGGGTCTACCAGCCGCACCTGGCCATCCACGCCAGCCCGCGCCGCTTCGCCCCCGCGCTCGCCGCCCTGACGCCTCGTATCGCGCGGGGTCCGGCGGAGGCGGAGGCCGCTCATCGCGACTACCTGGACTGGTCCGACGCAGCGACGCCCCAGCCGGGCGCGCTGAACTTCGGCGAGGTGATGGTCTGGCTGCGCGGCCACCTGCCGCCCGAGACCATGCTGTGCAACGGCGCGGGCGCGTACGCGGCCTGGATCCACCGCTTCTACCGCTTCCGGCGGCTGGGGACCCACATGGCCCCGGCGGTGGCCTCGATGGGCTATGGCGTGCCGGCGGCGGTGGCGATGAAGCGGCTGTATCCCGAGCGGCCGGTGCTGTGCGTGGCCGGCGACGGGGACTTCCTGATGAACGGCCAGGAGTTCGCCACCGCCGTCCAGTACAAGCTGCCGTTCGTGACCCTGGTGGTGGACAACGCCAGCTATGGCTCGATCCGGATGAACCAGGAGATGGCGTTTCCCGGCCGTGTCTCGGCCACCGACCTGGTCAACCCCGACTTCGCCGCCTACGCCCGCGCCTTCGGGGGCTATGGCGCGACGGTGGAGCGAACCGAGGACTTCGCGGACGCCTTCTGCGCGGCCGAGGCGTCGGGTCTGCCGGCCATCCTGCACCTGAAGATCGACCCCGAGGTGATGACGCCCGGCTCCACCCTGAGCCAGATACGCGAGCGGGCGCTGGCGGGGCGGTAAGGAGTGGGGCGTGCTTCGAGACGCGGCTCACGCCGCTCCTCAGCATGACGAAGGTTGGGGATGAAGGCGGTGGCGGAAGTTGGAGCATCCCACCAACTCTCGTCATGCTGAGGAGCGGCGTGAGCCGCGTCTCGAAGCACGCAGGCCCTATCCGCAACCCACGGCCCTAGCCGTCCGCGATCAGCCCCTGCAAAATCGCCGTCCGCGCCTTGATCAGCGCCACCGCCAGCCCGTCCGCCGGCCGCCCCGGCGCCTGGGCGCGGGCGAAGGCCAGGAAGGCGTCGCGATAGTGAAGCCGGCCCGCTGGGCGTCGCGCACGTCCTTGAACGTCACCGTGCCGAACTTCTGCACCTTGTCCCCACGGGCCTGGAGCTTGCGGTAGGCGGCGTTCAGCGCGGCGTCGGCGGCGCTCGCCTGGGCGGGCGAGGCGGGTGGGACGCGGCCGGCGAGCACGGCCTGGAGCTGAGAGGTGAAGGCCTTCTTGGTCTCCTGTTCCTCCTCGGTGGCGATGGCGTCGCGCGCGGTGCCGGACAGGTCGACTTCCCCGTCGCCATGCTGGGTGGCATAGGCGTCGGCGGCGGTGCGCAGCGCGGCGTAGGCCGTGCGCGCGCCGGGCGCGATGGCCAGCCCGTCGAGCGCGGCCTTGCGCTTGGCGTCGGTCAGTACGGCGTCGCGCGCGGCGCAGAAGCCCTCGCCCATGCCGCTGGTGATGTCGTCGCAATAGTCGAAGCGCCTCTTGCCCGGTCCCTTAGCCTTCAACTGGGCCAGATGATGCACCCGCCCGTCGCTCTCGGCCGGCGCCCCGTCGAGGTTGCAGGCGAGGTGAGTGGCGAGGTCCAGGTTACGCGGCACGCCCAGCCCGTTGGCGTAGATCATCATCAGGATCGCGCGTCCGGAGAACACCGCGCCGCCCTGCGGACCCGCCGTGGCGCTGTCGACCTCGCCCCCGTCGCTCTCCGCGGCGGCGCACAGTCGGGCCTTCACCGGATCGGCGGGACCGTGCTCGCCATAATAGAGCGCCTCGGAATCGCAGCCCTTCAACCCCGCCGCCACCCTGGCCGACGGCCGGTCCCGCGCCGGTATCTCCACGCCCTCGACCGCCCGGCACATGGCCTTGGAGGCCGCATACTGAGACCCGGCCGTCAGTGCGCTCTTCTCACGGCCCCAATCCTCCTGCGCGTGCGCGGGGAGAGCGATGGCGAGGGCGGCGAGGAGGGTGGCGGTGAGGGCAGTGGATGGGGCGCGCATAGAGGTCCGATCCGGGGAGGGCGTTTCAACTCTATCCGGCAGCTTTGCGCTATTCTGGACATCAGCGCACTTCTGGAGAGGCGACATTTGCGCAGATCGATACGCCCACTTCCCGACCAACGTGGGAAGACCGCTCCGATCTCGCCCATTTGGGCTAGTGCGCGACCTGTGTTTCCGGCGCCGCATCGTAAGCCTGCGCAGCGCCTGCGAACCTTATCTCGAAGCGGTCCAAAGTCACGCCGGGATCTAGCGCATAGACCTCAAGGGTGTGGCTCCCGGGTTTGAGCGGCACGTCGCGGAGCTCGACCGCCGCGGCGTTGTCGAGCACGTTCTGCCGCCACTTGGCGCCGTAGTAGACCACGTTGAAGTCGAGCACCTGCGGCCTGCCCCGGTCGAGCGACACCGCAATGCGAAGTCTGCCGTTTTTGGTCGTCGGGAAGACCGGCAGCCCGATCGCCTTCACGGTGGCGGTCTCGTCGGTCACGTAGTTAGGGAAGCTGTAGTCGTGGTCGGGCGGCAGGGTGGCGAAGCGGTAGAGCAGCCTCGGCGCCTTGGCCAGAGCCGCCGCGTCGTCCGGGTCCACCGGCGCCATGTCGAGGCTGGCCTGGACGTCGGCGCCGGTATGGCCGACGCCGTCCAACACCCTCCACGCCCCCGTCAGCGCATCGGCATGGGCGGCGTACATCGAGACCACGCCCTGGGCGTCGATAAAGGAAGCCGCCTTGTCCGCGAGCGGCGGCGCGAGGCGGACATGGACCTCGATCGGCTTCTGGCCAGCGCTGCAGCTGACGTTGATCAACCCTTCGCTCTGTCCTTGAGGCGCCTTCGACCAGTCGACCGATACATGCAGGCGCTGCTCGAACTGCTTCGTCGCCGGGGAGAAATGGCCGGCCCGCTTGTCGGTCCTGATCCAGGGCGCGTTCGGCGTGACGCTCCAATCCGCACTCACCGGCTGCTCGGTGAAGATGTCCATGTAGTAGCTGCGATTTCCGAGCTCGCGGTTGAAGGTCGGCAGGGTCGGATACCACCAACCCTTGTCGTCGAAATAACCGCCGCCATCGACCTGCACGCCGCAACGGCTCCAGTCGGTCGGCATCTTCCAGGACGGTATCGCCATCGGCAGATAGTTCGGAAGGGTCTGCGGATAGTCCGTAGCGATGCCGTTCCACTTGCCGTCCGCGTTGTCCTGATTATAGCGGCGGACGTTCTCGGCGATCTGCTGGTGCGCCTTTTCGACCTCCTCGGCATAGACGTTGGCGCTGGCGCGGCGTTGCAGGCCGTAGGCGATGGATTTGTCCATGGCGAGCTGCTTCAAGCTCATATTGCCGCCGGTGTTCACCGTGTAGTCGACAAGCTCGTAGAAAGCCGATTTGCGGTCTTCCGGCATCGACGCCATCAGGCTCTTCGATTCCGCCATGATTGTCTTGTAGGCATCGGCCCGACGCGCGTTCTCGTCGCCGAAGTCGGTGATGTTGTAGCGCGTCTGCTGCACCGCGGTTTCCGGGAAAGTGGTGCTGAACGCCATGAACTCCGGGTTTCGATTGAAGGCGAGCTTGTAATACCGCCACATCACATCGGCGATTTCGTCACCGTGAGCCTTGCCGAAGTTCTGCGCCGACCAGTTCTGGAGATAGGCCCGGGCCGAACCCGGTTTCGCGAACGCGTCCATGTCGAAAGCCATGGCCAGGAAGAAATCGGTGAGGTATTCGCACGGCTTGATGTTGCCGACGTTCAGCATCCAGATGTTCCGTGCGTCAAAATGGTAGGAGCGGCTCATCTCCTCCCACATCAGGGACGGATCGGTTGACGCCAGAAACAGATAGTTGCCGGGAGCACCCCAGAAGGTCGCGTGGTAATAGACGCCGGAGCCACCGGGGTTCTGGCGCTCCTTGGCGTCGCTGAGCTGCAACAGGTAGCCATAGTTGTCGTCCGGCCAGACGATCGTCACGTCCTTTGGCAGATTTATACGGCCGGTATTGTATGCTGCCGTGATTTCCTTGTACGGCGTGAACACTTGCGGGATCTGATCCGCAGGCTTCTTCAGCGTCTCGCTCAGGATTTTCCGCTGCTCTGAGACGACGTCGTGCAGTATGTCGCCCATTTTCTCGGCTGTGTCGGCGCCTTCCATCGGAAAATCATCGGCGCCACGCATGCCGATCGTGTAAAGGTTGTCGTATGCGCCCCATTTTTCGACAGCGCCGTGCCAGTAGTTTTTCAGGTGATTTTTGTTTTTCACCCAATTATAAGGCCCCATCGTCTTTGGGTCCCATTCGGCCGCGTTATTTCGCAACAGCATCTCGACGTGGGAAGTGCCCCGCACGATAGCGTAGTCCTTGGCCAGATCGTAGTTTTCCTTGTGGACGTTGAACGGCGGATCGCTCCCGTTCATCCCTGGCCACAACATGTTGGACTTGAGCCGCCACATTAGCTCGAAGACGCGCTCATAGGTCTTGGGACCGATGCCGCCTTCGCTCTTGTCGTAGGTCTTGGCGGCCCAGACCCGCAGATTGCTGGCGTTGATGAAGAAGCCGCGATACTTCACCGACGGCTCCTTCGAATAGCGCAGCTCGGCCGGGATGGCGATGTGGTCGACCTTGCGGATCTTGACGTCGGCCCACCATTCCCAGGCGGAAACCCCCATCTCGCGCGTCAAATCGACGACGCCCCAGACGGCGCCGCGCGCGTCGGAGCCGAAGATCAGGATCGCCTTGGCGGTGGGGTCCCAAGGCGCCGGGATCACCGCACGACCGTAGGTCTCCCACTTGCCGTCTATCGCCGCCGTGGAAATCTTGTTCTTCTTGAGTAGCGCCGCGATCGAGGGTGATGAGGCTAGGCCGACGATAACCCCGGCGCCTTTGGCGACCTTAAGATCGGGCGCGACGAAGGGCGCATGCCCAGTGAGTTGCGAGAGGTCGTGCGAGAGGAGTTCGGCCGCCTTCCTCACCGGCGTGCCGCTTGCGGTGTCGTAGACCACGCTCGCCACGACCCCGCCGTCATACAGAGTGACCTCGGACGGTTTGGCGACGGCGACGCCGCCGAGAAGCGCGATCCACCCGAAGCATGCCGCCAAGCGAACGATCAGCTTGAACACACTCTCTCTCCGATCCGCGCGCACCATCATGGTAGCGCTAAATTGCATGATGCGAAGAGCCTATGTTTTCGAATCTGAGACCCGAAATTACGCCTTAGCTGTTTGATCCCGGCCTTTAAGGGGGCGTCATTTGGACTTCGCCCTAACCCTCCACCCCCTCCACCAAGATCACCCGGTACTCCGCGCCCTTGAGGCGGTACGCCTTCGCCGCCTGGTAGGCGGGGCTTTCGTACCAGGCCTTGGCGGCGGCCAGGGTCGGGAACTCCAGCACCACGACGCCGTCGGGTTCGGGGCCCTCAAGCGCCTCGTGCGGGCCGTAGAAGGCCAGGGGCTTGGGTGGGTGCTCGCCGCGCGCCTCGCGGGCCATTTGGCCGTAGGTGGCGAAGGCTTCGGCGTCGGTCATGCGCTCGCGGATCATGATCACATAGGCGGACATCGGGGGCTCCGGTCGGATGGATGCGGGGTGCGCCGGCGGGGCGCGCGGGCTCAGTCTTGCGCCCACGCGGCGAGTTTCGCCACGGTGTTCATGTTGCGCGCGGTGCCGCCCTTGGCGGCGGGGATCTTCAGCTTGGAGTCCCCCTGGCCGTCGGGATAGTGGACATAGACCTCACGCAGGCCCAGCCCGATCTCTTCGGTGTCGCGGCCCGTCACGCCGTCCAGGGTGTCAGCGGGCGGCGGGGCGTCGAGGAAGATCGCCACGGTGCGGTTGGACGCGGCCCCGGCGAATGGATTGGCCGCCAGCACCGCCGCCATCTCCGCCTCCGTGCGCACCAACACGCCCACCGGTTTGCCGGCGTAGCGCTCCAGCGCCTGTTCCAGCGCGGCCTTGACCTCGGACTCGCTCAGGGGGCTGTCGAACACCACGTTGCCGCTGGCGATGTAGGTGCGCACCTTCTTGAAGCCCAGCGTCTCGCACATGGCGCGCAACTCGGCCATGGGCAGCTTGCCCGTGCCCCCGACGTTCACCGCGCGCAGCAGGGCGACATAGCCGGTCATGAGCGGTCGCCTTTAACGGGCGCCGCCGCCGCTGTGGGCGTAGTCCCAGTAGAGCCGGCGGGCCTGGGTGTAGAACGGGCCGGGCTGGAGCTGGCGGTCGTCGATGCGGGTGATGGCGCGCACCTTGGCGAAGTTCCCGGCGGAGAAGATCTCGTCGGCGGCCTCGAAGTCGGCATAGGTCAGCCGCGTTTCCTCGACCTGAACCCCGGCCTCGCGCAGCAGGGCGATGGTGCGCCGCCGGGTGACGCCGTTGAGGAACGTGCCGTTGGGCGCGGGGGTCTTGACCACCCCGTCCTTGGCCAGGAAGACGTTGGCGTTGCCGAGCTCGGCGACATTGCCCAGCATGTCGCGCAGCAGGCAGTTGTCGAAGCCCCGCCGCGCGGCCTCGGTCAGGGCCATGGCGTTGTTGGGATACAGGCACCCCGCCTTGGCCTCCACCGGCGCGCACTCCGCGGTCGGGCGGCGATAGGGGGACAGGGTGATGGCCATGCCGCCGCCCTCGCCGGGCATGGCCGACTCGTGGATGCACAGGCACCAGCGGGTGGACTCCGGATCGAACATCACCCCGCCGCCGACCATGCCGGTCTCGGCCCAGTACATCGGGCGGATATAGAGCGCATCCTTGGCGTCGAACTTGGCCATGCCCTCGCGGGTCAGGTCGTGCCAGGCGTCGAGCGACACCACCGGCTTGAGCAGGAATTTTTCGGCCGACAGGTTCACCCGCGCCAGGTGCTGGTCCAGGTCCGGGGTCACGCCCTCGAACCGGCGCGCGCCGTCGAACACGGTCGACGCCATCCAGGCGGCATGGGTGCGTGGGCCCATGATGGCGACATTGCCCTCCACCCACTCGCCCTCGAAGAAGGTCCAGGTCAGCGAGTGCGGCGTGCGGGTGGGGACCTGGGCGGCCATGGGCGTTCCCTCGTGTTCGGCGGCGTATGGATGCGTGGTTGCGGGGCCATGTGCAAGATCGGGGATGGTTGCTTCTCCCTTCCCCCTCGATGGGGGAAGGGCGGGGTTGGGGATGAATGCAGGACGTGTTCGGGTGGGCGCTGGAGGCGGGATGGCCTCATCGGGCTCTCCGAAACACGCAGCGCCTGCACCCCCACCCCGACCCTCCCCCATCGAGGGGGAGGGAGGCACGTACAGGCCTCTCACCCCCAGGTGGTACGGCCCTTGCTGTGAGGCCCCGCGAAGAGGTCGAACATGACGATGCTCCTGAACCGCAAGACCCCCACGATCCCATCCGAGGACGGCTGGCTGGCCGGACGCACGGTGGTGCACAAGATCGTCATCGGCCTGAGCGATCCCCAGGCCTGCCTGGCGGCGGTGGCCGAAGAGTTCTGCGGCGAGACCGGACGGATCGAGGCCTTCACCCTCAACCCCTTGTCCGGCGGGGCCTACGAGGCGGTGCTGCGTGCGGCCGACCTGAGCATGGACGCGGCCGACCGGCTGGTCTCGCGCCTGTGCAAGGCGGTCGGGGTTCGCTCGGTGCAGATCGAGCACATGTTGATACGATGAACACGTTTCCGGCCCATTATGGGGCGCCGCGATCTCGCGACCTGAACCGTTTCGATCCACCGCGCCGATGCGAGGGCCTGCGTCATGCGACTTGAAACCCAGGCGATCCACAGCGGCTTCGACGCCGATCCGGCCACCCGAGCCCTGGCGGTGCCGATCCACCAGACCGCCGCCTACGCCTTCGAGAGCGCCGATCACGCCGCCGCCTTGTTCGACCTGGAGGTCGAGGGTTTCCGCTACAGCCGCATCTCCAACCCCACCGTCGACGTGCTGGAAAAGCGCGTGGCGGCGATGGAGGGCGGGGTTGGCGCGCTGGCGACCGGCAGTGGGCAGGCGGCGCTCTACTATGCGGTGAGCTGCGTCGCCGACCACGGCGGCAACATCGTCTCCACGCCTCAGCTCTACGGCACCACCCACACCCTGTTCGCCTATGTGCTGCCGCGCCAGGGGATCGAGGTGCGCTTCGCCGAGGACGCCTCGCCGGAAGCCATCGAGAAGCTGATCGACAGGAACACCCGCGCGGTGTTCAGCGAGACCGTGGGCAACCCCGCCGGCAATATCTGCGACATCGGCGCCCTGGCCGAGGTGGCGCACAGGAACGGCGTGCCCCTGATCGTCGACAACACGGTGGCCTCGCCGGTGCTGCTGCGCCCGATCGAACATGGGGCCGATGTGGTGGTCCACTCGCTGACCAAGTTCATGGGCGGGCACGGCACCACGCTTGGCGGAATCATCGTCGACGGCGGCCGTTTCCCCTGGGGCGAGCAGGCCGAGCGCTTCCCCCAGTTCAACCTGCCCGACGAGTCCTATCACGGCCTGGTCTATCGCGAGCATTTCGGCGAGCGCGCCTATATCGCCCGCTGCCGCAGCGTGTTCCAGCGCACCATGGGCGCGGTGCTGGCGCCGATGAGCGCCTTCCTGCTGATCCAGGGCATCGAGACGGTGGCGCTCAGGGTCGAGCGGCACGTAGAGAACGGGCGCAAGGTGGCCGACTTCCTGCGCGCCCATCCGCTGGTCGAATGGATCAACTACGCCGGCCACGCCGACAGCCCCCACTACGCCCTGGCCCAGAAGTACCTGGGCGGGCGCGCCACCTCGCTGATGACCTTCGGGGTCAAGGGCGGGATGGAGGCCGGCAAGCTGTTCTACGACCGGCTGAACCTGATCAAGCGGGTGGTCAATATCGGCGACGTCAAGTCGCTGGCCTGCCACCCGGCGTCCACCACCCACCGCCAGATGCCGCCGGACGTGCAGCTCAAGGCCGGGGTGCGGCCGGAGACCATCCGCCTCAGTATCGGCATCGAGCACATCGACGACATCCTGGCCGACCTGGACCAGGCGCTGGCGGCCACCGCCGTCGCGGCGTCCGCGGTCGCGGCGGAATGACGATCATGACCCGCGCCTTCCCGCTCGATGAAGCGACGGCGCGCCCGCTGGAGATCGGGCTGGTCAACAACATGCCCGACGCCGCGCTCCAGGCCACCGAGCGTCAGTTCCGCAGCCTGATCGTGGAGGCCGCCGGAGAGCGGCCGGTGCATCTGCGCCTGTTCCACATGGCCGAGGTCTCGCGCACCGACGTGGCCGCGCGCCTGCTCGAGCGGGGCGGCTATGCGAGCCTCGACGCGCCGCCCACCGAGGGCCTGGACGCCTTGATCGTCACCGGCAGCGAGCCCCTGGCCGCGCGGCTGCAGGACGAGGCGCACTGGGATGCGATGTGCCGACTGGTCGACTGGGCGGGACGCAATACACACTCCGCCATCTGGTCGTGTCTGGCCGCCCACGCGGCGGTGCTGCGCTTGGACGGGATCGAGCGGCGTCCCCTGCCTGGAAAGTGCAGCGGCGTGTTCGCGTTCGCGCGCACCTGCGTCCATCCGTTGACCGAGGGGATGGGCGAGACGGTGTCGACCCCCCATTCGCGCACCAACGCCCTGGAGGCCGAGGACTTGACCGCGGCTGGATACTGCCTGCTGACCGCCTCGCCGGAGGCGGGCGTGGACGCCTTCGTGCGCGAGAGCGACAGCCGGTTCGTCTTCCTGCAAGGCCATCCCGAATACGACGCCGATGCGCTTCGCCTGGAATACCGCCGTGACCTGAAGCGGTTCCTGAACGGCGAACGCACGACTCTTCCCGCGCCGCCCCGCAACGCCTTCAGCCCCGCCGTCGAGGCCGTCCTGGCCGAACTTGCGCCTGGAACCGAGGCGCATCCGCATCCCGAGCGGTTCGAGGCCTACGCCCCGGTGCTCGCCACGCCCAAGGGGGAGGCGGGATGGCGGCCGGCCTGGGTGCGCTTCTACGCCAACTGGATCGACGGACTGGTCGAACGGCCGGGCCGCGCCGGATTGAACATGCAGCAGGTCGGCGAAGCGGTCGCGGTTCGTTAGATCGGTTTTGCCCCAGCGCCCCTTCGGGCTTAGGGACGAGCATGCCTACGAAGACAGCCACACCGACGCTCCGCCCGCGCCTCCGCTCACCCTCCGTGCTGCGACGGTTCAGGGGCGTGGTCGTGGTGATCGCCGGACTGTGGCTGGTGGGCGTTGCGGTCACGATCGGGAACCACGCGCAACGCTTCATCCAACGGTCGGAGGTAGTGTCGGGCGAGGTGGTGAAGCTGGACTTCGGGCCGGCTCACGGCGAGGTCCGGTTCGCGCCGCGCCAGGGCGGCATTGTAACCTATTCCCAGAACGGCGAGGTCTGGCTGCATCCGGGCCAGGGGGTGCGAGTACGCTACGACCCGGCCCGTCCCAACGAGGGACCCGTCGTCGATCAGCCGGGCGCCATCTGGGGGCCCACAATCATCGTCGCCGCGCTGGGCGTTATCTTCATGGCCGTTGGCGCGGCGTTGTTGAGACATGCGTGGCGGACGCGGGCTCGCTGATCCGTCCAGTTCCGCTTCGACCAAGGATGCTCTAAACCCTGCGCCACGCCCGGCCGGATCGGACGCCAAGCAGGAAAGCCCAGCATGAAGACCCGCGCCGCCGTCGCCTTCGAGGCCAAGAAGCCGCTGGAGATCGTGGAGCTGGACCTGGAAGGCCCCAAGGCCGGCGAGGTCCTGGTGGAGATCAAGGCCACCGGCATCTGCCACACCGACGCCTATACGCTCGACGGGCTGGACAGCGAGGGCCTGTTCCCCTCGATCCTCGGCCACGAGGGCGCGGGGATCGTGCGCGAGGTCGGCGCCGGCGTGACCAGCGTGGCGGTGGGCGACCACGTCATCCCGCTCTACACGCCCGAATGCCGCCAGTGCAAAAGCTGCCTGTCGCGCAAGACCAACCTGTGCACCGCCATCCGCGCCACCCAGGGCAAGGGGCTGATGCCCGACGGCGCCACGCGCTTCAGCTACAAGGGTCAGCCGATCTTCCACTACATGGGGTGCTCGACCTTCTCGAACTTCACCGTCCTGCCCGAGATCGCGCTGGCCAAGATCCGCCCCGACGCGCCGTTCGACACGAGCTGCTACATCGGTTGCGGCGTCACCACAGGTGTGGGGGCGGTGGTCAACACCGCCAAGGTCGAGCCGGGCTCCAACGTGGTGGTGTTCGGGCTGGGCGGCATCGGGCTGAACGTGATCCAGGGCGCGCGGCTGGTCGGCGCCAACAGGATCGTCGGCGTCGACATCAATAACGACAAGGCCGAGTGGGGCCGCAAGTTCGGCATGACCGACTTCGTCAACCCCAAGGAGATCGACGGCGATATCGTCGCCCATCTGGTGGCGCTGACCGACGGCGGCGCCGACTACACCTTCGACTGCACCGGAAACACTACGGTGATGCGGCAAGCGCTCGAGGCCTGCCATCGCGGCTGGGGCGTCTCGGTGGTGATCGGGGTGGCGGAGGCCGGCAAGGAGATCGCCACGCGTCCGTTCCAGCTGGTCACCGGGCGGGTCTGGAAGGGCTCGGCCTTCGGCGGCGCGCGCGGGCGCACCGACACGCCCAAGATCGTCGACTGGTACATGGACGGCAAGATCGAGATCGACCCCATGATCACCCACCGCCTGACGCTGGAGGAGATCAACAAAGGCTTCGACCTGTTGCATGAGGGCAAGTCGATCCGAAGCGTGGTGGTCTACTGAGCTAGTCGCATCCCTTCCCCCTCGAAGGGGGAAGGGCGGGGATGGGGGTGAGTGCAGGCCGGTGGGGGATGAGCTGTCGAGGCGGCGACGCCTCATCGGAATATTCGTTCTCCGTAGCGCATGCACCCCCACCCCAACCCTCCCCC
>NZ_LMUL01000010.1:339939-404593 GCF_009765965.1 Caulobacter sp. S45
CCGCGAGACCGGGACGTCGATGACCTTCAGTGTCTTCGTTCCGCCCCAAGCGAAGACGGGCGCCAAGCTGCCGGTGGTGTTCTGGCTGTCGGGCCTGACCAGCACCCACATCAACGTGGTGGAAAAGGGCGAGTACCGCCGCGCCTGCGCCGAGCTGGGCCTGATCCTGGTGGCGCCCGACACCTCGCCGCGCGGCGAGGGGGTGGCGACCGATCCCGAGGGCGGATGGGATTTCGCCCTGGGCGCGGGCTTCTATCTAGACGCCGCCCAACAGCCCTACGCCGCCAACTACCGCATGGGCAGCTATGTCGCCGCCGAACTCCCGGGCGTGATCGGCGAGCATTTTCCCGCCGACATGGCGCGCAAGGCGATCATGGGGTTTTCCATGGGCGGGCACGGGGCGCTGGTCACCGCGTTGAGGAACCCCGGCGCCTATCGCTCGGTGTCGGCGTTCGCGCCCATTTCAGCGCCGTCGCAGGTCCCTTGGGGCCACAAGGCGTTCTCGGGCTACCTGGGCGGCGACCGCGAGGCCTGGGCGCAGTACGACGCCTGCGAACTGATCGCGCGGGGCCATCGGGTGGACGAGCTGTTGGTGGACCAGGGCGAGGTCGACGCCTACCTGCACACCCAGCTCCGCCCCGACCTGCTGGCCGCCGCCTGCGCCAAGGCCGACCTGCCGCTGACCCTGCGGATGCAGCCGGGCTATGATCACAGCTACTACTTCGTCTCGAGCTTCATCGAAGAGCACCTGCGCTGGCACGCGGCGCGGTTGGCCTGAGGCCCCTCTCCCCTTGCGGGAGAGGGAGGGGCCCGTTGCGTTAGCAATGGGAGGGTGAGGGGTCGACGGATGTTCGCCGTTGATATCGCAGCACGACCCCTCAACCTTCCCACGCGTCTATCGACACGCGGGCCCCTTCCTTCTCCCGCAAGGGGAGAAGGAGAAGCTAGGGCCGCTTGTAAACCGTCCCGTCCTTCATCACGAACACCACCCGTCGCACCGCCTGGATATCGACCGTCGGGTCGCCCGTCACCGCGATCAGGTCGGCCATATACCCAGCATGCAGGTGTCCCAGTCGGTCGCCCTGGCGCAGGATCTTGGCGTCCACGGCCGTCGCGGCCAGCAGGGCCTGGGCCGGGGTCATGCCGTCGCGCACCATCCAGTCCAGCTCGCGCCAGTTGTCGCCGTGGGTGAACACGCCGACGTCCGAGCCACACCCCACCGTCACCCCCAGCCGGCGCGCGAGCGCGAAGGCGTGGGCGGCGGTCTGCATGGCCGGCGTCGGCGGCGACTGGCCGGGGATGTAGTGCTGGAAGTAGATCCCGCTCGCCTCCACCGCCGTCAGGGTGGGCAGGTAGGCCACGCCCTGCTTGGCCATCAGGGCGAAGGTCGCCTCGCTGCCGTTGTAGCCGTGCTCGATGGTGTCCACCCCGGCCGAAGCCGCGCGCCGCATCCCCTCGTCGGTGGAGGCGTGGACGGCGACGGGATGGCCCTCGGAGTGGGCGGTCTCCACCAGCGCCCTTAGTTCCGCTTCGCTGAAGGTCGGCTGGGTCGAGCCGTCTGGTCCAACGCGGTAGTCGGCATAGACCTTGATCCAGTCAGCGCCCGCCGCCGCCTGTTCGCGCGCGGCCCGGATCATCTCGTCCACGCCCGAGACCTCCTGCGCGCCCTGGGTCAGCTCGACAGCGCCGGGATAGCTGCGGCGGGCGGGACCATAGGCGCCGGTGGCGACGATGGCGCGGGTGGCGACGAACAGGCGTGGCCCGGCGACGACCCCCTGCTCGATGGCCTGCTTCAACCCGACGTCGGCGGAGCCCGCGCCCTCGGTGCCCAGGTCGCGCAGGGTGGTGAAGCCGGCCATCAGGGTCGCGGTCGCCTGCTTGCCGGCGCGCAGCGTGCGCAGCGCCAGCGGCTCCTTGATCACCTGATCGTCCCACAGGGTCTCGTTGTAGGGATGCAGGAACAGGTGGGAGTGGATGTCCATCAGCCCCGGCAGCAGGGTCGTGTCCGGCAGCTCCACCACCTGAGCGCCGGGCGGGGCAGAGATCGTGGCGGCGGGGCCGACGGCGGTTATCCTGTTCCCCTGCACCAGCACCACCCAGCCGGGATGGACGCTCCCGTCGTCGGCGGTGAAGACCCGCGCGGGCCGGAGCAGCGTCGCCACCGGCTCGGCCGCGTGGGCGCCGGACGCCGCCGAAAGCAGCGCCAGCGCCGCCGTCGCCACCACCGCCAGAACGCCTGTTCCCCTGCGCCGCAATCTCATGCCAAATCCGCCCCGTCCCGTGATGTGCGGGCAGGGGAGCGGAGTTTCGCATGGCCGTAAAGAGCCTGTTGGGTGCGGCGGTGGCTGCTGTGGCCCTGATCGTCGGAGGACCCGCCATGGCCCAATCCCAAACCCCGCCGAAACCGCACTGGTCCATCGTCCTGCACGGCGGCGCCGGGGTGATCGAGCGCGCCGAGATGAGCCCGCAGATGGACGCCGCTTATCGCGCCGGCCTGAAGGCGGCGCTTGAAGCCGGTGCGGCGGTGCTGAAGCGGGGCGGAAGCTCCGTGGACGCCGTGGAAGCTTCGATCCGCATCCTGGAGGACGATCCCCTGTTCAACGCCGGTCGCGGCGCGGTCTTCACCGCCGAGGGCAAGAACGAGCTCGACGCCGCGGTGATGGACGGCAAGACGCTGATGGCCGGGTCGGTTGCCGGCGTCACCCGCACCCGCCACCCCATCAGCCTCGCCCGCGCGGTGATGGAGCATTCGCCCCACGTCATGCTGATCGGCTCGGGCGCGGACGCCTTCGCCAAGGCGCAGGGGCTGGAGCAGGTCGATCCCAGCTTCTTCTTCACCGAGCATCGCTGGGAAGGCCTGGTGAAGGAGCTGAACAAGGAGGGCCGCCCGATCCCGCCGCGCCCGGCCGGCGCGCCGCCGCCGCCCGCCCAGCCGCTGGCGGTGCTGGAGGGGCCGGACGCCCACCGCTTCGGCACCGTGGGCGTGGCGGCGCTGGACGAACACGGGAACGTGGCTGCCGGCACCTCGACCGGCGGCATTCAGGCCAAGCTGTGGGGCCGGGTCGGCGACAGCCCGATCATCGGGGCGGGGACCTATGCGTCCAACCAGTCCTGCGCGGTCTCTGCCACCGGGGCGGGCGAGTACTTCATTCGCCTGACCGTGGCGCGCGAGATCTGCGCCCTGGTCCAGTACAAAGGTATGGGGCTGCAAGCCGCCGCCGACGAGGTGATCCACAAGCAGCTCACCGCGCTGGGCGGCGACGGCGGGGTGATCGCCATGGCGCCGGACGGCCAGGTGGCGTGGAGCTTCAACACCTCGGGCATGTACCGGGCGAAGGTGAGCGCGGGTGGGGCCGAGATGGTCGGGATCTACAAGGACGAGCCGTAGCGCTTCTCCCTCTCCCCTTGCGGGAGAAGGAAGGGGCCCAGCTTTGCTGGGAAGGATGAGGGTCGACGAACGTCGGCCGCGGACATCGCAGCGCGACCCCTCAACCCTCCCATTGCTAACGCAACGGGCCCCTCCCTCTCCCGCAAGGGGAGAGGGCCCGCCGCGCACTGCCCCAAAATTCATCCGCGCCGCGCCCTTTCGCACAAAATCCAGGCGATGGAGCCGATTGACGTTCTGCACGCTTGAGCAGCGAAGTGTGCGGCTGAGCGATTTGCTCAGATCGTCAGGGTGAACAGGCGCTGAGCATGCTGGCATTCGACGAGATGAACGGCGCCCCGGACGACCAGACGTCTCCGGAGGTGCGCGACGGCTATACGGCGGTGAAACGCTGGCTGGACGACGCGCCGCCAGGCCTGCTGAAGGCCCGGCGCGAGCAGGCCGAGCTGCTGTTCCGACGGATCGGCATCACCTTCGCCGTCTATGGCGATGCCGAGGCCGAGGAGCGGCTGATCCCGTTCGACATCATCCCGCGTATCATCACGCAAAAAGAATGGGCAGGGCTGGAGCGCGGCCTGGTGCAACGGGCGCGCGCATTGAATGCATTCCTGGCCGACATCTACGGCCCGCGCGAGTGTATCCGCGCCGGGATCGTCCCGGCCGACCTGATCCTGCGCAATCCGCAGTTCTGCCTGGAGATGGTCAACCAGCGCCCGCCGCACGGCGTTTATGTCCACGTGGCGGGGATCGACCTGGTGCGCACCGGGCCGGACGACTTCTATGTGCTGGAGGACAACTGCCGCACGCCGTCCGGCGTCTCCTACATGCTGGAGAACCGGGAGGTGATGATGCGCCTGTTCCCGGACCTGTTCTCCAGCCATCGCGTGGCGCCGGTCGAGACCTATACCGACGCCCTGCTGACCACCTTGCGCTCGGTCGCGCCCCAGCGGGCCTCGGCGGACCCGACGGTGGTGCTGATGACGCCCGGGCTGCACAACTCCGCCTTCTACGAGCACAGCTTCCTGGCCGACAAGCTGGGCATCGAGCTGGTGGAGGGGCGCGACCTGTTCGTGCAGGACGAGGTGGTGTTCATGCGCACCACTGAGGGCGCCAAGCGGGTGGACGTAATCTACCGCCGTATCGACGACGACTTCATCGACCCGCTGGTGTTCCGGCCCGACAGCATGCTGGGCGTGCCGGGCCTGATGAGCGCCTACTGCGCGGGCAACGTCACGCTGGCCAATGCGCCGGGCGCGGGGGCGGCCGACGACAAGGCGATCTACAGCTACATGCCCGAGATCGTCCGCTTCTTCACCGGCGAGGCGCCGATCCTGAAGAACGTGCCGAGCTGGCGCTGCCGCGAGCCGGAGGCGCTGGCCCATGTGCTCGATCGCCTGCCGGAACTGGTGGTCAAGGAGGTCAACGGGTCGGGCGGCTACGGCATGCTGGTCGGGCCGACGTCTTCGAAGGCCGAGATCGAGACCTTCCGCCATCGGCTGAAGGCGTCGCCGGAGACCTTCATCGCCCAGCCGACGCTGGCGCTGTCCACCTGCCCGACCTTCGTCGAGAGCGGCGTCGCCCCCCGCCACGTCGACCTGCGGCCCTTTGTGCTCAGCGGCGCGGACGAGGTGCGGATCATCCCCGGCGGGTTGACGCGGGTGGCTCTGAAGGAGGGCTCGCTGGTGGTCAACTCCAGCCAGGGCGGCGGGACCAAGGACACCTGGGTGTTGGATGTTTAGCGTGGTGGCTGGGATCGCCAATCGCCCGCTGTCTTCCTTCCCCCTCGAAGGGGGAAGGGCAGGGATGGGGGTGTTCGCAGTGTTTGGTGGGAAGGGCGCGGGAGGCGTCGCCTCATCGGCGCGTCAGGAACCCCCAGCGCATGCACCCCCACCCGGGCCCTCCCCCTTCGAGGGGGAGGGGGAAACCTGTCCAGGGGAAGCTTAGATGCTCGCACGCACCGCCGACGCCCTGTTCTGGACCGCGCGCTACATGGAGCGCGCCGATTATCTCGCCCGCCTGCTGGAGACGGCGATGCGCGCCGCCTCGCTGCCGGCCAGCTATGGCGGCTCCTCCACCGAGTGGGAGAGCGCGGTGGCTTCGGCCGGGGCGGCGGAAGAGTTCTACGCCCGCTATGGCGACGCCACCGAGGAGACGGTGCGCGACTGGCTGGCCTTCAGCCCCGACTACCCCTCCTCGATCCGCAACTGCCTGACCACCGCGCGCACCAATGCGCGGGCGGTGCGCACCGCGCTGACGCCGGAGATGTGGGATGCGGTCAGCGACACGGCGGTGGAGCTGTCGCGCTTCCCGGCCCGGGGCATGGACAGCGAGGAGTTGATCCGCTTCCTGGAGTGGGTGAAGGGCGTGGTGCGCGCCTTCGATGGCGCGGCGCGGCGCACCATGCTGAGGAACGACGTCTACTGGTTCGTGCGTCTGGGCGGGGCGATCGAGCGGGCCGACAACACCGCCCGCATCCTGGACGTGAAGTACCATATCCTGCTCCCCGAGCATGAGCGGGTGGGCGGTTCGCTGGACTACTTCCAGTGGTCCACCATCCTGCGCGAGGTCTCGGCCAACACTGCTTACCGCTGGGTCTACCGCCAGAGCGTCAAGCCGTGGCTGGTGGCCGACCTGCTGATCCTCAACAGACAGATGCCGCGTTCGCTGGCCAGTTGCTACGAGGTGATCGCGCGCCAGACCGACCTGCTGGCCGAGGCCTATGGGCGGCGCGGGCCCAGCCAGAAGCAGGCGCGCTCGATCCTGGCGCGGCTGACGGGCGCGCGGATCGAAGATATCTTCCAATCCGGCCTGCACGAGTTCATCACCGGATTTCTCGACGACAACGTCCAGCTCGGCGGTTCCATCGCGGACCAGTACCTGACCTGATGGGGGGATGATGCGCGTCCACGTGGATTACGTGACCCGCTACGAATACGACACCCCCGCTCGCCTGATCCAGCAGGTGCTGCGCATGACGCCGCGTCCCTATGACGGCCAGCACGTGCGCGACTGGCGGGTGGAGATCGATGGGGACGGCCGGCTGCGGGCCGGAGAGGATGCGCTGGGCAACGTGGTCCACATGCTGTCGCTGGCCGGACCCGTGCGCCGATTGATGGCGCGGGTGATCGGCGAGGTCGACACTTCCGACACCGGCGGCATGGTCCATGGGGCGATCGAGCGGTTCCCGCCCGCCGTCTTCCTGCGCGAGACCGACCTGACCCGCTGCGACGCGGCCCTGCACGCCTTCGCCGCCGAGGTCGCCGCCAAGGGCGGTTCGAAGCTGGACCAGCTGCACGCCCTGTTGGGCGCGCTGAACGAGCAGGTGGCGTTCGACACCAGCCCGACCACCTCCACCACCACGGCGGCGGAGGCGTTCGCGATGAAGCGGGGCGTGTGCCAGGATCTCAGCCACATCTTCATCGGGGCGGCCCGCGTCATGGGCATGCCGGCCCGCTACGTCTCCGGCCACCTCGCCCGCAGCGACGGGGAGATCGACCAGGAGGCCGGTCACGCCTGGTGCGAAACCTATGTCGAGGACCTGGGCTGGGTCGGTTTCGACGCCGCCAACGGGGTCTGCCCCACCGACGCCTATGTCCGCGTCGCCATCGGCTTGGACTATTTGGGGGCGGCGCCGGTGCGCGGGAGCCGCTATGGAGGTGGCGGCGAACAACTGGACGTGAAGCTGCGCGTTACCCCGGCGGGCCAATAGGCCGGGCCGGCGACGGCGGCCAAGGGCGCGCCGAGCGGCCGGAGGAACGGACCCATGACCTATTGCTGCGGCCTCCTGCTGAAGGACGGCCTAGTGATGATCGCCGACACCCGCACCAACGCCGGCGTCGACAACATCTCGGTGTTCCGCAAGCTGCATACCGTCGAGGGGCAGGACAGGTTCCTGGCCGTGGCCACGGCCGGCAACCTGTCGGTGACCCAGTCGGTGCTGAGCAACCTGTCCAATGGGGTGCGCGACCCGATCACCGAGGAGGTCCACACCCTGATGACGGTGAAGGACATGTTCAGCGCCGCCAAGCTGCTGGGCGACGCGGTGGCCACCGTGAGGCGCAAGATCGCCGAGGCGGTCGAGCCCGAGATCTCAGCCGACGTCACCCTGCTGTTCGGGGGCCAGATCGCCGGCGAGGAGATGCGGTTTTTCCTGATCTACAGCGAAGGCAACTTCATCGAGTGCGAGCCCGAAACGCCCTATTTCCAAGCCGGCGAGACCAAGTACGGCAAGCCGATCCTGCTGCGCTCGGTCAATTACGAGACCGACCTGTACGAGGCGCTGAAGGTGGGGCTGGTGTCGTTCGACAGCACGCTGCGGTCCAACTTGGCGGTGGGCATGCCGATCGACCTGCTGTTGCTGCGGCGTGGCGAACTGACACCCGAACTATCCCACCGCATCGAAGTGGACGACGTCTATTTCCATGATCTCGGCGAACGCTGGTCGACGGCGTTGCGTGACGCCATCGTCGACATCCCGCCGGTGCCCTATGGGAATGGTAATAATTGATTGTGTTTTTCTTTGCTAATATTTCGAAATATCCACTTGTGTTGGGATTTGCTTATATTATTACCTAGAAATACTCAACTCATTAGGTTGATATAGAGCGTCAATCACCCAGATCGTCTTGCGACTTCCAGGCTCACGCCTTGATCACGCGCGTTGCAGAGATGAAGCCGTTAAGATTTCTAAAGCGAATTTGGGGATATCAAACTAACCAAGATACCTCGGTGAGGGCCATGGCTCGCGATATCCTCACGAACGCCCTGCCAATTTTCAACCGGAAATTGCATATGGGCCGAAAGGTCCGATGGGCTGCTTTCGTCGGTCTGGTGATGCTGCCGGCGGGGCTGGTTCTGAGCGGGCTCATCCTGCTCGGGAGTTACCGTCACCAGCTCCAGCTCGAGCGCCGCCTGGACGTCGCCCAGAATGCGCGGGGCGAGATGTACGGCCTGCTGCGATATGCGACCCAGGCCGAATCCAGCCAGCGGGGCTTCCTGCTTTCGGGCAACCCGGCCTTCCTACTTCCCTATTACGCCGCGCTCGACAAATTGCCGGAGTTTCGACAGCAGCTCTCCAAGGATCTGACTGTCCCCGGACAACAGGAGCAATTCGCGATCGTTTCCCAACTTCTCGGTCAAAAGCTCGACTACCTCGCCCAGTCGATCGAGCTGCGCAGGACAGGGGAGCCGGAGACGCTGTTGCGCTTGCGCAAGTCGGGGCGGGGCGAGCGTTACATGTCCGGCATCCGGCAAGGCACGGCGCGGCTGATCGCGCTTCAGCTCGCTTCGGTCCATCGCCAGGAAGCGGAGCTTGAGCAGGCGGGGCGTGAAACCGCCTTGCTGGTGGCGGGCATGTTCACGGGCATGTTCGTGCTGATCATCGGGGCGGCGGCCCTGGTCGCCCTGGCCTTCCGCGATCATGAAGCCTACGAGCAGCGGCTGCGCATCGCCAGCGAGCAGGCCGAAGCCGCCAACCACGCCAAGAGCGAGTTCCTGGCCAATATGAGTCACGAGATCCGCACGCCGCTGAACGGGGTGGTGGCGGTGGCCGACATGCTGTCGCGCGCCAACCTGGAGTCCAAGGAGCGCGAGATGGTCGAGATCATCTGCGCGTCCGGCGACACCTTGCAGCGCCTCCTGTCCGACATCCTGGACGTGGCCCGCATGGAATCCGGCAAGATCACCATCGAGGCCGCGGTCTTCCACGCCGGCGACATGGCCCGATCCGTCGCCGGCCTGTCCCAGCTCAAGTGCGACGAGAAGGGCGTGCGCCTGGTGATCGAGGTGGCGCCGGAGATCGACCAGACCGTGATGGGCGACTTGGTGCGCGTGCGCCAGGTGGTGACCAACCTGCTCAGCAACGCGGTCAAGTTCACCGAGAAGGGCGAGGTGCGGTTGATCGCGGACCGCACGCCCGATGGCGCGGCGCGCTTCACCGTCATCGACACCGGGGTCGGCTTCCCCATGGCCGACAAGGCCAAGGTGCTCGGACGCTTCGAGCAGGCCGACAGCTCCATCGCCCGCCGGTTCGGCGGCACGGGCCTCGGCCTGTCGATCTGCCGCGACCTGGCCAAGCTGATGGGCGGCGCGCTGGATTGTTCGAGCGAACCGGGCGTCGGTTCGCGTTTCTGGGTGGAACTGCCGCTGGAGGCGGCCGAGCTCGAACCCACGCCCGAGGTGGAGATCGCGTCCGAGGGCATGGATCAGGCGATGCGCATCCTGCTGGCCGACGACCACCCCACCAACCGCAAGGTGGTGGAGCTGATGCTGGAGGGCGGCCTGGCCGACCTGACCAGCGTCGAGGACGGGGCGCAGGCCCTGGAGAAGTTTCGCGCGCAGCCGTTCGAACTGGTGCTGATGGACATGCAGATGCCGGTCATGGACGGCCTGACCGCCATCCGTGAAATCCGCCGCGTGGAGCTGGAGGGCTCTCTCCCGCGCACGCCCGTAATCATGCTGACCGCCAACGCCTTGCCCGACCAGATCGCCGCGGCCGTCGAGGCCGGCGCCGACCTGCACCTGTCCAAGCCGTTCACCGCCGGCGCCCTGTTCGACGCCATCAATCTGGCGATGACCCGCTCCGACAGCGAGACCCTGGCGGCCTGATCTCGCCTTGACGAGACGGTTTACGCATGTAGTCATGGATCGACTACAGTCGTAATCCGGCGCGGTCCTCCGCGTCTCGAAAGGGTCGCCGATGAAGTTCGCCCCGCTCGCGCCCATCGTCGCTATCCTTATCCTGGGGGGATGCGACCAGCGGGGCGCGCAGACCGACGCGTTCTGGCGCGCGCGCCAGGCCGCCGTGGACCGTCCACAGTTCTGGTCCGTCCAGGCGGTGGGCCAGCCGGGCAGGCCGATCCGGGTCTGCACCGACACGCAGATGCGCAAGGGGTTCGGCAGGCCAAACCCCGCGATCGGGGATCAGCTCTGCGGACGGCTCGGAGATGCGGTCCGCACCAAGGACGGTTGGGCCTTCCGATGCACGCTGGGCGGAGAGACCTATGCGGTCAACGCCTCCAACCACGGCGATCCGGCCCGGGCCTTCGAGGCAAGCTTCAGCATCAGCTCGCTCGACACCGGCAAGGGCTATCGCCAGACGCTCCGCTACGCCCGCCTGGGCGACTGCCCGGCGGGTTGGGATATCGGCCAGGCCACCAACCAGCGCGGCGAACGGGTCAGCGACGCGCTCGCGCCACTTGGCGGGACCCCGGCCCCGCAACCCATCCCGTCGACGGCGGCGCCGAGGTGAGGGCCTAGCTCACCCTTTCTTGGCGAGGCGTTCGAGTTGGCGTTGCATCTCGTCCATGCGGCTCTTCAGGTCGGCGATGGAGTCGTCTTCGGCCGGGGGCGTCGCCGCTGGTTCGGGGCGATGGGCCTCGGGCGGAGTGTAGGCGAAGGGGGTGAACATCTTCATCGCCCGGTCGAACAGCACCATGTTCTGGCGGATCTGCTCTTCGAACACGCGGTAGCCCTCCTTGCCGGTGAAGGGGGTGGGGAAGCCCGCGCCGAGCGAGCCGGCCACCTGTTCGCGCAGCCGGTCCTGCTGCTGGGCGAAGGCGTCCAGCGACATTTCCAGATAACCGGGCACCAACCCCTGAATCTGGTTGCCGTAAAGCTGGATGAGCTGACGAAGGAACTGGATCGGCAGCAGGTTCTGGCCGCTGTTCTCCGCCTCGAAGATGATCTGGGTCAGGACCTGGCGGGTAATGTCTTCGTTGGTCTTGGCGTCATAGACGACGAAATCCACGCCCTCCTTGACCATGTCGGACAGGTGTTCGAGTGTGACGTAGGAACTGGACTGTGTATTATACAGCCTCCGGTTCGCATACTTCTTGATGACCACGCGGTCGCCGGTCTTCTTGGCTTCCGGGCCAGGTTCACCCTGGGCTGTTTCGGACACCTAATCCTCCATCCCTCGTCGCGAACGGCGACGTTTCGTAAGACTATCGTGGATCGCCCTGCTTCCGCTAGGGTGAGCTTTTAGCGGGCATGCAGACGACGGCGGCCTTAGGCCTTATGATCGAATGCGGACGATCCGGATTTATGGGGGAGATGCGTCTGAAGACGAATGGCCCTGTCACCCTGAGCGACGTCGCCGCCCGCGCCGGGGTGTCGATCAAGACCGTGTCGCGGGTGGTCAATCGAGAGGCGAACGTCTCCAGCGCGACCCGTGAACGGGTCGAGGCGGTGCTGAGCGATCTCGATTACCGGCCGAACATCTTCGCGCGCAGCTTGGCGGGCTCGCGCTCGTATCTGCTGTCGTTGCTGTTCGACAATCCGAACGCGAGCTACGTCCACGATCTTCAGCTGGGCGCACTGCGGCAGTGCCGGGCGGTCGGCTACCACCTGATCGTTGAGGAGATGGATTCCGGCGCCGCAGATTTCGAACAGCAGGTGGCGCGCCTGCTGCAGGGCTCGCTCACCGATGGGCTGATCCTCACCCCGCCGCTTTCGGACAATGCGCTGCTGCTGGCGGCGCTGGCGGCGCGGGGGCTGCCCTGCGTGCGCATCGCGCCCTACACGGCCGGAGAGGTGGGGACGGCCATCCTGATCGACGACGCGGCGGCGGCGGCGGAGCTGACGACGCACCTGTTGGACCTCGGGCATCGGCGCATCGGCTTCATCGAGGGTCCTTCCGGACATGGGGCGACGCGCCTGCGCTACGACGGCTTCGCCTCGGCGCTGCGGGCGAGAGGGCTGGCGCCGGAGCCGGACCTGGTGGTGACGGGCGATTTCACTTCCCGATCGGGGATGGAGGCGGGGGAGCGGTTGCTGGCGCGCCCCGATCGGCCGACCGCGATCTTCGCCAGCAACGACGACATGGCGCTGGGCGCGATGCTGACCGCCAGCCGGTTGGGGCTGCACATCCCGGAAGACCTGTCGGTCGCCGGCTTCGACGACTCCCGCACGGCGCTGCTCACATGGCCGCAACTGACCACCGTGCGCCAGCCGGTGACGGATATGAGCGCGGCGGCGGCGCGGGTGCTGATCTCCAGGGAGCCCATGCCTAGGAGGATCATGTTCGACCTGGAGGTGGTGGTGCGGGGATCGACGGGGGTGGCGAGGGGGTAGGGTTCCTTCTCCCCTTGCGGGAGAAGGATCGCTACCCCACCACGCCCTGCGCCTTCAGCAACGCCACCACAGCCTCGGCATGCTCGGCCGGCTCGCCCTCGGCGGCGGCGAGGCGGAGTTCGGGATGCTCGGGCGCCTCGTAGGGGCTGTCGACGCCGGTGAAGTGCTTTAGCTGTCCGGCGCGGGCCTTCTTGTAGAGTCCCTTCACGTCGCGGCTTTCGGCCACCTGCAAGGGTGTATCGACGAACACCTCGAAGAACTCGCCCTCGGGCAGCATGGCGCGGGCCATGTCGCGTTCGGCGCGGAACGGCGAGATGAAGCTGACCAGCACGATCAGGCCGGCGTCGGCCATCAGCCTGGCCACCTCGGCCACCCGGCGGATGTTCTCCACCCGGTCCGCGTCGGTGAAGCCCAGGTCGCGGTTGAGGCCATGGCGCACGTTGTCGCCATCCAGCAGGTAGGTGTGGCGACCCTCCGCCTGCAGCTTCTTCTCCACCAGGTTGGCGATGGTGGACTTGCCGGCGCCCGATAGGCCGGTGAACCATAGCACCGCCGGCTTCTGGCCCTTGGCCGCCGCGCGGGTCTCGCGGGAGACGTCGAGCGCCTGCCAGTGGATGTTGTGCGCGCGGCGCAGCGCATAGCCGATCATCCCGGCCGCAACCGTGGCGTTGGTCATCCGGTCGATCAGGATGAAGCCGCCCAGGTCCTTGTTCTCGGCGTAGGGCTCAAAGGCGATCGGCTGGTCCAGCGAGATATTGCAGGTGGCGATCCCGTTCAGCTCCAGCGTCTTGGCCGCCAGCCGCTCCAGGGTGTTGACGTTGATCTTGTGCTTGATCTCGGTGACCGTGGCGGCCGCCGTCCGGGTCCCGAGCTTGAGCCAGTAGGATCGCCCGGCCAGCAAAGGCTCCTCCGCCATCCAGACCAGGGTGGTCTCGAACTGGTCGGCGACCTCGGGCGGGTGGTCGGCGATGGCGATCACGTCCCCGCGCGAGCAGTCCACCTCGTCGTCCAGCGTCAGGGTGACGGACTGGCCGGCGACCGCATGGTCCAGGTCGCCGTCGAAACTGACGATGCGCGCGACGGTGGAGGTCTTGCCCGAGGGCAGGATGCGCACCGCATCGCCGGGCCGCACCTCGCCTGAGGCGATCAGGCCGGCGAAACCCCGGAAGTCCAGGTTGGGACGGTTGACCCACTGCACCGGCAGGCGGAACGGCTTGCGCCGGTCGGCGGCGACGTCCAACTCCACCGTTTCCAGGTGCTCGA
Organism: Caulobacter sp. S45; assembly: GCF_009765965.1. GTDB lineage: Bacteria > Pseudomonadota > Alphaproteobacteria > Caulobacterales > Caulobacteraceae > CAHJWH01. The sequence continues at coordinate 353,660 of NZ_LMUL01000010.1, forward strand.
TCAGCGATGGTCCAGCGTACCAGGGCGTGGCCGGCGAGCGGCTGGCGATATTGTCCCCGGCCAGGCCGGAGATCGGGATGGCGGTGAAGTCGCGCACGCCGATGGAGGTGGCGAAGGCGCCGTAGTCGGCGACGATGGCGTCGAAGCGGGCCTGATCGTAGCCGACCAGGTCCATCTTGTTCACCGCCAGCACCAGGTGGCGGATACCCAGCAGGTGGGCCAGATAGCTGTGCCGGCGGGTCTGGGTCAGCACGCCCTTGCGCGCGTCGATCAGGATCACCGCCAGGTCGGCGGTGGAGGCGCCGGTGACCATGTTGCGGGTGTACTGCTCGTGGCCGGGCGTATCGGCGACGATGAACTTGCGCTTGTCGGTGGCGAAGAAGCGATAGGCCACGTCGATGGTGATGCCCTGTTCGCGCTCGGCCGCCAGCCCGTCGACCAGCAGGGCGAAGTCGATCTCCTGGCCCTGGGTCCCGACGCGCTTTGAATCGGCTTCGAGGGCTGAGAGCTGGTCCTCGAAGATCATCTTCGAATCGTAGAGCAGCCGGCCGATCAGGGTGGACTTGCCGTCGTCGACGCTGCCGCAGGTGATGAAGCGCAGCAGCGACTTGGTTTCGTGCGCGGCCAGATAGGCGTCGATGTCGCGGGCCGCCAGTTCGGAGGTGCGGTAGGCGCCGGTCGAGGGGGGAGCGGGCATTAGAAGTAGCCCTCCTGCTTCTTCTTCTCCATCGAGGCGGACTGGTCGTGGTCGATGGCGCGGCCCTGGCGCTCGCTGGTGGTGGTCAGCAGCATCTCCTGGATCACCTCGGTCAGGGTCGAGGCCCTGCTCTCCACCGCGCCGGTCAGGGGATAGCAGCCCAGCGTGCGGAAGCGGATCGAGCGCTCCACCGGGACCTCGCCGGGACGGAGCGGAAACCGCTCGTCGTCGACCATCAGCAGCAGGCCGTCGCGCTCCACCGTCGGGCGGGGGGCGGCGAAGTAGAGCGGCACGATGGGGATGTCCTCGCGCCGGATGTATTGCCACACGTCCAGCTCGGTCCAGTTGGACAGGGGGAAGACCCGCAGGCTCTCGCCCCTGGCCTTGCGGGCGTTGTAGAGCCGCCAGAGTTCGGGGCGCTGGCTCTTGGGGTCCCAGCGGTGGTTGGTGGAGCGGAACGAGAAGATCCGCTCCTTGGCGCGCGACTTCTCCTCGTCGCGGCGCGCGCCCCCGAAGGCGGCGTCGAAGCCGTATTTGTCCAGCGCCTGCTTGAGCCCCTGGGTCTTCCACACGTCGGTATGCACCGACGAGCCGTGGTCGAACGGATTGATCCCGGCGGCCACCGCCTCTGGGTTCTTGTGGACCAGCAACTCCATGCCGGCCTCGGCCGCCATCCGGTCGCGCAGGGCGTACATGGCGCGGAACTTCCAGGTGGTGTCCACGTGCAGCAGCGGGAATGGCGGCGGGGCGGGAAAGAAGGCCTTGCGCGCCAGGTGCAGCATCACCGCGCTGTCCTTGCCCACCGAGTACAGCATCACCGGCCGTTCGGTCTCGGCCACGACCTCGCGCAGGATGTGGATCGACTCCGCTTCCAGGCGCTGCAGATGGGTGAGGGCGGCCGATCCGGCGCGCGCGTGCGATGCGACCGGAGGCAGGGGGGGATCGGACAAGGTCATGGTCGGCCTCATCTAAGCACTGAAGCCGAGTTCGCCTCTTTAGAAAAGCTGGGAGCCTTCATAGGCCAGGCCATCGCGTCCGTCGGGGCGGAAGGCCGAGGGATCAGGGCTTGCGGCGGGTCAGGAAGCCGCCGCTCATCTGACCCAGGGCGGTGCGGCATTTGGGGGAGACCCTGGTCCCTTTCATGGCGAGGCATTGGCGCACCGCCCCCCGGACATGGGGCAGGCCCATGCAGAAGGTCTGGACGTCGGCCGCGCAGGCTTCGCGCGCCTGCGGGATGATGGCGCTGCGCTGGGCCGTGAACACCTGCGCCTGGGCGGAGCCGGCGGCGAGCAGGCCGGCGAGGGCGAAGGCGGCGATGATCTTCGGCATGGCGGGGTTCCTCGTACGCGTGGCGAGCGCGACTCACCCGCCCAGGCCCTCGCGCCGCTTGTAGGCGATCAGGGTGTTTTCCAACAGGCACGCGATGGTCATGGGGCCGACGCCGCCGGGGACCGGGGTGATCGCACCGGCCACCTCGACCGCCTCGGCGAAGTCCACGTCGCCCACCAAACGGGTCTTGCCGTCCTCGCCATCCAGCCGGTTGATACCCACGTCGATGACGATGGCGCCCGGCTTGATGAAGTCGGCCTTGACCAGCCCGGGAACGCCGACCGCGCTGACCAGGATGTCGGCCTGGCGGCAGACGCCGGGCAGGTCGCGGGTGCGGGAATGGGCGATGGTCACTGTGCAGTCCGCCGCGAGCAGCAGTTGGGTCATCGGCTTGCCGACGATGCCCGAGCGGCCGAGCACTACGGCGGTCATCCCGGCCAGCCTGGGCGCGACCTCGGCGATCAGCTTCATGCAGCCGCGCGGGGTGCAGGGGATCAGACCAACCTCGCCGCCCCACAGCCGGCCGACGTTGAGCGCATGGAAGCCGTCCACGTCCTTGTCCGGGTCGATCGCCGCCAGCACCCTGGCCACCTGGATATGGCCGGGCAGGGGAAGCTGGACCAGCACCCCGTCCACGCCCGGATCGGCGTTCAGGCTGGCGACCAGCGCCAGCAGCTCGGCTTCGGACGCGTCGGCGGCCAGCCGGTGCTCGGTGGAGACCATGCCGGCCTTGCGGGTCGCCACGCCCTTGTTGCGCACATAGACTTGGCTGGCCGGGTTCTCGCCCATCAGCACGACGGCCAGGCCCGGACGGCGCGCGCTCGCGGGCAGGGCCTCGATCTCGGCGGCGATCGTCTCGCGCAGCCGGGCGGCGCAGGCGGCGCCGTCGATGATGCGTGCGGTCATGCTCGAACCCCTGGAAGCGCTCACGAGGCGCGCGCGTGGCGGAACCGAGGTCCGCCGAACCGGAGCGGCCTGCTAACGCACGACCGTCACAAACCCTAGCCCGGCGGAACGGCGGCGGATCAGGGCCTAGTCTGCAGCCATTTCACGATTTCCGACTCCAGAGCGATCCGGTGATCGGAGAAGGGATGGTCGGTGATCATGTGGACCTCGCGCACGTCGGCGTCGCCCACGGCGCGCAGCCGGTCGGCGAGCGCGTGGGAGGCGGGCTGGCTACCGTCCTCGGCGGTCACCAACAGCACCGGCCGTGGCGCGATGCGGGGCGCAAGGCGGCGGAAGTCCCATCGCTCGGGCGCGGCGATGAGTTCGCCGACCAGGCCGTCCACGGTGGCGCCGCCGAGCGGGATCACGTTGTCGGGGAAGTCCGATCCCGGCGCATGGGCCCGCGCCAGCGCCTTCGGCGCTCCGCCCTGGGCGTCTTGTCCCATGTTCCAGGCCGAGATCATGATCAGGCCGGCCACGCGCGGAGCGTTGGCGGTCGCGCTCGCGGCCATGAAGCCGCCCATACTGTGCCCGGCGACGAAGATGCGGCGGGGATCGACCCCGAACTTGGCGGCGACCGCCGGATCGCGCAGGAAGCCGAGCGCGGCGTCCGCATCCTCGCGCGCATGGGCGAAGGAGAACCGGCCGGGACTTCCCCACGATCCGCGATAGTGCAGGGTCAGCACGTCGAAGCCGGCGCGCCGCACCGCCTGCGCCAGGTCCAGGTTCTGTTCGTTGCCGGGGAAACCGTGCAGCAGGAGCAGGGTGGCGTGCGGTCCAGGTCCCGACGCCGTGTAGAGGACGCCGTTGAGCAGCGCGCCGTGACTGGGGATGCGCACATAGGCCATGCCGGCGGGGTGGGCGGCGTCGCGCGGCGGATCGGCGATCACCGCCATCGGCGTCTGCGCCCTGGCCGCGCCGGTCAGCGCGAGAAGGCCGCACATGGCCCCGATGACGAAAGACCGCTTCATCCTAGTCTCCGCTGACGATGTGCGTGCGGCCAACGCGACTCGCCGCCCTTTTCCTTACAAGCCTCTTAGCACCCACGGCCCGGTCGTGTCGTCCGACGGAGGGGAACGACGGGGGCGGCAGGGCGTGGTTTCCTGCATCGGCGCGATGCGTGATGGATGGATGGGACGGATGCACTCGATCGAACTCGACCCGGCGCTGGAGACGCGCCTTCGCCGCGATCGCGGCGGCGGCCTGCACGTGCTGGACCGGATCGACCTGGCGCGGACGGCGCACGTGGTCATCGATCTCCAGAACGGCTTCATGGAGGGCGGCGCGCCGGTCGAGGTGCCGACCGCCCGCGAGATCGTGCCCAACGTCAATCGCATCAGCCAGGCCGTGAGGCGGGCCGGCGGCCTGAACGTGTTCGTCAGGTTCACCACCCCGGTGGAGTCGCTCCAGGGCTGGGCCAGCTTCTATTCCCGCCTGTCGCCCGAACGCCGCGCCGCGCACCAGGCCGCCTTCGCACCCGGCGCGCATTATTGGGAGCTTTGGCCGGACCTGTCGGTGGAGGACGGCGACCTGGCCTTGGACAAGCAGCGCTTCAGCGCCTTCACGCCCGGGACCTGCGACCTGCACGCGGTGCTGGGAGGGCGCGGGATCGACACCCTGATCGTCACCGGCACGGCGTCCAACACCTGCTGCGAGAGCACCGCGCGTGACGCGATGCAGCTGAACTACAAGGTGATTTTCGTCAGCGACGCCAACGCCGCCCACACCGACGCCAACCACAACGCTACGCTGAACAACATGTGCGCATTGTTCGCCGACGTGATGACCGCCCAGGAGGTGACGGCGCTGATCGCCGCCTCTTCATCTTCGTAGGCGCGACGGGCGAAAAGGATGCGCCCTGCCTGCAACGCTTTCAAATCGTGGAGGGGGCCGGCGGAACGGAAGCGGTGAAGGGGCCGTTGTTGGGGCGACTTGGTCGGGTTTCCGCTTGGAACTGGCCGGGACCGCCACTTCGCCGGAGACTGCATGAGGCCCCAGCAATCCGGTGTCGCTCTGAGGATATGCTCCGTCGCCCATCGAGAGGCCGTCGCTTTGGCGCGCCGGGCCGATGCGCTGGAGGGCGTGCGAGAGCTGGGCTTCGAGGCCCTCCTGCTCCCGCCCGAGGTCTGGGCGGCCTGCACCGGTGCTTCGACCCTCGACCCTGGCGTCCTCTCGTTCGCGGCGCTGCGTGATCTGGCGCAATCGCTGTCGACGGCGGGATTGGGCGTTTTCCTGGACGTCGATCTGGGCGCCTTGCCCCTCGAACATCCGCTAGTCCAGGCCCATCCGGACGCTTTCGCGATCCGACCGATCACCGAGGAGCTGGCCTCGATCGATCCGCGCCGGCGAGCGGCGGCGAGCGGGCAGGCGCGCATGCGGCGTCGGACGGCGGAAACGGCGCTCCTGCTCGATTGGGCCGCCTCGACCCTGGGCGAAGCGTTCGGGGCCGGGGTGCGGGGCGTGCGCTTCCTATCGCCGGCCGGCTTCGAGCCGGCCTTCTGGACCGCCCTGACCGAGCGGGTCGGAGCGACGGCGATGGAAGCGACCTTCATTGCCGCCACGGCGGGGCTCGACCGGCCGTCCGTGCTGGCGCTTGACGGTTGCGGGTTCGACTATCTGACTTCGTCGCTGGCCTGGTGGGACGCGCGCGCCCCCTGGCTGATCGAGGAGTACGAAGCCTTGCGGCGGATCGCGCCGCTGATCGCCGACTTCGGCGACACGGCCGAGGGCGCGCCGCGCGTCCAGGCCTCGCCCGCCGCCTATGCGCGTTCGCTCCATCTGGCGGCCGCGATGGGCGCGGGCGCGATCGTCCCGATGAACGGAACGGCGGAGGGCGGCGATCTGCCGATCCTCGCCGAAGCCATGCGCGCGGCCAATCGCCAGACGGTCGAACTCTCCGGCTTCGATGGCGAGATGCGACTGCTCACCGGCGCGGGAAGTCCGGCGACGGCCTTGCTGCGCGCGGCAGGGCCGGACCTGCGCGCCGCCGATACGGCCCTGCTTGTATTGGTCAATCCGGACCTGGACCGGCCGGCCTCGTTCTCAAGCGCCGATCTCGGGCCGCTGGGCGCGATGTTCGGACCCTATGCGCGTATCGATGGCGAGGGCGAGCCGTTCGCGCCCCTGGAACCGGGCCAAGTGCGGCTGCTAACGGCGGGTCGGCAAACGCCGATCCTGATCGCCAGCAAGGGCGGCAAGGCCGGCGCGAAAGCCGCAGCGGAGGCTCCGCGCATCGCTATCGAGGCGCTGTCGCCCTCCGTCGACGGCGGACGGTTCGCGGTCAAGCGCACGGCGGGCGATCCGGTGGTGATCGAGGCCGACATCTTCGCGGACGGGCACGAACAACTCGCAGCCGAACTGCTGTGGCGCCCCGTCGACGCCGAGGATTGGCGCCCGGTGCGGATGGAGCCGCTGGGCAACGACCGCTGGCAGGCCGAGTTCACCCCTGAGCGGATGGGTCGCCACCTGTTCGCCGTCGAGGCCTGGCTGGATCGGTTCGGCGGTTTGCGTCGCGACTTCGCCAAGAAGCTGGCGGCTGGCGTGGCGAGTCCCGTCGACGTCCAGGAAGCCATGATGCAGGTCCAGGCCGCGCGCGACCGCAGCGGCGCCGGGTTGCGGCTGGCCTTGGGCGAGATGCTGGCCGACCTGGACGCGGCGAACGAGGCCGCCAAGGCCGAGCTGTTGCTCTCGCCCGACCTGGCGCGGCTGATGGACCGGGCGGACGCGCGGCCGTTCAGCGTGCGCGGCGAACTTCAGGCGTTGGACGCCGAGCGGTTGGGCGCGCGGTTCGCCAGCTGGTACGAGCTGTTCCCCCGCTCCCAGACCGACGACCCCGCGCGTCACGGCACGTTCGACGACGTGATCGCGCGCCTGCCGGCGGTGCGGGCCATGGGCTTCGACGTGGTCTACTTCCCGCCGATTCACCCGATCGGGCGCAAGAACCGCAAGGGCCGCAACAATAGCCTGACCGCCGGCCCCGACGATCCCGGCAGCCCCTACGCCATCGGCTCGGAAGAGGGCGGCCATGACGCGGTGCATCCCGAACTCGGCGGGCTGGAAGGGTTCGAGCGCCTGATCGCCGCCGCCCGCCAGCAGGGACTGGAAGTGGCGCTGGACTTCGCCATCCAGTGCGCCCCCGACCATCCCTGGCTCAAACAGCACCCAGGCTGGTTCGATTACCGGCCCGACGGCACGATCAAGTATGCCGAGAACCCGCCCAAGACGTACGAGGACATCGTCAACGTCGACTTCTACAAGCCAGATTCCGTTCCTGGCCTGTGGCTGGCGCTGCGCGACGCGGTGCTGTTCTGGGCCGAGCGGGGCGTGCGCCTGTTCCGGGTCGATAACCCCCACACCAAGCCGCTGCCGTTCTGGGCGTGGATGATCGCCGACGTGCGCGGCCGCTATCCGGATGCAGTGTTCCTGGCCGAGGCCTTCACCCGGCCCAAGGTGATGTACCGCCTGGCCAAGGTCGGCTTCTCGCAGTCCTACACCTACTTCACCTGGCGCCACACCAAGGCGGAGCTGACCGACTACCTGGTCGAGCTGACCACTACCGCGCCCAAGGAGTTCTTCCGGCCGCACTTCTTCGTCAACACGCCCGACATCAACCCCTACTTCCTGCAGAGCTCGGGACGTTCGGGTTTCCTGATCCGCGCGGCGCTGGCGGCGACGCTGTCGGGCCTGTTCGGGGTCTATTCCGGCTTCGAGCTGCTGGAGGCCGATCCGGTGCCCGGCAAGGAGGAGTACAAGGACTCCGAGAAGTACGAGATCAAGCCGCGCGACTGGAACCAGCCCGGCAATATCATCGCCGAGATCACCCGGCTGAACGCCATCCGCAAGGCCAACCCGGCGCTGCAGACCCACCTGGGCGTGATCTTCTACAAGGCGTTCAACGACAGTGTGCTCTACTTCGGCAAGGCGACGGCGGCCAAGGCCGACATGGTGCTGGTCGCCGTCAACCTCGATCCGCACAACGCCCAGGCGTTCGACTTCGAGATCCCGCTCTGGGAATGGGGCCTGCCCGACGACGGCGCGCTGGAGGTGGAGGACCTGCTGCGCGACAGCCGCTTCACCTGGCGCGGCAAGGTCCAGCGCATGACGCTCACACCCGACCAGCCCTACGCCATCTGGCGTGTCCAGCCCCTCCGCCAGGCCTGACGTGACCCGCACCCCCGACCCCATGCCCGAAGTCTCTCCGGCCTCCACCATCGCCGCCGATCCCCTGTGGTACAAGGATGCGGTCATCTACCAGCTGCACCTGAAGTCGTTCTTCGACGCCAACAACGACGGCGTCGGCGACTTCCCCGGCCTGATCTCCAAGCTGGATTACATCGCCGAACTGGGCGTCACCGCGATCTGGCTGTTGCCCTTCTACCCATCGCCCCGCCGCGACGACGGCTACGACATCGGCGAGTATCGCGGCGTCCATCCCGAATACGGGGTGATGGACGACGTGCGTCGCTTCATCGCCGAGGCCCATGCGCGGGGCATCCGGGTCATCACCGAGCTGGTGATCAACCACACCTCCGACCAGCATCCCTGGTTCCAGGCGGCGCGCGCTGCGCCGGCCGGTTCGCCGGAGCGGGACTTCTACGTCTGGTCCGACGACGACCACCGCTGGTCCGACACCCGCATCATCTTCCTGGACACCGAGAAGTCGAACTGGACCTGGGACCCGGTGGCCAAGGCCTATTTCTGGCACCGCTTCTACTCGCACCAGCCAGACCTGAACTTCGACAACCCGGTGGTGCTGGCCGAGGTGCTGGACGTGATGAAGTTCTGGCTGGAGGCGGGGGTGGACGGCCTGCGCCTGGACGCCATCCCCTATCTGGTCGAGCGCGACGGCACCTCCAACGAGAACCTGCCCGAGACCCACCACATCCTCAAGCGCATCCGCGCCGAGCTGGACGCCACCTTTCCGGACCGCATGCTGCTGGCCGAGGCCAACATGTGGCCGGAGGATACCCAGCAATACTTCGGCGACGGCGACGAATGCCACATGGCCTTCCACTTCCCGCTGATGCCGCGGATGTACATGGCGATCGCCCAGGAGGACCGCTTCCCGATCACCGACATCATGCGTCAGACCCCGGACATCCCGGAGGCCTGTCAGTGGGCCATCTTCCTGCGCAACCACGACGAGCTGACCCTGGAAATGGTCACAGACCAGGAGCGCGACTACCTGTGGGAGACCTACGCGTCGGATAAGCGCGCGCGGATCAACCTGGGCATCCGCCGCCGCCTGGCTCCGCTGATGCAGCGCGACCGCCGGCGGGTCGAGCTGATGAACTTCCTGCTGCTGACCATGCCGGGCACGCCGGTGCTCTACTATGGCGACGAGATCGGCATGGGCGACAACATCCACTTGGGCGACCGGGACGGGGTGCGCACGCCGATGCAGTGGTCCAGCGACCGCAACGGCGGCTTCTCCCGCGCCGACCCGGCCGAGCTGACCCTGCCGGCGATCATGGACCCGCTGTACGGCTTCCAGGCCGTCAACGTGGAGGCCCAGTCGCGCGACAGCCATTCGCTGCTCAACACGCTGCGGCGGATGCTGGCCGTGCGCAAGCAACGCCAGGTGTTCGGACGCGGCGCCCAGCGCTTCCTCAAGCCGCAGAACCGCAAGGTGCTGGCCTATCTGCGCGAGTACGAGGGCGAGACCATCCTGTGCGTGGCCAACATGGCGCGCACCGCCCAGGCGGTGGAGCTGGAGCTGTCGGAGTTCGCCGGCCGCACGCCGCTGGAGCTGACCGGCCGCACCCCGTTCCCGACCATCGGCCAACTGACCTACCTGCTGACCCTGCCGCCCTACGGCTTCTACTGGTTCCAGCTCAGCGAGGACATCGCCCCGCCGGCCTGGAGCACCGCCAGCGCCGGCATGCCCGAGCACCACACCTTCGTCTTGCGCGGCGAGCTGTCCGATCTGCTCGGCTATCCCAGCCGCAGCGTGCTGGAGACCGAGATCCTGCCGTCCTATGTCGCGGCGCGGCGCTGGTTCCAGGGTAAGGACGCGACAGTCCAGAGCGCCGTCGTCCGGCGCGCCTCGTCCCTTCCGGGCGGCGGCGACCAGTTCCTGGCCGAGGTGGAGGTCGAGACGGCCCTGGGGCGCGGGCTCTATCAGGTGCCGCTGGGCGTGGCCTGGGAGGACGAGGTCTCCGGCCCGTTCGCCCCCAATTTGGCGCTGGCCCGGGTGCGGCGGGGCCGGCGCGTTGGGCTGCTGACCGACGCCTTCGCCACGCCGGGCTTCGTGCGGTCGCTGATCATGGGGTTGCGGTCGGGAGAGGACATCGCCACCGACGCCGGGACGCTGCGCTTCCGTCCCGAGCCGGGCTTCGACCTGCCGGTGGACGCGGAGTTGGAATGGCTGGCCGCCGAGCAGAGCAATTCCAGCCTGAAGATCGGCTCCCAAGCCGTGCTGAAGCTGCTGCGCCGCACCGAGGCGGGCGTGCATCCCGAGCCGGAGATGACCCGCGAGCTGGCCCGTCGCGGCTTCGCCAACGCCGCGCCGCTGCTGGGCGAGGTGGTCTGGAACGACGCCGACGGATCGCCGCGCACCCTGGTGGTGGTGCAAGGCTTCGTGGAGAACCAGGGCGACGGTTGGGGTTGGACGGTCGAGTACCTGGGCCGCATCCTGCACGACCACGGCCAGGATTCCGTTGTCGCCGAGGAGAAGCCCGGCTTCGAGAGCTACGAGAACTTCGCCCACGTGCTGGGCCGAAGGCTTGCCGCCATGCATGCCGTGCTGGCCGAGCCGAGCGACGATCCGGCCTTCGCGCCCGAACCGGCGGGCGAGACTGATGTGGCGGAATGGACCCGCCGGGTCGGCGGCCAGGTGGCGGGTGCGCTCGACCTGCTGACTGCGCGCGTCGAGGACCTGCACGACCCCGAAGCCGTGCGCGAGGTGCTCGCCCGCCGCACGGACCTGCTGACGGCCATTGCGGGACAGGCGAAGGCGGGGCTGGGCGCGCCGCGCACGCGTATCCATGGCGACCTGCATCTCGGCCAGGTCCTGGTCACTGGCGGCGACGTGGTGATCATCGACTTCGAGGGCGAGCCGGCCAAGACCATGGAGGCGCGCCGGCTCAAGGACAGCCGCTGGCGCGACGTGGCCGGCATGCTGCGCTCGTTCGACTACGCCGCCGCCGTGGCCGCCGCCAAGGACGAGCAGGGCCGCACCGGGGCTGGCGACGTGCGCACTGGCGAACTGCTGGACCAGTTCCGCGAGGTCGCCGTGGCCGCCTTCCTGGAAGGCTATTCGGAAGAGGGCCTCGATCCCGACCCCGGCCTGCTCGATCTGTTCCTGCTGGAGAAGGCGGCCTACGAGCTCGCCTACGAGGCCGCCAACCGGCCCGACTGGCTGCGTATCCCGGCGCGGGGGCTGATCGCCATCGCCGGCCGGCTCCTTTCGAAAGCCGCCTCATGAATCCGCTCGACGCCGCCGCCGCCGAACTGATCGAGGGCCGGCTGACCGATCCGTTCGCCTTCCTCGGCCCCCACGAGGCTGCCGAGGGGCGCGTCGTGCGCACCTTCCAGCCGGGCGCCGAGGCGGTCGAGGTTCTCGCCCGCGACGACGGGCGCGTGCTGGGCGAACTGGCGGCGGGGCAGGGCGGCCTGTTCGCCGGCGCCGTGAGCGAAGCGGTCCCCTACGTCCTGCGCGTCCGCTGGCCCGGCGCGGTGCAGGAGACCGAGGACCCCTACGCGTTCGGCCTGGGGCTGGGCGATCTGGACCTGCACCTGTTCAGCGAGGGCCGTCATTGGGACCTGGCGCGGCGCATGGGCGCCCAGCCGACCGAGATGGACGGCGTGAGCGGCGTTTCGTTCTCGGTCTGGGCGCCGGATGCGCGCCGAGTTTCTGTGATCGGCGACTTCAACACCTGGGACGGTCGCCGCCACCCCATGCGGTTGCGCCATGGGGCCGGGGTGTGGGAGCTGTTCACGCCGCGCCTGGAGCCGGGCGCGCGCTACAAGTTCGAGATCGTCGGCGCGGACGGCGTCGCGCGCCAGAAGGCCGACCCGCTTGCCCGCGCTACCGAACCGCCGCCCGCCACATCGTCGGTGGTGGCCGCCGCGCCGGACTTCGCCTGGACCGACGGCGACTGGATGGCCTCGCGCGGACAGGCCCAGGCGCCGACCGCGCCGATCTCGATCTACGAGGTTCACGCCGGCTCGTGGCTGCGGCCCGAGGGGAATTTCGAGGGCGTGCTGGACTGGGCAGCGCTCGGCGAGCGGCTGGTCCCCTATGCGGCCGGGATGGGCTTCACCCATATCGAGCTGCTGCCGATCATGGAGCATCCGTTCGGCGGCTCCTGGGGCTACCAGCCCCTATCGCAGTTCGCGCCCAGCGCCCGCTATGGTTCGCCCGAGGACTTCGCCCGCTTCGTCGACACCTGCCACCGCTTCGGCGTCGGGGTGATCCTGGACTGGGTGCCGGCCCACTTCCCGACCGACGCCCACGGCCTCGCCCGGTTCGACGGCACGGCCCTGTACGAGCACGCCGACCCGCGGGAGGGGTTCCACCAGGACTGGAACACCCTGATCTACAATCTCGGCCGGCGCGAGGTGGCGGGGACGCTGATCGCCAGTGCGCTGTGGTGGCTGGAGGTCTTCCATGTCGACGGCCTGCGCGTGGATGCGGTGGCCTCGATGCTCTACCGCGACTACAGCCGCAACGCCGGGGAATGGGTGCCCAACCAGTTCGGCGGACGCGAGAACCTGGAGTCGATCGACTTCCTGCGCCGGCTGAACACCGTCGTCGCGGAGCGTTGCCCCGGCGCGATCACGCTGGCGGAGGAGTCCACCGCCTGGCCCGGCGTCTCGGCCCCGGTGCACGAAGGCGGGCTGGGCTTTTCCTACAAGTGGAACATGGGCTGGATGCACGACACGCTCAGCTACATGGAGCGCGATCCGCTGTATCGGGCGTGGCACCACAGCGAGCTGACCTTCGGGCTGATCTACGCCTTTTCGGAGAAGTTCGTGCTGCCGCTGTCCCACGACGAGGTGGTGCACGGAAAGGGCTCGCTGCTCGGCAAGATGCCCGGCGATCCGTGGCGCAAGATGGCCAATCTGCGCGCCTACCTGGCCTTCATGTGGGCCCATCCCGGCAAGAAGCTGCTGTTCATGGGCATTGAGCTGGCCCAGTCGCGCGAATGGAACCACGACGGCGAGCTGGACTGGGGCCTGCTGGAGCAGGGCGACCATGCCGGCGTCCAGCGGCTGGTGCGCGACCTGAACCGGCTCTACGCCGCCGAACCGGCCCTGCACCGCACCGACGTGGAGCCGTCCGGCTTCCGCTGGATCGTCGGCGACGACCAGGCCAACAGCGTGTTCGTCTTCCTGCGCTCGGCGCCCGGCGCCCAGCCCCTGCTGTTTGCGGTCAACATGACGCCGGAGCCGCGCTGGGCCTATCGCGTGGGCGCGCCCATGGCCGGGACCTGGCGCGAGGCGCTCAACACCGACGCGCAAAGCTACGGCGGCGGGAACATCGGCTCGGGCGGAACCGTTGAAGCCCGACCCGAGCCCCTGCACGGGCAGCCCTGCTCGCTGGAGCTGACGCTGCCGCCGCTGGGCGCGGTCGTTCTGAAATACGAGGGCTAAGCTGCGTGACGATCATTCCCGACCGCCTGGATGCGGGCCTGCCCTATCCGTTGGGCGCCACCTTCGACGGCCTTGGGGTCAACTTCGCGGTGTTCTCGGCCAACGCCGAGCGCATCCAGCTCTGCCTGTTCGAGCAGACCGGCCGGCGCGAGATCGCGCGGATCGACCTGCCGCAATGCACCGACGAGGTCTGGCACGGCTATCTGCCCGGCGCCTATGACGGTCTGCTCTACGGGTTCCGCGCCCACGGGCCCTATGCGCCGCAGGACGGCCACAGGTTCAATCCGAACAAGCTGCTGCTCGATCCCTACGCCAAGGGTCTGGCCGGGGCGGTGCGCTGGACCGACGCCCTGTTCGGCTACCGGGTGAACTCGCCGCGCCACGACCTGTCCTTCGACCGCCGCGACAGCGCGCCGGCCATGCCCAAGGCGGTGGTGGTCTCCTCAAGTTTCGACTGGCAGGACGACAAGCCGCTCAACACGCCCTGGTCGGACACGGTGATCTACGAGGTCCACGTGCGCGGCCTGACCAAGCTGCTCAGCGACGTGCGACCGCCCGAACAGGGCACCTTCGCCGCCCTGGCCGATCCCGCGGTCATCCAGCATTTCCAGCGCCTGGGCGTCACCGCCGTCGAGCTGCTGCCGATCCACGCCTACGTGCAGGACCGTTTCCTACAGGAGAAGGGGCTGACCAACTACTGGGGCTACAACACGCAGTCCTTCTTCGCGCCCGAGCCGCGCTACATGGCCAGCCAGGACTTGAACGAGCTGCGCCTGGCCATCCGCCGGCTGCACGCCGCCGGCCTCGAAGTGCTGCTGGACGTGGTCTACAACCACACCGCCGAGGGCAGCGAGCAGGGCCCGACCATGTCGTTCCGCGGCCTGGACCACGCCAGCTATTACCGCCTGGTCGAGGGCCAGCCGCGCTACTGCGTCAACGACACCGGCACCGGCAACACGCTCAACACCTCCCACCCGCGCGTGTTGCAGATGGTCGCCGACAGCCTGCGCTACTGGGTCGAGGAGTTCCACGTCGACGGCTTCCGCTTCGACCTGGGCATGACGCTGGGGCGCTCGCCGGGCGGCTTCGACCCCTCCCACGGCTTCTTCCAGGTGTTGCGCCAGGACCCGGTGCTGTCGAAGGTCAAGCTGATCGCGGAACCCTGGGACGTCGGGCCGGGCGGCTATCAGCTCGGCGCCTTCCCGCCGGGCTTTTCGGAGTGGAACGACAAGTTCCGCGACGGCGTGCGGCGCTACTGGCGCGGCGATCCTGGCATGCGGCCCGAGCTGGCGGCGCGACTGGCGGGCTCGGCGGACCTGTTCAACCGCCGCAAGCGACGGCCGTGGGCGTCGATCAACTTCCTGTCCAGCCACGACGGCTTCACGCTGAACGACACGGTCTCCTACGAGCATCGCCACAACGAGGCCAACGGCGAGGACAACCGCGACGGTCATAGCGAGAACTATTCCGACAACTGGGGCGTGGAGGGCGAGACCGAGGACGCCGGAATCCAGATCGTGCGCGACAAGGTCCGCCGCTCGATGCTGGTCAGCCTGTTCACCAGCCTGGGCGCGCCCATGCTGCTTGGCGGCGACGAGTTCGGCCGCACCCAGAAGGGCAACAACAACGCCTACTGCCAGGACGACGAACTGTCGTGGTTCGACTGGGACCTGATCCGCTCGCCGGAAGGCGGGGCATTGACGGACTTCATCGCCCGGCTGATCCGGTTGCGGCGCGAGCACCCGGTGCTGGCCTGCAAGGACTTCCTGCACGGCGATAAGGAATTGATCCCCGGCGTGCGCGAGATCGACTGGTTCGACGAGCGTGGAGCCAACCTGTCGCCCGATGACTGGCGCAATCCGGAGGGACGCGCCCTGGTCATGCGCCGCGCGGTGCGCGTGCCGGGCGGCGTGCAGGTCGCCACCCTGCTGATGAACGGGGGCGGGACGCCGATGAGCTTCCGCCTGCCGCCGCCGACCGATTTCAAGCGGGTGGTGATGCTGGACAGCGCCGATCCCGGCGTCAGCGAGCGCGATATGCAGGGCGACGACGTCTATGAGGTGCAGGACCGCGCCGCGGTGCTGATGATCGGCCTGGCCAAGGCGTCATGACGGGCCCGGCGCCCCGGCCGAGGTTCGGCGCGGTCCCTATCGGCCCTGACCGCACCCGCTTCGGACTCTGGGCGCCGGCGTTGTCGCAAGCCTCGGTCGAGATCGAGGGGCAGGCGCCGGTTCCGATGCAGGCGCTGGAAGAGGGGTGGTTCGAAGCTGAGGCGGCTTGCGGTCCCGGCGCCCGCTATCGCTTCCGTGTCGGCCCCGACCTGCTGGTTCCGGACCCCGCGTCGCGCGCGCAGGCCGGCGATGTGGACGGTCCCAGCCTGGTGGTCGATCCCGAAAGTTACGCTTGGCGCACCGAGGGCTGGAAGGGTCGGCCCTGGGAGGAGACGGTGGTCTGCGAGGTCCATGCGGGGCTGATGGGCGGCTTCGCGGGCGTCGCCGAGCGGTTGCCGGCCCTGGCCGAGCTGGGCGTGACCGCGATCGAGCTGATGCCGATCGCCGACTTCGCGGGCGCGCGCAACTGGGGTTACGATGGGGTGCTGCCCTATGCGCCCGACGCGGCTTACGGCTCGCCTGACGACTTGAAGGCCCTGGTGGACCGGGCGCACGAGCTGGGCCTGATGATCTTCCTGGACGTGGTCTACAACCACTTCGGCCCGGCCGGGAACTATCTGCACGCCTATGCGCCGCAGATGTTCGACGAGAGTCGCCATACGCCCTGGGGCGGCGCGATCGACTTCGCCCGGCCCGAGGTGCGGCGCTTCTTCACCGAGAATGCGCTGATGTGGATGATGGACTACCGCTTCGACGGGCTGCGCCTGGACGCCGTCCACGCCATCTCACGGCAGGACTGGCTGCCCGAGATGGCCGAGGCGGTGCACAAAGCCGCGGGTCCCGACCGCCATGTCCACCTGATGCTGGAGAACGAGGCCAACACCGCCAGCCTGCTCGGCGGCCCGCCGAAGTTCGACGCCCAGTGGAACGACGACTTCCACAATGTGCTGCACGTGCTGCTGACCGGGGAGAGCGGGGCCTACTACCGGGACTTCGCCGACGATCCGGCGGCCAGGCTGGCGCGTTGCCTGGGGGAGGGGTTCATCTACCAGGGCGAGCCGTCGCCGAACCATGACGGCGCCCCGCGCGGCGAGCCGAGCGCGCATCTGGGACCCACGAACTTCATCAGCTTCCTGCAGAACCACGACCAGATCGGCAACCGGGCGATGGGCGAGCGGCTGACCGTCCTGGCCGATCCGGCGGCGCTGCGGGCCGCGACCGCCCTGCTGCTGCTCTGCCCGCAAATCCCTTTGATCTTCATGGGCGACGAGATCGGGGCGATGACGCCGTTCCTGTTCTTCACCGATTTCGACGGAGGCCTGGCCGACGCCGTGCGCGAGGGCCGGCGCAAGGAATTCGCCAAGTTCCCCGCATTCTCCGATCCGGCCAAGCGCGCACGCATCCCCGATCCGAACGCCGTCGCCACCTTCGAAGCCTCCAAGGTCAGCGAGAACGTGGAAAGCGATGCATGGCGCGCCCTGTATTGCGATCTGCTGCGGCTACGGCGCGAACATGTGGTCGGCGGCCTGAAAGGCGCCCGCACCCTGGGCGCCGAGGTCGTCGGCGACAAGGCGGTGAAGGCGCGGTGGCGGCTGGGCGACGGGCGGACCTTGATGCTGGCGCTGAACCTCGGCGGCGCCGATGTTCAGCTCGATGCTCCGGACGAGCCGCCGCTGTATCTGATCGGGTTGGACGCCGGAGTGGCCGCGACGACGCTGTCGCCGGCCAGTTTCGTCGCCTGGCTGTCGGAGGCGGAGCATGGCTGAGCCGACAAGGGCCAGGATGGCTATCCGCTACGCCCCGTGACGGTCTACTTCATCACCACATATTCTCTTGGACGCATCGATGGGCTCCAGTCCGCGTTCCTAGCGCTCACGATCAGGGTCGAAAACGATGACTGAAGACGCCCTTCAGGCCCTCGCGCGCGAGGCCGGTCTGCTCGTCGATTGGGAGGACGCCGCCGGAAGCGCCCAACGCGTCGGTCCCGACAGCCTTCGCGCCATCCTGTCCGCCATGGGCTTGCCCTGCGCCAACACGCCGGAGGCCGCCGAAAGCCTCGCCGAGCTGCGCCTGGCCCGGCGCGCCGATGCGGGCGGCCTGCTGACGGCGAACGCCGGATTGGGGCTGAAGCTGCCGTTCGAGCCCCGCGATCGCCGGGTGCGCCTGCGCCTGGAAGGCGGGACCGAGCGCGACATGCGCCTGAAGGATGCGTCCGACGGTCTGCGCCTGCCGCCCATCGCCGAGCCCGGCTACCACACGCTCGAAGTCGACGGGCGAGAGGTCCGGATCGCCGTCGCGCCGCGTCGCGCCGTGGGCGTGGAGACGCTCGCTCCGGGGCGCCCGATCTGGGGCGTCGCGGCCCAGGTCTACGCGCTTCGGGGCGCACGGCCATCGGGCTTCGGCGACTTCGGGGCGCTGGCGGAGTTTTCCAGCGCCGCGGCGCGGGCGGGCGCGGATGCGGTGGCCATCAGCCCGGTCCACGCCCTGTTCGCCGCCGACCCGTCGCGCTACAGCCCCTATGCGCCGTCGACGCGCCTGTTCCTGAACGGCTTGTACGCCGACCCGACGGCGGTGTTCTCCGAGATCGATACAGGGGGCGAGGCCGACGGCGGCGAGCTGATCGACTGGACGACCGCGGCGCCAGCCAGGCTGAAGGCGCTGCGCCGGGTGCACGCCCAGGCCCGCCAGCGGCCCGACGATCCGCGCTGGCGGGCGTTCGAGAGTTTCCGGCAGTCTGGGGGCGCCGATCTGGAGGGCCACGCCCGCTTCGAAGCCCTGTACGCGCACTTCTTCGCCGAGACCAGTGCACGCGGCTGGCAGGGGTGGCCGGAGGCGTTTCGCGATCCGGCGGGCGCGGCGGTCGCCGCCTGGGCGCGCGATCACGCCGAAGCGGTGGAGTTCCACGCCTTCCTGCAATGGCTGGCGGACGCCGGCTTGGCGCAGGCCCAGGCGTCGGCGAAGGACGCCGGCATGGCGGTGGGGCTGATCTCGGACCTGGCGGTGGGCCTGGATGCGGGCGGCAGCCACGCCTGGAGCCGGCCGGACGACCTGCTGCGCGGGCTGAGCGTCGGCGCGCCGCCCGACATGTTCCAGCCGACCGGCCAGGACTGGGGCATCTCCGCCTTCTCGCCCCAGGCCCTGCGACGCAGCGGCTACGCCGGCTTCCTCGCCACCCTGCGCGCCGCCATGCGCCATGCGGGCGGCGTGCGGATCGATCATGCGATGGGCCTGCGCCGGCTGTGGCTGACCCCCGCCGGCGCCAAGCCATCGGAAGGGGCGTATCTGCTCTATCCGTTCCAGGACATGTTGCGTCTGATCGCCCTGGAGTCGCGTCGCGCCCAGGCGCTGGTGATCGGCGAGGACCTCGGCACCGTCCCGCCGGGCTTCCGCGAGGCGCTGGACGCGACCGGCGTGATGGGCATGCGGGTGCTGCTGTTCGAGCGCGCCAAGGACGGGACCTTCGTCAGCCCTTCGCGCTGGTCGGCCCAGGCGGCGGCGCTGACCACCACCCACGACCTGCCGACGCTCGCCGGCTGGTGGCGGGGACGCGATATCGATTGGGCCGAAGAGCTGGGCCGCACCGCCGATGCTACGGCGGATCGCGCCGCGCGGGACCTCGACCGCACCCGCCTGTGGGCCGCCGCCCTCACCGCCGGCGTCGCGGAGGGCGCGCAGCCAGCGCCGGAGGAGCCCGAGCGCGCGGTGGACGCCGCCCTGGCCTTCGTGGGCTCCGCGCCGAGCCGCCTGGCGATCGCGCCGATCGAGGACCTGATGGCGCAGGTCGAGCAGCCCAACCTGCCGGGCACCATCGACGAGCATCCGAACTGGCGTCGCCGTCTTTCCACCGCCGAACCGTTCGCCGACCGGGCCACGGCCGCCCGCGCCGCGCACTTCGCCGCCGCCCGCGCCGGATCGTTCAACGCGGGCGCGCGCACCGTTCCGCGCGCCACCTATCGCCTTCAGTTCCACAAGGGCTTCCCCTTCGCGCGCGGGGCCGAACTCGCCCCCTATCTCGCCAAGCTGGGGATCAGCCACGTCTACAGCTCGCCGATCGCCACCGCGCGCGCGGGCTCCAACCACGGCTACGACGTGGTCGACCCGACGGTGATCAATCCCGAGCTCGGCGGCGAGGACGGGTTCCGCGCCATGGTCGCAGCCCTGCATGCCCATGGGCTCGGCCTGATCCTCGACATCGTCCCCAACCACATGGCGGTGGGGCAGGGCGACAACGCCTGGTGGCTCGACGTGCTCAAGCGCGGCCGGGCGAGCCGGTACGCGGATTTCTTCGACATCGATTGGGACATGCCCGACCCGGAGCTGAACGGCCGCATCGCCGCGCCCTTCCTCGGCCAACCCTACGCCGAAGCGCTCGAAGCGGGTGCGATCCGGCTGCGCGAGGTCGACGGCCAGCTCTGCGCCGTCGCCCATGACACGCACCTGTTCCCCATCCGGAGCGAGGATCGCAAGGAGATCGCGCTCGAGGGCCTGGGGCTGTTCGATCCGCACGACGTGGAGGGACGCGCCCGCCTGCATGAGCTGCTCGGCCGCCAGCACTTCCGCCTGGCCTGGTGGCGCACCGCCAACGACGAGATCAACTGGCGGCGCTTTTTCGACGTCACCGAGCTGGCCGGCCTGCGCGTCGAACGGGAGGATGTGTTCGACGCGGTCCACGCCCTGCCGCTGCGGCTCTATGCCGAGGGACTGGTCGACGGGCTGCGGGTGGACCACGTCGATGGCCTGACCGATCCCGCCGCCTATTGCCGCCGCTTGCGGGCGCGGCTGAGCTCGCTGGAGGCGGGACGATCGCCGACCGCCCAGCCGGGCGCGGCTTGGCTGGTGGTCGAGAAGATCCTGGCCCAGGGCGAGATGCTGCCGGTGGATTGGGAGACCGACGGGACCACCGGCTACGACTTCATGAACGATGTCGCCGCCGTCCTGCACGACCCCGAAGGCGAAGAGGCCCTGACCCGTCATTGGGTCGAGCTCAGCGGCCGCCCGGGCGACTTCGCGCCCGAAGAACGCGCCGCGCGGCTGGAGATGCTGGAGCGCAGTTTCGGCGCCCAGCTGGAGGCGACGGTGCGCGCCTTCCACCGCCTGGCCCGTTCCGAGTCCGCCGCGCACGACTATTCGGCCGGCGCGATCCGGCGCAGCCTGGTGCAACTGCTCGCCGCCTTCCCCGCCTATCGCACCTACGCGTCGGAGGGGCCGGCGCCGGGCTCGGACGTGGCGATGGTGGTCGAGGCCCTGGCCCAGGCCCGCATCCACGGCGCGCCCGGCGACGCCGAGGTTCTGGAGCAGGTCGCGCTGTGGCTGTGCGGCAGGGGCCCCGGCGCGCCCAGCCTGCGCCGGGAAGCATTACGCCGGTTCCAGCAGCTCAGCGCCCCGGTCTCGGCCAAGGCGGTGGAGGACACCGCCTTCTACCGCTACAGCCGCCTGATCTCGCGCAACGACGTGGGCTCCGATCCTGCGCGCTTCGCCGCCGACATCGGCCAGTTCCACGCGGCGAACCAGGCGCGGGCGCAGGCCCATCCCCACGCCATGCTGGCCACCGCCACCCACGACCACAAACGCGGCGAGGACGTCCGCGCCCGGCTGGCGGCGCTCGGCGGGCTTGCCGGTCCATGGATCGAGGCGGCGGGCCGTTGGTCCCGAGCCAATGCGGACCTAGGCTTGGCCATCGACCCGGCGGATGAATACGAACTCTACCAGACCCTGGTGGGCGCATGGCCAACCGGACTTGCTTCCGACGACGAGGCCGGGCTGGGCCAGTTCGCCGACCGGCTCGCCCAATGGCGGCGCAAGGCCTTGCGGGAAGCCAAGCTGCGCTCGTCCTGGGCGCGACCGGACGAGGCGTACGAAGAGGTCTGCGAGGCTTTCCTGAGGGCGGCGCTCGATCCTCGGCGATCCGTCGGTTTCCTGGCCGATTGCCACGGGTTCACCGGGCGGCTGACGCGCGCGGCCCTGCCCAACAGCCTCGTCCAAGCGGTGCTGAGATGCACGGTCCCTGGCGTGCCGGACCTCTATCAGGGCGCCGAGCTGTGGGACCTGAGCCTGGTCGATCCGGACAACCGCCGACCCGTCGATTTCAAGCTACGCCAACACCTGCTGGATAGGCGGGCGGACGATCTCGCCGATACCCGCGACGGTGCGATCAAGCTGCATGTCGTCCGCAAGGCGCTGGCTGCGCGGTCGAAGTTCGCCGCGGTGTTCCGCGACGGCGGCTACGAGCCCCTCGATATCGCCGGCTCCCGCAAGGACCATGTCCTGGCCTTTTCGCGACGGGCCGCGTCGGGGCGGGTAGTGGTGATCTGCCAGATCCGCTGCGATCGCCTCCTGTTCGACGGGGGCGTCCGGACCCTGGGCCCTGACTTCTGGCGGGACACGAGGATCGAGCTGGGGACAAGCGCGTCAGCCGCTCCAGCCGTGGACCTGCTCACCGATCGCGAGCTTCCAGCCGGCGCGCTGGGCATGTCGGACATCCTCGCCTCGCTGCCCGTGGCCATGCTCCACGTCCCGGCCTGACCTCCCGTCGTCAACGAGGCGGACGAGGGCCCCGCGTCAGCCCCGCAGCGCCTTGGAGACGCCCTGGAGACCTGCCTCCAGCTCCTGGTAGGTCGGCCAGCCGTAGCCGAGGCGGAAATAGGTGTCCGGCATCTCGAACCAGTGGCCGGGCCCCAGATAGGTTCCGTGCTGTTCCAGCAGCCGGCGGTAGAAGGCGTCGACGCCGCCCGGCGGCTCGACGCGCATGCGGGGGAAGCAGACCACCCCGCCGGAGGGCGGGACCCATTCCAGTAGCTCCTCGCCCGCGATCCAGTCGCTGACCAGGGCCAGGCGACGGCGCATCTCGTCGAGGGTGGGGGTCAGGATGGCTTCGCGGTTGGCCAGGATCTGCTCGGCGATCCATTCGTGGATGACGCTGCCGCAGATGCTGATCTGCTCCTTGGCGGCCAGGAAGAGCTCCTGTAGGGCCGGGTCCCGGGTGATCAGCCAGCCCAGCCGGATGCCCGGCACGCCGTAGGCCTTCGACAGTGACGACACGCTGATGACATGCGAGCCCAGCGAGGCCCCTAGCGGCAACATCGCGCCGAGGGACAGGTCGCGGTAGGTCTCGTCCACCACCAGATAGCAGCCGTGCTTCTTGGCCAGTTCGACCAGACGCTTCAGCTCGGCTTCGCTGAACACCACGCCGGTGGGATTGTGCGGGCAGGTGACGCTGACGATCCTGGTCTTCGGCGTGATCGCCGCCTCCAGCGCGGCGAAGTCGACCTTGAAGCCCCGGTCGAAATCGAGATCGACGAAGGTGATGGCGCAGCCGATGGCCCGGGGCGTCTCGAGGTTGGTGGCGTAGTTGGGGCGCACCACCACCAGGTGGTCCTCGGCCGACAGCAGCGAGGTGGCGATGATGAACAGCGCCCCCGCCGCGCCGGCGGTGACCAGCACATCGTCCGCCGACAATCCGTGGCTTCCCTCGACGATCAGCTTGCGCAACAGGGGACTGCCCCGGTGCTCGTTGTAGAGCAGGGTCAGGTCGGGGATCTTCAGCCCCAGGCTCGACAGACTCTGGTCGGTGATCGAGCTTTCCGACAGGTTGTTGCGGATGTTCCCGTAGCCGTACTCCTCGGGAGATTCCACTTCGATCGGCATGCGGACATAGCGCACGGGCGAGCCCCTCTTCAGATTGCAGGCCGGATTTCATCGCAACGCCGCCCGTCTATCCACCCCCCTGAAGAGGGGGAGGCGGAGGGGCTTGTCCGGAACCTGTAACGGCGGGACCTGCAGCGACGAACACCGTGCAGCAGACGAACCGGTTGGCCGCATGGCGTGACAGCGCCGGCCATCGGCCAAGCTGTCTGACCTAGTTATGGAGCTACACGGTGAGCCACAAACCTCATACCAATATTGCTCGCTTGGCCACCGTCGCCTTATCGTCCTGCGCGCTGGCCTTGGTCGGGTTCGCGACCGTCGCGGCTGTTGCGGCAGGATTGCCTGGCGATCCGGCGATCACGAAAAACGCCAGCGCGCTTTTCCACGATCCGCAAACCCAGGTGCTTGGCAATCCCCATGGGGATGTCACGATCGTAGAATTTTTCGACTATGCGTGCCCGACCTGCAAGGCGACCGAACCTCGGGTGGAGCAGCTTCTCAAAGCCGATCACGGCGTGAAGCTCATCGTCAAGGAATTCCCTGTGCTTTCCCCGCAATCTGCGATCGCCAGCAAGGTCGCGCTCGCCGCGGTGAAGCAGGGCAGGTACGCCGCCTACCATCAAGCCCTGCTGTCCTATCGGGGCGGCCTGAACGAGGCGGTGATCTATGGCGTCGCCCACGACGTCGGACTCAATGTCACGCAACTGCGCAAGGACATGAACGCGCCCGAGATTTCCAGGGAGATCGCTTCCAATCTCGCCTTGGCCCAGACCATCCATGTGCCTGGGACGCCGACCTTCATCCTGCGTGGCCGTATGCTGCCCCAGCCCACATCCCAGATCGATTTCCCTTCGGTCGTCGCCGCCGCCCGACACGACAGGGCGTGAGCGCCTAGCCGGCGAGGTTGGCGGTTTGTGCAGCAGGCCCCTGTGCAACAGTGCTCCGCATGTTTCTGTGGAGCGCCGCTAATCCCCTTGGCGGCCGAAGGCCTGGAAGCTGTTCCTGGTGGAGCCGAGGGGAGTCGAACCCCTGACCTCCTCATTGCGAACGAGGCGCTCTACCAACTGAGCTACGGCCCCGGAACAGGTTCCACCGAGGACCCGAAAGGGCCCGCGGCGAGGGCGGGACATAAGTCTGCTCGTGCGCATCCTGTCAAGCGTCGGTTCGAGGCTTCGGCAAGCTTGAGTGCGGCGAAGAACGCAGGCAAACAGCCTTTACCTAGGAGACTCCCATGCCGATCGTCCGCGCGCTGCTCTTTCTGTTCGACAGCCTGATCAGCCTGGCCATCTTCCTCGTCATCATCTCGGCGATCCTGAGTTGGCTGGTGGCGTTCGACGTCATCAACCTGCGCAATCCGAGCATCTACCGGATCGTGCGAGCGCTGGACGCCATGACCGAGCCCCTGTTGCGCCCGATCCGGCGGATACTGCCCAACCTGGGCGGCATCGACATCAGCCCGATCATCCTGTTGCTGTTGCTGCAGGCGATCCGCATGGTGGTGGATGGCTTCGTGGCCCCGATGGCCTATGGAGCGCCGGGACTGGCCTACTGACGTCCGATGGGTTCGTCGGGCGGCTTGGAATCGGAAGCCCTTTTGCCTGAGGCCCACCATGTCTGAGACCTATGACCTGATCGTGCGCGGCGGCGAGGTGGTGAACCACGCCGGACGCGGGCTGGCCGACGTCGGCGTGCGCGAGGGACGCATCGCGAAGATCGGCGAGCTGTCCCAGGCCTCGGCCGGGGAGGTGTTCGACGCCACCGGCCTGACCGTGCTGCCCGGCGTGATCGACACCCAGGTCCACTTCCGCGAACCGGGACTGGAGTGGAAGGAAGACCTGGAGACCGGCTCGCGCGCGGCGGTGCTGGGCGGGGTCGTGGCGGTGTTCGAGATGCCCAACACCCAGCCGACCACCACCGATCCGGCGGCGCTGGAGGACAAGCTGGCCCGCGCGCACGGGCGGATGCATTGCGACCACGCCTTCTATGTCGGCGGCACCCACGAGAACGCGCACTTGCTGGGCGAGCTGGAACGGCTTCCGGGTTGCTGTGGGGTGAAGGTGTTCATGGGCGCCTCCACCGGCACCCTGCTGGTGGCTGACGATGCGGGCGTGGCCGAGGTGCTGCGCCACGTGCAGCGGCGCGCCACCTTCCATTCAGAGGACGAATACCGGCTCGAGGAGCGCCGGCCCCTGGCGCGCCAGGGCGACTGGACCAGCCATCCCGAGGTGCGCGACGCCGAGAGCGCCATCCGCTCCACCCACCGCCTGGTGCGGCTGGCGCGCGAGCAGGGCAAGCGCATCCACGTGCTGCACGTGACCACGGCGGAGGAGATCGAGTTCCTGGCCGACCAGAAGGATGTCGCCACCGTCGAGGTCACGCCCCAACACCTGACCCTGATCGGCCCCGAAGCCTATGAGCGGCTGAAGGGGCTGGCCCAGATGAACCCGCCGATCCGCGAGGCCCGCCACGTCGCCGGCCTGTGGAAGGGGATCGTGCAGGGGGTGGCCGACGTGCTGGGCTCCGATCATGCGCCCCATACGCTGGAGGAGAAGGCGCGGCCCTATCCGGCCTCGCCCTCGGGCATGCCGGGGGTGCAGACCCTGCTGCCGGTGATGCTGACCCATGTGGCGGCCGGGCGGATGAGCCTGGAGCGGCTGGTGGACCTGACCAGCGGCGGCGCCCAGCGGGTGTTCGGCACCGCCGGCAAGGGGCGGATGACAGTGGGCTACGACGCCGACCTGACGGTGGTGGACCTGAAGGCGAAGCGCACCCTGCGCCACGCCGACATGGCCACGCGCTCGGGCTGGACGCCGTTCGACGGCATGGAGGTCGTGGGCTGGCCCAAGGCCACTATCATCCGCGGCCGGGTGGTGATGCGCGACGACGAGATCGTGGCGCCGTCGCTGGGCCGGCCGGTGCGCTTCCAAGAGACCTTGGGCGCGGGGTGAGGCGCGCTGAGTTGCGGCGCGCGCTGCGTGCTTCGAGACGCGATTCGCGCTCCTCAGCATGACGAAACTTGGTGGATTGCAAAAACCTACGTCATCCTGAGGAGCCCCGGAGGGGCGTCTCGAAGGACCCACTTCGTCCAGCCTTAAATTCCCTTCCCGACCTCCACCGCCTCGAACACGTTGAACGCCACGTTCTGGATGTGGGCGCCCTCGATGAAGAAGCGCGGGATGGGATCGGGGCGGCGGGGATACGGCGTCGTCCATCCGGCGCGATAACGCCTCAAAAACAAAACGGCCCGCGGGGCGAACCCGCGGGCCGTAGAGCTACGATAAGGCGCGAGCCCTACTTCTTCATATTGGTCGGCAGCTGGCAGGGCAGCCCGGCGCCGGCGGCCTGACCACAGCTCAGCAGCGTCTGCACGCTGTCGCTCTGGGTCATTTCGAGCACCCAGCCCGGATTGCCGTCCGAACACGCGGTCTCGATGTAATCGGTGCCGGCCTTGGTGGAGCCCAGGAAGCGGGCGCCGGACACCTTGCAGCTCGACCGGCCCTTGGCGGCCAGGCCGGCGCTGTACTTGGCGTAGATCGGCGCGAGGTCCGTCAGCTTACAGGCGCCGTTGGGGCCGAACTGGCCGGCTCTCACGCAGTCGACGAACCGGGCCTTGCCGTCGCCCGCCGAGGGGAACACCGCCACGGTGCCGTCGGGACGGTTGGAGCAGGCGAGTTCGACCACCTCGTCCTTGGCGTCGGTCATGCCGATCGGGCGGTACTTGGTCACGTCGCAGTTATAGCCGCCGGACTTGGCCAGCTTGGTGTAGGTGGCGACTTCTTCGGTGGCGACCTTGGTGGTGTCGGTCAGGGTGCAGCCGCCGAGGCCGGCCGCCTGGGCGCAGCTGATGACGTTCTTGTAGGCGCCGGTCTTGTCCGTATCCAGGACGAAGCCCGCCTGGGAGCCGCAGCCGACCTCGTAATAGGCGTCGCCGCTGGTCTTGTCGGCGCCGATGTAGTGGGTGCCGGAGACCTGGCACTGGTGGCCGGACTTGGCGACCAAGCCGTTGATGTAGGCCATCACCTGGTCCTTGGAGGTCAGGGTGCACTCCATGTTGCCCTGGCCCATGGTGGCGGCGCAGGGCTCGGCCACGGTCGCCGCCGCGGCGGCGCCGGGCGCGGGCGTCTGCAGGATGAAGCCGGAGCCTTCCTGGCAGGCGACCTCGTAGACGGTGGTCGTGGCGTTGGCGCCGACATAGCGGGCGTCCTTGGGCGTGCAGGTCATGCCGGCCTGGGCCACGATCGGCTTCAGCCCCGCCGCCGCATTGGCGTTGCCGGGCAGCTTGCAGGTCAGGGTGGGCTGGGACTTGGTGGCCAGGCAGTCGTAGGCCTTAACCGTCGTGCCCTGGGCCAGCAGGATGTAGCCGAGACCCTCCGAGCAGGCGACCTCGTAGATGTCCTGCTTATCCTTGGAGCTGCCGATGAAATAGGCGTCGGAAACGTTGCACGACAGGCCGGCGGCCTTGGCGACGGCGGGAGCGGCCTTCATGCCCTTGTCGCGCTGGTCCTTGGTGATCTCGGCCTTCTTGGCGTCGGCGGCGTGGGCGGCGAGGGGAGCCGAGCCCATCGCAAGCGCGGCCATCGCGGCCAACGCCATCGTCAAGCGTCTCATCCAGGTGTCTCCTCGTCTGCTTGAAATTTTCTTTGGCGGCGACATAAGCCCGCACCCGCCGCCGGGGTCAAGGCGAGGTGAGGCGGCTCGCCGCAGCGACGCTTCCAAAATCGGTTGGCGACCGGGTGGTTCAACCCTGTGCGAGCGCTTGCGCGATCTCGGCCATGACCGGTTCCCAGCGGTTGAAGCTGGCGGGCAGGAACACCCGCGCCGACGGATACCAGGGATAGTGGTCGGTCCCCAGCATCGGCCACGCGCCGGGGGTGGAGATGAACCAGGTCGGCGCGCCGCTGGCGGCGGCCAGGTTGGTGGTGGCGTTGGGCGGTCCGATCACCAGGTCCAGCGCGCAGCATAGCGCCGCCACGTCCTCCAGGTCGTCCTTCAGGTCGATGCCGGGCGGGGTCCAGATCCGCACGCCGGTCTGTTCGTAGGCGCGGGCGAGTTCGGAGCCGCATTCGCCATACTGCAGGTTCACCAAGGTCGCACCCGGCGTACGCAGCACCGGCGCCCAGGCGTCGAACGGCGAAAAGAAGCGCGACCGCGCGGCGTTGATCTTCAAGCTCTTCCACACCAGCCCGATGCGGCGACCCGGGGCCTCCGCGTCCAGCACGGCGCGCCAGTGGGCGATTCGCTGGGGATCGGGGTGGAGGAAGGCGCGGCGGTCGGGGAAGGCCGCGACGTCTTTGCGGTACTGCTCGAGCACGCAGGCCAGCGGCGCCCACAGATCGACCGGGGGAACGTCCTGGAGCGCATGCACCGCACGCACGGAGCGCAGGCCGATGGTGTAGGTGGCGTGGGCCGTCACCCTGGCCGTCGGGAAGGACCGCTGGAACAGCTCGACCAGGCGCGGCTCGACCGCCAGCCACAGCACGCCTTCGGGGCCCAGCGCCTCGATCACGTCGGGCACGACGTTGGCGAACAGCACCTCGTCGCCCAGGCCCTGTTCGCCGATGAGCACCAGGGTGCGGCCCCGCAGGTCCGCGCCGGCCGTCCAGCCGGGGCGGTCGATGGCGTGGAACAGCACCTCGCTATAGCCGGGGTCCAGGCGCGCGGCGTAGGTCCGCCAACCCAGCTCCAGCTCGCCCGCCGCCAGGAACATCGTGGCCTGGGCGAACTGGATGGTCGCCCGCTCGCTTTCCAGCGCCGTGGGCTCCAGGGCGAGGGCGCAGTCTTCCAGCGCCCCGTGGGCGTCGCCCAGGGCCAGCCGGACATTGGCCAGGTTATAGCGCGCCTTGGCCAGACCTGGGTCCAGGCGCAGGGCCTCGGCGTAGAAGATCGCGGCCTGCTCGATCTCGCCCTGCTCGTTGAGGACGGTGCCCAGCGTGTTCCACAGCATGGCGTGATCGGGATGGGCGTTGAGGGCGCTCTTGAGCACCCCCAGCGCCTCGTCGTAGCGCATCTGGCCCCGCAGGGCGCAGGCCAGGTTGTTGTAGCCGTCGACGAACTCGGGCTTTTTCGCCAGCACGATGCGGAAGAACTGCTCCGCCAGCTCGTGCCGGTTCATCTGGTAGGCCAGTCGGCCGATGTCGTTGGCGATATCGCAGTCGTCCGGGTTCAGCTCGACCGCAGCCTTGTAGCAGGCCATGGCGTCTTCGAAGTCGCCGCTCTTCTCCCGGCAGATGGCCAGCAGGTGCCAGGCAAGCGCATTGCGCTCGTCCAGCTCCAAAGCCTTCAGGGTGAGGGTGGCGGCCTCCTTGTGCTGCTCGGCCCTGAGCGCCTCGGCGGCCTGTTGCAGCAGCGGCAGGACGGCCTGCGCCTTCAACTCCGCCATCGCCAGGTTCAACCGGGCGACCGGGTCGCGAGGGGGCGTCGGAACGGGGGCGTCGGCGCCGATGGGTAAGGGGTTTGCGTGCGCCATCCTGCACCGTCGGGTTCACGGCCCATCAGAGGGCACCAAGCTTAAGGGTTTGCTAACCGTGCGCTCGCGCCGCAGGGGCTAGGGGCGGCTAAACCAGACGTTAACCATGAATCTTTAGGTCGGGTTCAGCGTTCCAGGTTTAGCGATTCCGTAGTGCCTTGGACGGCTTTGGGAGACGGTAGAATGCCGCTCAAACTGTCGCTGAAACCGGGTGAGAAATTCGTCCTGAACGGGGCGGTGGTCCAGAATGGGGATCGTCGCGGCGTTCTGGTCCTGCAGAACAAGGCGTCGGTCCTCCGCGAGAAAGACATCATGCAGTTGGAGGAGGCGGTCACCCCCTCGCGCCGGGTCTATTTCCCGGTGATGATGATGTATTTGGATGAGGCGGCCGCCAAGGACTACTTCGATGAGTTCGCTCAGCGTATGAACGAATTCATGGGCGTGATACGGAATGCGGATATTCTAGCTGAATGCGTAACCATTTCTAAGCATGTGTTGGGCCGTAATTACTACAAGGCCCTGATGTTGTGCCGTAAGTTGATCGAATACGAAGACGAGAGGTTAGGGCAGCATGTCTCTGCAGGCCTACCAGCAAGCGGCGCAACGGGCTGAGAGCCCGCGCGACACCGAGTATCGCCTCTTCGCGGAGGTGACGCGCGCCCTGATCGCGGCGCAGCAGGCCGAGCGGCACGACTTCAAGACCCGCGTGGGGGCGCTGGACTGGAACCGGCGGCTATGGACCACGCTGGCGATCGATTGCGGCCGTCCCGACAACCGCCTGCCGGACGCGGTGCGCGCCCACATCATCTCGCTCAGCATCTGGGTCAGCAAGTACACCAGCCAGATGATCCGTGAGCAGGGCAACTACGACCTGCTGATCGAGGTCAACCGGATCATCATGCAGGGTCTGACCCCCCAGGCCGCCCAAGCCGCTTAGACAGAGGCGGCGTAAGCGCGAAATCGCGACAGTTTCGCCACGCCCTACCGCGCGGACCGGCGCGCCGCTAAAAGGCGCGCCATGACCGATCCAAATCCGGGCAAGCCCAAGACCGGCTGGCTACAGCGCCTGACCAGCGGGCTGCAGCGCTCCTCGCGCCAGTTCACCGACCAGGTGGTCTCCACCTTCACCAAGCGCGCGCTGGACGAGGCGGCGCTGGACGAACTCGAAGAGCTGCTGATCCAGGCCGACCTGGGCGTGGACGCCAGCGCCCGCATCGTGGAGGCTTTCGCCCGCGAGCGCTTCGGCGGCATGGCCACCGACGCCGAGATCAAGGAGACGCTCGCCGGCGCCATCGCCGAGGAGCTGCGCTCGCACGCAGGCCGGTTCGATCCGCTGGCGGGACCCAAGCCCTATGTGGTGCTGCTGGTGGGGGTGAACGGTTCGGGCAAGACCACTACGCTGGGCAAGATCGCCGCCGATCTCAAGGAGCGTGGGGCCAAGGTGCTGATCGCGGCCGGCGACACCTTCCGCGCCGCCGCCATCGAGCAGCTGCAGGTCTGGGCCGACCGCTCCGGGACGCCGATCTTGATCAAGCCGCCGGGCTCCGACGCCGCCGGCCTCGCTTTCGAGGCGGTCACGCGCGCCAAGGCCGAAGGGCTCGACGTGGTGCTGATCGACACGGCCGGGCGTTTGCAGAACAAGACCGGGCTGATGGAAGAGCTGGCCAAGATCGTGCGCGTGCTGAAGAAGATCGACGTGGCCTATCCCCACGAGACTCTGCTGGTGCTCGACGCCACCGTGGGCAAGAACGCCATGAGCCAGGTCGAGGTGTTCACCAAGATCGCCGGCGTCACCGGCCTGGTGATGACCAAGCTGGACGGCACCGCGCGCGGCGGGGTGCTGGTGCCCCTGGCCGAGGCCAGTTCCGCCCCGGTGAAGTTGATCGGGGTGGGCGAGGGGATCGACGATCTCCAGCCGTTCGACCCCGAAGCCTTCGCCCGCTCCCTCGTCGGCCTCGGCCCCAAGGAAAACGCATGAGCCCCGACACCCCCTCCACGACGCCGTCGCCCGGTCCGAAGTCCGGCAATCCGACCCCATGGGTGCGCATGGCCATCGACTATGCGGGGCCGGCGGCCTTCATGATCGCCTTCTTCGTGACCCATAACCTGCTGACCGGCACCTGGGCGCTGGTGGCGGTCTCGGCGGCGGCGCTGGTGGTCGGCTTCGTGATCGAGCGCAAGATCGCCCCTTCGCCGCTGATCTGGGGGCTGGCGGCGCTGGTGTTCGGCATCCTGACCCTGGTGTTCCACGACCCGCGCATCATCAAGATGAAGACCACCTTCATCGACGTGGCGCTGGGGGTGACGATGCTGGGCGGCTGGGCCATGGGGCGCAGTCCGATCAAGCTGCTGATGGGCCAGGCGATCGCGCTCAGCGAGGCGGGCTGGCGGCGGCTGACCCTGCGGTTCGGCTTCTTCTTCCTGGTCATGGGCGTGGCCAACGAGGTGATCTGGCGCACTCAGCCCGACGCGGTGTGGGTGATGTTCCGCTTTCCGGGGCTGCTGATCCTGTCGCTGTTGTTCTCCGCCACCCAGATTCCCGGCATGATGAAGGACGCCCAGGCAGCCGAGGCGGCGGTGCGGCTGGCCGAAACGCAGGAATAGCCGTCCGCCTGCTGCGTATTGTCGTGAAATCGACGCGCAACATCGATATCGTCCCGCGTCGGAGGAATCCGATGCCCAAGACGCACCGCCCGTCCGTACCCGCCCTGGATCGCTCGCCCAGCCATCTGCTGCATCGCGCGCTCCAGCTGGCCCTCGACATCTATACGGTGGAGACCGGCCCGGTTTCCCTGACCCAACGGCAGTACGCGGTGCTGAGCGCCGTGGCCGCGCAGGAGGGCCTGACCCAGACCGATCTGGTGCGCGCGACCGGCATCGACCGCTCGACCCTGGCCGACATGGCCGCCCGCCTGATCGCCAAGGGATATCTGGTGCGTGAGCGTTCGGCCTCCGATGCGCGGGCCAATACGGTGAACCTGACCCCCGAGGGCCGCGCCGTGCTGGAAGCCGCCCGTCCGCGGGTGGAGGCGGCCGACCGGCGTATCCTCGAACTCCTCGGCGCCAAGAAGCGCGAACCCTTCGTCGACGCGCTCCGCCGCCTGGCCCGGGCGGGCGAAGTCGCCCTGTTGCCCGATGTCGCGGCGGTCGAGAAGAAGGCCAAGCGCCATGACGACGAGGCGGAGGGCCGAGGCAAGAAGCACAAGGCCGGCAAGAAAAAGAAGAAGTTGAAGCTCCAGGCCGAGCCCACGGCTGAGCCTGAAGCCCAGCCTCAGCCCAAGATCGAAATCGTCACACCGTGATGTCGAGCAGCGAGCCGGGCCTGAGCGGTCGGCTCGGCGGATTGTTCGGGTCCAGCGCCTGGGGCTTCACGCTCGCGCGAACGGGCGTCGCGGCCACGGTCGCGACCGGGGCGACGGCGGCGATCGCCGCCTGAGGCGCGGCCGCCGAAGACCCGTTCAACGCCGCCTGGAAGAAGGCCTTCTGCGCCGCTTTGACGGCTCCGCTACGCGCGGGGACGGTGGTTTGGGGGACAGGCGATGTCCCGATAGGGCTGCGGGCGCCGACCATGGCGCATCCTCCGACTCAACACGTCTAGCAGGGCTTAAGGGTGGGGACCCTGAACCCCGGCGTCAACGCCTTGAAAACGAATGGGCGTTCACGCCGGTTTCTGTCGCCTAGACGCCGCCGGCGATGTGCGGCTTGAACAGGCCGGTGGGCGAGGCGGTGAAGATCTCCACCCCATGCTCGGTGACGCCGATCGAATGCTCGGCCTGGGCCGACAGCGACTTGTCACGGGTGACCGCCGTCCAGCCGTCGCTCAGCACCTTCACCGCCGGCTTGCCGAGGTTCACCATCGGCTCGACGGTGAAGAACATGCCGGCCTGCAGCTTGGCCCCTTCGCCCCGGCGGCCGTAGTGCAGCACATTGGGGCTGTCGTGGAACACTCGCCCGACCCCGTGGCCGCAGAAGTCGCGCACCACCGAGCAGCGGTTGGCCTCGACATAGCTCTGGATGGCGTAGCCGATGTCGCCCAGGGTGGCGCCCGGCTTGATCGCCGCCAGGCCGCGCGCAAGACCTTCATAGGTGATGTCGACCAGGCGGCGGGCGCGGGCGGCGACCTCGCCCACCCCGTACATGCGGCTGGTGTCGCCGTGCCAGCCGTCCTTGATCACGGTCACGTCGATGTTGACGATGTCGCCCTCGCGCAGCGGCTTGGGTCCGGGAATGCCGTGGCAGACCACGTGGTTGGCCGAGATGCAGACGGTCTTGGTGTAGCCCCGGTAGCCCAGGCAGGCGGGCAGGGCGCCGTGGTCCAAGGTGAACTCGCGGGCGAGGTCGTCCAGGTGCTCGCTGGTGACGCCCGGCTGGACGTGGGGGATCAGCATGTCCAGGCACTCGGCGGCCAGGCGGCCGGCGGAGCGCATGCCGGCGAAGTCTTCGGCGGTGTGGATCTTTATCCCACCGGTGCGGACAGGCATGTCGGCGAGGGCGTCGAGGGTCATGGGCGTGTCTCTGGTCCGCTGGCGCGCCACGCCGGGGAGGGCGCAGCACGCTTAGGATCGCGTTGAGGTCGATGTCGCAAGACTAACATAGAACTTCCGCGCCGTTTCAAAAGGGCGCTCCGCCGCCTGTCCGCCTGCGCACGGGCGGATCGACGTTCTATTTGCGGCCGCCGTCAAAAGCGGCCCGGGTGCGAATCAAAAGCGTCCGCCGCATCGGCCTATGGGAAGATAATTTCGAGCAAACGAGGCGGTGGGGATCGATGCGAGCTTGGCTTTAGGAGGAAAGCGTATCCCAACCGTGGTTGATTTTGAAACTTGCAGAGGGTTTGGCGAGTTTAGCTATTGGAAAAATAATGCGAAGGACCACCGGGATGCGAACTTTGATTATCGCCGGAACTGTTTTGCTGCTGACAGCTAGTGTTGGCCAGGCGCAGACGACGGGGGCGGGCTCCAGCTCCACTTCGAGCACAGGCTCCGCGTCGGGCGGCGGCGCCATGACCTCTCCAGGCACGGGAGCCGGTTCCAACATGCCCGGCGCCGCCACGAGCTCTTCGCCCAGTTCCAGGACCCGGAGCGGGCGGACCCAGAACACCGCCGGTTCGCCCTACGCCGGCGGCCCGACAGCCGGTACGAGCGCCACCTCGCCCAACAACGTGCCGGGCGCGGGGATGAATATTCCTCCGACCTACGGAACGGGCGCGAACGGGATGACGCCGGGCACGACCACGCCCGGTGCTGCGGCGGCTCCCCCGATGTCGTCGGCCCCGCCTGTGACCTCGGCCGGCCCGCACTAGACGCCGACGTTCTGGCCCCTACGGCGCGGTCAAGGCGCACCGTGGGGAAGGCGGCGGCCGACGACGATTTCCTCCGTGCTCATCTTGCAGGCGTAGACCAGCACTTCCAGGCCGGCTGTTATCGCCCCGGCGAGAGCTGTGGCGAAGGCTGGGTCCAGGTCCGCCGCCACCGCGAAGCGATCGCAGTCCGAACGCTGGACGACGAACAGCAGCACCGCCCGGTCGCCGTCGGCGAGCCGCGCGCTCAGTTCGCGCAGGTGCTGGACCGAGCGGGAGGATACGCAGTCCGGCCATTCCGCCAGGCCGGCTTGACGCGACAGAGTCACCGACTTCACCTCGACCCAGGCCGGCGGCTTGCGCGATTGCGCGGTGGGCGAGGACAGCAGGAAGTCCACCCGGCTCTTCTCGCCGTATTTCACCTCGGCCCTCACCTCGGCATAGCCTGCAAGCTCGGGAATCAGGCCCAGCGCCAGGGCCTCGGCCGTCAGCCGGTTGGGCAGCATGGTGTTGACCCCGATCAGCGCGCCATCGGCCTCCACCAGTTCGAGCGTGTGCGGCAGCTTGCGGGTCTTGGCCTCGCTGCGGGAGGTCCAGACCGTCATGCCCGGATCGGCCATCCCCAGCATCGAGCCGGGATTGGGCACATGGACGACTTCCTCGCGGCCGTCGTCGAAGACCACGTCGGCGAGGAACCGCTTGTAGCGGCGCAACAGGGTCGCGCGGTGCAGGGGTGGCAGGCGCATGGCTTACGGGGTCAACTCAGGGCGTTGCGGCAGGCGGCGGCCATGGCGAAGGGCGCGAGCGCCGCGGCCGCCAGGCTGTAGGCGGTCAGGAACAGCAGGCCGGAGCGCCAGTCGAGCCCGCCGGCCAAGGCGCTGACCGAGCCCGCGCCGAAGATCACCAGGGGCGCGAACAGCGGCAGCACGATCACCGCCACCAGCACTCCGCCGCGCCGCGCGCCCAAGGCCAGCGACGCCCCGATCCCACCGACGAAGGCGAACCCCAGCCCACCGAGCAGGGCGGTCAGCACGGTCAGGCCGGCCAGGCTCGGCGACGCCCCCAGCGCGATGGAGACGATGGGCGCCAGGACCGCGAGCGGCAGCCCATTGCCCACCCACTGGGCGGCGCACTTCACCGCCGCCACCGCCTCCAGCGGAGTCGTGCCCAGGCTGAGCAGGTCGAGCGCCCCGTCCTCGAAATCCCGCTCGAACAGGCGTTCCAACGACAGCAGCGAGGACAGGGCGAGCGCCGCGAACGCCGCGCCGGGCGCCACCGCCGCCAGCCGCTGGGGCGACGGCCCTTCGGCCAGCGGCAGCAGGGTCGATAACCCGACATAGAAGGCGCCGGCGAACAGCGGGCCGCCGCCGCGTCCCCACGCCAGGGTCAGCTCGCGGCGGAACAGGGCGGTCAGCGCGCTCATGCCCGACCCAGGGAGACGGCGCGGGTGGGGACGGGCAGGGGATCGTGCACCGCCGCCAGGATCATGCCGCCGCCGTCCAGGTGCACGCGCATCAACGCGCCGAAACGGGTGCGGCGCGCGGCGTCGAGCGGGGCCAGCGGTTCGTCCAGCAGCCATAGCCCGCGCGGGGCGGCGATCAGCCGGGCCAGGGCGAGGCGGCGTCGCTGGCCGGACGACAGCTTGCGCACCTCCAGCGCCAGCAGGGGCTCCAGTTCCAGCGCCTGCACCGCGTGGGCGCGACCTTCGTCCATGCCGCCGAGCCAACGGGTCCAGAAGTCCAGTTCCTCCGCCGCCGTGCGGCCGGGTTTCAGCCCATCGTGATGGCCGAGCAGGTGCAGGTCGCGGGCGCGCGCCTCTTCGGGGTCGATCTGGCCGCTCGGGTCATGGAAGACGATCCGTCCCGCCGCCGGCGGCAACAGTCCGGCCACCGCGCGCAGCAGGCTGGTCTTGCCCGCGCCATTGGCTCCGGTCAGCGCCACGGCCTCGCCCGCCTCCACCGTCAGGTCGAAGCCGTCGAACAGCGGGCGCTCGCCGCGGACAAGGGCCAGGGCCTCGATGGACAGGCGCGAGATCATCACCTCGCCTGTAGAGCAATTCGCGCCGCCGTCGAACAGATGTCGGCGGGCGGCCCTGCTTGCGCGCCGGTCGGTCGGAGCGCATGTTTTCGCCATGACCGATGCAGCCCAGCGATATCGGACGTTCCGGGACTTCTATCCCTTCTATCTCACCGAGCATGTGAGCCGCACGAGCCGCCGCCTGCACGTGGTGGGGACCAGCCTGGCGATCGCCTGTCTGCTGGCGGCGATCCTGGTGGACTGGCGCTTCGCCCTGGCGGCGCCGATCATGGGTTACGGCTTCGCCTGGACGGGGCACTTCTTTTTCGAGAAGAACCGGCCGGCGACCTTTCAGTACCCGCTGTTCAGCCTGATGGGCGATCTGCGCCTGTTCGGCGAGACGGTGATGGGTCGGCGGCGCTGGTGAGGTGTCGCTGAGAGGGTCTGCGTGCTTCGAGACGCGGCTCACGCCGCTCCTCAGCATGACGAAGGTTTTTGCAGTCCCCCCAACCTATATCATCCTGAGGAGCCCCGAAGGGGCGTCTCGAAGGACGCACGAGCGTTCGCGAGGGGAGCCAACCGACGTGACCGACCGTTAAGGTGCGTCGGCGCGCCGCGCCTGCTATGACGATGGTTCGAAGATCGCCAAAGGGGCTCAACTTGCGTCGTTTCTCTCGGATCGCCGTCGTTCTCGCATTTCCGCTGGTGCTCGGCGGCTGCGGCGTCAACACCATTCCCACCCTCGAAGAGCAGGCCAAGACCCAGTTCGCCAACCTGCAGGCGCAGTACCAGCGCCGCGCCGATCTGATCCCCAATCTGGTGGCGACTGTCAAAGGCTACGCCGCCCAGGAGAAGAGCGTGCTGGTGGAAGTGACCCAGGCGCGCGCCTCGGCCACCCAGGTCCACGTCGACCCGTCGGCCGTCAACGACCCCGCCCAGCTCAGCAAGTTCGCCGCCGCCCAGAACGGCCTCAGCGGCGCGCTGAGCCACCTGCTGGTGGCCAGCGAACGCTATCCCCAGCTTCAGTCGGATCAGAACTTCCTGGCCCTGCAATCGCAGTTGGAGGGGACCGAGAACCGGATCACCATCGCACGGCGCGACTACAACAAGGCGGTGCAGGCCTACAACGTCACCCTGCACACCTTCCCTGGCGTGTTCTGGGCCTCGACCCTTTACCATGCCGAAAAGCCGATGGCTTTGTTTCAGGCGACCGACACCGCCCAGAACGCTCCCTCGGTGAGCTTCGACGCAGCCCCGCCCGCAGCCCCTGCCGTCAGCACAGCCCCGGCGGCCAATACGGCGCAGTAGGGTGATCTCCTTGCGCGAGCGGCGGGCGAGCGGGCTCGGCGCCTGGACGGCGGGCCTGCTCGCCGCCTTCGCCCTGCTGTTCGCGTTCGCGGTTCCGGCCATGGCCGCACCGACCTTCCCGCCCCTGACCGGGCGGGTGGTGGACAATGCGCACGTGCTGACGCCCGAGATCACCGCCGCCCTGACCCAAAAGCTTGCCGCGCTTCAGCAGAAGAACGGGCGTCAGGTCATCGTCGTCACCCTGGCCTCGCTCCAGGGCGACGACATCGAGGACTACGGCTACCAGCTCGGCCGCGCCTGGGGGATCGGCCAGAAGGGCAAGGACGACGGCGCCCTGTTCATCGTCGTGCCCGGCGAGAAGAAGGTCCGCATCGAGGTCGGCTACGGTCTGGAGCCGGTGCTGACCGACGCCCTGTCGAGCGTGATCCTGCAGACCCAGGTCCTGCCGCACTTCCGCGACGGCGACATCCCCGGCGGGATCACGGCGGGGACCGATGCCATCGTCCAGCAACTTGGCCTCAGCGACGCCGACGCCAAGCAGCAGGTCGCGCAGGCGGTGAAACGTCCGCGCCCGCGCCATCACGAGACCATCGGGTCGATCTTCTCGCTGCTGCTGATCCTATTTGTGATCGGCGGCTTCCTGCGGGGCGGGCGGCGCGGCGGCGGCATGGGCTGGGTGCTGCCGATGATGTTCCTCGGCGGGGCTTTCGGCGGCCGCGACCGCGACGACGACTGGGGCGGCGGCGGTGGGGGCGGCGGCGACAGCTTTGGCGGCGGCGGGGGCGGCTCCTTCGGGGGCGGCGGCTCGTCGGGCAGCTGGTGAGGGGCGGACAGGCCGATGCTTAGCGAAGCCGATCACCAACGCATCGCCGCAGCCGTCGGCGCGGCCGAGGCGCGCACCACTGGCGAGATCGTCTGCATCATGGCGGGCGAGGTCTCCAACTATCGCGAGGTGCCACTGGCCTGGGCGGCGGCGATCGCCTTGCTGGCCCCGCTGGCGGCGCTGATGCTGGGGGTCGATCCGGCGGTGCTGACGCCCTGGCGCCACGACTGGACCGTCAGCCACGCCTCCGCGCTCGGCAGCGCCCTGACCCCGACGCTGGAGGCCTTCGTGGTCGCCCAGGCGGTCCTGTTCGCGGTGGTGGCGGGGCTGGTCTCCATCCCCCAGGTCCGCCGCGTGCTGACGCCGACCCCCTTGAAGCATCACCGGGTCCATCGCGCGGCCTTGCAGCAGTTCCTGGCCACCGGCCTGCACGTCGCGGCCGGGCGGACGGGGGTGGTGATCTTCGCCTCGCGCCACGACCGGCGGGTGGAACTGCTGGCCGACGACGCCATCCATGAGGCGGTAGGCGACAAGGTGTGGAACGCCGCCGTCGCCGCGGTGCAGGACGGCATGAAGCGGGGCGATCCGGCCTCGGGCTATGTCCGCGCGATTGAGCTGTGCGGCGACGCCCTGGCCGAGCACTTCCCCTCGACCGGCCCCCACGAGAACACGATCAGCGACCGCCTGTTGGAGCTGTAGGCCATGCTGGCGATCCTGCAGGCGCGCATGAGCTCCACCCGCTTGCCGGGCAAGGTGCTCATGCCCCTGGCGGGCGAGCCGATGATCGGCCGCCAGATCGAGCGGCTGCGGCGCGCGAAGGGCATTTCCGCCATCCTGGTCGCCACCAGCACGCGCGCCGACGACGATCCGCTGGTCGGCTACGTTGCGGGGCTTGGGGTCGAGGTGTTCCGGGGCGACCTGGACGATGTGCTGGACCGTTTCCGCCAGGCGCTGAGCTGGCAGGGCGATCCCGAGCAGTTCCTGCGCCTGACCGCCGACTGCCCCCTGGCCGATCCCGAGGTGATCGACCTGTGCATCCGCCGCCATCGTGAGCGTGACGCGGACTACACCCACAACTCGGTGGACGGCACCTATCCCAAAGGGCTGGACGTTGAGGTCTGCCGCACCTCGGCCCTGCTCGCCGCCTGGAGCGAGACCCAGGACCCCTACGACCGCGAGCACGTCACGCCCTTCATCTATCGCCGGCCCGAGCGGTTCCGGGTGGAGGTGGTCGTCCACGACCCGCCGCTCCGCTGGCGCTGGACGGTGGACACGCCGCAGGACTACGCCTTCGCCAGCGCCGTCTACGACGGGCTCTACGCCGCCAAGCCGGACTTCGTCATGCAGGACGTGCTGGACTGGCAGGCCGCCAATCCCGGTCAGGCGATCCCCAATCCGGTCGAGGCGGCGTGAGCGTCCATCTGCGGCGGCTGGCGCATCAGGATGGCGAACGGGTGCTGGCGTGGCGCAATTCCTCCGAGATCGCCGCCTACATGTATTCCGACCATCTCATCGGCCCCGAGGAGCACGCCCGCTGGCTGGCCTCGGCCCTGGAGGCGGACGACCGCAGGTTCTGGATCATCGAGCTGGACGGCGCGCCGGTGGGCCTCGCCAACCTGGCGCGGATCGATCTGGCCGACAGCCGCTGCGAGTGGGCCTTCTACCTCGCCGATCCGTCGACGCGGGGACGGGGCGTGGGCGCCTGCGTGGAGTATCTGGTGCTGGGCTGCGTGTTCGAGCGGTTGGAGTTGAACAAGCTCTGGTGCGAGGTGCTGATCGAGAACGCCGGGGTCTGGCGGCTGCACGAGGCGTTCGGCTTCACCCGCGAGGCGCTCTACCGCGATCACGTACGCAAAGGCGGCGTCTGGCGCGACGTGGTGGGGTTGGGCCTGCTGCGACGCGAATGGCCCGAGGCCAAGGCGCGGGCCGAGGCGCGGCTGGGCAAGGCTTTCGACCTGTCGGCGCTGTCCATCGAGGGGTGAGGTTGAGGCGGCGTGCGTGCTTCGAGACGCGCTCCGTTGGAGCGCTCCTCAGCATGACGAAGGTTTTATGGACGCGCTCTTATCGAGTGTGTCTCCCACAACATTCGTCATGCTGAGGAGCCCCGAAGGGGCGTCTCGAAGCACGCAGTTCGGCGCCGCCGTTCTCAGATCAGCGCCAGTATCGCGTCCGCCGCCCGCCCCGCGCCCTGACCGTCGCAGAGCGCGCGTGAGGCCGCCGACAGGTGCAGCCGAACCTCGGGCCGCAACAACTCTCCAAACGCCGCTGCGAACCGCTTGTCGAAGCCCGCATCGGCCGTGTCGGCGGCGAGCAGGACGCCGGCGCCGGCCAGGTTACGGATCATCTCGCGCTGATTGTCGGCGACGATGGCGGCGAGCGTCGGCAGGCCAAGCGCGCAACGCTCCCAAGTGCTGGACCCGCCGGCCCCCACCGCCACGTCCGCCGCCCGCATCAGCGCCGCCACCTCGCGGGCGTCGGGATGGATGTGCAGGCCCGGGTCCGCCTCGGCCATGGCCGTCAGGGTGGGGAGGCTTTCGGCGTCGCTCGCCAGGGCCACGTCGAAATGGACCGCCGGTGCGAGGGGGCGCAGGACGCGCACCGCCCGTGCGGCGATCCCATCCACATCGCTGAGGCCGAAGGAGACGAACACCCGTCGCACTTCGCCGGCATGGGAACCTGCATCCGCTTGCGCCAGCGTGGCCACGTCGGGGCGGACCAGGGCGTAGGCGGGGCCGAGCGCCAGCCGGCAAGTCTGCGGAACCCGCCCGGCGTAGTCCGCCTCGTCGCGCCCGAGGCCGGGGTCGATCAACAGGTCGCAGGCGTAGGTCCGGTCGGCCAGATCGTCGATCACCACCAGCACCGGGATCCGCTCGCGCAGGGCTGCGACGCGACCTGCATCGAGACCGTAGTCGTCCAGCACCACCGCCCCAGCCTGGAAAGCCGCCGCCGCCTCGACCAGCGAAGCCGGATCGTCCGAACGGTCGAACAGCGGCCATGCCGCGTCGGCATTGGAGAACCGCTCGATCAGTTTCCGACCGCTCTCCGCCACGGCGAAGGCGCACGTCGCGCCCCGCTCCTGGAGCGCCATGGCCAGTGTCAGGTCACGCATCACATGGCCGCCGCCCACGCCCGCGCCGGAGGCCGGGGCGAACAGGATTCTGGGTCTAGCCGCCTGCGCCATGCGCCCTCATAGCCGATCATCCCGGGTGGTCGATGACGGAGCCTAGGCTATCGTGGGGCGATGAACATCTTCGTCCTCACCGGCGCCGGGGTCTCGGCCGAGAGCGGCCTTGGCACCTTCCGCGACACCTCGGGGCTGTGGACGCGGTTCGATCCAGCGAAGCTGGCCACGCCGGAGGCGTTCAAGCGCGATCCGGCCCAGGTCAACGCCTTCTACGACGCCCGCCGCGCCAACCTGCGCGGGGCCCAGCCCAATGCGGCGCACTTCGCCCTGGCGGACCTGCAGCGGCGGTTGGCGGAGACGGGCGGGCGGCTGTTCCTCTGCACCCAGAACATCGACGATCTGCACGAGCGGGCCGGCGCACAGCACGTGGTCCACATGCATGGGGAGCTGTTCAAGGCGCGCTGTCCCGGCTGTGAGGCCGTGGTCGACTGGCGCGACGACCTGAGCGGCGCACGGTGCGCCGACTGTGGCGGGGGGTTACGCCCGCACGTGGTCTGGTTCGGTGAGACGCCCTTGGAGATGGACGCGATCTACGACGCCCTGGAGGAGGCGGACCTGTTCGTCGCCATCGGCACCTCGGGTTCGGTCTATCCGGCGGCGGGGTTCGTCAGCGAGGCGCGGCGGGCGGGGATACGCACCTGCGAGATCAACCTGGACCCCTCCGACAACGCGCGCGCCTTCGACGAGCGCCGCTATGGAGTCGCGAGCGAGATGGTGCCGGCCTGGGTGGAGGACGTGCTGGGCGGCCGCTGATCGTCACGTCGCGCGGTGGCTGCCCCTGCCTCCTTCGAGACGCCCCTTCGGGGCTCTTCAGGATGGTGGACTTCAACAACATTCGTCATGCTGAGGAGCGGCGTGAGCCGCGTCTCGAAGCACGCAGAACGGCGCAAGCCTTAACCCCAGTGGCGAACGGGGCCGACGTCCACGTGGATGAAGTCCGAGGTGGGGTAGTAGCCGACGCCGCCGCGTTGCAGCGCCAAGGCCGCCTTGTGCAGGTGGGCCAGCTGGACGTCGGGCAGGCGGACGTCGATGGCCATGCCGCGCATGTGGTAGCTGTTGCTGGCCACGCCCGAGGAGGCTTCGTGCAGCATCTCGTTGGTGTGCGGCGAGCGGTAGCCGGAGATGATCTGGAACGGCTCGCGGCTCTCCACCGTGGTCGACAGCGTGTGCAGCAGGTCGAACACGCGCGGGTCCATGAAGTGGACGTCGCCGGTGCGGAAATCGCGCAGCACGTGGTTCATCGCGGCCAGGGCGTCGGGCACGTAGGCGCCGTTGTCGAAGTAGATGGTCTCCAGCGACTCGCCGGTGTGCAGGTTGTGCACCGCGACCTGGCGAACCGCCGCCTGGAGCGAACCGCCGACGGAAGCCTGCGACCCGTAGTAGCTTTCGGCGTAGGAGCCGTGGCAAAGCCCGCGCGAGGGAAGCGCAGCGACGCCTGCGGCGGCTGCGCCGCCCAGAGCTCCAAGACGAAGAATTTCGCGTCTTGCGTACATACTCACTCTCACGCGGACCCGCGCCCCAGAAATTGACTATGGGAGTCGGTCATTTTTGCCGACGAGGCAGAATGTCTCAGGATCAAGTTGTTATGCAGTTAAGCGTCAAGGTTTTCAGATGATGAATCACGACTTTT
This sequence comes from Caulobacter sp. S45, assembly GCF_009765965.1. Lineage (GTDB taxonomy): Bacteria > Pseudomonadota > Alphaproteobacteria > Caulobacterales > Caulobacteraceae > CAHJWH01. The sequence goes on from NZ_LMUL01000010.1 coordinate 397,705, forward strand.
GGCCCCGCTGACGAGTCCCAGGAGTTTGCGGTCCCAGTCGTAGGCGTCGCCCCTGAACTGCACGGAGCCGGCGTTGTCGACGAACGCAGTCCAATACAGGATAAAGACCGGGATGGGTTGGGCGAGGGCGACGCGGATGGTCTTGTCGCCCGCCACGGTCTCGTCGATACGGGTCGGCGGCCAGTCGTTATTGCCCTCCAGCAGCAGGTTGGTCAGCGCTTTTGGCTGTTCGAGTCTCACGCAACCGTGACTGGCCAGCCGGCTGGTGCGGGCGAAACCGGACTGGGCCGGGGTGTCGTGCAGGTAGACGCCGAAGGTGTTGGGGAAGTCGAACTTGAACCGGCCGAGCGCGCTTTTGGGGCCGGCCTTCTGCACCAGCCGCACCACCCCGTCGTCGCCCTTGCGGACCTCGTACTGGTTGCGCGCCAGATAGCCCCTGTCACGCGCCGCCTTGGGGAACAGTTCCTTCTTGGCGATCGATTCCGGCACGTGCCAGGGCGGGTTCAGCACGATGCTCTGGATCTGCGAGGCAAGCATGGGCGTGCTGTCGGCGGGACGCCCCGCCACCGCCTTCATGGCCATGACCGGTTTGCCGTCGCGATAGATGGCCAGCACGGCGGCGGCGATGTTGACCTGGATGCGGGTCTGCGGAAGCTCGCGCGGCAGCCAGCGCCAGCGTTCCATATTGGCCTCGATCTGCAGCACCCGCTGGCCCTTGGGCGCGTTCAGGGCCGCAAGCGTCGGCGGCCCGACGATCCCGTCCGGGCCGAGGCCGCAGCGCCGCTGGAACGCCTGCACCGCCTGCACCAGGGCGGCGTCGTAGAGCTTGGGGTCCTTGGGAGTCGGGATCGGCGGAGCCGGAGCGCCTGTGGGCGAGGGCGGGGTTTCGGCCTGCAGGCGCGCGCGCAGGATCGGCACGCGGGGGTCCTTGGCGCCCAGCTTCAGCGGCGCGCCGTCCGGGATGGTCTTCCAGTCCTTCAGCGCGCGGTAGCGGACGAGCGCCTTGCGCAGTCCCTGATAGCCTTCGTAGTGCGGCGGCAGGCTGTCGAGCCATGCGCCCAACCGGTCGGTGGAGACGGCGGCGACGAACTCGGGCTCCGGGTCGTAGGCGGCGGGACGAACGGACCACTCTTCGGGGAAGGCGGAGAGCGCGATGCGCTGGCCGCGCTGGGCGCGCGCATAGTCCAGGATCGCGGTCTTCAGCAGGTCCTGGGCATGGGGGGCCTGCAGGTCCTCGCCATGGAGCAGGGCGGCTAGTTCGGGGGAGACGAATTCGTTGCGGCGGAAGCCGTGGGTCTCGGCGTCGGCCAGGGCCTTGACCAGGATGTCGGCTTCACGTGGGGACAGGGGCGTATGCACAGGCGCCCGGTGGGCCGGTTGCGGCCGCGGGGCGGGCGTCGCCGGAGGCGTGGCGGGGTCGGGCTGGGCCAGGGCGGCGCGCAGGCCCGTCGTCGCCAGCAGCACGCCCGCAGCGCCGGTCAGCACGGCGCGACGATCCGCACCAAACGCTGTCCGATTGGTCATGAGACACCTCCAGCCCCGGAGCATAATCGATTCATGCCGAATCGATCAGGTCCGCGGGCCCCGGCGAAGAGGGTTAGCAGCCGCCGAAACGGGTTTCCACTTCCGGCGATCACCCCTCTAGGCGGCCAAGCGTCGCGAATGGACGGCGAAGTGGGCCTCCAGCACGCAGGCCACCGAGGCCGACAAGCGCCGGCCGGTGGGCAGGTCGAGGAATTCGTTCGGCCCATGGGCGTTGGAGTGCGGGCCGAGCACGCCGGTGATGACGAACTGGGCGTCGGGGAACTTCTCGCCCAGCATGCCCATGAACGGGATGCTGCCGCCTTCGCCCATCATCGCGGCCGTGCGTCCGAAGGTGGCTTGCGAGGCGGCGTCGATGGCCTGCTCCAGCCAAGAGGCCAACGGCGGGGCGTTCCAGCCGCTGCCGGCCTTCTCCAGGCTGAACTCGACCTTGGCGCCGTAGGGCGGATCGCGCTCCAGCAGGTCCTTGACGAAGGCGCCGGCCTTTTCGGCGTCGAGCGTGGGCGGCAGGCGCAGGCTGAGCTTCACCGCCGTGAACGGGCGCAACACATTGCCCGCGCTCTCCAGCGCCGGCAGCCCGGCCACACCGGTGACCGCGAGCTGGGGCCGCCAGGTGCGGTTCAGGATCAGCTCGACCGGGTCGTGGCTCACGGGCTGGCCGCCGGGCGGGAAGGGGAACTTGGTGTAGAGTTCCTCGCCGAGCGCTTTCGCCGCGCGCTTCGCCTGCTCGATCCGCTCGGGCGGGACTTCGGCGTGGAGTTCGGGGGGCCTGATCTGGCCGGTCTGCTCGTCCTCCAGCCGCGACAGCAGTTGGCGCAGGATGCGGAAGCTGGACGGCACGACGCCGGACGCGTCGCCGGAGTGGACGCCTTCCTCCAGCACCTGGACCTTCAGCGTCCCGCCGGTCATGCCGCGCAGCGAGGTGGTCAGCCAGAGCTGGTCGTAGTTGCCGCAACCGGAGTCCAGGCACACCACCAGCGACGGCTTGCCGATCCGCTGGGCCAGGTGGTCGACGTAGAACGGCAGGTCGTAGCTGCCCGATTCCTCGCAGGCCTCGATCAGGATCACGCAGTGGGCGTGGGAAGCGCCCTGCTCGTGCAGGGCCGAGATGGCGGCCAGCGCGCCGAACATGGCGTAGCCGTCGTCCGCTCCGCCCCGGCCGTACAGCCGCTCGCCCTTGATCACCGGGGTCCAGGGACCCAGGCCCTCGCTCCAGCCGGTCATCTCAGGTTGCTTGTCCAGGTGGCCGTAGAGCAGCACGGTCTCGTCGCCCTGGCCGGGGACGTCGATGAAGATGACGGGCGTGCGGCCGGGCAGGCGCACCACCTCCAGCGTCGCGCCGGGCAGGGCCGCGACCTTGGGCCTAGCCCAGTCCTCCAGCAGCTTCACCGCAGCGTCGAGGTGGCCATGCTCGACCCACTGGGGATCGAAGGCCGGGGACTTGGCGGGGATGCGGATGTAGTCGACCAGGGTCGGCGTGATCTCGTCGTTCCAGGTCCGGTCGACGAAGGTCTGCAGCCGCGCGAGGTCCATGGAAGGCTCCTGATCCGTAGGCGCCCTACCTATGACCGCTCGGGGCCGGCGTCCAGCGCGGCGGCGGGGGCGTCGAGGCGCTTGGCCATGCGGAAGTTACGCAGATCCTGGCCACGCCGGTGGACCGTCTGGGCTGCGATCAGCTCGAACCGGAAGCGTTCGAAGGCGGGACGGGCGGTGAGACTGGCCTCGGTATGTAGCCGCGTGAGGCCGTGGCGTCGCGCCGCTCGCTCGACCTGTGCGACCAGGGCTGTGGCCACGCCCATGCGCTGGAAGTCGGGATCGACGAAGAGGTGGTCGAGGTGGCCGTCGGCTTCCAGATCGGTGAAGCCCGCCAAGCGGTTGTCGATCCAGGCGGTCCAGGTCTCGGCGGCGGCGAGGCGTGTGCGCCAGTGGTCGAGGTTGGTCTGGTCCGGCGCCCAGGCGCGCACCTGGGCTTCGGAATAGTCGCGCCGGGCGACCTGGCGCACCGAGCGGTGGAACAGCTCGGTGATCCCGGCGGTGTCGTCCGGCGTGTAGGGGCGGATGTCGATGGAGATCATCCCCTCTCCCCTTGTGGGAGAGGGAGGGGCCCAGCCATGCTGGGAGGGTGAGGGGTCTCGCTGCGACAGGCGGCAAGCATGCATCGACCCCTCAACCTTCCCACGCGTCTATCGACCCGCGGGCCCCTTCCTTCTCCCGCAAGGGGAGAAGGAAAACCTACTTCTCCAGCGCGGCCATCAGCTCCGGTACGGCGGTCTTGTAGTCCTGGACCAGGCCGTAGTCGGCGATCTGGAAGATGGGGGCGTCGGCGTCCTTGTTGATGGCGACAATGACCTTGCTATCCTTCATGCCGGCGAGATGCTGGATGGCGCCGGAGATGCCGACGGCGATGTACAGGGCCGGCGCGACCACCTTGCCGGTCTGACCGACCTGGTAGTCGTTGGGGGCGTAGCCGGCGTCGACCGCCGCGCGCGAGGCGCCGACCGCGGCGCCCAGCTTGTCGGCCAGGGGCTCGATCACCCGTTGGAATTCCTCCGCCGAGCCCATGGCGCGTCCACCCGAGACCACGATCTTGGCCGCACCCAGTTCGGGGCGCTCGGACTTGGTCACCTCGTCGGCGACGAAGCTGGCGGTGACCGAGGCGGCCGGCGCGTCGACGCTCTCGATGGTCGCTGAGCCGCCCTCGGCCGCCACGGCCTTGAAGGTGGTGGGGCGGATGGTGGCGACGACCTTGGCGTCGGTGGTGGTCACCGTCTCCAGCGCGTTGCCGGCGTAGATCGGGCGCACGAAGGTCTTGGCGTCGATCACCTCGATCACGTCGGAGACCTGCATCACGTCGAGCAGGGCGGCAATGCGGGGGAAGGCGTTCTTGCCGGTGGTGGTGGCGGGCGACAGGATCGCGTCGTAGTTCGCGGCCAGGGGCAGGACGGTCGCGGCGATGGCCTCGGCCACCGCATGGTCGAGCGCTTCGCTCTCGGCTTTGAGCACCTTGCGCACGCCAGGAATCTTGGCGGCTTCTTCGGCCACGGCCTGGACGCCGGAGCCCACCACCAGCACGTCGATCTCCCCGCCGATGGCCTGGGCTGCGGCTATGGTCTTGTGGGTGGTGTCGCGCAGGGCGGAACGGTCGTGGTCGGCGACGACGAGGACAGCCATCAGATCACTCCCGCTTCGGTCTTCAGCTTGGCCACCAGCTCATCGGCGGAGGCGACCTTGATCCCGCCCGAGCGCTTGGGCGGCTCGGCGACCTTGACCACCGTCAGCCGCGGCGTGATGTCCACGCCGTAGTCGGCCGGGGTCTTGGGCTCGATCGGCTTCTTCTTGGCCTTCATGATGTTGGGCAGGGACGCGTAGCGCGGCTCGTTCAGCCGCAGGTCCACTGTCACCACCGCTGGCAGCTTGGCTGACAGGGTCTGCAGGCCGCCGTCCACTTCGCGCGTGACCGTGGCCACATCGCCCGCGATCTCAAGCTTGGAGGCGAAGGTGGCCTGGGGCCAGCCCAGCAGCGCCGCCAGCATCTGGCCGGTGGCGTTGTTGTCGTCGTCGATGGCCTGCTTGCCCATCAGCACCAGGCCGGGCTGTTCGGCCTCGACCACCGCCTTCAGCAGCTTGGCCACCGCCAGCGGCTCGACCCGCTCGTCGGTGACGATCACGATGCCCCGGTCCGCGCCCATGGCAAGCGCGGTGCGGATGGTCTCCTGGGCCTGCTGCGGGCCGATGGAGACCACCACGATCTCCGACACGATCCCCTTCTCCTTCAGACGCACCGCCTCTTCGGTGGCGATCTCGTCGAACGGGTTCATGCTCATCTTGATGTTGGCGAGGTCCACGCCGGACTGGTCGGGCTTCACCCGGACCTTCACGTTGTAGTCGATCACCCGCTTCACGGGCACCAGCACCTTCATAGGCCTCACCTGGAATTCGGCGCGCGTGGGCCGCGCGGCTTGCATATCGGGTCCGTCTCAAAGCCTTTACGCTTACGTCATGTCAAGCGCGGGCGATTGAACGTGGTTGTCTTGTCGCGCCCGCATGGACTTGTCCTCGGGCGCGCGAGGTCCCATTAAGACAACCCATGAACCGCCTTCTCGGTCGCGTACAGCTCCTGTTCCTCGGCGTCTTCGCCGTGTCCGTCGCGGGCATCTGGGCCTATCAGAGCCTGTACGTGGCGCCGGCCAAGGCGTGCGAGAGCTCGGGCAACTGGTGGGACCCGGCGTCGCGCACCTGCGGACATGTGATCTATCTACCCGACGTCACCCATCGCGTGGCGGGGTCCAAGACGCCGGTGTATCCGGGCCTGCCCAAGTCGGCGGACCAGGCGTCCCAGGCCACCTCGCTGCGTCGCTAGTCTAGCCTCAGCGGGTCGCGCCGGGGCGCCACAGCACTTCGGCCGTCCCCTTGCCATTGGCGTAGCGGGCCATCACGAACAGCAGGTCCGACAGGCGGTTGAGGTATTTCAGCGCCGCATCGCTGCCCCGCTCGCCGTCCTGGCCCGCCAGCCGCGTCGCCACCCGTTCCGCCCGCCGGCACACCGTGCGCGCCAGGTGCAGGTAGGTGGCCGCGGGCGATCCCGCCGGCAGGATGAAGCTGGTCAGCGGGGAAAGCTCGGCGTTCAGCTGGTCGATGTCCTGCTCCAGCCGGTCGACCTGAGCCTGGACGATGCGCAGCGCCTCCCAGCCCAGGGGTTTGCCCTCGCGCTCCGGGGTGGCGAGATCGGCCCCGAGATCGAACATCTCGTTCTGGATGCGGGCCAGCATGGGGTCGAGCGTCTCATCGCCGGCCGTGTGCAGCCGCACCAGGCCCAGGCAGGCGTTGGTCTCGTCGACCTCGCCATAGGCGTCCACGCGCAGATCGTACTTCTTGACCCGCTCGCCGGTGGCCAGGCCCGTGTCGCCGGCGTCCCCGGTGCGGGTGTAGATCTTGTTCAGCACGACCATGGCGGCCTCCTAGTGGTGGCTGGCCTTGTAGATGAAGCCGATGACGATCAGCACGATGGCCACCGCCTGCGACATGACCCGATAGCGCATGAACTTGTTGGAGTTGGCGCGCGCGTATTCGCCGCCCTTGAGCATGGAGAACACGCCCAGGCCCAGGCTCGCGACCACCGCCAGCATGGCGACGGCGATCAGGATGTTGATGAAGATGTCCATCGCCGGGACTTATGACGTTCCGGGGTCGGGCGCCATAGGCGGATGGGGCGGACCTTGAACCCCTCCCCCTCGAAGGGGGAAGGGCAGGGATGGGGGTGAGTGCAGGCCGGCGCCGGGTGGATGCTGAAGGCGGCGCCGCCTCACCGGTTTCTGCGTGGGCGATAGTGTGCGCACCCCCGTGCGCC
>NZ_LMUL01000011.1:0-206 GCF_009765965.1 Caulobacter sp. S45
CTGTGAAGGATCACAGACAGCTTGCGAGCCAAGGCCACGCGCGCCTTGCCTGGGCCGGCCCGCTGCGCAATCGCCAGCGCCCAGTCCCGCAAATGCGAGGCTCGCTTGACCCGGTGCAGCATAACTATGGCGGCTTCGTACATCAGCGTGCGCGCCAGACCGTCGCCGCACCGTGAGATGCGCCCGCTGCGGTCAATCTCGCCAGA
>NZ_LMUL01000011.1:576-30183 GCF_009765965.1 Caulobacter sp. S45
AAGCAGGGACTCGACATGGCGTTCAAACTGCCGGCCTTGGCCGGGTCCCGGCAGCATGCCGAAGGTCTTCAGCACACCGCGGATCATGTTGATCAGGCGCGTTCTCATGCCCACGAGTTGGGCCCGGGGGAGCTACGTCCAAGCGGAGACGAGTTAGCGTTGGACTGACAGCACCTGATGGAGTGATGAAGCGCCCTCCGCGCGTGACTTAGGCGGGGGGCGTTTCATTGAGTCAGCTTTAGCGGCTCGTCCCCCAAGCGAAGATAAGCGCAGAAGAGTGATCAATGGCGGAGGCGATTAGCTGATGCTTGTATCGAGCATCGGGATGACGTTTGGGGCGAGTTGAAGGCCGGTACATTCAGTTTTTCAGCATTGGACCGAATTTCTATAGTTGTGCCGATCCGAGGTTTGGGGCCGCGCCGGGTGCAATCAGCCATTCTGAACTGCGCCAGGCCTGCGGTGCGTTTGAGGTTCAATGTTCATGCGGTCCGGCGACGGACTCCTTCGAACGTTGACGGGATTTTCACGGAGGATGCGCAAAAACGCGCGATGCGCCATATTCTGTCCTTCCTTATCGTCCTCGCCTGCCTGCCCGTTTGCGCCCGAGCGGCAGATCTCGATGTGCACGTGCGCACCGCGCGCGGGGCGCCGGTTTCCGACGCCATCGTCACGGTCGAGCCGGAAGCGCGTACTCCAGCTCCCCTTCGCTTCACGCAGCCGCTGGCGATGGCCCAGCGGGGGTTGCAGTTCGATCCGTTCGTGCTCGTCGTGCCGGTCGGGGCCGAGGTGCGCTTTCCCAACGAAGACCCAGTTCGCCATCAGGTCTACTCGTTCTCTCCGACGAAGACGTTCGAGCTCAAGCTTTACGGCAAGGATCAGACCCGCACGGTGCGGTTCGACAAGGCTGGCGTGGTCTCACTTGGCTGCAACATCCATGATCAGATGGTCGCGTTCATCAAGGTGACGGACGCGCCCTTCGCGGTGAAGACCGACGCTAGCGGTCACGCGGTTCTGCACGGCTTGCCCGTCGGGCGGGCGACCATCCGGGTCTGGCACCCCTACATGAAATCTCCGAACGGCGAGCAGAAGCTGGACCTCGCGATCCCTCGCACCGGATCAATCGCGCAAAGCTTCACCGCCGAGCTGCGTACGCCCGCGATGCGGATGCCAGGCTACTGATCCATGCCATCGTCTTCTCGAGTGCGGTCAGGCCGCGATCTGGTGCGCCTTAAGGGCGTCGGCGCATCCGCCGTTGGCCTGTTGCTGGCCATAGCCGCCGCCAATCCCGCGGCGGCCGAGACCGACCTGTTTGGGCGCGACACCCTCTCCGGCGTGCTCGACGCCCGACTCAGCGCGGCGGACGGCGAGACGTCCTTCCTGGACGGCGGATTGGGCAAGACCCAGTACAGCGGCGGTGGAGCCAATGTCGCGGTACGGCCGACGCTCGACCTGGCGGCGTTGGTATGGCGCCCGCAGCTCGGCGGCGATCTCGGCGCTTCGGTCACCGCCCAAGGCCAATCCGGCCAAACGCATGGGATCGATCTGGCCGAAGCCTATTTGCAGTATCGGCCCGTCCCGCACTCCGCCACGCGCTTCGGATGGCGCGTCGGGCTGATGTGGCCGCCGGCCTCACTGGAACATGATGGCGTGGGTTGGACCACCACGCGGACGCTGACGCCGTCGGCCATCAACACCTGGATCTCAGAGGAGGTGAAGGGTGTTGCAGCGGAGGCATTCGTCTCGCGCGATATAGGCGGTCATCGCCTGTCGGTCACCGCCGCAGCGTTTGGTGAGAACGATACGGCAGGCGCGCTGCTGACCTATCGGGGGTGGGCCCTGGACGACGTGCGCGCGACCGCCTTCGGCACGTCGCCCTTGCCACAGCTCCGGTCCGATTCTTACCTGCGGCTGCCAGACGACACCCAGCCGGTCGTCAACCTGGACGGCCGGCCAGGCGGATATGCTAAGCTGGAGTGGCGGCCTCCCGCGCCCATGGCGTTACAGGCGTTCGTCTATGACAATGGGGCGGATCCGGGTGCGGTGAAGGACGGATATTGGGGGTGGCGTACGACGTTCGCCGACCTGGGTCTGACCGCCCGTCCCGGAGCTGGGGTCGAGGTGCTGGCTCAGGCCTTGGCCGGACATACATATTCCGGCCCTTACACCTCGCGCGGCTGGCGCAATGACGTGGATTTCAACTCCGCCTACCTCCTCGCCACCGAGGTGCAGGGCCGCCATCGCTTCACCGTGCGTGGGGATGCGTTCGAGGTCAAAAACAACGCGGCCCCGGTGTTCGGCGAGCATGGCGAGCATGGATGGTCTGCGACCGGAGATTATGCTTACGCGCTGACGCCAAACCTCAGCCTGTGGGTGGAGACCATGCATGTCTGGAGCGGCCGTTCGGAACGAAGCTCAGCGGACCTGCTTCCCGGACAGCCTCAAAATGTTCTTCAGATCGCAGTGCGAGCCGCACTTTGATTCGTAGCGCTGAGCTGGGTTTTTTAACCATGAGTTTATAGGACGGGATTAATCAGGGCTTGCGGCTTAACTGCGTCGATCTGCGAAGTCACGGATTTCGATCGGCTCGCGAGCCTGGAACAAGAGAAGAGCCCTGTTCAAACATCTCCGTACGAAGTTCACGGTCCTCTATGCGGCCCTGTTCGTCAGCGCCCTCGTTCTGATCGGGGTATCCGTTTACGCCACGGCCGCCCGCAACGTCGAGCAGATCGGCCGCGACCAACTGGCTATGAGCGGGGTTGTGTTTGATAATCTACTGACGACACGTAATCGCGGGCTTCAGGCCGAAGCGGAAATCCTGGCGCATGACTTCGGCTTCCGGGCCGCTGTAGCCACCAAGGACCAAGCGACTGTACGGTCGGCCTTGGACAACCTTGCGGCGAGGCTAGATCTCAACCTAGCCTTCGTTGTCGGGCTCGACGGTCATCTCGTCGCCCAGGACGAAACGTTGGGGGTGAAGCTGCCCCAAAGTGTGGTGCGCGCAGTCCAATCCGACTATCCGGTGGCTGGCATTTTTCACATTGGCGGGGTCGCCTACGAAGGCGTCGCCGCGCCGATCCTCACGCCCGAGCCTGCTGGATGGGTGGTGTTCGCCAGGACGCTCGGCTCTACGGACATGGCGCAGTTGGAGCGCCTGTCTGCTATTCCTTTGCACGCGGCGGTGTTGAGCCGGCGCAGCGACGGGACTTGGATGGCGCTGGATACGCGCCACCCTCTTCGCTCCCGCCCCGAATTGCGGGCCCGTATCGGTCGCGCGCTGGCGGTGTCGACGCCGAAACCGTTCCGTTCGACGGACCCGGACGGCGCCGCATTGGTGTTCGTCCATCGTTTGACAGGCCTTGGAGACGACCAACAAGTGGCGCTCCTCCTGCGCTATCCGTTGGCCGATGCGCTGAAGCCTTTTCATGCGCTATTCGCCAACATTGTCGCCATTGGGCTCATCGCCATCCTGTTGCTGGTGGTCGGAAGTTGGGTGATCGCGCGTAATCTGACCAGACCGATCTCGGCGCTTGAAGAAGCCGCCCAGCGGCTGAGGCGCGGAGAGACCGCGCGCGTGGTCGTGGGCGGGGGGGACGAGATCGCCAGCCTTGGCTACACCTTCAACGCGATGGCCGATGGCATCGTCGAGCGGGAAGCGAGCCTCAAGCAAGCACGCGACCTCGCCCAGGCCGCAGATCGCGCCAAGAGCGAATTTCTCGCCAACATGAACCACGAGTTCCGTACGCCTTTGAACGGCGTATTGGGCAGCGCGAGCGTGTTGTCCTCCACCCGTCTCGATCCGGATCAGCGTAAAATGCTGGGGCTCATCGAGCGCTCGGGCGAAGGATTGCAACGAATCTTGGACGCCGTGCTGGACATGGTGGAGATCGGCGCCGGCGGGATCGAGCTGCTCGAGGCGCCCTTCGATCTAGCGGCCTTATTGCAGGCGCTCGCCGATGAGGCGGCTTTGGCCGCCCACGCCAAGGGGGTGGCGTTCGAGTACACCCCGATCGAAGAGGGGTGGGTCCATGGCGATGCGCGACGCGTCACTCAGGCTTTATCCAACCTCCTCAGCAATGCGGTCAAATTTACGGAGCAAGGTAGGATTATCTTGAAAGCCAGTCGTCTTCCTGGCTCGCATATTTATCGGTTCGAGGTGCACGATACGGGCGTCGGCTTTGATCCGCAGCGCGTCGCTGAGATGTTCCAGCCCTTCAGCCAGGCAGACGGCTCATTGACGCGCAAGTTTGGCGGCGCGGGCCTAGGCTTGAGCTTGGCCCGCCAAGTCGCCCGCGCAATGGGTGGTGAGATCGTCGCCGATGGCGTCTTGGAACGGGGGGCAACATTTGTTTTCACCGTCCCGCTCGTCTCGCACGCCAGGCCCGCGCCTCTGATAGAGCAAACCCCGTCTGCGCCTCAAAGTTCGGCGATGGAGGATGATCTAGAGCCCTCTCCGCTGCGGGTCCTGCTGGCCGAAGACCATCCGGCCAATCGGATGGTGGTGGAATTAATCTTGGGCGCAATCGGTGTCGATTTAGTCAGCGTGGAAAACGGCGCCCTAGCGGTCGAAGCGTATCGAGAGCGATCCTTCGACGTCGTGTTGATGGATCTGCAGATGCCGGTAATGGACGGACTGACAGCGATCAAGCTGATCCGTGCGCACGAAACCGAAGCCGCTCGGCCAAGCGCGCCAATTATCGTCCTCAGCGCCAATGTGCAGTCAGAACACCTTAGGGCCTCAGCTGCCGCAGGCGCCGATCGCCACCTCGCCAAGCCGATTGTCGCTTCTGTCTTGATAGCGGCTCTGGAAGATGTTCTAGCCGCCTAAGGCAAGTCGAAGAGGAGCACCCGTATCTACCTAGGCGTGCGCTTTAGACTGATGCGCACTCTAATAGGTAATTGCTATATTATCATACGCATTGCCAGAACTGTGAATTTCGCCCCGAATGTCCGGGGAGAGCGCGGCCTTTTTGCTCATTGCTGACGTCAATTTCGGAATTGCTCGGCTTTGGCCGAAGGCCGGAGGGAACAGCGGCCGCTGAATTCGTCTAACGACGCCGATCAAATTCCATGGAGCGCCAGCGCAACCGCCCCGCCCTTGCCGTTGAAGTGGGCGTCATCGGTCTTCCAGTGCGCTGCACATGTGTCGTTACGCCGCCGAGGCGCGTTCTCAATCGGTTGTGAACTTGTATCTGACCATGTGCATGCGGGAATTCATCTAGATGAGGGAGATCTGGACCGTGCTTCTTCGCTTGGTGGCGTCTGTTTGCACCGGCCTGATCTTGCTGGCAGCCTTGGCCGTCTCCGCCGAGGCGGCTGAGCACGTGATATGGACGCCCGAAGCCCTGGCCGCAGCCGTGGAGCGTCAGGCGTCCCGGGCGAGCTTCTCAGACCTGGAACACTTTGGTCACGACGCCCTGACGGGCCGTCAGGCCGACCGATTGCAGCGGCTGGAACACGTGGCATGGCTTGAACTGTACGAGTCCGACTATCCGCGGTTTTCGTATTGGAACGGGCAACTTCGGGCCGAGGCGCTTAAGGCCGGCGACCTCCGCTACGTGGCGATCGCCGATCTCGATCGGCTGCGCAGCCGTTACGACCAGGGCGATGTTTCGGCCGAGGCTGGCATCCTCGCCGTCGCACGCACCGCGACCGACGGGATGGTCCGCTCGCGCGCCATGATGCTGGAAGCTTATTTCCTGACGGTCCGGGGTCAGGCGGCGGAGGCGCTTCGCCTGTTGTCGGATGCGGACCACCTGGCGATCGCCACCAAGACCCCGGAGGCGCGGGCGGACATATGGGACACCGAAGGCCTCGCCCTTATGAAGCTACAGGACCTGAACGGGAGCGCGATCGCGTTTGGACGATCGCAGTTCGAGTTCGGCCGGCCTGACTATCCGCGCCCCGACTTCGACAGCATCTGGAACTTGGCTGGCCTCGCCGCGAAGCTGGGCAGGGCTGATCTTGCGGAGACCCTCTATGCGGTCGAGCATCGTTTGGCTCTAAGTTCCAAGGTGTCCAGTCTCGGGGCCTGGGACGACGACCTCTGCGCAGTGGTGGCGGAAACCCGCGACGCCCCCAAGCGCGTTCTGAGCTGTCTACAGCCGCTTGGGCCGGCTCTTCGTGGGGCTCAATTCCTGGCGCCCAGAGTCCTTCCCGCCCGCGCGATCGCCTATGCGCGTCTTGGTCAGCTTCAGGCGGCGCGCCGCGACCTCGCGACGTTCAGAAATCTGAAGCGGGAGATGCGGACAGCCAGGCAATCGGTGTTCGAGCGCCTTCCCGAGGTCGAAGCGGAGGTGTTGCACGCGGAAGGGCGCGATCGGGCGGCGTTCGAGACGCTTCGCCATTATGCCCGTGCGCACCAGACAACCGAGGCCCAGGCCTTCGGCCAGGGGGTGGGTCAACTGACCGGTCTGATGGCCGAGCAGCTTAGCTTCCGTCAGAACCAACTCGTAATGACCCAGAAAAACCTCGCGCTGGTCGACCGCGTGGTGCGCGACCAACGGCTGATGGGCTGGGCCGGCGGCCTCTTGGGTCTGGCCGTCCTTGTTGGGCTTGGCTGGCAATGGCGCGTGTCGCGCCAGCTCAGGACCGCGCGGATCGAGGCTGAGGCAGGCAGCCGCGCGAAAGGCGAGTTCCTCGCCAACATGAGCCACGAGATCAGGACGCCCCTAAATGGGCTTCTGACCATGGCGGATGTGATGGATCGCGATGTGCTTCCAGCCGAACAAAAACAGCGGCTCGCCGTCGTGCGTCAGTCCGGCCGGGACCTATTGCATCTCATCAACGACATCCTGGATTTCTCCAAGATCGAGGCCGGCAAGCTGGAACTTGAGACCATCGCTTTCGATGTGGAGAGATCGCTTCAGTCGACTCTAGCCGGCTTCGCCACCACGGCGGAGGCCAAGGGGCTTGAGCTTCGTCTGGATATCGCCCCGAACGCGCTGGGTATCCGGCGAGGCGATCCTGGGCGGGTTCGCCAGATCGTGGCCAATTTCGTATCTAACGCGCTCAAGTTCACCGCCTCTGGCAGTGTGCACATCACGATCGAAGGCGTCGGCGCCGAAGGCCATGACGGGCTGCAGATCGCCGTTCAAGATACTGGGCTTGGCATACCGCCCGAAAAAATGAGTCTGTTGTTTCAAAAATTTTCCCAGCTCGACGCCTCCACTACGCGTCGATTTGGCGGTACGGGTCTGGGGCTGGCGATCTGCCAGGAACTGGCGAGCTTGATGGGCGGGCGCGTTTGGGCCGAAAGCGTGGAAGGTCAGGGCTCGACCTTTTTCACTATCCTGAACTTGCCGTTCGTTGAAGCCGCTGCCGAGGCGGCCGAGGTGAAAGACAAAGCGGAAGACTGCGAGACGGCGGTGCGGCCACTGCGGCTGCTGGCCGCCGAGGACAACGCAACCAACCGGCTGGTCCTCTCGACCATCATGCAGATCTTCGGCTTCGACCTTGTGGTGGTGGAGGACGGCGCCCAGGCGGTGGAGGCGTGGCGCACTCAACAGTTCGACGCCATCCTTATGGATGTTCAGATGCCGGTCATGGATGGCGTCCAGGCGACCCGTGAGATCCGCGCCGTTGAATTACAGGAGGGGCGGCCGCGGACGCCGATCATCGCGCTCTCGGCCAACGCCTTCACCCATCAAATCAATGAATATTTGGCGGCCGGGATGGATGTTCATGTCGCCAAGCCTATCGAGCTCCCCGCTCTGCAATCTGCCTTGGAGGCGATATTTCAGGAGCAAGTTCCGCCAAAGCTTGCCGAAACGATATAGCACCGCTTCGGTGCCGGATGTGGGCCTGGAACGGCGACGAGGGTACTGTCAGCGCAAATTCACATATGCCGATTATGAAGGGATCGCCCAGCGGTCCGACCTCGCCAACGCCTTATGGTGTCGATGCTTGCTGCCCAAACCAAGCCCGCGAAAACAAGCGGGACGCCAGAGGTGACGGAATTCTTGGTTTGGGCTGACAATACCCTAGGGTTTAATAGCACCCGTCTTGGTAGCGGCCGCCACGATAAATCAACGCGGGGGAACAATAAGGGGAGCCGTAGATGAGCGGTGACTCGTCGTAATATCCGCCGTTTCAACCGCCATAGCCGCCGCCCCGAAAGCCGCCGCGCCCGTCCCCGCACCCGCCATGAAAACCGCCGCCACCCCGCCACCGCCACCGCCGCCGTGGAAGCCACCGCCGCCGTGGCCACCACTCGCTCCCTATGGAAGTCTCGCTGTAGCCCCACGTCCTCCTTCGGCCAAATGAGGTGAGATTGGGCGTTTTTTCAAAAGGGTGCTCTACGCGGCCGTGTCGGGAACGCAGCGGCCATTCCACGGCTTACCGCACTGGCGGACATGAGGCGGATCGGTAAGTGCGTTGAGCGGCGATCTCTGGCGAAAGCCCGCCTTCATGAAACTTTGGTCGGCCCAGGCGATCTCCGAGTTCGGGGCGCGCTTCGCCCGTGACGGCCTGCCGTTGGCCGCCGTACTAGTCCTGCACGGAAGCCCACACCAGGTGGGCCTGATCGCGGCCCTGGCGATCCTGCCCCGCATCGTGATTGGAACGCTGGCGGGCGGCTATATCGACCGGTCTAACCGCCGCTGGGTCATGATCGGGGCGGATGTTATGCGCGCGCTCCTGCTCGCTACCATCCCGCTCGCCGCGGTGTTCCATGTTCTGTCGATCCTGCAGCTTTATGGGGTGGCCTTCCTCGTCGGCGCCGGCAGCGTGGTCTTCGACATCGCCAACCAGGCCTACGTCCCGGCCCTGGTCGACCGTGAGCATCTCCTGGAGGGCAACACCAAGCTGAGCGTCACGGCCTCGCTGGCCAATGTCAGCGGGCCGGCGGTGACGGGCTTGCTGATCCAGTTGGTGACGGCGCCCTTTGCGGTCGGCCTCACCAGCATCAGCTACGGCGTGTCCGCGATCCTGCTCGCCTGGATGCGTCACACCGAGCGCCCGAACCGGGTCGAGGCCAAGGGGTGGCTCGTGGACTTCCGCGATGGGTGCAGTGCGGTGTTCGGCGAGCGCATCATCGGGCCGATCTGTCTGATGGAGACGAGCGCCAACCTGTTCGTCGCTATGTTCGCGAGCCTCTATCCCTTCATCGCCCTACGCGAGTTGCACCTGACCCCGTTCATGTTCGGTGCGACCTTCGCGGCCGGCGGGGCAGGGGCTCTATGCGGTGCATGGCTCAGACCCTGGCTTACCCGCCGGCTTGGGATCGGGCCCGCGTCCATCCTGGCCATCTTCGTCGCGGGCGCGGCGACCTTCGTGTTTCCGCTGACCTATGGGCCGCCGGTGATGGCGGCGATCCTGCTGGGGGCGGCCCAGTTTGTCGGCGATGCGTTGAGCACCGTCTCCGGCATTACGATCAACACCCTGCGCCAGAGCGCTTTCGAGACCGATCGGCTCGGCCGCGTCAACTCGGTGTTCCAGGTGACTGTCGGCGCCGCGTCCCTGGTCGGCGCCCTCGCCGGCGGCTGGCTCGGCGAAGCGCTGGGCGCGCGTCAAGCCCTCCTGATCGCGGCGGCGGGTCTTACAGGCTCGACCCTTTGGGCCTTCCTTTCGCCGCTCCCGGGCCTGCGCCATGCACCCGGGCCGACCCTGAGCCGGGGGTGGCCCAGCGCTCGGATGTGATCTGCGGATGCAAACCTGAAGCCGTGGCTGCCGGTGATCATCATCTAGCTAGGTCGTGAACTCAAAGACGGATGGGAGGTTGTGCGGCGGGGCAAAGATATGCGCCTGAGCATTGGTCCCGACATCCGCCTTGAGCCATGTCCTGAGTCGAGAACGGTAACTTCGTCCGGATCACCCCGCTAGCGCGTATGGGCCCTGCTCCAGAAACTCACCGTCCGCCCGCCGTCGGGCCCCGGTCCGGAAGCGGACCGGATGATCGACCGCACCGGGTGGATGCCGGCCTTCATAGAGGCCCCGAAGGCTGCGCGATTGCGCCCCGTTTTTGGCGCGAAAGGAATTATCCGGCCTCGTAATCGCCCGTCAACCCAAAGCTGTTTCGATGTCTTCGAGCAGGGGTTGGGCGAAGACGATGAAACCGGACGCATTCCGTTGGGCGCTGGCGGGAGCCGGCGGCGCCGTGCTGTGCATGGTGATCGGCGCGATGGCCTGTGCGCAGATTTCGCACCTCTCTATGACCTTGACGCGCCTCAGCGTGTCGTCGGCGGACTTCCTGTTCGAAAATATTACCCAAGGCCAGACCAGGGAGGGCTTCGTCATGAGCGTGATGAGCCCGCTTCGTCGGGCTGACCGCAGCGGAGACGGCCTCGACCGCACGGACATCGCCTACCTAGCGCAGCAGGAAGCGGCCCAGCGCCGGGCGCAGCGTTTCATGGAAGTCCTGAGGTACGACCTGAACGGCGACCTGCGCGTCACCCGCGCCGAGATCGAAACCGCTCAGCCCAGCTACGCCCGGCGTCCAGCGGGCTACGTCCAGACCATGGCGGACCGGCTCATGGATCGGTACGACCAGAACCATCACGGCGTGATCGACATCCACGAGATCGTAACCGCGCAGGACACCGGTAACTACTGGGAAGACCACGAGCGGACCCGGCTGGAGCAGTTGCTGTCGCTGGGCGGCAACCGCCTCACCGCGGCTGCGCTGGAACGCATCGCCGAGAAGAGCTTCGACAGCGTGGACACCGACCACAACGGGACCATCTCGGAGGATGAATACAAAGCCGTGCGCGCGCGGATCGGCCCTGACTTCAGGCGTCAATCGCCCGGACACGCCATCGGCATGTGAGCGGACTCAGCCCGGCGCGTGTGAGTGGCCCGACAGACAGGGCAAGGCTCGCGCACATAACTGGCGTCCGTAATGCGCTTCAACTCGTCGGTAAGAGCAGACTCCTGCTATGTCAGAGATGCGTTGACAATGCCGCCATTCAGGATCGCCCGTAGGGCTCATTGAGCTTTGGTATGTCCGAGAAGGGGTGGAAGACGGACCTTTGAATTGAACGTGCTGCCCGTCGAAAGCGCTCCTACTCTCCGCCAACATGTGCATTCCAAGCTCGGTCAGCTTCAAGGATGTGAACTGCCTCGATCTTATGGTCATCTGCCAGATCATATCTAATTGATCTTGCGGCATGACAACCGTGATAAACAGTCCTGGGATTGGGGTGAACGGGTATGCACCCGCTCATTTCTTCCATGACGAGTATCTGCGAGCCCTGCGCCCACGACAAGGTTCGCAGGTAGATATTACTATCGAACTCTTTTTGGATACGAGCGAGGAAGCTTGCCCGGTCAGGTGAGACCAGCGTGTCGGCCAAATAGACCTTAACGTCTGGCCGAAATATTTCCCCGTAGGCTTGTAGATGACGACCGTTATAAGCGTCGTCTAGCAGTTTCACGTAAGCAGGGAAGCCAGGTGGTGGCGGTGGCGAAGGTTGGCTCACTGCGTTCGAGGAGAAGTTAAGCACGACCGGCAGCGCAACGGCTGCAGCCCAGCGTGTTCTGCTCATAACGTTGGCTCCCAGACACACGGGAGGGTAGCGTGATTGACCCAGTGGTCAATGTCCGTCATGGGTCGCCAACTGCCGGGGGCGGCCGTCCCGGAACCCGCCATTGCGGACGTCCGAAATCGGGCCGACGTGATTTCGTCCGCATGACCCCAAACATCGGCCATTCGGGTCGCCGACCATGGCCGCCTGGGACGTCTGGAATCTGGGAGAAGGCCAAGCGCGGCAATGGGCGCCAAGCTGTCGTGGGCCTCGAACCTCGCCTGTCCTAACGCGCGGCCGCCTTTGCACGGCAACTGAAACTAGCCGAAGCTTTTGGCTCTCCCTTGCCGTCGTACGTCGGGAAATTCGGGTAGGCGCAGAGCGGCCACTGCTTTCCCGTCTCTCTGGAGAATGCCGCTACCGAGACCGGTGGACGAGAGGTGGAGATCCATTGGTCGAGCGCGTCGAGCGCCTTGATCTGATCCGGGCCGGGACCGCCACGGCAATGATACATGCCTGGGGCCAGGAACAGCTGTATCTGCTCAGCATGAGGACCCAATGCCGTCTTCGCGGCCTGGTAGTAGCGGATGGTTCCGAGCGGACTGGGGCCTGGGTCGTAGACCCCATGATAGAGCAGTAACTTGCCCCCATGCCGGGCGAAGGCGGCTATGTCCGGGTTCTTCGCCTCATAGAGCGGCGCGTACGGGCTCGCCGAGATGTCGTGTAACAGCGTCTCGGGCGCGACGGTCAGCAGGTTGCGGCTTGGATCCCCGTAGATCAGGTATTGGACGGCCCGAAAGCCGAGTTGGGCGTTCTGGCCGAGCGGCGCCTTGGGATTGCCAATCGAGCGATCGACCCATTCCAATTCGCCGCCACGCATCAGCGGCCAATCCACCACTTGTCCGTCCTTGAGCCGCAGGCCGCGGTAGGCCTCGCGCACGGTCTCGACCTGCTTGGGCGTCAGGCATTCGGGTGGAAAGTGGGCCGCCTTGCACTGCAGAACTTCAGGGTCCCATCGACAGGTACGAGGGTCGGTGATCACGCCGTCTCGAAGGCCATCGTTCGCGTCGCAGGCCTCCAGCACGGCTTTGTTCACCAGCAGCGCCTGTTCCGGCGCCAGATTGCTCTGGGGATCGGCGTGGAACATCTGGGTCCGCACGACGGCGCTGGTCTGCACGAGGAAGTCATAGACGGGCGCACCCGCGATGACCCCGTCGTAGTCGTCAGGGAACCGCTGCACCTCCATCAAGCCCTGTCGCCCGCCCGTGGAGCAACCCTGGAAATAGGCTCGGTTCGCGGGATGGCCATAGTACCGATCGAGCAACTGCTTGCCCGTCATCGTCATCACGTGCACGGCCCGATAGGCGAAATCGGTCATGGCGTCGCCGTTCTGCACACCGGAGGCTGTCAGCGTCCAGCTGAGGTCGGCGAGATCGGTGCTGGGATGGCCGGTGTCGGTCTGCGCCGTGGCGAAGCGCTTGGAAAGGCCCTCCGCCGCAGCCGCCAGGGTCACGTTCCCCGCCCAACCGCCGCCGCCGAGCCCAAGCATTTTGCCGTTCCAGCCTTCCGGCAGCCGGAACACGAGACCGATGTGGGAGCCCTGTGTCGGCGACGCCGTCGCCTTGACCTCGCAATACTGGGGCAGCCCCTGACCGGGGTCGGCCGGCATCAGCTTCGCGCTGGTGACGGCGAGGCCTGCGATCGGCTGAGCGGAGAGCCCGGCGCAAGGCGTGGCGTCGGCGGCGAATGCGGGCGTGAACCCCAGCGCGGCCAACGCAATGCCGAGAGCGCCAACGCGTGCGGCCCAGAAAGTAGATGCTCCCCATCGACCAGTCTGCAGCGCGCCAGGCTTCACGACGATCCTCCTTGTCACTGCTATCAAAGCCAGGCCGAAGCTAAAGGTAGGCTTGTGGCGGACTGTCCCGCTTGCGAGGGGACAAACGGTGATGGACCTCCTTCTGGGTTCAAGGGGAGGTGAAGAGCGTCGCCTCCGAAGGTCTGCATTCTGGAGCGGGCGGAAGTCGAGTTTGGGCGCTCTCCGGCCCCTATGAACCCAGCCTACGGGCTAGACACGATCGATTGGTTCTGCGTTTAGGCCAACGATGCTCACGCGCGCTACCGACGCCGACCTTCCTGAAGCTGTGAAGCTGATCAACGCCAGCTATAGGGGCGAGGCCTCCCGCCAGGGCTGGGCGAACGAAGCGGACTATATCGATGGCGAGCGGACGACGCTGGAGACGCTCCGCGCTGACCTCCAGGCCAATCCCGCGGCGAAACTCTACCTGACGCGAAGCTCGGCCGACGGGGCGCCGCTTGGCTGCGTCTGGCTAGAACCTCACGATCGGGAGGTATGGTATCTTGGCCTCCTCACGGTGCGGCCCGATCTCCAGGCCCAACAGCTTGGCCGCACGATACTGGCCGAGGCGGAAGCTGTGGTGCGCAGAGAAGGCGGCCTGACCGTGCGCATGACCGTCGTGCATCTGCGGGACATCCTCATCGCGTGGTACCAACGGCGAGGCTACGTCCTCACCGGCGAGACAGCGCCCTTTCCGACCGTCGATCCCCCGAGGGACGACCTGCACTTTGTCGTGCTGCAGAAGCCGCTTTAGCGTCTAGGTTCGCACGAAGCCCGATCCCTCGGGAAACAGCCGCGCGAAGCTTTGCTCCTCCAGGAGCTGCGCGCGAACCGCGCGCGTGGCTTCGAGCTCCGCCTCCAGGCGTTCGATGCGCCGTTCGACCGCGTCGAGCTCCGCGCTCAGGGCTTTGGGCGGGTTCATCGTCATGGTCTGATGTTCGGCCCGCTGAGATGAACCCAACCCGAAGGGCTCGGTCAGATCGCGATCAGAATACGAATCCTGAGGACCTTCGCGCCTCCAATCAGCCTTAGGCGGGCTTACCTTTGGCCTTCGCCGGCGGCTTGGTTGCTTTGACGGCTCGAGGCGTCTTGGCGGCCTTGGTCGGCGCGGGCGCTGGCGCCGGCGCGGCCTCGCGGCCGAAGCCCAGACTCTTGGCCAGGTTGGAGCGCTGGGCCGAGTAGGCCGCCGCCACCATGGGGTAGTCCTTGGGCAGGCCCCACTTGGCGCGATACTCGTCCGGGGTCATGCCACGGATCGCCAGGTGGCGCTTCAGCGACTTGTAGGACTTGCCGTCTTCCAGGCTGATCAGATGATCCGGTGTGACCGACTTCTTGATCGAAACCGCCGGCATCAAGGTCGGGACTGACGGAGTGACAGGTTCGCCGGCCGATTGCATCGCCTTATAGGTGTCCGCGATCAGCGACGACAGATCAGCAGTGGCGACGGCGTTGTTGGTGACATAGGCGGCGACGATCTCAGACGTTAGCGTGATCAAGTCGGTGCTGGTGTCTTCGGTCATGTTTGAGTGCTCCACTATCAAATCGCATTTGAAGTATGCGCTCTTAGCCGCCGATATCTATTCCCTTCGTTAAGGCCTGAAGGCGCCCGTTGAATTTGGTTAGTCGTAAACGTCAAACTGGAGGCAGTTACGGCCTACATCGCCGCTAGCATAGCTCAATTTACATAGCCCGGCGGAAAACTAGCGTTCAGGGTTCCAAGCCCAAAACGAAGCTTGCGTTGGGAGGCGTTCGTCAAAGCCCAACGTCTCCTCCGCGCGCCGCTCCGACTCGCTCACAGCCGGAAGCCAGAGAGGGCCGCAGCTGACGATCATCTGTTGCGATCGGCAGGGCTTAGCTTGGGCAGCCGAGCAGTGTCGCATTAATTTGCTGTAACTGCACGGGACGGGGCGCCAAGTCCGTCTTCTACCTGCTCTGCGACTCCGCTCAGGCGATCTAATCGAAGGTGTGCGTGGCTCGCTGAGCGGACGCCGCTCATACCATGAGCAGCCCGCAGCCGCCATGTGAACGTCAGCTTTCTGGATGAAGGGCTGTGGCTGTTTCGGGCGCATCGGGCGCGCACCGCGCTTCGCCCTAGAATGCCGTGGACCGAACCTCGTTGGGGTCGACAGTGGGGAGGGGCCAGATGCCTAGCGCTACCTTCTGTAATTCAACTTAACCCATCACTTCTTGGATTTTACCGCTACTCCCATCACCTCATAGTGAGAGTTCGCAAGTAGGCTGCCAGCACCTAAGAATGCGCGCGCAGGCAATGGGCCTTTGAAATAAGTCCTATATACCTCGTTGAAAGTTGCATAATTTGATAAGTCTGACGCGAACACTTGGACCCATACGAGGTCGTCCATGGTCATCCCGGCTCGCTCCACTGTACGCTTCATTCCGTCAAGGATCAGTTTTGCGCCGACTTTGGGATCAACAGGTGGTTTGCCGGTAGCCGGATCGATATCCGTCGATCCCGAGATGTAGAGCGTATCGCCGGCCATCACAGCGGCGCTAAAGGCCGGGACGCCAGTCGCATTGACCGCGCCGGCCGGCAGGGGCCGAGCCTCCATCGCAAAATGCCGATTGCTGGCCTGCTCGGCGGAGGCGCTGGAAGCGCAGGCCAAGGAAACCAGAACTGCAATCTCCAATGGTCGCATATTTGTCCCCCTCCGTGCTGTGGGCAGACTGCGCGCCCTGTCCCTTGGCGGCAAGCCCATCCGGCTGACGATGCAGGTCTTAGCACCCGTTTGGAGGGTCCAGTCAGCGCAAATCCGGAGAAGGGTGAAAGAGGACCATTCCGACTTCGGCGCTAACGGAGCAAATAGCCAATGGCTTGTCATCCGTGTTGGCTCTAGCCATTCTGATCCTGCCAATGGCAATGGACGCTCGTTAGCTAGGAGCCTGAGGCTAGCGCGCAGGGCAAAGCCCATTGAACGGAGAGCGCTCTTGAGCCACCCGTCGCAGAACTTGTTGGTCGAGGCGCAGACCCTCATAGCTGTACGCAACGTTAGGGCAAGCAGTCGTTGGTACGCGGAGTTGCTTGGAGCTGACTCGCTTCCGGAACACGTCCACCGCGACGTGTATGAACGAATCTCACGTTCCGGCAGATTGCTTCTTCAGCTGCACGCTTGGGACGAGGAAGACCACCCCAATCTCGTCAATCCTGATGCGGCGCCTATAGGGCACGGTGTCGTCTTGTGGTTTCAGGTCGACGATTTTGACGCGGCGGTCGAGCGCGTCCAGAGGCTGGGAGCCGAGATTGTAGAAGGTCCTTTCGTCAACCCAGCGCCTCAACATAGGGAGATTTGGCTCCGCGATCCTGATGGTTTTGTCGTGGTGCTCGCCAGCCCAGATGGTGAGTGCGCTTCCTAGTGAGGCGGTCCGCGCCGTTAGGTTCGCCCAATGACGGCTCAGGGTCGCCAACGATTGTAGGGCCCGGCGCCCGCATACCTCCCTGTTCTGCAACAGAATGCGATGACGGCTGCCGCCAAATAGGAAGCAGCCGAGACGGAGCTAGACCCGGAACATTGCGCTGACAATGCCCCTCTGTCACCGGCGTTGGCGACAGCTGAGCAACCAATTTATTTATTTAGTCCAAGCAGAACGGACTGCATCGTCCATACGATTTTCGATCGAACGACCGGCGAGGACGTCACCAGAGCCACTCGCTGTACGCTACCTTATATAAAGGGCGTAAACCTGGCTACGGGCGCAAAATGGAACGCGGACATCTATTCCGGCGGCGAGTTAAAGGGCGTCGACATCGACGGCAACCACTTTCACTATGATCCACGCACTAAGCTTTGGAGCAATCTGACGACTGGCCGGAAGTGCTCGATGGCCACCCCTCGCCACGTCTGCACAGGCTGAGCATTGCGGCTGGAGGCGGTGCGCGAACCATCTATCCTTCCCGCGACCACGGCCTGTGTACAGTGAAGCCGACGACCCCGCTGGGCGCGAAACGGTTGTGGGTGGGTACCAGCGTGTCTATCCTGGCGTTGCAATTACAAGATGAGCGCTCATGAGGAAGTCCGTTCTCTTCACTGCAATCTGCGGCCTGCTTGGCTGCGCTTCGGGCGTATTCGCCCAAGACGCCAACCATACCGTGTCCGGTGTCACCGTCACCGTCATCGGCCACGCCAACGACACGCCAGCGCGCCAGATCGAACGCATCGGCCAGGTCGACGGCGGGGGTGGGCTAGCGCGATGGGACATGCCGGTGTGCCCGAGCACGACCGGCTTGCCGGCAGGTTACAACGACTTCATCACCCAGCGCATTGGCAAGGTCGCCGAGCAGGTCGGCGCGCCTATCGCGCTCAAGGCCTGCCGGCCCAACGTACTCATCTTCGTGACGCCAGACCCGGACGCCTTCACCCAGCGCATCGTCAAGCTCAAGGCTCAGGCGCTGGCAGGCGGCCGCTGGCCGGTTGATAAGATCAAGCTGGCAGCCTTCGCTAAGGATCCCGATCCGGTGCGCTGGCTGTATCTATCCACCGCGGTGCAGGCCTCGCCCGGCGGGGCGCCGGTGACCGATCCGGGTTTTCCGTCCCACGCTGCAGGTGTCGCAAACGGCGGCGCCGGCGCGTGCGCCTGCGGTCTCGAAGCCTTCCTCGGCGCCGGGGCCGGCCCGAGCGCGCCGCAACTCGGCAACGTGATCCCCTCGCGCCTTATGCCGGCGAGTGAGCAGGCTTTCACCCAAGCCGTCATCGTGGTCGACGCGAAGCGCATAGCCGGCCTGGAGGCGGGCCAGATCGCCGATTACCTAGCCATGGTCACCCTGGCCCACGTGAAGGTGAGGAGCACGTTCGGCGGGTCCGACACGATCCTAAACCTGTTTGCGGATGCGGGGAGCGACGCCAGCCGGCCAGCCGGCCTCAGGCCTTGGGACGTCGCCTACCTGGAGGGCCTTTACAAGTCAGACGCCCAGAGGACTTACGGCAGCCAGGTCAGCCATATCGCCGACCGCATGGCCGTGGAGTTCAAGCAATCAGACGCGGCAGCGAAGTGATCGGCCTTATTTCCCCGGCGACCGATGTCAGATCAAAGTAGACTTTCTAGTTATAAGGTCTGAATTCGCTGTCCGTGTTGCCGCTGCCAGCCACAGTAAGACCTCGCGCGTAGCGAACAAGGCGGACAAGTCGGTCATGCCGCCCTTTGCGGCCGGCTCAGCTCAAAACACAACCCACTGGGGTTGGGTATGGGGCATCCTCTGTCTTGGTCGGGTCTCCCGAATCTGACATTCCAGATGCCGATGTTGGCGCCGTGTAATTCCGTCCGGAATGCCCCAATACTTGCCGTCCGGATCGCTTTTTGATGGGGCCACGAGCGTCTGGAATCCGGCAGAAGCCGCATGTCGGCATTGGGCGCGGAGCTACCGCCAGCGCCTCACTAGCCTCGCGTTTTGAAAACGGCCGAAAGGGTGGGCTGCCGTTATGGGGCACGTGCCGATTGGCAGGGCGCCCTTAAGCGCCGCGGAATTCTTGAGTATCGTGCGCGAGCGGATTAAACGCCAACGACGTGGCGTGACGGCCTAGCTTTTGGGAAGATCCCCGGTGGTCCAGCCACCGCCGAGGTTCTCGACCAATAGTATGCTGGCCTGCAGCCGATTCTGCAGCACCGTCAGCACGTTGAGCGAGGCACTAAGCAAGCTCGCCTGGGCGGTGATGACGGTGGTGTAGTCGATCGTCCCCTCGCGGTATTCGTCGAGATCGAGCTGGAGCGCTTTGCGCGCTGCCTGCTCGGTCTGGATCAGGACGTCCTGCTGCTGCTGATAGATGCGCAGTGATGAAAGCTCGTCTTCGGTTCCTTGGAAGGCGGTGAGCACCGTCTGCCGGTAGGTGGCGACGTCCTGGTCGTACACCGCGCGCGCCGCCCTGACCTGGGCGCGGCGCAGGCCGAAGTCCAGCAGGGTCTCGGCTGCATTCCCGCCGACGGACCAGAGGGCGCTCGACGCGTTGAACAGTTGGCCGAGGCTGCTTGCGCCCGTGCCGTACTCCCCCGATAGGGTCAGGTCCGGGTAGTAGGCGGAAACGGCGACGCCGATCAGGGCGTTGCCGGACGCCATCTGTCGTTCCGCCGCCGCTATGTCCGGGCGTCGCTCAAGCAGGATCGAGGGTACGTTCACCGGCGGGGTCGGTACGTCGCGGCTGAGCGGCGCCGGGGCGATGGCCAGTTCGGCGGGAGGCACGCCGACCAGGATCGCGATCGCGTGCTCCATGGTCGCTCGTGTCACGCCGACGTTGATCAGCGAGGATTGCGCACCGTAGAGCTGGGTTTGCGCCGTCAGGACCGCCGACTGAGGCTGGGTCCCTTCCTTGAACTGGTCCTGGGCGAGCTTGAGGAACCTTTGATAGGCGGCGACGGTGTCGCGATAGATCTGCGCCTGCTCGTCGAGCACGCGCAGCTGGAAGTAGTCCTCGGCCAGGGAGGCCTGGGCGGAGAGCTTGGCGTTGGCCACGTCGGCCGCGCTGGCTTGGGCCAGGGCCTTGTCGCTCTCCACGGTGCGGCGGATCTTGCCCCACAGATCCGGAGCCCAGGTCGCCTCCAGGGCGCCTTCATAGATGGTGGTGGAGCGCGACGCCGTGCTTCCGGTCGTCGTGGCGGAACCCGTGCTCGTACCCGTGCCGCCTCCGGTCGACGCGCCGCCGACGCCCGAGGCGCTGATTCCCGCGGGGTCGTGGCTGCGCTCGGCAGTGGCGGTGGCGCCGAGCGTAGGGAAGTAGGAGGCCCGCGCCTCGGCGACAATCTGGTGCGCCTGGCGATAGGCCGCCTCGAACTGCTTGATCGTCTGGTTGGAGACCTCGACGCGCCGCTCCAGGCCGTCCAGCGCCGGATCGTTGAACATCGACCACCATGCTCCCTTGTCGATGGCGTCGGCGGGGTGGCTCGGGGTCCAGCCTGCGGCCTCCTTGAAGGTCGCCGGGGTCGGGGCGGTCGGCCGCTGATAGTTCGGCCCAACCGTGCAGCCGCCGAGCGCGGCGGCGAGAGCCAGGGCCGTCCATGGGGGGGATGGACGGCGCATCATGACGGACTGGGCTCGGGGTGCGCCCCATGGCCGGGGCCGTGCGACTGGGGATCGGGATCGGTCGCCGTCCCGGCGCCTTCCGGCTTGTGCTTGGAGCCGCGTCCCCACCTGCGCGTCCGGTCCAGGTAGATGTAGATCACCGGGGTGGTGAACAGGGTCAGCACCTGGGAGACCAGCAGGCCGCCGACGATGGCCCAGCCCAGCGGCTGGCGGAACTCCGAGCCGGTGCCGTTCATCAGGATCATCGGGATGCCGCTGAGCGCGGCGCAGGCGGTGGTCATCAGGATCGGCCGGAACCGCTGACGCGACGCCTCGCGCGAAGCCTCTTGCGCCGAAAGGCCATGGTCGCGCTCCAGCCTCAAGGCGACGTCGACGATCATGATGCCGTTCTTCTTGACGATGCCGATCAGCAGGATGATGGCGATGATGCCGATCACGTTCAGGTCTTGGCCCGCGAGCTTCAGCGCCAGCAGGGCGCCGAGGCCGGCCGACGGCAGGGTCGACAGGATGGTCAGGGGATGGATGAAGCTTTCGTAGAGCACGCCCAGGATCACATAGACTGCGATGAGGGCGGCGAGGATCAGGACCGGCTCGGAAGAGAGCGATTGCTGGAAGGCCTGGGCCGTCCCCTGGAAAGAGCCGGTGAGCGTAGTCGGGGCGCCGAGCCGGTTCTGCGCATTCTGGATCACCTCGGTGGCCTGACTGAGGGCTATGCCTGGGGCCAGATTGAACGACAGGGTGGCGGCCGGGAATTCGCTCTGGTGGCTGACCGTCAGGCTGCTGGTCGCCGTCGGATCGATTTTCACGAACTGCGACAGGGGTACGGTCTTCCCGGTGGTGGGCGACAGCAGGTAGACGGTGCCGAACAGATCCGAGGTCGCCTGTAGATCCGGCGGTCCTTCGACGACCACGTGATAGCTGTTCTGCTGGGTGAAGTACTGGGTGACCTCGTCCTGGCCGACCAGTTCGTAGATGGCGGTGTCGACATCGGTGGGCGATAGGCCGAAGCGGGCGGCGGCCGCCCGGTCGATGGTCAGGTTCACCGCCCGGCCGTTCGACTGCTGGTCGGAGCTGACGTCCCTCAGTTGAGGCAGGGTCCGCATCTCGGCGAGCAACTTGGGCGCCCAGGCGTTGAGCTCGGTCAGGTCGGAGTCCGCGAGCGTGTATTGGTACTGCGCCTGTCCCGCCCGGCCGCCGATATTGATGTCCTGAGCCGCTTGCAAGAAGGTCTGCACGCCCACCAGGTCGGCCAGTTTGGGGCGCAGACGGGCGATGATCTGGTCGGCATTGGTCTTGCGGCCGCTGTCCTTCGGCTTCAGCGCGATGAACAGGTTCGCCTGGTTGGTGCTGGTGTTGCCGACGAACATGCCGAAGCCGGCGACGTCAGGATCATGGCTGATGACGGCGCCGACCGCCTGCACCTTCTCCTTGGCCTTGGTGAACGAGGCGTCCTGCGAGGTGATCATCACTCCCGTGAGGAAGCCGGTGTCCTGCTGCGGGAAAAAGCCGGTCTTGGCCGTGGCGTAGAAGTAGCCCGCCAGCGCGAGGGTGCCGATAAAGATGACCATGGTGAGCAGCTTGTGCTCCAGCACCACGTCCAACGCCCGGGCGTATCGGTCGTCGAGCCATTTGAACCCCTCTTCGAACTTGCGCGTGAAGAGGTTGGACGGCGGCTTCGGCGCCTTGAGGAACAGGCTGCACAGCATCGGCGTGAGGGTCAGGGTCAAGACCATCGACACCAGAACCGCGGCGCTGAGGGTGACGGCGAACTCCCGCATTAACAGTCCCACCACGCCGCCCATGAACATCAGGGGCGTGAACACCGCGACGAGCGAGATCGAGATAGACAGGATGGTGAAGCTGACTTCGCTGGAGCCCTTGAGCGCGGCCTCGAACGGTTTTTCACCCTTCTCCAGGTGTTGCCAGATCACCTCCACCATAACGATGGCGTCGTCGACGACGAAGCCTACGGCGATGCTGAGCGCCATCAGCGAGAGATTATCGAGGCTGTACTTCAGCGGCAGCATCACCGCCGCCGCGCCAAGCAGGGCGAGCGGGATCACCACGCTGGGGATCAGGGTAGCGCGGACATTCAATAGGAACAGGAAGATCACGATCACCACCAGCACGATGGTGATCAGCAGCGTGGTCTCAACATCCTGCACGGCGGCGCGGATGGTCTGGGTGCGATCCATCAGGATATGCACCTTGATCCCCGGCGGTATGTTGGTCTGCAGCTTCGGCAACTGCTGGCGGATCTGGTCCACCGTGTTGATCACGTTGGCGCCGGGTTCCTTGTAGATCACCAGCAGGATGCTTTGGCCGGCGGTCAGGGACTTGTCGACGTTTCCCTTGCCCGGGAAGACCCAGGCGCCGATCTGGTTGTTCTCGACGCCCTGGGAGACAGAGCCGACATCCTTCAGGCGAACCGGCGCGCCGTTGCTGTAGCCGACGACCAGGTCGTTCCAGGGGCCGGCTTCCAGGATCTGGTCGTTGGCGTAGACGGTGAGGTTCTGGTTCGGGCCGTTGATAGCGCCCTTCGGCGCATTGGTGGTCGAGGCGGTGATCTTGGACCGGACCGTGTCGATCTGCAGGCCGCGGGCTGCGACCTTGCGCGGATCGAGCTGGATTCTCACCGCCGGCTTCTGCTGACCGCCGATGGTGACCAAGCCGACGCCGGTGATCTTGGAAATTTGCTGAGAGAAGATGACATCGGCGAAATTGTCGACCTGGTCGATCGGCAGGGTCTCGGAGCTCAGCGTCAGGATCATGATCGGCGCATCGGCCGGATTAACCTGACGGATGGTCGGCTGCGACGGTAGATTGCTTGGCAGCTGGGCGCTCGCGGCGTTGATCGCCGCCTGCACCTGCTGGAAGTCGCTGGTCATGCTCTGGTCGAGCTGGAACTGGATGGTGACGCTGGTGGTCCCCAGCGAACTCACCGAGGTCATCTGACTGATGCCCGGGATCAGCGAGAACTGGCGCTCCAACGGCGTCGCCACGTTGGAGGCCATGGTCTCGGGACTGGCGCCCGGCAGGCTGGCGCTTATCTGCACGGTCGGGAAGTCGACGTTCGGCAGCGAAGACACCGGAAGGGTGAAATAGGCGACGATACCGACCAGCAGGATCGCGACCGCGAGGAGCGTGGTCGCGACCGGACGCCGGATGAACGGGGCGGAAAGGTTCAAGGGGCCGCGTTTCCGGTCGACGTCATATGCGTCACGCGCACCAGCGAGCCGTTGTTGAGCACCATCTGCCCATCGACGACGACCACGTCGCCGGCCTTGACCCCGGACTTGACCACGGCGACCTGGCCCTGGGTCGTGGCGAGCGTGACCGCGCGCATCGCCACCTTGTTGTTCGGCCCGACCACGAAGACGTACTGCCCGTTCGGCCCTCGGTTGACCGCGGCCAGGGGGATGACGGTCGCGTTCGGCAGCCTCCGCACCCCAAGTCTCACATTGACGAACTGGCCCGGCCACAGACGCGTGCTCGCGTTGGGAAACCGCGCCTTGAGCTCCACCGAGCCAGTGTTCTGGTCGACCCGGTTGTCGGCGATCCTGAGTTCGCCCGAATCCAATATTGCGCCCGTCTCCTGGCTGAGCGCCTGCACCGGCAGGGGTTTCTTGAAGCCGTCGGAGGCCTCAACCAGCCGCTGGAATTCGCCTTGGGGCACGGTGAAGGTGATGGCGATGGGCTGAATCTGGTTGACCACGACGATCCCCGTCCCGCTGCTCGAGCCGCTGCTCGAACTGGGTCCTGTCGAGCTCGATGAACTCGAACCGCCCGTGGAACTGGAAGGGGAGGCGGCGCTGGTGGCGGAAGAGGTGTTCACGACGCTGCTGACCGACCCGCTGGCGCTGACGATGTTGCCGGGGTCCACCAGGCGCACGCCCGTGCGGCCGCTGACCGGCGCGACGATGCGGCAGAATTCCAGGTTGATCTTGGCTGCGGCGAGCGAGCCCCGGTCGAGCTCGACGGTGCCCTCGTCCTCGCCGACGGTGGCCTGCTGATCCTCGAACTGCTGGCGGGAGACGCCGCCCTCGCCTTGTAGATGCTGGAAGCGGTCCAGGTCGCGGCGGGCGCCGGCCAGGTTGGCCTCGTCCCGCTTCAGCGTGCCGTCCGCCTGCGCGACCGCCGCCTGGTAGGGCCGCGGATCGACTTCGGCCAGCAATTGGCCCGCCTTGACCTCGCTTCCCTCGGTGAAGTTGACATGGATCAGCTTGCCGCTCGCCTGGGCGAAGACCATGTCGCTGGTCCAAGCCTGCGCAGCGCCCAGAGCGGCGATATCGGTCTGGAAATCCTGCGACACCACCTTGACCGCGGTCACCGGTATCTGGTGCGGCGGGGCCTTCTTGACCGGCTTCTTATGCAAGACGAGCCATGCCAGGAGAAGGACAACCAGCGCGACGACGCCGGCGAGGACGATGTGGATCCTTCGGCGAGACCTGGATTCTGGCGGATTCATTGAATCTGCGCCTCGAAAATTTCTTCGGTGCAAGATGGGATGGAGGTTGGGAAACCTTGACGGCCGCATCGCGGAAACTTGAACGGCGACGACTCAGATCGACCGCTGGCGATTGGGGTGGTGGGCAAGCGCTTCCTCGTTCCAATCCCCCGCCGCCGATGACTATCCATCCAAGTTTGCCGATTTATGTCTGATGGGTTTTAGTCGGAGCGAATGCGTATGTGGGAAGGGCGGTAAGCCTGAGGATGAGCAACTCTTTCCGGCGCGTCAACAGTCGATCGCGGCGGTAACGTCGGCCATTATGAAGTATATAAAAATTTGAAGCTGTCGTTGCGATGACTCATCGAGTTTGATGGCGGGTGGAAAGAGTTGTCAGGTTAACTCGGTGCAGCGGCAGAAGCACAGCCGTAGCGGTTTGCTTCATGCAGTAGTGGCTAGGGTTCTGTCATCTGTGGACGGCCCGATGGCCCCTCGTAGGCGCTTCGAATGTCCGCAAGTTGGACGAACGCTTAGCGGCGACTTCGGGCGCGAAACTATCGTAGCGGAGGGGCTGGCTGAGATTTTGACCGCGCTGCGCGACCTGCAGAGCCGGCGCGACCAAGCCTCTTCCCCCGATCGGGCTTTGTGACGCTCAGCCGGCGGCAGGCCGGCCTCCATCTCGGTAAGATCGAGCTAAGCGGCCTTTTCATCGGCCTGGGCGCCAAGGAGGTCGGCGATGGCGCCGATCAGGCGAGGGGCGGTGATCGGCTTGGTGACGTAGCGATCCACGCCGGCCAGCCTCGCGGCGTCGATATGTTCGGCCAAGGTGTTGGCCGAAAGCATCAGCACGGGGGTCGCCTGAACGCCGATCGATCTTTCATGGCGACGGATGGCCTGGGTCGCCGACAGGCCGTCCATCACCGGCATCATCATGTCCATCAGAACGATATCGAACGCTTGCCGCTTGAACGCTTCCAAGGCCAGGGCGCCGTTCTCGACACTGACCACCTCCGCGTCGAGACCGCTCAGGATCAGCGCGACCACCCGGCGGTTGGTCGGATTGTCGTCAGCGACCAGCACGGTCAACCGCTCATGCAGAGCCTCAGCACCGGGCGCGGCCTCGAAAGCGCCCGAGGCGCTCGTGTCCGGATCCAGGGCGACCACCAAGGCGAAACAGGAGCCCTGACCGGGTAGGCTGTGGCAGGTGATTTCGCCGCCCAGAAGCTCGGACACCTGCTTGCACACAGCCAACCCCAGACCCATGCCCCCGAATTTGCGGGTCAACGAGTCGTCGGCCTGTTGGAAATGGGTGAAGAGCTGATCCTTCAAGGCGGGATCAAAGCCGACGCCGGTGTCGATGATGGCGAAGCGGTAAACCCGGTCGGCGCGCGAGACCGCGAGGGTGACCGAACCTGTCTCGGTGAATTTCACCGCATTGGAGAGTAGGTTGGAGAGGATCTGCTTAATTCGGCCCGCATCGCCGATCACCCGTTGGTCGGCGGCAGGCTGAAGCTGAACTTCAAACGCCAGCCCTTTCGCTTGGGCCAGGGCTGACGCTGATTCGATCGAGGATGCCACGACCTCGGCGATGGAGACGCTTTCCGAAGCGATCTGAACCGCGCCGGCCTCGATCTGGGCGAGGTCTAGGACATCGCTGAGCAGATGCTGGAGCTGGTCGCCGGATGAGCGAATCAACTCGGCCATTTCGGCCTGGCGCTCGGAGAGGCCGCTTTCGGACAAGAGGGCGGCCAGACCGACGATCCCATTCAGCGGTGTCCGAATCTCGTGGCTCATATTGGCCAGGAAGGCGCTCTTGGCCACATTAGCCGTTTCGGCGGCGGATTTGGCGGCCCTGAGGGCGGCGTCTGCAGCCTTGCGCTGGCCGCAGTCGCGGATGATGGCCCCCAGCGCCGGTCGTTCGCCGTCTCGCCAGATCGCCAGGGTCAGTTCAATGGGAAAATCTGCGCCGTCGGCCCCGACGGCCAGCAGCTCCAAGGCCGCTTCGGATCGATCCGCGCCGCCCTGCTTCAGCACCTCAAGGCGGCCCATGTAATCAGCGCGGAGGCGGTCTGGGAAGATCACCTGCAGCGATTGCCCGACCGCTTCCGCGGCGCTGCGCCCAAATAGACGTTCCGCAGCCGGGTTCCAGAAGCTGATCTCGAAATCGGCGTCGGAGCTAATGATGGCGTCCGGCGAGGAGCCGAGCAGGCGCGCCGCGACCCGCTCTTCAAGCTGGGATTCCAGGCGCGACGCGATCGACCGGCCCAGCAGGGTCAGGCCGGACGCCAGCCCGGCGTTGAAGGGGTGGGCCTGATCGTCCAGAACGCAGAGCGCGCCGATCCTTCGGCCTTGGACCTCCAGCGGCGCCAAGGCAAAGACGCGATAGGCTCGGGGCGACGGCCCGGCCGCCGTAGCCCGTTCGGGGCCCCAGATGAGTCCCGGCGACCCTAGGCTTTCCAGGAAGACGTTGTCGTCAGGATCGAGAGCGAGGTCGTCTAGCCCGACGGACGATTTGAACCAGCGACGGTTGGCGTCGGCCAGCCAGATCACGGCCGCTTTCGCGCCGACCAGGGTGCGGGCCACCGCGGTGAGGTCGTCGAACTGTTGTTCGGGCAAGGTGTCGAGCACGCTCTGGGCCTGGCGCGATGACAGCGACGGCTGCATGCCCAAGGGCTCGCAGGCGCTCAGCAGCGACAGAAGTTCCGCTGAGGAGAGCGTGGTCAGATTGAAGCTTTCTCCGGCCATCGTCGCAGGCGCTTGGCCTGCGCACATGCCCCACCGCCCAAAGCGGCGTTCTGTGATCGGCTCTAGGCTGACGGTGCGGATTTGGTGGTGGCGGGGATCATCGCCGATGTGTCTGTAAAGTTGAACGACCGCTTCGCGATCGCCCTCCAGCGCCTGAATGAACCAGCCTTTATGGGCGATGAGAATGCCCGTTACGTCCAGCCTGGAATTGTTCTCTTGAGACGCCGTAACGATGGCGTCCATCTCCCCTTGAAACCTAGACAGGATGGTCTCGCTGGCCCGGCTCACATACAGCAAGCGGCAAAGATCGCGTTCGGTTTGAGGCTGCGTCATCGACCGTGGACCCCTACCACTCGGGAATGTGGTCTGATCTCCTTAAGCTATTCGGTTCGGATGTACGGCAGGTAAAAATATCGCCAGTTGCGAGCTCGAGTCCGGAAGTACATCATATGTATGTCGAGTAGACTACACAGCGACCGGCGCCGCGCCATTGCGGCGACGCTGACCCAGCGTCGGCCATAGGCCGAGCCGTGCAACGGCCAGATGCCCTCGCAATAGTCTGGCTCAGCGCCGGTAGGGCGTTGCGCGCACGGGCGGCATGGGCCCTTGACGGCCGCCTTAACGGACTACTTCTTGCCCTTTATCGCGTCCGCCGCGCCGCCGACCGCACTCTTCACCGCGCCCGACGCCTTGTCCGCCCTGCCTTCCGCCTTAAGCTTAGGATCGACGGTGACTTTGCCGGCCGTTTCCTTGACAGACCCCTTCGCCTTGTCGACGGCGCCCGCAACTCTGTTCTTGTCGACCGTCGTAGCCTCCTCTTGCTCTTGGGGTGAATGATGAGGAGACCGAAATGTTCCGGCAGGCGACGAGGACGCGCGACAGGAAACTCAAAACGTCGCGCGTCCGCCGCCGATTCCTGCGAAGGCATCCGGCGCTTAACAGTCGCGTTCATGAGGTATGACGACCGAAACGCAGCGCGTCGCAAGCGGCGGCGACTTGGCGCGCGCCGGCCAGGGACCGACAAGTTAAGCGCAAAGGCAGTCACAGGCGGTGAAATTTGCCATCCAGCCGCGTAATTCTGAGCTATAGTCACCTCTTTACACCTAAAAGTGGTGTATTCGGTGGGTTTCTGCCCCGTAATTTCCGCCGCCCGACTTAACTTGTCAGTTCCCGCTGGAACCGGAGGTGGCGCCAGGAGCTAAGCTTTTGGACAATAGGAGTTTGCAGTGCACCGTCAGGCCAAGGAATCGGCGGCTCTCTTGCTTATAGTGGGCTTAGCCGCCTGCTCTCCTGGGTCATCGTCGAGGGGTGGGACGACCTCCCGCGCGAAGACTGCCGCTCCCACGCTCGCCCCTTCGACGCTCGCCCCTTCGACGCCCGCTGCTTCGCCGTCTTCTTCTCCGCCGTCTGCGGCGCGCCCACCAGCAGCCTTGCCGAACCCGAGCAATCGTGCGGCCGATGCGATCAACGACGCCAAGTTCACCCCACCGCTGAGCGGCTCGCAGAATGAGGCTGGCGCGCCAGACAATAAGGCGCCTCCCAATCCCATGCTGATAAAGGCGCAGGTATTATTGGACCGCGCTCGATTTTCCCCGGGCGTTATTGATGGACGGCCAGGCACGAACTTCAAACATGCGCTTGCCGCCTATCAGGCGGCGAACAATCTACCCACCAGCGGCGAACTGGACCAAGCGACGTGGAGCGCCCTGGCCAAGGATGCTGCGCCTGTCGCCACAGCCTACGCGATAACGCCGCAAGATGAGGCTGGACCGTTTGCGCCCGACGTCGGCGAGGACTTCGTCAAGCTCGCGGCCCTGCCGGACGGGCCGCAGTTCAGCCGCCCGAGTGAAATGCTGGCCGAGCGGTTCCACATGGATGAAGGCGCTCTTCTTGCGCTTAATCCCGGTGCGGATTTCGCCAAGGCGGGCGCCTCCATCGTCATCACGAAGGCCGGCGCGTCGCCCTTCGCCAAGGGCGACGTGAAGCGGATTGAAGTGTCCAAGGCGCATGCGGAGGTGACCGCTTTCGGCGACGACGGCAAGGTGCTTGCGGTCTTCCCGGCCACGGTCGGTTCTAC
>NZ_LMUL01000011.1:30193-30531 GCF_009765965.1 Caulobacter sp. S45
ACTCTTCTTGCGCTTAATCCCGGTGCGGATTTCGCCAAGGCGGGCGCCTCCATCGTCATCACGAAGGCCGGCGCGTCGCCCTTGGCCAAGGGCGACGTGAAGCGGATCGAAGTGTCCAAGGCGCATGCGGAGGTGACCGCTTTCGGCGACGACGGCAAGGTGCTTGCGGTCTTCCCGGCCACGGTCGGTTCTACCGAACGCCCGTCGCCCTCGGGGACGCACAAGGTCAACGGAGTCTCCTGGCAGGCTGACTACACTTACGATCCCTCTAAACTGCACTGGGGGCCGCGCTCCCACGGCAAGCTGCACATCAAACCCGGTCCAAACGGACCAGTCGG
>NZ_LMUL01000011.1:30541-143172 GCF_009765965.1 Caulobacter sp. S45
CTCGCCCTCGGGGACGCACAAGGTCAATGGAGTCTCCTGGCAGGCTGATTACACTTACGATCCCTCTAAACTGCACTGGGGGCCGCGCTCCCACGGCAAGCTGCACATCAAACCCGGTCCAAACGGACCAGTCGGTGTGGTGTGGATCGCCCTGAACGCGCCGGATTACGGCCTCCACGGCGCCCCTGATCCTTCCAAGATCGGTAAGACCGCCTCGCATGGCTGCGTTCGGATGACGAATTGGGACGCCGTGGCTTTGGCGCAGGGGGTAAAGCCCGGCGTGACCGTAGAATTCGTCGGAACGCGGGCCAAACCCCATAGCTGATGTGTTGTAGGCTTCAGCTGCGACTGAGGTCGGCACTGTCAGAGCAAACATATCTGAAGCAGCTGTTCACGCCTTTTTAGGGCGGATGGATCAATTACAGGGTCCGGTGTCCGCATACCTCCGTGTTCTGCAATGGAATGCGATGACGGCTGTCTCCAAGTAGGAAGCAGCCGAGGCGGAGCTAGATCCGGAACATTTGCGCTGACAATGCCCTTGAGAGCTCGACCGCGATTACTAGAGATCCACAGATGACAGCACCATCAGATCCCATGAATGGGTCAATCTATGGCCAGGCGGCGTGCGACCTGAAGGTCTCGGCCAATGTGGAGCTTATCCATGAGGACGGGCTGAACGTGGCCGCTTAGATCGCGCACATGGTAGGGACCTACAAGTCACGCGCGTGATCGAGCCCAACGCCAAGCCTCGTCTTCCAAGGTCTGAGTCTCGTTGCCAGGCACCACGTCGACGGCCACTTCGATGGTCTGGTCGCCGGGGCCCAGCACCACGCCTCCCATGGGCGCCACATCGGCGTAGTCGCGTCCCACCGCCAGCACGACGTGGTCCCCAGCTACGATCAGCGCGTTCGTGGGATCGAATCCAACCCAGCCCAGCGCCTTGCCACACCAGAGATCGACCCAGGCGTGGGTCGCGTCGGCCCCCTCCAGCCGCGGCTTTCCGGGAGGCGGAATGGTTCGCAGATAGCCGCTGACGTAGGCGGCCGGCAGGCCCAGGCCCCTTAGGCCGCTGATCATGATGTGGGCGAAGTCCTGGCACACCCCCCGCCGCGCTTTGAAGGCGTGGATGGCCGGCGTGGAGACCAGGGTGGCGTCCGGGTCATAGGTGAACTCCGCCTTGATGCGGCAGCTCAGAGCGTGCGCCGCCTCCACCACCGATCGGCCAGGCTGAAAGCACTCAGTCACGTAGGCGGTGATGGCCGGATTCAATCTGGTCATGGCCGTGGGATAGATGAAGTGAGCGGGCGAGATCATGTCCAGGGACACGGACGCTGCGGCTTCCTCTCGAACACAGTCCCACGAGGCCCCCGTGAAGCCCGGCAGGAGGGAGGCGCGGTGGACAGCGACGTCGGAGCGGGCTTCGATCCTCAGCTCGCGGTGGGGTGTATCAATGATGGCGGTGACCACCCGCTCCCCGAATTGGCCGATCCGCTCCTGCAGCCGGCTCGGCGGCGGCGTGATGGTGATGGAGCTCGTGAGCACGGTCTGGTCCGGGCCTTGTTGCGGCGTGAGGCGCAGGGCGCAGCGGGCGAAGGTCACCGCCTTGCTGTAGCGGTAGGTGGTCACGTGGCGGAGCTTGTAGTTCACGCCAACCCGCCGAGCTTCTTGGTCGGCGTGGCGTTGGCGCCCTGGAGGAAATAGCGGTCCGTGATGCTGTCGGAGAGATCCAGCAGCATGTGTTCGAAGGCCCTCGCCTGCGGTCCGTCCAGCGCGGCGGCGCCCTGCACCTCCACCTGGCAGGCCAGGCGAGTCAGGAGCCTTGTCGGCTCTTCCGGCATGCCGTCGTCCTGCAGGACGGGCAGGGCGGCTATGTGGGCCTTCAGGGTGATAACTTGGAAGGCGACAGAGCGTGGATTGTAGGGGTCCAGCATCACCAGGTCGCGGACGGGCGTGAGCGAAATGCCTTCCAGGTAGCGCGAGCGATAGGTGATCTGGCTGTCGATCAGGTCCAGTAGGAGATCGAGGTCGTCGATGGTGGCGTCTTCGTCGGCGAGTTTGCGCATCAGGCGGCTGGTGTTGATCCCACGCTCGATGCGGCGCCCCATGTCGAGAAAGCGCC
This sequence comes from Caulobacter sp. S45, assembly GCF_009765965.1. GTDB lineage: Bacteria > Pseudomonadota > Alphaproteobacteria > Caulobacterales > Caulobacteraceae > CAHJWH01. The sequence goes on from NZ_LMUL01000011.1 coordinate 32,661, forward strand.
AGCCCGCGACACGGTTCATATTCTCCTGGGTCAGACCGGAGAGGGTCGACAGATCCTGCAGTGCGGTTTCCGCTTGCTCGAGTCCCGCGGATTCTGACATGCGGATCTGCTTCTCCTCCTTCAGCCGAGCTTCGAGGCTGAGAAGGCGCTTCCAGAAGTCTTCAGACAGGCGCTCGCGCATGCTGGCGGCCGCCCGGCGGGCCGAGCGGACCTGTGACACCACCGAGCCGTACGCCTCCTCATCGTAGAGCGCAGCCTGGGCCACGTCCGTCACCCTGTGGCCGAGGGACTGTTCTTCTACTGCGCCGGAGTCCACCAGGAGGCCCTTCAGCTTGTCCAGGGTCTCGCCGGCGCTGTGAGTGGCGGCGTCGGGGTCCATCAGACTGGTGCACAGGCTGCGGACCACGCGCAGGGTGCTTTCCGCGCGCTCAAGGTAGCGGCCAAGCCAGAACAGATTGTCGGCGGCGCGGCTGGGCAGGTTGCCGGTGATCCGACGAACCCTCGCCCCGTCCCGTTGCGCGAGCAGCGAGATCTTCTCCACAGGCTTTTCGGCGATCACCCAGACGTCGGAGGCCTGCGCCCCCGCACCCATGGAAAGCGCGCGGGCGTCCTTCTGATCGGAGATGCGGCAGAAACCGCCCGGCATGATGCGCCAACCGTCCTCCGTCCTTGCGGCGTAAACCCGCAGGATGAACGGGCTGGGCTGCAGCTTTCCGTCGCGGATAGTCGGGGTGGTGGAGAGGCGCACTACCTCCTGGCCGACAAAGTCCACCGGGCGCTCGTGCATGGCGACGCGGAGGGCGGAGCGCTCGTCCGGCGAAAGATCCGCCAGCAGCCGTGGCCCGCGGGCCACGGCGAGGTGCGCCTTGCCGCCAAAGGCGCCGGCGATGGCGAGGGTGTCGATGTTGCGCTCTACGAGTTCCCGTTCCGCCGGTTGGCCGCACCACCAAGTGGCGACGTTGGAAAGCTTCAGCGCTTCGCCGAGGAGCCGGCGGCTGAGGGCGGGCAGGAAGCTTAAGAGGGCGTTGGACTCCATGACGCCGGAGCCCGGCATGTTGGAGACCACCGCGCCGCCCGCCCGGATCGCTTCCAGGAGAGCCGGTACGCCCAGGTGGGAAGAGCTGTTCAGCTCCATGGGATCAATGAAGTCCGCATCCACACGCCGCCAGATCACATCGGCCCGCTTTAATCCGGCGATCGTGCGGACATAGACGACGCCGTCCCGCACCACGAGATCGTCTCCCTCCACGAGGAGGAAGCCCAGATAACGGGCCAGATGCGCCTGTTCGAAATAACTCTCGCTGAACGGGCCGGGAGTCAGCAGGCAGATACGGGGATCCGTGCGGCTCGCCGCCGCCGTCAGGTTGGCGCGGAAGTCGCTGAAGAAAGGCGCCAGCCGCTCCACGTTCATGGCGTTGTAGAGATGCGGAAACGCCCGCGACAACACCATGCGGTTCTCGAGAGCGTAGCCGGCGCCGGACGGGGCCTGGGTGCGGTCGCCCAGCACCCACCAGCGCCCGTCCGGCCCCCGCCCAAGATCTGCGGCGTAGAGATGCATGGGTTTGCCGCCGGGCAGCTTCACCCCCCGCATGGCGCGGACGAAGTCGTCGCTGCCGGTGACGGCGGCGGCGGGGAGGTGGCCGTCGGAGACTAGCCGCCCCTCGCCGTAGAGATCGTTCAGAACCGCTTCCAGCAAGGTCGCGCGCTGTTCGACGCCGGCCGCGATCTCCGTCCACTCCTTCTCCGCCAGGATCAGCGGCATGGGACTTAGGGGCCAGATCCGCTCGCTGTCCTCGCCGTAGATACGGTGAGAGACGCCGGCGTCGCGGATGTGGCGGGTGGCCAGGGCGAACCGTTCTGCAAACTCCCCCTCCGGATAGGCCGCCACGGCCCGCAGGAACCGCAGCCACGGCTCGGGCGTCGATCCGTCCGGCGGCGCCAGTTCGTCGGGGGCGTCGGTAAATGGGCGGTAGTCTTCCAACCACCCCTTCAGCCGCGCGGAGGCCGCGTCGTCGTGGGACGGCGCGAGATCTGCGGTCTGCGGGTCAGCGTCCAACGGGCATCCTCAGGTCGAGGGTGAGGGGGAACTCCGCGCTCCGGCTTTCGGCAGGGATATCGATCGTCCCCGGCGTATGGCCGTGCGCCTGGAACCGCGCCAGCCGCCTAGCCTGCGCCTCGTAGGAGTTGACCGGGAAAGTGTCGTAGTTCCGCCCGCCTGGGTGCGACGCGTAGTAGACGCAACCGCCGAGCGACCGCCGATTCCAGCGATCGACGATGTCAAAGGTCAGCGGCGCGTGGGGCGCGATGTTGGGATGGAGACCGCTATGCGGCTTCCACGCCTTGTAGCGCACCCCGGCGACGGCCTCTTCCGCGATCCCCGTGGGGGTCATGGGCAGGGGACGGCCGTTGCAGGTAATCAGATGGCGTTCGGGCACGAAGCCCGAGGCGGCGACCTGCAGCCGCTCCACCGAGGCGTCCACAAACCGCACCGTCCCGCCGCCGCTGTTCTCCTCGGCCATCACATGCCAGGGTTCCAGCGCATGGCGGAGTTCTAGCCCGACGCCGGCGTATTCCACACGCCCATGCTGAGGGAAGCGGAACTGGCGCTGGGCCTCGAACCACAGGGGATCGAAAGCGTAACCCGCCCGCTTCAAGTCGGCGAGCACGCTCTCGAAATCCGCCCAGACGAAATGGGGCAGCATGAAACGGTCGTGCAGGCTGGTTCCCCAGCGCACGAGCGAACCGTCCTGCGGCTCGCGCCAGAACCAGGCGATGAGGGCGCGGATCAGGAGCTGCTGGGCCAGGCTCATCCGCGCATCCGGCGGCATCTCGAAGCCGCGGAGTTCCAGCAGGCCTAGCCGCCCAGCGGGTCCGTCCGGCGAATAGAGCTTATCGATACAGATCTCGGTGCGGTGGGTGTTGCCCGAGACATCGGCCAGCAGGTTGCGGAACAGGCGATCCACCAGCCACGGCGGCGGCGTCTCGCCATCGCCTGGAGCGGGCACCGCGGACAGCGCGATCTCCAGTTCGTAGAGGCTGTCGTGGCGCGCCTCGTCCACCCGCGGCGCCTGGCTGGTGGGGCCGACGAATAGGCCGGAGAAGAGATAGGACAGGGACGGATGGCGCTGCCAATAGAGCAGCATGCTCTTCAGGAGGTCGGGCCGACGCAGGAAGGGCGAATCCAGCGGGCTTGCCCCGCCGACCACCACGTGGTTGCCGCCGCCGGTACCGGTATGGCGGCCGTCGACCATGAACTTGTCGGCGCCGAGGCGGGTCTGGGCCGCCTCCTCATAGACGCCCGAGGTGATGCTCACCGCCTGCGCCCAAGTCTTGGCCGGGTGGACGTTGATCTCCAACACGCCGGGATCGGGGGTCACCTTGATGACGTTCAGGCGAGGGTCGTCGGGAGGCCCATAGCCTTCGAAGCGGAGAGATTGGCCGGCCTCAGAGGCGAGCGCCTCTACCTGTGCGACCAGCTCCAGATAGTCTTCCACCGTCTCGACCGGCGGCATGAAGACGTAGAGCACATCGTCGCGCACCTCGAAGGTAATGGCGGTCCGAACGTATGGGCGCTCGCTCTTGGGCGGCTTGGAGGCGGCCGGCGGGGCGGTCAGTTCGTCATAGAGCGGTAGTGGGCCACGGGGCTCGAAGGGATCGCGAACGCGGACGTGGGGGTAGTCCTTGGGCGCAAGCTCGGGCAGGCTGCCGAGCGGCAGGCGGAAACCGGCGGGGGAGTCCCCTGGAACCAGGAATAGGCGGCCGCGCCGGAGCGCCCAAGCCTCCGTCATCCAGCCCCGGCGCTTGCCCCTGCTCCAGCGGCGGATGGGCAGAACGTGGGCGCCCGCCTTGGAGACCCCGCCGTCGAAAGCGCGGAGCAGGCGCTTACGCTCCTGCGCGTCGTCGACCTTCAGCTCGGACGCGTCGAAGTTTTCCGGAAGCTTACCTTCCGTCCCGATCCAGTGGAGCGGATCTTCATAGGCCGGCTGGATGCACCCGGGGTCGAGGCTCAGCCGGGCGGCGAAACGGGCGGCGAAAGCGGCAACCTCGATGGGCGCCGGCACGGGCTTTTCGGCATCGAGCTCGACGGGCTCAGGTTCGCCGGTGATGGTGTCGGCGTCCCGCCAGATCGGCTGGCCGTCGCCCCGCCAGTAGAGGGCGAAGGCCCAGCGGGGGAGGGGTTCGCCGGGATACCACTTGCCCTGGCCATGATGCAGGAGGCCGCCGGATGCGAAGCGATCGCGCAGGCGGCGGATCATCTGGTCGGCCAAGGCGCGCTTTGTGGGGCCGACGGCGTCGGTGTTCCATTCGGGTGATTCGAAGTCGTCGATGGAGCAGAAGGTGGGCTCGCCGCCCATGGTCAGGCGTACGTCGCCTTCGGAGAGGTGCTTGTCCACGAGGTTTCCGAGGGCGTTCAGGGCCAGCCAGCGCTCGTCCTCGAAGGGCTTGGTGATGCGGACCGGATCGACTAGCCGGACCACCGACATCTCGAACTCGAACTCCACGTTGGCGGGCTCGACGAGGCCGCTGATGGGGGCGGCGGAGCGGTGGTGCGGGGTCGCGGCCAAAGGTAAGTGGCCCTCGCCGCAGAGGAGCCCGGAGGTGGCGTCGAGGCCAATCCAGCCCGCGCCCGGTAGGAACACCTCGGCCCACGCGTGCAGATCGCAGAAGTCTTCCGTCGTGCCCGATGGCCCGTCCAGCGCCGCCACGTCGGCCTTCAGCTGGATCAGGTAGCCAGAGACGAAGCGGGCGGCTAAACCGAGTTTCCGCAGCACCTGCACCTGAAGCCAGGCGCTATCGCGGCATGAGCCGGAGCCGAGGTTCAGCGTCTCCTCAGGCGTCTGCACGCCGGGGTCCATCCGTACAAGGTAGCTGACCTCGCGCATGATCCGCGCATTCAGGTCGACCAGGAAGTTGATCGTGCTGGGCGCCGTGGGGGCGAGGGTGTCGACAAAGGCGTCGAGCGTCCCCGAATCCCCCTCCACCATGAGATAAGGCGCCAGCTCTCCCGCGAGATCGCTGGAATAGGCGAAGGGCAAGCCCTCGGCGTAGGGCTCTACGAAGAAGTCGAAAGGGTTGATCACCTTCATCTCGGCGGTCAGGTCCACCTCGACGGCGAACTCCCTTACGGGGTCCGGGAACACCAGCCGCGCCAGCCAATTGCCGAACGGATCCTGCTGCCAGTTGATGAAGTGGTTGGCCGGCGTGATTTTCAAGGCGTAGCTCGGCACCAGCGTCCGGCAGTGGGGCGCAGGGCGCAGGCGTACGGTCTGCGGCCCGAGCTTGACGGAGCGATCGTAGCGATAGCGCGTCAGATGGTGGAGCCCGGCCGTTACCGTCATCGTTTCTCCATGACTCCGCAGGCGTGCAGAAGGCGGGCTAGCACAGGAATCATGCGGTTTGCGACTTCATATGGTCGCGCTTGCCGGGTTCAGCGTATTGGGCCGTCCAGCGACGGCGTGTCGACCTCGAAAGTCCAGACCGTAAAGCGATTCAGGATGTGCGATCCGAAGGAGGTAAGCATGGCGACGTCGGCTGCGTCCCGCCCCCGTGCGAGAGCGATGCGACCAATTCGAGGAATGTTGTTACGAGGGTCGAAGGTCCACCATCGGTCGCCGAGATAGACCTCCATCCAGGCGCTAAAATCCATGGGATCGCGGATGGGGACGCCGATGTCGCCGAGATACCCGTTCACATAGCGCGCCGGAATGTTCATGCAACGGCATAGGGCGATGGCGAGGTGGGCGAAGTCCCGGCAGACGCCCGTCTGGTCCTCATAAGCCTCGTAGGCCGTGCGGGTCGCGCGTGCATTCTGGTAGTCGAATGCGATCCGCTGGTTGGCGAAGTCGCAGATGGCCTGGACGCGCGCCCAGCCCGGCGTTGTATGGCCAAACAGGTTCCATGCGGTTTGGCTCAAGCGGTCGGTCTCACAATACCGACTCCCCATGAGATAGAGGAGGGTGTCGTCGGGCAGGGAAGACACCTGAATCTGTTCGACGTCGGGTGAGATGACATCGACCTCGCCGCTATCCTCGATAACGCAGTCGCTGCGGATCATCAGGTTGCCTGGCGGCGCGATGAAGCGGCGGCAGAGGTTGCCGAACACGTCGCGATAAGTGGAGTTTTCGACGTCGGGGTCGGTGAAAAAGACTTCGGGGACACGCACGTCAGGGTGTCGCTTATCCTCGATGCTCAGCTCTGTGACGATTGGCGTCGAAGACCAGCAGTTGATGACGATCTCGTAGCCAAATCGTATGAGCATCGGGTCTCCTAAATACCTGCTGTGTGGTCGCCTCGCTTAATGCACGAACCGTCCAGCGGCTCCAGAGACGAGGCTCGAAAGCCGGCCTGGAGGTGGGGCTTGGCACTGTCAAACCAAACGTACCTGGAGCCGCTGTTGACGCCTTTTTAGGGCAAGTGGATCAAAACTGCAGGAGCCGCCGGTTGAGTCCCTTCTTATTCTGCAACGCAATGCAATGACGGCTGCCTCCGAACAGGAGGCACGCTGGGGCGGAGCCAGGCCCGGAACATTTGCGCTGATAATGCCTCAGGGTCGCATAGAGGCTGGCGCGCGTCTGAGTTTGCGTCCCAGCCCACAGCTTTCAGACACGGGTCAGGGTGTCGGCGAAGGCCAGGATGAACATCAGCGATATCCAGAGGAAGGCGGAGACGGCGCACAGGCGCACCAGCCAGCTCGCCCGGTTCAGCCGCATGAACACCAGCCCCATAACGATCGCTTGGAGGGCGGCCACGGCCAGGTTCGCTGGCAGTTTGAACACGCCGAGCGGCAGGCCGGCGAGCACCACGTTCAACGCCAGCAGCGTCAGCAGCGCAGCCCAGGCCAGGATGGGCCCGAGCCATATACCGGGCTGTTCGGTCTGCTCGCGCCGTGTCATCGGCCGACCAGATACAGGCAGGCGAACACCAGCGCCCAGATGATGTCGACCAGGTGCCAGTAGAGGGTCGTCGCCTCCACCGAGTCGTTGTTGGCGCGCAGGCGACCGCGCCGCGCCAGCCACACCAGCCGCGAGAGCAGGCCCAGACCGATGGTCATGTGGCAGGCGTGGACGAAGGTCATGGTCCAGTAGAAGCCGAAGAAGATGCGCGCGGCGGGCGCATGAAGGGCGAAGGTTGCGCCGGGCCAAAGGTGCTCGTCCAGGTCCTCGCGGTATTCCAACCCTTTGACGATCAGGAACAGCAGGCCGAGGCCGAGCGTGATCCAGACGCCGATCTCGCTGAGCCCAGGTTTGTCGCGGTCGATGGCCCGGCTGGCCACCGACAGGCTCAGGCTGGAGGTCATCAGCAGCGCGGTGTTGATCGTGCCGAACAGCAGGTTGACATGCCGTCCGGCCTCGGCGAAGGCGCTCGGGTGGTCGTGGCGGTAGACGGCGTAGCCCAGGAACATGCCGGCGAACAGCAACAACTCGCTGGCCAGGAACAGCCACACGCCGAAGGTCAACGCCTCGCGCTGGCGCGTCGCGGACTCGAACGGCTCGTGCAAAGTGGCGGAGGCCTCGCTCATGTGGGCGGCGTCCTGACCGGCCCGTCGCCCTGGCCGCGATGGATCGACTTGCCATGCTCGGGCGCGTGGCCCTGAGCGTGATATTCGTAGGGATCGTTTTCGACGTGGGGGATCTGGTCGAAGTTGTGCTTGGGCGGCGGGGAGGGGACGGTCCATTCCAGCCCGGTGGCGTTCCAGGGATTGGCGGGGGCGACCTCGCCGAACCGCAGCGAATAGGCGAAGTAGAACAGCGGTAGCAGGTAGGCCACGGCCAGCACCATCGCGCCTGTCGACGACATCACGTGGTAGAGTTGGAACTCCGCCGGGTATTCCGCATACCGCCTCGGCATGCCGAGATAGCCCATGATGAATTGCGGGAAGAAGGTGAAGTTGAACCCGAAGAACATCAGGATGGCGGCGAACCTCGCCCAGCCCTCGGGATAGAGCCGCCCGGTGATCTTGGGCCACCAGTAGTGCAGCCCGCCGAAGAAGGCCGACACCGAGGCGCCGACCATGATGTAGTGGAAGTGCGCCACCACGAAGTAGGTGTCGGTGACGTGGACGTCGATGGGCACCGAGGCCAGCATCAGCCCGGTCAGCCCGCCGATGGTGAACAGGCCGAGAAAGCCCAGCGCGTACATCATCGGCGCGGCGAAGGTGATCTGGCCGCGATATAGCGTGGCGGTCCAGTTGAACACCTTGATGGCCGAGGGCACGGCGACCACGAAGCTCAGGAACGAGAACACCAGGGCCGCGTAGGGGCTCATGCCCGAGACGAACATGTGGTGGCCCCAGACCATGAAGCCGACCACGGCTATCGCGATCATGGCGTAGACCATGAAGGCGTAGCCGAACACCTTGCGGCGCGCGGCGACAGTGACGATCTCCGAGATCACCCCCATGGCCGGCAGGATCATGATGTAGACCGCCGGGTGACTGTAGAACCAGAACAGGTGCTGGAACAACAGCGGGTCGCCGCCGATCCGTGCGTCGAAGATCGGCATGCCGAACAGCCGCTCGGCAATGATCAAAAGCAGGCTGGTGGATAGCACCGGCGTCGCCAAGATCATCACCATGCTGGTGGCGTACATGGCCCAGACGAACAGCGGCAGGCGGAACCACTTCATGCCCGGCGCCCGGAGCAGGTGGATGGTGGCGATGAAGTTGATCCCGGTCAGGATCGAGGAAAAGCCGACCACGAACACGCCGACCGCCGCCAGCGTCACGGCCGAATTGGAATAGATGGTCGAGAACGGTGGGTAGAAGGTCCAGCCGGTGTCCACGCCGCCGGCCAGCAGCGCGATCACCGTCAGCAGCGCCCCACCGACGAAGACGTACCAGGACAACAGGTTGATCTTGGGAAAGGCCATGTCCCTGGCCCCAATCATCAGCGGCAGCAGGAAGTTACCCAGGGTGGAGGGGATGGACGGCACCAGGAAGAACCAGACCATGATCACCCCGTGCAGGGTGAACAGCTTGTTGTAGGTGTCGCGGCTGAACAGCAGGCCGTGCGGGGTGAACAGGTGGATGCGGATCAGGGCCGCTGCGGCGCCGCCCAGGAAGAAGAAGGCGGTGATGCTGATGGCGTAGAGGATGGCGATCCGCTTGTGGTCGACCGTGCCGAGCCAGGACCACACCGTCTGGCCGCCGTCGGTCCAGAAGCTCTGCTGCATCGGCGCGCCGTCGGCCGGTCGCGCGCCCTTCGCGTCTGGATCGGCGGTCGGGAATTCGCCGGGGGTGGTGGTGAGGCTCATGATCGCCCTCCGGCGTGGGCGGGCAGGGACTTCAGGTAGGCGATCAGCGCATTCAGCCCCTCTTCGTCGATCGCCTTGGCGTAGCTGGGCATGGTGGCCGGATAGCCCGCTACGGCGTTGCGGTCGGGCTGGACGATGGCCTGATGCAGGAAGGTCTCGTCGACCAGGGCGCGCCGTCCGTCGCTCAACATCACCTGCTGGCCGTACAGACCGCCGAGCGACGGCGCATTGTGGTTCGGGCCGGCCGCATCGTGGCAACTGCCGCAGCCGAGGCTGCGATACAGGACGCCGCCCTGGCCGGCGAGATCGTTCGGTTGCGGCTGGACGGCGGTCCAGCGGCCATAGTCGGCCGGGCGCATCACCACCACCTCGCCCAGCATCTGGGAATGGTCGGTTCCGCAGTATTCGGCGCAGTAGAGCGGATAGGTCCCAGGCCTGTTGGCCTTGAACCAGGTCTCGGTATAGCGGCCGGGCAGCACATCCTGCTTCATGCGGAAGGCCGGGACATAGAAGCTGTGGATCACGTCTTGGGAGGTCATCACCAGCCTGACCGGCACGCCAGTCGGGGCGTGCAGGGCGTTGATCTCGCGCACGCCGCTGGGATGCTGGGTCTTCCACATCCACTGCTTGGCGACCACGTGGATTTCCAGCGCATTGGCCGGGGCCTTGAAGCCGCTGAGCTGGGAGGATGACACCCACCAGAAGACGAACAGGAACAGGAAGAAGGTGGCGACCGTCCAGCCGATTTCGAATTCCTTCGAGACGATCTCCGGCAGCTCGCCACGCTTGGCGCTGGAGCCGCGGCGGTAGCGAACCGAGAACACCACCACCAGGCTGACCACCAGCAGGATGATCGCTACCGACAGGCCGAGCAGGCCGAAGAACAGGTGGTCGGTGACCACCGAGCGCGCATCGGCCTCGACCGGGAAGATCGGCAAGCCGCCCCTCATGCGACCCGCCTCCGTCGTGTGATCAGCAGGCCCAGCCCGCCGGCCAGGGCGAAGAGGGTGGCCGCCCCGCCGATCCTCAATCCGGTCAGCACGGCGGCGTTGTTGCGCCCGCCGACCAGGCTCAGGCCGTGGCAGAGCAGGGCGATGCGGTCGATCAGGTCGCCGGTGCGGCCCTCGGCGGCGTCGCGGATGGCGTTGTCGAGCTGGACGCTGTTCAGCGCCACCTCCGACAGCACCCGCGTCACCCGCCCGTCCGGGGCCAGGGCGAAGGCCGCGACCGGGTGGGTGTATTGGCCGGTCGCGGGATCGTAGGCGTAGCCGTAGCCCAGCGCGGCGGTCGTGGTGGCGATGGCTTGAGGCGAGCCGCTGAGGAAGCTCGAGGCCTTCAGCAGGGCCGGGTCGCCCGACAGGCGTGCGGCCCACATCGCCTTGGCGTCCTGCGTCGTCGCCTTCGGGTTCAGGCCGATGGCGATGAGGCGGAAGTCCGCGCCGGGGTGCAGACCGGCCTTGGCGATCCGGGCGGCGACGATGCTGAGCGCCGGCCCGCACAGCGTGGTGCAGCGATAGTCGGTGAACACCAGCAAGGCCGGGCCTTCGCCCTTAGCTACGCCAAGGGTGAGCGCGCGCCCGTCCTGGTCGCGGAACATGCTGTCGAGCGGCGCGCGGGCGCCCGGCGGCGCATGTACTCCGACGCGGGCCAGATCGGCGCGCGCGACCTCCGCCATCGCGGGCGGAGCGAGGGCGAACAGCACGGCGAAAATCGTGGCGGCGAGCCTCATGGCTTAGCTCCCGCCGTCGAAGCTGGTGCGGGCAGGGGGTCGTAGGCGTGCTCGCCCTTGGCTGCGATCGTCGCCATCGCCCGCGCGATTAGGGCCTCGTCGAGCCGAGGCGGTGTAGGCGTTTGCGGAGCCGCCGGGCCGGCCAGGTCGGCGGGCAGGCTGCGCGGGTCGATGCTGGTCTCCAGCTGCGGGCCGGGGAAGGGCTTCGGCGGCGCCGAGCTTGGCGACGGGATTTCCAGGTGGAAGTAGAGACCCAGTACGACCAGGGCGAGCGACAGGAAGGCGAACAGGCCGACCACGATCACGCCGGCCGGACCGGGGCGGACATCGGTGGGTTCGAGCTCGTCGGCGGCAGGGCGGGGCGTTTCAGCCGGCATGGGCCGTCTCCCCTCTGCGGGCGAGGCGCGGCAGGCCGCCCATCGCGGCGATCCCTAGCCCGGCCATGCCAGTCAGGGCCAGGGCGGCGGGCAGCAGGCAGGCGGGTCCGAACTGGGGCGCGAGCAGCCAGACCTGATAGCCGAGCAGGCCCGCAAGCACGGCGGCCGAGGCGATCTGCAACGCCCTGCGCGGCCCGATCATCCGCCGCACGATCAGCGCCACCGTCGCTACGATGCCGAGCGCCAGTGCGATCCAGACCGGCGTCTGCCAAGGCGGCTTGGCGCGCAGCAGATACCAGGCGTCCAAGGGCGGGCGGTCGCCATACCAGACAACCAGGAAGCTCATGAACTCCAGATAGGTCAGGCCCAGGATGGCGGCGAACAGCAGGCCGGTGAGGTCGGCGATCGATCCCGCCTGAACCCGCCGCGCGCCGAGCAGGCCGGCGAGGGCGAAGGCGGCGGCGAGCTGCTGCACCGCCAGGTCCATGCCGAAGTTCGACGAGGTCCAGCCTGGCAGCACCGACAGCACCCAGTCCACTCCGACCACGCTGACCGCGATCCCGTGGAAGACCAGGCCCAATCCCGCGCCCAGCCGCCCGCGCGGGCCGGCGATGCGGGAAAGGCTCAGCGAGATCGCGCTCCAGCCGATCAGCGCGACAACCGAGCGGAGCACGAACAGCGGCATGTTGAGGAAATAGCGATGCACCTCGGCGTCCAGGGCGCCTGGCATGGCCGCCCAGCGATAGATCAGGGGCGCGCCGAACAGCACCGGCAAGACGTAGAGGCAGAGCAGCGGCGTGGATCGGGCGGCGGCGGTGAGTTCAGGCGCGAACGCCTCGCCCCAGGCGCCGCCGGTCAGGCGATGGATCAGCACGGAGGCGAGCGCCCCCAGCATCGGGCAGCTCACGGCGACAAAGCCGACCAGCCAGCCCTGCAGCGCCGCTCCAGGCGCGACAAAGGCCGCCAGCGCCCAGCCGGCGAGCGCGACGAGGCCGACGATGAGGGCGATGCGTCTCACGATCCGCGTCCTCCCGCGGTACGGGGGGATGGCCTGCCCGAGATGTCCAGATCGTGGGTGGTCTCGAGCGCTCGGATATAGGCGACGATGGCCCAGCGATCTTGCGCCGGGATGCGCTCGGCATAGGGGAACATGACGCCGGAGCCGTGGGTGATGACGTCGAACAGGTGCGCCGCCGTCGCCTGGCGCACGTGCGGGTCCTGGTAGGACGGTGGGCGGGGAAAGCCCCGGCTGACGATCATGCCGTCGCCTTCGCCGGACACGCCATGGCAGGGCTTGCAGAAGATGTCGTGCCGCTCGCGTCCCCGCGCCAGCAGGGCGGGCGTGGCGGGCGGCGGCGTCTGGGCCGCCTGTTCCTCGGCCAGCGCGCCTTGGGCTACCGTGTCGTCGGGCGGCGTCTGGGCCGAGGTCCCGTCTGCGAACAGGGGCGCGGGCGCCTCGGTCTTGTACTTGCCCTGGCGCTCCATAGAGATGTCGCAGCCGGCCAGGGTCGGACAGGCGACGCCGAGGCAAGCGATCAGGAGCAGGGTGCATGGGCTCACAGCGCCACCTCCTCGATCCATACCGCGCCGGCGTCCCATAGCGCCTGCCGCGCCGCGCCGGCCGCCTGGGCGTCCTCGGGCGCGGCGATGGCCAGCAGGAACTGGTCCTGGCTGGCGCGCTCGAAGGCTCCACATTCGAACAGCGGATGGTGCAGACGGGGCAGGCCGGCCTTGACCAGCATGGCCACGAAGCCGGTCAGGGCTGCGGTCAGGACGCTGATCTCGACCGTCGCCACGATGAAGGTGGGCCAGCTGTTCAACGGCCGGCCGCCCTGGTCGAACGGATAGAGCCGCGTCGCGCTCAGCCACTCCATGGCGTAGAACAGCACCGCCATCGCCACGCCGCCGCCGAGCATCCACCAGGGGATTTGGGTCGGCTTCTGCCCCAGCGCTTCCGACAGGCCCTCGATGGGGTAAGGGGTGAAGGCGTCGATCAAGCCGAGGCTTTTGTCGCGCGCCTGCTGGACCATCCGCATCAGCGGCTCCGGCGCGGCGAAGGCGGCGAGCAGGGCGTGGCTCATGGCCGGCGCTCGCGCAGGGCCAGTTCGCGCATCTCGAACATCGACACCGACGGCAGCAGGCGCACGAACAGCAGGAAGGCCAGCAGGAAGACGCCGAGCGAGCCGACCAGCACCAGATAGTCCCAGATGGTCGGCCAGAACGCCCGCCACAGGGCCGGCAGGTAGTCGTGGCCCAGCGTGTTCCAGATGATCAGGATGCGCTCGAACCACATGCCGATCAGCACCAGTACGGCGACCATCACCATCGTCGGCAGGCTGGCCCGCGCGCGCTTGAACCACAGCACCTGGGGCGCGATCACGTTGCCGAACAGCATGATGGCGTAGAAGGGCGCGTAGGTCCCGGTGAAGACATAGGCCAGATAGGTGTGCTGGGCCCGCTCGCCGCTGTACCAGGCGGTGAACCACTCCGTGGCGTAGGAGACGCCCATGATGCAGGCGCTCGCCACGATGATCTTGCCGATGACATCGAAGTGGCGGTCGGTGATCAGCGACTGAAAGTGCAGCGCCTTGCGGATCAGGGCGGCCAGGATCACCACCATGGCGAAGCCGGAGAACATGGCGCCGACCACGAAGTAGGGCGGGAAGATGCTCTCCTGCCAGCCGGGCATCACACTGGCGGCGAAGTCCATGCCGACGATGGAGTGGACCGAGCAGACCAGGGGCACGGCAAGGCACGCCATGGTCTTGTAGAAGCTCTGATGGATCGCCCACTGTCGCGCCGAGTTGCGGAAGCCCAGGGCGAACACGCCGTAGAGCTTGCGGGTGAACGGCTTGGTCGCCCGGTCGCGCAGGGTGGCGAGGTCGGGGATCAGGCCGGTGTACCAGAACACGATGGAGAAGATCAGGTAGGAGGCGATGGCCCAGAAGTCCCACACCAGGGCGCTGCGCCACTGGGGCCAGAGCGTCATCGGGTTGGGGTAGGGCGCCAGCCAGTAGAAGAACATCGGCCGGCCCAGGTGGATGATCGGGAAGATGCCGGCGATGGCGACCGAGAACAGGGTCATGGCCTCGGCGAAGCTGTTGATGGCCGCGCGCCAGGTCTGGCGGGTGAGCAGGAGCAGGGCCGAGATCAGGGTGCCGGCGTTGCCGATGCCGATCCACCAAACATAGTTGGCGATGGGAAAACCCCAGACGATGGTGGTGTTGTTGCCGAGCAGGCCGATCCCCTTGGTCAGGATCATGTAGACGCCAAGGAAGAAGACGCCGGTCAAAGGGATGGCGATCCCCATCAGCATCCACCAGCCGCGCCACTGCTGGCGGCCCCAACCCTGGCGGTCGAGCAGGGGCGCTGCGATCAGCCGGTTGACCGCCTCGCAGCTGTCGATGTCCGGGGCGATCCAGCCGCCGGCCTCGGGATTCGGCGCCGCGCTCATTCGCCGGCCTCCGACAGCGCCGGGTTGGGATTGCGCAGGCGGGCCAGGTAGGTGGTGCGCGGCCGCGTGCCGAGTTCGCCCAGAAGCGCGTAGTGGCGTGGATCTTCGCGCAGGCCGGCGAGGCCCGACGCCGGGTCGTTCAGGTCGCCGAAGCGGATCGCCTGGGTTGGGCAGGAGGACTGGCAGGCCGTGACCACCTCGTGCGGCCCGATCTCGCGGTCTTCCTTTTCCGCCAGCTTGCGCGCGGCGCTGATGCGCTGGACGCAGTAGGTGCACTTCTCCATCACGCCGCGGTCGCGCACGGTGACCTCGGGGTTCTTCTGCGCCTTGAGCGACTCCGCGCCCAGGTTGGCGTAGGCCTGCTCCTCGGCATAGCCGTAGAAGTTGAACCGGCGGACCTTGTAGGGGCAGTTGGACTCGCAGAATCGGGTGCCGATGCAGCGGTTGTAGACCTGGGCGTTCAGCCCTTCGTGGTCGTGGCTGGAGGCCTCCACCGGGCAGACCGGCTCGCAGGGGGCGTGCTCGCACTGCATGCAGGGCACGGGCTGGAAGGCCGGGCGCGGGTCGTGCGGATCGCCCACGTCGTAGGCGTCGATGCGCAGCCAGTGCATGTCGCGGCCGCGCGCGATCTCTTCCGGCCCAACCACCGGCACGTTGTTCTCCGCCTGGCACGAGACCACGCAGGCGTTGCAGCCGATACAGACGGCGGCGTCGATCACCATGCCCCAGGCCGGTTCACGGGCGTCGGTCGCGAGCACCGGCGCGGCCGGTAGCATGGATGGTGGCGTCTTCACTGGGTCGAGCGGGTGGGACTTCAGGCCAGCGAGAGTGGCGAGGTCGATCGTCGGCGACAGCTTGCGCGCATCGCCCTCCAGCAGGCGGGTGGACTGGAAGGCCGGCGCACCGCCATGGCCCGGCGCGTGCTCCACCGTCACCGCCAAGGCGCGGGAACCGCCCACACCGCGCAGCTTGCCGAAGTCCTGGCCGACGCCGGTCCCGATCGGCCCGGCCCGCGTGCGGCCGCCGCCCAGGAAGGCCGACAGCGCGCCTTGCGCCTGGCCCGGCGTGACCCGCACCGGTGCGATCACCGAGCGGCCTTCGGCGCTCAGCCGCACGTGGTCGGCGTCCTTCAGACCAAGCCTGACGGCGTCCTCGGGCGAGATCGCCACCGCTGCGCCCCAGACCTCGGAGGTGATGGGCTTGGGACATTCCTGCAGCCAGGCGTTCTCGGCGTAGCGGCCGTCATAGAGGCTGGGGTCGGGGGACAGGCACAGCGTGAGCGATGGGGGCGGCGCGGCTTGGGCCATCTGGGGCAGGCGCGCGGGCGGCAGGGGCGTGGCGGCTTGCGCGCTGCTTGCGATCACCCCATCGGTCAGGGCGCGTTTCCAGAACCCATCGAGGTCGCCGCCAGCCTTGTCGGTCCAGGTCTGGCGGGTGATGTCGTGTGACGCGGCGGCGGCGTCCCCGGCCAGCAGGGCCACGCACTCGCTCACAGTTTTCGTCCCGTAGAGCGGCCGGATCAGCGGCTGCACCAGGCTCGCCGTCCCGTCCAGCGCCCGCGCATCGCCCCAGCCTTCCAGCGCGTGCGAGAGCGGCGCGCGCCATTGGCACGCGGCGGAGGTCTCGTTGTCATAGGCGGTGAAGTGGACGCTGAACCCGGCCTTGCGCATGGCGTCGGGCAGGCCGAGCGCTAAGGGCGCGTCGTATGCGGGATTGGCGCCCAGGACGATCAGGGTGTCGACGCGTCCGGTCTTCAGGTCGGCGGCCAAGGCGGCGATGGAAGCCAAGTGGTCGTCGGGATTGAGGTCGAGCGGTTCCAGCGCCGAGACAGGTGCTTGCAGCCGACTGTTCATCCAATGCGCAAGCGCATGGATGTCCGGCGATTGGCTCTCGCCGGCCAAGACGAGGGCGTGGCCGGTATGTGCGATCAGGTCGGCGGCGCAGGCGTCGGCGAAGCGGGCAGCCTGAACGGGCAGGGTCTCGCCGCCCGTTGGCGCGCCGAGTTTTCCCGCGACATGACGGGCAAGCGCCCCGACCTGGGCTGGCGTCAGGGCCAGGCGGTGGTCGGCGTTGGCGCCGGTCAGCGACCAGCCCGGCTCGGCGGCGTACCAGCGGGCGAAGCCGCCGCCGGCCTTGCGCGCCTCGGCGAAGCCGCGCCCGTTGACGATCTGCTCGGGTCCCGAGCCTAGCGGGTCGGCGTCCAGGCACAGCACCGCCTGCGCCTGGCCGAGTTTGGGCAGCACGGTCAACGGACGCCCGAACGCCAGCCGGGCGCCGGCGCGGGCGTTGTCGTCGTTCACCGGCTCGTAGCGCCGCCAGGCCATGGCGGGATAGGCCATCTTCAGGGCCGCGATCAGGCGAAGCTCGGTCGGCGAGACAATGCGGCCGGTGAGCAGGGTGAAGCCCGCGCCCTGGCGACCCTTCAGCCGCTCCAGCCGCGACAGCAGGGCGGTCTGCAGAGCAGTCCACGAGGAGGGTTCCTCGCCCTTGAACACCGCCTGGGCGCGGGCGGGATCGTAGAGCGACAGGATCTCGGCCTCGGCGAAGGCGTCGGTCGAGCCCAGGCTGTAGGGGTGGTTGGGCGAGCCCTCGATCTTGATCGGCCGGCCGTCCACCGCGATCGCCATCACCCCGCGTCCATAGCCGCCCAGCGTCAAGGCGGTGGCGTAGCGCTGGGGTAGGCCGGGGGTCAGGCCTTCGGGCTGCTCGACATAGGGTACGATCTGTTCGCGGGGTTTGCCGCAGGCGCTGAGCGCTGTCGCCATGCCGGCCGACAACATGGCCAGCGCCTCGCGTCGGTCCAGCCCGCGCGGCGGGAGTTCGGGCGCGGACGCGCTACGCCCCTTGGCCTCGAACAGGGTGAACCGCTTGCCGCTCATCGGTGGCACACCGTGCAGTCGGTCAGGTGGGCGGGATGGATGTGGTAGCGGGCGATATAGGCGCGCGCGTCGTGCAGCGGGTCCTGCGCCGGGGTCCAGGACGGATCGAACTCCTTGTCCCTGGGCGCCAGGTTGGGTCCGGGATTGCGGTGGCAGTCCAGGCACCATTGCATGGTCATGGGCTTGGTCTGGCGCATCAGCGGCATCTCATGCACCGGCCCGTGGCAGGTCGAGCAGGGCACGCCCTTGGCCACGTGGATGGAGTGGTCGAAGTAGACGTAGTCGGCCACTCGGTGGACCTTGTTCCAGCGGATCGGCGTGTGATGGGCGAAGCTGTCGCGCACCGGGGCCAGCAACGCGGCGTTGGTCCAGATCTGGGAGTGGCAGGTCATGCAGGTGGAGCTGGGCGGCAGGCTGGCGAAGGCGGCCTTCTCCACCGAGGTGTGGCAGTAGCGGCAATCGATGCCCAGGTCGCCGACATGGTGCTTGTGGCTGAACGGGACCGGCTGGTCGACGACGAGATTCTGTTCGGTGGAGTAGGGGGACACGCGTAGCCCATAGGCCAGCGCGACGCCGGCGAACGGCGCGATCGCCAGGGCGAACAGGACCACACGCGCGATAGTGTCGGCGCCGGGTCGAAACAGCTGGGCCACGAAGCCTAGCCGCGCGCCGCAAGCGCTGCACGCTGGGTCGGATCCTTTCCTCGGCGCGCCACGGGCGTCAAAAGCCGTCTCCCTGAAGTCGTCTCCCAGCCAACCGTTTCGAACGCCAAAGGTTCATCCAGACGGCGATTCATCGCCGGAGGTGATCCGGCTGGCTGCGCCGATGGTCCATACCGAGCAGCGCTCGGAGCGTTGGTGTGCAGGAGAACTCGATCCGAAAATCTTGCGGCTGCTGCGGCACACCCGTGAGGAGGAAGCCACTTGAAGAGGTTGTCGAAGTAATGGTTGCTCCACTGGATCGGCGTCTGGCTCCAGGTGACTTCCAGGCCCGCGGTGATGGCGTCCGCCCCATGACCCGTACCGTGCTTGCTGCGCCAGCCCAGGCCCTGGTCCTCGATCACCGCGCCTTCCGGTTCCGGCCCCACGAACGACGGGTCGCCCGCGCCACGGGTCTTGCCGAAGGGGTGGCCGCCAGCGATCAGGGCGACCGTCTCTTCGTCGTTCATCGCAATGCGCGCGAAGGTCGCCCGGATGTCGCGGGCCGAGCCCAGCGGGTCGGGCGTGCCGTTCGGCCCTTCGGGATTGACGTAGATCAGGCCCATCTGCACCGCGCCCAGCGTGCTGTGCAACTGGCGCTCGCCGCTGTAGCGCTCGCCGCTGTAGCGCTCGTCGCCGAGCCAAGTCCCTTCGGGGCCCCAGAACAGCTCCTCCGGCTCCCAGGTGTCGGCCCGGCCGCCGCCGAAACCGAAGGTCTTGAACCCCATGGATTCCAAGGCGACGTTGCCGGTGAGCACGAACAGGTCGGCCCAGGAGATCTTGGCGCCGTACTTCTGCTTGATCGGCCAGAGCAACCTGCGCGCCTTGTCGAGATTGGCGTTATCCGGCCAGCTGTTCAGCGGGGCGAAGCGCTGCTGGCCCCCGCCGGCTCCGCCGCGGCCGTCGGTGATGCGGTAGGTCCCTGCGCTGTGCCAGGCCATGCGGATGAACAGGCCCCATAGTGGCCGAAGTCCGCCGGCCACCAATCCTGGGAGTCGGTCATCAGGGCGTGGAGATCGGCGATCACCGCATCCAGATCCAGGCTCTTGAACGCCTCGGCGTAATCGAACCTCTCGCCCAGCGGATTGGAGCGCGGCGAATGCTGGTTCAGCCCTTCGAGCCGCAGGCCTTCAGGCCACCAGTCACGGTTCCTGTGTCCGCCGCGCCCATGCCCCATGGGGCACTTCCGCTTGATCTGGTCGTCAACCTTGGCATCCATGTCCGGCTCCCTTTGCACGTTCAGCCTTGCCGCCAGTCACGCTTACGCGCGTCGGCTATTGTTCTTGCTGTGAGCACAGACAATGCGCGGGAACCCGTTTTTGTAAAATTGATCGTTCTTATTGTGATAGAGCGAGCTATTACGTTGCATGATCGCAATCGGCCTGGAGGTGGCGATCCTCGGCGACTTTCACACGGCGCTCACACGATCCACCGGCATTTGATCGAACCAATTTAGCCGCGCCCCCCCTTTCCGACGAACGCAGCGCCTCGGCCGGCACTATAGACGTGGGGTAGCGGCTACGCCCGGTGCGCGGCGTCCAACTGTTCGATGGGATCGGCAGGCTGACAGACGGAAGAGACCGGCGTGCACGTTGGAGCTCCTGCTGGACTTGCTGAAGCGCGTAGTAAGCCGGTCTTCCGGGGGCATATCTCGACTGGAGGATCCGGACTGCCGCCTCGATCAGATAAAGCGCTTCGGCGTCGTCCCGCGTTTCTAGCCCCCAAAACGTTCCCCCATTGTTCTTATCGGGGATTGGGAGTCAAGGCCCCCGAGGCGGCTCTGGAGATCCTCGCGGTTTTGGATTGCTCCATTAGCCGCAGGACCAGATGATCCATGAACGCTTCGAGCAACGGGCGCGCGTATTGTGGCGCGCGGAGATAGATCAGCGTCGGGTCATGGAGATCGGAACGGTAGCCGGCAAGCTCGCTCTCGTCCATAGTATGCTATCATCGGAAAGGCGGACGACTTTAGCCGGAACCCAACATAGGCGATTTCCGGAAACCAATTGGTTTTAGCTGGATTAAATCGGCGGGGGGCGGCGGCGAGCTTTTCCCCCTTGCTCCGCCGCCGCCCTTCAATCCACAAAACAATGGACACGAACCGGATTCCCGGATGCATCACATGCCCCGATGGGTTTGGATTTTGGCGTCGGTGATCGCAGTGGGGGCTTGGCTGGTCGCTGCCGCGTTCGTGGGCGGCTTTGTGGGAAACTAAGCCAGATCGAGCGGATCGCCCCGAATCGCGAAAAAACTATATTGCCAGCTCGAAACATGTCTCCACTCTCTCAGAGGTGGAGACATGGCGTGGCTAAGAGAGTGGTGGCTTGAGACGGCGTGCTTCTCAATCTTGTTGATGCTCGTCCTAGCCATGGTCCTGACGACATGGTGAGTGCGGGCTAACGCTTCATCAGCACCAGCCCGCTCACATGTTAGGCGGCCTTCTTGGTCTTCGCGCCGGGCTTGGCCTTGGCCACAGTCTTTGCGGGAGCCTTAGCGGCAACCGGGGTCGGAGCCGCCTTGCGACCCAAACCGAGGCTCTTCGCCAAGCTGGACCGCTGAGCCGAGTAAGCGGCGGCGACCATCGGATAGTCCTTCGGCAGGCCCCACTTGGTGCGATACTCGTCAGGGGTCATGCCGCGCGTGTTGAGATGGCGCTTGAGCGACTTGTAGGACTTGCCGTCTTCCAGGCTGATCAGGAAATCCGGGGTGACGGACTTCTTGATCGGAACCGCCGGGGTCAGCGTGGACGCTACCGGCTCGGCAGGTTGGCCGGCGGCAGAGAGCGCCTTGTAAGTGGTGGCGATCAGTGCGGGCAGGTCCGCAACCGCAACGTTATTGTTGCCGACATAAGCGGCGACGATATCGGCTGTCAGTTCGATCATGGTTTCGGGGGCTTCCTGGGTTTCTTCGGTCACGGGGGATACTCCTACTCGAATCAGGTGGTGAATACTGAGAGAGTGTTCCAGATCCATTAATTCGGCAATCCGAGCCCATCATGATCGTAGATTACGAAGTGGCTGTGGGGGAGGATTTGACCCTCCCCACCTGCAGGGTGGTCCCGGCGCTCCGCCTGAGCTACCCACAGTGGAGGAGACGGGAGAAGGATTTGAACCGTAGACCTCCCCTATGTACGATAAAGGGGCGCTCTACCAGACTGAGCTAACGCCGGCTCCTTGCCATTATTTATGCGATGCGTCAGCCGAGCATCAACCCATCGGGCTTGTAGCCCCAATGGCCGATATCCTCGCCGCCGGGCGCTTTTACCATTCCACGGTTGCCATGCTTAAGCTGAGCGATGATCCGGTGGAGGATTTCCACGACCTTCGCTTCCACCTGCGGCGCGGTCTCTCCAAATTCCGGGCCATTGGTGCGGAACTCAATACAAAACATCGTCATCTCCCATTCGCGAGTTGGAGAATTTAGCGCATGGCTAGCGATGGTCGTCAAGCATTTTGTCGATTTTGACGAGATGCCATGTCTCTTGTCACGGACGTTATAGTGTCAAGAATTTGGACATCTCTTGATGCGTGACATGACACTGACGCTATTCGCCTCGTTTCATCTTCGCCGTTTCGCGCTCAATGATGGCTTGAGCCAACGTCGCGATGTCCATTTCGTCGCCCTGGGTTAAGGATACATGCCTGGATCAGCTTCTCGGTGCGTTGGTAAAGCTCGTTTTTCTCGGCCCTTTTGTCATCAAGCAGCAAACGCATGCAGTAGAGCGAAGCGCGACCGGCGTCCTGAAGTTGGGCGTACTCCCGACTTTCGTTAGCCGTCAGTTCGGCGTTCGGACAGCCATCTTCACGGTGATCGATCCCATGACACCGGCCTTGGAGATACAGGTCGCTCAAATGCTCACGCAGGCTGTCCAACCACTTTCTGCCGGCTGATAGCACTGTCGCCCTGATCTGGCGGCGCACGTTCCACCCGCCGACGAGGACGCCTAGGGCGGCGACTACCGTGGACCCAACGGCGGTCAGAGCGAGCGCATCCTGTATGTGTTGGGAATCTAGGTCCGCCCTAGGGGCTGGTGGGTCACCGTAAGAATATGCGTGGCGATGTCATGGACCACGGCTGAATCTCCGAGCACTGCGATCCTAGCGCGAGCGCGCGACCTCCACTACACGAGGCGCACTCTCTGTTTAATGCGCCTCGCGCTCCGCCGGGCCGGGTGGGGAGTGTTGGTCCCAGTTGAAGACGTTTGGCTAAGAGGGGGCTACTTCTCCCTTCGACTCCTTCTTCGGACTTGGCGAAGATTGATCCGTAGACTCTGTCCCGTTCCTCTCGATAAAAGACGCTTCCGATGGGCCCGTATCAGAAGTCGCCCCGGCTAGATCGCGGGTAGCTTTATCCCAATGATCGACATCGCGGCCCTCAGGCCGGCCTTCCTGTTCCCAAATCTCGTATGCGCGATTGCGGATGCGTTCATGCTCTACGTCGGCCATTCTCGCCTCCTGCAAAATGAAAACCGAGACGCACCTGTCCCAGAAGTGGCCGGAAACACCGCCTCAGGGTGCGCCGCCAACTGCCTAAGCTTCAAAGCGTTCGAGAGGCTGAGCCGATCCATCACATATCGAGTGATGATGGGCGGCTGAGGTAGATTAACTTTTGGCCGGCCGAGGAAGAGCTTCCTGCGGCTGCGCCTTTCGGTCTAGCGGGTCAGCAGCGCGCGGTCGAAGTCTGCGAGTAAGTCTGATGCATCGTTGTACAAGGCCGCTGCGCCGGCGGAGAGCAGCACCTCATCGCTGAACCCGCCCGAGCGTAACGCCAGGGTTGCGACGCCGCACCGACCCGCTGCCTGCACGTCGTAAGGGCTGTCGCCTATGGCGAGCGCTTGGTCAGCAGCCACGTGAGCGCGCTTCAGGGCGACGTCGAATATGTCGGGCGCTGGTTTGGAGTTTCGGACATCGTCGATGCTGGTGGATGCGTGCACGAAAGCGCGAGCATCAAAAAGGTCAAGATAGCGCTCGAGCTCGTCCTGAGACGCCGAGGACGCCAGCACGACACGCATCCCGGCGTGGTGTGCGCGGCCAAGGAGATTGTGCGCATGAGGAAACGGCTGCACCCGGGCCAGATACCTGCTCTTGAACACCGCGCCGTGCTCGTCGCCCAGGGCCTGAACCTCTTGCTCATCAGCACCGGGGACAAGCGCCGGCACCAGCAGGTCGGCGCCTTTGCCGATTTGGTCGTGAATCGCCCGGCGAGACAATCTGATACCTCGGGCGCGAAACACTTCATCCCAAGCGGATACGTGGAGCTCGTTGCTGTCTGCGAGCGTCCCGTCGATGTCGAAGAGAACCGCCTTGATCGACATTAGGCTATCTTCGCCCTTGCGTGCCGCCCGGGCGGCTTTGCAACCGGCGCCGTTTATGCCGAGGCGATCTAGCTGACTTCGCCTGGCTATTCGAAGCGCCAAACCAGTCGGGCCTTTTATCGCTCAAAATCGCCCGTCACCGGCGTCTCCGATTCAGAAGGTGAAGCTCTCGACGGCGCGGTCGGTTCCCACTCAGCGTAGCTGAATGGCGGTGAGCTCGAGCCAGCGCGGAACGCCTCGCCGGTGGAGGGCGCTCTGTGATTGGGCGCGAACCTTTTAGTCCGACCCTCCAAACGCGCCGCACCTGATAGCGAGGCCCTTCAACTGTCCAGCGAGACGCGCGAATGACGATGCAGGATGACCCGCCTCGAGGACGCGGACGCCCATTCGGCCTCCCGCGCGCCAGACCCGTTCGACGGCCACGTATGTCCCGGGCTCAACCTCCAGCTTGAAACGTCTAGGCGCCTGAAGGTCGGGTCTGATTAGCAGTCCCGCCCCCCGAGGCGAGCGATTGTCTAGGATGCAAACCCTGTACTTGCCGTCAAACCACATGGATGCCGTACGCCGCAGAGCGGTTCGCGGAAGGTCGGTACGATTGGTTTCGATTTGCGACACGTAAAATCTGTGGCAGGCAACCCCTTAAATGAAGTAAACCGAACCGGTCGCTTGATTGAGCATTTGCACAACTTGGTGTTTATTAGAAGAGGCGCTTTCGCTCGCTCCGTCGAGCACGGACCGGTAGCCGGCATCCCCTGCAAGGAATCCATCACACCTGACTTGCCGATCAGCTTGGAAGACGGGGAAAATACAAATCGCTGCGGCGCCATCTGTTCACGCGGGGATGACGCCGAACCGACGATCGCGAGGAATAGGGCTTGCCAGCGATGACCCGATGAGTTCGGCCAAGCGCTCGGCGCAGGCCAAAACTTAGGGGCTTGGGAAAACGATGGGCAGGGCCGCAGCTTTACCGGCTCCGGAACCGACGGTCCGCTGGCCGCTGCAAGGCTCGCGGAAAGCTGTCCCTTCCTGCCGCGACCTGATCGAATTCACGGCGGTACACGGCGAGCCAAAAACCTACCCATTCGCCGCCCGAATCGGAAGGGACGACCCGTATAATCATGGATCGTCCCCCCGTGCCGAAGGGAGGGCGTGGCCCTCGTCCCATCCCTAGTCGTCAATCTTTAACGGGTAATGCTGCATTATGCACGTGCGGGCTGTGGAGGCTGTGACGGGATGGAATTTCGCCACCGGGGCAGCCATCTGCGAAGTTGATGAGCGACGAATTGGCCCTGCTGGCTCAGGCCCAGCGCGCCTATGTCAAGGCGCCACTAAAACTGCGCGGGTTTTACGAGCGGCTGATCGACAGCCTGACCGAGATGATTCTGGACGGCCGGACATTGGCCGATCCTCTACCGGCGTCAAATCGGTCCGAGGAATGAGCGGGTGAAGACGAGGACGGCGAAAAGGCGCAGTCAAAAAGGTCATCGCCTTTAGAGCGTCAATAGGCGGCTCTCAATTAGCTGCTCGGTGGTCTGATCCCTGCGAAGTGATCCACCAAAGCCAAGCGCTTCAACCGTTATCCCATCTAACATTCCACTCGGATCACCCCGTGGGGGCAGCCACCGCAACCTCGTTAGCCGCACAACCTACAAAGACCGACGCTCAGCCGCCCTGGCCGAGGGGCGGCAGGTCGCCGGATAGGGCTAGCTCGGGTTTGGGCGAGCTATGCCTGACCGAAGACATGTTCGCGTTGGACCGGCAGCCCACTCCCGCGCCTTCGCGCGGCCAGGACGCCCGCGCCCCCTTCACCAAGCCCACCAATCCCCCCACCTCGCAGTCCGGGAGGGCTGGTCCATCAGCGCATGGCCTGGACTTCGGCTGCCGTCACCGGCGCCGCATAGGCGTTGGCGAAATGGGTGCGAACATAGGTGACGACGGCGGCGATCTGGTCGTTGGCCAGCAGCGAACCGAAGGCCGGCATCCCCTTCTGGCCATGGATCACCAGCCGGATCGGATAGGCGGCCGCCGCCAGCCTGCGGTCGCCGGCCAGGGCCGGATAGACGCCCGCACCGGCCGCGCCCTTGGCGTCGCGCATGTGGCAGGCGGCGCAGAGGTTGTTGTAGACCGCTTCCCCGCCCTGCATCGTGAGCATTCCGTTCCGGACCATCGGCTGCGGCGCGGCGGTCTGGGCCCAAGCGGGCAGGGCCGCGAGGAGGGCCGCAGAACAGAGGGCCGCGAGCCCGAGGCGACGGACGCCCATGTGTTTCCTTTTCATGGTCAAGCGCTCATCACCCGCTGGTGCAGCCGCTTGATGGCGTCGGTCGCGGACGTCACCGAGCCTTCCTGCCAGCCGGCCATATAGGATACGTGCTCGCCGGCCAGGACGATGCGGCCGTCGATGGCGGCCAGATTGTCGTAGTGCTCGGCTCGGGATGCTTCGGTCCACTGGCTCTTGCAGCCGAGCACCCAGGGTACGCGGTGCCAGGCCACGGCTACGCCGCAGTCGTACTCGCTCATGTATTGAGGATGGATCTTGGAGCCCCAGTAGAGCGCATCCTTGATCCGCTCCTCGGGTGGCTTGGCGGCCCAGGTGTAGCACTCGGGCGTCCCCACATAGGCGCCCAGGACGACTCCCTTACCTTTGGAGAAGTAGCCGTGATTGGGATAGCCGATCGAAACGTTGGGCATGTCCGTATAGGTGATGCCGCCGTAGATCTGCTCGTCCTGCTCCCAGAACCGGCGCTTGAACTGCAGCCCGACCTTCAGCGACGGGGTATAGGCCATGTGGTCGATGGCGGCCTTCAGCGGCGCGCCCACGGTCATGGGGATCTGACCGAGCACAGGCAGGGGGATGGTGCAGACGCACCACTGGGCCGTGGCCGTGCGCGGCGGGCCGCCGGTCTTGGTGTCGACATAGGTGACCGTGACGCCCCTGTCGTCCTGATGAATGTCGATGATCTTGCTGTTGTACCGGATCAGCGGGCCGAGCTCCCGGCCCATGGCCTTGCCGATCATTCCCATGCCGCCTTTGGGCTGGAAGATCGAAGACTGGTGCATGTGGTCGCTCATCTGGCTCATGGCCGTCCATAGACGCGCCGAGAGCACGTCGCCCAGGGCGTCCGGCTCGGAGGGCCGAGGCGCGCCGGTCAGGCCGCCGCCGGGGTCCAGGTCGAAGCCACGCCGGTTCGAAGAGGTCATGCCCTTGACGTAGTCGTAGTTCTTGTCGAGCGCGCCCCACTCCCGCAGGGATTCCAGGAGGATTTCACGCTCCTCCTTGCTCACCTTCTGGTCCAGGGCGCCCTGCTGGGCGCACTTGCCGAGCAACTCAGCCACATGGCCCTGGTAGTCGGCCTGCACCTCGCGGTAACGCCGGGGTTTGCCGCCGTAGCCGGTCATGGAATGGACGTAGGCGTTGAAGTTGGTCTGGACGAAGGGTTCCATCTCCACGCCGGTCCGCTGCGCATAGTGCAGGATGCCCTGGTGATGATAGGGGATCCGCCAGGGTCCGGGGTTGAGATAGAGCCCCGGGTCGAACCCGACGTGCTGGGTCGCCCCGCCCAGCTCGGTAAAGGTGTCGCCGCCGTAGAGCGACCAATTCCGGCCGCCGGGGCGGTCCTGGTATTCCAGCACCTGGACCTTGTAGCCGGCGTCGCGCATCTCCAGGGCGGCGACCATCCCGGCCACCCCGGCGCCGAGAATCAGCACCGACGTCCCGGTCGGGGGCGTGGACAGCTTGGCCGGGCCCTTGAAGCTGGTGGCCTGGGCATAGCCCAGCTCGTACATGGCCATGTACATCGCCGTGCTGCCCGCCACGACGCCGATCATGCTGAGCAGGTCTCGTCGGCTCGGCGCTCCAGCGTCACCGGTCATAGAGAATCTCCCATCGCTCTCTGGCGTGCGCACCGTCAAAAGACATCCCGGCTTTCCAGATTCGCCTCTATGTCTGCGCGCGTCCGCCAGGCGTCGCGCATCTGCTTCTGCGCCAACAGAGGCAGCTGATCGCCCGCGTGGGCCGAGCCGGGTTGCGAAGACTCGCCATAAGACATCAACACCTTGGCTTTAGCCGGCGTGTCGAAGCTGACGACGGCGACATAGGTGGCGCCGAAGCTGGCCGTGCGGACGCCGTCCTTTGCAGGGCCGTAGTCGATAACGTTGATGACGCCATAGCGACCCGAAGCGCCGCTGGCCGGCAGGTTCCGGCCGCCCCAGATCAGCCGCATCTGCTTGGACCACGGCGCATCGAGCGCGCCTTGCGTGGCGAGAAGCTCCTTCGCCGCAACGTCCAGGGCTTGCACCCCCGCCAGCGGGTCTGCGAGCCCCCGAGGCGTGGAGAAAGGATCGTGCAGATCGTAAGCCACTCTCCAGCCCGCATTTGTCACGCCGTCGGGCTGCTTCAGCTTATCCATCCAGGTCGTGAACAGCAGGGCGCCGCGGCTGTCCGCGTCGGCGGTGCGGTCCCATTTGTCCAACACGTCCATCGCGTGCTTGGCGAGATCGTCGTTGGACGCCCGCACCGCCGCGCCCAGATCGGGCAGCAGCCGATCGGCGGCCAGCATGTAGGTGGACCACCGTTTCTGGAGGAGCTGGTCGAAGCTGATCCTGGCTGGCTCCTTTAGCAGTTGCAGGCCGCGCTCCATTCGGACCTCGAGTGCGTCGCGGCTGATATAGGCCTTGTAGGGCGCGGGCTCGATGATCGAAGGGAAGGCCGTTTCCCACGGCGGGTCGTTGGAGTTCTGGACGACCCCGCCTGGCGGATCGATCGCCTTGGGCAGTTCGTCGTAGCTCAGATAGCCGGTCCAAAGCGTCTTGGAGGTGTCGCCCGGGACGGTGGACTTCCAGTATTTCAGGTCGCCGAAGGCGTGGCGCGGCACGAGTCCGTTGAACAGGTATTCGATATGCCCATCTTTATCTCCATAGATGATGTTGAACGTCGGCACCTGCATCATTCGCAGGGCCGCCTGATAATGCGCGAAGTCTGGAGCGGTCTCCATCTTCCAGTATTGTTCGAGGGCGTGAGGCCGATCGAGACCTGCCACCCGCATCGCGATCGGCGCGCCGCCACGCTCCCCGACCACCGGCCCCTGCACGGTGGAACGCACCTGCACGGTCTCGGTGTCGAAGCCCCCATCCGGCCGCAGGACCTTCAGCACGACCTGGCGAGTTTTGAACGGCAAGACCTTGCCATCGAACATATAGCCGCTTGGCGCGGGCGTGATCTTGTAAAAGGTCACGCCGTTGGTGTTGTCGACGGTGTTGGTGATGCCGAGCTGGTCGCTGAAGACGAAGCGCAGGACCGGCAGACCTACCTGGGTCGCGCCGTAGAGGTTCACACCCGGCGCGATGAGTTGCGCCTCGTAGTAGGTCGCCCAGCTCGGCCCCCAGGGTAGATGCGGGTTCATCAGCATCATGGTCTTACCGCTGGCCGAGCGCGACGGGGCGATCGCCCAGCCGTTGGATCCATTGTCGTCGCGCTGGGCGCCCGACGCCCCGACTGTGTCGGGGGGCAGGCGCCCGGCGACGGCTTGGGGCGCGAGGTAGACGTACTGGAATAGCCTGTGGGCGTAACTGACGACGTCCAGGCCGGTGATCGGCGCCACCTGCCTGGCCTTGGCCGATAACGCCTCGGGATGCGCTTTGGCGTAGGCGTTCATACCGTCGGCGAAGGCTTCCAGATCGGCCCGGAACTCGGGCGTCTGCGCGGCGAGCCACGCTCGAGACCGGTCCGAGACGTCGTTGATCGCCATCCATCGGTCGCCGGCCAGCTCCGAAGCGCCGTAGTACTCGGCCGCCTTGCCGCGGCCTTCGGCGTAAAGCTTCAGCATCAGCTCGCCGTGGCTTTTGATCTGCGCCCAGCCAAAACCGTAGAACAGATCGGCCGTGGTCTTGGCGTAGACGTGTGGGACGCCGTAGCGATCCCACAGCACTTCCGCCGAATGGGCGGGGTGGGCGAGCACCGAGCCGGCCAAACCGAGCTGAAGGACAACGGCCAGTCCCGCCACCGTCCGTCGCACCCGTGGGCCACTCCCCGACCTCGCGCCTGCCCCTTCCACCGCCCAGCCCTTTGTATCAGCGGCAGCGGGGCGGTGCGCCGGCCCGGTCGCGGGCAGTCAAGGCGGCCAATAGCTTCGGATCGGCGACGCCGGCCGCCGCCGTCACCTGCGACGGCGCGAGGCCGAGGGCCTGGCGGTGCGCCTCAAGGTGGGTGAAGGCCGCGCGCTCGTCGTAGCAGTCGACGCCGATCGCCTCCTCGTCGCCGCCGTCGCCGGAGGGAGTCTTGAGGTCGTAATCAAGAGTGGAGGCGGCGCTGATCCATGCGCCCAGCGCGGCGCCCAGCATGAAGCTCGTCGAAGGCTCACGGGTCTGGCGTTCCAGCCGAAGGGCGGGTTCGTCGCTGGCCCGAGATCCGACCATGGTGAAACCGCGGCGCACGTCCGCCGGATCGACGCTGGTCCCGGCCGCCCGGGCGGTGGACGCTGGCGCTGCCTGCAGAAACGCTTGCGCCGCGATCAGAAGGACCAGGATGAAGGGTCTCGTCATGAAGGAGCCGACCTCAGTGGCCCGGCAGGACGGAGCTATCCTGGTGGGCCGCACCCTTGCCGCCCTGCGCGCTGGCCACTGTGGCGGCGCTCAGGGGCGACGCGTGATTGCCCCAGGAGGTGCGGACGTAGCTCAGCACTGAGGCGATTTGCTCGTTGGTCAGGTCCTCGCGAAAATTCGGCATGCCGCCGCGTCCGTTCAGCAGGACCTGGGCCACTGCCTTGGGATCGCCGTTCACGAAGGCGTCGCCGGCGAGCGCCGGGAAGGCGCCGGGAACGCCCTGGGCCCGGGCTTGATGGCAGGCGGCGCAGTTCTGCTTGAAGATCGCCGCCCCGTCCGGCGGCTCCGCATGGGCGGCCTCGGCTAAGGCCAGCGCGCCGAACAGCATCCACAGGAGCGCGCCATGGGGCGCCCGCACTTTCGAAGACATGAACCTCAACATCCTCCGCCGCCCGAAAATCAGACCGAGGCCCGCTGGTGCAGCTTGGCGATCTGCTGCCAAGCCGACTCGATGCCGCCCTCCTGCCAGCCGGTGAGGTAGCTCAGATGCTCCCCAGCCAGATACAGACGACCGTCCGGCTCCAGCAGGGTCGGGTAGTATTTGGCGCGGCCCTCCTCGGTCCATTGCGCCCAGCCGCCCATGTTGAACGGCACCCGGTGCCACGTGATCGAGAACGATCCCATGGCGTTTTCGGTATACTGCGGGAAGATCTTCTGGCCGGCGGCGAGGGCGTAAGCCTTGCGCTCGGCCAGGCTCATGGCGCTGATCCTCGCCGCCGGGGCGCCGTGAGGATAGAAACCCAGGATCACGCCCTTCTGCCCCATCCATCCGGTGGACGGCACGCTGATGGTGCCGATCATGGGGTCGTCCACATAGACGTGGCCGCCGTAAATGTCGTAGTCCTCTTCCCAGAACCGGCGCTTCATCTCCAAGCCGATCTTGCCGACAAGGGCGTAGGACACGCCGCCCATGGCCTCCTTGAATTTCGGCGAGCACTGGACGTCCAGCCCCTTCAGCACCGACAGCGGAATGGTGCAGACGCAGTAGTCGGCGGTGACCGAGCCCTTCTGGCCGGCGCCGTCGGTGTAATAGACGGTGATGTTCGTCGGTGTCTGGGTGATCTTCTCCACCGCGTGCTGCAGCTGGACAGTCGGCTTGAGGTTTCTGTAGAAATGGACAGGAAGCTGGTCCATGCCGCCGACCGGCTCGAACATGGTGCGCTGCATGTCGAGCGCCGAGACGGATTTCAGCGTCCGCCAGGTCTGCGACTTCAGAAGGTCGGTGAGCCGATAGGGGGTCGAATCCTTGCCGGGGCCCGGATCGAGGCCGGCGCCCGGGTTGATCAGGGGGCCGCGGCCCTCCGTACCAATGTATGAGAAGTCATCTTTGGTGAGGTAGCCTTCGCTGCGCAGGTAATCGAGAAACATCTCCTTGTCGCCGGGCCCGAACTCCGCGTCGAGCGCGCCCTGACGGACCTGCTTCGCCAGCATCTCGGTGGCGTAGCCGCGCATGTCGGCCGCCACTTCGGCCTTGTGGATCGGCTTGCCGGCCAGGGGACCGGAGCCCTTCTCGAAGTTGATGAAGGAGTGGTCGTTGTCGTTGTTGAACAGCTCCACCGGCATGCCGAACTTGCGAGTGTAGTGTAGATAGCCTTTGTGAAAGTAGGGAATCCGCCAGGGCCCGGCGTTGATGTAGGAGCCGTCCGAGAAGTCGCAGGTCTCGGTTTCACCGCCGATTTCAGTCTGGACCGTGCCTTTGCGGGCGGTGAACGAACGGCCGCCGATGCGATTGCGGCCTTCCAAAACGGTGACGTCATAGCCTGCGTTGCTGAGCTCGTATGCCGCGGTCATGCCGGCCACCCCAGTGCCCAGCACGATCACCTTCTTGCCCTTACCCCCGCCGGACAACGCCGGCGGCGTCGCCGCCCGCGCTTCGATGCCGAAGCCCAGGGCGCTCATGCCGGCCATGATCAGGGCCGTGCCCCCTACGCCGCCCAGGCTCTCCAGAAACGTGCGTCGACTGAAGGACGCACCTTCGGGATTGGCGGCCATAGGCATGCGGAATTCCCCTCTCGATCTGGGCACGTTTGGATCGCTGGCGCCCGGCCATCGACCTCTTGCAGGCTTAGCGCTTAGCACAGTCCAATTGGCGTCAAACGGAATCGCCCTCCGCCCTGCGGCTTGAGTCGGCTTCTGGCTAAGACCCGGGCGCCAATCTTTTGATTCCGCCACAAAACCGATCATCGTCGGTAAGTTTATCCTATTGCAACATAATGAAATTCAGAGCGAGTCGAGTCTCGCGCTCGACGCCCACAAGATTGACAAGATGTGCACAAGTTAATGGCGGCCATATTTGTCATATGTTTCCTGATGGTCGCAGGCAGCGATGAGAAAAATCTCCCCGTATAGACTCATTTGATTCCGCAACAGGTTATTCGCGTACTGCGAATTCAGGCGCACCAGACCTGTTTGGAAGTGATTGTGGCGGGAACGTAGAGGGATGTACGTACTTAACATGTGCAAATCTGGGCCGGACAGGCGGAGATTGAGCGAGTTTTAGGCAATCGAAATTTTTCTCATGGGGCGAGCCCGAGGCTGTCTTGTTTTTGGCTGTAGTCCTGACCTGACTGAATGCGAAGTCAGAGAAATTCATTGCAACATAAGCAGCGCTGCAATGGCGACTCGATCTCGTTCTATATTGTCTATATTTCGGCTATTATTGAAATAGGATCGATTCCGAGTGTTGTAATCCAATGGCTGTCAAAGAGGGGATGCTATGAATAGCAGCGGATTATACGTAGGAGTAAGCATATTTGCCTTGATGTCCTGCGCAACTGCAGCATATGGCCAAGAATCTAATCCTAAAAATACAGATCCGAACGCGAGCGCTAGCGGGGCTAGCGCCGTTTCCGAGGTCATCGTCACGGGGACGCGCCAAACCGGCGTGCGGGCGGCCGACAGCGCCGCGCCGGTCGAGGTCGTGGGCGGCCAACAACTGAAGCAAACGGGCTCTGTCGACATCGCGAGCGCCCTGGCGGTCGCGGTGCCTTCCCTGAACATCCAGACCGACGGCGCCGACGCCTCGGCGGTGCACGTTCTGGCCAACCTGCGGGGCCTCAGTCCCGATGACACCCTGGTCCTGGTCAACGGTAAGCGCCGACACTCGACATCCAACCTCGCCGTCGACAGCGGCAGCGTGTTTTCCGGTTCGGCTTCGACCGACCTGAATTATATCCCTGAGGATGCGATCGACCACATCGAGGTGCTGACGGACGGCGCTTCCGCCCAGTACGGCTCGGACGCCATCGCCGGCGTGGTCAATATCATCCTCAAAAAGAACGCCTCTGGTGGGTTGATCGATGCCAGCGGCGGCCAATACTACATGGGCCAGGGCGTGACCAGTCAACTGGCCTACAACCAGGGTTTCAACCTCAACGACAAGGGTTTCGTCAATATCACCCTTGAGGAGCGCACTCAGGCTCACACGGTTCTGGGTTGCGGCGACGACCGCCTTCAAAGTGCGAATTGCGCTGCGCTTCCGGTCGGAGGTGGAACCAACGCCACGGTGGCGAACCTCAATGGCGTCGTAAATGCTTCGGGCTACCCGCATGAAAACCAGATCACGGGCAACCCACAATCCGCAATCTATAACAGTTTTGTCAACGGAGCCTACGACCTCACGCCGGATATACAGCTCTATGGCTTCGGAAACTACTCTTACAATGCCTCCGAGCACTACGAGAACTACCGCATTCCCGCCAAGGTCGGCGCCTGTGTCGACAACATCGGCTCCTACAACTCCACCACGGGAGTGTGCACCGGTGGCACGGCGGCTATCCCGATTCCGACCGGTTTCAGTCCCAGCGAGAAGTTCGACGAAACGGACTACTCGATAACGGCGGGCGCGAAGGGCTCGAAGTATGGGTGGAATTGGGACCTGTCCACCACATACGGGGATAACAGCACCAAGGTCTATGTCATCAACACCGCCAATGCTGCCACGTTCACCACCTTGCAGGACGCCTCGGCCACGCCGGTCGCCTATCCGACCCACACCATCTATGACGGTTCGTTCGACGCCTCGGAATGGACGGGCAACCTGGATGTAGACAAGGCCTTCGAGATCGGCCTGGCGGCGCCGCTTAACGTCGCCTTCGGCGTCGAAGGACGCCGCAACACTTACAGCATCGGCGCCGGCGAACCTGAGGCCTACTTCGGGTCCGGCGCGCAGTCCTTCTTCGGTTATGCGCCGACGGACGCGGGCAACTATTCGCGCACAAACGTCGCCGGCTACCTGGATTTAGCGACCAGCCCGCTTAAAAACCTGAAGGTGGACATAGCCGGCCGCTTCGAACACTACAGCGACTTCGGCAACGCCCCGACGGGGAAGCTCACCCTCCGTTACGACTTCTCAGACGCCATCGCCATTCGCGGCACGATCAGTGACGGTTTCCGGGCGCCGACCCTGGCGGAGGAGTTCTATTCCGGCTTGAACGTCGGCCCAACGTCGGTGTCCGGCCAATTGCCGCCGAATTCCAGCGCCGCCGAAGCGGCCGGCTTCTCGGCCCTGAGGCCTGAGCTGTCGACCAACTACAGCTTGGGCCTCGTCCTGCATCCCATTCCCAGGCTCCAGATCACGCTCGACGCCTATGATATCGTCCTGAGAGACCGGATACTGACCAGCGCCAGCTTCGTGGGTCTGAACGCCTACTGCGTTTCAAATGCCCTGACCGTTCAGACCGAGCCCAACCCTGTGAACCTCACATGCCCCGCCGGCTCGACGGCCAAAGATGTCGTGGTGGCTCCGGGCGTGCTCTCGGCCATCGCGGGTCGGGGCGTGGATATCAACGGCCTGACCAATGTCGGCGTTGCGGCCTTCATCAACGCAGTCAACACCAATACTGATGGTTTGGATGCGACCGCCAGCTATGCGTCGGACTTCGGAGACTTCGGACATGTGGATTGGTCCCTCGGATTCAACTACAGCCACACCTATGTGACGGCCGTCGCCCCGTTGCCGCCGTCCGTGGCGGTGACCAATCCCGCGCTGGTCAGCGGCCTGGGCATCAGCCAGCAAAATTTCTTGACGCAGATTTCCCAGAGCCAGCTGACGACGGCTCAACCCCGTGAAAAGGCGATTCTCCAGGCCCATTGGACGAAGGGTCCGTTCAGCGTGAACCTGCGTGAGACGGTCTATGCCGACATGTCCGAATACGCGACCTTTCCCACGCTCTCGAAAAATGTTCTGGAGACGATTCCCACGACCGGGATCACCGATCTGGACGTGGGCTATCGCATAAATAAATATCTCAAGCTCGATGTGGGCGCCGACAACCTGCTCAACGTGAAGCCGCCGATCACGCCTCAGGGCTCGACCGGCCAGCCGATCAATGGAAACACCGTCTATAACTTACCTTTGAGCTTTGCTCCCTGGAATCCGAACGGCGGCTACTACTACGCCCGTGTGACTCTGACCTTCTGATGCTAGACCCAGCCGGAGGGCCCTTTCCGCATCGGAGGGGCTCCTTCGTGTTGCGCGCTGCGGCGGTTTCATCATGGTCATTGCGCCTTTCGGATCGCTGACGGCCGCTGTCGAGCACGCGTCGGCCGTATTGGCGTCCGATCCGGCGACCGCCCAGCGCGAAGCGGAGGCGATCCTTGCGCTCAGCCCACGCGATCCTCGCGCCTTGCTCGTGCTAGCTTCCGCCCAGCGCCGACAAGGCCACCCGGCGGCGGCCCTGTCGATCCTGCTTCCGCTCGCCAAAGCGTACCCTCGCGCAGCCCACACTCAATACGAGCTCGGCTGCACGCTCGTCGCCCAGAACCAGCCGGCGCGGGCCATGGCCGCGCTTCGCCAGGCGACGGCCCTCAAGCCGGATCTCGCCGAAGCTTGGCGAGCCCTTGGTCAGCTGCTGTTTGCGCAAGGCGACAACCCCGCAGCCGACGCCGCCTTCGCGGCCAGCGATCGGGCCCTGGTCCGCGATCCCGCGCTCGCGCCCGCCGCAGAGGCGCTTTATCGAGGTCGGCTACAGGAAGCCGAACAACGACTTCGCAACCTGCTTACGGCGCGGCCGAACGATGTGGCTGCACTGTGGCTCATGGCGCAGACGCTCGGCCGGCTGGGACGTCATCGAGACGCCGGGACGCTGCTCGATCACGCCCTGCGCCTCGAACCGGCCCATGACGGCGCAAGGCTCGCCTACGCCAACGCCCTTTTCCAGCAACAGAAGACCGCCGAGGCTATTGCCGAACTCCAGCCCCTTCTCGACAGACATCCGTCCGAGCCGACCTATCTCAACCTGCTTGCTGGATGCCTGACCCTTCTGGGGGATCTCAAGCGGGTCATCGCCATCTATGAGACCTTGCTGACCGATTATCCCAGGCAGCCGAAGATTTGGCTCAACTACGGACACGCTCTGCGGACCGTCGGCAAACGATCGGACGCCGTGGCGGCTTATCGCCAGGCGATCGCTCTTTCGCCGGATTATGGCGAGGCCTACTGGAGCCTAGCCGATCTCAAGGTGGAACCTCTCTCGCTTGACGACGAAAAGGCCATTGGCGGCCAGCTCGGCCGCTCGGACCTGGGCGAGGAGGATCGGCTCCACCTGCACTACGCCTTAGGCAAGGCGTTGGACGATCGCGGCTGGCACGCTGCTGCGTTCGATCATTACGTCAAGGGCGCCCAGATTCGCTTGCGGATCGCCTGCCACGACCCCGGCGAATTGCCGGCAACGCTTGCGCAAGCCAAAGTCGCGTTCAGCCGATCCTTCTTTTCGAAACGTCGAGGGTGGGGATGTCCCGCCGAGGATCCGATCTTCATCGTCGGCCTGCCCAGGTCTGGATCGACACTGATCGAACAAATCCTGGCCAGCCACTCGATGGTCGAAGGCACGATGGAGTTGTCCGACATCGGCATCATCGCCAAGGACCTCGGATGGCCGAGCGCGGACTATACCGCCGCGGTGGCCGATCTGGACGCGGCGACGGCGAAGGCGCTGGGCGAGTGCTACCTCCAGCGCACCCGCGTCTATCGCGAGCTCGGTCTGCCCCGCTTCGTCGACAAGATGCCCAATAACTTCCAGCAGCTGGCCCTGATCCACCTGATCCTGCCCAACGCCAAAATTATCGATGCGCGGCGCCACCCGCTGGCGGCCTGCTTTTCCGCCTTCAAGCAGCATTTTGCCCAGGGCCAGGATTTCTCCTACGACCTCGGCGATCTCGGTCGATACTATCGCGATTACGTGGACATCATGGATCATGTCGATCGGGTGCTGCCCGGCCGCGTGCATCGGGTGATCTACGAAGACTTGATCGAGAACACTGAGGCGGAGATCCGTCGTCTGCTTGACTATTGCGGCCTTCCCTTCGAAGAGGCATGCCTGCGGTTCTACGACACTGATCGGGCGGTCAGGACGGTGAGTTCGGAACAGGTGCGCCGCCCGATCTTCCGCGACAGCCTTGAGCAGTGGCGTAACCACGAGGCCTTCTTAGATCCCCTGAAGGCCTCGCTGGGCGATGTTCTGGATTACTGGCGCGGGACGAACTGAAGCTTTCTGGGACGCGCTGATTGTCCCTCGGGCGATCATGTGTGGACGATGCTGTGAGGGCAGAAGGACCCGTCAGCTCGGCTCCTTGCTCAGAGGCCACGAGCAGCGTCCATCCCAATTGCCATCGAAAAGAGATTGGCGGAATTTCCCCTCAGCCGGCGGGCTCAGGCCAACGTCGAAGGCAGGCCTCACCATCTTCGAATTCGCAGACAATCTCGCGCCGGCGTTTCGCGAGATCAACAGCCAGTGGATCAGCTCTGTGTATCGCTGGAGCAGACCGATCTGGATATTCTTGAAAGCCCGCGTGCGGATCATCGACAGGGGCGGCGATGTATTGTTCGTGGAGGCTGACGGGTTGGGCGTGGTCCGGGCTGCGCCCTTCAGAAGACTGGCGAAGATCAGTACGAATTGACCAAGATGGGCGTGCTGGAAACCGTTCGCGGCCGCAAGGCTGGGGAATTCCTGCTCAAGGCCGTCATCGCGCGCGCCGGTCAGAGGGGGGCGAAGCGGTTGTATCTGCTATCGAACAGGAAGTCGGCAGCGGCCATTCACCTCTATGAGAAGCTCGGCTTCCGCCACGACGAGCGCGTCATGCGCGAGTTCGGCTCCCACTATGAACGGTGCGACGTGGCCATGCTCTATCGCGGGTCCCGCGAGCGGCTGCCCAGGAAAGCGGCGCCGGCGCTATAACCGGCCGCCGAACAGCCGCAGGGGGAACGCCGTTCGACGAGATAGTTGACGCCGTCGACTGACCGCGGGAGGCTTTCGTCATGGAAGACGCCACGCTGCGGTCAGGTCGTTCAATCGCGGAGCGTGGTGAGACTTGGCGGCTGGGCCTTAGGTCGTGAGCCGCATGGGGATCGGGACAGTCGCCGCCGTGGCGCAGCCCACGCTCCGGATAGCTCAGCTGGGCGACATTCCGCGTTTGGAGGCGCTCATCGAGGCCTCCGTGCGGAGTCTGCAAACCGGCGACTACACACCAGAGCAGATCGAACGCGCTCTACGCCTGGTTTTCGGGGTCGATCGCCGCCTGATCGCCGATGAGACCTATTTCGTCTTCGAGGCGGAAGGCGAGCTTGTCGCCTGCGGCGGCTGGAGCTTCCGGCGAACTCTGTTCGGCGCCGACGCCATCCATAGCCGCAACGACGCCGAGCTAGAGCCCGGGCGGGAGGCCGCCAAGATCCGCGCCTTCTTCGTCGCCCCGGCTTGGGCGCGGCGCGGACTCGGAGCGCGGCTGTTGGCCCATTGCGAGGCCGAGGCCGCCGCTCGCGGTTTCAGGGCGCTGGAGATGGGGGCGACGCTCACCGGCGTGCCCCTCTACGCCCGCTACGGCTATGCGGAGGTGGAGCGAATTGAGACGCCGCTCGCCGACGGGCTCGGCCTGCCGATCGTGCGCATGGGCAAGCGCATCGAGGGGAGATGAATGGGATGGGGATGGCGAACACGGTGGGGGAGGGCGCGGGGCTTCTGGCCGACGACTCCGCAGAGACGGGGCGGTGCAGGCTCGGCGTGCTGCGTCGTCGGCCATACGATCCGCGCGCTGCCCTGATCGTCGCCTCCGCCGACCTCAACCTCTTGGCCGTCTGCGTTGGGCTGGGAGGCAAGTACGAGGTGGCGCGCATCAACGCCCGCCTCGTCGCCGAATGTCCCAACCAGTCGAAGGGGAGGCTGAGCCTCGGCCACGTCCCTGCCGTTTCGACAATGCCCACGGGGACGAGATCGATCCGGAAGCGGTCAAAGCCCCACGCGCCGTCGGCGGCAAGCGCTCCGGCAAAATCAACTCAGCAGAGTAAATGGCGCAGTG
Source organism: Caulobacter sp. S45 (assembly GCF_009765965.1). GTDB lineage: Bacteria > Pseudomonadota > Alphaproteobacteria > Caulobacterales > Caulobacteraceae > CAHJWH01. The sequence goes on from NZ_LMUL01000011.1 coordinate 72,252, forward strand.
TCGAACAAAGGTCTTGTCAATTACGATAGGTAGAGCAGTGTTGGCGCCGGGATAATTGAGCATCCGTCCATTCAAACTTAGGAGTATTGGAATGAATCGCAGTATTTTCTTGATATCGGCTTTGGCTTTGGCCTTAACGCCAGCCGTGACCCAAGCGCAGGTCACCGTAAAACACATTCAGACCGAGAAGGCCGCTATCGCCCAAGGTGTGTGGGCCGGCGAGACCTTCTACCTGTCCGGCCAACTCGCCGACCCGGTCTCGGGCACGGGAGAAAGCGCGGTATATGGCGACACCAAGACCCAGGCGGCCAGCGTCTTCGCTAAGATCCAGAAGGCGCTGCAGGCCCAAGGGCTCGACATGAAGGACGTGGTCAAGCTGACTGTCTTCCTCGGGCCGGATCCCAAGACCGGCAAGCTCGACTTCGCCGGCATGCAGTCGGAGTATGTGAAATATTTCGGCACCCCCCAGCAGCCCAACAAACCGGCGCGCTCCGCCTTTCAGGTCGCCGCCTTGGCCGCGCCGTGGGCTATGCTGGAGATCGAAGCAATCGCGGTACGCGGCCGCTAATCCGGGCCTTGTCAGCGCAAATTGACGGCGGGAGGAGAGGGGGCTAAGGCCAGCCCCATGGCCGAGGTCAAGCCCCGCCCAATCCGTTTCGCTGGTTCGACAGCTCGCCGGGGCACTGTCAAACCAAACTACCTGGAGCCACTGTTCACGGCCTTTTAGGGCGGATGGGGCAGAACTGCGGAGCCGCCAGCCGCGCCTCTCCTGTTCTGCAATAGAATGCGATGACGGCTGCCTCCGAACAGGAAGCAAGCAGGGGCGGAGCCATGCCCGGAACATTCGCGCTGACAATGCCCGCGACGGCCATAGGCGGAGCGGCGCTCCGCCCGCGCCAGGGATCGCCACCCGCAGGGGCCGAGACGCGAAAGCGGCTCGGCGGAGCGTGGAGAGCGCAGCGAGCCTGGCGCAGTAGAGCCCGGTCGCGCCGATCGGCGCGAGGCGCCCAGGCCCATGTCTCGACATCCGGCGCGTTCGGAGTTAGCTCTTGACTGCATCTTCGCCACGCCGTGTTGCGATCCTGTCGATTGCCCGCAGGGCTTGCATTGGCGCTCGAACCGCTGGACTCTTAGGCTCCAGAGCGTGAGTGATCGTCGATGCTGGCGCGAGATTTCGACCGGACGGCGCGTGCGGAGCGCGACCTTGCCAAGCTCAGGCGCAGGGGCGACAAGCGGCGGGTGCGGAGCAGTCTGAAACATCTGCCGGAAGGCAAGCGGCAGGAGCTGCGGCTGGTGACGCAGATCCTGCAGGCGCAGTTCGCCGAGGCGGTGGCGAGCCGGACGGCCGAGCACCTGGTCAACGGGCGGATCGTCAAGATCATCCTGTTCGGCAGCTATGCGCGGGGCGACTGGGTCGAGGACCCGGTGGGGCGCTATTTCTCGGACTACGACCTGCTGGTGGTGGTGGACCACGAGCGGCTGACCGACGGGTTGGAGTTCTGGGAGGGGGCCGAGCAGCAGCTGCTCAGCGAGCTGTCGGCGGGGGTTCGCCTGCGCACGCCGGTGAACTTCATCGTCCACACCCTGGAGGATGTGAACCACCAGCTGGAGCGCGGTCGCTACTTTTTCATCGACATCGTCCGGGACGGGATCGTGCTGTTCGACACGCCCGAGCTGCCGTTCGTCGACCCCCAGCCGCTGGTGCCCTCGCATGCCCTGGAAGAGATCGAGCACTATTATAGCGACGGCGAAGAAAGCGCCAACGAGCGGCTTGAATTGGCCAAATTCGCAAAGAGAAGAGCTTTTAGGAAAGCTGCAGCCTTCGAACTTCATCAGGCTTCTGAGCATCTCTACAATGTAATTTTGCTTGTGCTAACGCTCTATTCCCCCAAATCTCATAACCTTGTCCGTCTGCGGAAACTCAGCGAGGCGCTAGATGTCCGCCTGGCTGTGGTCTGGCCGGCCGAGAGCAAGTTCGAACGTCGATGCTTCGAGCTGCTCCGCGCCGCGTACGTCAAGGGACGCTACTCGCGACACTATAAGGTCAGTGATGAGGAGCTGGTTTGGCTGCAGGAGCGGGTGGAGATCCTGATGGGCATGGTCCGCGAGATCTGCCAGGAGCGGTTGCAGGCCTTGCGCGACGAAAGCTCGCGCGATTAGGCGCGGGCCTTTCTCCAATTTTAGCGCTCGTTACCCGAACGAAACGCCATGTGGAGCCTGCTCATTCATTGGCGCGGATTCTCCAAATGGTTGGCGCTACTCGCTGTTTGCAGCTTATCCGCAACGGCAAATCATGGCTGAGGCTGAGTAAAAAGAGCAAATCACGGTAGGCTCGTGACGCTATAGCGTTGGGTGCTGAGATGTCCCGCTTCGTTGAAGGTGAAGATCGTCAGCAGCAAGCGCTGTTGCCCAGCTGCCTCGAAGACTATGTGTCAGAAGACAATCCCGTCCGGATTGTAGATGTGTTTGTCAGCGAGCTGGATCTTGGATCGCTCGGCTTTGATGGGATGGCGCCAGCCTCGACGGGGCGGCCAGCTTATCACCCCGCGACGTTGCTGAAGCTCTACATCTACGGCTATCTGAACAAGGTTCAGTCGAGCCGCCGGTTGGAGCGGGAGACGCATCGCAACGTCGAGCTGATGTGGCTTACGGGACGGCTGACTCCCGACCACAAGACCATCGCCAACTTCAGAAGAGACAATGGTCCTGGGATCCAGGCCACCTGCAGCCAATTCGTGGTGCTGTGCCGGGAGTTGGGCCTGTTCACCCAAGCCCTCGCGGCGATCGACGGCAGCAAGTTCAAGGCGGTCAATTCTCGCGATCGGAACTTCACCGCGACGAAGCTGAAGAAGCGGATGGAGCAGGTGGCGGAGAACATCGCCGGTTATTTGCAAGATCTGGACGCCGCCGACCGGCATGAAGGTGAACTGGCGCAGGCGCGGGCCGTGCGGCTGAGAGACAAGATCGCTCTGCTTCGCGCCCAGATGCAGGCATTGAAAACCTTGGAGGTGGAGGTCGCCGCCACGCCGGGCGGCCAAATCTCTCTGAGCGACCCCGATGCCAGGGCGATGGCCACCAGCGGACGCCTGACGGGGATCGTCGGCTACAATGTCCAGACCGCTGTAGAGGCCGAGCACCACCTCATCGTCGCCCACGACGTGATTATGACCGGCAGCGACCGCCAGCAGCTCGCCGCCATGAGCGGGAAGGCGAAGGCCGCAATGGGCGACCAAGCGTTGGACGTACTGGCGGACCGCGGCTACTTCTCTGGCGAAGAGATCCTTGCCTGCGAAGCGATCGGCGTTACGCCCATCGTCCCAAGGCCTCAAACCTCCGGCTCGCGAGCCGACGGACGGTTCGGCAAACAGGACTTCGTCTACCTAGCCGAGCAGAACGTGTATCGCTGCCCCGCGGGCAGTCTCCTGCCGCAGCACATGACGACGGTCGAGAAGGGGCTGACCCTGCACCGCTACTGGGATCGCGCTAGCTGCCAGGCATGCCATCTCAAGCCGCAATGCACACCGAGCGTTGAGCGACGGGTGACCCGATGGGAGCATGAGGCGGTGATCGACGCCATGCAGCGACGCATGGATCTCGCGCCGTACAGCATGCGCACCCGACGAAAACTGGTCGAGCATCCGTTCGGCACGATCAAAGCCTGGACCGGCTCGGCTCACTTCCTGATGAAGAGGCTAAAGAACGTCAGAACCGAGATCAGCCTGCACGTCCTCGCCTACAACCTGAAGCGGGTAATGGCGATCCTCGGGACCAAGCCGCTCATCGCCGCCATGCAGGTCTGACCAACCGCGCTCGCCCTCAATGCGCATTACCGGGCTGCGGAGGCCAAAAGGGTTTTTACACAGCCTCGGCTCTTAGCCGACTCTAGGAGAGTCCTGTTCCTGGAGGCGCCCTGGGGCCGCTCAGCCAAAATGTCGCTTCGGCCTCGACCTTGCCCCTGAGTGGCCGGTTTACCCCTATTCCGTTGAAGAAGTCGGGTTTTCAGACGAGCTGAAGCAGCCGGCTCGAGCCTGCGAGGGGCCGCTCTCCCCTCATGTGGCTGGGACGGCGGCCGGAGGCGCGACCAGCTTGGCGAGCTTGCGCAGGTTCTGGGCGGTGGCGGCGAGGAGGAACTTGTCCCGGGCGCCGTTGGGACCTCGCAGTCGCAGCCGACCGAGTTTCAGGATGCGTTTGAGGTGGGCGAAGAGCATCTCCACCTTCTTCCTCTGACGCCGGGAGGTCAGGTAGGCGTCGGTCTTGGCGATTGCGCGCGCCATGTCCCTCGCACCCTCGTGGATCGAGCGGGCGACCTTCCTGGCCGGCTCCTTTGGGCAGCACCGGGCCTTCAGGGCGCATGGCGTGCAGTCGTACTTGCTCGCCCGATAGCGGATCTCGTTGTCGCCGCCGACCGTGCCGCGCGTGGTCAAGGCGCTCCCGCCGGGACAGCGGTAGGTGTCGCTGTCATGGTCGTAGCTGAAGTCGGCGCGAGAGAAGGTCCCGTCCGTACGCCTGCTCTTGTCGAACACCGGGATATGCGGCTCAATTCCTTGCTCATGGACCAGCCACGCCAGCATCTCAGCGGAGCCATATCCGGTGTCGGCGGCCAGCCGCTCCGGCCAGATCTCGAAGCGCTCGCGGGTACGCTCGATCATCGTCTTGGCCGCCGCCACCTCCGCCTGGCGCACGGCGGTGGAGGGCTCAACGTCGACGATGACGGCGTGGTCGAGGTCGATCAGGTAGTTTGTGCAGTAGGCGAAGTAGGCCAGCCCGCCGTCCGCGCCTGTCCAGCGCGAAGCGGGGTCGGAAGGCGACAGCATCTTGGGCGTCACCGGCGTGGCCGCGCCAAAGGCAGCCTCGTCCAGCACCGCCAGATACTCTTCGACCGCTCGATTGGTCACATCCGGCGGCAGGCCCTCGGCGCCTGGAACGCAGGTCTGGCGGCTGGCGTCGGCCTCGATCAGGCTGGCGTCCACCGCAAAGCCTTCGCCTCCGACCAGGCCCTCGTCCATGCAGCGGCGCACCACCTGCTCGAACAGGCGGCGCAGGAGATCGCTGTCGCGGAAGCGGCCGTGTCGGTTCTTGGAGAAGGTGGAATGGTCGGGTACATCGCCCTCCAGCCCCAGCCGGCAGAACCAACGGTAGGCCAGGTTGAGGTGCACCTCTTCGCACAGCCGTCGTTCAGAGCGGATGCCGAAGCAGTAGCCCACCACCAGCATGAAGCCTGGGTCGAGGTCGGGCGCAGGACGTCCGCGGAGAGCGCCAGCAGCGAGCGGCGGATCGAACCGTGGAAGCATGCCGCGCCCACCATGTAGCTTTGGCCCGACAATCTGGTCCAAGTCGGGTCGTTCGGCTGCAACGGCCAACAAGGCCGATGCGAACTCACATGTGGCAGTGAGCATGCCGATAGGCAAAGTCAAATCTGAGTTCTTCGCTGGACCTCGCCACGTCGCCAAACCGCTCAGAGGTCCATTTCAGCTGTTCGGCTTGACCCTGTCATTTCTGGTCTCCCGCTAACCAACAGAGGAAGCGCGGCAATCGATGAAGGGATCCGGCTCCAATACCTCCGAATGTCAATCAGGGTGCAAATGCTCCCTGACTGACCTAACCCGAATAAGGGTAAAAGCCGACAGCTCCAACTTTCTCAGCAGACATATCAATCTGCAAGCGGGGAGGCTGGATTGAGGACGCTCTTCGGCATCAGAGCCGGGAAGCTCTTCCGGACCCAGCGACGCACGGGTACGTCATAAAATTTGTAAGCGGCCCAGCTAATGCATGGAGTCCCAACCATGAACGCTGCGGCAATGGCTGGCGCCTTTGGGCCATTGCCATGGCCGAAAGCGTCCGGCGCCACTAGAGCTGCGACACAGAAGAAGGCGGCCTGCAAAACATAGAGCGGGTACGAAACCTCGCCACTCTCCACCATCAGCCTTCGAAGTAATCCGGTCGGCTCCGTACAGGCGCCCGCGAGCACGAGCAGTGGGAAGACAATGAACACCTCTAGCAGGTCAACAATGGGACGCGGACCGGGGATCATGAATAAGGCGAACGGAAGGAGCGCTAGAAGCCACGAAGGTAGGCGAGGCGCGCGTACTCCACTGAGCCACAGCTTGTAAACCGTCACACCTGCGAAGAAGGAAAAAAGGACGCGTATGATCCCGCCGGCCTTCGTGTTCCAGGCCGACCCAAGATCTAAGCTCCCGCGTTTGAAGGCTTCAAATATGAGAAGTGCGGCCATAACGGTGAGCAGCCCGAGCAAGATGCGGACGGCCAACCGTCGAGCGAACAGAGCATACACCCCGTTGGCCACGAGCTCATAGAACAACGACCAGGCTGGAAAATTGGCTGGAAAGATGGATCCGCGATAGGTGCCAAGTGGCATCGGTTGAGCGGGAGCTGGCAGGAATAACGCGGCCAGAAGAATGGCGGGTGCCGCCATATGAACGCCATTGTGAGCGATGAGGAACGCTGCCCCAACCGCGGTCCCGAGGATGTAAAGCGGGTATAGTCGGACTAGCCTGCCAAACATGAACTTCATGCGCCGCTGCCATGTCTGGCCCGTCGTTGCGGCGAGGTACTGATCGTTGGACAGGGCGAGCACAAAACCGCTCAGCACGAAGAACAGATCGACGGCTAGATATGATCCTGGAATGGGCCATCGGCCAGTAAATCGCACGTGGCGCAACACGACCGCGATCGCCGCCACACCGCGCATCCCATCCAAGGTATGGAATTTTCGCGTGAAATCGTCAGCCGCGATGACGCTCGACATCCCTACTCCTGTGTTCATGGGTGTCGACAAGCCTGAGCATGGCGCCTCGCAGTTGGCAACCCTGGCTCATCCGGCGAATCGCCTTCGAGGCGTAATCGCTGGATTTTCAACGACGCAGAGATCCACCACGACCATCTTTTAACTTCGAGAGACGCCCCGCACCCGATTTGCTGGTAGCGACGATGTCACGGTGAGCGGGTGCGCCCGGTGGCTGGCGCCATGATAATCGAAGACGACGGCAATCTCTACGCGTTGCCTAAAAATGGGAAAATAACCGAGCTCTTCAGCGTTCGCTAGATAAGCCCACCAGAGCGCTGATCCAAAGAATCTAAACCTGGTCCACGGCGCAAACGAAACTCGATGATGCGCTAACCGACACAATGACAGGCATCATCTTCCATCTCACCGTTAGTATTGTTTTACCAGCGTGGGTTTTTCAACGCACGTTCGTAGAGTAATCTTTGCATTTTCGATTGTTATGGTCATGTTCATCGCCTTGTAAGCACGCGCAAGTCGCGTCCTTATGACGTCAGATAAACAAAACCGCCATTATACAACATGGATCATCTGTTGGCGCATTTACGAGCTTAGTTTCATGCCGTAATGCAGCGTGCTTCATTGTCGGTCTTACGGCTCTTTAGTTCCAAAAGCCGAAATCAAGTTTTCGGTAAAACGCTTAGCTTAGCGTCGTCCGCGACTGACGTTCAGAACCGGCCATGCGTAAGCGCGCAGCGCCCAAAAAACATGAATGGAATCGATATTGGGGACGTTCCGGTAACTCGCCTGCGGACCGTCTTTAGATCGCCCAAGGGACGGCGATGCACATCGAGGCGCCGCTGCGGCCAAAGGAGACCAACCGTTACACAGGACGAAGCCCGGCTTCAGAGCGAGGCGACGACTAAACTCACGATCGTAGCCTAATGATATCTCGGGGTCTGAGCTGGGAGGAGGTCCGGCGCGTCGCCCGTGGAGGCTGGTTCGCGCCGGACTTCCCGCGCCATCGCTTCCCTTTCGGGGACCGGCACGCCGGCACCTTACATAAAGCTTCACCATTGGCGAGCGATTTCTGCGCGCCCCGAAGGATCAGCGGCAGACACGGCGGCTCACAGCTGGACCGACGCCAGCAGGCTGCGACGCCCGCGGACGTGTCCGTGGGGCCGAAAAGACGTAGGCTGCTCGTTGCACGGATGCGGCTGTTGCGGCTGGACGTAGGCTCCGATTGGAACGGCGCCAGCAGGCCTGGATCTTCCTGCGTGCGTGATAGCCAATGGGCCCCGTGATCCTCCCGTGATCCTTATGGACGGCATCGTATCAAAGCCGCCTTAGGGGTAGCTTTTCAGACACGCGTTGAGAGATGTCCGCTTGAGAGGCGTCGCATCGACGAGGAGGGGACCCCGGGCATTAGGGAAACCGCTGTCGATCACCTCGATTGGCGGCGCAACCTATGTTTCCCAGCTTGACTTACAAGTGAGCGGTCGAATTGGGGCAACGCGCTTCGGGGGAAAACACGTTCACATCGCGAGAATGCTTAAGGTTTGAGGCCGCCCCCCGCAAACTGAGGGGGCGGAGACCTCAAGGAACACTCGGCGAGCGTTGGAGTTGACGGGGCGTCGAGCTGCTCATAGAAATATCCCACCGGCACCCCAAGGGCGTGGGCAAGGTGCCACAACCGTTCAGCGGATAGGCGCGTTATACCGCACTCATAATTGTGAATTTGCTGGAAGCCGCAACCCAAGGAACTCGCCACTTTCGCTTGGGTAAGTTTCAATTGAGTGCGGCGCGCTCTTATCTGCTTTCCGATGTGTAGGTTGACGTCAGGCGACACGGGCCCCTCACTCATCTCAAAACGGTATTTAGACCGCATGGGAGCAAGGATCGTGCCTCCTAGTTGAGCGAGATAGGCGCTAGCAACCAAAGGCGACGAAATCAAACATTTTCTCGAACTAAGACTCCAGCGCTAACCTGGGCGGATCGTTTCCTCCAGGAAAAGACTGGGAAGCGATCCGCCGCCTTCGACGCCGTGGGACTGCTCGGAAGTGGTCCAGAGGCGGATCAAGCGAGCGGAATGGGGCCACGGCGACTATTGTCGTCGACCCCTCAGGCCCACGACAGGGCGACTACGCCTCGCCACGACCGATACCGGGTGACGAACAGAGGAGACCCGCTTCTCAGACCCCGCGCGGCCCGTTGGCCGCGCGGGATTGATTTACCTACGGTTGGAAAACACCTCATCTGGCGTGTTGGTGCAGGTATCGAGAAACCACGGGGGCTCCGTCTTTAGGGGCCGAGGCGATTAGGCATTTGCCCGACGACACCTCATGGATGCGGCCATCAGGGGAGAGGGCGAACCGTTGATTGGCGCCAAAATGGCATTGCCACAGTTGCACGGGGGTGCCGTCGGCACGGGACGAGCGGCCACGGACATCTAGACATAGGCCACCATCGTCACCGCAACGTCGCCGGTTCGATCTCGCCGACCCGGCGCACGGCAGATCGAGATGCTCAGCTAAGGCGGCTCGGCTGCGGGCCACGTGGGCGATAGGCAGGGGCTCGCCGGTTTTGCACCTACCTCGCGCCTGTTGAGGAAGGGTCGCAAACACGCAGCACATCCACCGGCCCGCCCGGTTGCAGCGCGTCGAACACTCCAACGGTCAATACGCCCGTCCAAAATGCGCCCGTGTCCAGGTTCGTGCGATGGGCGAGCAACTCTGGCTCGGCGGCTTCACGCTTGCCCTCCCATTCGGGCGTGTGACCATGGACGATATGTTTTCGGCCAGCGAAATCGGCTGGATCGGCGCGCAGGAACCGTTCTCGAATCCACAACAGGGTATGCTCATCCTGGTCGTCCGCAGGTTTCGATGGGTCCAAGCCGGCATGGACATAAATCCGGTGCTCGTCCTCCAAGATCGTGGGGAGCGCTCTCAGCCAGTCGAGATGAGTTGGCGGAACCAGATGCATCGCCGCCATTAGCCCGCTCTGGCTCCCGTAGGAGCGAAGCGTGGCCTCACCCCCCGCGTGGATCCAATAAATCGCCTCGTCGGCGTCCCCTAGAAACGCCCGGAGCATCATGTCCTCATGATTTCCCTTGAGGCAGACCGCCGCGCTCAGGCGCTGGGCCACCATGAGGCTATCGATCACCTTCGAACTCTGCGGCCCACGATCGACGTAGTCGCCCAAAAACACCACCCGGCCGGACCTGCCCCCCGCATGCTGATTGATCCTCTCCACAGCTTGGCAGAGCAGATCGTAGCGACCGTGAATGTCTCCGACGACATAGGTGAGAGTCGGACGGACCGTCATTGCTGCACGCTCCAAGGATCGTGATGGGGCCTTTTATGTAACTCGCCGCTCGCCGCTACCCACCCCTAAGCTACCTTCGTTGCTCTATGTCTCCCGTCCAACGGCTGGAAGGCTCTCACGACGCTCGCCAACCGCGAGCGCTTAATCGCGTGTTCGCGCGGGCGCAACGGCTCGCACTGTAACGAGCAGGCTCCAAGCCGAGGCTTCGCATCGGGGAGGGGGCTGATGGCCGTCTTCCTTAAGGGTCAGCCCTACCCCCCGAAAGGCGGGGTGGAAAACGACGCCTCGTCCATATGGTCGAGAAGACGCGATCTCGTCATTTCAGCGGCGACGGCGCTCCAAGGCGTCCCACTCGGTCGACGCCACCGCGGCGCCTACGCCGCTCGCCTCGTTTCAGGACCGGTGAGCGACAACAGCGCCGACGCCACTCGGCTTTGGCGGTCGCGCCTCTTTGGATAAACCCTGGGCTGACCGCGCTCGCCGGAACAAAGGCTCACCGACATCCACCCAGTGACCATTCCAAAGGCCGCTGGATGTCAAAGCGATAAATCTGGCGCCACCTCAATGGTCACTGCTCAGGGGCGACCGACGGGAGCTAGAAGCGTCCGCATTCAGCCGTCCCTCGGCTCTGAGGCGGTACACAGAGGCTATTCCAATCCCCAAGCGCCTCGCGATCTCAGCTGCGCCGTGACCCTGAGCCTGTAGGTCGCTGACTTTTGCGACGTCGATCGAGGCCGGCCGCCCCCCCATATAAGCGCCTCGCGCCTTCGCAGCCTTGATGCCTTCAACCTGGCGCTCACGGCGAGCATTGACTTCGAAATCGAGGAATAACACCAGCATATCGCCAAGGGCCTCCCCAGAGGGCGTGCGGGTATCGATCCCCTGCTCGATCGCTCTAAGCGATGCATCCTTCGATTTCAGCAGGCTTAGGACGCCTTGAAGCGCACTCATCGACTGGCCAAAGCGGTCGAGCCGGGTGACGACGACGCTGTCGCCCGCTTGCAGCTCGGCAAGGAGGGCGGCCAATTTGGCGCCGCGACGCCGCGACTTGGCGCTTGCGATCTCAGTGACGATTTTGGTGCAGCCCGCCGCCCGCAAACTCGCGCGCTGCGCCACGACGTCGGGATCGGTGCTGCTCGCCCGCGCATATCCATAACAGGTCATCGATTCCCCACCCTAATGGCGCTCAGACCGATTCCCAAGCTCCGCGCCCTGGCCGTCACCCGGACAGCCACGCCCTTTTAGCCTTCCCCTCGCGCAGATAAATGCAGCGGACTGAGCGCCATTTCGGCATGCTCTGTCACGCAACCCACACTGCGATCACGGGCGAGGCTCGGGCGGTCATGGCCGCCGACCGCCCCAACAGACAGCGCCTCTGGCGGACTGGCTGGCGCCGCCTTGACGCCGCCTTCGAAAACAAGCCTCGCTTCTGCACTGATCGACTGGCCCGCAATGTGGGGGATCCACCTCAACATGATGCGCAGAGATCGTATGAAACGTCCCCGTTCGCCTGAACCGGGCCCACAGAAAGATCGGGGGGCCGCCGAGCCCCCGTCCAAGTTGCAATCCTCAGGCCCAAGCCGGACTAGGTTGCTTGGCTCGCTAAATGAAGGCGTAGTCTTGACCCGCCACTAGGTGGGTTTGGCTGCCCATCTCGTGCACAAGAAATTGCCCCAGGACCGAATGGGTCGGGCTCATCACCTGGTACCACTGGAGGCTATCGTTTTCTGAAGTCGTCCCCTGGCCCGAGTAGGAGGCGAACTGCAAAGTGGCGCCTGAGCCAAATCCGCTAAGATCGAGGAAGTCGTGCTCCGTAGCGGTGCGGGTGAAATCCGAGATTTGAGTGCCGACGGTAAACCCCGGTTCCAACACGAAAGTGTCGTCGCCCGCGCCGCCCTGAAGGAAATCTCCCCCGACGCCGCCGATCAAAACGTCGTTGCCCGCCGTACCCTTTAGCGTGTGATTGACGGTGGTCGTTTCCAAGAGCTGGCCCCCAGCGGTTGGAGACGGGATTCCGCTGCTCGCGGGGCTGGACGATGTCGTCGAGGAGGGGGTGGTCGTCGAAGAGCTAGGTTGGGCGGCGGCCGATGCTGCAAGAGTCCCCGACGACGTTGCAGGCGTGGACGCTGTGGTAGCGGCCGGCGTGGGGGTTGAGGGGGCGGACGTCGTGGAAGAAGGGACGGCGGAAGTGGAAGCCGCAGTCGCATCGATGAAGGCGAAGTCTTGACCAGCCACTAATTGCGTCTGGCCGCCGATCGTGTGGACAAGGAATTGCGCTTCGACCTTATGGTTTGCGTCCTCCACCGAATAATACTGCAAGGCGTCGTTTTGACTCGTGGTGCCCTGGCCGGAGTAGGAAGCAAACACAAGCGACGATCCGGTGGAAAATCCGCTCAACTGAATGAAATCATGCTCCGTTGCCGAGCGCGTAAAATCGGCAATCTGGGTCCCTATCGTGACGCCGGGATGCAACACGAAGACATCGTCTCCGGCGCCGCCTTGCAAATAGGCGGCGCCTGAGTTCACGACCAAGACATCGTTACCCGCGCCCCCTTTCAGCGTCGCGAGGGTCGGCGTGGTCTCAAGCAGCGAACCGTTCGTGGACGGCGCCGCCATCGCGGTGAGAGCGGAAGCTGCCGCAGCGTGCGTCGGAACCGAGGTGGCGGCCGTGGCGGAGGGGGACTGGGTTGCGGTTGGAGTCGAGCTCGCGGCGCTGGAGGCGGCGGCCGTCGACGTCGTCGAGGACGAACTTGACGTCGTGGCTGGGGTCGTCGTGGCGGGCGCGCTGGTTCCGGTCGAAGTCGAGCTCGTCGTCCCCGAGGTGGCGGAAGCAGCCGTTGTCGGGGTCGAGCTGGGCGTTGTCGCCGGCGTCGTCGTGGAGGTTGTGCTGGCCCCGGTCGAGGTCGAGCTCGTCGTGCCTGAAGTGGCGGGCGCTGAGGTCGGGGTGGCGGGTGTGCTGCTTCCCGTCGTGCTCGTCGCGGGCACGCTCACGGGCGAGTCGGCCAAACTATAGGCCCGCACATAATTCACCTGCATCGTCGAGGTGAAGGAAGAGCTCGGCGTGCTGGTGGCCGACCCCGAAATCGCCAGGTCGATCAGCATATACATGGGCTTGTTCATGTCGGCAGGCGTCGCCTCCTGCGCCACCTGAACGCCGTCGACATACCAAGTGATGGTCGAAGCGGTCCATAAGACCCCGTAGTCATGAAAGCCCGTCGTGCTGCCCGGCACGTAGCTGGATATGGCGTCCTGGGTGGCCACGCCGTTGACAACCGAGTGGGCCGTTTCACTGACCGTGTCGGTGCCGTTGGAGGCCTCAAGCACGTCAAGCTCCGGCGGCCAGCTCCCGTCGGCGGGCAGCAGCCAAAAGGCCGGCCAAGCTCCAGATCCGGTAGGTAGCTTGGCGTCGATGTCGAAATAGCCGTAGGTCTGCTGAAAGGATTCCTTGGTGGTCAGCAGCCCGGACACATAGCTGTAACCATAGAGCGCCGTCTTGTCGGCGGCAGGTGTGGCGCTGGCGGTAATGCTCAGCACACCGTTGTTGATCGAAAACGGATTGAGCCCAAGCGCCGTCGTGCCCGCCCCCGTCATCGTGGGATCGACGTAGATTTCCTTCTCACCATTGGACGTGAGCGTGCGGCTACCTAACGAGTTCGACGTCGCCCCGTAGCCGAAATTCGTGGTCCAGGTCCCTGAGGTGCCGTTGTTGAGGCTCAACGAGTTAAACTCGTCGTCGAACGTCATTTTCATGGCGCCCGTATTGACGGCTAATTGAAAGTTCGACGCTGTGAAGTCCGATATCTGCTCATTCCTGAACAAAACAGCATCATTGGCGTCAAGCTGCAGGACAACATTACTGCCGACCTGCGTCATCGCCGCCTGCACCTGGGCAAAGGACGTGAAGTTGACGTAGCCGCCGAGCGAGACGACATCATGACCTGCGCCGGCGATGAAGCCGTCGACAGCATCGTGCCCGGAATTGGCGTCAAAAATGACCGTGCTTTTGCCGGTCCCCAGCTCAATGAGATCGTTGCCCGCGCCCCCGTCGATCGTCTGGGTGCCCGAACCCTGACCCCAAATGATGTTGGCGCCTGAATTGCCGTAGGCGACGCCATTGCCGCCGATCGCCAGGTTCTCGACGTTGGCGGGAAGCTGATAGTCCATCCCATTGATCTTGACTGTATCGACGCCGCCGTTCGGCTTTTCGACGATCTGGTCAAGCGGGCTGTAGACATAATAGGTGTTATCGCCCGCCCCCCCGACCAGGACGTTGCCGCCATCGGACCAGATCGCTTGGGCGGCGGTAGCGCTGCCCGTGACGGTCGTGCCTGGCGCGGTCGCATAGACGCTGGAAACTGGATTGGCGCTGTACGGCAGAGGATTCCCGTAGAAATCCAAGAAAGGATCCGTGGAAGACATGAACGTCCCTCGAGAGATTGGGACGGTAACTATCGGAAGGCTATGAACTCACCGTAATTATATAGACTTAATCAGACAACAACATCCAATGTTAAAACACTATTGCAATCCCGGGCTCATGTTTTGTTAACCAGCCTACAGAGGTTCGGCCCAGAAATGTTCAGGATCGTGGCCAAATCGCCTTACAAGCACTGACGGGCTTAGCGAGCAATCAAATACAGCGGAGTCGGAACCCTCCGCAAACAACGCCTTGGCGCGGTCCAAGGCGTCGTTGATCGCGTTCGTATGTTGATCAAAGTTGGCGAGAATCGAATCGTCGCGCACCACCTGCCATGCCTGCTCTGTATGCATCACCTTTATCAAGATCATGGCGTTGACTCCGCTCCCGATCGTTTGCTCGCAAGTCGCGGGACCGGGGTCTTGGCTATAACGCGGCGCGCCGCGATCTGGCTCCGGAACGCGCAGCACTTCGGGCCTAGGTCCCATAAGAGCCGGAAGGCGGATTGGGCGCGATCGCGTCACACCCCGTCGCCGACCGATCCCAAACGCAGTTGCCATTTAGTCACGCTAGTCCCGCCCAAAATGAGCGACCGCCCGATCGGCCGGGTCGCAATTCCTCCGGCTTTATATTCCGCAGGCTGGACCGTGACGCTCTGATCGAGGCTCTCGATCAAAGGGTTCGGTTCCAACGACGCGAGTTCAGCGCGGGCTGCTTGTATCGCGTCTCACCCGTCTAAAGGGAATCTAAAGTTGGTGCGGCGTACGGCCGGGCATGGCGGGGCAGGCGAGGGGTTTGTCGCTATCCTTGCCCGCCAGCCGCGGATAGAGCGCGCCGAAGTCTTGGCCAAGGCGTGCGGTGAGCGCCGCGGCGCCGAACATATTCAGGTGTGCGGGGTCAAACCAATAGCTGGGCTGCGCCAACACGTCGTTGGCTGACACTATCGGACCACGACCGCGGTATAGGCTGTCGTCGATAGGGCCAGCCGGCTTGCCGTATCCGGGCAGATAGAGGAAAACGACCTTGACGCCGCGCCGCGCCGCCTCAGCCACGATCTGATCGACATAGTAGCGCGGTGCACGATATTCATAAGCGTCGAGCTTTGCACCGAGCATATGCAAGCTCTTTTGCCGTGCTGCGTCTTGCGCCGCCCGTTCCAGCCGATCCCTTGGGTAAACCCGGTCTCGAAGCGGGGTAATGGCGACGCCGCCGACATTTACGATCCGCGTGTTGTCGACGTTTGAGCCATCATAATTGCGGGCGTCGAAACCAGCCTTGAGACCAAATTGCCCTGGGAAAAGGCTTTTGAAGCCTAGGGATAGCTGGCGAAAGGGAATACGTACGAGGTCATGGACATAGCCAACGTTTATGAATATCGGGGCCGTCAAGACGTCGTGGAGATCAGCGACATACGGGAAGAGGGGATGAGGCTTCCGGGACTCGTTTTCCACCACCTCCAGAACAAGCACCTTGACGGGCCTGTTTTTCAATAGCTCCCGCGCGATAATCCAGTGCAGACTGCGGCCATACTCGGGGACGGCTAGGTTCACCGCATTGACGCAATGACCTGTGGCCAGGCTCACGCGACGCGACACCTCCGCGGCGTCGACCCCGTTCATCGTGTGAGAGGTGCCGACAAAGGCGATGTCGATCGGTGTCGGGTCGAAGTGAATCCGTTCGTAGATCCACCCGAGCCGGGCGTAGGCCTCGGTCCGCATCGCCTGCCACCGCACATAGCGATCATGCGGCAGTAGCGACATCCCAAACAGGGTGGCCGCGGCGACGGCCAATCCAAGACAAACGGTTCGTACAAGGCGCATCATCGGTGAACCGCCCGTCAGAAGTTGAAGTAGAGGAAGATACCGGGGTCGGGCAGTTTCGCCAGGGCGAGAGCGCCGATGAAGCCCAGGAAGACGCCGGTGAAAACCCAGGACAGCCGCCACTGGAGCGGTCGTAGGGGCGCGCCCTCCGCCTCCTCAGCTCCGGCGATGGCCACGGGATATCGCGCCATCTCCAAAGCGTTAGGTAGAGCGATCGAACCGATGAGGGCGACGATCACGCCAACCCAAGCGGCCAATGACGGAGGCGCCGCGGACGCGGCGTGGGCCGCCTGAGGCCAGGGGACCATGGCGCCAAGAATCGCAAGCGCGCCGTGGAAGGTGGCGGCGCGAAACAGCACCCAGGCCAGCACGACGGCGATAAAGGTGACACACCAACCGAGGCAGC
Organism: Caulobacter sp. S45; assembly: GCF_009765965.1. Taxonomy (GTDB): domain Bacteria; phylum Pseudomonadota; class Alphaproteobacteria; order Caulobacterales; family Caulobacteraceae; genus CAHJWH01. The sequence goes on from NZ_LMUL01000011.1 coordinate 88,961, forward strand.
GTGCGATCACGCCCTCTAAGACGCCAAAGGCGTTCCGCCAGCCGTGGTTGACGATCAGATAGGCTCCGTGCAGCCCACCCCAAATGATGAAGGTCCAACCCGCGCCATGCCATAGACCGCCCAACAACATGGTGAGGAAAAGATTGAGGTAGCGGCGAGCCGGCCCCTTCCGGTTCCCTCCAAATGGAATGTAGAGGTACTGCCGCAGAAAACGGGATAGCGTGATATGCCACCGCCGCCAAAACTCGATTATGCTGGTGGATTTGTACGGCGAGGCGAAATTTACGGGTAGACGGATGCCAAACAGTAATCCCAAGCCGATGGCCATATCGGAATAGCCAGAAAAATCGTAGTATAGCTGCAAGGTATAGGCCAACGCGCCCAGCCATGCTTGGGAGAAGCTTAGGTGAACTCCATGTTCCGCAGCTGCGAATATGGGGTTTGCGACAAGCGCGAAGGTGTCGGCTACGACGACCTTTTTAGCCAACCCCAGGATCAAAACTGCGGCGCCGGTCGAGAAAAACGCAGGTGAAAGCTTACCACGCCCGGCATTTTTAAATTGCGGAAGCATCTCCTTGTGGTGCGTGATGGGCCCCGCAATCAAGTGGGGGAAAAACATGACAAAAAGGCTGTAGTCCAGGAGGCTGTCGGCGGCCTTCTTTTCTTTATATACTTCCACAAGATAGGCGATTTGCTGGAAAGTGAAGAAGCTTATGGCCAGCGGAAGGAGTATATGTCTCGCGTTCCAATCCAAGCCGGCAATCGCACTGACAGTGCTCGTGAAAAAATTTGCGTATTTATAGTATCCGAGAAGACCGAGATTTCCAATAAGTCCGATGATTAAATAGATTCTCGATTGGCGCGGCTTCTTTTCGATAAGCAGACTAATGGCGTAATTTGCGCCGATCGATATCAGCATCAATGGAACATAGCTGATTTTCCACCAGCCGTAGAAAACCAGCGAGGCCGCGACGAGCCAAGATTTGGCTAGAACGGCTTTATCGTTCAGTCGCAGCACGTGATAGATAATAAGAACCGGCGGTAGAAAGCCGAAAAGGAACTCAAGCGAGCCAAACAGCATTAAAAATCGCCCTTTCCTCGCGGCGCACTGGATCGATCATGCGAATTCGAGCCGCTGTCGGCGGGCCTTAATCAATGTTCCCGAAAGGACTTCCACAGGGATTCAGTCAGCGGATCCAAAAGGTATTGCAGGGCTGAGCGCTTCTTAAGTGGTATCACGATCTGGGTCTGGAGGCCGGGCTTGAGATGCTCGTTGGCCCCCCGAACTTTTTGGATGGCGGCGAGTTCTCCGGCGGGCACCACGATTTCGGCCGTGTAGTAGGACGCGCCGGTTTTTTCATCGGTGAAGCTATCGGCGGAAATCCGACTCACAACTCCATTCAAGATCGGCATCGCCCGCTCATGGAAGGCCTGAATTTTCACCTCGGTGCGTTGGCCTTGGTGAATGTCGTCCGCGTCGTTTGGCATAATTTGGGCGTTGATAACAAGGGGCGCTTGGTCGGGCACGATATCGAGCAGCTTCTGACCAGGTGCGACCACGCCGCCGATAGTGAAAACCGACAGCCCAACGACGGTCCCGCTGACTGGCGCGCGCACCTCTGTATGGGCGACCTGATCGCGAGCCGCCTGGAGCTTGGGCTGCAATTCGCTCAGCTGGTAGTCGACGTCGCGAAGCTGATTGGTGACCTCTTCGCCGCGTTGACGTTCTCCGGCGGCGATTTGCAGCGACGCCTCGCCAATCTGCTGGTTGACCCCGGCTAGGGTCGCCGCGCTCTGTCCGTTCGTCCCCTCGAGCTCGGCTGCGGTTCTCTGCAAGGCGCGAACGGTGTTGATCGAGGCGAAGCCGCGCGCGGCGAGGGCCTGAGTGCCGGAGAGCTGGTCTTGGACCAGCTTTAGCTGACGCGCGTTAGCGGCGATCTGCGCCTGGTAGCCGACCGTCTGCGCGCTAAATTCCGCCTGTCGCTGCCGAAGAACCGCACGCGTCGAGGCCATGCTGGCGCCATGGGCGCGATGCTGGGCCAGTTGAAGGGTTTCGGCGCGATCGGCGTCGAGCTTGTCGTCCCCGGTCAAGGTCGCGAAGGAGGCGGGCCATACGATCGGTCGCTGCAACGCCTCGGCCTGCAGACGGGCGTCCTGCGCTTGGAGAGAAATGACCTGGGAGGACAGGGTGCGTTCTGTGGCGCGCACCTCGTCTCCGGAAAGCCGTAGGAGGATATCGCCGGCCCTGACGTGCTGGCCTTCCTTGACGTTGATGACGGCGACCGATCCCCCATCCTTGTATTGTACGGTCTGGCGATGCCCGGCCACCGCGACCTCGCCTTGCGCAATGGCCGCTGCATCGAGCGGCGTAAGCGCCGCCCAGCCGAGGAACACGACAAAGAAAGCGACGGCGACCCCTAACCCTGCCCGGATTTCGCCGCCCGGATCGTCTTTGACATCGCCGAGCGCAGCGGAGGCGGCGTCGACGTGGGGATCAAACGATATCTCAGTCATCGTCTCACAGCCTCAGGGCGTTAGGGCCGGCTGGTCACGCCGGACGACGGGAGTGGGGGGCTGGGGAGCAAGGTCGTTCATGACCTGCTCTCTTGGCCCAAACGCGGCTACTTGTCCGCCCCTGATGATCATCAGCTTGTCTACGCCGCCTAGGATTCCGGCGCGGTGAGCCACGACGAACACCGTCACGCCTTTGGCTTTCAGCCGCGCAAGGGTTTGTCCGAGCAACATCTCGCCCTCTGCATCCATATGCGAATTCGGCTCGTCGAGGATCACCACTCGCGGCTCATCAAAGAGCGCACGAGCCAGTGCGATGCGTTGCAACTGGCCAGCGGACAGCCCGCGCCCAGCCGCCCCCAGCATGGTCTCGTAGCCTTCCGGCAGCCGCAGGATCATCTGGTGAGCGCCACAACTTTCGGCGGCCGCGACCACCATGGCGTCCAGCGCGTCCTGGTCGGTCTCAAGATATCCGCGGAAACGGGCGATGTTTTCGCGCACGGTGCCCTGAAACAGGTTCGAGTCCTGGGGAAGAAAGCCGATGTGGCGGCCGAGCTGCTCCTGATCCCAATCGCTCATGTCCGCCCCGTCGATCCGTACGTGGCCGCGATCTGGCGACTGGGCGCCGGCGAGCACACGCATCAGGGTGGACTTGCCTGCGCCGCTGGGGCCCACTACGCCGACGATCTCGCCAGGCAGGACGATGAAGCTGGCGCCTGAGAGGATCGGGGCGGTCCGGGCTGCATCGAGCACAGTGACCTGCTCGACCTCCAAAAGCGCCCGCGGCGTCGGCAGGCGGGTCTTGCGTCCCAGCGCGCCGACCCGATCAAGAAGGATGTCGAGCGCTTTGTACGCCCCCCGGGCGCTGACAATTCCCTTCCAAGCCCCCAGCACCTGTTCGATCGGACTTAGCGCACGGCCGATCAGCAAGGAGGCGGCGAAGATCGCGCCCCCCGAGAGCTGACGCTCCACTGCGAGATAGGCGCCGACGCCGAGGGCCAAAGATTGAAGCGCCAGCCGAAAAAATCGAGTGGCGGCCATGTATCCTCCAGCGGCGAAGCTAGCCTCGGCCTGAAGGGAGATGCTCGTGAAGCGATCGTCTAAATGACGTTGGGTGATCGCTTCGCGCATACCCAGAGCCCGCACGACGTCGGAGGCGGCGACGGACTGTTCGTGGGAGAAGTAGGCCCGAGACGCCGCATCATTGGCGGTCTGCAGGCGCGCCTTGGTGGCCCGCTCGTTTAACAGCGTCAGCCCGATCACGATTACAGATCCCGCGATGGCGAGACACCCGAGCACCCAATGCAACATGAAGCAGACCAGGATATAGACGGGCGTCCAGGGCGCATCGAACAGGGCGATGATCCCCGCACCGGTAAGCGTGGCGCGCAGGGTGTCGAAATCGCGCAGAGCGCGAGACGACCGCTCTCCCCCCTCGACCGACCTGAGGGTCGCACGAATGACCGGCGCGGCCAGCACATGGTCCAGCTTGGCGCTCGCGCGCACGAGCAGCCGCGACCGAACGAGGTCGAGCAGGGTGAGGGTGGCGAGCGAAAACAGCAGAATCACCGTCAAGAAGGCGAGCGTCGCCACGCCTCGCGTCGGTATGACTCGGTCATACACCTGCAGCATGTAGAGCGTCGGCGCCAGATAGAGTATATTTAGCAGCGCGCTAAATAATCCGGCAAATACCAAGTGCGATCTACAGGCTCGTAATGCGCCCTTCAGAGACAATGCGATCGGCGCGCGCCGATCCGCCACAGATATTGCCGCCATGAACGCCACTCGCTATCTCGAGAGCCGATTGGAAATGCGAACGCGATGCTGGGGTTCGGCAAGGCCGACCGCTTCGGCGAGACAAGGTGTCGCTTTGCTCGATGAAACCGCGACGATCACCTTGGAGCCTCCACAGCGTTAACCGTTCGACCATGCGCGAAACCGGTTAAGGCGGCGTGTAGGCGGCTGTCGGCCGCCAAGGCGTTCAGTCAGTAAAGCTGCAGGTCGCGAATTCCCACGAGCCGAGCGATCACGCCGGCGTGGAGTGCGCCACGCACCAGGGCCTTACGCCAACGGGTTGGCGCGGCGACGCCAAGGGCGGCGTCAACTCCGCAGTAGGCCGCCTTCGATGCGGCCGAGACAATTTGGCTTAGCCGGCCGCCGCCACGAGTGGAAAGGATATGGCCATGGCTCTGGCCCGCCCGGAACGATCGCTGCAGCAGCCAGCCCAACCTTAGACGCGATGCGGAGGTCGGCTCAGACACCCACGCGTTCGGGCTGAAGGCGAGCGTGGCCCCGTGACTGAAAAGCTGGTGAAAAAACCAGGTGTCCTCGCCGCCGCTGCGGCCGAACTGGGGGTCGAATTGCAGGGCGCCAATCGTCTTGCGTCGCATCATCACGTTGCAGGTATAGCCCGTAGCGATCTTGCCGTCTGAGCGCACAACCGGCTGGACCGAGTGCAGATCGGCCTGGGTCGCCCAGGCCGGCGCGTCTTGGGGGTAGGCGGCTCTGACCGGCCCGAACACGACATCGGCCTGCGCCTCGGACAGAGTGGCCCAAAGGGCGGCCAGCCATCCTGCGTCCGCGGTTTCATCGTCGTCCAGGAACGCTACAAAGCCGGCCGATCCTGCTGCAAGACATGCGTTGCGAGCGATGGAGATGTTTCGGGCCGGGGCGTGAACGTAGTGGATCGATATTCCCAGCTCAGCGCCGACGCGCCGCACCAGCCCCTCCGCTGTCGGCGCGTCGTCATTGTCGGCCACGGTTATGTCGAAGCTCGGTGCGCCGAGCTGGGCGGCGATGGAGCGGAGCGATTGTTCGAGGGACGGTCGACGGAATGTGCAGACGCAGACGTTGACGTCGATCTCGCGGCTGGGCGGGGCGACCAAATCGCGCGCACTGGAGGGACTTAGATCAAACGGACTTGACATTGGCGCTCTGAACCGTTCTCACGCGAGGGTGGTAGACTGGGTGCTCATCCGTTGACTGACCTCAGTATCATCATCGCTGCATGGAATGCGGAAGATAGCATCCAGAAGGCTATCCACAGCGCGCTCGCCCAGCAAGGCCTCGATGTCGAAGTCCTTGTCGCCGACGACGCCTCCACAGACGGGACCGCGGCCGCCGTCCAGGCCATAGACGATCCTCGTCTGATCTACGTGCGTCTACCGACCAACGGTGGGCCTGCAGCCGCACGCAACGCAGCCCTGGACCTGGCCAAGGGCGAGTGGGTGGCGATCTTGGACGCCGACGACACAATGGATGAAGGGCGCATGAGCGTCCTGGTTCGCCTCGGAGAGTTGCACAGCGCCGACATCGTCGCCGACAACCTATGGGTCGACCATGCAGGGTCGAAGCGCCTCCATATTGAAGAAGACCTCGATGAGAGCTGCGAAACCCTCACCCTGCATAATTTCCTGAAGGAAAGCTATCTTTTCGCAAAAAACAAAGGTTACGGGTATCTCAAGCCGGCGTTTCGCCGTGAGTACCTGACACGGAATAAGATTCGTTACGACGAGCGACTCCGCATCGCGGAGGATTTCAATCTTGTTATTGAGGCATTGGCGACGGGAGCTAGATACCTGCGGCGCCGTTCGGCTGGCTACATTTATTCAAAGCATGCTAGCTCGATCTCCCATCGCCTTAAGCTTGCGGATGTTCAAGCAATGATCGACGCGGATGAGCGATTCATTGTTGAATACGGAAAGACGCTGACGTCGGTGGAGCGTCAAGTCATGCGACGCCATCTCGCAAGCCTGAAAGACGGGGCCGCTTTCATCACGATGGTGAGCGACATGAAGGCCCGCAGATGGCTGCGACTTCCTATAACCGCGGCGAGCCGCCCGAGCGCGATACGTCTACTCGCTATTCCCATCTTGGACCGCCTACGCCGGCCGATGATGGCTCCGCCGCCGGTCAGCCAAGCGGCGCTCTAGAAGTTCTCATCCTTACAGCCAAGGTTGTGGGCCGCATCCATCGCCCGCGACAGACCACTCAGCTTGAAGGACCTGGCGGAACGGGTCGGCGAGGGCCGGATGTCGATGCGCTCAGCCTTGACCAAGCTCTCCAACGGCAACGCCACCACGTTCCAAGATCGAAAGTCGATCTCGCCTAGGCTTGCATGGAACCTTGCTGAGGCGGCTTCGTCGTCCACGGTCCGAACGCTCATGGCGCTGCCGGAGTCGAGGCGAAATTCGGCCGCGGCCGTGTCGCCGAATCGGCCAAGCCGAAAGACTATGACGCCCGGGCGATAAGCCATTCCCGGCGCGCCAAGCCTGCAGGTCAGCTTGCCGTTAAAGCCGTCGATCCGGGTCTGGACGATCCATTGTTCGACCTTGAGGCTGTGTAGGGGCGGAGTGCTGTGAAGGCTCAATACGGCCAGACCGATCGCTGTGACTAAGATCATCGTTGTTTCCTGGTCTGACGCGTTCCGCAGCGCCGCGCCCCACGGCCTGAGTGAACATCCCCGTCGGGCAATCATACCCGCACGACCCGATCCGCTATTCGTGGGCCGACCATGGGATCATTGCGTATCCCTGCACGCCTTGCCAGACCGAAGTCTAAGCGCGCGTGTGAAAATGCGCTTTGAGTGGGCCCTGGAACGCCGCTTACTCGGGATCTCGGATCAAGACCACCCCACAGTGGGGGAGGGCGCGCCAGACAACTCGCGCCGCGATCCGTTCCCCAGAGCTAAGCTCCAACTCGAATGCGTCCGGTACGGCGTCTTCTCGCCTCAGCAATAGGCCTGCGCCGCCTGAACTGATGTCTACGACAACGCAGTCCAGCGAGCCATGGGGCGACCATATCCGCGCGCTCGCCCTTGACCGCTTACGCGGGAAGCTGCGCCTTTCCCGGCCAGAATTCAGCACATCATCGCTCGCTGGGGCCGGGAAGTCTTATCCGCCCGATCCGCAAATCTCGATCTCCACCGAGCGCCATGGGCCGGCGGCGCGGTCACTGACCACCCCGGACTATTCACCTTCACCCGCGTTGTATATTCGGCGGCAGATCTCCGAAGACAACGCCCAACCCACCTCCACCGGATATTGGAACTTGGCGTCGCACAGCGCCCACAGCAGCGCCCGTCGTTTGGGCCAGCCGACGTCGTCGGCGGCGGGGGTGAGAAGCATCGAAAGCAGGCCGCGATCGGAAATAGCATCTAGGACGACGCGCGGCGTCTTTGGAAACTGGACACAGATCCCGAACATGAGCGCAGCGGCTCTCAACCCGAGGTGAAGGGTGCTCGACAGCCGTTGTTCGATCGCCGCGACGAAGAGGCCTTGCAATTCCAGTGGGCTCAGGGCGAGCAGCTGAGCGGCGATGTCGGCGGCGTAGCCGCCTGCGGGTTCTCGATGCACCAGCGCCTTGGCGACACTGACACAGGCGAGGAGTATGGCGTTTATTTTCGAAAGGATCGGGACCTCGATTTCGCCCAACCGCACAAGATGAGGTTCAGTCAAGAAGAGCGCTGGCCGACGCGGAGTCGGACAGCCGGGCTGCTGAGTGCGATGGTGCAGATCGACCGTGGCGAGCGAGACATTGTCGGTCAGCAAGTGTTGCTCGCCCAGGAAGATGCGCCACCAGGGCGATGCGCACGGCTCTGGGAGCTCGTAGCCTGCGCCTAGGACGCAGTTTCGGGCCGAGACGAAGACCTCGTTCGACACGAGAACGTCGACATCCGACGAGGGCTTGGCGAAGAAGTCGCCGTACGCCAGTTGCTGAGCGAGCGGGCCTTTAATTACGACAAAGGGAATCGAAGCCGCACTGAGCATCGGCGCCAGCGTGCGAATCGTCAGCAGGTTTCTTGAATTGAATTGAAGCGCGAGGGTTCGGCTCTCCGCTACGATTGTCTTCAGCCGGTCGGGGAGCGTCATGTCGCGCGCCAAGCCGCGCGCCATCAAAACGGCCAACCGGTTATGCCGGAGCAGATCGCCCAGCGCCTCCTGGCCATGGGTGTCGACCACCGCCAAGTCAACGCGCGCAGGCGTCTTGAGCAGCGCCGCCCTCACGAGTTCAAGGGCGAGGCTTATCCCAGGGTCCAGGTCTAATACCGCAGCGCCCGACGGCGCGGTTACAACCAGCGGGCGCGCAATGCGGCGCTGCGGCGACAGCGAAGCTGAGATGGCGATGTCTGATGTCGAGCTCAGCTGATTCTCCCCTTACCTCCAGAAACGCTGCACCGCTTACGATCCGAACGCGTCTGAAACCTTCAAGATCCATGCCAGCGCGCAGCGCGCGCCCGTCGCGCTCCCCCTTGCCCCATTTTGGCGAGGTCTAGGTCCAGTCAACCCCGCGTCGACAACGTTTAAGCTGACCTGGCGTTTAGCTTGCCTCGTCGCCGGAGGTCAGCAGGGTCGGGAAACGACTGACCGGAATAGCTGAAATGACCGGGACCGGCATGCTAGCCGTCGAGACCTTTAAAGTAACAAATCCGACCTAATGATTGCTGAGGCCTCCCTAATTCTTTCGAGGTCATCCGCTAAACGCAGTCGACGGACGGACCCTGATGAAGAAAGTCCGGCGAACGCCTTTAGCTGGCGGGTGGCTTCAGCGGGGCCTCGGGGACGGGTGGGGAAGCGGCTCATGTAGGAGAAGCGCATGAGCGATTTCAATGCGTCCGCCGGCGCCATAGGGGCCACGGCAGGTTCGCCTCCGCGATCCAGGACAAAAAAACGGCCTGGATGGGCCGTTTCATTGGAAAAGCCCGCTGTCAGCCGACGAAGCTGCTTTGGAAAATCGGGAACCGGATCCTCCAGCGCAACACTGTTTTGAACGCGAAAGCTGGCGGGCAGGGCGCGATCGACCTTCATCTGGGGAAAGCCGGGGACGACGACTGGACTCTGTGGATGAGAGACGTCGATTGCAACGATATCGTCAGCGATTAGACGGTGGCCCATCGCAACGAGAGCGGCCGCCGTTGTGGATTTGCCCGCCCCCTTGTCGCCCATGAAGACCACCGCTTGGTCGCCAAACCCGACGGCGCTGGCATGCAAAACAACCAAGCCCCGCAGGTGAAGGAGAAGAGCAAGTACAGGACCGATCAGCGGTAGGCGCAGTAGGCTATCTTCAACCCCCGCCTCGCGCATGACGTCGATACGGTTGACGCCATAGATCGTGAACGCGCCCACTGTCGGCCACGCAAGATGCTGCACGTCCTCACCGAATGTGAATTGCGTGCCCGCCTCGGCATCTAAGGATGCAAATCCCTCTAGGACAGAGATGGTAAGATCTGCCGAGTTCTCGCCGGTGTAGATTTCGAATTCGGGCATGGGGAGCTCGGACGCGACGACCATACCATAGGCGAAATAACGGGCTAACGGCGTCACTTGATCGCTCATATGCAATTCGACCTTGATAGAAGTTACAAACGACCAGTGACGTCGGCCTGCGCGATCACCTAAGCCACGGAAGGCGCCGCCTGCATCGACGATTCAGCCGAACGAAATGTCTCGTTGCGCCGCCATAGGGCTATGGCGGCAGTGCGCCACACCATTTGTACGTCTCCCCCGTCGGCCTTCACCCCTGCTTTTCGAACGCGATCATAGGCGCCGCGCGCTACTTCTAGGTTAATCCAGCCGCTCATTTCTTCGCTGTCTTCTAAGATCAAAAGATCCAGCAATGACTGATTGTACGTGATCAGCCCGTTGACGATGTGGGGTCCGAAATCGAACTTGTCGCGCCGCCAGCGGATCGCTTCAGGCAAGACCCCGGCCAACCCCATACGCATGACGTAGCGCCCCCAACCGCGCCGAAGCTTTTCGTCCGAAGGCAGGGCAAGGCAAAATTCCACTAACCGCTTGTCCCAGAACGGATAGCGGCACTCCACGCCGGCCCGCGCCGCAACCACGTCCAGAACTTCGAAGGCATAGGCGTTCAGGTTGGATGTCATCAACGCGAGATGCCGCTCGCCTTCAGACATCATCATGTCGGGCTCAAGCGACGCCCACCGCCGCCACCGTGTGGCACTGTCGGTCGCCGAGGCAAGGCGGCCGGCGGCCAAGACAGGTGCGGGGCGGGGAGTTCCAACGTCGGACGAGCTGTTGGATGATTTCAAGCGCCTCTTGATCCGGCGAGCCACGTCGCCGACGCGACTGTAGCGCTTGAAATAGTTCCAAACGACCAGGGTCGCGTTGCCGCCGTAGGTCGCGGCCAAGCCGTTCACTTCCATCCAGAGCCGCAACCACTTGGAAGCGATCGCAAGCTCCACCAGGCGGCCATAGCCGAACGACACGACCTCGTCGCCGCCGTGCCCATCCAATAAGACGTTCACGCCCTGCATCGCTGCGGCGTGGTGGATGCGCCGGTTGATCATCAAACTGGGCGCGAAGAACGGGCATCCCTGTTCACCGAGAACCTGTTCAAACCCATCGAATGGATCGTGATGATCCGATGGGACGAATACAGGTGTTATCGCGCCGCCATCCAGAGCCGCCTCGATGAACGGTCGTTCATTCCACTGAGGCGTTTCGTCAAAGACAGCTGAGAAGGTGATCAGGGGGGGGCTATGGGACTGGCTCAGACATTCAGCCGCCACCCTGGCGATGGAGGAGGAATCCAGCCCACCGCTCAACATCGCTCCAAGCTTTTTGGAAGCCGGAAGGCGACAGGCGACACTCTGGGTGAAAAGCCGCCGAAACTCCGCATAGGGCGCAGCCGGGGTCTCGGGGGCGGCGAGCTTTAATCCCCAATATCGCCGTAATGACACGCCATCCGGCGCCACCGTCAAACAATGCGCCGGGGCTAGACGTTTGATGGTTTTATATAGGGTCGATTCCTGGTCGCACGCCGCGCCGGTGATGAAGTCGGCCAGCCAAGCTTCGTCCACTGCACTGGCGGCGCCGACGACGCGCGCGAGTGCGGCCACTTCAGAGGAAAACAGAAACTCGGTTTCTGTTACGGTGTAATAAAACGGTTTAACGCCGAAATGGTCGCGCGCGCAGAACAGCGTCCCTTTACGCTCGTCCCAGACGGCGAACGCGAAATCGCCGAGCAGATAGTCGGTGCAACCCTCGCTCCAAGTCTGATACGCAGCAAGAATAAGCTCGGCGTCGGACATCGCCAGCTCGTCGACGTCGAGTCGCTGCGAGAGCTCCGCTCGATTGTCTAGTCGCACGTCCGCCGTCAGCACGAGCTCGGATTTTACGAGCGGTTGGGGAGCCGAGCGATGCCCAGGAAGTGTGGCCAACAGGTGATGGCCAAGCTCAGCCCGGCCCGAAGTCCAGCGGCCGGTTCCGTCAGGCCCCCGGTGGCTCAAGGCGGACTGAAGCCGAGCCATCGCGGCCGAGGCGTCGCCGCTTCGACTAAGGTCAATCCGACCAAAGACGCCACTCACGTCGATCGCGGCGCCAGATCCGCGAGTTGGGAAAAGCGGGCGAGGTCGCTGGGCGTGCCGCCAAGGATGACCACATCACCGCTGATGAGCCACGCATGGGCCGAAAACTCGCCTGATGCGCCGCGGGCCGCGCCGATGCGCATCTCCGTGCGGTAGCCTCGGCAGGCGAGCAGATACTGTCCGGCTAGAGCCTGGGTCAGGCAGGTGGCGCGAGGCACCAAACGCGCGGCAGCGGAGACTCCCCAGTGAACGCGCCGCATCTTCCAGGCGGGAGGAGCCGCGCTCGCACGGGCGGGCATTAGCTTGCGAATGTGGCGATACGGCGCGAGAAACAGCGCCATGCGGAAGGCTGCGACGGTGAGTAGGCAACCCGTCAGAAAAACGGCGTCACCGACGCTAGGGATGCGAAGCTTACGAGGCGGGTGCATCCTCGATCCTCAACAAATTGGCGTCGGCCAACTTCTCCAGCCAAGCGGTGACATCGCTGGCGCATTGCGGACGGCTCACAGCGTAGTGCTGATGGACCTTGTCGATGAGATCGTGCGTGGTGCAGGGCGTTGCGAGCGCAGCCCACATAAAGGCCCCAGCCTCGTTCAAGCTGAAGTAGGTGCTGGAACGCAGATCCAGTAACGCCGCGCCGTCCGCCAACTCGCAGGAGACGACCTCCGGATCAGCCGTGATCAGGCCGGAGAGTTGGCTGCCGCCGTCGATATCAACCTTGCTCAAACCGAAGCCTCATCGTCCCGATAGTTCGAAAAACGCAAAAAGCGGCGCAGGACTTATGTCCCGCGCCGCGATCTATCCAACGGCAAAGCGACCCTTAGGAGAAGATCGCCGGCTTGCCGCCGGTGAAGGGCACGGGTTGGCCGGCGGCGAAATTGCCGTCGAACTTCGTGCCGTTGACGCCAGCTTGAGTGATGGCTTCGAAGGTGCCGACCTTCTCGAAGGACGGAGCTTGGTAAGCGCTACGGATGTCTTGCATTTGAGCCTCCACGTGGGTTCACGTCTCCGGTTAAGAGAGCGTTAAGCCTCTGTGTCGGAGATGCTGCTCCGAGTCAAGTGTTGTGGCCTCGGATCTATAGTTTTTCACTCTACACGGGAATATTAAATATTAAGTGTTGGGATGCTATAGAGAATGCGGATCGAATGGTCGCACCCAAGCGTTCGGTCGGACCTTCGGGCTAGGTTACAGCAAACCGGCGCCCCGACCGACTCGGCGGTAGCTTGGGCCGAAGAGAGGGCGTTGTCGCCGGCAGCCCTGAACATGGGTTCGCAAGGCGGCTAGTCACAATACCGACGCCCGCGAAGGGACGTTTTCAAGCATGGGCAAGGCGATATGCGTCTCGGACTGACAAATAGCCGTTTGGAGGGATCGGGAGCGCTGCTGTTAGCGAGTTACGTTGTCCGCCTCGCGGGCCGCAAAGTTACCTATGCCCTGCTGTTTTTGTTGCTAGGGAGCCTTACGGAAGGGGCGTCGGTCCTGCTTCTGATCCCAATGCTGCAGCTGGCCGCGCCCCATCAACATACCGTCGCGGTTGGAGTGAGCCTTCTCGGCAACATTGCGCCCCGGTTGGCCGTGGGAAAGGCAGGCTTGGTCCCCGTCCTGGTCGCTTTTATCCTGCTTACCTTTGGTCAGGTATTTTTCTCGCGATTTCGCACAATATACACGGCGGACTTGCTGTATGGCGTGGTAAATCATATGCGCGTGTCTTTGTTCGAGAGCATAACTCGCGCAAAGTGGACGTACCTACTCAACACCCGCTCGTCCGATTTAAACCACGCCCTCACCGCCGATATCGACCGTGTTCAGATGGCTGTCGGGCAAATCCTCGCGTTCGTCCAGGCCCTGGTCATTCTATTAGTCTATACGTTGGTGTGTCTGCTCATCTCGCCAGGCATGACCGTGTTTGCGGCGGTCGTCGGGGGAGTCGGATTGGTGGCGCTTCGCCCGATCCGCAACCGTGCGGCCAGTTATGGGGCGACCCTGACAGGGCAGCGACAGGAGCAGTATCGAATCGTATCGGAGTTCCTATCTGGGATGAAGATCGCGAGAAGCTTCAACGCCGAGTCCCGCTACGTGCATCGGCTGGACGCGACCCTGACCGGAATGCGCAAAGACGCATTACGTTTCATCCGCATATCGACGACCGGCAACATTGTTTTCCAGGTCACAAGCGCAATCGGTGCCGCGGCGTTCATCTTTATCGCCACGCGGGTGTTCGAGTTGCCGCTCGCAAAAATTGTCGTGCTGATCTTCCTGTTCATGCGCATATCGCCCCGCTTCAACTCGCTCCAGTCCAGCATGCAGGACGCGATGTCCAACGCGGGAGCCTTCCAAGCGATGCACGCCCTGCAGCTGAGCTGCGACGCTCAGCGAGAAGAGGCGCCGAGCGGCGCTGGGCGGGAGCGACGTTTGGTTGGGGCGGTCCGTTTCGACAATGTCTCCTTCCATTACAGCTCTGGCGACGGGACCAGCGTTGGGACCTTGGCCAAGGTTTCTTTTATGATCCCAGCCAGCTGCATCACCGCGCTGATCGGACCGTCGGGAAGCGGTAAGAGCACGATCGCAGACTTGGTGCTTGGACTTTTGCAGCCGACAGGAGGCACGATCTGGACCGACACCCGCAGGCTGGGTCCGGCCAACCGTGAAGCCTGGCGAGATCAGGTCGCTTATGTTCCCCAGGATGTCTTCCTCTTGCATGACACCATCGCCGAAAATCTCAGGCTCGCCGTTCCAGACGCGACGCCGGCGATGATGTGGGAGGCGCTTGAGGCCGCCCAGGCGGCTTCGATCGTGCGACGCCTAGACGGAGAGCTTGAGGCTGTGGTCGGCGATCGCGGCATTCGGCTTTCCGGTGGAGAGCGTCAACGGATCGCGCTCGCTCGGGGCCTTCTGCGCAAGCCGGAGCTGCTCATCCTCGACGAAGCGACGAGCGCTTTGGATTGGGAGAGCCAAACCCTCATCGCGCGGTCAATCGAGAGCCTACGCGGCTCGATGACCGTGATTACGATCGCCCACCGTGCGTCTATGATCGCCATGGCGGACTGGGTGGTGTCGATCGACGATGGGAAAGTTGTCGAAACGGGACCCTACAATCAATTGCGCGACACGCCCGGGAGCTATTTGAGCCGCCTCATTGCCGGCGAGCACGACATAGGAAGCGCTCCGGGCGCTGGGGACTTGGAGGACGATGGGCAGTTGAGCACCTCCGGGGGGTGATCTTTGCCTGACGTCTGGCAAAGGCAAACCAAGAGCCAACGAGCCGCCTGATCTCCCCCGGCGTCCATCTGGGCTATCGTGACGGCAGGACGCCGAAGCGCCGCTCCATCGCGCGGATTTGGACATCATTGGCGTTGTCGACGACGTTTTTGGAGTGAAGGCTCTCCTTCTGCGACCGCGGCCAATTCAAAATTCGAAATGGCTCGGCCGTCGTCCTGTAGCGTGCGTCGGCCAATCGCCCCATGAAGTACAACCAAACGTCATCTGCGCTGGGACAAAGGCTGAGGAAGGTTTCTTCGTCCATAACCTCGCGGGCCAGGCTGTTAGGCGGGTACATCACCCCCCCGACCCCCGTGGGAAAGAGGATTTGGGAGCCCTCCGCACACGAGACGTTCCAGCGCCATTTAGCGTAGGGCGACATGGCTCCGCTTAGCTCGAAGGCAGGCATATGGCCGCGGTGACAGGCGATGTGGGGATTTATTGGATCGACAGCGTCCACCAAGGTCGAGAGCCAATTGGGCGGATAGTACACGTCGTCGTCGGCGGTCACGATATAGGCGCTTGGGAATGCGGCTAAGGCAGGGATGATCTTCTTGTAGCTGCGCAAATCAGCTGTCGCCTTAATCTCGAGGTTCCAACTCTCGAGGCGTCGAACCTCCTTCGGCAGCGCGTCCATATCCTGATTGGCGATCCACAGAACCACGTGGTCCGGCTGAACCGTCTGCAGCAGCAACGACCTCAAAGTAAGGTCCAACGTCGCGAACCGAGGCGGATACGAGGTAAGTGAGACCACCAGCTGACCATCCGGGAACCTAGCGGTCTCGGATTTCTGTGAGGCTCGGGACACAGCGATCGCCGCCGCCCGCGCGCGCACCCCGTTCGATAGCCGATAGGCGGCCTCGCGAGCCCAGGTGGAATTGCTCATCCTATTCCCCAGCTCTGTGAAGCCATCGCAACGCGCGCGACACCGCTTCCGATATGGTCAGGGCTCGGATGCGAGGGGTCTTGCCACCGCTCGCAGCGAGCCGCTGCATGGCCGAAATCAGCTATCGATCGCAGGTCGCTCTTGGGCGCTTAGTTGACGTAATAGTTGCGAACGGCACCGTAATAGTAAGCGCTATCGCCGTAGCCAGATCGCCTTTGCTCGCGCAAATTCACCTGGGTGAGGGCGACCCCGGCGATACGCGCGCCGGCGTTGTGAAGCGCGGTTAGAGCATTCTCGACAGCTTGGCTGGGCGTGCGGCTCCACTGCACAACGAACAGAACTGCGTCCGCCCGCGCCGACAGCACGCGCGCGTCAGCCACGGCCAAGGTTGGCGGCGTGTCCAAAATCACATGGTCGAAGCTCTGGGTCAGCTGGGCTAGAAGCTGCGCCATTTCGCGAGTGCTGAATAGATCCTTCTGCCCGACCGGAGCGCTCGACGCGGGAAGGACCCACCCTCCGCTCGCTTCGTCATGCACCAGAGCATCCTTCAGGCTCGCCTTGCCTTCGAGAACCTCGACGATTCCGACCTCCGTCCGTCCGGTAAATTGCGTCGCGCCGCGGCGGCGCAGGTCGCAGTCGATCAGAACGGTTTTGGCCCCCGCCAAGGCCATCGTGCGCATCAGGCAGAACGAAGTGACGCTCTTGCCCTCGGCGGGCAGCGAGGAGGTGACAGCGATCACCTTCGGTGCCGCTGAGCTGTCGCTCGACAACAGCAGGAAGGCGCGCAGGTTTCGGAAACTTTCTGCAAAGCTCGAGAGCGGGCGAGCGATCAGATAGTCCTGAGGCTCCATCTTGCGCTCCTTGCCCTTGAGCCGGCCCGTCGACGCCGGCGTCGGCAGCCCCCCCGCATAGGGCAAGCCCAGCTTCTCGGTCACATCGGTGCCGGTCCTGATCGCTGAGTCCAAGATCTCCAGCATAGCGACGGCGATGACGCCGCACATCGCGCCGAAAACCGCGCCGAAAACGATCGCCAATTTGATTTTCGGAGACGACGGAGTGGTCGGAACGGTTGCGGGGGAGAACAGCCGCGCCGTCGGCTGCTGAATGCCCTGTTCAGCTGCGGTCTCCTTCGACCGGTTCAGAAAGGCTTCGTAGATGGCGCGATTGGCGTCGGCCTTGCGCTGCAGTTCGTTGAGCTCCACCTGCGCTTGCGTGTTGGACGCTAACGACCCCTTGGCGCCGCCTTGGCTTTGAGTGAGCGAAGCAAGGCGTTGCTCGGCGACGGCGACCTGGGCGCGCAGGTTGGAGCGAATGCTCTGCGTTTCGATCTCGATATTATGTTGAACGGCGCGAAGGCGGTTGTTCGCCTTTTGCACATCGGGATGCATCGGGCCGTATCGCGTGCTCAGTTCGGCCAGATTGCGGTTTGCGTCGGCTTCCTGGGCGCGAAGATTGCGGATGACGTCGGATTCCTCAACCGCGGTGACGTCGCTTCCTCCACCGCCCGTGCTCAATTGCGCCACGGCGGTGCTTTCGGCGGCCTTCTTTTCGGCCACATCGGCGCGCGCCTGAGCGATCTCCTGGCTTAATGTAGAGACCTCCTGCTCAGCCAACGTCGCGCCTTCCGCGCTTAGGAGGCCGTGGGCCACTTTGTACTGCTGGACCTGCGCGTCAGCCGCCTGCAGATCGTTCTGGAGCTTGGTCAGCCGCTCGGTAAGCCATTGATTGGCGGTGCGGGTCGCATCGAATTTCGTGCTCAACTGAGTGTCGATGAAGGCTTGGCCATAGCTATTGGCGATCCTCGCGGCCTTGGCGGGATCGGTCGACGAAGCGACGATCGTGATCACGTAGGTCAATCCGGCGCGCTGCACCCGGACCGCCGATTGCAACGTGCTGACCACCCGCTCCTTAATCAAAGGGGAAATCGTGGCCGGCGTAGGCAGCACGGCTGGAAGTCTCATGATCTTTTTATTATGCGGATCTCGAACGAGAATCGCCGAGTCGAACTCGGGATCCGCATACAGGTTCAGTTTGTCGGCCACATAAGCCGCGATCGACGGTGAGTTAAGCACCTCAACCTCGGTGTCGACGACCGAGGAATCTGGGGGAAGCGCTTCGCTAACGTCCTGATCCTTAATGATCTGCTGGACGGCAGGCTGCACCTCCAGGCTCGCCATCGCCGAGTAAACTCGAGTGGCGCGCGAGGACATGTAGGTCGTCAATGCGACCACGGCGAGGGCGACGGCGAGGAACACCTTCCAGTGCCGCAGGAAAGCCGAGACCACACGACGCGGGTCGAAGGGCAGCAGGTCTCCGCCGCCGTGCTGAGCGGCCGCGTGGTGCGAGCGTTGTTGGGAAAGGCCGCTAGTCTCAACCATCTTAGTCCTCACAGACTTGCAGGGTGCGTCGAGGAAAATTCATCTTTGCAGAACTATCGCGAAGGCGAGCGTATCGATATTGAAATCCGTTCCGCGCGCCGCCCCTGTCGTAATCAACTTCAGCAGTGTATAAGTCAGATCGAAATTGACTGATCGGTTCATCTTGTAGACTACCCCCGCGGTCGCGCCGATGCGACGATCCAGGCGGTCTAAGGATCCAAACGTATCGTATTCCATACTCCCGCTCGCAGTCAGAATGACATTTCTAAGCAGCTCGTGATCGACTTTTAGCGTCGCGCTGTTGGCCAAGTAGGCTGGGGTCAGTATCAGGCCGCTATTGTCGACGTCACGAGAGAGCTTCAGGCTTACAGTTGTCAGTTCCGTAGGGAAGTACTGAAGGTTGCCGTGCACGGTCGGTCCGGACATATCCGGGGTGACCCGATCGACGAAATGTTGATCTAGATATCCGACCTCGATCTTTCCCCTTACAAGCCGGGTGAGATCGAAGCTCGCCCCGCCAAGGAGTTCGTATCCCGAGCTTCCTGGATCGTAAGGCGCGACCGGCGGCTTGATATCATAATCCCGATCGTTTCCGGTCAGGGCGACGTATACAGAGGTGTTTGGGCTTAACGCATAGTCAGCTTGGCCGCGAAGCTTCAGCTCGAGCACGTTTCGCTGATTCTCTTCCAGAGTTGCGCCGGTAAACGTCGTTGAATTTGTGTAATCGTAATGATCAAACGAACCGTCGAGAGTGGCTCGGAATCGGCTAAAATCTCTATAGCCGTTCAGGTCCCCGGCGATGACGCTGTATTGCACTGGGGTGCGCGCCGAAGTCGGAGCCGTTTCGTCAGAGCGGGGCTCCACGTCTTGTTGGTAATCCAAATTGCCGCTAACTTTACTGGCGTGATCCAAGTCGAGACGTCCAAACCCTTGGAGCTCGTAGCTGGTCGTGCTTTCTTCGCTGAAGCTTAGATATTGCTGCCGATCTATCTTCGCTTTTAGCAAGACAAGGTTTCGCGACCAGTTTGACTGTGCTGTAACTTGAAGTTGTTCGTCGACGATCCCCGCAGCGCTGTTCCCATTCGCAGTTGCGAAAATATTATCGTCATCGGTGATGGTCGAGGTCAACTTTGGAAAGACCAAGAAACTTCCGACTTGAAGGCCGAGAGGATCATACTCCGGCTGCGGGCGGTCGGTGACGGCGATATTGCGATCGCGTCGGAAAATATCCTGATCTTGCGCATGGGCGGTCTTGGCGGCGCACAAGGCGAGCAGCGCCACATTTATCGCCAGGAGGCAGCCTTGGCGATTAACAAAATTTCCCGTCAGCATCGGCCGCGAAAACCTGCGCGGCGGCGCAAGCGCTCGCGCGACGACCGCGAGGCCTGTCGCTTCGCGACATCTGAAGCCGCCCCGTCTCACCCGATGGCGATAGCTTGCCAATAGTCCCCCTTGCCGTGCCCCCCTGCGAATTGCAGCGCTGCGCTCGGACGTCCTGTTCATGCCGTGCTGGGTCTGCGATCCGATCAGAAGAACCGCTCCGTGATTCGAATGGTGTCGCCGGGTGCGACAAGCGTACCGGTCGTCAGCTTGTATCGGTGCTCGGCCGACTCATTGGCATGTTTGATGAAGACGTTTTTCATGTTCGCCCGATAGGTGAAGCCCGAAGCCGTGGCCGCAGCGTTGAGAACGGTGAGGCCCGCTGTGTAAGGGTACTCGCCGGGCTTGTTGACTTCTCCGAGTATGTAATATGGGCGATAGGTCAGGACTTCGATGCTGACCCGAGGATCGCGGAGATAGCCTGCGGCCAGCTTATTGGTCAATTGCACCTGCAGCTGCGAAACCGTCTGTCCGCCTGCTTTCAAGACGCCGATCAGTGGAAAGGAGAGATCGCCGTCGCTGGCGATGGAGAACTCCCCGGTCAGGGTGTCTTCTCCGTAGACGATAATCCGCACCTTATCGCCCGCCCCGAGTGTGTAGTTCGGCGTCGCAACCGCCTCGGCCGCAGGAGGCTCAGCACTTGCGGCGCCGGTGTAGGCGACGCTACTTACGCTCAACAGGCAAAGCGTTGCGGCAATGGACAAGGCCCAGTTTTTCATTTCGTAGCGACTCGCAAATTGGCATGACAGCATACGTTAGCGCGACTTAATGCATCGTTCCGAAGCGCTCCCCGCCCCCCTGGCCGTTGCGCAGCAAACCCTAGCCCGAATGACCGCCTCGAGCCAGGGGCGGCTAAGCGTTACGCATGTTCACCGGAACGAGGACGGTTTATGGCTCGACCTATGGCGAAGGGGTGTGCAGGGCGGTCGCCGGACGCAGGGCGGCGGATGGCCTGCGAACGCTTTGCGAGCGCGAGCGCGCGGCGACGGCGAGGTTTCTAACCTTCCCAAACGCGGTGGCCCCCGCCACGAAAAATAACATCGATCCTGTATCGAATTGAACCATCAGGAGCGATTCCGTTGGAGCTCGGATGAGGACATAGAGCAAAAATGTCAGCCAAAAGGCGGTGTAAGGACGCGGCCTCATAAAGAGTTGCCGCAGCAGTCCGACGAGGGCCGCCATAATGGCCAAGACGAGCAAACACTCGCCGGACCAACCGAGGTTGACCAACATTTCTATGAAGCTGTTGTGGAAATTAAAGCCCATGCGGCTTTTGATATAGAGGGCGCGCCATAATCCCTCGGCTTCGATGGACCCCTGGCGCCAAAAAGCCCCGTAGCCGTGACCTAGAAGGGGCCGGGCGGCGATATAGTCGTGAGCCCGCCGCCACAGATAGGTTCGTCCGGTGAGCGTAGCGTCCTTGTGAAGGACATTGGCCGCGAAGCCCTGAATTGCAGCCGGAAGCGTTTTGGCGACGAATGCGATAGGCGCCAGGGCGACGGCCAAGCCCGCGACGAGGAAGACGCGGTATTCAAGGCGAACCCTGGAAAGAGTTGCGAGAGCGAAAAGTATGCCCGCCGAGGCCACCGCGGCGACGACTGCGCCAGCGGAGCGTGCGAGAAAAAGCGTCGCGACAGCCAGTGGGATGCCGCATAGCCCCATAAGGCGCATGCGCCGCGACTGTTGGGCGTCGACGCTAACGGCGATCGAACTCAAGACTAAGAGGCAGGCCACGCTGGCAACGGCGTTCTTTGATCTGACAATGCCGATCAGGGCGTTGTCGCCAGCGTGCCGCGCGCCCGCTAAGACGCAGGCGGTCATGAACAAAAAGCTCGCCGCCATAAGCGCAGAAACGGCCTTGCGTTGGTCGACGAAGCCCCCGATCAAACACCCGAGGAGCGCAGTAATCATCAACTCCGTGGCGAGTTTGGCCGTCTGCCCAGGCGCATCGGACCAGCAAGTGGAAGCGATCGCATAGAGCGGGACCAGGAGAAGCGGCCAGCAGCGAAAAATGGTCTGCGCGCTCACCTTCGGCGCGGCGACGACGCGCCAGACGAGGCAGCCGAGCAGGCCCAATCCGGTTAGGGTCTGTAACTGGTAGCTATAGAGCATGCAATTGAAGGCGAAAAAGCAAAACCACCATTCGAAAAAGGGGACCACGATCCGGCGATCGCTCGGACTACGAGCATAGGAGTTCGGTGATGGCGCAGGGTTTGGCGTCATTGCGGAGGTGCCCCGGATCTCAAGCCATAACTGGTTGAACCGTTGGCTGGCGACGAGTTGGTTCCGTCGATTTGCGAATGGCTTGGAGGCGCCTGATATTGGGTATGGCCGGTCAATTCGTTCTGGTACATCCCGGTGCCTGGATCGAAGGTCCAAACCAGACCGCTGTCGTCGCGAAGCCGATACAACGAACGCTTCCTAACCGCCGCCGGGGCTACCGCAGCGAGCTTTTTCGCATGCGACGCGCCCACAACCTCGGTCAGGGCGTCTTCGTCTTCCGTGTCAGCCTTAGGCTTGGGTTGCACATGATAGCCATGCACGGAGGTACCATAGCCCGCAACGCTGATGGCTCCATAACCTGGGGCCTTCGGAATCGAGAGCGACGTAGGCGAAGCAGGATCGACCGCCCACGCCGGCGAAGAGCCGACCACCCCAGTTGAGAGGAGGAGGACCGCCACCCCGCTGGCCAGAAGTTGATTGAACCGAGGCATGCACCCTCACACGATATCGGCGCTTCTAGCGCAAACCACGATGCGGAGGTAGTGCGTTAGGCCATATGCCGCCGTAGGCTTCGCCAGCTGTCTCTCATTTTGGCAGGCGAACGGTTGCGCCATCGTTCGCGTCCGTGCCGGCGATCGGCGTTGTTCGGCTCTGGGTCGCCAAGGCGTCGATCGGCGACTCCGAGCTTGCGTGCGCCATGAGCGGCGCCAAGACGGACGCGGGCGGCGCTGAAATAGGCCTTTGACCAGCGCCTGGCTGACCGGTGCTGTCCAGCGCGCGTAGGACCGGCTCCCAGGGAAGAGCCCCCCGGTTTTTGACCACGTCGAAATTGGCGCTCGCATTGTACAATGGGACGTTGGTCAGCAGCTTGTTTGCTTGCAGTCCTCCTGTGGCGAGCAACACGCCCGCCGCATTGAGATAGGCGTCGTGCCGGGCGGCGATGAGTGAGAGCTGAGCATCGCGCAAGGTCTCTTCAGCGACCAGGGCGTCCAGCGTGCTGCGCAGGCCGGCGAGATACTCTTCCTGCATCCCGCTGGCCTCTATCTGCGCCGCATCGACCTGGGCCTTTTCGGCGTCGATATTGGCGGTGGACGTCAACATTCCATTCCAGGCGTTGGAGACCGCCTGCACGACACTACGGCGAGAGGCTTCAATGCTCACCCGGTCGCTGTTGTTCTGCTCCAGCGCCTGACGGATTAGCGAGCCGTTCATTCCCGAGGTGAAAAGCGGTTGGGTCAGCACCAGCTGGCCTGAAATGACCCGCTCATAGCTATTGCCTAGAAACGGATGAATGCCGCCAACCAGGCCAAGGGTCCCTTGGACGGACACGCTGGGTCGGTAGGCCGCCCGCGCCGCCCTGATCTGCTCACGTGACTTCTCTTCGGCGTAGATGGCCTGAAGGAGTTGTGGGTTGCCCTGCTCGGCAAGGTCGAACGCTTGGTCAACCGCCTTCGGCAGGCCGGGGAGGGGAGCCGGCTGGATCAGTGTGCCGGGGTTCTGGCCCACCACATCCGCATACTCGGCCCGACTCGCCTCAAGCTGTGCAGCAGCGGAATTCACGAGTGCGCGCTCCGCCTCCAGCTGCGCGCGGGCCTGAGCGACATCGGTGCGGGTCGCGTCTCCGCCCTTGAAGCGGGCGTCGGTTTCATCAAGCTGATGCTGAAAGACAGCAAATGCGCCTCTTCGCACCTTGAGGCTGTCGAAGTCGCGCACGGTGTCGACATAGGCCTGGATCACGGCGTAAAGGGTGTTCGCCTCCGCATACCGCAGGCTTTCGCGGCCGCTATCGATTCCGGCGCGCGCCGCTCGCAGGTTGGCGGATAGGCGACCACCCGAGTAGACCGACTGGGAGACCGTAACGCTGGCCTGACCTTGCTGAACGTCAGGAAAGAAGGTCCCGGTAAAGCTGCTGGTTGGTTCCTTAGTATACGAAGCGGCGAGGTTCGCGCTCGCCTGGGGTCCAAAGCCGGATCGCGCCTGAGTGTAGGTTTCGTCGAGCGCGCGCAGTTGCGCGCGTTGCGCTTGGAGCGTCGGATTGGACTGATAAGCCAGGGCGAGCGCATCGGCTAAGGTTTCGGCCCACCCCGGGCTCGGCCCGCCGCCAAGCATCAGGGCCGCAAAAACCAGAGCGCCCCTTGGAAGGTGGGTGAAACCCAACCGCATTCGCTTCGAATCCCCTCCGATAACTCGGCCCGCCGATCAGCCGAATCCACTAAGGTCACTTTGCAGAGTTGCCCAAGGGGAACAACCATCTGGCCGAACTTTGCATCGACCTGTCGCGGCGACGCTGCGGGATGAGATGTTAGCGAATCAATTTCTACCCTATCGGTTACAATGACGCGGCATCTCGTAGGTATGCAAGAGAGGCGTGCTGGCGCCTCCCCGTTCGCGTCGCCGCTGCGGTTTGCCGCCTGCAAGGCTATAGCGTTCGTGGGGAGCTCGCCGATCCGTCTTCTGATCCGACCTCTGCCAGTCCGGCGGTTTCGTCAGGAAACGGGGTCCCAAGGCGAGTGATGAGGTCACGACGGCCGGTCCAAATTGCGCGATCGAACCTGGACGAAATGGATCGCCGATTGCGGCGGGCATCTGTGGCCTCAGGCGAATGAGCCTAAAGGCTGGTCCTTGCAGGCGTGTCCAGGTGCACTTGAATCACACACTGCGTATGGCCCAGCAGCCGCACGGCGGAAAGCTTTCCCGTCACATAGGCTCCGGTATCGACGCCGATTCTACGACCCATGAGTTCGACGTCGGGGGCCGGCGTGTGACCATGCACAATCACCTTCCCCAGAATCTCACTGGACTCGAGGAAATCGCCCCGAATCCACAACATGTCGCGCTCGACCTGCTTGTTCAACGCGACGCTACAGCGGACGCCAGCATGAACGAAGAAATAGTCATCGATTGTGGCGCTGAGATCGAGATCTTCAAGAAAATAACGATGCGATCTCGGCATGCTCTTTTCCAAACAATCCCGCGTGGAAACCCACTCTTGCGCGGGACTTTCCTCAGAGGGATTGGTTAAGCCATACGACAACAAAGTCGCATTGCCCCCTCGCTTGGCCCATTTCGGGCCAAATGCTGGATCGGCAAGAAATTGATTGAGACCTTGTTCATGGTTGCCTTTGAGCGTGATGACCTTAAACTCGGAGCGATCTTGAAGGTGCGTCACGTAATCGAGCACACCCTTGGAATCAGGCCCGCGATCGATATAATCGCCCAGGAAAATCAGCGTCGCTTTTCCCCGGCGCTGCAGGCTCGTCGCGTCGACGCGGATTTTCTCGACGATCGCTTGCAGGAGATCCAGCCGCCCGTGAATGTCGCCGATAGCATAGACCAGACGCTTACTCCTGGGCCAATCGTGCCGAGGCGGTCGCGCTGCGCCCTGGCTGAGTTTCGCCCGACCCAATAGGATCATTGGGACCTCTGGGGCCTTTCCTTACCTATTGCGATCCTAGATCGCGTTGGATCCGAACGCTTCAGCGACCTGCTACGCGCCCGTCTGTCTGTGATAATAGCTGCCCCAGCATACGCCGGTTCCATGGTCGTAGTATACCCGCGTCGGTCGCATACGCCTGTGAAACCGACGGGCCCATT
The DNA here is from genome assembly GCF_009765965.1 of Caulobacter sp. S45. Taxonomy (GTDB): domain Bacteria; phylum Pseudomonadota; class Alphaproteobacteria; order Caulobacterales; family Caulobacteraceae; genus CAHJWH01. Next base: position 114,520 of record NZ_LMUL01000011.1, read on the forward strand.
TGGGGAGAGGCGGCCCGAACCGACTCCATAGCAATAGGACCGCCCTACAGGCCAAGACGACCGCACCGAAGGCGGCTGCATTCCGAACCGGATGGTCATCCGTCAGCACCATTTTCAAGCCGAATGATAACCAGGCGCAACACAAGAGCCAAGGAGCCGCTCGATAGAGCTCACCAAAACGAGACAAATGATCCCCTCCTTGTACCGACACGCGTCCATCCAGGCAAATTTTGCGCCAAATAGCGCCTGGACCGAAGGCGGCCTCGCTGAGGGACACCGCGACGGTCGTTTCGGCCCCGGATCGGGCCGCGCCCCGCGGCGGAGCCGCCGGTTGAGCGTCGATCGACGAGCCAGTCGACGATCCGACCGCCTGCACGCTTGCAGATGTCGCTCGGAACTCGCACGAGCTTGAGTCATGAGCGACTGGTGGAGAGCCTGGTGTTTGGCCATGGAGATTCGGCGGATGAATAGAGCACGCCTCTCGATCCTGATCGCTGTCAGCCTGCTGGCGGCCGGCGCGCGGGCAGCCGAGGCGAAATCGTCGACCGCGGTAGCGTCGGAGCTCAGCTACCCTCCGATAGACGATCGAAACGCCGCGCGTCGCTGGATCGATCGCATCGACAGGTTTCCCGTCGCTCATATCGCGGCTCTACGCGACAGATACGCCATCGCCGTTGCATCCGCCCAGCCCGCTGAGGCGAGTCACCACTGGGAGGTGCAGCTATGGCTGGAGGCGTTGGCCCCGTCCTTCGCGACCAGTCTTGGCGGCCGCTCGGCTCAAATCGACTTGGATGTTCGCTGTGACCTAGTGCAAGCGCGACCCAAGTCGATGCGCCTTTATGAGGGAAAGGGCCAAACGGGCGCTTCCAGGGATTTGACCCTGACCCAGGCCTGGTTGCGCGCGGAAAGCGGGCCATACTTGGGCGCGGTGATCACCTACGTCTGTAAACACGATCGTCCGTCAAGCGCACCTGCCGTCCTTGCGCCAGCGGGCGTTGCAGCGGCCAGGGAAAAACCATCCGTCGCCCAGGGCCGGTACGAGGCTGCGCCTGATCCGAACAGAGATGCGGCGGACGCGCCGTTTGACGTTCAGCTCGGAGCCTACGCCTCGCAAGGGGCGCTCGACAGGGCTTGGGCTAGTTTAAGCGGACGCCGTCCAGCGTTGACCACTATGGTTCACCTGGGCGCCAGGGCGAACGTTGGCGGCCGCGTCGTGTGGCGCTTACTCGTGTCCGGCTTCCCCACGGCGGAAGCAGCCATAACATATTGCCAGGCTCTAAAGAAAAATAAGCTTGACTGTTTTGTCAGATCGAACCTTAATCAGTAGAGAGATCCCATCTTTTTAAAAGCGCCAAGCCAGATAAAGCTAAAGCCTAGGTAATCATCGACTCTATGGCTGCGGCCATAGCATCGGGTCCAAACCGGGATTGCTGAAGCCTGCGCGCGTTTTGCGCAAGTTGATGGCCTGAACCAGGATTGCGCGCGAGAGCGATGAGCGCATCGGCAAATTCGGGCATGGTGTCGCCGATTAAGAGGTCTTTACCTGGCTGTGCGCCGAGCCCTTCGGCGCCAATCGTTGTAGAGACCACAGCTCGACCATAGGCCATGGCTTCCAGGATTTTGATACGCGTCCCGCTGCCGAACAAGACCGGGGAGATGACAACGTCGCAATCCGCATAGTAAGGCTCAACGTCGGGAACGTTGGCGTGCAACTCGACGCCGGGCGCGTCGCAGGCGCTGCGAAGGCTTGGGGGCGGCGAAAGGCCGACGACACGCAGGACCGAGCCAGGATGGGCTCGAAGCAGGCGAGGCCAGGCGTGTTCCAGGAAAAGCATGAGGCCGTCGTGGTTGGCTCGGAAGTTAAGGTTGCCAACGAAAAGAACCCTAAATCGTTTCTCTGAAACGGAGTCGCTGAGGCAGGGCCGGTCGACGATGTTTGGGACGTGTATGGCGCGGCGCGATCCGAAGGATTTGAGAGCGTCAATATCGGAGTCGTTGGCGACGCTGACGCAATCCCATGTCCCGCAGATTTTACGCTCCGCCGCTTTAAGCCGCCCCACGTCCAAATGTTGGAGAAGCCGCCATTGTCGGCTCATTTCCAACTTCCTGCTTTCGAGCTCCCTAGCCCGGAAGTGAGACATGATGTCGTCGAAGTCGCAAACCTTCCGTTCCGCGTGCAGAAGTCCGCGAGCGAGCAGAGCGTCGACAACCCACGCGGACGGCAAGCGACCGGCGAACACAGTTGAGACATCGCGCACCGGCAATTGCGCGGCGATCGTTTTGTAATCCCGCTCACGCAAGCGTGGGGCGCCATGCGATCCGACGCGGAGGTAATCGAGCCAACCACTTTCGATCCGGTTCGGCAACATTGGGGCGCGACGTGCGACCGACGCGTAGTCGGGCAGGGCGATCTTTGTAACGCGCTCGCAAAATGGGGTGATCGAGGCGAGCGGCCATTCCCCCACGCCCAGGTCCGACTCCCGATAGATCAGGGCGAAGTGCACGCGATCGACCTGACAGAGAGCTTGTAGAAGATGCCAGGATCGTTGTGAGCCGCCATGTCCGTTAATGGCAGGCGGAATTCGCATCACACATAAAAGCATTGTCTGGCTCACATTTGGTTGCCGAGGCAAAACCATGAACGAAACTCAACCCAGAGCAATCATGGGTCTGATTAATCGCCTGACGCTTCCCAAGTCACCCGTTTTGGTGTTGAACGACTAAGGGCAGGCTTACCGGCGCTTGCCGCGCTTTAGTTCGGGATGGCCCTTCCCTAGCCACCAGATTTTTTCAAATCCGGCGTTTGAAATCCGCCTCACGTCTCTGAGCAGCGTGGAAACCATATAAGGCGTTGGCCCCCGAACCAACGCCATCCCCACGCTCTGCGCGGCATCTCCGATGTGGGTTTGCCTATTTTGAGGCGCCCGACTGCCTATGCCGTCGCAACGAGCCTTGTTGAGCAAAAAGCCTCGCCCTCGCCACATCTAAAGGTTAATGGTTCCACCTTCCAGGTCGGTCGGTGCATTGGACGATGGTGATTGGACTGTGGCAGCTTTACGCATTGTGTGCGCTGGCTTGGCTGTCGGGAACTCTCTTTGGCGTCGCCGCGCCGTGGCGGGCGTTGGGATGGGCGAGGGGCAGAACACTGTCCTCAGAGGGGTCTTCACCGGGGCGCAAGCGCCGGCGCGGCAGTTACCGGTCTTACGGAAGTTACCCCCGCGCCGCCCGTCCCATTGTGGATTACCTGACCCGTATGCGTCCAGCCTTGGTGGCGATGGGAGTCGCAGCCGTATTGGCGTATGCCGGCGATCTCGGCTTCTTTTGGCTTCAACATTCGCATCACGGCTCCTGACGCGATTGGAGACGCCCTGATCCGCATCTCTGGACGCAAGCCGAGGCGACGCGCGCTGGCTGTTCGAGACACGGTCTCTGGCGACACGCTAGAATGTTCAGCATTGATCCAGTTGATGTCGGATCTGGCCAAGCAGCCCTTAGAGTTCGATGACCCTTCGAGGGTCCAAGGGCGAGCCTAGGCAATTAGCTCTCAATCTGAGCCCGGATAATGAAACCAACCGTTCAGGGTGAAACGGGCGGTCTCTGGGTCGGCGCTCGCGGTTTTGACGGGCTCGACTTCGTGGAGCGTTTCGCTGGGAAAGAAAACGATGCTGTTCTGCTGAGGTAGAATACGAGTGAACCCTGTGTGCGAAAATGTTGCGCCGTCTTGTCGATCGTAGAGAACCAACGCACCTCCCGAAAACCTTTTAGGGGGAACGTGGAAATAATATACGAAGCTTATAGCTCGGCCCCTATAGATTTCGTCGGTGTTGTTATCGACGTGGGGCTTGAAGAACGCCCCGTCTCCGTGGCAGGTCGCTTGAAACTCATATTTCTTCAGATCGTCGCGGTCAAATCCAAGAGTTTGCGCCACCTTGTGTTGCTTAAAGTACGCTTTCACCTCGGGCATTAATAGAGTGCGTAACTCCTCAACATCCGTGAGGACAGTGGAAATGCGACTTGTGGCTTCTACGCCGGAATAATCCCGATTGTAGATGGCTGAGGAGACTGCGCCTGACAGTCCCTTTTGCGTCAAGGCGATGATTTGCGCCAAGATCGCATCGTTGACAAACTCGCTCACGCGCACAAAACGCGACGGGCCGCCCTCAAGTCCAGTCGGTTTCTGCCGGAGTTCTCCGCCAAGAACGGTCGCCAACTCCGCGATATAGGGGTTCTGAATCGCCGGAGGATCCAATTCAAGAAAGCGCCCGAGGACCGCTCTCGCTTCAGCGATGGCGCCTGCGCGCCGGCAGATCTCGGCCAACTCCCGAAAGGCGACCGCATGGCCGGCGGGCTTGCTCAGCGCAGACTGAGCGAGCTTTGCTGCGCCCTCAAAGGAAATGTCGAGCGTCATCATCGCGCGTCCCACAAGACCACCTATTCTCCTAGCTAGCAATTAATCGAGCCGAGGTCGGATGCAATCACCACCGCATACATCCTAGGGGCGAGCCCTTGGGCCGAGTGTTGGGTCGTTTCGATCTGTTCGAGATCACAACGGAGGCCTTAGCCTTCCGGTCTATCCGTTTCCAATCTCGACGGCTTTGGAGGCCTATCGGACAGGCGAAGCGAAAGGCGAGAGACGTGTCGCCAAATTGCGCCCCGGCGATCTGCGATTTCCAGTTCCGCTCCACTTTATACCCGATGTCCTCGGCCCGGAACTGTGCGCCCGACGTGTCGCAGATCACCAACGTAGCTAGGCCATGCCGTTGGTTGTGGAACGGCGGCCCGAGAATGGCCTGGAACGCGGCGTGGATAGAAGTTTTAAATCGAGGGAAGACAACGAGCTAACGAACCCGGCGCTGATCGACGGAATCGTCGATCGAATTAGCCGCCAGATTGGGCCGGAGCCGTGGCGGGCGTTCAAATATCGGCCCATCCGGATCAGGCGATTTTCTTATCGGGTGCTAGACAGCGGAAATCACGGCCACTACTGGCCGCACCTCGACGATAGCCGGCCGTCGACAGCGCACCGACGGTTCGCCATCTCGATCGATCTGGACGACGCCTTTAGCGGCGGTGAGCTTACCTTTCCAGAGTTCGCCACCATACGCTATCGGTTGGCTGCCGAAGCGGCGCTGGTATTTTCCTGCAGCCATGCGCCATGGCGTGCTGCCGGTCACCGCCGGACCACGCTAAGCATTTCTTCCGTTGTGTACGATGAAGAGGCGCTGGACGTGCATCGAACGGATCACCCCACGCAGCCTGATGGCGTCCGTATCCCCGACCATCCAAAGGCAATCGGTTTAGGGCGCTGCATTCTGCTCTGAGCAGGGCTGAGAGCGGTCTTGATTGGCGGACAGAACTGGTTGAGGGCCGCAGCGCGCGCGTCACCGGCGAAGCACGAGCCACGCTCCCAGACCCATCAAGGCCCACGGCGCGCTGGCGCAGATCCCAATGACCACGACCCGTCGGCCGAGCGACCACCGTTCGATTACTGGATCCGGGACCAAGGCCGTGTCAAGCTGCCTTTGTAAGTCCCGCGCCGGCGAGGGCCGCGGCGCCGATTGAACGTCCGCGAGGGAGGGCTGGACGAGCGGATTAGCGACCCGATCTGCTTTTGGCTCGGCCCTGACGCAGTTTTGCTGAGCGCTCATTGTACCCTCTTCGAGGTTAAGAATACCAGGGCAGGGTAAGGGTTATGTTGATGCGGAGGGTTAATACCGATTTATGACATGCGGTTCGCCGACAACATCAGCTCTCATCTCCAGAGGAGGCGCTCTGATCGGTTGGATGGAGTCGACCTCAAAGGAAGGCCCCAGCTTAGCGATTGGGCCCTGCCGCCCTCGCTCGCCGCTCCAGAGGGAGGCTTTTAACGCGACCTCGACTTGGACATGCATGACCGAGCTGAAAAGGGTTGGCGAAATCGCTGGCGATTTTGGGCCGACGCGAAGTGCGGTGGCGCAAACTCGGCGATCGGGGCCGGGGGGGCAGCCCGAAAACAAGAACCTCGTCCCTTAGGGAAGGGTTTTCCGACTCTCGCGCGATGCAACCTGCAAAGACGGTCCCTCCCAACCAGCGAAGGCCGCTGGCGGCTGAAGGATCCGGGTCCAAAATCCCATCGACCAGCCAAGGTGCATGGTGATCGCAGCGACGCCAGACAGGGCCATGGGGAACGAACGTTCGCGGACAGCGAGTGCGACGCCAAACCCCAGACAGCCAATGACCCAGAGGGCTGCAGGAAGCGCCGCGAGCCCTGACACCGATGAGAACGCCGCCAGACACACCGACGGCGCCACAGCCACGGGCAGGATTTGACGGAGTTTCGGCCTTACACGGTGACGTCGTAAGGTTTTGGCGCGTCCCTGGCCATAGCGATAGTACTGCTTGAATAGCCGCCTCAGAGATTGACGGGGGTGATAGGTGATCGCCAGGGGATCGGCGAGCCAGATACGACCGCCGCGCTGCATTATCCGGACATCGAGTTCAGCGTCTTCGTTAGCGGGAAAGCCTTCGTCGTACCCGCCAGCGCCGACAAACGCGTCTAGACGGAAAAGGGCGTGGTGACCGTGGTCCACCCAGCCGCCGCCGCTGAGCCGCCTGTGGGCGGCTCCCCCTGTCCCAAGCACGGAGTTTTGCGCGACAGCGACCGCCGCCTGAAACACGCCACGCCCTTGGGTGATCATCGGCACCACCACTGAATCTGCATCGGTCGCCAGACCGGTCTCGATGAGCGCGGAGATGTATCGCTCCGGATAACCGGCGTGGGCGTCGATCCGGATAAGCCAGGTCTTGCCCGCTCCATGGGTCCGGACCGCTAAGTTGACGCCAGCGCTCTGGGTTCTACGCGGATTTTCGAGCAACGCCACGCGGGGATGCTCGACGCTTAAAGCGCGAACAATGGCTCGGCTCTCGTCGGTGCTTCCCCCGTCGGCGACCACGATCCGCGCCTCCTGTGCGGCGGGATCCTTCAACAGGCTGCTCAGGAGCGATTGGAGATGAGCCTCCTCATTTAGGCACGGAATGACGACGAGCGCGTCCGACCCACCCAGTCCGATCGTTGCAAGGGTCAATCGGTGCTCCCGTTCAGTGCGTCGACCAAGTTAACGCAATCCCTCCGATCGGCGACAAACAACGCAGCCGGCAAACCGCGCACGGCTTGGCTCAACGCTTCAAAGGCGGAGGGCGTCAAATCCTTGAAGAACTGGAAAAGGTCGGTCGCTGGGTTTTCCAGAACGACGCCTATCCCATGTTCGCGAAGCCAGGCTGCGACCTGCACCGAGGCGAGGGCGAAGGGGACAGCACCGAATGCGCCGCCCTCATACAGTCTGTTTGGCAATAGCCAGGAGGAATTTTGTCCCTCTTCATAGTAATCGAGCAGCCAGCTAAAATGGACATCGCCATAGTGGGACGGAAGATCTCCAGCGGAGTAAGGCCCGAAAAAGCTAATATAATCATTTCGAGAGATGCGCTCGTCGAAATCGGGGATGATGTCGTAGGCTGGCCGCCCCCTTATGATCACCTCGACGTCGCCCTCCAGCCGATTGACTAAATCGATTAGCAAATCGAGGCTTTTGCGACAGCGTATGACACCGAACCAGCCAATCCGCCAAGGCATCCTAGGGGCGGACGTCGTCAGAGCCGGTGTCCGCCCGTCCAACAACAGCACCTTGTTCTCAACGAGGTAGTCCGGCAGTTCTGTGTGTTGAATGGCCCTGAAATATTCAGCTAAAAAAGCAGGTGAACTTACAACCAAAAGATTGCATGCCTTAAGAAGGTATCGCTCCAATAACCTGATCGCCCCGCCCTTCACACCCCCGGACAACATGACGCGATGTATGTCGAGACACTCATAGATCAACCGTTGTTCAACGCTAGGACTGGACAGCGCCATTGCCCGACGTGCGATGGCCAGCATTTCCAGATTTCGAGCCATTAAAATACTAGCGGATTGAAAGTGCCGCCTTCGACCTCTGAGGCCGAGAAGTTGCGTGGCGACCGATATGATACGTGACCCCAATTTCGAATTGAAGGTACGTCCGAGATCGACGCAGCTTGCACCGTCTAGAAGCAGGACCGGCTCAGCGGTTCGACGGAAACCTAAAACCACAACCTGGCCGCCTCCCGCCCTCAGCATTCGCACGCGCCGGAGCACCGCAGGATCGGCTAAATCGTGAACGAAATAAGCGATCGGCGCCGGCTTGGTCGGGGCCAGGGGCTGGCTTTCTGGCCGCGGGTCGGCACTTCGCCCATCGACGGACTCCATCATCGCGATGGACCGCTTTCCAGGCTCCTCGGTCGGATCAAAGGTTCGTACGCGCCGGTAGGAGAGCTATGGCCAAATCGGTGCATTTTCGGTGTCTCCCGCCCGTAGGACTGTGTCTCGCAGACCGGAAGGATTTCGCAAGCGCATCATGCGGCCTTAGTCGCCACTCAAAACATCTGGAAGATCGTTGGGATGGGGTTTCGGCGGTAAGGCGCGCCGCATGGCGTACGTGGCGGATAGTCCACTGAGGGCCCCTAGGCTCTTCACGACCGCGTCATGCCAATGCGCATCTCGCCCGGGCGCTAAAACCTGCGCCGCCTCAAGCATGATCGCGGCGAAAACCATGGCGACGGCGGTGCGGTAGGGCGACTTGGCGAACCCGATGGCGAAACAGACCCCCGCTAGAAAAAAAGCGCCGAATCGTTCCAGATCAGGGCGCCCCGTGTGAGGGCGATAGTGCAAAGGTCCAAGCGTCGCGAAGCCGATCAAGGCCGTGAGGATCCCTCCGATGAGCAAAGCCCAACCCCGCATCACTCCCTGTGGACTGGAAGCTTGGCGATGGTCAAGCTCACAGCGTCGTTTGCTTGCTAGCGATGTCCGTCGTCGCACGGCTGACCAGGCCCACTAAATCCATCGACCACGTCGCCTCGGGAGAGCCACGCGCCGCGCGTTGCGATGAGCGCCAGATGTTGGCAAATCCAAAACGCCCGAGTCTCCGCCGTTCGACCGGTCTCGGGGGAAAACATGGCGGCGTCGGCGAAGGCGGTTTTCGCGCAAACGAGCGCCCCCGATCCAACACCTGGCGTCGGGGGGTTAGCGGCGGTCCGACCGCGCCTGCTTCGTTGGACACGTCTGGAGGCACCCGAGGGATCGGCGCCGGCTCCATTCCTGACCCCATTCCAATCACGCCTGGTCGTAAAAACTTCGGGGATAGATCGCCGTGACCACCCCGCTGTGCCCAGACCATCGCAGCACACCGATCGTCCCAGTCGAGGGCGCAGCGCCAGCGCGTCCAGCCCTGTGGTGAGTTCGCCTCAGCATTGAGGTTCGGGCTTAGAGATTAGAACAACCCCACGCTTCACTTCGCCTGCCCGCCGTCCTTCTCATCGGATCGTATTTCCTCGTAATAACTTCCCCAACATATCCCACTGTCCGGGTCATAGATGGCGCGCCGCCTTGGAGGTAGGAGGTGGGCGCGGCGGAGAAGCTTACGGAGGGGGCGGCCAGCACCAGAGTTCAGATAAAGATCAAATCCTCGAGCGGCAACAGCAAGCGCGACGAAGCATAAAAACGTTCTGACCGGCGCACCAGCAGATCGAGATATGAAAGCGCCTACACCCAGCCACGCGATATAAGCGAATCGCTTGAACGTGCTCTGGGGAAAGATCGCCAAAATCGAGAACATACCTTGGTATTTCAACTCCACAGGCCGCCCGCGCGCTGCCTCGGGCTGATGCGACCGAAAACGGTGCGCTAGCAACGCGAACGTCGCATTTACACCTTAGGCTATGGCCCAAACCGCTATCGTGCCGTTAACGCGGATTTTTATCCAAAAAATGGCGAGCGGATCGATGTCATAGCGCGCCGCCGGCGAGGGCCTCGTCCGATCGTCCAGCTGGCCAGCCCGCGGCTGACCCGCCCGAATCGATCCAATTTCGTGAGATAAACTATAGCGAAGTCTAGGATTTCTACAGCATGCCCGAAGGGAAAATCAATATGAACCCTTTCGCAGCAAGACTGCGGGAACGGTTGCTATTAAGATAGCGATATATACCTTGAAACTATATGATCTTGAGAAGGCGACGTCCAAAGCAACGCGGCGTCGATAGGATACGTCGTTTCGGCCATTGACCTGCCAGAGCCCAGTTATGCCAGGCCGTACGGAGCAATATTCTTTGAAATAGCGTCGATAACGCCATACCTCGCTGACGACGATTGGGCGGGGCCCGACAAGGGTCATTTCGCCGCGAAGAACATTTATCAGCTGAGGAATCTCATCCAGGCTGGATTTCCTCAGGAAGGACCCAAGCCGTGTGATTCTGGGATCGCACTTCAGCTTATGATCTCGATCCCATTCACATCGAGCGGCGGGATCCGTTGCGAGAAGGATCTTGAGTCGAGCCTCTGCATGGATCGCCATGCTGCGAAACTTGAGGCAGCGGAACATTCGACCCCCGCGGCCGATACGCGCCTGGAAATAGAGGGCCGGCCCTCCATCCTCAACCCATATCCCCACCGCGATTGCCACCATTAGCGGCGCAAGGAAAAGCAGCGCTATGGTCGCTAAGATCAAATCCGCTACGCGCGCCGCCGAGATGCCGCCGGGATTTGCGGTTGGGACGCTAACCGAATTCACAGTAAAGCGGGCGACCGTATCGAGCGCATCCACCATGATTTGCCCCTTGCTCACCCCAAATCCTAGCATGGCGGAGAGGCGCGGACCACGCTTTTTTGCAGCGCAACATCGCATGTGCGAACAAAGAAATAGCCGTGCGCTAAGGACGAGCTATCGCCCAGAGGCCTGATCGGAATACCTATAGGCGCGGATATAGGCGATTGTCATGACAGAGGGGAATGGCGTGGTGGCGTCGGGATTCTTCGGCCAGTAGCCGCCGACAGCGAGGTTGGCGAGCATATACATCGGCACATTCATGTCCGACGGTGTCGGAAATTCCGCGACTGGCTGCCGGTCGACATACCAGCGAATGGTTTGGTGGTTCCAGGCCACCCCATAAAGGTGGAAACCGCTCGCAGCGCCTTGAACCTTGACGGGAAAGCTATGGAACTTGGGAACGCCATTCTCGCGATAATGCGGCGTCGCGTAGATCGTCCCCGGGTCGTTTCCCAACATTTCCATAACGTCGAGTTCTGGCGGCCAGCCGCCGCCGCTTGGCAACAGCCAGAACGCCGGCCAAAGACCTCGGCCGGCAGGGAGCTTGGCTTTCATTTCGAAGTAGCCATAGAGCTGGTGAAATGACTGACGGGTGGTGATGAGGCCAGAGGTGTAGGGAAGGCCCCATACCGAAGGCTTAGCCTGTTCCGGTGTTCGGTCGGCGGTGATGTCAAGCTGACCACCGTGCACCGAAAATGGGCTTATACCGAGAGGAGTCGTTCCACCTCCGGTAAAGTTGGGGTCGACGTAGACCTGCTGCTCCCCATTGGAGGGGAGAGTGCGGCTTGCTCGCGCATTTGCGTCGCCGTACCCGAAGTTCGTCTGCCACTTTCCTGGGTTAAAGGGGCGTGCGTCAAATCCCTGAAAATCACTGGAGAAAGAGAGCGTTAGCGACTCAGGCTCGGACGGAAGATGGATCGTGCGCTCTTGGGAATTCGAAGCGACGCCGTCCTTGGCGCTAGCGGCTGGGCGGGCGACCATTACCGCGATGCAGGCCAGAATCAAGGCGCAAGCTGGGCGAACCAAGGACGTCGATGGGCGCATCGGAGGCCTTCTTGCTATGCGGAGACGTGAGATGAACGGGCGACACGTCGCGACATCCGATCGCGAACGGTCTGAGCGAGGATATAGGAGATGGAGCGGGGTCGGTTTAGCATGTGAAGCACCGCCCGGGTCATCCCTTGCCGTTGGCGAGTGGAAAGCACCTCGCGAAGATCGATTCGCTGGCGGATGCTGGCGGCATGCGCGCGCACAGCAATCCGGTCGTCCCGCGTCAAGCCAGACAAATTCGCCAGGTTAAGATCAGCCTGCAGCAGCGCCTTTAGATCGTCTATGCCGTGCCGTCCGCTCAACGAGGAGGGGCGCTCCACAGCGACATATCCGCAGGCGGTGACCAACTTCATTCTCGCTCCAGCTGCGAGGGCCGAGGCGTATAAGATATAATCTTCCCCAAGTCGGAGCGAGGGGTCGTATCGAAGGCCATGCCCCTCCAAAAAGGATCGGCTCATCAGCGGCTTCAAAAATCCCAATTCGCGACGTTCTCGACCAGGCTTAGAGATATTGCCGACTACAAAATGCGAAAAGCTGAGGGCAACATCTAGATTTTCATTGTCAAAAAGATGGCCGAAAACTTTGTCGGGCGAGGACGCTAGCGAGAAGGCCAGATCGTCACCCAGTAAATCGCAATCATGCCAATGCTCGAGCATTTTTGCGAGACGGCCCTCTCGCATGTAATCGTCGGCGTCCAGAACGCAGACGACCGGCGAGCGACTCTTCGACATGGCAAAGTTGCGAGCGGCCGCTGGCCCTTGATTCTGCTCAAACCGATGAACGCTCAAACGACCACCGACGTCGGCGACATCGAGCGCGAGACGGGCAGTGGCGTCTTGGGACCCGTCATCAACCACGACGACCTCTGCGGCTTCCGGTTGAGCCAACGCAGAGCTAACGGCCCGCTGTATAGTATCCCTGGCGTCTTTAGCCGCAATAATGACACAGACGGGATTGGACGAAGCCGGAGAGCTCATAGCGACGCTCCTAACAATAAGACGCTGCTCTGAGGGCTGCGCATTTGGAGCTTGCGGTGAGATCGATCACGTGATGCATCCTGACTTTCGCCGTTCTACGCCGGCTGTGGCATAAGGCATTTGCGCTGAGTAGTCACCTAGCGGCCGGCGCACGATTTCCCGCGCTAGCGTGAAATCCATATCCAAGGCAGAAGGATCCAGACTTGCCTACGATCAGCGTCCTTATCGCGGCGTATAACGCAGAGGGGTTTTTGCACCGGGCCGTGGAGTCGGCTGTGGGCCAAACGCATCCTCCGCTAGAGGTGATCATCGTCGACGACGCCTCCACGGACGCCACGCTCGAGACCGCTCGCCTGCTCGCCCAGCGTCACGCCTGCGTACGCATCGTCGCCCTTAGCGAAAATGGCGGCCCCGCAAAGGCGCGCAACGCCGGATTGGATGTCGCGCTGGGCGACTGGGTCGCCATTCTAGATGCGGACGACGCCTTTGTCGCCAACCGGCTGGAGACTCTAAATCGCAACATGGGGGCCACGGACGTCGATATCGTCGCCGATAATTTCCGTTTTTTTGACCCCGCCTCCGATTGGACGAGCGGTCCTGCCTTAGTCGACGAGCGAGAAACCTTTTTGATTGATCGCTACAACTTTGTAGACCATGCCCGACCCTATAACCCCCAACCCGACTGGGGCTTATTAAAGCCAATATTTCGCCGAGAGTTCCTTAACACGCACAATTTGCGATACCCGGTGGAGTCTCGACACGGAGAAGATTTTCTCTTTATCGTGTCGGCGCTGCTCCTGGGCGCGCGTTACCAATTTTTCCGTAACCCTGGATATTTATACACGATCCGAACGTCTGGCATGAGCCGCACGCGACTGAATTACCAGGCCCAGGTCGACCAGAGCGTCGCATTGCTTTCCCTTGCCGAGGTGAGAGGCGACGCGCGAATGCAGCGCTTGCTAAGACGGCGGATTTCCGCAGTCAGGCGCCTTGCGGTCGAAAGGCGCTTGGACGACATCGTGAGCGGCGGGGAGCCCGGGCAGCTCGCGCGCGCTTTCCTAAACGCCAACATGTGGCGGCCCCTTTCCAAGCGGGCCCTGACGAAGACCCGCAGTGCGGTGCGAAAGTGGCGTAGTTCGCGCCAGGTCCGTCCGGGTTCCGACGTTCCCACTGAAGAGGCCGAAAAACGGCCTTGAGCCGACGCTTGACCCGCCCCCAGAGAGGGGCGGCTCTAGGCCACAACCTTAAGCGCGCCAAGCCAAGCGAACGCTCATGAAAATGTCGGTTTGCGCTCGCGGACCGCTTACAGACACAATGCACCTGTTAATTCGAGCCCGGCTCATGTAGAGCACGGCCGGCCATTGAGGACGAGTGAAGCGATGCGGGTGACTGTCGTCGGAGCAGGGTATGTCGGCCTTGTATCTAGTGCATGCTTTGCAGATTTTGGCCATGAGGTCACATGCATCGACAACGACCCTCATAAAATTGATCGCCTAAAAGCGGGGCAAATGCCGATTTTCGAACCGGGGTTAGACCAGCTTGTGGCCACAAATGTTCGCGAACAGCGACTGGTGTTTGGCACTAACCTCGGCGAGGCGGTGAGCAGTGCAGATGCAGTCTTTGTCGCCGTCGGGACCCCCTCGCGCCGAGGAGATGGGCACGCCGATCTGACTTATGTTTACGCCGCAGCCGAAGAAATTGCGAAGTCTATTTCCGGATTCACAGTCATCGTCATGAAGTCGACTGTTCCAGTAGGCACAGGCGATGAAGTCGAAGCAATTTTCGGCCAACGCCACTCTGCAGAAACGTTCGCTGTCGTGTCGAACCCGGAGTTCCTGCGCGAAGGGGCGGCCATCAACGACTTCAAGCGGCCGGATCGTGTCGTTGTCGGAACTGACAACGACAAGGCCAAGGCGATCATGAGAGAGTTATATCGCCCTCTTTATCTGAACGAAACGCCGATTGTCTTCACATCACGACGGACGTCAGAGCTGATAAAGTATGCGGCCAACGGTTTCTTGGCGATGAAGATTACTTTTATTAATGAAATCGCAGATCTCTGCGAAGCAGTAGGCGCAGATGTTCAGCATGTTGCGAAAGGTATCGGCCTCGACGGACGGATAGGGTCCAAATTCCTGCATGCCGGCCCTGGCTATGGAGGGTCATGCTTTCCCAAAGACACCAAGGCGCTGGCCCGGACGGCGGTGGATGCTGGCGTGCCGTTCAAACTGATTGAGACAACCATCGACGTCAACGATAGGCGCAAGACCGCGATGGCGGAGAAGGTCACCCAAGCGCTGGGCGGGGAGGTGAGCGGCAAGCGTATCTGCGTGCTCGGGCTCACCTTCAAGCCCAACACCGATGATATGAGAGATGCCCCGTCCCTAACTATCATTCCCGCGCTCCAGGCCGCGGGCGCAGAGATTTCCGCGTTCGACCCGGAGGGGATCGAGGAGGCGCAGCGAGTTTTGACCGGGGTCAGGTTTGCGTCAGGCGCTTATGATGCTGCGGAAGCCACGGACGCGATCGTTATCGCCACCGAGTGGGATCAGTTCAGAGCCTTGGATTTCACTCGCCTGAAAGGGGTGATGCGCTCGCCAGTTATGGTGGATTTGCGCAACATCTACCGTCCGGAGGACATGCGCTCGCTTGGTTTCACCTATTCGAGCATAGGCCGGAGCTGATAGCGGCTCCGTCGCCCCGACAGCGCCAAAGGCGTCGCTTGTGGGCGAGCGCTCGCTGCGCGCCTCGCCTCGAACGACGGCCAGCGCGCCTGAGGGCTGCGTTTCGCGGGCGGAGTAGGGGCCCCCTTATAGGACGGCCGAGTGATTCAGGTCTTCTTGGGCAACCAACGCCGTATCGGTGCGGGGAGCGCGCCCGCAAATCGGGCCTGGAATTCCTGTCCAACCTCAGGCGCAGCCAAAAGCACAAAGGCGGCATAGGTTGGGGGACTGACCAAGCCAATAACGGCGACCGTCAGAAACCAATTTCCGGAGAAAAACGGGAGCTTCGCAGCAATTATGCCGACTCCCACGCTTAGGCAAGACAGACCGAGCGGTTTCAAATACAGCATCATAACTTTCGCTAACGAGACCCCCGATTTGGAGAAAACAGTATAAACGAATACTGGCTGTGTAACTCCATAGAACGTCGCGACCGCAATCGCAACGCCGTATCCACCAAAGAAAATAGCGGCAGGTATTACTAAGCAAAAGAATATTGGCACCTGGATGGCGCAGTACTTCAAGGTTAGGTGAAACTTCCCCTGAGCAGCAAGCAGCGATCCCGCGATCCATGACATGCCGTCAAGTGCGATGCCGATGCTCAAAATTTGGATTAAAGGGATGGCGGGCAGCCACTTGGTGTGAAACATGCCTCTTAGGATCGGATCCGCGGTAGCTGCTTCAAGCAGCGCGATCGGAAAAATGCAGTAAGATAAAAGCTTGGCCGCCTTCAACGCGGCTTCTCCCTGCCGCCGGGGGTCCGATCTCAACTGGGTGAGAGCAGGAAAGATAACCTGATTAAAGTTGCCCGCCAAAATCCAAACAGGCTGCGCCGCCAGGCGAAAAGCGAAATAGTACTGACCGAGCGCCACTCGGGTGACAACTAGACCTAAGACAAAATAATCGCCCTGGTTAATAAATCCAATTAATATCGTGGTGAGGGAAGTCGACACGCTCCTCCCGAAGAGAAACTTCCACTTCTTTATTCGCGGATTAAGATTAAGTCCTCTGCCGGCGACTCGCCAGTAGACGATGGCTCGGATAATAGCGATTATGGGAGGGGGAAGGACAAAGCTGTATGCGCCATATCCCCGCCAGGCAAGAAAGATCGTTAAGGCGGTTTGGAAGGTCAACTCTGCGGAACCGTATCCGGCGATAAAGCCGAAGCGCATTCGCGACCTCAAGATAATCCCGGGGACGCTGGACAACGCCCCAAGCGGCATCGCGACGGCCACAAGCGCGAGCAGACTCACCAACTGGGGCGCCCGGTATAAGATTGCGGCCGCGGGCGATATCGCGAGCACCAAGCTCGCGGTGATGAGCGATAAGGTCAAGCTTATTCCAAAGGCAGCCCCCATCCAAAAGCGCATTCGTTCGTGGCGCTGCAGGACGACGTTGTCGACCCCGAAGCTCACAAGTGTCGCGGTCAGGGCCGTCACGGTGTTAGCCAAACCGATAAGGCCGAAATCCGCCGGCTGCAAAAGCAGCGCGAGGGCAAACTGGCTCACTACGCTCAACGCACGCGCAACCCCGTTCTGAGCCAGGGCGTAGATCAATCCGTGAAGCGCGCGGCGGCCGAGGTTTCCGTGTTGAGCGTTTGGCGGGCGTTTTGTGTTCAGGTCCATGGGACTCGCAAATGGCTTTCGAGTTGCAGGCCCTGGCGGTCGCCAAGTTGGAAGGATGAGAGCCGGATTCGCGAGCCGTTTAGCCTTTCCTGTTCAAGGTGCAAACCCGTCTTTTGGCCCAACCCCGAGGCAGAGTGACGTTTACACGCCCGCGCGCCTAAGCGATGCGCCAACGCTGAGCTCTACAGCAGATCTCGGCGGACCGAAAAAGACAAATGAACCGCGTGCAAGTCTGGGGCCATCACCCGAGACGAGAGCGGATTGAGCTTGTCACATGTCATCTGGAACAAAAGCGAACGCCTCCGCAGGCGCCGCTGTGCGCCTTAGGGCCCCTGATCGAAGGTCAGGGTGTGGCCGCTTTTCTGACGTTGACGGGAGTGATCGTAAGCGCGTTGATTCTTTTCGCGGAAGGATATGTCATATTGACGTTTAACGTCGGCATCTTGCGGCGCTTTCCTCACCGGGCAAACCGCGAGCGCCTTGTCAACCGTTTGCCGGTTTGACAAAAGCTGGTCAAAATCAATTTCGGCCTCCGAGGATCACGTCCATTGAAGATCTTGATGGCGAGCGCCCAAGCCTATCTTCCCCAGGCCTCAGGGGGTGCGCAGTCCAGCACACACGAGTTATCGGTGGAGCTCATCCAGCGGGGACACGAGGTGGCTGTCATATCCAGCCTCGCGGGAAATGGATGGCTCGGGGTAAGAGACCGGGTGCTGCTGAAGATTGGGGGGAGGCGCGCGGTGCGCGACGACATAATGGGCTATCCGGCTTACCGAGCCTGGGCCGCGTCAACTGCAGCGAAAGAGGTCGTCCGGCGGGTTCAGCCCGATGTCGCTGTTGTCCCGACCTTCAAGGGCGTACCGCTGGCAGCCGCGTTGCTGGAAGCCGGCGTTCCGGTCGTGATCTATCTGAGAGACGTCGAATTCCACGAACTTGGGGGCGAACTCGCGGACCTGCGAGGAGTGCGCTTCTTAGCCAATTCTGGGTTCACAGCTCGCCGCTACCGAGAGCAGTATGGCGTGAACGCCACCGTTGTTCCCCCTTTCTTTAAAGCCGATCTTTATAAGACGTCGACTTCGGGCCGCTATGTCACGTTCGTAAATCCCCATCGTAATAAAGGGGTCGAAATCGCGCTACAGCTCGCCGAACGCTGTCCCGATATTCCATTTTGTTTCGTAGAGGGTTGGAAACTGCCTGAGGCTGATGATCGGTGGCTTAGGCAGCGGCTCAAAGAAGTCCCCAATGTCTCGGTCAAGCCGCGGACGCCGCGAATGGCGGAGATCTATGCAGAGACCAAAATCCTGCTTGCCCCGAGCCAGTGGGAGGAGGCGTGGGGAAGGGTGGTCTCGGAGGCGCATTTCAGCGGCATCCCAACCCTGGCGACTCGGATAGGCGGATTGCCAGAATCGGTGGGATTGGGAGGGGTCCTCATTGAAAGGGATGCACCCATAGAGGCGTGGGTGAACGAGTTGCGCCGGCTTTGGGATGACCCTCAAGCCTATAAGAGGGCTTCTGCGGCCGCAATCCAGTACTCGCTCAGAGATGAGATCGACCGCGACAAGCAGGTCAATGGCGTGCTGGGGGTGCTCGAAGAGGCGGTCGTCGCTCGGGCGGGCTTGAACTAGCGATCAAGGACGACTGACGCCTGCTCGTCGATCCCACCCTCGGCGCGGTCGATCCGGGCGCGCCCGTGGGGTATCTGATCGATTGGGACGGCGAAAGCCCTAACGTAGCGGTGAACCCCTCGGGACTTCCATCGACCCCTCACTCTTCCCCCCTCGTCGGCTGCAGGGCGCGCGCCCCAGATGACCCAGCCGAGCAACCA
Organism: Caulobacter sp. S45; assembly: GCF_009765965.1. Taxonomy (GTDB): domain Bacteria; phylum Pseudomonadota; class Alphaproteobacteria; order Caulobacterales; family Caulobacteraceae; genus CAHJWH01. Next base: position 133,369 of record NZ_LMUL01000011.1, read on the forward strand.
GGGCTTTCTCGCGCCTGGTGGGCGCGTGAGCGCACAGCAGTGTACCGTCCAGTGTTAGCAACTAGACTTGCTGAAAAACGTTCATTTGAGAACCAGGTGTTGGTGGTCCGGCGGCAAGACTCCTCGAAGTACGTACTGGGCGCCATTCTGAGAGAGATGTTGCTGATCAAAATAGAAAGGCAATCTCCCGTCGCTAAAGCGGCAACCCGACTGGTTGCAAAGCTTTTCAGAAAGAGAAACATATCTTACTCCAGGCACCGCCCGCGCGGAGCGTTCGACAATCTGGTCCATCGGGGCCGTGGCCGGCGTGACCCAAACGCTAGCCGCAGACCCACCTTGCGTTGCGAAGGACGGGGACATGATGTGCTGCAGCTGCTGTCGGAGTGGCATGAGGTCGGTAATGGTCTGTCGCACCGGGTCGAACTTGAAGCGGGGAACATCTCCAAAGACGACCACAGACTTCCCCGCTTTTAGGAAGGCGCGTTCGGTCGTTTCGAGGGTGTTGGTCAGGACCACGCCACTGGCGAGGCGGGGTACGTTTGGATCCACATCGATGTAGGCGTCGCTTGGCGTTTCGGACGCTGCGGCCCAGTAGCCCGTAAGGAAAACGGTCTTGATCCACGGGTCGGCGAGGACAGCGGCGATGGCTTGACGATTGTATGAGGCGCATTGCTGCGCGTGGCCAGGATGATTGGGCATCGCGCGTGTCGCTCCAAGCAGGGGCGGACACGATGATTTGGTGAACTCAATGAAGCCAAGACCTGCGTGCTGGGCAGCCTGGCGCAACCCGGAGCCCAGCGCGGCGGCGTGGCTGTCGCCGATCAACGCCACACGAGGGCGAGCGTCGACGGAAGCGCAAGCGGCGGACCGGTCCAGCCGAGCGTCGCCGTAGCCGGCAAGACAGTTTCCGCGGCCTCTGGCGACCAGATCCTCCACGGCGGCCACCTGCGGGGTCATGCGGTGTGGTAAGCCGTGGGTGAGCTTCAAACCAAAGGGGACAAGCAGGCTGACCGCAAGGGCGAATGCATATCGCACCAGCGCCTTGCGGTTAGGCATGGCGGCGATGCGGAACGGCCGCTCAATGAACCGCCAGGATAGATAGGCCAGGACAAACGAGAGGAGGGCGATAAGACCCAGCGTCAGGCTAGAGGGGGCTCCGGCCGAGCAGATCCAGGCGTAAGCCATAAGCGGCCAATGCCAAAGATACCACGAGTAGGAGACTAGACCGACGCCAACCAACGGTCGCGCCGACAAGACGCGACGGTTGACGAAGCTACGCTCCGACGCGATTAGGCCGGCCGCGCCAAGCGCGGGCAAGGCGGCGGCCACGCCCGGAAAGGGCGTTTGTTCGTTGAAAATGATCACAGACAGCAGCAGGCACGCCAGGCTGCACGTCCCGATCACCTCGGCGCGCGCGCCGCTGAAACGCGGTCCACCGTCAATTTGCCAGATGGCCAGCAAGGCTCCGATCCCGAGCTCCCACGCCCGGCTTGGCAACAAATAAAATGCAGCGACGGGTGCTTTGAGAAGCATTATCTCCGAAAGCCCGAAGGAGACGACGGTGAGGCCCGCCATTACCGGCAGTGTCGCCTTTGGAACGAAGCGCCTCATGAGTAGCAGAAGAACCGGAAAAAAAAGGTAGAATTGCTCTTCGATTCCGAGTGACCAAGTCATCAAAAATGTATCGAGATGGGCGTCGGGAGAAAAGTAATCCGTACGCAGCCAGAAATGAATATTTGAAACGCCCAGCAACGCATAAGCCACGCTTCCGCTGGAGCGGCGTAGCTCATCGGGGCTTAGAAGCGCGCATCCCAACGCGCAGGTGACTACGCTGACCGCGATCAACGCCGGCAGTATGCGCCTGGCTCGCCGAGCATAGAATGTAACGAACCGAAAAGTCTGTGCCCAGGTCTCTCGGTAGACGATCCCACCGATCAGGTATCCAGAAATAACAAAGAAGATATCGACACCGACAAAGCCGGAATGGAAGGGTTGCAGGCCTGCGTGAAAGAGAACGACTGAAATGACGGCGACGGCCCTGAGGCCGTCGATGTCGGCGCGATAACGGGGGGAGGCCTCGCGTTCGACTACGTCCACGGATCGCGCATCATCGAGCGCTTGGTCCATCACTTAACCCTCGTCACCTGTCGGGTACTGCGCCGGGGGTTCCACCCCCGGCGAAAGCGCCAACGCGCCAGTTGGCTCCCACACTTCGTCGCGAACTGCAAATCGTTCCCCGCTCCCATCCTATATCGCGTATGGTTTGCAAATTGGAGCGTCCGAATCGCCAGTTGCCGTCGCGGACATAGCCCTTCGGCTGGCACGCTATAGCTGACGAGCTCGACGGCTCGAAATGGGAGGGTGCCGAACGACCCCGGAGGCGCGCCTCTGGCTCCTCGCAGGAGCGGGTGTCACGCCAAAGCCATCGCCCGTGATGTTCGATTTCAGCGGCGCCGTCCGCCAATCTGCGACCGGGAGCGCGCCTCACCACCACCCCAAGGGAGGCCGCCATCGTCTTCCGATCGGAAATGGACCGGCTAGTCATTCGTGAACCAACCTTAATCCGGCGTGCCTTAGGGGAGGTCCGATCTTGATTTTTCCGACTGAGGAGATTGGTCGCTTCGACAACCCCTTCGAGCCCCAGGTCCGGTTTGCTGGGACCGTGGATCGAGCGGCATAGCCGACAGTAATAGACGATTTGACCTTCAAATCGCGCGAATCGCTTTTGAGACATTGTGGCTCGGGTGACGGAGACCTGACCCGTTTCGGGGCACTCTGCATATATTCGGGGCATGGTGGCTCCTCATGCGCAGCGTCAAGCAAGCGACATGCCGGTTCGGTCTATCGGAGCTCATGAAGCTGATTGGAGATCGTCCGAGTTGTGTGGCCGGCCAGCCAATCTTTAGCCGCGGGTCGTGGGGTAGCCACAGGTTCGCGAGCACAGGCGACGTCGCCGAGATGGGCTGCATTGGCGCCCTGCTTAGCAGCGCCGACGAAATTTCGGGCCGGCGGTCGGCCGCTTCGTTGCGGGGGCGGAGGAGTTTGCGGGGGTAGACCGGTCTCCGCAAGTGTGTCCTGATGATTCATGGACGCACGCCACGAGATCGAGCTTGCCGTCTGGAGGCGGAATCGGCCCAGGTTGCCTCGGCCCGTCACCCTATCCGGGCTCGCGCGATGGGCGTTGGCGTCGCTGACCTATCGCCCCCAACCGCGAACCGACGACGAGTGGTGGAACGAGCAGATTTGAGCCAACGGGGAGTATGGCCCTTGCGGGTAACCGGCTTCCATCGCAGTCGGGGTAGGCCTGGGCTTTGTCTGCTTAAGCTATCAAGCCGCACTAACTAGACCGCCGATGAGCAAGCGCCGACCCTTGGGCAAGGCGTGGTGTAGCCTTGATGCGCGCTTTAGAGCGTGACCGTGTCTGATTGAATCTGGATTCCGCTTTTGAGCGGATCGTGATTCAAGATGCAGGCTGGGCAGGAGGCCAGCTTGCATGGCGCGTCCGTACTCCAAGGATTTGCGAGATCGAGTGGCGGCGTTGGTGGTGTCTGGCGCCACGTGTCGTGAGGCGGCGGCGCGATTTGGGGTTGGCGTGGCGACGGCGGTTCGCTGGTCCCAGCGGCTTCGCACGACCGGCAGCGCAGCGGCCAAGCCGATGGGCGGAGCCCGGCGGCGCGCGCTGGCCAGCGAGCGGGAGTGGCTGCTGGCCCGGATCGCCGAGAAGCCGGATCTGACGCTGCGGGCGATCCAGGCGGAGTTGGCGGCGCGATCCGTCGTGGTCAGCTATGACGCGGTGTGGCGCTTCTATCTACGCGAGGGAATGACCTTCAAAAAAAAGCCTGCACGCCGCCGAGCAGGATCGGCCGGACGTGGCCAGGAAGCGGGACCGCTGGAGACGCCACCAGAAGCGTCTTGATCCGCGCCGCCTGGTGTTCATCGACGAGACCTGGGCCAAAACCAACATGACCCGCATCCACGGCCGCTGCGCTCGCGGACAGCGGCTCCTGGCCAAGGTCCCCCACGGCCACTGGAAGACCCTGACCTTCCTGGCCGCCCTGCGCTGCGACCGGATCACCGCCCCCTTCGTCCTGGACGGGCCGATCAACGGCGACTGGTTCAAGGCTTATGTCGAACAGGTGCTGGTCCCAACCCTGCCCCCCGGCGATGTCGTGGTCATGGACAATCTGGGCAGCCACAAGGCCGCGGCGGTCAGGCAGGCTATCCGAAAGGCCGGCGCCCACCTGATCTTCCTACCGCCCTACAGCCCCGACCTGAACCCCATCGAGCAGGTCTTCGCCAAGCTCAAGGCCCTCCTGCGCAAAGCCGCTGAGCGAACCGTCGAAAACACCTGGCGGCGCATCGGCCAACTCCTCGAACACTTCTCAGCGACCGAGTGCGCAAATTACCTCGTCAACTCAGGATATGCTCCAAGCTGATACGGTCACGCTCTAGAGCGACGCGGCCGGGTAACGTCTCGCGGTTGTCAGTTGTTTATAAAACCGATTGATGGCCATTCCAGCAGGACCTTCAATATAGGTGAACGATAGGTGCGCGAGTCCAAGGGACGCCAACACGACGACGGTAAGGCTGAACCAATCGGGCGCGCCCAATCGCGTCAGCATCTTCAGGGTCGAGACACCCAGCGCTTGGTGCAACAGATAGAGCGAGTAGGATCGAAGGCCGATCCAACCGAGCGGTCCCATCACCACTTTGATCCGCAAGGCGAGCATCATCAGCAATGCGCCGCCAAGCGCCCCGATATAGGCCACCATCGCCCAATGGGGGTGAAAGGCCGGGTCATAGCGTAAGGCCCCAAAGGGGAGCGTGATAAGCGCCACGCCGGCGCAAACCCACCCCACCCTCCTTTTCTCGTAGATCAGTAACCAAGCCGACATTCCGAGGAGAAACAAAGGCATCCACTTCGCCGCCACGGCTGCATCTGCAAATGCCGTGCGCCCAGCCGCGGCGATTCCTGCTCCTATGAGCGTAACGGCGACCAAGCCAAGCCAGTAATGGCGCCGAAAAACCGCCAGAGACACAGCCGTAAACCCGTAAAACAGCAATTCGGGTGTTAGTGACCAGTAACTTGGATCCACTAAACGGTGATGCCCGCTGTACAGCGTTATGTTTTTGATGTAATCAAGAATTCGATGGGGGAAAATTGGAGAGCCCACCCAGTTTAGAAACAACCACGTTGAGCTCATCCAAAATAAATAGGCTGGGTATAATCGCGCCACCCGTTTAACAAAAAATTCAATAGCATTTCCGGATGAACGAGCCGTCATGCTAATCGCAATGCCGGATATTATAAAGAATAGTTCGACCCCGAATCGGCCTACCTGCGCCACGGCAGGCGTATGAGTTAAGCCCGTCCAGGCAGTTTCGCTGGTATAATGATAGGCGAGCACGCTGCAGATCGCGATGCCCCGGAACGCGTCAATGGTCGGATTTCGTTCATGACCCAGCGCCTTCGTCATCGTCACCGTTCATTTCGCACCTGCGAGAGGCGGTAAAGATCATCGGTCGTTAACGACGGCAAGGGTCTCCCCAACATCAACGTCCCGGTGGCCGACGATTCCTGTTTGGGACGCCAGAAGGCGGGACCAACGCGCCGGGAGGCAGCTCGTCAGGTTCTTGTGACCGTGAGCAATCTCGGACGGCCTGGAACGCCTGCGACCCGGTTCCGACCCAATTGCTGGATGACCGCCTACGCGCCTGGCGCGACCCGGACGGTTCGTTTGGACGCGCGGGGATGTGCGTCTGCGACAGACTCAACCGCAGGGCGATAACATTTCACAATGTAGCAATATATTGCAATGATGATACATTCGAGCCTCGGCTCTCTGGGGTAAACAGATGCCGGTCGCAGACGTTCTAATTCCGGCCTTCAACGCCGCATCGACGGTCAGGCAATCGCTGCTTTCCATTCAGCAGCAAACGGTGCGAGATATTAAAATCATCGTTGTGGATGACGGCTCCACCGACTCGACGCCTCAGATCCTGGCGGAAATTGCCGCGACCGACCCGCGCGTGCAGGTCATCTCCAAGCCGAATGGCGGCATCGTGGAGGCGCTGAATATCGGTTTGACGTTTTGCGAGTCGGCCATCATTGCGCGACATGATGCAGATGACATCGCAAGGCCTGAGCGCTTCGCGCTCCAGCTCGCCTATCTCGACCTTTATCCGGATTGCCTAGCTGTCTCCGGCTCGGCCCGCCACATCGATCAAAACGGACACGCCTTGGGCACCATAGCCGTCATGGGTTGTCCGAGCCGCGCCGACCCAAACTGGGCGCCCGTGCGAGAGCCCTATCTTATGCACCCCTTCTTGATGGTCCGCCGGGCGGCGATGGAGGCGGTTGGCGGATACAGGTACGTTTGCCACGCGGAAGACGCAGATCTTTACTGGCGTCTAAGTGAGATCGGCGTTTTACATAATATGTCTGACATACTTGGCGACTATCGGATACATCCAGATAGCATTATGAGTAAGTCGATCCTAAATGGACGGGTCTCAGCTGTCTCATCGCAGTTGTCTGGAATTTCCGCACTGCGGCGGCGGGCGGGGCGAAACGATCTTTCCTTCGACGTCTGCGCAAAGGCCGTTATGGACGCGGCCACTGACCTACGCCGCATGATCGAGCTGGTTTCGGGCGAGCTTGACGCAGAGGAGGTGAGGCGATTGATGGTCGATGTCGCCGGCAAAATGCTAGAACTTACCAGTTACCGACCTTATGAACTGCAACTGTCTGATTGCCAGTTTATCAATAAGGCGATCAAAGATAGTGCCGCTAGACTGCCATCTTTGAATCGTCGGCAACTCTATCATCAACGCCTGCTTGCGATGTTGAGATTGATCCTGAAGAAGGATTTCGCGTCGGCCTATGCGCTATCACCGATAAACGCCTATCCCCGCGTCGCTCAGTACGCGCTGGGCGTCGGGATCAAAAAGATCTTCCCCGCGCTGGGAAGGAAGCCGGCCGCCCCGATTTGGGTCGGTCTATCGGGTGAGCCTCTGTAACGGCGAGATCGCTAGGCTGTCGTCCGAGAACAACCCCGGCTCTCACAGGTAAACCTTGCCGGCAAAGGCGTCCCAGGCCTGGAAAGGCGGGGGTAGCTGGCTTGCCCGATGGGATCCTGGGAAGGCGACGGGTCGGGCGGCGCTAACTCTCGCTGTCTTCCTAGGCCGCTTGAGGCCGCCAGCTAAGCTTTTGGCACCCGATCAGACGTCCCCTCCAGGGCCCGAGGGAGGGGGCTGGCCGATGTAGGGATGGTTGCGCGCCCAATTCGCCTTGCCGATCTCGACCATGCGCTCCCGACGCATGCAGCCGCAGCTTCCCACACTGCCACGGCGAAGCTCATTGACCGTCGCGCGAACCGAGCCGCCGCAGTCGCAAATGCAAAGCCAGGTCAGCTTGCCACTAGGCGTGTGGCCATCGCAGCAGATCGCGACCAACCGCTCAAAGCGTAGATGGGTCAAATCCGCACGGGGTTTTGGCAATCGGAATTCCCAATTCGGCGGGCGCGGCCTAGTTGCGGAGCGACACCCTCCCAGTCAAGGAAAAGCGTGCGATTTCACGTGTGCATATCATAGATGCCCCCTTTGCGATCATGGCCTCGGCAACGCCGGCGCCACGCACCGCAGCGGCCGGGATTCTCCATAAGCGGAAGGTATGGTATGGTGCTCTGTCAAACGGTGCTCATCGGATCGAAATGCCTCGGCCACAGCGTTTATCATGATGCAAAGTGGCGATACCTCGGCTTCTTACTTTATGGTTCACTGGGCGCGGCGCGCGCCCGCCTTAACCTCAATGACATCGCGTTTGGGGTGAGGGTGCCGAGATGAAAACCTATGCTGTTGGCGACATTCACGGCCGCCTCGACCTGCTGATGTTGGCTCTCGAAAAGATCGAGGCTCATGCGCGGGGCGAAGTTGCTCGGCTAATTTTTCTTGGCGACTATATCGACCGCGGTGAAGAGAGCCGCGCTGTAGTCAGCGTGCTGAAAGAACTAGAACAGTCTCCCAACGTTCATTGCCTGCTCGGAAATCACGAGGAGATGATGCTGGTGGCGATCCGTGGTCGTGACCCCCGTGATCTGAATCGTTGGATAAACAGTGGAGGGGACGAGACGGTCAGGTCTTACGGTGGACGCGGACTGGGCGACCTAAGCGATTTGGATGTCCTTCCGGAAGAGCACGCAGCCTGGTTCGAGAGCTTGCCGACGCTGATCTCTGATCATAACCGGATCTATGTTCATGCTGGCCTGATGCCACGGGTGCCCGCTATCGACCAGGATGACGAAATCAAGCTTTGGATTCGTGAGCGCTTTCTTCGGGCTAAAAATCTCAAAGCGTTTCCGGATGGGAAGCACATCGTGCACGGCCACACACCTCAGTGGAAAGGAAAGCCCGACGCCGATCAGCCCGAACTGCTCGATCATCGGACCAACCTCGACACGGGCGCATATGCGACGGGCGCCCTTACCGTTGGCGTCTTCGATTTCGAGCGACCTGGCGGCCCGACCGAGCTTCTGGTCGCGCGGATCCAAGCCACGCACCTAGATCCGACATCGCCTGCAACCTTGATCGATTAGTCGGCAAACGGCCGGCGCACGAACCCACTGGACCGCTTAGGAAGGCGCGAGCCTGGCGGTTACGGTCTGCGGCTCGTCGATAAAGACCGCTGAGCGCTCCGTTGGGCAAGCTTAGTGCCTATCACTTCCAAAATGGGCATCAACCGACGAGCCGCTTTACAGACACGCCAACGGCGATCTGGCGTTGAGGCCGATCAGCTAGGCGGGGGGCGGCTTGAGGTCCAGCCGGGGGTCAACGCGCCATTGCATTGGCCGCTCCGTTCGTTTCATCCCCATCGGTTGACAAGCGACGAGGCGCTATGCGCCGCAGCGGGGGTCCGGCTGGCTCCTCATCATCTGCATCCGGGCGATCGTTCGCCGGGGAAAGCCAAGACTGGGTCATGGGCTTCTGGACAAACGAAGTCATGAACTGGGCGGCCGCGACGCCGCCAAGCGCGATCGCCACAACGATGATGGCGCGCACAACAAACCGCCTTGCGTTGAAGAGGCGCTGCGACCAGATCGCATTCGCCGCCGAAACGGGCGGCTCAAAAGCCTGTTGGTGGCGGTCGGTCTGTTCCAAAAAACCTACTCTTTAGCTCCATCAAAATAGCTTGGGCTGTTTTCGAGCAAGAGTCCACATCCGTGCTGCTGAGCGTGAACCCGGGAGGTCGTTCGTATAGCTGAGATGTGGGGGCCAAAGCTGTGTCTGTACACTATAGGAGAGGCGTTCTGGTGAATCCCCGAGGGCGTGGGGCGCAAAGGCCGAGGCGGCTATGGATAACAAAGCGATAACAATTATCGCGTCTTCAACGGATGGGCCAAAGCTTAGGAGGTTGGAAACCACGAATTTTCACCTGCTGTGAAGCAGTGGGCCCTATGACGGGGAATGTAGCAATGAGAGATGACAATGGGCGCCGCACATCTCAAGACTATGGTTAGAATGATGCTGTTTCCGGGCGTTCTCGCGCTCGCGATAGCGGCCTTACTTTCCAAGCAAGAGGTTGTCGCCGCGACCATTCCTTGGGAGCATGTGGTTCATGCTGTGATGTTTTACGTCATCACAATGGGCCTATTTCTTGCGTTTCCAAGGTCACGCCGTATGGATATTGTTGAGTCGACCTTGCTGTGCGGCATCCTCTTCCAGATCGTCAGCCGGGGACTGGGGCGGCAGTGGCATCTGGTCGATATCATTGCAGACGCGGTCGGCGCCTTTGCGGTGATCGCTCCC
>NZ_LMUL01000011.1:143305-146997 GCF_009765965.1 Caulobacter sp. S45
AATGCGCCGACCGTGGGTGTACTGATCGAGGCTGACTCCATTCAGCATTAAAGCCGCAGGAACTTCGCGCAACGAGTGGCCCACGGGCAGATAGCGAACCGCGGGCGTCGCCGGCAAGGCCACGCGTTCAGCGGAGGCGACCGAAACGGCACCGATGGCGGTCGCGCAGGGTGCGGTGCGAACGGCTGTAGGATCGGACAACGTCCGAGCGCGGCGCCTAGTTGAACCGCTGAAGAAGTTGCGAGCCGAACAGATCTCGCCCCGCGAAACGGCGTCTGGTCGGCTCGCCGGATGCGCATCCGGTGGCGCTGCATCTGAGTTTGCGATGGCCGGCCCATTGACCGGCCCATTGAACGACCGTTCGCAGGTGAGCGTTAAGACGGTCGCCGCTGGAACCGATAGATTAATCGCTGCGATAGCCTTTTGCGGCCAGCGCCCAACCCCGCGCGGACGAACGAGTGGCGTTGGGCTTTCACCCTCAGTCTTTATCGCCCGGAGAAGCCGATGATCCGCACGGTCCCCACGCGTCCATTTGAGGGGCAAAAGCCGGGAACGTCCGGTTTACGCAAGAAGGTGCGTGTTTTCCAAACGCCTGGCTATGTGGAAAACTTTATCCAATCGATCTTTGATTGTCAGGCCGGACTTGACGGATCGACCCTGATCATCGGCGGGGACGGGCGGTATTTAAATCGGGAAGTGATCCAGATTGCGTTGAAGATGGCCGCCGCCAACGGGGTGAGCCGAGTGCGCGTAGGTAAGGGCGGACTACTTTCGACCCCAGCCGTCAGTCATCTGATCCGCACCTCCGGCGCGATTGGAGGCCTGGTGCTGTCGGCCAGTCACAATCCTGGCGGCCCCGAGGAAGATTTCGGAGTGAAGTTCAATATCGCAAACGGTGGTCCCGCGCCCGAACGAGAAACTGATGCGATCTTCGCTCGCACGCAGACCATTGAACGCTACCTGGTCTTGGACGCCGACGACATCTCGCTGGATCAGATGGGCGAGCACCGTCTTGGCTCGTTGGTGGTCGAGGTGATCGATCCCGTCGCCGACTATGCAGCCTTGATGGAGACGCTGTTTGACTTCGACGCCATTCGAAGTCTGATCCGCGGCGGTTTCACCCTAACGTTCGACGCCATGCACGCGGTGACGGGACCTTACGCCCACGAAATCCTGGAGCGGCGGCTCGGCGCGGCTGTGGGATCGGTGATCAATGGAACGCCGTTGCCGGACTTTGGCGGCGGTCATCCCGATCCCAATCTGGTCCATGCCCATGAACTCTACGAGACCATGATGGGACCCACGGCGCCGGATTTTGGAGCCGCGTCGGACGGAGACGGCGATCGTAACCTGGTCATCGGTCGCGGTCGGTTTGTGTCGCCTTCGGATTCTCTGGCCATCTTGACGGCCAACGCCCAGCTGACGCCGGCCTATGCTGACGGCCTGGTCGGGGTCGCGCGCTCCATGCCCACCAGCGCCGCTGTCGATCGCGTCGCAGAGGCGCTCGGCATCGCGCACTATGAGACCCCCACGGGTTGGAAGTTCTTTGGCAACCTGTTGGATGCAGACCGCGTCACCCTGTGCGGGGAGGAGAGCGCGGGGGCGGGGTCAAGCCATGTCAGGGAGAAGGACGGTCTGTGGGCGGTCTTGCTTTGGCTCAACATTTTGGCGGTGAGACGCCAGTCTGTGGCAACCATCGTCGATGAGCATTGGGCCCGCTACGGCCGAAACTACTACGCGCGCCATGACTATGAGGCGCTCGACGCCGGCGACGCGGATGCGCTGATGAAAGCGGTTCGGGACCAGATGCCGGGCCTGCCTGACCGTTCATTTGGACCCCTCACGGTCGTCTCGGCCGACGATTTCGCCTATACCGACGTGACCGACGGATCCATCACCGATCACCAGGGAATCCGTGTCCTGTTCGAAGGAGGATCTCGCGTGGTGTTTCGCCTCTCAGGCACTGGCACGTCCGGGGCTACGCTGAGGGTCTATCTGGAGCGCTATGAGCCGGCGACCGGAAATTTGCACCGTGATCCAAGCGAGGTGCTTGCGAGCTGTGTTGCCGCAGCCGAGGCGATTGCGGCCATTCATGAGCGTACCGGTCGTCTTGCGCCCGACGTGGTCACCTAGCGGTGGGCGCGCCACACGGCTATTGTGGCGGGTCGCCTGGTACGCACAGGCGTCTTTGCAACTGAGAGTGGACCTGAGACCGCCACGGCCGACCCAAGCAGCCCCGCCTAAGGCTGGGCCGCGGTGAGCGCTTGCCAGATCGGCTTCACCCACTCATCTCGGTCCACGTCGAAGGCGATGAAGTCACCGTCGAATTGCCAGTAGGCCCAAGCCCAGCCCATAGCCTCCGCCGTCCTCGCCACGGCGGCGGTGTATCGGACCCGTGACGCCAGATCGCCTCGCTCATAGGCGCCGAACTCCCCGAGCAGGATGGGCCGGTTATGAGCGGTCGCCCAGGTCTGGACCTGAGCTAGGTCCTGGAACACGTGTGCATAGTCGGAGCGCGTTCCCCAGCTCACCCCCGATAAGGCCGCTGTCGCCGGATTCCAGCGCGCGCCCTGGTGGGTGAACGACATCGGATCATAATAGTGCACGGTGACGATGATGTTATCGTCGCTTGGCAGTGTGAGGGCGACCAGATGGTGGATGCTGTTATAGAATGCCGGTCCGATGATTACGTTTCGCGTGGGATTGCTGAGTCTAATGGTTCTCAAGGTGGCTCTTAGGATCACATTCCAATTGTCGTCATTGATCACCCCATGTGGTTCGTTAAGAATTTCAAACAGGACAGTATTGGGGGAGCTCTTGTAGCGATCCGCAATCTGCAGCCAGAATTCTGTCAGACGCCGTTGGCAGCGCGCGACGTCCCGATCGCAAACACTGTAATCGTGTTCGTCCAATATCACGATCAAGTCGGCGGCTAGGGCCGCCTGCACAACCCGATCCAGCGTTTCCAGCCAGGCTGGATCAAGCGCGCCGTCGTCATTCATGTGGGCGAAACCATGGAGGTTTAGGCGCACCGTGCGAAAGCCGCCCTCTCGGATCCGTTTGAAATCCTCGAACTTGAAACGCGCCCGTTGCGGGTCGGTCCAGATGGGATCGGCGCTAAGGACGTTTATACCGCGCCCCATGCGCGCGGCTTGAACGGCCGGAGCGATCGAATGGAAGGTTTCAGCCTGGGCTTGCAGATCTTGGTTCCACCAGAACAGAAGTGCGGCCACGGATCCTATGGTGAGGCGGCTCCACGAATGGCGCGGCCGCCGCCGCCGGCTCTCCCTCCGCCTATCCCAGGCCGGGGCTCGAACGCCGGGTGTCTTGTGGGGTGAATACAAACGCTTTTGCAGGACCCCAGCAGCCCGCCAGCATCCGCCAGGAACGCCGCCGACGCGGCCTTTTGGGCTTGGTGCGGAGGTCGCCGATTGGGGCTCACCCCAGCGTAAACCTTCAGCCCACACCTCCCATCGCCGCCCAGAGGAAGGATCGGGCTCCGCCTCTCTTTGGGCGCCCTGCGCGCCCTCGCTCCGGGGCCGATCCAACGTGCGCGCTTACGCAAGCAGCGGCGCCAGGGCCCGCCGCGCCGCCTCTCCCAGATCAGGGCGCTTCAGGGCCAGGGCGACGTTGGCGCGCAGCCAGCCGATCTTGTCGCCGCAGTCGTAGGTCGTCCCCTCGTACTCCAGGGC
>NZ_LMUL01000012.1 GCF_009765965.1 Caulobacter sp. S45
AACGCCATCCACTCAGACCACTTGCACCTAGAAGCCGGTCTCGGCCGATTCTGCCGGTAACGGCGAAGCCGCAAGGCAACGCACCCGAGCTCCAATTCTAAAGCGAGGATACGCCGCCGCTGAGCGCCCAATGCCGACAAGCGGCTTCTGCCGGATTCCAGACGCCCGTGGCCCCATCAAAAAGCGATCCGAACGGCAAGTATTGGGGCATTCCGGACGGAATTACACTGCGCCAACATCGGCATCTGGAATGTCAGATTCGGGAGACCCGACCAAGACAGAGGATGCCCCATACCCAACCCCAGTGGGTTGTGT
>NZ_LMUL01000013.1:0-18132 GCF_009765965.1 Caulobacter sp. S45
ATTTAGGGACCGGAAAGTTGTGCGACTGCCGGAGTGTCACACGCTTCGGTTGCTCGCACGCTAACTCTAAGCGGGCGGCCGGGCATCCCGGGCGGCAGTTGAGGGTTGAGGTCGCCCAGCGCTGCCTCGCCGGAAAGCGGTCGCGGGGGCGAGTCCGCTAAGCGGAAATCCTCGCATGTCCACTCCTCCCCCTAAAGCGGTCACCGGCTCGCCCGAACATCAAGCTTGGCCGACGCCCTGAACGGCAGCTTGTGGGAGGAAGCCTAGAGTCGGCAAAGGGCGCGGAGCCGCAGGCATGGGCGTCTCCAGCCCTCCCGCCGGAGAGCGGACATCGAATTGGACCGGGTGGGGTACCGGGTGGGGTGGTGAGCGGAAGTTCGGGTTTGGACCATAACCCGCCGAGCCCCCGCGCGCGCAAACGCAATGCCGCCGCAGTTGCGCGAGTACAGTTATGCGGAACTTTGGGGGGACGCATGGACGCTCGATTGCGCCGGCTTGGTGTTGCGGCCTTGGTCTGGATCAGCACTTGCGGCGCAGCCGCGCCTCAAACTGAAAATCCGCCGCCATTCGAGCCCTACATCCATCCTCAGACCATCGTGCGGCTTCCTGACGGGCGGCGCTTCAACATGGTGTGCATGGGCGACGGCGCGCCGACGGCGATCTTGCTCGGAGGCCTCGACGACTGGACTCTGGACTGGCGCTGGCCGCAGCAGAAGTTGTCGAAAATTACGCGGACCTGTTCGGTCGACCGCGCGGGTTTAGGGTTCAGCGACCCCGGCCCTATGCCGCGCGACGCGGCGGCAACCGTCTCCGACCTCTATCAGGCGCTGAAGTCGTCCCATATGCAGGGGCCGTTCATCCTAGTTGGCCATTCGCTCGGTGGCCTCGAGCTGCGGCTGTTCGCCTACGAGCATCCCCAGATGGTCTCGGGCCTCCTGTTGATCGATCCGGGGATTGAGCATACCACCGACAGGTTGGGAACGCCGAAGGCCGTGCGCGACAAGCAGCTGGCGTTCAACCGCGCTTGCCTCGCGAAGGCCCGGGCGGGCCAGATCGTCGCCGGAGAGATCGCGCCGGGTGAGACCGACCCCTGCGTGGACGCGTTCCCTCCGCAGTGGCCCGCCGAACAGAAGCAGCTGTTGCTGCAGATCTCGGCCCAGCCTTCCCGGTTCGAGACCTGGATCTCCCAATCGGACAACATGAACGGCCGTTCGTCCGACGAGGTTGAGACCGCGCGTCGCAAGCTCGGCTCGATTCCGCTCATCATCCTGTCGCGAGGCGGCGAGGATCGTTTCTCCGCCGCTCGGAACAACGACGATCAGGCTCGCCTCTATGCGATTTGGACGGGCGCGCACGAGGACGAGGCGCGCGACTCCACGCGCGGCGAGCATCGGATCGTCGAAGGGTCCGGCCACTGGATCTACGCCGCCCGTCCGGACGCCGTGGTCAGGGCGTTTCAGGAGGTCGTGAACGCGGCGCGGGCGTCCGGGAACAGGCCAGCGTCGAACTAGGGCGAGAATTGGCCGGCGGAGATAGCCGGTCCATGCCGCCACTTCTTCCGCTATGGGTCGCCAGCACGTATGAGCGTGGCTCCCGAAATCGCCCTCCGCCACGTCCGCTATCCGGCTGCGGTGGCGAGTCCGGTTCACCCCAGCTCGGACATTAGGCCGGAGCCGAGGACCTACCTTCAGGTCCACTGGATGTCGTCTTTCTGGCAGAAGGCTAATGACGGCTATGGGCGCATTCCGTCCATAGCCCGGCCGCAAAACTGCCGCGATGAATGGGCGGATGAGCGGTATGAAACCGCTCAGCTTGCTGTTGCTCCTCGCCTTCGCCTCTCCCTGCTTCGCCGAGCCGGAAGCTGGACCCCAAGCAGAGCCTTCGCCTGCGCCGCGTCCGCCGCCTCAGGACCGGCCCTTCCCCGGCATGGTAGAGCTCAGTGTCGACGCCCGCGACACGGATCACAAGGTCATGCGCGTCCATGAGCAGGTGCCCGTGGTCCCCGGTGCACCCCTGACCCTACTTTACCCGCAATGGGAGCCAGCCAGCCATGCCCCGACGGGCAACGTCGCCGCTCTTGCTGGCCTGAAGATCACGGCGCGGGGGCGATCCGTCGCTTGGCGGCGCGATGCCCTGGACGTCTACGCCTTCCATGTCGACGTCCCGTCCGGGGCGAGGAGCGTGGAGCTGGAGTTCCAGTACCTGTCGCCGACCCGCTCGGGGACGCTAGCCATGAGTCCGGACCTGGTGGCCGCGCTATGGCAGGACGTGGTGCTTTATCCTGCTGGCTGGTACGCGCGCGACATACCGGTGCGTGCTCGCCTACGCCTTCCGCCTGGGTTTCAGGCCGCCGGTTCGCTGGCCATTGAAGGCGTCGGGCCGGAGATCCGCTATGCGCTGGTATCGCTGGAGACCCTAGTGGATTCTCCTGTCTACGCCGGCCGCTGGATTCGCGACCTCGACTTGGGGCGCGCCGGCGGTGCGCCGGTGCGCTTGCATCTTTTAGCGGACCGGGCAGAATCTCTGGCTATACCCGCGGTCTTCCAGGACCGCCTCCGAACTCTGGTCATCCAAACCGCAGACGTGTTCGGGGCCTCTCACTTCCGTCGCTACGACTTCCTGGTTTCGCTCAGCGACGCGCTGCCGTCGGACGGTGGAACCGAGCATCTTCGCTCAAGCGAGAGCAACTTCGGCCCGGATTATCTATTGCATCCTGAGGCTCACCTGCTGCAGCAGGATCTGCTCGCCCACGAATACGTCCACAGCTGGAACGGGAAGGCTCTGGTCCCCACCGGCCTGTGGATGGCCGACCTCAACACTCCGACACGCGACAACCTGCTGTGGGTTTATGAGGGACAAACCCAATACTGGGGCATTGTCCTTGCCGCTCGGTCGGGTCTGCGGACCCCTCAGGAGACGCTAGACCTGCTCGCCGTTTTGGCTGCCAAGGCTCAGGCCCGCGCGGGCCGAGCGTGGAAATCCATGGCCGATAGCGCGCTCGATCCTGTGTTCGACGCCGGTCACAGCGTCGCGTGGCCTGACTGGCAGGGGCGGGAAGACTATTATGTCGACGGCGTGCTGCTCTGGCTCGACGTGGACACGCTGATCCGCGAGCGCACGGACGGGCGGCACAGCCTCGACGATGTCGCGCGCGCTTTCTTCGGCGGCGACGGGCGCAGCGAGACGGTGCGCACCTACAGCCTGGCTGATCTCTGCGCGGCCCTGAACCAAGTCGCCCCCATGGACTGGGCCGGCTTCTTCGCCGCGCGGCTGGAGGCGCACGACAGTCGACGCCTGCTCGATGGGGTGGAGCGAGGCGGCTATCGATTAGCCTTCGCCAAAAGCCCGACGAAAACCTTCCGCCAAACAGAGCAGGACGACGGAGGTCTCGACCTGCGAGCTTCACTTGGGCTGCTGGTGGGTGATCAGGGGGTGGTGCGGCGGGTGGTGTGGGACAGCCGCGCCTTTCGCGCAGGCTTCAGCCCCGGCGCCAAACTGACGACGGTGAACGGCGCGCCTTACAGCGACGCCGCTCTTCTCAGCGCGCTGCAGAACGAGCACGGGGCAGTGAAGTTAGGCTTCCTCCAGGACGACCGTGACCGTTCGGCTGACCTGATTGGGGTCAGTATGCCGTCCTATCCTTACTTAGAGCGGGGCAGCGGACGGCCCTGGCTGGATGAAGTGCTGCGGCCTGTGGGTGCGCGTCCGCTCCCCTAAGCACCGCGGGCGCCAGCAGAGTCCGGAAACTGGAGCTGCCCTGATGTCCACAAAGGGCGCTCATCGGCGGCGTATCCTCGCTTTAGAATCGGAGCTTGGGTGCGTTGCCTTGCGGCTTCGCCGTTACCGGCAGAATCGGCCGAGACCGGCTTCTAGGTGCAAGTGGTCTGAGTGGATGGCGTTGTAGTCGGGCGACAGGGTCGTGCCGAAGACGCTGCAGGCTTGGTCGCGGATCTGATGCAGGAACCGAGCAGCGGGTGTGTCGCCGTGCCAATCGCCCGCCACCGTGATCTGCCGACCGTCGCTTAGACGGAAGCCCGCCACGTCAATGGCCGCCGCCCGCGCGTGCGCGCTCGGACGCCCGTCGACCTGATTGTTGACGTTGCGGCAGGCGTAGACACCCAGATGATCGATCTGGCGTACATCAGCGCCCAAGATTTCGCGGGCCGCCGGCTCCACATCCTCTCGCCGCCACGTGGCGACCTCGGCTGCTAGGAGACAGGCCATCATAGGATTTGCGGGCGAAAGCCTGGCGTCCAGCTGGTTCGGCCTGTCGGTGAGCAGGACCGCGCCGGTGACGCGACAGAACTCACCCTCGCTCCGGTCGGCCACTGGTCTGAAGTTCAACCCCATGGCGGCGAGCTTGGCCTCGCAGGCCTGGACAGCAGCGGGCGCTTGTCGCGGCGCGGCCTGAGCGGCGCCAGCAGGTTGTTGATAGGGCGACGTGGGTGCTTGGGTATCCGCGAGCGGAAGCGGCGTGCAGGCGACCAGCGTCCCTAGCAGAGTTGATCCGGTGAGCGTCGCCGCCACGGCTCCTTGCCGCCACGTCATCAGCCGGCCCGCTTGATTTTCAGCGCGTCGGGCGGGCGAAGCCATTCCATTCTCCCACTTAAAGCGAAGGCCTGAGGACATCGACCTGGAGATGACGGCGGAAGTTCGGCGACAGCCCGCACGCCATCCTCCGCTGAGCTGCCTCGGAGCCGGGTTCACTTCGGAGAAAGCCTGAGCTTTCCGGATCACCTCCAACAGCGGACACCACGGAAATGGCAAGCCGCCCTCAACGGCGCTGCCCATGTCTCGTTTCGGGTAGAAGGTCATGTCTGGATAGGGCGCCAGTTCGTTTCAGGCACCCACTCACGTTCGCCGACCCTTCCCGCTCACAAGCGGACGCCATATTCAGCCGGGTAGGGTCGCGAGCACGGATTTGACCACCTCCGGAAACTCGCCGTTCCAGCATGTCCGCTTATCAGCAACGGCGGCGATTCCGCTTCCCCTCGGATGCGGACGTCACAGACCAAGGAGAGGTCTCGCCAGCGATGGCCGGAGAGTCGCGTTTCCGGCGAAAGGCCAATGTCGCCTTTGGGCGCGAAGATCATCCACGACCGATCCGGTAGGGCCCTGCTCGACGGAGGAGGGCTTTGCCCTTCCAGGTAAGCCTTATCTGACCCTCCGCCAGCAGTTGGTCGACAGCAGCGTGAACCGTCGGCATGGCCTCGCGCCAAGCCACCGGTCCAGTGGGGGCTTCAGAGGCGAAGAGCGCCCGCGCGACCTCGCTCGGGCAGACGGTCCCGCCTGGCCGAGCCGTCAATAGCATCAGGGTGGTGTCGCGCGCATTCATGCTCGCACGATCAAAGCCGTGAGGCTTCGTTCAGAGGTCGACCTTGGCGTTGTCACCCATCTTCGGCGCCGCGCCACTCACCACGGCGGCGACCATCTTCGCCAGCGCCACGGCCTTGCCGGGGCTATCCCAGAGCTCACCGTTGGCGGGGGTTAACGTCAGAAGGCGAATCGTCGGATCGGTCTTGTCCTCCCACCAAGCCTTATCGAAGTCCGTCCAAAGCTCCGCGATCTTGGCGCGGTCGTTGCTGAGCTTCGCCTCGCCGGCGACCAGGACGTACTTGTAGCTGCTATTGTCAGCCCAAGCGCAGGACACCGTCGGAAAGTGATCAACCTCCGCGTTCTTGCCGCCTTCGACGTCCACTAGGAAGTAGATGGCATGCTCGTCGCGCCGAACGCGGGCCGATAGGGGACGGCTGTGTTGCTGCTTCCCGTCCCAGGTAGTGAACATGCAGATGCCGATCTTCTCGGCTAGCTCCCAGATGCGATCCTGCACCTGCTCCGGCGTCTTCGGGTTATCATCCGTGCGCTCTTTAGCCATGGTCCACGTCCTTGTGTTGTGCAGGACGAACGCGGGGCTGGCCGAGGCGTTGCGGCCCCATGACCAGCCTAACGCTTTAATGACGCTGCCGCAGAACCATCCGTCAGCGCAGTCCCGCGGCTTCGGTACGTAGAGAATGGGAGGCAGCTGCGGAATGTCTTGTTTCTGGAGATTGGGCAGAGTCCGAAATGGGCGCACAGCACGGGGCAGTGCAAATCTGACCCGTCCGCTTCATACCAAAACATTGACGACTGTCTCGCTGGGTGTAGCTCAACGAATCTTCACTCGATACGTTGATGGTTCTTTCTGCGGGATGAGCGATAAGCTCCATATACGGAAGTTATCAGAACAAGCTTAGCGGTTGCCTTCTCTATGGATAATTTTTTGTAGGATTGCGACCTCGCAACCGCCTTGATCCCGAAGGATTACGGAGCCCAATGTCAATTGGAGCCCGACCTTTTGCCCACATCCAATGCGCGAGATTTGTCTCTACAGCCTATAAGCCGCCAAGTCGGGGATTATACAATTCGGACCTCTGTCATCGAGCTGATGGATAGCCAGGTCGGCTTTCGGACCACCATTCGCCACAACGAGAGTCACCGCTCCAGGCGTCGTTCATACCATTTGGAACAGGCCGCCGCGCTTCGCTATCACGATGGGCTCACGGCATCCGACATCGACGACCTGCCCTACGAAGACGATGAACCGGCTCTCCTTCGCGCCCAATCCGCGACGAGCACGGTTCGGCGGGCTCTTTCGCGTTAGGTGGCGATCATCCACATGATTTTGTGCGTGAGGTCTGCGCCTTCGAAGCAATTTTGGCGTCCGGAGACGGGCAGAACGTGCAAGTCCGTCGTGGGCGCGGAGCCGTGAGTAGGGGCATCTCCAGCCCTCTCGCCGGAGCGGACATCGAACTCGGCCGGGTAGGGTCGTATGCAGTCCATAGGCACTCGACCCGAAGAAGACA
Organism: Caulobacter sp. S45; assembly: GCF_009765965.1. Lineage (GTDB taxonomy): Bacteria > Pseudomonadota > Alphaproteobacteria > Caulobacterales > Caulobacteraceae > CAHJWH01. Next base: position 6,843 of record NZ_LMUL01000013.1, read on the forward strand.
TGGCGGACAAGCCCCGCTAGCCCAATATGCACGTTACGAACTGGGGCGGCCCACGCCTCCAGTGGGGGGATCGTTCGCTGGAGCGGTTTTGACCATTTGGCTTCCTGCGAGCGATTGGCATCCGATAACAGTCGATGCCGCCACGCAAATAGATACTCCACCATCGACTTTATATGTCTTTACGAGCGTTTCGTTGCCGAGTTGGATTTCAGCGCTCCCAGTCAGTGCGACGATTTTGTCCTCGCCAATCTGCGAAAAGGTGACGCCCCCTAACTGGGCTGGATCGCGTCGCACGAGAATGAACTTCCTGTTAAACCCTGAGATCGAAGATGCTGTTACTTTCGCTGACTTCATCTGATTAAGATCGGATGGGATGAGCGTTACGTCTATCCACGGGCGTTCAGAGATTTGACCTGCGGGTGGTTTGTTAGCGACCTGCGCCAAGCATGCGCCCGAACTGGCAAAAATACCGAGTGTGAGGCCGAACGCACGGACAGGGAACTTCATCAGAGGGGTTTCCGTGGGAGCGCAAGGCGGTGCGCGTCGCCCATAAGTGGTGGCACTCAAACCGAGCCGTCAAGACCGCCGGTGCGAGTTGCCGGCGCCGCCTTTGCCAAACGGCGCATCAGGGAAGGAATACCCGTGACGGCTGTAGGTTTGCCCTAGCCCTCTATGGAAACAGGGCTTGCGCATCTATTCCTTTCCGAGTGCGGGGCGACGCGAACTGCCAATAACCGGACATCATTTCAGCTGTTATGGGTCGACAGCACGTATGAACGCGGTGCCGGTAACTCGCCGATAGCAGATGTCCGCTCTGGCGCAGCGGCCTCATGTCCGCTCCTCCACCGCCTTCAGACGCAAGTGAGGTGCCGGAACGCTGCTGACGGCCGCCGTGAATGTCGCGAAACTGGAAGAAGGCGCAAGTCCCTTTTGGGCGCCTCGCTTTAAGCAGCTTCAGCAAACTCAGGCCATCGTGCTTCAGAGCGGCGAGCGCGTTCCTGTCAACGTCGCCGATAGCCTCGACGAGGAGGCCCCCTTCGATCTTGTGATCGTCACGACCAAGGCGTTTCAGGTCGACGCCTTCCTGCCGGCTCTGCTTCGCAGCAAGGCCGCGAGCCTTCATTTCCTGTTCGCCAACTTCAATCCCGAGCGGATCCGCGACGCCTTGCCGGGACGCCGCCTTGCCTTCGGCATGCCGTCTATCCAGTCGTGGATCGACGCAGACGGCGCGATCAAGATCAGCATTAGCAAGCGGCAAAAGACGCTGCATAGCGATCAGCGCTGGGTCGAGCTGTTCGAGACCGCAGGCCTCCCGTCGGCGTTCGAAGCAGACATGATGGGATGGCTGCGCTGGCACGCGCCCATGACGGTCGCCTTCGAGATGGTCTGCGTCGCCGGAGAGCGCCGCCACAGCGGCGCCACCTGGCGCGAAGCGCGCACGATGGCCCGTGGCGCAAAGGGCGGTTTCGCGATCCTGCGCGGCCTCGGCTACGAGATGCACAGCTCCAAGAAAAGTTTGAACGGGATGCCGCTGTTTGCTTTGACATTCCTCCTGTGGATGGTGTCGAAGATGAAGGACTTCCGCGTCCTGCTGGCCTCCGGCGAGAGGGAGGCGAGAGCGGAGGCGGATGCGATCATGGCGGCCGCAGCCAAGGATCCTGCACTGGCGGTAGCCAGGAAGGCGGTCGCCGCGACAAAGATTCCCTGTCTGACCGGATGAATCAATGAAAGGTCCCTCAACGGCAAGCCTCAAGCGCGTCAACGCAGAGAACTTGGCGGGCCTCGGCGCCGAACGCCTGGCCGGCATCCTCCTCGCGGTCGCTAACACCCGGCCTGAGCTGAAGAGACAGTTGCGGATGGAGCTGGCGGCCAGCCAGGGGGTGGAGCACTTGGCGCCCGAGATCGACAAGCGCCTGACCTCGCTGGAGACCTTGACGTCAAAGGTGAGCTGGCGACAGCGACCGACCTTCCTTCGCGACCTCGATGCGCTTCGCCAACTCATTGCTGAACGGATGGCCAGCCTTGATCAGGCCGCGGCGCTGGATCGAATGTGGCGGTTCATCAATGTCGCTCGCCGCATCGACGTCCGTGTGCGGGACAAACATGGCGAACTCGACGTCCTGTTCGACCGAGCCGCGGACGACCTTGGCCGGCTGGTTCAACGCGCCGGCGATGAGCGCAGCAGCATCGCCCTGGCGGACGCCATCGGACACAATCCGCGTGGGTGGCGGACTTGGTTGCCGGTGGTGCTTGGTGGCGCGCCGGAGGGCCTGGCCGCGGCGACCCTTCGATCTCTGGAGGGACTGCACCTGCCTGGTCAGGTCGGGCTTGTCCGCCAGCTCGCGGACGCCGCCGGCGACGTCGACGCCTACCGCGCTACCTATCTGGACGACTTCCTTCGCGAACCCGCCAATGCGGCCGAGGTGGCCAACCGTCTGATGGCTGTCGGACGGATCGCCGAGGCTGGCGAGCTGCTCGAAGCCGCGGTCGCCACGGCGATGGGGTCCAGCCGAGCTGGACAGGGTCGTGCGGTGGTGGATTTCGAGTGGGAGACGAGCTGGATCGACTATCTTGAGCGCTCAGGGCACGCCGAGGAGGCGCAGACGGCGCGATGGTCCGGCTTCGAGCGGACGCTGTCGGTGGAGCGGGCCAAGGCGTTCACGTGCCGTCTGGCCGATTTTGCGGACGTGGAGGCGGAGAACCGAGCGTTCGACATCGCGGCCAAGCATAAGGATTTCCAGCGCGGGCTGGCCTTTCTGATGGGCTGGCCGGCGACCGCCGAAGCCGGACGGATGATCGAGGCGCGTTCCGACGACATCCGTGTCACAGTTGAGCAGGCGGACCTCTGGGCGCCGAAGCTGCGCCAGACGAAGCCTCGCGCGGCCCATCTCTTGTTGCGCAAGGCCGCGGCGGAGGCCTTTCGGCGTCGGGAGTTCGCCACCTGCGATCGGCTCACCCAGGAAGCGGAGGCGATTGAGCTGCCCGACTCGGATTGAGGGAAGAGGCTATCGTCCTTCTCCCGCAAGCGTCCGCAGGGTGATCGAATAGCGGTGCTGCTCTAGCGGTGGGATGCTGTGTTCCCAGACGTGTCGTGAGGGCCCGGTCAAGACGTAGGACGAGCGCGGCTCGACCGGCAGGGAGATCCGCTCCCAGCGTTCGCCGATCTTCTTGCGGAATCGGAAGATGCAGGGGGCAAGGAGCGAGACCCCCACCACCTCCTCGAAGTGCGACTGTCCCGGTGCCAGCCAATCCCCGCACCCGGCCGGTACGCGTTGATCAGCACCTGCTCAAACGCTTCCGGAGCGAGGCCAGTGAACGCGCCGACCTTGCGACGGAGCGGCTCCAGAAAGTTCGGGATCGGAGCGGCGGCCCGGACAGTGCGGCTGGTATAGTCGTAGCGGGAGCCGAACCCGACGACATGGCGGTGGGCGAGATGGCCGTGGAAGTCGAACGGCTCGAACGTCAGGCGGCTCAATTCACGGACGAGCTCCGCCTCTTCGTCGGCGCTGATCAGCTCGGGCTGATAACGAAACCCTTCCGGTCCCATATCGGGCGCGCTGAACAGGTCTGTCTGCGCGGTCGCGCGAACCTGCTGAGGGGAGTGAGCATCCATCAGCAAAAGATGGGAGTTCGCGCCATGCCTGCCAAATCCGTCGTTCAACAAAAAGCCGGCGGCGCGGCCCTTTCCGCTGAGCAAGCGGCGTCTACAACGAGTCTTCTTCATCCGCGACCCGGTCGCATGATCGCCTGTCGTGGCGGAGCAACCATGCGGTCCTTCACGGGTTGAGACGAGGAAGGCGTCACGCGTGATTACTCCAACGAATGCAAAACAAGGGGCCTATACTATGTTGAAAGCCGTTTTGATCGGCGCTGCGACGCTATCTCTGCCGGTTATCGCCGGCGCGGCCATAATGCCGGCGCCGCCTACAGCCGACTACATGATGAAGGCGGGTCAGTCGGACCAGTTCGAGATTCAGACCGGTAGGCTGGCCGAAACGCAGGGCGGCAGCCACGCGGTCAAGCACATGGGCGCCAAGATGGTGGCCGACCACACCAAGTCGACCAAGTTGGTCATGGCGGCGGCGAAGAAAAGTCACATGCCGACTCCGGACTCGCCGCCGGCTCTGGACCGCGACCAGCAGGCGATGCTGAGCGACCTGCAAGACAAGCATGGCAAGGCCTTCGACACGGCCTACGTCTCCGACCAGATGACGGCGCACCAAAAGGCGCTCGACCTGCAGCAATCCTACGCGATGGGCGGAGAGAACCCCCACTTTAGGGCTGCGGCGAAGAAGATCGTGCCCGTGGTGAAGACGCACATCGCTATGCTGAAGCAGATGGGCGGCTAAGCCTGAACGGATGGCGGGGTTGATCACCAACGCGGTGGGCGTCGCCGCGGCGCTGTGTTCGATGATCAGCTTCGTGCCCCAGGCTACGAAGATCATCCGTGATCGTGACACCTCGGGGGTGTCCCTTAAGATGTACGTGGTGACGGTGATCGGCTTTGCACTCTGGAGCGGCTACGGCGTTCTGCTCCGGAGCTGGCCGCTCGTCGTATCGAACTTGGTCACTCTTGGCCTGGCGGGTCTGATCCTGGTGCTTAAGCTAATGTCGTCCAAAGGCCGTTGAACCCTCGTCTTGAACGATGACGACCTACCCGCCGCGGAGTTGCGGTTTAGCGTCTCCAGCATCAGCGCATAAGCGCCGAGGATCATAATAGCTAAGCTAGTTCAATCGGATGTCGCTTAGTCCTGGAACAAGTTGCAGTCACCGCGCTTTTTCCCTGCACAGATGGAGGTGGTTAATGGCGACGACCAAGGCGACGAAGCGCAAGGCCCCTGCGGGCACGACGATGGTGAAGCGCTATGACGGGCGGCGGGTGCGCCAACCCGATGGACTGGCCTTCTTGATGAAGCAGCACCGCGAAGTCGAGGCGCTCTTCGACAGGTTTGAGGCCTCGGAGGACGACGCTGAGAAGACGAAACTAGTCGATCAGGTCTGCTTGGCTCTGGCGGTGCACGCCAAGATCGAGGAGGAGTTGCTCTATCCTCCGGCGGAAGACAAGATCGACGAACCCGATCTCGTCGATGAAGCCTATATCGAGCACGCGACCGCGAAGGATCTCATCGCCCAGCTCGAAGGGATGACGGTCGGTGACCAATACTATGACGCCAAGGTCAAGGTGCTCAGCGAGTACATCGCCCATCACGTGAAGGAGGAGGAGACAGAGCTCTTCCCCGAAATCAAGCGCTCGGACATGAATCTGGCAGGCCTTGGCGAGAAGCTTGAGTCGCGTACCGAACAGCTCAAGGCCGAATTCGGAAACCCCAACAGTGCGGCGGCCAAGTCGAAAATCCGGGCGGACGCGGCCGCAGGCGCCCATCTATAGCGCGACAAGGCGGGGCGGCGAGTATTCGCCAAGGCTTCCTGTGGGTAGCCCAAGCCGGGTTCTCGTGGCCGCCGCCAAGCCGGCGGGAACACTCCGACGTGCCTAGGGTCAAGTCTTAGACAGCTTGGAGATTGAGCGTGTCCAACCGGGAAGAAATCGCTCCGAACGGCGACAAGCGCTACATCCGCCGCGACGGCGAGGGGCGCATCAAGACCTCGGTCGAAAAAGGTCGCTCTCTGTCGGATGAGGCCCGCCACAAGGCGAATACCGATGTGAAGCCGGGTCAGGGCGACCGCGGCAACCGCCACGCTAAATAGGCGCCAGCGCTGTGATCACCAGTCCTTTCGACCTCGCCCGCTTCGTGACTGCACAGGCGGGCGTTTTCGATCAGGCGCTGGAGGAACTCCGGGCAGGTCAGAAGCGGAGCCATTGGATGTGGTTCGTCTTCCCTCAGGTGAAGGGGCTCGGCCAGTCGCCCACCGCTCTGCGCTACGGAATTGCTTCGCTCGCTGAGGCCAACGCCTATATCGAGCATCCTGTGCTTGGCTCTCGGCTGGAGACAGCGGTGGCGGCCGTTCAGGCAAGCCCGGCGGCGAGCCTCAACCTCCTCTTCGGTTCACCAGACGACCTGAAGTTTCACTCCTCGATGACGTTGTTCGCCATCGTCGCGCCAGACGGGCCCTGCCAGGCTGCGCTGGATCGCTGGTGCAGCGGTGAATCGGATCCTCGCACCATGGAGCTTCTTCTGGACCGCCTGGGGAGGAACTAAATGGCTGGCCGGAAGCTGAAGGTCTTCCAGGCTCGGTTTGGCTTCTACGACACCGTCGTCGCGGCCCCGAGCCAGGCGGCGGCGCTCCGCGCATGGGACACGCACCAGAACCTGTTCGCCAGCGGCGAGGCGAAGATCACGACCGACGAGGCGGCTGTCGCCGCTGCGCTCGCGCATCCAGAGACCCCGCTTCGGCGCGCCGTCGGATCGAAGGACGCCTTTGCGCTTGAGCCGACCAGCCTTCCTAAGGTGCCTGACGCACCGAAGAAAGCGCCCGCGAAACCAGCCAAGGCGAAGGCGAAGCTGGCCGCGCCGCCGAGGCCGCCCGCCGATCGGTCCAGGCTGGACGCAGCCGAAAAAGCGCTGCGAGACGTCGATGACCGCCGAAAACGGGAAGAGGCGGACTTCCGCCGCAAGGCGGACGAGCTGGAGGCGCGGCGCGAGGCGGCCCAGAACGCCTACGTAGCGGCCCGCAAGGCGTCCATGGCGAGGGTTGTCGATGAACGGGGCGCTTATCGCAAGGCTGGTGGAGAGGACTGAGCTCGGCGACATTGGCGAGGGCTCAGAGTGGAAGACGGTGTTGCGCTTTCCGCTCCCTCGCACCCATCTGCAGCTGTCTACTCGCGTAAGGGAGTTGCGGATGATCTCAGAGAAGGAAGCCGTGGCGACGCTTCTGCCGATCGATCTGCTGATCAGGCTCGACATGTGGATCGAGAGCATGGAGAAACCGATTAGCCGGGCCGAAGCCCTCCGAGCGCTTGTCGTAGCTGGGCTGCATTTGATGGAAGACAAAGCCAGTGAGCGATGAAAAGTCGGGACGTTTGACGGTCAAACACTTTGACCGTTCCTTCAACGCGCTGTGGCGAGTCGAGGGCAGGATGGTGGAGCTATCCTCCGAGCTCGGATCTGAGCGCTTCGCACTTGGCGCTCTGGTATCTGCGCCCGCCACGGTGGCCCGCGAGGGATTTCGGGAGATGGTGCGCAGGGCGACCCGTAAGGCTCAGCCGTCTCAAACGGAACGGGCGAGGTTCGACGTCAGAGGCGCTTAGCTGAGGCGCGCCTGGCCAGCACGCGCAAGATGGACGGTTCGGTTATTCGGTCTTCGGGGCTGCTGAAGCGGCGATAAGTTTCTGAAGCTGAGTTCTAACGCTGCGACCGTAGAGCTGCCCCACGACATCGGTGTAATTCTCAGCCGCAAGGCGTGCGCGAATGTCGCCGACGTCGGCACATTTGCCTGACCTCGCGAGTTCGAAGGCGCGCTCAAGGGTCGTAGGCCTGTGGATCATCATCTAAACGCGTAACCGCCGGAAGGACGGGGGAGTGCGACCTAACGCTGGGCGAGGAGGATGGTTCGTCTAAGGATAATCTTATGGTTCGAAAACTCGCTCTCGCCATCGGTTGGCTGATCGTCGCGGTGATCGTGTTCTCCACCCTCAGCCCGATTCATCTGCGCCCCAAGACCGGGCATCCTGACTTCGAGCGGTTCGTGGCATTTTTCTTGGCGGGCGCCTGTTTCGCCGTCGCCTACCCACGCCACCGGCGATGGGTATCTGCGGCGATCGTCGTCGGGGCGTGTCTGTTGGAAGCGGCGCAGCTCCTCGTGCCAGGTCGCGATGCTCATGTGCACGACGCCGTCGTCAAAGTCGTCGGCGGCTTGGTCGGGATGGCGATCGCCGCGCTGATCGACCATCGGATAGCAATTCGGCGCCTGAATCACGTCCCGGCAAATCTGGCCTAGGCATCCTGAGCAGGACAACACCCTCCTTCAGCCCGAAATCCGGCAGCGTATCAGCGTCTCCTTGAGCAGGGTTGGACCGACGCCTTCGCGCGCAGCAGCCGGAGAGACCGCTCTGGACCTTCTGGGACTACCCGCGTCACCGATGGCCAACGACAAAGGTATGCGGCGGCACTGTCAGCGCAAATTCACATATGCCGGTTATGAGGGGATCGCCCAGCGGTCCGACCTCGCCAATGCCTTATGGTGTCGGCACTTGCTGCCCAAACCAAGCCGGCGAAAACAAGCGGGACGCTAGAGGCTATGGAATTCCGGGTTTGGGCTGACAATGCCGGCGCCGGCCTCCGGCCATGGCGGCAAGCGACCGGCCGATCATGTGCGGTCCGAGCCAAGGACTAGGTTTTTGATCGACGGCGGGCGGTCTTCCGCCATGCCTTCGGGTTTCTCCTCATCCTCGCCGACTTTCAGCCAGGCGCGACCGTCACGCGCCAGCAGGGTGTCGGCCCCGGCCGGTCCCTGAGAGCCGGCCGGATAGGCTTCGGGCTCGCCGCCCTGGGCCCAGGCGTCCAGCACGGGCTGTACAGCGGCCCAACTCGCCTCGATGGCGTCGGCACGCTGGAACAGCGTCGCGTCTCCAATCATACAGTCGTAGAGCAGGGTTTCGTATCCCACGCTGGGGCGTTCGTCGAAGAAGTCCTGGTACATCATAGTGGACGCCACGGCGCCGAGCTTCATCTCGGGTCCAGGCCTCTTGGCCAGAAACTGGGTCTTCACGCCGTGCTCAGGATCGAGCAGCAGGCGCACGATGTTGGGCGTCAAGGTTTCGACCGGGGTGTCGCGGAACATTTGATAGGGCGCGGGTCGGTAGTGGACGGCGATTTCGGTCCCACGTCCGGCCATGCGCTTGCCGGTGCGCAGGTAGAACGGCACACCCGCCCAGCGCCAGTTGTCGATCTCCAGCTTCAAGGCGACGTAGGTTTCGGTGCGGCTGTCGGCGACGACTCCGGGTTCCTGGCGATAGCCGTTGGCAGGCTGCCCCGCCGTCTCGCCGGCCGCATATCGCCCGCGCACCGCGTTTTCAGGCGGGATGGGGCGGATAGCCTTGGCCAGGCGGGCTTTCTCGGTTCGCACGTCCTCTGCGTCGAAGGACGGCGGCGGGTCCATGGCCACCATGCTCATCAGGCTAAACAGGTGATTGGGAACCATGTCGCGGAGCGCCCCTGTGGGTTCGTAGAAGGCCCCCCGACCTTCGACCCCGACGGTTTCCGCGGCCGTGATCTGGATGCTGTCGATGTATTCGCGTCGCCAGGTCGGCTCGAACATGCCGTTGGCGAAGCGCATCGCCAGGATGCTTTGCACCGTCTCCTTCCCAAGGAAGTGGTCGATGCGGAAGATCTGGCTCTCGTCCGCCTGCTTCAGGATGTTGGCGTTCAACGCCTGCGCCGAGGGCAGGTCCGATCCGAACGGCTTCTCGATCACCACCCGTCGGAACGCCTTGTCGGTCTGCTTCAGCAAGCCGGCCGAGCCCAGTCCCTCGACGATGGTGGCGAAGAAGCGCGCGGCCACCGCGAGATAGAAGATCACCGGACCGTCGCCCACCGCCGCCTTGATTTTCTCGAAGGTGTCGCTCTGACTGAAATCGCCCGACAGATAGGACAGCCGATCCGATAGCCACCCCCAGGCCTTTTCGTCGATCCTGGGGGTGTAGAACTCCGCTGTCCTGTCTTTGGTGAAGGACTGAAGCGTGTCGCCGAGCGCCTTCCGCCAAGCGGCATCGTCCTGCTGCACTCGGTCCACGCCGATAACCTTGAAGCCGTCGTCGAGCAGACCTTGGTCGGACAGGCTGTAGAGCGACGGCGTCAGCAGCCGCTTGGTCAGGTCCCCGCCAGCGCCGAAGATGACCAGCGTGCAGGGCGGCGCCGTTTTGACCCCAGCCGGCGCGGGCTTTTGATCGGCGCGGGACGCAGAAGTTGGTGCAAGCGGCGAGGTGGGCTCAGTCATGGGGCGGCCTTCGGGAGGAGCGGGTTTATCTTCTGGGCGACAACGGGCCGGCGGTCGATTGGATCGGCGGGGCACTGTCAGACCAAATTCACACAAGCTGATTGTGAAGGGTTCGCGCAGCCGCGGGTCCTCGCCAACGCTTTATGGTGTCGAACCTTGCTGTCCAACTCAGACCCGCGAAAATAAGCGGAGCGCCAAAGGCTACGCGATTTCGCGTTTGGGCTGACAATGCTATGCGGACGTTAAGCCACCGCTTCCGAACCGCCTGTCGCTGAATAGACCTCGCCGGTGACGTAGCTGCCCTCTTGCGAGGCCAACAGCACAAAGATCGGCGCCAGCTCCACCGGCTGGCCGGGACGACCGAAGGTGGACTCCTCGCCGAACTTTTCAACCATCTCCTGGGTCTGGCCACCGCTGGGCTGTAGAGCGGTCCAGAACGGACCGGGGGCCACCACGTTGGCGCGCACGCCCTTCTTGATCATCTGCTTGGACAACGCCTTGGTGAAAGCGACGATGCCAGCCTTGGTGGTCGCGTAATCCAGCAGACCTTCAGATGGTTTGTAGGCCTGGACCGACGCGGTGTTGATGATCGAGGCGCCGGCCGGCAGGTGGTCGGCAGCGGCCTTGGTGATCCAGAACATGGCATACAGGTTGGTCTTCATGGTGTGGTCGAACTGTTCGGCGGTGACGTCGCCGATTTCAGGCTGGGTCTTTTGCTTGCCGGCGTTGTTGACCAGGATGTCCAGCCCACCGAGTTCTCGGACAGCTTCGTCCACCAGCGTCTTGCAGAAGGCTTGATCCTTGATGTCGCCTGGCAGCGCCAGGGCCTTGCGGCCTTCCGCTTCGATCAGCTCGATCACTTCGCGCGCGTCCTTTTCTTCGGACGGCGTGTAGACGATAGCCACGTCCGCGCCCTCTCGGGCGAAGGCAATGGCCGCTGCGCGGCCGATACCAGAGTCTCCGCCAGTCACCAGCGCCTTACGTCCCTCTAGCTTGCCGGAACCGCGGTAGCTGGTTTCGCCATGGTCCGGCTTGGGATCCATGTCCTGCGCCAGCCCCGGTGCGGGCTGCGGCTGCTTGGAGAAAGGCGGTTGCGGGTATTGCTTGCGGGGATCCTGCATGCGCAGCCGACCATCGGCATCGGGGAAATTGGCGGGATTGGCGTCCATGGAAGACTCCTCGTTTGCGGACCAGAACGTCTGTCCGTCTTCGAAGCCGTAACCGATTGGGGACGCCAAAGTTCAAAGCTCAGCTTGAAGGAGCGATGCCCTACTCAACGACATATCTCGATAAAAGTGGCCGATACCTAGGGGTCAGGACCCATTGATATGAGAGGCGCGATCTGATTCAGGCTCCGCGAGGAGACTGGATGTGAGCGACCTGTACTGGCTGACGG
>NZ_LMUL01000013.1:18142-53412 GCF_009765965.1 Caulobacter sp. S45
TGTGTCGGGTAGAAGGCTCATGTCTGGATAGGTCGCTAGGTCGCCTCAAATAGTCCGCTGCGCCCTGGGAATTGATGTCACCGGTTGCCCAGGACGCTAATTAAGTGATCGCGTGTGCCATCAATCATGACGCAATGCCTTGGCGGGTTCAGCGCGAGCGACAGTGGCCGCGTGGCCGGTCACGGTTCCCGCTGCAACCAACATGGTGATGCCTGTGGCGGCGAGGAAGTACAGCGGACTGAGCGCCACCCGTTGGTCAAATCCCGCAAGCCAAGCGCGCATCGTCAGCCAAGCCAGCGGCCACGCTATGAGATTGGCGAGAAATACTGGCCGGAGCAGTTGGATAAGCAGCAATCTAAGTACGTCGCCGGTCGATGCGCCTAAGGTCTTACGGATCCCAATCTCTCGTACACGCTGCGCGGTATTGAAGGATGCCAAGCCGTACAGGCCGACACACCCGATGCCCACGGCGAGTGCTGCACCAATGATGAACAAACGGCCGCGCTGATCATCTGGCCGATAATAGGGCTCCAGGTTTGCGGCGCCGGTTTGAGCTCTGAACGGGATCCCGGGGACGATTTGCCCCCATGTCCGACGCAGCCGCTCGATTATCGTGGCCGGGGCGGCCTCGCTGAAACGCACCGCCGCGACCTCGGTGTTGAAAGCCGTGGTGTCGAAGTAATAGACGGTTGGTGGCACAGGATCGTGGGGTGATCGAAACCGAATATCGTGGATCACCCCTGCGATTGTCAGGCGCTGGAAGCCGCGGGTCCCTATTTGCTCCAGTAAGCTCGCGCCGACCGCCTGGTGGGCGGTATGAAAGCCCAAGATCGCGACCGCCGCCTCGTTCACGATGACGTTTCGGATCGGGCGCTCCTCTGGCCGTAGAGGGTTCCTGAGCGGCGGGGGCATCCCAGGCGCCTGCAGAGGGGGCCCTGTGGGCGGACCGCGGTCTGCACCGTGCTCAAGGCTTAAGGCGCGGCCAGCGAGCAGCCGCGCGCCATAGACCTCAAAGAAGCCGGGCGTGATCTGCACGTAGTCCAGGTCGGGCCCTACGCCCGCCGCGCCCAGGCGCTTGATGTGCGTGTCGTCGGTGCTGTCCTTGTTCCCTGGCGCAATGTCCGCCACCGTATCGGCGACCACGCCGGGCAGCCTCTTCCAAGCTTCCAAAAGGTTGGCCTGCTGGGCGGGAGTTATCGCATCGTCGTCGAAGGAGGACACGACGATCAGACCATCGCGCCTGAAGCCAAGGTCCGCGTTCCGTAGGTAATGCATCTGCGCCACGATCACGAAGGTGGCGATGGTGAAGGCGACTGCGACGGCGAACTGGAACAGGACCAGGGCCTCGCGGATGCGCAAGCCCGAGCGACCGCCGCCAGGCGCGCGCGTCGAAGCCAGGACCTGAGCGGGCTGGAACGCGGCTAAGATCGATGCGGGATAAAAGCCGCAGCCCAAGCCCAGGGCTAACACGGCGATCAGCACCATGGGCAATGGACCGTCCAGGCTGAAATAGTCGAACGTTAGGGCCAGCCCGCCCGCCGCATTAACGAGGGGAAGGGCAAGTTCGCACAGGGCCAAGCCGATCAGGGCTGACACAGCCGCATTCAACAACGCTTCCGTCATGAACTGGCTAAACAGAGCCTGTGGCGTTGCGCCCATGATCTTGCGTAGCGCGACCTCCCGAGCCCTTAGGCCCGCCTGCGCAGTGGCCAGGTTCACGTAGTTCACAGCCCCAAGGATCAGGGTCAGCAAGCCCACTAGGCCGAGCGTGGCCACGGCGGCCTTATCCACTGGCGACAGGAGGTGCAGGCTCAGGAGGGGGCGAAGGGTGAGGGCGAGGTGAGTGTGGGCCGGACCCGGGCCGAGGCCGACAGCGTGCCGGTCTACGAAACTATCCAAATTTGAGGCGAACCCAGCCGCTTCAGGGCCGGACGAGAAACGCAGGTAGGTCGAAAGCTGTTGTGCACCCCAGTCTCGCCAGCGCTGCTCTGGCGCAATCATCCGGGGTGTAATGGGCACGAGAAAATCAAACTTTAGATCGGTCGACCTCGGTGGGTCACGTAGCACCCCAACAATTCGATATGTCTGCGTGATATTTGCCAGCGTGAGTGTGAGGCGTTGTCCGATCGGATTTCGATTGCCGAAATAGCGCTTAGCCTTGGATTGCGTCAGGATCAGTCCGTCTGGAACCGTTAGCGCTGTTGCGCGGTCGCCCTTCAGGAGAGGCAGATCGAAGACTCGGAAAAAGGTGGAGTCCACCACTTGGACCCTTTCCGAGGTCACCTCGGCTCCGTAACGAACAATGGCGCCGGGATCCCACACACGCGTGCCTACGATCTGTGGGTAGTCGCCGCGCAGCTCTTCAAGCGCCGCACCCATCGTGATGCCATCTTCTTGGTTCGGCTGTCCGGGATCGCGCTGTAGCGAGCGGACCTGGTAGATTTGCTGCGCCCGCGGAATCCACCGCTCGAAGCTGGTCTCGAAGCGCACGTCTAGCCACAGCACCAGGAAGACCGCCACGCCGACCGCCAAGCCGAACACGTTCAACGCGGCGTAGAGGCGGTGCCGCATGACGGAGCGGTAAAGGGTCAGCAGGTGGTGGCTGATCATGTCCGCGGCCTATTCGTAACGGAGCGAGCGCGCCGGCTCGGTGCGGGCAACCCGCAACGCTTGTCCAACCACGGTGGCCAGCGCGATAAGCAAGGTCAGGGCGGTGGCGGCCAGAAAGTATTGCGGCCCGAGCGCGATCCTCTGGTCGAACCCCGATAGCCAGCTGCGCATGGCCAGCCACGCCAGCGGCCACGCGATCAGGTTGGCCAGCAGCACCGGCTTGAGGAACTGGCCGATCAGCAGCTTCAGCACGTCCGCCGTCGACGCTCCCAGCGTCTTGCGGATGCCGATCTCCTTGGTTCGTCGCGCCGTATTGAACGAGGCCAGCCCATAGAGCCCAAGGCAGCCGATGGCCAAGGCGACTGCCGCGCCTATGGTGAAGAAGCGGCCGTGCTGATCATCAGCCTTATAGTAGAATTGAAGATTGTCCTCTGCAGTCCTGGCGCGAAAGGGTGCGTCCGGTACGATCTGACGCCAGACAGACCGCACTTGTTCCATCACCGCTCGAGGGGTGCCCGAGCTGAAACGAATGCTCGCGATTTCACCGCGGAAGTCCTGAGTTCGCATGAAGTAGATCGTGGGCGGGAGAGATTCACGGGGCGAGCCGAAGCGAACATTATCCACGATCCCCACGATCGTGAGGGGATCGGAGGCGCCGTCGTCCCGCCATTCTGAAATCGATTTGCCGATCGCGTCGGAGGGATTGCGAAAGCCCAGGGGCCCCAAGGCGTTCAGGTTCATGACAACGTTGTGCGCCGCGGAGAACTTGGGCCCATTTCCCCCGCCCGGCGGCGGCGGAGGCGTGTCGTCAGGCCCATGGGCGAGGTCCAGAAGCCGACCGGCGACCAGACGTACACCATACGCCTGGAAAAAGCCCGGACGGGTCGACACCTTGTGGAGGCCGGGTCCCTGGCCGGACATTGTCGGCCGTTTGAAGCTTTCTACATCGCCTACGTCGGCGGCTCCTGGAGCGATGTCACCCGCCGCAATGCTGCCGACACCAGGGAGCGCGCGCCAAGCGTCCAACAGCGTTTCGCGTTGCGATGCCGTGACATCCGAACTGTCGAAGGAGTTGACGACGATCAACCCAGTGCGCGGAAAGCCGAGTTTCGCAGTCCGCAGATAATGGGTCTGGCTGACGATCACCCCAGCCGCCACGCAAAAAGCGATCGCAATGGTAAACTGCACGACCACGAGAACCTCGCGCACAAGGGCGCCTGTGCGTCCCCCGCCAGGCGCGCGGGCCGAGGCCAAAACTCCCGCCGGCCGAAAGCGCGACAATACTAAGGCTGGATATATCCCGGCGCCGATCCCGATAACCGCTGCAGCGCACAGGGCAAGTAGCAGGACGCTGTCGCCGCCCAAATAGTCGATCTTCAACGCAGAACCGCCAGCCGCGTTGATCAGCGGTAGGGTCAACTCGCACAGGACAAGTCCAAGCCCGGCGGCCAACAAGGCCGTGAAGACCGCTTCGGCCATAAATTGGCCGATGAGCGCTAGCTTGGTTGCGCCCATGACTTTGCGCAGCGCCACTTCACGGGCACGAAGGCCCGCGCGCGCCGTGGCCAAGTTGACATAGTTCACCGCCGCCAGCAGCAGAGTAAGTAGCCCTACGAAGCCAAGCCCGGCGACCACCGTGCCCGCGTCCTTCGGTTCCAGCAGGTGCAGGTTTACCAGCGGTTGGGTGCGTAACGTGAGTTGGCTGTGGGCGGGTCCGGGCGGGGGAATATCATGACCAGAGTGCCGATCGACGAAGGCATCGAGATCGCTATCTAGAGCCTTGGCCTCTTCTGGACGGGCGAACCGTACGAAGGTGCCAAGCTGCTCGGAGCCCCAGTGGCTCCATGAAGCGGTTTTTGTCATCTGGGGCGTCAGTAGGATCAGAAAGTCGAAGGATTGGTCGGTATTCCTAGGAATGTCCTTCAACACGCCGGCAATATGATAAACATGGCGTTCGCCGGAAAGCATTATACTAATATGTTGGCCGATAGGCTCGGATGAACCAAAATAGCGCTTGGCTTTCGCTTGAGTGAGCAGGATCTGGTCGGGTGACTTCAGCAGGGTGGATTTATCACCGACAGCTAAAGGTAAGTCGAACACATCGAAGAAGCTTGAATCGACGGCCTCGACAGCTTCGGGCGTGACGTCCGCTCCACGCCGCATCGTTGCGCGCTGCTCCCAGACCCGGGTTCCCGACAGCTGAGGATAATCGCTACGCAGCTCGTCGAGTGTAGCACCCATGGTGGCGGAATTGGCGCCGAGGGCAGGCTGCTTCCAAACGGTTTGAATGGCGTAGATCTGCTCTGCGTGCGGGATCCACCGCTCGAAACTGGTTTCGAAGCGCACGTCGAGCGACAGCACTAAGAAGACCGTGATTCCCACTGCTAGGCCAAAGACGTTTAGAGCAGCGTACAGCCGGTGGCGACTGAGCGAGCGGTAGAGCGTCTGCAGATAGTGGCTCCACATCACTTGCTCTCAGATCGCGCGGCGAGCGGGTAGGCGTATGCCGTCATTCCGAAGATCGACCGATCTCAGCAAAGGACCTTCGGCGGCCCTGGGGTGCTCCGGTTGGTTCGCGCTGGCGACGGTAGTCATGGGCTCTCCTCGGGACATAACGAGTGTGCTCTCCCTGATTGTAATGCTCGCGACGCCGGTCTGCGAAGCAGTTGAGAACGCTCGTTTTTTTCGCTTCGATTTCCAGATGTGTCCGCCTATTTCGCCCAGTGTGCGATTCCGAACATGCGGTAGGTCCTGTCAAGCTCGTCGAGATGACTGGAAGCCGGCGGATTTCGTTCGGGGACTATGGGTCCGCCCAACATCTTCAGCCTAAGGGCGGAAATCGCAGTCGTTAACGTCTGCAGTTGGGAAGGGTAATCTCGTCCGCATTACGCCTGACAGCAGTCATTGAGGCTACCCCGAGCGACGGCTTTGTGCCGACCCTAGCGTCTGTAATCCGGCAGAGAGTCTGCGGCGGCATTGGGCGCGAGTTCGCCGCAGGGCACCGGCGAGCCAAGCGGCCGAATCGATCGGCGGGGGAGGGTGGAAGTCAGCCGTTGCTCCTGACCCGGCGGCGCAGGTAGGCTCAAAGCATGCTCGTCCGCCCGTTTCAGCCGCGTGACGCAGCCGATCTCGGGCGAGTGGAATACAGGTCCGTGCAAGAGGTCGGGTCTGGGTCAGAAGACGGCCGGTTGAGCTGGGAAGGCCATTCCGCCCGAGGGTCGAGTGGACATGCCACGATGGTCACTGCGGTTCTGCAATCTCATCCACGCTCAACCCGACCCTTTACGAGCTTGGAGCCTGCTCATGAAGGCGTCGATGGGATTGGCGACTTTGAAAAGGCGCATGTTCACGTACTGTTGCGTGATCGTCAGCAGATTGCTCCAGACGTAATAGATCACCAACCCCGCCGCGAGCTGGGCGAAGGTGAAGGTGATAATCAGAGGTATGAAGCCAAGGATGCGCTGCTGGGCCGGATCGATACCCGTCGGCGGATTCATGGCCTGGGTCAGCCAGGCCGTCGCGCCATAGATCAGCGGCCAGACGCCGACATGCCCGGCGCTATCCAGCAGGGCCCCGATGAGGGGCGCATGCGCCGGGTTCCAGGGCATGAGCCCGAACAGATTCCACAGCGTCGACGGATCGCGCGCCGACAGGTCCGCGATCCAGCCAAAGAAGGGCGCGTGGCGCAGCTCGATGGTCACGGACAGGACCTTGTAGAGGGCCAAGAAGATCGGCAGCGGAAGAAGCATGGGGATCCAGCTGGCCAGCGGATTGACCTTCTCCCGCGCATAGAGAGCCGCGATCTCCTGATGCAGTCTGGCCGGGTCCTTGCCGAGTTTGCCGCGGACGTCGTCCACGAGAGGCTGGATCTTCTTCAACTTGGTGGCGGAGGCGAAGGCTCGGTTCGCCAGCGGAAACAGGGGCAGGCGAATGCACAGCGTGAGCAGTAGGATGGCCACGCCGACGTTGCCGACCAGGCCTCGCAGGCCTTCTAGGACGAAGAAGATCGGCTTGGTGAAAAACCAGAGCCAGCCCCAGTCCACCGCGTCCTCGAACCGGGGAATGGCCAACATCTCCTGGTAGAACCGCAGCAGGGCCACGGATTTGGCGCCGGCGAAGATGTGGGTCGATGTGGAGATGCTTTGCCCCGGCACGAGGCGGCGCACGGGTCCGGTGAAACCGGCCTGATAGGCGTCTGTGCCGCCGATCGCCTGCGCCCGGAACATGCCGCTTATCGGTGTGGTCTGGTCGGGGACGAGGGCTGTCAGCCAGTATTTTTCGGTGATCCCCACCCATCCGCCGGTCGAGGTCCGGACGAGTGGGGGGCTCTTCTTCCAGGCCTTGTAGGCGGACATCACCAGCCGCCGATCCAAGACCCCGATGGCGCCTTCGTGACTTGTGGCGTGGCCGATGTCGGAGGGCGGCCCCCCTTGTTCGACGAAGGCGTAAGGCTGTAGGTCGACCGGCGCGCCGGAGCCGTTGCTGACCCGGTCGGTGACCGTGAACATGTAGTCGCCGTCGACGGATATCATCCGGTTGAACAGCAGGCCGTGGCCGTTGGCGTAGCTTAGCTCGATGGGCGTGCTCGGCGTCAGGACGGCGCCGGCGGGAGCGGTCCACAGCGGGCCCGAGTCCGGCAGACCCGACCCCCCGGCGTCGGCCCAGCCGACGTCAGCGAACCAGGCGTTCGCGCTGCCTTCAGGGCGCAGCAGTTCGACATTCGGCGAGCGGGGATCGGTCGTAGCGCGATAGCGCTTTAGTATCAGATGATCCAGCCGCGCGCCCCTGAGCGAGATCGAGCCCGCGAGGCTTGGAGTGTTGATCGTCACGCGAGGACTGGCGGTCAGGACCCTGGCCAGGGGAACAGGCGTCGCCGCCGCCGGAGCAATGGCCGAAAGGGGATGCTGCGCCTGGACCTGACGTCGCTGGATGGGCGCCAGAACGAAGGCCTGATAAACGAGAATAAAGGTGAGGGCGCACGCGAACAACAGCAGCGTGTTGCGCAGGTTCTCGTTATCCATGGGATGTTCTCGTCTTCCGACTCTCGAGCGGCTTCTGGCGCGCCCCAGGTCGATGATTTCAACTCTGCCGTCCGGGGACGAACGGCGGTCGGCTAGGCGAAGGCGAACCCGCAGATGGGGGCTGCTTCGACGTCGAGACCATGAGAGTTGCGCGATTGACCGACGAAAGGCCTCGCGGGAAACGAGCGCCGCAGATAGGGCGCAGCTCGGGAGACATGCCGGAAGAGTTCCGGCGGCTTTTGGCGCGCCAGATCGAGCGCCGATCGCCTGGCAGCTCGAAACAGGAGGCTTGCGCGCTTATCCGTCGTGGCCAGGCGGAGGGCGAAAACGACTTCGAAATAACAGAGGGCGGAGGCGCCGGCCAATATCGCCAGCTCGGTGGGGTCGGCGTGGGCAAACAGGAAAATCAGAACGACCGACGTGAGCGCCGACGCGAACCACGCAGCTAGCCGCGTGTCCCCTCGATTAGCTGATCTAGCCGACGACCGACGCGTCATGAAAGCCTTGAGTCATTCATCCGCGACAGCGCGACGAGGCGCTGTACGCCTCCGCTGAATGTTGGGGGAACCATGGGATCTGTCAACTGTGTTGCCGTGCAAAGCCCGCGTCACAGTTCGGACTGGCCATCGATGGCGCGTTCGCGATGTCAGAGCAGGTGGATTTCTGACGCTTTCGCCCGCCCTCGAGGGTTGCGGACACTCGCCTTCCACATGCGGACTCCACGAGCCGCGGTTGTGGGGGAACTCGGACCTTAGCGGTGCTGTGCGAGCCAAACCGTTCGACCGCCGCACGTCGCATCCTGGCTCACCTGAGCTACCACATCGAATCCGTTGTCATTGAGCAGCATGCGATACTCGGCGCTGTCCAAACTTGCGTGGTAGAGCGGCTCGCCTTCCAACGTCCCGATGGCCTCTCCGAAGGTGGGGCCGCTCGTGAACATCAGCGCAGCGTGAGGTAAGGCATGCTCTCGGAAGGCGGAGAACATGGCGCGCTGATAATCGTGGGCGAGATGGAAGAAACTGTCCCAGGCGAGCAAGCCGTTAAAGCGCCGATCCAGGTTCAGAGCTCGCATATCACCGACGGCAGCCACTTGGTCAGGCAGGTTGCTCTTAAATAGATTTATCATCTCCGGCGCGCTGTCCAAGCCTGTGACCGAGAACCCAAGGTCTACGAAATAGCGTCCAATCGGGACACCTGATCCGCAACCCAGGTCGAGCACTGCCGCTGCTGCGGGCAGCAGTTGGCTGAAACGCTCAAGCCACGGCCGCTCGATGAGGCGCGTACCGCGTGCATCGGTCCATGCGCCGGCATGACGCTGATAGAGGCCGACAATGTCGTCTGCTGCGCTGCCCATGAACCACATCTCGGTCCAGACCGAAGAGTCTGCAATGGGGTCGTCCACTGCCGCACGCCCTTTCCAGGAACTTGCCGTCGGGCGTGTCGGCTTTGCGGCTAGGCCGCGGGGTCCGCTACGCCTCCAGCTCCGGACATCTGGGCTTGGAGGAAATCGAGCCTAGCCGGCGGTCGGCATGTCGTGTTTCCGGAGGAAGGCAATAGTCCGTAACGGGCGCGGAGTGGGGGAGGGGCTCGACCCGGGCCCCGACAGGTATTCTGCCCAGCTGCGGACGCCCCTACCGACCGCAGGGGGGGAAAGCGACATTGGCGGCTCGGCTTGGCAAGCCTATTTTGAGGGCATGAGCCAAACTCCGCCATCACCCGAAACGCTCACATTCTACATTCCTGCGAAGGGCTTTCTTCAAGCAGCGCAGATGGTCGTGGCCAGTCCGCTGCAAAATGAGAGCAGGCGCGCGATGACGTTCCTCCCCATCAACACACTTTTGGGTTTTTCGGTTGAGCTCTATTGCAAGGCATGGCTCGCCGCTAATGGCCGAGCACCAGATGAGTTGCGGAAGCAATTTGGGCACAAGTTGCGCAACCTTTATGTGGCTTGCGTCAACAGCGGGTTGGAGCTCGGCTCGCTAGAAACGCTTGCCTCACAGCTTGAAGCTGGCCATGGAGACTTCTCCTACCGCTATTTCGAACCGTCGAGGGTCGAATACGAAGGGGCGAACACCGCGTTCGCGTTTCATGTCCTGAATGAACTTGACGCGTTGGTAGATGCTCGTGTTGGCGCGAGCGCAAGCATGGGCCTCGTCCCAGGGCATTGAGTCTGCATCGGGTCGCCAGCGCGGGTTGGCTTACGCCGACAGGGCGGGCCGGCTCCCGTCCAGGAACTCGCCCATTTCTCCATGTCCGCTATGTGGCCTTAAGGCGATGTCCGCTTTACCTCAGACTCGCGACACCTCTGGCATCAACGAGGCGGCTGGTCTGGCCCGCTGAATGTCGTATTGCTGGCGGAAGCCGTATGTCGCCTTTGGGCGCATCTCGCCGGAAGGCAGGTTCGGGCAATCATCCTGAGGATGGCTTCAAAGTGTGGCGGTCGGATTATCGCCTAGCCCGTCTCCAGGCGAGTAATGCCTGATCTTAAACTCTGGCCCCTCGCAGCAATCTCATGCCGGCCATAAATGCGATGGCGCCAGCTACAATCCCAGCCATCCCTATGATCAATAGAGTGGCAATTGATGTAACAAGTGGGTAGTTGTGTATCGAATTATTTAGGCGCGATATTCTTTCGCCTTGTGAAATTGACTTAAATAGAACGAAGGCGATCCACGCGGTTGCGAGTGAGCACATCCCGGAGCCGACGACAAAAGTGGCGGTTGATCCTCCTGGTCGCTCAGAACCGTCTTCCGGTGGAAGATGGAGGGGGTTCTTTTGCCCGATCGGAATCGGACCGATCTGGCGAAGCCCCGTCCGCACGAGAAGGAGTCCGACGATGATGGGGATGGAGCTAAAGATCAGGCCGGTGAGAATCTGGTTGCCCATGCTGAGCGTGCACAAGCCGCAGAGTCCCACGATTAGGATGCCAGCGCTGAGCAGCAAACCCCCGACCATCCGGCGCATCGCGCCTGGTACCGTGTCTGGATTGTCGCTCACCGCGCTTGCCCCTCAGCCAACGCTCCTGCACCTGGGGCTCCTGGCCGATAAAAGGTGTTGTAGGTGTCGAACGGGATGATGCGCCCGTCCTGTTGGACGAAGTGGACGCAGGATCGCTTCACCGTGCCGAGGTCGAAGTTGAAGCGGTCCAGAAACTGGCTGATCACTACGCGGAAGGTGTGCTCGTAACCCAGGCCCTGCGGCACGGCCGCCTCGGGCAGACAGCATAGCAAGGACGACAACTTGTCGGCCGTGTTGTCCTGGACCGTCGACAGGGACAGCAGGTCGAACACCCGCGCCTGGAGGTCAGGGAAGGCCTCGAACGCCACCGTGTTGGGAGCGGCCTGCACCAGCATCTCCCTGTGCAGGAGCGATGTGATCGGCGTCACATGTCGGCCGTGGCGAAGGCCATAGCCGATGCAGATCTGGTCGGGATTGCAGGGCAGGGGGATCAGGTCGTCCAGAGCGAAGATCCCCGCCTCGGCGATCCGGCGGCGCACCTCCGACAGGACGATCCGGTGACGGGCGGGGTCGAAGCCCTCGTTGCGTCCGGCGTCCTGGATCGGCTGGAAGGTCACCCCACGTACGCAGCGCCACTGCAGGGCGAAGTGGACGATGTCGGCGATCTCGTTGTCGTTGATGCCCTTCTTCAGAGTGACCACCAGCGTGGTGGAGACGCCGGCGCGCTCCAACGCCTCTAGCGCCTCGATCCGCACGCGGGTCAGGTCGGCGCCGCGCAAATCCATCAGGGCTTCGCGCTTGAGCGAGTCGAACTGGAGATAGACCTCGAAGCCCGGCATGTAGTCGGCCAGCCGGTCGGCGAAGCCGGGCTCGCGCGCGATGCGCAAGCCGTTGGTATTGATCATCAGGTGGCGGATCGGCCGGCGCTTCGCGGCGTCCAGGATGGCGAACAGGTCCGGGTGCAGGGTCGGCTCGCCGCCGGAGAACTGAACTAGGTCCGGCAGGCCTTCCGAGGCGACCAGGGCGTCGAGCATATGCTCGACCTCCGCTAGCGTTCGCTCGGTCTCGACGCGGGGGGAGCTGTCGGCGAAGCAGACCGGGCAGGCGAGGTTGCAGGCTTCGTTGATCTCGATGATCGCCAGGCAGGAGTGCTGCTCATGGTCGGCGCACAGGCCGCAGTCCCACGGGCAGCCGTGCTCGGTTCGAGTCTGCACCTGCAGCGGCCGATCGCCGGGCTTCACCCAGTCCCGCTGGGACTTCCAGTAAGCGACATCGTCAGAGATCAGCGTCTTCTGCACGCCGTGCTCGCGGCAGCGCTTCAGATAGAAGACACAGCCGTCCTCACCAATGATCTTGGCCGGCACGGTGCGGTAGCAGGTCTCACACAGGCTCGTGGTCTGGCCCAGGAAAAGATAGGGCGCGGCCTTGCGTGGCTCGGTCTCCCCGGCGCTCGCCGGCGAGATCGCGAAGGTAGAAGACAAGGCCATAGGCGACGAGCCCCGCGCACAAGAGGTGGAAGACGTTGAAGGGCCCGACCACGTGCGCGTACGGCTTGAGGAATTCCCAGACGAAGCGCTGGGCACCGTACCACACGCAAAGCGCGTAGAAACCCCGGCGCAGCGCCCAAGACGCTCGCACGCCTAGGCCCCAGAGCCAGACGGCGAGGAAGACGATCATCGAGACGCTTTCATAAATTTGGACGGGATGGCGGCCGACACCGTCCCCAAGGTCCACCGCCCATGGCAGGTGGGTTGGCGTCCCATAGGTAAAATCGGGAAGCCCGGCGAACAGGCACCCCCAGCGTCCCACCGCCACGCCCAGGGCGAAGGCCCCGACGAACGCCGCGCCTGTGGACTCCTTGATCCCCCGTGCCGCTTTGTAAATCTCCACCGCCACGATCGCGCCCGCCAGCGCACCGAGAACGCTGTGGGAGAGAGTCGGGCGCATACCGTTCAACGTATTGAGCGAACCGGCCAGCCACGCCCCCGCCGCCGCCCCAAGCGCGAGGGAAATGAAATATCCGGGACCCGTGATCGTCGCGAGATGCGCCGTGGCGGCGCGCAACCGCCAGCGGCTGACGAACCAGCCCAATGCCGCCCCCGAGCCCCACCCTAAGGCCTCGAACGGACCGTGCGCCCACGACGCGGTTGGAACATGAAACATGCCCGACAAGAGCACGCTTGCGCAGGCATATGAAGCTGGGAGCGACGGTCCGTTCAAAGCGTCGACCTCGTGAGTGGCACGCCGAGAACTCGCCATCCGGAATCAGGAGGTGTAATTCCGTCTGAAATAGTCCGATATCTGCCATTCGGATTGCCGATCGTGGGCTTTCCGCCGCGATCTGAGTGTCTGGAATCTGACGGAAAGCTCGGGGCCGCTATGGGCGCAGGCAGGACTCCTCCAGTCCTTTTGCCGGAGAGCGGACATCGACATGGGCCGGGTAGGGCGCAGGACCTCATGAAGTGATTTGCTTATTTGATAGCGGCTAAGGGGCCGACTGAAGTCCGAGCAATATCTTGACCGGTCGAACTCGAACCGACGGCATGAAAAAAGGTAATCACGGGATGCGAATTTATCTATCCTCCCAGGGATCAGCCAAGAGTTAATTAGGGTGCCGGGATGACTGCAATTCGCGATCTAGCGCCCGAATAAGCGCCAGCATTCGAGAACTTGTACTCGCCGACTGGAGGATGCGTTGGTGGCCTGGATCGAACTGGAAGCGGCTGACGGCCATAAGCTCGCGGCTTGGCGTGACGGCCCCGAAAATGCCGAGCTCTGCCTTGTGCTCGGCATGGAGATCTTTGGGGTCAACAGCCACATCCGCTATGTCTGCGCTCAGTTCGCCGACCAGGGGATCGCGGTAATTGCGCCGGCTCTGCTGGACCGAGCCGAGCGCGGGGTGGAAATGGGCTACAGCGCTGAGGAGCTGCAGCGCGGCTTCGAGCTGCGGGCGCGCGCACCCGCGGCCGGGTCGTTGATGGATATCCAGGCCGCCCGCGCCGCCTTCGCCCAGCCCAAGGTCGGGATCATTGGCTACTGCTGGGGCGGCCGCGTCGCCTGGTGGGGCGCCACACGCAGTGACAGCTTCGCCGCCTGCGCGGCCTGGTACGCCGGCGGCTTGGCGGCGGACCGCGAGGAGCAGCCGCGCTGTCCTGTCCAGCTGCATTTCGGCGAGCATGACCACTCTATCCCGCTGGCGGACGTGGAGGCCATCCGCGAAGCTCGCTCCGAAGTCGAGGTTTTCGTCTATCCTGGCGCCCAACATGGTTTCGGTTGCGAGGAGCGACCGACCTTCGACCCGCCGTCCTACGAGCTCGCTCAGGCCCGTACGCTGGCGTTCTTCCGAAACCATCTCGTCTGAGGGATTGGGAGGCACGCGTGGCCGGCGGCTATTTCGAGGATTTCGTAGTCGGTCAGCAGCTCACCCATCCCATCCGGCGCACGGTGACCGAAACCGACAACCTGCTATTCTCCACCCTGACCCACAATCCCCAGCCGCTGCATCTGGACGCCGAATACGCGCGCGCCAGCGAGTTCGGCCAGATCGTGGTCAACAGCACCTTCAGCTTCAGCCTGCTGATCGGGCTTACGGTCGGCGAGACGACGCTGGGGACGCTCGTGGCCAACCTCGGCTACGATCAGGTCAAGACGCCCCATCCCGTCTTCCTGGGCGACACCGTCCATGCCGAGACCGAGATCATGGAGTTGCGCGAAAGCCGATCGCGGCCCAACGCGGGACTGGTGGTGTTCGCCCATCGGCTGCTGAACCAGCGCGACGAATCCGTCTGCACCTGCACCCGCACCGCATTGATGCACAAGCGACCCGCCTGAACCTGCTCGCCCGTTGGCTGGGGGTCATGCGCCGGTTTCGGCCCGCGGAGCGCACAGCCAGTCGCAGAACTCGCGCACCTTGGCCACCTTCGCGCTGCGGGTCGGGTATATCAGGTGATATCCGATTTCGCGGCGCAGGACCGGCCCGCAGGGGATCACCAGGCGCCCCTCGCGCAGGTCGTCCTCCACATAGGCCTCCTGCAGGATCGCGATCCCGCTACCCTCGATGGCGAAGCGCAGGACCAGTCCAAGGTCCTCGAACGAGCGCAGGTGCTCGAGCGCCGCCGGGTCGTCGACGCCGGCCAGCTCGAACCAGTCGGGCCAGTCGCGCGCCCGGGCGTGGGTCTGGAGCAGCATCTTGCCGGCGAGATCGCCCGGGGTTTGCAGGGATAGGCGTTCGGCCAGCTCCCGGGTGCAGACCGGAACGAGCGCGTCGGCGAACAGTAGGTGGCTGCTCAGGCCCCGCCAGCGTCCGCGGCCGTAGCGCACGCCGATGTCGATGTCGCGTTCGCCGAAGTCGACCAGGCTCGCCCCCGAGATCGAGACCAGCCGCACGTCGATGCTGGGGCAGCGGCGGCTGAAGTCGGGCAGGCGCGGGGTCAGCCAGCGACTGAGCAGCAGCGGATAGCCCATGATGGTCAGGGTCATCCGCGACGACGCCGTGGCGTAGTCGGTCGTCGCGCGGCGCATGTCCTCGAAGGCCGCGTGCAGGGCGTCCGCATAGATCGCAGCGCTCGGCGTCAGGTCTATGCCGCCGCTGCGCCGCTCGAACAGCCGGGTCCCGAAGTAGTCCTCCAGCGCCGCGATCTGATGGCTGACGGCGCCCTGGGTGACGTTCAGCTCGCGCGCGGCCTTGGTGAAATTGCGGTGCCGCGCGGCGACCTCGAAGGCCAGCAGGGGATTGAGCGGAGGTAGTGAGCGCACGCGAGCGGCTCCCGATCGGCATTAACTTTGCTCATGCCCTAATGCTAAATTATCCAATGTGCAACGGGGCGGTTTCTCATTAGCTTCAAAACCAACAAAGCGAGATCGCCCAGGCATCTCGTAGATAAAAACAAGGGTAGGATAGGCGTGGCACGTGCTTTTGCTTGAGCATGACGCTAAAGAGATCGCTCGCGATAAGGGAGTTCGAATTCCCCAGGGGGTCTTTGTAGCGAGAGATACTGTCGGCGATCTTGATCTCCTCGGCCGCGGCCCATGGGTGGTGAAGGCCCAGGTCGGCGTCGGCGGTCGGGGCAAGGCCGGCGGCGTGGGCTTCGCCGATACGCCGGACGCGGTCGCCGCCTTTATCCGCGCCAATGCGGACGCGACGATCAAGGGCCACCGCATCGCCGGTTTCCGCGTGGAGGAGAAGGTTTCCTTCCGCCACGAGGTCTATCTCAGCTTCATGGTCGATGCGGCCAGCCGCGGCATACGCCTGCTGCTGTCCGCCCAGGGCGGGGTGGACGTGGAGGCGAACGCCCACCAGGCGGACGCCATGTTGACCGCTGTCGCGCCGCCCGGGCTGGGCGCCCTTGTCGCGGCCGGAGAAAATCTCATACCCGCATTGCCGGAGGCCCTGCGCGCGCCGGTGCGTTCCGCCGTGGCGGCCCTGGCGCAGATGTTCCTGGCCCTGGACGCCACCCTGCTGGAGGTGAACCCGCTGTTCGTCCTGGCCGACGGATCGTGGGTGGCCGGCGACATGAAGCTCGGCGTCGACGAGAGCGCCTTCGCCCGCCAGCCGGCGCTGGAGGCCGCCGTCCGGGCGCGCCCGGACGCCTATCCCGAGGCCAATTTCAAGCTCGACCACGACTTCGACTATGTGCGCATCAATCCACACGGCCAGATCGGCCTGCTGACCACCGGCGCCGGCCTCAGCATGATGCTGATCGACGAGATGCTGCAGGCGGGACGGCAGCCGTTCAACTTCTGCGACGTGCGCACCGGGCTGCTGCGCGGTAGTCCTCAGCGGCTGATCGACGTCCTGCGCCAGTTCACCCAGGGCGACGAGATCTCGGTCGTGTTCGTCAACATCTTCGCGGGCATCACCGACCTGGGCGAGTTCGCCGACCTGCTGCTGCAGGCGCTGGACGCCGTGCCGGAGCTCGAGGTTCCTGTCGTCGCCCGCCTGATCGGCAACAACTTCGAGGGGGCCAAGGCCCGGCTCGCCCGGTCGGGGCGGCCCATCACCCTGGAGATGGAGCTGGACAAGGCGCTGAGGCTGGCGGTCGCGCAGGTGGGGGCGGCGGCATGACCACCTTCACGCTCGATCCGGCCACCAAGGTCATCGTCCAGGGGGCGACCGGGCGCATGGGCCGGCGGCACACCGAGCTGATGCTGGGCTACGGCACGCGCATCGTCGGCGGGATCGCCGGCTCGGGCAGGCGGGAGGGTTCGCCCACGCCGCTGTTCGACTCCTGCGCCGAGGCGGTCGCGGCCACCGGCGCGGAGACCAGCATCACCCTGGTCCCGCCGATGGACGTGCTCGCCGCCGTGACCGAGGCGCTGGAGGGCGGGATCAGGCTGATCGTCTCGCCGTCGGAGGGCATGCCCGTCCACGACGCGGTGGTCGCCTACGGCCGGGTGCAGGCGTACGGCGCGACCTGGGTGGGTCCATCCACCCCTGGGCTGGCCATCCCCGGCAAGATGAAGCTGGGCTTCATCCCCGACATCTCGCTCGCCCCCGGCCCGCTGGGGATCATGTCCAAGAGCGGCACCCTGTCCTACGAGGCCTGTTTCCGGCTCGCCAGCGCGGGCATGGGCCAGTCCACCTGGGTCGGGGTGGGCGGGGACCCGGTCAAGGGCGTGCGCTTCGCCGAACTGCTCCCCTACTTCCAGGCGGATCCAGCCACCCGCGCGGTGGTGGTGCTGGGCGAGATCGGGGGAGGCGAAGAGGAGGAGCTTGCCGAGGAGATGGCGCGCCTGTCCTTCGGCAAGCCGGTCTTCGTGCTGCTGGCCGGCTCCTCGGCGCCGGAGGGCGTGACCATGGGGCATGCCGGCGCGCTGATCCAAGGCGGTCGCGGCACGATCCAGTCCAAGACGACGGCGCTGCGAGACGTAGGTGCGCAGGTCTTCACCAGTATCGAAGGTCTTGTCAGGGGGGTGATGGAAGGCGATGTCCGCAGTTAAGCTTGATCGTGAGCTGACGTCGACCGGCGTCACCCTCAGCAAGGCGCAGCGCGACCGCATCGGCGCGGTGCGCGAACTGGTGCAGGGAGAGTTCAAGGGGCGCGGGCAGCAGTTGCTCGACGGCTCCTTCCCCTGGGAGAACATGCGCAAGCTGGCGGCCATCGGGGTGCTGGGCATGGCCGTGGGCAAGGCCTATGGCGGCTCGGAGCTCGGGGTGTTCGACACCGCCCTGGTGCTCGAGGAGATCGCCAAGGGCTGCTACATCACCGCCATGGCCGTGCTTGGCGAGGTGGGCACGCAGACGCGGGTGATCTCCACCTTCGCGCCGGAGCGCATCAAGGACAAATACCTGCCGCAGGTGGTCACCTGCGACTGTGTCCTCTCCATCTGCCTAACCGAGCCGCACGCCGGCACCGACGTGGCCGGCTACACCACCAACGCGGAGATCCGCGGCGACAAGGTGGTGCTGAACGGGGTCAAGTCGCTGATCAGCCGGGCGGAGGAGGCCTCGCTGTTCGTGGTCTTCACCCGCGTCGACGGCAAGCCGGGAACCGAGGGCATAGGCTGCGCCATCGTCGAGAAGGGCACGCCGGGGCTGGCCCTGACCGCCAAGGTCCACACCCTTGGCGGCGAGAACCTGCACGAGGTCACCTTCACCGACTGCGAGATCCCGCTGGACCAGCTGGTGGTGCGCGACCAGGGGCTGAAGCCGCTGATCTCGGCCTTCAACACCCAGCGCTGCCTGAACCCCAGCATCTCGCTCGGGCTGGCGGAAGGCGCCTTCGACGAGGCGATCACCTACGCCCGCGAGCGCAAGGCGTTCGGTCGCGCCATCGGCGATTTCCAGGGCATGCGCTGGAAGCTGGCCGACATGTTCATCGCCATCGAGGCGGCGCGGGGCCTGCTGTATCGCGCCTGCCTTTCGGCCAACCCGTTTCCCGACCCGTTCCTGGCCGCGACCGCCAAGATCCGCTGCAACGAGATGTCGCTCGACGTCACCAGCGAGGCGCTCCAGGTGCATGGCGGCTTCGGCTTCACCGATGAGAGTGTGGTCTCGCGCCTATACCGCGGCGCTCGCTACGGCACCCTTGGCGGAGGCACGTCGGAGACGCTGCGCGACCTGATCGGCAAGCGGGTCATGAACAATTTCAACGAGAAGGAGGGCATTTCCGGCCTGGCCGTCTGACGACGCCGGCGGAGTGCGCGAGACATCGGATGAGCAAGACCATCGAGATCACCGCCAGCGACGGCCACCGGCTGGACGCCTACGTTGCGGAGCCGAAGGGCGAGCCCGTGGGCGCCCTGGTCATGCTGCAGGAGTTCTACGGCGTGAACGGCCATATCCGCGACATGGCCGACCAGTATGCGGCCGACGGCTACCACACCATCGCGCCCGCCATCTTCGATCGGGTTGAGCGCGGGGTGGAGCTGGGCTACGACCCAGCCGGGATCGAGCGGGGCAGAGCGTTGCGCGCCAAGCTCGACCTCGACCAGACCATGCTGGACGTGCAGGCCGCCATCGACGCTGCCGCCCCGTTCGGACAGGTAGCCGCGCTAGGCTACTGCTGGGGCGGCTCGTTGGCCTTCCTCGCCGGCGCCAGGCTGAACGGGCTGGTGTGCGCGGTGGCCTATTACGGCGCCCAGATCGCCGGCTGGTCGGCCGAGAAGCCCAAGGTCCCAGTGCTGATGCACTTCGCCGACAACGACGAATACATCCCGATGAAGGACGTCGATGTCATCCGCGCCGCCCGGCCGGAGGTGGAAATGTTCATCTACCCCGGCACCGAGCACGGCTTCAGCTGCAACGACCGCCAGTACTACGAGCCGAAGTCCGCCGCTCTGGCGCGCGAGCGGACGCTGAAGTTCCTGCAGGCGCAAGTGAGGACCTGAGCCATGCGGATCGACTTCCACACCCACATCATCCCGCCGCCAGGGACCATGGACTGGACCGCCCGCTTCGGCCCCGGCCGCTGGCCCAGCCTGACGGCGGAGCCCGACGGCATGGCCACCCTGCGCATGGGCGACGAGGTGGTGATGAAGATCGACGACCGCTTCTGGTCGCCCGAGCGCCGTCTGGTCGACATGGACAAGCAGGGCGTCGACATGCAGGTGCTGTCGCCGATCCCGCTGCTCAGCGGCTATCTGCTTCCGGCCGGACCGAACCAGGAGATCGCCCGTTTCCTGAACAGCTTCATCGCCGACGTGGTGAAGGCGCAACCGGACCGCTTCCTAGGCATGGGCGCCGTGCCGCTGCAGTCGCCGGAGCTGGCCATCGAGGAACTGGGTTTCCTGAAGGACAGCCTTCAGATGCGTGCGGTGCAGATCGGCACCTGTCCGGCCGGGCGCGAGCTGGATGATCCGCTGCTGTTTCCCTTCTTCGAGGCCTGTCAGGAGCTAGATTTCCCAGTCTTCGTTCACCCGATGCAGCCGCTGGCTGGCGGCGATCGGCTGCAAGACCACTACCTGCCCAACATCGTCGGCAACCCGCTGGAGACAGGCTTGGCGATCACCCGGCTGATCGTTGGCGGTGTGCTTGAGCGGTTGCCGCACCTGCGCATTTGTTTCGCCCATGGCGGCGGAGCCTGGCCACTGATCATGGGCCGCGTGGATAAAGGTTTCGCTGTCAGAAACGAGATGCGCGCCGACATTGGCCGCCCGCCCAGCGACTATTCCAAGCAGGTCTATGTCGACAGCTTGACCTTCGACGCCGCCAGCCTGCGCTTCGTGGTCGACCGTATGGGTCCTGACCGGGTGGTGCTGGGCAGCGACTATCCCTTCGGCCTGGGTGATCCCGACCCTGCGCGGGGGGTTGAAGCGTCCGGGCTCCAGCCCGGCGTCGCCGATGCCGTCATGGAAGCCAACCTTTGGGCCTACCTGGGAGGCGGGCCTCACTAACCCCCTCAAACCCAGGTGTGGCGATTAACGACCGCGCCGGATCATAGGCAGGACATCTTGAGCACGCCCGCACCCCTGGACATCGATCAGCTCGTCGACGGCCAGAAGCTCGGCCCGCTGGTCATCCGCATCGTGCTGCTGTCGCTGCTGGTCCAGTGCGGCGACGGCTACGACTTGGCGACCATGTCCTATGCGGCGCCGGAGCTGATCCACGCCTGGCATTTCCCGCCCGCCAAGCTCGGGCCGGTGTTCGGCGCCGGCATCATCGGCATGGCGGTGGGCGGCCCGATATTCGGCTACATCGGCGACCGGTTCGGGCGGCGGGTTGCGATCATCGCCTCCACCCTGATCTATGGTCTTTTCAGTCTGCTGACGGTAACCGCGCACAGCCTCGACACCGTGCTGTGGTTGCGCTTTATCGCCGGCGTTGGCCTGGGCGGCCTATTGCCCAACACCGTGGCGTTGAACGCCGAGTACGCGCCCAAGCGGCTGCGCGCGACCCTGATCATCGTCATGTTCATGGGACTGGCCGTGGGCGGAATCATCCCCTCGATCGTGGCCACCACTCTGCACCGCTACGGCTGGCCCGCCTTCTTCTATGTGGGGGGAATCGCGCCGTTGCTGATGGCGGTGGTGCTGTTCTTCTGGTTGCCCGAGTCGATCAAATTCCTGGTCACACGCCGTCCGGGCAGTTCCGAGGCTGCTCAGCTGGCGGCTCAGATTCGACCAGACCTCCGGATCACCGCGCAGACCCAGCTGACCGTGGCCACCCCGCCGCGCGGCGCCCACAGCGTCTCGCCCGCGCTGCTTTTCGCTGATGGGATGGGAGGCATCACCCTGCTGGTCTGGGTGCTTTTCATCGCCGCCTTGATGGTCAACTTCTTCGTCAACAGCTGGATGCCGACCCTGTTCAGGGCCGAGGGGCTGACCAACAATCAGACCGCCGTCACCCAAGCGGCCTACTACGTCGGCGGCATCTCGGGCGGTCTGCTGATCAGCCGGCTGGTGGACCGGTTCGGTATCGTGGCTATCGCCGCCTACTTCATCGTCAGCTGCCCGGTGGTTGCGGCGGTAGGGACCCATGGTCTGTCGCACCTGGCGCTGACTGGGATCGTCTTCCTGACCGGGGCCACGGTGTTGGGCAGCCAGCTCGGCATGAACGCGGTCACCGGCATGATCTATCCTACCGCCATCCGCTCCAAGGGGGCAGGCTGGGCGAGCGCCGTCGGTCGGGCCGCTTCGGTGGCTGGACCCATGATCGGCGCGGCCCTGATCGCCAAGCACACGCCCCTGCCCAAGCTGTTCCTGATGCCGCTCGTCGCCCTGCTTCCCGGCTCGGTGGCGGCCCTGCTGCTGCTGGCGCTGTGCCGCAAGCGTTTCCACGGCCTGCGGTTGTCGGAGACCGCCGCCGCTTCCACCCCCGCGGGGGGCTGACCATGCCGAAGGACACCATGTCGACCCCTAGCTACGAACCGATCGAGACCGAGCAGGACCTCCGCGAAAAGGTCGCTGCGATGTGCATGATGCTCAACCTGCAAGGCTCGATCGGCATGTTCGGCCACGTCTCGATCCGCGTGCCAGATACCGACCGCGTGCTCATCAGTCCCGGCGCGGGCTCGGAGAAGGGCGCGATCAGGCCGGAGCAGGTGTTTGTCTTCGACATCGGCGGCGAGATCCTGGAGCATCCCGGCGGCGAAATCCCGCTGGAATGGCGTATCCATACCCAGGTCCATCGTGACCGCCCGGAAATCCTGTCGGTGGCCCACCTCCACGCGCGCCATTCCATCCTACTGGGGGTCGCAGACAAGGCGCTGGAGCCGGTTTTCCTGCACGGCGCCTTCCTACATACCGGCGTGCCCACCTGGAATGATCCGCGCTTGGTGGTGAACGACGCCCAGGCGGCGGAGCTCTCCAAAGCGCTAGGCTCGGCGGTGGCGGTGCAACAGCGCGGCCACGGCAGCGTGGTGGTGGGGGAGACGGCGGAGATCTGCTTCTTCCGCTGCACCTTCATGGAAGAGAACGCCCGCAAGCAGGTAGAGGCCGCCATGCTAGGCGGCGCACTCCCGCTTTCACCCGAGCATGCGGCAGACTGCGCGCGCGGGACCTTCAATCCGCGCCTGCTGCACCTCTTATGGACCTACTACGAGCGCAAGGCCCGCCAGGCGCTCGCCAATGGTGAGTTCGCGATGCTGATCGAAGATTAGGCTCCGCGTCGCAGCAAACAAGAACAGTAAAGACGGTCGTCTGGACACTTATTCCGGCGGAATAGGAGGGTTTTGTCTTCAAAATAAGGCTCGAAAAACCGGGGCCGTCGCGGGAGGGAACAGCAATGACTGAAAGCAAGAAGGGTAAGCCGGGTTTTAGGGCGCTGTGCGCATCTGGCGTGGCGATGGGCGCACTGCTGTGCTGCACGACGACGGCGATGGCGCAGAGTAATCCGACGCCCGTGCCCAGCAATCAGATCGATCCCACGCCTTCGCAGGGGCCGCCGCCGCCCACGCCCGAGGCCAAGCAGGAGGCCTCCAGCCTGCCGCGCACCTTCCCAAGCCAGCCAGGCGTCACCGGCGACTGGGGCGGGTTCAGGACCAAGCTTAGTCAGGACGGCTTCGACTTCTTCGGCAGCTTTCAGACCCAGACCGGCTCCAACGTCGGCGGCGGGGTGCAGAGAGGCACAGACTCCAACTACCAGGTGATCCTGGGCACGAACGTCGACCTCGAGAAGATCATTGGCATGCCAGGCGCCACCTTCATCTTCGCCGCTGCTGAACGTTGGGGCCAGAACGCCTCTACCCTGGCGGGGGTGAAAGTGATCCTGGACGGCAACTACGGCGAGGGCGAGGACTTTCGTTTAGGCAATCTAAGCCTGAAGCAAAACCTGCTGAATGGCCGAATTGCCTACCAGATCGGCTACTTCCCAAGCGCGGCGGAGTTCGACTATTCTCCGTTGCTGTGCAGCTTCCTAAATCAGGGCCTGTGCGGGCACCCAAATTCGTTGGGAGCCGACTCGAACGGTTTCCAAAATCCGCCCGGCGCCCAGCTCGGTGGGCGGGTCACCTTCTTCCCGACCCGCGACACCTACATCAAGACGGCGGTATTCGAGGTTAATCCCGGCCTGTTCACCACCGACTACGAGGGGTGGCGCCTGGGCTTGAAAGGCGCAACTGGGGCGATTTCTTTATTGGAATTAGCGTGGACCCCCACCCATGGCATACTCAACCTGCCGGGCCACTACAAGATCGGCGCCTATTATGACAACAGCACTGCGCCGGACATCGTTAACGCCAAGATCCAGCGCGCCGGCCGCGCCAACGGTTGGGTCTACGGCGACCAGATGATCTGGGCGTTTGATCCATCCGCTAAGCGGGGCCTGTACGTTTTCGGCAACGCCACCGACGCCAACAGCAGCAACGCCCAAATTTCCACCTACTATTCGGCCGGCTTTGTGGCTAACGGGCCGTTCGCGGCGCGCCCAGACGACGTCTTGAGCATCGGCTGGGCCAAGTCCGACCTGAACCCGCGTAAGCTTGAGGCCGAGGTAACGGCCAAGCCAAACTTCGGCTATTACAGTGCCGAACAATATTTTGACATCTCCTATAAATTCCAAATTACGCCGTGGCTTTTTATCACCCCAGACGTCCAGTATCTAGAGGATCCGGGAACGTTCACCGCGCAGAAGTTCAAGAACGCCACCGTAATTGGCGGCGCGACGGGAGTCGCGTTTTAGAACCAACCAAGGTGCGATTATTTCCGCCACCTCAGGCGCAACTAGGTCGCAAGCCGCCACATGCCCGCTCTCCTCCGGGGCAGCCAGGTTTGCCGTTCCGGCCTGGGCAGCTCCAAAAGCTAGTGTTCGGAAAGGACGCAATTTCACCACCAGATCCTTTTGGGGCCTGCTGGACCGAAGCCGCCGTGTCGATTGGCTGTTTGGGGGTAAAGCTGTCCAAGGTTCAAGTCCGCACCTACTGGCGGACGAATTGTTGAACGACTCGGCCCGTCTGTTTCGACATCACCTCGTAAAGGCTGCCTTCGACACGGGTTTATGATTCAGGAGGGTGTGGCTGCGAGCAGAAATATCAGACGTCGCGTCAGCCTTTGCCCCAAGTTTGCCCCGGTACTACTTCGACGGGCGTGTTGGGAGTCCGTAGCGGGTTGCCCTGCGCCCTGAGCCCTCCTTGGAATAGCCACAGCCGGCGATGTCCGAAGCAGGGCAGGGGTAACTTCGTCCGTGCTGCTCCCAACATCTGCCGTTGAGGCGGGCTAAAGGGGCGGCCTCAGGGCGGTGCTGACGGCTGAAAGCCGGCAGAAAGGTTCCGGCCGTTATGGGCGCTCTCCGGTCTCTTTCGAGTTCGCACCAGCCTTTCAATTTCGTTTCAGATTGGGTGGTTATCCACACGACACGTTTCATGTCGGCTAAGACCTGCCGCACGGCCGTAGAAGAGCTGCTCGCCGCATTTTTCGCACCGAAGCTTTAAAAGCTTAAGGGCCAATCCGGTCGCGCTTGCCCATAGTATGCATAATATTGGTCCGTCTGATCGGATGCAGATGGCAATGGCTGCAATGTTGACGGCGATCAGGCTCGCTAACAGGGCGACCCTACCGCTCGTCGCCTTGGCCATCTGATTTCTACTCAGCAGGGACGGGCGCGGTCCCGCCGCCGAGACCGCGAGGATAGCGGCGCACGCCCCGCAGGCGCAGCCGGTCGAGATAGAGATAGACCACAGGCGTGGTGAGCAGGGTTAGGACCTGGCTGACCACCAGGCCGCCGATGATGGCCACCCCCAGCGGCTGGCGAATCTCGCCGCCCTCGCCGAGCCCCATAGCCAGAGGAACCGCGCCCATGATTGCGGCGCAAGTGGTCATCAGGATCGGGCGGAAGCGTAGCATGCAGGCCTGGTAGATCGCATCGCGCGACGACAAGTCCTGCTCACGCTCCGCCACCAAGGCGAAATCGATGATCATGATGGCGTTCTTCTTCACGATGCCGATCAGCAGGATCACCCCGATCAGGGCGATGATCGAGAATTCGATGTGGAAGATCAGCAGCGCAAGGACCGCCCCCACCCCCGCCGACGGCAGGGTGGACAGCACGGTCAGCGGATGGATGTAGCTTTCGTACAATATGCCCATGACGATGTAGACGGCGACCAGGGCGGTGACGACCAGGATCGGCTCGCTGGCGACCGACGCTTGAAACGCCTGGGCGGTGCCCTGGAACGTGCCGACTACCGCGGTCGGCATGCCGATCTTCTGCTTAGCGTCCTCCACATCGCGCTGGGCGT
Organism: Caulobacter sp. S45; assembly: GCF_009765965.1. GTDB lineage: Bacteria > Pseudomonadota > Alphaproteobacteria > Caulobacterales > Caulobacteraceae > CAHJWH01. The sequence continues at coordinate 43,845 of NZ_LMUL01000013.1, forward strand.
CGCTGAGCGACTTGCCCGGGGCCAGATTGAACGACAGCGTTACGGCTACGGCCCCGCTCTGATGGTTGACCGACAGGGGCGTATTGCCTTGCGCCCAGTGGGCGATCGCTGACAGCGGCGTCATGGTCTCGGCCGCGGTCGAGACTGCAGTCCCGGTGGAGGCCGTCACCGCGCCCCCGGTCGAGGTGCGCGCCACCGCGGCGCCAGGGAGCGTGCTGGCGCTCAAGGTGCTGGCTGTAGCTGCAGCGGCAGCCGTAGGTGTGGGGGCCGCGGTTGTGCTGCCGACCCCTGATCCCGCCGTGCCGACCCCAGCCGCGCTTATCCCCAAGCTGCTGCTCGTGTTCGTACTGGAGACGGTTGGGGTGCTGGCGGTATCCACCGATGATGTCGCCACGGCGATATCGGGGGAAGGCGTCGTGGCGCCGTTCACGCCGGTCGTCGTAGCGCCTGTCGCCGCGGACGTGGCCGTTCCCGTCAACGAGGCTGCGCCCGTGGTGGAGGCTGTAGCGGTAAGGGTCGCCATGATCCCCGAGCCGCCCGCGCTTGCCGGGGGCCCGGTAGTCGTGGTGGTCGGAGGCGTACCAGCCGGCGGGGCGACGTAGATGTCGCTCAGCACCGTGGGGTCCTGCTGGTAGCGCTGCGCCACCTCCATGACCACGTGGTACTGGTTCAGCGGATTGTAGATAATCGATGGAAAACTCTGCCCGAAAGCGTCGTTGAGCGTGCTGTCGATCTGCTGCGAGGTGAGGCCGAAGCGCGCCGCCGTATCGCGATCATAGGTCACGTAGCTGTCCAGCGCATGGGACTGCTGGTCTGTGTTGACGTCGGTCAGGTCTGGATAGGCCTGGAGAGCGCGCATCAGCTTGTCTGACCACGCCTTCAAAAGGTCGCTGTTGTCGCTGCGCAGAGTGTATTGATAGGCGGCGTTAGCCTGGCGGCCGCCGATCTGGATGTCCTGGGCCGACACCAGAAACAGGTTGGCTCCCGAGACCTTCGTCGTTCGAGACCGCAACCGATCGCGGACGTTGTCGGCGGTAATTCCCGGACGCTGTGCTCGCGGTTTCAGGGCGACGAACATCGAGCCTCCGGCGGCGGAGACATAGCTGCTGATCGTCTGCACCGCCGGATCGCTCATTACGATCTTCTGCAGCCGACGGACCTTGTCCGAGGTGAGTCGGAAAGACGAGGCCTGATCGACCTGCACCTGGCCGATCAGAGTGCCCGTGTCCTGTTCAGGGAAGAAGCCCTTGGGAACGATGACATAGAGGAAGATGGTCAAAATCGCCGTCGCGATCAGCATCAGCAGGACCGGAAAGCTGTTGTCCAGCGACCAGGTCAGCGCCTTCTCGTAGCCCTTGTGGATGCGGTCGAAGCCCCATTCGAATCCGTCGCCGACGCCGCCCCAGAGCTTGCTCCACCAGGAGCGCCGCAGCGCCTTGGGGTCGCCCCCATGATGTTCCTTGATCATTAGCGCCGCCATCATCGGCGTGGTGGTCAGCGAGACGACGAGCGAGATGACGATGGCCGCTGACAGGGTGACGGCGAACTCGCGAAACAGCCGCCCGACGATGCCGCCCATGGCCAGGATGGGGATGAATACCGCGATCAGCGAAATCGAGATCGACATCACCGTGAAGCCCACCTCGCCCGCCCCGACCAGGGCCGCCCGATAGCGCGGCATGCCGTTCTCGACGTGGCGCGTGATGTTCTCCAGCACCACGATGGCGTCGTCGACCACAAAGCCCGTGGCCACGGTGAGGGCCATCAGCGACAGGTTGTCCAGGCTGTAGTGCAGCAGGAACATCACCCCCAGCGTGCCCAGCAGGCTGACGGTCACCGCCACCGCGGGGATCAGGGTGGCGCGACCGCTGCGAAGGAAGATCAGCACCACGATAACCACCAGCAGGATGGCGATCAGCAGGGTGCGCTCGACCTCGGCCAGCGAGGAGCGGATGGTCTTGGTCGCATCCACCGTCACTGTCAGGTCGATCGGTCCGCTCTGATCGATGTCGGTGCGAAGTTGCGGCAGGACCGCATTGATCCGGTCCACAGTGGCGATGATGTTGGAGCCGGGCGCCTTGGTCACCTGGACGACGATCGCCGCCTTGCCGTTGGCCAAGCCTAGGTTCTGCAGGTTCTCCGGACCCTCCACCACCTCGGCGATATCCTTCATCCGCACCGGCCGGCTGTTGCGGTAGGCGATGACGACATCGTCGTAGTCTTTGGGCAGGGTGGCCTGGTCGTTGGTGCTGATCAGGTGCTGCCGCAATCCATCGGAATAGAATCCCTTGGGCATGAAGGCGTTGGTGGACTGGATCGCCGCTCTCACGTCTTCCAGGCCGATGCCGTACTTGTTCAGCGCGTAGGGGTTCATCTCCACCCGCACCGCCGGGGAGGCGGCGCCGAGGACGTCGACCTCGCCCACCCCGCTGATCTGCGAGAGGGCCTGCTGCACGACGATCGAGGCTTTGTCGAAGACCAGGTAGGTGGGCAAGGTTTTGGAGGTGAGCGCCAGCACCATGATCGGCCGCTCGGCCGGATTGGCCTCCTTGTAGGTCGGGGCGCTCGGCAGGCCGGTGGGTAGCAGGGACTGAGCGGCATTGATGCCTGCCTGAACGTCGCGCGCCGCGCCGTTGATGTTACGGTCCAACCCGAATTGCAGGGTGATCCGCGTCGTGCCCTGACCGCTTCGGTTGGAGCTAGTGGAGGTCAGCTCGGTAACGTCGGCTATCGTGCCGAGCGTGCGCTCCAGCGGCGTCGCGACGCTGGTGGCCATCACCTCGGGGCTGGCGCCGGGCAGGCTGGCCTGGACCTGGATGGTGGGAAAGTCGACCTGGGGCAGGGGGGCTACCGGCAGCACGAAGTAGGCCGCCACCCCGACCAGGGCGATACCGAGGGTCAACAGGGTGGTGGCGATCGGCCGCCGGATGAATAGAGCCGATGGGTTCCAGCTCAACGCAGCTGCCCGCTCATGTCTGCCGGGACGCGGGTAAGCGGGCCATGGTCATCTTCATGATCAGGGCGGCGTATTGAAGCGCCGCAACCAGGCTGAACAGGACGCCAGGACCAATCAATGCAAGAGCTCCGCCTCGCCAGATATTAGTTTCACAGCTGCGCTCCGGCTTTGAGCGCGCCTTGAACAACCGCAGCCGAGCAGGTCACGTACCTGCGCCGCAATACTGGTGAATTGCGAAGGAATGCAGAACTGCCATAACCGGACATGATCGAGCTGTATTTCCTCACCGACGCATTTCGATCTCGAGTCGATGATTGGGGTCGAAAAGTCGGACTGTGTAAAACTCGAGGACGATCTATTTATTGTGTAGGCGCTGACTATAGCCAAGCGGATTTATTCAATATTGGGCGGCAACGGGTCGCCTACCGCCTCGTGCCGCCTTGGAAACAATTGTGCGAGGGAGTGGGTGGACTGGCTCGCCTACATTGTGAGCGGTCGTCGCGGAACCTGCAGTTCACCGATGCCCGGAGTCCGGCGCAAGGCGCGCGGCTGTTTTGGGCGCAGGCCAGTAATACAGGGCTGTGGCGCCCAGCAGCCCGGAGCTCGCCCGGGACGCCGCCACCTCCCGGTCGCGAAACCAGAAGGACAGCGTTACGACCGGAGTTCCCGGCTCAAGCATGCGGTCGAGCAGTGCCGCCAGCCGCGGCATCGATCGGATCATGAGATAGCAGGTGACCGCCTGAGCGTCGCTCAGGTCGCAGTCGAAGTAGTTTCTCCGGCGCAGGCTCAGATTGGCCACGCCGCGGCCTCGTAGGCGCGACACCCAGTAGGGAAAGGGCGAGATTTCGATCCCTCGTACCTTGGCCTGGGGAAAGGCCTGCGCCAGGGCCACTGCAAGTGAGCCCCAGCCCGACCCGAGCTCGTAGATCACCGCCCCCTCCGCCAGGGCCGCCTGTCTCAGCAGGGTGATCACGTCGACCGCCTCCGTGGCGTTCGACGACATCGGCGGCACGCCCGTCAGCCCCTGGAAGACCAGGATCGAGATGCAGAGACCGAGGACCGGGGCCAGGACCGCCAGGGCGAGGAGACCGTGTCCGGGCATGGGCGGTGAGGGCTCCGTGGAGATCAGGCCTCCCTTTCGGGGGCGACGGGTCGACCTCGGTCGGTGCAGGGCTGCCGGCAAGCGGTCGTCGGGATAGTCCGCTATAGAGAAACCTGGAAACGTCCGAACTACCCCCGACTCCCGACATCAGCCGGTTCGGAAAGCAAGCCTGGCTGGCACTTTGAATGGTGAGTTTCCGGAGAAAGGCTGATGTCGGTTGTGGGCGCACCAATGCCATTCTTCGAAGCGGGCAGGGGGAAGCGCGAGGTAGGGTAGGCCTGCCGAAAAGGTCGCATCAGCCGAGCTTGGGGTCACTCTCTGTCGCGCTTCAGCCCAGCCAAAACCGTCTTGTTCAGCTTGAGCACGACGCCGGCGTTTCGGTCGGCGACTTCGCTGATGCGGTACTCGGCGGCAGCTCCCAGGACCTCGGCGGTCTCGGTAGGGGTAAGCTGGTACGTGTCGGACAGCCACGCGGACATGTTGGAGGTCGCCGCCTGAATCGCGGTGTCGAGTGAGCCGCCGAAGCCCATCGCCATGATCTGGCTCGTCGACTCTACGCGTGGCGAAGGTGGTCGCTTTCCTGGGATGACATCGACAGTCACCTCCACGTCCATAGAGGTCTCCAGCGCATTGCCAGTCAGCTCCCCATCGCCTTGGGCGGCATGGGCGTCTCCGAAATAGAGCAGAGCCCCCGGTACGCTCACCGGAAGATAGACCGTCGCGCCCTCGACGATCTCATTGAAGTCCATGTTGCCGCCGAACCCGCCAGAGTCGCCAGTGGGCGGTGCGCCACCGACCGGGGCGGGCGCCGTCGCGATGCACCCGAGCATGGGGTGCACAGGGACGGCGAAGCCTGAGGTGTGAGGCCCGGGCGCCTCGGGGCTGGCGACGCCCTTGTCCAGGTCCAGGCGCCAGCGAACGGTCTTGCCAGCGTCCTTCATGCGGGCGGCCAGACGGCTATCCATAGCGCGGTTCACAAGGCGGTCGTCGCTGATTGCGTAGTCGCGGTTCAGCTTCAGGTGAACGACGTGGACCGCAAGCGTATCGCCCGGCATGGCCGAGCGGACGTAAAATGGGCCGGTCTGCGGATTGCCGCCCAGTACTCGAGTTACGCCAGACGCATCTGCGCCGCCGGCATCCACCGTCGTCGTGTGGATGGTGTCGCCTGGGGAGATGGTCAGCACCGATGGGGTAAGGGCGGAGAACTGACGGTAGAAGGTGGTTGGGACGAACTCATGCCGCCGGGGCGGATCTGTCAGGCGCGCCGGCGCGCGCTTAGCAGTGAAACTGTAATGTTGGGGGTGGCTTCTGTCGCCACCATCCGTGGACACGACCGAGCCGGAAAGCCTTCCGTCCGCGAAGCTCGCCTCCACTACCGATGTGTCGCCTGCTGCGTCGCTGGCCGTGAAGTGCAGGGCTGAACCGGTCACTGAGCCTGTGAGACTGTCCCCGTCAAACTCGCCCGCGAGTTGGGCGCCGGCGCGGGTCAGCTTCAGCGAGCCGTACAGCGCCGAGCCGTAAACGTCTTCGGTGACGATCCAGCGTCCGTTAAGGTCAGGGGCCTGGGCCTGGGCCTGGGCCTTGGCGGCGGCGGCGAACTCCAGAGCCAAGGCGGCGGCGAGGATCGGCAGGCGTATCATGGGACGATCCAGCTTGGCTTTGAACGACGTTGCGGTTGTGGGTGATGGTGGCGGCAGGGGCAACCCCACCTATGGAATGGCTGCGCGTCGCGCGTACCGCCGCCGGGAAGCCTAACGCCGAGAAGCGGGTATCAGAAGTATCAAAGTAGGCAATCGGGCGCGACTGGCCATCCGGCTACTGCCATAGCCGATGTCAGATTTGGAGGTTGGCTCGACGTCTGAATGTGCTTGAGAGCTGCCGGGGGAGGGGGCTCCGGGCCTATAATGATGGCTTGGAATATGTCCGCTTCTCGGAAGCAAGCTAATGTCGCCTATGGGCGCAGAGCACGGGAAGACGCGATGGCGGCACCCACTGACCTTCCGCCGAAAAGCGGACACCCCACGGGGCAGGGGAGGGGTGGGCAGTTGGGTTTCTGCCTGACAGCGGACCTCCTCCGACGCGGGCGAAGGGCCGCTGGCATGGATCGGCTCAGCTCCCGAAACCCACCGTTTGCGCGCCGTCGGCCCTCTTGCCCGGAAGCGGACGGTCTATTCGACCGCAACGGGGTCGGGAGCACGTATCGGCTCAGTTCCCGAAAGTGGTCCTTTGGCGATGTCAGCTATGCGGCCGCGCGTGGGAGTCCGCTTGACCTCCGGACCTGCCGTTGGACTCGGAGAAAGGCGCGGACCTGAGGCGAGCCGAACGTCCGAAGTCGGGCAGAAGGCGCATGTCTCCTATGGGCGCGACTTGGACGAGAGATCAGGCCGTCAGTTCTGCGACACTCGCAGCCGGTACGGCCCCATTACGCCAGTGCCCGCCCCTCACGATCGGGAAGCACTGCGCCAATACCTGCACTAGCGGCGTGCTGGCGGCCCCCAGCGGGCTCACGCCCGCATGCGGGCTACCTCGGGCGCCAGTTGGGGCGGATGACCGACGTCGATCGCGCAAGGCGTTGTCGCCGGCCACTAGATTGCGAAGAGAAGCGTGATCCGCAACTTTGGAAACAAACGCCGGGAGAGTAGTCGTAAGGCTGCAACTGCGCTGCGGTGAGGTCACACTTGGGTCAAGCCGCCATCGACGCAGAGGTCGATGCCCGTAATGAAGCTCGAATCCTCGGAGGCGAGGAAGAGTGCGGCGGTTGCGATCTCCTCCGGCCTCCCGAAGCGGCCCATCGGCACCATCGCCGTCATCGCATTCTTCCAGGCGGACGGCGCATCCTGCGTGAAGGGCGTGTCGATCGGGCCCGGGCTAATGACGTTGACCCTGATCCGCCGGTCCTTCAACTCGACGGTCCAGCCGCGCGCAAAGGACCGGACCGCGGCCTTGCTGGCGCTGTAGATGCTGCCGCCTGCAAGCCCCTTGAGATGGGCAATGGAGCTGTTCAGGATGATCGCGCCGCCGTCGTTGAACAACGGTAGGGCTTTTTGCACGGTGAACACCACCGCCCGGGTGTTGACGTTGAAGGTGGTGTCGAACACCGCCTCGCTGACGGATGTGATCGGCTGGTCCATGTGGCCGACCGCCGGGCTGGCGAACAGGACATCGATGTGACCGGACTCCGCCCGCACGGTCTCGTACAGCCGATCCAGATCCGCAAGGTCGGCCACATCGCCCTGAACGCCGACCGCGCCGCTACCGATCTCCGCGACGGCGGCGTCGAGAACCTCCTGCCGGCGGCCGGTGATAAAGACCTTCGCGCCTTCAGCAGCAAAAAGTTTCGCCGTCGCGAACGCCATGCCTGTGCTGCCGCCGGTAATGACCGCTGTCTTCCCGCTTAATTTCGGCAAAGAATTGTTCCTTTGGTTGCCGCATAAACGTGGTGTTTCGCGGTCCCCAGAGAGTATTGGGGGAATGCTTTCCGACAAGCCGGCAAGAGAGAATGTTAATGATGCCGCACTCGAATAGCGAAGCGGGGGTCTAACATGGATCGATTGGGCCAGATGCGTCTGTTTGTCCGCGTCGTGGAGGCGGGAAGCTTCTCCCGGGCCGCCAAAGCGGCGGGCGTCGCGCAGCCCACCGTCAGCAAGCAGATCGCCGCGTTGGAGGAGCATCTTAAGACGCAGTTGCTGCGCCGGACGCCGAGGGGGCTGAGCGTCACCGAGACCGGGAAGGCGTATTATGCGTTCGTCGCAGGCATGCTTGCGGATCTAGACACGGCGGAAGCGCGCATCGGACAAGACGACGGCGGGCTGCACGGACGTGTCCGGATCTCCTTTCCGCCGCTGTTCGCGAGCCGGCATGTGATCCCGCGCCTTCCTGACTTCCTTGACCGCAATCCGGAGCTCTCCCTCCAGATCGACGTGTCCGAGCGCTACGTCAGCCTGATCGAGGACGGTGTGGATTTGGCCGTACGCATCGGCGACGTCGATGAAAGCAGTCTGAGCGCCCGTCAGATCGGCAGCGTTGCCGCGATGATCGTGGCGGCGCCCGCTTATCTGCAACGGCATGGTGTGCCCGCGACTCCGGAGGCTCTCCAAGACCATTCCGCCGTGCAATTCCTTTTCCACGGCGAGGTCAGGCCCTGGGCGTTCGTCGGCGGCGGAGAACGCATTCAGGTCTCGCCGTCAGCGCGCATCCAGACAAATGACGCCGATAGCGTTCAATCTGCGGCGATGGCCGGACTCGGCATCGCGCGCGGGCCGAGTTGGATGTTCGTGGAGCAGCTGGCGGCAGGTTGGTTGACGCCGATCCTCCAAGAGTATGCGCCACCAACCTACCCCATCTGGGCGGTGACGACGCGCAGTCGCCACAAGGCGGGACCCGTGGAGGCGATCGCCGACTTCCTTGCCGAATTGTTCGAGAGGGAGCCGGAGCTGCGGATTCGATAGTGACGGCGGCCTTTCATCCGAGGAGAAGTTCGCTGGCAAAGCGTCCTCACATGACCGGGAGCACGGTGTTGCCGATCATAAGAAAAGGTATGTGCAGCCCAAGCCCGTTGACCCACAGGTGGCTGATGGCGTGCGGGGACCGGAAGCCGACATACGTCCAGGCGAGCATCGCCGGAGCGGATCCGACAGTCTGACGGCTAAAGTGATCGCGATGAGCGGGGCGAGATACTGCTGTTCTGCTCTCGCCGAGGGCAGTGCCAGACCAAATTCACACATGCTGATTATAAGGAACCGCCCCGCCGCCGGCTCTCGCCAATGCCTTACGGCGTCGACGCTTGCTGCGCTAACCAAGCCCGCGGTAAAGGGCGGCATGCCAGAGGCTGCGGCCTCCTCGGCTTGGTCTGACAATGCCCGCCCGCCAGTTTGACCGTGGGCGGCTAGTCGCTGTTGTGCTGCGGCCGACCTCCCCGTGAGCATTAGCCTTTGGCTCAGCGCCGTGCGCTTGCGCCGCGCGGCGCCAGCAGAACCGTAAGAGATCGCACGCCCTGCGCGCCATGGATCAGCACGCCTTCGATGTCGGCCTCCAGGATCGCCGTCAAGGCCTCGACCCACGGTCCCAACTTCGGCTGGGGCTGGACGGCTCGCTTGTAGTTGAACTCGGTCGCCTCGGATCGCAGCACTCTGCGCACCGTGTCCCGCGCAAGCCCCAGCTCTCGGGCGATCCGTTTGATCCCCTTGCGGTTCTGGAAATGCTCAAACCGGATCCGCGCGATCGTCTCCACGCCCGTCATCCCCCACTCCTTCCAGAACCCGGAAGGAGCATCAAAAACCATGGGTCAGGGGGCTAATCTTCGACGCGAAAAACGCTCCTCAGGGGGACAACATTGCAGGCGATCTCACAGCCCATCTGAATGTCGTCTCGCTGGAGCAAGCGGCAGGTCCGCTTCGGGCGCCGAGCGGACTTCCGGCTCGGTCCGCGGGCGTTTAGCGCTGCACGATACCGAGTTCGCTTTCGCCAAACGGGTCCGCCGCAAGCGCCTCATGAACTGTCCTGATCATGGA
>NZ_LMUL01000013.1:53422-53706 GCF_009765965.1 Caulobacter sp. S45
CGTGCGCCGGTTATCGCTGAGCAGCATAGCCCGCTTGCCCGCCGGATAGCAGGGGTAGGGGAGCCTGGGCGCCGTGACGAAAGAATAGCCGCAAGACATCGGTTGATCAAAGGTCACTCGCATGACCAGCAGACCGGGTCGTACGGTTGCGCCCATGGCTGGATAAGTGCTGATTATCCTAGGCGCTGGGGTGTTTTGATCTGCAGGTCCATCGGGTTTCAGGCATTTGTGCGCCGCAGTAATTGTGACGCTGTTGGGTCGCGATGCGATGACCGTGACGCCCG
>NZ_LMUL01000013.1:53845-65550 GCF_009765965.1 Caulobacter sp. S45
CCATCAACTAACTCTCCGGACGGCAACTTTTGATTGCATATCGCGCCCGAAGCGCCACTTCAAGCGACGGTGATGGGTGACCATGCCGAGACGGGTAATTTTGTCCAATCTACCCCGGGAGCGGCCGCTGTAGCACGCCAGCAGGCTCTGTCCTCACCTCTGGCTTCCGATGGCTGAACTGGAGTCCGAACGGCTGGTGGCGCGGGCCCTTCGCGCCGGCGTACAGCTTACGCCCGCCGAAGCCCCGGTCGTCGATCCGAGTTTGATCGGCGGCGTGAGGCACTGCGTCGGCGCGCCGCCCTCGCGCAACCAGGTCGAGACGGCGCTGGAGCGCTTGGTCACGCTCTTGAATTCGCCGCAGGCCAGCCCCGACATGGGGCTCGTCTAGCTCTCTGGTCGCCGGCTGCGCCGCGCCGTAGCTGCTTGGTCGATGGCGGCTTTGTCGGGAGCGGCGGCCTTGGGGCGATTCAAGCGTCCGGTCCGGCAGAAGACGGAGGTCGGCTTTGAACGCAGAGCCGAGCGAGGGACAGAGGCCTATCTAGCCTCATCTCATCGCATGCACCTTAGCATTACGCCGGCGGACGAGCTGGTCCCCCCGGTCAACGACACCAGGGGGATGGCGGCAGCGTCGATCAAATCCACGCCATCGGGGAGATGGCTTACCAACCCAGCGGGCACCGCCACGTATTGAGCATAGGTCGCGTCGGCCATTGCGATCACGCGGTCGCCGCGCTTGATGTTTCGAACGTCGCTTCCGACCGCCCGCGCGACGCCGCTCACGTCCTTTCCTAGGGTCGCCGGCAAATCCAGGGGAAAATCCTTTTGTCTGGCGCCTGAGCGGATTTTCCAGTCGATAGGATTCACGCTCGTAGCCACTGACTCGATCAGCACCATGTCTGCGGCCATCACGGGCTCGGGCGCATCGAGCTCGAATTTGAGGGCTTCAGGGCCGCCATATTCGTAAAGCCGTACCGCTTTCATGACGTCTTCCTTCGGCCGCCAGTGGGGAGCTGTGCGTCCTTGGTGTTTTCGCCCAGCTTGGTCGCTAGCTAACTCATCACTTGGCCGGGGTTGCAACTTGGTGGTGGCTGCATTCAGGACGCCTAGGGCCTGAGGAGAGGAGGCGGCTGCGGCTTGCGAATTGCGCTGATGCGGCCGTTGCGCTCCAGCATCGCAAGATCGACGTCGCCCACGGCGCCGATACCCCGGAGGCGCAGGCTCTCCAAAAGATCGGCTTCGCTGATGCCTTCCTCGGCAAGGACATCGAGCTTCGCATCGCCATTCTGGATCACAACCTTAGGCCTGGCCTTGATCCAATCGGCGAGCGGTCCCCAGCGCAGCGTGGCGTACGCCAGAAGCCGGTGAAGCATTACTATAGTTAGTGTCGCGGCAAGGCTCGGGAAAACGTGGGCTCCGCCGATCATGATGCGGCTGAGATTGGATCCGACGATCAGGTAGACGATGATGTCGAGCGGAGCAGCTTGGGAGAACATCCGACGTCCCGCGATCCGGACGCAAACCACGCCAAAGGCGAACAGGAACAGCGCCCTCACTGAAAGCTGAATGGCGGTTTGATAGCCGTCGTCAGGGCCGATGAGGTCGCGGATAAGGTTCATTGCGACGGGTCGGCGCCCGACCATCCCGGCAAGCTCTTCGCATCGGGGCTTTTCGCGAGCTCCAAAGCGCTGACCAAGGCCGAGCCAAAGTCGGCCTCGACCAAGTGCGGCTTGATCCGCCGCCGCAAAAAGTCGGCCCAAAGGAATTCAAAGAAGGGAACGCTGGTCTTCGCGCATCCACCGGCCCGGATCAGCTCAGCGACCAGGCTGCGAAATGGATCGTCGACGAGTTCCGATATCGATTTGGGGATGTTGGACAGCGCGCGACGCTCGCCCTCAGCGTCGTAGGCGTGACACCAATCGCTGTTGTCGAGGAAGGTCCAGAACTCTTTCTTGGCGAGGTGGCTTAAATCCGCCTGGATGTAGACGCCCACAGCCCCGGCCTTTTCTTCCAGCAACGCCTTGGTGAAGTGGTGGTGATCGACGATGTAGGTCCGCCCTTTCGGGCCAAGCACCGCGGGCACGACGTGGCGCCGCAAGAGCTTGGTCCGTTCGGCGTCATCGGCGTCGCGCCACTGACGCCGTTTGATTTCGACCTCGCGAAATCCAACCGTCATTTGAGTGGGGCGCAGATCCTTGAGGGAGACACCGAAGGGAAGGGGATCCGACACAGGTTCAGTCCTCTTGGTACGGAGCAAAAACACCCGCGTTCCTTGTCCAACGGACCTTTGCTATAAGCGTTCCTTGTGGCGGCAACCCTCGCTGCTCGTCCCCACCTCCAAATTTAGGCTTCGTTCCGTCTCTGATGCCCAGGGTCGAAGGCGATGCGTGCGCAATGTCGTCCGGCCGCCCGCTGCACCTTCAGCGTGTCGATGTGCAGGTCCGGGATGTAGGGTGGTCGCGAGTCCGCTTGACCACCGGTTTCGGACGCAGGGCGTAGGGAAAGTCGAGCTTGGCCGGAACTCGTAATGTTGTGTGTGTGGAAGCCCCTGCCGATGCAAGGAGATTCTGAGGAGGTCGGGCGCGTAGTCGAGGTGAAGCGCTTGGCTTTGGTGGACCAGTCTGAGGGTTAGCTCCCGACGGCCTGAAGCGCTTGGCTTTGGTGGTCCAGTCTGAGGGTTAGCTCCCGACGGCCATGGAATGGATCGTGCCATGCCAACCGGCGGATCGCAAAGCATATTCTTGAGGCGACAGGTGGCCGAGGGCCATGTGAGGACGGCTCTCATTGTAGTCTCGCCGCCAAGCTTCGATCAGCTGGCGCGCCTCGGCGAGTTCTTCATTGGCTGGCTTTTCGACGAGGGAAACAGCGGCGACGTTTTCGACCATCGCTTGCTCGCGAGGTTGGCTGACATGAACATCGACTTGAGCTTTGACGTTTACGCGGACGAGCCTTCAGACCAGTAAGCCGACCCTCCCAACGTCCAACACGAGTGGATTTGAGACCTCCGCTATTGGGTGTACATACGTCGCTTTATAGGAGATGACTCTTGGCTGCGGACAGATACGCTGAGCTTCAGGTGAAATGGCGTGCCAACTGGCTGGGTTCTATTGAAGAAATTTCGAACCTCGAAATGCAGCGCGCAACCTGGCTAAATCCTGACAACTCAAATCCGCATTATACGTTCATTGAGTATACGTCCTGCTACTTCGATGGCCTCGTAGTGAACGAGGGTGATGGTGGCTATGTCGCCGCATTGCTGAAGGTCTTTTGTCAAGTGAGGAGGCTCATGCGGTTAAGAATTTCCATGAACTGTTTAGCCAATACGTTGCACCTAACGGTGATGACTATAATCACGAAGCGATACTGACTGACGAGAGCTGGCGAGCGGTCGTGCGGGCTGCTCAAGATGCGCGCAAGCCACTCGCGTCGTTGATCCGCGATCCGACCGAACTATTGTTACTTTCCGCGCCCTCCGATTACGCCCGCCGAGCTGCTAAGCGCAACACAGCCTCCTGAGGCCCCAGAGTCAGCATTGAGGTCGCCAGCACGTATGAGCGTGGGTCCCGAAAGTCGCCCTTCGCCACGTCCGCTATGCGGCTGTGGTAGTGAGTCCGGTTGCCCCCCCCAGATTCAGACGTTAGGCCGGAGCTTGGGGCCTCTCTTCAGGCCCGCTGGATGTCGTCTTTTCGGCAGAAGGCTTACGACCGCTGTGGGCGCCGAGCAGCCAGGCGACGCTCTATTCGCGGTCCTGGAGACCGGCCTCCCGCTGAGAGAAGCGTGAGCTCGATGAATGCATGGGAGAGCTTGCAGCTCATTGGTGACAGCTTAGTTCGCGCCGCGGTAGCCTCCGATTTTTCGGCCAGTCACAGGCGCCCTGTTTCAGGGTAGGCTGGACATCGCAGAAGCCTCGGAGTTCCCGATATGCCCCATTATGGCGACCTGCAGGCCACGATTTACGGTGCGGGATTGAGGGGCGTCATCCCCAAGCTGCCCGTGGACTACGCCGGTCTGGTGCGGCGGGCGGAAGCCGCGATGCCGCCTCAGGTTTTGGCCTATGTCCAAGGAGGGTGTGGGGACGAGTGGACCCAGGATGAAAACGCGGCCGCCTTTCATCACTGGGGCATGGTCCCGCGCATGATGGTCGATTGCTCACAGCGGGACCTATCGATCGAGCTGTTCGGGCTAAGGCTGCCTAGTCCTGTGTTTATGGCTCCAATCGGAGTGAACGGCATCTGCACCCAAGACGGACACGGCGACATCGCAGCAGCGACGGCGTCCGCGCTCACCGGCGTGCCGTTCTGCGCCTCCACCTTGTCCAACGACCCGATGGAAGTCGTGGCGAAGGCGCTGAGCCCATCGCCGGGGTTCTTCCAGCTCTACACGCCCCGCAATCGGGAGCTGGCGCAAAGCTTGGTCAGCCGTGCGGAGGTCGCGGGTTACAAGGCGCTTATCGTCACCCTCGACACCTGGGTCACCGGGTGGCGTCCACGCGACCTGAACACCTCGAACTTCCCACAGCTTAGGGGCGCTGTGTTGGCGAACTACTTCTCCGATCCCGTGTTCCGTTCTCTCCTGACCAAGGCGCCCGAGGAGGACCTCCCGGCCGCGATCGCGGCCTGGGCGAACGTTTTCGGGCAAGTGCTGACCTGGGATGACGTCACATGGCTTCGCTCGCTGAGCAGCATGCCTTTAGTACTCAAAGGCATTTGCCACCCGGACGATGCACGCCGAGCTGTCGAGAGCGGCGTCGACGCCATCTATTGCTCCAATCACGGAGGTCGGCAAGCAAATGGCGGCGTCGCCGCGATCGACATGCTGTCCGAGGTCGTGCGAGCCGCAGGCTCTACGCCCGTGCTCTTCGACTCGGGCGTGCGGTCGGGAAGCGACGTAGTCAAAGCCATCGCCCTTGGCGCGGCTGCAGTCGGGGTCGGACGACCTTACGTCTATGGCTTGGCCCTCGGCGGAGCGGAAGGCGCAGCGCACGTGCTCCGGTGTATTCTGGCCGAGGCGGATCTTCTCATGGCTGTGAACGGCTACCCCACGCTCAAGCACGTGCGCGACGAGGGAGCGCGAAGCCTGGTCCGTAGTTCTGGCCGGCTGTCAGCAATTTAGGGCGGTCAGGCCGCCACCTCTGGATAGTGGCGCGCCTGCAGACAAGGGACGTCGGCCTGAGACAGATGCTCCCTCCAGTCGGAGGTCAACTTCGGAGCCGTCGAGCTGGCGATCCCGAATGTCTCGAATCTGGAGCGGTGCTCGCGGCCACTATGGGCGCTCTCTAACTCCCGCTGGAATGTTGGGAAACACGCAGAACGTGTTTGGGTGCTAGCTTCTGGGTGTGAGAAATCTCGTCCGGGAGGCCCTCCTTGAACATTTGCATCAAGCGGTCGCTAGCCTCCACTGTCTGCAGTCTGCTAATCGCTGCTTCCGGGATGGCACGCGCAGAGGTCGAGCGCGTGGAGATCGTCTCTCGGACGCCCTGCACTGACTGCAAGACATTGCCGGACGCGCCGTATGAGACCCTGCGCGGCCGGGCCACCTTCGCCCTCGATCCCAATGCCCCCGCCAACGCCCGCATCGTCGATCTGAAGAACGCTCCGCGCGACGCGCGTGGGCGGGTGGTGTTCTCAACCGATTTCACTGTGCTGCGCCCGGTCCATGCGGTTGACTCCACTCTGCTGTACGACGTGAGCAACCGAGGGGAGCCGATCACGCGCGGCCTCGACTACGCCCTCGATCCTAAGGGCGCCCGCTTCGAGAACACGGGCTTTCTAGAGCGTCACGGCTTCACCGTCGTCGCTTCCGCTTGGGGCTGGGACGTTGCATCGGGAGCACGCGGTGACGAGCGGCTGATCTTCCAAGCGCCGGTCGCCTACGGCCACGGCGGCCCGATCACCGGTAAGGTGGCCAACGAGTTCACCGTCGACAAGGCGACAGCGGAGACGTCCTTTGCGGGTATCGAGGGTCGGGCCTACCCCATGGCGACGCCCGACGACCCGGCCGCCGTACTGACCGCGCGTCACCGCCCCGACGACCCACGCAAGCCCTTGCCGCGCAGCACCTGGCGGCTCCTGCCCGCCTCAGACGGCGGCGTCCCCAGCCACATCGCCTTAGACGGCGGGTTCCGGCCGGGAACCCTCTACGAGCTGACCTATATGGCGCGCGACCCGGTAGTGGTCGGCGCCGGGCCTGCCGGCATCCGGGATCTGCTGGCCTGGCTACGTACCCACCCACTGGAGGGCGCCCCGCCGCCTCGCCGCACCCTGCTAATCGGCATCAGCCAGACCGGTCGGCTGATCCAACAGATGCTCTATGAGGGTTTCGACCTGGACGAGCATGGGCAACGGGTGTTCGACGGCGCGCTGGCCGTGGTGGCCGGCGCGGGGCGGGGCAGCTTCGACGTACGCTTCGGCTTCCCCACGCGCGCCGCCAACATGGTGGTGGACCGCGACTACCCCACCGACATCTTCCCGTTCGCCACGGGTCCCACTCGCGATCCCGTCACTGGGCGAACAGGATCGCTGTTCGAGCGGGCGCACGGCGCCGATGGCGCCGCGCCCAAGCTGTTCATCGTCAACAAGTCTACGGAGTTCTGGGGTCGCGCGGCTTCACTGATGCAGACCACGCCGGACGGCCGCGCCGACGCGCCGCAGGATCCGGCCGTGCGCCTTTACCTGCTAGCGGGCATGCAGCATTTCCCAGGCGGCGAACGTGAGCGGGGCGAGCGGGTCAACTGCACCGATCCGATCATGGATCTTCCCTACCTGCGCGCCCTGCTCATCAACCTCGATGAGTGGGTGAAGGGTGCAATACCGCCGCCTAGCGCCTATCCCCGTCTCTCCGGCGGCGGCTTGGTAAGCGTGGCCGAATACGACCGGCTGTTCCCCAAGATCAATCGCCTGACCCCACCCATGGCCGCCTTCACGCCGCTGAGGCTAGACTTCGGTCCAAGGTTCACGTCCGCTGGGATCGAGGACAATGTACCGCCCGAACAGGGCGCGCCGTTCGCTGTGCTGGTCCCCCGCCCAGATCCAGACGGGACCGACGCTGGCGGCCTTCAACCGGTGGAGCTGCGCGCGCCGCTCGGGACCTATACGGGCTGGAACCCGATGGGGAGCGTCACGGGCTTCGGCTGGGCGCTGGACCGATTCCAAGGTTCGTTCCAGCCCTTCGCGCGTACCGAGGCGGAGCGGCGGGCTGCGAACGATCCGCGCCCCTCCCTAGAGGCGCGCTATCCGACGCGCGCGGCATTCCTCGCCGCCGCCCGCCTCGCGGCGGCCAAAGCGGTGGCGGATCGCACTCTGCTGGCCGAGGACGGCGATGGGATTGTCAGCGCGCAAGGAGCCTTCTACGACCGCATTCTAGCCCATCCCCCGGGTGACCAGAGCTGCGCCTATCTGCGCCCGAAGCCGCCAAAGAACTAGCACTGCCCGCGGTTGGCTGGGAAAACGGCCGAACCGCCTAAAGGCCCCATTGGGGGCCGTCGGGCGATGGCTTGATCTCTATTGGCTCGGCGTCCGGGCCGCCGAATGTCGTGTTTCCGGAGGAACTGCCGAGTCCGTTACGGGCGCAAGGAGGCGAATCTAACGCCTGCTCAAGTAACGTTGCGCTTGATCGGCGAGATCACTTCCAGAAGGTTGCCCCAGGGATCGGCGAAGAAAGCCAGGCGTAGTTGCAACGACTCGACGTCGTGGGGCGCGCTGACGATTTTGACGCCGCGGCGCCTGAGTTCGTCGACTGTCGCGTCCACGTCGTCCACACGGATTCCCAGGTGGTGCCACCCCGACAGATTGTAGCTGTCGTGAAAATCCTCATACCGCGGGCGTTCGGCCGCGCCCGGACCGGCCAGGATTTCGAAGCTGAAGCTGTCGTCCGTGGCGGGCGCAATGAAGCCAAAGGTCAGCTTGCCGATGGAAACCGACTTCAGCAGCCGGAAGTCGAGCGTACTGGTGTACCAGGCCACAGCTTCGTCGAAGTCGGGCACGCGGATGCCGGCGTGATCGATCCTCCAGGATGCGAACGGACTGGAGGTTTTGGCCGTAGGCGGTGTTTTTTCCGGTTCTGGCATGGTGTTCCTTAGAAATCCGATCAGGGCCATCCTGACGCCGGCTATGAGAGCAAGTTGGCCTTTGCCCAGGAACGGATGGTTTCAGCGAGTTCGAGCTTCCGTTCGAGCGGCAGCCAATGACCGGCCGGCTGATGGGTCGCCGACAGATTTGGGCAGGCTTGACGCATGGGCTCTCCGATGCGGCCGCGGCTGATGTCGCATAGCCCGTCAAAATCGCCGTTCACGAACAGGACGGGTTGGCGCAGGCGCCCTCCGTCG
Source organism: Caulobacter sp. S45 (assembly GCF_009765965.1). Taxonomy (GTDB): domain Bacteria; phylum Pseudomonadota; class Alphaproteobacteria; order Caulobacterales; family Caulobacteraceae; genus CAHJWH01. Next base: position 62,166 of record NZ_LMUL01000013.1, read on the forward strand.
GGCGCGGTCTGGGCATAATCGATGTTGGCGGCGTCATTCAGGTACCAGGCGTTGCCCGGGCGAAAGCCGGTCGTTCGGAACGCCGCAACCAGAGCGTCGAAGTCTGCAGGCGGCCAGAGCGCAGGGTCCGGCGCGACCGCCGGGGTGCGATGCGCCGAACCGAACCACCCTCCGTTTTTCGTCACCAAGGCGGAGCGGTAGACTTGCCCTTTGGAGGCAGAGTTCCCAGACCGGTAGATCGCCGCGAGGGTGGCGGGGATGTCGGCGTCGAAGTCGCTCACCGTCTGGTCGAAGTGAGTGACATAGAAGCGGCAGTAGTCCCACTGGCCGTCGGGATACTCGTCGGTCGGGTAGAGCTTCCGGTCCACCAGGGGCAGGAGATTGGCTAAGGCGAAGCCGTCTGGGAAGTAGGGAACGGACACCAACACGACGCCCCGGCTGAGCTCCGGATGGTGCGCGGCCAAGGCCCCGGCGACGGGGCTGCCCAGGTCGTGGCCGACCCAGACGGCCGGGCGCGCTCCCAGGTGGTTGTGAAGCTCGACCATGTCTTGGACGATCTCGCTCAGGGCGTAGGCCTCGGATGCCGCCGGGGCGGATGAGCCGCCATAGCCCCTCATGTCGGGGGCGATACAGCGCCAGCCCTCGGCGGCGAACACCTCCATCTGCACACGCCACACCAGGCCCATCTCGGGCCAGCCGTGCAGGAAGATCATCAGCGGCCCGTCGGATGGACCGGCCTCCAAATAGCGTGTCGTGTGACGGAGAGTGGCCATCGTTCGCGCGGCCAAGGTTGGCGCAGGTCTCGGATTGCGGCCGGGCGGGTGCTTGGTCATGGATCGCCCCCTATGCCGCACTGACCGAGCGGGCGAATGCGATCAGGTCCTGGTTCACCCGAGCCGTCGCTTCGTGCTGCACCCAATGGCCGACGCCATCCAGCCCGACATAGCCGGCTAGGCCGGGGCACCGCTCGCGCAGCTTGGCTTCCGTCAGCTGGTAGATGGGGACCAGGCCGTCCGCCTCGCCCCAGATGAAGTAGGAGGGCTGGGGGATCTTCGCGCCAAGGTATGCGCCCGACAGGTCGAAAAAGGGCTGAACCGCGCGATAGTAGTTGAGCGCGCCATGGAAACCGGTGCGCTGGAACTGCGCGACGTTGTGCGCGAGATAATCGCGGTCGATCCAGGTGGGAAAGGGATCGGGCGCCTTGCGATGCAGGCTGCGGGCGGGATCGAAAGGATTCCAGGCCTGCGCCGCGGGCGCGGACCCCGAGGCCCAATAGAGCATGCCCGGAATGGTGACCGCCGCGTCCGCCCAGATCTGGTCGGCGTCGGGCCGGATTTGCTCGAACATGTAGAAGTCGTCGCCGTGGCCGGCGGCCTTCATGGCGTCCAGCACGCTGGCCTTGCCGCGGGGCGAGTAGGGGACGGCGAGACAGAACACAGCCTTGAACCGATCGGGGCGCATCATGGCGGCGTTCCAGGCCACGTTCGCTCCCCAGTCGTGGCCCACGACGATGGCCTGTGGAATCTGGAGGGCGTCCAGCAGGCCGACGAGGTCGCCGACTGTCTGGAATGGGGTATAGAGCGTCGGGTCATCCGGCGCCGAGGAGCCGCCGTAGCCGCGCATATCCGGCGCGATGGCGCGAAAACCGGCGGCCGCCACCGCCTGCATCTGCTGACGCCAAGTATAGGCCGTGTCTGGAAAGCCGTGCACGAACAGGATGGCTGGCCCTTCGCCAGCCTCGGTTACATACAGATGGACGCCGTTCGTGGCGATGTCGGTCTCTTTGATCGCAAGCATGGCGTCCTTCGTTTCCGCGCGGGCGGCGCTGTGCAAGGCCAGAGTCACTCCAAGGCCCAAGCCAGCGGCGAGAATGGACCTGCGTGACGACGCAAAACGACCAAACACGGGGGCTCGGGCGGCTTCAAGCTCAATGCGAACCACGTCGCCTCCTTAGGGGCGACCGCTCAGGGTCGCCCGGAGAGAATGGCGGCTACCAGGTCGAGGCGTAATCTCGTAAAGTCGGGAGCCTTCCTTCCATTTTCCGGAAACAACGATGGATCGCCTGGAATCCATGTCGATCCTCTTGGCTGTCGCCGAAGAAGGAAGCCTGTCGGCCGGCGCCCGGCGTCTCAACACGCCGCTCACGACCGTCAGCCGGAAGCTCTCGGACCTGGAAGCTTATCTGAAGGCCCAGCTGCTGACTCGATCGAGCCGCAGAATAACCCTGACCGATGCCGGCAAATCCTACGTCGCCGCCTGCAAACGGATCCTCGAGGAGGTGGTCGAAGCGGAGCGCGCCGCCACGGGCGAATATACGGCGCCCAAGGGCGAACTGCATGTCACCGCGCCCATCGTGCTGGGCCGTTTGCATCTGGTCCCAGTGCTCGCCGAGTTTCTCCAGGTCTACCCGGACATCCATGTTCGTCTGACGCTCAGCGACCGATTGATCGACCTGGCCGACGAAGATATCCACGCCGCCCTTCGCCTGGGAGACTTGCCGGACAGCGCCCTGATCGCCGCACGGGTCGGCACGATCCATCGTGCTTTCGCCGCCAGCCCTGGCTACCTCAAGATTCGCGGCGCGCCGCGGACGCCAACCGATCTCGCTGGCCATGATTGCGTGGGGGTGCAGGGATTCACCGGGCCAAGCTTTTGGAGCGTTGCGGGCGACCCTGAGGTTCCGGTTCGCTATCGACTGATCGTGAATTCAACCGACGCTGCGTGCGATGCGGCCAAGGCGGGCGTCGGGATCATCTCTGTCTTTTCCCACCATGTCACCTCGTCGTTCCAGAACGGGAGCTTGGTTCCGGTCCTGCCGGACTTTGAGCGGCGCACGCTTCCCCTAAGCCTGGTGCACACGTCGGGAGAATATCTGCCTTTGAAACTGCGAGCCTTCCTGGATTTCGCGACGCCGCGATTGAAGGCTCGGTTATCCGCCGCCCGCGATGACTTTTTGGCGGCTACCGCGAAGGGTTGACGTCGCCGTGCGCGTCAGATGGGCAAGTATCGGCGCCCATACCCTGAGCGCTCCTCCCGAACGCCGTCGCCGGCGATGTCCGGAACGGGAGGCGTAATCTCGTCCGGATTACCCCAAACACCTGCCGTCCAGGCCGGCTCAAAACGGCGGTCCTAAGGCCAGTCACACGTCTGGAATCCGGCCGAAAGGTTTCGGCCGCTATGGGCGCGATCTCTCCGCTAGACCGTCTTAGGGGACGTAGATAGGAGGGCCGGCCTACAGCGACCAGCCCTCAACCTTACAACGTGATCAGGCGGCCTTTGGCTTCGGGCCGCGCTTGGCGCCGGGCGCTTTCACTTCAGGAGCCGGCGCGGGAGCCGCCTTGCGACCCAAGCCGAGGCTTTTGGCTAAGGACGACCGTTGAGCCGA
>NZ_LMUL01000014.1:0-239863 GCF_009765965.1 Caulobacter sp. S45
GGTTATGTGTGCGCACAGCGCACGTAAATAACTAATCCCGCACATATCAATCGCCTGTCGCATACCTTTGTCAACCGATAAGGACCTAAAGCCAACGCCCTAGGTCTGCAGCCCAATCAACAAAAGGAGAGTGCGGTTACGATCGCCTTCCGATTGAAAAACGCCAACGGGCCGCGCTTGCTGCGCAAGCGGCCGCCCCGAGTAGTGGTGCGAGCCCAACCCGAAGGTGGCCTTGGAAGAATTAAATTCCGGTCCGGAATAGGGGCCGTTCCATGCTGGGCCGCCCAGGCCCGAACAGGTGCATCGCGACGTGCCGAGCTGATGTGGCGGTACATCCAGACCCAGCGGAGCGAGCCTAGCTGACGAGCAGGGGGCGCAGTTCAGCGGCGGCCTGGAGCATCGGCGGGAGGAAGACTTCCACCATCCTGGCGCGGCTGGTCTGGGAGGCCTGGGTGCTGACGTTCATGGCCCCGACGATGGCGCCGGCGGCGTTGCGGACGGGGACGGCGATCGCACGCAGGTTGCCCTCCAGCTCCTCGTCCACGATGCAGTAGCCTTCCTTCGACACGCGTTTCAGGACCGTGGTGAGTTTCGCGGGGCTGGTTATGGTCGCAGGTGTGAAGCGCGTAAGCGTCGCCTTGGCGAAGAACCGCTCCAGCTCGGACTCCGACAACGCAGCCAGCAGGACACGGCCCATCGAGGTGCAATGGGCGGGAAGCTGGGTGCCGACCTCGCGATGCAGGGACGCCATCCGTTTGCGCGCCGAACGCGCCACGTAGATCACCTCCTGTCCATGCAGGATCGAGATGGAGCAGCTTTCGCCGATCTGTTCGCTCAGCCGTTCAAGGAACGATTGCGAGACGCGGGGCAGGGCGCTCGAGGTGAGATAGGCCTGGGCGATGGTCAGCACGCTCGGAGACAGGCTGAAGTAGCGATCCTTGCTCTCGACGTAGCCAAGGGTCTGCAATGTGAGCAGGCAACGGCGCACGGTCGCCCTGGGAAGGTCGACGATCCGGGAGACATCCGAAAGCGTCAGATGCTGGCTCTGAGATGTGAAGGCCCGCATCACCGAAAGTCCGCGCGCGAGCGCGATGACGAAATTGCCGGATTCGGCGGTCTCCTCGTCGTGGCTTTCCAGCAGCGCGACGACGGGTGCAGGCTTCGGGGCGAAATCCTTGGGGCTTCGCTTCGAAGTCGTCTTGGTCGGGCGACCTGCGGTCGTTGAGTTCGGCATGCGTCATGTTCTTACATCCGGTCGACACATCGTCAACGAGAGGTCGCCAAGGTTGCTCGGATTGGTGTCGGTTGCGCCGCGATTGGGCGAGTTGGACCCAGTGTTCCAGAGCAACGAGGTGGTTCAAGCGATCCGCGGCGCCCTTGGATAGGTTTTATCAAGCCTTGGTTGAATATTTCAAATCGGCCCTTGAGAGAAACTCAAGTATCACTGGAGCGGTCGCCGCCTGTGTCTGTTCGGGAACGGGAGCATCCCAATATTCGGCGCCGGGGATGCATTCCTGGAAGTATCGGGCGGCGGACGTCGCGTGGGCTGCGTCCGACCCCGGCACGACGAGGGCGGGGATGTCGAGCTGGAGCAGGTCTTCCGGTTCCGCGCCGGGGGCGGTGTCCCGGTCCATCAGGGTCCGCGCCATGCCGGCGACCAGGGTCCTGTAGCGGTTGACGTCCAGCTTGGCGTAGAGGTCGGCGAAGGCCGCGTCGTGCTTCAGCACCGACACCCAGGGACCGCCCCTCGGATCGGCGCCGAAGGCCTTGCCCTCGGTGCGCGCCAGTTCGATCACCGCTGCAAGACCGTTCTGCCGCACGAAGGCCAGGTGCTCGGCGAAGCGCTGATGACCGTTCAACCGGTAGTGTGCGCCGCCGACCGGCCAGAACAGGATCATGCTGCGCGTCCGCTCGGGATAGGCGACACCGAAGGCGGCGACCGCGCTGCAGCCCATGCAGCCGCCCATCACGTGGGCGGAGTCCACGCCGAGATGATCCAGCAGGGCGGCGCCTTGACGGGCGTAGTCCGCCCAGGTGATCCGCTCCACGCGCCCACCGGATGCGCCCGTCTCGCGTCGATCGAAGACGATGCAGCTGTAATGCCGTGGAAGGTGTTCCAGCAGCTGGATCTCGGCATAGACGCCCTGGGTACGCCATTTTTCGATCACCGCATCGAAGCCGCCCGGCGAATACATCAGCAGGGGCGGCCCGGAGCCGAGGACTTCATAGCGGGTCGTGATCCCGTCGATGATGGCCGAGGCCATGGCTATACTCCGCTGCAGCCGAGACGCTTGAGTTCGGGATCGACCCAGGTCTTGGGGTCCAGCTTGCCGGCCAGGGTGTTGGCCAAGATCACGGCCTCCTTGTCCCGCTTTTCGCAGGCCGATGTGTAGAGGCTCTCGGTCTCGTCGAACGGCACGCAGACGAAGCCGTCGTCGTCGCCGAGGATGAGGTCGCCGGGCTCGACCACCATGCCGTTGATCGCCAGCGGCGTGTTGATCTCGCCGGGGCCGTCCTTGTAGGGTCCCCGGTGGGTCACGCCCGCCGCATAGACCGGGAAGGTGTTGGCGCGGATCCAGCCCAGGTCGCGCACCGCCCCGTTGATGACCACGCCGGCCGCGCCGGATGCTCTCGCATGGGACAGCATCAGCTCCCCGACCAGGGCGTTGGTCAGGTCGCCGCCGGCGTCGACCACGATTACATCGCCGGGCCCGACCATCTTGAGCGCCTTGTGGATCATCAGGTTGTCGCCTGGACGGGTCTTCACCGTCAGCGCCGCGCCCGCGAGCACGCCACCGGCATGGAGCGGTCGCAGGCTGGGACCGCCGGCGGTCAAGCGGGACATGACATCGCTCACGCAGGCGACGGGCACGTCCCTGTACCGGCGCACGATATCCTCGCCGACCACGCGACGCCGTTCCAGAATCCGGAATCCTATCGTCACATCCCTGCTCCTAGACGTTCAGCCATGCGGTTTCCCGCACCCACCCTACGAGACAGCCTCATTCCCAGGGCATGAGCGAGGCGTGGATCACGTCCGGTACGCCCTGGTTGCCGACCGAGCGGATCGCCAGGTCGACGTCCTTGAGGCCGAACTTGTGGGTGGTGATCTTGTCGAGCGGGAACCGCTTGGACGCCAGTTGCTCCAGCGCCAGCTCGCAGGCCCGGTAGCTGTGGCCCCGGGCGCTCTTGATGGTGATCGCCTTGGTGGTCATCTTCTCGAGCGGGAAGTTGGGGAACTCCTTCATCTCGCCCTGGACCACGATCAGGCCAGCCTTGCGCTTCATCGCATTGATGCCGAGCAGGATCGGAATCGTGCCCGCGCCGGCGGTGCAGTCCAGCGAGAAGTCCACACCCTTGCCCGCGGTGATCTCGTTGATCCGGGCCAACGGGTCCTCCTCGTCGACATTGATCACGTAGTCGGCGCCCAGCAGCTTGGCGACCTCCATACGGGCCTTGTCCTTGGACGTGCCGGTGACGATGATCAGGGCGGCGCCGGCCTGCTTGCAGATCACCGTCTGCGACAGGCCCTGCTGGCCCGGCCCCTGGATTAGGACAGTGGAGTTGTAGCCGACCTCGGCGTCGAACAGCGACCACTCCACCCCGTTGGCCATCGGCGTCACCAGGCCGGCGAGTTCGGGCGAAACGCCCTTGGGTACATGGTGCACGACCGCGTTCCACGGCAGGTAGACGTATTGGGCGAACCCGCCCCACAGGTGCGGGGGCTTCTCGATGGAGGTGTAGCCGTAGCGGATGGCGTCGGGATTGTTGCGCCAGTCGGTGTTCTCACAGTGGCGATACTGGCCCTGGTGGCACCACTGGCACTTGCCGCACATCACATAGTGCTCGACGAAGACCAGGTCGCCTTCCTTGAAGCCCTTCCGGCGGGTGAACTCGCGGCCGGCCTTGGCGATGTAGCCGATATTCTCGTGGCCCATGATGGTGGGCTTGTTGTTCGGCGGGGTCTTGTAGAGTTTGACGTCGGTACCACAGATGCCGGCAACCTCCATCTTCAGCAAAGCCGCATCTTCCGGAATGTCCGGCATGGCGAATTCTTGAAACTCGATGGTGCTTGGTCCGGTCCTGACGGCAGCTTGAACCTGCTCTACCATGATGTCGTGTCCTTTAGACTTGTCGACACGGGGTGGTCGACATAGTTTGATTGGAAGAAGCGTCGGGAATTCGGCGGTCGCGAGTTGGCAAGATGTTCGGAAGACCAAGGCCCACATCCGCGTCGCTAGCCGCCACCGACAGGCTGAAGATCTGGACACGGGCGCGTTTCGGCCTGGACGCGGACGCGGTGGTGTTCGTGGCGGAGATAAGCTGTGGCCTGCCGGGCTGCCCGCCGTTGGAGACGGTGGTGGCCTTCTGGTCAGCGCCGGACGTGCGCCACCAGTTCAAGTTCTTCAAGCCGCTGCAGAACGTGACCCAGGACGAGCTGCCGCCGACCTGGATGAAGGCCGCCATGATCGTCGACGAAGAGGACATCAGCTGCTGCTGACCATGGGCTTGCCGCGCGCGGTCAGCTGACCGTCGAGCCTTGGATAGACGCGACGCGCATTGCCCTCGAAGATCTTCTGGCGGTCGGCCTCGGCCAGGTTGGTCAGCTGATCGACGTAGCGCTTGGTGTCGTCGTAGTAGTGGCCAGTCTCCGGGTCGATCCCTTTGACCGCGCCGAGCATCTCCGAGGCGAACAGGATGTTGTCGATGGGGATGACCTTGGCCATCAGCTCGACGCCAGGCAGGTGATACACGCAGGTATCGAAGAAGACGTTCTTCAGCAGGTGCTCGGTCAACAGCGGCTTCTTCATCTCCTGCGCCAGCCCGCGATAGCGGCCCCAGTGGAAAGGCACCGCCCCGCCGCCATGGGGAATGACGAACTTCAGCTCGGGGAAGTCCTTGAACAGGTCGCCCTGGATCAGCTGCATGAAGGCGGTGGTGTCGCCGTTGATGTAGTGGGCGCCGGTGTGGTGGAAGTTGGGGTTGCACGACGAGGTGACGTGCACCATTGCCGGGACCTCGAGCTCGCACAGCTTCTCGTAGAGTGGATACCACGAGCGGTCGGTCAGGGGCGGGCCGGTCCAGTAGCCTCCGGACGGGTCGGGGTTGAGGTTGACCCCGACGAAGCCCAGCTCGTTGACCACGCGCTCGAGCTCGGGGATGCAGTTGGCCGGCGGCGCGCCCGGGGACTGGGGCAGCTGGCCGACGGCGGCGAAGTTGTCCGGCAACAGGGTGCAGACCCGATGGATCAGGTCGTTGGACATTCGGGTCCACTCAAGGCTGATCGCCTCGGTCCCGACGTGGTGCGCCATGCCGGCGGCGCGGGGCGAGAAGATGGTCAGGTCGCTCCCGCGCTCGCGCTGCAGTTTGAGCTGGGGTTGGACCGACTGGATCAGCATCTCGTCGGTGACGCCCAGATCGGTCGTGGTCGGCCGACGCATCGCATCGGCCAGGCCCGCGAGCTGCTTGTCGCGGAACTGCAGCAGCGCCTGGGGTTCGGTGGTGTAGTGGCCGTGGATGTCGATGATCATCATGCGGTCCCCGCGCTCGACATCGCGCCGCGCGCCCGCAGATGGGACGTGTCCTGGCCCGGCGTGACGAACATGTCATCGACTGCGTAGCTACAGGGCACGATCTGCTGGTCGGTGCAGAAGTCGATCAGGATTTGCAGCGACTTGCGGTTCGCCTCCATCCCGTAGACCGGGGGAGGGGGGACGCCATCGGTCATCGCCACCCGTCGCGCTTGCTCAAACATCTCGTCGAGCTCGCCGGCCAGCCAGGGGTGCTGGACCAGCAGGTCGGTCTTGACCGAGAGGATGTGGTTGATCGGCACGATGTCCTGCTCGCGCATCCAACTCCGCGCGGCAGCCTCCGCGTCGGGGATCACGGTGCGCACCCCACCCGGATCGACGTCCCGCTCGCCCATGATGGCCCGCAGCTCGCCGGCCATCATCAGCTCGCGCAGGCCCGACGAGGTGGCGTTGCGGATCACGCCTGGCGGGTCGGCGTATTCCACCAGGTGGGAGTCTTCCATGGTGATCCAGGTGATCTTCTCCAGATCGACCCCGTACTCGGTCTTCAGCACGCCGCGCACCCAGACCCCCGACGTCTGGGCGTAGGCCCGCACGCCCGCCTTGCCCCCCTCGAGGTCCTTGGGGCCGCGGACTTCGGAATTGGCGGGACGGACCAGGTTGGTGTGCGGCAGCCGGCTCCAGAGCGGGATGGCCAGCCCCACGATCGGCTTGCCGTAGTGATGGGCGAGCACGTGGTTGACGACCGCCATTTCGGACACATCCAGATCGCCTTCCCGGACCATGCGGCGGAACGCCTTGGGCAGGGGGTCGAATTCGATGAAGTCCAGCTTGACCTTGGTGGACGTCACGCGCCCGTCCTTAAGCGGGGCCACGTGCGCGTGCTTGCCCAGCGCCGTCTTCAGAACCAGAGGATCGTTCATCGTTCACGGAGTCCTCGTGTGGCGCGCCGCGAAACCCAACCGATGTCGGATGTTCGTAGAACGCACAAATTGGAAGCCTAACGAACATTTGGATTTAAAGGACGGTGGCCCGGTGTCAAGCCGGGCGCACCCGGAGAAGCGTCCCGCGTGGATCATTGGGACTCTTGACTTTAGGCCTTGACCGTCGTTCAGTTCGAGTGCGTTCGATATGCGCCATAAATGTGCGGTGAGCGCACATACTCGTTTCCAGTCTAGGCGGCGTATGCAGGGATCGAACTATGAGTGAGCAGCAGCTCGTGCCGCTGTGCCTGATTTCAGACGTTACCGAGGATCTTCCCGTGAAGGCCGAGATCAAGGGTGAAGAGGTGGCCGTGTTCCAAGTCGGGGAACACTATTACGTCACGCAGAACCTCTGCACCCATGGTCCGGGCGAGCTGGCGGAGGGCTTCGTCGACGGTGACGAAGTCGAGTGCCCGTTCCACCAGGGAAAATTCAGCATCATCACCGGCAAGCCGACCGCGGCTCCCTGCACCGTCGCCCTGCGCACCTGGGATGCGCTCGCGCGGGACGGGCAGGTCTACGCCTCAACCACGCCGCGTTCAGGCGGCGGCGAAGCGGCATGATGCGCGCCCTATCACCGGAGCAGGTCGTGATCGTCGGCGGCGGCCAGGCAGGCGGTCGCTGCGCCGAAGCGCTGCGCGCGGCCGGGTTTGCAGGCCGGGTGACGATCGTCGGCAAGGAAGTGCACCTACCCTATGAGCGACCTTCCCTGTCCAAGGAGATGCTGATCTCCGACGAGGACGAAAGCATCGTCTGGGTACGCCCCGAACAGGCCTATGCCGAAGAGCGCATAGAGCTCCGGCTCGGTGTTACGGCGACCTCCATCGACCGCGACCGGCGCGAGCTCCACCTCGATGATGGGTCCGTGCTGATCTACGACGCGCTGGTTCTGGCGACCGGCGCGCGGGCGCGGCAGTTGACCGTCCCCGGCGCCGACAGCGTCCCACTCCATCTCATCCGCACCATCGAGGACAGCCGCGCGCTGCGTAGCCGTCTGTCCGCCGGGACGCGGCTGGTGATCATCGGCGCCGGCTTCATCGGGCTGGAGGTGGCCTCCGCGGCCCGCCATCGCGGCGCCGAGGTCACGGTCCTGGAAGCCGCCGACCGGGTCATGGCGCGCGCCGTCCCTCCGGAGATCAGCGAGCACCACACGGCCCTGCACCGCTCCCATGGCGTGAACATTTCGCTCGGGACCTCGGTCGTCTCCATCGCGCGCGAGGGCGACGCCATCGCCCTGCGGGGATCGGGTGGCGAGACCTTCGTGGCCGACGTGGTGGTGGTGGGCGTCGGCATCGAACCCAACGACGAACTGGCGCGCGAGGCGGGGCTGGAAACCGACCGGGGCGTAGTGGTCGACGCCTTCGGCATGACGCGCGATCCCCAGGTGTTCGCCGCCGGCGACGTGGCGCGGCACTACAATCCCCTGCTCAAGCAGCACATCCTGCTGGAATCCTGGCAGAACGCACAGAATCAAGCGATCGCGGTGGCCAAGGTGATCGCGGGCGGGGACGCACCTTATGCCGAGATCCCCTGGTTCTGGAGCGATCAGTTCGGGGTCAATCTGCAGGTGATCGGGCTGCCGAGCGCAGACGCCAAGACCATCGTGCGCGGGACGTCCGGCCAGGTTCCTTATGTGCTGCTGCAGACTAGGAATGGCCGCGTGCTGTCCGCCTGCGCTTTGAACGCGCCGCGCGAGCTGCGCTTCGCCCGGGAACTGATCAGCTCCGGGGCGGTGCTGGACGAGGCGATGCTGGGCGATCCGGGCGTGCGCCTCGCGGACATCGTGCGCGACGTGAAACAAAGAAAAGTCCCTGCCTGACAGTTGGGTTGAACGGAAGAGTCGACAATGTTGAAACCCGAGCAGAACGAGTTAGTCACCCGCACCGGGCCCGGCACGCCGATGGGAATGCTTTTCCGATCCTACTGGCTGCCTGCGCTGCTGGCTGAGGAACTGCCCGAGAACGATTGTCCGCCGGTGCGCGTGAAGCTGTTGTCCGAGCGCCTGCTGGCCGTTCGAGATAGCGACGGGCGCTATGGGCTGATCGACGAATTCTGCGCCCATCGCGGCGTGTCGCTGTGGTTCGGCCGTAACGAAGAGAGCGGCCTGCGCTGCCCCTACCACGGCTGGAAGTACGACGTTGAAGGCAACTGCCTGGACGTGCCCTCCGAGCCGGTGGAAAGCGGCTTCTGCAAGAAGATCAAGCTGAAGAACTACCCGCTGATCGAGCGCGGCGGCATCCTGTGGACCTATATGGGGCCGCCCGAGACCCCGCCCCCTGAACCCGCGTGGGAGTTCATGTCGGTTCCCGCCGACCAGACCTTCTCCTCCAAGCGGTTGCAGGAGACCAATTGGCTGCAAGCGATGGAAGGCGGTATCGACAGCGCCCACGTCTCGTTCCTGCATCGCGGCAACCTGAATTCCGATCCGCTGTTCAAGGGCGCGCGGGGCAATCAATACAACCTCAGCGACTCGCAGCCCTTCTTCGAAGTGGTAGAGCACGCCGCCGGTCTTTACATCGGCGCGCGCCGCAAGGCGGAAGACGGGAACTACTATTGGCGGATAACGCCCTGGGTGATGCCGTGCTTCACCATGGTGCCCCCGCGGGCGGACCACCCGATCCATGGGCATTTCTGGATTCCGATCGACGACGAGAACTGCTGGACCTGGAGTTTCGACTATCACCCGACCAGGGCGTTGAGCGAACACGAGGTCCAGGCGATGCGTGATGGCAAGGGCATCCATGTTCAATATGTGCCGGGGACCTACATCCCCCTCGCCAACAAGACCAATGACTATCTGATGGACCGTGCGTCCCAGAGGGCGGGCGTCAACTATAGCGGCGTCGAAGGCATAGGCATGCAGGATGCTTCCCTACAGGAAAGCATGGGTCCGATTGTGGACCGTACGAAGGAGAACCTGACCACCACGGATAACGGGATCATCATGGCCCGGCTTCGCTTGATGCGCGCGGCGAAGGCGCTCGCGGACAAGGGGCAGTTGCCGCCGGGTCGAGACCCCGAAAGCCAGCGTATCCGTTCCGCCGCCATTATCCTGGGGCCGGACGAGGCCTTCAAGGATGCGGCGAAAGAGGCGTTGACGGCCCGGTCTGGCGTTGCACACGCCTCTGTTTGAATCTTTATGCGGTTGCTTGCGTCTTGCCATCGAAACGAGGGAAAGTCATGATCGCCGGCTCAGCCCGCGCCACGACGATGAGGGAAGGGGCCTATCGGATAGCTGCGCCCAATTCGCGACCACGCAACATCATGGTTGTGGCGCTCGAGGCGGGGGCGGCTCGGCTCCTGGCCCATCTCGCGGAAGGCGTTTGGCATCGGGTCTCTTTCCGAAGCTCGGTATGGCTGCAGGATATTCCCAACCCGCAGAGCGGAACGCTCGACAAGTGGTGGGACGTGGTCGCCGGACACGCTGAAGACCTCGTGAGCGAGATAGCGGCGTCCGACCTCGTGATCATGGTGACGACAGCGGGCGACCCGACCACGGGGGCTTCGGTGATCGGCGAGGCTTGTGTTGAGCACGCGGTCAAAACATCTGGAATCGTCATTCGCGGTTCGATGGCTTCGCCGGATGTCCTTTCGCAGAGCCTTATGGAACTGCGGCCCTGGACCCAGACCCTGAGCGTCATCGGCGAAAGCGACATGATCGTCGATATGATCCATGCGCTGGGCGCTTAAGGCGGCGAATCCTTTAGCCCCGCCCTTGCTTATCTAGGCGCCCCATTCGCGTTCGCGCGAGGCGCCGCATCTCCCATGCCTTGGGGCGTGCAAACGCATCCCTGCTCGCCACTTCAGGCTGGAAGCCCTGCGGTCGGCCGCCAGCAGAGCAACGCAATTATGACGTTCGAAGCGATACAGTAAATTGTTATGTTATATCAATAAGTGGAGAATTTCCCGTCTCAAATTAAGGCGGTGAGCCGCTATAATTCACATGTCCGATTGCCGAGAGCTGATATTTGGGGCGGAATTTTTCCGAAAAGCGATAAATCCGTAGGGGCATTTTTCTCCTTACCCATCGTATCAGCAAATGTGACGGAAGTGGATTTGTCGTGTGATCCGAAGAATTCACTCGACCGTCTATCAGTCAATTTAATTAGCAAAATCAAATAGAAAAAGGTCAAGTTGGAGGGGTCTCTGGACGCTTGTGGCGCTGGGTGTGCTTGGTATCGGCTCCATCATACAGCGAGCTTGGAGATGATGGCGACCCTATTGCTGAGGTGTTCCTGTTGGATTGGAAGGGGGAGGGGTCCTTATCGGTTGACAAAGGTATGCGACAGGCGATTGATATGTGCGGGATTAGTTATTTACGTGCGCTGTGCGCACACATAACCGCCACGCCTCGGGCCGCAGGGTCGGGGGCGCGGCCGACGCGTTAGGGAGCGATCATGGCGCACGACATGCCCGGCCAGAGCCACTGGCACGAACCGTCGGGGAACAAGCGTGCGGGGCTGGGCAAGTTCGGCCGTCCGATGACGCCCTACGACAAGTTCATGGAGTCCGAGGGCATCCCGGTGTTCCGCGACCTGGGCGTGAAGAACGTGCGCAACCTGCCGATGACGGATTGGAAGCGGCGCGGCGGCAAGGGCAGCTACATCCAGCTGTTCGGCACCGAGGGCAAGTGGGGCTGCTATGTGGTCGAGGTGCCGGGCTCGGGCGCGCTCAACCCGGAAAAGCACCTCTACGAAGAGATCTACCTGGTGGTGGAGGGCCGCGGCTCGACCGAGGTCTGGCTGGAAGGCGACGCCAAGCGCCACGTGTTCGAATGGCAGCCCGGCTCGCTGTTCTCGATCCCGGTCAACGCCATGCACCGCATCGTCAACGCGACGTCCAGCCCGGCGATCCTGATCGGGGGCACCACCGCGCCCAACCTGATGAACCTGATCGACAACGTCGACGCCATCTTCAACTGCCCCTACGAATTCCGCGACCGGTTCAGCGGCGCGGACGACTTCTACAAGCCCAACGACAACATCGAGCCCGACCCGGTGCGCGGCCTGGCCATGCGTCGCTCCAACTTCATGCCCGACATCGTCGACTGCGAGCTGCCGCTGGATAACCGCCGCTCGCCCGGCTATCGCCGCATCGAGCCGTTCATGACCGGCAACACCTTCTATCTGTGGGTCGGCCAGCACGAGAACGGCCGCTACTCCAAGGCCCACGCCCACACCTCGGCTGCGGTGCTGATCTGCGTCAAGGGCGGCGGCTACACCTACACCTGGCCCGAGAAGCTCGGCCCCACCCCCTGGAAGGACGGCCACGCCGACCAGGTGCGCCGGCTGGACTACGAGCCCGGCGGCATGGTCTCCGCAGCCCCCGGCGGCGCGCGCTGGAACCACCAGCACTTCAGCGTCACCAAGGAGCCGTTCCGGCTCAGCGCCTGGTTCGGCCCCCACTCGCCCGGCCGCGAGCCCGGCCCGCCCGGCGAACAGCACACCGACTACACCGCCATGGAAATCCCCGAAGGCGGCAGCGCCATCCCCTACTGGATGGAAGACCCCCACATCCGCACCGAGTACGAACAGACCCTGAAGAACAACGGCGTCGAAAACCGCATGCACCCAGACTGGTACATCCCCGGCGCTAAAGTCACAAACGTCGCAGAGTAGACGGTGAAATATAATCTCATGATTTATGGATCGATGATTTCAATAATCATCGAACATATCTGGATATAAATTCTGCGAATGTGCGGGTGAAATGATCCGCGAAATTCGTAGATTTATATAATGAATATGATCGTGCAGCTCGACCTGACGATCAAAAATATAGGGAGGGGAAATATGAGACGATTTTATCTGCACCTTTGCGCCTGCGTGGCGCTGACCGCGCTTACGCATTCGGGGGCCGCTTTGGCTCAAACCGAGGTGGCCCAACCGTCCCCCATCCAGGCCGACGTGCTCGAGCGGGGCGCAGTCTCGCCGACCGCGCCGAACGACCCCTATCCGATCGAGGCGGCGGGCTGGTCGAAACCGCGCAGTTTCCAGTTCTTCGATTCCAGGTGGGAAGAAGACTGGAGCAAACTGCAGAAGGAGGGCAAGGCGCCGCCTCTCAAGGCCATGCCCCTGCTCGGCGACGAGGTGACCTTGACGCTCAGCGCCGAGGATCGGCTCCGGGCGCACTTCTACGGCAACGGTCAGCTCACCGACAAGAACAACTATACCGAATTGCAAAATCGCACGATCGTGGGTGCCGATCTGCACATCACCGATCATTTTAGACTGTATACCGAGTTAGGCCACGCCGATCTGAGCGAAAACGGTCATCCAGACGTGCAATCCGTCAGTGCAAAGCAGGACAATTCCCTGTCGTTGCAGCAGATGTTTGGCGAATTCCGCGAGGAATATAAGGGTGTTCTGGTCGGCGCTATGATCGGCCGTCAGGAATATACCGACGCGCCCGAGCAGCTCATCAGCGCCGGTAACGGACCAAATCTGCACCAGACCTGGAACGGATATCGCTTCTACATCCACACCGATCGGTTCAGGTTGGGATATTTCACCGCCTATCCGACCGACCAGAACTTCGGCAAGGCGTTCAACCAGACCATCAGCCACGAGGAATACATCCGGTCGGTGACGGGAAGCGCGGCTCTTGTGTCGATGGGGAATCGCTACAACATCTTCCTTGATCCGCTTTACATAGAGAGCTTCAACAAAAACCTCGCCGCAGGGCCGACGACGGGAGAAGATCACCGCTTCACCTACGGTAGCCGCCTTTGGGGCCGGATTGACCGGCTGACCTTCGACTGGATGGCCTATAAGCAGACCGGCTTCCATATCGGGCGCGAAGTCGACGCATGGATGGCCTCGCTGACGCAGAACGTCAAGGTCTCGCCACTGGGCTTCCCGTCCACCTTCGGCTTCCGTCTCGACGGAGCCTCCGGCGGGGACGCCTTCAACAAGACCGGGACGACGCACCTGTTCGATCCAATCTATACGGACAAAGGCATTTTCGGGGAGGCCGAACTCTTCAGCTATCAAAACATCTTCATCATCGCGCCAACCGCTTCCGTTCGACTGACGCCTAAGTTCCGGATCAATGCGGAATATGACTTCATCTGGCGCATGGCCGCCAACGACGCCTTCTATACGCCCACCAAGGCCTATACCGGGACCCAGAATGTGGCTGGAAAATATGCGGGTGGGATGGTCAGAATCAACAACTACTATGATCTGACCAGCAACATATTTCTGAGACTTGAATTGGATCAAATGTCAGTGGGGACGGTGTTGCGACGTGCTCATTTCAGTGACGCATATGTTGTTATGCCGGATTTAACCTTTAGATATTGATGTCGATTGAATTGTTGTGTAAATTAAACTCAGCCTTCCTGGCACTTGGGCGCGAGCGGATGTACTGCTCGCGCTTTTTTGCTCGAGCAAGTCGTGATCGCAGCCTCCGTCGCATAAGCGGTCCAATTTCGAATGGGCGTCAGTCGCTTCGGTCAAGACGGCGCGCCCTGAATGCCCGCGAGTGCGGGGACGCCACGGAAGTATGACTTGGCTCTCGCGGGCCTTCACAACCGCCTTGATCGACGATCGCCTCATCAGCCGACGAGCTTACAGGCTCCGTCGCATAGGGTGGCGGACGCGCGCGCGGCTGGCGGGTCTGGTCTGTGTCTTAGTCCGACGCCATGCGCCGGCCGCCGAACCGGTCGCTTGCAAGCGGTCGGAGGATAAAGGCGGCGACCGCCCCCACCGACAGCGGCACGACCGGAGCCAGGAAAAGGTATCTAAGCGGAAGGTGCATGCCGAGCAGCTGGCCGCCAATCAGCGGGCCCAGAATCGCGCCGAAGCGCCCTACACCCAAAGCCCAACCCGCGCCGTTCGCTCGGATTTTGGTGGGATAGCTCAAGCCGGCGACCGCATTGAGCCCGAGTTGGTTGCCCAGGACGGTGAGCCCGACCAGAAACACCACGAACTTGAGCATCAGGGGCGAGTAGCCCGGCAGGCCCAGGATGGCCACGGCCGGGCACGCCATCAGCATGAACACCCCCACCACGCCGAGACCGGCCCGGTCCAGGAACCGGCTGATCGTCAATCCGCCTAGAACGCCGCCGACATAGTACATTGAGGTGGTCACCGCGGCTTGCGATGCGGATAGGCCGGATTCGCGGAAGACGGTGGGCATCCAGCTGCTCAGGAAAAAATTCGCCATCAAGTTGGTGACAAACAGCATCCAGACCAGCGGAGTTATCCACCTCAGCTTGCCCTCGAACAGCTGGCTCGGCCGGAAGCGGCCCGACGCATCGACAGGGAAGATGAAATTGGTGTCGTCGGCGATCTGTGCATCGGGCCGCATCGCCCGCGCCAGGGCGACGATCTTGCCGCGAGCCGCCGCGCGGACCGCCAGAAATTTCAGCGACTCGGGCATGTAAAGCAGGTTCAGCAGGGCCGCGATGATAGGCATGACGCCGCCGACCAGGAATAGCGTCCGCCAGCCCGAGCCCGGCGCCACGACGGTTACAACCGCCGGAACCATTCCGCCGAAGGTTATGCCCATGAACATGAGGGTTATCAGCGTGGCGCGCGCTCGGCTCGGAGCGTATTCGGCCATCAGCGCGATGGTGTTCGCCGTCAGGCCGCCAAGCCCGATCCCGGTGAGGAAGCGCAGGAGGGCGAGCGCCCAGATCGTATTCGCGCCGGCCGACGAGAGCGTGAAGATCCCGCAA
The DNA here is from genome assembly GCF_009765965.1 of Caulobacter sp. S45. Classification (GTDB taxonomy): domain Bacteria; phylum Pseudomonadota; class Alphaproteobacteria; order Caulobacterales; family Caulobacteraceae; genus CAHJWH01. Next base: position 15,198 of record NZ_LMUL01000014.1, read on the forward strand.
AGCGCGGCGCTGACCACGATGGCGATCCGACGGCCGAACCGGTCGCCGACATAGCCGAAGAGCGGGGCCCCGAAGAGCATGCCGAACAGGCTGGCGCTGAACACCGGGGCCAGGATTTCACGCTTGAGGTGCCACGCCCGCACGATCCCTGGAGCGGCGTAGGCCGCTGCGGTCAAGTCGTACCCGTCGCCGATCTGCGCCGCGAAGCCGAGCAGGATGATCTTGACCAGGAACGGACTGATCCTCTGTCCGTCCACCAGGCTCGAAATGCTGATCTCGGGCCTGTCGCGTGACGGCCCGGTCATCAGAGAACCCAATCCTGCGGCAGGACCCCACGTGCCCGGGCCCGGCCGACATAGTAGTTCCAGAGTTTGGGGACGTGCTTGTCCCGCTTCAGGTCCTGCAGGAATAGGGCGATCTCGGACTCGGTGAGCGGCCGCACGGCGCCTAGCAGGGAGGCGTCGTACATGGCTTCGGCGTTCTCGACGAAATGCACGCAGTCGATCAGCAGGCCGGGGATATCCTCGGCGACCACGACCTGGCCGTGGGCGCGGATTAGGGCGGCGTGGTGAGGACCGAGCGTGCCCGCCAGCGCCCGTCCGCGTTCGGGCGTATTCAGATGGCTTGGATCCTCATGCACCGGAATGCCGGAAGCCCAGCGCACCGCGTGGTTCTTGATCGCGACCAGCTTCACGTCCTGGACCAGGGTGAAGACGGTGGTGCGGTCGTGATGAAAATGCGCCGCCGAATTGACGTCGGGCCGGGCGCGCAGCAGTTCGCAATGCAGGAAGACCTCGGCTGGGGGGCGTTGGCCCGGCGGCCCCGACAGCATCTTGCCGTCCAGGTCGCATACCAGCAGCATTTCTGGCCGCAGTTCGGCGCGGCTCTGGTCGAACGACTGGATCAGGAAGGTGTCGCCGCCCGGCAGGCGCGCGCTGACATGGCCGCTGTAGCCCAATATCTCCAAGTCGTTGAGCATCAGCGTGCAGGCCGCCACCTGTTGGCGTAGCCGCTGTTCGATCTCCGCCAACCTGTCGGCGTCGTTGACGCCCCGATGTTGCGCCGGATCCGGCATGCCGACCTCCCAGTTCCCGGGGCCTTCTGGCTCGAGGCCGCCTTATGATCCCATTTAATGGGATATGATATAGATGTCCATGCCTCGCAAATCTCCCCTCTCGCGATTGCCGTCGCCGGACGCGCGCCGGATAAGGGGGTGGGACTTGGGTGGATGAAGCGAAGGGGTGCTCAGGGGTATGGCCGGCGATACGACACCGCGGAAGATGCTGCGAATTCTGGACCTCATCGAGGACAGCGCGGGGCCGGTGAGCACGGACGCCATGCTCGAGCAACTCGTCTTCACGCGCTCCACCCTGTATCGCTATCTCAAGATCCTCACTGAGACCGGCCTGATCACCTCCCTGCCTGACGCGGGTTTCACCCTCGGCCCTCGGATCGCCGAGCTCGACTACAAGATGCGGCAGCGCGATCCGCTGCTGGCCGCGTCCCAATCGCTCATGGTGGAACTCGCCCAGTCCGAACAGGGCGTAGCCCTGCTGTGTCGGCGTTATCGCGATCGCGTCCTCTGCATTCACCAGGAACGGGGCAAGGTCGCATTCCGCAGCAACTACACCCGCGGACTGGCCCGGCCCCTATTCAGGGGGGCTGCTTCGCGGATTATCCTGGCCCACCTCAACGCAGCCACCATCAACCGCCTCCAGGCGGAGTTCTCCCAGCAATTCGCCGATTGCGGGCTCGGCGCCACCCAGCCCGAGGTGCGGGCCACGCTGAGCCGCATCCGGCGCGCGGGCTGGGACATCACCGAGGCCCAGGTCACGCCGGGCGTGATGGGCGTCGCCGCCCCGTTGCTCGATCTTCGCGGCGACATCCTGGGAAGCCTCAGCCTCACCATTCCCGTCCGGGAGCGGGGGGAGGGGGAAATCCGCCGGCTCGTCGAGCGTGTGCGCTTCTGCGCGGCGGTGGTCAGGACCGCAATCGCACAGGAGTGAATCTGATCATAATCCCATTATGTGGGCTTGACCCTCTATCGACGTGATGTACACCTGCTCTACGCCGACCTGCCCATGACGCCCCTCATCGGCGCTGGGGGCGCAAACATGAGAGCGGCGCGTAGGTTTTTGGATGAACACCCAAGTCATCATCGTCGGAGCGGGTCCGGTCGGACTGACGCTTGCTGTCGATCTCGGGCGACGTGGGGTCTGTTGCACGATCATTGAGCGCAAGCCCGAGCCTGAATTCCTGCCGAAGATGGAGCGTTGCAATGCGCGCACCATGGAGATGTTTCGCCGTATCGGTCTAGCGGACAAACTTCGGGCGGCCGGACTTGCTTCCCACGTGCCGATGGACGTCTTCGTCATCCTGTCGATGATCGAGCCGCCGCTGCTGCACCTGACCTACCCTTCGGTCGATGCGGCTCGGCGGGAGGGGCGCGAGGTGAACGATGGGACCATGCCGCTCGAACCCTACCAGCTGATCTCCCAGTACACGGTGGAGCCGCTGCTCAAGGCCGAGGCCGAGCGCCTGCAGTCGGTCAGCGTCCGCTACGGCTGCGAATTCCAGGCGTTCTCGCAGGACCCGGCCGGGGTCACGGTGACCATGCGCACGGACGACGGCGGGACCGAGACGCTGCGGGGCCTTTACCTCGTCGGCTGCGACGGCGGCGGCAGCCCGGTGCGTCGGCAGCTCGGCATTCCCCTGCGTGGCGAGGGAAACATGCTGCAGCTTCGCCAGGCGCTGTTTCGCTGCGACACGCTCTACGATCGCCTGCCTTTGCAGGACGGCCCCGGACACGGGCGGCATTATCATGTCGCTGACAACCAGGCGACGTTCCTGATCATGCAGGATTCCACCCGGCACTGGACGCTTCACGCCGTCGTCGACAGCGACGAGGCGATGAAGCCCCAGTTCGAGCGCACCATCGGCGCGCCGGTCGACTATGAGATGCTCTATTGCGGGGAGTGGCGGCAGAACCTGTTGCTGGCCGACGCCTATCGCATGGATCGCGTGTTCCTGGCGGGCGACGCAGTCCACCTTGTGATCCCCACCGGCGGACTGGGCATGAACACCGGCGTTGGGGACGCGTTCGACCTGTCCTGGAAGCTGGCGGCGACGCTCCAAGGCTGGGGCGGCCCCGGACTGCTCGATTCCTACGAGATCGAACGTCGGCAGGTCGGCGACCGCAATGTCGGCGCGTCGCGCTACGCCTCGATGGGGCGGCGCAAGTGGCGCTCGCAGTGGCGTCCGGAAATCCGCGACGCCACGGCGGCCGGCCAGGCCGCGCGGGACCATCTGGCCGGCGTCGCCGATATCGAGCAGCGCAAGACCAACGAGATGATCGGGGCCGAGCTTGGCTACCGCTACGTCGACTCGCCGATCATCGACAACATTCCCGGCGGACCGGAACATCTGTTCCGCGACTACCAGCCGACCACCTGGCCCGGCGCGCGCCTGCCCCACGTCTGGCTGGCGGACGGGACGCCGGTCCAGGACCATATCCCGACCGAGGGCTACACCCTGCTGCGCCTGCGCGGTGGCCACGACACCGGCGCGTTGGAAGCGGCGTTCCGTGCGCGAAATGTCCGCCTGACGGTTCTGGACCTCGCCGACGACGTGGCGCGTTCGGTCTATGGCCGGGACCTGCTGCTGCTTCGCCCAGATATGCACGTCGTCTGGCGCAGCGATGCGCCTCCGGCAGACGCGACGGCCCTATGCGCGATCGCCACGGGGCATCGCGCCTAGCGGACGGGAAGAGGACACGACTCCGGTCGAGCGGAGCGGACGATGTTGAGAGGAATCCAGGCCATGCCGACCAATGCATTGGAAGCGATCATCGACGACATCGTGACCGCCAACCACATCCTGGCCCAGGAGGGCGTGGTCGACGCCTTCGGCCATGTCAGCGCCCGCCACCCAACCAATCCTGGACACTTCCTGTTGTCGCGCGCCCTGGCGCCGGAGCTGATCACCCACGACGATATCATCGAATACGAACTGGACGGTGCGCCGGTCCAGCCCGACGCCGCGAAGGGATATCTGGAGCGCTACATCCACGGTGCGCTCTACGAGGCGCGGCCGGAGGTCCAGTCGGTCATCCATAGTCACAGCCGCAGCGTCATCCCATTCAGCGTGACCAGCGAGCCGCTGCGCCCCATCGTCCACAGCTGCGCCACCATCGGCCGCCATGTTCCGGTCTGGGACGCGCAGGATTCGTTCGGCGACACCACCCTGCTGATCTCCAGCATGGCGATGGGACGCGACTTCGCCAAGGTGCTGGCGCAGAACAACAGCGCGCTGATGCGGGGGCACGGCTCCACGGTCATCGGTCGTTCGGTGCGCGAAGCCACCTATACCGCCGTCTACCTCGAGGTGAACGCCGGACTACAACTTCAGGCCACGCGCTTCCCGCCGGTCAAGTACCTGACCGACGGCGAGATCGACGCGATTTGCGGCCGCCTCGCCGACGCCAAGCCGGCGGAAGGCTACGACCGGGCCTGGGCCTACTGGTGCCGCCGGGCGGGCATGGAGCCGACGCCGCGCTTCGTGGGCTGACGCCGTTCAGAAAAAAGAGGAGACGCTGAGAATGGACCAGCCGAAAGCAGAGCGGCCGCCCAAGGCCGACTACGCCCGCATCGCTACCGAAGAAGCCTTCGCGCCCGCCGAGATGATGAACATCTGGCGCAAGATCCTCGAAGGCCCCGATCCCGATCCCGGCTTCGTCAGCCTGATCGGCTTCTACATGACCAGCCAGGCCGAACGGCCCCGCCACATCATGAATTGTCTCACAGACCTGGGCGCCATGCGCCTACGGCACATGGAAGAGGCCGGTATCGACCGGCAAGTTATCGCGCTGACCTCGCCCGGCGTGCAGGTGATGGAGGCCGACTCGGCCGTCGATTTCGCCAAGGTCGCCAATGACGAGCTTGCCGAAGCGTGCCGCAATCACCCCACGAAATTTTCCGGCATGGTCGCGATCGCTCCGCAGAAGCCGGCCGAGGCGGCGAAGGAGATCGAGCGCGGGATCAAGCAACTCGGCCTCACCGGCGTGATCATCAATTCCCATACCCATGGCGAATACCTGTCGAACCCGAAATTCTGGGAGATATTCGAGGCGGCGGAGGCCAACGACACGCCGATCTATCTCCACCCCAACACTCCGCCACGCGACATGATCCGCCCCTTTCTGGAAGTGGGCCTGGATGGCGCGATCTTCGGTTTCGGGGTCGAGACCGGCCTGCACGCGCTGCGCCTGATAACCAGCGGGGTGTTCGATCGCTTCCCCAAGCTGCAGATCATCATCGGCCACATGGGCGAGGCGCTGCCGTTCTGGGCTTACCGGCTCGACTACATGCACGCGGCGACGGTGCGCTCGAACCGCTATGAGAGCATGAAGCCGCTGAAGAAGAAGCCGAGCGAGTATCTGCGCGAGAACTTTCACATCACCAACAGCGGGGTGGCCTGGGAGCCGGCGATCAAGTTCACCCAAGACGTGGTCGGGACCGACCGGGTGCTCTATGCGATGGACTATCCTTACCAGCACTCGATCGAGGAAGTTCACAGCCTGGATCGAATGCAGATGGCGCCGGAAGTGAAGAAAGCGTTCTTCCAAACCAATGCGGAAAAACTCTTCAAAATATCATGAAGCGATATTTTTAACTGTAATCGCCTCGATGGATAAGGCGGCGCCGGGGAATGGGTGCTGTATTGGCGGTCGTCTCCTAGCTTTTCTCCACTTAGGCCGATAGGCGGCCGGGTGGGGAAGGGGGCGTTGAGCCGAACAGGAGCGACTTGACCGTAACCGGCACGGTTCTCGACGGCAACCGGATGCGGCCAAGATCGACATGGTCGAAATCGCCCAGTCTGACGCCGTCGATCACCAGCACCTCTATGGGTATGTCGAGTTCGTCTTTCAGGATAGCGCCCAGGCTGGCGGCGGCGTCGCCTTCGAGCATGAGATAGAGCGGGGCGCCCGCCGCGATGCGGTCGTCGAGCCCCGCCGCGATCCCCCGCGCAAGGGCGTGGAGGCGGCGGTGGCTCGGTGCTCCGGACCAGCGAAGCGCCAGGGCCAGGTCCTGGCCGACGAGGGGCGCCAGGGCGCGGCGGCCGCGGATCGCCGTCGCCAGCGCGACCGGATCGATTTCGCCAGACAAATCCACGGCTGGACGGAGCACGGGCAGGTTTCTGCGCGGCAGGAGTTTCGCGTGCGATGAGATGTAGATGGTGTCGCCGCTCATCTGCACGCAATAGCGGGATGCGCCGAGCACGGTCGCCCGGATACGCTCGCTCGGCTCGAGCAGGGGAGCGAACGCGGCCTCGTCCAGCGCCCGGCGCAAGGCGATCCCCAGCGCCGGGCCTAGATCGCCGAAGTCGCGCCGCTCCCGTCGGTAGACATATTCCGCGACGCCGCCGGAGATCATGATCCCGTCCACGCCCGACGTCCCCACGAGCGGATCGGTCAGCATGGTTGTCGCGGCGGCCTCCGTGAGCGAGGCGGCGCCGACCGCAGCCATGATCGCCTGGACGACCAGCGCCGCCATCGCCGTGGCCACCGCAGCGCGGCCGCTCGGTGGGACGGTGTCGCCGTGCGCCCACGTGAAACCGGCGCGCGCGGCGTGCCTGGCCCCCGCCGGTTCGAGTCGTGTGAGCCTATCCTCCCGATCGACGGCGAGCAGTCGACCGCCCACCGCCATCGCGGCGGTGGCGAGCACCTCGCCGCGCTCCACCAGGGCCAACTTGGTGGTCGCTCCACCGATGTCGACCAGCAGCAGGCGCCGACCGCCGTCCTCCCGTGACGCCCGGACAGCGCCCGATCCGAAGGCCGCGAGCATCGCCTCCATGTGGTCGCCGGCGGCGATGCAGACGAGATCGCCCACCGCCTGCGACAGGCGCGCACCGATCGCCGCCGCGTTCGTCCGCCCGCTCGCCGCGCCGGTCAGGATCACCGCGCCGGTATCGACCTCGTCGGGGCTGAAGCCGGCTTCGCGAAACACCCGCTCGACGATCCGCCATAGCGCTTCTTCGTCGATCAGGTCGTTGTCGCGGAAGGGGGTCGCCATGATCGGCGAGGCATAGAGCGCCACCGGCTCGGCATCATCTCGGCGGGCGCCATGAACGCTCAACCGCGAAAGCACCGCCTGGGTGCTCGACGAACCGATGTCGAGTCCCAGGCTGATCAGCGTGGCGTCCCCGGCCTCCCCACCGGCCCCAGCGAAATCCTCGTCGTGATCATGGTCGTGATCATGGTCGTGATCGTGATCTTCGTGCGAATGGTCGAACAAGGCGCCGAGCGCATGATCGGCCAAGCTATGGCGCCTATCGTCAGTCACCGGACGCGTTCCGCACTTCGACAGCTCCGTTAAGAGACCGCCGCCTTGCCCCGCATGTACTGACGCACGACTTCCTCGGTCAGCACCACGTTCGGATCGTATTCCGGCGCATCCTCCATCTGCTCGAGCGTGTTCAGCCCCATCTGCCTGAAGATCCGCGCCGTCGACGAAATGAGCCGCACGGGGCGCTCAGGGTTGGCGTTGAAGTGCTGATGGATGGTGTTCGGCGGAATGTAGATGTAATCACCCGCCTCCCAGTCGAAGCGCTGGGTCTCTTCCTGCGGCGTCCAGATGAACTGATCGGTGATCTCGACGTCGCAATCCTGATGGATATCGTAGCCCGCACCTTCCAGGACGTAGATGCATTCCTCCGCCAAATGTCGGTGCTTGCCCGAGCGGGAGCCGGGGGGGATGAGCTGCATGTAGACGTCGACCGTCTCGATGCGGGTGTTCATCTGCTCGTTGATCAGATGCTTGAGCAGTCCTTGGCGCGACATCTCCCAGGGCATTTCGTCCGGACGCACCACCTTCTTGCGCCGGGCGTTGCGCACGGGAGCGTCCGTCGCCTCGTCCAGCAGGTTCTGGTAGAGCTTTTCGTTGCCGCCGCCGCGAAGCCAAGCCGTACTTTCTTCCCAAGCCATCAGTAGCCCCCCTCAGGATGGTTGAAGTCGAGTTCTTCCTCGCGCACGTCGAAACCCATGCTTTCGGGGGTTTCGTCGGTCACGCGGGCCTTGACCTGCTTTTGAAACAGCATGTTGAGGAAGAGGTAGAGCGGCTTGGTCTTGATCACCAGGCAACGCGCCGGCTTGGTCTTGGACGCGTTGAAGTGCTGGTGGACGCAGTTGTTGTGGACGATGGCCACGTCGCCCGCCTTCCAGTCGTAGCGTACGCCGTCGTGGATTTCGTAACCCTCGCCGTCGAGGATGTAGAAGGCCGCCTCGTTCACATGCCCGTGCTTCTGGGAATAGCCGCCCGGGGCGTACTCTTCCAGGTGCATATGGAAGGTCTGGGTGATGCCGTCCTTGGGCTCCACATAGTGGCGGCTATAGGCCTGCGGTCCATCGACGAACTTGATCTCCGATCCCTTGAGCACGCGCGGACTGGAGCGCAGGCGCGTTAGTTCCTTCTTGACGTCGTATTCACCTTCGAAGCCGCGAACGAAGACGCGATCCTTCTTGGAGTGATAGAGGTTGGCGACCTTTTCCTCGGTCGTCAGCGCATCGGAGTTGTGGCCGATGGGGGGCGGTGGCGCGCCGTGCGCGTCGTTTGGATCGTCTGCCATGATCTTCCTCTCGTTACGGCGCAAGCGACGGGCGCGCCTGGGGTCACGCGACGGCGAGCTGGTTCTTCCAGCGGGTGACGAACTGGGCCTGGTTCTGCAGGATGCGCATCGTCCCGGCCGGATCGTCCGGAGTCAGGTTGGCGTGGTTGCGCGCGGCCCATTCGACCACCGAAGGCTGGCGGAGCGCGCTGATGAAGGCCTTGGAGAGCCGCTCGATGATCGGGGCGGGCATCCCCGGCGGTCCTGCGATCGGCCGAAACTGCGCGATGTCGACTAGGTCCGGCAGGCCGAGCGTGGTCGCGTCCGGCACGCCCGGCAGGCTTCCGGTCTTTTCGAACGTGCAGAGCACCCGCACCGCCTTGGCCTTCAGGTAGGAGTTGACCGAAGCCAGCGATGCGATCGCGGCGTCGCCGTCGCCCCGCACAGCCGCAACGATATAGTCGTTGGTGCCCTTGTAGCCCGTGATGATCTGACTGCGCACGCCCAGCAGCCGGGCGCCGATCTTGGTCGCGGAATAGGCGGTGCCCGCCGCACCGACGCAGGTGAACTTGACCGGCCGCTGATGGCCGAGGGCGCGCAGGTGGTCGACGCTGTGGATCGCGGACGTGGCGGGGACCAGGAGCGCATAGGCGTCGCGTCCCATATTGGCGATCCAGCTGAGCTTCTGCAGATCGAAGTCCAGGCCGCCCTGTTCTCTTAGGATCATGGCCCCCGGGATGTTGACGATCGAGATGATCGAGCCGTCCGGCTTGGCGCGATGGATTTCCTGCGCCGCCTGCGCGCCGCCCGCTCCATCGACGTTTTGGGGGATGACCAGTGCGCCAAGGCTCTTCTGCAACGCCGGGATCACCGCGCGGACGTAGGAGTCGAAACCCCCGCCAGGCGCGTAGGGAATGATGAATGTCACATCCGGGTTGGACGACCTGCCTGGTGCACAGGCGGAAAGCAGAGCCGTGGAGCCGTACGCCAGGAAGCGCCGCCTTTCCGCCTTCACGAAACGCCCCCGTCAGCGAGCGCGGGATAGGTTTTGGCGACGTTTTTCCGTCGGCTCATGTCATCTCCCTTTTCTTATGGTTTCGGTTAAGCGTCACCTGTGGTTTCGTCAAACAGAATTCGTTCCGCCTGACGGAACAACAATGAGGGGAATCGAGAGTGGAAAATGATCCGACGCCACGCGCCGTCGAGCATCAGAAGAAGGCCAATCGCGTCGAGGCCGTCGAGCGCGCCCTGTCGCTGCTGCAATGCTTCCGCGCGCAAGGCGAAGGATTGAGCCTCGCCCAACTCGCCCAGCGCTCAGCGTTGTCGAAGGCCACCATCCTGCGGCTGTGCGGTTCGCTCATCCGGAAAGGTTTCCTACATCGCGACGGCCGTGGAATTTTCGTGCTCGGCCGCGAGTTGCAGCGGCTCGGGCATCTCAGCCGCGCCGATATCGGGCTAGCCGATCTCATCCGGCCGGTGCTGCGGGATTTGGCGGAAAGCGCCGAAGAGACGTCTTCCTTCTACGTTCAGGACGGAGAGATGCGGCTCTGCCTGTTCCGCCACAATTCTCCGCGATCCGCGCGCCACCACCTTGAGGAGGGTTCGCGGCACCCGCTGGATCGCGGCGCCGCGGGCGTCCTGCTCAGCGCCTTCGGCGGAGCGGAAGGATCGGAAGCCGAACAAGCGAGAAAGCATGGATGGGTGATTTCGATCGGCAGCCGCAACGCCGAGCTTGCGGCGGTCGCGGTTCCGCTGGTGAACATGGACGGTCACGTGCTCGGTGCATTGACCGTATCCGGGCTGATTGGGCGCTTCACGACGGAGAAGATCGAGCGGAGTCGTATCGCGCTGCTCAACGCCGCGAGCGCGCTAAGGCCTCAGCTGCCGCTGCACCTCGACGGAGGGATCTTGGAGCCGGGCGCCTTCCATCACCGCCCGGGCCGGGACCAAGGTCGGGCGACATCATAGGATGCTTCTGCCGCCGTCCATGACGATGTTCTGCCCGGTCATGTAGCTGGAGGCGGGGGAACACAGGAACTGGACCGCCGAGCGGTATTCGGCGACGTCCGCCATCCGGCCCATGGGGATCAGATTGGTTAGCCGATCCAGGAACTCGGGAGGATGGTTGTTGAACACCCCGCCGGGGGACAGGGCGTTCACCCGCACGCCGCGGTCGGCCCAATAGCTCGCCAGGTAGCGCGTCAGGCCGACCAGGCCGGATTTGATGACGGAGTAGGTGACGGGCTTGACCGGCTGGTCGCCCGGCGCGACTCCGGCCTTTCGATACAGCCGCTGATCCGGGGCGATGACCGACAGGTCGGAGGCTATATTGAGGATCACGCCGTCGCCCCGCTCCGCCATTCGGCTGCCAAAGATCCGGGAGCATAGAAAGGCGCCGGTGAGCCCGATGCGAATCTGGTCGTCCCAGGCCTGCAGCGGCATGTGCTCCAGCCGGCTGAGCTCCAGGCCGCCACCATCCGCCGACACCTTGGGGTCGATCGCCGCATTGTTCACCAGGATGTCGATCCTGTCGTGACGCTCCGCTAACCGAAGGAGCGAGGTCTCCGAGGCGACGTCCAGCACGTCGAGGTGAATCTGACCGGGAAACTGGGCGATCAGATCGGCACAGGCCGCCTGGAGCCTGTCCGGATCGATGTCCGTCGCCAGGACCGTTGCTCCGGCTTCCGCCAGGGCATGGGCGTGCTGCGGTCCCAGCAGGCCGGCTGCGCCCGTGACCAGGGCTGTCCGTCCGGACAGACTGTAGGCCGTGCTGCCGCTTGGGGTCGCCGCTGGGGGCATGATCATGTCCTCGTCTGGCCGCCGTCGACCACCAGGACAGAGCCGGTGATGAAGGCTGCGCGGTCCGATAGCAGGAAGGCGGTCGCGTCGGCGACGTCCTGCGGCGCGCCGAACCGCCGCAAGGGCACCTCGCGGTCCAGCATGTTCCGGACGCCCTCTGGGTCGGCCCGTCGCTTGGCGTCCCATGTCCCGCCGTCGAACAGGATGTTCCCCGGCGCCACGCCGTTGATCCGGACACCGTCTCGCGCGAAGGGGCGCGACAAGCCGAGGACGGCTGCGTCGAGCGCCGCCTTGGCCGCGGAATAGGCCACCGGCGCCCCCAGCGCCTCGCGACCGCAGATCGAGGATATGCAGACAATCGAGCCCGCGCTGTCTCGCGTCATCAAGGGACGCAAGGCGCAGATCAGGTTCATGGCGCTGAACAGGTTCAAATCCAGGACACGCCGCCACTCGTCGGGCGTTTCCTGCCCTGGAGGGACCGAGGCCCCGGACCCGGCGTTGGTGACCAGCAGGTCGAGGCGTCCGAACCGCTGCCCGACCTGAGCCGCCAGGTCCTGGCAGGCGGCTTCCTCGCGCAGGTCCAGGCTGTAGGCGACCGCGCCGTCCAGTTCTCCGGCCGCGCGGTCCAGTTCCTCCTTGCCCCGGGCTGTCAGGATCAGTCGGCACCCCTCGGCATGCAGGCGCCGTGCGATGGCCAGACCGATGCCGCGACTGGCGCCCCCGACCAGGGCGATCTTTCCTGCCAGATCGAGGTTCATGCCTGGGCGATCCAGTCGAGCACCGCCCGGCGGTAGCGGGCGGCGGCGCCTGGGTGATCGCCATCGGCCGCGCGGGCGGTCTGCAGGATGAAGTGACCGCTGTAGCCGACCGATTTCAACAGTGTGAACACGCCGGGCAGGTCCGCATTGCCTTCGCCCAGGGGCACGGTCGTTCCGTTCAGCAGCCGGTCCTTGACGTGGACGTTGAGCATCCGGTTGGCGATCAGGGGAATCTCCACCTCGGGCGGCCAGCCCATGCCGGCGCTGTTGCCGATGTCGAAATTGATCCCGAAGCGGTCGTGCGGAAACCGGGCGATGAAGGCCGTCAGCTCGTTCGGTGGGAAGTCGGACTCGAAAGCCACCCTGACGCCGAGTTCAGTCAGTCGCGGCGTCAGATCGACCAGCCCGTCCATCAGGGACGCCTCATCGGCGGGGTTCTGGATCGCGCCGTTGTCCACCAGCGGGACGACCACGAGGTGCGCCCCCACCGCCTGGGCGCCGGCGACGACATCGGCGAACTCATCGAGCAGGGCCTGCCGCGCCGCGCCGTGCGCCTTCCAGAACGGAGCCTGCATGAAGCAGTCCCCGGTGATCGAGCTGACCGTCACACCGCTGTCGCGCGCCAGGTCCTGGATCAAAGCCTGCCCAGGAGCCGTCATCAGTGGATTGTCCGCCAACCCGTCATGATCCAGCGTCCATTCCATCCGGGCGAACCCAAGGCTCCGGGCGATCGGAAACTCGGCCTGCCAGTGGGCCGCGGGAAAGGCCTGGATCTTGCCGTCGACCAGGGGCGACAAGCGGCCCTGCATGAAGCCGACCCGATGGTTGAAATCGGTCATCAAAGCCCCTTCGCCGTCCAGCCGCCGTCGATGACCAGATCCTGTCCGGTCATGTAACGCGAGGCGTCGCTGGCCAGGAAGACGGCCGCGCCCACCAGATCGTCAACCACACCCCAACGCCCCAGGCAGGTACGGTCGGCGCGCTGTTGGCGCTGGATCGGATCGGAATAGCTTTTCGCGGTCATCGCCGTCTGGATGTAGCCGGGGGCCAGGGCGTTGACCCGGACGCCCCTGGGCCCGAGGTCCACCGCCAGGGACTTGGTCAAGAACCGCAGACCGCCCTTGGCCGCCCCATAGCCCGGATTCCCCGGAAAGCCGGCATGGGCGCCGATGCTGGTCACATTGATGATGGCGCCGCCATCGCGCATGACCCGTGACGCCGCCAGGCAGTTGGCGTAGGCGGCGCGTAGATTGACCCCGATGGTCTGGTCGAACCTGTCCATCGCCGAATCCGGCCGCTCGGGGTCCTCGGGCAGGGTGACGCCTGCGGCATTGATCAGGATGTCGAGCCGGCCATGCTCCGCCACGATGGCGGCCAGGACGTCGTCCAGGCCCAGCGCGACGTTGGCCGCCAGATAACCAACCGGCTGGCTGAAGGGATGGTCCGGGTTCGCGGATCGCGCCACGGCGACAACGACTGCTCCCGCCGCCGCCAGGCCGTCGGCGAGGGCGTGACCGATCCCGCGCGATCCGCCGGTGACCAGCGCGACCTTGCCGTCCAGTGAAAACAGGCTGGCCAGGCCTTGGGGCGAGCGGACCCCGTTCACCACTGAAGTTCGGCCAGCGAGGTGGAGGACAGCTTGCCATCCTGCCCGATGATGGTGCGAACGGTCGGTCCCCGGGGTTCCGACTTGTCGACGATCAGGTCGACGATGAGCGGCGGGGCCTCGGCGTCAAAGCCCTCGAGCGCTGCATCCAGCTGCGCCAAGCTCTCGATGCGGCGATAGCCGAGACGGAAGGCCGCCGCGATCTCGGCATAGTCGGGGATGAACACACCCGACGCCCTGTCCGCCCCGCCGGTGGCGCCGAAGTGCCGTTCCTGCGACGCCTTGATGGACAGATAGCCGTCGTTGTTCAGGACGAACAGCACGAAGCCCTTGGGTCCGTAGTGGGCCAGGGTCGCCAGTTCCTGAAGGTTGAGCATCAACCCGCCGTCGCCCTCGACGCACATGACCGGGCGCGCCTGGGCGAAGGCGGCGCCGATGGCATGCGGCAGACCCAGGCCCATAGCCCCCAAGGAGGCGCCGAAGAAGCACCGGGCGCCGGCGCGCGGAGCGAAGAAGCGGATGAAGGTCTCGATGCCCGCGCCCGATCCGGTCGGCACGAACACCTTGCCGGCGGACCATTTCGATAGGGCGCCCGCGACGCCGAAAACGTTCATGGCGCCGGTCGCGAGCCGCAGCTGTTCCTGCGCCAGATAGGTGGCTGCCTGCTCGCGGCACCATTGTAGCCAGGGGGTGGTCCTGGCCTTGTCCTGGGGCGCCGCCAGGCCGTCGATCGCAGACGGCAGGGCGCAGAGGTTGACTTCAAGCGTCGTCACGCGGGCGAGATGGGCGAACTTGGCCAGTTCAGCCGGGTCGACATCGACGATCCACCGTTCGGCCTGCGCGCCGAAGTCGTCCCGCTGGAACGCGGTGGTGCCCAGGTCCAGGCGTGCGCCGAGGAAGACGATCCTGTCGGCCTTGTAGAGAATGCTGTTGGCGGACATAGGCGCTAGGCCGCCCGGAGCGCCGAAGTTGAGCGGGTGTTCGGCAGGGACGGCGTCGGCGGCCGGCCACGACGTCACCAAGGGGATGGCGCGCGTCTCGGCGAAGGCGACGACCGCTTCGGCCGCTCCCGCAATCCGACAGCCGGCGCCGACATAGATCAGCGGCCGCTCGCCGCCTTGCAGCCAGCCCAGCGCGTCCGCAAGCGCGGCGGCGTCGGTGGGGGACCGGCTGGCGGCGATCCGGCTGCGGATATCGGCGAGCGCGTCGCGCACGGTCGCCTGATCGAAGGCCAGCGGGACATTCTGGACATCCAGCGGGATCTCGATGAACACCGGCCCAGGACGCCCGCTGAACGCCAGCGCCAGAGCCGTATTGAGTTCGGCCATGGCCCCTTGAGCCGTCAGCTGGACGAAATGCTTGACGCAGGGCTGGATGAGATCGCGGGAGCGGACCTCCTGCGCCCCATGGGTGCGCGTCCCGTGGCGATCGATGTCGGCCGTCTTCACCTGCCCGGCGAGAACGACGATGGGGCTGGAGTCGCCAAAGGCGGAACACAGGCTGGTCACGGCGTTGGTCACGCCCGGCCCCGCCGTCACCACGGCAAGGCCAGGCGCTGTGAACCCGGCGGCCTTGGCGTAGCCGTCGGCGGCCGCCACGCAGGCCTGTTCGTGCTGGCAGTAGACCGCCTTCAGTCCCGGGGTCGTTTCCACGGCCCGGTTTAGATACATCGCCATGCCGCCCGTCAGGCTGAAGGCGGTGCGAGCGCCCAAGGCGCATACGAGCTCGACCGAGAAACCGGCGATCGTCTGTAGGTTCGTCGGCGGTGACGACATGGCGGCCTAGTCTCTCAAGAACGGATATTCGAATCGCTTGCAGGCGACCCGTCATCCTATCTCGGTTGCGGCGACTCGGCTCGCCGTGCGCCAACACCCCGTGGCGAGAGCAGCTCCTGCTATCCGTGGAGGATGAATTCGCGTGACAGTCGGGCCAGCGCCGAAATATGTAGGTTCATGCCCAGATGGGTCCTCGCCATCCTTGCAGCGTTTGCGCTGTGCCTGAGCCCGCTGACCGCGTTTGCGGCGCAGGCTCGCTGCGCTCAGATGCCGATGGCGGCGGCGATGAGCAAGACGGCGCCGTCCCCCGCTTCAGGCGCCCATGGCAAGGGCTGTTGCGATCATCCGACTAAGGCCTGCATCGCGGCTTGCGCCGCCATGGCGTCTTCGGTGATCGCTCTGCCTTACGACGCCAGCCCGAAGATCTTGATCGGCGTACCTGTCGTTCGTGGCTTCGTAGCGTTTACCGAACTCGCGGGGCGCATCCCCGCCAAGGTCGAGCGACCCCCAAAATCCATCGCCTGAAGCGCCCGACGGCACACCTCGATGTTTATCGAGGCGTGGCGCGCGTCCTGTACCTGCGGTCCCCTTTTGGCGGCTGCACGCCTGAGGCGCTGACCGTCGCCTGATCTGCCGCTGGGCCCCCTCCCGTCCCGCGGCCCCCTCTGCACACGATTTCAGGATTACCCCATGCGACCCCTCTGGATGGTCGTGGGCGGCGCGCTCTGGGCCAGCGCCGTCCACGCCGAACCCCTCACGCTGGCCGCCGCGCTGGCCGAGGCCCGCGCCTCCGCGCCGAACGTCGCCGCCCAGGCGTCGATGGTCGACGCCGCCCGTTCCGCCGTCATTCCCGCCGGCGCCTTGCCCGACCCCAAGGCTTCGGTCGGGGTCACCGACTTCCCGATCTCCGGCCCCCTGGCGGGGCGGCCCGATCGGGATAATTTCAGTATGCTTTCCCTGGGCTTCTCCCAGGAGGTGCCGAACCGGGCCAAGCGGCATGCTCGCGTCGAGCAGGCGCAGGCCAATGTCACCGCCGCGCGATCGAGTCTCACCGTCGCCCAGCAGAAGGCGGAGGTCGCCGCCGGCAAGGCATGGGTCGCGCTCTACTACGCTGAGCGCAAGCTGAGCGCCCTGGACAAGCTGCAGCAGGAACTGGTCCAGGAGCGCGACGCCGCCCCCGCGCGTCTTCTGTCCGGCGCCGCGCGACCGGCGATGACGCTGGAGCCCCAGCAGTTGTTGGCCGTCCTTGCGGATCGGCGCGAGGCGTTGCGCGCCGAACTCCTCCAGGCGCGCGCCGCGCTCGGGCGTTGGATCGACGGCGCCGCGACGGCGGAACCGAGTGGGCCGCCGCCGAGCATGGATCTCGATCCGGTCGCCTTGCGTGCCCATCTCGACGCGTTGCCGATCATGCAGGTGGCGGCGGCGAAGATCGACCAGGCCGAGGCCGCGACCAAGGAGGCCAGGGCGGAGAAGCAGCCGGATTGGGGCTACCACGTCCAGTATGATCACCGCGATCCGCGGTTCGGGGACTACGTCTCGGGCCAGGTGAGCTTCAGCCTGCCGATCTTCGCCAAGACCCGGCAGGACCCTGAGATCGCGAGCCGCCTCGCCGAGGTCAACAGCGCGCTGGCGGAGCAGGAGGCGACGCGTCGCGACCTGCGGGCGGACCTGGACAGCGCCCTGGCCGAGCACATCCTGCACCACTCGCAACTGGCGCGCGCTCGCGAGACCTTGCTGCCGCTCGCCCAGCGTCGCGCCGAGCTGGAGACCGCGAGCTACCAGGCCCGCACCGCCAGCCTCGCAGACGTCCTGGCCGCCCGCCGCGATGAAGTCGAAGCCGAACTCAACGTCCTGGATCGTGAAGCGGACACCGCCGAGCACGTCGTCGACATCGCCCTGACCTATGGGGAGCAAGACCAATGACACCGCCAAGAAGAAACGCCCTGGTCCTGGCCGTCGGGGTAGGCTTCGTCGCTGTAGGCGTCGTGGGCTATCAGTTCGGCGTGCACCAGGCCTCGCCGTCGCCCGCATCGAGCCCCATGGCCTCGAGCTCGCCCAAGGACAAGCCGCTCTACTGGTTCGATCCGATGCAGCCGGACCAGCATTTCGCCCATCCCGGCAAATCCCCGTTCATGGACATGCAACTCGTGCCCAAGATGGCGGACGACGCGGCCCAGGGGGCGGGCGCGACGCCCGGCGTGAAGGTCGATCCTGCCTCGATCCAAAGCCTCGGTATCCGTACCGCCGCAGCGACACGCGGAATGCTGCCAAGTGCTGTGACCGCGACCGGGACGGTCGATTTCAACGAACGCAACGTCGCCATCGTCCAACCGCGCGCCGCCGGGTTCGTGCAACGGGTGTATGGCCGCGCGCCCGGCGACATCGTTCGCGCGGGGGCGCCGATCGCCGATCTGCTGGTCCCCGAGTGGAGCGGCGCCCAGGACGAGTTCCTGGCCGTCCAAAAGACCGGCGACGCCAGCCTGATCGCGGCGGCGCGAGGTCGGCTTCGATTGCTCGGCATGTCCGACGAGCTGATCCACAGCGTCGAGAGCGGTCACCGGCCCCGCTCCACCATCACGGTCTCGACCCCGGTCGGTGGCGTCATCCAGAAGCTGGATGTCCGCGCGGGCATGACCGTGTCGATGGGTCAGAGCCTGGCCGAGGTGAACGGTCTGGCCTCGGTGTGGGTGACGGCCGCCGTGCCCGAGGCCCAGGCCGGTCAGGTGAGGGAAGGCCAGAAGGTCTCGGTCACGCTCACCGCCTACCCCGGCCAGACCTTATCGGGGCGCATTCAAGCGGTGTTGCCGCAGGTGGCCGGCGACAGCCGAACCCTGCAGGCCCGCATCGAGCTTCCCAACCCCGGCGGCCGGCTGCGGCCGGGCATGTTCGCCACCGTCGGGTTCAGCGGCGACAGCCGACCCGCGCTTCTCGTTCCCTCCGAGGCGATCATCACCACCGGACGGCGGACGCTGATAATGCTCGCCCGGGCCAACGGCCATTATCAGCCGGCCGAGATCAGCGTCGGGCGTGAGGCTGGCGGCCAGACCGAAGTGCTCGCCGGCCTGAGGGAGGGCGAACGCGTCGTGATCTCCGGCCAGTTCCTGCTCGATTCCGAGGCCAGCCTTTCGGCCTTGCCTGTCCGGTCCCTGGTTCAGGCGGAGGGCGCCCGATGATCGCCAAGCTCATCCGTTGGTCGGTCGCCAACCGCTTCTTCGTGATCCTCGGCGCGCTCGTGCTGCTGGCCGCGGGCGTGCTCGCCCTGAAATCCACCGCCGTCGACGCGCTGCCCGATCTTTCCGACACCCAGGTGATCATCCGCACGCCCTATCCTGGCCAAGCCCCGCGGATTGTGGAGGATCAGGTCACCTATCCGCTGACCACCACCATGCTGTCGGTGCCGGGCGCGCAAACGGTGCGTGGCTATTCCTTCTTCGGCGACAGCTACGTCTACATCATCTTCAAGGAGGGGACCGACCTCTACTGGGCCCGCTCCCGGGTGCTGGAATACCTGTCCCAGGCGCGCCTGCCGGAAACCGCGCATCCGGCGTTGGGGCCGGATGCGACCGGCGTCGGCTGGATCTACGAATACGCTCTGGTCGACCACACGGGACGTCACGACCTCAGCCAGCTTCGGACCTTGCAGGACTGGTTCCTGCGCTATGAGTTGAAGACCGTCCCCGGCGTCGCCGAAGTCGCCTCGATCGGCGGCATGGTGCGCGAGTATCAGGTGGTGCTCGATCCGGTGAAGCTGGCGGGGCTGGGCGTCACCCAGCAGCAGGTGGCCGCAGCCCTCAAGCAGGCCAACTCGGAAACCGGCGGTTCGGTGCTGGAGCTCGGCGAGGCCGAATACATGGTCCGTGCCGGCGGTTATCTGAAGACGCTGGACGACTTCCGCGCTGTTCCGGTGAAGATGGCCGTCGGCGGCGTACCGGTTCGTCTGGGCGATGTCGCCATGATCCAGATCGGACCCGAGATCCGCCAGGGCGTGGCGGAGTTAAACGGCCAGGGCGAGGTCGCCGGCGGCGTCATCATCCTTCGCTCAGGTGAGAACGCCCGCGCGACGCTGGCGGCGGTCAAGACCAAGCTTCAGGCCTTGAAGGCGAGCCTGCCCCCCGGCGTCGAGATCGTCCCGACCTATGACCGCTCCGGCCTGATCGACCGCGCCGTCGATAACCTGACCGAGAAATTGATCGAGGAGTTCATCGTCGTGGCGCTGGTCTGCGCCCTGTTCCTTTGGCACGTCCGCTCGGCGCTGGTGGCCATCATCACCCTGCCGCTCGGGGTGCTCACGGCGCTTATCGTCATGCATCTGCAGGGCGTCAGCGCCAACATCATGTCGCTCGGCGGCGTCGCCATCGCCATCGGCGCCATGGTCGACGCGGCGGTGGTGATGATCGAGAACGCCCACAAGCGGCTCGAACACTGGGATCACGATCATCCCGGCGAACGCTTGGTTGGCGACGCTCGCTGGCAAGTCGTCACCGAAGCGGCCGTCGAGGTCGGACCTGCGCTGTTCTTCAGCCTACTGATCATCACCCTTTCGTTCATCCCCATCTTCACCTTGCAGGCGCAGGAAGGGCGGCTGTTCCGGCCGCTGGCGCTGACCAAGACCTACGCCATGGCCGGCGCCGCGCTTCTCTCGGTGACGCTGATCCCGGTGCTGATGGGCTATCTGATCCGGGGGCGTATTCCCTCGGAGCGGGCCAACCCGATCAACCGGGCCCTGACCGCGATCTATCGACCGGCGCTGGATTGGGTGATGCGTCGGCCGCGCGCCACCCTGCTGATCGCAGCCCTGGTGTTCGCCACCACGGCCTGGCCGGCGACGCATCTGGGCGGCGAGTTCATGCCGCCCCTGGACGAGGGAGACCTGCTCTACATGCCCTCGGCCCTGCCGGGACTGTCGATCGGCAAGGCCTCGGAGCTGCTTCAGCAGTCCGACCGCCTGATCAAGACCGTGCCGGAGGTCGAGAGCGTGTTCGGCAAGGCCGGACGGGCCGAGACCGCCACCGATCCGGCCCCGCTGGAGATGTTCGAGACGGTGGTCCGGTTCAAGCCGCGCGCCCAATGGCGCCCTGGCATGACCATGGACAAGCTCACCGCCCAACTCGACCAGGCGGTCCGCGTGCCTGGGGTGACCAACGTCTGGGTCCCGCCGATCCGCAACCGGATCGACATGCTGGCCACCGGCATCAAGAGCCCGATCGGCGTGAAGGTCGCGGGCTCCGATCTGGGTGAGATCGACCGCATCGCCCAGGCGGTCGCCGCCGCGGCGAAAAACGTCCCTGGCGTCACCTCGGCGCTCGCCGACCGGCTCAGCGGCGGCCGCTATATCGACGCCAATATCGACCGGGCTGCGGCGGCGCGCTACGGCCTCAAC
Organism: Caulobacter sp. S45; assembly: GCF_009765965.1. GTDB lineage: Bacteria > Pseudomonadota > Alphaproteobacteria > Caulobacterales > Caulobacteraceae > CAHJWH01. The sequence continues at coordinate 36,117 of NZ_LMUL01000014.1, forward strand.
ATCGCCGACGTGCAGAGCACCATCTCGGGCGCGGTCGGGGGTGAGGAGATCGGCCAGACGGTCGAGGGGCTCGCCCGCTTCCCGATCAATTTGCGCTATCCGAGGGAGCTTCGCGACAGCCTGGAGGGCCTGCGCAACCTGCCGATCCTGACGCCCTCGGGTCAGCAGATCATCTTGGGAACCGTCGCCGACCTCAAGATCACCGACGGCCCACCCATGTTGAAGAGCGAGGACGGCCGGCCTTCGACCTGGGTCTATATCGACGTGCACGGACGCGACCTGGTCTCGGTCGTCTCCGATCTGCGGCGCGCCGTTGGCAAGGACGTCCATCTCTCGCCGGGCGTAAGTCTCAGCTACTCGGGCCAGTTCGAATACCTGCAGCACGCGGTCGCCCGGCTGAAGATCGTCGTCCCAGCGACCCTGCTGATCATCTTCATCCTGCTTTACGTCACCTTCGGGCGGTTCGACGAAGCCGCACTGATCATGGCGACCCTGCCATTCGCCCTGACCGGTGGGTTCTGGATCCTCTACCTGCTCGGGTTCCACCAATCGGTCGCCACCGGCGTGGGCTTCATCGCGCTCGCCGGGGTCTCCGCCGAGTTCGGTGTGGTGATGCTGATCTACCTGAAGGCCGCGCTCGCCGCGTATGGGCCTTCCCCTTCAGCCGATCTAGTGGAAGCCGCCGTTCGCGAGGGGGCCCTGCTGCGGGTGCGGCCCAAGGCTATGACGGTCGCCGTGATCCTGGCCGGCCTGTTCCCGATCCTGGTCGGGCATGGGACCGGTTCCGAGGTCATGAGCCGCATCGCCGCCCCGATGATCGGCGGCATGATCACCGCCCCGCTGCTGTCGATGCTGGTCGTGCCCGCAGGCTACCTGCTTTTGCGGCGTCGCCGCGCCATGTGGTCGGGAGGGAGTTGACGCAATGGATCGCACAAATGCTCGAGGAGCGACCACTTGCCGAGGAGGCGCGTCCCACCGGCCCTGGTCTTCGGCGCGATACCTCGTCGCAAAGGACTCACATGGCGGCTGCCCACGGTTGAAGTCGCCACGAAGTGGAATACAAGCCGCACGGTTTCTGGGGCGGGCGACGTGAAAAAATTCGAATATTTGAATCTAACCATGGTCCTGGCCGTGGCGGGAGCGGTGTCGGGATGCGACCGCCACAAGGATCAAGGCTGGGAAGCCTCCACAGGCCCGGCCCGGGTATGCGTCGATCAACAGGGCAAGCGGGTGTCCGAAGATTGATGCGGTACGACGCGGCCGGTCGGCGGTGGGGTCAGCCCCTTCCTTTGGTATTATCTCGGATCGCTCAACCGCGGAGGATATGCCCCGGGCTATGGCGGCTTAGTGGGCGGCGGGTCATATCAACCTCGGCCTGGGGTCGCTTATGGGACCCTGCCGCCTAGCGGGATCACCCGGGGTGGCTTCGGTGGGACCGCGAGAAGCTTCGGGGGCTTTGGCGGCTTTGGCGCCGGAGAATAGGGGTGCAGCGCAGAACGCTCAGCCCGCGTGCGGATTGGCAAGGCAAGGTCGAGGCTCTGGGCCTCATCTGGCACACGGCGGCGGGCGCGCCCTACTGGAACGAGAGCGCCTGCTACGTCTTCACGCCCGCCGAGATCGAGGCGATCGAGACCGCGACGCGTGACCTGTATCTCATGTTCCTGAACGCCGGCGAGCACATCGTCGCCAACCGGCTCTTCGCACAGTTCGGCATACCCGGTTGGTGTGAGCCTCTGATCATCGAGGCTTGGCAGGCCGAGCCGCCAGCGCTCAACTATGGTCGCTTCGACCTGGGCTTCGACGGACGTGGCCCTCCAAAGCTGTTCGAGTTCAACTGCGATACGCCCACCTCCTTGCTGGAGGCCGCAGTGGTGCAGTGGGCCTGGAAGGAAGAGTGCTTTCCGACCCACGAGCAGTTCAACAGCCTGCACGATAGCCTCGTCGCCAAATGGAGCGATATCGGGCCCTATCTGGCTGGCGATCTTGTCCATTTCGCCCACGCCCAGGAGAGCACGGGCGAGGACGCCGTTACGACCGCCTATCTCCTCGACACGGCGCGGGAAGCTGGACTGGCCGGGGAGGTCTTGCTGGCCTCGGACATCGGCTGGGCGGCCGGCAAATTTTATGACCTGCAAGAGCGCGAGATCCGCACTCTGTATCACCTCTATCCTTGGGAGTGGCTGGTTAGCGAGTCGTTCGGACGCAACCTGATCGAGAACCAGGGCCGCACGGTTTGGATTGAGCCGATCTGGAAAATGATATGGAGCAACAAGGCGATCTTGCCGATTTTGTGGGATCTATATCCGGGGCATCCCAATCTCCTGTGGGCGTCGAGGAATGCGCCCGCTTCCGATAGCTATGTTCGAAAGCCGGTCTTGGCGCGTGAAGGCGCCAATATCCACGTCGTAAAGGCTGGCCGTGAGATCGCCCGCACGGACGGCGCATACGGTGAGGGAAGGGTCATCTATCAAGGCCTGTTCGACCTTCCCGATTTTGGCGGCGTACGACCGATTATCGGGAGTTGGAGCGTCGACGGCGAGCCAGCTGGCCTGGGTGTTCGAGAGGATGGTCTGATCACAGGCAACCTCTCGCGGTTTGCGCCGCACGTGATCGAGGCGTGAAGAAGCCTGTCCGCTGAGCGGTGGACGCATGGGGCAACTTTATCGTGGGCGGCTACCCCGCTGCGATTGGGAACGTGGCGAATTCCATGTTCGAAGAGAAGTGTCAGGCTAACGTGACGGGGTCGCGGAAGCATAGTTGGGGCGGTTTCAGTTGATTGAGCCTAGCCGAAGGTGAAGGCGAAGGCCTGAATGCCCGAATCCATGAACTCGATCTCGAACGTCCGGTCGCGGACACCGTCGTGCTGACGGACGAGTTGGAACAGACGTTGCTGTGCGACCACACCCATCCCCTTAGCGTCGACGTCGACACCGTGGTCGGCGCCCGGCGGCTGGCCGTCCAGCCGGATGCGGAACCGCACGGGCTTGCCGTCGGTGGAAGGGCCGAGCACTAGGTGGAGATCGCGGGCGTGGAACCGGTAGACGATCCGGCCGCCGGGCCCTTGTGGAACCGCGTGCTCAGGTCCGACGGTCCAGTCGCCGGCCAGCGCCCATTGATTCAGCGTCAGGGGCGAAGGCGGCGAATAGACATGACGCTCGTCCCGAACCATGCCGCCGGGACTGGCGAAGCCTCGACCGCGGGCATAGCCGATATAGGTCTCCGGCGTGATCGTCCTGTTCCCGCTCGCCGCCGCGGCCGCGCCTTGGCCCTGGACCTGGACGACGCCGCCGGCCACGTGAGCAGCGCCGTTCTCGGCCAGCAGCCGCTGGATGATCCTTTCCGACTGGGCGTAGCCGCCCTCGCCGAGGTGATGGGCGCGGATGCGGCCCTGGCCGTCGATGAAGTAGTGGGCCGGCCACCATTCGTTGTTGAACGCCCGCCAGACGGTGTGGTCGTTGTCGATCGCGACCGGATAGGTCACGCCCAGGTCGTGGACGGCGCGGCGGACGTTGGCGATATCCTTCTCGAAGGCGAACTCCGGCGTATGGACGCCGATGACGACCAGGCCCTGGTCCTTGTACTTGTCCGCCCAGGCCCGGATATAGGGCAGCGATCTCAGGCAGTTGATGCAGGAATAGGTCCAGAAATCGACCACCACCACCTTGCCACGCAGGCTCTGCGCGGTCAGCGGCGGCGAGTTCAGCCATTGGACCGCGCCGCTTAAAGGGGCCATGACACCTTCCACCGGCAGCGGTCCGGGCGGTAGGGCGTCGGCAGCGCCCCGCACCCGACCGACGTGGAATCTATCGAGCAGACCCTGTTCGATACTGGCGGTGCTAGCCGTTGACAGCCGGCTGAGCAGGCCGGTGTCCAGGCCAAGCCCGATCGCCACGACCCCGGCGATGACCGCCGCCCCCAGCACCCGGCGGATCCACTCGCCGGCCTTGAGCGAGCGTTTCATCCCGGCGAACCCCCGCCCGCCGACCAGCAGGGCCAGGGCCAGCGAGGACGCGGCGCCGGCGGCGTAGGCCAGCAGCAGCAACGAGGTCTGCACGCTGGCGCCCTTCAACGCTGCGCCGGTCAGCAAGAGGCCCAGGATCGGACCCGCGCAGGGCGCCCACAGCAGGCCCGTTGCGATCCCGAGCAGGAAGGAGGTGGCGAAGGTGCCGTCCGACCCGCCCCCTGGCGTCGCCGCCTCGGACAGGCGCGCGCCCATGGCGACCAGCGGGCGTGTGGCCCGATCCGCAAGGGAGGGGAACAGCAGCAGCAAGCCGAACAGGGCCAGGATCGCCATCGCCGCGATCCGACCCAGGCCATTCGCCTGCACCACCCAGCCGCCCCCGACGGCGGCGAACGTGGCCACCCCGGCGAAGGTCAGCGCCATGCCCAACAACAACGGCAGGCCGTTGCGCACGAACGGCTGATCGGCGCGGGCGAACACGAACGGCAGGACCGGCAGGATGCACGGACTGACGATGGTGAAGGCGCCGCCGAGGTAGGAGAAAACGAAGAGGAGCATGGAGCTTAATTCGCCGCCAGGGCGGAATGGTTACGGCGGCGAGAGGCGCGCCGCCCTACTTGGGCGTCACGCGAAACAGTCCGCCGTGTCTGGAATCCTCAAGTATCCACAGCGCACCGTCCGGCCCCACCTCCACGTCGCGGATGCGGTGGTCGAGGCTCCAGCGTTCGGCCGGCTTCGCCGTGGCGCCGTTGATGACGATGCGGGTGAGCGACATGCTGGCAAGGCCGCCAACCAGGATCGAGCCGTTCCATTGCGGGAACATCTTGCCCTTGTAGAAGATGAAGTTCCCAGGGGCGATAACCGGGGTCCAGTAAAGGAGCGGCTTAGCAAGATCCGGCCGAGTATCCGGGCTGGGGATCGGCACGCCGTCATAGTTGGTCGCGTAGGATACGAGCGGCCATCCATAGTTCTTGCCCGGCTCGATCAGGTTGAGTTCGTCGCCGCCCTTGGGGCCGTGCTCGATTTCCCACAGCCGGCCGTCGGGCGCGAAGGCCAGGCCGTAGGGCGTGCGGTGGCCCGTCGTCCAGGTTTCCGCCGGCGTCAGGTTCGGCCCGGGGAAGGTGTAGGTCCTGATCACCGGCGCGGTCTTGGCCAGTTCAGTGTCCTTTGGCGGATCGATCACCGGCACGGTGGCCGCGCCGACCTTGCCGGCCTGCGGATTGCCAGGGGCCGGCTTGCCGTCGAGCGTCAGCCTCAGGATTTTCCCCAAGGGCTGGTTGGGGTCCTGGGCAGGGGTCATGCGCTGGCGGTCGCCGACCGTCAGGAACAGATATTTGCCGTCGGGCGAGAAGGCGATCTGGGCGCCGAACTGTCCGCCTTCGCCGCGCTCGCCGTCGCGCCAGATCACCTTGAGGTCGTCCAGACTCGCCGCGCCCTGGCTGAGCGATAGCTTAGCCCGGGCCAGCGCCAGGCTGGAGCCCCCGTCGCCCGGCTCCGAATAGGTCAGGTAGACATAGTGGTCGGTGGTGTAATGGGGCGACAGGAAGACGCCGAGCATGCCGCCCTGTCCCTTGGACAGCACGGCCGGAACATTGGCGACCGGGGTCCTGGCGCCGTCCTGGGTCACCACCCAGATCGGGCCGACCTTCTCGGTGATCAGCATGCGCCCGTCAGGCAGGAAGGCCAGGCGCCAGGGCAGGTTGAAGGTCGCCACTTGCGTCATGACGAACGGAACTGTGGGGTCGGGCGCCTGTGTTCCAATATTGACCTGGGCCTGCGCGCCCGTCGCCGCTAGGACCGCAAGCGCGGCCGAATAGGCCATTTTCATCGTCGATCTCGCTCGGATATCGGTTGACGGCTCTTCGGTAGCCCTTCGAGCGCCGATGCGGGAGGTTGATTTCCCCCTGCATCCTGAAGGCCAGCTACTTAGCCGCGGAGCTTAGGCAGCCGGACGCGGAAAGTCCACGGTTCGGTATGTGCAAAGGGTTACGGCGACTTTCCAGCGCCGGCCGATGGCGGCGGCTTAGCCCGCCGTCCAGCCGCCGTCGACGACCAGCGAACTTCCGGTCATCAGCGTGGACGCGTCCGAGGCCAGCAGCAGCAGCGCGCCGGTCAGTTCATCCATGCGACCGAGCCGGCCGAGCTTGATCTTGCTGAACACCCAATCGCGTGTGGCGGGATCTTCCAGAAGCGGCCGCGTCAACGCGGTCTCGATCCAGGTCGGGCAGATCGTGTTGACGCGGATAGCGTGCGGCGCGAGCTCTATCGCCATGCATTTGGTCAAGCCCTCAAGGCCCCATTTCGAAGCGCTGTAAAGCGAACGTCCGCCCCCGCCGACCAAACCCATCTGCGAGGAGACGTTGATGATCGAGCCGGGCCTCTCGGCTTCCAGCAATCCCTTCGCCACCGCCTGCGCCACGAACAAGGCAGCCTTCAGATTGAGGTCCAGCACCGCGTCATAGTCCTCTTCCGTCACTTCGACGATGGAGCGGATGCGGTTGGCGCCGGCGTTGTTGAGCAGGATGTCGAACGGCCCACGCGCCTCGACCTCGCGGCGCACGGCGGCGAGGTCGGTCACGTCCAGCGTGAAGGCGTCCGCCGCAAACCCCGCCTCGCGGATGTCCCCGGCCAGGGCCTCCACCTCGCTGGATGTGCGGGCGCACAGGGTGACCGCCGCGCCCGCCTGGGCGAAGACCGATGCGGCGGCTGCGCCGATGCCGCGTCCCGCCCCGGTGACAAGCGCTCTTTTGCCGTTGAGTCGGAAGGACGGCAGGGGCGGGGTGAGGGTCATGACGGACGCCCTGGGATTGCCGGCTACCGCTCTCGGGCCAGATAGGTCCGACCCTGGGCGCGGACGATGTCGATCAGGTCGCCCATGGCCAGATTCATATCTATCCGGTGCAGGCCCCAGTCCTTCAGCAGGCGGCCGTTCACGATCACGTCCCCGGTTATCGCATTGGTGCGTGCGGCGCCTGGCGTCGGATGGATGGTGACGGCCAGATAGGTGTGGGCGTTGTCCTCGCGGCATTCGGCGCTGAGCAGGCCGGGAACCTCGACGAAGGGCGTGGAGATCGGCTTCGGCGGATGGGTCCAGGGACCGGGCGGCACGCCGCTGGCGGTGACCATTTCGTGGCCCGCGCCCAGATAGGCGTGGAGCGGGCCGGAGCCGCCTCCCAGCGCCGCCGGATTGGTGCAGGCCGCCTGCAGCCCCCGTCCGTGCGAGGCGCCGAACAACTGAGCGTCGACGGGAGGAGGGCTGTCGGCGCGGTAGGAAGCAAGGTTGATGGCGCAGCCGATCTGGCCGGCTGCACGGCATAGGGGGATCGTCTTGAACTCACCGCCCACGTCCTTGCCGACGGGAACCTGCAAGTAATACCCGGCGAGGATGACTGACAGGACCCGTCGTTGGATCGGTTTCCCGTCGATCTCTTGTCGGGTCAGTTGCGCCAGCACCAGAGACCCTTGGGAGTGGCCGATCAGCACGACGCCGCGGCCGTGGTTGTCGTGCGCAAGATAGTAGTCCCAGGCGGCTTTCACGTCGTCGTAGGCCATGGCTCGGTCGGCTGGGTTCGGACGTCCGCTCATGGCCGCGTGGAGCGCCGTCAGCGTTCCCTGCCGGTAGAGCGGCGCATAGGGACGGCAGACCGAGGCGAAGCGCGCGAACTGCTGGTTGATGACCGCGATCTCCTCCTTCTCGACCTTCATCGGAGCGTTGCCGCCGGGCGCGGTGGAGACGGTGGGATAGACGTAGAAGCAGTCGATGGGCGCGCTGGGATCGGCGCGGAACCGCTCCAGACGGGTCGAGCCGTCGGCGTCGAGGACGGTGGCGTCCTGGTCCGAGCGGCCACATACGTCGTCCGTCCGCCCGGGTCGGCAGAGCCAGGCGGCCGGGTCCGCGTAGCCTGACCCTGGCGGCGAGGCGCGGTGGGGCGCGGCCTGGGCGGAGGCGCACACCGGAGCGAGTAGACCGGCGCTCAAGACAAGCGCCATCAATGTCGTAAACCTCATCGGGATTCCGCCCTAAGCCATATTGTTTTTGGGACTACGGACTTGTCCCCTCGATCAGACCACTTCGAACAAGGCCGCCGCGCCCATGCCGCCGCCAATGCACATGGTGACCACGACGTGGCGCACCCCGCGTCGACGACCTTCGAGCAGCGCGTGGGCCACCAGACGGGTCCCCGACATGCCGTAAGGATGGCCGATGGAGATGGCGCCGCCGTCGACGTTTAGTCGATCATCGGGAATGCCGAGGCGATCCCGGCAGTAGAGCACCTGCACGGCGAACGCTTCGTTCAACTCCCAAAGCCCAATGTCGTCGATACCGAGCCCAAACCGCTTCAGCAGTTTGGGGACGGCGAAGACCGGGCCTATGCCCATCTCGTCGGGCTCCACACCCGCGACCGCCATGCCGCAATAGCGGCCGAGCGGCGTCAGGCTTCGCGCGGCGGCCAGCCCGGCCTCCATGACCACGCAGGCGGCGCCGCCGTCGGATAGCTGGCTCGCATTGCCGGCGGTGATCGACCCGTCTGGTCGAACCGGTTTCAGCGAGGCCAAGCCTTCGAGGGTCGTGTCGGGGCGATTGCCTTCGTCTCGGCTGAGGACGACGTCTGCGTGCGAGGTTGCGCCGGTGGCCTTATCGACGACCAGTTTGGTGGTTTCGACGCGGATGATCTCCTCGTCGAAGCGGCCGGCGGCCTGGGCCTCGGCCGTCCGGCGCTGCGAGGCGAGGGCGTAGGCGTCCTGGCGCTCGCGGGAGATGTCGTACCGGCGCGCAACGATCTCGGCGGTGTCCAGCATCGGCATGTAGATGTCGGGGTGCAGGGCCAGCAGCGCCGGATCGGGGTCGGCGCGGAACTGGGGGGTCTGGACCAGCGAAATGGACTCCACACCGCCCGCCACGACCACGTCCATCCGGTCGACGATGACTTGCTTGGCGGCCATGGCGATGCTCATCAGACCCGACGAGCACTGGCGATCGATGGTCTGCCCGGCGACGGTGACGGGCAGGCCGGCGGCCAAGGCGGCGGTGCGCCCAATGGTGTGCTGCACGCCCTGGGGCATGGCCGCGCCCAGGATGCAGTCCTCGATCTCGGCGGGATCGACGCCCGAGCGCGCGACGGCGGCGCGGATGGCGTGGGCCGCCAGCGACGGGGCAGGGGTGGCGTTGAACGCCCCCCGGTAAGCCCGTCCGATCGGGGTCCGCGCCACCGAGACGATAACAGCGTCGCGCGTCATCTCAGGCGACCTCGGCCTGTGTCTGCGGGGCGACGAAACCGGCCTTCTTCAGCTCGAGCTCGCTCTGGGCCCAGCCCCGATCCGGCAACGTCTCGCCGCGCCGATCCGCCAGTTCCGCCCACCGCGCCAGCAACGCCTCGGCCGAGGGCGGGTCGCCAGGAAGGTGAAGTCCCTGGGTCAGGGTGACGTTGGCCATCTCAAAACCGCCCGCGCCGGCGCAGACGATCGTGCGGGTCGGAGCTTGCTCCGAGACCAACGCCAGAACCGCCGGGCTGACGAACTCTGGGCGCAGCATCGCCAACTGCTCCCGCGGTACGATGCCTTCCATCATCTGGGTGGCGGCGGTGGGGGCGATGCAGTTCACGCGGATGTCGTAGCGATCGCCTTCGAGGGCCAGGGTCTGCATCAGGCCCACCAGCGCCATCTTGGCGGCGCCGTAGTTGGACTGGCCGAAGTTGCCGTAGAGACCGGAAGAAGAGGTCGTCATGACGATGCGGCCATACTTCTGTTCGCGCATCGCGTCCCACACGGCCTTGGTGCAGTTGGCCGCGCCCATCAGGTGCACGTCGACCACCAAGCGGAAGTCGTCCAAGCTCATCTTGGCGAAGGTTTTGTCGCGCAGTATGCCTGCGTTATTGATCAGGATGTCTACGCGACCCCAGGTCTCCAGGGTCTTGTCGACCATCTCCTTCATACACGCCGCATCGGTCACCGAGCCCAAGGCGGCCCGCGCCTGACCCCCTGCTGCGGCGATCTCGGCGGCCACGGTTTCGGCGGCGACGCCCAGGTCGTTCACCACCACCCGCGCCCCGCGCCGCGCCAGCAGCTGCGCATGGGCGCGGCCCAGGCCGCCGCCCGCGCCCGTTACGATAGCTACACGTCCGTTCAGATCGATCACACGCGTCTCCCGCCCGCCGCCGCGGCGTTGTCGCCACTGGCTTTTCTGCTTCGTGAGGACCCTCAGGCCCCCGTGTGTGCGCCATCTAGGCAGCGCCATGCGCGACGGTCAAGACATTCACTAGTGCAATAATTAGCGTTGACAGTCTGGCAGGGGTGAGCGAGCTTCGACTCAAGCGCCAAAGAGCGCGAGCCAGATGTTGGCAAGGGGAGGAACATGAAGACCCACCTATTGTGGCTGAGCGCGTCCGCGTGGGCGCTGGGATGGTGCAGCATGGCTGGAGCGCAGACCACCTCGTCCGCCCAAGCCACGACGCCGGCGCCGGCTCCGGCCACGTCGTCCACACCGAGCAGTAGCAACGGCGGGACTTCGGTAAAGGAAGTTGTCGTCACCGCCGAGCGCCGCACCACCAATCTGCAGCAAACGCCGATCGCCGCGACCGTGCTGACCCAGGACGACCTGTTCAAGCGGGGCGTGTTCACTGTGGACCAACTGCAGTTCGTCAGCCCGTCGCTGACCGTGAACAACTTCGGCCAGGGCAACGACATCGACATCCGCGGCATCGGCAAGGGCGAGCACAATACCCAGACGGCCACCGGCGTCGTCACCTATCGCGACGGGGTGGCCTCGTTCCCCGGCTACTTCCAGGACGAGCCCTATTACGACATCTCCAGCATCGAAGTGCTGCGCGGCCCGCAGGGCACCTTCAGCGGACAGAACGCCACCGGCGGGGCGGTGATCGTCAATACCCAGGACCCGATGATCAACGGCGGTAACAGCGGCTATCTGCTGGCCCACTACGGCAACTACAACGACACCCAGCTGCAGGGCGCGGTGAACATCCCGATCAACGACACCCTGGCCGCGCGCTTCGCCTTCAACACCCAGTACCGCGACACCTTCTATCACATCAACGGCCTGACCGGGGACCCCAACACGATGTGGGGCAGCGGGCGGTTCTCGCTGTTGTGGCGGCCGACCGAAGCGCTGAAGGTACTGTTCAAGGTCGACTACAGCTATCTCGACAACGGCGGTTATTTCGGCGACGCGCTGGTGGCTCCTACCGGAGGCGCTAATCCCACCAACAACCTGTTCCGCTTCAACAACAACTACGAGACCTACGCCGTCGACCAGTTCGCTCGCGCTGACCTGAAGATCGACTATGTGTTGCCCGACGGCATCACGCTGCGCTCGGTCACCGGCTATCAGCAGGGTCGCACGGGGTGGAAGGGCGACATCGACGGCACGGACGCGCCGTCGCCCAACAACTTTATCATCGCCGAGTCGGTGGACGAACGGCTGTGGTCCCAGGAATTCAACATCATCTCGCCCGACAAGGGACCGGTCACTTGGATCCTGGGCGCCTACTACTCTAGCAACGACTACCTCTATCCGGAGGGCAAGGGCGGCAAGTTCGACGTCGGCGTTCCGCCGGGCGAGGTGGACGAGGACCTGCAAGGCTTGAACAGGACCAATACCGAGGCGGTGTTCGGCCAGCTCAGCTTTAACTTGCCGGCAGGCTTCCAGCTCCAGGCGGGGCTGCGCTATTCCAGCTGGAGCACCACCGACGTCAACGTGCTGTTCTTCGTGCCGGAATTCGGGCTTAACTTCCTGGACAACAACTTCGAGGACGGCTCAAACGTCACCGGAAAGGTGACGCTGAACTGGAACATCGACCCGAACAACTTCGCCTACGTCTTCGTCGCGACCGGAGCCAAACCGGGCGGATTGAACGAGCCACTGTACTTCGGCGGCGGCGGCATCCCTGCGCCGTTCAAGCAGGAACGCGTCACCGATTACGAGATCGGCTGGAAGTCCAAGCTGCTGAACGGCCATCTGCGCACTCAGCTCGGGGCTTACTACAACAATTTCGAAGATTTCCAGGTCATTCTGCCGATCCCGAACAACCCGCTCCAGAGCACCGAGGTCAACAATCCCAGCGGCACCAAGCTATACGGGCTGGAGGCGTCGGCCCAGGCGGTGTTCGGTGACTTCAAGGGCAGCTTCGGGATGGGCCTCGAGCACACCGCGCTCGGAACCTTCTACGCCGAGGACCCGCGGTTGCCCGAATCTGGGACTTGCGATCCGCGGAACGGGCCGGCCAACGGGGTCTGCCTCAACCTGAGCGGCCATCCGCAGACCTATGCTCCGGACGTCACCTTCAATGTCAGCGGGCAGTACGACTTCCATCTGGGGAATGGCGACCTGATCACGCCAAACGTCAACTTCAGCTACGTGTCATCCCAGTGGGGCACTCTGTTCGACAACGCGTCGCAGGGCGACTTCCTGGCGTCGCGCAAGATCCTGGGCGCTTCGCTCGCCTGGACCCACGGCAGCTTCGTCACCACCCTGTACGGCTACAACCTGACCGACGACCAATACGTCAGCGCGCTGCTGTCGCCCATCCGCCTGGCTGGCGCGCCACGACAGTTCGGCATCAGTGTCTTGAAGACGTTCTGACGCCGCCTTGCTCGGCCGCCGACCGGACGTGGCCGGCGGCCAAATCCCTACGTTAACAGTGTCCTCGTACTCACAGTCCTCGCCAAGCGCCCATGCAATCCTACGCCCTTACGGTAGACAAGTTCCTCGACCATGCCGCCAAGTGGTCGGGGGACCGCGAGATCGTCACGGCGGAGGCGGGCCGGAGCGTGCGGCGGATCGGCTATGCCGCGCTGAGAACCCGCAGCAACCTCCTGTCGGGCGCGCTTGCGGCGCTGGGGCTGAGCTTCGGCGACAGGGTCGGGACGCTGGCGTGGAACACCCAGCATCATTTGGAGATGTACTACGCCGCCATGGGCGCGGGGCTCGTCTGCCATACCCTCAATCCACGTCTGACCGCAGCCCATCTGGCGGCGATGATCAACGAGGCGGAGGATCGGGTGCTGGCCGTCGCCTGCAACCTGACGCCGCTGCTGGCGGATCTCGCGCCGCTCTGTCCGGGTCTCGAGCACGTGATCTTGATGGATGGCGACGGGCTGGCGCCGGACAACCTGGGCCTGAAAGCGCGGGTCTGGCCGCAGGAGGCCCTGCTCGACGCCTACGGCGCCCCTGTCGCCTGGGGCGGTTTCGACGAAGAGACCCCAGCCGGGCTCTGCTACACGTCAGGCACTACAGGCAAGCCCAAGGGCGTACTCTACACCCACCGTTCCAACTACCTGCACACCCTGCGCGCCCTACAGGCCGACAGCATCGCCCTGACGGGAAGCGACGCCCTGCTTGTGGCCGTGCCGATGTTTCACGCCAACGGCTGGGGCTTGCCGTTTGCCGCGCCCGCAACGGGCGCCAAACTGATCCTGCCCGGCCGCCACACCGACGGCGCCAGCTTGGCCGTGCTAATGCGGGATGAGGGGGTGACCGTCGCCGCCGGCGTCCAGACCGTCTGGCTCGGCGTGCTCGATCATCTCGACGCGGTGGGCGGTGAGCTACCGGACCTGAAGCGGGTGATCATTGGCGGTTCGAGCTGTCCGGACGCGCTGATCCGGCGGATGGAGGAGCGGTTGGGCGCCCGGGTGCAGACCAGTTGGGGCATGACCGAGCTATCGCCCATGGGCACCATCGCGCCGGCCGACGCGCCGCCGTCCGAGACGCGCGCGTCCGGCCGCCCGCCCATGGGGCTCGACCTTAAGCTCACCGACGCCGAGGGCGTCACGCTGGCGGAGCAGCGCGGGGTGGTCGGCCACCTGAAGGTGAAGGGTCAGAGCGTGCTCGACCGCTACTTCAAGGCGGAGACGGACGCCCTGGACCAGGAGGGGTATTTCGACACCGGCGATCTGGCCAGCATCGACGAGGCGGGCGCCCTCACCATCTGTGGACGGTCGAAGGACCTGATTAAGTCCGGCGGCGAGTGGATCAATCCCGCCGAGATCGAAGATATCGTCGGCCGCCATCCCGCCGTGGGCCTGGTGGCGGTGATCGGTCGCTTCGACGCCAAGTGGGGCGAGCGTCCGGTCCTGATCGTGGAGTCGCGGCAAGGCCAGGCGGTCGATGGCCCGGCCCTGCTCGACATGCTTCGCGGTGAGATCGCCGACTGGTGGTTGCCCGACCAGATCGCGCAGGTCGAGACCATGCCGCTCGCCGCGACCGGAAAGATTGACAAGAACCAATTGCGTGCCGACTACGTCAACGGGAAGATCGCCACCGAGGGAGTCGATCGTTGACAGATGTGACGCGGGCGCTCGCCCCTGGAGAAACAGGGGACAGCTCGGTGTCGGAAGCCTCCAGCGCCAAGCGCGTTCGTCGCAGCAAGGCGGCTCAGCGGGCGGAAACTCTGGAAACCATCCTTGATGCGGCCGAGTACCTGTTTTCGAAGGCTGGCCTTGATGGCGTAACCCTTCGCGACGTGGCCCAGCGCGTCGGCGTGCACACCACGCTCCTGCACTACTATTTCAAGGACAAAAACAACCTGTTCGAGGCGGTGTTCGCGCGGCGGGCCGGCGTCACCGTCGGCCGTCGCATGGAAGCCCTCGAAGGCTATGAGGCGACGGCCGGCGACCACCCTACGGTGGAGGGGGCCCTGCACGCCTTTCTGGATGTCGACCTTGACCTCTATATCGAGGGGGGAGAGCCCTGGCTGAACTACGCCGCCTTCTGCGCCCGCGTCAGCAACACGCCCGAGGGGGCGGCGCTGATGGACGTCCACTTCGATCCGGTGGTGCTCAAGCTCGTCGGCATACTGAAGCGCGCGCTACCCGACTATTCCGAGGCGGACATCTTCTGGGGATACCACTTCGTGACGGGCGCCTTGATGAACACGCTCGCCCGGACCGGGCGGATCGACCGGCTCTCGGGCGGCGTGTGCCACTCCGACGACTTCGGCGCGGTCAAGCAACGGATCGCCAAGTTCATGGCCGCGGGTTTCCTGGCCCTCAAGGGCTGAGGGCCAGGCGCAGGGCGGTCACGGACACGCTGGGCTCTTATCCGGCGTCGGCGGGGCGATCACGCCGATGTTCCAGTTCCACGCCAGGGTTCCGTCGGCCCGGCGACGACAGACCACCGCCTCGTGCAGCGCGTAGGCTTCCTGGGGCAGGTGGGTCTTCGGTTGCGGGCCGGCTTCGAACGCCATGTAGGCGTCCGTCGCGCCGAACCGCGGCCATTGGGGCTCGCCCGTCGCCTCGGGCCGGCCAGTTTTCACGAAGCTGGACCAGTAGCCCACCATGGCGTCGGACAGCCGCGTCTCTTCAGCCGTCTCCGGCGGTTTGGGCCAGTAGGGCGGCAGGAGGTCCCGCGTGCCGAACACGAAGGGCAGTTCGCTGGCGTGGAAGCCGTGGAGGCCCTTACTGTCCGCCGCCGGATAGCCGTGATCGAACAGATAGAGATAGGACGGCGCCCCGATCGCAGCCTGGGCCTTGGCCAGCCGCTCGGCGGTCCAGGCGTACATGGCGTCACGCGTGGTCGCCAGCATGCTCTCGCGAATGTCGGTGCTGGGATAGAGCTTCAGGAACGAGTCTGCGAGGTCGCGATACCGCTCGCGGATGATCCGCTCGTATTCGCTTGCGCTGGCGGGCGCCGGCGGCAGCAGGAAGGTCAGGGAGCGGATCTCGCCGCTGTTGGAGCCGGCCAGGATCGGCACGCGCGCCTGTTCGCCCTTGTCGAAGACGTCGACCAACTGGCCCGGCAGGAACTTCCCGTCCACCGCGCCGAACGGGGCGAAGCCGGAGGCGGCGGCCGCATTGGTCAGGGCCTGCGGGTCCATCGCGCGCAGGGCGGCGATGTCGGAGGCATGGAGCTTGGCGGCGAGCTTCACCCCCTCGTCCTCGGCCGAGGGCATGCCGAACACGCTCCGCTTCAGCGCCGGCGTGGTGATCATGTAGGCGCTCTCGGCGATCGCGCCGCTGAACAGGCCCCGCGCCGGGGGGGAGGCCATCAGGTACATGACGCTGAGGCCGCCGGCCGATTCGCCCGCGATCGTCACCTTGGACGGATCGCCGCCGAACGCGCCGACATTGCGCCTGACCCAGCGCAGCGCCTCGATCTGGTCGAGCAGGCCGTAGTTGCCCGACAGGCCAGCCGGCGACTCCGCGCCGAGGCTGGGATGGGCCAGATAGCCCAGCACGCCCATCCGGTAGTTGATCGAGACCACGACGATCCCCTGGGCGGCCAGCCGGGCGCCGTCATAGATCGTTTCGCTGCTGGCGCCGCTGGTCAGGGCGCCGCCGTGAATCCACACCATAACGGGTAGGTCGTGCGCGCCCTTGGGCGCCCAGACGTTGAGCGACAGGCAGTCTTCGCTCGTCGAGGCTAACGGGTCGGCATAGATGCTGATCGAGCGGGGATTGGGCTGCATGCAGGCGGGGCCGAATTGGGTGGCCTCGCGCACGCCCTCCCAGCGCGGGGCGGAGATGGGCGGCTTCCAGCGCGCTGGCCCGACCGGCGGGGCCGCATAGGGGATGCCCTTGAAGGCGTTCACCGAGCCTGCGCTTGCGCCCTGCACCCGGCCGGCGGGAGCGTCCACGAGCGGGGCGTTTTGGGCGTGGGCCGCGGGCGAGGCGGCGAGGCAGGCGGCTGCAGCGCCCCAAAAAAGCAAGCGACGAAGGGCAAGTAGGCGACGGATCCGGATCATGCGCGCGGGGCTCCCGTTGTGAGGTCTTCTTTTCGCAGCACCCGCGCCAGCCACAGGAACAGCCCTATGGCCAGGCCGTAGAACGGCAGCAGGGCGTAGAAGGCGAATTGCAGCGAGTGGTGCGGGTGGGCGGCGCGGAAGAAATCGCTCGCCGCGCCGACATAGGTCGGTCCGAGGCCCAGGCCGATCAGGTTCATGATCAGCAGCAGCAGGGCGCCCGACAGCACGCGCTGGTGCGGTGCGACCTCCTCCTGGACCAGGGCGACCGCCGAAGAGAGATAGAAGTAGTTGAGGAAGACCGGGCCGATCAGGAAGGCCAGGGCCATCGGCCATGACGGCGCCCAGACGAAGCCCACGAAGAAGGGCACCGCCAGGGCGAGCGCGCCTGCCGGGACCAGGGCGTAGGCCCGCTTCGAACGGCGCGTGAACCGGTCGATCACCCGTCCGGACGCGAATATCCCGGCACTCATGCCGATGCCGACGAGCAGGGCGTACCAGAGCGCCAGCTGGTTCAGCGTCATGGCCTTTTCGCGCATGAGGAACAGGGTGGTGAAATTGGTCGACCCGTAGGTGATCATCTGGGTCGCGCCGCTTGCGAGCGAGACGAGCACGAGCGAGGGGCTGGAGAAGAACATCCGCATCGTCGGCCAAAAGCCCGATGTCGAAGGCTTTGCGGCGAGGATCGGGGGTTTGAGGACACGGGGGGCGGGTGGTTCGGCCAATCGGTTGGGGTCTAGGCCGCCGCGCCGCGGCTCGGGCACGACCAGCTTGATCGCCACGGCCGCCAGCAAGCCGACCGCGCCCACGGCCAGAAAGGCCTGATGCCAGCTGAAGGCGGCGGCGACGGAGGCTCCGAAGGCGATGCCCAGCGCCTGTCCGATTGGCGGACCCAGGTTGAACAGGCCCAGCGCCGTGCCGCGACGCCCGCGCGGGAAGTAGTCGGAGATGATGGCGTAGGAGGGCGGCACGCCCCCGGCCTCGCCAACGCCCACCGCCATCCGCGCCGCGACGAGTTGGGGATAGTTGGTCGCCAGCCCGCAAGCCGCTGTCGCCGCGCTCCAGATCGCGCAGGCCAGCGACAGCACCCCGACCCGGTTGGTCCGGTCCGCGAGCCAGCCGACAGGGATGGAGATCAGGCAATAGAACAGGGCGAAATACAGCCCGCCGATCCTGCCCAATTGGCTGTCGGTCAGATGCAGGCTGTCCTGGATCGGCTTGGCCAGGATCGAAAGCAACTGGCGATCGAGGAAGTTCAGGACATACACGAAGCAGAGCATGGCCAGCACGATCCAGGCCCGCCTGCCTGGCGCGGCGGATCGGCCCGTCAGGGGCTGCTCGACCGGTGGGAAGGGGCCGACCGGCGGTGCGGATTCCTGGACCGCCACGGCTTAGGCGCTATATCTGTAGTGCGAGGCGCCAATGACGGCGCGAAGCGATCCACAGGCCTGCTTCTTGGCACGCCTGGCGGCGTTCAGTTTCTTCACCGCCGCCCTCCCTGTTTTCGCAATCGCTCATTATTGACGACTGTCGAGACCCACCATGCAGCCTAGTAGCGGCCGCCGTCAACACTCACTATGGCGCGGATGAATATGCGTCTAGGCGGCAAGGCTGGCTGCGGCGACGCCCCCTGTCCGCGCAGAATCCAGCACGTCGGCGGCAACAGCTCCAGCGGCCCATTGGGGCGCGGAACTACAGTGCAAGCGCAGTCCAGCCCTGCTTGAACCTTCTCCGTCAGGGAATGGGGATGCCGGCGCGTTTCGCATCTTGCCTTAGATCGACTTGACCTCCCCGCCGTCCATACGGAGCGCTGAGCCCGTCATCCACTTTGCGGCCGGCGAAACGAGGAACGCCATCAGGTCGGCGATCTCCGCGGGCTCGCCGTAACGGGCGATCGCCGCCTCCTTCGGAAACCTAGCCGTGGCTTCCTCGAGCGTCATGCCGTGGAGCGGGGCCCAATGTTCCAGGTAGGAGCGGCGGCGGCCGGTCATCACTGCGCCCGGCAGGACGCTGTTCACTTGCACGCCGTCCTCGATGCCGCGATCCGAGAACGCCTTGGCCAGCGCCACGATCGCCGCGTTGATGGTTCCGACCGCGGCGTAGGGCGCTTTGGGGAAGATCGCCGAGTTGCCCGAGATCAGGACTACCGAGCCCTTGGCGGCCCTGAGCGCCGGCCACGCGGCAATGGTCAGGCGGCGCGCCCCATGCAGCTTGAGCGCCAGCCCCGCGTCCCATTGCGCGTCGGTCATCTCGAACAGGTCGATCTGGGGAACCGCTCCGGCGATGTTGAGCAGAGCGTCGATCCGACCGAACTTGGCGAGGGTGTCGTCGACGATGCGCTTCGCAGCAGACGCCTCGGACAGGTCGACTGCAATCGTCAGCGCCTCGGCCCCGGCCTCACGAACCAGCCGCGCCGTCTCATCCAGCTTGTCTTGGTTTCTAGCCACCAGCACCAGCGCCGAAAAGTCTCGGGCCAGTCGCACAGCCGTCGCGCCGCCGATACCCTGGCTAGCGCCGGTCACGATCGCCACCGTCTTGCTCATTTCCGTCTCCTTTGTTCGCATGGATTCTGGCCACATCTTCGGCGAGCTTCGGGATTGAAGCGGGGCGGCGGCGGGGAGGCCGCGTCCGCCCCGCTGATGCTCAGCCGAGGAATTTCCGGATTGCCTCGGCGATCTCGGTTGCGTGGGTCTCGAGCGCAAAGTGGCCGGTGTCGAAGAAGTTCACCTGGGCGCCGGGGATGTCGCGCTTGAACGCCTCTGCGCCCGGCGGAAGGAAGAACGGATCGTTCCTTCCCCAGACCGCGAGGAACCGTGGCGCGTGGGTCCGGAAATACTGTTGGAAGGTCGGGTAGAGCGCGACATTGCTCTTGTAGTCCCCGAACAGATCGAGCTGCACATCCGCCGCGCCTTCGCGGGTCAGATAGTAATCGTCCAGAGTGTAGCCATCCGGGGAAATCCGTGTCGGGTCCGCCACGCCATGACTGTACTGCCAGTAGGTGGTCTCCGGCGTCAGCATCGCCCGCAGGGCGTTTCTGTTTATCTCCGACGGCTCCTCCCAGTAGGCGCGGATCGGGTTCCAGCCATCGCTCAGGCCCTCGACATAGGCGTTGCCGTTCTGGGAGATGATCGCGGTAATACGCTCCGGGTGGCGGATCGCGAGACGAAAGCCAGTCGGCGCCCCGTAGTCGAAGACGTAGACGGCGAAGCGGTCGAAGCCGACGATCTCGGTGAAGCGCTCGATGGTGTCGGCGATGGAGTCGAAGGTGTTGGCCTTGGGGGTGTCAGACCGTCCGAAGCCCGGCAGGTCGGGCGCGATGACGTGGAAGCGATCGGCCAGAAGAGGAATCAAGTCCCTGAACATGTGGCTGGACGTGGGGAAGCCGTGCAGCAGCAGGAGCTTGGGCGCATTCGAAGCCCCCGCCTCGCGGTAGAAGAGCTTCAGTCCGTCGACGTCAACGTTGTTGTAAGTGATCGAACTCATGGCATTTCTCCTTGTGTGGTAACTGCCATAAAGCAGTTACTGAGGTGTCTTAAGGGGCGAGGGCGGCCCTCCATCGGTCGGCCTTCAGCCCGTATCTCCAGCCTCTCAGCGAGGAAACGCGTCGAGGATCGCGGCGGCCACGAGATCGGGCCGGGCGACCATCGGAGTGTGATCGACGGGATGGGATATCGTGCGGGCGCCCATTCGTTCCGCCATGAAGCGCTGGTTGAGGTGAGAGATCATGCGATCCTCCTCCGCCACCAGATATAGGCTCGGGATATCCCGCCAGAGGGGGCGCCCGACGGGCTTGCCGATGCAGGCGGCGGCGATGGGCCTTTGCACGGCGGCGAGGACGGCCTGTTCGGCCTCCGACGCTTGTGGCGCGAAAGCAGTCGCGAAGGCCTCCTCCGGCAGCCAGATCAGCCCGTCTGCATCCGGGGCTAGCCTTGGCGCCAGGGGATGTGGCTCGGTCCGGTAGAACACGTCGGCGACCGTCTCGCCCGCATCAGGGGCGAGGGCGGCCACATAGACCAGCGCCTTGACCCGTTTCGAGCGGGTGGCGCCGATCACGGCTCCCGCATAGGCGTGGCCCGCGAGCACGACCGGGCCGCCGGCCCGCTCGATGGTACGGTCCAGCGCAGCGACGTCATCGTCGAGCGTCGTCAGCGGTAGGGGCGCGGCGACGGCTCGCTGGCCTTCCGATCGGAGCCGTTCGATGACACGCGCCCAGCTTGATCCGTCCGCCCAAGCTCCATGGGCAAGCACCACAGTGACGTCATTGGTGCTCATAAGGCTTCCTCCCTTTTCCACTTCCGCGATGGGCTGGCGAGATGCGACACCGCATTGAGCGCCTTAATAGGGTTACGCTCTGGTCATGTAACTTGTCAACAACGTATTTACAGGTTACGTATCCAGGCAGCCGAGAAGCTCTGAAAGACCGACGCCATGTCCCTCGATCCGCCTGCCATGTTCGTCGCCGATGCGCGCGGCCTCGACTTCCTGAACTCCGTGGCCACGCCGACGGATGCGTTAGTCGACTGGATCGCCGACGGCCCTGGTTTGATCAGCTGGCTACGCCAGGGCGGCCTCGTGCCCGCCGATGCGTTGCGGGAGATCGCAGCGCGTGCAATGCCAAGCGAGCTGGACCGGGTGGCAGGTCAGGCGCGCGACCTGCGCGAGTGGTTCAGGGGTTTCGTACGAGACTGGAGGGGCCGCCCGCTTGGGTCGGACGCCGTCAAAGACTTGGAGCCGTTAAATCGACTGCTCGAGCGTGATGAGGCCTATGGCCGGATCGTTTTCCATCGAGACGGCGACCATCTCGCTCTCGAGTCGGCGAGGCGATGGCGCTCGCCGGAATCGCTGCTGATCCCAATTGGCGAGGCGCTGGCGCGGGTAGTGGTGGAAGAGGACTTCACC
The DNA here is from genome assembly GCF_009765965.1 of Caulobacter sp. S45. Lineage (GTDB taxonomy): Bacteria > Pseudomonadota > Alphaproteobacteria > Caulobacterales > Caulobacteraceae > CAHJWH01. The sequence continues at coordinate 57,669 of NZ_LMUL01000014.1, forward strand.
CACATCAAGGCCTGCGAGGGGCAGAACTGCACGCTGGTGTTCGCCGATCACACTCGAGGCCGAGCCCGCCGCTGGTGCAGCATGGGGGTTTGTGGAAACCGCGCCAAGGTCGCTGCCCATCGTCGTCGGAAGAAGTCGCCGTGACGGTCTCCTCGCGGGTCATCACAAATTAAACGGACATCTAGAATTTTCTTTTCGGTGACGGGCCGGCGACGCAGGCAGGCTTCGATGTTCTCCAGCAGTAGAGGCGTTCCAGGACCGGCTCTAGGCTCGCCGGCCCTGGGTGGCGCCGGATGGATCTCGTTTAGACCTGGGCTAGGCCGCCATCGACCGGCAGGTCGATGCCGGTGACGTAGCTCGACTCGTCGGAGGCCAGGAAGAATGCGGCTGCGGCGAGCTCCTCCGGGCGACCAATACGGCCGAGCGGGGTCATGGAGGCGAACACCTTCTTGGCGGCTTCCGACGCTTCGTCGTTGTCGAACTGACCGCGGATGATCGGCGTTTCGGTAGCGCCGGGGCTCAGCGTGTTCACGCGGATGCCACGGTCCTTGAGCTCCTGGGCCCAGGTGCGCACGAGGGACCGGACGCCAGCCTTGGCGGCGCCGTACATACCGTGGGCGGGAACGCCCTTCACATTGATGATGGAGGAGACGGCGATGATCGAACCGCCGCGGGTCATCAGCGGCAACGCCTTCTGGACCGTGAAGACGACGCCCTTCAGATTGATGTCCAGGGTCTTGTCATAGTGGGCTTCGGACAGGTCGAAAATCTGCGCATGCTCGATGAAGCCTGCGCTGGCGAATACGATATCGACCACGCCCTTCTCGGCTTTCACCTGGGCGTACAGCCTATCCAGGTCCGCTAGGTTGGCCACGTCGCCCTGGACCGTGGTTACGTTCCTGCCGATCTCGGCCTTGGCCTTGTCGAGTTCGGCCTGGCGACGGCCGGTGATGAAGACGTAAGCGCCTTCGTCGACGAAGCGCTTGGCCGTCGCCAGGCCAATGCCGCTCGATCCGCCCGTGATGACGGCGACTTTTCCACTTAGGTTGGACATGGGGTGCTCCACTGTCCGTCGTCACGATGACGGCGTTCGAGCGGATAGATGCAGCGGAGGCGGGGGTTCGGTAAGCCGGCGAATGGGAATGAGGGTCATTCCAAATTGGCATGGCGAGCGCTGCGGCGCGGCGGCCACGGCCAGGCTGAAGAACGTCGTCCTTGCGAGGCGGACCGTGCTCGCCCCTTATGTCGAGGCGGCCGCTTCGCTTTGGAAGGTTGAGCCAAGCTCCTGCTCGATGAAGCTGGCGAAGACGCGGGCCTTGGTGCTCGCATTTCGGCCGGTCGGGAACACCGCCCAGAGATCGGTCGCGGGCAGGCGCCAATCGTGGAGCACGCGCCTGACCCGGCCCGAGGCGATCTCCGGCGCAAACATCCACTCGGAGGCGATGGCGAAGCCCATCCCCGCGAAGACAGCCTCCCGCACGCCCTCCGCCGCTGTGAGCCGCACGCGACCCTTGATCGTCACCACGCTTTCCGCAGTACCCTGGTTGAACGCCCAGACCGCGCCGCCGCCGCGCTGGTCGTAGATCACCGCCTGATGTGCGAGCAATTCGGTTGGGGTTGTGGGCTCGCCCGCAGTCTCGAAATAGCTTGGAGCGCCCACCACCACGCGAGGACTTTGGCCGATCTTGCGGGCGGTGAGCGAGGAGTCTTGCAGGTCGCCCATCCGTAGCGCGACGTCGATCCCCGCTTCCACCAAGTCGAGATTACGGTCGTCGAGAAACACCTCGACATCAAGCTCGGGGTGCATGGCGAGGAACTTGGGAAGCCGCGGAACAACGTGCAGCCGGCCGAAGGTCACCGCTCCACAAATCCGCAGGCGTCCCGTCAGCGCCGCCCCCGCGCCCCGCGCCCTGAGCACCGCTTCGTCGGCTTCTTCGATCGAGCGTTTGGCGTGCCCGTAGAAGGTCTCGCCCGCCTCCGTCGCCGCCAGCCCCTGTGTGGTGCGCAACAGGAGTTTGACGCCGACGCTCTCTTCCAGCTGCGCGATGATCTTGGAGACCGCCGGCTGCCCGATGCGCAGCTGGCGCCCAGCGGCGGTGAACGATCCAGTGTCTATGACCCGGACAAACGCCTCCATGGCGGCCAATCGATTCATCAATATTCCCCTGTGGAATGAAGGAAGAGTCTGCGCGGCGCCCCTATCGTCAAGGGGACATGAGCAAATGAGCTTGCACGTCACGCCAGCCCCTCCTGCGCTGCCAGGGGCGGGGGTGGCAGATGTATCCTGTCTTCAGGAAAGCCGAGCTATGGTGATCGGATGGAGCCCACCGCACCTTCGCCCATCACAGCTTCCGTCGAGCCGGTCGGTCTCGATGGAGTGATGGTGTTCGATGGCGTGTGCAATCTCTGCTCGGGTTACGTGCGTTTCGTAACGGCGGTGGATCGGCAAGGCCTGATCCGGTTCGCCGCCATGCAGTCGCCGTTCGGCCGCTTGCTTTGCGAGGCCAACGGGGTCGACCCGTTCGATCCGGCGACCTTTCTGTTCTTCGACAAGGGGCGCGTGCTCGAGGGGACGGATGCGATCGCGGCGATGCTGACCCGACTTCCCAGGCCATGGCGTTGGCTTCGTTTTCTCGTCGTGATCCCGCGGCCTTTGCGCGATGGTGTTTACCGCTGGACGGCGCGCCATCGCTATCGTCTGCTGGGCAAGCGACAGACCTGCATGATCCCGCCGCCCGCCACGCGGGCGCGTTTCCTCGAAGTGGCGCCTCCGGCCGAATGACGAAGCGGGTCGTTCTCGTCGGCGCCACCGGCGTCTTTGGTTCTCGGCTCGCGGCGATGCTCGCCGACATGCCCGAGATCGAGTTGGTGCTCGCCGCCCGCAATCTGCCGGCATTGGAGCACCTGCGTGACGTGCTCGTCCTAGACGGCGGCGCCACGGTCTCGACGGTGTCTTTCGATCGCGCACAGCCGGAAATGCTCGGGCGGCTTCAGCCCTGGCTGGTGGTCGACGTGGCGGGACCGTTCCAGGACAGCGGCTACGATCTGGCTGAAACCTCCGTGAGCGCGGGCGCGCATTACATCGACATCTCCGACGGACGGGCGTTCGTCGCCGGGTTCGCGGAGGCGCTTGGCCCGGGGGCGACCGTGGCCGGCGTGCTGGCTGTGACCGGAGCGAGCTCTACGCCGGCCCTGTCGCACGCCGCGCTGCACCAGCTATGCGACGGCTGGCGGCGGCTCGACGAGGTGAGGGTGGTCATTTCGCCAGGTGCGCGTGCGCCGCGGGGGCTCGCCGTGGTCCAAGCGATCCTGAGCTACGTCGGGCTCCCCGTGTGGATTTTCCGCGATGGCTGCTGGAGCGAGGCGGCGGGCTGGTCGGGGTTGCGGCGGGTCCGGATGCCAGGCCTGGGAAGCCGCTGGGCGTCGATCTGCGAGACGCCCGATCTGGATCTCCTGCCAGCGTGCTTTCCCGTCCAGGGGAGCGCGCTGTTCATGGCGGGGCTTGAGCTCGCACCAATGCATCTGGGCCTCGCCTTCCTCGGATGGACGGTGCGCCTTGGGCTGGTCCGCTCGTTGGCGCCGCTCGCTCCGTTGCTCCGGGCCGCGGCCGGCCTGTTCGTCCCCTTTGGCTCCGACCGCGGCGGCATGATCGTCGAGGCCAAGGGAAGGGACGGCGACGACGAGCCGATCTACGCGCGTTGGGCCCTGTGCGCAGACGCCAACGCCGGCCCCAATACGCCGGTTGCGCCCATCGCGGCGCTGATCCGGGCGATGCTGGAGGGGCGGGAGGCGAGACGGGGCGCGATGACCGCCGCCGGTCTTTTGCCGCTAGAGGCCATTGTCCGCGAACTCGATCCCTACCCGATCACGACGATCCGCCACGAGAGCCATCCCTCCAGCCCCGCACTGTACCGAAGGCTGCTGGGGCGGCGATTTGCCGAACTGCCGATGGCGGTCCAGGCCGTGCATGCGGGCATGGCGCCCATGACCTTCAGAGGCGACGCCGTTGCGCGGGCGGGCTCTTCCTTCTCCGCTCGGATCATGCGCCGAGTGCTCGGCCTTCCCTCATCGGGGCGCTCGGATGTCGAGGTGAAAATCGCCCCGGATGAACGGGGTGAGACCTGGACGCGGCGTTTCGGGGCGGCGCGTTTTTCGTCCAGGCTTGTCCAGGGACGGGAGCTTGGCGCCTTTGAGGAGCGTTTCGGACCGCTGAGATTTGGCTTCGATCTGCAGCCTTCACGTCAGGGCGTCACATGGGTCTTGTCGAGGTGGGGCATCCTGGGTCTGGACCTACCCCTGGGGTTGGCGCCGTTGATGCGGGCGAGGGCGCAAGAGGAGGCCGGTCGCTATCGTTTCCGCGTCGTCGTCGCCCACCCCTGGCTCGGTCTGCTATTCGCTTACCGTGGATTGTTGGCTGACAACCATGGGCGTCGACTTTCCAATAGGGCCGTCGCCTTGGATGGACTTTAGCTCTTGTCTGCTCGCTTTGGGTTCGGGCGCGGTATTACTTCAGAGCGGGATATCCTTGATCTATAGCCATCTGCTCGAAATACATCAGCCCATGATAGTAGGCTTCGGAAAGTGGATGAAAGCTCACGATAAGCAGCTCATTTCGGACTGACGCGAGGGCCGAATCGTGGACGACGTCCTCCAATGCCGTACGCATCGCCTGGAAGGTGGCGAGGTCTGTTAGGCGGCCAGTGATCAGCGGAAGGCCGGGGCTCTGGGAGGTCCAGGCCAGGACTCTCAGTTGATCCGTCAATTTTGACCGCAATCGCTGCATAAGGGCCCAGGTGACTCCATCGATGGAGGCTGTGTCCGCAACGCCATTGGCCACCGCTACGACGCTGTCGGCGTGACTTCCGGTCAAAATCACATTGCTGAAGAAGCTTGAGCCACCGGCGATCGGCGCGATCTCCGCGCGCAGCAGGTTCATGCCGGTGTTGGAATCCGGTGCGTTCAACGCCAGTCTCGTCTTGCGAAGGTCCGCAAGATTCTGGGCCGGATCGGTCTTGCGCACGATGACAGCAGCGCGATGGAAGGGACCGTCGCAGCCGCGCGCCTTGTAGTGTGGGGTCGCGACCAGCCGCACTCGACCGCGCAGCTTCGTCATCAAAGGGTAGCCGCACGTCTGGGTCAGCAGGAGACGGGGGTCGCTCCAGAGCGCCTCGAGCTCGCCGCTCCGTGTCAGCGTGGGAGGCGCCCAAGCCACACCTGTGGTCTGCAGGCGATCTCGGATCGCAGCCCATAGGCCGTCGGTGGCGGGCTGCAGTTCGGGGAAGTCGTACATCGGCAGGGCGGCGAGCGCCCCTGTGGCCTTTCCGATATGAGCCCAGTCGAAGCTGTGGGCGGTCATGACGTTCCGCCTTCGTCGAGCGCCAGGTGGACCAGCCGATCGTGCGGACGCAGGAGGTAACGCCCAAATATTTCGCGATAGCCCGCATAGACGGGGCCGCCCCGGTCGAGAACCTCGGCCCGGTGGCGACGATAAAGCAGGGGCAGGCGATACCAGGCGGCGCCCGGATCGGCGTGATGGACCACGTGGAGGTTGTTGTTCAGGTAGAGCAGGCCCAGCACCGGCGCCTTCTCGACGACTGCGATCCGGCGCCCGGGATCTTCATGGGCGCGGTGTTCGGCAAACGAGCGCAACAGCGACAGGGCGACGCCCGGATAGACGAAGGTCAGCAGGTATTCGCCCAGACCCATTCCGCAGACCCCCACCACCCAGGCGATAACGCCGAGCGCCAGACCCAGATGCTCGCACCAGATTTTCGCGCGCCCAGCATCGCCGATCACCAGAACTGTCTCCTGCGCCAGGAATCGGCCGACAGTGACGAAGGGGCCGATCAGGAGCCTTCCGAGCAGAGGCGCCTGGACCGCCTCCAGCACATAGTGGGCGCGCGCCCAGGCGTTTTTGGGCGGAGGTAGGTAACGCGTCTCGCAATCCGAGCCCGGTAGCGTCAGGTGTTCCGCCGCGTGATGATCCAGGTGAGAGCGGCGATAAATCTCGAACGGCAGCCATAGGGCTAGCGGCCAGATCGCCAGCGCCGTGTTCACTCGCCGCGATCGGGTCGGATGTCCGTGGATCGCCTCGTGCTGAAGCGAACCATGCCAGGCCACCAGCCATCCGCCTGCAATGACGCGCAGGGCGATCGGGACGAGGTGATGGAAGAAGGTCAGGGCGAACCATCCGACGTAGATGGTCAGTGCGATCCCGATCGTAGGCCATTCGACCGCGCCCATTCGTCTATCGCGTCCGCGAACGTCGGCGTCGCTGCGATCATCCTTCGTCGGGTTTGGATTTATGGGTGTCAACACGCCGGCATCGTCCACGAGGTCATGATGCGATCAGGCGGACCGAGGGGTTTGCAAGCAACCCAGAGAGACTTGCTTCGTCTTCAGAGAAGCTGGGTCCCGTTGCGCAACGCTATGTGGGGACAGGATTTGGGCGACGTTTCGCCTGGGGCGCAGGAAAACTGAAGAGGGGCCCCGAAGTCCTGGTTTGCGGGTCTCAAGTCCGAGTGCTGCTGCTGGGAAGCGACCGAACTGTCGCAGCGCGATGGCGGAACAATATAAATGATCAGGGCTGTCTATCTGGCCGTGGCGGTGGCGACTGCATTGACCGTGGCGCCGCCGCCGACCTTGGCAGGTCCGGCTGCAACCCTCAGCGGAGGCTGGAGCGCCGTAGCCAAGGTCAATGGGGCCGACATCCCCTTCCGCCTCGATCTTGCCGAACGGAGCGGCGTGGTGCGGGCGACGTTCTTCGATGGAACGCGGCCCACCAATCCGTCGGCTCCGGGGACGATCGCGTCGGGGCGGCTGCTCCTATTGTTTCCAAGTTACGCCGCGACGCTGGACGTATCGGTGGACGGTGGCGTTCTGGATGGCACCTACACGCGCAATCACACGGCGATCCCGATCCATGCGGTCAAGGGCGCTCCAGGCGTGCCGGCGGCGCCCCACGCGCCATCGATCTCCGGCGAGTGGATCGTCCCCAAGGCCAGCGCGAAGGGCGAGCAGGCTTGGCGGCTGATCGTGCATCAGGCAGGCGGCGAAATCAGCGCGGCCATTCTAAGGGTCGATGGCGATACCGGGACCCTGAACGGGCGCTATGTCGACGGGGCCTTTCACCTGTCGCACTTCGCGGGCGAACGGCCCGCCTTGCTTGAGATACGGGTCCAGCCCGACGGACGGCTCAAGCTCGACCTGACCGATAGCGACGGCCATGCCGATCTGGTTGGGCTCCGTCCGAAGGCGGCGTTGGCGCAAGGCCTCGCGCCGGCCGATCCCACCCGGTTTACCGGAGTGAAAGACCCTTCCGCGCCCTTCGCGTTCGCCTTTCCCGATCTAGCTGGACATAAGGTCGCCAACACGGACGCGCGTTTCCGCGGCAAGGTAGTGGTTGTGGATGTGATGGGCAGCTGGTGTCCCAACTGCCACGACGAAGCGCCCTTCCTTCAGGCGCTCTACGCCAAGCATCACCGGCAGGGGCTGGAGGTCGTGGCGCTGGACTTCGAGCAACCGGACCAACTCGCCGATCCCCAGCGCCTGCGCGCCTTCGTCCAGCGCTATGGGATCACCTACACCGTCCTGTTGGCCGGAGACCCGAAGGCCGTTCACGAGAAGCTGCCCCAGGCCGTCAATCTCAGCGCCTGGCCCACCACCTTCTTTGTCGGTCGCGACGGGCGCGTGAAGGGCGTGCACGTCGGTTTCACCAGCCCCGGCAGCGGCGTTAGGGACGCCCAGACCAGGGCGGCGGCCGAGCGCGAGGTCGAGACCATGCTGGCGAGACCTTCGACTTGAAGTCTCGCCCTTTCGACCTGGCGCGGCCTTGCTCGACGTGGTCAGGGAGCCAGATAGATCGGGTTTCCGATCAGAACGGGTCGCCCTCCGATCGAGACGTCCGCGCTTATCCAATGGGATTTACCGTCGGCGGCGAGTTGAAGGGTTTTCACTTCGTCGTCGCTGGCGATCACGGCGTCCGGGAGAGTCAGGGGCGCGCCGTCTCGCTCGAGAGTGATCCGGCCCCCTTTCGCATGGGCGACGTGGACGCTGAGCTGTAAATTGGCGCCTGCCGGCGCGGCGAGGGTGTCGCCCATCATCGCCCGCCCGGAAGGGCCTTGAGCTGTCAGTTCCAGCAGGCCGTCGCGCGAACCGCGCGCGTCGATGAACACGTGTCCGGCCCGGATCGCGTCCAGGACAGCGCGTTCCGATAGCTCGGGCGCATAGACCACGGTGGTGGGGAAGCCGACGCCGAGCCGACCCAACTCCACGTCGTGATTGTCGCTGCCGCCGACGCCGGTCAGGTGATGGCCCTCGTTGAGCAGGTCACGCCAGAAGGCGACGCCCGGCCGCTTGACCCGCGCATCGCCCATCGCGCCCCACAACTCGCCCGCGTTCAACACCTCGATCGACTGCACCTTGGACCAGTCGGTGTCCGGCGCGCTCCAGCCGCAGCCGCGGCAGGTCTCGTCGGTCGGGGAGGTCGGGTGGTTGATCGAGATCAGGGCGTGCAGGTCGTGCACCTGGTCCAGGATCGCACCGACATTGGAAACGGTGGGGCCGCCCAGCCGCGCGTCGACCGGCTCGGTCGTGCCAAACACGTTGGCGTGGCCCTGAAAGGTGGTGACCTCGACCGCCGGGATCATCAGCAAGGTGTCGAACGCCGGCTGAAGTTCGCGCACGGCGTCGTAGTGCGAGCCGGTGTTGTGGTCCGACAGGGCGATGAAGTCGAGGCCATGGGCCACCGCCGCCTCGGCGGTGTGGTAGAGCGGACAGGGGACCGGCCGCCCGGTCAAGCTGGCGCACGAGCCGTCGCTGTGGGCCGTATGCATGTGCAGGTCGCCCCGATACCAATGCGCGCCCGTCTTCAGCGGCGCGGCGGAGAAGGTCGACACCGCCGGTATGTCCCCGTGGCGCCAGAACCAGACCCTGGCCGTATAGCGCGCGTGCACGTCCGGTCGGATGGCGGAGACGGACAGATTCAGTTTCCAAGTTCCGGCGTGGATGGCGCCGGGCAGGTAGGAGGGCGTGGCGTCCGTGCGCGAGAGGGTGAAGCTCGACTTGTTGCTGCCGCTCCAGCCGCGCACGCCGTCGGGGTCGGAGATTCCGAGGTCGATGACGGTGTGCTTGTCGCGCTCGGTGTAGTCGAACTCGACGCTGATCCGCACCACGCCCTGCGGCACGGCGAAGGGGACGTCGTGGAAGGTGAGCTTGTCCTGCGGCCCGATCTCTCCCGTCAGCACCAAGTCCGGCGCGACCGAGCGTAGCGGCGTCGATGCGCGATCCGGGAGAGCAGCGGCCAGCTGCGGCGTGCAAAACACCGTCAGGAGCGCCGCCAACATGGCGCCGACGCGCCGGATTCCCTTAGTCATTCCAAGCCCTCGTACGACCAGACAGCGTGTGAACGCAGGTTGCGGATCGGGCGGGCGTGTCTGGGCGCCGCCGGTTTGTGTCCAACGACGATAGCTTTAATTATCGTTTGCGACGGCCGTATCACGAAAGCCGCCGCGCGTTCGGGAGAGATCAGAAGCGCGGGGTCGCCGGCAACTTGGCGCATGCAATCGGAACGGTTACGGCCGCCGGTGAACGCCCACTTCCGGTGACAGCTCCAATGACGGGTATGGGCCTAGTCGCTGTCGGCGTGGCCTTTTCAGATCGTCTCCACCTTGGCCGCTCCAAGGCCAAGGCCACCTGCACCAGCCGTATTGATCGCTCTGCGGCTGGCGTAGGCGTAGGGACCGATAAGGGCGATGCATATCGAAGAGAGGGCCAGCGCTCCGCCGAAGACGTAGGTCATCGGACGATATGAGCCGAAATAGTCATGGGCGACGCCCATGGTCATCAGACCGACTCCGATACCGACATTGCTGGCGGCGAAGAACAGACTGTAGATTCCGCCATAGGCCTTCAGCCCGAAGTAGCGCGAGGTCAGGTAGGCGGCGAAGGCGATCTCTGCGCCTTGGCCCAACCCCATCAGCAGGGCGCCGCCGAGCAGGACGCCGGTCTGGGTGGCCGTATGCACGATCATCGCGCCCACCAGCGCGGAGAGGAAATAGGGCAGCACCACGCGCTGGGAATTGATGCGGTCGGCCACGAACCCCGCGGTGAGCTGGCCGGCGATGCCGCCGAAGAAGAAGCACGAGATCGCGGTGGTGCCGATCAGGGAGGAGAAGCCGCGCTCGGTCAGCAGCGGCACTGCATGCGCGGTAGTGCCGATCAGGGCCATCGAGGCAAGGAAGATGGCCGCGAAGATCAGCCAGAAGGTGGGCATGCGGATCGCCTGGGCCCGGGTCAGCCCCGGCAGGTTCGCTTCCGCGCGGCGGATATCGGCGACGTTGTTGCTGCGGGCAGGTTCGCGCATCATGAAGAACAGCAGTGGCAGCGGCAGGATCAATATATAGGCACCGAGCGAGAAGTAAGCGATCCGCCAATTGTAGGCGTGGATCACCACCCGCATCACCTGCGGAACGATGGCGGAGCCCGCGCCCGCGCCAAGGGCCGTGACAAGCCCTAGGATCAGGCCGCGATGGTGCGAATACCAGAGCGAGACCAGCTTGGCGTAACCTACCGAACTGTTCATCGCCGAGGCGATGCTGACCACGAAGAAGGTGATCGCGAGCTGCCAGGGCGCCATGACGAAGGCGCGCGACATGCTGGCCAGGGCGAACAGCAGCGTCCCCGCCAGCAGCACGCGGCGAAGGCCGAACCTGTCGATCGCCCGCCCCGCCAGCGGCGAGAAAAACGCTGTGGTCCAGGGCGAGATCAGCAGGATGGCGGAGATCGTGGTCCGGCTGAGATGGAATTCCTTGGTCAGCGGCGCGATGAACAGGCTCATCGAAGCGGACACCATGGAGTTCGGGCCGATCGACATGCCGATCCACGCCACGACCGCGGCGATGATGCTCGCGGACGTAAATTCCTTGGTCCGGTCAGGGACGCTCATCCGCTCTACCTCGACGCAGCGCCGGGAAGTTCACGACGCCCTAGGGCGCGGCCAACGACTTCCAGGCATCCTCCACAATTTTATTGTTCTCATGAGCGAGTTGGTCTCCGCCCTGTTCGCACACTCACGATGCGGGAGGCGGTCGGTCAAGCGACAAGTCTGGGAGCTCGCTTGAGCTTTTCGCAGCCATGAAGCAGCTAAGGCGCGCCGTACAGCCGGGCGGGATTGTGGACGAACACCTGGGTCCGCAGCTCGATGTCGGCGGTCCAGGCGTCGAACAGGTCCACCAGCCGCCCGGTGTCCGGGCGCGCGTCGTCCAGGCTGAGATAGGGCCAGTCGGACCCGAACAGCGCCCGGTCGGGGGCTGTCTCCAGCAGCAGGTCGTGGAAGGGGCGTACGGAGGCGTAGGTGGGATCGGTCTTGGTCAGCCGGATGGGGGTGGTCTTGACCCAGAAACTGTCCGACCGGAGCATCGCCAGGAAGGCCTGGAAGGTCTCGCCCTGAGGCCCGGCCATAATGTCGAAATAGCCCATATGGTCGAACACCACCGGCACGCCGCAGCCCGCCAGGTCGTCGGCCGCCTTGACGATCTCCGCGCAGGTTCCCCAGACCTGGGCATGCCAGCCTAGCGCCTTCATCGCCGGCGCCAGCCGCTTCAGGTCGTCGAAATCCAGCGAGCCCGCGTACTGGCGCACCCGCGCGCCCGTCACCGTGAACCGGATGGCGCGGAAGCCCCGGGCGTGGAGCCGCCGGAATTCCGCCTCGTCCGTGGCGGGGTCGACGACGCAGACGCCTCTGAGCCGGTCGGACGCCAGCTCAAGCGCCTCCCCGGTGCAGGCGTTGTCGAAGCCGTAGGCGGAGGGGTGGACGATCACGCCGTGCTGGAACCCCACCGTGTCGAGCATCCGCAGATACTGCGCGCCGGTGGACAGGGGCGGATCGTAGCGACGGGACTCCAGCAGCGGATAGGCGTCGAACGGCCCGAACACATGCGAATGGCAGTCCCAGGCGCCGGGCGGCAACGGCGTCTGTGGCGCGGAGCAGGCCTTCATCACGGGCAGTCGGGAAAAGTCTTCGGCCATTTGCGTCGCCTCGCGATCTTTTGTCAGGCTTAGCGGCGCCAAGCCTCGAAGCTCAACGCAGGATCTCGGCGCCAGGGTTGAGCAAACCGCATCCGAGGGCGATTGAATGCGCGTTAGACCAGGACCTGGGCGCGCGCCTCCGCGATCATCCAGTCGCGAAACTCCGCCACCTGGGGCAGCTTGGCGGCCGCCTGCGAATAGGAGAGGTAGAAGGCGCTCCCGTCCTTGAAGCTGGTGGCGAACGGGGCGATCAGCAGGCCGCTTTCCAAGTCCTTGGTGATGAAGGCGCGGTTGGCGATCGAGATGCCTACCCCCTCGATGGCGCTTTGAAGCGCCAGGCTGGAACTCTCGAACTTGATCCCCGAATTGGCGTCGACCTGACGCGCGCCGACATGGGCCAGCCAGGACTCCCAGTCGTTGGCCCGCATCATCGAATGCAGCAGGGTCGCCTTCTGCAGCGCTTCCACATCGTCGCCCAGGCCCAGACGCGCCTTGTATTCGGGAGAGCAGACTGGGATCAGGTCCACGTCGACCAGCCGATGATGCATCAGCATGGGCAGGGCCGTGACCTTGGCCTCGTCGCGGATCTGGATCGAGACGTCGGTCGGGAAGGCGCACAGGTCCGCCGCAGACGGAAGGGCCGTCGACAGGCGGATCTCGTTCTTGGGATGGGCGATGTGGAAGGCCGACAACCGGGGCACCAGCCAGCGCAGGGTGAAGGTGATGGAGTTGTGGATGTGCAGCAGCCGTTGCTTGCGCGTATCGATCATGCGCGAGGTTGCGCGCTCCATCCGTTCGAACACGTCGGTGATGGTTTCGAGATAGGCGGCGGCGTCGGGCGTAAGTTTCACCTCGCGATGGCTGCGCAGGAATAGCGGAAAACCGAGGTGATCCTCCAGGGTGCGGATCTGGCGGCTGATGGCGCCGGGGGTGACGTGCAGTTCGTCGGCGGCGATGGTGAAGCTTCGATTCCGACCCGCGGCTTCGAACGCCCGCAGCGCATTCAGGGGGGGCAGTCTGACCGCCACGGTGTTTCCTCCAGTTGATTTATTTTCACACGAGATTAGCGGCATACGCGCCCAGCCGCAAACGCATCGACCTCAGCCGGGGGGATGTCGTCGCTTAGATCAGTGCGTTGAGCTTGGGTGTCGTGAGAAACATGGCGGATGCATGGGCGAGCCCTGGTTGAGCTGACATCACGCAGGGCCGCCGCTAACTCAGTTGACCCCCTCCGACGCAAGACACACTCTAACCCGGCCAACTCAGAGGAACTCTCCCGTCAGAAAGAGAGTCCGGCAGGACATGGGCGGGCAGGGGACCCCATCAACTTGTTACGTGCGCACCATACACTGGCGGCTGGACTGTCTGGAGCCGAAGATGTTCGGCCAGGGCCGCTGAGCGGCGTGCGCATAGTTGAGTACACCTCCCAGAACTGTCCGCTGGCCGTCGAGCTTGCGCTGTCGTTCGCGGGGCGGCTCGCGAGCGACCTCGGCGCCAAGGTAACCATTGCGCCGGGGTCCCGGACGGAGCGCCGCGCCATGTCTCCAAGCTTGGAGGGCGTAAGCACGCTTTCGCATTTTCTCGACGCCGGGAAGATCAGCTGGTCAGACGAGCCAAGTGGCGAGGGAGGGTTGGCGGCATTGCTCCGCGGGGCCGACGTTGTGCTCGCTGATGGGATGGCGCACCGGGCGTTTCCAGATGCCGGAGAGGCGATCTGGGCGTTGGTCTCGATGCGGAGCGACGCTGCGGGGGAGCATCTGGACAGTGAATTCACCCTGTCCGCGGCTTGTGGGCTCCTAGACCTGATCGGCGATCCGGAGCGGCGTCCGCTGCGTCTTGGAGGGCGCCAGCTCGCCTATGCTGGGGGCCTGTCCGCCTACATGGGGTTCACCGCTGCGCTATGCGCGCGGAAGGCGGGGAGCCGGACGGGACTGGTGCGCGTGAACCTCGCCGACGTCGGGGTATGGCTCAACTGGAAGAGTGTGGCCATGTCCACCTGGGGTGCGCGGAGCGCGAGCCGCCTCGGCCACGCCGCCGAGTGGCGCACGGTGCGCTGCTCGGATGGGTGGACGGCGGTGGTCTATCTCGAAGCCGACTGGCCGATCCTGCGCGATCTCATAGACGATCCCCGCCTGCGCGATCCCCGCTTCGACGATCGTAGTGTGCGGCGCGCCAACGCCGCCCTAATCACCGGGGCGATCGAGGACTTCTTCATCGGTCTGAGCCGCGAGCAGCTGCGCGACCTGGCGTTGGAGAAGCGGATTCCATTGGGACCGGTCTGGTCGCCGGCCGAACTGGAACATGATCCGCAGTATGTGGCCCGCGACTTCCTGCGACGGGTCCAGGTGGGAGGCGTCGCGGTGTTGAGGCCAAGCGCGCCGGTGATCTGGAATGGTCAGCGGTTCGCTGCGGGAGCCGCGTCGTGAAGCCGCTGAGCGGGTGCCGCGTGCTCGACCTGGGCATCATCACGGCCGGAGCCGCCACTTCCGCGCTGCTCGCCGACTTCGGCGCCGAGGTGATCAAGGTCGAGTCGCCGACCTATCGCGATCCCTTCCGCCGCTGGCTGTCGGAACGGCCGGCCGACGCGGACCCCAGCCTGTCGCCTTTCTTCCGCGCCACCAACCGCAACAAGCTCGGCCTCAGCCTGAACCTCAAGCACGAGCTTGGCCGGAACGCCTTCCTGCGTCTGGTTGAGAAGAGCGACGTGGTGGTGGAGAACTTCCGGCGCGGCGTGCTGCAGAAATTGGGCCTGGATTTCGAGACCCTGCGGGCGGCCAACCCCAACATCATCCTCGCTTCGATCTCGAGCCAGGGCGAGACCGGGCCGGAGGCGGGCTATGTCTCCTACGGTTCGACGCTGGAGGCGGTGGGCGGGCTGGCCTGGACCACAGGCTATGAGGACGGCTGGCCGACGCTCAGCGGGGTGGACCTGAACTACCCCGACCAGATCGTCGCCCTGTTCGCGTCGTCCATGATCATGACGGCATGGCTCGGCCGGGACGAGCGGGACGCGGGCGTGCATCTGGACCTGTCCCAGCGCGAATTGACCAGCTACCTTTCAGGCGAGGCCTTCGTCGCCGTCGGCGCCGGCCTGGCGGCTGGACCCGAGGGCAACGCCCAGGCGCCCTACGTCCTTCAGGACTGCTTCCTGAGCGCTGACGGCGCCTGGGTCGCGGTTTCGGTGCGCAATAGCGACATCTCAAGGCTTGGGCCGCTCGTTTCTGCGACGGAAGAACATGGCTTGGCGCGCGCTCTTGGCGAGTGGATGAGGACCCATGCCGCATCTAGGGCTGTCGAACTCCTGGCGGCCGAGGGTGTCGCCGCCGCCGAGGCGCTAGACGGCAGCGCGGTGCTCGAGCGACGCGGCGAAATCTGGGACCAAGCGCTCCAACGTTCGCCGGAGGGAGCTCTGGTGAAAGGCTTCCCCGTGCAGTTCGATGACTGCCCGCTCGCCATCACACGGGAGGCTCCGAGCAACGCCGCCGACAGCGAAGACGTGCTGCAACGGGTCGGTGGTTTCACGCGAGCGGAGATCGACGTCCTTCTCAGCGCCGGCGTGGTCGAAGTCGCGCCGGCCGCCCTATCCAGAGTCAGTTGAGGATTTGCCCATGTATCCGAACACCCAGCTCTTCATTTCCGGCGTTTGGCGAGCCGCGGCGTCGGGCGAGACCTTATCCGTCGAGAACCCCGCCACCGACGAGGTGATCGGGACCGTGGCCAAGGCCGGCCGGGTGGATCTGGACGCGGCGTTGCAGGCGGCGCAGGCCGGCTTCGAGGTCTGGCGCAAGACCTCGGCCATGGAGCGGGCCAAGGTGCTGCGGCGGGCGGCGGAGCTCCTGCGCGAGCGGGCGCCGGAGATCGCCAAGGTGTTGACCCAGGAGCAGGGAAAGCCGCTCGCCCAGTCGCTTGTCGAGGCCAATACGGCGGCCGACGTGCTGGAATGGTTCGCCGAGGAGGCGCGGCGCACCTACGGCCGGGTGATCCCAGCGCGGATCGCGGGCGTGGTCCAGCGCGCGGACAAGGAGCCGGTCGGCCCCGTGGCCGCCTTCACGCCCTGGAACTTCCCGATCATGCAGGCGGTTCGCAAGGTCGGCGCGGCCATGGCCGCCGGCTGCTCGGTGATCCTGAAGGGACCGGAGGAGACGCCGGCCGCGTGTGCCGAGCTGGTCCGGGCGCTGGCGGACGCCGGAACGCCGGCGGGGGTGGTCAACCTGGTGTTCGGCTCGCCTGCCGAGATCTCCAGCTACCTGATCCCGCACCCGATCATCCGCAAAATCTCCTTCACCGGCTCCACCGCGGTGGGCAAGCACCTCGCGGCCCTTGCCGGCCAACACATGAAGCGGGTGACCATGGAGCTGGGCGGCCACGCGCCGGTGGTGGTGTTCAAGGACGCCGACATCGCCGGCGGGGCCAAGATCTTGGCCCAGAACAAGGTGCGCAACGCCGGCCAGGTCTGCGTCTCGCCCACCCGCTTCCTGGTCCAGGACGAGGTCTATGGTGACTTCATCGAGCAGTTCACCGCCCACATCGCCACCACCAAGGTGGGCGACGGCCTGGAGGCTGGGGTGGAGATGGGGCCGCTGGCCAACCCCCGCCGGCTGGAGGCGGTCGAGGCCCTGGTCGCCGACGCCGTGCAGCAGGGCGCCGAGCTGCGCACCGGCGGCAAGCGGATCGGCAACAAGGGCTCGTTCTTCGAGCCGACCGTGCTGGTCGACGTGCCCACGGCCGCACGCGCGATGAACGAGGAGCCGTTCGGTCCCGTCGCGCTGTTCTCGCGCTTCTCGACCTTCGACGAGGCGATGGTCGAAGCCAACCGCCTGCCATTCGGGCTGGGCGCTTACCTTTACACCGGCTCGCTGAGCACGGCCAACGCAGCGGCCTCGGCGATGGAGAGCGGCATGGTGTCGGTCAACCACCAGGCGCTGGGTCTGATCGAGACGCCGTTCGGCGGGGTCAAGGACTCCGGCTACGGCTCCGAGGGCGGCAGCGAGGCGATCGAAGCCTATCTCAACACCAAGTTCGTCACCTTCGCCGCCTGAGATGAGCGACACCCCTCAGAGCGGCTTGATCGAGGTCCAGGGCGGCGATTACGAGCACGTGCTGGAGTTCGAGGGCGATGGGCTGGCCTACCGCCGGGTCCCGCTGGTCCCATTGAGCAAGGTGGTGCTGGGCGGTCAGGACTTCGACGTCGCCGAGTACTCGCTGGCCAACCTGATCATGCTGCACGCGGCCGGCGACCGGCGGCTGACGGCGATCCCGGTGTTCCCGAGCCGCGCCTTCCGCAACGCCGCCATCTTCGTCGGGCGTGACAGTTCGTTGACCGGGTTCGCCGACCTGGCCGGCAAGCGCGTCGGCGTCAGCGAGTTCGCCATGACCACGGCGGTGTGGACGCGCGGTCATTTGCAGGACGCCCATGGCGTGGGCGTACGCGACGTCGAATGGGTGGTCGGACCGGGACAGCGCTTTCCGATCCCCGCCGGCGTGCGGGCCACGCCGGCTGACGGAGACCTGGAGGACATGCTGGCCTCGGGCAGGATCGACGCGCTGATGGCCGGCAAGCCGAAGGACCTGAAGCGTCCGCCGGCCGAACGCCGCCTGCGCTGCCTGGTAGACGATCCGGACGCGGTCGAGCGGGCCTATTTCGCGGCGACGGGCCTGTATCCGATCATGCACGCCATGGTGCTGCACCCGCGCGTGACCGGCGATAAGGGCCTGCCGCGCCGGCTGTTCGACGCCTACGTCCTGGCCAAGCGCAAGGCGCTGGCTCGCCGCTTGAGCGCCGGCTTCCTGCCCTTCGCCGAGCGGGCCTGGGACCGCTTTGGCCCCGACGACCCCTGCTGCTACGGCCTGACCGAGACCAACCGGCGCAACATCGCGACCCTATCCCGCTACCTGCGAGAACAAGGCCTGAGCGACCGCGAGCCCGAGGTGGATAGTCTGTTCGCTTTCGGCGCTACGGACTGGTCGGATGCATGACCGCGAGCCATTTGAACAATTTGGGAGATCGCCATGAACGGCGCTGAGAGCCTGGTGAAGACCCTGGTGCGCGGAGGCGTGGACGTCTGTTTCGCCAATCCGGGCACCTCCGAGATGCACTTCGTCTCCGCCCTGGATCGCATCCCCGGCATCCGCTGCGTGCTCGGCCTGTTCGAGGGCGTCGTGACGGGGGCGGCGGACGGCTACTACCGCATGGCCGAGAAGCCGGCGGCGACCCTGCTGCACCTGGGGCCGGGGCTCGGCAACGGGCTGGCCAACCTGCACAACGCCCGGCGCGCCAACTCCTCAATCGTCAACATCGTCGGCGAGCACGCCACCTATCACATCCAGTACGACGCGCCTCTGACCTCCGACATCGAGTCCATCGCCCGGCCGATGTCGGCCTGGGTCCACACCTCCCGCGAGGCGCGCCTGGTCGGGGCCGACGCTGCTGACGCCATCGCTGTGGCCCGTTCGCCCAAGGGCCAGATCGCCACCCTGATCCTGCCCGCTGACACGGCCTGGAACGAGGGTGGCGTGGTCGGGACTGTCGCGCCCACGCCCGGTCCGCGCCCCGTGCCGAGCGAGGTGGTGCAGGAGGTGGTCGAGGCCCTGAAGCAGGGCGACAGCATGATCCTGATCGGCAACCGGGCGCTGCGGGCCGACGCCCTGCCCATCGCCGCGGCCATCGGCGCCGCGACCGGGGTCAAGGTCGCCAGCCTCAGCCGCAACCCGCGCATCGAGCGCGGCGCCGGACGGGTGTCGGTGGACCGTATCCCCAACCCGGTCGAGAATTCTCGCCCCATGCTGGCGGCGCTGAAGACGCTGATCCTGGTGGACGAGGTGTCGCCGGTCTCCTTCTTCGCCCAGCCCGGCAAGATCGGCAAGCTGACCGCAGACACCTGCCGGGTTCTAACCCTGGCGGCGTCCGGCGACGATGTGGTCGCCGCCCTGACCGAGGTGGCGGAGGCTTTCGCGGCCAGGGCCGATCAGGTCAAGCCGGACGTGCTGGCCCGCCCGGACATGCCCACGGGCGAGCTGACCCTGACCAAGGTCGCGCAGGCCCTTGGCGCGCTGATCCCCGAGAACGCCATCATCTGCGACGAGTCGATCACCAGCGGCCGGGGCCTGTTCCCCGCCACCGCCGGCGCGCCGCCCCACGATTGGCTGCAACTGACGGGCGGCTCCATCGGCATGGGCATCCCGTTGTCCACCGGCGCGGCCGTCGCCTGTCCAGAGCGGCAGGTGATCAACCTACAGGCCGACGGCAGCGGCATGTACACCTTCCAGGCGCTCTGGACCCAGGCGCGCGAGAAGCTCAACGTCGTCACCGTGATCTGGGCCAACCGTTCCTACAAGATCCTGCATGGGGAGCTGATCAATGTCGGCGCCGGAGCCGCCGGGCCGACGGCGCGCACCATGCTCGACCTCGACAACCCGACGATCGACTGGGTGTCGCTGGCCAGGGGCATGGGGGTGGAGGGCGCGCGTGCGACCATCATGGAGGAGTTCACCGCCGCCATGATCTCCGCGCTCGCCCGGCCCGGTCCGTTCCTGATCGAGGTGGTGCTGTGAGCCAGCCGGCCGGATGAAGCTCTACGGCTCCACCCGCTCGCCCTTCGTGCGCAAGGTGGTCGTCGCAGCGCACGAACTAGACCTGTTCGGGCGGATGAGCTTCGAGCCGGTGGTGGTGAGCTCCACCTCGGTCAGTCCCGAGGTGGCGGCGCTCAACCCGCTGGGCCACATCCCGACCCTGCAGTTGGACGACGGGACGGTCATCCACGATTCCCTGGTGATCTGCGAATATCTCGACGCGCTCGTGGGCGGCGGGCGACTGTTCCCAGCGGCGGGCGCAGCGCGCTGGGATGCGCTGACCCGCCATGCGCTCGGCAACGGCCTGCTCGAAGCGCTGGTCAAGCTGTTCACTGAGCGGCGTCGCACCGACCCGCTCCAGCCGCTCTATGTCGAGGTGATCCAGGGCAAGTTCTTTCGGTCCCTGCCGATGTTCGATCAGCAGTGCCGTTCGCGCCCCGAGGGGCGCTTCGACATCGGCGATATCGTGACGGCGGGCGCCCTGGCCTATGCTGACTTTCGGTTTCCGGCGCTGGAGTGGCGCAAGGATTATCCCGATGTCGCCCGCTTCTACGACGAGGTCGCGGCGCGGCCTTCCATGCGGGCGGTGAAGCTGGAAGGCGAATCCGCTTCGCCTCTGCCCGGCTGAATGGCCTGGATCGACGCCAACGGGGTATCGCTGCGCTATGCGTTGCGGGGGCAGGGCGGCCCACTGGTCGTGCTGGTGCACGAGATGGGCGGCTGCCTGGAGAGTTGGGACCCCGTCGTCGCCCTGTTGGAGCCGCGTGCGCGCCTGCTCGCCTACGATGCGCGCGGCGCCGGCCTGTCGGAGAAGCCGACGGGCGAGTTCAGCCTCGACGACCTAGTGGACGATCTCGCCGCTCTGCTCGACGGATTGGGCCTCTCGGAGCCGGCGGTACTGGTCGGATGCGCGGTGGGCGCCGCTGTGGCCATGCGCTTCGCGACGCGCCGTCCAGAACGGACCTCGGCCCTGGTCGCCTTGGCTCCGGCGATGGGGATCGAGCCGGCGCGTCGCCCCGCCACCCTCGAACTGGCGGAGGCGTTGGAGCGTGAGGGTGTGCGGTCGCGGGTCGATCTCCGCTTCGATCACAGCTATCCGCTGGCCTATTTCGAAGGACGGACCGACCGCGCCGAGGTGCGCGCGCGTCTGCTCCACAACGACAGCCGGTCCTATGCCCAGGCCTATCGGATGTTATGCGGCATGGACCTGTCCGCCGACCTGCCGCGGATCGCGGCGCCGACCCTGGTGCTGGCCGGACGACAGGACGGGACCCGGCCGCCGTCCCTGGTCGAGCCGGTGGCCCGCGCGATCCCCCAGGCGTGCTTCGAAGTCATCGACAGCGGGCACGTCATGCACATTCTCACACCCGTCTTGATCGCTGAAAAGGTGGGAAAAATACTTGATATCCTCACGCTTTGAGGACGCTTCTCCGGCGTGTGCTCGACTGAGCTTATATCAATCGAGACCGCTCCGAAGTCGTTTGACCGCCCCGGACCCGACGCCCATTAATCGCTGAGCGCTGGCCATCGTCCCTAAGACGAGAACGAACAATGCGCACCGGAGGGTATCGCTTGAGGTTGCTGTTTTCCGTCGCCGGCCCGGTGGCGACCATCACCCTGAACCGTCCCGAAGCGATGAACTCCATCGACGCCGAGATGCGCGTAGCCGTGATCGAGGCCTGCAACCAGATCCGTACCGACGAGGCTATCCGCGTGATGGTGCTCACCGGGACCGGCAAGGCCTTCTGCACCGGCTCGGACCTGAAGAACACCATGCCGCCGGATGAGAGCTACGCCAGGGCCGCCTTCGCCGGCGAGGGCGACCGCTCGCTGGCCGACATGATCGAACTCGACAAGCCGATCGTCTGCGCCATCAACGGCTACGCCCTGGCCGGCGGGTTGGAGTTGGCCCTGGCCTGCGACATCCGCATCGCCGCCGACACCGCCAAGTTCGGCCTGCCCGAGGTGGCGATTGGCTCCATTCCCGGCGCCGGGGGCACCCAGCGCCTGCCGCGCATGGTCGGCATGTCCAACGCCCTGCACATGATGCTCACCGGCGAGCGCATCGACAGCGCCGAGGCGCTGCGCATGGGTCTGGTCAGCAGGGTGGTCCCGGGCGACGATCTGATGACCGAAGCCAACGCCATCGCCGAGAAGATCGCCGCCAACGCGCCGTTGGCCGTGCGCGCGGTCAAGCACCTAGTCCATCGCGGCGCCGACCTGCACCTGAAGGCCGCCATCGAGGCGGAGCGGATGGCCTGGGGCGTGCTGCGCAACACCGAGGACCGCATCGAGGGGCGCGAGGCCTTCAAGGAAAAGCGCAAGCCGGTGTACCGGGGACGATGACGCGGATGCGCCAGCACGGGACCGGCCAATGATCGACAAACGCTGCCATGTGGCCGAGGCGTTGAAGGATGTGAGCGACGGGGCCACGGTGATGATCGGGGGCTTCGGGGCCGTCGGCCAGCCCGACTTCCTGATCGACGGCCTGGTCGAGCAGGGTGCGCGCGACCTCGTCGTGGTCGCCAACAACGCTGGCTGGAGCCGCGAGACCGGCATCCCGCGCCTGTTCGATCTGGGCCGGGTGCGCAAGATCGTCTGCAGCTTCCCCAAGAATTCTCCCGCCTTCGACGACCTGTTCCGCGTCGGCAAGATCGAGCTGGAGATCGTGCCCCAGGGCACGCTTGCCGAACGTATCCGCGCGGCGGGGGCGGGCGTGCCGGCCTTCTTCACCGCCACCGGAGTCGGCACCCAGATGGCGGCCGGCAAGGAGGTGCGCGAGTTCGGCGGCAAGACCTATCTGATGGAGGAGGCGCTGCACGCCGACCTAGCTCTGGTCGAGGCCTGGTGCGGCGACCGCTGGGGCAATCTCAGCTATCGCGGCAGCGGGCGCAACTTCAACCCGATCATGGCCATGGCGGCCCGGCTCACCGTCGCCCAGGTGCACGAGACGGTCGATCTCGGCGGCATCGCCCCAGACGAGGTCGTCACGCCGGGCCTTTTCGTCAACCACGTAGTCGATATCAACGGAGTCGCCCGTCATGGCTGAAGCGATCCCGCTCGACCGCGCCGCCATGGCCGCGCGCGTCGCCCGCGACATTCCCGAAGGCTGGATCGTCAACCTGGGCGTTGGTGTGCCCACCCAGGTCGCCGACCACGTGCCGCTGGATCGCGACGTGATCTTCCATTCCGAGAACGGCATCCTGGGCATGGGGCCCGCGCCTACGCCCGAGCAATTCGATCCCTGGCTGGTCAACGCCGGCAAGAAGGCGGTGACGTTGAAGCCGGGGGCGGCCCTGTTCCACCACGCCGACAGCTTCGCCATGATCCGTGGCGGCCATATCGACCTGTGCGTGCTGGGCGCCTTCGAGGTGGCCGAGACCGGCGACCTGGCCAACTGGAGCACCGACTCCAACGACAAGACGCCGGCCGTCGGCGGGGCCATGGACTTGGCGGTCGGGGCCAAGCGGGTCTGGGTGGTGATGGAGCACACCACCCGCGACGGCCGTCCGCGACTGGTGAAGACGTGCTCCTATCCGCTGACCGCGCTGGGCTCCATCTCGCGCATCTACACCAACCTGGCGGTGATCGACGTTGAATCTAAAGGCTTTGTGGTCAGGGAGATGATCCCCGGCATGACGCGGGAGGCGCTGCAGAACCGCACCGAGGCGAAGCTGCACCTCGCCGCCACGACGGAGCGCCTGTCTTGACCCCGAACGCGCGGCGCAAGGCGTTCATGGCCCTGCTGTCGGGCGGTGGCTGCGTGCGGCCGGCCTCTGTGGTCGACCCCCTGTCCATGCGCGCGGCCGAGGACATCGGCTACGAGGTCGCCATGTTGGCGGGATCGGTGGCCTCGCTGGCGGTGCTGGGCGCGCCTGACCTGGCGGTGCTGACGCTCAGCGAACTGGCCGAGCAGGTGCGCCGCGTTTGCCGTAACAGCGCCATCCCGCTGCTGGTGGACGGCGACCACGGCTACGGCAATGCGCTGAGCGCGCGCCGCACCGTCGAGGAGCTGGAAGGCGCGGGCGCCGCCGCCGTCACCATCGAGGACACCGAGCTCCCCGCCGCCTCCAGCGGGCCGGGCCGGCTGCTGCCGATCCAGGTTGCTGGCGCCAAGGTGCGCGCGGCCGTCGACGCCCGCCAGGACCTGGACTTCACCGTCGTCGGCCGCACCAACGCGGCCCTGACCGTTGATCGCGACGACCTTCTGGCGCGCCAGGCGGCGTTCGAAGACGCCGGTTGCCAGGCCATCTTTATCGCCGGCTTGAAGACGCTCGAAGACCTGGACGCCCTGGCCAAGGGGAGGCGTACACCGCTGATCCTGGCCTCCGCCATCAAGGGCGTCGACGACGCCGAGCTCGCGGCGCGCGGCGTGCGGATTCAGCTGCAGGGCCACCAGCCCAGTTTCGACGCCTGGATGGCCACCTACCGTCGTCTCTATCAGCAGCGTCACGGCGACTTTCCCGCAGAGACCGATCCCCGCGTCCTGACCAAGCAGCTCAGCGGCCACGGCCACTACGTGCGGTGGACCGAAGACTATCTCGACGGATCGGCGCCGCCGACAGACACCGGGAGCCAGACGTGACCCGCAACCTTTCCAAAGTCGCCGCAGTCGTGGGCGTCGGCCATACCGATTACCGTGGCGACTGGACCCGCGTGCGCGCCGGCGAGAAGCCGCGCGACTCGGTCGGCTACGGCGCGGACGCCTTCAAGGCCGCCCTGGCCGACGCGGGGCTCCAGGCGTCGGACATCGACGGGCTGATCGTCGGCCCCACCACGCCCTATGAGCGGTTGGGCGAGGTGCTGGGCCTGGACGTGCGCTGGGGCGGGCAGGCCGACGCCATGCTGGGCGTGATCCAGGCCTGTATGGCCATCAACGCCGGTCTCGCGGAAGTCGTGGCCCTGGTCTACGGCAACAACCAGCGTTCGGGCGGCGCCAACTATGGCGGCGACAATGCGGTGGGGGGCGCGTCCTTCCTGTCCTACATCTACCATGCACCCTGGGGCTTCACCTCGCAGGGCGCGCTCTACGCCATGATGTTCCGCCGTTACATGGAGGAGACGGGCCTGACCTCGGCCGAGCTTGGCGAGGTGGCGGTGGCTCAGCGGCTGCATTCCAGCTTGAACCCCAACGCCATCCAGCAGAAGCGGATCACGGTGCAGGACTATGTGGACTCCGCCTTCGTGTGCGAGCCGCTGCACATCTTCGACTACTGCCTGATCAACGACGGCGGCGTGGCCTTGATCGTGTGCGAGGGGGAACGCGCCAAGAAGATCCGCAAGGACCCGGTGACCATCCACGGAGTCGGCCGCTACGACCTGAACAAGGGCGCCACCAGCCTGGAACCGCGCCTGACCAACTATTACCTCCCGGCCCAGCAGGCGGTGGCCGAGCAGGTGTTCGGTGCGGCCGGGATCGGGCCGAAGGATGTCTCCTCCATGCAGGTCTACGACAGCTTCTCCTGCCACATCCCCCTGGCGCTGGAGGGCTACGGCTACTGCAAGGTGGGCGAGGCCGGCCGGTTCATGCGCGAACACGGCATCTCGGTGGAGAGGGGCTTGCCGGTGAACACCAGCGGCGGCCACCTGTCGGAAAGCTACATGCAGGGCTGGGCCCACCAGGTCGAGGCGGTGCGCCAGGTGCGTGGCGAGTGCGGCGAGCGTCAGGTCAAGGACTGCAACTACGTCCACTACAGCTCCGACGTGGCCGGCAAGGCCGTCTCGATCATCTACGGCCGCTGAGGAGAACCGGCATGGCCAACTCCAAGATCGTCATGGGCATCGACGACATTCCCATGTGGGCGAGCATCGACCGCCATCGCCTGGAGCTGCAGACCTGCGACGACTGCGGCGCGATCCGCTATCCGCCCGCCCCGGTCTGTCCCAAGTGCCTGTCGGAGAAGGCGACCTGGACCGCGGTGTCGGGGGAGGGGACGATCATCTCGTGGGTGGTGTTCCACCGGAAGTATTTCGACGACCATCCACCGCCCTACAACTCCACCGCCGTCGAGCTGGACGAGGGGCCGATCATCGTCACCCAGCTGCAGGGCGATGAGCCCGAGGGCAGCTGGATCGGCAAGCGGGTGCGGCTGGGCTATGCTGAGCACGCCGGGCGCACCCAGCATTTCGCGCGTCTGATCGCGACGCCCGCCGGGCAGGCCTGAGCGCGTGGCCCGTCCCGCCTCCGCCTATATCGCCGGCGCCTACGAACTGCCGATGCGCCTCTATCCGGACAAGTCGCTGGCCGAGCTCCAGGCCGAGGCCATGCTGGGCGCGCTGGCCGACGCGGGGCTGGAGCGCAGCGATATCGATGGCTTCTTCTGCGGACCGGACGCGCCGGGCACGGGACCGCTGTCGATCGCCGACTACCTGAACCTCAAGCTGCGCCACGTCGACACCACCAACACCAGCGGCTCGTCCTACACCATCCACGTGGCCCACGCGGCCCAGGCCATCGCTGCCGGCAAATGCGACGTGGCCCTGATCACCCTGGCCGGTCGCCCCCGCAGCGAGGGCCGGGCCAAGGGCGCCCTGGCCCGCACCGATAATCCCCAGCAGCCCGACTTCCAGTGGGAGCACCCGTTCGGCCTGGCGGTGATCAACGTCTACGGCATGACCGCCATGCGCCACATGCACCAGTACGGCACCACCAGCGAGCAACTGGCCTGGGTCAAGGTCGCCGCCTCCCACCACGCCCAGCACAACCCCTATGCGTTGTTCCGAGACCTGGTGACGGTGGAGGAGGTGGCCAACTCGCCCCTGGTGTGCGACCCGCTGCACCGGTTGGACTGCTGCGTGGTCACCGACGGCGGCGGCGCCCTTTTAGTGGTGCGCCCCGAGATCGCCCGCAACCTCAAGCGCCCCCTGGTCAGGCTGATCGGTTCGGCGGAGGCGCCTAAAGGCCAGAACGGCGGCGAGTTCGACATCACCGTTTCCGGCGCGGCCCAGTCCGGCCCGGCGGCCCTGGCCGAGGCGGGCGTGACCGGCGCCGACATCCGCTACGCCTCGCTCTACGACAGCTTCACCATCACCGTGCTGATGCAGCTGGAGGACCTGGGTTTTTGCGCCAAGGGTCAGGGCGGGGCCTTCGTCGCGGACGGAGGGCTGATCTCGGGCGTCGGCAGGCTGGCGGTCAACACCGACGGCGGCGGGCTGTGCAACAACCATCCCGCCAACCGGGGCGGCATGACCAAGGTGATCGAAGCGGTGCGCCAACTGCGCGGCGAGGCGCATCCAGCGGTGCAGGTTCCGAACCTGGACCTCGCCCTGGTCAACGCCATCGGCGGCCAGCTGGCCGTGCGCCACGCCAGCGCCACCCTGGTGCTTGAACGAGAATAGGAGGCCGGCCTTGGCCCAAGCAGAGCGCATTCCCGCCGATCCCAATCCCTCCCCGGAGACCGAGGCGTTCTGGGAGGCGGCCAAGGCCGGCAGGTTCCTGGTGCGGTGCTGCAAGGCGTGCGGCAAGGCCCACTGGTATCCGCGCACCCTGTGTCCCTTCTGCGCCAGCCTGGATACCGAGTGGATCGAAGGGTCGGGCAGAGGGACGATCTACAGCTACAGCTATATGCGCAGGGCGACGCCGCCCTTCGTCATGGCCTATGTCGCCCTGGCCGAGGGGCCGACGATGATGACCAATATCGTCGACTGCGATCCCGAGGGCCTGCGCATCGGCGACGCGGTGGAGCTGGCCTTCCGCAGTAGCGAGGGCGGGTTCGCCGTCCCTTGCTTCCGACCGAGCGGCGTCGGGGCTGCATCGTGAGCGAAAAGCCGCCCCACGGCTTCGCCCGGGGCCTGACCAACTACGGCGACGCGCGCTTCAGCCTGTATCTGCGGCGCTCCTTCGCCAGCTCGATGGGCTATTCGCGCGAGATGCTCGACCGCCCCATCGTCGGCGTCTGCTACGCCGCCGGCGGGTTCAACAACTGCCATCGCCACGTGCCCGAACTGGTCGAGGCGGTGAAGCGCGGCGTGCTGGCGGCGGGCGGCCTGCCGGTGGAGTTTCCCACCATCACGCTGGGCGAAGTATTCCTATCGCCTACCAGCCTGAAGTTTCGCAACCTGATGTCGATGGATGTGGAGGAGATGATCCGCGCCCAGCCGATGGACTCCGTGGTGCTCGTCGGCGGCTGTGACAAGACCGTGCCGGCCCAGCTGATGGGCGCCGCTTCCGCCGACCTGCCGGCGATCCAGCTGGTCACGGGGCCGATGTCCACCGGGCGCTATCATGGCGAGCGGCTGGGCGCCTGCACCGACTGCCGCCGGTTCTGGGGTCGTTATCGCGCCGGCCAGGTCGACGATGCGGAGATCCAGGCCGTCGAGGGGCGTCTGGCGACCACGTCGGGCACCTGCGCGGTGATGGGGACCGCCAGCACCATGGCCGCTATCGCCGAGGCGCTCGGCATGATGCCGGCTGGCGCCGCCGCCGTCCCCTCCGTCGATGCAGAGCGCCTGCGCATCGCCGAGGAGAGCGGGAGGGTCGCGGTCGAGCTGATCGCCCATCCCCGCCGCCCAAGCGAGATCATCACCGCCCCGTCGGTAGAGAACGCGTTGCGGGTGCTGCTGGCTATCGGCGGTTCGACCAACGCCATCCTGCACCTGACCGCCATCGCGGGGCGGCTGGGACTGAAGATCGGCCTGGACCGGCTGAACGCGCTCTCCGACACCACCCCGGTGCTGGTCAACCTGAAGCCGACCGGCGATCTGTATATGGAGGACCTAGCGGCGGCGGGCGGGATACCGGCGGTGATGCGCGAGCTGCGCCACCTGCTGCACCTGGACTGCCTCACCGTCACCGGCGAGACCTTGGCCGAGCGGCTGGACCGGTGGGACCCTTGGGTCGACCGCGCGGCCGTGCGCCCCTTCGCCGACCCGGTGGACCCGCAGGGCGGCTTGGTGGCCCTGTTCGGTAGCCTCGCGCCGCTCGGCGCCATCCTCAAGCGCTCCGCCGCCGATCCCGCCCTGTTCGAGCGCGAGGCGCGCTGCGTGGTGTTCGATTCGCTGGAGGACCTGGCGGACCGGATCGACGCGCCCGAGCTGGACGTCACCGCCGACGACGCCCTGATCCTGCTCAACGCCGGCCCGCGCAGCGCCTCGGCCATGCCGGAGGCGGGCTATATCCCGATCCCAAGGAAGCTAGCGGAGCAGGGAGTCAAGGACATGATCCGTATCTCCGACGCGCGCATGAGCGGCACTGCCTTTGGCACGGTGATCCTGCACGTGGCGCCGGACGCCGCCTCGGGCGGCCCGATCTCCCGCATCCGCACCGGCGACCGCATCGCGCTGAGCGTGGCCAAGCGCAGGCTCGACCTGCTGGTGTCGGAGGAAGAGCTGGCGGCGCGCACGCCCTTGGCGGATCTCACCATGCAACAGGTGCGGCGCGGCCATGACTGGCTGCACGCCCGCTTCATCACCCAGGCCGACGAGGGTTGCGACTTCACCTTCCTGCGCGGCGAAGGCGAAACGGCTATCTCGGATGTGGACGGCTGAGCGGCGCCGTTCGATCCGTGCAAAGGTAGGCCATGTCCTCGACCCCGACTTCGGAGCTGATCGCCCGCCTGACCGGCGTGGTCGGCGACGCCGGCCTGATCCTGGACGCGCCAGGCAAGGCGCCCTTCCTGCGCGATTGGCGCGACGTCTTCCACGGGCAGGCGGTGGCTGTCGTGCGGCCGAAGAGCACGGCGGAGGTCGCGGGCGTGGTGCGAATCTGCGCCGAGTTCGGCGTCGTCATCACCCCGCATGGCGGCGGAACCGGGCTGGCGGGCGGGGCCACGCCGCTGGATGCGCCGGGCCAGATCGTGCTGGCTCTGGATCGCATGAACCGGGTGCGCGACCTGGACATTGTCGACAATGTGCTGGTCGCCGAAGCGGGGTGCGTGCTGCAAAGCCTGCAGGTGGCCGCCGAAGAGGCCGGGCGGCTCCTACCGCTCAGTTTCGCCGCCGAGGGCAGCGCCCAGATCGGCGGGGCCATCGCCACCAACGCCGGCGGCGTCAACGTGCTGCGCTACGGTTCCGCGCGCCAGTTGGTGCTGGGGCTGGAGGTGGTGTTGCCTGATGGCGCGGTGCTGGATCGCCTGCGTCGCCTGCGCAAGGACAACGCCGGTTACGACCTCAAGCAGATGTTCATTGGCTCGGAGGGCACGCTGGGGATCATCACCGCTGTCAGCCTTCGGCTGTTCCCGCGCCCGGTGCAGACCCAGGCCGCCGTGGTCGCCGTCGGCGGCCCCGAGGCGGCGGTGGAGTTGTATGTGCGGCTGAATGCGGAGATGGGCGAGTTCCTATCCAGCTTCGAGCTGATCTCGGCCGCCGCGTGCAAGGTTTCGCTGGATCACCTGCCCGACGCCAACTGGCCGTTCCGCGGCGGCTGGAGCGTGTTGGTCGAGGTCGCCACCAGCAGCCCCGAGGTTCCGCTGGCAGATATCCTCGAGGCGGCGCTCGGCCGCGCGCTGGAGCACGGCTGCGCCGAGGACGCCGTGATCGCCCAGACCCTGGCCCAGGGCCAGGGCTTCTGGCGCGTGCGCGAAGGGGCGTCGGAGGGCGAACGCGCGGCGGGCAAGAGCGTCAAGCACGATGTCTCCACCCCGATCTCGAGGATACCGGCCCTGATCCGGGCGGTGGAGGCAGGCCTGGCGGAGCGCTTTCCCGGCGCGCGGCCGAACATCTTCGGTCATGTCGGCGACGGCAACATGCACGTCAATGTCATCCTGTCGCCCGCGCAGGCGAACGACCCACAGGCGCCCGAGCGCATCAACCGCCTCGTGCACGACCTGATCGCGGCCGAGGGCGGGAGCATCACCGCGGAGCACGGCGTCGGGCAATACCGGATCGCCGACCTGTACCGCTACACCTCGCCGGTGGACATGGGGGTGATGGAGCAGTTGAAGCGAATGCTCGATCCGGCCGGGTTGATGAACCCTGGCAAGGTGATTTCAAGCGCAGCCGCCGTCGATGGCGGCGCAACGCACTGAGTACACCTCATCGCGCCCAGGTTTATCGGAATGTCCGCCAAGACTATGTCGTATGAGAGGTCCACCCCTTCGGCGCGGCGGCGTGCGCTCATCCCATCGCTTTCTGTGTCGCTATCTCACAGAGGATGGCCAGCTAGGCCATGTCGATCGAGGTGGAGACGGTGGGCGCCCTTACAATTTTGGGCGAAAATCTCAAGCACGTGAAAATTTTGCCGCTATTTTTTTCGCCTGTAGTAGCGGCTGATGCTCGTCGCCATGTCGAAGTCAGGGCCGGGTCGGGTGACGCCCGTTGCAAGGCGCCGCTTTACTTCAGTGATCGTGGCCTGAAGATCTGCGCTTCGCAGGATGAAACGGACGGCGTAGCGTGGGAGCCGAAATGCACTTGGCGTAAGGTTCGAGACAAGCTCGAAGCGCTGTCCGGTCTCAAATCCAGGGATCTTCAAGACATCGGGTAGGTGTTCGGTATCGTACCATCTGTTGAATTCAGCATCGCGGCCCGCCTTGGCGTTCGACAGCACGATCAGATCGAACGTTCGCATCCGGGCGGCGGGACCTTCAGGCGCCTTGGCCGGAACGCCAGGCGCCATAGCTTGGACGAGGGGGCCGATCTTGCGGTAGAGGCCGACCACGGTGGACGACCCTTTGGGCCTTGGCCCAGCCGTCAGGCTCGCGACCCTCCGGCAGGGTAGCGTGTAGAGGCTTAGCTGGGGGGGCGGCGTCGCCCCATGCGAGTTGTCGACCTCCAGTTCGAGCACGGTCGGCTTCACCCGGCTCAAGATCGCCGGCGATAGCTTTGCTGCGGCGGGATCTGCGGCTTGGCCGAAGGCCAGGACCGTCAGATCGGGCCACCCCGCGCGACACGCCGTCGCCCGTGCTTGTCCGGCAAGCGTCAGCACAACAAACACCGAGAGTGTTAGATATTCAATCGCCCCGTATTTCGCTTTCAATTTTCTCACCATTGAGTGAAGAATCGGAAAAGGTGCTGATATAGCCATCCAATATCTATCCATCATTGTTATATTGGTATGAGTCGATGTCCAGGGCGTGCTGAATTTCCAATCATATTTAGTGTGATGATTGAGATAGGCTCACGCGAATTGTGACGGTTTCTCGTTTGACCGGCCGCCACCTGAGCGTCATCTCCGCAAAAGACCATTCGTTGGAAAAACGAACTCCCTCCGCATCCGGGCGGCGACAGGCGCGTGTCGTGGCCGGTTGCAAGAGGGCCGGAGTCATAGGGTGATAGATTTGCTTTCCAGTAAGATCGTCGGGCGTGAATTTGGCGTCGAGGTTCGCAATCTCGGCTTGGTTTTGATGATGACCGTTTGTCTGCCGACCCTGGCGACCGCGCAGCAGGCGTCCGATCCTCCCACCGCAAACACACCGCCGACGGCGCTGGCCCCGAGTGTGACGACGGACGCGGACACGGACCCGGATAAGATTTACGAGAACGTGCGGATCAAGGGGTACGACATTCCGCTACCTGGACCCTCCGACACGATCGAAGGCGATGCGGGAGGCCTGCGGGAGCGCCTCGCGTCAGTCGGGATTGGCTGGTTTGGCTATTCGCCGACCAACGTCTTCTACAACGTTCTCGATGTGCCGCGCGGCGGAACCCAGGTCTACTCTGGCCAGAAATTCACGGTCGGCTCCGGGACGCCCTTCATTATGACCTACGATCTTGGACAACTCGGGCTGGGCGACGCCCAAGTGGCTGCAGGTTTTCAGGCTTTCGACACGAACTGGAATCCAAGCGGCCCGCGAGGGTTCAGCTTAGCCACGTTGACCGTATACAAGAGTTTTTTCGACAAGATGATCGAGGTCAAGGCCGGCTACATGGCTAATGGTTTCGAGTTCTACAACCCGTATATCGCCGGCAACTTTGCGGCTGGTGTCTTCGGGACGAGCGCGTCGGTCCCAGCCGAGGTCGGACTTTCGACCACCTCCTACACTAAGCCGGGCATGAATATTAAATTCAATCTTGGCCACTTCTACGACAAATTCGGCGTGCAGTCAGCCATCAGCCCCGATGGCACCGTGACAGAGAAGATGCAGAATCCGACCGGGTTCAAGTTCAGCGTCGATCATGCCGGAACCTTCTACATCGACGAAATGGGCTACCGAACCGACAGCGGCGTCGACCAAAAACAGAGCTGGTTCCGCGCCGCCCTGATGAAGTCCACTAGCGAGTACACCAATGCGCTGAACACGCAGCGGATTCGAGGGCAATGGGGCGTATACGTGCTGGGCGATCAGCAGCTGTTTCAGATTTCCAACGCCAAGGGCTCCGCCTATCGCGGAGTATACGCCGGCTTCTCCGCCATGTATGCACCGCCATCGATCAACAGATTTAGCCAATATTACGAAGCCCGCCTCTACGGCATTGGCCTGTTGAAGAGCCGCCCGCACGACATGATGTCGTTGATCCTGGCGAACAACGTCTTCAGTGGAGATTATGTCGATAACGTCAGAAGCAGCGGCGGCCTAGCCCATGGTGACGCACAGTCCGCGACAGTTTCCTATACGGCGCACGTCATTCGAGGCATCACCTTGGGGTTCGGCCTTGGCTACACCGACCATCCGACCCCGATCAATTACACTAGTGAGACCGGACACGCATTGACGGTCATTTCAAACGTGGTTTTCAACTACTAAAGCGGCAGCGGGCTTAGCCAAAGTCAATCAGCATCGCCATCTCATCAGCCGGAATTATTACAAGGAACGACGCTCCGCTGCGTTGGCGGAGTAGGGAACCGCGTCATCGAGGACAAAGAGGGCGGCAAAGGCCCTAACCTTTTAGGACGCCGGGGTGGATCGGCCACACCAACGCCACGTGCGGTTCGGGCGCCAAAGGCTTCCTCACAGCGGCCGTGGTGAACGAGGAAGAAGCTCGCAATCATCCTCTAATTGGGTAGGCGGCGCTTCGCTCCACCGCCCGCCATCCGTTCAAGGGTCGTATGCGTTCCGCTGGCGGTGAGCCGCCGGAGCCGTGGACGGCGATGGTCCAACGGGCGTAGCTTCCATCAGGACGACACTTGGAGCCTACCGCGATGGTCGATCTTCCCCGCCTGATGCCGACTCGAGCTACCGCGGAGACGTTCGGCGGCGTCACCTATCACATCGATGGCGAGCTGGTGCCGGTCTTGACCGTCGACGTCAGCCGAACCCCGATCTATTTCGAGCACCACATCCTGCTCTGGAAGCACCCCACGGTGCGGATCGGCCTGAAGGCCATGGGCGGGATGCTCAAGCGGATGGTCGCCGGGATGCAGGTGTTCGTCACCGAGGCGTCCGGCGACGGGATGATCGCGTTCAGCCGCGACGGACCCGGCCACATCGTCTCCGTCCACCTGGCGCAGGGCCGGGAGCTGGAGGTCCGCGAACACCAGTTCCTCGCCGCCACCGACGCCATCGACTACAGCTTCAGCCGGGTTCGCGGGATTTCGAACATGCTATTCGGGGGGACCGGCTTCTTCATCGACAAGTTCCACAGCCACCGTGGCGACGGCATCCTCTGGCTGCATGGCTATGGCAACGTGTTCGAGAAGGAGCTCGCGGCCGGCGAGTCGATCGACATCGAGCCGGGCGGCTGGCTCTACAAGGAGCCGTCGGTGCGGATGGACACGGTGGTCGATCGGCTGACGTCGAGCATGTTCGGGGCCAACATGAACCTGATCCTGAACCGCTTCACGGGGCCGGGCCGCGTCGGCATCCAGTCTATGTACGTCCACTACGTCACGGAGACCTAGGCGAGGCGCGTGGACGTCCTAGTCGCCGGCGGTTGGGATCGCGGCGTCGAACCGCGACCTGTTCACCCCAGCTGCGACATGGCCGGTACAGTCAGGAACTCTTCGAACGTGGGCTCCGCGCAAAGGGTGCGGAACAGGGCCGTGGCCGCCTCGAAACGGCCCGCGTCGTAGACCGGCGGCGTCAGGGCGTGGCGAAGCTTGTCCAGTTCGTCGGCGAGCAGCTTCTCGAACAGCGACGGCGTGACGGGACGGCCGTCGTCCAGCGGCGCGCCGAGCTTGAGCCACTGCCAGGTCTGGGCGCGGCTGATCTCGGCTGTGGCGGCGTCCTCCATCAGATTGTAGAGCGGAACCGCGCCGCGCCCGCGCATCCAGGCCTCGATGTACTGGACGCCGACACGGATGTTCTCGCGCAGGCCGTCCTCGGTACGCGCGCCGGTGTGGACCTCCAGCATCTCGTGGACCTCCAGCATCTCATCGCGAGTCGCTTCGCGCTCTGGGATGGGTCGATCGAGCTGGTTGGGTCGCGGCATCAGGCGGTCGAACACCTCCATGGCCACGGGCACGAGATCGGGATGCGCCACCCAGGTCCCGTCGTGACCGTCGCCAGCCTCGCGCTCCTTGTCGGCGCGCACCTTGGCGAAGGCCGCGGCGTTGGCGGCGGGATCGCCCTTCACCGGGATCTGGGCCGCCATGCCGCCCATGGCGAAGGCCCCGCGGCGGTGGCAGGTGGCGATCAGGCGCAGCGAATAGGCGCGCAGGAAGGCGCGGTCCATGGTCATGACCTTGCGGTCAGGGGTCAGGCGCTGCGGCTGGCGACCGAGGCGCTTGATGTAGGAGAAGATGTAGTCCCAGCGCCCGCAGTTCAGCCCGACGATGTGCTCGCGCAGCTCGTAGAGGATCTCGTCCATCTCGAAGGCGGCGGGCAGGGTCTCGATCAGCACCGTGGCCTTGATGGTCCCGACCGGCAGGCCGAGCGCCGTCTGGGCGTGGACAAAGACCTCGTTCCACAGCCGCGCCTCCAGATGGCTTTCAAGTTTAGGCAGGTAGAAGTAGGGGCCTGAGCCTTGGGACAGCGCAGCCTTGGCGTTGTGGAACAGGTACATGCCGAAATCGAACAGGCTGCCTGAGACCGGCTCGCCGTCCACCTGCACGCGCGGCTCGGGCAGGTGCCAGCCACGCGGACGGATGATCAGCACCGCCGGATCGCCCTTGAGCGCGTAGGTCTTACCG
The DNA here is from genome assembly GCF_009765965.1 of Caulobacter sp. S45. Classification (GTDB taxonomy): domain Bacteria; phylum Pseudomonadota; class Alphaproteobacteria; order Caulobacterales; family Caulobacteraceae; genus CAHJWH01. The sequence continues at coordinate 93,208 of NZ_LMUL01000014.1, forward strand.
GACACGGGGTCGACGAAGCTCAGGCCGCCGGACCAGCGGTCCTTCAGGTTGATCTGGCCTTCGACGATATTGGCCCAGGTCGGGGCGGTGGCGTCCTCGAAATCGGCCATGAACACCTTGGCCCCCGCGTTCAGGGCGTTGATGATCATCTTGCGGTCGACCGGGCCGGTGATCTCCACCCGCCGGTCCAGCAGGTCGGCGGGGATGGGTCCCACCCGCCAGTCGCCGGCCCGGATATGGGCGGTGTCGGGAAGGAAGTCCGGCGCCCCGCCGGCGTCGTACAGCGCCTGATGCTTGGTCCGCATGGCCAGCAGGTCGCGGCGGCGGCGGTCGAAGCGGCGGTGCAGGTCGGCCACGAAGGCCAGGGCCTCGGGCGTCAGCACCTCGGCCGAGCGGCCCTCCGCCGGCGCCACGACGACTGCGGGAAGGTCTGCGGTGTCGAGCGGCATACGGACCTCGTCTGGGGGAGTCTGGGAATGTGTAAGGACACGAGCCTGTCATCCGCTCATTCCCACAAAGGCGGGAATGAGCGGATACGAAAAGAACCGTGACGGCTTCAGCGGCCCCGGTATTGGCCTCAGTTCGGCAGGACGAGGTGCTCGGACGCGATGCTGAAGCGCGCCGTCGCCCGGCTGGAATGCTCGCGGGAGAGCTGCTTCCAGACCGCCTTGGCCTCGTCGCGGCTCTCGAACGGACCTTCCACCTGGCTGCCGCCGCGAAGGGCCTTGAAGCCGGTGCAGGTGTAGTCCCCGCCGATGACCCAGAAACGTTCCTTGCTCATGACTCAGACCTCCTGAAGTTGCAGGCCGGCGATTTCCGGCGCTTGGGTTTTCTTGAACTGGGCCGTCTCGGTGGAGGCGGCCATGGCGGTGGTGGACGAGCGGCCAGCGGCGATGGTGGTCGCCACCTTGTCGAAGTAGCCGGTGCCGACCTCGCGCTGGTGGCGGGTGGCGGTGTAGCCGTCGCCCTCGGCGGCGAACTCGGCCTGCTGCAGCTCCGAATAGGCCGCCATGCCGCGATCGCGGTAGCCCTGGGCCAGCTGGAACATGCCGTGGTTCAGGCTGTGGAAGCCCGCCAGGGTCACGAACTGGAACCTGTAGCCCATGGCCGCCAGCTCGCGCTGGAAGGTGGCGATGGTCTGCGGGTCGAGCTTGGCCGCCCAATTGAATGAGGGGCTGCAATTGTACGCCAGCAGCTTGCCCGGATACTGCGCATGGATCGCTTCGGCGAACCGGCGCGCATCGGCGAGGTCCGGGTGCGAGGTCTCCCACCACAGCACGTCCGCATACCGGGCGTAGGCGAGGCCGCGCGCGATGCAGGCGTCCACCCCGTCGCGGACGTGGAAAAAACCTTCCGGCGTGCGCTCGCCGCTGAGGATGAACGGCCGGTCGCGCTCGTCCACGTCGGAGGTGATCAGCTTGGCCGACTCCGCGTCGGTGCGGGCGATGATCAGGGTGGGCGTGCCCATCACGTCGGCGGCTAGGCGCGCGGCGATCAGGTTGCGCTCGTGGGCGGCGGTGGGGATCAGCACCTTGCCGCCGAGGTGGCCGCACTTCTTCTCGCTGGCCAGCTGGTCCTCGAAGTGGACGCCGGCCGCGCCCGCCTCGATGAAGGCCTTCATGATCTCGAAGCTGTTCAATGGGCCGCCGAAGCCGGCCTCGGCGTCGGCCACGATCGGGGCGAACCAGTCGCGCTGGGCGCCCCCCTCGGCATGCTCGATCTGGTCGGCGCGCTGGAGCGTGCGGTTGATGCGGCGGCAAAGCTCGGGCGCGGCGTTGGCCGGATATAGCGACTGGTCCGGATACATGGCGGAGGCGGTGTTGCTGTCGGCCGCCACCTGCCAGCCGGACAGATAGATCGCCTTCAGCCCCGCGCGGACCATCTGCATGGCCTGGTTGCCGGTCATCGCGCCCAGCGCGTGGACGTAGGGCTCGTCGTGCAGCAGCTTCCAGAGCTTGTTGGCGCCACGCTCGGCCAGGGTGTGCTGGATCGGGAAGGAGCCGCGCAGCGCCTCCACCTCGGCCACGGCGTAGGGACGCTCGACACCGTCGTAACGGCCCGCGGGGGCGTTGGGGACGAGGGCTTCGAAGCTGCTCATAAGATGCTCCTTGAAGGTCGACGTTCCGACCGTTGTGAGCATCTAACGAGCTGGGTGAGCGTATGTAACCCTATGAAAAATCTCAAAATGCCAATCTGAAAATCTATATCTAGTCATACATGTAAAATTCCGACATATTTACGAAATGGCCGAGCGATCCGACCGCAAGCTGTTCCTGGGCGCACGCATGCGACGGCTGCGGCGCGAGCTGGACCTGACGCAGACGCGGATGGCCCAGGACCTCGGCGTGTCGCCAAGCTATCTCAACCTGATCGAGCGCAACCAGCGGCCGGTCACGGCCCAGGTGCTCCTGCGCCTGGCCGACGCCTATGAACTGGACCTGCGCAGCTTCTCCGCCGAGGCGGAGGCGGGCGGCGCCAGCCTAGTGGAGATCTTCGCCGACCCTTTGTTCAAGGACCTCGCGGTTTCCCGCCACGAGATTTCGGAACTGGCGGAGAACGCGCCAGGCGTCGCGGAAGCCGTGGTGCGGCTCTACCAATCTCACCTCGATCGCCGCCGCCTGATCGAGCTTGGCGATGTCCAGGCAAAGGGCGGCGAGGGGGCCTCGATCGCCACCCCGTCCGACTGGGTGCGGACCTTCATCCAGAGCCAGCGCAATTTCTTCCCCGAACTGGACGAGCGCGCCGAGGCCCTGGCGCATGAGCTGGACGCATCTTCCGCCGAGGTCCGCGCCGTGGAGGTTCGCCAACGCCTGCAGACCCGGTTCGGCATCCGCGTCCAGGTGGCCACGGCGGAGCTAATGCAGGGCGAACTGCGCCGCTTCGACCTGCATCGCAAACGCCTGTTCCTGTCCGAGTTGCTCGGCGGTTCGGGGCGGAGCTTTTCAGCCGCCTATCAACTGGCCCTGCTGGAATTCGCCGAGTCGGTGGCCGCCCTGGTCCAGCGCGCTGCGCCGCCGGACCCGGCCACGCGCAACCTGCTGCGGGTGTCGCTCGGCAACTATCTCGCCGCCGCCATCCTTGCGCCCTATGGCGATTTCCACGCCGCCGCCGAGGCGCAGGCCTACGATCTCGGCCATCTGTGCGTGCGGTTCGGGCTCAGCTTCGAGCAGGCCTGTCACCGCTTGACCACCCTTGGTCGGCCGGGCGCGCGGGGCGTGCCCTTCTTCATGATGCGTATCGATCCGGCCGGGAATGTCTCCAAGCGCTTCGCCGCCGACGCCAGCTTCCCGTTCGCCCGGTTCGGGGGCGGGTGCCCGCGCTGGAACCTGCACGGCGCCTTCCGCACCCCGGGCCGGATCGTCACCCAGATCGTGGAGACCCAGGACGGCGTGCGCCACTTCACGCTGGGCCGCACCGTCCGCCGCGCTGGCGTCGAAACGGGTGAGGACGATCTGGCGGTGGGCCTGGGTTGCGAGATCAAGCACGCCGCCCGGCTGGCCTACGCCCGGGGCCTCGACCTGAACTCCCCGGCGGTGATGCCGATTGGACCGACCTGCCGTCTGTGCGAACGGCAGGACTGTCCCCAGCGCGCCGCTCAGCCGGTCAGCCGGACGCTGCTGGTGGACGAACATCGCAAGTCGATCTCGCCCTATCCGTTCGCGAACGCCTGACGCTATACCTGCGCCTATGTCCGATCCCCCCTCAGGCGCCGCTGTCTCGCCTTCGACCGCCCGCAATCGCGATCCCATCCGCGATGTACTCAACTCGCGCCTGCCAGACACCGGCGTCGTGCTCGAGATCGCCGCCGGCGCGGGCGAACACGCCGTCTACAACGCGGCGGCCTTTCCCCATCTCCAGTGGCGGCCGACCGATCCCGATCCCGAGGCGCGGGCCAGCATCGCCGCCTGGCGCCATCACGCCGGCCTGCCCAATCTACTGCCGCCCTTGTCCTTGAACGCCTCCGATCCCGCCGGGTGGCCGGTCGAGCGAGCAGACGCCATCGTCAACATCAACATGATCCACATCTCGCCCTGGGCGGCGACGCTGGGTCTGATGCTGGGCGCTGGGCGGTTGCTGCCACTCGGCGGCGTCCTCTTCCTTTACGGCCCCTATATCGAGCGCGATATCGAGACCGCGCCCTCCAACCTGGCTTTCGATGCAAGCCTCAAAAGCCGCAATCCCGCCTGGGGGCTGCGCCATCTGGACGAGGTGACAGCCCTGGCGGCGACGCACGGCCTGATGCTGGCCGAGAGGATCGTCATGCCGGCCAACAACCTGTCCCTGATCTTCCACAAGACCTGAGCCGATCAGTTGAGGGCGGTCATGACCACCCCGGCCACGACCGCCAGCCCGGCGACAAGTTGCAGGGCGTGAAGCCGCTCCTTGAACAGTCGGTGCGCGGCCAACGCCGCCATGGGAGCCTCGATCACCCCGACCGCGCGCACTGACGCCGCCGGGGCTAGCGCTAGGGCCAGGAACCATCCGCAGGAGGCGAGGGAGCCGCAAAGGCCGGCGCCAAGGCTGCGCCGATAGCTCTTGATCACTGTCCACACGGTCTGTGGCGAGACGATCAGCAGGATCGCACCGAGGACAGCCGACTGCATCGCCTGCACCACGCAGACGGTGACTACGGCGGCGAACACCGGATGGGCGGGCTCCAACGCCAGCCCGGCATGTCGAAAGGCGTTCAGCGAGAACCCGAACGCCAGGCCCGACAGCAGGCCGAACAGGGCGCCTGTGATCGGCCGCTCCCCGCTGGGCCGACCCGGCCAACTTAGCATCGCCAGTCCCAAGGTGGTCAGCGCCACGCCCGCCCATGCAATGCGGCTCAGGGGGTCATGGAACACGAACAGCCCGATCACCGCCGCCAGGGGCAGCGAGCTCTGCTGAAGCGCGGTGGCGACGGCGAAGCCCGCGCGCCGCATGGCGAGCAGAAGGGCTGCGGTGGCCAATACCTGGGACGCGGCGCCTACCGCCGCGCTCAGCCAGAAGGCTTGCGAAAGGCGCATGTGGGCCATCGGCGTGAAGGCCGCGACCCCAAACGCGAACACCACGGAGAACGGCAGCCCAAATAAGAACCGGACGAGGGTGGCGCCCCAAGGTCCGTTCTGCGCCATCAGGCTTCGTTGCAAGCCATTGCGTGCGACTTGGAAACCGGCCGCCAGCATCGTGGCGATCACCCACAAACCGGTCATGCGGGCGTTTGCGAGCTGAAGGAGTGCATTATCGGTGGCGCTGCTCGGGGCTGGACGAAACCTTCATAGCGCCCTGCGAGACATGGTCGAGGGGCGTCGAGCCGATCAGAAGGCGAAAGATAACGACACCGGATGCGATGCTCTGTTTTGTAGAAAATCGCGCCAATCAGTCTAACGGGACTTTTTGTATCTCCGCGTATTGGCTTACAGCTCTTTATTGATTCGATGTGGAGCTTTGCCATATGGACGAAGAAACGGGCTTTGACCTGGTTACCCTGACATCTGAAATCGTTTCCGCCTACGTGACCAACAACAGCGTTGCGGCCAGCGACCTGCCTAGTCTGATCGCCGCGACCTACAAGGCGCTTGGCTCCGCCGGGACGGCGCCCGAAGTCGTTTCGCCGGTCCTGACGCCCGCCATATCGATCAGGAAGTCGATCACTCCCGACCACCTCATCAGTCTGGAGGACGGGAAGCCGTATAAGTCTTTGAAGCGCCATCTCGCCACGCGGGGTATGACGCCGGACGAGTACCGGACAAAATGGGGTCTCGCGAAAGACTACCCCATGGTGGCGGCCAGCTACTCCGCCCAGCGATCGTCGCTGGCCAAGAGTTTGGGTCTGGGCCGCAAGGCTGCGCCGCCGCCCGTCGTCCCCGCCAAGGCCGCAAAAACTGTCAAGGCCGTCAAGGCCGTCAAACCGACGGCGAAGGGCAGGGGCAAGGCGATCAAGCCAAGCGAAGATTCCTTCACCTGATCCCAACAGAGGGGGCGGACTGGCGAACGGACGTCGGGCCGCCCACTTCTAGGGGATGGATTGCAACTGCACCGACCTGGCGATGTTGGCGGTCGCCCACCGCACCTTGTTGCGCACGCCGGAATGTAGCCGTCGCCTGCTTGAAGACTATATCGACTGGCTGACGGAGCGTTTGATCGAGAACACCGGGGTGGACGGGTACGATCTCGCCCAAAGCCGCATTCCTCGCGATTGAGCGCCGGAAGGCGTAGAAGAAACACGCCGCTGCCGACCTGAACAAAGTCGTGGCGTGCGTTCGCGTGTTCAATCCCTTGGCGCGACCGCCTAGCCAACGAATTTGGGGTTCCGAGGAATTGATGCTCGAACTTTGGGGCGGCCACGAATGCACGGTCAATCGCGTTGGAGATGAATACCGGGACCAGTCCAAGGAGACGGGTCACGATGAGCGCGCCTTGGAAGACCTGGGACGGTTCGCCGGGCTGAACGTCAAATCTCTTCGCTACCCCGTCCTGTGGGAACGCGTCGCCCCAGACGCCCCCGACACGCGGGACTGGAGTCGCGCCGACACCTGCCTGGCCGAAATCCGACGCCTGGGCATGCAGCCCATCGTGGGTCTGCTGCATCACGGCAGTGGCCCGCGATACACCAGCCTGCTCAGCGACAATTTCGTCTCCTCGTTCGGCGAATACGCTCATAGCGTCGCCGCGCGATATCCGTGGGTTCGCGATTGGACGCCGATCAACGAACCACTGACCACGGCCAGGTTCAGCGCGCTGTACGGTCATTGGTATCCCCACGCCTGTGACGAAGGGTTGTTCTGGCGCGCCCTTCTCAACCAGATCGATGGCGTGAGGGTCGCCATGCGGGCGATCAGGGACGTAAACCCTGAGGCCCGGTTGATCCAGACCGAAGACCTGGGACAGGTCTTCTCCACGCCCGGACTGGCGGCGGACGCCGAATTCCAGAATGTCCGGCGGTGGGCGACCTGGGACCTGCTTACGGGCAGCATCGGCCCTGACCACCCGCTGTTTGAACGCATCGCCGGATTCGGGCTCGCAGACCGCCTGAAGGCGATCGCCGACGATCCCTGTCCGCCGGACATCATTGGCGTCAACCACTACCCCACCAGCGTCCGCTTCCTCGACGAGCGGGTGGAGAACTATCCGGAGTGGGATATCCCGTCGGGCGCCCATGCCGACGTTGACGCCGTACGGATACTTTCGCCCCAGCCGGTCGACCTGAAGTCGCTGCTCCGCCAGGCCTGGGATCGGTATGCGATCCCGCTGGCCATTACCGAGAGCCACAACGGCTGCACCCGCGACGAGCAGATGCGCTGGACCTTCGAGGCCTGGCGGACCGCGCTCGACCTGCGGGATGCGGGCGTCGACGTTCGCGCAGTCACCGCCTGGGCGCTGCTCGGCAACTACGACTGGGATAGCCTGATCACCCGCAAGGCCGGGTCCTACGAGCCGGGAACGTTCGACATTCGAGGTCCGTCGGTGCGCGCGACCGCGATGGCGGACATGCTCCGCCGGCTCGGCCTAGGTGACAGTCCCGAGGCTGTAGCCAGGGCGCATCCCGTGCTGCTGAACCGGGGCTGGTGGCGTCGCGACCTGCGGCTCGAGCGGCCGCCGTATAGCTGTGATCCCGTCCTCGCGCACGCACCCGACCATGATCTCCTGCAAGAGCCGCCCTTGCTGATCACGGGGGCGACGGGCGCCCTCGGTCAGGCCATTGCCGGCGCGTGTCGGCTGCGGGGTGTTCCGCATCGGCTCACCTCCCGCCAAGAAATCGATCTCGCCGCGTCGGACGGGTTCGCGACGATCCTCGACGGCCTGGAACCGTGGGCGGTGATCAACGCCGCGGGATGGACGGGGGTCGACGAGGCGGAACGTCGCCCCGACGACTGCGATGTGGTCAATGTCCGAGGCGCCGCCGCGCTGGCCAAGGCCTGCGTGGAGCGCGGACTGCCGTGTGTGAACTTCTCATCGGACCTGGTCTTCGGGGATAGGCGAGAGGGCGCCTATACCGAAAGCGATTCGCCAAGCCCGCTTGGCGCCTATGGGCGTAGCAAGGCCGAGGCCGAACGCCTTATCGCGGCCGTCGGGGCTAGCAATCTGGTGGTTCGGATCGGGCCGCTGTTCTCGCCCTACGACGCCCAGAACTTCGCCGCGCAGGTGGCGCGCGGTCTGGCCGCGGGGCAGCCGGTCTATGCATCGGCCACCCACATCATGACGCCCACCTATACGCCCGACCTGGCTCAGGCCGTGCTCGATCTGCTGATTGATGGCGAGACTGGCGTGCGGCACCTCAGTAGCGGCGAGGCTTTGTCTTGGTATGATTTCGCCGTGCGTATCGGTAGCGCGCTGGGGCAGGACATCAGCCTGGTCTCCCGCGCCTCGCCCGAAATGCTGGGTTGGCGCGCCGAACGTCCGACCGATTCGGCCTTGGCCACCGAGCGGGGCTTCATCATGCCCAGCTTCGAGGGCGCGCTCGGCCGGTTCGCCCGCACGCTGCGTCCGGCTTTGAGCGCACTGCAGGCGGCGGCCTAGTCTACGGCTTGGACGGCCCGCGCTTCAGGTCGAAGCCGCCGACTCAGACCAGCCAGCTCACCGCGAACAGGGAGAGACCGCCCGCACCGAGCGCCAGGGCGGCGTACCAGAGCCATTTGTTCTGGGTGATGATCGAGACGGACGAAACGCCGATGCCGATCTCCAGCAGCGCGGCGGCGGCGGTCAGCCAATGGTGGCGGCGCTCGGCCGCTTCGGCGACCTGCACCAGATGTTCGCGCTGGCGCTCGTCTCCCTCGGCCTTGGCGCGGAGCAGCTTCTGGACTTCGACCTGTTCGGCGGCCGTCTTCCGATAGCGGGCGGCGTTCGGGCCGGGCGTATCGCCGGCGATTCCATAGATGTGCTTTTTCAGGCTGTCGGCCTGGTATTCGTTCCAGGCGTCCGTCGCGCGGTCCTGGAACAGCACCGCGCGGCTGGTGGCGTTGATCGCCGCGCCGCTCGCCACCGTCTCCAGGCTGCCGACGATCGCCGCGCTGACCGCCAGGAGGGCGATGGTGATCGATACGCGGGTTATCAGCGGGTGATGGATCTGATGGGCGTGTTCGGCGCGTTCGTTTTGTTCGTGAGCTTCGTATGCGGACATTGAGCTCCCAGCGCTGGCGTCGAGAATGGACCGTTTAGACTGCGCCTGCGGCCCGAGTCGAGCGGACGGGGGCGAGCCCCCGTCAGAGCCCGTCCAAGCGGCGCGACAGGGAGGTGGCCTAGGTTTCCAACTCCAATTCCTGATGCGTCTCCGCGGCCAGGCTGCGTGCGAAACGCAAGAGCTCGGTTCGAAGGCGCGGCGATGTCCGCGAAAACACCTCCACCATTTCGTTTGCTCCCCGAACTTTCGTCAGCATGTAGAGGACAGTGGACGATTCCGGCGCCGCAGCGCTTGAATCGGGAAGCAACGCCGCGGGGTGAACCTCGAACGCGTCGGCCGCCCTCACCAGCATCGAAGCCGATATCCGGTTGGCGCCGCGCTCGTATTTCTGGATTTGTTGGAACGTGATGCCGAGCTTTTCGCCTAGGGAGGCTTGCGACATACGCCGTTCCCGACGCAGCTCCCGAATCTTCAAGCCAACGAGGACGTCGATCGGATCGGGTCCACCTCTTTCGGCATTTGTCAGGGCCATTTTATCGCCTCCCACCCAATGTTCTGGGCGTAGGTTAATATTGCAATGTCGCAATATGCACGCGCATTCGTTGCTTGCGCGAAATCTTTTCACGCGGGCCCTTACGAAGAAACCTTGATTGACAAAGTGATAGCGGAACCAGGAAGCTGAACACGCCGCGCTTCATGTGATGGTCGGACGAAATGTTCATCGTGCCGGTAATGCTGTATGCATCCAACACCCAGCTTGACCGTTCCTAGCCGCATGAGATCGGAAAAATTGCAGACGCCCAATGAGACGCCAGACCCGATCGACATCTATGTAGGCCACCGCCTCCGTGAGATACGGCGCAGCAAGAACATATCGCAGGCCCAGCTAGGTATGGCCGTGGACGTGTCCTTCCAGCAGGTGCAAAAATACGAGAGGGGCGCAAACCGCGTCTCTGCATCGGTGCTCGTCAAGTTGGCTCGTCACCTTGATGTGTCGGCGGCCGACCTGCTTCCCCCGGTCGACTATCCGGTCGAGGAGCACGCGCCCCTACTCACCCTTACGACGACCGTGCGCGGCATGCATGAGTTGATCATGAGCCTCACCCACATCTCGGAGCGGCGGCTTCAGCTTATGGTCGCTCTCGCCCGCGACCTGGCCGACCACCCCTACGACACGCCCGCCCTCCATGCCGCCTCCAACGACGATCACGAGCCGCAACAGGATTGAGCGCGTCCACTCACGATTTAGCCGGGCCACCAAAAAAAATGTCTTAGGTAGTGATTAACAGTCTCGGCGCAGCCTTTGTGTCGGGCGGGGAGCCCCGCGCATCTGACCGAGGGAGGCCTCATGTCGATCTTAGAACTCGTCGAAAAGCTGAACGCTACGTCGGAGCCCAGCAGGCGGCTGGACGCCGAGATCATCGCCGTCGTGCTGGGGCCGCCGGGTTGCGCCTTGGATATGATCGAGGACATCGATGGGTGGGGCGTGAATTGCGCACCCGACGCAAAGGGTCACGTGACGCAATGGATGTGCGCCGCCGACGTCCCCTACCTGACCCGATATTCCGATGCGGCCCTGGAACTCCTAGCCGAAACGCATCCCCACGATGGGGGCGCCATCACCATGAGCGCCATGGCCAGGTTGATGGCCAATAGGGGCTGTGGGGCAGGGGCGCTCGAGATGAGCGGCTTGGTTGCTCAGGCCGTCATGCTTGAACTGTTGCTGACAATGGCGGCCAATCCCGCCGAAACGGGTAGACGCGCAGCCTAAGGGCCAAAACGTTTGCAAATAGCGAGAAGTCCATCCGTACAAGATGGGCTTCTATACCCTTCCGTGCGGGCGAGCCGGACCATAGCGCCTGACGCGGAAGCTCAGGTCGCATACGCTTTCCCCATCGATTCGGAGGGGACGCCATGCTGCTCGAGGAGGGACGCACCTGCCTGCGGGTGACGCGCGCCAACCGCGCGGCGCTGCTGGTCGACATGGCCTGCTATTTCGAGGCGGCCAAGGTGGCGATGCAGCGGGCGCAGCGCTCGATCCATTTCCTGAACTGGGCCTTCGAGCACGACACCTTCTTCCATCCGGGGCCGGACGGTAGCGGCGACGAGGACGACCGGTTCGGCAACTTCCTGAAGCACCTCGCCGCCACTCGACCGGACCTGGACATCCGCATCCTGTGTTGGAACTCGGCCATGCCGGTGGCGGCGACCCAGCGTTTCTTCCCGTTCGCCGACCGCAAGGCGTTCGCAGGCACGCGTGTCCGCTTTGTCCTGGATGGCAAGCTGCCGGCCGGCGCCTGCCATCACCAGAAGATGCTGGTGGTCGACGACCAGATCGCGTTCTGCGGCGGCGGCGACATCGGGCCGGACCGATGGGACACCACCAAGCACCTGGACGACGACCCTCGCCGCGAAAAGACCCGGCGCGACCATAAGGATTTCGACAGCCGCCACGAGGTGATGGGCATCGTCGACGGCGACGCCGCGGTGATGCTGAGCGAGATTTTCCGTGAGCGTTGGCTGCGCGCGACCGGAGAGGCCATCGATCCTTGCCAGCAATCGCAGTCGCCGGCGTGGCCCGAATGCGTCGAGCCGGACTTCCACGACATCGACGTCGGCGCGGCGCGCACGCACGGCGCGTGGCGAGCCTATCCCCAGGTGCGCGAAGTCGAGGCGCTGCACATCGCGTCGATCAAGGCCGCGCGCAAGTCGATCTATATGGAGAACCAATACTTCACCTCGCCCCTGATCGCCGAGGCGCTGGCGTCCCGCCTGAGGGAGACTGGTGGACCCGAGGTGATGTTGATCTCCACCCAGCATTCGCCGAGCTATTTCGACCAGGCGACGATGGACAAGACCCGGCTGGACTTCGTGGCGCACCTGAAGGCGGCCGATGTGCACGGTCGTTTCAGGGCCTACAGCCCGGTGACCACGCTTGGCCGCACCATCATCGTCCACGCAAAGCTGACGATCATCGACGATGTGTTGCTGCGGATCGGGTCGGCCAATATCAACAACCGCTCCATGGGCTTCGACACCGAGTGCGACCTTTGTATCGAGGCCTCGGGTCCTGGCGCCACCGCCGCCGGAGCCCGGATCGCCCAGCTCCGCACCCGTCTACTCGCGCATTGGTTTGGATGCGACGAGGGGGTGGTGAGCGCGGCGATCGACGCGGAAGGCGCGATCACCCGGGCGGTCGAGCGGTTAAGGGCCAGCGGCTACACGCGCCTGCGCCCGATCGGTTCGGGTCGCATGAATGCGCTCTCCGCCGCGGTCGCCACCTACCACATCGGCGATCCGGTCGCTTCGGCGGACGCCTGGCGACCCTGGCGACGTCGTGCCGCTTTGCAGGCTAACCTGAAGGCTTTCGCGTTCGACCCGTCACACGCCAAGCTCGTTCCCGAGCACTGAGGGCCGTCAGGCTTTCTCGCGTGTGCGAAGGGTCTCCTCGGCGGCGGCTAGGTAGTCCCGCGTGAGCGGCACGGTCTGGCGCTCCCGCGAGAGCTGGATCTGGTAGATGGTGATGTCGTTGGTGCGGAACGCGACTTCGGACAGGGCGAGGTAGAACTCCCACATCCGGCAGAAGCGCGCGTCATAGAGACGTTCGGCCTCATCTCGCCGGGCCATGAAGTTGGTGCGCCAGGCCAAGAGGGTTTCGGCGTAGTGGGGCCCCAGCATCTCGATATCGGTGATGACCAGCCCCGAACGCTCGATCGGAGGCACAATGTCCGAAAGGGACGGGATGTGGCCGCCGGGGAAGATGTACTTCAGAATCCAGGGGTTGGTTGGGCCCGGTGTGCCGACCGAACCGATGGTGTGCAGCAACATCACGCCTTCGTCGCGGAGCAGTCGACGGCTGGTGCTGAAGAATTCATCGTAGAAGCCAAGTCCCACGTGCTCGAACATGCCGACGGAAACCACGCGGTCGAATTGGCCTTGGACGGCGCGATAATCCTCCAGGCGGAATTGGACCCGGTCGTTCAAACCCGTCGCTTCCGTCCGCAGCCGTGCGCGCGCAATCTGCTCGTCCGAAAGGGTGACGCCCGTCACCGCCGCCGCGCCTGCGACCTTGGCGAGATAGAGCGCCAGCCCGCCCCATCCGCTGCCGATGTCGAGCACGCTGGAGGTGGGCTCGATCAGCAGCTTGGCCGCAATATGCCGTTTCTTGGCGAGTTGGGCATCGGCGAGGCTTTGTCCCGGATATTCGAAATAGGCGCAGGAGTATTGCCAATCCGGGTCGAGGAAGAGCGCGTAGAGCGCGTCGCCCAGATCGTAGTGGTGGGCGACGTTGCGGCGCGACTGTTCGGGTTTGTTCTTCGGAAGCCATCGCCAGAGCGCCATCTGAACGCGGTCTATCAGCCGGAATAGCAGCGGCGGCTTCATGTTCCGCAGATCGCGGAGCATGAGATGCAGGAAGTCATAGATGCTGCCTTGCTCCACCAGCAGCCGGCTGTCGGTGAACAGCTCGCCGAGCTTCATGGCGGGATCGAGCGCCAACGCCCGTTCGGCGGCGCTGTCATTGAACCGGATGGTCACGGGCGCGCCAGTCCCGTCGCCGAAACGCAGGACGCGCCCCTTGGCCGTGACCACCGTCAGATCGCCCGTCTTCACCGCATAGCCGAAGACGAATTTCAGTAGCGCTTGCATGACACCCCCGCGCCCGACCCTATCGAGCCTGGAACAGGCGACGGTCAAACGCTTCCTTAACGTGCGGCGATCCGCCGGATGGCGAGGGACATATCCGGCGGCGAGCATCGGGCGCGCGGATGCGCCTTTCGCACACCGCGACGGAAGACAGCGGGCGCAACCGAGCATGACCACGCCGACGACGACCGGCTCGCCGCCGCGATACGGCGAACCCGCCCCCTGGTTCTGCGCGCCTTGCGACGACATCCCAGCCTTCACCTTCGACAGCGTGGGCGGCCATTGGGTCCTGCTGATGTTCTTCGGTGGCCTGGGTCACGAGGTGATCCGAAACGCTCACCAGCAGATCCTCGCCAGCCGCGCGCTGTTCGACGGCGGCCACGCGCTTTTCTTCGGCGTCAGCGTCACGCGACGTGACCGCGCCTCCGGCCAGCTCGCGCCGGGCGGCGGCCTGCGTTATTTTGACGACTACGACGGCGCGATCAGCCGCCTGTACGGCGTGTTGGGCGACACCGACGATTACCGTCCCACCGTCTTCCTGCTGGACCCCCTGTTGCGCGTGGCGGCCAGCGCGCCGATCACCCAGACCGGTTGGGTGCTGGACCTTCTTCGCGCCAGCCTCGATCGGGCGCCTATCGAGGAGGCTCGTCACGCGCCGGTATTGACCATCCCGCGCGTCTTCGAACCTGAGTTCTGCCGCACGCTCATCGACTATTACGAAACCGTCGGCGGGACGCTTTCGGGCGTCATGCGGCAGGAGGGGGAGCGGACCGTGGGCGTCTACGACCCGACCTTCAAACGCCGCGCGGACGTCGAACTCCAGGATGAACAGCTAAGGATCGGCGTCCAGGTGCGCCTGCGCGATCGGTTGGCCCCGATCATCGCCAGGGCTTACAGCTGGCAGGCGACGCGGATCGAACGTTACCTGGTCGCCTGCTACGATGTGGGCGACAGGGGCTTCTTTTCCGCCCATCGCGACAACACCACCCTTGGCACCGCGCACCGCCAGCTCGCCGTCACCATCAACCTCAACGCCGAGGAATATGATGGGGGGGAGTTGTGCTTCCCCGAGTTCGGCCAGGGCCTGTTCAAGCCGCCGACGGGCGGCGCGACGGTGTTCGGCTGCGGCCTGCTGCACGAGGTCAAACCCGTCACCTCGGGGCGCCGCTACGCCTACCTTCCGTTCCTGTACGATGAAGAAGCCGCAGCGCTCCGCGACCGCAATCGGCACGTCGTCGACGCCGCACCGACGTCTTGACGAAGATCGCTCCGTGGCTTCTACCTCGCGCCGGGGTTGATCGGAGAAAGACGTGCGTTGGGGGCTTGGAAGTCTGTTGGCGGCGGCGGCGCTTGGGATGGCGCCGCACGCTTACGCCGACTGTAAGATTGGGGTCTTTGGAAATTTCCCACTCATACCAAGTCCCAATCGGGCTTTGGTGGAGGGGGCGGTGAACGGTCAACCGGCCGTGTTCATGCTGGACACGGGCGCCGACATCAGCGCCATGCCTTACCCGGACGCGCAACGGCTGGGAGTCAAGATGGTCGCTTCGAACGCCTTCAAGTCGGAAGGAATCGGCGGCCGGGTGGGCACTGGCGAGGCGCAGTTCAATATGACGCTCGGCAAGATTGAACTGCCCCACGAGGCCATGACCGTGCTCCCCATGGCCTCCCTGGACCATCACGCCGTCGCCGTCATCGGCCGCGAACTTCTGGCCCAGCACGATCTCGAACTGGACATGCCGGACAATGCGGTTCGGCTGGTGAAGGTGGATGGGTGCGCAGCCTCCCAGATCGCCTATTGGAACAAGCCTTACTCGCAGGTGGCGCTCGAATCGGACGGTTCGAGCCGCCCGGCTATTCTCGTGAACATCCTGCTGAACGGTCACGTCGTTCCGGCCCTGATCGACAGTGGGGCGCCCCAGTCCATCGTCACGCCGGCCGCGGCCAGGGCTGCGGGTGTCGATCTGGACAAGGCCCAGATGTCCGGCGAGGTCGGCGGGATCGGCGTCCACCGTCTCCCGGCCAATGTGGTGCGTTTCGACACCTTCACCATCGGTGACGAAACCATCCGGAACGCCGAGATCGTCGTCTCGGACATGTGGAAATACAACAAGATGGAGGAGACGGGGACGCGGCTCGGCTCCCATACCCATGATCTGGCGGAACCGCGCATGCTGCTCGGAGCCGACTTCCTGCACGCTCATCGGGTGCTGGTGGCCAACAGCCTGAAGGTGATGGTTTTCAGCTATGCGGGCGGGCCCATATTCGACAGCTCCCAACCCCAGACGCCCGCGCCCGGTTCGGCGAACGCCCCCACCCGATAGGCGCGGTCGCGTCGTCGTCGATAGGTGCGGTGCACGCCCCACCTATCGGCCCGCGTAGGCTCCACTCGTCAGCGGGGCGTAAACAGCCGACCCTTCGTCCGGATTCCCCAGATGTCAGGGGGCTCGACGGTTTCAGCGTACGCCACGCGAAAGGCGACGCTCGGGTTCCGCGTCCCCTAGCCGCACCTGGAGACGGCGGCCCAGGATAGCAGAGCCTGCCGGATCGACGTAAAGCCATATGACGCTGTGGAAATGATCAAGTCGCGCGTGCGAACCGGGGCGGCGGCGGCCTGCAGAGCGTACGAGTATTGAGGCGTCTGAGTGTGACCAACCCATCCCGGATTCCGCAAGCGGCGGCCATTCGCCCGCAGCACGATGCTTAGTGAGTCCAACGTGGCTTGGAGCATCTCCTGCGATTTCGACGGCACCATCACCTGCGACGACGTCGTCCAGTCGATGCTCGCCCGTTTCGCGGGGCCCCAATGGTTGGAGGTGGAAGCCGAGTGGGAGGCGGGTCGCATCGGATCGCGGACCTGCCTCGAGCTTCAAACCCGGATGCTGCGCGTGTCGGAGGCCGATCTCGCCGACTGGGTCGATCAGCGCGCGGTCGATGTGCAGGTACGAGCCTTCTTCGCGGACTGCGCCCGCCTCAAGCTCGACGTCCGGATCGTTTCGGACGGTTATGACTGGGTGATTCGCCGGGTGATGGCTCGCCTGGGCCTGGAAGACATCCCGGTCGTCGCCAATCGCCTGGTCTATGAGGGGGAGGGACGCTGGAGCGTGGACTTCCCTTATGCGGCGGAGGGATGTGTCTCCGGGACGTGCAAATGCCTCGCCGTTTCCAGGGTCCATCCGAGACTGCACATCGGCGATGGGCGCTCGGACATGTGCGTGTCCGACGTATGCGACCTGGTTTTCGCCAAGAGTTCGCTGCTGGCTTCGCGCATGGACCGGGGCCTGGCGTCGATTCCGTTCACCAGCTTCGCCGATATCCGCGCAGCGCTGTCCACCCTGGGCGACGACGGCCCATGGAAAACCGTGGGGCAGGGCGGCGAAACGTCGCCGTCGGACGATCTCGTTTCCATGATGCAACATTCGAAGTTTAAGGTCGCTCAATGATCGCTAGCCAAGCCGACGAAGATCGCCTCCGTGAGTTGGAGGCCCGGGTCTGTTCCTATGGGGACACGGTCCACTACGTCGAGCATCCGCCGATTTTCACCGCCTGCGAGGGGTCGTACATGTACGATCGTAAGGGCGTGCCGTATCTGGACCTCCAGATGTGGTATTCGGTGTCGAACTTCGGTTACCGCAATCCGCGCCTGAACGACGTCGCCAAGCGTACGCTCGACACCATGCCCCAAATCGCCTCGCAGTATCTGCACGAGGACAAGATCGAGCTGGCGGCCTTCATCGCCAACGACTGCCAGCAGAAATTCGGACTGCCTGGCCGGGTGCATTTCAACGTCGGTGGGGCGCAGGCGATCGAGGATTCGCTGAAGCTGGTGCGTAACGCGCGCGGCGGAGTGGGCAACATGTTCGCCTTCGAGGGCGGCTATCATGGCCGCACGCTCGGCGCCTCGGCCATCACCTCCAGCTACCGCTACCGCAGCCGCTACGGCCATTTCGGCGACAAGGCGCTGTTTATCGAGTTCCCCTATACGTTCCGCAACGGTCGCGGCATGGACAAGGAAGAATACGCCAGCCAGTGCGTGAAGAAATTCGCCCGCCTGTTCGAGACCGAATACAACGGCGTGTGGGACCCCAAGCTCGGCAAGTGCGAATACGCGGCGCTCTACGCCGAACCGCTGCAGGGGACCGGCGGTTACGTCATTCCGCCGCTGAACTTCTTCAAGGAATTGAAGGTCGTGCTCGACCAGTACGGCATCCCGTTCGTGGTCGACGAGATCCACATGGGCATGTTCCGCACCGGGAAGCTCTGGGCCATCGAGCACTATGACGTGACGCCCGACGTGCTGGTGTTCGGCAAGGCCATCACCAACGGTCTAAACCCCCTGGCGGGCCTTTGGGCGCGCGAGGAGATGATCAACCCGCAGATCTTCCCGCCGGGCTCCACGCACTCGTCCTTCAACTCCAACCCGCTGGGCACCAGCGTGGCGTTGGAGATCATGAAGATGGTCCACGAGACCGATTACGGCGCCATGGTGAAGGCCAAGGGCGATCGCTTCCTCGACGGCCTGCGCGGGCTGATGAAGCGCCATGACCAGATCGGCGAAGTGGACGGCCTGGGCCTGGCCTTGCGCCTGGAGGTCTGCCAGCCGGACGACCGCTGGACGCCGAACAAGGCCTTCCTCGACAAGATGCTGGGAATCGCCCTCGCTGGCGATCTCGAACATGGGGGTAAGAAGATGGGCCTCGTGCTGAATGTGGGCGGTTACTACAAGAACGTGATCACGTTCGCCCCTTCGCTCGAGATTTCAGAGGCCGAGATCGACATGGCGATCGAACTGCTCGACCAGCTCTTCACCCGCGCGGCCGCTCAATGAGTGTTGCGCTACTGGAAGCGCCGCCGCGGCGCGATGTGGAGGCGGCCATCGCGGCGGCTCCTCGACCCAAGTCGCCCGCCTTGCTGCTGCATGGCCTGACCGGTGCGCCAGCGGATCTCCAGATCATCACCCGCC
Organism: Caulobacter sp. S45; assembly: GCF_009765965.1. Lineage (GTDB taxonomy): Bacteria > Pseudomonadota > Alphaproteobacteria > Caulobacterales > Caulobacteraceae > CAHJWH01. The sequence goes on from NZ_LMUL01000014.1 coordinate 111,918, forward strand.
ACCTGCGCCATGCAGGGCATCGGGTCGAGGCCCCCATGCTTCCGGGTCACGGCGTGGGTGAACGCGAACTGCTCAAGACCGGCTGGCGTGACTGGCTGGCCGGCGCCGAGGCCGAGCTTTTCCGGCTGACTGACGGCGGCGGCAAGGTGCTGGTTGGCGGCCTGTCGATGGGCGCGGTGCTGTCGCTGGCCCTGGCGATCCGCCATCCGGAGCGGGTGAGCGGCATCGCCTGCTTCGCCCCGACGCTGCGTTACGACGGTTGGGTGATTCCCAAGGGCTCGTGGTTCATCCCCATCGGCGCGCGTATCCCGTTGGTGAACCGCTATCGCTTCAAGGAACGGCCGCCCTACGGCATCAAGGACGAACGCCTGCGGGCGAAGATGGCCGAACTGCTGATGTCCGGAGCCGTCGCCGAAGCCGGCCTGGCGTTCATGCCGGGGCGCAGCCTTGCCCAGAACCTAGACCTGATCCGTTGGACGAGCCGTCGCCTGGAGCAGATCACCGCGCCCATGCTGCTGGTCCACGCCCGCGAGGACGATATCACCGACATCCGCAACGCGGAGCGGCTGGCCGCCTCCGTTCGCGGGCCCGTTCGCAAGCTCTATCTCGAAGACAGCTACCACCTCGTCACGCTGGATCGCGAGCGCAACAAGGTCGCCAAGGCGACGCTGGAATTCTTGGAAGAATACTGCAAGTTGTAGGTGGATCACATCCGCCTCGCACAATGCGAATATCTGCGGCAGCGTTTGAGCCGCTGGAGAAATTGACGTGGTGGACCTGTCCGACTTTATCGATCCCGGCGATGACGAGCCTGTGGATGGTGGAGAGGCGGAAGACCTTGTCGCCCTCAGGACCTGTCTGCAGGCGCTCGCCGACGCGATCGCGAGCACCAACCTCGCAGTGATCAACGGGGCGCAAGGCGACCCGGCGGCGGCGACCAGCCGGGTTCAATCCTCGGTCGCGGCGCTCAAGCGGTTCCACGATGCTTTCGTCGTCCTGAAAGGCGAGGACGCCGAGGAGGCCTGAGCCGGTACACCGCACGCCGCGATGTTGCACCGCACAATTAAAGCTTGGCTTCGGCCGGAAATTGCTTAAAACGCCAATTATCGCCGCCTTCTAGAAGCGGCCCCTGGGAGGAGTTTTCCATCACTAGGAGACTCCCATGCTTCGCACCCTCTTTGCCCTCAGCCTTCTCGCCGCCACCGCAGGCATGGCCCATGCCGACCCTGCGCCAGAAGACTCCGTCGCCGTCAAAATCGCCGGCCTGACCCCCAATGCTGCTGAAGCTGCGCTGCGCGTAGCCGCTCGCCAGGTCTGCCAGACTGTAACCAACGACGAAGTCAACGCGCCCATCGACTGCTACAACACCACCCTGCGGATCGCTCTGGACGAGCTTCACCGCGCCGAACGCGCGCCGGTTCCGCGCGGGACCCAGACCGCTTCGCGCTGAAACTCGAATAACCAAGGTGTAAGGCGCGGTCCGGCCCTCGTTTACAAAAACGAGATCCGGTCCTCGCCGATCATCAGGGCTGCGCGGTCCAACCGTCGGCGCTCCAGCGAAAGACGGTAGGGGAAAACGGCCGTTCGGCGTGGCTCATCACCTCTTGGACGGCCTGCTTCATCGCCTCGTTCGCGCCGGCTTCGTCTCCGTTGCAGAACAGGACGACGTTCGAAGCGGGGACGGAGACCAGCAGGCTGCCGCCCGCCACCTTCGCCAACGGCGCCCACAGTTCGGGAAATGCGAAAAGGCTGGAGATGTAGGGATCGTTCTCCAGCATCCCGACGCCTGTCCTATGATGCTCGAGCGCGTGGGTCAGATGATCGCTCATGGAGTGAAGCATATTCCGCTTGCCGACCATCAGCGCTTCCTCCGGCGAAAGGCCGAGCGACGTCAGCGCGCTCGAATTGATCATCTCGATGGCGGTTGGACGATCGGCCGCCCCGATCATCCAGAAACCACCTGCAAGCGGGGCCGCAACGGGCGCGCCTTTGCCCGCGATGACCTGGCGGTATTGGTCCATGTAGCCGCCCGGCCGGACGACGACGCGCAGGTCGGCGGCCGCAAATCCATGATCCGCAGTTCCATAGACCGCCGACATCTGGGCGACGTGCGTGGTGACCAGGAGGTTGCATGCATTGGGATTGCGGAGGCAGGCGGAAAAAGTGGTGTCCAGATGCGCTGTCGAGGCGCCTGAGGCAGCCTCCACCTCCAGGGTCAACGGTCCCGTGATCTGGATTTTCGCCTGGGGAAGCGCCTTGTGAAACTGCTGGGCGACATAGGCGGTGAAGGCGCCGGCCTGAAGCGGCGGCTCCACGGCTATGGCGGAACGGTTCCCACATCCTGCGCCGCATATCGAAGCGAGAATACCCAGCAGCAATCGTCCTCGCGAACGCCACGGCGAACCGGCGCGAATAAGGCTAGGCATTGGAAATCCCCCGATGTTCCCTTTTCGTTCATCACAGCCTTTGGCGGCTGTCAAACGAGAATTACAATCCCAGCGGTTCATTTGGCGTCGAAGCCGCAACGTCCCCCTTCGCTAGCGCCTCGCGGCGCCTATCTAGGCTAACGAGAGGCCTCCCAAGCCGGGGGCAATGGAGATTTCCATGTTCCTGAACCGCAAGGCCGCCGATCTGCCGACCGCCGAGACCGCCCTGAAGGGGCGCCCCGAGCCGATCCGCACCTCCGAAACCCATTTCATCAACGGCCGTCCCCTGAAGGGTCCGTTTCCGCAGGGCTTGGAGATTGCGCAGTTCGCCATGGGTTGCTTCTGGGGCGTGGAACGGCTGTTCTGGAATATTCCCGGCGTCTGGGTCACAGCCGTAGGCTACGCGGGGGGCGTGACCCCGAACCCCACCTACGAAGAGGCCTGCTCGGGACGCACCGGCCATACCGAGGCGGTCCTGATCGTGTTCGACCCGAAGATCGTCTCCTACGAGGACCTGCTGAAGGTGTTCTGGGAAGGGCATGATCCGACCCAGGGCATGCGCCAGGGCGGCGACATCGGAACCCAGTACCGCTCGGCCATCTACACCTATGGCGAGACCCAGGCCGCGGCGGCCGAAACCTCGCGCGACGCCTACGCCATCGCCCTCAAGGCCAGGGGTTATTCCGAGCCGACTACCGAGATCAAGCCGGCTGGCCCGTTCTATTACGCCGAGGACTACCACCAGCAGTATCTCGAAAAGAACCCCGGCGGCTATTGCGGGATCGGCGGGACAGGGGTGACCTGTCCGATCGGCGTCGGCGTGCACGCCTAACGATAGGGTGGGCTGCGGCATATTTGCTGCGCCGGGTCTGGCGCCGCGCCGCAGCCTTCGCCATTATCCCTATAAGGCATGGGGAGTGTCGGCGTGCTTCAAGGCTTTCTGCAGCGCACCATCCAATACGGGGACCTGAAGGTCACAATAGGGCGCACGCCCGTTCAAACCTTCGGAGACGGTTCTGGCCCCGAGATCGCCATTCGGATGACGCCATCCGCGGCGGTCAAGCTGGCGTTGAAGCCGGACCTGAAGCTCGGCGAATGCTTCATGGACGGGGAACTGACGTTCGAGGCCGGCGATATGTACGGCCTGCTGGAACTGGTCGGCCGCAACAACAATGTCTGGCGCAACGACAACAATTTTATCGGCCGCCTGCGCAGTGCTACTCACCGCCGACTGACGCAGGTGAACGGTCGCCGGGCTTCACGTCGCAACGTCGCCCATCACTATGATCTGTCGTACGATCTATACCGGCGGTTCCTGGACCCCGACCTCCAGTACTCCTGCGCCTACTTCCGCACGCCGACCGACAGCCTGGAAGAGGCCCAGATCGCCAAGAAGGCCCATATCGCCGCCAAGCTCGGCGTGCGGCCGGGCGACAAGGTGCTGGACATTGGCTGCGGATGGGGCGGCCTAGGCCTGACGCTGGGCGGCATCGGGGCGGAGGTGTTGGGCGTAACGCTCAGCCAGGAACAACTCACCATCGCCCGCCAGCGGGCGGCGGCCAGCGGGATGGATCGCCACGTCGACTTCCAGCTTCGCGACTACCGCGACGTGCAGGGCCAGTTCGATCGCATCGTCTCGGTGGGGATGTTCGAACATGTCGGCGTGCCGAACTACCAGGAATATTTCGACACCATTGCGCGGCTTCTGAGCGACGACGGCGTGGCGTTGGTCCATTCGATTGGCCGCCGGACGCCGCCGGGCGTCACCCAGCCCTTCATCGCCAAGTACATCTTCCCCGGCGGCTATATCCCCGCGCTTTCGGAGGTGATCCCCGCCATCGAGCGCGCCGGGCTTTGGGTCACCGATATCGAGCTACTGCGGCTGCACTACGCCGAGACCCTACGGGAATGGCGGCGGCGGTTCGAGGCGCAGCGCGCCGAGATCGCCGAACTGTACGACGAGCGCTTCTGCCGGATGTGGGAGTTCTACCTGGTCGCCAGCGAGGCCGGGTTCCGCTGGTTCGGCATGATGAACTTCCAGATCCAGCTCGCCAAGAAGGTGGACGCCCTGCCGCTTACGCGCGACTACATGGCCCTGGGCGAGCGCGACCTGCTGGCGGCGGAAGCCCACCTGCATACCCCTTCGGCAGCCCAGCGTACGGCGGCCGAGTAGCGAGGCGATATCCCCATGAGCGTACCGGTCGAGACGGCCCTGCTGGAACTGATCGACCAGACGGCGCCGGGCAAGAGCGTGTCGCCCGAGCAGGTGGCGCGCGCGGTCGATCCGGAGAACTGGCGGCGGCAGTTGGGCCAGGTTCGCACCGTCGCCGTGGGCCTGGCGCGTCAGGGACGGCTGACCATCCTGCGCCATAACAAGCCGGCCGACCCGGAGACCTTCAAGGGCGTCTATCGTCTGGCGCGGGCTGTAGTCGTTGACGGATAGGGCGCCGGCTCCGGCTCGGCGGGTGCTGCTGGCGAGCCTAGGGGCTGTGGGCCTCGCCGCCTGCCAACCGCTGATCCAGCGCGTCGGCGCGCCGGGGCTGGGTTTCAACGGTCCTCGGCTGGAGCCGGATGCGCTGGTGAGTTCGGATGGAACGCGCCTGCCGTTGCAGGTCTGGCCAGCCGTCGATTCCTCGGGGGCCGAGACCCGGCCCTGGGCGGTGATCATCGGTCTGCACGGCATGAACGACTATTCCGGTGGCTTCCAACTGCCAGCGTCCTATTGGGCCGCCAAGGGCGTGACCACCTACGCCTACGATCAGCGTGGCTTCGGCCGGACGTCGGATCGGGGCGTGTGGGGCGGCGAGGCCTTGATGGTCGAGGACCTGCGCGTGACGACGGCGCTGGTCCGCGCGCGTCATCCCGGCGCGACGATCGCAGTGGTGGGCGAGAGCATGGGCGGGGCCGTGGCGATCAGCGCCTTCGCCTCCGACACGCCGCCGGCGGCGGATCGGGTGGTCCTGGCGTCCCCGGCGGTGTGGGGCTGGCGGGAGCAGGGGCCGCCGGCGAGCGCGGCGCTCTGGCTCGTCGCCCATCTCGACCCGGCCTATCGGCTCGAGGCGCCGAACTGGCTGGCGCGGCGCATCTTCGCCTCCGACAACCTGGACGAACTGCGCCGCATGGGGCGGGATCGGAACATGATCTTCGCCACCCGGGTGGACACCGTCTACGGCCTCGTCGGGCTGATGGAACAGGCGCAGGACAAGATCGGCCGGGTGCGTACGCCCATGCTGTACCAGTACGGCGCGCACGACGAGATCATCCCCAAGCCGGCCGCCTTCCGCGCCGTACGCAAGCTGCGACCGAAGGACCGCTCGGCCTACTACGCCACGGGCTGGCACCTGCTGTTGCGCGACAAGGGGCGCCAGCGCGTTCTGGACGATATCCTCGCCTATATCCGAAACCCGAACGGGCCGCTGCCGTCCGGCGCGCCGGCCATTCCCGCGACATCGCGCCTACCCGCCAGGCCAGGGGGCGAGGCCAAGTCCGCGGTCCAAGCCGGCTGACACGGCTTGCAGGACGGCGCGAGAGGGCGTACCCGGCGCGCCTCGCGCTCATTGGGACTTCCCGCGTCATGACCTTGTTCGATTCGCCCGCCTTCGACGCCCACGAGAGCGTCCAGGCCTTCCATGACGAGAAGACGGGGCTCAAGACCATCATCGCCGTGCACTCCACCGCGCGCGGACCCGGGGCCGGCGGTTGCCGGATGTGGCCTTACGCCAGCGCCGAGGCGGCGCTGGACGACGTGCTGCGGCTGTCGCGCGCGATGTCCTACAAGAACGCCATGGCCGACCTGGAGCTGGGCGGGGCCAAGTCGGTGATCATCGGCAATAGCCGCACCGACAAGACGCCGGCCCTGTTCGAGGCGTTCGGCCGGGCGGTCGAATCGGTCGGCGGCCGCTACTGGGCGGCCGAGGACGTCGGCACATCTCCGGCCGACATGCTCCACGCGCGCAAGTCTACCCGCTTCATCGCCGGTCTCGACGGACACCCGGCGGCGTCCGGCGATCCTAGCCCGGTGACGGCGGAAGGCGTGTTTCGGGGCGTCGAACTGGCGGTGAAGCGCGCGCTCGGTGGCGGGCTCGACGGGGTGACGGTGGCGATCCAGGGCGTGGGCCACGTCGGTGGGTTCCTGGCGCATAAGCTCCATGCGGCGGGCGCCAAGCTGGTGATCGCCGACGTCAACCAGGCCGCCGTGCAGGAGATCGTCGCCGCCACCGGCGCGAGAGCCGTCGCACCGGACGCGATCTTCGACGAGACGGCGGAGGTGTTCGCGCCTTGCGCGCTCGGCGGCGCCATCACGCTGGAAACCCTGTCGCGGCTGAAGGCGCAGGTGATCGCCGGCGGCGCCAACAACCAGCTCGGCTCGGCCGAGGCCGGGCGGGCGATGTTCGAGCGCGGGATTCTCTATGCGCCCGACTATGTCATCAATGGCGGCGGCATCACCAACGTCGCGGCGGAAATTCGCGCCCTGGACCATGGGCAGGCGTTCGACGGCGCCTGGGTGGCCGCGAAACTCGACCGGCTGATGCAGACCCTGGACGAGGTGTTCGAGCAGGCCTCGGCCGAACGCCGCCCGACCCAGGATGTGGCGGACGAGATCGCCCGCGCCCGTATCGCCGCTGCGCGCTAGGCGCGCGCGGGTACGGAGCTCGCGGGCTTGGGGCGTCCGCCGATCTCCGCACCGGCGTCCGCCGGCAGGCGCATGTAGAAGGGCGCAGCCAGGATCGAGGTCAGGCCCACCACCAGGAACGGCACGACGAAGTTGGCCGGTGTCAGCACCCCGGCGCCATGGCCGCGGGCCAGGTGCAGCAGCAGGCCGCCGAAGCTCACGCCCAGGCTCATGCTCACCTGCTGGGTTACGGTGGACAGGGTGGAGGCCTGGCTGACGCGCTTCTTGGAGACGTCCGCATAGGCGAGCGCATTGCTGGAGGTGAAGTGCATGCTGCGCACGAAACCGCTCAGGCCCAGCAGGATCACCATCACAATCAAGGGCGTGGTGGCGTTGAAGGTCGCGGGCAGGGCGATGGTGATCCCGGTGCCGATCGCGGAGAACACCAGCACGTTGCGATAGCCCAGGCGGCGCAGCACGGTCGGGGCCACGGGCTTGAACATCAGCGCGCCGAAGGACTGGGAAATAGTCACCAGCCCCGCCTTCACCGGCGACCAGCCCAGGCCGATCTGCAGCAGCAGCGGCAGCAGCAGGGGCGTGGCGCCCATGCCGATCCGCACCAGCGTCCCGCCCAGCGTGCTGGCGCGGAAGGTGAATATCCTCAGCAGGTCGAGTTCGAGCACCGGCCGTTCGGTGCGCTTGACGTGGCGGACGAAGACCACGCCGGCGATGACGAACATCAGGAAGACGACCAGCTCGACCGGCCAGGACACCAGTCCCACCCCGCCCGTCTCCGACACGAACACCAGGCCGGTGATGGCGACGGCGGCCATGAAGAAGCCGGAGGTGTCGAAGCGACCCGGATGACGGCTCTCCAGCTTGGGCACGTATTTGCCGACCGCGATCATGCCTAGGATGCCGACCGGGATGTTGATGAAGAAGATCCAGGGCCAGTCGGCCACGCCCAGCACCAGTCCGGCCAGCGGCGGCCCCAGCAGCGGCCCGATCATCGCCGGCATGGTGAACCAGGACATGGCCGAGACGAATCGGTCCCGCGGCGCCGATCCCACCACGATCAGACGGCCGACCGGGGTCATCATCGCCCCGCCCAGTCCCTGGAGGATGCGCGCGCCCACTAGCTCGTTCAGCGAGCGGGAAAAGCCGCACAGGGTCGAACCGATCAGGAAGACACCCATGGCGCAGAGGAACACCCGCCGCGCGCCATATCGATCCGCCACCCAGCCGCTCGCCGGCGCACACACCGCCAGCGCCAGCAGATAGGAGGTCAGGGCCAGCTTCAGGTGGACCGGATCGGAATGAAACGCCCGCGCCAATGTCGGCAGGGCGGTGGACAGGGCGGTGGAGTCGATGAATTCCATGAACAGGGCGCTGGCCACGGCCAGCGGAATCAGGTTGGCGGTCCAGGAGGCGGTATGCGGCGGTGCGACGTCGCGAGGACGCTCCACCGCAGGTGCGATGGTCGGCTCGACGGCGCCGGTCTCCGCTCCGACCGCATTGATGAAATGACGTCTGCTCACAGGTTTTATCTAGACGGCCAAAAAGCGTTCGGCCACCCCATATTGCAATGCAGCATTGCGTTGCGCTGCAGCATGGCGCGCTGTGGCGCCGGAGACACGGTCAGACGGTCTGACCATGTGCTCGTTCGAGCGCATAAGCCTGGTCGCCTCGACTCAGGACTTCATCGTCATCGGCGATGGCGTCGATGGCGATGTCCGGCGCCTGGGTCAGCCGCTGATAGATCGGCCCGAAGTCGCGCTGAGTGACCTCCTGCAGCGTCTCTATGGAGGGCACGACGAAATAGACCTGCTGGAAATCATCGATCCGGTAGGGGGTGCGCATCACCCGTTCCAGATCGAATGCGATCCGGTTGGGAGAGCCGTCCTCGAGGCTGAAGATCGATTCGGCGCGCGAGGACACGATGCCGGCGCCATAGATCCGCAAGCCCTGCGGCGACTGCATCAGCCCGAACTCCACCGTGTACCAGTACAGGCGCGCGAGGTTGTGGAGCTGGCCCAGCTGCAACGCCCGCGCCCCGCCGCGCCCGTAGGCGGCCATATAGTCCGCGAAGCTCGGGTCCGTGAGCATGGGCACGTGGCCGAACACGTCGTGGAAGACGTCGGGCTCCTGCAGATAGTCCAACTCGTCGGGGCGGCGGATGAAGTTGCCGGCGGGAAAGCGGCGGTTGGCGAGGTGGTCGAAGAACACGTCGTCCGGCACCAGGCCCGGCACGGCCACGACAGTCCAGCCGGTCAGGGCGCGTAACCGCTCGCTCATACGCTCGAAATCGGGAATGCCGTCGCCGTGCAGGTCCAGCGCCTCCAAGCCATGCAGGAAGGCGTCGCAGGCCCGGCCAGGCAGAACCTTGAACTGGCGTTCGTACAGGGTCACCCAGGTCTGGTGCTCTTGGGCCGTGTAGCGGTCCCAGCCCTGCGGAATGGTCCAGTCCGCCGCCGCGCCTTCGGGAGGGGCGCCTAAAAAGCCATCCGCGCTCATAGCGTAATCCAACTCCTACCGGACACAGCCTACCGCGGCCTCGATGCGCAGACGAGGGCGCTTGGACGGTGAGTCTTCAATGGGCGGCCCGAGGGCGCAACCGATATTCGCCATCCGTGAAGTCGCTGAAGAGTTCGGAGGCGTCGGGGTGGCCGATCGGTTCGCCCGTTTCGTCGGGCAGCAGGTTCTGCTCGGAAACGTAGGCGGTGTAACAACTCTGCTCGTTCTCCGCGAGCAGGTGATAATAGGGCTGGTCCTTGCGGGGGCGAACCGCCTCGGGGATGGCCAGCCACCAGGCTTCGGTGTTGTTGAACTGCGGATCCACGTCGTAGATCACGCCGCGAAACGGATAGACACGGTGTTTCACCACCTGCCCAAGCCGGAATCTGGCGACGCGTGCTTCCATGCTAGCGATGATCGGCCCGCCGATATGACTGTTGGATGAACATTGTCAGCGTAGGGACCTGATCCGAACACGTCCACCCGCAAGGCGAGGGTTCGCGTAGCGTCGTCGGTTTGTTACAGTCGCCGCAAGCGGGGCTGCGCCATGTCGGTGCGGGGCCCCTGGAGGTTCGATGTCGGACGGAGGCGCGCAGGCGTCAGAGTTATCGACGCTGCGGCGGTCTCGCCACACCGATATGGACTGTTTTGCAGCGCTCGATCTCGGCACCAACAATTGCCGGTTGCTGATCGCCACCCCCGCCGGCCGGGGCTTTCGAATCGTGGAAGCGTTTTCGCGGATCGTCAGGCTGGGCGAGGGGCTGTCGCATACCGGCCGGCTGGACGAGGCGGCGATGCACCGCGCCCACGCCGCCTTGCAGATTTGCGCCGACAAGGTGAACCGCCGCAAGGTCACGCGGATTCGCGCCGTGGCGACCCAGGCCTGCCGCCAAGCGGAGAATGGGGCGGAGTTCACCGCCGAGGTGGAGCGCCGCACCGGCTTGAAGCTCCAAGTGATCACCCCTCAGGAAGAAGCGCGCCTTTCGGTGGCCGGATGCGTCAACCTGTTGGACCGCAAGGCGTCCGCCGCCCTGGTGGTCGATGTCGGCGGCGGGTCCACCGAACTCTCCTGGGTCGATCTTCGTGGGAATTCGCTGGGCAAGGAGGGCAGCCAGACGAACCTGCATCGTCTGCCGATCCGGGCGTGGCTCTCGGCGCCCGTTGGGGTGGTCACCCTGGCCGAGCGCTTTCCTGAACCCGAAGTCCCTACCGCCGAATGGTTCCGGGCCATGGTCGATCATATGCGGGCCGAGATCGAGGGCTTTACCCACGCCGAAAAACTGCGGCCCGTATTCGCTTCCGGGCGGGGTCATCTGGTCGGCACGTCGGGGGCGATCACCAGCCTGGCGGGCATGCATCTGGGACTGAAACGCTATGACCGTTCCCAGGTCGACGGGCTCTGGCTGCGCCGTGCGGATTGTACGGCCGCGGCGGACCGGCTGATGAACCTCTGCCCCAAGGATAGGGCGGCGGAGCCTTGCATCGGGCCCGATCGGGCCGACCTGGTGCTGGCCGGCGCGGCGATTTTGCAGGCGGTCCAGGAGCTCTGGCCGTGCGATCGGGTGCGCGTGGCCGATCGTGGGCTGCGCGAAGGGATATTGTTGTCGCTCATGGGCGGATCATCGGGACAACGCCGACGGCGGCGAGGTTCTTCACGACCGGCCCCGGCGACAGTAGGTAGTGCATCATGAGCGAACCTGAAGACCGTCGCCGCATGGTGCGTGCGCCGACCAGCGGCGATCCCGCCGGGCGCGCCTCGGCCGACCGCCTCAAGTCCTCGCGCAAACACACCGCCTCCTCCCAGAAGTGGTTGGAGCGCCAGCTCAACGACCCCTACGTCCAACGCGCCCATGCCGAGGGTTGGCGGTCGCGTGCGGCGTTCAAGCTGATGGAGATCGATGACCGCTTCGGTCTGCTGCGCTCCGGCCTGCGGGTGATCGACCTGGGCGCGGCGCCAGGCGGTTGGGTCCAGGTGGCGCTGAAGCGCGGAGCGTCGGCGGTGGCGGGTGTGGACCTGCTGCCCATCGACCCGATCCGTGGCGCAGACCTGATCGAGGCCGACTTCACCACGCCGGGCGTTGGCGAGCAGCTGCTGGACCTGCTGGGCGGCCCGCCGGACCTGGTGCTCAGCGATATGGCCCACAATACCGTCGGCCACCGCCAAACCGACCACCTTAAGATCGTCGGCCTGATTGAGGCGGCCGCCGATTTCGCCCTGGCCAATCTCAAGCCGGGCGGCGGCTTCGTGGTCAAGACCTTCCAGGGCGGCGCGGCGGGAGACATCCTGGCTCATCTGAAGGCGGGCTTCACCGATGTGAAGCACGTCAAGCCCAAGGCCAGCCGTAGCGACAGCTCCGAAGTCTACCTCGTGGCCACGGGCTGCCGCGTCGAGCGGGGACGATAAGCGCTCCATTCGGTCGCACGACGACGGGGTGCGCGCTGTAAACCCTTTCGCACCGCCGCACTCGTCGCTATATCCGCCTCGCAAAATGGAGGCTCCCGATGGAGATTCGCGAAGGGCTCACCTTCGACGACGTTTTGCTCGAACCCGGTCCGTCCGAGGTCATGCCCACCCAGGTGGACACCTCGACGCGCCTGACGCGCGAAATCTCGCTGAACATACCGCTGCTGTCCTCGGCCATGGACACGGTGACCGAAAGTCGGCTGGCCATCGCCATGGCCCAGGCCGGCGGCATGGGCATTATCCACCGCAACCTGTCGGTGCTCGAACAGGCCGACCAGGTGCGCGAGGTCAAGCGCTACGAAAGCGGCATGGTGATCAATCCGATCACCATCAATCCCGACACGACCCTGGGCGAGGTCCGCGAGATCAAGGCCCGGCGCAAGGTCTCGGGCTTTCCCGTGGTCGAGCGGGACACGGGCCGGGTGGTAGGCATCCTCACAAACCGCGACGTGCGCTTCGAAGCCGATCCGAACCTGACCGCGGCCGAACTGATGACCAAGGACGGCCTGATCACGGTGCGTGAGGGCTGCACCCAGGCCGAGGCCCGCGCGTTATTGCAGCGCCGCAGGGTCGAGCGGCTGATCGTGGTCGACGACGCCTATCGCGCGGTCGGCCTGATCACGGTCAAGGACATGGAGAAGTCCGAAGCCTATCCGTCCGCCGCCAAGGACAACCGGGGCCGCCTGCTGGTGGGCGCGGCGTCCACCGTGGGCGATGCGGGCTACGAGCGTTCCATGGCGTTGATCGACGCCGGCGTGGACGCGGTGATCATCGACACCGCCCATGGCCATTCCATCCACGTCGCCCGCGCCGTCGAGCGGATCAAGCGCGAGAGCAACAGTGTCCAGGTGATCGCCGGCAACGTCGCCACCTACGACGGCGCGCGCGCCCTGGTCGATGCGGGGGCGGATGCGGTGAAGGTCGGCATCGGGCCGGGCTCGATCTGCACCACCCGCATCGTCGCGGGCGTCGGCGTGCCCCAGCTCACCGCGGTGATGGAGGCCGTTCGTGCGGCCGGCGACGTCCCAGTGATCTCGGACGGCGGCATCAAGTTCTCGGGCGACCTGGCCAAGGCCATCGCCGCGGGCGCCTCGACCGCCATGCTGGGCTCGATGTTCGCCGGCACCGAGGAGGCGCCGGGCGAGGTGTTCCTCTACAAGGGCCGGTCCTACAAGGCCTATCGCGGCATGGGCTCGGTGGGGGCCATGGGCGACGGCTCGGCCGATCGTTACTTCCAGAAGGAAGTGACCGACAGCCTCAAGCTGGTGCCCGAGGGGATCGAGGGCCAGGTGCCGTTCAAGGGGCCGATCGGGCCGATCTTGCATCAGCTCGTCGGCGGCCTCCGGGCGGCCATGGGCTATGTCGGCGCGCCGACCATCCCCGAGCTGCAACGCCGCGCGCGCTTCCTGCGCATCTCGGCCGCCGGCCTGCGTGAGAGCCATGTGCACGACGTCCAGATCGTGCGCGAGGCCCCCAACTATCCGACCCAGGCATGACCACGGAACTCACGCTGCTGGGCTGGACCCTGGTCCTGGCCATCGTACAGGTCCTGCTGCCGGCGATGTTCCGCAACCGCGAGACGGGGACCGCTTACAACGCCGGTCCCCGCGATGATCCCGGCCCGCCGGAAGGGGTGGTCACCGGACGGTTGAAACGGGCCCAGGCCAACCTGTTCGAATGCCTGCCGCTGTTCGCCGCCGCCATCCTGATCGCCCACGTGGCGCATCGCGAGGGCGCGCTGACCCTGTGGGGCGCCTGGATCTACCTGATGGCGCGGATCGCCTACGTGCCGCTCTACGGCTTCGGCGTGCCCATGGTTCGTTCGCTGGCGTGGACGATCTCCCTGGTCGGACTGGCGCTGATCCTCTTCGCCGTCCTCAGGCCCGCTTGACGCCCGCCGCCCGCCTCAGCGCCGCCGCCGAGGTCCTGGACCAGCTCGCCACCGGCCGCCTGCCGGCCGACGATGTGTTGCGCGCCTGGGGCAAGGCCCATCGCTACGCCGGGTCCAAGGACCGCCGCGCCATCAACGAGCGGGTGTTCGCGGTGCTGCGCGCCCGACCCCGCCTGGTCTGGCGCATGGGCGAAGAGGGCGGACGGGCCCTTGTGCTGGCCTCGCTAGCCGATGTCGATCACCTGTCGATCGAAGAGATCGAGGCCCTGGCGAGCGGAGAGGGCCATGCTCTCTCCCCGCTGTCGGGCGATGAGCGTGCACGCCTGGGTCAACCGCCGCCGGATGCGCCCGATTGGGTGCAGGCGGGCGCGCCGGCCTTCGTGACCGAGATGCTGAAGGCCCGCTTTGGTGATGACTGGATGCAGGAGGCCGCGACCCTGATCGGCACGCGCGCGCCGCTCGATCTGCGGGTCAACAGCCTGCGTGGCAGCGTCGACCAGGCGATCAACCTGCTCAAGGTCGACGAACTTAAGCCGACGCGCACGCCGTTCAGCGCGCTGGGCCTGCGCCTGCCGCCCGAGTTGGCGCCCGACGTCCAGCGGATGCGCGCCTTTTCCAGCGGCTGGGTCGAGGTGCAGGACGAGGCGAGCCAGATCGCCGCCGCCCTGGCGGGCGCGCGGCCGGATTTCATCGTGATCGACTACTGCGCCGGCGGCGGCGGCAAGACCTTGGCGCTCGGAGCCGCCATGCGCGCCACCAACGGGCCGGGCTTCGGAGAACTGGGCTCGGGCAGCCGCCTGATCGCCTGCGACGTCAGCGGCAAGCGGCTCGACGCCATGGCTTCTCGCCTGGAGCGCGCCGATGTCGCCGCCGAGGTGCGCCGGCTAGGGCCGAACGGGGAGGGGATGGAGGACCTGGTCGCCACAGCCGACCTGGTGTTCGTGGATGCGCCCTGTTCAGGCTCGGGCACCTGGCGGCGTCATCCCGAGGGAGCCTGGCGGCTGACCGAGGAGACGGTGAAGCGTCTGTCGGAGCTTCAGGCCGTTATCCTGGCGCGCGCCTCAAGGCTGGTGCGGCCTGGCGGCCGGTTGGCCTACGCCACCTGCTCGGTCCTGCCGGTGGAGAACGACGATGTCGCCATAGCCTTCGCCGCCGCCCATCCGGATTTCAAGCCGCTGCCGATCGAGCAGGCCGCACAGACCGCCGCCCTCACCGATCACGCCCGTGCGCGCCTTGGTCAGTTGGCGCAAGGCGGCCACATGCTGCAAATGACCCCTAACCGCACCGGAACCGACGGGTTCTTCCTCGCCCTCTTCGAAAGGACCGCATGAGCGCCCCCCAAACCCCCGAGCACCAGCGCGTCCTGATCGTCGACTATGGCAGCCAGGTCACTCAGCTGATCGCGCGCCGGGTGCGCGAGGACGGCGTCTACTGCGAGGTCCATCCTTGCCAGAAGGTGGACGACGCCTTCCTCGACGTGTTCCGCCCCCAGGCGGTGATCCTGTCCGGCGGCCCCGAGAGCGTGATGCACGACGGCAGCTCGCGCGCGCCCCAGAGCGTGTTCGAGCGCGGCGTGCCGGTGCTGGGCATCTGCTACGGTGAACAGATCATGGCCGCCCAGCTCGGCGGGTCGGTGGAGGGCGGGACGCCGGAATACGGCCGCGCTGAGATCGAGATCGTGCGCGAGAGCCCGCTGTTCGAGGGCCTGGGCGCCATCGGCCACCGCGAACCGGTCTGGATGAGCCACGGGGACAGCGTGCGCGCCCTGCCGCAGGGCTTCGAGCCCATCGCGGTGTCGGAAGGGGCGCCCTTCGCGGTAATCGCCGACGAGGGCCGACGGCTCTATGGCGTGCAGTTCCACCCCGAGGTGGTGCACACCCCGCGCGGCGCCCTGCTGCTGCGCAACTTCACCCGCAGCATCGCCGGCCTGTCGGGCGACTGGACCATGGCCAAGTTCCGCGAGGAGGCCGTCACCCGCATCCGCGCCCAGGTCGGCAAGGGCAAGGTGATCTGCGGCCTGTCCGGCGGGGTCGACAGCTCGGTCGCCGCCGTACTGATCCACGAGGCCATCGGCGAACAACTAACCTGCGTGTTCGTCGACACCGGCCTGCTGCGCTCGGGCGAGGCCGACCAGGTCGTCTCGCTGTTCCGTGGCCAGTACAACATCCCGTTGATCCATGTGGACGCCGGCGATCAGTTCCTGGGAGAACTCAAGGGCGTCAGCGACCCGGAAACCAAGCGCAAGACCATCGGCCGGCTGTTCATCGAGGTGTTCGACCGCGAGGCCGCCAAGATCGACGGCGCCGACTTCCTGGCCCAGGGCACCCTGTATCCCGACGTGATCGAGAGCGTCTCGGTCCACGGCGGCCCCTCGCATGTGATAAAGAGCCACCACAATGTCGGCGGCCTGCCCGAGCGGATGAAGCTGAAGCTGGTTGAGCCCCTGCGCGAGCTGTTCAAGGACGAGGTGCGCGCGCTCGGCCGCGAACTCGGCCTGCCGCCGGTGTTCGTCGGCCGCCACCCGTTCCCCGGCCCAGGTCTCGCCATCCGCATCCCCGGCGAGGTCACGCCCGAGAAGGTGGCGGTGCTGCAGAAGGCCGATCTGATCTGGCTCGACGAGATCCGCAAGGCCGGCATGTACGACACCATCTGGCAGGCCTTCGCCGTGCTGCTGCCGGTGAAGACGGTCGGCGTGATGGGCGATGCGCGCACCTACGAGGACGTCTGCGCGCTGCGGGCTGTATCCTCAGTGGACGGCATGACGGCGGAGTTCTCGCGCCTGCCCTGGGACCTGCTCGACCGCGCCTCCACCCGCATCGTCAACGAGGTGAAGGGCATCAACCGCGTCGTCTACGACATCACATCCAAGCCACCGGGGACGATCGAGTGGGAGTAGGGCCCGGGGTCAATCACCGCCCTTTTCGGTGATGAACCTTAGCTCCGGCTTGCCTCTGCAGCCGTAGACATCGTGCAAGATCGCGAGCAGCTCGCGCGCGATGGCCGCATCGTCGAACAGCTCCAAGGGATAGCTCTTCCAGTAGTTCGGAGCCCGGCCGGGGTCTTTGAAGCCGGCTGCACGCAGGAGGGCCAGCCGCTCGGGCGTGAGAACGCTAGCCAGTTCAGGTCGGCTGTCTGCGGAGACGGCCTCGCAATAGATCGAGGCCGGAGAGGTTTCCGGCTCGCACTGGACGTAACCGAATACCGTATCCAGCGCGACGAAGACCCGGCGACCGCTGTTGACCCGCAAGCGCTGGATTTCCCCGGTCGCCCTGGCCCCATACATCCCGAACAGGTCGGCTGTCGGCGCCACGTCTCGCCCCGGCGGCGGGGTGTAGAAGCATGTGTGCACGGCCGTGGCCGCCATGGCGTGCGCGTCGTTGACCGATCCCGCGAGATTCTGGCTGGGCCCGTTGCGCGGTGGGCAAGGCTCGCTGGCGACCCAGTTGCTCTCGACTTCCAGGTTCTGGAGGTCGGCGTCATAGGCCTGCGCCAGGGTGTCCAGGAGGCTGTCCGCGATCCCATTAACCGGCATGCCAGCCGGATAGCTATGGGTGTAGTTGCCGAAATCCGGATCGAGCCGCCATCCCAGGGCGGCTAGACGTGAGAGCTTTTCGGTCGTCAGAACGTGCTGGAGCGAGGGTTGCATGAGCGCGCCCGCCGCTTCGCACCGCAGGTGATGGTCGGGCGGGCGCTGGCATTGGACGTACTTGTTGCCGTCCCAAACGGTGGCAACCCCGTCTTGCCGGGTTGATCCAGCGTGATCACGTTTTCCAACGCCGCCGCGATACGAGATCTGATCGGCGTAGGTTGGTCGGCTCGCACCAAGCTTGGCGAAGCGCCCAGCATCAGGCCCAGGATGGCGCACCCGGCCATCAACTGTCTGCGAATCAGCATGTGGTGGAATCCAACGAATTACAGCCCGAGCCAAAACCTATAGGCGAAGATTGCAGCTGTCGCGGAGGTGCGTCGAAGCCAGCGGGAACATTTCCGATCCGGGAGACAACCCGGTGCGCGAGGAATTTCTACGCCCTGCGGCCGAGTCTATGAATACACTCCGTTTACGGATCATCTCTTCGGTGAGGAAACTGCAACGTCCGCATAATGGCGAGTGCTGAACAGCGAATCGCCGCTCTTGCGCAAACCCGATACGCCGGCGGACCTGGGCGCCGTCCTGGGCAAATTGTTGAACTGAAGCTGTTCGCCCCAGCGAGTTGCACAGTTTCAGGTATTGATGCGCAGTCAGCCGCCGCGAGGCGACGTCGGGCGAATTCCGGCCGGCTCCAGCTTGGCATTTGGACGCGATCGGGTATCAGAAGCACATGGTTTCCCCGACCAATACGAGCGGCATGAAGACAGCGGAACCGGTTTCCGTCGACCTGCGGGAGCTTAAACGTCTCCGTACGGAGCAACGACTGATCGAGGTGGCGATCAAGCTGTTCGTCGAACGTGGATTCGAGCAGACGACGCTGCAGCAGATCGCCGAGACGGCCGAGATCGCGCCGCGGACTATCTTCCACCATTTCTCGACCAAGGAAGAACTGGTCGCCGCGTGGCAGGACCAGGTGCGCTCCGATCTATGCGCCGTCGTCGCAGAGCAGCCGACCCAGAGCGGACCGCTAGGCGTGCTGGAAGCGGCGGTGATGGCGGTGCTCATGCCGCGCGGTGAAGAGCACGCCGTGGTGACCAAGCTGATCGAGCGCACGCCGGCCTTGCGCAGTCGTGACGAACTCAAGAACGGCGATTTGGAGCGCACGCTGAGCACCGGGCTCTGGACCCGGTTCGGCGGGAAGATCACCGAGATCGAGGCCGATCTGTGCGCCAGCGTGGCGATCGCCACGCTGGGGATCGCCCGGCGCCTGTGGCTGGCCGATGGCGGGCGCAGCGACCCGATCCCCTATGGCCAAAAGGTCTTCGCCCTGCTGAAAAGCGGCGTGCTTTCGGCAGGCCGCTGAGGGACGCAGGCATAAGGCGCGCGCGATGACCCAGTCTGTCGTGATCCACGGGATCAAGGCTTGCGACACGATGAAGAAGGCCCGAGCGTGGCTCGAGGCGCACGGCGTCGAATACCGCTTCCACGACTACAAGACGCAGGGCGTCGAGCGCGCGGCGCTGGAAGACTGGGCGCGTGTCGTGGGTTGGGAAACCCTGTTGAATCGCGCCGGCACGACCTTCCGCAAGCTGCCGGATGCGGACAAGGCGAACCTCGACGAGGGTCGGGCGATCGCGCTGATGCTGGCCCAGCCCTCGATGATCAAGCGTCCTGTGCTGGAAGCGGGTGGGAAGCTGATCGTCGGCTTCAAGCCCGATAGCTACGCTGCGGCGTTCGGCTAAGCGTCGCCCGACGGCGCCCCTGATCCTCTACGCGGGGACCGCCCGCAGTTGCACCACATCACGCCTCGGCGGCGCGCCGAACATGCGGGCGTATTCGCGGCTGAACTGGGACGCGCTCTCGTAGCCGACCTGATAGGCCGCGTCCGTGGCGTTGGCGGCGTCCGCCAGCATCAGCCGCCGCGCTTCCAGCAGCCGGAGATGCTTCTGGAATTGCAGCGGCGTCATCGCCGTCAGCGCCTTGAAGTGCTGGTGGAACGAGGTCGGGCTCATATTGGCGGTGGCGGCCAACTGTTCGACCCGGATCGGGCGGCCGAAGTCGCCGCGCATGGCATGGATGGCGTTGGCGATGCGCTGGGTGTGGCTGCTGGGCAGGGCGAGCTTGCAGATCTCGCCGCCATGGGGACCCGTCAGCAGCCAATAGTAGATTTCCCGCATGATCGACGGCGAAAGGATCGGGATCGCCTGGGGCGTCTCCAGCACCCGCATCAGCCGCAACATGCACTCGGCCAGCCGGTCGTCGACATCCTGCACGAAGAGGCAGGGCCTCGTCGCGGCGTTCGGCCGGACCGGCATGTCGAGCTGGTCCATGATCTCGCGCATCAGGCCGACGTCGAAATCCAGCACGATCCCTAGGAAGGGCTCGTCGGCGCTCGCGCGGGTGACGCCGCCGAGCAGGGGGAGTTCGACGTTGATGACCAGCGCCTGCATCTCGCCGTAGTGGAAGACATCGTCGCCCAGCATCACCTGCTTGGCGCCCTGCACGACCACGCAGAGGGTGGGCCGGTAAAGCACATGGTGGGGCAGGCTTTCGCGACGGCTCCGCATAAGCACCAGCCTGTCGATCTGGGTCAGGTGCACGCCGTCCGTATCGCCGTGAGCGGCGATGTAGGCGGCGACGGCCGCCTGCAATGGCGTAGGCATGGCGATCTTTCGCGAAAGGCGTTGCGCTGGTCGCCCAAACCTAACGGATACGCCGCTTCATCGCAAACCCGTTGAATGTAGGATCAGGCAAGAAGTGTGCGCCTTCCAGCATTCGGATCGGCGCAGCAGCGCGCTAGGTTGCCGTCACGCAATAGGCTTGGGAGTCCTCCGATGTCGGATAAAAGTACAACTAAATCAGAAGGCAAGGTGGCGATCGTCACCGGCAGCAGCCGAGGTCTGGGACGCAGCACCGCCCTAAACCTCGCCGAACGTGGTGTGGACGTCATCGTCACCTATCATTCAAATCATGCAGAATCGGACGCCGTGGTCGCCGGCATACAGGCGTTGGGGCGCAAGGCCGTCGCCCTGCCGCTCGACAGCGGGGACGTCGCGAGTTTCGACGGCTTCGCGGCCGGAATCGGGCGCGCCCTGCACGAGACCTGGGGCGTGGAGCGGTTCGACTACCTGGTCAACAATGGCGGCGCGGGTCACGCCGCCCCATTCGCCGAGGTCCAGGAAGCCGACTTCGACCAGCTGTACAATGTCCATCTCAAGGGCGTGTTCTTCCTGACCCAGAAGCTGCTGCCGCTAATCGCGGATGGCGGCCGGATCGTGAACATTTCGTCCGGGCTCACGCGCTTCGCCTTCCCCGGATCGAGCGCCTACGCCACGATGAAGGGCGCGGTCGAGGTGCTGAGCCGCTACATGGCCAAGGAGTTGGGGCCGCGTGGCATTGCAGTCAACGTCGTGGCGCCTGGGGCGATCGCTACGGATTTCCGCGGCGGCGCTGTGCGCGACAATCCCGAGATGAACAAGCAGGTCGCCTCGGTCACCGCCCTGGGCCGTGTCGGCCTGCCCGAGGATATTGGACCGATGATCGCGTCGCTGCTGTCGGACGACAACCGCTGGGTCACGGGACAGCGTATCGAGGTTTCGGGCGGCATGATGATCTGACGGCCTGCGGGCGGGCGGCGCCGTTTCGAGCGCCGCCCTAGCCGCCCACTGTCGCGGTGGAGCCTTTCACCGTCAGCCCCAGGGATTGGGCGTCGCGGGTACGGCCATGGTCCATGGTCACCGTGGCTTTGCGGTCGATCTTGTTCCAGCCGACGATCGGTCCCCGCACCGCCGTGATCACGGCCTTGATCACCACATGGTACATCAGCTGGCGATAGCCGAAGCGTTGCACCGGCAGCCAGCCGAGGCTTCCCCATGGCGCATCGCGCTCCAGCGCCATGCCGAGCGCCGCCGCGGACAGGTCGACCAGCACGAACGCGCCCCAGTAGAGCAGGGTCTGGTTCAGCAGCTGATGGTCCCACTCGGTCGGGTGAGAAAACCAGTCGAGCGCGGCCCAGAACAGGCTGAACAGCACGGCCGCGTCCACCAGGGGCGCCACCAGGGCCAGGAAGATCTGGAACATCCAGACCTGGGGCAGGGCGACCAGGCCCAGCAACGGGCGGTCGGTCTCGAGGATGGCGGCCCGGTGCTTCCACACGCATTGCAGGGTCCCGAACGACCAGCGGAAGCGCTGCTTGAGCAGGCCGCGCATGGTCTGGGGCGCTTCGGTGTAGGCTCGGGCCTCCGGATCGAACTCCACGGCCCAGCCGGCGCGCTGCACGGCCAGCGTCAGATCCTGGTCTTCGGCCAGGGTGTCGTCGGGAAAGCCGCCCAGGGCCTCGATGGCGCTGCGGCGCCAGGCGCCGACCGCGCCCGGCACCACGGTGATCACGCCCAGCGCGGAAAGCGCCCGGCGTTCCAGATTCTGGGCGGTGACGT
This sequence comes from Caulobacter sp. S45, assembly GCF_009765965.1. Classification (GTDB taxonomy): domain Bacteria; phylum Pseudomonadota; class Alphaproteobacteria; order Caulobacterales; family Caulobacteraceae; genus CAHJWH01. The sequence continues at coordinate 133,850 of NZ_LMUL01000014.1, forward strand.
ATTCGAGCGCCTGCCACTTGGTGATCAGGTTGATACGGTTGCCGACCAGGGCGTTGCCGGCGACCGCCCCGACCTTGGGGTTCTGGAACCAGGCGGCCAGGCGGCCGATGGTTTCGGACGGGAACTGGGTGTCGGCGTCCAAGGCGACGACGATATCGCCCTTGGCCGCCTTCAGCCCGCGATTGAGCGCCGCCGCCTTGCCCCCGTTGGTGAAGCTCATCAGCTGCACGCGTGGATCTTCGCCGAAAGCCGCCTGCACCCGGGCTGCGGTGGCGTCCTTGGAGCCGTCGTCGAGCACCAGCACCTCAAGCTCGCGCCAGGAGGACTGCAGGATGCGTTGGATCGAGGCGACGATCACCGCCTCCTCGTTGAAGCAGGGGATCAACACCGTCACCAGAGCGCGCGGGCGATCGTCGCTGAACTCCGGCTCGGGTCGCTTGGCGGCGCGCAGGCGGTGGACGATGGCGAGCGTGGACAGGAAGAGCAGCCGCGCGAGGCCCAGGACGATGGCGCTGACGAACAGGACCGTGATCCCCTTGTCGAATTCGCGCACGATGTCGAAGGCCGCGCGATCCAGCAGCAGTTGGCCGCGCTCGGCGCGTGTCGGCGGCATGGCTTGCGCGGGAGAGAGACCGGCGAGTTCGGCGACAGTGACCAGGCGGTAGCCGCGCGCGCGCAGGGCGTCGATCAGGTGGGGCAGGGCGGCGATGGTGTGGCTGCGGTCGCCGCCCGAATCGTGCAGCAGCACGACCTGGCCCGCCGTCTCGGGATTGGTGTCCTTCAGCCGGTCCAGGGTGCGCGACACGATCAGCTTGGAATCGGGACGCTTCCAATCGTCGGGATCGACCCGCAGGCCCACGCTCAGATAGCCGAGGTCGCGCGCCGTGATCAGCGGCGCCACCTCCCGCGGGGTCGAGGGCGACGCATCGCCCAGGTAAGGCGGCCGGAAGAACCGCATCGTGTGTCCGGTGATCACCTGGAACAGCCGTTGGGTGAGGTTCAGCTCCAGGTTGACCTGGGTGTTGGACACGGTTCCAATATTGGGGTGGGTATAGGTGTGGCTACCAACGATATGGCCGTCCGCCAGTTCGCGCCGAACCAGTTCGGGCCATGTCTCCATGTTCTCGCCGATAACGAAGAAGGTGGCGGGGACATGCTTTTCCTTCAGGATCTTCAGGATCTGCGGCGTCCAGTGCGGATCGGGGCCGTCGTCGAAGGTCAACGCGATCTCGCCCGGATGCGCGCCCAGGCGCTGGACGACATAGGCGGTGGGAATCTTGTCGAACCGCTCGCCGGTGATCAGGCCCATACCGGGATCGGTGGAAAGCGTCCGCAGCCCAGGGGTGGGCTCGGCGATGGGGTTCATCACCTCGCCGGTGCCGTTGAAGTCGACATCGGCGCTCGGCGGCATGACCCGCAGGTCGCCGACCTTGGCGGAGCCATAGGGCTTGCCCAGAATCTTCCACACGCCCGGGTCTTCCGTACCCATCCGCCAGAGGGCGTAGCCGCGCGGCCGCCAGGCGTCGGCCATGTGGACCTGATTGTAGAGGGTCGCGGCGTCGAGGAACCAGACGGTATGCGGCTGGCCGTCCTCGTCGGCGTAGTTGAAGGTCGGGTTCAGCGCAGCGCGGTCGAAGCGGATTTTCGCGCCCGCATCCTGGGCGGTCAGCGTCGCCTCATGGAAGGAGGCCGGGTCGCCGTGGCCGCCCTTGACCCAGTCGTAGCCAAACGCCCCAAGTGCGAGCACCGTCTTGTTGGGATCGAGCGCGCCGAACCCTTCGGTCAGGTGCTTCTCGAACCAGGCCTGGCTGGCGACCGGACCAGGACCGCCGGTCCAGTAGTGTTCGTCGTAGGCCATCAACACCAGGGTGTCGGAGGCTTGCCCCAAGGCCTTCAACGGCCAGTCGGAATCGTCGAACGGCGCTGTGACCCAGATCTCGCGGCCGCTCGATTGGAATGCGGCGTTGGCCTCGGCGATGAAGCTCGGGTAGGCGGCCAGGCCCACCTTGGACATGTTCTCCAGGTCGAAGACATAGCCGGCGTAGCCGCGCTGCTTGGCCAAGGCCAGCAGGTTGGCGATCAGGGCGTGACGGGCGGGGACGCTGGTGAGCAGGCGGTCGGCCAGCTTGCCGTTCCACAGCTTGTCGTCGGAATTGTGCACCAGCGGCATCACCGAGGGACGATGCGGGGCGGCGGCGATCAGCTTGTCGGCGCGGACGTCGGTGGTCGGATCGATCTGACCGTCGGCGCCCTTCAGCGACACCCATTGCGGAGACACGATGTCGAGTTGGCCGATGTGGTCGGTCAGCGATTCGCGCGATGTGTCGTCCCAGCTCACATAGAAGCCGATGGAAAGCGGGTGCGTGCGGGAGCCATGCGCCCCGGTCACGCGCGGCGGCGGCCGGGTCCACGCGGGATGTTTGGACAGGACCTCCACGCGGCCGTCCAGCGCATGCATCGCCCTCGGGTTGGCGAAGGTCACGCCAGGAATGCTCGGTGCGATGGCCAATGTGGCGACAAAGGCGCCTAGGATCGCAAACAGGGCGGCGAGCAGCAGCCCCACGCCGAAGCCTGCCCGGCGCGCTCGGCGACCGGACGGATCATGGAACACTAGGTTGGTCATGGTCTCGCAATACGCAGGTCCACACTAAGACTAAACCCCTATTCGCCGTGAGCCAGCCGTCGCCACCTTACGACATTGTAGGAATGCAAATTATTGCATAAAAACGTTTAAAAACAGGGAATTAAAATAGTATGCCAAATTACCGCAGGGCGGTTCGCTCACCCTAGGTTACGCCGCGTCGTCTAGCGCTCTACAGTCTTCGGCGATCCACCGAGCTGGGGCCACGCCCACATGTTCGATAAATACAACGGGAAATGTTCCGGAAGTTGCGTCCAACTGTGTCAGAGACGAGCGCGCCTCCAAGTCGCCACATATTTCTCCGCTCAGAAACAAAGTTTCCGCGCGACATGATTCGTGTGGGGCGAAGCTTCCCTTACACCGTAATCCTGCGGGCGTTTCGAAACATTTTACTCGGCGCGATGATGCTCGTGGCGATGACGGTGCTGATCGGCCGCCCAACCGTCTTCAGCGATACGGACGACTACTATGCGCAGGGCCACAGCGTGGTGCGCGCGCTCCAACGTTGGGCCCAGAAGGGCCAGCCGCCGTTCGACATCTCCGAGATGCGCTACCGTCTCTCCAACCCCGGCGGCGGCGACGAGGAGCCCGAGCATAACCAGGACGGCGCGCGCTCGGTCTACTACGGACTTCTGCTCTATCTAGCCCAGGCGGTCGGGTCGTTGTGGACGCTGGCGGCGATCCAGGCGCTGGCGGCGGCGACGCTGGTGCATCTGATCTGGCGCCGCCTCGCGCCGGAAGGACGCGCACGCAGCTATTTCGCGATCATGGCCGTGCTTTGCCTCGGCTCCAGCCTGCCGGTGTTCACCGGATTCGCCATGCCCGACGTATTTGCCGGATTCGCCGCCGTGAGCACGGTGCTGATCGTGGCCTATGCGGACACCTTCGGGCTGTGGGCGAAGGTGTTGCTCTGGCTGGGCCTAGCGGCCTGCGTCAATTTCCACGGTTCCAACCTTCCGACGACGCTCGCCTTAGCCACGCTTGGTCTCGCCGGCATGGCGCTGCTGGGGACGGGCTGGCGCAAACTCCTGGCGCGAAGCGGGTTCGTGCTGACCGCGATCCTGGCCGCTGTCCTGGCCGCGAAGGCCTATGGGGTGGCGGTGAAGCTGAGGACGGGGGACGAGCTGGGCCGCCCGCCTTTCCTGACCGCACGCGTGCTGGCGGACGGGCCGGGGCGGGCCTACCTGGCGCATGCGTGCGGCAAGGGCGCGCCCTTCCAGGTCTGCGCCTTCCGCCGTCTGCCCCTGAACAACACCGAAGACATCCTGTGGGCCGACGAGCCTGAACTCGGCATCTACAACAGCGCCGAATTTCCCGTGCGGTTGCGGTTGGATCGTGAAGACTTCCGCTTCGCCCTGGCCGCGGTGGCCTACCAGCCGGGCCAGGAGCTGGCGATGGCGATACGCAACTGGGGCGCTCAGCTCGCCGCCCACGACCTGAACGAACCATTGCGCGATCAGGGCTACTATCTGGTCGACACCTATTGGAAGACCACCCACCTGCCGCGCCTGATCCAGGGGACCGGCCGATGCGATCCCGAGCGGGGGACCTGTGCGCTGCGGGCGCCGCCCAACGGCATGGCGGGGCTGTTCGCGCTGACCGCGATCCTGGCGCTGGCGGTCTCGGCGGCCTGCCTAGGGCTTTGCCTGCCACGCGGGGGACAAGGTTTGAAGCTCGATGTCCGGGGACGGATCGCCTGCTGGGCGGCGTCGCTGCTGATCCTCGCCGTACCGATCAACGCGGCCGTCTGCGGGATGCTGTCAGGGCCGTTCGCGCGCTACCAAATGCGGATGCTCTGGTTGCTTCCGCTGGCGGCGATGCTGCTGGTGTCCATCGTGCGAACGGCTCGGCGGAACCGCCCGCGCTAATCCAGCCAGAGACGCTTGAGCCCCACTTCGACCTCGGCCCCGCTTTCCAGCCGGCACAGATCGCCCTTGGCCTGCCGGCGCACGACGGCGGATGCAGGCCAGGGTGCGTGTTCGACATACCAGCCCAGGTGCTTGCGGAATATGCGCAGGCCCAGCCGATCGCCATAAAAGGCGAGGGATTCGCGCAGGTGTTCGATCACGATCGCCAGCCGCATCTCCGGGTCGGGATCGGGGATCGCATCCACGCCCGCCAGGCTGCAGTCCAGGGCCGCCAGCATCCAGGGGCGCCCATAAGCGCCGCGCCCGATCATCACCGCATCCGCCCCTGACAGGTCCAGCGCCAAGCGCGCCGATGCGGCGTCGACGATGTCGCCGTTCACGATCACCGGCAGACGGGTCGCCGCCTTGACCTCGGCCACGGCCCGCCAGTCGGCGGCGCCCTTGTAGAACTGACAGCGGGTGCGGCCATGCACGGTGATCGCCTGGATGCCGGCCCGCTCGGCGCGCTCGGCTAGTTCCGGCGCATTGCGGGACGCGTCGTCCCAGCCGAGCCTCATCTTCAGGGTCACCGGGCGGGTGGTGGCGTTCACCGCCGCCGAGATCAGCTTCTCCGCCTGGTCCAGGTCGCGCATCAGGGCCGAGCCCGCGAGCGCGCCGGTCACCTCCTTGGCGGGACAGCCCATGTTCAGGTCGATGATGTCGGCGCCGGCCGCTTCGGCCATGCGCGCGCCCGCCGCCAGCCAACTCGCCTCACGCCCCACCAACTGCACCACCATGTGCGGCAGGCCATCGCCGATGGCGGCGCGACGCACCACGTCCGGACGGCCGCTGGCGAGTTCGGCGCACGCGACCATCTCGGTGGCGACATAGGCTGCGCCCAGGCGCGAGGCCAGCCGCCGGAAGGGCAGGTCCGTCACGCCCGTCATCGGTGCGGCGAGCACCCGGCCAGGGATCAGCACGTCCCCGATCCGCAGCCCGTCCCCGGCTATGGGCGCGTCGAAAGCCAAGGCGGCGCTCCCGCTTCCGCTCAGGCGGCAGGCGTCTTGACGAAGGCCTGGAAGGCCTCGCCAAAATCGGCATGCCAGCGGGAGAGGGCGGAGCGGTTGTGGATCACGTCATCGGCCATCCATTGGATGCGCCGCTCGTCGGTCGCCCGGTCCACGTCGTTGTCGGGGCACAGGATGTAGAAGTCGCCCTGGGCCAGGCGTTCCAGCATGAAGTCCACCACCTGGTCGGCGTCCCAGGCCGCGGGGGGCTTTTCCGTACGCGCTGTCATACCTGTATAGGTGAAGCCCGGGATCAGCAGATGGGCGGTGATCGCGCCGTCGGCGACGCTGCGCAGTTCGTGCGCCAGCAACTCGCTATAGGCCTTCAGCCCGGCCTTGGAGACGTTGTAGGCGCTGTTGCCGGGCGGCAGGGTGATCCCCTGTTTGGAGCCGGTGTTGACGATCAGGGCCGGGCGGCCGGCTGCGATCATGTCGGGGACGAAGGCCTGGACGCCGTGGATCGGCCCCCAAAGGTTCACCTCCATCAGCGCTTCCCAGCCGGCCAGGTTCTCCCACGGCTTGCCCGGGTTGGCGCCGACGCCGGCGTTGTTCATCAGGATGGCGATGTCGCCGAATGCGCCGGTCGCCTGGGTCTTCAAGGCGTGGACCGAGGAGTAGCGGGCGACGTCGGTGGCGGCGGCCTTGGCCTGGGAGCCGTCGACGGCTGCAGCCTGCACGGCGGCGAGCGCCTTGTCCAACGCTTCGCCCGGCCGGTCGGCCAGGATCACGTTCAGACCCATGCCAGCAAAGCGAATGGCGGCGGCGAGGCCGATCCCGCTCGCGGCGCCGGTGATCACGGCTGTGCGGCCGACGGTCAGGGGCAGGGTCATGGGCGAAACTCCTCGGACGGATTACTCAGCGCGCCTTTCGCATGGCGAGCGCGGCCAAGGCTACCCCGGATGCATCCAGCGTGTCTTCCGGGCTCGTCAAGGGCGGGACCACAGCTGGGGGCCGTGTTCCAGCACGACCTCGGCCAGGGCGGCGCTGGCGCCCTGGAGCCGGGCGCTGCGGCCCAGCACGACGAACTCCACCTCGCCGACCTCGGGCAGGTTCGCTTCGGCGGGCGCTTCGGCCAGGTCGCTGTGTTGCAGCAGCAGGCGCGACTGCGCGGTGACGCCCAGGCCCGCCAAGGTCGCCGCGCGCAGCCCGCTGAGCGTCTCGCTGCTGCAGGAGACGAACCAGGCGCGTCCGGCGCGGTTCAGGGCCTCCACGGCCAAGGCGCTGGTGATGCTCGAAGAGGGGTAGAGCACCAGGGGCGCGGGCGCTCCGGGGTTCACCGCGAACTCGCGATGCGCCATCCATACCAGGCGTTCGGTCTTCACCAATTCGCCACGATCGTCGTCGGCGCGTCGTTTGGCGAACACCAGGTCCAGCCGGCCGGCGTCCAGCTTCTGGTAGAGCATGCTGGTCAGCCCGACGCTGAGCTCCAGGCTCAGCAACGGATTGGCGGCGGTGAAATTGCGCAAGATCTCTGGTAGCCGCGTCAGCGCCAGGTCTTCCGACACGCCAAAGCGCACCCGGCCCCGCGGGGCGGTGTCGGCGAAGTGATCCGCCGCCCGTTGGCTGGCGCCCACGATCTCGCGCGCGAAGCCGGCCATGACGTTGCCATCCGCCGTCAGCGCCACCGCATGGGTGTCGCGCGCCAGCAGCTGACGTCCCGACGCAAGCTCAAGCCGGCGAATGTGCTGGCTGATGGTGGACTGGCTGAGACCGAGCTGGCGGCCGGCGGCGGTGAAGTGCCGGGTCTCCACCACCGCCAGAAAGGTCTTCAGTAAATTGGACTCAAACATCCCAGTCATTATGAGGCGTCATAAATGTAATTTCTTTCGAGTTCTTTCGTCCAGGGCTTAGATCGCCGCGATTGATTCAATCTAAATCGCTCCAATATTGCCGGGTCAACGGTGATTTGAGAGGGCGGGTGAAATGTATGGCTTGTGGAGCGAGCGGCCTTTGCTCCGCTTATGCTTTTTGACAAAGGGCCGTTCGGAGGAATTTGTATGAAAGATCTGTCAAGGCGCAATATTCTTGCGGCCAGCGCGGTCGGCGGCGCAGTCGCGGCGGCGGGTGCAGCGGCCAGCGCGGCCGGCTTCGGCAATCCCGATCGCCCGGCCGAAGGCAGGATGAACACCACGCCCGGCGCCTTCAGCGAACCGGGACCGAAGAATCCGGCGCTGGCCGGTCAGTTTCCGTCATTCCAGGACCCCCCTCCCACCGACGTCAATGGGCTCGACCTCTTTTGGTCCTCATTCAACAACGCGCACAAGCGGGTTCAAAGCGGCGGCTGGGCGCGCGAGGTGACCCAGGCCGACTTCGCCATATCCGACGCGGTGTCCGGCGTGAACATGCGTCTTGGAAAAGGCGGCGTGCGCGAGCTGCACTGGCACCAGCAGGCCGAGTGGGCGGTCATGGTCGACGGTCATTGCCGCGTCACGGTGATGGATACCGAGGGACGCCCGGCGGTGCGCGATGTGAAGCAGGGCGACCTCTGGTATTTCCCGCCCGGCTTGCCGCACGCCCTCCAGGGACTGGGGCCGTCCGGCGCCGAGTTCGTGCTGGTGTTCGACAACGGCCACTCGTCGGAGTTCAACACCCTGCTGCTCACCGAATGGATGGCCCACACACCCCCCGAGGTGCTGGCCGAGAACTTCAACCTGCCGGTCAGCGCCTTCAAGAACATCCCGATCGACGATCTGTGGATCTACCAGGGGCCGGACCCCATGCCGCTGGACGCCGCCCAGCGGGCCGTCCGCTCGCCGCTGGGCGAGCCCCAGGACGAGTACACCTTCTCGATGAACGACATGAAGCCCAACAAGGTCACCAAGGGCGGAGAGGTGAAGATCATCGATAGCCGCAACTTCCCGATCTCCAAGACGATCGCGGCGGCCCTGGTGACCGTCAAGCCGGGCGGGATGCGGGAGCTGCATTGGCACCCCAATGCGGACGAGTGGCAGTATTATATCTCCGGCGAGGCACGGATGACGGTGTTCAACACCGGACCGCGCGCCCAGACCGCCGACTTCCGGCCCGGTGATCTCGGCTACGTCAAGAAGAGCTTCGGCCACTACGTCCAGAACACCGGGACCACCGATCTGGTGTTCATGGAGATTTTCAAGGACGACAAGTTCGCTGAAATCTCGCTGACCCAGTGGCTGGCCTGCACACCGCCGGACCTGATCGCCTCGCACCTGAACATGGACCCTGCGCTGACCTCGCAGTTCGGCAAGATCAGGTCTGTGGTGATGCCCGCCTGACGCCCGGATCGGCCGGGTCGGCGTGTCCGATCCGGCCGGAACCCTACTCGCTCCGCCAGCTTGTCTCCGCGAGGTCCTGAGCATGTCGCCGCCACCCGCCGAATCGTTCGCCCCCACCGCCGACTTCTTCCCGAGTTTTGCGCCTACTGCAGGGGCGCGACTGCAGCCCCGCGCTTCCGGTCTGCGCCGCCGGCTGGCGGGGGCGATGGGGCTGCTGGTGGGGCCGGGCGTGCTGGCGATGCTGGGCGAGAACGACGGGCCCAGCATGCTGTCCTACGCCAGCAGCGGGGCCAGCTACGGCATCGGCTTCTTCCTGCCCTTCATCCTGCTGACCTTCGCCGCCGCCTATGTGGTGCAGGAGATGGCCATGCGTCTCGGCGCGGTCACCGGGCGCGGCTACGGCGAGCTGGTGTTCCAGCGCTTCGGCCGGTTCTGGGGCTGGGTCTCGGCCGGCGATCTGGTGCTGACCAACTTCGTCACCCTGATCACCGAGGTGGTCGCCATCCGCCTCGGCATGGGCTTCTTCGGCATCCCGGCCTGGGGGGCGGTGGTCTGCGCGGTGGCTCTCGTAGCGGCCGGGTCATGGGGCGGTCGCTATTCCCGCTGGGAGCGGCTGAGCGCGGGGCTGGCGGTGTTCAACCTGGTGTTCGTCGCGGTGGCCGTGCTGGCCAGGCCGTCCACCGCAGACGTGACCCACGCGGTCGCCACCTGGGGGCCGCTGCCCCACGCCGCCCTGTCGGCCTTCCTACTGATGGTGGTGTCCAACATCGGCGCGACGGTCACGCCCTGGATGCTGTTCTTCCAGCAGAGCGCCTCCGTCGACAAGGGCATGACCGGCTCCGACATCCGCAAGGGCCGGATCAACACCGCGCTCGGCGCGGTGCTGGCGGCGATCGCCGGATGCGCCGCCCTGCTGGCGGCAGCGCCTCTGTTCGCCCACCACGTGGACATGAGCCGCTACGAAGGCGGCGCAGGTTTCGCCCAGGCGCTGCGTCCCTTCATCGGCGCACCCGGGGCCAGCCTGTTCGCGCTCGGCCTGATCGAGGCGGGCGCTGTGGCCATGCTGACCATCTCGGCCAGCAGCGCCTATGCGGTCGGTGAAGTGGTCAAGGGTGCGGTCTGCAGCTTCAACGCCTCGCCCAAGCAGGCCCCGCTGTTCCACGCCGTCAACATCGGCATGACCCTGCTCGCCGGACTGGTGGTGATGATCCCCGGCGCGCCCCTGATGTCGATCTCACTGAACGCCAATCTGCTGGCGACCATCCTGATGCCCTCGGCCCTGGTGTTCCTGCTGATGCTCGGCAACGACCGCCAGATCATGGGCGCGCATGTGAACGGGCGGCTGACCAATGTGCTGGGCGTCTCCATCACCGCCCTGACCGCGCTCGCCGGCGGCGCATACGCCGTCGTGGGCTTCCTCGGCGCCATCGGCGTCAAGATCGGCTGAGCCAAGGAGAAGACCATGCAGGACCGGACCCGTCTCGTTTCCCGCCCCGTCGCCAAGGCCGCCGCCTGGGGCCGCGCCGCGCCAGAGCCCTATTCGCCGATGCCGTTGAGCCCGGCCGCACGCGCCGGTCTTCTGGGGCTACGCATATTGCTGGGCGTAATCACCGCGATGGCGCTGTTCACCTTCCTGCACAGCATGCGGGTCGGCTGAGCGTCAGGCGTACGCCACAGCCCTGTCCAAGATGGGTTCGCCATGCTGCAAGGGCAGGCCGACATAGTTCTCGGCGAATACCTGCTGGGCGGCGCGCGAGCTTCGCAGATAGTCGAGTTCCGCTGTCTGCAGCCGCTGGTCGATCGGGGTCATCTCCGGAAAGCGGTGGGTGAGGCTGGTGAACCACCATGAGAAGCGCTCGGCCTTCCAGACCCGGGCCAGGGCGCGGGTGGAGTAGCCGTCGAGGCCTGCATCCGTCCCCTCCCGATAGCGGGCGATCAGCGCCTCGGACAGGAACTTCACATCGGAGACGGCCAGGTTCATGCCCTTGGCGCCGGTGGGCGGCACGATGTGGGCGGCGTCGCCAGCCAGGAACAGGCGACCCCAGCGCATGGGCTCGGCCACGAAGCTGCGCAGCGGGGCCACGCTCTTGTCGAACGAAGGGGCGCGGACGAGGCGCGATCCCGCGTCGCCGAGGCGAAGCTGCATCTCGTCCCAGAACCGCGCGTCCGGCCAATCCTCGATCCCCTCGTCGGCCGGGACCTGCACATAGTAGCGGCTACGGGTCGGCGAGCGCATGCTGGCCAGGGCGAAGCCTCGCGCGTGATTGCAGTAGATCAGCTCGTCGTCGCAGGGCGGCGCATCGGTGAGGATGCCCAGCCAACCGAAGGGATAGACCTTCTCGTAGATTTTCAGCACATCGGCCGGGATCGAAGCGCGGCTGACCCCGTGATAGCCGTCGCAACCGACGACATAGTCGCAATCCAATCGTCGTTCGACGCCGTGCTCGCGCCAGGTCGTGTAAGGCCGCTCGCCATCCAGGTCGTGCAGGGCGACGGCCTCGGCGTCGAACACGATGGGGACATCGCGGGCCTGGGCGGCGTCGAACAGGTCCTTCATCACCTCGGACTGGCCGTAGACGGTGACTGAGCGGCCGCCGGTCAGCTCGGGGAAGCCGATCCGGAACATGGCGCCGTCGCTGACGATGTTGACGCCGTGATGGACCAGCCCTTCGCGCTTCAGCCGCGCATCGACGCCGAGCTCGGTCATCAGGTCCACAGCGACCTGCTCGACCACGCCGGCGCGCACGCGGCTTTCGACATAATGGCGATCCCGCCGTTCCAGGACGACGGCGGCCACGCCCGCGCGATGCAGCAGATGGGCCAGGAACATACCCGCCGGGCCCGCGCCGATAATCGCCACCTGGGTCCGCATCGTTTTCCCGCCTATTTTCTTTGAGGCTCATCCTTTCGACGGGCGTGGACCATGGATACGCACGACAAAGGCTTGGACTTTTCGCAAGTCCGGCCCATCCTTTCGCCATGCCCCAATCGGTGGTCCCGAGCTTCTTCCTCTATGGCGAGCCGCCGCGACAGGTGGAGCCGCGCTTCGTGCACCTCGAGGCGCTGGACGACCGCAGCCGTCCCAGCGAGTGGACCATCCGCCCGCATGCGCATGCCGAACTGCATCATCTGTTCGTGCTCCACGGCGGCGGCGGACAGATCGTCGTGGAGGGCTTGGCTAGCGCGTTCGAGACCCCAACCCTGCTGGTTATCCCCGCCGGCTCCATCCACGGCTTCGATTTCGAACCCGAGACGGCGGGACAGGTGCTGACCATCGCCACGCCGTTCTTCGACGAGCTCGCCTCACGCGAGCCTGCTTTCACCGACATGTTCGCTCGGGCCGGCGCGTTCGCCCTTGACGAAGAGATGACGGATTTCGCCGAACTCCTTGGACGAATCCGACGCGAACTGGCCTGGATAGCGCCGGGGCGCAGCACCGCCGTCGAGGGCGCGGTCCTGGGCGTGCTGGTCGCGACCGTGCGGCGCCTCCAACGCGAGGCCCAGCCCCGACCGCCGTCGAGGCCAAACCGCCAGTTGGAGCTGACCGCCCGCTTCCGGGCCCTGGTGGAGCGTCATTGGAGCCATCGGCTGTCGATACCGGCCTATGCGGAGCAGCTTGGCGCCTCGGTCCCGAAACTGCGCGCCGCATGCCTGGCCGCGACGGGAGAGGGGCCGCTGGCCCTGATCCAGGCGCGGGCGATGCTGGAAGCCAAGCGCCTGCTGATCTATTCCGATCTCAGCGTGTCCGAAGTGGCCTACGCCACCGGCCATGACGATCCGGCCTATTTCAGCCGTGCCTTCACTCGCTGCGTCGGCCAGCCGCCCAGTACGTTTCGGAGCGAGGCGCGGAGATAAGGGCGGCCCCTACCTGGGCGCGTCGTGGGCCGAGACATGGTTCAAGGTGATGATCCAGCGGCCGTCGACCTTGCGGGCGAGATCGGTGAACACGCCCTCCAGCGGTTTGTCCTTGCGGCTCATGTGGAAGTGGCTGACCAGCACGGCCGCGTCAGGCGTCAACATCTGCACCGACACGTCGTAGAAACGCACCACGCCCCGCTTGGCGGGCGTTCCGTAGTCGCGGACATAGTGGTCCAGCGTCGCCTGCCAGTTCCTCTGAATCACGCCGTTGGAGACGAAGGTAATGTCCGGGTTCTTGAAGCCCGCCATGTAGCCGCGGAAATCTCCACGGTTCCAGGCGTCCTGCATGGCTTGGACGAGGCGGCGGATCGCGGCGGCGTCGGGCGGCCTATCGGCGGCTGTGGCGGCCTGGGCGGACAGCCCCAGCGCGACGGAAAGCGCTACGCCGGAGAATATATTCCGTAGCCGGATCATTTGACTGTCCCCATCCGCTCACCTCTCGGTCCTGACCCTAGTGGGCGGCAGGACCGAGCGGGAGTCCAGACATCTATCCAGTCTAGGCCGCCAAGGCGGACGAGCGCGCGCCGCCGACCAGTTCGGCTTCGATAGCGGCGTCGGAGATCAGGGCGATCCCGGCGCCAGCCATCAGGACCTTCAGGGTCAGGATTTCCTCGGGTTTGGGCTTGGGCATGGGCGAGCGTGCGCGCGGACTGGGGATCAGGCCGCGCAGCCAGGCGGCGATCTTGTAGCGCAGGTGCAGCCGCGAATAGTCCTCGTAGATGTAGTCGTGCAGCGCACCGAGCCCTCCGAGGGTCCAGATTTCCAGCGCCTTGGCGAAGTCGCCCGAGCGCGCCGCCTCGATGTGGTCGAGCATCGGCTCAAGCGCATAGACCCACGATCCCGAAACGCTGCCCTCGAGCACGTCGTGGGCGAGGTATTCGTGGAAGAACCGCCCGCCCGCCGCCATGATCGCCACCGGACGCTCGAGACTGCGCAGGATCTTCCACATCTTACGCATCCCCTCGTAGCTGTAGATCATCTTCCAGCCGATGATGTTGGGGATCTGCTCGCAGATCAGCTTGGCGGCGTCGCCGGGGACGCCGATACCCCATTGCGGCGAGGCCGAGGCCACCGGGTGGGCGATGATCGGCAGACCGACCGCATCGTCGATCTCGCGGATCTGGTCCAGCCAGTATTCCGGGTACTTCGAGGCGTTCCAGGACGTCACCAGGTCCGCGCATCCCGCGGGCGGCATCAGGAACAGCCCGTCCACGCCCAGCGCCTTGGCTTCGCGCGCGCTTTGGACGGAAGCTTTGGTGGTCAGGTCGAAGATGCCGGTGAACACCGGCATCCTGCCCCCGAGTTCTTCCAGGGCGATTTCGGTAGTGCGGCGCTTCTCGGCGGCGGTGAGGTAGTAGATCTCGCCGGCCTCGGCGTTGGCGATGAAGCCGCCAACCGCGGCGAAGCGGGGCTGGCCGTAGTAGCGGACCTGCTCGCGATAGGCGGCCTCGTCCAGTTCTCCGTCGGCGCCGAAGGGGACGACCGCGGCGGTGTAGAGGCGGTTGGCCAGGTTCATCTCGATACTCCTTAGGCGGCGATGGGTTCGGGTGGGGAAAGGTCTTCGAGGGTCCGGCCCTTGGTCTCGACCGCGAAGATCAAGGCGACGATCCCGCCGGCCAGGGCCACGAGCCCGAACAGCAGGAACACTGCGCCCATGCCGGCGCGGGGGATCAACAGGCCCATGACGGAGGGAGCCACGATCGCGGCGATGCGGATCCAGGACGAGCCGATCCCGCCGCCGAGCGCGCGCAAGTGGGTCGGATAGCACTCGGCCGCATAGACCCCGATGGCGATGCACACCGGATTGACCAGCAGCGCGCCGATGGAGACCAGCAGCAGGACGCTGGACGGCGCGGTCACGTGGGCCAGGGTGAGGGCGAAGAAGGGCAGGGCGGCCAGCACCAGGCTGACCCCGAACCACAGCCTGCGCCCGGTCCAGTCGATCAGGAAGGTGACCAGGATCGAGCCGAGCACGCTGCAGGTGGTGGTGATGGCGCCGAAGGTCAGGGCCTGTCGCAGGCCGAGATGGTAGATGGTGCGATACAGGGTCGGCATCCAGTTGGTCAGGCCGTAGCCGACATAGTAGGCGCTGAAGAACAGGGCCCAGATCACCAGGGTGCGCCGCAGGTAGGGTCCCTGGAACAGCTCGATCAGGCGCGGCGGGGCCTGGGCGATGGCCGGGCCGACGGAAACGATCGGGGGCAGGGGACGCGTACCGTTGCGCGAGACCTCGGCTTCGATCTTGCGCATCACCCGATCGGCCTCGTCGTGGCGGCCGAGGCTGGCCAGCCAACGTGGCGATTCCGGCAGGAAGGCGCGCAGCGGCAGGGTGAGGATGGCCGGCGCGACGCCGATCAGGAACATGGCTCGCCAGCCGAAGTCCGGCACGATCCAGCGTCCCGCATAGGCCGCCGCCGCGATCCCGATGGAAAACCCAAGCTGGGGCAGCAGGATGAAACGCGCCCGACCCTTGGCCCGAGCGATCTCGTTCATGTAGGCGTGCATCACCGGCACCTCGCCGCCCAGCCCCAGGCCCTGGATGAAGCGGAAGGCCATCAGCATGAGGTAGCTGGTGGAGAAGGCGCAGGCGCAGCTCATCACCGAGAATATCAGCACCGTGATCAGGGCCACCGGCACCCGTCCGATCCGCTGGGCCAGATATCCGAAGAACACCGAACCTATGGCCTGGCCGACGTAGCCGACCGAGAACAGCAGCCCCACATCGGCGGGCTTGAGATGCCACAGCGGCAGGAGCACCGGCATCACCGAGGCGATCGCCAGGGCGTCGAAGGAATCGAAGAAGGCGGCGGCGCTGATAACGCCACGCACCCGGGCGTGCCAGGCGCCGACCGGCAGGCGCTCCATCCTGGCTGCGATGTCGCCTGTCGCGTGATGCTCCACGACGGCTCTCCCTACCTATCCCCGCTTATCGCCAAGTACGGCGCGGGATGATCGTTAGGTAGACTAATAACTTGGAGGCCTAAGCTCTGCAAGCAACCCCGGGGGCGTCCTGTCAGGCGGGGGCTTTACGGCCGGGAAGCCACCTGCGGAGCCAGGGGGGCAATCTGGCCGGAGCCTCGCGTGGGGTGGGGACTGGGGCGATTTCGGCTGCTTCCAGCATGACTGCGCGTTCCCGCAGTTCGACCGCCTGGGCGAGCAACCGCTCCTTGTCCCGGCCATAGGAGACAATCCCGGCCAAGCGTTCGGCCTCGTCGGCGCGGGCCCTGCAGCGTTCCGGTGTCGGCATCGGTTACTTCCCCGATCTAGCAACTCGCGAACGCCCGGATTGATGCAGGCGCGGCGATAAAAAGAAATCAGGTGGTTAGGCGGCCACGTCCCATCCGCCGCCGAGCGCCAGGAAGATCGCGATCTGGTCCTGGGAGAGCTGCCCGTCGGAGGCGGCCAGGGCGCTGTCCGCCGAGGCCAGGGTGCGCTGGGCGTCGAGCAGGCTCAGGAAATCGACCTTGCCGGCGGCGTGCAGTCTCTGGACCTGCCCGACGGAGTCCGCCGCGCGGCTGCGCACGCGCCCGAGGTCGGCGTTGCGGTCGAGGTCGCGAGCATAGGTGGTCAATGCGGCTTCGGCTTCACGCAGGGCGTTCAGCACCACCCCGTCGAAACGGGCCAGCCGCATGCGGGTCTCGGCTTCGGCCTGGGCGATCCGGGCGCGCGGAACGCTCTGGTTCAGCTGCCAGGAGATGCTGGGCCCCATGGCGTAGCGGTTGGTGGGGGAGGTGGCGAAATCGCTGAGCGCGCCGGTCGAGCCGGCCGAGGCGCCGAGCCGGATGGTGGGATAGAGCCCCGCCGTCGCCACGCCGATGCGGGCGGTGGCGGAGGCCAGGTCGCGCTCCGCTTCCCGGATGTCCGGGCGGCGACGAAGCAGGGCTGCCCCGTCGCCGATGGGAATGGGCGAGGTCAGGCGCGGGGGCGAGGCGCAGCTTTCCAAGTCGCGCGGATAGGCCGCCGGAGGCCGTCCGGTCAGGACCGCCAGCCGGTACAAGGCGTTGCGCTGGGCGATCTGAAGGGCGGGGATGTTGGCCTGGAACTGCGAGATCAGGCCGGAGGAGCGGGTGGTGTCCAAGGCCGTGCCACGGCCGGCGCGCACCAATCGCCGGGTCAGCGCGTCGCTCTGCTTCTGCAGCTCCAGCGAATGGCGCACGGCCGCCAGCTCCTCGCCGGCGCCGCAGGCCTGGGCGTAGGCGCGCGTGGTCTCGGCCGCCACCGTCACCTTGGTCAGGTCGTAGGCCGCCCGCACCGCCTCGTCCTCGGCAGAGGCCGCCTGCACGGCGCGGTGGAGGCGGCCAAACAGGTCCAGCTCGTAGGAGACCGACAGGCCGGTGTCGTAGAGGCCGAACGTGGGCAGCTGGCCCGGAACCAGATAGGCCTCGGCGGAAAGCTGAGCGTAGTCGAGGTCGATGTTCGCCGTCGCCGAAGGTTCGCGCGCGGCGCGCACCTGCCGCAGCAGGGCCTGGCTCCGTTCCAGATTCGCGGCCGCGACGCGCAGGTCGGTATTGGCGGCGAAGGCCTGCTGCACCAGGTCGTCCAGCCTTGGGTCGCGATACAGCCGCCACCAGTCGCCGGGCGCGATCTCCTTGGAGAAGGCGGGGTTGTCGGCGCCGACGAACGGGCCCTGCGCGTCAGGTCGGTTGGCGACCGCCAGGCCCGGCGGCCCGGCATAGCGCGGCCCGACCGTCTTGCAGGCGCTCAACAGCAGCGTTGCAGCCAGTCCGCATCCCGCCGCCAGACGCCATGCGCGGATCATTGCGGCATGTCCCACCAGTGATGGCGACCATGGCGCATGTCCGGCGTGAGCACGCTCACCGTCGCCGTTCGTCCGGCGATCAGCCTCACCGGTACGGGAACGGAATCGACGGACACGCGCACCGGAATCCGCTGGGCCAGCCGCACCCAGCTGAAGGTCGGGTTGACGTTGGCGAGCAGGTTGGAACTGGGGCTGCGCTCCCGATCCTCGATGGCGGCGGCGACGCTCTCCACATGGCCGTGCAACAGGGTCCGTTCGCCCATCAAGCGGATAGTAACGGGGTCGCCGACATGGATGCGCGGTAGCTTGGTCTCTTCGAAGTAGCCGTCGACATGCAGACTGTCGCTATCGACCAAGGCCAGCGCCTGGCGGCCGACCGTCAGGTAGTCGCCGGGCCGAAGCTCCAGGTTGGTGACCATGCCGTTGACCGGAGCCAGGATGGTGGTGCGCTTCAGGTTGAGCTGGGCGGTGTCGCGGGCGGTGATCGCCTGATCCAGGGCGGCGCGATCCTGCTGTACGCGGGTATGGCTCTGTTCGCGGATTTCGGCGGAGACGAGTTCGCCGAGACCGTCGTTGCGGCGGGCTTCGCGCTGGGCCTCGACGAGGGCGGCCTTATCGCCCTCGATGGCGGCGAGGGATTGCTGGAGCGCGACCTGGAAGCGAGCCTGGTCGAGCGCGAACAGTTCGTCGCCCTTATGCACGACCTGGTTGTCGCGCACGTCGATGCGGGTGACGAAGCCCGCCACGTCGGGCGCTACCGCCGCCACGTCGGCGCGGACGCGGCCGTCGCGGGTCCACGGCTCGACCTGGTAACGGACCCACATCCAGCGGGCGACCAGCACCGCGACGATCACCAGCAGGCCCGTCACCAGGATGCGGCCGCCAAGCGCCAGGGCGTGCCTGATCCTAGCGGACTCAACCATGCTCAGGGTTTCCGATTAAACAGAGCTTCAACGCCATCCCCCTCGCTCGATCAGCGGTCCCGCCACCGCCGATACAGCCCCCAGCAGCACGACGAACAGGGCGAAGTCGAACAGCGCCCGATGCCAGACCAGCCGATAGAAGCCCACCAAGATCAAGAGACGCTGTACGACGGCGCAGATGGCCAGCGCCACGATGGCGTAGATCAACAGGGGAGAGACGAACACGCCGTCGAAGTCGAACTCTCCGATCACGCCGTTTCCTCCTTCGCTGAATAGGGCGGCGCGTCGGGAAACAGCGTCCGCCTCAGGCTGACCAGGGCGCGGGCGGCTCCACGCATCTGGGGGTTGCTCGGCGCGCCATCGGCGGCCTCGGCGAGGGCCTGGTCAAGGTCGTCCAGCAGGCTCGCGTCCAGCTTCGGGCGATGCGCTCGCACGACCAAGGCCGACGGAGCCCTGGCCAGGGCGCGATATCCCCGTGCGACGCCGGTCAGCAACCGCCGGGCGGGACCTCCCCCACCGGGGAACCGCGCTTCCGCCGCCTGGAGTTCCTGTAGGTTCAGGCTGACTCGGACATCGCTCAACGCATCCGCCGCGGTCGGCCCGATGTCCTCGTCGGAGACATTGAGCCGCGACGCTAGCAGGCCCACCCGATCCAGCATCCGGATCATCAGCCCCGCGCGATCCACCGGCCGCGTCGCCTCCGCGACCCTGGCGATCTCGCGCCAGCCCGCCCGCAGGATTCGCCGCGCGCTCCATTCCGCGCCGACCGAACGGCACAGCTGGGTGGTGACCAGGGCGGCGACCAGGCCGATCACCTGGGCGATGTTGCTGTTGGCGAAGCCCGCGAAGGTAGGGCTGAAATTCTCCGCCAGGGCCAGGCCATTGCCCAGGCCGAGCACCATGGCCAGCGCGCGCAGGGACGTCGTGGGCTTGGCGATGAAATAGCCTGCGATCAGGAACACGGGCGCCAGCGCCAGGACGAGCATGGGAAAGCCGTCGATCGCGGGAAGGATGGCGAACTGATAGGCGGCGACGATCGGGATCGAGGCGAGCGTGTAGACGAGGAAGGTGACGATGATCGGGGCCGGGTCGTCCTGCGTGGCGAAGAAGCAGCAGAACACCGCCGCGGTCAGCGCCGCCACGCTGCCCTCCGGCCAGCCCGTCGCAATCCAGAAGATGCAGCAGAACAGGGTGGCCGCAGAGGCGGCGAGCGCCGACAGGAAGGCCAGATAGTGGTCGCGGTGCAGCCGGGCGCTGGCGCGAACCGGCGTGCCCTGGTCCAGGGTGGCCGGGAGTCGGCGGCCTCCGGTCTGGATCGCTGCGCGGAGGTCGCGGATGTCCTGCACGTTCCGGACGAGCTGTTGCAGGCGATCCAACAGGTTCTCCAGCACCAGATCGCCCCAGGGCGCGCCCCGACCCAAGGGCGGACCCAAGGCCTGAAAGCCGGCGAGGATAGCCTCGCCCTCCGTACGCGGAGCATTGAGATCGGCGAGCCATGCTTCCAGCCGCGTCAGCAGCCTTTCCAGCTCCGCAGGCGCCGCGCCGTCCGCCCGGAGCACCAACAGGCGATCGCCCACCGCGCTCACCAGCGGCAGCAGCACGCTCATGCGATCCTCCATGGCCCGCGCCAGCGGACCGGCCTCGCGCAGGTTGGAAGTGTCGAAGGGCAGGTGGGTGGACATCAGCCGGATCTCGGTGATCTCGGCGGCGAGCCTTCGGCGATCGCGGTCGTTGGAAGCGGGATGCTGACCCGCGAGAATGGCCAATCCCCACTGCTGCGCGTCGTGGAGCCAGGCCCTCATGCGCCGATGCAGCACGGGCCCGATAGCCTGGGGGAAGAACAGGCTGTGGGTGAGGGTGGCGCAGATCACGCCGAGCCCGATCTCCTCCGCCCGCGTGACGGCCACGTCGAACACGGTGGCGGGTTCGGGGGCGGCGGGAAAGCCGATGATGGCGGCCGTGTATCCTGCGAGGATGAAGACATAGCTCCTGGGTGTGCGGTCCAGCAGGGAGATGTACAGGCAAAGCCCGACCCAGAGGGCCAGCGCCAGCGACAGCAGTTCGGGCGAGGTGGCGAAGGTCGGCACCAGCGCCAGGGCGGCCGCCGCGCCGACGACCGTTCCGATGATGCGGTAGACCGCCTTGGAGCGGAGCGCGCCGGACAGCGGCTGACTGACGATATAGGCGGTGGTCATCGCCCAATAGGGACGGGGAAGGCCGAGCGCGAAACCGATGTACAGGGCCAACATGGCAGCGGCGAAGCTGTTGACCGAGAACAGGATGAAGAGCGCCTGACGTTTCACCGCATCATCTCAAGACCCCAGGGCGCCGGTCCCTGCTCAGCGCACGCGAAATTAGGGATGCCGGAGTCCCATGACCTCGACTTGGGGTCGGTCTGATTTGTCCTGGAGCTTGGCCGCGAACGTCGCAAGCGGTTTCTTCCGTCCCGTAAGGTGGCGCTGCCTATTCCTTGGGAGCGGTCGCCAGCGCCGCCATCACCTCCGCCGCCTCCGCGAAACCGGTGTTGGCGACGGGCACGCCGGCGTAGATGCCGGTCTGCATCAGCGTCTCCTTCAATTCGTCGATCGTGAAGCCGCCTTGCTCCAGGCCGACTTTCACGTGCATGCGAAACTCCTCCCATCGCCCGAGCGAGACGGTGATCGCCAAAACCAGCAACCGGCGGGTGCGATGATCCAGGCCCGGCCGCCCCCAGATCTCCTGCCAGGCGATGCGGGTGATCATGGCCTGGAAGTCGCTGTTGAATGGCGTCCGCCGGGCGAGCGCCCGGTCCACCCACTCGTCGCCCAGCACCTTGCGCCGGTTCACCAGCCCGGCTTCGAACAGGGTTTGAGCCGCGTCCTGCACCGCATCGCCGCCGTTCAATCCGCTGACGAACCCGCGTACGGCGGCGGCGAAGGCGCCGGGAACCTCGACCTGGGCCAGATGGGCGGCGTCCAGCAGCGTGGTCTGCGCGCCGGGCACGCCCTCGGCGATCAGGCGGCCATGATCCGGAAAGGGCGTGGAGACATCCCGCTCGCCACCGATCACCAGGACGGGGACGGCGATACCCTTGAGGCTGTCGCGAAGGTCCATGTCCCGGATCGCCGCGCCGCAACTGGCGTAGCCTTCGGCCGACATCGCGGTGAGCTCTGCGCGGGCGCTTTCCACGACCTCGGGGTGGGCCTTGGCGAAGGCGGGCGAGAAAAACCGGCCGAGCGCCGCGTCGGCGATGGCGGCGGTCCCGCCGGCCTGCACCGCCGCAATGCGCGATCGCCACGCTTCGCTGTCCATCTTCGGCGAGGTGCAGGCGGCGACCACCGCCTTCACCCGGCGGTGCTCTTGTGTGGCCAGGGTCAGGGAGATCATGCCGCCGAGCGAGACGCCGCACACTACCGCCGTTTCGATCCCGGCCGCATCCATCACCGCCATGGCGTCGCGCGCCAACAGGTCGAGATCGTATTCGCCTGGCGTCGCGTCCGAGGCGCCGTGCCCGCGTGCATCCATCCGCAGGACGCGGAACTGGGCCAGCAGATGGGGCAGGGCGCGATCCCAAGACCCCATGTCCGTACCGATGGAGTGCAGGAGCAGAATGGGCGGCTTGGTCGCTTCCCCGTCCAGCTTCCAGTAGAGGCGCACGCCGGCATGGGTGGCGAAGGGCATCAGCTTGTCTCCCGGCGAGCATTGGCGTGGGCGGTCAGCGCGGCCTGGACCAGGGCTTCGGCCTCGCCCGTGTCGCCGCCGACGTCGGCGGCGTCGAGATTGCGGGCCATGGCGGCGACGTCCACCTCCAGCCCCGAGACTACCGGAAGCAACGCCGTCAGCGCGCCGTGGGCCAGCTGGAACAGCTCCGCCAGCAGCGGCGCCTCCGCCTGCCAGCCGCCAAGGCCGCGTTCATGTTCCTGAGGCAGGGCGGACAGCAGGGCGCCAGCCAGTCCCGGCGCGCGGATCGCCGCCGACAGGACGACCTGGCATCCGGTCGGGTTGCGCTTATGGGCCATGGCCGACGAGCCGCCCCGGCCGGCGACCTGGGGCTCGAACGCCTCGCCCACCTCGCTCTGGGCCATCAGGGAGATGTCGCGCGCGATCTTGCCGAGCGCGCCGGTCAGGATGGCGAGCGCACAGCCAAGCCCTGAGATCGCCTCGCGGCGGGCGTGCCAGGGTGTGGGTGGATTGGCCAGGCCCAGCGTCTGCGCCATGCGCGCCGCCACCGCCGCGCCCTTGCCGTCCAGCCCCGCGCGCGAGCCTGTGGCCCCGCCGAACTGGAGCGCCAGCGCGTGATCCGCTTCCCGGTTGAAACGGGCGGTGGCGGCGTCGACCGAGGTCAGCCAGTTCGCAACCTTCAGGCCGAAGGTGATGGGCAGGGCCGCCTGCAGCAGGGTGCGGCCAATCATCGGGCTGGCGGCATGGGGGCGCGCCAGGTCCGCCAGGGCGTCGCGCAGGCGGTCGAGATCGCGGACGATCAGCGTCGCGCCGGTCTTGACCTGCAACATCAGGGCGGTGTCGGCGACGTCCTGGCTGGTGGCGCCCTTGTGGACGGACCTAGCGGCGTCGGGGTCGAGGGCGGCCACGCGTGCGCGCAATTCGACCACCAGCGGGATGGCGAGGGTCCCGGCGTGGGCGGCGGCCTCGGCTAAGGCCGCGATGTCGACGTCTTGGCCGCACGCCTGCGCGATCAGCGCGGCGTGGGCGGTGGGGATCAGCTCTTCGGCCGCCTCCGCTTGAGCCAGCGCCGCTTCAAAGTCGAGCGCGCCCCTGAGCAAGGCCTCGTCGCCGAACGCCTGGAGCATCTCGGGGCCTGAGGTGGCGCGGTCGCGGATGAGCGAGGACATGGCTCTAGATATCGAAGAAGACGGTTTCGTTCTCGCCTTGCAACACGATGTCGAACCGATAGGTCCCGTCGCTCGTCCGCCTGGCGATCAGGGTTTGTCGGCGGTCGGTTGGGACGAGCTCCAGAATTGGGTCCTCGGCGTTGGCGGGCTCGTCCTCGAAATAGATGCGCGTCACCAGCCGCTTGATCAGGCCACGCCCGAACACGCCCACCGCGATGTGGGCGGCCTGGAGCGTGTTGCCGGGCCCGGGAACCCGTCCCGGCTTGACGGTGAGGAAGCGGTACTCGCCATCCTTGCTGGTGGACGAACGGCCGAAGCCGGTGAAATCGGGGTCGAGCGGCAGGTCCGCGCGCCCGTCGTCGACGCTGGCGTAGCGGCCCGCCGCATTGGCCTGCCAGATCTCGATCATGGCGTCTGGGATGGGTGCGCCGGCGGCGTCGATCACCCGACCGGTGATCTCGATCCGCTCGCCGGCGGTCGCGCCCTTGGGGGCGGGTTGGTTCAGCAGGTAGTGTTCGGTCGGGAACAGGTCGGCGCGCGCACCGATGTCCGAGCCACCCACCAGGTCGGCCGCGCCCTTCCAGGGCAGGCCGTAGTGGAAGAAGGGACCCACCGTCTGCCAGGGGGTCTGGCCGAACGCCTCGGGGCTCTGGTTGTCGGCCATCAGTGAGCATCCTCGAACGGCGTCGCCTCGCGCCCGCGCAGCACGATGTCGAACAGGTAGCCCAGCGCGAAATTGGGCTGGGTGGTCTCGATGTCGAAGCGGGCGACCATGCGGTCGCGGGCGGTGCGGGGCACGGCGTTGGCGATGGGGTCGATCTCGATCAGAGGATCGTCGGGGAAATAGAACTGGGTCACCAGCCGGGTCGCGAAGGCCGGGCCCAGCAGCGACAGGTGGATGTGGGCCGGCCGCCAGGCGTTGTGGTGGTTGCCCCACGGATAGGCCCCCGGACAGATGGTGGTGTAGCGATAGCGGCCCTGGTCGTCGGTGATCACCCGCCCCGCGCCGGTGAAGTTGGGATCGATCGGGGCGTCCCACTGGTCGTTGGCGTGGATGTAGCGGCCCGCCGCGTTGCACTGCCAGATTTCCACCACCGTGTTGGGGGCGGGGCGACGGTTCTCGTCCAGCACCCGGCCGCCGACCACGATGCGCTGGCCGATCGGCTCGCCCTTGTGCTGGCGGGTCAGGTCGGCCATCGCCGGTCCCATCAGCCGGTCCCAGGCGCTGGGGCCCGTCGTCTCGGTCAGGGTCTGGGGGATGCGCACCAGCGGCTGGCGCGGCGAGCGAGCGACCGTGGAACCATAGGCAGGGAACAAGGAGGGCGGCTGGCCAGCGTCCTCTCGGGTATAGGCCGGAACTTCACTCATCCTGCATCTCCTCGCCGTCTAGAGATTTCAGACCCGTTCCACCGCCAGGGCGACGCCCTGGCCGACGCCGACGCACAGGGTGACCAGCGCCCGCTTGCCGCCGCTCTTCTCCAGGGCGTGGGCGGCGGTCAGCACCAGGCGTGCTCCGCTCATACCTAAAGGATGGCCCAGCGCGATCCCGCCGCCGTGCGGATTGACCTTCTCATCGTGCGGATCGACGCCAAGCTCGCGCAAGCAGGCGATCACCTGGCTGGCGAAGGCCTCGTTCAGCTCGATCAGGTCGAAGTCGCCGATCTTCAGCCCCAGCCGGGCCATCAGCTTGCGCGAGGCGCCGATGGGGCCGATGCCCATCATACGCGGCTCGACGCCGACCGTGGCCATGCCGAGGACGCGCGCGCGAGGCGTCAGGCCGTTGGCCTTTGCTCCATCCTCGGAGGCGATGAACATGGCCGCCGCCCCATCGTTGACGCCGGACGCATTGCCCGCCGTCACGCTGCCGTTCTCGCGAAAGGCGGTCCTCAGTTTGGACAGCCCCTCCAGCGTGGTGTCCGGGCGCAGGTGCTCGTCCTGTTCGAAGGCGAAGGGCTTGCCCTTCGGGTCCTTGGCCTGGACCGGCGCGATCTCCTCGGCGAAGAAGCCGTCGGCCTGGGCTTGGCCCGCGCGCTGCTGGCTCTGCAGGGCGTAGGCGTCCTGGTCGGCGCGATTGACCTGGTAGGCCTCGGCGACGTTCTCCGCCGTCTCGCCCATGGAGTGGGTCCCGTACTGCTTCTCCATGATCGGGTTGACGAAGCGCCAGCCGATGGTGGTGTCCTCGATGCTGGCGGAACGTTGGAAGGCGCTCTCGGCCTTGGCCATGACCAGGGGCGCGCGGGTCATGCTCTCGACGCCGCCGGCGATCGCCAGCTCCATCTGGCCCGACTGCACGGCGCGGGCGGCGGTGCCCACCGCGTCCAGGCCCGAGGCGCAGAGGCGGTTCATGGTCGTGCCAGGCACCCCGACGGGCAGGCCGGCGAGCAGGACGGCCATACGCGCCACGTCCCGGTTGTCCTCGCCCGCCTGGTTGGCGCAGCCGTAGAAGACGTCTTCGATGCGGTCGGGATCGACGCCGGGATTACGCGCCATCAGCGCCTTGATCGGAATAGCGGCCAGGTCGTCGGTGCGGACCCGGGCGAGCGACCCCCCGAAACGCCCGATGGGCGTCCGGATCGCATCGCAGATAAAGGCGTCGGCCACAGATGCTCTCCGAGATGCCCCGTACGGGTCGGCGGGACAGCCGATGCGCCGCGGCTTGTGCGATTATCGCACGCAATGTACGATTACCGCTATCGTCGCGCCTGGGCGGCTCGGCGTCAACGGAGATGTCGTGGGCCTGGATCACGATGCACGCACGGACCCAGACTTCATGCAGTCGCTGGCGCGGGGACTGGAGGTTCTGAGGCTGTTCGAGACACGCGAAAGCCTGTCGACCGCCGAGGCCGCGAGCCATACAGGCCTGTCGCGGGCGGTCGCCCGCCGCTGCCTACATACCCTGACGGTGCTGGGTTATGTCGATGCGGACGAGGGGCGGCGGTTCCACCCGACGCCGGCCCTGCTGTCCCTGGCGCGGGCCTATCTGGTCCAAAATCGCCTGGCGAAGGCCGCCGATCCGATCCTGAAGGAGATCAGCGCCCGGATGGGCGAGTCCTGCTCGCTAGGCGTGCGGGACGGAAGCGAGGTGGTTTACGTCGCGCGGGCTGAGGTGCGCCGCTTCATCTCGATAGACCTTCAGGTCGGAAGCCGGGTGCCCGCCTACTGCACATCCATGGGCCGGGTGCTGTTGGCGGCGACGCCGTTGGACGAGTTGGACGGCTTGCTCGAAGCCGCCAAGTTGGTTCAGCGTACGGGGCGAACCCTCGTGGACCCGCACGCTGTTCGCCGTGAACTGGATCGCGTGCGGGCGCAGGGCTTCGCCACCGTCGACGAGGAACTGGAGATCGGACTCCGTTCCCTGGCCGTACCCGTCCGCGACGAGGCGGGCCAGGTCGTCGCCGCCATCAACGTCGGCACCGCTCGGGAACGCAGCATCGCCAACCTGGTCGTCGAAGCCCTCCCGGTCTTGCGGGAGGCCGCTGTGCGGCTGCAATCGCGCGCGGTGGTTTAGACGCAGGGCTGCACGCCCATTGGCGCCCATAAGAACCCCCTGTATACAGGATGTCTCGACAACGCTTTTGTGGATGGGCCGATCTAGAGGATTGGCCTTTCCGGAAGGCCCAGACTGTACACAGGCTCGATGTCCCAGACCGTCGACACCCTGCTCAAGCTCCGCGAACTGATCCTCAACGGGGAACTCGCGCCCGGCCAGCGCGTGTCGGAGCTGACCATGGTGGATCGGCTCGGCGTGTCGCGCACGCCAGTCCGGGCGGCCCTGGTGCGGCTGGAGTCGGAAGGATTGCTGGAACCCCTGGCCCAAGGCGGTCACGCGGTGGCGCGCTTCACCGAGCAGGACCTGCGCGACGCCATCGAGGTGCGCGGCGTGCTGGAAGGGCTGGCCGCCAACTTCGCCGCGCGTCGCGGGGCCGAGTCCCAGGCCCTGGACGCCCTGCGCGCCTGCGTGGACGCCATCGACGCAGCGCTGGGCGCAGACGCCCCGATCCTGGAGCGGTTCTCTCAATACGTCGCGCTGAATGAACGTTTCCACGGCTACATCGTCGACCTGGCGGGAAGCCCCTTGCTGAAACGACAGCTCGCGCGGGCGTCGGCCTTGCCCTTCGCGTCGCCCAGCGGATTCGTCATGGCCCAGGCGGCGACGCCCGAAGCGATGGCGGTGCTGGCGACGGCCCAGGCCCAGCACCGCGCCGTGCTGGAGGCGATCGAGGATCGCGACGGCGGCCGGGCCGAGGCGGTGATGCGCGAGCACGCCCGCCTGGCCCACCAGAACCTGCGGCGCGCCCTACGCAACCGCGCCGCCATGGGCCAGCTCCGCGGGGCGGCCCTGATCGATTTCGAAACGACCTGACGAGAACGACCTAACGGCCGGGCAGCGGCTGAAGGTGGGAGGACATGATGACGACCTACGTTCCCAACCAGTGGTACGTCGCCGGCTTCGACTACGAGATCGGCCGCAAGCCGCTGGCCCGCACCTTGTGCGGCGAAGAGGTGGTGCTCTACCGCAAGCTGGATGGCACGCCGGTGGCGATGCACGACGCCTGCCCCCATCGCCTGCTGCCCCTGTCGATGGGGATGCTGGAGGGCGACGACCTGCGCTGCCGCTACCACGGCATGATGTTCGACGCCGGCGGCCGCTGCGTGGACATGCCGACCCAGGACGGCGTGGTGCGTAACTTCCAGGTCAAGAAGGTCTATCCCGTGGTGGAGCGGTATCGCTTCATCTGGATCTGGATCGGGGAGGCCGAGAAAGCCGATGCCGCGCTGGTGCCCGACCTGTGGCCCTGCGAGCGCGAGGGCTGGACCTTCGACGGCGGCGCCTATCACGTGAAGGCCGACTACCGGCTGATGATCGACAACCTGATGGACCTGACCCACGAGACCCACGTGCATCCGGGCACTATCGGCCAGCCGGAAATCCTGGGCAGCCCGATCGAGACCAACAGCGAGGGCGACCGGGTTTTTGTGCGCCGCTGGATGAAGGGCATCGATGCGCCGCCGTTCTGGCGCTACGCCCTGAAGAAGCCCGGCAAGGTCGATCGCTGGCAGATTTGCGAATTCATCCCGCCGTCCGCCGTCATCATCGACGTCGGCGTGGCCCCGGAGGGGACGGGCGCGCCCGAGGGCGACCGCAGCCAGGGCGTGAACGGCTACGTCATCGATGTGCTGACGCCGGAGACCGAGACCACCGCTTGGTACTTCTGGGGGATGGCGCGCAACTTCGACCTCGCCGACCAGGGCTTCACCGCCCGTTTCAAGCAACAGCAGGGCGGGGTGTTCATGGAGGACGTGGAAATCCTCGAAGCCCAGCAGAAGCGCATCGACGCCAATCCCGACATGAAGCTCAGGGTGTTCAACATCGACGCCGGCGGCGCCCGCGCCAGGGCGGTGATCGAACGCATGATCGCCGCCGAGAAGGCTGCCGGCGATGCGGCGCCTACGCTGGCCGCGGAATAGGCGGGGACTGCTTGGCCTCAGCCGGCGAGCCGCACCGCGCCGTAGATCACCGCCAGTCCAAGGATCGCAGCTCCCGTCGTGGAGGGAAGCGGCCGTTCGCGGTAGCTACGGGGCAGCAATTCGACCGCCCCAAGATACAGGAACGCCCCGCCGAACACGGCCAGTAGCGGCGCCAACCCATGTGGGCCGACCTGCACGACGCCGGACGCCGCGACACCCACTATCGGAGCCAGGACGTCCGCCGCCAGCCAGCCATGAGCGATGCGTCGCCGCTGCAGGCCGGCCAGGGTCAGGGTCAGGCCCACCGTGTTCATACCGTCGGACATGTCGTGCGCGACCACCGCCAGCGCGACGGGCCAGCCGATGGCAGGGGATATATGGAAGGCCAGCCCGATCGCCAGGCCGTCCAGGAAACTGTGGACCGTTAGACTGGCCGCGCCGAGATGACTGGCCCGCGCACCGCCCTTCTCGCCCACGCCGCTCAGCAACCGATGCAGGAACATGTAGCCGGCGAAACCGCAGCCGAGCGCCAGCGCCACGCCCTGCGAGCCGTGTTCGCCGCCCAATTGAAAGGCTTCGGGGATGAGGTCGAACAGGGCCACCCCGAGCAGGGCGCCGGCGGTAAGCCCAGTCGCCAGGCGGATGCGCGCGCCAAGCCGCAACGCCAGCACGCCTCCGAGGAGGGTCGCGGCGCTCGCTGCAAGGCCGAGCACCCATACGGACACGCCGGTCATATGGGGGATCACGATCATCAATACGTTACATAGTAACAGTAGCGACGGGGCGGTACAGGCATCCACCCTAGACGTCAACCGTCCATCACCAGGTCTTCGCTCGACCGGAGGTCGCGCGCCTTGTCAGCCGGAAGGATTCAGGTCCGCTCGGCGGGCCCTCACGACATCCTGGAGCCAGCCCCGCAGAAGGCGCAGGCGGGCGGTGTCGGTCACGTCCGGACGGGTGGCGGTCCAGAAGCGGCGTTGGAGTCTCACCTGCGAAGGCAGGACCCGGACCAGATCGCCGGCGATGAAACATGGCAGCACCCCCAGCCCGCCATCCGCCGCGATGATGGCGCGCTGGGCGAGGATCGACGAACTGCCCAGCGACGGCGTCAGGCCGGGGTGCACCTCGTCCAGATACCGAAGGGCCGGGGCGTAGATCAGGTCGTCCACGTAACCCACGATGTCCCAGGCGGTAAGGTTTTCCGGGCGCTCCGGAACGCCGGTTCGCGCGAGGTAGGCCGCCGAACCGTATAGGCCGAGTTCGTATTGGGTCAGCGGCTCCACGTGCAGCCGGGGCGAATTGGGGGCGACCAGCGTCACCGTCAAGTCGACCTCCCGCTTGGTCGGGGACAGGAAGCCGGACGCCGCCGCCAGCTCGATCCGCAAGCTTGGACGTTGCGCCCGGAGCGCGGGCAGGGCGGGGGCGATGATGGCGGCCCCGAAGGCTTCGGAGGCGCTGATGCGGACGACGCCGCCGATCAGGTCGGGTTCTCCGACCCGAAGCGTTGCATCCATCGCCGTCTGCGCCTTTAGGCCCTGTTCCAGGACGCGGGCGCCCGCAGCGGTGAGCTGGAACCCACCCGGCGAGCGTGTCAGCAGGATCGCCTTCAGCGCGCTCTCGAACCGGGCGATCCGCCGCCCCACGGTGGCGGGATCGACGCCAAGCTGCCGCGCCGCCCCCCCGAACGAGCCGGCCTGCGCGACGGCGACGAATATCCGCAGGTCATCCCAATCGAACATGCAAAAACGCAATCCCCATGACGCAAGAACGCAATAGGGCGGCTTGAACGTCGGTGCTAGTCCAGGGCGCAAGAACGACGTTCAAGACCGAACCCAGGGAGAAGGCCGGATGCGCGAGATCAACCACTTCATCGGCGGCGCCTCGGTTGCGGGCCACTCCGGCCGGTTTGGGGACGTGTTCAATCCGAACACCGGCGAGGTGCAGGCCCGCGTCCAGCTCGCCGGCCTGCGCGGGGTCGAGATGGCTGTCGAGGCCGCCGCCAAGGCCCAGCCCGAGTGGGCCGCGACCAATCCCCAGCGCCGGGCGCGGGTGATGTTCGAGTTCAAGCGGCTGGTCGAAGCCAATATGAGCGAGCTGGCCGAACTGCTGTCCAGCGAGCACGGCAAGGTCATCGCCGACAGCAAGGGCGACATTCAAAGGGGCTTGGAAGTCATTGAATTTTCTTGTGGAATCCCGCACGCTCTAAAGGGCGAATACACCGAGGGCGCCGGACCGGGCATCGACGTCTATTCCATGCGCCAGCCGCTGGGCGTGGTCGCGGGCATCACCCCGTTCAACTTCCCGGCCATGATCCCGATGTGGATGTTCGGGGTGGCGATCGCGGTCGGCAACACCTTCATCCTCAAGCCGTCGGAGCGCGACCCTTCCGTGCCGGTGCGGCTGGCCGAACTGATGATGGAGGCCGGTGCGCCCGCGGGCGTGCTGAACGTGCTGCACGGCGACAAGGTGGTGGTGGACGCCATTCTCGAGCATCCAGACATCAAGGCCGTGAGCTTCGTCGGCTCCTCCGACATCGCCCACTACGTCTATGTGAAGGGCGCCGAGGCCGGTAAGCGGGTCCAGGCCATGGGCGGAGCCAAGAACCACGGGATTATCCTGCCCGACGCCGACATGGACCAGGTGGTCAAGGACCTGTCCGGCGCGGCCTTCGGCTCGGCCGGCGAGCGCTGCATGGCGCTGCCGGTGGCGGTGGCGGTCGGCAAGAAGACCGCCGACGATCTGCGCGAGCGGATGGTGGCCGAGATCGAGACGCTGAAGGTCGGCGTCTCCACCGACACCTCCGCCCAGTACGGCCCGGTGGTCTCCGCCGCCCATCGCCAGCGGATCAGCGACTATATCGAGATGGGCAAGGCCGAAGGCGCGGAACTGGTCGTGGACGGTCGGGGCTTCGCCCTGCAAGGGTTCGAGAAGGGCTTCTTCATCGGGCCGAGCCTGTTCGACCATGTGAAGCCGGAGATGAAGACCTACCAGGAGGAGATTTTCGGCCCGGTGCTGCAGCTCGTGCGCGCCGACAGCTTCGAGGAGGCGTTGGCCCTGCCGTCCAAGCACCAGTACGGCAACGGGGTGGCGATCTACACCCAGAACGGCCGGGCGGCGCGCGACTTCGCGGCGCGCGTGAACGTCGGCATGGTGGGAATCAACGTGCCGATCCCGGTGCCGGTGGCCTACCATACCTTCGGCGGCTGGAAGCGCTCGGCCTTCGGCGACACCAACCAGCACGGCATGGAGGGGGTGAAGTTCTGGACCAAGGTCAAGACCGTCACCGCCCGCTGGCCCGACAGTTCGCTGGAGAGCCATAGCGACTCCAGCTTCGTCATCCCGACCATGCAGTAGGGGCGAACGTTTTGGATTTCACGCTCAACGCGGATCAGGTCGCGATCCAGGACGCGGCGCAGGCCTTCGCCGCCGCCGAGCTCGCGCCGCACTCCGCCCGCTGGGACGAGGAGAAGCACTTCCCCGTCGACGTCATGCGCAAAGCGGCGGAGCTCGGGTTCGCGGGTCTGTACGTGCGCGAGGATGTGGGCGGGTCGGCGCTGAGCCGGCTCGACGCCGTGCTGGTGTTCGAAGCCCTGTCTTATGGCGACGTGCCGGTGTCGGCCTTCATCTCGATCCACAACATGGCGAGCTGGATGATCGATCGGTACGGCTCCGAGGAGCTACGCCAGCGCTTCCTGCCGCGCCTGACCACCATGGAGCTGATCGCCTCCTACTGCCTGACCGAGCCCGGCTCAGGGTCGGACGCGGCAGCCTTGCGGACCACGGCGCGGCTGGACGGCGACCACTATGTGCTGAACGGTTCCAAGGCCTTCATCTCGGGCGCGGGGACCAGCGACCTCTACGTGGTGATGGTGCGCACCGGCGAGGACGGGCCGAAGGGCGTGTCCACCCTGGTGGTCGAGAACGGAACGCCGGGCCTCAGCTTCGGCGCCCAGGAGCGCAAGATGGGATGGAACGCCCAGCCGACCGCCTCGGTCAACTTCGACGACTGCCGAGTGCCGGTGGCCAATCGCGTCGGCGCGGAGGGCGAAGGTTTCCGCATCGCCATGTCGGGCTTGGACGGCGGGCGGCTGAACATCGGGGCCTGCTCGCTCGGCGGGGCCGGCTTGGCGCTCGACACCTCCAAGGCCTACCTGGAGACGCGCAAGCAGTTCGGCCAGCCCCTGAAGGACTTCCAGGCGCTGCAGTTCAAGCTGGCCGACATGGCCACCGAACTGGAGGCCGCCCGGCTGATGATCCGCAACGCCGCCGACGCGCTCGATCGCAAGGACCGTTCCGCCACCAAGCTCTGCGCCATGGCCAAGCGCTTCGCCACCGATACGGGTTTCTCCGTCGCCAACGAGGCGCTGCAACTGCACGGCGGCTACGGCTATCTGCGCGACTATCCGCTGGAACGGATCGTGCGCGACCTGCGCGTGCACCAGATACTGGAAGGCACCAACGAGATCATGCGGGTGATCACCGCGCGCGAGATCTTCCGCCAATGACCGAACTGCCCGTCATCGCACGCGTCGAGAACGGCTGGGGTCGGCTGACGCTGAACCGGCCTAAGGCGCTGCACGCGCTGAACACCGAGATGTGCCGGTTGATGATCGAGGCGCTCGCGGCGTGGCGCAACGATCCGGCGGTCAAGGCGGTGCTGCTCGACCATTCGGGAGAGCGTGGTTTCTGCGCCGGCGGCGATATCCGCATGATCGCCGAGAGCGGGGCGGCCCACGGGACAGAGGCCCAGGCCTTCTTCCATGCGGAATACCGGCTCAACGCCCTGCTGTTCGCCTATGCCAAGCCGGTGGTGGCGATCATGGACGGGATCGTCATGGGCGGAGGAGTCGGGATTTCGGCTCCGGCCACCTATCGCATCGCCACCGAGCGCACCGTCTTCGCCATGCCCGAGACCGGGATCGGCCTGTTCCCCGACGTGGGCGGCGGCTGGTTCCTGCCGCGCCTGCCGGGCGAGACGGGCATGTGGCTGGCCCTGACCGGCGCGCGGCTCAAGGCGGCCGACTGCCTGCTGCTGGGCGTCGCCACCGACTATGTCAGCCAGGCGAGGGTCGATGCCCTGAAGGCCGCGCTCCTCCGCCAACCAGACGCCATCGACACCGTCGTCACCGAGTTCGAGGAGGCGGCCGGCGAGCCCCCCCTGGCGCAACACCGCGACGCCATCGACCGGACCTTCGGCGGCGACAGCGTCGAGGCGATCTTCCAGGCGCTCGAAGACGACGGATCGGACTGGTCCCGCCAGCAACTTGACCTGTTGAGGAGCAAGTCGCCCCAGGCGATGAAGGTCGCCTTCCGCCAGCTCCGCCAGGGCCGCGGCATGGCCAGCTTCGAGGACGAGATGGCGGTCGAATACCGGATCGCCTCGCGCGTCTGCCGCCTGCATGATTTCCAGGAGGGCGTGCGTGCGGTGATCGTGGACAAGGACAACGCCCCCCGCTGGGACCCGGCGACGCTCAGCGGTGTCAGCGACGCCCGCCTGGACGATATCTTCGCCGATCTGCCTGAGGGCGACGAATGGACGCCGCTCGCCTAAGCGCGGCGCGATAGGGAGTATCCAATGAGCCGCGTCGCCTTCATCGGGCTTGGCAATATGGGCGGGGGCATGGCCGCCAACCAGGTAAAGGCCGGCCATCAGGTCCAGGCCTTCGATCTCAACGCCCAGGCCCTGGCGCGGGCGCACGGCGCCGGCTGCACCGTGGCGGAGACCGCCGCCCTCGCCGTCGCCGAGGCGGAGGTAGTGATCACCATGCTGCCGGCGGGGGCCCATGTGCGGCAGGTGTTCGCCGACAGCGTGCTGCCCCATGCGCAGAGAGGCGCCCTGCTGATCGACTGCTCGACCATCGACGTGGACAGCGCCCGCGCGGTCGGCGCCCAGGCCAAGGCGGCTGGGTTCGACTTCGCCGACGCGCCGGTTTCGGGCGGGATCGCGGCGGCGGAGGCGGGGAGCCTGACCTTCATGGTCGGCTGCGATGAAGCGTTGTTCCCCAAGGTGGAGCAGGCGCTGGCCCCCATGGCCAAGGCCGTGGTCCATGCCGGCGAAGCGGGGGCGGGCCAGGCGGCCAAGATCTGCAACAACATGGTGCTCGGCGTATCCATGCTGGGCGTGTGCGAAGCCTTCGCCCTGGCCGAGAAGCTCGGACTGGCGGCCGACAAGTTCTACGACATCGCCTCGAAGTCCTCCGGCCAGTGCTGGTCGATCACCAGCTATTGCCCCTGGCCGGGCGTCGGCCCCGCCTCGCCGGCCGACAAGGGCTATGAAGGCGGCTTCCTGTCGGCCCTGATGCTGAAAGACTTGAAGCTGGCGCAGGAGGCCGCCGCACGCGCCGGCGCGGCGACCCCGCTGGGCGCCCAGGCCGAAGCCATGTACGCCCTGTTCGATCGTCTGGGCTTCGGCGGCAAGGATTTCTCGGCCGTGCTGCAGCTGATGCGCGGGCGGCTCGACGAACTGGACGAGACGGTTAGGGGAGGCGGCTGATGGCCGACTACGAGACGATCCTGCTGGAGCGCGATGGCGGCGTCGCCCTGATCCGCCTGAACCGCCCCGAGGCGCTCAACGCCCTGAACGCGGCCCTGATGCACGAGCTGTCCACCTGCATCGAGACCCTGGACCACGACGATGCGATCGGCTGCATCGTGCTGACCGGCTCGGAAAAGGCCTTCGCCGCCGGCGCCGACATCAAGGAGATGTCGTCCAAGTCCTACGCCGAGATGTTCAAGGCGGACTACTTCACCGAAAGCTCGGAGCGGATCGCCCGCGCCCGCAAGCCGATCATCGCGGCGGTGGCGGGCTATGCGTTGGGCGGCGGCTGCGAGCTGGCCATGCTCTGCGACTTCATCATCGCCGCCGAGAACGCCAAGTTCGGACAGCCGGAGATCAACCTTGGGGTCATGCCCGGTATCGGCGGCAGCCAGCGCCTGACCCGGCTGGTCGGCAAGTCCAAGGCCATGGACATGATCCTGACCGCCCGGATGATGGACGCCGCCGAGGCGG
Organism: Caulobacter sp. S45; assembly: GCF_009765965.1. Lineage (GTDB taxonomy): Bacteria > Pseudomonadota > Alphaproteobacteria > Caulobacterales > Caulobacteraceae > CAHJWH01. Next base: position 169,563 of record NZ_LMUL01000014.1, read on the forward strand.
AGCGCAGCGGGCTGGTCTCGCGCGTGGTGCCGCTCGACCGGCTGCTCGACGAAGCCAAGATGGCCGCGACCAAGATCGCCAGCCAGTCGCCGCTGGCGGTGATGATGAACAAGGAACTGGTCAACACCGCGCTCGAAACCACCCTGACCCAGGGCGTGCGGGTCGAGCGGCGGCTGTTCCACTCGCTGTTCGCCTTCGACGATCAGAAGGAGGGCATGGCGGCCTTTTCCGAGAAGCGGAAGCCCGCCTTCAAGGGAAGCTGAGGCCGATGGTCCGGCCGATCGACATGATAAGCCGCTCCGGCGACGCGGGCCTGCACATCTCGCCCCAGGCCAAGGCGCTCAAGCTCGAACTGGTGTCGGTCTCGCCTAGCGAGGCGATCATCAAGCTACCCTATCGGTTGGAGCTGGTGGGCGAGCCGGATAGCGGCATCCTGGCCGGCGGCGCGGTGACCACCCTGCTGGACCACGTCTGCGGCCAGGCGGTGTGGGCGGCGCTGGACGAGTTCATGTCCATCGTCACCCTGGACCTGAGGATCGACTACACCCGGCCGGCCAAGCCGGGGCTGGACCTGTTCGCCCATGCCCACTGCTACAAGCTGACCCGTTCGGTGGCCTTCGTGCGGGCGGCGGCCTATGAGACCGACCGCAGCGATCCGGTCTCCACCGCCCAGGCGGCCTTCATGCTCACACGCCTGCAGATCCAACCGACACCGGACCAGATCAGGGCGGCGGTGAGCCGATGAGCGACGAACCCGGCCTGACGCCCGCCGACATCCTGCAAGCCATCCCCTATGCGCGTTTCCTGGGCGTGCGCGCGGAGTTCGCCGGGGACGAAGTGACCCTGGTGCTGCCCTATTCGGAGCACCTGATCGGCAACCCGACCGTGCCCGCCATCCATGGCGGCGTGCTGGGCGCGTTGATGGAGATGACCGCCATCGCCCAGCTATCGATGGCCCAATCCGCGGACGGAAAGGGTGGCGCACGCCGTCCACGCCCCATCGACATCACCGTTGAGTATCTTCGGTCCGCCCGTCCGGTCGACACCTTCGCCCGCGCTCAACTGCGCCGGGTCGGGCGCAGGATCGCCAATGTCTCCGTCGAGGCCTGGCAGGACGCCCGCGCCGCGCCGGTGGCGACGCTGCACGGGCACTTCAAGGTGTTCTCGGAGAGCGAGTAGAGGCCGTGCCGAACGGTATCTGCGTCCTTCGAGACGCCCCCTGCGGGGCTCCTCAGGATGACGAATGGTTTTGGGTTCTACCAACCTTCGTCATGCTGAGGAGCGCTCGTTCAGAGTGCGTCTCGAAGCACACAGGACGCTCCTATTCCGCGGTCCAGCCGCCATCGACCGAGATGTTCGCCCCGGTGATCTGGGCCGCCGCGTCCGAACACAGGAACACCGCGATGGCGGCCACCTGTTCTGGCGTGACGAACTCCTTGGTCGGCTGGGAATCCAGCAGCACGTCGTTGATCACCTGCTCGCGGGTCAGGTTGCGGGCCTTCATGGTGTCGGGGATCTGCCCCTCGACCAACGGGGTCCAGACATAGCCGGGCGAGATGCAGTTGGCGGTGATCTTGTGGGTCGCCACCTCCAGCGCCACGGTCTTGGTCAGGCCGTTGAGGCCGTGCTTGGCGGTGACGTAGGCCGACTTGAACGGGCTGGCCACCAGCGAGTGGGCCGAGGCGGTGGAGATGATCCGGCCCCAGCCGCCCTTCTTCATCACCGGCACCACTTCGCGGATGGCGTGGAACGCCGCCGACAGGTTGATGGCGATGATCTGGTCCCATTTCTCGATCGGGAACTCCTCGATCGGGGAGACGAACTGGACGCCGGCGTTGTTGATCAGGATGTCGACGCCGCCGAACGCGCTCACCGCTTGGTCGATCATGCCCTTGATCTGGTCGGGCTTGGTCATGTCGGCGGCGGAGTAGAGCGCCTTGACGCCGAACTCGCTTTCGATGCCGGCGCGCTCCTTCTCGATGTCCTCGGGCTTGCCGAAGCCATTGATCATGACGTTGGCGCCTTCCTTGGCCAGGGCCTTGGCGTAGGCCAGGCCGATGCCGCTGGTGGAGCCGGTGATCACGGCGTTGCGGTTCTTCAGGCTCATGGGGGTGTTCCTTCGCTCTTCGATCAGGCCAGGTAGTCGTGCAGGACGCGGCCGTAGGGCAATACGAAGTCCACGACCATATTACGGCCGCCGACAATGCGCTTCACCGGCAGGTCGGCGACGCGGCAGTTGATGTGGGGGATCAGGTGCAGCCGCGCCTCGCCGTCCCAGGCGCCGTGGACGTGGATGTCTTCGAGGTTGTAGCCGACCAGTTGGGCCACCTTGGGCGCGCCGGTGACGTCGGGCAGCAGCTTGAGGTTCACGTTCAGCTTGCCGAGGCCTGCCTTCACCTCATCCAGCTTGTCGGCGAGGCTGTGGGTCTTGTAGCGCATGGTGCCCATGGCCACCCGCTCCTCGTCGTAGTGCAGGGTGCCGGTCAGGGTGTCCTTGACCAGCTTCAGGCGCGGCACGCCGTACTTCTTGGGAAAGCCCCAGATCTCGCGCCCGCCGGTGATCGGCGGTTCGTCGTCCAGATACATCTGGACCGAGAAGTTGCAGGGCTCGCCCTTCCACAGGGCCTGGATGCCGCTGCCGCTCTCCTCGTAGTCGCCGAAGCCCGTGGAGTCGGGCATCTTCATCCACTCATAATAGCAAAGGTTGCCCGGCGCGGGCTCCAGCGGTTCGGGTAGGGCCTCGCGGATCGCGTCGGGATCGGTCTCGTAGGTGACGATCAGGTATTCGCGCCGCACGAACCGGAAGGGTCCGTGCGGATAGCTCGGCGCGAAGGCCGGCATTGAAGACGTGCTCAGGATTTCGTCGCGGGTCATGCGGAGGGTGCTCCTGTGTGGGTCAATCGTGCAGGCCGGGGTCGATCACCGCGACGCCGGTCCTAGGGGCTGAGGCGAACAGCGCATCGGCGTGGGCGAAACAGTGCTCGACGTCGGCGAGACCGCCAGCCCAATGTTCGACCATGGTCTGTCGCGAGAACTCGTAGTCCTTGGAGCCGCCCTCGTAGGCGCGCTTGCGGTAGACCAGCTGCACCACGGCCACCGCGTTCTCCTGGGCGGCGTCGCGCAGCATCTCCAGGTCGTCCTCGTCGCCGTGGCCGGGCGGAAGGCTGTCGATCAGCCGTTGCAACGCCCGCTTGATCCGGTGGATCTTCAGGTTGGCGTCGGTGTTGAGCCGGGTGCGGCTGGAGAAACGGATATCCTTCTCCCGCTCGTCCGCCTCGATCAGGTTGCGCGGCATCGGCCCGCGCGCATTGAACAGGTCCACCTGGAAGATCAGCAGGTCCTCGCGCACTTCGTCGTTCAGCACGAACTCAAGCGGCGTGTTGGAGACCAGTCCGCCGTCCCAATAGGCGCGTCCGTCGATCCAGACCGGGGGAAAGCCCGGAGGCAGGGCGCCCGAGGCCATGATGTGTTCCGGCCCGATCTTCATCTTGGTGTTGTCGAACAGGATGTTGTTGCCGGTCTCGATGTCCACCGCCCCCACGCTGAGACGGGTTTCACAGCCATTGATTCGGTCGAAGTCGACGAAATGCTCCAGCGTGGCCCGTAACGGCGTGGTGTCGTAGATGCTGAGCGCGCCAGCGGTTTCCGGCGCCGCCCACATCGGACCCAGGACGCGGGGCTTGAAGAAGCCGGGCGCGCCGAAGGCCGAGATGTAGGCCGCGCTCAACTGGTTGACGAACGAGCGGCCAAAGGTGGCGTCGGCGCCGAGCGGCGAGAAGAAATAACCGGACGAGATCTGCTCCCAGAAAAGCCGCATCTGCTCCCCCCGGCGTTCCGGCGGATTGCCGGCGATCAGGGCGGCGTTGATGGCGCCGATGGAGACGCCGGCCACCCAGCTCGGGTCCATCGCCTGCCGGCTCAGGCCTTCGCAGACGCCCGCCTGGTAGGAGCCGAGCGCGCCGCCGCCCTGCAGCACCAGCACCCGCGTGCGTTCGCGCCACGGCTTGGCGACGGGGGTAGGGGCGCTACGCGTTGAAGCCGGCGCGACGACCGGCGTGACCGCGGGGGCTGGCGAGGTTGAATGCGCTGCAGCGGCGCGTCTGGGCGACTTCTTGGCTACCGTCTTGGGAGAGGTCTCGGTCATCCGGCTTTCCTGCACTGCACCAACTTGCCCCCAACCTATGACGTCACGACGACAGTCTGAAGGGGGATGCGCCTCTTGCGGTTTGCGCTCTATTCAGGCATTGCAGCCGTTCCACGACACGGCGGTGCGCATCACGCTCCGGCGCGGCGGCGTATCGGCGCATTCGACCCGTTCGAAATGCGCCGGACGCTAAGGCGCAGGGCGTAGCGGGCGCTGTGGCGAGGGACGGGAATTTAGGCAGGGATTTCCGGATATAGGAGTGTAGCTCAGCTGGTAGAGCATCGGTCTCCAAAACCGAGGGTCGTGGGTTCGAGTCCCCCCACTCCTGCCACCTGTCATTGAATTTCCGGCCCGCGGGCATTTCCGCGCGGAAGGGTCTATATGGGGGTGCGATAGCCCCTCCAGTGCTTTGAGGATATGTGAGCCGTTCGATGGCTAGAGATCAGGGCGTAAAAGCGCCGGCGGCGGGCGACAAGTCCCGCTCCACGCGCACTCCGGCGACCAAGCCAGCGGCGACGTCGGCGGTCGCGTCCACGGCGCCCGCGCGCCGGAAGACCACGCCAAGCCAGTTCGTGCAGGAGGTCCGCGTCGAAGCGCGTAAGATCACCTGGACCCCGTGGAAGGAGACCTGGATCACCTCGGTGATGGTCTTCCTCATGGTGGCGTTGACGGCGATCTTCTTTTCGCTCGTGGACGGTGGATTCTCATTCCTGATGCAACAGATCCTCAAGCTGGCGAGCTGAGGAGCTAATTATGACCAACACCCAGACTGCTCCCGAAAAGCCCGTGGCCTCCAATCCGCGCCACAAGTGGTACATCGTCCACGCCTATTCCAACTTCGAGAAGAAGGTGGCCGAGGCGATCCGGGACCAAGCCCGCCAACAGGGAATCGAGGACCAGTTCTCCGAGATCCTGGTGCCGACCGAGGACGTGGTGGAGATCCGCCGCGGCCGCAAGTTCAACTCCGAGCGCAAATTCTTCCCCGGCTACGTGCTGGTGAAGATGGAGTTGAGCGACGAAGCCTACGTGCTGGTGAAGAACACCCCCAAGGTGACCGGCTTCCTGGGCTCGCCGTCCAAGCCCGCGCCCGTGAGCGAGAAGGAAGTCGCCCGCATCATTGGCGCCATCGAGGAAGGTGTGGAGCGGCCCAAGCCGACCATCCGCTTCGAGATCGGCGAAATCGTTCGCGTCACCGACGGTCCGTTCCAGAGCTTCTCTGGCACGGTCGAGCAGGTCGACGAGGATCGCGCCCGTCTGCGCGTGACCGTGTCCATCTTCGGACGCGCCACGCCGGTCGAGCTCGAATACGGCCAGGTGGAGAAGGGCGCGGGCTGAGGCTCGCCTCCAACCATCCGACCGTAAATCCGTGGGAGGGGCGTCACCCCGCACCACGGCTCACTGAAGGCGGGATTTTCCCGCGTCCGCCAGGAGGAGTTCATGGCTAAAAAGATTCTAGGCTACGTAAAGCTGCAGGTGAAGGCTGGCTCCGCCACCCCTTCGCCGCCGATCGGTCCGGCGCTGGGTCAGCGCGGCGTGAACATCATGGGCTTCTGCAAGGAGTTCAACGCCCGCACCGCCGAAGTGGAGAAGGGCACGCCCCTTCCCACCGTGATCACCGTCTACCAGGACAAGTCGTTCACCTTCGTCACCAAGACGCCGCCGGCCACCTTCTTCCTGAAGCAGGCCACCAAGCTGCAATCCGGCTCCAAGGCGCCGGGCAAGGAGACGGTCGGCAAGGTCACGCGCGCCCAGTGCCGCGAGATCGCCGAAAAGAAGATGAAGGACCTCAACGCCGCCGATATGGACGCCGCCACCCGCATCATCGAGGGTTCCGCGCGTTCCATGGGCCTGGAAGTGGTGGACTAACCCATGGCCAAGCAAACCGAAAAGAAGCTGCCCAAGCGCCAGCAGGGCTGGACCGTCCAGGCTGAGAAGCTGCACGGTCTCGAAGACGCCGTGAAGGCCGTCAAGGCCAACGCCAAGGCCAAGTTCGACGAGTCGGTCGATATCTCGATCAACCTGGGCGTCGATCCCCGTCACGCCGACCAACAGGTTCGTGGCGTGGTGAACCTGCCCTCGGGCACCGGCCGCGACGTGCGCGTGGCGGTGTTCGCGCGCGGCAACAAGGCCGACGAAGCCACGGCGGCCGGCGCCGACGTAGTGGGCGCCGAGGACCTGCTCGAGCGTGTCCAGGGCGGTTTCCTGGACTTCGACCGCGTCATCGCCACCCCGGACATGATGGCCCTGGTGGGTCGCCTGGGTAAGGTGCTGGGTCCGCGCGGCCTGATGCCGAACCCCAAGGTCGGCACCGTCACCCCCAACGTCGCCCAGGCGGTCAAGGACGCCAAGGGCGGTGCGGTGGAGTTCCGCGTCGAGAAGGCGGGCATCGTCCACGCCGGCATCGGCAAGGTGTCCTTCACCGACGAAGCCCTGCTCATCAACGTGCGGGCCATGGTCGAGGCGCTCACCCGCTCCAAGCCGACCGGGGCCAAGGGCCAGTACATCAAGAAGATCGCGCTCAGCTCCACCATGGGGCCGGGCGTGAAGATCGAACTCAGCTCGATCAACCCGCAGGACTGAGGATCGCGGCGCAAGCCGTCCTCGATGAAATGGATAGGGCGGGGGCTTTCGGGCCGCCGCCCTTTTCTTTTGCGCGCGGGATGCGCGTTCTCATCGTGCGCGCCGACCGCGCAACTGACTCGACACCCTCTTGAGATTTCCCGCGCAACCGCGTATACGCGCCCACTTCCGGCGTGGGGCTTGCCCTGCGCCGTCCTGTCCGAGAACTGCGGGCCCTCTTCGGAGGGCTTAATTCGTATGGCCGCGGGGAGACGGGGAAGCAAGATTTCGGTGGGCGTCCACGCCAGTGGACCGCCTGCGGACGGACGCATCCTTGGGACAGGTCTACCGGCGCGCAACGCGCTTCCCGCGAGGGGAGGGGTTGGGCGCCGTTCGGCTGTCGGATGGTCCGGCGGCCGTGTGCTCTAGTGCAACGGAGACCGCATGGACCGCGCACAAAAGGCCGACTCGATCGAAGACCTGAAGACCGTCTTCGCCGAGGCCGGCGCTGTGGTCGTGACCCACTATATGGGTCTCACCGTTGCGGAAATGACCGACCTGCGCAACCGCCTCCGCAAGGAAGGCGCGACGCTGAAGGTCGTGAAGAACCGCTTGGCCCAGAAGGCCATGGATGGTTCGGCTGGTGAAGCAGGCCACAACCTGTTCAAGGGACCCGTGGCGATCGCTTTCGCCAAGGACCCTGTGTCCGCCGCCAAGGTCGTCACCCAGTACGCCAAGGACAACGACAAGTTCGTCGTCATGGGCGCGATCCTGGGTGCGAGCGTGCTGAACCAGGATGGCGTCAAGTCGCTCGCGACCCTGCCGTCCCTCGACCAGCTCCGCGGTCAACTCATCGGGCTCATCCAGGCTCCGGCGACCAAGATCGCCGTCGTCCTGCAAGCGCCCGCCGGTCAGCTCGCCCGCGTCTTCAACGCTTACGCCACGAAGGACGAGGCGGCCTGAGGCCGTTCATTTCCGCAGACCTAAACCGAAACCTACATTCCAAGGAAAAATCCAATGGCCGATCTGTCCAAGATTGTTGAGGACCTGTCCTCCCTGACCGTGCTGGAAGCCGCCGAGCTCTCCAAGCTGCTTGAAGAAAAGTGGGGCGTCTCCGCCGCCGCCCCGATGGCCTACGCTGGCCCGATGCCCGGCGCCGGCGGTGGCGAGCCCGCCGCCGCTGTCGAAGAGCAGACCGAGTTCACCGTCATGCTCATCTCTGGCGGCGACAAGAAGATCAACGTCATCAAGGAAGTCCGTTCCATCCGCGCCGATCTCGGCCTGAAGGAAGCCAAGGACCTCGTCGAAGGCGCTCCGCTCCCCGTCAAGGAAAACATCTCCAAGCAGGACGCGGAAGAGATCAAGAAGAAGCTGGAAGACGCCGGCGCCAAGGTCGAAATCAAGTAAGATCGACCCGCGTCAGTTTCGACGTCTTTTCGAACAGGCTCGGAGGGCGACCTCCGGGCCTGTTTTGTTTTGAATCCGCTCCTATTCTGCACATTCCCACGAAGGCGGGAATGATGGGTAGATAGGGGATTTAGGAATATGCGTGCGGACCCGGACGATCGCAGCCATGCCGCGAACCGTAAAAAGGTTCCGGGACGGTCTTCCATCCGCCGCAAAGCCGGCTATATAGGTCCTTCGCACGATTCCCGTAATCGCGCTCCAGCGCCGAGGCTCGATCCGCCGCCCTCCGATCGAGCGAAGGCGTGTCTTCGCGTAACACGCGAAGATCAAAGCTAGCGTCCGTCGGTCCGGCAGGATCGATCCGAGGGTGGACGCAGCAAAATTTCGGCGCGCCGTCACGCGCCGTCAGGCGGATACCGCGCGGCCTGACCCCCCGCGCAAGGGAGCATCATGGTTCACCTCAATACCGACGCCCTGTCGTTCACCGGCAAGAAGCGCATCCGCAAGTCGTTCGGCCGGATCCCCGAAGCGGTGCAGATGCCGAACCTGATCGAGGTTCAGCGCTCCTCCTACGAACAGTTCCTGCAGCGCGAGGTGCGGCCCCACGAGCGGCGCATCGAAGGTATCGAGGCGGTGTTCCGCTCGGTCTTCCCGATCAAGGACTTCAACGAGCGCGCCGTGCTCGAATACGTGTCCTATGAGTTCGAGGACCCCAAGTACGACGTCGAAGAGTGCATCCAGCGCGACATGACCTATGCGGCGCCGCTGAAGGTCAAGCTGCGCCTTATCGTGTTCGAAAACGACGAGGAAACCGGCGCCCGCTCCGTCAAGGACATCAAGGAGCAGGACGTCTACATGGGCGACATCCCGCTGATGACGGAGAAGGGCACCTTCATCGTCAACGGCACCGAGCGGGTGATCGTCTCGCAGATGCACCGTTCGCCCGGCGTGTTCTTCGACCACGACAAGGGCAAGACCCACGCCTCGGGCAAGCTGCTGTTCGCCGCCCGCGTGATCCCCTATCGCGGCTCGTGGCTCGACTTCGAGTTCGACGCCAAGGACATCGTCTATGTCCGTATCGACCGCCGCCGCAAGCTGCCCGCCTCGACCTTCCTGATGGCGCTCGGCATGGATGGCGAGGAGATCCTCAAGACCTTCTACGGCATCATCCCGTTCGAGAAGCGTCCGGGCGGCTGGGCCACCCCCTACAATTCCGATCGCTGGCGCGGTGTGAAGCCGACCTTCGCCCTGATCGACGCCGACACCGGCGAGGAGATCGCGCCCGCCGGCCAGAAGATCAGCGCCCGGGCCGCCAAGAAGTTCGCCGACGGCGGCGTGAAGACCCTGCTGGTGGCGCCTGACGCCCTGGTCGGTCGCTTCCTGGCCATGGACGCGGTGAACATGTCGACCGGCGAGATCTACGCCGAAGCCGGCGACGAACTCGACGCCGAGGCGATTCAGACCCTGGAAGACCAGGGCTTCAGCACCATCGAGGTGCTGGACATCGACCACGTCACCGTCGGCGCCTACATGCGCAACACCCTGCGCATCGACAAGAACAGCCACCGCGAGGACGCGCTGTTCGACATCTACCGCGTCATGCGTCCCGGCGAACCGCCGACCGTGGAAGCCGCCGAGAACATGTTCCGCGGCCTGTTCTTCGATTCGGAGCGCTACGACCTCTCGGCCGTGGGCCGGGTGAAGATGAACATGCGTCTTGAAGAAGACGTCTCCGACGAGATCCGCGTGCTCCGCAAGGAAGACGTGCTGGCGGTGCTGAAGCTGCTGGTCGGCCTGCGCGACGGCAGGGGCGAGATCGACGACATCGACAACCTCGGCAACCGCCGGGTGCGCTCGGTCGGCGAACTGCTGGAGAACCAGTACCGCGTCGGCCTGCTGCGCATGGAACGTGCGATCAAGGAGCGGATGTCCTCGGTCGATATCGACACGGTCATGCCGCACGACCTGATCAACGCCAAGCCGGCGGCGGCTGCAGTCCGCGAATTCTTTGGTTCCAGCCAACTTTCCCAGTTCATGGACCAGACCAACCCGCTGTCGGAAATCACCCACAAGCGCCGTCTCTCGGCGCTTGGCCCGGGCGGTCTGACCCGCGAGCGGGCGGGCTTCGAGGTGCGCGACGTGCACCCGACCCACTACGGCCGCATCTGCCCGATTGAAACGCCGGAAGGCCCGAACATCGGCCTGATCAACAGCCTGGCCACCCACGCCCGGGTGAACAAGTACGGCTTCATCGAAAGCCCCTACCGCCGGGTCACCGACGGCCGGGCGGTGGAGGACGTGGTCTACATGTCCGCCATGGAAGAGGCCAAGCACGTCATCGCCCAGGCCAATATCCCGCTGGGCGCGGACGGCTCGATCCTGGACGACCTGGTCCAGGTGCGCATGAACGGCGACGTCACCCTGTCCTCCAAGGACCTGGTCGACTACATGGACGTGTCGCCCAAGCAGGTGGTTTCGGTGGCCGCGGCCCTGATCCCCTTCCTTGAAAACGATGACGCCAACCGCGCACTGATGGGCTCCAACATGCAGCGCCAAGCGGTGCCGCTAGTGAAGTCCGACGCGCCCCTGGTCGGCACCGGCATGGAGGCCGTGGTCGCCCGCGACTCCGGCGCCACCGTGATCGCGCGGCGCACCGGCGTGGTCGAGCAGATCGACGGCACCCGTATCGTCGTGCGCGCCACCGAGGAAACCGACCCGACCAAGCCCGGCGTCGACATCTACCGCCTGTCGAAGTTCCAGCGCTCCAACCAGAACACCTGCATCAACCAGCGTCCGCTGGTGCGGGTAGGCGATCGGATCAAGACCGGCGACATCATCGCCGACGGTCCGTCGACCGATCTGGGCGAACTGGCCCTGGGCCGTAACGCCCTCGTCGCCTTCATGCCCTGGAACGGCTACAACTTCGAAGATTCGATCCTGATCTCCGAGCGGATCGTGTCCGACGACGTCTTCACCTCGATCCACCTCGAGGAGTTCGAGGTCATGGCTCGCGATACCAAGCTCGGGCCGGAGGAAATCACCCGCGACATCCCTAACGTCGGCGAGGAAGCGCTCCGCAACCTCGACGAGGCGGGCATCGTGGCCATCGGGGCCGAGGTCCAGCCGGGCGACATCCTGGTCGGCAAGGTCACGCCCAAGGGCGAAAGCCCGATGACCCCGGAAGAGAAGCTGCTGCGCGCCATCTTCGGCGAAAAGGCCAGCGACGTGCGCGACACCTCGCTGCGCCTGCCGCCCGGCGTCACCGGCACCATCGTCGAGGTCCGCGTGTTCAACCGCCACGGTGTGGACAAGGACGAGCGCGCGATGGCCATCGAGCGCGCCGAGATCGACCGCCTGGGCAAGGACCGCGACGACGAGTTCGCCATCTTGAACCGCAACATGCAGGGTCGCCTGCACGAGCTGTTCGTCGGCAAGGTCGCCGTCTCCGGGCCCAAGGGCCTGGGCCGCGGCGACATCACCGCCGAGAAGCTGGGCGAGATCCAGCCCGGCCTATGGTGGCAGATTGCGCTCGAGGACGAGAAGGCCATGGGCGAGCTGGAGGCTATGCGCCGCCAGTTCGACGAGGCCCGCAAGCGCCTCGACCGTCGCTTCGAAGACAAGGTCGACAAGCTGCAGCGGGGCGACGAACTGCCCCCCGGCGTGATGAAGATGGTCAAGGTGTTCGTCGCGGTGAAGCGCAAGCTGCAGCCCGGCGACAAGATGGCTGGCCGTCACGGCAACAAGGGGGTGATCTCCAAGATCCTCCCGGTCGAAGACATGCCCTTCCTCGAGGACGGCACCCACGTCGACCTGGTGCTGAACCCGCTGGGCGTGCCCTCGCGCATGAACGTCGGCCAGATCTTCGAGACCCACCTGGGTTGGGCGTCCGCCGGCCTCGGCCGTCAGATCACCAAGCTGATGGAAGCCTGGCAGAACGGCGGTCAACGCGCGGCCCTGGTCGAGAAGCTGACCGACATCTACGGGCCGGACGTGCCTCTGCCCGAGACCGACGAGGAGTTGGTCGAACTGGCCCGCAACCTCGGCAAGGGCGTTCCGATCGCCACCCCGGTGTTCGACGGAGCGCACATCCCCGACATCGAGGACATGCTGGAGAAGGCGGGCCTCGACCGTTCGGGTCAGAGCCAGCTCTATGACGGTCAGACCGGCGAGCCGTTCAAGCGCATGGTCACGGTCGGCTACATCTACATGCTGAAGCTGCACCACCTGGTCGACGACAAGATCCACGCCCGCTCCATCGGGCCGTACTCGCTCGTCACCCAGCAGCCGCTGGGCGGCAAGGCCCAGTTCGGCGGTCAGCGTTTCGGGGAAATGGAGGTGTGGGCCCTCGAAGCCTACGGCGCCGCCTACACCCTGCAGGAGATGCTGACGGTGAAGTCCGACGACGTCGCCGGCCGCACCAAGGTCTACGAGGCCATCGTTCGCGGCGACGACAGCTTCGAGGCCGGCATTCCGGAGAGCTTCAACGTGCTCGTGAAGGAAATGCGTTCGCTCGGCCTGAACGTGGAGCTGGAGAACAGCTGATCCGCTGATCACCGCCCGACATCGATATAGCGAGGGGAGGGGCCGTCAGTTCCTCCCCACCCGCTTTCCAACCTTCTGACGACAGACTGGGAAACCTCATGAACCAGGAAGTCCTGAATATCTTCAATCCGGTCCAGGCCGCTCCGACCTTCGACCAGATCCGCATTTCGCTCGCCTCTCCCGAAAAGATCCGTTCGTGGTCCTTCGGCGAGATCAAGAAGCCCGAGACGATCAACTACCGGACCTTCAAGCCGGAGCGCGACGGCCTGTTCTGCGCCCGCATCTTTGGCCCGACCAAGGACTACGAGTGCCTGTGCGGCAAGTACAAGCGCATGAAGTACAAGGGCATCATCTGCGAAAAGTGCGGCGTCGAAGTCACCCTGGCCCGCGTCCGTCGCGAGCGCATGGGCCACATCGAACTGGCCAGCCCGGTCGCCCACATCTGGTTCCTGAAGTCGCTGCCGAGCCGCATCGCCCTGATGCTCGACATGCCGCTGAAGGACATCGAGCGGGTCCTGTACTTCGAATACTACATCGTCACCGAGCCGGGCCTGACCGCCCTGAAGCAGCACCAGCTGCTCTCGGAAGACGAATACATGCGCTACCAGGATGAGTTCGGCGACGACAGCTTCACCGCCGAGATCGGCGCCGAGGCGGTTCGTAACCTGCTGATGGCGATCGACCTGGAAAAGGACGCCGAGCGTCACCGCGCCGAACTGGCCGACAGCCCGTCGGAGATGAAGGCCAAGAAGGCGTCCAAACGCCTGAAAATCCTCGAAGCCTTCATGGAATCCGGCAACAAGCCGGAGTGGATGATCCTGACGGTCGTGCCGGTGATCCCGCCGGAACTGCGCCCGCTGGTGCCGCTGGACGGCGGTCGCTTCGCCACGTCCGACCTGAACGACCTGTATCGCCGGGTCATCAACCGCAACAACCGTCTCAAGCGCCTGATCGAGCTGCGCGCGCCCGACATCATCATCCGCAACGAGAAGCGGATGCTGCAGGAAGCCGTCGACGCCCTGTTCGACAACGGCCGTCGCGGCCGGGTCATCACCGGCGCCAACAAGCGTCCGCTGAAGTCGCTGGCCGACATGCTGAAGGGCAAGCAGGGCCGCTTCCGTCAGAACCTGCTCGGCAAGCGCGTCGACTATTCCGGCCGTTCGGTCATCACCGTTGGCCCGGAACTGAAACTGCACGAGTGCGGCCTGCCGAAGAAGATGGCGCTGGAGCTGTTCAAGCCCTTCATCTACGCGCGTCTGGACGCCAAGGGCCTGTCGGGCACCGTCAAGCAGTCCAAGCGCATGGTCGAGCGCGAGCAGGGCGCGGTGTGGGACGTGCTGGAAGAGGTGATCCGGGAACACCCGGTGATGCTGAACCGCGCGCCGACGCTTCACCGCCTGGGCATCCAGGCGTTCGAGCCCAAGCTGATCGAAGGCAAGGCCATCCAGCTGCACCCGCTGGTCTGCGCCGCGTTCAACGCCGACTTCGACGGCGACCAGATGGCCGTGCACGTCCCGCTGAGCCTCGAGGCCCAGCTGGAAGCGCGCGTGCTGATGATGTCGACAAACAACATCCTCAGCCCCGCCAACGGCCGCCCGATCATCGTGCCCTCGCAGGATATCGTGCTGGGTCTCTACTACCTGTCGCTGGCGCGTGAGAACGAGCCTGGCCAAGGCAAGCTGTTCGCCAACCTCGGCGAGATCGACGCGGCCCTGGATGCGCGGGTGGTCACCCTGCACACCAAGATCAAGGCCCGCTTCGAGGAGATGGACCCGGACGGCAAGCTCGTCACCCGCGTGATCGACACCACGCCGGGCCGGATGAAGATCGCCGCCCTGCTGCCGCGTCACCAGGCGATCGGCCACCGTATGGTGGCCAAGCCGATGACCAAGAAGGAGATCGGCAACCTGATCGACGCCGTCTATCGCCACTGCGGCCAGAAGGCGACGGTGATCTTCGCCGACCAGGTGATGGGGCTGGGCTTCCGCGAGGCGGCCAAGGCCGGCATCTCGTTCGGCAAGGACGATATCGTCATCCCCGAGCGCAAGATCACGCTGGTAGACGAGACCCGCAAGCTGGCGACCGAATACGAGCAGCAATACGCCGACGGCCTGATCACCCGGGGTGAGAAGTACAACAAGGTCGTCGACGCGTGGGCCAAGGCCACCGACCGCGTCGCCGACGAGATGATGCTGGAAATCTCCCAGGCCCCGATCGACGAGAACGGTCGTGAGCTCGAGATCAACTCCATCTTCATGATGGCCCACTCCGGCGCCCGGGGCTCCCAGGCCCAGATGAAGCAGCTCGGCGGGATGCGCGGCCTGATGGCCAAGCCGTCCGGCGAGATCATCGAGACGCCGATCATCTCCAACTTCAAGGAAGGCCTGACCGTGCTGGAGTACTTCAACTCCACCCACGGCGCCCGTAAGGGTCTGGCCGACACCGCCTTGAAGACGGCGAACTCGGGCTACCTGACCCGTCGTCTGGTCGACGTGGCGCAGGACTGCATCATCACCGAAGAAGACTGCGGCACCACGCGCGGCATCACGCTGCGCGCGGTCGTGGAGGGCGGCGACGTGCTCGTCTCCCTCGGCCAGCGTGTCCTGGGTCGCTCCGCGGCCGAGGACATCAAGGACCCGTCGTCGGGCGAAGTGATCATCCCGGCCGACACCTATCTCGACGAGGTCCTGATCGACGTCATCGAGAAGGCGGCCGTGCAGTCGATCAAGGTCCGTTCCGTGCTGACCTGCGAGGCCGCGACCGGCGCTTGCGGCGCCTGCTACGGTCGTGACCTGGCGCGGGGCACGCGGGTCAACATCGGCGAGGCTGTCGGCGTGATCGCCGCCCAGTCCATCGGCGAGCCCGGCACCCAGCTGACCATGCGCACCTTCCACATTGGCGGCACCGCCCAGGTGGCGGAGCAGTCCTTCTACGAGGCCGCCAACGAGGGCCTGGTGAAGTTCGCCATGGGCTCCACCGTGCGGGCGGTGAACGGCGAACTCGTCGCCATGAACCGCAACATGCAGGTGGTGATCCAGGTCGACGGCAAGGATCGGGAATCCTACAAGCTGCCCTACGGCGCCCGCCTGAAGGTAGCCGAGGGCGACACGGTCAAGCGCGGTCAGCGCCTGGCCACTTGGGACCCCTACACCACCCCGATCATCACCGAGGTGGGCGGCAAGGTCCGCGCCGAAGACCTGGTGGACGGCATCTCCGTCCGCGAGGAGACCGACGAGGCCACCGGCATCGCCAACCGCGTCGTCGCCGACTGGCGCGCCAGCCCTCGTGGTTCGGACCTGCGTCCGGCCATGGCCGTGGTGGACGCCGACGGCGCCTACCTGCGCCTGTCCAACGGGGCGGACGCCCGCTACCTGCTGCCCGCGGGTGCGGTTCTGTCCGTGACCGAGGGCGACGACGTGCGTCCCGGCGACGTGCTGGCCCGCCTTCCCACCGAGTCGGCCAAGACCCGCGACATCACCGGCGGTCTGCCGCGGGTGGCGGAACTGTTCGAGGCCCGTCGGCCGAAGGACTGCGCCATCATCGCGGAAATGTCGGGCCGGGTCGAATTCGGCAAGGACTATAAGAACAAGCGCCGTATCAAGATCACGCCTGAGGATGGCGAGACGGTCGAGTTCCTGATCCCCAAGGGCAAGCACATCGCCGTCCACGACGGGGATTTCGTCAGCAAGGGCGAATACATCATCGACGGCAACCCCGACCCGCACGATATCCTGCGCGTCGAAGGCGTCGAAGCCCTGGCCGAATACCTGGTCAACGAAATCCAGGAAGTCTATCGTCTGCAAGGCGTGCCGATCAACGATAAGCATATCGAAGTGATCGTGCGTCAGATGCTGCAGAAGGTGGAAATCCTCGAGCCCGGCGACACCGGCTTGATCAAGTCCGACCACCTGGACAAGACCGAGGTCGACGAAGAGAACGCCAAGACCGAAAAGCGTGGTGGTCGCGTCGCGATCACCCAGCCGGTCCTGCTCGGGATCACCAAGGCTTCGCTGCAGACGCGCTCGTTCATCTCCGCGGCCTCCTTCCAGGAGACCACCCGCGTGCTGACCGACGCCTCCGTCCACGGCAAGGTCGACACCTTGGAAGGCCTGAAGGAGAACGTGATCGTGGGTCGCCTGATCCCGGCGGGCACGGGCTCCTATCTGCGCGGCCTCCAGCGCATCGCCGCCCAGCGCGACGAGGCCCTGACGGCGCAACGCGAGGAGGCCATCGAAGCCTTCCCCGCGCAGATCGAGCAATCGATGGCCGAGGAAGCGTAGGCGGATACACCGCCGACCTTCGAGGTTGAATACGAAGCGGCCCGGGAGAGCGATCTCCCGGGCCGTTTTCTTGAGCTGCATCGAGGGCAGGAGGGACGGGACCTATAAGGGTGCACGCCCTCTTCATCCGTCTTCCCCGGCTTGATCGGGGGACCCATGGCGCGACGCTTCCGCCGCCTCATGGGCTGACAGACCTGTTCCATGGATCCCCCGATCAAGTCGGGGGAAGACGGAGGGGGTCAGCTTCGGCCGGGAGATAGGCTGGCGACGAGCTCGACTGGAACCGTTAGGCCGCCGCGTGAGCGTTGCGCGCCCTGGCGGCCCGCAAGGTGTTCTCCATCAGGCAGGCGATGGTCATCGGACCGACACCGCCTGGAACCGGGGTGATCGCGCCCGCCACCTCGACGGCCTCGTCAAAGGCTACATCGCCCACCGTCCGCATCTTGCCGTCGGGTTGGCGCACGCGCGTGGTGCCGACGTCGATCACCACCGCCCGCGGCTTGATCCAGTCGCCGCGCACTAGGCCGGGCTTGCCGACGGCGCTGACCAGGATGTCGGCGCCTCGGCAGATGAACTGGGTGTCGCGCGTGTGGATATGGGCCTGGGTCACCGTCGCCTGTTCGGCTAGCAGCAAGGCGGCGACCGGCTTGCCGACGATGTTGGAGCTGCCAATGACCACAGCGTGGCTGCCGGTCAGATCGGGGACGACCGACTTGATCAGCTTCATGCATCCCAGCGGCGTGCAGGGGATCAGGCCCTCTGCACCCTGGGACAGCAGGCCGGCGTTGAGCGCATGCAGTCCGTCCACATCCTTGGAGGGGTCCACGGCGGCCATGATGCGCAGGGTGTTCAGGTGCGCGGGCAGGGGGAGCTGGACCAGGATGCCGTCGATCTCGTCGCGCCCGTTCAGCGCGTCGATCACCGCGAGCAGCTCGACCTCGGACACGTCGGCCGGCAACAGCTTCAGTTCCGCGTGGAAGCCGACCTCCTTCGCGCGCTTGGCCTTGCCGTTGACGTAGACATGGCTGGCGGGGTCGTCACCGGCCAACACCACGGCCAGGCCCGGCGGACGGGACATGTCGACCACCGCCTTGGCCACCTCGTCCAGCACCAGTTGCGCGAGCTTTTTGCCGTCTATAATCTCGGCCGTCATCTGTCCTCGCTATGGTTAGGCCGGCGTTTCGACCGTGGCGATGGCTTGGGCGGCAAGACCTTCGCCGCGGCCGGTGAAGCCCATCTCCTCCATGGTGGTCGCCTTCACGCTCACCCGGTCCAGCGGCAGGCCGAGCAGTTTGGCGAGGCGCTCGCGCATGGCGGCGCGGTGCGGTTTGATCTTGGGCCGTTCGCAGACCAAGGTCACGTCCACGTTCAGCAGCCGGCCGCCCTTGCGCTTCACCAGTTCCACCGCGTGCAGCAGGAACAGGTCCGAGGCCGCGCCGCGCCATTGCGGATCGGTCGGCGGGAAATGGTCGCCGATGTCGCCTTCGCCGATCGCCCCCAGGATGGCGTCGGTCAGGGCGTGCAGGCCGGCGTCGGCGTCGGAATGGCCGATCAGCGATTGGTCGTGAGGAATCGCGATCCCGCACAGCCAGACCGACGTCCCCTCTCCGAACCGGTGGGCGTCGAGCCCCTGGCCCACGCGCACCACGCGTGCGGCGCCCGCCAAGGCTTCGGCCATGGGAAAGTCCTCCGGATAGGTCAGTTTCATCAACATGGGATCGCCGGGCGTCAGCGCCACGCGTCCGCCCACACGCTCCAGCACCGCTGCGTCGTCGGTCGGGGTCTCGCCGGCCGGCCAGCGGGCGTAGGCGTCCACCAGCGCGGTGTAGCGGAACGCCTGGGGCGTCTGGGCGCGCCAGAGACCGTCGCGACCCGGGGTTTCGATGACGATCCGATCGGGGCCCGTGCGCTTGAGCGTGTCGCTGACGGGCAAGGCGGGCAGGGCGCCTTCGGCCTGCTCCAGCGCGCCCAACAGGTCGGCAATGTGAGCGGAGGTCACGAAGGGCCGGGCCGCGTCGTGGATCAGCACCGCCTCGGGCGGGTGCGCGCGCAGGGCGTCCAGACCCGCCCGCACCGAATCGATTCGCTCGGTCCCGCCGATCACGATCTCGAGACCTTCCAATCCGACGAAGACCTCGGCGGCGATGGCGGCGTCCTCCTTGGAGATCACCACGACCAGCGGCCGGGCTCCGGCCGCCATCAGCGTCTCGGCGGACCATAGCGCCACGGGCTTTCCCGCGACCTGGCGCCATTGCTTGGGTGTCTCTCCACCCGCCCGCCGACCGACGCCGGCGGCCACGATCACGGCCGCAAATTGCATGGCGCGCTTTTGGAGCTTGGCGGCGGCCTTGTCCAGGGTGACGCGTCAGCGCAACAAGCTGTTGAAAACGTAGCACAGGTGGCTAAGCCTATACGGATGTCCGAAGCGATCGCGCCGGATGTCGAAGACCGCCTCGATCGCAACGCCGCCCTCGAGGCGTCGATGCGGCCCAAAGGCGCCTACGTCTTCGGCGTCCTCTTTATCCTGACCGCGCTGGTGACGGCGGTGGCGGTGTTCCTGACCGTCGGTGCGCCGGCGACTCGCCCGCTCGCCGCGCCGCGGAGCTTCGTGGTCTTCGTCCTCACCGCCAACCTGGTGGTGATTCTGGGACTGGCCAGCATAGCCGCGCTGCGGGTCGTCAGCCTGTTCGGCCCCAATGCGAAGAATGCGGGCGTGCGCCTGCATCGCCGGTTCGTCATCACCTTCGCCCTCTCGGCGGTCGCGCCGGCGGTGATCATGGCGGTGTTCTTCGGCCTGCTGATCAACCAGGGGGTGGAGACCTGGTTCTCCAACCGCGTGCGTACCGTGGTCGACAACGCCGCAACCGTCACCCACGCCTATATCGACGAACAGCAGGAGTTCATCCGCAACCGGATGGGGCCGATGGCCGAGGACCTCAACCGCAACGAGGCCAGCTTCGAACGTTCCCGCCTGCAGTTCAGCGGCATCCTGGCGACCGAAGTGGTCGTGCGGGACATGGCGGCGGTCTATCTGATTGACAGCGAAGGCCGGGTGCTGGCCCGCGCAGAGCAGCCGTCGGCGCCGCCCTTCCTCGCCCCGCCGCCCGAGGCCATCGCGGCGGCCGCTAAAAAGGACGAGGTGAGCACGCCCTTCTCCACCGACTACGTTCGCGGCGTCATGCGGCTGCGGGCCTATCCGGAAGCTTATCTGTACGTGGCGCGACCGATGGGCGAGGGGATCATGGCCCAGCTTCGCCGCTCGCAGCAGTCGGTCATCGCCTACCGGCAAGCGGACCGTTACAGCGCTCGCATCCAGGCCATCTTCCTGCTCGCCTACGTGGAGACCGGCCTGCTGGTTCTAGTAGGGGCCGTCTGGGTCGGCATCAGCGTCGCCACTCAGATCGCCGCCCCCGTCTCGCGTCTGGTCCAGGCTGCCGACCAGGTGGCGTCCGGCGATCTGAGCGCGCGGGTGGACACCCGCAAGGACCCTGAGGAGATCGCCGTCTTATCTCGCGCATTCAATAGGATGACGAGCGATCTTCAGACCCAGCAGGCGGCCCTGACGGCTGCAAGCGAGGACGCCCAATCGCGGCGGCGGTTCATCGAAGCGGTCCTGTCGGGGGTCAGCGCCGGCGTCGTCGGCCTGGATGCGGCCGGACGGGTGTCGGCGATCAATGCGCGGGCGCTGGCCTTGCTGGGTCTGGACGAGGCGGCCGCGCTTGGCCGCTCGTTGGCGAACGCGGCGCCGGAGATGGCTGAGGTGATGGCGCGCGCCGCCAGTTCCGGACACGACGCCGAGGCCGAGCTGGACATCCTACGCGGCGCCGACACCCGCAGGCTTCGCGTCCGCGTCTCGGGTCGCAGCGAAACCGGGCTGGTATTGACCTTCGACGATATCACGCGCCTGCTGACCGCTCAGCGCAACGCGGCCTGGCGCGACGTCGCCCGCCGTATCGCCCACGAGATCAAGAACCCGCTCACCCCCATCCAGCTGTCCGCCGAGCGAATCCGCCGTCGATACCGCAAGGAGATCACCAGCGATCTGGACACTTTCGACCGCTGCACCGACACCATCATCCGCCAGGTGGGCGACATCGGCCGGATGGTGGACGAATTCTCCTCCTTCGCGCGTATGCCCGCGCCCAAGCTGGCGACGGAGGACGCCGCCGAACTGCTGCGCCAAGCGGTATTCTCCGAACGGGTGGCCAATCCCGACGTCGAGGTGCTCAGCGAGATTTCCGAAGGCGAGGTCCATCTGGTCTGCGACGGACGCCTGGTCGCCCAGGCCCTGCTGAACGTGTTGAAGAACGCAGGCGAGGCGATCGGCGCCCGCGTCGCCACTCAGCCGGAACCGCCTGGCCGCATCGTCGCACGACTGTTGATCGAGCCGACCAGCATCGTGTTCGAAGTCGAGGACAACGGTCTGGGCCTGCCCAACAAGGATCGCGACCGGCTCACGGAGCCCTACGTCACCACGCGCGAGAAGGGCACCGGCCTTGGTCTGGCCATCGTCAAGCGCATCCTTGAGGAACACGGGGGCGAATTGGAGCTGACCGATGCGACCCTGGGTCGGGGCGCCCGCGCGCGACTGGTCTTTCCTGCGCTGCATGCGGCCTCGGCGCCCGCACCTTTCAGCGTTGCAACTGTCTGAAGCGATGATTCGCGTCTAAGGGTACCAAATGGCGACCGATATCCTCGTCGTGGACGACGAAGCTGACATCCGCGACCTTGTCGGCGGCATCCTGGAAGACGAGGGCTACGCCGTGCGTACCGCGGCGGATTCCAACGCCGCCCTGGCGGCGATCCGCGCGCGTCGGCCGGCGCTGCTGATTCTGGACATCTGGATGCAGGGCGGCGGCCTGGACGGGCTGGAGCTGCTGGACCTGGTCAAGGGCTTCGACGCCGACCTGCCGGTGCTGATGATCTCGGGCCACGGCAACATCGAGACCGCCGTCAGCGCCATCAAGCGCGGCGCCTACGACTTTCTGGAAAAGCCCTTCAAGGCCGACCGTCTGCTGATCGTGGTCGAGCGCGCGCTGGAAGCCGCTTCGCTCAAGCGCGAGAACAAGCGGCTGCGCACCCAGGCCATCGCCCCTGAAGGGGTCATCGGCCACTCCGCCGTGGTGCAGCAGCTGCGTCAGCTCGTGTCCAAGATCGCGCCCGCCAACAGCCGCATCCTGGTGTCCGGACCGCCAGGCTCGGGCAAGGAGCTGGTAGCGCGGATGATCCACGAGAGCAGCCCGCGCACCAAGAACGAGTTCGTGGCCATCAGCGCCGCCGGCCTCTCGCCCGAACGCATGGAGCTGGAGTTGTTCGGCGAGGAAGGCGAGGGCGGCCGTCCGCGCAAGATCGGCGTGTTCGAGCGCGCCCACGGCGGCACCCTGTTCCTCGACGAGGTGGCCGACATGCCCCGCGAGACCCAGGGGCGTATCTTGCGGGTGCTGGTCGAGCAGCGTTTCCGCCGCGTGGGGGGCGAGGAGAACGTCCAGGTCGATGTGCGGGTGATCTCGTCCTCGTCGAAGAACCTGCGCGAGGAGATCGAAACCGGCCGTTTCCGCGAGGACCTGTTCCACCGCCTGAACGTGGTGCCGGTGCGCGTGCCGGGCCTAGGCGAGCGGCGCGAGGACATCGCCGAACTGGTGGATTACTTCATCGACCGAATCAGCGAGGCCACGGGCTTGCCCAAGCGGATTCTAGGCGAGGACGCCATCGCCACCCTGCAGATCCACGACTGGCCGGGCAATGTCCGTCAGCTCCGCAACAATGTGGAGCGCCTGCTGATCCTGGCCTCGGGCGACCCTTCCGAGGTGATCACCGCCGAGATGCTGCCGTCGGAGGTCGCGGCGGCCGGGGCTGCGGGATCGATGGGGCCGGAGCGGATCATCGCCCTGCCGCTGCGCGATGCGCGCGAGGTGTTCGAGCGGGAGTATCTCACCGCCCAGATCCTGCGCTTTGGCGGAAATATATCGCGCACGGCGGCCTTTATCGGCATGGAGCGCTCGGCGCTGCACCGCAAGCTGAAGTCGTTGGGCGTTTCGCCCTTGCGGGGCGGCGACGAGAGCGAAGAGGACTGATGTCGCGCGTCGCCTATGTGAACGGCCGATACCTCCCTCACGGCGAGGCTATGGTCCATATCGAGGATCGGGGCTTCCAGTTCGCCGACGCCGTCTACGAGGTCTGGGCGGTGCTCGACGGCCGGCTGACCGACGCGGAAGGCCATCTGGCCCGGCTCGAGCGGAGCCTGTCGGAGCTGCGCATCGGCTGGCCGCGCAGTCGCGCCGCCCTGCTGACCGTGGTGCGCGAGACCGTGCGCCGAAACCGCATCCGCGACGGCTTGGCCTATCTGCAGGTCACCCGTGGCGTCGCCCGCCGGGACCACCCGTTTCCGTCGCCGGCCCCTCAGCCCACCGTGGTGGTGACGGCCAAGGCGCTCGATCTGGGAGCGATGGAGGCCAAGGCGGATAAGGGCGTGACGGTGATCTCCCAACCGGACCAACGCTGGGGTCGCTGCGATATCAAGACCGTGAGCCTGCTGCCCAACGTCCTCGCCAAGCAGGCGGCGCGGGAGGCGGGCGCCTATGAGGCCTGGCTGATAGATCAAGACGGCCTGGTCACCGAGGGCGCCTCGACCAACGCCTGGATCGTGGACGCCAACGGCGCGCTCCGTACGCGCGATACCGGCGCCAACATCCTGCGTGGGATCACCCGCGCCACCCTGATCGAGCTCGCCCGCGAAATCCAGATCCGGGTCGATGAGCGACCCTTCTCCCTGGAAGAGGCGAAGACGGCGCGCGAAGCCTTTCTGACCGCGGCCAGCGCCTTCGTCACGCCGATCACGGCGATCGACGGCGTCCTGGTGGGAGATGGACGACCGGGTCCTGTGACTCGTCGTCTTCGCGCCCTATATCTGGATCACGCCAGGCGAAACGCCTGGTAATCCCTCCAAGTGGGATACGGTTGCGACGGGGCGGGCCTCGGGCGTAGCCTATGCATGTGTGTGGCGGGCGCTCGTCGTCCGCCTTTACAATTCGAAGGACAAACAATGTCGAACGACAAAAAGCAAAACCTCCAGGACACCTTCCTGAACAGCGTGCGGCGCTCCAAGACGCCGCTCACCATCTTCCTCGTCAATGGTGTGAAGCTGCAAGGCGTGGTCACCTGGTTCGATAATTTCTGCGTGTTGCTGCGCCGCGATGGCCAATCCCAGCTGGTCTACAAGCACGCCATCTCCACCATCATGCCGGCTCAACCCGTCCAGCTGTATGAGCCTGCCGAGAGCGACGACATTTGAGCCGAGACAGAGGCCTAGACACCGAAGACCAACCTCGACACGGCAAGGCGAAGGGCGTCGATCGGCGCCCTCCGCCCCAGTCCGCAATCGTCCTGCACCCGCAGATCGCCCGCAGCGGCGCCTTGCGCGAACCCGAGGCCCGGCTGGAAGAAGCCTGCGGTCTCGCCCTGGCGCTCGATCTTGAGATCAAGGGCGCCGAAATCATCCAACTGCGCACCACGCGCCCGGCCACCCTGTTCGGCAAGGGACGGGTGGACGAGGTGGGCGCCAAGGTCGCCGACCTGGATATCCAGGTCGTGGTGGTCGACGACGCCCTGACCCCCGTCCAGCAGCGCAATCTTGAAAAAGCCTGGAACGCCAAGGTGATGGACCGCACGGGCCTGATCCTGGAGATCTTTGCCCGCCGCGCCCGCACCCGCGAGGGCAAGCTGCAAGTCGAACTGGCGCGCCTGTCCTACGAACGGTCGCGCCTGGTGCGGACCTGGACCCACCTGGAACGCCAGCGCGGGGGCTTCGGCTTCCTGGGCGGCCCCGGTGAAAGCCAGATCGAGGCCGACCGGCGCCTGCTGGCCGACCGCATGGTCCGCCTGCGCGCCGATCTGGAGGACGTGCGCCGCACCCGCGCCCTGCATCGCTCTGCGCGCGGTCGCGTGCCTTATCCAACTGTCGCGCTGGTCGGCTACACCAACGCCGGCAAGTCCACCCTGTTCAACCGCCTGACCGACGGACAGGTCCTGGCCAAGGACATGCTGTTCGCCACCCTGGACCCGACGCTTCGCACCCTGAAGTTGCCCGACGGGCGGCCGGCCATCCTGTCCGACACCGTGGGCTTCATCTCCGACCTGCCGCACGAACTGGTCGCGGCCTTCCGCGCCACCCTGGAAGAGGTGGAGTCGGCCGACGTGATCCTGCACGTACGCGACATCTCCAGTCCTCAGAGCGCGACCGAGGCCAAGGACGTGGAACTCGTCCTGGAACAGCTCGGGATCGAAGCCACGCCCGAGCGGATGATCGAGGTCTGGAACAAGCTCGACCAGGCGCCGGAGGACGAGCAGGCGGCGCTCCATGCCCGCGCGCGACGTGCGGGTGAAAGCGGCCCGGAGGCGGTGGCGGTCTCGGCGCTGACGGGGGAGGGATGCGACCTCCTGCTCCGTCGCATCGCCGAACGCATCGACGATAGCGCAGCCATCGACCTGGTGCTGCCCTCCGACGATGGCGAGGCCCTGGCCTGGCTTTACCGCCACGGACGCGTGGTCGAGCGGCGAGAACAGGAAAATGGAGAACTCGAGCTTTCGGTACGGCTGGACGCCCAGGCGCTCGGCCGCTTCGAGCGGCAGTTCCCCGAGATCAGGACCCGGTTGGCGGCGGAGTAGGCGTCGCCTTCTCGACCCGTTTCGCCTCGTCCCACAGGGCGTCCATATCGGCGAGGTTGGACTGCTCCGGCCGCAGCCCCTGCGCCGACAACGCCGCCTCGATGAAGCGGAAGCGGCGGGTGAACTTGGCGTTGGCCGCCCGTAGGGCGTCTTCCGGATCGACCTCGAGCTTGCGGGCCAGGTTGGCGCAAACGAACAGCAGGTCGCCCAGTTCCTCGCGCGCCTTCTCCCGATCGCCGGCCGCGATCTCGACCTGCAGTTCGGCGATCTCCTCCTGCAGCTTGTCGAGCACCGTCAGCGTATCCGGCCAGTCGAAACCGACACGCGCGGCCCGCTTGGTCAGCTTCACCGCCCGCAACATGCCCGGCAGGCCGGAGGGGACGTCGTCCAGCACGCCCGA
Organism: Caulobacter sp. S45; assembly: GCF_009765965.1. Lineage (GTDB taxonomy): Bacteria > Pseudomonadota > Alphaproteobacteria > Caulobacterales > Caulobacteraceae > CAHJWH01. Next base: position 195,559 of record NZ_LMUL01000014.1, read on the forward strand.
GCGCCCGGGCCCCTTGGCGACCCGCTCGGCGGCCTTGATCTCCTCCCAGGCCAGGGATTGGGCGGCCACAGCTTCGAACGAAGCCTCCCCGAAGACATGAGGATGACGTCGTATCATCTTGTTACAAATAGAATTTATGACGTCTTGAAACTCAAATTCGCCCTGCTCCTGCGCGATGCGGGAATGGAACACCACTTGCAGCAAAAGGTCGCCGAGTTCGTCCTGCAGATCGTTCAGGTCGTTGCGCTCGATGGCGTCGGCGACCTCGTAGGCCTCCTCCACCGTGTAGGGGGCGATAGTGGCGAAGGTCTGCTGCTGGTCCCAGGGGCATCCGTTCTGGGGATCGCGCAGCCGGGCCATAATGGCGATCAGCCGGCTGATGTCGGTCGTCTCGGTCACGGGCGATCCTGCTGCGGTCGAAAATACTGGCGGGCCGCCTTGTTAGCGGAACGGTCATGTCCTTAAGGCTAGTCGCTCGGATGCGGCGAGGACAGATGCTACGCGCACCTCGGGCGGTGGGAGAGAGCAGGGCCATGACGTTGTCCTCGGCATCGATTTCGCGGGTCGTGCGCCGCCTGCTTCCCGCCGTCGCGGGGGTCGCCCTCATGGCGATCGGATTCGCCGGCCAGCCTGGACGAAGCTGGGCCGCGACCGTCGCCAGCACGCCGATCTATCGCGAGATCGGCGACTGGATCCTCGCCTGCGACAATACCCGCAGCTGTGTGGCCAAGTTCGTGCCGGACGACTCCGCCCCGGATGCGTCGGCCGCGACGGGCGAGATCGGCTACGTCACCTTCACGCGGGACGGCGGCCCGGATGGGAAGGCGAACCTGTCCCTGAACGCCGAGACCGCCTTCGATGTCGATAAGGCCCGGCTGGACGGCCATCCCATCGGCGTTCACGGCTGGGGGCGGACCAGCGAGCCCACGGAACGTACGCTCGATGGCAAGGCTGCGCTGGATTTCATGCGGATGATCCGCAACGGGACCCTGCTGTCCTTCTCCGCTACCGCCAAGACGCCCCAGGCGACCTTGAAGGGCTTCTCCGCCGTGCTGCTGGCGATGGACGAGGTCCAGGGACGGCTGGGAAACGCCAGCGCCCTAGTCCGCACCGGCCCTGCGCCCGCTTCGGCTACGCCACCGGCCCCGGCCCCGCCGATCATCCACGCCGCCGTGCTGTCCACTCCGTTGAAGGACTCCGGCGCTCTGATCATGGCCGTGCGGCGAACTCAGGCTCAAATCCTCAAGGCGCATGATTGCGACTCGCAGCGCAGGGATGAGGACGCCGCGGAGCCTCTGAATGCAGAGGAGGCCATCGTTGTCGTCGAATGCAGCGACGGGGCCTACCAGAGCTCCAACCTGGTGTTCCGAACACCACGCGCCGAGCCCAGTCGCGCCAAGTTGCTGGCGTTGCCTCGAGCGCCCACATCCGCCCCCGAGGACTCCAAGACGGCCGGCGAATATACCGAAGCGTCCTATGATCCGAAGACCGCCACACTGGCCGAAAGCGCCAAGGGGCGCGGCGTCGCGGATTGCGGTTTGAGCACTCAGTGGACCTATGACGGCCATAACTTTCAGGTGTCCGACGCGAGCCGCCAGGAGCGGTGTGGCGGCGGGGAACCAAGTTGGCCGACGCTCTATCGGAGTAGGGTTGTCCCAGCGCGATGAGCCTTGTCGGCGGTGGATCAGGCGGTCAGTGAAACACGCCGCTGCAGGATGCGATCAACAGCCCCCCGGCTATCAGGACACAAACGATCTCGATCCATCTGAGCTTCATCGCGCGCGCTTAGCGTGTATTTGCGACCTCTGTCCATGGCTAAGCTTGCGGCTGTGAAATGTTAGAGGGGATCGCTCGCTTTGAGCTCATCCTGAGGCGTCCCGGCCCCCCGCGCCTATCGCGCTCCGAACAGGACGACACCGGTCAGGATGGCGGCGTAGTGGGTCGCCGCGGCGGCGACGACGAACCCATGCCAGAGCGCACGTCGATAGGCGAGCTGCTTGCGGACATAGACCAGGGCGCCGGTCGAATAGACCACGCCGCCTGCGATCAGCAGGACGAAGCTGATGATCGAGGTCGCGGCGAGAAGCGGTTTGATGGCGACGATGGCGAGCCAACCCATCGCCAGGTAGACCACGATCCAGATTCTATTGGAGAGTCCCGGCAGGAACAGTTTGCCGAAGGCGCCGCCAATCGCCGTCGCCCAGACCGCTCCCGTCATCCAGATCGCCAGAGGGCCGTGCAACCGCTGGGTGGTGAACGGCGTATAGGACCCGGCGATCATCAGGAAGATGGCCGCGTGATCGAAGCGGCGAAGCAGCGGCTGTCGACGCGGGCTCGCTAGGTTGTACGCGGCCGAGCAGAGGAAGGTGGCGATCAGGCAGGCCGCATAGACGCCGATGGCCAGGACCTGCGTCCACGTGCCGAAGCCGATCGAAAGCCCTGTCAGGACAAGGCCGCCAACAGCCGCCGCGGACAGGCCGACGACGTGGACCCAGCGATCGGCGGATCGCTCGGCGGCCGTGGGATAGTGGATTGGCTTTGCGGGCAGGGCGGGTGTGGACGCCAAAGGCATCTCCTTTGGAAGGGAGGGGCGACCTGGTGGGATATAAGGTACGCGTCGGGCGAATTCTTAGCACAGCCCGGACGTGGACGTCCCCTCGGAGGGTGTCAATTCACGACCCGCGGACGGCCCACACGACCTTCGGCGCATTCGAGCGCCGCGCGATCCCAGCCGGCGAGATCAGCGGCGCCGTCATAGGTGCTCTGAAGGAACGAGAGCAGGGCGGCGTCTGGATCGGGTGCGCCGCGGACCGCCCGATAGGGCAGCAGGAACTCGCCGAGCCCGGGGGCGAAGCGGGCTGCTGACGGATCGACCGCCACGGACGCGAATCCATCGGGCGTAGGATAGGCGTAGGAATAGAAGCAGGGTTCGTCGACGCCGCCTCCGCCAGGCCAGAAACCCGCGCTCGAAACCTCGTGCGAATAGGCTTCCCGCGTCACCGCATCGGGCAGGTGAGGGACCCCGCCGGGATGCAGGGGGGCGGGTCGGCCGGAAAACCGGGTCACCGCGAGGTCGAAGCTGCCCCAGAACAGGTGCACCGGACTGCATTTCCCCAGGAAGGCGGTACGGAAGCGGTTGAACACCCGATCGATCTGGACCAGCGCGCGCCAATAGCTCTGCGCTATATGCGGATCGTAGGCGCGCGGGGCCGTGTCCTGCGGAAAGGGCGTCGCGTCGGCCATTTCGTTGGGCGTCGGGTCGATCGTCACCGGGACGCCCAACGCCGCCAGCCCGTCGATCACTTCGCCGTAAAAATCGGCCACGCTTTTCACCGTCAGCTTGATCCGGCGCTCGCCGCCGTCGCTGATCTGGATGACCAGCTCGTGGGCTACGAAATCGAACTCCAGTTCGAGCGCAACGGCGCCATGGGGTATCAGCGAGGTCGTGAGCCCACGCGCCGAAACATAGAGTGTCGCGTGCCAGGCGTGATTGAGCCACGGCGCACAGGACAGCCGGACTTTCCCGACCACCTGGCACCAGAGCTGTAGCGTCTCGGCGGTGGGCTGGAGCTGCGCGAACGGCAGGTCCGGCCAAAGCCCGACAGCTTCTTGCGCCTTCATCGCCCGATCCTCCGCTTCGGATTCGATCCTAATCCGTCGCCGGCCGTGTGCGATAGGGCGCCTCCCGTGGGGAAGGCCGCATCCATTGTCGGGGCTGGATTTATGGAGCCCATTCTGTTCTTCAGGTTGCAGCGTTCGGCCTGATCGGCGGATTGACGTTTTGGTTGATAGCCACACTTGGCCTTCACGACCGAAAGTCAGAAGTCGTCGCGCGCTGAGCAATGGACGAAGTCAGCATGTCGAACACCTTGGGATTGGACGACGACCTTGATCCGGTGGAAGCGCTGATCAGCCTGGAGAAGGCCTTCGCGCTGAAGATCGGCGACGATGAAGCTGCCTCGTGCAGCACGGTCGGACACATATATGATTTGCTGCATTCCCGCTTCTCCACGCAGATTGGAGAGCCGGGGTCGTGCATGACGTCGATGGCATTCTATCGACTGCGGCGATGCTTGCGCGCAATGCATCCCGGCGTCGAATTCAGACCCGATACCCAACTTGCGGACTGCGTCGGCTGGAACGCCCGAGCGTTTCTCGGTCAGCTTCGAAGCGACAGCGGGCTCCGGCTTCCAGGGCCTCAAGGGCGGTGGCTCAGTGGGGTAGGCTGCCTTCTGTTGCTCTCGGCCATCGTCGGCGCAGTGATCGTCACGGCGATCAAGGGGCCGCCAATCTTCTACCTCGCTACGACAGCGCTGTTTGTGGTTGGGGTCGCGTCAATCAGCCTCGATCCTGGCGGCCTATCTAACGACTGCGCGACGCTCGGAGGCCTAGCGACGAAAGCGAGCGCGCTCAACTATGGAACGCTCGCGCGGTCGGGCGGGGCGGTTCGGCCCAAGGAACTTTGGGACGCGATGGCGGAGGTGCTGTCAGGACTTAGCGAGCTGCCGAAGTCCGACATGCGCCGCGATACACGGATCCTGAATCAAAAGGTTTGAACCTGTTGGAGATGAGGGCGGTCGCGCCGTATGGCGGTTACATCCATTTCACGCATAAGGAATATTATCGGAAATATATCGTGATATTGAGGCGGTGACCGGCATGGTGGGGCTATGCCGAGCGCGTGCGCGCTCACACGCCGGTTTCGATCACCATGCCGTCGTAGGCCGGCTCGATCCCCTTCGGCAGGCGCGCCGCCAAGGTTGCGTAGTCCAGGTCGCCAAACATGTTGGTCAGTACGCCGCGCCCGGGCTTGAGCGTCTCGATCCACGACAGCGCCATGTCCACGTGGGCGTGAGTCGGATGCGGCCGGTCCCTCAAGGCGTCGACGATGAACACCTCCACCCCCGCCAACGCCGCCATGGCTTCCGGCGGCAAGGCCACCACATCGCTGCAGTAGCCGACCGGGCCGATGCGATAGCCGACCGAGCGCACCCCGCCGTGGTCCTGGTCGAAGGTCAGGATCGGGATGGAGCCGCTGGGGCCCGCGATCTCCCAGGCCTCGCCGTGCGGTGGCAGGTCCCGCGCCTCGCAGATGGCCGGATAGCCGGTCTGGCTCTCGAAGATGTAGCCGAAGCGGCTCATCAGGGTGCGCCGGGTTTCGGGGTCCATGTAGCAAGGCGTCTTGCGGCGGCTGGTCAGGAAGAAGACCCTGAGGTCGTCGATGCCATGGGTCTGGTCTGCGTGGTCGTGGGTGTATAGCACCGCGTCCAGCCGCTTCACCTCGGCGGCGGCGGTCTGATATCGCAGGTCCGGCGACGTATCTATCAGGATAGTGGTTTCATCACTTTGATTTATATCATTTTTTCTGCGAACCGCAAGGGAGCATCTGGAGCGCCGGTTACGAGGGTTAGCCGGGTCGCAGGCGCCCCAGACGCCGTCAGCCCGCGGCACCCCGCCCGATGAACCGCAGCCCAGGATCGTGAATTCGAGACGCGGACTCATTCGCCCTCCCCCGGATATGACCCCGGACGGGGAATGCGGTCGAACAGGGCGAAGAAGGCCTTGCTGGTCCGCACCTCGGCCTCGATCAGCGACCAGCCCCGGATATCCGCCAGCTTGGCCAGCACATGCGGGAGGAACGCCGGCTCGTTGCGTCGGCCGCGCATGGGAACCGGCGCCAGATAGGGACAGTCGGTCTCCACGATGATCCGATCCTCCGGCATTTGGGCGATCACGTCGCGCACCCCCTGAGCCGCCCTGAAGGTGGCGATGCCCGAGACCGAAAACCACGCGCCGAGCGCCGCCGCGCGGGCCGCCAGCTCCGCACCGCTGGTGTAGCAATGCATCAGCAGCTTGAACGGATGCTCGGCGTAGGCCGCTTCGAGCATGGCGGCCATGTCCTCGTCGGCTTCGCGCGTGTGGACCACGAGCGGCAGGCCCGTCGCCTGAGCGGCGGCGATGTGGGCGCCGAACACCGCGCGCTGTTGGTCCCTTGGGCTGAGGTCGTAGTGGTAGTCGAGACCGGTCTCACCGATACCGACGATACGTTCCGAGGTCGCCAATCGGATTAACTTATCTGCATCAAGTTGCTGATAATCCTTGGCTTCGTGCGGATGGACGCCAACCGTCGCCCAGATATCGTCGTTCGCCTGGACGATGGCCTGGATCGCTTCCAGCGAGCTGAGCTTGTCGCAGATGGTCAGCATCAACCCGATTCCGGCCTCGCGCGCCCGTGCGATGACGGCCTCCCGATCCTCGTCGAACGGATGGGCGTGCAGGTTGACGTGGCTATCGATCAACATCGGGCGATCAGCATGAGTGGTCAGAACGGCGCTGCATAGTTGCGGGCGGTCGTCGAGAGCTCGGCCATCACCGTCCAGAAGGCGTCGGCGCGATCGAGGTTCAGGCCTTCCACCTCCCCAGGTAGGTCCGACACCCGCGCCCACACCCGCGACCAGGCTGCGGCGGAGCGATCCGGAAGCTGGCCCGAGGTCGCGGCCTGGTGCAGGCGATCCGCCAGACGTTCCAGCACCAGGGCGAACCGCGCCGCCCCCTCGCCTCCACGAAATCCGTCCGCCAGCCCTTGGGTCAGCGCGCGGTCGATGTCGGGCAGCTGACCCAGCAGACGTTCGGCTTGATCGTCCACCGCCAGCGCCCCGGACGCCGCCAACGCCAGCAGCCGCCCCGGCGCGCCGTGGGCCATGCCCGCGAGCCGTATGGCGTCGTCGGCGTCCAGGTCGAGGTGTTCGCGTGCGAAAGCCGCCAGCGCCGTCTCGCTCCAGGTCGAGAACGCCAGGCGTCGGCAACGTGAGCGGATCGTCGGCAACAGCCGGCCCGGCGCATGGCTGATCAGGAACAGCACGCCGCGACCGGACGGCTCCTCCAGCGTCTTCAGCACCGCATTGGCGGCGTTGACGTTCATATCGTCGGCGGCGTCGATGATGGCGGCGCGGAACGGGGCGATGGCCGGGGCCTTGGCGAAGAACTCGGGCAGGCGGCGCGCTTCATCGACCGGGATGTTGCGCCTCGTGACGCCACCTTCGACCGCGCGTTCCAGCACGATCAGATCGGGGTGCGACTGGGCCGCGATCATGCGGCTGACCGGGTCGTCCGGCGACGATCCCAGTGGCCCGAAACTCGGGTCCGAGGCGGCGCCCAGCAGCCGACGTACGGCGCGGTAGGCGAAGCTGGCCTTGCCCACGCCCTCCGGTCCGGTGAGCAGCCAGGCATGGTGGAGCCGCCCGCGCGCCATGGATTGCTCGAACGCCTCGGCCGGCGCGTCGACATGGTCGAGGCGGAAGCTGTGGCGCGGATGCGGCGGCGCGGCCTGGGGCTCGGAACGGCTCATGCCGCGCCCAGGGCCAGTCGCGCACTCACCGCGCTCCAAAGCTGGGCGGCCACCTCGTCCGGCGTCCGGCTGGAGTCGATCACCACGCAGCGCGCGGGCTCGGCGGCGGCGATGGCGAGATAGGCGTCGCGCAGGCGCATGTGGAAGGCCGCGCCCTTGTCCTCGAACCGGGTCTCCGCGCCGCCGCGGCTGTGCGCCCGCCCAAGGCCCAGTTCGACCGGCACGTCGAGCAGGACGGTCAGGTCGGGCTGGGTGTCGCCGATCACGGCGCGCTCCAGATCGGCGATCAGCCGGACATCGGCTCCCCCGGCGGCGCCTTGGTAGGCGCGTGTCGAATCGGCGAAGCGGTCGCACAGCACCCAGGCTCCGCGCGCCAGGGCCGGCCGGATCAGGCGCTGGAGATGGTCTTCGCGGGCGGCGTACAGGATCAGGGTCTCGGCGGTGGGCGACCAGCGGTCCACCGATCCGCGCACCAACAGGTCGCGGAGCTGTTCCGCGCCAGGAGAACCGCCGGGCTCGCGGGTGACGACGGTCTCGACGCCGCGCGCCGCCAACCGTTCGGCCAAGCGCCGGACCTGGGTGGTCTTACCCGCCCCCTCTCCGCCTTCGAAAGTGATGAACCGTCCGCGTGTCACCGCCCGTCCTTCGCCCCCTCGCGGGTCGAAGGCAAGAGGCGAAGACCCTCAGTCGGTCAGGGCTGGGGTTCCGGGCCGGACGGGAACGACGATGTCGGCGCGACTGTGGGCGGCGCCTGTGCGAGCTGACCCATGGCCGAAACCACGTCTGAGTCGTCGATCGGCGTTCCGTCGGCCTGAGACAGGGAGACGTCGCCGCGCCCATAGGCCGGCGCCGGACCGAGATATCTGACCCGGACGCGGGCGGTGCCCCGGCCCACATAACCGAGCTCTTCGGCGGCGCCACGGGTCAGATCGATGAGCCGACCCGACACGAAGGGACCGCGATCGTTGAGCCTCACCCGGATACGCCGGCCGTTGTCCAGGTTGGTCACTTCTAGATAGCTGGGCAGCGGCAAGGTGGTGTGGGCGGCGGCGGCGAGGCGCGCATTGAACGGCTCGCCGTCGGCCGTGGTGCGATTGTGCGATTCGTAGCTGTACCAGGAGGCGACGCCGACGACGTCATAGTGCGGCTGACTGGCTGGAACGTACCAGCGTCCATGGATCTGGTAGGGCCGATTGTAGGCCGGCGTCCGGCCGCCTCCAGCGCTCGCGATCCGTGTCGCCGGCGGAGCGGTCGCGCAGGCCGCCAGTCCGCAGAGCGTCGCCAGGGCGACCATGCTGCGCAGATGACGCAAGCGTGGCCTTAGCCAAGAGCGTTGCATCGCCGAAACCTCCCAACCAACTCCGGGCGCGGACTGTCCCGCGAGCGATGGAGGCCAAGATGCGCGCCAAGGCTGAAAACAAGGTTAGCGCGCCGACAACTGGTCCGATGGGATGGAAATCGACCCCCTCGCCTCACGCGCCGCCCCCTGTTATGAGCAGCGCCTTCCGAGGTCCTGGGATGGGTGGCCGAGTGGTTTAAGGCAGCGGTCTTGAAAACCGCCGTGGGTGAAAGCCCACCGTGGGTTCGAATCCCACCCCATCCGCCAGAACGTCGACCGCCCAGTCCAGGGCGCCGCTATTGTTGGGCATTCCACATCTGCGCCGCGTCCCCGCAAGCCCAGCAATATGCAGGCCCAGCTATATATTGCAACCTTGACACTTTCCGCATCGCCACTGGCTGAACTCCACCAGCAAACGTGCGCGCAACCGGCGAAACGATGCGTATTCATCGGGCCAACAGGCCGGGGACAGCCAACAGGCGTTAAGCTGCGTGGAATTTAATGTGAAATGGCCGGCCTCGCGGGCTCAACAGCACCGGACGGGCATTGGCAAGAAAATCGAATTAGACAAAAGTTTTTAGAACTTGCTGGACGATGGGAAAGGGACATCTATATACACGCTGTTCCGAGTCGCCTGTTCGCCCTCGGCGACACCCAGGTTCTTACCCTACCAAGCAAGAAGGCTCTCATGGCCGAGAACACCGAAGCGGTCGAACTCACCGCTGATATCGTCTCCGCTTACGTCACCAACAACACCGTGACCGCTGCGGACCTGCCGATGCTGATCCAGCAGGTGCACAACGCGCTCACCCAGGCCGCTTCCGGTCCCCAGGCCGAGCCCGCGCCGCCCCTGACCCCCGCGGTGCCGATCAAGAAGTCGGTCACCCCCGACTATCTGATCAGCCTGGAGGATGGCCGGAAGTACAAGTCGCTCAAGCGGCACCTGAACACCCGGGGCATGTCGCCGGACGAGTACCGCGCCAAGTGGGGCCTGGCCAAGGACTACCCCATGGTGGCCGCCAACTATTCCGCCCAGCGCTCCAGCCTGGCCAAGACCCTCGGTCTCGGTCGCGGCGGTCGCGGCGCGCAGCCGCAGGAAGCGTCCGCTCCCGTGTCGTCTGAGGCCGCCGCCCCCAAGGCCACGCGCGGTCGCAAGAAGGCCTCCGACGCGACCGCCTGATACCGCACCGCGCAACGACGCCGGGTGCTGAGCACGATTGGAGCCCGCCGGCGTTGCGTCGGCGGGCTTTTTCGTTCGCGCTTTTCACACGCGCCATGAAGCTGGCGTTTCCACCCTGTATGATAAGCCCATCTAAAGCATCGCGGAGCGCCGCACCTTGAAACCTCAGCATCCCGCTCAGTTTTCGGAAGGCCCCGAGAGCGGGATTCCCCCCTTCCCGCAGCCGATCCGGATCGGCTCCGACGCCCACAAGGCGCTGTTCTGCAGAACCCTGCTGGACACGTTCAATCCCTACAAGCCGGCCGTGATCGACTGGCCGAAGCTTGAACCTGCCGCCCTGGAGCGCCTGACCGGCCTGCCGATCTGGGACATCGCCATCCAGACCGAGAACAAGGCCAGCCGACGGGTGATGGCCTATGCCGAGTTCTGCCCCGACCCGCTGCTGCGCAAGGCGGTGGAGTTGAACGGTTTCGAGGAAGGCCGCCACCGCCATGTGCTGGCCAATCTGGTCGAGGCCTACGGCATCAAGGTCAAGCCGGACGAACCCTACAAGCAACCCCGCGACGCCGAATGGGCGTTCATGGTCACCGGCTTCTCGGAGTGCATCGACAGCTTCTTCGCCTTCGGCCTGTTCCAGGCGGCCAGGCGCTCGGGCTTCTTTCCGCCCGAGTTGGTCGACACTTTCGAACCCGTGATCCACGAGGAGGGTCGCCACATCCTGTTCTTCGTCAACTGGGTGGCCTGGTATCGCCGCAACATGCCGCTGTGGCGCAGGCCTTGGTTCGACCTGAAGGTCATGGCGGTCTGGGCTTTCCTGGGTTGGGAGCGCATGGGGCTCGCCAAGGACGTGGGGACCGCCGAGGAGACCAATTTCACCGTGGTCGGCGGCGAAGCGGTGGCCGAGATCGACGTGCCGGGTCTTATGGACCTTTGTCTGTCGGAGAATGATCGCCGGCTGTCGGTCTATGACCCGCGTCTGCTCCGGCCGACCTTCTTTCCACGTCTGGTACGTTTCGCGCGGCGCTTCCTGGGCAAGTCCAGGGAACAGAAGGCGGCTGCGCTCCTCGCCGCGGTCTGATCATATGGCCTACGAACTCTACTACTGGCCCTCGATCCAAGGGCGCGGCGAATTCGTCCGCCTGGCCCTGGAGGCGAGCGGGCAAGTCTATAGAGACGTCGTGCGCGGCAAGGACGGCATGGCCGCGATGACCCGCCTGATGAGCGGGCGCGAAACCCCGCCGTTCGCGCCGCCGTTCCTGAAGGTGGACGGACTGTTGATCGCCCAGGTCGCCAACATCCTGGCTTTTCTGGGCGAGCGCCACGGCCTGGAGCCCCAGGATCCGAAGGGCCGCTGGTTCACCCGCCAGCTCCAGCTCACGCTGGCCGACCTGGTGGTGGAGGCGCACGACACCCATCACCCCGTCGCGTCGAACCTCTATTACGAGGACCAGCTCGCCGAGGCCGCGCGCCGCAGCGAGGATTTCCGCGCCGAGCGGCTGCCGAAGTTCCTGGGCTATTTCGAAACGGTGCTCGTCGCCAACCCGGACGGGACCGCACACCTGGTCGGCGCCGACCTTACCTACGCCGACCTGTCTTTATTCCAGGTGGTCGAGGGTCTGTCCTACGCCTTCCCCAAGGCGATCAAGCGGATGCTCAAGCAATACCCGAATGTGTTCGCCTTACGTGACAGCGTGGCGGCCTTGCCTCGGATAAAGGCCTACCTGGCGTCGGAGCGGCGCATTCCATTTAACGAGGACGGGATTTTCCGGCATTACGACGCCCTTGATCAATGAGAGGCGTGGCGGATGAACACTGAAGCGGTGATGGACGAGTTCCGGGCGGCGGGCGCTCTGCGCGAGGGGCACTTCGTCCTGTCCTCCGGCCTGCACAGCGGCGTGTTCCTGCAGAAGAACCTGGTGTTCATGCATCCCGAACGGTCCGAGCGGCTTTGCAAGGCGCTGGCCGAGCGCATCCAGGCCGAGGCGGGCGAGGTGGACGTGGTGGTGTCGCCGGCCGTGGGCGGGATCATCCCCGGCTACGAGACTGCGCGCTGGCTCAAGGTCCCCTCGCTCTACGTCGAGCGCGAGGGCGGCGTGTTCAAGCTGCGCCGCGGCTTCCACCTGGAGCCTGGCGCCCGCGTCGCCATGGTTGAGGACATCGTCACCACCGGCCTGTCCTCGCGTGAATGCATCGCTGCGATCCAGGCCGTGGGCGCCAAGGTGGTCTGCGCCGCCTGCATCGTCGACCGCTCTGGCGGCGAGGCCGATGTCGGCGTGCCGCTGATCGCTCTGGCCCGCCACAAGGTCCCAGCCTACCCCGCCGACCAGCTGCCGCCCGAACTCGCCGCCCTGCCGGTGGAGGAACCGGGCAGCCGCCGGCTGTCGAAGTGAGCGCCCCCGCCGTGTCGATCGGCGCCCGGCTGAGGCTGGGCGTCAACATCGACCACGTGGCGACCATCCGCAACGCGCGCGGCGAGGGCTATCCCGAACCGCTTCGCGCGGCGGAACTCGCCATCGCCGCCGGGGCGGACGGGATCACCGCCCACCTGCGCGAGGACCGCCGCCACATCTCCGACGCCGACATCGTCGCACTGTCGGACCTGTGCCGGCGGCGCGGCCGGCCGTTGAATCTGGAAGTGGCGGTGACTCGCGAAATGCTGGACATCGCCCTGGCCCAGCGTCCGCACGCCGCCTGCCTGGTGCCCGAGCGGCGCGAGGAGATCACCACCGAGGGCGGGCTCGATGTCGTCAAGGGCCGCGCCGCCATCGCACCGGCGGTGCGGGCGCTGCGGGACGCCGGTGCGCGGGTGTCGATCTTCGTCGAGGCCAGCGCCGACCAGATCGCCGCCTCGGCCGACGTGGGCGCAGCCGTGGTCGAACTGCATACCGGCGCCTATTGCGAGGCCGTTCGTCATGGCGACGTCGCCCGCGCCCAAAACGAACTCGACCGTCTGCGCACCGCCGCCGCCGACGCGGTCGGACGTGGCATGGAGGTCCATGCGGGTCATGGCATCGACTACGCCACCGTGCGCGAGGTGGCCGCCATCCCCGAGGTGGCGGAGTTGAACATCGGCCACTTCCTGATCGGCGAGGCCATCTTCGTCGGTCTGCAGCACGCCATCGGCCATATGCGGGCGCTGATGGACGCAGCCCGGCTCGACGCCATGCGCTCGGACAGCCGGACATGATCATCGGAGTGGGCTCGGACCTCTGCGACATCCGCCGGATCCAGACCTCGCTGGATCGCTTCGGCGAGCGGTTCGTCCAGCGTATCTACACCGAGCTGGAACGCAGCCGCTCGGAGCGCAAGCGCGACCCCGCCTCCAGCTACGCCAAGCGCTTCGCCGCCAAGGAGGCGTGCGCCAAGGCCTTGGGCACCGGCCTGCGCCACGGGGTGTTCTGGCGCGACATGGGCGTGATCAACCTGCGTTCCGGCCAGCCGACCATGGCCCTGACCGGCGGCGCCAAGGCGCGGTTGGACGCCTTGCTCCCGCCTGGAACCGAGGCCCGCATCCACCTCAGCCTTACCGACGAGCCGCCCTACGCCCAGGCCTTCGTGGTGATAGAAGCCGTCCCGCTCCAGGGTTGAGCATCCATGCGCCCATTGCCGCCTTGATGCAGACGCTTTACGCAGGCACGCGGTCGCTGGATGATCGATCAAGGCGCTCGTGAGCCCAATTCTATGACCGTTACGCCGAACACACCCTCCACCGCCAAGGAGGGAGAACCGAAGGAGTCCTCGCGCGTGCCCAACAAATCCGGTTCCGGCGCCGCCCAGGAGGTCTTCGAACTCGGCAAGACGATCTTCTACGCCTTGCTGATCGCCTTCGTGCTGCGGGTGGTGCTGTTCCAGCCCTTCACCATTCCTTCGGAATCGATGGAGCCGACCCTGCTCAAGGGCGACTATCTGATCGTCTCGAAATTCGCCTATGGCTGGAGCCGCCACTCCATTCCGTTCAACCCACCGCTGGCGCAGGGGCGCCTACTGGGCCACTCGCCCAAGCGCGGCGACATCATCGTGTTCAAGCTGCCCCGCGACGGCAAGACCGACTATATCAAGCGCCTGATCGGCCTGCCGGGCGACCGGATACAAGTGACCCACGGCCATCTGCAGATCAACGGCCAGCCCGTCCAGCGGGAGATGCAGCCTCCGAGCCAGGAAGACGACGCCGGGTCGGCCTCGATCGCCAGCTTCAAGGAGACGCTGCCCGGCGGGAAGACCTTCACCACCAACAGCTTCGGCCCCGACGGTCTCGCCGACAACACCGGCGTCTATACGGTGCCCCAAGGCTGCTTCTTCATGATGGGCGACAACCGCGACAACTCGCTCGACAGCCGGTTCGACCCGGGCGACGCGCCTCCGGGCCAAGCCTCCTGCCCCTGGAACCACGATGTGGACAAGTTCATGCCGTCGGACCTGGGCGTCGGCTTCGTGCCGGCTGAGGACCTGGTGGGTCGCGCCGACATCATCCTATTTTCCTGGCGGCCGGGCGTGTCCGTGATCAAGCCCTGGACCTGGTTCACCACCGCGCGTTGGAACCGGTTCTTCCACCTGCTGGGATGAACGCTCGCGCCGACGCCGTCGCCGAGCTCCAGCAGCGCCTCGGCTATATCTTCAGCGACCCTGCGCGTCTCGAGCGGGCCTTGACCCACGCCAGCGTCGGGGACGGGGCGCGCAAGAGCGGCGACAACGAGCGGCTGGAGTTCCTGGGCGACCGGGTGCTGGGCTTGCTCACCGCCGAACGGTTGATCGCCTTGGACCCCCTGGCCAGCGAGGGCGACCTGGCGCCGCGCCTGAACGCCCTGGTCAATCGCACGATGTGCGCGCGGGTGGCGCGGCGCATGGGCCTGGGGCCGGCGCTCCGGCTTTCCGGGGCGGAGACCAAGGCCGGCGGCCGTGAAAAGGAATCCATCCTCGCCGGCGCCTGTGAAGCGGTGATCGCCGCGATCTACGAGGACGGCGGACTGGACGCCGCCAGGACGTTCTTCCTGATGTTCTGGACCGAGGAATTCGACGCCATCCGGGCGCCGCGCCCCAAGGATTCGAAGACCCGTCTTCAGGAATGGGCCCAAAGCAAGGGTCGCCCCCTGCCCGCCTATCGCGTCGTCGGACGCGAAGGGCCGGAACACGCGCCCATCTTCACCGTGGAAGCGGCGGTGGATGGGATCGCGGCGGCCGAAGCCGCCGGCCCCTCCCGCCAAGCGGCTGAAAAGGCGGCGGCGCAAGCCCTGCTGGACCGTGAAGGCGTGGCCTGAACGCCGGTAAGTCCTTCACCACTCTCTTCCGTCGTTCCCCGTTCGACCCTGTCATGCCGGAAAGCGCTCCAGCGCTTATCCAGGACCCTAGGTGATGCACGCCCCGCGCCCCGAATCTTGGTTCTCGCTTCGCTGCGGTCGGGATGAGGGGAAACATGGCGCAGGACGGGAAACGGAAAACCCCACCTTCAACCTCCAATTTGCTCTAGATTGATCGCCTGATGACCGAAACACCTCCCCTCCCGACCCGTGCGGGCTTCGCTGCTGTGCTTGGAGCGCCCAACGCCGGCAAATCCACCCTGGTCAACCGCCTGGTCGGTTCCAAGGTCTCCATCGTCACCCAGAAGGTGCAGACCACGCGCTTTCCCGTGCGCGGCGTCGCCATGGAGGGCGCCAGCCAGATCGTGCTGGTCGACACCCCCGGCGTGTTCACGCCGCGCCGCCGCCTCGACCGCGCCATGGTCAAGTCCGCCTGGACCGGCGCCCATGACGCCGACGCGGTGGTGCACCTGGTCGACGCCGAGGGCGAACTCGGCTCGGGCGACGGCAAGCTCACCCCGGCCCAGCATCGCTCGGTCGAGGACACCGCCAGCATCGTCGCGGGCCTCAAGAAAGCGGAGCGCAAGGTGATCCTGGCGCTCAACAAGATCGACCTGGTCAAGCGCGACACCCTGCTGGCCCTGTCGGAGCGTATGTTCTCCGAAGGCGTCTACGACGAGGTGTTCATGATCTCCGCCCATAACGGTTCGGGCGTGGACGACCTTAAGCGCCATCTGGCCGAGCGGATGCCGGAGGGGCACTGGCTCTACCCCGCCGACCAGACCGCCGACCTGCCCGTGCGCCTGTTGGCCGCCGAGATCACCCGCGAAAAGGTCTATCTGCGCCTGCACGAGGAACTGCCCTATGCGGCGGCGGTGGAAACTACCTCGTTCGAGGATCGCGACGACGGCGGCGCCCGCATCGAGCAGACCATCTATGTCGAGCGCGAGAACCAGCGTCCGATCGTGCTCGGCAAGGGCGGCCAGACCTTGAAGTGGATCGGCCAGAAGTCGCGCGAAGACCTAATGGAGATCCTCGACCGTCCCATCCACCTGTTCCTGCACGTCAAGGTTCAGTCCGGCTGGGCGGAAGATCGCAGCTTCTATCGCGACAACGGTCTGGAGTACGACGCCTAGGCGCGAACAGCCTTCGCCTAGGACAACGCATGGAATGGAGCGATCCCGCCTTTGTCCTCTCCGCCCGCACGCACGGCGAGAGCGGCGCGGTGGTGGAGCTGCTGACCGAGGAACACGGCCGCTACGCCGCCCATGTGGCGGGCGGCGCCTCACGGCGGATGCGGCCGTTCCTGCAACCCGGCGCGCGGGTGATGGCGACCTACCGCGCCCGCACCAGCGAGAACCTGGGCTCGGCCAGCCTGGAGCCGTTCGGCGAAGGGCCGGCGGCCCTGTTCGACGATCCGCTGGCGCTGACCGGCCTGTCCGCCGCCGCGGCCGTCACCCAGGGCGCCCTGCCCGAGCGCGAACCGCACCCCGGCGCCTACTACGCATTGGAAGCCCTGCTCCAGTCGCTGGCCCATCCGGGCATCTGGCCGGCCATCTATGTGCGGTTCGAGGCGGGTTTGCTGGAAGAGCTGGGCTTCGGCCTGGACCTGTCGCGGTGCGCGGCGACCGGGTCCACCGACGACCTGACCTATGTCAGCCCCAAGACCGGGCGCGCAGTCTCACGAGACGCCGGCGCGCCCTACGCCGATCGCCTTCTGCGTCTGCCGCCGTTCATGCTGGGCTCGCAGGGTGGGCTTGTGGACGGCGATGTGCGGGACGGGCTGGCCCTCACCGGCCACTTCCTCGAGACCCATGTGTTCGCGCCGCTCAATCGCCCTATGCCCGCCGCCCGCGTCTGGCTGCTGGAGCGTCTGGCCGAAGCCGATGGGTGAGCCTCCCGTCAAAGGCGAGGAGATGAAAGCTTAACCACGCCGGGGTTAGGTCGATAGGCGATGTCCATCCTGTCCGCAGCCGACGCCTGGCTCACCCGCGAACGGGTGCGCAACTACAGCCTGATGCTGGTCGCCGGCTATGTGCTGGCGTTGGTCGGCTTGGTGTTGTCCCTGCGCCATGGTCTCGATCCGTTCGGCAAGCCGCTGGGCGCGGATTTCATCATCTTCTACTCGGCCTCCGTGCTGGCCCTGAAAGGCAAGGCGGCGCTGGCCTTCACACCTTCGGCCTTGCTCCAGGTCCAGCACACGCTCGCCGCGCCGACACGCGGGATGTTCCTGTGGTGCTATCCTCCCACCTTCCAGATGCTGATCGCGCCCTTGGCGCTCGCGCCTTACCGCATCGCCCTGCTGCTATGGACAGCGATCACGGGCGGCCTTTACCTCGCCATGACGCGACTGATCTCGTGTGAGCGGATCGGCCTGCTCGTGGCGCTGGCGTTCCCGGCCGTGTTCCTGAACCTGGCCCAGGGTCAGAACGGGTTTCTGACCACAGCGCTCATGGGCGGCGGACTGTTGCTGCTGGACCGGCGACCGTGGCTGGCCGGCGCCCTGCTGGGCCTGCTCGTCTACAAGCCGCACTTCGGTCTGCTGCTGCCGGTCCTGCTTTTGGCGACCGGCAGATGGCGCAGCATAGCGGGCGCAACGATCTCGGCCTGCCTGTTCATAGCCGCCGCGACGGCCCTGTTCGGCGTCGAGACCTGGTGGGGCTTCTTCGCCATTCTGCCAGTGGTGTCCCACAACCTGACGACGGGCGCGCTGCCCCTCGACAAGGTTCCGAGCCTGTTCGCGGCCCTGCGCCTGCTTGGAGTCCCCCAGACGCCAGCCCTTGGCGCCAGTCTGGCGTTCGCAGTCCCGTTCGTGGTCCTGACCGTGATCGCCTGGCGTCGAAAAGGGCCGCTCGCGCTGAAGGCCGGCCTGGCGGTGCTCGCCACCCTGCTGCTGTCGCCCTATCTGTTCGACTATGACCTCGTGCTGTTGGCGATCCCGATCGGCGCGTTGGCCGCGTACGGTCAGGGCACGTCTCTACCCTTGGGCGGCAGGGCGACCCTGGTCCTGGTGTTCGCCGCGCCGCTCGTGCTGGAATCGGTGGCTTACGCACTCCACCTGCAACTCACGCCGGTAATCCTGGCGCTCTGCTTCTGGGCCGTATGGAGGGCCTTCGAGCAGACGCGCGCGACGCCTCTTGGCGACGCCCAGGCCATCTTGCCGCAGCCTGTCTAACGGAACGACTCCCTCGGTGGCCGGTTTTCGTTCGAGCGCAGGAGATCCCCCATGGCTCACGACGAATATCCCAAGAACGACGGCTCGCAGCCCGGCGTGCTCGGCGACGGCACCGAGGAACAGAACCTCGGCCAGCCCGGCAATCCCAAGGCCCGGATCACCGAGGAAGAGGTGGACGCCGCCTTCGGCGAGAAGAAGCCCGAAGCCCCCAAGGCCTGACTTCGCCAAGACGGTGCGTCCGCAAGGACGCACCCGACGGCCGCCCCTCCCGACTCGCTTCGGAAGCCGCTAATCTGGGGTCATGACTAAGCACGTCCCCCCGCCGCCCGATAATCCCGAAGAGGGCGGCCGCATCGTCGAGGAGCAACTCGGCGAGGCCCTGTCGCGTCGCTATCTCGCCTACGCGCTTTCCACCATCATGAACCGAGCCCTGCCGGACGTGCGCGACGGGCTGAAGCCCGTCCACCGCCGGGTGCTCTACTCCATGCGCCAGATGAAGCTGGAGCCGGGCTCCAGCGCCAAGAAATGCGCGCGCGTGGTCGGCGACGTCATCGGCCGCTTCCATCCCCACGGCGACCAGTCGGTCTACGAGGCCCTGGTGCGCCTGGCCCAGGACTTCGCCCAGCGCTATCCGCTGATCGACGGCCAGGGCAATTTCGGCAACATCGACGGCGATAACGCCGCGGCCATGCGCTACACCGAGTGCAAGCTGACGGTGGCCGCCGGCCTGCTGCTCGATGGCATCGACGAGGACGCCGTCGACTTCCGCGCCACCTACGACGGCGAGGACGAAGAGCCGGTGGTGATGCCGGCCGCCTTCCCCAACCTGCTGGCCAACGGCGCCTCCGGGATCGCGGTGGGCATGGCCACTTCCATCGCCCCCCACAACGCCGCCGAGCTGATCGACGCCTGCCTGGTGCTGTTGCAGCGCCCCGAGGCCAGCACCGCCGACCTGATGGAGCGGATGCAGGGGCCGGACTTCCCCACCGGCGGCGTGGTGGTCGAGAGCCCGGCCTCCCTGCTCGAAACCTACCAGACCGGACGTGGCGGCGTGCGGATGCGCGCCCGCTGGTTCAAGGAGGACACCGGGCGCGGGACCTATCGGGTGGTCGTCACCGAGATGCCCTACCAGGTGCAGAAGTCGCGCCTGGTCGAACAGCTCGCCTCGCTGATCGAACTGAAGAAGGCCCCGCTGCTGGGCGACGTGCGCGACGAGTCGGCCGAGGACATCCGCCTGGTGATCGAGCCGAAGTCGCGGACCATCGAGGCCGAGCACCTGATGGAGAGCCTGTTTCGGCTCTGCGACCTGGAGACCCGCTTCCCTGTCAACATGAACATGTTGGACAAGACCGGCACGCCGCGGGTGATGGGGCTGAAGCCGGCCCTACTGGCCTTCCTGGATCACCGCCGCGAGGTCGACCAGCGCCGCGCCCGCTTCCGCCTCGCCAAGATCGAGGCCCGGCTGCATATCTTGGACGGCCTGATGATCGTCTATCTCGACCTGGACGAGGTGATCCGCATCGTCCGCTTCGAGGACGAGCAGAAGGCCAAGTTGATCGCGCGCTTCGAACTGTCCGACATCCAGGCCGAGGCCATCCTCAACACCCGGCTGCGCTCCCTGGCGCGGCTGGAGGAGATGGAGCTTCGCCGCGAGCACGACGAACTGAGCGCCGAACGGGACAGCCTCAACGACGTGCTCAGTTCCGAGAAGAAGCAGTGGGCCAAGGTCGCCAAGGACCTGCGCAAGGTGCGCGAAATCCTTGGCAAAGAGCCGATGGGCCGTAGGCGCACCACCTTCGCCACCGCGCCCTCCGCCGACAGCCTGCCCTCGCCCGACGCCTACATCCCGCGCGAGCCGATCACCGTGATCCTGTCCGAACGCGGCTGGATTCGCGCCGCCAAGGGGGCGGTGGCCGACCCGTCGGAGCTGAAGTTCAAGGAGGGCGACAAGCTCGGCTTCCTGGTCCCGGCCGAGACCACCGACAAGCTGCTGATCCTGGCCTCGGACGGGCGGTTCTTCACGCTCGGCTGCGACAAGCTCCCCTCCGCGCGCAGCCAGGGCGAGCCGCTGCGACTGATGCTGGACGTGGACGACAAGGTGAAGATCGTCGCCGTCTTCCCGCACAAGGCGGGGCGCAAGCGGGTGATGGCGTCGAGCGGCGGCTACGGGTTCCTGCTCAACGAGGACGAGGCCCTGGCCAACCGGCGCGCCGGCAAGGCGGTGCTGAACGTGGACGACGGCGAGGCACGGCTGTGCATGGTGGTCGAGGGCGACCACATCGCGGTGATCGGCGACAACGGCAAGATCCTGGCCTTCCCGCTCTCCGAATTGCCGGAGATGGGGCGCGGCAAGGGCGTCAAGCTGCAGAGCTATCGCGAAGGCGGCCTGCGCGACGCGGTCACCTTCGACGCGGAAACCGGCCCGGTCTGGATCGACTCCGCCGGTCGCAAGCGCGAGTGGAAGGAATGGCGTGAATGGGCCGGCCGGCGTGCGGCGTCGGGTAAGGTCGCGCCCCGTGGCTTCCCCGCCAACAAGCGGTTCAGGCCGCAATGAGTCTGTTCCCCCCCGACCTCCTGAGCGAGGCCGAAGCCCTGCTGTCCGCCTGTCGGGCGGCGGGGGTGAAGCTGGTCACGGTGGAGAGCTGCACCGGCGGCCTGGTCTCGGCCCTGCTGACCGAGATCGCCGGGTCGTCGGACGTGGTGGATGGTGGCTTCATCACCTATTCCAACCTGGCCAAGGAGCGCGCGGTCGGCGTGCGCGGAGACCTGATCGGCCAGCACGGGGCGGTGTCGGAAGCGGTGGCGCGGGCGATGGCGGAGGGCGCGTTGCACGTCTCCAGCGCGACCCTGGCGGTCTCGATTACCGGCGTCGCTGGTCCCGGCGGCGGCTCGGCCGAGAAGCCGGTCGGCCTGGTCCACTTCGCCACCGCGATCCGAGGCGGCGAGACCCTGGCCCACGTCGAACGCTTCGGCGACCTTGGCCGCAGCGAGGTGCGGCTGGCAAGTGTGTGGACGGCGATAGGATTGTTGCGGGGTCGGGTTTAGATTCGAAAAAGGGCAGCCAAAGATGCTGGGCGGGCGCTGCCACTTCTTTATCGGATGCCCTCCAACCACATAGTGCGGTGGATGGTTTCGTTCGCCATGCAGACATTGAACATATAGGCAGCGGTTGAGTTTATGTAGCCGGCGGCTTCATCGTGACAATCATCGTCTCGATCTTTGATCCATTGTCGCTCGTCTTGACGTAAAACCTTCCTACGACCACGCGATATCTTACTGATTACATGAGTCCACGTTTTATTTAAACGCTGATCCTGCCGAACCGCTTCATCCTTGTAACAGAGAGCCTGTTCAAAAGTGCCGCCGTTCCCGGGCGAGTTCTCGCAGGTGTGGACCATAGGTGTGAGCCGTGCCGCCACTTGCTCATCGGTTTGGCCATAGGCATGCCCCGCAAACGCGAGTGCAAGAGCGTAGGTAAGAGCAACCATACGGACCGTGTTGCGTCAGCTTATCACCCAAATTTAAGTCAACAATGTTTCGTTCTAGCCGGCCATCAGCCTCAAAGCAGTCGGAGACGAGGACGAGATGAACGGAAAATAGACCCAAGTCGCCTACTACGCCCGCTGTCTTCTCAGGCCCCAGCCACCGTCTCCCCATACAGCTCCCGCGCGCGCGCCTCGAAGCAAGCGATCAGCTTGTCAACGGCATAGCCGAAGTTGGCCTTCAGCAGCACGTCGAGCATCCGGGCCTTGAACTGGAAGTCGATGTCGAACACCACCTCGCACCCCATAGGGTGCGGGCGGAAGGCCCAGCGGTTGTCGAGCCTGCGGAACGGGCCGGACAGCAGCCCTACGGTGATCTGGTTGGCGTTGGCGTCGCGCCGCACACGGGTCTCGAAGCGCTCCTTCAGGAAGGAGAAGCCGACGCCGGCCTCGGCGTCGAGCGTGGTGACGCCCTCGTCCGCCGGCCGCGCCTCGCCAGCCCGCATGGAGGTGATCCAGGGGATGAACTGCGGATAGGCGGCCACGTCGCCGACCAGGGCGAACAGCTGGTCGGGCATATAGGGCAGGATGCGGCTGACGTGGTACTCGGCCAACCCAGGTCCTAGCTGCGGGCCAGCATGGTGTTGCGGGCCTCGCGCAGGCGCTCGAAATCCTCGCCGGCATGGTGCGAGGAACGGGTCAGCGGGCTGGCGGACACCATCAGGAAGCCCTTGGCCCGCGCGATCGCCTCCAGCGCCTTGAACTCCTCGGGCGGTACGAAGCGGTCGATGGCGGCGTGCTTGCGGGTCGGCTGCAGGTACTGGCCGATGGTGATGAAGTCGACGCCGGCCGAACGCATGTCGTCCATCACCTGCATGACCTCCTCCTTGGTCTCGCCGAGCCCGACCATGACGCCGGACTTGGTGAACTGGCCGGGATCGCGCTCCTTCACCCGTTCCAGCAGGCGCAGCGAGTGGTAGTAGCGGGCGCCGGGCCGGATCTTCAGATACAGCCGCGGCACGGTTTCCAGGTTGTGGTTGAACACGTCCGGCCGCGCGTCGATCATCGCCTCGGCGGCCGCGACCGGCTTGCGCAGGAAGTCGGGCGTCAGGATCTCGACCGTGGTGTCGGGCGACTCGCGGCGGATAGCGCGCACCACCTCGGCGAAGTGGCCGGCCCCGCCGTCGTCCAGGTCGTCGCGGTCTACCGAGGTGATGACCACGTGCTTCAGGCCCATCTTGCGCACCGCCTCGGCAACCCGTTGCGGCTCGGTCGGGTCCAGCGCCTCGGGCATGCCGGTCTTGACGTTGCAGAAGGCGCAGGCGCGGGTGCAGGTGTCGCCCATGATCATCATGGTGGCGTGGCGCACCGACCAGCACTCGCCGATGTTCGGACAGGCCGCCTCTTCGCACACCGTGGTCAGGCCGTGGGCCTTCACGATGCCCTTGGTCTCGTTGTAGCCGGGCGAACCGGGCGCGCGCACCCGCAGCCAGTCCGGCTTGCGCAGCACCTCTGTCTCGGCGCGATTACGCTTTTCCGGGTGGCGCAGGTCGCGGGCGCTGAGCTCGAAGCGGGTGTCGATCAGGGTCGTCACTGGATCACCGCCCGAAGATGGATTTGAGGAAGTTGGTGCGCTTGTGGCGCTTGGTCTTGCGGGCGGCGGCGTCCGCGTCCCTGAGCCAGAACACCTGCACCACCCGCCGTTCGCCGGCGAAGGGTTTGTGGCCGTGCCAGCTATCGTCGGCGCGGGCGAAGGCGGCGAAACCGCCGTAGCGGGCCGGGATCGGATCGGTGCCGGGGCCGTCCAGGTCAGGACCTTCGAGAAACCGCAGCGCGCCGCCTTCGGCCGACCAGTCGTCGTTCAGATAAACGAGCGCGGTGGCGACCTTGTCCAGGCCGTCGGTATGCGGACGGCCGTCCTTGGTGGCGGACCATTTGCGCACCACGATCATGCGTGGGCGGCTGACGAGGTCCCGATCCAGCTTTTCGCCGACGATGCGGGAGAATTCGGGGCTGTTGAGATCGTCCAGCAGAGTCTGGAACGCCGGCCCGAATTTCAGCTGCTCCACCGGGAAGAAACCGGTCTTGGTCTCGTCGGGAAAGTCGCGCGCGAGATCGGCCTTGGCCTCTTCGGGCAGCAGGCCTTCGGCGGTGATGTGCGCGAACGGCTTGGTCGTGGTCGGCCGTTCGGCGAGGGTGTCTAGGCGCAGCAAAGCACGGGCCTCTGTCAGGACTCGCCGCTTATGTAGCAACGCAGCGTAAGGATCGCCACGAAACGCTGCGTTTCGCGGGGTGCGGGCGGCGGAAATGTCGCTGCAGGCGGGCGGCTAAGGTGCTGCGTGCTTCGAGACGCGGCTTACGCGCTCCTTAGCATGCGAGGTTTGGAGAAACCCACCCTCTCCGTCATCCTGAGGAGCCCGCGAAGCGGGCGTCTCGAAGGACGCACAACCTGACCGCCCTAGGTGTTCAGCACGATCCCATAGGCGTCCAGCGACGCCTCGTGCATGGCTTCGGACATGGTGGGGTGCGGGAACACCGTGGCCATGATCTCGGCCTCGGTGGCTTCCAGGGTCATGGCGAGCGCAAAGCCCTGGATCATCTCCGTGACTTCGCCGCCGATCATGTGGGCGCCCAGCAGCGCGCCGGTCTGCTCGTCGAAGATGGTCTTGACGAAGCCTTCGGTCTCGTTGGAGGCGATGGCCTTGCCGTTGGCGCGGAACGGGAAGCGGCCGACCTTGACCTTGCGGCCGTCCTTCTTGGCCTGGGTCTCGGTCAGGCCGATGGAGGCGACCTGGGGGGTGGTGTAGGTGCAGCCCGGGATCGGGGCCTTGATCGGCGGTCCGGCCTTGCCGGCGATGTGCTCGACGCAGTGCACGCCCTCGTGGCTGGCCTTGTGCGCCAGCCAGGGCGGCCCGGCCACATCGCCGATGGCGTAGAGGCCCTTCACATTGGTGGCGCAGTGCGGGTCGGTGACCACGTGGCCACGGTCGATCTTCACGCCCAGGGTGTCGAGCCCCAGCTTCTCGATATTGGCGTCGATGCCTACCGCCACGATGGCGCGCTCGGCCTCCAGGGTCTCGCTCTTGCCGCTGGCGTCCAGGGTGACGGTGACGCCGTCCTTGGACTTGGCCAGCTTGGTCACCTTGGCCGAGATGCGGAACTTGATGCCGCGCTTTTCCAGCGCCTTCTGGGCGGCGGCGGAGATTTCCTCGTCCTCCACCGGCAGGATGCGGTCCAGCGCCTCGATCACGGTCACATTGGAGCCGAGCGCGCGATAGAAGCTGGCGAATTCCAGGCCGATGGCGCCCGAGCCGATCACCAGCAGGCTGGCGGGGTGGGCCTTGGGGGTCATGGCGTCGCGATAGGTCCAGATGCGGTCGCCATCGCCGACCAGGCCGATGGCCGGGATCTCCTTGGCGCGCGCGCCGGTGGCCAGGATCACGTATTTGCACTGCAGGGTGCGCGACCCGCCGGCCCTCAGGTCGACGACGACCTTGGGGGCGGGATCGCCCTTCTCCATACGGGCGACGCCCTCGATCACCTCGATCTTGTTCTTCTTCATCAGGAAGCCGACGCCGCCATTGAGCTGCTTGGCCACCTTGCGCGAGCGGTCGATCACCTTGGCGAAGTCGTAGGTCGGCTTCTCGGCGATCAGGCCGTAGTCGGCCGCGTGGTTCATGGTCTCGAAAATTTCGCCGGACTTCAACAACGCCTTGGTCGGGATGCAGCCCCAGTTCAGGCAGATGCCGCCGAGTAGCTCCCGCTCGACGATGGCGGTCTTCATACCGAGCTGGGCGGCGCGGATCGCGGCGGTGTAGCCGCCCGGACCTGAGCCGATGACGATGAGGTCGAAATCGAGAGCCATGCGCTACCTGTTCCACGCCGTTGCGGCGTCGCGGTCGATGCGCCTCGTCGCCCGATCCGGGACGAGGTGCGTTGCGGACTCGAGGGTGCGGTTCTCACCGTCTCGTTCGCCCCGCGCCGAGCCCGTCCAGGCGCGAGGCTGTAATCGACTAGGCCAGCAGCGTGATCGGATCTTCCACGAAGCCTTTGAACGCCTGCACCCAGCGGGCGCCCGTGGCGCCGTCCACCACCCGGTGGTCGCAGGTCAGGGTCACGCTCATCACCGTGGCGATCGCCAGCTGGTCGCCATGCACGACCGGCCGCTTCTCGCCAGCGCCGACCGACAGGATGCAGCCTTGGGGCTCGTTGATGATCGAGGAGAAGTTCTTGATCCCGAACATGCCGAGGTTGGACAGCGAGAAGGTGCCGCCCTGGAACTCCTCCGGCTTCAGCTTGCGGCTACGCGCGCGCTCGGCCAGGTCCTTCATCGCCTTGGAGATGTCGGCGAGAGTGCGGTTCTCCGCTTCGCGGATGATCGGGGTGATCAGGCCGCCCTCGATGGCCACGGCCACGGCGATGTCGGCATGGTGATGCATGGCGATGCCTTCGGGAGAAAACGAGGCGTTGGCCTCCGGCACGGCCTTCAGGGCGGCGGCGCTGGCCTTGATCAGCAGGTCGTTGACGCTGACCTTCACCCCCTGCTTTTCCAGCGCCGCATTGATCCGGGCGCGGGCGTCGAGCAGGCGGTCGATCTCCAGATCTATGCTCAGCGGGAAGTGCGGGATGTCGCGGAAGCTCTCGGTCAGGCGCTTGGCGATGGTGCGGCGCATACCGTCCAGCGGGATCAGGTCGTAGCTGCCGGGCGCGATGCCGAGGCTCTCCAGCGACTTGACCTGGGCCGGCGGGGCCTTGGCGAAGTCGGTCGCGCCGGACTTGGCGGACGCCTGGCCGGGCTTGGCGGCGTCCACGTCGGCCTGGACGATACGGCCGTGCGGGCCGGAACCCCTGACCGCCGAGAGGTCGATCCCCTTCTGCTCCGCCAAGCGGCGGGCCAGCGGGGACGCGAACACGCGCGCACCGTCCGCCTTGGCGGCGGCTTGCGGTGCGGGCTTGGGCGCCTCGGTAGGCGGAGCTTTGGCGGCGGGTTCGGCTGCGGCCGACTTGCTTTCCGAGGCCTTGGGCGCTTCCGCAGGCGGCTTAGCCGGGGCGCTGGCCCCGCCTTCGTCCTTCAGCCGGGCGATGGGGGTGTTGACCTTGACGCCCTCGGTCCCGTCCTTGACCAGGATGGCCTCGATCACGCCTTCATCGACGGCTTCCACCTCCATGGTGGCCTTGTCGGTCTCGATCTCGGCGATCACGTCGCCAGCGGAGACGGTGTCGCCCTCCTTCACGTGCCACTTGGACAGCGTGCCCTCTTCCATGGTGGGCGACAGGGCGGGCATCAGGATGTCAGTCACGACGACCTCGAACTAAAGACCGGCGCACGAAGGCGTCGGCGCATGGGATATCAGTACAGCCGGCCGCCCTCGGGAACGGGAGCGTCGGGACCGATCAGCATCACCTGACCACTCGCATCCGGGACGCCGAGCGTCAGCACCTCGGACATGAACGGCCCGATCTGCCGGGGCGGGAAATTGACGACCGCCAGCACCTGTCGCCCCACCAGCTCTTCCACCGCATAGTTGGCGGTGATCTGGGCGGAGGACCGGCGCTGGCCGATCGGGTGCCCGAAGTCGATCACCAGCTTGATCGCCGGCTTGCGCGCTTCGGGAAAAGGCTCGGCCTTCACCACGCGTCCGACCCGCACGTCCACCTGCATGAAGGCGTCGATGTCGATCGGAGGGGCGATGGCCTCGCTCATTTATAGCAGACCGCCTTCACCGCCTTGACGATCTTCTCGACCGACGGAAGCACCAGGGCCTCCAGGTTGGCGGCGTAGGGCATGGGAACGTCCTCGCCGTGCACGCGGGTCGGCGGCGCGTCGAGATAGTCGAACGCGTGCTCGACCACCCGCTGGCAAATCTCCGCGCCGATCCCGTAAGGACCCCAGCCCTCCTCCAAGCTGACCAGGCGGTTGGTCTTCTTGACGCTCTCCACCACGGTCTCGTGGTCGAGCGGACGCAGGCAGCGCAGGTCGACAACCTCGGCCTCGATGCCCTCCTTCGCCAATTGCTCGGCGGCTTCCAACGCGAAGCCGACCATGCGCGAGATGGCGGTGATGGTCACCGAGTGGCCCTGGCGGCGGACCTTGGCCTTGCCGATCGGCAGCACGAAGTCGGCGCCTTCCGGCACGTCGAACTCGTGGCCGTACATCATCTCGTTTTCGAGGAAGACCACGGGGTTCGGGTCGCGGATGGCGGCCTTTAGCAGCCCCTTGGCGTCGGCCGCGTCGTAGGGCGCGATCACCTTCAGGCCGGGCACCGAGCCATACCAGGCCGAATAGTCCTGGCTGTGCTGGGCGCCCACCCGCGCCGCCGCCCCGTTGGGACCGCGGAAGACGATGGAGCACGTGATCTGGCCGCCCGACATGTAGCGGGTCTTGGCGGCGGAGTTCACGATAGCGTCGATCGCCTGCATGGCGAAATTGAAGGTCATGAATTCGACGATCGGCTTCAGGCCGGCAAAGGCCGCGCCGACGCCCAGGCCGGCGAAGCCGTATTCGGTGATCGGGGTGTCGACCACCCGCCGGTCGCCGAACTCCTGCAGCAGTTCGCGGCTGACCTTGTAGGCGCCCTGGTACTGG
Organism: Caulobacter sp. S45; assembly: GCF_009765965.1. Lineage (GTDB taxonomy): Bacteria > Pseudomonadota > Alphaproteobacteria > Caulobacterales > Caulobacteraceae > CAHJWH01. The sequence goes on from NZ_LMUL01000014.1 coordinate 223,963, forward strand.
GCGACTTCCTCGCCCATCAGGAACACGTCCGGGTCGCGGCGCATCTCTTCGGCGATGGCGTCGCGCAGGGCGTCGCGCACGGTGACCGAGACCATCTTGGTCCCGGCCGGGATTTCCGGGTCGGCCATCGGCGGCTTGGGCGCGACCACGGCCGTTCCCTCGCCTTCCGGCTTGGACTGCGCGGCTTTGGCCTCGTCAGCGGCCGGCTTGGAGACCGCGACCGGGGTCGGCGCCGGCTCGCTCTTGCTAGCGGCCTCGCCGTCGCCCTTCAGGCGCGCGATCGGGGTGTTGACCTTCACCCCCTCGGAGCCGGCAGCCACAAGGATGGCCTCCACCACGCCCTCGTCCACGGCTTCCACTTCCATGGTGGCCTTGTCTGTCTCGATCTCGGCGATGATGTCGCCGGCGGTGACGGTGTCGCCCTCCTTGATGTTCCACTTGGAGAGCGTGCCCTCCTCCATGGTCGGGGAAAGGGCCGGCATGAGTACGTCGGTCAAGGTCTCATGCCTCCGCGTAGACGTCGGTGTACAGTTCGGACGGGTCCGGCTCGGGCGCGGTGCGCGCGAACTCGGCCGCCTCGGCGACGATCTTCTTCACGTCCGCGTCGATGGCCTTCAGCTCGTCTTCGCTGGCGAAGCCGCGCTGCTCGATCTTGTCGCGCAGGTGGTCGATGGGATCGCGGGTCTTGCGGACCTGGTCGACCTCCTCGCGGGTGCGGTACTTGGCCGGATCGGACATGGAGTGGCCGCGATAGCGGTAGGTCTTCATCTCGAGGATGTAGGGGCCCTTGCCGGTGCGCGCATGTTCGGCGGCGCGGGCGCCGGCCACGCGGACAGCCTCGATGTCCATGCCGTCGACTTCCTCGCCCTTGATGTTGAAGGACTCGCCGCGACGATAGAGGTGGACCTGGGACGAGGCGCGCTCGACGCTGGTGCCCATGGCGTACTGGTTGTTCTCGATCACGAACACCGCCGGCAGCTTCCACAGCTCGGCCATGTTGAAGGCCTCGTAGACCTGGCCCTGGTTGGCCGCGCCGTCGCCGAAGTAGGTGTAGCTGACCTTGCCGTTGTCGCGGTAGCGGTTGGCGAAGGCTAGGCCCGCGCCGAGCGGCACCTGGGCGCCGACGATGCCGTGGCCGCCGAAGAAGCCCTTCTCGATGGAGAACATGTGCATCGAGCCGCCCTTGCCGTGGGCGGAGCCCGGCGCGCGGCCGGTCAGCTCCGACAGCACCTCCTTGGGGTCCATGCCGGCGGCCAGCATGTGACCGTGGTCACGGTAGCCGGTGATGATCTGGTCGCCCTCCTCGGCGATGGACTGCATCCCCACCGCGATGGCTTCCTGGCCGATGTAGAGGTGGCAGAAGCCGCCGATCAGCCCCATGCCGTAAAGCTGGCCCGCCCGCTCTTCGAAGCGGCGGATCAGCAGCATGTCGCGATACCAGTGGAGCATCTGCTCCTTGGACGAGGCGCTGGCCGCCTTGCGCGGGGCAACGGCCTTGCCGGACACCGGCTTGCCCGCGTCGGGTTTTGGGGCTCCGGCCTTAGGGGCGCCGACTTTCGAGGCGTCAGGCGGCCGCTTTGCGGGGGCCGCTCGGGTTCCACGCGCCATCTACGCGATATCTCCTGTGACAGGACGGCTTATCTAGAGCGGCGCGCCGCCTCGGAAAAGGGTCAATCTTGCCGACGGGGTATGCGAATGACGTAGTCGTGCGGATCGGCGAACCCGAGGATGGTCCGTGCGCGTTCGTCCAGCAGGTCTTTGGACAGGGAATCGTCGCTGAGCAGGCGCACCCGGGTTTGCAACTCGGCGTCTTCGGCCTGAAGGCGTTTCAATTCGCCCGTGCGGTTCGCCAGTTCGGCGTTGCGGGCCGAGTGCGTCAGCAGCCCACGATCGCCGGTCAGCGCCTGGCACCCGAAGTAGAAGATCAGCAGGGCGAACACCGCTGTCGGGAGATAGGGGCGGAAGTGAGCGAACACCTAGGGCTCCGAGGACACGGAAACTACGAACCGATGCTCAACACCTGCACCGATACGGTTAAACAAGGGTTGCCGGCGCGCCCGATGGTTGCGCGCCGGCGATATTGATCTGTAGAAATCGCCTACGGAATACGGAAGGCGCCGCGCCCCGCGAATACGCCCTGGTCGCCCAAAGCCTCCTCGATCCGCAGGAGCTGGTTGTACTTGGCCAACCGGTCCGAGCGGGCCAGCGAGCCGGTCTTGATCTGACCGCAGTTGGCGGCCACCGCGAGGTCGGCGATGGTGGCGTCCTCGGTCTCGCCCGAGCGGTGGGACATCACCGAGGTGTAGCCCGAGCGGTGGGCCATATCGACCGCGTCCAGCGTCTCGGACAGGGTGCCGATCTGGTTGACCTTGATCAGGATGGAGTTGGCCAGGCCGTCCTCGATGCCCCTCAGCAGGCGTTCGGGATTGGTGACGAACAGGTCGTCGCCGACCAGCTGGACCTTGTCGCCGAGAACCTGGGTCAGATGCGCCCAACCGTCGAAATCGTCCTCCGCGCAGCCGTCCTCGATCGACAGGATCGGGAACTTGTTCGCCAGATCCGCGAGGTAATCCACCATGCCGGCCTGATCGAAGGTCTTGCCTTCGCCGGTCAGAACATAGCGGCCGTCCTTGAAGAACTCGGTGGCGGCGGCGTCCATGGCCAGCCAGAAGTCCTCGCCGGCGCGATAACCGGCCGCCTCGCCCGCCTTGACGATGAAGCCCAGCGCCTCCTCGGCGGACCCCAGATTCGGCGCGAAGCCGCCCTCGTCGCCGACATTGGTGTTGTGGCCGGCCGATTTCAGCGCGGACTTCAGGGCGTGGAAGATTTCCGCGCCCATGCGCAGCGACTCCGCGAAGGTGTCCGCGCCCGCCGGCACGATCATGAACTCCTGGATGTCGATGGGATTGTCCGCGTGCATGCCGCCGTTGATGATGTTCATCAGCGGCACGGGCAGCACCCGCGCGGAAACGCCGCCCACATATCTATACAGCGACAGGGTGGAGCTCTGCGCCGCCGCCTTGGCCACGGCTAGGCTGACGCCGAGGATGGCGTTTGCGCCAAGCCGGCTCTTGTTCGGCGTGCCGTCCAACTCGATCATCGCCGCGTCGAGCCGGCGCTGGTCGTCGGCTTCGAAACCGGCCAGGGCGTCGAAGATCTCGCCGTTCACCGCGTCCACGGCCTTCAGCACGCCCTTGCCGCCATAGCGGGCCATGTCGCCGTCGCGCTTCTCGACAGCTTCGTGGGCGCCGGTTGAAGCGCCTGACGGCACGGCCGCCCGACCGAAGGAGCCGTCGTCCAGCGTGACGTCCACCTCCACCGTGGGATTGCCCCGGCTATCGAGGATTTCTCGTCCGATGATGTCGACGATCTCGGCCATGCGGCGGCTCCCTGGTCTGAAGATGCGAAGTGTGCAGGTGCAAAAACGGCGCGCGAGCCTTAGCCCACGCGCCGCACAGCCTCAATGCCGAGATGTATTTGGGCCTAGATGGATCTGGCCCTGGGGCATATTCCGCCTAGCAATGCACCGTGGACTTGGCGATCGCGTGGCCCGCGACCGCACCGACGCCGGCGCCGACCAGACCGCCGACCACGCCATGGCCGATCACCCCGCCCAGCACGCCGCCGCTGACCGCGCCGAGCGCGGTGCCCTGGTTGCCCGCACGGCGTTTGTCGTGACGACAGGAGTGATAGCGGTGGTGGTAATGGTGATAATATTGGGCGTCGGCGGGCGCAGCGGCGGCGGCGAGCATGCCAAACGTCGCCAGGGCGCACATAGCCGTCACAAACTTGCGCATCTCAATCTCCTTATGGCCAAGCTGGAACGAGCGACACGCGCTCGAGTTCCGCAACAACTTTCAAGTTGCGCTAAGAGCCATGAATGGGAGCTGAAATGTAGATGCCGATATCGAGCGTCGGCCTGGCCTCTGGGGCATCGGCTATCGCATCGATCAAGGCGATGGAATTCTCGCGTGGTACCACCTCCCAGTCTCGAACTGGGGACCTCCAGAGCCACAATCTGGCGCTCTAACCAACTGAGCTAAGGCGGCAAACACGCGAGAGGGTGTCTCTTAGTCGCCTACCGTGATCGGATCAAGCCGGTGGACGAGAGATATAAAAAGCAAAACGCCCCGGACAAGCCGGGGCGTCAAGCTACTCAATTCTTACTCGGATTAGTTCCCGAGTTTCCAGGTCAACGGGATGGTGATGGTCGCCTCGACTGGCTTCCCATCCCGTGTCGCCGGGTGGATTTTGAACAGGCGAGCCAACTTAAGCGTCGCGCTCCCAAAATCATATCCCGGCGGCGATTCGGAATCGATACGACAGGCCGTCATCGAACCCTTCACCGTAACGGTGCAGGTCATGACCGCGTGACCATCCTTTTCCAGACGCTGAGCCCGGTCGGGATAGTACTGGGCCATGTCCTCGTTGCTGGGCAGCGAGGTCAACCCGGCGGCGCTGAGCACCGGCGGTGCGGCCGGCGGAGCCGGCGGAGCCGGCGGCGCAGGAGTCGGCGGAACCGGTTGCGGCGGTGCAGGAGACTCCGCGACGGGGTGCGGAGTCGGCGGCAGCGGCAGCGGCGGCGTCGGGATGTTCAACGGCGGCGGCGGCGTCTCATGCGGCGCAATAGGCGGCGGCGTATGAGTCGACGGCGGGGGCGGCGGAGGCGGCGGCGGAGGTGGCGGGGGCGCCAGCTTCGTCAGATCCACCTTAACCGCGGTATCCTCCTGCACCAGGTAGTGCGGGTGGAACTTCGCCTTCCACAGATAAAAGAACAGCGCGGCATGGACGAGCACCGAGATGGTGATGCCGACCACGGCGCCGGCGCTGAGCTTCTTCTTCCGACGCGGGCGTTCGTCTATCAGAGGGTCGTAGTGACGAGGAACCTCAGGCGTTTGATCTACAGCCATGCTCCCCTCCTCACTTCGTGTGGTCTTCACCGACAAGAGCCACGCTGTAGAACCCATTGTCCTGAAGTTTGTTCATCAGGTCCAAGAAGTCCCCGTACAGGGTGTCCTTGTCGGAACGGATATAAATCCGTTCGCGGGCGGGATCGCGCGTTCCGACAGCCTTCTTGAGGTCGTCGGGAAGGCTCGACAAATCGGTATGGCCATCGCCGATGTAGAGGCTGCCATCCTTGCGGAGGCTTATGTACACCGGTTTCGGCGGGCTCGGCGATGGCTTGGCCACCGCCGTGGGCAGATCCACCTTGATCGACACGGAGGCCAGCGGAGCCGCCACCATGAAGATGATCAGGAGGACCAACATCACGTCCACGAAGGGCGTGACGTTGATCTCACTGTTCTGTTGGACCGAATATTTGCCGCCCCCGCCTCCTGAGAGTTGGGCGCCCATCTAACTTACGCTCCCCGGTCGAGCTGGCGGGAGATGGCGTTCATCAGTTCGACGATGAAGCCTTCCGTCCGCGTGCCGTAGGCCGCGATCTGGGTCTGGAAGAAGTTATAGAAGATAACCGACGGGATGGCGGCGAACAGGCCGATACCGGTGGCCAGCAGCGCTTCGGCGATGCCGGGCGCCACGACGGCCAGGTTGGTGGTGTTGGTGTTCGCGATGCCGATGAACGAGTTCATGATCCCGTAGACGGTGCCGAACAGGCCGATGAACGGACCCGACGAACCGACCGAGGCCAGGAACTGCATGCCGCCCGACAGACGCTTGGCCAGGGTGGCCTGAACGCCGCCCACGGCCGCGGAGGCGCGGCTGATGGTCGAACCGCGATGTTCGCCGGTGATCGACAGACCCGCCTGACGGGACAGCTCGACTTCGTTGGAAGCCGCGGCCGCCATGTCGGCGAACGGGTTGCCCTCGAACTCTTCCGAAGTAGCGACCCGGTTCATATCGGTGATCGAACGGGCGTCGCGGAAGGCTTCCAGGAACTTGCTGGTCTGACGGTTCAGGCCGGCGAAGTTCACCAGCTTGATGATCAGGGTGGTCCAGGAAACGATCGAGGCGAGCAGCAAGCCCACCATGACGGTCTTAACGACCGGCGTCGCCTGGAGGAACATCTGGACGGGGGTCATCTTGCCCGCGCCCTTGATGGAGGTCGGGGCGTCTTGAGCGCCGCCGTTGCTCACACCACCGGATGCGTCGGAAGGCGCAGCGGTGTTGGAAGCGTCCGTCGTCGCGGTAGCGGCGGCGGGCGTGGCGGCGTCGGTGGTGTTCTGCGCGAACGCGGGGGCGCTAACAGCCATCAACACCACAGCGCCAAGCAGGGCGAAAATCGGGGTCGTTCGTTTATGTTCCAACATCTTCAGCCAGTTCCTGGTTGATCGGGCAAATGGTCACGAGGGTCGCCGCGAAGCGCGTCTTCCACCCTAACGTCAATCCTGCCGAAACGACTTGCTCTTGCCTTTTCCGTTTCAGCGTTCCTTACCGCCGCTTCATCCGCGCCAAAAGTAGCGCAGTTTCAACGACGGAACGGCGACCTCGCCGCGATTGCGGCGAAAGTCTTACCGCAATTTTAGAATTGCGATCAGTGGTCCTTTCGCAACGCCCTAACCCGCCGTCAAGCGGTTTCACATCGAACTCAGGGGCTGACGAGAACAAAGCCGGTTAGGAGGGCGAAAGGCCCGATCTTGCCCATAAATACGTTCGGGCTGGGCTGATCGGGAGAAAAAAGGCCGGAAATGGTGCCTGGGGGCGGATTCGAACCACCGACACGCGGATTTTCAATCCGCTGCTCTACCAACTGAGCTACCCAGGCATCCGGGAGGCGCCGTCTATAGGGGAGGAGCTTCGGGCCGTCTAGAGCGAGCTGGCGGAAAACGCCGTTCGCTCTTCGCGACCTGGCCACAGAGCGTCGAAATTCCCGATTAATCCTCGTCCTCGGAGCCGTCCCCCACAGCGCTGCGACCGGGGACGGCGTAACGGCCGGCGAACCAGCGCTGCAGATCAACGTCCGCGCATCGCTTGGAACAGAACGGCGCGTAGATGGGGGCGGCGGGCGCGGCCTGGCATACGGGGCAAGGGCGGTCTTTTTTCATAGGACCAGAATATCGGTCTCGTGGCGCCTCGTTCCAACCGCTTCACGCACGCCAAAACGCGGGCCCAGTCGCGCGACCAGGGGCTTCAGGATCGCAGCGGTTTGAGAATCGCAAACCGCCTCCAACCGACGGCCTGGATCGAAACGGCCCTGACGCTCCAGGCGACGGACGAGGTCTTGAGCCACGGTCCGAGCGGACAGCACCCCGTCGGCGTCTAGAAGTCGCTCGAACAAAGGCTGCTCCAGGTGCGGTTTGGCCAGTTCGAGGGCCCCGAACTGGCCCAGTACGCCGATCACCGTCTCCGGCCCATCCGGCGCGAAGGCCTCCGCCGCCGCCGTCGACAGCCGTCGGCGATCCTTCGGAAAGCCGATGAGATCGATCACCACCAGACCGGCCAAGGCCTTGAGGCGAAGCAGGCGCGCAGCGTGCTCCAGCGCCTTCAGGTTCGCCTGCGACACCGAAAGGGAGGAGCCCATCTCCTCCAGGTCCACGTCGACGGCCACCAGGGCTCGGGTGGGTTCAATGGTCAGGGCCAGACCGCCTTCGAGCGAATGACGCCGCTGCAGCACCGCCGATTCGGCCTCGTCGGCCTGCTCCCGGGCGAGTTCGCCCTCGATCATCGGCGCATCGCCCGCCAGCTGCCGTAGACGCGCCTCCACGCTCGCCGCCGCGACGATCAGGCCGAACTGCTCCGGCTCGCCTTCTCCCGCCAGGCGCAGGGCGGCCGGCTTACCCCCGACGGGCTCGGCGACCACGGCCACCCGCAGCCGCTGGCCCTCGTGAAGCGGCTTGGCCGATCCGCGTATGCGAAGGCTTCCGATTCGGCCGTCGCCCAGATCGATGCGGGCTAGGCCCATGCGGGCGGAGACCTCGGTCGTGCGCCCTCCGAAGACGGCGCCCAGGCGCGGCGTCAGGTCCCCTTCCCGCTCCAGCAGCAACCGTTCCGGCGCGCCGTCGAGGGTCACGACGCCTCTGACTTCGCCAGGACACCGGTCCAGATAGAACCGCCGCTCACCCACGCCAGCCAAGGCCTTCCAGCAGGCTGCGGGTCTCGTACAGGGGGAGCCCGACCACCGAGGAATAGGAGCCGTGCAGATCGACGACAAAAGCGCCGGCCCGACCCTGCACGCCGTAGCCGCCCGCCTTGCCTCGCCATTCCTCGCTGGCCAGATAGGCGTCGATCTCCTGGTGGGACAGCCGCTTGATCTGCAGCCGCGTCTCCACCAAGCGCGAGGCGGACGCGCCCGAAGGCGCCACCACCGCCACCCCCGTATAGACTCGGTGCCCACGACCGGAGAGCAGGTCGAGACAAGCGCGCACCTCGGTCTCCGTCTCCGCCTTGGGCAGGACGCGTCGTCCGACCGCCACTACCGTATCGGCCGCCAGCACGAAGGCGTCCGGCCGGCGAGCAGCCACCACTTGCGCCTTCTCGATCGCCAGCCGTTCGGCCAGACGGCGTGGGGTCTCGTCGCGCAGGGGACTTTCGTCGAGCTCGGCGGGATCGCACGCCTGCGGCTCGATCCCGACCTGGGCCAACAGTTCGAGTCGGCGCGGGCTGGCGCTGGCCAGGATCAGGGGATGGCGGGGTGAAGTCAGGGCGTCAGCCTCCAAAGGTCGTAGGACTGGGGAACCGCGCACGAAGCTTGCGGTCCAGTTCGTCGCGCATCCGACGATACGCCTCCAGCCGCTGGTCGCGCGAGCCGGTCTCCAATGTCGGGTCCGGCGTCGCCCAGTACTCGAAGTCCACCGATCGCGCCCGCGCCATCTCCGCCGCCCGATGATGCGCCTCCGGCGTGAGCGAGATCACCAGGTCGAAGGACCCGTCCTCCAGCTCCTGGAATCCCTTGGCGCGGTGGCTGGAGATGTCGTCGCCCCACTCCGCCATCACCGCCGCCGCGAAGGGATCGACCTCCAGCTCGTCGGGGCGCAGGCCGCAACTGTCGATGAAGATGCGGTCGCCAAAGCGCCGGCGCAGCAGGGCGGCGGCCACGGGAGAACGCACCCGGTTGAGATTGCAGGCGAACAGGATCGCATCGGGAATCGCGGCCATGCCTCAGCTGTGCCGATACAGGGCGCAGATCAGGGTGAACAGCCGACGCGCGGTGTCGTGGTCGAACTCCACCTTTCCGGCCAGGCGTTCGCGCAGGCGCTCGGACCCCTCGTTGTGGATGCCCCTGCGGCCCATGTCGATCGCCTCGATCTGAGAGGGCGTGGCGTTGCGGATCGCCTCGTAATAACTCTCGCAGATCATGAAATAGTCGCGGATCACCGCCTTGAACGGGGTCAGCGACAGCAGGTGGCGGCGCTCGCCCTCGGTGTTGGAGATGTCCAGGGCCAGCCGCCCGTCCACCAGGGCCATCCGCAGGGTGTAGGGCCCCTCGCCCATTCCGGCGGGATCGAAATGGTTCTCCTCCAGCAGGTCGAAGATGGCGACCTGGCGTTCGTGCTCCACGTCGCGCGAGGCGGGCGCGAGGGACTCCTCGTCGATCTCGACCGCCTGCAGCCGGCGCCGGGACCGGTCGTCGCTCATCGCCGGGGGATGTTCAACCGCACCGCGGCGGCATGGGCGTGGGCGGGCAGGCCCTCGGCGCGCGCCAGGGCGACGGTATGCGGCCCAAGTTCGGCGAAGGCTTGTGCGTCGCAGCGGACGATCGAGGTGCGCTTCAGGAAATCGTAGAGCGACAGGCCCGACGAGAACCGCGCCGCCCGACTGGTCGGCAGCACGTGGTTGGAACCGGCCACATAGTCGCCGACCGCCTCCGGCGTGTAGCGGCCGAGGAAGATGGCGCCGGCGTGCCGGACCTGGTCGGCCAGGCGATCGGGATCGGGGACGGCGAACTCCACGTGCTCGGGCGCGATCCGGTTGACGAGTCCTGGCGAGGCGTCGAGCGGGGCGATGATCACCGCGCCGTGGATATCCCAGGATTCCTGCGCGGTAGCGCCGGTGGCCAGGGTGGCGAGCTGGCGCGCCATCGCCGCTTCGACCGCCGCCGCGAAGCCGGGCGAATCGGTGATCAGGATCGACTGGGCGGCAGGGTCGTGCTCGGCCTGGGACAGCAGGTCGGCGGCGATCCAGTCCGGGTCGTTGTCCGCATCGGCTACCACCACGATCTCCGACGGACCGGCCAGGGCGTCGATCCCCACCACCCCGTACAGCCGCCGCTTGGCCGCCGTGACATAGGCGTTGCCGGGGCCGACGATCTTGTCCACCGGCCGGATCGGGCCGGCGCCATAGGCCAGCGCCGCCACGCCATGCGCCCCGCCCAGCCGCCAGATCTCGCTCACTCCCGCCTCGTAGGCGGCGGCGAGCACCGCCGGTTCGATCCGGCCCGGCGGCGTGGTCATGGCGATTCGATCCACACCCGCGACCTGCGCCGGCACCGCGTTCATCAAGACGGTCGAGGGGTAGGCCGCGCGGCCGCCCGGCACGTAGATCCCCACCGCCTCCAGCGGCGTCCAGCGCCAGCCGAGCTCGACCCCGGCATCGTCGACGAAGCGGGCGTCGGCGGGCCGCTGGCGTTCGTGGTAGGCGCGGATACGGCGGGCGGCGAAGGCGATGGCCTCACGCACCTCGGGGGCGCAGTCGCGGACGCCGATCTCGATCTCCTCCGGCGTGACCCGCACGGTCTCTTCGGTCAGCTCCGCGCGGTCGAATCGGCGGGCGTAGTCGAGCGCGGCGGGAAGACCGCCCCGGCGCACGCCTTCGATGATCTCGGCCGCCGCCGCGTCCACATCGGCCGGCGAGCCGCGACGCTCATCGAGGAAGGCGTCGAAGGCGACGTTGAAGGCGGGGTTGGAATAGTCGAAACGACGCACGCCTCACACCTCTTCCGGCACGATCTCTGCAGGATGATCCGGTGCGCGGGTGGCGGGCCAGGGCTCGGACACATCGGCCAGCACCGCGTCGATGCAGTCGACCTCCACGCGCAGATCGCCGCCATGGCAGAAACGGAACAGCACCGAACCGCCCGGCGCTTCACAGGGCTCGAAATCCACCGCCATGCAGGAAACCAGGGCGCCGGGATCTTCGCTGGTCATCCCCCGTTGGCGCACGCGGCTGACGTCGCCGAACTGTAGGGCGGCGCAAACCCGTTCGCCGCTCCCGCCTTCGCACTCCCCGCCTTCCCAGCGGTAACGATTGAACAGGATCGTCACCCGCCGGGCCTGCGCCTCGAAGCGGATATCGCCGACATGGGCGATGGCGTCCTGCAAGGCTGCGGAGATCACCTTTAGGTCGTCGGCGTCGAGCGCCAGCAGCCTCAGCGGTTGACAGCCGGATCGATCTTCCTGGCCCATGGTCAGCTTTCCTCGCCGTCCTCGCGGATACGGCGGATGTTGGCCCCGCACGCGCCGAGTTTTTCTTCCAGCCGCTCGAAGCCGCGGTCCAGATGGTAGACCCGGTTGACCACGGTTTCACCCTTCGCCGCCAGTCCGGCGATCACCAGGCTGACCGAGGCGCGCAGGTCGGTGGCCATGACCTGGGCGCCGGTCAAGGCCTCCACCCCGCGCACACGCGCCTCGGCGCCGTGCACGCTGATGTCGGCGCCCAGTCGCGACAGCTCGGGCACATGCATGAAGCGGTTCTCGAAGATGGTCTCGCGGATCACGCTCTCGCCATCCGCCAGGCTCATCAACGCCATGAACTGGGCCTGCAGATCGGTGGCGAACCCGGGATAGGGGTCGGTGGTCAGGTCGACCGACTTCAGCCTCGCGCCATTGCGCTTCAGGGTGATGCTGTCGGCGTCGTGCGCCACGTCCACGCCGGTCTTCACCAGCATGTCGAGCAAGGCCGAGACGTGCACGGCCCGCGCCCCGGTGAGCTTCACCTCGCCGCCGGCCATGGCGGCGGCCATGGCGTAGGTGCCCGTCTCGATCCGGTCGGGCACCACGGCGTGGGTGGCCCCGTGGAGAGACGCGACCCCAGTGACGTGGATGACGTCGGTCCCAGCCCCCTCGACCTTGGCGCCCATGGCGTTGAGGCAATCGGCCAGGTCGACGATCTCCGGCTCGCGCGCGGCGTTGCGGATCACGGTCACGCCCGAGGCCAGGACCGAAGCCAGCAGGGTGTGTTCGGTCGCGCCCACGGAAACGAAGGGGAATTCGATCTCAGCGCCTTGCAGCCCGCGCGGCGCCTGGGCGTAGACATAGCCCTCGTGCAGGTCGATGCGGGCGCCCAGCGCCTCCAGCGCCTTCAGGTGCAGGTCGACCGGCCGCGCGCCGATGCTGCATCCGCCGGGCAGGCTGACCTTGGCGTGGCCGGTGCGCGCCAACAGCGGCCCCAGTACGTTGAACGAGGCGCGCATCTGCCGGACCAGGTCGTAGGGCGCCAGCGCGCTGATGATCTCGGGCGCATGCAGCACGGTTTCGGGGCCGTCGGCGCCGGTCGTCTCGGTCACCTGTGTTCCCAGCCGCGACAGCAACCGGCCGAGGAAGCGGGTGTCGGCCAGGCGCGGCATGTTGGTCAGGCGCAAGGGCTGATCGCTCAGCAAGCTGGCGGCCATCAACTTAATGGCGGAATTCTTGGCGCCGCTGATGGGGATTTCCCCCTCCAGCCGAGCGCCGCCGACGATGGCGATACGGTCCATGGGGCCCCGCTACAGAAGGGAGTCGGTTCTACAGCAGCCACGGCCGGGTGCAAGGCGGGGCGCTCTCGCCCTATTCGGCCTCGGGCTCGGAACCCACGAACTCCTGCACGAATTCCGGCGCGTCGCCGTCCTCCAGCGGGTCCTCCGCCTCCCCGTCGCCGCCGGGGGTCGGTACGGTAAAGCCCGGGGGCAGGTCGAGGCTCAGCAGTCCGGCCGCCTTCATCTCGGCCGCGCCCGGCAGGTCGGACAGGGCTCCCAGGCCGAAGTGCTCCAGGAAGGCGTCGGTGGTGCCAAAGGTGACGGGACGGCCCGGCGTGCGCCGACGTCCGCGCATCCGCACCCAGCCCACCTCCAGCAGCAGGTCCAGCGTGCCCCGGCTGAGGCCTACGCCTCGGACGGCCTCGATCTCGGCGCGGGTGACGGGCTGGTGGTAGGCGACGATGGCCAGGGTCTCCATGGCTGCGCGCGACAGCCGGCGCGGCTCGACCCGTTCCTCCGACATCAGGTAGCCGAGGTCCGGCGCGGTGGCGAAGCGCCAGCGGCCGCCGACGCAACCCAGCTCCACCCCGCGCCCCGCATAGCGCTGGGCCAAGGCCGCGAGCGCTGCGGGAACGTCGGCGTCTCCGGGCAGGCGAACGGCGAGGTCGTCGTGCGACAAGGGCGAGGCCGCGGCGAACAGCAGCGCCTCGACCCGGCGTTCGATTTCGCGCGGATCGCTCACGCGGCCTGGTCGACCTGCCCGGCCGCCTTACGCCGCGCACGCAGGTACAGGGCGGCGAAGGCGTCGAGCTGGCGGACCTCCAACGCCCCGTCCTTCACCATTTCCAGCCCCGCCGACAGGGTGGAGGCGACGAAGGAGGCGCGGCTCGGGCCGGGCTGGTCCGCATTGGCGACGTCGGGCGCCACCGCATGCAGGTCGGTCCACTGGTCCAGCGACGGGAGCAACTCGCGCAGCCGGTCGCGCGCGGCCTCCAGCGGATAGGCCTCGACGCGGGCCTGGGCGGTGTAGCGCCGCGCGGTCTGGCGCACGCGTTGATCCGCATAGGCTGAGATCAACGCGTAGAGATCGCCTTCCGGCGGCCCCAGCGCCTGCACCACCCGCGCCTCCGGGTCGCCACGGCCGAACACGTCCAGCCCGAACCGTGGCAGACGCTTCAAGGTGTCGGCCGCCCCGCGCATGGCGTCGAGCTTGGCGAGCCGAAAGGCCAGGGCCTCGGCCAGCTCCTCCGCCGGCAGTTCGTCATCGTCCGACTTGCGGGGCTTGGGCAGCAGCAGCCGGGATTTTAGGTAGGTCAGCCAGGCCGCCATCACCAGGTATTCAGCCGCCAGCGCGAACCGCCGATGGCGCTGGCTCTCCACGAAGGCCAGATACTGTTCCGCCAAACGGGCGACGGAGATCTTGAGCAGGTCCACCTTCTGCCCGCGGGCCAGCGCCAGCAGCAGGTGCAGCGGTCCCTCGAACCCGTCCAGCGCCAGGACCAGGGCGTCGCCCTGGTCCGAGGCCGCCTCGGCCACCTCGAAGTCCAGCGCGGTCTGGAAGGCGTTCACGCGGTGCGCGCCTCGAGCCGCCCGTCCAGGCCCAGATCGGCCAGCCGCGCCTCGGCGGCTTCGGGGTCGAACGGCTGGCTGCGACGGGACGGCGCGCGGGCGGCCTCGGCGCGCTCGGCGGCGCGCCCAGTCAGCTCGCCGCAATGTTCGGCGATCACCTTCAGCTCGGCCATCAGGTCGCGCACCGGCTCGCCCACCAGCGCGCCGTTGCCATGCAGCACCACGTCGCAGCCAGCCTGTAGCGACCGGCGAGTGCGCTCGACGAGGTCGCCGCCCAGCGCCTTCATCGACAGGTCGTCCGACATCAGCAGGCCGTCGAAGCCGATATGCCCCCGGATCACCGTTTCGATGACCCGGTGGGAGATGGTCGCGCAATGCTCCGGATCGACGTCGGCGTAGACCACGTGCGCCGTCATCGCCATCGGCGCGTCGGCGAGCGCCCGGAAGGGTTGGAAATCGGTTCCCTCCAGCTCTGCTAGCGAAGTCCCCACCCGGGGGAGCGCCACGTGGCTGTCGACCCGCGCGCGACCGTGACCTGGGATATGCTTGACCACGGGTGCGACGCCGCCAGCCATCAAGCCGTCCATCGCCGCCCGCCCCAAGACCGAAACCACCTCGGGATGATCGCCGAACGCCCGTTCGCCGATGACCCCATGCGCGCCGGGATGCAGCAGGTCCACGCACGGCGCGCAGTCCGCGTCCAAGCCGAGCGCGCTCAGTTCGTGGGCGAGCAGTCGATGGTTCAGCCAGACCGCCTCGCGCGCCGTATCGGGCGCATGGGCGTAGAGCTGGCCGAACAGGGCGGCCGGGCGGCGCAGACGGGCCAGCGGCGGCCTCAGGCGCTGAACCAACCCGCCTTCCTGATCGACGAAGACCTGGATGTCCTCATCGTCGGCCGCCGCGCGCAGGTCGGCGACCAACCGGCGGGTCTGATCGGCGCCGACGATGTTGCGGGCGAACAGGATGAAGCCCCAAGGCTTCACGGCCCGGAAGAAGGCCGCTTCCTCACGCAGGAGTTGGGGGCCCGCGCAGCCCAGGATGCAGGCGGCGCTCAAGGCGTCAGCCCTTGACGATGCAGGTCTTGCCCTTGGCCTTCAGCGCGTCGCAGAAGGTGCGGGCGTCGGCGTGGGAGGCGAAGCCGGACACCCAGGTGCGGAACAGGGTCTTGCCGTCGTGCTGCAGCGGTTCGACATGGCGCGCCTTGCCCGTCATGTGGCCCGCCATGGCCGAAGCCACGTCGGTGTAACCCTTTTGCGCCAGGGCACCGGAAGAAAAGGCGCCGATCTGGACCACGGAAACGCCGGCCGTGACCGAGGCGGCGGTGGAGGCCCCAGCCCTCAAGGCGGGCTTGGCCTCGGGCTTGTGCGCCAGCGCCGGCATGCGCGCAGGTGTCGCCGTGGCGATCTCGTCGCTGGAAGCCGTGTCGGCGGCGGAAGCACGGGTCATTCCGGCGGCGGCGACCTCGGACTCGTCCAGCACGGGCGCGGCATGGGCCTTGATCGGCGCATGAACCTGAGCCGCCGTGGCGGCGGCCTTGGCCGGCGGGAGGCCGGCGGTTTTCACCGCTTCGGCTTCAGTGGGCGTCGAACGCAGCGCGGGGTTCGGGATCGGCTTCGCCAAGAGCGCCAGGGTGGAGGGCTTGGGCGCCGGACGTGGCGCGGGCTGTTCCGCCGCTGGGGTGAAGCTCGGGGCGGCGACGGCGTTCTTCGCCGGAGCGCCCGCCCCTGCCTCGTTATAGACATCCATATTGGCGGGCGGCGGGTT
>NZ_LMUL01000014.1:240045-314357 GCF_009765965.1 Caulobacter sp. S45
GCTCGCCCACCGGACGCGGCGCTTCCCCGGCATGGCGCACCCCGCTGCGATAGACCATGGCCACGCCCGCCAGCAGCACCACCAGCACCACGGCGCTGCCGATCAGGGCCATGGGCATGGGGCGGCGCTCGCTGGGCCGGCGGGGGTCGAACGCCAGCGGCGTGTCGGTCTGGGGCGTATAGGCGCCGCGGTCGTAGTCGGCCATGACGTTTACTCCGGAAGGCGAACGACACGGCGGGGACCGAATCGCAAGACTCGCACAAATCTACCTCTTCCCCGTCGTTCCGCCGAGCGGCGGTCACGCGGGATCGACTGTAATCCGATCCGAGCCCCGGATGGTTAAGCTCGCGTTAATGCCAGCTCTCGAGATTGAATAAACGTCGGTGTTCCTCGATGGCGAACCGATCCGTCATGCCCGCGATATAGTCGCACACCACCCGCGCGCGCCTGCTTTGGTCGTCGACCCTGGCCCGCTCGTACCAGGCGGCGGGCATGACGTCGGGCTCCTCCATGTAGAGGCCGAACAGGTTGCGCAGCATGCGCCGCGCCGCGCTGCGGGTGCGATTGACCCGATAGTGGCGATACATCCGCTCATAGAGGAAGGCGCGCAGTCGGTTGAGGTCCTCCAGCATGTCTGCGGAGAAGCCCACCAGCGGGGCTTTCATGGCGCGAACGTCGTCGGCGGTGGCGACCCCGGCGGCCTTGGCGCGGGCGCGGGTCTCGGCGATCACGTCGCCCACCATGACCCCGATCATCCGCCGCACCGACTCCAGGCGCAGCATCCGCAGCTCGATATCGGGATAGTCGGTCTGGACCGAACGGATGCTCGGCCCGATCAGCGGGATCTCCAGCAGGTCGTCGATGCCGAACAGTCCCGCCTGCAGCCCGTCGTCCACGTCGTGGTTGTTATAGGCGATGTCGTCGGCCAGCGCCGCTACCTGCGCCTCGGCCGAGGCGTAGGTGGACAGACCGAGCGGAAACTCGCGGTCGAACTGCACGATGGCGCGATAGGCCGGCTCGCCCAGGTGGCCGGTGATCGGGCCATTGTGCTTGACCACGCCCTCCAGCATCTCCCAGCACAGGTTCAGCCCCTCGAAGTCAGGATAGCGGCGCTCCAAGCGGGTGACGACGCGGAAGGTCTGCACGTTGTGGTCGAAACCGCCGTAAGCCTTCATGCAATCGCGCAACTGGTCCTCGCCGGCATGGGCGAAGGGCGGATGGCCGAGATCGTGAGCCAGCGCCACGCCCTCGGCCAGGTCGTCGTCCAGCCCCAGGGCGTGGGCGATGGAGCGGGCGATCTGGGCGACCTCCAGGCTATGGGTGAGGCGGGTGCGGTAGTGGTCGCCCTCGTGGGCGACGAACACCTGGGTCTTTTCCTTCAGCCGGCGGAAGGCCGAGCAGTGGATCACCCGGTCCCGGTCGCGCGCGAACGGCGTGCGGGTAGCGCTTTCGCCCTCGGGATATCGGCGGCCGTGCGAGGCCCGGGGATCGGCGGCGTAGCTGGCCGGCGCGGGGGGCGTGTAGGTACCGGCGGGGGGCAAACAGCTCTCCTGGAGGGACGGCGTGAAAGACAATACGGCCACGGTCTTTCGCCGGGGCCCTTGTGCGCTCATATATCGGCTTGCACGACCCCGCCCAATCTTTGAGTCCGCAAACAGCCATGGCCGCCGCTCCCATCACCCTCTCCCTCGCCGCCGCCCGCCGCATCCAGGAGATCGGGGCGGCCGAGGGCAAGCCGCTGATGCTGCGCGTGGCGGTCGAGGGCGGCGGCTGTTCGGGCTTCCAGTACCTGTTCGACCTGGTGGAGAGCGGCGAAAGCGACGACCTGCGCGTGGAGCGCGACGGCGCCTCGGCCCTGGTGGACGACGTCTCGGTCCCCTTCCTGGCCGGATCGGAGATCGACTTCGTGCAGGAGTTGGCCGCCGCCGAGTTCCGCGTGCGCAATCCGAACGCCAAGTCGAGCTGCGGTTGCGGCGTCAGCTTCTCGATCTGATTTCGATTTCCGCCCTCGCCGGCTCGCGCTAACTGAAGTCATGCGCATCGCCACCTGGAACGTGAACTCGGTCAACGCCCGCCTGGAGCTGCTGCTTCGCTGGCTGGAAGAGAGCCAGCCGGACGTCGTCTGCCTTCAGGAGCTGAAGTGCGTCGACGAGAAGTTCCCTTCCGAACCGGTCGAGGCGCTCGGCTACAACATCCTGGTGCACGGCCAGAAGAGCTACAACGGCGTGGCCCTGCTCTCGAAATATCCGATGGAGGAAGTCCGGCGCGGCCTGCCCGACGGGGACGAGGACACCCATTCCCGCTATCTGGAGGCGATCGTCGAAGCGCCCTCCCCGATCCGCATCGCCTCCATCTATCTGCCCAACGGCAATCCGATCGGTACCGAGAAGTTCAACTACAAGCTGGCCTGGATGGAGCGCCTGCGCGCCCACGCCGCCGGTCTGCTGGCGCTGGAGGAGGCCGTGGTTCTGGCCGGCGACTTCAACGTCATCCCCACCCCGCTCGACTGCGACAAGCCCTCGAACTGGGTCGACGACGCCCTGTTCCAGCCCGAGAGCCGCGCCGCGCACCGGGCGATCGTCAACCTCGGCTACACCGACGCGCACTTGGCGGTGGGCGCGGAGCCGCACGCCTACACCTACTGGGACTATTTCCGCGACGCCTTCGAGAACGACCGGGGCATTCGCATCGACCACCTGCTGCTCTCGCCCCAGGCCGCCGACCGGCTGGAGGCCAGCGAGGTCCAACGCCACGTCCGCGGCTGGGAACGGCCGTCGGACCATACGCCCGTGATGGCGACGCTGGCGGACTAATAGACGCGCCCCGGCGCCTGCGTGCTTCGAGACGCGGCACACGCCGCTCCTCGGCATGACGAAGGTTTCTGCAATCCCCCCCAAGGCCCGTCATCCTGAGGAGCCCCACAGCGGCGTCTCGAAGGACGCAGAGCCGCTGAGCGACCTCATGGCGAATCCTAGGGACCTCTTCAACAAAAACGCCGCCGCTGGATTGCTCCAACGGCGGCGTCTTCAATTCGAGCAGGTGAGCGAAGCGGCCGAAGCCGCCCCGCCCAAACCCCTATTGGAGAATCTTGGCCACGACGCCGGCGCCGACGGTACGGCCACCTTCACGGATAGCGAAGCGCAGCTTCTCTTCCATGGCGATCGGGGTGATCAGTTCGACTTCAAGCTCGGCGTTGTCGCCGGGCATGATCATTTCCACGCCCTCCTTCAACTTCACGATCCCGGTCACGTCCGTGGTGCGGAAGTAGAACTGGGGACGGTAGTTGGTGAAGAACGGCGTATGGCGACCGCCTTCTTCCTTGGTGAGGATATAGGCTTCGGCCATGAACTTGGTGTGCGGCGTGATGGAGCCCGGCTTGCACAGCACTTGGCCGCGCTCGACGTCTTCACGCTTGGTGCCGCGCAGCAGGATGCCGACGTTGTCGCCGGCTTGGCCCTGGTCGAGCAGCTTGCGGAACATCTCGACGCCGGTGCAGGTGGTTTTCTGCACAGGACGGATGCCCACGATCTCGACTTCTTCGCCAACCTTGACGATGCCGCGCTCGATACGGCCGGTCACCACGGTGCCACGGCCCGAGATGGAGAACACGTCTTCCACCGGCATCAGGAAGGGCAGGTCGACCGGACGTTCCGGCTGCGGGATGTATTCGTCGACGGTCTTCATCAGCGCAATGACGGCGTTCTCGCCGATTTCCGGGTTGCGGTTTTCGACCGCAGCCAGGGCGGAACCCTTGGTGATCGGGATATCGTCACCGGGGAAATCGTAGGACGACAGCAGCTCGCGCAGTTCCATTTCGACGAGCTCGAGCAGCTCCTCGTCATCGACCATGTCGACCTTGTTCAGGAACACCACCAGGGCCGGCACGCCGACCTGACGGGCGAGCAGGATGTGCTCGCGGGTCTGGGGCATGGGGCCATCGGCGGCCGAACAGACCAGGATAGCGCCGTCCATCTGGGCCGCGCCGGTGATCATGTTCTTCACGTAGTCGGCGTGACCGGGGCAATCCACGTGAGCGTAGTGCCGGTTCGCGGTCTCGTATTCGACGTGAGCCGTATTGATGGTGATGCCGCGGGCCTTTTCTTCCGGCGCCGCGTCGATTTCGTCGTAGCGCTTCGCCGTAGCTCCGCCGGACTTGGCAAGGGTCATGGTGATCGCGGCAGTCAAAGTCGTCTTGCCGTGGTCAACGTGACCGATGGTGCCGATGTTGCAGTGCGGCTTATTGCGGTTGAATTTTTCCTTGGCCATTTCTCTAGCTCCAGCCCCAAAGACCTATCGTCGGGGCGTAAAAGGTCTTCGGGATATTAGGCGTACTTCTTGATCACTTCGTCGGCCACCGCTTGCGGCACCGGCTCGTAGTGATCGTATTGCATCGAATACTGCGCCCGTCCTTGGGAGAACGAACGAAGTGAGCTGATATAGCCGAACATGTTGGCGAGCGGAACAAAAGCCGTCACCACCTGTGCGTTGCCTCGGGTCTCGGTGCCCTGAATCTGCCCACGACGGGAGTTCAGGTCGCCGATCACGTCGCCCATGTACTCGTCGGGCGTGAGGACTTCCACCTTCATGATGGGTTCGAGCAGCTTGGGCGAAGCCTTCTCGCGCAATTCGCGGAAGGCCGCGCGGGCCGCGATCTCGAACGCCAGCACGCTGGAGTCGACGTCGTGGTAGGCGCCGTCATACAGGGTCGCCTTGAAGTCGATCACCGGGAAGCCGGCGAGCAGACCGTTGTCCTTGGAGGAGTCGAGCCCCTTCTGAACGCCAGGAACGAATTCCTTGGGAACCGACCCGCCGACCACGGTGGATTCGAACACGAAGCCCGAACCTTCCTCGCCCGGCTCGAAGATGATCTTCACGCGGGCGAATTGGCCGGTGCCGCCGGTCTGCTTCTTGTGGGTGTAGTCGATGTCCGCCTTGCGGCCGAGGCTTTCGCGATAGGCCACCTGGGGCGCGCCGATGTTGGCGTCCACCTTGTAGGTCCGGCGCAGGATGTCGACCTTGATGTCCAAGTGCAGCTCGCCCATGCCCTTCATGATCGTCTGGCCCGACTCCGGGTCGGTATAGACGGTGAAGGAAGGGTCCTCGGCGACCATCTTGCCGAGCGCCACGCCCAGCTTTTCCTGGTCGGCCTTCGACTTCGGCTCGATCGACTGCTCGATCACCGGCGCCGGGAAGTTCATCTTCTCCAGGATGACCGGGCTCTTGCTCGGATCGCACAGGGTGTCCCCGGTGCGGGTGTCCTTCAGGCCGGCCAGGGCGACGATGTCGCCGGCGAAGGCTTCCTTGATGTCCTCGCGATTGTTGGAGTGCATCAGCAGCATGCGGCCGACGCGCTCGCGCTTGTCGCGGGTGGAATTGAGCAGGCCCATGCCGGTCTCGAGCTTGCCCGAGTAGATACGGCAGAAGGTCAGCGAGCCCACGAAGGGATCGTCCATGATCTTGAAGGCCAGAACCGATAGGGGCTCGTCATCGGACGCCCGGCGCACGACTTCCTCTTCGGTCTTGTAGTCGATGCCCTTGGTCGGGGGGATATCCACCGGCGAGGGCAGATAGTCGACGACCGCGTCGAGCAGGGGCTGCACGCCCTTGTTCTTGAACGCCGAGCCGCACAGGATCGGGAAGAAGGTGCCGGCCAGGACCGCCTTGCGCAGGCACTTCTTCAGCACTTCCTCGGAAGGCTGATCGCCGTTGAGATAGGCTTCCATCGCCTCGTCGTCGAGTTCGACGGCGTTCTCGACCATATAATGGCGAGCCGCCTTGGCCTCTTCGACCATGTCGGCGGGGATTTCCTCGTCGTGGTAGTTGGCGCCCAGGCCGTCGTTCTCCCAAACGACCGCCTTCATGCGGACGAGGTCGATGAGGCCCTTCAGGGTGGTTTCGGAACCGATCGGCAGCTGGATCGGAATCGCCTTCACGCCCAGGCGCTCGCGGATGGATTCGACGCACTTTTGGAAATCGGCGCCGATCTTGTCCATCTTGTTGACGAACACGATGCGCGGGACGTCGTAGCGGTCGGCCTGGCGCCAGACGGTTTCAGTCTGGGGCTCCACGCCCTGGTTGCCGTCGAGCACGGCCACCGCGCCGTCGAGGACGCGCAGCGAACGTTCCACCTCGATGGTGAAGTCCACGTGGCCGGGGGTGTCGATGATGTTGAGGCGCTTGCCGTTCCAGAACGCGGTGGTGGCGGCGGAGGTGATGGTGATCCCCCGCTCCTGCTCCTGTTCCATCCAGTCCATGGTGGCGGCGCCGTCATGGACTTCGCCAATCTTATGGCTCTTGCCGGTGTAGTACAGGATCCGCTCTGTCGTCGTGGTCTTGCCCGCGTCGATGTGGGCCATGATCCCGAAGTTGCGGTAGTCCTCGATAGCGTGGATGCGGGGCATGGGAAACGGCTCTTCGGTCGGACGGCTTAAGCGACTTGGGATTTGGTCAAGGATGCGTCGCGGGCGGTTTAGCGCAAACCACCCGCGACGTCATGCCGGTATATAGGAATTACCAGCGGTAATGCGAGAAAGCCCGGTTGGCCTCGGCCATCTTGTGGGTGTCTTCGCGCTTCTTCACCGCGGAACCCCGGTTGTTGGACGCGTCCAACAGCTCGGCGGCCAGCTTTTCGGTCATGGTGTTCTCGCCACGATTGCGCGCGGCGTTGACCAGCCAGCGGATGGCCAGGGCGCGACGACGCTCGGGACGCACTTCCACGGGCACCTGGTAGGTGGCGCCGCCGACCCGGCGGGAGCGGACTTCCACGGCCGGAGCCACGTTGTCCAGCGCGGTGTGGAACACCGTCAGGTTGTCGATATCGCGACGGCGGGTGCTGATCAGGTCGAACGCACCGTAGACGATGTTTTCGGCCACGGCCTTCTTACCTTCGTACATGACGTAGTTCATGAACTTGGTGACGACCAGATCGCCGAACTTGGGATCAGGGAGAACTTCGCGCTTATCTGCGCGGCGACGACGGGACATTTCTCAGTGTTCCTTACTTCGGACGCTTGGCGCCGTAGAGCGAGCGGCGCTGCTTGCGGTTCTTCACGCCCTGGGTGTCGAGCACCCCGCGCAGGATGTGGTAACGCACGCCCGGAAGGTCCTTCACGCGGCCCCCGCGGATCAGCACCACGGAGTGCTCCTGCAGGTTGTGGCCTTCGCCCGGAATGTAGCAAACCGCCTCGATGCCCGAGGTCAGGCGCACCTTGGCGACCTTACGAAGCGCCGAGTTCGGCTTCTTCGGGGTGGTGGTGTAGACGCGGGTGCAGACGCCGCGACGCTGAGGCGAGCCCTTCAGCGCGGGGACGGTGTTGCGCTTGACGCGCGCGGTGCGCGGCTTGCGGATGAGCTGGTTGACTGTAGGCATACGCTCTTATCGTTCTCGTCTGTGATGGAGGGCTGTACCTTTCGGCCGGACGCCCTCGCGCCTCTTCTTGGTCGCGCCCTCCAGATGATGAGGCCACGCCCGGTTGGGTCCGATTCCAAGCCCGCCGGAAACGAAGCCCTATCGAAAACGCGATAGGCCGGGACGCGCGCTGTGGGCGTTCCGGCGGGCGCTCAGGCCCAGCTATGTCCCCGAGCCGCACAGCGTGAGCCGCACAGCCTCGAAACAGAGGCGCGTCTGTACCTTCTGTCGCCGTCCCCGTCAACAACGCGCTGTCATCCCGGCCAAAGCGGAGATCCGGGACGACAGCTGTTGGTCATCCACCCGTCAGGGCTGCAGATACTTGTCGAACCAGGAGATTTCCCGCTGGCGCAGATCCTTCAGGTCCGCCGGATCGTGGATGGCGTGCCCCTGCCCCGCATAGACCACCAGCGAGGTCGGGACGCCGACCGCCTTCAGGCCATGCCAGAACTCGAAGCTCTGCGGCGCGGGGCATTCCACGTCGCGCTCGCCGACATAGATCAAGGTCGGGGTCGTCGCGTTCCTGATCGAGGAGATCGGCGACAGCTTCTCGTAGATCGCGGGGTCGTCGTAGGCGGACGCGCCGAAGAACGGGATCATCCACTGGTCGATGCCGTTCTCGCCGTAATAGCTGATCCAGTTGGCGAGCCCGGCGCCCGCCACCGCCGCATGGAAGCGGTGGGAGTGGGTCACGGTCCACATGGTCATGAAGCCGCCGTAGCTGTGGCCGAACACGCCGAGCCGCTTGTCGTCCACCGGGGCCATCTTCTCCACCGCGTCCACCCCCGCCAGCACGTCGCGCAGGTCGCCGCCGCCGAAGTCGCGCACGTTGGCGCGGGTGAAGGCCTCGCCCTGGCCGTAGCTGCCGCGCGGATTGGGCTGGAAGATGTAGTAGCCGCGCGCGATCAGATCGGGAATCGGGCCGCGGGTGGCGCCGCTAGTGTGGGCCGGGATGTAGTCCGGCGTGGTCGCGGCGCTTGGACCGCCATGCACCAGCACGATCATGGGATGGAGCTTGCCGGGCTCGGACGGCGTGGTGGGGCCGAGCAACCAGCCCTGCACGTCCGCCCCGTCGCTGCGCCAATGCACGCTTTGCGCCTTCACCTGGGGCATGAGGGCGTCGTTGTCGTGGGTGATCGGCTCGAGCGCCGCGACCGCACCGCCGACGATCTGGGCGGCATGTTCGAAATCCTGCTCCGAAGCCGCCGCGATCCGTCCATCCGCCGAAAGGGCGACACGGCCGTCGCCGGCGCTCAAGGTAGTAGGGCTGGAGCGCAGCAGGGCCACGCCATGGGCGGCCGGGTCCAGACGCGCCAACGCCATGTGGTCCCCGACCAACGCGGTGGCGTAGAGCCCGTCGCGCCGCTGGATCAGCGAGGTGAACGTCCCCGCATAGCCTGGCGTCACGTCGGTGGGCGCGCCGCCCGCCAGCGGTACGGTGTAGACGTCTCCGCCGACCGAGCCGAAATCGCTCATCAGGCCGCCGATGAAGGCGACCGTGCGCCCGTCCGGCGACACCTTGGGCGCGTTCATCTGCATCTTTGGCGCGGCGACGACCCGCGTGGAGCCGGTAGCCAGGTCGACCGCCTCCAGCTTGGCCACCCACCAGTTGTTGTCGCCGTTGCCCTTGGCGGCGGTGGCGACGAAACCACGGCCGTCCGGCGTCCAGTCGTATTCGTAAATGAAGGTGTCGGCCGGGGAGACGTAGCGTAGCGAACCGCCCTTGACGGGGAGGACGGCGATGCGTTGTTCGTCCTCGGTCTCGACCGCATCGATCTCGCCGACCCGCGCCGCGCCGGCCTCCACCGCGCCGGTCTGCTTATGGGCGCCGGCGATGGCCAGCAGCGCCAAGGTGGAGCCGTCCGGCGACCAGCGGGGCGTCTGGGCCACGCCGTCGATCTGCGCCAGGGTGGCGACCTTACCGCCGACCAGCACATCCAAGGCGGCGCTATGGATTTTCGAATCGCTGGCGACGAAGGCCAGGCCGCCGCCATCCGGGGACCAGGCCAGACCGGTGTAGCGGCAGGTCGGACATGGATCGTAGGTGGCGATCAGGGCGCCGCCCTTGACCGCGCGCACCACGATGTGGCCGTGCGGCTGCTCGCGAACATCGGCGAACGGCTCGATCGTATCGACATAGGCCACCTTGTCGCCCGAGGGGGAAAGGGCGACGGCGCCATAGGCGTGTACACCCTCTGTCGCCTGTGGCGGCGCGGCGCTGGCTGGCCCTGCGACGGCGAGGACAACGGCCAAGGCCGCGAATCCGGTCGATTTCAAAATTTGACCCCCTACATGAGGAGGCTACTGAAGCCGTCCCGGCGGCGCGGATCAAGCGTCCGATTCGAAGGTTACGCTGCAAGACGGCGTGAATCGCGCGACGGGCATGAAGAAGGAGAGGCTCTATCCGCGACGCTCGGCGAAATCGCAGCCGCAGGACATCGATCGCCATCGTGGTGTCGACCGTCCTGCACGTCGCGCTGTTCGCCTTTCTGGCGCGGATGTCGCCGGCGGTGCTGCGCACGCCGTCCTATGGGCCTCAGCCCGATATCCAGCTGTCGCTTGCGCCCATCGAAGAACCCATCGCGCCCTCGCCGGTCCCCCTGACCGCGCCCCAGCATGCTCAATCTCCGGCGCACGAAGCTTCACATCGCGATTCGACGGTGGCCCTGAGGCCTAGGGCCGTCCTTTCGGCTCCGACCCACGCGATCCCGGCGCCGCCTCGCCCCGTCGCCCGCACAATTCCCCGTCCCGTTCCGCCCACGCTTCAAACGCAGCCGGCTCCCGCCATGGCCTCGATCCCGGCGGCGGGGACGCGCGCCGGTTCGAATGCGGGCGTCGGTGGGGGCGGCGCCGGCGGTGGTCATGGCGGCGCGGGCCCGCTACCGGGCGATGAGGCGCGAGACGGCGTGCGCGACTTCCTGCGCGCCACGGTCGGCTGCTCCCACGAGGAGTATCTTCACCTCAACACCTTGGAGCGCGCCGCCTGCGACCGTCGCGTCGGTCGCGACGCACGCGCCGTCGCCAACCTGAAGGTCGATGCGCTCCCCTCGGGCAAGCGGGCCTATTACGACGCGGTGCAGCAGGCCTATCAGCAGATGCACGATCCCCGCACGCCGGTAGACACCAGCCCCGGCGGCGCAAGCTGGACGGGCCAGGCCGGTCACGGGATCGGCTTCGGGTGCAAGTACGGCAATTGCGGCGTGATCGCGCCGCAGGGCGCGGGGACGGAAGAGTCGGGAATTCCCAGACCCTAAGCCGCTAGAGGCTTCCGGTCGCCCTAACCCTTCACCCGCTCCACCGTCTCCACCGCCGGACAGGCACGCAGGGCGGCGGCGATGTGGGTCAGGTGCTTGGCGCCGGTGACGTCGATGTCGAAATCCACGTCGAAGAAGTCCGACTGCCGGTGATGCATACGCAGGTTGGCGATATTGCCGCCCGCCTCGCCGATCAGGGTGCAGACCGTCCCCAGCACGCCCGGCGCATTGCGCACCGTGGCCGACAGCCGCGCCCGCGAGACGGTGTCGCGCTCGGCCTCCGGCGTCCAATGCAGGTCGCGCCAGACGTCGTCCTGGTCCTCGTACTCGGCCAGGCGCGGGCAATCGATCGTATGCACCGCCAAGCCGCCGCCGTGCGGCTGCAGAATGCCGACGATGCGATCTCCCGGCAGTGGGCTGCAGCAGTTGGCGAAGTGCAGCGACACGCCGGGCGTCAGACCACCGCCCTGGATGTAAAGCCGTCCGACGTGGCCGTCCTCGATGCGGACGCGGGCGACGGCTGCAGCCCGTTCGCTTTCCTTGAGGCCTGGGAACACCGTCTCAAGAACCTGGACGGGGGATATCTCGCCCCGGCCCGTCTGGGCGAACAGCTCCTCCTCGTTGGCGAAGGCGAAACGATCCAGCGCCGGACGCAACGACACCCCGGCCCGATCTCGGCCCGCACGCGCGAAGACCTGGTCGATAGCGGTGCGGCCTAGGCGCACGAACTCCTCGCGCTCGCTCAGGCGGATATGGCGGCGGATGGCCGAACGGGCGCGGCCGGTGACGGTCAGCGAACGCCAGTCGGGCGGTGCGGTGGGCTTGGGTCCGCGGATCACCTCCACCACATCGCCGTTCTGCAAGACGGTGCGCAGGGGCCGAAGCTCCCCGTTGATCTTCACCCCGACCGTGGTGTCGCCCACATCGGTGTGGACGGCGTAGGCGAAGTCCAGCGGCATTGCGCCGTTGGGCAGGCTGATCAGCTGGCCCTTGGGGGTGAACACGAACACCTGGTCCAGATACATCTCGAGCTTGGCGTGCTCGACCATCTCCTCGGCGTCGCCGCCGTGCTCCATCAGTTGGACCAGATGGCGCAGGTTGATCAGGGGATCGCGGCCGCCGTCGGCGCCGGCCGCCTGGGCGTCGAAGCCGTACGATTTGCCCTTGTAGCGCCAGTGGGCCGCCACCCCCTCCTCCGCCACCCGGTCCATCGCCTCGGTGCGGATCTGCAGCTCGATACGCATGCCGCGCGGCCCGACGATGGTGGTGTGCAGCGAGCGGTAGTTGTTGCGCTTGGGGGTGGAGATGTAGTCCTTGAACCGCTCCGGGACCATCGGCCAGGCGCGATGGATCACGCCGAGCGCCCGGTAGCAGTCGTCCTCCTCCGGCACGATCACCCGGAAGGCGTAGATGTCGGACAGCTGGGAGAAGGCGACCGACTTGCGCTGCAGCTTGCGCCAGATCGAATAGGCCTGCTTCTGACGACCGTGGACGCGCGCGTTGACGCCGACGGCCTCGAGCCGAGAGGTGATCTCGCCCGAAACCACCGCCACCGCCGGCCCCTGCTGCACCCGCAACACCTCCAGCCGGCGCAGGATGGCGTCACGGGCGGTGGGGTTCAGATACTGGAAGGACAGTTCCTCCAGCTCCGCGCAGATGCGGTGCATGCCGATGGAGCGGGCCAGCGGCGCATAGATGTCCAAGGTCTCGCGGGCGATGCGCTCACGCTTCTCCGGCTTCTTGATGAAGTGGAGGGTGCGCATGTTGTGCAGCCGGTCGGCCAGCTTCACCACCAGCACCCGCACGTCGCGCGAGATAGCCATGATGAACTTGCGCAGGTTCTCGGCCTGGCGCGCGTGTTCGGACTGCAGTTCGAGGCGGGAGAGTTTGGTGACGCCCTCGACCAGGCCGGCCACCTCCTCGCCGAACTTCTCGGCGATGTCGGCGCGGGTGGCCACGGTGTCTTCGATGACGTCGTGCAGCAGGGCCGAGACGATGGCGGCGGTGTCCATCCGGTATTCGGTCAGGATGCCCGCCACCTCGATCGGGTGAGCGAAATAGGGGTCGCCGGAGGCCCGGAGCTGGGACCCGTGCATCCGCATCGCGTAGACGTAAGCCCGGTTAAGCACCGCCTCGTCGGCTGTGGGATCGTAGCTCTTGACCCGCTCGATCAGCTCGTACTGGCGGAGATATTTAAGCCGCGGGCGCGCAGGCGCATCCGGCGTAGGCGCCTCTACCCGAACATCGCCGGATTGAGGCGCAGGCTGAACGTCGGACGAAGAAGTTTGGGAGGCGGACGGGAGAGGGTCCCGAACCGCCTCGGGATGGGCTAGACTGATCCCCTCGGGGGTCAGTAGCGATCCTCCTGGCCGCCGTCCCGGTCGCTCTGCAGCGCACGGACGAGCTCCTGCTCGCTCATGTGCATGTGCTGGGGATCGGCGAGCAGGGCCAGGGTCTCGGCCTCTTCCTCAGCTTCAGTGCGCTCGTCCACCCGCTGCAGGGTGGAGATCAGGTTCTCGCGCAGCAGAGTGGCGTCGACAGCGTCCTCGGCGATCTCGCGCAGGGCGACGACGGGGTTCTTGTCATTGTCCCGATCGACCGTCAGCTCGGTGCCGGTGGACAACGCGCGAGCGCGATGCGAGGCCAACAGAACGAGGCTGAAGCGGTTCGGAACTCTTTCGACGCAGTCCTCGACCGTAACGCGGGCCATGATTCGTCCTTCAACTTCGGAGTAATAGGCCAGATAAGCGGAAGCGCCCGCATTTGCAATGCATCGACCCTCAGTCCGGCAAAGGTCTTGCGTCGCACCCGACGCTCGCACT
This sequence comes from Caulobacter sp. S45, assembly GCF_009765965.1. Lineage (GTDB taxonomy): Bacteria > Pseudomonadota > Alphaproteobacteria > Caulobacterales > Caulobacteraceae > CAHJWH01. The sequence continues at coordinate 253,530 of NZ_LMUL01000014.1, forward strand.
GGCTGCGAGCACTGCGGCGGTGCGTCCATTCAGGGGGTGCGTCCAACCCGGCGCGATCTCGGCGAGCGGGCCCATCACGAACAATCGCTCCGCCGCGCGGGGGTGCGGGAGGATGAGCGACTGCGCCCTCACCTGCCGGCCATAGGCGATCAGATCGAGATCCAAGGTGCGCGGCGCGTTTGGCCGGCCGCGGACCCGTTCGAAGCGCGCCTCCAGTGCGTGGAGGGTCTCAAGCACCGCTTCCGGCTCCAGGGTCGTCTCGACAAGCGCAACGGCGTTGATGTAGTCAGGTTCCGCGGGGTCGGGCCATGCGGCCGAACCCCAGAACGACGAACGCCGGACCACGCTAAGACCAGATTTTTGAAATTGATCCAATGCGGCGCACAGGATGTCGCTCGGAGCGCTAGGCAATACGGACAGATTGCTACCCAGCGCTATGATCACGGCCAAATCGTAATTATCCAAATTCAAATATTCCTCCGGTTTTGAAAGATTCATTCTTAGATGACGTTCTACCCCACCGATCGGATCGCGCTTTTCATTGATGGCGCAAATTTATACTCCGCGACCAAGTCGTTGAATTTCGACATAGATTATAAAAAACTGCTCGAAGAATTTCGCAAGCGCGGCGTCCTGCTCCGGGCCTATTATTACACCGCGCTGGTCGAGGATCAGGATTACTCCCCGATCCGCCCGCTGGTGGATTGGTTGGACTACAACGGCTTCACGGTCGTGACCAAGCCGGTCAAACGCTACACCGAGCAGAGCACCGGGATCGTGCGCGCCAAGGGCAACATGGATATCGAGATCGCGGTGGACGTGATGGAGAGTGCGGCGCACCTCGATCATGTGGTGCTGTTCTCGGGCGATGGCGATTTCCGTCGGGTCGTGGAATCGGTGCAGCGTCGGGGCGTGCGCGTGACAGTGGTGTCCACCGTCAAATCGCAGCCGCCGATGGCCTCGGACGAACTGCGGCGACAGGCCGATTCGTTCGTTGAGCTTGCCGACCTGGCCAACTTGATCGGTCGGCCGCGCACCTCGGCGGTCCCACGCTTCCTGCAGGAAGGCGCGGGCGAACGCACGCGACCGGAGCGGACGGGCGCCTATGGGGACGACGAGGACTGAGCCGATGCCCGGCCCCCCACCCAATGCCGAACCGCCGCGCGATTGTCCGCTCTGCCCTCGGCTCGTCGCCTATCGCGGGGAAAACCGCACCGACCATCCCGACTGGTTCAACGGCCCGGCCCCCTCGTTCGGCGATCCGGCGGCGCGCCTCGCGATCGTGGGACTGGCGCCGGGACGCCAGGGCGCCAACCGCACCGGCCGACCGTTCACCGGGGACTACGCGGGGGTGTTGCTCTACCAGACGCTGACCAAGTTCGGGTTCGCGCGCGGAACCTATGACGCGCGTCCCGACGACGGATTCGAACTGGTGGACTGCATGGTGACCAATGCGGTGCGCTGCGCGCCACCCGGCAACAAGCCCCTGCCGCTGGAAGAGGCCACATGCCGGCCATTCCTGACCGCGCGGCTCGATCAGCTCCCCAAGCTGCAGGTGATCGTCGCACTCGGCGATGTGGCGCGGCGCAACGTTTTCAAAGCCTTGGGCCAGAAACTTCCAGCGGGTACAGCGGGTCACGGCGCGCGCTTCGAGGTCGGCCCCTACGTGCTGCTCTCCAGCTATCACTGCTCGCGGCTCAACACGAACACCGGGCGGCTGACCCCTGCGATGTTCCACGACGTGTTTCGAAAGGTGCGCGCGCACCTGGGCGAACATGCCGCTTAGGACTTCGGTAACCTTGGCGGATAATTTTCACCGTCCCAAGACGAGGCCAGTTTCCCGTACCGCCATGCCCCGCCTGCCGACCAGACATTCCCTACGACGCGTGAATTCGCGGTGCGTGAATTCACGATGAGCGATCCCGCGCGAACGCCGCCCAAGGGACGGGCCGCCCTCACCTTCATCTTCATCACCGTGCTGCTCGACATCATGGCGCTTGGCATGGTGACGCCGGTGCTGCCGAGCCTGGTGACCGAACTGCTGGCCGGATCGCACCTCAGCGCCAAGCTGCTCCACCACGCGGACCTGCTCAGCCGCCTGCCCGGCCAGACGGTGTCGATGGCGGCGGTGATCTACGGCCTGTTCAACACCGTGTTCGCCCTGATGCAGTTCTTCTTTTCGCCGGTGATCGGCTCGCTGTCCGACCGGTTCGGGCGACGGCCCCTGATCCTGGCCTCCAACATCGGTCTGGGCCTGAACTATGCGCTGATGGCCTGGGCGCCGACCTTGCAGTGGCTGTTCGTCGGGCGGGTGATCTCGGGCATCACCGGGGCCAGCTTCGGCACCGCCAGCGCCTATATCGCCGACACCACTGAGCCCGATAAGCGCGCCGCCGCCTTTGGGGTGATCGCCGCCGCCTTCGGGGCCGGCTTCGTGCTCGGCCCGGCGCTCGGCGGGATGCTGGGCGAATACGGGGCTCGCGTCCCCTTCGTGCTGGCGGCCTGCCTCAGCCTCGCCAACGCCGCCTACGGCTTCTGGGTGCTGCCGGAATCGCTGCCCCGCCATTTGCGCAGCGGCTTCAGCTGGAAGCGGGCCAATCCGATCGGGGCGCTGATCCTGCTGCGCCGCCACCCCGAGCTGACCGGCCTGGCCTCGGTAGCCTTCCTCAGCAACCTGGCCCAGGTGGGCATACCCTCGACGCTGGTGCTTTACGCGCTGCACCGCTACGGCTGGAGGACAGGGCGCGTCGGCCTGACCCTGGCGGTGACCGGGATCGCCCTGATCCTGGTCCAAGTGTTCGCCCTCGGACGGATCGTGCAGGCCATTGGCAATCGATGGACCTTGGTGGTCGGACTGATGTTCGGCGCTTGCGGGATGCTGATCGCGGGCATCGCGCCCAACCAATGGGTGTTCTGGGCCGGCATACCGGTGATCGCGCTATGGGGCATATCGGGCGTCGCCAACCAAACCATCATGACCCGCCATGTCGAGGCCGCCGAGCAGGGCCAGCTGCAGGGCGCCAATTCCAGCCTGACGGGGATTTCCGAACTGATCGGCCCGTCGATCTTCACCCTGACCTTCGCCTATTTCGTCACGCCGGGACACAGCATCACCGAGGCCGGCGCGCCCTTCCTGCTGGCGGCGGCGATCCTGGCCGGAAGCGCGGTCTGGGCCTGGCATGTCACCCGTGGCGAGCGGGAACCGGAAGACGAGGCGGAATAGGCTTCAGCCCTTGTCGCGCATCAGCCGGGCCTTGTCGCGCTGCCAGTCGCGGTCGGCCTGGGCCTCGCGCTTGTCATGCGCCTTCTTGCCCTTGGCCACCGCCAGCTCCAGCTTGGCCAGTCCCTTCTCGTTCCAATAGAGCCGCATCGGGATGATGGTGCGGCCGTCGCGGTTGACCGCCCCGATCAGCCGGTTGATCTGCTTGCGATGCAACAACAGCTTCCGCGGGCGCCGAGGCTCGTGGTTGAAGCGGCTGGCGGCGGGGTATTCGGGAATATAGGAGTTGATGAGCACGATCTCGCGCCCCTCCACCGCCGCATAGGCTTCGGCCACGTTGGCGCGGCCCAGGCGCAGGGACTTCACCTCCGAGCCGGTCAGCGACAGTCCCGCTTCCAGGCTCTCCTCGATGAAATAGTCGTATCGCGCGCGGCGGTTCTCCGCGATCAGCTTTTGAGCCTGTGGTTCGGCGGTCACGAGAGCGGGACCTCGATGCCGGCTGCGTGCAGGGCGTCCAGGATGGCGGGCTTCACCGCGTCGGCGCAGGGAACCAACGGCAAACGCACCTCTTCCCCGCACAGGCCGAGCTTGGCGAGCGCGAACTTGGTCGGCGAGGGCGAGGCGTCGAGGAACAGCGCCTTGTGCAGCCGGATCAGCTTGTCCTGCCAGACCAGGGCGCCGGCGAAATCGCCGGCGAGGGCCGCCTCCACCATCTTGGCGCAGGACCCGGGCATGACGTTGGAGGTCACCGAGATGCAGCCATGCCCACCGTGGGCGATGTAGCCAAGTGCTGTGGGATCGTCGCCCGACAGCATGACGAAGTCCTCGCCGCACATCAGCCGCATCAAGCTGGCGCGCGCGAGGTCGCCGGTGGCGTCCTTGACACCAACAATATTCGGCAGCTTGGCCAGCCGGGCCAAGGTCTCGTTGGAGATGTCCCCCGCCGTTCGGCTCGGCACGTTGTAGACCAGGATCGGCAGCTCCACGGCGTCGTTGAGCGCTGCATAGTGGCGATACAGCCCTTCCTGGCTGGGCCGGTTGTAATAGGGCGTGACCACCAGGGCCCCGTGGGCGCCGACCGCCTTGGCGTGACGCATCAGGTCGATGGCCTCGGCGGTGGCGTTGGAGCCGCAACCGGCGATCACCGGGACACGACCGGCCGCTTCTTCGATGCACAGCTCGACCACGCGCTTGTGCTCGGCGTGGCTCAAGGTCGCGGTCTCGCCGGTGGTGCCGACCGGCACCAGGCCGTGCACGCCCCGCTCGATCTGGCGCTTCACAAGGGATCTGAACGCCGCCTCGTCCACGGCGCCGTCGCGGAAAGGGGTGACCAGGGCGGTGAGGACGCCCCTGAACAATGGCTGTGGCATGAAAGGGACCAATTTCCGCGCTTTGGCGATCTGTAGCGGGCGCAGAGCGCGCCCGTTCCGACACAGTTAAGGGTATGACAATTTCACTCGTAGAATATCCGCCCCTAACGCTTGCCCGCAACAGCGGTCTCGCGCATGGCTGGGTTCGCGGTCGTGTTTAGGAGCAAAGCCATGACGGCTGGCGTGTCCTCGCCCCCGGATCGTACGCCCCAAGGCCGCATGATCGTGCGGTTGCGGGTTCTGGCCGCCGTATTGCTGGCGGGGGTGTGCACCGGCGCCGTCGCGCAGACCTCGCCGGACGTCGTCCCCGGAACTGCGCCCGCGCTTCCCTATTCGCCGGTCGTCGGGGCCACGCCCTATGTCGCCCTGTCCAGCAGCCTGTCCGAGCAGGACGCCGTCACCCTGCGCTCCGCCCTACAGGCGGCTCGCGCCGGCGACGTTACACGCGCGACGGCCCTGCGCAGCGGCCTGGCCAACCCAACCGCCCAAAAACTGGTCACCTGGGCCATGGTGGATTCGGCGGGATCGGAACTCGACTACTACACCCTGGTCAGCGCCATGCGCGACCTGGAGGGATTTCCTCGCCCGGCCCGCCTTCGTGCGGCGTTGGAGAAGGCCCTGGCCACCACCGCCCTGCCGCCCCAACAGGTGATCGACCTGTTCCAGGGCCGCGATCCGGAAACCGGCCAAGGGACGATCGCGCTGGCCTCCGCCTATCAGTCGGCGGGCCGGCAGGCCGACGCCCAGGCCCTGATCAAGCACGCTTGGCGCAACCACGCGTTCGACGCCGATAGCCAGTCGGCCATGCTTGGGCGATTCGGGATCTTTCTGACGCCCGACGACCACGCCGCCCGGCTGGAGATGCTGCTCTACAGCCCGGCCGGTCCCGAGGTGCATCAGCTCCTGCCCCTGGTCTCGACGGACCAGCAGGCCCTGGCCCAGGCGCGCATCGCCTTCCATACCGAGCGCAGCGACGCGTCCCTGCTGTTCAGCCAGCTGCCCCTGACGCTGCAGAACAGCCCGGATCTGGCCTTCGACCGCGCCCACTATTTCCGCAAGCACAACCTCGAGGCCCTGGCCGCCGGCCTGGTGCGCGACTTCCCGACCGCCACGCCGGAACAGCCGGAGGTGACCAAGGAGATCTGGAAGGAACGGCGCGCGCTGATGTACGCCGCGCTGCAGAGCCAGGACTACAAAGGCGCCTATGCGGCGGCGGCCGACGCTGGACTGCAACCGGGCCAGGACGCGGCCGAGGCCCAGTTCTTCGCCGGCTGGATCGCCCTGACCAAGCTCAAGAACGCCGATCTGGCCGAACAGCACTTCGTCAAGCTGCAGGCCGGGGTCACCACCCCGATCAGCCTCGCGCGCGGCTATTACTGGCGCGGCCGGGCGGCGGAGGCCAAGGGCGATGTGGTGGATGCGCGCCTGCTATGGTCCGACGGCGCCAAGTACGGCACCGTCTTCTACGGCCAGCTCTCGGCCGCCAAGATCGGCCAGACGTCGCTGAACCTGGGGGTCGACCCCGTCGCCACCGCCGCCGATCGCGCCCGCTTCGAGGCGCGCGGCGTGGTCAAGGCGTTGCGCATGGTCGGCGACGCCGGCGACCGGCCGCTGATGGCCGCCTTCGCCATGGCCACGGAAGAGGACATCGACACCCCCGCCGAACTGGGCCTGCTGGTCGACCTGGTGCGCATGTACGGCGATCAATCCCTGTCGATGCGGGTGGTGAGATCGGCCGCCTCGCGGGGAATCGTGCTGCCCGAGCGCGGCTATCCGGTGCGCATGGCGCCGATGGGCTACGGCCTGCCGGAGCCGGCCTTCATCTTCGCCATCACCCGCCAGGAAAGCAGCTTCGACCCCTACGCCCACTCCGGCGTCGGCGCGCGGGGCATGATGCAGCTGATGCCCTCGACCGCCTCGGTGGTCGCGCGGCGTGCGGGGATCGACTATTCGCCCTCGCGCCTGGACGACGCCGACTACAACATGAAGCTGGGCGCGACCTTCCTCGGCCAGCTGACCGACGAGTTCAGCGGCTCCTATGTGCTGGCGACGGCGGCCTACAACGCCGGGCCGGGCCGACCGCCCCAATGGATCACCTCCTGTGGCGACCCGCGCAACGGCGGCACGGACGCCGCCGACTTCATCGAGTGCATCCCTTTCTCCGAGACCCGCGACTACGTCATGCGGGTGATGGAGGCGACGCAGGTCTACCGCGCCCGCCTGCACGGCGGCTCCGCCCCGCTGACCATCGCCACCGACCTGAAGCGCGGCGGCTGGAGCGCAACGGCGCCGACAGGCTACACGCCGACGCCCCATCCGGTCCTCCCCGGCTATGCGGGAAGCGCCGGCGCTTCCATGGCGCCAACCACCCCGTCAGCGCCGATGGACGGCAACCTGATGCGCTGAGCGGCCTAGCCGCCGATAGCCCGCACATAGACGGCCGGATCGACGTTGCCGCCGGACGCGATCACCACCGCCACGCCGCCGTCCAGCTTCACCCGCCCGCAAAGCAGGGCCGCCAGGGCGGTGGCCCCGCCCGGCTCGATCACCAGCTTCAGGTGACGGAAGGCGAAGGCCATGGCCGCCAGGGCCTCCGCATCGCTCACGGCCACCCCACCCGACAGGCGGCGTCCGTTGATGGCAAAGGTGATCTCGCCCGGTGTCGAGGCCAGCAAGGCGTCGCAAAGGCTGCGGCCGCCGGCGGCGTTCTCGACCCGCTCGCCCGCCTTGAGGCTGCGGGCATGGTCGTCGAAACCTTCCGGCTCGACGCTGTAGAGCCGCGTCTGCGGCGACAGCGCCTCGAACGCCAGTCCAATCCCCGCCAACAGGCCACCGCCTGAGACCGGGCACAGCAGCACGTCGGCGCGAGCGCCAGCGGCCTCGAGCTGCCGCGCGGCCTCCAGCCCCGCGGTGCCCTGGCCGGCGATGATGAAGGGGTCGTCGTAGGACGGGACAACCACCGCGCCGCGCTCCCCGGCGATCCGCTCGGCGATGGCTTCGCGACTCTCGGTGAAGCGGTCGTAGAACACCACCTCGGCCCCGAGCGCGCGGGTGGACTCCACCTTGATCACCGGCGCATCGGACGGCATCACGATCACCGCCGGACAGCCGACCAGCCCCGCCGCCGCCGCCACGCCCTGGGCGTGATTGCCCGAAGAGAACGCCACCATCCCGTGCTTGCGCTCGGCGTCCGTGAGCCGGCTGAGGCGATTGTAGGCGCCGCGGAATTTGAACGAGCCGGTGCGCTGCAGCACCTCGGCCTTGACGAACACCCGCCCGCCCACCGCCGCGTCGAGCGCTTCGGAACGGATCAGCGGGGTCAGCACCGCATGGCCTTTCAGGCGGGCGGCGGCGTCTTCCACATCGGCGAAGGTGGGGGCTTGGATCGTGCTCATGTTTTCCCCGTCGCATAACGTCCGGCCACACGTCCAGACTCCGTCGCGGGTAGCGCCCGCCCGCATTGGGCGCTAGAGCGCGCGGGTGAGCAATATCCTCGCCCTCCCCGCGCCCAAGCTGGCGCCCGAACCCATCGTCCTGCGCACCGAGCCCTGGGCCGACTACGCCCTGCTCGACAGCGGCGACGGCCGCAAGCTGGAGCGCTATGGGCAGACCACGGTGGTCCGCCCCGAGCCGCAATGCCTGTGGAAGCCGCGCCTACCGCCCGAACGCTGGGACACCGCCGACGCGATCTTCGACCCCGCCGACGAGGAGGACGCTGGCCGCTGGCGGATGAACCGCAAGCTGGACGAGAGCTGGCCGCTGTCCTGGGGCGAGGCGCGCTTCCAGGCGCGCCTGACCAGCTTCCGCCACCTGGCCTTCTTCCCCGAGCAGGCCGCCAACTGGGCCTGGCTCGACCAGAGGGTCCGCACCTTAGATAATCAGCCCAAGGTGCTGAACCTGTTCGGTTATACCGGCGTGGCCAGCCTGGTCTGCGCGGCGGCCGGGGCGGCGGTGACCCATGTGGACGCCTCCAAGAAATCGGTCGGCTGGGCGCGCGACAACGCCGCCCTTTCCGGCTTGGCGGATCGGCCCGTGCGCTGGATCTGCGAGGACGCGCGTCGCTATGTGCAGCGCGAGGTCAATCGCGGCTCCAAATATCAGGGGATCATCCTCGACCCGCCCAAGTACGGGCGTGGTCCGACCGGCGAGGTCTGGCGGCTGTTCGAGGACCTGCCGGAACTGGCGCGCCTGTGCGCCGCCCTGCTGTCCGACGACGCGGACTTCCTGCTGCTGAACGGCTATGCGGCGCGCATCTCCGGCCTATCGCTGGCGCACCTGCTGGCCGAGGCGCTGGGCCCACGTGGCGGGGAACTGGATTGGGGCGAACTGGCTCTGTGCGAAGATGGCCACCCAGCGGAGCGGCGCGAGATCGGCCTGTCCTTCTTCGCCCGCTGGCGGCGGAGCTGAGCGTGGGCGACGACCGCCGCATCACCTCGCTGGCCAACCCCCTGGTCAAGCTCGCCCGCAGCCTGCACCTGCGCAAGGACCGCGAGGCCAGCGGCCTGTTCCTGGCGGAGGGCCTGAAGATTGTCACCGAGGCGGTGGACCTTGGCCATCGACCCAAGGCGTTGATGCACGGTCCCGACGCCGACCATCCGGTGTTCCGCCGGGTCGCCGCCGCCACCCGCGAGGCCGGCGGCGAGGTGGTCGAGGTCACTCGCGACGTGCTGGAGAAGGTCTCGCGCCGCGACAATCCCCAGACCGTGGTGGCGGTGTTCGAGCAGATGTTCCGCTCGCTCGAAACGCTGGACCCCGCGCAGGCCAGTTGCTGGGTGGCGCTGCAGGCGGTGCGCGATCCGGGCAATCTGGGGACCATCGTGCGCACGGCGGATGCGGCGGGCTGCGGCGGGGTGATCCTGGTCGGCGACTGCTGCGATCCGTTCTCGGTTGAGGCGGTGCGCGCGACCATGGGCTCCATCTTCGCCACCCCGATCTTTCGGGCCAGCGTGCCGGAGTTCCTGGCGTGGCGCGCGCGCTGGCCGGGCTCGGTGGTCGGCACCCTGCTCACCGCCACGACCGATTACCGCGCGGCGGATTATCAGCGCCCGAGCCTGATCCTGATGGGCAACGAACAGGCGGGGCTCCCGCCGGAACTGGCCCAGGCCTGCGACGTGGCGGTGAAGATCCCGATGCGCGGCCGGGCCGACAGCCTGAACCTGTCGGTGGCGACGGGGATCATGATCTACGCCGCGACGGGGTGAGCGGCTTTAGACCGCGCTCGTAGGTGTATTGGCCGTCGGTCTTCCCCTCACGTTCCGCGCGGCTTGGCGCGCGTCGTGGGGGGCGCGGACAAGGGATCTTCCGGCCAGGGATGGCGTGGATAGCGCCCTCGCATATCGGCGCGCACCGCCTTCCACGATCCCTGCCAGAACCCCGGCAGGTCGCGCGTGACCTGGACCGGCCGGCGCGCGGGCGACAACAGGGCCAGGGTGAGCGGCGTGCGGCTGCGGCCGATGGTGGGGTGCTCGGCCAGGCCGAACAACTCCTGCACCCGCACCTCCACCCGAGGGCCGCCTTCCGCCCCATAGTCGATCGCGGCCCCCGTCCCGGTCGGGGCGACGAAGCGCTCGGGCGCTTCCACGTCCAGCCGGCGCTGCAGGTCGTAGGGGATCAGGCCCCGTACCGCTGCATCCAGCTCGGCGGGTGGGGCCTGGGCGAGCGTATTGCGTCCCTCCAGCACCGGTCCCAGCCATTGATCGAGCGTCGCCAACAGGCCCGCGTCGCTCAGGTCCGGCCAGACCTCGCCTTCGCCTGCCCGCACGAAACCGACCCGCGCGCGTAGACGCTGGACCGTCTCTCCCCACGGCAGGCTCTCCAGACCGACGTTGCGGACATGGCCGATCAGAGCGTCGCGAAGCACGTCGGCGGCAGGACGCTCGATCCGCCGGGTCTCCAGCTTCAAGGCGCCGAGCCGTCTGGTGCGGCGGACCGCGACGCGACCGCCGGCGTCCACCTCGACGTCCGTCGTGGTCTCGATCTGGTCGGAGAAGGCTTCCTCGATCTCTTCCAGGCTGAGCGGGACGGCCAGCAGCACGCGGTCACGGCGATCGCCTCCGCCAAGCTCGCCGACCGCCAACCAAGGCTCGCGCGCCAGCCGGTCGGTGGGATCGAGGCGTACGCCCCGCCCGCTCGCCAGGGCGAACTCACCCGGCGCGCCGCGCGCCTGGGCGATGCGCTCGGGATAGGCCAAGGCCAGCAGCAGGCCGTCGCCGGTGTCTTGCCGCGCAACCTCGCCGCCCTGCGCTAACCGGGTCCAGCGCTCGACCAGGGCGTTTGCGTCGCGGGTGCGTGGGCTGCGGTCGGCGGCGAAGCGTTGCAGCTTTTCGGTCAGGTCCGTCCCGTCGCCGCCCAGGCCGCGCTCGCTCAGCACCGCCGCGATCCGCGCCGCGCGCGGGCCGACGCCCCGACGCGTTCCTTCGATCACCAGGTGCGCCAGCCTCGGCGGCAGCGGCAAGCGCGCGAGGCGGCGCCCGTGGACGGTCAGGTCGCCGCTGACGTCCAGCGCACCCAGGCGACCCAACAGGGCTCGCGCTTCGGCGAAGGCTCCTGCCGGCGGCGAATCGAGCAGGGCCAGGTTCGCCGCATCCCTCGCCCCCCAGGTGGCCAGGTCGAGCGCGAAACCGGACAGGTCGCTGTCCAGGATTTCCGGACGGCCGAACGGGACCAGGGCGCGGGTCTCCGCCTCGTCCCACAGGCGGTAGCAGACGCCGGGCTCGGTGCGCCCCGCCCGGCCCCGCCGCTGGTCGGCCGCCGCGCGGCTCACCCGCACGGTCTGCAGCCGGGTCAGCCCGCTCGACGGATCATAGCGCGGGACCCGCGACAGGCCGGCGTCGATCACCACCCGCACGCCCTCGATGGTCAGGCTGGTCTCGGCGATGGAGGTGGCCAGCACCACCTTGCGCTTGCCGGGCGGCGAAGGCGCGATGGCGCGGTCCTGCACCTCGGGGGCCAGGGCGCCGTAGAGCGGCGTCACCGCGATGTCGTCCCGCCCGCCCAGCCGCTCGTTCAGCAGGGTCTCCGTGCGCCGGATCTCGGCTGCACCCGGCAGGAATACCAGGATCGAGCCGGTTTCCTCGCCAAGCGCCGCGCGGACCGCGCGCGCCGCCTGATCCTCCACGCGCATCGCAGGATCGCGGCCGAGATAGCGCGTCTCCACCGCATGGGCGCGACCCTGGCTCTCGATGATCGGGGCGTCGTCCAGCAGGGCCGATATGCGCGCGCCGTCGAGCGTCGCCGACATGATCAGCAGCTTGAGGTCGTCCCGCAGCACCGCCTGGGCGTCGCGCGCCAGGGCCAGCCCCAGATCGGCGTCGAGGCTGCGCTCGTGGAACTCGTCGAACAGGACCGCGGCCACGCCTTCCAGCGCCGGGTCGTCGAGGATCATCCGGGTGAACACCCCCTCGGTGACCACCTCGATGCGGGTGTCGCGCGACACCCGCGACTGCATCCGCACGCGATAGCCCACGGTGCGGCCGACCTCCTCGCCGAGCGTCGCAGCCATCCGTGTCGCCGCCGCCCTGGCCGCCAACCGCCGGGGCTCAAGCACGATCAGCTTGCCGCCCCGGACCCAGGGCTCGCCGATCAGGGCCAGGGGAACGCGGGTGGTCTTGCCGGCGCCGGGCGGCGCCACCAGCACCGCGGCCTCGCGCCGGGCGAGCGCCTGGCGGAGCGGGTCGAGGACATCTTCGATCGGGAGCATGATTTTTGCGCTAAGCGAGCATCGAGGGCAGCGCAATGCCGCATCCCGTTGCGCGCATGGAATAGCCTGTCTAACCTCGGACGAATACATCACCAGACGGCTTCGGCGTTCGAGGGAATCCAGGATGGCATGGGACGCCGCGGGCCGAGGAAATCGGCTCGTCCTAAAGAAGTCGATCGCCCAGATTCAGGCCGAAGCCGCCCATCACGACCTGAAGCGTACGCTGGGCGCCTTCAACCTGGTGAGCCTGGGCGTCGGCGCCATCATCGGCGCGGGCATCTTCGTATTGACGGGTCAGGTGGCGTCGGCCAACGCCGGTCCGGCGATCCTGCTGTCCTTCGTGGTCGCCGGGATCGCCTGCGGGCTAGCAGGTCTCTGTTACGCAGAGCTGTCCGCCACCATGCCCGTCTCCGGATCGGCCTACACCTACGCCTACGGCACGCTGGGCGAGGTCGCCGCCTGGATCATGGGCTGGCTGCTGGTGCTGGAGTACGGCGTCGCGGCCTCCACGGTCGCGGTGGCTTGGGCGGGCTATGTCGTGTCGCTGCTGCACGACCTGGGGATCGACTTTCCCAGCATCGTGGTCGGCGGACAGGCCGCGCCGGCGTTCGCCACGCCGCTGATCCAGGCCCTGCCCAACGCGCTTGGCCACATCAGCTTCCAGCCGACCGGCACGCTCAACATCGTGGCCGCCGTCGGCATCCTGGCGGTGACCGGCCTGCTGATGCTCGGCGTCAGCGAGTCGGCCAAGGTCAACAACGTCATCGTAGTGATCAAATCGCTGGTGCTGCTGGCCTTCGTGGTCATCGGCGTCAACTACATAAACCCCGCCAACTGGCATCCCTTCCTGCCCAAGAACACCACCGGGGAGTTCGGCGCCTTCGGCTGGAGCGGCGTGCTGCGCGGCGGCGCGATCATCTTCTTCGCCTATGTGGGCTTCGAAGCTGTGTCGACGGCGGCGGCGGAGTCGAAGAACCCCAGCAAGGACGTGCCGATCGGCATCCTGGGTTCGCTGTTCATCTGCACCCTGATCTACATGGCGGTGGCGGCGGTGATGACCGGCGTGGTGCCGTTCAAGCAGCTGGGCGTGCCCGACCCCATCGCGGTGGCGATCGACCGGATGAACCCCACCTGGGCCGCCATCCCCTATGCCGCGAACGCCAGCCACCAGCTCAACCTGGTGTCACTGGCGATCAAGCTCGGCGCGGTCACCGGCCTGTCGTCGGTGATGCTGGTGCTGTTCTACGCCCAGACCCGCATCTTCTACACCATGGCCCGCGACGGCCTCCTGCCCAAGGTGTTCGCCACCATCCATCCCCGGTTCCGCACGCCCTGGATCGGCACCCTGCTGCTGGGCGTGCTGATCGCGGTGGCCGCCGCCTTCCTGCCGATCGACCTGCTGAGCGATCTGGTGTCGCTGGGCACCGCCCTGGCCTTCGCGATCGTCTGCCTGTCGGTGATCTACCTGCGCAAGAAGCATCCGGAGCTGAACCGGCCCTTCCGCGCGCCAGGCGGCGTGACCACGGCGGTGCTCGGGATCATCTCGTGCATGGCTCTGGCCGTTTTCAACCTGCTGCCCATGGTCCAGAAGGCGCTGTCCGGCGATCCTCTGCCGCTCACCATCCTGGTGGTCTACTGCCTGATTGGAGCGGCGATCTACATCGGTTATGGTTATGGCAATTCGAAGCTGGCCAAGGGGATCGACATCCTCGACACCGGTCCGGGTCCGGAAGAAGCTTTTGCGCCCGGCCACGGGGACCCGCTGAATAGATAGGCTAGGGTATGCGGTCAGACACACATGTTTCCGACCAGACATCCAGGCGACACCATCGTCCTGCATCCAAGATGGATGAACCTCGCCGTACAAGACGCGTCTGACGCGACCGAAATGGAAGAGTCTCACCCGGGCCGGATCATCGTGGTAGACGACGACCCCGGCATCCGCGATGTAGTTTCCGAATTCCTGACCCGGCACGGCTTCGACGTGGAGACGGCGGCCGACGCCGCCGGCCTCAACCGGGCCCTGGCGGTGAAGACCGCCGACCTGATCGTGCTCGACGTGATGTTGCCCGGCGAAGACGGCCTGCACATCTGCCGGCGGCTGTCGGGCGGAGGTCCGGACGCGCCGGCGGTGATCATGCTCAGCGCCATGGGCGAGGAGACCGACCGGATCGTGGGCCTGGAGTTGGGCGCCGACGACTACCTGCCCAAGCCCTGCAATCCGCGCGAGCTGTTGGCGCGGGTGCGCGCGGTGCTGCGTCGTCGCGGCGAACCGCGGGGGAGCGAATCGGACCTCGGCGCGCAATGCGAATTCGCCGGCTGGCGCCTCGACCTGGTGCGTCGCGAGCTGCGCACGCCCGACGGGGTGATCGTCAACCTGTCCGGGGGGGAGTTCTCCCTGCTCCGGGCTTTCGTCGAACGCCCGCAGCGGGTGCTGACGCGTGACCAACTGCTTGACTTCGCCCGGGGTCCCGACAGCGACGCCTATGACCGCGCGATCGACGTGCAGATCAGCCGCCTGCGGCGTAAGCTGGACGACGGCGGCGGCAGCGAACTGATCCGCACCGTGCGCAACGAGGGCTATATGTTCATGGCGCGGGTCTCGCGAAGGTGATGCCCGGCCTGCGGGTTAAACGCCCGCGCGCGCCACTGAGGGCGCCTCTGTTCGTTCAGCTCGCTGTCCTCGTGCTGCTCAGCCTGCTGGCCGCACAGGCGATCAATATCGGCATCATTCTCAACCTGCCGCCGCCGCCGCCAAACATCTATCGGGTGAGCGAGATCATCCAGGCTCTGCAGGGCGCAACGGTGGTGTCGCGCGACGGCGTACCCTTGGCCACCTATCACACCTCCACGCCCCCGGACGCCTTCTACCTCGGCCGCTTCGCCCGCGAGGCCTCGCAGGACCTCCAGCACCACTTCAACCTGGGTCCCGCCGACGTCGTGGTCAGCAACGAGCCCGTGCGCTGGAGCCTCCCCCATCCCCCTCGCCGCTTCGGCAGGTCGCCGCGCCTGTTCCGCCAGGGTTTCTCGCGCGACGACCATATCCTGCCCTCGCCGTTCAAGGTGGCCATCCATCAGCCGGACGGCCGGTGGCTGGTGGTGACGCCGAGGGAGGGATTTCCCAGCCCCTGGCAAATCCGCATCTTCCTCTGGTTCGTGCTCTGTGCGCTCGCCTTGTCGCCGGCCGCCTATCTGATCGCCCGCCGCCTGGCGCGGCCGATATCGGCGTTCGCAGCGGCGGCCGAACGCCTCGGTCGCGATCCGGGCGCGGCGCCCCTGAAGCTGGATGGACCGCTGGAAGTGACCCAGGCGGTCAGCGCCTTCAACGACATGCAGGATCGCCTGCGCCGCTACGTCGAGGATCGGACAGCCATGGTCGGCGCGGTCGCCCATGACCTGCGCACGCCATTGACCCGCCTGCGCTTCCGGGTCGAAAGCGCGCCGGAGGGCGTCCGCCAGAAGATGACCGCCGATATCGACCAGATGGACGCGATGATCTCGGCGACCCTGGCCTTCGTGCGCGACGCCAGCCACCCCGGCGAACGGCAGCGGCTGGAACTGGTGTCGCTGGTGGAGAGCATCGCCGACGAGATGGCCGAAACCGGCCTCGATGTGACCGCCGAAAGCAGCGCCCCCGTGGTGATCGACGCCGACCCGATCGCACTGCGCCGGCTGGTCAGCAACCTGCTCGACAATGCGGTGAAGTTCGGGACCCGCGCCCGCGCCCGCGTCTATATCGAGAACGCCTGCGCTGTGATCGAGGTCGACGACAATGGGCCCGGCATTCCCGCACAGGAAAGCGAACAGGTGTTCGAGCCCTTCTATCGCGGCGAGCCGTCACGGAGCCGCCAGACCGGCGGCGCCGGTCTGGGCCTGGCGGTGGTGCGCTCGGTTTCGCGCGCGCATGGCGGAGACGCCACGCTGGAAAACCGTCTCGAGGGTGGCTTGCGGGCGCGGGCGCGCCTGCCCCTCTGAGGCGATTGCATTGCGGCTCGGGACGGGTCAAATGCCCCTATGACGCGCACGCCCTTCTCGGTCCTGGCCTCGATCCTTGCTCTGGGCGCGCTCAGCGCCTGCGCCTCGGACGGAGCCGGTCACGGCGGGGGCGGACGCGGCCCCCAGGGCCCCTTGCCCAACGTGTTCATCAGTCCCGAGGGCAAGCCATTCCACGCCCCCAACGGCGCGCCCTATCCGGTCGGGGCCTGGTTCGCCGAAGCTGACGCCAACCATGACGGCCGGCTGACGCGCGAGGAATTCCGCCAGGACGCCGCCGCCTTCTTCAAGACGCTCGACCTCAACCACGACGGTGTTCTCGATGGCGATGAGGTGGGGCGGTACGAGGAGTCGGTGGCGCCTGAAATCCTGCCCAATCTCGGTCGACTGAAGGCCGACGAGGGTGCAGATACCTCGCTTCCGCTAGGTACGGATCAGCGCAATCAGGACACGGATCGTTCAAGCCGCAAGGGCTATCGCGCGCCGCGCCAGCCGGGTCCGGCGAGCGGCACGGGGATACAGGGCGCGGGACTGTTCTCCCTGCTGAACGAGCCGGAACCCGTCGCCGCCGCCGACACGGAATTCAACGGCCGCATCACGCTGAAGCAATTCGTAGATACGGCGGATCGCCGGTTTGACCTGCTCGATCCCAAGGAGGTCGGCTACTTGACCCTGGCGAAGCTGCCCAAGACACCGGTGCAAAAGGAAATCGAGCGGCGCGCCAAACAAAAGCACGCCGCGCCGCCTCAGCCCTGATCGGGCTTAGTTGCGGGTGAGCAGCACGCCCAGCACCAGTCCAGCGGCAAAGGCGGAGGCCGCCGATACACCGACCGAGATGAACGGTTTGGTCTGGACCGTGTCGCGGATGACGTCGCTCTGATCCAGGGCCCAGTCGCGCGCCACGCCGGCCCGGTCGCCGGCCCATTCCTTGGCGACGCCAGCCTTTTCGACCACGACCTTCTTCACCTGCTCCGCCGTCCCGGCGACGTTGTTGGCGGCCTTTTCGGCTTCAGCTTCGGCCGTGGCCTTGGCGTCTTCCACCTGTTGTCCAACGCTCGCTTCAGTCATGAACCGCTCCAATGGCAAGGCTCGAGATGTGGAAACACCTGCGGCCCTGCGGGGTTCCGGGGGCGCGGCCCGACGACGCATGACGCCGCCAAGACCGCCACCCTAGCAGCTCAGACGTTCGCTTGCAGCGTCTGTGGTCTGTGGAAGAACAGAGCCTGACCGATCAGGGCCTTCACCGCCTCTTCCCTGAACGGTTTGGTGATCAGGAAGGCAGGTTCCGGCCGATCGCCCGTCAGCAAGTGCTCGGGAAAGGCGGTGATGAAGATCACCGGGATGTCGAAGCTCTCGAGGATGTCCGCCGCCGCGTCCATGCCGCTGGAACCGTCGGCCAGGCGGATATCCGCAAGGACCAGCCCCGGGCGGGTCTGTTCGGCGAGGGCCACCGCCTCGGTCCGCGTCGCCGCGACCCCGCTGACGCGATGGCCGAGCTCGCGCGTCAGCCGCGTCAAATCCAGGCCGATGATCGGCTCGTCCTCGATGATCAGGACGTCGGTGGCGAGCTGGCGCTGAAGCGTGTTCTCCGCCCCGTCCAACCGATCCGACAGTTCGCGATCGTCGACGCCCAGGATCAAGGCCGCTTCCGAAAGGGTGAACCCCTCCATGGCGACGAGCAGCAAGGCGGCGCGCTCGTCCTGGGTAAGGGTCTGGAGGCGCTCATCGGCGACCAGGCCGCTGATCGGCATGGCGCTGGGACGGCTGGTCTCCAACCACGTCACGTGCAGGGCGGCGTAAAGCGACGGGCGCACCGGCATGTCGCGGCCGAGCGCGAACGTGCCGGCCAGCAGACGCTCCATCGTCGCCTGCACCAGGGCGTCGCCGTCGCCCTGCGAACCGGTCAAGGCTCGGGCGTAGCGGCGAAGATACGGGGCTTGTCGGCCGATCTGCCTCGGCATGGACCTTCCTTCGCCCTCCGTGTCCTGACCGAGGTTTCTGCCGTCGACGAGGCTGGGCCTGCCTTCGACGGCATCGGAACGACGCCAAAACTCCAAGGTTCCAATCCCGTAAACAGCCCATCGGCCAGCCGGTCGCGCCAGCATAGGCCGATGGGCTGACAACGTTTACGGCGCAAACCGCCGCAGTGGCCTACTGACCCACGAGACCGCCCAGGATGTTGATGCCAAACGCCAGCACCATCGTATTGAAGAAAAACGCGATTGCGGCGTGGACGGTGATAAGATTTCGAAATCGAGCGTGGGTGATGTTGAAATCCGAAACTTGAAATGTCGCGCCGATACAGATCGCTACATAGATAAAATCCCGATAGGTGCGCGGCGGATCGCCGGGAAAATCTATCCCCTTGTCGGCGCTGCCGTCGCCATCCCGATCCCCGAAATATCTGTGTGCGTAGTGAAGCGTGAACAGCGACTGCATCACCAGCCAGCCTGAGACCAGGGTCCCGCCGGACAGCAGGGCGGGCATGATCGAATGGCCGTGGGACTTGGTCTTGCTCTCGTGCAGGGCGACGACGATGGCGCAGAGGCTTGCGGCGATGGCGAGCAGGATGACGCCGGTCATCACGACCAGGGTCTCATCCTCGCGCCCCGCCCTGGTGCGCACCATGGCTTCGTCGTCGAAGAGGAACATGCGCCAGGTCGGTACGAGATAGATCGTAGCCGCCGTGAGCCAGCCGACCAATGCGGACGCTCCCGGCAGCAGCCCCATCCGACAGGCCGCAAACCCCACCGGAACGCCGACCACGCCGGCCAATAGCGCACGCCATCGAAAGCGGATGAACCGGCTGAACCCCTCGATAAGCATGGCGACTCCCGGTTCAACGATCAGACAGGTTCGGCGTCAACGGCGCCACGTGCAAGGGCCGCCAGGTCGGATCGTTCGTTAGATGAAACGTCCGGAATGAAACATTGGCGGAACTCCAGGCTGGCGAGGGCTGTTATCGGCTAAGTTCGAACCTAACGCGCAAAGGTAGTCCCCGATGACGCAGCAAGTGGAAGGCCGACAAGGCGGTAAGTCGAACCGTGGCTTCGCCTCCATGGATAGAGCCAAGCAACGTGAGATCGCCCGCAAGGGCGGTGAGAGCGTCCCGCACGAAAAGCGCAGTTTTTCCCAGGACCGTGAACTGGCGGCCGCCGCCGGTCGCAAGGGCGGGGAAGCTTCGCAAGGCGCACGCCGTCGTCCTGTCTAGGACGCCGGCCTGAGGCGGCGGACGTTCAGTCGTCCGCCAGCCGCACTCCCGCCGCCTGCCAGCGCTGGTGGGGCGCGAAGAAGTTCCTGTAGGTTGCGCGGACATGGCGACGCGGCGTGAAACAGCTTCCGCCGCGCAGCACCATCTGGTTGATCATGAACTTGCCGTTGTATTCGCCCACCGCGCCCTCGGCCGGTCGATACCCAGGATAGCCGGTGTAGGGACTGGCGGTCCATTCCCACACATCCCCGAACATCTGGGCCAAGCCGTCGCCGTTCGTGCACGGCTGAGGTTCGAACTGGCCGTCGTCCAGAAAGGCGCCGGGACGGCGCGCGTCGTGCGCGGCCGCCTCCCACTCGGCTTCCGTCGGCAGACGCCGGCCGCTCCAGCGGGCGAAGGCGTCGGCTTCGTAATAGCTTACGTGGACCACCGGGGCGTCGGGCTCGACCTCGGCCATGCCGTTCAGGCTGAAGCGCCACCAGGCGGCCGCCTTCCGTTCCCAATAGAGCGGCGCCTCCCATTCGTTGGTCCGCGCGCAAGCCCAACCGTCCGACAGCCACAGCTCGGGACGTCCGTAACCGCCGTCCATCATGAAGGCCTGCCATTCCGCGTTCGTCGCCAACCGGTTGGCCAAGCGATGCGGTGCGAGATGGACCAGGTGACTTGGGCGCTCGTTGTCGAAGACAAAACCATCCCCGTGATGGCCGATCTCCACCAACCCGCCCGGCCGTTCGATGAATGTCGGCGCGGCGCTGACCGCCCCTTGCGTGGCCTTGGCCGCCGGACCTGTCTGATAGGCGGGCCGCAGGACGTTCTGGGCGAACAGGTGCTGGATATCCATCAGGATCAGCTCCTGGTGCTGCTCCTCGTGGGCGAAGCCCAGCACGACCAGTTCGGCAAGCTCGGGATCGACGCTCGGGCGGTCGAGCAACTCGATCATGGCGGCGTCCACGTGACGGCGATAGGCCATCACTTCCGCGCTCGACGGGCGCGTCAACAGTCCGCGCTCGGGGCGCGGCTGCCGGGCGCCGAGCGCCTCGTAGTAGGAGTTGAACAGATAGCCGAAGGCCGGATCGAAGGCCGCATAGCCGCGCGGCTTGAGGATGAAGGTCTCGAAGAACCAGGTCGTATGGGCCAGATGCCATTTGGTCGGGCTGGCGTCCGGCATGGATTGGGCCAGCTGGTCCTCCGCCGACAAAGGCGCGGCCAGGCGTTCGGACCCGCGACGCACCTCGACGAACCGCTCCAACAGCTCGCGGCGCGCCTTTGCCGGCGACGCGGGCTCCGGCGCGTCGCCAGTGGCGTCCTCGGCGAACATTTCGACCACGGAAGATCGTTCGGTCATCGTTGGCTCCCGACGCTGGCTGGTCCGCCCCTGGGCCGAATGTGGGGCCCGGAAGGAGGAACGGATATAGGGAGGATACGTTTCTTCGCTGTCCTAGTAAGGGGACATGTCCGGTTGAGTTGGCATGACGGAGCCATACGCCTGCAACGTCGCCACGCCCGGCGCCGACCCTGACAGGTCCCGGCGTGGAAGCTCCGACGAGGAAGCCTGGCGCGACGATGTAGTGGCCCTGGTGCCCCCTCTTCGCGCCTTCGCCTGGTCGCTTAGCCACAACAGCGCCGACGCCGACGACCTGGTGCAGGAGACGCTGATCAAGGCCTGGTCCAACCGCGACAAGTTCGAGCCCGGCACCAATCTGCGGGCCTGGCTGTTCACGATCCTGCGCAACACCTACTACACCAGCCTGTCGAAGAAGCGCCGCGAGGTGCCCGATGAGGACGGCAAACACGCCGCCACCCTCAGCGCGCCGCCGACCCAGGACTGGAGCGTCGCCATACGCTCGCTTCAGGCGGCGTTGCAACGGCTCCCCCATGAGCATCGTGAAGCCCTGGTGCTGGTCGGGGCGGCGGGATTGACCTACGAGGAGGCGGCCGAAATCTGCGGCTGCGCCCTGGGCACGATCAAGAGCCGGGTGAACCGGGCCCGCGCCAAGCTGTTGAAGATCATGGACGCCGAAGACGCCGGAACCAGCGACTGGGGTCCACCCGCAGATCCCTGATATGGATCAGCTTCTCAGTGGCCGAGCGGGACTCTGTAACTCCCCGCGCTCCAGGGCCAATTCGAGGGCCTCGGTCAATTGCGCAAGCCGATCCGAACAGGGACCGGCGGTGAGGGTGTCGAAATAGCATTTGAGGCGATCGCCAAACGGCTCGTCGGCGGTATCGGCGACCGCCCTGGCCTCAACGCCAATCTGCTGAAATGACAACATCAGCTAAGTTCGGACTCCCGCCGTCCCCGAGAATCTTAGTTCCTCAAGTTTGTTACCAATCTGACGCTTATCCGTCCAGCCTTGGATTTTCAGCGGTTTACCGGCGCATGGGTGGCGTCGCGTCCCCGAAGGCCGTTCCCCCACTGGAACATCGTCCCCTGACGGCAGGTTGAACAAAGGCTTCCAGCCAAAGAAGGAGCTAGAGCATGTCGGATCGGGATTTCTATCGAAGCGAACAGGAACGCGCGGCGCGGCGCAACGAGGATTGGCGCGATCAACCGCAAGACCGCTACCGGGAACAGCAACGCTCGTTCCGCGCGGAGGAACGCCATCGGGGCGATCCCGCAGGTGATCGGAGTCGGGGTGCTGGAACCGGAGATGGCTATGGCGACGGCGGTTATTCCTCCTATGGCCAGATGACCCAGGGCTCGTCGGATCGACCCGAGGGCGGTTATGGCGGGGCCAATGTGGGCGGCTTCGGCCAGTCCGGGCTAAACTCCCAATGGGGCCAGGGCGGATATGGCCCCATGACCCAGGGCTCGAACTACAGCCAGGGCGGCAGCCGGTTCGGCCCCGAGGGTTATGGCCAGCCGACCTACGGCTCCGAGGCGGGCAGCCCGCATCACGACCACAGCTATCGCCGTTGGCGCGACGCCCAGCTCGACACCCACGACCGCGACTACGCCCATTGGCGCGCGGAGCAGGCCAGACGCTACGACGAGGACTACAGCGGCTGGCGCAACGATCGCCACACCGCCTTCAGCCAGGACTTCGAAGGCTGGCGGGCCAATCGTGGGGGCGCTCAAACCGCGTCGCCCGATTTGGCGACGACCGGCGTGCATGGGGCTAATCGGGCCCTAGCCGACATAGCGGATGGCGGCACAGGCAGCCAGACCGACGACGCCAAGCGCGAGGGCAAGGCGCTGGAACAGCAAGCCAAGCGGGGCGATCACCAGCATTAGGCGGCCGCCCTAATCCGCACCTCTATCTGTCATCCCGGAAAGCGCGCCAACGCTTATCCGGGATGACAGGTCGGGGGACGGAAACGTCAGCTCCGCTGGATTTCCAACACCGCCCGCAATCCGGGACGGTTATCCTCCAGCTTGAGCGTACCGCGATGCAGCTTGGCGCAGGCCGCGACGATGGCCAGCCCCAGCCCGGAGCCGCCGGCGCTTCGCGCGGGATCGAGCCGGACGAACCGCTCCTGAACGCGCCCGCGCTGATCCTCCGGCACTCCGGCGCCGGTGTCGGCCACCACCACCCGCACCACGGTCAGGTCCTCCTCGACCGAGACGCGCACCGACACCCCCTCGCCTGCATATTGGGAGGCGTTGTGCAGCAGGTTGCCGACCGCCTGTCGCAACAAGGGTTCGTGCACGCGGGTGATCACGGGGTAGGCCGGGGTGTCGATGATCAGGCGCTGGCCCGCGTCCTCGATCACCGGAGTGAAGAAGTCGGCCAGTTCGGCCACCAGGGCGCCGACGTCGATCCGTTGCATCATCTCGCGCGATAGGCCGGTCTCGGCGCGGGCGATGTCCAGCATGGCCGACAGGGTGGCCAGCACGTGCTCCACCTCGCGGTGGGCCGCATCAATGGCGTCCAGGCGCTCGGTCTGGGTCGCGCCTTCGTGCACCGCGCGCGACAAGGCGCCCTTGGCGCGGGTCAGCGGCGAGCGCAGATCATGGGCTAGGCTGTCGGTCACCGTGCGCATACCGGTCAACAGTTCCTCGATCCGCTCCAACATGGCGTTCAGCGAGGAACCCACCCGGCCGAAGGGATCGCGGTTGTCCGAAACCGCCGTGCGGGCCGACAGGTCGCCGTTGGCGATGCGCTCGGCGGTGTTGGCGATCGCCTCCACCCGCTGCAGGATCAGGAAATTCATCAGCAGGCCTGCCGACAACCCGGCCGCCGCCACGATGGCGGTTGCGGCGACGAAGCCGTAGAAGATCGAGCGTTCGAACCGGCGCATGTTGGTCAGGCTGCGCGCCACCACCAGCACCGCCCCGTCGGTCATGGTGCTGCCGACCACATGCAGGCGTTCCTGCCGCTGGCCGATCGTCAGGCGCACGATCTTCCAGTCGGCGTTGCGGAAGACCGGGTCGAAGGTGGTGATGTCGCCGGCCAACGCCTGGCCGGTGTTGCTGAACAGGCCGTAGTGCTCGCCGCTGGTGGCGAAGCGCACGCTGCGCGCCACCACGCTGACGGTGTTGGCGAGCCCCTGCTCCTGGTCGACCTCTTCCAACTGGTCCTGTTCGGCCAGGGCCTCGGCCCGCTCGCGCTCGTAGATGATCCGCCCGCCGGTGCGATAGACCACGACCAAGGCCGCAGCGCTGGCGGCCACCGCCAGCAGGACCACGAACAGCAGGAAGCTCGAAGGTGCGAGACGGCGGAGCCCGCCCTTGGTCATGACGTCTCCGACAACCTGTAGCCGACCCCACGCAGGGTATGGAGAAGCGGCCTGTCGAAGGTCTCGTCAAGCTTCTTACGCAGGCGGCTGATGTGGGTGTCGATGATGCTGGTATGGGGATCGAAGCGGTAATCCCAGACCTGTTCCAGCAGCATGGTGCGCGTCACCACCCGATCTTTGTTGCGAAGAAAGTATTCCAGTAGCTTGAATTCCCTGGGTAAAAGATCGAGCGACTTACCCGCCCGCGTCGCCTTGCGCGCCAGCAGGTCCATCTCCAGGTCGCCACAGCGCAGCACAGTCTCGATCGACTTGCCGGTGCGCCGTCGGGTCAGGTTCTCCAGCCGCGCGTGCAGCTCGGAGAAGCCGAACGGCTTGGTCAGGTAATCGTCGCCGCCCGCGCGCAGGCCGATCACCCGCTCGTCGAGCTGGCCCAGGGCCGACAGGATCAGGATGGGAGTTTCCACACCTGCGGCCCGCAGCGCCTTGATCACCGACAGGCCGTCCATGCCCGGCAGCATCCGGTCCATGATCACCCCGTCGAAGGTGGAGGACGAGGCCAGATACAGACCGTCGCGGCCGTCGGCGACATGCTCGACGGTGTAGCCCACCTCGCGCAGTCCCTTGGTCACATAGTCGGCGACATCGATGTCGTCCTCGACGACCAGAACGCGTCCGCTCAAGTTCATTCCTTTCCCGATGCAGACCAAACGATCCGCACCGCCCGCCGCTCCATGCGCCGGCCTGGAAGCCGTAGTCCGGGCTCCCTGTCGCCAGGGTGAACGCCCAGGCTTGAGCAATGGTCCCGGCCCAGCCTAGACAGGTGATCCGTCTACGGGAAACGTTTTACGCATGGCCTGGACCCGCCTGTACGCCGAAGCCGAGCCCCAGCGGGTCAACCGCTGGCTGGCCCAGAGCGGCGTATGCTCCCGGCGCGAGGCCGAGGCGTTGATCGCCCGGGGCCTGGTGCAGATCGACGGCGAGACGGTCGCCGACCCCGGTCGCAAGATCCAGGCGGGCCAGACCCTGGTGCTGAACGACAGCGCCCAGGCCCATTTAGACACCCAGCTCAGCGTGGTGGTGCACAAGCCGGTCGGGATCGTCTCGGCCCAGCCCGAGGGCGCCCAGGTGCCCGCCGCGCGTCTGCTGACCAAGGCGGCGTTGTTCGGGCCGCCCTCGCCCATTCCAGATGTGCGCACCCGATTCGCCCCGATGGGCCGGCTGGACATGGACTCGCGCGGGCTGCTGATCCTGTCGGAGGACGGAGTGCTGGCCAAGGCGATCATCGGGCCGGAATCGGACCTGGAGAAGGAATACCTGGTCCAGGTCGCGGGCCAGATCGACGAGCGGAAGCTAGGCCTACTGCGTCATGGGCTACAGCTGGACGGGCGCACGCTCAGGCCGGCCAAGGTCTCGCGGATCTCCGACCAGCGGCTGCGCTTCGTGCTGAAGGAGGGCCGCAATCGGCAAATCCGGCGCATGTGCGAATTGGTCGGGCTGAATGTGGTCGACCTGCTCCGTATCCGCATCGGACCATTGGAACTCGGCGATCTGCCCGAGGGCCGGTGGCGGCCATTGACGGCGGATGAGCGGGCCGCGCTGCTGCGGCCGGGAGGCGCCTAACCTGCCGTCGCCAGGTGATGCAGCACGATCCCGCTCGTCGTGGCCACGTTGAGCGAATCGAAGCCGTCGGCCATGGCCAGGCGCACGGTGCGGCATCGTGCGAGCACGTCGTCCGACAGTCCCGGCCCCTCGGCGCCGAACAGTACGGCGGTGCGGCCAGCGCGCCGGACCTGATGCAGCTCGACCTCACCGGCGGGGCTGAGGGCCAGGGACTCGAAACTGAACCGATTCAACAGCGTGACCGGATCTTCTCCCGATGTTAGGCGCGCATAGGGGGTCGTCAGCACCGCCCCGACCGAGACCCGGATCGCCTTGCGATACAGCGGGTCGCAACAGGCTCCGTCCAGCAGCACCGCGTCCGCGCCGAAGGCGGCGGCGTTGCGGAAGATGCCGCCGATATTGTCGTGGTTGCTCACCCCCATCAGGCAGACCACGAGCGCGTCGGGGCCAAGGCCCGCCAGCAGGACTTCCACCGGATCGAGCGTCGGAAGCTGTCCGAGCGCCAGCACGCCTCGATGCAGGGCGAACCCCGAGATCGCATCCATCACCGGTTGGGCGCAGACATAGACCGGCGTCGATGTGGGAAGCCGGTCGAGCAGGGACTGCACATGGGCCACCCGCCGTTTCGTCAGCAACACCGACAGGATCGGGTGGCGACCTGACGCGACCAACTTCTCCAGCACCACCTCCCCTTCGGCGACGAAGGCGTGGCCGAGCCGGGCGACGTCCCGCTCGCGCAGGTCGCGGTAGAGTTCGATGCGCGGATCGGCAGGGTCGTCGATGTGGATCGGCGTCATCGGGCGCGTCCGCCCTGCCCGCTCACCGCCAGCCGAAGTTGAAGCTGATGCTGATCCGCTCCTGCTTGGCGGCGTTGGCGGGCACCTCGTGACGCAGCCAGCTCTCCCACAACAGGAGCGTCCCCGCCGCGGGCGCCAGGTAGACGAAGCTCTTCGCCTCATCCCCAACATCCGGCAGTCGCGGCGGCGCTGCCATCATCATCGGTAGGCGCGGGTCCTCGAACTTCAGCGCGCTGGAGCCGGGCGGGGTGCGGACATAGACCGTACCCGACACCACGCTATGGGGATGGACGTGACCACTGTGGGCCGAACCCGGCTTCAGAACGTTGACCCACAGGCTGTCGAGCTTCAGCCGCCGCCCGCCGAGATCGAAGCCCAGGGCGTCGGCATAGGCACCCACATGCCGGTCGAGTTTGCGCTTCAGGTCGCCGAACACGCTGGCCCGCTGCGGCAGGTCGTCCAGCGAAGCGTAGGAGGTGTAGCCGCCATAGCCATTTGCCTTGCACCAGGCGCGTCCGGCCCGATCCTCCGCCGCCAGCATCAGGCACGCCTCCTCCAGCTCGGCGTTGAAGGCGGAGAAGCCCCTCTCCTCCGCCAGGCTAGCCTCGTAGATCCGCGTCGGGAACAGCGTCCGCAGCGTCATCCCCCTATCGCCCCTGCCTATTGGCGAGCGGAAGCGGTGGCGTCGCGCGCACCCTTGAACTCGGCGGCCGGCTTCCACTGCGGCCAGACGCGGGAATCGGCCAGCTGACGGCCGAGCTTGTAGACGAGGCCGACATCGATCGCCGCGCCGCGCAGGTCCCAGTTGGGGCTCCATTCGTCGGCGGGCTGATGATATTTATGCGCAACGTACTCGGCCTCCAGCGGCACGCCTTTGGCCTTGCCGCCGACGTACAGGTCCATGCCCGACTCGATCGAGATCGCCGGCACGCCGACCTTGGCGAACGAGAAGTGGTCGGAGCGATAGAAGTGGCCCTTCTCCGGCTCTTGGTCCGGGCTGAAGGAACGTCCCTCGGCCTTGGCGGCGGCGGCCAGACGTTCTTCCAGATCGACCTTGCCACCACCCGATATGGAGATGTCGCGGGCCGGCCCGTCGGGATGCAGCGCATCCATGTTCAGGTCTGCAACCGTGGTCGCCAGCGGATAGACCGGGTGGGTGGCGTAATATTCCGAACCCAACAGGCCCTTCTCCTCGGCCGTCACCGCCAGGAACAGGATCGAGCGGTCGGTGCGTGGCGCATGGGCGTAGACCCGCGCTAGCTCCAGCAGGGCGGCGATCCCCGTGCCGTTGTCCACCGCGCCGTTGTAGATGCGGTCGCCCTTGGCGTCCGGCGCACCGACGCCCAGGTGGTCCCAGTGGGCGCTGTAGATCACCGTCTCGTTAGGGTGGGTCTTGCCGGCCATACGCGCGATCACGTTGTGGCTGACGATCTTGCTGTGATCGACGGCGTAGTCGGCGGAGAAGCTCGCGCCTTTCAGCAGCACAGGGTAGAAGTCCTTGCTCTGGGCGGCGCGCTTGGCGGCCTCGAAGTCCAGGCCGGACTTGCGGAACAGGTCCACTGTCACGTCCCGCTGGATCCAGCCCTGCAACAGGGCGTGGGACTTGGTGGGGTCGGCGCGCACGATGTCGAACTGGGCGTTGCCGTTGGAGTTACGCACCGTGGCCCAGCCGTAGGCGGCCGGCGCGGTCTCGTGCACGATCAGCATGCCGAGCGCGCCCTGGCGCGCGGCTTCCTCGTACTTGTAGGTCCAGCGTCCATAATAGGTCATGGCCTTGCCGCCGAAGCAGCCAGGGCCGGTGGTGACTTTGGGATTCTCGAAGTCCGGGTCGTTGATCAGCACCACGGCGATCTTGCCGTGCAAGTCCACGCCCTTGAAGTCGTCCCAGCCGCACTCCTTGGCCTTGACGCCATAGCCGACGAACACCAGCGGCGCGTTATGGATGGCGACCTGGTTCACCGGCAGCAGGGTCTGGACCACGGCTTGGTCGCCCTGGGTCAGCGCCTGGGTCTTGCCGCCGGCCGTCAGGGCCAGCTTGACCGGCCCCTTCACCTCGAACCGGGCCAGCGGCACGTCCTGGAACCAGCTGCCGTGCGGGCCGCCCGGCTGCACGCCGGCGGCGGCGAACTGCTTGGAGATGTAGTCGATGGACTTGGTCTCGCCCGCCGTGGCCGGCCCACGCCCCTCGAACGCGTCCGAACTCAGCACCCGGATATGCTCGGACAGCTTGGCGGGCTGGATCGGCGTTACCGGCAAGGCCTGCGCCTGGACGACGGAGGCGGCGCCGAGGATGCCGACGAGGGCTGACGCTGCGAGCAAGGCGGTCTTCATGGCGGTTCCTGGGCTCTGTCCTTAAACGGACTGTTGCGTTCGCCTTAGGCGCGCGTCAGTCCATCGACAAGAGCCAGGTCGCGCGGCTTGCCTAGAAAACGCCTGGCAGCAGCCGGTAACGCACGCGCTGGGCGAAGGCGACATAGGCCGGGTCTTGCATCAGCAGCCGCTCCTCGGCCAGCAGGCGGAAGATCTGGACCGTGAAGCTGGCGAGGTAGATGCCCAGATTCAACAGGTTGGGCGCCATCAGCAGGAAGCCGATGTGCACCATGACGTAGCCCAGATACATGGGATGACGCACCAGGCGATAAGGCCCTTCGATCTTCACGCCCCGATTGGCCGGCACCAGGCCGAAGCTGCGGCGCAGGATCAGCTTGGCGGCGAGCTGAGTTCCGGTCCCCCCAAACAGCAGCACGATACCGACCAGCGGCGGAACCAGGGGCGCACCGCCGCCCGGCTGCACCAGCAGCGGCCCCGCGGTGGCGCAGAAGGCCAGCAGCCAATCCAACGGGATGACGGACACGGAGTCCGACTTGCGCCGGATCATCACCAGCATGGCGCACAGGCCTTCGGAGAACACCACCAGGGCGTTGAACCACTGCCCGTCGTGGGTGATGGGGACATAGTTGATGATGGCCATCCGCGCGAACAGGACCATGAGGATCACCCGTTCGGCCACGTCGAGGCACGCCACCACCGTAGGCCGCGCCGAATGTCTCAGAGCCAGTTCGGCCATCTACAAGCCTCGACCTATCATCCCACGACGCCAAGCATGGGCGTGGAGGATCAAAGTCGCAGATAGCGGCTTATGAGCCGTTAAGGCCGGTCGCCGACGGCCCACATTCCCTCGCCGGACATGCGCGACGTTTGCACGCAACACCTCGGTGGCGGGACGGCTTGGCGCGCCCTGCAGGACTCGAACCTGCAACCGCTCGCTTAGAAGGCGAGTGCTCTATCCGGTTGAGCTAAGGGCGCGAAGGGTAAGCCTCAGTGGGTCCAGGGCTCGCGGCGCTGGAAGGCGAAGTTGTCGGCATAGGCCTTGATGATGTGGCTGCGGCGCTGCTCGGGGACCAGCTGGAAGTCGATCCCGTGGGCCTTGGCGTAGGCCACCGCCTCGTCGGAGGTCTCGAAGGTGATCCGCACCTGGGCGTTCATGTCGCTCGACGAGCTCCAGCCCATCAATGGATCGGGACGGCGCGCCGAGGCCCGTTCGAATTCCAGCACCCAATCCTTGGTTCGCGCCTTGCCCGACTGCATGGCCGTCTTGGAGGGGCGGAAGATGCGAGCGAGCATGGAGCTGACCTGTGGCCTCGTACCGGTTCATCGTCGTTGGTCGGGGCGACAGGATTCGAACCTGCGACCTGCTGCACCCAAAACAGCCGCGCTACCAGGCTGCGCTACGCCCCGACGTTACGTTGCAGACCTTTGCCACGCAGGGCCGCGCACCGCAACGGGCCGCGTCTATTCGCGAGGCCGATGGCGAACCAGCCTGATCTCGAACAGCTTTGGCCACAGCTTGCCGGTGACCAGCAGCCGATCGTGCGCCGCGTCGTAGGCGATGCCGTTCAGCACGTCGACCTCGCCATGGACGTCTTCGGGCTTGAGCAGGCCGTTCAGGTCGATCCAGCCCAGCACCACGCCTGTCTGCGGATCGATGCGCGCGATGCGGTTGGTCTGCCAGATGTTGGCGTAGATTTCGCCCTTCACCCACTCCAGCTCGTTCAGGTTCCGCACGGGCCGGCCTTCGTCGGTCACATGGATGCGCCCGGTTTCGGCCAGGGTGTCGGGGTCGAGGAAGCGGATGTCCGACGTACCGTCGCTCATGATCAGACGATGATCGTCGCGGGTAAGCGCCCAACCTTCGCCGGGATAGTGGAAGCTGGAGCGCGGCTCGAAGGTCTTGAGATCGTAGACGAAGCCGATCTGGGATTGCCACGTCAGCTCGATCAGCCGATCCTTCCAGGCGACGATCCCCTCGCCGAAATATTGGGCGGGAATCTGACGCTCCTGCAGCACCCGCCCCGTCTCCAGCTCCACCCGGCGGATGGTCGACTTCCCCTCCAGGCCCGTGCTCTCGTAGAGCTCGCCACCCTGGTAGAACAGACCCTCGGTGAAGGCGCCAGTGTCATGCGGATAGGCGTGTACGATGCGGAAACCGTAGACGGGGACTTCGGCGACGGCCGAATGGGAAAGGACGGACCCTGTCAGCAGCAGGGCGGCGACGGCGGCCCAAAACGTCCGAAACCTCATGTGCGTGAACCATCTCCGATGCGTGCACACAGGTGTAGGGCCTGAACGCCCCGGTTTGAAGCGCTCACGGCCCCGCTTGCGCCAAACCGTGCATCGATGGCGAAGTCCTAGAGGCTTGAACACTCCAGTTCGGCGACCACCAGGCCCTTGGGCCCTTCGGCGAAGCGCACCATGACGTCGTCGCCGGGTTGGAGATCCTCGATCCCGCAACGTCTCAAGGTCTCGATGTGGACGAAGATGTCGCCGGGGGAGCCTTCGCGCACCACGAAACCATAGCCCTTGGTGCGATTGAACCATTTCACCCGGGCGCGTTCCGGCGGGCCCGCAGGCGACAGGGCTGTCCGGGGGCTGCAACCTTCGTCCGTCCCTTCGTAATCCCGCTGACCATCCATGCGCGGACGCCGGGCGCCGCTGAAATCGTCGCGATCGCGGGCGCGTTCAGGCTTCGGGGGCGTCGGCGCCGCTGTGGACTCGTCCAGCTCGACGATCTGGCAGACCTGCCAACCCTTGGGCCGGCGCACCGCGTCGCATACGACGATCGACCCTTCCAGCGCGTGCTCGCGTCCCGTCTGACGCAGACTGGTGACGTGGAGCAGGACGTCCTTCAGATCGGTCTGGTTGGGATCGTCGGGCACGATGAAGCCGTAACCCTTGCCGGCGTCGAACCACTTGACCCGCCCAGAAATCCGCACCGCCTCATCAGGCGGACCGACCGACTCGAAATCGAACCCCGACATGACGCCCCTCTCGTCCGCGTAAATTTTTCTCTGCGGACACCCCGACGAAAATATATCACGGAAAGAAAATTCCGACGAAAGGGGGTTTGCGCGCAGATTCACCCTACAGCGCGAATAGGTCGCGGGGCCGAAGGACAGGATCGCCCCTACCGCCGCTCAGCAGGCCTTTTGCATCCCGCGGGCTGAGAATGTTCTGACCCGCCCCCGCGGCCTTAGCCGCGGATTCGGCTTGGCGCCGAGCCGGGCATTGCGCCTCCTGAGTCGGCACGACGCACGTGCAGACATCGTTTCTGGAAGGGATCGCAATCGCATTGGCGAAGGGGATAGAGAGCTTGCGCTTCCCGGAGGCCGGAGGCCTCGCCGGTATCTATTGCAAGCATATCCCGTGGTAGTCCCTAGGGGAGTCGAACCCCTCTTCCCAGAATGAAAATCTGGTGTCCTAACCGATAGACGAAGGGACCACGAACGGGAGGAGCCCTATAGCCCGTCTGCGTCGCGCCGCGCAAGCGGTCTGATCGAGGTTTTTTACGCTAAACGCCGCGGATCGGCGGCGTCCTCGATTTCAAGCTCGACGCCCTCCCGGCCGGACCAGTCGTCGGGCTTCAATCGACCGGCCACGTGCAGCGCGCCGTCGCCGGCCAACAGGCGCCGACCCAGGTCGGTGTCGCCCGAACGCCACGCCACTGCCCGAAGCTTGGTCCCGTTCGAATCGATCAGCGTGCAACGCACATGGCCGCCCTTCACCGCCATCGCACGCTCCACCCGCACGGAGGCCATGGCGAACATCGGCTCCGGATTGCCCGGCCCGAACGGCGTGAGCCGCTGGAACTCGGTCCACAGCGCGCGGTCGGCCCCGCTCGGCGAGACCAGGGCGTCGATATCCAAGGCGTCGGCGGCGAAGGCCGCGGCGCTCTCCACCGCCAACTGCTCCGACAGGAAGGCGCGAAACTCCGGGATCACGTCCGGCCGGATGGTCAGCCCCGCCGCCATGGCGTGGCCGCCGCCCGCCAGCAGCAGTCCCGCATCGAAGGCCGACTGGATCGCTGCGCCCAGGTTCACGCCCAGCTGCGAACGGCCGGAGCCCTTGCCGATGTTGGCCGCCTCGTCCAGGCCGATGACCACGACGGGCTTGCGATAACGCTCGCGCAGGCGGCTGGCGACGATGCCGACCACGCCCGGGTGCCACCCCAGCCCCGCCACCACCAGCACCGGCGCGTCGGGGTCGAGGTTTGAACGTTGTTCGATCCAGCGGACGGCTTCTTCCAGCGTGTCCTGCTCGACCTGCTTGCGGGTCACGTTCAGCGCGTCGAGTTCCTGCGCCAGCTCGCGCGCCAACACCGGATCGTCGGTGGAGAGCAGCCGGGCGCCCAGGTCCGAACGCCCGACGCGACCGCCGGCGTTGATGCGCGGTCCAAGCACGAAGCCGGCATGGAACACGCCCGCAGGCCCTTTGCCGCCCGCGACCTCCAGCAGGGCCTTAAGGCCCGGATTGCCCCAGGCCGACATCACCTTCAGCCCTTGCGAGGCCAGGGCGCGGTTGAAGCCCACCAGGGCGGTGACGTCGCAGATGGCGCCGAGCGCGGCGAGGTCCAGCCATTTACGTATGTCGGGTTCCTCGTGCGTCTCGAACAGGCCGACGGCGCGAGCGCGGCGGTTCAGCGCCGCCAGTAGGACGAAGGTGACCCCTGCCGCCGCCAGATTGCCCTGGCCGGAGCCGCAGTCAGGCCGGTTCGGGTTGACCAGGGCGGCGGCGGGCGGCGGCGTCCCGCGCATCAGGTGATGGTCGATCACCACCACATCCAGGCCAATCTGGGCGGCGGCCGTCAGCGCGTCGTGGGCGGCAGCCCCGCAGTCCACCGTGACCACCAGCTCGGCGCCCTGGTCCTTCAGGCGGCGGAAGGCGATGGGGCTCGGGCCATAGCCCTCGACCAAGCGGTCGGGCACATAGATCGGCAGCTCGCAACCAAGCGCCCGGAAATAGCGCACCAACAGGGCCGAGCTGGTCGCCCCATCGACGTCGTAATCGGCGAAGACCGCGCACGGCCGTCCCCTCGCGATGGCGTCGATCAGGATCTCGGCCGCCTTGTCCATGTCGGCGAAGGTCGACGGGTCGGGAAACAGTCCCTTCAGCGTCGGCGTCAGATAGCTTTCGCCGTCCACCTCCGCCACGCCGCGAGAGGCCAGGGCGCGGGCCAGGTATTCGCCGAGGCCGAGCTTCTGCTGGTGCGCGCGCACGATCCGCAGGTCCGCCGGCCGCTCGCGCCAAGCGCGTCCGGTCAGGGACCGCTCGACCCCGAGGAAGGCTATAGCGCCGGAGCCGTCAGCCACGCGGCCACTTTCCTTGATGGACGAGGCGATGGGTCAAGTCTGCGCCCTGCGATACGCACGGCGAAAACGCCGAGGCGCGATGATGCGCGGATTCTCAGTTTCGCGCGATGCGGATCGTGCGCGGCCGTTCGACCACCGAGTCCAGCGCCGCGATATGCTCGACCGCGTCCAGTATCGCCGCGTCGGAAGCCGGCTGGGTCGTCAGCACGATCGGCACCAAGCCGGTCGGGGCGACCGGGTGCTGCAGGAAGCTGTCGATGGAGACCGAGGCGCGCGCCAGGGCGTCGGTGACGTGGGCCAGCACGCCCGGCCGATCCCGCACGATCAGGCGCATGTAAATCCGCGAGGTCCGCCCCGCCCGGTCAGCGGCCGGCAACGGTTGGAGCTGCTCCGCCGCCCGCTGGAACACGGGCCGATCGATGCCCGCGACCACGTCGGCGATATCGGCCGCCACCGCCGTCGCGGTCGGTCCCGCGCCCGCGCCCGCGCCTTGCAGGAACAGCCGGCCAGTCTTGCGGCCCTCGATGAACAGGGCGTTGAGCGCCCCGCCCGCTCCGGCCAGGGGATGGTCCAGCGGCACCAGGGCCGGCGCCACCTGCACCGAGGCCCCGCCCTCGCCCCGTTCGGCCGAGGCGATCAGCTTGATGCGGAAACCGAGTTCCTTGGCGAGCTGGATATCGATCCGCTCCACCGCCTCGATCCCCTCCACCGAGGCGGCGGCGAAGTTGGGCGCGCCGTTGAAGGCGAGCGCGGCCAGGATGGCGATCTTGTGGGCGGCGTCGAACCCGCCCACGTCCATGGTCGGGTCGGCTTCCGCATAGCCGAGGCGCTGGGCGTCGGCCAGCACGTCGGCGAAGTCGCGGCCGCTCTCCTCCATCTGGGTGAGGATGTAGTTGCAGGTGCCGTTCAATATGCCCGCGACACTCAGGACCTCGTCGCCGACCAGCCCTTCGCGCAGCAGCTTGACCGCCGGCGCCCCGCCCATGACGGCGGCTTCGTACAACAGCGGCGCGCCCTTGCGCTCCGCCAGCCGCGCCAGCTCAAGGCCGTGGTGGGCGATCAGGGCCTTGTTGGCGGTGACCACCGCCTTGCCCGCGTTCAACGCCGCCTCGACCGCCGCCTTGGCCGGCCCATCGGAGCCGCCGATCAGCTCGACGAAGATGTCAACGCCCGGCGCGGTCGCCAGCGCCACGGGATCGTCGAACCACGGATAGGCCGATATGTCCGCCGCCCGAGGCAGGGAACGCGAACGCGCGGAGACGCCGGCCACCTCGATGCGGACGCCCGAAGGCGCATAGTCCGGAGTGGTGCTCAACAGGTCCAGCAGGCCTTGGCCCACGGTGCCCAGACCAGCCAGGCCGATGCGGCGCACATTCGGCGGGGTCATGAACAGCGCTCCACCAGGGGATCGGCCAGGGGCCGCGGCATCGGCGGGATATCTTTGTCGATCAAAGGCTCCGACGCGGTCGTCTCATCCTGCATCGCGACGACGGGCGTGCTCGTCACCACCGTCGTTTGGGCGGCGGCTTGGGCCGGAGCCGCCGGCGGGGTGCGTGGGTGCACAGGCGCTGCGGCGTGAGGCGCCGGAGCGGCCGAGGCTGCGGGTTGCTGGGGCGGCAAGGCCATGCTCGCCGTCGGCGCCGGTCCTGAGCCCAACGCCGCCGGAGGCGCGGCGAAGGCGCGCAGACGCTCGGCGAGCGCCTCGCTGCGCGCGGCGGAGTCGGGCGGCGGCACGTCGGCCGGATTGACCCGCGCGATCTCGCGCTGATCGCCGGCATAGGCTTCGCCGCCTCGGGTCAGCGGCGGATGGGCGGCGGCGTAGCCGTAGATCGCACGACGGCAGCCCACCAGCTTGACCACGCCCTGCTTCACCATGGGCGCGCTCGGGATGTTCTTCGGCGGCGGCGGCACATCGCGCAGCCTCGGCCGTGCATAGGTGCGCGCGGATGCAACGGTGACGGCGGCCGCCACCGGCGATTCGGGATTGACCGGCGGCAACCAGACAGCCTGGCGCACGTCCGCGCAGCCCCCGACGCCCACGAGCGTTGACATGAGCAGGAGAAGGCCGGCGAAGCTCGTGGCCGGTCGCACGCTGAGTGTTCTGATAGGGGCGTTCATCCCGTCACGGCTCTTATGCGATGATGGAGACATAGAAAAGGATGGGGTCGAAATGAGCGAGACCACCGACGCCGCACCCCGCGCCGAATCTTCCAAGACACCCGGAGCCGAGCCCGCCTCCGGCCAGGGCCGCGAATCCGCGTCGGCGTTCGGATTCGACCTGCTCACCCCCGAGCAGAAGGCCGCCATCGAGCAGCTTTCGCTCAACCTCGCCAAGGCGGCGATGACTGTGCAGTCGGCGATCTCCTCGGCCGCCCTGCGCCAGGGCGAAGGCCAGGCGCCCGACATGGACCCGCTCCACGTCGCTCCGGCCCTCACCGAGGTGGTGCAACAGCTCGCGGCCGATCCTCAGAAACTGCTCCGAGCCCAGGCCGACCTGTTCGACCGCTACATGGACCTGTGGCGCACGGCCTCCGCGCGCGCCGCCGGCGAACCGGCCGCCCCCATCGTGGCCTCCCAGAAGATCGACAAGCGCTTCAGCGCCCCGGAGTGGACCGAGAACCCGATCTTCGACGTGATGAAGCAGTCCTACCTCGTCACCTCGTCCTGGCTGAACGACCTGGTGGCGAGCGTCGAGGGCGTGGACCCGATGACCAAGCGGCGGGTGGCGTTCTTCACCCGGCAACTGACCGACGCCTTCTCGCCGTCCAACTACCTGATCTCCAATCCCGTCGCCCTGAAGCAGCTGATGCAGTCCCAAGGCGAAAGCCTGGTCAAGGGCGCCGAGCAGTTCGCCAGAGACCTGGCCCGCGGCGGCGGCAAGCTGTCGATCAGCCAGACCGATCTCGCCCGCTTCAAGGTCGGCGAGAACATCGCCACCGCGCCGGGCAAGGTGGTGTTCCAGAACGAGCTGTTCCAGCTGCTGCAGTTCTCGCCCACCACCGAGCAGGTGCATCACATCCCGCTGCTGATCTTTCCACCCTGGATCAACAAGTACTACATCCTGGACCTTCGGCCTGAGAACTCGATGATCCGCTGGCTGACCAGCCAGGGCTTCACGGTGTTCCTGACCTCCTGGGTCAATCCGGATACGGAGCTCGCCGGCAAGACGCTTGAGAACTACGTGTTCGAGGGTGCCTACACCGCCGTCGCCCAGGTCATGACCCAGTGCGACACGCCCTACGTCAACACCGTGGGTTATTGCATCGGCGGCACCATGCTGGCCTGCGCCCTAGCCCACATGGCCACCCGCGAAGTCGAGGCGGTCAGCTCGGCCACCTTCTTCGCCGCCCAGCAGGACTTCACCGAGGCCGGCGACCTGCTGCTGTTCACCGACGAGGTATGGCTGCAGGACCTGGAGAAGCGCATGGACGCGGCGGGGGGCGTGCTGCCCGGCTCGGCCATGACCGGCGCCTTCAACATGCTGCGCTCCAACGACCTGATCTGGTCGTTCTTCGTCAACAACTACCTGCTGGGCAAGGAGCCCACGGCCTTCGACCTGCTGTTCTGGAACGCCGACCAGACGCGGATGCCCAAGGCCCTGCACCTCAGCTACCTGCGCCAGTTCTACCAGGCCAACCTGCTGGCGCTGGGCCAGCTCGAACTCGCGGGTGCGACGCTGAACCTGAAGGACGTGAAGACGCCCGTCTATGTGCAGTCCTCGCGCGAGGACCACATCGCGCCTCTGCGCTCGGTATACCGGGGGGCCAAGCTGTTCGGCGGTCCCGTGACCTTCACCCTGGCGGGGTCCGGCCACATCGCCGGCGTAATCAACCACCCCGACGCCAACAAGTACCAGCACTGGACCAATCCGGAGCTGCCGGGCACGGTCGAGGCGTGGATGGCGGACGCGGTGGAGGCGAAGGGCTCATGGTGGCCGCATTGGGCCGCATGGCTGGCCGAGCGTTCCGGGCCGATGGTTCCCGCGCGCGATCCCTCCACCGGCCCGCTGACGCCGATCGAGGATGCGCCGGGCAGCTATGTCAGGGTGCGGTCGGACACGGTTTAGCGGGCCAGGGCCTTCACCTCGCCATGACGGAAGCAGGTCGTCAGGTGATCGTTCACCACGCCCGTCGCCTGCATCCAGGCGTAGACGATCACCGGCCCCACGAACTTGAAGCCCCGCGCCTTCAGGGCTTTGGAGATGGTGTGCGATAGCGGCGTGTCGGTCTGCACATCTTCCCTGCCCTTACAGGCGTTCTGGATCGGTCGCCCGTCGACGAAGTCCCAGACGAACTGCGAGAAATCCATTCCCGCCTCACGCATGTCGAGGAAGGCGCGCGCGCCGCCGATAGTCGCTTCTATCTTGGCGCGGGAACGGACGATGCCCGTGTCGCCCAGCAACCGCGCCACCTCCGCCTCGCCGAAACGAGCGACGACCTCAGGCTCGAAGCCGGCGAAGGCGGATCGGAACGCCTCGCGCTTGCGCAGGATGGTGATCCAGGCGAGCCCCGCCTGGAACCCATCCAGCATCAGCTTTTCCCACAAGGCGCGGCTGTCGTATTCGGGCACGCCCCATTCCTGGTCGTGATAGGCGCAATACAGCGGATCGCTCCCGGCCCAGGTGCAACGGACGACGGGGTGTTCGGACGACATCGGCGCACCTGGCGAAGCGTGGACGGAAAGCGCGAAGCGCCGCCCGCAATATGCTGCAACGCGCGGGCCTTTCCACGAACAAAGCGAACTGGCATTCCCCGATGGGCGACGGCGCGACAAGTCTCGCCGCCGACGCGCTGCTGACCTATACGTCACCCTAGCGATGAACACCGAGATCAATCGGTTGGGAGGAAAGATGGAACGGGTCTGGACGCGGTCGTATCCGCCGGGCGCTTCGGCCGAAATCGATCCGGACGCCTTTCCCAATATTCCCGCCATGGTCGATGCGGCCGTGAAGAAATTCGGGGACGCGCCGGCGGTGACCTGCTTCGGCTCGTCCCTGTCGTTTCGCCAACTCGACAAGCTGGCCGACGACTTCGCCAGCTTCCTGGTCAACCACTGCAAGCTGAAGCCAGGGGTGCGGGTGGCGATCATGTCGCCCAACCTGCAACAGTTCCCTGTCGCGCTGGTCGGCCTGCTGCGCGCCGGCCTGATCGCGGTGAACGTCAACCCGCTCTACACGACTCCCGAGGTCGCCTTCCAACTCAGCGACGCGGGCGTGGAGGCGATCCTGGTCTGCGACAGCACCAGCGCGGCCCTGGCCGCAGCCCTGCCCAAGACCGTCGTCAAGCACGTGATCGTGACCGGCGTCGGCGACCTGCTGCCTGCGCCCAAGCGCTGGATTTTCAACCTGGTGGCCAAGCGCAAGGCCGGCAAGATGCACGCCGCCATCCCCGGCGCGATCCCGTTCCGCAAGGCCCTGGCGATCGGCCGGCGGCGGTCGTTCACCTCTCCGGAGCTGAGCGGCGAGGACCTGGCCTTCCTACAGTACACCGGCGGCACGACGGGCCGATCCAAGGGCGCGATGCTGACCCACCGCAACCTGGTGGCCAACATCCTGCAGTCGATCCCCTTCATGCAGTGCGGCGTGGAGCCGCCAACCAAGGCGGGCGATGTCGCGGTCACGCCGCTGCCGCTCTATCATGTCTACGCCCTGGGAGCCTTCTTCGGCTTCCTGTCTCTGGGGATGAACAACGTCTTGATCGCCAATCCGCGCGACCTGGACGACCTGATAAAGACAATCGCACCGCTGAAGATGCGGTTGTTCATCGGCATCAACACGCTGTTCAACGCGATGATGCACCATCCGAAGTTCGACACCATCGACTTCAGCCAGCTGCGTTTCACCATCGCCGGGGGCGCCGCGACCGAAACCGCGGTGGCGAAACGCTGGGAGGAAATGACCGGCAACCCGATCCTGAGCGGTTACGGGCTCAGCGAGACATCGCCGGTGCTGAGCGTGACGCCTGCGCTGATGAAGCCCGCCTTCACCGGCGCCTCGGGCCTGCCGGTGCCGTCGCTTGACCTGAAGTTCCTCGACGACGAAGGCCACGAGGTCGCGTCGGGGGAGGTCGGCGAGATTTGCGTGCGCGGCCCCAACATCATGCACGGCTACTGGAACCAGCCGGAGGAAACCGCCCTGGCCCTCGACGCGGACGGCTGGTTCAAGACCGGCGACATCGGCAAGCTGGACCCCGACGGGCGGCTGCGGATCGTGGACCGGAAGAAGGATATGATCCTGGTGTCGGGCTTCAACGTCTATCCCAACGAGGTGGAGGACGTGCTGGCCCACAATCCCGGCGTCGCCGAAGCCGCGGTGATCGGCCAGCCGAGCGAGCATTCCGGCGAAAGCGTGCTGGCGGTGGTGGTGCGCAAGGACCCGAACCTGACCGAGGCGATGCTGATCGCCTACGCCCGCGAGCGGCTCGCCGCCTACAAGACGCCCAAGGCCGTCAAGTTCGTCGACAGCCTGCCCAAGAGCAATATCGGTAAGGTGCTGCGCCGACAGCTGCGCGACACAATACTGAAGGATCGGGCTCCGGCGAAGTAGGCGACTTCACCTCCCCCACGAAACGGGGGAGGTGA
Source organism: Caulobacter sp. S45 (assembly GCF_009765965.1). Taxonomy (GTDB): domain Bacteria; phylum Pseudomonadota; class Alphaproteobacteria; order Caulobacterales; family Caulobacteraceae; genus CAHJWH01. Next base: position 294,345 of record NZ_LMUL01000014.1, read on the forward strand.
AATCCGAATAAACGCGCTATATTTTCTTGGCGATGGTGAAGCCCAGCACCAGGAACAGCAGGCAAACCACGACGAACAAGAAGAACAAGATTTTGGCGATACCTGCGGCGGCCCCGGCGATACCCCCGAAACCCAACGCGCCGGCGATCACGGCTACGATCGCGAAGATAATGGCCCATTTCAGCATTGTCGTCCCTCCAGTTTCATCTGGAAGACCCAACGCCTCACCTCGCCGCCTGTTCCTGCAAAGCTGGATTCGGCCTGCCGCCGCCCTCTAGACGCGAGCGCCGTCAGACCCGGAACCTGTACTCCCGTCCCGCCTCGCGCTCGATGTCGGGCGGAAAGCTCGCACGCTTGTCGGCATAGTACTGGGCGCGATGGTCGCCGTCGGCGGCGAGATTGTAGGTCAGATACAGGATGCGACGCTGCTGGTCGGTCAGGTTCGGCTTGGAGGCGTGCGGCGCATAACTGTCGAAGAACAGCACATCGCCAGGCTCGGTCTCCACGGGGATTAGCTTAAAGGCGGCCATCTCGTCAGCGGTCAACGGGACCCATTCCTGGCCGATCAGGCCGGCGTAGCGGGGCGCATCACTCATCTCCAGACAGCCGTTCTCCACCGTCGCCCGGTCGATGCAGACCAGGGCGGTGACGAACATGGCGGCATAGGTCGACCAGCCCGCCTGCTGATCCTGATGCGGATCGAAGCCTGCGCCGCCGGCCATCTTGAAGTTGATCTTCTCCTTGAACAGCACGGCAGGGCCGCCCATCAACTGCTCGACCGCCGCCGGCAACCGGCCGCCCCGCACGACGCCATCGAAGCCCGCATGATAAGGGCAGAAGTTTTCGATCCGCTGGATCACCTTGCGTTCGGCGTCGAGCAGGCTCTTCTCGTAATAGACCATGTGCTCGCCGGGGACCTCCGGCATGGCCACCACCGCATCGCTCCAGCGGCCGATCTCGGCGGCCTCTTCGGCGGTGAACAGACCCTTGGCCGCCAGCCAGCCGGTGCGGGCGTAGTGCTCCAGATCCTGCGGCCCGAGAGGGCCGTCGCGGGTGTCGGGGGCGGATTGGGTGGGCGTGATCGCGTTCATGACACCAGCTGCGGCAGGATCTCGAAGCGGGCGCGCGCGACGTCCTCCTCGAAGTCGATTTCGGTCCAGGGCAGGTCGCTGACGTCCACCGCGCCGAATCGATTCGGTTCGGCCAGCATCAAGTCCCGGATCGCCTCTTCGTATTCCACGTCGAGGCGGCCCGTATCCACATAGTGATCGCATCGATCCGCCAGCTCGGCGGCGGTCTGAGCCGAGAAGCGGAAGAAGCCGACCGATTCGCCATGCCAGTCGTGGGCGTGCTCCGGCTGTTTGCGGAAATCCACGATCCGGTCGCGACCGTCCGCTCCCTTGCGGAAGCACAACTTTACGGGCTCGTCGCCCGGTTCGAGGTGACGATCCACCAGCAAGGTGTTCTCAGCCGCGCCCTGTCCGAGTCGCGCGATCATCCGGGCGTCGCAAAGCACATCGCCGTCCATCAGCAGGATGTCCCCGCCCGCCCGCAGAAGCTCGCCCTGCACCTGCAGCGAGACTAGGCTGCCGTTGCGGAACCGTGGATTGGTGAGAAAACTGAGTTCGATTCGCGGGTGGAGTTTCGCCACCGCGCGCTGAATCGTTTCTGCTTCGAAACCCACTGTCATAGCGACGCGCCTTACGCCGCAAGCGGTCAGGTTGGAAAGGTGTCGCTCCAGCAACGAAACGCCGTCAAACTCCAGCAGAACCTTGGGGCCGGCGTGGCTGTCCCCCAGCCGCCGGCCCACGCCCGCGGCCAGGATCAACGCCGTGCAGTCCGACAACGGTGACAATTTCATTACGTCCTGTTTGCGCTGGTGTGACGATAGGCATATCTCATCGCCGAAATGGGGCGCGTGACGATTTTGTGGCGCCCTTTAGACTAGAGTGGCGCACTTGGAAACCAGCTCTGCGGCCCGAGCGGCCTCCCACCCCTTCTTCACCGCCGCCAACGCGGTCGCCCACCCCTCGCCCCGCACGACGAGCCGCTTCTCGGCCCTGCGACAGCAGATGCTGTCGCCTGCGCTCTGCCTGCTGATGGAGGCCCACAGCGGCATCTCGGCCAAGATCGTCGAGGAGGCCGGATTCGGGGGCATCTGGGCCTCGGGCCTGTCGATCTCCGCCAGCCTCGGCCTGCGCGATTCCAACGAGGCGTCCTGGACCCAGGTGCTGGACGTGCTCGAATACATGAGCGACGCCACCACCCTGCCGATCCTGGTGGACGGCGACACCGGCTACGGCAACTTCAACAACGTCCGCCGCCTGGTGAAGAAGCTGTGTGAGCGCCAGATCGCCGGCGTCTGCATCGAAGACAAGCTGTTCCCCAAGACCAACTCCTTCATCGGCGAGGCTCAACCGCTGGCCGATGTCGATGAGTTCTGCGGGCGCATCAAGGCTGGCAAGGACAGCCAGCTCGACGACGACTTCACCCTGGTGGCGCGGGTCGAGGCGCTGATCTCGGGCCGGGGCATGGAGGAGGCGCTTCGCCGGGCCGAGGCCTACCACGCGGCCGGCGCCGACGCGATCCTGATCCATTCCAAGCAGAACACCGCCAATGAGATCTTCGAGTTCATGGAGCGCTGGGGGAACCGCGCGCCGGTCGTGATCGTGCCGACCATGTACTACGCCACGCCGACCGAGCTGTTCCGCCAGGCGGGCATCTCGACGGTGATCTGGGCCAACCACCTGATGCGCGCCTCCATCGCCTCCATGCGCGAGACGGCGCGCCGTATCCACGACGACCAGTCCCTGGTCGAGGTCGAGGGTCGGGTCGCCAGCGTGAAGGACATCTTCCGCCTGGTCGGCAACCAGGAGCTGGAGGACGCCGAGCGCCGCTACCTGCCCGACAAGGCCAAGGCGCGCGCCGTGGTCCTGGCCGCCGCCTCCGGCGACCTGGGCGAACTGACCCGCGACAAGCCCAAATGCATGATCGACATCCGTGGCGAGACCCTGCTGCAACGCCTGGTCGGCGTGCTGAACGGCAGCGGCGTGCGCGAGGTCGCCGTGGTGCGCGGCGACCGTAAGGACGCGGTGTTCGCCAAGGGCGCGACCATGGTCGACAACGACCGTTTCGCCGAGACCGGCGAGGTCTATTCCCTGGCCCAGGCCCGCGCCACGCTGGAGGGCGAGACGGTGCTGGCCTACGGCGACGTGCTGTTCCGCAGCTTCATCCTCGAAAGCCTAATGGGGTCCAGCGCCGACATCGTGCTGGCGGTGGACGCACGCAGCCATTCCGGGGCGGAGAAGCCCCGCGTGCGCGACCTGGTGTCGGCGGACCACGCCTATTCGGGCGACTATCTGGACGACGCCCACGCCCACCTGTTCCGCATGGACGCCGCTCTCTCGCCCAATCAGACCACCGGCGAATGGATGGGTCTCGCCCGCTTCAGCGCGCTCGGCGCGCAATGGCTGCGCGAAGAACTGGACGTGCTCGAGGCCGAGGGTGGGTTGGAGACGGCGGATATGCCGGCCCTGTTCACCCGCTTGGCCGCCAAGCATCCGGTGCGCGTGAAGTACTTCAGCGGCCACTGGATGGACGTCGACACCCTCACCGACGTAGCCGACGCCCGCAATTTCACCTGAGGGACGGGATTAAGTTCCCGTTCCGGAGCATCGTCCTGAAACTGCGTGCTTCGAGACGCGGCTCGCGCCGCTCCTCCACAATGGGCGTCTCGAAGGACGCACGAAACCACATCGCGACGAATATCCCCCGCACTCCAACTTGCGCTAGACCCCGCCCATGATCACCGCCGACGCCTTCATCTCGCAAGCCACCCGCTCGGGCTTCGACTTCTACACCGGCGTGCCGTGCAGCTACCTGACGCCGCTGATCAACGGGGTGCTGTCGGATCGCGCGCTGCGCTATGTGGGCGCCGCCAGCGAGGGCGAGGCGGTGGCGATCGCGGCGGGCGCTTGGCTGGCCGGGCGGCGCACCGTTGTCATGTGCCAGAACTCCGGGCTGGGTAACGCGGTCAACCCGCTGACCTCGCTGAACGCCCCGTTCCAGATCCCCACCCTGTTCATCACCACCTGGCGCGGCCGTCCCGGCGAGCCCGACGAGCCCCAGCACGAGATCATGGGCCAAATCACCCAGGACCTGATCTCGCTGATGCAGCTCGAACAGGGCGAGTTCCCCAACGCGCCGGACTTGATCGCCCCCGCCTTCGCCAAGGCGACGGAGCGAATGGAGGCGACGCACCTCCCCTACGCCTGGGTGATGAAGAAGGGCGACGTCGCCGACACCGATCTGGACCAAACCCCTCTCGGCCCTCGCGAAGCCGGCCTGCGCGAGAACTTCGCCACCGGCGGCGACCGTCCGACCCGCGCGGCGGTGCTCGAACGCTTCCTGGCCCTGACCGATGAAGCGACCGCCGTGGTCGCCACCACCGGCAAGTGCGGGCGCGAGTTGTTCACCTTGGCCGACCGGCCCCAGCATATCTACCAGGTCGGCTCGATGGGCGGCGCCACCGGCATGGCGCTGGGCGTGGCTTTGAACACCCCAAAACGCACTGTGGTGCTGGACGGCGACGGCGCGGCGCTGATGAAGCTCGGGACCTTCGCCACCGTGGGCGCCTACGCCCCGAAGAACCTGATCCACATCCTGCTGGACAACGGCGTGCACGACTCCACCGGCGGCCAGGCCACCGTCTCGCCCTTCGTGGACTTCGCCGGTGTGGCGCTCGCCTGCGGCTATCGCTGGGCCGGAACCTGCGATGGGCTGGACGGGTTCGAGGCGGCGTGGCGCGCGGCGAACGCGGCCGGCGGCCCGGCCCTGATCCACGCCCGCATCGCGCCCGGATCGATGGGCAAGCTCGGCCGCCCGACGGTGAAGCCGTCAGAGGTGGCGCGGCGCTTCAAAGCCTTCCTGGCGTCGTGAGCGAAGAGATGACCGACAGCCCGATCCTGCTCACCCCCGGTCCGCTGACCACGCACCCGGCCACGCGACAGGCCATGCTGCGCGACTGGGGTTCGCGGGACAAAGCCTTCATCGCCCTGACCGCGGAGCTACGCACCCGTCTTCTGGCCGTGGCCAATGGACAGGCGACCCACGCGGCGATCCCGCTCCAGGGCAGCGGCACCTTCATCGTCGAAGCCGCCATCTCGACCCTGGTGCGCAAGACCGACCGGTTGTTGGTGCTGATCAACGGCGCCTATGGTGAGCGCATCCTGGCCATCGCCCAGCGCCATGGCCTGGACGCCGTCGCCCTGCGCGCGCCGGAGGACCAGGCGATCGACCCGGCGCGGGTGGACGCGACGCTCGCCGCCGACCCGGCCATCACCCACGTCGCCCTGGTCCACTGCGAAACCACCACTGGCCTGCTCAACCCGCTTGAGTCGATCGCAGGCGTCGTCGCCCACCACGGCAAACCGCTGATCCTGGACGCCATGTCCAGCTTCGGCGCGCTCCCCCTTGATCTGGCGGCGACGCCGGTCTGCGCGGTGCTGGCCTCCAGCAACAAGTGCCTGGAGGGCGTGCCCGGCCTGGGCTTCGCGCTGATCGCCCACGACGCCTTGGCCGCGGCCAAGGGAGTCAGCCCGTCGATGAGTTTCGACCTGCACGCCCAGCACCAGGGGTTCGAAGCCAACGGCCAATGGCGCTTCACCCCGCCGGTGCAGGTGGTCGCCGCCCTGGTGGAAGCCCTGCGCGCCCTGGAAAGCGAAGGCGGGCCCACCGCACGCCTCGCCCGCTACCAGGACAACCTGCGCACCCTGGCCGAGGGCATGACCCGGCTGGGCTTTCCGCTCTATCTCGACCCCGCGATCCAGGCGCCGATCATCGCCACCTTCCGCCCGTCTCCCGCGCGTCCGTTCGAGTTCGAGGCCTTTTACGACGGCTTGGCCGAGCGCGGCTTCCTGATCTATCCGGGCAAGCTCACACGTGAGGACAGCTTCCGCATCGGCTGCATCGGCGATCTCCACCGCGCCGATTTCGAGCGGCTGCTGGCGGCTGTGGAGCAGGTTCTGGCGCGCGAGCCGGCCTAGCCGCGCTCAACGCCCCCGGCGGATCAGCGCCCGAACGCCCACGATCAGCGCCACCACCGGCGTCACCGTTCCGCCGATCGCCACCACCGCCGGCGCGATCCCAAACCAGATCATGAATGGGATCAGCAGCATGGCGTCGTCCGGATCGACCAGCACCCGGCCGTTGGCGCTGACCCCCTTGGCGCTCGCCACCTTGGCGACATTAAGCAGATAGAACAGCACAACGATGCTGACGCCCGCCAGGGCGCCCAGCACTATACCCGCCGGTCCCATCACACCCCGAAGCCCGACGCCCAGGCCCAGGAAGGCGACGATATTGCCAATGCAGTCGCTGATCAGGTCGTAGCGGTAGCCGCCCACGCTGCTCAGTCCGGTCTGGCGCGCGAGCTCCCCGTCCGCCCGGTCCAGCAGCAGCGACAACAGCAGCGCCCCCGCCCCCGTCGCCATCCAGACCACCCCGCCGGCGGCGAAAGCCCCCGCCGCGCCCAAGGCCGCGAACAGCCGCAGCGTGGTGACCTGATTCGGCGTCACCCCCGTACGCGCGACAACGCGAACCGGCGGGCGGATCAATCGGTGGAGGAGGGTGTCGTGACTCACGGCGCTTAAGTCGTATGGCCAAGCCGGGTTGTCGAGGACCGGATCAGTGGACTTGCGCCAAGTGCGTCTTCGCGGGCACAAGGGTGTGCTCCGCCCCAGCTGTTCGTGGAACTGGATCGACCGTGAAGCCGTCCCTGATCGCCCGTATCGTGGCGACGAGCTGCCGCCTCGCGCTTGTCGTGGTCCCACTCGGCCTGGTCCTGGCCGTCGCGGGCGCGATGTTCGCCGCCCAGCACTTCGCCATGTCCACCGACACCGCGGGCCTGATCTCGCCCAAGCTGAAGTGGCGCCAGGACGGGGCCATGCTGGACAAGGCCTTCCCACAGAACAGCGACCTGACCGCCGTGGTGATCGACGGCGCCACGCCCGAGTTGGCCGAGCAGGCCGCCGACCGCCTGTTCCCGGCCCTGCTCCAGCGCCACGACCTGTTCCACGGCGTGCGCCGGCCCAATGGCGGCCCCTTCTTCCAGAAGAACGGCCTGCTGCTGCTGCCCCTGAAAGAGGTGCAATCCACCGTCAACCAGCTGCTGTCCGCCCAGGCCTTCCTCGGACCGCTCGCCGCCGATCCCACCGTGCGGGGGGTGATGAACGCGCTCGACACCGCCTTGGTCGGCGTCCAGCACGGTCAGGCCAAGCTGTCGGACCTGGACAAGCCGATGAAGGGATTGGCCGACTCCCTGGAGAAGACCGCCGCCGGCCAGCCGGCCTATTTCTCCTGGGAGGCGCTGTTCGCCAACGGCCCGCACGCCGCCGGCGCGCGCCAGTTCATCCTGGTCCAGCCCGTGCTCGATTACGGCTCGCTGGAGCCCGGCTCCAAGTCCAGCGACGCCATCCACCAGATCGCCAGGGACCTGAAACTGGACGCGGCGCACGGCGTGCAGGTCCGGCTGACCGGCTCGGTGCCCCTGAACGACGAGCAGCTCTCCTCGCTGAAGCAGCGCGCCCTGCTGATGACCTCGGTGATGCTGGGCTCGATGGTGCTGATGCTGTGGCTGGCGGTGAAGTCGGTGCGGATGATCGTCGCCATCCTGGGGACGACCTTTGTCGGCCTGATCCTCACGGCGGCCGTGGGCTTGGCGATCATCGGCCGGTTCAACCTGATCTCGGTGGCCTTCATCCCGCTGTTCGTGGGACTGGGCGTGGACTTCGGCATCCAGTTCAGTGTCCGCTACCGGGCCGAACGGCGGACCCACCCCAATCTCAAGGACGCGCTGGTCGCGGCCGGCGACGGGGTCGGCGGATCGCTGGCCCTGGCGGCGGCGGCCATCGCGCTGGCCTTCTTCGCCTTCCTGCCCACCAGCTATTCCGGCGTATCCGAACTCGGCGTGATCGCCGGCGGCGGCATGGTGATCGCCTTCGTGCTGGCGGTGACCTTCCTGCCGGCCCTGCTGATGCTGCTCAAGCCCAAGGGCGAGACCGCGGATGTCGGCATCGCCGCGCTGGGGCCGCTGGACGACTACCTGATCGAGAAGCGCAAGCGCGTGCTGACCATCTTCGGCGGCGTGGCGGTGGTGTGCGTGGTCCTGCTGGCCTTCGTGCGCTTCGACTTCAACCCGCTGCACCTGCAGAATCCGCACGGCGAGGCGATGGCCACCGTCTACGATCTGATGAAGGACCCGGAGCAGACGCCCAACACCATCGACATCCTGGCCCCGTCCCTCCCCGCCGCCCAGGCCCTGTCGCAGCGGCTGTCCAAGCTGCCCGAAGTGTCCCAGGTGCTGACGCTCGACACCTTCATCCCCTCGGACCAGACCGACAAGCTGGCGGCGCTGAGCGACGCCTCGCTGTTGCTGGACCCGACGCTCAACCCCTTCACGGTGCAGTCGGCTCCCGCCGACGCCGACATCGTGCAGAGCCTGAACCATACGGCCCAGGACCTCGACGCCGCCGCCAAGACCACCACCGGCGCATCCGCCGGCGACGCGCGTCGGCTGGCCACCGCGCTGCGCAAGATCGCCGCCGGCTCGCCCGGCTTACGCGATCAGGCCACGGCGACGCTGATCCCGCCGCTGCAGGTGCTGCTCAACCAACTTCGAAGTCTGCTCCAGGCCCAGACCATCACCCGCGCCTCGCTGCCGCCGGAGCTGGTGCGCGACTGGCTCGCGCCCGACGGCCGCGCCCGGATCTCGGTGTTCCCGACCGGCGATTCCAACGACAACAAGGTGCTGGCCCGATTCTCCAAGGCCGTGCGCGCCATCGCACCCGACGCCACCGGCACCCCGATCACGATCCAGGAGGCGGGCCGCACCATCTACACCGCCTTCATGCAGGCGGGCGTGCTGTCGTTCATCGTCATCACCCTGCTGCTGGCCGTGGTGCTGCGGCGGATACGCGACGTGATGCTGACCATGGCCCCGATCGTGCTGACGGGCCTGCTGACGCTGGGGACCTGCGTGCTGATCGGCCAGCCGCTGAACTTCGCCAATATCATCGCCTTCCCGCTGCTGTTCGGCATCGGGGTGGCGTTCAACATCTATTTCGTGATCGCCTGGCGCAACGGCGAGACCAACCTACTGCGCTCCAGCCTGGCGCGTGCGGTGCTGTTCAGCGCTCTCACCACCGGCGCCTCGTTCGGCAGCCTGATCATCTCCACCCACCCCGGCACGGCGGGGATCGGCGAGTTGCTGATGATCGCGCTCGGCTGGACCCTGGTGACGGCCCTGGTGTTCGAGCCGGCCCTGCTCGGCCACCCGCCGACGGAGACCCGGCGCGCGGCGACCTGAGAAGCGGGCCTCATCCCGAGACGCGCATGGCGCGTCTCGGGACCGCATAATCCCTATTGCTGCGCGATAGGCAGGGTCAACTTCAGCCCCGCGCCGTTGCGGACCTCGACCCGCTGCATCACCACGACGCCGGTGTCGGCGGCGGCGGGCGCCTTCGCCTTCGGCACGGCCCGGGCGATAATAAAGAAGCCGCCGTCGGGCAGGTGATCGAACACGAAGCTGTTGCGTGCATCGCAGGCGGCCGTGCGGACGAATCGGCCGTAGTCCACGCCCGGCCGCGCGGCGTCGCGGGACTTGACCACTTCCACCGGGACGACTGCGTGATCATCCGACTCGTAAAGCGACCGCATGCGCGCGGCCGAGTAGCGGGTGCGCGGGATCAGGGCGATGGTCTGACCCGAGCAGCTCCAAAGCGCGCCGCTGGCCGCGTGGTACTGCACGCGCGCGATCACTGCGTTCGATCCCACGGCGGACGACCAGGCGAACTCGTTGGCGTCGAAGCCCAGGGGCGCGAACGGACGCGGCTGCAGCGAGGGCGGCGGCCCCATGGATGATGGCGATGGTCCGCTCATCTGCGGGGTCTCGCAGCCTGCGACAAGCGCGGTCGCGGTGGCGGCCAGGGCCAGGCCAAGGATGCGACGCATGGGTTCTCCTCCGTCTTTGGCGAGACTTCAGCCATGCGTCCGCCTGTCGCGCAAGCCATGAGACGCCTTTCTTGCGTCGCCAGCTGCAACCTTCGCGGTGGGAAATGACGATTCGCCGCTTTTCGGAATGCACCGTGGACTGTAGGATTTTCGCTTGGGGCGCGAAGTGGGGCGGGCCTTCGCGTCTCCACAGGACCACCCCGTAACAGGTTGCGTCCATGAGAGCCCGTAAGCGCATCCCCGAACCGTTGAACTTCACGCCGGACGAGAAATCGCCGCGCGAAACGGCGCGCAATCGCGCCGGCGCCGAGGCGGTGCTCAAACCCCTGCCCAAGAAGGCGGCCCTGGCGAAAGCCGAAACCAACGGACCGGCTCCAGACGCGACCCAGGCGTCGGGCCAAACCGCGGCCCGGACCGCTCCGGCCCTCGACCTGGCGCGCCACGCCTATGCGATCGGGGCCGTAGCCGCCGTAGCCTGGGCCGGCATGCTGATCGCCTATGAGGTCGGTTATGTCCGCGGCTGGAACGTCCTGCTGCGCACGCCGAGCCATCTCGCCGTCCTGCTGGCCCTGGCCCTCCTGCCAGGTCTGTTCATCCTCGCCGCCGCCTTCTCCGTTCGCCAGGGCGCGCGTCTCGCAGCCGAAGCGCGCTGGACCCACAGCCTCGCCAACGAACTGATCACCCCCGCGGTGCTGGCTGCCGCGCGCACCAGCGACATCGTCAGCGCGGTGCGCGCGGAGGTAGAACGCGCCTCCATGGCGGCCCTGGTCGCCCATGACCAGCTCGTCGCCGTGCGCGAAAGCCTGGCCGCCGAAACCGACCGCCTCACCGAGACCGCGGCCGAGGCCCAGCGCACCGCGCGGGTGGTGGGCGAAACCCTGACCCAGGAGCGCCAGGGCGTCACCGCCCTGCTGGCGACGCTGAACGCCAGTATCGACGATCTGTCCGAAGGGGTGGAGCGCCAGACGCGTCTGGTCACCGAAACCTCCGACCTCGCCCGCAGCCAGCTCCAGGAAGCCGAAGCGACGCTGGCGGCCGGCGCCGCAAGCCTGGCCACGGCCGGAGTCGACGCCAGCGCCGCCGCTGAGAACGCCGGCGACGCCCTGGTCCGTCAGTCGGAACGGCTCGATGTGGCCGCCGCCGCCCTGTCGGAGCGCCTGCGTTTCCTCGACGCGCGGTTGACCGACCAGCGCAACGCCCTGTCGACCCTGGCCCAGGGACTGGAGGCGGACGAGGAGGACATCGCGGTCCGGCTGGAAAGCCATCGCGCCCAGCTGATGGACGTGATCGCCGAAAGCCGGGCCGGGGCGAGCGACCTCGCCCATGCGTCGGACGTAGGCGCGGAGGCCCTGCGCGCCTTGGCCGCCGCCGCCGCCGCCCAGATCGACGAACTTGTGCAGGGCGTCCGGACCAACCGGACCCTGCTAGCGAGCGAAGCGCAATCCATCCGGGCCGAGGCGGAAGCCGACCTGCGCCAATCCCTGGCCGCCCTGGCCGACGTCGGCGACGACGCGCGCGCTACCGCCACGACTCAAAGCGAAGCCGCACGAGAAGCCGCCAATGGCCACGTCGCCGCCGCCCGCCTGCAGATCGAACAACTTGGCCAGCTCGCCTTCGATGCGGGCCAACGCGCCAACCAGGCCTTCGACGCGCGCATCGCCGACGCTCGGCGGCTGATCGAGCAGGCCGCCTCCGTGGTCGAAGACGCCGGCCTCAACTCGGCCAGGCGGATCGAGACGGGGTTGGATGCGGCGCGCGGCGCGCTCGGGGACCTTTCGGGAGCGTTGACGGACATCGATACGAAGATGTCCAGCCTGCCCGAAGCCGCCCAGCGCCAGGTGGACGGCGTGAGGATCGCCGTCGAGCGCGGCCTGGGCGAACTGACCGCCGCGGCCCGCAAGGCGTCGGAAGAGACCCAGGCGATCGACGCCACGTTCCAGGACCGCATCCGCCGCAACTACGACTCGCTGAGCGAGGCGGTACGCCTGATGAGCAGGGTCGCCGGAACGACGGATTCCGGCCTCGCCCCGACCCCCTCGGCTTCCAAGCCGCAACCCGCTCCCAAGCTGGATAGCGCCGCGTCGCCGGTCCCGGCCGCCCCCGCGCCCGATCCGGCGCCGGCCACGCCGCCATCGCCGGCCAATCCCTTCGCCGCGGTGCGATGGGGTGCGTCGCCGTCTTCAACGGTTTCGGCCCCTCCGGTCGCCCGGCCCGAAACGGTATTTCCCCAGGAACGCCGGCCGGTCTTCGCCACCGCCCGCTCCCAACCGTCGGCGCCTGGCCTGACCGCGTCCTTCGACGAGCCGGCCACGGCCGTCCCCTCGCCCGTCGCGGTTCCGGTCCCTGAACTTGTCTCCACGGTGGCGGAACCCGGCTTGCGGCCTCGGCTGAAGCTGACGCCGACCTTAGGGGACGAAGCCCTGAAAGCGGTGTTCGAATCTGCGGCGGCCAAGGACACGGGCGCCGCCGCCTCCGTCAGGCGCCTCGAAGATCGCGCTCAAATGGACGGCGAACTGGATGAATGGACCTGGAAGGACCTGCTGTCCTCGATGGACCAGGGACCGACCGACACCGACAGCCTGGCCGAGCAGATGATCCGTGAGATCGAAGCCCTGGGCGTCGACTCCGCCGCCCTGCTGCCGCCTGTCCGGGTGGAGCAGCTCGTGGAGGCGTTGTTGGACGGCGACGCCGCTTCGGCGCGCGACGCCCTGCGCCGGCTGGCCCCGGCGGCGATCCGGCGGCTGTCGCGCCGGGTGCTGACGGATAAGGACCTGCGCGAGCAGGCGGATCGATTCGTGGCCCGCTACGACATCCTGCTTCGCGACGCCGCCGAGCGCGACGACAGCGTACGCACGGCTGCAGGCCTGCTGAGTTCCGACGCCGGACGAGCCTACCTATTGCTCGACGCGGCGGTGGGCGATCTCTGAGCCCAGGCGGATGTTTCGGCTGACCGCGCGCGAGGAGCGCTGGCCTATCGCCGGCGCCTTCATCATCGCGCGTGGCTCCAAGACCGAGGCGCACGTCATCGTCGTGGAGATCGTCGATGGCCCATACGTCGGCCGTGGCGAGGCCACGCCCTATCCCCGATACGGCGAAAGCGTCGCCTCCAGCCTCAGTGGGATCGAGAGCGTGCGCGACGCCATGGAAGCGGGCGCGGATCGCCTGGCGCTGCAGGCCCTGCTGCCGCCCGGTGCGGCGCGCAACGCGTTGGACTGCGCGCTCTGGGACCTGGAGGCGAAACGGGCCGGCGTTCGCGCCTGGACGCTCGCCGGGCGCTCGAGCCTCGATCCAGTCGAGACCTGCTACACCCTGAGCCTCGCCCCAGCCGAAGAGATGGCCGACGCCGCCCGCGCCTCGGCCCACCGGCCGATGCTCAAGCTCAAGATCGGCGCCGCCGACCACCTCGACCGCGTCGCCGCCGTGCGCGAGGCCGCGCCCAAGGCGCGCCTGGTGGTGGACGCCAACGAGGCGTTGAGCTTCGAGGACCTGAAGCGGATCGCGCCCGAGTTCGCCCGCCTGGGGGTGATGCTGATCGAACAGCCGCTGAAAGCCGGCGAGGACGAAGCGCTGGAAGGCTTCGACAGCGCCGTGGCGCTCTGCGCCGACGAGTCCCTGCACACCCGCGCCGAGCTGGCCGTCTGCGCGCGGCGCTACCAGTGCGTCAACATCAAGCTCGATAAGACCGGCGGCCTGACCGAGGCGCTGGCGCTGCACGCGGCGGCGAAGGACCTCGGTCTAGGGATCATGGCCGGCTGCATGGTCGCCACGTCCCTGGCCATGGCCCCGGCCATAATCATCGCCCAGGGGGCCGAGGTAGTGGACCTCGATGGGCCGCTCCTGCTGGCGCGGGACCGCGACCCTGGGCTTACATTTGTAGGCTCGATAATCGAGCCGCCGCCCGCGGCGCTTTGGGGGTAGGCCGGCGGCCGGGCTGAAAAGGCCCGGCTAAGGCTTGGCTGCGACCTCCGTCGTTCCAGCCGGCACGATGGGCAGCGAGATGAAGCTCTCGTGGGCGCCGCCGTCGAAGATGTGCTGGGTCGCCTTCTGGTAGTCGCCCGGCTTGGCGAGGAAGATGCTGTCCACATAGGTCTGCGGGTTGCGGTCATAGAGCGGGAACCAGCTGGACTGGACCTGCACCATGATCCGGTGGCCCGGCAGGAAGACGTGGTTCGCCGTCGGTAGCGCCCAGCGATAGAGCTCGGGCGTGTTGGCCGGGATCGGCGCCGGGCGCTCGAAGCTCTGGCGATAGCGGCCCCGGAAGATATCCATGGCCACGCCAAGCTGATAGCCGCCCATGGTCGGGTTGGCGGGAACCTCGTCGGGATAGACGTCGATCAGTTTCACGACCCAGTCGCTGTCGGTCCCGCTGGTGGAGGCCCACAGGTTGACCTCGGGCATGCCGGCGATCTGGACCGGAGCGGTCAACACATCGGTGGTGAAGGTCAGCACGTCGGTGCGATCGGAGAAGTTGCGCTGATCGTCCACCAGCCACTCGCCCCAGGTCGAGCCGCGCGAATAGGTCGGCCGGATCGGGCGCAGGCGATAGGGAACGGGCTTGGTCGGATCGGAGACGTAGCTGTCCGACAGCGAGCCTGCCCGCGCCTCCATCGGCGCGAAGCCCAACCCGCCGCCATGCTGCAGGTAGAGCGGCGTCGGCCTGGCCGCCGGCAGCGGCCACGCGTCGTAACGCCGCCAGGTGTTGGTCCCGGTCTCGTAGGCGGTCACAGGCGAGATGGCGGCGGCGGGCGGAGCGTCGTCCTTCAGGTGCGCGTCCAGGAACGGCTTGAGCACCTCTCGGCGGAAGCGGGCGCCGGTGTCGCCGTCGAACACGATCGCGCCCAGCTTGGAGCCGTCGCCATTGGCGCCGCCGTGCTTCCAGGGGCCGAGCACCAGCCCATCTTCGTGGGCGGAGTCCTGCTTGCGGGTGGACAGGTAGGTGGCGACCGCGCCGTGCATGTCCTCCTGGTCCCACAGTGAGGCGACATAGAGGGTGGGCACCTTGTGCGGCTTGTCGGCCAGGATGCGGTCGAGCGACTGGGCCTGCCAATAGGCGTCGTAGCTCGGATGAGCGGCGAGCTTCTGCGGGAAGCCCAGCTTGTCCACCCCGTATGCGCGCATGAAGTCCGACGCCGAGCCCGCCCGCAGGAAGGTGTCGTAATCGTCATAGGCCCCACGCCACAGGTCCTCTCCCGATCCGCGCGCCGTATCCTGGGAGTAGTAGTAGTCGTAGCCGATCAGCCGGAATGCGCCGCCGTGGAAGTCGTCGTCGTTCATCCAGGTGTCGGCCACCGGGTTGATCGGCACCGCCGCCTTCAGCGCGGGATGCGGATCGCTGAGCGCCATCAGCACCAGCATCCCGTCGTAGGAGGTGCCGATCATCCCCACCTTGCCGTTGCTCTCCGGCGTATGCTTCACCAGCCAGTCGATGGTGTCGTAGGCGTCGGTGGCGTGGTCGACGGCCGTGGGGTTCAGCGGCCCGCGCAGGGGACGCTCGTTCACATACTCGCCCTCCGACCCATACTTCCCGCGCACGTCCTGGAAAGCCACGATGTAGTTCGCGCCGATCACCACGTCGTAGGTCGAGGGGATCACCGCCGCCATGTGCGGGCTCTGTTCGCGGCTGGTGTGCTCACCGGCGCCATAGGGCGTGCGGTCCAGCAGGATCGGCGCGCGCGACGCCCCTTTGGGGATGATCAGGATGGTGTGCAGCTTCACCCCGTCGCGCATGGGGATCATCACCTCGCGGCGGACATAGTCGAAGCTGTCGGTCCTGCCTTCGAAATTGGCCGGCATGTCGGTAGGCTGGAACGGCGGCGCCGCCTTGGCGGCCGGGGCCGCAGCCCCCAGGACCAGCGCCGTCGGGGCGAGTGCGACGAGGGCGAGCCGGCGCCAGCGCTGGAGCATGGGTTTTCTTTTCCCTTGAGATCGAGCCCAACGCGTAGTCCGCCCCACCGATAAGCTCAAGGGCGCACGTTTTATCGCCCGAGCCGCGGTTCCCCGCTTGCGCTGCTCCGGCGGCCGGGGGATGGATTGGCGCCTGCAACGCCATTCGGGAACCCCTATGCCGGTCCTTCGCCGTTCCGCCCTCTCCGCCGCGCTTCTGCTGGTCGCGAGCTCCGCCCTCGCCATGCCGCCGGGCGCCAAGAAGGACCTGCCGCCGCCCCCCGCCGAATCGACGCCCGACATCGCCACCAACGCCAAGGCCGACCCGGTGCTGAAGGCGGCCATCGCCGCGCCCACCCGTCCCGCCGCCGACCGCGCCCGCGACGGCTTCCGCCATCCCGAAGAGACCCTGCTGTTTTGGGGCCTGAAGCCCGACATGACGGTGATCGACCTGCAGCCGGGCGGCGGCTACTGGACCGAGATCCTCGCTCCTTACGCAGCCAAGACCGGTGGCACCTACATCGGCGGCGTCGCCGACCTGGCCAACCCCAAGCTGTCGGAAGGCGCCAAGAAGGGTCGCGCCAATTTCGAGGCCAAATACGCCGACAAGGGCCGTTACGGCACGCCCCGCTATACCGGCTTCGGTCCCGTTTCGGGCCCGCTCGCCCCGGCCAACAGCGTGGACCTGATCATCACCTCGCGCGAAATCCACAACTGGATCGCCGGGGGTTACTTCGAGAAGTCCCTGAAGGACTGCTACGCGGCGCTGAAACCCGGCGGCGTCCTGGCCATCGAAGAGCACCGCGCCGATCCCAAGCCCCAGGACGCCAAGGCCAGCAGCGGCTACGTCGCCACCGACACCATCGTGACCGCCGCGACCAAGGTCGGCTTCAAGCTGGCCGGCGCCTCCGAGATCAACGCCAACCCAAAGGACACCAAGGACTATCCCTTCGGCGTCTGGACCCTGCCGCCTACCCGCACCAATTCGGAAGGTGGCCACGCCCTCACCGCCGCCGAGCGCGCCAAGTACGACGCGATCGGCGAGAGCGACCGCATGACCCTGCGCTTCCGCAAGCCGGCCTGAGGCGACGGTGGAGGCCAGGGCGCGGGGCTGGGTGGCGCTGGCGGGGCTGGACGGCTTGATCGCCGTCGCCGCCGGGGCCTTCGGGGCGCATGGGGTCCACGATCCGCTGACAGCCAACCTGCTGCGTACCGGCGCCCAGTACCAGGGGGTCCACGCCGTAGCGGCCTTGGCCTGCGTCGGGCTCATGGGCGTGGCGCCGCGCCAGGCTCGTCTGGCGGGCTGGCTGTTCGGGGTCGGCGGACTTGTATTCGCCGGTTCGCTCTACCTGCTGGTCCTCACCGGCGTGCGAGTGTTGGGCGCGATCACGCCGATCGGCGGGCTACTGCTGATGGCAGGCTGGGCGGCGTTGATCTGGGGCGCTCTCGCGGAATCTAGGGCGCGCTGACGGTCCTGGCGAGCCTGGTGTCGAGCCAGAGCAGGCCGTAGCCGGTCGCGATGAACCCCGCCGCAATGGCCACGGCGTTCACGCCTGTCCGTTCCCACCCGATATGGATCACATCCATGAAGGGATAGGCGTAGACGCCCTCGATCGCCCCGCGCACCAGGGCGTAGACGAAATACGCCAAGGGAAAGATCGCCCAGATCAGCGGATCGCGGCGGCGTAGCCTGCCTTTCGGCGCATAGGCCAACCAGAACAGCGGCGCCAGGATAGGCGTCACATGGTGCAGCAGAAGGTCGGCGAGCTTGGCGCCGCCGCTGAGTTCCACCAGGTTCCGCAGCAACAGCCCATAGATCACGCCCACGAGCAGGATCGCCAATGTCACCCCGGCGACCAGGGTGGGCGCGCCGAGGCGAGCCCTTCCGAACGCCACCCCTGTCAGGACCACGGCCAGCAGAAGGTTGGTCAGGACGGTGAAGTAGCGGAGCATGACCCAGATCGCAGTCGCCGCCGATCCGACCCGCGCCGACGAAGCCTCGAACTGCACGACCAGCCCTACCCAGGCGACGAGCGCGATAAGTCCCGCCAGTCCCCTCCCCGTCGAGGAGAAGCCGCCCGTTACTGGCGCGGCGGCGGTCATGCCGCGGCGTCAGTAGAAGATGTTGTGGACAACCTCGATCACCCGGCCCGTGCTGTTGGATACGAGCAGCGCGTCATCGTCCACCCGCACCCAGCGCGTTCCGATCGGCGCGGGGCGCAGACCATAGCTGTCCGGCGTGGAGAGCCAGTAGCTCTGCGCCATGAACAGGCCCGGCAAGGTCGCGCCGACCGCCCAACGCTGGAAGAAGTAACCTCCGGGGCGCCGATAAGCGCCGATCGGATAGCGATGGCCGGGCCGATGACCACCGATCGGCGGCCTGGGGCGATTAGGCCTGGACGGCCTGTGAACGGGCTTGGACGGCTGGGGCCTGGAGGGGCCCGGCGGCCGGGGCCGCGACGGGTTGGGTCTGCCGGGATTGGAGCCGCCGCCGTTTCCGGCGCCGGGACGACCGGGCCTGCCGCCGACGGGCCGGTTCATACCGGGTGGTCGTTTATCGGTCGGTTGCGCAAAGGTCTCGGTCGCCAAGCCTGCGAACAGGAGCGCGACTACACCATATACAAGGTACCGCTTCATAAGCACTGACCTCGCCAACCTGACTGTAGCTCAGCAATACCTGCCGCCTGGATTTCAGTCAACGCCGGATAGTATTGCGCAAATCTCATCGCATGGATGTTTGCCCAAACGCCCTCGCGGGCGCGTCAGCCCTTGCCGAGCGTCGGGCTATTGAGCAGCCGGCCCTTCATCGCCTTCACCCAACCGGTGAACTCGTCCAGGTTCGCGCCCATCTGGACATGATCCAGGGCCGGGGCGCCGTTGTCGTTCACACCCGCCAGCGCTACGCGAAGCGCGCTGGACTGGGCGGAGGCGTCCGCCAGCTTGGCGTAGCGCGCCCGCAGGCGCGTGAGCGATCCGTCGTCTCCCGCTAGGCTGTAGGCGATGGCGGTGCGCAGCAGGCCGGCCTGTTCGTCCTCGGTCAGCGGCTGGGCGGCTTGGTAGCGCTTGCCGAGCGACACCTCGAGCAGTCGGCCGGCGGTCGGCCAGTCGCGCTTCTTCCACGCCACATCGGCGCGCAGGGCGACCGCATCCGGCGAAGCGTCCTTGTCCAGGATCTCCAGGGCGTCGTCATAGCGGCCGAGCGCCGAAAGCGCGCGCGCCTGGATCACCCGGCGCCGCTGCTGCAAGTCGGGCGGCAACAAGGTGCTGCGCGAACCGTTCAGCGCGTCCAGCGCCGCTTCCGGCTGCCGGTTCATCAGCTGGATCACGGCGAGATCGGTGTCCACCTGCGCCCGCGGCACGCCGTCCAGCCGGTTGTCGGCCTGGTACTTCAGCAGTTGAGCGGCCTGGTCCAACAAATCCACGTCCACCAGCCGCCGCGCTAGCTTGCGCACCATCAGGTCCCCGTCCGCCCCGATCGGGGTCAGGTCCTTGAAGTCCAGGAACATGGACAGCGACTGCAACGGCGGCAGGCCGTCCGCGCCGCCGTCCAGATACAGGTTGCGGAAGGTCGTCCCCAGGTCGGCCTGGATGGCGACCGAGGCCGGCAGGTCGGGCAGGGTCTGGCTGGAGCCCCGCAACGCCTCGAGCGCCTCGCGGTATCGACCCTGGCTGATGTAGAGGCGGCCGAGCGCCCGCGTCGCCTCCAGCTCCGTCGCATCGCCGCGCCAGCGGAAGCGGATGGAGCTGAGCGCCGACGCCGCGTCGTTGGGCGATATCTGGTTCTGCGCCTGGCGAATTTCGGTGGCGTGCAGCAGCCCTGTCGTCGCAAGGCCCGGATAGTCGCTCTGCGACGCGGCCGTGTAGAGGGCGAGCGCCTGGTCGCCATGGCCCTGAGCCTCCAGCAGCCGCCCCTGGTCTAACTTCAGGCGCGCCGCGTCCACGCCATCCGGCTGGGCGGCGACGGCGAAGCCAAGGTCTCGGCCGGCGGCGTTCAGGTCGTTCACGCCCAGATCGGCCTCAGCGCTCGCCTCGGCGAACTTGGCCCGCCAGCGCGGCGAGAACTTCTGGGCGACGGCGATCCCCGAACCGAAGGACTGGCGGGCGCCGGCGGTGTCGCCGAGC
>NZ_LMUL01000014.1:314556-502707 GCF_009765965.1 Caulobacter sp. S45
CCCGCGCCGCGCCACGCAGTCCGCGGAACTCGGACGTGGCCAGCACGCCCGGATCGGTCTTGGCCATCAGGTCCAGCACGCCGATGGCCTCGAACGCCAGCTCCGACCCCACCAGGAACCGGGCCAGACCGAATCGCGCCTGCAGCGGAGCGCCCTTGCCCTTGAAGCCCTCCTCGGCGGCGGCCTGCTGGAGGGCATGGTAGCGGGCGAGAAAGCCGCCCTGGTCGGTCTTGGACCAGCCGTCGAAATCGATCAGCGCCGGCATGCCGGCCGTCTTGGGCAGGTCGAGCTGCTTGGCCGCGACGGATATGGACGGGACGGCCGGCGTGGGCGCGACCACGGGCGAAGACAGCGCCATACCCTGGGGTCGGCCGATGTGGACGATGTCGCCGTCGTTGCGGACAGTCAGGTCCTGGGTTCGCGGCGCCAGGGCCAGACCCTGGGCCGAGGCGAGCACGTCCGCCTCGATGAACTGCCTCGCCTGGGTCAGGCCTTTTGGCGGACCAAGGGCTGTGACCACCGCCAGACGATCCCCGACCGAAGGGTCCTTGATCCAGAACACCCCGGTGCCGCCCGGCATCTGGGCGGTCAGCTCAGCCGGGCTGGCGGCGACGTCGGCCTTGAGGGCGATCGCTGCGGGAAGGCTGTCGACGTTCGGGCCCAAGGCCAACGTCCATGCCCCACCCTGCACTGAGACGCTCGTCTGCACCGACTCCGGCGCGGTGATCCTGATCGCGGTGACATTCGCATCACCCACGTCGGTGATGCGCCCAGCCTGTGGCAGCCCGTGAGGCGCTTCGGAAAGGTCGAGTTCGGCCTTGGCGTCGAACACCACCCAGATCGCGTCGCCCCGCCGGAACACCGCGGCCCCCAGAGGCGCGCGCCAGTCGAAGTGCAACAACAGGGTCGCGTGCTTGAGTTCGGGCCGCAGCTTCACGACGCCGGACGCGGGGATCGGGTTGCTGCTGCGTTGCGGCGTCTGGTCGGCGGCGGTGGAAGCGGCGGGATCGGCGAACAGGTTGATATAGGTCCCCCCGTCGGCGCGACCGATCTTGGCCAAGGCGTCAGAGGCCAGCGTCAGGCGCAGCTCCAGACCCTGGGCGGTGCGCACAGCCGAGGCGCCCTTCAGGAAGCGCGGCGGTGCAACCCGGAGCTGGGCCAGGTTCGGCGGCGCAGCGTTGGCGAACCGCAGCACCAGGTCCGCGCCTTCTCGACGGACCGAGCGGGGCTGCAGGCCGTCGAATTCGATACGGGAGAAATCCTTGGCCTGGCCGACCTTGATCGTCAGGCCCGGCGCCTGCGCCGTAGCCACGGACGCAAATCCGCCACCGAGCGCGAGGCTCGCGCTCAGGACAAGACTGATCGCGGTCTGCGAACGCATCTAGGGGCTGAACTCCGAACGGAACTTTGGCACAATTGCGCACGCCGCCCTTAAGGCGGGTTAACAGGACGGTGGCCGCCACATGGCGTTGTCGTGACAATTTATCGCTATGGACACATTTGAGAGATGCCCGGCGGCTAACCAAAGGGCGGTCGAATCACCGACCAATTGGGAGACCTTAGACGTGAAATTGTTCATTTCCGCCCTCGTCGCCGTCGCCGCCCTAACCGCCACCGCCGCCTCGGCCGGCCCGATGCATCACCATGGCCATCGCATCTGCAGCATGCGTCACCATCATCGCGTCTGCATGTGGCGCTAGCCGCTAAGGGCGGCCTGACGGCCGCCCTACTCTACCCTTTGTGGATCAACCGACCTTCGGCGCGGAGGCGACACTTTTCGGAGCGACCGTCGTCGCGGGTGTCTTGGCGTCCTTCGCCGGTGTCGGCGTTGGCGCCAGCAGGGTCGTCGGGGATACGACCTTAGCCACAGCGGCGCTCTTCAACGGAGGCGTCGCGACGACGGGCGCGGGTTTGATCTGAGCCGCGACCACCTCATGCGGCGTCTTGCGTCGCGCACTTGCTTCGCGCCGGGGCTTGGCCCTGGCCTTTACCACCGGTGTCGGCGTCGGTGCGGTCGGGTCGGGCGTAGCCGCCGTCGCCACCACAGGAGCCGAAGCATGCTCGGCCGCCTGCATGGCGGTCTTCGCCGATTGGGCGCGCTGGGCGAGGCTTTCCGTCAGCTTCTTGGCCTCGACCGTCGGCATCTTGGCCAGGATCGCGGCCAGGGCCGCATCCTTCATCTTGGCGACCACGGCGATACGGACCTTGTCGTCCAGCGTCGCCATCACCGCCGCCGCGTCGGCGGGTTTCATCTTCTGATAGACGCTGGTCAGCCGGTCGACATCGGCTTGCTGCTGCTGATCGGCCTGCCCGAGCAGGGCCTGGATCTGGCCCTTCACCCCGTTCATCGCCTTGATCTTGGCGTCGACCTTGGCCTCGGCCGCGGCGAGCAGCTGGAGCTGGGTGTCGAACACCTTTTCCCGGTCGTCGAGCTGGCCTCGGCGCGTCTGCAGGTTCTGCAGCGTCTGCAGCTCCCCCGCCGACAAGCCCGCCTCGCGCGCCAGTTCCGCCGGGCTGACCGCACAGACGGGCGGCGGCTTGGGCGCGACGACGGCGACCTGGGGCGGCATGGCGGCCTTGGGCGCGGGCTTTGCGCCGGCGACGCCCTTGGGCGCCTCCGCGTGGGCGGACGCGACCGCCATCAGGTCCGGCAGGGCCTGGACGCCGTTCAGCGCCTTGACCGCCAGCACGCCCCCGATGGAGACGGCGATCAGCGGCAGCAGGCGAGGCATGGACTTCATCGGCGGTCATCCTTGCGGCCGCGCAGGGGGCCGAGATCGAGCGGTGCGTCCGGATCGAACAGGTCTTCGTCGAAGGCGGAGCGGGCTGGCGGACGGGTTCGTGCAGGCGGCGGCGTGAGCGGCGACCGAACCGACTCGCTTCTGCGGCTGACGGATGGCGGTGGCGGCGTGCGCCCTTCGGCCAGGGCGGCGATAGCCGCCAGCGAGCGTCCGCCCGGCGCGGCTTGAGGCGCCGGCGCGGCGCTCAATACGCGCTCGGCGGACAGGCTCGCATGCTCCAGCTTGAGGATCAGGCTTCGCGCGGTCTCGATCCGGGTCAGCAGCTGGTCGTGGGTGCTCTCGGAGGCGGCGCGCAGGTCGGCCAGACCCGCCTGGGCGCGCGCCGCGGCCTGATCCACGTCCGCCACGGCCTTGACGAAACTCGCCTGGCTATCGCGAAGCGCCTTCAGGCGTCCGTTGAGCCGCATCCCAAGCACCAGCGCGCTCATCAGCAGCGCAGCCAGCAGCGCATCCAGGCCGAGGGCGATCGGGCTCATCGGCCGCGCGCCCGGATGGCGTTGCGCGCCGCCAGCGTCAGCGGCGCCTCGACCCTGACCGCTATGTTCTGGTTTCGCCGCCCCATCCGTCCGTGGGTGAGCGGCACCAGGCCGGCCCGGATTTGCACCGGGCTGTCCGGCGTTGCGCCCAGCATCAGCACGTCGCCGACCTTCAGGTCCAGCACCCGCTTCAGGTCCATCTGCTGTTCCTCCAGCACGGCGCGCACCTCGACCTGGGTGGTCCACAGTTCGGTCGCCAGATGGCTTTCCCAGATGTGGTCGCGGCCGAACTTCTCGCCCATGAATTGTTGCAGCAGCATCTTGCGGATCGGCTCGAGCGTCGCGTAGGGCAGCAACAGCTCCAGCCGGCCGCCGCGATCCTCCATGTCGATGCGCAGCTTGACCAGGATGGCGGCGTTGGCGGGACGGCCGATGGCGGCGAAGCGGGGATTGGTCTCCAGCCGGTCGAGCTTGAAAGTCACCTTCGTCAGGGGTTCGAACGCCGCCTGGCAGTCGGCCAGCACGACCTCGACCAACCGCTGCACCAGCATCCGCTCGATAGTGGTGTAGGGCCGCCCCTCGATCCGCATGGCCGCGGCCCCGCGACGGCCGCCCAGCAGCACGTCGACGATGGAGTAGATCAGGTTCGAATCGACGGTCAGCAGGCCGTAGTTGTCCAGCTCCTCGGCCCGGAACACCGACAGGATCGCGGGCATGGGGATGGAGTTCAGATAATCGCCGAACCGGATCGAGGAGATGTTGTCCAGACTCACCTCGACGTTGTCGGAGGTGAAGTTACGCAGCGAGGTCGTCATCAACCGGACCAGCCGGTCGAACACGATCTCCAGCATCGGCAGGCGTTCGTAGGAGACCAGGGCGGAATTGATGATCGCCCGGACGCCGGTGCGTTCCCCGGCGTCCTCCTCGTTCATCTCGAAGCCGAGCAGGCTGTCGATCTCGTCCTGGTTCAACACGCGCTCGGGCGCGCCGTCGAACGCTTCCGCCTGTGCGGCGTCCCAGGCTTCCGGTGAGAGAGCGTCGGTCATTGAACCAGCATTTCCTGGATCAACACCGCATTCACCTTGGCCGGCGCGATCACGAGGTTCACCCGGCGCTGGATCTCCTGGCGGAGCTGATAGCTCCCCTGACTGCCGGCCAGGTCGTCAGGACGCAGTTCGCGCAGGAAGCTCTGGAACATGTCGTTCAGGCGCGGCGTCTCGGGCGCGATCGCCTCGGCGGCGTCCTCGTCGGACACCTCGAACGCCAGCTTCAGCTTGAGATAGGTCGGGCGACCGTCAGGGGACTGAATGTTCACCACCATGTCGGGCATGGTGTAGTAGACCACGCCGTCGGGACCCTGGCTGATTGGGTTGGGACCATCCTTCTTGCCCTCGGCGCCCTTGGCGGCAGGCTTTTTCGCGGGCTTCTTGGGCGCGGCGTGCGCCTTGGCCCCGCCGCCGCCCATCATCAGCACCGCCGCCGTCCCGCCGCCGCCCAGCACCACCACGGCCGCAGCGGCCCCGATGATGACGAGCTTCATCGGCAGCTTCTTCTTGCCTTCGACCGCTTCGCCTTCCGGCGCCCCATCGGTCTCGGCCTCCGCCGGCGGCTTCTTTTCCTTGGACATGCATCGGGCCCGTACGCGCGGAGATAGAGCGCCGCGCCGTCGAAGAGCATCTAGGCCCCGTCATGGTTAACGTTCGGTTTGGAATTGGCTTCAAACCGCCTGAGGGGCGGAATCTTCTGCCGGGGCCGAAAGCGCCCTAGGCGCCAGAATTAACCTTTTAGATCATTGATAAATATCATTATTTGTTGGCCCACGCCTTGCATGACCCCTTATCAAGGAGGCCCTCGGCATGGACAACGCAATCTACGTCGGACTGTCGCGGCAGATGACTCTGCAACGCCAGCTCGACGTCGCCGCCAGCAACATGGCCAATATGGACACCGCCGGCTTCAAGGTGGAGCACCTTCGCGTCGTCACCGATCCGGAAACGGCGCCTCATGCCTCCGCTGGATTTGGCCGCGCCGCGATCAAATACGCGCTGGACAACGGAGTCGGCCGCGATTTCAGCGAAGGCGCCCTGGAACATACCGGCGCCGTGTTCGACGTGGCGTTGGACGGGGCCGCCGGCTTCTTCAGCGTCCAGACCCCTCAGGGCGTCCAGTACACCCGCGACGGCCGATTCGGGACCAACGCGCAGAATCAGATCGTCGACCACGACGGCAACACCGTGCTGGACAATAGCGGCGGGGCGATCTCGGTCGATCCGACCAAGGCGGCGCCGGTGATCGGCAAGGACGGCACCGTCAGCCAGCAGGACGCCACCGGCCATCTGAACGTGATCGGCCGCATCGGAGTGACCCGCTTCGACAACCGCGGCGCGCTCTCCAAGGAGGGCGGCAACCGCTTCAGCGACTCCAGCGGCCAGGCCGGCGCCCAGACAGCGCGCGACGTCACC
This sequence comes from Caulobacter sp. S45, assembly GCF_009765965.1. Lineage (GTDB taxonomy): Bacteria > Pseudomonadota > Alphaproteobacteria > Caulobacterales > Caulobacteraceae > CAHJWH01. Next base: position 320,296 of record NZ_LMUL01000014.1, read on the forward strand.
ATGGACCAGGGCTTCGTGGAGAAATCCAACGTCAACGCCGTGGTCGAAGTGACCAGCCTCATCGACATCACCCGCGCCTACGAGCGCGTGCAGAACCTCATCACCTCCACCCAGGACTTGTCGACCAAGGCGATCGACGCCCTCGGCAAGATGAACTGAACAGGCGGAACCTAGATCATGAGAGCCCTTCGAATCGCCGCCACCGGCATGGCCGCCCAGCAGATGAACGTGGAGGTGATCTCCAACAACATCGCGAACATGAACACCGTCGGCTACAAGATGCAACGGGCCCAGTTCGAAGACTTGGTCTACGAGAACGTGCAGCGACCCGGCGCCCAGTCCTCCGACACCGGGACGGTGGTGCCGACCGGCATCCAGCTCGGCTCGGGTGTAAAGACCGGCACGGTGTACCGGATCACCACCCAGGGCTCGCCGACCTCGACCGGCAATAAGCTGGACATCGCCATCAACGGGCGCGGCTACATCCAGGTCCAGCTACCCTCGGGCGACATCGCCTACACCCGCGCCGGCAACCTGGCCCAAAACGACCAGGGCCAGATCGTGACGGCGGACGGCTATCAGGTCATCCCGCAGATGACCGTTCCCCAGACCGCGACCGACATCTCCATATCGGCCACAGGCCAGTTCCAGGTCACCATACCCGGTCAGGTCCAGACCCAGCAGATCGGCCAGCTCCAGCTCGCCACCTTCTTCAACGAGGCGGGGCTCGAAGCCACCGGCAACAACCTGTTCCTGCAGAGCGGTTCATCCGGCAATCCGGTCACCGGCAATCCCGGCGCGGTGGGTTTCGGCACCGTCCAGCAGGGCTTCACCGAAGCCTCCAACGTGGACCCGGTGAACGAGATCTCGTCGTTGATCGTCGCCCAGCGCGCCTACGAAATGAACTCCAAGGTCGTCACCTCGGCCGACCAGATGCTCCAGACCACCAACCAGATGAAGTCGTGAGGTCATGACCAAGCTTCTTTTCCTCCTGGCGTCCGGATCGGTCCTGCTCGCCGCGTCCGCCGCCCTGGCCGGCGAGCCGGTCAGCCTGCGCAGCAATGCGCTTGGGCACGGCGGGGTGGTCACGCTCGGCGACCTGTTCGACGGCGCAGCGGGATCGTCGGCCACGGTGGTGGTGGCGCGCTCGGCGCCCGGAACCCAGGCCGTGCTCGACTCCGGCGACGTCCAGCGCGCCGCCCACGCGGCCGGTCTGGATTGGGACAACACCCAGGGCCTGCGGCGGATCATCGTCAACATCGTCGCCGCCCCCCGCACGACGAGCGCAGGCTCAAGCCGTACGGCCCATCACCTGCGCGCCCCGGCCCAGGTCTTGGTCTATGCGCACAATATGATGGCGGGCGATGTGGTCGCCGCCTCCGACCTGGAGTGGAGCGCCGAAGCCGTCGCCGCCGACGACACCCCCCACGACGCGCAAGCCGTCATCGGCAAGGCTGCGCGCGGACCGCTCCGCGCCGGCGCGGCTGTGACCATCCACGAACTGGTCAATCCAAAGGTAGTCCGCCGCAACGACATGATCTCGGTCGACTTCTCAAGCGACGGAGTGACCCTCAGCCTGATCGGCAAGGCCATGGGCGACGCCTCGGCCGGCGACCCGATCGAGGTGATGAACACCAGCTCCAAGAAGATCATCCAGGCCATCGTCGTCGCCCCGGGCCGAGCCGTCGTCGGCCCCGCCGCCGAGGCCGTCCGCGCCAATCCCATCTTCCGCACCGCCGCCCTGCCCTGAGACCTGAGGCCCCGCCATGTCCTCCCGCCGCACCCTCCTGTTCGCCGTCGCCGCCCTGGCGCCGCTGGCCGCCTGTACAGCCATGAAGAACGCCACGGGCACGCCCGATATGAGCCCGATCACCTATCCCGCGGCGCTGGTGCCCAAGGCGCAAGAGGTCCTGGGCTCGCACGACGACAGCCCCCGCCCCGCCTCGGCCAACTCGCTTTGGCGCAACGGCGCGCGGACCTTCTTCCACGACCAGCGGGCGTCCAAGGTCGGCGACATCCTGACCATCAACGTCACCATCGCCGACAACGCCCAGCTCTCCAACGAGACCACCGCCAACCGGGCCGACACCGCCCAGGTCGGCTTCTCCAACCTGTTCGGGCTGGAGACCCTGCTGGCCCACGCCATACCGGGACTCAGCACCTCCAACCTGGTGAACACCAACTCGACCCTGACCCACGACGGCAAGGGCACGGTGCAGCGCTCCGAAAACCTGACCATGACCATCGCCGCGGTGGTGACCGGCGTGCTGCCCAACGGCAACCTGACCATCCAGGGCCGCCAGGAAGTGAGGGTCAATAACGAGCTGCGCGAGCTGACCGTGGCCGGCATCGTGCGTCCCGAGGACATCAGCAGCGGCAACACCATCAACCATACCCAGATCGCCGAGGCGCGGGTGTCCTACGGCGGCAAGGGCCAGATCACCCAGGTCCAGAAGACCCCGGCCGGCCAGGCCCTGGTCGCGCAATACTCCCCGTTCTAACGCAAAACGCCTCCCTCTCCTTTCCGGAGAGGGAGGCGTCGTTTTGAGGGGAGCGTCAAACCCGAAGGAGGTTAGGCCCGCAGGCCGCCCGTCTTGGCGCGATCCACGCCGAGGGTTTGCAGGGCGACGTTCACGATCGCTTCGGCGTCGAGTTGCGCCTCCGCGTACATCACTTCCGGCTTGTCCTGATCTTGGAAGTGGTCGGGAAGCGTCATGGTGCGCACCTTCAGGCCACGATCCAGCACGCCCCTGCTGGCCAGGAATTGCAGCACGAAGGCGCCGAAGCCGCCCATGGCGCCTTCCTCGATGGTGATCAGCGCCTCGTGCTCGCGGGCCAGGCGCAGGATCATCTCCTCGTCCAACGGCTTGGCGAAGCGGGCGTCCGCCACCGTGGTCGACAGGCCGCGCGCAGCCAATTGCTCGGCGGCAAGCAGGCTTTCCTGCAAGCGCGTGCCAAAGGAGAGGATGGCCAGCGCCGTGCCCTCGCGCACGATACGGCCCTTGCCGATCTCCAGCGGCGTGGCGAACTCGGGGATTTCCACGCCCACCCCGTCGCCGCGCGGATAGCGGAAGGCGGAGGGGCGGTCGTCGATAGCCACGGCGGTGGCGACCATGTGGGCCAGCTCCGCCTCATCGGCGGCGGCCATCAGCACCATGTTCGGCAGGGCGCCCATGAAGCCGATATCGAAGGAGCCCGCATGGGTCGGCCCGTCGGCGCCCACCAGCCCGGCGCGGTCCATGGCGAAGCGCACCGGCAGCTTCTGGATCGCCACGTCGTGCACGACCTGGTCGTAGCCGCGCTGCAGGAAGGTGGAGTAGATAGCCGCGAACGGCTTCATCCCGTCCGCCGCCATGCCGGCCGCGAAGGTCACGGCGTGCTGCTCGGCGATGCCCACATCGAAGGTGCGCTTGGGGAAGGTCTTGGCGAAGATGTCCAGGCCCGTGCCCGAGGGCATGGCGGCGGTGACGGCGACGATGCGGTCGTCCTTCTGGGCCTGCTTGACCAGTTCCGAGCCGAACACCTTGGTGTAGCTCGGCGCATTGGCCTTGGCCTTGCCCTGCTGGCCGGTGACGACGTCGAACTTGTTCACGCCGTGGTACTTGTCGGACGCGTTCTCGGCCGGGGCGTAGCCCTTGCCCTTCTGGGTCACGATGTGGACGACGACCGGCTGGTCCTTGATGTCGCGGACGTTCTTCAGGATCGGCACGAGCTGGTCGAGGTTGTGCCCGTCGATCGGCCCGACATAGTAGAAGCCCAGCTCCTCGAAGAAGGTGCCGCCGGTGACCATCCCGCGGCCGTACTCCTCGGCCTTGCGCGCGGCTTCCTTGAAGGGACGCGGCAGGTGGTCGGCCACGTTCTTGCCGAAGCGGCGGATGGTGCGGTAGGCGCCGCCCGACGCCAGGCCCGCCAGATAGGCGCTCATGCCGCCGACCGGGGGCGCGATCGACATGTCGTTGTCGTTGAGGATGACGATCAGCTGCTTGGTGGTCTCGGCGGCGTTGTTCATCGCCTCGTAGGCCATGCCTGCGCTCATCGAGCCGTCGCCGATCACGGCGATGACCTTGTTGTCCTCGCCCTTGGCGTCGCGCGCGGCGCAGAAGCCCAGCGCGGCCGAGATCGAGGTCGCGGCGTGCGCGGCGCCGAAGGGGTCGTACTCACTCTCCGCCCGCTTGGTGAAGCCGGACAGGCCGCCGCCCTGACGCAAGGTGCGGATTCGGTCGCGACGACCCGTGAGGATCTTGTGCGGATAGACCTGGTGGCCGACGTCCCAGACCAGGATGTCCTTGGGCGTCTCGAACACGTGGTGGAGGGCGACCGTCAGCTCGACCACGCCCAGGCCGGAGCCCAGGTGGCCTCCGGTGGTGGACACCGCGTCAATCATCTCCGCGCGCAACTCGTCGGCAAGCTGGCGAAGTTCGGGCGGGGTCAGTTTACGCGTGTCGACGGGGTACTGAACGGTATCCAAAAGGGGCGTATGCGGTGGCATCGGATCTCTGCGCCGGAAAAAACCGAGCTTAATTGCGGACTCAAGTGGTGCGGTCTAGCACGAAATCCACGCTCGCTCGAAGATATGCCGCCTTGGGACCAAAAAGGTCCAGATGGGCGCGGCATTGTTGCGACAGTATCTCCACCCGCTCGCCTGCCGCCTCGCGCCCGAGAAGGGTTACGAAATTGGCCTTTTCGGCCCCCCGCTTTTCGCTGCGGCTCCCCCGGCGGGGGCGAGTGTCGCGCTCATGATCGGTGAGGTCGTCGACGATCTGGTAGGCCAGACCGAAGTCATGGGCGAACCCCAGCAAGGCGTGGCGCTCGGCCTCGGTCGCACGGGCCAGCACCAGCGGCGCCTCCACGGCGAAGGCGATCAGCGAGCCGGTCTTCATCCGTTGCATTCGCGCCACGGTGCGCAGGTCCGCGCCCAGGCCCAGCAGGTCGAGCATCTGGCCGCCCGCCAGCCCTTTCGCCCCAGCCGCCAGGGCCAGTTTATGCACGAGCTGGGAGCGCACCACAGCCTCCGGGTGGGTGTCCGGGTGGGCCATGATCTCGAAGGCCGCCGAATGCAGGGCGTCTCCGGCCAGCACGGCGGTGGCCTCGTCATAGGCTGCATGAACAGTGGGTCGTCCATTACGGACTGGATCGTCGTCGAGCGCCGGCAGGTCGTCGTGGATCAGGCTGTAGGCGTGGATGCATTCCAGCGCGCAGGCGGCGCGCAGCACCGAACGCTCCGCCACGTCGAACAGGCGCGCGGTCTCCAGGGCGAAATACGGCCGCACCCGCCGCCCGGGTCCCAGCACGGCGTAGCGCATGGCCTCGACCAGCCGGCTTTCCGGTCCGTCGGTGCGCGGCAGCAGGGCGTCAAGGGCTACGGTGACGACGTCGGCCGCCTCGGCCATGCGCTGCTGGATGGTGGTGTGGCTCTGATCGAGGGTCTTCACGACGGAACCCCCCGGCCCAGCGATTCGGGGCGCGCGGGTAGCCGGAATGTCGCCCCTGTCGACATGCGAATCAGGCGAAGTCCGCCGGCTCGGCCCGGACGGCCTCGCCTTGGGGTCCGACGACGATCTTCTCAACCCGCAGCCTGGCGCTGGCCAGACGCGCTTCGCAATGGGCTTTCAGGGCGGCGCCGCGTTCGTAGATCTCGATCGAACGTTCAAGCGGGGCCTGACCGGACTCGAGTTCGGCGACGATCCGCTCAAGCTGCTCCAGCGCCTGCTCGAACGAAAGCTCGGAGATGTCCTTGGCCGCATCGGTCATGGGCAGACCCTAACGACCAAGGCTTCCCACGCCAAGTATCTCCAGGCGTTCAGGCGTCACGCGTTCCTATTCGCGCCTATTCGCGCCTATTCGCGCTCGAACCGGCGGGTCGCCCAGTACTTGAACCCGCGATCCTGCACGCAGCGCCAGCCGCGACGGCTGAGCTCCACGCCGACCATGCCGTTGAAGAAGCCATGGGCCAGGACCAGGACGTTCCGCCCCGCCTCGGCCTCCACGATCAGGCGCTCAGCCGCAGTGCGGGCCCGCGCCTGGGCCTGACGCCGCGTCTCCTGCCCGCGGTGATAGCCGAACCACCACAAGAAACGCGACACCACCCCCCAGGTCTTGGGGCTGAGCTTGACGAATCGCGGCGTGGCGGGCGCGGGCAGCGGGGCCTCGATGAACATCGGATCTTCCCGCACGGCCTTGCCGCCGGCCACGGCGCGGGCGGTTTCTATGGCGCGCAGGCGTATGGAGGCGAAGATCACATCGGCCCGCAGCGCATGGTCGATCAGCTCCTGCGGCGGGACCTGACCGGTGAGGATGCCCCCGGCCTCGTAGGTGGCCCACCAGCGGTCATAGCCGCGCGCGTCCAGCTTCAACCGGCGAGACAGGGCGGGCTCGCCGTGGCGCGCCAAGACGATGGCGCCGGATTTGGAACCTTCGGAATTTGATTCGCCGGGCCCGGACACGCCGGATGGGCCGGTCGCGGCGCGGGTCTGCGTCGGGGGATCGGTCGGGCTGGTCATGTCGCGAAAGGCACAGCCCCGGTAGGCGTTGAGGGCCCGCCGTCGAGCGCCGAGGCGTTCAAGCCCTCACCCCTCCGCCAAGGCCCGCACATGCGCCGTGGCCGAACGGCCCAGCGCTTCGAGGTCGTAGCCGCCCTCCAGCGACGACACAACCCTTCCCCCGCAACGGCTCCGCGCAACCTCGAGGATGGCGCGGGTCGCCCAGGCGAAATCCTCCGCCTCCAGGGTCTGCTGCGCCAGGGGGTCGCGGCGGTGGGCGTCGAACCCGGCCGAGACCAGGATCAGGTCCGGCGCGAAAGCGTCCACCGCCGGCATCAGCCTGTCGGCGAACAGCCGCCGCCACAGTTCGCGCGGCGCCTCCGGCGGCGTGGTGGCGTTGACCACATTGCCCACGCCGGTCTCGGAAGGGTCGCCGGTGCCGGGATAGAGCGGCGACTGGTGGATGGAGGCGAACATCAGCTTCGGATCGGTCTCGAACACCGACTGGGTGCCGTTGCCGTGGTGCACGTCGAAATCCACCACCGCCACCCGCCGGAAACCTTCCGCCTGGGCGACCCGCGCGGCGATGGCGACGGTCGAGAACAGGCAGAATCCCATCGGCGCGGCGGCCTCGGCATGGTGGCCCGGCGGACGAACCGCGCAGAAGGCGCGCGTCGCCTCGCCCTTGCCCACCCGCCGCACCGCCGCCGTCGCCGCACCCGCCGCTCTCAGCGCCGCGTTCAGGCTGCCAGGCGACATGAAGGTGTCGGGATCGAGCGCCGCCAGTCCCTCGGCGGGTGATTCGGCGTAGAGACGATCAACGTAGGCCGTGGGGTGCACGCGCTCCAGGTCGGCCCGCGAAACCGGAAGCGCTTCGACCATGTCGAGGTCCAGCCGGGCGTCGGCCAGGGCGTCCAGCACGGCCTTCAGCCGCTCGGGCCGTTCGGCGTGGCCGGGGCCTGGATGGTGGCCCAGCATATCGGGATGGGTGAAGACGGGCAGGCTCACAGACACCCTCTCGCCGCGACGCGGACTGAACGTGATGCTTTCAGGCAATCTAGCATGGCGTCGAGGGAGCCGATAAAGCGCGCCCATGTCCAGCGCGCTCCTGTCCAAGTTCGTCATCCGCCTCGCCACGCCGGAAGATGCGGCGCGGCTGTCCGAACTTTCCCACCTGACCTTCCGCGAGACCTTCCTGGAGGGGTTCGCCATCCCCTACCCACCCGAGGACATGGAGGTGTTCGTGGAGGCTTCCTACAGCCTGGAGGCGACGGTGGAGCGTCTGGCCGACCCGGCCCAGATCACTTGGATCGCCGAGGTCGACGGGGCGCCCATCGCCTACGCCAATGCGGGCCCCTGCCATCTGCCCCACCCCGAGGCGCAGGGCGGTCACGGCGAGCTGTACCGGATCTATGTCGCCCGCGACGCCCAGGGCCTGGGCGTGGGAACCGCCTTGCTCGATATCGCCCTGGCGTGGCTGGAACAGACGTTCGAAGGGCCGTTATGGCTGGGCGTCTGGTCGGGCAACGTGAAGGCCCAGCGCCTCTATGCCGCCTATGGGTTCACCAAGGCAGGCGAGTACGAATTCCCCGTCGGCGCCTGGCGCGACCACGAGTTCATCTTCCGGCGAGGGTAGAAGGAGCTGCGTGCTTCGAGGCCCCCAGCTCTCCTTCTCCCCTTGCGGGAGAAGGAAGGGGCCCGCATGTCGACAGACGCGTGGGAAGGTTGAGGGGTCGACGCACGCTTATCGGCTTATGGCGGCGCGACCCCTCACCCTCCCAGCCCAAGGCTGGGCCCCTCCCTCTCCCGCAAGGGGAGAGGGATAAGATACTCAGTGATTGTCCCGCGGCACGCCGAAGGTTTCGGCCACCCGCTGGAACTTCACTGCGGTCTCCAGCACCATGCCGTCGCCCATCTGGCCCGTCAGCCCCCGCTGGATCTCCTGCCAGGGGGTCTGCGACGCCGGATACGGATAGCCGCCGGCCGCTTCCAAGGCCTTGCGGCGCTCGGCGAGCTCGGCGTCGGAGATCAGGATATTGGCCTGACCCTTCCCCAGGTCGATGCGCACCCGGTCGCCCGTCCGCAGCACGCCGAGGTTGCCCCCGGCGGCGGCCTCCGGCGAGGCGTTCAGGATCGAGGGCGAGGCCGAGGTGCCCGACTGGCGCCCATCGCCGATGCACGGCAGCGAGGTCACGCCCTTTTTGATCAGGTAGGCGGGCGGGCGCATGTTCACGACCTCGGCCGCCCCCGGATAGCCGATCGGGCCCGCCCCGCGCATGAACAACAGGGTGGTCTCGTCGATCTTCAGCGCCGGATCGTCGATCCGGTGGTGGTAGTCCTCGGGCCCGTCGAAAACGACCGCCGGCCCTTCGAAAGCCTCCGGGTCGTCGGGATTGGACAGGTATCGCTCGCGGAATTCCGGCGCGATCACGCTGGTCTTCATGATGGCGTTGTCGAACAGGTTGCCGCGCAACACCACGAAGCCGGCCTCGGCCTTCATCGGCTTGTCGAAGCTGCGGATCACTTCGGGGGTGACGATCTCGCGCCCACGGCAGTTGTCGCCGATGGTCTTGCCGTTGGCGGTGAGCGCGTCCTCGCGGATCAGCCCATGCTTCATCAGCTCGTTGACCACCGCCGGCACCCCGCCCGCGTGGTGATAGTCCTCGCCCAGGTACTCGCCCGCCGGCTGCAGGTTCACCAGCAGCGGCACCTTGTGGCCGTAGTCCTGCCAGTCCTGAAGGTCGAGCTGCACGCCCATGTGCCGGGAGATCGCCGCCAAGTGGATCGGCGCGTTGGTCGAGCCGCCGATGGCGGAGTTGACCACGATGGCGTTGAGGAAGGCGTCGCGGGTCATGATGTCGGACGGCTTCAGGTCCTCGCGCACCATGTCCACGATCCGCTTGCCGGTCAGGTAGGCCACCTGCTGGCGCTCGCGGTACGGGGCGGGAATGGCGGCTGAGCCCGGAAGCTGCATCCCCAGCGCCTCGGCCAGCGAGTTCATGGTCGTGGCCGTGCCCATGGTGTTGCAATAGCCGGTGGAGGGGGCGGACGACGCGACCAGCTCCACGAAGCCTGGATAGTCGAGCTCGCCCGCCGCCATCATCTGGCGCGCCTTCCACACGATGGTGCCCGACCCGGTGCGCTCGCCCTTGTGCCAGCCATTCAGCATCGGCCCGACCGACAGCGCGATGGCCGGCAGGTTCACCGTCGCCGCCGCCATCAGGCAGGCGGGCGTGGTCTTGTCGCAGCCGATGGTCAGCACCACCCCGTCCAGCGGATAGCCGTAGAGCACCTCGACCAGGCCCAGATAGGCCAGGTTGCGGTCCAGTCCCGCGGTCGGGCGCTTGCCCGTCTCCTGGATCGGATGGACCGGGAACTCGATGGCGATGCCGCCAGCCTCGCGGATGCCCTCGCGGATACGGTCGGCCAGGACGATGTGGTGCCGGTTGCAAGGCGACAGGTCCGAGCCGGTCTGGGCGATGCCGATGATCGGCTTGCCGGACTGCAGCTCCTCGCGGGTCAGGCCATAGTTAAGGTAGCGCTCCAGATAGAGCGCGGTCATGTCCGGATTGGCGGGGTTGTCAAACCAGGCGCGCGAACGCAGCCGGCGAGGATGGGCGTCTGACGGAACAGTGGAATCGTACATGTCGGCCTATCGTGAACCGGGACCAGGACCTCGATCTTTGCACCACCCGCTCGCGAAATGGGATGAAGCTTCGACTTGACCCTAGCCCTCGCTCGTTTTGTATGATGATTGGATAAGGCCGTCCGCCTCGCCTGTCGAGGGGATAGCGGCGAGTTAGGTTGGAGGAAGACCGCGTGCGTCTGGTGCAGCTTAAAACGGTGGGGGGCGAGCGCGCCGTGGTGGTCTCCGATCCATCGGGCGCGCGGCGCGTGAAGGGCGTGGAGAACGTCTACGCGTTGGCCATAGAGGCGATCGCCGAGGGTGAGACCCTGACGCAGATCGTCCAGGCGCACGGGCTGGGCGAAGCTGTGGACCTGGACGCCGCCCTGGCCGAGAGCCGGGTGCTGGCGCCGATCGATCATCCCGATCCCGCCCACATGCAGCTGACCGGCACCGGCCTGACCCACCTTGGCTCCGCCGACGCACGCGACAGGATGCACAGGTCGACGGCCCAGGCCGAGGGGCTGACCGATTCGATGAAGATGTTCCGCATGGGGCTCGAAGGCGGAAAGCCGGCCGCTGGCGAGGTCGGCGTACAGCCGGAGTGGTTCTACAAGGGCGACGGCTCCAGCGTCATCGCGCCGGAGGCTTCGTTCCAGAGCCCCAATTTCGCGCTGGACGGCGGCGAGGAGCCCGAGATCGCGGGCGTCTACGTCATCGCCCCCGACGGGACGCCCTGCCGCCTGGGCTTCACCCTTGGCAACGAGTTCTCCGATCACGTGACCGAGCGCCAGAACTACCTGTTCCTGGCCCATTCCAAGCTGCGCAACGCCTCGTTCGGGCCAGAACTTCGTCTTGGCGAGCTGCCGGGCGATGTGCGTGGCGCTAGCCGCATCCGCCGCGCCGGCAGGGTGATATGGGAAAAGCCCTTCCTCTCCGGCGAAGAGAACATGTCCCACACCATCGCCAACCTGGAGCACCACCACTTCAAATACGCCCAATTCCGTAGGCCGGGCGACGTGCACGTCCACTTCTTCGGCACCGCCACCCTGTCTTTCAACGACGGGATCAAGGCGGAGCCGGGCGACGTGTTCGAGATCGAGGTGGAGGCGTTCGGCAGGCCGCTACGCAACGCCCTGGCCGTGGCGCCAGCGCTCCAAGCCGTCGTCCGGGCGCTCTGAGAGGTCTGATGTCCCCCATTCGCCTCGTCATCGTCGGCATCGGCAAGATCGTCCGCGACCAGCACATCCCCAATATCGAGAAGAACCCACGCTTCGTGCTGGCCGGCGGGGTCAGCCCGCACTCGATCCTTGAAGACACCCCAATGTTCAAGGACCTGGACGCTCTGTTCGCGAGCGGAACCGAGTTCGACGCGGCGGCGGTCTGCACCCCGCCGCAGGTTCGCCACGGCCTGGCGCGCCAGTTGCTGCTGGCCGGCAAGCATGTGTTCTTGGAAAAGCCGCCCGGCGCCACGGTCAGCGAGGTCGAGGACCTGGCCCAGACGGCGAAGGACAAGGGCCTGTCCCTGTTCGCCTCCTGGCATTCGCGCCAGGCGCCGGGGGTCGAACCCGCCGCCGAGTGGCTGAAGGGCCGCAAGCTGAAGGAGGTCGAGATCGTCTGGCGCGAGGACGTGCGCCATTGGCATCCCGGCCAGGAATGGGTGTGGAAGGCCGGCGGGCTGGGCGTATTCGATCCGGGGATCAACGCCCTGTCGATCGCCACCCGCATCCTGCCGCCCTTCTTCGTGCGCAAGGCCGACCTGGAGTTCCCGAGCAACTGCGAGGCGCCCATCGCCGCGCGGATCGACTACGAGCTCGACGGCGGCGGCCCGATGAGTTCCGATTTCGACTGGCGCCAGACCGGCCCGCAGACCTGGGACATCCGCGTCGACACCCAGGACGGCGGCGCGCTTCGCCTGTCGAAGGGCGGAACGGAACTGACGATCGACGGCCACGCGGTGGATGTCGGCCCCGAGCGCGAATACGGCGCCCTCTACGACCGTTTTGCGGACGTGGTCGAGGCGGGTGAATTAGACGCGGACGTGCGGCCGCTGCAACAGGTGGCCGACGCCTTCCTGCTCGGCCGACGCATCGAGACCGAAGCCTTTTACGATCCGGCGCGCTAGGCTGGCGCCGCAACCAAAAACATAAAGATGCCCGAGTGGGCGCGGGAGGAAGATGTGGACGTGCGTGCAAACGATGTTAGCGCTGTCGGAGCGCCCAAGGGCGGCTACACCCTGGCCCTGTCGGTGCTGGCCTCGGTGTTCTTCATGTGGGGTTTCTGCACCGTCCTGAACGACATCCTGGCCCCACATCTGAAGGCCGTGTTCGAGCTCAACTACACACAGTCGGCGCTGGTCCAGTTCACCTTCTTCGCCGCCTACTTCATCATGTCGCTTCCAGCGGCCAAGGTGATCGAGACCATCGGCTACAAGGCTTCGATCATGGTCGGGCTGGCGGTGATGGCGCTCGGCGCCCTGTTGTTCGTCCCTGCCGCCGCCCTGCCCTCCTTCCCGGTGTTCCTGACCGCCCAGTTCGTACTGGCCACCGGCGTCACCCTGCTGCAGGTCGCCGCCAACCCCTACGTGGCGGTGATCGGATCGCCCGAGACCGCCTCGGCCCGATTGAACCTGGTGCAGGCGCTCAATTCGCTAGGCGACACCGTGGCCCCGATCTTCGGCGGCCTGCTGATCCTGGCCCACAGCACCAGCGGCGCGAGCCGCACCGCCGTCGTGCTCACCGCCCACCAGAAGCTGACCGACGCCGCGGCGGTGAAGGGTCCCTACGTGATCATCGCCCTGGTGCTGCTGGCGCTGGCCGGGCTGATCTTCATCACCCACCTGCCCAAGCTGCAGGCCCAGACCGACGAGACCCGCTCGGCGGGAACCAGCATCTGGCGGCACAAGCGGCTGATGCTCGGCGTGGTCGGCATCTTCGTCTATGTCGGCGCCGAGGTGGCGGTTGGCACCTATCTGATCAACTACATCTCCTCGCCGGGTGTAGGGGACATGTCGCCAGCCTCGGCGGCCAAGTACGTCACCTATTATTGGATGGGACTGATGGTCGGCCGCTTCGTCGGCGCCTTCCTGATGCGCCACATCCGGCCGGCGACGCTGCTGGCCGTTGTGGGGGCCGGCGCGATGGTGATGATCGGCGCCTCGATGCTGACCACCGGCATGACCGCGATGTGGACCATCATCCTGGTCGGACTGTGCAACTCCATCATGTTCCCGACCATCTTCACCCTGTCGATCGAGGGCCTGGGACCGCTGACCGAGAAGGGATCGGGGCTGCTGGTCATGGCCATCTGCGGCGGCGGCATACTGCCGGAGATCCAGGGCGCCTTGGCCGACCATATCGGCCTGAAGCTCGCCTTCATCGCGCCGGCGCTCTGCTATCTCTTCATCCTCTACTTCGCCCTGTATGTGCGTAAGCGCCCCATCGCCCACGCGCCGTCCACTCTGGCCGCCCCCCAGGCGGCCTGAGCGGGCCAAGGCGATGCAGACCCTTGTGGGCCGAAAGGGTTCACCCCTGCGCGCCGAGGCCCTAAGCTTCTTCGTGATGGGGGCCGACACGCTTTGAAATCGCCGAAAAAGACGATGAACATCTCCGCGTCGGTGGCGCAGGATCTGGGGATAGCCATCGTCGCCGGCCGGATCGCGCGCGAAGACCCCTTCCCCACCGAGGTCGAGCTCTGCCGCCACTACGGCGCCAGCCGCACCGTGCTGCGCGAAGCGATCAAGATGCTGACCGCCAAGGGGCTGCTGGTGGTGCGGCCCCGGCTGGGTGCGCGCATCCGGCCCGAGCGGGAATGGAATCTGCTCGACCCCGACGTGCTGCAATGGCTGCTGGAGCGCAACTTCTCCTACGGCCTGCTGGTCGAGTTCACCGAGATCCGCCTGACGGTCGAGCCCGGTGCGGCGGCGCTAGCCGCCCGCTCCACCGATCCCACCGAACGCAAGCAGATCCAGGACGCCATCGAGGGCATGTTCGCCGCCGAACGCGGCGAGGCCGATCCGCTGGAGACCGACATCGCCTTCCACGTCGCCATCCTCAACGCCTCCGGCAACCGCTTCTACATCCAGCTGCGCGACATGATCGAGGCGGCGCTGCGCTTCAGCATCCGCCGCACCCACGACTTCAAAGGGCTGATGACCACGGCCCTGGATCACAAGCGCATCGCCGACGCGGTGCTGGCCGGCGACGGCGAAGCAGCGGCCGAGGCCATGCGCGCCCTGATCCTGGAGGCCCTGCACCTGATCCGCCTGGCGGAAGCTCGGGAACAGGCCGGCGTCTCGGCCGACGCGCGGTAAGGCCAAGGCTTGTGTTGCATATCCACGTACGAGATGTGTCTATTCCGAAGATGGGCCGGCTCTCGCGTCGACAGCGCACCTGCGTCTGAGAACGGTGGCCCGTGCATGAACCTGGGGACCATTCGCCCTTGAAGATCAGTCTGTTCATCACCTGTTTCAACGACGCCCTGTTCCCGCAGACGGGCCAGGCGGTGGTGAACGTGCTGGAGCGGCTCGGCTGCGAGGTGGAGTTCCGCGAGGCCCAGACCTGCTGCGGCCAGATGCATCACAATTCCGGCTACCAGAAGGAGGCGATCGACCTGGTCCGCCGATTTGTCGAGGTGTTCGAGGGCGCCGAGGCCATCGTCGTCCCATCCACCTCCTGCACCGCCATGATCCGCAGCCAGTATCCGCGCCTGGCCAAGGCCGCGGGCGGCGAAGCCCTAGCCGCGCGGGTGGAGGCGATCGCGCCGCGGGTGTTCGAGTTCTCCGAATTCCTGATCGACCGGCTGGGGCTGGAGGACGTCGGCGCCTACTATCCCCACAAGGTGGTCTACCACTCGTCCTGCAACTCGCTGCGCGCGCTGAAGCTGGGCGACCGGGCGCTTCGGCTGCTTCGCAACGTCAAGGGGCTGGAGCTGGTGGAGTTGGCGCGGGCCGAGGAATGCTGCGGCTTCGGCGGGACCTTCGCGGTCAAGAACGCGGAGACCTCCACCGCCATGCTGACCGACAAAATGCGCCATGTGCTCGATAGCGGAGCGGAGATCTGCACCGCCGGCGACAACTCCTGTCTGATGCACATCGGCGGTGGGCTGTCGCGCCAGCAGACCGGGGTGCGCACCGTGCACTTGGCCGAGATCCTGGCCTCCACCGATCAGGCGGCGTCATGACCGCGCTCGATTTCACCGCCCGCGCGCGCACCTCGCTGCGCGACTCCCAGCTGCGCCGCAACATCGCCAAGGCCACCTCGACCATCCGAGCCAAGACCGCGCGGGTAGCGGGCGAGCTGCCGGACTGGGAGGCGCTGCGCGACGCCGGCCAGGCGATCAAGCGCCAGACCATGGCCGAGCTGGACCGCCATCTGGTCGCCCTGGAAGCCAGCGTCACCGCCGCTGGCGGCGTGGTGCACTGGGCGCGCGACGCGGCCGAGGCCCGCACCATCATCGTCGGCCTCGCCAGGCAATATCAGGCCGGCAGCGTCATCAAGATCAAGTCGATGACCACCGACGAGGTGGAGCTGAACCCCGCCCTGTCCGCCGCCGGGATCACGCCCTACGAGACCGACCTGGCTGACATGATCGTGCAGATGGCCAAGGAAAAGCCGTCCCACCTGCTGGTCCCGGCCATCCACAAGAACCGCGCGGAGATACGCGACCTGTTCCTGCGCGAGCTGGACCCCGCCGCCATCCCCGGCGGCCGGCTCGACGCCGATCCCTCCAGCCTGGCCAAGGCCGCCCGCGCCCACCTGCGCGCCAAGTTTCTCTCGACCAAGGTCGCCATCTCCGGGGCCAACTTCGCCATTGCCGAGACCGGCTCGGTGGTGATCGTGGAAAGCGAGGGCAACGGGCGGATGTGCCTGACCCTGCCCGACGTGCTGATCTCGATCATGGGGGTCGAAAAGGTGCTGCCGAAATGGGAGCACCTGGAGGTGTTCCTGCAACTGCTGCCCCGCTCCGCCACCGGCGAACGGATGAACCCCTACACCTCGGTGTGGACGGGGAATCGCGCCGCCGAAGCGCGGGCCGGCGACGGGCCGCAGGTGTTCCACCTGGTGCTGCTGGACAATGGCCGCTCGAAGATATTGGCTGACGAGGTGACGCGCGACACCTTGAACTGCATCCGCTGCTCGCGCTGCCTGAACGTCTGCCCGGTCTATGAGCGCGCCGGCGGCCACGCCTACGACAGCATGTACCAGGGGCCGATCGGGGCCATCGTCACGCCTCAACTTCGGGGGTTCGAGGAGGCCGGTTCGCTGCCCTTCGCCTCCACCCTCTGCGGGGCTTGCCAGGAAGCCTGCCCCGTCCGCATCCCCATCCCCAACATCTTGACCCACCTGCGGGCCAAGGTGGTGGCGGAGAAGCGCCAGGGCCTGGGCGCGCTGAACGGCGAAAACCTGGCCATGCAGGCGGCCAAGGCGATGTTCGACCACCCTACCCTGCTGGCCATGGCGCTGGCCGCCGGACGGATCGGCCAGGCGCCGCTGGTTCGCGACGGGCGCGTCACCCACCTGCCTCCGCCCCTGTCCGGCTGGAGCCTCTCGCGCGACTTCCCGGCCCTGCCGCCGGAGAGCTTCCGCGACTGGTGGGCCAAGCGGGAGCCTCGCTCATGAACGCGCGTGACGCCATCCTGGCCAACATCCGCTCGGCCCTGGCCGGCTCGACCCCACCCGTTCTCCCGCCGTTCGCCTATCGCCGCGCCGGCGAGATGACGGGCGAGGAGCTGCGCGCACGGTTCCTCGACCGACTGGCCGACTACAACGTCCATATCGTCCGTCTACGGAATGAAGCGGAAATCCCCGCCGCCCTAGCCGATCGCCTGGCCGCCAACGGCGCAACCCGCTACGTCGCCCCCGCCGACCTGCCTTCGGCCTGGCGGCCTGCGGGGGTCGAGGCGCTGGAGGAGGTCGACGGCGCACCGCTCTCTCACGCCCAGCTGGAAGCCACGCCCAGCGTCGTGACCGGTTGCGCGCTCGCCGTCGCCGAAACCGGCACGGTGGTGCTGGACGCCGGCTCGCATCAAGGCCGGCGCGCCCTGACCCTGCTGCCCGACCACCACGTCTGCGTCGTGTTCGAACACCAGTTGGTGGAGACCATCCCCGAAGCCTTGCAGAACCTGATCGGCGCCGTCCGCGACGGTCGTCCGCTGACCTTCTTCTCCGGCCCCTCGGCCACCGCCGACATCGAGTTCGACCGGGTGGTCGGCGTACATGGGCCGAGGCGGCTCGACGTGCTGTTCGTCCAGGGCGACTGACGCCCACCCTTTCGGCGCCGCATCGCTAGCTCGATCATATTTCCCGCTAGTTACATCCGCCTCAAACCGCTGTTGTATGGGGCTGCAACATCCAGCGCAGCCGATGCGCGTTCCGGGGGGCTAACCTTTGCGCCGTCGTTCCTTCCTCGCCGCCCTGCCCGTCGCCGCAGCCGCGGGCGCAGCCTCCCAGGTCTCAGCTCAGAACCGCCCCCCGCCCATCGCCAACGAAGGCGAAGAAGCGCTGCCCAAGTTCCAGCCGCCAGGTGCTGAAAAGTTCGTCCGCCCCGACGTACACGCGGGCGACCGGCCGTCCGGCGCCAGCTTCGCTAGCCGTTCAGCCGCCTTTGGGCTGTCGGGCGCGGCCGGCACGGCCCAGCCGCTGGCCACCATGGCCGCTATCGAGACCCTGAAGAAGGGCGGCTCGGCCGTCGACGCCGCCATCGCCGCCAACGCCTGCCTGGGCTTCCTGGAGCCGACCAGCTCGGGCCTGGGCGGCGACTGCTTCGCCTTCGTCTGGGACCCCAAGCTGAACAAGCTGGTCAGCATGGCCGGCTCGGGCAAGTCGCCGCGCGGCCTGAGCCTGGAGACGGCGCGCGCACGGGCCAAGAACGGCGCGCCGCCGCCCTATGGCGCGCCCGCCGTCTCCACCCCCGGCGCGCTCGACGGCTGGTGGACCCTGCACCAGCGCTACGGCAAGCTGAAATGGGCTGAGCTGTTCGAACCGGCGATCCATCTTTGCGAGCACGGCGCGCCGGTGCCCCAGATCATCGGCTATTACATCAAGCGCAACATGGCCAACTTCCTCAAGCCGGGCTCCGGCGTGGAAGAGACCGCCAACGCCCAGCACACCTACATGCCGAACGGAAAGGCGCCGAGTGAAGGCGACGTGTTCCGCAATCCCGACCTGGCGCGCACCTACCGCATGATCGCCGAAGGGGGCCGCGACGCCTTCTACGCCGGCCCGATCGCCCGCACGATCGACGCCTACTTCAAGCGGATCGGCGGCTGGCTGTCCTACGAGGACCTGCGCGACCACCATTCCGAATGGCTGGAGCCGCTGGTCACCGGCTATCGCGGCGTGGACGTCTACGCCATGGCCGCCAACACGCAGGGCCTCGCCACCCTGCAGATGCTCAACATCATCGAGCACTTCGACCTGAAGGGCATGGGCTTCCAGTCGCCCCAGTCGATCCACATCCAGGCCGAGGCCAAGCGCCTCGCCTACGAGGACCGCGCCCGCTACTACGCCGATCCGCACTTCTCCAAGGTGCCGGTGGAGTGGCTGAAGTCCAAGGAATACGCCGCCGAGCGCGCCAAGCTGATCCGGCTCGACCGCATCCTGACCCCCGCCTATCCCGGCCAGGCGCCCAGCCACGGCGACACCACCTACTTCACCACCTCCGACGCCGACGGGATGATGGTGTCGATGATCCAGTCCAACTTCCGCGGCATGGGCTCGGGCCTGGTCGCCGACGGTCTGGGCTTCATGTTCCAGGACCGCGGCGAGCTGTTCTCGCTGCAGGACGGCCACCCCAACATCTATGCACCCGGCAAGCGGCCGTTCCAGACCATCATCCCGGGCTTCGCCTCCAAGGATGGCGTGCCGTGGATGGGCTTCGGGGTCATGGGCGGGGATATGCAGCCCCAGGGCCAGTCGCAGATCATCATCAACCGGGTCGACTACGGTCTCGACATCCAGGCGGCCGGCGACAGCCCTCGCTGGCACCACGAGGGGTCGTCCCAATCGATGGGCGAGGACCCGCCGAACCTCGGCCCCAAGGGCATCCTGCGGCTGGAGTCCGGTGTGCCGAAGGCCACCCGCGAGGCCCTGATCGCCATGGGCTGGCCGATGGCCGAGAGCGATGGCGGCTTCGGTCGTTACGAGTGCATCGAGCACCGCATGAACGGCGCGGACCGTGTCTACAGCGCGGCTTCCGAGATGCGTGCGGACGGGTGTGCGCTCGCCTACTGACAGCCCGCCGAGCGCCCCACGGTCGAGGTTGACCAAGACCCAGACTCTCCGCCTAAACGGCGGCCGAATGGGCGGGGGCGACGTGGATCAAGCAGCGGAGTTTCTGACAGCGTATTTAGAGCGTTACCGGGAGATGTTCCCGGTGCGCCTGCTGTCGGTGGCGGCCATCGGTGTCGCGACCGCGGTGCTGTTGTCGCCGGTGTGGGGCGGGTTGTTCGTCGCGATCCAGTTCGCCGCCTACCTCGTCTTCATCCGGGTCGTCGCCGAGGCCGGGAAAGCCGTCGACGACCCCTCCGCGCTGGGCCGGCTGCGGGGATGGACCGAGGTCCTGACCATCGTGTTGACCGGACATGTGGCGGCCTTCGTCTACATCGTCTGGCAGGTCCACCCGCGCCTGCTGCTGGAATGCCTGCTGCTGATCGTCGGCAACATGGTGCTGGGCGGACTGCAGGTGCACATGAGGTGGCGGGGCTTCCTGCTGGCCACAGTGCCGCCATCGATCGTGCTGGTGCCGATGATGGTCAGCCTCTCGCACGGCGACCCCGGCGTGGTCGTGTGCACCCTGGTGTTCGAAGTCGCGGTGATCGCCGCCGCCTGGCGTCAGCAAGAGTCCGACCTCTGGTCGGCGCTCGCGCGCTCCGAACGCGCCGGAGCGGCCGAACAGCTTCGCCACGCGCTGGAAGCGGCGGAGCAGGCCCGCATCCGTTCCGACGAGGCCAACCGCGCCAAGTCCAAGTTCCTGGCCATGATCAGCCATGAGGTGCGCACGCCGCTAAACGTAGTGCTCGGCATGGCCTCAGTGCTGAAGCCCCAGGTCGTGGACGCACGCCAGAGCGAACTGGTCCAGGAGATCGAGGCGGCCGGCGGTATGCTGCTGCGCCTGCTGAACGGCGCCCTGGACCTGTCCAAGATCGAGTCCGGCGAAGCGGTTCTGATATCTGCGCCGGTCGACCTGCGCGAATGCCTGAACGCCATCGCCCGCGTCTGGAAGCTGCGGGTGCAGGAGCTGGGACTGACCCTGACCGTCGCGTTCGATGGGACGCCCGAGCATTTCCGCCTGCTGACCGACGGCGCTAAGATCGAGCAGACCGTTATCAACTTCCTGTCCAACGCCTTGAAGCTCACCCCCAAGGGCGAGATCGAGATCCACGCCAGCGCCAAGCCGGATGCGAACGGCGTCGTCGTGCGGATCGAGGTCCACGACGAAGGGCCCGGCGTGCCCGAGGCTTATCGCCAGAAGGTGTTCGAACCGTTCGAGCAGCTCGAGGAGGGCCGGGCCGCGGGCGGTGCGGGGCTGGGCCTCGCCATCTGCCGCGCGAACGTCCAAAGTCTCGCCGGCCAGCTGGGTGTCGAGAACAAATCCCCTCACGGCGCGATTTTCTGGTTCGAGTTCCCGGCCGAGCCGACCCTCATGGAGGAAGCCCCCACGCCCACGCCTCCGACATCGCCCGGCGAGCCGGTCCTGGACCGGCCCGTGCGCGTGCTGGCCGCCGAGGATCATCCGGCCAACCGCATGCTGCTGTCGCTGTTGCTGGAGCAGTTAGGCGCCGACGCGACCCTTGCGGAGAACGGCCAAGCGGCGGTGAACGCCCATGCCGAGGGTCGCTACGACATGATCCTGATGGACGCCCTGATGCCGGTGCTGGACGGCGTCGGCGCTCTGGCCGCAATCCGCGCCGTCGAAGCGGGGACCGGCCGGCGGACGCCGATCTACATGCTCACCGCCAACGTGTTCGAGGACGATGTGGCCCGTTACCTGGCCGCCGGTGCGGACGGCGTGCTGCGCAAGCCCATCGAGCTGCCCGCGTTGAGCGCCGCCCTTACCAAGGTGGCGGAAGCTGTCGCAGCGGGGACGCCCGCATAGCGTTCGCCCGCCTCAGGCCGCCTTGGTCGGGTCGACCGAGGAGACGTGGGTGACGGCGATCACCCAGCGCCCATCGACCTTGCGCATCAGCCGCGTGTTGACCCCGAGCTGAGGATCGATCGCCTTCTTCAGGTGGAAATGGCTGACGAGCTGGGCGGCGTCCGGGGCCAGGAACTCGACGGTCATATCGTAGAAGTGCAGGTCGCCCCGCGTCCCCGGCTTGCCGTAGTCGCGGATGTAGTGGTCCAGCGTGCCCTGCCAGCCTGTCTGGATCTTGCCCTTGGAGACGAAGACCACCCCGGGGTTCAGGAAACCGGCCATGTAGCCGCGGAAGTCGCTGTGGTTCCAGGCGGTCTCCATGTCGGCGATCACCTTGCGAATGGCCCGCTCCTCGGCCGCCGGGTCGGCCGGACCGGATGGCGAGCACACCGGTCCAGGCGCCGCGCGTGCGCCGCCCGCCAGGCCGGCGACGCCGAACGCGCCGGCGAGCAGGGTCAGGGCGCCGCCTCGTTCCCGCCGCTGCCGAGCGACGCCGGCTTCCTCGGTGGCCGCGAGGCCCTCGCGGCTCTCCTTGGCGTTCATCTGCGTCCCCTCTCTCAAAGCTGCCGGGCGCGGGCGATGGCGGCGTCCACCGCGGACTGTAGCAGCGGCGTGAAGCCATGCTCGCCTTCCAGGATCGCCAAGCCGGCCGCCGTCGTCCCGCCCTTGCTGGTGACTGCGTGCTTGAGGGCTGTGACCTGGTCCAGCGTCTCCGCCATCGCGCCCGCGCCGATCAGGGTCTGCACCGCGAACCGCTTGGCCAGTTCCCCGTCCAGGCCCGTCCGTTCGCCCACGGCGGCCAAGGCCTCGGTGAAGGCGAAATAGAAGGCGAGCGCGCTGCCCGAGATCGCGGTGACCACGTTCAATTCGTCCTCGGTCTCCACCCAGGCGCCGCCGCCCGCGGGCGCGAACAGGGCGTCGGTCTTGGTCCGGTCGGAAACGTTGCGCGCCGAGCCGGCGTCAGCCGTGGAGCATAGCGCGGTCAGGCCTTCGCCCTTGGCCACCGCCAGGTTGGGCAGGCAGCGGATTACCGTGCTCGCCTCCGGCAGCGCCTCGCGCAGGAAGGCGCAACTGACACCCGCCGCCATCGAGATCACCGCCCGGCCCGCGCACAGCGGCGCGAGGTCTCCGACAATCTCGCGCAGGATCTGTGGCTTCACACCGATCATCACCGCATCGCAGTCCGCGACCTGCGGCGCCGTGGCGTCGGTGACGATCACCGCCGGCGTACCCGCCAGGCGCGCCGCCATCCGCTCGCGATCCCGGGCGATCACCACCATCCGGGGCGCGCCTTCGTCCCGCGCGAACCCCCGCACCAGGGCCGAGCCCATGGACCCGCACCCGTAGAAGGCGACACCGCGAAACTGCTCGACTGACGACACGAACGACTGCTCCTTCACAATGGGCGCACCTGCGTCCCAATCTCAGCTATTGCCGGCTCCAGCCGGCCAGATAGTATAACTTCTACCAAGCGCACGGCCGACGTCGGCAGGGAAATGATCAGATGACCAAGTTTTTTGCCGGTGTCGGCTGCCTGGCCGCCATCCTGGCGAGCGTATCGGCCGTCCACGCCCAGCCGTCCTCCGCCGACGCAAAATTCAAGAGCATCTACAGCACCGAATGGTCCTGGCGGCAGGCCCAGCGCGGCGAGACCGACGAAGACCATCACGGGATCGATCCCCACCTGCCCAAGGTCGACCTCGCCACGCAGCAGGCGCGCCTCGCCTACTGGACCAAGGTCATGCGCCAGCTCGACACCGTCCACGAAGGCGATCTCTCGCCCAAGGAGAAGGTGAATTACGAGGTCTACAAGGCCCAGATCCAAGTCAACATCAACAACCAGACGTTCAAGGAATACGAAAAACCCCTGAACGCCGATACCGCCTTCTGGTCCAACATTGTCGGCGAGGCCCGTCGGCCATTCAAGTCGGCCCAGGAATACCGCAACTTCATCTCGCTGATGAACGACATCCCGCGCTACTTCCACGAGGAAGAGACCAATATGCGCGCGGGTCTGAAGCGCGGCTTCACCCCGCCCAAGGTGACGCTGCAGGGCCGAGACTCCTCGATCAAGTCGGTGGCCGAGGCCAAGTCCCCCGAGGACGTGATCTTCTTCCGCCCCTTCACCAAATTCCCCGACAGCATCCCCGCCGCCGAGCGTGAACAACTCAAGGCCCAGGCGCTGCAGGCGATCCGCCAATCGGTGGTCCCGGCCTACACCGAGCTGCTGCATTTCTTCGACGACGAGTACGAGCCCCACGCCCACGTCCCACTCGCCGCCGACACCCTGCCGGACGGCAAGGCCTACTACCAATCCAAGATCCTGGAGTTCACCACCACCGAACTGACGCCCGAGCAGATCCACCAGATCGGCCTGGACGAAGTGGCCAAGATCCACGCCGAGATGCTGGCGACGATGAAGCAGACCGGGTTCAAAGGCAGCTTCCCCGAGTTCCTGCAGTTCCTGCGCACCGACCCGCAGTTCTACGCCAAGACGCCCGACGAGCTGCTGAAGGACGCCGCCTGGATCGCCAAGGAATTCGACGAGGTGTCGGGCAAGTACTTCGGCTACCTGCCCCGCCAGCGGTTCGGCATCGTGCCGGTGCCGGCCGACCAGGCGCCCTTCTACACCTCAGGACGAGGCGGACCGGGGACCTATCTGGTCAACACCTACGACCTGCCCTCGCGCGGCCTGTACGCCCTGCCGGCCCTGACCCTGCACGAGTCCGCCCCCGGCCACGCCTTCCAGATGCCGATCGCCTCGGAACACAAGGACCTGCCCAAGTTCCGCGAGGTCTACATCTCCGCCTACGGCGAAGGCTGGGCGCTCTATTGCGAGCGGCTGGGGACCGAGATGGGCATCTACCACACGCCCTACGACAGCTTCGGCATGCTGAGCTACCAGGCCTGGCGCGCCGCGCGCCTGGTGGTGGACACCGGCATCCACACGCAGGGCTGGACCCGCAAGCAGGCCCAGGACTACCTGCGCGACAACACCGCCCTGTCGAGCCACGAGATCGAGACCGAGGTGGACCGCTACATCGCCTGGCCGGGCCAGGCCCTGTCCTACTATCTGGGCGAGATGGCGATCTTGAAGGCCCGGCATAAGGCGGAGGCCGCGCTTGGGCCGAAGTTCAACCTGCGCGCCTTCCACGACTCGGTGCTCGAACTGGGCTCGGTCCCCCTGCCGGTGCTCGAATCCCACATCGACGCCTTCATCGCCCATGGCGGAACAGGCCCATATCCGGATATGGAGCGGTAAGAAGATTGGGAGTGATAGCGTGACCATCACCGGCGAAATCATCATCGGCTCCGCGCTCGTCCGTGGGGCCGAGACCTATCAGGCCATCGACCCCTCCACCGGCCAGGCGCTCGACCCGCCGTTCTCGGCCGCCGGCGCCGCCGAGGTGGACCGCGCCTGCGCGCTGGCCTGGGCCGCCTTCCCCGCCTACCGCGAACTCGACCGCGAGGCGCGCGCCAAGTTCCTGGAGACCATCGCCGACAACATCATGGCGCTGGGCGACGAGCTGATCGTGCGCGCCATGGCCGAATCCGGCCTGCCGCGCGGACGGCTGGAAGGCGAGCGTGGCCGCACCATCGGCCAGCTCCGCCTCTTCGCCACTGTCGTGCGCCAGGGCGACTGGCTGGGCGTGCGGATCGATCCGGCCATGCCCGAGCGCAAGCCGCTGCCCCGCTCCGACATCCGCCTGCGCAAGATCCCGCTGGGTCCGGTCGCGGTGTTCGGCGCCAGCAACTTCCCGCTGGCCTTCTCGGTGGCGGGCGGCGACACGGCCTCGGCGCTGGCCGCCGGTTGCCCGGTGGTGGTCAAGGGCCACCCCGCCCATCCCGGCACGGGCGAACTGGTCGGGCGCGCGATCCAGAAGGCGGTCAAGGACTGCGGCCTGCCGGAAGGCGTGTTCAGCCTGGTCGGCGGCCCGTCGCACGAGCTGAGCGGCGCGCTGGTGCGCGATGCGCGGATCAAGGCGGTGGGCTTCACCGGTTCGCGCGGCGCGGGCCTGGCGCTGGCTGGCATCGTGGCCTCGCGCCCCGAGCCGATCCCGATCTATGCCGAGATGAGCAGCGTCAATCCGGTCTTCCTGCTGCCCGAGGCGTTGAAGGCGCGGGCCGAGGCGCTCGGCCAGAGCTTCGTCGGCTCCCTGACCATGGGCGCCGGCCAGTTCTGCACCAATCCCGGCCTGATCTTCGCCGTCGACGGGCCAGACCTCGACCGGTTCATGGACGCCGCCAGCCAAGCCCTGGCCGCCAGCCTGCCGTCGGTCATGCTGACCCCCGGCATCCACAAGGCCTATGAGCAGGGCGTGGACAAGCTGGCCGGCCACGGCGGCGTGCGCGAGCGCGTGCGCGCCCAGACCTGCACCGGGGCCAACCAGGGCCGCGGCGTGCTGTTCGAGACCGACCTGGCGACCTTCCAGGCCGACCCGGCGCTGGCGCACGAGGTGTTCGGCTCCTCGTCGCTGGTGGTGCGCTGCCCCGACGCAGCGAGCCTCCCGACCGTGATCGCGCCGTTGGAGGGCCAACTCACCGCGACCCTGCACATGGATGCGGGCGACCAGCCCCTGGCCGCGCGCCTGATCCCGGAACTTGAGCTGCGGGCCGGACGCATCCTGGCCAACGGCTGGCCGACCGGGGTCGAGGTCAGCCACGCCATGGTCCACGGTGGTCCCTTCCCGGCGACGTCGGACAGCCGCTCGACCTCGGTCGGGACCCTGGCCATCGAGCGCTTCCTGCGCCCGGTCTCCTACCAGGACATCCCCCAGGCCCTGCTGCCCGACTACATGCGCGATGGCGAACAGACCGTGCGGCGGTTGGTGGATGGGGCCTGGGTGTAAGGGCGCCAACCTAGCCCACCCGGAAAGCGCCTGGTCTCACCCCCATCCCGACCTTCCCCCGTCGAAGGGGGAAGGAGAACAGAGCGCTTCCCCCTCTCCCTCGAGGGGAGAGGGTCGGGGTGAGGGTGAACGCGCCGCCCATTCCGAAATGCCTTTAGAGGCGCCGGACGCATATGCCGTGCGGCTTAGTCGGCCTCACCCAACGCCACGCTTTTGCCCACGCGGCCGGCGCCGTATCACCGGGGGGTGAGCCCCCGAATCGCCAAACTGGCCGGCAAGCCCGGCGTCAGGATCGCAGAGCCGCCCAGCCTGGCGCTCGAGATCCTGCATCCGCCCCCCGTCTGTGGCGTGGACGAGGCCGGTCGGGGGCCCTGGGCCGGTCCCGTCTCGGCCGCCGCGGTGATCCTCGACCCCGCCCGCACGCCCCCCGGCATCAACGACTCCAAGAAGCTCACCGCCAAGGCCCGAGAGCGGCTGGCGATCGAGATCAAGGCCTCCGCCATCGCCTGGTGCGTGGCCTACGCCTCGGTCGAGGAGATCGCCGAGCTCAACATCCTGCACGCCACCGGCCTGGCCATGCGCCGCGCGGTGGAGGGCCTACAGGTCGCCGCCGCCTTCGCCCTGGTCGACGGCAACTATGCGTTCAAGCTGCCCTGTCCCGTGCGCACGGTGATCGGCGGCGACGGCGTATCGCTCTCCATCGGCGCCGCCTCGATCCTGGCCAAGACCGCCCGCGACGCGGTGATGGCCGAGATGGACGATCTGTACCCCGGCTACGGCTTCGCCTCCCACAAGGGCTACAACGCCCCCATCCACACCCATGCCCTGCGAACGCTTGGCCCCTGCCCGATCCACCGCCGCAGCTGGGCGCCGATTAGGCTGTTGCTCGAAGGCGCGGACGAGCCGACATGACCGTGGACGCGGATCACGCCAGACGGCCGACCGCGAGCGGCCTGCCGATCCGCAACCCACTGCCGGCCAGCGCGCGCGGACTGCTGGCCCAGGTCCGTTCGCTGGTCCGCTCCAGCGAGATCCTGCTGGTGCTGTTCTCCGGACTAGTCGGGTCGATGGCCGGCGTCTTCGTCACCCTGATGAGCGACATGTCCCAAGCGGCGCATGTCCTGCTCTTCCATATCGCGCTGGACGAACGGTTGAGCGCCACCGCCCGCGTCCATCTCCCCACCGCCCTACTGGCCCCGGTCGGCGGCGGCCTGCTGCTCGGCGCGACCGAGATGTGGCGGCGCTGGCGCGGCGGGCGCACGCCGGTCGATCCGGTGGAGGCCAACGCCCTGCGCGGCGGACGCATGTCGTTTCGCGACAGCATCCTGGTCAGCCTGCAGACGGTGATCTCCAACGGCTGCGGCGCCTCGGTAGGACTGGAGGCGGGCTACACCCAGATCGGCGCGGGCCTGGCCTCGCGCATCGGCATCATTCTGAACCTGCGCCGCAGCGACCTGCGCATCATCGTCGGCGCAGGCGCGGCCGGGGCCATCGCCGCCGCCTTCGCCGCCCCCTTGACCGGCGCCTTCTACGCCTTCGAGCTGATCGTCGGCGTCTACTCGGTGGCCAATGTCGCCTCGGTGATGGCGGCGGCCCTGGCGGCGGTGCTGACCACCCAGGCCCTTTCCGGCGCGCCCTACTCCCTGCACGCCCCGCCCATCGCGCCCCTGCACAACATCCACTACCTCGCCATCGTGTTGCTGGGCCTGATCGCCAGCGGCATCGGCGTGCTGGTCATGCGGATGGTGGCCTATGTCGAGCGCGCGTTCGAGTGGACCCGCGCACCGCAGGCCCTGCGTCCGGCCATGGGCGGACTGATCATCGGCGCCCTGGCCCTGATCACGCCCCAGGTGCTGGGCGCCGGTCACGGAGCGATGAAGCTCGACTGGCCGCTGAATCTGTCGATGCAGACTCTGGCCCTGCTGATCGTGCTGAAGCTCAGCGCCTCGATGATCTCGTTGGGCTCGGGTTTCCGGGGCGGGCTGTTCTTCGCCTCGCTGTTCGTAGGCTCCCTGCTCGGCAAGCTCTACGGCACCGCGCTGCAGCACCTGATGCCGCACTTCGGGCTGGACATCACCGCCTGCACCCTGGCCGGCATGGGCACCATGGCGGTGGCCATCGTCGGCGGCCCGCTGACCATGTCCTTCCTGGTGCTGGAGACCACCGGCGACTTCACCCTGACCGGCGCCGTGCTCGCCGCCTGCGTGGCCACCAGCCTGTCGGTGCGCGAGACCTTCGGCTACTCCTTCTCGACTTGGCGGCTTCACCTGCGCGGCGAGACCATCCGCAGCGCCGCCGACGTCGGCTGGGTGCGCTCGCTGACCGTAGGCCGGCTGATGCGCAAGGACGTCGCCACCATCCCCGACAACGCCAGTATCGCCGAGTTCCGCCGCCGCTATCCGTTGGGGTCGCGCAACTTCGTCATCGTGCTGGACAGCCAGGACCACTATGCCGGCCTGCTCGCCACCGCCGAGGCCTTCGCCGCCGAACTGGACGACAAGCTGGCCCGGCCCATCTCGGACCTGGCCAAGCTCAAGGATACGGCCCTGCTGCCCGAGATGAACGTCAAGCAGGCCATGGACACCTTCGGCTTGGCCGAGGCCGAGACGCTGGCGGTCGTCGATGGCGCGGAGAGCAAGCAGGTGGTCGGCCTGCTCAAGGAGGCCTACGCCACCCGCCGCTACGCCGAGGCGCTGAACAACGCCAACCGCGACGTGGTCGGCGCGCTTTAACCTTTGCTTAGCCAAGTTTGGTGAATCGCCCTTAACCAACCGGGCCCCAGATTCTCCCTTGTGCTTCTGCGACGACCTCGGCTCTGCCCAAGGCGTAGCGGTCGCGTCACGTCTGGTATGCGGAGAACGTTATGGTCGAGGCGGCGGAAACGATCCTGCAGGGCGATTGCCTGGAGATCCTGGCGGGCCTACCCGACAAGTCGGTGGACCTGGTGTTCGCCGATCCCCCGTACAATCTACAGCTCGGCGGCGACCTGCACCGGCCCGACAATTCCAAGGTCGACGCGGTGGACGACGCCTGGGACCAGTTCGACAGCTTCGAGGCCTACGACACCTTCACCCGCGCCTGGCTGAAAGAATGCCGGCGGGTGCTGAAGGACGAAGGCGCGCTCTGGGTGATCGGCAGCTATCACAACATCTTCCGCGTCGGCGCGACCCTGCAGGACCTGGGCTTCTGGCTGCTGAACGATGTGGTCTGGCGCAAGACCAACCCGATGCCGAACTTCAAGGGCACCCGCCTGACCAACGCGCACGAGACCCTGATCTGGGCTGCAAAATCGCAGGGCCAACGCCGCTACACCTTCAACTACGACGCGCTCAAGGTGTTCAACGACGACGTGCAGATGCGCTCGGACTGGACCCTGCCGATCTGCACCGGTGAAGAGCGGCTGAAGGGCGTAGACGGCCTCAAGGCCCACCCGACCCAGAAGCCCGAGGCCCTGCTGCACCGGGTGCTGCTCGCCTCGACCCGCCCCGGCGACCTGGTGCTCGATCCCTTCTTCGGCTCCGGCACCACCGGGGCGGCGGCCAAGCGGCTGGGGCGCCGCTTCATCGGCATCGAACGCGAACAGGCCTATATCGAGGTGGCCAAGGCCCGCATCGCCGACGTCATCCCCACGCCCCCCGAACAGCTTGCCGTCACCACCAGCAAGCGGTCCGAGCCCCGCATCCCCTTCGGCATGATCCTGGAAGCGGGCCTGCTGCACGCCGGCGACGAGCTCTACTGTCCCAAGGGCAAGCGGTCGGCTCGCGTTCGGGCCGACGGCAGCCTGATTTCGGGCGAGATGTCCGGCTCGATCCACAAGCTGGGCGCCCTGGTGGACGAAGCCACCGCCTGCAACGGCTGGACCTTCTGGCACATGAAGACCGACCGGGGCTTGGCCCCGATCGACGTCCTGCGCGTACGGGTAAGGGCCGGCCTAGCCTGACGATCTACCTGTCGGGCGTCATTCAAATCGATTCTTCGGTCACTCAAAACGACTCACACTGAGGAAACCCTTTGAAAAGAGGACTTATCGGCGACAGAGGGATTTTCTAATCGCCATTCCATACGTCTGAAATTGCACCCAGCGCAGGCCAAACCTTTAGCTGCAAGAACGACGAGCGCAACTAATGCGTCGTTCCATTTTGCATGGATAACATGACGCCACTGCATTGAGGGTCTGTCAGCCGTCAGCTTACCTGCAGGACATGTCAGGACTGCAGCGACCAACTGCCAGTTAGCAGGTGAGTAACCGACCGTCTAAACATCATCCAAATATTCCCGCGCGGGATGGCTCGAGCGGGTTTTTGTTGGGGATTTCATGTTTCGGGATTGCCCGAAGGGAAATTAGTTTATCGGGCAGCTGGAATCCTTATTGCGCACTCCCGAGCGGGATGATCCCTTTCCGTTACATCAGCGCAGGAGCGTACCGTGGCCCCCATGGAATTTGGCGAAGCCATACGTAATGAACGCATCGTGTAGAAGCTGACACAGATTCAATTAGCCGTGAAATCGGGAGTGGGAGTGAGATTTATTTCAGAATTAGAGCGAGGAAAGGAAGGCATTCAGCTGGGAAAAGCCTTAACGGTGCTCGCCATCCCTAAATTAGAGATTATTTTTTATAAATACTAAATTGTTCCGATCAAATTAATAATACCTCTGCTACGCTTCGTTGCACCTTAGACTAGGAAAATCGGCTATCAGGTCTCGACGTTACGCAGCGACAGCGAGTACTTGATGTGCATCATCACAACCAATCGGATCACCTCCGGCGAGCTGTTGAAGTAGCGGAACGGGTACGGGTTCATGGCCACCCCCTCTAGCCGCTCTCCCCTACCAATCGGCTATTCTGACAAAGCCCGCCTCCTCAATGCGACAGAAGTAGGGGTATCGACGACCCCGCGAGCAAATCACGGGTGACCCCGCCGAGAATCTATTCGCGAGCCCGGGAATGACCATAGGCGCCGGATAGGCATTGTCAGCGCAAATGTTCCGGGTCTAGCTCCGCCTCGGCTGATTCCTGTTTGGAGGCAGCCATCATCGCATTCCGTTGCAGAACAAGGGGGTATGCGGGCGACGGACCCTGCAATTCTGATCCATCCACCCTAAAAAGGCGTGAACAGCGGCTTCCGGTAGTTTGGTTTGACAGTGCCAAATGATCTGCGGTGTGGTCCCGGACCCCACGGTTGGGCGAGCGATACAACTGATCGAGGCGACAGAGCGCCATCTAGTCCCGGAAAATTCATCGGCGGACGAGGCCGAGGACTGTCGCATCTTCCTCGACATGGATCTCTCGGTTTTGGGCAGTAACGACGAGGTGTTTGACGCCTACGAGGCGGGGGGTCGCCACGAATACCGGCACGTCCCAGAGGACGCGTTCAGGCAGGGTCGAGCCGCAATACTCGAGCGCTTTCTAAGCCGGGACCGCCTCTACATGTCTGAGTGGGGCTACGAGCAGTTCGAGGCCAAGGCGCGGGAGAACTTAGGGCGCTCCCTGCGGGCGCTACGAAAAGCTTAGGTTACAGGCCCGGAGCCCGCCAGATTGGGAAGACTTGGTTGGAGGTGCAGGTCATCGCATTGATCATGGCTTGGTGATCGCATCCGGGAAGCGCCATCAAGGCGTCCACGACGTCCTTTTCGCCTGTCGAGCCTTGCGGAAACGCGAGGGCCACCTTGTCGTCTTTGCCGAATAGGAGCCACCAAACGTCGGCTCCCCAAGGCCCAGTGTCGTTGGTTTCTACCGCGACCCCGGTCAGTTCGCTGAGCTGGACGCGCCGGGATTCGACCTCCGGAGCAGTCAATTCAACTGCGCCGTCCCGAAGAGAAAGCACCCAGCGGCTCTCAGGGTTTAGGCGCTCCTCGCGCTTTTTCTTGAACAAGTTCCAAAGCGCCACGGGAAAGCTCCTTCAAGCTGAGCCTACGTCAGAGCTGTCCGGCGTCAAACATTGAACATATGCTCCGCCTGC
The DNA here is from genome assembly GCF_009765965.1 of Caulobacter sp. S45. GTDB lineage: Bacteria > Pseudomonadota > Alphaproteobacteria > Caulobacterales > Caulobacteraceae > CAHJWH01. Next base: position 352,346 of record NZ_LMUL01000014.1, read on the forward strand.
GCCGTTCGCGCCGGCGCCTCCCGGCTTCGAAGTTTGTGGGGGGCAGCTCGGCTTGCATGGCCCGACACATCTCCAGCGCCTCGCTGAGCCGCTTGTTCTCGACGATGGCCCTGATCGACCCACGTGATGGCGCCAGCGCCAGTCGCGACCAAGGCCCCGGCGAAGACCGCAGCAAAAGGCAAGCCCGGACCCAAGGCCAAGAAGGCCGCCAAAGGCATTGTCAGCCCAAACTGGAAATTCCGTAGCCTCTGGCGGCCCGCTCTTTAGTTACGGGGCTTGGTTTGGGCAGAAAACATGGACACCATAAGGCGTTGGCGAGGTCGGACCGCTGGGCGACCCCTTCATAATCGACATGTGTGAATTTGCGCTGACAGAGCCATCAGACCTATATCCACCCCTCCTCCCTCGGCGTCGGGACCGACTACCAGCTGAGCTCCCATTTCAGCGCCTCGGCCGACGTCGCCCGCGTCCTCTCCGCTGGCCTGCGCACCCGGGATGGCGATTGGCTGGCGCAGGGGCGGGCGACCGTCAGCTTCTGAGGGTACTGTCATCTGTGGACGGCCTGCTCTGCAACAGTGAAGGTGGGTTGCTTTTTCAATCTGTCGGGTTGCGGTCATCTGTCCGGCCGGCATTGTCAGCGCAAATGTTCCGGGCCTGGCTCCGCCCCCGCTTGCTTCCTGTTCGGAGGCGATCCTCATCACATTCTGTTGCAGAACAAGGAGGGACGCAACCGACGGGCCCTGCAATTTTGATCCATCTGCCCTAAAAAAGGGTTATTTGACGTACATCAGTCACCAGACGGATCACCTCCCGCGAGCTGTCGAACCAGCGGAACGGGCCAGGCGGGGCCTTCTTACGGGCACGTAACTTCCCCTACTTCGGCGCATCCTTACCGCAAGGTATATTTCACCTCTCAGAGCCTGCTAAAGGCTTGATGGCGCCGCTACGGGAGCACGCAACAATCTCGCCACCCGCGCCAACAACTGGCCTTGGCTGAAGGGTTTGGTCAGGTAGTCCTTGGCGCCCAGGCCGACCGCCCGGCGCACATCCTCTCCTGCGTGACGGGCGGTTAGCATGAGCACGGGCGTACGGGTCGCTTGCGGACGGACCTTGAGCGCTTCGAGAACGCCAAAACCGTCCAGCTCAGGCATGTTGATGTCGAGGATCACGGCATTCGGGCGCAGCATATCGACCTTCTGAACGGCTTCGAAGCCGGTCTTGGCGGTATGCACTTCGTATCCCGACATCTCCAGAATGGATCGGATAAGATCGCGAATACTGGCGTCATCCTCGGCGACCACCACACGAAATTTAGGCGACATCCGACAACTCCCGCGCCTGAATATCGGGGACCCACGCTGTCGCCCGGGCGATCGCCTGGATGAGCGCGCCCGGTTCCAGCGGTTTGGAGACGACGTCCTGGAAGCCCATCGCTTCTAGACGTCCCGGCGTCTGCGCATCGGCGTCCGCAGTGAATGCGAGGATGGGGGTAGCGTCATTCGGACCCTCGGAACTCCGTATGCGCTGCAAGGCTCCGAAGCCATCAAGGACGGGCATGCGCAAGTCCAGCAAGATGACGTCGAACGGCCACTCCCCCGCCAGGCGAGCGGCCTCCTCGCCATCGCCAGCTTCGGTGATGTCCGCTCCGACCCCCGCGAGGAACAGCCGGACCAGTTCGCGGTTGGTCGCATGATCATCGGCGACAAGCACCCGGACCCCTTCGAACGCCAAACGATCGATGGCTGCGTCCACCACCCCGGTATCCGATAGGATGGCGACAGTCGCGGAAATGGAAAACCAGAAGCGGCTCCCCTCGCCAGGGCGACTCTCCACACCGATCTCGCCGCCCATCGCCTCGACCAGCCCTTTGCAGATCGCCAGACCCAGGCCCGTACCGCCCTGGACGCGCGTCAGCGACCCATCGATCTGCGAGAACCGTTTGAAGAGGCGCTCCTGTTTGTCAGGCGAGATACCGGCGCCCGTATCGACGACATCGACGCTTAGGTTCAAAGCTGTTGGATCGTAGCGGACCCGCAGCGTCACGCCTCCCTCGGATGTGAACTTCACAGCGTTGCTCACCAAATTGAGAAGGATTTGGCGAATGCGATCCGGGTCGACGGCCACTACAGCCTCGTCAGTAACCGGATCTATATCCAGGCTCAGATTCAGATCTTTCGCGCCCGCTTGCGGTGTAAACAGGTCAAGAGTCGCTCGAGCCAACTTCGACACGGACACAGGCTGTGGTTCGAAGCTTACCTGACCGGCCTCGAGCTTGGAAAAGTCGAGAATATCGTTGACCGTGCATAACAGGGCTCGACTGGCCTCGCCGACCCGCTCCACATAAGTGCGCGTCAACTCGGTTAGATCGGGCTGCTCCGCCGCCAATCCGGTAAAGCCGATGATGCTGGTGAGCGGCGTGCGAAGCTCATGGCTCATATTGGCGAGAAATTCGCCTTTCACGGCTGCGGCCGCTTCCGCCTCGGCCTGGGCCAACCGCAGTTGATCCTCAAGAAGCCTCTGCTCGGTGACGTCCACGATCGTGCCCATGACCGCGACGATCTCGCCATCGGGCCCCATCTCAACGCGGGAGTTGCCCGAAAGGAAGCGGATCTCGTCATCGGCGCGCACGATCCGCGTGATGAAATGTTCCTCGGACCCACCCCGTTCGAGCTGGCCGGCTATGCGGGCCCTCGCCGCCTCCCCATCCTCGGGATGCGCCATCGCCATGATTACAGAAAGGTCCAGGTGCGTATCGATCGGAAGTCCGTAGATGGCGTACATCTGGCCAGACCATTCGATCTCGCGGGACCGCGCATCGACCCGCCAATGCCCAAGTCCGGCCAAGGCTTCGGCGAATTCGGCCCGACGGGCGTGTTCCTCAGCCTTGTCCCTCGCGTCTCCGATGGCGGCTTCAGCGCGCTTCAGGTCGGTGATGTCGACGCTCACCGATACGGTGCCCCCGTCGCCGGTTCGACGCTCGGTGATCCGCAGCCATCGCCCTCCCGTCATCTCCTGGATCAAGCTTGGCGCGGAGCCCCAGCGCGCCTCGCGACGCTCCGCCAACCACTCCGTTTCCCGCCCGGCCATTCCGGCGTAGGCGCCGTGAACGATACTCGAATCGAGCAGGTCGCTATATGGCATGCCCAGAAAGAGGGTCACGCCGCAGGGGCGGCATAGATCCGCATACTGCGTGTTCCAGGCCAGCAGCCGATCGGACGCGTCGTAGAAGGCGAGGCCTTCCGGCATCACGTCCAGGGCCTCTCGCAAACGCCGCAGGTTGCCGTTGCGGCTGGCTGTGTCGAACGCGACGCCGCCGATGGCGGTGATGAGGATCACAGCCGTCACCGCGACGGCGAGGGTGACCATGACAGAATCCGATATCAGCGAACTCGGAACGCCGATGTGGCGGTCAGGGATAATCGTCATCGCAGCCATGCTCGTAAAATGCATGGCGACGATCGCCAGAAAGAACAGGCCGGCCCCGCCGAGCAAGCGCCAGAAGCCCCTGCCCCAATCGACCACCAGAAGAGCGGCCGCCGACAGCCCCGTCCCCAGCAGGAGGCTGGCGAGGACGTAGGATAAGTCCCATTGCAGGAAGCCGGCGGTTCGATAGCCGCTCATGCCGACATGGTGCATAAGGGTCATGCCAAGACCGACAATCGCGCCGCCTGTAAGCGTGAGGACGGGCGTGCGCTCCCTTCCCGCGCCCGCTGAGCTGACGGCGAAGCCCCCGGTTGTCCCAAGCACGGCGATACAGAGCGACCCTATCGTCGAGAAGGCGGCGTATCCCGTCGGAAGGCCGGTTTTAAACGCCAGCATGGCGACGAAGTGCGTGGTCCAGATCCCTGAGCCCGCAACCAAGCCCGTCATGGAGAGCCACGCCCAGCGCCGCCATGCCGGAAACGGCGGAACTTTTGAGTAGAGATACAGGGTGGCCAGCGACGCTGGAGCGCAGACCATCGCCGCAACGGCGACCAGCCACCAGTTATGTTGCGTTGCGATGCAGAGAAATATTCGGAACATCATACGCGCTCCACGCCTTGCTCGCAGAGCTTCAGCCCAGGAGGTTAATAAATAACTTCGTCAATTTTTGACTCATAATATTGAGCATTGGAAATGATTTTGCAAATCGAAGCCCACTACGCGTAGGATAATACTGGGCGCGTTCGCTCTATCCGATTCTTAAATCTATCATCTGGGGCGCATTATTCATCTGCGCGCTGGCTAAAAATCTCTCCCTTCAATCGCCACAAGCGGTGGCCTCGCCAGACCGGCCGGAGCCCACGGATCGCCAGACAGCGAACCGGGACTCGCTTTCAGATTGCGTTGTGCCGCCAAACAGCCGTTAGTATCAAATTATATCAAGTCTGAAATAAAGAAAAAAGGAGGCGTCTTGGAATGCTCAAGTCGCTCTATTGCGTCGTTCATGCACACGACCTGCGCCTAGTCGGCTTAGCCGGCGCGGTGTGCCTGGTTGCGACGGCCACGGCCTTTCGGATGAAGGCCATCGGCGCAGCTTCACACCATCAATCGCGACTGTTCTGGCTGGGCGCGGCCGGCGCAATCGTCGGGGCGGGCGCGTGGGCGACCCATTTCATCGCCATGCTTGCTTTCGATGCTGGCGTCGCCACCGGGTATAACCTGACGGGGACCCTCGCGTCGCTGGCGGTCGCCGTCGCGGGCATGATGCTGAACACCCTGTGGACCGCGGGATTGAAGCGACCCTGGAACCTGGTGGCGTGGGGCCTCTTATTCGGCTCAAGCATCGGGGCCATGCACTACATCGGCATGATGACGATGGACATCCCCGGACGGATGTCTTGGAATATCCCCTATGTCGTCGCATCTGTGTTGTTGGGCGGAATACTTTCGTCCGCGGCCTTGTACGTCCAATTGAGATGGTCGACGTTTATAGGGTTCATTTTAGCCTCTCTCTGCCTGACGGTTGCGATCTGCAGTCTGCATTTCACCGGCATGGCCGCCGTCACCCTCACCGCCGACCCCACCATCGCGATACCTAAGGCGCAACTGCCGCACGCCACGATGGCGATCTGGGTGAGCGCCCTGGCGGCCCTGATCCTGCTATCGGCTCTCCTCACCGCCTGGGTCGATCAACACACTCACAGGTCTTCGTTGAAGCTTTTGCACTCGGTGATCGATGCCGTCCCCCACGGCGTGGCCTATTTCGACGCCGACGATCGCTTCATCCTTGGAAACGAAGCTTATCGCATTGGCTTGGGCGCCGACGGCGTCAAACCCGCGCGGGGTCTCCTCTACCGGGAGATTCTGCAGCGCGCGCTGGAACTGCGTAGCGTGCCGGAGGCGGTCAATCGCGAGGCCGAGTGGCTGGCCGACCTGATGGCGGCCCGCGCAGGGGCGGCGAACACCCGTTACCAACGCATGTCCGATGGGCGCTTCCTCTGCTTCGAAAGCAATCGCACCGACGATGGCGGCCTGGTCACGGTCGTCTCGGACGTCACCACGCTTAAGCAGCAGGCGGATGATCTCACAGCATCGCGAGACCTCGCCGAAGCCGCCGTCCGCGCCAAGAGCGAGTTCCTGGCCAATATGAGTCACGAGATTCGCACGCCAATGAACGGCGTGCTCGGAGTCGCCGACCTGCTGGCTCGGGAAGCCTTGACGCCGCGACAGACCGAGTTGGTCTCCATCATCCAGGCCTCCGGGGCGACGCTCGACCGGGTGCTGCGCGACCTGCTCGAGGGGGCGACATTGGAGGCGGGAGTCGTCGAGATCACCGAAGCGCCACTCGACCTGACTGTCGCTCTCAAAGCCATCGTCGGACTCTTCACGCCCCGAGCCGTTGAAAAGGGCGTCAGCTTGAGCCTTCGCCTTCCGGCGAAGATGGCGGACCGCGTCCGTGGCGATGAGGTTAGGATCAAGCAGATCCTCGGCAATCTCCTATCCAACGCTGTCAAGTTCACCGAGCATGGCTCTATCGACATCAGCCTTGATCACGATGGCGCTTCGGCGATCTTCCGGGTGGCCGACACCGGCATCGGCTTCGATCCGGAATTTGGACACCGGATTTTCTCACGTTTCGAGCAGGCTGACGGATCGATCACGCGCCGGTTCGGCGGAAGCGGCCTGGGGCTCTCTATCGCTCGCGACCTGGCGCTCCGCATGGGCGGGGATCTCGTCTGCGAGAGTACAGCGGGAGCCGGGTCGGTCTTCACCTTGACGCTGCCGCTTCGCGAATGCGGCCCCGCCGAGCACGCTCCGCCAAACGTGCAGATTCAACCGGAAAGCACCCACATTCTGATCGTGGATGACAGTCCAACCAATCAGCGGGTCCTGGCTTTGATGCTGGAGGCGGCGGAGATCTGCACGGTGCTGGCGGACAATGGCGAAGAGGCCGTAACGCAATGGCGGACCGGCCTCTTCGACGCCATCCTGATGGACATCCAGATGCCGGTGCTGGACGGCCTGTCGGCGACAGCCGCGATCCGTGCGGAAGAGAGCGAACGTGGATTGACCAGGACGCCGATTATCATGGTTTCCGCCAACGCCTCGCCCGTAGATATCGAAGCAAGCCGGGCCGCCGGCGCAGATGGTCACGTCGCCAAGCCAGTCACCGCCGAGCGCTTGTTCGCCGCCCTCGGTAGCGCCGAAACGCCTACCCCAGGCAGCAGTAAGATGGCGGCTTAGAGGTTCCCATGCTCGCGGAACTCGCCACAGGTTCGAACGATGCGGCTCCCCTCGTCGACGACGTCGAGAACGTCCGGATTCTTCAAGACCTGCAAACCGCCGGCGCTCTTGGCGACGGCAAGGCTCATGTCGTCTCCCTACGCGCCGTGCGCGAGGCGCTCGGGCCGCGCTGGGGAGAGCGCAAGGCGACCATTTGGGAAATGGCCGAAAGCCAGATCCGCAGACGGCTCGGCGAGCAAGGCTTGGTGTCGCGACTGACCGACGACGCCTTCCTGATCTTGACCCCGGCCCTGGGGTCGAATGTGGCCCGGGTGCTGGCTGTGCGGGTGCTGAAAGATCTTCTGACCCACTTTCTGGGTGCGCTCGAGACGCATGATATCGATGTCATGGTCGCCACAGGCTTCGATGGCGGGCGTCTCCAATGCCGAGCCCTCTCGGGTGACGACCTCTCGCAGGCGCTTGCGAGCGGCGACAAACGTGAACGTGAACATGAATCGTCCGGCCTCATAGGCGCCCACACAGATAGGGGCGCGCCCCCACATCCACAGACGGGAGGGTCGCTAACGACGCTGCAAGGTCGCCGCCTGCGATTCTCCGTCTCCGTAGAACCGATCATCGACTTGGCGCGGGGCGCGGTGGCGGGACATCGCGTCGAGCCAAAGATCACGTTCGAGCACAGTACAAATCCTCTGCCGCCGAGCGCACGCAGCGAACTTCTGCCCCGCGATGTTCAGGAAGGTGACTTGGCGGCGCTACGTCGAGCCCTGGCGCGCTTAGGCGATGGGCAAAGCAGCGTAGAGCGGCCGTCGTTGATATTGGCCATGTCGTACCTGACGCTCTCAAACACGCGCGCCCGCGCTCGGCTGCTAGGGGAAGCGGCGCAACGTCGAGCTGAAATGACGAGATCGGTAATCTGGGAAATTGCCGACCTGGACCCTGGCGTACCGGTGGACCACCTCAAAGAAGATGTCGCTCTCCTTAAGCCGTTCTGCCGTTCGGTGTTCGCGCGCGTGGATAAAAATTCGCTGCGGGCGTTTCATGGGCAGGAGCTGGGCCTCGCCGGCTTCGTGTTCCAATCCAACGGCCCGGGGACGTCTCGAGACGATGAAGCTAGCTGGCTCCTAGCGGTCAGCCGCACCTTCAAAGGCGGTATGGGTACGCTGATCGCCGCTAGCCTCACGACCACGCTGCTATTGCCCATAGCCGGCGCGGCGGGATTCACCCACGCGACTGTCCGCACCCAGTCCTCATGACGGGGGGAACCAACGAAACTGGTCGCTTTCAAAACCCAGATCGCCAGCGTTGAACCGCCGAAGACGAATGACCAGATGCGCTCCATCTGGCCAGATACGGAAACGCGGCGCCATATCCCAGACGTTCTTGGGAGAAAAGCTTGGGATCGTTTTTCAACAGATTTAAAAATAGGAACAAGTATCCAACCGCATATCCACTTCGATCTTGGTGAGGGCAGCCGAAGCGCTTGGCGTTGCCCCCGCAGCGCTGCTTCCGGAGGGGACGCTAGCCCCCATCAGCCTTCTGCCAGAAAGACGACATCCAGTGGGCCTGAAGAGAGGCCCCAAGCTCCGGCCTAATGTCCGAAGCCGGGGGTCAACCGGACTCGCCACTACAGCCGCATAGCGGACGTGGCGGAGGGCGAGTTTCCGGAGCCACGCCAGCCGCGAGGTCAATCGCTTCGGCGTGCGCCTACTGCCCGACTTGGTGGGCCACCTTAACCCGTTGCGACGCTGGGAGGCACTAGAGCTAGAAGGCGCGTTGGCGGAAGAACTAGGTCGCGCCGGTATCCTTTGGGTCGCTGGCGGCTACTAAGCGCCATTACCGACATGCGGCTTGCCGGATTGCAGACGTTGGCCGCGGCCTGGAAAGGCGAAGTTCGCCAGCGGCCTCCGGGCAGGCCTGGTTTCTTTAGAGGTCGTCCGGATCGTCGTCATCGTCCTGGTCACCGGGAGTGGTCGCCGGCGCCGCGCCGGGGTGCAACATGGCGAGGCCCGCCTTTCGCAGGCTCTGGTCGACCTCAGGCACATTCGTCTGCGCCTGCTTCCACTCGCCCTCCAACCGCACGATCTGTTCGCCGGCGGCGTGCACGGCGGTCAGTTGGGCGGTGGTCGGCGCGGCCGCGCCACCCGTCACCTGCGTATAAAGCTGGTCGAGGTTACGCTGCGTCCGGGCCACCCCATCGCGGTTGCTGCTCGCCTCTCCTTCCAAGACGCCCTTGAGCGCGGTGTCGAGGCGGCTGATGGCCGGATCATTGGCGCTCGCGCCCTTCAACTGGCCCCGTTGCGACTGGGCTTGGGTCAGCATCGACGAAGATCGGGCCAACAGGTCGCTGATGGTGAGGCCGAGGTCGAGCTGTTGTCGCAGCGCTTCGGCGGTGGCCCTAACACGCGGGTCGGCCCGCAACGTCAGCGGCTGTTCCAGCGTCTTGCCGTCAACGATGAGGCGCACGGTGTAATCGCCGGGGATCGCCATCGGGCCCTGGGGCAGACGCGGCGTCGCATTGGGCACAGCCGAGATCGGGAAGCCCCGCCGGGCGCCCATCGGCGCGGTATAGTGCATGTCCCATAGCCACCGATGCATGCCGCTCTTTCCCGACAGGCTCCGGTGTGGGGCTATCCAGTATGGCGGGACCAACCCCTGCTTGATCTCCGCCTCGGTTATCTCCGCGGGATCATCGCCCCGGTAGCGGCGCACCAGCTTGCCCTGGCCGTCCAGGATTTCGAGCGTGACCAGTCCCTTTGCGTCCTGTGGCAGGTAATAGTCGATCATCGCGCCCGCGGGAGGGTTCTGGCCGTTCGGTTCATCCGGCGGCATCGGCGAGTCGGTCCAGGTGCTGCGGGCCACGCGATAGGCCGCCGACGGCTTCAGCAACGTCGCCTTGTTGGTGGTGGCGGCCTTCATCTGACGTAGCGGCGAGATATCGTCGAGAATCCAGATGGACCGGCCATGCGTGCCGACGACGAGATCGTCGTCCTGGATCGTAAGGTCGCGCATGGAGGTGTGCGGTAGGTTGAGCTGGAGCGAATCCCAGCTGGCGCCGTCATTGCGCGAGACCCACACGGCCTTTTCGGTGGCCGCGAACAGCAATCCTGGCTGCTTCGTATCTTCGCGCACCGCGTTGACGGCGGCGTTGTCGGGAAGGCCCGTGACGATGGAGGCCCAGGTCTTTCCGCCGTCGCGTGTGCGGAACACATAGGGGCGCTGATCATCTACGCGCATCCGGCTGACCGAGATGTAGGCAGTGTTTCCGTCGAAATGCGAGGCGTCGATCTGGGTGACTTTGCTCCACGCCGTCATCGTTGGCGGGGTGACGTTGGCCCACGCCTTGCCGCCGTCGCGGCTCGTCCACACCAAGCCGTCATCCGTGCCGGCCCACAAGATGTTGCTGTCGCGCGGCGAGACGCCGAGCGAATAGATGACGCCACGCTGGTTCTCCATGCCGGGGCCGTGCATCGCGCCGACGCTGGCGGGGAGTCCCGGCTTCTCGCGGGTCAGGTCCGGGCTGACGACCTCCCAGTTCGTACCGCCGTCGCGGGTACGATAGACCCTGCTGGTGGCGTAATAGAGCGCGTGCGGATCGGAGGACGCGAACATGATCGGCTGGGTACGATCCACACGATCCGCCCCCGTGAGGATGGGAACGGGCGTGACGTTCTCGACCAGGCCCGTGGACCAGTGGAACCGCGAGACCTGCGAGCGGCCCGCGCCATAGATCACGTCCGGATCCAGCGGGTCCGGCGCCACCTGGGCATATTCGCTGGCGCCGACCGGATGCCAGTCGCGCACCGTCACGGCGCCATCGTTGCCGCGGCTCGAGATGCAGACCGAGCCGCTGTCCTGATAGCCGCCGCAGACGCGGTACGGGAAGGTGTTGGTCGTGGTAGTGACGTGATAGAGTTGGCCGGTGGACTGGTTGAACCAGGTGCTCCACGTCTTGCCGCCATTCAGCGTGATGGTGGCGCCCTGATCGACGCCGTAGATGATGATGTCCGGATTGACCGGATTGATCCAGACGTTCTGATAATCGTCACCACCCGGCGCGCCGCGCACTGGCCCCCAGGTTTTGCCGCCATCGACGGACTTCATGGCCATGATACCGGACATGTAGACGATGTCGGGATTGGTCGGATGTGGACGCATTGTCGGCAGATCATTGTCCGCAATGCTCGGCAGCGGTCGGGGATCGTCGGTAATGCGCGACCAGCTCTCTCCCGCGTCATCTGACCGGTAGAGTCCACTGCCTGAAGCGCCCTTTCCGCCGGTGTCGGAGCGGGTCGACACCGTCGCGAAGAGCCGCTTCGGGTTGGCGCTGCTGACGGTGACGATGAGCTGCGCGGTGTTCTCCGGAAGACCGTTCGTCAATTTGCGCCAAGTGGCGCCGCCGTCGGTGGACTTGAACAGGCCGCCGTTGAGCCCTTGATACGCGTTCCTGTCTTCCCACGGGCCATGCCGATCCTCCCACAGGCTGGCGTAGACGGTCTGCGGCTGGCTGGGATCGATCGCGATCGAATAGGCGCCGGTGTCCTCATCCTTGAACAACACCCGTTCCCAGGTCTTGCCGCCATCGAGTGAGCGATACACGCCCCGCTCGGCATTGGGGCCGTAGGGATGGCCGAGCACGGCGGCGAAAACGCGATTTGGATTGTTTGGATCGACCGCCAGGTCGGGGATCTGCTGTCCATCGCGCAACCCAAGATGCGTCCAGGTCTTGCCCGCGTCGGTGGTTTTGTAGATGCCGTCGCCTATGGACAGGTCGGGCCGATGCTGTCCCTCGCCGCTACCGACATAGACGATGTTCGGATCCGACGGCGCCACCGCGATCGAGCCGATGGACTGGGTGGGCTGGTCGTCGAAGACCGAATGCCAGGTGTTCCCCGCATCCTCGGTTTTCCAAACGCCGCCGTTGACGGCGCCGATGTAGAAGACGTTCGGCTGCGTCGCGACACCGGTCACCGCGCGAGTTCGGCCGCCGCGGAAGGGGCCGATCATTCGCCACGTCATCTCACGGGCGACGGTCGCCATCGCCGGCCCGCCGGCCCCGGTGATCGAGGGCGCAGGCTGCGCCGCCAGACGAGTGGTGCAGGCCAAGCTCGCGGTGATGAGCAGAAATGTCAGAGTGCGCATGTCTTCCACGTCCGTAGCTTGGAAACCCAGGGCTTTGGCATCTAACCATAGCTACACGAAATCTGAGCGCGCCGCGGACCGTGAATAGCAAAGCGCAACGAATGAACTCCCAGCGAGGAGTTCGGACACTCCAGACGATCAGGGTGGGGTCGGCGAAATGCGAAACAGCGGCCACTGTGGATATCAGTCCCACTCCGGAAAGGCGACATTGGCATCGCACCGAATCGATGGCGGTGACGGAAAGCCATGATCGAGTCGAATCAAATGGTATTTGAATCGATCTTGAGTTTGATCGTTTAAATTTCTTGCCTGAAAAAACAATCGGTTAGCGGCTCAGCCAGAATCGGTCCCTATGACATCCAACACCGATTTGTCGGCCGTCATTCGAAACGATTCCTCGGTCACTCAAATCGATTCAGGATGGGAAAACCCCACAAACAGGGCGACTTGTAATGTGGTGCGGGCCTCAGCCCCGCTAACGTGGAAGGCTTGAGCGCGACTTACCTCCACTAGACGGGCGATTGGATTTTCAACAGACACAACCAGAGCGTTATGCAATTTAACCCGCATGACATGTCAGCACTGCGTCGAGAAACCGTCAGCTTCATAACCTTTAATATACGCATATTTTTTGTATCTACTGGTAGATACAGCTGGACTGCCTTCCAGCGCGCCTCGTCCGGTTAGGCTGACGATCAAGGTTGGAGCGCCCCACGGTTCGCCGAGCAGCAGCCCCCGGCTCGAACCCGATCCGCTTGAGCGCGCCGTTGTCGCCTGAACCGCGGCATGACGTCGGAGGGTGCTGTCAGTCCAACGCGAACTTGTCTCCACTTGGACGTCGCTCGCCCAAACCCGAGCCAGCTCTACCCCACGACCTGCCGCCACTCGGCCAGGGCGGCCGAGCGTCGGTCTTTGTAGGTTGTGCGGCTGATAAGGTGGCGCTCCTGGTTGAAGTGGTTGTGGAAGGGATGCATGGACCGAGGCGAACTACTGGAGTGTCTTTATCCTCCGAAACCTCAGCATCGCCCGCTCTCTTCGTCGAAACGGCTGGTGGGAGTTCTCCGCCCTGTTGTTGGCCCGCCGGCCTATCTCCTGGCGATCAGCGATGTTCAGTTCCTTTATGGGGCCCGGTAGGAGCGCAATCCATCGGTGGTGATGGTCTTGGCGCAGCCGTGCCGCTTCATCGCCTTCCTGATAAATTTCGGCGCCGCAGCCTTTTCCCGCTCCTTGGTGACAAAGGATTCCAGCACCTCGCCCTCATGATCGACGGCTCGCCAGAGGTAGCGCATTTCACCGTTGATGCGGACATAGACCTCATCCAGGCGCCAGCGCTAATGGGTGTGCTGGCGCATCGCCCCGACCCGCTTCTTACGGATCTCCGAGGCGAACGTCGGACCAAAGCGGGTCCACTACAGCCTCACTGTCTCATGGCAGATGTCGATCTCCCGCTCGTGCAGAAGATCCTCCACTTTGCGGAGCGACAGCGGGTATTTGACGTAAAGCATTACCACCAGCCGGGATCACTTCCGGCGATGAGTCGAACCAGCGAAACGGGCTGGGCGGGGGGTTTTCGGCGCGGCATGCCCCTTCCCTGCCCCCGGCCGCGCTCACCGCAAGATACATTTGAGCTGATAGAAGCCCGTTTGCTTTGAAATTGCCGGTTAAATTCTTATATCACGAAAGGAATTTGCTTAATCTGGAATGTGAAACCGGAAAAAAACCATGATTCAATAGCCAAACGCTCTCGGGTCATCCCCGGGCGTACGCCAGTACGATGCAGGAAGAGTTGATCAAACAGCATCGCATCGCCAGCCTTGAACAGCGGCGTAACATAGGAACCGTCTGGGTCATTTCCTCGAGTAACCCTTCACCGACGGTCCACCAGGCCACAGCCCCCTTCGTTCCCGTTTCGACTAGATGATCTAGGCGTCGAGGGAAAATGTCCAATCCAGGCGCATCTTCGCCGCAGTCGGACAATGTCAGCCAAACGTTCACTGTTCTAATGTCCGGGCCCAGGAACGCCCCATCTTAGTGCCAATTCGTGCCGGTAGTCGGCGGCACGATCCTGAGGGTAGCCTTGCCGAGCGAGAGAAAGGCACGTTCCCCAAGATAATCCTCGATCAGCCGGATTATCTCGTGCGTCTTAAGGAAGGCAATAAAGTTCGACAGTGCGTGCGGAGAATCTCCAGTCCAGATCGCTCCGCACGCATTCCCAAACTCACGCCCAGCTTCTGTCATGCCGTCTTCGGGGCTTAGAGAGTATGGCGAATACCACGGGGATATTTCTGCCTGCCGTGCGCCAGACCGGATGGGTTCGGCCGTATCGAACGCCTTCCTAACCACTTCCGTCAACTGCCCTGTTTGCTCCGGGCTGATCATCGCCCGGACGAGAAGGCAGCCGTGGTGCTGAATGGCGCCGCCTAGGATTTCCACATCAAGATCGGCGGCCGAAATCTCAGGGGGTTCCTTGACACCCGGGAACGGATCAGAAAAACGAGGCGGCCATATCGTACGGCCCGGCTGCGGATCGAACGCCGCATTGCGCCACCGCACCAGATCGCGAAGCGTTGGCGCATCAAGGCTTCCAGCAGGCTGGGCGGAGAGGAGATCGATCGCCTCACGAAATTGACCCGCCCGGGCTAGGAGACGCGCCTTGTCCGCAAAGCTCGCAGCCGCCAGCTGCGAGTCTTCGGCGATCATTTCCCGGCTTTCCCGCGACTTGCGTTTGAAGCCCCACATCTGTGCGCCCTTAACAGTATAAATGATTTAATCGTCCAATTTCGACAAGCGGCCCCAGGGAGCCGACTTCATCAAGGCGCGCGACCGCGACCACTCAATCCGCAGGATCAAGCCGCGCCTCGTCGCAAATGACATCGACCGCCCGCTCTGCGCGCTGCAGGAAGGGATCGGTAGTTGTATGGGAAGGTGGCGCGAAGGCGCTCGCTCCTTCCACCATGTGTTTGAAGAAAAGGCGCATCACGTGGTCGACGCCCGCTGCCGATATAGTTCTGAGGTCTTCTTCGAGATATCGCCCCCGAGCAGTAGGTGAGGTAATGATTTCATACGAGGGGAAATATATGATGTTTTGTGTTCGCGTCATCTCCTCGGCGGCAACTCGCAGAACAGCTTTGGAGGCAGTAGTGGACGTCCAAACGTGACGACGTTCAGCCGTCGCGGCTAACGGCACCGGCGACACAGTGAGGATTATACGGATGTCCGGATTTATTCGGCGCAGTTCCGTCACAAACGCATCCAGATCTCCTATTGTATCTGATACGCTGAGATTGTGGAATTCATGTCGCTCAGGGTCAAATTGACCGGCGGCGACCCCAGGGCACAGCGGATAGACTGCGCCATCAAGCTTTGAGCGCCAACATTCTGTAAGCCCCAAGGTGAAGATGAGGACCGTCGCAGTTTCGAACATTTTCCGGACAGCGCGGAAATGCCCAGCCCGATCAAGGTCGTATTCCCGTCTAGTAGGATAGCCTCTAGGCTGTATTGTTGGCCGGAAAGGGTCGAACAACCGGCCTTCCATTCCGAACCAAACGTCTTCCTCGGGGACGAATTGGCCAAATGAGCGCCGAAGAAGCTGCAATAACTGCCTGGCAGTGTAAATTGCACCAAATCTTGCGCTAAAATGGCCATACCCATATGCGTCCGCCGTCTCGGCAGAAAGTATTGGGTGCGCCGGCTCCACATCCAGTAGATCTAAGCCCGATCCACGGAGGCGGCGAGAGACGTGCTGCGCAAAGCAACTTCCAGCAGTTGCAATGCGGTCATGTGCAGATATCCGCCACGATTGCGCGACGACGGGATCAATTTCCTCCGGACTCCCCCGCGTCATTGCCGATCGCCAACGTTGATGCGGAAGAGCATCTATATACGGATGCTTCAAATGGCGCCCCGCAATTCTTCCAGCACCAACGCCCCATAAGAAGCATTCGCATGTGCGCCATCCCGATCATAATCAGGATGGAGAAAACCTTCCTCGTCCTTAGATCGCTCAGGCGCAGGCACATATTGTATGTCGAGGCGGGTGCAGATTGCCGCGATAACCTCGCAATGCACGCGCCAGAGTTTGTAGCGTACCCACTTGGGGGCAATAGCATGGGGTTGTCCAGGAAACAGTATCCAAGGCACGTGAGGCGCTATGCGATCCTCGGCCGCTACAGGCGGCGGGGGCCCGATGTGAACCAATGGCGTCGCGCAAAGCCGCGCGACAGCCGGAAGCATGGCAAGATACGGCTCAGACATCTCACTCAACTTCGCCCGCACGGCATCGGCGGGAATTAGCTCTCTTGTTTCATCAAGTGGCAGATCCTGTGCAGATGGCACGATTAGATCGAATGGCCGGGGATGCTCCACCATGCCAAGTACCGTATGGGCCGACCCGCCAATCAGGGAAAGCACGCGGCGGCCCCTCAGAACGCGCTCAGCCAAGTCGTGACGGAGGTGAGTCGCTCCTCCGTCGTACCGCCACGGATCACCCGTGTCCCAAAAGTTGATGCTATCGAGCTCGGGATCACCCGACCGCGCGAGAGCCGCGACATGACTGTGCCCGATGCATACCCAACGGTCGCCCATAACGTACCCGCTCACTCGGCGATGCTATCCTAAGGCGAAGATACGTGCCACCCTCGGCCTTCATCAATCAATCAGGTTGCCCCCCTTCTATGGCCGCCTCTTCGGCGTGGCCGTCACTTCGGCGAGGAAAGCACCGACAGCGGAATCCCAGACCGAGGCGTCCTCTTGAGCGAAAGTCTTGTGACCGTCATCGCCGAAGGGCGGCAGGTCGACAAACTTGATCGTGGGCGCCGACCCCGCCTGATAGGCATGCGCCAAGGCGGCGGAAAGAAGTGATCGTTTGCCGCGACGAGCCACAACTGCGGAACGCGATTGGCTCTTCCAAGCGTCGCGGTCGCCTCGATCAACCGAGCGGCCCCGCCGCAGATATTTTCGTGATCATCACCGCTCCGGCCGCCGGTAAAACTGATAACCCCCAACACACCTGGAGGGGGCGCGTCGGCCAGAGCGATCGCGCCGAAACCGCCGGCCGACTGACCGACAACGACGATACGTCGAGGATCGATATCTGGCAGCGTGGCTGCGCTTTCCACAATCGCGAGGGCATAGTCCAAGCCGTCGGCGACCGACTCACCTCGATTGCTCACGCTGTACAGCAGGGTGGAATCGGCTGTGGGGTGGACTGGGCGCAGCACCGTGAAATCGGTAGAGAACACCGCCCGTCCACGGTTGTCGCGAGGGGCTTTGTTCAGATCGATAATGCGTGCATTGGCCGGTGCCTATGGGTCGAGCGCGAAGATGGCTCGCCCATGCAGGGTCTCGTGGGCCGCCCCGGGTGCAGTGTTGCACTTCACGCAGGTCGGCAGGAGATGATTTCGACCCGTTCCACCTCCGCGTGGGCCGGGGGCCTCCCGTTTCGTAGGCGATCTCAAGAACGTTGGTTTGGACGACAGACATAATGCGATCTCTCGTCCTTAAATTCCTGTCCGAGCAACGAGATGCGACACGATGCGAGCCGCGGTTCGCTGCAGGCGCCGTCCGCGTCTGACGGGTTTTCCATCTTGATATGACGTGGACGGAAACGTCTACCTAAGTCGGCCGCACCCGCAGCTCAGCATCCGCCATGGCCGCCTTCTGCCCGTGCGCCAAAATCCGAAAATGGGCGAGATGCTTCCCTCAGCCCGTAGAGACGATTACAGACTCCAGGTCGATCATGAATGTGGATGGCGCGCTCAGCGTCGCGATGTTTCCGTCTCCGCGCGGAACCACTCGCCGATGAGTAGGGAAGATGAACCCGTCGAAGGTCGCGTGATCGAACACGTAGTGGGCGGCGCTTCCACGTCCGACGTCGGTGAAATAGTCATGCCGCTGTAGAAGACCCTTGTCGTTAAAGTAGAAGTTTTGGATTGCGCAATGCGTGTCCAAGTCCTCTGGAAAATTCGCCTGCAGCACCCGCCACGTCTCGCCGTTCTCCTCCCATGGTTCAATTTCAACGACCGAGACACCATTAACGGCTAGCAGAAAAGGCGTGGTGAAGTAATTCCAGAAAGCATAGCCAATGAAGTAGAGGAGCTGGAGCTGCGTCCAGGGGGTCGTTCGCTCGTGCCCGGCGAATGTCTCCCGTGGCCGATCTAGAGCGGCGATCGACTGGCCGGAACTCGTTTGGATCGCCACAGCGCGGTTCTCGAACAGACCGCGTGCGCCCGGATGGGGGAACGGCGAGATCAGCGTCCGGGGCCGCTGGGTAGCGATCTTCACCAAAGCCCCCTGCAAACCCTGCGGTTGCTGCTTCACCTGGAGAAGCCGCCCCCTCAACGTCAACCTAAGGTCGATCGTCGTCACCTCACGCCAATTGACGAGTCCACCGTGGGCGTCGAGCACAAGCTCAAGTAGGTCGGACATCTAACCCTACTCGGTAACGTGAAGGCGCGTGGGATCGGCGCCATGGACTTCATATGCCCGCAGCTTGTAGCTGCGGATCGCACCGGCGCGGATATAGGGGTCCTCATCCACGAGACGTTGGGCGTCTTCCAGGGTGGCGGCGTCGTAGAGGAACAGGCCTCCATCGTCCTCAGGGACGAAGGAGCCCGCGCAGATCACCCGCCCCTCCCCGATGAGTTGGTGCATGTAGGCGCGATGCTCAGGCCGGACCCGCGCTATGGCGGCCA
The DNA here is from genome assembly GCF_009765965.1 of Caulobacter sp. S45. Lineage (GTDB taxonomy): Bacteria > Pseudomonadota > Alphaproteobacteria > Caulobacterales > Caulobacteraceae > CAHJWH01. The sequence goes on from NZ_LMUL01000014.1 coordinate 370,843, forward strand.
GATCGCCATAGTCCATGACGCACATGTAGATCATTGCAAACGCTCCCTTGTTTGCTTGGGACTAAATCAGGCGGCCCGCTCTCGGTCGACGTTCACCACGACCTTGCCGACGGGGCCGTGTCCGGCCGCCATCGCCGCGAGTTCCGCATTGATCTCGGCCGGGCCGCTATCGATCCGCTTGCCTATGTGCGGCGTCACACGGCCATCGAGCGCCCAGGCCATGGCCGCCTGCATCGCTTGGCCGAAGAAGGCCTGGGCGGCGGCGTCCATCAGCTCCGGCTGGGAGAAGTAGCGCAGCATGTTGGCGTTCACCTGCCGCGCGCCGCGTTCGGCCAGGATGGCGTCGACGGGGCTTTCGGTCTCGCCGGTCCGCGTGGTCTTGCCGGGTCCGACGCCGAGCACCACCCAGGTCCCGCCCTCGCGCACCATGGCCGCCGTTTCTACAAAGCCCTTCTCGCTGTAGGTCGCGTCAAACACCAGGTCGACGCCGCGGCCATCTGTCAACCGATCGATCTCGGCGGCGACATCCTCCTGCTTGTAATCGAACACCTGGTGCGCACCGGAGGCCCGCGCCAACGCCAGCGATTGCGGGCCGCCCGCGCTGCTGACGACTAGACCGGCCCCGAGCGTACGGGCCGCCATCTGCACTGCAAGGTGTCCCACGCCCCCGCCGCCGCCGGGAATGTAGACCGTGTCGCCCTTGGAGATGTTGGGTTGCAGCCCGAGATAGGCGGCGATGAAGCACAAGGGCAGCGCGGCGGCGTCGCTGAAGCTCAGCGAGCCGGGCTTGGAGGCGGTGAAGCATTCCCGCGCCAAGGCGTAGCCGCCCTGCCCGCCCGTGGCCCAGCCGCCATCCCCGTTCGAATCCGCCATGGCGGCGACCGCATCGCCGACAGAGAAGCGGGTCACGCCCTCACCGACCGCGACCACCACGCCAGCCATATCGAACCCCAGGACGACCGGAGGAGACCGGCCGAAGAAGTTCAACTGGGCGAGCTTGTATTCCAGCGGGTTGAGGGAGGAGCAGACGACGTGGATCAGAACCTGATCCGGGCCGGGCTTGGGAACCGGAACCTTCACCGCTTCGAGAGGGAAGCCGTCGCGGCTCTTGGTGTAGCCGACGCCTTCGAAGTCCGCCGGCACGGCGGGCGCGTGCAATTGGGTCATAGCCTTCTCAGCCTTTCGATCGCTTGGGGCGATCCCATCGGCGCGGGCGCGTCAGCGGGACTTGGATAGGTGACTTTGGATTCAGGCGGGCGCACCGGCCATGTCGGTGAAGAAAGCCACCACCTTCTCGTCGATGGGACGGGCGGCTGCATCGACGGCGTCGTTGTGCAGATGGCTCATCAAGGTCGACGGCAAGTCGTAGGCGATGCGCGCCTCGCCCTCGGGCGTTTCATAGATCATGACGCGGAAGGGGACCTGGAAGCACGCGCCGATGTCGTGCTTGACCATGCTGTAGGCCAGGATCGGGTTGCCGTAGGTGTACTGCTTCGCCTTGGCCTGGATGCCGTAGAGCCTTTGCCATCGACCGTGGTCGAAGCTGAGCACATGGACAAATCCGCTCGGGCCGAAATGCATCTTGCAAAGCGCCTCCCACTCCGCAGCCGTGGAAAGCGCCTGCATCTCGTTCAGGAACCGGCCATCGTCACCGTCGCCGACCGCCTGCTCGAAGGCCGTCACTAGGTCCTCGAACGACTTGGGGCTCACGTGCTCGTAGTGCTTCACGACGTATTCGCTGATCATCGCATCCTCCTCGGGTCGGCGCGCGCGATACGCATTTTGATGGCGATCGTCATCGTTGCATAGGTGACGATCGCCATTATATTTGTCAAGGCGACAGCGAACACAGTGAGGTCAGAGTGCGGGTTTCCAAGGAGAAGGCGGCCGACAACCGCAGGCGGATCGTCGAGAGCGCAGCGCGCCTTTTCCGTGAGCGGGGCCTGGCCAGCGTGGGGGTGGACGAGTTGGCCGCCGCCGCGGGCCTCAGTTACGGTGGCCTCTACAGCCAGTTCAGATCCAAGGACGGCTTGGCCGCCGAGGCCGTGGATCAGGCGTTTACAGCCTTTGCCGACAGGATGGCGGACAACGTCCGTCTGGCGGACTACGTGGCGGAATACCTCTCGCCGGACCACCGCGACCATCGCGGCGATGGCTGTGCACTCTCCGCGCTGGGCAGCGAAATCCCCCGCCAGAGCCCGTCCGTTCGCGCCCGCTTCACCGCCGGGATCAGACGGACCCACGCCAGGATACGAGGCCTGCTGACGAACACCCCCGCGACACCCGCCGCCGATGACGAGGCCTGGGCCACCATGGCGACGATGCTAGGCTCGCTGATCTTGGCGCGGGCGATGGACGAACCGGAATTGGCGGATCGCATCTTGCGTATCGGCCGGGAAACGCTCGCGAACAGGCAAACCTTCACCGATCTGTCGCCACCCTCCGCCGATCCAGCGCCATTTGCGCAGGATCCGTCCAAATGCAGCGCCACACTGCTCCGCAAGGCCTCGCGACGCCTATCTTCCCTTTATGATTCCGCCTTGGCGGGAACCGGCTTGACCATCACCCAGTACGCCCTGCTCGTGGAGATCGACCGCCCACGCGAGACGGCCCCGACCCTGACCGAACTCGCGGAGGCGATGGTCATGGACCGGTCCGGCCTTGGCCACGGGCTACGCCCCCTACAGCGGGACGGCCTGATCGAACTCGTGCAAGGCGATCGGGACCATCGCAGCCGCCATATCGTGCTGACGGCCAAGGGGCGCGCGCTCCAGAAGGCGGCCGCACCCTATTGGCGGAAGGCGCAGGCGCATTTCGCCGCCACCGTGCCCCAGGCGGAGGCCGCCGACCTGCGCGGTCGCCTGATCTCCATTGCGCGCAACCCCGCCCTCTTCAGCCTTCCGGCCAACACGTCGCCGGAAGCGCGATAGGCCCACCTCCAAATCGTACGCCCGGAAGGAACCAACCCCTTTCATATGCATATACCCCTATATCGGGGCAGCAAGATGGAGACATGACCATGGACGTTTACGCAGTTCAGCACATCGAGCACCGCAGCAACCGATCCTTCGAGGACGTGGTCGCAGCCTTCGAAGCCGCCACCGGCGAAATCGAAGACGGTGCGTTCGCGGAGGAACTCGCCGCATCGACGGACCTGCAGGACTTTGAGCGCCGGATCCGCGGCCATGAAGGCGACAGCGGATTCATGCGCTTCCTCATGCTCGATCACGGCGCCTGGCTAGCGCTCTACGGCGAGCGGGCCAAATGCCGGCTCTACACGCTCGGCAATCCCCTGATCGCACGCACCATGCTGAAGCACGATCTGCGCGTCGGCCTGAACGTACCGGTGCGGCTGATGATCTATGAGACGGCGGACGGCGAGACGCGGATCGCCTACGATCAGCCCTCAAGTCTGATGAGCCGCTTGAACAATCCCGAAGCGGCTGCGGCGGCGGCGAAACTCGACGCCAAGCTGGCGGCGCTGGCCGAACAGGCTGTGGGGCGCGAGCCGATTGCAGGAACTGTCGCATGATCCGGCAGGCCTCCGGGATGGCGGGCGCGCTTGCGGCGGTCGCGACCGTGGCGGCGGTCTCGAGCCCCGCCCAGGCGCAAAACGCCGGCCCCTGGGGGCAAGGCGACAACCCCGCCGCCCCGCAGGCCGACGCCTGGTACGACAACTACCGTTTCCGCGATGGCGAGACCCTAGCCAAGGTGCGCATACACTACGCCACGCTCGGCACGCCCCACCGGGGCCAGGACGGCGGTGTCGACAACGCGGTCTTGGTGCTGCACTGGACCGGGTCCGACAGCCGCGCGCTGCTGACCCCCACCTATATGAAGGCCCTATTCGAGCCGGGCCGCCCTCTCGATGCGCGCCGCTACTACCTGATCTTCGCCGACAGCATCGGCCATGGCCGCTCCTCGCGGCCCAGCGAGGGCCTGAGGGCGCGGTTTCCGCACTACACCTATGGCGACATGGTCGACCTGCAACACAGGTTGGTGACTGAGACCCTAGGGATCAAACGCCTTCACGCCATCCTCGGCATGTCGATGGGCGGGATGAACGCCTGGCAGTGGGCCGAGACCTATCCAGAGGCGATGGACGGGGTGATGCCAGTGGTGTCGCTCCCCATCAAGGTCTCGGGGCGCAACCTGATCTGGCGCCGGCTGGCCATCAGCTACATCGAGACCGATCCGGACTGGCAGGGCGGCGATTATACCAAGCCTTTCAAGGGCTGGACCCAATCCTATCAGCTCCTGCGGATGATGATCGACGGCGTGCCCCACATGCAGGCCATCGCCCCGGACACCACCTCAGCCGACACGTTCCTGGCCGACGCCGCCGCCCAATCCGCCGGAGCCGATCCGAGCGACGTGATCTATTCCCTGAAGTCGTCGGCCGACTACGATCCCGAGCCCGGCCTCGGAAGCATCCGCACCAAGCTCTACGCGCTTAATTTCGGTGACGACGAGTTCAACCCCGACGTCCTGCAAGTCCTCGAGACCGACATCAAGCGGGTGCCGAACGGCCGCGCCGTGGTGCAACCCGGAACGCCAAGCTCGTTCGGCCACCTGACCATGGCCCATCCGGAACTCTGGGCCGACCAGGTGGCCAAATTCATGCATTGGCTCGGCGATGGGACATGAGCGGCGCGATGATCGCCGTGCATCGCCGCGCCTTTGTCGGCTCCCTCGCCGGCGTCGCCCTGACGGGTCCGGCCGTGGCTGAGGACGCGTCTTTCACGGTTCGCCGGGTCGCCACCCCGCGGCACACGACCGCCTACCTCGACACAGGGCCGGCCGACGGACCACCGATGATCTTCGTCCACGGCTGGCCGGAGCTCAGCCTGGTCTGGCGCGCCCAGATGGAGCATTTCGCGGTCGCCGGCTGGCGCTGCATCGCGCCGGACATGCGCGGCTACGGCGGCTCTTCCACGCCGAAAGCCACGAGCGCCTATGCGATACGGGAGCTGGTCGCCGACATAATCGAACTGCACGACGCCCTCGGCGGCGCGCCCGCTGTCTGGGTGGGCCACGACTGGGGGAGCCCGGTCGTCAGCGCCCTCGCCGCTCGTCATCCCGAGCGGTGCCGCGGCGCGGTCCTGATCTCTCTGCCCTATTTCCCGCGAGGCTTCGCCCTGGCGAACCTCACCCCCCTGGTCGACCGCAGCCTCTATCCGGTTGATCAATACCCCGACGGCCAATGGGACTATTTCCGCTTCTATCAAACTCATTTCGACCAGGCGGCGCGCGACTATGAAGCGGATATTCCCGCCACCCTGGCTTCGATCTTGAAGCCCGGCTCGCCAGCAGACGTCGGCAAGCCCTCGCCCACGGCCAGGGTGACGGCCAACGGCGGTCGCTACGGCGCTGCACACCGGGCGCCGCCGACGCTACCGGGCGCCTCGATGATCCCGCAGGCGGACTTCGACACCTGGACAGCGGCGTTCCGCAAGACCGGGTTTGGTCCCGCAGACGCCTGGTATCTGAACGATGCGGCCAACATCGCTTATGCCGAGGGCGCACCTGATAGAGGCAGGCTTCACCAACCCATCCTGTTCCTAAACGGCGCGTGGGACGGGATCTGCGACATCACCCGAAGCCGGCTCGGCGAGCCGATGCACCAAGCCTGCGCCGATCTGACCGTGGTCGACCTTCCGGGCGGCCATTGGCTACCGCTGGAGCGCCAGGCCGAGGTCAATGCGGCGATCGACCGGTGGCGATCGGCGAAACTGGGAATGTGAGCGAGTCCATGATCCTTCCTCCCGCGACCGACGCGCTGACACCCTTCCGCATCGCGGTTCCGCAGGCGCGACTCGACGACCTGAACCGGCGCCTGGCCGACGTGCGTTGGCCCGACGCCGGCCCCGCGGAGGACTGGAGCCAGGGCGTGCCGCTCGCCGTCGCACGGGCTCTCATCGCCCATTGGCGCGACCACTATGATTGGCGGCGGTTCGAGGCGCAGGCCAATGTCTATCCACAAGTGCGCACCCGGATCGACGGCCTCGGTTTTCACCTCTTCCACGTACGCTCGCCCCACGTTGGGGCCCTGCCGATCGTATTGACCCATGGCTGGCCCGGCTCGTTCGTCGAGTTCCTGGCCGTCATCGATCCACTGGTGGACCCCACCCGTCACGGCGGGCGGGCGCAGGACGCCTTTCACGTGGTTATCCCATCGCTCCCCGGATTCGGCTTCTCCGACAAACCTTCGGAGCGAGGTTGGGACGCGGGCCGTACGGCGCGTGCGTGGGCCGTTCTGATGCAGAGGCTCGGCTACGACCGGTGGGTGGCGCAGGGCGGGGACTGGGGCTCGCGCGTGGTGCACGCCCTGGCCCAGATGCGGCCCCCGGGGTTAGTCGCGGCGCATACCAACTGGCCCTATGTATTTCCCGCGGAAAAGCCGGCGCATCCCGCGCCCGCCGAGATAGCCGCCTACGCCGACCTGCAACGCTTCTTGGATTATGGGACCGGCTACGCCAAGGCGCAGCAGACCCGCCCCCAAACCCTGGGTTACGCTCTGGCCGATTCTCCTGTCGGCCAGGCCATGTGGATCTACGAGAAGTTCCACGCTTGGACCGACAATCATGGCCGACCCGAGGACGCTCTCTCGACCGACGCCATGCTAGACGACATCACCCTCTATTGGCTGACCGACAGCGCCGCTTCATCGGCCCGTTTCTATCTCGAGAATACCAAGCCGGGTCCGCCATCCTATTCGGCCGGGCGGATCGATCTGCCAATCGCGGCCTCGATTTTCCCAAAGGAAATCTATCGCCCTCCACGCGCATGGGCCGAGGCGCTTTGGCCCAATCTCATCCACTGGAACGAGCTCGACCGCGGCGGTCACTTCGCCGCTTTCGAACAGCCAGAAATTTTCGTCGATGAATTACGCAGGGCGTTCCACACCGTTAGAAACTCGGCGCCATAGCTTCCGTCTGCACAGCGCCCTAAGCCGCCACCGGCGGCTCGGAAGAGAGGGCGCCGAGTTCCGACGTATTGTCCGAAGCTGGAGGTCTAGCGGACTCACCGCCACGGCCACATAGCAGACATAGCCAAAAGGCGAGTTTCGGGAACTGAGCCGATGCGTGCTGGCGTTCCTTTCCGGACATCGGTCTGGCTCCAGAACCCGACTTCCGCGGACTGCTTGTGGCATCACCGACGCCAGAGTTCGCCGGCAGCTGACCGACGGCTTGCGGCACCACGGATGCACTAGAGGTCATCCTTTTGCGGCTGCCGCGCTCATGGCAAGATACGTTTCAGCTGATAGAGCCGCGTGGCGAAGACCGAGATCGCCAGCACCAGCGTCGCAGATAAAAGGCCCCAATCGAAGCCGCCTCGCTCCCAAGCCAGGCCCCAGGGTGCGCGCCGGTTGAGTTTCAGGCGGCGACAGGCATTGGACAATTCAAGGCGCCAAACCCTGAATGCAAGGCAGGGTTGACGTCGTCACGCCCCTCGGCTTCAATGAGGCTGGGGGCTCTCGTTCATGTTTAAATGGCTGCTGGCCGGCTTGGCCGTGCTTTGGTTTGGCTTGAGTCCCGCATGGGCTACGCCACCACTCACTGTTTATGGGAAGCTCCCAGCCACGGAAGACTTGGTGCTGTCGCCAGATGGCAAAGCCCTCGCCTATGTCTCCGTAGAGTCTGACAAGCGTCGCCTTATTGTACAAACCGTCGATGGCGCACCTTTACAGACCCTATCTCTTGGTCAGATGAAATCCCGTTATCTGAGATGGGCAGGGAATGACCATCTGCTCGTTTTCGTCAGTACGACACTGCATCATCGATCTGTTGACGCCTACGAATACGAAATGATGAGCACTGTCAGCCTAAACGTAAAAACTGGCAAGTCGCTCGAATTGTTGACAAAACGAACTTCCGCGATTGGCAACATATTGGGTTATTATGGAACTGCGGAGTTAAATGGTCACCGCTTCGGCTATTTTCGCAGCCAGTTGCTTGGTCGAGGCAGCAGCACCGACTTATTTAGAGTCGACCTCGAAGACGGAACGGCGACCACCGTCAATAACAGCAATGCGCCTGGGCATGAATGGGTACTCGACGAGCAAGGGCGTATCGCCGCCCGCTCGGCCTTCAATCCCGTTACGAACATGTGGTCACTCTATGCGGGCGCGACTGGCGACCATGTGGTGTTCAGCAGGACCTCGAAGGTGTCCGATCTGGCGCTGATCGGACTGGGCCGCACCGCCGATACCGTTTTGGTCGAAGATCAGAGTGGAGACGAAGATTCCGTCGTTGAGGTTCCGCTACAAGGAACAGGTAAACCCCAGGAGCTTTTCCAGGACCTAAAGGATGGGAAAGTGTATTTCTCGGCCGACCATAACACCCTTCTCGGCGCGATGGATCTGCACCGTGGCGACGCTGACTTCTTCGATCCACTGCTGAAAAAACGTTTCAAAGCGGCTCGAAAGCCGTTTGCCAAGTACCATGTAAGCCTGATCTCCTATGATGCAGCCTTCGACCGGCTAATTTTGCTTACCGAAGGCGCCGACGATGCTGGGACCTACTGGTTCGTCGATCTGACAAGCGGGAAGGCGAGTGCGCTCGCTCAGGCCTATCCCGACATCCAGCCAGCGGACGTGGGCCCGGCGAGCCTCGTCCGATACAAAGCCGGAGATGGGCTCGAAATCGAAGCCATTCTGACCTTGCCGCCGGGACGCAAGCCCGAACGCCTCCCACTCGTTATGCTGCCGCACGGCGGGCCGATCGGGATCACCGATCGGGTGCGGTTCGACTGGTGGGCGCAGGCGTTCGCCTCGCGGGGATACGCTGTCCTGCAGCCGAACTATCGCGGCTCCGGCGGCTATGGCAGCGCCTTTCGTCGGGCGGGCTATGGGGAATGGGGACGCAAGATGCAGAGCGATCTGTCCGACGGAATCGCCTTCCTCGCATCCCAGGGAACAATCGACCCGAAACGCGTGTGCATTGTGGGCGGCAGCTACGGCGGCTATGCCGCGCTGGCCGGAGTGACGCTGCAACAAGGCGTATATCGATGCGCCGTATCGTATGGGGGCGTCAGCGATCTCGGAACCATGATGGCGCGTGCTGGCCACAACGGACGTAACAATCTCGCTGCACGATGGGAAGAGCGAGCCATGGGCGCCACGTGGTCGGGGGAAGATAGCCTGCGGGCGCGCTCCCCGCTCCATCAGGCCTCCAAGGCGGACGCCCCCATCCTTTTAATACACGGGAAGGACGACACGGTAGTGCCTCCTGCGGAGAGCGACACCATGGATAACGCGCTCCAGAAAGCAGGCAAACCTCACCAGCTGCTGAAGCTGGATGGCGAGGATCACTGGCTTTCCAGCCCGGCCACCCGCACCCAGATGCTGCAGGCGTCCGTCAACTTCGTTCTGGAACACAATCCGCCAGGCTAGGGCCTTGCTAAGGGCAAGGGAGGACAAGGCGTCCGGCTATCACGTCCTGCCGGCGCGCCCCGCCGCCGGAGAGCTTAGCTATTGCAGACCCACGCCGCTTTTTGGATGATCGCGCCGGGGAGATCCGCTTTGAGCATGAAGACATGTCTACTGGCTAGCGCCTGGGTTTTGGCTTGGCTGGCTCTGCAACCACAGGCCGCCGCGGCGGCCAACACACCACAGGTCGGGGCCGCGCCGTCTTGGGTGCGCGCCGCGCCCGCCATCCCGCCCGAGAAGAGCGACATTCAGGGTCTGCCCGTCGTGATGCGGCTGGACGACATCCAGCTCAGCCTGGACGCCGACAGCTGGACCGAGTTCCATGAAATCCAGGCCAAGGTGCAGTCCCCCACCGGCCTTCAGGCCCTGGGCGCGATCCCCTTCCAATGGTCGCCCTGGAGCGACACCCTCACCTTCCACCACGCCCGGATCGTACGCGACGGGCAGACCATCGACATCCTGCCCAAGGACGGCGCCTTCACCGTGCTGCGGCGGGAGACGGGGCTGGAGCAGGCGATGCTCACCGGCGTCCTGACGGCGGTGCTCCAGCCCGAGGGGCTGCAGGTGGGCGACGTGATCGACATCGCCGTCTCGATCCGCCACGCCGACCCTCTGCTGAAGGGGCGGACCGGAGCGCTGATCGCCGGGTGGGACTGGACGCCGGTGAACCGTTTCCGGCTGGAGGCGCGTTGGCCCTCCTCGCTCCCGGTTCGCTGGCGTGAGACCGCCGGCCTGGCGCCGCTACGCCGCACCGAGGTTGGCGGCGTGACCACTGCGACACTCGACCTGGAGGATGTCCGCCCGCCGATCGTGCCTGCACATGCGCCGGCACGCTTCCTGCACGGTCGTCAGGTCGAGTTCACCACCCTGACGGACTGGAAGGACGTGGCGCAGATCATGGCGCCGCTGTATCTCAAGGCCGCCCAGCTGGCGCCTGACTCCGCGGTGGCGGCGCAAGCCCGCCAGATCGCCAAGACCACCTCCGATCCCAAGGCCCGCGCCGCAGCGGCTCTGCAGCTGGTGCAGGGGCAGGTGCGCTATCTCGCCCACGCGGACGGCGACGGCGGCTACATGCCCCAGACCGCCGACGAGACCTGGAGGGTGCGCTACGGCGACTGCAAGGCCAAGACTGTCCTGCTGCTCGCCCTGCTGCGCGAACTGGGCGTAACGGCCGAGCCGGCGCTGGCCAGTATCGGCGGCGGCGACGGGCTCGACGCACGCCTGCCCTCGGCCGCCCTGTTCAACCACGTGCTGGTGCGCGTACGGCTCGGCGGCCAGGATTACTGGCTGGACGGCGCGCGCCAAGGCGACCGAGCTTTGGACGACATCGCCACGCCCGCCTATGGCTGGGTCCTGCCCATGGGCGCCGCGGACGGCAAGCTCGTGCATATTGCGCCGGCGTCGCCCAAGCGGCCGCAGATGTCGCAGGTGATCCGGTACGACGGTTCCGGCGGGGTCACTGCGCCCCTGCCGACCAGGTTCGAGACCATCTTCCGCGGGGATGCGGCGGCGGTGTTGCACGCCCAGCTCTCCGCGGTTCCGCCCGATCGTATGGAGTCGGCGCTGAAGCAGTACTGGGCGGGCGTCCATACGGCCTTCACGGCGGCCCATGTCGCCGCCGCCTGGGACCCGGCGACCGGCGAGGAAAAGCTCACGGCCGACGGCGCGAGCAAGCTCGACTGGTCGGGTTCCGGTCTTGAGCTGCAGCATGTCGAGCTGGGCGGCGCGCCGGACATCAAGCGCGATCCCGCCGCCAGCGACCCCGACGCCCCGTATGTCGTCGACTTCCCCGCCTACGTCGAAATCGACGAAAGCGTGGTCCTGCCGCCGGGCGACGTCGTTCCGCCGGAAAGCGCCAAGGGCGCCGACGTGGACAAGGTCATTGCGGGCCTGGCCTACCGCCGCTCGGCCACCATCGCCGGCAACGTGCTGCGCGTGGTCGCGAGCACCCGCGCCCTACAGCCGGAGATCACGGCGATGGAGGCCAAGGCCTCGGTCGATCCGCTGACCCAGCTGGGGGAGCAGGGCGTCTACGCCCCGGCCGGCATCCACGCCCAGGCCGCCAACGATGCGGCGACGCTGAACAGCCACCCCTCCAACCTGGACGGCCACCTGGATCGTGGTCACGTGCTGTTGGAGGTCAATCGATTCAGGGAGGCCTCGGCCGAGTTCGACGCGGCGATCGCGCTCGACCCAAGGTCTCAGGACGCCTGGGCCGAGCGCGCAGTCGCCCGGGCATGGCTAGCCGAGCCAGGTGCGGCTGATGATGCCGACAAGGCCGATAAGCTGGGCCCGCCCAGCCTCGTGGCGGCGAACGCCCGCGCCATACTGGCTCAGGCCACGGGCGACGCGAAGGGAGCGCGAGCTGGATACGAGCAGGTTCTCGCTCTTGCGCCTGGGAACGAGTTCGCTTTGGAACATCTGATCGAGCTTGAGATGAGTTCCTCCGACCTCGAGGCGGCTCGCAAGAACCTAGACGCCCTCGTGAGCCATAACCCCGAGAGCGCCGGCAAGGCCCACATGTGGCGTGGACTGATCGAATGGACAGATCACCACGACAAAGCAGTGGCGAAGGCCCAGCTGGCTCAGGCGCCGGGCGGGACGGCGAACGACCTGCTGAAGCGCGCCCACGCCTACCTAAGTATCGGCGACCAGGACGCTGCGCGGGCCGACATCGACGCCGCCCTGAAGCTGGAGCCCAACGCCGGGGCCTGGCTGATGCGCGCCGACACCGATGGCGGCTACGCTAGCGCCAAGTCGACCGCGGACGTCGACGCCGCCCTGAAGCTGGAGCCGACCAACAGTTTCGCACAGTACTGGAAGGTGAACACCGCCGTTCAGCAGAGGGACTACCCAGGCGCCCTCACCCTGATCGACCGGCTGGTGAAGGATCACCCGGAGGATGACGGCGCCCTGGCCGCCACCCGCGCCATGCTCGAGGGCCGTCTCGACCAGTCGGCGAAGATGGACGCCGACTTCGATCGCGCGCACACCCTGACCGGCAAAGCCGCCGCCAGGCCCGCCACCCTTTGCGAATGGGAACTCGAAGCCAAGTGGCGGCCACAGACCGCGCTTGCGGACTGCGAGCAGGCCCTACGTGACGCGCCGCACTCGCTCGGCCTGCGTATGGACCGGATCGTGCTCTTGCACAGGCTGGGCCGTGACGCGGAGGCGGACAAGGCGCTCGATGTCGCCGAGGCGGATGATCGCGACCCAGGCTCGTTGAACAGCATCTGCTATTCGCTGGCCGTGCAGCAGATGCATCTGGAACGCGCGCTGGCCGATTGCGACGCTGCACTGAAGCTGAGGCCGGACGACGCGGCCACCCTCGACAGCCGTGGCTTCGTGCTTATGCGGCTAGGTCGCGACGGCGAGGCTCTGAAGGCTTATGATGCAGCCCTCAAGATCAACCCGGACGAGGCCAATTCCCTGTACGGTCGGGGGTTGGTAAAGGGCCGACTCGGCCAGACCGCCGACAGCAAACGCGACATCGCCGCAGCCCTCGCCTTGGGCCCCATCATCGCCGACAACTTCAAGCGGATGGGGCTATCTCCGGCCGACGGCTCGCCAATGGACCGCACGCGGGCGGAGACAACTCCAAAACCCGGCGGTGATTAGGCGTTTGTTCCCGTTCTTCGCCTTGGTTCGGCGCAGGCTATGGGTGGAGTCGGTGATCTCGAATGGCGCGGACCGTCCCGTTTTCTGCTGGATCACTGTGGCTCGCTGCCGGAGCGTGCCACCTGGAGCAATATCGCTAACCCGAAGCTTTACGAGATCGCAACCGCGAATCCAGGCCGTCGCTGACCTGGGTGGCGCCCCGCGTCGGAAGCGGGAACGTGCGCGCGGGCGACGTCGCCGCCGCCGACGAGCGTACTGATCATGCCAAAGGGGAGCGCCAACAGGAACGCACGCATGCGCCAATCGCGACGGGGGTCGCCCAGTCGATTCATTTATCCGCAACCTGATGAAAAAAGGCCCGAGACCCGCTAAGGCGCGAGCGCAGAAATCCCGCGCAACCTCAGGCCATACCGGGGATCATTAATCCCAAAGGGCCGGTCCCCGTTCTTCGACCAGAGCCGCCAAGGCCGCGATGGCGCCCTGAAGCTTCACACTTCGGCCGAGCACCACGAATTCGACCTCGCCAAGTTCCGGCAGGCCGGCGCTCTGGGGGGCCTGCACCAAATCCCCCTGGGAAATCTGCAGAAGGAGGGGCGATTGCGCGGTGACGCCCAGGCCGGCCCGCACGCCGGCTCGGACCCCGCTCAAGGTTTCGCTGGAACATGCGACGAACCACGGGCGCCCGGCTCGATTGAGGGCGTCCACCGCCAGGGCGCTGGTGATGCTGGAGGTGGGGTAGAGCACCAGGGGGACGGAATCGGCGGCGTCCAGTTCCAGCTCGCTATGCGCGATCCAGATGAGTCGCTCCCGCTGGACCAGCCTTCCCCGATCATCGCCGGGCTGCCGCTTAGCGAACACAAGATCCAACCGGCCGGAATCCAGCTTCTGATACAGCATGCTGGTCAGCCCGACCGTCAGCTCGATGCTGAGCAAAGGATTGGCTTGAATAAGTTCGCGTAAGATCACCGGCAGACGCGTCAACGCCAAATCGTCGGAAACGCCAAACCGCACCCGCCCTCGAGGCGCCGCCCCCGAGAAATAGTCCACCGCCTGAAGACTCGTCCCCACGATGTCGCGGGCGAACCCGACCATCACGGCGCCGTCCGTCGTCAGGGTCACCGCGTGGGTGTCGCGCGCCAGCAGCTGCCGACCGCAGATGAGCTCCAAACGACGGATATGCTGGCTGACCGTCGATTGGCTGAGCCCGATCGCCGCGCCACCCGCCGTGAAATGGCGCGCGTCCACGACGGCTAGAAACGTGCGCAGCAGATTTACGTCGTACATAGGATCATTCAAAACCGGCATGACACTAATCAATATCGATCCTACGCATCCGCCCCTACAAGATCAACGACAAGATTTTGAGAGGCGCGGACCTTATCAATACAACCTGATGTAACGTGCGTCCCAATTTTGTAATTGGAAGTACTCGCGAGCGAAGTGCGCTTGCAAGAGCCATAACTGCCGCCACAAGCCTAAGGCGAAATCAATGACTGAAATGTCCAGGCGCAACCTGCTCACCGCTACAGCCGTTGGCGGCGCTGTCGCGGCCGTCGGCACGGCGGCGAACGCCGCTGTCTTCGGCAATCCCGACCGTCCGCCTCAGGGCGCCATCAACGTCGCCAATCCGGTCACGCTGAAAAATCCTGGCCCGCAGAACGCCGCGCTCGCCGATGAATTCCCGTCGTTCCAAAATCCGCCGGCCACCGACGTAGACGGGATGGATCTGTTCTGGGCCTCGTTCAACAACGCCCATAAGCGCATCCAGAACGGCGGCTGGGCGCGCGAAGTGACCCAGGCCGACTTCGCGATCTCGGAAGCCGTGTCTGGCGTGAACATGCGCCTGGGTCCCGGCGGCGTGCGCGAACTGCATTGGCACCAACAGGCCGAGTGGGCGGTGATGACCGACGGCAAGTGCCGCATCACCGTGATCGACGGCGACGGTCGCCCGGCGGTGCGCGACGTGAAGGAGGGCGAGCTCTGGTACTTCCCGCCCGGCCTGCCCCATTCCCTCCAGGGCCTTGGCCCATCCGGCGCAGAATTCACCCTGGTGTTCGACAACGGTCATTCGTCTGAGTTCAACACCCTGCTGCTGACCGACTGGATCGCGCACACACCTCCGGAAATCCTGGCGGAGAACTTCAACCTGCCGGTCAGCGCCTTCAAGAACATCCCGGTCGACAACCTATGGATCTATCAGGCGCCCGAACCGCCGCCGCTGGCGCAGGTCCAGCGCGCGATCGCCTCTCCCTATGGCGAGCCGGAATTCGAATTCACCTTCTCCATGAACGACATGAAGCCGACCCGGGCCACTCGCGGCGGCGAAGTGAAGGTGATCGACAGCCGCAACTTCCCGATCTCCAAGACGATCGCCGCAGCGCTAGTCACCATCAAGCCTGGCGGTCTGCGGGAGCTGCATTGGCACCCCAATGCGGACGAGTGGCAGTACTATCTCAAGGGCCGGGCCCGGATGACGGTGTTCAACACCGGACCGCGCGCCCAGACCGCCGACTTCCGACCCGGCGATCTTGGGTACGTCAAGAAGAGCTTCGGTCACTACGTCCAGAACGTCGGTAACACGGATCTGGTCTTCCTTGAGATTTTCAAGGCTGAACGGTTCGCCGAAGTGTCTTTGATCCAATGGCTGGCCTGCACACCGCCTGAACTGGTCTCCCAGCATCTCAATATGGACCCTGCGCTGATCGCGCAGTTCTCCAAAGCTCGGCCGGACGTCCTCCCCGTCTGAGCCTTGGCCTGCCTGGACCGAAAGACCCAGCCAGGCCTTCTTCCATTCGCATTGAACCCGAAGGAGCGCGAGCATGTCTCCGCCGCCCCTCGATGCGTTCGCCCCGGAGCCGGGGTTCGCCTCGAGCCTGCCTTCTTTCCTGACGCGCCCTGCTGGCCACCACCCTGATGCCCTCGGCCCTGGTGTTCCTGCTGATGCTCGGCAACGACCGCCAGATCATAAGCGCGCATATGAACGGGCGGCTGACCAATGTGCTGGGCGTCTCCATCACCGCCCTGACCGCGCTCGCCGGCGGCGCATACGCCGTCGTGGGCTTCCTCGGCGCCATCGGCGTCAAGATCGGCTGAGCGTCATGCAGGCCCTTTCCCACCTCGACCGACCCGACGACGCCCGTCCCTGGGCCCGGTCGCCCCCACCGCCCATGCGCCTGAGCCCAGCGGCGCGTGGCGGTCTGCTGGCGCTGCGGGGACTGCTGGGCGTGGCCACCGCCCAGGCCGGGTACGCCTTCGTCCACGAGTTCATGCGGTGAGGACCCGCCTTTCCCCCTCCTACCCCTCCAACCTGAAATGGAAGCCAACAATGATCATTTCCTCGAACGCTTGCCGCCCGAACGCCGTCCGGGTTCTGGCTGCAACGCTTCTGTTCACGGCAGCTTCGAGCGCGCTCGCGACGCCCACCCGCTTCACGTTTGAATCAGCCGAATTCATGCCGTTGGAGCAACGCGAGCCGGCCGCGAGGGCCTTCTTCGCTCAGAACATCAGCGTAGGGATGCCCGTTCAGGCCGCCACTCAAGTGGTGCGCAAAGCCGGCGCCTTCTGCCGCCTCCCAAGCGCCCAAGGCGGGGCGATCTCCTGCACCCATTCCTCCTTTGAGCATCGTCCCGGCATGAGCCTGGATGAGATCACCTGGAAGATTCAGATCACGCCCGCCGCCGACGGAACCGTCGCGGCCGCGTCCGTAAGCCGAACCAAGGCTGGCCTGTAATCCGCAGGCCAAATCCACCCGAGGGGACAGTTCCAATGCATACCAAGACCACGCTTTTCCGTGGCGCTGCGGTCGGCGCGCTCATCGCTGTGGCGACGAGCGTCGCCGCCCAGGCGGCCGACTCCCATCATGCCCATAAGCGGATCGTCCATAAGAAGACGATCCACACGGCCGCCTCCAGCGAGTTGACCACGTTGCGGGATGAGCTCCACGCTCTGCAGGCTCGCCTGGACGCCAAGGACCAGGCCGAGGCTGCGACTCAGGCTCAAATCCAGCAGGCCCAGGCGGTCGCCACCGCTGCGCAGCAACAAGTCCAGACCGCCCAGGCCCAGGACGCCGACGCCACCGCCGCCATCATCCAGTCCATCCCGACGGCCGTCGCCGCCGAGATCGACAAGGTGAAGCCCAAGACCGACGGCATCTACGTCAAGGGCGTCAAGATCACCCCCGGCGGCTTCATCGAAGCAGCGGGCATCTATCGTCAGCATAATCTGGCCGCCGACATCTCCTCGCCATTCAATTCAATCCCCTTCGCCCAATCGCGCCAGGGCCATGCGGAAGAATTCCGCGAGACGGCTCGCCAGAGCCGTCTGTCCGGCCTCGCCGAAGGCCAGGTCAATCCCGACCTGAAGCTCAGCATGTATGGCGAGTTCGACTTCCAGGCCGCCGCCCAGACCGCCAATTCCAACCAGTCCAACTCCTACAACCTGCGGATTCGCAATCTGTACGGGACCGTGGATTGGGCCGACGAGGGGTGGCACATCCTAGCGGGCCAGAACTGGTCGCTGGCGACCATGAACAGCAAGGGCATCAGCCCGCGCAACGAGGTCATCCCTCCCTCGATCGATGCGCAATACGTGGCCGGCTTCGTCTGGACGCGGCAGCCGCAGCTCCGCGTGACCAAGGACCTGTTCAACAAGAGCCTCTGGCTGGCGGTGTCGGCGGAAAATCCGCAGACCACCTTCGGCGGTTCGGCGCCGGCAGCGGCCAACGTGATCACCACGATCAACAATGGGTCCGGCTTCTTCGGCGGAGATACCGGAACCCTGTCGACCACATCCACCGGCGGCGCCGTGACCGCTGTCAGCGGCGTCGCACCCGCCACCCAATCGATCAACCACATCCCCGATCTCATCGGCAAGGTCGCCACCGAGCAGGACGTCATGGGCCGGCACGTCCATGGCGAGGTGTTCGGCATGTACCGCTCGTTCTACGAGCAGCTCGGTAACCTGAAGAGCAACAACCTGAGCGCCGGCAGCGTCGGCGGCGGCCTCACCGCACAGGCCATTCCAGGCTGGCTGGACGTCCAGCTCTCCGGCGTCACCGGCAAGGGCGTTGGCCGCTACGCGACAGCGGGTCTACCGGACGTGGCGTTCACGCCTAGCGGCAAGATCACGGCGATCGAGGAAACCGCGGCCATGTTCGGCGTCACCGGACACCCGACCAAAGACCTGGACATCTACGTGTTCGGCGGCGAGGAGCACGACGATCGTCCAGACGGCGGCAAGGGCAGCTACGGCGCCTTCACCGCGGTGAACACCGGATGCGACGTAGAAGCCTCTACCCTCACCTGCACCGGCAACACCCGTATGCTATCGGAGCTGACCGCCGGTCTGTGGCAGAAGATGTACTCGGGCCCCTGGGGTCAGGTCCGCCTTGGCTTGCAGTGGTCCTATATCGACCGTGAAGCTTTCGGCGGAGTTGGCGGCGCACCGACAGCCCACGACAACATGCTATTCACAAGCTTCCGATACTATCCGTTCTAAATAACGGCGCGATAAGGCGAACCGAAGTTACATTTGCTTCGGCTCGCCACTCGACGCATGCCTCACATAGATTGAAAATTACCGTTCGCCCCCGATTCAAACATAAATACCGAATTCATGGGAAATATTCCTCAAAATTCCACAGATACCTGCAAACAAAAGCGCTCAAGCGTCGGCTCATCCGCGGATACAAGGCTTTACCTTCATCTCATGGAGTGCGACCTGGAGCGAATGCGGGCGGAGGCGCGCCTCGCAGGCATGTCCTTGACAGAGTGGGCGACCGCAGTCGTCCGCTCCAGGATTTCTCGAGAGCGGCACTTCAATAAGTATGATCGGCTTTCACTCCTGGCCTTGAGGCGTGAACTCGCTAGCTTGAGCACGGCGACGAAATTGTTGCTGGGCCGGCTTTTAGCTCGGCAAGACTCAGAGGACGCTTCTCTGAAGGCCGCAGCAGCGCTCGCGAAAATCGAAAATCGGCTGAACAACATTGAAAGCATCGTGCAGGACGGATTGAAGGGGAATGATACATATTGGCGGATAGAAGCCGATAAGGGGAAAACTTTCAAACCGGACTCTTAAGTGGGCGATGAGCACCCGGCTGTATGGGAATCGCGCCATTTTGCAGTCGCCCCTTGTCGATGTGATCTCTCCCCCGAGCGCTGTCAGTCCAACGAGAAACTGTCTCCAGTTGGGCGCAGTTCGCTCAAACCCGAGCCAGCTCTATCCCGCGACCGGCCGCCACTCGACCAGGGCGGCTGAGCGTCGGTCTTTGCAGGTTATGCGGCCGACGAGGCGCGCTCCGGGTTGAAGTGGTTGTGGAAGACGGCGCGGATCGCGTCGATTCCACCAGAACCGCACCGTCTCATAGCTGGCTCATAGCTGGCGGCGACGCCCCGCTCGGCAAGCAGGCCCTCCCCCCTCCTCAGCGACAGAGGGTATTTAACGTACATCAGCGCCGCCGTTCGGATCACATCCGGCGAGCTGTTGAAGCAGCGAAACAGGCTGCGATTCATAGCTGCCCACTCGCTGCCCCTCCCCACCAATCGGTTAGTCTGACAATGCCGCATCTCGGCCTTTTCCAGACGATTCTCCAAATCCCGGCCAGCTTTGACGATATATTCGCCGATCACAGCTTGCTCATCTACGATCATTGCCGCCCCAGATTGGAAAATTAAGGAAACGGGAATACTCTGTCAGTATTCACCACCCGATTCGAGTAGGAGTATTCCCCATGAATGAAGAAGCCCAGGAAGCGCCCGAGACCATGATCGAATTGACCGCCGATGTCGTCGCCGCATACGTCAGCAACAATAACGTCCCGGTTGCCGACCTGCCCGCACTGATTTCTGCGACATTCAAGGCGCTGTCGGCCGCTGACCAACCTGCGGAAGCAGTAGCTCCGACCCCAGCGGTTCCGATCAAGAAATCCGTCACTCCCGACTTCCTGATCAGCCTGGAAGACGGCAAAAAATATAAGTCTCTGAAGCGTCACCTCTCGGGCTTCGGATTGACCCCCGACGAGTACCGGACCAAGTGGGGCCTGCCGAAAGATTACCCCATGGTCGCCGCCGCCTATTCGGCTCAACGGTCCAACTTGGCCAAAAGCCTCGGCCTGGGTCGCAAGGCCGCAGCGCCAGCGCCAGTCGCGACCAAGGCCCCGGCGAAGACCGCTGCAAAGGGCAAGCCCGGGCCCAAGGCCAAGAAGGCCGCCTAATCATCCGTAAGGTGAGCGGGCTGGCCCCTGTAGGCCGGCCCGCCTACCTGTCCGTTATGTCGGACGAAATGGCCATGCTACGGGACGCGCACCGGGCCTACCTCAAGGCCGCGCCCAAATTGCGCGAATTTTACGCGAGGGTGATCGACAGCCTTACGGACATGCTCGCAGAGGGTCGCACCTTTGCCGATCCCCTGCCAGGAACAGGTCGGGTCAGAGACTAGACCGGCGCCCCGCTCCAGGTGCGAGATCACTTAAGACTCATTTAATGAGTTTGTGGGCTGGCCGATGCGGGCCGCCCCGCGTACCTAGGCCAAATGGACCTCCGAGTCGCTTTTCTTGACCTGCTAGCGGACGCTGAGCGCGTCTATCTTCGATGTCCGGCCCATTCTCGGAAAATGCTGGAGGATTGGATCGACCACCTCAGCTCCGAGCTAATGCAGCAGACCCGAACAGCCGAGGGCCCCCAGCGCGGCTGAGAGCGCAAGGCGGCATTGTCAGAGCAAATGTTTAGGCGTGGCTCCAGCCCGGCTTGCTCCCTATTCGGAGGCAACCGTCATCGCATTCCATTGCAAATAAGAAGGGCCTCAACCGGTATAGCTGTCGGCGCCGCTCTGCTGGATGACCGTTAGCGTCCCGTCCGCGCCGTTCGAACTGAACACCCAGTGGCGCTCGGGATCGTAGGCCGCTGCGTCGGCTCCTCGTCCGATTGGCAAAATCGTCACCACCGAGCCACGGTCGATGTCAAGCACTGTTCTGGGTCGTCACAGCCTGGGCGCTGGCGGAAGTCTTGTCGCCCTCGACGATGACGGAACCCACTGTGGTCTGGGCGTGGGCGCCCGGCGGCGATAGGAACCGTGTGATCAGTTGCTCAAGAGCTTTCGACCGTTTTTTCGGATCTAAATTCGGGACGCGAATCGATAAGGTCTTGGAGCTGTCGATAAGGCTGAGCAAAACCGCGGCCGCCGTATCCGCATCAAGGCCCGCATCGATTTGACCGCTGGCCTGCCCACTGCGCAGGTGTTCGGCCAACAGTTCGCACACACTGGCGCTGTTTTCTCGCAATATATTTCCTACCGCAGCATTCCGTCCAGCCGCAGCCAGCATATCAAGCAAGACTCCCGGGCCCGTCTCCTTATGTCGGATGTTCACAAGCTCGATTTCGGAGATCAGCGCCGCAATCAGATTGGAACTTTCCAGCATCTGCGCAGATCGAGACTTGGCGTATTCGAGCTCCGAATCCGCAATGGCTGCGATGATGGACTCTTTCGTCTCGAAGTAGTGGTACAGATGGCCGGGGCTAATGCCCGCTTCCGCGCAAATTTGCGCTATGGTCGCCCCATGAAAGCCGTGACGCGCGAAGCAGCGTTCCGCCGCTTCGAGGATTCCGCCGCGCCTCTCCTCGTATTTGACCGGATCGACTTTTCGCATCTAGAGGCCCCCTAACCTAGAGCGTTCAATCTAACAACCCTTGACCCGAGATTGACACCCACTCATAAATAGATCGAACGACCGCTCTAACTATGGAGGCTTCAGCGCCCACTGAATGCACCCACAAGGCTGCGGAAGATCCGACGTGGTCGAGGTTGCAAGCGCCCCGGAAAGGCTACGCTCATATGAAAACGATCGTGATGACAGGTGGGACGAACGGCATCGGGCTCGTCGCGGCGGAGCAAATGCTTAGAGACCCGAATGTCCGGCTCCTGGTTGGCGCGCGCGGCAAGGCGCCCTCGAAGATTAAATGTCTACCGCTGGACTTAGCCAGCCTCGCCAGCGTGCGCAGCTTCGCGGCGGCGGTGGAACAAAGGCTCGGCGACGCTCGCATAGACGGGCTCGTGCTCAACGCCGCCGTTCAGGTGGGCGATGTCAAACACCGCACGGAAGACGGGTTCGAGACCACCTTCGCCGTGAACCATCTCGCCCATTATCTGCTGCTCCGGCTGCTGACGCCACGGCTGGCGCCGGGGGCGATCGTGGTGATGACGACGAGCAACCTCCATGATCCAAAGACCAACCCCATCGCACCGCCCGAGCACGCCGACGCCGGCAAGCTGGTCCGCGGCGAGGTCGAACTCGCGAAATCGCAAGGCCCGAGGTCGGGACTGCGCGCCTACGCGGCGTCCAAGCTCTGCAACCTGCTGACCGCCCGCGCCTTGGCGTCATCCGCCTTCGCGCAAGAGCGGGGGATCAGAGTGATCGCTTTCAATCCAGGTCTTACACCCGGGACGCAGCTATCCCGCCACCAGTCGCCCGCTTTCAAATTTGTCTTCGCGGTACTGCTGCCCATTCTGAGCGTCTTCCTGCGCATGAACACCCCTGCAGGTGGCGGAGCCCTTCTGGCCGACCTGGCGCTAGGCCGGACCGTTTCACCTACGGGGCGGCTCTACGCCTCCCAGATCAAACGCCGCCTGACGTGGCCGGATATCTCGGAGCTCGCCAGCGATGACGCTGCGATGGCCAGCCTTTGGCGCGACAGCGCGGCCTTGGTTGGCCTGCCCGCAGCCGACTGAAGCCCGGCCAGGTACAGACGGCCTTTCCGGAAAGAACCAGACCAATGGGCAAGCTTGAGGTCTCGAGCGGGATTACGGGCTTTAAGCGTCGAGCCCTTCTCTGGCTTGTCCTCGCTGCGCTCGCTTCCAGCGAAATGACCAGCCTGGCGACACCTGCGTTCGCCCGCGTGATCACCACCCGCACGGCGAGGCGACACCATGTCGTGATCCTGATCGACTCCGATGACGACAAGGTCATGGGTCACGCGATCAGTTACTCGCTGAGCCTCGCTCGCGCCTACGCCGAAAAGCATGAGACGGTGCAGATTGAAATCGTGGCGAACGGTTCGGGAATCAAGCTCTTCCGAGACGACACGTCTTCGCTTCAGCAACCGTTGGCCGCCTTGCGCCGGATGATGCCCGACATCGTCTTCAGCATGTGTGACGCATCGCGTCAGCTCGCCCAGGAGCGAGAGGGACACCCGATCAACCCGATTCAAGGTGCGAGGCTAGTGCCATTTGGCATTGGCCGGATTGCCGAATTGCAGGAGACGGGCTGGGCCTACATCCATGGATAGCGAGCCCAGCGGGACTTACTGCGGTCGCCCGCGCACCCGTCGCGCACCTCTGGCGCCGTTGGTTGGCATGGTCTCCGCTTCGGTAACCGCGGGATGCGGTCTTGCTCGGCCCCTCGACAATCCACCGCTTTTCCGAACCGGGAGGGGGCGGTTCACCTTGATAGAGCCGGCGCAGAGCCTCCCCTCGGTGTCCTTGACCCGGCCCGACGGCCAGCCGGTGCGGCTGGCGGCCGTGCCTGGCAAGGTCATGCTGATCAACGTCTGGGCGACGTGGTGCGCCGCCTGCCGGATCGATCTGCCCTTGTTGAATCGATTTCACGAAGCCGCCGACGCGCGGGTCTGGCTCACTTCGTCAGTTCACCAATGCGCATAGGCTTGACCTTCAACCACGGTTGAAGGTGTAGAGCTGGGGCCTCATGGTAAAGATGGGCTCACATCATATGCAAACTCTTGTTCTGATACCTGGGCTCGGAAGTGACGGCGCTGTGTGGCGGCGCACGGTTGCAGCCCTGGGAAGCCGCGTCGAGTGCTTGATAGGCGACACGCATAGCGACGACACTCTTGCGGGGATGGCCCGTCGTATCCTTGACCAAGCGCCAGAACGCTTCGCTCTTGCAGGCGTCTCGATGGGCGGAATGGTTGCACTGGAGCTGATGCGGCTCGCGCCCGAACGGATCACACAATTGGCGCTGATCGATACGAACGCGCTGCCAGACACTCTTGGTCGCAAGATGTACCGCCTCCTCGCCAATCTTGTCGTCGGCAGGACGCGCAACTTCAGGCGTCAGGCCGAGCGCAGCCTTGCGTTGCTCGTCCATCCGAATGCGCCGGACGACGTGCGTGCGGAGCTGGTGGAGATGAGCGTGCGGGTCGGCGCCCGTGCTTACGTTCGGCAGAACCGTGCGGTGCTCGCTCGGGGCGATCTGCGCGAAGTGCTCCCTGGCATCAGGGCGCCCACGTCGGTTATCGTTGGCCAAGACGACCGAATGACCCCTGTCAGCTTGTCGCGCGAGATCCATAGGCTCACACCTGGATCGACCCTTCACGTCATCCCGGGCTGCGGCCACCTTCCGCCAGTCGAGAAGCCCGAAGCCGTAGCCGCGCTACTCTCGGAGCTTCTTCAACGGAGCTAGCTTGGTCGACGTCCGACCCAGGTGCTCAACCGGGCATCCGCTTGATCGCCCCGACCACTCCTCAAAGAAACCAACCCGTTAGCGGACAAGCGAGAGTCGATTCGAATGATGCCCAACAACCGATTGTGTTAACCTGTAACCGGAAGCTGTTCAGGTGGAATTGTACTGAACCAAGCCGTGCTCTCCCAATTCGAAAATACCTCCCCGGCTAGCTTGCCCCGGCTAGCTTGCATCGAGACATTTTGATCGCCACAAGACCGCCGCTCAGGCTGGCTTCATTGGCGGCTTTTGGAAGGTGTTCGGACGAGACCACCCCTCCCCAAACCAGACGTTGTCGGCGACAGGTTTCCGAACCAACGCTCTAGGCAGGTGTCCGCTGCTGGTCGGCCGTTGGTAGGACGGTGGCTAGCGGGCCGGTTGAGACATGGCGGCGCCAGAATTTTTTTGACGCCTCGCCAGTTTCAGTCGGGGGAAATCGAACGAAGCGCGTCTTTAGGAGAGAGCAGCCCAATGCCCGCGGTTGGCGCGGTGAGGAGCGGTTGTCTAAAGCGACATGGTCGACCTGGGCGCAAGGCAAGCCGGCACGAACTCCAATCGCACCACGCGATTGGAGGGCTTGGCGCTGCGCTATCGTGAACCCCTTTTGCGCTATTTCACACGCAAGGGCCTCCCCTTGGACGCGGCCGAGGACTGCGTACAGGAAGTGTTCGTCCGGCTCGCGCGCACAAATGAGGAGACGGTGCAAAACGCCGAAGCCTACCTCTTCACCATTGCCTCCAGCGTGCTGATCAGCCGAGCCCGCAAGGCCAAGACCCGTTATGACGCCCAGCATCATCCGATCGAAGATTTTTCCCTGGCCAGCGGGGAAGCGGCTGCGGATCGCGTCTTAGAGGGAAAAGAGGCTCTCGAAAGGCTTGTTGCAGCGTTGAGCGAATTGCCGACCGACACACGAGAGATGTTCTTGCTCAATCGGGAGGACGGTTTGACCTACACGCAGATCGCCGCTCGTTACGCCCTCAGCGTCAAAGGGGTGGAGCGCCATATCGGCAAGGCCCTCAACCATCTTCGGCTCCGGTTCCCTCGCCATGATTGAGATCGATGAGACCGTTGGCGAAATTGCGGCGTCTTGGGTCGTGCGCCTAGGCTCGGACCAACGCACGCGCGCCGACGAAGAGGCTTTCCGCTCGTGGATGGAGGAAGACCCGGCCCACGCTCAGGCCTTCGCGGACTGCACCGCCCTATGGGACGGCGCGCAACACCTGGCGGCGTCCGATGACGGCCACAGGGCGCTTCGGCCCCTACGCACGCCGGCCCGCGTCATCGGGCGTGTGACACGGCGGACGGCTGTTTTCGGAGGAACAGGCGCTGTCGCAGCCGCAGCGGCGGGCATCGCGGCGTTCGTGGTGCTCGGCCGCGAGCAGATGCTGCAAACCGCGCCGGGCGAACAGAAGCGCGTTCGTCTTGCCGACGGGACCGGCGTCCTCCTGAACACCGACAGCAGGCTTCGTGTGAAGCTGTCGAAATCGGAGCGGCGGCTCTATCTCGATCGAGGCCAGGCGTTTTTCCAGGTCGCCAAGGACCGCGACCGCCCCTTCCGCGTCTTCGCCGGTCGGGACGAGGTTCGAGCGCTTGGCACGGCGTTCGAGGTTCGGCGCGTCGGCAGCGACGTCCTGGTGACCCTGGAGGAGGGGCGCGTCGCAATTTATCGCGATGGAAACCCGCGCGACGAGCCGCCCTACAAGAGCGGGCGACGGCAATCCCGATCGCTTCCCGAAGCCACGCTAGCCAAGGTCGAACCCGCCGCCGTGCTGACGCCGGGTGAGCAGGCATGGGTCAGCTC
Organism: Caulobacter sp. S45; assembly: GCF_009765965.1. Taxonomy (GTDB): domain Bacteria; phylum Pseudomonadota; class Alphaproteobacteria; order Caulobacterales; family Caulobacteraceae; genus CAHJWH01. Next base: position 397,141 of record NZ_LMUL01000014.1, read on the forward strand.
CGCCGAACCCGTTTCGGTGCGCCAGGTGGATCTTCGCAAGGTTCAGGCGTGGCGCTATGGCAGGATGATCCTTGACGACGCCACTCTGGGCGAAACAGTCGTTGACCTCAACCGATACGGAGGCGTGCAGATCATCCTCGCCGACCCCAAACTGGCGAGCATCCGGGTCAGCGGCGTGTTCCACACGGGACGCCCCGATGATTTTGTCGACGCGGTCACGAGCGCATTTCCCGTGGAAATCGCCCGCCAGGACGAAAACACCATCGTCCTGAAGCCCCACTAGCCGGCAGGTTGTCGTTTAAATTTCACAAATTTTCCCCGGGGGCTCGTGCTTGCTCCGCGTCTTAGCGGGCAACGCGAAGGGCGTCGAAACGGGGGGAAAGACTATGTTCAGAGCAAATATCAGGAAGCGTATGGCTTTGATGGCGGGTTGTGCTGCCATCAGTCTTGCGGGATTCGCGATTGCGGCGCCTTCGCTGGCTCAAGACTTGCCAAAATCCTACTCCATCGCCGGCCAGGACCTCGGTGTAGCCTTGCGGGCCTTCGCGATGTCGAGCGGCAAGGATGTGGTTTTCGACCCCGCGCTCGTGAAAGGTAAGACCACCTCAGGCGTTCAGGGGCAGTTGTCCACCGGGGAAGCCCTGCGGCGGCTTCTGGCTGGATCGGGCCTCGGTTTCGAGCGGACCCCTACCGGGGGATTTGTCATTCGACAGGGTCGATCCGCATCGACTGACGTCCCTGAACAGTCATCGAATTCGGTGGCGGCCTCTACCAACAACGTGTTCGCCGTGCAGGAAGTGGTCGTGACCGGGACCGCCGGGTCGATCGACAAATTCACGGCGCCCTACGCGGTTTCGACCCTTAAGGAACAAGCCATCCTCGACAAGTCGCCGCGAAGCCTTGTGGATTTGCTGCGCGGCCAGCCGGGCATAAATGTCGAGAATTCGGGTGGTGAGGGCGGAAACGAAAACATCGTTATACGTGGGCTGCCTTACGCCGGATTTCGCCTGATCGACGTCTTGGAAGACGGCATTCCCCTGTTCGAATCCAACTACGAGCGATTTCTCAACATCGACCAGATCTTTCGCGTCGACCTGATGACCGAGCGCGCGGAAGTCGAGCGTGGCGGGACCGCGTCGATCTTCAGCAATAACGCGTCCGGCGGCGTCGTGAACCTGATCACCCGACATGGCACGCCGACGCCGGAAGGCGCCATCCAGGTCGAAGGTGGCACCGCTGGCCTATTCCGCGTCTCGGGGTATCAGTCGGGCCCGATCACCGACAACCTGCTCTACAGCGTCGGCGGATCATACCGGGTTGATAATGGTCTTCGCGACCAAGGCTTCTCGCCCGCTGACAACGGCGGTCAAATCCAGATGGGCGCCACCTATCTGCTGCCAAAGGGCAAGTTGTTCGCCGACATCAAGTACCTAAACGACACGAGCGCCATCTATACGGACATTCCGCTGACCAACCCCCTGACCGGCGCCTCCCTCAGCAACCTGATCAATCCGAACTACGGCACGCTTACCAGTAGCGCCTTCGATCATGTCCAGATCCGGACGCTCAACGGCACGCCCTCCGGCGCTGTCGTCTCGCGGACCCTGTCCGACGGGGTTCATCCCGATATCGCCACCTTCACGGCGGGCGGTGATTACGACCTCGGCGGCGGATGGACGATCAGCGACCGAGCGCGTTATGTGGATGGACGCGTTGGGCTGGACGGCATATTCAACGCCGCGACTCCGACGAGCGCTTCGAGCTTCCTCTCCTCCAACCTGGCGGCGGCCCAGAAGGCGTTCCCCGGAACAGCGTCGCTGGACTATTCTGTGGTGGGATCGGGAACCGAATACAATCCCGCGACCACCGCCGGCCTTGTCATGGCGAACAACTACGACTCGATCCGGACCCAGATGCGCGACGTCATCAACGACGTGCATCTTTCCAAGACCTTCGATGTGACCGACACTATCAAAGACGACGTCACCTTCGGCTTCTATGCGAGCGCCTATCACTACGGTCACCAGGAGCTTGAGAACGCCATCCTGCAAAACGTCCAAAACAACCCCAATGCGTTGGACATTCGCGCCCTGAGCGCGTCCGGCGCGGTTCTGGGCAATGTGACCGAGAACGGTTTTCTAAGCTATGGATCCGGCAGCAACAGCGGGTCGCTTAACGGGGTCGCGCTCTCAGGCTATCTTGAGAACACGGTCCATCTTACACCTCAGTGGCAGGTGGACGGCGGCGTGCGCTACGAGTCCCGCCAGAACAAGGGCGAACAGGGCGTTCTAGGAACCCAGGTGCTCAGCACCACGGGCCCACTGGCGGCCCAGTCGGTTCAGGGCGTGGTGAGTTACACGCCGCATCGGGAAGACCTGCACGGAACCTCCTACACCTTTGGCACGGCATACGACATCTTCTCAAACCTGAACGCGTTTGTGCGGTATTCGCACGCCTACAGCATGCCGCAGTTCACGACGATCATCAGCGGCGCGACCTTGCCCAACGGCCAGCCTCTCCCTGTTTCGATTGTCAACCAGGCGGAAGGCGGCCTGAAGTTCAAGACATCGACTTTCCAAGCCGCCGTCACGGCTTACTACGCCCACTTCGACCAGCTGAGCGCGACCACCCAGGTCGCCGCCGCCAACGGCAGCGTCACCAACTCCAGCATCGTGTTCAATTCGACAACGGTCGGCGTGGAAGGAGAAGCGGATTGGCGGCCGGTTCGTTTCTTCGATCTGTCGGGCACGTTCACAATCCAGAACCCCAAGATCGACTCGATACAGACGTTGACCGGACTGTCCGCCGCCAGCTCGCTCAACGATACGATCCCACGCGTGCCGACCTACAGCGTTTCCTTGGAGCCGGCCTATCTGTTCAATATTGGCCGTTGGCGCGGCCGAGCATTCGCCGACATCTATACTGTGGGCAAGCGATTTCAGGACGATTCCGACCTCAGCGTCCTACCGGGCTACACGACGCTCGACCTTGGCGTCACCGCCAAGCCGACCGACCGTATCGAGCTGCGGGCGTTGGTTTCAAACGTGACGAACTCGGCCGGCCTGACCGAGGGCAACTCCCGCGCTTCGGCGCTCGGGATCGGAACGGTGAGCGATGCTACGGTCGGCCGCCCAATCTTCGGGCGCGAGGCGTCCGTCTCCGTACTCTATCGGTGGTGAGCGGCGTGGCTCTGCGTACTCGATCCCGTATCTTGGCGCTGCTCGGTCTTCTCGCCCTGGCCCCTTTGGTGGCTGGGGCGGCGGAGGCCGAAGGTCCCGCCTCCGGTGGGGCGGCAGGGGCGTCATCGATCGCACCGGCACGCCAGCAAGTCCTGCCTCCATGGACGGATGGCTACCTGTACGTCCATCACATCAGCACCGGTCGCGGGAATTCCGCCTACATCGTCATGCCCGATGGCACGACTATGCTGATCGACGCCGGTGAGACAGATCAAGAGTTCATCAAGTCGGTCGCGCCTCTCAAGCCGTTCCCGCCCCGACCGAACGCCGAGCATGCCGCCGGTTACTGGATCGCGGATTACATCCGCCATTTCGCGCCGCATGACCGCCCTGTCGCGCTCGATTATGCGCTGATCACTCATTTCCACACCGACCACATCGGTATGCTGCTGCCGTCGAGTCCGATGTCGGCGACAGGCGCCTATCAGCTGACCGGCATCACCGAGGTGGCTGATCTGATCCCGATCAAAACCCTCGTCGATCGAGCCGCGCCAAACTACACCACGCCGGTCAATCTTCGAACGTGCCTTGAAACCAATAACGAGAAGACGCTCGTCAATTATTTGAAGATGGTTGACTTCCGCCGCCGGAGCGAGCAGCCGGTCGAGGGGTTGCGTCCGGGTTTGCTGGATCAAATTCATTTGGTCCGTCCGCAAAAATTTCCCGACTTCCACATCAGGAATATCGCGTCGAGCGGAGTGATTTGGACGGGCCGGGGTGAGGATACCCAGAAATACATTCCGGCCGACGCCATCAAGGACTGTCATTACGACGAAAATCCGTTCAGCAACGTGATCAAGATCACCTACGGAAAATTCGGCTATTATTCGGGTGGCGACATCCCAGGCGTTCCGAACTACACCCAACCATGGTGGCGCGACATGGAGACGCCGGTCGCGGCCGTGGTCGGGCCGGTCAGCGTGATGACGCTCGACCATCACGGCAATCGGGACACGGTCAACGGCGCCATCCTGCGGGCGCTCAGGCCTCGAGTTATCGTCCAACAAAACTGGCTTTCAGCTCAGCCGGGCGAGGAGGTGGTGGTCAGATTGGCGTCTCAGGAGTTCTATTCCGGGCCCCGGGACGTTTTCGCGACCGGGATGGCCCCTGAAACACGGGCCGCCATCGGACCAATCATGGATCAGATCTATCGAAGCTATCACGGCCACGTGGTTATTCGCGTTGCGCCTGGTGGATCGAACTATGAGGTCTTCGTCCTGAACGACGAGGACACGGCCCGTGAGGTCATCGGGCATTTTGGCCCCTATCCAGCGAACTGACGCGGCCGTCGCACGCGCGCTCAACATAGGTCGCGTGGTACGGCTCAGCGGGCGCGCGGAATGTGCGGCGGCAGAACGACCGACACGTCAGCTAACCATCCCTAGCAACCTTTTCCGGGTCCGCTTTCTAGCACCAAAGCCTGGCGAGCCTCAGCGTCGGGGTTGGGACGGGCGGTAGGGCGAAAATAGATCCTTACGAACATCTTCTCAGTCGCCGATCGAACGAATGACCCCCGCCGGATTCCCCCCGACAAGGCAGTTAGGCGGAATGTCCTTGGTGACGACCGAACCCGCTGCGACGACTGAGTTCTCACCTACTGTTACGCCTCCGATGATGGTTGCGCCGGCTGCGATCCAGACGTTTCTTTCGATCGTGATGGGCTTTGCGACGACTGAGGAGCGCCGCTGGGCGGGCTCTAGCGGGTGGCCGGACGTGATGATGCTGACGTTCGGTCCGATCATCACATCGTCGGCGATGTCGAGGCCGCCTAAATCATAGAAGGTGCAATTTTGATTTACGAAGACGTTGCGCCCGACACGGGTATTGTTTCCGCCGGTTGCGTAGAACGGCGGTATCAATACAAAGTTGGCGTCCACCGTCTTTCCTATGAGAATGCTGAACAGTGCTCGGACTTCGTCCGCATCGTTGAACGTCAAACGATTGAGATCGGCGGTGATCTCCATCGCTCGTTTGACTTCTGCCGACATGACGGCTGATTCCGGCGTTCTCCGGAGAATGATCTTTGTGCGATCGTCGTTCGCCATTCTTAATTCCTTTGGGCGCGGTCGAGCAAGCAGTCGGCGCGCGCCGAACGCGCTGAGATTCGATGAGTGTAGCCACGAGATGGGGGTGCCGGAATCCAACCTTCCCTGCCGATCGACACGACCGCTTCCGACTGCCAAGCTCAAAAGGTGGTCGCGGGCGCGATCGCGTCCTACCCCCCAGAGGCTCTCTGCCGGATTCCGCACGTTTGATATTGTGAGAACGCCCGTAATGGTGTTCCCCCTGAGGAGCGTTTTCCGCGCCGAAGATTTGGGTGCACATTGACAATCCGAGAGCGTCGAGTTTCTGAGATTGGAGCTTATGAACGACACACTTCGTCGTTCGGCGCGCTCCCGCGCCTCACCTAGACGACGAACGCCAGCAAATGTCGGGACCTGATGTCGTCGCCACAGTGGCGCTGTCCATCGTTTTGGTGCTCGGCGCATCAATATTGCTATTTCAGGGCGTCACAGGGGTTCCGCCCCAATCATCCAGTCCGAACGAAGCCGCCGATGTCGTGGCGTTGTTGAAGCACGCTGGCCTGGCGGAACAGGCGGTGGTGTACGAACTCGGCTCTGGCTGGGGCTCGCTTGCAATCGCGCTGGCCCGAGCCTTTCCCCAGGCCCAGATCCGCGGCATCGAAATATCTCCGCTGCCCTATTGGGTCTCTAGGGTCCGAACCCGCAACATCCCCAATGTGCTCCTGCGACGGGGGAGTTTCTACGACTGCGATCTGGCCGATGCACAAGCCGTGACCTGCTATTTGATGATCAAGCCGATGCCAAGGTTAGCAGCCTTCCTCGATCGTATGCTGGAGCCTGGAACCCCGGTGGTGTCGCTGTCCTTCTGGTTCCGCGACAGGCAGGTCGCCGCCTCCCGGGCGAGCTCCGGGCTCCTTGGCGCCACAGCCCTGTATTACTGGCCTGCGATGATTGGATCATTGGGTCGGCGTCGGGGGTAGTCTGGACCCAATTACCCCAGGTCCAAATCGGACATAGGCGGCGGCTGCCCCCCTCCCCGCGGCATGAAAAGCCCAATGCCGGCTTTCGCATGCGAGCCCAACGCGAGCGCCTATTTCGAACATCAGGTGCTCACCGCGAAGCTTACACCCAGATTTTCGGACCATATTGAGCGTTTGCGGGCGGTAACGTGATCTTACAGGGTACAGATGTTTCATGCTGTCGACTTGACGTCGGAGGGGGTATGGACGGTCTTGCGCGGATGGGGTGGCGTTGGCCGTACATGAAAGCGGGGTTGACGGCGATGCTCGCCGCCCTGGCGGCCTTGTATCTTGCGCCTTCCAACGCGAACGCGGAGTCGAACGGCTGGAAGACGTTGACGACCGCGCTGCTCCAACCGATCGCTCAGGACGAACACCTGCCGAATTCGGCGATCCCGATGGCGCTGGCAACCGATGGCCAAGGCTTCCTGTGGATCGGCACCCAGAATGGGCTGGCCAGATGGGACGGCCTGCGCTTTCGCATTTTCAACAGCGATCCCGCTCCAGGCTCGCTTCCTGACAGTCAGGTGCAGACACTGCACACCGACCCGCTAGGGCGGCTGTGGGTCGGGACCCTTTCCGCGGGCTTAGCACGCTACGATCCGCGTACCGGACGCTTCATCTCCTATTCGGCCGGCAAGCTCGGTCTGAGCCATGTCGGCATCCAAGCCCTGGCGGACGCGCCGAGTGGCAAGCTGTGGGTCGGGACTGAGGCGGGACTCGACGAACTGACGCCTTCGACCGGCCAGGTGCGCCATGTCGGCGTCGCCGACTCACCTCAGATCGAGATCCGCGACGCTCTCGCCGCCGGCGTCACGGCCTTGGCGACGGATGGCGGACGTGACCTCTGGATCGGGACCCAACGCGGTCTTCTACACCGCGACCTGCGAACTGGTGCAATGGCCACCATCCATCTCGGGGAGTCCGGCGCGCCGCAGGTCAATGCGCTGATGCTCGCGTCGGACGGACGCGTCTGGGTGGGCAGTGAGGGCCAGGGAGCCTTTGTCGTCTCTCCGGGCGCGATGCATGCGGAGCCGATCCCCGGGTCGCAGAAGACCGCGGCCAGTCGCCGAGGGATGCGTGTGCGCGCCCTGCTGCAGGTCGCCCCGGACGAGGTGTGGCTGGCCGCTTACGATGACGGACTGCAGGTGGTCGATCCCAAGACCTTGCAAAGCCGCCACATACGCGCCGGGAACGCGAGCCTGTTTTACGGCGACCAGAATATCCGCGCGCTTCTCCGTGCCCCCGATGGCCTGGTGTTCATCGCGGCCAACGGCGCGATCACCCGATATGATCCACGCCGAACAGCCTTCGCGACCCTGATGGGCGGATCGACTCCTATCGCGGCCCTGACCGACCGATCGTCGATCTCGGTGTTCCAGGCTCCAGATCATCGCATTTGGACGGGCTACACCAGCCACGGCGTGGATCTGATCGATCCTGAGACCGGGCGGGTGGTCAACGTAGCGCCCAGCGCCAACGGGTTGCCGAATGTCGCCATCCGAACCTATGCGGTCGCGCCGGGCGGAGACGTGGTTCTGGGCTCCGATGCTGGCCTCTTCCGAACCGACGCCAACGCTAAGCACGTCCGCCACCTTCGTCAGCCGGGCCGTGCGCTGGACGCCAGGGTCCAAGCCCTGCTCCGCGACGGTGGGCGCCTTTGGGTAGCCGGGCGGGACGGGGTATGGGCCTACCGGATTGGTGTGGGCGACACCCTCTTGCCCGAGATCGCCGTGCCCGCGGACGAGCTAACGGACCGGCGGGTCGATATCCTGACCCGCGATCCTCGCGGCGGCCTATGGATCGGCACCGATAACGGGTTGAACCACTACGACCCCGACAGCCGCAGGGTCCAGCGCATAGTCCCGCCCCCCGGCGATGAGACCACTCCGCGAGGCTTCATCTCCAGTGTGAGCTACGACAGCCGGGGCCGGCTATGGGTGACTACCTTTGGCCACGGCCTGTCGGTCGCCGAGCCCCCCGTATCGGGCCAGCCGCTCAGGTTCCGTCGCCTGGACACCTCTGAAGGCCTCCCCAACAGCAACGTGAACAAGGTGCTGGAGGATCGGCAGGGCTACATATGGGCCAGCACGGACGGAGGCCTCGCGCGAATTGATCCGAGAACTCTTCGCCCCGAGACGTTCCGGCTGCCCGAAGGCGTGTCGATCAGCACCTTCTTCTACAATGCAGGCTTGCGCACGCAGGATGATCGACTTCTGTTCGCAGGACGCGGCGGGCTGGAGCTGATCCGACCTGAGCTGCTCAAACCCGTCCGACCTCAAGCGCGGCTGGTCATCACCGAGGTGCGCGTTCGTGGTCGTTCCTTGCCGGGTGATCCGTTCTTGGATCTTACAACCGGCTCGTCGCTCCGCATCCCAAGTGGGGGCGGTGGGTTCGAAATCAGCTTCGCTGCGCTCGACTATACTGCGCCCGAACGGGTGCAGTATGCTTATCGGCTGGTTGGTTCGAACGACACCTGGACAGAGGTTGACGCCACCCGGCGGCTCGCCGCCTTCACCAATCTCGGTCCAGGGCGTTATCGCCTGGAAATCCGCGCGACCGACCCCAGCGGAGCCTGGCCCCCTCAGGTGTTGCACCTGCCTGTCACTGTCCTGCCCGCCTGGTGGCAGACCTGGTGGTTTGACGTTTTGGAGGGGCTCGCAGCATGTGGGGTGGTGCTGCTCCTGATCCGCTGGCGCACCGCGCACCTTCATAGCCAGCGCCGTGCGCTGGAGAAGCTCGTTGCAGAGCGAACCCATGTGCTTGAGGACCAAGCGATCGAACTGGCCGAAGCGCGGGCCCGGGCCGAAGCTTCCGCTCAAGCGAAGACCGATTTCCTGGCCAATATGAGCCATGAAATCCGCACGCCCTTGAACGGGGTGGTGGCGGTGGCGGACATGCTGACCCGCTGCGACCTGCCGCAGAAAGAGCGGGACATGGCTGAGATTATCCGCGCTTCGGGCGACACCCTCCAACGCCTGCTGTCGGACATCCTCGACATGGCCAGGATCGAGAGCGGCAAGATCACCATCGAGACCGCCCCTTTCCACGCCGGCGCCATGGTGCGCGCGGTGGCGGGCCTGATGCAGCTAAAGTGCGACGAGAGGGGTGTAGGGCTGATTGTGGAGATCGCGCCGGAGATCGACCAGATGGTGATGGGCGACATGGTGCGCGTGCGCCAAGTGGTCACCAACCTGCTCTCCAATGCAATCAAGTTCACCGAAAAAGGCGAGGTGCGGCTGACAGCGGAGCGGCTGTCGGACGGACAGGCGTGCTTCCTAGTGGCCGACACCGGAGTCGGATTTCCCATGGCCCATAGGAGCAAGGTGCTGGGCCGCTTCGAGCAGGCCGACAGCTCCATCACCCGCCGCTTCGGAGGTACGGGGCTGGGTCTGTCAATCTGCTGCGACCTAGCCGTCCTGATGGGCGGTGTGCTGGACTGTGAGAGCGAACCTGGCGTGGGCTCGCGGTTCTGGATGCAGCTCCCGTTGGCGCCGGCCGTGGCCGAGGCGGTGTTGGACATCCAGACCGCCCTCGCCTCGGAAGGCGACGACCAGCCGCTGCGAATCCTGCTGGCCGACGACCATCCCACCAACCGCAAGGTGGTGGAGCTGATGCTGGAGGGCGGACTGGCGGAGCTAACCTCGGTGGAGGACGGAGCTCAAGCGTTGGAGGCCTTCCGCACGGGGAGCTTCGACCTGATCCTGATGGACATGCAGATGCCGGTGATGGACGGTCTGAGCGCCATCGCCGAGATTCGCCGGCTGGAGCTTGCGGACAATCTGGCCCGTACCCCGGTGGTGATGCTGACCGCCAATGCGCTGCCCGAGCACATCGCAAATGCATTGGCCGTCGGCGCAGACCTGCACCTTGCCAAGCCCTTCATCGCCTCGGCCCTGTTCGACGCCATCAACACCGCGCTCTCAATGCGGGATGACGGGGACATGGCGGCGTAATGACGACGGCATGCTTGATACGACAGGAAGGCCCCCAAAACGGCCATTGGCTTCGGTCCTGAAAGGCAACATTCGTTGTGCCTAGATTTGATCGTGCAAGCATGGTGTCAGGCGAATGATCCGAACGGCGAGATCGCGTGAAATCGGCTTGACGGTCGTGCTGATGATCCAGGTCGGGATCATGTTCGTGGTGTCTCCACTGGCGGCGACAGGGCGGCTGCCGCCCGTGCTGGTGGAGATTTTCCGGATCGGTCTGGCCGCCGCCGCCGTCGTCCTGCTGACGCGAAACCGCGTGGCCTCGATAGCCATCATCGCGACCTTCCTGGTGTCGCTCTTTCTTTCGGTCGTGATGAAGGCCGGCATGGCCGCCTTGGCCATCGATCTCGAGCGGCTTGCGGCCACCACGGCGTTCGACATCGCGGTGGCCGCCGCCGTCGCGAACGTCGCATTCGGCGGGGGTAAGGTGACGATCCACAGGATCATGGGCGCGGTGATCCTGTATCTTTCCATCGGGCTGATCTTCGCGAACGCCTACCGCGCGACCGCACTTCTGTTGCACCCGTCCTTCGCCGGGCTGACGAGTAATCCCGGGCAAGGCTTCAGCGCGCTGCTGTATTTCAGTCTCAGCACGCTCACGACCACGGGATTCGGCGACATCACGCCCATTCATCCCTTCGTGCGCAGTTTGGCCAATCTGGAGGCGGTCATTGGCCAACTTTTCCCCGCGACACTGCTAGCCCGCCTGGTCACGCTTCACGCGGCAGGTGATCGAAAAGGTTGATCGTCTCCGTCGCGGCCCCCTTAAGGCCTAACGGGCACTGTCAGATTAAAATGGAATTTATTGATCTTGGCCCTACCCGTTTGCGGGGACATCAGCAGATTCCATCACTACAAGTGTAACGCGAGGACCCCAACACTGGATCAACGCCAAATCGTAGTCAGAAATTCTAATCTGACAATGCCACTAGTGGGCTTTCTTCTTCAAAGCCGGCATCGGCCAGCGCCTCTTCGATGGCTCGGAAGAGTTTCGCCGTCTCGACCGGCTTGGCGACGAATCCGTCCATGCCGACCTCGCGATAAGCGCTGATTTGATGCGCCATGGCGTTGGCGGTGAAAGCGATAATTGGAGTGCGCACTCGCCCTTGGATCAGCTCACGCGCGCGGATTTCCCGCGTCGCCGTCGGTCCGTCCATCTGCGGCATTTGCACGTCCATCAAAATGACATCCCAGTCGGCCCGCGCCCAGGCTTCAACCGCTTGAACGCCGTTCTCGACGATCACAGGCTCGATCCCGACCTGCGTCAAGAGCGTGCGCAAGACCAGTTGATTGACGGCGTTATCTTCCGCCGCCAACACCCGCAACGCGTAATGCGGCTCGTTCTCGGCTTCGACCGCTTGATCCGCGACCGGCCCATCCGCACGCGCAAGCGGCAGGCGAAGCGTGAACGTCGAGCCTCGATCGATCGCGCTTTCAACTTCGAGCGCTCCCCCCATGAGCGCCGCAAGTTCGTAGCAGATGGCGAGACCTAGCCCGGACCCTCCGTATTTACGGGTGGTGGAAGCATCCGCCTGGGTGAACTTTTCAAAGAGCCGCCCGGCTTGATCCGGCGTCATGCCAATCCCGGTGTCGCGGACCACAAAGCTTAACTGCTCGCCTGCGCCAGCCTTGACCTCCACCCGCACGGACCCTGTCTCGGTGAACTTCAGCGCGTTGGAGAGAAGGTTCAGTAGGATTTGCCGAATCCGCGTTGGGTCGCCGACGTAGGCGCCTTGCGCGCCTGTCTCTACCGCCAGAGTGAAGTCTAAATTCTTTTCCGCAGCGACGCTGGCGAAGGCGTCCCTGGCGGCGCCGACGACCTCATCGAGCTCAAACGCTATGGCTTCGACTTCAAACTTGCCCGCTTCGATCTTGGAGATATCGAGGACATCATTGAGCACCGCCAAAAGGGTTTCGCCGGATGTGCGGATGATGTCGAGCCGCTCTCGCTGTCGTTTGGAGAGGCGGTCGTTGGCCATAGCCTGGGCCATGCCGAGCACGCCATTCAGGGGCGTTCGGATCTCATGGCTCATCGTCGCCAGGAAGCGGCTCTTGGCGCGGGTGGCTTCCTCGGATTGATCCCGCGCAAGGAGAAGGCTCTCCGCTTGACGCTTCAGGTCGGTGATATCGGAGACGACGGTCACAACGCCGCCACCGGTGCGGCTGCTCTGCACCCTCAGGAACCGGCCGTCCACCGTCTCCCGGTCGAATTCCGCGGCTCCGTCTCGCCGGGCGTTGAGGCGCTCCTCCACCCAGGCCCGCTTCCCCTCCACCGTATCGGGGCCCCAATCGCCGGCCACGGCGGCTTCGATGGTCTGCCGATAGGTGCGGCCAATCTTCGGCGTCAGCCCAACACTCGCCAGCTCCCGACGGTAAATCTCGTTGCCGAGGACGAACCTGTCGTCGCCATCAAAATAGGCGAGCCCCTGGGGCATGGCTTCGATGACCGCTTGAAGTAGGTTCAAAGACTGTTTGCGGCTGGAAGCCCGTAGCCAAACCAGCCCAAGTCCCGCGGACACGAGCAGGCCCGTCAGGCCGGCGATCCCCAAGGCGAGCCCGTTGCGGGAGACCAGGTTGCGGGGCGCCTGGGCATGGATGTCGGGAACCAGCCCCAGGCCCACCATGCCGATAAAGTGCAGGCTGCAGATGGCCATCGCCATCGTAGCCGAAGACAGTAGGAACTTCGCTGGCGTGTGCGCCCGGAGCGCAATCCGCAGACTGAGCACCGCAAACGCGCCGCCACACAGCAAGGACGCGACCATCGCGATGGGGCTAGGCGCGAGGTCGCCAGGGACAAGCAAGCTCTTGAGGCCCAGGAACTGCATCGCACCCAGACCAGAGATAAAAATAACGCCCCAGACCGGCAGGTTCCAAGGTCTCGGGGTACGGTCGGTGACGAAAACGCCGAGCGCCCCGCTGATGACCGGGACCAAAAGCGAGGCTAGAACGCCCCCCGTCTCATAGCCGACCGGGTATTGCGGCTGGAACGCCAGAAACGCGATGAAGCTGGTCGCCCAGGCGCCCATACCGCCACATGCGCCGCCAAGCATGAGCAACGCTGGTCCTGATCGCCGCTTTGATCGCGCGCCATAGATCATCAGACGCAGCGCTGTGCTGGTAGAGACCAAACACACGCCGACAGCGAGCGCCACGAGCGGAAGGTCGTGCTGCAGAAAAACCATAGCCTACGCGTTCTAAGGTTTACCGTTATTTCGCGGCATTAGGGCACAAACACGTAAACGGCGGCTCAATAGACCGCTGACGATCGGGGTCGCCCAACGCCTCCGGGGCCTTATCCACAACCTGTGGAGGTGGAATGGCTATGATGTCGAGCCGCGCCGAACGCCAAAGCGGCGCGAGGCCTCCGAGAGACGGGAACACACGATCCCAGCCGTTTAAAGATGAGCCTTTGTCAGAAACCGCAATCAGCTTAGCGGTGCGGAAACAGTAGCCTATAATCGCCAGCTTTTGCACGATCGGCCGCGAGACGCCGCGCTTTTCGCTCTGCCCACCGGGCAGGTATCTTCGGGGGTCGCTTGGGCTCTCGCAGCGACTGGCGAGGCGGGCACGAAGACCGGCGCTGAGACGTGGGGCGCCTGAGCGTAAAATGTTAGCTGCACCAGTTGTCGAATGCGCTTGCGGTGGCGGCCGATAGAGATATCGGTGGCTCAGCGATCATCGTCCAAACAACAGGACACCTTTATATGCCCGACCCCTGGGCCCGCATTATGCTGCGTTGGTAAGGCATAGAGTTTGATGACGACCGTCAGTTTGCAATCTTTAATTAGCAGTGCATCGTCCACGATTGAGCCTAATTTCGATCTTGCTTTGAATATGGCGGCGGAACACCGGGGCGCGACGAGCCCGAATCCGCCGGTGGGATGCGTGCTGCTCAATGAAGGCGGCCAGGTGCTCGCCGCTGGCGCCCATGAACGCGCGGGTGAAAGCCATGCGGAGGCGAACGCCCTCGCTGCGTGCCGCCGTGCAGGCGCCCAGGACCGCATCCACACTGTCGTCGTCACGCTTGAGCCCTGCAATCATTGGGGCCGTACGCCGCCATGCGCCGAGGCGATCCTCGCGAGCTCGGCACGCGTGGTCTGGATCGGCGCGATCGATCCTAACGGCGACGTCGCCGGCGGCGGGGCGGCTCGGCTCGCCGATGCAGGCCTGGATGTTCGCGTGCTCGATCCGGACTCCGCGCTGGGCGTTCGGTGCAGGGACCTGATCGCCCCGTTCGCCAAGCATAAACTTACCAATCGGCCTTGGGTGACGGTGAAGCAGGCGTTGGACTCGGCGGGCGGCATGATCCCGCCGCCGGGAGAGACCACATTCACCTCCCCGCCCGCGTTGACCTACGCCCATCGCCTGCGCCGCAGGGCCGACGCCATCTTGACCGGCTCGGGCACGGTGCTGGCCGACGACCCGGCCTTCACCGTGCGTCACGTTCCCGATCACCCTGGCAAGCGTCGGATGCTGGCGGTGCTGGATCGGCGGGGGCGCGTTTCTACCGCCTTCCTCGCCGCCGCAGGCGTGCGCGGGCTGGACGCCTTTCGCGCCGATGACCTGGAAGCGACCCTGGACGAACTGGGCCGCCGCGGCGCGCTGGAGGTCCTAGTGGAGGCTGGCCCGAGCCTGACCTCGGCCGTGCTCTCGACCGAGCTTTGGGATGAACACGTGCTGATCCGCCAGCCACCGACCGCCGCCCCCGAGACTGTGGAGGTGCGCCGGCGCGATCCGGCGCGGCTGGAACGCTTTACCATAGGGGACCTCGCATGTTCACCGGCATAGTCGAGCGGCTTGGCCGCGTCCGCCGGATCGATCGATCCGGCGAGGCCGCCATCCTGGACATGGAGACGGGCTACAGCGACCTCGCCCTGGGCGAGAGCGTCGCGGTGGACGGGGCCTGCCTGACCGTGGCGGAGGGATCGGAGGCCAGCTTCGCCCGCTTCTTCGTCAGCCACGAGACCCTCGCCCGCACCACCCTGGGCGAGCTGTCGGTGGGCAGCGCCGCCAACCTGGAGCGGTCCGCCAGCCTCTCGACCCGCCTGTCCGGCCACCTGGTCCAGGGCCATGTGGACGGGGTGGGCGAGATCGAACGCATCACCGCTCGCGGCGAGAGCACTGAACTTGTCCTGGCCTTGCCAGCGGACATCTATCGCTACTGCGTGGAGAAGGGGTCCATCGCCGTCTCGGGCATTAGCTTGACCCTGAACACCGTGTCGGCGCCCCAGGCGGACGGACGCTTCCGCATCGGCCTGAACATCATCCCTCACACCTGGACGGCCACCACCCTGCAGCACGCGCGCCCCGCAAGCCGCGTCAACATCGAGGTGGACGTCATGGCCAAGTACGTGGAGCGCCTATGTCAGCCCTATCTGAAGCCCTGACCCGCCTGAGTCAGGGCGGCATGATCATCCTCGTCGACGACGAGGACCGGGAGAACGAGGGTGATCTGGTGATCGCCGCCCAGTTCGCCGACGCCGCTGCGATCAACTTCCTAGCCGCCGAGGCGCGGGGGTTGATCTGCCTGGCGCTGACCGGCGAGCGGGTGGACCGGCTGGGGCTCGCCCCGATGGTCCAGGTCAACCGGACCAGCCGGCAGACCGCCTTCACCGTCTCCATCGAGGCGCGCACCGGCGTGACCACGGGCATTTCGGCCGCCGACCGGGCGCGCACCGTCGCCGCCGCGGCCGCGCCCGGCGCCACCGCCGCCGACATCGTCTCGCCCGGCCACATCTTCCCTCTGCGCGCGGTGGACAACGGGGTGCTCGCGCGCGCCGGCCATACCGAAGGGTCGGTGGACCTGATGCGGATGGCGGGCCTGGAGCCGGCCGCGGTGATCTGCGAGGTGATGAATGCGGACGGGACCATGGCCCGGCGTCCGGACCTGGAGGTGTTCGCCCAACGCCACGGTCTGCCGATCCTGACCATCCGCGAGGTCATCGCCTACCGCCTCGCCCACGAGCAGTGGATGGAAGAGGCGGCGGTCGCGCGGCTGCCCAGCGCCTACGCCGGCGGAGCGGACCTGGAGGCCCACGCCTTCGTCAGCCGACTCGACGGCGGGGAACATCTGGCGCTGGTGAAGCGCCCGTTCCTCGGCGCGCCCCTGGTCCGGGTCCATTCGGAATGCCTGACCGGCGACGCCCTGGGCTCGCTCCGCTGCGACTGTGGCGAACAGCTTAGGCGCTCCGTGGCGGAAATCTCGGCCTCGGCCACCGGCGGCGCCCTGATCTATCTGCGCGGACAGGAAGGGCGCGGCGTTGGCCTCGCCAACAAGATTCGCGCCTACGCCCTACAGGACCAGGGCATGGACACGGTGGACGCCAACACCGCGCTGGGCCTGCCTGTGGACGGGCGCGATTACGCCGTCGCCGCCCAGATCTTGAAGGCTCTGGGTCTGGAGCGGATCGTCCTGCTGACCAACAATCCGCACAAGGCCGACGCCCTCGCCGCCTACGGCATTGAAGTCGAAGCGCGCGCGCCGGTCCAGGTGACGCCCAATCCGCACAACGCAGCCTATCTCGCCACCAAGCGACTGCGCATGGGTCATGACCTGGCCGAGACCGCCGAGCCGCCTGCAACCAAGGTCAAGGAAACCTGTCAATGAGCGCCACGGAAGTCTTGCCGCGCATCGCCGTGGTGGTGAGCCGCTTCAACGCCGAGGTCACCGGCGGCCTGCTGGAGGGCGCCCGCACGACGCTGGCGGAAGCGGGCTGCGCCCTGAGCGACGAGGACGTGTTCGACGCCCCCGGCGCCTTCGAACTGCCCCTGATCGCGACGGCACTGGCCAAGACCGGCCGCTACGACGGGGTGGTCTGTCTCGGTTGCGTGATCAAAGGCGAGACCGCCCATTTCGAGTTCATCAGCCTGGGCGCCAGCATCGGTTTGATGATGGGCGCATTGCAGACCGACACGCCGATCAGCTTCGGTGTCCTGACCACCTATGACGATGCTCAAGCCGAGGCCCGCAGCCAGCCCGGCCCCGAGAACAAGGGACGCGAGGCGGCCCTCGCCTGCCTGGAGACCGCCCGCCTGCTCACGCGTATCCGCCAGGGCGCTGTCAAATAGAAGGGGCTCTTCGGCGAGAAGGGCTCACCAGGGAACCACCCGGCCGAGGTAGTCGACATAATGCAGGCCGGGGCTTTGGCGCTTCGCGAGCATCACGTTCACCAGGTTAGGCACGCTTTCCTCGATGCTCAGGCGCGCATCCGGCCCTCCCAGGTCGGTGCGGACCCAACCCGGCGCCATCAGCACCATGGCGCGCGATGCGTTGAACGGCCGTACCGCGAAGCTGCGCATGAACATGTTCAGAGCCGCCTTGCTGCTCCGGTAGACCTCCCGCATCCCCATCATGTTGTTGGTGATGCTGCCTTGCCCGGATGACATGAGGCCGATCATACCGGTAGCAGGAACAAGGTCTTGAAGAGTTTCGATGACACGCATCGGGCTCAAGGCGTTCGTGACCATGACGCGCATGAACTCGTCGGTAGTCACCTCTCCGACCTTCACGTGCTCGTTCTGGGTGGTGGTTCCGGCGTTCACGAAGAGGACGTCGAACACGCGGCCCGACAGGCGGTTTCGCAGCGCCACAATCTGCACTGGATCGTTGATGTCGAGCACTTCGATCTCCAATCGGCCTTCGGAGGTCTCCGCCAGGTCGTGCAGCTTGGTCCGGCTCGTCCCAGCCCGGACCGTGCCGACGACGCGCCATCCCTTCATCAGGAACTCGGCGGCCATGGCGTGGCCGAGGCCTCGCGAGGCGCCAACGATCAGGATCGTGTAAGCGGCTTGGTCAGGTGAGATGAAGGTCACAGGCGCGAGCCCCTTCGTTGGTTCAACGGTCAGCCGGAGCTAACCAGGCCGCAGGTCGTGCGCCAGACGCATCAGACGCAAAGAATAGTTGCGTAGAGCGCTATGCCCGGAGGCTGGGCCCGCGTTATACCGGCGCTATGGAGGGCTTGGACCTCAATCTTCTTGTCGCCCTGGACGCGCTGCTCACGGAAGGGAGCGTCACCGGAGCCGCCCGCCGGCTGGGTCTGAGCCCATCGGCGATGAGCCGGGCGCTCAGCCGGCTTCGGGCGACGACGGACGATCCCCTGCTCGTGCGCGCGGGCCGCGGACTGGTCCTCACCCCACGCGCTGAAGCGTTGCGGGATCGCGTGCGAGTGCTCACCCAGGATGCGATCTCAGTTCTTCAGCCCGATGGCGCCGCCCTCGACCCGAGCACGCTCGGGCGGATGTTCACGATCCGCGCGAACGACGGCTTCGTCGAAGCGTATGGCGCAGAGCTGGTCAGGGCCGCCCGGGCTGTCGCGCCAGGCGTCAGACTCTGCTTCACTCCCAAGCCCGACAAGGATGTCCGCGCCTTGCGCGACGGCAGCGTGGATCTGGAGATCGGCGTGCTCGGCGACTCTGGCCCGGAAATCCGGATCCAGACCTTGTTCCGCGATCGGTTTGTCGGAGCCGCGCGAAAAGGTCATCCGTTTCTCGCCGCCCCGATCACGCCTGCTCGCTATGCAGCGTGCGAGCACGTGGTCGCTTCGCGGCGGGGCCGCGCAACCGGTCCGGTCGATCGAGCCCTCGCCGAACTCGACCTTTCCCGCGAGGTGATGGCCGTGGTTCCGAGCTTCTCCACAGCCCTGGCGCTGGCCGAGAGGTCCGATCTGGTCGCGCTGGTTCCGCAGTCGTTCGCTATTGCAGGCGCACGGCGATCAGGCCCGCTTCATGCGATCGAGATATTCGACCTGCCGCTGCATGTGGACGAGATCACGGTGTCGCTCATGTGGCACCCGCGGATGGATGCGGATACGGGCCACCGGTGGCTGCGCGGTATCGTGCTGAAGGTCTGCGCAGGCTGAAGCGCCGCCGACGAGGTTTGTTTTCAACAAGGACTTCAATCGCCCTGAATCAAGCGCGAGGGCCAGCCGATGCGGACCAAGAGGCCGTCCGGCCCGCAAATCCCTACCTCGTAGAGGCCCCATTCGCGGTGGCGTAGGACGCCTCCTGGGCGGATGATCAAGTCCTCTACTCGCGCGGCGATCGCGTCCACGTCTGGCGTGCGGATGAAGACGCCAAACGGGTTGTTCTCCTCCGGCACGCGCCAAGGGCCATCCCCTGCCTGGGTCAGGTGCACCTCGCAGCCCCAGCCGGACATGATGATGTAGTTGGCGTCCCCGCCCGTCCGAACGAAACCCAGACGTTCCCAAAACGGAACCGAGGCAGGCAAGTCGTTGCTCGGAACAATGGCGAACGCGCCGATGCTCGGGGACTCGGACATCCGTCTGCTCCGTCGTTAACGGGAGTATTTTTCGCATAGGCGCTCGCCCGTCAACTTCAGATGGGTTGGGTCAACATTTCTTGGCGGATGTCCGTTTTCCGGCGGCGAGGGCGCGGCCGCTAACGACCCCAATGCTCGCGCAGCCCATATGACAACTGCTCCGACAAAGCCGACGTCACCTTCGCTCAAACAAGTGGTTCATTGAGCTGCTGGGTGCGGCGAAAGGCGTCTAGCCGATTGCGCAAGGAAACGGCGTGTCTCGCATAAATCCATTGTGTATCGCCTAGAAGATTCCGGATGGCTTCGACCTGCTTCTGCCAATGCCGCCAGGGTAGCTCGTCCCGGCAGATCGGGCCGGCTTCGCCGCCGCCTACGTCATATAGTTTTTCATTTCGTCGGCCCTTACGCGTACGCGAGTGCGACCGCGGACCCACCCCGTCCACCTGGCGAATTTAACGGAAGCCGTATGAACGACACCCTGCCCGATGTCATCGCTCCAGGCCTGGCGGTCGTCTTCTGCGGGATAAATCCAGGTGCCCGCGCAGCGGCCGTCGGACATAATTTCGTCGGCCATAGCAATCGTTTCTGGCGCGCCATCCATCTTGCCGGCTTCACGCCCATGCAAATCCCCGCCACAGAGGATCAAACACTTCTTAACTACCGTTGCGGTCTCACCACGGCCGTGGGCCGCTCCACTCGACGGGCCGACGAACTGTCGCGAGACGAACTCATCGCAGCCTCGGATGCGTTGCGGCGAAAGATCGAACACTTTGCACCACGGACGATCGCCTTCCTTGGAAAGGCCGCCTATGCGGCGATCACCGCACAGCGTGACATCCAATGGGGCCCGCAGCCGGCAAGCTTCGGCGGGGCTTCAGTATGGCTGCTGCCAAACCCTAGCGGTCTCAATCGCAGCTTCAGTCTCGATCGGCTCGTCGAGGCCTATAGCGCGTTGCGGATCGCCGCGGCCATCGACCTGCAATAGACGCCTTAAGGGCGCCGCCATCGCTAAAATCAAGGTGCGCCGGCGCGGTGGAATTTCTCATCATTTCGGGTGACACTTCACGAAGCGGATCGCGCTCATCAAAGTACGATCCGCAAAACTTCGAGCATGCCATTCGCTCTGTTCCCGCTCGGCGATGCCAAAGACTGCCGCCACGCGGCCTTAATTTCGGCGCCAGGGGGGCCGCCGTGCATGACCGAACCCGGCACGACACCACGCAAGTCCAGGATCGATTGGCGCTCGGCTTCGGAGGTGGCTTGGCGAGCATTGGTGTTTCTGGCCGCCTTGGCGATCCTGATCATCGTCGCCACCCGTTGGAACCGTTGGCAGGGCCGAGCTGGATGGCAAACGACGGATGACGCCTATCTGCAGGCTGACCTGACGCCGATCGCCGCCAAGGTGGCGGGCTATGTGCGCGCCGTACCCGGCGGGGACTTCGAGCGAGTCCACGCCGGCCAGTTGATCGCCCAGGTCACCGACGACGACTACCGCGCCACGGTCGCGCTGGGAGAGGCCAACGTCGAAGCCGCAAAGGCTCAGATCGAAGCCCTGAAGGCTCAGCGCAACCTACAGGAGGCCAATGTCGAGGCGGCCCGCGCGGTCTCCGCCTCCACCGCCGCCCTCCTCGACCAAAACATCCGCGACCTGGCCCGCCAGAAGCGGCTGCTGGAGACCGGCTCCTCCTCGCTGGAAGCCACCGAAAAGCTGCAGACCACCCGCACCCAGCTTTCCGCCCAGTTGAAGCAGAATCAAGCGCAGGCCGACGCCGCCCAGCGCCAGCTCGGCGTGCTCTCGGCCCAAGCCGTCCAGGCGGCCGCGACTGTTTCCGGCCAACAGGCCAATCTGCAACTCGCGCGCATCAACCTGGGCTATACTAGGATCGTCGCTCCACAGGACGGGGTGCTGGGCCAGCGCCAAGTGCGGCCTGGCCAGTTCGTCGGCGTCGGCGGCCAGATCACCACCCTCACGCCCCTGCCGAAGGTCTGGGTGATCGCCAACTACAAGGAAACCCAACTCACCCACATGGCCGTGGGCGAGAGCGCCGAGATCACCGTCGACACCTTCCCCGGAGGCCTGCTGAAGGGCCACGTCCAGGCCTTTGCGCCGGGCTCCGGCGCGCAGTTCGCCCTGCTGCCGCCTGATAACGCCACCGGCAACTTCACCAAGGTCGTCCAGCGGATCGCGGTGAAGATCGCCATCGACGACGCAGACGGTCTCGCCGACCGTCTGCGTCCCGGCATGTCGGTGGTGGCCAGGATCAATGCGCGCGACGGCCGCAAATGAGCGACGCCGCCGCCCCGCTGGCCCGGCCGGCCACTCAGTCGATCCCCTGGCTTGGACTGGCCGCCGTGCTGCTGGGGACCTTCATTTCCACACTGAACGGCCGGCTCTCCAACTTCGGGCTGAACGACATCCGTGGGGCGGTGCATGCCGGCTTCGACGATGGAGCCTGGATCACCACGGCGCAAACAGTCGCCCAGATGTTGATCCTGCCCGTGGCGATCTGGCTGGGCGGCGTGTTCGGATCGCGCCGGGTGCTTATCGAAGCGGCGCTCGCCTTCGCCGTCGTCTCGTTCCTGGAACCCTTTTCGCCCAACCTGGCCATACTGCTGAGCTTGCAGTTCGTCGGAGGCCTGGCGTCGGGCTTCTTCATCCCGCTGACCCTGAGCTTCATCCTGCGCGCCACGCCGCCCAGGCTTTGGGCCTATGGTATCGCCCTCTACGCCCTCAACCTCGAGCTCTCGCTCAATATTTCCGCGTCGCTGGAGGGCTGGTACGTCGACCATCTCTCCTGGCGTTGGATCTTCTGGCAGAATGTACCTTTGGCGCTCGGGATGTTCGCTTGCTTCAAATTTGGCACGCGCCCGGACCCGTCCCCTCGGAACCGTCCGAAGGCGGATCGGTTTGGCCTGCTGTTCAGCGGCGTCGGGCTAGCGCTCATCTATGCCGGCCTCGACCAGGGCAATCGCCTGGACTGGCTGAACTCCGGCCTGGTCTGCGGTCTCCTGGCCGCCGGGATCGTCCTCGTGGTCGCCTTCGTCGTGCATGAGCGGCGCTCGCCCCATCCCTTCATCAGTCTCAAGGTCGCGACGACCCAACCGCTGCCCCGCCTGCTGGTCCTGATCGCCTTCCTGCGGTTGACCATCCTTTCGACGTCCTACCTCATTCCCCAGTTCCTCGGCCCGGTGCGCGGCTTCCGGGCGCTGGAGGTCGGCGACACGCTGATCTGGGTCGCGGCGCCACAGCTCATCATTTGTCCCCTGGCCGCAGTGATGCTTCGCCGCATGGACCCGCGCCTGGTCTCATCGATCGGCTTCCTGCTGGTCAGCTTCGCATGCCTGATGGTCGCCCACGGCCTGACACCCCTGTGGTCGTCGGACCAGTTCCTGCTGTCTCAGCTCCTACAGGCCGTCGGCCAGAGCTTGGCGCTCTCCGGCATCATCTTTTTCGGCATCCTGCACCTGAAACCCGAAGACGCGCTGACCTTCGGCGCCGCCCTCCAGACCGCCCGGCTGATGGGCGGCCAGATCGGCTCCGCCTTCATCGCCACCCTGGTGCGGGTCCGCACCCAGATCGCTTCCAACCACATCGGCCTGCATATCCAAGCAGGCGACGGCGAGGTGCTGCGTCGCTTGCAGGCCTATGCCGGCGCCGTCGGGCGCTCGGTCGATCCGGCGTCCGCCACGGGGCGAGCGACTGCGGTGCTTAGCGCGGTCGTGCGTAACGCCGCAGCCACGCAAGGGGTGATCGACGGATTCGTGGTCATCGGCGCGATGACCGCTTTGGCGCTGATCATGTTGGTGGCCCACAAATCCGCGCCCATCGGCCCGGCGTCCCACCTGCCGTTGTTCTCGCGGACGTCCGTGGCGCAACCGCCCCCATCGGTCACCACGTCATGACGCCTTTGCGCCTCATCACGGCGCTGGCGTGGACCCTGACCCTCATCGCCTGCGCCGTGGGACCGGACTACCACGCGCCGCCGACGCCTGTCGGCGCGACGAACCCGCTGGTCTCGCTGAATCCCGCGGTGACAAGCGCTGCTGGCCCCCCCAACGACTGGTGGCGGCTGTACAACGATCCCCTGTTGGACCGCTATGTCGCCGAGGCCTTGACGGCCAACGCCGACCTCACCGCCGCGGAGGCGAACCTCACCGCGGCTCGCGCCGTGCTCGACGCCTCCCGGACTGGCCGCTATCCGTCCACCACGGCGGTGGGGGGCGCGATCTACGGCCGCGACGCGACCACCGACGAAATCCTCGAGATCGGCGGCGCCAAGCCGCAGACCATCTGGACCTATGACGCCCTGCTGGACGTCTCCTATGAACTCGACCTGTTTGGTCGGGTGCGCCGCTCCATCGAGGCCTCCCGCGCCGACACCCAGGCCGTGGCCGCGGCCCGCGACAATCTTAAGGTCACAATCGCGGCGGAAACCACCCGCGCCTATGCCCAGGTATGCACGCTTGGCGAACAGATCGCCGTGGCGCGTCATGCGCTGGAGGTGGTCAGCCGGGAATCGCAGATCACCGTCAACCGGCGCGAGGCAGGCGCCGGCTCGGAGTTCGACGTCGTCCGCACCCAGGTGCTGGTCGCCCAGGTCCGGGCCGCCATCCCACCGCTGGAGGGACAGCGGCGCGCAGCTATCTTCCAACTCGCCGCGGTCCTGGGCCGCACGCCCGCCAAAGCCCCGACGGAGGCCGAGGGCTGCGTCACGCCGCCCGGGCTGCTCGCCCTGATCCCCGTCGGCGATGGAGCGGCGTTGTTGAAACGCCGGCCAGACGTACGTCAGGCCGACCGGCGGGTCGCCGCCGCCACCGCCCAGATCGGCGTGGCCACCGCCGACCTCTATCCGCGTATCAGTCTCACCGGCCTCTATGGTGGAATCGCTTCGCGCCTCTCCGACCTGACCGACGAGCGCGGACTGACCTGGGGGATCGGCCCCTCAGTGAGTTGGAGCTTCCCTAACCAATCCCTGCCCCGCGCCCGCATCCGTCAGGCCAAGGCAGGCGAAGCGGCCGCCCTGGCGGAATTCGACTCCGTCGTGCTCCAGGCGCTGAAAGAGACCGAACAGGCCCTCACCGCCTACAGCGCCGAGCTCAAGCACCGCGAAGCCCTGGCCGAGGCCCAGGACCGGGCGCGGCGCGCCTATGAGCTGGCGCACGGCCAATTCCTCGCCGGCTCGGCAACCCAGCTCGATATCCTAGCGTCGGAACAAGCCCTGGTTTCCGCGGAGTCCGCTCTCGCCGCCTCCGACGCCGCCATCGTTCAAGACCAGGTCGCGGTGTTTAAAACCCTGGGCGGCGGCTGGGCGGCGCCGGCGTCAGGGAAGCCTTCGAACTAGGAGAATGTCGAATGAAGGTCGCGACGTCGGCGAAGGCTGTTCGCCTAGATCAAGCGCCACTGGAGAGGTAGCGCGGCGAACTATCGCCAGATTGGAAAGCTGGCCTGCCGCGAGGCGGCTCTCCGGCAATCGGCGAGAGATCTGCCCGGAGACTTTACAGTCTTTCAGCTTACCATCGTCCTGGCTTCTGGCCGAGATTTCAGTTTGGTTACAATCTATAGTGGCGAGTAAGCGCCAGCCAAGCGAGAGATGCTATTGGTCGCTCACACGCACCCAACGGTCCCAGGTTGCCTCGTTATGTCGTCTAGGACATAACGCCTTCCTGTATCGGGGGAATTCATGGGACATGGGCTTGGCCGCACTTCGGCCGTTTTATCGCTGGCGGTCGCCGCCAGCGTCCCGCTTACCGCCCATGCACAGCAGGCGGCGCAGGCTCCGACCCAAGTGCAGGAGGTCGTGGTCAACGGCATCCTGCCGTCCGTCGACAACTCCTACCGCGTCCCAGCCGTCGAGGTGGGGCCGCTGGGCGACAAACTGTTGCTCGACACCCCCTATTCGATCAGCGTCGTCCCGGTTCAGCTGGCGGAAAATCAGCAGTTGGAGAGCGTGCGCGAGCTGTTCCGCTACATACCTTCAGTCCAGGGCGAGAACATCCGACCCCAGTCGCGCGGTCTCCAGGCCGGGGTGGTGCAGAACACCCGAATCGACGGGCTGAACATCGCAGCCACCACCGACTACGCCATCGAGCAGTTCGAGCAGGTCGAGGTGTTGAATGGACTGGCAGGCGCGCTCTACGGCCCCGCAAGCCCCGCGGGCACATTCAACTACGTCTTCAAGCGCCCGACCGTCGATCCGCTGAACGCAGTCACCCTCGCCTACGCCTCGCAGAACTCGCTGATCGAGCATGCCGACCTCAGTCGGCGCTTCGGACCGGACGACATGTTCGGCGCGCGGCTCAACCTGCTCAACCAGGCGGGCGAGAACTACGTCGACGGCAGCGGCCTGAAGCGCCGACTGGTGAGCCTGGCCCTGGATGGACACGTCCTGCCTGGCACCGTGGTGCAGCTCGACTTCAGCACCTATCGCTACATCGACACGGGCTTTCCGGGCACCTTCTCGCTGGCCCAAGGCGTTCCCTTCCCCACTACGCCACCAGACCCGACAAAGGTGGGCTATGGCCTGCCCTGGGCGGGCGACAACAACGAGACGCACATCTTCGCCGGCCGGGTGTTCCAGGATCTGGCTCCGAACTGGAAGCTGACCGGCGGACTGCTCTACATGACCAACGATCGGGCTTCGACGGCGCCGACCGACACGATCACCAGTACGACGGGCGCCTATACCGCCACCACCGTCAACACCACCTTCGCCCTGGACCGTGTGCTCAGCAACAATGCGGCGCTGAACGGCAAGGTCACTTTGGCGGGGCTGGTCAACAATCTCTTCCTGGGCACCACGGGCTTCACCTGGCAGCGCTACACGCCGTTCCAGACCGGGGCCATCACCTTAGGTCAGGCCACCCTGGCCAATCCCGTAGCCTTCGCCGAACCGGTTCTGCCGAACTTCCAGAACCGCTTCCGGGCCCAGGCCACCAACCAGCAGTCGTTCAATTTCGGCGACACCCTGGAGCTTGGCAGCCAGGTTTCGGTGATGGCGGCCGCCAGCCAGAGCTGGATCAGCGCATCCAACATCAGCAAGACCGGCGCGGTGACTTCTCAGTACTCCGCCGATGGTCTCAGCCCTACCGCCAGCCTGATCTACAAGCCCCGCGCCAACATGACGGCCTATGTCACCTACGCCGACAGCTTGCAGCAGGGCGACAACGCGCCGGCCGGCACGACCAATGCAGGTGAGGCGCTCGCACCTTACCGCAGCAAGCAATGGGAGGTGGGCTACAAGATCGATATCAGCCGGGTGAACCTGGCGCTGGCGCTGTACCAGATCGAGCGGCCCTACGCCTTCACCCAGCCGGACAAGACATTCGCGCTGGGGGGCGAACAGCGCAACCGTGGTCTGGAGCTGACCGCCAACGGACGCGTGACGCCCAACCTGAATGTCTTCGCCGGCCTATCCCTGCTCGATCCGAAACTACTGGACACCGGCTCGGCGGCTACCTCCGACAAGGACATCCTTGGCCTGTCCAAGGTCACTTTGGACGTGCTGCTGGAGTACCGCGTGCCCGTGCTGCCCCAGCTGACGCTCAGCACCAACGTGAACTACGCCAGCCGTCGCGCCGGCAACTACACCAATACCGACTTCGTCGACGGCTACACGGTAGTGGACCTGAACGCCCGCTACCAGATGCACGTCGCCGGTCGGCCGGTCGCTCTGCGGATCGCCGCCGACAACGTGGGCGACGAGCGCTACTGGGCCAACATCGCCCCGGTGGGGCAGAACGGCTATACCGGGACCGACAGCGGCACCGGCACCCTTGGCGCTCCGCGTACGGTGCGTGTCTCCATCGAAGTGGGTTTCTAATGCGGCTCCACGCTCTTGCCCTGACCACCGCCCTGTTTCTCGCCGGTACAGCGAGGGCCCAACCGACGCCCACCCCGCTCGTGGTCTACGCCGCGGGCAGCATGACGGGCGCGCTTGGCGCGATGCTCAAGCGCTACATGGCCGAGACGGGACGCAAGGTCGACCTGCAGACCGGGCCGGCGGGCCTGATGCTGGACAAGATCGAAGCCGGCGAACCGGCCGACGTCTTTGTCTCCGCCAATATGGCGCATCCACAGAAGCTCACCGACGAACACAAGTCGACAGCGACCGTCGTCTTCGCCCGCAACCGGGTCTGCGTCTCGGCGCGCCCCGAGCTCGGGATGACCAGCGCCAACCTGCTCGACAAGCTGCTCGACCCGAAGGTTCGGATCGGCACCTCCACGCCCAAGGCCGACCCCGGGGGCGACTACGCCTGGGCGCTGTTCGACAAGGCTGGAACGGTCCGGTCCGGCGCGGCCGAGCGCCTGAAGGCCAAGGCGCATCAGGTCGTCGGCGGCAGCGTGGAGCCTGCGCCCCCCAAGGAAGCTGCTCCGGCCACGGCCTTGGCGTCCATGGACCGATACAAGATCGACGTGATGATCGGCTACTGCAGCGGCCACACCACCAAGCGCGACCTCAGCGTCGCGCAAGTGGGGCTCCCGCCCAACCTCGCCATCCCGGTGGACTACGGGATGACCGTGCTGATCGCCTCGGGCGACGCCGCGCGTCGCGAGGCGGCCGACCAGCTGGCGCTATATCTGATGAGCCCGCAAGCCCAGGCCATGATGGTCCCGTACGGCTTCATCCCTGTCGCAGCCATCGGCCCCGCTTCCTAAATACGAGAGGCGCGATGTCCGAGCCGCGCCCATGGATCTGGGCGCGGCCGACGCATGGAGGTCGCCAAAAACACGGAAGCTCAAGTCGGGAGCCTCGGAAGGCGAGCGCCGACGAAGCGCAACTGTCATGAGCTCGCAGTATGACGGACAGGTCGCTAGGCGGCGCAGTCCGAGACATCCACGTGAACGATCGCCTTCGGAAAGTCCTGGCGCAAAGCAATCCCATCATATTCACCGCCGTCGCCGGACTAGCGGGGTTCTGCGCATATTTCTCGATGTACGCGTTTCGCAAGCCGTTCACGGCGGCGACCTTTGAGGGCGTACCGGGCTGGCATTTCGCGCTCGACTACAAGATCGCCCTGGTCCTGGCCCAGGTCGCTGGCTACGCCCTGTCCAAATTCATCGGCGTGAAGGTCATTTCGGAGATTCAGCCGCGACACCGCGCCTGGGCGATCCTTGGCCTGATCGGGGTGGCTTGGCTGGCCCTCGTCGCCTTCGCGGTGATCCCGGCCCCGTGGAATGTGCTCGCCTTGTTCGTCAACGGCCTTCCGTTGGGCATGATCTGGGGTCTGGTCTACGGTTTCATGGAGGGCCGCCGCGTCTCCGAAATCCTGGCCTCCATGATGTGCGCCAGCTTCATCGTATCCTCCGGCGTGGTCAAGTCGGTGGGCGTCTGGCTGATGCAGACCTGGCATGTCGACCGGTTCTGGATGCCGGCCGCAACCGGATCGCTGTTCATGCCGCTGTTGCTGCTGTCGGTCTGGGTGCTCAGCCAGTTGCCGCCGCCGAGCGCCCGCGACGAGGCCGAACGGGTCAGACGCGCGCCGATGACCGGCGCCGAGCGGATCGATTTCCTGAAAACCTATGGCCCCGGCCTGTTCGCCATCGTTTTCGCCTATATCCTTTTGACCGCCTTCCGTGATTTCCGCGACAACTTCGCCGCCGAGATCTGGACCGCGCTGGGCTATGGCGGCGAGGCGGGGATCTTCTCAGCCAGCGAGCTACCCGTGGCGATCATCGCCCTGGTCGGCATGGCGGCGGTCATCGTCGTGCGCGACAACCGACGCGCCCTGACCATCATCCACGCCATGGTGGCGGCGGGCTTCGCTCTGCTCGGCCTCTCGACATTGGCCTTTCAGGCCCATCTGATCTCGCCGCTGATCTGGATGATCCTGGCCGGGTCGGGCTTGTATATCGCCTATAACCCGATCAACGCCGTGCTGTTCGACCGACTGGTCGCGGTCAGTGGACGAGTCGCCAACGCTGGTTTCTTGATCTATGTCGCGGACGCCTCCGGCTATATGGGCAGCGTGGCGCTGCTGCTGTGGCGCAACTTCGGCCAGGCCTCGCTCAACTGGCTGCAGTTCTTCACCATGGGCGCCTATGTCACCAGCCTGATCGGGGTGGCCGCCACGGCGCTGGCGGCGATCTATTTCTACCGTCGCTCGGCGGATCGCAGCGCAGGAGCGCCGGGATTAGCGGCGCCCTGGGCGGTCGACCGCCTCGCACCGAGTTTCGATGTGGAAGGATGATCGGGTGCAAGGCCAAGCTTCCCCACCACCGCGCCTGCTGGACGGCGGCGGCGCCCTGGAGGTCCAGCTCGGAGGCGAACCGCATCGGTTCCACGCCATCTGGCTGCGCGACAACGCCCAGGACGCCGCCACCCGCAGCCCAGGCAACGGCCAGCGCCTGATCACCCTGCTGGACATCCCGCGCGAGACCCGCATCGCCGACGCGCGGTGGGATGAAGGCGGGCTGACCGTCCGGTTCGAGCCGGACGGCAAGGTGGTCGGCTTCGACCCGGACTGGCTGCTCTCCCGCACCTATGACAAGCCCGCGCCTCCCGCCGCCGGCTGGACAGGCCCCGAGATCAGCCGCTGGGACGCCAGCCTGGGCGACCAGGGTCCCGTCGAGCGCTATCACGTCGTTCGCACCGATCCTGGCGCGCGACTGCGATGGTTGAGAACAGTCCAACGCTATGGCTTTGCACGGTTGACCGAAGCGCCGACGACCAGCGGCGGCTGTCTGGAAGTGGCCCGACTGTTCGGCTACGTGCGCGAAACCAACTACGGTCGGACGTTCGACGTCCGCGCAGAGGTCGATCCGAGCAACCTCGCCTACACCAACCTCGGACTGCAGGCCCACACCGACAATCCCTATCGCGATCCGGCGCCGGGCCTGCAAATCCTGGCCTGCCTGGAAAACAGCGTTGAGGGCGGGGAATCGATCGTCATCGACGGTTTCAAAGTGGCGCAAGAGCTGCAGGCCCAATCGCCGCACGGCTTTGAGCTGCTCGCCAAGTATTGCGCCCGGTTTGAATACGCGGGCTCCAAGGGCGTCCGGCTGCGGTCCAAGCGCCCGGTCATCGAACTGGGCCCCGACGGCGAATTGATCTCCATTCGCTTCAACAACCGTTCGGCGGCGCCCTTCACCGATATCCCCTATGACGACATGGCCGACTACTACGCCGCCTATCGGCGCATGGCTGAACTGATTGAGGAGCCGGCCTTGGCGGTGCGATTTAAATTGACGCCGGGGGATCTATTCATCGTCGACAATCTGCGCGTGCTGCACGCCCGGAGCGCCATCACCAGCGGCGGCGAACGCTGGTTGCAAGGCTGCTATGCCGATAAGGACGGCCTGTCATCGACCCTCGCCGCCCTCGAGGAAGACAGCGCAGAGCATTGACGACCCCAACCCTGGACGGGGGCGATATCATCGAGCGCATTGGGTGAGTATTCGCCCGAGGACATCCTAGACAAGCGACACGATACCGAACCCGTGCTGATGTATCTAGATGACATCCACCCTGCCCGCTGGCCCGACGCCCCCCACCCTGTCGACCCTGTCCGCCAAGGCGTTGGTCCTGGGGGAGCGTATCGATACGGCTGGGTTGGAGCGCCGCGACGCCATCTCGACGGCTCCGCTATCCTTTCCAGCGGGCAATGGATTGATCGTGGTCTTCCGCTACGGCGTCGTGGTCTTGATCGGCCTGGACGCCCAAACGGAGGACGACGCGCTCGAAAGAATCCTGCCGCGGGTGCAAGGCGTCCTTTCGGAACGCGAAGAGGAACAGATCCAGCTCGCGTTGCGCGACGATCAGGATGAGGGCGTGGGTGCAGATGGCGTTGTGAGGATCGGCGCCCTGGCGCCGGACAAGCTATTGGTCGTCGCGGACGCCCTCGCCAAGAGCGCGGCGCTTGCGCAGGACGAACGGCAAGTCGCTAGGGTCTTCGATACCGTGGAGCCTTGGGCGCGCCAGTTGGCCAACACCGGCCGCAGTCCAGGGGGTCGGCGGGACATGCTTCGACTGATCGGTTCCGCCCTGCTGGTCCAGCATCGGCTAGCCGAACGGGTGGCGGTTCGAGAGAAGCCCGACATCCTGTGGGAGCGGCCTGATCTTGAGCGTCTCTATGCCCGGCTTGAGGACGAATATGAGCTCGTCGAGCGCGCTGAGACCTTAGCCCACAAGCTCGACCTCATCGGTGACACCGTGACCGTATTGACCGATCTCATCGACACAAAACGCTCGCTTCGTCTGGAGGCCATCGTCGTTGGCCTCATTCTGGCTGAGATTGCGCTGACACTGATTCAGATGGTGAGATGAGAGCCAGCGTGACCGGCGCCCAGACGCCCCGCCTTCGGATCGATGCGGAGCAGGATTCGAGCGCCGCCACGTCACAAGCCTAGCCGACCGGAGAGCTGCCTCGCGCAAACCAGCAGCTCCTGAATCTTCGCGTTTTCCGGGCCATCGCCGCCCATGACCGCAGCCGACCCGCTGATGTTGATGGCCGCGATCATCTGAGCCGCGCCGTTGAAGATCGGCGCGGCGATCGCGACCAGGTCCCGGGTGAACACACCGTGCTTCAGCACCCAACCGCGCCGACGATCGGCCTCGCTCTGGGCCAGGATGCCCTCCACCGAGTCGACCGTATCCGGGAGAGGGGCGAGCGCCACCCCGCTGTACAGTTCCGTCAGCGCCGTGACCTCCATGCCGCTGAGCAGCACCCGACCGGTGGACGAGGCATGGGCGGGAAGACGGCTGCCGATCTCGACCCGGGAACTCAGCGAGCCCACAGGCGCCACATGGCATAGGTAGATGATCTCGCGGCCGTCCCGCACCGCCAGGTTGGCCGAGACGCCCGTGGCGTTGCACAGAGCTGTCAACCCCGGCCGCGCCACCGCGACGATGTCCTGCGAAGCCAGGTACTCGAACCCAAAGGTGAGCACCCGCGGGCCGACCTCATAGCCTGCCGGAGTCCTTCGCAGCACCCCGTGACGCTCCATCGTGTAGACGAGCCGCAAGGCGGTGGCGTGAGGCAGTTTGAGCTCGCGGGTGATCTCCGCCAGCGGCATCTCCCGGCGCGCATGGGACAGCAGCGTGAGCAGCTGGAAAGCCCGATCCACGGCCGGAACCATGTAGAGTTCGTCCAGATTGGCCCGCTCTTTCGAGGTTGGCTCGGAGGTCGCCATCCCTTTACGGCCCTTGGGCATTGACGCGTCCCCTCGGTCTGAATAAGTTATTTGAACATTATGTTCATATAAGAACATCGAAACAAGATCAAGCGCCTTCTGTCCAGGAGGCCGGGAGGACGAGTTGGGAAAGCCGGAGACGTTCGCGAGCTATCACGGCGAATACGCCGAGCCGCACCTGGACCTGCGCGAGTTCATCGTCCGCTGCGAAGCCGCCGGCGAACTGTTGAGGATTCAGGGCGCTGATCGGGACCTGGAGATGGGAGCCCTGGCCGAAGCCGTGGCGCACAAGAAGCTGGAGGCGCCCGCAGTCCTGTTCGAGGATATTCCGGGCTTCCCCAAGGGCTTTCGCGTCTTCTCGGGCGGCACCAATTCGAAGAAGCGGCTGGCGATGCTGCTGGGCCTGCCCGAGGTGTCCAGCCTGATCGACCTGGTTCGCGCCTATCGCCAGCGGATGAAGACTCACACCCCGATCCCGCCACGTGTGGTCGAGACCGGGCCGATCTTCGAGAACATCGACCGTGACGACGCGGTCGATCTCTCCAAGTTCCCCGCCCCCAAGGTGCACGAAGAGGATGGCGGCAGGTATATCGGCACCGACGACCTGATCATCATGCGCGATCCGGACGAGGGCTGGGTCAACGCGGCCACCTATCGGGTCCAGGTGCACGGCAAGGATACGACCGGGCTATGGATCTCGCCGGGCAAGCAAGGCCGCCAGATCCGCGACAAGTACCATAACGCCGGCAAGCCCTGCCCGGTGCTGATCTGCTGCGGCCACGACCCCATGCTGTTCCTCGCCGCCAGCCAGGAGGTGCGCTACGGCCTGTCGGAGTTCGACTATGCCGGCGGCCATCGCGGACGCCCCTTCGACGTGGTGATGAGCGAGGTGCACGGCCTGCCGATGCCCGCCCACGCCGAGATCGTGCTCGAGGGCGAGATGCTGCCCGGCGACAGCCAGACGGAAGGCCCGTTCGGCGAGTTCACCGGCTATTACGCCAGTCCCCAGAGCAACCAGCCGAGGGTGCGCATCAGCCGGGCCTACTACCGCAACGACCCCATCCTGACCATGGCCACGCCCATGCGGCCGCCCACCGACCTGTCCTTCGCCAAGTGCATCGTCAAGGCGGGCATGATCTGGGACGAGGTGGAGAAGGCGGGTCTTTCCGGGGTGCAGGGCGTCTGGTGCCACGAGGCCGGCATCTCGCGCATGTTCAACGTCATCTCGATCAAGCAGGCCTATGCCGGCCACGCCCGCCAGGCCGGTATGCTGGCCACCGCCTGCCAGGGTGGGGCCTATCTCGGCCGGTTCACCGTGGTGGTGGATCACGACGTGGACCCGACCGATATCTTCGACGTGTTGTGGGCCATGTCCACCCGCTGCGACCCGGAGCAGGACATCGATATCGTCCGGCGGATGTGGAGCAGCCCGCTCGACCCGCTCGTACCGCACGGTTCCAAAGGGAATTTCAATTCCCGCGCGGTGATCGACGCCTGCCGCCCTTACGAGCGTCTCGCCGATTTCCCGAAGGTCGCGCGCGCCTCCCCTGAACTGCTTGCCGAAGTGAAGCGCAAGTTCTCGACCTTCCTCGATCAAATTTGACGGCTGCCCACTTCGGCCCACGACATCGAAATTCGCTCACCGGAGAATGGATAGCGACCGGCTCACAATACAACTCAAATTTTAGACACAGATAGATCGAGGCCAATAAGAGCTTCGGCTAAGGGGGAAGCGTGACGAGAACAGAAACGAGGTGCCGGGGGGCGCGAGACTGGCGAATATTCGCGCTGCTGATCTTCGGGTCGACGGCCATGAGCGCTTCTGCGGGCCTGGCGCAGCCCAACGCCCAGGGCTCGCCGCCCGAGGTTGTGAAACCGACCCAGATGCCTCCCGTCACGGTCAACGCCGACCGGCGCAACGGATTGTCCATCGCGCCGGAGGCGACCACGCCAAGCCAGAAGATCGAACCGGGCGGCATAAGCTATCCGCCGGTCAGCGGCGCATCCCCGATCCAGGCCAGCCAAGCCTTCGAGGTTCCGGGCGAGAACCCCGGCTGGCTGTTCAACCTGTCGACCTATGGCGCCGGCTTCGGGCGGACGCTGGCGGATCGAGGCGTCTATCTGCACGGGGGCACCCAGTTGATGGCGGTGGACGTCGTCTCCGGCGGCCATAAGGGCGGCACCAACATCTTCAACCAGGGCTATTGGGGCTTCGACGTCAACACCGAGAAGGCCCTGGGTTGGAAAGGCGGTCTTTTCGACCTCACCTTCAGCACCCAGTTCGGCAACATCGCGGGAACTGAGAATGGGATCGGCTCGGTCGGCTACGTTCCCGCCGCTTTCGGCGACGGGGTCCGCCTGGTCAACTTCTATTACAATCAGAGCTTCTTCGATCACGCCCTTCAGTTCACGTTCGGCCGCATGCAGTCGGGCTATACGTCGACCCCTTATCTGTCGCCTGGCATCCACCAGACCCAATGGTACTGCTCGTTCATCACCGTATCCTGCGGAAACACGGCCGCCTATGCCGGCAATTCCAGCAAGGCGCCCTATGATGTCGGTTCGTGGGGTAGCTTCATCACCATACATCCAGCGCCTTACTGGTACATCAAGGGCGGGGTCTATGAGAACCAGCCGCTAGAGGTGACCGGCTCCCATACCCACCTGGGCTGGCCGGGGCGGGACTGGGGGTTGAACGAAGCCGCCGGCGCCTTCCTTCCGATCCAGGTCGGCTACATCACCACGGCAGAGAACTCGCCCTACCCGACCAACTTCCACATCGGCGGCTACTACGACACCGCTTCCTTCCCGGATAAATACTACAATTCAAAGCTCCTCGTGGCGGCGCTGCATCCAGGCGCGCCCCTGCTCGACGAGGGAACCAGCGGCATGTTCGCCGCCCTGCAGCAGACGGTCTGGCGCTTCAACCGCGACCGCAACAGCACCCGTGGCCTGTCGCTGTTCTTCAGCGGCGACTGGGACATCGGCGGCCTTGAGACATCCCAACAGCAGTATATAGGCGGCTTCATCCTCACGGGTCCAACGGCGACGCGGGCGGCGGACACCGTGAACTTCCTGATTTCCACCCAGGTGTTCGACCCACGTGAGAAGGCGAGTCGCGACGCGCTCGCCGCCGCCCACCACCTCGCCTACGAGATGCGCGATCAGACCGGACTGGAGCTGAACTACGGTCTCGCCCTGGCGCCGGGAGTGACCGTGTTCCCCTACACCCAGTACATCCTCAACCCGGATCAGCTCGGGGAAGCCTTTCCCGACCCGAAGGATACCCACGCCGTCGTAATCGGGGTGCACGCGCTGATCCGCCTGGATGTCCTCTTCGGCCTGCCCCAGGTCCAGTGACGACCCACGGGAAAACACAGCGCCAATCCGATAGAACAACCAAGGCGCCCTTCGGCGCCGGACGGAGGACCGAGTGGCCGAACAGGGCGTGATCGATATCCCCGAGTTGATCGAGTCCAATCCGATTGGGTCCGGCCGATGGCTCCTGGCGGCGTTGTGTCTGTTCGTCGTGACCCTGGACGGCTTCAATGCGCAGGTGATGGGCTATGTGGCGCCCTCGCTGATCAAAGCCTGGCACGTCGATCGCAGCGCCATGGGCCCGGTCGCCAGTTCCGCCCTGTTCGGCCTGATGATCGGGGCGCTGCTGCTCGGCACCCTGGGCGATCGGGTCGGCCGCAAGGCTGTGCTGTTGGTCGCAACGGTGTTGTTCGGGGTCTTCTCGCTGCTGACCAGCTTGGTCACCACGCCCGGCGAGATGCTGATCCTTCGCTTCTTGACCGGCGTGGGCCTTGGCGGCGCCATGCCGGCGGCAATCGCACTGGTGGCGGAATACTCTCCCAGCAAGGCGCGCGCGGGCATGGTCACCCTGGTGGTGGGTGGTTTCGCCATCGGTCCCGCTATCGGCGGGTTCGCCGCCGCCGGGTTGATCCACGCCTTCGGCTGGCGATCGATGTTCGTCGCCGGCGGGGTCATCCCGCTGCTGATGACGCCGGCTCTATGGTTGCTGCTTCCGGAGTCCATGCGCTTCGTGACCCGCAAGGGCGTCGGGGCGGAGCGGATCGCCGCCAATCTGCGCAAGGTCTTTCCCCGCGGCCAGTTCCCGCCCGGCGCACGCTATCTCCACGCCGAGGGCACGATCCGAAAGGCGCCGGTGAGGGACATCTTCGCCGGGAACAGGACGCTGGGCACCTTGATGCTCTGGCTGGCCATCTTCATGAATCTGGTAGGCCTGAATCTCCAGACCAACTGGCTGCCGGTGATCATCACCGGACTGGGCTTTCCGATCTCGCAGGCGGTGACTGCGACGGCCATGTTCCACGTCGGCGGCGCCATCGGGGGGCTGGTGCTCGCCCGCTTCGCCCACCGGTTCGACTTCATCCTCGTCGTGTCGGCCATGTTCGCCCTGGCCGGGATCATGATCGTCCTGATCGGCGGGGCCGGTGGTTCGATCCTGATGCTGCGGCTTTCGATCTTCGGCGCGGGGTTGTTCGTGGTCGGGGGCCAGACAGCGATCAACGCGCTTAGCGGCATCCTCTATCCTGGGTATATCCGCTCGACCGGCTCGGGCTGGGCGCTCGGTGTCGGCCGCCTGGGCGCGGCGGTCGGGCCAATGATCGGCGGCGGCCTTCTGGCCTTGCACCTGGGACTGTCCAAGCTGTTCTGGATCGAGTCGGCGCCGTTCTTTCTTGCAGCCCTCGCTGTCCTGGTCATCCGGCTGACACGTCGAGGCCCGCTCGCAGTTCCCGATGCGGCTGCGGCCGATGGCGAGCCATAATGGACATTTAGCATGTCCGAGATGACATTCGCCCTCCCCCAGCAGGCGTCGAGCTGGAAGATCGCCGTCTGAACCTGGACGGCTTTGAAGGCGTGTTCCTTGAACCGGTAGTGCAAGCAGAACACCTCGGCTGGCTTGCGGCCCGCCGAGCTTTGCAGTTCAGCGAAACAGTCTAGTGCGAAAATCGGGGTCTCCTGGAAGATAAATCGGCATAATCTGCAAGCGGAACGCCCGCCTTTCCTACATATTGCCACCAGATTCCGGTTCCAGCGCGCCGCCCCCTCGTCGACCGAGTTCGCAGTTCGCGGTCGCCATGGCAGTTCTCGCCTCTACCAGCCCACCACAAGGAGTTGGATTAATGAGCAAGCTCGAAACATCCAAAGACATCAACCAGCCGCGGCGTCAGTTTTTCGGCGCTGCAGCGCTGATCGTCGCCGCCGCCCAGATCGGTCCTATCGGGTCCGCCAACGCCCAGGCCGCCGAAAGCGAACAGGCGCCGACGCCCGCGCCCGCCGGTCACACCTCGTTCGCCACGCTGAAGCAAATCGACGCCGGGACGCTCAACGTCGGCTATGCCGAGGCCGGTCCCGTAAATGGCCCGGTCGTCATTCTGCTGCACGGCTGGCCCTACGATATTCACAGCTATGTCGATGTCGCCCCTTTGTTGGCCTCGAGGGGCTACCGGGTAATCGTGCCCTATCTGCGTGGCCACGGATCAACCCACTTTCTCTCGGGCGAGACCGTCCGCAACGGCCAGCCATCAGTGGTTGCGCTCGATATCATCGCCTTGATGGACGCCCTGAAGATCGAGAGAGCCACCCTAGCCGGCTTCGATTGGGGCGCACGCACGGCGGACATTGTCGCGGCGCTCTGGCCTCAACGCTGCAAGGCCCTGGTCTCCGTCAGCGGCTATCTGATCGGCAGTCAGGAGTCCGGGAAGATACCGCTGCCCCCAGAGGCCGAGTTCCAATGGTGGTACCAATTCTATTTCGCGACGGAACGCGGCCGAGCCGGCTATGACAAATATCGGCGCGAGTTCGCCAAGCTCATTTGGCGACTTGCGTCGCCAAAGTGGAACTTCGACGACGCCACCTTCGATCGATCGGCCACAGCGTTCGACAACCCTGACCACGTCGCCATCGTCATCCATAATTACCGTTGGCGGCAGGGTCTCGCCGAAGGCGAGCCAAGATGCGATGCGTTGGAAAAGCGGCTTGCCCTGGGGCCTGTCATCACCGTTCCCACCATCACTCTTGAAGGCGACGCCAATGGCGCACCACATCCGGATGGTAGCGCCTATGCTATGAAGTTTTCGGGCAAGTACTCTCATCGGATCATCGACGGCAGTGTTGGGCACAACCTACCGCAGGAAGCGCCGCAAGCCTTCGCTCAAGCCGTCATCGACGTCGATAAACTCTAATCGATCGGGGCTGGCGCTGGCGCTACCAACCACCAACCCCCATCGACGGCCCTACTTTAGCGGGGGTGCGAGCCATTTCGCTCCAGCCCCGATGACGAGCGCTGCATGGCGCATGTCGGACATCACCTGCCCTTTGCCATCGCTCGCCCGAGCCGTCATGACGGCGACCTCTCGACCAGGCCCTCGAGCACCTCCGCGAAGGTGATCGATCCGGTGCGCTGCTCGGCGTCGCCGCCCTCGAAGTCGATCCATCCTTCGTTGAAGCCATCGAGCATCCGGATTCGCGGCTCGGGATAGGTCATCCCCTGAGCGCGGAAATTGGCCTCCCAATGATCGTGCGGCGCCGCCTCGACCAAGACCGGATGACCGAGGGCGGCTGCGAAGGCCGCCGCCTCGTCCTGCGCGCTGTAGCGAGCCGGGCCTCGGAGTTCCACCACACGCTGTCCCGCCCACGAACCTTGGACAAGCTCAGCCGCCGTCCGTCCGATATCGCGGACGCTGACCATATCGATCCTGTGGTCGATCGGGCTGAGGTAGGTTTCGAACCTGCCTTCCCGCGCCGCCGCCACGTCCCACGCGGCGTTCTCCATGAACCAGGCCGCTCGCAGGATGGCCACGGGCGCTCCGGTGCTGCGGAGCATGGCTTCGGTGATCGCCGAGTTGTTGAGGAGGTTGAACTCTTCGACGTGGGCGCCGACCGTGGAAAGGAACACCACCCTTCCTGGGCGGCTCTGCGCAATGGCGGCTTTGATCGCGGCGGCCGCCTCGTGCGTATCCGGAAAGCCCGGCGTCGGATCGTAGTTCGGCGGCGTCATCAGGAATACGCCATCGGCGCCCTTGAACGCTTCGGCAAGCGCCCGACCGTCGGTGATGGCGGGCACGATAGCAATCTCGCAGCCGCGATCCGCCCAGACCCGGCCCTTATCCCCACTGCGCACCACCGCGCGAACCGGCTCGCCGGCCGCGAGCAAGGTCTCGGCGACCACACCACCAACCTGCCCCGTTACACCCATGACGACGAACATTTCTGGCCTCCTCGAATGGGCTTAGCCTTGTCGGGCTCACCCTGGAGACACTTTGCGCCCACATCATTTTTGAATTAAGTGCCGTTAAGTCATAGTATTTTTGCGAAAAGATAGGGAGCGTGAAATGGCGTTCGATGGGCGTCTGCTATCGGGCGTGACCGTCCTGGCCGCCGTTGTGGAGAGCGGCAGCTTCACGCGCGCCGGCGAACTGCTGGGCCTGTCGCCGTCGGGTGTAAGCCGGTCGGTATCGCGGCTGGAGGACCGGATCGGCGTTCGCCTGCTCGACAGGACCA
Source organism: Caulobacter sp. S45 (assembly GCF_009765965.1). Taxonomy (GTDB): domain Bacteria; phylum Pseudomonadota; class Alphaproteobacteria; order Caulobacterales; family Caulobacteraceae; genus CAHJWH01. The sequence goes on from NZ_LMUL01000014.1 coordinate 437,354, forward strand.
CAAGGGCGTTGCGGCTTACCGACGAGGGCGGGCGCTTCTATCAGATGGCCCTCCCCCACCTCGACGGCATAGAGGAAGCGGCGAATCTGGTCTCAGGCGCCGCCGAGATCGTGCGTGGCCGGTTGAGGGCCAGCGTGAATCCCATCTTCGCTCAGCATGTCATCGCGCCACGACTGGGAGAATTCATCGCGCGGTTTCCGGACCTGGAGGTGGACCTGCTGACGCCGGACGGGCGCCTCGACCTGATCAGCGAAGGCGTCGACGTCGCCATCCGCTTCGGCCAGCAGCCGACATCGAACTTGACCTCCAAGCTCATCCTGGAGACGCGTGTGCTCACGGTCGCTTCGCCGACCTATCTGGAGCGCCGCGGGCGGCCAGGTCATCCCACCGAGCTGACCGATCACGCGTGTATCCAGTTCCGGGACCCGATGACCGGCCAGCCCTTCGAATGGGAATTCCGCCGAGGGAAGGAGGTCCTGCCGATCCCCACCCGCGGCCAACTGGTCATGTCGGACCCCGGGACGATGGTGACCGCCTGTCTGGCAGGCGCCGGCGTCGCACAGATCCTGGCGATCGGCGTCCAGCACCTGCTCGACGAGGGTCGGCTGGTCGAGCTGTTTCCCGATTGGCCAGGCGAAATCTTTCCCCTCTACGCGGTCCGCCCGTCCAAGCGGCTGGCTCCCGTCAAGGTCGAGGCCTTCATCGATTTCTGCTGCGCCCTGGTCCGATGATCGCCTGCAAGGCCGATTGCCGACTGGAGCACGGTACGGATCGTTCGCTACGGTAGCCTCACGCCCAGACGATCTTCAAGCTGGCGACTCACTAAGCCGCGGTTGATCGCAGAGTATCGAGATCGTGCGCCGCTGGGTCTTACTTTTCGATCGACTTCAATAGGCGAAGAAACCGTAGTCGCTCTTCTGGAGAGGGACGCCGCCATCCTGAATCCAGAACTCTCCGGACTTGGCCCCGTCGACCACCTCATACTTCGATATGGTGCCCTCGTCCGAGAGATGGACAAGCTGGGCATTGGCGCTGAAACCCGTGAAGTGGATGAAGTCCCCGCCGGGCTGATCAGCGCCTTCGAAATCGTAAATGATGTCCTTGCTCGAGCCGGTTGCGAAATCGCCGACCTTGAACACGAAGGTGTCGTCACCCGGACCGCCCATCATCGAATCCGCGCCCGGTCCGCCCGTGATCGTGTCATTCCCGGCCCCGCCCGAGATGCGATCGTCGCCGGCCCCGCCGTTGAGGGCGTCGCCAGCTGAGCCCCCGCGCAGCAGGTCGTTACCCGCCGCCCCATTTATCAGCCACGCGGAGTGCGAGGTGCTCTTGTCGATCGTGTCGTCCAGCGCGGTTCCGTAGACGTAGGTCGCGGGCTGGGTCGGTGGTCCGATCTGGACCGTCGCTTGAACCGGTGCGGAGGTGGTCCCGAACCCATCGGTGACCGTATAGTCGAAGGTCAGCGTACCAGACGACACGGGCGAGCCATCGGCATTATCAGCGAAGATCTGCAACTCGCCGCCCTGGGCTAGAAGACCAAGGGTGTCGGGGGTGGAACTGCCGGTCACATCGGAAAGCCCGGCGGCGTCGGTGCTACCCGCAGGCGTCCCGGAGAAATGGAAGGGCGATGTGACCGTCACATAGAGGGCGTCGCCATAAGGCCCGGTGTCATTGGCGGTGAGCGCGGTCAACGGTATAGAGGTGTCGCCGCCGGCTACATGAATGGTTTCGGGTTGGGCCACGACGGACGTCTGTAGCGGCGCCACGGCCCCGTTGGGTCCTGTTATCGTGAAGAAATAGGCTTGAACCTCGCTGAACGCGGGGTTGTATTCAATGAATTGCCCGTACCCCTCGCTACCTGCCTTGAAAACATAGTCGAAACCTTCGCCTCGCGAGGGCGGACCTGTATCGGGGATGCCGATCAGCGTACCTCCGCTGACATCTCCCACGGAAAAGGGAAACTTGGAGTCAGGATCTCCAATGACATAGTCTTGGCCCGCTCCAATGGTCACATAAATCGCCGGCATCGTCGCCCCCTGCTCCACAGCCCCCACCGTGTAGTCGACTGTTCGCTTGCATTAAGCTTTTGTCAATTCAATCCGACCTTTCGATTGTTGACAGATTTGCGGCGCCCGGGGTTGAGGCGAAAGCAAAACAGCGCCGCACGCCGGCATTTGCTTGATCGGCCAAGCTTGCGCCGCCTCGACGCATCTCCACGCGCGCCCTGCCCAACGGCAGCGTAGCGAGGTGCGCAGCGATCTTTAGAGGATTTAGATTATCGCGGTCGTCTTCGGATGCTGCGGAGCCTAGCCCTCAGCGTCGGATCGCAGGCCGGCCCGACCACGCGGCATGAGGGCCAACGCGGTCCCGTCGTCCGGATAAGCCAGACGTTCGGGACCGGTTGGCGTCTATGGGCCGAAGCCCGCGAGGATTAAGGCGTGCCGGCGGCGGGGTGACTCGTGTCGTCGCAATTCCAGCGCGGGCACATGAGGCTGCGGGCCTGATCGGCCGTCAGCGGTTCATTCAGTCGATGCTTGCGAGGCTGCGGCGCCTGCGGAGCGGTGGCGGGCGCGGCGCTCTTTGCAGCGACGGGGGCTTGCTCCGCATGAGCCGAGGCGGCTGCGCCGGAAGCCAAAAGAGTTAGGATGAGGATGGTTTTACGCATGGGAGTCTCCTGTTGATGGAAAACTCCTCCCGGCCGCCGCTTCTATAAGGCGGCGCAGCGCGTCATTTAGGGATTCGTCGCCCCAAACCAAGCCCGCAGTGCGACGCAGCACAGAATTATGTTGCGATGCAGCAGCACCCCCTCCGTCACCCGCCCAAGTCGGAACCTGCTCAGATGGCGGCTACGAGCTTGTCCTGAGTTTTGGTTTCGAAATCACCGGCGTCATGGCGCTCGTGCAACTGGCTCGAAGGCTCGCCGAAGACGCGGTTGACCATGCGTCCGCGTTGGACCGCGGGCCGTTCGGCGATGGCCTCGGCCCAACGTTGCAGATGTACGTATTCCCGCACCTGGAGAAATTCGGCCGCGTCGTAGAGCCAGCCCTTCACCAAGCCGCCGTACCAGGGCCAGACGGCCATGTCGGCGATCGAGTAGTCGGCGCCCCCCAGATACGCGTTGTCCGCCAGGCGCCGGTCGAGCACGTCGAGCTGACGTTTCACCTCCATCGCGAACCGGTCGATGGCGTATTCGATCTTGGTCGGCGCATAGGCGTAGAAGTGGCCGAACCCTCCGCCAAGATAGGGCCCACTGCCCATCTGCCAGAACAGCCACGACAGGCATTCCGCGCGCAGGTGGGGTTCGGTCGGCAGGAACGTCCCGAATTTCTCGGCCAAGTGGACCAGGATCGCACCGGACTCGAATATGCGGATCGGCGTCGGCCCGCTGCGGTCCACCAGGGCCGGGATCTTGGAGTTGGGGTTCACCGCCACGAAGCCGCTACCGAACTGGTCGCCGTCATTGATCCGGATCGGCCAGGCGTCGTACTCGGCGCCGGCATGGCCCAGCGCCAGCAGCTCTTCGAGCATCACCGTGACCTTCACCCCATTCGGTGTCGCCAGCGAATAGAGCTGCAGGGGATGGTTTCCGACCGGCAGGTCCTTGTCGTGCGTCGCCCCTGAGATCGGCCGGTTGATGTTGGCGAACTTTCCGCCGTTCGCCTTGTCCCAAACCCAGACCTTGGGCGGCGTGTACTCGGACGGTTCGGTCATGGCTTGAACTCCGGATGTGGCGAGCGCAGTTGGACATGGTGCGCACCGGCTGTGTCGAATGAGGAAATCTGGCGGTTGGCGGCTAAGCGCCCAATTGGTGTCGGCCGACCCGAGGCGCCAGGGTGCGCCTGACGCTCTGGCTAAGGTTCGTGGCTCCCACCCGCCGCCCCCTGTCCTCGGCTCGCCTGAAGGGACCCAGCGGCCGCCCTGGTCTCGGCCGCATGAGCGGTCAGGTTCACGGGCAGGGCTTGCGACTTTAACAGCGACTTGGTCCAGGGATTCACGCCGACACAATAGCCGCTCAGGTCGCCACACTGACGTATCTCGCCCGTGTCGCTGTCCACGACCACGATAACATGTTCGTCGTCAGTGATTTTGGCCGTCGCCGGCTCACCCAGCAGATTGGCGGCTCCCGCCATCTTCGACCACAGCTCGCCCGGCGAATAAATCCCGACCCCGGCAAATCGGCCGTGGTGAGTTTGAACCTGCGTGGATTGCTTGCTGCAGCTGGCGAGGCACGCGGCGGCCAGGACGGTGATAACGAGGAACCCTGACTTCATGCGCGCCTCAACACCCCTGCAATTTTCACGATGGTATGCCGCCGCTCGCCTTCCGCAAACCACCCTCCGCAGCCTTTGCCTGCACATGGGTTCCGCAACCCCAGATTTTCTTCGCGGGCTTCGGCTATTACATTCAGGTGTGGAGTAAGACCGCCTGCCGGCGCAGCGCGTCGATGAAGGCCCGAATGGCCGGCGCCATTTGCCGCTGTTCCGGGTAACAGAGGTGATGGCCGGGGAAGCGGGCCGACCAGGGCTCCAGCATCGCGATCAGACGACCGTCCCCGAGCACCTCGCCGACCTGCTGCTCGACCGCGAAGGCGATGCCGACACCGTCCAGGGCCGCCTGTATGGCCACCTCCTTGCTGTTGACGATCAGCGGGCCGTCGACCGCCACCTCGAACCAGGCGCCGTCTTCGAAGAACTCCCAATTGTAGGGCGCAAGCCGGCCGGGCCAGCGCCAGCGGATGCAGCGGTGGTTGATCAGGTCGCGCGGATGCTCCGGCCGTCCATTGCGCTCCAGGTAATCGGGAGAGGCGACGGCGATCTGTCGTAGATCAGGACCGAGGCGCACCGCCACCATGTCGCGCTCGATCACCTCGCCGATGCGGACCGCCACGTCGTAGCCCTCCGCCACCATGTCCACTACGGCGTCATCGAGCACGAGGTCGATCACCACCTCTGGGAAGTCGCGATGGAAGCCCGCCAGCATCGGCGTGACGTAGCGCTCGGCCGCGGCGCGGAAGGCGTGCACGCGCACCGTCCCGGACGGGCGCTCACGGTAGCGTCGGACCTGGCCCACCGCCGAACCAAGCTCGGTCACGGCAGGCGATATGCGCCGAAACAGGTTCTCGCCCGCATCGGTCAGTGAAACACTGCGGGTGGTGCGGTTGAGCAGGCGCACCCCTACCCGCTCCTCGAACGCGCGCACCGTCTGACTGAGCGCCGAGGGTGTCACGCCCAGCGTTTCGGCGGCCCGGCTGAAGCTCAGTGCCTCGCCCACCGCCAGGAAGGCGCGGAGTTGGCCGAAGTCGCTGCCCGACAGGAGATTGCTCATCGCGTCAGTTGAGCATTCCGAAGGCTGGCTAACAAGGCCTGTGAGAATTCAGGCCATTCTGAAGCGTACGCCCGCCGGATAGGATGTTTGCAGGAGACCTCACATGAAAACTTGGTTCATCACCGGCATTTCCCGCGGCCTGGGCTTCGCTCTGGCGCAAGCCGCCTTGCATCGCGGCGACACCGTCGTCGGCACCGTACGCACCGGGGCGCCCGAGTTGGATCAGGGTCCAGGCAGGCTGCATGTCCTCCCCCTCGACATGGCCGACGGTGCGGCGATCGAGGCGACGACGGCGAAGGCCTTCGAGCTGGCTGGCGGCCGATTGGATGTGCTGGTCAACAACGCCGGCTATGGGCTCCTCGGCGCGATCGAGGATGCGACGGACGCGGAAGTCGAGCACCTGTTCGCCGTGGATGTGTTCGGCCCATTCCGCCTGATCCGCGCGGCGTTGCCCCGGCTGCGGACGCAGGGCTCCGGCCATATCCTGAACATCACCTCCATCGCCGGCCGCGCACCGGGCGCGGCCTCGGGACTGTACGCGGCGGCGAAACACGCGCTGGAGGGTCTTTCGGCCGGCCTGGCCCAGGAACTCGCGCCCACGGGCGTCAAGGTGACGGCCGTCGCGCCGGGCGCCTTCCGCACCGACTTCCTCTCCGCCCATTCGATCCGCAAGAGCGGGGCTGTCGCCCAAGGCTACGAGGCCACGGTCGGGCGCATGAGCCAGGCCTTCGACACAATGGCCGGCAAGCAACTCGGCGACCCGGCGCGGGCGGCCGAAGCGCTGCTGAAGCTGGTCGACGCCCCCAATCCGCCGACCCAGCTGTTGTTGGGAAGCGACGCCCTGCGCCGCACGCGGGAAAAACTCGACACGGTGATCGACGAGATCGGGCGATGGGAGGAACTCACCCGGAGCACGGATTTTCCCAACCACGACTAGGCGACGGACGAGGAACCGGCTCCTGGGATGGCCCGTAATGGCTGGGCCGACGTGGAGGAACGCCTGCTGGTGAATAGGCGGGCGGGGGTCGATGGAGTGGGACGCCTCCGGATATGACAGCCGTCGGAAATCTCCGAAATCAGGCCTCGTGCTTTCGGCGTCCTATTGAACGGATCCGGTCAGGTGGGAAAAGACCTCGCCCATCGGCGCGCACCACAGTGGCGTTTGAGCGATCCAGCCCAAGATGCGATCGTGCGACGTGACGCTGGTGTCTCCATCGCCAAGCCTTGTCGGGACGACGTCGTGGAATATCAGTATCGCCCACCGCCCCCAGCCTAGCGCCTTGCGGAGATAGTCTATGGCGAGTTGAGGATCATCCCGGTCGTAGGTCGGTGCGATGGCCTGGAGTTGGTAGCGCTGTCGACCTACCAGCCGCGGATCGTTCGGGTCGCCATCGGCGGCGCGGGCGGCCGTGAAGACCGGTCTGAGAGCGTCTATATAGCGTTCCTCGCCTTCACGTTGACCACCGGCTCCCAGTTCGATGGTTCCGCATGGATAGGCGAATGTCCGCCGGCGCACCCCAAAATACGCGTTCAGGAACCGCTCCGTCGGAGCGATCTCCTCGCGGACGAATCGTTTTGTCGAATAGCCAGCGAGCCGGCAATGGTGATGCAGGGTGTGATCGCCGATCTCGTGGCCTTCGCGGGCCACGGCCCTCCAGCGATCCACCTGCTTTTCCATGTTCTCTTCCGTCAGGAAGAAGGTGGCTTTCCAGCCAAGCCGATCGAGCGCCGGAACAGCATATTCGAGTTGGCTGTCGAGGCCGTCGTCATAGGTGAGGCTCACGGCCGCGCGCTCGCCATGGGGCCACGCGAAGGGCCGATATTCTTGTCCGGAAGAAATTCGAGGCGCCGCCGTTGCGAGGGCCGCACCGCTGATGACCGTGAAGAATTCTCTGCGTCCGATCATCGTCGCGCCGACTCCACGAAAGAAACCCACCAGCGCGCATCCAAATAAAACCTGGAGGTACAATAAGGGCTATCTATTTCCCCCGGACGATCCACTCGTGTGCGGGATCATTATGGAAGACCCATTTCCGCTTCGGACCCGCCATCACATTTAGATAGTAGAGATCGTAGCCATGCGGGGCGCCGACTGGATGATAGCCGCGCGGAACCAGCACCACGTCGCCATCCTCGACACATACGGTCTCGTCCAGACTGCGGTCGTCGGTGTAGACGCGCTGGAAGGCGAAACCCTGCGGCGGGTCGAGCCGGTGATAGTAGGTCTCTTCCAGCAGGGTCATCTGCGGCGTGGCGTCCTCGTCGTGGCGATGCGGCGGATAGCTCGACCAGTTCCCGCTCGGTGTGATCACTTCGGTGATCAGCAGGCTTTCCGCAGGCTCGGTTTCCGGCAGGATGTTGCGCACGCGACGGCTGTTGGAGCCCTGGCCACGGAATTCCAGACCCATCCGCTCCGGCGCGATGAGGCGCACCGCGCCTGGGCCGTGGCCGGGCGCGCTGCACACCGCGACTTCACATGCATTGCGCGCCGTCACGAGGCAGGACACGCCCGCGGGCGCATAGACAGCGCCGGGGGCGGCGTCCTCGAACACGCTGCTGCGACCGCCAAGCCCGTCGAAGCGCTCCCCGCCCGCTTCGATGTCGGCGGAGCCGGTCAGGATCATGATGCAGATCTCGCGGCCAGGCATATGTATCCGAGCCACGCCGCCGGTCTCGAGCTTGCGGACTTCGAACCCGACATAGGTCCAGCCCGCGCTCTGCGGCGTGATGTCGATGACGCGGCCCTCGGCGTCGGGAGCGGTGGGGCGGACACGCAAATTTGGCATGGCGGCTACTCCGCGGCCAAGGCGCGCCGCAAGCCGGCGGCGGAGGCTTCGCGCCTGAGCGTGGACAAGCCGATCTGGCTGTAGACACGGGGATTGGCGAGAGCCGGGTCCTGTTCCGCCTCGACCACGATCCAGCCCGAATAGCCGATCCCGGCGAGCGCGCGCATCACCTCGCCGAAGTCGATCGAACCATCGCCAGGCGCGGTGAACATGCCGGCCAGCACGCCGTCGAGGAAGCTGCGACCGCTGGCCAGGATATCCGCGTGTATCGGCCGCCGCACATCCTTGCAGTGGACGTGGCTGACGCGGTGCGGGTGGGCGCGGATCAGCGCTGAGGGATCGACGCCGCCAAGGACCGCATGACCGGTGTCGACCACGAAGCCGACGGCGTCCCCGGTGTGCGCGATGAAGGCGTCGATGTCTGCTGACGTCTCGACGGCCGTGCCCAGGTGATGGTGGTAGGCGAAGCGCATGCCCCGCGCGGCGACATAGTCCGCAAGCCGGGTCAGGCGCTCGCCGAACTCTGGCCATGCCCTGGCGTCCAACCGCGGCGGATCGCGGAGCGGGCTTTCACGCCGGCCATGGATCGCGTTCGAGCATTCGGCGGCGATGAAGACCTGCGACCCCATCGCTTCGAGCAGGGCGAGATGGGGCTGCATCGCCTCGATCTCGGCCGCGGCGTCGCGCACCAACAGATGACTGGAATACCAACCCCCGATCAGGTCAAGCCCGTAGCCGGACAACAGGGGCTTCAACACCGCCGGGTCCTTGGGGAACTTGCCCCCGAGCTCGACACCCTCGAAGCCCAAGTCGCGGCAATCGTTGAACACCGTCTCCAGCGGCGTGTCGCCGCCGAGTTCCGGCATGTCGTCGTTGATCCAGGCGATCGGACTGACCCCGAAACGGATACTCACTGCGCGTCTCCTATTCGCCGTCCCGACAGATGGTGTTCGTAGGCGGCGCGGGCGTCCCTCACCTCAGCGCGAGCGGATACGGCCGGCACCGCGACCTCCCACCATGCGCCGCCTTCGCGGGTGACGGTCGCGGGATCGGTCTCGATCACCAGCAGCCGGACGCCGGACACCGGCGACGCCAGCGCCTGTTCGAGTTCGACGATGTTCGCCACCTTGTCCGCTCGCGCGCCCATGCTGGCCGCGTGGGCCGCGAAGTCGATCTCAGGCAGCACAACGTGGCGCGTGTCGGCCCACAGGTTGTTGAAGGGCGCGCCGCCACAGGCCTGCTGCAGGCGGTTGATGCAGGCGAAGCCGTGGTTGTCGAGCAGCACGATGGTCAGATCGAGCCCCATCGCCACCGCACTGACGATCTCGCTGTTCGCCATCAGGTAGCTGCCGTCCCCGACCATCACGATCACGTCGCGGCCCGGCTCCGCCAGCTTGACGCCGAGCCCCGCGGCGATCTCGTAACCCATGCAGGAGAAGCCATATTCGACGTGGTAGCCGCCGGGCGACCGCGTCCGCCAATGCTTGTGGAGTTCGCCCGGTAGGCCGCCGGCCGCGCAGACGACCACCGCATCGTCCGCCGCTTGCCGCCGAACCGCGCCGATCACCTGCGCGTCCGAAGGCGTCGCACCGTCTCCAGGAACCGCCATCGCGGCCTGCGAAGCCGTGTTCCAGGCGGCGATCGCCTGCGCATGATCACCCTGGGGCCAAAACGTACCCCGCAGCCGATCCGCCAGCTCCTCGATCACCCGCAACGCATCGCCGACCACCGGCTCCGCATACTGCTTTGTCGCGTCGTACGGCTGGATATTGACCTGGATCAGCCTTTGCCTCGCCCCGTCGAGCAAGGCGCGCGATCCGGTGGTGAAATCCTGCAACCGCGTGCCGACGCCCACGATCAGGTCGGCCTGCGCGATCGCGGCGTTCGCCGCCGACGTTCCCGTGACGCCCACCGCGCCCAAGGCTTGCGGATGGTCCCAGGCAAGCGCTCCCTTGCCGGCCTGTGTCTCGCAAACCGGAACGCCGGTGGATTGCGCGAACGCGGCAAGCGCCGCCTCGGCGCGGCTGTACAGCACGCCGCCGCCGGCCACGATCACCGGCGAGCGCGCCGAACGCAGGGCGTCGACCAACGCCCCGATCTCGGCAGCGTCGGGGCGCGGACGGCGTATCCGCCAGACCTTCTTCTCGAAGAACTGCACCGGCCAGTCGTGCGCCTCGGTTTGGACATCCTGGCAGAAGGCGAGCGTGACCGGGCCGCATGCGGCGGGATCGGTCAGCGTCGCCATGGCCCGAGGCAGCGCCGCCAACAGTTGCTCGGGACGGGTGATCCGATCGAAATAGCGAGACACCGGGCGAAAGCAGTCATTGGCGCTGACGCCACCGTCGGTGAAGTCTTCGATCTGTTGCAACACCGGATCAGGCGCCCGCCCGGCGAAGACGTCGCCCGGCAGCAGCAGGACCGGCAAGCGATTGGCGTGGGCCACGGCGGCGGCGGTCACCATGTTGAGGGCGCCTGGCCCGATCGAGGTCGTGCACACCATGGCGCGCTCGCGGCGGGCCTGCTTGGCGAAGGCGACGGCGGCGTGCGCCATCGTCTGTTCGTTATGCGCGCGCCAGGTCGGCAAATCGTCTCGGGCCTCGTAAAGGGCCTCCCCAAGGCCCGAGACATTGCCGTGGCCGAAGATCGCCCAGACCCCGGCGAAGAAACGCATCTCGCCTCGGGGCGTCGCAATGTGCTGGGCGGCGAGCCAGCGCACGGCGGCCTGGGCGGCGGTCAATCTTAGGGTCGCCACGTCCGCTTACTCCGCCGCGATAGCGACGGGGGCCGGCCGGTTGGCCCGCCATCCGTCGACCAGCGCCTTGAACCGTTGGCTCAAGAGATCGAGCGCTTCGGCGTCCCCGATCTCCCCGGCCAGCCATTGGCGTGCGGCGTCGGCCCAAATCGTCCGCCCGACGGCGAAGCCCTTCACGATCGGGAACGGCGCGACTGCTTCGAAGGATCGAAGCAGCGCCTCGTCCGGCGCCGCCAGTCCCAACAGGACCACTCCGCGGCAATGTGGGTCATGCTCGTCGATCATCTGTTGAATGTTGCGCCAAACCTCGGGATCTTCCGAAGGCTCCAGTTTCCACCAATCCGGCCGCACCCCAAGCGCATAGAAGCGGGCGATCAGCCGCGAGATGGTGTCGACCTCCGTGGCCATCCCGGCCGGGACGATCACTTCGAGCAGGAGTTCGTGACGGGTCTCGCGGCAGGCGTCGCACAGGCGCATCACTTCGCGTTCCTGCGCCACCTTCAGATCGACGGCGTCGTCGGGATGGGCGAAGACGAGACACTTCACGACGTGATTGTAGGGCCACTCGCGAAGCTCGGTGCCGACGTCCGGCGAGCCTTCGAACGTCAGCGGGCGCGACCCCGGACACTCGATCGGGCGGCCGATCCAATAGGGCATGTCGGCGGCCTCTTCCAAGCCGCGCATCCCGAAGCGCCCATCGAGCAGCACCCCAAACGCGGGATCGCCGCCCGCGACCCGGTCGACCGCCTTGAGCGCCAGAGTCTTGAAAATCGGAATACGATCCAGGTCGCCGCCGACCTCTTCGGCGATCTTGACGATCTGACTGCGATGGTCGAGCGCCAACACCATCAGCTCCGGTCGCGGTGGATAGCGCGTGGTCGACCAGTGGATGTTCTCGAGGGCGACGTCCTCCCGGAGGCGGAAGGAGCGGGTCTGGGCGGAAAGGAACTGGTTGAGTTCTTCCCACGACGGCATGGCCGGCGCGCAGCCATGACGCGACACCACGATGGCGCCGCACGCATTGCCGAACTCGCAACAGGTCTCCAGGGGCGCGCCGATCAGCCATCCGCGCAGGAAACCCGCCATGAAGCTGTCGCCGGCGCCCAGCACGTTGAATACCTCGACGCGGAAACCCGGGCCGGCGACGCCCTGGTCCAGCGCGTCGGGGACTGCGCCCTCGAAACAGACGCATCCTTCCGCGCCGCGTTTCAGGACGATCAACGCCCCGGTGTGCTCGCGGATCGTCCTGAGCGCCGCCAGCGTGTCAGTCGAGCCGCCGAGGATATGGACCTCTTCGTCCGTGCCGACGACCAGATCGCAGAGCGGCAGGATAGTTTGCAGGCGGGCGGTGACCCCGGCGTTGGCGACGAAGCGGTTCTCGCCCATGTCGCGCGAGGTCAGTCCCCACAGCACCGGACGGTAGTCGATGTCGAACACCACCCGCCCGCCGGCCGCACGCACGAGTTCGCAGGCCTTGCGGCTGGCCGCGGCGACACCCGGAGCCGACAGGTGTGTCCCGTTGACCAGGACTGCGCCCGCCGAGGCGATGAAGGCCGGATCGACGTCGCCTGCGTCCAACGCCATGTCGGCGCAGTCCTCCCGATAGAAGATCAGCGGAAAGTCGACCTGGTTGCGGATTCCCAGGATGGCGAGCGCGGTCAGGCGCGCCGGATCGGTCTTCACCCCCGTGACATCGACGCCTTCACGCACGAGCTGTTCGCGGACAAAGCGCCCGAAGTGATCGGCGCCGACACGGGTCAGCAATCCGGATTTGAGCCCCAACCGGGCGAGACCGATCGCCGTATTCGTCGGGCTGCCGCCGACGTACTTGGCGAACGACAGCATGTCTTCGAGCCGTCCGCCCACCTGCTCGCCATAGAGATCAACGCATGAGCGCCCGATGGTGATGATGTCCAAGGACGTGGGGGTGTCGGTCATTCCTCGCTTCCCGCCTCAGAATGGATCACTTATTTCAATCTAGCGGAGATTTGGAATATATATTTCACCGTCGGTCGCCGAGCGCAAGCCTATGGATCAACCGCCCGGGGCGGAGGTCTGGAAGGTGTGCGCGATCGCCAGCGCCTGTACGACGCACATGGAAACCGCCAGCGTCCGAAACCCCCACACCTCGGCGTCGCGGATGGCGAGCACGCAGTCCGCCTGCTTGGCGATCGAGCTTACGAACGAATCCGTGATCGCGACGACCTCCGCTCCGGCGGTTATCGCCGCCTCCACCAGTTCGATGGTCTCGCCCGCATAGGGGCTGAAGCTGATGCCGATCATCAGGTCGCCCTGGCGCGCCTGACCCGCCTGCTGGCGCCCCCGCCCTCCGAGCCCATCGACCAGGATCGTGCGCTTACCGGCCTGCTGCAGCAGGTAGGAAAGATAGACAGCGACGGGAAACGAGCGCCGAAAGCCGGCGACATAGACGACGTCCGCCTCGCCTATCAGCTTCACCGCGTGTTCGAAGCTTTCCCGGTTCACCGCCTCGGCGACATGATCGAGCGATAAGCTAGAGGCGCCGGCGAATTCTGTCAGCACGGCGAAGTCCGACGATGGCCGCGCCTCCGCCGCCCCGATAAAGCGTTTCGCGCGCTCGTGATAGGCGCTCGCCGGCTGGCTCGCCAATAAGCCGTCCTTCAAGAGCCGCTGCATGGGCCCCGCGCCCTCGAAGCCGAACGTCTTGGCGAAGCGCACGATCGCCGACGGCGGCGCGCCGGTTCGCTCCGAAATCACCGCCAAGGTCTCCACGCCCATGCTGTGCGGATCATCCAGCACGAACCGGGCGATCTGCTGGAGGCGAGGGCTCAGCCCCTCATAATGCTCCAGGATCGCTGTACGCAGTTCGCCGGCATCCTTGATGGCGTTCAAGTTCGACCCTCCCCCATAACGCGCCGCACAATTCGACCCGGCCGGGCTAGCGCGAGCGGCGCGGCTCCCGACCACATGCATATTCCATGTCGTAAAATTCTGGAATATGTGTTCCGTTCCGGCAGGATTGTCGGCACGTCCTGCAGCGCCCAGGGAAAAGCCACTGTGTTCAAAATTGCATTGCTTGGCGCGGGCCGGATAGGCGCGATCCACGGACGTAACATCGCGGCCCATCCTGCGATGTCGCTGAAATATATTGTGGACCCCGTCGAAACGGCGGCGATGAAGCTCGCCTCCCTGCTCGGCGCCGAGATCGCGACGATCGACCAGGTCTTGGCGGACGACGAGATCGCCGGTGTCGTCATCGCCAGTTCCACCACGACCCATCTCGATTACTGCCTGGCCGCCAGCCGCGCCGGCAAGGCGATCTGGTGCGAGAAGCCGCTGGACCTGGACCTTCAACGCCTGCGGGCCGAACTGGACAATCTGCGGCCGAGTTCGGATCGCCTGTTGCTGGGCTTCCAGCGCCGGTTCGACCCGAACTTCAGGGCCTTGCATCAACGATTGGTCGCAGGAGAGGTCGGCGTGGTCGAGACCATCCAGATCACCAGCCACGACCCGGCGCCCCCGCCGGTCGACTACATCAAGGTCTCTGGCGGTCTGTTCAAGGACATGACGATCCACGATTTCGATATCGCCCGATGGCTACTCGGGGACGATGTGATCGAAGTCTACGCCACAGCCAGCAATCTTGTGGACCCCGCCATCGGCGAAGCGGGCGACGTCGACACCGCCAAGATCGTGCTGCGCACCGCCGCCGGACGGCTCTGCGTGATCTCCAACACCCGCCGCAGCGGGTATGGCTATGATCAACGCGTTGAAGTCTATGGCGCCAAAGGTCGGCTCGCCGTCGGGAACATGACCGAGACGACCCTGGAAGCATGGACCGAAAAGGGTATGGCCGCCGATCGGTTCGAGAACTTCTTCCTCACCCGCTACGCCTCGGCCTACGCCGCCGAAGCCGATCATTTCGCCGACATCCTGGCCGGCGCCGCCAAGCCGCTGGTCGGCGTCGCCGATGGGGAAGCCGCGCTGGCGCTGGCGGTGGCTGCGGCGGAGTCCGCGCGCTCCGGCCAGCCCGTTCGCATCTGAGGCCACGCCGCCAGAAAAGAGCCGATATGGAACGCAGGCGTCCCCTTCTCACCGTCGCCGCGCTGATCGTGTTGGGCGGCGCCCTCCCGGCAGCCTGTAATCGCAGCGCCACCAACACCGAGCTGGTGGTCAGCCTCAACAAGCTCTCCACCCCCTACTCGGTCATGTTGAAACGCTACGCCGAACAGGCCGCCCGCCGATCAGGGGTCGTGATCGCGGTCCTCGACGGTCAGGGCGACTCCTCCAAGCAGAGTGTGGACCTGAGGGCGGCGAGCATTCGCGGCGCAAAGGCCATCGTGCTCGCGCCGAACGACAGCAGCGCCCTGGCGCCGGCGGTCGACGATCTTCACAGCGACGGGGTCGCCGTCATCGCCATCGACCGTCGGCTGAAGGGGACAGTTCAGCCGGTTCCCTTCGTCGGCGCCGACAACGCCGAGGGCGGTCGCCTCCTGGGCCATTGGGTGGTCGCCAACTTCCCGAAAGGCGCCAGGGTGGTCCTGATCACCAATGAACTGGGCTCAAGCACGCAGATCGAACGCACCCGAGGCGTTCACCAAGGCTTGGCCAACGGCGGCGTAGGGTTCAGGATCATCGCCGAGCAGACCGCCAACAGTTCACGCGACCAGGCGCTCACCGTCACCCAGAACGTCCTGACCGCGCTCGGCGGCGACCCTCCCGACGCCATCATCTGCCTCAACGACGACATGGCCATCGGCGCCCTCGAAGCCATCCGTTCGGCCGGCGTGGCCAAGGGCAGGATCAAGGTGCTGGGCTTCGACGCCAATCCCGAAGCGCTTGCCCGCATCCGCGCGGGCGACATGTCGGCGACCGTCGAACAGAGCCCAGCCAAGCAGATGGCCACAGCGATCCGCGAAGCGCTGGACGCCATACGCACCGGCGCCAAGCCTCAATCGGTCACGTTGAAGCCCATCCTGATCACGGCGGGCAACCTCGGTCAGGCCGAGCGCGCCTCGGAGGCCGCGCGGTGATCACGCCGGCGCGGATCGTTTCCGGAACACCATGGTGGCCAGCACGGCGCCGTCCTGCACCACCTGCTCCCTCAGGAAACCGGCGTCGGCGGAGCGGGTGTAGGTAGTCTGCAGCACGACCGTCTCGTCCATGTGCTGCACTTTTTCCGTGACCACTAGCGCAGGCCCTTTGAAGACGCCCGACGCACTGCGCAGGATCGCCGAACCGATCCGGATGTCGGCTGTCAGCGGAAAGCGAACCTCGCTTCCGTCCATCGGCAGTGCGAGCTCATAGGATCGGGCGCTGCGGCGCACGGTGGCGCTGACCTTGAAATGCAGGATGGCGCCGTCGCGCCGGATATCCAGGGTCTCGGCGTTCGCTCCGGGAAACTCCCCATAGTCGCTGCGCGAAACGTCGAGCACCCAGCTCCCGTCGAGGTCAGGTGAGGTTACGGACGCGGCCGGTGCCACGCCCACCAAGCCGAGCACCGCGATCACGGTGGCCAAGAGGACAGATCGGATCATGTCAGAGCCCTCCCGCCCGAACCGACGCGTCGGGGGCCATGCGTTCGATGACGGCCGACAACGGCTCCGGCTTCCAGCCCGCCCCCCAATCTGAAGGCTTGGGCCCCATCACAAAGTCGAGCCGCGCGCCCGACATGATGTCGGCATAGTGCAGCACCGGAGCGTCCAAGGGCCGGCCGTTCAGGGTCGCCGACTGGATATACATATTCTGCTCGGAGCTGTTGCGCGCCGTCACCGTGAACGACTTGCCGTTGGCGAGATGGATCACCGCCCGGCTGAACAGCGGACTGCCGATCATGTAGTCGCCGGACGCCGGATTCACCGGGTAAAAGCCGAGCGCGGTGAAGACATACCAGGCCGACATCTGTCCGCAGTCGTCGTCGCCATCCAGCCCCGAGACCTTGTTTGCGTACTCGTCCGCCGCGATCTCGCGCACCTTGGCCTGGGTCTTCCAGGGTTGGCCGGCATAGTCGTACAGGTAGCCGACGTGATGGCTGGGTTCGTTGCTGTGCGAATTCCAATCGTCGGCGAAATAGGCGTCCAGGCGAGCGTCGAAAGCCTGTCGCCCCCCCATCAGGGCGGTCAGCCCTGGGATGTCGTGCATCACCGACCAAGTGTAGATTTGCGGCCAGTCCTCGGTCCAGCCGGCTTCGGGATCGGCCCAGCCGCCATCGAAGTTGCGCGCCTGCATCATCCCCGTCGCCGGGTTGTAGATATTCTTGTAGTTGAGCGAGCGTTTCAGGAAGAAGCGGTAGTCCCCTTCCCGACCGAGCGTCTTGGCGACGGTGGCCACAGCGAAGTCGTCGTAGCTGTCCTCCAGCGTGCTGGACGCCGACTCCGCAGTCCGATCGGCCGGGATGTAGCCGAGTTGCTTCAGATACGTCAGCCCCGCCCGCGCCTCGTAGGGGGTATGCGGCTCCCGGTCGGCCCAGCGGCGGGTGGTGTCGCCATCCGGCGGCGTCATGGCGTCCTTGTAGACCGCGTCCCAGGCCAGCTTACGGTCGAACCCGCCGAGGTTCTTGGTCAGCGCCTCTGCAACCATGGAGTCCGCGTGCGTCCCGATCATGATGTTGGTGTAGGACGGGTTGGGCCATTTCGGCATCCAACCGCCTTCCTTGTAGTCCTGTAGGAGCGCCTGAATCATCTCGCCGGCCCGCCCCGGCGAGGTCAGCGTCAGCATGCTGTACTCGGCCCGGAAGATGTCCCAGATCGAATAGGCGGTGTAGGACACGCCCGTGTGCACCTGATCGTCGAAGGCGCTGTAGTACCGGCCCTGTTCCGAGAACTGCCGAGGATAGAGCAAGGTGTGATACAGGGCGGTGTAGAAGATGTGGCGCTGGTCGTCGCTCGCACCCCCGATGTCCATCACCTTGAGCTTGGCGTTCCATTCGGCCCGCAGGCCGCGCCGCACCTTGTCGAAACTCCAGTCGGGAATCTCCGCGTCCAGGTTCCTGCGCGCTTGGTCCAGGCTGATGAAGGAGGTCCCGACCTTGGCCTCGATCGCCTCGCCTGGCGCGGGATCGAAGCGGACATAGGCGCCGTGGGCCTGATCCAGGCCCTGGCCATACAGGCCGGACCCCGTGAACGCCTGGCGGTAGCGAATGACGAAGTAGCCCTTGAAGTTCGGCAAGGCGTCCGGGCCGAGATGGGCGTCCATGCGGTCGGGGTTGTATCCGCTGATCTCATGGCGCGCGGGGTCGACCTGGGCGAAGCCCGCATGCCCCGGCCGCGACGCCTCCACGATCACCTTGGCGTCGGCATGGGCCGGGAAGGTGAAACGGAGATAGGCCGCGCGCGTCGTGGCCGTCATCTCCGTACGGATACGCCGGCCGCCGCCCGCGTCCATGGAGACTGAATAGTAGTCGGGTCGGGCAATCTCGTCACTGTGGGTGAAAGGCAGGCGGCGCGCCTCGGGCGTCGTCTTCAGCTCGCCGATCTCCGGCATCAGCGTCACATAGCCATAGTCGCCCATCCAAAGCGCCGGCTGGTGGGTGCCCATGAAGCCGGTGATCGCGGTGTCCTCGTACTTGTAGGACACCCGGCTGATCTTGTTCTGTCGGGTCTGGGGCGTCCAGCTGGTCATGCCGAACGGCGTCACCACCGAGGTCATCATCTGGCCGTAGCCGATCGGGCCGCTGCCGGAGCCGATATAGAGGTTCACCCAATCCACCGGATCAGCCGGGGCCCCCGACGCGGCCCCCACGGCCAGCGCCAGAATGCCCAGGCCGACGGGCAGCGCCGCCAATTTTGATATTATTGTCAACGCATTCCCTCATCCACACCCGCGGCGCTCGATCCGCCCTTACCCAACCCACCCTCGCGAACCCTTCCCAGGACCGCGTCGACATTTTGAGGTGCGCCGTCGCTTGATGTTGACGCAGAATATATATTCTGATCAAACCTTCGCATAGAATAAATAGACCGCCACTGGGCGGCGTCGGACGTCAAAAGATTTGGCGGCCTGGGAGGAACGGCTCGTGATGACCTCATCGCGCATTGCATCGCACGATCCCTGGGCCGACGCGCCCCTTCGGCGCTCGCCGTTGGGAATCCCGGGCCTGCGCCCCACTCCATAGATCAGCGGCAGCCTGGGGAAGCGCAATGCTGCTGGATGTTCACGCCATCGAGAAAAGCTTTCCCGGGGTCAAGGCGCTGGACGGCGTCAGCCTCCAGGTGGCCGCCGGCGAGGTCCACGCCCTGCTTGGCGAAAACGGCGCGGGCAAGTCGACCCTGCTGAAGATCCTGTCCGGCGCCCAGGCCCAGGACAAGGGCGAGCTGAGGTTCGACGGGGTTGCGCTGGATCGAACCGACACGCCCCTCAAGCGCCAGGAAGCCGGCATCGTCACCATCCATCAGGAGTTCAACCTCGTGCCGGAGATGTCCGTCGCGGAGAACATGTTCCTGGGTCGCGAGCCCTGCCGCTATGGCCTGATCGATTGGCGCGCCATGCGCCGACGCGCGCGTGAAATCCTTTCGGACCTGGGCCTGTCCCTGGACCCGGACGTCGCCGTCCGCGGACTTTCGATCGCCGGACAGCAGATGGTCGAGATCGCCAAGGCGATGACCTTCAAGGCCCGGCTGATTATCATGGACGAGCCGACGGCCGCTTTGAGCGGACGCGAGGTCGAGGTGCTGCATCGCATCATGCGCGACCTGCGCGGCCGAGGCGTCAGCATCATCTATGTCACCCACCGGCTCTCCGAAGTGCGGACCATCTGCGACCGCTTCACCGTGCTGCGCGACGGCCGCTTCATCACCGATGGCGAGGTCGGGGATCGCGAAATCGCCGACCTGGTGCGCTCCATGGTCGGCCGCGATGTCGTGTTCGCGCCACGCGAGCGTAGGGGCCAGCGGGGCGAGCTTGTGCTTCGGGTCGAGGGGGTGCGCCGCGCTGGCGCGACGGCCAATCCGCAGGCCCGGGCGCTCCACGACATGTCGCTCGATCTGCACGCCGGAGAAATCCTGGGTTTCGCCGGCCTTGTCGGCGCGGGCCGGACCGAACTCGCCCGCATCATCTTCGGCGCCGACCGTTGCGACAGCGGCGTGATGTGGCTGCACGGGAACCATGTCGGGCTGCTCCGCTCGCCTGGCGAAGGGATTCGCCGGGGCCTCGCGATGGTCCCGGAAGACCGGAAGCGGCAGGGCTGCTTCCTCGATCATTCGGTGAAGCACAACATGACCCTGCCGAGCCTCAAACGGCTCTCGCATTGGGGTGTGTTCATCGACGAGGCGGCCGAAACCGCCCTCGTCGACCGCTACCGCCAAGCGCTGCACATAAAGACGCCCAGCCACGATACGCCGATCGGCAAGCTGTCGGGCGGCAACCAGCAGAAGGTGCTGCTCGCCCGCTGCATGGCCTTGGCGCCCAAGGTGCTGATCGTGGATGAGCCGACGCGCGGGATCGATATCGGCGCGAAGGCGGAGGTCCATCAGGTGCTTTCCGACATGGCCCGGCAGGGCGTCGCCGTGATCGTCATCTCGTCCGAACTACCGGAAATCCTGGCGATCAGCGACCGCATCGCGGTGTTCCGCGAGGGCTGCATCTCCGGCGTGGTCGAGGGTGCGTCGGCCGACGAGGAAACGCTGATGCGCCTGATGGCGATGGACGACCCGGCCGCGCACAGCATCGTCCGGACGGCGGCATGATGAAGATGGAGGAGAGAACGACGGATATGCACGGCGTCGTCGACCGGAAGACGACCCATCCTCCGGAGCAGAAGGCGCACGCGCGCTCGTCCCCCATCGAACTTCTGCGTCGGTATGGGACCGGAGCGTTCCTGGTCTTGCTGGCGATATTCTTCGAGACCCAGAATCAGAATTTTCTGTCGATCCGGAATATCCGAAACATCCTGACCGACGTATCGATCTGCGGGATCATCGCCGTGGGCATGACTTTCGTGATCGTCACCGCAGGGGTCGATCTGTCCGTCGGCTCGGTCCTGGCGTTCTCAGCGATGTCAGCGGCCTGGGTCGCGCAGCTCCCCGCCCTGCACTTCGCGCCAAGCTGGCTGATTGCGCTGGTTGTGGCGGTTCTGGTCGGTACGGCTGTCGGCTACATCCAGGGCAAGGCGACCACGCTCCTTGGTGTTCCCGCCTTCATCACCACCCTGGGCGGGCTGACCATCTGGCGTGGAGCGACGCTGCTGCTGAACGACGGTGGTCCGATCAGCGGCTTCGACGCGAGTTTCCGATGGTGGGGCGTCGGCTCGGTTCTTGGCGTCCCCGTGCCGGTGGTCATCTTCCTGCTGGTCGCGGCGAGCGGCTATGTCGTGCAGCGCTACACCCGCTACGGACGCCAGATCTATGCGATCGGCGGCAATGTCGAGGCGGCCCGCCTCACAGGGCTCAACGTCAAGGCGGTGGAGACCAGCGTCTATGTGGTGATCGGCCTGCTGTCCGGGCTGGCGGGCTTCCTGCTCTCGGCCCGGTTGGGCTCGGCGGAAGCGGTTGCGGGCGTCGGCTACGAACTACGCGTGATCGCATCAGTGGTGATCGGCGGGGCCAGCCTCGCCGGTGGCGTCGGCGGGATCGGCGGCACCATCGTTGGCGCATTGCTGGTCGGCGTCTTGAGCAATGGCCTCGTGATCATGGGGATAAATTCCTACTACCAGCAGATCGTGATCGGCGGAATCATTGTCCTCGCAGTCGCCCTCGACGCCTACACCAAGAAAAGGCGACATTAGCAAACAGAACACATGACGGACGAAACGTCCGCGAGCCCTCCAATACGGTCAAGGCGACGAAAGACGTCCCGTGATTGGAGATCAACAAATCTAAATACCAAAGCCAAGCGCCGAAACGGGCGTAGATTAAAGGGGAGAGCAAAATGAATTTATCGAGAACCCAGGCCCTGATGCTATCGGTGTCGGCGTCGACATTGTTCGTCGTCGTCGGCGCGGCGCAGGCCCAGGATGCGCCGCCGCCGCCCCCCAGCCAGGCGCCGGTCGCCACCGCGCCTGAAGCGGCGGCCAATGCGACAGTCGACGAGGTGGTCGTGGTCGGCTCGGTCAATCCACAGGGCCAGCGCAAACTCGCGACCGGCTATGCGATCACCACCGTGAACGAGCAGCAACTGCACAACGCCGCCCCCAGCAGTTCGGCCGACCTGCTGAAGGTGGTCCCGGGCATCTTCGTGGAAACCACCAGCGGGGTGTCGGGCCCCAACATCGAGGTGCGAGGCTTCCCGACCACGGGCGACGCGCCCTTCGTCACCTTCCAGCTCGACTCGCTGCCGATCTTCCCGACACCGT
Organism: Caulobacter sp. S45; assembly: GCF_009765965.1. Taxonomy (GTDB): domain Bacteria; phylum Pseudomonadota; class Alphaproteobacteria; order Caulobacterales; family Caulobacteraceae; genus CAHJWH01. Next base: position 459,483 of record NZ_LMUL01000014.1, read on the forward strand.
CGCTGTCGTTCCTGGACAACTCGACCCAGTTCCGCCTGGACGACACCATCAAGCGCACCGAAGCCACCATCGGCGGCCCCGCCGTGCTGCTCGGCAACGGCCAGCCCGGCGCCACGGTCAACTTCGTGCAGAAGAACGGCGAGGATGATCCGGGCGGATCGCTGCGCTTCACCACCGGCACCGGAAGCCTGTACCGGGTGGACGGCTATTACGGGGCCAAGCTGGCGGACGGTTGGTACGGCAGCGTCGGCGGCTTCTACCGCACCGACGACGGCGTACGCGACACCCAGTTCCCTGCCGACCAGGGCTACCAGTTCGTCGGCACCCTGACCCATGACATCGAGGACGGGCGTATCCAGCTCTACGGCCGCGTCACCCATGACGAGAACGCCTTCTTCACGCCCATCCCGCTGATCGCCACGGGCTCCAGCTCGAGCCCCACGCTGCATGGCTTCCCGGGCTTCAACCCGCTGACCGCCACCTTCTACGGCAACGCCACGCGCATCGTGACCTTCGACACCACTCCCGGCCTCAACGGCGCCGCCCCCGGTTCGAAGACGGTGGACCTGTCCAAGGGTCGTGGCACGGACAACCACATCATCGGCTTCGACTTCGACAAGTCGATCGACGGTTTCGACTTCTCCAACAAGCTGTCCTACATCGACGAGGACGCGCCCACGATCGCCCAGTTCACCGGCGCCACGCCGGAAACCCTGGGCGCCTTCATCCAGTCCGAGGTCGCGGCCGCCAATGCGATCCCCGGCGCGGTCACCGCCGCTGGCCGCCCCGCCACTACCGGAACCGCCCGAGCCGTGGGTACGGGCACGCCCTTCACCAACCTGAACCAGCAGGTGATCCAGATCGGCGTCTGGGACGTGGACAAGAAGTTGAACGCCTTCCAGGACGAGGCGCGCATCTCGCACGAAATCTTCCACGGCAACACGCTGACAGGCGGCGTCTACTTCACCGACTACCACGACCACGACGTCTGGTTCCTCGGCAACAACCAGCTGATGACCGTGCAGAACAACGCCCAACCCTTGGCCGTGACCCTGGACAACGGCGTGCAGGCCACCAGCCCCGATGGCATCGTCTCGCCGGTCAACACGGCGCTGGACAACCACTATGACGGCCGCAACGTCGCCGGCTTCATCTCCGACACCTGGCGCATAACCGAAAAGCTGAAGGTCGACGCCGGCTTCCGTTACGAGCACGAGGACGTCAACGGCACGATCGGCAATACGGCGACGGTCAACCTCAGCAGCAACCCTCTCGCAATCTACGACAATGGCGCCCAGGTGCAGACCGGGACATCCAGCCCCCTGCACTACAGCGGATCGGCCACCTCGATCGCGGTGGACGCCAACTACCAGTTCATGACCCACCTGAACGGCTTTGTCGGCTACAACCACGGTTACGCCCTGCCGACCTTCGACGACCTGCGCAGCGGCGTTCGCCAGACCACCTATGTCGATCAGGTCCAGGGCGGCCTGAAGGCCTTCGGCACCTTCTACGCGGCCGACGTCACTGGTTTCTACAACAAGTTCCAGGGCCAGCCGACCACCCAGCTGCTGGCGGACGGGACCCAAGTCACCTTCATCACCGACTCCCAGGCCGAGGGCGTGGAATTCGACGGCGACATCCGTCCGTTCAAGCCGTTCGACATCGACCTGCTGAGGCCGTTGGATCTGGCGATCTCGGGCGACTACCAGCACGGGACCTACAGCTCCGGCGGCGCTGGCATCCAGGGCAACGAGGTGGCGCGCCAGCCCGATCTGCAGTTCCGCTTCACGCCGAGCTATATCGTGGCCACGCCCGTGGGACCGCTGAACCTCTTCGGCACCGTCACCCACGTCAACCAGCGCTGGGCCGACCTACAGAACACCCAGCCGCTGCCGGCCTACACCACCGTCGACGTCGGGGCCTCGCTGGACCTGCCCCATCGCATCCAGCTGTTGTTCACCGGCACCAACGTGACGAACGCGCTCGCCATCACGGAAGGCAACTCGCGCGTGCTAGGCAGCGGGGTCGCGACCGGCGGCGTGTTCCTCGGCCGCCCCCTGTTCGGGGCGAGCTATCAGTTCAGCGCCGTGATCAAGTTCTAGGTCCGGCGAGGGGGCGCGGCGTCGCGCCCCCGATCGCCAGGTATTGAGGAGAAATAGGGCCGTGCTCTGGAGAACCGCCACCTGTATCGCGGCAGCCTTCCTATCCGTATCGACCGGGCCACAGGACGCCGTCGGTGCGCCGTCGGCATCGGCGACCTACGTTCGCACGGCCGCGACCCCCACACCCGGCGACCTGTTCGGCCCCCTCTACGTCGACGTGGAGACACGCAGGCTCTTCTCCGACAACAAGGCCTTCGCCGACGCGGTTCCGCATCGCGCGCCATCCGCGATCCTGGCCGCATACCGCGCCGGCGCGCCTTGGACCGACGCACGCCTCAAGGCGTTCGTCGAAGCTGAATTCGACATACCCGTCCTGCCGCCGTCGCAGGCCGTGACGGCGAAGACCGCCACCCCGCTGGAGGCGCATATCGCCAGCCTGTGGCCCGTGCTGACACGACCCGCGCACCGATCCGAGGCCGGAGGCTCCGCGCTGGCCCTGCCCAAGCCTTATGTGGTGCCCGGTGGACGCTTCCGCGAAATCTATTACTGGGACAGCTACTTCACCATGCTGGGCCTAGTCCGGGACGGCCGGACCGACCTCGTCGACTCGATGGTCGACGACTTCGGTGCGCTGATCGACCGATGGGGCCACGTTCCCAACGGCGCGCGGACCTATTACCTCAGCCGTTCCCAGCCCCCGTTCTTCTACGCCATGGTTGGCCTGTCGAGCGCTCGCGATCGGGCCGTGCGCAGGCGCCGGCTGGGCTGGATGCGCCGCGAGCACGCCTTCTGGATGGCTGGCGAGGACGGCGTGAAGCCAGGTCAGGCGCGCCTGCATGTGGTCGCCCTGGCGGACGGCGAGGTGTTGAACCGCTACTTCGACGCCCGGCGCACCCCACGCGACGAGTCCTACAGCCTGGACGTCCAGTTGGCTGCGGCTTCGCGGCGGCCGGCGACGGAGCTCTACCAGGACCTGCGCGCCGGAGCGGAAAGCGGCTGGGACTTCGGTTCGCGATGGCTGGCCGATGGGCGCACGCTGGCGAGCATCCACACCACCGACCTCATACCACCCGACCTCAACAGCCTACTCTACGGGCTCGAAAGGGCGATCGCCGCCGACTGCCGGTCGCTGGGGGACGCCCATTGCGCCGTCGCCTACGATCGGCGGGCCAAGGCGCGCGCCCGCGCGATGCGGCGCTGGCTGTGGGACGACGCCGACGGGCTCTACCGCGACTACGACCGGCGCGCGAAACGGCTGACGCCGAGCGCCAGCGCGGCCACCCTGTACCCGCTGTTCACCGGCGCGGCCCGACAGGCGGACGCCGTCCGGGTCGCGGCCTTCGTGCGTCGCAACCTGCTGGCCGGCGGCGGACTGCGCACCACCACGGCCGCCACGGGCCAGCAGTGGGATCAGCCGAACGGCTGGGCGCCTCTGCAGTGGATCGCGGTGCAGGGCCTGCAACGCTATGGGCAGAACGCGCTGGCCCAGGAGATCGGCTGCCGCTGGCTGGCGACCGTCAAGCGTAACTACGCCGACAGCGGCAAGCTGGTCGAAAAGTACGACGTCGAGGCGGCGCGGCCGGGCGGCGGCGGAGAATATCCCCTTCAGGATGGATTCGGCTGGACCAACGGCGTGACGCGCGCCCTCGATACGGGCAAATGCGCCGCGGCGACCGACTAGGCCGCGAGTACATGTCCCTATTGCTCCAGGCGGCCAAGCTTACTGGTGCAACTCGTTGAACAAGGGATAGAGCGAAGCAACGAGCAAGAGCGCCATAACGACATTGAACACCCGCAAGGTCGCCGGGCGGTTCAGGAGGCGTCGAACGCCCATGCCGAACGCTGTCCAGATGAAGACGGTCAAGACGCTGATCAGGGCGAAGATCAGCAGCGCAACCGCCAGGTTGGCCAGGAAACCGCGCGTCGGCACGTATGTCGAGACGGCGCCGAGCGCCATGACCCAGCCCTTAGGATTGACGAACTGGAAGGCGGCGGCGCCCAGGAAGCTGATCGGCCGCTCTGTGGTCGCCCTGACTCCGATCCCCTTGGCCGTCCCGATCTTCCAGGCCAGATAAAGCAGATAGGCCGCGCCGCCCCACTTCAGCACCTCCTGCAAGACGGGAAAGGCGACAAAGACGCCCGCAAGACCCAGGCCGCAAACGGTGAGCAGGACAATGAAGCCGATGGTGACGCCCCACATATGGGGCAGGCTGGCGCGCAAGCCGAAGTTCGCCCCCGACGCCATGAGCATGCTGTTGTTCGGCCCAGGGGTGATAGAGGCGGCGAAGGCGAACAGGCTCAGGGCGGCCAGCAGTTGTGGCGTGTAGGTTGGAGTCATCTCCGTCGTCCTTGGTCAGGCGGGCGGAGCGAACCTGCCCCTCCGCGGCGGGAGGGGCTTGGGGCCTCTAGCCTAGGGCTAGAATTGGCTCTCCATTCCCTCGCGCACACCCGCGACCTGGACCATGGTCCAGGTGCAGATAGTGGCTACGAGAGCTTGGCGGTTGAGCATTGTGCGCGGTTAGCATGGGCGACCGGGCTTCGCAATTCCGCGTCGAGGCTTTAACTCGACAGCCTCATGATCCCCGTCGACACAGATCGGCTACCCAAGCCGCCGGATAAACCGGACCCGCTCGAATGCTGCAACCGGGGATGCTGCCCATGCATCTTCGACTATTACTGGGACGCGCTCGATCGGTGGAAGGCCGTGATCCAGGCCCAGGGGCTCGACCCCGACCTCGTCCTGGCCAGCGTTTCCAAATAGCCGACGCGCGCCGTGTCCTCACAGGTGGAGGACATATCGTCCATTCGGTCGGCGGCACTTCCCCCATCGGACGCCGCGCAGCCAAGAGGACCGAATGTTCGCCGATCGCCGTGACGGCTTTATCGAGGGCTCAAGCAGCCCACGGGTCTTCCTCGAGGAACGCCTGGAGCGCATCGCCGCCCGCGAGCCGGACGTGAAGGCCTTCGTCCATCTGGACCTGGACGCCGCCCGCGCAGCGGCGGACGCGTCCAGCCAGCGGTACCGGGAGGGTCGCCCACTGTCCCCCATCGACGGTATGCCGCTCGGGATCAAGGATGTGTTCGACACCCGCGACCTGCCGACCGAGATGGGCTCGCCGTTCCATCTTGGCCGCCGCGCCGAACATGACGCCGCCCACGTCTACGCCGCCCGCGCGGCCGGCGCCTTTGTGCTGGGCAAGACCGTGACCAGCATGTTCGCCATCGTCGGGGCCGGCCCGACCCGCAATCCCCTCGACCTGTCGCGCTCGCCGGGCGCGACCTCGGCCGGCTCGGCGGCGGCGGCAGCGGCGGGGATGGTTCCAGTCGCGACCGGTTCCCAGGCCCGAGGCTCGATCTTGCGGCCGGCAAGCTATTGTGGCGTTTACGGCTTCAAACCCACCTACGGCGCGCTGAACCGGGCCGGGACGCTCACGCCAGGCAAGTCCTACGATCATCTCGGCGCCCTGGCGCAGTCGCTCGACGATCTTTGGCTGCTGTTGTGGGAGGTGGCGCAGCGGGCCGGCGGGGACCCTGGCTATCCCGGCCTTTTCGGCCAGGCGGAACCGCCTAGCCCCCGCCCGCCCGCACGCATAGCTCTGATCGAGACGGCCGGCTGGTCCGAAGCGACGGATGAGGCCAAGGCGGCGCTGCTATCCTATGCGGACGATCTGCGGTCGCGCGGGGTGCGCGTGGTTACCCGCGCGGACGACGAGGATCTCGCCCGCTACGAGGACCTTCTCCAACAGGTCACCGGCCATTGGGAGACGATCAGCCACTATGAGACCTTGTGGCCTATGCAATCCTATCGAGACCGCGATCCGACCAAGCTGTCCGCCCCGATCCTACGAGGAATCGAAAATGGAGAGCGGATCACCCCTGCTGCGTATCGCGCGAGCCTGACCTGGCGCGAGACGCTGCGGCGGGCCCACGCCGAACTTTCAGGGCGCTTCGACCTGCTCGCGACCTTGTCCGCCACTGGGGCCGCGCCAACCTTTCCTCAGCCGGGTTCATCGACCTTCAACGAGTTGGCGACGCTGATCGGCGTCCCCGCCCTTTCGGCGCCGCTCCTGGCCGCGGAGGGATTGCCGCTCGGGCTGCAACTGATCGGCTTCCGCGACCGGGACTACGCCCTGCTGGAATACGCACGCAGCCTTCAGCCGATCGCCCCCTAAGGCACGGGCGCCAGCAGAGACGCGACCTCAGGCGTATCCTCGACAGACGGGATGAAGCTCGGGGCGCGGCGGGCGTGGGTCGCCCGCTCGAAGGCCGCGCCTAGTCCCAGCAACCGCGCCTCCGACCAAGCCGGCCCGATGAAGGACAGCCCCACCGGCAAGCCCCGGACATCGCCCATGGGCACGGTCAGGTGCGGGTATCCAGCCATGGCCGGCGTACCGGAGGCCGATCCCTGGGAATTGTCCGCGTCCACCCCGTCGCTGCGCCAGGCCGGTCCCGTAGTCTCGGCGATAAGCGCGTCGAGGCGGTTGTCGGCCAGCATCCGATCGATGCCCTCCTCGCGCGTGAGACGGCGGGCCAGGGCCAGCGCCTTCAGATAGTCCGGATCATCCAGACCCTTGCTCATTTCCGCCTTCTCAAAGGTCTCCTGGCCGAACAACGCCAGTTCACGCGGCGTGGCGCGGTCGAAGGCGATCAGGTCGGACAGGGTGCGTACCTTCACGATGTCCGAGGTAGTGGCGAGATAGCCGGCCATGTCCGCCTTCAGCTCGGTGTCGAGGATAAGCTGCTCCGCCTCGCCTAGAGCGGGGGACGGCAGAGGCGGGTCGATCTCGACCAGCACGGCCCCAGCAGCGCGGAGCGCCGCCAGGGTGCGATCGAACAGGGCGAGTTCGGCGACCGACTTGCGGCCGGCCGGCCGCAGCACGCCCAAGCGCTTCCCCACTAACGTCGCGGCTCCAAGACCCACCATGTAGTCGATCTTGTGGGCGTCGGCCTCGCGGGTGGCCGGGTCGGCAGGGTCCGAGCCCGCCATGACCGTCAGCATCGCCGCCACGTCGGCCACGCTGCGTCCCATCGGCCCGGCGGTGTCCTGGGTGTGGGAGATCGGTACGATGTGGGTGCGTGAGAGCAAGCCGACCGTAGGCTTGAGCCCCACCACCCCATTGATCGACGCCGGACAGGTGACCGAACCGTTGGTCTCGGTGCCTATGGCCAGCGCCGCCAGGCTAGCCGAGACCGCCGCCCCAGACCCCGAACTCGATCCGCAGGCGTTGCGGTCCAGCACATAGGGGTTCTTGACCAAGCCCCCCACCGCACTCCAGCCGCTGACCGACTTGGACGAGCGGATATTGGCCCATTCGCTGAGATTGGTCTTGCCGAGGATGACCGCGCCCGCCGTCCGCAGCCGCGCCACGATAGGGGCGTCGCGACTCGACAGGTTGTCCTTGAGCGCCAGCGATCCGGCCGTGGTCGGCATGGGATCGGCGGTCTCGATATTGTCCTTCACCAGCACGGGCACGCCATGCAGGAGACCGCGCGACCCCTTGGCGCGGCGCTCGGCGTCGAGCGCGCGCGCCTGTTCCAGCGCTTTGGGGTTCAGCGCGATGATGCTGCGCAGGGTCGGGCCGCTGCGGTCGACGGCTTGAATGCGGGCGAGATAGGCGCGGACCAACGCCTCCGAGGTGATCCGCCCAGCCGCCATGTCGGCCTGGAGCTGGGCGACCGACGCTTCCTCGACACGATAGGACGCAGCCTGCGCCGTCGCCTGGGCGGCGATGAGAGCGAACAACAACCCCACCGTCAGGGCGCAGGTTGCAGCGAACCTCCAACGAAGCACGGACGTCATCGGCCTTCTTCTCCCAGTAGATCGACAAGCCTGACGGCGCGGACTTCCGTCTAACGCCGTGACGACTTGAACCACATGACCTGATCGCCCGCGGTCGTGATCGGCTCCCCGGACGCCGTCACTTCGACGCCGTGCAGGACGTGCTCACCATCGACGTCGAGATGACCCAGCATCTTGCCAGTCTTGGCATCCAGCTTGACCAGCCAGCCCGGCGCGCCGGTCGGCAAGTTCAACGGCGCCATGCCCGCCCACAACACACCACCCACCAGCTTCAGGGAATAGACCCGGCCCAGCCCGGTGATCTCACCAAGAAACCGGCCATCGAGATCGAACGTCTCGATCCGGCCATTCTCGCGATCCGCCACGTAGATCACGCCGTCGGGACCGATCTGGATCGCGTGCGGCAGGTGGAACTGGCCGGGCCCCACGCCATGCTCGCCCCATTGCTTCACGCGCTTGCCGTCCGGCGTGTATTCCAACACGCGGGCGTTGCCATAACCGTCGGTTATGAAAAGTCGCCCATTGGGACCAAAGGCGATGTCCGTCGCGCCATTGAACGGACCCTTCATCTGCGGCTGCTCGCCGACAGCGATGGCCATAAGCTTTTCGCCACGCGAGGAGTATTTGACCACCAACGATGACGCAGCATCCACCGTCCAGATATTTCCGGCCGGATCGATGCGAATGCTGTGGGGTATCGTGTATTCGCCCCTCCCCCACGAACGGAGAAGCTTACCGCCACTGTCCAACACCAGGATCGGGTCCGCCTTATCGCCGCGCTGAAGCTCGTAGAGGTTTCCCTTGGCGTCCAGCGCCACCCACGAGACCATCCCCGACCGCCAGTCCACACTCGGCGGCCGCGCCGTGAACATCGTGGCGACGAACGGAAGCTTTGGCGAAGCCTCGATCCGGACGCGGAGATCGTCCGCCGCGCGATCTCGAGCGGCCTTCAGCGCTGCGGGATCGCCGCTGGCCTGAACTCCCGCGCTCGTCGCACCATTAGTCGACGCCGGTGATGCACGAACTGCAGATTGCGCAAGACTCAGGCTGCTGACCAAGGCAAGCCATGCTCCGGCGCAGCTGACCATCGCCAGCGTGCCATGTCCGCGCATGCGCATTGGCTTTTTATCTCCAGGGGTTCGGCAAGCTGCACAAACCAAGTGCGAGCCTGCTAAACCGCTGTCAATCACAACCGCCTTCGAAGCTCGGCTTTAATGGGGCGCCGCCCGGCGGAAACGCGTGCAGGCCGCAGAAATCTGCGGCTCGCATGCATGTGAAGCAAGTCCACGCCGTAGCCGGCGGCGGCGAGATTCCCTCCCAGGAATCTCGCCGCAAGACCATCAATATTTGTAGGTCAGATCAATGCCGGCCGTGAGCGGCTGGTTGGTGACGATCCGGTTGAAGGCCGCGCTGGGCAGGGTCTCCTGCAGCAGGCTCTCCAACTGGGCGCGCTGGTTGAATAGGTTCTTGACGAACACGGTCGCGCCCCAGCCGTTCGGGGACTGAACCCCGGCCCGGATGTTGGTCAGGTCGTAGGACGGCAGGGCGATGTATTCGCCGTTGGTCGAGAAGCCGAACGGGAAAGCCAACGAGAAGCGCTTGCCGACATAGGCGTTCTCCAACTCGGCGCTAAAGCGGTAGCCATTGGAGAAATCCTTGGCGTAGCTCAGGATCAAGTCCCCATTCACCGGCGCCACGTCGGAGAGTTTGTGCAGAGGCGTGATCAGCCAGTGCGGGCCCGGATCGACCGAAGCGTCGGTGTAGCTACCCGAGACCGACAGGTTGAAGCCGCCGCCAAGCACCGCCTGGGTCTCGACCTCGCCGCCATAGATGGTGGCGTGGTTTCCGTTGATGTTCAGCGGCCAGTCGCCGGGGAGAGCCTCGAGCTGGATGTTGCTCCAGTCCTCGTAGTAGACGCTGGCGTCCACCGTCAGCCGCCGGTCGAAGAAGCGCGCCTTCTGGCCGGCCTCATAGCTCCACACCGAGTCCGACTTGTAGCTGGAAGGCCACTTGCCGCCCGTGAAGTTGTAGGGGGCGAAGACGGCGCTCCAGTACGGGCCGGTGGTCGGATAGGCGGCGTTGCCGCCGCCGGGACGGAAGCCCTTGGCGATGGTGCCATAGAGCATCAGGTTGCGGGTGAAGTCGTAGGACAGGTTGAACTTCGGGTTGAAGCCGTTCTGGTCCTGCTTGATCCGACCGGAGTTCGACGGCGCCGCCGCCCCGAGCGCCGAACCCCAGCCGCTGATCACCGAGGAATAGGTGTAATCGTAGCTGTACCAGCGCAGGCCGAAGGTGGCCTTGAGTTTATTAGTGAGCTCGTAGGTTCCCTCGCCGAACACCGCATACTGGGTGATGGTGGTCGGCGAGTTGGCGTCGAACCAGTTGGGCGTGGTGGCCGGCTGGAAGGTGCCGATGTCCATGTAGGCCGAAGGGTTCGCGGTGGTCCCGTTGAAGGTCCACCGGGAGGCGAAGCTGCTGTAGAACAGCCCGCCGACCCAGGTCAGTCGTCCACTGCCCTTGGACGCGAAGCGCAGTTCCTCGCTGAACTGCTGGGAGGGGTCGTTCTCGCGCCCGGACACCTCGCCGCTGCCGTTGGGACCGTAATAACCAGGATTGGGCAGGCCATTGTTTGAGGCGAAAGTGACTTCGGTCTGTGGATTGTTGAAGTCTTCGCTGCCGTCCTCGACCTGGATCGAGCGGCGATACCACTGGGCGGTGCTGGAAGTGATGTCGAAGTCGTCGAAGTCGTAGTTCACGTTCAGGCTGAACACCGTGATGGTGTCGCTGCTGGGCTCGGCGACGTCGAAGGGTTGGTAGTGGGCCTGGGTCCCAGGCGTGCTGTCGTAAGCGCTGATCCCATCCTGGTGGTCGGTCTGGTAGAACACGGCGGGCGTGATCGACAGGCGCGGGATCGGCTTCCACAGCAGCGACGCGCGCACGCTGTAGATCTGATCGGCGTTGGAGCCGGGATACTTCTTCTGCACCGCGGCGTCCTGGACGTCGCCCCGCGTCGCGCCGTTGTTGGTGACCAGCGGGAAGGGGTTGGCCACGATCCGGTCGATCCAGCCGCTGGTGTAGGCTTCGCTCCCCACCACCCGCAGGGCAAGCTTATCCTCGACCAACGGGATGTTGATCATGAAGTTGTCGCCGTGGTTGAAGCCGCCGCCCTCGGTGCCGGACAGGATGCTTTCAGCCGAGGCGTGATAGCCGGTGAGGTCGGGCTGATTGGTGAGCAGCCGCACCGTCCCGCCCATGGAACCGGACCCGTAGAGCGTGCCCTGCGGGCCGCGCAGCACTTCGACCCGGTTCAGGTCGTAGAGGGTGGGGTTGATCACCACCTTGCCGTTCTGGGCGCCGGCCGGAGCGGTCATGGGCACGTCGTCGAGGTAGAACCCAACGGTGGAGGAGTTGCCGCCGCTCGAGGTCATGCCTCGCAGCTCGATCTCGGTCTGGCCGGGCCCCTCGCTCTTCAGCGACACGCCCGGCACCGACTGGGCGAGCGTGGTGAAGTCGGTCATGCCGCGCGCCTGCAGGTCCTGGCCGCCGATCGCGGTGATGCTGATCGGCGTGTCCTGCACCGTGGAGCTGCGCTTCTGCGCGGTCACGACGACCTCGGAAACCAAGGCAGCGCTGCCGGCGACAGGGGCCGAATCAGCGCGCGCCTCCAAAGCAACGGACATCGCCGTACTGCTCAACAATGCCGTCATGGCGAGCTTCATGCTTGCGGTCATATCTGGGTCCCCCTTTTATCATCCAGGATTCCCCGCCCATGACCTGATCAGCACAGAATGACGTCAAAGTTTGTGACCCGCAGGAGCGAACACCTACGTACGGTCATCTCGATGATTTTCGTCAGCCGCCAGATTTTATTAGAACTCAGCCGTACGCGCTTCCCGCGTAAACATTCCATCTGAGCCGAGGCTAAATGACATAAAGAGGACGTAATTTATTGTCTCTCAGCATCCGCCGAAACTGGAATTGTTCCGGCGATCCGGTTCGAAACAGGACCTGGCTGCGACGTCGTTATATTCGACGGCCCTCTACCGTAGCCCCTCGAAACAGGGGCCTTCTTGAACGACCCCATCAACGAAAACCGCAGCGACAACGCCAATATTCGCCCAAATTCTCGCAAATTCAAAAGCAAATCAGCTGGCGTCAGCCCCGCACGATAGCACGTCGATGGACATTTCGTCTAAATATATCCGACACCACCCATCATCTTTGCAAGAAAAGGCTCGGAGAAACTCAAATTGAAAATATATGCTGCGAAAAAATATGCATTCCCCGCGATCGGGTCGAGATTTGTTGTTTTTTGATTCGGACACTTCTATCACCGCCCAGCCGCATTGAATTTGCTACTTGACTCCGCTGGCGCATGATTATGATGTGAAAGCGCAAACACAATCACAAACATAAGGGCGGCGCCTGCGACGATAGCCTCCACCAACCGAGCCCGTCGACGAGGGGATGTCTGGGGATCGCGGACCAACTTTTCGGGTGTATTAGCGGTCGGGTCCAAGAAAGCTCTCTCCTACCGAAGACAGGTCGCCAACGTTGGGACGGCGAATCCAAATTGGATATTGAGCAGCGGGGCGAGCGCCATGGCGACGCGTTCCGCGCTCCCCCACTTTTTGAGACAACGCCTTCCACGCGGCGCATTATCGTAAATTACGCCCGTCGACTCGATATCGAATTTCCACCAAAATCATAATAGCGGCATAAAATGCGGCTAGATTTACTCAATCGAATTGAAACATTCCCCTGATGAAGAAGGAATTTTTCCAACCTGTTCGGTTAGGTCAATTACATTCACACCCGATGAAACGAACTCCTGGTTATCGGTTCGAACGTTCTGCAAGATGCTGAATTTTCATCGGAACCGGACCTTCATAGGCCGGTCGACAAAATTCAAGGCTGATAGCCAACGCTCCTCCAGAGAGGAGCCGGGTCATACATCCGCCCGTTCGTGACAACGCGGACAACCCTGCGCAGGTCGGAAAAATTAGCGAGCGGATCACCTTCGACCAAGATCAGGTCGGCGCGCTTTCCGGGCTCTATCGTGCCCACCTCGTGCTCCACACCCATCGCCTCCGCCGCGCCTCGGGTTGCGATCCGGATCACCTCGGCCGGCGTGAGGCCGGCCTTCACATACAGTTCCAGCTCGCGATGCAGGCTATGGGCGGGCAAGGCCTTGTCCGTGCCCGCCACGATAGGCACACCCGCACGATAGAGCGCACGCAGCAGCGACGCCGTCTCCGGCGTGAGGCCCCATCGGGTTGTCCCAGGCGCGGACCCGGACGACCCGATCACCGAGGTGAGGCTATAGGGCGCCTTGGCGTAACCAGGCTCGAAGCTGGCGATGTCCACGTCGCGCGGCCGTCCCAGAAGTTCGCCCCAGGCCTGGGTGGGATCGATCACCGTGTGATGCGTCCGGAAGAACGCGATCTCCTCCTGCACGCCGGGCGAATCGATGCGTATCGGACGCGAGGGGTCGGCGGCCCGGGCGGCCTGGGTGATGGAGCCGAAGTGGTTGATCTGGTCCATGCCGGCCAGCACGCCCTGCTGCGCGGTCATGCCCAGCGGCACGTGCCCCGTGACGCTCATGCCCAAGCTGTGGGCCTCGGTGGCGATGGCGGCCAGCACATCGGGCTTGATGTAGTCGTAGACCTTCATCTGCACGAAGCCCGCGGCCTTGCACCGGCGCACCACCGCACGGCCCTGCTCCGGGGTTTCGGCCTGGACGATACCGAACGCTTTCGGGCCGCCGCCATCGACCAGACAGCCCAACAGCAGATGCGGGCCCAATCCACGCCCCTGGTTGATGAGATCGCGCTCGGCGGTGACGAAATCGAACTCCCCGCCCAGATCGCGGGCCGTCGTCACGCCGGCGGCCAAATAGGCTGGCCCGTAGTCGACCTGGGCGAAATGGGCGTGCATCTCCCACAGGCCCGGAAGCAAGGTTGCGCCAGGAGCCTTGATGACCCGCGTTCCCGTGGGCAGGACGACCTGGGCGCTGGGACCGGCGGCGACGATCCGACCGCCATCGATCAATACTGTGGCGTCGACGATCGGGTCGGCGTGAACCTCGTCGATCAGCCGCGCGGCCCGGATGGCGTAGCGCCTCTCCGCCACCGGTTTGACGCTCGCGGACAGCGCTTCCAGCGCCTTCAGGCGGTCGGCGTCGGCGCTATGGACGAGCTGTGGGAGAGCGGCCTCGTACTGGGCGCGGATCGCCTCGAGCGGCAGTCCGCCGGCATAGGTCGCCGCGGCGGCGATCCGGAGCCGATCATCCAGCCAGACCACCTCCTGTCCCCAGACGACGTTGCGGATCGAATAGCGGGTCAGCCGCACCGGGCCGCCGGCGGAGGCGACGGTGTCGTGTCCAGCTTCCTCGATCTCCACATCCGTGCCGGGCGCGGCGGCAGGAAGCTGGGCGAGATGAGCGGGCCGGCCGTGGCTCAGCCAGTAGCGCAGCAGCATCATCTGCACGGACAGGGGATTGTAGCCGCTCAGGGTGAAGTAACGCTCGGGCAAGGCGACCTGCCGGGTCACGTCGCCGTCCCGTACCGACGCTCGGTTTGAGCCCGCGTCCACGACGACCGAGGCGTTTACGCTGAAAGGCCGATAGCTCTTGCCCTTCGAGGTGAACGCCACAGGCGTCAGATCGGACCTCATCCGCAGTGTCGCGCTGAGGGGCACAGTCGAACCGCGCTCGGTGTAGCTGAAGTCGGCATGCAGGACCTGGCTACCGGCGGCGTCCCTTGTCAGCTCGTAGGTCTCCTCGCCGACGGGCCGTCGCAGGAAATGGATCACCAGCCTTCCCTGTTCCACGGACGACGAGGCAGGCAGGACCGACATGCCGAGCAGTGCGGCGGCGAGGATGATCATGGCGGTCCGTCCAGCAAGATCGAGTGGGGTCGGACTATGTACGGCCCCTTCTCGGCTGGGTAGGTCCAACCGGAGCCCGACAAGGCGGTACGCGCCCAGACATGAGATGCTCAAGGGCTGCAGGCGGCCTGATCGACTCACCCCCGTCGTGCGCGTGGCGTTGCCGGCGGATCTGCAGCTCCTCTCTCGCGAATCAGATCGATCAGGGCGCGCAGGCCCGCGGGCACATGGCGGCGGCCAGGATAATAGAGGCAGATGCCGGGAAAGGGCGGCGTCCAGTCCTTCAGCAACTGTACCAAGCGCCCGGCGGCGACGTCGTCGGCCACGTCCCATTCGGACATGTAGGCGACGCCCAGCCCAGCCAGCGCCGCCTCGCGGATCAGCGTGGCCTCATCCAGGGTCAAGCGCCCGGTCACGTCGATCACCACCTCCTCCCCTTCGCGCTCGAACTCCCAACGATAGATGGCTCCCCCCGGCAGGCGCATGCGGATGCAATCATACCGGCCCAGGTCGTGCGGGGTTTCGGGCGGCGGCAGACCGGCCAGGTAGGTGGGCGCGGCGACCAGCACCAACCGCTCGCTCCGCCCCAAAGGGATGGCGATCATGTCGCCAGGCGCGTGCTCGGCGAGGCGGAAACCGGCGTCGAACCCGTCCTTGACGATATCGATCAGCCGTCCCTCGGTGACGATATCGACCGACATCTCGGGATAGCGACGCAGGTACTCGAAGACGATCGGCGACAAGATCCGCCGCGCCGCGCCGGCGGAGGTGTTGATGCGCAGGAGACCCGCAGGCGTTGCCCGATGGTTATTGACCGCCTCCGTCGCATTGCGGATGGCGGCAAGCGCGGGAGCCACGCCGGCCACGAACTGCTCGCCGGCCTCCGTCGGCGAAACGCTGCGAGTGGTGCGGTTGAACAGCCGCACGCCAAGCCTGCTCTCCAGACCAGCCACCATCTGGCTCAACGCCGTGGTCGACAACCCGATCTCGGTCGCCGCCGCACGGAAACTCCGCCGATGAGCGATGGCGACGACCGCCTCCAGCTCGATTAGCCGGCCCTGCTGCATTGTCCTACTTTCCGCATCATTCCTGTCGAATAATGCGGGCCATCGGGAAATTCCGCCAGCCTATCTATGCAACCTCATCGAGGAACTCGCCATGCCGATATCGGCGGCCTCTCTCCCAGGACTAGAAGGGCGATATCCACCCTTGCCGGAGGAAACTGGCCCTGCGCAGCTTTCGCGGCGGGCGCCCCAAACACAGGAGTACGAACATGTTCCTCTCCAACACGCTCCGCGACAAACGGATTCCACTCGCTTACGGCGCGGGCGCGATCCCAGCCATCGGCTTTGGAACCCTGATCCGTGACCCTGGGGCGGCCAAGCAGGCGATAAAGACCGCGTTGGAAGTCGGCTTCCGACATCTCGACAGTGCAGAACTCTATGGCACCGAAGACATCGCTGGGCACGCAATGCGAGAAGCATTCGAAGCCGGGACGGTGCGTCGCAAGGAGATGTTCGTCACCACGAAGCTCTGGAACAACAATCATCGCCCCGAGCGCGTCGGGCCGGCGCTTGAAGCGAGTCTCCACCGTCTGCAGCTCGACTATGTCGATTGCTACCTGATCCATACGCCGTTCGCCTTTCCACCCGGCGACGAACAGCATCCGAAGGACGAACACGACCAGGTGATCTATGACACCGGGGTGACGCTGGTGGAGACTTGGCGCGCAATGGAGAGCCTCGTCGACGAGGGCGGATGCAGGACCATCGGTCTATCGGACATCCGCCTGGATAAGCTTAAGGAGATCGTCGCGGTCGCGCGGATCAAGCCCGCCGTGGTGCAGGTCGAATCCCACCCATACCTCCCCGAATGGGAGTTGCTCGACTTTTGCCACGAGCAGGGAATTGTGCTGCAGGCGTTCGCGCCGCTAGGGCACGGGATGGAACCGCGCGTGACGGAAGACCCCGTGATCACGGCGATCGCGCGGCGTGTCCACAAGACCCCGGCTCAGGTCGCCTTGGCCTGGGCGGTGCAGCGCGGGACCGCGCTGCTCACGACCTCGACCAATCCCGATCGCATACGGGAGAATTTCGATATTTCCCCCCTCCCCGACGACGCCCTCCGGGAGATGCACGATAACATCGCGACGACCGTCAGGTTCAACGCCGTGGTGGAGACCGGCGTGCCCGGATTTGTCCCCCCTCCCCGCGAGGCTTCGACGTCGCCCGACGATCGGCCCCCGTCCCCGCGGCAAGGAGGGGGAAGTCCTTCTCCCCACCGCGGCGCCAACTCTGACCTCTGACCTGACCACGGTTCGTTTAGCGTCCGCCCGAACCCTCATGCGATCTACATCAGCGTTGATCTTGGTCTTCCGCGATGGTGCATTTAGAATGAAGTAATTTCGCTCATTCGCTCAACAAGATGAGCACGCGAGGGCCCAGGCTCGAACCGATCAGCAAAATACTGCGTCTCGTTCGCCACCAGCCCTTCCCGGAATTCCATGATGCTTACGACGTAAGATGGTTTGCCGTCATAGGTAAGTATGTATTCAGTGATCCAGAGATCGCCATCGCCGATAATTCGCCGGACCGTAAAACGTTTCCTATTTGGCTGGACGGATCGGCTCTCTTGGATGTTGCGCCGTCCCCGAATCCGTTCGCCCGATTGCGGATAATCCAGCACAGCGTCCTCTCGGTAGATTCCATGCTCGACCTCGAAATCGCTAGCGTCCGAAGCATCCCAATGGCGCTTCAGCGCCAGCCGCACGGTCCGCTCATCCATCTCTCCCACCTCTGCTTCCGATCGTCATTCCGGCACTACAGTCCACGAACCAGCAAAGCCACCGCGGCATGAAGAAAATTGCTTCGTCTGTGCTCCCGAGAGCGGCCTTATAACTTGGGACTGACAGAGCCTTCGTGAGCCCCCTTCAGCTAACCTTGACGATGCGATTGCGCCGGGCGGCCGGAATGGCGTCGTATAGGAGCGCAGGCGAGATCCCCAGACGCTGACGCGCGGTTTCAACGGGTTCCGCCAGAACTATCCTGTAGTCCTCGCCAAGCAGCCATTCGGCCTTCCGACCGCGTTGGTAACCCTCCCAGATCGCGGCGACATGTTCGCGACCGCCGCCAAGCTTTCTGACGTTCAAAGCGGCGCCTAGCGCAATCAACGCCCAGCCCAGACCGCGCGTCTGGGCGAAGGAGAACGACACCAGGCAAGCCTCGCCGAGCCCATCGCGGCCGTAACCGCTCAGAATATGCCATAGATCGTGCACGTCGCGGATGCGCCGCCCGAACCAAGCGTAGGGATGTCGGAGCTCAACCTTGCTGAGATCTAGACCCTTACGACTTTCCTGCGCCAACCCCTCGGCGGAAAGCCCCTCGGATATCCGCCACGCGAGATATTCCGCCCCGAGCGTGCCCGGCGGATAGATGACCATGGCGGCGTCGTCGTCGAGGTGGCGGATGAGTTCCTCGCGCTCGTAGGCCTGCCGACCGCCCTGCGCGGTCCGCAACAGGCGACGATAGCCTCGAGCCGTAGAGCGGCCATTCAGTGCGCGCATGATTTCGAACACCTGGGTGGTGTTCTCCTTGTCGCGGAGCAGCGCACGCAACGCCCGCAAGGCGCGCGGTAGGTCAAGCTTAGCGCTGGCGGGCTGGTAGATCGGGGTCGAAGATTGCAGGCTCTCCGCCGTCGTTGGAAAATCGCTCATTAAATGGCTCGCATAGGCCCAGCGCATATCCTGCCATCATCGAGCGGGTATTTGAAGATGTCATGCGGACCCGTGAATATATGGCTCCGTCGACTGCATTAAAGCACGCGAATAATCCTAAGGTGCGCATGGATCAGACGATCAGCAATCGCCCTCGCGGCCCCGCCACCCACACCCGGCGCAGCCCCTCCCCCGCCCCCTTTTTTCCCCTCAACGGGAACAAAAGGCTAAGCTCGGTATTTTGCGGCAGGGACTTGACGTATGCGTAAGAAGGACCGAGAGGTCAGTTAAGCCTGATCGCCGAACGAAATTTCGCGGTCAAAATAGAGTCGCACACACTCAAATAGCGACGCCGTGGGAGAGGATTTAGTATGACGTTGATGGGCGTACCCGTGCGTTCGTGTATGCTGCGCGGTGGAGTAGCTTTGACGGCGCTCATGATCGCCGGCCAAGCCCATGCAGCCGGGTTCTACCTCGAGGACCAATCAACCAAGGGATCGGGGCGGGCCTTCTCCGGCGAGGCGTCGGATTCGGGCTCGGAGTCGCTATTCTACAACCCATCGTCAATCGCCGGGATGACGGGACTCGAGTTTTCCAGCAGCGCGACGGCGATCCTTGCCGACGCCAAGGTCACAGACACCGGTTCGACGATCACTCGTCCCGGGCAGGCCGCCACATCGGTCGGCGGGGCGCCACGCGCCTACAATCCCGTCGAACCGGGGGTGATTCCGAGCAGCGCCATCGCCTATGGCCTGCCACATGGCTTCGCCATCGGGCTTTCAGTAACCTCCCCGTTCAGCTTCGCCACCAAGTACGACGCCGACAGCTTCGTGCGTTACGCCGCAGATAGCACACGGCTGACGACGATCGATGTCCAACCGACGATAGCCTGGCGCCCCGTCCGCTGGCTGGGTCTGGGCGCCGGCCCCGTGATCGAATACTCCAACGCCGTATTCAGCTCGGCCTCGCCACAGCTCACCCCTGGCCCGGACGGCTTCGAGTTCCTGCATGGCGATGGCTGGAACGCCGGTTATACGGTTGGCGCCCAGCTTCACCCAGATGATCGCGTGACGGTGGGGCTAAGCTATCGCTCCAAGATCGATCACACGCTGAATGGCGGCGTCCAAGTGACCGGGCTGACCGGCCTACTGGCGCTTGGCGGAGCCAATCTCAATCAGGCCGCTCAGGCTAAGTTCACCACGCCATGGACCGCGACCTTCGGCGTCCGCTGGAAAGTGACCGACCGGCTTTCCCTGGAAGGTCAGGGCGTCCGGTTTGGTTGGAGCGAATTCAGCCAGATTCAGCTTCCTTCCCCCTTGAGCAATGTGATCGAGGGCTACCACGACACCACCAGCGGAGCCGTTGGTTTGGACTACGACGTCACCCCTCGCTGGACCATGCGAGCGGGGGTCCAATACGATCCGACCCCGACCCCGAACGTCGGCCGCGATGCACGTGTGCCTGATTCGAATCGCTATCTGTTCGCCATGGGCACCACGTACAAGGCGACCTCCCGGTTGAAGCTGGACGCAGCCATTTCATATGTGGACTTCCAGAAAAGCCACATCGATCGCGACGCCACCGCTTATCCTGGCACGATCGCGGTCACTCCCATCTCCATCCAGGGCGACGTGGAAGCCAGTGCGGTCACCATGTCGCTGGGCTCGCGCTTCACTTTCTAAAGTCAGCTGAGGACGTCCGGTAGCTCATGTCACAGCCTCGCTGTCTAACATGAGCTAGTGCGGATCACCCCGAAGAGGCTGAAGGACCGGCCGGACAGTGTCGCAGAAGCTCTACACCATATCGGAGTTGGCGTTCGATCTCGGCGTGAGCGCTCGAGCCATTCGCTATTGCGAGAGCAAAGGCCTAGTTTCGCCCAAGCGATTAGGCCCGGTGCGCGTATTCACGACCGAGGAACGCAAGCGTTTGCGGGTGATCCTGCGTATGAAGCGGCTCGGCTTTTCACTGAATCGAATCAAAACGTTCCTAGACCAGCAAGCGGATCTCAATCGGGAGGACCACCTCAGCGGCGCCCTCTCGGCCGTCCGCAAATGCATCGCCAAGGAAAAGCACAACCGACTTTAAGCTAAGGCGCCCATTCAAATGGAAGGGACGATGGTTCAAGCATCCGAGCTTCACTTGTATAAGGAGGATATCGAAACGCGTGCCGGCGCGCTGGAATCCCCTACGCCCAGCACCGCTGCAATCGCTTTCGCCAAAGCGGTCGAACCGCGTCCGTTGCTGATCGCCGTGCCACTTTACCGGCGGCCGGAGTTAGCCCACCAAGTCCTTCAATCGCTGATCAATCGCGCCGAGGAGGTCCGCCGACTCGAAGGAGAACTCATTCTCTTCAACGATTCGCCCGACGACTCTGCGCTTGGGGAAGCGCTTGACGTCCTGCTACCGATGGCGTCTGCGGCTTTCCCATGTCGCGTGATACGGAACGAAGTCAATCTAGGCTTCGTACGCACTTGCAATTTTGCTTTTGACGAAGCCGCCGCCCGCGGCATGGATTTACTGCTGCTAAACTCGGACACGGTTGTGACGCCGGGCGCGTTAACGGAAATGGCTAGGATATCGCGTCTCGATCCAATGATCGGGTTCGTGAATCCGAGATCTAACAATGCTACGCTCGCGACACTTCCATTCCAGGATCAGTTCCGCCACCTTCCACCTGCCGCGGCGCATGCCACCTGGAAAGCTATCGCCGACCATCTGCCTGAGATCAGCTACGTTCCGACCGCCGTTGGCTTTTGTATACTCATACGATGGGCCGTTTTAGCGGAATTCGGAGGCTTCGATGAAATCTACGGCATGGGCTACAATGAAGAGAATGACTTGGTGATGCGCGCAGGGCGTCGCGGCTACCGCGCCGCACTTGCAAACCACGCTTTCGTTTGGCACGAAGGTCACGGTTCTTTCCACCTTGAGCCCAAGACAAACCAGTTAGACGCGAAAAATCGAAAAATCCTGCTGGCCAGATACCCCGAATATTCATCCCTAACCGAAGCCTATTTCGGCTCTCCCGAACAACGCGCGGAGTGTCTATTGGGGACCATGGTCCCCGACGCGAACGGTCGCTTGGAGGTCGCGCTCGACTTCTCCAGTTTCGTCCCCGCCCATAACGGAACCACCGAAGCGGGCAATCAACTCCTCTCCGCGGCGGCTCAGCATTGGGGAGGCCGCTTTTCGCTCTCAGTGCTTTGCTCCGAAGACGCCTACGCCTTTCACGGCTACGCCCGTTACGGCGTCGCTCGTCGAGATCCGCACGGGCCGGAACTTTATGCCGCCATCTTCCGGGTCGGTCAGCCCTATGATTGGAGCGTACTGGAGCGGCTGGCGCTGAAGGCGGCGAGCTTTGGGCTTTTCATGCTCGATACGATTTCGATCGATTGTACGCCCCTCTATAGTCCGCGCCTGCATAGCATGTGGAGCTTCACTCTGGAGCATGCGGACATGATCGCGACCACAAGTGAAATGACGGAGGCTCAGTTTGGACGCAGGTTCCAGTTCGGTCCTGGCGTCTTGCGCCCGCGCAGCCTTCATTCACTGGACTTGGCGGACTATCGCCTTCCGGTCGCGCCCGTCGGCGCGGCGCCGGTGGAACCCGGCTATCTCTTCGTGATCGGTAATCACTACTGGCACAAGGACATCGCCGCCTCAGTGCGAGCGCTGACGGAGGCTGATCCCGAACGTCGTATCGTGGTCCTCTCCGGCCCCGGAGAAACGAGCCTGCCGGTGGACCAAGGCCTCCATTGCCCACGCGGGTTGGAAGCCGGGTCAAACGTCCTGCAACTGGAAACCGGCCAGTTGACGATCGCTCAAATGGGGGCGCTCTACCGAGGTGCGGTGGCCGTTGTTTTCCCGAGTCACTATGAGGGCTTTGGGATGCCGGTGCTGAACGCCCTGGCTGCAGGTCGTCCCGTGTTCGTGCGGCCCCTGCCGGTCTTCGCCGAGCTGGAGCGGGCGCTGGGCGGCGAGGCGAACATCCACGTCTTCGACACCACTGCAGACCTAGTCAGGGCGCTGCGGAATCCACCCGCCTGGTGCGGGGAAGGTGCATCGAACGGTCGCCCCGGGGACGCCGCCCGCGCGGTGGCCGATATAGGCGCAGCGCTGGACGCGATGGTCGCAGGGGTCAGCTATCAGCGGATTGTGAAACGGATACGCGAGATCCAGACCTTGCATGACTTCTCCAACATCAGGTTCGAATCTGCGGCTTCACGCACCGCATCTGATAGCGTGACGTTCACCGCCCGACGGATCGGTCATCTATCTGAACGAGGGGCGCGGGCGCTATTGGCTATTCCAGGAGCATTCGTCATGTTGCGCTGGTGTTATCGCGCCGCCAGGCGCCTATTCGGCTTGAGCAGGATCGAAAAGGCTGCTGTGTGACACCAGACTTGGAAGGTCGCTTCGACAGGATAGAGGATGACTGCCTCTTCGGTTGGGCTTGGTCACCGGCAAATCCCGAATGGGTGCTGCAGGTCGAGGCCTGGGTCGATGGCGAACTGCGCGTCACCGCCCTCGCCGATCGATGGCGCGGAGACTTAGAGACGGCCAAAAAGCGCGACGGGCTTTGCGGATTTAAGATACCGCTTAGCGGGTTGGCCGGCGATTTGATCCTTCGAGCCCATAGCCTCGAAGGATCGATCGATCTGCCAAATGGAAGATTGCACTTGGCGGCGCCCCCCCTCAATCAGGCCCTGCCGATACCCATCCAGTCGAAAGCGACCGTTGTAGGAAGTCTAGACAGCCTCGGTCCCTTGGTAATTTCAGGCTGGGTCCAAAACCTTGGGACGCCGTCCGCAAGACCCACCCTGGAAATGCTCGCTGACGGTGAGGTCGTCGCTCGTTTTACCGCAAACGGCTGGCGCAGGGACTTGGAGGAGCTGCGGCAGGGCGATGGAAGGTGGGGCTTCAACGCACCGTTCCCCGCTTCTCTTCGCGACGGTGTCGTTCACCGGCTCGAATTGCGACTTGCCGACAACGGACCATCGGTGCTGCCCGGTTCGCTTGATCTATGCTTCCAGCCTATCGAATATGCATCGCCCGAACAGCCCGTGGTGCCGAAAGTCGAAGAACGACGACGACGGGCCTTTCGCGGGCGTCCTGAACTCTCGATCGTGGTTAACTTCTACAACATGCGGCGCGAGGCCGAACGCACGCTTCAGTCGTTGGCGCGGACCTACCAGCAAGGAATCGAAGACCTCGCCTACGAGGTGATCTGCATCGATAACGGATCTACACATCCGCTCGATGCGGAATGGGTCGCCAGTTTCGGGCCGGAATTCCGTCTAGTGCGGCCAGCTCGTCTTCATTCCTCCCCCTGCAACGCCATCAACGCCGCAGCCGCACAGGCTCGCGGAAGGCATCTGGCGATCATAATCGATGGAGCCCACATCCTCACGCCGGGCGTCCTGGCCGAGGCGATGATCCATCTTCGTGGGACGCCCGCTTCGGTCGTAGCGCTGCGGCATTGGTTCATCGGTGGGGATCAGAGGTGGCTCTCCTCCGCCGGCTATTCTCGAAACATGGAAGACTTGCTGTTCGACCGCATCGATTGGCCAACTGACGGTTACCAACTATTCCGGATCGGGTCCCCGATCGGGGAGAGCCCGAACGTCTGGTTCGACGGCCTGAGCGAGAGCAACTGCCTTTTCCTGCCCGCGGAATTGTGGCGTCGCATCGACGGCTTCGACGAGGCGTTCGACGAACCAGGCGGCGGCTTCGCCAATCTGGACCTACTTCGCCGAGCGGCCGAAACCTCGAAGGGCGGCGTGACATGCCTGATCGGCGAAGCGACCTTCCACCAATATCACGGCGGCACCACCACGAACGTCTCGGATATCGAGAAGGACGAACGGGTGAACGTCTACGAACGTGACTACAGGGAATTGCGTGGGCGATCCTTCGAAGGCCTAGCGCCGCACGAATTCCGATTGGCGGGCGCCATGCGGAGCGAACATGCGGCTACGACGCGCCAACGCCCGCTCTTTCCCGCCCCTCTCGGCGTAACCGATCATGTGCGTCCGGCAGTACGCCGCCGACTGTTCGACCCAGGAGCCGAGCGGTATCTGCAAGCGGCCTATGTCGAGTTCGGCCTGCACCGGACCACCCGCTGGCTAGGCGCTCCAGTCGAACTCGCGCCCACCGATCTAATCGCCCTGTTGGAGATCATGCGGGAGGTTCGTCCCGGCTACATCGTAACCACCAGCGTCGATCCCAATCTGATGGCCTTCGTGGACTCCGCCTGCCAGCTGCTCGGCCTGGAGGGTTCGGGGATCATTCAGGTTGGCGTCGGCGGACCGCTCGACAAACTGCCCGGTCGGGCCAGGGTGGTGACAGAAGATCCGTGGGCACGAAACACCTTGCGTAAGGTGGAGCGAGAGATCGAAGCCGCCGAAGAAGTCCTCGTGCTGTTTGAACCCCCGGCGGCGCCGGGCGCGCCTGTGGAAGCGCTGGCGGCCTACGCCTCGCTCGTAACCTACGGCTCCTACATCGTCTATCTGGGTACGGCGCGGGGTCAACCCTGGCTTGGCTACTCCACTCAGTGGCCAATGAAAGCGATCCGCAACTTGACGGAGCGTAGCGGCCGCTACGCTATCGACCATACCTTCGACCAGCACTTCGTCACGACCTGCCCGTCAGGCTATATCCGGCGCATCGGAGGTCTTATCGAAGCCGTCAACTATGATCCGGCGCTCGATGTGCTGGACGCGCTTTAAGGACATCGCGTGAATCGATTCTGGACCCGTTTCATCAGTCCCATCCTCGAGACGACCGCTCCCCGGAGGATCATGGAGGTGGGAGCCGACTTTGGATGGAACACCCGCCATCTGCTCGCCTATTGTCGGCAGACTGGGAGCCGCCTCCACGTGGTCGACCCCGCCCCAAGACCGGAACTCACAGAGGTCCTGGCTGCTTACGGCGAAGAGTATGTGTATCTCCCGCACAAGAGCCTGGACGCGATCCCCATGGCCCCGCCGGCGGACGTCGTGCTGCTGGACGGGGATCACAACTGGCATACCGTGCATAGCGAGCTGCACCTGCTTTTTGCTCATGCGGCGAAGGCGGCCGCGCCGCCGCCACTGGTATTAATGCACGATGTCGCGTGGCCCTATGCTCGTCGCGACATGTACTACGATCCCGAAAGTCTTGGCGCCGACCAACGCCACGCCTATGCCTACCGGGGCCTGGAGCCGGGTAGTTCTGAACTGATCGAGGGCGGCATGAACAGTATGCTCGCCAACGCGTCGGTCGAAGGCGGTCGAAAGAACGGCGTGCTCACCGGCGTCGAAGACTTCGTGAGCGAAATCGCAACCCCGTTGAAGTTCCACGTGCTGCCGTTCTTCAACGGACTCGGGATCCTGGTGCCCGCCGAGCGGGCCACACCGGAGCTCGATGCAGTGATCGCCAGCTTCACCCAACCCGCATCCCTGCTGCAGACCGTGGAGGCGCTGGAGGAGGCCCATATGCGAGCCCGCGTCGAGGTGGCCCAGAGCCACGCGCGGCTGACCCGCCGCACCGACGCCCTGGTCCGCGCGCGACAGATCCTGATCGAACGCGCGGAGCGGATTTCTTCCCTTGAAGCCGAACTCGCCGAAGTTGGACGCACACGGAGCTTGGCCGAACCGGCCGTAAAATAAAAACGGCTTATAAGGCCAGCGGAATCTGCTTCATCGGGAAGGTCGAACCGGCGAACAGCCAGGACTCGATCGCCAGTCGATCACGCGTCATTCCCGGCCGGACTCCGGTACGGTGTAGGAACAATTGATCGAACAGCAACGCGTCGCCGGGAGCGAACACTGGACTGACTACCTTAGCTTCCTGTTCCAGTTCCGCGACGAAACCGTCGCCGACGCCCCACGTGAAGTATGAACCCTTGGTGCCCGTCTCATAGAGACCCGACGCCCGGCGAGGGAACAGGTCGAGGCCCGGCGCGTCCACGCCGCAGTCCGAGAGTGACAGCCAACAGTTCACCGTTCGGATATCTGAGCCCAGGAAGGCGCCGTCCTGGTGCCACCCTGTACCCGTGCTCGCTGGGACCCGGCGCAAGGTGGATTTTCCCACTGAAAGATAGACCCGCTCGCCGAGGTAGCCCTCCACCGCCTCAACCACGCCGGCGCGGCGCAGTTCATCAATCAGCGCCTCCAAGCTCAGGGGAGAATCCGCGGTCCAGACTCCGCCGCCATCGATCACAAAGCTTCTGCCGGAAGCGGTCAAATCCCCGTCCGAAGCCAGTGGAAAAGGCGTGAACCATGGTTCCTCGCCAGCCACAGGCGCACCCGCGCGGAAAGCGGCTGCAGCCTGGAAGGCGCGCACCAAAGCATCGGTCAGCCGTTCGACGCCACGGACGTCCACCAATCCCCTGACCAGCAGGCAACCATGGTGCAGAATCGCGCCGCCAAGTTTGCCCGCGGTCAAATCCATCCCGGCAATTTCGGGGACGCCTTTGAAGCCTGGAAAGGGATCGGCCAATCGGGGGGGCCAATCCGGCTGCCCCACGGCGGAAGCAAAGGCCGCGCTTCTGCGACGCACCGTGTGGGCGCTGGGGGGGGCGAAGTCGGAAACGGCGGGTGTGGAAAGCAAGCGAACGACCTCGACGGCGGCTTGAGACATAAACTAGAACCCCCCATCAACTTAGACAATCGCGCTGGGCGACTTCCCGCCTCAGGAAGCATCGAGCCTGGCCTCCTCAGACATGGTCTCAATCGCCATATTGCAAACCCGATTGCGCTACTCCTCCAGCCGCGAGCAGGTGGCGTTGGGGTCGCGGCGCCCTCTGCGGCTATGTGGTGGAAGAACAGATGCATGACGTGGTCGACCCCCGTCTGCGTCACCGATCTGAGATCGTCGCGGAAGTAGGCGCCACGCGCAGTGGGCGAAGTCACCACCTCATAGGAGGGGAAGTACGCGACTCCCGTTTCCTGTGTTACGGAATGCGCCGATCCGCCAATGCACGAGATAATCGAGGCAATTGGTTAAATCGGGGTGGAAAGCCAATCCATCGGATTTTCGCGACAACGCCTCAGGCTCGCCCCAGAATGCTATCACGTCGACGGACAGCTTCGCGAGGCGACTCGCAAGCGCCAGCGCGCGGAGGACTTCGCTTGATCTACCTGCATATCGGTCGGAACAAGGCAGGTTCGACGACCTTGCAGAATGCTTTCACCGATGGCCACCTCGAGTTGCGTGAGGCAGGTGTCCACTACGTGAATTTCGGCCATTTGGCCCACAGCGATCCACGGATCGAAGGGTTCGCAACCGCTCCTTGCCTGGCCGCGCACGTTCGGAAAACCCAAGAGACGGTGCTCGTATCCAACGAATTCATGTCCGCCTGGGACGACGCCTATACGTGGGCCGTGGCTGAGGCGCTGGCGGGTCTGGAGGTGCGGGTGCTGGTTTACCTGCGCGATTACACCCAATGGCTACCCTCGCTCTACGCCGAGGCCGTAAAGACCGGGAGCGAGACGCGCGATTTCGACGTCTATGCGGATGCCATGACCCCCCGGGTCTCCGCTTGGCCAATGCTCGAAACGTGGGCTGCCGCGTTTGGCTGGAGCAACTTGCGAGTACGTGCGTTGGACACTCGATCGTTGGAAGGCGGCGATATATTGAGCGACGCGCTTCACGCACTCGGCGTTCCAGCCGAATGGCGCGGGCGTTTTGGTAGTCGCCAGAGCAACGCATCGCCAGGATGGATCGCGCTCGAAATGATCCGCGCCGCGCGACGCTCCATCGGTCAGGAGGCGTGGGACGGCTACGCCCCAGCGGTGGTTCGGTTGGCGGAACTTCTTCCCTCCAGCCCTACGCCCGCCCAGCCCGAGGCGGGCTATCTTGAGCCAGAACGCGCACGCCGTCTTGCGGACGCCTACGACCTGGATCTGACGAACATCCAGCGCTGTACAGGCGTGGAGTTCACCTTTCCACGTCGGCTAAAGCCGATCACACGCCGTCGGCCTCCCTGCTGGCGTGACGTGCCCCAGCATGCGATCGAGCCGCTCATTCACCTCGCTGCGAGCGATCCCAGTATGGCTGACCTTGTCGACCACCTGGTTGCGGACCACCGGGGCGGTGCGAGACCGGCCCGGTCCGCCGAAAGGCTGGGTGACGAAACGGCCTTCGACTATCCTGCGGACATGAGCGCTCAGGATCTGATCGACCTCTCCGCATTCGGGATGGAGGACGGTGTTCGGCTTATCTCCCCACCACAGCGGTTCGACGGTGGGGAGGAAACGTACGATCTCCACATCGGCGGAGCCCTCCGTACTGATCTGCTGCAAGGGGGCCGCGGAGCTTGGCGGCTCGCGCTGAACCATGCCGGCAGACCGATCGAAACGCTTCTTGAGATCGGGGCTGGCGGGGGGACCTGTTCGCTCGGGCTGGTGGGCTTAGCCCCCGGAGTGGCCTCGCTGCTCACCGATCCCTCCCCCACCTTCCTGCATCTGATCCAGCGCAAGCTTCAGATTGCGGGCCTGGATGCGGCCCGGACCCAGTACGCCACGCTTACGGGGGAGGACATCGGGCGGCTCCCGAAGGCGTGCTTCGACGTCATCGTGATCGCTTCTGCGATGCATCACATTGCGGATTGGAGAACCTTCCTCGTTGAGGCGGCAGCTGCTCTTCGCCCCGGCGGCGTGCTCGTCGCGCAGGAGCCATGCCGGGAAGGCAATCTAATGATGGCCATGGCCATCGATGTGGCGCTTTCCGAACTCTGGCCCCGCTCATTACGTCTATCCGTCATGGATGTCGCGAAGCTGGAGAGGTGCAGAGATTCGATCTACTTCCTAGCCGATTCCGCGGCCGAGAAAATCGGCGAAGATAAGCATAGTTTTTTGGTAAATCAGATCATTGACGCCGCCGACGCCGCCGGATTCACGCATTCAACATTTTACAGCAATAGTCACTTCGCCGATCTTGCTCATGCAGAACAGCTGAACACGCAGGGCCGCTGCTCCCTGATGCAATATCTGGACAGTTTCTTGGCGCAACATCACCAAATTTCTCCGAATGGAATGGCCAAGTTGCGTAGAGGGCTGTTCCCCATTCTTCACCGCCTGGACGCCACGTTCCTCGCAGGCGACGGCGCCCCGCTTCTGGGATGCATCGCCCTGCGAAAGTGACGCGAGGCCGCGGGCGGGCCAGTCGCCACAAGTTAACTTGCCCAATGCCCGGCGCGGCGAGCCCCCCTCCTGAGGGTTGGTTCTTGAGATTGACGCCGGTAGGGCGATCAGCACGATCACCCTACCATTGCCTTTAGGCTCAGCGTGATGACCAGCGATTAGATCGCGGCGGCCCGGATCGCGTTGGCCAGACCCTCGACGTCGGTGAGGAACGGCAGGTGCCCCGTTTGCAGGGTGTACTCGCTGCGCACCGGGGTGCTGGCCACCATCTTGGCCTGGAACGCCGGGCTGATCACCTGATCCAGGCTGGTGTGGACATAGACCTTGTCGACCTGACCGAACCTGGCGTCGGTGACATGCACGGCGCTCACCAGGGGGACCAGCGGCTCATCCAAGATCAGGTCCGGCAACTTGGCCTTCAAAGGAGCGGGGCCATCGTTGGCGAACAGCTCGGCGCGGGCCGAGTACTCGACAACGGCGACGCCCTGCTCCTTGTTGATCTGCAAGTGGGGGCCGATCTTGGCGTCGGGGTCCTGCTGGGCCATCGACACCAGGGAGTCGCCGTCGTGGGGCAGGTAGGCGGCCACAAACACCAGGGTCTTGATCTTCTCCGGCGCCTGTTCGGCGGCGGCGGCGATGACAATGCCGCCGAAGCTGTGGCCGACCAGGATCGCCGGGCCGGAAACGCCGTTCAGCGCCTGGACCACGGTGTCGCGATAAAGCTCCAGGCTGACCTGG
Organism: Caulobacter sp. S45; assembly: GCF_009765965.1. GTDB lineage: Bacteria > Pseudomonadota > Alphaproteobacteria > Caulobacterales > Caulobacteraceae > CAHJWH01. The sequence continues at coordinate 489,852 of NZ_LMUL01000014.1, forward strand.
TCCGGCGCCATCGGCGCGCCTGCACGACCCGGCAGGTCGACGGTCACGACCGGGTGGCCGGCGGCCTGCAGCTTGCCGGCGACGTAGCCCCAGACCTGGCCGTTGGAGAAGGCGCCGTGGACCAGGACAACGGTCGGCTTTTCTGCAGCCACGCCACTTTCGCCCACACCGAGGACAGAGGCGATCGTCTGTGAATTGATGGTGTTCATTTCAGTGTTTCCTTGCTGTATGACCCGCATCTGGTTGGATGCCGTGAGACAAAAACTAGTCCACCCGAGGTGGGGCGGGCTATGCCACGGCCTCCGGATTGCATGATGGATCGTCCGGAATGACTCAGGATTTTGGGATGTCGGCGGCGCGCAACGACGTGCTGTCGGAGGTGCTGACCCTGATCCGGCTCCGCGGCGAGCTGGTCTATACGGCCCGGTTGGGCGAGCCCTGGGGCCTTCGGTTCCAGTCCGGGCCCGCCCACTTCCACTTCGTCGAGGCCGGCGGGGCCTGGGTGACGCCCACAGGCCAGGCAGCCACACGGATCGAGGCGGGCGACTTGGTTCTACTGCCGCTCGGCAAGGGCCATACGATCGCCGACGCCTTGGGCTCGCCGGTCGAAAATATCGACGTGGTCGCGTCAGACCACTTCGATCGTGACAGCCTCGTGCTTCGCCATGGCGGCGGCGGACCGGCCAGCCAGTTGGTCAGCGGCTTTTTCAGCTTCGAGGGCAGCCCGCTTCCGGCAGTGATGGCCGCCCTGCCGCCCTTGATCCACATTCCTCGGGGCGACGCCGGCGCACCGGCCTGGCTGGCGGCGATATCCCATTTCCTGGTCGATGAGGCGCAGCAGCCGAACCCGGGCTCGTCCCTAATGATCTCGCGCTTGATCGACCTGTTGGTCATCCGCACGCTCCGTAGCTGGGCGGCCAGTCAGGCGACCCGGATGGGGTGGCTCGGCGGGTTGGGTGAGGAACGGATCGGCCGCGTCTTGAGCGCGATGCACGCCGATCCCTTCCGGCGATGGACGGTGCAGTCGCTGGCGGACATCGCTCGAATGTCACGGTCCATATTCGCCGAACGCTTCACTGCAGCCGTTGGCGAGCCGCCCCTGCGCTATCTCTCGCGATGGCGCCTGACCATAGCCGCCGACCTGCTGCGCAGCGGCGGGCTGAAAGTGACGGAGGCCGCCCACCGCAGCGGCTATGCATCGGACGCCGCCTTCAGTCGCGCCTTCAAGGCCCACTTCGGCTACGCTCCCAGCGAGGCCAGGGGTCAACAAACCCCCACCTGAATTAGAGCGGCCGCCTGGCGAGACCGCAGCGGACCTACACGACGTTCAAGGCGACGCGGAACGCCCCCTGGCCGATGCTCCGCTTTCAAGACCCCCGAGCTCGTCAGCCGCATCAGACCTTCCTGGGTGCGCAACTGATCGCCATCGGCCGCGGGTAGCTCGCGGCCCGGCGCGCCCAACCCAAAAGGACGATCCGGACGATCCATCATAAAATCCGGAGGCCGTGGCATAGCCGAAGATGCTCCCAAAAGCCTAATTTCAACTCACGGCATCGGGATTGATGCTCCTAATGACCCAAAGGAACCACGAAAATGAAGCTTTTCATCGCCGCTCTCGCCACTTCCGCCCTAGCCTTTGGCGCCACCGCCATGGCTGCAGAAAAGCCGCCCATCGTCCTGGTCCACGGCGCCTTTGAAAACGCCTCGGTTTGGGGTCACGTCACCGCCAAGCTGCAGGCCGACGGCTATAAGGTCCTGGCCGTCGATCTCCCGGGCCGTCCCGGCGCCCCGGCCGCGCCCGACAGGGTCAGCCTCAAGCTCTATGGCGACACCGTGGTCGCGGCGCTGGGCAAGTTCCATCGCCCCGCCGTCGTGGTCGGCCACAGCTTCGGCGGCATCGTCATCGCCGACGCCGCCGAAAAGGCCCCCTCCAAGGTCAAGACCCTGGTGTTCGTCGCCGCCTATCTGCCCCACGACGGCGACTCCCTGGTGTCGATGGCCAACAAGGACGCCGACGCCAAGATCGGCCCCCACCTGCAGATCAAGAAGGAGCAGGGTATCGCCTCCATCGAATATTCGGCCCGCGCCGAGCTGTTCGCCAACGGCGGCCCCGAAGGCCTGCGCAAGGCGATCCCGGATCTGATCCTCGATGAGCCCCTGGCCCCGCTGGCCACCCCCGTGCACGTGACCGCCGCCCGCTTCGGCCGCGTGGACAAGGTCTATGTGCACACCGCCATCGACCAGGTGATCAGCCCGTCGTTCCAGGCCCAGATGGTCGCAGCACCCCGGTGCGCAGCGAGTACACTCTGCAGACCGGCCACACGCCGTTCCTCACCGACCCGGACGGCCTGGCCAACGCGATCGAGGCCGCCGCGAAATAAGCGGTTCACGATCGGTCCAAAACGCAAGGGCGGGGCGATCTCGTCGCCCCGCCTTCGCCATCGAGCGTTTAGACCCTATCGCGATGGGACTTACCGAAGCCGAGCGCCTTCGCACCGGCCGACCGCTCATCGATGTTCAGCAAAACCCTGAGGATAAGACCATGACGAGCCAGATTGAGAACAAGCCCTTCAACGGCGTCCGCACCGAGGTCACCACATCAGTCGGCTTCGACGAGGTGCTGACGCGCCTTCGCGCCCAGATGGGCCGCGCCACCGTGCAGGAGGTCGTGGCCTTGGCCAAGACGCCGATCACCGAGGCCGAGTATATTCGTGAAGTGGAAGAGCGGTTCGTGGGCGAGAGCGGCTTCATGCTCTTCGCCGAACTCGATCACGGCGGTTGGCTGCCCAAGTTCGGGATCACCCGACGCACCGTCCGCTGGATCTTGGGCAATCCGCTGATCGCCGTCACCATGATCCGGCACGACATCACCGCCGGCCTGTTCGCCCCGGTCGAGCTTTTGGTGACCGAGGCCGAAAACGGCCAGGGCGCCACCGTCACCTATCTGCGCCCCTCCTCCCTGATGGTGATCGCCGACAATCCGCCCCTGCTCGCCGCCGCGAGGGCGCTGGACGAAAAGTACAATGCCCTCGTCGCCCAGGCGACGGCCCCGTAAGCCACCCCCTTAACGCCCTGAAGTCGAGATTTTGAAACCCGACCGCTGGTTGTCCGAGGGCGACAGAAACAAGCTTATTCATCCAGTTGCACCTCCAACGACCTGGATCGGCGCCCACCTACATACCCGTGCGGGCCAACGTCCCTCGAGCCGGCGTCGCGGAAAGCTGGGTGACAGGCTTGGCCTGCGATCGGACCCATCGATAGAGCGATGGGGTGTCGCAATTCTCGCGCGGGCAGAGCAGCGCGACCTCTTGATCCACCGTCGGCAGTAAAATCTGGCGGCCATGTTCTGCTCTGGGGGATGATGCAAGCGCCCCAGGGGCCGGGGCCGAAACCGTGACAGTTCTCACCGGAGTCGTAGCAGGCTGCGCCTGAGCCGAAGCGGCCGCTCCGGATATCAAGAGCGCCAGGGCCAAAACTGCGTATTTCATCGATATCTCCATTCGCTGATTATCAGCATATGCAAATAATGTAATGCTGGCCGAACGGAGTTAAAGGGGCGCCGCGGAATCGACCCGTATCAGAGGGGCAGCGGGGGTCGCGCTTGGGCGCGCCCGGCGCACCATTGAGCGGCCGGCCGCCGACCCTACCTTGTGTGAGAGACTGCGACCGCACGCAGCGTCGGAAAGCGGATGCTGGCGCATCCGCGATGCTCGCAAACAACGCTCCTTAGACCGCGTCGAAAGCCTCAGGCGTCGAGCGGGCTAAAGACTTTGGACTGCGGACGGCGTCCGTTGAGCGCCACGAACCTCTATCAGAGCCCGATCAAGCTGCGGCGGGGCTCGATTTTTGGCTGGGCATGGACTGGTTGAAGATTTCCGCGAAGGCGTCGCCGACAATGTGGTGGAGCGAGTTTCGCAATGCGGCGGACTGCTCCGGTCCGAACGCCGTTTCAAACCCCGCTTGAGCGAGCGCCCACAGTTCGTTCGACTCCTCCAACTTGGCCTTCCCCCTATCCGTCAGGATAATACGACGGCTGCGCCGATCCTCCGTGTCCACGAGAACCGAGATGAACTTGTCCCGCTCCAGGGGTTTGAGATTGTGAGCGAGCGCGCCGCGATCCATCACCAGCATGGACGCCAGTTGGCCGGATGTCGGCGCCCCCACGCGTGCGATATGCACGAGAATGGACCTTTGGGTCGACTTGAGACCACACGGCGCCAGCGCGGCGTCATAGAGCTGCGACACACGCCGAACCGCTTTGCGCAGGGACAAGCAGTTACAGTAACCGACAGCGTCGGGATCGACGCCAGGGGCCGCCACACTTTCCGAAATTTTTCGCTTGGCCATGCCGTCAATCCGGATGAACGATACCGTTATACTAGCATATGCAGAGGACGCCACCCAAGCCCCGTGCGCCCAAACCGACTTAAGTTGTCAGTGTCACTCAGGGCGAAAGGCGAATGCGCAAGGATCGCCAAGGCGGCAAACACGCCTACAATCAAAGCCGCGCGGCCTTCGCTAGCTTCTGCCCAACCTCGCCGATGTCTGGTGCAGATGAACAGGAGCGTCTCGTGCTCAAGGGTTATTCCATGCCGCTCAGCCCTCTTGGGCAGGCCAATCACGCCACTTCACCGCCCTGGCACTATTCGAGCGACGTCCTCGCCGCCGAGTTCTGGGTGAACCGGGCCGCCGCGGAGGCGACGCTGCCCCCGAACGTGACGGTCGACGGCGACGGCGATGCGCGGGCTGTGATCATGTACCTCGACTGGCAGTTCACCGGGTCCGACGACGAGATGCTCGACCCCGCGCGCTACCAGTATAGGGAGACCTTCCTCCTGATCGACGCGCACTGGCGCGACACCCCGATCGCCTACTGCCCCTATATCTACGTCGACAACGACGCGGCCATGATGCGCGGCATGATCCAGGGCTTCCCGAAGAAGCTCGGGTCCACCTTCCAGACGCGCAGCTTCGCCGCGCCGAGCGCGGCGGCTGCGCCGGTGGCGGCCGGCTCGAAGTTCGGGGCTAGCCTGTCGGCCCACGGCGAACGTCTGGCCTATACCAAGGTCACTTTGCGCGAGGCCATCTCCGACCCCTCCACCGTCTTCAACCGACCCACCGTTATGCGGCGTTACTTCCCCCGCCTGGACGGCAAGGCTTACGACAAGCCCGCAGTGGACCAGCTGACCCTCTCCCTGACCGACAACCTGCACATCGTCGATTTGTGGGCGGGCGAGGCGGAGGTGAGCCTCCCGGAGGTCAAGGGCGAGGAGTTGCACGCCCTCGCGCCGATCCGCTCGGGCCGGGGCTTCCGCTTCGGAATGTCCTACACCGTCACCGACCTCAAGATCCTGGAAGATTACGCCGCTTGATCCGGACGGGAGCGGCCTCGAACCGCCCCCGCCGTGACTTCGCCGCTCGCAGTCCATGAGGAAGCGCCCGATGCCCATCGCCAACGGCCAGGACCTTCTGCGAGGGCGTCAATGAGCAAGCTGCTTGCACCCAACCCCGCCGCCATCGGCCGGCCGGAGGGGGAGGCCATGGCCGACGCAGTTCCTGCCGAGCTGATCGATGGGACCCCGGCAAAGCTAAAGGCGAACCTGGTCGCGCTCTTAGGCGAGGACCGTGTGCTCCACCGCCTGATCGACCTGGTTCGCTACGCGTCGGACGCCAGTCCGTATCGCTACATCCCCCAGGTCGTGGTGATGCCGCGCACCGTGGAAGAGATCGCGAAGATCATGACCTACTGCCGACAGGAAGGCCGGCACGCCACCTTCCGGGCGGCGGGCACGAGCCTGAACGGCCAGTCGCAGTCGGACGACATCCTGATCGATGTGCGTCGCCATTGGAACGGCGGCTCGGTCGAGGACAACGGCGCGCGGCTTCGGGCGAAACCGGGGCTGATCCTGGCCCACGCCAACGCCATGCTCCACCGCTACCGACGCAAGATCGGGCCGGACCCAGCGAGCGGGCATGCCTGCACCCTAGGCGGGGTGATCGCCAACAACGCAGGCGGCATGCGCTGCACCCTGGACAAGGACGCCTACAGCACCGTTGTGGAAATGACGATCGTGCTGCCGTCCGGGACGATCATCAACACTGCAGCACCCGGTGCGGAGACCGCCTTCGCGGTCGCCGAACCCGAGCTCGCCCGAGGCTTGATCGAGCTGCGTCGTGAACTGCTCGAGCACCCGGAGCTAGTGGAGCGCGTGCGCCGGAAGTATTCGATCCGCAACACCCACGGCTTGCGCCTGCTTGCGCTGCTGGACGGCGAGACGCCCCTGGAGATTTTCCGCCGGTTGATGGTGGGGTCGGAGGGCACGCTCGGTTTCATCGCCGAAGCGGTGCTCGAAACGGTTCCGGCGCCCGCCGCCACCTCAGTCGCCTGGATCCCCCTCTCCTCGATCGACGAGGCGGTGGCCCTCGTCCCCGACCTGGTGAAGCTCGGCGCGGCCGCCGTCGAGCTGATGATGGCGCCGGCGCTCGCCGCGGCGGGCGAAGCCTTTCCGGGAACGCCGGCCTATTGGCGGAGCCTCGACCCGAAGGCCGCGGCCTTGCTGGTCGAGTTCGGAGCCTCGGACGAAGGCGTCCTCGCCGCCGTCCAGGACAAGGTCGCCGAGCTCGTCGCGCCGCTGAAACTCCTCAGTCCGCTCTCCTTCACCAGCGTGGAGGAGGCGGTTGAGCTGGCCTGGCACGTGCGGGAGGGTCTCCTTGGACTGGTGGGCAAGCAGCGGCCGCAGGGCACGATGCTGATCACCGAGGACGTCTGCTTCCCGCCGTCACGGCTCGCGCAGGGCGCCGTTCGGCGATATCAAGCGGTCCGGATACGGCAAGGAGCTTTCCAAGGACGGCATCCTGGAGTTTGTGAACAAGAAGCTGGTTTGCTCGCTCAGGCCGGATGTCTCGCCCGACAGTGTGCGTCAAGTCGGCTGATGACGTTGGGCGACCAGGAGGCGGGAGTCGAGCGCCGCCACATGAACGTCTCAACCCGAGATCAAGGGCGCACCGGCCGTAATAGACGCCCCCTAAGCCCGAGATCGAAGCGCAGATGGGCGAGTTCCTCAAAAGACAAGCCATTATAATTGGTTATGATCTGGTCAGACCGTCGGAGGCGCCCTGCTGAAAACGGGGCGTACAGTGGGACTAAATACTGGCTTATCACTATCCGACTAGAAAATCCCGCTCCCCACCCTACTCCACACTGTACAGAAAGCCGGCTCTGCAGCCACGGTCGCATGAAGAAAGCGCCGAGGCTGTGCTTCTTTGGCCGAACCTGGTTAACGTGACAGCGCTGAAGAGCTCTACCTGCCAAGGAACTCAATCATATCGGACAGGATATCTGATCTATCTTGTCTCAAGCCTAGGGCGTTCGTCTTCAGGTCGCGGCGGATGATCGCCACCGGTTTGCCGGCGCGCTGCAACGCCTGACCCATCCGCTCTGCGTTGTCTTTGTGAAAATCGTCATCGAGATCATCATAGATGATCAGGATCGGAGCGCTCGCCGCCGCGGCGTGCCGTATAGGGGAAAGACCGGCGAGCGAGTCACGATCCAATCGTTCCTCTCCCAGAGCTCGCCGCCAGAGCTGCGTCGAATCCCAGCGCGCACCCCGTTGGTTACTGTCAGGATACACGGTCATCGGACCAAAATCTGCGACTGGATTGATCGCGATCGCGCAGCTGTAGAACCCACGTTGGAAGATGACCCCGCTGAGGGCCGCGTATCCTCCATAGCCACTACCGGCGATACAGACGCGCTTGGTATCCACAAGGCCGGCTTCCACCAGATGATGGACGGCGTCCGAGACGTCGGTCTGCATCCGAAAGCCAAGCTCGCCGCGTCCGGCCGCCTGCGCGGCCGCGCCTGCGCCTATCGTGCCCCGATAATTGACTTCGATCACAGCATAGCCGCGGGAGGCCAGCGCCTGAGCCTCGGCATCGAAGCCCGGCGACGGCGCCGCAATGCCCAGGTCATGCACCAAGACGACAGCCGGCAAGGCCGTGAGCGCGCCATCCGGCGGCAGGGTCACGCGCCCGGTGATCTCAAGACCATCCTGAGCCTTGAAGCTCAAGGGGCGGACGACTCCCAACGGCTGACCGTCCAGCATCGGCCGGGCGTGACCGATCAGTTCCGCCGTGCCGAGCGAAAGGTGGACCCAGTAGTAAGATCCCGCATCCGTCGGCCCCTCCGTGCGGATGATGAGTTCGCGATAGGCGTCGTCCGAGGCGACGAAGTTGGTCATGGCTCCATGGAACGGCTTGATCGCCTGCTCGTAGGCCCTCGCCAGGTCAGGATCGAAAAACACCACACGCTCTGCAGCACCGGCGACCTTCGCCGCGACAAGGAGTCCGGTGTCGTTACGGTGTATAACCGCCGTCACCTGAGCGCCCTCGGGCGCCAACGACTTTGACACGGCGCCGCTCGCGGTCACCTCGTAGAGGCGCCCATCCTGGATGACAGCGAACGTATCTTTGTGAAGTCCCATGCCTTGCAAGGAGAATGGCTCGTCCGCCTCGGGCAGCGTCACCAGCCTGCGCTCATCCCAATCATGAACCAGCAGCCGCGATGTTCTTTGCATCGGATCGAGCTGCTTGGCGGCGAGGACCCTGCCGTCCGACGAGACCGCCCATTCTTCGGCGTCGAAGGAGCCCTTGTCCAACAACGTCCCAAGACCGGTGTCGGCGTCGGCGGAATAAAGAGAAAAGGATGGCCCAGCGGACAGTCCGCGCAGGAATACGCTGGGCTTTCCGTCACGGCGGCCATATTGAAGCGTTCCGCCGGCGACAAGCGGCGCCACATTTGGCGTTCTCGCAAGAATAAGTGCTGTGTTCCTATCGCTCAACCTGAAACTGACGAGCTGCTGACCGATCTGATTTGGCGAGACGGCGCTCGCATCGACAAATGTGCGCGTGAAAAGGCCGAGATGCCTGGAGTCGATCCACTCCAGGGCGTCAAGGTCGGCGCTGCCCGCGGAGGTGTCGATGGAAGGCCCATTGCCGCGGGGAAGCACTCGAATGGTTCGATGCCGGTCGTGCAGCGACATGAAGGCGATCGCGCTGCCGTCCGGTGCAACGATCGGATCTTGAATGGCGACTTCAGACAGATAGGCGGCGATTGGGAGGGGAGCGGCTTTGGCCCCGCCGGTCGCCAACAGGCACGCGAACAGCGCTGCGATTCTTTTCATAGTCCCCCCTCGCTCCAGGTAGCTTAAAGCCTCTACGGGATGCAAGCGGCTGCGATACACGCTGGTGGGGAGCTGCGCCTGGATCGCCCCCTGCCCATTCTCGAAGATCGCGGAACGCACACGTCTTTGCGCGGCTTGGTTGGGACAGCAAGAATCGACATCGGAAGGCGTTGGCGAGGCGGCCTGCTGGACGATCCTTTTATAACCGCCGTCTATGAATTGGTCAGACACTGCCGCGGAAGGGGGGCGCTGTTCATAGCTGCCCTCTAGCCGCCTTGCCCTACCAATCGGTTAGTCTGACAATGCCCTCCAAACTGTAGGAATCCACCGGGGGCCATCTCAGATGACGCCATCGGCCTGCAGCCCACCGATCTCCGCCTGATCCAGCCCCAGCCACTCTCGGAGCACGTCGGCGCTGTGCTCACCCAGACCGGGTGCGCCGCGGCTGATTGTCGGCGGCGTCTCCGACATGCGTAGCGCCGTGGCCTGGAACGGCACATGTCCCAGCACGGGGTGGGGCACGTCGACAATCTGGCGCCGATGGATCACCTGTGGATTGCTGACGACGTCTGCGATGGTCGCCACCCTTTCACAGGGCACTTCCGCCGCGTGTAGCTTGGCGAGGATCGCCTCTCCGTCGAATGCGACCGCCCAGTCGTCGATGATCTTCTCCAAGGTCGACACATTCGCGTTGCGCGCCACGAAGTTGGCGAACCTCGCATCCTCGACCAGTTCGGGCATGCCCATCGCGGCCGCAAAGCGCGGGAAATGCGCATCATTGCCCGCGACCACGTAGATCCAAACGCCGTCGCGGCTACGGAAACAATGCGACGGGGACAGATAGCGGTCACGGTTGCCCAGGCGGGGCGGCTCTGCACCGTTCAACAGGTATTCGGGAATGGCGGTGGTCAACAGGGCGAGGCCGCTGTCCATCAGCGTCGCCTCGACGACCTGGCCCCGCCCCGTCGCTTCACGCGCCCTGAGCGCCGCAAGGGCGGCGATGGTGGCGTAGAGCGCCGTTGTATAGTCGCAGACGAATACCCCCGACATGGTTGGCGGCCCATCGTGGGCGCCGGTCATGGTCATGACGCCGCTGGCGGCTTGGGCCGCGCCGTCGAAACAGGGATGCTGCGACAAGGGTCCGTCCTGGCCGAATCCGGTGATGCGCACCAGAATCAGCCCAGGGTTTATCGTGCTGAGCGTCTCCCAGTCCAAACCCATCCGCTCCAGCGTTCCAGGCCGGAAGTTCTCGATCAGGATGTCCGTTTTCGCGGCAAGTCGGGCAAGCAGCTTCTGGCCAGCCTCATCGCGGAAATCGAGCGCCATCCCTCGCTTGTTGCGATTGGCCGACAGGAAGAAAAGGCTGTCCCCAGCCACCGTTTCGCCGACCCGGCGGCCCTCCTCACCCCCATCGATGCGCTCGACCTTGACCACATCCGCCCCAAGATCACCCATCAATTGGCCACAGAAGGGGCCGGCGATGTATCTTGAAAGATCAAGCACACGCACGCCCGCAAGAGATCCCGACATCTACTCTCCGATGTTTCCAGGTTAACTGGCTTTTATCGTAACCGATATTGCAATATGCATTTCAGTATGCAAAAGCTACCTTAAAGGGAGGCTCACATGCGGGTGTCGTATTTCTCCTGGCTGCGGGCCAAGACCGGTGTGGCCGCCGAGGTCATCGAGTTGCCAAGCGAATGCGCCACGGTGGACGACCTTATTCGCCACCTCTCGAACCGCCATCCAGCGCTGGCCGATATCGCCGGGGCGCAAGGCAGCCTGCGCTATACGGTCAACCGGCGTTATGTTGAGAAACTTCATCGGATCGAACCGACAGATGAAGTGGGCTTCTTTCCGCCGGTGACGGGTGGCTGAGCGGCAGGCGCATCGCAGCAAAGACAATTCGACCGGCGCGGCAGGACAACCTTCTCGATCTCGCAATACCAGGCGTCGTACATCGCCAGCACGCCTGACAGGCTGGGCTCGATGCCCAAGACTTCCTTGATCACTTCGGTCGCTTGCATCGCCCCCATCGCCCCGACGGCGGGCCCAAGAACCCCGATTTCCGAGCAAGTCGGCGTCACCGAGGCTTCCGGCGCTTCGGGATAAAGGCACCTGAAGCAGGGATGGGGCTGCCCGAGGTGCGATTTGAAGGTTGTCAGGATGCCGTTCGTCAGTTGTACCGCCGCACTCACCAGACTCACCCCCGCGCGCCGGCAGGCCGCGTGGACAGCGTCGCGAGTCGCGAAATTATCGCTGCCGTCCGCCACTATGTCGTAACCCGCGACAAGATCGTCGGCGTTCTCGGCGTTGACGGGAAAGTCATGCCGCACCAACTCAGCATACGGGTTCAGACCTTGCAGAGTAAGAACGGCGCTCTGGGTCTTCGGCATATCCAGCCGGTCGACCCCATGCAGGATCTGCCGGTGCAGGTTGGAGGGTTCGACACAGTCGAAATCGACGATACCGAGCGTCCCGATCCCCGCACCTGCCAGATACATTAGTAACGGCGAACCCAAACCTCCCGCGCCGATGACCAATACGCGGGCGGCCCTCAGGCGGGCTTGCCCTGCGTCGCCGATTTCCGGCACGACAACCTGGCGCCGATAGAAGCTGTCTTCGTCCGGAACGATGATCATATCCGCACGTCCTGGACGATGCCGCGGACGGTCGATTTCTCCACCGCCGCGGCGGCGGCGGAGCGGATACGCTTCACGACCAGATGCAAACCGTTGGAGCGGCTTGGCGCCAGGTTGCGGCCGACAGCGAGCCGGTCGAGCACGTCCGGGGGATGGGAAAGGATCTCCTCCGGCGTCCGCTCCGAATAGAGCCGCAGGACGATCGCCAATAACCCCCGCATGATCAACGCATCGGAGTCCGCGCTCATCCGCAGGATGTTCGGCCCCTCATCGATGACGAGCCAGACCTGCGACTGACACCCGTGGACGCGATCCGCCTCCCGCCGGCCGGCAGGGTCGATGCCTGGGAGCGAACGGCCCAACGAGAGGAGGTGGCTAATACGCCCGGACCAGCCCTCAAGCGACGCGAATTCCGCTTCCAGCTCGGTAACGACGGCGTCGATGCCACCCACTCCGCGCGCGATACCCTCGACATCGGCGACCATCGGCCACTTCCCATTCAGGCTGGCACTCTACGCTTCGCCACAACGCCCCCCTCCATCGGCCCCGGCACGCCCGTCGTCAGAGGGAAGCTGATCGGCAGTCCGGCCAAGGCGCGCACAGCCAGATAGGCGAAACATTCGGCCTCCACGGCGTCGCCCCGCCACCCCACCGCCTCGGCGGCGATCACCTCCACGCCGGCGCGCTGCGCCAACGCCGCCATGATGGCGGGATTCTTCCGCCCCCCGCCGCACACGATCAACTGTTTCGGGCGCACGGGAAGCAGGTCGAGCGAGCGGGCCACCGTGCCCGCGGTGAACGCGGTTAGCGTCGCCGCACCGTCCGCGAGCGACAGGCCGTCGGCCATATCGGCGGTGAAGTCATAGCGGTCCAGCGACTTCGGGTAGGCCGCACTGAGATAGGGATGGTCCAGAAGCTCGGCGAGCCGAACCTCGTCCACGCGACCGCCCAGGGCGACGGCGCCGTCCATATCCATCTCGCCCGCGCCGTGCCGCATCATCCAATCATTGATCGGACCATTGGCGGGCCCGG
>NZ_LMUL01000014.1:503091-520648 GCF_009765965.1 Caulobacter sp. S45
CGGCGACGTCCTCGCGGCGCAGGTCGTTTTTGCGCATGAACTGCGCGACGGCTTCCGCCTGAGCGCGCGTCAGGGCCTTTTCAGCCTTGGCGAAGATCGCTGGCTCCTCCCCCTCGAAGCGCCACTCCAGCGCCGCCGCGACGGCGTCGGCGAGCAATTCGCGCAAATCCGAAGGATAGGGGGCGAGTTCCCAGGCGCCGAACTCCGATATGTCCTCACCATCCGTGCGGATCGAAGCAATGTCGATCATTCCATCAAGAACCGTGCCGGTCATCAAGCCGATCGACCACAAAGGCTTCATCATTCAGTCTCCCCTTACGGCGTCGTTGCGCCCACTCCGTCCCACAACCCTAGGCGCTGAGACGGCTAACCAGATGTGTTGAGAAAACATCGCCTTCCGGCTTACGGCAGGAGGCGCAGTGAGCGACGGAGCCGCGCCCTTCCAGCTCCAGCCGGCGGCGAAACCCAAGGCCGCGCCCGATAACCGTCTCGACGGACTCGTCGAACAAATTGCCGACGACGCCCTCCCGGCCATGGCTGATCACACAGACAGACACGTTTCCATCGGGCGCCAGGCAAAACGAATGACCGGCCCAGAAACAGGTGCCCCGCGGCACGGGAAGACTGGGATTGATGTCCTGCGACATCCGCTGATGCAGGGCCTCGTCGCTTTCCAGGTCGCCGATCCCCCTGACCTTATGATGAGCCCCACCCGGTAGCAGGGGCGTGACTTTCACATGGTCGTCCACGCGCTCGAGCAGTTCCAGGAACTCCGGATCGTAGGCCTCGATCGGCTCGTTGAGATCGATCTGATAGACGCCCACGCAGACGCGGCTGCGGTCGTCGCCGCGGGCGTCCAGCAACTTGCGCAGGCCGGTCAGGGTCTTTCGGAACGTTCCTTCGCCGCGATTGAGGTCGTGGCTCCGACTGTTGCCTCCATCGATGGAGACGAAGATCTTGTGGCTATAGGGCACCGCAAGAATTTCCCGGACGCGCTTGGCCGTCAACATCGTGCCGTTGGTATGCCACTGCAACGGAACATCCGGCAGGATACGGCGCGTCACGGCCAACAACTCGGCGAATTTTGGATTCATCAGCGGCTCGCCCCGCCAGTTCAGATGGATGGTCTTGACCGCCACCATCGGCGAAGCCCTGAGTTTGAGCAGCGCCCGCTCGAGATCGTTGGGATCGAGGTCGAGCTTGCCGTGGCTTTGCTTGGTGTAGCAGAGCCGGCAGGCTAGGTTGCAGCGTGTGGTCGGATCGAGCCAGAGCCACACTGGATGCGCGCGGTTCGTCAAATAAGCCGTGCGTTCGAACATTTCACACCGCCTCCCGGCAAAACTCTCCCGTTTCAATCGGTGGGTTGCGTCGATAACCTACGACCCCACGCTCGTTCGGAGGCCGCCATCCTCACGGACCAGCCACTTCCTGCGTCGAGGCGCAGGAAATCCGTCTTCGGGCAGCGTTCACGCCCGCACGAAGTGTATTAATCATGACTTTAGATCTACAGGCTCTGCTCGCCTCATCGAGAGCAAAGCAGATCGATCATCGATGGCCAGATCAGCCACCGAAGAGCGCATTGCTGATAGTCACCAATTATCCCTACCTACCGAGCACCTCTGTGAGAGATCATATGCATGGATACCAATTTGGTATCACCACAATACCAGCCTCATTCCCAATAACAACCTGCGCCGTATAATTTTTTCAACCTGCCCGGCAGTGGCTCAGATCCGCTCGGATTGAGCCTCCCTCGGATAATAGAGCGGAACGCACCAGTGGTTGGTCGCAACCCAATCTGCGTTCGGCAAATCCGTCTCGGCGCGCATCAGTCGATGGCAAGGCTGCTCGTAAACCTTACCGGTCGAGTTGGAGATGGGTTGGAAGACGATGTACTTGTAATAGCCGCTGGCCATCCCGTCAGGGAAGCGGACACGATCTGGATATAACGGATCAAGCACATCGCGCGCGTACGCCTGCTTCCACGCGACGATTTCAGGCATACGGCGCAATTGAACCGTTCCGAAGGCTGCGCGGAACTCATCCATGCGATGATTGAGGCTTTTGACGCGATAGCCGGACCCACGCCCGTAGTCGCGATAGGAGCGCAGGTGCTTCAGTAAATCCTGGTCTGCGGTGACGGCGACCCCACCTTCCCCGGTCGAGATCGTCTTGGTAGCGTAAAGCGAAAACAGTCCGACATCGCCGAAACCACCAGGCTTCTGACCATTCCAGTCCGCCCCGACGGCGTGGGCGCAATCCTCGATCAGCCGGATACCTTTCTCGCGGCAGTAGGCTGCGATCCTACGGATGTCGAAAGCCAGGTGACCACCGACATGGACGACGAACGCCAGCGCTGGGCGGGTCGCCTCGGCCTTAGCGACGAAATCCTCAAAAGAAGCGCAGAGATCATGTCGGTTGCAGTCATAGAAGACCACTTTGGCGCCTGACAGTTCGGCCGAACGCGGAGTGGCGAGAAAAGTGTTCGACGGGCACAGCACGGTCTGGCCACGAACCTGGAAGAAATCCAGGGCGGCCATGGCGGCGCCGGCCCAATTATCGAAGCCCACCGCCGGCATGCCGTTCCAGGCGCCCCATTCCTGTTCGAACTCTTCCAACTGCTCGCCATGGCTCCACTTGTTCGAACGCAGCACCAAGCGCCAACGCCGCATGACTTCCTCTTCGTCGCGCGGGTCGAAAGCGATTGAAAAGGGCAGCGGCGCCAATGACTCACCCGATGTCCGAAGCAGGTCCTCACATGATGCCTTCACAGCAGCGTGTCCTCCGTTTCCTGACCCAGCATCGCCGCGCCGAGCGCACGGCCATGACCTTCGTATTGGTTGGCGGCGTGTTGGCGGGCGGCCTGGATGTCGGCGAGGAACCGTCCGAACGGTTTCGCCGTCGATAACCCGGACGCTCCCGTTGCTTTGAACAGACGGGCGCCCAGGCGGCAGCACCGCTCGGTGACTAGGCTGGCCTGCAGCCGATATATCATGCGGTCGGGGATCGGCGGCTCGGAACCGGACTGCGCGTGGTCGAGCAGCCGATCGAAATTCGCCGCCATCATCGTCGTCATCTCGTGGAGTTCCGCCGCCGCCTCGGCGCACGCGAGCTGGGTCACGGGATCTTTCGAAGCGGCGGCGCCGGTGACGGCGACGCGGTCGCCGTTGTGCGTCAGATAGGCCTCAAGCATCCCACGCAATCCGCCGATGGCCGGCGAAGAAATGACCCGGAACAACAGCTGGGGCAAAGGAACCCGATAGATCGCCGCCCGATTGACCGACAGGCCGGGGCTGAGGCCAAGAAATCGATCCCGCAAGCCATGCGCCCTATATTCCGGCACGACGCAGGCCGCCACGCTGAGGTCCTGGCTGCCGGTTCCCCTAAGACCCGTCGTGCACCAGGTGTCGTGCACCTGGACGTCTGCCCGCGGGACGAGGAAAACCATCGGCCGGGGCTGTCCGCTTTCATCAGCCGCCACGCCCCCCAGCAGAAACCAGTCCGCATGGTCGGCCCCGCTGGCGAACCCCCAGCGACCGCTCAGCTGGAAGCCGCCGGGAATCGGAAAAGCTTTTCCTGTCGGCATGTAGCTTGAGGCAAGCAGGGCGTCGGGATCGTCGAGCCAGACCTCATCTTGAGCGGCCCGGGAAAACAGGGCCAGATGAAACGCCAGCACCCCCATGACGCCATGAAGCCATCCGGTCGACATGTCGACTTCCGAAAGCGCGGCCTGGACAGAGAGGAACGTCGTCGGATCGCACTCGCCGCCGCCATATCGCGCCGGCTGGAGCATCCGGAATAGGCCGGCCTGCTTCAGGGCCTCGATCATCGGGGTCGGCAGGCGACGATCCCTGTCGCCCGCCGCCGCATGCGCGGCCACGAGTGAACTCAGCCCACGGGCGCGCGCCAGATAATCGAGGGGCGCGATCGGCTGCGCCGCCATAAACCGGTCTCCCCGAAACTCTTCCCGCACGTCCCACATCGCTGCGCGCCTGTTCCGCTAGGTCAGTTCGCGTTCCAAGGGGGCCGGTCATCCCGACGAACGCGGGGAAAGCAGGAAGGCGGCGCTCTTGAACCGGCTTGACTGGCATCCTCTAATACGCAGTATCTACCACTTACATACCAATCCGTCCGCTCGATCAACCCACCGTTTAACCCGCGCGGACGCAAGGAAAGCCTCCGCAAGTCACCCAGTCACCGCCAGGAGGGCGATTTCTGCGCCAGCAGCTACGGCCTGCGTATTCCCAGAGCCCTTTCTGAGGCGACCCGCTCAGGAAGATACGAACAGGGTGGGAGAGGATCATGCCAACCTTTGCTTTGAAGGCCGCACTGGCGGATTTCGACCAGCTCGCTGCGCGGGCCGCCTACCTGACTTCCGCGGGACGGCCGGTGAGGTTGGAGCTCCACACCTTTGGTCAACGCGACGTCGACAACACCGCGGCCCTGCAAGGCGCTCACCTCAATATCCGACGGCTAAAGGCGGAATTTCCCGTCGAGTCCCTGGTCGTCCACGTCCCGCCGCAATCGGTGCCAGTGGTCACGCGTACGGATTTCGACACCGGTCAATGCCAACGCAGCATCGCCTTCGCGGTCGAGATCGGGGCCAACGCCGTGGTCATGCACCGATATTTCGGCATGGTGTTCGCCGATGCGCCAGCGCGGGCGCGAAACCGCGAGGAAGCTACCAGCGGCTTTGAGGCGATCGTCTTGGACCTCGCCCGTTTCGCCGGGGATCTGCGCCTCCTTGTCGAAAACGTCGGCCATTACTCCCTGCTTCCGCGCGATGGCCTGAGCTATCTCACCGGCCCGCTCGATCACTTCTTCCCATGGGAGATCGCGCACTTCCGCGATTTTCTCGCGCGCGAGAACCTGACCACGGTCGAGCCGTTCGTCGATGTCGCGCACGCGACGCTGTCCGCCAATCTCTTCAACCGTCGCCGCCGCCAACCCCGGAGGACGGCGGACGATCCGCGCTTCGCCTGGATCACCGACGACGACCTCGATCACGCCGACCGGCTGCACCCCTTCGACTTCGTCGACAGCGGCATGCCCTACCTCCACGTCTCCGATGCGTTGCAACTGGACGAGGCCGCCTGCCGCGACCCCGGGCTCGATGAAAAGACGCTGACGGCGTCGATTGTCAGCGAGGGCCTGGAACTCGGAGCGGGCAACCTCCCCTTCCCGGCCTTGCCCGAACGCTTCGGGATGTCGGGCGAGCTCGTATTGGAGGTCGAACCCGCTTCCAGCGAAACCCATGTGGGGAACGGCGCGCAGTTGCGCTCCCTGGAGACGCTCGCCCAAATCTACGAAGCGGCTTAGCCTCGAGCCTAGCCAGGTGCGTGGACGGCGAGGAGGTCTAGCCGACCTCCGCCACGTAGCGGACATCGGGCCAGTGAGCTGGTGGAACGACCGGCGCGACGGCGAGGGCCTGGTCGGCGTGGCCTCGGGTGTCGCCGCAGGAACAGTTCACCTGCCTGCGTTGAGGTCGCTCGACGGCGCCGAGGCAATCCACGACCAAGTCGAGCTGCAGACGTTCGAAATTCGGGGAAAAGCGGTCGGTCAGCCATCCGATGACAAAGCCGGCGGCCAGAGTTCCCGCCGTCGTGGTGATGTAGCCGACGGTGTCGATCTGCGGTATCGCGCTGAGGATCGGATCGGGTCGTTCCCCATTTGCAATCGCCAGGGCGACCTGCGCCGCAGCCTCCGCCCGCACCGCCGGCGGCAGCAACTCCTGCCGCACCCGGGTTTCCGAGATCATCCCGCGGCAGCGCGGACAGGGATCGTCCGCCAGGAAGCGAACGATCTGGACCAGTTGGCCGGTCACGACGCCATCCCGCCCCTCGATCAGACCACCGCAATCGACCGCCGGAATGAGATAGCGCGAGGCGATATCCGCCACGATCAGCCGGCTCGAATGCTGATCCGTGCATCCCATGATCACATCGGCGCCGACGACGGCGTCGAGCACTTCCTCTTGCGGCAAGCGGCCGATGATCGCCTCGACCGCCACGTCGGGCGCGTATTCGGCGACCGACCGTCTCGCGATGGCGGCCTTGGAGACCTCGGCGGCGACATCGGCCGGTCGACTGCCGTGCAGCCGCTCAAGGTTCGACTCGCTCGCATGGTCGCTGTCCACGATGATGAGACGGCCCACGCCCGCCCGGGCAAGGATGGGAATGGCCGCGGAGCCGGTGCCCCCGGCGCCGATAAGCGCCACGGTGGATCGTTGAAGCCGCTCGAACGCTTGACGGCCGAACGCGCTGGTCAGTCGCGCCACGCGCTCGGGCGGGATCGGCGCGGGCGGCGGCCGCTTCCCCGCACACCAGGCCACCACCGTGGGCCGCCGTTCGGCGGCGACGCGCTCGATATCGATCCAGCGTCTGGCGTGGAAAATCCGACCCGAAACCGCGATCTCCTCCTCCATTTGCGAAAGGATGAGGCTGACGAACGGCCGATCCGGCGCGAAATCGGCGAAGTGGCCGGCAAGATATCGGTCCATCTCGTCGTCGGCCGCGCGGGGTTCGGGTGCGACGCCGACCGGGCGGCAACGAATGAAGCCGATCGCCAGGGGGTGGTCCTGCGCCTCCGCCGCGACGCGTCGCAAATAGACGGGGCTTATCTTGATGTCGTCGCTTGCGGGATCGAGATCGCCCATTCCGGACTGATCAATCGCCGCAAGCGTCACCGCGAAATGACCGGGTGCGGGCCGCCATCCCAAGCGCGCGAAGCTTCCCCATGGCCTGCCGGTAGAGCTGACGACGGCTTCATGCAAAACATCCAGTTCCGGCGCTGCGAGACGAAGCAAGCCGATGGCGGACCGCGTTCCCGCTGGACTGATTATCTGCAAGGGGCGGCTCTCCAACACGTCATGGCCTGCGACCACGCCCGAAACGTCTGCGGTTTGCGGTATCACCCGCCCATGATGAACTGACGGGTGACGAGGAACGACTGGCCGGAACAGATCTCGAACGCATGATCGAGCGGCAGGGTCTCGAGCTCACCCGCCGCACCGTGCCGCTCGACAACGGCGTTGTCCTCGGGCACGCCAAGCAGGTTCGCGATCTCGGCGCCGGTCATCCGCTCGCCACCGATCTCGAACCGACGTCGATTGACGAATATCTCGCTCAAGACAGGTCTCCTCCTCTTAATTGACGCCCCCGGCCGCCCTCTGTCGCCGGTGCCCGTCCCCGCGGATATGGCGGCTGGAATGGTTTGATCGGGCGAGTGCGCAGCCGATATCGGAGCGTCGGACATCTCGGCGGAACCGCAACCTGGTCGAGTAAAAACCCCAGTCCATCGATGATACCACAAGGAAACCATTTGGCCACGAGTGCCGGATGTGAAATGGACGACCGGCTCATGAAGCGACGCCACGAGGTCTGGAGAAGCTGATGGATCGATTGATTGTCCGCGGCGGCCGAGCGCTTGAGGGTACCGTCGACATCGCCGGAGCGAAGAACGCCGCTCTCCCCTTGATCGCCGCCAGCCTCCTGAGCGAACAGCCCCTGACCCTCGCCAATGTGCCTGCGGTCACTGACGTCACGACCCTGCTTTCGCTGATGGAGAGTTATGGCGTCGGCGTCAGCCGGGACGCCGCCCATCAGGTGACCCTGGACGCCGGCTCGGCCATCAACGCGGAGGCCCACTACGATGTAGTGCGTCGCGCCCGGGCGACCATCCTGGTCCTCGGCCCGCTGCTGGCTCGGTTCGGCGCCGCTCGGGTGTCTCTGCCCGGAGGCTGCGCCATCGGCGCCCGCCCGATCGATCTCCATCTCAAGGCGCTGATAGCCCTGGGCGCCGAGGTCACGGTGGATGGCGGCTACATCGTCGCCCGGGCCCCGAACGGCCTGAAGGGCAGCCGCATCGTCCTCTCCTCGCCCTCGGTGGGCGCGACGGCGACGGCGATGATGGCCGCGACCCGCGCGCGCGGTGAAACCGAGATTCTCAACGCCGCCCGCGAGCCCGAAATCGCCGATCTCGCAGCGGGCTTGTCGGCGATGGGCGCGCGGATAGAAGGCGCCGGGACACACCGCATCATGTTGTCCGGCGATCAGCCTTTCCGGCGCGCGACGCACGAGCTGATCCCGGACCGGATCGAGGCCGGCACCTACGCCGCCGCCGCCGCCATCACCGGGGGGCGGCTGGAGCTCATCGGCGCGCGATTGGAGCATCTGTCCGCAGAGTGCCAAGTGCTGGAAACGGCGGGCGTGCGCATTTTCCCGACCGATCGCGGCCTCATGGTCGAAAGGACGGGGAAACTCTCCGCCGTGGACATCACCACCGAACCCTTCCCAGGCTTCCATACCGATCTGCAGGCGCAGTTCATGGCGATGATGTCGATCGCCGAAGGCGCCGCCCTGGTCCGCGAAACCATCTTCGAGAACCGTTTCATGCACGTTCCCGAATTGATGCGGCTGGGCGCCGATCTGACGCTGCAGGGCACCACGGTGCTGGTGCGCGGGGTTAGCCGCCTGAGAGGCGCCCCGGTGATGGCCACCGACCTGCGCGCCTCGGTTTGCCTTATCCTCGCGGGTCTGGTCGCCGAAGGCGAGACGGTGGTCAACCGCGTCTACCACCTTGATCGCGGATACGAGGACTTGGCCCGCAAGTTGGTGCGCTGCGGAGCGGACATCGTCCGGGTGCAGGGATGACGGCCGCCGTGGGGACGGCGCCGCTGTTTCTAGGGGTGGATGGCGGCGGCACCGGCTGCCGCGCGCGGATCGAAGACGCCCACGGTGTGGTGCTGGGCCTCGGCATCGCTGGACCGGCCGCGACCCGCTTCGGCATCGAGGCGTCGTGGAACGCGATCCGAACCGCCTTCACCGGCGCGATCCGCGAGGCGGGACTCGACACGGCTCAGGTCGCCGCCGTTCGCGCAGGCGTGGGCGTGGCCGGCCTCGGCAGGAAGGGCGCGCAAGCAGCGCTTGAGGCTATCGAGCACCCCTTCGCCGACATCACATTCTCTACGGACGGGATGATCGCCTGCCTTGGCGCCCATGGCGGCAAGGACGGCGCGATTGTGATCGTGGGCACGGGCTCATGCGGTATCGGCAGGGTAGACGGGCGGGAATTCAAGGTGGGGGGTTACGGCTTCCCCATCTCGGACGAGGGCAGCGGCGCCGATATCGGGCTGCGCGCCATCCGGCTGGCGCTGCGCGCGCATGATGAACGGCTGACGGCGAGCACCTTGACCCGTGAGATCATGGCGCGGTTCGACAACGACCCGGTCGAGGCGGTGACGTGGATGGATCGGGCGACCGCGACGGAATACGCAACGTTCGCCCCCCTGGTGCTGCGACACGCCGATCAGGGGGACGCGATCGGCCGACATGTCGTGCAGGTCGCGGCCGAGCATATCAACGGGCTTGTCCGGGCGTTGTTCGAACGCGGCGCCCCTCGCCTCACCCTGATCGGCGGCCTGGCGAGCGCCATGGAGGCCTGGCTCGCCCCAGACGTCCGCCGCCGGCTCGCGCCCCCTCTGGGCGACGCCGTCTCCGGCGCTCTCGCCTTGGCGGGACGGCGTGCAACCTAGACCCAGGACTTTCGTAGGACGCTAGATATGCACCCGAACGCCTCGGCCTTCTCAAATCGCGCGACACGCAACTCGGCCGGAACAATGCGGCGGCTCATCGCCGAGCTCCGGGCCGCTGTCGGCGATCGGCACGTGCTCACCCGGCCTGAGGAGACGCGCCGCTATCGCACGGGCTTCCGGTTCGGGAGCGGTTCCGCGGCGGCGGTGGTGCGGCCCGCCACGCTGGTGGAGCAATGGAAGGTCGTGCAGGCCTGCGTCGCCGCCGATGTGGTGGTCATAATGCAGGCCGCCAACACCGGCTTGACCGGCGGCTCCACGCCGGACGGCGAGGACTACGACCGCGACGTAGTGATGGTGAGCACCCTGCGCATCAAGGGCCTGCACCTGATCGACGAAGGTCGCCAGGTCGTCTGCCTTCCCGGCGCCACCCTTTACGATCTGGAACGCGCGCTGAAGCCGCTTGGCCGCGAGCCGCACTCGGTGATCGGATCGTCGTGCATCGGCGCTTCGGTGTTCGGCGGCGTCTGCAACAACTCGGGTGGATCGCTCGTGCAGCGGGGACCTGTCTTCACGGAGATGGCGCTCTTCGCCCGCCTGAGCGAGAGCGGCGACTTGCAACTCGTCAACCACCTCGGCATCCAACTGGGCGACGACCCCGAAACCATCCTGGGGCGGCTGGATCGTGGCGAATTCGAAGCGGCGGACGTCCAGCACGACCCGTCCGTTCGCGCCTCGGACCAAGGCTATGTCGACCATGTGCGCGAGATCGACGCCCCCACCCCGGCCCGGTTCAATGCGGACAGCAAGCGGCTGTTCGAAGCCTCGGGCAGCGCGGGCCGGCTGATCCTGTTCGCGGTGCGGCTCGACACCTTTCCCAAGCCCGAACAGACCGCGGTCTTCTACATCGGCTCGAACGCTCCAGGCGGGCTGACCGCCATTCGGCGCGACATCCTTGGCGGGTTCCAATCCTTGCCCGTGGCTGGCGAATACATGCACCGCGACGCCTTCGACATCGCCGAGGCGTATGGCAAGGACACCTTCCTCGCCATCCAGCATCTGGGCGTCGACCGACTGCCCCTGCTGTTCGGGCTGAAGGCGGCGTTCGACGCGGCCGCCGGCCGGTTCGGCTGGATCAAGGGCGGGCTGAGCGATCACCTCCTCCAGGCGGTCAGCCGGCTTTTCCCGCCGCATCTGCCGCAGCGGCTGCGCGATTACCGCGACCGTTACGAACACCACCTGATGCTGAAAATGGCCGGCGAAGGCGTGGCGGAGGCGCGCACATACCTGTCGTCGCGCCGACCGGAGGGCGTCGAATTCTTCGAATGCACCTCCGAAGAGGGGGACAAGGCTTTCCTGCACCGTTTCGCCGCGGCCGGCGCGGCGGTGCGTTACCGCGCCGTCCACGCGGATACGGTCGAGGATATCGTAGCGCTGGACATCGCCCTGCCCCGCAACGAACGCGACTGGTTCGAGACCTTACCGGCCGAGGTGGAGGCGCCGATACTGCACAAACTCTACTACGGCCACTTCTTCTGCCACGTCTTCCATCAGGACTACGTTGTCGCGAAGGGGCATGACACCTTGGCCCTCGAACACCGGATGTGGGGGCTGCTCGACGCGCGCGGCGCCGAGTATCCGGCCGAACATAATGTCGGGCACCTGTACAAGGCCAAGGCCGAGTTGACGGCGTTCTTCCGTGAGCTCGACCCCTGCAACCAGTTCAATCCGGGAATCGGCCAGACATCGAAACATCGACATTGGCATTGAGCCCTTCGCCGCTCCAACGGCTCGACATGAATTCGGGTCCTGCGCCGACCGCCCTATTGACGAAGTTCCCCACCCAGCCAGACACGACCCACCTTGAGATCCTCGTCCAAGTGGACGATGTCGGCCCGAAGTCCGGCCGCCAGCGCCCCGACCTCGCGCTCCAGACCCAGAAAACGTGCAGGCGTTCCACTCGCCATTCGGGAGGCGGTGGAGGGCGACACGCGCAACATCCTCACAGCGTTCGCGAATGCGGTGGCCATGTCCAGATTTGAACCGGCAAGGGTGCCGTCCTCGGCGCGGCAGGCGTTCCCCTCGACGTGGATCAGGCGACCGCCCAGGGCGAAGGAGGTCTGGGCGCCGCCAACCGAGGGCATGGCGTCGGTCACAAGCATAACCCCCTCGTGTCCGTGCGCCGCCAGGGCGATCCGCAGGGTCGCCGGGTGAACGTGCTCCCCATCTACGATCAGGCCGAAGCAGCAATGCTTCGCCTCCAGCGCGGCGCCCACCATGCCCGGCTCTCGGGAGCCGAGCTGGGTCATGGCGTTGAAAAGATGCGTGAACCCGCTCAGGCCTTCATCGAGCGCGCCTATGGTTTGCTCGTATCCCGCCAGGCTATGACCGCCGCACACAATGACGCCTGCTTCGGAAAGCCGCCTGATGGCTCCAGGCGGCGCGAGTTCGGGTGCGATCGTCACCATCCTGCGCGCCGGGCCAGGACGGGTGAGCAGCGATATCGCCTCCTCGTCGAGCCGCCTGAACTTGTCGGCGTCGTGGATGCCGCGTTTGGCCGGATTGAGGAACGGACCTTCTATGTGGACGCCCAGGACGCCGGGGACGCCCTGGGCCACCGCGGCGTCCGCGCTGGCGATGGCCCGAGCCACAACATCCAGGTCGTCGCTTATCAGGGTCGGCATCAGGCCCGTCGTCCCGAACCGGCTGTGCGCCTCCGCGATCGCGGCCATCCCTTCGACCGTGGGATTGTCGTTGAGCAGCACGCCCCCGCCGCCGTTGACCTGGACGTCGATGAAGCCAGGCGCAAGGACGCCGCCCGCCAGCGCCTCACGCCGACACCCGCCCGCGACTTCTGCGTCGGGCACGACGGCTGCTATGCGGTCATTCTCGACGACGACGGCGTATCCCTCGAGCGGCCCGTCAGGTGTGAGTACGGTCGCCCCGCATAGAGCCCACGTCGTCATCGGGTATGGGTGACTTTCTTGAGAAATGGAGGCCGATCCGGATCGTGACCGCGCGCGAACGCGACGGCGTTGACCAGCCCATAGAAGCTCTGAACCATGGCGATCGGCGCCACCGCCGGGCGGAGCCCGGCGCCGAGAGGCAGCACGATGTCTCCCCCGAAGCCCTCGCCCACCACGATCGTCAAGGCGCCGCGCTGCTGAAACGCCTCCACCTGTTCGCGCACCCCAAGAGACGCTGCATCGACTGGAGGGAAAACCAGCACCGGGAACCCCTTCGTGATCAGCGCGGCCGGTCCATGGACGACTTCCGCCGTACTGAAGGCCTCCGCGTGGATACCTGACGTCTCCTTGAACTTGAGCGCCGCCTCTTGCGCGATGGACAGCGTCAGACCGCGTCCGAGCACGAACAGGCTCGACACCTGGGACAGCGGCTCGACCGCCGCGGACCAGTCCATCCCCCAGGCGTTCGCCAGGTCGTTGGGCAACCCCTCGAACGCCATCCTCAGATCGTCCGCGTCGGTCCATTCGGCCACCAGGTTCAATGTCTGGGCCAGTGTCGCGATAAAGCTCTTGGTAGCCGCAATGCTGACCTCCGGTCCCATCTGCAACGGCAGCAGGACGTCGGCGAGCTTCGCAAGCGGCGATGAGGCGTCGTTGACCATGACCAAAATAAGCGACCCCACGCGCTTGGCCGCCTCGACCGACAGCAGCAGATCGGGACTATGGCCCGACTGCGAGATCGCCAGCAGCGCGGCCCTGCGAAAATGGGGGGACGTGGTCTCGAACACCGAGCTGATCGAGGGCGCATGCGAAAAGGTCGGGGTACGAGCCCGGGTCTCTATAAGATATTTGGCATAGGTCGCTGCATGATCGGAGCTGCCGCGCGCACAGGTCGCGATGAAGTCGGGCTGAAAGTCCCGCAGCCGCTCTGCAGCGGCTACGGCGGCCCGCCTGGCGGCGGCTCCGCTTTCCCTGAGACCT
Source organism: Caulobacter sp. S45 (assembly GCF_009765965.1). Classification (GTDB taxonomy): domain Bacteria; phylum Pseudomonadota; class Alphaproteobacteria; order Caulobacterales; family Caulobacteraceae; genus CAHJWH01. The sequence goes on from NZ_LMUL01000014.1 coordinate 516,568, forward strand.
TCGGCGGCATAGGCCGCTTCCTTGTACATATGGCTGGTGGTAACGGCTTTCGACATGCGTCCCTCACGGATTTGGTAGATACCAGTACAGGACTAACCCGACAACTGGTTCCTATGTGGTCGCTAGAATGGGAGATTGCGATTTGGACGTCGCCGGTAAGGTTGGGGCGGACTCCCTTAAAAAGCTTCACGTCTGTGTCTCGGTGTCGGACGCGGGGGGATTGATCAACGAAGACGTCGTTGGCCACCTGGGCGACTGGGCCTGGGTCATCGATGGCGCCACGGGGGTCGGCGCCCCCCTGCTCGACGCGCCAAGCGACGCCGCCTGGTTTGCGCAGGAGGTGGACCGCGCACTGTGCAGCGCCATTCCCAGCAGTGGAGATCGCCCCACAACCGACGTGCTTCGTGAGGTGATAGCGGATTGTCGCGGCGAGTTGCATCGGCAGCAGCGCCGCGAACCCTCCGAACGCCACGAGCGCCCTTCGGCCGCGATCGCGATGGTGCGGATAACGTCCGGCGGGCTCGAAATGAGCACGCTCGGCGATTGCCGCATCGCCTATCGCGACCGGAACGGCTCGGCCCAGCTATTTGGAACTTCCCGCATCGAAATCTTCGAGCGACGCACGTTGGACATGGCCGCGCGCCTACTCCGCGACGCGCCCGCCCTGAGCTCGGCCGAGCTGCGTGAACGCCTCCTGCCGCAGCTACAGACGAACCGTCGCCATATGAATACGGCTGGGGGTTACTGGGTGCTCAATACCGATCCCGAAGCAGCCGACCATATGGACCAGCTCACAATCCCGGCCGACGGGACGACGGTCGCGCTGGGCAGCGATGGCTTTCTTCGGCTGGTGGAACTGTTCGAGGTTGCGACTCCGGACGACCTGCTCTCGCTCGACCTCCCGGCGAAGGTCGAGGCGCGGTTGAACCAGCTCAGACGGATCGAGGCCGAGGATCCCGAATGCCGCAGGCACCTGCGGATAAAGCGCTCCGACGACGCCTCATTCCTCCTTGCCCGCTGCGTCGACATCGCCGCTGCATGATCGGCGCCCCGTCGCTCTGAACGGAATTTGGGGCTATGGCGCGCCTCGATATCGGGCCAGAATAGGACTCACGGGATGGCCCCAGAGCGATTGGAGAGGCAATCTGTCGCAGCGGGGCGCGCCCCTTACCGATCCCAACTGGTATCAGACCTTATTTACAGTCGTATTAAACCGGTTATCGTCCCATCCAAACTATCCTGCCACGTACGCGGATAAGAAAAGTCGGGGGACGAAATGTCGAGGTCTTTGATCAGCAATCTATCGGGCGCCAGCGTGCTGGCCTTGGTCATCGCCACCACGGCGGCGGCCCAAGCGCATGCGCAGACGACCCAGACGGCGCCCACAGAGACGCCGACAGGCGGGCCGGCCCCACAATCCGACGCCCCGGCCCCCAGCACGGGGACCTCGGCCGCCGCCCTCCCGAGCCCTCAGGCCGCCGCTCCGACCCAAGGTTCAGCCTCCTCAGTCAGCGAGGTCGTGGTGACGGGCTCCCGCATCCCACGAACCGGAATCACCTCGACCAGCCCGGTCGACTCGACGTCTCGAGAACAGATCAAACTCGAGAACGCATTGACCATTCTGGACTTTTCGACCGAGCTGCCGCAACTCGCCGGCGGCGTGCGCGAGGCGGCGCAGGGCAGCGACTCTTTCGGCGCCCAGGTATTCGATCTTCGCAACCTAGGCCAGAGTCGGACCTTGGTGCTGATCGACGGTACGCGCGCGGTCCCCTTCAGTTTCCGCAACTCCGTGGACGTCAACTCCATCCCTGCTTCGTTGATCAAGCAGGTGGACGTCCTTACCGGCGGCGCCGCGGCCGTGTACGGCGCGGACGCCGTGGCTGGCGTGGTCAATTTCATCCTCAACACCTCGTTCAACGGCATGGAGGTGTCGGCGACCGACAGGACCGCCGAAGCGGGCGGATCGGAATACGGCGCCTCCTTACTGCTTGGCGGCGATATCAACGACCGCGGGCATATCGTACTTGCGTTCGACTATACCCAGCGCGACCAGGCCCTGGCGGGATCGCGCAGTTGGGCCGCCACCCCGAACCAGACGGTGGCGCCGGCCGGAGGCAACTTCACCGACGTCGCATCGGGCCGCGAGTTCTCCTTCACGCCCGCGGGCCAATTCACCACGACGCCGCAGACTTCGAACTACACCTCGCAGTACCCGCTGATCGAGCCTCTGACCCGATACAACGCCGACACCTTCTTCAACTACAAATTGCTCGACAATGTTGAGCTCTATGGCCGCGGCATGTTCTCCGATGTAAAGACCGAAGAATCGGGCACCCCCGGCCCCGGCCCCGTCACCATAAACCAGATCGTCGGCATCAATCAGTCCAACGCCTTCGTGACCCCGCAGATCGCCAACCAATTGACCTTCGTCAATGGCGTAGCTCAGGTGCTCGTAAACAAATCCCTACCTCAACTGGGCCTCATCGACTTCCATACCGATCGCCAGACCTACCAGGTGCAGGCGGGATTGCGCGGTCCCGTCCCCGGAACCAGTTCGATCAAGTGGGACGTCTACACCCAGTACGGACGCTCGACGGAGACCTCCCCGATCACCGGCGACGGCCTAGTGACCAACGCCAGCGGTCAGAACAACTTCGCCGCCCTTGCAAACAGCGTCAACATCTTCGGACCTAACTCGGCCGGCCTCAGCGCCTTGGGCTCCACCCTTCAAGGTAACGAGCGCACCCGCGACCAAGCCGTGATTTCCGGCAATGTCAGCGGAGACCTCCGGGACCTGTTTTCCCTCCCCGCCGGTCCGATCGGCTTTGCTCTTGGCTATGAATACCGCCGAGAGACAGCGACCATCGGTCAGGACTCGGCGCTGCTCGACGGCAACACCTACTTGGAAGGTTCTCTGGCCGCTTACAACGGGGCCGTCACCACCAACGAACTCTACGGCGAGACGCTGGTCCCGATCGTAAAGAACCTGCCGCTGATCAAGAACCTCGACATCGAATATGCCTATCGGAATTCCAAGTATTCGCTGTTCGGAACGCACAATACGAGCAAGTACGGCTTTACCTGGTCGATTGATGACAACTTGCGCATCCGCGGCACGGTCCAAACTGTAATCCGAGCCCCCAACTTCAGCGAATTCGCCGCGCCCGAATCCTCGCTGCCCTACAACGACCTCGTCACCGTCGCCCGCCTGGCCCCACGCTATGCGGGCGACCCCTGCGTGCTCGGAACGGGCAATGCGGCGCAGTGCGCGCGGTTCGGGGCGCCGGCGGTGGGTTCGGTAAACTCCTTTTCGCCGTCCTATCTCCAGGGCAACTACTTTTTTGGCGGCAACGCCGACATCAAGCCCGAACAGGGGCGCACCAAGACCTTTGGCTTTGTCCTGACACCTCAGATCGTTAAGCGCTTTTCTGCGACGGTTGACTACTACGAGTTGGACCTTCGCGACGCGATCGGAGTTATTCAACCCATCGCCGCGCTGAATAGCTGTTATGTCCTCGATCCCGTCGCCAGCAATCCGCTGTGTAGCCTGGTGCCTCGCAATCCCACGACAGGCGCCCTGGACAACACCTTCGTCAATAACCAGAACCTGGGACGCCTCGACCAGCAGGGCATAGATGTCTCCATCAACTATTCCGTTCCCACTCCGCGGTGGTTGCCCGGTGAGCTGTTCCGCTTCGCCTACCAAGCGAATTTCGTGACCCGCTATACGATCCAGAACAACCCGGCCGTCGCCGCCATCAACTGTAAGGGGACATTCGGCGCCACATGCTCGAGCGACGCCACGACATTGGTCCAGCCCGACTATCGGCACAACGCCACCGTGAGCTGGGTATTCGATCGTGGGCAGGTCCAACTCGACTGGCAGAGGATCGGCGGTGTCGTCGACAGCACGCCCGGCGAGAACGACAAGATCCCAGCGCAGGACTATTTCAACCTGAACAGCTCCTGGCGCGTCTTGAGTTGGCTGACCGCCAACTTCGGGATCAACAATCTGCGGGGGAAGGACCCGCCATTCGTGCCCACCTCCGGGACGTTCAACACCTTCCCCGACACCTACGAC
>NZ_LMUL01000014.1:520814-737806 GCF_009765965.1 Caulobacter sp. S45
GGGCGTTTTCATTCTCGCTGACGGCGCGCCACTGAAGCCAGCTGAAGCGACGTCCCGATGGCTTGGCTCCGGGAACACCGGGGCCAGCCATCATTCGTTTTGTCCATCCGACAGGAATTGGTAAACGCCAGCATGACCGGTCTTCGCGCATATGAAGGTCGACTGTGAGTAGATTTGATGGGTGGTCGGACTTGGAGCACACATGACCGGGCAGTTCGGACTTCTGGACTGGTGCGTCATTGCGGGATATTTTCTCGTCATCGCCTCCGCCGGCGCAATACTTAGTCGGCGGCAAACGCGGGATGCGAGAGATTATTTCCTCGGCGGCGGAGCTGTGCCGTCCTGGTTGGCCGCCATCTCCGTCCTGGCGACGACCCAGTCCGCGGCGACCTTCCTCGGCGGACCTGATTATGGGTTCCGCGGCGACTTCACCTATCTGAGCACCAATATCGGCGCCCTGCTGGCTGCTGTCTTCGTGGCCCGGGTGCTCATGCCCCGGTTCTATCGGGAAGGCGTCACGACCGTGTACGAACTGCTGGGGCGGCGCTTCGGCTCAGCCGCCATGCGGGCGGCTGGGGCGATGTTCGTGGTCGGGCGCATTCTCGCCGGGGGGGCCCGCCTGTATCTCGCCGCCATCGCCGTCTCGATGATCATCGCCAACGATGTGAGCGCCTCCAGCGTCATGGTCGCGGCGACGATCCTGATCATCGCCTCTTTTCTGTTCACCTTCCATGGCGGTCTTCGATCGATCGTCTGGATCGACCTGATCCAGTTCACGACCTACTCCGTCGCCGCCCTGGCGATTCTGGCGCTTCTGGCCTCCAAGGTGCACGCGCCGCTGCCTCAACTGCTGTCCGGCCTGACATCCACACCGGACGGCAACGACAAGCTCCGCCTGCTCGAGTTTTCCTGGAACCTGAGAAGCCCCTTCTCCCTTCCCGCGATCATTACCGGCGTCACCCTGCTCTACATCGGTAATTTCGGCCTGGACCAAGACACAACCCAACGTCTTCTGGCTTGCAAGGACGCGAGGGCGGGGTCGCGTGGGCTGTATCTTTCCGTGCTCACGACAATTCCGGTGGTGGCGGTCTTCATCGCTATCGGTACGCTGTTGTACGTCGTCTATACTCGCCCGGACCTAATGGGCGGCCACACGCTATCCCAGGCCCATCCCGGCTCCGGACACCGCGACGTCACGGTGTTTATGCGCTTCATTCTGACCCAGACGCCTCCGGGCCTGAGGGGCTTGGCTACCGCCGGCGTGCTGGCGACCGCCGTCGGCACCACCATGTCGGCGCTCAACGCCATGTCGTCGGTGCTGGTGCAGGACTTCTACCGGCCCTGGCGCGCGCGAGGGGTCCCAGCTCCGGAGTCGCACTATGTCTTCGCCGGACGCATCGGCATGGCCGTGACAGGGCTCGCCACGCTCGGCATGGCCATATTGTCCTTCTATTGGCAGCGCTATACAAACGCGCCCCTGCTGGATTTCGTTCTGTCTGTAATGAACTTCGCCTATGCTGGCCTACTCGGCGTTTATTTCACCGCCGTCTTTACGCGACGCGGTTCGGCCGCCTCGGTGATGGCGGCCCTGGGTGTTGGTTTCCTGGTGATCCTGCTACTCCAGCCCTACGTCGCCGATCGGCTCGGCCTGCCGGATACGCTTCGACGTCTCGCGTTCCCATGGCAACTCTGCCTGGGTGCTGGAGCGTCTTTCCTGACCTGCGTGCTGGGCCGCTCGAAGGTCCGCGAACAGGTCAATCCTCCTCACTTTCAAGGTGTTTTGAATGTCGACTGAAACCGTGGACACTCGTTTCGTCGAGATAGATCGCTGGCCGACCCTGCTCGCAGTGGAAGCCATGTTGGAAGGTCAACTGGCGGCCGTAGCCTCCCTCCATAGCCAACTCCGCAACCTTGCCCTGGCCAGCGAGGCGGCGGCCGAGCGACTGATGCTGGGCGGTCGCCTGATCTACGCCGGCGCCGGCACTTCCGGCCGCATCGCCGTCCAGGATGGAGTCGAGCTGTCTCCCACCTATGGATGGCCCGAGGAGCGGCTGATCTATGTCCTGGCGGGCGGAATCACGGCGCTCTCGCAGAGCGCCGAAGGCGCCGAGGACGACGAGGAAGACGCCGTCGCCCAGCTTGAACAAGTCTGCGTGGGGACGAACGACGTCATGATCGGCGTCGCTGCGAGCGGACGCACGCCTTTCACCGTTTCGGCGCTCCGCTACGGCAGATCGAGAGGGGCGTTGACGATCGGCATATCCAACAATCCTGGGACCCCGGTGCTCGAGCACGCCGAACATCCCCTGCTCGCTGATACAGGCAGCGAACTGATCGCCGGTTCCACGCGGATGAAGGCGGGAACCGCCCAAAAGGCCATGATGAATCTGTTTTCAACTGCCACTATGTTAAGGTGCGGCCTTGTCTACCGTGGTCTAATGGTCAACATGCGCGTATCTAACGAGAAATTGTCGAATCGGGCCCGAGACATCGTAAAACAACTTACGGGTGTTGACGAAGAGGCCGCTCGGGAAGCCATGGCCAAAGCGGGCGACGAAATCAAGAAAGCTGTCCTTCTGGCGACAGGCATCGATTCGGCGCAAGCCGATAAACTGTTAGTTGATAACCACCAAAACCTGCGTGCAGCTCTTGATGCACACGCCAACAGGCGATCCTGATATGCGCGAGAAACTCGCTGCGCGCGCCGACGACAGCACTCCGCTCTACCTTCAGCTCGCCGCCAATCTACGCAGACATATAAACGATGGCGGGATAGACCCAGGCAACGCCCTGCCCTCAGAGCGCGACCTGATGGAAATGACGGGCATGTCGCGGGTCACCATCCGCAAGGCCATCGAGAAGCTGATCGAGGAGGGGCTGCTTTTCCGCAAACAGGGCTCCGGCACTTTCGTCGCCCCCCGGATCGAGGCCCCGGGCTCCATCCTGAGCGGCTTCAGCGAAGACGCTCGGCGCCGAGGGGATAGTCCGGGCGTCATCTGGATGTTCCGCACCTATGCGACGCCGACTGATGAGGAAGCCACCGCGCTAGAGATCTCACAGACGACTTCGGTGGCGCGGCTTGGGCGCGTACGCCTGCTCGGCGGCGAGCCCCTGGCGATCGAACACGCCGTCGTCCCGGCGCGCTTCCTGCCAAATCTGAGTGAACTCGGAGACTCACTCTATGCTGCGCTAGGCTCCGGGGGGTTCAATCCCGTCACAGGCCAGCAGCGGATACGGGCCTCGCTTGCGACCCCGACGGAGGCCGGCATTTTTTCGATCCGACAAAACTCCGAGGTGTTGCGGATCGAACGCCTGACCCGGCTTGCAGACGGCACGCCTGTCGAGTTCACCCGGTCGGCCTACCGTGGCGATCGCTACGACTTCGTGAGCGAACTTCGCTGTCCGCCCGACTAGCATTAGGGTTGCGTTTTTAGCGCCTTTGAATCCATGGGCGTACCGGCAAGAGGGAATTTGTCGGGCGACGCTCTTGGACACTACTACGCCTACGACCCGTTGCGACGCCCCCCCAACCTCCGATCTCCCCTATTCATCGAAACCAGTTTGCGCCCGATCTCCGGCATTGGCGTAGACCGCCATCTTTGACTACCGTTCAGCAGCCTCGCGAGGAAACACCTCGCGACCTTGGGGTGAAGACCATCATGCTCGATCGTCGCCAACTGCTCGCATCCGCCGTCGCCGCAGGCGTGGCCGCCCCCGTGCACGCCGCAACGCATGCGACCGGGGCGGACCAGGGGCAAAAACTCACCGCCTTGCTCGACACGTTCTGGGCTGAGGAGCTTCAGCGCGACCCCGAGCGCGCGACCGACCTTGGGCTGGATACTGGCGCCAATGCGCCTCTGAAGCACAGGCTGAAGGACGTCAGCCGGGTCGGCATCGAAGGCGACCGGGCCGATGTGGCGCGCCAGGCGCAGGGTCTGGCCGCAATCGACCGGAAGGCGCTGACCGGCATGGACGCCGTCAACTACGACACCGTCGCCTACATGGTCGAATCCCGCCGTCGCGTGCTCGCGCTCGACATGGGCGGTACGGACGGCTTTTCGCCCTCCTGCTACGTCCTGAGCCCGATCACCGGGGCCTACCATGGCGTGCCGGACTTCCTGGAGAACAAGCACAAGGTCGAGGATGCGGAAGGCGCCGAGGCCTATCTCGACCGCATGAAGGCGCTCGCCGGGGCACTGGACGACAATACCGAGCGCTTCCGCCACGATACGGCCAAGGGCGTGGTTCCGCCGGACTTCCTGATCGACATCACCCTGACCCAGATGGGCCAGATCCGCGTCCCGGCCTCGCAGTCCCGCGTGGTGGCGAGCCTCGCCAAGCGGGCCGCCGACAAGGGCCTGCCCGCCCGCTACGCAGAGGGGGCGGCGCATCTGCACGAAACGATGATCCTGCCCGCGCTCGACCGCCAGATGACGACGGTGAAGGCGGCGCGCGCCCAGGCCGGCCACGTCCCGGGGATCTCGCGGTTCAGGGACGGCGAGGCCTTCTACGCCGCCAACCTGCGCTACACCACCACGACCTCGATGACCCCGAAGGAGGTGCATCAGCTCGGCCTCGACGAAGCCAAGGAGATAGGCGCGCGTCTTGATGTGTTGCTGAAAGCGCAGGGCCTGACCCAGGGCTCGCTCGGCCAGCGGGTGCAAGCGCTGTTCAAGGACCCGACCCAGTTCTACGCCAACACACCCGAGGGTAAGGCCCAGCTCCTGGCCTATCTGCAGGCCAAGCTCGAAGCCGTAAAGGCGCGCCTGCCGACCGTGTTCGATCGCCTGCCGCCCTACAAGGTCGAGGCGCGGGCCATACCCGCGGCGATCGATTCCGGCGCGCCTGGAGCCTATTCCGAACCGCCCTCGCTCGACGGGTCGCGGCCGGGCTACATCCGCTTCAACCTGCACGACACGGCGGAGTGGCCGCGCTGGAACCTCGACACCACCCTCTACCACGAGGGTCTGCCGGGCCATCAGCTGCAGATGGGCCTGTCCCTGCAATCGACCGAGATCCCGATCCTTCGGCGTAACATGTACCTCTCGGCCTATGGCGAGGGCTGGGCCCTGTACGCCGAGCAACTGGCCAACGAGATCGGCATGTACGACGACAGTCCGCTCGGCCGCATCGGCTGGCTGAAGGGGCAGATGTTCCGCGCCGGACGTTGCATCGTCGACACCGGCATGCACACCATGGGCTGGAGCCAGGAGAAGGCGGTTCAAACGCTGGGCGACCTGACGGGCGACGCGGTCGGCTTCACCACCCGCGAGGTCAACCGCTACTGCGCCATCCCGGCCCAGGCCTGCAGCTACAAGATCGGCCACACCTATTGGGAGGGCCAGCGCGCCCGCGCTAAGGCGGCGCTGGGCGCGAAGTTCGACATCAAGGCCTTCCACGACGCGGGCCTGTTGTCCGGCGCCATGCCGCTGGAGGTGCTGGGGCGGCGGGTGGACGATTACATCAGCACGGTGAAGAGCTAGGAAGACGACGCCAGCGTTCGGCACGTCGCCCGGTTGCGCCTAAGTCGGCTAGGCAAGAAGAAGTGTGCAGAGCGCTAAGCGCCCAACTCCGCCGTTGGCGACGTCCAGGGAGCGTCTTTCCAACTTTTCAATGCCTCCAGAAAGAGCTGTAGCCGCGCTGGTCGGAATTTCCGGGTTGGATAGACGGCATGAATATCAACCTGCTTGGACGTCCACTCTGGAAGCAATCTCACCAACTCGCCGGTCTCGATTTTCGCCTCACAATAGCTCGAAGGCAGGAAGCCGACGCCGTGCCCACGATAGACAAAGCTGCTGACGGACTGGAAATCCCGGCTAGCAATCGGGCCGAGGACGGAAATCGTTTTTCGCTTCTGCCCGCTGATCAATTCCCACTCTCCTTCATTGTTTTTAGCGTTTAGAAGCACGCAGGAATGCGATACGAGATCATCCGGCTCGACTGGCAGCCCCCTTCCCTGTAAATAATCTTTAGATGCAACAATGTAGCGGATTTGCGAACCTAATTTCTGCGCAACCAAGGCGGAGTCCTTTAAGTCGCCAAAACGAATACTAACATCAATATTCTCCACGATCAGATCGAGGAAAATATTGGTGATGAAAAGGTCAATTTTGATACGTGGATGATTATTAAGAAAATCCGAGATGAACTCCAAGAAAATGTCTTGCCCCAGGGTCACCGGGACGGACACCCGCAGCAACCCCTCGGGCATCCTTTGCGTCTGGGTCAATACTCGCTCGGCATCGACCAATAGGTTGAGCGGCTCGCTGCATTGATTGAAATAATCGCGCCCCTGCGAAGTCAGGGTTAGGCTCCTCGTTGTTCTTTGCAGCAGGACGACGCCGAGCGCGCCTTCCAGCTCTGCGATCCGGCGACTTACCGTCGAAACCGGCATGCCGAGTGCGCGCGCTGCCCGGCTGAAGCTTTCGAGCTGCGCAACTTTTACGAAGACCACGATGTCGTTCAGATCGGCCATGACGTTACTTTCTCATAAATGAGAAAGTAATTCTATATTTTTCCACCTAATCGAGAAGGCGCAAGCCGGGTAGCGTTGGTCACGTTCTCAAGGGAGTGCAGATCATGAGCAAGACAGTTATCGTTACCGGCGCGTCGCAAGGCATTGGCGCCGGCGTGGTGAAGGGTTTCCTCGACAAGGGGTACAATGTCGCCGCCACCTCGCGCACCGTTTCCCAATCTGCCGAGCTGCCACAGTCCGAGAAGCTGGTGCGGGTCGATGGCGATATTGCCGCCGCCGCCACCGCGGTAAAGGTGGTGGACGCTGCGGTCAGCAAGTTTGGTGGGGTCGACGCGCTGGTGAACAATGCGGGCATCTTCATCGCCAAGCCGTTCATCGACTATTCTGCCGACGATTTGAGCGCGCTGATCTCGACCAATGTGGACGGCTTCTTCTACATCACCCAGCAAGTGGTAAAGCAGATGCTGAAGCAGAAATCGGGCGGCAGCGTGGTCAGCATCACGACCTCCCTGATCGAAAATCCGAACGCCAGCCTGACGGCTTCAGTGCCGATGATCACCAAGGGCGGCATCGACGCCATCAGCCGCAGCCTGGCCAACGAGTACGCCAAGCATAACATCCGCTTCAATACGGTCGCGCCCGGCGTGGTCGACACACCACTGCACAAGAATAACCCCAAGGATTTCCTGAAGACGTTATCGCCTCTGGGCACGATTTCCGAGGTTCAAGACATTGTCGACGCGGTTATCTATGCTACCGAGGCCCGCCAGGTTACCGGCGATGTACTCCATGTCGACGGCGGCGCGCACGCAGGCAAGTGGTGAGCGCCTGAAAGCAGCAGGGGGATCTTGGCGCTCAAATTGGGCCGCATTCCGAATATGGGGCGGCCGATCAATCATCACGAGATCCACACGACCAAGGAGTTCGCAGTGGCCAAGTTCCTCGCCATCAACGCGGTCAAACCGTTTACGCCCACCCAGGCGGAGGCGCTCATGCGGGAGGAGGTGGAGGTCGTCACCCGGCAATACCTCGAGGGCAAGATCGAACAGTTCTGGGGACGCCAGGACGGACCAGGCGGCGTCATGATCCTCGGCACGTCGAGCCGCGAAGAGGCGCAATCCTGGCTCGAGGCGCTGCCGCTGACCCGGGAGGGCTTTCTGACCTACGAACTGATCCCCATCGGCCCGCTCTCGCAGCTGAACGTACTGCTACAGAAGACATCCCCCGCGACTAGGTGATAGCGTGGTAGGCCGTGGGGGCGCCTCGCCCGACTGTATTGACAGATTAACTCGCCGTGGCAGGCTAAGATGGTCTGTCGCGAGCGGTTGAATTTAGGAAAATCGTTATCTCACCTATTATACCGCCTCCAAATGGCGAGGCAGCCGAGGAAGGGCGGATTCATCACCTAACTTGTCTGTTCCTGAGGGCGCGTCGGGCGGAGCCGACGGCTCCGCCCGTATTTTAGCGGCGCTTGGCGTCAGGCCTTGGGCTTCACGAACCGATAGGCGAAGCGGTCGGTCTTTCCCTTGATGGCCGGGTCGAAGATCTTGGCGGTCTTCGGGTCCTCGGGATTGGCCAGCACCTTGCTCTCGCCTTCAAAGCGGAAGCCGGCCTTCTCGACCTCGGCGCGCAGGGCGGCGGGATCGATCCTGTGTAAGTCTTCGGTGTTCTTCAGACCCGAGCCAGCCGGCGCAGCGTGGTCGACGATCACGTATGACCCGCCGGGCTTCAGCACGAAGAAGACCGCCTTGTTGAAGGCGTTCACGTCGGCGCCCTTCATGAAGCTATTGTGCATGTCGTGGTAGTTCTCGAACGTCCAAACGACGTCCATCGTGTTGTGGAAGTCGGCCGGGGGCTCGTCGCCCAGAGGCTGGGACACCTCTTCCACATTCTCGCGGCCGGGTTCGGCGGCCATAGCCTTGGCCACGCCGACGGGATCGGACTTGAAGCCGGCGATCTCGGCCGGAACGTAGGCGTAGACGTGGCCCTTGGGACCGACCGCCTTGGAGAAGATGCGGCTCCAGTAACCGCCGCCCGGCCAAACATCCATCACCACCTCGCCGGGCATGATCCGGGCGAAGGCGGCCATCTCGGCCGGATGGCGCGAGGCGTCGAGCTTGGTGTCCTTCTCGGGCCGCCCTGCGTCGGCGACGGCGGCGGCGATGTTCGGCGAGGGGGTCTGGGCGACGGCGTGCACGGCCGTCAATCCCACGATCGCCGCGGCGGCGGCGAGGCGAAGCTTCATTGTTTTGGCCCTTTCAGTGGCGGGACGCATACGGCGTCCGGTCGAGCTTACCGTCAAGCTCGCCTCGAGCTTTTACCGTGGGTATGCGACGGGATTTATGTCCGGTGCGCGCCTGTATCTGAGCCCCCGGCCCACATACGAGCTGGAGATTCGGCGGCGGCTGGCCGCGTTCCCCCCTATTCCGACCGGGCCGGCTGAGATGACGTAACGCCTCGCGGCCGCAGTTTCAGCAGCTGGGCGTTGAATGCGAAGAGTTTGGGCTTCAAAGCCAAACACTTCTTCTCGACGAAGCGCCAGGACAACAGGGCCACGCCGCCCGTCGCGAGCGTCGTGAGAACAAAGTTAACGTACCATATCCGCGCGGCCGGAAGCGTGGCGATCAAGGCTTGGGCTATGGGGAAGCCGTACAAGTACATCCCATACGAATAGTCGCCCCCGTTGATAGGCCACACTCGCTTCGGATTGAACGTTCCGAGAAAGATCGTCGCGTACGCCAGCGGAATCGGTAAGTATTGCACCATGTGTGGAATAGCGGCGGCGGCCGCCATCGCCACAAGTGAGAGTAGAAATATCCACGGGCTCCAAGGAATACGGTCGCGATACAGATGCATGGCGACGCCCCCCAGGAAAGATGTCGCAACCAAGCCATGACGGTAGTCTTTTATGCTCAAAAGCGGCAGCCAGGCTTGGAAAAACAGGATTAAAAGGAGCGAGACAGCTAAGAAGATCGCCCTGCGACGGTAGATCCCAGCCAGGCTCAATCCGAGAAGCATCAGATAGCAACTCAATTCATATGGTATCGTCCAAAGTTGGATATTCACAAATTGATATGGATTTTTAACGAATACGCCTGGAAGAAAATAATGAATACCACCGAACATATTCAGAAAATATGCGCGAAATACTGGTGATTGAAAATAGGCGTGCAGCGGCAATGTGGTCAGCGCCGCACCGAAAATCGTTGCTGAGAGTAACGTATCGAGGGCCAGCGCCGGAAAAATCCTGAGCACCCGGAATCCAATAAAATCGAGAAGCGATCTCGCTCGATCCAAACTGCCGGCGACAAGAAAACCGCTCAGAGTGAAGAACATCGGGACGATGGAGATGTCCCATACATTGAATGGGCGGTGGGTCAAGATCCACAGAGCGGGGGTGCGAGAACTGAATTCGAGGCTGTGAAAGAATATCACCGAGAGTGCAAGGCCGAAGCGCATATAGTCAAAGCCGGACGGCCGCATCTGCGCATCAATCAAACGTTGTTCGATCGATGGAAAGACACGTCGGCCAGAACCGAGGTGTGCGCCTACCCTCGCCAACCATCCAGGCTTGCGCCACTCGGGCGCAGCTTCGCGGCCACCACCTGGAAGGTCGATCACAGCGCCCAGTCCCAACGTCGCGGGGTCATGCCGAGATATCCTTTACCGCGGCCTAGCCCCGCCATGTCGAGCGTCTGTGCGGCTTGGCGGCTCCAGCGTTCAATCGGTCGACGTGAACCTTGCCGCACACCATCGGCACTAACGGTCTCAAGGTCGTTGCATTTGATCCCGCGCCGGCCACCAGATTGCAGAACGACAAAGACCGTCTTGATGCAGAAAGCTGTTGCGTCCTCCTTTCATCGTCTCAGTCTGGTCGAGGAGGTCGCTCGCGCCGACCTGCCGTCGGCCTATACGGCGGAAGGTCTGCTCATGCGGGCCTTTCGCGGCCTGGCGGACGGGGTTGAGCATCTGGCCTTGGTCCGAGGCGACCCGGAGCCCGGCGCCCTGGTGCGGGTGCATTCGGAGTGCCTGACCGGCGATGCGCTCGGGTCGCTGCGCTGCGACTGCGGCGAACAGCTCCGCGCCGGCCTGCGCCTGATTGGCGAGAACCGCAGCGGCGCGCTGATCTATGTCCGCGGCCATGAGGGGCGCGGGATCGGCTTGGCCAACAAGGTCGCCGCCTATGAGCTGCAGGACCGCGGTCTGGACACCGCCGAGGCGAATACCGCGCTGGGCTTTGCAACCGACGCACGCGATTACCGTGTGGCGGCTGAGATCATCCAGGCGCTCGGTCTGGACGACATCCGGCTACTGACCAATAATCCGTCGAAAGGCGTGGCGCTGAAACGGTATGGAGTCAGGGTGCGCGAAGACGTTCCGCTCGTCTTGCCGTCGAACCCGCACAACGCCCATTACCTGGCGACCAAGCGCGACAAGATGGGGCATCGGCTGCCCACCGGCGAGGCTGGCGGATGATCGGACGCGCCAGCAGGGTGGCTGACGCGTTCCGCCTCGCCCTGGAGGAGGCCCACACCTTCGTCGGCGCCACCGCGCCCAACCCGCCGGTCGGCTGCGTGCTGCTGGACGCGGTTGGCGAGGTGCTCGCCAAAGCCGCCCATGTGCGGGCCGGCCAGCCCCACGCCGAAGCCGCCGCGATTGCGGCCTGCCGGGCCGCGGGTCTGGTTGAGCGCATTCACACCGCCGTGGTGACGCTGGAGCCCTGCAGCCATACCGGGCGCACGCCGCCCTGCACGGAGGCGCTGCTGTCGACGCCCGTTCGCGCGGTCTGGATCGGCGCGCTCGACCCACACCCGCGCGCGCCCGGAGTGGGCTTCGCGCGCCTGGGGCAGGCTGGGCTGGCGGTGGCCATGATCTCGGAGCTGGACCATCCGGATGCGCCCGAACTCGCGCGTGCGGCCGGGCGGCTGATCGCGCCTTTCGCCAAGCTGTCGCGCACCGGCCGTCCCTGGGTGCTGGTCAAGACGGCGCTGGACGTGCGGAGCGGCATGATCCCGCCTCCTGTCGCAAAGACATTTACCTCACCGCAGTCCTTGGCTCACGCCCATCGGCTTCGGCGTGGCTGCGAGGCGATCATCACCGGCTCGGGCACTGTCCTGGCCGACGATCCGACCTTCACGGTACGCCACGTCGCCGACCATCCCGGCCGGCGTCGGCGGCTGGCGATCCTGGACCGGCGCGGCCGAACCCCCGGAGCCTACCTGGACGCGGCCGCCGCCAGGGGATTGGACGCCTCGCTCCACACCGACATTCCCGCATTGCTGGACAAGCTCGGGGCCGCAGGCGTGCTTTCCGCCTTGGTGGAGGCTGGCCCCACCGTGCGCCAAGCCTTCCTGGATGCGGAGCTCTGGGACGAGGAGGTCGTCTTTCAGCGGAGCGCGCTGCCTGGAGATCCGGACCGCGTCGAGGTTCGTACGCGCCTGGCCTCCGCCCAACCTTAACAGCGCCAGTATCCCGGCGCCGAAAGACAAAGATGGATCGCATGACGACCACGGATGGAGACGCGCGATGACGTCCCGCTCAACCGCTCGCTACACAGGCATGGCGATGGTCCTGCATTGGGCCATCGCGATCCTGATCGCGATCAACCTGATCCTAGTCTGGTTCGCGGACAAGTGGCCGCAGGATTGGGTACGGCCGGCCATCGACACCCACAAGTCGATCGGCATCACCGTTCTTGGTCTGGCGATCATGCGCCTCCTATGGCGGGCCACGCATCCGGCGCCGCCATTGCCGGACGATTATCCGCGCTGGGAGCGCAAGGCCGCCCATGCCGCCCATATCGCCCTGTACGTCCTGATCTTCGCCATCCCGCTGTCGGGGTGGCTACACGATTCGGCCTGGAAGGACGGCCCGACCCACCCGATGAAGCTGTTCTGGCTCGCCCCCTGGCCTCGCATCCCGCAGATCGCCCATCTGCCTGCAGTTCCCAAGGAGCACTTCCACGACCTGCTGTTCGCCGTCCACAAGGCGCTGGCCTACGTACTCTACGCCCTGTTCGGCCTGCACGTCGCCGCAGCCCTGAAGCACCAGTGGATCGACAGGGAGCCGGAACTCCAGCGCATGCTGCCGGGCAAGCATCCCTGAGCCTGCCCAATCGCGAAGCCGGGATTGAAACGACGGTCCTCCCAGCCCGCCGTTCGCCCGCTCTCGCCCGATCTTCCAACCGGAACACCTCATGGCAGACCTCCAACAATTCGCCCGCGCCGTCCCCGGCCAGCCCGAAGACAGCCTGGGCAAGGCGCTGACCGCCCAGTCGCCGCGCCGCTCGCCGCCGCCCACGCCTCTGGCCAGCCGCGCCATCCACATGGGGGTGCTGGTCCTCTGGGTTTTGCTGCTGGGCGCGCCGTTTGGACTGCACGGCGTGTTCGTCTGGTCCGCCGGGCTGTTGTACGTCGCCTACGACACCCTGTTGCTAGTCCTCACCTTCTGCCTGACGCTGCCCCTGCTCGTGCGCCGCACCCCCTCCCCCAGGAGCGGCTCGAAGGTGTCGCTGGCTGTGATCGTGGCCGCCAAGAACGAAGCGCTGGTGCTGCCGGCGACGCTATCGGCGCTGCTCTCCCAGTCCGAGCCCCCGGATCGCATTCTGATCGTCGATGATGGCTCGACCGACGCCACGCCGGAAGTGCTGGCTAAGCTCTATGGCCTTAGGCCGCCGCCGCTGGGCACGATCGAGACCAGCCACCCGAAGATCCACTGGCTGAGGTTGGCCGGCGGCGGCAAGGCGCGGGCGATGAATACCGCCCTCCCCCTGCTGGACGAGGACATCGTCCTGACCGTGGACGCCGACACCCTACTGCAGGCCGACGCAATCGCCGTGGTGCGCCAAGCCTTCGCCACCGAGCCCAACTTGGTGGCCGCAACCGGCATCTTGACCCCGGTGTGCGCCAACACCCCTTCCGGGCGTGTGTTCGAATGGTTCCAGACCTACGAGTATATCCGCAACTTCCTGTCGCGTTACGCCTGGATGCGGCTGAACAGCCTGTTGCTGATCTCCGGCGCCTTCGCGGGCTTCCGCCGCGCCGCCGCCCTGGAGGTAGGGGGCTTCGATCCGGATTGCCTGGTGGAGGACTACGAGCTGATCCATCGGCTGAAACGCTACGGCGTCCTGCATGGGCGGAGCTGGACCACCCGGGTGCTGGGGGGAGCCCAGGCGCAGACCGAGGCCCCGAGCACGCCGCTCGCCTTCCTGCGCCAGCGGCGGCGCTGGTTCGGCGGCTTCCTACAGACCCAGTACTGGTATCGCGACATGGTCGGAAACCGGCGCTACGGCGCGCTGGGCCTGGCGATGCTGCCGGTCAAAGCCATCGACACCTTGCAGCCGGTATACGGCCTCACCGCCTTCGTGCTGCTGTGCACTTACCTGGCCCAAGGCAGGCTTTCGGTGCTCGCGCCCGTGGGTGGCGTGATCGGGGCCAAGATCCTAGTCGATTTCTCCTTCCAGCTCTGGGCGCTTTATCTGTATCGCCGCTGGCTGGGCGACAAGTCCGCCGGCTCGTTTGGCCACGCCTTCCTCGCCTCCCTGATCGAGCCGTTCACCTTTCAGATCCTACGCCACATCGGCGCCATCTGGGGCTGGGCGGTTTTCTTGAGCGGTCGCCAGACCTGGGGCAGCCAGAAACGGGTCGGCGCTCTGACCTGAGCCGTAGTCCGCATGAAACCCAGTCTCAGGAGCACCGCGCCGCGACAAGCGTCGGCGTGGAGGCTGGCGTTCCGAAACGTCCGTCCACGCCGAATGAGCGCGGCGCGGCTGCGCGAAAGTTTAAAGCCCGATGAACGGCTCCGCTGCGAGCCGGTACCCACCGACCGGAGCCGTTCATCGGGAACTGCGAAAGCTGTCAGCACACGCCATGCAGGACTTCACTGGCCGGACGCTGATGATCACCGGGGGCACCGGCTCCTTCGGCTCGACCATCCTGCGTCATTTCCTTAGCCTACCTATCGCCGAGGTCCGGATCGTCAGTCGTGATGAGAAGAAGCAGGACGACCTGCGACAGAGCTTCGGCGATCCGAGGATAAGATACCACCTGGCCGACGTTCGCGATTTCCGCGCCATGGAGGCCCTGACCCGCGGCGTCGACTTCATCTATCACGCCGCCGCCCTGAAGCAGGTCCCGTCCTGCGAATTCCATCCGGTGGAGGCGGTGAGCATCAATGTGCTCGGCGCCAACAATGTGCTGGACGCCGCCATCCGCAACGGCGTCAAGCGCGTGGTCTGCCTGTCCACCGACAAGGCGGTCTACCCGATCAACGCCATGGGCATGTCCAAGGCCTTGATGGAGAAGGTGATGGTGGCCAAGGCCCGCGAGGCGGCGGGCTGCGGCACGGTTATCGCCGGGACCCGCTACGGCAATGTGCTGGCCTCGCGCGGGTCGGTGGTGCCCCTGTTCATGACCCAGGTGCGGCGAGGCCAGCCGATCACCCTGACCGACCCCGGGATGACGCGCTTCGTCATGACGCTCGATGAGGCGGTGAAACTCTGCCTCTACGCCTTCGAGCATGGTGAGAACGGGGACCTGTTCGTCCAAAGGGCCGCGGCGGTGACTCTGGAGCGGCTGGCCCGCGCCGTGCTGCTGGTGATGGGCCGGCCCGACCATCCGGTGCGCGTGATCGGCACGCGCCACGGGGAGAAGCGGTTCGAGACCCTGCTCAGCCGCGAGGAAATGGCCTTTGCTGAAGATCACGGCGAGTATTTCCGCATCGCTCCTGACAATCGCGATTTGAACTACGACGCTTACATAAGCACGGGCGAGATCAAGGTCTCACGCGCTGGCGATTTCAATTCCGACAACACGCGCCAACTCAGTGTGACGGAGATGGCGGATATCCTGCAGAAACTGCCATATGTTCGCGCCTTCATTGCGGGAGACCTCGCAGATGCTGCCTAATACAAGTACAGCCGTGGTGACGGGAGCTGCAGGATTCCTCGGCCGCAACCTCGTCGTCCGTCTCGGCGAGACCGACGCTCGCGTGCTTCCACTCACGCGCGAGACGTCTCCCGAAGACGAGGACCGGATGATTGCGGCGGCCGACGTGGTCTTCCACCTGGCCGGGGCGATCCGCCCGACCGATCCGACCGAGTTCACCCGCACGGAGGCCTATACCCGTCGGGTCGCCGATGCGATCGCCCGGAGCGGACGGCGGCCGCTGGTGATCGTTAGCTCTTCGATCCGCGCCGGCGACGACACCGACTACGGCCGCAACAAGCGCGCCATCGAGGAAACGCTCCTCGACCTCTCGCGCGACGGACGGGCGACGGTCGCGGTTTGCCGCCTGCCCTGCGTGTTCGGCAAATGGGCGCGGCCGAACTACAACTCGGTGGTCGCCACCTTCTGCCATAACCTGGCGCGCGGCCTCCCGATCCGAGTGGACGATCCGGCGGCTCCCCTGATGCTGCTCTATGTCGACGACCTGATCGATCAATGGCGCGCCCTTGTTGCGGCGCCGCCGACCCAAAGCGGCATGGTGGAGACCGGCGCGATCCATCAGACGACGGTGGGCGAGGTCGAGAGCCTGGTCCGAGGGTTCGCCTCTGGCCGCGCGTCGGGGCGGGTCGGCTCCGTGGGCTCCGGCCTGGAGCGTGCGCTCTACGCCACCTTCGTCGCCGCCCTGCCGGCCGAGGAGTTCAGCTATCCGCTGGCAGCCCATACCGATGCGCGCGGCAGCTTCACCGAGATGCTCAAGACGCCCGCCAGCGGCCAATTTTCATATTTCACGGCGCATCCCGGCGTGACCCGCGGCGGCCACTACCACCACAGCAAGGTCGAGAAGTTTCTGATCGTGCACGGTGAGGCCCTGTTCCGCTTCCGTCACATCGTAAGTGGCGACGCTCACGAGATTCGCACCTCGGCCGAGCGTCCGATGGTGGTGGAGACCGTGCCCGGCTGGACCCACGACGTGACCAATGTGGGCGACGGCATGATGGTCTCTGTGATCTGGGCCAATGAGGTATTCGACCGCGAGCGACCCGACACCGTGGCGATGACGCTGTGATCGGCCGCAAACTCAAGGTCATGACCATCCTCGGCACGCGGCCGGAAATCATCCGGCTGTCGCGGGTGATGGCGGCGCTCGATCGCACGACCGAGCACGTGGTGGTCCACACCGGCCAGAACTATGACGACGAACTCAACGCCGTCTTCTTTCGCGATCTCGGTCTGCGCGCGCCCGATCACGTCCTGGACGCCGCCGGCGTCTCGGCGGCGGAGACCATCGGTCAGGTCATCGTTGCGGTCGACCGGGTTCTGGCGGCGGAACAACCGGATGCGGTTTTGGTGCTCGGCGACACCAATAGCGCGCTGGCGGTGATCCCGGCCAAGCGGCGGCGTATCCCCATCTTCCACATGGAGGCCGGCAACCGCTGCTTCGACCAGCGCGTGCCCGAAGAGATCAACAGGCGCATCGTCGACCACACGTCTGATATCAACCTGCCCTACTCCTCGATCGCACGCGAATACCTGCTGGCCGAGGGCTTCCCTCCCGACCGGGTGATCAAGACCGGCAGCCCGATGTTCGAGGTCCTGAACCATCAGCGGGCAGCCATCGAAGCGTCGGACGTGCTGTCGCGCCTGGGCCTGGTAGAGGGCCGCTTCCTGCTGGTGAGCTGTCACCGCGAGGAGAACGTGGACAGCGACCGCCAGATCACGCGGCTGGTCCAGACCCTCGCCGCCGTCGCAGCGCGCTATGACGAGCCTGTCGTGGTCAGCACCCATCCCCGCACACGCAAGCGTATCGACGCCCTGGGCCTGACCTTCGATCCCCGGGTGCAGCTGCTGAAGCCCTTTGGCTTTCTCGACTACAACGCCCTGCAATTGCGCGCCCGCGCGGTGCTGTCGGACAGCGGCACCATCAGCGAGGAGTCGGCGATCCTGAACTTCCCGGCCCTGAACCTGCGCGAGGCCCATGAACGGCCCGAGGCGATGGAAGAGGCTGTGGTCATGATGACCGGGCTCGATCCCGAGCGCGTGCTGCAGGGGCTGGAGATCTTGGAGAGCCAGGGCCGCTTCGAAGCCGCACGAGGCGGGACGCGTACGGTGCACCTGCCGGCCGACTACGCGGCGCCGGACGTGTCGGACAAGGTCGTCCGGATCATCCTGTCCTACACAGACTACGTCCGGCGCACGGTCTGGCGGGAGGCGTGACGCCCTGCCCGAAGACGTCGGCAAGCGTTACGGCTTGCTGGAACGACGCTTCGATTTCAATGGTTTGAGCGCGTCGTCGAGCTGAACACCAGGTCCGGTAGTTCCAGGAGTTCGTCGCAGAAGCGCAGGCTCTCCGCCCGATGCGCGACCATCAGTATGGTGGCTTGCGGCCGCAGGGCCGCGATGGCCCTCAGGATAGCCTCCTCGCCCGCCACGTCGATGGCGTTGGTCGCCTCGTCCAGCAGGAATAGGCGAGGTCGGCGCAGAAGCGCGCCCGCCAAGGCCAGCCGCTGCCGCTCTCCGGCGGAGAGGAGTGCGCCCCGGTGCCCAATGCGCGTATCGAGCCCTTGCGCCAGGCGCTCCAACAGACGCCGCACCCCAACGGCTTCCAGGGCCTCCATCATGTCGGCGTCGGACCGCCCCGGGGCTGACCAGGCGAGATTGGCCCTGACCGTATCGTTGAACAGGAAAGGGTCCTGGGCGACGTAGGCTAGCCGCTCGCGATGTCGGGTCAGAACTTCACCGCAGAGCCTTTGTCCAAAGGCGTAGACGGCGCCTGATTGTGGACTCAGGAGGCCGGCGGCGAGATCGAGGAGGGTGGTCTTGCCCACGCCCGACGGTCCCACGACGCCGACGAAGGCGCCGGTGCGGATCGCGAGGCTCGCCCGGAGCAGCTCCGGCCTGCGACCACTCGCTGGATCATGACTGTAGTCCACCCCGACGAACGCCAGCGCCGCGTCCCCGTTCGACGAGGAGGGCGCTGAGATCAGGGCGGCGGACGCCCGCTCGCCCGGTGCAAGCTCGGCCTCGACGGTCAGGATCGCCGTGTACCCCGGCAGGCTGTGCACGATCTGCTGGACCCCATGCTGGACCGTCGCGGCCAGGGCGCCCATGCGCGAAAGCACCACGAGCAGGGTGATCAGTATGGGCGCGGAGAGGTGGAAGACCTCCACGCCGACGAACAGGGTCAACGCCCCCGCCAGGGCCGCACCGCCCGATGTCAAACTCCTGAGGGTGGACTGCAACGCCTGGAATTGCACCCGATCCCGGACCGAACTGGCTGCAGCGGCCGCGTAGCCGGCCACAAAGCGTCCCTCCAGGCTTTGGGCGAGTGCGAGCTTGAGACCGCCCATGAAGGCCGTGGCCCCCTCAGCCATGCCGACATGGGCTTCGATGATCGTCCGGCCCAGGGCCTTGGAACGGTTGACGTAAAGTCGGCTGATCATGCCCGCGCCTATGGCGAAGACGATCGCCACCAGCCCGGCCAGGGGGGCCAGAACCAGGGCCAGGATGCAATGGCCGACCAACATGGCCAGGGCGACGGCGGCCAGCAGCCCCGCACCCGAGGCGACGCCGACCTGGTGGATTTCGACGCTCAGCGCCTGCAGGACGCGCGCATGATTGGCCCCCGCCACCGCCGGCCAGCCCGCCGAAGCGAGCCGACGCACAAAGCGCAGCCGGACGTGCTCGACAAACTCCAGCTGCAGGACCTCTGTCGCCCGGTCACGCAGCTGCAGTACACAGGCCCTGACCAGCATAAGCGCCGCGAAGACTGAAAGCAGGATCAGCAGCCGCCAGGCGGGGGGATAGTCGCCAACGAGGGTCTCGACGAGGCGCGCCAACCGGCCGCCGCCTGGGCTGGATTGCGGTCCCATCACCAGACCCAACACCGGCACCAGGAACAGCAGGCCCAGACCGTCGAAGACGGACCCGAGGGCGATCAGCGCCGCCGCCGCCGCGGCGCGCCAGCGGGCGAAGGCCAGAAAGGCGCCGATCAACGCCGCGCTCTCCGCACCCACGCCCGACGGAATTGAAGCGCCAGGGGCACGTTTTGGCATCGGTTCTCGGCCTTTGGGCGCCGGCGCGGCGTTGATCGGCGCCCGATACCGTTAGTCTCGTTCCAGAGGCTTCAGGTTCATGCGAGCCGGAGATCGACGCTCGCCGCCGCCGCGGCGTGGAAGGCAGCCGCGCTTTTGAACTCCCAGGCCGAAGGTTGGAACTGACCCGGGAACCGCCGAAGTGGCGTCCGAGGGAATTCAATGGTCGCGGTACGCCACGCGCGAAGAGCAGCTCGGATCTGGGGCGGCCCTGTTCAGGCAGGGCCTCGATCTCATTCCCCCCGAAGCAAGCCGGCGTTGGCCCGCCCCTCCCGGAGCCCATCTGATGAATAGCATTTCGCCGCAGATGCTGCGTGTGGCGTCAGGCGCCGTCACCTTGGCGACGTCCTCTGGCCTCATTGAGGATCGAGGGCCTGGGCGTCCGCTCTCCCTGAAACGGCTTCTGCACATCGTTCTCCGCTGGCGCTGGGTGTTCATCGGCGGCGTTGCCAGCGGCGCCGTACTGGGTGTCGTCGTCACCTTGCTTACGCATCACCAGTACACCTCGACCGAACGGCTGCAAATCTCACGAGAGACGGCGCAGGTCGTAAACATCGGCGCCATCTCGCGCGACGTTTCCATCGGCGACCAAGAATTCTACCAAACCCAATATGGTCTGATGCGTACGCAATCCCTCGCCGAGCGCGTGGCTCGCGACATCGGCGTGATCGACGATCCGGCCTTCTTCAAGATGTTCGGTAAGAGCGATGCATTCGCGGAGACTTCGGGAGCGGCGAACCACGTCAAGCGTACCGAGGCCGCCGGCCTGATCCTGCTGGCTCACGTCGTCGTGGCCCCCACGCACGGCTCCAGCCTGGTGGACGTCGCGGCGACGACCCCGTCACCGGAGTTGTCGGCAAAGCTCGCTCAGCGTTGGAGCGAGGATTTCATCGCCAGCACCCTGGAGCGCCGGCGGGAAGGGTCCGACTACGCCCGCCGATATCTGGAGACCCGGATCGATCAGCTTCGCGAGAAGCTGGAGAGTTCCGAGCGCCGGGCCGCGGACTACGCAGCGGCCCAAGGCATCATCGACCTCCCCACGACCGGCGACAATTCGAAGGTCCCAGGCGCCGATCCCGACCGAGCCCGGTCGTTGGTCACGGACGACCTCATCGCGACAAACTCCGCGCGTAATGGGGCCGCCGCCGAGCGCATCCAGGCGGCCAGTCGCCTGGCCGCGGCCAGCGACCAGCCTGGCGCCAGCGCCGACGCCCTGAACTATCGAGCCATCGGCCTGCTGCGCGACAAGCGTGCCGACGCCGCCGCCGACTATGCCAAGGCGGTGGTGCAACTCCCCGCCGGCGATCCCGCGACCAAGGCGGCCCATGCGCAGGTCGAGGCCCTCGACACGGCGATCCAAGGCGAACAGAACCGCGTGCGCACGGCGTTGCAGCAAACCTACCAAGCTGCATCCTCGCGGGAGAAGGCGCTCACCCAGCGGGTCAACGCCCTGAAAGGTTCGCTCGCCGACCAGCGCCAACGCGCGATCCAGTACAACATCTACCAGCGCGATGCCGAGACCAATCGCGAACTCTACGAAGGCCTGCTTCAGCGCTACAAGGAAATCGGCGTCGCGGGCAGCGCCGACAACAACAATGTCGCCGTGGTCGATGCGGCCAAGCTGCCGAGCAAGCCCTCCTCTCCGCACCTCACGATCAACATTCTCCTGTTCACCCTGGCCGGCGGCGCTATAGCCCTCGCGGCCATCGCGGTCCTGGAAAAGCTCGAAGACGGGGTGGCCGAGCCCGAGGAATGTTTGGAAAAGCTCGGCTTGCCCCTGTTGGGCGTCGCGCCCAAACTCAAGGTGCAGACGCCGCTGGAGGCCATGAGGGACCCACAGTCCCCCCTTGCCGAGTCCTACCTCGTCGTTACGGCCAATCTGAAACTTGCGGCCTCGAAGGGCGTGTCCCACTCCCTCGCCGTCCTCAGCACCCGGCCGAAGGAAGGGAAATCGACGACCGCCGTGGCCCTGGCGCGGGGCCTTGCCCGGGCCCAGCGCACCGTGGTCCTGGTCGACGCCAGCCTTCGCTCGCCGTCGATTCACGCCACCTTCGGGTTGAAGAACACTTCCGGCGTCAGTGATTTCCTGATGCACGGCGACGACATCGAGACCATCCTGCGCCCGACCGAATTCAAAGGCCTGTCGGTGGTCACCGCCGGCGCCCGGGCGCCAAATCCTGCGGACCTGCTGATCGGCGACGGACTGGCGCGGCTGGTGCAAGCGCTACAGAACCGGTTCGACCACGTGATCATCGACGGCCCGGCGGTCATCGACCTCGCCGACGCCCCCCTCGTCGCTTCGGCGGTGGAGAGCGTCATCTATGTCGTGGCGAGCAGGTCGGTCCCAGCCGCCAGCGTCCGCGCGGCGCTGGGTCGGCTCGACAGGGCCCAGGTGTTGGGCGGCGTGCTGACCATGTTTGCGACCAACCCCGTAGCCGGACGGCGGCGCTGAACATGCGCATCCTGTACCTGACCCAATGGTTCGAGCCGGAATCCCATGTCATCAAGGGCCTGAAGTTCGCCCGCGCGCTCCAAGCCGCCGGGCACGAGGTCACGGTGGTGACTGGATTTCCGAACTATCCGACAGGCCGGCTCTATCCGGGCTATCGGCTGAAGCCGATTCAGCGCGAGTGGATAGAGGGCGTCGAGGTCGTGCGGCTGCCGCTTTATCCGAGCCACGACGCGTCCGCGTTTCGCCGGTCCTTGAACTATCTGTCCTTCTTCCTTTCGGTGCTGACCTATCTCTTGGTCCATCGCGATCGCTTTGATCTCGCCTACGTCTATCACCCGCCCATCACGGTCGGACTGGCCGCCGCGCTCTCCGGCCTGGTGCGACGGCTTCCGTTCGTGCTGGACATCCAGGACCTCTGGCCAGACAGCCTCGCCGCCACGGGCATGACGGGAGGGCCTCTGCTGATGCGTCTGGTGGGAGGGCTCTGCGCCTTCGTCCACTGGCGCTCCAGCGCGATCGTGGCGCAGTCGGAAGGCATCCGGCGGGTGCTGATCACGCGCGGTGTGTCGGCCGAAAGCTTGGTCACGATCCGCAATTGGGCCGACAACGAGCCCTGTCAGTCCGGCCTGCCAGCGCCCCTCGTCCCCCGACGCTTTGTTGTGGTCTATGGCGGCAACCTTGGTCGGGCCCAGGGACTTGAGACGGTGCTCCAGGCGGCTGCGCGCCTACAGGATCATCGCCCGGATATCCTGATCCGGCTTTACGGCGATGGCTTGGAAGCGTCGGCGCTGAACGCCTATGCGCGCGAGCTCGGTTTGCGAAACCTGGAAATCCATCCCCGTATCGCCAAGACCGAGATCAACGAGGTGTTCGCCCGCGCCGACGCCCTTCTGGTGCACCTGACCGACCATCCCCTGTTCAAGATCACCCTGCCTTCCAAAATCCAGGCCTATCTGGCAAGCGGCCGCCCCATTGCCGCAGGTCTCGCCGGCGAGGCCGCGCAGCTTCTGACCGAGTCCGAGGGGGCGCTGGTGGTCGCGCCCAGCGATCCGGGGGCCTTGGCCGAAGCCCTCGCGGCGCTCGCGGACACGCCGAGCGAGGCCCTGTTGCAGATGGGGCTGAAGGGCAGGACCTACTATCAGCGAAATATGGCTTTCCAGCAGGGCGTGCACCAAACCTTGCGCCTGCTCGAGGGTACTCACTTGGCGTCATGACCCCCTCCGGCGCCAAGCCTTGATCCAGACCGAAACCCCGGCCGCGCCCCCGCCCGCCATCCCTCGGATGCTGCCGGTGGTGACGCCCTCGGGCTTGCCTCGGCTGCCCCTGACCCTGGTGATCGGCTACATCGCCATCACCTTTCTGCTGTTCCTGATCTGGCCAATCAACTGGCCGATCTATCGGGGCGACGACTGGGCGCGGCTGATCGGCTACGTCGCGCTGTGCGTGCTGACGATTGGCGGCGCCGCGTGGGCAGGATCGACGGGTCCCACCCGCGTCACCGCGCCCCTGCCCTATCTCACCCCGCTTCTGGTGCTCGGCGCGACGGCGTCGCTGCTGCTGCTGGCGCCGACCAGCTACGCCTACACCGGCCGGCCGCCGTGGGACGTGCTCGACGCCCTGCGCGATCAGGGCGCGGCCTACAAGATGCTGCAGGTGCATCTCACCACCACCGCCGGTCAGCACATGGGCGTCGCCTTGTTACGCGCCGCGTTCGCGCCGCTCGTCTATGCGGCGTTGCCGCTCGGGATTTTGCGCTGGCGCGATATCGGCTGGATCGGCCGCCTCGCCTTGCCGGTGACGGCGGCGTCCTCGGTCGTGTTCTCGATCATGCGCGGCACCGACAAGGAGATCGCCGATCTGTTCGTCATCGGCGTCTCGGCGGCGTTCGTCTCGTATGGCCGTCATTGGGCGTCGACCCAAAGCGGGCTCGAGGTGTTTCGCCGGCACTGGCGCTGGGGCCTGGTGGCGGTCGTGTTCGTCTACCTCGCCCAGGGCCTGTACACCGAGCGCAAGGAGGAGCGGCTCAATGTGGCCCATTTCGCCCGCACCACCGTATGCGCCAACGCCACCAATATTTGCGCCGACCTCGACAATCCCTGGATCGCCTGGTTGCCCCCGCATCAGCGTTTCGGCCTGACCCTGTTTATCCTCTCCACCTGCTCGGGCTACTACGGTCTGGACCTCGCGCTCGACAAGCCGTTCGAGCCCGCATTCGGCGTCGGCCACTCGCCCGTGGCCCTTGCGGCCTACGAGGCGCTCACCCGGGACCCGACCCCGCATCAGCGGACCTACACCTACCGCAATGGTGAAAACGGCTGGTCGGAGGAGCACTATTGGTCGAGCCTGGTGACCTGGATCGCCAACGATGTCGGCTTTGTCGGGGCTCTGCCTGTGCTTGCCGTCATCGGCTTGATGTGGGGAATCTGGTGGCGTGAGGCGGCCGCCGGGATGAGCGACCCCGCCGCGGTGCTATTCGCGCTCGCCACCGGCATGATGTTCTACTTCCCCGCCAACAACCAGGTGTTCCTCACGCCCGACGGCTATGCGGAGCTCGCGGTCTGGATCCCGATCTGGCTCTGGCATCGCCGAGGCCGGACGCTTTCGGCAGCCGTGATCACGAGTCCGGAGGCGCGGTCCTCGTGAAGAAGCTCATTTGGGTTCCGGGTTTCTTCGCGCTCAGGGTCGTCGCGGCGCTGTGCCTGTTCAAGCTGTCGGCCAGCTTCCTGCCGGTAAGCGGCTTCGCGGTGTTTTCGCAGCTCATGCTGTTCGCCGCCCTGCTCAACGTCCTGGCGCTCTGCGGCGCCGAGAACGGCGTGATCCGCCAGGCCGCCGCGGCCAGGGACGTCGAGGACCTCATGCGGACCCAAAGCGCCGCCTTCGCCATCTGGTCGACGACCGTCCCCTTGGTGCTGCTGCCGATGCTCGTCGGCGGTGGGCTGGTGTCCAAGATCCTGATCGGCTCCCCGACCGCGTGGCCGATGGTCCTGGCCATCGCGGCCACCGCCCTGTTGAGCGCGCCCGGGGGCATCTGGTGCGCGCTGCTGACCGGCCGCAAGCGCGTGGCGCAAAGCCTTTCGGCCCAGGCCGCCGGCCTGGTCTCGGGGGCCGGGGCGGCGGCCTGGCGGATCACCGCCCATGACCCCGCCGGCGCGGTGCTCGCCTTCGCCGGCGGCTCGCTGGTGACATGCTGCTTGGCCCTGCCCTGGGCGTTGCAGTTGGGCCTGCCGTTCATCCCTCGCCCCAGCCGCTGGCCGTGGGTCAGGACGCTGCTGCGCTATTCGGCGGCCATCGCGGCCACGACAGGGTACGCGTCGATCGTGGCGTTCGGCCTGCGATGGATCTACCGCGAGCACTTCGGCGTCACCCAGTTGGGCTACTGGCTCGCCGCCAGCCGCATCTCGGACCTGTCGACCCAACTGGTGGGCCTGTTCCTGATCCAGGTCTTCGTGCCCCAGTTGGCCACGACCCTCGACAGCGGCCACCGGCGCGCCTTCCTGGTCCGCAGCTGGCTGGTGACGGCCGGGGTCACGACCTGCATCCTGCTGGTCTTCTCCTTCGCCTCGCGGCTTCTGATCCATCTTTTCCTGTCGGACGCCTATCTGCCGGCCGCCGCGATGATCCGCACCTACATGGTCGGCGATATCCTCAGGGTCTGGCCGTCGCTGGCGATGCACACGGCCTTCGCGAACGGCCGCCCTCTGCGTTACGCCGGCATCGAGATGGGCACGCTCACCGTGATGGCTGCAGTCTCCGTCGCCCTCACCCTGCTCGGCGACGTGGCGGCGCTGCAGACCGGCTACCTCGTCGCTTACGCCATCGCCGCGACATGCGTCAGCGCGGCGTTCCTGCTGAGAGCGCGACCGACGCCCGCGCCGAGCGGCGCGAACCCCTCCGCCAAGCCGCTCTAGAGATCGGCAAGAACCGACGCCACGGCATGGCGAACGTGGAACACCTCTTCCAGGCATAGCTGGGCGGCGGCGTCGACCGATGGGCCCGCCGCCAACGCCTCGGCCGTGGTGAAGAAGCCGTCGGGGTCTTCGAACGGTACGGCCCGTCCGACGCCATATCGCTCCAGCAGGGCGGAGAAGTCGTTGCCCGCCTCCAGGGCCGCGACGACCGGCAATCCCGCGCGCAGATAGTCGAGCGTCTTGCTGGGGATGGTGAAGGAGCTCACCCCGGGGACGGTGGCGACCATGCCGACGTCGCAGGCGGTCAACAGTTGCAGGTAGGCCTCCCGCGGCATGGCTGGACGCCAGAGGACATTGTCGCTCGCTTGCGCGCTCAGCATCGGCGCCAGCCGGCCGTCTCCCACAAACAGGAACAGCAGCGGCGAACCCCGTTCCCTGCCAACCGCGGCCGCCGCCAGCATCTGGTCGAAACCGCGCCCCTCCACCAGCTGGCCCCCGAACACAGCGAGCGGCCGATCCTGCGGAAGGTCGTGGCGCCGCCTGACGGTCGATCGGTCGGTGTCGGGGATCGGGGCGACGTCGGACCAGATCGGCGTGACGCGCACGGCCTGGGCCGCCCGCACCTGGAAATTGCGGCGCAGATAGTCGGCGTTCTGCGGCAGGGTGCAGAGCAGGACGTTGAATTGGTCCATGAGCCGCTGCTCCAAGGCGCGGGCGAGCCATAGGGCCGGCCCGCCCGGAATGCGGCCGATCTCGTGATAGTGGTCGGGAAAAAAGTCCCAGATGAACAGGAGGCGGCGCGCGACGCCGGCCTTGCGGGCCAGGCCGACACAGGACCCAAACGCCAGCACCGGCGTCCAGGCGATGAAGGCGTCGAACCGTTCGAGGTCGAAGTGGTCGCGCGCCAATCGCCGGGCGCGGCGGCCGGTCAGCACGAACTTGCTGGCGTTGCGAACCAGCCCGCCAAGGCCCCCGATCAGCCTCGGCGTACAGCGCACCACCCGCACGTCCTTCCAGTCCGCGCACGGGCCGTCCGGCGCCCCCGGCGCCGCGTCCCAATCGATCAGGAGGACCTCGACCACGTGGCCGGCCGCAACCAGCGCCTGGGCGAGCTCGGTGGTCAGGTAGGACTGTCCCGGCGCCGTCGGGAACTTCATGCAGGCCATCAGAATGCGCATGGCGGCCCCTCGACGATCGGCGTCCGTGTTCCGCCCATCCGTTTCTCTCACCTCCGAGCTTCCAGCGTGAGTGCCCCGCGGTCGGGGCCGCGTTCACCGGCGTTGAACGTTTCGCGGGGACTGGGGCTACTTACCTGCACCATGACACGGCGCCGCCTTCCTGCCATAGCCAAGCCTCCGCGGCCCCTAACCCGTGGGCTTTTCCTCAGCGGCGGGAACGTGGACGCGGCCCATGCGATCGCCTTCGGCGCGCTGTTTCTGAAAGCCTGACGGCGATGGCTCCGACGCGCGCGCTCGTCATCGGCGCCGGTGAGACCTCGGCCCTGATGCACCTGCCGGTGCTGAGCCGCCTGCGGAGACGTGGCCGGCTTGAGCTCGTCGAGATTTGCGACCTGCGCACGGACCGGGCGAGCATGGCCCAGGAGCGGTTCGGCTTCGCGAGAAACAGCGGCGACGCCCTTTCGGCGCTGCACCGCCCCGACATAACGGCGGTCTATCTGTTCGGCGACGCGCGCATGCACCATGAGCTCGGCATGGCGGCGCTCCGATGCGGCAAGCATCTGTTCGTCGAGAAGCCGATCGCGCCCAGCCACGCCGAAGCTCGTGAGATGGCGCAAGCGGCCAAACGCAAAGGCCTGATCGCCGTCGGCGGTCACAACCGGCGTTTCTACCGCTCGCTCGCAGAGGTCCGCAAACGCGGGGGTCGAGCGGGCTGGCGCTATGGCGAGGCGGTGTTCCACAAGCCGGCGTTCGGCGTCCTGCCACCGTTCGGCGCAACCAGTTGGTTGACGGCCAACGGAATCCACGCGCTGGACGCCCTGCTCTACGTCATGGACGGCCTGCCCGAAGAGATAACGGCCATCGCCGACGGCGAGCGATACTCCGCCCTCATGCGCTGGCCGGACGGCGCGCAGGGCGTTTTCCTATGCGACAACACCGCCGGCGAGCGGCGAGAGGCCTACAGCTTCCACACCCCGGGCGAGAGCTGCCAGATTGACGACGCGGGCGTTCGCATCGTCGCCGCCGGTCAAGTCCGCGAGATCGCCGCGCCCGCCGTGGGCGATGGCTTCGAGGCCGAGCACGTGGCGTTCCTCGACGCCATAGACGATGGCGTTGAGCCCCTGCACAGTCTGGCCGCCCTCGCGCCGTCGCTTGAACTGGCCGAGCTGATCGAGGCCGGCTTTAGCGGCCGTATCGCCCGGCCGACGCCCCCCGTCCGTGTTCAGCCCCAGCCAAGACGCCCAGCCGGCGGGCCGATACTGATCGTCAACGCTGGGAGCTTGATGACCATCCTGGCGGCGACACCGGCTGGGCGGCCGCTCGTCGCCCTGGAGGATGTCCTGCGCTCGCCTCGCCCCCGCCCGGACATCGACTCGGCCCTGCTGGGGACCGGTCCGGCCGTCGTGACGGAGGATATCCTCGAGCGGCTGCCCAATCTTCGCGTCGCCGGTGTGGTGGGTCTGTCCTTTGCAAGGCATCGGCCGGACCTGCTGCTGGACCGCGGCGTGGCGCTGGTCAACGCCAGCCAGGCCTATGCCGACAGCGTCGCCGAGTTCGCCCTTGGACTCGCGATCCTGGCGCGCCGCCGTGGGTTCATCTCCGACCAGGTCATGCGGCGCGGAGGCTGGGGAACAACGCCACAGCCCGGTGGCTGGAAGGGCTTGGCGCTGTACACGGCCCAGGGACTCCGGCCCGCCGTCGCGGCCGTCGGCCTGGAGAGCGCCTTGCTGGGGGCGTGGCGCAAGACCAGGCCTTTGCACGGTCTCGGCGCGGCCGCCGCCAGCCCGATCCGGGACCTGCGAGGCGCGAAGGTGGGTCTGCTCGGTTGGAGCGCCAACGCCCGCGCTTTCGCGGCGCGCCTGCTGGCGGCGGGGGCGACCGTCGCCGTCTTTTCCGAACACGCCGCCCCCGACGACATCCGGCAGGCGGGCGCTTCGGCGGTCGCCCTCGGGGAGGCCTTGGCCGCCGACATCGTCTCGCTGCATCGCGGCCTGACGCCTGGGACTCGCCATTTTCTGGGGGCCGCAGAACTGGCGAGGCTTCGCCCGGGGACGGTTCTGATCAATATCGCGCGCGCCGCCCTAATCGATCCGGACGCCCTGTTCGCGCGATTGAAGCGGGGCGACATCTTCGCCTGCCTCGACGTGTTCGAAGTCGAGCCGCCGGCCGCCGCCGCTCCCCTGCGTCGTCTGCCCAACGTCTTTCTGACCTCGCACATCGCCGGCGGTTCCCGGGACCTCCAGGTCACCGCCCTCAAGGAGGTGCTCGATAAGATCGATCGCCACCTCGCCGGCGACCCCGGCTTGGCCGTCTCTGGCGAGCGCCTATGGACCATGACGTGATGCGCCAAGCGTTGTCTTTGGGACGGGCGTCCTGGCGGCGGGTCCGGTTCGAGCTCGCGCGGCGCCTGCGCCCCGCCGTCGAGGGCCGGTTCCAACCCTATAACCACACGCTTCCGGATCGCTATCCGTGGCTGTTCGACTTCGCGGCGGCCGCGCTCCGGGACGCCGCCTCCCCTCGCCTGCTGTCGTTCGGATGCTCTCACGGCGAGGAGGCTTTCAGCCTTCGGCGACGCCTGCCCTCGGCGGTCATCAAGGGCGTCGACATCGATCCAGCCAACATCGCGGCCTGCCTTGCGCGATCGCACCGTTCGAACGAAGCCCGAATGGGCTTCGAGGTTGGATCGAGCGCGCGCAACGAGCCCAGCGATCACTACGACGCGGTGTTCTGCCTCGCCGTGCTCTGCCACGGGGATCTGACCGTTTCGCGCGCTCAGCGCAGCGAACCCCTCATGCGCTTCCAGGACTTCGAGCGGAGCGTCGTCGACCTGGCGCGCTGCCTGAAGCCGGGCGGCCTCCTGTTTCTGCACACCACCAATTTCCGCTTCTGCGATATCATCGCGGCCGAGGGTTTCGACGTCGTCCTCGAGGCGCGTCCCTCCCAAATGGCGCCTGACGTCCTGTTCGATCGCGAAGGCCGGCTGATGCCGGGCGAACGTTACCTTCCCGTGGGCTTCCGCAAGCGGAAGCCGCCGGCATGACCCGCCCAGCCATGCCGGTCCAGCAGCGCCATCTCGAGCTTGTCGACGAAATCGAGCAGCGCTTCGATGTCGCCACCTGGCGTGGCGGCGATGTCGATCTGTGGCCGCTCGCGCGGATGGACCTGTTCCTGGACATGTTCAGGGCGAACGGCGGCGACACCGCCCAACCACGCCCCTCGGCCATGGAGCGCTTGGCCGGAGGTCTCGCCACCCCGCTGAGCAATGCCTGGAAGAGCCGCCGCGATCTCGAACACTGGCGGCCCTGGCCGAGACCCGCCGACGCCATCCTGCTGGGCGACGGGGTGTCGCTGGACAAACTCTCCGGCGCCTGGCGCGACCGTCACGGCGAGGCGGTGATGGCCGCGCTGGAGCGGCAGGGCCGGACGACCTTCCTCATGCAGCCCGGCGGCCTGGATCGCCTGCCCTGGGCGCGTCCGACCTTCGCCGCCAACGGAATCGCCGTCGGCGGCGCCTTGGCGGCGGCGCTTGGTCGGAGGCTCCGGCTCGAACTGCCCGATCATACCGCTGTTCTCGATGCCTTGCGCGATCAGGGCGTCCAGGCCCCATCCCTCACCCTCGGCCGGATTCACAAGCGGGCCTGCACGACGGCGGCGGCGGCCTCGCAGTTCCAGCGGGTCCTGCGCCGCGTTCGGCCGCGCCTGGCCTTCGTCGTCACCTACTATGCAGGGCTCGGCCCGGCCTTCGCGCTCGCCTGCCGCAGGGAGGGTGTGCTGTGCGTCGATCTCCAGCATTGCCCGCACGAGGGCAGGCACAGGGCCTATCATTGGCGGCGGCTTCCAGAGCACGGCTATTCGACCCTGCCCGCCGCTTTCTGGACCTGGACGGCCGAGGAGGCGCAGCACATCGCGCAATGGGGCGACGGCCGGGCGTCGCGCTGGCATGCAGCGCTCCATGGCGGGCATTCGCAGCTCGCCCCCTATCTGGACGACTGGGCCGTCGGCACATGCGCCTGGGATGAGCGATTTGCGGCCATGTCCGATGTCGGCTTCGAGCGCGAGATCCTGGTCGCCCTACAGCCGATCGGCGGGCGACGCGCGGTCTGGGAGACGCTGGCGCGGCAGATCCAGGCGGCGCCCGCCACCTGGCGCTGGTGGATACGCCGGCATCCGGCCTCATCGCCCTTTCAGGACGCCGAACACCATGACCTGCTGGCGATGCAGCGGCCCAATGTGGTGGTCGAGGCGGCGTCCGAGTTCCCGCTGCCGGCGCTGCTACGGCGCATGAGCGCCCTGGTCTCACTGGCGTCGGGCGCCTCGGCTGAGGCGGCCGCCTTCGGCGTCCCGGCATTGTTCCTGGATCCGGGCGCGCTCGGCGCCTTTCCAGGACTCGTCGCGCGCGGCCAGGCCGAGCTCATCGATGTCGCCGATGTGGCGTCGCGCATCGCCAGCCTGCCCGCCCGATCCGTACGCGCCGCCTGGCGCCCGCCGCCGCCGATCGGAGACACCTTGAAACGGCTGGAGGAGATGGCCGAGCCGTACCGCCGCCGCTGCCAGTCCGCGCCCCTAGAAGGACGCCGCCACGGCTGAAGCGACGCCGGAACCGAACCGCGTCATCAGCATGTCGATCGCAGCGGCGGGATCGCGCGCCAGGGTCAGCCGCCAGGCGCCGGACGCCGTCAAGGCCGCGGCCGCCTCGGCGGATTCCCGCCTCAAGAGATCGAAACCGGGCTCCAGCCGCGCCAGTGCGTTCGTCGCGACCGAGGCCTCGATCGGGTCCAGCCGGATCTGATCGTCCCGTTCCAACAGCACGACGGCCGCGTGGTCCGCCACAGGCGCCTCCGACCCGGGCGTCAGCGGCACGACGGCCTTCAGCTTACCGGCGCGCAGACGCGTCTCCTGAATGAACCCGGGCGCATCGGCCGGGAACACATGCAGAGGGCGTGGGAATCCCCAGACCCGCAAGCGGGGTTGCAGCTGGATGTATACCGTGTCGTCCGAAAGGATCTTCAGACCCCGCGCCATAGCAGCAAGGCTGAGCGTGCTCTTGCCCGATCCGCTCGGGCCAGCCAGCAGCACCGCGGTCTTGCCGCACATCACTCCCGCGGCGTGGACAGGCGTGCGCCCCGATCGGGTCAACAGGAACAGCAACAAGGTGTCGAGCGCCTCGCTGGCCAGACGGCCGGGCTGTCCCACCAGATCCCACGGAACCTTGCAGAAGGCCGTCAAGGTCCGCGCATCGGCCCCAAATTCGAAGCCTGAACCTATCGACCGCAGGCGCGCACCCTCGACCTCGATCCGGGTCGGTTCGCTGGACGCCGCATCGCCGAGCGTCAGTTCCAGCTCGATCGCGGGACCGTCCGCGGCTCGGCCCACTGGCCAGGCGGCGTACGCCTCGGCGGCCGCAGCGAGGACAGCAGGTTCGGCGCTCCGGATCACCACCGGCCTGTTCATGATCAAGAGCTGCAGGGGCGCGACGGTCAATGTCAATCCAAAAGCCCATGGTTGATTTTAGCGCATTTTTATACTCGAAACGGTTGGATAGCCGCAAATGATTCTTCTGGCGCATTCGTATTTTCTGAATATAGATGCCAAGCAACTGGCAAAAATGAAGCCGTATTCCCCATTATCGACATTGATACTTGCTTCTATGCTGCGGGATAATGGCCATCAGGTCGCGATGTTCGACGCCACCTTCGCCACTGGCGTCGAGGATTTCGCCGCCGCGCTCGAGGCGCACAGGCCGACCATCGTCGTGGTGATGGAGGACAACTTCAATTTCCTCACCAAGATGTGCACCACGACCCGGCGGGAGACCGCCTTGGCGATGGTCGGCGCGGCGCGGGCGAGAGGCAGCCGGGTCGTCGTCAACGGTCCCGACGCGGCCGATCATCCGGCCCTCTATCTGGCCGCGGGCGCGGAGGCGGTGGCGCTTGGCGAAGGCGAGATGGCCGTGGCCGAACTCGTGCGCATCTGGGCGCACGCCGAAGGCTCGAGCGACGATGTCGCCGGCCTGGTCTTGCCAGGATCTGCAGGCCTGATCACCACGCGTCCTCGCGGCCCGATCCGCGATCTCGACGGCCTGCCGCCGCCGGCCTGGGACCTGCTCGACATCGAGGCCTACCGCCGCGCCTGGCGTGGCGCGCACGGCGAATTCTCCTGGAACATGGCGAGTTCCCGAGGCTGTCCCTACACTTGCAACTGGTGTGCGAAGCCGACCTTCGGCCGCCGCTACACCGTGCGCTCACCCGCCGATGTGGTGCGCGAGATTGCGCGCCTGAAGGTCGGGGTCGCCCCGGACCATATCTGGTTCGCCGACGACATCTTCGGTCTCGACGTCGACTGGACCACGACGCTGGCCCAGCTCATCGAGGACGCGGGCTGCCGCATCCCCTTCACCCTCCAATCCCGGGTCAATCTCATGACCGACGCCATGGTCGACGCCCTGGCCCGGGCGGGCGCGCGCGAGGTCTGGCTCGGCGTCGAGTCCGGCTCGCAGAAGGTGCTCGATGCGATGGACAAGGGCGCGACCGTCGAGGCCGCGCGTACGGCGACCCGCACGCTCAAGGCGCATGGCGTGCGCGCCTGCTGGTTCATCCAGCTCGGCTATCCGTCGGAAAACTGGGAGGACATCCTCTCCACCCGCGACCTCATCCGTGCGGAGCGGCCGGACGAGATCGGCGTGTCGGTGGCCTACCCGCTCCCCGGAACAGAGTTCCATGCCCAGGTTCAAGCCCAGCTGGGCCGCCAGCGCAATTGGAAGGACACAGGCGAGCTGGCCATGCTGTTCCAGGGCGCCTATTCCACCGCGCTCTACCGCAAGGTCCGCAACGTCCTGCATGCGGAAGTGGAGGCTGGCGTCGATAACGACGGCGCCTGGAGCCGCCTCGAGGTAGACGCCCACCACCATCGTTCGCCCCGTCCGTTCCAGCTTTCGCTCGAGGCCTGAGCGTGACGTCCCCACAGGTCTCGTCCGCGGCCGCCGCAGCCTTCGACGCCGTCGCCGAGCGGTTCGACGCGCGCTTTTCCCCCTGGCTCAGCGTCGCCGCCCAGAGGCGCGCCGTACGAACGGCGCTGGCGCAGGCGTTCCCGCCTGGCGCGAGCCTGATCGAGATCGGCGGGGGCACGGGCGAAGACGCGCTATGGCTGGTCGAGCGCGGGCGACAGGTGCTGTTGACCGACGCCTCCCCGCGGATGGTCCAGATGGCGTCCGCCAAGTTCCGGGCTAGCGCCGGCGCTAGCGCGGAAACCTGCGCAGCGGAGGACCTGGCCCAGCTGGCGGGCCGGATCGAGGCGCGGTTCGACGGGGCTTACTCCAACTTCGCAGCTCTGAACTGTGTCAGCGACCTGGCGCCGTTCGCGGCGGGCCTCGCCAAGCTGTTGCGCCCAGGCGCGCCGGCCCTGCTGGTGATCTTCGGTTGCGTCTGCCCTGGCGAGTGGCTGGTCGAGACCCTGCATCGGCGGCCCAAGAACGTCCTCCGACGCCTCGCCGCCGGCGACCAGCCCGCGCGCCT
Organism: Caulobacter sp. S45; assembly: GCF_009765965.1. Classification (GTDB taxonomy): domain Bacteria; phylum Pseudomonadota; class Alphaproteobacteria; order Caulobacterales; family Caulobacteraceae; genus CAHJWH01. The sequence continues at coordinate 555,375 of NZ_LMUL01000014.1, forward strand.
GGGCGGCCGCGAGTTCACCGTCCGCTATCATCGCCGCCAAGACCTCGAACGCGCCATGGCCCCCTGGTTCCGGCCGGCAGGCCGACGAGGCGTGGGCGTCTTCGTCCCGCCGAGCGCCGCGGAGCCGTGGGTTTCGCGCCATCCGCAGCTTCTGCGGACGCTGGAAACCCTGGACCGCAGCTTGGCCGCGCCCCTTTCGGGGCTTGGCGACCACATCCTCTACCGCTTCGAGCGAACCGGCGCAGAGGCTCAATGAGCGCGTCCTCACTGCAAAGGTTCGCCAAGGACTACGCCGTCCAGCGTGAAGCGGAGGGGCGCGGCTATGCGGGCGATGAGCTGTTCGCCCTGCCCTACATCCAATCCGGCCCGCTCGCGCGACAATGGGCGGTGCGCGCCCGCAGCTTCGACGCCTTCCGCCGTCGGGTGATCCGCCCGATGGCCACGACCCTCGGCCGGCCGCTGGAACTACTCGACCTCGGGGCCGGCAATGGCTGGCTGAGCTATCGGGTGGCGCGGGAGGGGCACCGCGCCCTCGCGCTCGATATCCGCGACGATCGCATCGACGGCCTCGGCGCCAGCGAGCCTTTCCTGCAAAGGGCGGACGGACGGATGCAGATCGCCGTCGCCGGCTTCGACCAGATCCCGGCTCAGAACCACAGTTTCGACATCGCAGTCTTCAACGCCTCGCTGCACTACGCCACCGACCTCGCCGCCGTCCTGGCGGAGGCGGCGCGCGTGGTGCGGCCGGGCGGCCGACTCGTGATCCTGGATTCCCCCTTCTATCGCCGCGAAGCGGACGGCCTGGCCATGGTGGCGGAAAAGATCGCCGACGCGTCCCGGCGTTTCGGCTCGCGGGCCGAAACGCTGATGTCCTTGCCCTTCATCGAATTCCTAACCCGCGCGCGGCTGGCCGCGACGGCGACGGCCGCCGGCGTGGCGTGGCGCAGGTCGCGGGTCCTCTACCCGCTCTGGTACGAGCTTCGCCCGCTGACGGCGAAGCTGCGCGGCGCGCGTGCGCCGTCCCGTTTTGACCTTTGGATCGGTGCGCGGCCTTGATCATCCTTGTGAACCCACGCGCCACGCGCCCGTCGAACCGGCGCTTTCCCTTGTCGGTGATGGCGATCGGCGCCGCCCTGCCGGACGACGTCAGCTGGGAGATCGTCGACGGCAACCTGCCCAATATCGACGTGCTGGCCACGATCATCGGCCATGTCGAGCGGCAGGCGGCCGGGAACGATCCCGTCCGCGCCGTCGCCATGACCGTCATGCCCGGCCCGCAACTGGTCAGCGCCGTACCGCTGGCCAAGGGTGTGAAGCTAAGGTTTCCGGACCTGCCGATCATCTGGGGCGGCAACTTCGGCAGCCTCTATACGGACGCGGTGCTGAATGCGCCCTATGTCGACTGGGTCGTGCGGGGGCAAGGCGAGCACACGTTCTTGGAACTGCTCGAAGCGATCGACGGCCGACGCGATCCGAAGACCATCGCGGGCCTCGCCTTCCGCCAACCGGACGGCTCGAACTGGATCGGAAAGGAGCGCATCTGGAAGAGTCCGGACGAGCTACCGGCGCCGCCCTACCACAAGATCGATGTGGACCAGTACCTGCAGCCCACCGTGCTTGGTCGGCGGTCGGGCGTCTACCAAGCCTCGATCGGCTGCCCCTACGGCTGCAATTTCTGCGGAGTGATCAGCGTCTTCGGCCGGCGTGAAAAGGTGCAGGGGCCCGAGCGCACCGCCGAACATCTCGCCTTCCTGGTCCGCAACCACGGCATGGACTCGGTCCACTTCTACGACAACAATTTCTTCCTGAACGAGCCCCACGCGCGCGAGGTGGCCGCACGCATGAAGCCGCTGGGCCTACGCTGGTGGTGCGAGGCGCGGGTCGACGCCCTGAACCGCTTCTCCGACGCGACGTGGCGCGCGTTGCGCGAAGCGGGCCTGACCATGGTGTTCTGCGGCGCCGAGTCCGGTTCGAACGAAGTGCTGGCGAAAATGAACAAGGGGATCACCACCGACCAGATCGTAGCCGCGGCCGCCAAGACTCGCGAACACGGCATCATCCCGGAGTTCTCGTTCGTCTTCGGCGATCCTGATGAGCCGGAACTGCAACTTGAGAACACCCTCGCCTTCATCCGCCAACTAAAAGCGGTGAACCCGGCGATGGAGCTGATCAGCTATTTCTACACGCCCACCCCGCAGCGGCAGAGCACCTACGGCGACGTCGACGCCAACGAGGGCACGCCCGACTCCCTTGAAGAGTGGATCAAGCCCGAGTGGGTGGCTTGGATGACCCACGAAAATCCCCGCCTGCCCTGGTTCGAACAGAAGCTCAAGGCACGGGCCGAGGACTTCGAACTGATCCTCAAGAGCCGCTTTCCCTCGGTGCACGACCGCCAGACCCGCGGCTGGGGCAAGCTGTTGGGCCAAGCGGCCGCCTGGCGGCGCTGGGAACAGGGGAACTACGACGACCCGCGGCTTCTGCGCCGCATCCGCAAGCTAGCCCGCATCGTCCCCGACGACACCCAGGCCTACGGTCACCTACGCCCGTCGGCGTCAGCGAAAGCACAACGGGCGCCGGGTGAGCGGTCTCATTGGCTGACCCTGCCCCTGATGAGGCGCCAGGCCCGCTCTTCGTAGATTCTGCGGAATTCCGGCCAGGACCGGTCGGCGGGGAAGAGGTCGCGGGCCAGCAGGCGCAGGCGTCCTCGCCAGCCGACCGCCCACATGAAGTGCTCCGCCATCGAGTTGCGGTCGATCCGCTGAGCCGTCGCCGGGGTCAGCTGCTTCAAGGCGCTTCGCACCGCCCAAGGCGCGCGGGCCGCGCAGAGCTCGAGGATTTCCTTCGGCACCGTGGCGGGCGCCAGGCTTTCCGCCACGCGCAGCGCGGGATAGGCGTAGCCGATCGCCCCCGTCTTGGCGCCGATATCGACGAACGCATCCCAGGACAATTTCCCGGCCGCGAGATCCTGGCGGATCACCAGCACGAGCTCGACCTGCCGCAGCAGGGTCAGGTTCTGCCACCCGGCCCCGGCATGGGTGGCCAAATGCAGGAGCAGCAGCGGTTGATCCAAGACGCTGGCCCGGGGATCGGCCAGCCATCGGCCGCCGCTCGCCATGGGATGGATCAGGTCGAGCCCGGCCAACGGCGTGCCCCAGCCTGCGGAGATGTTCAGCGAGCTGTGCAGATCTATCGACCAGGGATCTTCGGCATGGACATAGGTGAGCGAGCGGGGTGTCTGTTCGCTGGCGGATGGCGACCAGCAGCTCTCCCATTGGCTGCGCCCCATGAAGCTGAGGCCGTAGCCTTCCATCGCAGCTTCGGCCTTGGACACGTCTTCGGCGGCGACGAGGAGGTCGATATCGGACGCCGGGCGCGCGCCCGGTTCCGGAAAGTAGCTCCAGCCCGTGTGTGCGCCCTTTAGGACGAGCGCCTGGACGCCTTGGTCGGATAGTCGCCCGACGATCTCGACGGCCGTCTGCGTCATGCTGCTGGCGCGCAAGCGATTGTGAGCCAGATGTCGCGCCAGCGTGACCGCGATGGCGGGACTGGTCTGCAGCCTGCCCTGTTCGAGCCAGAGGCCGAGAAGCGGCCCCACACCTGAGGTGTAGGCTGCAAGCCCGATGGCCTGCGGGTCGCCCTCCAGCCGCACGCGCGGCGCGTCGGCGAGCAGGATGCGGATCACGCGTTGGATTCCCGTCAGGGCCGAGCGCCAGGCTTCGATCGACACATCCGGCCATAACCAGGTTGGGCGGCCCTGGCGCCGGGCCCAGAGGACGCGTCGGCGCATCTCTTCAGGAGAGATTTCTGGATCGGCGTCCCGTGTCTCTGCCATCCACCGACCCTTCGTCGCCCAACCTCAACACTTCCTTTGTTCCCCTTCGCCGGTGAATCGTTCGAACCGAAGGTGTACGGCGGCGGCCGATTGAACTTTTCATGCAGTCGCGGCGACCTACCTCGCACGTCCAGCCATCCAAACCCCATGAGTGCATGGCCTCTGTCTCGAGCTCGCCCGACCGCTGGAGAGGAAGGCCTTCGGCGCCCAGCCCCAGCCGTGTCCCGCCGGAGGCGCCGCGCTCGGCCGACTTGCCAGCGCGCACCCAGCGGGTCCTTCTCGGCCTGTGCGTCGCCCTGGCGGTCAGCACGCCGCTGTGCCTGTATCTCGGCGTGCGGGGCTTCGCGCCGGTCGCTGGCATAGTCGGCCTGCTCTGCCTGCCGTTGGCCCGCCCCACACGCGAAGACGTCAGCGGCATACTCATCCTGGCGGCGCTGGTGATCTGGGCGGCGATCAGCATCGCTTGGTCGCCGGCCTCCAATCTCCGCGTGTTCAACAGCGCCAAGGCGTTCAGCCACTTCACCATCGGGCACATGGCGCTCCTGCTCGTCTTGTGCCCCGCCCTGATCACAGGATTGAGGCGGCTGGACGAGCGTTCGGCCCGCAAGGCCTTGAGCTGGATCGCCTACGGCGTCCTGGCTGCGACGCCTGTGGTGGTCGGGGAAGGGCTCACCGGGATCAAGCTCTATCCCCTCCTACTCGCCCTCACCCATCAGCAGGTCCGGCTCGACCGGCTCATCGCCGACCTGGCCCAGGGCGGCTACGTCGTCGCCGTGGTGGCTTGGCCGCTCGGTGTGGCGCTTATGCGCCAGGGCCGGCCACGCCTCGCCCTGGTGCTGATGGCCTTTGCCCCGCTCTCCATGCTGGTCCTGCGGGGCGTCGCGCCCACCTTGGCGCTGGGGGTCGGGCTCGGGAGTTTCCTGCTCGTGCTTCGGCTGGGACCGCGAGGGGCCGGCGTCCTCGCCCTTCTGACGGCGGCCTATCTGCTGGCTGTTCCCGGGGTCATGCTGGCCGTAGACCATCTGCAGCTCTACGCCCAGTTCAAGACGGCGCTGCCGCCGTCGTGGTCGGATCGCCTGCGCATCTGGAGCTTTGTCGCCGAGCAGCTCGCCGGGACCTTCCCGCGCGGGGCGGGTCTGGACGCCAGTCGCACCTTCCCCGGGCTCATCCCCCTGCACCCGCACAGCGCGCCTCTGCAGGTGTGGTACGAACTCGGGCTGCCCGGCGCGATGCTCGAGATCTGCTTCTGGCTATGGCTGTGGCGGCGTATCAGCGATTGCGCGCGGCGAGACCGGCTCTATGGGGCCACGGCCGCGGCCACCGCGATGGCCTATCTGAGCATCAACGCCGTCAGCTTCGGCCAGTGGCAGGCGTGGTGGCTGGCGGTAGGCGGCTTGGCCACGGCCCTCTGCGTGCTGCTTGGCAAGACCCTCGTCCCGACGGAGGGTGCGGAAGGATCGCCCTTGCGGACACGCTCCGGCGGGTCACGGCGATGAAGCGTCCGGCGCACCCCCGTCTGCGCGCGCTCAACGAACGGCTATTTCCAGACCGGCTTCTGTTTGGGCCTACGCACATCGTTCTAGGGGTCAACAACTTCTGCAATCTGCACTGCGTCATGTGCGACGTCGGCACAGGAAATAGCGAAACGAATTTCGGCGCCAACCTAGTCGGGGCCAAGACGCGATCGATGCCGATCGAGCTGTTCCGCCATGTCGTGGACGAGATGGCCGCCTTCTGCCCAACCGCGCACCTGGGCTTCGCCTTTACCGAGCCCCTGGCCTGGCGGCCGATCGGCGAGGCGCTCGCCATGGCGCGGGAACGCGGCCTGCAGTCGTCGGTGACGACCAACGGCCTGCTCTTGACCCGCCATCTCGAAGACCTCGCCCACGGTCAGTGCCGCAATCTCGCCGTATCGCTCGATGGCCCCGAGGCCGTGCATGACCAGATCCGCCGGCATTCGGGCTCTTATGCCCGGGCCGTCGCCGGCATCGAGGCGCTGGCGATGAAACCCGGCGCGCCGGATATCTCGGTCTATTGCACGATCACGGAGCTGAACGTCGGGTCGTTACGGCCATTCCTGCGGGAGATGAGCCGCCTGCCTCTGAAGCGGGTCGGTCTCTTGCACAACAATTTCGTCACGGCGGACCAGGCCGAACGACACAATGCGCAGTATGCACACGCGCTGCACGCCACCGCGTCCAATGTATTCCTGACCGATCCTGGCAAGATCGAACTGGAGCTGCTGGCGGAGGAGCTGCAGGAGATCGAGCGGGAGGTCTATCCCTTCCCGGTCCTCATCCAGCCCGGCCTGACGAGCGTGGCAGCGCTGGAAACCTATTACCGGCGACCTGAAGTTCCTGTCGGCCGCACCTGCCATGACGCCTCACGGATCTTGATGATCGATCCCGACGGCGAGGCGATCCCGGTTCATGGCCGCTGCTTCCGCTTTCCGATCGGCAACATCCGCCAGCAGAGCCTGGCCTCGATCTGGAACCACGAACACCTTGGCGAGCTCCGGCGCACCTTGCGCCAGGCGGGCGGGCTGCTGCCCGCGTGTAGCCGATGCTGCAGCGGATTTGGCGGCGTCCCGCGCCAGGCGCTCTAGCCTCCGCGGCTTCCCGTCGAAGACGGTCGCCCCACGCCAGGTCCCGGGCAGATACGACACGGCTGAAATCCGCTGCAGGCGATGAACGGGGCGTTCCGTTCATCGCCTGAGGGCGGATGGGTCGGTCAGATCCTGTAGCGGAGCGAGAACTGGAACACGGTTTGGCTCTCAAAGGGCGAGGCCAGGTCGCCGAGGGTCACTCGGTTGTCGCGATCGCTTTCGACGTTCATGGCCTCGGCCAGGAAGGTCAGGTTGCGCGTCAGGTTTATGCGCGCGGCGGCCGTCAGCGCCCAGCCATTCTCGCCGCTGCCCGGCGGCATCTCGCTACCGTGCTCCTGGGTGGCGAACGTCTCGGCGCGGCCGGTGACGGACCACGGTCCGAGCTTCTGCGTAATCAGCACATAGGCTGACTGGTAGTTGGTGTGGACCCAGGGTTCCCCGTCCGTGTCGGCGCCCATGATGGTCGAGCCGGCCATTCCTTGCGCCAGAAGCTTGGTGGTGGGCGTGAGATCGGCGTTCAGGCCGACGTTCCAGAACCGGGTGCGCCAGCCCCATTGCAAGTCGGACTGGAAAACCTGCGGATTGCCACGGTTGTCGTAGTAGAACACCGACAGGCCGAACGGCCAGGGAGGGGCCCAGGCGGCTCGGGCGTACCAGCCTGGATTATGGTCGACATTGTCCGTCGACTCCGTCGCGTTCTGCTGGGCCCGGTCCAAGAAAGGGGATCGGTTCGGTAGGGGGAAGTCGGACGTGGCGGTGGCCTTGAGGGTGTCGAGCGCCCATCCTCGGAACGACAGCAGGGTTCCTGCCGTATCGTTGAATTCGAACACGGCCGCGGTGGTGGTGAAGTTTTGGTCGCCGAGGGCGAAGCGCAGGGTCGGCTCGATACCGACCACCTTCACTTCCTCGCCGACCCAGGTGTTGATGGCGGACGGCGTGATGGTGTTCACTACGCTCCAGGCGCCGCCCGTCGTGTGTTCGAGCGAGATTTCCGGCCACATCAGACCCGCGCGGAGCTGGAAACCGACCGGACCGGTCTGGGGCGGCAGGTAGTTGAGGAATGCCTCCATCAGGTCCATGCGGTTTTCGTGGTGGTTCTGCCAGGCCCACGAGATGTTGGCGCTCAGCGAGTCGGTGAAGCGCGGTTCGTAAACCACATCCGCCTCGTTGAGCGAGAGCTGAGCCCCATAACCGCCCTTGGAATTGCCCTGGAACTCGGTCTTGCCTTCGCCGCGGCTGAGCCATGACGGCTGCCCATTGGCGACGACCAGCCGCTCGTCGAACAGCGCCCAGAGGCTGTTCGTCGACAGCAGATCCATATGCTCGTTCACGAAGGGGTTGTTGATGTTCGTGAACGGCAGCTTCGCCGTCGGCGTGGACGCCTGCTGATCCGAGGGCGGGCTCTGATGGGCCTCCGTCGGCTGGGCTGGGGCCGGACCCGGTTGCGGGGCCGGCGGCTGATCCGCGGCCGGGGCTGGCTGCGGCGCGGCGGCCTGATCGGCGGCTGCGCCTTGCGCCGGCACCGGGGTTTCCTGCGCCTGCGCAGTCGAGCCTGCGCAGAGCCAGCCCATGGCAAGGGTCAGGGCGAGACCGCTCGCCGCGCCGCTCAGGGCGGTGGAAGGGTTCAATCTTGAGCTCATGGGACCGGCCTTGTGAGTGTTGAGCCAACGGGAAATGGGTTCGTCCAGCGGGTGACGGGGCCAACCCGCATCTCCTCGCCACGCGACGAGATCGGGCCGAGGGCGGCGGCGACGTCGGCTCGGGCGACGCGCGGAACGCCCCCGACCAGCACGAGCGCCACGTGCTCCGTCCGAGCCTCCAGCAGGGGCTTGGTCAGGAGAACAAGGTCGGCCGGGGCGCCGGGCGCGAGCGTCGGTATGGCGACACCAAGACGCCGCGCCGCCGTGGCGCCGACCGCGTCCTCGAGCCGTGCGTCGCTGAGGACGCCGAGGCTGCGCGCGCAGCGGATTTCGTCCAACAGGTCGCCCGCGCCGGTGAGGCGCGAGTCGCTGCCCAGCAGCACATCGACACCTTCGCAAAGGAGCGGCTCGCCCGCGGTCCGGCCGAACAGGAACAGGTTCGAACTGGGGCACCAGACGAGGGCCGCGCCCGACCGGCGAAAACAGGCCGCGCCCGCCTCGTCCATGCCCAGACCATGCACGGCGATCAGCCGATCGTTCAGCAGGCCGAGTTCGGCCAGCCGTCGCACTTCGTCCGCCGTGACGCCATCGATCCCCTCGGACAAGTGAAGGCAGAAGAGGCCGTCGTCGCGCAGCTCCCCGAGGTCCGAGGACATCGACACGGAGTCAGCGTTGCGTATCCTGAGCACGCGCAGTGGAAAGTCCTGCTCGAACTCCGTTTCCCAGGCGTCGTGGTGGACCACGGAGGTCACGCCCGCGAACAGGTTCTTCCAGGCCCCGACCTCCAGCGCCTCCCGGCGCGGTCGCTGGCGACGCGCCGCTATGTGGTCCCGATAGCGGCCTTGGATATCCAACGCCCATTGAGGAGCGTTCTGGTAGGGCGGCCGGCCGAGGCGGCCGTAGTGGTTGCGGTGCAGGTGGTCGTGGGCGTTGATCAGGCCCGGCCGGACCTCGGCGTCGGGCATGTTGAGCACCACGTCGAAGCGATCGCCGGCCGCGACGATCTCGCCGCCGGCCACGGCGACGGAACAGTTGCCGGCGTTGATCAAGAGCCGCACCTCAGCCCTCTCGCCGGAACGCGAGGGCGAGGACCACGGGCAGGCCGACGTGCTCGCGGTATTGCGCCAGACGGTCGGCCCGCTCGTAGAACTCACGGACATCGGGGCCCACGCAGCCCTCACGGAGGGCGTCCAGGCGCAGGCCCACGGCGCCGGCCGCCGCAAGGTGGCTCTGCAACGTATGTACGTAGTGCTCGATCTCGTGCACCTGGCCGTTGGCGCGGAAACTGCGGCGGTGGCCGGCGGCCTGGGCCTCGGGGTGGAAATCGGTGACCACGACCAGCCCACCGTGGTCGACGACGCGGCCAAGCTCAGCGTAGGCCTGCTCGATTTCCCGCAGATGGCCGACGACCAGGCGACACCAGACGACATCGAAGGCGCGATCCGGCAGCGGCAAGGCGCGCACGTCGCCCTGGAGCGTCCTTAAGCCCGGGCGATCGATGTCGAGGCCGACGCCGGCCTGCAGCATCTCGGGGCTGAGATCGACGCCCACCGTCCGGGCCGCCCCGGTGTCGCGCAGCCGGCGTCCTTCGCCGCACCCGGCGTCGAGCAAGCGGGCCGTCGAGAGGTCGGGCGTCAGCTCCCCCACGAGCGCCGCGTCGATCGACGAGATCGCCGTCTCGGCGGCATAGGTGGGCGCCCACAGCCGGTACGCCTCGCGGACGCCGAGCGCGGTCACGAGACCGCCCGCACGACGGGCGCGCTCCTAAGTTTGGGCGCGCTCGCAAGCAAGCGCGGAGATGATTTGAAGATCATGGCGTCACCCCGCTGTCGATCCCTGAGTGCCGGGATCGCTGCGGACGGTTCAACGCGCCCGGCCTTGCTCGCTCACCAAGCGAGCCGCACGCGGCTGGGATCGAGTCTCGGTTCGATCGGAAGGAAGGTATCCGCCTGGGCGCCCTCGTTCCGGCCTGCGGTCAGGGTGGCGCGCTTAAGTCGTAGGCCGCCCGCCACCGTCGGCGACCGCAGACTTAAACCGTTGCGCCCCCACGCGGCACTCACGGGGGTCCAAACGGACAGCCGGGTTGGTAAAGGAACATAGGATGGGATGCGTGGCGCGAAACACGAAGCTGAAGATTGGGGCCTGGAGCGCGGGCCTGATAGGCGGCCTGGCGCTGGCCGGCGCACTTGCGGCTCAGCCGCCGGGACGGACCATAACCGTCCACATCAACGGCGCAGACTACGGGAAGCTGCCCACAGGTCTGAAGGTCGGCGACACCATCCACTGGGTCAACGACGACACCGTCGGCCACACGGTGACGGCGCGCGACCACAGCTTCGACCTGCACCTGAACCCTGGCCAGAGCGCCAATCTGACCCTGCAGAAGGACGGCACTTACCAGATCTACTGCCTATACCACTCGACGATGCGGGGCGTGCTGACGGCCGCGGCGCGTTGAAGCCTTACTGAGAGCGGTTCGGGCGCAGCCCGCCGCTTGCCGAACCGGCGGCGCGCTTGATCTTTGGCGCGCCGTTCTCGGGTTCCCAGGTCTTGCGCGCCTCCTCCAGGCTCAGCCTGATGACGCTGGCGGCGACGCAACAGGCGCGTAAGGCCGCTTGCTCGTGTCGCGAGGCGAAGCCTACAGACCCATTATCGTCGTCGGCCGAGGCGTCTCACCGACCGCGGTCGCCATCGATGGGTTCGGCCAGGATCACCCGGCCGTTGGCGCGAAGCTTGGTGAGGCTGGCGGCGCGCTCAACATCCGCCACGTGAAGGACATAGGCGTCGCTCGCGGTGGGGCCATCGACCAGGCGGGCTTTGGCGCCACGGAGCATCTCCCGCATATCCTGTTCGGACGTGGTCGGCTTGAAGATGACCACCACGTTGCCCGGGCTGGCGACCTGAGGCGCCGACAGGACATGGTACTGTGCGTGCTGCGGGTGCGCCCAGATCCAGGCGAAGCCGGCGATCAGCATCAAGCTCGCGGCATTGGCCGCCACCGCCCAGCCGCCGGACCGCCTGGCGGAAGGTTTGGCTGAGGTGGGCCGGCGATGCGATAGGGCGGCCACCCTTCGCCGGAGGCTGATACGCCGGCGCGACGCGTCGCCTTCGACCCGGGTCTTGAGTGCGGCCCAACCCCGCTCCACGTCCAAGGACGCTGAAGCCGCCATGGCGCCCAACGCATGATCGGTCTCCAGTTCGGCGCGACACGCCTCACAGGTCGCGAGGTGGGCCTCCACCATGGCCGCCTCCTCAGGGACGAGCGTGCCGGTGACGTACCAGGGCAAAAGTTCCTGTATGGCCCGATGCGGGTCACGGCTCATGCTGATGATATCGGCTGTAGTCATGGTCTAGACCCAATCTGCCAGTTCACCGGCTAGCTGACGTTTGAGGTTGCGGCGCGCGTGAAACATCCGCGTTTTGACCGTATCGACGGGGCACCTCATGATCTCCGCGATTTCCCGATACCCCATCTCATGGAAGTAGGTGAACTCAACGACCGCGCGGTGATCGGGCGACAACTGGCCGATGGCGTGGAGAAGCAACGTCTGGGCTCGCTGTTTGCCCAACGCCTCTTCGGGCGTCGGCTCGGAGCTGACACGCGCGTCGGCCCACGGGTCCTCCACCGGATCGTCCTGGCGGCGCAAGGCTTTCATCGCCTTGCGATAGGCGATGCCAAAAATCCAGGTCGACAACTGGCTGGCCCCGTTGAAGGAATGGGCGCGATCCCACACGACCATCAGGGTGTCGTTCATCACCTCCTCGACCATCTGGGGACGGTGCAGCAGCTTGGACAGGAAGCGGGTGAGGCGCGGGCGGTAAACGCGATAGAGATCTTCGAACGCCGCCATGTCCCGCGCGAGAATACGCGACATCAAAGCTTGATCGCTGTCGCGCCCGCTACGCGGCTTAGGCTGATTGGCCCCCATCGATATTCCACTCGAAATCGCAGGATGTTCCCTGCGTGTGAGTGCCCGCCAGCGGCGGAATGGTTTCATGGAGAATCGACAATCTTGGAGCGCCGAATGCGATTGAAGGCATTGTCAGACCAAACTGAAGAGTCGGCGGCCTCTGGCGTCACACTCGTTTTCGCGGGCATGGTGGGCGCAGCAAGCATCGACGTCGTAAGGCGTTGGCGAGGGCGGGCGGTTTAAATCACCATGTGTGAATTTGGTCTGACACTGCCCCGAAAGCGCATGCCCTGCCGGTTCTGCTCCAGCCGGATCAGGACGGCCCAGGGCTAGTTGCCGTCAATGCGCCGCGACCGGTTCGGCGCCGCCGAAGTCCATCTGCTTGCGTGCGGGCAAGAGGCCCAGGATCGCCAGGCCGCCCACCACCGACGGCGCGCCCATGGCGAAGAAGATCTGTGGCACGCCGGCATGCTGGGCGACCATGGCTCCCAGCACCAGCGGCCCGACGATCTGACCGACCCGCCCCATGCCGCTGGCCCAGCCGATCCCCGAGCCGCGCATGCGGGTGGGATAGACGGCGGCGGCCAGGGCGAACAGGGCGCACACCGAGCCGCCCAGCGTCACCCCCTCCACGAAGAGGTCGACGGTCAGCAGCGGCAGGGAATAGGTCAGCGACCCCAGCAGGGCCGTCGATATGCCGCCGATGATCATGAAGGGCACCAGCATCACGAACGGGCCGTACTTCCGCATCACCGCTCCGACCGCAATCGCGCCGCAGACGCCGCCGAGATTGCCCGCCACCAGCATCAAGGTCGCGGTGGCCAGAGGAATGTGCGCGATCTTGAATATCGTCGGAGCAAAGGTGTTGATGCACAGCACGGCCTGGAAGGCGGTGAAAAAGGGGACCCACAGGACCAGGGTGGTCAGCGCCCGGCCCTCGGTGAACAGGGGAACGACGCCGGAGCCCTGCTCAACTTGGCCGACGTTGGAGGTGAAGGTCACGCCCGCATAGTTCTCGCCGGTGATGCGCCCCAGGATCTGGCCGAGCCGCGCGCTGCGCTCGCCCTTGGCCAGCAGGAAGCGTAGGGATTCCGGGAAGGTGGTCGCCACCAGCACCGCCATGGCCGCCGGGCCGAGGCCCCCCAGCACGAAGACCGACTTCCAGCCCACGTGGGTGATCAACTGGGAGCCGACTAGGCCGCCCACCACCCCGCCGAGCGGGAAGGCGGCGTAGAGCGAGCTGACCACGATGGCGCGCAGCCTGCGCGGCGAGTATTCGCCTCCCAGCGCCAGGAAGCTCGGCGCCGCCCCACCCAAACCCAGGCCGGCCAGGAAGCGCATGACCAGGATCTGCGGCAGCGTATGGGCGAAGATGGTGGTGAAGGTGAAGATGCTGAAAAGGGTGCAGGACAGCACCAGCGGCCACTTGCGCCCGAAGCGGTCGGCCGCCGGGCCGAAAGTGAAGGCGCCGATAGTGGCGCCGACCAAGCCCGCCGAGATGATCAGGCCGATGGTGTGCATGGGCACCCTGACCGCCGCCGCAACCATGGGCGCAGTGTAGCCGATGCACTGGGTGTCCAGGCCATCAAGCGCCGCGACCAAGCCGCAGCCAATCAGGATGAGCCACTGAAAGGGCCCCAACGATCGGGAGTCGATCACCTCAGAAGCATTCACCACTCCGGTATTCATCCGCCCCACCCGTTTCTTGTTATATCTGGACGGTAATCCCCATCGAGCGCCCGACCAACGGGAAAGCGCGGCCGTCTTGTCGTCGCTGTAAGGGGACAAGCGGCATTGTCAGACTAAAATGGAATTTGTCAGCTTCCGGCCGTTCCTCGTCTACGAGGAAGTCAGCATATCCCACCGCTACAAGGCGCAGCACGACGGCGGCGGCGCTGAACCGATGCCAAAACCGTAGCCGGAATCAGGCACCCGGCCTGAAGCGGGCCACCAGATCGTAGGTCTCGCCGGAGAACTGGAGCCGCACCCGAGTGACGTTTTCTCCGTCCCTCCAGGTGCGCCGGTCAATCACCAAGCAGGCCGCCCGCCGCCAACTGGACCTCGTCGGGCTGTTTGGTGCGTGGCGCGCGTACGCGCCGCGAGACTAGGCGGAAGGCGTAGGTCTCGCCGCGGGCGAGAATCTCCGTCTGGATTTCGGGAATGTGCAGCACTGGGGCATGGAGCTTGGGCCGGGCCACGAACGATCCGGCTCGCTTGCGCCGAACGATCAGCCCGGCTTCTACCAGCGCGGCCATGGCCTTGTTCACCGTCATCCGGGCGCAGCCATACTCGGCCATCAGCTCGGTCTCGAACGGGACCCGATAGCCTGGCGGCCATTGTCCGGAGCGGATACGGGCCTCGATACCGCTGCGAATACGTTGGTGCAGCGGCGGCGGAACGGTCAATCGAGTAGTCTCCTCAGGGTGGCGGCATAGCTCGCGGCTATGGTCGCACGGCCGAGATGGCGGCCGCCAGCCACCACTTGACGGCCCCGGCGCCACACGCCGTCGATCGCCGCCCGGGCGCCGCCGAAGATCCAGCTGTCGAGAAGGGCGTCTCCTCTGCGCCCCACCAGGCTGGGATGCTCTGGGTCCAGGGTGAGAAAGTCCGCCGAGGCGCCAGGGACAAGACCCTCGGCGCCGTCGAGCGCCCGGGCGCCGCCGCAGAGCGCCACCTTGTAGAGGTTCGCGCCTGTAGACCGCTTCGGCCCCCCTGCCAGAACGGCGCGGCCGTGGCGCGTCAGCCTCTGGCCGTATTCGAGCAGACGCAACTCTTCGGCCACGTCGATACTGACATTGGAATCCGAGCCGACGCCGAAGACGCCGCCGGCGGCCAGGAAAAGGTCAGCGGGGAACACCCCGTCGCCGAGATTAGCTTCCGTCACCGGACACAGGCCCGCCGTCGCCCCACTTCGGGCCAGCGCTTGAACCTCATCGTCATCCAAGTGCGTGGCGTGCACGAAGCACCAGCGCTCGTCGATTTGGGCATGATCCAACAGCCAGCGCACCGGCCGTCGCCCGAGCACAGCCAGACTGTCCTCGACCTCCTTGAGCTGCTCGGCGACATGGATGTGGATGGGACCGCCGTCGGCCAAGGGCGTGATCGCCGCCAACTCCTGCGGTGTCACGGCGCGCAGGCTGTGGGGCGCAATCCCCAGGACGCCGTCGGGCAGGTCCTCCAAGGCGGCGCGGGAGGCCTCCAACAGGCGGGCATAGCCGTCGATCGTATGCAGGAAGCGCTTCTGGTCGGAACTGGGCGCGGCGCCGCCAAAGCCCGAGTGGGCGTAGAACACCGGCAGGAGCGTTAGGCCGATGCCGCTCTCCTGGGCGGCGGCTGCCAGACGCCGGCCCATCTCCGCCGGGTCCTCGTACGGGGCGCCGTCCACGTCGTGGTGCAGATAGTGGAATTCTCCGACCCGAGTGAAGCCGCTTTCCAGCATCTCCACCTGGGCCATGGCGGCGATCGCCTGCACCGCCTCAGGATCAAGGCGCCCGAGGAACCGGTACATCACCTCTCGCCAAGTCCAGAAGCTGTCCGCTCCTGAGCCGCTGATTTCCGTCAGGCCGGCCATGGCCCGCTGGAACGCGTGACTATGCAGGTTGCCGAGACCCGGCAGGCCGATGGCCGCGGTCCGATCGCCCGGCGCCGGGCGCGATCCCGGCTCAAGGGTCACGATCAGCCCGTCGCGCACGCTCATGCGCACCTGCGACGCCCAGCCGGCCGGCGTCAGCGCTTGGTCAAAAAAGAAGTGCGCCTCGGTCACTAGACAATCCTTGCCTCGCAGATATGTCTATACATATTGAACCGAGCGGCAAGAGGCCGCCTCCGCCGAAGGAAACGGGCGATGCGGTGCGAGCGGTTATGGCGAAATGTCCGCATGGCGACGCTCGCCCCGACTCTGCCCGGCCTCGGGATCGTCGAAGACGGGCTTATCGCGGCCCGGGGCGGTCGCATCCTGTACGCCGGTCCGGCGGGAGAGGCGCCCGCGTTGGAGGCCGAGGAGTCGATCGACGGCGAGGGGCGCTGGGTCACTCCGGGGCTGATCGACCCACACACCCATCTCGTCTACGGCGGCGACCGCGCCCAGGAGTTCGAGCGGCGCCTTGCAGGTGCGAGCTATGAGGAGATTGCGCTTAGCGGAGGTGGGATCCTTTCCACCATGCGAGCCACGCGCGTGGCCGACGAAGCGGCCTTGGTCTCCACCGCCTTGCCCCGCCTGGACGCCCTGATCGCCGAAGGCATGACCACGATTGAGATCAAGTCCGGCTACGGGCTCTCGCTGGCCGACGAACTGAAGAGCCTCCGCGCCGCCCGGACCCTGGGCCGGGTCCGGCCGGTGTCGGTGACGACGACCTTGTTGGGCGCCCACGCCTTGCCGCCGGAATTCGCCGATAACCCGGAGCAGTATGTCGATCTGGTCTGCGATGCGATGATCCCGGCGGCGGCCTCCGCGGGCCTGGCCGACGCCGTGGACGCGTTCTGCGAGGGCATCGGCTTTTCCGCGGCCCAAACCCGGCGCGTGTTCGAGGCCGCCCGCGCCCACGGCTTACCGGTCAAGCTGCACGCCGAGCAGCTTTCGAACCTGAACGGCGCGGCCCTCGCCGCAGAATTCGGCGCGCTGTCGGCCGATCACCTGGAATATCTGGACGAGGCGGGTGTCCAAGCCATGGCCCGGGCCGGTACGGTCGCGACCCTTTTGCCCGGCGCCTTCTATTTCGTGCGCGAAACCCGGCTCCCGCCCGTCGAGGCGCTGCGCGCGGCCCGTGTGCCGATGGCGCTGGCGACCGATTGCAATCCCGGCACCTCGCCCCTCACCTCGCTGCTGCTGGTCATGAACATGGCCGCGACCTTGTTCCGCATGACCGTCCCGGAGTGCCTGGCCGGCGTCACCCGCGAGGCGGCGCGCGCGCTCGGCATGGGCGCCGAGACCGGGACGCTGGAGGCGGGCAAGCGCTGCGACCTGGCGATCTGGGACGTCGAGCGCCCGGCCGAACTCGTTTACCGCATGGGGCTCAACCCGCTCCATGCCCGCGTCTGGAGTGGACAATGAACAGCGTGAACCTGCGCCCCGGCGAAGTGACCCTGCCGGAGTGGCGGGCGGTCTATCGCGGCGCCGGAGTCGGCCTGAACCCGGCCTGTGCGCCCAAGGTCGCCGCCAGCGCCGAGGCCGTCGCGGCGATCCTGTCGCACGGCGAGCCGGTCTACGGCGTCAACACCGGCTTCGGGAAGCTGGCGAGCGTGCGCATCGCCCCCGAGGACCTGGAGCAGCTGCAGCGCAATATTGTCCTGTCCCACGCCGCGGGGGTTGGCGAGCCGTCGCCGGTGGCGGTGGTGCGGCTGATGATGGCGCTCAAGCTCGCCAGCCTCGCCCAGGGCTTTTCCGGCGTGCAGCCCAAGACCGTCGCCCTGCTGGAGGCGATGCTGGTCAAGGGCGTGATTCCGATCATCCCGGCCCAGGGCTCGGTCGGCGCCTCGGGCGATCTGGCGCCCCTGGCGCACATGGCCTGCGCCATGATCGGCGAGGGCGACGCGGCCTTCGAAGGCCAGCGCCTGCCCGCCGCCACCGCCTTGGCGCGTGCGGGATTGACGCCCCTGGTGCTGGGACCGAAGGAGGGTCTGGCCCTGCTCAACGGCACCCAGTTCTCCACCGCCTTCGCGCTGGCGGCCCTGTTCGAGGCGGAGGTGCTGTTCCGCTCCGCGCTTGTGACCGGCGCGCTCTCGACCGAGGCGGCCAAGGGTTCCGACGCGCCGTTCGATCCGCGCATCCACGCCGTGCGCCGCCACCGCGGCCAGATCGAAGCCGCCGATGCGCTCCGCAGACTGATGGATAGCTCGGCGATCCGCGCCTCGCACCTGGTCAACGACACCCGCGTGCAGGACCCCTACTGCCTGCGCTGCCAGCCCCAGGTGATGGGCGCGGCGCTCGATGTATTACGCCAGGCCGCCGACACGCTGGCGACGGAGGCCAACGGCGTCACCGACAACCCGCTGATCTTCGCCGATACGGGCGAGGCGCTGTCGGGCGGCAACTTCCACGCCGAGCCGGTGGCCTTCGCCGCCGACATGATCGCGCTGGCGGTGTGCGAGATCGGTTCGCTGTCGGAGCGGCGCACGGCCATGCTGGTCGACCCGGCCCTGTCGGGCCTACCGGCCTTCCTGACGCCCAAGCCGGGCCTGAACTCCGGCTTCATGATCCCCCAGGTCACCGCCGCCGCCCTGGTGTCGGAGAACAAGCAGCGGGCCTATCCCGCCAGCGTCGACTCCATCCCCACCTCCGCCAACCAGGAGGACCACGTCTCCATGGCCGCCCATGGCGCACGGCGCCTGATGGGCATGGTGGAGAATGCGGTCGCGGTGATCGGGATCGAGCTGCTGGCCGCCGCCCAGGGCTGCGACTTCCATACGGGCCTGGCCTCCAGCGCGGCGCTCGAAGGCGTGCGAGGGCTGGTCCGCAAGGTGGTCCCGCATCTGGACGACGACCGTCTGTTCCATCCCGACATGGCGGCGGCGATCCAGCTGGTCGCCAGCGGACAGGTCGCCACGGCGGCCGGGGAGGCTCATTTGCCCTGGATCGCCCGATGATCCCGTCCTGGCTCGAAATCCATCGCGGCGACGCCCCGCTGATCGTCAGCATCCCGCACACCGGGACCGAAATCCCGGCGGAGATCGAGGCGCGGCTGGTCTCGCCTTGGCTGGGACGCAAGGACGCCGACTGGCATATCGAGCGGCTGTATGACTTCGCGGCCGGGCTCGGCGCGACGACGGTGCGCACGACGATCTCGCGCACGGTGATCGACGTCAACCGCGACCCGAGCGGCGCCTCGCTCTATCCCGGCCAGACCACCACAGGGCTCTGTCCGATTGAAACCTTCGATGGCGAGCCGCTCTACCGTCCCGGCGCCGAACCCGACGATGCGGAGATCGCCACGCGTCGCGAGACCTGGTTCGCGCCTTACCACGCCACCCTCGCCGCCGAGATCGTACGCCTGAGGGCCGATCATCCCCGGGTGGTGCTCTATGAGGCCCACTCGATCCGCTCGCGCATGCCGCGCCTGTTCGAGGGCGAGCTGCCCCAGTTCAACCTCGGCGCCAACAGCGGCGCGAGTTGCGACGAGGCGTTGACGGCGGCGGTCGAGGCGGCCTGCGACGCCTCGGGGCTGAGCCGGGCGACCAACGGCCGGTTCAAGGGCGGCTGGACCACCCGCCATTACGGCCAGCCCGGCGACGGCGTCCACGCCATCCAGATGGAGCTGGCCTGTCGCGGCTACATGGACGATCCCGACGTCCTGCCCACGCCGCAAAGCTGGCCCGCACCCTACCGCCCCGACCAGGCCGCGCCGCTGCGCGCGACCCTGACCGACGTCCTCCAGGCCTGCCTGACCTTTACGCGGAGCTGAGCCCATTACCCGCCTCGACAAGACCCGCACCATCCGCGCCGCCACGGGAACCGAGCGCACCGCGCGGAGCTGGCTGACCGAAGCCCCCCTGCGGATGCTGATGAACAACCTGGACCCCGACGTGGCCGAGCGCCCCGAGGAGCTGGTGGTCTATGGCGGCATCGGCCGGGCGGCGCGCGACTGGGAGAGTTTCGACAAGATCGTCGAGACCCTGCGCCGGCTGGGCGACGACGAGACCCTGCTGGTGCAATCAGGCAAGCCGGTGGGCGTGTTCCGCACCCACGCCGACGCCCCCCGCGTGTTGATCGCCAACTCCAACCTGGTGCCGCGCTGGGCCACCTGGGACCATTTTAACGAGCTCGATCGCAAGGGACTGGCCATGTACGGCCAGATGACCGCCGGCTCGTGGATCTATATCGGCGCCCAGGGCATCGTTCAGGGCACCTACGAGACCTTTGTCGAGATGGGGCGCCAGCACTACGGCGGGGACCTGTCGGGCCGCTGGTTGTTGACGGCGGGCCTCGGCGGCATGGGCGGAGCGCAGCCCCTGGCGGCAGTGATGGCGGGCGCCTCGTGTCTGGCCATCGAATGCCAGCCCTCCAGCATCGAGATGCGTCTGCGCACCGGCTATCTCGACCGCAAGGCCGAGACCCTGGACGAGGCGCTGGCCATTATCGAGCAGTCCTGTCGCGACAAGGCTCCGGTCTCGGTCGGCCTGCTCGGCAACGCCGCCGAGCTGCTGCCCGAACTGTTCAAGCGCGGCGTGCGGCCCGACCTGCTGACCGACCAGACCTCGGCCCACGACCCGATCAACGGCTACCTGCCCAAGGGCTGGAGCCTGGAGCGCTGGTTCGGCGCGCGCGAGCAGAACCCCAAGGCGGTGGAGGAAGCCGCCAAGGCGTCGATGGCCG
Source organism: Caulobacter sp. S45 (assembly GCF_009765965.1). GTDB lineage: Bacteria > Pseudomonadota > Alphaproteobacteria > Caulobacterales > Caulobacteraceae > CAHJWH01. Next base: position 575,671 of record NZ_LMUL01000014.1, read on the forward strand.
AGCATGTCCAGGCCATGCTCGACTTCCAGGCGGCCGGCGTGCCCACCGTCGACTACGGCAACAACATCCGCCAGATGGCCAAGGAGGCGGGCGTGGAGAACGCCTTCGACTTCCCGGGCTTCGTGCCGGCCTACATCCGCCCGCTGTTCTGCCGCGGGATCGGGCCGTTTCGCTGGGTGGCGCTGTCGGGCGATCCGGAGGACATCGCCCGCACCGACGCCAAGGTGAAGGAGCTGATCCCCGACAATCCCCACCTGCACACCTGGCTCGACATGGCCGCCCGCAAGATCAAGTTCCAGGGCCTGCCGGCGCGCATTTGCTGGGTCGGACTGGGCGATCGGCACCGACTGGGCCTGGCTTTCAACGAGATGGTGGCGTCGGGCGAGCTGAAGGCGCCGATCGTGATCGGGCGCGATCATCTGGATTCCGGCTCCGTCGCCTCGCCCAATCGCGAGACCGAGGCGATGCGCGACGGCTCGGACGCGGTGTCGGACTGGCCGCTGCTGAACGCGCTGCTGAACACGGCGTCCGGGGCCACCTGGGTCTCGCTTCACCACGGCGGCGGTGTGGGCATGGGCTTTTCGCAGCATGCCGGAATGGTCATCGTCTGCGACGGCACCGAAGCCGCCGCCAAGCGGATCGAACGCGTGCTCTGGAATGACCCCGCCACCGGCGTCATGCGACACGCCGATGCGGGATACGACCTGGCGATCGACTCCGCCCGTCAGCAGGGCCTCGACCTGCCCGGCATCCTGGGATGAGAGCGGCGTTCCTCCCCGCCCTAGCCCGGACGGCCGTCGCCTGGAAGGACGGGGGCGGAACAACCCAGGAGATCGCTGTCCACCCTCAAGGCGCGGGGTTCGATTTCGACTGGCGTGTGAGCGTGGCGACCGTCAACGCCAGCGGGGCGTTCTCCACATTCCCAGGGGTGGATCGCCAGCTCGTAGTGCTTGAAGGAGCCATGCGGCTGTCGTTCGACGGGCGTCCGTCGGTGGAGCTCGATCCCTCCTGCGGACCGTTCGCCTTTCCCGGCGACCTTGCATGTAGGGCCGAGGTCATCGAGCCGGTCCAGGACCTGAACGTTATGGTCCGGCGTGGCGGCCCGACCGCGACGCTGCACCGGGTCGCGACCGACATCGCGCTTTCGGACGGCGTCGACCTTCTCGTCGCCCTGACCGCCGGCTTTGCTGGCGACATCCGTCTGAAGCGCCTCGACGCCCTCCGGTTCGAAGACGGGCGTGGTGAAACAGCGCCCTTCGCCGGCGACGGTTGGCAGGTCGTCATCAGCGCAGCGACACATCGGGGAACCGGGGTTTTGCAACGGAACAAGCGGTAGCCTGTCGTAGCTTGACAACTCTGCTGTCGGCAGGGGTCAATGACAACAGGTTCCCGTGTTCCAAACTGGCGATGAGTTCTCACATCATAGATCACAATATTAGTGTCGTTTTGAGCCGGAAACATTTCGCCAGGGCGGTTGTCGGAATTCGTGGGCCAAATCGGACGACCATTGACGTCTCACGCTGCGATTTACCGCGCCTTCTGGACAAAAATACACCCGGTCAGTCGGCCGATAGTTCGGGCGCGACGCAACTACGCCTTTGAAGTCTGGTCATAGGCGGCGATCGCCTAATTTCGGGAAGATAAGGTCAATCTCTGGGCTTTAGAAATTGGCCTGACAGCCCTGGTGCGACATCCGCAAAATTGTCATCGGCTTACGGCAAGGATGGCCGGCGATTCCGATTCGACCAAAGGGCGCCACATGCGTGTTTCCGTCTTCGCCGCTCTCGCTGCGGCGACCCTTCTCGCCGCCGGTGCGACCCCACCGCGCGCGGTCCACGCCACACCCTATCGGCCGCCAACCACCATCCCGCAGGTCGCCAGCCTCACCGACGGCGTATGGCTCAAGGGCGACCTGCACATTCACTCGCGCCATAGCCGCGATTCGAGCAACAATCCGGTGCGCAAGATCCTGGCGCTCGCCGACCACGCCGGGATGGACTACCTGCTCATCTCCGACCACGACAACCACGTGAACGGCGATGTCGCCCACAATATCTGGGTCGACCCGGAATATCGATCCGACCGGATGCTGCTGCTCTACGGCGCGGAGTGGACCACCCACCGTGGCCACGCCACCATCATCTCGGCCGTCCCCTATGACCACCAAGCGCTCTACGACATCGCCGACGACCGCGACACAGTCATAGCCGCCCTGAAAAGGAAGCTCGGCGTGCACCTGTCGGCCAATCATCCGGGCACGCACGACGCCTTCGCCTTCTCTTATGACTTCGTGGACTCGGTGGAGGCGTGGAACTCGTCCGTCTGGGCGACCAACGCCATCAACATGCACATCTGGGACGACATGCTGAAGTCGGGCCGCAAGATGACCGGACGAGGCGGCAGCGACAGCCACCACGGCGTTCCCGACACCCCTGACCAGGCCACGCCGCTGACCTACGAGGCGTACATCAACAACGTGGGCACCCCCACCACCTGGGTCTTCGCCAAGGCCCGCACGCGCCACGCCGTGGTCGACGCCTTGACCAATGGCCGGGTGTCGATCAGCGCCAATCCCTATGACCCGCGCGTGGAGTTCACCGCGGACCTGGACGACGACGGCCACCCCGACATGATGCAGGGCGACAACGCCAAGCCGACCGGCAAGCCCGTGGCTTTTCATGTGGCGCTTGTCGGCCGCATGGATCGGGCCGCCGCCTATTCGGTGGACGTGATCAAGGACGGAGAGAAGTTCACGACCGTGAGCCTCACGGGCGCTCACCCCGAAGCGGTCTTCACCGATACGCCCATCACCACCGCGCGGACCTATTACCGCGTCGAGGTGCACGGACCTCAAACGCCCTACCCCGAGGTCCCAGGCTCGATGAAGCTCAGCGGCGATATGATCGCCCTGTCGAACGCCATTTGCTTCAATTTCGACCCGCAATTCTGAGAAGCGTCCATAGCGAAAGTTGGCGCCTCTCCGGCCTGCAGACATTCGGGATCTGCGGCTGAAGACCCGACCTCGGCGGATTTGAGCTGACAGTACCGCCTCAATGCGTCAGCCGCCGGTCGCATCCACGACGATGGCGACCGTTTTGCCCCGGGACTGCGGCTCCCATCCCGCCACGATGGCGGAGGCGATGGCTTTCGCCACCAGGTCCGGAGCGATCTGGGAGGACTGCAGTTGCGGCGCGCCGTATCTGGGCTGCCGGCCCGGTGGAAACTCCAGCACGGCTTCGCGCTGTCCCTCCTTGTGACGCACCGCGATCGCCATGCCGCGCCAATCCGCAGCGTCGCTGGACCACTGGGGCTGGCGTTGAAGCCGCCAGACATAAGGCTCCCCATCGACCTCAATCTCAAACTCGGGGCTCTGCTTGGTTCGTGCCATGCGAGGGAATTAGCCCGACATACGCGCCCAGGCTACCCCAGGCCCAGTCCCAGGGCCTCGGGCCTCGGACGTGTCCGTGAGCGCGTTTGCGTTTTGAAGAAATCCAGTGGAGCGACGTTCCGCAGAGCATGGGCAGCTCAGCATCCATAATAGACAGGAGCGTCGCTCCGGTTCTCCGACGTTGCCGGCCCTCAAAGCTTCGCGCCGCCATCGACACGCAGCGTGTCGCCCGTGATCCAGCGCGCCGCATCGGAGGCGAGGAAGGCGATGGCGCCGCCGATGTCGTCAGGCTGGGCGATGCGCTTCAGCGCCTGCATGCCGAGGGTAAGATCGCGACCGGCGTCGGTCTTGGCGAAGCTCGACATGTCGGTGTCCACCACGCCCGGAGCGACCGCGTTCACCCGCACGCCCTTCGGTCCGAGGATGAAGGCGAAATGCTTCACCAGGGTGTCGATCGCCCCCTTGGTGGCGGCATAGGCGGAGATGTTCCCGAGCGCCGCGTGCGCCGCCAGCGAGGAGGTGAAGACGATGCTGGAGCCTTCCTTCAGGATCGGCAACAGCTGCTGGACCAGGAAGTAGGGCGCGCGGACATTGACCGCGAAGAGGCCGTCGAAGTCCTCCACGGTCGTCTCCTCCAGGGTCGCCACCTTCGATACGCCGGCGTTGGCGACCAGGATGTCCAGCCGCTCGCCGACGATGGCGCGCACCTTGGCGGCCAACTCGCGCGGACCGTCGGGCTTGGCGAGATCGGCGCAGATGGCTTCCGCCCGGCCGCCCGAAGCGCGGATCTCCTCCACGACCGAGCGGGCTTCTTCGGCGCCGCGGACATAGTGGACCAGGACCTGGGCGCCGTTCTTCGCGAGCGCGAGCGCCGCGGCGCGTCCAATGCCGCGCGAGGCGCCGGTGACGAGCGCCGTCTTGCCGTTGCAGGGGGACATGGTGTGGCTCCTTGGTGGGAAGGGCGGACGCCACGGTCGGCGCCCACCTGGGGAGGTCAAAGGGTGACGACGACCTTGCCGAACTGGCCGTTGGTTTCGAGGTAGCGGTGCACCTCGATCATCTGGTCGAAGGGGAACACCCGATCGATCACCGGCTTTAGCGCGCCGGTCTCCAGGCCGCGTCGGACATAGTCGACCGCCGCCCTGCGCCGGGTCTCGTCGCCGCTCGTGCCCCAGATGTTATGGGCCTTCAGCGTCGGCATCTTGGCGATCATCTCCAGCACCGGCAGCGGCGTCGGTTCTTCGCTCAGGGCGCCGTAGAGATAGATCAGGCCCTGGAAGCCCAGCGCGGAGATCAACTTGGGGAAGGTCGGGCCGCCCACGGGATCGAAGGCGACGCGCGCGCCCTTGCCGTCGGTGATCCGCATCACCTCAGCCACCAGATCGCTCTCTTCCGTCGCGATCGCATGCTTGGCGCCGGCGTCGAGCAGTTGCTGGCGCTTGGCGGAGGTTCGGGTGAGCGCCACGGACGTCGCGCCGGCGAAGTTGGCGAGCTGGATCGCCGCCAGACCCACGCTGCTAGAGGCGGCCGGGATCAGGACGACGTCTCCGGGCCCGACCTTGGCGTCCTCGATCAGGGCGCCGTAGGCGGTGACGAACATCATCCAGATCGAGGCGGCCTCGGTGAAGGACAGCCCCTCCGGCTGCTTCACCACCGCGTAGTCGGGCGCCAGGATCAGCTCGCCATAGGTGGTGTACTGGTTCATCGAGAAGGACGGGATCAGGTTGACCGCCTCGCCGACGGCGAAGCCCGTCACCTCGGCGCCCACCGCGTCCACCAGGCCCGCAGCCTCGTAGCCGAGGCCGGCGGGATAGCTGACCGGTTCGATGTAGTCGTCGCGCCGCCACATGGACTCGGCGCGGTTGACGCCGATCGCCTTGACGGCGATGCGCACCTCGTGGGGGCCTGGCGCGGGGACTTCCACGTCCCGGTACTGCAGGACCTCGGGCTCGCCCGCCTGCTCGAAGATGATCTTGCGGCTCATGATGATGTCCTCTCGTGAAGGTGGTCAGGCCGCCGCGGTCAGCGGGGCTAGATATTCGGGGAAGTCGCTGTAGTGGCGTTCGTCGCCACCCCGTCGAAGCCGTCCCTGGAAGAAGGGCGGGAGGCGGCGCAGTCAGGCGTCGAGGAAGGCCGTCGCATAGGCGACGAAGGATCGCGGATACTGGTAGAACGAGCCGTGGTTGGCGTCGGGGAACAGGACGAGCTGCGCGTCGGGCAGATTCTGTTGCATGACGTAGGAGTTGTAAGTCGGGATGATCACGTCATTACTGCCCTGGACGATCAGGGTCGGCTGACGGATGGTCCGGAGGTAATCGAGATACCCCTCGACCTCGCGATAGGCGATGTACTTGCCGATCGCAGCGATCTGGGCGTTCACCGTCTGCTCGCCGACCAGCGGATCGCGATCCTGACGGCGCAGCTTGCGCTCCAGGAAGGCGAGACCGGCGGCCTGGCTCGCTTCGGACGGCGAGAAATGCACCTTCAGCCAGAGGTGTTCGGGCGGGTCGTAGCTTGCGGCGAAGATCGCGGCCGACTGGCTGGCGGACATGTCCGCACCGCGGGGGCCGGTGCCGACCAGGATCAGCTTGCGGACCAGGTCGCCGCCTTGCAGGACGATCTCCTGGGCGACCATGCCGCCGATCGAGAAGCCCAACACGTCGACCTTGTCGAGCCCCAACGCCTCGATGAAGGCGATGGCGTTGGCCCCCATTTCCTGGAAGCTGGAGGGCGTCTCGCCCGAACTGCTGGCGACGCCGGCGTTGTCGAACAGGATGACCTCGCGGGTCTTGGCCAGGCCGTCGGTTACAGCCGGGTCCCAGTGATCCAGCGTACCCTGAAAATGCTGGTTGAAGACGATTGGGACACCCCCTGCCCGCCCAAAGCGGCGATAGGCGAAGCGGATGCCTTTGGCTTCGACGAACTGCGTCGGCGCGGTGAAATGGGTATGCTCGGCGGACATGGCGCCTCTCCTTTGGCGGCAGGCTGTGGCGGAGTTGGCGAGCGCTGCGGCCATTAATCTTGCCGTCGGGACCGTCATTCCTGTGTGACAAGCGATGATTTAGGGCTTGCCCCCTCACCTGAGAAAGACTTTGTACGCTGCGCAGGTATATCTCACAGGCATGGGTTCGGCATGGAGCTACGCCACCTCCGCTACTTCATCGCCGTCGCCGAGGAAGGCAGCGTCACGCTAGCCGCCGAAAAGCGGCTGCACACCGCCCAGCCCTCGCTCAGCCGCCAACTCCGCGACCTGGAGCTGGAGGTGGGTACGGCGCTCTTCACCCGGGGCGCGCGCGGCATGGAGCTGACCGACGCCGGCCGCGCCTTCCTGGGTCCAGCCCGCCTTGCGGTCAGCCAGGCGGCGGAGGCCGTCCAGGCGGCCCGCCGCGCGGCCAAGCCTGCCAAGGCGGTCTTCTCGGTCGGCTTCCTGACCGGTCAGGAGGTCGACTGGCTGCCCCACGTCACCCGCATCCTTCGGAGCGAGCTGCCGAACATCGAGTTCAAGGTGACGAGCCTGTACTCGCCCGATCTCGCCGAGGCGCTGCAGAGGGGCGAGATCGACCTCGGCTTTCTGCGGGTCGAACCGAAACCAGACGTCGCTTATCAGGTCATCGCACGGGAACCGCTCGTGGCCATCCTGCCGAGCGACCACCGCCTGGCCGCCGCATCGGAAGTCGACCCGCGCGACCTCGAGGGCGAAACCTTCGTCGGCTTCTCCGACGTCCCGCATGTGCTGCGGGCCGTGGTCGACGACTATCTGCGGCGGAGCGGCGTCGATCTCACGCCGAGCTACCACATCGACAACTTCGCCATGGGGCTTTCGCTGGTCGCCTCCACCCGCGGCGTGGCGCTCCTGCCCACCTATGTCGAGCCGCTGCTGCCTTGGTCGGTGGTGAGCCGGCCCTTGAGGGGCGAGCCGCCCACTATCGACCTCGCCGTCGGCTACCGGCCGGACAATCCGTCATCCGTCCTGAAGACCTTCCTGTCAGGCCTGGACCAGCTCATCGCGGCAGGCCCTGCCGGAAGCCGGAGAATTTGAACAAATCTTCCAAGAAGATGCGAACTCAAAGATAATTACGTGGAGTTCATATTCTTAAATTCGCGTCATGACGTGCATTTAACTACATCTCTGAGCGCAGGAACTGTACTCCATCGCCAGGATCTGGACTTCAACCCCACAGACCTGGAGAAACACGATGAGCCGCACCCTCAACACACTTTCCGCCATCGGCGCGTTGCTGATGGCCGTGACGCCGTTGGTCGCCCTGGGAGCTTTCGCCTATGCTTGATCGGCGTATCGCAAAGCCGAGGCCGGCCCTGATCCGCGCCTCAATGATTCTGCTCAGCCTGGCGGTCCTGCCCCAGGGGGCGCTTGCAGCGGCCCCGCAAGTCAAGGGCGGCGCTGGCGGCGAAGTCATCACCGCAGATGATGCGAACGGACATAAGGTCGTCGTGGTTCGCGACGGCAGTCGTCCGGATCGTCTTTCGGGCGCGCACCAGGTCCTCATCTATGGTGACGACGAAGGACGTGTGGTGAAGGTCTACTCCGACCATGCCGTGAACCGCCAGCAGGTCGAAGCCCAACTTCAGTGGGCACGGGAGCAGGGCGAGCGTGCCCGGGCGGCGGGACGGCGCGCAGCTGAAGATGGGCTGCGGGCCGCAGAGGAAGGCCGGCGCGCAGCCGCTGAAGCGCGCATCGAAGCGGCTCAAGCGCGAGAGGAAGGCATGCGAGCGGCAGCCGAAGGCCGCCGAGCGGCCATGGAAGCCTTGCGCGCCGCCGAGCAGGCCCGCGCTGATGCGACTCAAGCTGTTTCCGCGGGGATGGATGCGCGCAGACCAGTCCACGATAGCCACTGAGCGACTCGAGTGGAGGCCTTCGGGCATAGTTGCGACGCCTGATAGCGGACATCGCTCGCCGACGAGTCCATGAGTTAGACCAACTTTCGACCCTTAGGCGACGTTTGCGGAGTTCGCTCCTCGGCCCTCAAGCCCGACAATTCCCGATGTCGCCTTCCAGAGTCCGCGCCCGGAAACGGGTCGACCCCGGCATTCAAAAATCCGACTTCCGGGCCCACGGGTCGGACGCGACCCTTCATGTTTTTTGTCGCTTGATGGCTGCCGGATAAGGCCGACTTTTCAGATGAATGAACTTGTGCGCGCGACGAGATAGGGCTTTTGCGACCCTTCAGAGGTCCTTATCGTAGCTCCCATACGCACGCTGCGTTAGAGCTTCGCCCATGACAGTCTGGCCACAGGGCGGGATGATTTATTGTTCTAATACACCGGCGCCCATGTCTAAACGACACTTTCCCGATCTGCTCGCGATTGGCCTAGTGTTTCTGGCCTACACGATAACGGTCTGGGCGGCGCTCGGATTGAGCTTTGGCGCGGCCCTGGTCGGCGGGGCGGCCAATACCGTGCCCGTGGTGATCTTCGGCGCATTCGCGCGCCACCTGATAGTCACACGGCTGGTCGGGCGCGGCCTGCTGGTCCAGACCCTCGGCCATGTCGGTCTTTGCGCCGCCTTCGCCCTGCTATCGTTCTGGCTCCTGATCGTCCTGCTCGGCCTGGCCAACGGCGCCTCGCTGACCGAGTTCTCGGTGCGCGCCTTCCCGACGGGAGGATCAGCCTGGCAACTGCTCGAGGAGGTGACTACCTACGCGGTCCTGGCGGCCCTCACCTATGCGCAGCTCGGCAAGGCCGCGCCTTCGCCGAGCGCCGAAGAGCCGTCGGCCAGCGACGGCCCGACGGTCGCCAATCCCGAGGTGGAACGCGCACGCGTCCCCGAGCCGTCGCGGTACTTCATCCGCGACGGCGACGACCTCCGGCCCATCGACCTCGAACGCGTAGTGTGTATCGGCGGGGCCGACGACTACGCGGAGGTGACAACGCTGGATGGCAGCCATCTTGTGCGCATGACCTTGTCCGAATTCGAACAGACGCTCGACCCGGCCAGGTTCGCTCGCGTCCATCGCTCGTGGATCGTCAATCTCGACTGCGTCGAGCGGGTCGAGCCGGCCGGTGGTGGCCGCATGCTACTGCACATGAGAACCGGCCAGGCGGTGCCTGCGAGTCGATCCGGCGCTCGGAGCCTCCGCGACCGGGTCCTCTGACCGACGGCTTAGAGTTGTTCGCCTCATCCCGGCGCCCGTTCGCCGATTTTCCCTCCGCGTCCTCTGCGTTCGGCTACCGGTCCGGCGACTGGAGACGCCCATGCCCCCTGCCTTCCGACGCCTCGCGGTCGCGCTCTGCGCCACCTTCGCCATCCCCGCCAACAACGCTTTCGCCGAAAAAGGCGGTCCACCGGTCGCAGCCGACGCCGACGCCGCCCAGTTCAAGGGCGCCGCCGAGGCATTGCTCCCCGCCTACACCGCCGCGACCAGTTCGACCGACCTGACTAGGCTCTATCGCCTGCAACTCGCCGCCGGGCGCTACGCCACAGCGGAGGACACGCTAGCGAAGCTGCAGGCGCTCTACCGCCGGACGGAACCCAGCCCCGCGGATGGATTGATCCCCTGGCGCACCTACACGCGCGCGCAGCGCTACGCGCAGGACGGCATGGCCTTTCCATCGGCCTTCGGACGCGCGTTCGCCGAGTCGTACGGCGACCTGTCCAACCGGCGCATGGCGGACGTGCTGCCCTGGTGGCATGCCGACCTGGACGAACTGCACCGGGCCTACGACGAGGCGGCGAAGGCGTGCCTGGGCGTGGCTCTGGCCGTTTGCCCGTCCGGCGCTGAGGTGGTCTCGACCCGGGAAGCGCTAGCAGCTTGGGAAGTCCTGATGTCGACCTCCCCCTTGCTCATCCGCGCCGACGCTGAACGACGCTTCCACATCGACGACCAGTTGCTGATCCCGACGCCGGACGGCGCGCAGATCGACGCGTTGCTGGTACGGCCACGCTCGACGGAGCGGCCTAAGCGTGTCGCCCTGCTGAACTTCACCATCTATGCCAACGACCGCTGGAGCTTCGCCGACGCAGTGAAGATGGCGGCTTACGGCTACGCTGGGGTGGTCGCCTATACGCGGGGCAAGGGGCGCAGCCCCGGCCCGGTCACCCCGTACGAGCACGACGGCGCGGACGCCGCCACGGTGATCGAATGGCTCGCCCGCCAGCCATGGAGCGACGGACGGGTCGGCATGTTCAGCGGCAGCTACAACGCCTCGACCCAATGGGCGGCGGTCAAGCACCGTCCGGCCGCGCTGAAGGCCATAGCCACCAACGCCAGCAATGCGCCCGGCGTCGATACCCCCATGCAGGGCAACGTGTTCCAGAGCTTCATCTATCCGTGGCCGTTCTACACGACCGACACTAAGAGCCTGGACGACAAGACCTATGGCGATACGGCCCGCTGGGACCGCCTGGAGCGCAAGTGGTACGCGAGCGGCCGGCCTTATCGCGATCTGGACAAGATCGACGGCAAGCCCAATCCGGTGTTCGACACCTGGCTGAACCATCCGGATTACGATGCCTATTGGCGACGCTTGATCCCCTATGGCCGTGAGTTCGCCGGGGTGGACATCCCGGTGTTCGTCGAGACGGGTTACTACGACGGCGGCATGGTCGGAGCGCTCCATTACCTGGAGCAGCACTACCGCTATCGGCCGTCGGCCGACCATCGCCTGCTGGTTGGCCCCTACCACCATACGGCGATGCAGACCGGCGTCCTGCCCGTCGTCGACGGCTACGCCATCGACCCGGCGGCCCGGATCGATCTCCAGGACATCCGGCTGAAATGGTTCGACCACGTCTTCTACGGCTCGCCCCTGCCGGAAGTGCTGAAAGACCGGATCAATTTCGAGGTGATGGGCGCGAACCGATGGCGCCATGTCCCCGCCCTCTCGCAGATGGCGAACCACCGCCTGCGGCTCCACCTCACCACGCGACGCGATGGCGACCGCCTGCTTTTCAGTCCCACGGCCCCGGCTTCAAGCGCTCTTGGGCCTGAACTCGAGGTGAACCTGGCCGACCGCAGCGATGCGGATTATCAGCCATCGACAGATCGCCCGGACACCCGCAACGCCCTGGTCTACACCACCGCGCCGCTGGCCCGCGCCACAGAGGTCGACGGCCTGTTCCACGGACGGTTCGCGGTCGAGATCAACAAGCGCGACTTCGATCTCGCCATATCCTTCTATGAGCAGCGAGCCGACGGCCGCTACCTATCGCTGGCCTCCTACCTCGGCCGGGCCAGCTACATGGCCGATGGGACGCACCGGCGCCTGCTTGTCCCCGGCCGCCGCACGACCTTGACCTTCCAGAGTCAGACCCTCACGGCTCGTCTGCTCTCTCCGGGTAGCCGCATCGTCGCTGTCGTCGGCGTGCCCAAGCGCCCTGACATGCAGATCAACTATGGAACCGGAAAGGATGTCAGCGACGAATCCATCACCGATGCCAAGACGCCATTACGCATTCGCTGGCTAACAGGCAGTTATATTGAGTTGCCGATTATGTAACACGAACTAAATACGCTTTCGAAGCCTCAATCTTACCGCCTGCCTCTCGGGTTTTCTGCCAATTAATTTGCGCTAACAGAACCCGCCTCAGGCTTTTTGCGCCGCGATGAAGGCGTCGACCCGTCCTTCCAGCACCGTCAGCGGCATGGAGCCGGAGAGCAGGACCGCGTCGTGGAACTGGCGGATATCGAAGCGTGGACCCAGCGCGGCCTTGGTCTTCTCCCGCAGGCGCAGGATGGTCACCTTGCCCACCATGTAGCTGCAGGCCTGACCCGGCGTGACGCAGTAGCGCTCGATCTCCTGCTGGGCGAGCGTGATCGGATCGCCGTCGATGTCGGCCAGGGCCTGGCTGGCCCGCTCGCGGCTCCACTTTAGGACATGCAGGCCGGTGTCGGTGACCAGGCGCCCCGACCGCAGCAGGGCGTCGTGGATGTAACCCAACTCCCACTCGGGATGGTCCTTGTAGAAACCCATCTCCTGGGCCAGTTGCTCGGAATAGACCGCCCAGCCCTCGCCATAGGCGCCGAAGCCGCCAACCTTGCGGATCAGCGGCAGGTCGGCCTGGCGCTGAAGCGTGTTCTGCAGATGGTGGCCGGGAATGCCCTCGTGGAAAGTCGTCGTCGGCATATCCCAGAAGGGCGCTTCGGCCGTATCCCGCAGGTTCAGCCAGTAGATGCCCGGCCGCGTCCCATCCAGGCTGCCGCTGGTGTAGTGGGTGGACGCTCCCTGCTCCGTTGCCGGCGGGATGCGGCGAATCTCCAGCGGCGTTTTCGGCAGGGCGCCGAAATAGGCCGGCAAGCGCGCCTGCATGTCCTGCACGAGGGCGTTGAGATCGGCGACCTCCTTGGCCTTGCCCTCATCGGTGTTGGGGTAAAGATACTTCGGGTCCTTGAAGAGGGCTCGGTAGCGCTCCGCCACGCTTCCCTGGGTCATGCCCAGTTTCTTGAAAAGCACGTTGGCGCGCGCGTTCAGATCCTCGGTGACGTCCAGGCCCAGCCTGTGTACTTCGGCCGGGCTCATGGTCGTGGTCGTGCGGATACGCAGCGCCAGCGCATAGTAGGCCGCGCCGTCCGGCAGGCGCCAGACGCCGGCCTCATGCGTCGCCCTGCCCTTCAGGCCTTCCATCAGCGCCATCTGGCGGTCCAGCGCCGGCAGCACCTGCTGCTCGTAGACCTTGGTCGCTTCGCCCCGCCAGTCGCCGTCGATCCCTTTGGCCTTGGCGCGATCGGCCACCGACGACACCAAGGTCGACCTGTCGGCCGGCGCATGCAGGGTCTTCATCTGGCTAAGTGCGCTGGCGATGCAGAAGTCCGGCGGCACGACGCCCAGCCCCACGTCATGGCGGACGCGCTCGACCTCCTGGTCCATCAGCCGGGCGAATTCGCTCAAGCGCGCGACGTAGGCCTCGCAGTCCGCCTTCGTCGCGATGGTGTGCTGGCTGTCGAGGAAGTCGGGGATTTGTTGATAGGCGCCGCTGATCTGGCTCAGTACATAGGGCGAGTTACCGGTCGGATAGGCGAAGCGCCGATTGCCCTCGTCGGCGGCCTCAAGGTTGTAGATCACGCAGTCGTAGTCCACCGCCGCCATGCCAGTCAGCGCCTTGCGGTCGATCTTGCGCAGGCGGGCGAGGTTGGCGGCCGTCTCCTGCTTGCGCTGCTCCACCGCAGCCAGGGAGCCGTCGTGCAGCTTTGATTTCGCCGCCGCGCGCGCGCCCTTGTCCAGGCCCAGCGAACTCACCTGCTCCGGGCTATGGTCCAGGTTCTGGTCGAAGATGTCATCGAAGGCCTTGTTGAGCTCGACCTCAACGCCGGACGCCGACTGCTGCGCATGGGCGGTCCCCGCCAGCGCCGCCGCGCCCGCGGTGGCCAGGAAGCTGCGGCGGTCGAAATGGTTCACGACTGGATTTCCTCCGATTCTGACGCCATGCAGCTCATCACGCCAGCTTCCTATACTCAGCCTTGATCGCAGCGGCTTCCACGATCCCAAAGCGCATAGTCTATTGTCACCTGGGCCGGTCAAACGAAAGGCGAGCTCCCGGCTGCTCGCTAGGACCGCTTGGCGCCCATAGCAGGAGTCAGCGCCGCTCCGGTTTCTCACATGTGCGGCGCGCGCGCGCCGCGCGAGCGCACGCACGCTTGGGCCGGCGTTCGTCGACCTGGTGAAGACCTGCCGTCACGCGGCCAGTGAATTGCATCGGCAATCTCTACCCGGTGGGTCAGATCCTTTGTTGCGCAACGGTTTCGCGTGAGGGAGCCGGCTCAGCGGTCGGGGAAACTCTCTGAGAGAACGCCGAAATTTTCTAGAGAATATCGCGCCGCCTCAGTCAGACGGCTCAAACGGCGCTCGAAACCGCAAGAATTGTAAATACTTCCAAATCCACGCCATCAACACCAAAACCGTAGCCGTGACGGCTTCTCCGCAGCAAAGTAAAAACAAATACCGCCAGCTCGCGCCAATAGTCAAATTTTTTGCTAGGGAGACTTTGGCTTGAACTCCGCGCGCTCTTGTGGTCGGCAGGTTTTACACCCACACAACTCTGCAAAACCTTGGCTTTATTAGTTAATGGCGGTGACGGTGGGATTCGAACCCACGATACCCTTTCGGGTATGACGATTTAGCAAACCGTTGCCTTCAGCCTCTCGGCCACGTCACCAGAAGCGTGCGGGCTTAGCTGGTTCGGAGCGGTCTGGCAATCGAGCCGAACGCCTCTTTGGTTCAAAGCCCATCCATCGGCCGTCGCGCGTTGAATTGGGCCGGTCGCGGCCTACATCCCCTGCGTCAGGCTGGCGCAGGCGCGTCGGCGATCTTCGTCCGTGCAATGGAGTCCATCATGGAATTTCGACGTCTCGGCGCGTCCGGTTTCACCGTACCGGTCCTGAGCTTCGGCACCGGCACCTTCGGCGGCAAGGGGGAGTTCTTCGAGGCCTGGGGCAACACCGACGTGACCGAGGCCCGCCGGCTGGTGGACATCTGCCTGGATGCGGGCCTGAACATGTTCGACAGCGCCGACGTCTATTCCGCCGGCGCGGCCGAGGAGGTGCTGGGCGAAGCGCTGAAGGGCCGTCCCCGCGACAGCGTGATCATCTCGACCAAGGCCACCTTCCGCGCCGGCGAGGCGGCCAATGCGGTCGGCTCGTCGCGCCACCACCTGGTCGCGACGGTGGAGAAGGCGCTGAAGCGGCTGCAGACCGACTATATCGACCTGTTCCAGCTCCACGGCTTCGACGCCCTGACCCCGCCGGAAGAGGTGCTGTCCACCCTCGACCAGCTCGTGCGCGAGGGGAAGATCCGCTACATCGGCGTGTCGAACTTCTCCGGTTGGCACCTGATGAAGTCGCTGGCCGTTTCCGACAGGTACGGCTACCCGCGCTATGTCGCCAACCAGACCTATTATTCGCTGATCGGGCGCGACTACGAGTGGGAGTTGATGCCCCTGGGTCTGGACCAGGGCGTGGGCGCGGTCGTCTGGAGCCCGCTGGGCTGGGGACGGCTGACCGGGAAGATTCGCCGTGGCCAGCCGTTGCCGGAGACCAGCCGACTGCACAAGACCGGCGACAAGGGCCCGCAGATGGACGACGAGTACCTGTTCAAGGTGGTCGACGCGCTGGACGCGGTCGCTGGCGAGACCGGCAAGACCATCCCTCAGGTGGCGCTGAACTGGCTGCTGCAGCGGCCCACCGTCTCCACCGTGGTGGTCGGCGCGCGCAACGAGGAACAGCTGCGCCAGAACCTCGGCGCGGTGGGCTGGAACCTGACGACCGAGCAGGTGGCGCGGCTGGACGCGGCAAGCAAGATCACGGCCGCCTATCCCTACTGGCACCAGGACATCTTCCGGGAGCGCAACCCTTCGCCGGTGTGATCGCGGCCTGAGAAGGCTTGCGGCGAAGACGGCGCCGGCGCAGCTTCACCATTCCCGCCTCTTGGACATGGAATCGTGATGCGTCAGCCCGCCTTCGCCCTGGCTACCCTGGCGACCGTTCTATCCGCAGCGGCGGCGCACGCCCAACCCGCGGCCGATCCAGTCACCGGGTTCGCGCCGTCGGACACAGCCTTCGTCGCCTACGCCCAGCCGCGCATCGCCTTCACCCATGTGGAGGTGGTCGACGGCACGGGCGCGCCAGCCAGGCGCGACATGACTGTGGTGGTCGATCATGGCCGCATCGCCGCCATCGGCCCCTCCGCCCGCCTGAAGCCGCCGCAGGGCGTCGCGGTGATCGAGGGAACCGGCAAGACCCTGCTGCCCGGCTTCGTCATGGTGCACGAGCACATGTTCTACCCCTCGCCCAAGGGCGGCGAGTACGGCGAGTTCCCCTACAGCTTCTCGCGGCTCTATCTGGCCGGCGGGACCACCACGCTTCGCACCGGCGGCACACTGGCGACCTATGGCGACATCAACACCGCCCACGCCATCGCCGCCGGACGCCAGCCCGGCCCCGACATGGACGTCACTGGGCCCTATCTCGAAGGCCAGCACCTGCTGACCTCCAAGATGGTGGCGTTGAAAGACCCTGCCGACGCCACGCGCACCGTGAACTTCTGGGCCGACGAGGGGGCGACCTCGTTCAAGGCCTACAACTATCTCTCCCGCGCCGAACTGAAAGCCGCCATCGACGCCGCCCATGCGCGAGGGCTGAAGCTCACCGGCCACCTCTGCTCGATCACCTATGGCGAGGCCATCGACCTGGGGATCGACAACCTGGAGCACAGCTTCGCGGTGGCCACCGACTTCGTGAAGGACAAGACGCCCGACGCCTGTCCCTCGCCCACGGCCACGCTCGCCTCGCTGAACGCGCTCGACCCCGACGGGCCCGAGGTCGGCGCCCTGATACATAGGCTGATCGACCATCATGTGGCGCTGACCTCCACCCTGACGGTGTTCGAGACCTTCTCGGCGGGCCGCCCGGAGGCCCCCGCCGCCGCCCGCGACCTGCTCGCCCCACAGTGGCTGTCTTCATACGAGACGCGCTGGACCCAGACCCAGACCTCAGATCGGGGACGGCAGTACGCCGCCTTCTTCCCCAAGCTGATGCGGATGGAAAAGCGCTTCGTGGACATGGGCGGCGTGATGCTGGCCGGCACCGATCCCACCGGCTACGGCGGCGTGGTTCCCGGCTACTCGGGCCGGCGCGAGGTGGAACTGCTGGTCGAGGAAGGCCTCAGCTTTCCCCAAGCCCTGAAGATCTCGACCCTGAACGGCGCACGCTATCTGGGCCGCGAGCAGGCGGTCGGTTCGATCGAGGCGGGGAAGCAGGCCGACCTGATCCTGGTGGACGGCGATCCCACCGCAAACGTTTCGGCGCTCGACCACATGCCCTTGGTGTTCAAGTCCGGCGTCGGCTATCGCACCTCGGCCATCTTCGAGGCGATGAAGTCCGCCATCGGCGTCTACTAGAGGCGCATTCCGGCGCGGCTCCACCCCCCGCGCCTCACTTCAGGTTCAGCAGCGGGATTTCCGACGCCGGCTTCGCCTTCGGGATGCTGCGCAGATAGGCGTAGATGTCCGCGGCCCCGGCGTCGGGCAGCACCTTGGCGGTGTAGACCGGCATACGGGCGCGTGGACTCCTGAGCTGCTGCAGGACCGCTTCGTACGACAGGGGGGCGGGCGCGAGCTTGGGGCCGAACACGCCGCCACCCTCGCCCGACGTGCCGTGGCATTGGTAGCAGCCGTCCGCCAGGAACAGCTTACGCCCATGGCCGGCGTCGCCCTGCCCGGCCGTCACCTGAGCCTGGACCGGCAGGCCTGGGAGAGCCGCGGCTAGAACACTGGAGACCGCCAGGACGAAGGAAGCTCTGCGCATCGTCGACCCCTCCGCCCTCACCGGCCCTGCGAAACGACGTCGATCAGCGCCGGCTCGCCCTTCTTCACCACCTCGATAGCCCTGCGGATGGCTGGGCCGAGATCGCGCGGATTGTCGATCGGTCCCTGGCCGTAGACGCCCATGCTGCGGGCGAGCATGGCGTAGTCGATGTTGGGATTGGCGATCTCACAGCCGATATGCACCCGGTCGATCCCGCGCTGGCGACGGTCCGCGATCGCCTGGAGCTGCATGATCTCCATGTGGTAGCCGCGGTTGTTGTGGATGATGTAGAGCAGCGGGATCTTCTCGTGAGCCGCCGTCCACAGCACGCCGGGACCGAACATCAGATCCCCATCGCCATTGATACAGACGCTGAGCCGCCCGTGCTTCTGGTTGGCGAGCGCCGCGCCCAGGGTCGCCGGCGCCGTATAGCCGATCCCCGCCCCGCCCTGCTCGCCGATGTACTGGTAGTGCTTGTCCGCACTCCAGAGCTGCTGGGGCCAGTGGCTTTGGAACAGCGTGCCCGAGACCAGCGACCAGTCCTCGTCCTTGATCTCGGCGTAAAGCTCCTGGCACAGGCGCGGCATGGAGATCGGACTGTCGTCCCAGCCGTAGGTCGCCGCGTCCCTGGCGCGCTGGAGCGCCAACTGGTGGGTGTGGGCGAAGCGGGTGCCTCGCGCGGCGATGGCGGCCTTGCGGCTGTCGGGAAGCTGGCGCTTCACCTCTTCGATCAGCGAGGGCAGCGTGGCCTGGGCGTCGGCCGCCATCGCCAGATCCACGTCGAGCGGGAGGCGCTGGAAGTCCTGGTAGTTGGACTTCATGTACAGGTCGACCGAGGAGATGGTGATCCGCTTCGATCCCGACTGCATGAGGGAGCGGACCTCGCCATCTGGCGACCGCTCGGCCGAGACGGCGAAGGGATCGCCGGGCTCCAGCTCCAGCAATACGTCGGCGCGCGAGATCAGACCGCGCTGGCTGGCGGTCTGGTTGAGCGGATGCCGCCAGGGGAAGTTGAGGCGATTGCTGCTGTCGATCACCGGCGCCTGCAACGCCTCGGCCAACTCGACCAGCAGGCGCAGGCCTTCCGGCGTGCGTGCGCAGCGGTCGGCGAAGATCACTGGATTTTCCGCCTCCACCAGCATCTTGGCGGTGTCGCGCACCGCGCCTTCCTCGGCCGCGGGGGCCGACAAGCTGGGCAGGCGGGGGATCGGCGGCGGCTTGTCGCCGGGGATCGGGTCCTCCTGCATCAGGGTGTCGACCGCCAGCAGGGTCGGCCCGTAGGGCGGGGTCATGGCGAACTTGTAGGCGCGCACGGCGGAGTCGCCGAAGGCGCGCAGCGAGCCGGGCTGGTCGTCCCACTTGGTGTAGTCGCGCACCATGGCCGCGCCGTCCTGGGCGGCGTGGTCCCAGTCAACCCAGAGATTACGGCGCGTGGCGTCGATGGAGGCGCCGGTGATCATGAACACCGGAACCCGGTCGCACCAGGCGTTGTAGATGGCCATCGAAGCGTGCTGCAGCCCGACCGCGGTATGCATCCCGCAGGCCATCGGCTTGCCTTCGATCTTGGCGTAGCCGTGGGCCATCGCCACCGAAGCCTCCTCGTGCATGGTGGTGAGGAAGCGCAGGTTCGGCGCGGTGGTCATCCCATAGTTGATGATGGCCTCGTGCAGCCCCATGAACGTATTGCCAGGGGTGGCGGCGAAATACTCGATCCCAAGGCTGCGCATCACGTCCACCATGTAGTCGCCACCGCAGCTCGAATAGGTGAGCTCACGATTGCGCGGCGTGGATTCGTCCTTGAGCGTCACGGCGCCCTGGCGGCGCGGCGTGTTGGGGTCCGAGGTCCCCTGCTGGGATGGCCCAGGCTGGGCCTGAGCTAGGGTCGAGGCGGCCGTCGCGGTCGCGGCCACACCGCTCAATGCGGCGCCCTTCAGGAAATTGCGTCGACGGAGTCCGAGATTAGCCTGGTCTTCCACGCTTCCACCCCATGTTCCGACTTATCAAATCGGATTCATTTTGGGCGAATGGTAGGCGTACTGATCGAGCTTGTCGACCTAGGCTAAATCACAATCGATGCGAGAACATCTCCCGTCGCGCCGAGACGAATCCGAGCGTGACGGGAGGACAGTTCAAAAGATGAAGCCCCTTACGCGACCTTGCGCTCGAGTTCGTCGCGGACAAGCTTAGCGCCCGCCGCCATGGCGGCCATCTTGCCGAAGGCCACGTCGCGCGACAGGTACTTGAGCCCGCAGTCGGGGGCCACGATCACCTTCTCCGGGTTCACATAAGGCAGGGCGCGGCGGATGCGGGACGCCACCACTTCGGCGCTCTCGATCTCGGAGGTGGACAGGTCCAGCACGCCTAGGATGATGGTCTTGCCACGCAGCTTCTCCAGCACCGAGGTGTCGAGGTTGGACTGCGCCGTCTCGATGGAGATCTGCTGCACGTTGGATTCCGCCAGTTCCGGCAGGAACGAATAGCCTTCCGGACGCTCGTGGATGATCTGGGCGTAGCCGAAGCAGATGTGCATAGCCGTGCGGCCTTGGATACCGTCCAGGGCGCGATTGAGCGCCTTCAGGCCGTATTCCCGCGCAGCGTCGGGGCGGGCCTGCATGTAGGGCTCGTCGATCTGAACAATGTCGATACCGGCCGCGAACAGGTCCCGGATCTCCTCGTTGACCGCCGCTGCGTAGTCCAGCGCCATTTCTTCGGTGGTGGCGTAGAAATCGTTCTGCGCCTGCTGGGCCATGGTGAAGGGACCCGGCACGGTGATCTTGGTCATGCGGTCGGTGTGCTTGCGCAGGAACTCGACGTCGCGGACCTGTACGGCGTGCTTGCGGCGGATCTTGCCGACCACGCGGGGAACGGGGTTCGGGTGGCCGCTGCGATCCAGGGCCGTACCGTGATTGTCCATGTCCACGCCTTCGAGCGCGGTGGCGAAGCGGTTGGAATAGCTTTCGCGGCGCATCTCGCCGTCGGTGATGATGTCCAGGCCGGCCCGCTCCTGCTCGTGGATGGCCATCAGGGTGGCGTCGTCCTGCGCCTGTTCGAGGTATTCGGGGGCCACGCGCCACAGTTCCTGCACCCGCACCCGGGGCGGGAACCGGCCGGCCAGTTTCTCGCGGTCGATCAGCCAGTCGGGTTGAGGATAGGAGCCCACCAGGGACGTCGGAAGGAGCATGGGTGCGGCCTTTAATTTTGGTTGAATTGATTTTGACGGCAAACTTCCACAGTCGGCGGTTCGAGGCAACCTGGACCTGGGATCGCCGGGACGCGGGCTCAACCCCTTCTCGCGCCTCCAAATCCTGCGCATAGCTATGGCGACGTTGGCGGCGTTTTCGGGGCGCGGCGATATCCAGGGGCGTTGCATGGCGGACGAAGCGGCGTTCCGGGATCATGGCGGACACGGCCTCGCACGGGAGCTGGGTCCGTGGGGGCTCGGCGCCGGGGTGTTCAACACCGTCGTGGGCGCAGGCATCTTCGTCCTTCCGGCGACCCTGGCGCGCGAAGTCGGCGCCGCGGCGCCTCTGGTCTATCTGGCCTGTGCGGTCGCCATGGGCGGGGTCGCCCTGTGCTTCGCGGCGGCGGGTAGCCGCGTCCCGACCAGCGGCGGTCCCGCCGGCTATGTGCAGGCCGCCTTCGGCCCGCTCGCCGGCTTCGTGATCGGCGTTCTGGTGTGGCTGGGCGCGGTGCTGGCCGCGGCCGGCATCACGGCGGCGATCGCCGACAGCCTGGCGCGCGTCCTGCCGTCGATCGGACACGGCGCGGGGCGCAACGCCTTCATCGTCGCCCTGCTGGGCATGTTCGCGGTGGTGAACATCGCGGGCGCGACACCCGGCGTGCGGCTGGTCGGGGTGATGACGGGGGCGAAGCTGATCCCGCTGCTGGTGCTGCTTGCCGTGGGCGCGGCGCACCTGCATTTCGGCCATCCGATCTCGGCGATTGGCCGCAGTCCGAGCGCCGGCTTCGGCCGAGCAATGATCCTGGCCCTGTTCGCCTTTCAGGGCATGGAGACGGCCCTGAGCCTGAGCGGAGAGGTCCGCCGGCCTGAACGCAACGTGCCCCTCGGCCTGCTCGGCGCGATGGGGCTGGTCACAACGCTTTACATCGCCATCCAGATCGTCGCCCAAGGCGTGTTGGGGCCGGCGCTTGCATGCTCTTCCGCGCCGCTGGCCGACGCGGCGGGGAGCATCTCGCCCGTCCTGGGCCAGCTGTTGCTGGTGGGCGCGGCGATCTCCATGCTGGGTTATCTCGCCAGCGACGCGCTGAGCGCCCCTCGGCTGCTGTACACCTTCGCGCGGCAGGGTCTGTTGCCCAGGGGCCTGGGCGCCGTCTCCGGCACCACACGCGCGCCCTACCCGGCCATCCTGCTGCACGCCGGCCTGGCCGCGCTCCTGGCCTTGAGCGGGAGCTTCGCCGAGCTGGCCACCCTGTCCTCGCTGACCACGGTGGTGGTCTATATGGCGGGCTGCCTGGCGGCGGTTATGCTGCAGCGGCGCCAGGTGGCGCTCGCCGGCCCTCCCCTCAAATTCAAGGGCCTGATCGTCGCCGCCGCCATCGGGATCGCCGGCATGGTGTGGATCGCCATCCACGCCTCGGTCTGGGAAGCGCTCGGGCTCGTCGGGACCTTGGCGGCGAGCATCGGCTGGTACGCCGCCGCCCGACGCCTGAAGGTGCGAGCGGCCTGAAACGGCTCAGGCGTCCGGAAAGTCCGTCGCCACGGACGTCTCGCGCCAGGCCTCGACCTCGTCCAGGGCCGAGCGCAGGCGCTTGACCACCGCATCGACGCCCCAGGCGCCCAGCACCAGGTGACGCGGCGGCGCGTCCATCTCGGCGACCTGGATCATGGCCTGGGCTGCGCGGACGGGATCGCCGGCCTGGCGACCGCTGCCGGCGGCGGTGTTCTTGAGCCTGGCGGCCGCCGTCTCCGCGTATTCCGGGATATGGCTGGCGGTCTGCTTCAAGGACCGGCCCGCCCAGTCGGTGCGAAAAGGACCCGGCTCGATACAGGTGACGTGGACACCGAAGGACGCGGCCTCGGCCGCCAGCGCGTCGGAGAAGCCCTCCACCGCATGCTTGGACGCCGCGTAGTAGCCCGAGCCCGGAAAGCCGGCGAGCCCGGCCACCGAGCTGAGGTTCAGGATCCGACCCCGTCGCCGCGCGCGCATGCCCGGCAGCACCGCGCGCGTCATGGCGAACAGGCCGAACACATTGGCCTCGAACTGAGCGCGGATTTCGGCGTCCTCGCCCTCCTCGATGGTGGACTGGTAGCCATAGCCCGCATTGTTCACCAGCACGTCGATCGCGCCGAAACGCGCCTCGGCCGCCTCCACCGCCGCCGCGATCTGAGCGGAATCAGTGACGTCCAGATCGAGCGCCAGGGCGCGCTCGCCACCCGGTTCGACCAGATCGGCCACGCGCGCCTTGTCGCGCGCCGTGACCACGGCCCGACCGCCACGCTCCAGCACCAGACGGGCGAGGTCGCGCCCGAACCCGGTCGAACAGCCGGTGATGAACCAGATGGAAGGGGTCGTGTCGGTCATCGAGGTCGGTTCCGTGGCGGCTAGCGAGGCGGCGATGGTCTAGGCGTGCACGGCGGCGATGCATAGCCGCGTTCCCGATAGCCGAGCGCCACACGAAGGGTGGCGAACCGAATCGGGGTTGGTAGAGTGAGGCGACGGCGCAGGGGCTGGCCGTCGCCCTCCCTAACGTCGTCTCGCCCAAAAAGGATCAGCAGTTGGAGTTCGGCCTGCTTCCCGTCGGCAGCCTGCTCGGCGCCTTCCTGCTGGGGTTTCCGACCCTGTTCTCGATCGTCAATCCGGTCGGCGCCGCGTTGACCTTCTACAACGTCACGCAGGACCGCACGCACCCCGAGCGCCTGGTGTTGGCGCGCCAAATCGGGTTCTATTCGCTGTGTATCCTGCTCGGATCGCTGTGGCTGGGCAGCTATATCCTGAACTTCTTCGGCGTCAGCCTGGGCGCGCTCCGGGTGGCGGGCGGCCTGGTGGTGGCGATCCGGGCCTGGGGCCTGCTGATGGCCCCCGAGACCCACGAAGACCGCAAGCAGAACGACGCCGCCCCCGCCGCCGGGGGCGCGGAGGACGTGGCCTTCTTCCCACTCACCATGCCCTTCACCACCGGACCCGGATCGATTTCGGTGGCGATCGCCCTGGCGTCCGAGCGTCCGAACGACGGGCGCGCGGTGCTGCCCTTCTTCGCCGGCCTGACCCTGGCCGCGATCGCCATCTGCGTGCTCATCTGGGTGCTCTACGCCTTTTCCGGTCGCGTGCTGTCGCGGTTGGGACCGGCCGGCGCGCGCGTCGTCACCCGGCTGGCCGCCTTCCTGCTGCTCTGCATCGGCGTGCAGATCCTGAGCAACGGCGCGGAAAGCCTGCTGCGGCCCTGGCTGATCGACACGATCAAGCACGTCTGAGGCGACACGTCCGTCCGGTCGAGGCTAAAGCCGAGGTTTCGTCAAAACTGGAGAACCTATATGCCGAGGTGAGCGGCGCATCGTCGCCCATCCTTCCAGCCCGAAAGCGTCGATGTCCTCGAACTCCGCCGCCCCGTCAGCCGCCGCCCACGGCATGGGCTTCGTCCCGTTCGTGCTGCTGATCGCGGCGATGATGGCGCTGGGCGCGCTCGGCATCGACTCCATGCTGCCCAACCTGCCCGCCATCGCCGGCGCGCTGGGGGTGTCGGACGAGAACAAGCGCCAGCTGATCATCACCTGCTACATGCTGGGCTTTGGCGGCGCCCAGATCATCTACGGCTCGCTGGCCGACCGGTTCGGCCGCCGCCCCGTGCTGCTGGTCGGACTTGGCCTGTACATCGTGTTCAGCCTGACGGCGGCGCTGTCGCGTTCGTTCGAACTGCTGCTGGCCGCCCGCGTGCTGCAAGGCATCGGCGCCGCCGCCACCCGGGTACTGCCGGTCTCCATCGTGCGCGACTGCTATTCCGGGCGCGACATGGCGCGGGTGATGTCGTTGTCGTCGATGGTGTTCATGGGTGTGCCGGTGCTAGCGCCGACGCTCGGCCAAGCGATCGTGCTGGTGGCGCCCTGGCCATGGATCTTCGGCGCCCTGGCGGCCATGGGAACCGCGGTGCTGGTCTGGGCCAGCTTCAAGCTGCCCGAAACCCTGCATCCGGAGGATCGCACCCCCATTGAGGCGTCGCGCATCCTGCGAGCCTTCCGCATCACCCTGACGACGCGGGAAGCCATTGGCTACACCCTGGCCCAGACCCTGGTGTTCGGGGGCCTGCTGGGCTTCATCAACTCGTCCGAGCAGGTGTTCGCGGACGCCTTCAAGGCAGCGAACCTGTTCACCGTGGTGTTCGCCATCGCCGCCAGCTTCATCGCCCTGGCCTCGCTGCTGAACGCGCGGCTGGTGGGGCGGCTGGGGATGCGGGCGCTGTCGCACTCGGCCCTGTTGGCCTACATCGTCCTCGCCGCCATCCACACCGCCATCGCGATCAGCGGCCACGAGACCCTGGTGATCTTCGCCGCATTGCAGGCCGCCACCATGTTCACCTTCGGCCTGACCTCGGGCAACTTCAACGCCATGGCCATGGAGAAAATGGGCCACATCGCCGGCGCAGCTTCTTCACTGCAGGGCTTCATCAGCATGATCGGGGCCTCGCTGATCGGCTATTTCATCGGCCAGCAGTTCCACGGGACAGCGACCCCCATTCCCGTCGGTTATCTGGTCTGCGGGATCGGGGCCTTGGGGGCCGTGCTCTACGCCGAACGCGGCAAGCTGTTTCGCGCCCAGCACGCATCCAGCCCATTTGTTTCGGCTGCGCACTAAAAGGCCGCGCCCCCTCCGCCAACCTCTCGCCTCAAAGCTTGCCGCATAGGCGAGACCATGCGCCATCTACGCCTTTCGCCCTTCGCGGGCTTGCTGCTCGCCCTCGTCCCCGCCCTACACGCTCAAGCCCAGGAGCGGCCGGACATGGACCGCGAGGTGCTAGCGGAGATCAATGACGTGCGCGCCCATCCTGCCGCCTTCGCCCAGACCCTGCGCCGGTATCGCGGGCTGTTCGAGGGCCGGTTGCTGCACAATCCGCAGGGCTACGGCGACCGCATGACCAATGAAGGCGTGGCCGCGGTGGACGAGGCGATCGTCTTCCTAGAGCGCCAGAAGCCGCTTCCCGCCCTGACCTCGTCAGCGCTGCTGGCCCGCGCCGCGACCGACCAGGTGCAGGACCAGGGGCCGCGTGGGCTGGTCGGCCACATCAGCTCCAACGGCGCATCCCCCGCCGACCGCGTGCGCCGCTACGGCCCGATGCGCGGCGTGGTCGCGGAAAGCATCGCCTATGGCGAGACCACGGCCGAGGGGGTGGTGCGCGCCTTCGTGGTCGACGACGGGGTGCGTAACCGCGGCCATCGCGCCGACGTGTTCGACCCATACCTGCGCTTCGCCGGCGTCGCCTGCGGGCCGCACCGGGCCTATCGCGCCATGTGCGTGATCGATTTCAGCGGGCCGTTGGCGACCGGGGCGTTCGAGCGTTCAGGCTCCTGAAGCCGGCACGGGCGCCGATAGCCGCTCCCCGCCGCGCGGGCCGACAAGGTCACGGTTCTGGACAAACGCCGCGTCGCCCCTTTCAAGGTGAAACCGTGACGTTTTAGGATGGACGCGGCGCATGACGACGACGTCTCGCCACGCCCGGGGATTTTTCATGTCGAAGCGTCGAAGCGCCCTGCTGGGATTGGGCGCCCTCGCCATCTGCACGAGCGCGGCGCAGGCCCAGTCGACTGCATCCTCCGACAAGCCGGGCGGGCCCGCATCCAAACCCCGCAGAGCTGTCGCCGTCTCCCCGGTGCAGGTCACCGCCTCCAAGCACGACGACACGCCGGCCAAGCTCGACCACATCATGGCCGAGGTGGCCGGGACCAAGATCACCGTCACCAAGAAAACCAACGTCACCAAGCTGGATCAGCAACCCACCGTCGTCGCCAACGACCTACAGCAGGTGTTCGTGCATTCTCCGGGCGTCCTGGTCAGCGAGCAGCAGACGCCGACCCAGGTCAACCTGGGCTACCGGGGCCTCGGCAATCCGCAGGCGTCGGGCTACGTCCTGGTGCTGCAGGACGGCGTGCCCATCACCACCGACTGGATCGGGTCGCCGACCCTGAACTACCTGCCCCTGCCCCAGGGGATCAGCCAGGTGGAGGAGTTGCGAGGCGGCTCCAGCCTCACCTACGGGCCCGACGCCACGCCGGCGATCAACTTCGTCTCCAAGCGCCCCAAGCCCGGCGAGCCGCTGACCGGCTATAGCGAGCAGGTCGGTGGGAGCGACGGGCTCTATTCGACCTACAACGTGATCGAGGGGACCCGCGGCCCGTTCGAGTTCCGCACCAGCTTCGGCTACGTGCATTCCGACGGGGAGCGCCAGAACGCCCAGAGCGACGTGCGCCAGGGCGACCTCTACATCGGCTATCGGCCGGATGCGCAGCAGCTCTGGGCGCTGGACTTGCACGCCTATGATGCGCGGGCGGGCGATCCGGGGCGGATCGGCTACGCCCAGTTCAAGCGCGATCCGTCGTTCTCGCCCACACCCGACAACGAGGACTGGGTCAGCCGCTATTCCGCGGTGCTGACCCACGAGCGCGACTTCGGCGATGGCTGGCATTTCGAGGGCAAGGCGTTCATCGCCTACCAGGACCTGGCCAGCCGCTCCGCCGCCGACGACGTCGCGGGCGTCGCACCGGCGACCACAACCTTGCAGGACCAACTGTATCGTAGCGAGGGTGCGGACCTGCGGCTGCGCAAGCGCTACGGGAAGGGCGACGCCTTCACCGTGGGGGTCGATATCTACCACGACGACGCGCCCTTCCGGCAGTGGATCGGCGACGACCTGCTGGCGCCGCGCGACGATCACGACGGGACTGCGCGCCTGCGCCAGGCGCGGTCCTCGAACTACGAGTCGATCTTCGCCGAGAACGTCTGGCGGCTGCCCTACCGCTTCCACCTCGTGCCTTCGGTGCGGCTGGAGCACGAGGAGGTGTCGGTGGACGAGTCCATCATTCCCCCTACCCTGACCCGCCCGCTGCTGAACGCGAACGCCAACCGCAATGTCCCGCTGTTCGGTATCGGCGTCGGCAACGATTTCGGTCGTCAGAACGAGACCTATTTCAGCGTCACCCAGGGCTGGCGACCGATCGGGTTCCTCGACGTGGCGTCGCCCTTCACCAACACCCTGCCGCGCAACCTGTCCGATCCGTCCAAGTCGGTGACCTACGAAGGCGGGGTGCATGGCACACCCCTGACCGGGCTGTTCTACGATGCGGACCTGTTCTGGATCGACCTGGACAACCGCATCGAGACCATCGCGCTGAACAATATCGACACGTTGGACCAGAACACCGGCGACACCCGCAACCGGGGCTTCGAGGGCGAGATCTCCTACGATTTCCTGGCGGCCCATCCGGACGGACGGCACTTCAGCGTGTTCGCCAACCTGCAGCTGCTGGACGCCCGCTTCACCCATAGCGACCTTCTCGGCCAGGTCGGCAAGACACCCGCCTACGCCCCGCATGCGCTCGGCAAGTACGGCGTGACCTGGCGCGAGGACCACCGCTACAGCGTCAGCCTGACCGGGGTGTCGGTCAGCTCCCAGTTCTTCCAGGACAGCGACCAGTCGGCCAACACCGGCGACGGCTTCGTCCCGGCCAAGATCCCCGGCTACACGGTGCTGGACATCGCGGGCGACTGGTATCTGACCGGCAAGGTGCGGTTGCTCGGCGGCGTCTCCAATCTCGGCGACGTTCGTTATTACTCGCGCGCGTTCCAGGACGGTATCGAGCCCGCGCCGGGCCGCACCGTCTATGGCGGGGTGGCGCTGGGATTCTGAGTGAAACCCCTCCCTCACCCTGTGGCGCCGAAGTCGCGCCGCACCCGGACAAGTTTACGATAAAGCCAAGCTTAACCGAACCCATGCCTATGTTCTGCGTTCCGACCTTGACTATGGAGGTTCAAGGGTGAGTGCGCGTCATCGTCCCCGCGGAATACTACAGATGGGCTACGCGGCATGGTCGTGCGGCCATGGTAACCGACGCGAGCATCTTCCGGTCAGCCAGGAATATTCGCCCGATGTGGTGGAGCGTTTCAGTTTCCCGGCCGGCGGCGGCTATCCCTGGACCCTGTCCGCCCTGCGCACCCCGCGCCTGACGCCGGCGCCCTGGCGGATCGTGGTGATCACCGGCGCGCCATCCTGGGCGGAATACTGGTCTCCGGCGATGGCGGACCTGCCTTTCAACCGCGAGATGGTGGTGGTGGACCGGCCGGGCTTCGCCTGTTCCGAGCCCGAGGTCTGCGTGCCCGACATCACCGTGCAGGCAAAGGCGTTGGCCCCCTTGCTGGACCCGGTTCCCGGTCAAAGGGTGCTGTTGGTCGGCCAGTCCTACGGCGCCGCCATCGCCACCCTGATGGCGGCCAACCACCCGGATCGGGTCGACTCTCTGCTGCTGCTCTCCGGCTTTTTCGGCGAACTGGGCCCGACCGCGCGATTGCTGGTCGAGCTGGGCGCCCGCTGCTGGCCGGTCATCCCGCGCGACCTGCGCAACGCCATCACCGAGGTGAAGGGCCAGCGGCGGCAGCTGCGCCGGATGCGGTCCGCGCTGAAGCGGCTGGCCATGCCGCTGCACTCCGTCCACGGCGACCGCGACGACTTCGCGCCGCTTCAGGTGGCCCAGACGCTCAACCGGTGGAACAAGGGCGGCCTGCGCTTCTCCATTGCACCGGGCGCCGACCACTTCCTCAACGACGGGCCGACCGGCCCGTTGCTGCAGCAGCTCGAGGCGGCGATTCCAGGCTACGCCGAAATCGCCGCGCCGAAGCTGGTGGAAATCCCCGCGTCGGTGGAGGCGATCCCCGTTCTGCAAGAGGCCTGCTGAGCGCATCTCCCACCACCCGTCGCCTCGGCTCGTCTAATTCTTATGCGCCGCGCCGCTATCCGATTGGCGAAGGGCGCACAGGGATAACCTTCTGTTTGACAGGGTTGTAACCGCCACTGACTGTCGGCTCCGCTGTTCTGCGCATAAGCGCGGCGATCTTGGGGCCTTACGTGATCATCAAGCCTGTGCGGGCGGCTTACGTCGCAATCCTCGCGTCCATCCTGCCGATGTCGGCTTCGCCCTCGGCAGCGGCGGAGGGTGGCTTCACCCTCAAGCAGGTGCTGAGCTATCCCTATGTCAGCGACCTGACAGCGGCGGAGCGGGCAGACAGGATCGCCTGGGTCCAGGACGTCAACGGCGTGCGCAACGTCTGGACGGCGGACGGCCCGAAGTTCACCCCGCGCCAGCTCACCCACTACACCGAGGACGACGGTCAGGAGCTGACCCAGCTCAGCTTCACCCCGGACGGCGGCCGCCTGGTCTATGTGCGCGGCGGCGACCATGACGCCAACTGGCCCGCGGACGGCCACCTCGATCCCGACCCCACGGCCGACCCCGAACAGCCGAAGGTGACCATCTGGTCCATTGCCCTGCCCGGTGGCGCGCCGGTGAAGGTGGCCGAGGGCGATGCGCCCGCCCTCTCCGCCAAGGGCCGGCTGGCCTATGTGAAGGACGATCAGGTCTGGACCGCTTCGCTCGACGGCATGACCAAGGATGGCGCAGGCAAGGACGGGATAGGCAAGGAAGCAGCCGGCAAGCCCGAACGCCTGTTCTTCGATCGCGGCAAGGACGCCAAGCTGGTCTGGTCGCCGGACGGGACGCGCCTAGCCTTCGAATCCCGGCGCGGAGACCACGCCTTCATCGGGGTGTTCGTCGGCAAGGACCAGCCCCTGACCTATCTGGCGCCGTCGACCGGGCGCGACTCCGCACCGGCCTGGTCGTCGGACGGGACCCGCATCGCCTTCACCCGCAGCCCAGGCGCGGGCGGCCCGCCGGAACCGATGCTGACCCAGAAGCCCCGGCCCTGGTCGATCTGGACCGCAAGCGTGAGCGGCGGCGAAGGTCATCTGGTGTGGAAGAGCCCCGACACCCTGGCCGGCTCCTATCCCGACATCGCGGGGCGGGCGAACCTGGCCTGGGCGGTGGGCGACCGGCTGGTGTTCATGGCCGATCTCGACGACTGGCCACACATGTACTCGATCCCCGCCGCAGGCGGCGCGCCCCTGCTGCTGACGCCCGGCCCCTTCATGGTCGAGGACGTGGTCCCGAGCCGCGACCACCGCTTCCTGGTCTACAGCGCCAACACCGGCGCCGCGCCCGGCGACGACGACCGCCGTCACCTGTTCCGCGTTCCGGTCGACCGGGCCGCGCCCTCGCCGTTGACCTCGGGCGACGGCGTCGAGACCAACCCGGCCATCGCGGGCGAGGACAGCGTCGCCTTCATCACCGCCGGCCCCAGGGCGCCTGCAACGGTCGCCTCCGTCGATATGGCCGGCCACGGGCGGCGCGAGGTGGCGTCGGGCGTCCCGGCGGACTTCCCCACCCAGGCGCTGGTGGTCCCCAAGCTGGTGAGCTTCAAGGCCGCCGACGGCCAGGTGGTGCAGGGCCAGCTATTCCAGCGCGACGACGGCGGGGCGCCCAAGCCCGGCGTGATCTTCGTCCACGGCGGGCCCAAGCGGCAGATGGTGCTGGGCTGGCACTACATGGACTATTACGCCAACGCCTATGCGGTGAACCAGTATCTGGCCAACCACGGCTTCACGGTGCTGTCGATCAACTACCGGCTGGGGATCGGCTACGGCCAGGCCTTCGAGCACGCCCTGCACGCCGGCGCGGCGGGGGCTGCGGAATACCAGGACGTCCAGGCCGGCGCGAAGTTCCTGCAACAGGTGCATGGGGTGAACCCGGCCAAGATCGGCATCTGGGGCGGCTCCTACGGCGGCTACCTGACGGGCCTGGCGCTATCGCGCAATTCGGACGTGTTCAAGGCCGGGGTGGACATGCACGGGGTGCACGACTGGTCGGCCCTGCTGGTCAAGGAGCGCGGCCTGCCCGACGGCCGATACGAGAAGGGCGACTGGGACGAGGCGATGAAGCTGGCCTTCCAGTCGTCGCCCGACGCCGATGTGGCGACCTGGCGCTCGCCGGTGCTGCTGATCCAGGGCGACGATGACCGCAACGTGCCGTTCCACCAGACCGTCGACCTGGCCCAGCGGCTGGCCGCCCAACACACCCCGTTCGAGGAGATGGTCATCCCCAACGAAATTCACGGCTTCCTGCGCCGCGAGAGCTGGCTCAAGGCCGATACGGCGACGGTCAAGTTCCTGGAGGAGCAGCTGAAATAGGAGCGGCTGCTCAGCTCAGTTCGTGGTGGGCGTAGGTGTAGCCGGCCCAGGTCTTCTTGCCGGCGCGTTCGTACTGGACCGGAATGTGCGATGGGGCGCCGAGCTGCTCCGCCGCACGCCAGCCCCAGCGGGGATCGTCCAGCACCGCGCGGGCGAGCGCGATCATGTCGGCCTGGCCGGAGGATACGATCTCCTCGGCCTGGCGCGGTTCGGTGATCATGCCCACCGCGATCACGGCGATATCGGGTACGGCCGCCCTCACCGCCTGGGCGAATGGGACCTGATAGCCGGGCTGGGCGCCGGGGATCTTGGCGTGGGCCGCCAGGCCGCCGCTGCTGACATGCACGAAGTCGAAGCCGAGCTCCCTGAGTTCACGGCTGAACGCGGCGGCGTCTTCCGGGACGACGCCGCCCTCCACCCAGTCGGACCCGTTGAGCCGCACGCCCAGCGCCTTGGACCTGGGCCAGACCTCGCGCACGGCGGCGGCGATCTCCAGCGGGAAGCGCATCCGGTTGGCCAAGCTGCCGCCGTAGGCGTCCTCGCGGGTGTTGGCCAGGGCGGAGAGGAACTCGCTCAGCAGGTAGCCATGGGCGCCATGCAGCTCCAGCAGCTCGAAGCCGGCGCGGTCGGCGCGGCGGGCGGACTGGACGAAGCCGTCTCGAATCCGCGCCATGCCGGCCTGATCCAGGACGCTGGGCGTATGCCAGCCTTCGTCGAACGGGATGGCGGAGGGCCCACAGGTCTCCCAGGCACCTTCCTCTGGCGTAAGCGGACGTCCCCGATCGACCCAAGGCGCGTTGCACGAGGCCTTGCGGCCGGCATGGCTGAGCTGAATGCCGAAGGCCGCATCGCTGTAAGTCCGCAGGTCCTCAAGCAGTTCGGTGAGGACCTGTTCCTGGGTGTCGTCCCAAAGACCGAGGTCGCCCGGCGTGATCCGGCCGATCGGCTCGACGGCGGTCGCCTCCAACGTCACCAGTCCGCATCCCGACAGGCCCATCGTCCCCAGATGCTGGCTGTGCCAAGGCTGGGGCACGCCATCCCGGGCGCTGTACTGGCACATCGGCGCGACCGACATCCGGTTGGACAGCGTCAGGCCCCCAAGGGTGATGGGCGTGAACAGAAGGCTCATGACGGTTCCTCGGTCGTTCCCGGATCGTGCACGCCACCGGCATGACCCGTTACGCCTACTCCCGATCGCCCCGCCGCCGCCAGCCTGCACGCCCCAGAGAGGGGCGAGCAGTTTCCGGCATAAGCTCTGGCCAAGCGCAAGCCGGAGTTGAGGTCGGGGACCGTTTGAGTCTAATGTTACCGCTAACGAAAATAATGACATGGGGACGAGATGACCGAAAGAAGAGGCCTCGCCTGGGCGCATATCAGCCAGTTCGCGGCTGGCGGCGCATGCCTCCTGATCGCGATGTCGGGCGCGACCGCCAACGCCGCGCCGGCTCCGACGCATTGGGTCGGCTCGTGGGCCGCCTCGCAGCAAGTCCCGGAAGATCAGAATGCGCTCGCCCCTCAGGACCTGGAAGACGCCACCCTGCGCCAGGTCGTTCACCTCTCGATAGGCGGCCCAAAGGTGCGCGTGCGGGTATCCAATGCGTTTGGAACCACGCCCCTCCACCTCACCTCGGTCCACGTGGCCCGCGCGCTTGCTCCAGGTACGGCGGCCATCGACGCAGCCTCGGATCACCCCCTAACCTTCAGCGGGTCGACCGATGTCACCTTGCCGGCCGGTGCGGAATACTGGTCCGACCCCGTTGTGATGGCCCTCCCGGCCCAAGCCAATCTGACGGTCAGCCTGCATATCGACACCGCGCCCGCTCGCCAGACCAGCCACCCCGGATCGCGAGCGACCTCCTACCTCGTCCACGGAGACCAGGTCTCGGCCCCCGATCTCCCCGACGCGCGCAAGATCGAGCACTGGTTCCAGCTCTCCGGCGTGGACGTCGCCGCCGGATCGGGCGCTTCATCCGTCGTGACACTGGGCGACTCAATCACCGATGGCCATGGCGCCACCACCAACGGAAACGACCGCTGGCCCGACGTGCTGGCGCATCGGCTGCAGGTCTCGGCCGCCACGCGAGGGGTCGGGGTGCTGAACGCAGGCATCGGCGGCAATCGGATGCTGCTGGACGGGCTGGGTCCCAACGCCATGGCTCGGCTCGACCGCGACGTGCTGGTCCAGAGCGGCGTGCGCAGCCTGATCCTGCTGGAAGGCGTCAACGATCTAGGCACACTGACCCGTGAAGCGCCCGCGAACGCCCAAGCCCACGACGCCCTGGTGGAGCACATCCTGGCCGCCTACGCCCAGATCGTCGCACAGGCCCGATCCCATGGGATACGCGCCATCGGCGCCACCATCCTGCCGTTCGGAGGCTCGGCCTACTACCACCCCGACGCCGCCAACGAGGCCGACCGGCGGCGGGTCAACGCCTGGATTCGCGCGCCCGGCCATTTCGACGCTGTGATCGACTTCGACGCGATGGCGCGCGACCCTGCGCAACCGGATCGCCTCCGAACTGGCTACGACTCCGGCGATCATCTGCACCCTTCCGCCGTCGGCTATCGGGCCATGGCCGACGCTATCCGTTTGTCCCTGTTCGCGAGGTGAGCTCATGACGCGTTCGATCGGCCTAAGAGGGCTGGCGTTCGGGTTCGCCATGCTCGGCCTGCTGGCGACGTCGGCCCGCGCGCAGGAGATCGCCTTCACCTTCGACGATCTGCCGGCCCATGCCGCGCTTCCCGCCGGCCAGATACGGCTGGAGATCGCCCAGAGCCTCCTCGCCACCCTGAAGGCGCAAGGCCTGCCGCCGGTCTACGGCTTCGTCAACGGCGTGCGCGAAGTGGAGGAGCCGGCCTCCCGCTCGGTCCTGCCGGCGTGGCGCGCAGCAGGCTTTCCGCTCGGCGACCACAGCTGGTCGCACATGAACCTGAACACCCATACGCTGGAGGCGTTCGAGGCCGACGTCCTGAAGAACCGGTCGGTGCTGGAACGGGAAATGCCCGGCCAGGACTGGCGCTGGTTCCGCTTCCCCTTCCTCAGCCAAGGCGACACGCCGGAGAAGCGCGCCGGCGTGCGCGCCTTCCTGGCCAGCCAGGGATACCGCATCGCCCAGGTCACGATGAGTTTCAGCGACTACGCCTTCAATGATCCCTATGCGCGCTGCGTGGCCAAGGGCGATACGGTGGCCATCGCGGGGTTAGAGCACGACTACCTGACGGCCGCGGTCGAAAGTATCGGCTACTACAGGGGCATGTCCCAGACCCTGTTCGGGCGTGACATTCCCTACGTGTTGCTGATGCATGCCGGGGCGTTCGACGCCCGGATGCTGCCGCGCCTGCTGGAGCTGTACAGGTCGCGCGGCTTTCAGTTCGTGACCCTACCGCAGGCGGAGCGCGATCCCTTCTACCGGATCGACCTGGACCTGACCGCCCCGCCGGGGCCCGATACGCTCGAGGACGCCATGAGGGCCAGAGGCTTGGCCGTGCCGCCACGTCCGGACGCGACCATCTTCGCCGGCTTGGACAAGGTCTGCCGCTAAAGCCTTAGTGCACGTAGGAGCCCGCGTTGATGTCGATGGTGGCGCCGGTGGCGTGATCGGCCAGGCCGCTGGCCAGGAACACCAGGGTCGGCGCGATGTCCTTGGGCTCGGTCAGCCGGCTGAGCGCGATGTCGTTGACGGCGTAGTCCTCGCCGTACTGGTCAATGAAGTCCTGCGCCATCTCGGTGCGAGTGAACCCCGGGGCCACGATGAAGGCGGCGATCCCGTCCTTGCCATAGCCACGGGCCAGCGAGCGGGTCAGGGCCACCAGCCCCCCCTTGGACGCCGCATAGGCCAGATAGTCCGGCTGGTCGCCCCGGAAGGCGGCTCGCGAGCTGATGTTGATGATCCGGCCGCCGCCGCGTGGCTTGAAGTGGGCCACGGCCGCCCGGCACAGCAGGCCCGGCGCGGTCAGGTTCACCGCCATGGTCCGCTCCCAGTCCGAAAGCCAGGTCTGCGAATCCGGTTCGTTGGGCGAGCCCACGGCGACGCCGGCGTTGTTCACCAGCACGTCCACATGGCCGAGACGCTCAACCGCCTCGCGCCAGAGCCGCTCGCACGCCTCGGCCTGGGCGAGGTCGGCCTGGAGCAGCACCACCTTGTCGCCGAGTTCGTTCGCGAGGGCGGAGGCCGCCGCATGGTCGGCCCGATAGTGCAGACCCACTGTCGCCCCGGCTTCAACGAAGGCGCGCACCGCGGCAGCGCCAATGCCTCGGCCGCCGCCCGTCACCAGCACCGTCTTGGAGGACAGGTCGATGTTCATGGGGTGGGCTCCGAAGATTGGAGAAGCAGCTTAGATACGACTGCGGCTCCCGAGGGACCCGGGAGCCGCGTCGCGTTCAGCAAAGACCAGGAAACCTAGTCTTCCTTGATGTTGAGCACCTGACGGCCGCGATACATGCCGGTCTTCAGGTCGATGTGGTGCGGACGGCGCATCTCGCCGGTGTCCTTGTCTTCCACGAAGCTGTTGGCTTCCAGCGCGTGGTGCGAGCGCCGCATGTTGCGCCGCGAGGGCGAGGTTTTGCGCTTGGGAACGGCCATGGGAAGGTCTCGTCGAAGGACAGAACGCGTCAGCGTACGGAAATAGAATCGGCGGCCGTGAAGCCGCCGTTGAACTGTGGCTTATGCCGCAAGATGTGGATCGGCGCAAGACGGCTCCGTCGCCAATGATATCGCGGGTTGGATTCAGCTGCCGTGGAAGAATGCGATAGCGACGGTGAGGTAGCCGAGCAGGGTCGTTTCCAGCAGGAGCGGCATGGCGATCCAAAGGTGCCACAGAGCTTTGCCGCCCCGCCTTGCGATCACCCAGCCAACGAGGGGAATCCAGAGGGCGAACAGCAGGCAACCCGCGCCGAAGATGAAATAATTTACGCTGTGCGTCGCGTACCAGCTCTCAGCGAAGATCGCAGAGACACCGATCAAGGCTGCGAGCCGGGACATCCAAATGGCGGATATGGACTCGCTCACCTAGCGCCGACCCGACCGCTCAAACAAACCGGCTCTGTTCCAGGGCGGCGGCCACGAAACTGGCGAACAAGGGATGAGGCTGGAACGGCCGACTCTTCAGCTCGGGGTGAAACTGCACGCCGACGAACCAGGGATGGTCTTCGCGCTCGACGATCTCGGGCAGCACGCCGTCCGGCGACAAACCGGTGAAGCGCAACCCCGCCCCCTCGATCACCTGGCGATAGCCGATGTTCACCTCATAGCGGTGGCGGTGGCGCTCGGAGATGGCGGCGCCGCCATAGATCTCGCTGACCTTGGAGCCGGGCGTCAGCACCGCGTCATAGGCGCCGAGCCGCATGGAGCCGCCCAGGTCGTGGCCGTGGGTGCGCTGCTCGACCTGGTTGCCGCGAACCCACTCGGTCATCAAGCCGACCACAGGCTCGTCGGTCGGGCCGAATTCGGTGGACGAGGCGCCGACGACGCCACCCACGTTCCGCGCCGCCTCGATCACCGCCATCTGCATGCCGAAGCAGATGCCGAAATAGGGCACGCGGTGCTCGCGGGCGAATTGGACCGCCCGAATCTTGCCTTCCGCGCCCCGCTCGCCAAAGCCGCCGGGGACCAGGATGGCGTGCACGCCCTCAAGTCGCGCCGCCGCCGCGCCGGGCTCGCCCTCGAAGGCCTCCGACTCGACCCAGTCGATATTGACCTTGACCCGGTTGGCCAGGCCGCCGTGGATCAGGGCCTCGATCAGGGATTTGTAGGCGTCCTTGAGCACCGTGTACTTGCCGACGATGGCGATGGAGACCTCGCCGTCGGGATGCTCCAGCGTCTCGGCGATATCCTGCCAGCGCTCCAGGTTCGGCTTGGGCGCGTCGTGGATGCCGAAGGCGGACAGGATCTCGGTGTCCAGGCCCTCGTGATGATAGTCCAGCGGCACCGAGTAGATGCTGGCGCTGTCCATGGCCTGGATGACGGCGGTCTCGCGTACGTTGCAGAACAGGGCGATCTTGCGCTTCTCGTCAGGCGGGATCGGCTGCTCGCAGCGGCACAGCAGGATGTCGGGCTGGATGCCGATGGCGCGTAGCTCGCGCACCGAGTGCTGGGTCGGCTTGGTCTTCATCTCGCCGGCCGTCTTGACGAAAGGCAGCAGCGTCAGGTGCACGAACACGGCGTGGCCGCGCGGCAGTTCCTGGCCAAGCTGGCGGATGGCCTCGAAGAAGGGCAGACCCTCGATGTCGCCCACGGTGCCGCCGATCTCCACCAGCACGAAGTCAGCGTCGCCGGCGTCGGACAGGACGAAGTTCTTGATCTCGTTGGTGACGTGGGGGATCACCTGGACGGTGGCGCCGAGGTAGTCGCCTCGCCGTTCCTTCTCGATGATGGTCTTGTAGATCTGGCCGGTGGTGATGTTGTCGCCACGGGTGGCGGACACGCCGGTGAAGCGCTCGTAGTGGCCGAGGTCGAGGTCGGTCTCGGCCCCGTCGTCGGTGACGAACACCTCGCCGTGCTGATAGGGGCTCATCGTCCCTGGGTCGACGTTGAGGTACGGGTCGAGCTTGCGCAGCCGGACCTTGTAGCCACGTGCTTGCAACAGTGCGCCAAGGGCCGCGGACGCCAGCCCCTTGCCGAGCGAAGACACCACGCCGCCGGTGATGAAGATATAGCGGGCCATGGGCGTTCAGCTTACCGCTGATTCGCGGTCGCCGGACATCTTCCTCACTTCGGCGCGCTTTGTCCGTTCGAGGAAGGGGTCTGCGCAGGCTTGGGCGCGGCGGCGTTGGGCGCAGTCGTGGGCGTGGTCTGCGGCGCGGGCTGATAGCCGAGTTGGCTGGCGGCGTCGCCACGGGTTCCGGCGCCGGATGTCGAAGTCGGCGGCGAGACGGCGGCGCCAGCGGTTGCCGGAGCCGTGTGCACTTCGGGACGCGGCGCGTCGAACTGCGAAGCCGGCGGGGGAGCGGCAGCTCCGGGCGCAGGCGCAGGCCGGATCGCATGATTGAGCGCGTCCGGGCTCAGCCCCTCGACCTTCAGCCGGTCGACCACCGAGGCGCCGCTATGGATGTGGCCGGTCAGGATGGTCAGCAGGAGGCAGAGCACGAAGAAGGCCGCCGCCAGGATGCCGGTGGTGCGCGTGAGCAGATCGCCCGCGCCACGCGCGGACATGAAACCGGAGGGACCGCCGCCCATGCCGAGCGCCCCACCTTCGGATCGCTGAAGCAGGATCACAGTGGTCAGGGCGATGCAGATAAGCACCAGCAATACGAGGAGAAAGCCGAGCAGCATGGCGTGAAGCGCGATCCACGATGAAGGAGAACGACAGATGCGGCGTGGGGCGCCGCAGATCAAGCGCGCCCTGTAACACCGACCGCCGCAGGGCGCCAGAGCGAGGGGACGAAAGAGCCGACGGCCAACTGCAACGCCGTGGGTTGCAGCCGGTTCGGCCGCGCGCTCTATACGGATCGTCGCCGCCGCGGCCACCGTCCATGAAGAGACAACCCATGAGCCACCATAAGCCCCTAGCCGTCCTGAGCGCCCTGGCCCTGCTGACGCTCGCCTCCGCCACCCAGGCCGGTCCCGCCAATCCCGATCCCGCCGCGGTCAAGGGCGGCTCCTATGTCATCGAGCCTCATCACACCCGGGTCCTGTTCAGCGTGTCGCACATGGGTTTCACCACCTGGTACGGCGATTTCGCCGGAGCCAGCGGCAAGCTGACGCTCGACGCCGCCCATCCCGAGGCCAGCCAACTCCAGGTCAGCATTCCGACCGCCAGCGTCAGCACCACCAATGCGACGCTCGACGGCGAACTGAAGAGCGGGGACTGGTTCGATGCAGCCAAGTACCCGACCATCACCTTCAACTCGACCTCGGTGCGGCCGACGGGCGCGGGTGAAGCCGATGTGAGCGGGGACCTGACCTTCCATGGCGTCACCAAGCCGGTGTCGCTGCACGTCCACTTCAACGGCGCCGGACGCAACCCGATCGGGATCTCCTACATCGCCGGCTTCGAGGTGTCGGGCCATCTCAAGCGCAGCGACTTCGGCGTGACCAAGTACGCCGGCGTGATCGGCGACGACGTGACCCTGATCGTCAGCGCCGCGTTCGAACGCAAGGGCGGCTGAGACCAGCCAGCCAACCCCGCCAGCGATCGTGCGCGCCGCTAATTCAGGTCGCGCGCACGATCGGCAGGAAGTCCTTGGCCTTGAGCGAGGCGCCGCCGACCAGGGCGCCGTCCACGCCGGGCACGGCCATCAGTTCCGCCGCGTTGCCGGGCTTGACCGACCCGCCATAGAGCACCGGCGTCGTGTTCGCCGCTCCGAAGCCTTCCGCCAGGAGGCGATGGATGAGGCCGTGCACCTCCTCCACCTGCGCCAGGGTCGGCGTCTGGCCGCTGCCGATGGCCCAGACCGGCTCATAGGCCACCGCGAACGGCTTTCCGGCCAATTCCTTCGGCAAGGACGCGCGCACCTGCGCTTCGATCACGGCCAGGGCGTCGCCCGCCTCGCGCTCCTCCAGGGTTTCGCCGACGCAGACGATGGGCTCCAGCCCCGCCCGCAGCGCAGCCGAAACCTTGGCGGCGATGTCCTGGTCGCTCTCGCGGTGATTGGTCCGCCGTTCGGAGTGGCCGAGGATGACCATGCTGGCCCCGGCCTCGTGCAGCATCTCGGCGCTGAGATCGCCAGTGTGGGCGCCGCAGACCTCCACATGGCAGTCCTGGGCGCCGACCGCCACCGGGCCCCCGGCCAGGGCCTCGGCCATGCGATGGATCAAGACGGCGGGTGGAAACAACGCGACGCGGCAGTTGGCCGGTTGCGCGCTCAAAGATTCCGACAGCGCCTTCGCTTCGTGCAGGGCGGAGGACGCGCCGTTCATCTTCCAGTTTCCGGCGACGAGTTTTCGCGGCGTCTCGTTCAAATCCAGGGTCTCGCGGCGGTTGACGGGGGTCGGCGTTGGGGCCGGTCAAGTGCTGCTAAGCCATGGCGAGGCTGCTGTCACGCTGACGCGGCGAGACGACCGACCTTGCTCCAGCCCGCACCCCTCCCCTATAGGGCGGGTTCGGTCTTCGAAGGTTCCAAGCTCCAATGCTGTCTCAGTTTCGCGCGCTGGCCAAATCGCCTGTCGCCAAGGTGCTGATCTTTCTCGTGATGGCGAGCGTCCTGGCGACCTTCGCGCTGCGAGGCGTCAACAGCGTCGTGCAGGGCGATAACGTGATCCAGGCGGGCTCGCGCAGCGTCAGCAGCGCCCGCTTCAAGCAGATGTTCGACGACGAACTGAAGCAGTACAATCAGCAATCCGGCCAAACCATCACGGCCCAGGACGCCCTTGCCCACGGCGTCGATCGCCAGGTCGCCGATTCGATCGCCGCCGACGAAGCCTTTGCCGAATTCCTCACCCGCTCGGGCGTCCGTCCCTCGGACAAGCTGATCGTCGACGAAATCCGCAAGGCGCCGCGCTTCTTCAACGCCGTCAGCGGGCGCTTCGACCGCCAGGCCTATGAACAGTTCGTCCAGCAGATCGGCATGACCGACGCGGAGTTCGAAGGCGTGCTGCGCGACCAGCTCGCCCAGACCCAGTTCGTCTCGGGCGTCGCCGCCGGGATGCGGGCGCCGCTGCTCTATTCGGCGCTGCAGGCCGCCTACACCGCCGAGGGCCGGACCTTCTCCTACTTCGTGCTGGGGCCGAACGCGGTTCCCCTGCCCGCCCAGCCGACCGACGTCCAGCTCAACACCTTCATCAAACAGAACGCCCAGGCCCTCGCCCGGCCGGAGGCGCGCGTCTTCACCCTGGTGCGCTTCAGCACGGCCCAACAGGTGCTCAAGACCACCGCCGACCCCGCGGCGGTGCAGAAGCGGTTCGACTTCGAGAAGGACAGCCTGTCCACGCCGGAGAAGCGGACCGTGATCGAGATTCCCGTGCATGACGCCGCTTCGGCCGGCGCCGTAGCCGCCCGGCTGAAGAAGGGCGAAGACGCGACGCTGATCGCCAAGAGCCTGAACGTCCAGCCGCTGAACTACAACGACAGCCCCAAGACCGCGATCGCCGACCGTAAGATCGCCGACGTCGCCTTCGCCATGGCCGACGGAGACGTGAAGGGCCCGGTTCAGGGCGATCTGGGGCTGGCGGTGCTGAAGCTGGTCAAGACCACGCCCGGCCATAACGCCACGCTGGAGGAGCAGCGCGCCAAGCTCGAAGCCGAGGTGAAGCACGACGCCGCCCAGGCCACGATCGACAAGCAGGTGCAGAAGTACGAGGACACCCGCTCGGGCGGCTCCACCATGCTCCAAGCCGCCAAGGCTTTAGGCGTGGAGACGGCGACCCTGCCCGGCGTCACCGCCCAGGGCATGAGCCTGACGGCCCAGCCCCAGCGCATCCCCCTGCCGCCCAAGCTGCTGCAGGCGGGCTTCGCACTGGCCGCCGGCGCGGACACCGACCTGGTCGACCTCGGCCAGGGCGAATACGCCGCCCTGCACCTGGAAAAGATCGTCCCGCCCGCGCCTCCGCCGCTCGACGAAATCCGGCCGATGCTCACCCGCTATTACATGCAGCGCGACCTGACGACCCGCCTCCAAGCCAAGGCCGACGCCATCGTCGCCCAGGTGAAGAAGGGCCAGACCATGGAAGCGGCCGCGGCCGGCGCCGGCGCGACGCTGGGCCATGGCGTGGGCGTGCAGCGCCAGGCGGCAGGTCAGACCTTCAGCAACGAGCTGCTCTCGCGCGTCTTCCAGGCCAAGCCCGGCGAAGTGGTTTCTGGTCCCGACGTCAAGAAGGTCGGCGTGCTCGTCGCCAAGGTGCAGGGCCCGGTGGCGGCGTCCGGCAAGGACGTCTCCCAGAGCGCCGCCAACCTGCGTCGCGGAGCCAGCCAGAGCGTGGTCCAGGACCTGGCCGCCGCCCTGCGCACCGCCGCCCGCGACATCGTCAAGCCGAAGATCGACTACAAGCGCGCCCGCGCCGCGCTTGGGGGCGCGCCGAGCCAGGGGCAGTGAGTGGAAGACCCCGGGAGCGCTAAGCCGTTGAGCGTGAAGCCAGAAGCCTCCGCCTTCGCCGAAGCCTATGGCCGGGGCGAGGCCCAGGTGGTCTGGACCCGTCTGATCGACGACCTGGAGACGCCGGTCTCCGCCTACCTGAAGATCGGCCTGGGCAAGCCCTTCGCCTTCATGTTCGAATCGGTGGAGGGCGGCGCCTGGCGCGGCCGGTATTCGATCATCACCCTCAAGCCGGACCTGGTCTGGCGCTGCTACGGCGACCGCGCCGAGATCGCCCGCGACGGCGGGATCGAGGCCGGCGACTATCAGCCGGAACCTAAGCCCGCCTTGGAGTCCCTGCGCCGCCTGGTGGAGACCTCGCGCATCGAGCTGCCGAGCGAGCTGCCGCCCATGGCGGCGGGCCTGTTCGGGGCGCTCGGCTACGACATGATCCGCCTAGCCGAACCGCTGGGTCCGGCCAAGACCGATGCGCTGGGCCTGCCCGACGCGGTGATGACCCGCCCCTCGATCGTGGCGGTGTTCGATTCGGTGGCCCAGGAGATCGTGCTGGTCACCTCCGTGCGCCCTTCGGCCGAGTCGGCGGAGACCGCCTACGCCGCAGCCCTCGAGCGTCTGGCCGAGGCCGAGGCCGAGTTGGCGCGTCCCCTGGATCGCAATCGCGCCGCCCGCAAGTCGCAGCCCACCGCCGTCCAGACACCGCTGACCTCGCCGATCACCCGCGGGGCCTATCGCGACATCGTCGAGCGGGCGAAACGCTACATCGAGGCGGGCGACATCTTCCAGGTGGTGCCAAGCCAGCGGTTCCGCGCGCCCTTCACCCTCTCGCCGTTCGCCTGTTACCGGGCGCTGCGACGGCTCAACCCGTCGCCCTTCATGTTCTACCTGGACTTCGGCACGTTCCAACTCGCCGGCTCCAGTCCCGAAATCCTGGTGCGGCTGCGCGACGGCAAGGTCACCATCCGCCCCATCGCCGGCACCCGGCCCCGCGGCGCGACGCCCGAGCAGGACCTCGCGCTGGAAAAGGAGCTGCTGGCCGATCCCAAGGAGCGCGCCGAGCACCTGATGCTGCTGGATCTCGGCCGCAACGATGTCGGCCGCGCGGTGAAGCTGGGCGACACCGCCGGCGCCCCATCCCGATCTACCGAGCCCCGTGTACGCGTGACCGAAAGCTTCTCCATCGAGCGCTACAGCCACGTCATGCACATCGTCTCCAATGTGGAGGGCGACGCTCCCCGCGACCTGGACCCCGTCGACGTGCTGCTCACCGCCCTGCCCGCCGGCACCCTGTCAGGCGCGCCCAAGGTGCGGGCGATGCAGATCATCGACGAGTTGGAGACGGAAAAGCGCGGCATGACCTATGCCGGCGCCGCGGGCTACATCTCGGTCATGGGCGAGGTGGACACCTGCATCCTGCTGCGCACGGCGCTGTTCAAGGACGCGACCATGTACGTCCAGGCCGGCGGCGGGGTGGTGGCGGATTCCGATCCCGACGCCGAGTACGAAGAAACCCTGCACAAGTCCGGCGCCCTGCGCCGGGCGGCGGAGGAAGCCTGGCGGTTCGCCTGAGCTGAAGTGCAAGCGGCCCGGGAAGCGCTCGAGTCCGGCGGACCGAGCCTAGCCTTGGCTGTGAAGCACCGAAGCCGACGTCGCCGGGGTCCGTTCGAGGCCCGGCGGCGGTCCCAGGATCACCGAGGCGGCCAGCGCGAGCGCGCTGATGGCGGCGAGGCCGGCGGCGGCGAGCAAGGGCACGATACGCTCGCGCCGCTCAGGGGCGATCAGTTTGGCGCGAGCTTCATCTAGTGAGGGCATCGTCTTCACAGTGCGATTCGGCGTACTCAGCATAGCGCTTAAGAACGCCGAGCGAGGTTAACGAGGCGTGTCTCACCGCGAAGCTGAGCCACCGGGCTTTCACCGCGACCGTTCACCGCTTAAGACCCTCCAGCCGCCCTCGGAGCACCAACAGGCTACCATGATC
This sequence comes from Caulobacter sp. S45, assembly GCF_009765965.1. Classification (GTDB taxonomy): domain Bacteria; phylum Pseudomonadota; class Alphaproteobacteria; order Caulobacterales; family Caulobacteraceae; genus CAHJWH01. The sequence goes on from NZ_LMUL01000014.1 coordinate 620,499, forward strand.
CTGGTGATCGATAACTACGACAGCTTCACCTACAACCTCGTGCACTATCTCGAGGAGCTGGGAGCGGAAACCGTCGTGCGCCGCAACGACGCCCTCTCCGTCGAGGAAGCGCTCGAAATGCGCCCGGACGCGGTGCTGCTGTCTCCCGGTCCCTGCACGCCCAATGAAGCGGGCCTATGCCTGCCCTTGCTGGCCGCAGCGCCGGACGACCTGCCGATCCTGGGCGTCTGCCTCGGCCACCAGGCCATCGGCCAGGCCTTCGGCGGCAAGGTGATCCGGGCCAAACAGCTGATGCACGGCAAGACCAGCCCGATCCGCCACCGGGGCGAAGGCGTGTTCGAGGGCCTGGCGGACGGCTTCACCGCCACCCGTTACCACAGCCTGGCCGTGGAGCCGGAAAGCCTGCCCAACACGCTGCACGTCACCGCCTGGACCGAAGACGGCGAAATCATGGGCGTGCGGCACGCCTATCGCCCGATCCAGGGCGTGCAGTTCCACCCCGAATCGATCGCCACCGAAGGCGGCCATCGCCTGCTGGCCAACTTCCTCACCTCGGCCGGCGTCAAGGTTTCCAAGGTTCCGGCCTGATGTCTGAGGCGTTCCGGCCCCTGCTGGCGCGGCTGGCCGATGGGGCGACCCTATCGGAGCAGGATGCGGAGCTGTTCTTCACCGCCTGCCTGCGCGGCGAGCCGACGCCCGCCCAGGTCGCCGCCGCCGTCACCGCCATGCGCATGCGCGGCGAAACGGTGGGCGAGATCACCGCCTGCGCCCGCGCCATGCGCCGCTCCGCCACCATGCTCGAACACGGCTATCAGGTGATCGACACCTGCGGCACGGGCGGGGATGGGAGCCACACCTACAACATCTCCACCGCCGCCGCCTTCGTGGCCGCCGGCGGGGGGCTGAAGGTGGCCAAGCACGGCACCCGCGCCCTGTCCTCGCGCTCGGGTTCCTCCGACGTGTTGGGCGCGCTGGGGGTCAATATCGCCGCCACCGCCGACCAGTCCCGCCTGGCGCTGGAGCAGGCCGGTATCTGCTTCCTGTTCGCCCCCGCCCACCACGGGGCCATGCGCCACGTCATGCCCGTGCGCCAGGAGCTGGGCTTCCGCACCGTGTTCAACCTGCTCGGCCCCCTGTCCAATCCGGCGGGCGCGCAACGGCAGGTGCTGGGCGTCTACGATCCCCGCCTGACCGAGCCGCTGGCTCGGGTGCTGGGCGCGCTCGGCAGCGAGCGGGCCTGGGTGGTGCACGGATCGGGCCTGGACGAGCTGACGACCACCGGCACGAGCCAGGTGGTGGAGTGGCGCGATGGCGGCGTGCGCCTGTTCAACATCACCCCAGAAGCCGTGGGCCTCAAGCGGGCCAGCCTGGACGACCTGCGCGGCGGCGACCCGATGGAGAACGCCCGCGCCCTGTCCGCCCTGCTGGACGGCCGCCCCGGCCCCTATCGCGACGTGACGCTGTTGAACGCGGCGGCGGCCTTCCTCGTCGCCGAACGGGTGGAGACACTGGAGGACGGCATCATGCTGGCCGCCCAGGCGATCGACGACGGCCGCGCCCGCGCCGCCCTGGACACGCTGGTCCGCCTCACCAACGCTTCGCCCGAGACAACCCACGCATGACCGACGTCCTGTCCCGGATCGCCGACTACAAGCGGAGCGACGTGGCCGAGCGCAAGCGCGCGCGGTCCCAGGCCGATGTGGACGCCGCCGCCAAGGCCGCTTCGGCGCCGCGCGGCTTCGCCAAGGCCCTGACCGACGCGCTCCACCTCGCCCTGATCGCCGAGATCAAGAAGGCCAGCCCATCCAAGGGCCTGATCCGCGCCGACTTCGACCCGCCGGCCCTGGCGCAAGCCTACGCCGAGGGCGGCGCCAGCTGCCTGTCGGTGCTGACCGACGGGCCAAGCTTCCAGGGGGCTGACAGCTATCTGCAGCAGGCGCGGGCGGCGACGACCCTGCCGGTGCTGCGCAAGGACTTCCTGGTCGATCCATGGCAGGTGGCGGAAAGCCGGGCGCTCGGCGCGGACGCGATCCTGGTGATCCTGGCCATGGTGGACGACGCCCTGGCCGCCGACCTCCTGGCCGAAGCGGCGCGGTTCGGCATGGACGCCCTGGTGGAGATCCATGACGAGGCCGAGATGACCCGCGCCGCCCGACTCGGCGCCCATCTGCTCGGGGTCAACAATCGGGACCTGCGCACCTTCGTCACCGATCTGGCGGTGACTGAGCGGCTGGCCCCTCTGGCGCCCCAGGGGGCTCTGCTGGTGGCGGAAAGCGGCATCTTCACCCACGCCGACGCGACGCGCCTGCAAGGGGCCGGCGCCAAGGCGATGCTGGTGGGGGAAAGCCTGATGCGCCAGGCGGACGTCGCCGCCGCGACACGCGCCCTGCTAGGTCGCGTCTGAAGCGTCGGTTTTCAAATCGAATGAAGGTGGTGCGGGCGGTCGGGGTCGAACCGACACTCCTTGCGGAACCGGATTTTGAGTCCGGCGCGTCTACCAATTCCACCACGCCCGCGATCCGATCGGACAGCTTCAAAGAGGCGTTCCGACAGGTCGCGCTAGATGCCACAGGAGGTGGGCGCGGGTCCAGCCTCTAGCGAAACGGCGCAGCGAGAGAACCCGCTGCGCCGAAGCTCAACCTAAGACCTCTTAGTGGCCCTTCATGCAGCTCGAGCGGAACTTCTTGCGGTCGTTGCCGTGCAGGCCCTTGGCGTCGGCCTGCTTGGAGCAGTCCAGCGAAACCGCGGTGCGGGGCTTGCCGTCGTGGGTCGTGGCCGTCGACGAGGTGTGCGTGGACTTGACGCCACCGAAGAGCGGCTTGGATGCCGGCTTCGCAACTGGCGCGGGCGCAGCTGCGGCGGCCGGCTTGGGCTTGGGTTTGAACAACTGGGCGTTGGCGCCGGTGGCCAGCATGGCCGTGGCGGCGGCGATCACGAGTAGAGCGCGCATCTCAGTCCCCCCTCAATAGGATGGAACGATCTTAACCGCAGGGAGGGAGGCTAATGCAAGCCCCCTCCCCGCAGTTGACGATCAATAGCGGCGGTAGTGATGGCGGGCGTACCAGCTATGGTACGGATAAGGCCGGTACAGCCAACGACCACCGTAGAAGTACCAAGGGTTGTACTCCGGAGGCGCCGCATAGAGCACCGGGCCGCCATAGGCGAAGCCCGGCGCACCGCCACGGACCACGAAGCCCGGAGGACAACCGGGGCTGGTGGCGCCGCCGCTGTTCGCCGCGACTGCACCGCCCAGGATGGCGCCGCCCGCGGCCCCGGCCAGGGCGCCGGTGCCACGGCTGTGACGTCCGGCCAGACCCGAGCCCAGCAGTGCGCCAAGCGCGCCGCCGACGATGGCGCCGCCCGCGACGTTGCCGCCGGACTTCACGCAGTTCTGGGTCGCCCAGTCTTGAGCAGCGGCGGCGTATTGCTGGTCCTGGGCCGGGTCGTTCTGGGCGTCAGGCGCATTGGGATCGTAGCCGGGCGGCGGCGGAGGCGCGCCCTGGTCGCCACCATAGCCCGGAGGCGGTCCTTGGTCGCCGGGTTGGCCATAGCCTTGCTGGCCATAGCCCTGCGGTGGCGGCGGGGGTTGCTGGCCGTACCCCTGCTGATCGTAGCCTTGCGGCGGAGGCGGCGGCTGCTGGCCGTAGCCCTGCTGCCCATATCCTTGTTGAGCGTAGCCTTGCTGGCCGTACTGAGCCTGCTGGCCATAACCCGGAGGCGGTTGCTGCTGACCATAGCCGGGAGGCGGTGGCCCGCCGTCCTGATCCTGGTCGCCGCCGGGCGGATAGTTGTTCTGCGGCGGCTGGCCCTGGCCGGGATAGCCATAGGAGGGCTGCTGGGCGGCCGCCATGCCGCTGGCGAGGGGTGAACCCGCCATGCAGAGCGCGACAGCCAACATCGTCGGTCGTACTAGCGCGGTGGATAAAGGCATATGCGTTCCCCATCGATCACGGTTGCAGCTATCGATACGCCGACTAAAGGCTGAACCCAAGCTGACTGTTCCGTTCATCCTCGCGAGAGCGCCGCCCGAACGGCTCCGGGCGCATGTCAGTCATGGGGCGAGAAAGGCTCCGCGGGCGGGTGATCGCCAAGGCGTTTCGGCGGGTCCGAAGGCGCGGGATCGGCTAGCGGCGTCGTCGGCTGGACGGTGGAGAGGGGCTGGCTGGCGGCTGGCGGCCGGTCGGCCGGGACCATGTCGACGTCGCCGGAAACGACCGTCGATGGGACTGTCGGCCGTTCGGCGCCCAGGTCCGGCTCGCCCACCATGTCGATGGCGGCGACCAGCGGCTCCCAGGGCGTGGAACCGGCGTGTCGGACCTTGTTGAACGACTTGGCCGGGTCGTAGAGCTGCACACCCCGCACCAGGTCCGAAACCTCCAGCCGCCCCATGGCGGCCAGCAGGGCGGCCTCGGCGACATATTCGTCGTGCCGGGCCTGGGCCAGGGAAAGCTGGGCGTTCTCCAGGGTCTGCTGCTGGATCAACACGTCCAGGGTGGTGGACAGCCCCACCCGGTACTGTTCGCGCAGCCCCTCGTAGGCCACCTCGGCGGCGCTGACCTGCTGCACGTTGGAGATGACGCTGGCCTTGTCGCCCTGCATGGTGTTCCAGGCCTGGGCCACCGCCTGAACCATGGAACGACGCGCCCCTTCGATGGCGATGCGGTCCGAGCCGTTCTGCTCGATCGCCTGGCGGATCAGCGAGCTGTTCACCCCGCCGGTGAAGATCGGCTGGCTGTAGACCAGCGCCCCCGACACCACTCGGTCGAAATCGCGCACGCCGAACGGCGCCAGCGTCCCCTCCGCCCCGAAACTGGCCTGGGCGGACACGGTCGGCCGGTTGGCGGCCTTGGCGGCGACGATCTTGGAGCGCGAGGCCTGCTCGGTGATCTGGGCCTGCAGCAGCGAGGGGCTTTCCGCCTCCGCCGCGTCGAAGGCCTGGTCGACCGTCGCCGGCAGGCCGGGGAGCGCAGGCTCGGAAGCGAGCTCGCCAGGGTTCTGGCCAACCACCGCGGTGTATTCCGCCCGGCTGATCTGCAACTGGGCCTTGGAGGTGGCCAACAGCGCCTCCGCGGAGGAGAGCTGGGCCTGGCCTTGGGCCACGTCGGTGCGGTTGAGCTGGCCGACCTGGAACTTGGTCTGGGTCTCGCTCAGCTGATCCCTCAACAGGGCGGCGTTGTCGGTGCGGATCTTCAGAATCTGCTGGTCGCGGCGCACGTCCTCATAGGCGGTGACGACGTTCTGGACCAGGGTGGTCTCCACCCCGCGCAGTCCCTGGCGTCCGGCCAGCACGGTGGCCTCCGCCGCATCCACGGTCGCGGCCGTCTTGCCGCCTGTGTACAGGGGCTGGGTCGCGGTGATCTGGCCGTAGCCGTAGTTGTATTCATAGTGGCCGCCCAGCCCGGCGGTGGGGATCGGCGTCGTGCTGCCGCTGCCGATCGTCGAGGACCCGCTCCCCAGCCCGGTGCTGGAGCCGGTGGAGCCATTGCCGATCGCAGCGGTGCTGAGGCTCTCATGTCCGAAGTCTGTGCGCGACCAGTAGGCCTGGCCGCCGACGCTGATGCTCGGACGCCAGCCGGCGCGGGCCTGGACATAGGTCTCGTCCAACACCCGCTGCTGGGCACGCTGCACCAGCAGGGTCGGGTTGGACTGGTAGGCGAGCGCGATGGCGTCGGCCAGGGTCTCCGCCGAGGCGGCGCCGCCGAACAACGCGGTGGAAACGGCGGAGGCGCAAACCAACGCGCGACGGCTGAACATGAGGGCGCCCCAAAACCAAAACCTGGAGTGGCGATTAGATCGCCATCCTGGGGGCCCGCCAGTTAAGCTTTGTTCACGCCGCGCGGACGCGGACGGGAATTCAGAACGCGAAGCCGGGCTGGAGATCGAAACCGGGCAGCATCGGCGGGCTGGCGTCGAACACCTCGCGGGTGGACATCAGCCCTTCTTCGCCCCGCAGGAACAGGCGGGCTTTGCCGCCCGGCCCCGTGCGTTCCACCACGCCGAGCCGACCGCCGACCGCGATCACGTCGAGCCAGGCCTGGGGCGTGCGCGCGACCGCACCCTCGCAGATCGCCACGTCGAAGGTTCCCAGGGCATCGAGCGCCTGCAAGTCGCCGCCGACCACCTTGATGCGGGGATCGTCCAGCGCGTCAGTCACGGCGGCGACATCCACGCCCGGCGGCAATAGCAGCGTCGTGGCCAAACCCATCCGCGCCAGCACGGCGGCCGCATAGGGGGCCGCGATGGCCAGCGCCGTCTCGCCTTCGACCGGGAAGATCGCCTGCAGCATCTTGGCGGTGTCGCGGACCTGCATCAGCGACCAGCCCGGGGCGTACTCCACAGGACCCTCGGCATAGGCCAGGTAGGCCTTGCCTGGCGCACAGAAGCGCTCACGGCGAATCACCCGCATGGCGTCCTGGATCGGCAGATCCGTGACGTCGTTGGTGCGGACCTGATTCTCCACCATGTTGACGCGCGCCGTGGTGAAATCGAGCGTCATCCCCGCCTCGCTAACTTGAAACCCGCGGCCTTATAGGTCGCGGCTTAACCGGAACGCAATGCGGGCGAGCTTACCTTGCCCCCGCTTCGACGTTCTGTTAGCGGAGCACACGCGCTCAGCGCGGCCTGGTGGCGGAGAGGCTACGCAGCGGACTGCAAATCCGTGTACCCCGGTTCGATTCCGGGCCAGGCCTCCAACGCGCTCGTCGGCGCGCCCTCTCGACCCTCAAGCGACAGCCTTGGTCTGCACCCGCGTATTCCTCAGGGCGGCGACGAAGTCGTCGCGCCAGGCGGCGACGTCGTTGCGCTGGACGCCTTCCATCAGAATCTCCCAGCGGCGCTTGCGTTCCGAGAGGTCCATCGACAGGGCGCGGCGGATAGCGTCGGAGACGTCCTCGCGGCTGTAGGGATTGACGATCAAGGCCTGGGTCATCTGGGCGGCGGCGCCGGCGAAGCGCGACAGGATCAGCACGCCCGGATCGCGGGGCGACTGGGCGGCCACGTATTCCTTGGCCACCAGGTTCATTCCATCGCGCAACGGCGTGACCAACCCGACCCGCGCGGCCCTGTACACGCCCGCCAGCTCGTCACGGCCATAGCTGCGGATCACGTAGCGGATCGGGGCCCAGTTGATGGTCGAGAAGGCTCCGTTGATCCGTCCGGAATGCGCGTCGAGCCGCGCGCGGATATCCTGGTAGGCGTCCACGTTTTCCCGCGAGGGCGGGGCGATCTGCAGATACTCCACCGACCCCAGGCGCTCCGGGTTGTCGGTCAGGAACTGCTCATAGGCCAACAGGCGTTCCTCCAGGCCCTTGGCGTAGTCGAGCCGGTCCACGCCCACGATCACCGAACGACCATAGGTGCTGGCGACCATGCGGTCCCAGCTCTGGGCTGCGGTCATGGAGTCGGCGATCTGCTTGAAGGCGTCGGCGTCTATGCCGATGGGGAAGGCCTGGGCGTGGATGGTGCGGCCGAACGCGCGCACGCGCCCATCCTCCAGCACCTCGCCGTCAGCCTCCTTGCGCACGTATTCAAGGAAGGCTTCGAGGTAGTCCTCGGTCTGAAAGCCGACAAGATCGTACTGGAACATGGACTCGACGAGTTGACGGTGTCGAGGCAGGGCGGTGAACAGCTGATGGCTGGGCCAGGGTATGTGGAGGAAGAAGCCGATCGGGTTCGCAACCCCCATGCGCCTAAGCTCGCGCCCCATCGGGATCAGGTGGTAGTCGTGCACCCAGACCAGGTCTTCGTCATCGATCAGGGGCCGGGCCGTCTCGGCGAAGCGGGTGTTGACCCGTTCATAGCCCTGGCCGTAGGCGCGCTCGAACGCCGACAGGTCGATCCGGTAGTGGAACAGCGGCCACAGGGTCTCGTTGGCGAAGCCGTTGTAGTATTCTTGGATGTCCTGCTCTTCCAGGTCGACCGTGGCGACGGTGACGCCCTCGGTCATCTCGGTGGAGAGCTCGCCGGTGAACTCCGGCGTGGTGCGCCCGCTCCAGCCGAACCAGACGCCCTTGTACTCCCGAAGCGCCGCGGCCAACGCCATGGACAGGCCGCCCGCGGTGGCGGCGCCCGCCTGCGTCGGCATACTGACACGGTTGGAAATCACGACCAGACGACTCAAGGACAAGCTCCCGCAATGCTCACAAGGCGGCGCTCGGCCGGCGCGCGGCGATCGGTTCGCCGCTCCGCACACCCGCTGAGCCCCGCGCTTGGGCGGACACGAGGCGCCCGCCTCCTACCGAAACCGTTTTGCTGCGCTGCGGTTCAGATCAAAATTCCGATACTGTCGCGATGACGTGCAACACCGATGGAGCGACTCCCTCCATTTTCCGGAAATGATGATCGACACCCTCCCCCACCCCCTGCTTCGTCCAACGCCGCTACGCCTAGGTGAGATCAGCCTCTTCCTCGATATAGACGGGACGCTCGCCGGTTTCGAGGCGACGCCGGAAGCTGTTCAGCCCCTCGCGCGCCGGACCTTGTTGCTGCAACGCCTGGGGCGAGCGCTCGAGGGCAGGATCGCGGCGGTGAGCGGCCGCGATCTCACCTCCATCGATCGAATCCTGGAGCGCAGCGTTGGGGCGGCCGCAGGCGTGCACGGCCTGGAGCGCCGTCGACCCGACGGAAGCGTGTTGCGCGCCGCGCCACACCCCGCGCTGACGGACGCCAGACAGCAGGCGGAAGCCTTCGCAACCGCGACGCCGGGCGTACTAGTCGAGGACAAGGGCTTGGCCTTCGCACTGCACTATCGCCAGGCCCCCCAGGCGCGGGCGGCGGTGGAGGCCCTGGCGGCCCTATTGGCCGAAAGCGGCCTCGCGCTGCAACCCGGCGAAGACGTGATTGAACTGAAGACGCCCGGGACGGACAAGGGCGTGTCGGTGCGCGCCTTCATGGCCGAGCCTCCCTTCGACATGGGTCTGCCGGTATTTGTCGGCGACGACCTGACCGACGAGCACGCCTTCGCCGCCGCGAAAGCCCTGGGCGGCTTCGGAGTGCTGGTGGGACAGCCGCGCCCCACCCTGGCGCGGTATCGACTGGACGGAGTCGAGGACGTGCTGCAATGGCTGGAACGAAGCCTGGAGACGTGATGCCCCCTTCGCCGACCTCGCCCCTCCCCTCCCTCCACACCGTAGCGTCAGCCGAAGCCCTGGACCTGGAGCCGCCCAAGCCCAGCCACGAAATGGACCTCGCGCCTATCGGCAACTGTGCGATCAGCGCCCTGATCGACCGCCAGGGCCGTTACGTCTGGGCCTGCGCCCCCCGCGTGGATAGCGACCCGTTCTTCTCCAACCTGCTGAGCGGCGTCGCTCCAGAGGCGGAGGACGCCCAGGGCATGTGGTCGGTGGAGGCCGAAGGGGTGGTGGAGACCCGTCAGGCCTATCTGCGCAACACCGCGGTGCTGCGCACCGAACTGGTCTGTGAAGACGGCGCCACGCTGGAGATCATCGACTTCTGTCCCAGGTTCCGCCGCCACAACCGCATCTATCGGCCCACTGCCTTCGTGCGGATCGTGCGCCCCCTGTCCGGCGCGCCGCGCATCCGGGTGCGGCTGAAGCCCACCGCCGACTGGGGCGCCCAACTGGCCGAGCGCACCTCCGGCTCCAATCACATCCGCTATGTCGGCTCGGACGTGACGCTGCGGCTGAGCACCAACTGCCCGGTCAGCCACGTCACCGAGGCGCGCACCTTCCGCCTGGAAGGGACGCTGGCCTTTTTCCTAGGCCCGGACGAAGGTTTCTCGGGCGGCTTGCTCAGCACCTGCCTGCAGATGCTGGAGGATACCGAGGCGTCCTGGCGGGAATGGGTGCGAAGCCTGACCGTGCCGCTGGAGTGGCAGGAGGCGGTGATCCGCGCCGCCATCGCCCTGAAGATCTGCGCCTACGAGGAGACCGGCGCCATCGTCGCCGCCCTCACCACCTCGATCCCCGAGGCGCCCGACAGCGGCCGCAACTGGGACTACCGCTACTGCTGGCTACGGGACGGCTACTACGTGGTCCAGGCGCTGAACCGCCTGGGCGCCGCCGACATCCTGGAGAACTATCTCGGCTATCTGCGCAACATCGTCAGCCAGTCGCGCGGCGGCCACGTCCAGCCCGTCTACGGCGTGGGCATGGAGCCGGCGATTTACGAACGGACCGTCGACACCCTGCCCGGCTATCGCGGCATGGGGCCGGTACGGGTCGGCAATCAAGCCTACGAGCACCACCAGCACGACGTCTACGGCCAGATCATCCTGCCCCTGGTCCAGGCCTTCCACGACCAGCGCTTCCTGCGCGAGGCCACGGTCGCCGACTTCGAGGCGCTGGAAAAGGTCGGCGAGCGCGCCTTCGCCATGCACGACCAGCCCGACGCCGGCCTGTGGGAGTTCCGCACCATAGCGCGGGTGCACACCTACTCCTCGGTGATGTGCTGGGCGGCGTGCGACCGCCTGGCCAAGACCGCCGACGCTCTAGGATTGACCGAGCGCCGCAACTACTGGCGGGGCCGTGCGCGCACCATTCACGCCCGCATCGAGGCGGAAGCGTTCAACGCCGAACTGGGCCACTTCACCGGCAGCTTCGGCGGCAAGGAACTGGACGCCAGCCTGCTGCAGCTGGTGGACCTGCAGTTCATGAGCGCCAGCGACCCCCGCTTCCAGGCGACGGTGGCGGCGGTCGAGACCGACCTGCGGCGCGGCCCCTACATGTTCCGCTACGCCGAGCCGGACGACTTCGGCGCACCCGAGACCGCGTTCAATTTCTGCACCTTCTGGTTCATCGAGGCGCTGTACGAGGTCGGCCGCATCGATGAGGCGCGCGAGCTGTTCGAGGAGATGCTGGCCCGGCGCACCCACGCAGGCCTGCTGACCGAGGACATCGGGCTGAGCGACCGGGCGCTATGGGGCAACTATCCCCAGACCTATTCGCTGGTGGGCCTGATCAACTGCGCCGCCCTGCTCAGCCGGCCCTGGTCCTCGATGCGGTAGGGCCGTCGCTGGTCAGTCGATGAACGGGCCGATGGGTTTGGGATCGAACGGGCCGCACGCCACGAATCCCGGATTGAAAAAGTTGGGCTTGCCGTAGGTCAGGGGCGCGCCGTCGGGGCCGAAGACCGCCCCACCCGCCGCCGACAGCACGGCGTGGCCCGCCGCGGTGTCCCATTCGCAGGTCGGCGAAGGGCGTGGGTAGAGATCCGCCTCGCCGGCCGCCACCAGGCAGAACTTCAGCGACGACCCCACCGAGACCCGGGTCTCGACCTGGAAATCCGCAAGGTAGGCGTCCGTCCCGGGCGTGCTGTGGGACTTCGAGGCCACGACGACGAGGCGTTCGCCCGGCTGGCGGACCCGGATCGGGCGTCGCGCGCCCTCGCCCTGCGGACCCACCTCGCTGGCCCAGGCGACCCCCGCAGCCACGTCGGCGGCGTACATGGCCCCACGCGCCGGCGCATAGACAACGCCAAGGGTCGGTCGGCCGTGCTCCACTAGGGCGACATTGACGGTGAAGTCACCGCGCCGCAGCACGAACTCCTTGGTGCCGTCGAGCGGGTCGACCAGGAAGAACGCCTCCGCGACATCGGGTATGCGGCCCGCGGCGCATTCCTCTTCGGCCACCACGACGACGCCCGGCGCCAGTTTCGCCAGCGCCCGCAACAGGATCGCCTCGGCGGCGGTGTCGGCTTCGGTCACAGGCGAGGTGTCCGATTTCACACTGACCGCGAAGTCGGAGCTGTAGATCGCCAGAATCGCCCTTCCCGCCTCCTGCGACGCCTCGACCAGGCCCTCGAGCAAGGCCTTGCGATCAAGCTCGCCCATCGCTGCTCCGTTTGTCTGCATCGACGCGGCTTGTGTCACGGCTGAAGCCGGCAGGCGAGCCGCTTCGAGACCCGCTCACGCCCGCTCGAGGCGTTCCTTGCGCGAGAGCATGAAGGCCAGTTCGTCCACCGAGACCGGCTTGCCGAACAGATAGCCCTGCATGGCATGGACGCCGGCGACCTTGAGGAACTTGCGCTGGGTCTCGGTCTCCACCCCTTCGGCGATGACCTTCATGCCGAGCGCCCGGCCGATGCTGACCACGGCGTGGACGATGGTGGCGGCCTGCATGTCGCGCGAGCAGTCGGTAATGAATTCGCGGTCGATCTTCAGCTTGTCGAACGGATAGCGCCGCAAGTGCCCGAGGCTGGAGTGGCCGGCGCCGAAGTCGTCCAGCGCAACCTTCAGGCCGAGTTCGCGCAGGCGGTCGATGTTGCGGCGCACGGCGACTTCGTTCTGGAGGATGGCGGTTTCGGTGATCTCGACCTCCAGGCGGCGAGGATCGTATCCGTGGCGTTCGATCAGCCCGACGATGCGATCCACGAAATCCGGTTCCCCGAACTCGATCGCCGACGCATTGAAGGCGACCTGCAGCCCCCGCAGATAACGGGTCTCGGCCAACAGCCGGTCGACCACCCAATTGGTGATCCGCGAGATCAGACCGTAACGCTCGGCCACGGGGATAAACATGGCGGGGCTGATCGGGCCCCTGACCGGATGGGTCCAGCGGAGCAAGGCCTCCACCCCCACGATCCGCTCTCCGTCGCGATCCACCTGGGGCTGGTAAACGAGGCTCATCTCCTCCTCGGCGAGCCCCTTCTCCATCTCGGCCAGCAGTTCGGCGTCGGCCGCCGGAATGGCGGAGGCCGGCTCGGCCCGGGCCGCTGGCGTGGCCGCCACGCTCGCATGGGCCACGGTCGCGCTCAGCAGGCTCTGAAGCTCGGCCAGGTCCAGGGCTGTGGGCGCCGTCCCGTTGCGGGCGGCCGTTTCGATGTCCTCAGCCAACTCCGCTACAGCGGTGGCCCCGATATTGAAACTCATGGATTTCAGCGCATGCGCCGCCTTGGCGCATCCCTCGGCGTCGCCCTGCGAGGCCGCGTCCATCAACTTGACCACGCTGTCCGGCGCATTCTCGCGATACAGGCCGTAGACGCGCGACACGAACTCGGTGCGCCCATCCGCCGCCATGGCTTCCAGTTGGGCCGCCACTTGGGGGTCGACCAATCGCGCCCGCACCTGGGCGGTGCGCACCGGCGCCAGGCCAGACGCGCCGCCGAACGCCGGCGTCTTCCCGATATCGGCGCTGGGATCGTTCAACAATTCGCCCGCCTGGACCTGGCGCAACAGGGCCGCGAGGTCGCCTCGGCGGAAGGGCTGGATCAGCACCGCCTGGGCGTAACCGGCGCGCTGCAGATCGTGAGGCGCGGCGTCGCCGTAGATCCCGATGCAGATGGTCGGCACGGCGTCCTGCACCTGACGCCTCAGCGAAGCCGGGTCGGCGATCCGGAGGGCGGCGCGATCGCCCGAGGCGGACGCCACCGAATAACCCGCGCGCGTCAGATACCGCGACAGCGCGCGGCGGCTCGACATCCCTTGCACCGCGAGATGGACCCGCGCGCCGGCCTTGGGCCCCTCGGGCCAGGGAGGGGCTGGCTCCAACACCTCGGCCGGCAGGCGGAAGGCGAAGGTGGAGCCCCGCCCGACCTCGCTGTTGACCGACAGGCGACCGCCCATGGCGTCCACCAGCCGCTTGCAGTTGGCCAGGCCCAGCCCCGCCCTACCGAACACCGCGTTGATCCTGTCCTTTGGAACCCCGACCCCGGTGTCATGCACGCAGATACGCACGCCGGCCGTCTCGTCGGGTTCGACCTCGATCAGGACGCCGCCGGTCTCGGTAAGCTTGATGGCGTTGTTGAGCAGGACGCCGATCACCTGGCGCAGACGCACCGGATCGGCCGCCAGGCGCGCAGGAACGGCCGGATCGACATAGGCCGCCAGATCGAGGCCCTTGGCCTTCGCCCGCTCCCAGAACAGCGTGCAGACATCCTCAACCAACTCGGCAAGGTCCAGGGGGGCCGGGGTCAGATCGACCTTGCCGTCTTCGATAAGAGAAGCCTCGAGCAGATCGTCGATACTCGCCAGCAGGCTGGAGCCGGATTTAGCGATGACCTGGGCCAGGCGGCGCTCGCGGACGGGCAACTGGCCCAGGGCCAGCATCTCCGCCATCGCCACGACACCGGTCATGGGCGCACGAATCTCATCACCCACGCTGGCCAAGGCGGCGGATCTGGCGTCCTTGGCCAGGCGAAGGTCCGAGGAGATCGAAGCGACCTCGTCTTCAAGGCCCGCCACATGCGCGGCGATGGAGACGTCGCGAGCGCGAATCTCGCCCAGCATGCGGTTCACGCCGTCGACGAGATCGCCGATCTCGCCCCCCGCAGCCACCTCGTCAGGACCACGGAGCAACTCGCCCGCCTTACGCTCCGCCATGGAGCGGGTCAGGGCGACGATCGGACCCGTGATCGTCCGCTGCATACGCCAGGCGACCGCGAGACCCAACATCAAGGCCAGGATGGCGGCGACAAGGCTGGCGGCGAGGCTCGCCGCCAGGGACCCCGGGGCCGCGCCGACGTGTCCGATCAGGATCAGCACGCCAGGAACGAGGGCGACCGCGACGCCTACGGAAACGATCACCAGGGCGGCCAGCTTTTCGCGTACGGTGCGGGGGCGCGCCAATCTGCGCTCCTCCGCACGCCTACGCGGCGCTGCCGCCATCCATCACACCCCTGATCGAGCACCCGTCCGAAGACACGCGCGCGGCCTGCGCCGCAATCCTACATTTCCGAGTTACCCGTGATTAATGACCGTCGCCTTAAGAGGCGCACGGCCGGCTCTCCAGCATTTGGGGCCGAGGTCGGGCTTCAGACGCCTCATCAATACTGATTAGGCCCTGCCCAGGAGGTTTCCCCGCCCGCGCGTCGACATCCAGCCGTCCCGACCGCGCCGCCTCGATCAATAAGCTCACGCTGTCATAGAGATGTCGCCGGGAATCGCTTAAGGCTTGACGTATCCGGGGAAGCGGAGTGACTCCCCGGTCGATATCGACGGAGGCCTGTCTTCAGCCAAGCAGTCGTTTCGAGCGTAGAACGGGGTGGTGCGGGGGCGTCGATGCACGTCCTCAAGCGGCCGCCGTCAGGTTGGCCGGCCTTGGTGCTCAACGCCGATTTCCGGCCGCTGTCCTATTACCCTCTGTCGCTGTGGCCGTGGCAGGAAGTGGTGAAGTCGGTCTTCCTGGACCGCGTGGACGTGGTGGCGACCTATGATCAGGTGGTCCGCTCGCCCTCGTTCGAGATGCGCCTGCCCAGCGTGGTGGCGCTGAAGAGCTACATCGCCCAGGACCGCGCGCCGGCCTTCACCCGCTTCAACCTGTTCCTGCGCGACGCCTTCAGCTGCCAGTATTGCGGGTCGAGCGAGGACCTCACCTTCGACCATGTGATCCCACGCTCGCGCGGCGGTCGGACCAATTGGGAAAACATCGTCACCGCCTGCGCGCCCTGCAATCTGCGCAAAGGCGGTCGCACGCCGCGAGAGGCGTCCATGATCCCGGGCCGCCCAGCCAAGCGGCCCAGCATGTTCGAACTCCAGGAACTCGGACGACGCTTCCCGCCCAACTTCCTGCACGTGAGCTGGCTGGACTACCTGTACTGGGACATCGAGCTGGAAGCTTAGCTCGGCGCTTCCGCAACCCTCATGCGCCCAACATGGCGCGCATAAGAGCGTTCGCCTCTAATACAGCCCGGTCGGGGGCGGCGGCGCGGGCGGCGTAGTGGGATTGGGCGGGGCCGGGACCGGCGTCACGGCGGCCACGCTCGGCGGCGCGGCGGGTCCATGATCGTCGCTGTCGTCGTTGTCGTCGCTATCGTCCTTGGCGACCGCCGTATGCTTCGGGTGCAGGGCCGACTGCAGCTCCTCCTGCGCGATCTTGCGGATGAAGGCCTCGTCCGGGGCCGCGTTGACCGCCTCGGGAATCGGGCTGGCGGTCTTGGCGGCCAGGGTGGGCGTGGCGTTTCCCGCGCTCTGACCACCGCCGCCCGGCGCCGCCGACGCCCGGCTATAGCCGAGATACGAGCCAAGGACGGCCGCGACCACGAGGGTGAAGGCGGCGAGCCAAACCGTGCTTCTGGACATGCTGGTCATGGGGCCAGTCTACCTTTCTCCGGGCCTGACCGGAAGCCTCAGGCGCCGATCAAGCTTCAGGCCCCGATCTTGAGGCTCGCCGCCTGGCGATGGGACAGCATGTCCTTGGGCGTCACCCGCACGAAGTGCGTCCGCGCGCTCGTCCAGCTTTCCAGCAGCTCCTGCGCGCGGGGCGATCCGGTGGCGGCGAGATGGGCCTCGATCAACGCCTTCACCGCCGGCTCGTCCTGCGGTTCGAGCGCACCGACCGTCACGCTGTCGGAGTTGATCCGGGTGGTGAACAGCCGGTCATGGTCGTAGACGAACGCCTCCCCGCCAGTCATGCCTGCAGCGAAGTTCTGGCCGGTGATCCCCAGGATCACCACCAGCCCGCCGGTCATGTACTCGCAGCCGTGCGCGCCGCAGCCCTCCGCCACCGCCGAGGCGCCGGAGTTGCGCACCGCGAAGCGCTCGCCGGCGCTCCCGGCCACAAACAGCCGGCCCGAGGTCGCGCCGTACAGGCAGGTGTTGCCCACCAGGGCGTCGGCGCCGGGGTTCACCCCATAGCGCGGCGGCCGAATGGTGATGGTCCCGCCCGACAGCCCCTTGCCGACATAGTCGTTGGCCTCGCCCTTCAGGTCGATGCGCAGCCCCTTCACCGCAAAGGCCCCCAGGCTCTGGCCGGCCGAACCGCGCAGCTCGAGCCGCAGATGGTCCTCCTGCAGCGAGGAGCCGAACTTGCGCACGATGGCCGACGAGGTCCGTGCGCCGATGGTGCGCATGGTGTTGGCCACCGAATAGGTGAGCTGCATCTTCTCGCCGCGCGCCAGCAGCGGCTCGGCGTCGGCGATGATCTGGGCGTCGAGCGTGTCTTCGGGCAGCGCCTGATAGAGGCTGACCCCGTACGGCTCGCGCGCGGCCCCCTCCACCTTCACCAGCAGCGGGTTCAGGTCCAGGTCGTCCAGATAGGCCTCGCCCCGGCTGAACTGACTGAGCAGTTCGGTGCGGCCGATGATGTCGTCGAGCTTGGTGAAGCCCAACTCGGCCAGGATCTCGCGCACCTCCTCGGCGATGTGGGTGAACAGGTTGATCACCTTCTCGGGCGTGCCGGTGAACTTGGCGCGCAGCTTCTCGTCCTGGGTGCAGACCCCGACCGGGCAGGTGTTGGAATGGCACTGGCGCACCATCAGGCAGCCCACCGCGATCAGCGAGGCGGTGCCGATGCCGAACTCCTCGGCCCCCAGCATGGCGGCGATCACCACGTCGCGGCCGGTGCGGATCAGCCCGTCGGTGCGTAGCCGCACCCGATGGCGCAGCCCGTTCAGGGTCAGCACCTGGTGGGCCTCGGCCAAGCCGATCTCCCAGGGACAGCCGGCCTGCTTGATCGAGCTCTGCGGCGAAGCGCCGGTGCCGCCGACATTGCCGGCGACCAAGATCACGTCGGCCTTGGCCTTGGCCACGCCGGCCGCAATCGCCCCGATGCCGGACATGGAGACCAGCTTCACGGTGATCTTGGCGTCGGGATTGATCTGCTTCAGGTCGTAGATGAGCTGGGCCAGGTCCTCGATCGAGTAGATGTCGTGGTGCGGCGGCGGCGAGATCAGCCCCACGCCGGGCGTGGAGTGGCGCATCCGGGCGATGAACTCGGTGACCTTGAACGGCGGCAGCTGGCCGCCCTCGCCGGGCTTGGCGCCCTGGGCCACCTTGATCTCGATCTCGCGACACTGGTTTAGGTATTCGGCGGTGACGCCGAAGCGGCCCGAGGCGATCTGCTTGACCGCCGAGTTGGCGTTGTCGCCGTTGCTGCGGCGCTGGTAGCGGGCCGGGTCCTCCCCGCCCTCGCCCGAGACCGAGCGGGCGCCGATCCGGTTCATGGCGATGTTCAGCGTCTCGTGCGCTTCCGGCGACAGGGCGCCCAGCGACATGCCCGGCGTGACGAAGCGCTTGCGGATGCCGTTGACGCTCTCCACCCCCTCCATCGGCGCGGGCTTGCGGTCGGAGCGGAAGGCCAGCAGGTCGCGCAGCGAGATCGGGGCGACCTCGCGCGTCATCTTCGAATAGGCCTTGAAGCTCTTGAAATCGCCCGTGTTGCAGGCGTGCTGCAGCTTGTGGATCAGCGCCGCCTCGTAGGCGTGCTTCTCGCCCGAAGCGCGCACCTTGTAGAAGCCGCCGATGGGGATGGCCGCTTGAGGCGGAGCCCAGGCCATCGCCCGCTCCTCCAGCATCCGGGACTCCAGGCCCGCCAGGCCCATGCCGGAGATGCGCGAGGTCATGCCCGGGAAATACTCGGCCACCAGCGCCCGCGACAGGCCCACGGCCTCGAACTCATAGGCGCCGCGATAGGAGGAGATGACCGAAATCCCCTTCTTGGCCAGTATCTTGAGCAGACCGGCTTCGATGGCGTGCTTGAAGTTCAGCACCACGTCGCGCAGCGACTTGCCAGGGTAGAAGCCGTGCTCCAGCCGGTCCTGGATGGTCTCCTGGGCCAGGTAGGCGTTCACCGCCGTGGCGCCCACGCCGATCATCACCGCGTGCTGATGACTGTCGAACACACCGGCCGAACGGACCAGGATAGAGACGTAGGAGCGCAGGCCCTCGTCCACCAGCCGGGCATGCACACCGCCGGTGGCCAGGATCATCGGCAATGGGATGCGTTCGCCGTCGCTCTTCTCGTCGGTCAGCACGATCTGGGCCGCGCCGCCGCGGATGGCGTGCACCGCCTCGTTGCGGATGCGGTCCAGGGCGGCGCGCAGGGCGTCGCCCGGACGGGCCTCGGGCGCCGGAACCGGCATGGTGCAGTCGATGATGACCACCTTGCTCTGGCCGAACACACCCAGCATCCGCTCGTACATGCCGGTGGTCAGCACCGGGCTGTCGAGCACGAACACCTCGGTCTGGGCCTCGTCCTGGGCCAGGATGTTGCCGAGGTTCTTGAACCGGGTCTTCAGACTCATCCCCGCCCCTTCGCGCAGCGGGTCGATCGGCGGGTTGGTCACCTGGGCGAAGTGCTGGCGGAAGAAGTCGCTCAGCGGGCGCGGGCGCGAGGACAGCACCGCCAGAGGGCTGTCGTCGCCCATCGAGCCGATGGCCTCCTTGCCGTCGAGCGCCATGGCGTCGACGATCATCTCGATCTGCTCGAGCGTCATGCCGGCGGCGGCCTGGCGGCGGGCCAGGGCCTCGCCCTGGAAGCGGCGAGGCTCGGGACCGGGACCGACCATGGCCTCCAGGTCGACCATGTTCTCCAGCCAGCGGGTGAACGGGTGGGCGCCGGCCAGCTCGTCCATCAGCTCGACCTCGCCGAACAGCCGGCCGGCCTGCAGATCGACGGCGATCATGCGGCCGGGCGAGACGTGCATCCGGCGCATGATCCGGTCGTCGCCGACGCCGGTCATCCCGGCCTCCGAGCCCACGATCAGCAGGCCGTCCACGGTCTCGGTGACGCGGAGCGGGCGCAGGCCGTTGCGATCCTTGCCGGCCACGACCCAGCGGCCGTCGGTGGCGCAGACCGCCGCCGGTCCGTCCCAGGGCTCCATCACCGCATTGCAATAGGCGTAGAGCGCCTTGTGCTCCTCGCTCATGCCGCTGCCGGCCGCGTCCGAGGACCAGGCTTCCGGGATCAGCAGGGCCTTGACCATCGGCGCCGGACGCCCCGCGCGCACCAGCATCTCGTAGACGTTGTCGAGCGCGGCGGAGTCCGAGCCCCCCGGCTGCACCACCGGCTTGACGATGTCGCCGTGCTCGCCAAAGGCGTCCGCCGCCATGCGGATCTCGTGGCTGCGCATCCAGTTGATGTTGCCGCGCACGGTGTTGATCTCGCCGTTGTGGGCGAGCATCCGGAATGGCTGGGCCAGCCGCCATTCGGGGAAGGTGTTGGTCGAGTAGCGGGCGTGGAAGATGGCCACCGCCGCCTCGAAGCGTGGGTCGCACAGGTCACGGTAGAAGGCGTCGACATCGCCGCAGCGGAACATGCCCTTATAGATCAGCGCCTTGGCCGACAGCGAGCAGATGTAGAAGCCCGGCAGCTTGGCCTGCTCCACCCGCTGTTCGATCCGGCGACGGCACAGGTACAGGGCGCGTTCCAGCGCCTCCCCGTCCAGCCCCTCGGGCGGGGCCAGCATGATCTGCTCGATCTCGGGGCGCACGGCGGCGGCGCGCTCGCCCAGCACCGAGGAGTCGATCGGCGCCTGACGCCAGCCGTAGATGTAGAAACCGAAGCGCAGCACCTCGCTCTCGACGATGGTGCGAGCCAGCTCCTGGCCGCCGATATCGGTGCGCGGCAGGAAGATCATCCCGACCGCGATCGGGCCGGGCCGCAGCTTATGGCCGATGCGGGCGACGTGCTCGGCGAAGAAGGCCTGGGGCACGCTGACCATGACCCCGGCGCCGTCGCCGGTCTTGCCGTCGGCGTCCACCGCGCCCCGGTGCCAGACCGCCTTCAGCGCGGCGATGGCCAGCTCGACCACCTCGCGGCGCGGCTTGCCGTCAATGGCGCAGACCAGGCCCACGCCGCAGGCGTCGCGCTCGGAGGCGGGGTCGTAGGCGTGGCCCGCGATCAGGTGTTCGCGGTTGGCGAGGTATTGTTCGACGTCGTGGCTCATGCCGCCACCTCTTGCAGTTCGGCGTCGCGGAGCGACTGTTCGGCGGTCTTGCCGCGGATATGACGGTCGATGGCGAGAGCCGCGTCCTGGCCGTCCTTCACCGCCCATACGACCAGCGAGGCGCCGCGCACGATATCTCCGCCGGCGAAAACGCCCGGAAGGGTGGTCATGGCGTCCTCGTCCACGGCGATGGTGCCGTAGCGGCTGACGCGCAGTTCGGGCGCGCCGAACAGGGTGGGCAGGTCCTCGGGCTCGAAGCCCAGCGCCTCGATCACCAGCTGGGCCGGCACGTCGAACTCCTCGCCGGGCGCCTCCTCGACCGAGCGGCGGCCGCTCATGTCCGGCGCGCTGAGCCGCATGCGCACGGCGCGCACGTGGTCGACGATCTGGGCGTCGCCATGGATGGCCTTGGGGGCGGCCAGCCATTCGAAGCGCACGCCTTCTTCCTCGGCATGGGTCACTTCCCGGTGCGAGCCCGGCATGTTGCCCCGGTCGCGCCGGTACAGGCAGGTGACCGAGCGGGCGCCCTGGCGCACGGCGGTGCGCACGCAGTCCATGGCGGTGTCGCCGCCGCCGACCACCACCACGTCCTTGCCGTCGGCGTTTAGCCGGCCGCTGTCGAACTCGGGCACGGCGTCGCCGAAGCCGAGGCGGTTGGAGGCGATCAGGTAGTCCAGCGCCCGCACCACGCTGTCGGAGCCCACGCCCGGCCCGGTCAGGCGGCGCGCATTGTAGACCCCGGTGGCGATGAACACCGCGTCGTGGCGCTCGCGAAGCTCTTCCAGCGTGGCGTCGCGGCCGACCTCGAAGTCCTGCACGAAGGTCACGCCGCTGTCGGCCAGGCGCTGGGTGCGACGCGCGACCACCGGCTTCTCCAGCTTGAAGCCGGGGATGCCGTAGGTGAGCAGGCCGCCGGCCCGGTCGTAGCGGTCGTAGATGGTCACCTGGTAGCCGAACCGACGCAGCCAGTCGGCCGCCGCGATCCCGCCCGGCCCGGCGCCGATGATCCCCACGGACTGGGTCTTCTCTTCCGAGGGAACGATAGGCTCGATCCAGCCCTGTTCCCAGGCGGTGTCGCTGATGTGACGTTCGACGGCGCCGATGGTGACGCTCTCCCAGCCAGCCTGCTCCAGCACGCAGGCGCCTTCGCACAGGCGGTCCTGCGGACAGATGCGACCGCAGATCTCGGGCAGCGCGCTGGTGGCCTCGGAAAGCTTCCACGCTTCCTGCATGCGCCCGTCGGCGGCCAGGCGCAGCCAGTCGGGGATGTTGTTCTGCAGCGGGCAGCCGGTCTGGCAGAACGGCACGCCGCACTGGGAGCAGCGCGAGGACTGCTTGCCGCCCTGGGGCGCAGTGAAGCCGGCGTAAATCTCGGAGAAGTCGCGCGCACGTTCGCTCACGGCCCGCTTATTGGGGCTATGCTGAACGACAGTGACGAACTCGGACATGCGTTGGGTCATGACGGCCTCGCGCGCGAAAAGATTATGATCTGCGAACCGGCGAGAAATAGGGGAAATTTTCCCCATGCAAAGCAATTTTGCGGGAGCGGTTGGAATGACTTGCCGCGGCAAACCGTCTTGACGCGGAACTTACCCCGAAAAGCGCATCTTCAGGATGGGGTGCGGTAGTGGACGGCGCAACCCCCTCGCCCCGGCTGCGGTGGCGCGACGGGCAGGCCTCGCCGGGTCAGCGGGACATCCCCGACGAGACCCCGGTCGCCCTTATCTACGATGCTTCCACCTATGCGGTGATGATGGCCACCCCGCTCGACCTGGAAGACTTCGCCCTCGGGCTCAGCCTGACCGAGGGCGTGATCGGGTCGGCCTCCGACATCCAGGATATCGAGGTGGTGCAGGGCGAACTGGGGGTCGAGGTGCGGATGTGGCTGGCCCCCGGCCACCGCGAGGCGCTGGCGACCCGACGGCGGCGGCTGGCGGGTCCAACCGGCTGCGGCCTCTGCGGCATCGACAGTCTGGCGGAGGCGGCCAGGACGCCGCCAAGGGTTTCCGGCGATCTGCAGATGTCGCCGGAGGATATCCTGAGAGCGATGGCTGCGCTCTCGCCAGCCCAGACGCTGGGCGAACGCACACGGGCTGTCCATGCCGCAGCCTTCTGGCGGCCGGATACGGGCCTCGTAGCGCTGCGTGAGGACGTCGGGCGGCACAATGCGCTCGACAAGCTGGCCGGGGCCTTGGCGCGGAGCGGACAGGCCGGGCGCGAGGGCGCGGTGCTGCTGACCAGCCGGGTGTCGGTGGAGATGGTGCAGAAGACCGCCGTCATCGGCGCCCCGATCCTGATTGCGGTGTCGGCGCCCACCGCCTTCGCGGTGCGCACGGCGGAGGCGGCGGGACTGACCCTGGTGGCGGTCGCGCGCCCGGACGGGTTCGAGGTCTTCACCCACCCCGAGCGGATCGTCCTGTCGTGATCTATGGCGTCATCCTGGCGGGCGGGCGGTCGAGTCGGTTCGGGCGCGAGAAGGCGGCGGCCGAGATCGACGGCCAAGCCATGCTGGCCCGCATCGCCGGCGTCCTGACGCCACACGTCTGCGCCCTAGCCATCAACGCGCCGCCGGACCGCTGGGCCGCCCACTTCGCCCTGGAGCACGGCCTTGTCCTGCTGCCCGACGCGCCGGGCGATCCAAACGGGCCGCTATCGGGGGTGAAGGCGGGGTTGGCGTGGGCGTCGGACGGGGGGGCAAACCTGCTGGTCACGGCGCCCTGCGACACACCCTTCCTGCCGGACGGCCTGGTCTCCCGGCTGGTGGACGCCCTGACCCTTGGCGCGGGGGCTGCGGTGGCGCGCACCGTGTCGGGGCTGCAGCCGCTATGCGCAGTATGGCGGTGCGAGAGCTTGGACGTCGTACGGACCGCCCTGGCCCAGGGCGAGCATCCGGCGATCCGCGCGGTGCTGGGGTCAGTGGATGCGGTCGAGGTCGCGTTCGAAGACGCCGCCGCCTTCGACAACATCAATACGCCGGAGGATTATGCGCGGGTTGGGGGTTGAGTAGTATTCCCTGCTCCATCCCCCTCGAAGGGGGAGGGTCGGGCTGGGGTGCGCCACTACGGCCTAAGGAAAACCCTACGAGGCTCCGCGCCTCCAGCGCCCTCCCCAACGTAGCCTGATCCACCCCCATCCCTGCCCTTCCTCCTTCGAGGGGGAAGGCGGAGTTCATCCTGTATCGGTCGCGAAACGAGGCTAGCGCCCCGCCGCCCCGTCCGTCCGGTAGCGGGCGAACCAGGCCAGGATAGCGGCGGCCTCCGCCCCCTCCTGCGACGGCCGCTCGGCCAGGGCTTCGTGCGAGGCGCCGGGCACCCGGATCATGGCGGTGGGCACGCCGCGCAGTTGCAGGGCGTCGAAGAACTGCTCGGCCTCGCTCGGCGGGGTGCGGTGGTCCTCCTCGCCGACCATCAACATGGTGGGGGTGGTGACATTGCCGACCAGAGACAGGGGCGACCGCCGCCAATAATACTGGGGGTCCTCCCACGGCATCTTGCCGAACCAATACTTGGCCATGAAGGTGTAGCCGTCCACGGTCAGCACTTCGCTGGTCCAGTTGATCACCGGCTTTTGCGCCACCGCCGCCTTGAAGCGGTTGGTCTTGCCGACGATCCAGGCGGTCAGGAGGCCGCCGCCCGAGCCGCCGGTGACGAACAGGTTGTTGGGGTCGACCGAGCCCTTGGCGATCACGGCGTCCACCGTGCTCATCAGGTCGTCGTAGTCCTGGCTGGGATAGTTGTCGTTGATCAGGTTGGCGAACTCGTCGCCATACGAGGTCGAGCCGCGCGGGTTGGCGTAGACCACGACATAGCCGGCCGAGGCGTAGAGCTGCAGCTCAGAGGCGAAGTTGGGTCCGTAGGCGGAGAACGGGCCGCCGTGGATCTCCATGATCATCGGGTACTTGTGCGACGGGTCGAAGCCCGGCGGGGTCATCACCCAGGCGTCGACGGGCCGTTTGTCGTAGCTGGAGGTCACGGTCATGTGCTCGACCTTGGCCAGGGTCTTGCCGGCGAACAGGTCGGTGTTCAGGGCGGTCAGGCGCTTGGGCGAGCCCCCGGCGCGCACCACCGCGATGTCGGTGGGATGGGCGGCGTCGCCGAGCGTGAAGGCCACCGTCCCGTTGTCGGCGACCGTGTAGGCGCCGCCGTTATAGGGCCGGTCGAGCTCGGACCCGCCGAGCCCCTCGGCCACGGTCTGGATATGGCCGTCCAGACCGATGCGGCCCACCTTGGTCACGCCATGGTCGGCGTAGCTGAAGAACAGGCTGCGGCCGTCGGCGGCCCAGTGCGGGCGCTCGATCGCCCGGTCGAACCCGTCGGTCAGCGACTTGGGCGTCCCGTCCTTGAGGTCCATGACGTAGAGCCGCGCGTTCTCGTAGCCGCGCTGCTTGTCGTCGAAGCCGACCCAGGCGATCCGCTTGCCGTCCGGCGACACCGCCGGCGCCCGGTCTGGGCCGGCACGGTGGGTCAAGGCCGTCACCGTCCCGTCGGCGATGTTGAACTGGTACACCTCCGAGTTCATCGGGTTCAGCTCCCAGTTCTTCTCCCGCTGGCCGTCGAAGATCAGGCTGCGGCCGTCCGGGGTGAAGGAGATCGGGCCGCCATCGTCGAACTCGCCGAAGGTGAGCTGCTGGGGCTGGCCGCCCTCGGCGGAGACGATGAACAGGTGGTCGTAGCCGGGCTTCAGGTAGCCTTCGTTGTCCTCGCGGTAGTGGACGCGGGTGATGATCTTCAGCGGCTCGGCCCACTTGGCGCCCTCGGGCTTGGGGACGGATGAGCCCAGGCGCACCGGTTCGCTGGCGACCAGCATGGTGAAGGCGATCTGCGAGCCGTCCGGCGACCAGGCGATGTCGCCCGGCGCTTCCGGCAGGCTGGTCACGCGCGCGGTCGCCCCGGTGGCCATCCAGCGCACGAACAGCTGCGGCCGCCCGTCCTCGCCGGCGGAGACATAGGCCAGGCGCTTA
Source organism: Caulobacter sp. S45 (assembly GCF_009765965.1). Classification (GTDB taxonomy): domain Bacteria; phylum Pseudomonadota; class Alphaproteobacteria; order Caulobacterales; family Caulobacteraceae; genus CAHJWH01. The sequence goes on from NZ_LMUL01000014.1 coordinate 646,018, forward strand.
CCATCCGGCGACCAGCGCGGGCGGGACTGGGAGGTGGTGTTGCTGGCCAGCGGCTGCTGGGCGCCGGTGGCGACGTCCACCAGCCAGATCGAACGGCGCGCCCGGTCGGTCATGATGTCATAGCTGGTGCGCGCATAGGCGACCATGCCGCCGTCGGGGCGGATCTGCGGGTCGGCCGCATATTCCAGGGCGAACAGGTCCTTGGCCTGGAACGTCCGCGACGGGCCGCTCGCCGTCTGCGCGAAACTCGGCCCGGACAACGCTGCAGCCATAGCCGCCGCTGCAAACAACAGACGCATCAAAACCGCCCCTTTATGCGAAGTCGGTCACCCTAGCTCAGCCATTGGACGGGACAAGGCGTCGCGACCGGAAATCCTGCTCAGGGCTTGCGCCGCGATCTGTTCAGGGCAAACCGCCACCTTCGCAGGCGATGAAAGCGGCGGGGAACAAACAGCCGCTCGCTGCGCAGCAACTCGTGCCAGATCACCGGCCAGACCTCGCCGCGCAACAGCCTGCGCAACGGATAGCCGTACCGCGGATAGCGCCGCTGCATCAGGATGAAGCGACGCCGCCAGCGGATCGAATTCCTCAGCACCAGGATCAAGCCCAGCACCAGCAGGAAGCCGAGCAGATGGGTCGGCAGGAAGGCCCCCACCAGCCCGATCGCCATCAGCACAAAGCCGAAGGCGACGATCACATTGCGCATCAACCGCCGCAGGCGATGGATCATCGGCCGGTTCTGCGCCGGACGCCCCTTGGCGCGGCCGGGCCTCAGAGCGTCTGCAGGAACGCCTCGTAGGCGGCCTTGTCCATCAGCTTCTCGACCTCGGAGACGTCGGCCAGCTTCAGCTTGGCGAACCAGCCGACGGTCTCGGGCGACTCGCCCACCGTCTCCGGCGCCGCGCCGAGCGCCGTGTTGATCTCCACGACCACGCCGGCCACGGGCGCATAGATGTCGGACGCAGCCTTGACGCTTTCCACCACCGCCAGGTTTTCTCCCGCCTTCACCTGCTTGCCGACCTCGGGCAGCTCGACAAAGACCACGTCGCCAAGCTGCTCGGCGGCGTAGGCGGTGATGCCCACGCTGGCCACGTCGCCCTCAACCTGCACCCACTCGTGATCCTTGGTGAACCGCATCGTCATCCCCTGAAGGCCGTGCGCCCAGGCGCGCGGCGTTACATCCGTTCCGGCGTATCTATGCCGAGAAGCTCCAAAGCGCACATAAGCTGCTTGAGCGCCGTCCGGCAAAGCGCCAGACGCGATCCACGCACAGTTTCCGTTTCCGCCGCCAACACCGGGCAGGCGGCATAAAATCGCGAGAAGCTCTGCGCCAACCGATAGGCGTGCTCGGCCACGAAACTCGGCGCACGCTTGTCGTAAGCTTCCTGCACCGCCGTGTCGAAGGCGTCCAGCACCAGGGCGAGTTCGCGCTCGGCCGGCGCGACGATGGCGATCTGGCCAGGAGCTGCGCCCTGATCCTCCGCGCGACGCAGCAGGCTTTTGATCCGCACCGCCTGGTACAGCAGGTAGGGGCCGGTCTTGCCCTCGAAGCTGGTGAAGCGGTCGAGGTCGAAGACGTAGCTGGTGCCGCGGAAGTTCGACAGGTCCGCGAACTTCAGCGCCGCCACCGCGACCTTGTGGGCGGTGTCCTCGAATTCGGCCTCGCCCAGTTCGCTGCCCAGATCCGCCTCGCGCAGGCGATCGCGCGCCTTGGCCGTGGCGGTGGTGATCAGGTCGTGCAGCTTGAGCACCCCGCCCTCGCGGGTCTTGAAGGGCTTGCCGTCGGCGCCGTTCATGGTGCCGAAGCCGATATGCTCCAGCGCGCCCGGATCAGCATAGCCGGCGAGATAGGCGGCGCGGAACACCTGCTCGAAATGGTCCGCCTGACGCTGGTCCACCACATAAAGGATCAGGTGGGGGTCGAAGCCCTGGCGCCGGTCGACGATGGTGGCGAGGTCGGTGGTGCCGTACATGGCCGACCCTTCCGACGAGATCACCAGCAGCGGCGGCAGCTCGCGCTTGTCGCCCTCGCGCGCCACCCGCACGATCCGCGCGCCCTGGTCCTCGATCAACAGGCCCTTGTCGGTCAGGGTCTGGACCATCTGGGCGATCAGCGGATCGGCGTCGCTCTCGCCCTTCCACAGGTCGAAGTCCACGCCCAGCGCATGGAACTCGCGCTGCAGAGCGCTGCGGCTGACGGCCACGAAATGCCGCCACAGGGCGCGATAGCCCACCCGGCCGTTCTGCAGTTCGGCGGTGGCCTTGCGGGCGCGATCGCGGAACTCGGGCTCGGCCTTCGCGCGGGCGGCGGCCTGGGGATAGAGCCGCTCGAGGTCTTCCAGCGTGACGGGGCTGTCGGCCGGGAACGGTCCCTCGCCGTCCGCCAGAAACGGCGAATCGGGCTGCGCCTCGCCAAGGGCGGTGATCAGCAGCCCCATCTGGAAGCCCCAGTCGCCGAAGTGGGCGTCGCCCAGCACCTCGTCGCCGCGGAAGCGGAAGATGCGCTTCAGCGACTCGCCGATGATCGAGGACCGCAGGTGGCCCACGTGCATGGGCTTGGCCACGTTGGGGCCGGCGAAGTCGATCAGCACGCGGCGCGGCGTCTCCACCGAAGCGGCGCCCGCCATCGCGCTCGCCTCCACCTCGACCGCGCGTTCGGTCAGCAGGCGTGCCGCGATCTTCAGGTTGATGAAGCCAGGTCCCGCGATCTCCACCGCCTCGAAGCGCAGATCGCCGGTCAGGCGCGCAGCCACGCGGCCCGCGATCTCGCGCGGGTTCGCCTTGGCGGCCTTGGCGGCGGCCAGGGCGCCGTTGCTTTGGAAGTCAGCGAGGTCTGGGCGATCGGAGGGCGTCACACCCGACCGCTCGCCCGGCAAGCCTTCGGCCTCGAAGGCGGCGCGGGTCGCCTCCGACAGCCGACGTCTCAGATCGGTCATTGCGCCCCGGAGGTTCCGGTGTTGGAGGCCGTCTTCGCCGAATTGGGGGCCGGCGTGGGCTCAGGGTCGCTCGACGCATTGGCGCGGAAGCGTTTGCCCATGCGGTTGAATTCCGCCATCTGCGGGGTCACGTCGAAACCCACCAGGATCTCGAAGTTCGAGCCGCTGACGCTGGTCTTGGCGCGCGGGATGACGATGTCGGCCAGCCGGTCGAAATAGACCACCCGGTCGCTCCCCTTGGGGAATTCCGCGGGGATGGTGAAGTACTGTTTGTCCAGCACGGCGAGGTTTCGCACCGTCACCGCCACCCAGTAGCGGTAGTTCTTGTGATCGCTCTTGGCCAGCGGCCCCTTGCCGAACTGGAAGCCGACGCCGAGGTGGACGACGATCGGCTCGAGCCCTTTGTACTGGCAGGTCGCCTGCACGTGCTCGATCTCGCCGGTGTAGCTGACCGCGGCGGGCGTCTCTTCACCGTCCTTCAGCTCGACATAGCGGCTGGCGTCGTAGAGGGCCTTGGCGAAGGGACAGGGACCGGCGGCGTTGGTGTTGGGCAACGGCGCCTGGTCGATCTTCCAGTCCTTTTCCTTCTTTTTCTTCTTGGTGTCCTCGTCGGCCTGGGCCTGACGGCGCTGGTCGTCGGGGTTCTGGGACTGGGCGTAGGCCTTGGCGATGGGGAGCCCGGCCAGCAGCAGCAGGCTGAGGCCAAGGGTGAGCGGACGACGCATGGGACACCGGGAACGTGGACGGGCGCGGAAAGGAGACGGCGCGAAGCAGGCGCGTCTACCATCTTCTTACGCCCTTACCCCATTGGTCGCAACGAAAGGCGCTGCGACGCGCTGGCGCCACGCGCCTAGGCGGCTTAAGTTGCGACCATGAACGCCATTCTACCGATCCGCCGCCCGCTGACCGTCATCCTGGCCAACCCGCGCGGCTTCTGCGCCGGCGTGGACCGGGCGATCCAGATCGTCGAACGCGCCATCCAGAAGTACGGGGCGCCGGTCTATGTGCGCCACGAGATCGTGCACAACCACCACGTCGTCGCGCGCCTGCGTGAACTCGGCGCGGTGTTCGTCGAGGAATTGCACGAATGCCCCGACGACCGCCCGGTGGTCTTCTCGGCCCACGGCGTGCCCAAGTCCGCGCCGGCCGAGGCGGAACGGCGCAACATGTTCTATCTCGACGCCACCTGCCCGCTGGTCTCCAAGGTCCACCTGGACGCCGAGCGGCATCACATGGCCGGCCGTGAGATCGTGCTGATCGGTCATGCGGGCCATCCGGAAGTGGACGGCACGCTGGGTCAGCTCCCGGACGGCGCGATCAAGCTGGTCGAGACGGTGGGCGACGTCGCCTTCGTCCAGGTGAGCGATCCCGACAAGCTGGCCTTCGTGACCCAGACCACCCTGTCGATGGACGACACCGCCGACATCATCACGGCCCTGAAGGCGCGCTTCCCCAACATCGTCGGGCCCCATGGGCGCGACATCTGCTACGCCACCACCAACCGGCAGGAAGCCATCAAGACCCTGTCGCCGGGCTGCGACCTGGTGCTGGTGGTGGGCTCCAGCACTTCTTCCAACTCCCAGCGCCTGGTCGAGGTGGCGATGAAGGCCGGCGCCCAGGACGCCAAGCTGATCGACGACGCCGACATGATCCAACCCGCCTGGTTCGAAGGCGTGAGCCGCCTCGGGCTCAGCGCCGGCGCCAGCGCCCCCGAGGTCCTGGTGGAAGGTGTGCTCGACTGGCTGGCGGCGCGGTTCGACCTGTCGATCTCCACCGAGGAGACCGCGCGCGAGACGGTGATCTTCAAGCTGCCGCGCGTGCTGGTGGAAGAAACCGCCGCGCAATAGCGCTGCGCTCACCGTCTTGGCCGTCTACACCAACATCGACGAAAACGACCTGACGGCCCTGCTGGCGGATTTCGACCTCGGCGCGGCCGTGTCCTGCAAAGGCATCGCGGAGGGCGTCGAGAACTCCAACTACCTGCTGGAGACCGAGCGCGGCCGCTTCATCCTGACCCTGTACGAGCGGCGGGTGCGCACAGACGACCTGCCCTATTTCATCGACCTGATGCAGTGGCTGGCCGAGCGCGGCTTCCCCTGCCCCATCCCCATGGCCGACCGCCAAGGCCGGGTGCTGAAGGTCGTGCGCGAACGTCCCGCCGCATTGGTCACCTTCCTGACCGGGGTCTCGGTTCAGCGTCCCGGCCCCGAACGCTGCCGCCAGGCCGGTGAAGGGCTCGCGCGACTGCACCTGGCCGGACAGGGCTTCCCGCATCGGCGGGAGAACACACTGGGCCAACACGTGTGGGCCGGCCTGTTCGATGGGGCGAAAGCGACCGCCGACGCCCTGCAGCCGGGACTGACCGGGCGGATCACCCAGGACCTCGACGATTTGGCGCACGCCTGGCCGACCGGGCTTCCGTCCGGGCCGATCCATGCCGACCTGTTTCCCGACAACGTCTTCTTCGTCGGCGAGCGGTTTTCGGCCGCCATCGACTTCTATTTCGCCTGCGACGACGCCCTGGCCTACGATCTCGCGGTCTGCCTCAACGCCTGGGCCTTCGAACCGGACGGGCGGTACAAACCGGACTGCGCCCGGGCGATGCTCGAGGGTTACGAGGCCCTGCGCCCGCTCTCGATGGCGGAGCGGTCGAGCCTTACCGTGCTGGCGCGCGGGGCGGCCATGCGCTTCTTCCTGACCCGCCTGATCGACTGGACGGCCACCCCGCCCGGCGCTCTGGTGCGACCCAAGGACCCGCTGGAATACGCCGCCAAGCTGGACGTGTTCCGGGCGCTTCCCAAGGGCGTGGGTCTGGTCTAGGTCGGCCCATGACCCCAGACGTTGTGATCTACACGGACGGCGCTTGCAGCGGCAATCCAGGCCCCGGAGGCTGGGGCGCGATCCTGACCTCCGGCCAGCACGAGCGCGAGATCTGCGGCGGCGAGGCGCACACCACCAACAACCGCATGGAGATCATGGCCGCGATCCGCGCGCTTCAATCCCTCAAGCGGCCGTGCAAGGTCGAACTGCACACCGACAGCCAGTACCTGCGCCAGGGGATCACCGAATGGCTGGCGGGCTGGAAGGCGCGCGGCTGGAAGACCGCCGCCAAGGCCCCGGTCAAGAACGAGGACCTCTGGCGCGAGCTGGACGAGGCGCGCGCGCGCCACGACGTGAGCTGGAAGTGGGTCAAGGGCCATTCCGGCCACCCGATGAACGAGCGCGCCGATGGCCTCGCCCGCAAAGGCCTGATCGAGACGCGCGCGGCGGGCTGACGTTCCCGGACAAAATCCTGTATGGCGGGATATGGCCGTCCTCGACTGGATATCCGCCGATTCTGGCTTCACCCTCGATGGCGAGCGGATCAGGCTGCGCCCTCCGCGGATGGCCGACTATGGCGAGTGGGCGGCGCTTCGCCAGGCGTCGAAGAGCTTCCTCCAGCCTTGGGAGCCCACCTGGCCGACGGACGACCTGACCCGCACCGCTTTCCGCCAGCGCCTGTCGCTGTATCAGCGCGATCAGGACCTCGGTCACGGCTACGCCTTCTTCGTCTTCCGCAAGCCCGACAACGTGCTGGTCGGCGGCATCACCTTGCGCAACATCCTGCGCGGCGTGGCCCAGACCGGCGCGATCGGCTACTGGGCGGGCGAGCGCTATGCACGCCAGGGCCACACCCTGGCGGCGGTGCAGGAGATGTCGCATTTCGCTTTCGGCCGTGTCGGCCTGCATCGCCTGGAAGCCGCGTGCTGCCCCGAGAACGCCGCCTCGCGCCGGCTATTGCTCAAGGCCGGGTTCGAACTCGAAGGTCGCGCCCGCAGCTATCTGAAGATCAACGGCGAATGGCGCGACCACCTGCTGTTCGGCCGGGTGCGCGAGGACCCCGCGCGAGGTTAGACCTAGGCCCGTCCCGACTGGGTCGACAGGTGATCCACGGTCACCCCGATCTTGGCCAGGGCCCGCGCCCACTTGCTGCCGTAGTCGTCGTCGAACACCAGGTCCTCGTCCGCGTCGCAGGACAGCCAGACGCTGTCGCGGATTTCCTGCTCGAGCTGCCCCGCCCCCCACACGGCGCAGCCGAGCGCCAGGACGGAATGGCGTGGGCGACGATCCACATCCGCGATCGCCTCCAGCACTTCGCGCGTGGGCGTCAGGGCGATGCCATCGGTCACAGGCAGGGTCGCGTCGGCGGTGGAGAAGTCGTCGGTGTGGATGACGAAGCCCCGCTCCCGCTCTACAGGACCGCCGGCCAGGACGAGTTGATCGAGCCGGCTGGTGTTGGGCTTCACCTCCAGCCGCTCGAGCAGGTGGGACAGCGAAAGCCCCTCGACCGGGTTGTTCACCGCCACGCCCATGGCGCTCTCGTCGGAGTGGGTGCACATCAGGATCACCGCCCGCTCGAAGCGCGGATCGCCGATTCCCGGCATGGCGATCAGGAGCCTGCCGTCCAGGAATTCGCCGTCGCCGTCGGTCGGTGTCATGTCCCTATGATGGGAGCCCGCGCGCCCGATGCAAGGCGAACCGTCGAGCGCGCTTGCCGTGGCGCGTGCGTGGCCATATCAGCGGCGCAGCGCACCCTAAGGAGAAGACGGCTATGACCATCAAAGTAGGCGACCAGCTGCCGCAGGCCAACTTCATGACCATGACCGCGGACGGCCCCAAGCCCCTCTCCTCGGACGACGTGTTCAAGGGCAAGACCGTCGCCCTGTTCGCGGTGCCCGGCGCCTTCACCCCCACCTGCTCGGCCAAGCACCTGCCCGGCTTCGTCGAAAAGGCCGCCGAGCTGAAGGCCAAGGGCGTGGACGCCATCGCCTGCGTCTCGGTCAACGACGTGTTCGTCATGGGCGCCTGGGGCAAGTCGCAGGACGTGGGCGAGTCGGTCCTGCTGCTGGCGGACGGCAACGGCGCCTTCACCAAGGCGCTGGGCCTTGAGCTGGACGGCTCCAAGTTCGGCATGGGCCAGCGCTCGCAGCGCTATTCCCTGGTCGCCGAGGACGGCGTGGTGAAGACCCTCAACGTCGAAGAGGGCGGAGACTTCAAGGTTTCGTCGGCAGACTACATGTTGGCGCAATTCTAGGATCGAACGGCGGGGCCTTCTGGAGACGACCGTGATGCGCCCCGCCCTTCTCGCCACCCTAGGCTCGCTTGCGGCCTTGAGCCTGGTCCTGCCCGCCGCGGCGCAGGAACTCCACACGATCGATTCCGGCGCCGCCCCAGCCGGCGCCTATACCCTCGATCCCGCCCATTCGAGCGTGACGATGAGGGTCTCCCACTTCGGCCTGTCCTACGCAACGCTGCGGTTCGACAAGCTGGACGCGACGCTGACCTACGATCCGGCCCATCCCGAGGCGTCGAAGCTTCAGGTGACGGTCGATCCCGCCTCCGTCGACACCGGCGACGAGGCCCTGAACCGCCAGATCGCCACCGAGTTGTTTGAAGCCGGGAAATACCCCCAGATCCGCTTTGTCTCCACCACGGTGAAGCCGACGATCGAAGGTCGTGGCCAGGTCACAGGCGACCTCACCTTTCACGGGGTGACGCGCCCGGTGGACCTGGACGTGGTCTTCAACGGCGCTGGACAGGACCCCCAGCATCAGACGCGCCTGGGTTTTTCCGCCAACGCCACGATCCAGCGTTCTCAGTTCGGCGTCACGAAGTACCGGCCGGCCGCGGGCGATGATGTGAGTGTGGATATCGAGGTTGAGTTCAAGAAATAGCGTTGCCGCCGCACCACTGCGGCTGTTCAATCGTCCAGCTTCGGTCGAATGCGTGACCTGAAACATACCCGCAACCGCCCTTGGGCATTTATAAGTCGGACGATTGACACGAGAGGGGAACGACGGCTTGAGGATTTCCCGCCGCGCCTGGTTGGCTGCTTCGGCGGGCGTGACCCTGGTCGCCGTGATCGCTTGGCTCCTGTGGCCTCGCCTTCATCGGGCGTCTCCCCACACCGCTAGCGACGGCGCGTCATCCTCCAGCACAGCCTCCACCGGCCAATCCGCCAGCACCGCCGACGCCACCGCTCAAAGCACGACCCTGTCCCACACCACGATCTCCCCGGCGGCGTCCTGGATCGTGGACAAGGCGGCCTCCCGCCTGACCTTCAAGGGCTTGATGGACGCGGCCCCTTTCGACGGCGTGTTCCGGTCCTGGGCGGCGAAGATCGCGTTCGACCCTAAAAACCTGAAGGGCTCCAAGGCGGTGATCACCGTCGACACGGAATCCGCACTGACGGGTCAGCCGATCAAGGACCAGGCCCTGCCTAACGCCGAGTGGCTCAACATTTCGCGTTATCCCCAAGCCGTCCTGGTCACCCGCGCGATCACCGAGGTCTCGCCTGGGCGATATCAAGCGGTGGCGGACGTCAAGATTCGCGGTTTCGCCCATAGGACCACGGTGCCCTTCACCGTTTCCATCACCCGCGACGCCGGTCGCATGGATGCGACGCTGACGTTGGACCGGCGCGACTTCCATATCGGCGAAGGTCCCTGGCAGTCGCCGCCGCCGGTGGCGCCCGCGTTTCAAGTGACCATGCGGCTGGTGGCCAAGAGGGCGCGGTGACTTCCGACACCGTAGCTGCAGCCGCCGAAGCGCTGGGCCGGGGCGAACTGGTCGTCATCCCCACCGAAACGGTCTACGGCCTGGGCGCCGACAGCACCGACGCGATGGCTGTCGCCCGCATCTTCGAGGCCAAGGGACGGCCGAGGTTCAATCCCCTGATCGCCCATGTGACGGATGCGCGGGCGGCCGCCGCCGTGATCCGCATGGACGAGCGCGCGCAGGCGTTGGCCAGCGCCTTCTGGCCCGGCCCCTTGACCCTGGTGGCGCCAGCGCTTCCCGACTGCGCCGTCAGCGTCCTGGCGCGCGCGGGGCTGGACACCGTGGCCGTGCGGGTGCCCGACCATCCGCTCGCCCTGGCCCTGCTGGAGCGCTTCGGCCGTCCGGTGGCGGCGCCGTCCGCCAACCGCTCCGGCCGCCCCAGCCCGACGACCCTGGCCGACGCCCTGGCCGAGGTCGGCGGCTCGGTGTCCGCAGCTCTGGATGGAGGCCCATGCCGGGTGGGATTGGAATCCACCGTGGTCTCGATAACCGACGCGGGCGTGGCCTTGCTGCGGCCGGGCGGCGTGACTCGCGAGGCGCTTCAGGCCGTGGTCGGATCCTTGATCGAGGTCCCCGACGACGCCATCCGCTCGCCCGGGCGCCTCGCCCTGCACTACGCTCCCCAGGCGCCCGTTCGGCTTGAAGCCGATCGCACCCGCAACGGTGAAGCCTTCCTGGCCTTCGGGACAGCGCCCCGCGATCAGACCGGCGTGTGGAACCTGAGCCCCACCGGCGACCTGCGTGAAGCCGCCGCCAACCTGTTCGCCTATCTGAGGGCGGCGGATCGAACCGGACCTGTCGGGATCGCCGTCGCCCCGATCCCCGATATCGGCCTCGGCGAAGCCATCAACGACCGGCTGAGGCGCGCCGCCGGCTACGTCGGCTGAACGAACAGCCGCTCGTAGAGGGCGTGCAGCATCCCCGCCGTCGCGCCCCAGATGAACCGGTCACCATAGGGCATGGCGTAGAAACGCCGCTCCCCGTCGGCGGATTCGTAGCTGCGCTGCTGGTGGTTGGCCGGGTCCATCAGGAAGGCGAACGGCGTCTCGAAGATTTCCGCCACCTCGGCCTCCGCCGCCTGGAGGGTGAAGCCGGCGCGCACAAAGCCCACCACCGGCACGATCTCGAACCCCGTCACCGTGCGATAGGGATCGCCCAGCCCCGCGACCCGCACGAAGGCGGGATCGAGCGCGATCTCCTCGTGCGCCTCACGAACCGCCGCATCCCACGGCGTTTCGCCCGGCTCGGCCCGCCCGCCCGGGAAGGCGATCTGGCCCGAATGGCGGCTGAGCGTGTCGGCGCGCCGGGTCAGGATCACGCTCAACCCCGCCTCCCGTTCCACCAGGGCGATCAGCACCGCCGCCGGCGTCAGCGCGGCTTCGAGCGTGCGTGCGGGAGCGAGATGGGGGTTCAGGTCGTAGTCGGAGCGGACGCGATGCTGGATAGGATCGTAATCCGCCAACGGGTGCAGGCGCGCGCCTATCCAGGGCTCCAGCGTCGCCAAGGGCGCGGACGGATCGGCGCGCACGCCGGGCTCCGTCACGTGGCGTCTCCGGCGCCGAGGTTGAACCAGACGCCGTCGCTCTCCACGCCGAGTTGGCCGTCGCGAGACGTCGCCATGTCCGCCAGCTCATAGAAGACCGGACGCGCCAGTCTCGCCTCCAGCCCGCCCCGGACATGCAGGTAAGGCGCGGGCTCCCCGCTTACGGGGTCGGTCTCGACCCTCAGCCGGTGCTCCGCTCCCGCCAGCACCCCGTCGCCGACATTGGTGACGAAGCGCAACCCCCGCGGCTCGCGGTCCACCCGCACGGCGATGAAGGGCGCATCGTCCACCGTGATGGTCAGCTTCTCCCCCGGCGTGACCAGGACATAGCCGTCCGGGTCCTTGCGCAGCACGGTGGAGAACAGCCGCACCAAGGCCGCGCGGCCGATCGGCGAGCCCTCGTGGAACCAGGTCCCGTCGCGGGCGATGCGGATGTCGATCTCCCCACAGTGCGCGGGATGCCACAGGTGGACAGGAGGGAGCTTGCCGCTCGATCCCTCGGCCCCGCCGGCATAGGCGAGCAGCGCCGAAAGACCGCCGGGCGGGCGATGATCGATGGTCATGCCTGCGATATGAGCCTGCTCTGGGCGGGGCTCAAGCCGCCTAAGTCGCCAAGCCCCACTCCGCGCAGCCGATCGCGCCTTTCCGAATAACGTATACCATGCTGGAGTGTGCGCCTGGACGAGGGATTCCCATCATGATCGAACACGTGTCGCGCAGGACAGCGCTGAGCGGGTTGGCGGCGGGCGCGGGACTTGCGCTGATTTCCGAAGAAAGCGTCGCCCAGCCTCTTAGCCGGGACGGCGCGGACGTCGAGATCGCGGTCGCCCAGGTCAGCCCGACCTGCGTGCGGATCACCCTCACGCCGCTGGTGGACGGCCAGCCGGTCCCGATCCCGGACGATGGTGTGTTGGTGGACCCGCATGCGTGGCCGGTGGCGGCGCGCCTGCGCGCGCTGACGACACCCGCCACCATCGACTGCGGCGAGCTGAAGGTGACGCTCTCGCGCGATCCGCTCACCCTCTCGGTGCACGGCCGTGACGGGCGCAAGGTTCAGGAAATCAGGATCGAGCCCGCGGGTGGGTTCGGCTTCCAACTGGATCAGGGACCTCTGTTCGGCCTGGGACAGGGCGGACCCCAGTTCGACCGGCGGGGTGACGTGGACACCATGTCCAGCGGACAGGGCGGTTATGAGTTGAAGACCCACGGATCGCGCGAACCGATCCCGTGGCTGATCGGCAGCGGTGGCTGGGGCCTGTTCGTCCATCACCCCAGCGGTGGTTTCGATCTCGGCGGGACGCAAGGTCGCTTCCAGCCCAAGACCCCCGGCGCCGCTCTGGACCTGTTCGTGGTCGGCGCGCGCGAACCGGCGCGGGTCATGGCCGATTACGCCCGCATCACCGGCTTCGCCGAGATGCCGCCCCTGTGGTCGCTGGGCTACCAGCAGTCGCACCGCACCCTCGGGTCGCCGGAGGAGATCATCGCCGAGGCGCGCAAGTTCCGCGACAAGAAGCTGCCCTGCGATGCGATGATCTATCTGGGCACCGGCTTCTGCCCCAACGGCTGGAACACCGATAACGGCGAGTTCGGCTGGAACCCGCGCGCCTTCCCCGACCCGCAGAAGGCGGTCGACGACCTGCATGGCCTGGGCTTCAAAGTGGTGCTGCACGCGGTGCTGGAAGGCCATGTCCTGGCCGGCAACGTAAGCGATCCCTGCACCGCCCCACCCCTGCCGAGCGGCCGCACGCCGGACGGACACTGGCCGCACGACCGCCAGGTCAGCTGCTACTGGCCGGTGCACAAGCCGCTGGTGGACATGGGGATCGACGGCTGGTGGCCCGACCAGGGCGACGGGCTGGACGCGCCCTCGCGGCTCGCCCGCAACCGCATGTATTTCGAGGGCCAGCAGCTCTATCGCCCCAACAAGCGGGTCTATGCGCTCCACCGCAACACCTATGCCGGAATGCAGCGCTACGCCGCCTTCCTGTGGTCGGGCGATGTCGGCTCGACCTGGGAGACCCTGCGCACCCATGTGCCGGTGGCGATCAACACCGGGCTGAGCGGCATCCCCTACTGGGGAACCGACATCGGCGGCTTCGTGCCCACCGACGAGTACACCGGCGAGCTGTTCGCCCGTTGGTTCCAGTTCGCCGCCTTCAACCCGCTGTTCCGCTCGCATGGGCGGGACTGGCGCATGCACCTGCCCTGGGGCTGGAGCGAGGGCGTGCGCGGGGCGCCGGAGACGCCCAAGTGGAACCCCGATCCCGCCACCCTGCACGATCCGCGCGTGGAGCCGATCTGCCGGCAGTACCTGGAGCTGCGCTACCGGCTGATGCCCTACCTGTATTCGGCGGTGCGCGAGACCTGCGACAGCGGCCTGCCGATCATGCGCGCCCTGTGGCTGCACTATCCCGACGACCCGGTCGCCGCCACGCGAGGCGACCAGTACCTGTACGGTCGCGACCTGCTGGTGGCCCCGGTGACGGAAAAGGGCGCGACCCACCGCAGCGTCTACCTGCCCAAGGGCCTCTGGCATGACTTCTGGACCCACCAGCGGCTGGACGGCGGGCGGGAGGTTTCGCGGCCGGTCGACCTGGAGACCCTGCCCATCTACGTGCGGGCCGGGGCGGTGATCCCGATGGGGCCGGTCAAGCAGCACACCGGCGAATTCTCCGACGAACCGTTGACGCTGTGGGTCTATCCGGGGGCGGACGGCGGCGGGGTGGTCTACGAGGACGACGGCGACACCTTCGACTACCGCAAAGGCGCCTTCGGCTGGATCAAGGCGACATGGTCCGACGCCCGGCGCGAACTGACGCTGGAGCAGAAGGGGACGGTTGTCGGCCCACGCACGCTGCGCGTCGGCTTGGCCGGCGGGACGGCCGGCCACGAGGTGAGCCTGCACCACGCGGCCGTGAAGGTGAGGCTTTAGCGGGAGGGGTGGAGAGGGCGCTGCGCCCTCCCCGCCACATCAATCCTTGGCGCGTTCCACGTAGGAGCCGTCTTCGGTCATGACCACCACGCGGGTGCCGACGGTGATGTAGGTCGGCACCATGGTGCGTACGCCGTTGTTCAGGATCGCCGGCTTATAGGAGCCCGAGGCGGTCTGGCCCTTCACCACCGGCTCGGTCTCGACGATCTCGAGCGTCACGCGCGCGGGCAGGCTCAGCCCGATGGCGGTGTCGTCGTGGACCATCAGCGACACGGTCATGCCGTCGGCCAGATAGGGCGCCAGATCGCCGATCATCTCCGGCGAGGCGGTGAGCTGGTCGTAGCTCTCCGGGTTCATGAAGTGATAGCCGTCGCCGTCCTGGTACAGGAAGGTGTGCGGACGCTCGTCGACGAAGGCGCGCTCGACCACCTCGGTGGTGCGGTAGCGTTCCGACACCTTCACGCCGTCGGAGATGCGGCGCATGTCGAGTTGGGTGACAGGCGTGCCCTTTCCGGGGTGGATGTTCTCGATACTCAGGATCACATAGAGCTTCCCGTCGACATCGACGGCGTTGCCCTTCCTGAGCGAGCTGGCCGAAACCTTCACTTAGCTTGTCCTTAAGTCAGTGCGGCCGGAGCGGCGTTGCGATACGGCCTTGCGATTCTGCTGAACCTTTTGGGTCGAGCCACCTACCATGTTCGGCCCGCCAACCGCCACCCCCGGCTGAACTGGAGCCTTTCCTGTCCTTTTCAGCGCCCTCGCCTTGGTGGAACGCCGAGGTCCACCGCGACCGCCGCCCGGTGCTGATCGTTCGCAACCGGATCAAGTCGGCCTTGCGCGGCTGGTTCGAGGCGCGGGGCTTCACCGAGGTCGAGGCCGCAGCCCTCCAGGTCTCTCCCGGCAATGAGGCGCACCTGCACGCCTTCTCCACCGAAGCGATCGGGTCCAGCGGGACGCGAACGCCGCTGCATCTGCACACCTCCCCCGAGTTCGCCTGCAAGAAGCTGCTGGCGGCGGGGGAGACGCGGATCTTCGATTTCGCCCGAGTCTGGCGCAACCGCGAGCGCGGCGCCCTGCACCACCCCGAGTTCACCCTGCTTGAATGGTATCGGACCGAGGAGCCCTACGAGACGCTGATGCAGGATTGCGCGGCGATCCTGGCGCTCGCCGCCGAGACCGCCGGGACGGACAGCTTCCGCTTTCGAAGCCACAGCGCCGATCCCTTCGCCGAACCCGAACGCGTGACCGTGGCCGAGGCGTTTCACCGCGACGCCGGGATCGACCTGCTGGCCACCGTGGATGCGAACGGATCGACCGACCGCGATGCCCTGGCCCGCGCCGCCGTCACAGCCAGCATCCGCGTAGCCGGGGACGACACCTGGGCCGACGTGTTCAGCCGGGTAATGGTGGAGCGGGTCGAGCCGCGCCTGGGCCTTGGGCGCGCGACCATCCTTTGCGAGTATCCGATCAGCAAGGCGGCGCTGGCGCGGCCCAAGCCCGACGATCCAAGGGTGGCGGAACGGTTCGAGCTCTATGCCTGCGGGGTGGAACTGGCCAACGCCTTCGGGGAGCTGACCGACCCGGTGGAGCAACGCCGCCGCTTCGAAGCCGAGATGGACGAGAAGGCGCGCGTTTACGGCGAACGCTATCCCGTCGACGAGGACTTCCTGGCCGCCCTGGATTCCATGCCGCCGGCCAGCGGCTCCGCGCTCGGCTTCGACCGGCTGGTCATGCTGGCCGCAGGCGCGCAGCGGGTCGAGCAGGTGCTATGGACGCCGCTGGCGGAGACGCCGTGACCACACCTTTCCTCCGCAGCGCCGCGTACATTGCTGCGATCCCAAACTCAGGCCATATGCCCCGAACCTCAAACCCCTGGCCTCCCATCACCAAGACCCTCCGCAAACCCCACGAACTCGCCCGCGCCGGCCTGATCGCGCCTGGAAACATCGCGGTGCTGGAGCGCGTGGCGGCGCAGTACGCCGTGGCCATCACCCCGGCGATGGCGGAGCTGATCGATCCTGACGATCCCGCCGACCCCATCGCGCGCCAGTTCCTGCCCCAGGCGGTCGAGCTGGACATGCAGCCGGACGAGCACGCCGATCCCGTCGGCGACCACACCCACAGCCCGGTCGAAGGAATCGTCCATCGCTATCCCGACCGGGTGCTGCTGAAGGTCACCCACACCTGCGCGGTCTACTGCCGGTTCTGCTTCCGCCGCGAGATGGTCGGTCCGCAGGGATTGAAGACGCTCGCTCCCAAGGCGCTGGACGCGGCGTTGGCCTACATCGCCGGCAGGCCTGAAATCTGGGAAGTGATCATCACCGGCGGCGATCCGCTGGTGCTCTCGCCCCGGCGGCTGCGAGGGCTGATGGATCGGTTGGTGGCGATCGACCATGTGAAGGTGGTCCGCTTCCACACCCGCATCCCAACAGTGGCGCCGGAGACCGTCACCGACGAACTGGTCGCCGCGCTGAAGAGTCCGACCCAGGCCGTCTACGTGGCGCTGCACGCCAACCATGCGCGCGAGCTGACGCCGGCCGCCCGCGCCGCCTGCGCCCGCATCGTCGACGCCGGCCTGCCGATGCTGGGCCAGACCGTGCTGCTGCGGGGCGTGAATGACGATCCGGACAGTCTCCAGGCCCTGATGCGCGCCTTGGTGGAGACCCGGATCAAGCCCTACTACCTGCACCAGGGCGACTTCGCCCCGGGCACCGGCCATCTGCGCACCACCATCGCCGAAGGCCAGGCGCTGATGCGCACGCTTCGCGGCGACGTCTCGGGCCTGTGCCAGCCAACCTATGTGCTGGACATCCCCGAGGGCCACGGCAAGGTTCCAATCGGACCCAGCTATCTCGAATCGGACGGTGGCGACGTGTGCGTGGAAAGCCCCTGGGGGACCCGCCACGCCTATCCCCCCAAACCGTCCGCGGCAGCGGCGGAGAGCGGAGACGACTGACGTGGTGACGCCCGACAATCCCTTCCTGCCGCTGTCCTTCATCGCTGGCCCGGCGATCCTGACCAACGCCTCGGGCTTGATGCTGAACGGCGCCAGCATCCGCTACAACCTGGCCATCGGCCTGTGGCGCGACCTGCAGTCAGACATCCACGGCTACGAAAACGCTGCCGGCACCCACTACACTGACCGCCATCGCGCGCTGGAGCTGGCGAACAAGCGGGTGGTGCTGATCGTCCGGGCGCTGAACCTGCTCTATTGCGCGGTCGGCGGCTTCGGCCTGTCGACCCTGTTCGGCCTGACCGGGGCGTTGATGATCGCCAGCGCGTCCGAATGGGCGATCGAGGCGGCGAAGGCCGCGACCGTACTGACCGGCGGGTTCGCCCTGCTGAGCCTGCTCGGCGCCGCCGCCGTCTTCACCCTGGAAAGCCGTTGCACCCTGCGGCTGCTGGGTATGGGCTTGCCGCCGAAGCTGCACACCATCCTCGACCTGCCCGAGGGCGGCTGAACGCCTAGCTCCCGGCGAGGGCCGCCAACGCCTCGCCGGTCAGTCGGCGGATGCGCCAATCCTCCAGGCTGGACGCGCCCAGGCTGTCGTAGAAACCGATGGCCGGCGCGTTCCAGTCCAGCACCGCCCATTCCATCCGACCGAGCTTCTCCTCCACACAACGCCGCGCCAGCCGGCGGAGCAGCGCCTTGCCGGCCCCGCATCCCCGCGCGCTGGGGCGGACATAGAGGTCCTCCAAGTACAGGCCGCAACGCCCGACAAAGGTCGAGAAATTGTAGAACCAAAGGGCTAGGCCGACCGCCTCGCCATCCACCTCGGCGATGTCGCAGAACGCCCTCGGCGCCGGGCTGAACAGGGCCGCCTGGATGTCGGCCTCGCTCGCGGAAACCTGATCCGAAAGGCGCTCGTACTCGGCGAGTTCGCGGATGAACCCCAATATGACGGCGACGTCTTCGATCCGCGCTGTTCGGACCTGGACGCTCATCCGTTGCATCCCAGCCGAGCCGCCGGATGGCCGGAGGACCGGAACGCATGTCCCGCCTTGGTGTTGATTTCAGAGAGCCATCCGGGTCCGCGACCAGGATCGAATTCTGCGGGAGATGTTTTCATGGTCGATCTCACTGACGCCGACACGGACGGCGGCGACGCCCAGGACGTGGCCGAGGTTTTCGATGAAGACAACACCAATATCGAGTCCCGTCGCCAGGGCGGCCAGGAAGACGCCGAACAGTTCGAGGACCTGCCGGACGTCTACGATTCGACCCGCGCCGATGGCGACGACTCGGAAGACGATGACGAGGACGACCAGGATTCCGAAGACGAGGACGAGGACCAAAGTCCCGATCCTCGCGACCGCGAAGACCGGGTCGAGGACGATCTCCCCGACGAGGGCGACATCGACGGTCTGGAACGCGCCGATCCGGACGAGGTCGAACTGCAATACGCCGGGGACCTGACCGATGTCGCCGACAGCGGCTCCAGCACGGCGGATATGGAATCGGACACCCTATCCGACGACGACCTCCGAGAGCTCCACTACCAGGACAAGGCCTCATGAATCCCGAAGACCGCCAACCGCCCCTGCCCGACGTCCAGGACGACGACTTCCCCACCGAAGCGGATCGTGAAGCGCGCAAGAAGGCCGATCGTCAGCGCCACGACGAGCGGCTCGACGAGGGGGTGGAAGAGACATTCCCCGCGTCCGACCCAGTCGCTGTGAAGCATATCTCCTGATCGGGAATCCAGGCGCGCGCCGACACGCCCAGACCGGCGACCATAGCCGCCCCCTCCCCCGCGCCTCCAGGCCGCAAGCCCGACCGTTTCCAACCTGCATGCCCCTGTTCTAAACCAGGGGCATGCAGCCGCCCGTCGTCACCATTCCCCGCTCCAAACGCGAACGCGAAGCCCTGGCCGCGGCCGCCGCACAGTTCGCCCTCGCCCAGCAGCTCGACGCCGAAGGACGCCATGACGAGGCGGTCATCGCCCTGCGTACGGCCTCGGATGGAGACCACGTCCCGGCCATGACCTTCCTGGCCGGACGGCTGCTCACCGGGCGCGGCGCGCCGCATGATCCGGCGCAGGGCGTTCCTCTCCTGGCGCGCGCGGCCCAGGCGGGCGGCGCGGACGCCAACGCCATGATGGCCACGCTGGCCGGCGCGGGCGCGGGCATGCGCCAGGACTGGAACGTGGCGCTCGGCTATCTGCAGCGCGCCGCGCAGCTCGGTTCGGAGCGCGCCCAGGGCCAACTGCGGGTGCTCGCCGGCCTGATCGGCAAGTCGGACCTGGGCCCCGAGGGCTGGGAACAGGCCCGTCGGCAGGTCAACCTCGCCGCCTGGATCACCTCCCCGCCCAAACGCGTGCTCGCCGAGCAGCCTCGGCTACGGGTCGTGGAAGGGTTCGCGCCGGCCCTGGCCTGCGACTGGCTGATCAGCCGCGCCCGCATCCTCATCCGCCCCGCCACCGTCTACGATCCCGAGACGGGCGGCCCGCGCCAGGAGAGCGCTCGCAGCAACAGCGCGGCGGAGTTCGACATCGTCCAGGCCGACCTGGTGCTGATGCTGTTGCGGGAGCGGATCGCTGCGGCGACCCGCCTGTCCACCCTGGCGATGGAGCCGGTCCAGGTGCTGCACTATGCGGTCGGCCAACAGTTCGCCCCGCACTTCGACTTCATGGACCTGGCGGTTGAAGGCTACGCCCGCGACGCCGCCGTGCGCGGGCAGCGGATCGCCACCTTCCTGCTGTATCTGAACGACGACTATGAAGGCGGGGAGACCACCTTTCCCCGCATCGGCCTGCAGCATCGCGGCCGCAAGGGCGACGCCTTCTTCTTCGCCAACGTGGACGCAGAGAACCGTCCCGATCGGCTGACGCTCCATGCGGGCGCGCCGCCGACCGCGGGCGAGAAGTGGGTCTTGTCGCAGTGGATTCGGGACCGGGCTCCGGCGCCGATGACTTAACGCGAATTCACTGGACCTTCGGCCGGGTCGCGGCGAGCCTACCTGGGGACGTTCGGGAGAATAGATGATGCGACGCTCTGGATTGACGCTGGTCCTGGCGACCACGGCCCTAGCCGGCCTCGCCGCCTGCCACCCGGTCGAGCACAGGAACCCCGGGGCGAGGATATTCGCCGAACGCCCCTACAAGGTCGGCGACCGGCTGGACTGTCCGAGTACGGTCGAAGAGCTGACGCGCACCGCCCAGGCGGCGGACGGGCGCAGCTGCCAGTACAGCGGGCCGCGCGACGAGCTTGTAGACCTGACCCTGACCGCTCTGAACGGACGCGATCCGACCGCTGTGCTCGCGGATACGCAAAAGGGCCTGGAAGGCTATATCGGCGCGCCAACTGGGGGCGCCGGTACGTCGGGCGCGTCGCCCTCCAAGCCTGATGGAAACAAAATTTCCGTCCACACCGGCGACGGCGACGGCGACGATCACGCCAAAATCGATCTTCCCGGCATCCATATCGACGCCGACAACGGCAAGGCCAGCGTGAGGCTTCCTGGGTTGACGGTGAACGCGAATAACGGGGACGCTCATGTCCGCACCGGTTGGGGCCCCTACAAGAACATGCAGGTGGACGCCCACGACGGCGGCGCCGAAATCCACGCCGGGGACGTGACCGACGCGGGCGCCAAGCTGTTCTACCTGCTGGCCTCCGACACGCCGGGTCCCGACGGCTACCGCTCCGTCGGCTACATGGCCCGCGGGCCCCGCTCGGGCCCGCTGGTGGTGGCGGTGTTCAAGGAGAAGGCCGTGGAGCGAGACCATAGCCGCCTGGCCGCAAGCGGAATCGACGCGCTGGTGCGGCTGAACGTGCGGCACTGAGCGCCTTTCAGCGAAGGACGGATCAGTCGTCCTGCGCATCCTCGTCGGGCGCGGGTTCCACGGCCTCGACGATCGGCTTGAAGGTCATGTTCACGATCTCGACGCCGGGAAAGGCGTCGAGCATGGCGACCACGAAGGGATCGGCTGTCACCTTGGCGCGGGCAGCGTCCTGGGCGCGACGCTCTTTCTCGTAGGCGGTTTCGCCGCCGCCGACCTGCAAGTCCATCATCCAGCGCTGGCCGGTCCATTCGCGCAGCTTGGCCGACAGGCGCTGGGACAGGTTGGCCGGCGCGCCGGGCGCGGGCTCGAAACTGATCACGCCCGGCTTGAAATCGACCAGGCGCACATAGCGCTGCACATCCATCATCAGCGTCACGTCGCGACGGGCGTCGATCAGCTTCACCACGTCTTCGAAGGTCTGCAGCATGACCGCCGCCTCGGGCTGGGTCACGGCTCTCACGCTGGGCTGGGCGCCGCCATACTGCCCGCCTCCGCCAGCCACGGCCCTCAAACCGCCACCTGAAGGCGCAGGGCTGGACGAGCCGCCCACAGGCGCGCCGCCACCGATCCCTTCGCCGCGCTGGATCGCCTTGAGCGCCTCTTCGGGTCCGGGCAGGTCGGCGGCGTAGCAGAGCCGGATCAGCGCCATCTCGGCGGCCGCCGCCGGCTGGGGCGCGCGACGCACCTCCTCGTGGGCCTTCAGCAGCATCTGCCAGACCCGCGACAGGGCGCCGGCCGACATCTGGGCGCCCACCGCCGCCAGCCGCGCCGCCTGCTCGCTCGGCAGGCCCAGAGCGTCGGGACCGAGCGTCCGGGCCACCGCCGAGCCGTGGGCGTGCTCCAGCAGGTCGAGCATGACCTGGGCCGGATCGGCGCCGAAGCCGTACAGCGTACGGAAACCTTGCAGGGCGTCGGCCGCCTTGCCGTGCATAGCCGCCTCGAACAGGGCGATGGTCTGGCCCCGGTCGGCCAGGCCCAGCATGTCGCGCACGACAGCGGTCGTGACCAGCTCGCCGCGCTCGGCCTGGACCATGGCCTGGTCGAGCAGGGACTGGCCGTCGCGCACCGAACCTTCGGCGGCCCGGGCAATCAATGCCAGGGCCTCGGGCTCGATCCGCGCGCCCTCGATCTCGCAGATACGCGCTAGGTTCGGACCCAGCACATCGGGCTCGACGCGGCGCAGGTCGAAGCGCTGGCAACGGGACAGGATGGTCACCGGCACCTTGCGGATCTCGGTGGTGGCGAAGATGAACTTGGCGTGGGGCGGCGGCTCCTCCAGCGTCTTCAGCAGCGCGTTGAACGCCGCCGTCGACAGCATGTGGACTTCGTCGATGACGTAGACCTTGTAGCGCGCCTCCACCGGCGCGTAGCGGACCCCATCCAGCAGTTCCCGCATCTCGTCGACCTTGGTGCGCGAGGCGGCGTCCAGCTCCAGCACGTCCATGTGCCGGCCCTCGATGATGGCGCGGCAATGCACGCCATCCACCGACAGGTCGATGGTAGGTTGGTGGATGGTCTCGGATTCGTAATTCAGCGCGCGGGCCAGCAGGCGCGCGGTGGTGGTCTTGCCCACGCCCCGCACGCCGGTGAGCATATAGGCGTGGGCGATGCGGCCCGAGGTGAAGGCGTTGCCAAGCGTGCGGACCATGGCCTCCTGGCCGATCAGGTCCTCGAACCTGCGCGGGCGGTACTTGCGCGCCAGCACCTGGTAGGCGGGCGAGTTCGCCGGCATGGCCACGGGCGCAGGCGGCGCGGGGACGGGCGCAGGTGCGCCGCCGAACATATCGGAGGTGTCCGGATCGCGCTCGATCGGGTCGAGGTCCGTGTCCAGATCGAGATCAGCGTCGGTCATCGCTGGGGGTCCCCGGGTCTTGGACAAGCTCAGGCGTGAGCTGCGAGAACCCTACCACCTATCGCGACGACCTCTCATCCGGCCTCGTCGTGAACCTGTCCAGCTGCGGGACCGTCGCACGGCGGCGAAGAGAAGGTGGAGACTGGACAGCGACCCGAAACGTGACTCGTTACGGCTGCTTCCTTCCGGACCTGACCGGGTTGGCGAGGGTTCCGCCCGCCGCCCAGCCTCCGCCCTTAATATCGCGTGACGGAGGCGGCCGCGCAAGGGACCTCGACGCTGTAAGGCCTTGGCGCGAACGAGCCAGGCCGCCATAAATCCCCCCATGCCCCTGTCCGCCGCCCTCAACACCTTCGCCGGCAATCCGCTGGATCGCGCCAGCTATCGCCGGGTCGATCCGGAATGGATCGCCGCGCGCCGAGCTGACGACACCACCCTGGTGGCGGTGTTCTGGAACGGCCTGCCACTGGTGAAAAATGTCGGCGATCAGGGCGCGCGCCTGAGTTTCATCGGTGCGCCCATGGCCGAAGCCATCGCCGAAAGCGAGGCCCGCTGGGTGTTCCTGGGGCTCGACGCCGAGGAGATGGCCGTGTTCGCCATCGACCTGGACGGCTCGGCCGATCCGACCGCCAGTGCGTTGCTGGGCCATGGCCAGTTCGGCCAACTGCGCGAACTGGCTCCCCAGCTTCCCGCCCAGGAAGCCGCGATGGCGGCGACAGGACGGGCGGTGTTCGAATGGGCGCGGCGAGCGCGGTTCTGCGGCGCCTGCGGCAATCCGACCGAGCCGGCCGAGGGCGGCTGGAAGCGCGTCTGCACCGTCTGCGCCCACCAGCACTTTCCCCGCACCGACCCGGTGGTGATCATGTTGCCGACCCAGGGCGAGCGCTGCCTGCTCGGTCGCCAGGCCGCGTGGCCGCCCGGGCGTTTCTCGGCCCTCGCGGGTTTCATGGAGCCGGGCGAGACCATCGAGGAGGCCTGCGCGCGCGAGATCGCGGAAGAGGCGCGGTTAGAGACCCTATCGGTCCGCTATCATTCCAGCCAACCCTGGCCGTTCCCCGCCAACCTGATGATCGGCCTGTTCGCCGAGGTCGCACCCGGCGACGGCGCACCCGACCAGACCGAACTCGAAGCCGTCCGCTGGTTCACCCGTCCGGAGATCATGGAGGTTCTCGCCGGCCGCCACGAGGTGAAGCCGCCTCCACCCTCCGCCATCGCCCACACCCTGATCCGGGCCTGGGCCGAAGGGTCGGCCGGCTAGGCTGGAGGCGGGGCGCCGCCGGCAGACAGGTCCACAACCGCCGACTTGCGCACGGCCTGCGCCCACTGCACCCCGATCACCGCGCCCTTGACCCGGGGCAGCAGCAACAGCGTCAGCACGGCGAGGAAGGGCAGCGTCGTGCCCACCACCCACCAGACCGGCGCCTTCCAGATGAAGGGGAAGAATAGCAGCGGCCCGACCGCGATGTGGCCCACGATCAGGATGGTGAAATAGGGTCCGGCGTCGTCGGCGCGGTACTGGCTGTTGTCGTGGCCGCAGACCAGGCACGTCGGCTCGATCTTCAGATAGCCCGCATACAGCGCGCCCTCGCCGCAGTTCGGACACCGACGCTTCAGCCCCCGGACCATCCCCTGGAGGAAACGGTTGGGTTCGGACTGCAGAGCGGGGGAAAGGGGCTCGGACATGGCCTGTTATAGGTGAGCATGACGCGCGGCAGCACAAGTGCGGCCGTTCAGCGAGGTTCAGATATCAAAACCGGCGCGCCGGCTGGATTGGACGGTTTGTCCATGGGCAAACCGTCCAATGGGTCGCCAGCCGATTGCGGCGGCTTTCGATCCGTCCCCACACGCCCTAGATTGCGTCGGACAGGAGCGGAAATGTTCGAGATTCTCGAGTTGCGGGGGCCGGTTGCGGCCAAGGCGGGCTCCAACCGGGCCGCTTCGGTGCTGGAAGCCGGAGGACTGGTGCTGTTCCCGGACATGGCGTTCGCCCTGGAGGCGGACGAACGTCCCCTGCTCGACCCCGCCATCTCCAACGGCAAGTCCAAGAATGTCAGCCTCGATCCCATCACCGGCCGCGTCGGCGGCGCCGACGTGGACGCCGAGGCGCAGGCAGCGCTGGGCCGGATGCTCACACGCTTCGCCGACTACGCCGAAACCTTGTTGGGCGAGCTCACGCCCCATTACGCGGGCGCCCTGCAACGTCGGCGCACCAGCTTCCGGCCCGGCGCCATCGAGAACCGCGCGCTGAGCCCGCGCAAGGACGACCGGCGTCTGCATACGGACGCCTTCCCCTCCAATCCCGTCCATGGCCGCCGCATCCTGCGCGTGTTCGCCAACGTCAATCCCACGGGCGAGGATCGCATCTGGGAAGTCGGCGAGGAGGACTTCCAAACCCTCGCCGTCCGCTATCGCGACCGGCTGGGCTCTCCGTCGCGCTCGGCGTGGCTGATGGAGCGACTGGGCCTGACAAAGGGCCGCCGCTCGGGATACGACGACGCCATGCTCCGACTGCACGACGCCGCCAAGCTCGACGACGGTTTCCAGAAGAGCGCGCCGAAGCGACGTATCGTGTTTCCCGCCGGCTGCATGTGGGTGGTCTACACCGACTCCGTCCTGCACGCCGCGCTCGCCGGCCAGCACGCGCTGGAGCAAACCTTCCTGATGCCGCCCGAAGCGATGGAGACCGTCGCGCTATCGCCCCTGCGCGTGCTGGAACAGGTGGGCGGCCGCACGCTGCTCTGAACAAGGCGGGCACGAAAAAGGCCCCGGAGGAATTCCCCTCGGGGCCCGATCCTATCGCTGATTTGCGATCTACTTCGCGGTGGCGTCCGCAGGCGCCGCGGCCTCGGCCTTCGCGACCTTGGCCTTCTTCATCATGTGATGATGCTTGGTCGTATGGCCTTCCGCCACCTCCCTGCCGGCGCCGGCGACGCAGCGGTCCTGGCCCTTGTGCTTGCAGGGCGGATACTGGGAGGGCGGATCACCGGCGGGGGCGTTCGCCACCACGGTCGCACCACCGGGAGCCATCGGCGCAGCGCCAGGCTGCATGCCGGCGTCGCCAGCGGCAGGCGCAGGCATGGCGCCCGGCTGCATTCCGGTGTCGCCAGGCTGGGCGGGAGCAGCGCCGGGCTGCATGGACGAATCGGCGGGCGGCGCCGGCGCGGCGCCGGGCTGCATGTCGGTTTGGGCGAAGGCGGTCGCGCCGCACATCAGGGTCGCCGCAGCCGCGGCCAATATAAGACGCTTCATGAGCCTCTTCTCCTTTTGCTCAGAGCGCCAGATACGGCGCTGGCTATCCGGGGCCATCCCCGGCTCACGAGCGCCTTTGAAACGCCGCACCCGGGGTTTGGTTCAGGCAAGCGCCTCTATTCGTTGCATATGCGGGACGGCCGTGACCTCGCCTGAGGTTCGGAAAACTACGCCCCACATCTTCTCCGACAATGAGGCTCCCAAGAGCCCCTGACGACGTCTTGGCGGTTTCTGCAAAGCTGACGGAAGAATGAACGCCACCGTCCAGGTGAGTTCAGACGCCACCTCCTAAAACGGCATGGTCGAACAACGGCGCCGCCCCTCGGAGCGACGCACGAGCAAACGGAAGGAGATCGAGATGATCAAGAAGATCGCTACCGCCGCCGTCGCGGCTCTGACCCTGGGCGGCGCCATTGCTGGCGTGGCCACGCCCGCCGCCGCCCAAGGCTTCCATGGCGGCTATGGCTACCATGGCGGCGGGTATCGCGGCGGCCGTGGCTGGGGCGCCGGCGCCGCCGTCGGCGCGGGCATCCTGGGCCTGGCGGTCGGCGCGGCCATCGCCGACCGCCCACACTATGCCCCCGGCTACTACGCGCCGGCCTACGGGTATGGATACGGGTACGGCGGCCCCTGCCGCCCACACCTCCGCTGGGACCCCTACATCGGTCGCTACGTCAACGCCGGCTATTGCTGACGGTTGAGCCGGAGGGCTCCGTGACATCCTCACGGGGCCCTCCTTTTTGGGCGTGACTTGGGGGAGGCGGGAGCCAAAAGCCAAGCTTTGCGTTTCATCAGAACTTTTATGGAAAGGGCCGGGCATGGCTTCGAAATTCTTTAAGGTGGCGGCTGCCGCCCTGGCGATCGCGGCGACCACCGCGATCACCACGCCGGCGTTCGCCCAGCACGGCGGCGGCCATGGTGGTGGCGGCCATGGTGGTGGCGGCGGATTCCACGGCGGCGGCGGCGGTCGTGGCGGCGGTGGGTTCCACGGCGGCGGTGGCGGTTTCCATGGCGGTGGCTTCCGTGGTGGCCGCGGTTATGGATACGGTCGCGGCTACGGATACGGCTATGGCCGCATCTTCGGCTACTACGGCGGCTATCCCTGGTACTGCCGCGGACATCGTCACTGGCGCTGGAGCGGCTATGCGGGCGCCTACGTGTTCGCCCCCGGCTATTGCTAAGCGCTTCGCCTAGCTTCTGATTTTGCACCGCCCGTTCCGCTCACGCGGGGCGGGCGGTTTGCGTTTCAGAGCTCCTCAGCCCGGCTCGACGAAGCTGTCGAGAACGCGCTTCTCGCCGGCCTTGGTGAAGTCCACGGTCAGCTTGTTGCCTTCGACCGCAGTCACCAGGCCCGGGCCGAACTTCTGATGGAACACCTTGTCGCCGCGCTTGTAATTCGACGTCGTAGCGCTCGGATCGGAGGTGGCGATCAGCCTCCCCTCGCCCTCGATCACGCCGGACCGACCACGGGCGCGCGACAGGCCGAACTTTTCGGACGACACGCGCGATGATCCGAGCCCACCACGTTCCTGCGCCCGCTTCCAGCCCGGCGAGGAATAACCCGACCCGAACACCGGCGGATCGTCGAAGCGGCTCTTGGCCTCTTGCATGCCTGGGCCGCCGCCGTAGTAGCCGGTTTCCGAACTGGCCTCCACGTTGTGCGGCGGCAGTTCGTCCACGAAGCGGGACGGCAGTTGCGAGGTCCAGCGTCCATAGACCTGGCGGTTGGCGGCGAACGAGATGCGCGCATCCTCCCGCGCGCGGGTGACGCCGACATAGGCCAGCCGCCGTTCCTCCTCGAGCCCCTTCTCGCCCTTTTCGTCCACCGAGCGTTGGGACGGGAACACGCCCTCCTCCCAGCCCGGCAGGAAGACCAGCGGGAACTCCAGCCCCTTGGCGGCGTGCAGGGTCATGATCTGCACGCTGTCGGCGCCCGGCCCCCGGTCCAGGTCCATCACCAGGCTGACGTGCTCCAGATAGGCGGTCAGGCTGTCGAACTGGGCCATCGACTGGACCAGCTCCTTCAGGTTGTCGAGCCGGCCCTGGCTCTGCGGGCTGCGGTCGGCGCGCACCATGTCGGTGTAGCCGCTCTCCTCCAGCACCGTCTCCATCACCTCCGCGTGGCGCGCATTGGCCGCCAGCCCCCGCCAGCGGTCCATGTCGCGCAGGAAGTTGGCCAACGCGGTGCGGGTGCGGGCGGGCAACTCGTCGGTCTGGACCAGCCCCCGCGCCGCCAGCGAGGCGGACAGGCCGTGCACACGGGCGGCGGACAGTAGCTTCTGCACGCTGGCGTCGCCGATACCGCGCTTGGGCTGGTTGACGATGCGCTCGAAGGCGAGGTCGTCCTCCTCGGAATTGATCAGGCGCAGGTAGGCGTGGGCGTCGCGGATTTCGGCCCGCTCGAAGAAGCGCGGGCCGCCGACCACCGTGTAGGGGATCTGCAGCAGCACGAAGCGCTCTTCGAACGCCCGCATCTGGAACGAGGCGCGCACCAGCACCGCCACCTCGTTGTAGCGCCGCTTGGTCCGCCGCCAGCGTTCGATCTCGTCGCCGATCAGCCGGGCCTCGGCCTCGCCGTCCCAGACGCCGGAGACGCGGACCTTCTCGCCGCCCTTCTGTTCGGTCCACAGAGTCTTGCCCAGCCGACCCTTGTTGGTGGCGATCAGCCCGGAGGCGGCGGCCAGGATGTGCTCGGTCGAACGATAGTTGCGCTCCAGCCGCACCACCTTGGCGCCGGGGAAGTCCCGCTCGAAGCGCAGGATGTTGTCCACCTCGGCGCCGCGCCAGCCATAGATCGACTGGTCGTCGTCGCCGACGCAGCAGACGTTGCGCCGCCCCTGGGCCAGCAGCCGCAGCCACAGGTACTGGGCGACGTTGGTGTCCTGGTACTCGTCCACCAGCAGATAGCGGAACCGCTCCTGGAAGCTCTGCAGCACATCCGGATGGGCGGTGAAGATGGTCAGGTTGTGCAGCAGCAGGTCGCCGAAATCGCAGGCGTTCAGAGTGCGTAGCCGGTCCTGGTACATCCGGTAGAGCGCAACGCCCCGGCCGTTGGCGAAGCCGTCCCCTTCGGCCGGCGGGACCTTGTCGGGGACCCAGCCCTTGTTCTTCCACTGGTCGATCAGGCCGGACAGGTGGCGCGGCGTCCAGCGCTTGGCGTCGATGTTCTCGACCTCGATCAACTGCTTCAGCAGGCGCTGCTGGTCGTCGTCGTCCAGGATGGTGAAGCTGGACTTCAGCCCCACCAGTTCGGCGTGGCGGCGCAGGATCTGGGCGGCGACGGAGTGGAAGGTGCCCAGCCAGCGCAGCCCCTCGGCCTGGCCGCCGATCAGGTGAGTGATCCGCTCGCGCATCTCGCGCGCCGCCTTGTTGGTGAAGGTGACGACCAGCAGCTCCCAGGGCCGCGCGCGATTGGTGCTGAGGATGTGGGCCAGCCGCGTGGTCAGCACCCGCGTCTTGCCGGTGCCCGCGCCCGCCAGCACCAACACCGGCCCATCCACCGCCTCGACCGCGGCGCGCTGCTCGGGGTTCAGGCCGGACAGGTAGTCGGCGGCGGCGTCGACGCGGGCGAGGTCGGAGATACGGGGCGTGGAGACGGACGGGGACGATGTGGACGTAGGTTGAGACGAGCTAGGTTGAGACACGGGGCGTTCCTGAATCGAAGAACGAATGTAGCACACGCGGGTGCGAGCTTAAGACCCTGCGGCCAAACACCGTGCGATGGGACGCGCCCCAAGGGGTGCGGTATAGGACGGCTCCGGAACTTCGACTCCCACCGTCCGTTCCGAAAGATCATTGCGCTATAGGGGACGACATGAGCGATCCGGCTACCCCGAAGGTCTCCAGCCGGGTCTCCCCGCTCGCGGTCATCGTCGTGGTCATCCTCGTCGGGCTTGCCGTGCTGATCATGGTGCGGATGCATCGCCATCATCTGATGACGCCCGGCGGCGTGAAGGCTCCGACGTCCGCCGCCATGCCGGGGCGACCCGATGTGCGTACTAGCGCGACCAACGGCTAATCGCCTTTTACTGAGCGCGACCCGCCCAGGTCAGCGCCGCAACCCGACAGGCGGACGCCAGCGCCCTGCCGCCCCGTCCTTCATCGATGCACCGGATCAGCGCCGCAAGACTGATATCCTGCACCACCGCCATGGCCTGTAGCACGGCCCAGAACTCCGCCTCCAGCGCAAGCGAGGTTTCGTGGCCGCTCAGGGTGACGGATTTCTTTTGTAACATCAGCGGCGATCGTAACGTTTTCGAAATGGCGTCTGGGCGCGGACGATGTAATCAATCCGCACAGGCGGTCCAGTCCCGCCCTTCGCACAGATCTCAGGAGCCTTTGCGGTTCGATCGGAATTTTTGAACCAACCACAAGGGCTCTCCCACTAACGTAGCTTCCGAACCTGCTGGCCGCCGCGCCAGGCGTCCCCTTCGGCCAGCAGGCTCTTATCGCCGGAGTAATGGATGCCATCGCCTCGTCTGGTCGCGGTCGAAACGGCCACGCCGCCTCATGTCCTCGTCCAGACCGAGGTCGCGGCGCGCGCCGCGGAAGTTTTCAAGGGTAAGGTGTTCCGCACGCCCGACCTGCTCTCGATCTTCGAAAACACCGGCATCAAGACCCGCAAGGCCATCCGACCCATGGCCTGGTATGGCGAACAGCATGGCTGGGCCGAACGCAACGAGGTCTATCTCGAAGGCGCCCAGGACCTCTATGTCGAGGTGGCGCAGAAGGCCCTAAACGCCGCCGGCCTGAGGGCCGATGAGATCGGCGCCCTGGTCACCGTCTCGTCTTCCGGCATCTCCACCCCCAGCCTTGAGGCGCGGGTGTTCGGGCGGATGGGCTACGATCCCAAGGTGCGGCGCACGCCGGTATTCGGGCTGGGTTGCGGCGGTGGCGCGGCGGGACTGTCCCTCGCCGCCCGCATCGCCCGCGAAAATCCGGACAAGCCCGTGCT
This sequence comes from Caulobacter sp. S45, assembly GCF_009765965.1. Classification (GTDB taxonomy): domain Bacteria; phylum Pseudomonadota; class Alphaproteobacteria; order Caulobacterales; family Caulobacteraceae; genus CAHJWH01. The sequence goes on from NZ_LMUL01000014.1 coordinate 676,866, forward strand.
GCTGGTGGTGGTGGAACTGTCCACCCTGGCCTGCCGCCCCGACGAAGCCAGCAAGGAGAACATCATCTCCACCGCCCTGTTCGGAGACGGCGCGGCGGCGGCGGTGGTGTCGGCCGGGCCGGACGCCAAGGGCCGCAAGATCATCGCCACCGGCGAGCATCTCTGGCCAGACACCCTGCAGATCATGGGCTGGCGCATCGACCCACTGGGGTTCGGGGTGATTCTGGCCAACTACGTCCCGGCCTTCGTCTCCAAGAACCTGGCGGAGGCCGCCGGCGACTTCCTGAAAACCGCCGGGCTGACCCACGAGCAGGTCGGCCGCTATGTGTGCCATCCCGGCGGGGCCAAGGTGGTGCCCGCGATCGAGGAGGCGCTGCAGCTGCCCCACGGCTCGCTCGACCTGGAGCGCCAGACCCTGGCCGAGTACGGCAATATGAGCGCGCCCACCGTGCTGTTCATCCTCAAGCAGGCGATGGAGCGCGGGGTGGACGGCCCGATCGTGGCCTCGGCCATGGGACCAGGCTTCACCGCCCACTTCCTGGCGCTCGGCGCGGACGAGGGCTGAGGTCGTGCCCGGCGCTCTGATCCTTCTCGTCTTCGTCACCCTCCAGCGTCTCGCCGAGCTGGTCTGGAGCCGTAGCAACGAACGTCGCCTCCAGGCGATGGGCGCCGTGCAGGCGGGCGCCAAGCACTATCCGATCATGGTGGCCCTGCACGGGCTTTGGCTCGTGGCGCTGTGGCTGTGGGGTTGGGACCGGCCGCTGGTCTGGCCCTGGGTCGCCATATTCATCGTGCTTCAGCTCGGACGCGTCTGGGTGCTGGCCACGCTCGGCCGCCGCTGGACCACACGGGTGTTCGTGCTGCCGGGCGAGACCCTGGTGCGCAAAGGCCCTTTCCGGTTCGTCAGCCATCCGAACTATGTCGTGGTGATCCTGGAGATCTTCGCCCTGCCGCTGGCCTTCGGGCTGGTGTGGGTTTCGCTGGCGTTCGGGCTCGCCAATCTGGCGCTGCTGGCGTGGCGGGTTCGGGTGGAGAACCGTGCGCTGGACACCGTCCGGGGATAGACGAAACATCGCGCCCCTGGACGCGCCGCTCCGCGCGTTCCATATCCCGCCGCCATGCATCTGCCTCAGGCCAAGCTGAATTCCGTCCTCGACCGTTTCCACGAAGTGGAGGCGCGCATGTCGGCCGCCTCCGACGGCGCCGAGATCGTGCGCCTGTCCAAGGAGCACGCCGAACTTCGCCCCGTCGCCGACGCCGTGAGCAATCTGGCCAAGGCGCGCGCCGAACTGCCGGAACTGGAGGAGATGGCGGCCTCCGGCGATCCGGAGATGAGCGCGATGGCCCGCGAGGAGATGGCGGCGCTGAACGCCCGCCTGCCCGACCTGGAACGCGGCGTCGCCCTGCTGCTGGCGCCCAAGGACCGCGACGAGAACGCCAGCGCCATCCTGGAAGTGCGCGCCGGCACCGGCGGCGACGAGGCGGCCCTGTTCGCCGGCGACCTGTTTCGCATGTACCAGCGCTACGCCACGCTGCAGGGCTGGCGGATGGAGATCGAGGACGTCTCCGAAGGCGAGGTCGGCGGCTACAAGGAGATCATCGCGTCGGTCACCGGCGACGGCGTGTTCGGCCGGATGAAGTTCGAGAGCGGCGTCCACCGGGTGCAGCGCGTGCCGACCACCGAGACCCAGGGCCGCATCCACACCAGCGCCGCCACCGTCGCCGTCCTGCCCGAACCCGTGGACGTGGAGATCGAGGTCAACGACGCGGACATCCGCATCGACACCTACCGCTCCTCCGGCGCCGGCGGCCAGCACGTCAACAAGACCGACTCCGCGGTGCGCATCACCCACCTGCCCACCGGCATCGTGGTCACCTCCTCGGAAAAGTCCCAGCACCAGAACCGCGCCAAGGCGATGAAGGTGCTGAAGGCGCGCCTGTACGACGCCCAGCGCGGCCAGCTCGACGCCGACCGGGCCGCCGCGCGCAAGGAGCAGGTGGGCTCGGGCGACCGCTCCGAACGCATCCGCACCTACAACTTCCCACAGGGGCGGGTGACCGACCACCGCATCAACCTGACCGTCTACAACCTGCCCAAGGTGATGGAGGGCGACGCCCTGGACGAACTGGTCAACGCCCTGATCGCCGACGACCAGGCCGCCCGCCTGGCCACGCTGGAAGACGAGTTCGGCTGACGGGGCTGCGTGCTTCGAGACGCGGCTCGCGCCGCTCCTCAGCATGATGAAACCTGGGGATTCGCCAAAACCTTCGTCGTGCTGAGGAGCCCCGAAGGGGCGTCTCGAAGCACGCACCACGCCAATAGCGTCAACGATTGATGAACGGATGATCGGCTAAGCTAAGCGGCTGAGACCGGAGCCTCCCGTGCAATCCCTTCGCCTGATACGTCTGGCCGCCGCCGCCGTCGTGGCCGCCTCCCTGCCGCTTGCTGGTTGCGTGGTGGGCGCGGTCGCTGGGACGGCGGTCGGCGTTGCGGGCGCGGCGGTGAAGACCGGCGTCAAGGTGGCCGGGGCGACGGCGGGCGCGGCGGTCAACACCACCGGAGCCGTGGTGCGCACCGCAACGGGCGGCGGCGGTCGTTAAGCTGCTGCGACGGCTGGGCTAAAGCTCCAGCGCACAGCGCTCGTGCACGGTCGGACGCGAGATCACGATCCGCGACAGGCCCGGGAATTCCGGCTTCAGGCGCGCCGCGAAATACAGGCACAGCCGTTCCAGGGTGGGGCTCTCCAAGCCGGGCTTCTCGTTGAGCAGGCCATGGTCGAGCTCGCCCGCCACCGCCTTCAGCACCGCGTCCAACCGGCCCAGGTCTTCGACCCAGCCGACCGGGCCCTGGATCACGCCGCGCACGGTCGCCTCCACCTGGAAGGAATGGCCATGCAGCCGGCGGTACTCGCCCTTAGGCCCGGCCGGCAGACTGTGGGCGGCGTCGAAGCTCGCGGCCTTGGTGATCTCGAATACAGGATCGGACATGATGCAGTCTTGAACAGGAAACCTTGGAGGAAGCCCTAAGGCAGGCCGAGATATTTGTGGGTCTGGACGCTCAATCGCCAGCGCGGATGGTCCAGGCAATAGGCGATGGCGGCCTGAGTGTTCTCCGCGCGGGCGGGGCCGTCCATGGGTTGCAGCAGGAAACGTTCGAAGTCCAGCGCTTCGAACCGCGCCGGATCGACGCCGGGCTGGGGATAGACCAGCTTCAGTTCCTGGCCGGACGTCTGCACCAATTGCGTCGCGCCCTTGGGGCTGACGCAGATCCAGTCGACGCCGGGTACGACCTCAAGCGTCCCGTTGGTCTCGATCGCCAGCTCGAACCCCGCCGCGTGGAAAGCATCCGCCAGGGCGGCGTCGAGCTGGAGCATCGGCTCGCCGCCGGTGCAGACCACCAGCCGCGGCTCGCCCACAGGACCGCGCCACAGGGCCTCGGCGGCGGCGATCAGATCGGCCGGCGTCTCGAACCGGGCGCCGCCAGGGCCGTCCATGCCCACGAAGTCGGTATCGCAGAAATTGCAGGCGGCCTCGGCCCGGTCCTGCTCGCGTCCGGACCACAGGTTGCAGCCGGCGAAGCGGCAGAACACCGCCGGACGACCGGCCTGACCGCCCTCGCCCTGCAAGGTGAGGAACAGTTCCTTGACGGCGTAGCTCATGCCGCCGCTCCCTCGCGCCACTCCACCCAGCCCTTGGCCCGCAGTTCGCACGCCGGACAATGGCCGCAGCCATAGCCCCAGGCATGGCGTTCGCCGCGCTCGCCGAGATAGCAGGTGTGGCTGTCCTCCAGGATCAGGTCGACCAGGGCCGAGCCGCCGAGCTCTTCGGCCATGGCCCAGGTCTGCGCCTTGGTCAGCCGCATCAGCGGCGTCTCGATCGTGAACGGCCGGTCCAAGCCGAGCTGCAGCGTCTGCTGCATGGCGTCGAGCGTGTCGCGACGGCAATCGGGATAACCGGAGAAATCAGTCTCGCACATGCCGCCGATCAGGGCCTCGATCCCACGCCGATCCGCCAGGGCCGCCGCATAGATGAAGAACACCAGGTTGCGGCCCGGCACGAAGGTCGAAGGCAGGCCCCGGTCGGTCATTTCGATGGCCCGGTCCGCCGTCAGCGCCGATTGCGCCACCGCCCCGAACCCGCGCAGGTCGAGCACATGGTCCTCGCCCATACGCTCCGCCCACTGGGGGAAGCGGTTGCGCACGCCCTCCAGCACCCGCTGGCGAGCCTGCATCTCGACGCCATGGCGCTGGCCGTAATCGAAGCCCGCCGTCTCCACCCGGCCGTATCGCTGCAGCGCCCAGACCAGGCAGGTCGAGCTGTCCTGGCCGCCCGAGAACAGCACGAGCGCTCCACCGGAACGCGGAAGCGGCGATGGCGAGGGGTCTCGAATCGGATCGGGCATGGGGACAGACCGGGACCGCACCGCCCAAGCAGCGAGCAATGGCGCAGCGCGTCGGTTCGGGAACGTGGATGAAAGATGCGCCGATGCTCTACACCACCTGGACGATGGCGGAAACCGTGAGCGCCGCGCGCACGGCGACGTTTGCCCGCAGAGTCCGGGACGCCAGGTCCGTGTAAGGGTCGAAAGATGGAGACCGTGGAATGATCTGGCTGCTGGCCGTGGCCGCAATGGCGGGGGCCGCCGCCCAGGACGACCCGCAGGCGACCGTCCAGGAACTGCAACAGGTCTACCAGGACAGCTGCGCCCAGCGCGCCTACGGCGCCTTCGACGACGTCTGCGACCAGATCAATCAGCAGCTCCACCAAGCCCAGGTCGCCGCCGATCGCGCCGCACGCGAAGCGAGGCGGAAACCGCCCAAGACGGTCGTCCCCAAGCCGATTGCGCCGACGGCTTCCGACGCGCCAGCGTCGGCCGCGCCAACCCAGGCCGCGCCGCCAGCGCCGCCGACTGAACCACGCGGGTAGCTTGCCTCCCTCTCCCTCGAAGGGAGAGTGTCGGGGTGAGGGTGTGGCGCCCGGCGTTCGGAAGCCCGATGAGGCGCAGCCTCACAAGCCCTATCGGAAGCGTTCTGCACTCACCCCCATCCCTGCCCTTCCCCCTTCGAGGGGGAAGGAACAAGCTTAAGTGCGTCGCCGCCCCACTTCCAAACCGAGCATCTCGATCTTCTTGCGCAGGGTGTTGCGGTTGATGCCCAGGACCTCGGCCGCCTTGATCTGGTTGCCGCGCGTGGCGTTCAGGGTCAGGCGGATCAGCGGCCGCTCGATGCTCTCCAACGTCCGGTCGTAGAGTCCTGCGGCCGGGAGGTCGCCGCCGCCGGCGTTGAACTGCACCATCAGGCTCTGCTCGATCAGGTCGTCGATCGACACGCGCGGATCGCTGGCCAGATCGACCCGCTGCTCCTCCTGCAATTCCCGTTCGATCAGGCGGTCGGTGATCAGGTCCTCGGTGTAGAGGGCCGAGACGCGGCGCATGACGTTCTCGAGCTCCCGCACGTTGCCGGGCCAGCTATGGCGAGCCAGCCGGTCCAACGCCGAACCGTCCAGCGTCTTGGACGCCCCGCCGTCGCGATGGGCGCGAAACAGGAAGGCGCGGGCCAGGTCGGGCACGTCGTCGATCCGGTCGCGCAGCGGCGGCAGGCGCAGGATCGCCACGGCCAGGCGCAGGAACAGGTCCTCGCGGAACTGGCCCTGCCGCACCCGTTCGCGCACATGCTCCCCGACCGAGGCGACGACGCGCACGTCGACCATCCGGCCGGTTTGCGGATTGACCGGGCGCTCGCCGCCGTCCGCCAGACCCAGCAGGCGCGCCTGGGCGTCCAGCGACAGATCGTCGATCCCATCCAGGAACAGGGTGCCGGTGTCGGCCTCCAGCAGTTTTCCGCCGGACGCCCCATCGGGCGTTCCAAACAGGGTCGCGTCCACCCGATCAGCCGAGAGCCCCGCCAGGCGCACAGTCACGAACGGCCCCTGCCGGCGCGAGCCTAGATCGTGCAGGGCGCGGCCAGCCAGCGCCTTGCCAACCCCGACCTCGCCCACGATCAGGACATTCAGGTTGGTGTCCACAAGTCGGGCCAGGGTGCGGTAGACGTCCTGCATCGGCGGCGAGCGGCCGATCAGCGGCAGACCCTCGTCGCGCAGGGCGCGCGCCTGGGCGCGGGCGCGCACCGCGTCGGCCGGACGAGCGAGGGCCCGGCGCGCCACACTGACCATCTCGTCCAGGTCGAACGGCTTGGGCATGTAGTCGAAGGCGCCGATCTGGGCCGCGTTCACCGCCGTCAGCAGGGTGTTCTGCGCGCTCATCACGATGGCCGGCAGCTGCGGCCGCATCTTGCGCAGGCGCGGCAGCACGTCGAAGGCGTTCTCGTCGGGCATCACCACGTCGGTGATCACCAGGTCGCCCTCCCCGTCCGACACCCATTTCAGCAGGGTGGCCGCCGACCCCGTCGCCCGCACCTGGAACCCGGCGCGGGTGAAGGCCTGGCTCAGCACCAGGCGGATGGAGGTGTCGTCGTCGGCGATCAAAACCTTCTGGGGGACGTTCACGCCTTGGCTCCGATACGAAGGGTTTTCATCAGGAAGCGTCCACCGCGATGGGCAGCAGGACGTGGAAGACCGTGCGGCCGGGCTCGGATTCGAACTCGATCAGCCCGTCGTGGGCGTGGACCAGTTTGGCCACCAGGGTCAGGCCCAGGCCCATGCCGGACAGCTTGGTGGTGACGAAGGCGTCGAACAGGCGATGTCGGAGGTCCGGCGGCACGCCCGGACCATTGTCCTGGATTCTGACTTCGAGCGGCGCGCTGAGCCAGCCCTGCCCTGCGGTGCGCAGACGACTGCCCATACGATAGGCAGTCGAGATGCGAACCTGCCCTTGGAGGTCGCGGCGCTCCAGGGCGGCTTCGGCCGCATTCTTCACCAGGTTGAGGAAAATCTGCACAAGCTGATCCTCGTCGCCCAGCACCATCGGCAGCGAGGGATCGTAGCTATCCTGGAACGCCACCTGACCGTCGAAGGCGCTTGAGGACAGCATGCGCACACGGTCCAGGATGCGGTGGATGTTGAGCGGGACCCGCGCGGCGGTGCGCTCGTCCGAAAACGCTTCGACCTGATCCACCAGGCGGCGGATGCGGTCGGTCTCCTCCACGATCACCTGGGCCAGGGGCGCATCCGCCGGACTGGCGCCGCTCTTGAGCAGCTGGGCCGCGCCGCGGATGCCGGCCAGGGGATTCTTGATCTCGTGCGCCAGGGTGCGGCCCATGCCGGCGACCGAGCGGAGCGCTTCGCTGGCCCGCTCCCGCTTGGTTCCCTGGCTTTCCAGATAGAAGGTCGCGAGCACATCGCCCGACGGCAAGGGGCTGAAGGTCACTTCCGCCTCGAAGGTGATCACGCCCGGACAGCAGACCTCCACGCCGCCCTGGTGGACGAAGCCGTCCTCCGCGACCGCCCGGTCGAACAGGCGCATCAGCTCGCCGTCTCGCGTCGCTTCGCTCAGGCCGCGGCGGGACAGCGTGGCGAGCGCCTGGCCAAACAGCATCTCGGCCGCTTCGTTGGCGGCCTTGAGCAGACCGTTGGCGGACAGCACCAGGATGGGCCAGGGCGCGCCGTCGAAGGCGGATGCGCGAAGCGCCCGCTGTTCAGGGCCTTGGGGGTCGGGCTGGGGCAAGGACTCGGTTCCTCCTCGCTGCACGCCTAAGCCTCCTGTGGCCGCATCGCGCGATGTCATCGAAATGCGCAACCGCCCGCGAACTGTCAGCATACATATTAAGCAGTCGATGCCCAATATGCGCACATTTTACGCGCTGAACCGGAAATCTTGATGCTCGCTTTATCGCGGACGTGGGGCGGAGGCCGCCTCCTGTAGGAGGCTGCAATCCCAAAGCGACGGCGATGCAGCTGCTCGTTTCTGGTGGGGAAACTGCAGCGATGAAGCTGATCATGGCGGTCATCAAACCGTTCAAGATCGACGATGTCCGCGAGGCGCTCACCGCCGGCGGGATCGAGGGCCTGACCATCACCGAGGTCAGGGGCTACGGCCGACAGAAGGGCCAGACCGAGATCTATCGGGGGGCCGAATACGCGGTGAACTTCCTGCCCAAGGTGAAGATCGAGGTCGTGGTCTCCGACGACCTGGCCGAGCGCACGGTCGAGCTGATCCGCGCCGCCGCCATGACCGGCAAGATCGGCGACGGGAAGATCTTCGTCCTCGACGTCGAACAGGCCGTCCGCATCCGCACCGGTGAATCCGGCGCAGCCGCCCTCTAGAGCTCCAGTCGTTCCCATGCCCCAGATGCTCTTAGCCATGTCCAGGGTTCGTCGCGCCGCCGGCCTCGTTTCCGCCGTCCTGCTGGCGATCTGCCTGATCCCCGCCATGGCCTCCGCCCAGGCCGCGCCAAGCGCCGTCTCGCCGACGCCCGCCGTCAACGCCACCGGGGCGGCCGCCCCGGTCGCAGTTGCGCCCGCCACCGCCACGACCACGCCGGCGGCTGCGCCCGCGAGCGCCTTCAAGACCGACAGCGGCGATACGGCCTGGATGCTCGTCTCCACCGCCCTGGTGCTGATGATGACCATACCGGGGCTGGCGCTGTTCTATGGCGGCATGGTGCGCAAGCGGAACGTCATCGCCACCGTGGCCCAGTCGTTCGCCATCACGGCAGTGGCGACCCTGGTCTGGTTCGTGGCCGGCTATTCGGTGGCGCTGGGGACCGACCCGAGCGCCTGGGCCAACAACTGGTGGGGCGGCCTGGGGAACGTGTTCCTCAAGCAGGTCTCGATGACCAAGAGCTACACCATCGCCGGGACGGTCCTGACCATCCCGGAATACGTCTACATGATGTACCAGATGACCTTCGCGATCATCACGCCAGCCCTGATCTGCGGCGCGTTCGCCGAGCGGTTCAAGTTCTCCGCCCTGCTGCTGTTCACCGTGCTGTGGTCGCTATTCGTCTATGCGCCCATCGCCCACTGGGTCTGGGGCGGCGGCTTCCTGGGCGGGCTGGGGGTGATGGACTTCGCCGGCGGCACCGTGGTCCACGTCAACGCCGGGGTAGCGGGCCTCGTCTGCGCCCTGGTGGTCGGCAAGCGCCGTGGCTACGGCCACGACAACATGGCCCCCAACAACCTCGTCTACACCATGATCGGGGCCAGCCTGCTCTGGGTCGGGTGGTTCGGGTTCAACGCCGGCTCGGCTCTAGGCGCCAATGCGCTCGCGGGGGTGGCCATGGCCAACACCCAGGTCGCCACCGCCGCCGCCACCATCGCCTGGATGGCCGTGGAGTGGTTCCACCGCAAGAAGCCCACCCTGCTCGGCCTGGCCTCGGGCGCGGTCGCCGGCCTGGTCGCCATCACCCCGGCCTCCGGCTTCGTGACGCCTTGCGGCGCACTGTGGATCGGCCTGATCGCCGGTGCGGTCTGCTACTGCTCGGCGGTGTTCCTGAAGAACGCGCTGAAATACGACGACAGCCTGGACGCCTTCGGCGTGCACGGGGTGGGCGGCTTCGTCGGGGCGATCCTGACCGGGGTGTTCGCCGACGTCGGGATCAACACCCTGCCCAAGGGACACGGGGTGCTGGTCCAGTTCGAGAGCTGCATCGTGACCATCGTCTGGACGGCGATGGTCACCTTCCTGATCCTGATGGTCTGCAAGTTCACCACCGGCCTGCGCGTCACCGAAGAGGAGGAAGTGTACGGTCTAGACCTTGCACTCCACGGCGAGGCGATGCACGACTGACCGCGCGCCGGATCACCTTCCATCGCGACGGGGCCCAGGGGGCGCCCGCTCGCTTCCCGTGCAGGACCACGTTGGAGTTTTAGATGACGCCCGAAGAAATCTACGCCCAGATCAAGGAAAAGGACGTCAAGTACGTCGACCTCCGCTTCACCGACATGCGCGGGAAGATGCAGCACGTCACCTTCGATCTCAGCCTGGTCGACGACGAGTTCCTGACCGAAGGCACCATGTTCGACGGCTCCTCGATCTCCGGATGGAAGGCGATCAACGAGTCCGACATGCTGCTGCGCCCGGACCTGTCGACCGCCTACATCGACCCCTTCTACCAGCAGACCACCCTATTCCTGTTCTGCGACGTGCTGAACCCCGACACCTCGGAGCCCTACAACCGCGACCCGCGCTCCATCGCCAAGGCGGCGCTGAACTACGTGAAGTCAGCGGGCGTCGGCGATCAGGTCTATTTCGGCCCCGAAGCCGAGTTCTTCATCTTCGACGACGTGAAGTGGTCCACCGCCGCCCACAAGACCGGCTACAGCTTCGACTCGATCGAACTGCCGAGCAACACCGACAAGGCCTATGACGAGGGCAATATGGGCCACCGCCCCGGCCCCAAGGGCGGCTACTTCCCGGTCAACCCGGTGGACAGCGCCCAGGACCTGCGCGGCGAGATGCTGTCGGTGATGGAAGAGCTCGGCATGAAGCCGGAAAAGCATCACCACGAGGTGGCGCCCGCCCAGCACGAGCTGGGGCTGACCTTCTCCGACCTGCTGACCATGGCCGACCGGATGCAGCTCTACAAGTACGTCATCCACAACGTGGCCTCGGCCTACGGCAAGACCGCCACCTTCATGGCCAAGCCCTATTTCGGTGACAACGGCTCGGGCATGCACTGCCACCAGTCGATCTGGAAAGACGGAAAGCCCATGTTCGCGGGCGACAAGTATTCCGGCCTGTCGGAAATGTGCCTGCACTACATCGGCGGCATCATCAAGCACGCCAAGGCCATCAACGCCTTCGCCAACTCCACCACCAACAGCTACAAGCGTCTGGTGCCGGGATACGAAGCTCCGGTGAAGCTGGCCTATTCGGCCCGCAACCGGTCCGCCTCGATCCGTATCCCGTGGGTGTCCTCGCCCAAGGCCAAGCGCATCGAGGTCCGCTTCCCCGATCCCATGGGCAACCCCTACCTGACCTTCGTCGCCCTGCTGATGGCCGGCCTGGACGGGATCGAGAACAAGATCGATCCGGGCCAACCCATGGACAAGAACCTGTACGACCTGCCCCCTCGCGAGCAGAAGAAGGTTCCCGAAGTCTGCGGCTCGCTGCGCGAAGCTCTGGAAAGCCTCGACAAGGACCGCGCCTTCCTCAAGAAGGGCGGCGTGATGGACGACGACTTCATCGACGCCTACATCGAGTTGAAGATGGAAGAAGTCATGCGGCTGCAACTGCACCCGCACCCCGTCGAATTCGACATGTACTACAACTGCTAGGCTGAGCGCCTGGTCGATACGGAGAGGGCTGCGGAGCGATCCGCGGCCTTTTTCATGTGCTCTACATGTGCTGCGTGCTTCGAGACGCGCTGCGCGCTCCTCAGCATGACGAGCGTTTATGCAACCCAACAACCTAAGTCATCCTGAGGAGCCCCAAAGGGGCGTCTCGAAGGACGCACCACGCAGCCACGCGCGCACTTTCAGGCGCGCACCTGCCCCGTCCCGCGCACCACGTACTTGTAGGTCGTCAGCTGCTCCGCCCCCACCGGACCGCGCGCGTGCAGGCGGGCGGTGGAGATGCCGATCTCGGCCCCGAAACCGAACTCGCCCCCGTCGGCGAACTGAGTGGAGGCGTTGACCAGGACGATGGCGCTGTCCACCAGGTCGACGAACCGCTGGGCGGCGCCCGCATCCTCGGTGACGATGGCCTCGGTGTGGCCCGAGCCATAGGTGGCGATATGGTCCGCCGCCGCATCCACCCCGTCGACCACCCGCACCGCCAGGATCGGCGCCAGATACTCCGTCCGCCAGTCCTGCTCCACCGCCACGCCCATGTCGGGGACCAACGCCCTGGCGCGTGCATCGCCGCGCAGTTCGCAACCGCCCGCACAAAGATCGGCGGCGATGGCGGGCAACAAGCGACCCGCCGCGATGGCGTCGATCAACAGGGTCTCGGTCGAGCCGCACACCGAGGTCCGCCGCAGCTTGGCGTTGACGACGATGGCGCGCGCCTTGTCCGCATCGGCGCCGGCATGGACATAGGTGTGGCACAGCCCCTCGAGGTGACCGAGCACCGCCACCCGCGCCTCCGCCTGCACCCGCTCGACCAGGGTGCGACCGCCGCGAGGGATCAGCAGGTCGATGGTCCCTCCCAATCCCGACAACAGCTGCCCGACCGCAGCCCGGTCCGTATTCGGCACGATCTGCACGCAATCCTGCGGCAACCCCACAGCCGTCAGCCCACGAACCAGGGCGGCATGGATGGCCAGGTTGGAGCGCAGGCTCTCCGAGCCGCCGCGCAAGATACTGGCGTTGCCGGCGCGCAGGCACAGGGCCGCGGCGTCGGCGGTGACGTTGGGACGCGCCTCGTAGATCACCGCGATCACGCCGATGGGGGTGCGCACGCGGGTGAAATCCAATCCGTTCGGGCGCGTCCAATGGGCCATCTCGGCTCCGACCGGGTCGGGGATAGCCGCTACGGTGCGCAACGCCGTGACCACGCCCAACAGCCGCTCAACGTCCAGCGCCAGCCGGTCCACCATGTTGGGCGCGAGACCGGACGCGCGGGCCGCGGCGACGTCCTGAGCGTTGGCCTCCAGCACGTCAGTCTGCGCCTCAGCCAGGGCGTCGGCCATGGCCGTCAGCGCCTGGGTCCTTTGCTCGGCGGGGGCCAGCCTCAGCGCCTGCGCCGCCGCACGCGCGCGCTGACCCATGGCGGTCATGGCTTGGGCGAGCTCCTCGCCGCTGTCTTCAGCCATTGGCGGTCCTGCTCAACGGTTCGCCCGGCACCACCAGATCGTCGCGATGGATCAGCGCCGTCGGCCCCGGATAGCCCAAGGCCGCTTCGATCCCCTGGGACTGCAGGCCGATGATGCGCTGGGCGTCACTGGCGTCGTAGGCGCAGAGCCCACGCGCGATCTCACGCCCCGTCGGTTCGAGCACCAGCACCAGGTCGCCCTTGCCGAACGCGCCCTGCACCGCGCGCACGCCCGCCGGCAGCAGGCTCTTGCCCGCCTGCAGCGCCAACGCCGCGCCGGCGTCCACCGTCAGGCTCCCACGCGGGGCGAGACCGCCGGCGATCCACTGCTTGTAGGCCGCCATCGGCGTAGCGCTGGGCTGGACAAAGGTGGCGCGCGCGCCGGCCAGCAACGCCGACAGGGCGGCGACATCTCCCTCGGGCCGACCGGCCGCGATCAGGGTGGCGCAACCGGCGGCCTGGGCGATGCGAGCGGCGGCGAGCTTGGTGGCCATGCCGCCCGTTCCGACCCCGGTCTGGCTGTTGGCCCCGCCGGCCATCGCTTCGATCTCCGGCGTCAGGCTGGAGACCAGCGGCACATGCTGCGCCGTCGGATTGCGGCGAGGATCGGCGGTGTAGAGGCCGTCGACGTCGGAGAGCAGCACCAGCAGCTCGGCGCGGATCATCTGCGCCACCCGCGCAGCCAACCGGTCGTTGTCGCCGTAGCGAATCTCCTCGGTGGCGACCGCGTCGTTCTCGTTGACCACCGGGATGGCGCCGAGCTCCAACAGGCGTTCCAGCGTGGCCCGCCCGTTCAGCCAGCGCCGGCGCACCTCGGTGTCGTCGCGGGTCAGCAGCACCTGGGCGGCTGGCAAGCCGTGGGGTTCCAGCGCCTCTTCCCACGCACGCATCAGCAGGCTCTGCCCCGCGCTGGCGGCGGCCTGCTTGGTTTGCAGGTCGAGCTTCTCCCCCGCCGACAGGCCGAGCCGCCGGCGCCCAAGGGCGATGGAGCCGGACGACACCAGCAGGACCTTGCGCCCCTCCCCGACCAGCATCGCCACGTCGGCGGCAAGCCCGGCGATCCAGTCGCGGTCGACGCGCCCGTCCGGGTCCAGCAACAGGGCCGAACCGACCTTGACGACGATCCGCCGGGCCTGGGACAGGGCGCTCATGGCCGGGTTAGGCCTGCACGACGCTCTCGGCCGATAGCGAGAAGCTCGGCGCGCGCCCGATCACGCCGCGATAGCGGTCCATGGCCGTGACCTCGTCGGGCGCGCGGTCCACGGCGTAGAGCCGCCAGCCCTCGTCCAGGCCGAGCAGCCGGCGCGAGGGCTCGCCGCCACCGGCGTCGCCGCCGGCGGAGATGACGAAGGTCTGGCCGCCGGCCAGGGCCGCCGGGTCGATCCGCGCCACCGCCAGCGCGCCGGGCTCACGCCCGCCGTGGGGATTGTCGATGGAGTCGAACACCCACAGGTCGCGATACTGCGCGCCCAGGCGTGTCCACCAAGCCGTCTTCGGGTCGATGCCGAGCACCGCGACCGCGTTGCGCGTCGCCGCTCCGGCCAGCGCCTCCGCCGCGGTCTCGACCTCGATATAGATGGGCGAGGAGCCGAAGCGGCGGCGCGCGGAGTCCAGCACATGGGCCGGATCGGGGCCGCCCCAGACCAGGATCTCGAGCTCGCCCTGGCGCGCGAGGCCGGCGGCCATGATCTCGCGCCAGACGCCGAGCGCCAGCTTGCGGCACTCCGGTTCGGCCTGGGCCAGGATGCGCGAGACGACGGCCGCCTCGCGGTCGGGGCGCAGCTTGAGCGCGTTGACCTGGCCGGCGGACTTCAAGCCACCGATGCCGCTGGCCAGCGCCATGCGTCGCTGCAGCAGATCCAGGATGGTGTCATCGATACGGTCGATCTCGGCCCGCAGGTCGTGCAGGCCGGAGGTGGCGTCGGTATCGTCGGAGGCGTTCATCGCCGTGGAAATTTGGGTCATGATCTTGGCTTTTCGATGAGGGGTCGGGCGCGGCAGCTTCAAGGTGCGCGCAGGGGCCGCTGGCCGCTCTTTCCAGAGACGGTCGCCGGCAGGTGATCGAGGGAGAGGTCCCCTATCGGGCGATCACCTTAGCCGGCGTATCGAAAGCCGAAATAGCCGTAGAAATAGAACGGGAGCGCCCGAACGGTGAGTTCGTTCATTGGGAGGCCACGCACAGGCATGGTCGTGCTCCAAAAGGGCGCTAGGGCGGGATTGCCGGCACGATCCTTTCCCAGATCGTCCCCAGACTGTCAAGAAATCACAGCCGTACGGGAACGCCGTACTTGAAAAACGCCGCGTGCGGTAACGTCTTCCCTACCGGACACGAACGGATCGGGGACCCGGATGCGGTCCGAAGGAGACGCAAGATGAACGCCCGATCCATCGCCCCATGGCTCAGCGCCGTTTCGTTGGCCGCCGCGGGCATGGCGATCGTCGCCACGACCTCTCCCGGCCCAGCCATGGCCGCCGACCGCGACCACCCCGCGGTGGTGGAGCTGTTCCAGAGCCAAGGCTGCTCGTCCTGCCCGCCGGCCAACGCCAACGTCATGGCCATCGCCGACCGCCCAGACGTGCTGACCCTCAGCTGGCAGGTGACCTATTGGGACGATCTCGGCTGGAAGGACACCTTCGACAGCCCCGCCTTCACCGCGCGCCAGTGGGACTATGCCCACGCCTTCCATCGCGCCCAAGTGGCGACGCCCGAAGTGGTGGTGAACGGCCGCGCCGATGTGGTCGGCAATCGACGCGACGAACTGGAAACCCTTATCCGACACGAGGATCGCGGTTTAACAGGTCCGCAGGTCAGCTTCACCAACGGGCATGTCGCCGTGAGCGCCGGGACCGGACGCGGCGAGGTGGTGCTGGTCCGTTACGACCCGAACATCGTCCAGGTCCCGATCCAGCGGGGCGAGAACGGCGGCCGCACCCTGCCCCACCGCAACGTGGTGCGCGAGGTGGTGCGGCTGGGCGACTGGAGCGGTACGGCGCAAACCTACGCCCTGCCCGCGCCTACGCGTGCGGGCCTGAAGACGGCGGTGCTGGTGCAGGCCGGCGTCGGCGGTCCGATCCTGGCCGCCGGCCGGGGCTGAGCGCGGAGCCTAGATCCCCGCGTACCACTCGTATCCGCGATCTTCCCAATAGCCGCCTTTGCCACCGGAGACGCCGGCCAGGGTGTCGGTGATGCGGATACGCTGCACGTACTTGGCGTGCTTGTAGCCCAGTTGGCGCTCCACCCGCAGCCTCAGCGGCGCGCCATACGGAACACCGAGCGGGGCGCCGTTCATATCGTAGGCGATCAGCGTCTGGGGGTGGAAGCAATCCACCAGGGCCAGACTCTCGTAATACTGGCCCGGCGACTGTTGACCGCCCTTGGCCGGCTCGCCCTCCAGGTTGTCGGCGCAATAGAAGATCGCGTACTTGGCGCCGGGCGCGACGCCAGCCGCCTTCAGGATCGGCCCCAGCGGCGCGCCGGTCCACTGGCCGATGGCGCTCCAGCCCTCAACACAGTCGTGGCGGGTGATCTGGGTGCGGGCGGGCAGACGGCGGATCTCGTCCACCGACAGCGACAGGGGCCGCGCCACCATGCCGTCGACCCGCAGCCGCCAGTTGGCGAACCCCTCCTCCAGGTGACGCGCATAGTCCTCGCCGCCGGGGTGCGAGGTGCCGTTGGCCTTGAAGTGGCGCGAGATGTCCGACGGCTTGAACTCCCGCGCCAGCGCGCCGCCGCCCAGCAGGAAGCGTTGGCTGGACAGCGTCCACCCCTGCGCCGCGGCCAGCACCCGCTGGAAGCTGGCGCTGCCGTTGAGATGGTCGCCTTGCAGGATTTTGTCGCAGCCGGCGAGCAGCAGGCCCGAACCGGCCGCGCCGCCGATCAGCATCCCACGGCGTGTGATCAGGGCCATCAACCATGCTCCCGAGGCACGCGGTAGCGACCGCTGATCATCGACCAGACCTCGTTGATCGGCCCGGCCAGCACCACCTCGACCAGATGGACGACGATGAAGGCGATGATCGAGAAGGCGAAGGCGAAGTGCAGGGTGCGCGCCGACTGCCTCCCCCCGAACAGGTCCAGCAACCACGGCGCGAATGCATTGAAGCCCGGCGAAAGAGTGAGCCCCGTCGAGACCATGCCGATCACCAGCAGGATCAGGCCCAGATAGGCCAGCCGCTGCAACACGTTGTATCGCTTCGCCGCCTCGCCCGTCGGGTGCTTCAGCTTCACGTGGTCGAGCACCGAGCGGGGAATGGATTTGAGATCGCCGAGCGTCGGCCAGAGGTCGCGCTGGACGTGGCGGATCGACAGGCTCCAGAGCAGGTAGACCAACCCATTGGCCGCCAGCACCCAAGCGAAGAAGAAGTGCCAGTGCCGCGCGTCGGCCAGGTCGACGAAGCTGGGGATGGTGATCCACGATGGCCACGCCCGCCCGATCCACTGACCGTGCATCCTGGACCAGCCCAGCCAGCCCGTGGTGTCGAAGTGAACTGACCCAATGGTTGTCACCCCCCGGATTCCGTGTGCGGTGTTCATCGCATGGATGGCGACGACGGGCCGGTCGGCGGAATTTCCGGCTTGGCCCCAGTAAAGCTGGGGGTGGGCGTTGAAGATGTTCAGGCCCGTGCCGATGAGGACGAAGATGGTCAACGCGTTGACCCAATGGGTCAGCCGCACCAGGAAAGTGTGCCGATAGATCACCTCGTTGGGGCTCGACCCGTTCCGCGCCATGTCCACGTCCGTCCACTTGGAGCCGCATCGCGGCCTAGACCTGAAGGATGCGCGCAACCCGCGTTCGAAGCGCCGAAAAATGCGCATCCAACACAGTTGCGCCCTCTGTTTTGATCCAGGTTCGACCAGACGGACCAAAAGGTTACAATCTTCTCGCCCGCCGCCTGTAGACGTTAATGCTGGCTGTAAGCGCTATGCATCAGAACTACACAACGAGGTTCCTAGCAGCAGCGAGAAATTCTCCTTGCCCAGACCCGTAACCCGCGCGGCCAATCCCGCGAACGTCCTTTGAGATTTGACGAAGGCGTCGCCCAACCCAATCTTGCGAGAATGCGACGCGATCCAGCGAAATGGAACCCAGGTGAATAAAACCCAAGTCGAGATCCACGGCGAGGCGGCGGCGAGCAGCCGTTCGCCCTGCGTGGCCGCCTGGGTCGAGACCTGGCCGGTGGACACGCGATGAGCGAGCCGCTTATCCGCCGCCTTTCCGCGGACCTGCGCCCCGTGTCGCGCACGGCCGTCGTGCGTCGGCTGGCCCTGGGCGTCGGGGCGGGCGCTGTGGTCTCGCTGGCGCTGATCGCCGCCACGCTCGGCCTGCGCCCCGACATGATGCACGCGGCGGGGGGAGCCATGTTCTGGATCAAGCTCGCCTACACCCTCGCCGTCGCCGTCGTGGCGATCTGGACCTGCGAGCGCCTCGGCCGACCGGCGGAGGATGGATCGCGACGTCCGCTATGGCTGGCCGTCCCGGTGCTCGCCGTGGGCACGCTGGCGGCGTGGCAGTTGCTGCGGGCGCCCGAGCCGATGCGCATGCACATGGTGATGGGCGGCTCGGCCGAGGTCTGCCCCTGGCTGATCTTGGCCTCTTCGCTGGCGCCGCTGATCGGACTGGTGTGGGCGGTGCGGGGCCTTGCACCCACGCGGCTGCGCCTCACCGGACTGATGGCGGGCCTGGCCGCCGGCGGGGCGGGGGCGACCGCCTACGCCCTGCACTGCGACGAGAGCGCAGCGCCGTTCCTGGCCATCTGGTACACCCTGGGCGTCGTCGCTGCCGGCGCTCTGGGCGGCCTGCTGGGACCGCGCGTCCTGCGCTGGTGAACTTCCTAAACCCCCGGCGAGGGTGATCAGCCCTCGGCCTTGGCCTCCAGGGCCACGGTGATGCGGATTTCGCGCGCCTGACGCAGGTGTTCCTGGGTCGCCGACTCCGCCAGCCTGGGCTGCCGCGTGCGAAGGGCCTCCCAGATCAGCCACCGCTCCTTGATCGATTGCTCGAGCCGGCCGGGATAACGGATGTTGCCGCGCATGGTCTGGCCCTGGGACGCGCGCGCGGCGTGGATCATGCGATAGAGCCGGTCGCTGTTGGCGGCGAGGAAGATGACGTCGTCGAACGCATTGCTCAGGCGGATGGTCGACTCGCTGTCGCCGCTGTCGAAGGCCGCCTGAATCTGCTTCATCGTCGCCTCCAGCCGGAGGAGATCGGTGTCGAGCGCACGTTCGGCCGCCAGACGCGCGGCCAATCCCTCGAGCACCTCACGGATCAGATAGGCGTCCAGGATTTCGTTCAGGGTAGGATTGCTAACGGTCAGGCCCCGACCGGGCAACTCCACCACCAGGCCATCGGCTTCCAGCTTCCGCAAGGCTTCGCGCACCGGGGTGCGGCTGACGCCATAGCGGGTGGCCAGCTCGGTCTCGCGCATCCGCGCACCCGCGGGCAACTCGCCGCTGCTGATGGCGTGGCGCACGGCCAGGTAAAGCCCGTCGGCATATGAACCGCTAGCCGGGAACGGCGGCGGCGTCGGCGCGAGCGCATCACCCGATCCGGGCGCGGCTTTCGCGGGAGAAGACTGCTCGCTCATGACGTTGCATCCATCTGCATCCAACCGGCCTAACACAGCCGGGGGCCTTGTGCGAGGTCGCCTCCTCCGTGTCGCCGTTTATGCCCTGTCGCGGCGCTTATCCGATCACATCAAAGCCGATTGACGCCTCGCGCACATTTGTATACATCCGCATACGAGGCATTTCAGAAGAACATGTTTGCTGCGCCTCTTCAGTTCGATGCGTACGAACACGACAGTCCACAAGCTTCTTGGGCAGGACCCAGGCCAAACCCTGAATATAGGACAGTAACCCGCACGACCAAATACACCGAGCCATCACAGAAAATGGCCCGGCAATACTATTGAAAACCAGAACGAGCCGTCGCGAACTGCCCAGTACGCGATAAAAAAGCACGTCGGGGAGGAAATATTCAATGGATTCAACTGCGACCGCACAGCGGTTTCGTAGAGGCAAACTGGCGAGCGTCAGCGTGGTGGCGCTGTGCACGATGGCCAGCCTCGCCATAGTCGAAAATGCCCATGGGCAAACCCCGGCTACGACGACGCCAACCGTCCCGGCGAGCGGCCCGGCGGCTCCGGTCGTCACCGCGCCCCCCGCGACCTCCACTCCCACATCTCAGGCAGGCGGTGGAAACGCGATCGCCACCTCTCCAACGCCTGCCGCGAGCGCGCCTGTCGGCACGATTGTGGTCACGGGCTCCCGACTGGCCACCGGCTTCACCTCGCCGACGCCCGTCTCGACCCTGACCGCCCAACGCGCCGAACAACTCCAGGTGACCAACGCCGGGGACCTGTTGGCCGAGGTGCCGGCCTTCCGCGCCTCCGCGTCGCCGACCACGACAGGCCTTGGCACCTCCAGCATCGGTTCGCGTTTCGCCGACCTGCGGGGGCTTGGCGCCTCCCACACCCTGGTGCTGGTGGATGGAGAACGCTTTATCCCGAGCACCACCGGCGGAACGGTGGATCTGAACAACATCCCCACCCTGCTGATCCAACGCACCGAGGTGGTGACGGGCGGCGCGTCGGCCGCCTATGGTTCGGGCGCGGTCGCTGGGGTGATCAACTTCATCCTGGACACCAAGCTGGATGGCCTCAAAGCCATGGCCCAGTACGGCCAGTCCGAATACGGCGACGCGGACGACCTGCTCGCCAGCATCGCAGGCGGAACAGGCTTCGCCCAGGGACGCGGGCACATCGTCGGCGCGTTCGAGATCGAGGACTCCGGCGGGGTCGGCGACTGCTACAACCGCCCTTGGTGCGCCAAGGAAAACCAGGTCGTCACCAATTCTACCCCCGGGGTCAACGGCCTGCCGGCCCAAATCCTGACCAACAACATCCACACCTCGACCCAGACCCCAGGCGGCCTGATCACATCCGGTCCTTTGAAAGGCACCACGTTCGGGGCGAACGGGAACACCAGCACCCCATTCACCTTCGGCCAACTGCCCAGCAGCCTGTACATGATCGGCGGCACGGGCGCGGGTCAGAACGCCTATCTTACCGGCGTCGACATCAAGACGCCGGTGACCCGCTACACCGGCTTCACTCATGCGAGCTACGACTTCAACGACTCGATCCAGGGCTTCCTCGAAGGCTCCTATGGCTACGTCAACGGACGCAACACCGGCGGCTATTACCGCAGCCCTGGCAACCTGACGATCAATGCATCGAACCCGTATCTTCCCGCGACCGTACGCCAGCAACTGGCCGCGGCCGGGGCCACGTCCTTCGGCTACGGTCGCGAGTGGACGGATCTCGGCCTAGTTACTGGCGACGACACCACCAAGACCTACCGAGTGGTCGCCGGCCTCAGCGGAAATTTCTTTGGCAATTGGAAGTGGGACGGCTACTACCAGTACGGACACGTCGACTATTCCCAGATCATCGGCAACGACCCGATCGTCAACAACTTCAAGAACGCGGTGAACTCCACGGTCGGGCCGAATGGCCAGATCGAGTGCGCCATCAACGTCACCAACCCGAACAGCGGCTGCTCGCCGCTCAACCCGTTCGGCCAAGGCACGGTGTCGGCGGCCGCCAAGGCCTACGCCTACGGGACATCGATCCAGAACATCAGCCAGGATCAGCACGTCATCGCGGCCAACGTCCACGGCGACCTGTTCCAGTTGCCGGCCGGACCCGTCTCGGTGGCCATGGGGCTCGAGCATCGCGAGGAGTTCGCCTCGGGCTCGGCGGATGCGCTTAGTCAGCAAACGGCCTTCTATGCGGGCAACGGTGGGAACTTCAACGGCTCGATCAAGGTCACCGAAGGTTATTTCGAAACCGAGATTCCGGTGCTGAAGAACCTGCCCCTGGTCAAATCGCTGTCCATCAACGGCGCGGTGCGCGAGAGCGACTACAGCCTCAGCGGCCTGATTACCTCGTGGAAGGCGGGCCTGGTCTACGAGGTGAACGACTGGGTCATGCTCCGCGCCACCCGATCGCGCGACATCCGGGCCCCGAACCTGAACGAGCTCTACGGGCCGGCCTCGCTATCGACCACCACCATCAACGACACGGTCCACCACTCCCAGGTGGTGGCCAACATCATCACCTCGGGCAACGCCAATTTGACCCCTGAACTGGGCGACACCTTCACCGCGGGGTTCGTGTTCACCCCACGCTGGGGATGGCTCCGAGGCTTCAAGCTGTCCGCCGACTACTTCGATATCACCCTGAACAACGCCATCAGCTCTCTGACGGCCCAAAACATCGTTTCCGAATGCAACCTGGGCAACCAGACCTATTGCCCGTTCGTGATCCGCAATACGGCCGGGACGATCACCCAGGTCAACACGCCCTCGCTCAACCTAGCCCAGCTCAAGACCAACGGGGTCGATATCGAAGCGCAGTACGCCCTGCCCTTGGAACGGGTCTATTCGGCGCTGCCGGGCGTGATGAGCTTCGGCGTGCTGGCGACATACGTGGCCCACCTAAAGACGATAACGGCCACCGGCTCGCTGGACATCGCCGACGAGACGGGCTGTTCGCCGACCTCGGCGTTGCTGTGCGTGCCCGACTGGACCCTGGACCAGACCATTAACTATACAGTGAACCGGCTCTCGATCACAGCTCACGGGCACTACATCGACGGCGGTTACTACGACACCACCCTGGTCGGCCCGCAGGACCCCGGCTACAGTCCCTTCCTGTCCAACAGCATCAACACCAACCGGATCGGATCGGCCTTCTACCTTGACCTGTTGACGTCCTATGATCTGATCCGAACGGACTCCACCGACATGCAGTTCTACGCCGGCGTGACCAACCTGACCGACAAGAACCCCCCGCTGAGCCCCGGCCGCAGCAACAACGTGTTCTTCGATCCGGTCGGCCGCTCCTACAAGTTCGGTATCCGGGTGAAGCTCTAAGCTCCATCCGGCAAAACAAAAACGTCCTGGGAGGGACGCAGATGCCCGGTGACCGCGTATTCGACGTCGATCAGTTCCTCGACACCCGCAAGCTCAACGCCACGCACGTCAAGATCATCGCCCTGCTGGTGCTGACGATGCTGATCGACGGGTACGACATCTTCGTCACCGGCTACGTCCTACCGGTGCTGGCCAAGGGCCTGCACGTCAAACCCCACGCCTTCACCAGCGTCTTCGTGCTCCAGCAGTTCGGCCTGCTGGTCGGGACGATCTTCATGGGCCCGCTGGCGGATCGCTTCGGGCGGAAGACCACCCTGCTGTTCTCCATCGCCTGCTTTTCCGTGTGCAGCCTGCTGACGACCCAGGTGCATACGGTGACCCAGTTCACGGTCATCCGCGTGATCTCCAGCGTCTTCTTCAGCGGCGTGATCCCCAACGCCATCGCCCTGGCCTCGGAAATGGCCCCCAAGAAGATGCGGGCGGCGGCGGTGTCGATCACCTTCTGCGGCTATACGGGCGGAAGTTTCATCGGCTCGTTCGTCCAGGCCTTCATCCTCGACCCGTTCGGATGGCAGGGCGCGTTCTGGATCGGCGGCCTGCTGCCGATCGCGATCTTCGCCGTGCTGCTGTGGCAGTTGCCGGAATCGGTCCGCTTCCGCGCGCGGCGCAATCCCAACGATCCCCGCATCGCCAAGGTCCTGCGCCAGCTCGATCCCACCGTCCGGCTAGACGGGAGCGAAACCTTCCTGGTGCACGAACCCGCACGGATGCAGGGCCGCGCGCCGGCCGCCGCCCTGTTCCAGGGCCGCTTCCTGATCCTGACCGCCCTGCTGTGGGTCGCCTACGCCATGGGCTTTCTGGTCAGCCACCTGCTGGGATCGTGGAACACCACGGTGCTGAACACCGTGGCCGGCATCCCGATGAAGAACCTGTCGGTGGTGATCGCCGGCAGCGCCCTGGCCGGCGTGGTCGGCACGGCCGTCAGCGGGCTGTTCATGGATAGGTTCGGGCCGATCCGCGCGCTTCCCGCGTTCTTCGTCGGCAACGCCATAGCGCTGGCGGTGCTCAGCCTGTCGGACGTGCATTCGCCGGTGATGACCTTCCTGTTCATGGCGGTGGGCTTCTTCAACGCGGCGAGCCTGGGCGGCATCAATGCGCTGGCGGCCATCACCTATCCCTCCAGCATCCGAGGCACCGGGGTGGCCTGGGCGGCGGGCGCGGGACGGGCCGGAGCCATGTTCGGCCCGATGTTCGGCGGCTTCATGCTCGGCCACCACTTCGGCATCACCCCGATCTATCTCACCACCGCCGTCCCCGCCCTGATCGCCGCGGGCTGCCTGATCGCGATGTCGCGCGTGCGCGCGCCGACCTCCGACCTGCCGGTTGAAGAGGTGGTCGGCCAGACCACGAGCGCTTCGTTGATGCCCGATCGGCCCGCAGCCTAGCCACACGCGCGGTCAGGCGCGGACCATCTCTAACAGCGCCTTCGCCGTCGACTGGCCGGGGCGGCGACCCAGATCGGCGCATAGGTCCTGCAGCCTGCCGGGGGCCTCGGGATCGAGCCCCGACGCGCGGAAAATGCGCTCGCCCTTGACCCGCAGTTCGTCCCAGCCAAACGGATGCGCCGCCGACCCCAGGGCATCGAGTACGCAAGCTGCTCTGCGTTCACCCGATGCGAAATGGATCGTCACCCGCCCGCCCCACTGACGAGGGAAACGGGCGGTCAGGTCGGCCGCTTCGCGAAACTCAATTCGACCCAGCAATCCAGGCCGTCCGCTCAAACCCAGGTCGGCGCGGCGGGCATCGTAGAGATCGCCTGTCCCCGCGCCCGCCATCTGGAAGGCGGCGCTGACCAGCGAAGCGATCCGATCCTTCGGCGCTTCAAGTCGCCCGATCATGGCCAGATAGGCGGCGGGGACCTCGACCTCGACCCGTTCGATGTCCTCTAGCCGGCCATTCCCCTTGGCGGCGATGAAGGCCTCGACCGCGGCCAGTCCTTGCCGCGCGGTTGGAAAGGGCTTGCTATCCACGTCCAGGATCGGCGGCGCTGCGCTGGGCGTCAGCGCGAGACCCTCCACACCCAGGCTGTCGCCGAACCCTGTCAGGATCGACCCATCCCCCGCGAGACCTGCCGCAGCAGCCTCAGCCGCCGCATAGCCTTCGGCCGCCGCACAGCCCAGCAGATGAAAACGGGGCGATGGGCCCGCGAAGCTGCGGCCCGTCAGCAACGCAGTGCGGGCGAGCGCCAAGGCCAAGGCGTTCGCCGTCCGTCCCGCGTCCAATCCCAGCAGTGTGGCCGATACCGCCGCCGCTCCAAACGGTCCCGTCGCATAGGTGGGCCATACGCCCCGATAGAGCAGGTGCGCCCCACCGATGGCGCGGCCCAGGTCGATCATCGCCTCATAGCCCGCGACCACGGCGCAGAGCAGGGTCGCGTCGTCCACCTCCCGTGCGGCGGCCACGATAAGCGCGGTCGGCACGACCACCGACCCGGGCGTAACGCAGGACAGGAGCTCGATGTCGTCGATCTCGGTCGAACGGGTCAGGGCCACATGCAGACGGATTAGATCGGCTGTCCGCCCGCTGGCGTCGCCCACCATGACGCGATGGAAGGCAAGCAAGGGCTTTGTATCGTCGAGCACGCGGCCGACCAGGGTCGCGAGCAGGGTGTCGAAGATGCGCAACCGCGCCTGTTCCGCCAGCGCCTCGTCCAAGGCTTCGGGACGGGTGGCGCAGAGAGCGGCGGCGAACGCCTCCAGCCCGCTCATGACCCGACAGCGAGGCTCAAGCCGGGGTCAGGCGTACGGCGCCGTCCTCACGCATCTGGACCAGCGCCCCGGCCAGGGAAGGACCCGTCGACGTTTTAATAAAGGCCCGAAGCGAGATCAGCGACCCCACCTTCAACACCGCCTGGCTGTCCGGTGCGATGCGGGGCGTCTCGTCCAGCTCCAGCCCGATCCCGCCGCCAAGACCGTAGGACAGCGCGCTTTCCAGGGCGTCCTTGGGCGCCGCGTTCAGCGCAGCCTGGGCGACCTCGCCCGCCGCGACGCCCGCGCGCACGACGCCGAGCATGGCCTCGACGACCTGCGCCGCCACGCCGGGAGGAGCCGTGTCCAAGGCCATGTCGGCCCAGTAGCCGTGGTAGTTCACCGCGCTCCACAGGGTCAGGGTCGGCTGCCGCTCCACCGACAAGCCTTCGTAGGGCCGCAGGTCGTCGCCGTCGATATTGGCCAGGCCGCGATAGTCCAGGGCGCCCTCGTGGCGCGCCGCCCGCTCGGCCTCGACCACCGCCTTGGCGTTGGAGGCCCCGCTCTCATAGGCCGCTCGCGCCGCCTCGCTGGCGACGGCGGCGATCCGCAGCGCCTCTCGTACCGCCAGCACCTCGCGCGCCCGCTTGGCCTCGCGCAGACCGTGGAAAACCTCGTCGAAGGCCCGCAATTCATAGCCGCCCAGCGCCTGCACCAGGGCCGCGTGTCCCGACGGTGTCAACAGATCGAGACCCACCACGCCCACGACGCCGCTCACCACGCCCTGTTCCTCCAGCTTGGCCTTAAGCCGCGGCCCATAGTTGGGACCGATCGAGCTCATATCGTCGAGCCAGACCTGGTTCTTCTGGAAGAAGATCTCGCGACCGCCGCCGAAGGTGAACATCTTCGGCTGGCCCTCGGGCAAAGCCATCAAGGCGCCGCCGACCGGCCAGCCGGCCAGGAAGGCCAGGTCGCCGTTGGTGTGGTAGGTGTTGGAAAAGATCAGCAGCGCTGCGATCCCTTCGTCGCGCATCCGCGCCTGCACCGTGCGCACCCGCGCCTCGAATTCGTCGACCGGAAACAGGGACCTGTCCCAGGCCGTATAGCCGCGCGTCAGCACGGGGGTCATGCTGATCATGGCAGCGCTCCGTCAGGTGATGGAATAGAGCTCGCCCATCTTGCGGGTGAGCGGTTCGGCGCCCGCGTCGGTGATGATCACCGGCTCGCCGCACATCAGATAGCCCGTCTCCGGGATGTACTGGTTGGGGTGCATGACGAACACCACCCCCTTCTCCATCACATGCCCGCTGTCGACCGCGATCTCGGGGTCCATGGAGCCAAGC
This sequence comes from Caulobacter sp. S45, assembly GCF_009765965.1. GTDB lineage: Bacteria > Pseudomonadota > Alphaproteobacteria > Caulobacterales > Caulobacteraceae > CAHJWH01. The sequence continues at coordinate 703,546 of NZ_LMUL01000014.1, forward strand.
GCCATGCTGTGGCCGCGCGTGCGCATGAAGGGGGGCTTGGTGTAGCGGGTGTAGCCCGCCTCGGCGATCGGCCGGTTGATCACCTCCACCACCTCGGCCGCCGGCACGCCCGGCTTGGCGGCCTTCATGCCGGCGCGAAGCGCCTCGTCCAGCAGGGCGAACTTTTCGCGGAGCTCGTCTGTCGGTTCGCCGAACACGGCCGTACGGCAGATCTGGATGAACTCGCCGTCCACCGCCGGGGTGATCTCACCCAGCAGGATGTCGCCCTCGGCCAACAGGCGATGGGTCGGCATGTGGACCGAGCGGTTGTGCTGGGAGGCGGACATGAGCTGGAAATTGTCCTCGGCGCCCAGATCGCGGATATGCGCCTCCAGATCGCCCGCAACCTGATGCTCCCACATGCCGGGGCGTGCGGTCTGCAGCAGCCAGTCGTAGCTTTCCTCCGCGATCTCCACCGCGCGGCGGGTGCAGATCATCGACCAGGGGTCGCGGATGCGCGCCACGTCGCTGACCAGCCGTTCAGCGTCCAGCGGCGTCTGGTCCAGCAGCACCGGCCAGGCTTCGCTCATCGCGCGGGTCTGCTGCACGCCGGCGGCGACCGCAAAGCGCTTGCCGAGCAGACCGCGCGCAAGCAGCGCATCACGTACGGTGGCGCTGAAATCCTCCGCTTCGCAGGCGAGCACATCGGGAATCGCGGAACGATCCTTAGCCCGCCCCAAATCCCATTTAGGGGTAATCACCAGGAACGGTCCGCCGTCCAGCGGCAGGACCGCCGCCGTATGCGACCCCATCTGCTTGAACCCCGAGACGTACCAGGCGGGATTGCTGCCGATGAAGGAGTGCATGCCCGCCCCGTAGGCGATCAGCACCTCGGCCCCAGCGGCGTGCATCGCATCGCGCAGGCGGCGATGACGGCCGGCGTAGCTTTCGGCGCGCACCGAGGCGTCCGAGACGGGCATGGCAACGGCGGCGGTCATTGGGCGCCCTGGAGCTGAGGCTGGGTCCGACGCGCGCGCGTCGCCGCCAGGTCCACGGCGTTTCCGTCGGTGGTCAGCACGACGCCGTATTCCTCGCGCGCCGCGTCGGCGGAGATGTAGCCCTCGCGCACGTCGCGCAGCACCCGCTCGGGATCGCGCTTCAACGGATCGCCCCAGCCCCCGCCGCCGGCCGTTTCGTAGATCATCTCGCTGCCGGGATCGCCGACCATGGCCACGGAGGCGGGCTTGCTGAATTCGGTCTCGCCGGCGGCCTTGGTCAGGGTGCGGGCGATCTTGCCCTCATGCCCATTCCACAGGCCCCACGGCGGGCAGGTGATGCGTCCGCCCGCCCCGCTGTTGGCGTTCCAACGGCCGCGGGTGAGCGCACGGGCGTGGGTGACGACGCCGAGGCCGCCCCGGTATTGCCCCGCGCCGCCGGAGTCCTGCCGCAGCCGGCGCTCGATCACCATGACCGGGGTCTTCAGCTCGATGGTCTCGATCGGGGCGTTGCGCACGTCGCCCTGGCAGACCGACATCGAGGCGTCCTGTCCGTCGCGATCGGGCCATGCGCCCCAGCCGCCGGATTCGATGCTCATGGCCACAAAGCCCCTGCCCGACTTCGGGTCGTTGCCGGAGAAGGAGAAGGTGGCGCCCAGCGAACCGCTGTGGGCGGCGGGGATGCGGTCCGGAATGGCCTCGGCGAAGGCGCGCCAGATGGTGTCGACCACCGTCGGCAGGGCGCCGCTCCAGGCCGACATCATGGCCGGGAACCTGGCCATCATCATGTTGCCTTCGGGGATGATCACTTTCAGCCCGGAGAAGGCGCCCTCGTTCAGCGGGTCGAGCGGGGCGGTCAGGGCCTTGTAGGCGATGTAGGCGGCGGCATAGGTGCGCCCGTTGTAGCCGCCTTCCCGCTGGGGCGAACAGCCCGACAGGTCGATGGTCATGTCCCCGCCGGAGACCGTCACCTTGGCGTGGATGTCGTAGCCGGCGCCTCCGCCGCGACCGTCCAGATAGGTGCTGGCCTCGTAGACGCCGTCCGGCAGCTTCTCCACCGCCGCGCGGCAGCGGGCCTCGGTCTCGGCGAACAGCTGGACGATGGCGCGCTGCACCACGTCGGGGCCGTAGCGGTCGAGTAGCTCGACGAACCGCCGCTCGCCCAGGCGGCAGGCGGCGAGCTGGGAACGCATGTCGCCCATGGCGGCGTCCGGATAGCGGATGTTGTCGCGCACGAAGCGGATCATCTTCTCGTCCGGGACGTCCTTCTCGTAGATCTTCACCTGGTCGAACTGCAGGCCCTCGCTCCACGGATCGTAGGCGCCCGCCGCGCTGAACCCGGTGGACAGGCCTCCGACGTCGACCCAGTGCGCGCGCACCACGGCGAAGGCGACCAGCTTTTCGCGATGGAAGACGGGGGTGTAGAGCACCATGTTGTTGAGGTGCTGGCCGGCGGTGGCCTGGTGGTTGTGCAGCAGCACGTCGCCGGGGAAGAAGCCCTCGACCCCATAGCGCCTGACCCCGTCCTTGATCACCACGCCCAGGTCGGCGACGAAGTGGGACACCCCACCGATGTTCTGCGAAATCAGCCCGCCCTCAGTATCGAGCAGGGCGGTGCAGTAGTCCTGCACCTCGTAGATCATCATGTTGTAGGAGGTGCGTTGCAGATCGACGCTCATCTCGTGCGAGATCGCCGGCAGGGAGTTGCGGATTACTTCGAGCGTGACCGGGTCCAGGCCCGACACCTTCTGCACGATGGTCTTTCCTGGCGTTTTTTCCGGCGTCATTGCTGGCCTACCTGAATGATCATCTCGCCGGTGGCGGCCACGGTCATGACGTCGCCCTCGAACAACACGGTGGTGGAGGCGTATTCCTCGATCACGCAGGGACCGCGCACCTCGGCCCCGGCCGACAATCGCTCCCGCCGGTAGACGGCGCATTCGATGGGCGTGTCCGTGCCGTCCAGGTGGATCGGGCGCGAGCCAACCCTGGCCTCGTCCGCCGTTGCGCGCGCATCGGGGAAGCTGATCTTGGGCCGTTCGCCGACCGCGATCACCCGGATGTTCACCAGCTCCAGCGGCTCGTCCACGGCGGCGTGGCCGAAGCGGCGGTTGTGGATCTCGTCGAATTTGGCTCGGACCGCCTCGACCGAGCTGCGCCGCACGTCGTCCAGGGCGACGGGGACCTGCAGGGCGAATTCCTGGCCGACATAGCGAAGGTCGAACTGCACCTGATAGCTGCGCAGCGCCGGGACGACGCCCGCCGCATCCAGGGTCTTCTCGCCCACCGCCGCCAGCTCGTCGTAGATCGCGGACAACTCGGCGAAGTCGGCCTGAAGCAGAGGCCGATAATAGGTGCGCACATAGTCCTGGCGCACGTCGCTCATCAGCATGCCCAAGGCCGAGAAGTGGGCCGGCAGGTTCGGGATGATGACGGTGGGGATGTGCAGGTCGCGCGCGATCGCCACCGCATGGACAGGCCCGGCCCCGCCGGTGGCCAGCATGGCGAACTCGCGCGGATCGTAGCCGCGCTCCACCGACACGCCCCGCACCGCGAGCGACATCTTGGCGATGGCGATCTCCAGCACCCCATGCGCGGCGCGCGGGAGGCTCATGGCCAGCGGACCACCGAGCCGGCCAGCGACGCCGGCCGTCGCGCCCTCCGCATCGAGCGGCATCTCGCCACCGAGGAAGCTGGTTGCGCCGATCCGGCCCAGCACCACGTTGGCGTCGGTCACCGTCGGTTCGGTCCCCCCACGGCGGTAGCAGATCGGACCCGGAACCGAACCCGCGCTTTGCGGCCCGAGCTTCAAGGCCCCGAATTCGTCGATCCAGGCGATGCTGCCGCCCCCGGCGCCGACTTCGACGATATCGACCACCGGGAACATCACCGGATGGCCGCTGGCCTCGCCGCCGATGTGGTAGCCTTGGGCGATGGAGACCTCGCCGGCCTCGATCAGGCTGGTCTTGGCGGTGGTGCCGCCCATGTCGAAGGCGATGACGTTGTTGAAGCCCAGCCGTCGCCCGACCTCGGCGGCGGCGATCACCCCGCCGACCGGCCCGGACTCCATCATGGCCACGGGCAGCATCTTGGCGGTGTCGGGCGACATCACGCCGCCGCTGGACTGCATGATCATGAACCGGCCGGTGAAGCCGTCGCCGATCAGCCGGTCCTCTATCTGACCAACATACTCCTTCGAACGCGGGCCGATATAGGCGTTCATCACCGTGGTCGAGGTGCGCTCGTATTCGCGGTATTCGCGCACGATCTCGTGGGACAGGGTGACGTAGACGTCGGGCAGAGCCGCGCGCAGCCTGGCCCCGACCTCCGCCTCGTGCGCCGGATCGGCGTAGGAATGCAGGAAGCAGACCGCCACCGCCTGGGCGCCCGAGGCGCGCACGGCCTCGATGATCTCCTCGATGTCCTCGGTGCGCAGGGGCCGCAGCACCTCGCCGCCCGCCGACAGCCGCTCGTCGGCCTCGAAGGTGCGCGAGCGCGGCACCAGGGGCGTCGGACGGCGGAACGAGAAGTTGTAAGCCTCGGGCCGGTTCTGGCGCCCGATCTTGTAGACGTCGCGGGTACCCCGAGTGACCACCAGCGCGGTTTCGGCGCCCTTCTCCTCGATGGCGATATTGATCGCCACCGTGGAGCCGTGGACGATGCTATCGGCGTCCTTGGGCGCGATACCGGCCTTGTCGAGACAATCCCAGACGCCCTGGGACAGTTCGGCCGGGGTGGTCAACGACTTGGACTGGTTCACCTGTCCGGTCGTCTGGTCGAACGCCACCAGGTCGGTGAACGTGCCCCCGATATCTACGGCTACGCTAAGGCCACCCTGCCGATCCACTCTCGACCACCCTATGTAAACTGGCTCGGGTTCGCCCCGGCTCGACATGCATACGTTTGTATGCAAAGATGCACGCACTCGTCAATGGCGGCTTTCGCCCATCCGGTGCAAGGCGCGGCGACGACAAGAAAAACCTTGAAATGGCGGAGTTTTCGCCATTCGCAGTCTCTAGGGAGCCGCGCCATGCGCATCGTGGATTCGCACTTCCATTGGTGGCCCCGCTCGGTGTTCGAGGCCGTGTGCAAGCGGAGCGGCCATCCCCGCGCGGTGCGCAATGCGCGCGGCGGCTACACCTACTGGCGCAAGGACGGCGAGGCGCCGATCTACGACCTGGGGCCGGAGTGGTTCGACCTGGACGCCCAGCTCGCCCACATGGACACGCTGGGCTTCGAGGTGGACGTGGTCTGCTCCATCGGCCCGTTCGCAGCCCACTTCTCCGACATCCCGCCCGAGGAAGGCCGCGAGATGGCGATGATGTGGAACGAGGAGATGGCCGGCGCCCAGCGCCGCCACCCCGACCGCCTATGGGCCAGCGGCGCCATCCCGCTCTCCGATCCCAGGATCGCGGTCGAGGTGCTGGAACACGCCATGGGCGAGTTGGACCTGATCGGCGTCAACATGCCCGGAAGCGTCGGCGACCACGGCCGTATCGACGACCCGGCGCTGGAACCATTCTACGAACGGGCGGAGGCGCTGGGCGCCACCCTGTTCGTCCACCCCACCGACACCATGTTCCGCGACAGCCTGGAGGGCTACGACGGCGCGCTGTACCTGAGCCTCGGGCGGGTGATCGACGTCAGCGTCGCCGCCTACCGGCTGGTGCTGTCGGGGATCATGGAGCGCCATCCCGGCCTGAAGATCTACATGTCCCACACCGGCGGCGCCCTGCCCTACCAGTCCGGCCGCATGGACAAGAACTCGCGCAAGGCCAACCTGCCCCTGCCGCCCAGCACCTACCTCAAGCGCATGTACACCGACACGGTGTCCCCGCACACGGCCGGCATCAGGTTCGCCGTGGAGTACTACGGCGTCGACCACGTGATGTATGGCAGCGACTATCCCTGCTGGACCCCGGCCACGGCGCTGGAACTGTTCCACGAGATCGGCCTGTCCATCGAGGACCAGGAGAAGATCCTGAACCTCAACGCGCGGCGTGTGCTGAACCTGAAGGATCGCGGGGCGACGGCCGGGAGCCGGATCGCGGCGGCTTGAAGCGCGGCCACCAAGACCTGTCTATACTGCTTTCGACCCTGGGCGGGCCTCAGCTTACCGCGCCGGGCGACCGGAAGACGAAGAAAGCTCCCGCGGCGATCAACGCAAAACCAATCGCGTGATTATAAGTGATTTTCTGCCCCAGGTAGAACACGGAAAACACGGCAAAGACCGTTAGGGTAATCACTTCCTGGATCGCTTTTAGCTGAGCCGCCGAATAAACCCCGCTGCCAATGCGGTTCGCTGGGACCGCCAGCCAATACTCGAAAAACGCAATGCACCAGCTCACGAGCACGACCAGAACAATCGGGCGGTCTTTAAATTTCAGGTGGCCGTACCAAGCCGTGGTCATGAATATGTTGGAGCCAACCAGAAGGAGGATCGGTGCGAGACGCGGGGAAAGACCGAACATGAATCTCTGGGGGCTGTGGCCGGGCCGCCGATTCTAGCCCCGTACGGGAGCGCAAACCACCCTGAACGGCCGTCGAACACGAATGCTATCCGGAGCGGCGAGCCTTCCCCACTGCACACAGTCGGAAGGACCGCACCGCGATCCTTCCGACTTGGCGCACGGACTCAGGTCCCCGGCGCCGCCTCGTCGTAGAAGTGGAGCAGATCGCGCTTCATCACCTTCAGCGCTTCGGGGTTCAGATAGACCATGTGGCCGGACTGATAGTATTTGAACTCCAGGTTCTGCTGCAGGGTCTTGTTGATCTGCATGTGGGCGAGGTCGTACTCGGTGCCGCCGAACGGCGTGGCGAAGTCGAAATAGCCGTTCAGCGAGAGCACCTTCAGCGTCGGGTTCTGGCGCATGGCGGCGCCCAGGTCGAGCGCCAGGTCCGCCACCGCCGAGGCGCGACGGCCGCCCGGCGGATGATGCTTCCAGTCCCAGGCCGCGCTGATCACCGCGGAATAGTTCGGCCGGTAGACCAGCTTGGTCTGGTAGTTCAGCTCGTCGCGCAGATAGCTGTTCATCAGGCCGAGATAGGCGCCGATGCTCTGGGTCCCGACCGGATCGTAGTCGACGTTCTCATTGCCGGTGTCGGGCTCGGTGCCCTTGAAGCGGGAGTCCAGCCGGCCGATCACCTCGCCCTGGTCGCGCAACAGCTCCGAACGGAACCGCCCGAGATTCACCCGCAGGTCCGACTGCTTGATGAAGGCCGGCGACAGGCCGGTGAAGTAGCTCATCTTCTGGGCCACCTGATCCATCTCGGCCGGCGAGATGGTGTCGCCTTTGCCCAGCGCCAGCGCATAGGGGCCGCGCGCGAAGTCGCGGGCCTGCTGCACGAAGGCGTCGAGGTCGGCGGGGCGGTTCTGGATGCGGTTGTGATACCAGGCGGTGGCCGCATAGCTCGGCAGGAAGTTGATCTCGTTCTGATCGTAGCCCGCCTCGCGGGTGCCGAAGTTCAGGATCGAGGACAGCAGCATGATCCCGTTCAGCTGCATCCCCTGCTCCTGCAACAGGTAGGACAGGCCGGCGGCGCGCGGGGTGCCGTAGCTTTCGCCGAAGATGAACTTGGGCGAGTTCCAGCGGTCGTTCATGGTGATGTAGCGGGTGATGCCGCGCGCGAAGGTGTCGATGTCCTGGTCGACGCCCCAGAACTTCTCGCCCTTAGTGTCGCCGAGCGGGCGCGACAGGCCGGTGCCGATGGCGTCGAGGAACACCAGGTCGCTGCGGTCGAGCAGGCTGCTCTCGTTGGGCACCAGGTGATAGGGCGCCGCCGGGGTGGGATCGGGCTGGTTGGTCTTCACCCGCACGGGGCCCAGCGAGCCCAGGTGGGTCCACATGCTGGACGAGCCGGGGCCGCCGTTGAACACGAAGGTCACGGGCCGGGTGGGCGAGCCGTGATGCTCGGCCACATAGGCGACGTAGAACATCGAGGCGACCGGCTTGCCGTCGTCGTCGCGGATGGTCAGCGTGCCGGCGGTGGCCTCGTAGGGGATGGTGCGGCCATCGATCACCGCGGTGTGGTGGGTGGTGCTGGCCGCTTCCTTGACCGGGGCGGAGACGTAGTCGGCGGGCGTGATCTTGGACTCGGCCGCGTCCACGCCGCCCATTTCGTGATCGGCCATCGCCCCGTCGGGAGCGGCGGCGGACGCGCCGTGGCCGTGCGCCGGCTTGTCGGCGGCGAAGGCGGCCCCAGCCAGCGCGAGCGCGAGCACGTTGACCACGACAAAGCGCATAGGATTACGCATAGAGCCCCTCTGAAATCCACCCCTGGCCGTTTCGGCCGCATTCGGTATACGATCTGTGATCAGGTCGATCCGCAATGCAAGCGCGTCATGCGCGTTTTGGCGCAAGAACGGCGGCTCTGCTCGTTTTGTGTTCGCGCCGGCAGGTAAAGAGCGCGGATGGGTCGAGCACATTGCAAACCTGAAACGGTTTAAGCTCAGCCCATGGAGCGTCACAGTCGATCAATAGGCGCCCAGCCTGTTTGATTTTCTTGGCGCGGCCAGCCCTGATCTCATGCCGATGACGCAACACCCTGTTGCCCATACGCGAGAGCCTTTGTAAACGGACAGCCACGAAACCGATTTGACAGCGGCCCCGCAGGCTCGCCAACGTCCGCCGCGACCTTCCCGGGTCGTGCAGCCAAGTCGAGGATCGCCCATGAACGCCCCCTTCAAGACCGCTTCGGTGCGAGGCGATATCCATGCGCTGCTCGGCCGGCTGGGGGTGGCGTCGGGTCTGGTCACGGGCGGGAGCTTGGCGGCGCGCTCGCCCATCACCGGGGAACAGGTGGCGGAGGTCCATGAGATCGACCCCGCCGCCGCAGCCGAGGCCATCGAACGCGCCCACCTGGCCTACCTGGCCTGGCGCAAGGTCCCTGCACCTCGGCGCGGCGAGTTGGTGCGCCTGCTGGGCGAAGAATTGCGCAGCCACAAGCAGGACCTGGGCGCCCTGGTGACGCTGGAGGCCGGCAAGATCGTCTCCGAGGGCCTGGGCGAGGTGCAGGAGATGATCGACATCTGCGACTACGCGGTCGGCCTGTCGCGCCAGTTGTTCGGCCTGACCATCGCCACCGAGCGGCCCGAGCACCGGATGATGGAGACCTGGCGACCGCTGGGCGTGGTGGGGGTGATTTCGGCCTTCAACTTCCCGGTCGCGGTGTGGTCGTGGAATGCGGCCCTGGCCCTGGTCTGCGGCGACGCGGTGGTGTGGAAGCCGTCGGAAAAGACCCCGCTGACCGCGTTCGCCGTCCAGGCCCTGTTCGAACGCGCCGCCGCCCGCTTCGGGGCCGATGCGCCGGCCGACCTGTCGACCCTGCTGATCGGTGGGCGCGAGATCGGCGAGGCGCTGGTGGACCACCCCAAGGTCCCGCTGGTCTCGGCCACCGGCTCCACGGCCATGGGGCGGACGGTCGGGCCAAGGCTGGCGGCCCGGTTCGCGCGCGCCCTGCTGGAGCTCGGCGGCAACAACGCCGGGATCGTCTGCCCCTCGGCCGACCTGGACCTGACCCTGAACGCGGTCGCCTTCTCCGCCATGGGCACGGCGGGACAGCGCTGCACCAGCCTGCGGCGGCTGTTCGTCCACGACGACGTCTACGACGCCTTCGTCCCTCGGCTGAAGGCGGCCTACGCCTCGATCACCGTGGGCGATCCGCGCGAGGCGGCGACGCTGGTGGGGCCGCTGATCGATGGAGAGGCGCTGGCGCGTATGGGCGCGGCGCTCGACACCGCCCGCGCCGCCGGCGGGACCATACATGGCGGCGAGCGGATCGAAGGTCCCGGCGCCTTGGTTCACCCAGCCCTGGTCGAGATGCCGGAACAAGCGGAAATCGTGCGCCAGGAGACCTTCGCACCGATCCTCTACGTCATGCGCTATCGCGACCTGGACCAGGCGATCGCCCTGCAGAACGACGTGACCCAAGGGCTGTCGTCCTGCATCTTCACCCTGAACCTGCGCGAGGCCGAGCGCTTCCTGTCGGCCGAGGGATCGGACTGCGGCATCGCCAACGTCAATATCGGGCCGTCGGGGGCTGAGATCGGCGGGGCGTTCGGCGGCGAGAAGGAAACCGGCGGCGGACGGGAATCCGGATCGGACGCCTGGAAGACCTACATGCGTCGGGCTACCAATACGGTCAATTACGGCGCGCGCCTGCCGCTGGCCCAGGGCGTCAAGTTCGACGTCTGAGCCCCGCGCCCAACACGTATAGGGAAGTTCCATCGATGACCGCTTCGAACCTGCATCGCCTGGTCGCCGCCACGCTCGCCCCCGCCGAGGCCGAGGCCGCCTTCGCCGTCCTGCGCATCGCCCCTGTATTGACCGATGAACATGGCCCCCGGGTTTCGCGCGCGGTCAGCGCCATGGCGCTGAACGTGGCGCTGTTCGCCGACCTGCTGCGCCGCGTGCCGACCGGGGCGGCCTATGTGGCCGACGTGCGGGCCGCAGGTGGCGAGGTGGTGTTCGATCACGGCGCGCTGCGCACCATCCGGTTCGCCGAAGGGCCGACCGGAGCCCTGCCCGCCGGGCAGGACGCCTTCGTGCGGATGTTCGAGCCCCTGGGCTATCGTATGGCCGGCCTCTATCCGCTCGACCGCCTAGGCATGACCGGCCGCGCCTACGCCCATATCGACCACCCCGAGGCGATCCCGCAGTTCTTCCTCAGCGAACTGCACGTGGAGCGGTTCTCGTCGGACTTCCAAGCCGCAGCCCACCGGGTGTTCGACAGCACCGCCGACAGCCTGGGCGCGAAGGCGCAGGCCCTGCTGGACCTGCTGCGCACGCACGGCGACGCGCCCTACGACGTGGTGGCCGAAAGCCTGCCGGCCCTGGTCTCGGCCTTCGGTCGCCACCACCACGAGCCCGCGCTGGCGGACTATCGCCTGCTGCTGGCGGAATCGGCCGAGGCGGCCTGGATCGCCACCGAGGGCGCGGCCTTCAACCACGCCACCGACCGGGTGCCCGACGTAGAGGCGCTGGCCGCCGAGCAGCGCCGCCTGGGTCGGCCGATCAAGGATACGGTGGAGGTGTCGGGCTCGGGCCGTGTGCGCCAGACCGCCTTCAAAGCCGATCCGGTCGTGCGCGCCTTTCGTCAAGACGGTGGCGGCAGAACCGAGCTGAGCGTGCCCGGCTCCTTCTACGAGTTCATCAGCCGCCAGCCGCTGGAGAGCGCGGGCCTGGACCTGGCCTTCGATAGCAGCAACGCCCAGGGCATCTTCAAGATGACCGCCGCGGGAACCTGACCCCGCCCAAGGCGCCGCGGCGAACCTTTCGTCTCGGCCGCCTTGTAGTTGCGAATGAGATGCAATAGGAGATTTGCTTGATTTCCGAGGGATGGTCATGAGAACGAAGGCTCTGGGCGCAGCCGCCGCTGCGGTTTCGGCGCTGGCGCTAGGTGCGCCCCAGGCCGCTCTGGCCCACACGCCCTATCTGCTGCCCAACGCCTTCGACGCCGAGCGGGACCACGTCACCCTGCAAGGCGCGCTGACCGAGGACGACTACTTCAATCCCGACATCGCGCTACGCACCTCGACCTATGTCGAGACCATCCCCAGCGGCGAGCACAGGGAGATCGCCCCGGCCATGGTGCTGAAGGATATGGCGGTGATGGAGGCGCCGCTGCCGGATACGGGCACCTATCGCTTCTCCACCGGCGCCTATGTGGCCCGCAGCGTGAAGATGGTCCAGGTCGGGGGTCGCTGGCTGATGGTGCGTGCGCCGGGCGGTCGCGCGAGACCTGAGGCCGACCACGCCGCCTCAGCCGACATCGCTCAGCCCAAGCCCGATCATGCGCACGAACACAAGGACGAAGACGGCCCACCCGCGATCGCCCCCGCCGACGTGCCCGCCGACGCCAAGACCGTCCAGGTCGAGAACATCCAGACGGCGGAGACCTATGTCTCCAAGGGCGCGCCCACCGAGGCGGCGCTTCGTCCCTCGGGCAAGGGGTTCGAGCTTAAGCCAGTGACCCATCCGAACTCGATCTATGTCGACCAGGGCTTCGCCTTCCAACTGCTGGTCGACGGGGCGCCCGCCGCCGACGTGGGGGTGAGCGTTTACCGATCCGGCGACGTCTACGACGAGCACAAGGTCATGGCCGAGATGAAGACCGACGCCAAGGGCGGCGCGAAGATCGGCTTCGACCGGCCGGGCGTCTACCTGCTGACCGCCCACTACCCCGCCGGCGGCCATACGCCGGACGCCGCGCCCACGGCCAGAAACTACGTCTACAGCCTGACCTTCGAAGTCACGCGCTAAGCCCGGAGCCGTCCATGCGATCCCTTCCCTCCTGGCTGGCGGCCGGCGTCGCCGGCGCCGCCCTGCTGGCTCCGGCTACGGCCGCTCACGCCGCGCCTTATCGCTTCCACTTCGACCATGTGCTGGGGACATCGCTGGATGTCACCGCCATGGCGGGGAACGAGGCTGCGGCCCTGACCGCCCTGACGGCGGCGAAAGCCGAGATCACCCGCCTCGAGGGCCTGCTGAGCGCCTGGCGTCCGGATGCCGAACTCGCGCGGCTGAACGAAGGCGAAACGACCCAGGTGTCGCCGGAGCTGTACGAGGTGCTGACCCGCTGCGAGGCATGGCGGCAGACCACCGGCGGGGCGTTCGACTGCCGCATGGGCGGGCCGCTCCAACTCTGGCGTGGTGCAGAGGCTACAGGTGAAGCAATCGACCGCGACGCCTTGCGAACGTCCGTGTCCACCGCCCAATCCGACATCGGGTTCGAACCGGGCGAACGGCAGGTGCGCCGTCCGGACGGCGTGCGCCTCACCATCGACGGCATGGCCAAGGGCTACATCATCGACGCGGCGATGCGGGCGGCCAAGCGCGCCAGCCCGAGCCTCGCCGGCATGATGATCGATATCGGCGGCGACCTGCGCTGCTGGGGCCGCGCGCCCGAAGCGGCCGGCTGGCGCGTCGGCGTGGCGGCGACGGGAGATGCGGACAACGCCAGCCCGCCCCTGCTGCTGCGCATCGCCGACCGGGCGGTGGCGTCGAGCGGTCGTGGCCAGCGCGACCTCGCCATCCAAGGCTGCGCGGCGTCCTACACCCTGTCCCCGGACTCCGGTGCGCCGGTGGAAGGCGTGACGCGCGCGGTGGTGGTCGCCCGTTCCGCCGCCGACGCCGACGCGCTGGCCACCGCCTTCATGGCCATGGAGCCTAGGCAGGCCTTGGCGTTGGCGAACCGGCTCGACGGCGTCGAGGCCCTGGTGACGCGCGCAGACGGCGTGCAGTACGCCTCCGACGCCTGGAGCGCCGCCGTCGAGCAAGCCCGCCAGCCACACCTGGTTCCGGCGTCGCTGACCACCATGGTCGCGGGCGAAGCCGCAGCCGCCGGCGCGGCGCGGGGCTTCGAGCTGGACCTGACCTACCAGGTGCCCAAGATCGAGGCCGATCCCTATCACGCCCCCTATGTGGTGGCCTGGATCACCGACGCCGACCACAAGCTGATGCGCACGATCCTGCTGCTGGGCCAGAAGCCCCGCTGGGTCCCGGAGAACTATGTCTGGTGGCGCCGCTACGGCCGCGAGACGCCCAATGTCGTCGACGCCATGGCCAAGCCGACCCGCCTGCCCGGCCGCTATACCGCGCACTGGGACGGCAAGGATGAGGCCGGCCACCTCGTCGCGCCCGGCCGTTACATCGTCCACATCGAGGCTTCGCGCGAAAAGGGCGGCCACAGCTATGAGACGCTCGATATCGAGGTCGGCGGCTCGGGTGTGAAGTCCAGCCCGGCCAAGGACGAACTGGGCGCGCTGGACCTGCGCTACGGACCCGCGAAGTGAGCATCCACGAGCGTATCTCCGCGCTGAAGGTCCGCGGCCCATCGCCGGACAAGCGCGGAAACGCCAAGGCCTGGCGGTTCGATAGGGGCGCCTTCTATCGCACGTGCCGGATGCTGCACGCCTATCTGTCGGCCTTCGCCTTCCTGGCGCTGATCTTCTTCGCCTTCACCGGCCTGCTGCTCGATCACCCCAACTGGCTGCAGGGCAAGGCCAGGGACCGGGACGTGAAGCTCACGCTCCCTCCCGCCATCCTCGCCGCCGCCCAGCACGCCCCCGACCCGTCCGCCGCGCTGTCCGCAGCTGTGGCTCGGCGCACGACAATGATCGGCGTCTACAAGAGCGGGGAGATCGAGGACGGCCAGGCCAACCTGCGGCTGGAAGGCGTGAAGGGTTCATCCACCGTGCTGGTCGACCTAAAGAGCGGCGAGGCGGACGTGACGGTGGAGCGCGCGACCGCCACCTCGGTGATCGAAGACCTGCATCGGGGCAAGAACGCCAGCGTCGCCTGGCGAGCTGTGATCGACGTGTCGGCCATCGTGATCCTGGCCCTGTCGCTGATCGGCTACGTGCTGTTCTTCAGCCTCCGCTTCCGGCTGCGCACGAGCCTGATCCTCACGGCAGTGAGTCTCGGGACGCTGCTGGCGATCTTCCTGTTCCTGACGCCGTAATCCCTTCTCCCGCAAGGAGAGAAGGAGACGCGCCTACACCTCCGCCCACATCCTGAGCAGGTTGTGATACGTCGCCGTCAGCCCCAGCACAGCGGAATGCTCGTCGCCTAGAGCCAGACGGGTCTCGCGGATGGCGTTGTCCATCCGGTGCAGCAGGGCGCGCTGGCCGTCGTCCTTGACCATCGACTGGACCCAGAAGAACGAAGCCCAGCGGCTACCACGCGTGATCGGGTTCACCCGATGCAGGCTGGAGGCGGGGTAGAGCACCATGTCCCCTGCGTCGAACTTGACGCTCTGCTCGCCGTAGCTGTCCTCGATCACCAACTCCCCACCGTCGTAGTCTTCGGGCGGAGTCAGAAACAGGGTGCAGGACAGGTCCGTCCTCACCCTGAGGCCGCCCGGCGCGAAGCGGATGGAATTGTCCACGTGGGCGCCGAACCCCATCCCCTCGTCGTAGCGGTTGAACAGCGGCGGGAAGACCCGGAACGGCAGGGCCGCGGACACGAAGGTCTCGTTGCGCCCGAGGGCCGTCAGCACGGTTTGGCCAAGCTCCCGGGCCATCGGATCATCCTCCGGAACCTGCAGATTCCGCTTGGCCAGCGCCGATTGGGCGCCGGCGGTGACACGCCCGTCCACCCACCCTCCCGCACCCAGAGCGGCGCGGAACGCCTCCACCTGCAGAGGGGTCAGCACCTCCTGAACGCGGACCAGCATGAACCTTCGCTTCCTTCAGGCTTCCGACAGAGGCCGGCTCTAGAACTTGGCGCCGAGCGTCAGGACGAAGCTCCGCCCCTGCTCGGGCAACACGCGGTTGGTGTACACCTGGCTGTAGTTGAGCCGGTTGGTCAGGTTATAGCCGTTCAACGACAGGGTGTAATGACTCCAGCGGTACTGGATCAGGCTGCTGTAGTCGATGGTCACCGGGGCGGAATAGATGTTGCCCCCCTGGGCGTTGACGTAGACGTAGTTGGTGTAGACCCGATCCTGGTAGGTGACGCCGCCGCCGACCGTCAGCCCCTTCAGCATCCCCTCGAATTCGTAGGTCGTCCACAGGGTCGCTGCGTTCTTGGGCGTATAGTAGATCGGCTTGCCGACCGAGAAGGTGTTGGGGAATTGGGTGGCGACGCCGTTGATCGTCTGGGTGACGAAGTCCGACAGGATCTTGGTGTCGAGATAGGAGTAGCCGAGGTTGATCGACCACGCCTTGGTGATCTTGCCGACCAGATCCAGCTCCGCGCCACGGATACGCTGCTTCTGGCCCGAATTGGCCAGCAACAGGCTGGGATCGTCGGGGTCCGGCTGCAGGGCGTTGTTCTTGTCGACCTGGAAAATGGCCCCGTCCAGGCCCAGCCGATCATGCAGGAAGCTGAACTTTGCCCCCGCCTCGTAGATCTCGTTCTTCTCGGGCTGCAGGGCCGAACTGGTGACCGCCGCGCTGGCGTCGGCGACCGATGAGCCCTGCGGGGTCGCCGACTTGGCCCAGGAGACGTAGTAGGTCTGCTCGCGATTGGGCTGCAACACCAAGGCGATCTTGGGGTTGACCAGGTCGGAGTCGACCTTCTGGCCGACGATGGCGTTGGCCACGCTGACAGTGTCGTACTTGGCGATGAAGCGGTCGTAACGCAGCGCGCCGACGACGGATAGCCAGGGCGTCAGCCAGAGCTGGTCGTTGACGAAGGCGGCGTAGTCGGCGCCCAGCGAGATGCGGCGTGCATTGGCGGTGGAGACCGAGTTGGCCAGCGACGCCGCCACGTCCTGAAACGGGCTGGCGTCTGACGGCGCGAACACGCTCTTGCTGGCGACCTTGGCGGGTACAAGGACACCGGCGGTGCGGTTGTTGTATTCATAGTTGATGTCGAAGCCGACCACCGCCTCGTTGCGCAGGCCGAACGGCGAGAACTTGATGTGCGCGGCCCCGATGTCCTGGAAGCCGTAGGTATACTGGACGTAGGGCGCCGGGCCGCCGATCCCCACCATGGCGTTGGGGACGCCAGCCTGTAGGAAATCGATGCAATGCGGCGTGGTCGCCGTGCCGCTGATGGCGGGCGAGCTGCAAGTGGACTGCGTCGCCAGGAAGTCGCGGGTGTAGTAGCCGGCGCGCGCGTCGTCGGTGAAACTCAACGCATCCGATTGCCTGTTGCTGAATCGGGCGGTGAGCATGTGGGCGTCGGTGACGTCGTGGTCGGCGCTGAAGCCGTAGTTGGTCGAGCGGTCCACGCCAAGTTCGGTCAGCGGGCGGGCGAACGCGCCCGATATGATCGTCTCCGGCGCGCCTGTGGAGCTGATGGCCGCGACCGGCGCGCCGCCCACCAGGGCGAGCGGGACGCCGTAGTCCGGCCGGTCGTTGTTGTGCTGGTAGAAGTAGCCGAGCGTGAGCTGGGTGTTGGTCCCCAACCCGAAGGCGATGGACGGGGCCACGCCCCAGCGGTCGTAACGGCTGTCGTCGCGATCCACCGTCTTGGTGTCGTTGCCCATCACCACCAGCCGCACCGCGGTGGTGTCGTTGATGCGGCGGTCCACATCCACGTCGCCGCGATAGTAGTTCCCCATGCCCGCGGCGATATCGGCGCTGTAGACCTCCTTGAGCGTCGGGGTCTTGGAGACCACGTTGATCGCCGCGCCTGTCGTCCCACGCCCGAAAGCGGTGGCGGAGGGCCCCTTCAGGACCTGCACCTCTTCGTCGTCGAAGCTGTCGCGCACATAGGCGCCGAAGTCCTTCAGCCCGTCGATGTAGATATCGTCCTTGGCGTCCTGGCCGCGGATCTTGAACTGGTCGCCGTTCAGCGTCCCGCCTTCACCGATGGCCACGGTGATGCCGGGCACGTTGCGCAACGCTTGTTCAAGCGTGGTGATCTTCTGCTGCTCGATCAGTTGCTGGGAGATGATCTGGATCGCCTGGGGCGTGTCCTTGACCTTGCCGGTCATGGTCCCGAGGTTGATCTGGTCGGTTTCGGAATTTCCTTTATCGGCGGTGACGACGACATCGGCCACTCGGGCGGCCGGGCCGCTCGCGGTCGCCGCCTCCCCGTTCGCAACCGCTGCGCTTGCGGTCTGCGCCAGCAGAGCGGCGGAAATGCCGATCAGCGCCGCCGTCCCAAGCGTCAATCCCCGTTCGCCCTCGAATGTCTTCGAATTCATCACCCGCCCCAGATAACTGTAAATGCGAGTCGTTCTCACCATGCGGGCGGCATGCGATCAAGTGAAAATGCGCATCACTCGCAAATTATAGATGCGGAGTGCGGCAAGCGAGCGAGCTTAACGCAGGCTCGCTAAGAGGCGGCTTTCGCCCTTTCCCCCTGGTCGCGATAGGCTTTGCGCGCTTCATCGACGACATAGGCGCGGATCGCATCCACGTCCCCGGATGTCAGCGTGTCCCTGAACGCGCCCATGCCGCCCTTGGCCATCAGCCCATCGAGGACGACGCGCCGAAACGTCGCCGGATCGTCGGTCCCGTCGCCGAACCGCCGCAGGTCCGGCGCCACCGCCACCCCGAAATGGTGGCACCGCCCGCAGTTCGAGGCGTAGAGCTTCGCACCCTCGGCGATCTGCTCGGGCGACGCCGCCTGTAGGGGCGGCTTCTGGAACGGCTGAAGCCGGCGGAGCGGCGGCTTGGGCGTCTCCGCGGCGCCGTCGAGCTTGAACACCAGGATGCGGCCGGTGTTCTGGTACTTGGCCGCCGCGCTGTTTGGCGGGAACGGCGAGCCCACCATGGCGCCGCCATAGCCCGCCATCACCGCCACGTACTGCACCCCGTCGACCATGTACGCGCACGGCGCGGCCATGATCCCGGAACCCGTTTCGATGGTCTTCAGCAGCCTGCCGGTGTCGGCCGCATAGACCTGCAACTTCCCGTCCGCCTGCCCCTGGAACACCAGGTTGCCGGCCGTAGACATCACGCCGCCGTCGAACAGCGTATAATCGGCGGAGGACTGGCGGCTCCAGATCGTTTTCCGTGCAATCGGGTCCCAGGCCTTGAGCACCGCGCGCACGGTCTCCTTGCCCGTGCCCTTGTTGACCGCCGGTCCCTTCGGCAGCTTACCGAACAGCGGCCTCCAGTCGTCGGGGCGATAGTCTTTGTCCGGGACCAGGATAGAGGTTCCGAACAGGCCGTCGATGTGATCCACCGCCGCGCGGTTGCGCTTGAGATCGATCATGATCATCGGCGACTCCAGCACCGGGATATAGACGAGCTTCGTTCGCGGGTCGTAGGACATCGGCTGCCAGTCGTGGCCGCCACCCCAGAACGGATAGATCAGTTTTGGTCCCTTGCTGTAGTCCGCATCTCCGCTGAAGATCGGCCGGAAATTCCGGTCCAGGCCCTTGGACCAATTCAGGTAGGTGTATGGCTGGATCGAGATCGGCTTCCCGGTCTCGCGATCCAGCACATAGAAATAGCCGTTCTTGGGCGCCTGCATGATCACCTTGCGCACGCGACCGCCGATCGGGAGATCGGCCAGAATCATTTTCTGGGTCGCGCCATAGTCCCAGTTGTCTCCAGGCGTTGTCTGGTAGTGCCAAGCCAGCCGTCCGGTCTTGGCGTTCACCGCGACGATAGAGGACAGATAGAGGTTGTCGCCGCCGCTCGGGCTACGGTCATGACCGTTGTAGGGCGAGGAATTGCCCACCCCGAGATAGACCAGATTCAGATCGGCGTCGTAGGCCATGCCATCCCACACCGTCCCGCCACCCTGGAAGCGTGGATCGCGTTTCGGGTCCCAGGTCTTGGCCGCGGCCGACATTTCCGGCGTCTGCTGCGCCTCGCCAGGCTTGGGTACGGTGTAGAAGCGCCAGCGCATCCTCCCCGTGGCCAGGTCGTAGGCGCTGACATAGCCGCGCACCCCGCCGACCCCGATATCGGCCCCGGCGTTGCCGATCACCACTAAGTCACGCGTGAGCTGCGGCGCGCCGCTGACGGTGTAGGGCAAGCTGTGGTCGACGATGGTGTCCACGCGCCAAACCGGCTTGCCCGTCCGCGCGTCGAGCGCGAACAGCCGACCGTCCAGCGAAGCGACGAATACCTTGCCGTCGCGCACCGCCACGCCCCGGTTGACCACGTCGCAACAGGCGTAGCGCGCGGCCTGCCCGCTTCCCCCTCCTCCGCCCTGCTTCTGGGGATCGAAGGTCCAGATCGGCGCGCCGGTCACAGCGTTCAGGGCGTAGACCGCGCCCCAGTTTCCCGAGGCGTACATCACCCCGTCCACCACCACCGGCGTCATCTCCAGCCCACGGGAGGTATGGGTCTGGTAGGCCCAGGCGAAGCCCAGCCCGGAGACGTTGCGGTCGTTGATCTGGCTCAGCGGCGAGTAGTAGCCACCGGAGTTGTCCCGCCCACCCGCGAACCACTGGCCCGGCTCCCGGTCGGCATGCAACAGCCTTGCCAGGTCCACGCGGCCATAGGTGGTCGGGACTGAAGGCGCGACGGACTTCCCGGCCCGCCCCGAGCAGCCCACTAGCGCCACGGCGGCGGCCAACACCGTCACCGCAAACACAGAGCGCCGTCCACGCCCGAACAGGCGAAACGTCTTCGTCAATCCGAGCATCGAAACCCTGAACCTGGACGCGATCGTGCCGAGACCGCGCCTCGCAGAGGCCAGGCCGTCGTTACAGCGACTTCAAAAGGTGCACGGTGGCGGCCTTAGGGTTGGATTGTGGCGGTTGGTTGCGGGCTCTTTGCCGGCAAGACGTAATGCCCTTCGCGCCTCAGAACAGGCTGCCTTGGTCGACCGGCGTCGAGGCGGCGCGACGAACCGGCTTGGGTGTGACGACGGGAGGCGGAGCCTCGCCTTCGATACGCGCGCCCACCGCCGTGTCGGCGAAGTGCAGCGCCACGAGCTCACCCGGATGAAGCTCCGCGCCGAGGCGCACCAACCGTCCATCGGCGCGATGCACGCGGGCGAACCCCAGTCCCAACGGCCGGTTCGGATCGAGGGAGGCGCGCAGCTTGTCCGCACCCGACAGCCGCTCCGACGCACGCCGCAATCCGCGCTCGACCGCGCCTTGCAGCCGCCCTTCCAGTTCTGGCAAGCGGGCGCGGTGGGCGGCGACATCGGGGACGCGGCGGGCGGCGGTCTCCAGCCGGTTCGACAACTCGGCCAGCCGCTCGGCCTTCACCTGCTGCGGACGGCCCAACAGGGCGGGCGTGAGCCGGGCGCCGGCCCGCATCAGGTCACGCTCATGGGCGTTGGCGTTGCGTTCAAGCGCCGCGCCCAACCGTCCGGCCGCCAGGTCGTAGCGTTGGCTGGCCAGGGCCAGCAGATCGGCCGGGCGCGGCAAGCCCCGGCTGGTCGCCGCCAGATGATTGCGGCGGGTCTCCAGCCCATTGTGGACCGTGCGCATAGCGCGGCGTGCATAGTCCATCACCGCCGCCCGCAGTTCGCTCAGCACCGGGGTGGCGATCTCGGCGGCGGCGGTGGGCGTGGGCGCACGGCGGTCGGAGACGAAGTCGATCAGGGTGGTGTCGGTCTCGTGGCCCACCGCCGAGATCAGCGGGATGACGCTCTCGGCCACCGCACGCGCGAGCGCCTCGTCGTTGAACGGCCACAGGTCCTCAATCGAGCCGCCGCCCCGCGCCACGATCAGCAGGTCTGGCCGCGCGATCGGGCCGCCCACGGACAGCGCATTGAAGCCGCGCACGGCGGCGGCGACCTGGGCGGCGGCCTGCTCGCCCTGCACCACCACCGGCCAGACCAGCACGTGCGCCGGCCAGCGGTCGGTGATGCGATGCAGGATGTCGCGGATCACCGCGCCCGTAGGGCTGGTCACCACTCCAATCACGGTGGGGTGGGCCGGCAACGGCCGCTTGCGGGTGGGCTCGAACAGGCCCTCCTCGCGCAGCCTGGCCTTCAGCCGCTCGAGCTGAGCCAGTAGGGCGCCGACGCCGGCGGGCTCCAGGCTCTCGATCACCATCTGGTAGGAGGAGCGAGCGGGATAGGTGGTGATCTTGCCCGTGGCGATCACCTCCAGCCCCTGCTCCGGCTGGGCCTTCAGGGTGCGCACGCTGCCCTTCCAGATCACCGCGTCGATGCTGGCCTTGTCGTCCTTCAGCGTCAGGTAGACGTGGCCGGAGGCGTGACGGGTCACCTTGGACACCTCGCCGCGCAGCCGCACGAAGCCGTAGGCGTCCTCCAGCGTCCGCTTCAGGGCGAAGGCCAGCTCCGAAACGGAATAGGCCTGGGCGTTATTGGTGGTGTCCGCGGCGGGGGCGGGCGGGGATTCGCTCATGACCCTAGGATAGGACCTGGGCCGCCGAGCCGCGAGGCTTGTCGCGCGGACGCATCGTCTTGGATTTCCGGGTTCACGCCCTCGTGACCTCGCCGCCCGGCCCTGCCTATAAAGACCAATGAGCTTCACGGATCGATTGAGGCTGGTCCTGCCCAGCCGCGCCAGCTCCTACGAGCGGCGGCGGATGCGCCTGCGGGCGCGACGCACCCAGCGGCTGGTCGTGATCGTGGCGGGATCGGTCGCGGCAGGCGCGGCGGCGGTGCTGTTCGCCAAGCTGGCGGATCGGGCGCAGGACCTGCACACCTACCTGGGGTCCATTTCCAAGTATGGCGTGATCGTGCTGTTGCCCATCGGCCTGCCCCTGGCGGTGTGGCTGACGCGCAAGTTCGCGCCCGAGGCCGCCGGCAGCGGCATCCCCCAGATCATCGCCGCCGCCGAGGGCCAGCGCACCATGGCGCCTGGTAAGGACCCGCGCACCTCGCTGAAGACGGCGGTCTGCAAGATCGCCGTCTGCGCCTTCCTGCTGGTCTGCGGCGCCTCCATCGGGCGCGAGGGGCCGACGGTGCAGGTGACCGCCGCCATCGTCTATGCCCTGGGGGCCCGGTTCTATGGCGGGTCGGGTCGGCGCGCCCTGCTGATCGCGGGCGGGGCGGCCGGGGTGGCGGCGGCCTTCAACACGCCGATCGCCGGGGTGGTGTTCGCGGTAGAGGAACTGGCCAAGGGATTCGACCGCCGCTCCAACACCGTGGTGATCCTGGTGGTGGTCGCGGCGGGCGTGGCGGCCTACGCCATGGCTGGCAACTACGCCTATTTCGGCGGGCTGCGCGGATCGACCGCCCTCGCCTCGTCCTGGCTCGCCGCGCCGATCCTGGGCGTGGTCTGCGGCGCGTTCGGCGGCCTGTTCTCACGACTGCTGGCGAGCGTGATCGGCCCCAAGCCCAACCGGGTGGGGCGCTGGAAGGCGCGAAAGCCCGTGGTGTTCGCGTTTTGCTGCGGACTGGTCGCGGCCGTTGCGGCCTGGTTGTCGCGCGGGCTGAGCTACGGCGCCGGCTATCAAGAGACCGCCTCGCTGCTGGCGGGACATCCGGGGCGCGGTCTGCCGCTGGCCAGCTTCAAGTTCATCGCCAGCCTGGCGGCGGCGGGATCGGGCGCGCCGGGCGGCATCTTCTCGCCCTCGCTGGCGACGGGCGCGGGCGTCGGCGCCCTGTTCAGCCACATGCTGCCCTTTTTCTCCGGGCGCGACACCATCGTGCTCGGCATGGCGGCCTATCTGGCCGGCGTGGTCCAGGCCCCGCTGACCAGCGCCATCATCCTGATGGAGATGACCCGCGACCCCGGCCTCGTCGGGCCGCTGATGCTGTCGACCCTGATCGCGCGCGAGGTCTCCTCGCGCATCATGCCCGAGCCGATCTACCATCTGCTTTCCCACACCTGGCGCGGGCGCGGCCCCAAGGCGCCGCAGGCCAAGCCGGTTGACGCGGAGCCGGCTCCGCTCCAGACGCCTCGAGCATGAACATCCTGCTGGTGGGCGCAGGCGGGCGCGAGCACGCCCTGGCCTGGAAGATCGCCCAATCCCCGCTCCTGACCCGCTTGGTCGTCGCGCCCGGCAACCCCGGTATCGCCAAGCTGGCCGAGACGCGCCAGGTCGCCGCCGACAACGTGGACGGGCTGGTCGCCCTGGCGCAGGAGATCGCGGCCGACCTGGTGGTCGTCGGTCCCGAGGCGGTGCTGGAAAAGGGCCTGGCCGACCGGCTGGAGGCGCTGGGTGTCCCCTGTTTCGGCCCCACCGCCGCCGCCGCCCGGCTGGAAAGCTCCAAGGCCTTCACCAAGGCCTTCGCCGAGCGGCACAAGCTGCCCACCGCCGGCTTCGTGGTGGTCGAGACGCCGGACGGGATCGAGACGGCGCTGGATCGGTTCGAACCGCCCTACGTGCTGAAGGCCGACGGGCTGGCGGCCGGCAAGGGCGTGGTGATCGCCGCCGACCGCGACGAGGCTTTGGCCGCCGCGCACGAGATGCTGGGCGGTCGTTTCGGCCAGGCCGGCGCGCGGCTGGTGGTCGAGGAATTCATGGCCGGCGAGGAAGCGTCCCTGTTCGCCCTGTGCGACGGGAAGACCGCCCTGCTGTTCGGCGCCGCCCAGGACCACAAGCGCGCCTATGACGGCGACACCGGGCCGAACACCGGCGGCATGGGGACCTATTCCCCCGCGCCCGTGCTCACGGCCGGGATCGAGCAGGTCGCCTACGATCGCATGATCGCTCCGACGATGGCCGGCATGGCGGCGGAGGGTTCCCCCTTCAAAGGCGTGCTGTTCGCGGGGCTGATGCTGGACCGGAACGGCCCGCGCCTGGTGGAGTACAACGCCCGCTTCGGCGACCCGGAATGCCAGGTGCTGATGCTGCGGCTGGAGAGCGACCTGCTGCCCTACCTGCACGCCGCAGCCCTCGGCCGGCTGGCCGAAATGCCGCCGCTGGTTTGGCGCGACACGGCCGCGATCTGCGTGGTGCTGGCCGCCGAGGGCTATCCCGACGCCCCGATCAAGGGCGCGATCGTCTCCGGTGCCGAGGCCGACTTCGGGCCCCATGTGATGGTTTTCCACGCGGGTACGGCGCACGACGCGCAGGGACGCCTGATCGTCAGCGGCGGGCGGGTACTGAACGTCTGCGCCAGCGGCGCCACCCTGGCCGAGGCGCGCGACCAGGCCTATGCGGCGGTGGCCGCCATCCACCTGCCCGGCGGATTCCACCGCAGCGACATCGGCTGGCGGGCGTTGAACGGCTAGAGGTTCGAGAGACGCAGACCGGCATGTACACGCTCTACGGCTACAAGCGTTCCGGCTCGGTCGCGGTGGAGGCGGCCCTGACCCTGATCGGCGCGCCGTACCGGCTGATCGACGCCGCGCTCTGGGGCGACGCCGAGGCGCAGAACCGCGCCCGCGCGGCCAACCCCCTGGCCCAGGTCCCCGCCCTGATCACGCCCTCCGGCGAGCTGATGACCGAGAGCGCGGCCATCCTGATCTGGCTGGCGGACAGCCATCCCGAAGCCGCCCTGTCGCCGACGCTCGACGCGACCGAGCGCCCGGCCTTCCTGCGTTGGATGGCCTATGTGGCGGCGGAGATCTATGCGCTCTATTGGGTGCGCGACGACCTCTCGCGGCTGGCCGCCGACGAGGCGCACCAGGCGATGATCGACCAGCGCACCCGCGAGCGCATCTCCTTCTGCTGGCGGATGATGGACACCCAGATCACGCCCGGCCGCTTCCTGGTGGGTGAAACCCTCAGCGTGCTGGACCTCTACGTGGCCGTGGTCTCGCGCTGGAAACCGGGCCGAGCACGGTTTTACGAAGAGGCGCCGAAATTGGCCGAAGTGGTGCGCCGCGTCGACGACCATCCTCGCCTGACGGAGCTTTGGAGCGGGCGCTTCCCGACAGCCGATGGACACGAAGGGTAAGTTCTTGCGCCCAAGTCGACGCTTGACCCTGGCGGACGCTCGGGCTACCTCCTTTTCCACCCTATTGGAGCAATGAACGTGCGGAAGCGCATCGTACTTACTGGAGCGGCCCTGAACGTATGACCCCCTGGTCATGCGAGCACGGTCGCTCATCCCAAGGCCCTCCGGGGCCTTTTTTCATGCCCTGAACACAACTCGCCCCAGACACACCAGTCCAAACCCCGACCAGTCGGATAGTCGCCATGACGGCCCACCAGATCATCGCCGAAGCCACCGCCCAGACCGCGCCCGACACCGCGGTCGAGACTCTTACGGGTGCGGAGATCGTGGTGCGCGCGCTCGTAGACCAGGGGGTGGACACTCTGTTCGGCTATCCGGGCGGGGCGGTGCTGCCGATCTACGACGCCCTGTTCCACGAGCCCCGGCTAAAGCACATCCTGGTCCGCCACGAGCAGGGCGCCACCCACGCGGCCGAGGGCTACGCCCGCTCGACCGGCAAGCCCGGCGTGGTGCTGGTGACCTCCGGCCCCGGCGCGACCAACGCCGTGACCGGGATCGTCGACGCCCTGATGGACTCCATTCCCCTGGTGGTGATCACCGGCCAGGTCCCCACCCACCTGATCGGGTCGGACGCCTTCCAGGAGTGCGACACGGTCGGCATCACCCGCTCGGCCACCAAGCACAACGTGCTGGTCCGCCGGGTCGAGGACCTGCCGCGCGCCATCCACGAAGCCTTCCACATCGCCACCACCGGCCGACCCGGCCCGGTGCTGATCGACATCCCCAAGGACGTGCAGTTCGCCAGCGGACCTTACACCGGCCCCGATGCGGTTCGCTTCCGCCACGCCTATGCCCCGCGTCTTCGCGACGATTCCTCTCGCGTGCGGGAGGCGGTGGAGCTGATCGCCGGCGCCCGACGGCCGATCTTCTACACCGGCGGCGGGGTCATCAACGCCGGTCCCCAGGCCAGCCGGTCGCTCCGGGCCTTCGCCAGGGCCGTGGACGCGCCGGTGACCTCCACCCTGATGGGCCTGGGCGCATTTCCGTCCGACGATCCGCAATGGCTGGGCATGGTCGGCATGCATGGCGCCTTCGAGGCCAACCACGCCATGCACGACTGCGACGTGATGGTGTGCGTGGGCGCGCGCTTCGACGACCGGGTGACTGGACGGCTCGACGCCTTCTCGCCCGGCTCCAAGAAGATCCACATCGACATCGACCCCTCCTCCATCGGCAAGATCGTGCGCGCCGATATCGGCATTATCGGCGATGCGGGCGAGGTGCTGGACCAAATGCTGGAGGCCTGGGGCGGGCGGCGGGCGGCCAACCTGTCGCCCTGGTGGACCCAGATCGACCAGTGGCGCGCGCGCAAGGGCTTCGCCTATGCGCCGTCGAGCACGGTGATCAAGCCCCAATACGCGGTCGAGCGGCTGTACGCCCTGACCCGTGGGCGCGACGTCTACATCTCCACCGAGGTCGGCCAGCACCAGATGTGGGCGGCCCAGTTCTTCCACTTCCAGGAGCCCAACCGCTGGATGACCTCCGGGGGCCTGGGCACCATGGGCTATGGCCTGCCGGCCGCCGTGGGTATCCAGGTGGCGCATCCGGACGCCCTGGTGATCGACATCGCCGGCGAGGCCTCGGTGCAGATGACCATGCAGGAGATCTCCACCGCGGTTCAGTACGAACTGCCGATCAAGGTCTTCATCCTCAACAACGAGTGGATGGGCATGGTGCGCCAGTGGCAGCAGCTGCTGCACGGCGAGCGCTACAGCCACTCGTACTCCTCCTCCCTGCCCGACTTCGTGAAACTGGCCGAGGCCTACGGGGCGGTCGGCCTGCGGGCCACGACCCCCGACGAACTGGACGCCAAGATTCTGCAGATGATCGACACGCCGCGACCTGTGATCTTCGACTGTCGGGTGGAAAAGGCGGAGAACTGCCTGCCGATGATCCCGTCGGGCAAGGCGCACAACGACATGATCCTGGCCGATATGGCGCGTGACATGGGCTCGGTGATCGAAGACGCCGGCAAAGGGCTTGTCTGATGACCGAAACCCTCCCCGCCGACAGCGCCGGTTCGGCCTACTTCCTCGACTTCGAGACCGGCGACGAGCGGCGCGCCACCTTCGCGGTGATCGTCGACAACGAGCCCGGCGTGCTCCACCGGGTGGTCGGGCTGTTCTCGGCGCGCGGCTACAATATCGAGAGCCTGACGGTGGCCGAAACCGACCGGGCGGTGCACACCTCGCGCATCACCATCGTCACCCGTGGCCGCGAGGGCGTGCTCGCCCAGATCCGCGCCCAGCTCGGCAAGATCGTGCAGGTGCGCGCGGTGATGGAGGTCGGCGGCGACGCCCGCTGGGTCGAGCGCGAGCTGGCCCTGGTCAAGGTGCGCGGGACCGGCGACGCGCGGGTCG
Source organism: Caulobacter sp. S45 (assembly GCF_009765965.1). Taxonomy (GTDB): domain Bacteria; phylum Pseudomonadota; class Alphaproteobacteria; order Caulobacterales; family Caulobacteraceae; genus CAHJWH01. The sequence continues at coordinate 731,071 of NZ_LMUL01000014.1, forward strand.
AGACCCTGCGGATCGCGGAGATCTTCCGCGCCCGGGTGATCGACACCGACGTCGACAGCTTCGTGCTCGAGCTCACTGGCGCGCCGGACAAGATCGACAAGTTCGAGATGCTGATGCGCCCGCTCGGCCTGGTCGAGGTGTCGCGCACCGGCGTCCTCTCCATCGCCCGCGGCGGCGAGCGGGTGTGATGACTGTGCTTGCTATTCCCTCCCCCTCGAAGGGGGAGGGCCAGGGTGGGGGTGTAGCCACCGCGGCCGACGAACGCATTGATGAGGCGGCGACGCCATCTGCGCCCTTCGCCATCAGCGGCGGACACACCCCCATCCCCACCCTTCCCCCTTCGAGGGGGAAGGAGACAATTCAATAACTTAGATCAACGGAGCCTACCCCATGCGTGTCTATTACGATCGCGACGCCGACCTCGCCCGTATCCTGGACAAGAAGATCGCCATCGTCGGCTACGGCAGCCAGGGTCACGCCCATGCGCTGAACCTGCGCGACAGCGGCGCGAAGAACCTGGCCGTCGGCCTGCGTCCCGGCTCCGCCTCCGCCAAGAAGGCCGAGGGCGAGGGCCTGAAGGTCATGAGCGTGGCCGAGGCCGCCGCCTGGGCCGACGTGGTGATGATGCTCACCCCCGACGAGCACCAGCGCGACATCTATGCGTCTGAGATCGCCCCCAACATCCGCGACGGCGCGGCCTTGATGTTCGCCCACGGCCTGAACATCCACTTCCGCCTGATCGAGCCCAAGGACACCATCGACGTGCTGATGGTCGCCCCCAAGGGTCCCGGCCACACCGTGCGCGGCGAGTACCAGAAGGGCGGCGGCGTGCCCTGCCTGATCGCGGTGCACAAGGACGCTTCCGGCCAGGCGATGGATGTGGGCCTGGCCTACGCCTCCGCCATCGGCGGCGGCCGGTCCGGCGTGATCGAGACCAACTTCCGCGAGGAATGCGAGACCGACCTGTTCGGCGAGCAGGCGGTGCTCTGCGGCGGCCTGGTCGAACTGATCCGCGCCGGCTTCGAGACCCTGGTCGAGGCGGGCTACGCCCCCGAGATGGCCTATTTCGAGTGCCTGCACGAGGTGAAGCTGATCGTGGACCTGATCTACGAGGGCGGCATCGCCAACATGAACTACTCCATCTCCAACACCGCCGAGTTCGGCGAATACGTCACCGGCCCGCGCATCATCACCGACGAGACCAAGGCGGAGATGAAGCGGGTGCTAAAGGACATCCAGGAAGGCCGCTTCGTGCGCGACTTCATGCTGGAGAACGCCGCCGGCCAGCCCGCGCTGAAGGCCCGCCGGTCGCTGCTGGCCGAACACGGCATCGAGCAGGTGGGCGAACGCCTGCGCGCGATGATGCCCTGGATCGGCAAGGGCAAGCTGGTCGACAAGACCCGCAACTAGGGATGCGATGTCGGGCGGCGGCTTACAATGCCGCCGCCCGTTTGCAGACCTCAAGAAAGGTCTGCTCCGGGTGGTTAGTTGCCACCTTTAGATGGCGAATGCCTTCCAGCAATCCACCAAGAAAACACAATGAATGGCAACAGGATCAGGAACGGCCAAAACGCATCTGCTTGGCCTTCTAAGTTCGCAACGCCGATAAGAATCCACACGCTAGCGTTTGCACCCGCCCCAACTGCGCCTAACAACGCCCAACCTTTCCAATGAGAGGGCATCCAGCTCCACGAGACTGAGCGGAACCAGATTTCTCGACCTTCCTTGTTTACTTGTGCGGTCATTATGGCCTCGGTTTAGGCGTGTAGTGTATCCCAACGTGCACCCTAGCCCAACACGCGCCGAGTGCGCCTTGGGTCGTTAGCCGACATCGCCGCCTCGGCTGAAACCGGCCTTCCGCCGCCTGTCACATCACCGTTTCACGCCGCCGCTAACCTCGACTCGTTACAATCTAACGGGCGGGCCAGGCGATGAGCGGGACGGGTTTCCAACGAGGCGGCGCGAGCCGTCGGGGCGTGCTGGCGGGCATGGCGGCGGGGCTGGCGGCGCCGGCCATCGTGCGGGCCCAGACCCTGTTCGTGGACACGCCGTTCCAGCTGGGGGTCGCCTCGGGCGATCCGTCGCCGGATGGCTTTGTGATCTGGACCCGGCTGGCCCCCAGGCCGCTGGAGCAGCACGGCGGCATGCCGATGGCCCCGGTCGAGGTGGACTACGAGGTCGCCGCCGACGAACGCTTCAAGACCGTCGTCGCCAAGGGCTCGACCCTCGCGCGCCCCGAACTCGGCCACTCGGTCCACGTGGAAATCGCCGGCCTGCAGCCGCATCGCCCCTACTGGTATCGCTTCCACATCGGGCGCGAGCGCAGCCTGACCGGGCGCGCCCGCACCCTCCCCGCCCCCGGCTCGGCGCTGGAGCGCGTGCGCTTCGTGGCCGGCGGCTGCCAGAACTACGAACAGGGGCTCTACACCGCCTACCGCCATGTGGCCGAAGAGGACCTCGACTTCTTCTGGCACTATGGCGACTACATCTACGAGGAGCGGGCCACCCCCACCGCGACCGACCATGCGTCGGGCCTGCCGATCCCGCCCATCCGCGTACATGTCGGCGACGAGCCCTACAGCCTGGACGACTACCGGCTGCGCTACGCTCAGTACAAGCTCGACACCGACCTGCAGGCCGCCCACGCCGCCCATAGCTGGTGGGTCACCTGGGACGACCACGAGATCGACAACAACTGGGCCAGCCAGTGGGACCAGGACGGCACCCCGCCGGAGATCTTCAACCTGCGCCGCCAGGCCGCCGCCCAGGCCTATTACGAGAACATGCCGCTCAGGAAGACCTCGTTCCCACATGGGACGGCGATCCAGATCTTCCGCCGCGCGGCCTATGGCGACCTGCTGAACGCCCACTTCCTCGACACCCGCCAGTTCCGCATGGACCAGCCCTGCGGCGACAACTTCAAGCCGGTCTGTCCCGAAGCCCTGGCCAGCGACCGCACCATCATGGGGGCGGAAGAAGAGCGCTGGCTGTTCGACGGCCTGGCCAAGAGCCCCACCCGCTGGAACCTGATCGCCAACCAGGTGATGATGATGCCGCTGGACCGCCGCTACGCCGACCAACACGAGGCGATCTGGAACATGGATTCCTGGGCCGGCTACCCCGCCGCCCGCAAGCGTCTGCTCGACCACATCGAGGCGCACGACATCAAGAACGTGGTGGTGGCCACCGGCGACGAGCACCAGAACTACGCTGGCGAATTGCGCTCGGGCGGACGACCGGACGGCAAGACCCTGGCGGTGGAGTTCGTCGCCACCTCGATCAGCTCCGGCGGCGACGGCTCGGACCTGCGCAAGGGCAGCGATGTCATCCTGGCCAACAACCCGCACCTGAAGTTCGTCAACGACCAGCGCGGCTATGCGGTGTGCGACGTCGGCCGCGACGTCTGGAAGACCGACTTCCGCGTGGTCGACGCCGTCAGCCGCCCCAGCGCCAAGATCGCCACCCGAGCCAGCTTCGCGGTGGAGCGTGGGGCGCCGGGGCTGAAGCCGGCTTGATCAGCCTTCCTGGAGTAAACCGCCGACAAAGGAGGGCTTGGGCAGAGACAGAAGCTAAAAATTTTGCGATCTATTGGCGAAAGAGGTGGGGTAGCCAATGCAGGGAAATAAGGCCAGACCGTTCATAGCGGCTGCTTTGAACGTCGTTATGTTCCCGCTTGGCTATCTGTACCTAGGCGCATGGCGATTCGCTGCAATTTTACTCACCGCATCGTTCGTCGTTTTTGGCATTTCATATTATTGGTCGATAGCAAACCCACCTGGAATATATGCACTTCCGAGCCAAATCATTGCACCAATCTGTTTTACGATTGGATTCGCCTCAGCTATACACGCCTTCACGCTCGGTCGTCGCGACGAGTACGCCCTCAGTCTGCCGAAACGATTCGGCGGAATGGCGCTGGGCCTTCTGGTGTTGGGGGTGCTGGCGTTACTGGTCCGAGCCGTCAATCCCGAACCCGTGTACAGTGTAAGCTCGGAGGCGATGCAGCCGACCTTGAAAAAGGGCGACATCCTAGCGGTCCACGGGATACGTGCTCTGTGTAGACCGGCTCGCCCAAGACTAGGGGACGTGGTGAATTGGCGCCGCCCGGGCCAGCCTCTTCGCTACCTGGACAGGGTCATCGCCGGCCCTGGCGACTCATTGAGCTTTCAAGGGAGGACGCCGGTGTTGAACGGTCGTCCGGTCTCGGAACAGGCCGCCGGCGTGATAGCCGCCACGCCTATCTCGGGAGATATTCCGATCGACCTTGCCCGCGAGACGCTCCCCGACGGCGCCTCCTACATCGTCCAGCACTTCCCACAGGATATTCCGAACGCCTATCCCTCGGTCCGGCTCGGTCAAGATCAGTGGTACCTTATGGGCGACAATCGGGAAGACGCCCTGGATTCAAGACAGTACGGCCCGGTCTCAAGCTCGGCGATATGCGGGGTCGCCTTTGAATACGTGCGCGCACATGATCCGCATCTGAATGGGAAGAAGCCGTAGGCCCAGCGCGCGGGAAGCGATTCACAAGAAACTGTACGGGTCCACGTCCACCGTCATCCGTACCGCGCCAGGGACCTTCACCCGTGCGCGCCAAGCTTCCAGATAGGCCTGGATGTTGACCCGGCGGTCGGCACGGACCAGCAGGCGCTTGCGGCGACGGCCGCGGATCAGGGCCAGCGGCGCGTCGGCGGGGCCGTAGACCTCCACCCCGTCCGCCGAGGGCGCGGCGGCGGCGAGCGCCTTGGCGAAGGCGTCGAGCTTGGCGAAGTCTGGGCTGGACAGGATCACCGCCGCCAGCCGGCCATAGGGCGGCAGGCCCGACAGCTCGCGCATCTCCGCCTCCGCCGCCAGGAAGCCGTCGCGATCGCCGGCCTTCAGCGCCCCCATCACCTGGTGCTCGGGCGCATAGGTCTGGATCAGGGCGCGGCCGGGCCGTTCCGCCCGCCCCGCCCGTCCCGCCACCTGGGCCAGCAGCTGGTAGGTGCGCTCAGCCGCGCGCAGGTCGCCGCCCTTTAGGCCCAGGTCAGCGTCGACCACCCCCACCAGGGTCAGGCCGGGGAAGTTGTGGCCCTTGGCGGCGGCCTGGGTGGCGACCAGGATGTCGATCTCGCCCCCGGCCATCCGCCCGACCATCTCGCGCGCCCCGGCGGCGTCCATCACCGTATCCGACGAGAACACCGCCACCCGCGCCTCGGGGAACAGGCCGCGCGCCTCCTCCTCCAGCCGCTCGACGCCAGGGCCGATGGCGGTCAGCGAATCCTTGGTCCCGCAGTGCGGACAGGCCGCGGGCTTGGGCATGGAGAAGCCGGTCAGGTGGCAAACCAGCCGATTGGAATAGCGGTGCTCGACCAGCCAGGAGTCGGTGTCGGGCGCAGTCATCCGCTCTCCGCAGGCCTTGCACAGCACCAGCGGCGCATAGCCCCGGCGGTTGAGGAACAGCAGCGATTGCTCGCCTCGCCCGTACGTCTCGGCCATGGCGGCGACCAGGCGCGGCGACAGCCAGCGACCGCGCTCGGGCGGGGCCTCGCGCATGTCGATCAGCTCGATCTCGGGCAGGCGCGCGACCCCGTGTCGGGAAGACAGGCGAATCCAGGTGTAGCGCCCGCCCTGGGCGTTCCAGATGCTCTCCAGCGACGGCGTGGCCGAGGCCAGCACCACCGTCGCAGCCTCGATCTTGGCGCGGACCACAGCCAGGTCGCGGGCGTGGTAGATGAAGCCGTCCTCCTGCTTGAACGAGGCGTCGTGCTCCTCGTCGACCACGATCAGGCGCAGATTCGGGAACGGTAGGAACAGCGCCGAGCGGGCGCCGATGACGATCCGACAACGGCCAGCGACCACCGCCTCCCAGACACGCCTGCGCCTGGGCGGGGCGATGCCGGAATGCCACTCGGCCGGCTCCGCGCCGAAGCGGGCGGCGAAGCGGGCGATCACCGCCTGGGTCAGGGCGATCTCGGGCAGCAGCACCAGCACCTGGGCGGCCGGATCTGCGCGCAGCACGGCGGCGACGGCCTCCAGGTAGACCTCGGTCTTGCCCGAGCCGGTGACCCCGTCGAGCAGGGCGACCTGGAAATCGCCGGCCTGGGTCAGCTTGACCAGGATGTCGGCGGCGGCGGCCTGGCTCGGGTTGAGGTCGAAGGCCGGTAGGGCGGGATCGGGCTCGGAAAAGGCGGCCTGCTCCTGGGCGAACACGACTTCCAGGGCGCCGTCGTCGATCAGCCCCTTGATCACACCCGCCGACACCTCGGCCGCCGCCGCGAGCGCGGCGGCGCGCATGGGCTGGGTCGCGGCTTTCAGCACGCGTTCGCGGGCGGGCGTCGTCCGGAACGGCGCAGCGCCGGTGGCCTGCACCAGCCGCTCGGGCGCGGGTTGGGAGGCGCGCAGGCCGCGCAACGCCATGGCCAGGGCCTCGCCCGGCGGCTCGCAGGCGTAGCGGGCCGCCCAGTCCACAAAGGCCAGGGTGTTGGCCGGCAGGGCGGCGTCGTCCAGACGAGCGGCGATGGGCTTGAGCGGACGGTTGACCCCGTGGGCGTCGCGCAGCTCGGTCACCACGCCGCGCACCAACCTTGGGCCGAGCGGGGCGGCGACGTGATCGCCTACGGAGAGGCTGATCTCCTCGGGCACTGCGTAGTCGAACGCTTCCGGCAGGGGCAAGGGCAGCAGGACGCGGGCGACGAAGGGCATTGGCGGTGTTCTACGCTCAACGGAGGGCGAGCGCGAAGCGGCGTTGTGGCGG
>NZ_LMUL01000014.1:738010-771147 GCF_009765965.1 Caulobacter sp. S45
GCCCTTCCCCCTTCGAGGGGAAGGAACAGAAACAGCCCCTAAGCCGACATCGCCTCCGGCTCGCGCCGCTCGCGCTTGACCAGCAGCTTGTTGAGCGCATGAACATAGGCCAGGGCGGCGGAGACGATGGTGTCGGTGTCGGAGCCCTGCCCGTCCACCAGCCGGCCGTTCTCCTCCAGGCGCACGGTGCAGCGGGCCTGGGCGTCGGTGCCCTCGGTGACCGCCCCGATGGAGAACAGAGCCAGCGTCGCCTCATGCGGGAAAACGGTGCGGATGGCGTTGAAGGCGGCGTCCACCGGGCCGTCGCCCTGGGCCTCGGCGGTGTGGGTCACGCCGTCGACCATCAGCTCCAGCTCGGCCCGCGAGGGTCCCTTGGAGCCCGCGCGCACCTCCAGGCTGACGAAGCGGACGCGCTCATGGTCGCGCACCACCGTCTCGTCGATCAGGGCGATGATGTCGTCCTCGAACACGGTCTTCTTGCGGTCGGCCAGATCCTTGAAGCGGCGGAAGGCCTCGTTCAGGCGGTTGTCGCCGATCTCGCCGTAGCCCAGCTGCACCAGCTTGTCGCGGAAGGCGGCGCGGCCGGAATGCTTGCCCAGCACCAGGTTGGACTTGGTCCAGCCGACGCTTTCCGGGGTCATGATCTCATAGGTGGCGGCGTTCTTCAGCATCCCGTCCTGATGGATACCGCTCTCGTGGGCGAAGGCGTTGCGCCCGACGATGGCCTTGTTCGGCTGCACGTCGAAGCCGGTGATGGTCGACAGCAGGCGCGAGGTCTTCAGGATGTTGGTGGTCTCGATGTTGTGCACATAGGGATAGGCGTCCGGCCGGGTGCGCATGGCCATCACCACCTCTTCGATCGAGCAGTTGCCCGCCCGTTCGCCGATGCCGTTGATCGCGCCTTCCACTTGCCGCGCACCACCGGCGATGGCGGCCATGGTGTTGGCGACCGCCAAGCCCAGGTCGTTGTGGTTGTGAGCCGACAGGATCACCGCGTCCGCCCCAGGTACGCGCTCGCGTACGGTGGAGAAGATGCGCGTCAGGTCCTCCGGCGCCGCATAGCCCACCGTGTCAGGGATGTTGATGGTGGTGGCGCCGGACTTGATCGCAGCCTCGACCGCGCGGCACAGGAAGTCGATGTCGGTGCGGGTGCCATCCTCGGCCGACCACTCCACGTCGTCGGAATGTTGGCGCGCCAGGGTTACGGAGGCGACCACCGCCTCCAGCACCGCGTCCGGCTCCATGCGCAGCTTGTATTTCATATGCAGCGCGCTGGTGGAGATGAAGGTGTGGATGCGGCGACGCTCGGCCCCCTTCAGCGCCTCGGCGGCGCGGACGATGTCGCCCGGAGCCGCGCGGCTCAGCCCGCAGATCACCGGGCCGCGTACGACCTCGGCGATGCGGCGCACGGCCTCGAAGTCGTCGTTGGAGGCGATGGGGAAGCCCGCCTCGATCACGTCCACGCCCAGCTCGGCCAGGGCCTCGGCCATGCGGACCTTCTCGGTCAGGGTCATGGAGAAGCCCGGCGACTGTTCGCCGTCGCGCAGGGTGGTGTCGAAGATGATGACGCGGTCGTCGGCGATAGCGCCGAAGTTGGGATGCTGAATGGTCATGGGTCGTGGTCGCCTGGAATAGGGTTTCGCCTGCTGCTTCGGTCGCCCGGATGCGTTCGCTATCGCCGGACGGCGTCCCCTGAGCGCTCGGGCCTCAGCCCGGCGTTCCGCTCAGGGGCGGGTAAGTCGAAGGAGGCCGAGAGCCCGGCAGCCGGATGCGCTGCGCAGGAGGCGCAGGGGCAAGGTCGCTTCGGGTCCGAAGGCGGTCATGCATCTTGAATGCCCCAAACACCTCTGAGTGGCAAGCTTCGCAAAAGCCCTCAACGCAAGTTTGTGCCCCTTGCCGTTCACCCTAGAGCCGAAATGAGCACGACTGTTTCGCGAAAGGCTCAGAAACCCGTTTGCGTCGTCGCCTGAATGTGTTTTAGAGGACGGATATCGAACCTGCCCACCGGGACCCGAGATGGCGATGTCCGCCCTTCGACTTAGCACCCTCGCCGCCACCGCCAGCCTCCTCGCTGGCGTACGCGTAGCCGTGCTCGCTCAGGCCGCCGGAGCGTGACGATCTCGTAGCAGACGGGCCGAACCGCCCACTCGAGACGCCCCGCCCGCTCCGGCCCGCCGCAGCGGGCTTTTTCTTGACCTCATATCGTCCCATACAATCCAATTCATCGCCGGGACGCCCAGCCGTCCCGCCAAACCAGGCGTAAAGACAATGAAGCCCTTGGCCGAACACATCTGGATGAACGGAGAGATCAAGCCCTGGGGCGACGCCAAGGTGCACGTGATGACCCACGGCCTGCACTACGGCACCTCGGTGTTCGAGGGCATCCGGGTCTACGACACCCCCAAGGGCCCGATGGTGTTCCGTCTCACCGACCACATCCGGCGCTTCTTCGACTCCGCGCGCATCTACGGCTACCAGCCGCCCTTCGCCGAAGCCGAGATCATCGCCGCCTGCAAGGCGATCACCGCCGCCAACGGGCTGAAAAGCGCCTACATCCGCCCCGTCGCCTTCCTGGGCGAGTGCGGCATGGGCGTGGTGCCCAAGCCCGGCCATGCGCCGGTCGACGTCGCGATCTCCGCCTTCCCCTGGGGCGCGTACCTGGGCGAGGAAGGGTTGGAGAAGGGGGTGGACGTCTGCATCTCCTCCTGGTTCCGCCTGGCCCCCAACACCGTGCCGACCGCCGCCAAAGCCGGGGGCAACTACCTGTCCAGCTACCTGATCGGACGCGAGGCGCGCGACCGCGGCTTCGCCGAAGGCATCGGGCTCGGCACCGACGGCCGGCTGTCGGAAGGCGCGGGCGAGAACCTGTTCGTGATCAAGGACGGCAAGCTGATGACGCCGCCGTCCTCTTCCTCGATCCTGCAGGGGATCACGCGCGACACGGTGCTGAAGCTGGCCGAGACCTGGTCGGTCCCGATCGTGGAACAGGCCATGCCGCGCGAGGCGCTCTACCTCGCCGACGAGATCTTCATGACCGGCACCGCCGCCGAGATCACCCCGATCCGCTCGGTGGACGGGATCGAGGTGCGCTGCGGCGGTCGCGGACCGATCACCCACAAGGTGCAACAAGCCTTCCACGGCCTATTCAACGGGACCACCGAGGACCGCTGGGGCTGGCTGGAGCCAGTCCACAGCGACGGCCACGCCGCATCGTCCCCCAAGCAAGCCGCCCTGGCGGATTGATCCCGATGAACACTCCAAAGACCTTGTACGACAAGGTATTCGACGCCCACGTCGTAGAGCCCGAAACGGTCGAGCGCCCCGCCGTGCTCTATATCGACCTGCATCTGGTGCACGAAGTGACCTCGCCCCAGGCCTTCTCGTCGCTGGAGGCTTTGGGCCGCAAGGTGCGCCGCCCCGACCGCACCGTGGCCACTATGGACCACTCCACTCCCACCCTGCCTGCCGGGCCGGACGGGGAGCGGCCCTACGCCACCGCCGACGCCAAGAACCAGGTCCGCCAGCTTGAGCGCAACTGCGCTGAGCACGGCATCCGCCTCTATGGCTGGGATAGCCCCGAGCGCGGCATCGTCCATGTCATCGGGCCGGAGCTGGGCGTGACCCAGCCGGGCATGACGGTGGTCTGCGGCGACAGCCACACCGCGACCCACGGGGCGTTCGGGGCCCTGGCCTTCGGCATCGGCACCTCAGAGGTCGGCCACGTGCTGGCGACCCAGACCCTGCTCCAGCGCAAGGCCAAGGCGGTGCGGATCACCGTCGATGGCAAGCTGTCCAAGGGCGTGTCGGCCAAGGACATGGTGCTGGCCATCATCGCCGAACTCGGTTTCGGCGGCGGCACCGGGGCGGTGCTGGAATACGCCGGCGAGGCGATCCGGGCTCTGGACATGGAAGGTCGGATGACCGTCTGCAACATGTCGATCGAAGCCGGCGCGCGCGCCGGCATGATCGCGCCGGACGCCGTCACCCTGGACTGGCTGCGCGGCCGCCAAGAAGCGCCGAAGGGCGCGGAGTTCGACAAGGCGGCCGAGCGCTGGCTGGCCCTGGCCTCGGACCCCGGCGCGACCTTCGCCCGCGAGATCCGCCTGGACGCGTCCAAGATCGCGCCCATGGCCACCTGGGGCACCACCCCGGACGCCGCCATCGCCATCGACGCGCCCGTGCCGGCGGCCCAGACCGCCGCTGCGCGCAAATCTCTCGCCTATATGGAGGTCGAGGCTGGCAAGCCGCTGGCGGGCCAGCCGGTGGACGTGGTGTTCATCGGCAGTTGCACCAACGGCCGGCTGGGCGACCTGCGCTCCGCCGCCGAGGTGTTCAGGGGCCGCAAGGTGGCGCCGGGCGTGCGCGTACTGGTGGCGCCGGGCTCCGAGCAGGTGCGCCGCGACGCCGAGGCCGAGGGCCTGCACAAGGTGTTCCTGGCCGCCGGCGCGGAGTGGCGTCTGGCCGGCTGCTCGATGTGCATCGCCATGAACGGCGACCAGGTCGGTCCCGGCCAGCTGGCGGTGTCGACCTCGAACCGGAACTTCGAGGGTCGGCAGGGCCCGGGCGCACGCACCATCCTGGCTAGCCCGGCCAGCGCGGCGGCGGCCGCCGTCGCCGGCTGCGTCGCCGATCCCCGTCCCTATCTCGACACCGCGGCCTGAGGACCAGCCCATGGAACCGTTCAAGGTCCTGACCTCGCGCACCGTGGTGCTGCCCCAGGACAATATCGACACCGACCAGATCATCCCCGCCCGCTTCCTCACCACCACAACCAAGATCGGGCTGGGGCGCGAGGCCTTCTACGACTGGCGCTACACGCCGGACGGGAAGACCAAGGACGACTTCATCCTCAACACCGTCGACGCCGACGAACATCGGGTGCTGGTGGCGGGACGCAACTTCGGCTGCGGCTCGTCGCGCGAGCACGCGCCCTGGGCGCTGACCGACTTCGGTTTCCACGCCGTGGTCTCCACCGAGATCGCCGACATCTTCACCTCCAACGCCCTGAAGAACGGCTTGCTGCCCGTGGTGGTGGACGAGGAGACCCACGCGCGCCTGCTGGAACATCCCGGCGAGCAGGTCACTATCGATCTGCAGGCCAATGAGCTGCGCATGGGCAACCACGTGGTCCGCTTCACCGTGGAGCCGTTCTCGCGCGAATGCATGCTGGAGGGCGTCGACACCCTAGGCTGGCTGATCGCTCGGGTCCCCACCATCGAAGCCTTCGAACGCGAGCACGCCGCATGAGCCGCCACAGCATCGTCCTGCTTCCCGGGGACGGGGTCGGTCCGGAGGTCGCCCGCGCCGCGCGCCTCGTGCTGGAAGCCGTCGCGACGAAGTTCGGCCACGACTTCGCCTTCGCCGAGCACCGGATCGGCGGGATCGCCATCGACCAGACCGGCGAGCCCCTGCCCGCCGAGACGCTCGACGCCTGCGTGAAGTCCGACGCAGTGTTCCTGGGCGCGGTCGGCGGCCCGAAGTGGGACCTGGCGCCCAAGCGGCCCGAACAGGGCCTGCTGGCCATCCGCAAGTCCATGGGCCTGTTCGCCAACTTGCGTCCCGCCACCGTCGACGACGCCCTGATCGACCGCTCACCGCTGAAGGCCGAGGCCGTGCGCGGCGTCGACATCCTGATCGTGCGCGAGCTGACCGGCGGGGTCTATTTCGGCGAGCGTACCCGCACCGCGACCACGGCGTCGGACCTGTGCACCTATTCGGTCGAGGAGATCGAGCGGGTGGCTAGGATCGGCTTCGAGGCGGCGCGCGGCCGTCGCGGCAAGCTGACCTCGATCGACAAGGCCAATGTGCTGGAGACCAGCCGGCTGTGGCGCGAGACCGTCATACGCCTGCACCGCGACCACTACAGCGACGTGACACTGGACCACGGCCTGGTCGACAGCGCGGCGATGAAGCTGATCACCAACCCGCGCGACTACGACGTGATCGTGACCGAGAACATGTTCGGCGACATCCTCAGCGACGAGGCCAGCGTGTTCTCCGGCTCCATCGGCTTGTTGGGCTCCGCCTCGCTGGGCTCAAGCGGTCCGGGCCTGTTCGAGCCGATCCACGGCAGCGCGCCCGACATCGCCGGCCAGGACAAGGCCAACCCCATCGGCGCGATCCGATCCGCCGCCATGCTACTGCGCTATGGTCTGAAGCTGAAGGCCGAGGCCGACGCGGTCGAGGTGGCCGTCGCCGCCGCCATCGTCGCGGGTGAGTTCACGGGCGATCTCGGCGGAAAGCTGGGAACCCAGGCGACCGCAGGGAAGATCGCTGCAAGGCTGTAACCGGCCTTCCCTATCCTTTAGCCACCGAACGTCTCATCCTGTCGAAGGGCGAGGCGTTCGGCCCCGCCGCTCCTCCGACCCAAGTCCGTCCCATGCAGCCCGACTTCCACAAGATCCGCCGCCTTCCGCCCTACGTGTTCGAAGAGGTCAACCGCCTCAAGGCCCGGTTGCGCGCAACGGGCGTCGACATCATCGACTTCGGCATGGGCAATCCCGACATGCCCACGCCCCCGCACGTGGTCGAGAAGCTGATCGAGACCGTGCAGAAGCCCAAGACCCACCGCTATTCGGCGTCCAAAGGCATCACCGGGCTGCGCCGCGCCATGGCCGGATACTACGACCGCCGGTTCGGGGTGAAGCTGGACCCGGACACCGAGGTGATCGCCACCATGGGGTCCAAGGAGGGCTTCGCCAACCTGGCCCAGGCCCTGACCGCGCCCGGCGACGTGATCATCTGTCCCAACCCCGCCTACCCGATCCACGCCTACGGCTTCATCATGGCCGGCGGGGTGATCCGCCACGTGCCCGCCCTGTCGCCCGAGCAGTACCTGGCCGGGATCGACCGGGCGGTGAAGCATTCCGCGCCCCAGCCCTCGGTGCTGATCGTCTCCTACCCGTCCAACCCTACCGCCCAGTGGGTCGATCTGGACTTCTATCGCGAGATCATCCGGCTCGCCCGCAAGCACGAGCTTCTGGTGCTGTCCGACGTGGCCTATTCGGAAATCTACTTCGACGACAACCCGCCGCCCTCGATCCTACAGGTCGAAGGGGCCAAGGACGTGGCGGTGGAGGTCAACAGCCTGTCCAAGACCTACGCCATGGCTGGCTGGCGGGTGGGCATGGTGGTGGGCAATGCGCGCATCTGCGCGGCGCTGGCGCGGGTGAAGTCCTATCTCGACTACGGGACCTTCACGCCGATCCAGGTCGCCGCCGCCGCCGCGCTCAACGGCCCTCAGGACTGCGTCGCCGAGATCCGGGCGATCTATAAAGGACGGCGCGACTGCCTGGTGGAAAGCATGGGCCGGGCCGGTTGGACCATCCCCTCGCCGCCCGCCTCCATGTTCGCTTGGGCGCCGTTGCCGGAGAAGTTCCACAACATGGGCTCGATGGAATTCTCCAAACGCCTGATCGAGGAAGCGGGCGTGGCCGTGGCGCCGGGCCTCGGCTTCGGAGAATACGGCGAAGGCTATGTCCGGATCGGATTGGTCGAGAACGAGCACCGCATCCGCCAGGCCGCCCGCGCGGTGAAGAAGTTCCTGGCCGACGCCGGGGAACCCGCGGCGTCGGCAACGGTTCAACCCGCCTCAGCCTAGGCTCGGCGCGTCACGTAAACGTCGCCACAGCAGCTCATCATCAACCTTGGCGCGATTCACTCCCGCGCCGATTCGTCCGTATACGGATGGAGGCCGCCGCCATTGCCCAAGCAAAAGGTGAAAACGCCCAAGCCTCTCCCGGCCCTCCCGGCGCCCGATCGCCTGAAGGTCTTGGCGACGGCGATCGACGACGTGCGGCGCGGCGTACGCGAAAGCCCCCGCACGCTCAAATTGCTGGCCTCGGGTCCGGCGAAGATGGCGCAGAAGGTGGTGGAAGAGGCGGCCGAGGTCGCCATCGAAGGCGCGATCGGCAACCGCGAGGCCCTGATCAACGAAAGCGTCGACCTTTTCTACAATCTGTCGGTGCTCTGGTCGGCGCTAGGCGTAGACCCGGACGCGGTCTGGGCCGAGATGGACCGCCGGGAAGCGTTGCTCGGCATGGCCGAGAAGCTGCCAAAGACCACAGAAGAAGACGCGTAAGCCGAAAACGCGCCGCCCAGTCGAACCGGGCGGCGCGCAGCTCAAATCGAAACCGATGCCTAGCCCGTGACCCGCAGGTTGCCCGCCGAAGTCTTGCCGGTGCGGCGGTCCTGTTCGAGATCGTAGGCGACTTGCTGGCCCTCGTTCAGGGCGTTGAGGCCGGCGCGTTCAACCGCCGAAACGTGCACGAAGATGTCCGGGCCGCCCTCGTCGGGCAGGATGAAGCCGAAGCCCTTGGTGGCGTTGTACCACTTCACCTTGCCGCTGCCGGAGCCCATCGACTGGCCGCGAGGCGCGGGCGCGCGGTCGAAGCCACCGCCGCCGCCGCCGCCGCGATCGTAACCGCCGCCACCGCCGCCGCCGTAACCACCGCCGCCGCCGCCACCAAAGCCGCCGCGCTCACGGCCAAAGCCGCCACCGCCACCGCCACCGCCACCGGGGCCACGCGGACCGCCGGGGCCGCTACGAGGGGCTGACGATCGGGCGCCGCCACCGGGGGCCTGTCCGGTAACCTCGAGGTTGCCAGCCGCCGTCTTGCCCGAGCGGGCGTCCTGCTCAAGATCGAAGGAGACCGTTTGCCCTTCGTCCAGCGCACTCAAACCGGCGCGTTCCACGGCGGAGACATGCACGAAGATGTCTTGCCCGCCGTCATCGGGCTGGATGAACCCAAAACCCTTCGCCGTATTGAACCACTTGACCGTACCGCTAGCCATCAATCCTGTCCTTTTCGCGCCGGCGTTTCCTTTGCGCCTACGCCCGCGCCGCCGACTGTATCGCCCCTAAAGGCATCTCCCGAGGCGATCGTAATGCGATGTGCATCGCGCCAAACCTCGCTTATCGCTTTAGCCGCACATCGATCCAGACGCTATCCCAAACACGTGATCACGCCTTGGGCCCGGCTGACACCGCTGAACGGAGACGCACCTCTCCCGTCGTCTTTTCGCCATACGCAAAAGAAGCTTAGCCGGTTCCCAACGAACAGCACAAAATTGAAGATATTTTTGCGGCGCCGATCTCTGTGGCGGATGCCCGCTTTCGCATCAGGCAAGACAGGTCTAAAGGCGGCGCCGTGGAGATGATGCGGAAAGCACAGGGCGTTTGGCGCGGCGGTCTTATCGCCCTGGCCCTTATCGCACTGTTCGTGCGGGTCATCGCTCCTCCCGGCTTCATGGTCTCCGGCGCCGAGCGGGCGGGGGCTTTCCCGCTGGTCATCTGCACCGGCCAGGGCCCGTTGACGCTCTGGACCGGAAAGGACAAGGCGCCGGCCCGCTCCCATAACGACAGCGCCTGCGCCTTCGCCGGCCACACCGCCGCCCCGCCGCCACCGCCCCTAAACGCACGCCTACCGGCCCGTGTCGCGCTGAGCGCCGAGCCCGGCAAGCGTATCGCCTACCTGGCTCCGGGCCTTGGCCTCGCCGCCCCGCCGCCGCCTTCCCACGCTCCACCCACGACGTCCGACGCCTGAAGCGCCAGCGTGCGGGCTCCAGCCTGCACGTGTCCACGTCACACGCCGGACGCCAGCCGCGTCTCCGGCTGGGAGCACGTTCCATGTCCCGTACCATCTTCGGCTCCGCCAGCGCCCTTGCGCTTGCGGCCGCCACCGCCTGCACCCCGGCTTACGCCTCAGACCTCGACGTCCCAACCACCGTGTCCCCCGTGGTCGTCACCCAGTCTCGGACCGGAACCGATCAAGCGCCATTCCCCGGCGCATCCGTCACCCTGGACGCCCAGCAGGCCCGCGAAACCACCAACGTCTCGACGGTTGAAGACCTGCTGAAGTACCTGCCGGACGTGATGATCCGCCAGCGCCACGTCGGCGACACCCAGGACCCGATCACCACCCGCACCTCGGGCGTCGGCGAAAGCGCGCGCAGCCTGGTCTATGTCGACGGCGTGCTGGTCTCGGCCCTGATCGGCAACAACAACACCAACGCCTCGCCGCGCTGGGGACTGACGTCCCCGGAGTCGGTGGACCGGATCGAGGTGATGTACGGTCCCTATTCCGCGGCGTTCCCGGGAAACTCCATTGGTGAGGTGGTGCAGATCACCACCCGCATGCCCGAGCATTTCGAAGCCCAGGCGAGCGTGGAAGGCGCCTGGCAGGACTTCGATCACTTCTCGACCCACGAAACCTTCCCGACCGGGCGGGTGAGCGGTTCGGTGGGCGACCGCATCGGCGCCTTCTCCTTCCGCCTGAGCGCCCAGCATCTCGACACCGAAGGCCAGCCCCTATTCGACGTCACAGCCCCGTTGGCCGGAACACCGGGTTCAGGCGGGACGCCAGTCGCCGGGGCCATCGCCACCATCAACCGTACCGGCGCCCCGGTCGCCCTGCTGGGCGTCGGCGGGCTGGAGCACCAGACGGAGGACAACCTGAATCTAAAGCTGGGTTACGACATCTCGCCCAGCTTGAGCGCCGCCTACACCGTGGGCTTCTTCCGCAATCTGGATAACGCCGTCGACCAGAGCTACCTGCGCAACGCTTCCGGGGCGCAGGTGTTCGCCGGCGCGCTCAATATAGCGGGCCTGCCGACGACGGTGCCCGCCAGCGCCTTCTCCAACGACCGCTACCATCTGGAGGAAGATCACCTCGCCCAGAGCTTCGCCCTGAACTCCCACACCGGCGGCGTGTTCGACTGGAGCCTGACGGCCAGCACCTACGACTATCTGAAGGACCGTCAGCGCATGCCCACCGGCGCCCTGCCCGGCGCGAACGCCGGCGGCCCGGGAACCATCACCTCGCTCGACGGCACAGGCTGGTACACCCTGGATGCGCAGGGCGTATGGCGGCCACAGGGCGGTCTGCTCGGCGCGAACCGGATCAGCTTCGGGGTGCACCAGGACCGCTTCCAGCTCGAGAACCCCAAGTACAACACAGCCAACTGGGTCGACGGCGGGGCGGGCGCGACCGCGACCTTGGGCAAGGGCAAGACCCAGACCAACGCGCTTTGGACCCAGGACGATATCCGCCTTGCGTCCCTGCTGACGCTTACGGTCGGTGGGCGTTACGAGCACTTCGACGCCTATGACGGCCTGAACGCCAACCTCGCCTCGAACCAGAGCGTCAAACAGCCCGGCCTGTCGCACGACGCCTTCTCACCCAAGGCGGTGCTGGCCTTCACGCCCCGGCCCGACTGGCGGTTCACCGCCTCGATCGGACGCGCCTACCGTTTCCCGACGGTGGAGGAGTTGTACCAAGCGATCACCACCGGGCCCCTGGTCACCATCCCCAACCCGAACCTGAAACCGGAAGACGCGGTGTCGGAGGAACTGTCGGCGCAGCGGACCTGGCCCAAGGCCATGCTGCGGCTGTCCCTGTTCGAGGAGCATGTCGACAACGCCCTGCTCTCGCAAAGCGGAACCCTGCCGGGCCAGACCGGCCTGTTCAGCTTCGTGCAGAACGTCGGCCGCACCCGCGCCCAGGGGGCCGAGCTAGTCGGCGAGGAACGCGATGTCGGACTGCCCGGCGTCGAGGTGTCCGGCTGGATCACCTATGTCGACTCCCAGATCCAGGCCGACAGCGGCTTCCCGGCGGCGGTCGGCAAGCAGATCCCGCAGCTGCCGAGACTACGGGGTGCGGCGACCGCGACCTGGCGACCGACGCAGAAGATCAGCTTCACCGCCTCAGGACGCTACAGCGACCGTTCGTTCGGGACCATCGACAACTCCGATCACGTGGCCGACACCTTCACCGGCTTCGGAAGCTACTTCGTCATGGATCTGCACGCCCGCTACGTCATCGATCCGCATCTGACCGGGGATGTCGGCGTCGATAACCTGACCGATCGCAGCTACTACCTGTTCCACCCCTTTCCCCAGCGCACCGTGGTGGCGGAGCTGACGTACCGGTATTGATGCCCAGACATGCAAAAGGCGCGCTCCGGTTGGAGCGCGCCTTCAGCTAATCGGCAATGTAATCGTTGGCTTAGGCGGCCAGGGCGGTGCGGACCTGATCAGCGATCGCCTTGAAAGCGACCGGGTCGCTGCCGGCGATGTCGGCCAGCACCTTGCGGTCCATTTCCACGTTGGCCAAGTTCAGGCCATGGATGAACTGCGAATAGGTGAAGCCTTCCAGGCGCGCCGCTGCGTTGATCCGTTGGATCCACAGCGAGCGGAAATTGCGCTTGTTGATCTTGCGGTCGCGGTAGGCGTACTGCCCCGCGCGATCCACCGCCGCCTTGGCGGTGCGGATGGTGTTCTTGCGACGGCCATAGAAGCCCTTCGCCTGTTCTAGAACTTTCTTGTGCCGGGCGTGGGCGGTCACGCCCCTCTTCACGCGGGCCATATCATCTCACCTGTGTCTGGAATGGGAAAACCGAGGGCCGAGTCGATCAGCCGTAAGGCATGAAGGACTTGATCTTCGGCGTGTCCGAGGCGGCCATGACCTTGGTTCCGCGATTGGTGCGGATGTACTTGGAATTATGGCTGATCAGACGGTGGCGCTTGCCGGCGACGCCGGCCTTCACCAAACCCGAGGCGGTGATCTTGAAGCGCTTCTTGGCGCCCGACTTGGTCTTCAACTTCGGCATTTTGCATGCGGTCGTTTCCGACCGCCCTTCTAACAAGCATGACGAACCGCCATGGCATGCCAATGGCCAGGCGGTTCCGGAGAGCCGAGCTTTCTAGCGGTGAACCGCCGCCAAGGCAATGGCGACGGTTCGGCTATCCTCGCGATCAGCTGTCGCTGTCGGCCGTGCCCGAAGCTTCGGAAGCGGCCTGGGGCAGATGGTCGGCCAGGTGCTTGAGGAAATCGCCCACGGGCAGCCCGCTGGCGTTGGCCATCTGCTGCACTTGGTCGCTACCGAGCGCATCGTGGATTTGCTGGGGCGAGACCGGCAGATTGTTGGCGCCGCCGAGCCAGGAGCCCACATGCTCGGACAGGCCGTTGGCTGCGAGGGTCTCGAGCATGCCGGCCATGCCGCCGCCCGCGCCGCCCTGGGCCGAACCGTCCTGGGCTCCGCCGCCGCCGAGCAAGGCGCCGACGATGTTGCTGCTCTGGCCCTGGCCGCCGCCCTGCTGCAGCAGGCTGCTGATGATGCCCATCGCGCCGCCGGCCTGTTCGCCTTCGCCCTGCTGACCGAGGGCACCCTGAACCATGCCGCTGAGATTGTCGAAGAGTCCCACTGCCGTGTCTCCCATATCCACGGCCGATCGGCCGTGCGCCTAGCCAACGCCCGCTTAGGCGCTGGCCAGACCATAACCGATCGAGCCGCTTACGTCACAGCATGGCTTAATGACAGTCGCAGTGGCGACGATGGTGGTGCAACCGCGTGGGCGAAGGGCCGACATACCTTCTGGAATCGGAAGCATAACGCAGGTCCAGCGCGCCGATCCCAGCAGCCACATTCAGACCGGTGTTGCCCTCAATGCTGAGGGGCTGGAGCGTCACGGTGTGGGTGGAACCGCCGATGAGGGCGTTGGCCCCCAGGCCGACACCCACCGTGGCGCTGGCGGTCAACCCGCCGTAGTGGCCGTGCAGATCGCCCGGTCCAAGGCGATCGGTCGGATTGAACACCGCCCAGACCAGCGTGCCCGAGCGCTTGTACCCGATGTCCATGCCGAACTTGGACATCGAGCCGATGTAGCGCTCGGTTCGATAACGGGTAGGAGAAAACACGCAGGCCAAGGGCCGTGAAGAGCCCACGACGAAACCCCAGCCGCTGCCGACATGACAGGTGAGCGTACCCACTTTGACGCCGCCGCCGCGCGCTTGCGCGGGGGCGCTCGCCATGAGCGTCGCCGCCCCGATGGCCGTCACGGCCAAAACCGTCTTCAGCATTTCCCGTCGTCCTTCGCTGCACCCGCCCGAGGGCTAAAAGCGAACCAAGCTCGACGGTTCCGCCGAGCACCTCGTCCGCCTCCTGAGGAAACGACCGCGTACTCGGCGCGCCGCAGTCCTTAGTTCGAGGTGTGGGTGTGGACGTAGTGGTGACGATGATGATGGCCGGTCAGACGGCGCACGCCATGGCCGATGCTGTGGCCAGTCGAGCGGACGGCGTAGCCGGCGTTGCCGACCTGATGGGCGACGCCGCGATAGGTGCCCTTCACGATATGGCCCGTGCCGCGGACGATATTGTGGGCCGTGTCGGGCACCACGGACGCCGGCGAAGCGAAAGCGGGCGCCGCCGTCAGCATCATAGCGGCGGCTGCGGCCGCGATGGCTAGGGTCTTCATAGATAGCTCTCCTCAGTCCTAGGTACAGGAGCGCTTAAAGCCCAGCTTGGTTCCCGCAAAGCTTGGGCACGCAGCTAGCCTGCGCCCGTTGGCCGGGCCCAGTGCTTGAGCCCTTAGCCTCCGCCTTAGACGTCCACCGCCGCGTCGAGCGCGTTTTCCTGGATGAACTCTCGGCGGGGCTCCACCAGGTCTCCCATCAGCTTGGAGAACATGTCGTCGGCGTCGTCGGCGTGGGTCACCTTCACCTGGAGCAGGGTCCTGGCGTTGGCGTCCAGCGTGGTTTCCCAAAGTTGCTCGGCGTTCATCTCGCCCAGGCCCTTGTAGCGCTGGATGCTCAGGCCCTTGCGGCCCGCGTCCATCACCGAGGCCACCAGATCCAGCGGCCCGCGAACGGTGCGCGACTGGTCCCTGCGCGTGAACACCGCCGGCTCGGCGAAGCTGGCCGCGAGCGCCGGCGCACGATCGATCAGGCGCCGCGCGTCGGCGGAGTGGATCAGCAGATCGTCCAGCACGATCCGCTCGGACACCCCGCGCCGGATACGCGAGAACACATAGCCGCCCGGCCCGAACCCGTGGCCGCCCTCGCCTTGGGCGGCCTCGCCGGTCCACTGGCCGTCGCCCTCTTCGGCATAGAGGTTCAGCCGCATGGCCGCCTTGGCGACATCGCCGCCCTCGCCGAACAGGCCGGCGAGCGCCGCCTGCTCGATGGCGAAGGCCGGTGCGCGCGACGACAACCGATCGATGAACAGCTTGGCCGCCTGGGCGTCGCGGACGAGTTGGCCCAGGTCCGCGCCGGTGCGGCGCTCGCCGTTGGCCAGGTCCAGCGCTGCGCCGTCCACACCCTCGTCGAACAGGAAGGCGGCCATCTCGCCGTCGTCCTTGAGATAGCGCGACGACTTGCCCTTGGCGGCTTTGTAGAGCGGCGGCTGGGCGATGTAGAGATAGCCGCGCTCGATCACCAGCGGCATCTGCCGATAGAAGAAGGTCAGCAGCAGGGTGCGGATGTGCGCCCCGTCCACGTCCGCGTCGGTCATGATGATGATCTTGTGGTAGCGGATCTTCTCGATGTCGAAGTCGTCGCGTCCGATCCCGGCGCCCAGCGCGGTGATCAGGGTGCCGATCTGGTCGGACGACAGCATCTTGTCGAAGCGGGCGCGCTCGACGTTGAGCACCTTGCCCTTGAGCGGCAGGATAGCCTGGTTCTCGCGGTTGCGGCCCTGCTTGGCCGAGCCGCCGGCGCTGTCGCCCTCGACGATGAACAGCTCGGACTTGGCCGGATCGCGCTCCTGGCAGTCCGCCAGCTTTCCGGGCAGCGAGGTGATGTCGAGCGCCGACTTGCGCCGGGTCAGTTCGCGCGCCTTTTTGGCGGCTTCGCGGGCTGAGGCGGCCTCGACGATCTTGGTGACGATCAGCTTGGCTTCGTTGGGGTGTTCCTCGAACCACTGGCTTAGCGCTTCGGAGACCAGGCCTTCCACCGCCGGACGGACCTCGGAGGAGACCAGCTTGTCCTTGGTCTGGGATGAGAACTTGGGGTCGGGGATCTTCACCGACAGCACGCAGGTCAGGCCTTCGCGCGCGTCCTCGCCGGAGACGCTGATCTTCTCGCGCTTGGCCACGCCCGACTTCTCGACATAGCTCCCCACTACCCGCGTCAGCGCCGCGCGGAAGGCGGCCAAGTGGGTGCCCCCGTCGCGCTGGGGGATGTTGTTGGTGAAGCAGAGCATCTGCTCGTGGTAGCTATCGTTCCACCACAGGGCGAGGTCGACCTCGACCCGCTCACGACGGCCGCGCACCGCGATCGGCACTTTCAGGATCGCGGCCTTGGACTTGTCCAGGTGACGCACGAAGGCCTCGATCCCGCCCTCGTAGCGCATCACTTCTTCAAACGGCTCGGCGTCGCGCAGGTCCTTAAAGCGGATCACCACGCCGGAATTCAGGAAGGCCAGTTCGCGCAGCCGGTGCTCCAGCGTCTTGCGATCGAACTCGATGGCCAGGAAGGTGCCGTCGTCCTCGCCTGGACCCGTGCGGATCGAGGGCAGGAAGGTGACGCTGGTCCCGGTCAGGAACTTGCCGTTCTCGCGCAGGGGCGCGTCGCCGGTGATCTTCAGCGGCGAGACCGCGTCGCCCCGCTCGAAGCGCATCTCGTGCACCTTGCCGTCGCGCCAGATCTTCAGCTCGAGGAAGTCGGACAGGGCGTTGACCACCGACACGCCCACGCCGTGCAGGCCGCCGGAGACCTTGTAGCTGTTCTGGTCGAACTTACCGCCGGCGTGGAGCTGGGTCATGATCACCTCGGCCGCCGAGATGCCTTCGCCTTGGTGGATGTCGGTGGGGATGCCGCGCCCGTCGTCGATCACGGTGCAGGAGCCGTCGGCGTTCAGCGTCACCTGGACGTGGGTGGCGTATTCGGCCAGCGCCTCGTCGATGGCGTTGTCGACCACCTCGTAGACCATGTGGTGCAGGCCCGACCCGTCGTCGGTGTCGCCGATATACATGCCGGGACGCTTGCGCACCGCGTCCAGGCCCTTCAGCACGCGGATCGATTCCGCACCGTACTCGCCGTTCCCCGTGGTTTCGGGGGCGTCGGGAAGTTGATCGCTCATTCGGTCCTTCAGTCTTCCATCGGCCCGAGGACGGAGGCGTCCACACGCACCCCCTGCCCCCAGGTCGTAAGGTCTTCGAACAGCGCCCGGTCGGTGCCGGTGAGAAAGGCTTGCAAGCCCAGCGCCGTGATCTCCTCGAACAGGGCGGCGCGCCGTTTCACGTCCAGATGCGCCGCAACCTCGTCCAATAGCAATATAGGGTTCGGCGCCGATTCTGCACGAGACAATCGCGCCGCCTGGGCCAGGACGAGGTTCAGGATCAAGGCTTTCTGCTCGCCGGTGGAACACTCCGCCGCAGGGCGGTCCTTTTCGACGTGGATAACCCTCAGATCGGTGCGATGCGGCCCCGTCAGCGCACGACCCGCGGCGGCGTCGCGGGACCGGGCGCGAGCCAAGGTTTCCCGCAGACGCTCCGCCATATCGGGCAGAGATGTGTCGGGCGACGGTCGCCCCCAATCGCCGGAAAGCTCAAGCCTCGCCCCAGGGAACGGTCGGTCCGCACGCCCGGCGATCTCAGACTGGAGCGTGTCCACGGTGCGGGCGCGCGCGGCGGCGACCTCGGCGCCGGCCAGACCCAGCCGCGTTTCCAGCGCGTCGAGCCAGACCGGATCGGCCGGGCCGTCGGTCAACAGCCGCATCCGCTCGCGCATCGCCTTGTCATAGGCGTTGGCGTGGGTGGCGTGGGCAGGCTCGGCGGCGAACACCAGCCGGTCGAGGAAGCGCCGCCGCTCGGTCCCGCCCTCGAGGAACAGGCGATCCTGCGCCGGCGTCAACCAGACCAGGCGCACCACGTCGCTTAAAGCGCCCGGCGGAACGGTCTCGCCCTCCATGCGCACAATACGGCGGGACGGCGGAGATGCGCCGCCCGGGCTTTCCACGCCGGTGCCCAGGCGCAGCACCCCCTCGGGTCCTTCGACCAGGGCCGCCACGCTCCAGGCGCGCCCGAACGCCTCCCCAGGCGCCCGCCGTCCAAGCTCCGCCGTCGACGCGCCGCGCAGCCCCTTGCCCGCCGCCAGATAGGAGACGGCCTCCAGCAGGTTGGTCTTGCCCGCCCCGTTGGGACCGAACAGCACCACGGGCCGGCCGTCCAGCTCCAGCGTCGCTTCGGTGTAGGAGCGGAAATCGGTGAGCGACAGGCGTCTGAGGACAGTTCGAGCCATAGGCCCCTCGGCTAGCACGCGCAGTCGATGCTTCCCACTGCGATGTCCGGCCACGGCTCGGCGCCCAGAGGGGGCTGAACGTGCGGCGGACACACCCGGTGTCGCTTTATCGCCACACCTCCGCGTGCATTGCAGCAATTTAATTCGACTTTAAAGGAGCGGGGGACCATATACCCGTCATCCGGTTCCGCCGGGGTTGTTTCTTCCTGTTTCGTGTTTGAGGAGGGAACAAGCTACCGAAGAGTGGCAGCCAAGGTGGGACGGACAAGGCCTCTCTAAGGATAAGAAAATGACCAACAAGCTGTTCAACATGACCGATCGTTTCGCAACTGCGGGAACGCTGCTCCTGGCGGTTCTCCCCCTGCTGGCCCTGGGCGCCTTCGCCCACTAGGCCGCACGACGCGTCGCCCGACGGGAGTCGAATCCCGCCGGGCAAAAACGCCAACAAATACAATGGACTAATCCCGCGCGGCGTCGATGTAGTCCGCCGAGCGCATCTCCTCCAGCCGCGACACCGTCCGCTCGAACTCGAACGAACCGTCGCCGGCGGGATAGAGCGACCCCGGCTCCGCCTCGGCCAGCACCGCGACCTTGGCCTTCGCCTCGTACAGCGCATCCACCAGCGACACGAACCGCGCCGCCTCGTTGCGCCGGTCGACGGTGAGCAAGGGCACATCCTCCAGGAACACCGTGTGGAAGTGGCTGGCGACGGCCAGGTAGTCCTGCGCGCCCAGGTTCGCCGCACACAGGCTGACAAAGCTCGAGCGCAGATGTCCGCCGACCGTATGCGGCAGGCGGATCTTGCGCCCGGTCACCTCCAGCGTCTCACCGGTCTCGGCCACGCCGTCGGTGAGGCTGGCCCACAAGGCGTCGAACGCGGCCCGGGTCTCGGCCTCGATCGGGGAGAAATAGACCTGCTGGCCCTTCAGGCGATCCAGGCGGAAGTCCTTGGGCCCGGCCACCCGCACCACGTCCATGCGCGCCTTCAGCTCCCCAATGAAGGGCAGGAAGAGCTGACGGTTCAGCCCGTTTTCATAGAGCGCGTCGGGCGCCCGGTTGGAGGTGGCCACAATCACCACGCCGCGCGCCCACAGCGCCTCGAACAGCCGCCCCAGGATCATGGCGTCGGCGATGTCGACCACATGGAACTCGTCGAAGCAGAGCAACTGGGCCTGGCCCGCCACATGGCCGGCGGTGGGCGCGATGGGATCATCGCCCTTGGCCAGGCCGAAAGCCGCCTTGCGCGCGGCCGGATCGCCCTTGCGCCACATGTCGATCAGGCCGTGGATCTCGGCCATGAAGGCGTGGAAGTGCACCCGGCGCTTGCGCGTCACCGGGGCGGAGTCGAAGAACAGGTCCATCAGCATGGACTTGCCCCGCCCCACCGGCCCGTAGAGGTAGACCCCGCGCGGCGCCTCGCGTCGGCGCTGCAGGAACGGCAGGCTGAAGCCGGGCTCGGCCAGGGCGTTCAGTTCGCCCTCCAGCCGGGCGAGCGCCTCGACGGCCGCCGCCTGGGCGGCGTCAGGGGTGATCTCGCCCTGGCTCAGGCGTTCCTGGTAAGCGGCGCGGACGGAAATGGGCATGGAAGGCTGGCAATAACCGACCGCCAGCCGATGTCCATGCCGCGCCTGGGGCCGCACGCGGGACGAATCCGCGCGGGCTCAGGGATTTCGTGCAAGGAAGGCCAACCGCCCCCTTTCGCCCGCCAGGGTTTCGGCTA
This sequence comes from Caulobacter sp. S45, assembly GCF_009765965.1. Lineage (GTDB taxonomy): Bacteria > Pseudomonadota > Alphaproteobacteria > Caulobacterales > Caulobacteraceae > CAHJWH01. The sequence continues at coordinate 757,748 of NZ_LMUL01000014.1, forward strand.
GTCTCTGCGACCCTCGACTTGACGGGACTCAGCTTGAGTCCCGCGCCTGACCGGACGACGCGATGAAGCTGACGATGGAGCGCTCCGCCCTGATCAAGGCGCTCGGCCACGTGCAGAGCGTAGTGGAACGCCGCAATACGATTCCGATCCTATCCAACGTGCTGATGTCGGCGGAGGGGGGCGCGCTGACCCTGTCGGCCACCGACCTGGACATGGAGATCGTCGACCAGACGAGCGCCCAGGTGAGCACGGGCGGCCAGATCACCGCACCGGCCCACACCCTCTACGAGATCGTGCGCAAGCTGCCCGAGGGCGCGGACGTGGAGCTCAGCTTCGCCGGCGACGACCCGCGCCTGTCGATCCGGGCCGGCCGCTCGCGCTTCAACCTGCCGGTGCTGCCGGCCGGCGACTTCCCGGTGATGTCGTCGGACGGCCTGTCGCCGCCGATCGAGGTCGACGTCGCCGACCTGATGCGGCTGATCGACAAGACCCGCTTCGCCATCTCCACCGAAGAGACGCGCTACTACCTGAACGGCCTGTATCTGCACACCGTCACCGAGGACGGCCAGACCAAGCTGCGCGCCGTGGCCACCGACGGCCACCGCCTGGCGCTCGCCGAAATGCCCGCCCCCGAGGGCGCCATCGGCGCGCCGGGCGTGATCGTGCCGCGCAAGACCATCCAGGAGGCGCGCCGCCTGCTGGAGGACGCCGGCGAGACGGTGCAGCTGCAGCTCTCCCCCGCCAAGGTGCGGTTCGAGTTCGGCGGCCGCGCGGCGCTGACCAGCAAGGTGATCGACGGTTCGTTCCCCGACTACATGCGGGTGATCCCGCGCGACAACCAGAAGGTCGCAATGATCGACAACGCCCTGTTCGCCGCGGCGGTGGACCGGGTGGCGACGATCTCGGCGGAGAAGTCGCGCTCGGTGAAGCTGGCGCTGGAGCCCGGCAAGGTGATCCTGACCGTGCGCAACATGGAGGCCGGCCAGGCCGTCGAGGAGGTCGAGATCGACTACGACGGCGAGCCCTTCGAGATCGGCTTCAACGCCCGCTACCTGCTCGACGTCGCCGGCCAGATCCAGGGCGAGATGGCCGAGTTCCGCTTCGCCGACCCCGCCTCCCCCACCCTGGTGCTCGACCCCGTCGACCCCGGCGTGCGCTACGTGCTGATGCCCCTGCGGGTGTGAGGTGGGAAGACCGACCTCATGCAAGCAGGGATCGGCGCTAGCACTAAGCGAACCCTCGGCGTGTAGAAAGCGGCCGCGTGAATATCGGTGACAGCGGCCGGTTTATCTTAGCGAGGATATGCTGAGCCATAGAGGGTATAGTTGTTGCCCCGCCGCCTGAAAGCTAAACTGCCTCAACCCTCGCCACCGCGATCATGGACTCGGTCAAGCATCACATGGGCCAAAATCTAGAAACTCTTCAAAGTTGGTTTCCATCGGGCACGGCGGAGGGAGAAAGGCAAATACAAGAGCGTGTTTTTGTATATGTCAGCGACTTTCCTCGCATACTCTCGCCGCGCGCGGGAAACCCTTACCTTTTGGTTGGCCGCAAAGGAACGGGGAAAAGCGCAATAATTGAGGTGGCGACCAGAATACTTGATAGACAAAAGGTTCCTTCAGTTCTTATACGGCCATCCGATCTGGACGCATCAGGACTCGGTGAAAATGATTCAATTGGTGAGCTTAAACATAGATTTCAACCACTCCTTCTAAGTGCGATTGCTAGCAAATTGGCGGAGAACCGTCAGGGTTTAGCGTTAGGCGATGAAGCGATCATTTACAATGAAGCGATCCGATCAGGTCATCTGAGCTCAGATTTGATCGGTAAATTAGCACGATCCCTCCCGAAGATTGCCAAACCCCTCATCAAAGTCGATCTTACGCAGATTCTTCCAGAATTTACGGCGGTAACTCGGAAGGAATTAGAGGAAGCCATCGGGAGGAGGGTGAAGGATGAACGCTTCCATTTGTTTATCGATGATACTGATCAAATCGCAAATCCGGATAGGCCAGGTCACTTAAATAGGATTTGGGGTCTCATCTTGGCAGCTCGCGAGCTTGCATCCGACATACCGCAGCTCCGATGCGTGGTTAGCCTGCGTGAAGAGGTGTGGGAGAGGTTGAAACGTGAATCTTCAGCCCAGCGAGATCAAACCGATCATTTCACCAACCTAGTTGTCAACCTATCATCAAGCGACAAACTCATTAAAGAAATTATTGAAACACGATTGAAACTTGCGAGCGCCGAATGCGGTGGCGGCACCGAAATGTGGACCACCTTCTTTGAGGGTGCAGCTGCAAGGCCACCAAACAGTGAAACACCCCGCTCATGGATTGACCTTGTACTCGTCCGATCTCGGCAAAGACCTCGCGACGCCATCCAGCTTATCAGTCAATTAGCCGATCACGCTTCAAACAAACAGCACATTTCAAAGATCAACGAGACTACATTTCAGACTGTAATGCCCAGATTTTCAGAGGATCGCGCGCGACTTTTCGGTCAAGAATTTGAACTTGAATGCCCGAGAGCCGAAGATATACTTAGAACCTTTTCACAGGTTGAATATTCTGAGGGTGGATTTAGAATGACCGCCGAGTCGGCCAAGTCACATTTGACCAGTGCCGCAAGTCAATTTGGAATAACTCTATATGGGCGCACTATAAAACCTAATTTAGAGGTCGACATATTTGACTTATGGCGATTCTTATATGTTGCGAACGTCCTAAACGCTCGTGTGTCGGACACCGGGGAGCGAGATGAATTTCGGCATGTGCGATCCGAGGACGATCCCTTCCTCGTCTCCAAGCCCCGCTGGAATGAGATGCAGAAGATGCTCTGGGAAGTAAATCCCGCTTTTCGCGATTACCTAGAGACAAAGAGAAATGCTCAACAGGCAATGACCGGTTTGCCAACTAAGGAGAAACAACGACGGGCGCGGAGGGCGCGTTTGAGAAGTAAGTAGCCTAGGTCAAAGCCCGTCCGGCCCGTCCCCCATGTCACCTGAAGGCTCACGGCCTCACGTTGCGGACATGTCCGCTCCAGGGTTGCAAGCTGACATCCGCGGGGTGCCAAAACACGACATCCCGAGACTGATCACCCCGCCAGCGCCACCTTGGCCAGCGCGCTCAGCACCCGTTCGGCCACCGTCAGCCGCTGTTCCGGCGTGTCCCACTCGCCCTTGACCACCAGCTTCTGGTCGGGGCGGAGCTTCCAGTCGGCGGCGCGTTTCTGCACCTGCTGGACCAGGCCCAGCGGGTTGGGGAAGGTGTCGTTGCGGAAGGCGACCACCGCGCCCTTGGGGCCGACGTCGATCTTGGAGACGTTGGCCTGGCGGCACAGCCCCTTGATCGCCACCACCTTGAGCAGGGCGTCGGCCTCCTGCGGCAGGGGGCCGAAGCGGTCGATCAGTTCGGCGGCCAGGGCCTCGCGGTCCTCGGGGCGCTCGGCCTCGGACAGGCGGCGGTACAGGGCCAGGCGCACGTTCAGGTCGGGCACGTAGGCCTCGGGGATCAGCACGGCGGTGCCGGTGTTGATCTGGGGCGACCAGCCGCGCGCCTCCACCAGTTCCGAGGCGGCGCCGGCGCGCAGCTCGGCCACGGCGTCCTCCAGCATCTGCTGGTAGAGCTCGACGCCGACCTCCTTGATGTGGCCCGACTGCTCGTCGCCGAGCAGGTTGCCGCCGCCGCGGATGTCCAGGTCGTGGCTGGCGAGCTGGAAGCCCGCGCCCAGGCTATCCAGCGACTGCAGCACCTTCAGCCGCTTCTCGGCGGTGGGGGTAATCGGCTTTTCGGACGGGGTGGTCAGGTAGGCGTAGGCGCGGGCTTTGGCGCGGCCGACCCGGCCCCGGATCTGGTAGAGCTGGGACAGGCCGAACATGTCGGCCCGGTGCACCACCAGGGTGTTGGCGGTGGGCACGTCCAGGCCGGATTCCACGATGGTGGTCGACAGCAGCACGTCGTAGCGGCCGTCGTAGAAGGCGGTCATCACCTCCTCCAGCTGGGTCGCCGCGAGCTGGCCGTGGCCGACCACGAACTTGATCTCCGGCACCTGCTCGCGCAGGAACTTCTCGATCTCCGGCAAATCCGACAGGCGCGGCACGACGTAGTAGGCTTGACCGCCACGGTACTTCTCGCGCAGCAGGGCCTCGCGCACCATGATCGGGTCGTAGGGCGCGACGTAGGTGCGCACCGCCAGGCGGTCGACCGGCGGGGTGGCGATGATCGACATCTCGCGGATGCCCGACAGCGCCATCTGTAGGGTGCGCGGGATCGGCGTGGCGGTCAGGGTCAGCATGTGCACGTCGGCGCGCATGGCCTTCAGCCGCTCCTTGTGCTTGACCCCGAAGTGCTGCTCCTCGTCGACGACGACCAGGCCCAAGTCCTTGAACTTGACCTGTTCGGACAGCAGGGCGTGGGTGCCGACCACGATCTCGATCTCGCCGGCCTTCAGCTTCTCGCGGGTCTCCGCCGCCTCCTTGGCAGGGACCATGCGCGAGAGCTGGCGCACCTTGACCGGCCAGCCGGCGAAGCGCTGCTCGAAGGTGCGGAAGTGCTGGCGGGCCAGCAGTGTGGTCGGGCAGACCACCGCCACCTGCCGCCCGGTCATGGCGATGATGAAGGCCGCACGCAGCGCCACCTCGGTCTTGCCGAAGCCGACGTCGCCGCAGATCAGCCGGTCCATCGGCCGGCCGGCCGCCAGATCGCCCAGCACGTCGGAGATGGCGTTGAGCTGGTCCTCGGTCTCCTCGTAGGGGAAGCGGGCGCAGAACTCGTCGAACACCCCGTGCGGCGGGTCGACCTCCTCGGTGGTGTTCAGCTCGCGCGCGGCGGCCAGCTTGATCAGGCCGTCGGCCATGATCCGCAGCCGCTCCTTGGCCTTGGCCTTGCGCGCCTGCCACGCGGCGCCGCCCAGCCGGTCGAGCTGCACGCCCTCGGTCTCGGAACCGTAGCGGGTCAGCAGGTCGATGTTCTCGACCGGCAGATACAGGCGCGTCTCACCGGCGTAGGTCAGGTCCAGGCAGTCGTGCGGCGCCTCCTGCACCTGCAGCGTCTTCAGCCCCTCATAGCGGCCGATGCCGTGGTCGATGTGCACCACCAGGTCGCCCGGCGTCAGCGAGGTGGCCTCGGCCAGGAAGTTGGAGGCGCGGCGGCGGCGGCGCGGGCGCGCCAGGCGGTCGCCCAGGATGTCGGTCTCCGAGATGACGGCCAGGTCGGCGGTCTCGAACCCGCCCTCCACCGGCAGCACGGCGCGCTGCGGCGGTTTGGCCTTGGCGCCGGGAACGCCGTAGCTCTTCACGTCCGCCCAGGTCTTGGCGAAACGCACCGCCTTCATGCCGTGGTCGCCCAGCATGGCGCCCAGGCGCTCCGACGCGCCCTCTGACCAAGAAGCGAACAGCACGCGCTTGCCGGCCTTGCCCAGCGCCTTGGCGTGCTCGGTCACCGCCTCGAACAGGTTGACGCTGTCCTGGCCGCGTTCGGGCGCGAAGTTCCGCCCGGCCTTGGCGCCCATGTCGACGACGGTCTCGGTCTCCGCCTGGTTGAAGGGCGAGAAGCGGCGCACCGCGCGGGTCTTCAGCGCGGTGTTCCACTCGGTGCGGTCGAGATAGAGCGAGGCCACGGGCGCGGGACGATAGACCCCGCCCCCCCGGTTGTTGGCCAGGTCCTTCCGCGCGTCGTAGGCGTCGGTGATCATCGCCAGCCGCTCGTCCAGCGATTCCTCGGCCAGGTGGTCGATGGCGATCAGGGCGGCGGCGCCGAAATAGTCGAACAGGGTCTCCAGCCGGTCGTAGAAGAAGGGTAGCCAGTGCTCCATGCCCGCGCGCCGACCGCCTTCGCTGATGGTGGCGTAGAGCGGGTCGTCGCCCGCCGCTCCAAAGGCCGCGACATAGGCGTTGCGGAAGCGGGCGATGGAGTCAGCGTCGATCAGGGCTTCGGACACCGGCAGCAGGTCGATGGACTTAAGCTGGCGGGTGGAGCGCTGGGTCTCCGGATCGAAGGCGCGGATCGATTCCAGGGTGTCGCCGAACAGGTCTAGCCGCACCGGCTCCGGCGCGCCGGGCGCGAACACGTCGATGACGCCGCCGCGGATGGCGAACTCGCCCCGCTCCGAAACGGTGGAGGCGCGGATATAGCCGTTGACGCTGAAATAGCGCTCCAGGTCGGCGGTCTGCACGTCGCGGCCCACGCGGGCCTCATAGCTGGCGGCCTTCAGCGCCGAGCGCGGCGGGGTGCGCTGGACCATGGCGGGCGCCGTGGTGACCACCACCAGCGGATCGGCGTCGCCCTCCTTGCGGCGCGCCAGGGCGGACAGGGCCGAGGTCCGCGCCGCCGCGACGCCCGCCGAAGGTCCAAGCCGGTCGTAGGGCAGACAGTCCCAGGCCGGCATCCGCAACACCGGCAGCTCGGGATCGAAGAAGGCCAGGGCGTCGACGAAGGCGTCCGCGCGGGTCCCGTCGCGGGCCACGAACACGGTCAGGCCCTTGCGGGCGCGGGCGATGTCGGCCATCGCCAGGGCGTCGAAGCCCTCCGGCGCATTGACCAGCTCCAATCGGCCGACGCCGTTGGCGATACGCGACAGGTCCAACCCCAACTCCGAGACTTTAGTGGACGCCATCCCTACTCGACGCGCGTGCGGGCGGCGTGGGCCTGGAAGCGGAATTCCTGGATGCGGGCCAACATGGGCGTGTCGAACGCCTCGGGCGTCGGCTTGATGCCGACGATCCAACCATAGAGGTCCTGATCGGGCTCATCGAGCAGCCGTTCGAACTCCGCCAAATCGGCCGGCGACATCGCGCCTACATATTCGCGCGCGAACGGCCCCAGGATCAGGTCAGCCTCCAGGAAGCCGCGGTGCGACGCGCGAAAGCAGACCTTGCGCAGGTGGGCCTCATGCGCCGCCTGATCGGGAGCGGCTGGATCGGGAACCGTTGTGTCTTCGTTCGGCATGGGTGGGCGATATAGTCGTCGCGAGCCGCCTGCGCCACCTGTCCGACGATCCTCCTTGCACTGGACGCCCCGGTCCTGTGATTGAAGCGCAAATCATGCGCCCCGAAATCCTCTTTCCCCTGTTCGCCGAGATCGCCACCCTGAAGGGCGTGGGCGGCAAGCTCGCGCCGCTGGTGGTCAAGGTGGCGGGCGAGCGGGTGCGCGACCTGCTGTTCCTGGCCCCCTCCGGGCTGATCGAGCGGCCGGTGCGCAAGATCGCCGAGGCGGTCGAGGGCGAGACCCAGACCCTGATCGTGCGGATCGACGCCCACCTGCCCTCCCATCGGCCCGGCGCGCCCTACCGCATCCGCATCGCCGACGAGACCGGCTTCGGTTTCCTCAGCTGGTTCAAGGGCGGCGGCGCACATCTGGCCCAGGCGCATCCGGTGGGCTCCGACCGGGCGGTGAGCGGCAAGGTCGAGCGGTTCGGCGTCGAGGCCCAGATCGCCCATCCCGACTATCTCGTAGCGTTGGAGCGCGCCCAGGATATTCCGCGCCACGAGGCGGTCTATCCCGCCACCGCCGGGCTGCCTGCGCGAACCGTGCGGCGGCTGGCCCTGGGCGCGCTGGAGAAGGCGCCCGAACTCGACGAGTGGATCGATCCGCCGTTGATGGCGCGCGAGGGCTGGGCCGGCTGGCGCGCGGCGCTTGAGCGGCTGCATGCCCCGGTCTCCGAAGCCGACATCGCCCTGGACAGCCCGCACAGACGGCGGCTGGCCTATGACGAACTGTTCGCCCACCAGCTGGCCATGACCCAGCGCAAGGCCGCCATCCGCGCCGAAGCCGCGCCAGCGATCCCCCACAGCGAGGTCGCCGCCCGCGCGCAGGCCGCCCTGCCCTACCAGCTCACCGGCGCGCAGCGGCGCACCCTGGCGGAGATCGGCGGCGACCTTGCCTCGGGCCAGCGGATGTCGCGCCTCGTGCAGGGGGACGTTGGGTCGGGCAAGACGGTGGTGGCCATGCTGGCCATGGCCGACGTCGCCGCCAGCGGGCGCCAGTCGGTGCTGATGGCGCCCACCGAAATCCTCGCCCGCCAGCACCTGGAGACCCTCCGTGGGCCACTGGCGGATGTGGGCGTGTCAGCGATCCTGCTCACCGGGCGCGACAAGGGCGTGGAGCGCCGCGAGAAGCTGGCCGCCCTGGCCGATGGACGCGCCGCGGTGGCGGTGGGCACCCACGCCCTGTTCCAGGACGACGTGGTCTTCCGCGACCTGTCGCTGGCGGTGATCGACGAGCAGCACCGCTTCGGCGTAGCCGAGCGCCGGCGGCTGCACGCCAAGGGCCATGCCGTGCATCTGCTGGCCTTGTCCGCCACGCCCATTCCCCGCACGCTGGAGCTGACCGCGCTGGGCGACCTGGACATCTCGCGCCTGGACGAGAAGCCGCCCGGCCGCAAACCCGTCGCCACCAGCGCGACGCCGACCGCCCGGCTGGACGAGGTGGTGGCGCGCCTGCATCAGGCGCTGGACGGCGGCGCCCAGGCGTTCTGGATCTGCCCGCTGGTCGCGGAGTCCGAAGTGCTGGAGGTCGCCGCCGCCGAAAGCCGCGCGGTGGAACTGCGCGAACGGCTCGGGCCGCGCGTAGGCCTGGTCCACGGCCGCATGCCGCCAGCCGAGAAGGACGCGGTGATGGCCGCTTTCGCCGAGGGCCGGATCGGGGTGCTCGTGGCCACGACGGTGGTGGAGGTCGGCGTCAACGTGCCCAACGCCAGCATCATGGTGATCGAGCACGCCGAGCGGTTCGGCCTGGCGCAGCTGCACCAGCTGCGCGGACGCGTGGGCCGGGGCGCGGCGCAGAGCGCCTGCCTGCTGCTCTACGAACCGCCGCTGAGCATCTCCGGCCAGGCGCGGCTGAACATCCTGCGCGAGACCGAGGACGGCTTCCTGATCGCCGAACGGGACCTGGAGCTGCGCGGCGGCGGCGACCTGCTCGGCGCGCGCCAGAGCGGCCTGCCCGACTACAAGCTGGCCGACCCCGCCGCCCACCGCGACCTGATCGCCATCGCCGCCAAGGACGCCCGCGCCCTGCTCGCCCGCGATCCTGGGCTTGTCAGCCCGCGCGGAGAGGCGGCGAGGACGCTGCAGGAGCTGTTCGACTGGCGGCCGGACGGAGACTGGTCGGCGGCGGGTTAGGGGTTGTACGCATAAGGCATGGAGTTAGGGATGGGTCAGATTGAGCTTAGGTCCTTCCCAAGTTTTGGGCGCGATTTCCTTGCTCAAAAGCACTCGATGGAAACAGTCTAAGCTTTGGACTAGCTCTTTACCAATCGTCCAAATTGGCGGCGCGCGTGGTTGGCCCCGACCAAATTGCGCCGGTCGTTTAAGATGATGTCTTCCTTGACGGGCTTTGGCTCAAGGCCCGCCATGCTGCGATATACGCCCATGGCGATAGCCATCGGCAACGCGGCTTGCAGCCCCACAATCAACCCGAGCGGACCAACCAACAGGCTGAGCAGCACCGGCGCCAAAAATCCAGATACGATATACGCCGGGTAGGACAACTTATTGAACCCTCTGAGGATCAAATGACCCAAAAATATTAGAAAAGTAGAAGGAAGAGCCGTGACGACGCTCAGAGCCAGCGTAAATATTAAATTCACTCCTGCGACGTTAGCCATTTCAGGCAAGAATGGAATAGAAACGCCCAATTTAATCGCGAGATCTGCCGAAGCACCGAAGACGAACAGCATAAGGCAGTAGAATCCACTAGATACGATGGCAGCAACGAACATGACCGCGAAGGTGGTTCTGACCTGCAGAGGTCCGTCGAAATATTCGGAACGTCCCACAGCAATAAGAGCCTCGTCGGTAGCCGTCCCTTGGTCGTTTGTCGAAGCTACTGTAGCTTGCTTTGCCGCGGACCGAGTTTCCAGGGCGCGCGCCAATGCACTTGGATCGTCTCCCTCGCCCTCAAGGCCAGCGCGCCAGCGATAGATGAACCCCATCATTGCGCCAGCGCCCGCAATCACGAGGAAATAGAAGCTCAATCTTCCTTGTTGTAACAATCTTTCCCAAGCCCAGAGCGGTGTTAGCCCGGCGATCGAAATCGACGTCGCGAGCGATCCAATACCGGCGTAGGTCCAGCGTCCAGACTGTTGCAGCCTGCGCAAACCCAGATGAGCTAGGATAAAGATGACTATGTAGACGAGGCCGCCTTTAAGCGCCTCGAGCACATACGAATCGAGCGAACGGGGCGGCATCAGCGACTTCAACCGTTGCTCGTCGGAAATCTTCGGCACACTTGGCGAAGGCTCAGGCGCCGGCGAAACCCCCTCCGCGCGATGAAAGGTTGCCGAAACGGTCGGGGACAAGCCGCTGAAGCTGGCTGTAGGTTTGGACGGCGCTTGATAGGAGCCGTTTCCAAGGGAAACGAGAGATAAAGCGCCGGCGATGACGGCGCTCGATATGAACGCCTCTATTTTGGTTTTAACTTGCATAGGAAATCTCGCCCCACTCAACCAAAAGTTTGACGCGTGTCGGCTAAAATCCCGCTAACCGCTGTAATTAACGGCCTAATAATTTTGGTTTTGGTGACGCGGAGAAATGGCGAGAACAAATGTTCATTAGCCACGCACGGTCATGTGGCAGCGCCCCTCAATCCATCCGGTGAATGGGGAAGTCCCTCACCTCCACCGAGGTCTGGATCGGCGGGGCCGGCGGCCCATACAGGCGTTGTCCGAGCAGGGTCTCCACCCGTCCCTCCGCGTCCGCCTCGATATCGGCGTAGAACAGGTTGAATGGCGGCGCCTTATAGCGCTCCGCCCAAGACCCGCTTCGCTGGAGCGAAGACGAAAACGGCCGCGACAGTCGCAGCAGGCCGCCCAAGCATTGAGCCGAGACCTGATGCGCCATGAACGCCGGCCGCAGGCCCCACTCCAGCCCGGTGGCGTTGGCCGCGCCGAGGTTGAGCCGGGCGGAGGCCACATCGCCGCCGGTGGAGCCGGTCATCGGGTTGACGCAGAGCGCCGGACGCCCGCCGAGATTCTCCAGCTGGCCGTCGCGGCTCCACACCAGCGCCCGGTCCAGCCGGCGCGACGCCCGTGTCGGATCGTCCATGCGGGCGCCGGCCCACCCGACCACGCATCCGGCCTGGCGGCGCTGGGTGCAGGCCGGCAGCGGTGAACCGGCCCGGAACACATCCGCCGCCGATACCGCGTCCATCAGATAGACCGCCGCCACGCGCTTCTGCAGCGCGGGGTCCTTCTCCACCACCTGCTGCAACAGGTGGGTGATCAGGTTGGCCCCCTGGTCGACGCCGGCGATGATCAGCGGCCGATCTGGGGGAATGCGACGGAGCATGTTGGCGAAGGCCGCCTCCACGTCGCGATAGGCGAAACGGCGCGCCTCACGGGCGTCGTCGCGCAGGGTCAGGTAGGCGTAGAGGCTGGCTTCGCGATAGCGCGGCGCGAACACCCGACCGACGCGCAGGAACGGGCCGGCGAAGTTGGGCAGGTCGACCCGCGTCAGGAAGCGCTGGGCCGCCCGGTCGTCGATCGGCGCGTTCCAGTCCTTGCCGCCGTCGTAGGTGGTGGAGTGCACGAAGAAGACGTCGACCGGTGGATCGGTCGCGTCGGGATGGCCCGGATCGGAAGGCAACAGCGCCCAGGCGCCGGGCTTGGCGTAGTCGGGAGCGGGCGGCGGCGAATAGGTCTGGAACGGCTGCTTCGGATCGAGCGCCGTCCGCCGAATGCCTTCCCGGAACAGGAACATGGCGCCGGCCAGCAGCACCACCGCCACGGCCAGCGCGCCGATCCCATAACGCGCGAGACCTCGAGATCCGCCCGTCACGCCGCCCCCGTCAGACCGTGCGCCGCTTGGCGAGGGCGTCGTATTCCAGCAGCTCGGCCACCAGGGCTTCGAAGTCCTTCAACGGCACCATGTTGGGCCCGTCGGAGGGCGCATGGTCGGGGTCGGGGTGGGTCTCCATGAATACGCAGGCGACGCCGATGGCCACCGCAGCGCGCGCCAGCACCGGCACGAACTCGCGCTGACCGCCCGAGCTGGTCCCCTGTCCGCCGGGCTGCTGCACCGAATGGGTGGCGTCGAACACCACCGGGCAGCCGATCTCCGCCATGATCGGCAGGGCGCGCATGTCCGAGACCAGGGTGTTGTAGCCGAACGACACCCCGCGCTCGGTCGCCAGCGCATTCGGGTTCCCGGCCCCGGTGATCTTGGCGATCACGTTCTTCATGTCCCAGGGCGCCAGGAACTGGCCCTTCTTGACGTTGATCGTGCGGCCGGTGAGAGCGGCGGCGATCAGCAGGTCGGTCTGGCGGCAGAGGAAGGCGGGGATCTGCAGCACGTCCACCGCCTGGGCGACCTCGGCGCACTGGGCGGCGTCATGGACATCGGTCAGGGTCGGCAGGCCCGTGACCTCGCGGATTTCGGCGAACACCGGCAGCGCCGCCTTCAGACCCATCCCGCGCGCGGCGTTGGCCGAGGTGCGGTTGGCCTTGTCGAAGGAGGTCTTGTAGATCAGCCCGATCCCCAGCCGCTCGGCGATCTCTTTGAGCGCATGGGCGGTTTCCAATGCGTGGGCGCGGCTCTCCATCTGGCAGGGGCCGGCGATGATCGACAGGCGCTCCGCATTGCCGATCCGCACCGGGCGGGCGAGGCCGGAGCCGACGACGACGGTGGCGTTAGGCTGGGTCAAACACGGCTCCTCGATCCCATGGATCAGCTACGGCTAAGTGGACCCCCGGACGCGCTTGTACAAGCCGCGGCGATTGCGCGCCCTGGGTGCGCGCCCTAGGTAGGCGGTTCGTTCGGCAAATCGAGTTTCCCTCCATGATCCAGGCCCGCAGCGTCGTCGACGCCATCGGTGGAACCCCGCTGATCCGCCTGAAGCGGGCCAGCGAACTGACCGGCTGCGAGATCTGGGGCAAGGCGGAGTTCATGAACCCCGGCCAGTCGGTCAAGGACCGCGCCGCACTGCAGATCATCCGCAACGCCGAGGCCGAGGGACGCCTGCGCCCCGGCGGCCTGATCGTGGAAGGCACCGCCGGCAACACCGGGATCGGGCTCGCCACCGTGGCGGCCGCACTGGGCTATCGCACCGCCATCGTCATCCCGCGCACCCAGTCGGAGGAGAAGAAGGCGGCCCTGCGCCTGCTGGGCGCCGAACTGGTCGAGGTCGATGCGGTCCCCTACGCCAATCCCGGCAACTATGTGCGCGTCTCCGCCCGGCTGGCGGAAGAGCGCGCCGCAACCGAGCCCAACGGCGCGGTCTGGGCCAACCAGTTCGACAACCTGGCCAACCGCGAGGCGCATTACTTGACCACCGGCCCGGAAATCTTCGAACAGACCGAGGGCAAGGTCGACGGCTTCATCTGCGCCATCGGCTCGGGCGGGACCCTGGCCGGCATCGCCCAGGCGCTGCGCGAGCGCAGGCCCGGCGTCGCCATCGGCATGGGCC
>NZ_LMUL01000014.1:771247-806032 GCF_009765965.1 Caulobacter sp. S45
GCTCGGCCCTGTTCAGCTACTACACCTCGGGCGAACTGAAGTCGGAGGGCTCCTCGATCACCGAGGGCATCGGCCAGGGCCGCGTCACCGCCAATCTCGAAGGCCTGGAGATCGACCACGCCTTCCAGATCCTCGACGTCGAGGCGGTCAACGAGGTGTTCCACCTGCTGGAGCACGAAGGCCTGTGCCTGGGCGGTTCGTCTGGGATCAATGTCGCCGGCGCGGTGCGTTTGGCGCGCGCGCTCGGTCCTGGCAAGACCATCGTCACCGTCTTGTGCGACCATGGTTCGCGTTACCAGAGCAAGCTGTACAATCCCGCCTTCCTGGCCGAGCACGGCCTGCCCACGCCGCCCTGGTTGAAGCCCTGATGCCCGACGCTGAGACGACCGCCCAGACCGATCCCCTGGTCTCTACCGACTGGCTGGCCGCGCGGCTGGACGATCCCAAGGTGCGGGTGCTGGACGCCACCTGGTTCATGCCCGCCGAGGGCCGCGACGCCCACGCGGAGCACGCGGCGGCCCACATCCCCGGCGCCGCCTTCTTCGACATCGACGCGGTGGCCGACCACACCACCGACCTGCCCCACATGCTGCCCACGCCGGAAGCCTTCGCGGCGGCGGTCTCCGCCATGGGCGTGGGCGACGACACCCTGGTGGTGGCCTACGACGACAACGGCCTGATCGCCTCGGCGCGGCTGTGGTGGACGTTCCGCGCCATGGGCCACGACGCGGTGAACGTGCTGGACGGCGGCCTGCGCAAGTGGCGCGCGGAAGGCCGGCCGCTGGAAAGCGGCCCCGCCGCACCAACCACGGAAGCCCGCTTCACGCCGAAATCCCGTCTCGAACTCGTGCGTACCTTCGAACAGGTGCTCGCTGGGACCGACCCGGTGGTGGACGCCCGCTCCGCCGCCCGCTTCCTTGGCCAGGCCCCCGAACCCCGCGCCGGCCTGAAGAGCGGTCACATGCCGGGTGCGCTGAACGTGCCCCACAGCGAAATTCTGACCGCCGAAGGCCGCCTCAAACCGAGCGACGCGCTCGCAGCGGTGTTCGGCGACGCCGGCGTCCCGCCTGCTGGCGCGCTGACCACGAGTTGCGGCTCCGGCGTCACCGCCAGCGGACTGGCGCTGGCCCTGGCGCGGCTCGGGCGGTGGGACGTGGCGGTCTACGACGGCTCCTGGTCCGAATGGGGCGGCCGGGCGGATGCGCCCGTCGTGACCGGCTGAGATGAGCAAGACCGCGAACCCCGATTGGCGCGAAGCCACCCGCCTCGTCCATGCCGGCGACAGCCCTGACGCACGCCTGGGCGCCGCGGCCCGAGGCGTGAACCCCGCGGTGCAGCGGGCCTCCACCGTACTGCTGCCTGACGCGGCCAGCCTCTACAGCAGCGATATGCGCAGCTATGGCCGCACGGGCCTGGGCGTGCAGGCGTCGCTGGAGGCGGCGATCTGCGAGCTGGAACACGGATCGGGCGCCGCGGTGTTCTCGTCCGGCGCGGCGGCCATCACCGCCGCCCTGATGGCGGTGCTGTCGGCGGGTGACGAGGTCCTGGTCAGCGCGGGCGTCTACGCCCCGACCCGGCGGTTCTGCAATGGCATCCTCAAGCGGTTCGGCGTCGTCACCCGCTATTTCAGCCCCCGCGCCACCGCCGACGAGGTGATGGCGCTGGCGAGTCCGAACACCCGCGCGGTGATGCTGGAATCCCCCGCCTCCCTGACCTTCGAGTTCCAGGACATCCCCGCCATCTGCGCGGCGGCGCGGGCGCGCGGGATCGTCAGCTTGATCGACAACACCTGGGGCGCAAGCGTGCTGTTCAAGCCGCTGGACGCCGGGATCGATCTCTCGATCCAGGCCCTGACCAAGTACGCGTCGGGCGGATCGGACGTGTTCATGGGCTCGGTCGCCACCCGCGATCCCGTCCATGGCGCGGCGGTGAGGGAGATCATGCAGGACACCGGCTGGGCGGTCTCGCCCGACGACTGCTACACCGTGCTGCGCAGCCTGCGCACCCTGCCGCTGCGCATGGCCCGTCACGGCGCTTCGGCGCTGCAGGTGGCGCAATGGCTGGAACAGCAGCCCGAGGTGGCCCAGGTGCTCTGCCCCGCCCTGCCCGGCTCGCCGGACCATGAAATCTGGAAGCGCGACTATAGCGGCCTGAACGGGCTGTTCGGGGTCGTGCTGAAGTCTGGATCGGTCAAGGCCGCCAGCGCCTTCCTGGATGGATTGAGCCTGTTCGGGCTCGGCTTCTCCTGGGGCGGATTCGAGAGCCTGGCCGTGCTCGGCGATCCCCAGGTGCGCAATCCGGGGCGCGGCTGGTCCGCATCCGGCGCCCTGATGCGGCTCCACATCGGCCTGGAAGACCCCCACGACCTGATCGCCGACCTGCGCACGGGGCTCGACGCGTTCGCAGCCGCATGCGAGGAGCCATGACCATGCTCGCCCTCCTGTTGGCCGCCGCCACCGCCCTGCCGCCCCTGCCGCCTCCGGCCCCGCCGCCCGAGCTGTGGCATGGCGCACGCGCCGGCATGACGCCCGCCCAGGTGGTCGCCCTGTTTCCCCACGGACGCGCGCCGGCGCCCACCACCCTGGGATTTCCGCCCGTGGCTAACGCCGTGGAGGGTGGAGGGGCTGCGGGCTACGCCGTGGACGAGGAGGTCTTCGGACACCCCGCAGTGGCGACCTACTATTTCCAGGCTGGCGGCCTTCTGGAGACGATCGTCGAGGTGCAGAACCTGCGCCTGCGCCACACCCGCGACAACGTCGAGATCGCGCGCGACGTCCAGGCCGGACTGACGAATTTCTACGGGCCGCCGAAGGTGTGCGCCGATACCGACAAGCGGGGCCTGGCGAGACTGGATTGCCGCTGGGTCACCTCGTCGGTGCAGATCGGCTTGTCCTATGTAGACTATGGCGGCCTCGGCCCGGCCCTGACCGTGGCGGTGCGCTCACTACCGCCCAAGAAGCGCGACACCGGCGCCATCTTCGCCAGACGAGGCGGCCACTAGGGCGAAGGGCGGGCGGCGCCCTCAAGCCCATAAAAAAAGGAGCCGGCGAACCGGCTCCTTCCTTATTTCTCGACGTGTGGAGACCAGCCTTAGTAGGCGGCTTCTTCCATCGCCTGACCGGCGCCGCCTTCGAACAGCTCCTGGGCCTGTTGGGCCGCAGCAGCGCGCTCTTCGTCGAACTGCGAAGCGATGATGTTCTCACCGCGCGACTGACGTTCCGCCTCGTCCTGCGAACGGGCGATATTGACGTGGATGGTCACCGTCACTTCGGCGTGCAGGCGCACCTTCACGTCGTGGACGCCCAGCGTCTTGATCGGCCGGTCGAGCACGACTTGGCTACGCTCGACATGACCGCCGCCGGCTTCGACCGCCTCGGCCACGTCGCGGCCCGAGACCGAACCGTAGAGCTGGCCGCTCTCGCCCGCCTGACGGATCAGGATGTAGCCTTCGCCGTCCAGGCGCGAACCGAGGCGCTCGGCCGTGGCGCGAGCCTCGGCGTTGCGGATCTCGATCTGATCGCGCTGGGCTTCGAACACCTTGAGGTTCGAGGTGGTGGCCCGCAGCGCCTTTTGACGGGGCAACAGGAAGTTACGCGCGAAACCATCCTTGACGGTGACGACGTCGCCGATGACGCCGAGGCGCTCGACACGTTCCAGAAGAACAACCTTCATTGATCGCTCTCCTTACTGGACGACGTAGGGCAGCAGCGCCAGGAAGCGGGCGCGCTTGATGGCGCGCGCCAGCTCACGCTGCTTCGGGGCGGAGACCGCGGTGATGCGCGAGGGGACGATCTTGCCGCGCTCGGAAATGTAGCGCTGCAGGAGCTTGACGTCCTTGTAGTCGATCTTCGGGGCGTTGGCGCCGGAGAACGGGCACACCTTGCGGCGACGGAAGAACGGACGACGCGCGCCTGCGGGGCTGGCGGAAGCGCCGGGCGAGGTGTTGGGGGCGGTTTCGGTCATGATCGGATGCTCCCTTAGACCGGCATGTCTTCGTAACCGCGGCGTTCGCCACGGTCGCTACGCTCGCCGCGTTCGCCACGCTCGCGTTCGCGGCGCGCCAGGACCGGCGACAGCTCGAGGTCCAGCTCTTCCACGCGGATGGTCATGAAGCGCAGCACGTCCTCGTTGATGGACAGCTGGCGTTCCATTTCCTTCACCGCCGCCGCCGGGGCGTCGATGGCCAGAAGGGAGTAGTGGCCCTTACGGTTCTTCTTGATGCGGTAGGTAAGGTTGCGAAGGCCCCAGTACTCGATCTTAGCCACATGGCCGCCCTGCTCTTCGAGCAGGTTCTTCAAGATGTCGTTGAGAGCTTCGGCCTGTTGCGGCGAGATGTCTTGCCGCGCGATGACGACGTGTTCGTATAGCGCCATTGTTGTCCTCTTCCGAAGTGCGAAAGGCGGCGTGCAGCCCGGCGGAAGGATCCGGACGACACGATGGATCTGCGCGCGGCGGACGGGCCTGGGCCCGACCTTCAGCGCTCTACGCAGACCGCCTTCCTGGGAAGCGGCGGAAAATACGGATTTCCCCGCAAAACGCAAGGGCGTTGCATTTCGGGCAGCTTCCCAAGCCGAACGCACCGGCCGTCCCGCCCCGGGACGGCCGGGTCCAGCTCAAATCTAGAACGTGTACTTGATGCCGCCGGTGGCGACTTGCACGTGGCTGCGCAGGCGGAACGACGAGTCGCCGCCCGCACCCACAAAGTCCTGCGAGTATTGCGGCGTGCCGATGTAGCGATAACCGAAGTCGAACGAGATCGGCGTGCCGGTCTTGACCTCGATCCCGGTCTTGGCCTGCCACATCAGGCCGCCCTGGTCGGCGTCGATCGGCGCGGTCGTGCGATAATGGACGTCGCCATAGCCGGCGCCGGCGGCGATATAGGGCACCACCGAAAAGCGCGGCGTGATGTGGTAGTCATAAGGCAGCGAGAAACGCACGTTCGCCAAGCCGCCATAGGTGCGCGAACTGCCGCCCGTGCCCTGGGTGATCTCGGTAGCGCGGTTGTAGTTGTTGCTAAGATAGACGCCTTCCAGTTCCAGCGCGAGGCCGGGGGCGATCCGCTTGCCGAAGGTGGCGCTGCCGAACTCGCCGGGCCGGAAATGGCCCGAGCCCTTGTTGGCGTCGCCGGGACCGCTGTTGAACTCCGTCGTGGCGCCCTGGAAGGTCGAACCGCCGGTGGCCTCGACATAGGCGCCGTCGGTGTAGGTGTGGGGGTCCATCAGGTTCAGACCCTGGGCGGACGCAGGCAAGGCGACGGCGCACGCGGCCAGCGCGGCGAAACCAAATACTTTCACTGTACAAATTCCCTTTTACAACGCAGGGCCGATTACAGTCGAGACCTAGCGTCTCGGTTGGTCGGCAGCGTCCGTCTCAAGCTTACGGTTCATAGCGTCGCCATGATCCAGGGCGAGAACGTGGCCAATTCGGGCGAGTTGCGTCGAGATTGGCGGATTGTGCGATGAGAGAACTTGCCGTTGCCTGATAGCAACACTGAATTTGTTAGGGATTAAGGCGAACTTGCAGCAGACACGGCGGAAATACGGCGCGGGTGATTTGATATGACATACAAGGCGGAAGGCGCATGTTCCGTCGCGTCGTGCGTTCCAGGTAACGCTTGTTGGACACGTGTCGCGGACAAGACCCGCGTTTTCGCTGGCCGCTCCGCTCCCCGTCTTGCCCGGACTTGATCCGGGCATCCATGGCGCGGCGTTTCCGCGACGGATAGCAGACAAGCGTCTTCCATGGGCCCCCCGATCAAGTCGGGGGAAGACGGTGTGGAAAGGGTGGAGACGCGTCGATCCGTGAACCGTCCGGAGGGGGCGCCGCGACGCCCCCTCCGGCCGATGGATCAGCTGTCCAGGAAGCTGCGCAGCTTGCGCGAGCGCGAGGGGTGCTTGAGCTTGCGCAGCGCCTTGGCCTCGATCTGGCGGATGCGTTCGCGGGTGACGCTGAACTGCTGGCCAACCTCTTCGAGGGTGTGGTCGGTGTTCATGCCGATGCCGAAGCGCATGCGCAGCACCCGCTCCTCGCGCGGCGTCAGCGACGCCAGCACGCGGGTGGTGGTCTCGCGCAGGTTGGACTGGATCGCGGCCTCGATCGGCAGGACCGCGTTCTTGTCCTCGATGAAGTCGCCCAGGTGGCTGTCCTCCTCGTCCCCGATGGGCGTTTCGAGGCTGATCGGCTCCTTGGCGATCTTGAGGACCTTGCGCACCTTCTCCAGCGGCATGACCAGCTTCTCGGCCAGTTCCTCAGGCGTCGGCTCGCGGCCGATCTCGTGCAGCATCTGGCGCGAGGTGCGCACGATCTTGTTGATCGTCTCGATCATGTGCACAGGGATGCGGATAGTACGCGCCTGGTCGGCGATCGAGCGGGTGATGGCCTGGCGAATCCACCAGGTGGCGTAGGTCGAGAACTTGTAGCCGCGGCGGTACTCGAACTTGTCCACCGCCTTCATCAGGCCGATGTTGCCCTCCTGGATCAGGTCCAGGAACTGCAGGCCGCGGTTGGTGTATTTCTTGGCGATGGAGATCACCAGGCGCAGATTGGCCTCGACCATTTCCTTCTTGGCCTGGCGGGCTTCGCGCTCGCCCTTCTGCACGGTCTGGACGATGCGGCGGTAATCGTCGATCGGCACGCCGGTCTCGGTGGCCAGCATGGCGACGTCGCCGCGGATGTCGCCGATCTGGTCGCCTTCCTTCTCGGCGAACTTGGTCCAGCGGACGCCCTGTTCCTTCATCCGCTCGAGCCACTGCGGGTCGAGTTCCGAGCCGAAATAGGCCTTGAGGAATTCGGGGCGCGAGATGCCATAGCTGTCGGCCAGGCGCAGCAGGCGGCCTTCCAGCCCGATCAGCCGCTTGTTGATGGCGTAGAGCTGCTCGACCAGCGCCTCGATGCGGTTGTTGTTCAGCTTCAGCGTCTTGAGGTGCTGGGTGATGGTCAGGGCCAGGTCGTCGAACGCCTTGCGGTCGACGTCGCTCAGGTCCGTGCCCTTCAGGCGGCTGTCGACCAGCCGGTCCTGCAGGCGGCGGAAGGCCTCGAACTCGCTCGCCACGCCGTCCAGGGTCGCCATGACGCTGTCGCGCAGTTCGGCTTCCATGGCCGAGACCGTGGGTCCCGCGCCGTCGTCGAAATCGTCGTCGTCGTCGCCGCTTTCGCCCTCGGGACGCTCGCCCTCGGCGGCCGGCGCAGGCTCGCCCACGGGTGCGACCACGACGGGCTCGCCGCCCTCAGCGGTTTCAGCCCCTTCGCCGCCCTCGACGACCACGCCGGCGTTCTGGCCGCCGTAGGTCTGCTCCAGGTCGATGATCTCGCGCAGCAGGATGCGGCCTTCGCGCAGTTCCTCGCGCCAGACCATGATGGCTTCGAAGGTCAGCGCGCTCTCGCACAGCCCGCGGATCATGGTGTCGCGGCCGGCTTCGATGCGCTTGGCGATGGCGATCTCGCCCTCGCGCGACAGCAGCTCGACCGAGCCCATCTCGCGCAGGTACATGCGCACGGGGTCGTCGGTACGGTCGTAGGCAGGCTTTTCCTCGGTGGTGATGACGGCGCTTTCCTCGCGCACCGCCACCTCGCCGCCCTCGGCGTTGTTCTCTTCGCCCTGCTCCTCGGACTCCACCACGTTGACGCCCATCTCCGAGAGCATGGCGAGGGTGTCCTCGATCTGCTCGGAGGTGACCTCTTCGGAGGGCAGGACCTTGTTCAGCTCGTCCATGGTGACGTAGCCGCGGGTCTTGGCCTGCTTGATGAACTTCTTGACCCCGGCGTCGGTGAGATCGAGCAGCGGGCCGTCCTGGGTTGTTTCGGTCATCTCTGGCTCGGCCGTATCACTGCTCATATGTATCTCCGAGCCGAGCGGCAGGCCGCCCGGCTAACGCCTAATGTAGGTACGCGTCGCCCGTTTGGGACCCCGTACCCTCCCAAACTGTTCCGGCTCCGATATCCCGCCGCAACGCATCGCGCTCGGATTTCAGGCCGTAGAACTCCGTGAAGTCGTTCGGATTGTTAGCGATTTCCGACTTAACGTCCTGTAACGCGCGTTCCAGCGCCGCGAGCCGGATCAGTACGCCGAAGAGCTGCGACCAAAGCGCACGAGCCTCCCCCGCGGGCAACCCTGCCTTGAGGAAGGGCGCGTCCGACAAGGCGGCGGCCTTGAAGATCGCCTTGAGCGTCTGCTCGAAGCCGCGCTCCGCGAGATGGCGTCGCATCCCTGCGGAGTCAAGGGATGGGAGCGTCAGCCGCAGGTTGATGAAGGCGCGTGCGAACTCATTGAGCGCAACATCCCCGAAGCCCTGCACGTCGATGGCTTCGAGCTGTTCGTCGGCCAGGGCGGGGTCGTTGAGCACGGCGGCGGCGGCGGCGGCGACCGCGGGCGGCAACAGGACCGAAAGGTTGCGCGCGGCCGCCTTGCCCTCCATGGACGCTCCCTGGGGAACGGGCTTTCGTGGCCCCCGGCGCTCGCCGCGCATGGCGCGAGCCGCATCGGCGCGGGTGTTCACGGGTTGGGACACCGGCCACAAGCCCTCGAACCGCGCCAGCAAGTCCTCGCGATAGGCCTGGGACAGGTCCGGGTCGGCGATCAGGCCGGCGAGCTTGCGCAGCGCCACCTTCAGCGCCGTGCGGCGTTCGGGCGTATCCAGCGGATCGGCTGCGGCGCGCTCACGCTCGAACAGCACCTCGACCAGGGGCCGGGTCTCTGCAAGCTGCGCCTTCAGCGCGGCCGGTCCCTTCTCGCGCAGCACCTCGTCGGGGTCCTTGCCGCCGACCGGCAGGGCGAAGCGGAACGAGCGGCCGGGCTTGAGCAGCGGCAGAGCGCGGTCGATGGCCTTGTGGGCGGCGCGCTGGCCGGCGGCGTCGCCGTCGAAGCACAGGGTCGGCTCGCCGTGCAGCCGCCACAGGGCGGCCATCTGCTCCTCGGTCAGGGCCGTGCCCAGCGGGGCGGCGGCGGCGATCCCGGCGCGCTGGCAGGCGATCGCGTCCATATAGCCCTCGACCACCACCAGGGCCGCGTCCTCGCCGCCGCCGGTCGCGCTCGGCGTGTGCAGCAGCTTGCGCGCCTCGGCCAGGCCGTAGAGGGTGGAGCCCTTGTGGAAGAGCGGACTTTCCGGCCCGTTCAGGTACTTGGCCCGCGCCTCCGGATCGAGCGCCCGGCCGCCGAACGAGACCACCCTGCCCCGCCCGTCGGTGATCGGGAAGATGATCCGGTCGCGGAAACGGTCGTAGGGCGCGCCGCCGTCCTCGGGCTCGATCAGCACCCCGGCCTCGATCAGCGCCTTGGGCTGGGCGCCCTTGGAGACCAGATGGTCCTTCAGCGCCGTGCGGCTGGCGGGCGCGTAGCCCAGGCGGAAGCGCGCGCGTTCGGCCTCGGGCAGGCCGCGCTTGTCCAGATAGGCCCGCGCGCCGTCGCCCTGGGGCCGACGGAGCTGGGACTCGAACCACTTGGCCGCCTCCTCCAGCCATTCGCCCAAGCCCAGGCGGCGCTGTTCGGCCTCCGCCTCCTTGGGATCGGGCGAGGGCAGCGGCACGCCGGCCTCCGACGCCAGCCGTTCGATCGCCTCGCGGAAGGAGAGCCGCTCGGTTTCCTGCAAGAACGAGATGATGTCGCCGTGCTTGCCCGACGAGAAGTCGTGGTAAAATCCCTTCTCGTCGTTGACGTAGAAGGACGGGCTCTTCTCCTTGTTGAATGGCGACAGGCCGACGTACTCGCGGCCCTGACGGCGCAGCTTCACCGTGCGCCCGATCACGTCGGAGGGGCGCAGGCGCGACTTGATCTCGTCAAGGAAGCGGTCGTCGAAGCGAATCACGCCGCGACGCTCATGCGAAAGCCCTCATCCCACGGAGCATACATCATCGGACGCGGGAGCGCCGCCGCCCATGCCGTCGCGCCGGTCATCGCGCTCGGGCAACCCCGCCAGCCGCCAGGCGGCCAACCCGCCCAGGCCCGCCACCGGAACGAACACGCCAAACAGCCAGGGCGCGGCATGGTCGGCGGTGTGGCGATCGAAGCCGTGCGCGAAACCCAGCAGGTTGGCCACCACCCCCGCCATAGCGGAGCCCACGGCGTTGCCCAGGATCTGCAGGGTCGGGATGGCGGCCGAGCCCAAGGCGCCCTCCATCTCCGGCACGCCGCCCAGGATGCGCTGGGAAACGAATGACCAGCACAGGCCGAACCCGCCGCCCATCGCCAGCCCCGACGCCGCGATCGGCCACACCCCGGCCGACGATCCCGTCAAGGCGCAACCGGCCAGGCCCAGCGCCACCAGGCTCGCGCCCACCCGGATCATCGCCGCCCGCCTGGCCGGCGGGGTCCTGGCCACCCAAAGCGCCGTCACGGTCCAGCCGATCGATTCGCTGGCCACTACATAGCCGGCGGCCAGAGGTCCCAACCCCAGCCGGGTCTGCAACAGGGCTGCGCCATAGACCGAAAAACCGATGGCGCCGGCGGACAGGCACAGCACCGCCGCATAGCCCAGCCCCGGCGCGCTGGAGAGATCGCCCGCCGCGCGCGGCAACAGGCGCACCCGGCTGCGCCCATCCAGCTTCAAGGTGATCCACAACAGCGCCAGGCCCGCGAATGCGGTCAACGCCGCCGCGAGTGGACGGCCCAGAACGCCGGCCGCGGCGACCAGCGCCACCGCCAGGGTGAGCAGGCCCAACTGCGCTACCGGCAGGCTCCGCCGCGCTTCCGGCAGGCGATCCGAGGTCGGCAGGGCGATCATGGCCACCACGGCGAAGGCCACGGCCTGCAAGCCGAAAGCCCAGAACACCCCGCGCCAGAAATGCGCCTCGGCGAACAGTCCGCCCATCAGCGGCCCGAGCAGGGTCGCCACGCCCCAGACCGCAGACAGCGAGGCGAACATGAACGACCACAGCCGTTCGGGGAACTGCGCCCGTACGCCCACATAGCAGAGCCCGACGATAAACCCCGCGCCCGCGCCCTGCACCAGCCGCCCCGCCAGGAACGGCCACACCCCAGGGGCCAGGGCGCTCATCACGCAGCCGGCCGCGTACAGCACTCCGCACAGCGCCAGCCCCCTGCGCAGCCCGACCCGCTCCGCCAGCAGTCCCGCCCCCGCCCCGGCCAGGATCGAACCCAGCATGTAGCCGGCTGTGGCCCAGGCGAAGTAGGCGTAGCCGCCGATGTCGCGCGCCACACTGGGCATGATGGTGGAGGCGACCAGGGCGTCCACCGCGTTCAGCCATACGCCCAGGCACAGCAGGACGAACGTCGCGAGCCTGTGGGCGGCCAACAGCTCGCTCCACGACGCCTGTCCGCCGCTGGGCGAGCCATGATCCATCGACGGCTTCTAGCATCGACCGGCGCTCATCGCGCCAGCCGCGTGCGCGGGCGGAGTTGACCTCGTCGCGCTTACACCGCAGTCATCGGGTGGAGGCGCAAGGCGCACGAAGGGGACTGAACTTGCGCGGCCTGCTTGTCCTGATGGCGATATGGGCGTTCGGCGGACACGCTTGGGCCCAAACGCCCAGCGCCGCGCCTCCAGCACCGGCTGCAAGCGGCGCCCCGGTCCCGCTGGCCACCTTGGAGGCCGAGGTCGACCAGGCGGATACGGACCTTCGCGACCTGTCCCACGCCGCCCGCGCCGCCAACCTGACCGACGACCAGATCCGCGCCAAGCTCGCCGCCATCGCCCCCATCCAGGCCAAGCTCGCAGACGCCCTGTCCAACCTGACGCCAAGCCTGGCCAACGTGAACGCCCGCCTGGCCCAGCTCGGAGCCGCCCCTGTGGCCGGCCAGCCAGCCGAGGACCCGGACCTCGCCAAGAGCCGGCGCGGCATGACCCGTTTCCATCAAGATCTGGACGCCGAGGTCAAGCAGGCCAAGCTGCTCCAGGTCGAGGCGGGCCAGATCTCCGCCATGCTGGCCGCGCGCCAGCAGCAGCAGGGGATCGCGCGCCTGTGGGCGCATAGCCGCTCGATCGTCGATCCCCGGCTGTGGCGCGAATTCGGCGCCGCCCTGCCCAAGGACTTGCAGGGGCTGCGGGCGCTGCTAGCCAGCGAGAACGACGTTGCGGCGGACGCCCTGCGCTCGCCGGCGGTGATCGCGACTCTGACGGCGGCGGTGGTCGCCGCCCTGGGGATCGCCCTGCCGCTGCGCTGGCTGCTGATCCGGCTGGCCTTCCGGCGCGTGGGCGAGATGACGCCTGGCACGCGGCTGCGGCGCACGCTGATGGCCTTGTGGCTGATCGCGGTCTTCACCCTGACCCCGCTGCTCGCCCTGGTGTTGCTGCATACCGCGTTCGGCAGCGTGGGAGCTGTGACCCCAGCCTTCGACGACCTCGCCTCCCTGCTGATCCACGCGGTGGTGTTCGCCGCCTTTTTCGCCGGCCTCGGCCGCGCCCTGCTGGCGCCCGGGCGGTCGAGCTGGCGGCTGGCGCCGATCCCGGATGCGTTGGTGCGGCGGCTGGCTCCCTATCCCGTATTCATCGGCGTGGCGGCGGCCCTGGCCAAGCTGGTGCGCGAGATGAACACGGTGCTGGGCGCCAGTGCGCCGACCACCATCACCAGCGACTGCGTCACCGTGCTGATCGAACTGATCGCAGTCGGCGGCGCGCTGAGCGTGCTCGGCCGCGCCCGCAGCGAGCACCTGGCCGCAGCCGTCGAGCACACCAGTCCGCACGAGGCCGAGTCGCGCCTGCCCTGGATCGTCGCCGCCCTCCTGGCGTGGCTGACCCTGGCCGCGTCGCTTGTCGCAGTGCTGGCGGGCTACCTGGAACTCGCCTCCAAGCTGATGGGCGAGATGATCTGGATCGCCACGGTGGCGGCGTCGCTGTTTCTGCTGCTCCGCTTCGTCGACGACCTCTACCCGACCGTGCTGTCCCCTGATCGCCCGATCGGACGTTTCCTGCAGATCGCCATCGGCCTGTCCAAGGGCGCGCTGGACCAGATCGCGGTGCTGCTGTCGGGGGTGACGCGCCTGGCCCTGCTGCTGTTCGGATGGGCGGTGATCCTGGTCCCGTTCGGGTCCGGCGCCGGCGATGTGCTTGGGCGCATCACCTCCAGCAACCTGGTGATCCATATCGGGCAGGTGCCGATCTCGCCGGTCGCGGTGCTGTCGGCCGTCGCCATCTTCTTCGCCGGCCTGTTCGTCACCCGCGTGGTGCGCACCTGGCTGGAGAAGAGCTATCTGCCAAAGACGCGGATGGACACGGGGGTGCGCACCTCCCTGGCGTCGGGCGTGACCTATCTGGGCGCCCTGCTCGCCCTGCTGTTCACCTGCGGCTCGCTCGGGCTCAGCCTCGACAAGATCGCCCTGTTCGCCAGCGCCCTGTCGGTAGGCATCGGCTTCGGCCTGCAGTCGGTGATCGGCAACTTCGTCTCGGGGCTGATCCTGCTGGCGGAGCGGCCGGTGAAGGTGGGCGACTGGATCGCCATCGGCGCGCTGGAAGGCGACATCCGCAAGATCAACGTGCGCGCGACCGAGATCGAGATGGCCGACCGCTCCAAGCTGATCGTGCCCAACTCCGACCTGATCTCCAAGACCGTGCGCAACGTCACCCACGCCGGCTCGCTGGGCCGGCTGCAGATCGTGCTGAAGGTGGTCGACACGGCCGATCCCCTCGAGGTGCGCGAGCTGCTGTTCGCACGGCTGCATGACCACGCGGAGATCCTCCAGGAACCCAAGCCCGGGGTCTACCTGTCGGACGTGCACAACGGGGCGCTGGAGTTCAGCGTCTTCGCCTTCGTCTCGACCCCGCGCCACGCCTTCCGGGTCAAGAGCGAGCTGCTGTTCCAGATCGTGCCCGACCTCAAGGCCAAGGGCATAGCGCTCGCCAACTCCACACCGGTGGTGAACGTCAGCCTTCCCGACCGTCCTATCGACCCCGCAACCCTGCCGGAGACCTGAGCCCGATGGACGACTTCTCCGCCCACCCGACCCTTCCCGTCCCGCCCACCGCCGAGAAACGGCCCGAGCGGATCGAGCAGCTCGGCCGGGTGCGCACCGACGACTACGCGTGGCTGAAGGACGCCGACTGGCAGAAGGTGATGCGCGATCCCACCGTGCTGCGCCCCGATATCCGCGCCCATCTCGAAGCCGAGAACACCTACACCAAGGCTATGCTCGCCGGCACCGAGGCGTTGCAGGCGACGATGTTCCAGGAGATGCGCGGACGGATCAAGGAGGACGATAGCTCCGTCCCCTCGTCCGACGGGGCGTTCGACTACTACGTCCGCTATGAGACCGGCGCCCAGCACCCGATCTACGCCCGCCGCCCGCGCGGCCGCGACGATGGCGAGCAGGTGCTGCTGGACGCGGACGCTGCGGCCAAGGGCAAGGCCTTCTTCGACATCGGCCACGCCGAGCACAGCGACGACCACGCCCTGTTCGCCTTCGCCGTCGACGAGCAGGGCTCGGAATACTTCCGCATCGACGTGAAGGACCTCGCCACCGGCGAGGTGCTGGCGGGCCCGGTGGACAGCTCCACCGGCAGCTTCGCCTTCTCGCCGGACGGGGCGTGGCTGTTCTGGATCTGGCGCGACGAGAACGGTCGCCCGGCCAAGATCTACCGCCGGCCCGCGCGCGGCGGCGAGGACGTGCTGGTCTACCATGAGCCTGACGGCGGCATGTTCCTCTCGATCGGCGTGACCCAGAGCCGGGCCTTCATCCAGATCGGCTCGGGCAACCACGAGACCAGCGAGGTCAGGCTGATCCCGGCCGCCGACCCGACCGCCGCGCCCAAGGTGGTCGAACCCCGGCGGGAGGGCCTGCGCTACGAGATCGAGCACTGGAACGGTCGCTTCGTCGTGCTGACGAACGCCGATGGCGCGGTGGACTACAAGCTATGCTGGACCGATCCCGCAGACCCCGCCAAGTCCAATTGGCGTGACTGGATCAGCCACCAGCCCGGCCGCTACCTGGTGGGCATGGTCGCGCACAAGGACTGGTTTGTGCGGGTGGAGCGGGTGGACGCCGACAACCGGATCGTGGTCACGGCGCGCGACGGGCTGGCGGAATATGTGATCGACTTCGACGAGGAGGCCTATGCCTTGAGCGCCGAGGGCGGCTATGAATACGACACCTCGACCCTTCGCTTCGTCTACCAGTCGCCGACCACCCCGCGCTCGACCTACGACTACGACATGGCCACACGCGAGCGCACCCTGCGCAAGGTGCAGGAAATCCCCAGCGGCCACGACCCGGCCCGTTACGTGGCGCGGCGGCTGTATGCGGCGGCGGCGGACGGGGCCCAGGTCCCGATCACCGTGCTGATGCGCGCCGACACGGCGTTGGATGGATCGGCCCCGCTGATGCTGTACGGCTACGGCGCCTACGGCATCCCGATGGAGCCCAGCTTCTCGATCCGCAGCCTGAGCCTGGTCGACCGGGGCTGGATCTGGGCGACCGCGCACATTCGCGGCGGCACAGAGAAGGGCTGGGGCTGGTTCCTGGACGGACGGGCCGAAAGGAAGACCAACACCTTCACCGACTTCATCGCCTGCGCCGAACATCTGCACGCCCAGGGCTACGGCGCGCCCGAGCGCACGACGGCTTACGGCGGTTCGGCCGGCGGGATGCTGATGGGGGCGATCACCAACCTGCGACCCGAGCTGTGGGCCGGGGTCATCGCCGCGGTGCCGTTCGTGGATGTGCTCAACACCATGAGCGACGCGGCCCTGCCGCTGACGCCGCCCGAGTGGCCGGAGTGGGGCAACCCGCTTGAAGACGCCGGGGCCTACGACCGCATCGCCGGCTACAGCCCCTACGATCAGGTGCATGAAGCGCCCTACCCGGCCGTGCTCGCCACCGGCGGCCTGTCGGACCCGCGCGTGACCTACTGGGAGCCGGCCAAGTGGGTGGCCAAACTGCGGGCGCACAGCACCAGCGGCGACCCGGTCCTGCTCAAGATCAACATGGAGGCGGGCCATGGCGGCGCCTCGGGCCGATTCGATTTCCTCAAGGAGATCGCCTTGGATTACGCCTTCGCCGTCTGGGCGGTGGAGCGGGGCTGGGAACGGGATGCGGACAAGACGAGCGACGCCTGAGGACGCGGCGGCGATCCAGGCCATCTACGCCCATCACGTGTTGCATGGGCTGGGCACCTTCGAAGAGGTCCCGCCGGACACCGACGAGATCGCCGCGCGCATGGCCGCGATCTCGGCGGACGGCCTGCCCTGGCTGGTGGTGGACGATGGCGGGACGGTCGCGGCCTTCGCCTACGCCTCGCAGTTCCGTCCGCGCGCCGCCTATCGGTTCACGGTCGAGGACAGCGTCTACGTCGCCCCCGACTCGGTCGGCAAGGGCTGCGGGCGGATGGCGCTGGCGGCGCTGATCTCGGCCTGCGAGGCGCTGGGCAAGCGGCGGATGGCGGCGGTGATCGGCGACAGCGGCAACGCCGCCTCGATCAGCCTGCACCGCGCGCTGGGCTTCGAGCCGGCGGGCGTGCTGCACGACATGGGCTTCAAGCACGACCGCTGGGTGGACGTGGTGCTGATGGAGCGGGTGCTGGAGCCCAGGCCGCCTAGCGGGGAATGATCGCCGTTTCCATCGGCTGACCGCTCGCCACATCCAGCACGGCCGCTTCGAGCACGCCGGTGCTGGGGCACTCGACCGTAAGGGCGGCGGCCTTCTGGGATGTGAGCGAGCCCAGAGTCTCGCTGAAGGCGGCGTTGGCGGTGACCTGGGCGCCGTCGGGAACCGGTTTGACCAGGATCGTCAGCTTGAGGGTCTGACGATGGGCCGAGTGCAGGGGCCGCGATCCGCAGGTCGCCAGGCCGGTCAGGGTTCCGCGCCCGGCCGCCGAACGCTCGGCGTCGATGATGCCGGCGCCGACATCCTCCGCCTTCACCGAGATTCCCTCGTCTTGCAGGAACTGATGCAACCGTTTCCAGACGTCCGTGCTCGCCAGCGGCACGATGCGCTGATGGTTCACAGGGACCGACTCCGGTGTGGAAGCACATCCTTCGAGACCAGCAAGCCCGAACGCAACCAAACCCGCGAGCAAACCAGCGTGTGCGAGACGCATTCCCATCAACTCCTCCAGCACGCCACAATGCGCCCGAATCACCTTGTCTGTGAATCCCCCGCAGGCCGTCGATATGGCGCCCACGCCCTATATTGCACGCTAATTTCGCCGCGCCGGATCAGGACGAGACGGAAACCGCACGCTACAAGGAAAACAGCTCGCCAATGACGCCGGGCCCGGGCGAAGGTCCGGGCGCAAAGTCCGGGTTGCGGGCTCGAGGCAAACGACCAGGAGACGGCAGGATGGGTTCGAGGTTCGCGAAACTCGGTTTGACGGTGGCGCTGCTCGGCGGGCTGGCCGCTGGCGTGCACGCCCAACCGACGCCGGCGCCCGTCGCGGCGTCCACGGCGGGCGAAACCCAACTGCCGCACAAGGAGGGCGACTTCGTCGTCCGCAACTTCCGCTTCCGCGACGGCCAGACCCTGCCGGAGGTGCGGCTTCACTACACCACCCTGGGCGAGCCGAAGCGCGACGCCCATGGCAACATCGTCAATGCGGTGATGGTGCTGCACGGCACCGGCGGCGACGGCCACCAGTTCTTCCGCTCGCAATTCGCCGGCGTGCTGTTCGTCCCAGGCGGCCTGCTCGATATCCGCAAATACTACATCATCCTGCCCGACGACGTGGGCCACGGGAAATCCAGCAAGCCCAGCGACGGCCTGCACATGCGCTTCCCCCACTACGACTACGCCGACATGGTGGACCTGGAGCACATCCTGGCCGACCAGGGCCTGGGCGTGAAGCAGCTGCGGCTGATCATGGGCACCTCGATGGGTTGCATGCACGCCTTCGTCTGGGGCGAGAACCATCCCGACGCAGTCAAGGCGCTGCAGCCGATGGCCTGCGCCCCGCTGCGCATCACCGGCCGCAACCGCATCTGGCGCGCCGCCCTGATCGACGCGATCAAGAGCGACCCGCAGTGGATGGGCGGAGAGTACAAGACCGAGCCGACCGGCGCGCTGCGCACCGCGTCAGCCCTGCTGATGATCGCCGGCAGCGCCCCGATCCAGATGCGCCATTCCTATCCGACACCCGAGGCCGGCGAGGCCTACCTGGCCGACTACACCGCCCACGAGCTGGCCACGCTGGACGCCAACGACCTGATCTACCAGTTCGACTCCTCGCGCGACTACGATCCCGAGCCCAACCTGGAAAAGATCAAGGTCCCGGTGATGTGGATCAACTCGGCCGACGACTTCATCAACCCGCCGGACCTGAAGGTCGAGGACCAGGTGCTGCACCGCAACGCCCACATCCACTTCGTCGACGTGCCCGCCAGCCTGGAGACCCACGGCCACGGCACCCACACCTGGGCGCCCGTCTGGAAGGACCACCTGGCGGAGCTGCTGCAGGAGTCCGGCGGCCCGGTTTCCTGACAATGATGCGCGTCGTCGCCCCCCTTGCGTCGGCGTGCCTGCTGGCCCTGACGCTCGCGACCGCAGCCAGCGCCCAGGCGCCGGCGCGGCGGACGGGAGCGGATCGGCAGAGCGTGGTGCATCTCGCCTATGTGCTGGGCGAGGCGCACGCTTTGCGCCGCCTATGCGCCGGGCCGACGGACGCGACCTGGTACGGCCACATGCAGCGCTTGCTGGCCGAGGAGGCGACCGACGAGGTCTCCCGCCGCCAACTGGTGGAGAGCTTCAACGCCGGCTTCGCCTTCAGCCAGGCCGAGTTCGCCACCTGCGGGCCAAGGTCGCAGGCTGCTGAGCACGCGGTGGCGGAACAGGGGCGCGTCCTGGCGCAGCAACTGGCCAGCGGCGGGGATGAGTAAAGCGGGGGTCGCGTGGGTGCGTGCTTCGAGACGCGCTCACGCGCTCGTCAGCATGACGAAGGTTTTTACGACCCACCAAGTCTCGTCATCCTGAGGAACCCCGAAGAGATGTCTCGAAGGACGCCGCGCCGCAGCGCGCCCGCCCTCACAGCGCCTTGATGATCCCCTCGACCATCTTCTTGGCGTCGGCGAACAGCATCATGGTGTTGTCGCGGAAGAACAGTTCGTTCTCCACCCCCGCATAGCCCGCACCCATGCTGCGCTTGATGAACAGCACGGTGCGCGCCTTCTCCACCTCTAGGATCGGCATGCCGAAGATGGGCGAGGCCGGGTCGGTCTTGGCGGCGGGGTTGGTGACGTCGTTGGCGCCGATGACGAAGGCCACGTCGGCGGTGGCGAACTCGGAGTTGATGTCGTCCAGCTCGAACACCTCGTCATAGGGGACGTTGGCCTCGGCCAGCAGCACGTTCATGTGGCCGGGCATGCGGCCGGCGACCGGATGGATGGCGTACTTCACCTCCACGCCTTCCTTCTTCAGCGTGTCGGCCATTTCGCGCAGCGCGTGCTGGGCCTGGGCCACCGCCATGCCGTAGCCGGGCACGATGATCACCTTGGAGGCGTTCTTCATGATGAAGGCCGCGTCGTCGGCCGAGCCCTGCTTGACCGGCCGCGTCTCCTTCACCGCGCCACCGGCCGCCGCCGCCGCGTCGCCGCCGAAGCCGCCCAGGATCACCGAGACGAAGCTGCGGTTCATCCCCTTGCACATGATGTAGCTGAGGATGGCGCCCGACGAGCCGACCAGGGCGCCGGTGATGACCAGGGTGGTGTTCTCGAGCGTGAAGCCCAGCGCCGCCGCCGCCCAGCCCGAATAGGAGTTGAGCATCGACACCACCACCGGCATGTCCGCTCCGCCGATAGGGATGATCAGGGTGACGCCCGCCACCAGCGCCAAGGCGAAGATCAGCCAGAAGGCCCAGATCGCCGAACCGCCGCTGGCGACCAGCACCACGATCAGCACCACCACCGCCAGGGCGATGGCGCTGTTGAGCAGATGCCGCCCTGGCAGCAGGATCGGCGCGCCGCCCATGTTGCCGTTCAGCTTGGCGAAGGCGATCAGCGAACCGGTGAAGGTCACCGCCCCGATGGCCACACCGATCGACAGCTCGATCAGGCTCTCCAGCTTCACCGCGCCGTTAGGCAGGGCGATGCCGTAAGCCGCCGGGGTGTAGATCGCCGCCACCGCCACCAGACAGGCCGCCAGCCCGACCAGCGAGTGGAAGGCCGCCACCAGTTGCGGCATCGCCGTCATGGAGACGCGCTTGGCGATCACCGCGCCGACGCTCCCGCCGATGGCCACGCCGACCACGATCAGGCCCAGGGTGATAAGGTCGAGCGCGCCCTGCCCCCACAGGGTCAGCAGCGCGGTGCCGACCGCGATGGCCATGCCGATCATGCCGAGCTGGTTGCCGCGCCGGCTGGTCATCGGGCTCGACAGCCCGCGCAGCGCCAGGATGAACAGGACGCCCGAAACCAGATAGGCGACCGCTGCGAGGTTGGCGTTCACTTCGCGCGATCCTTCTTCTTGTACATGGCCAGCATGCGCTGGGTGACCAGGAAGCCGCCGAAGATGTTCACCGCCGCCAGCCCGGCGGCGACCGTCCCGGCGCCCTTGGATATCCAGACCGTGGCGGCGGTCGCCTGGCCGGCCACACCGTGGGCGGCGGCGGCCAGCAGGGCGCCGACGATGATCACCGAGGAAATCGCATTCGTCACCGCCATCAGCGGCGTGTGCAGGGCCGGCGTCACGCTCCAGACCACGTAGTAGCCGACGAAGATCGCCAGTACGAAGATGGCCAGGCGGAACACGGTTGGGTCGACAGCTTCCATGTCTTGTTCCTCGAACCGATCAGCCGGTCTTCAGGGCGGGATGGACGACCGCGCCGCCCTGGGCCACCAGGGCCGCCTTCAGGATCTCGTCCTCGAAGTCAGGGACGAGCGCACCGTCCTTGATCATCAGGCTGGCGAAGTTGAACAGGTTGCGGGCGTAGAGGCTGGAAGCGTCCGCCGCCACCCGCCCCGGCAGGTTGGCGATGCCGACGATCTTGACCCCGCCGGGCGTGATCACCGTCTCGCCGGCCTTGGCCAGAGCGCAGTTGCCCCCCTGCTCCACCGCTAGGTCCACGATCACCGAGCCGGCCTTCATCGAGGTCGCCTGCTCGGCCGAGACCAGCTTGGGCGCCGGACGGCCGGGGATCAGGGCGGTGGTGAGGACGATGTCCTGCTTCTTGATGTGCTCGGAGACCAGGGCCGCCTGCTTGGCCTGGTATTCGGCCGACATCGGCTTGGCGTAGCCGGCGGCGGTCTCGGCGGACTTGAACTCCTCGTCCTCCACCGCGACAAACTTGGCGCCCAGGCTCTCGACCTGTTCTTTCGCTGCGGGGCGGACGTCGGTGGCGGTGACCACGGCGCCCAGCCTGCGCGCCGTGGCGATGGCCTGCAGGCCCGCGACGCCCGCGCCCATGACGAACACCTTGGCCGCCGCGATCGTGCCCGCCGCCGTCATCATCATCGGCAGCGCCCGGCCATAGGCCTCGGCCGCCTCGATCACCGCGCGATAGCCGGCGAGGTTGGCCTGGGACGACAGGGCGTCCATCGACTGGGCGCGGCTGATGCGGGGCACGAACTCCATGGCGAAGGCGGACACCCCCGACGCGGCCACCGCCTGGAGTACATCCGGCTCGCCATGTGGGTTCAATAATCCGATCAGCACCGCGCCAGGCTTCATCCCGGCCAGGGCTTCGGCCGCGGGTGCGCGCACGCACAGGATAACGTCGGCGGTGGAAAGCACGGCGGCGGCGGACGGCGCAATGGTCGCCCCGGCTGCAAGATAATCCGAATCCGGGCAGGCGGCGGCGACGCCCGCGCCGGTCTCGACCACGATCGCGAGACCAAGGCCGACGAACTTCTTCACCGAGTCGGGTGTGAGCGCGACACGGGTCTCTCCGGCGCGGCTTTCCCCAATTACGCCGATCGTTGCGGCCATGCCGTCGCGCCTCCCCGAGCGGCTAACAGTGCGAGGATATTCGAGTGCGCCTGTCGCCGTGTCCAGGCCTCAATATAAAATGCCCGCAACCCAAGAGCCTATCTTCAGATCAGTCGACCACCTCTTCGGTGATGACCTTGAAGGTCGCCAGCGTGGTCGCGCCGAAACTGGTGGTGATCGCCACGTCGGTGGCGTCGCGGCCATAGCCTTGGAGGATGCGTCCGATCCGGGGCTGGTTGTGGCGCGCGTCGAACGTATGCCAGCGCCCGCCGATGAAAACCTCGAACCAGGCCGAGAAATCCATCGGCGCGTCGATGGGCGCAATGCCGATGTCGCCAAGATAGCCAGTGCAATAACGCGCCGGGATATTCATGCAGCGGCACAGGGTGATGGCCAGGTGGGCGAAGTCGCGGCAAACCCCCTTCCGGTCGACGTGCGCCCCACAGGCCGTGCGGTCCGGCCGGGCATGGGCGTAACCGAACTCGATGCGGTCGTGGGCGTAGTCCACGATGGCCTGCACCCGGCGCCATCCGCCTGGGACCCGACCGAACGCCTTCCAGGCGACGTCCATCAGGGCGTCGGTCTCGCAATAACGGCTGCCGAGCAGGAACTGCAGGGTCTCGTCGGGCAGTTGTTCGATCGGGTGTTGCTCGGCGGACAGGTCGACCGGATCGGGCTCGCCTGAATCGGCGATCAAGAATTCCGAGGCGAAGGTGATCCGCCCGGCCGGGGCCAGCAGGCGGTGGCAGATGTTCCCGAAGATGTCGCTGTAGGCCTGGACCGGTAGCTCGGGCGTCACGCTCATTATCTGGGGTGTGAGCAGGTCGGCCAGCCGCTCGGGCCGCACGCTGAGCAGCACCAGCATCGGCGTAGGGCCTAGGCAGTCATAGGCGATCTCGTAACCGGCGCGTATCCGCATCTGGTTCTCCCAGAGCCACGCTTCCTTGACCTTCCGCACAAGGAAAAAGGGCTTCAGGCGACCTTAAGCACCGGGACGACAGAGCGTTCCACGTCGACCCCGACATCCACGTCCATACCCAGGAAATCGTCCGATGCGCCCGAATATGCACCGGACAGTGGCGTCGCCTGGCGGGGGTCGCGCACGATGGCGACCCGGATCAGGTCGGTGTTGCCGACGATGCCGTTGGTGGGATCGAACTCCACCCAGCCGCAGCTCGGCAGATAGACCCGCACCCAGGCGTGGGTATGGCCGCCGCCTACCCGTCCCGCTCCGAACGGGCCGGTCGAATCATAGACATAGCCGGACACGAACCGCGCCGCCAAACCCAGCGCGCGGGCGGCCTCCATCATCAGCACGGCGAAGTCGCGGCACGTGCCCTGCTTGGAGTTCAGGGTCTCCAAAGGCGGCTGGGCGGCCCCGTACAGGCGCTGGGCGTAGTCGAACTCCGCATGGATGGCGCGGGTCATGGCGGTGAGCGCTTCCAGCACGCCGGTGGGGCCGTCCTGGCGCAGGAAGGTGCGCGCCCAGCGCTGCAGCGTCCGCTCGGGGTCGGGATGCTGACGCTCGATCGAGCGCAGCAGGTCGGGCATGTCGTCGGCGTCGTAGGCGAACGGGAAGGAGCCCGACGAGGCGTCGATCAGGTCCGCCTCGTCGGAGGCGAGCGCCGTCGGGGTATGGTCCAACCGTACCTGGCTTTCGAAGGTAAGCGTGGTCGCGGGCGCGCCGAACCGGGCCACGGCCACGCAATTGCCGAACACGTCGTGGACGTAGCGCAGCTCCACCGGCTCGGGATCGATCACCAGCCGTGACTTGATCACGCGCTGGTCGTAGCTCTCCTGCGGCCGGAACATGATCCGGTGCTCGCCGAACGTCACCGGACGGCGATAGCGATAGCGGGTGAGATGGCGAACATTGACGATCGGCATTCTGAAGAGTCTGGAGGCGAGTCGGTCACCACGTCGACGGGACTTCTCGTCGCGACCGACCCTGCCCCCGTCTCTGTACAAAACGCGGGCGCCCACAGTCCCTTTCTGCTCGTCTGCGATCATGCCGGGCGCGCAATCCCGTCCCGCCTCGGCGATCTCGGCCTGACGTCGACCGAGATGGATCGCCATATCGCCTACGATATCGGCGCCGCCGCCCTGGCTGAACGGCTCGCCGCCCGCCTGGACGCCTGCCTGATCCGCCAGACCTATTCGCGCCTGGTGATCGACTGCAACCGCGACCCCGTCCGGCCCGACGCGATCCCGACGCGTGCGGACGGAACGGACGTCCCCGGCAACCTGATCCTCGACGCGGCCTCCCGGCAGGCGCGGGTCGACGCCATCCACGCCCCCTACCACCGCGCCATCGCGGCGGAACTCGACACCCGCGCCGCCTTGGGGCTGAAGACGGCCATAGTGCTGATCCACAGCTTCACGCCGGTCATGAACGGGCTCGTCCGCCCATGGCAGGTGGGGGTGCTGCACCAGCACAACGCCCTGTCGCTCGAAGCCCTGAGATTGCTGCGCGCCGAGCCGGACCTGGCGGTCGGCGACAATGAGCCCTACGCCATGGACGCTATCGACTACACGGCGCCGATCCATGCCCAGGCGCGCGGCCTGGAATACCTGGAGCTGGAGACACGGCAGGACCTGATCGACCATGCCGAAGGTCAGGCGCGGTTCGCGGCGCTCTACGCCCGCCTGATTCCGGAAGCGCTCGCGCGACTAAGATGACGCTGGGCCAGGCCGTGGCGGCAGCGTTCAGGCGGCGACCATCCGTTCCACTTCGGAGACGATTTCGCGCAGGTGGACGGGCTTGGACAGCACCTTGGCGCCTTCGGGCGCGCGTCCGCCGGCGGCCAGGGCGACCGCCGCAAAGCCGGTGATGAACATGATCGGCAGGCCTGGCTGGCGCGCGGCGGCTTCACGCGCCACCTCGATCCCGTCGATCCCCGGCATGACGATGTCGGTCAGCAGCAGGTCGTAGGGGCCGTCGTCCAGCGCCTCCACGGCGGTCTCGCCGTCGGGGCAGGAACACACCTCGTAGCCCGCGCGCTCCAGGGCCTTGGCCAGGAAACGGCGCAGCGACTCGTCGTCTTCGGCCAGCAGGATCTTGCTCATTCGGACGGCGTTCCCATGCGTAGGCGCTGAAGGTAAACCTCGAATATGAACCGGCTCTAAAAGTCCGGGTTCGCAAGGGTGATTGACCCTGGGCCGCGCCGCCCAATAATGGACGCGATGGACGACCTCGACCTTGTGCGCGCCGGCGATCCCGCGCCGGCGGAGCCGGCGGTGGAGGTGCGCCGCCCCTTGGTCTCCGCCACACCGCTGGTTTTCGCCTCGCCCCATTCGGGCCGGCTGTATCCGATCGAGATGCTGGCCGCCTCCAGCCTCAGCTCCGCCGCCATCCGCCGCTCGGAGGACGCCCTGGTGGACGACCTCATCGAGAGCGCGCCAGCGTTCGGGATCAGCGTGATCTCCGCCCGCTACGCCCGCGCCTATATGGACGTTAACCGCGACGCCTACGAGCTGGACCCCGCCATGTTCGAGGACGAGCTGCCGCCGTTCGCGCGCGGGCGCTCGCCCAGGATAGCGGCCGGCCTGGGCGCCATCGCCCGCGTCGTCGGCGACGGCCAGGAGATCTACGACCGCAAGCTGGTCTACGCCGACGCCGAGCGGCGGATCGCGGGGGTGCACCAGCCCTACCACGCCGCCTTGTCCGGCCTACTGCAGGAGACCAAGGCCCAGTTCGGGCGGGTGGCGCTGATCGACTGGCATTCCATGCCCTCGATCGCGGCGCGGCCCAGCCGGGCGGGACGGACGCCGGACTTCGTGCTCGGCGACCGGTTCGGCGTCTCCTGCACCGCGCGCCTCCCGGCGCTGGTGGAGCGCGAACTTAAGGTGCTGGGCTACGAGGTGGCGCGCAACGCCCCCTACGCCGGGGGCTACACCACCGAGTTCTACGGCGACCCTTCGCACGACGTCCACGTGCTGCAGGTCGAGATCAACCGCGGGCTCTATCTCGACGAAGCGGCCGTTGCGCCCCACGCGGGCTTTCCCCGGCTGAAGGCGGACCTGACCAAGGTGTTCGAGGCGCTGGCGCGAAACTGGACGCCGCCGGTCTGAGCCGGCGCTCCCAATACGAAACCGGGCCCGCCGCTGAAGCGACGAGCCCGATGCCGAAATCGATCCTGGCGTGAGGCCCTACTTCGGCGCGCCGCCGGGCGAGGTGGAGTCGGTGCGGTTCGGCGCAGCAGCCGCCCCCGTGGTGGGAGCTTCGGGGCTGGCGGTCTGGCTGGTGGCGGGCGCGCCCTTGGCGGCGGCCGTCGGCGCCTTGGCTCCGGCGGCGGCGTCGGGCACGCCCGAACCCGGCTGGGGAGCCGGCGCGGTTCCGGCGGCGGCCCCGGCAGGCGCCTTGGCGGCGGCGGCGGCCTTGGGATCGGGCGCGGGGATGGGCTCGGGACTGGAGCTCTGCTGACGCAGCCAGGCGATGAGGTTGATCCGGTCCTGGCGTTGCTTCAGGCCCACGAAGGTCATCTTCGTCCCGGAAACGTCGGCCTGCGGGCCGGCCAGGAACTTGTAGACCTCCGCAAAGCTCCACTTACCGATCTTATTGCCGAAATCCGTCATGCCGGACGAATAGGCGAAGCCGGGATGGGTGCCGGGCTTGCGGCCGATCACGCCCCACAGGTTCGGACCGGTCTGGTTGGGACCGCCGTTGTCCAGGTTGTGGCAGGCCTTGCACTTGTTGGCGACCGTCGCGCCGGCGCCCACATCGGCGGTGGGCAGCACCGTGCCCCAATCCGGCGGCGTATCGGCGACCACGCCGGCGTCGCCCGCAGCTTCCTGGATGGCGATCTTGTCGCCCGCGACCTTTGGCGGATGAGTGGCGAACACCATCTCCGAGACCTGGCGCAGAGCGAACAGCAGCAACAGCGCACCCAGGATAGCGCCGAACACCTTGTTCCCGAACAGTTCGTCTTTCATGTCGCCCTTATCGCTAAGAACCCAGAGGTCTGGCGCAACCCTGCGCCACGACCGTCCTTTAGGACTCCGCCTTGCGCGGGGGTGTCTTACACGCTACCGCCCCCGGCGCAACTGGCGGATAAGGCTTACCCCACATGGCCGCGATCGTTCTGATCCCTGCGCGCATGGCGGCGACCCGTCTGCCCAACAAACCGCTGGCCGACATCGGCGGCCTTCCCATGATCGTACGCGTTTTGCGGCAGGCCGAAAGCGCCGCGATCGGACCGGTCGCGGTGGCGGCGGGCGACCCCGAGGTGGTCGAGGCGGTGAAGCGGGCGGGCGGGCGGGCGGTGCTGACCGATCCGGACCTGCCCTCGGGCACGGACCGAATCATGGCGGCGCTGGAAATCCTCGATCCGACCGGGCGCTATGATTCGGTGATCAACCTCCAGGGCGACATGCCGTTCGCCCCCCCCTCGGTTGTTTCAGCTTGCGCCGAGGCCCTGGCGCGCGATCCGGCCTGCGACATGGCCACCGTCGTGGCCCCCGAAGCCTCGCCCGCCGATCGCGC
This sequence comes from Caulobacter sp. S45, assembly GCF_009765965.1. Classification (GTDB taxonomy): domain Bacteria; phylum Pseudomonadota; class Alphaproteobacteria; order Caulobacterales; family Caulobacteraceae; genus CAHJWH01. The sequence goes on from NZ_LMUL01000014.1 coordinate 798,523, forward strand.
CAACCCGGACGTGGTCAAGGCGGTCATGGCGCTGGCCGAAGGCGCGACCATGGGCCGGGCGCTCTACTTCACCCGCTCCGTCCTCTATGGCGACGGCCCCGTATGGCGTCACATCGGCATCTACGGCTATCGGCGCGAGGCCCTGATCCGCTTCACCGCCGCCCCACCCTCCCCGCTCGAGCGGCGTGAAAAGCTGGAGCAGCTCAGGGCGTTGGAAATGGGCATGCGGATCGACGCTGCGGTGACGGCGGTGGCGCCGATCTCGGTGGACACGGCTGCCGACCTGGAAGCCGCACGCGCCTTCGCGGCGCACCTGACGTGAAGAGTTTCGGTTCGTGATCGACGCGGAAAACGTAACCTTCGACTATCCCTCCGGGCGCGCCCTGCACGGGATCGGCTTCATCGTGCGTGCCGGCGCGGTGCTGGCCCTGGTGGGACCGAACGGAGCCGGTAAATCGACGCTGATGCGCTGCATCGCGGCCCTGGACACCCCCACCTCCGGCACGATCAGCGTCGCGGGGCTCGACACCCAGGACGATCCGCGCGGCGTGCATGCGGCGCTCGGCTACCTGCCAGACAGTTTCGGCCTCTACGACGCCCTGACGGTGCGCCAGTCCCTCGCCTACGCCGCCCGCGCACGACGCGTGGGCGTGAACGAGACACCGGACGCGGTGGCGCTGGCGGCGGAACGGGTCGGGCTGACGGACAGGCTCGATCAGCTGGCCGGCGAGCTGTCGCGCGGCCTGCGCCAGCGGCTGGCGATCGGCCAGACCATCGTCCACGCCCCGCGCGTGCTGCTGCTGGACGAGCCGGCGGCGGGTCTGGACCCCGGCGCGCGCCAATCCCTGTCCGCCCTGATCCGCGAGCTGGCGGGAACCGGCATGACGGTGATGGTGTCCTCCCACCTGCTGTCGGAGCTGGAGGACTACTGCACCGAGATGCTGATGCTGGAGGACGGCCGGGTGATCGGCGACAGCGTGGTCCGCCTCGCCTCCCGCACGGCGGCGCCTGACGAGCCGGTTCGCATCCTCGTCACCTTCGCGCCCGTCGAAGACCTGGGCATCCGTTTGACCGACCTTGGTTTTCAGCTCGAACGCGCCAGTCCCGACGAGGCCGTCGTCCTGATCGCACCCGGCCCCGAAGCCGAGCAGGATGCGCTGAGCCGATTGGTGGCGTCCGGCCTGCCCGTGCGCGGCTTCACCCCGATCCGCACTACGCTGGAGGACGTCTACATGGCCGCCCAGGCCGGCGAGGCGCAGCAGCCATGAACCCCGAGCTCCAGCGCAACCTCTGGCTCGACGCCACCCCGCGCCGGCTGACCTGGGCGGGGGTCGTGGTGCTGATCGCCTTCGCCCTGGTGTGGCTGGTTGATCGAGGTCGGCACGCCTATGCGGCCATCCTGGTCGGGGCGCTGCTGTTCTTCGCCGCCGGCCTGATGTGGGCGCCCCGCGCCGCCCGACGCTCGGTCACCAACGAGGTGGTCGCGCGCACCTGGGACTTCCAGCGCCTCTCGGCGCTCGCGCCCTGGGAGATGACCTGGGGCAAGTTGGCCGGCTCGACCCTTCGCCCCTGGGTGGTCGCGGGCGGCGGCGTGCTGATCGCCGCCCTCCAGCTCGCCAGCACCACCACGGTTCGCCATGCCGGCTTCTGGGTCCTGGTGGCGTTGGCGCTCGGCGTCACGGTGCAGGCGGCGGGACTGGCCACGGGCCTGCTCGACATCCGCCGAGGACGCGCCAGCGGTCGGCCGCTCAGCGGACGCGCGCCGGGCCTGGCGATCCTGGCGCTAGCGCTGCTGACCTTCGCAGCCCTTGCCTGGGCCCGGATTCGCATCGGCGGCGGCGTGCACACCATGTTCGGCCAGATCGCCCCCATGGGCGGCCCGGTCTCCTGGTTCGGCCACGACTTTCCGCCGGTGCTGTTTGCGGGATGCAGCCTGGTCCTATGCGCGGGCTGGGCTCTGGTGTGGGCGTGGCGGTTGATGCGGCTGGAGCTGCAACTGGTCAACACGCCCTGGGCCTGGGCGCTGTTCGTCATTGGGGCGGCGACCTATGCCGCCGGCTTCGACCCGTCCGCCAACCTGACGGGGAGCGACGCGTTCGCCGCGCGGCTGGTCAGCGCGGGCGTGGTGCTGGCGGCGCTGGCCTATGTCGGCGCCTTCGCAGAACCCGCCGACCGGGTGCGCGCCCGGCAATTCGCGAACGCTATCGCCAAGCGCGATATCCGGCGGACCGCAGTGCGCCTGCCCCTGGTCGTGCTGCCGAGCAAGCTGGCGGTGATCCTGGGACTGGTGGTCGCCCTGATCCACGTACGTGCCGGCGAAACGCACGAGGCCCTGTTCATGCTGGCCCTGCTGGCCTTCTTCGTGCGCGACCTGGGCGTGATCGCCTGGCGGCGCTTCGCCCGCGCCGGCTCGCCTGGCGACTTCGGCGTCGCCGCGACCCTGGTCGCGCTCTACGTGATCGGCGCCTTGGTCGGCCGCCTGTTCGGCGGCGAGACCGGCCAGGCCGGCTTCCTGCCGAGCCAGGCCCTGCCAGGCGTCAGCGCAGTCATGGGCGTGATCGAGGCGGCCGCCCTCTGGGCGCTGGCCGCCTACCGCATCAGCCGCCCCAGCCGCAGACCCTGGTCGCCAAAGCCGTCACCTTCTCCGCACGCGGAGAAGGTGCGGCCCTAGCCGACCGCCAGGCGCGGCGGCGCGACCGGCCGTTGCGCCTTCAGATTCTCCGCCACCAGGAAGGCCAGCTCCAGCGCCTGGTCGGCGTTCAGGCGTGGGTCGCAATGGGTGTGGTAGCGGTGGGACAACTCGTCCTCGGTCAGCGCGCGCGCGCCGCCCAGGCACTCGGTGACGTTCTGGCCGGTCATCTCAAGATGCATGCCGCCGGGATGCACGCCTTCGGCCTGGGCGATCTCCACGAAGGTGCGGACCTCGCTGAGGATGCGCTCGAACGGCCGGGTCTTGTAGCCGTTGGCGGCCTTCAGGGTGTTGCCGTGCATCGGGTCGGTGGACCAGACCACATGGTAGCCGGCCCGCTTGGTGGCCCGCATCAGCGCCGGCAGGCGCGCGCCGATCTTGTCGGAGCCGAAGCGCCCGATCACCGTCAGCCGGCCCGGCTCGTTGGCCGGGTTCAGCGCCTCGATCAGGGGCAGCAAATCCTCCGGCTCCATGTTCGGGCCGCACTTCAAGCCGATCGGGTTCTTGATCCCGCGCATGAACTCCACGTGCGCGCCGTCGAGCTGGCGAGTACGCTCGCCGATCCACAGCATGTGGGCGGAGGTGTCGAACCACTCGCCGCCCTGGCTGTCGACACGGGTCATGGCCTCCTCGAAGCCCAGCAGCAGGGCCTCGTGGCTGGTGAACACCTCGACCCGCTTCAGGTCGGGATGAGTTTCCGGGGTGACGCCGACCGCGGCCATGAAGGTCAGGGCCTCGGAAATCTTGTCGGTCAGCTCGCGGTAGCGGGCGCCCAGCGGGCTGTCGTCGACGAAGCCCAGCGTCCAGCCATGGATGTTGTGCAAATCCGCGTAGCCGCCGCCCGCATAGGCGCGCAGCAGGTTCAGGGTCGAGGCCGATTGGCCGTACGCCTTCATCAGCCGCTCGGGATCGGGCGTGCGCGAGACCAGGTCGAAGTCCTGACCGTTGATGTTGTCGCCCCGGTAGGACGGCAGGGTCACGCCGTCGATGGTCTCGATCGGTTCGGAACGCGGCTTGGCGAACTGGCCGGCGATGCGGCCGACCTTCACCACCGGCTTGCCGGCCGAGAAGGTCAGCACCACAGCCATCTGCAGGATCAGCCGGAAGGTGTCGCGGATGCTGTCGGCGTGGAATTCGCGGAAGCTCTCGGCGCAGTCGCCGCCCTGCAGCAGAAAGGCGTCGCCCCGCGCCACATTGCCCAGCAGGCTCTTCAGCCGGCGCGCCTCGCCGGCGAACACCAGCGGCGGCATGGCGTGCAGCCGGTCTTCCACCCGCGACAGCGCCTCGGCGTCCGGGTAGTCGGTGGGCATGTGCTTGGCAGGTTTCGAACGCCAGCTCGAAGGGGTCCAGCGCTGCATGGGAGAGGGCCTATTCAACGATCACACAGGTTTTATTTGCCGCCGGATATAGGCGCGCGCGGCTCTCGACGCAAAGTCTTCCCGCGCGCGCTGCGGCCCTTGGCGTCACTCCGCCGCGATCAGTTCGCTCGGCACGTACTTCTCGCGCAGGGTCACCAGTTCCTCCGCGGCGGAGGGATGCAGGGCGCAGGTGTCGTCCCACTGCGCCTTGGTCAGGCCCGCCTTCACCGCGATCGCGGCGAGCTGGATCATCTCCGGCGAGTCGGGCCCGACGATGTGGCAACCGACGACGCGGCCGGTGTCGCCGTCCACCACGAGCTTCATCAGCGTCTGCTCGTCGTCGCCGACAAAGGCAGTGCGCATGGCGCGGAACTTGGTGCGGTAGATGTCCACGTGGCGGAAGGCGTGACGCGCCTCCGCCTCGCTCATGCCCACCACGCCCACGGGCGGCTGGGAGAAGACGGCGGTCGGGATGTCGGCATGGTCGAACTTGGTTGGCCGGTCGTTATAGACCGTCTCGGCGAAAGCCACGGCCTCGCGGATGGCCACAGGCGTCAGGTTCACCCGGTCGGTCACGTCGCCGATGGCGAAGATGTGCGGGACATTGGTCTGGGAGAAGGCGTCGACCGCCACCGCGCCCTTGTCGTTCAACGCCACGCCGGCCGCTTCCAGCCCCAGCCCCTTCACGTGCGGCTCGCGGCCGACGGCGAACATCACCTGTTCGGTCTCGATGGTCAGCTGGTCGGTCAGATGGCTGCGGAAGCCGCCGTCGATCTTCTCGATACGCTCGTGCTGGCATGCCAGCACGACCTTCAGCCCGCGCTTGTGCAGTTCGCCCGACACATGCGCGCGCACGTCGTCGTCGAAGCCGCGCAGCAGGTTGCTCCCGCGATAGGCCAGGGTCACGTCCACGCCCATGCCGTGGAAGATGCAGGCGAACTCGATGGCGATGTAGCCGCCGCCTACAACCAGGATGCTCTTAGGCAGCTTTTCCAGCTTGAAAGCGCCTTCCGAGGTGATGGAGAGGTCCGCGCCCGGCACATCGTCGGGGACCTTGGGCCGCCCGCCGGTGGCGATCAGGATGCGCTCGGCGGTGATGGTCTTGTCCAGGCCGGCGAGCTTGAGGGTGTGCGGGTCGATGAACTCGGCGCGGGCCTCGAACAGGTCGCAGCCCGCCTTCTTCAGATTGGCGGAGTAGATGCCCGACAGGCGCGAGATCTCCATGTCCTTGGCGGTCAGGAAGGTCGGCCAGTCGAACTTCGGCGTATCGCAGCCGCTCCAGCCATAGCCCTTGGCGATCTCGAAATCCCGCGCGAAGCCGGAGGCGTAGACCATCAGCTTCTTGGGCACGCAGCCGCGGATCACGCAGGTGCCGCCGACGCGATACTCCTCCGCCACCCCGACGCGCGCGCCGCTCATCGCCGCCAGCCGCGCCGCGCGCACCCCGCCCGAACCCGCGCCGATGACGAAGAGGTCGTAGTCGTAGGCCATCTGATCCGTCCGCTTTTCCGTTAGGGCCGATATAGGCGGTGCAGGCCGCTTGGAGAATGGCGGCGACGCTTTCTCCTTCCCGCGTATCTCTCCTCCCCCGCTTCGCAGTGGAGGAGAAGAAGCTACGGCTTCAACGTCCTCACCCCGCCCTCATCGCCGACCAGGGCTTCGTCGGCCAGGCCCAGGAACAGGCCGTGCTCGACCACGCCGGTCAGGGTCTTCAACACGCCGGCCAGGGCGTGCGGGTCGGCGATGGTCTCGCAGGCGAGGTCGTAGATCACGTCGCCGCCGTTGGTGATGAAGGTGGCCCCATCGCGCATCCGCAGGCGCGGCTCGACGCTCACCCCGGCCGCCGCCAGGGCGTGGCCCATCCGCCGGGCGGTCGAGACATGGCCGAACGCCACCACCTCCACCGGCAAGGCGAAACGGCCGAGCGTCTCCACCACCTTGCCGGCGTCGGCGATGGCCACGCAGCGACGCGAAGCCTCCCACACCAGCTTCTCGCGCAGCAGGGCGCCGCCGCCCCCCTTGATCAGCGCCAGGCCCGGACCGATCTCGTCGGCGCCGTCGATGGTCAGGTCGATCTCGCCCGCCTCGTTCAGGTCGACGATCGGCAGCCCGCAGGCCCGCGCCTGAACGTCGGTCGCCACGGAGGTCGGCACGCAGCGCAGCTTCAGCCCCTCCGCCCGCACCCGCGCGCCCAGCGCCTCGACCAGAAAGGCGGCGGTGGAGCCGGTGCCCAGCCCCACCGTCATGCCGTCCTGCACCAGCAGGGCGGCGGCCTCGCCGACGGCGCGCTTGTAATGGTCGGGGCTCATGCGCGTCTTCCCTTGGCCGCTTGTTTGAGGGCGCGGAACTTGGCCGCCCAGCCTGGCTTCTCCACCTGAGGGCTGCGTTCCAGCGCCAAGGCGTCGTCGGCCACGTCGCGGGTGATCACCGAGCCCGAGCCGGTGAAGGCGCCCGCCCCGATCCTGACCGGCGCCACCAGGGCGGTGTTGGAGCCGATGAAGGCTCCCTCGCCAACGATGGTGCGGTGCTTGTCGAAGCCGTCGTAGTTGCAGAAGATCGTCCCGGCCCCAAGGTTGGCCCGCGCGCCCACCTCCCCGTCGCCGAGATAGGACAGATGGTTGGCCTTGGCGCCCTCGCCCACGGTGACGTTCTTCACCTCGACGAAGTTGCCGATGTGGGCCTCGCGCCCGATCACCGCGCCCGGCCGCAGCCGCGCATAGGGACCGATCAGCGCGCCTTCGCCGACCACCGCACTTTCGAGATGACTGAACGCGCGGATCACAGCCCCGCTTGCGACCTTCACGCCGGGGCCGAACACCACATAAGGCTCGATCACCACACCAGGCGCGACCTCGGTGTCGTAGGCGAACATCACCGTCTCGGGCGCGGGCATCGCGACACCGGACACCAGCGCCCGCTCGCGGCGCCCCCGCTGGAACTCGGCCTCCGCCGCCGCCAGTTCGGCCTGGGAGTTGACCCCCAGCACCTTGGCCTCTTCGGTCAGCACCGCACGCACCTCGCGTCCGGCCGCGCGCGCCAGCCCCACTACGTCGGTCAGGTAGTACTCGCCCTTGGCGTTTTCGGCGCCAACCTTGGCCAGCAGCTCGAACAGCAACGCCGCAGGCGCCGCCAGCACGCCGGAATTGCAGGCGGTGATGGCCAGTTCGGCCGGCGAGGCGTCCTTGGCCTCGACGATCCGCTCCAGCGTCCCGCCCGCGTCCATCACCAGCCGACCATAGGCGCCGGGATCGGCCGCCTCGAAGCCCAGCACCGCCAAATCCGCGCCCGCCGTCCGCGCCTCGAATAGGGGGGCGACGGCCTCCGCATCCAGCAGCGGCGTGTCGGCGTAGGCGACCAGCACGTCGCCCTCGAAACCCTTCAACGCCGCTTCCGCCGCCCGCACGGCGTGGCCGGTGCCGAGCGGCGGGGCCCGGGTGCATACCCCGCCCCCCCCCCCGCGCCT
>NZ_LMUL01000014.1:806280-839844 GCF_009765965.1 Caulobacter sp. S45
GTCGGTGCAGCACCTTGGGCGTGGGCGAGCGCATCCGCGTGCCCTGCCCCGCCGCCAGGATCACCACGGCGCGCCCATAAGCGCTGCGCTCAGTCTTCGAGGGCTGGTCGGGCAAGGCTCGGTCTCCAGAGGTGCGGCGCGGCGCAACTTGCGCCCAGCGGCGATTTAGCCGAAAGCCCGGCCTGTTTCGACGGCGAAAGCAAGGCCCCCCACATGAGCCAGCCCGCATCCGTCCTCAAGGGCGCGACCATCGCCTTCGACCTGGACGGCACCCTGGTGGACACCGCGCCCGACCTGATCGGCGCGTTGAACCTGGTGCTGGCGGAGCGCGGCCTGCCCCCCGTCTCGGTCGAAGCCGCCCGCGTCCTGGTCGGCCGCGGCGCCCGCGCCCTGATCAGCCGGGGTTTCACCCTGGCCGGCGAGCCGATCGAAGACGCCGAACTGGACACCCTGACCACCCGCTTCATCCAGCTGTACCGCGAGCGCATCGCTGACGAGAGCCGCCCCTTCCCCGGCCTGACCGAGGCGTTGGAGCGGTTGACGGCGGATGGCGCGGTCCTGTGCGTGTGCACCAACAAGCGCACCGACCTGTCGATCGCCCTGCTGGAAGCCCTCGGTCTCTCGTCGCACTTCGTCTCCATCACCGGAGCCGACCTCACGCCCGCCGCCAAACCCGACCCGCGTTGCTTCCTGGCCGCTATTCACGCGGCCGGCGGCGACCCGAGCTTCGCCCTGATGGTCGGCGACAGCGACAACGACGTCTTGGCGGCCCAGGCGGCGCGGGCGCCCGTGATCGCGGTCTCGTTCGGCTTCACCGAGACCCCGGCGCGGGAATTGGGGGCCGACATGGTCATCGACCACTTCGAAGAGCTGTATGACGTCGCCGTCCGCCTGTTGGCCAAGCGCGCCAAAAACGCCGCCTGACCCGCGCGACCCCGCTTGCCCCCCAACGCCGGCTCGTCTATAGACCCGCCTCCCGGCGCTTTACCCAAAGGCGGACGCGTAGCTCAGCGGGAGAGCATCGCCTTCACACGGCGGGGGTCGTAGGTTCAATCCCTACCGCGTCCACCATCAACCCGATGTTTTATTGGGTTTTTGGACTTGGAAAGCAAATCTACCGAAAACGATTTGCGGTGAATTTGCGCTGAATCATGTGGAAAATCGGCCATTCCGGCTCGACGCACCCAAGAACAAATAATGAATATGAGGGCGCTCCAGATGGCAAAGGACGCCCCATGGCCCCCGCATCGACGCGGGCATAGGCGCGCAATTCAAGGCGCCCGCTCATCGGGTAGGCCGTGGTGCTGAGGCAGATCGTCGGTGATCTCGTACCAGCCGGCCTTCGAGCCCACAAAGATGTGCATGGTGGGGCGAACCGCCGGGTCATCCACAAGCGTACCCATAGCGACGTGGACAAAGCGGCCTTCGCGGACGACGGAATAGAGGAGCGAGCCGCATGTCCGGCAGTGGACGTCATGCCCGGCCTCATCGCCGTAGCGCATGACGACGTCCTCGCCCCGAATGATGCTTAGCCGATCACTTTCGATCCCGGCGATCGGTTTGAACGCCGCTCCGGTCGCCCGGCGACAATTCGAACAGTGGCAGTTCATGGCGTAGCGGAAGGCGTCCGTCACCTCGTACCGAACAGCGCCGCACATGCAGCCGCCACTCAAAAGGTGCTCGTCTCCAGGGCGCGGACCGATGCTCATCAGATCATGCCGCCAAACCGAGACCTTCGAACGCGCCAGGGCGACGTCGGCAGTTATCCCAGCCGCAAGGAATGAGGCGGCGAGAAGCGCACGCGCCTGCCGAGAGCTGGCCCAAACTGAGAGTCTCTCCGCACGGCGACGGGCCGATCGACCTTCAGACCCTGATATTCAACAGAGACGCGCTGCTGCTGGTCGCCCCCGACGATGAAGCCGTCGTCGTGCTGGGCGTGCCCGTGGTGGTCACCGACTGCACCACCCCCTGAGCGTTGGTGACTGTCGTCGTCACCGTGCCGTTTGGATTGGCGGTGGTCGTCGTAGTGGTGCTGCTGCTTGAGCTCGAACCGCCGCTTGCTCCCCCGCTTCCCGATGATGGCGCTGGCGCCGCCGATCCAGATGAACCTGTAGGCGGGCCAGCCGGAGGGGTCGATGGGGCTATGGACGTTACGCTGAGCGGGTCCGACGTTGAAGCCGCCCCACTGACTCCACCGATGCTGCTCATCGCCGGACCCTCACTAATTTGCGGCTACAAGCGCCGTCAAGGGTTAAGCCGGGGTAAATTCGCTCGCTGTAAGTCAAGCACAGCCCGAACCACACGCAGATGTGATCACGCCCGCCGGGTGACAACAGCACATTGCATTTAGTGCAGCGAGAACAGGCGCCGAATGTTGGTGGCGAGGCGCTCGGCGAGCCGTTCGTCATGCTGAGCTTTGGGATGATGACGATCGAGCATGGTGCGACGGGCCAGTTGACGCTTCGCCAAGCTTTCACTCAGTTCCTCGGCCATGCTGGGTCGAGCCTTGATGAGTGACGACAGCGCTTCCTTGGAGATTTCGTAGATCACGACCCTGGTAAGGGCGGTAAGTTCGCCGTTCAACGGCTCGCCCGTGAGAAGTCCAAGCTCTCCGAAATAGTCTCCCGGCGCCAAACGCATGACCTCGACCTTGTGCCCATCCTCCTCGGCCGAGGCGACGAGGAAACCGTAGGCGACGATGCATAGGGCTTGCAGGACGGTTCCGGTCTTCACGATCACGTCGCCCGGTTTGTAGGCCCTCCGCTTCATCTGCGAGGCCAAGGTGGCGGCCTCCTCTGTGGTCAGCGACGAGAACAGCGAGACGCCCGCGAGCAGGCGCTCGGGCTGAGCGAGCTTGCCCTTGTCCTCAGGCGCCGCTTGCCTCGGAGAGCCCGTGAGACGCGGCGCGAATTTGGCGCCCGCCGCCGAAGCCGCCCGATAGATCTGGTCGAAGAGTTCGTTCTGCGCCGATCCGACGTCGCCGACCGCCGCAACCGAATAGGAGATCTCGAAATCGATCATCTCCGCGCTGAGGTCCTTGATCGTGACGCTCGGCTCGGGCTTTCGCAGGATGCGCGTGCTGCCGAGCAGGACGTCGTTCAATAGCTTGCGCCCCGCCGCCGGCGTCAACGACGGCTCCAGCCTCACGCGGATGGTGGCTCCGTGGATTTTGGTGGGCGTGCTGCAGTTCACCAGCTTGGATTTGGCGATGACGCTGTTGGGGACGATCGCGACGTCCTGGTTGCCCGTCAGGATATGCGTCGCGCGCCAGTTGGTTTCGATCACCTGGCCCTGAACGGCGTCGTCCAGGATGATCCAGTCGCCGACGTGGTAAGGCCGTTCGATATTGAGCACGATGCCGGAGAACACGTCTCCGAGCGAGCTTTGCAACGCCAGACCGATGACGATCGCAAGGACCCCGGAGGTCGCCAGCAGCCCCTTGACCGGCAGGTCGAAGACATAGGCGACGATGGCGAAGGCCGCCGCGACGTAGATGAGCGCGGCCAGCAAGTCCTGGACGAGTTTCGATTGCCGCGGCTGGCGTCGCAGCACGACGAACGCGCGCAGGAACCCTATCGTCAGCCACGCCCCTGCGAGCCACCAGACGATCTCCACCGCACCCGCCAGCAGACGTCTCGCCTCGGGGCCTGTGACCTTTCCTGAATGGTACGGAACGGCGCCTCCCGCCAACAGCAGGCCGGTGAGGAGCACAAAGATCACAAGCCGAATGAGGAAATGCGCCCGGGTATTGCTTCGCCGCCAAGCGCGCGCGCCGAAGAAGCCGGCGAGGACCAGCGCCGCCGCCAGAACAAGAGGGTCGATCAACACCGACAGCACGGAAGAAAGGCTCATACCGGAGACTATGGCCTTTTAGACGACCTGCGCCATCGTCGCCGAGCGGGTATGCGCGGCAAATGTCCTACCGACATAGCCGGACGCGACGCGGGCGAGGTCAGACACGTCGCCGTTGGGCTCTAAGATACCCGCGCGGCCGTCTGCCCGGTCGCGTCCAGCGCCTGACGCACGAAGCCGGCGGCCTTCACCTCGTCGATAAAGGCGCAAAGGTAGGCAGATCCAGATTCTCGCCCTCGCGGCGTCGCCATCGCCTGCTCGACGCTGGTGAAGGCTTCGCCCAGCACCCGTACATCGCTACGCCCCTTCGCCGCATCGTCCAGCGCCTGGCGCACGCCCGCCGCGGCGGACAGGTCGGAGTGCGAGCCCGATGCGAGGCTCTCAAGGAACATGTCGGATGCGCCCGACGAGGTTGGGGCGCGCACGAGAGTGGCGTGTTTCAGGGTGCGGCTGAGGTAAAGGTCATATGCGGCGCCCTTGCCCACCGCGACGACCACGTGCGGCTGATCGAGATCGGCCACCGCGCGGTACGGCGAGTCCGCCGCCACCAGATAGGTGGCGTCGATCGAGACATAGGGCGAGGTGAAGTCGACCTCCTTCGCGCGCTCCGGTTCGTTGGCCAAAAACGCAATGTCCCAGACGTCCGAGGACAGGGCGGCGAACACCTTCCCCGCCGCCTCGAACGTAACCAGGTCCAGCGGCACGTCCAGCCTACGGGCCAGTTCGGTCGCCAACTGCACCGAAACGCCGCGCGGGGGACCGCCATCGGGACCTCTTTGCGCCAGGACGCCATTTCCGAAATTGATCGCCGCCCGCAGACGTCCGCGAGGAGCCAGGCTGTTTGCGGCGGCCTTGAGTTTCTCGCTGTCCCATTCGAGAGCACCAGAAGCCGACAGCACCATATTGTTCACTCCGCAGGCTGTGCGAGCGAAAGGCCGACAGCCCACCCTCCATACTTCGCGATTTCGGCTGGCGCCACGGCGTCGCCGAAAACGGCGCATGGCCCGGACGTCATGACCCCCGCCCAGGACCCGGCCCGGATGGTGATGGAGGACGCCCGAAATCCATGCGCCGTCAAATGACCAAGCACACTCTATTACAGTTTGGTGACGGTGGTTTTCTCTATGTCTGGACAGGGTTTGGACTGAACGCGTGTCGAACTGTCATGTCCCTATGATGTATTGAACGCCTGCTTGCATCCTCTGGAGCGCCATGCCGACCGACCGCTCGTTCGACCTCGCTGTTGTCGGCGCGGGCATTGTCGGGCTGAGCTGCGCCTTGGCGGCGGCCAAGCTCGGCAAGCGGGTGGTGGTGATAGACCGCGACGCTCAGGCCAACGGCGCGTCGGTGCGGAACTTCGGCTTCGTAACCGTGACCGGGCAGGAACACGGCGAAATGTGGCGGCGGGCCCGCCGGGCACGCGACGTCTGGGCGGAGGTATCGGCCGAGGCGAACGTGCCGATCCTGCATGAAGGGCTGCTGTTGACCGCCCGCAGGCCCGAGTCGGTAGCCGTGCTGGAAACCTTCCTGCGCACCGAGATGGGCGACGGCTGTCGGCTGCTGGAGCCGGGCGACCTGAAGCGAAGCCACAGCGAGTTGGCGACGCCCGACGTCCTGGCCGCCCTTTGGAGTCCGCACGAACTCCGGGTGGAGTCGCGCGAGGCGATCTCGATCCTGGCGTCTTGGCTGGAGGCGCGCCACGGGGTGACGTTCCTGTGTGGGACGTCAGCCCTGACCGTGGAGACCTCCAAGGTCATGACGTCACGCGGCATGGTCGAGGCCGAGGCGATCGCCATCTGCCCCGGCGACGATATCTTCAGCCTGCTCCCCGACCGGATCGCCGCCCATGGCGTGTCCCGGTGCAAGCTGCAGATGCTCCGTCTAGCCGACCCCGGCTTCAAGCTTTCGGCCGGCGTGATGTCCGATCTGGGTCTGATCCGTTACGCGGGCTACGCCGCGCTGCCCGAAGCCCAGGTCCTGCGCGCCCGGCTGGAGGCCGAGCAACCCGAGCATCTCAAGCATGGCGTCCACCTGATCGTGGTCCAGAGCGCCGACGGTAGCCTGGTGGTCGGGGACAGCCACCACTACGCGGCGACGCCCGATCCCTTCGCCGACAGCGCCGTCGACCAGTTGATCCTGGACGAGTTCCAAGCCGTGTTCGGGCGGCAAGCGCCTCGAGTGCTGGAGCGATGGACCGGGACCTACGCCTCGGCGTCCGGTCGCTCGGTCGTCATCGACACGCCGGCGCCGAGCGTTCGGCTGATAATGGTGACCACCGGGGCTGGAATGTCGACCGGCTTCGCGCTCGGCGAAGACGTGGTGACGGATCTTTTCGGGGGAGCACGACCGTGACGGACAAGGGCCTGGACGCTTTCGACCTGGTGATCTTCGACTGGGCCGGCACGATGGTCGACTTCGGATGCCGCGCGCCGGTGGCCGCGCTGGTGGAGGCTTTCGCCCGCCGAGGGGTCGAGCTGGAGGAAGCGGCGGCTCGCGCGGATATGGGCAAGGCCAAGGCCGACCATGTGCGCGCCTTGCTGGCGCGTCCGGACGTCCGGACAGCCTGGTCGGCGGCCAACGGAGCGGCGCCCCACGAAAAAGATGTGGCGGCGCTGATGGAAGACCTCGGTCCCCTCATGCGCGAAGCCGCCGCTGACGCCGCCGAACTGGTCCCGGGCGCAGCGGATACGGCTGCGGCCCTGAGGGCCGCGGGGCTTAAGGTCGGCTCCTCCACCGGCTACACCCGTGGAATGATGACACCGGTGTTGGCCAGGGCCGCGGCCCAGGGATACGCGCCCGACCATCTGGTCTGCGCCGGCGAAACACCCGAGGGGAGACCCTCCCCGCTCATGGTCTACAAGGCCTGTGCGGAACTGGGGGTCTGGCCGATATCGCGCGTGATCAAGGTCGACGATGCTGAAGCGGGCATCGCCGAAGGCCGCGCCGCGGGGTGTTTCACCGTGGGTGTATCGGCTTCGGGCAACGGGATCGGCCTATCGCGGGCCGTGCTCGCGGCGCTGGATCCATCCGAGCGCAGAGCGCGACTGGCGGTCGCCGGCGACCGCCTGAAGGCGGCGGGCGCGGACCTGGTGGTGGAAACCGTCGCCGAGCTGGTCCCTGCGCTCAACAGGGTCCTTTAACTCTCTCGCCCCTGCGGCGCGGAGGCGCCGCAGGGTCCGCAGTCTACTCAGGTCTCGAAATAACGCGTCCGGTCGAGATCGGCGATCAGCCCGGGTTGCGTCGGCTCCCATCCCAGCCGTTCGCGGGTCCACTCGCTCGAGGCAAGGTTGTCGATGGCCGCGAAATGGGCGAACCAGCCGAAGTGCTCGGCGGCTTCCTCGGGGGTCTTGCCGACGACCGGGACGTTCAGGCGGCGGCCGATGACCTCGGCGATCTCGCGGAACGGCACGCCCTGTTCGGCGATCGCGTGATAGCGCGGGCCTTCGCCCCCCTGCTCAAGGGCCAGCCTGTAGAGGCGGCCGGCGTCAAGCCGGTGCACCGCCGGCCAATGGTTTAGTCCTTCACCGATATAGGCCGAAACACCCTTCTCCCGCGCGATGCCGATCAGGATCGGGACGAAGCCGTGATCGCCGTCGCCGTGGACCGACGGAGGAAGACGCACCACCGACGCGCGCACGCCCTGGGTCGCCATCGAAAGCGCCGTCTGCTCCGAAACGCGGGGAAACGCGGCGGCGCCGGAAGGCGGCGTGGTGTCTTCGGTCACTAGGCGGCCCGGCGTCAGCAGCCCCGTCCCGGAGGTGACGATCAGGGGGCGGTCGGAGCCAGCGAGCGCTGAGCCGAGCGCTTCGATGGCGCACCTGTCCGTTTCGCAGACTTCCTTGAAACGCGAGAAGTCATGGATGAAACCGGTATGGATCACGCCATCCGAAGCGGCGGCTCCACTGCGCAAGCTGTCCAGGTCCTCAAGATCGCCGCGGTGGGCCTGGGCGCCGGCCGCGACGAGGGATGCAGCGCCCGCATCCGAGCGGGCCAGCCCGACCACCTCATGGCCTGCGCCGATCAGCTCCTGAACAACCGCCGAACCGACAAAACCTGTAGCGCCGGTGACGAATACGCGCATCGACTTATCCTCGCATTGTTTCTCGGCCGCGTTCGCAGCCCGATGGGGAAGATAAGCGATTGGAACATACGATCTATGCTATATAGTCCATATTATCTTCGCGATCGTCCGAGCCAACCATGGATCCCCTTTCAGATGTGCTGTCGCTGCTGAAGCCGCGCAGCTACATGTTCGGCGGCTTCGATGCGGGCGGCGACTGGTCGATCCGGTTCGGCCAGCACGAAGGCATCAAGTGCTATGCTGTGGTTTCCGGTCAGTGCTGGCTGGCGGTGGAGGGCGTTCCCGATGCGGTGCGCCTGACGACGGGAGACTGCTTCCTGCTGCCGCGCGGGCGGCCTTTCCGCAACGCGAGCGACCTGGACCTGCCCTCCATCGACGCCCGCACGATCTTTCCCACGCCGGTGAACGGCGGCATCGCTACAATCAATGGCGGCGGGGATGTCTCCATTGTCGGCGGCCACTTCGCCCTTGCCGGGGATCATGCCGGCGAGCTGTTGAGCATGCTGCCGCCCATCGTCCATATCCGCAAGGAGGCGGACAAGGCGGCGCTGCGCTGGTCCATGGAGCGGATGCGCCAGGAACTGCGCGAACCGCAGCCGGGCGGCTTCCTCGTCGCGCAACACCTCGCGGACATGATGCTGGTCCAGGCCCTGCGGCTGCATCTGGCGGAAGGCGCGAAAGGCGGCGTCGGATGGCTGTTCGCGCTGGCGGACAAGCAGATGAGCGCGGCGATCGAGGCCATGCACGGCGATCCGGCGCATCGCTGGACCCTGCAAGCGCTGGCGGAGCACGCCGGTATGTCGCGATCGAGCTTCGCGGTCAGATTCAAGGCGACGGTCGGGGCGTCGCCCATGGAATACCTGACACGCTGGCGGATGCTGATGGCCGGAGACAGGCTGGCCAATTCCGGCGATCCCGTTTCCGTCATCGCCCTGTCGCTCGGCTACGAATCCGAAAGCGCTTTCAGCACCGCCTTCAAGAGGGTCATGGGCTGCTCACCCCGACAACATGGCCGCGAGCGTAAGGCGGCGACGCCTTGGCCGATGGCTTCGACCACGCCGGCCAGATCAATCCCGCGGATGGCCGCCAAAGGGTGAGACGGCTCCATCCCACTCGGGCAGGACATGTTCATGCCCCCGGACGCCACATCCCCCGGCGACGTCGAGTTCGGATTTCAGCATTATTCCATGCCCGGCCGGCGCCCTGATGCGGATCGGGACGTCCAAGCCCTCCCATTCGTTTCTCGGAGGACGTGGGAGAGAACGGCGTTTATGTTGCGGGGGGATCACGTGAAATGGCCTGCGCCTTTGTAGCTCGATGGCAGGCGACCATGACGAGATGTATATCGGGCGATCATTTTAGGGGCTTGCGATATCAATGCGGAAGACACTGGGAAACGCCCCCGAGACGATAGCCCCCTCGACGCCCAAGGACATACGGAAGGACCGCGTGGATCAAGCGGTTATATTTATTTCCTTCATTCTTATGCTTTTCGCACCTCAAGTTCGAACGGTTGGATTAGCACTCCTCATTGTACTTTGGATCGCATTTTTAGCCTTAAGATACAAAGACATGCTATCTGTGATTAAAAGTTCCTGGCCAATATTGATTGCCCCACTCATTACAATCGCATCCATATTTTGGTCGGCCGCGCCAAGCGACACCATCAGAGGCGCCTTGGAGCTGACTCTGACCGTGGCTTTTGCGATGTACCTGGGTGGAATTCAACGACCTGCGATAGTTCTTACACCAATTGCCAGCGCCCTAGGTTTCTTCGTTCTAGTTTCCGTGGCTTTCGGGAAAAGCGTGGGCTGGGGCGCGCATGGTGCAGAAGCATTTGCAGGCCTAAATGGCGGCAAGAACTTCTTTGCGTATTCAGCAGCCTTAGCAATACTATTGTCCCTCGTAATGTTCCTAGAATATATTACCCGTCCGAGATTATCCACAATGGGCGCCACCGTGATGGCCATGTGGTTCGCGGCCGCCGCGTTGTTTTCCCTTCCCCTTTATCTGGCCCATTCCGCCGGCGCGATGGTGAATATCGCCCTCACAATAATCATCATGTTCACAATTGTTTTCACGCTAAAATTTTCCAGATCGACCTTCGCATTTTTAATTCTAATCGGCGTGCTCGTTGCAATCCCGATATTGGCGATTGTTTTAATGGACCCTCAAGCCGTGATGGATACGTTGCTGCGCTCCGCCGGCAAGGGTGCAGACCTGACTGGGCGCGCGCAGCTATGGTGGCGGGCGGGACGCCTCATGGCGGAGCGTCCACTCTTTGGCTACGGCTTTGACGGATTCTGGAAGCAGGGCAATCCCGATGCCGAGGCGATGTGGCAGATCGTTGGCGTTACAAGTCGCGGCGGGATAACATTCCACAACACGATCATCGATTGCCGAATGGCTTTCGGATGGGTGGGTACAATTATGATAGTGGGCCTATTCCTATTCGTTGGATTTAAACTTGTCGTTAGAGCGCTCTTGACCTCCGAATGGCTTTCAATCGCGTACCTGGCTATGTATTTTTCGTTCCTCGCACGCGCGCCACTGGAGACCGTGCTTCCCCTGTCGCAGTTTTCATATGAAGCCGTGCTCATTATCGCGATGGGAGCCTATGCGTTCACACCGATCAGGAAATCCAAATCGGCGGCCCTGGCTCGCACCAGCTCCGAAAGACTCTCGACGCGATCGTTTGCCCTCCTGAGGAACGCATCTCTCGCAAGGGAGAGAGTGCGGGGGACTTGATCCCCGGTAAATCATCGACTGCGAGATGGCGACGTTCGGGTGGGCCAGACCGAGGGTGCAGGCTGGAGCGTCAAGATCAAACTTAGCGCGAATTTATGACTCGGCACGATGTCTGTATGATCATCGCGCCCGGATCGACGCTAGTCTGAGCAATAAGTCCAAATGGACGCGGTAGTCACGGGGAGGGCCATGGTCGAGATCATCGACCCCCATACTCACGCCATTTCACCGGACCCGTGCGTCACCCGACCGTCCTGGGTGATGACCCAACCCAAGGCCGCCCCCTACAACGCCGACCACCCCGCGGTCGGCGCCTTCACCCAGGAAACGCGGGCGGTGAGGACGGCGCTGACCGTCAGCCTGCCCGACAACTGGATGATCACGTGGCGGTGGAAGAGTGCGCCGAAGACGACCTGCTGGCGGTGGTTCCGACCTCGCCTTGCGACACCGGCTATTTCGGTGAACTGCTTGCCACCTCGCTGGCGGCGTCTGTCGCGTCTACGAGGGGGACCGAGTTGCTCAGCGTCGTCGGACTATAAACATTTTCCCTCGTCTTCATTGTCAGAAGGACGCCGGCAACATTGGCGCTCTATGGCGAGGCCAAATCCTGGCCGGGTGAGCGTGGCGTAGGCCACGGAAGTCGAGCCAAGAAAAAAATCGGGAGATGGCCTTGCAGGACGATTCCAACCCTTCCGCCCGGAAACCCAGCGAGATCGGGCGCCGGACCCTGTTCACAGCGGTCGCCGCCGGGGGAGCGGTGTCGCTGGCGAACGCGTTGTCGGCGTCCGCGCAAACGGGACCCGCCCAGGCCGCCTCCAGAGAGATGCTGAAGCCGCGCACCGCGCCCACCGGCGCGCCGTCCGCTGCCGCCATGCAGGCCGAAACGGCCCCGCCGCCAGCGTCGGAGGTGTTCGAGGCGCGCTCTGGCTCCGACTACATGGTCGACGTCATCAAGGCGCTCGATCTTGGCTATGTCGCCACGCTTCCGGGTTCCAGTTTCCGGGGCCTGCACGAATCGCTGATCGACTACGGCGGCAACGCCAAGCCCGAGCTGCTGACCTGCCTGCACGAGGAGATCTCGGTCGCCTTCGCCCACGGCTACGCCAAGATCGCCGGCAAGCCGATGGGGGTCTTCCTGCACAGCGTGGTCGGGCTGCAGCACGCCTCCATGGCCATCTACAACGCCTGGTGCGACCGGGTCCCCATCGTCATGTTCGTCGGCAACACCCTGGACTCCGCCAAGCGGCGCGAGGGGATCGAGTGGTATCATACGGCGCTCGACAACGGCGCGATCGTGCGCGACTTCGTCAAATGGGACGCCCAGCCCACCTCGCTGGAGGACTTCAACGAGGCGCTGCTGCGCGCCTACGGCCTGGCGGTCACCCAGCCGGCCGCGCCGGTGCTGATCTCGGTCGATACCGAGCTGCAGGAGGCGCCGATCCCGGTCGGCAAGCGACCCGTCCCGCGCCTGACCCTGCCGACCCAGCCTGTCGG
Organism: Caulobacter sp. S45; assembly: GCF_009765965.1. Lineage (GTDB taxonomy): Bacteria > Pseudomonadota > Alphaproteobacteria > Caulobacterales > Caulobacteraceae > CAHJWH01. The sequence continues at coordinate 818,456 of NZ_LMUL01000014.1, forward strand.
CGACCCCGCCGCGCTGGCCAAGGCCGCCGCCATGCTGGCCAAGGCCGAGCACCCGGTGATCGTGGTGGACCGCATGGTCCGTACGCCCGAGGGCATGGCGCACCTGGTGGAACTCGCCGAAACCCTGCAGTGCCCGGTGATCGACAAGCGCGGCCGGCTCAACATGCCGTCCAGCCACTACCTGAACCAGAGCGAGAACGCGCGCGGGCTGATCAAGTCGGCCGACGTGATCCTGGGCCTGGAGCTGACCGACCCCTGGGGCGTGGTCAACACCCTGCTTGACCGGATCGAGCGGGTCGAGCGCCACACCGCAGCGCCGGGGGTGAAGCTGATCACGCTGTCCACCCACGATCTGCTGATCCATTCCAACTTCCAGGACTTCGAGCGCTATCAGCCGTCCGACCTGGCCATCACCGGCGACGCCGAAGCGACCGCCCCCTATCTGATCGAGGCGGTGAAGCAGGCCCTGCCTAAAGGCCAGCAAGCCGCCATGCAGGCGCGGAGCGACAAGTTCCGCGCCGCCCACGCCGACACCCGCCGGCGCGCCTACGAGGAGGCGGCCTACGGCTGGGACGCCAGCCCGGTCACCACTGCGCGCCTGTGCGCCGAGATCTGGCCCCTGATCAAGGACAGCGACTGGGCGTTCGTGGGGGCCAATTCCTCGTTCCAGAGCTTCTGGCCGCAAAAGCTGTGGGACTTCGACAAGCCCTACCAGTACGCCGGCGGCTCCGGCGGCGCGGGTCTGGGCTATGGCGCGCCCGCCGCCGTGGGCGCGGCCCTGGCGCATCGGGAGCACGGGCGGCTGGTGGTCAACATCCAGGGGGATGGCGAGCTGATGTGCGCGCCTGGATCGCTGTGGACCGCCGTGCACCACAAGATCCCGCTATTGACGGTGATGCACAACAACCGCGCCTACCACCAGGAGATGATGCACATCCAGCGCATGGCCGACCGGCACGAACGCGGGGTCGCCAGCGCCCATATCGGCACCGCCATCGACAGCCCGTTCATCGACTACAGCAAGCTGGCCGACAGCATGGGCATGTGGGCGGCCGGGCCGATCACCGATCCGAACGAACTCGGGGCGGCCCTGAAGAAGGCGATCGACGTGGTTAAACGGGGCGAACCGGCCCTGGTCGACGTCGTCTGTCAGCCGCGTTGAGGAAGGAAGCGCCGATGAAAGCCGCCCTGACCGCCGCCAGCGCCCTGGCCGTTCTCTCACTAAGCGCCGCCGCGACGGCCCAACCGCCCCCGCCCCACGCCGAGGACGCAGTTCACGGCCACCAGCTGTTCATGGCCGACGGTTGCTATCAATGCCACGGCACGGTGGGACAGGGCGGCTCAGCCGCCCCGCGCATCGCCCCCGACCCGCTGCCGGCGGAGGCGATCGCCGCCTACATCCGCAAGCCCGCCGGCCAGATGCCGCCCTACAGCCCCAAGGTCCTCAACGACGCCGACATCGCCGACATCCACGCCTACCTGGCCACGATCAGGAAGCCGGACGTCGATGTCGGCAAGCGGCTTGGCGGCGGTCGGAACTAGTTTGGCGCGTCCTGGGCGCCGCTCTGTCCGATCCCGTCCAGCTTGGCGAGCACATCGCCCGACAGCTTGAGCTGCACCGCTCCGAGGTTCTCGCGGAGGTGGCCGAGCGAGGAGGTGCCGGGGATCAGCAGGATGTTGGGCGCGCGGTGAAGCAACCAGGCGAGCGCCACCTGCATAGGCGTCGCGCCAAGCCCGGCCGCCACCTCCGATAGGGTCGAGGACTGGAGCGGTGTGAACCCGCCGAGCGGGAAGAACGGCACATAGGCCACGCCCATGGCCGCCAGCTCGTCGACCAGGGCTTCGTCTTCCCGATGGGCGAGGTTGTAGAGGTTCTGGACGCAGACCACCTGGGCGATGCCGCGCGCTTGGGTGACCTGGGCCGACGTCACGTTGCTCAGGCCCAGGTGGCGGATCAACCCTTGCTCCTGCAGCCCCGCAAGCACGGTGAAGGGCTCCTCGATCGAGCCCTCGCTCGGCCCATGGATCTTGCCCATGACCCGCAGGTTGACCACGTCGAGCGCCTCGACGCCCAGGTTGCGCAGGTTGTCGTGGACCGCGCGGGTGAGCTCGGCGGGAGCCATCGCCGGGTTCCACGAGGCGTCCTCGCCGCGCACGGCCCCGACCTTGGTCACGATCGTCAGCTTGTCCGGATAGGGGTGCAGGGCCTCGCGGATCAACTGGTTGGTGACATGGGGGCCATAGAAGTCGCTGGTGTCGATATGATCGACCCCGCTGGCCACCGCTTCGCGCAGCACGGCGAGCGCGGCGTCGCGATCCTTGGGCGGCCCGAACACGCCCGGCCCGGCGAGTTGCATGGCGCCATAGCCCATGCGGTTCACGTCGCGGTCTCCGAGCCGATAGACGTCGGCGGCGGTGATGTCGGTCATGGCAGGTCTCCAAAACGAGCTGACGCAGGTATGGACCCAATCTCGCCGCTCGATAATACTAGGCAATCGGCACGGGCCGTGCGGAATCAAGAACAATGGCTGCGGACCTCAACGATCTTTCCGCCTTCGTCGCGGTGGCGCAAGCCGGGGGCTTCCGTGACGCCGCGCGTGCACGGGGCGTGTCAGCGTCCAGCCTGAGCGAGGCGGTGCGGCGTCTGGAGACCAAGCTCGGCGTGCGGTTGCTCAACCGCACCACCCGCAGCATCGCGCCGACCGAAGCGGGCGCCCGCCTGCTCGAGCGGCTGGGGCCGGCGCTCGGCGAGGTCCAGGCGGCCATGGATGTGGTCAACGCGTTTCGCGACCGCCCGGCCGGAACGCTCAAGCTCAATGTCCCAGCGACGGTCGCGCGTCTGGTGTTGCCGGCGATCGTGACGCCGTTCCTCAAGGCCTACCCGGATATCCGGCTGGAGGTCATCGTCGAGGACGGCTTTGTCGACGTGTTGGCGGCGGGCTGTGATGCGGGGGTCCGATATGACGAGCGGCTCGAGCAGGACATGATCGCTGTCCCGATCGGCCCGCGCGTCCAGCGCTTCGCCACCGCCGCCTCCCCTGCCTATCTCGATGCGCACGGTCGGCCGGAACATCCGCGCGACCTGCTCGCCCACGCCTGCCTGCGCGGCCAGTTCGCCAGCGGCGCCAAGCCGACCTGGGAGTTCGAGCGCGACGGCGACGTGGTGCGGGTCGACCCCGTCGGGCCGTTGGTGGTGCAGCCCGGCGGCGCCGTGGACCTGGTGGTCGGCGCAGCCGTCGCCGGGCTTGGCGTCATCCATCTGTTTGAAGAGTGGCTGCGCCCCCATCTCGATAGCGGCGCCTTGGAGCCGGTGCTGGCGTCCTGGTGGCAGGCCTTCTCGGGGCCATTCCTCTACTATCCCGGTCGCCGGCACCTGCCGGCGCCGCTCCGCGCCTTCGTCGACTTCATCAAGACCTAGGACCGCGCCTGCATGCGAAGCCGCCAGCGACGGCTTCGCATGCGCGCCCGCCTAGTGAAGGTTGCGGTCGAACAGCGCAAACGCCTCGCGCCAGCCACGCTCGGCCGCCTCGGCGTCATAGACCGGCATGTCGGGCTTCATCCAGCCGTGGGCCTTGCCTTCGTAGATCTCGCACCGATGCTTCACGCCGGCGTCCGTCAGCGCCTTCTCGGTCCGCTCGGCCATCTCCGGCGGATAGCTGTGATCGTTGTCGGCGCCGGCCACATAGACCTCGGCCTTGATCTTGGGGGCCAGCAGATGCGGGCTGGTCGGGGCGTCGGTGGCCAGATTACCCCCATGGAAGCTGACCGCCGCGGCCACCCGATCCGGATAGTAACCCGCCGCCGTCAGCGCCATGCCGCCGCCCATGCAGAAGCCGACGGTTCCGACCTTGTCGCCGGCGACATCGCTGCGGCTGTCCAGATAGGCCAGGAACGCCGCCGTATCTTCCGCCGTCTTGTGATTGTCGGTGCTGGCCATCATCGGGCCGATGACAGCGCGGAAATCGCCGGCCATGACCTCTTTCGGCACGAGGGGGCCATAGGGACCGAAGCGGTATAGGAGATCGGGCAGCAACACGACGTAACCTTCGTCGGCCAGGTGAGCCGCCATCTCCATCATCGCCGGACGGATGCCGAATGCATCCATGTAGAAGATGATGGCGGGCCAAGGTCCGTTCCCCTCGGGCGTCAGCACGTAGGCGGCGCACTGTCCGTCCTTGGCCAGGATGGAAACCTTTTCTCGACTCATGACACGCTCCTTGGCGTTGGTCGCCCATCGAGGCGTTCTCGACCCCAGGCTCGCGCATGAGCGGCTGGTTTCTGGGGCGGCGCCAACGTCCGCCCTGGGCTCTAAGCGCCCTCCGCCCGCACTTCAACAGCCCGCAGAGCGTAATCTTCTTCTGTCCCGCGTTGCGGCGCGGCAGGCGTCGCTCTCACGGGGCCGAGGCGGCGCCCGTCTTGTCGAAGCGCTTGAAGAAGCTGTCCCGGTTCCAGACGGGACGCGCGTCGGCGTCGGCGACCTGGATCACTAGCTTGCCGAGAAAGGCGTCGAAGGCGTCGGCGGCGGCCAGGTCGACCGGCTGGGTCAGGTCGTCCTGAGGCGAGTGATAGCGGAAGGTGTTCCAGTCCTTCTCGATCTGCTCCTCCGGCGAGCCCGGCAGGCCCTGGAACTTCAGGGCGATCGAAGGCACGCCGGTCTTGATGAAGCTGTATTGGTCGGAGCGGACGAAGATGTTGCGATCTGGCGCGGGGTCGGGAACCGTGTCGTAGCCTTGGGCGACGGCGGCCGCGTGCGCTTCGGCGCCTAGCGTGCTTTCCCCTTCACCCAGGATCAGCAGGTGCTTCAGCGGGAACAGCGGCAGGAACTCGTCCATGTTGATGTCCGCGACGATGGCGGCCTTGGGCACGGTCGGGTGTTCGGCGAAGGCCAGCGAGCCCAGCAGCCCCTTCTCTTCGCCACAGACCGCCACGAACACCAGCGACCGGCGGGGCTTCAGGCCCTTGGCGTAGAAGGCCTTGGCGGTCTCGATCAGCGAGGCGACGCCCGAGGCGTTGTCCATGGCGCCGTGATAGACCCGGTCGCCCTTGATCGGCTCGCCGACGCCCAGGTGGTCCAGGTGGGCGGAGACGACCACGTACTGCGCCTTCAGCTTCGGATCGGAACCGGGCAGCACACCGACCACGTTGGGCGACACGGCGGCGTGGGTTTCGCTGGCCACCACAGCCTTGATCGAGGGGATCAGGGCGAAGCGCGGCAGCGCCTTGTGCGCGTCCGCCAGGGCTAGCAGTTCGGCGAAGCTGTGGCCAGAGCCTGCGAACAGCGCCTCGGCCTTGTCCGGGTTCAGCGTCGCCGAGAAGATGGGGCGGTGATAGTTTTGCAGCGCGGGCTCGGCCAGCCGCATGCCGGGCTGGCTGGAGAGGGCCATCAGCCGGGGCCAGGGGATGTCCATGGCCTTGGGGTTCTGCAGCCGGATCACGCCCACCGCGCCCGCCGCCTCCAGGGCGCGCGGGAAGGCATAGGACGAGGCGTGGGACTTCATCGCCGCCGACAGCGTCGAGGGGCCGCCGCCGAGCACCACCACCACCTTGCCCTTCAGGTCTTGGCCGGCGAAATCGTCGTAGCCGGCCTCCGGCAGGTGCAGCCCATAGCCGATGAACACCAGCGGCGCCTGGATGGCGGCGGGCTGGGTGTCGCGTGCGCCCAGTATCACGTCCGGGCCGACGGCCAGGGGCCGGGCCTCGCCATGCTCGACCAGGGCGACGGTCGAATGCGCCGCATCGACGGTCTCCACCTCGAACTTCACCTGTTGCAGATAGGAGCCGGCGTCGCCGCCCGGTTGCAGGCCCGCCGCCTTGAACTGATCGGCGACATAGCCGGCGGCCTTGAGGTAACCCGGCGAACCGGTGAGCCGCCCCTCATAGGTGTCGGACGCGAGCACCTTGATGTGGGCCCACCAAGGGCTGGTGTCCCGGGTCGGCTGGGCCGAGGGCGCAGAGAGCGGCAGCATCGCCAGTACGGCGGCAAGGTGGATTGGGCGCACGTCGCATCCTTTACGATCCGGGAAGCGAGCGTCGCTTTAGCGAACGACGAATGTCAAGAACACCATGACCGTAGGATGCGAACCGGCGTTTCAGCCCAAGCGAAACCAAGCTCCGCCTATCCTTTACCGCAAAAATGACGGGCGCCCACCACCGAGAAGGCAGATCTCTTTCGTCTGCACCTGGGTCGAGCCGTTCAGTTCCGTTGGTGCAATGACGCGGTCAAAAGGCCTCGGTAACTTTCGAGGTCTTGCGTCTGGGTAGACACTTCCTTGCCACGATCGTCGCAACGGCGAACGATCAACGCGGCTTCGAACGCTGGTTCCTTGGCGAACGCCTCGGTTTCGTCCACGCTCATGACGCCGCCCTGTACGGCGAGACTGAGGCGCGATGCATCGCTGAGTTGTTCAAAATAGCCTGGCTCGACGGCGCAAAGATATCGCTTCGCCCGCACATGCAGCGCGATAGGCGCCGTTACGTCCTCATCGAACGCGCGCGACAGCCACGCCGCGCCAAGCCCCGCATGTTCGATATCGCGCCCTTTGTGAACGGACACCTCGCCTGCGGCAGGCAGGAAGTGACCGATGTCATGCAGGAGCGCGGCGACGACGATTTTCTCCGGCGCGCCGAGCGATTCCGCCATCGTGGCGGATTGCAACATGTGCCTTTCAATGGAGATGTCTTCTCCATATCCGCCCGATCCATACCGGGCGAACAATTCGAATATCTCATCTATTACATTGGTCAAATCGCGACTCCAACATTGGGGCGGAAGTCTACAGTTCCCCACGCGGAGCGAAAAGTGGCATGGATCGAATACTCTAACGCACGCCACGTCTCGCCGCATCAAAACGAACCGCCAGCCTACCACCCTCACCGATGATCGCCAGCGAACACGAATTTATGACAATCGCAATAAAACAACCTGGGCGGTAGTTGCAAGGTATTCAAATATCTTCATCCGACTGAAATTTTACCGTCTTCGAAACTTCACATCGCAACCCTATGGTTTCTCAACGTTGGGGACGCGTCGCAATTCAATTTGACATGAGCTGCTTTCAGTATGTGCACGGAGCATTTGTCCCGCTGCGCACTTGAGCAGTTTTGTCTGCGATGCCTGGGGAAAAGATTCGTGAAAACCAAGTATATGCTTTCCTGCGCCGTGGCCGCCGTCCTGAGTGGGTACGCGGGCGTCGCCGTCGCCAACGACGCCGCCGTCGCCGCCGCGCCTGCAGCGGTCGCCACCGCCGACGCCGCATCGAGCGCACCGGTATCGTCTGGCGTGGAGGAAGTCGTCGTGACGGCGCAGCGCCGCAACGAAACCGTCCAGAAGGTCCCGATGACCATCCAGGCTTTCACGGGCCAGACCCTGAGCCAGCTCAACGTCACCACCCTGGACGACATCCTCAAATACACGCCCAACATCAGCTACGGGAACAACGGCCCGGGCCAGGGCTCCATCTTCATGCGCGGCCTCAGCGCCGGCTTCGCGGGCAACCAGTCCAGCGCCACCATCTCCAACTTCCCCAACGTCGCTCTGTATCTGGACGACCAGTCCATGCAGTTCCCGGCGCGCAACCTCGACATCTACATGATCGACATGGAGCGCGTCGAAGTGCTGGAGGGCCCTCAGGGCACCCTGTTCGGCGGCGGCGCCGAGGCCGGCGCGCTGCGCTACATCACCAACAAGCCCGACCTGACCAAGTACTCCGGCAGCGCCGAGGGCATGTACGGCGCCACCTCGGGTGGCGGGGCCAACTCGGGCGTGAACGCCGTCGTCAACATCCCAATCGTCGAGGATAAGATCGCCGTGCGCGCGGTGGTCTACGACGAGCGGCGCGGCGGCTACATCGACAACGTGGCCAGCACCTTCACCCGCTCCAGCAACGACATCGGCAATTTCTACTTCAAGGGTTACAAGACACCCGTCGCCGGCGTGCAACAAATCAACAATAACTCAACCGCCGCCAATGACTTCAACCCAGTGACCTACCAGGGTGCGCGTCTGTCCGCCCTGTTCGACATCAACGAAGACTGGAACGTCCTGATCACCGAGAGCTTCCAGAGCATGGAAGCTGACGGCCTGTTCAACTCCTTCCCGATCGGCTCGGACTTCCAGAACCTGAAGGCGGACCAAGTGACGTCCTTCGTGCCGTCCTACGACAAGGACCGCTTCGACAACACCGCCTGGACCGTGAACGGCAAGATCGGGCCGCTGAAGGCGATCTACACCGGCGGCTATACCGAACGCCACATCCAACAACAAATGGATTACACGAACTATTCGCGCACTGGCGGCGGGATTTATTACGAGTGCACCGGCGGCAACGCCGGCCTGCTGGGCGCGCAACCCGCGGGCGTTAACAGTCCACCGACCTGCAATTCGCCGCTCGGTTACTGGCAGGACACGGTAAACAGCACCCATCTGAGCAACGAAATCCGCCTGGCGACGCCTGACAACTGGCGTCTTCGGGGCATCGTGGGCGTTTACAACGAGAACTTCCGCATCGACGACGTGATGAACTTCAATTACAAGACCATCCCGTCCTGCTCCCCGGCCAACCTCTCTGCGGCCCAGGCCGGCGGCCCCATCTGCGTGGCCAACGTGGCCCCGGCCGCGAACACCACGACCAATGACCCCAGCGTCCGCAGCGACAACACAGGCTTCGGCGAGGACACCCAGCGCGGCTACGACCAGACCGCCATCTTCGCCTCGGTGGACTTCGACATCCTGCCCAACCTGACCGTCACCGCCGGCACCCGTTGGTACCAATACAACGAGTTCGAGGTGGGCTCGCAGTACGGCACCAATTCGAGCTGCGTGAACGTGCCCAACGGTCAGTGCGGCGGCGGCACCGTCAACATCAACGCCGCCAACGACCACGTGACCTACACCGGGTTCAAGAGCCGCTTCAACGCGACCTGGCGCATCACACCTAACGTCCTGGTCTACTACACCTTCTCGCAAGGCTTCCGTCCGGGCGGCTTTAACCGCTCCCAGAAGTCGGTGATCAGCGACCCCACGGGCGCGGCCCAGTACAAGGAGCCGAACAGCTACTCCCCGGACTCCTTGACCAACAACGAGATTGGCCTGAAGAGCGAACTGTTCAATCACCGTCTGCAGCTGAACCTGTCCGCCTACTATATGAACTGGGACAATGTTCAGATCCTGCTCTACAACCCAATCGAGCAGATCAACACCACCTTCGGCACCAACGGCCCCAACTACGACGTCAAGGGCGTCGAAGCCCAGTTCGTCGCCCGCCCCATCGACGGGCTGACCATCCAGGGCTCGGGCTCGTACAACGACGACACCCAATCCAACTCGCCCTGCCTGATGGACAACATTTCCGGCACGGCGTCGTTCGGCAAGTGCATCACCCAGGTCAAGGTGAGCGGCGGCCAGATCCAGTCCTTCGCCAACCCCTTCGGCACCGTCGGCTCCACCCCGGCCTTCTCGCCGACGTTCCAAGGCAACATGCGCGCACGCTACGACTGGCGCTTCGAAGATTATCGTCCCTACGTCCAGGGAGGGGTGAGCTATACCGGCAGCATGTTCAACCAGCCCGCCACCTACCCGTCGGGCGCCGGCGTGCTGATCCCCACCACCACCTACTTGCGCTACAAGCAGGCGGCCTACGCGACCTTCGACGCGGCGCTCGGGGTCAGCAAGGATAACTGGCACGCCCAGCTCTTCGGCGAGAACCTGCTCAACTCCCACGCCAGCACGTTCACCTCCTCGGCCCAGTTCATCAAGGCGGAGGTGCCGCTGCGGCCACGGGTGTTCGGCCTGAAGATCGGCGCCAGCTTCTGACATTACCCAGTCAGGATTGACGCTATAAGGCGGGCGGCGACGCCCGCCATTTTCTTCAATAAGGCTTCATGGACCTGACCTCAGCACCGGCGCCGTCCCTCGAGCAGCAGGTCTCCCACCTGCGCGCCCTGCAGCGGGACGGCCGCCACGCCGAGGCGCTGGCCGCCTGCGACGCCTTGCACGACCAGTGGCCCGAGAACCGCGACGTGTTGCTGGCCGGGGCTGCAAGCCGGCGCCACCTGATGCGCATCCCCGACGCCCTGGCCGAACTGGACCGGCTGGAGGCGCTCCAGCCGCGCTGGAGTCGGCTGCACCAGGAACGCGGGCTGTGCCATGTGGCGCTGAAGGACGCGCCACGGGCCATCGACGCCCTGCTGCGCGCGGTGAACCTGAACCCCGCCCTACCGGCGGCCTGGCGCATGCTGGAAGGGCTGTACCGCATCTCAGGCGACCCCAAGAACGCCGCCACCGCCGCCGCCCACACCGCCACGCTCAAAGCCCTGCCCGCCGAGGTGGTGAGCGCCACCGCCCTATTCTTCGATGGTGAACTGGGGCCGGCCGAGCAGTTGGTGCGCGCCTATCTGCTGCAGCACGGCGACCATCCCGAGGCCATGCGCCTCTTGGCCAAGATCGGCGTGGCCCGCGATGTGCTGGACGACGCCGAGGTGCTGCTGGCGGCGGCGCTGGAGCTGGCGCCCAACCACTGGCCCGCCCGCGCCGACTACGCCGACTGCCTGCTCAAACGGCACAAGTACGTGGCGGCGCGCGAACAGATCGAGCAGTTGCTGGCGCACGAGCCGGGCAATGCGGAGTACCGCACGCTCGCCGCCACCGCCGCCGTCGGCCTCGGCGAACACGACACGGCCATTGCGCTCTATCGCCAGCTCCTGGTCGACATGCCCGGATCGCCGGACCTGCATCTGTGGCTCGCCCATGCGCTGAAGACCGTGGGCCAGGCGCCGGAGGCCGTCGAGGCCTATCGCGCAGCGGCCGCCGCGCGACCTGATTTCGGCGACGCCTACTGGAGTTTGGCGAATCTGAAGATGTATCGCTTCGCCGACGACGAGATCGCCCGCATGCGCGCGGAAGAGGCGTCGCCGACCACGGCGCTGGTGGATCGCTATCACCTCTGTTTCGCGCTCGGCAAGGCGTTGGAGGACCAGGGCGAAACGGCCGAGTCCTGGACCTATTACGAACGCGGCAACGCCCTGAAACGGTCGGAAAGCCGCTATCGCCCCGAGATTATCGAGACCAATACGCGCAAGCAGATCGAAGTCTGCACCCGCGGCTTCTTCGAGCACCGGACCGGCTGGGGCGACCCACGCCCCGATCCGATCTTCGTCCTCGGCCTGCCTCGATCAGGCTCCACCCTGCTCGAACAGATTCTCGCCTCCCACTCGCAGGTGGAAGGCACGCAGGAACTTTCGGACGTGCAGAGGTTCGTCCTCGAAATCCAGGGGCGCGATCCCGATCTGGAAAATCCACGCTATCCAGCCGCGCTGGCGGACATGACCCGGGAGGATTTCCAGCGGTTGGGCGAGCGATACCTGACGGATACGCAGGTTTATCGGACGGGCAAGCCCATCTTCATCGACAAGATGCCGAACAACTTCCGGCATATCGGCCTGATCCACCTCATGCTGCCCAATGCGCGGATCATCGACGCCCGACGCGATCCGATGTCCTGTTGTTTCAGCAATCTGAAACAACTTTTCGCGCAAGGGCAGGAATTCACCTACAGCGTCGAGGATATCTCACGCTATTACCGAACCTATCTCGATCTGATGCAGCACTGGGACGAGGCGCTGCCTGGACGGGTGCTACGCGTACAGCACGAGGACGTCGTCTCCGACCTGGAAGGCAGCGTGAGACGGATACTCGATCATTGCGGCCTCACCTTCGAGCTTGGATGCATCGATTTCCACAAAACCAAGCGCAGCGTGCGGACCCCAAGTTCCGAGCAGGTGCGCCAGCCGATTTTCCGTGATGGCCTGGATCAGTGGAAGAAATACGCGCCCTGGCTCGGTCCCCTCGAAATCGCCCTTGGGGATGCCCCGATTCGCTACCGCAGTTAGCGGCGCCGCCACGCGCCCGGGCCGATCTCCCGCCTACTGTCACGCGGGTTACAGATCGTTATCTAGGCCGGCGCCTAGCTCGGTCTTAAACTTCCCTTAGCCCAGCCCACGAAGGCCAGGCGAAGGAGCAAGTCCCTGGTCCCCGTCCTTTTCGCCGCGTCGTTTCTGGCCGGCCTACCGCAACTTCCCCCGCTTCCGCCGATCAAGCGCGCCGCGTCAGTCACATATGTGGATCGTACGGGAGCGGTGCTCGGCGTACGCGGCGGCCAGGTCGCGCCGCCGGTCGATCTGGATCGGCTCCCCGCCTACGTCCCCGCGGCCTTCGTCGCCATCGAGGACCGGCGCTTCTACGACCATCCGGGCTTCGACGCGATCGGCATCGCACGTGCACTGATGGCGGACGCCGCCCATGGACGGGCCGCGCAGGGCGCATCCACCATCACCCAGCAGCTCGCCCGCAACCTGTTCCTCAGTTCCGACCAGACACTCGAGCGCAAGGCCCAGGAGCTCGTCTACGCGGTCCAGCTGGAACGCACCTTCAGCAAGCGCCAGATCCTCTCGCTATATCTGAGCCGGGTCTATTTCGGATCGGGAGCCTACGGCATCGAGGCCGCGTCTCGTCGCTTCTTCGGCGTCCCGGCGTCTCGGCTCACCTTGCATCAGGCCGCCACCCTGGCCGGAATCCTCAAATCCCCCTCAGGCTACAGCCCCGTCGATCAGCCCGAGCGTTCGGCGGAGCGGACGCGGCTGGTGCTGGACGCCATGGCCGAGACCGGCGCCATCACCGCGGCTCAACGAGCCGCCGCGCTGGCCAGTCCGCTGCATCTGCGCACCGTCGACCCTATGCTCCCCGCCCAGTATTTCGTCGATTGGGTCGACCAGCAAAGGCGTCGCCTGGTCGCCCAACCCCAGGAAGACCTAGTGGTGGAGACCACGCTCGACCTGCCGACGGAAGAAGCGGCCGAGAAAGCCACGCGATCGGTCTTGGCCAAGGCGCAGGCCCGCGGCGTGCAGCAGGCGGCCCTGGTCTCGGTGGACGGCGGCGGCGGCGTGCGCGCCATGATCGGCGGCGCCGACTACCGCGCGAGCCAGTTCAATCGCGCCACACAGGCCCTGCGGCAGGCCGGCTCGTCGTGGAAACCCTTCGTGTACCTGACCGCCCTGGAGGCCGGACGCACGCCGGACACGCTCGCGGTGGACGAGCCCACGACGATCGGCGGGTGGTCTCCAAAGGATGACGAGGACACCTACCTCGGGCAGATCACCCTGCAGACCGCCCTGGCCAAGTCGATCAACACGGTGGCGGCGAAACTAGCGGACGAGGTCGGGCGCCCCACCGTAGCGCGGACCGCCCAACGACTTGGGATCGTCACCCCGATCAACACCGATCCTGCCATGGCGCTCGGGACCTCGGCGGTCACGCCTATCGAGATGGCGGGCGCTTACGACAGCTTCGCCAACGGTGGCCGGTTCGCCGCCCCGTATGGCCTGGAGAGCATCCGGACAACGGCGGGCAAGATCGTCTGGCGACGCCCGATCAATCCGCCCACGCAAGTGATCCAGAACCCGCCGCTCCAAGAACTGGACCAGATGTTGCGGGCGGTGATCGCCCAGGGCACGGGCGTCCACGCCACAATCCCAGGCCGCGATCTGGCGGGCAAGACGGGGACCACGTCAGACAGCAAGGACGCGTGGTTCTGCGGGTTCACCGGCGATCTCACGACCGTTGTCTGGGTCGGTCGTGACGATGCGCGCCCGATGCAGGGCGTCATGGGCGGCGGTCCTCCGACCGCCCTGTGGCGCGCCTTCATGGTCAGCGCCCTTCTAAGAACGCCCGCGACGCCCATCCCGGCAGGGCCGGCGCCGGCGATCCCCGCGCTGGCCGCGCCAACCGATCCAGTCACGACCCTGCTACAGCCCTCCCCCACCGCCCCGAGCGTTTCGACGCCGCAGCATTGATCACCGGCTGGCTTCCAGTCCGCGCGCGCCTACCAGGCGGCGTGGTGTTCATGACATCCGCGACGGATTGCGTCCGCAGCACATATGTCGCTGCGTTATCCCCAGTTGCTTCAGTACGTTGTCGAGATCGAGAACTTGACCACCCCAGGAAGGCTCTCGCCAAGGAACAGGCCGCCCGTGGCCGCCCAATAGCGGGTGTTCGCAACGTTCTGGGCGTTCACCCGGAAGACTGTCGGATGGCCGGCGATTTCACGTTGATAGGCCGCCCCCAGATCGAAGGTCGTGTAGGCGGGGATGAAGGCGTTGTTATTGGCGTTGATCGCCTGATTGCCGGTGTAATAGACCCCAGCCGTTAAGCTGACGGCGCGATAGAATGGTAGCTTATACTCGCCTGAAACCGATGCGGTGGTCTCGGGCGTACCCTCGATGCGCTTACCGGCGATTGACGGCGTGAAGATTGGACTACTGACGGTCGCCGCCGCTGAGATCTGCTTTGCGGAAAGGAAGGTGGCGCTGGCGTAGATCGAAAGATCTCGATTCACTTCACCCGTCAGGCTGAGTTCCTCGCCCTTGTATTCCGCTTGACCGTCCAGGACGTAGACATTGGCGCTGTTGACGTAGGTGGAGCCCCGCGTGATGTCGAAATAGGCGACCTGGAAGATCAGGCCACGACGCGGCTCGATCTTGAGCCCATATTCCTTCTGCTGGCTCATGGTCGGGCCGAGCTGGGCGTTGGCGTTCACCGCCGTAGACGGGGCGACCACCGTGGTCTCCAGGCCCTCGATATAGGTGCCGTAGATGCTGGCCCAGGGTACGGGCTTCAGGATGCCGCCGTAAGAATAGGACAAGGGCGTATCGGGGCCGAAGGTGTCCTGGCCCAGCGTCTTATCCGACTCGGTGTAGTGGGACTGGCGCACACCGCCGAGCACCTGAAGCCAGTCGGTGATCTTCACGCGGTCGAAGAAGTACAGGCCTTGGTCGTCGATCCGGGTGGTGTCGGCGGTGAACTTCGGCGTCGCGGGCTGGGCGATCGAAATCGGGGTGAAGAAGTTGTCGGCGAAGTTGAGCTTCTTGGCCACCGGCGCGAAGGAATCCTTGATCGCCCGCTGAGCGCCGATCATCACCTCGTGCAAAAGCGGCCCGGTGTAGAAGGTCCCGTCGATCTCGGCGCGATAGCTGACCGTGGTGAAGATGGCGTCCTGCGGCGAGATCGTCAGCGTGCCGGCGCCGGTCGCCACATTGGTCGGGGCGAAGGTCGGCAAGTAGCGGAAGCGGTTGAGGTGCGAGACGCCAGCGTCGGTGGTGAAGCTCCAGGCGTCGTTGAACTTATAGGTCATCTTGCCGAGGACATTGGTCTCGGTCGCGTCGTTGCTGGCCCAGTTCGGCCCGAAGTTGCTCGACGGGTTGAGCAGGGGCGGCAGGGCCAGGGCGGGGAAGGGATTGGCCGGCGTGGCGGTCGGGGCGCTGCTGAACCGAAACGTGGCCGGCTCGACGATGTTCTTTTCGAAATTCTCCACGTCCAACGAGAAGGTGAGTCGATCGATCGGCTTCCAGTCGAACGCGCCCGAGATCATGTAGCGGTGGCCGGTGGAATACTTGACGCCGTCGTCTATGTCGGCGAACAGCCCGTTGACGCGGGCGCCGAACTTGCCGTAGGGCCCGGTCCAGGTGTCGCTGGCGTCAACCGCCCCGCCCCCGCCGCCATGGCTGTCGCCGAACGCGGTCGCGCTGAGCAAGGGCTCGGAGGTCGGCCGCTTCATGGTCAGGTTGACGATGCCGGCCGGGTTGGAAAAGCCGTAGTACAACGCCGATGCGCCCTTCAGCACCTCGACCCGGTCCTTGTCCTCCAACGGGAAGGCGATCGAACTGATGATCGGCAGGCTGCCGTCCAGGCGGAAGTTGGAGCGCGTGTCGACGATGATGCCGCGGATGGTGATGTTGTTGTAGACCGCCGGCCCATTCGAATTGCTCGACACGCCCGCGGTGTTGCGCAGAGCATCAATAAGATCGATCGCCTGCTGCGACTTCAATACTTCGCCGGTGATGACGTTGATCGTCAGGGGAGTGTCGAGGTTCCTTGCGCCGCGGAAGCTGCCGGCTTGGACATAGTCGGCGCTGAAGCTGTTCTTGCGGTCTGCAGTGACCACGATCTCGCTCAAAGTCGCGGGCTTCTTCCCTCCGGCGCCTTCGCCGGGATTTGGCTCGGCTTGCGTGGAGGCGGCCGCAGGAGTCGCCTTAGGTGGGACGACGACCGCGGAAGCGACGGCGGGCGAAGGTTGGCTTTCCGAAGCGTCGGCCGCTTGCGCGCGGGCCTCGCCAAACGTGGCGGTCAGTGCGGTCGTCGCCACCAAAGCCGACACCCAAGTTCCGCGCCCTATCACCATCTTTCAGATTCCCTCACCCTGACGTCCACCCGGATCGGGAAGTCTCTCCCGTTGATTTCTTTGTGCGCGGCCTTTGCTGTCACCGACCTTTCACGAATGCGTCGTGACGATTGGAAATTAGGACGCTGGGTGAGGGATCATTTCCTTTTTCTACAATGATTTACATCAAACTCGGGCGCACCGTCGCAAGACGCCGTCGCCAGTTGGCCTCTCAGCTGCAAGCGAGAATACCAGCCTCAAAGATTGCGATCCGAACGAAAATTCCGATTGCTTGACGCCTTCGACGTGAAGATTGCATATGAACAAATCTATTCAAAATACTCATCTTCAAAACATAATCCCTGACCATTCGCGTTAGGAATATTACGCAAAATTATTGCATTGAGACGCCTTCGCCTGAATTCACGCCCCAGGGTCGATATCGCCGCGGGACAGTTGCAGCACGAAGGGGATGGCGTAGTCGTCGGACGTGATAAATCTTGGCGGTCGCGGCCACCACAATGACCACATACCGCCGCCGGCCTCCCGACGTAGGCCGTCGGCGCCTACACGCCAAAGGAAACGCTAGTCAGAGACGGGATATCGCCTATCAACCTCAGAAGGGCGCCTCATGTTACGATGGTTAGGATCTTATTGGCCACGAGGACTCGTTCTCGGGAGTGAATATTCACCAACCCATGAGCCATTGTATCCATGAAGCAGACGCGGATCAGAAGGAGTAGCAATCTCCCCTGGGACCTTTCCAGGCCTTCGGGTTGCCTATTGATTTTTCGCGGTGCTTCCGGCCGCTTCGGAGCCGCTCATGCCGCGCAGATTTAACAATATCCCCCGCCGGGTGATTTCCAAGTGTCCCGTTTCAGAAAAGCCGCTGGAAACACACGCAATTATGACAATGGGACAACTCGCGAAACTCAAGGATGGTTTGATCGTCTGGTGCCCCTACTGTAGGGCTACGCACGATTTGCAGCGAGACACCCTGGCTCTAGCTCAGTGAAGCATCCGGCCCAGCCATATTAAATTTTCAGCATCGTCAATTCGTAATACGTTTTTGCCAATAGCGATAAAATAATGCGCCTGGCGAGCTAATTTAACGCAGGCGAGGAGTCGCCTTCGCAGTTGAATTTCATCCGAGACGGAAATATCCCCTTCTAGGAGTATTTGGGTTCCTGGGGTAAGCGCGTGACACGAGGTCTTTTGACGGCTACGCCAATTTCGTTGCTGCTTTGGTCGGCGATCATCCTCCTGGTGAGACATTTGCTGCACGCTGGCTAGGCTTTGGCGATTACGCTCCGCCGTAGGACGGCGACGAGAGCCGAATTCATAATCGTGCCTGCCCGCCCGGCGCGGAAACGCCTCCCCTACCCCAGCCCCGTGATCTCCCGCCCCCCGCGTGGGAGCGCCGCTTCGTAGATGGAAGGCCGGATCGAGCGTGGAACATAACCATGGCGCGCCCGATGATTCCAGAATCTCAGGCCGGCTGGTAAGCCGGCGCGCCCGTTCTCCATAGGAGAAACGCGTAGGTGTCGGCCGCCTCACGGTCCTGTTGCGCACGGGTCGAGCCGATGCCGTGACCCGCGTCGTAATCCACCCTTAGAAGGATCGGCTTCTTCGACGAACTCGCCGCCTGTAGTCGCGCCGTCATCTTGGCCACATGGAACGGCGCCACCCGCGGGTCCGTGACGCCGGTGGTCAGGAGCACGGCCGGATAGGCCGTCCCGTCCCTCACCGCTTGATAGCTGTCGATGCTCTTCAGCGCGCGGTAGCCGGCCGGGTCGGCGATGGCGCCCCATTCAGGCTCTTCGCCATAGCCGTTCTGCTCCACTACGTAGCGAAGGGGATTGGACCAGCCGACGCCGTCGATCACCGCCGCGAACAGGTCCGGCCGTTCGGTCATGGCGCGGCCGACGGTGATCCCGCCAGCCGACCGCCCACCGATCGCAAGACGCGCCGGCGACGTATACTTCTCGGTGCAGATATGTTCGCAGACGGCGATCAGATCACGCCACGTGTTGGGCTTGTTCGCGAGTTGCCCGGCCTTGTGCCACTCGCGACCGTACTCTCCGCCGCCGCGCACGTTGGCGTAGCCGACGATGAAGCCGGCGTCGATCAGCGCCAGGGTCCTGCCGGCGAAGGCGGGGGTATAGGCGGCGGCCCCGTAGGAACCGTAGGCGGAAATCCACGCCGGCGTCCGGCCGTTGCGGATCAGTCCCTTCTTGTAGATCAGGCTGTAGGGGATTTTCACCCCGTCCTTGGCCGTCGCGAAGCCGCGCACCGTCTCATAGGCGCCGACGTCGATGGCTGGGCGGGGCGTGACGCCGGTGTCCGCCACATCGCCGCTGGGAGAGACCGACCAGATTCCCGCCGGGGCGAGCCACCCCGTCAGCGACATCAATGCTCCATCCTCGCCGGGCGTGGCGAACACCGACCCGATCGTCCCGTCAAAGGGCAGATGGACCTCCGTCACCTGCCCGTCGTGGCCGAGATGGCGCAGGCGACTGATCCCACCGTCCATCATCTTCAGGTACAGGCCGTTCCGGGCGCGCTGGAAGTCGTCGATCACGACCGGCCCTTGCGGGACAACCTCCACGGCGTTGGCGAGGGACGGCTGGGCCGCCGACGTGCGTACCAGCCGGCCACGCGGCGTTCCCTTGTTGGCCAGCATGTAGAAGACGTCGCCGTCGAGCTCGACGCCGGTGATCTCGTCCTCGAACCCGGCGACCGGCGTCCACCGCGCCTTTCCGGCGACGACATCGGCAAGCGGCGCAATCAGGACCCGCGTCTCGGGCCGCACGTCCGCCAGGATCAGGATCGCATGGCGAGCGCCTTGGAAGGTCATGACGTAGGGCGCCTGGATCCGGTCGAAATCCACGCCCGCCACCAGCCCGCGCTTCATCAGGATCGGGTCGGAGGCCGGGTCGGTCCCCAAACGGTGGAAACGCGCCTGGCTGTCCAGGAAACGGTCCGGCGTATCCGCCGCGCCGGTGAGCTGGTTGTAGAAGAAGCCGCTGGCGTCATCGAGCCACTGCGGATTGGCGGCCTGGGTGTTGGCAATGCGATCCGGCAGGTCGCGCCCATCGGCGACCGTCAGGACATGCAGCAGGGAATCCTCGCTGCCGTCCTTGGACAGACCATAGACGACGCGCGACCCGTCCGGCGAGGCGGTCCACCAATCGAGCGAGACGTGTCCTTTGGCGCCGCTCAAGAGTGTGGGATCGACCAGCACCCGGTCATGTCCGTCCTCGCGGACGAACAGTTTGTAATTGTCGGCGCCACTAGGGCGCTGCTGGTAGAACAGCTTGCCGCCGGCGCGCTGAACGCGGCTGGTGAGCGCCGCGTCTCCCGAGAGTTGCTGGATGCGACGTAGGAGGGCGTCGCGCCCCGGGATGGCGTCCAGGACCGCCCTTGCGTGATCGTTCTGCCCCTTCAGGAACGGCAGCCAGTCGGGATCCTTGTCGTTCTCCATCCAGCGGTAGGGATCGCTGAGGGTGTCGCCAAAATAGATGTCCTTGACCACCGCCACCTTGGCCACGGGAGCCGGCGGTGCGCCTGCGATACCCGCCCCGCGCGCGGTGAAGCCGAGCGCCGCATTCCCGATCAGGCCCGCACCGCTGGCGAGCAAGGTCCGCCGATTGAAACTGGACATGACGATCGCTCCGTACTCACGAAGCGGACTAGGCCAGTTTGAGGCCGCCCTTTCAAGCCGGGGTAGAGCCAGAGGACTAATAGGTCTTAGGACAAACACCGGCGCCCTAATGGTCTGATCCGGCCTGCCCCTGGGGCCAGCAAACCTCAGGCGACCGTCACCTCTGTCCTGACGGAATTGGCGATATAGCAACCTTCGTGCGCTTCATGATGCATCTGGCCCAGCTCGACACCGTCCGGCGCGGGGCCCGCCCAATCGATTTCCGGATGCAAGACGACCCTTGTCAGCGCCAACCTGCCCGACGAGATCGCCTCCATCCAACCCTCGGCATGATCCCGATAGGCCGCGACCGAGAAACCGGCGAGCCGGGCCACGTGCAGGAAGGTCAGCATGTGGCAACTGGAAAGCGCCGCGACGAGCATCTCCTCCGGATCGATAGCCGCTTCGACGGCCCACTTACCGACGACATGCGGTGACGCGGATGCGGAAATGACGGCGCCGCCGTCGAACCGCACGGTATGGCCTCGACTATATCGACCGTGCAGGAAGTCTTCGTCGCCATCCAGGGTCCAACTGACCTCTGCTACATAGGTGGACATACGGCGCCCTCTTCAGCCTATCCCAGCTAAGTCGGCCGCAACGGACATGTCCACCCGCGAACGGCGCCGTCCCGGGTTGCCGAGATACATATACAATATACGTTCGCCTCGATGGGTTCGTCGCAGCGGGCAAGGCCTGCCTGCGGCACATGGGGGAAACGGCATGAAGACTTTGGCGATCCTGTTCTGCACTGCAGCCCTGGTCGGGGGCGGCGTCCAGGCGATGGCGCAGCCTGCCGCAGGCTCCGCGGACGCCCGCTTCAAGGCCATCTACACCGAGGAATGGAACTGGCGGCGCACCGAGATGGGCGGCGGTCGTGGGGCTGAGCAGCCGATGGACCACCTGCCCCGGGTGGACAAGGCGACCCAGGACAATCGCCTGAAGCACTGGAGCGACGCCCTGGCGGCGGTGGTCGCCATTCCGCCCGACCAGCTCTCGCCGGCCGAACGGATCAACCAGGCGGTCTATCGGATGCAGCTGGAGACCCTGGCCGGGGACCAGACCTTCAAGCTCTACGAAATGCCGTTCAACAGCGACACCCAGTTCTGGTCGTCGCTGGCGTCGGGCGCCCGGCGGCCGTTCCGCTCTGCTGAGGAATACCGAGCCTACATCGCCCGGCTCAACGACATGCCGCGCTACTTCCAAGACGAGACAGTGAACATGCGCGCCGGCCTCGCGCGCGGCTTCAGCGTGCCACGCGAGACCCTGGTCGGGCGCGACGGCTCGATCCTGGACGCCGCCGATCCGGCCAAGCCCGAGGACAACCCCTTCTTCCAGCCGTTCAAGAACTTCCCCAAATCGATCCCGGCGGATGAGCAGGCCAGTCTGCGTGCGGCCGGGCTGAAGGCGGTGCAGGGCTCGGTGATCCCGGCGCACCAGAAGCTGCTGGCCTTCTACCGCGACGAATACCTGCCCCA
>NZ_LMUL01000014.1:839854-849482 GCF_009765965.1 Caulobacter sp. S45
TCGCTCGCAGATCAAGGAATACACCAGCCTGGATTTGAGCCCCGAAGAGATCCACGCCATGGGCCTGAAGGAAGTCGAGCGCATCCACGCCGAGATGCTGGCGACGATGCAGGCCAGCGGCTTCAAGGGCAGCTTCCCCGAATTCCTGCAGTTCCTGCGCACCGACCCACGCTTCTACGCCAAGACCGGCGACGAACTGTTGATGCGCGCGGCCTGGATATCGAAGAAGCAGGACGGCAAGATCGGCCGCTATATCGGCCATCTATCGCGCGAGCGCTTCGGCATCGATCCGGTGCCCATGAGCATAGCGCCATTCTACACCTCGGGCCGCGGCGGTGCGGACGTCTGCCTGATGAACACCTACGACCTGCCGTCTCGCCCGCTCTACAACCTGACCGCCCTGGTGCTGCACGAATGCTCGCCGGGCCACTCGCTGCAAGGCCAGATCGCCAACGAACTACAGGGGTTGCCGGCCTTCCGCCGCAGCAACCACATCTCGGCCTATGGCGAGGGCTGGGCGCTGTACGTCGAGAAACTCGGCCGCGAGATGGGCATGTACGAGACGCCCTACGACGAGTTCGGGCGCGAGACCTTCGAGATGTGGCGCGCCTGCCGCCTCGTCGTCGACACCGGGATCCACCACTATGGCTGGACCCGTCAGAAGGCCATCGACTACCTGAAGACCAACACCGCGCTCGCCACCCACGACATCGAGATCGAGGTCGACCGCTACATCACCTGGCCGGGTCAGGCCCTGGCCTACAAGCTGGGCGAGATGGATATCGAGCGGATGCGCGCCAAGGCCGAAGCCGCGCTGGGACCGAAGTTCGACATCCGCGCCTTCAACGACGCCCTGCTGGTCCAGGGCTCGGTGCCCCTTCCGGTGCTCAATGACGAGATCGAGCGCTACATTACCAGCGGCGGCAAGGACCCCTTCGCCGGGTTGGCCGACTCCAGCCGCGGTCCGGAACGCGCGCCGGATTGATCAGGACACCATCCGGGCCGCTCGGGCGAAGACATCGAACAGGAACTCGCCGTCCAACTGGCCACGCACGGCGCCCGCATGCGGATCGTAGAATCGCAGGAGGTCGCGCAAAGCGTGTATGGCCGACGAGGGCGGGCTCGGCGTCGCCGCCCTTGGCATACCCTCGGCCAAGCGCGCCTCGTAGGTGTCGCAGTCGGCCTTCCAGTCCGCCATGACCAGATCGTGCTGTCGCCGCCAGTAGTCCCTGTCGGCCTCGAGGGCTGCGATCCTGGCCTCGGTGGCGCCGAGCTTGTCGAAGGATTGATCCATGCTTGGAGCCTATACCGGACGCACGCTCGGCCGACAGCCTCGAGCGGTGTTGGCCGCCCTTGGCTCGACGCGCGCAGGCCGAGCTTTTCCAAGTGGCGAAGACCTCAAGCCGCTAGATCAACCCGCGCCCTTGTGGGCGGCGATGATCTTATCCCACACCTCGCAGTGATGGCCGTCGCCGTACCGGCTCTCCATGCGCGATTGCGGCGTATTGAAAGACAGCACGTCGTCCGCTGTTCGCGTGTAAGGCGCCCATGGCGTGCCCGGATGCGCCTTCGCATTGGGCATGCCGGTGCGGGCGAAGCTGGACCAGTCGGCGATCATCTCCCGCGAAAGCACGGCCTCGGGCAGGCTCAGCGGATGGGAAGCGCCCTGGCCGCCATGAAACAGCGGGAACAGGAACTCGAGTTCGGCCGTGTGAAAGGCCCCCATCGGATAACTCACCTTGGGAAAGTAGGAGGGCGTAGCGCGGTCGTCGAATTGGTAGGCGTAGACGGGCGTATGGAGGCTCCACATCCTGTCCAGGGTCCGCGCCATGCAGACCTTGTAGCCCTGGGCCGCAGCGATTTCGGCCTCGCTCGGGCTCGGGTAGGCGGACACCGGGTAGGTCGCAGTCAGAGCAGCGGCGTTTTCCGCACCGAAGGACTGCAGGTAACGGTCGAAACCGTCCACCGTCAGGACCACGCCGGTGTTGGGCTCGTCCAGGAAAAAGGCCTGCTCGTCGGCCACCAGACCCGTCAGGATCGGTACACGGTTGAACTGGCCCGAGCCGAACGCCTCGAACGGAGAGTGGGTGATCACCGTCCCGTCCGCGACCGGGAAGCCGGCGGCCACGACGGGGATGATGGGCCCCTGGCTTTGCAACACCTGATCGACGCTGAGCGCACGCAGGCAGACGGCCGTCTGATCCGCGCAACCGGCCTTGGCCGCGAAGGCCTCGGCGGCCTTGAGCGCCATGGCCGGGGCGATCTGTTCGACGTGGGTGCCGCTCTGGTTGATCGCCCGCTGGAACAGCCCGGCGGCGGTCGGCGAGACCAGATTGGCCATGACGCTGGTCCCACCGCCGGACTGGCCGAAGATGGTCACGTTGCGCGGATCGCCCCCAAACGCCGCGATATTGCGCTGGACCCAGCGGAGCGCGAACTGCTGGTCCATGATCCCGTAGTTGGCGAAGGGATGACCCTCGGCGTTCAAGGCCGGATGCGAGAGAAACCCCAGCGCGCCAATGCGATAGTTCAGGGTCACCACGATAACGCCGCCATCGCGCGCCAGCCTGGACCCGTCGTAGTCGTTGCTTTCGCCGCTGAACAATCCGCCGCCGTAAAACCAGACCATCACGGGCTTGGGCGATGTTCGCGGAACGCGGCCGGCTGGCGTGTAGATGTTCAGGTAGAGACAGTCTTCGCTCGTGCTGGGACTGGCGAAGACCCCGCGCGGAGCCTGCGGACAGGTCCCGCCGAAGCGGGTCGCCTGCAAAGTCGTCGCCCAACGCCTGGGCGGCGCTGGCGGTCGCCAACGCAGATCGCCAACGGGCGGCGCGGCATAGGGGACGCCCAGGAACCGATCGACGCCGGCCTCGCGGACACCTTGAAGCCTTCCGCTTTCGATCTTGGCGGCCGGGGGACTGCTCGCCGGCGCTGCACGGCTTAACCGCGGCGAGCACAGCGCCAACAGCGCCAAGCCGGCGATCACGGCGCAACGGCCCGCATCGGACCAGGAAGCGAAGGTACGCATGGGCGGGCCGCTTTCGAAGATTGCTACGCCGTCCGGCAACCCGCGATGGCCTTGATCTCGAGATATTCCTCAAGGCCGAAAACGCCGAGTTCCCGTCCGTTGCCGGACTGCCTGTAACCCCCGAACGGCGCCCCGCGATCCGCCTGGGCGCCATTGATGTAAATACGCCCCGCCCGGATTCTCTTCGCGACCCGACGGGCGTCCTCCACGTCGCCAGCTTGGACGTATCCGGCAAGGCCGTATGGACTGTCGTTGGCGATCGCTATGGCCTCGTCCTCCGTGTCATAGCTCAGGATCGACAGGACCGGGCCGAAGATCTCCTCCCTGGCGATGGTCATGTCCCGCGTCACGTCGGCGAACACGGTCGGGCGCACGAAATAGCCGCCCCCGAACCCTTCCGGGCGACCCGGCCCACCGCAGACCAGCGAGGCGCCTTCCCGCACGCCGCTCTCGATCAGGCCCTGCACCTTGTCGAACTGGGCCTTGCTCGCCAACGGCCCCATGGTCGTGTTCGGGTCGCGCGGATCGCCGAGCCGGACCTGTCCCGCCGCCATCCCGGCGTAGGCGATCACCTCGTCGCGATGCTGGCGTTGGACGATCATCCGGGTCGGGGCCTGACAGGACTGGCCGGCGTTGGTGAAGCACCGCAGCACGCCCGCCGGCACCGCCTTGGCCAGATCGGCGCCGGGCAGGATGAGGTTCGCCGACTTGCCGCCGAGCTCCTGCGCCACCCGCTTGACCGAGTTGGCCGCCGACTTGGCGACCAGGACGCCCGTGCGGGTCGAGCCGGTGAAGGAGATCATGTCGATGTCCGGATGGCCGGAGATCGCCTCGCCCACGCCTGCGCCGTCGCCGTTGACCAGGTTGACCACCCCCTTGGGGACGCCGGCCTCATGCAGCAGGGTCGTCAACAGCACCGCGCTCAACGGCGACACCTCGCTCGGCTTCACCACCACCGTGCAGCCGGCGGCCAGCGCAGAGGCCAGCTTGGAGGTCATCTGGTTCAGCGGCCAGTTCCATGGCGTGATCAGCCCGCACACGCCGATCGGCTCCCTACGGATCAGCGAGCCGCCCATGGCGTATTCGAATTCATAGGTCGACAGGACCTCGACCATCTCCTTGAAGTGGCCCAGCGCCACGACCGTCTGCACCTCGCGCGAAAACGTGATGGGCGAGCCCATCTCCGTCGTGATCGCCTGGGCCAGGTCTTCCTTGCGCGCCTCCCAGACGGCGATGATCCTTTGCAGCAGGGCGATGCGCTCGGCGGGGCTGGTTTCGGAGTAGGTCGCGAAGGCCCGGCGCGCGGCGACCACCGCCCGATCGACATCGGCGGCCGACCCGAGGCTGATGCGCCCGACGATCTCCTCGGTGGCGGGGCTGACCACATCGAAAGGCCGTGGGACCGCAGGGGCGACCCACTCACCATCGATATAGAATTTCGCGCTGTCGTTCATGCCCGCTTCCCGGCTTGAGCGCCGTGGAGGGTAGTCGAAACCACCCCAGGGCATGTCCCCCGCATTAGGGGACAGATGGATCGAACCATAAGCAATAACCGAACACATCAAAGAATAATAACAATTCAAGACTTCAATCTGGAAACATTTTTATGGGTCTGGAATTTGACTACATCATAGTCGGCGCTGGCTCGGCGGGCTGTTGCCTCGCCAATCGCCTGACCGAAACGCCCGATGTTCGCGTCCTGGTGCTGGAGGCCGGCGGCTGGGACATCGACCCCTGGATTCACATCCCGCTCGGCTGGGGACGCATTCTCAAGAACCGCCTGCACGACTGGATGTATTTCACCGAGCCCGAGCCCAACCTGAACGGCCGTCGTATCGAGTGCTCGCGCGGCAAGGTCATCGGCGGCTCGTCCTCGATCAACGCCATGGGCTATGTGCGCGGCAATCGCGGCGACTACGACCGTTGGGCGGCGAGCGGCCTGCCCGCATGGTCGTACGCGCAGATGCTGCCCTACTTCAAACGCCAGGAATCCTGGGAGGGTGGCGAGACGGCCTTTCGCGGCGGCGACGGCCCGATCCACACCAAGTTCACCCGATACGAAGACCCGCTGACCGAGGCCTATGTCGCCGCGACCCAGGCGGCCGGTTTCCCGCTGACCGACGATTACAACGGCGCCCAGCAGGAGGGGCTCGGCCGCTCCCAGACCACCATCCACAACGGTCGCCGCCTGAGCGCCGCCACGGCCTATCTGAAGCCCGCCCGTCGGCGCGGCGCCCTGACCCTGGAAGTCAACGCTCACGTCGCCAGGGTGGATATCGAGAACGGTCGCGCGGTCGGCGTCACCTACACGCGGGGCGGCGAGACGCGCGTGGTCCGCGCGCGCCGGGAAGTCATCCTGGCCGGCGGCGTCATCAACTCACCGCAGTTGCTGATGCTGTCGGGCATAGGCGATCCCGCCGCGCTGGAGCCGCTCGGGATCAAGGTCGCCTCGGCCCTGCCCGGCGTCGGGCGGAACCTGCAAGACCACCTGTCGGTCGGCATCGAATACCGCCGCGCCGAAGCCGGGCCCTTCGTATCCCTGATGCGTCTCGACCGGATCGCCGTCGAACTCGCCCGCGCCTATCTGTTCGGCGTCGGCCGAGCCACGGAACTGCCGAGCGGCGTCATGGGCTTCTTCAAGACATCGCCCGATCTCGCCCTGCCCGACGTCCAGATGCTCTATCGCAGCACGCCCCTGGGGGCCGAGCCCTATATGCCGCCGTTCTCCAAGCCCTTCGCGGACGGCTTCAGCACCCGCGCCGTGCTGTTGCGCCCGGAAAGCCGGGGCCACCTGCAACTCGCATCGGCCGATCCGCAGGCGCCTGTCCGTATCTTCCAGAACTTCCTGGCGACCGAGAAAGACCGCAAGACGATCCGCGATGGGCTGCGACTGTTGAGGGATATCGCCCGGCAAGCCCCCTTGGCGCCGTTCGTGGCGGCGGAGTTGTCGCCAGGGCCGGGCAAGGTCTCCGACGACGATCTCGACGCCTATGCGCGCGCGACGGCCTCCACCGCCCACCATCCCCTAGGCACCTGCAAGATGGGACCGGACACGGACCCAGACGCTGTGGTCGACGAGACTCTAACGGTGCGCGGAATCGAGCGGCTGAGGGTGGTCGACGCTTCGGTCATGCCCGACATGGTCGGCGGCAACATCAACGCCGCCGTGACCGCGATCGCCGAAAAAGCTGCCGACATGATCCGAGGCCAGCCGCCCCTAATACCGATCGGCACACCTTAGGCATCGCCCGTGGGACAGACGCTTACCGGGATTGTCAGCAGCGCGATTCGGACAGGCTATCCCACGACCTGGAACGGTTGCTCCTGAGCGCCATGGGATTTGGCTTTACGCGTTTCATGACGTTGCGGATATCGCTCTCGTGGACGTCATCGCTCGACATCACTAGGCGAATGAGCGGGTCAGCCAAAAGTTGTTCCAGGTTTAATTCGTAGTGTCCCATCGGACTTAGGCCTTCTGTAAAATGAAAGATCGCTTCCAAAAACAAAGCTAGTTCGAAGACGAGCCGACCCGAACCAGGGATATCGCCTCCAGGGTCGTCGCCCCATCCGCTCCCTCGATGTCATGCTCGAGCAGCGCGGTGTCGGGTCCGGTTCGCCGGACATGTATCGTCGCCTGAGAAGTCCCGACGGCCGGCGCACGAATGACGACATCGCCGCGCGCATCGCGCGCCGCGCTCACCTCAAGGACCGAACCGTCGACCTGGCTGGTCGATGGCGCGCCCGCGAACGAGATATCGTAAGCGCCTCGGGCGACTTCGGCCCCCCGCCGGCTCTCGACCAGATCGTAGACCAGGCGATCTCGATCATCCTGGGTCACGGTCACGATCGCCGTGTCGGGCGCGGGTCCGGTGATGCTTTCCTGGAAGCTCGAGCTTCGGCTCGCCATGGTCCAACGCCCTTCCAAGCTCGACGTCGCGGCGTAGCCTTGCGACCCGAAACCCACGGCCATCACCATGCCCGCCACCGCTGCCCGCCAGGCATGTCCACCCCGCGAGCGGAGCAGTCCTGCCGCAGCGCCCTCCCCCTGCAGACGCGCGCCCGTAGCCGTCGCCGCACGCGAACGACTGGCGGCGCGAAGCGCGTCGGAGAAGGCGAGAGGAAGACCAAATCGGGTGTCACTGATCATCGGCTGAATTCCTGGTGGGCGTTACGGACAACCTGCCCAAACCCCCTTCTGTATCGTCCGGTACGGAATATGGCCGGTTCGAAAATACGTCAAGCACTTTCTATACCGATTGGTACGGTCAATTCGGATCAATGGATTTGGCTCGGGAGGGCTGGCTCCGAGCCCATCATCAACCCCGACCTTTCGGCGGTGGACGCCGGGGCCGCGACCTTCTATATTGATTGGTATGGAAGTCCAAGACGTGACGATCGTCCGAGGCCGGCCGCGCGAGTTCTGCGTGGACGCCGCCCTGTCCGCCGCGCTCGGGGTGTTCTGGAGCAAGGGCTATGAAGGCGCTTCGCTGACCGACCTGACCGAGGCCATGGGCGTGACGCGCCCGAGCCTCTACGCGGCGTTCGGCAACAAAGAGGCGCTGTTCCGCAAGGCGCTGGATTTGTACGAGCGCGAGAAGCTGGCCTTCATGAGCGCCGCCCTGCAAGCCCCGACCGCGCGGGACGTGGCGGCCCGGATGCTCACGAGCGCCCTGGAGATGCAGACCAGCACCTCCGGTCCCCGTGGATGCCTCAACGTCATCAGCTCCGTCGCCTGCGGGCCGGAAGCCCATTCCATCAAGGCCGAGATTCTCTCCCGCCGCGCCTCGTCGGAGGCCGCCCTACAGGAGCGTTTCGAACGGGCGAAGGCCGAAGGCGAGCTCCGCGACGGCGTCGATCCCGCCAGCCTGGTGCGCTATCTCATCACGGTGCTGCAGGGGATGGCGGTGCAGGCGAGTTCCGGCGTTCCGAAGGCGGACCTGGAACAGCTGGTGAAAACCATCCTGCAGCTCTGGCCGAGCCGGTAGTCCCCTGGCGGCTCCGGGACGTCTCGTCTAGTTTCTCTCCTACCGGCCCCCTAAACCACCGCCATCCATTGGTGACGCGCAGGCGCGATATTTGGAACGGTGTCACTTCCAGACCCAAGAAATGCCAGGCGGATCGCCAGCACCTCAGTTAAATGCATGCGAAATTTGAAGGGCCAGCTTTCTCGCAGCGTCGATATTCGCCGCAAGTGAACGGACTGCAGTCTCCATCGCTTCCCGGTCGCTTGAAGCGATATCCAATTCCGCCGTGGACAATACTTGCCGGAATTCATTAATGGCGCTCGTGTACGCTTGAAAACTATCCTTCATCTTGTCGTGAAAATCCCTTACAGCTTGCAGTTGCTCAGAGCCGTCCGGCCTCCACGCCTTGCTGAGGAGATTTAAAGCGTCCCACTCCTCCTCGGAGATGACGGTTCCCAGCGCCACGCATCGCCAAAGGTTCTCGAATATGTTGTCGACGAAAGTCACACGTCGCGTTTCGGGACCCTGGATCGATCTTCGCCCGTTGATCCGTTCGAAAAGCCCATCGTCAAGGCCGATTTTGTTGGACACCCTCTGGATCAACATCGGTAGGTGGGTCGCCAAATGGTGAAAATTCCGAGCGTGCACACTGCTTGCGCTCGCGTCCCATCGATGACGAACAACGGGCTCTGAAAAATAATATGCGGCTTTATCATGGAAGGCGTGAAGATAATAAGCTATTTGACTGTAGCAACATTCAGCTTCTATGAAATGATCCGCACTTACGCTGGCGGCAATGGATGTCATATATATTTGTGAAGACCAAAAACTAAGTTGATCAAATCCAAAGAAATTTATAAGGTGAATAAATGTTTTGAATTTTTGGTCTTCAATACCGTGTTTCCTTGCACTCACGATAATGTCGAAGCTTTTATTCCAGACTTGACGGTCAAGAGTGAGGAATTCAGGCTGCTCCACTTCTAATACGGCGACAATTTTCCCAAGGCTGTCGGCGCTCAGCGCGTCGTCGTCACCGAAGACCCAGGTCCAGCGACCGTGCGCCCGATGGGGCGCGGCGTAAACCTGAAAGGCGCCGCCCTCGTTTTTAGCATGGATCATATAGCTCACCGAGGGATGAGCCGCCGCCAGGCGCTTCAGAACGGAAGCAGTCTCCGGTCCGGACGCGTTGTCGGTGACGATTATCTCGACCTTTCCAACCAACTCGCCAACGATCTGGCTCGCGATGCTGTTGACAGATGTCCAGAGTTCGTCAGGTCGCTGAAACGTTGGCACCACAACGGTCAGCAGGGGCGTTTGCGCCATCGGCTGGAAGAAACTGTCGGCTAGCGCGCATTCGATTTTATACACTTCTATCGAGCCCCCTACGCCCCGCCGGGCGTTGGCTCAACGGTTGAAGCAAAATATCAATAATCAAGGCTTAACCACGCCCAAAGGCAATCTGCAGACGACAGATAGAACTTGGGTAATACTCGATAGACTAAAGATGGGTCGAATATGAAGCTCGACGACTTCCAGCCCGCATCCGGCGATCAATTTTCGCACGGCCTCCTCAGTGAAGAAGTTGATATGCTCGTGCCAGTATTTTTTCTTGGGTGCGAGTTCGCGTGAACCGGCC
>NZ_LMUL01000014.1:849684-1040187 GCF_009765965.1 Caulobacter sp. S45
ACGAGGTCGTAATGGGCGCCTTGGAGTTCGCCCAACCCCACGCGGCGTGCCCCCCGAGTCAGTGGCCGATCGGAGATGTCGAATATATCGACACCGGCGGCGGTGTTGCGAAATGGAGTATTGGCGCCCGTATCCCCGCCCCAATCGAGCACCCTGGGCGATGAAACGACATGAGAAGCGAGGAAAGCTTCAACTTCGGATGTGTCGTACGGGTAAACCAGAATTTCGGCGTTGAGCTTGGCGTAACCGGGCTCAAAGCTTTCGCGCAGAGCGGCGTATTCCTCCCCTCGATAATTCGAGTAAAGGGCCGCCATCTCCGCTTCGCTGAAGCGGAGATCGAGGAACAGCAGCCCACAGGCTTGGCATTGCAGCGAGTTGCACAGCGGATAAGCCATTCCGGTCCGAATGGTGCGAAGGCCCCACTCCGGCGTGATCTCGACGGGCGTCCAGTTGAAGGCGCGGCTGGCGACGAATGGCATCAGGATGGCTGGGGATCGGCTCAGGTCCGCCGAGCCGCAGCAGACACACCGGGACGCAATCCTTTCATTCATGGGGCCAACCTGCCACGATTCGCCAGGCGACTTCGACGGCGCGCGAGCCTGTGTCAGGTGGACCCGCCGGCGGCGCGCGCCCGGCAGAAGGCGTCGATGGTTTCCAGCATGTAGGCGATGTGTTCCCCGCTCAGGCCCGGATAGACGCCGATCCAGAACGTATCGCGCATGATGGTGTCGGCCTGGGTCAGCTCGCCCACCACCCGGAAATTGCGGCCGGCCATGTAAGGCTGGCGAACCAGGTTGCCGCCGAACAACAGCCGCGTGCCGATGCGGCGGCTCTCCAGATGGCGGGTCAGCTCGTCGCGGGTGAAGGGCGCGTCCTTGGCCACGGTGATCGGGAAGCCGAACCAGGCGGGATCGCTGCGCGGCGTCGCCTCGGGCAGGTGCAGGAACTCCTGCAGATGCGCGAGCCCGGCCTTGAGCCGGCCGAAGTTCTGCTTCCGCGCGGCGATGAAGCCGTCGAGATGGTCCATCTGGGCCAGGCCGATGGAGGCCTGCATGTCGGTCATCTTCAGATTGAAGCCGAGATGGGAGTAGGTGTATTTGTGGTCGTAGCCCTTGGGCAGCCCCCCCATCTTCCAGTCGAACCGCCGCCCGCAGGTATTGTCCTTGCCGGGCGCGCAGAAACAGTCGCGGCCCCAATCGCGGAAGGATTCCGCCAAACGGCGCAGGAACTCGTCATTAGTGAACACCGCCCCGCCCTCGCCGGTGGTGATGTGGTGGGCGGGATAGAAGCTCAGCGTGGCGAGGTCGCCGAACAGGCCCACCTGCACGCCGTCATAGGTCGATCCCAGGGCGTCGCAACAGTCCTCGACCAGGAACAGGTCGTGCTCGACACAGAGCGCCTTGATCGCCGCGAGGTCGAACGGATTGCCGAGCGTGTGCGCGGCCATGATCGCACGGGTCTTCGGCCCGATCGCCTCGGCCACCTTCGCCGGATCGAAGTTGTAGGTCCCCGGCAGCATGTCGACGAACACCGGGACCATGCCCGAGGTCAGGATCGGGTTGACCGTGGTCGGAAAGCCGGTCGCGGCGGTGATCACCTCGTCGCCCGGCTTGAGCTGGCGCGCCTTCAGCTTGGGCGAGGTCAGGGCCGAGAAGGCCACCAGGTTGGCCGACGAGCCGGAATTGACCGTCATCGCGTACCTGGCGCCGAGCCGGGCGGCCAGGCGAGCCTCCCACGCATCGTTGAACCGGCCGGTGGTCAGCCAGAAGTCCAGGGATGAGTCCACCAGGCTGCGCATGTCGCTGGCGTCGTACACCCGACCGGAAACGGGTACGGCGGACATCCCGGGCTGGAATGGCTTCGGGCCATGCGCCAGGGCGTGATAGCGCTCCACCAGGGTGAGGATCTGTTCCCGGAGCGCCTCGGCCTCATGCGATATCGAGTCTGAGGCCACCGGCTCCCCTTGTCCTTGCGTGCTGACCCAGGGACAGATGCGCGGTCGCGCCTTGCCATCGCCCGCAGGGGTGTGAACGATTGTCACGATTCGCCCCGTCTCGATAAACCTGGCCTGGAGGCTCGCCATTCGCCTGCTCATCACCGGCAACCAGGGCTTCATCGGCCCGGTGGCCACGCGCCTGGCCAAGCTGGCGGGCCACCACGTCACGGGCCTCGATACGGGCTATTTCAAGGACTGCGGCCCGGCCGTCAAAGCCGAGACGCTCCCCGACGTCCAGATCGTCCGCGACGTCCGCGACGTGACGCCCCACGACCTGGAGGACGTCGATGCGGTGCTGCATTTCGCCGGCCTGTCCAACGACCCGATGGGCGAGCTCAACCCGATCCTGACCCAGGAGATCAACCTGGGCGGCACGGTGCGCGTAGCGCAGGCCGCCAAGGCTGCAGGGGTTTCGCGGTTCGTATTCGCCTCCTCCTGTTCCCTGTACGGCGCTGCGGGCGGAGAGGCGGCGCTGAACGAGACGGCGCCGCTCCAGCCCGTCTCCGCCTATGCGGTGTCCAAGGCCGAGGCGGAGATCGCCCTGACGGAGATGGCGGATGCGGATTTCTCGCCGGTGTTCATGCGCAACGCCACCGCCTACGGCGTCGGGCCGCGGCCCCGCTTCGACCTGGTGGTGAACAACCTGATCGGCTGGGCCTATACGGCCGGCCGCATCATGGTGATGAGCGACGGCACCCCATGGCGACCGCTGGTGCACATCGAGGACATCGCCCACGCCGCCCTCTGCGCCGCTGCCGCCCCGCGCGACAGCGTTCATGGCCAAGCGTTCAACATCGGCGCCGCCGACGCCAACTACCAGGTCCGCGACATCGCCGGCATGGTCGCCCAGGCGTTCCCGCACGCCGAGCTGGAGATCACGGGCCAGACTGGCGGCGATCCCCGCTCCTACCGGGTGAACTTCGACAAGGCCCTGACCGGCCTGCCCGGCTTTACGCCCCAATGGACGCTGGAGCGCGGCGTGGCCGAGTCCGCCGCCTGGGTCCGCGCCAAGGGCCTGGCCGACGCAGCCTTCGATTCGCGCCTGTTCATCCGCCTCAAGCAACTGAAGCACGCCATGGACGCGGGGCTGCTGGACGGGGAGCTGCGCGCGCCTGCCGCCGCTTAGTCGGCGGTTTCCAGGTAACGCGCCGTATCGCGGATGATCGTTTCCAGATCGATCGGCGTCGCGCCGGAGCGGAGCAGCGCTTCCTGATAGGCTTGGCCGTCGCCGACATAGCGGTCCATGCGCCCATCGCCGATACGCGGACGCAGGATCTCGACATCCGGCCGTCCCATCGCCGCCCCGACCGCCTGAGCAAGTTCGCCGATCTCCACCACCTGACCGCCCGCGGTGTCGAAACTGAGCACGCCGGACGGCTCCTCCAGCGCGGTGTGGAAGATCACCTGGGCGAGTTCGAGCACGTGGACATAGGAGCGGAAGACGCCATGGCTGGCCGCGATCCGGATGCGGCCCTCGCGCCTCAGGCTCTGGATGAAGTCGCCCAGCGCGTAGTTGGCCACGTGGTTGATGTAAGGGCCGCCGATGTTGAACACCCTGGCGATCGAGACGGGCCGGCGGGTCTGTTCGCCCCAGTCCCGCAACGCCGCCTCATGGGCGAGCTTCATCTCGCCGTAGGCGGTCCTGTCCGCGCCCGGCCGGCCATAGACTGCGCCGGAAGACGAGAACACGAACCGCCGCGTCGCGCCCGTTTCCGCCAACCGCATGGCGGCGACGAGCAGGGCGTCGTTGACCGGCCGCGCTCGCTCGGGGTCGGCCCCCTCGATCCTATCCGGGCCGACGATGGCGAGATGCAGCACCAGCCACTCCCCGTCTCCCAGGGCTGGAGCGCCCTCCAGCGCCTCGACGGATAGGTGGCGGCCGGCGATCTCGACCGCGCCGGGTCGGGAGGCAAACAGCCTCAGCCGCCCGCCCGCCGGGTCCAGCCCGGCGTCGAGCGCGATCTGGACCGCCGCGCGTCCGATCCAGCCGGACGCGCCGATGACGGCGATCTTCGCGTTCGGATCGGCTAACCACGTGACAAATTTTCGGCTAGGCGCCATTGCCGATTCCGGTCTAGACATTCAAACTTGGAGTTGGGCGATATTAAATAGCAATCTCTTTTAAATATCACGTGCATCAAAGATCTTCCAACTCTTGACGTAGATTTACAAGTTGATTGCACCACGCCTCGGCGCTTTCGACAGTCTTCAGAGGCGGGGCCGAATGAACATGCGCCAAGTCCCCACGGAGACGACCTTCTCCGTGCGCCCCACGCCCTATCTGCCCTGGCCCGTGGCCGCACGGATGTTCGTGATCGCCGAGATCGGCATCAACCACAACGGCGACCTGGGCGTCGCCAAGCAACTGATCGCCGCCGCCCATGAAGCCGGCTGCGATGCGGTCAAGTTCCAGAAGCGCACCATCGATGTGGTCTACACCCCAGAGGTGCTGGCCCAGCCCAGGACCAGCCCCTGGGGATCGACCCAACGCGCGCAGAAGGAGGGGCTGGAGTTCGGTGAGGCCGAATACGCCGAGATCGACCGTTATTGCCGTGAGCTGGGCATCGACTGGTTCGCCTCGGCCTGGGACGTCCCCAGCCTGGAGTTCTTGAGCCGCTACGAACTCCGCTACAACAAGATCGCCTCGGCCATGCTGACCAACCGCGCCTTCGTCGAGGCCGTGGCCGCCGAGGGTCGGCTGAGCTTCGTCTCCACCGGCATGTCCACCCTGGAGGAGATCGACGCGGCGATGGCGATGTTCAGCCGGCACGCCTGCCCCGTCATCTTGATGCACACCGTCTCCACCTATCCGACGGCGGAGACCGAGCTGAACCTGGCCGCCATCGAGACGCTGCGTCGCCGCTACGCCACGCCGGTCGGCTATAGCGGACATGAGGCGTCCATCGAACCCAGCGTCATGGCCGCCATGTTCGGCGCCGTGGCCATCGAGCGGCACCTGACCCTGGACCGCGGCATGTACGGCTCCGACCAGTCCGCCTCGCTCGAACCCCACGAGCTGACCCAGCTGGTCAGCCGCCTGCGGGCGCTGCCGGCGATGCTGGGCGACGGCGAGAAACACGTCGGCGCCGGCGAGGCGGCGGTGGCCGGCAAGCTGCGCTACTGGCCGACGTCCGAGAATATCGCTTGAGCGGCGTAGCATCCACGATCGCCAGCCACGCGGTGGCGGTGGTCACGGCGCTGGGCTGCGAACCGCCTTCAGCCCGATAAGCCTGCGCTACCAGATCTTCCAAGGCGCGGTGGTCGCCCAGAGCTGCTCGAGGTGCAGCTTGTCGCGCAGGGTGTCCATCGGCTGCCAGAACCCCGTATGGCGGAAAGCCCTGAGTTCGCCGCTACGGGCCAACGCCTCCAGCGGCTCCCGTTCGAACACGGTGTCGTCGCCCTCGATATGATCCAGCACCTTGGGCGAAAGCACGAAGAAGCCGCCGTTGATCAGGCCGCCCTCGTTCTGCGGCTTCTCGATGAAGCGTTCCACCGTGTCGCCGTTGATGTCCAAGGCGCCGAAGCGCGCCAGGGGCGTCACCGCAGTCACCGTCGCCAGCGCGCCGTGCTGCGCGTGAAAGCCGATCAGGTCGGTGATGTTCACATCGGAAAGGCCGTCGCCATAGGTCAGGCAGAAGTAGGGGCTGTCCTGGATGTATCGCGCCACCCGCTTGACCCGCCCGCCGGTCATGGTCTCCAGCCCGGTGTCGACCAGGGTGATGGTCCACGGCTCGGAATAGCTTTGATGCACCTCGACCGCGCCGGACGGAAGGATGGTCAGGTCGGCGTTCTGATAGGCGTAGCTGAGGAAGTACTCTCGAATCCGGGAACCGAGATAACCGCAGCAGATCACGAAATCATTCAGGCCATAGGCGCTGTAGGTCTTCATGATGTGCCAAAGTAACGGCTGGCCGCCGATCTCCACCAGCGGTTTGGGCCGGACCGCCGTCTCTTCGGCGATCCGCGTGCCCTTACCGCCTGCCAGGATGACGACCTTCGGCCGTTGAGCACTCATGCGGAGCATAATGGGCTGGAATCCCCACGCGCGACAAGTCGCTATGCCGCCGCGAATGCCCGCTCGCTATCCCACGACCAGGCGAGCCGTGGCGAAGGCCGTCGGGACTACTGCACCACCATTCCCGCTGTGACCGCCTGACTGGGGCTCAAGCCGCTCTGCTGTAAGGCCGAGTTCAATTGAAGGACAAGGGCTTGGGCGGCCTGCACGGGCAGCACGATGCGTCCGACGACCACCCGGCTCATGGTCGAGTTCGGATCGAAGTGGTTGCAGCGCGCCGTTTCGAAAGTCAGGGTGACGTTCCCCTGCCCGATCGAAAACCCGCAACATGCACTGGCGAAGAATTCCGGCGCCTTGGGATCGTCGATCAGGACCGCGGCGGGCGGAGCCGCCGGTGTGGGCGCTGGATCGTTGGTCTGCGCGATCCGCAGATGGGAAGCGGGCTTGCGGGCGGTGTTGGCCATGTGTGACTCCGTCTCAGAGGCTTAATGCAGCGTGCACCTCCACCAATGACGCGAGTAAGGCCTAGATTGTTCCCTTGTGTAACAACTAAGCCACTTTAATGTGGCGTCCCAAAATGCGACCAAATCTAGTCGCAGATTTCGACTAAAATTATTCGCAAAACAAACCAGCCTCTCCGGCGAAGAGCGGGCGTCATCCCGGCGTCAGATCCATTGCAGCTCGAAACGTCTTGAAAGATATGTTGCGCCCGCACAGGACGACAGCGACCCTGCCGCCCCTGTACACCTCCGCCGTCTTCACCAGGCCAGCCATCGCCACGCCGGCGGCCCCCTCGACGATCCAGCGCTCGGTCTCGGCGATCCAGCGCATCGCGGCTGCGATTTCCGCCTCGGTGACGGTCACGCGCGCATCGATCACCGCCTGGCACAGAGGAAAGGTGATGGAGCCGGCTTCGACGGCCCCGGCCGTACCGTCGGAAAGCGTATCCCGCTCCTCGACGTCGACGATGCGCCCGGCCTCCAGCGCCCGAAGCATGCAGGGCGAATTCTCCGGCCAGACGCCGACGATGCGGGTCTTCGGGCTCAGCCGCTTCAGCGCCGTCCCGACGCCCGAGATCAGGCCGCCGCCGCCCACCGAGATGAACACCGCGTCGAGGTCGTCAGCCTGCTCCGCCAGCTCCGCCCCGAGCGTGCCCTGGCCGGCGACCACGTCCAGGTCGTTGTAGGGCGGGAGATAGGTCTTGCCCTGCTCCCCGGCGCGCTGGCGGGCCAACAGTTCCGCTTCGATCGGCGGCTCGTCCACCACCACCAGTTCAGCTCCCAGGGCGCGGATGGCGTCCATCTTGGAGGGGACGGTCGAGGCGGCGACATAGACGACGACATGCACGCCGGCCAGGGCGCCCGCGCGCGCCACCGCCTGGCCATAGTTACCCGTGGAGGCGGTCGTCACCCCCGCACGACGCGCCGCCTCGCTCAACGTGCGCACCTTGTTGGTGGCGCCGCGCAGCTTGAACGACCCGGTAGGCTGCAGGTGGTCGCATTTCAGCAGCACCTCGCACCCCAGCGCCTTGGACAGGACGGCGCTTCGTTCGAGCGGCGTCACCATCACCTGGGGTCGGATCGCCGAGTGCGCGTCCATGATCCGCTCGAACAGGTCCAACATCGCCAACTCCCTTGCAGGACGCTCGATTAGACGATAATTCCAATTTGGACCAGATGTTAAATCGAAAGGGCCGTCGGATGACCCACCCCCTCACCGCCCATTTCGCAGTCGCGGACGGCTTGGCGGCCCTGTTCAAGCCTTTCGTCGAGGCGGTGGTGCACGACCTGAACACCGATAGCGTCGCCCATGTCGCCAATCCCTTTTCGCCTCGCGAGATCGGCGATCCCTCGGACATGCGCGATGTCGTCCTGGCGCCGGACGCCCGGGTGATCGGCCCCTACGAGAAGACCAACTGGGACGGACGTCGGATCAAGTCGGTCTCGATCGTGCTGCGCGATGAGGCCGGGAGGCCGGTGGGCATGCTGTGCGTCAACGCCGACGTGACCGAATTCGAGGGCGTACGGCGGATGCTGCAGGCCTTCCTCGGAACGGTCGAGCCCCGCTCCGAGGCTGAGGCCCGTTTCCAGGACGACTGGCACGAACGGATCAACCGCTTCGTCGCCGCCTGGACGGCCGAGCGGGCCACGACGCTGGACCGCCTGGACCGCGAGGGGCGCCGCGCTCTGATCGAAGCGCTCCACGGGAGCGGCGGCTTCGAGGGACGCCGGGCGCCGGCCTATGTCGCCAAGATGCTGGGGGTCAGCCGCGCCACCATCTACAACGAACTCGCCCGCCTGAAGGCTGCCGTCGCCGCATGAAGGTGTTCGAACTGCCGCAAATCCTCTCCGCACTGGACGAGGACGCCGCCCTCGCGGCGGTGGGGGCGGCCTTTCGCGGTTTCGCCACGGGTCAGGCGCAACTGACCGCCGTCGGACACCTCGGGTTCACCGATCCGCCGGGCGACTGCCATGTGAAGGGCGCGCGTATGGCGGGCGAAGAGGTGTTCGTGGTCAAGCTGGCCAGCAGCTTCTACCGCAACCCCGAGCGCGGCCTTTCCTCCAGCACCGGCTTCATGGCGGTGATGAGCGCGCGGACGGGAGAGGTGCTCGCCATCCTGCACGACCAGGGCCGCCTGACCGACACGCGCACCGCGATGGCTGGCGTCCTCGCCGCGCGCTGCATCCTGCGGCCGGGATCGCGCACGCTCGGTATCGTGGGCGCGGGCATCCAGGCGCGGCTGCAGGCCGACCTGATCGGACGCCGCCTCGGCCTGGACGAGGTGTTGATCTGGGCGCGTGATCCCTCCCGCGCGACCGCCTTGGCGAGCGACATCGGGGCCAGAGCGGTCGATCTGCCCGAACTCTGCGCGCGCGCGGACCTGATCGTCACCGCCACGCCCTCGACCGAGCCGTTGATCGGCGTCGAGATGATCCGTTCCGGGGCGCGCATCGTCGCGGTCGGCGCAGACAGTCCCGGCAAGCGGGAACTCGATCCTCGCATCCTCGCCTTAGGCCACGTCGTGGTCGATTCCCCCGCACAGTGCCTGGACCACGGCGAGACGGGCTGGGCGGTGCGCGCGGGCTTGATCGAACCGGCTTCGCTGATCGAGCTCGGCGCCCTGCTGACCACGCCGCGGGCCTTTGGCGATAGCGACACCGTCGTCGCCGATCTGACGGGCGTGGCGATCCAGGACCTCGCCATCGCCACCAGCGTGTGGCGGCGGTTGCAGGCCGGGGACGCGCGATAGCCTGGACGCGAAGGCTTCGCCGCCAACTGCGTCGAAGTTCACCTTCCCAGATAAGCGGGCGCTTGATTGCACCTGTCGCGAAGCTGGCGCGCCCACATCTGATCTTGCGATGCAAACGCAAGTCGTTGCGCTGGAGCCAGCGCCATATGTCAGGCTCGTGAAAGCAAACCACGACTACCAGTGACACTGGTCTGAACGATCGGTCGGCGGGGAAGCGTCGGCCGCTATCGCGGCGCGGTGACGCCGGGCGTGGAGGGGCGATGACGGCGCACTTGAACTATGGCGTTTCCAGGCGCGGCCTTGGCTCCATGCTGGCCGGCGGGATCGCCGCCTCCGCCCTGGCGCGCTCGCTCCCGGCTTTCGCGACTAGCGCTGACGACGGCTTGCTCCGTAGCCGTCCCGAGGATCAGGGCGTCGATCCGGCCGCAATCCAGGCCTTCCTGGACGACCTGGCCGACGCCAAGCTGGAACTCCACAGCTTCATGTTGAGTCGGGGCGGCAAGGTGGTGTCGGAAGGCTGGTGGCGACCCTACAGCGCGCCGCGTCCGCACATGATGCACTCCCTGACCAAGAGCGTGACGGCCTGCGCCGTCGGCCTCGCCCTGGCGGAGAAGCGCTTCGCCATGACCGACAAGGTGATCTCCTTCTTCCCAGAACACCTGCCGCCCGTGGTCAGCGGGAACCTCGCCGCCATGACCGTGCGCGACCTGCTGACCATGCGCACCGGCCACGCCATCGAGACGTCCGGCGCGGAATGGCGTCCGCTGAAGACCAGCTGGGTGGCCGAGTTCTTCAAGATCCCAGTGGTCTACAAACCCAACACCCACTTCCAGTACACCAGCGCCGCCACCTACATGCTGTCGGCGATCATCACCAAGACCACCGGGATGCGCCTGCGCGACTACCTGGAGCCGCGCCTGTTCCAACCCTTGGGGATCACCGACGTCCACTGGGACCTGGGCCCCGACAACATCAACCCGGGCGCCAACGGACTGAGCTGGCGCACCGCCGACATCCAGAAGCTCTGCATGCTGCACGCCCAGGGCGGACGCTGGAACGGCCGCCAGGTGCTGCCGGCCGACTGGGTCGCCGCCGCCACCCGCCGCGAAGACGGCGACGCGGACTATGGCTTCCAGTGGTGGATCGGGCCGGGCGACGCCTACTATTGCCTGGGCCTGTTCTGCCAGGTGGGCCTGGTCTTCCCCCATCACGACGCGGTGCTCAGCTTCACCGCCGCCATCGACGGCAGCCGGCTGATCCTGCCCTATGTCTGGAAGCACTTCCCCTCGGCCTTCGCCGCCGGGCCGATCCCGCGCAAGGATGCGGCCTACCTCGGCCTGCGCGAGCGGATCGGCCGCCTGAACCTGCTAGCGCCGATCATCCCGACGACCTCGCCGCTTGAGAGCAAGATCTCCGGCCGCCGCTTCGAGGTGGCGCCCAACGAGGATGGGGTGAAGGCGCTCGGCTTCAGCTTCGCGGACGGACGCTGCCTGTTCACCCAGGAGGACGAGCGCGGAACGCACACGATCCAGGTGGGCCTGCGTGACTGGGTCGAGGGGACCACCACCATGACCGGCGCCAAGCTGCACCACGAGTACGAGCCCGACTCCATGCCTGTCGTGGCCGGGGCGGAATGGATCGAGTCGGACCTGCTCAAGATGACCTGGCAGTTCGTGGAGAGCGCCTTTCGCGACACCGTGATCTGCCGCTTCGACGACGACACGCTGACGTTCGACCGCAGCGTCAACGTCAACTCCGCCGAACTGTTCAGGCCGACCCTGCACGCGAAGTTGGCGGCGCGGGGATAGGTCATGGCCCAAGCACTGTCGCCCGCGAACGCGTCCAGTTGGGTGGTGCGGCCCGTCCGCGCGACCGATATCGGCGTGCTGGTCGAACTGGCCGAAGCGCTCGGCGCGGGCATGACCACCTTTCCCGCCGATCCCGAAGCGATCGCCCGCAAGGTCGAGGCCTCGCTGACCACCTTCGCCGGCCGCGCCGAGCCCGAGGACGCGCAGTACCTGCTGGTGCTGGAGGACCTGGACGCCAGTCGCGTCGACGGGGTGGCGGCGCTCTACCCCAGCGTCGGCTGGCCGTACGGCTTCTTCTCCTACAAGGTCAACCGGCTGGTGCAGCGCTCGCGGTCGCTGAACAGGCGGGTGGACATCGAGCTGCTGACCATCGCCAACGACTATACCGGCGTGACCGAGGTCGGCACCCTGGCCGTGCGGCCGACCCTGCGGGGGACCGGCGCCGCGCGGTTCCTGGCGCGCTCGCGCTACATGCTGATCGCCGCCTTCCCCCAGCTGTTCGCCACCCGAGTGATGGCCGAGATGCGCGGCTGGCAGGAGGCCGACGACCGCAGCCCGTTCTGGGATGCCGTTGGCGCACGCTTCTTCCACATGGACTTCGCCGAGGCCGACCGGCTGAGCGCGGTGGAGGGCGCGGAATTCATCGCCGAGCTGATGCCCAAGCACCCGATCTACACCGACATCCTGCCCGACGACGCGCGCCGCGCCATCGGTCGCCCCCACGCCTCCAGCGCCGCCGCCATGGCCATGCTGCTCGATGAAGGCTTCCGCTACGAACAGCACGTGGACGTGTTCGACGCCGGGCCCCAGGTCCACGCCGAGCGCGACCGCATCCACACCGTCGCCGACAGTCGCCTGACCCGGCTGCAGCGTGCGTCAGGCCGCGCCGGACAGCCGGTTCTGGTGTCGACGCTGGAGCTGGAGGCGTTCCGGGTGGTCCAGACCTCGGCCCACCCCGGCGACCACGTGCTGGAACTGCCGGACGTGGCCCAGCGCGCCCTGGAGCTGTCGATTGGCGGCCCGGTGCGCGTCTCGCCCACCCGCGCCCATGCCGGCCGCGTGGACGCACCTCGGCAAGCGCAGGGCTGACGACGATGGCCGACATCCTGACCTCCTACGAACCCGCCACGGGCAAAGTGCTCTGGAGTGGTGAGAGCGCCTCGTCGACCGGCGTCGATGCGGCGATGGCTAAGGCGCGCAAGGCGTTCCCAGCCTGGGCTTCCACGTCGCTGGATCACCGGATTGAGCGGCTGCGCGCCTTCCAGGCCAAGGTGCGCGAGCGGGCCGACGCTTTCGCCGAGCTGATCGCGCGCGAAACCGGCAAGCCGCTATGGGACGCCAAGGGCGAGGTCGACGCGGTCGCCGCCAAGGTCGACATCTCGATCCAGGCCCACGACCAGCGCACCGGGACCCGCACGCAGGAGGCCGACGGCCTGCGCCAGGCGCTGCGACACCGCCCGCACGGCGTGCTGGGCGTGCTCGGCCCTTACAACTTTCCCGCCCACCTCCCGAATGGCCAGATCGTGCCGGCGCTGCTGGCCGGCAATGTGGTGGTGTTCAAGCCCTCGGAACTGACCCCGGCCTCGGCCGCGTTCATGGCCGCCTGCTGGCGCGACAGCGGCTTGCCGAACGGCGTGCTGAGCGTGGTCCAAGGCGATGGGCGTATCGGCAAGGCCTTGGCTGGGCACGCCGATCTCGACGGCCTGCTGTTCACCGGCTCGGCCACGACCGGCGCGGCCCTGCACCGCCAGTTCGCCGATGCGCCGCACAAGGTGTTGGCGCTGGAGATGGGCGGCAACAACCCGCTGATCTGGTGGGACGGCGACGATCTTGAAGCCGCCGCCCAGGTGGTGGTGCAGTCCGCCTTCCTGTCGAGCGGTCAGAGATGCACCTGCGCCCGACGCCTGATCCTGCCCGAGCACCTGGCTAGGTCGGCGATCGAGGCGCTGGTGGCGGTGATCGACCGATTGATCGTCGGCGACCCGTTCGACCAACCCCAACCCTTCATGGGTCCGGTGATCGACATGCGCGCGGCGAACGGCCTGACGCACGCCTTCCGCGATCTGGTCGGGCGCGGTGGGAAGAGCATTCGTGAACTGGCCGCGCAGCGTCCCGGCCTTCCCTTCCTGTCGCCGGCGCTGATCGACGTCACCGACGTCGCCGACCCTTCCGACGAGGAACGGTTCGGTCCCCTGCTCCAGCTCGTACGCGTGCCCGATTTCGACGCCGCCCTGGCCGCCGCCAACGCCACCCGTTTCGGCCTGTCGGCCGGCTTGGTGGGCGGTGACGAGGCGCTCTACCAGCGGTTCTGGACTGGGGTGCGCGCGGGCGTGGTCAACTGGAACCGGCCGATGACCGGCGCCTCGTCCAACGCCCCGTTCGGCGGGGTCGGCGCTTCGGGCAATCATCGCCCGGCCGCCTACTACGCCGCCGACGCCTGCGCCTATCCGGTGGCGAGCCTGGAGGCCCTGGCCCCCTCCCCGCCCATCGCCCACGGCCTGG
The DNA here is from genome assembly GCF_009765965.1 of Caulobacter sp. S45. Classification (GTDB taxonomy): domain Bacteria; phylum Pseudomonadota; class Alphaproteobacteria; order Caulobacterales; family Caulobacteraceae; genus CAHJWH01. The sequence goes on from NZ_LMUL01000014.1 coordinate 863,256, forward strand.
CGGCCTGATCGCCGCCCCGACGAGCTTCGCTTCCCAAGGAGACTACGCCATGACCCCCGTGCTGATGCCCGTCTACGGCCGCAGCGAAGTCGCGCCGGTGCGGGGAGAAGGTCCCCACCTGTTCGATGCGGACGGCCGGCGCTGGCTCGACTTCGCCAGCGGCATCGCGGTGAACGCGCTCGGCCACAGCCACCCGCATCTGGTAGGCGCGATCCAACGGCAGGCGGCGCTGCTGATGCACACCTCCAACCTCTACACCCTGCCGGGCCAGCAGCGGCTGGCGGAGCGGCTGACCGCCCTGACCTTCGCCGACACGGTGTTCTTCACCAACTCGGGGGCCGAGGCGCTGGAAGCGACGCTGAAGACCTGCCTGCGCTGGCTCGATGCGGACGGGCGCAGCGAGGCCAAGGTGCTGACCTTCTCCGGCGCCTTCCACGGGCGCACGCTGGCCACCATCTCGGCCACCGACCAGCCCAAGGTGCGCAACGGCTTCGGCACGGTCCTGGAGCGCTTCGTCACCGTCCCCTTCGACGATCTGGCGGCGGCCGAAGCGGCGGTGAACGCGGGAAATATCGGCGCCATCCTGGTCGAGCCGATCCAGGGCGAGAGCGGCATCCGTCCCACCAGCCCAGCCTTCCTGCAAGGACTGCGGCGGCTGGCCGATGACCACAACCTGTTGCTGGCCTTCGACGAGGTGCAGAGCGGGATCGGGCGCACCGGGACCCTGTTCGCCTACGAACAGTACGGCGTCGCCCCGGACGTGATGGCGGTCGGCAAGGGCGTCGGCGGGGGCTTTCCGCTCGGCGCCTGTCTTGCGACCGCAAACGCCGCTTCCGGCATGACGGCGGGGATGCACGGCTCGACCTACGGCGGCAATCCGCTGGCGATGGCGGCGGGCGAAGCGGTGCTGGACGTGGTGGCCGAGCCGGCCTTCCTCGCCCAGGTGCGCGAGACGTCCGCGATCTTGCGCGGCCGGCTGGAGACGTTGGCGACCGAGGTCCCCGGCCTGTTCCTGGAGGTGCGGGGCCTGGGCCTGATGCTGGGCGTGAAGCTGAACGGCGACAGCCGCGCCTTTGTCGCCCACGCCCGCACCTACGGCCTGCTGACGGCGGCGGCCGGCGACAATGTGGTGCGCATCCTGCCGCCGCTGATCATCGAGCCGCAGCACATCGAGGAAGCCATCGCCAAGCTCGGCGAAGCGGCTCGCACATTTCCACGCGCCCAAGCCGCCGCCTGATGCTAATGCGAACAGGTCTCATCTGAAGGGCCGACCTTGAACCCCGCGATCCTGCGCGCCCGGCCGACTCTGCTCAAAATCCACCGCTGGGTCGGCGTCTGCCTGGGGTTCATGATCATCCTCCAGGGCCTGACCGGCAGCGTCACCGCCTTTCGCCACGAGTTGAACCGGCTGGTGCACGCCTCCGCCCTGGTGGTGGCGCCGAACCGCCCCGCCGCCCCGGTGCAGGCCGTGATCAAGTCGCTCAAGGCGGCGGTTCCCGGCGCACGGCTGACGCGGCTGGATTATCCGACCCGACCGGACGAGGCCTATTTCGCCCGGCTCGAGGGCAAGGGCGGCGTGGTGCTGGCCACGGTCGACCCCTCCACGGCGCAGGTGCTGCGCCAGGGTGGCTTCTGGGCCTGGCCGGTGGAGCTGATCTACCAACTCCACTACACCTTGGTCGCAGGCGAGATCGGCGAGCGGGTCGTCGGGCTGACCGGGCTGGCGATCCTGTTCATGGCCGTCACCGGACCCCTGGTCTGGTGGCCGGGGACGCGCGGCTTGAAGCGCGCCTTCAAGGTCGAGACCGGGGTCAACGCCTATCGCACCACCCGCGACCTGCATCGGCTGCTCGGCATCTGCATCGCTCTGGTGCTGGGGGTGATCGCCTTCACCGGGATCAACATGGCGTGGCGGCCGTGGCTGCAGCCCCTGGTCTCCGCCGTCGCGCCCATGCATCCAGGACCCAAGGCGAAGCCGCCCAAGGGCGACTGCCGGAAGCCCTTGCCGCTCGATCAGGTCGTCGCCGCCGCTCAGGCGCGCGAAAGCGGGGAAGCGGTGCGCAGCCTTCGCTACCCGGGCAAGACATCGCGCACCCTGAACGTATTGCTGCACGCCCGCCTGACCCGCCCGCGCGCCACCGACCAGGTCATGGTCGACACCTGCACCGCCCAGGTTCTGAGCGTGCGCGAGGCCGCCAAGGCCAGTGGCGGCGACGCCTTCTACGATTGGCTCCTGCCGATCCATTCGGGCGAGTGGCTGAACACGCCAGGACGCGTGCTCGACGAGCTGGCGGCGCTGAGCCTGATCGGGCTGGGCGGCACAGGCTATTGGCTATGGGCGACCCGAAGCGCCAAGATGCGCAGGACAAGGAAGGCGCGCGGATGAGACGACACCTCGCCATACTAATAGCCGCTTCCGCCCTGACGGCGCCGGCCGCCAGCCACGCCCAGACGGCCGAGAAACCGACCGACCCGAGCCGCGCCCGCTTCCTCGCGCTCTACAAGGAAATGGTGGAGACCGACACCACCTACTCGGTCGGAAGCTGCACCCTCGCCGCCGAACAGGTGGCGGCCCGGCTGAAGGCCGCAGGTTTCCCCGACGCCGACGTCCATGTGCTTGTCCCAGACGGCAAGCCGCGCTTCGGCGCGCTGGCGGCGATCCTGCACGGAACCGACAAGACCGCACCGCCCCTGCTGCTGCTGGCCCACATCGACGTGGTCGAGGCCAAGCGCTCGGACTGGAAGCGCGACCCGTTCAAGCTGATCGAAGAGGACGGCTACTACTACGGACGCGGGACCAATGACGACAAGGCCATGGCCGCATCGTTCGCCGACATCTTGATCCGCTACCGACAGGAGGGCTTTCAGCCCCGGCGCGACATCAAGCTGGCGCTCACCTGCGGCGAGGAGACGTCCGACCAGTTCGACGGCGCGCAGTATCTGACCGAGCACGATCGCTGGGCGGTGCAGGCGGGCATGGCGCTGAACGAAGGCGGCGCAGGCCTGCTGGACGATCAGGGGAGACCGCTCGCCAACGCCATCCAGGCGGGCGAGAAAATCTACCAGGACTACAGGCTGGTCGTGACCAACCCCGGCGGCCACAGCTCGCGCCCACGCAAGGACAACGCGGTCTACCAGTTGGCCCACGCCCTGGTGCGGCTGGAGGCCTCGCCCTTCCCGGTGCGCCTGAGCCCGGTGACACGCGCCTACTTCACCGCCATGGCTTCGCTGACCCCCGATCCGCTCGCCGCCGACCTGCGCGCGATGGGCGGCCCGAACCTGCCGCCAGCCGACGTGCTGGCGCGGGTGGCCCAGGACCCGGCCTGGAACAGCACGATGCGCACCACCTGCGTCGCCACCCAGGTCAACGCCGGCCATGCGCCCAACGCCTTAGCCCAACACGCCGAGGCCAACGTCAACTGCCGCATCCTGCCCGATGAAACGGTGGAGCAGACCCGCCTCGCCCTGGAACAGGCGATCGACGACAAGGACGTCGTCGTCAGCCTAGCCGCCCAGCCCAGCCCCCAGTCGCCAGCGCCGCCGCTCACCGATGCGGTGCTTGGGCCAGCCCGCCAGGTCTCCAACCAGATCTGGCCGAGCGTCCCCTTGATACCGACAATGGCGACGGGCGGAACCGACGGCGCCTTCACCAATGCGGCCGGCATCCCGACCTATGGCCTGGGCGGCATTTTCCGCGATCCGGACGGCGACGGCATCCATGGGCTGAACGAGCGCATCCGCATCCGTTCGCTCTACGACAGCCGCGAGTTCCTCTATCGGGTGGTGAGGCTCTACGCTTCCACCGGCTGAGCTTCGGCCGTCACGGGGAACTGGATCGTCGCCTTCAGTCCCGAGCCATTCCGACCGACGTCCAGGCGGACCTCCGCTCCGAGACGCTGGGCCAAGGCGCGGACGATGGGCAGGCCAAGGCCGCTGCCATCGCGACGCGCGTCGCGGGTCATGCGGTAGAAGCGCTCGAACACCCGCTCGCGCTCCGGCTGGGGGATGCCGGGCCCGTCGTCCTCGACCTCAAGCCGGGCTCCCTCCGCCCCTTGGACGACCCGGATCGTCACCGCCCCTCCAGGACGATTGTAGCGGATGGCGTTGTCGAGCAGGTTGGCCACCATCTCGTGCACCAGGATCGGCTCGCCGTTCAAGGGCACGGCCGCATCCGGCCGCTCGAACGCCAGCTCCAGCCCCGCTTTCAGCGCGTCGGGGGCCCGTTCGCGGGCGACCTCCGCCACCGTCTCGACCAGGTCGAAGGCCACGCCGCCGCGCACGTCCTGGCCCTGGTCCTCGGCGCGGGCCAGTGCGATCAGCTGGGTCAGCAGGCGTCCGAGCGTGCGCACCGCCCCCTCGATGTCCGCGAGCGCCGCCCGCCCCTCGAGCGATTCCGAGCTGTGGCGGGTCAGGCTGTCCAGATGGGCGCGCAGCACCGCCAGGGGCGTACGCATCTGGTGGGAGGCGTCGGCGGTGAACCGGCGGGTGGTCTCAACCGACCCTTCCAGCTGGGCCAGCAGCACGTTGAAGGCGGAGACGAATGGGGCGACCTCACGCGGCGCCTTGGACACCGGCAATGGGCGGAAGTCAGCCGCCGCCGCGCCCACCCGCGCCTCGACCTCGCGCTTCAGCTCGGCCAGCGGATCGAGGCCCCAGCTCAGCGCCAGCCAGACCAAGAGCGCCACCCAGGCCACCAACGCCACCTCCACCCCGCCGAGCGCGGCCAGCATGTTCTGTTGCTGGGCCTCACGGGTCCTGAGCGTCTCGGCCACCTGCACATAGACCGGCGTGGCCAGACGCGGCACCTGGCGGGCGACCTGGGCGATGCGGACGGGGTCGCCCCGCACCACGCCGTAGCGGAAGCTCACCCCCGAGGCGTCCTCCACCGGGGACGGCGCGCCCGGCGGCAACTCGGCATAGCCCGTGACCAACTGGCGATCGTGCCAGACGCTGTAGAAGACGTTGTCGCGGTCCGCGTTCTCCAGCATCCCGAGGGCTGCTGGCGGAAGGTCCACCGTCAGCTCGCCGTCTTCCAGCGCCAGGGTCTCGGCGATCGCCTGGGTCGAGCCGCTGAGCACCCGGTCGTTGGCGTGCTCCACCACCTGATGGATGAACCACGCCCCGCCGGCGCCCAGCAACATGGCCAGACACACCAAGGGAATCAGCAACACGAGCAACAGCCGTCGCCGCAGCGACGGCGCGAACGCCGGGCGCGCGCTCACGAAGCGTCGGACGCCGGAACGGGAAGCGAGGCGATGTCCAGGATATAGCCGAGACCCCGCACCGTACGGATCTGCACCCCGCCGGCCTCCAGCTTGCGCCGCAGCCGGGCGATGTAGACCTCCAGCGCGTTGGTGCCGACCGGCTCCTCGTGCCCGAACACCTCCGACACCAGCCGCTCCTTGGGCGTCAGCTTGCCCGCGCGCACCATCAACCCCTCCAGCACCGCGAGCTCGCGCCGACGCAGGTCGAGCGGCTGGCCGTCCAGATAAGCGTCGCCGCTGTTGCGATCGAGGCGCAGCGCACCCACCGTCAGCACCGGATCGGGCGCGCCCTGCCCGCGCCGGATCAGGGCCCGTACCCGCGCCGCCAGCTCCGCCGGCTCGAACGGCTTGGCCAGGTAGTCGTCCGCGCCCTGGTCGAGGCCACAGACGCGGTCGTTCAGGGAATCGCGCGCGGTCAGGATCAGCACCGGCGTGCGTACGCCCCGCCCGCGCATCATCCGCAGCACCTTGAGCCCGTCGATATCCGGCAGGCCTAGATCGAGGATCACCACGCTGTAGGGCTCCTCCCCGACCAGCTCGACCGCCTCGGCGCCGTCGGTGACGTGGTCCACGGCCAGGCCGGCGGCGCGCAAGGCCTCGATCAGGCCGCGCGCCAGGGCCGCATCGTCCTCGACGATCAGGACCCGCATGCGATCCTCGTCGCGCGGCCCGCGTGCAAACGACTTGCGACAGGTTGGCGAAAGGTGGAACCCATAGGCTGAACGCCAAGGAGGTCGACCATGCGACCCAAGCAAAGGCCGGGAGGAAACGGCGTCATTCGTTCGGCTCCGGCCTGGGCTGCGGCGCTCGCACTGGCCTTCCCTCTGCACGCCTACGGCCGACCCGCAGGTTATCCGCGATCTTATGACAGAATTGTGGAGCAAGCCAACAAGGAAAGAAAAATAGTCATCTATGCAAACACCCACAGGAAGGTTGCATACGATCTATTTTCAGCTTTTCGAAAGCTATATCCAAGCATCAACATTACTTATGTCGATGGAACGGCTGACTCCCTGAATGATCGCCTCGTCCGCGAAGTCGCCCAACACCACCCAACCGCCGACCTCATCTGGAGTTCGGGGGTAAATCTGCAAGCGAAGCTGATCAACGACGGTTATGCCCAAGTCTACAGCTCCCCGGAAAAACCCAACCTACCGAACCTGGCCGTGTGGAAAGACCAAGGCTATGGCGTCAATTTCGAGCCCATCGTGATCGCCTACAACCGCAGACTGGTCCCTCCCGCAGACGTGCCGCACAGCCACCTCGACCTGACCCGCCTGCTGCAGGTCAAGGCGAAGCAATACCAGGGCAAGGTGGCGACCTATGACGACGCCGTCAGCGAATTCGGCCGCCTGACGCTCTTCCATGACCTGCGCGCCACCCATGACACCTGGGACCTCGTGCGGGCGCTCGGCGTCGCGCATGTGCGCTTCTATCAAACCTCGGCGGTCATGCTGGACGACATCTCCAGCGGCCAGGTGTTGATCGGCTACAATCTGGTCGGCTCCTCGGCGCTGGAGCACCAGGCGCGCGATCCGAACATCGGCGTGGTGTTTCCCAAGGACTACCTGCTGACCGCCCTGCCCGTGGCCCTGATCCCGGCGGAGGCGGCGCACCCCAACGCGGCCAAGCTCTTCCTGGACTTCCTGTTGTCGCGGGAAGGCCAGTCCATCCTCGCGCGCCACAAGTTCACACCCGTGCGCCTCGACATGGCCGCGAGCCTTGGATGGAACCCCTCCGATCCCGACCGGGTACGCACCATCCGTCTCGGCCCCAGCCTGCTCGCCGACCTCGACCAGCAGAACCGCGCCCGCCTGATCAAGGACTGGCGGCGCAACATGAGCGTACATTGAAATGAATCACGTCCCGGCCACGCCGCACGCTGCAACGCCATTCGACCGCGCGGTTTCCGACGGCGATCTTCTCGCCGCCTCGACCGGAAAGGCCGCGACCAAGGTCAGCTACAAGGACGTCGTGCGCGTCTGCAGCGGCAACTTCCTGGAAATGTACGATTTCATGGTGTTCGGTTACTACGCCTCGAGCATCTCCAAGGCCTTCTTCCCCTCGCACAACCCCTTCGCATCGCTGATGCTGTCGCTGATGACCTTCGGCGCGGGGTTCCTGATGCGGCCCCTGGGCGCGGTGATCCTGGGCGCCTACACCGACAAGCTCGGCCGGCGCGCCGGGCTGATCCTGACCCTGGCGATCATGTCGGTCGGCACCGCCTCGCTGGCCCTGACCCCCGGCTACAAGACCATCGGGATCGCCGCGCCGCTGCTGGTGTTGGCCGGGCGGCTGCTGCAGGGCTTCTCGGCGGGCGTGGAGCTGGGCAATGTGTCGGTCTACCTGGCCGAGATCGCCCCGCCCAACCGCCGCGGCTTCTATGTCAGCTGGCAATCGGCCAGCCAGCAGCTCGCCGTGGTCTTCGCCGCCGGACTGGGCGTGATCCTGAACTCGCTGATACCGGCCGCCCAGATGGAGGAATGGGGTTGGCGGGTGCCGCTGCTGATCGGCTGCGCCATCATCCCGCTCCTGTTCCTGCTGCGCAGCTCGCTGAAGGAGACCGACGCCTTCCTCAAGCGCCCCGCTCCGCCCAAGACCGCGGAACTGCTGTCCACCCTGGCCAAGAGTTGGCCGATGATCTTGGCCGGCATGATGATGGTGACCATGACCACGGTGACCTTCTATCTCAGCACCGCCTACACCCCCACGCTCGGACGCAACGAACTGCACCTCAGCGCCATGGACACCATGGTCATCGCCCTGTTCACCGGCGTCTCCAACTTCCTGTGGCTGCCGGTGATGGGCGCGCTTTCGGACCGGATCGGACGGCGCGCGGGCCTGTTCATCTTCACCCTGCTGGGCCTGACCATCACCTATCCGGCAATGATGTGGCTGGTGAGCGCGCCCTCGTTCGGCCGCCTGCTGACAGTGGACCTGTGGCTGTCGTTCCTGTTCGCCGGCTTCAATGGCTCGATGGTGGTCTATCTGGCCGAGTTCATCCCGGCCAAGGTGCGCGCGACCGGGTTCTCGCTGGCCTACAGCCTGGCGACCGCGATCTTCGGCGGCTTCACGCCCGCGATCTGCACCGCCCTGATCCACACCACTCATGACAAGGCCATTCCCGGCGCCTGGGCCGCCGCCGCCGCCCTGATGGGCCTGTTGGGCGTGCTGTGGGCCGGCTGGCTGTCCAAGCGCAGGCTCGCCGCCGGCCTGACCGACCAGACCTACGCCTGAGGGCCACGAACATGCCGAACGCAAGACTGCCGCTTCTCGGCGCGCTGTTGGCCTTGGCGGCGGGCGGGGTCGCGTCGCAAGCCAGAGCCGACGCCTGCAGCGATCTGACCGGCGCCAAGCTCGACCATGCTGCGATCCTGCACGCCGAGACTGTCGACAGCGGGCGGTTCGTCGAGCCGGCCGATCCGGGCAAGACCGGCAAGGCCCACGAAGACCTGCCCGCCTTCTGTCGCGCGGTGGGGGTCTCGAGCCCCACGCCCGGCTCGCACATCGGGTTCGAGGTCTGGCTACCGCTGCAGGGCTGGAGCCGGCGGCTGCACATGGTCGGCAACGGGGCCTACACCTCCAGCATCTACTACGCCCAGATGGCGCAGCGTATCCGCGCCCACGACGTCGCGGTCGCCACCGACACCGGACACCAGGGCTCCAAGCTGGATTTCGGCTTCGACAACCCGGAAGGGGTCAAGGTCTGGGCCAAGCTCGCCGTGCACGAAAGCGTCGTCGCCGCCAAGCAGGTGACCCGCGCCTATTTTCATTCGACTCCGCAATGGGCCTACTTCAGCGGCTGCTCCACCGGCGGGATGCAGGCGCTGTCGGAGGTGCAGACCTATCCCGACGACTTCGACGGCGTGATCGCCGGCGATCCCGGCAGCAACCGCACCAACCTGACCCTGTCGTTCCTTTGGAACTACCAGCACAACCATCCGCCGGGCGACGACGCCCATCCGATCATCCCGATCGCCAAGCTGCTGATGGTCAACCGCCAGGTGGTGCATGCCTGCGACGCGCTGGACGGAGTGGTCGACGGGGTGATCAACGATCCTCGCGCCTGCCGCTTCGATGTCGCCGCCCTGCACTGCGCCGACAGGGAGGCCGACGACTGCCTGACCGACGCCCAGGTCTCGGCCTTCAAGGCCATCTACGCCGGTCCGCAGGACGCACGCACCGGCCGTCAGATCTTTCCCGGCTTCACCCTGGGCAGCGAGGGCGTACAGACGGAGCCCAACCAGCGCCTGCCGGGCTGGAGCGACTACTGGGCCGACACCCATCATCCGGACCAACCCGACCGGGTGGACATCCTGCGTCGCTGGGCCTTGCACGACCCGTCCTGGAACTGGTGGACATTCGACTGGGGCCACGACGTCGACACCGTGAGAACCCGGCTGGCGCCGCTGATGGACGCCACCAACCCCGACCTGCACGGCTTTCGGGCCCACGGCGGCAAGCTGATCATGTTCATGGGCTGGGAGGACCCGGTCGGGGCGGCGCAGGACGCCATCGACTATTACGACCAGGTGACCGATCGTGGCGCGGGCTCAACGCTCCAAGCGAAGCGGCGCGCCACCCAATCCTTCGCCCGGCTGTTCATGGTCCCCGGCATGGGTCACTGCGCCGGCGGCCCGGGCGCGACCAACATGTCCACCGCCACCCGCGACTCCACCCCGCCGATCTCCGACGCCCGCCACGACATGGCCCTGGCGCTCGAGGACTGGGTCGAGCACGGCCGCGCACCGGAGATCCTGGTGGCCACCCATTACAAGGACGACGTCCCCGGCGGCGACGTGCAGTTCCAGCGGCCGCTCTGCGCCTATCCCAAGACCACGAAGTACATCGGCGGCGATACGTCGAAGGCCGAGAGCTTTACCTGCATCGACAGGGTCGCGCCTCATCCGGCCTGAACCACAGCGTTCGAGCCGCCTCGAAAACGCCCCCAGATCTGGTGCGCGCCCACTTTGCGTAAGGGATCGACCGGCAGGCGTGCGGGGCTAGCCGGGTGTCGCAAAAACGCGTAGCGGAACAGCTAAGCTCGATCGACACCCGGCGGGAGCCAAGACCTATGCTCGAAGCGCTCAAGCATGAATTCCATGAAACCGAAAAACGGCTCCTGGGCGAACTTCGGACTCAGCGCCGCAAGGCCCGTGCAAGCGACTCGATCGTTCCGCCCTCCCCGCGCCTGACCATCGGCCAGAACATCGCCGACAAGGTCGCGGCGGTCATGGGGTCGTGGAGCTTCATCATCATCCAGTCGACGATCCTGTTCTTCTGGATCATCGTCAACATCACCGCCTTCATCCAGCACTGGGACCCCTATCCCTTCATCCTGCTGAACCTGGCGCTGTCGTTCCAGGCCGCCTACGCCGCGCCCTTCATCATGATGAGCCAGAACCGCCAGCAGGACATCGACCGGAAGGAGGCCGAGAACGACTACAAGATCAATATCAAGGCCGAGCTCGAGATCGAACTCCTCCACCAGAAGATCGACGAGATGCGCGAGAAGGAAGTGCTCATGTTGACCAAGGCGGTCAACGAGCTGAGCCTGTTTCTGCTCAAGGAGCGAGACGTTCCGCCGCCCGCCGTCTAGTCCGTCGCCCTCGGCCCACGGAGCGAGAAATCTTGAGCAATTCCATACCAGGCCTCGCCATCCGGCGCAGATGAGCTAATCGAGATAGCAGCGGGTTCAGGGGCGATGAACAGACCGATGCCGACGCATAGACCAGCAACGGCGTGGGGCCTGGTCCTGATCACCGCGCTCTCGGTCGCCGGACAGGCGCACGCAGCCGCTTCCGGCGGTTCGCTCAGCCTTCCCATCGATGTCCAGCGCCGCCTCGGCGTGAAGAGCGCGACCCTGACGGCCGAAAAGCGCAAGGCCGAGGTCGACGCCTTCGCCAAGGTGCTCGATCCCGGGCCCCTGGTCGCCCTGGACTCCGACCTGCGCACCGCCATCGCCGCGGCGGCCGCTTCGCGCGCCGAGGCCGCCCGTTCCAAGCTGCTGCACGCCAACGGTGGGACTGTCTCCGCCAAGGACGCCGAGGCCGCCGAGGCCCAGGGCCGTTCCGACGCGACCCATGTGGCTTTCCTGCGTCATCGCGTCGGCCTGGAGTGGGGTCCCGGGATCGCAAGGCTGAGCGACCGGCGCCGCCAGGACCTCATAGCCGCCCTGTCCGCCGGCCGCGCCGCGCTGGTCCATGTCGACACCCCCTCCAACCAGGGCCAGGACGGCGCCAAGACCGTGCGGGTCGACGTCGGCTCCGGCAGCGTGCCGGGCGTGGTGCTGGGACCGGCCCGGACCTCGGAACCGCGGCTGCAGTCCTCCGGCCTGATCGTGGAGGTGACGGGCCCCTCCGCCATCCTGCTGTCGATCGGCCTGACCCAGAGCGCCCATATCGACAGCGGCAGCCCCCAGCCGGGCGTGGTCCTGCCGCGCAGCGCCCTGATCCGCTATCGCGGCTCGACCTGGGCCTATGTCCGCCATCCCGCCGGATACGAACGGCGGTTGGTGGAGAACGGCGCGCCACAGGAAGGCGGCCTGTTCGTCGCCAGCGGCTTCTCGCCGGGCGAGGATGTGGTGACGGCGGGCGCGGCCGGCCTGTTCGCCGCCGAACTCAGCCAAGCTCCGGCGAAGTAGGCGTGCTTTCCAGGCTCATCCGGGGGACGCTGCATCATCCCCGCCTGATCGTGGCGGTGGGTGCGGTCCTGCTGGTCTATGGCGCGACGACCGCGCGCACGGAAAAGCTCGAAACCTTTCCCAGTCTGTCGCCAGCCCAGGCCTCCGTTGAGACCGAGGCGCCGGGCATGGTGGCCGAACAGGTCGAGCAGCTTGTCACCCGCCCGATCGAGAACGCGGTGATCGGCGCGCGCGGCGTCGCGGCCGTGCATTCCCAGTCGGTCCAGGGCCTGTCTATCATCACGCTGGACTTCCAGGAGGGCGCGGCGCCCGAGCGGGTCCGCCAGGCCATCTCGGAAGGCCTAGCCCAGACCGCCGGCCTGCTGCCCGGCGGCGTCGGGGCGCCTCGGCTGTCGCCGCTGACCTCGGGCCAGGGACAGGCGCTCGACATCGGCTTCACCAGCGCCAACCTGACTCCCATGGCGCTGCGCGACCTGGTGGAGTGGACGGTGCGGCCGCGCCTGCTGTCGGTCGCGGGGGTTGCGGACGCGCGGGTGTTCGGCGGCGAGACGCGACGGATCGAGGTGCGGGCGCGGGCCGGCGACCTGTCCGATAGCGACCTGGGCTATGCCGACGTGTTCAACGCTGTGCGCATCGCCACTGGCGTCGCCGGCGCCGGCTTCATCGACACCCCCAACCAGCGTATCCAGATCGAGCCCCACGGCCAGGCGCTGACGGCGACCGACGTCGCGGCGGGACAGATCCAGGTGGTCGGCAGCGCGCCGGTCCGCATCAGCGACGTGGCCGACGTGGTCGACACCCCGGCCCCCGCCTTCGGCGACGCCCTGATCGACGGCAGGCCCGGCGTCCTGGTCAGCATCGCCCAGCGCTACGGCGCCAACACCATCGACACCATCCACGCGGTGGACGAGGTCCTGGCCTCGCTGACGCCGGGCCTGCAAAAGCAGGGCGTGGTCGTGCGCGCCGAGCTGGACCGTCCCGCCGGCTTCATCGACGGCGCGGTGCGCGAGATCATCGGCGAGTTGCTGGTTGGCGTGCTGCTGCTGGCCATATTGCTGGCGGTGTTCCTGCGTGATTGGCGCGCCGCGCTGATCTCGATCGTCGGCGTCCCGTTCGCCCTGTTGGCCGCCGTCGTGGCGATCGAGGGGCTGGGATGGACCTTGAACACTATGACGCTGGGCGGCCTGGCGGTGGCGCTCGGCCTGATCGTCGACGACGCGGTGATCGATGTGGAGAACATCGTCAGCCGCCTGCGCGACGCCGAGGCGCATCATGCATCGCGTCCACACGCCGTGCTGATGGCCTCGCTAGCGGTCAGGGCGCCGGTGATCTACGTCACCTTGATGGTGGGCGTGGCCCTGGTCCCGGTCATGCTCATGGGCGGCGTCCAGGGCGCGCTGCTGAGACCGCTGGCGGTCAGTATCGTCATCGCCTCGCTGGCGTCGCTGGTGGTGGCGATCGTCTTCACTCCGCCGCTGGCCCTGCTGTTCCTCAAGCACATTCGGCCGGACGCCGAGCCGCGTCTGCTGGTCGGCGTCAAGACCCGATACGAGGGGTTGCTGTCCCGGATCGACCGGGCGCCGTGGGCGGCCCTGGGCGTGGGGGTGACCGCCCTGGTCGTCACAGCCGTCCTCGCGGCGACGTTCAAGCCCGAGTTCCTGCCGGGCTTCCACGGCGATCAACTCACCGCCGAGATCAGGGCTCCCGCTTCCACCTCCATGGCCGTGATGAAGAGCTATGGCGAACGCATCACCCGCGACCTGCTGGCCGACCGAGACGTGGCGGGCGTCTCGCAGCGGATCGGACGGGCGGAGACGGGCGCCGAGGCCTGGGGTCCCGATCGCGCACGCTTCGACATAAGCCTGAAGCCGGGGCTGAGTTCACCTGCCCAGGACGCCGTCGAAGGGCGGGTGCGGCGGCTGGTGGACGTTTATCCCGGTCTGCGCCCAGAAGTCCGGTCGAGTATCGGCGTCTCGGCGCTGGGACAAAACAACGACGGCAGGCTGCAGGTGCGCGTCTACGGCAACGACCTGGACGCCCTCGACCCCACCGCCGACCGTGTGGCCCAGGCTCTGAGCGCTACGCCCGGCGTCCGCGACGTGAGCCCGTCCACCCCGGCCGCCGCCCCGGTCGTGCGCGTCGACCTGAACTTCCAGCGCCTGGCCATCTACGGCCTGTCGGCGGCCGATGTCCTCAACACCGTGCAGACCGCGTTCGAAGGCCGTCGCGCGGCCCAGGTCTATGAGAACGGCCGCGCCATCGACATCGCCGTCACCGCCCAGGCCAGCATCCGCACCGACCCGGAAAGCGTGGGCGATCTGTTGCTGCGTTCCAGTTCGGGGATTTCGGCGCCGCTGAACAGCGTGGCCAATGTCTACCTGACCGACGGCCGTGCGCGGATCGAACACGACGGCGGCCTCCGCAGCGAAACCGTCCTGGCCCGGCTGTCGGACGCCAGCCCCGACGCGCTGCACCGCCTCGAAAGCCGGATCACCAAGGCGGTGTCGCCGCCGCCGAACGTCTTCCTGGAATTCATCACCCCAAAGAACGGCTTCGACCCCAGCCACCGGCTACTAACCAACGCCCTGCTGGCGGGCGCTGGCGTCATCGTCCTGCTGCTGCTGTCGTTCGGCGACGCGAGGTCGTGCGCCATCATCCTGGCCTCGACCCTGTTCGGCATGGTCGGCGGCGTCATCGCGATCGCGCTGATGGGCGGGGTGCTGTCGCTGGGCGCGGTGATGGGCTTCTTCGCCCTGTTCGGCCTTTCCGCCCGCAACGCCGCCCTGTTGATCAGCCGGGTCGAGGAACTGGTTTCGGTGCGCAGGCAGCCCTGGTCGGCGAAGCTGGTGCGTCGCGCGGCCCGCGACCGCTTCTCGCCCATCGTGATCAGTGCGGTGATGATCACCGCCGCGCTGCTTCCATTCGCTATCCGGAGCGGACAGCCGGGTCACGAGATCCTCGGCCCGATGGTGTTGGTCATCCTTGGCGGCCTGGCGACCTCGACCCTGATGAGCCTGCTGCTGTCGCCAGCCATCGTGGCGCGCGCCTGGCGTCCCCGGACAGCAAGAGCAGCCATGCCCGATCCGGAGACGGGCGGCGGAACCGCCATCTAGCCTACTTGGCCGAGGCGATATCCAGCCCCGCGCGATCACCCCAGCCGCCGCCAAGCGCCTGGAAAAGAGCGACCGTATCGGCATAGCGCGCCGCGCGAGCCTGCACGAGGACCGCCACCGCGCTCTCATACGCCTGCTCGTCGTTGAGCACCGCCACCGATCCCACCTCTCCGGCCTGGAACGCCTGGCGTAGCAGCGCCAGGCTCCGGGCCGCCGCCGTCTGGGCCTGGACGGCCGCCTGTAGGTTGCGGGCGTCCTGATCCAAGGCCTGCAGCGTGTCGGCCACGTTCTGGAACGCCTGGTGGACCGTGCTGCGATAGACCGCCTGAGCCTGGGCATAGGCCGCCTGCGCGGCGCGCTTGCGATGCAGCAGCGCGCCGCCCTGGAAGATCGGCTGGGTCAGGCCGGCGCCAAGAGTGTAGAGGCTGTTGTCGGCGGTGAACAGGTTGTCGAACCCGTTCGAGGTCCCGCCCAGCAACGCGGTCAAGGTGATGTTGGGCAGCCGGTTAGCCTGAGCCACGCCGACCAGGGCGCTGGCCACGTGCAGGTTGGCCGCCGCCGCCCGGATGTCGGGCCGCTGGGCCACGATCTGCGACGGCAGGCTGAGCGGGAGGTCGGTCGGCAAGGTCACGCCGTCCAACTCTACCGTGTCGTCCGGCATGGTGTTTGGCGTACCGCCGGTCAGCACCGCCAAGAGGTCCTTCTGCTGGGCCAGTTGCTTTTCCAGCGGCGGCAACAGCAACCGCGCCTGGGCCAAGACAGACTCTTGGGCGGCGACATCGCCCTCCGCGGTTTGGCCAGCCTTGCGCGCGAACCGGAGGTCGGCCAACAGGGTCTCGGCGATGGCGATGGAGCGGCGGGTCGCCTCTATCTGTTCCCGCAGCGAGGCTTCCTGCAAGGCGGCCAGGACCACGTTGGTAGTGAGGCTGAGATAGGTCGCTTCGCTGGTGAACAGCTGATTGTCGGCCTGGGCGGCGTTGGCCTCGATCTGGCGCCGCACGCCGCCGAATAGATCGGGCGAATAGGAGATGTCGAGCTGGGCGGTATTCAAGCCGAAGTAGTTAGCGTTCGAACTCAACGGTGAAGCCAACACGACCGGGTTCTTCTGCCGGCTGGCGTTCAGGTCGATAGAAACCTGTGGATAAAGCGCGCCCCTTGCCGCGTAGAAGTTCTCCCGCGCCGATCGAAGCGCGGCCTGGGCGCTCTGCAGATCGGGATTCGCGCGCAGGGCCTGCTCCACTAGGCGGTCGATCTCGGGGGATCGGAACAGCTCCCACCAACGGTAGGGGACGGCGCCTGTAGTGAAGCTTTGCGCCTCTCCGCCCTTCACCGGCGAAGAGACTGTGGGGTCAGGCAAGGCGGAATGGGTGAAGCCGGCGTCCGAAGGCGCGGCGGGGGCATGGAAGTCCGGGCCGACGGCGCATCCCGCCAGCAGAGGCAGGAGCAGACCACCTATCCAGGGCCGGCGAAGGCGCGCCCAGGCGCCGCCCCGTCTGCAGGATCGTAGTCGCCCCCTGCCCATCATCGATCCGAATCCACATCGCGTCCCGGCATGAGGTCAGCCTAGCATGATGACGCAACCAGTTTTTCGAGGTGTTCCCGAGGGTCGCCGGCTCGCCACAACCCTTGATCACACAACAGGTCTACAGACGTGTGACGCGCCATCGGGCTGATCGTGATCGAGCGCCGACAAGACTGAATGTCGGGCGGGAAAGACCCGCCCGACATCAGGCCGCCAGGTATCAGCCGGCGACGGCGTCCTTCAGGACCTTGGCGGGCGTGAAGACCACCTTCTTGGTCGCCGCGACCTCGATGGTTTCACCGGTACGGGGGTTGCGGGCCTGACGGGCCGGCTTGTCCTGCACCTTGAACTTGCCGAAGCCCGGCAGCGAAACTTCCTCGCCCTTCACGGCGGCGTCGCGGATGGCGTTGAGCAGGGTGTCCACGACCTGCTTGGCCTGGACCTTGGTCAGGCCGGCGTCCTTGGCCACGATCACGTCGACGAGTTCGGCGGTATTCATTGCATCTGTCTCCAAAAGCGAATCGAGGGTTCCACGCTGCACAAGCCGGAGAGCCGTGTCACCCCCTCCTCTCATACGGACAACGCCTACGAGGGGAAGCCCAAAAGGCGCAGCCATCCATCTTTGTAAGAATTTAGGTTGTGATTCATCTTTTTAATCGCGCGATTATTTGATTTCACGTCTGGACAAAGACCAGGGACAGTCCTATTGGGCCCAAGTTGTCATTCTCCGACACCCTTATCGAAGCTTCTCAAAAAATCATGACCGAATCCTTGGAAACCGCCGCCCTGACCGCCGACATCGTCGCCGCCTACGTCACCAACAACAAGCTGACGGTGGTCGAACTGTCTGCCCTCATCTCCAGCGTGCACAGCGCGTTGCAGAACGCCGGTGTCCCGCAACCTGAGCCCGCGCCTACGCTGACCCCCGCCGTGCCGATCAAGAAGTCGGTCACCCCGGATTTCCTGATCAGCCTGGAAGACGGCAAGTCCTACAAGTCGCTGAAGCGCCACCTCAACACCCGCGGCATGTCGCCTGACGAATACCGCGCCAAGTGGGGCCTCGCGAAGGACTACCCGATGGTCGCCGCCAACTATTCGGCGCAACGTTCCAGCCTGGCCAAGAGCCTGGGCCTGGGCCGCAAGGCCGAACCGACCGCTCAAGCCGCGCCCGCCAAGGCGCCCGTGCGTCGCGCCAAGAAGACCGTCGCCGCCTAAAGAATAGGGCCGGGCGGCTTCGGCCGCCCGGCATGACTTTGAACTCTGACGATGCGGATGAACGCTGGCTGGAAACGGCGTGGCGGTCGCACTTGGCGAACATGCCGGCGCCGTCTGGGACCTCGATCACACCCATGATCAGAACGCGGTTCGCCGATCTCGAGACGCCCAAGCTGTTGCTGAGCGAACCGGTCTTCGAGCGCAACCTCGCCAGGATGCGCGATCGGGCCGCTGCACTGGGAGTCGCCCTCAGACCCCATATGAAGACCGCCAAGTCGATCATGGCGGCCCAGCGTGTCGGCGCCGAGCGCATCACCGTCTCCACCTTGAAAGAAGCCGAGTATTTCGCCGCGGCAGGCTTCAAGGATATCCTCTACGCCATCGGGATAGCGCCCGGAAAGCTGGCGCACGCGGCCAGCATTCGACGCCGCGGCGTAGATTTGACGCTGATCCTGGACAGTCCCGAAGCGGCGACCGCGGCCGCAGCGGCGGCGCGGGACCTCGATCAGTCCCTGCCCTTCCTGATCGAGATCGACAGCGACGGCCACCGCGCCGGCGTTCGCCCGGACGATCCCATGCTGATCGAGATCGCCGCCCGTCTCGATCCGACCTGGTCGCCCCTCCGCGGGGTGATGACCCATGCGGGAGGGTCCTATGACTGCCGCACCCCCGCCGCCCTGATCGCCATGGCCGAACAGGAGCGCCAGGCTGTGGTCCGATCGGCCGAACGTTTGCGGGACGCGGGCCATCCCGCTCCGGTCGTCTCGGTCGGATCGACGCCGACGGCCCTGTCCGCACGCGAGCTGAACGGCGTGACCGAGCTCCGGGCCGGCGTCTACATGATGTTCGACCTGGTGATGGCGGGCCTCGGCGTCTGCACGCTTGAGGACATCGCCCTCTCCGTCCTCACCACCGTGATCGGCCACCAGACGTCGAAGAACTGGATCATCGTCGATGCGGGCTGGATGGCGCTTTCGCGCGATCACGGCACGGCGGCCCAAGACCTGGATCAAGGTTACGGACTGGTCTGTACGGAGGATGGCGAGGTCCTGCACGACCTGATCGTGGTTTCCGCCAACCAGGAGCATGGCGTCATCGCCCGCAGAGACGGCGGCCCACTCGGCCCAGACGCCTATCCCCTCGGCGCCCGCCTGCGCATCCTGCCCAACCATGCCTGCGCCACCGCCGCGCAGCACGACGCCTATCAACTATTGGATGCACATGGAGAGATCCGCGCCGTCTGGCCGCGCATGAACGGCTGGTAGGGCGGCGGAAGCGAATATGCGCTTGGCGGACTGATCCAAATCGCCTCCCCTTCGTTGTTCCAGGGAATCTCCGCCTCCAACGAACCGAAGGGCCTCCCATGCGTCGCAAGATGGTCGCCGATGTCATCGTCGAGACCCTGCAAGCCGCAGGCGTCAAGCACTGCTGGGGCGTGCCCGGCGACACCTTGAACTACGTCACCGACGCCATCCGGCGCAGCGAGATCGAATTCGTCCACGTCCGTCACGAAGAGGCGGCGGGCTTCGCCGCCGGGGCGGAGGCGATGATCACCGGCGACCTGACCGCCTGCGCCGGCTCCTGCGGTCCGGGCAGCCTGCACTTCATCAACGGCCTGTACGAGAGCCACCGCAACCGCGCGCCCGTGGTGCTGATCGCCAGCCAGATCACCCGCGACGAGCTGGGCTTCGACTTCCCGCAGGAGGTCGACTTCAAGGCCGTCTACCAAGGCTGCAGCGTCTTCTGCGACGAGATCCGGACCGGCGCGCAGGCTCGGCGCAAGACCGCACTGGCCGCCCAGGCGGCGCTGTCCAAGCGTGGCGTGGCGGTGCTGATCCTACCGGTGGACGTCTCCAAGGAAGAGGTCGAGGACGACGGCTTTGCGGTCCACACCGCCCACCCCATCGTGCGGCCCAACGAAGCCGAACTCGACCAGATCGCCGCCCTGCTCAACGCCGGCTCCAAGGTGGCGATCTACGGCGGCTCGGGTTGCCAGGGCGCCCATGCCGAGGTCATGGCCATCGCCGAAGCGCTGAAGGCCCCGGTCGCGCACACCTCGCGGGCGAAGGACTTCCTGGAATACGACAATCCCTACGACGTCGGCATGACCGGCGTGTTCGGCATCGAGTCCGGCTATCATGCGCTGATGGCCTGCGACACGCTGTTGCTGCTCGGCTGCGACTTCGCCTGGCGCCAGTACTATCCGAGCAAGGCGAAGATCATCCAGATCGACATCGAGGGCGCCCATCTAGGCCGCCGCCATCCCATCGATCTCGGCGCGGTCGGCGACGTGAAGGCGACGCTCCAGGCTCTGGCCCCGCGGCTGACGCCCAAGAGCGACGACCACTTCCTGCGCGAATGCCTCAAACGCCACGCCAAGGCGACCACCACCCTGGACAAGAGGGCCAAGCTCGGCCGCGGCGGCGCGATCCATCCCCAATACCTGACCAGCCTGATCGCCCAGCACGCCGACCGGGACGCGATCTTCACCGCCGACGGCGGCTCGCCCATGGTCTGGACGCTGCGCCATATCCCGGCGACCGGCCAGAACCGCACCATCGTCAGCCTCAGCCACGGCACCATGGCCAACGCCATGCCCCAGGCGCTCGGGGCCAAGAAGGCGCAACCCCATCGTCAGGTGATCTCGATGTCCGGCGACGGGGGCATCGCCATGATGCTGGGCGACCTGATCACCGCGATCCAGGAGGACATCCCGATCAAGGTGGTGGTGTTCAACAACGGGAGCCTGGGCTTCGTCGAGCTGGAACAGAAGGTGGAAGGCCTGCTGGACGCCTACACCGACCTGAAGAACCCCGACTTCAGCCGCGTGGCCGAAGCCCTGGGCTTTTGGGGGCGGACGGTGAAGGACGCCGAACTGCTGGACGCGGCGGTGCACGACTGGCTGAACCAGCCCGGCCCGGCCCTGCTCGACGTGCACACCGATCGCATGGAGCTGGTGACGCCGCCCAAGGTCGAGGCCAATCAGGTGTTCGGCACCGCGCTCTATTCCGCCCGGGCGGTGCTGGGAGGTCGCGGTAGCGATGTCATGGAGTTGCTGAGCGACAACTTCCTCAAATAGCCGTCTGGGATAGATAGGCGTCCCGCCAGGGCACCTGCGGGATCAGGCGAAACGGCGTTTGAACAGCGGCGCCATCCGGATCAGTACGACGTTTTTGCGGACATAGTGGTGGAACAGAGCTGCGATCGCATGGAACAGGGCGACGGCCGCGATCGTGTTGGCGGCCAGATCATGCCAGTGATTGACGGTCTTGGTGAACGCCTTGTCGCCTACCTTGGGGAACTTGAGGACGTTGAACATGGGAAACCCGTGCGCGAAGACGTTGATCAGGCCCAGCACGACCACAGTCGCCAGAAGCACGTAGAGCAGGCCGTGCACCGCCTTGGCCACAAGGTGCAGAACACCATGCTCGACCGGCGGCAGGCGGCGCCCACGCGTCGTCCGCCATGCGATGCGCGCGACCAGCACGACCGCCAGCGCGAACCCCAGCAAGACGTGCACGGACCATACATCGACCCGAAGCGGGCCGCGAGGCATCCAGCCCGTGGTGCGGCCCATGATCCAAAGCACCACGATCAGCGCCGCCGTCGCCCAATGCAATCGGATGGTGATCGGATCGTAATCGCCGCTCAAATCGTCCGAGGTGTTCCGCATCTGACGCCGCTTCCCCTGGGGGCGTCGGTGGAGCCCACGCCGACGCACTATGTTGAACTCGTAGCCGCTTCAACCTGACAAATACCTGTCGTCCCCGGACATCCCCTTGGACGCCGGCGAGCACGTCCCCAAAAAGAGCTAGTAGAACAGCTTGCGTATGCTGAGCAGGGCCGTGCGGCCAGCGGGGTCGAGATAGGCGGATTGGTAGCTGACAGGCGTCATGCCAGCCGTGTCGCGCACCTTGATGCGGTCGTCGAACAGGTTCGTGATGTTGAGGGTCACGCGCGCGCCCCGCAGCCAAGGATAGCGCCGCACCACCTCGCGCTGCTGACCCAGATTGTCGAACAGGCGAAAGTTGATCGTCGTCAGGTCGGAGAACGCCAGATTGCCCGTGGAGGAATCGGCGCCGCCCTGCACCGATGTCGCGCTTCTCCAGTCGGCGCTGATGCGCGCGCCCAAACCATACAGGGTGAAGCCCACCTGCCCCTCGATCTCGTGCTGGTATTGGCCGCCCGTGTTCCCCAGGGGCGCACCGTCCAGCAGATTTAGCACGGGCACGCCCGGCCGGATCAGCATCTGATCCTGGAAGTAGACCGTATGGTAGACGGCGATCTGGAACCGGCCGCCGCCTGCGAAGCCGCCGCCTCCCCCACCACGCCCGCCGCCGAACCCGCCGCGACCACCACCCCCGCCACCTCCGCCGCCGCCGCGCCCACGCCCGCCGTCGGAGCCCGCACCGTCGGGAGTCGCCGGTGTCGTCGGTGTCGCATTTGCGCGGTCCGTATCGGGCGGCGAAGCACCGGGCGCGCCCGCGGCGTCCCCCGCCGCTGCAGCCTGTTGTCCGTCAGTTCCAACGCCGCGCGGGCGGCGGGCCTGGCCGGGCACGCGGCGAGGAAAGCGCTGGGTCGGCTGCGGACCGATCGGGCGCGAATAGTTGAAGCCCCAGCGTAGTTCCTTGCGCTCCTGGCTGGCGAAATTGACCGGCCGCTCGTCCTCCTCGATCAGGTCGCCTTCGGCGTCGCGCAGGAACCGATCCGGAAAGGCGGCCTCGATCGGCCCGCTGGCCGCTGGGAAGGTCTCGATCGGGTTGTCGATGTGGCTGTCGATATAGTTGGCGGTGAAGGTGAAATTTTCTTCCGAGAACGGCTTCAGGGTCAGCCCGACCTTGAACACGTTGCGGGTGTCGGCGACCAGGGCGGTGTTGCCGCCGGAGACCTGGGTGATGTCCACCGTCTGTCCGGTCATGTAGTCGAACACCCGCACGCCCGGCGTCGAGACAAGCGGATTGCCAAGCTGCTGGATGGTCGGGGCTGCGTGGTCGTGAGTGTCGGAGACGATCAGGTTGACGCCGGTGATCGGCGTCCAATTCACGCCCGCGCCTAAGGTGGTGAGCAGGCCGAAGTCCGACAGCTCGTCCACCGCGACATTGACGTTGATCGACAACTCCCCAACCGCCGAGAAGACGTGATGGTCGCGGCTGGCGAGGGGAAGGTCGAGGCTGATCTGGGCGTTGGCGTCGTTGCGCGACAAGGCGACAGATTGGAACATGCCCTGAGTCAGGGAATTGGAGCTGAGCGAACTCTGCGTGTCGCCCAGCTTGAGGCTGGCGTAGAGCTGGCCGGCGGGGACATCCAGCAACGGGCCGTTGGCCAGAATCTGGATGTTGCCGGAATTGGACAGCACCCGCGCCTTGTTCTGTGGAAGCTCGGTGAGCAACGCATTCGGAAACGGGCCAAACGGGTTGAAACTGGTTGAACCCGCCGTGAGCAGGGTCTGCAGCGGCGTCGCGTTCACCCCCACGTCGCTGTTGGTCTGACTGTCGGCGTGGTCGAAGGCGTCGGTCAGCGACAGCCGCCAATCCCCCAGGTCCCGGTTGAGGGTCGAGCCGAGGTGCGCGGTCCAGCCGTTCACGCTCTGGCGCAGTGGTCCGAAATTATTGGCGTAGCGGTCCACCAGGGTGTTCGTGCCGAACGGCGAGAACGGATTTCCGGTGGGGACCAGCAGGCTCAGCCCCGGCAGGCCCTGCAGGGAATCGCTGGTGGTGGCGCCCAGCGTGCCGTTCACCGTGGCCTTGATCCCGCCCCAGATCGGCTCGGAGAACACCCCGTTCGCCGTGAGTTGCTGGGTCGCTGGCAGCAGAGTGCGGTCGCCGCTGACATTGGTGGTGTTGGCGACGCCGGATGCGAAATCCGCCAGGGTCAGCGGTCGGCCTCCCGCTCCGGCGGGAACGCCCGCGACCGTGATGGGTCGTCCGGCGAGCGTGCTGAGCGCCGGGTCGATCTGTCCGCCGGGGGTGGCCGACAGGACATTGCCGGCGAGGTCGAACGGCTCGCCCGACGCCGTCGAGGTCAGGTCCCGATCGGCCTCGGTGAGGTTCGAGCTGCCCTGGTATTTCAGGTCGAAGTTCATGCGGGTGTCGCCGCGCAGGCGGAGGAGATCGCCTTCCGCCTGCCCGCTCGCCTGGCCGCCTTCGGTGGGTCCACCGCCCTGGAGTTCGCCGGTGATCGCGTGGAATCTGCGCCGCAGCACGATGTTCACCACCCGCTGGTCGGCGGTGTAGCCGTATTTGAGCGACACCTCCTCGGGCAGGATATCGACGCGCAGGATCGCTTCGGTGGGGATGTTCTGGATTTCGCTGATGCTGGAGATGCGCCGCCCGTTCAGTAGCACCACCGGCGTCTCGCCGCCGCGGCCACGGTCGCTGCGGGTCTCCGGCGTCAGCTCGTTGAGCAGCTCGGTCACCGTGCTGACGCCGTAGGACTGGATATCGGCGGGGCTGAGTTGAAGTTCCGGCTTGATATCGCCCACCACCGCCCCTGGCTGGGGACGCTTGCGCGCGGTGACAGTCACCCCAGGAACGACGTTCTCATTGTCGGCGCTGTCGTCGTCGTCATCGGAGGGCGGCGGAGCGGGGGCCTTTGCAGCCGACGCCTTCGCCGGGGGAGGCGCGCTCGCGGTCTGCGCCATCAGAGGCGTGGGCGACACGCCCGCCAGCAGGGCGGCGATAGGGGCGATATGGACGCCGCTGCGCAACAGCTTGCCCAGTGCGCCGTCGCCACGCGGGGTCGCGTCTATCGTCATCCAGGTCACTCGCCCCACTTTCGCTCGCAGCGCCGCCGCCAGCCGTTGCGTTGGTTCTCTCATGGCGGTCAAGGTCAGTGCGGGAGCCCATTTCGATCTCGCCGCAATTGCACACTCAAATTGCGGGCTGATGTCGAAAGAGCGTCAAATAATCGCGGCCAGCGCCTCGGTCACCGCAGGCCCAGAGTCACGAGGGGCTGGAAGAACAGGTGCACGCTGGTGCAGGCGATCTCGTTGCTCTGGAAACCGTGACGCCAGTACAGCCAGCTCCAGACCATGCCCGGTGCGAAATAGCGCAGACCGTCGTGCAGGACGGCCAGAGGCGTCAGCGGCGCGAGGGACGTCACGTTTACCCAAACGTTGATCGCCTGCGATAGGGCGAAACCGGTCCAGTACGCGCCAGCGGCGGGACATCCATCGGACGCCTTCCACACGCCGCCGATCACCCAGACCAGGAGCGAGCCCAGGAACAGCCGGTACATGATGTTCTCGTTGAACGCCCGGAGGATGTACTCGATCAGGCGCGGCGCCAGCGGCGATGAAGCCATGGACTGGGCGTAGTTCGCATGCAGCGAGGAGCGCATAAGCCAGTCGGACAAGGCGCACGCCAAGGCCACGGCGGTCGCGACAAGCACCGGCGTGAGTAGCGGTCTCTTCAAGCCGCGCGGTTCAAGACCCAGGCCGATGCGTCCACCGGCATACAGCCCGATCAACGCCAGCGCGATGATGGCCAAGGCGCGCAGCGCCGGGACACCAAGGGTCGCGACCCCGAACGCCAGATCGAAAGGCGCGAGCCACGCGATCGCGGCGGCCAAGCCGAGACCCGCGATCACTTTCCAGTTGGTGTCTCGCACAAAATGTCGGGACGGGACGGAGGAGGACATCGGCGGCTCGCGTTCGGCCCGCCCTTCTGGGTTGTAGACCTCTAATATGGCCTTTACGCCCTTTAGGCCCCCGGCAGCTCGACAAGACGGATCGCGCCCTCGGGACAGGCGACCACGCATAGGCCGCAGGCGAGGCAGAGATCGGCGTTGGGGGTGTAGGCGGTCTTCATCCCGTGAACCTTGACCTTGAGTCGGGCGACCCAAGGCAAAGCCCGGTAGTCCGGCTCGGCGATCCGCATGACCTCGAACACGTCGTAAGGACAGACTTCGACGCAATCGCCCTTCCCTTCGCATTTGCCGTGGTCGATCACGGGGGCGAAGGTGCGAGGCGGCGCCTTGCAGCCGGCGCCGGGCCGGTCTGGATGGTCAGCGGCCCGACGGACCTTGGCGGCGTTCGTGCGCTTCGAACTTGGCGCCGAACCCGAAGTCTCTCGCGAGCTGGACATACCGCCTCACAGTCGTGAGCTAAGACGCCGCGAAAACGGCGGCTTGTTCATGAGCGCGGTGGTGATGGTCTGTCCATCCCCGCCGCGCCCAAATACAGGGTGTATGTCCTACGCGGCGCGAAGTTCGGTCGCCGCTCGTAGCGCCGCCTCGACGGCCTTGCTGCGATGCTCGGGGCCCATCTGGATGCCTTCGGCGACGATGATCTCCAGATCGGCGACGCCGATGAAGCCGAACACCGTGCGCAGGTAGGTTTCCAGGTGCTCCGCCGCCGCTGCAGGCGCGCCGGGGCCGTAGAGACCGCCGCGCGAGATGGCGATGATCACACGCTTGCCGCCGGCCAACCCCTTCACGCCCTCGGGACCGTACTGGAAGGTCTTGCCCGGGATCAGGATGCAGTCGATCCAGGCCTTCAACTGGCTGGGGATGGTGAAGTTGTACATCGGCGCACCGATCACCACCACGTCGGCGGCGAGGAAGGCGTCGAGCGCGGATTGGCTGGCGGCCCGTTCGTCCTGGGCGCCGCCCATCGACGCCGCGATGGGGTGGTCGCTCGGCAGGTTGGAAAGCGACAGGTGCGCCAGCGGTTCGGCCGCCAGGTCGTGGGTCGAGACCTCAAGTCCCGGATTGGCCTGGCGCAAGCGGTCTACGACGGCGCCGGCGATCTGCCGGCTGACCGAATTCGCGCCGAGGATGCTGGTATCGATATGCAACAGTTTCATGGGAGACCGTCCTGGTACTGGTTTGTAACCAGGACTAAGTACGTGCCTGCCATCGCGCCGCAAGAAGGCACATTCCTGATACCGGAGCACACCCAGGTGACTACCGAGAGCCCGCTGATCGACCACACCGACTGCCGCAAGGTGAGCCAGATCCTGTCGCGGATCGGCGACAAGTGGAGTGTGCTCGTCGTCATGTTGCTGCGGGGCGGGCCACGTCGGTTCAACGAGATCAAGCGCATGGTCGGCGGCGTCTCCCAACGCATGCTGACCCTGACCCTCAGGGGCCTCGAGCGGGACGGCCTGGTCACCCGCACCATGTTCCCGACCATACCGCCGCGCGTGGACTATGAGCTGACCGATCTCGGCCGTTCGCTGTCGGAGCCGGTTCTGGCGCTCGGGTCGTGGGCGCAGGCCCATCTGGCGGAGATCGACGCCGCGAGAGAGCGGTTCGATCGGCGGGCCGAAGCCGATCCGTTCGTCGAAAACCGCAAAGCCACGCCTGCCGCATAAGCCGTCGCCCCCTTCCGGACGGCCCCCTTGATTTTGGTCGATGGTCTGACCAAGTGAGGGCTCGTCCAGTTCCTGGGCGTTTCTTCCCTATGAACTTACCCCGCTTCGGCGGGGTTTTTTCGTTCACGACCTCGGCGTCGCGCCTATGCAGACCCTAGCAAGACGCACACGTCCGAATATGTCGTATGGGCTGTGCATAACCATCTCGTCCTAAGCCGACGAGGATTCCCATGCCCGCCGCCCGCGCCCAGAGCCGTCGTTTCCCCACCAGCGCCCAACGCAATGCGCCCAGGCGTCAGATCATGACGCGGCCCGCGCCGCCCTCCGGCGACCTGATCAACGCGGTCATCCAATACGCGGACCTGATCAAGGACCTGGGCGGCAATCGCTCCCTGCTCCGCCTTAGCGCCCGGCGCATGGACGATGCGGTGATCTGCGAGGCCCTCGGCCGCGAAGCCTCCCGGCTCGGGGACGTCGCGGTGATCTGGGACGACGAGCAGGACCAGATCGTGCGGGTGCTGGACGCCGCCGCCGGCGACCTGATGGCGCCCACGAGCACAATGCAGCGGATGGAGCAGGGGGACCTGGAGCTGACCCCCGCCGCCCTCGCCTATCTCGCCGCCAGCCAGGGCCGCCTGCACTGAAGCGCCGACCGGTCTACGGAACCGAAAGGCCCGCAGGCGTCAGAAGCTTGCCCTCGTTCGCGCTCCAGCCGCCTCCGAGCGCCTTGTAGAGCGAGGTCAGGTCGGTGGCGATCTGCCCCTGGGCCTGGGTCAACTGATCACGCGCATTAAGAAGCGTCTGCTGGGCATTGAGAACGTTCAGGAAGGTGACCAGGCCAACACCATATTGTTGGCGCGCGATCAGCAGCGAATTCTCCGCCGCCGCCACCGAGGCCTTCTGCGCCACGATACGACGTTGGTCCGCCTGGTAACGCGAAAGCGCGTCCTCCACGTTCTGCAGCGCGCCCAGCACCGCCTTCTTGTAGGCGAAGTAGGCCTCGTCCTGTTCCGCCCGGGCGCTGCGGATGCCGGCGCGGACCCGCCCCCCCTGGAAGATCGGCCACTGGATCGCACCGACGCCGATGGAGGTGGCGCTATTGGCGTTGAACACGCCCTGGAAGGTGTTGCTGGCGAAGGGCGCGAGCGCCAGGATGTTGAACTTGGGATAGAGGTTGGCGACCTGCACGCCCACCTGGGCGGTGGAGGCGGCCAGCCGCCGCTCGGCCTCGCGGACATCGGGCCGCCGACGCAGCAGCTCCGACGGCAGGCCGACCGGAAGCTCCGCCGGCACGCCAGGCAACGCCTTGTCGCTGGGGACGGACAGTTGCGGCTCAAGCGCTTCCGGATTTTCGCCGAGCAGCACGCCGATGGCGTGGATACGCCCGCGCGCCTGGGCCTCCAGATCGGGGATGGAGGCGATGACGCCCTGGAGCTGGGCGTCCTGCTGGTTGACGTTCAGCCGAGTGACGAAACCCGTCTGGGCCTGCTGGTGGATGATCAGGAAGGTGTCTTTCTGGCGCGCCACCTCCTGCTCGGCGATGGCGATGCGGGCCTGCAGCGCGCGTAGGGTCAAGTAGTCGGTGGCGACCTCAGCGGTGAGCGAGACCTCCCCGTCGCGCTTGGCCCAGACGGCGGCCTCCGTGCTGGCGCGCGCCGCCTCCACGCCCCTGCGGGTCCCGCCGAACAGGTCCAGCTCCCAGGTGGCGTCGAAGGCGGCGGCGAAACTGTTGATGTGCGAAGGTGGGCCGCTTCCGGCCGCCGCTCCACCGCCGGCGGCCCCGCCTCCGAGGAGAGCGCCCAGCGGCGACGTGCTGGCGTTGTCGTTGATCCGGGCGACGCTGAAGCTCGAGCCCACGTGCGGCAGGCTGGCCGCCGCGGTCGTCGCCTCCTGCTCGCGCGCCTCGCGGATACGGGCGTAGTCGGTCTGGAGGTCGAGGTTGTCCTTCAGGGCGCGCGCGATCAGGTCGTCGAGCACCGGATCGCCGAACTGGGTCCACCAGGCGACGGTCTGCGCCTCGGGCGCTGGCGTGGATAGGGCCTGGCTGAGCGGGCTGCTCGTCCGATCGCCCGTGTCCTGATAGGCGGCCGGCGTCGGCAGGTCCGGCCGGTGGTAGTCGGGGCCGACCGCGCAGGCCGCGCACAGGGCCGCCAGCGACGCCACTGCGCCGATCATCGCCAGCCGAACGCCAGCCGATCCGCCCTTGCTTCCCCTGCGGTTCATCAATGCCCTGCTCCCGCCGGCGGCTTGGTCTTGCCCGGCCCTTGCATCAACAGCAGCAGCGGTAGGCATCCCAGGGTGATCAGCATCAGCACGTGGAAGGCGTCGATATAGGACAGCATGGCCGCCTGCTGGGTGAGCTTGCCATAGATTTGGCTGAGCGCCTGCTGCGGAGCGAACGCCGAGGGTTGGCCGTTGGCCTGCAAGGTCTGAGATATCTGGTTCAAGCCGTTGACGTAGCTGGGGTTCAGCGGGTTCAGGGTCTCGACGTAACGGGCCTGGTGGAACTGCTGGCGCTGGGCGGTCAGGGTCTGCACCATCGAAATCCCGATCGAGCCGCCGAGGTTTCGCATCACGTTCATCAAAGCCGAGGCCTGGTTGCTCTCCTCCGGCTTCAGCCCGACATAGGCGACCGCGGTGATCGGCACGAACATGAACGGCAGGCCGACCGCCTGGATCATCCGCGCCTTGGCCGCCGCCGCGAAGGATATCTGGGTGTCCAGGTGGCTCATGTTCCACAGGGCGAAGGACTGGACGATCAGCGAGAAGGCGATCAGCAGGCGCGGGTCGACCTTGTTGCCGAGGATGCCGGCCACCGGCATCATGATCATGATCGCCGCCCCGCCCGCCGTCAGCGCCAGCCCGGCGTCGGTGGCGGTGTAGCCCAGCACCTGCTGCAGTAGCTGGGGGATGAACTGGGTAGTGCCGAAGATCAGCAAGCCCACCACCATCAGCAGCAGCGAAGCCACCGCGAAATTGCGCTGGAAGAACAGCCTGATCTTCACCACCGGGTCCTTGCGGGTCAGCTCCCACGGGATGAAGGCGCAGAGCGACAGCACGCAGACCACCGATGTGATCTGGATCACCGGGCTGGAGAACCAGTCCAGCCGCTGGCCCCGGTCCAGCGTGATCTCCAGCGCGCCCAGGAACAGGGCGGCCAGCCCAAACCCGCCGAAATCGAACTTCAATCCCGCCTTGGTCAGCTTCTTGCGCTGTTCGACCAAAGCCTTGGGCTCGTCCACGAAAAGATGGACCAGGATCAGCGACAGGACGCCCACCGGGATGTTGATCAGAAACACCCAGTGCCAGTCGAAATTGTCGGTCAGCCAGCCGCCTAGTGTCGGCCCGATGGTCGGCCCCGCCACCACCACCACCCCGTAGGCGGCGAAGGCCAGCGAGCGCTTGGCCGGCGGGAAGGTGTCGACCAGCATCGACTGCTCCACCGGCGCCAGCCCGCCGCCGCCGATCCCCTGGAGGATGCGCGCCATGATCAGCACGGTCAGGTCCTGGGAGATGCCGCACAGGAACGAGGCGAAGGTGAACAGGAAGACCGAGAACATGTAGTAGCGCTTGCGCCCCACCACGTCGGCCAGCCAGCCGCTGATCGGCGTGATCGCCGCCTGGGCGACCAGGAAGGTGGTCAGCACCCAGGTGGCCTCGTCGTAGCTCGACCCCGTGGAGCCAGCGATATGGTCGAGCGCGACGTTGGCGATGGAGCTGTCCAGCGTCGTCATGAAGGTGGCGATCGAGATCACCGACAGGATCGCCCAGGGATTGCGCCCCCCGGCGACCGAACGGGCGGGGGTCCAGCCGCCTGACGCCGCTGCGCCGGCCTCGGCCACGCCTAGCGGACCCGGACCTTGGGATCGACCGACAGGCCGGGTCCAAGAGGGCAGTCGCGCGGGAAGCTGTCGATCAGAATCTTGACCGGCACCCGCTGCACCACCTTGACGAAGTTGCCGGTGGCGTTCTCGGGCGGAAGCAGGCCGAAGGCCTGGCCGGAACCGCGTTGGATGGAGTCCACATGGCCGGTGATCCGGGCGCGCGGACAGGCATCCACCTTGATCGCCACCGACTGTCCGGCCCGCATCAGGTCGAGCTGGGTCTCCTTGAAGTTGGCGGTGACCCAGATTCGCAGGGGCACGATGGCCATGATCTGCGCGCCCGCGTTCAGGTAGTTGCCAACCTGCACCGAGCTCTGGGCCACCGTGCCGTTCACCGAGGCCTCGACGCCGGTGTAGCTGAGGTTCAACTGGGCCGAGCGGATGGTCGCCTCGGCGTTCTTCTTCTGC
The DNA here is from genome assembly GCF_009765965.1 of Caulobacter sp. S45. Lineage (GTDB taxonomy): Bacteria > Pseudomonadota > Alphaproteobacteria > Caulobacterales > Caulobacteraceae > CAHJWH01. The sequence goes on from NZ_LMUL01000014.1 coordinate 894,619, forward strand.
GCCTGCCCGGCGGCGATCTGGGCCATAGCCGTCTTGCCCTGGGCCAGGGCGGCCCGGATCTGGCTCTGTGCGCCCTGAGCCTGACGCGCGGCGGCGTCGCGCTGGGCGGCGGTGCTGTGGGCCTGGGCCTCGGACTGGTCGAGCTGCTGCTGCGATACGGCCGAGGCGTTCACGCCTTTCAGCGTCAGGTAACGGGTGTAGTCGCGCGCCGCATTGGTGGCCTGGGCCTGATCGCCGGTCACCATGGCCAGGTTCTGCGCATAGGTGGCCTGGGCGGTCTTCACCTGGGCGTCGGCCTGGGCGAGCTGGGCCTGGGCCTGGGCGATCTGGGCGTCAGCCTGGGCGTCGCTGGCGCGCGCCTGGTCGAGGCTGGCCTCCTGGTCGCGCGGATCGATCTCGATCAACTTCTGGCCGACGCGGACGATCTGGTTGTCGTCCACCAGCACCTTGCTCACGCGACCGGAGATACGCGGCGCGACGCGGACGATATGGGTGTCGATGAAGGCGTCGTCGGTCGACTGGAAATTGCGGGCGTGCAGCCAATAGAGGAAGATCAGGACGATCAGCGCGATCCCGACCACGATCAGGACGACCAAGGTCACCGGACGCTGAAGCAGCCCTTTTTTCGGCTTCTCCTTATCGTCCTTATGCTCGCCGCCCTTATCGTCGCCACCCTTGTCCGAGCCCTCGCCCGAAGCGTTGGCGTCGTAGCTTCGCGGGTCCTTGGGGCCCGCGTCGGCGTCGTCGCCTTTGGCCTTGTCGTCCGTCGCCATCCGCCCCCGTCGCGCAGACACGCGCCGATCCAGCGGAAGGCCGTTCGACGTCTTGCTGGCGACTGAACGTTATGTCAGCGCTGGCGTTCCCAGGCCGCCGCATTTCAGCCCACCGACGCCGACACCGGTCTCCGAACGGCCCAGCGCCTTCAGCCGTTGTCGGACATGGCCGTCATGGTCGTGACGTCCATCCACATCACTTCCCAGATGTGGCCGTCCATGTCCTCGAAGCTGCGGCCGTACATGAAGTCATACTGCTGCTTGGGACACGGATCGAGCTTGCCGCCCGCCGCGTCCGCCTTGGCGACCAGGGCGTCGACCTCCTCGCGGGTCTCGACCGAGATGCAGATCAGCACCTCGCTGCTGGTCCTGGCGTCGACGATCGTCTTGGGGGTGAACTCGCGGTACTTGTCATGGGTCAGCAGCATGACGTGGATGATATCGGAAAAGACGATGCACGACGCGGTGTCATCACTGAATTGTGGGTTCTTCGACGCGCCCAGGGCCTCGTAAAAGGCGGTCGCGCGGCCGAGGTCCACGACGGGCAGGTTCACGAATATCAGATTGGACATTTCCGTTTCCTCCAAGCCTTGTTCAAGTAGAAGATCACACTAGGACCAAGCCTACAGCCGGACGATGACAAGCGTTAACCACGCGTCGAACGGATCGAAGAACGTGATACGCGCCCAGGCCGCCCAACAGGAACGCTGTCGATGAACGCCTTTCTACAGCGTCTGGCCATCGAGTCGCCGATCGTGCAGGCGCCGATGGCCGGTACGTCCACCCCGGCCTTGGCGGCCGCCGTGTGCGAGGCCGGCGCGCTGGGCTCCATCGCGCTGGGCGCGACCAACGCCGAAGGTGGAAGGACCATGATCGAGGCGGTTCGGGTGGCGACCGATCGGGCCTTCAACGTCAATCTGTTCTGCCACGCCCCGGCGACGCCCGATCCAGACCGTGAAGCCGCCTGGCTCGCCCGGCTGGCGCCCGCCTTCGCCGCGTTCGGCGTCAAGCCTCCGCCCGCGCTGCACGAGATCTATCGGAGCTTCGTCACCGACGACGCCATGCTCGCCATGCTGGTCGAGACCCGGCCGCGCGTGGTCAGTTTCCACTTCGGCCTGCCGTCGCCCGAACGCATCGCCGCCCTGCGTGGGGCCGGCGCCCTTCTCCTCGCGTCCGCCACCAGCCTGGACGAGGCCCAATCCGCCGTCCGCGCGGGCGTGGACGCGATCGTCGCCCAGGGCTTCGAAGCCGGAGGGCACAGAGGCGTGTTCGATCCCGCCGCCCCCGACGACCGGCTCGGAACCTTCGCGCTCACCCGTCTGCTGGTGAAGGCTTTGGACGTGCCGGTCATCGCCGCCGGCGGGATCATGGATGGCGCGGGGATCGCCGCCGTCTTGGCGCTCGGCGCGAGCGCGGCCCAGCTTGGCACCGCCTTCGTCGGCTGCCCGGAATCCGGCGCGGACGCCGCCTATCGCGCGGCCCTGTTCGGTCCTGGCGCTCGGCATACGACCATGACCTCGGCGATCTCCGGCCGGCCGGCGCGTTGTCTGGCGAATCGGATCACAGCCCTGGGCGAAACCCTGCGCGATACGCCCACTCCCGCCTATCCGATCGCCTATGACGCCGGAAAGGCGCTGAACGCCGCTGCGAAAGCCAAGGGCGACGGCGAGTACGGCGCACAGTGGGCCGGCCAGGGCGCGCCGCTCGCACGGTCCCTGCCCGCAGCGGAACTTGTCGTCGTGCTAGGCGCCGAGACGACGGCGGCCCTGTCCAAGATCTGAGGCGCGGCGGCGGACGCCCAGTTCGCCCCCGCCGAGTTGGCCCACGCGGCCATCCATGCGAGCTTGGCCTTCATGCTCGTCACCCTCGTCGCCCTGTTGGCCGCAGCGGTGCTGCTCGTGTCCCTGTCCAGGCGGCTAGGGGTCGGCAGCATCCTAGGCTACCTGCTGGCGGGCGTGCTGATCGGGCCGTCGGGACTGAGGGTCGTCACCGACGTCGACAGCATTTCCGAGATCAGCGAGCTCGGCGTGCTGATGCTGCTGTTCATCATCGGCCTCGAACTGCGCCTGCCGCGCATCTGGGCCATGCGCCGCGCCGTGTTCGGCCTGGGCGGGGCGCAGATGGCTGTAACCGGCGCCGTGTTGACGCTGATCGCGCACGCGGCCGGCGCGCCTTGGAACGCAGCGTTGATCCTGGGCGCGGGCCTCGCACTGTCGTCCACCGCCATCGTCCTGCCGATGCTGGGCGAGCGCCAGCTGCTGTCGCTGATGTCGGGGCGCGACGCCTTCGCTGTGCTGCTGTTCCAAGACATCGCCTCGGTGCCGCTGGTGGCGCTGACGCCCCTGCTCGCCGGCCAGCACAGCCATGGGCCGATCTGGCTGGCCGTGCTGAAGGCCGCGGGCGGCGTGGCGGTGATCCTGGTCGGCGGACGCTTCGTGCTACGCCCGGTGTTCGCCGCCATCGGCGGGGCCAAGACGCGGGAGCTGTTCACCGCCACCGCCCTGCTGGTGGTCACCGGCGCGGCGGCGATCGCGGGCGCGGCGGGCCTGCCGCTGTCGCTGGGCGCCTTCGCCGCCGGGGTGATCTTGGCGGAGAGCGAATATCGCCATGAACTGCAGGCCGACGTGGAGCCGTTCGAGGGCCTGCTGCTCGGCTTTTTCTTCATGTCGGTAGGGATGTCGGCCAATATCGGCCTGGCGATCCGCGAGCCGGTCAACATCCTGATCGGCGTGGTGGTGCTGCTGACGGTGAAGATCGTCATCGCCTTCGGGCTCGGCCGCATCCGGGGTCAGATCATGCCGACGGCGGTGCGCTTCGCCCTCGCCCTGCCCCAGGGCAGTGAGTTCGGCTTCGTGCTGTTCGGCGCGGCGGTGGGGGTGGGCGCGCTCGGCCATCCGACGGCGGATCGGACCACCCTGGTGGTGGCGCTGTCGATGCTGATCAGCCCGGTGCTGTTCGCCCTGTCGGAGCGCTTCCTGATCCCCGGCCTGCTGAAGAAGACGCCCAAGCAAACGACGGACGTGCGCAACGTCGCGCCGGCGCCGGTGGTGATCTGCGGCTTCGGCCGCTTCGGGCAGATCGTGGGGCGGGTGCTGGTGGCGCGCGGGATCGCCTTCAACGCCCTGGACGCGGAGGCCGAAAACATCGATCTGGTGCGCCGCTTCGGCCACATCGCCTACTATGGCGACGCCACGCGGCTCGACCTGCTGCGTGCGGTGGGGGCCGACACCGCCAAGGTGATCGTGCTGGCCCTGCCCGATCCCGCCCAGGTGCTCAAGATCGCCGAACTGGCCCGCGAGCACTTCCCTCAGGCCAAGGTGCTGGCCCGCGCCCGCAACCGGCGCCACGCCCACCTGCTGATGGACCTGGGCGTCAACGCCCTGGTGCGCGAGACCTTCTTCTCCAGCCTACGGCTAACGGAACTGGTGCTCCGCAGCCTCGACTTCAGCGAGGCCGAGGCGCGCCGGACGGTGGCCACGTTCCGCGAACGGGACGAACAGATGCTGATCAACCAGCACGCCTTCTACGACGACGAGAAGCAATTGATGCAGACGGCGACCCAGGCGGCGGACGAGCTGCGGGCCCTGTTCGAGGCCGATACATCGACCTGACACGGCCGATACCTGAGCTCGTAACATCCGCTTCACCCCTGCGCCCGTAGCTGGCGGTGTCGGCAGCCGAGCGGGAATGACGAATGGGTGAGCTTCTCAGGACGACGCGACGCGGGCTGTTGGGCGCGGGCCTTTGCGTGCTGACACCCGCCTGGGCGCTCGCCCAATCCAACGGGACGGGGGCCACCGGCATGACGGGGCGCCGGCTGAGCTTCGACATCTGGCGCAACCGCCAGAACATCGGCAGGCACACGGTGGAGTTCCGGGGCGGCGATCAGGACCTCGTCGTCGCCGTCGAGGCGCTCATGCTGGTCAAGCTCGGGCCGATCCCGGTGTTCCACTATCACCACCAGGCGACGGAGACCTGGCGTGGCGGCCGTTTCGCCCGCCTGGAGACCAGCACCGTGGCCAACGGCAAGCACGACCAGGTCACAGCGATCCGCACCGCGAGCGGAGTGAGCATCTCTACTGGCGCGGGCCGCACCGTGACCGCCTCGGCCGACACGCACCCCCTGACGCACTGGAACGCAGCCGTGCTCGAAGCGCCCCTGTTCAACCCCCAGACCGGCGCCCTGATCCACGAGCGGGTCTCGCGCAGCGATGGACACGTCGAGCTGGCCGATGGCCGGGCGGTCGCGGCCACGCGCTACGCGCTCGACGGCGATGCGGAGCTGGTGGACTGGTACGACGCCCAGGGCGTGTGGACCGCGCTACGCGGCAAGGCGCCGGACGGCTCCTACCTGGAATATCGCCGCTCGGCCTGAACCGGCTCGGCCACGCCCAGGCTGACGGGCGCCTCGGGCGCGGGCGGCCCAGCCCGCAGGCCGATACCCTTCAGCAGGATTTTCACGCCTTCCCAATGGATGACCGCGATCACCTTCAGGGTGAGCAGGGGATGGGCCAGCCAGGCCTTCACCAGCTCGCGATCCGAGAGTTCACGACGGCGGCCGAAGAAGTTGGCGGTCAGGATCAGGCCCTCGGCGTCGACCGCGTCGATCACCACGCTGAGCTTGTCGCCCGGCGGCTGGATGCGGAAATCGTAGCGCAACGCCATGTCCAGGAAGGGCGAGACGTGCAGCCGTTTCTCGGCGCTCTGGCGGATCGTCCCCGAGGCGCCCGCGACAGCCGGGATCAGATAGCTGTGCCGCTCGCCGAAGGTGGAGCTGACTTCGTAGAGGATGGCGTGAAGTTCGCCGTTGTGCCGATAGCAGAAGTAGATGCTGAGCGGGTTGAACACATAGCCCAGCATGCGCGGCAGGCAGAGCAGCCGGATCGGGCCGCCGCCGATCGACAGCCCCGCCGCATCCAGATGGCCCTCGACCTGGGTGCGAAGCGGCGTCGGCGACCCATCGCCGTAGTCGCGGGGGTGGAAACTCAGCAGGTTGAAGCGGTTCAGCGAGAACCAGCGCAGCCGCCTCGCCAGAGCCGGCGCCTCGTCCAGGTCCAGCAGCAGCATGAACATGCGATAGCGCAGCGCGTGCCGCCGAGGCCGCAGCCGCGCATGTCCGACCTGGCCGACATAGAGGGCCGAGGCCGGCGCGTTCACGCCGTCAGTTCCTGCATCTGGGCCAGAACAGGCTCCAGATGGATGCGCCCGGACTCGTCGGCGACCCGCCACGGCCGGCGCACGCCGCCCAGTTGCTCGGCCACCGCCAGCCCGGACTGCAGGCCGTCCTCGTGGAACCCAGCCCCGAAGTGGGCGCCGCAGAACCAGACGCCGCCGTGGCCCTGCAGCGACCAGAGCCGCTTCTGCGCATCCAGCGCCGCGGTGTCGAACAGGGGATGGTCGTAGTCGAAGCGGCCGAGCACGGTCTCGGGTCTGGGCGGGCGGCAGGGGTTGAGGGTGACGAACAGGTCGCGCTGCCTGGGCAGACCCTGGAGCTCGTTCATCCAGTAGGTGACGCAGAAACTGTCGGCGTCATCGCGCCGGCCGAGATGGTTCCAGGCCGACCAGGCCACGCGCCGGCGCGGCATCAGCGAGGGATCGGCGTGCAGCGCCGCCAGGTTCTGGCTGTAGCGGAAAGCGCCGAGCACCGTGCGCTCGTCCGAGCTGGGATCGCCGAGCATGCGCAGGGCCTGGTCGGCATGGGTGGCGATCACCACCCGGTCGTATCGTTCCTCGATCCCGTTCGCGTCGCGCACCAGCACGCCCGAAACCGTCCGGCGGATCTGGCTGACCGGCGCCTCAGTGCGGATGCGGCCGGTGAAGCCGCTGGCGAGCTTGCGGACATAGACGCGCGAGCCGCCCGCCACCGTGCGCCATTGCGGACGGCTGGTGAGCTTGAGCAGGCCGTGGTTCTCGAAGAAGCGGATCAGGGCCTGGGCGGGATAATCCCGCGCGGCCACCGCCGAGGTGGACCAGATGGCGCCGATCTGGGGCAGCAGGTGGTCGTCCTGGAAGGCCCGGCCGTAGCCGCCCTGGTCCAGCAGCTCGCCCAGGGTGATGAGGGCTGTGTCCGGCGCCGCCAGGATAGACGGCGCGGTGCGGTAGAAGCGCACCAGGTCCTTCATCATCGACCAGAACCGCGGCCGCAGCAGGTTCGCGGGCTGGGCCAGCATCGCCAGCGGGTGCTTGCTGCCGTATTCCAGCGCCCCGTCGTCCAGCGATACGCCGAACGACATCTCGGCCGCCCTGGTCTCGACCCTGAGGTGGCGGAACATCGCGGTCAGGTTGGGATAGTTGGCCTCGTTGTAGACGATGAAGCCGGTGTCGACCGGGGTGGGTCCCTCGGCGCCGACGACATCGACGGTGTTGGCGTGACCGCCCAAACGCTGAGCCGCCTCGTAGATCGTGACCTCGTGGCGCTGGTCGAGCAGCCAGGCGCAGGATAGGCCCGAAATCCCCGATCCGATCACGGCGACCTTCAGCGGCGCAGGTCCTGGAGCATTCGCAGCCGCCATTGTCGTCTCCAAGTCACGGCGGCTCAGTCCCGCCTTAAAGCGATATACGAAAGCAGCGGAAATCCAGATGCGGAGTTCATCCACATGGACGTTCCGCGCGTAACTGCATTTCGAAGCGAGAGACTTGCTGCGTGAAGGTTGGAGAGCCGTTGAGGACCGCTTCGTCACATATCGCCCGGACCTGGATCGCCTTGACGGCCATGGCCGGTGCGCTCACCGCCTGTTCCAGCGTCGCCATCCTGAACGCCATCGAGCCCAAGGGCGGCGTCGCCATCACCCGCGACCTCGCCTACGCCCAGGGTCCGCGCGGCGGCCTGGACATCTATCGGCCGAACAGCGCCTTGGGATCGGCGCCGGTGGTGGTGTTCATCTATGGCGGCGGCTGGGACGAGGGCCGCAAGGCCGACTACACCTTCGTGGGCGCGGCGCTCGCCGCCCAGGGTTTCGTCACCGTGATCCCGGACTACCGCATCTTCCCCGAGGTCCGCTGGCCCACCTTCCTGCAGGACAACGCCCAGGCCGTGGCGTGGGTGAAGCTGCATGCGCGCGAATACGGCGGCGATCCGAACAAGCTGTTCCTGATGGGGCATTCGGCCGGCGCCTACAACGCCGCCATGCTGGCGCTCGACCGGCGGTGGCTGGGCGCGGTCGGAATGGAGCCTCGGCGCGACCTGCGCGGCGTGGTGGGGCTGGCCGGACCCTACGACTTCCTGCCCCTGCGCAGCAACGAACTCAGGACCATCTTCGGTCCGGTGGATCAACGACCCGCGACCCAGCCGATCAATTATGTGGACGGCCATAATCCGCCGCTGTTCCTGGCTACCGACACCGCCGACAAGGTGGTGAAGCCCGCCAACACCACCCGCCTCGCCGCCAAGGTCCGCGCCGAAGGCGGTCCGGTGGAGGAGAGATACTACCAGGGCCTGAACCACGCCCTGGTCGTGGGCGCCATCGCGGCGCCGTTGCGTTTCCTCGCCCCCGTGTTGAAGGACGCCACGCGGTTCATCCGCTCCCACGCCGACGACACCGTCGCCACGACGCCGGCGGCATGACTCTGCTCCTGTTCTGCGTGCTCGCGGGGATGACTGTGATCATGGCCACCGCCTGGGCCTATCAGCGCCTGGCGCGCAACAGCGGCTGGACCGACGTGTTCTGGACCTACGGTACGGGCGGCATCTGCGCGCTGGCCGCCCTGGCGCCGTTCGGCCAGAACGAACTCCCCAGCTGGCGGCAAGCCTTGGTGGCGGCCCTTGTCGCGATCTGGGCGCTGCGGCTCGGGACCTATGTCGCCGTGCGCGTCTCCGGCGGGGCGGAGGATGCACGTTATGCGGCGTTGAAAAGCGAATGGGGCGACGTCTTCCAACGGCGCATGTTCGGCCTGGCTATCGTGCAGGCGCCCGCGACCACCCTGTTGAGCCTCTCCGTGCTGCTGGCGGCGCGCAGGCCCGACCCCGGCCTGATGGCCAGCGACCTGATCGGCGCCGCCATCCTCGTCTGCGCCATCGCCGGCGAGACGCTCGCCGATCGCCAGATGAAGGCCTTCAAGGCCGACCCCGCCAACACGGGAAAGGTATGCGACGCCGGGCTTTGGGGCTGGTCGCGCCATCCCAACTACCTGTTCGAGGCCCTGGGCTGGATCGCCTACCCGGTGATCGCGATCGCCCCCGCCCATCCCTGGAGCTGGACATCGGTGATTGCGCCTTTGGTGATGTTCGGCATCCTTCGGTTCGGTACAGGCGTACCTCCCCTGGAAGCCGCGATGGTCCGCTCGAAAGGCGACGCCTATCGCCGTTACCAAGCCCGGGTCAGCACCTTCCTGCCCCGACCGCCAAAGGACGCCGTCAAATGAGCGCCATCTCCACCGCGATCAGCACTTTCGAGGGCGCGCCCGTGCCCGACGTCCTGCGCCGTGCGGTCGTGCGGGCGCTGGTGGGCAATGCGCGCCGCAACCTGTCCATCACCGAACCCGGCGTCGACGCCGCGTTCGCCGAGGCCATGACGAAACGTCCGATCGCCGAGCATGTGCAAGCCGCCAACGATCAGCACTACGAACTGCCGGCCGCCTTCTTCCAGCGCGTGCTGGGACCGCGTCTGAAGTACTCCTCCTGCCTGTTCCCGACCGGCCGCGAGACCTTGGAAACGGCCGAGGTCGCCGCCCTTGCCGAGACCTGCGCCCATGCCGACCTGCGCGACGGGCAGGACGTGCTGGAGCTCGGCTGCGGCTGGGGTTCGCTCAGCCTGTGGATGGCGCAGACCTATCCCAAGTCCAGGATCGTCAGCGTGTCCAACTCCGCCTCCCAGCGGCGGTTCATCGAAGGCGAGGCCCGGGCGCGCGGCCTAGTCAACCTGACGGTCGTGACCGCCGACATGAACGACTTCGCCACCGACCTGCGGTTCGACCGGATGGTCTCGGTGGAGATGTTCGAGCACATGGCCAACTGGCGTGCCCTGCTCGGCCGGGTCCGCGGCTGGCTGAGGCCAGACGGCCAGCTGTTCCTGCACGTGTTCAGCCATCGCACCACACCCTATCGGTTCGACGTCACCGACCCGGCGGACTGGATCGCCCAACACTTCTTCACCGGCGGGGTGATGCCCAGCCACGGTCTGATCCGCGAGTTCGGCGACCTGTTCACGCTGGAATCCGGCTGGCGCTGGAGCGGCGCGCACTATGCCCACACGGCCGAGGCGTGGCTCGCCAACTACGACCGCCACGCCGAGGAGATCGGCGCGATCCTGCGCCAGGTCTACGGCGCGGACGCCAAGCTCTGGAGCCGGCGCTGGCGGCTGTTCTTCCTGGCCACCGCCGGCCTGTTCGGACACGCGGACGGCGGCGAGTGGGGCGTCAGTCACTATCGCCTGAGCCCCGTGCGGTCTTGAGGCGGAGGCGGACGGAAACCCCCATGGTCAAACTCGTCGTCGCCTATGTCGCCACCGGGGTGGTGTTCCTGCTGCTGGACGGAAGCTGGCTCGCGCTGGTGGGGCCGCGCCTGTATCGGCCCGACTTGAACGCCCTGCTCGCCGACAAGATCAGGATCGGGCCAGCGATCGCCTTCTACCTGCTGTACGTGGCGGGCCTGGGCTACTTCTGCGTCCAGCCAGGCCTGGACGATGGCTGGCGCAAGGCGTTGGGCTCGGGCCTGGTTCTGGGCCTGGTCGCCTACGGCGCCTACGACCTGACCTGCCACGCGGTCATGCGCGTCTGGTCGCTGAAGGTGACGCTGGCCGATCTCGCCTGGGGCGGCTTCGCCAGCGCCGTCGCCTCGGCCGCCGGGGTGGGAATCACCCGCGCCATCGCCCCGCAGATCGGCGCCTAATCCCATGAGCAGCCTGTCCGCCATACCCAACGCCTCGATCCGCCCCGCCTTCGGCCGCAGACGGTCCTTCAGCTTCAACACCCTGGTGTCGGCGCTGGGCCGCTGCTGGGGCATGGGGTCGCTGACCATGGTCGGCCCCAACGGACGCGCGCACCGTATTGAAGGGGCGTCGCCCGGACTGGACGCCCGGATCGAGGTCCACGACGCCCGTTTCGTCCGCCGCGTGCTCGCCTCCGGCGACATCGGCTTCGCCGACAGCTTCATCGCCGGCGAATGGGACAGCCCCGACCTCGCCAAGCTGCTGACCGCGTTTTCGGCCAACTACGACCACATGGCGCGCCTGCTCGGCGGCAATCCGGCGGTGCGTTTGGTGAACGCGGTGGCCCATGCGCTGAACCGCAACAGCCGCTCGGGCTCGCGCCGCAACATCCACGCCCACTACGACCTGGGCGACGACTTCTATCGTCTCTGGCTCGATGCGGGGATGAACTACTCCTCCGCCCTGTTCACCCAGCCGGGCCAGAGCCTCGCCGCCGCCCAGCGCAACAAGCACGCCGCCCTGGCCGAGGCCATGGACCTGAAGCCGGGCCAGAGCCTGCTCGAGATCGGCTGCGGCTGGGGCGACTTCGCCCGCTTCGCCGCCGTGGAATACGGCGCCAACGTCACCGCCGTCACCGTCTCGCGCGCCCAGCACGACTTCGCCGCCCACCGGATGCAGGCCGAAGGCTTGTCCGACCGCGTCACGCTGAAGCTGTGCGACTACCGCGACATCCAGGGCCAGTTCGACCGGATCGCCTCGATCGAGATGTTCGAGGCGGTGGGCGTGGCCTACTGGCCGGTCTACTTCGACCGCGTGCGCGACCTGCTGACGCCCACCGGTCGCGCCGCACTACAGATCATCACCATCCAGGACACCCTGTTCGAAGACTATCGGCGCCGGCCGGACTTCATCCAGCTGCACATCTTCCCGGGCGGCATGCTGCCCAGCGAGACGCGCCTGCGCCAGGAGACCGACCGCGCCGGCCTGCAATGGGCCAATATCCGCCGCTTCGGCCAGGACTACGCCGACACCCTGGCCGAATGGGCGCGGCTCTATCGCGCGCAAGCGGGCGAGATCCATGCGCAAGGGTTCGACGTCCGCTTCGACCGGCTGTGGCGCTATTACCTCGCCTATTGCGAGGCGGGCTTCCGCACGGAACGCACCGACGTGATCCAGCTCGGCCTGACCAAGGGCTGAACCAGCCCGTTGGACGTTGAAGCGGAGACGGAGCGCCGGCCGCGCAAGTCGGCGTCCTCGCCCGGTTATGGCGATCTAGGGCGTATACCCATGATCCAGGTCGTGCCCGCGTCTGGGCGAACCGCGATGACGGGTTTCGACCCCTTGCGGACTCCGAACCCACTCTTGTCGCGCACCGACCATCGCGTAAGCTCTGTCACTGGGGAAACTTCGTGGCCGCCGTGCGGCTGCCGAGCTTGGGGCGCGCAATGAAGCTGCGACACGTTCTTGCTCTAGCTCTGATCAGCGGGGCATTTTTCTCCACAGCGCCAGCGTCGGCGCAACCCCCCGGTCATGTCACAGGGATCGGGGGCGTCATCGTCAGAAGCAAAGACCCGAAGGCTCTGTCTGCTTGGTACCGCGATGTCCTCGGCCTGGAGATCAAGCCCTGGGGCGGAGCGAAGCTGTCCTATGCAGCGCCAGGTCACCCACCGGTGGCGGTCTGGTCGCCGCTGCCCCAGAACAGCGATGAAATGACACCCTCGACCCGCGACTTCATGCTGAACTTGGCCGTTGACGATATGGACCTGTTCATCGCCCGGCTGACCGCAAAGGGGGTGCCCATCCTCAAGCGCGACCAGGACGCGCTTGGCAAGTACGCCTGGGTGCTCGATCCAGATGGAACCAAGATCGAGTTCTGGCAGCCGACGTCGGCAGGTCAGTAAAAGTACAAGTTTCGCATCTCACCGCTTTACTCGAGCGGCGGTTGCCAAAGTTCGATCGAGTTTCCTTCGGGATCGAAGATGCGCGCGAAGCGGCCCGCCTCGGGACTGTCCCAGCTAGCATCTGTTTTGATGGCTATGCCGGCCTGCCGCAACTTGGATAGGGTTTCATCCAAGTCATCCACGCGGAAGTTGATCATCCACTGCTTATTGTCTGGCCAGTGATCCGTCGTTTCCGCGAACGGCATGAAGACCGTAGGTCCGGCGGCCTGCCGCCACGGCTCATAGCCCTCCATGGTCACTCCGAGATGGTCCTTGTACCACTGCGTGAGTGCGTCGGGGTCGGCCGAGCGGAAGAACACGCCACCAATGCCAGTCACAGCCATGACGCCCCCCGCGCGAAGTCGTGGCAGACTACTACCTGCCAGGTGAAGGGCAAGGACCGGTTTCCACCCTTCTCCCAAGTTCAGAACGTCCGCTTGCTGAACCGGCGCGTCCGCGTCCGTGACGAGCCTCGACCCATCCTCGATGAGGACGCGCCCTAGAGCTTTTCCAGCTGGCCCGTTGCGACGACCGGACCCGTCGGTTGGCCTGTCGGCGAACCGCCCTTGGGCTCGATCGAGATCGCCAGCGTGCCGCTACCGAACCCTTGGATACGGGCGTCCGAGCTCAGCTTGACCGCGCGTTGGAACGCCGCGACGCCGAGCGAGATCGGCTTTCCGCCCACCGGGATCAGCCACAGCTCCGGCGAACGGTCGGGGGATGCGGTCACTGTGGCCGGCATCAACATGATCTCGTGCTGGTTGGGATTGAACACCGCGACGAACACGGTCGGCCCCTTGGTCCCGGTCAGCCGCGCGGTCAGCACCGGGGCCGCGGCCGGTTGCGGGTGCGGCATGACCACGACGACCGCCAGGGTCGCGGCCACGGCCATGGCCGCCAGCGCCCCGCCGCGCCACAGGGCGAGGCTGCGGCGCAGGCGAAGCTCCACCACGGCGCCCCCACCTTCCAGGCGGCGCACGATCTGCGCCCACAGGCCGGTCGGCGGCGGCTCAGCCCGGACCTCGTCGATCAGTCCCGTCAACCGGGTTTCCCAGGCGCCCACGTCGCGCGCGTAATGGGGATCGGCGGCGAGGCGATGCTCGGCGGCCTGGCGTTCAGCTCCCTCCAGCACGCCCAGGGCGTGCTCGGCGGCGGTCATGTCGCCGTCTTCGCCCAGGCTCTCGTCGCGACCGCTCATTGGTCCAGACACGTCCGCAGGCGCAGCAGCGCCCGACGGATCCAGCTCTTCATGGTGCCCAGCGGCGCGCCCGCGGCGTCCGCCAGCGAGGCGTAGGTGTGGCCATCGAAGAAGGCGCCGCGGATATAGGCCGCGTGCTCGGGCTCCAGCTCGCCCAGGCAGACGGCCAGGCGGCGGTGCGCCTCGTCCCGCTCCAGGCTGGCGCTGGCGAGCGGCGCGGGATCGGGGGCCTCGGCCGCCAGTTCCAGCGGCCGGCTCAGATGCGCCTTGCTCGCCCGCAGCCGGTCGATGGCGCGGTTGCGGGCCAGGGTCGCCAGCCACGTGATCGGGCTGACGCCGCGTTCGGGATCGAACGAGCCTGCGCGCCTCCAAACAGTGACATAGACCTCTTGCAAGACGTCCTCAGCTTCGTTCCGATCTCTCAAGATACGAAGGCAGACGCCGAATAGTTTCGCCGAGGTCTGATCGTAGACCCGCCGGAGCGCCGCCTTGTCGCCTCCGCCCACCTGCACGAGCGCCAGACTCAGTCGCTGTCGATCCGTCTCACCGTCCACGAATGCAGCGCTCCGCTCCCAAGTTCAGTCCTGTTGTCCAAAGGCTCTACACGCCCCCTTGGTTCACACCAAGGCGGCCGAAAGCCGGGGCGCGTCTCCGCCGCCCGGATCATCGTTAAGGGTTATTTCGGAATTAAGGGATTCATATGCAACCTATGGGGGCGAAATTGCCAAAGCCTGGCTTTTGCAAGCAATACGCTTCGCGCCACGGCGATCGCCGGGATCTTGGGGGCTTGCGAAAATGCTGACCTGGTTTCGTGAACGAGCGCCGATCAAGCGCAAGCTGACCATAAGCTTCGGCCTGACCACGGCCCTGACCGTCGTACCGCTCGGGGTCGGCTGGTGGACGCTTTCCCAGTTCGCCGGCGCCGTCGGGCCTGGCGGTGCTCGAGTGTTGGCGCAGGCGCAGACCGAACTCGCCTGGGCCTCGGTCGGGGTGATCGCCGTTTCCCTCGGGCTTGGATACGCCCTGAACAAGATCATCACCACGCCCTATGTCGGCACCGTCGTGCGGATGGAGAAGCTGGCGGCAGGCGACCTCGACAGTCCGATCCAGTACACCAACTACGCCGACTGCGTGGGCCGCCTGACCAAGGCGATGTTCACCTTCCGCGACAACACCGCCGCCAAGATCAAGGCCGACGCCGATGCGCTCGACATGCAGCGGCAGTCCGGGGAAGACCGCCAACGCGCCGAAGAGGCGGCGATCACCCAGCAACAGGTGCTGGTGACCAATTCGATCGGCACGGGGCTGGAGCGGGTGGCCGCCGGGGACCTCACCTTCCGGCTCGACCAGGCTCTCCCAGAAGCCTACGAAAAGCTTCGCCACGACTTCAACTCGGCGCTGGAGCAGCTCGATCAGGCGATCCAGGTGGTGGGCGTCAACGCCGCCGCGATCCGGTTCGGCGCCGGCGAGATCACCTCGGCCGCCGACGACCTGTCCAACCGCACCGAACAGCAGGCCGCCAGTCTCGAAGAGACCGCCGCCGCCCTGGATCAGATCACCGCCACGGTGAAGAAGACCGCCGAAGGGGCCACCCACGCCCGAATCGTGGTCGGCGCGACCAAGACCGACGCCGAGCGGTCGGGCGCTGTCGTGCGCGAAGCGGTGGCGGCCATGAGCGGGATCGAACAGTCCTCCCGCCAGATCGGGAATATCATCGGAGTGATCGACGAGATCGCCTTCCAGACCAACCTGCTGGCGCTCAACGCCGGGGTCGAGGCCGCTCGGGCCGGAGATGCGGGTCGCGGCTTCGCGGTGGTCGCTTCCGAAGTGCGGGCGCTGGCCCAGCGCTCGGCCGAGGCCGCCAAGGAGATCAAGGGCCTGATCCAGGCTTCGGCCCAACAGGTGACGGCGGGCGTCAGCCTGGTCGGCGAGACTGGCCAGGCGCTGGAGCGGATCGTCACCCAGGTGGCGGAAATCAACACGGTGGTGGCCGAGATCGCCATCTCGGCCCAGGAACAGGCCAGCGGCCTCAATCAGGTCAACACCGCCATCAACCAGATGGACCAGGTGACCCAGCAGAACGCGGCCATGGTGGAACAGTCCACCGCCGCCAGCCACAACCTGACCCAGGAGACCGACGAACTGCGTCGCCTGCTCGCCCGCTTCCAGGTCAGCGCGGAAGCTCCTGCATCCACCGCCACGCCATCCAGGCCCCAGGCCGCCAAGCCTCAGCCCCCTCGTCCCGCGCGCCGAGCTGTCGCTTCGTCGGGCGGCGGTCCTGTCGCGATGCTGCGCGAGCGGGTGGCGAGCGCGGTGGAGACCTGGGAAGATTTCTGACCCGCCCCCAGGAACGGGCGCAGAAGGTGGAAGACCGGGATTAGCGCCGCCGCGCCTTCACCACCGCCGTGTCCAGCGCCTGGAGGAAACGTGAGCGGTCGGGCGCGGAGAACGGCTTCGGGCCACCGGTGATCTCGCCCACCGAGCGCAGGTGCTCGCCCACCGCACGCGACGCCAAGGCGCCGCCGATATTGTCGGGGGTGAACACCCGGCCGGTGGGATGCAGCGCCTGGGCGCCGGCCTTCAGCGCCCGCTCGGCCAGGGGGATGTCGGCGGTGATCACCACGTCGCCCCCGACCGCGCGCTCGGCGATCCAGTCGTCGGCCACGTCGGGCCCCTCGTCGACCACGACCGAGGTGATGCGAGGATCGCGCGGGATGCGTATCCAGCTGTTGGAGACCACGAACACCGGCAGGGCGTAACGCTCGGCCACGCGGTAGACTTCGTCCTTCACCGGGCAGGCGTCGGCGTCGATGTAGAGGGTGGTCATAGGCCCGCTTACCCCATCTTCCCCCTTATCGAACAGACCGCGTCGATCCGTTCGCCGCCGTCGTCTTGTGAAAAGTGGCGTATCGGGCTACATGCCCTGTTTGGCGCGCCCGGCCTCAAGGCCGCTCCATGCGCCGCCGCTTTCAAGAATGACAATGTCCATACCAACCCTTCCCCCGGCGCTGGCGCAGGCGCTCGCCGCGCGCGGCTACGCAGACCTAACGCCCGTCCAACTCGCGGTGACCCAGCCCGAGGCCGCCGGCCGAGACCTGCTGGTCTCCGCCCGCACCGGCTCGGGCAAGACCGTGGCCTACGGCCTGGCGCTGGCAGGCGACCTGCTCGGTGAAAACGAGCGGATGCCGCGCGCGGGCGAACCCCTGGCGCTGATCGTGGCCCCGACGCGCGAACTGGCGCTGCAGGTCCAGCGCGAGCTGGAATGGCTCTACGCCGCGGCCGGCGCGACCGTCGTCTCCTGCGTCGGCGGCATGGACCCTCGCCGCGAACAGCGGGCGCTGTCCGCCGGCGCGCACATCGTCGTCGGCACGCCCGGACGCCTGCGCGACCACATCGAGCGTGGCCAGCTGCGGCTCACCAGCCTGCGCGCCGCCGTGCTGGACGAGGCCGACGAGATGCTGGACCTCGGCTTCCGCGAGGAGCTGGAAGCCATCCTCGACGCCGCGCCGACCGAGCGCCGCACCCTGCTGTTCTCCGCCACCCTGCCTTCGTCCATCGTGGCCATGGCGCGGCGCTACCAGCGCGACGCCCTTCGCCTGACCGTGGCGACGGGCGAGCAGGGCCATTCCGACATCGACTATCGCGCCGTACGCATCGCCCCCAGCGACGCCGAGAACGCCGTGGTCAACCTGCTGCGCTATTTCGATCCGAACGCGGCCCTGGTGTTCTGCGCCACCCGCGAGGCGGTGCGGCGCCTGCACGCCAACCTGGTCGAACGGGGCTTCTCGGTGGTGGCCCTGTCGGGCGAGCTGAGCCAGACCGAGCGCACCCACGCCCTACAGGCCCTGCGCGACCATCGCGCCCGGGTCTGCGTGGCCACCGACGTCGCCGCGCGCGGCATCGACATCCCCGACCTGGAGCTGGTGATCCACGCCGATCTGCCCACCGGCGCGGAGACCCTGCAGCATCGTTCGGGCCGCACCGGCCGGGCCGGGCGCAAGGGCGTCTCCGCCATCCTGGTGCCCCATCCCCGTCGCCGCCGGGCGGAAGCGCTGTTCCGCACCGCCAACGTCCAGGCCACCTGGATGACCCCGCCCTCCTCCGACGAGATCCGCGCCAAGGACCAGGAGCGGCTGCTGGAACAGCTCCGCCCCACCGGCGAGGCGGCTGAAGAGGACATCGCCATCGCCCAGGCCCTGCTGGCCGACGCCTCCGCCGAACAGGTGGTCGCCGCCCTGGTGCGCGCCCGCCGCGCCAGCCTGCCCTCGGCGGAAGACCTGGTGGACAACGAGCCGGAGCGCGTCGAGCGTCCGGCCGCCCGGCCCGGCTTCGAGAACACGTCCTGGTTCAAGATCGACATCGGCCGCAACAAGAACGCCGAGGCGCGCTGGCTGCTGCCGATGATCTGCCGGCTCGGCCACATCACCAAGAGCGACATCGGCGCCATCCGGGTGTTCGACCGCGAGACCCGCTTCGAAATCCTGAGCACGGCGGCGGAGCGCTTCTTCGCGGCCGTCCAGGCGGCCGGCGCGGACGCCGGGGTCAATGTCGAGCCCCTGGCCGAGCCCGACCTGCCCGCCGCCCGCGACCGCAACCGCGCGCCCGCCGGCAAGCGCGCCTACGGTGATCAAGCCAAGGGCGCGTCTGCGCAATCGCGGGGTGGGGACGATACGCGCCCAGCGCACAGCGCTCGCCCGCAGTCCAAACCGTACGCAAAGCCCTACGCCAAGGCCCACGAGCCGCAGCCGTTCAGGAATGGGGGCGACGCCCACCCGGCGCCCAGCCCGCGTCCCCACGCCAAGCCGTACGCCAAGCCGCAGGCCCGGTCCGAGCCGCTGCCCTTCCACGATACCGACGAGGTCCGCACGGCGCCTGCGCCTCGTCCCCAGGGCAAGCCCTATGCGAAACCCTACGCCAAGCCCCATGGCGGCGCGGGCCCGCAGACCTCCAAGCGCCAGGACGCCAAGCTGCAGGGCGGCAAGCCGCGCAAGGCCAAGCCGAACGGCAAACCCAATGGCAAACCCTGGAACGGTTGATCCATGCTGCAGATCGATAGCCTCGTCTTCAACGCCTGGGGCCGCCGGTTCTTCGACCAGGCCAGCGTCTCGATCCCGCCCAAGGCCAAGGTCGGCCTGGCCGGGCGCAACGGGGTGGGCAAGTCCACCCTGTTCAAGCTGATCCTGGGCGAACTTCAGTCGGACGGGGGCAGCATCGAGATCCCGCGCACCGCCCGCATTGCGGCGGTGGCGCAGGAGCATCCGGCCACGCCGGTCAGCCTGATCGAGACCATCCTGGCCGCCGATCTGGAGCGCAGCGGGCTCTATGCCGAACTCGACACCGCCGAGCCCGAACGGATCGGCGAGATCTGGGCTCGGCTGATCGAGATCGACGCCGACCGCGCGCCCGCCCGCGCCGCGGAAATCCTCAGCGGGCTAGGCTTCTCCACCGCCGACCTGGACCGGGCGATGTCGGAGTTCTCCGGCGGCTGGCGGATGCGCGTGGCCCTGGCGGCGGCCCTGTTCGCCGAACCCGACCTGCTGCTGCTGGACGAACCGACCAACTATCTCGACCTGGAAGGCGCCCTGTGGCTGGAAGCGCGGCTGAAGCGCTATCCCCACTCCGCCCTGATCATCAGCCACGACCGCGAGCTGCTGAACAACTCGGTCGACTTCATCCTGCACATCCAGGGCGGCAAGCTGGAGCTGTACACCGGCGGCTACGACGACTTCGAACGCCGGCTGGCGGAGAAGAGCCGGCTGCAGGCCGCCACCCGCGTCAAGCAGGAGGCCGAGCGCGCCCACCTGCAGAGCTTCATCGACCGCTTCAAGGCCAAGGCCAGCAAGGCCGCCCAGGCCCAGTCGCGGGTCAAGCGGCTGGCCAAGCTGGCACCCATCGCCGAGATGCTGTCGGACCGCGTCGCGCCCTTCAGCCTACCCTCGCCGGCCCGGCCGCTGGCCCCGCCGCTATTGAAGCTGGACGACGCTTCGGTGGGTTATGGCGGCGAGGCGATCCTGCGCGGGCTGAACCTGCGGATGGACGTGGACGACCGCATCGGCCTGCTCGGCGTCAACGGGGCGGGCAAGTCCACCTTCGCCAAGATGGTCGCCGGCGCCCTGCCGATCATGTCGGGCCAGATGCACCGCGAGCGCCGCATCCAGGTCGGCTGGTTCCACCAGCACCAGATCGAGGCGCTCGACCCCACCGACACCCCTCTGGAGATCATCCGCCGCGAAATGAAGGAGGCGACCGAGAACGCCCGCCGTTCGCGTCTGGCGCAGTTCGGCCTGGGCTTCGACAAGCAGGAGACCACGGTCGAGAACCTGTCCGGCGGCGAGCGCGCGCGCCTGTTGCTGAACCTGGTGGCGATGAACGCGCCGCACATGCTGATCCTGGACGAACCCACCAACCACCTCGACATCGACAGCCGCCGCGCCCTGCTCGACGCGCTGAACGACTATGAGGGCGCGGTGATCCTGATCACCCACGACCGCTCCCTCATGGAACTGGTCGCCGACCGGCTGTGGCTGGCGGCCGACGGACAGGTGAAGCCGTTCGACGGCGACATGGACGACTACGCCAAGTTCGTGCTCGACCGCGCCAAACAGGGCGCGCGCCCGACCCAGCTCGGCGGCGGCAAGAAGGCCAAGCGGGCCAAGGTCATGGCGAGCGAAGACGCGTAGGCCGTCCTCGCTTACCAACTTAAACCTTCCGCTCTCACCTCACCATCGCGGACGCTTTAAGGCGCTCCTCGCGACCGTCCGCGGATTTGCGCCGCCCGAGCAAGCGCCGTCCCTCGAGCACCTGCCAGACCAGAACCGCGGGCAACCCGATCGCCAGGTCGCGACCGCGCTTGATCAGGGAAAGGCTGAGCGCCACTTCGGCGTTCAGACCGAACACGGGCCCGAGCAGGACATAGCCGCCCTCGAGCACGCCCACCGCGCCCGGCACGAAGAAGGCCGCGCTGCGCAGCAGGTAGATCAGGCTCTCCATCGCAATCACCGATGGGAAACTCAGCGGCGAACCCATCCAGCCCAGCACCCACCAGACACCGCCCGCAGCCCCGATCCAGGCGGCGAAGTGCAGCAGGATGGAGGCGACGACGCGCATCGGATGGGCGTAGAGGTCCTTCAGCGCGACCTGGATCGAGGAGATGCTGTTGCGGATCGCCTTGGGCCAGCTCGAACTGAACCTGTTCAGCAGTCCCAGACCCAGCCGCTGCGAAAAGATGAAAAGCGTCGCGGTGATCACGCCCACGGCGAGCCCGACCGCCAGGATCGGATCCAACAGCTTGTGGGGAAACCCTTTCGGCGCGTCGACGGCCAGGATCACCACGCCCACCGCCGTGAACATCAGCTGGCCCACGATCTCGGCTGCGAGATCGACGATGGAGGAGGCGACCGAACTCACCAGCGGCGCGCCCAGGACGGTCGCGCCGCGCGCGCCGACGACGAACCCTCCGAGTTGGGAGAAGGGCAGGATGTCGGAGGCGACCTCGCGCATGAGGCGCCCGAAGATGAAGGCCGGCAGGTGGCGCAGCGGCAGGGCCGGCACGATGACGTACCAGGACCAACCCAGCAGGCAGAAGATCGCCAGAGTGTAGCCGCAGTACAGCGCAAAGCCGCCGAGCCCCAGCGTCGCCAGGGACGCGGCGACCGCACGCCAGCTGAAATGGGCGAACAGCGCCAGGACGACCAGCGCACCGACGAAGATCAGCAGCGCGAAAAGGAGGCGAAGATAGGCTCGTCCGCCCGCCTTGGTATCGGGGGAAGGGTCGACGGAATCCGCCTCGCAACCTGTCTGCGCCGGGTCCTCGGCGGACAAGCGGTCAGCGTCAGGCGCAATCACGCGGGAAACGAAGGCTCCTGCGACACGACATGGCGATCAACGGCGTGATGGACGCTCTCCACCGTCAACACCGGAGCCCGTCGCGCGAGGGCCGGGTTGCGATCGTGCGGGATCAGCTTGCCAGCGGTGCCGATCCGGAAACGACGGCCTCGCCACATCACGGTCTTCCCCACATAGGCCGACAGATAGATCGCCACGGAGAGGAGATCCCTTATGGGCGCCATCCACCAAAGACCCAGCTTGGCGTTCAAGGCGCGGTCCACCATCACCATCACATAGATTCGCGACAGGCAGACGACCCCAAGCGCGACCAGACTAGCAACCGAGCCATGCAACAGCAGGACGGCGGCCAGAACGGAGATCGCGGGGTGGCAGACGATGCTGCCGGCATAGGAGGCCGGGTCGATCAACCGGATCGTGCGCGCCCACCGCAGCTCGTGGGTGATCAGGCTGCGACCGCTCCGCTCCGGACATCCGTGGCCGATGGTCATCGGAGGAATGGCGAAGCCGTAGCCGAGATCACGGATGGCCTGACCGATCTCATAGTCGTCCGCCAGATGGTCGACGAAGCGAATGAAGCCGCCCGCCTGGTCCAGCACGTCCCTGCGGAAGGCCATGGTCGGCCCGAAGCAAGGCTTGGCCAGCCGGATGCCGAGCCCGAACGCCACGCTCGGCAGGAAGTGATAGTTGATCGCCATGGCGGAGAGCTTCGACCACAAGGTCCCGGTCGGCACGCCCACGAAGGCGCAGGAGACGTAACCCACCTCGGACGGCGAGAGCGCCGCCGCCAATCGACGGAGATAGTCCGGGCTGACGCTGACGTCGCTGTCGGCGACGACGATCACGGGATGCTTGGCCAAACGCTCCATGTTGACCAGGTTGGAAATCTTCAGGTTCGCGCCATAGACCCGGTCGTCGATCACCATCTCGATATCGAGGCGGGGGAAGTCGGCGGCCAGCGCCCTTACGACCTGGATCGCGGGGTCGAACGGGTCGCGCACGCCGAAGATGATCTGGATCGGAGAAGGATAGTCCTGGGTGCAGAAGCCCTCCAGGCAGGCGCGCAGCCCCGGCTCGTCCCCATGCAGCGGCTTTAGGATCGTCACCGGGGGAAGGCTGGCCTCAGCCGCCGGCTGGCGCGAAAAGAACCATCCGACGGCCCAGCCCGACGCGAAGGTGTAAAGGGCGCCGATCAGCGAGAAGGCCAACAGGGCCCAGCCGATCGCCGTGATGACCTCGCTCACGCCATGTTCCGCCAAACCGCGCCGTCCTCACGATCGAGTTCTGCAAGAAAGCCCAGAGTATCGCGACCAACACGGCGGCGCTTCGGCCGCGGCGAACGCCCTATCTGGCAAGGTGCTGGAAAAGAGATTTGAACACGGAATCGGCGACAGATTTGTACGCCCCGCGCGACGATAACCCAGTTTAGGCGCGCAAACTCATGCGACACAAGGGCGTGTTCATGACGATCTTGCGTTCAGCGCCCACTTGTATCCGGCCAAGCTTGCGTGGAACGGGACGGCTCGTCATGGCTCAGGCGTGGCCGCCTCGCGCGTTGCGCAACGCCTCCAGGGCCCGCTTTCGGGCCGCCTCGTGCTCGACGATGGGCCCGGGATAGGTCTCACCCAACTTGATTCCAGCCTTGCGCAGATCATCCGCGGGGGCCGTCCACGGGGCATGGATGTATCGCCGGTCCAGCTTGGCGAGCGCGGGAATCCACCGGCGGACATAGTTGCCGCCCGGATCGAACTTCTCGCCCTGGGCCATGGGGTTGAAGATGCGGAAAAAGGGCTGGGCGTCCGCGCCCACGCCCGCGCTCCACTGCCAGTTGGCGGTGTTGTTGGCAGGATCGGCGTCGACCAGGCAGTCCCAGAACCACCCCTCCCCCTGCCGCCAGTCGATCAGCAGGTGCTTGACCAGGAAGGAGGCGACGATCATCCGCACCCGGTTGTGCATCCAGCCGGTGATCCAGAGCTGGCGCATGCCGGCGTCCACGATCGGATAGCCGGTCATACCCTGCGTCCAGGCCCTAAGCGCCGACGGACTGCGCCGCCACTTCAGACCGTCCATGTTGCTGCGGAAGTTGCATTCGGCCAGCTCCGGCTGCTGGTCGAGCAGGTTGTAGTTGAACTCCCGCCAGCCGATCTCGGCCAGGAACTTGTCGGCTTGGGGCTTCAGGTTCGGATGCACGGCGCCGGCCCGCTCGACGGCGGTGTAGACTTGGCGCGGGCCGATCTCACCCCAGGCCAGGTGCGGCGACAGGCGCGACCCACCCTCGATCGCCGGGCGGTCGCGGCCCTCGGGATAGCCTTCCAGCGCCTTGGATAGCAGGGCGTCGAGCCGCGCCTTGGCTCCCGCCTCGCCCGGCGTCCAGTCCTCGAACCCCGTCGACCAGTCGGGACCAGAGGGATGCAGCTTCCAATCCTCCAGGGCGTCAGAGGCCGGCCACGCGCCGGGCGGCTTCAGCTTGGACGGCGCGCGATGGAGGTGGATGTCCCCGACCAGGGGAGAGGCCGTGTTCCAAAACGGCGTGAACACCTTGTAGGGACCACCGGTCTTGGTCCGCACATCGGTCGGCTCCTGCAGCAGGGTGGCGTTGGAGGTCCGCACCTCGATCCCGTGCTGGCCGAGCCCATCGGCCAGTTCTTCGTCGCGCTGTTCGAGCTGGGGTTCGTAGCTGCGGTTCCAGCAGACCAGCCCCGCCCCGGTCTCGCGCACCAGCCTGGGCAGCAAGGCCGCCGCATCACCCTTGCGCAGGACCAGCCGCGCCCCCGCCGCCGCCAGGTCCTTGGCCAGGGCCTTGAGCGACTTGTCGAGCCACCAGGACGAGGCCGCGCCCGGCCCGCGCACGGGACTATGGGTGTCCAGGATGAAGACCGGAATGACCGGCCGCCCCGACTGCACTGCTGTGTGCAGCGCCGGATTATCGGTGAGCCTGAGATCGCGCCGGAACCAGACGATGGCGGGAGAAGCGTCGTGGGCGGTCATCCAGACTCCGGTTCAGGTCCGCAAGCCCTAACGCGCATCGCCGCCGATATCTCCCGCCTTCCGATTCGCCTGTTGACTCCGAGGTCCGGACTCGGAATCTATCAAGAACGAAAAGAGAACAAACCTTTCCCATGTTCCAGCCGCCCAACCTTATCGATCTGCGCGGCCGTATCTCGGCCATCGAACGTAATACGCTCAAAAGCGGGCGCAGGGCGCGTGGCGGGCTGCGCGCCGAAGACATCGGCGCGGCGGGTCTCAAACGCGCGCTGAGCTTTGGACCAGAGGCTGTGGACACACGCTTTGGCCTGGGCGGGCTGGCGTTCGGGGCGCATCAGGCTGCGGCGGGGCCGGGCGACCGGACGGCTGTGGCCGTCTTCGCCGTCCTGCTGCTGGCGCGCCTGTTCAAGGCGTGGCCCGACCGTTCGGCCCTGCTGGTGCAGGAGGCGGAGACATTGCAGGAGGATGGCGCGCTGTACGGCCCGGGCCTGCATGCGCTGGGCCTGGATCCCGGCCGGCTGGCCCTGGTCTCGGCTCGCGACGGGGCGGAGGCGCTGAGGATCGTGGACGAAGCGACCCGCTCGGGCGCGGTCTGCGCGGTGGTGGGCGACCTGCGGCGCGGCGCCCGCAAGCTCGACCTGGCCCTGACCCAGCGGCTCAACGTCCACGCCCAGCAGACCTCGACCCTGACCCTGCTGCTCACCCCAGACCTGGACGGGACCAGCGCCGCCATGAGCCGCTGGCGCGTCGCCACCGCGCCCAGCCGCGCGCCACGCCGCTATCTTGGCGGCCCCACGCTCGACCTCGAACTTGTTCGCAATCGTCTCGGCCGGCCGGGGCGCTGGACCCTGGAATGGAGCAGCGAAGATGAAGCTTTCCGCCTTGCCACGCCGCTACGCCCACCTGTGGTTCTCACGCCTGTCCACCAATCGGACGCACCGTTCGCGGCCTTCCCCGGCGACCGCGCCCCTGGTGCTGGCGGAGAAGCAGAAGGGCGCGTTGCGGCTCACGGCGGTCGATAGGACGGCCGAACGCGAGGGCCTCGGCGCCGGCATGACCCTGGCCGACGCCCGCGCCCGCACGCCGGGCCTGCGGATGGTCGAGGCCGACCCGGCCGCCGACCTCGCCCTGCTGGAGCGGCTGGCGGAGGCCTGCCGCCGCTACACCCCGGCGCTGGCTCTGCACGCGCCGGACGGGATCGACCTGAACCTCACCGGCTGCGCGGACCTGTTCGGCGGCGAGGCGGCGCTGCTGGCCGAGATCGCCGCGCGGTTCGCCTTCAACCTGCGCCTGGCGGTGGCCGACACGCCGGGTTTGGCCTACGCCACAGCCCGGTTCGGGCGCGGCGGCGTGGTCCCCATCGGCGTGCGAGCCGAAGCCTTAGCCGATCTCCCCATCGCCGCCCTGCGCATCGAAGCCGACAGCGTCGAGGTGCTGCGCCACCTGGGCCTCAAGCGCATCGGCCAGATCCAGGACATACCCCGCGCCGCCCTGGGCCGCCGCCTGGGAGAGGCGGCGCTGCACCGGCTGGACGAGGCGATGGGCCTGCGCGCCGGTCCGCTCGACCTGAAGCTTGAGGCGCCCCGCTTCATGGCCCAGCGCAGGATGTTCGAGCCGATCGCCGACGAGACCCAGGTGCTGCAAGTGACCGCTGATCTGGCCGCCGACCTGGTCACAGCCCTGGACACGCGTGGGATGGGCGGTCGCCGGTTCCGGCTGGACCTGTTCCGGGTCGACGGGGCGGTGAAACGGCTGGGAGTGGCGACCGGCGCACCGCTCAGCGACGCCCGCCGCATCGCCGCCCTGTTCGCCGAGCGGCTGGCAGGGCTTAACGAGGGGCTGGAGGCGGATTTCGGTTTCGACCAACTCCGCCTGACCGCCGAGGTCGCCGACGCCCTGAGGCCAGAGGCCGCCGACCTGCTGGACGTAGGCGACCTCGCCGGCGGGACCGAGGCCCTGGCCGATCTCGCCGACCGCCTGGCCGCACGCACCGGCGCCCGGATCGTGCGCCTGGCGCCGGGCGACGCCCACCGGCCGAAACGCGCCTGCAAGGCCGTCGCCCTTGGCGCACCCGTGGACTGGAGCGCCGAAGCCCCCGCCCGGTTCGAAAGCGCGCCGCTACGGCCGTTGCGCCTGTTCACCCCGCCCCAGCGCATCGACGTGCCCATGGCCGAGGCGCCTGAAGGCCCACCGCGCCGCTTCACCTGGCGGCGCGTGGTCCGCACCGTGGTCCGCGCCGAAGGTCCCGAGCGGATCGAACCGGAATGGGCGCTGGACGATGCGGACGCGTCCGTTCGCGACTACTACCGCCTGGAGGACGAGACCGGTCGCCGCTACTGGGTGTTCCGCCAGCATCGCTACGACGCGTCGCCCGCCGCAAGGCCGGGAAAGCCGCCGCTCGATAAGGATGCGCCGCCCGAGCCGCCGCCTACACCGACATGGCGCCTGCACGGCCTGTTCGGATGAACGACGCGCCCGACTATGCGGAGTTCGCGGTCTCCACCTGCTTCTCCTTCCTGCGCGGCGCGTCCCATCCAGAGGAGTTGCTGGAGAGGGCGCTGGCGCTCGGCCACACCGGCATGGCGGTGGCGGATCGCAACACCCTGGCCGGCGTGGTGCGGCCCTTCTCCCGGATCAAGAAGCTAATACGGGCCTACGCGGAAGGCTCCGACGAGGCCGACCCGGAGGCGCTGAAGCGGCTCGAAGCCTTCAAATACGTCGTGGGCGTGCGGCTGGTGTTCGCCGACGGGACGCCGGACGTACTGGCCTTCCCCCAGCACCGCGAGGCCTATGGCCGGCTATCGCGCCTGCTGACCCACGCCAACACCAAGCCGGGCGTGAAGAAGGGCGACTGCGTATTGGTCTTGGACGACCTGCTGCACAAGAGCCGCGGCCTGTCCCTGGCGCTGGTTCCGCCAACCGCCGGCCCGATGGAAACGTGCCGCGCGACGCTGGAGCGGCTGGTCGAGGCCAATCCCGGTCAGGTCTGGCTCGCCGCCGCCATGGGCTACGGCCCCGCCGACGCGCGCCGCCTCGACGCCCTGGCGAGGCTCGCGGAAAACGCGGACGCGCCGCTGCTGGCGGTCAACGACGTGCTCTATCACGCGCATGAACGCCGCCCCTTGCAGGATGTGATGACCTGTATCCGCGAGCACGTCACCGTGGCGCAGGCCGGCCGCCACCTTCAACCCAACGCCGAGCGCCATCTGAAGTCCCGCCAGCAGATGGCGCGCCTGTTCCGCGACCATCCCGACGCTATCCTTGAGACCCAGCGCCTGCTGGCGCTCTGCGACTTCGATCTCAAGCAGGTCCGCACGCCCTATCCCAGCGAACCCACTCCACCCGGCAAGACGCCGCAACAGCATCTGGAGGCGCTGGCCTGGGCGGGCGCGGACTGGCGCTATCCGCCGCACCTCTATCCGGACGGCGTGCCGGACAAGGTCAAGGCGATGCTGGCCCAGGAATTCGCCTTCATCGCCTCGCGGGACTACGCCAGCTACTTCCTGACCGTGCACGACCTGGTCCGCTTCGCCCGCGACCGGGGCATCTTGTGCCAGGGGCGCGGATCGGCGGCCAACAGCGTGGTCTGCTACTGCCTGGGCGTGACCTCGGTGAACCCGGAGAAGTTCAACCTGCTGTTCGAACGCTTCTTCTCCGAAGCGCGGCTGGAGCCCCCCGACATCGACGTGGATTTCGAGCACGAACGGCGCGAGGAGGTGATCCAGTACGTCTACAACCGCTATGGCCGCGAGCGCGCCGCCATCTGCGCCACGGTGATCCACTACCGCCCGCGCAGCGCCATCCGCGAGGTGGGCAAGGCGCTGGGCCTGACCGAGGACGTGACTTCCGCGCTCGCCGGCATGGTCTGGGGCAGCTGGGGCGACATGCCGCCCAACGGCCACATCCGCCAGGCCGGGCTCGATCCGACCAACCCGACCATCCTACAGGCAGTAGACCTGACCCGCCAACTGATCGAGTTCCCTCGCCACCTGTCCCAACACGTCGGCGGCTTCATCCTGACCCAAGACCGGTTGGACGACACCGTGCCGATCCTCAACGGCGCCATGCCCGACCGCACCTTCATCGAATGGGACAAGGACGACATCGACGCGCTGGACATCTCCAAGGTCGACGTCCTGGCCCTGGGGATGCTGACCTGCATCAAGCGCGCCCTGAACCTGCTGAACCGGCATGACCTGTCGGACGTGACCGACATGGCCGAGATCGACGAACAGGCGGGCGATCCCCCTGAAGATCAGAATAGCGTGGAGCCTGGCGAACTGACGCGCCGCAAGCAGGAAGAGGCTCTCAAGGTCTACGCCATGGTCTCCAGGGGCGACACCATCGGCGTGTTCCAGATCGAGAGCCGGGCCCAGATGAACATGCTGCCCCGGCTCAGACCGACTGTGTTCTACGACCTGGTGATCGAGGTCGCCATCGTGCGGCCGGGGCCGATCCAGGGCGGCATGGTGCATCCCTACCTGAAGAGCCGCCACCTTCCGGAAGACCAGATCGACTATCCCGAACCGGGTGAGGGGTTCGGAAAGAAGGACGAACTGAAGGAGGTGCTCAAGCGCACCCGCGGCGTGCCCCTGTTCCAGGAACAGGTGATGCAGATCGCCATGGTGGCGGCGGAATTCAGCGGGACCGAGGCCGACGGGCTCAGGCGCGCCATGGCCACCTTCCGCAACGCCGGCGGCATGGACAAGTACCGCGAGCGGATGACCAGCCGCATGATCGCGCGCGGCTATCCCGAGGACTTCGCGGCGGCCTGTTTCAAGCAGATCGAGGGCTTCGGCTCCTACGGTTTCCCGGAAAGCCATGCGGTGAGCTTCGCCAAGCTGGTCTATGTCTCATCCTGGCTGAAGTGCCTGCATCCCGCGGCCTTCGCCTGCGCCCTGCTCAACTCCCAGCCCATGGGCTTCTACGCCCCCGCCCAGATCGTGCGCGACGCCCGAGAGCACGATGTCGAGGTGCGCCCGGCCGATGTGAACTTCAGCAACTGGGGCTGCACCCTGGAGCCAGGCGAGGCCCGGGATCGGCCGGTGCTGCGGCTGGGCCTGGGCCGGATCGACGGCTTTCCCGAAGATGCGGCCAAGGCTCTGGAGACGGCACGGGGGCGCCTGCCGCGCGCAGCAGGCGATCATGCGGTTTTCGAGAATTTCGACGCCCTGGTCCGCCACGCCCGCCTGACGCCCTCGCACCTGCAAACCCTGGCCGAGGCGGACGCCATGCGTTCCATCGGGCTGGACCGGCGCGCCGCGCTGTGGCGGGTGCGGGGTCTGTCGCGCGCTGCGCCGGCGCCGCTGCTGACCGCCCTGCCCGATACCGAACCCACCGTCCACCTGCCCCGGATGGCGCCGAGCGAGCACGTGGTGGCCGACTACCAGACCACGCGGCTGTCGCTGAAGGCCCACCCGATGGACTTCCTGCGCGCCTCGTTCGCCGCCAAGGCCATCCTGCCCTGTGCCGGGCTTGCCTCGATGGACGACGGCTCAGCCGCCAGCGTGGCGGGGGTGGTGCTGGTGCGCCAGCGACCGGGAACCGGCGAGGTCTGCTTCATAACCATCGAGGACGAGACCGGGGTGGCCAACCTGGTGGTGCTGCCCAAGGTGTTCGAGCTGTTCCGCAAGACCATCATGTCCGCCCGCCTGATCGAGGCCCACGGCCGCATCCAACGCGCGCCCGACGCCAAGGAGGTGATCCACGTCCTGGTCCACCGGCTGTGCGACCGCAGCGCGGGGCTGAAGGGCTTGGCCGAGCCGCAACTGGACCTGGGCGAGCTGATGTTCGGCGACGCAGCGCCGACCCGCAAACCCTCGGCTCCCCGCCGCGCCGGCGTCCACCCCCGCAACGTCCGCATCATGCCGCCGTCGCGCGACTTCCATTGAGCGGCTGCGGTCAGCCCGCCCCGCCCAGCATGCTCATCGCCACCGCCTCGGCCACCTTGATGCCGTCGACGGCGGCGGACAGGATGCCGCCCGCGTAGCCGGCGCCTTCACCCGCCGGGTACAGCCGACGCGTGTTGAGGCTCTCGAAATCCTTGCCCCGCACGATGCGGATCGGGGACGAGGTGCGCGTCTCCACCCCGGTCAGCATGGCGTCGGGATCGTCGTAGCCAGGGATCTTGCGCCCGAACACCGGCAGCGCCTCGCGGATAGCTGTGATGGCGTAGTCAGGCAAACAGCCCGCCAGGTCGGTCAGATGGACACCCGGCTTGTACGAAGGCGTCACCGCACCCAAGGCCGTCGAGGGCCACCCCACCAGGAAGTCGCCGACCCGCTGGCCCGGCGCCGCATAGGTCCCGCCACCCGCGACAAACGCCTGTGCCTCCCAATGCCGCTGCAAGGCGACGCCGGCCAGCGGATGGTCGGGATAGTCGGCCGGCGTGATCTCCACCACCAGGCCGGCGTTGGCGTTGCGCTCGTTGCGCGAATATTGGCTCATGCCGTTGGTGACCACCCGGCCAGGCTCCGAGGTCGCCGCCACCACCGTGCCGCCGGGGCACATGCAGAAACTGTAGACGCTGCGGCCGTTGGAACAGTGGTGCGACAGACTGTAGTCGGCAGCCCCCAGGTCGGGATGGCCGGCGCAGGTACCGAACCGCGCTCGGTCGATCAGCGACTGCGGGTGCTCGATGCGGAAGCCGATCGAGAACGGCTTGGCCTCGATGTGCACGCCCCGATCGTACAGCATCTGGAAGGTGTCGCGCGCGCTGTGGCCAACCGCCAGCACCACATGATCCGCCGCGATCCGCTCGCCATTCTGTAGCACCACGCCGCGCACCCGCCGCCCGCCGTCGGACGCGATCTCGACGTCCAGGTCCTCAACCCGGCTCTGGAACCGGTATTCGCCGCCCAGCGCCTCGATGCTCGAGCGCATGCGCTCGACCATGGTCACCAGGCGGAAGGTGCCGATGTGGGGGTGGGCCTCGGTCAGAATTTCCGGCGGGGCGCCGGCCTGGACGAACTCGGTCAGCACCTTACGGCCGAGATGGCGTGGGTCCTTGATCTGGCTGTAGAGCTTGCCGTCCGAAAACGTGCCGGCCCCGCCCTCGCCGAACTGCACGTTGGACTCCGGGTCGAGCACGCCCCGCCGCCACAGGCCCCAGGTGTCCTTGGTGCGCTCGCGCACCACCTTGCCGCGGTCCAGGATGATCGGCCGAAACCCCATCCGGGCCAGGATCAGACCGGCGAACAGGCCGCACGGACCCGCGCCAATCACCACGGGGCGCGAGGTCAACCCTTCCGGCGCGCGCGCAACGAATCGATAGGCGGTGTCTGGCGTGATCTGGACCCTGTGGTCGCCGTCCAGCCGCGCCAGCACCACCGCCTCGTCCCGCACGGCGGCGTCGACCGAATAGACCATGAGGATAGCCGACTTGCGGCGCGCGTCGTGGGCGCGGCGGACGACGGCGTAGTCGAGCAGATCGTCGGAGCCCACGCCCAAGCGTTCGAGCACGGCGGCCCGGAGCGCCTCGGCCGCGTGGTCGAGCGGCAGCTTCAGTTCGGTCAGTCGCAACATGACCGGCTTTTAGCGGAGCCTTGGCCTGGAACGCCACCGTCGCGCTCGCATCTTCAAACGTGCCGACGTTTCACGGGTCGCCGCATCGAGCAGGTGACACGGGAGCCGCCTTTGCGAACATTTATGTAAAACCAAAATATTCGTATTTCATATTTATGTTCGAATAAAATATTTAATCGAATGACTGCGAACAAATTTAAGCGCAAATGTCTTCGCCTTAAAAACCGCGCCATCCGCGCTGGAAAGACTTTTCTTATGAAGCCTGAGCATAATTCACGCCGAGCCCTCATCCGGGA
Organism: Caulobacter sp. S45; assembly: GCF_009765965.1. GTDB lineage: Bacteria > Pseudomonadota > Alphaproteobacteria > Caulobacterales > Caulobacteraceae > CAHJWH01. The sequence goes on from NZ_LMUL01000014.1 coordinate 927,046, forward strand.
ATGGATGTCGCTTCCCCAGAGCGAACGTCGCACGGCGGAACAGGCGTCCGCCTTTGCGGCCAAGGCGGCGACCAAGCCCTTCCCCTGCAGCGGCGACCGCTTTTCGCGGATTATGGTCTGGCTGACGCCGCGCCTGAACCGGGCCTAAAGATCCGGCTCGCGCTCAGCGGGAAAGACGTCGGGTTGTTCGCGCCCGCTTAGGGGCTACGGTGGACGGCAAGAAGCGTTCGGAGGAAGCGCCAATGCCACACTCACCCATGACCCAATCGCGCGAGGTCCGCCTGACGTCGCGCCCGCATGGCCTGCCGCAGGCCGCCAATTTCGAGATCGCAACCACGCCCCTGCCCCCGCCTGGCGAAGGCGAGGTCCAGGTCAAGAACCTGTTCATGTCGGTCGACCCCTACATGCGCGGCCGGATGTACGACCGGCCGAGCTATGTGCCGCCATTCGAGATCGGCAAAGCCCTGCAGGGCGGCGCCGTCGGCGAGGTCTGCGCGTCCAACAGCGCGGCGTTTCGGCCCGGCGACCTCGTCAGCTCCATGCTGGGATGGCGCGAGGCGTTCAACGCCCCACCACAGTACCTCCAGAAGATCGACGCTCAGGGCTTGCCGCCGCAAACCTTCCTGGGCGCGGCTGGGATGACCGGCATGACCGCCTGGGCTGGGCTGACCAAGATCGCGGGCGTAAAGGCGGGCGATACCGTGTTCGTCTCGGCCGCCGCGGGCGCGGTGGGCCAGATCGTCTGCCAGATCGCCAAGCTGAAAGGCGCGACCGTGATCGGGTCGGCCGGTGGGGCGGAGAAATGCGCGTGGCTGCGTGACCTCGGCGTGGATCAGGTGATCGACTACAAGGCCGAGCCCGATCTCACCGCCGCCCTGGGCCGCGCCGCGCCGAAGGGCATCGACGTCTATTTCGAGAATGTCGGCGGCGAGCATCTGGTCGCGGCGCTGAACGCCGCACGGCCCTTCGCCCGCTTCGCGCTGTGCGGGATGATCTCGAACTACAACGACACCGAGCCGCAGCCCGGCCCGTCCAACATCATCATGGCGGTGGGCAAGCGGCTTCGCCTGCAAGGCTTCATCGTCTCCGACTACTTCGATCAGACCGACGCCTTCGTCTCGGACATGACCGCCTGGATCAGGGCCGGCCAGGTGAAGTGGCGCGAGAGCATCGACAACGGCATCGAGGCCGCGCCCAACGCCTTCCTGAAACTCTTCACCGGGGAGAACATCGGCAAGATGCTGGTGAAGTTGGACTGAGCGGCCCAGCACGAAATCCGTCGGCTATTCGCTTCCATATCTCCGCCAAGCCAAGACTGCATGGGCATATTCAAAACGAGTTCCACGCGAGGGATCGCCGGCGGATTGATCGGGCTCGTCCTGGGCCTGGCCGCTTGCGTCCCGTCGGCGCTCGCAACCGGACAGGCCCAGGCCCGAACCGGCCTTCCACTTAATGAAAGCAAGATCGCCCGCGCCCGCTTCGGCGCCGATGCGGACTGGTACGCGGGAAACATCCCGTTCTTCGATTCCGCCGACCCGACGCTGAACCGGATCTACTATTATCGCTGGCAGGTGTTTCGCGCCCATCAGCGGGACCTGGGCGCACGCGGCTATATCTCCACCGAATTCCTCGACGACGTCGGCTGGCAGCGCGAACCGTACGCCAGCCTGAACGACGCCACCGCATTCCATATCTACGAGGGGCGCTGGCTGCGCGACCGGCGCTATGCCGACGACTATATCGACTACATGTACTCGGGCGGCGGAAACGACCGCCATTTCAGCGAGTCGATCGCCGACGCCGTTTACGCCCATTACCTCGTCGACGGCGATGCAGCTTTCGCCGTCCGACATCTGAACAGCATGGAGCACATATACGGGCTCTGGGACGATCATTACGACGCCGGTAAGAAACTATACTGGATCGAACCGCTGCTCGACGCTACCGAATACACGATCGCCTCGATCGACGCGAGCGGCGGACGTGACGGCTTCACCGGCGGCGAAGCGTTCCGTCCGTCGATCAACAGCTACATGTTCGCCAACGCCCGCGCGATCAGCCGCCTGGCGGCGCTGAAGGGCGATACGGCGACAGCGGCCCTCTACGCCCAACGCGCCGACGACCTGCGCAACGCCGTCCAGGCGAGCCTGTGGAGCGACGCCCTCCAGCATTTCATCGATCGCTACAAGATCGACAACGCCTTCATACACTATTGGACGCCGATCCGAGGGCGTGAACTGGTCGGTTATCTACCCTGGTACACGGAACTGGCGCGAGACGAGCACATCTACGCGCAGGCATGGCGGCATCTATTGTCTTCGAACGAACTCGGCGGCAGATTCGGCCTGCGGACCAACGAGCCGTCCTACCCGAACTACATGAAGCAGTATCGCTACGACAAGGCGACCGGCCTGCGCGAGTGCCAATGGAACGGTCCAGCCTGGCCGTTCCAGACCACGCAGGCCCTGGTGGCGATGGCCAACCTGCTGAACGACTACAATCAGGACATCGTGAGCGCCTCCGACTATGTCAGCCTATTGAGGCAATATGCACGACTGCATCTTCAGGACGCCCGGCCCGATCTTCAGGAAGATTACGACCCGGATACGGGCAAGCCCATCGTTGGACTGCCACGGAGCCATCACTACAACCACTCCGGCTTCGACGACCTGATCATCAGCGGACTGGTCGGACTGCGTCCTCGGGCCGATGACGTGCTCGAAGTGAACCCCCTGGTCCCCGCCGATCCCCGCGATCCGGACTTCCTGCCCTACTTCGCACTGCAGGACGCGCCGTATCACGGGCATCTGGTGTCGGTCGTGTTCGATGCCGACGGTCGCCGTTATGGTCGTGGCGCCGGCCTTTCGATCTATATCGACGGACGGCGCGCGGCGAATTCGTCAAGACTGGGCAAGCTAACCGCACACCTCGCCCAGGCACCTCCAAAGCCAGTCGAGCGTCGGATCGATCTCGCCGTGAACCTGGTGAAGACCGATTTTCCCAGGGCGACCGCCTCCGTCAACAACGATCCCACCATGTTGCACCAGGCCATCGACGGGCGCGTCTGGTTCTTCCCCGAAATGCCGAACGGCTGGTCGACCGTGGGCTCTTCCCACCCACAGGACTGGTACGCCGTCGATTTCGGACATCCCGTGCACCTCAGTTCCGCGGACCTGAGCTTCTTCGCGAACCAGACGGGGCTCGCCGCGCCAAACGACCTCCGGGTCCAGGTCTGGCGCGACGGACGATGGACGGACGTGGTGCTGCTCTCCCGGCCCAGACGCCCCGTCGCGGGCGGGGTGAACCGCATCGCCTGGAGACCGCTCGTCACCGATAAATTGCGCGTCGTCTTCACGCCGGCGCCGAGGAAGGCGCTGCGCCTTGTCGAGTTGAAGGTGTTCTGAATTAGCTCAGGTCGCGAACGGCGCCGGCTTGGCGTTCTGCTGCGCCGTCAGCACAAGTTCGGCCGCCAGTAGCGCCTGCACCTGATCCTGGGCGATCTCGGTGCGATTGACGATATCGGCGACGAACTGTGGGCCGAACGGCAACGCGACGTTGTTGCAATCCATGTAGAGCGCTTGCTTCTTGTCGACGATGAACAGGTGATTGCCGCCCTTGCGCCCCGCCGGGTCGGCGAACTTGCGCAGTTCGATGTAGCCGTCGGTCCCCAGGATGAACAGTCGCCCATCGCCCCATGTCCCGAGGCCGTCCGGGGTGAACCAGTCCACCCGGATGTAACCGGCGCCGCCGTCGCCCGTCACGGTCATATCCCCGAAGTCCTGGAATTCAGGATGAGCCTTGTGGGAAACGTTGGCGACCTGGGACGACAGCACCTGGGCCGACTTCGAGCCTGTATAGTAGAGGAACTGATCGGCCTGATGGGACCCGATATCGGTGAGGATGCCGCCATAGCGCGCCCTGTCGAAGAACCAGGCCGGTCGGGCGGGCGCGTTGATCTGGTGCGGGGCGATGTTGATCGTCTGTACGACCCGCCCGATGGCGCCGGCCTTGACCAGTTCGCCCGCCTTGACCGCCGCCGGGACTTCCAGCCGTTCGGAATACATGATCGCGAACTTCCGACCGGTCTGCGCGATCGTCCGGCGCACCTCGGCCAGTTGATCCAGGGTGACGATCCCCGGCTTGTCGCTGAGGAAATCCTTGCCATGCCGCATCACCCGTAGGCCCAGCGGCGTGCGCTGATCGGGGATCGGGGCGCCGGCGACAAGCTGGATCGAGGTGTCTTCCAGGATCTCGGCCTCGCTGCGAGCGAGCTTCACGTCCCCGAAACTGGCGCGGAAATCCCTGATCTGCTTGGGGTCGACGGCGTAGACCGAAACCAGCTCGCCGCCGCCCCGGAGCACCGTCGCCGTCATGCTCAGGATGTGGGGATGGTCCAGGCCGATCACCGCGAAGCGAATACGATGGGTGGGCTTCAAGCTCGGCCCCGGACCCGCGGAAACGGCCTGCGCCGACGCTGCGTCGGGCAGACCCGGCAAAAGGCTTGTGGCCCCGACCCCCGTGGCCATGAGCAGGGACCGCCGGCTCAGATCGTCCATCTTTTCAACGCCTATGCTTGCAGCCATTCGGAACGAGGACTTGCCCGGCCGCTAAGGCCGTCCGGTCTTCGGCGGCGCCTTCCAGTTGATCACGTCGTAGATCGCGGGGACCGAGCCCACGTTCTTCAGCCCATGCAGGGAATTGGAAGCGTTGAAGATCACCGACCCCGGCCCCAGGCGTTTCCACACGCCGCCGGACAAGGTCTCGACGGTCCCCTGCCGGATGATGACCAGCTCCTCGTTGGGATGACGGTGAGGCGGATGGGACAACTTGCCAGGGTCTAGCCTCGTGACATGGACCTCCAGTTCGTCGAGCGTCGCGGTGGGTCCCTTCATCACCTGGCGGAACGCGCCGACGTCGGTCTTCTGGTCGCGGCCGGCGCTCCAGTCATAGACCGACGGCCCGATGATCTTGGGCTGCGCCTGCGCCGCCATAGCTCCGACGAAGACCGCCGCTCCGATGGCCAGACCGACGGTAGCGCTACCATTTTTCAACACCCTACTCCCTGCGTTTCTTGATTATGGCCCACCTTCAGCCGGGCGTTCGCCTTTGGCAAGAGGGGTCGACCCCGGCGGAACAGTCGAATGGAACGGGCCGTCGGGCGCCCAAGCCGCTCGCAACGACAGTCCCTCCCCCGCCATGTCGCCCACGGCCCTTGTCAATCGCGGACAGATCGGCTCCGATCCCCTACGAAATAGGGGAACGACATGAAGCGTTTGATCTGCAGCCTGATGATGGGGACGGGCCTGCTGGCCGCGAGCGGCGCATCGGCCCAAGCGCTTCGGCCGGACCAGACGCAGTTTCGCGCGCTCTACAAGGAATTGGTGGAGACCAACACCACCCTGTCGGTCGGAAGCTGCACCGAAGCGGCGGCCAAGATGCAGGCGCACCTGACCGAGGCCGGCTATCCCGCCGCCGACCTGCACCCCTTCGCCGCCCCCGACCATCCCAAGGAAGGCGGGCTGGTGGCCGTGCTGCCGGGGACCGATCCCAAGGCCCGGCCCGTGCTGCTGCTGGCGCACATCGACGTGGTGGAGGCCAAGCGGGCCGACTGGGCGCGCGACCCCTTCACCCTGGTCGAGGAGGACGGTTATTTCTACGCGCGCGGCTCCAGCGACGACAAGGCGATGGCCGCGGTCTGGGTCGACACCATGGCCCGCCTCAAGGCCCAGCACATCAAGCTGAAGCGCACGGTCAAGATGGCGCTGACCTGCGGGGAAGAGACCGAGGGCGCTTTCAACGGGGCCGGCTGGCTCGCCACCCACGAGCGTCCCTTGGTCGACGCGGCCTTCGCCCTGAACGAGGGCGGCGGCGGACAACTCGACGAATCCGGCAAGCGGCTGCTGCTGTCGGTGGAGGCGGCGGAAAAGACCCCGCAGAACTACGACCTGACGGTGACCAATCCCGGCGGCCACAGCTCACGTCCGGTCAAGGACAACGCCATCTATCATCTGGCCGCAGCCCTGATGCGCGTCAGCCAGTACGACTTCCCGATCCAGTTCAACGACGCCAACCGCGCCTACTTCACCGCCATGTCCAAGATCGTCGGTGGCGAGAAGGGCGCAGCGATGACCGCCCTGATGGCCGATCCGCACGACGCCAAGGCGGCCGCCATCGTCACCGCCGACCCGAGCTGGAACACCGCGCTGCGCACCACCTGCGTGGCGACCCTGCTCAACGCCGGACACGCCACCAACGCCCTGCCCCAGCGCGCCGTGGCCAACGTCAATTGCCGCATCTTCCCCGGCGTCTCCACCGACGCCGTGCAGCAGAAGCTGGCCGAGATCGTGGCCGATCCGGCGGTGGTCATCACCCTGCCCGACCATCGCGGCCCGCTGGCCAAGCCCACGCCGATGGCGCCCGAGGTGATGGGGCCGATCCGCACCATCACCGCCAAGTACTATCCAGGCGTGCCGGTGGTGCCGACCCTGCTCGCGGGCGCCACAGACGGGGTGTTCATGGGCGACGTCGGCATCCCGACCTACGGCGTCAGCGGCTTCTTCCACGAGCCGGACGGCGGCCATATCCACGGGCTGAACGAGCGGATCGGCGTGAAGACGCTGTATGAGGGCCGCGACTACCTGTTCGACCTGGTGAAGCTGTACGGCCAGTAGGCCGCGTCCGGGAGCCCGCAGCCGGCGCGCTCCCGGACGTTCGCTCAGGCCCGCATTCTCTCCGCGACCGGCGGGCTGACCCGTTGAGCGATTCGGACGATGAAGTCGGCAGTGCGCTGGGGCTGGGTCACGGGCAGCATGTGGCCGCCGCCTGCGATCAGCTCCAGCTCGAGCCCGGCGATCTTGCCGACCATGGCTTCGCCGTGCAGCGCGGGGTCGAGGATACGGTCGCCCGTGCCGAACACCACGCCCACCGGCATGTCCAGCGAGGCGTAGCGCTCCGACAGACCCGGCAGGTCTTCGCCCAAGGCCATCAGATCGGTTGACGCCGAGTAGAAGGTTCGCGGGTGCAAGCTGAGCAACTCCGCGCCCTTGCCCGCGAAGTCGTCCGGGGGCGTTTCGGGTCCGAACAGGATCTTGGCCGCGGGTTCCTGCTGGGTGATGGCGGCCGGCGCCGCGATCGTCCAGGCCACGATCCACCTCAACCAGGGGAACGGAATGACCAGGCCGTTGAACAGCGGCGGCACGGTGGTCTGCGGGTGGGTGAGCGGGGCGATCAAGGCCAGGCCGCCGACATGTTCGGGATGGTCGAGGGCGACCGTCAACGCCACCGCGCCCCCAAGGGAATGCCCGACCACCAGAGGACTATCCAAGCCAAGCACCTGGATGAACTCGGCGATGGTCTTCGCCTGGCTTCCCAATCGCGCAGAACTATGGGCGCCTCGATTGGAGTAACCGGACCCGGGACGCTCCACAACGATGACCCGGTAGCGATCCTTCAGCTTGTCGACCAGGGCGTAGGTGAAATCGCCCATCTGGCCGCCCAGACCATGGATCATGACGATGGCGGGACCCGCCCCGACATCAAGGTAGTGCAGCCGCACGTCATCCACGTCGATGAAGCGACCTTGAGGCGGCGCAGCCTTCTCGATCCACCGCGCCGCGCCTCCAGAAAACAACGCGAGGCCTCCGCCGATAACCGTAGCTAGGCTCGCCCCGCCGAGGAGCCACCGTCTGGCGCTAGTCATCGTTAAGCACCCAGGCTCTGCGGACGCCCGCCACCTGACGGCGACGAGGCCGCCATCCTGGCAAGCCTGCAAACCGCGACAGCAATATCCAAAGGCGTGGCCGTCAACTTCATGATCTTGCACGATCCCAGCCAATTGAGCCGCTGCGATTGCGGAACACATTTCGCCGCCATTCGCTCCCTTCGGCTGGATTCAAAATTGGCGCGGACATGCGCCCTTCCCGGCAGCCGCGCCCCTACCGCCGTCGCGGGCCGATGCTTAAGTCGGCTCAGCCCCGCCCAACCTCAAGGATCGTAGAATGACTGACATCAACGCCCGCGCTTCCGGCCAGTTCTCGATCGGCGGCGACGCCCCGGTTGTGCGCCTCGGCTTCGGGGCCATGCGCCTCACCGGCCCGGGCATCTGGGGTGAACCGAAGGACCGCGCCGAAGCGATCCGTGTGCTCAAGCGCCTGCCCGAGCTCGGTGTGGACTTCATCGACACCGCCGACAGCTACGGCCCCTTTGTCAGCGAAGACCTGATCGCAGAGGCGCTGCATCCCTACGATGGGCTGTTTGTGGCCACCAAGGGCGGCCTGACTCGTTCCGGCCCGAACATCTGGGAACAGGTCGGCCGGCCCGAATACCTGCGCCAATGCGTGCAAATGAGCCTGCGCCGGCTGAAGGTGGACGTCATCGACCTCTGGCAGCTCCACCGCATCGATCCCAAGGTTCCGCGCGACGAGCAGTTCGGCGTCATCGCCGACATGCTGAAGGAAGGATTGATCCGCCATGCCGGCCTCAGCCAGGTCGGCGTCGAGGAGATCGAAGCCGCCCGCAAGGTGTTCAAGGTCGCTACGGTGCAGAACCGCTACAACCTCGCCGACCGCACCGACGAGGCTGTGCTGGATCACTGCACCGCCAACGGGATCGGCTTCATCCCCTGGTTCCCGCTCGCCGCCGGCGATCTGGCCAAGCCGGGGGGCGAGCTCGACCTCATCGCCAAGGCCCACAATGCGGCGGTCAGCCAGATCGCTCTGGCCTGGGTGCTCAAGCGCAGCCCGGTCATGCTGCCCATCCCCGGCACCAGCCAAGTCAGCCACCTGGAAGAGAACGTGGCCGCCGCCCAGATCCAGCTCACAGACCAGGAGTTCCAGACTCTGGACCGGCTCGCCAAGAAGAGCTGAAGCTATCGAGCTTAACGCGCGGGTCGGCCGGATGGACGGCCCGCGCCGTTTGCATTCACCCCGCCGACGAAGCGACCGACAGCACCTGAAGATATTCCTCTGATCGCCGCCTCTCGCTGTATGCTTGTCGGCGGCGGCCAGGACGGCGGCCGAATTTCCTCCCCTCTGGGATCAGAAAGGACCCGTCATGGGCACGATCACCACCAAGGACGGCACGGAAATCTATTACAAGGACTGGGGCGCCGGCCAGCCGGTCGTATTCAGCCATGGCTGGCCGCTCAGCTCCGACGCCTTCGAAGACCAGATGTTCTTCCTGGCCTCGCAGGGCTTTCGCTGCATCGCCCACGACCGCCGGGGCCACGGCCGTTCCAGCCAGCCCTGGACCGGCAACGACATGGACACCTACGCCGACGACCTCGCGGCCTTGGTCAAGGCGCTGGACCTGAAGCACGCCGTCCACGTGGGCCACTCCACCGGCGGCGGCGAAGTCGCCCGCTACATCGGCCGTCACGGCACCAAGCGTGTGGACAAGGCGGTGCTGATCGGGGCCGTGCCGCCGCTGATGCTCAAGAGCGAAGCCAATCCCGAAGGCACGCCGATCGAAGCGTTCGACCAGATCCGCGACGCGGTGGTCGCCGACCGTTCGAAGTTCTGGAAGGAGCTCAGCATGCCCTTCTACGGCTACAATCGTAAGGGAGCCAAGGTCTCGGAAGGCGTGCGGGACTCGTTCTGGCTACAGGGCATGATGGCGGGCTTCCCGGCCTCCTACTTCTGCGTCAAGGCGTTTTCGGAAACCGACCTGACCAAGGACCTGAAGGCGTTCGACGTGCCGACCCTGATCCTGCACGGCTCCGACGATCAGATCGTGCCCATCGCCGCCTCGGCGATGCTGTCGTCCAAACTGGTCAAGGGCGCCGAGTTCAAGATCTACGAAGGCGCCCCCCACGGCATGTGCACGACGGAAAAAGACAAGGTCAACGCCGACCTGCTGGCCTTCCTGAAGGCCTGACCCAGGGCTGTCCCGCTGCAGGGCGACCTGCAGCGGGGCTTGGCTCTTGGAATGCCTCAAAGCGGTCTACGCCGCCAGCGGCTGGCGCCCATAATTGACGGCGTAGGCGTTCTCCACACCCGGCAGGATTTCCACGATCGCGAAATAGCGATCCCAGAACGGCGTCTCACGCAACGCCTCGACTAGAAGCTGGTAGCTGTGATGGTTCGTCGCCTCCCAGACCCAGACATCGGTCACGCGGGTCGCATAGAACTCCACATCGTAAAAGCGCAACCGGACATCGTCCGCATACTGCCTGAGCACCGGTTCCACATGTTCGCCGAGCAGGCGGAAACGTTCATCGGGCGGAAACGCCAGCCATTCAGGCAGGCTCTTCACCAGCATGAACACGGTGATCTCGGGCTTGGCTTTCTCAGCGAGAGGGGTCGTTTGAGCGGACATGGGTTTCTCTTGCATCTTTCTGACGTCCGCTAGAATGTGAGCAATCGCTCACATCCGATACTCGTCTTTCCCCATGGCCAAACCTCTCGACCCAAGCCGCCTCGAACCGCGCAAATCCCCCGCCCAGGCGCGATCGGCCGCCACCGTCGGCGTCATCCTGGAGGCGGCGGCTCGCATTCTCGAGGAGCGCGGCTTCGAGGCCTACACGACCAATGAGATCGCCCGGCGCGCCGGGGTCGGGGTCGGCTCGCTCTACCAGTACTTCCCCCGTAAGGAGGCGATCACGCGAGCGCTGATCCAGCGGGAGACGGCCATCCTGCTGAACGAGATCGCCGACCTGGGCGCCGAACCGAGCGGTCGTGCAGGCTTGAGACGGTTGATCCAGGCTGCGGTCATGCATCAGCTCAGGCGTCCCGCGCTCGCCCGCCTGCTCGATTTCGAGGAACGCCGCCTGCCTCTCGACGCCGACGTCGCCAACGTCTCGGATACGATCTGCTCGATCCTGGAGGATCTCCTGGGCAGGCCCGACCTGCCCGCGCAATCTGATCCGGCCACCGTTGCGCGCGACTTGCTGGCCCTCACGAAAGGCATGGTGGACAGCGCCGGAGAGCGTGGCGAGACCGCCATGGAAAGTCTTGAGCGGCGTGTCGGCCGAGCCGTATTTGGCTACCTACAGATGCAATTGGATGAAATTGCCCAAGCAGCTTCATTTTTCAAGAAATGATGTTGAAATTCAGGCAAATTCGGACACAAATTAACTTAGATCAGGTCAAAGCCGACACTCTCTGCACGCATGTATAAAATTTAACTCAGCAAACTGGCCGTTCTCGCGTAAATCTTGAACAGAGGCCCCGCATGCGACTATTCGCCGACTGGAGCTTGGCCATAAATGCGTCCAGTCTAGGGTCGTGATTGAGTACCTAGCTGGCGTTGTGAGTTTAAACATTTGCAGCATGGCCTGGGAGGCTGCCGCAGTCGGCAATCATGGAGTCGTCACCTACAATCCAGAAGCTTCCGTCCCTCGCCGCTCTGAGCCATCTCGAAGCAGCCTGTCGCCTCGGTAGCGTCACTCAAGCGGCCAAAGAGCTGGGCGTAAGCCACGCCGCCGTCAGTCAGGCGATCACGGGCCTGGAGACCCGCTTCGGCAAGCTTCTAAACCGCCGAGGCAAGGGCGACTGGAGGCCGACGCCAGCGGCGAAGGCGCTCATAGCGGGATATTTGCGCGCGACCAGCACCCTGGCCAGAAGCGTCGCCTCCGCCGAGTCCGAGCCCGCGGAAAACAGCTTCCGTATCCGTGTCGATCAGGCTTTCGCCAACGGTTGGCTGAGCCACCATACGGCCTCGCTGATCGCCGAGTTTCCGAACGTGGTGGTCGGCGCCCGCGAAACCCATGGACCCGAGAGCCTGGTGATCAGCCGCTCGGACTTGAGCCGAAAGTTCAGCGCGTCGGCGGAACTGTTCCGGGATGTCTTGATGCCGGTCTGCGCGCCGACCCTGCTCGATCGTTTCGCGTTCAACTCACCCGCCGACCTGGTCCAGGCGCCGCTGATCTGCGGCAACGCCATCTATTGGAGGAACTGGTTCGAAGCGACCGGCGTCGACCCCGACATCAAGATGCGGACGATCATCATGTCCGAACAGAGCCTGCGCATCCGCTGCGCAACCCAAGGGCTCGGCATAACCTTGATCAATCCGGTGTTCGCCCTGCCCGAACTCGAGAGCGGCGCACTGGCCATCGCCTCCCAGACCATGCTGCCCAGACCGTCGCCCTATCGCGCCTACTGGCGTAGCGAAGACGAGAACCTGCCGGAAATCCGGCGCCTGGTGGATTGGTTCTACCGGGTGACGCGGGGAACATTCACCAGCCTCGCAGCATCCGCCGCCTGCCAGCCCGTCCTGATGACTTCCGCCATCGCCGCCTGAAGCGACTTAAACGCGACCGCCTTCCATGTCCTTGTGCGGTACGATGAGGTACTTCTCGCCCGTGGCGCGCCTACTGTAGGCCCTGATCAAGTCAGGCGACAACGCTTCGGCCAGCGATATCTCCGCTACATATTTACTGGCGAATGTCGTCGTCAGCTCGGCGGCGACCCGATCGCGCAACCGCTGGGCGTCCTGCGGACCGATCTTCTCCATGAACCAGGTCATCAGCCAGCCCCCGACGCCCCAGGCGATGCCGAACTTGCGATCGATCTCGGTCGGCCGGGTGTCAAGCCCGCCATAGATGTAGACCTGCTTGTGGACCGACGAACCATAGCGATTGTAGGTCGTCGCCTTACGATCGATAGCCGCCTCCATGCAGGCCAGGATGGTCCCGATCAGGGTCCCGCCGCCGATCGCGTCGAACGCCAGGGTCGCGCCGGTTTCCACAAGCGCCTCGGTCAGGTCGGCGACGAAGGCGGGGGTCGTGCTGTCGAGCACGTGCCGGGCGCCGATCTCGCGCAGGATGGCCGCCTGCTCGGCGCTTCGGACGATGTTGACCAGCGCGATCCCGTCAGCGAGGCAGGCCCGATTCAGCATCTGCCCAAGGTTCGACGCGGCGGCGGTGTGGACCAGCGCGGTGTGACCCTCTCGGCGCATGGTCTCGATCATGCCGAGCACGGTCAGTGGATTGATGAAGGCGGACGCCGCCTGCCTCGCCGTGGTCCCTTCCGGCGTCACCAGGCAATCGGTCGCCTTGGCGACGCGATATTGGGCGTACATGCCGAAGGTGCGTGTCGCGAGCATACGCCCGAGCAACGCCTGGACACCGGCCCCGGCGCTAACGACCACGCCGGCGCCCTCGTTACCGACCGCCATGGACTGGTCGAGCCGCGCCACCACCCCCGCCATTCGCGCCTGCGGAATGGAAGCCGTCACCGTCGGCCGGTCAACGGTCCCGCCGACCCGGATGGTCGATACGTCGGCGGGGCCCAGCAACAGGCCGAGATCGGATGGATTGATCGGCGACGCCTCGATCCGGATGAGCACCTCGTCCGCCGCCAGGACCGGCAGCGTCACCTGCTCGAGCGAGAGTTCGAGCGTGCCGCTCGACGTGATCTTCGACCGTAGCTCAAGCCCGGATAGGTTCGTCGCGTTGGCCATGGACCCGCTCTTCACTGTTTAATGCTGAGGTGAGGCCCGTCAGCCGCCGCGTCAATGGGTGCGTCAGGCGCACCGGAGCGCATTGCCAATCCACTCCAGGGGCGGACTTCGCTGGCCCTTGCCCCCGGCAGCCTCTAAGCCGCTGACGACATTGCATTCGAACAGGAACGGCATGAGCGCGGGAAGCGACGAGGACTTCGTTTACGACGAGGTCACGGGCGAATGGATCAACCCGGGCGAAGTGGTCGCCCTCTCGGCGGCTCCGACCGGGGTGGTGGTCCGCGACTCCGTCGGCAACCTGCTGGCGGACGGTGACAGCGTGGTCCTGATCAAGGACTTGAAGGTGAAGGGCGCCAACCAGGCGCTCAAGCGCGGCACGCTGATCAAGTCGATCCGGCTGACCGGCGACGAACAGGAAATCGACTGCCGATACGAGGGCATCAAGGGCCTGGTACTGCGCGCGGAATTCGTCAAGAAGTCCTAACTCGACGCGCCGGACGAACGCCTAGGCTTGGCCGGCGAGGAGCAACCACCGCCGGGGCCACTTCCAGCCCAGCGCCTTCACCTGACCAGCCGCCAACCCCATCGACTTGATCGCAGCCGGGGAAAGCCGACACATGCCTTCGACCGGCTCGACGCCCCCATGCGGGCTCGACGCGATGACGCCGGCGCCGAGCGCGCGATCGGCGGCGGCCCATTCGGCCCTGGCCTGGTCGTCCTGGGCGACGGCGTAGAAGTGACGTAGCGGAACGGCGTGGTCGATCTCGACCAGCACCCCCACCAGCCAACCTCCCGCCATGCTTTTCAATCCGCGCTTTTCGCAGGGCCAGCCCGCCCCCGCGAGCTTCTACCCGCCCCGGCCTCGCCGACCTAGCGCTTCGCCGCCGATCTGGGCCGTTTCGCGGGGCCGATCTGTCCAGAGGCGCGGAGCACGAAGCCGATCACGATGGCCACGGCCTGGTAGAGCTCCTTGGGAATCTCGCGATCGAGCTCGATCGCCGAGAGAGCTTCGGCCAGGGCCGGATTCTGTTCCAACGGCACCCCATGCTGGCGTGCGGTGTCGACGATGGCCTGCCCGACGTCGCCGCGCCCCTTGGCCACCACCCTGGGCGCGTGGGGCTTCTCGTAGAAAAGCGCGACCGCCAGAGGCCCTTTGGACGTCTCGCTCATACCACCCGATCCGTGAACCCGCCCGGCGGCCGGACGGCGGCGCTGGGAGCGCCGGGAAAGACCGCCACCTGGGCGGACAGACCCTCTTCCTCCAGAATATCGGAAAGCTCCGCCTGGCGCTGGGTCAGGCGGTCGAGGGTCTCGCCGTCCTCGGCCCACAAGGCGACGCGGACCTTGCCGCCGCTCATGGCGATCTTGGCGTGCACCGGGCCCATGGGATCGACGTCGAGCGAGAATTTCGCGCGCCAGACCGGCTCGTCCTCGTCTTGGCCGTCGGCGGCGCCGTCCCGGTCGATCTCGAACTGGGCGATGGAAGCGCCCTGGGGCGTCGCGAGCGGGATTTCGAACAGCCAGCCGCGCTCGGCGGCGTCGCCCGGGGCCCGAGCGCCGCTCTGGGCGGACGCCGCCTGCATCAGCACCTGGCGCGAGATCGCCGCGCCCGTCTCCTTGGCCAGGCGCGCCATCGCCACGTCGGGAGCCACGTCCTGAGTGAGATTGGAAACGACGGCCGGCTGGCCACGCGTCGGACCGCCCAGATAGGGCGGCGCCGGAGCTGGGCCGGCGGCGGCGGCGCGCACGTTGGACCCGCTATTCGACGTCGCCAGCGCCTGGCCTAGGCTGAGCAGAGCGGCCTTCAGGTCGCCGTCCGTTGGCGCGTCGGCGTTGGCGAGTTGCGCCTCCAGGAACAGACCGGACTGGGCCACCGCCTGTTGCAGGTCTTCGGCGCTGGGCGGCGGCTCCAAGGGAAGTTGGAGCGCCAGGACCTGCTGCGCCGTCGCCTGCACCGTGTCCGGAAGGTCCACGGACTCCAACGCCGCGCTCAAGTCCGCGAGCAGCGAGGCCAGACCGCCCTGCTGGCCGACGGCGGCGCTTATCGCGGCTTGCAGCGCCGAGGGCTGGGCGACAATCTGCGCCAACGTAGCGCCGGCCGGCGACTGAGCCGGAGCGTCGCCGCCTGGACGCGATGCGCTGACAGCGACCCCGTCCCCCGCGATCGACACGCGCGAAGTGATC
The DNA here is from genome assembly GCF_009765965.1 of Caulobacter sp. S45. Classification (GTDB taxonomy): domain Bacteria; phylum Pseudomonadota; class Alphaproteobacteria; order Caulobacterales; family Caulobacteraceae; genus CAHJWH01. The sequence continues at coordinate 942,628 of NZ_LMUL01000014.1, forward strand.
GGCAGGAGCGGCCCGGTCGTCACGATCTTGATCCGGCGAATCGAGACATGGATCGAGCCTAGGCTCGGCCTATGAACTGGTCCTTAAGTCCTCGCAGCCGCGCGGGGGAGACGGGGGCAGGTCCGGCGGCTAGCCGTCCTGGAGCTCCAGCTTGCGGTTGATGGTCAGCGCGATCACCGTGCAGACGGCGCCGGAAAGCAGATAGGCGCCCGAGGATATCAAGCCGAAATGGCTGGATAGGGCCAAGGCGACCAGCGGCGCGAAACCGGCGCCGACCAGCCAGGACAGATCGGAGGTCAGGGCCGCGCCAGTGTAGCGATACCGGCTGGAGAAGTTGGATGTCACTGCGCCCGCGGCCTGGCCGAACGACAGACCCAGCAGGGCGAACCCCAGCACCATGAAGACAATCTCGCCCACGCCGCCCGCGCCCAGCAGGACCGGGGCGAAGACGCTGAACACTGCGATCAGGCCCGCGCAGATCGCCAGCAGGCGCTTGCGCCCGATCTTGTCCGCGATCAGCCCGGAGGCCGCGATCGCCACGATCCCGACCGCACAGCCCGCCATCTCCAGAATCAGGAAATTGCCGCTGCCCTCCTTGGTGAACAGATAGACCCAGGACAGCGGGAACACCGTGACCATGTGGAACAGGGCGAAGCTGGCCAGGGGCGCAAAGGCGCCGATGATCACGTTGCGGCCTTCCGCCCTGAACATCTCCCTCACCCGGGTCGGCTCCAGCTCGCGGCGCTCCAGCAGAGTGGCGAACTCGTTGGTCATGACCAGCCGCAGACGGGCGAACAGCGCCACCACGTTGACCGCGAAGGCGACGAAGAAGGGATAGCGCCAGCCCCACTCCAAGAAGTCGGCCGAGGATAGGTTGATGACGAAGAAGGCGAACAGGGCGCTGGCCAGCAGCAGGCCGAGCGGCGCGCCGAGCTGGGGCATCATGGCGTACCAGCCGCGACGCGCGGGCGGCGCATTCAGGGCGAGCAGGGACGACAACCCGTCCCACGCGCCGCCCAGGGCCACGCCCTGGCAGATGCGGAAGAAGCACAGCAGCGCCACCGAGCCCCAGCCGAGCTGGGAGAATCCCGGCAGGAAGGCCATGGCCGCGGTAGAGCCGCCGAGCAGGAACAGGGCGATGGTCAGCTTGACCCCGCGCCCGTGCCGGCGGTCGATCGCCATGAAGATCACCGACCCCAGCGGGCGGGCGAGGAAGGCGAGCGCGAACACGGCGAACGAATACAGCGTACCCGTCAGCCGATCGAAGCTGGGAAACACCAGTTGGGGAAACACCAGCACCGAAGCGATCGCGTAGACGAAGAAGTCGAAGAACTCCGACATCCGGCCGATCACGACGCCGATGGCGATCTCGCCTGGAGACACCCTGTCCTGGTGGGAGGAGACGCGTCTGGCGTCCCGCTCCAGCCCTGACGAGGACGGCAGGGTGAAATCGCCGCTCATGATCTCGACCTCGCTGCTTGGCGGCCAGGGGCGATGGTAGCCGGCGCCCACGACGCACGACCGTCATTGTAGTCCCTAAACGGCCGTCGCATAGCCGCACTATTGGACAAACGGTCCAAGGCGTGCACCCTTGGACAAACGGTCCAATCCAGTCGGCGCGCCGGCTTTGATAATTGCACGTCGCTGCACTGCACCATCGTCAGCAGACCGGTATGCATTTGAGACGCTCGCGACCCATCCTCCTGCTCCCCGTGTTCGGCCTCCTGGCCGGCTGCAACATGGTCACCATGCACCCGTCCGGCGACGTGGCGGTGCAGCAGCGCGATCTGATCATCGCATCGACCCTGCTGATGCTGCTGATCATCGTTCCAGTCATGCTGCTGATCGCCCTGTTCGCCTGGCGCTACCGGCAGTCCAACACCGCGGCGACCTACGATCCCGAATGGCATCACTCCACCCAGCTCGAGGTGGCGATCTGGTCCGCGCCGTTGGCGATCATCGTGGCGCTCGGCGCGCTGACCTGGATCAGCACCCACGTGCTGGACCCCTACCGGCCGATCGCGCGGATTTCGCCGACCCAGGCCGTCCCCCAGGGGATCAAGCCGCTGACGGTGGAGGTGGTCGCGCTCGATTGGAAATGGCTGTTCATCTACCCGGACCTCGGGATCGCCACGGTGAATGAACTGGCGGCGCCGGTGGATACGCCGATCGCCTTCAAGATCACCGCGTCCTCGGTGATGAACTCCTTCTACATCCCGGCGCTGGCCGGCCAAATCTACGCCATGCCGGCCATGGAGACCAAGCTGCACGCCGTGATCAACAAGCCCGGCGAATACGAGGGCTTCTCCGCCAACTACAGCGGCGAAGGCTTCTCCGACATGCACTTCAAGTTCCATGGCATGAGCAACGCGGACTTCCAGCGATGGGTCCAGACGGTGAAGGCCGGCGGCGGCGGCGCGCTCAATCGCGCGGACTACCTGCGGCTGGCCATGCCCAGCGAGCGTGACCCGGTCCATCGCTACGCTGTCGTGGCGCCGGACCTCTACGAGGCCATCCTCAACGAGTGCGTGGACAGCTCCAAGATGTGCATGAGCGACATGATGCGCATCGACGCCCACGGAGGCCTCGGCCTGCCCGGCGGCCGCAACCTGGTCGCCACCGACTACGAAAGCCTGCGCCGGCGAGACGGTCGACGCGCCAGAACCTATGTGGCGTCCATCTGCGAAATCCCGGGGGCGGCGGACCTGAAGAGTCGCCTTGCGCAAACCCGCCCGCAGACCCGCCTTTTGAACGACAGGTAGCCCGAATGACCTTCAATGCGGACTTTTGGAGGTTCGTGTTCGGCCGCTTCACGCTGGACGCGCTTCCCCTGCACGAACCGATCCTGATCTATACCTTCATCGGGGTGGCGGTGATCGGGATCGCCCTGCTCGGGGCCATCACCTACCTGAAAGCCTGGAAATATTTGTGGACCGAGTGGTTCACCAGCGTCGATCACAAGCGGATCGGGGTGATGTACATCGTGCTTGGCCTGGTCATGCTGCTGCGCGGCTTCTCCGACGCGATCATGATGCGTGCACAGCAGGCGCTGGCCTTCGGGCACAACCAGGGCTACCTGCCGCCGCACCACTACGACCAGGTCTTCACCGCCCACGGCGTGATCATGATCTTCTTCGTGGCCATGCCGCTGGTCACGGGCCTGATGAACTTCGTCGTACCGCTGCAGATCGGCGCGCGCGACGTGGCCTTTCCCTTCCTGAACAACTTCAGCTTCTGGATGACGGTCGGCGGCGCGGTGACGGTGATGATGTCGCTGTTCGTCGGCGTCTTCGCCCGCACCGGCTGGCTGGCCTATCCCCCGCTGTCGGGCATCGCCTACAGCCCGGACGTGGGCGTGGACTATTACATCTGGGCGCTCCAAGTGGCCGGCGTCGGGACCCTGCTGTCGGGGGTCAACCTGATCGCCACCATCATCAAGATGCGCGCGCCGGGCATGACCCTGATGCGGATGCCGATCTTCGTCTGGACCTCGCTATGCACCAACGTGCTGATCGTGGCCGCCTTCCCGGTGCTGACCGCGGTGCTGGCCCTGCTGTCGCTGGACCGCTACGTCGGCACCAACTTCTTCACCAACGGGTTCGGCGGCAACCCGATGATGTACGTCAACCTGATCTGGATCTGGGGCCACCCGGAGGTCTACATCCTGATCCTGCCGGCCTTTGGCGTCTATTCCGAGGTGGTCTCGACCTTCTGCGGCAAACGCCTGTTCGGCTACGTGTCGATGGTCTACGCCACAATAGTCATCACCATCCTGGCCTACCTGGTGTGGCTGCACCACTTCTTCACGATGGGCTCAGGCGCCAGCGTGAACTCGTTCTTCGGGATCACCACAATGATCATCTCGATCCCGACGGGCGCGAAGATCTTCAACTGGCTGTTCACCATGTATCGGGGCCGCATCCGCTTCGAGCTGCCGATGATGTGGACACTCGCCTTCATGTTCACCTTCGTGATAGGCGGCATGACCGGGGTGATGCTGGCGGTGCCGCCATCGGACTTCGTGCTACACAACAGCCTGTTCCTGGTCGCCCACTTCCACAACGTGATCATCGGCGGGGTGCTGTTCGGCATGTTCGCCGGCATCACCTACTGGTTCCCCAAGGCCTTCGGCTTCAAGCTCGACCCGTTCTGGGGCCATATGTCCTTCTGGTTCTGGGTGGTGGGCTTCTACTTCGCCTTCATGCCGCTCTACGTCCTGGGGCTGATGGGCGTGACCCGCCGGCTGAACCACTTCGACGACCCGTCGCTGCAAATCTGGTTCGTCATCGCCGCCTTCGGGGCCCTGCTGATCTTCATCGGCATCATCTCCTTCATCGTCCAGCTAGTGGTCAGCTTCATCAAGCGCGAACAGCTGCGCGACGTCACCGGCGACCCCTGGGACGGGCGTACGCTGGAATGGTCCACCGCTTCGCCGCCCCCCGCCTACAACTTCGCCTTCACGCCCATCATCCACGACCATGACGCCTGGTGGGACATGAAGAAGCGCGGCTACACCCGGCCCATCCAAGGCTTCCATCCGATCCACATGCCCAAGAACACCGACGCGGGCGTGATCCTGGCCGGCCTCAGCGTGGCCATCGCGGTCGGCATGATCTGGTACGTCTGGTGGCTGGCGGCGGTGAGCTTCGTGTCCCTGATCGTCTTCGCCATCGCCCACACCTTCAACTACAAGCGCGACTTCCACATCCCGACGGAGGAGGTCGTTCGGACCGAAGCCGAGCGGACCCGCCTGCTCACGGAAGGGGCGTAAGGCCGTGTCGACCTCCCTGGACATCGCCCCCGCCGGCTCCGAGCCGGTGAGTTTCTACGTCGCCGAAGAGCACGGCCATCATCCGGAGAACGGGACCCTGCTCGGGTTCTGGCTCTATCTGATGAGCGACTGCCTGGTCTTCGCGGTCCTGTTCGCGACCTACGCCGTGCTCGGCCGCAACTACGCCGCCGGTCCTTCCGGGGCGGACCTGTTCGAGCTGCCGACGGTGGCGCTGAACACCTCCATGCTGCTGCTGTCCTCCATCACCTATGGCTTCGTCATGCTGGCGGTGGAGAAGGGCAAGCAGACGCCTGCCCTGGTCTGGCTGGCGATCACCGGCCTGTTCGGCATGGCCTTCGTCGGGCTGGAACTGTCGGAGTTCGCCCACCTGATCCACGAGGGCGCGGGGCCGCAGCGCAGCGCCTTCCTGTCGTCCTTCTTCGCCCTGGTCGGCACCCATGGACTGCACGTTAGCGTCGGCATCATCTGGCTGATCACGCTGATGGTGCAGGTCAAGCAGCGGGGCCTGATCCCCGAGAACAAGCGGCGGCTGATGTGCCTCAGCATGTTCTGGCACTTCCTGGACGTCGTCTGGATCGGCGTCTTTTCGTTCGTCTACCTGATCGGAGCTCTGCGATGAGCGCGGGAACGCAAGACGGCCACGCGCCGCCGGGATCGCCCCACGGCGAGGAGGCGGCTCACGGCTCGCTGGCCGGGTATGTGACTGGCTTTGTGCTGTCGGTGATCCTGACCGCCATCCCGTTTTGGCTGGTCATGAACCATGTGCTGCCCACCGCCGTCGCCACCACCCTGGCGGTCATGGCCTTGGCCGTGGCCCAGATCTTCGTGCACATGGTCTTTTTCCTGCACATGAACACCAAGTCGGAGGGCGGCTGGTCGATGCTGGCGCTGATCTTCACGCTGGTCGTGGTGACGATCGCGCTGACCGGATCGGTGTGGGTGATGTTCCACCTCAACGCCAACATGACGCCGATGTCGGCCCACGACATGCGCAACGCGCCATGACGGCCGGGACCGAAACGCGCCGCGCCGCGTGACCACGACGTCCGGGATCGCGGCGGCCTCACGACGGCGATCTCCTGCGGCTCTCGCCGCCCTGACGGTGCTGATCCTGGCGACCATCGCCGGGCTGGCGGCGCTCGGCACATGGCAACTGCAACGGCGGGTCTGGAAACTGGACCTGATCGCGCGCGTGCAGCAACGCGTCCACGCCGTCCCGCTCCCCGCGCCAGGACCATCGGCCTGGCCACAGATAAGCGCCGACCATGATGCTTACAGGCGGGTGCGCGTCGGCGGCGTACTGCTCAACGACAAGGAGACCCTGGTTCAGGCGGTCACCGAACAGGGCCCCGGCTTCTGGGTGCTGACGCCGCTGCGCACCCCGCAAGGCTTCCTGGTGCTGGTCAACCGGGGCTTCGTTCCCCCCGAAAGACGCGACCCCGCCACCCGGCCAGCCGGAGAGATCGCCGGCGAGACGACGGTTGTCGGACTGATGCGCATGAGCGAGCCCAAGGGGGGCTTCCTGCGCGCCAACGCCCCCGCCGGGAACCGCTGGTATTCGCGCGACGTGAGCGCCATCGCGGCGACGCATGGCCTACCGAACGTGGCGCCCTACTTCATCGACGCCGACGCACATCCCAACCCCGGCGGCTGGCCCCTCGGCGGCCTGACAGTGATCGCCTTTCCGAACAGCCATCTGGTCTACGCCATCACCTGGTACGGGCTGGCCTTGATGCTGGCCGGCGCGTCGGCCTATCTGGCGTGGAAAGCGCGCCGCGAACGCCGTGCGTCGGAGAGCCCGCCTTGAGAACCGACCCCGTCCTCGCCCCGCCGGAGGACGCGACTGGCCGTAAGAACATGCTGCAGCTGATCCAGCTCCGCTGGATCGCCGTGGTCGGGCAGGTGGTGACAATCGCCAGCGTGCGCTGGCTGTTCGGGATCGAGCTGCCGCTCGTTCCGATGGCGATGCTGCTGGCCTTCCTGGTGCTGCTGAACATCGCCAGCCTGCTGCGCCTGAAGGCCCGCGCCAGCGTCAGCAACGGAGAACTGCTTCTCGCGCTGGTCCTGGATGTGTTGGCCCTGACCGGACAGCTCTATCTCAGCGGCGGGGCCACCAACCCGTTCATCTCGCTCTATTTACTGCAGGTGACGCTCAGCGCGGTGCTCCTGGAGGCCTGGTCCACCTGGGTGATGGTGGTGATGACGGGCGTCTGCTTCGCCGGCCTGATCGTGATCTTCCGCCCGCTGGAGCTTCCCCACCCCCATCTGCACGACTTGTTCAAGCTGCATATTCGCGGGACGCTGGTCTGTTTCGTGCTCGACGCGGCGCTGCTGGTAGTGTTCGTGGTGCGCATCGGCCGCAACCTGCGCGCGCGCGATGCGCGGCTGGCCGACATGCGCCAGCAGGCGGCGGAGGAGGATCATATCGTGCGCATGGGCCTACTCGCCTCCGGCGCCGCGCACGAGCTGGGTACGCCCTTGGCCACCCTGTCGGTCATCCTCAACGACTGGCGACGCATGCCGGTGCTGGCGGCGGATGCCGAGTTGCTGCAAGAGCTGGACGAGATGGAAGCCGAGGTGCAGCGCTGCAAGGCGATCGTCACCGGCGTGCTGATGTCGGCCGGCGAGGCGCGTGGGGAGGCGCCGGTCGTCACCACCGTCAAAGCCTTCCTCGACGACATCGTGCAGGACTGGCGCGCGACCCGGCAGGTGGCGGAGTTCGCCTATGACAACGCCTTTGGCGACGACCTGCAGATCGTCTCGGACTCCGCACTGAAGCAGGTCATCTGCAACGTGCTGGACAACGCGGCCGACGCCTCGCCACGCTGGATCAGCTTCTCGGCCACGCGCGAGGACGAGGCCCTGGTGCTCGCCGTCCGCGACGCCGGCCAGGGCTTCGCGCCCGAGATGCTGGCCAATCTCGGCAAGCCCTACCATTCCACCAAGGGGCGGCTGGGCGGCGGTCTGGGCCTGTTCCTGGTGTTCAACGTGCTGCGCAAGCTCGGCGGCGGGGTGGCCGCGCGCAACCGCGCCGGTGGCGGAGCGGCGGTCACCCTCACCCTGCCCCTCGCCGCCCTGGCCCTCGACAGGGGAAGCCCCCATGCCGGCTGATCGCCTGCTGCTGATCGTCGAGGACGACGAGAAGTTCGCCCGCACGCTGAAGCGGTCCTTCGAGCGTCGCGACTATGAGGTCGTGCTCGCGGCGAGCCAGGAGGATGTGGCCGAACTGCTCGGGGTGTGTTCGCCCAACTACGCCGTGGTCGACCTGAAGCTCGCCGCCTCGTCGGGCCTGGCCTGCGTCCAGGCGCTGCATGCGCACGATCCGGCCATGCTGATCGTGGTGCTGACCGGCTTCGCCAGCATCGCCACGGCGGTGGAGGCGATCAAGCTGGGCGCCTGCCACTACCTGGCCAAGCCCTCCAACACCGACGATATCGAGGCCGCGTTCGGCCGGGCGGCGGGCGACGCCACCGCCCCGCTCACCGAGCGCGCCACCTCGATCAAGACCCTGGAGTGGGAACGCATCCACGAGACCCTGGCCGAGACCGGCTTCAACATCTCCGAGACCGCGCGGCGACTGGGCATGCACCGGCGCACCCTGGCGCGGAAGCTGGAGAAGCGGCAGGTCACGTAGGGCTGGCCGCCTTCAAACCTGATGCGGCGCGCGGAACCTCGAATACAGGTCGGCCAGGACGCTCACCGCCTGCTCCGACTCGGCCCGGTCGGTGGTTTCGTTCAGGTCGCCATAGCCCTTCATGTCGCCACCATGGACCGCCTGCACGACGATGCCGTCGCGCCGGGGCACCACGCTGACGCCGTTGTAGTACAGCCCATAGTTCAGCTCCGGCTGCGGGATCAGCCAGCCGATCTGGCCGCGCACGGGCGTGATCGTCTCATCCTTCCACAGGGCCCGCCCGCCGTAGCCGGGACAGTTGATCACCACCTTCTCGGGAAGCTGGGTCAGGTCGGACGGTGCATGGAACTCGCGCTGGCGGATCTGGCCGCCCGCCGCCAGGAAGTCGGCCATCAGCGTATGGCCATAGTCGGCGATGTTGAAGATCATCATCTCGGAACGATAGACGTAGGGGTCCTGGAACGGCGTGCTTCCGGCCGGCAAGAGTTCCTCGCGCGGGGTCAGGTCCCGGATCCTGGAGCGATAGCTGGCGAAACCGAGCGGATCGGGCCGGTCGCCGATGGCGTCGCGTTGTTCTTGCGAGAGATCGAAGATCGAATACTGGTCGACCCACTCCACCGGCGTGCCGGGAAGCCCCAGATAACTCCGATAGGTCTTGAACGAGGTCCGCGCCATCTGCTCCCACAGCTCGCCGAAGGCCGGGCCCGCCGCCTGGGTCAGGGCGATGCGCGAGTCCGGCGTCCAGGCGCCGGTCGCCCGCGACGAGCGGGTCTGGGGCAGCAGGTCCTTGGCGTAGATCGTCACCTTGGCCCCGGCGCGCTGGGCCAGGATGGCCGAGGTCAGGCCAAGCGCCCCACAGCCGATCACCGCCACCTCGCGCGGGCTGTTGGCCATGGCCTTGCGCACCGCGATCGTGCCGGAGCCCCACGACAGCGACCAGCCGCTGCCACCGTGCCCGTAGTTGTGGACCACCAGGGTGTCGCCGATCTGCTCGGTGTCGAGTCTCGGCCCCGCCGCCCGGAACGGCCGCAGGCAGACGGTGAGGTCGAACAGGCGATCAGTATGGGCCCGCAATGGCGCCAAGGGCGGTACGGGGTCGAAATGCGATGGGCCGGCGTTCGCCTGCCTGGCCGCGGGACCTGACGCGCCGGAGGCGGTCGCACATCCGCCCAGGCCCAGCAAACCCAGCCCTCCGAACAGCGCGGACCCGCGCAACAGGCGGCGCCGATCCAGCGACGTGGTCTCACGAGACGACAAGGCGAACTCCTTCGCGGCGACCGTAGAGCTGTAGCTTTGCGGACAGCACAGCCGATAGCGTTCGTACCCAAGCACGCCGTCGATTTGAAGCTTTGTTCGCTTGCTTTCTCGCCCAATACGCGAAACGCTTCCCCCATACGATAAGCGCGGTCCACGGAACGAGACCGGCGCAGGGAGGCAATATGTCGATCGACCTTGAGCTCGGCTCGCCGCCGGCGCCACGGTATTCCCGTGGCTATTTGATCTGGGCGATGACGCTGCTGTTCGTCGTCTACACGTCGAACTTCGTGGACCGGACGATCCTTTCGGTGCTGCAGCAACCGATCAAGGAGGACCTCAAGCTTTCCGACGGCCAGTTGGGCCTGCTGGGCGGTTTCGCCTTCGCCATCCTGTATTCCACACTGGGCGTTCCCATCGCGCGACTGGCCGAAAGCCGCAGCCGCAAGACCATCATCACCGCCTCCCTGGTGGTCTGGTCGGCGATGACGGCCCTGTGTGGCTTGGCCAACAACTACCTGTCGTTGTTCGCCTTCCGCGTGGGGGTGGGCGTCGGGGAGGCCGGGGCCAGCCCGCCGGCGCATTCGCTGATCGCCGACTACTTCCCGCCGCGCAGCCGGGCCACGGCGCTGTCGATCTATTCGCTGGGCATTCCGATCGGCGTGCTGCTGGGCTCGGTGCTAGGCGGCGTCATCGCCCAGCGCTACGGCTGGCGGCCGGCGTTCCTGATCGTGGGCATACCCGGCCTCGTGCTCGCCCTGCTCACCCAACTGACCTTGAAGGAGCCGCCGCGCGGTCATTCCGAAGGGGGCGAGCTCGCCGGTTCACCCGTCCCAAGCTTTCGCGACGTGCTTCAGCGGCTCGGCAGCCGCCGGTCGTTCCTGCATGTCGCGCTGGGCGCCAGCCTGACCTCGTTCGCCAGCTACGGCATCGGCGCCTTTTCCGCCCCCTACTTCATCCGCACCTTCCACCTGAACCTGACCCAGGCGGGTCTGGTGCTGGGCCTGATCAGCGGCGTCGCCGCCGGGGTCGGGACCTTGGGCGGCGGTCTGGTGACCGATCGGGCGGCGCGGCGCGACCAGCGCTGGTACGTCTGGGTTCCCGCGATCGGGCTGGTGATCGCCGCCCCACTGTATGTCGCGGGCTATCTGGCCCCGAGCTGGCCGCTGGCGGTGTTCATCCTGATCTTCCCGCCGATCTTCCAGTACAGCTATCTCGGCCCCAGCTTCGGGGTCATGCACAACATGGTCAGCCCGCGGATGCGCGCGACGGCGACGGCACTGTTGTTCCTGATGATCAACTTCATCGGCCTCGGCTTCGGTCCGACCCTGGTCGGGGTCGCCAGCGACCTGTTCGCCGCCCACCACTTCACCGCCCACGCCGGGGCCGTCGGGGCCTTCACCGCCCTTTGCCCCGGCGGCAAAGCGGCGGCGAGCGCACCGGCGGCGCTGAATGCGGCCTGCCATGGTGCCTCGGCCTATGGGGTACGCTGGGCCATCGTGGTCTGCACGGCGATCTATCTATGGGCGGCGGTCCACTACGCATTGGCCGCGCGGGACCTGCGCAAGGACCTGACGCCTGTCGTCGGCGGGTGACCTCCGGGCCGTCGGCGGCTAGGTTCGCCTCCACCAAGGCTTTGCAGGGTCAAACACCATGACGCAGACGGCGGAGGTCGGCGGGGAGAGCCCGTTCTTCGAAGGCCTGTCTATGGGCAAGGTGGCGAGCCGGCTGATCCTTGGGCCCTGGCGCTTCGCCAGACCTTTGCTGATCGTGGCGATCCTGGTCCTGGGCGCGGCGACCATCCTCGTCATGATCTACCTTCCGCCTTCGGCCGCGGAATGGACCTTCGCTCCGGTCTCGGTCTACGTCGTCGTCCTGCTCGCCGCCGCCTTCGCAACGCGGCGACTGATACGCCAGGTCAGCCTGAAGCGATGGTACGCGCGCGGCACGCCGCACAACGTCCAACTCATGGTCCGCATCAGCGACGAAGGCTTCCGCATCGAGGCCGAAACCGCCACGACCATCCTGCACTGGCCGTTCGTGAGCGAGATCACCACCGAGAAGAACTATTGGTTCGTCTACGTCGCCGCGCAAATCTACTTCGTTCCCCGCCGCTTCTTCACCGACGCGCAGCAGGAGCGGGCGTTCGTCGCCGCCGTGCTCGACCAGTTGCCCCCGGTCGCCCGCACGCGCAGCCGCAAGGCGGAAGACTATGTCGCCGGCCGCCTCGCCCTGACGCAGGTGAAGTGAACTAGCCTGCAGTCCAGGTCGGCGCCTACGTCAAGAGTAGGCGAAACGTCGGGTCACCGTCCTGTACCGCCGCTCGATCGGGGTCCGCTCTCAGCGTTGGGACGAACGACAAATGTCGACCCAAAGCGGTCTTTCTGCGCGGAGATGAAAGGCGCGCGGGGGCAGAGCGCCACTGAGGGACGCTCGGGCGATCATGTGATCTTGACTCAATCTGTACGCGCAAGTCAGCTAGGTTGCCGCGCTCGACGCGGAGATGCAGCTTTCGGAGACGCACCATGATTCCGGGCGAATACGTACCTGCTGAGTCATACAATGAACTGCTGCCTATTGCGGCGGCTAGTAGGGAGTACAAACGCATCCAGGGAGATCGCGTGGTTGATCGGCTCCTTAGCATAATTGCTGCCATGGGACTAGAAGAGCAACTGGGAATTCGTTTGCTTCATAAGCACAACGATACTGATTGCGATGAGTTGATGGTCGAGACAGCGGAAATTGATGATGAAGGTTTTTGCCTAAGTACGCGGAGATTGAAGTGCGGGGAGGTTGCAGACGCTGTCCCAAACAGCTGGCGTGAAGTGGCGGGACGTTTTGTCCCCGTCGAGTACTCCCAACGATCTCTTGTCAATGAAGACATACCACCTGACGCGCTCCAAGCGGCTCTTGCGCGAATTGGAGCGGCACTTAGAAGTACGGGAACATCGAATCTGCTCGGGCCGTGCCTGAACTACAGTGCCTCCGTTTCAGCATGTGCGCCGACATCCAGTGCCGCGCTGCTGGAGAAAACTGATTTCGAGAACGTAGCGAATGTGGTGCGCTTCGTTGACCGCAATAGCGCAGAGTTCACCAACAGCGCGAAGACGAAGTGGCACGCCTCTTACATGATCGATGGGGACGGGAAGAAACATTGGCTGACCGCTTGCAACTGCTTCTGCTCGGTATTTCCAAGCGGAGGGCACGAGGGAACGAAGACCCACAGGTACAATCCTAGCGAAAACGAGTAGGAAGTTAGACCCGGACCGCGCCGCTGCATAAACGGCGCGGTCATGTTCGCACGGTCAGCTTCCCACCCGTAGCTGCCGACATTTCAGTCCGCTTTCGGGAGATAGCTAAGCATAGCGCAACGCAAACTGGACGTTCAAAACCGTAGGCGGGCTCACCCCACAGCTTCCAACTCCCCGGATCGATCCAGCATCTCGTACCGGCGCAGATGGAAGTCCGACGAGCCCAGCGCCTGCTCAATCATCGCCGCGCGCTTGAAGTAGTGGCTGAGCGCCAGCTCCTCGGTCAGGCCGATGCCGCCGTGGACCTGCACCGCCGCCTGCCCGACCGCCGTGCAGGCGCGCCCGACATGGGCCTTGGCCGCCGACACCGCCCTCGCCCGCTCCAGCGGCGGCAGGTCGAGTTTCAGGGTGGCCATGTAGGTCATCGACACCGACTGTTCCTGGCGGATGAACATGTCGACCATCCGGTGCTGCAGCACCTGGAAGTCGGCGATGGCGTGGCCGAACTGGCGGCGTTGCTTGGCGTAGTCCACCGTCTGGCGGACCATCTCGCCCATCACTCCCAGCGCCTCGGCGCATAGGGCCGCGCGCGCCTCGTCCAGCGTCGCCTCGATCCCCGGCAGGGCTTGGCCCTCCTGGCCGAGAAGAGCGTCCGCGCCCAGCATCACCCCGTCCAGGGTGATCTCAGCGGCGCGCCGGCCGTCCACCGTGGGGTAGTCACGCAAGGTCACGCCGGGCGCATCCTTGCCGACCAGGAACAGCGATATCCCCTGCCCCTCCCGGCGGGCGCCGGACGTGCGGGCCGTGACCAGCAACTTGGACGCCCACGGCGCGGCCGACACCACGGCCTTGCGCCCATCCAGCCGCCAGCCCGCTCCGTCGCGGCGCGCAGTGGTGGAGACGTCGGCCGGATCGTAGCGGCTGGTCGGCTCGCCCCAGGCCAGGGTGGTGATCAGCTCGCCGGCGATGATCTGCTCCACCGCCGCCTTGGCCGCCGGGCTGTCGATGCGCTTGAGCAGACCCGCCCCGATGACCACGGTCTCCAGATAGGGCTCCACCACCAGGGCCTGACCCAGCGCCTGCATGACGACGAGATTGTCCACCGGCCCTCCACCCAGACCGCCCAGCTCCTCGGGCAAGGCGGCGCCGAGCACGCCCAGGTCCTGGGCCAGGGCGCGCCAAATCTCGGGCCGCCAGCCGGCCTCGGTGGCGATGGCCTTGCGGCGCGCCTCGAAGCTGTAGGTGTCGGCGAGGAAGCTCGCCAAGGAATCGCGGAGCAGGCGCTGCTCTTCGCTGAAGCTGAAGTCCATGGACGCGATCCCCGCTTAAAGGTCTTGGGATACGAAACTATTGGGGCGTACCGACCTCACAGGCCGAGCACCGCCTTGGCGATGATGTTGCGCTGGATCTCGTTGGAGCCGCCGTAGATCGAGGTCTTGCGCATGTTGAAGTAGACGTCGGCGGCGCCGCGCGCGGACTTGGGTCCGATCGGCGGGGCGTTCTCGCCCGGCGGATCATCCTTGAGGTGGGGCGCGCCGTAGCGGCCGGCCGCCTCCAGCGCCAGTTCGGCCAGGCGCTGCTGGATCACGCTGCCCTCGATCTTGAGCAGGGAGGATTCCGGTCCCGGCCCCTTGCCCTGGGCCTCGCGGGCCAGGGTGCGCAGCTCGGTATATTCCAGCGCCATCAGCTCGATCTCGAGCTCGGTCATCTTGCGGCGGAAGAAGGGGTCCTGGTCGAGGGGCTGGCCATCGTCGCCGGCTTCGGTCGCGGCGGTCGCGCGCAACCGCTCCAGGGCGCGCTTGGAGCGGGCCACACCGGCGATGCCGGTGCGTTCATGGGCGAGCAGGAACTTGGCGCAGGTCCAGCCCTTGTTCTCCTCGAACACGCGGTTCTCCACCGGGACCCGGACGTCCTCCAGCCACACCTCGTTGACCTCGTGGGCGCCGTCCAGGGTGATGATCGGGCGCACCGTGACGCCGGGCGACTTCATGTCGATCAGCAGGAAGCTGATGCCTTCCTGCTTCTTGGCGGCGGGATCGGTGCGCACCAGGAAAAAGCCCCAGTCGGCGAACTGGGCCAGGGTGGTCCAGGTCTTCTGGCCGTTGACCACGTAGTGGTCGCCGTCGCGCACCGCACGGGTCGACAGGCCGGCGAGGTCCGATCCGGCGCCCGGCTCGGAATAGCCCTGGCACCACCAGATCTCGCCCGCCAGCGTCGGCGGCAGGAAGCGCTGCTTCTGCTCGGGCGTGCCGAACGCCTGGATCACCGGGGCCACCATGTTGATCCCGAACGGCAGGATGGGGACCGTACCGGCGCGCGCCAACTCCTCGGCGAAGATGAACTTCTGGATCGAGCTCCAGCCGGGGCCGCCGTATTCCACGGGCCAGGCCGGCGCGGACCAGCCGCGCGCGCCCAGGATGCGGTGCCATGCGAGAAAGTCCTCCCGCCCCAGCTCCTCGCCGCTCTCCTGCTTGGAACGCACGGCGGCGGGGTAGTTCTCCTCGATGAAGCGACGCACCTCGTCGCGGAAGGCCAGGTCTTCGGGAGAGAAATCCAGGTTCATCGGGGGCGCTCGTCGGATGTTGAGGTGGGCGCCGTGAACAGGCGCTTCAGCTCGGATTTCATGATTTTGCCATTGGCGTTGCGGGGCAACGGCTCGCGCCGGATCACCACGCGCACCGGAACCTTGAAGCTGGCGAGCTGGGCGCGGACATGGTCTCGCAGGCAGGCCTCGTCGGCCTCGGCGCCCGGCTTAAGGGTCACTACCGCCCCAGGCTCTTCGCCAAGTATGTGATGAGGTATGGGAACCAGGGCCGCGTCCATCACCGCCGGGTGGGTGTAGAGGACGTCCTCGACCTCCACCGAATAGATGTTCTCACCGCCTCGGATGATCACGTCCTTGATGCGGTCGACGATGTAGCAGAAGCCCTCCTCGTCCAGCCGCGCCAGGTCGCCGGTCTTCAGCCACCCGTCCTGGAAGGACTTGGCGTTGGCCGCGGGCTTGTTCCAATAGCCCCGCACCACATGCGGGCCGAAGACCCACAGCTCGCCGATCCCGCCGGGCGGCAGGGTGCGCCCCTCGGCGTCCACCACCTTCATCTCACCCACGGGCGTCGCCGGACCGCAACTGTCGGGACGGTGGACGTAATCCTCGCCCATATGATGGGTGAAGGTGGCGCAGGTCTCGGTCATGCCCCAGCCGGTACCGCTCTGCGACTGCGGCCAGGCGTCGGTCATCCGCCGCACCAGTTCCGGCGCCGCCGGCGCGCCGCCGTAGCTCACCGTCTCCACGCTCGACAGGTCGTATTTGGCACGCGCCGGGTGCTCCAGCAGTTGCCACGGGATGGCCGGGACGCCGCCGATGGAGGTGGCCTTCTCGCGCTCGATCAAGGCCATTGCGGCCTCGGGCTCGAACTTGCGCATCAGCACCAACCGCACGCCCATCGCCATGGCGAGGTTCAGCAGCGAGAAGCAGCCAGTGACGTGGAACAGGGGGATGCCGACCAGATAGCATCTGTGGGCGTCGGGATCGGGCTCGGGCGGCGTTTCGCCCCGCCGCAGGAAGCTCCTGGCCTGGGACAGCAGGGTGGCCAGGATCGCAGTGGTCGCGGCCCGGTGCGAGGCCAGGGCGCCCTTGGGCTCGGCCGTCGTGCCGGAGGTGTAGAACAGCGTCGCGGCGTCTTCGGGCTGAACCGTTCGCGGTGGCTCGCCGACCGCCGGCAACGCCGCCCAGTCCTGGGGTCGGCCGATCAGGCGCTCCAGTTCCACCACGCCCTGTCCGATCACGGTCTCGGGGGTCTGGCGGCACAGATAGACCTGGCGCAGGTCCGCGCACTCGGACAGGCGGTCGCGGACACGCACGTAACGCTGGGCGTCGAACACCGCCGCCGTCGCGCCGGAGTCCTTCAACCCGTAGATCAGCTCGCTCTCCGACCACCAGGCGTTCAGCGGCGTGGCGATCGCCCCGGCCAGGGCGGCGCCGTAGAAGGCCACCGGCCATTCCGGCAGGTTGCGCATCGCCAGCGCCACCCGATCCCCCGGCTGCACGCCGCGCGCGATCAGGTCCTTGGCGAAGGCCATGGCCGCGCGCGCGAAGCCGTCGAAGCTGATCCGCTCGTCTTCGTGGACGATGAAGATGCGCTCGCCGAAAGCATGGGCGGCGTAGAACACCTCCACCAGCGACTTCGGCCCATTCTTCCACGCGCGCACCGTGAGGCCGTCGATCTCCAGCGTCTCCATCTCGAAGGTCGCACCGGGGGCGGTCAGCAGGGCGTGCGCCTGGGCCAGGCTCATCGCCGGCCAAGGCGGCGCCGCCGCGCCGTGCGGGGAAGTCGAGAAAAGCGTCGCCTGACTCATGATCGTTTCCACCCGAGGAACGGGCCGCGCTACATCGGCGCGGCCTCGCCTTGTTTCGTTGAGGTCAGAGGTCCTGGAAGCGCTTGCCCTCCGCAGCGAGGCGTTCCAGCAGGGGCGCGGGCTTGAAGTCGTCGCCGCCCTCGACCTGATAGGCGCGCAGGCGCTCGAGCACCGCCTTGGCGCCCAGGCTATCGGCATAGAACATCGGGCCGCCACGATAGACCGGCCAGCCATAGCCGTTGATCCACACCACATCGATGTCGGAGGCGCGTTGGGCGATCCCTTCGTCGAGGATCTTCGCCCCCTCGTTGATCATCGGATAGACCAGCCGCTCCAGGATCTCCTGGTCGGAAATATCGCGCTGGGGCACGCCGGACTTGGCGGCGAACGCACGGATCGCCTGCTCGGCCACCGGCGAGGGCGTGGCTCTGCGGTCGGCGTCGTAGTCGTAGAAGCCGCCACCGGTCTTCTGGCCGTAGCGACCCTTCTCGCACAGGATTTCGCGCACGTTGCTGCTGGTGGAGCGTTCCTTGGTCCAGCCCAGGTCCAGTCCCGCCAGGTCGGCCATGGCGAAGGGTCCCATCGGCAGGCCGAAGTCGGTCATCACCCGGTCCACATCCCAGGGCATGGCGCCTTCGAGGATCAGCTTGCTGGCCTCGCGCTGGCGGGCCGACAGCATGCGGTTGCCGACGAAGCCGTGGCAGACGCCGACCAGCACCGCGACCTTGCCGATCTTCTTGGCCAGCGCCATGGCCGTGGCGACCACCGCCTTGTCAGTCTTGTGGCCGCGCACGACCTCAAGCAACCGCATGACGTTGGCCGGCGAGAAGAAGTGCAGGCCGATCACGCTCTCGGGCCGCGAGGTCATCGCCGCGATCTCGTCGATGTCCAGATACGAGGTGTTGCTGGCGAGGATCGCGCCGGGCCTGGCGATCTGGTCGAGCCGGGAGAAGACCTCCTTCTTCACCGACATCAGTTCGAACACCGCCTCGATCACCAGGTCGCAGTCCGCCAGCTTCTCGAACTCCAGGCTGGGGTCGAGCAGGCCCATGCGGGTCTCGACGTCTTCTGGTCTGAGCCGGCCCTTCTTGGCGGTGTTGTCGTAGTTGCGCCGGATGGTCGCCCGGCCGCGCTCCAGCGCCTCGGCCTTGGCCTCGACCATCACCACCGGGATGCCCGCGTTGAGGAAGTTCATGGCGATGCCGCCGCCCATGGTGCCTGCGCCGATCACGCCCACCTTACGGATCGGCAGGGGCTGGATGGAATCGGGCACGTCCGAAACCTTGCCCGCCAGCCGCTCAGCAAAGAAGGCGTAGCGCTGGGCCGCGGACTGCTCGCCCCGGAGCAGTTCCATGAACAGCTTGCGCTCCAGCGCGATACCGTCGTCGAAGGGCAGTTCGACGGCGGCCTTCACCGCCTCCAGGCACTTGGCCGGGGCGATGAAGCCCCGGAAGCGGCGCGCATTGGCGGCCTTAAAGCGGTCGAACAGGGCCAGGTCGGCGCGGGCGGGAGCGATCTTGTCCTCGCGATCTCGCGTACGCACCAGAGGGCGGCCCTCGGCCACGATCCGCTTGGCGAACGCCACCGCGGCCGCCTTGAGCTCCCCCTCGACGATCTCGTCGACCAGGCCGGTCTGGAGCGCGGTCTTGGCGCTCACCGGATCGCCGGACACGATCATCTCCAGGGCGCGCTCGGGCCCGACCACACGCGGCAGCCTCTGGGTGCCGCCCGCGCCCGGCAGCAAGCCCAGCTTCACCTCGGGCAGGCCGAGCTTGGCGTCGGGCGCCGCCACCCGATGGGTGCAGGTCAGCGACAGCTCCAAGCCGCCGCCGAACGCGACGCCATGCACCGCGGCGATCACGGGCTTGGCGGAGGCTTCGACCGTGTCGAGCACGTCCTGCAGGGTAGGCGACATCGGAGGCTTGCCGAATTCGGTGATATCCGCACCGCCCGAGAAGACCCGGCCGGCGCCGATCAGGACGATGGCCTTCACCGCGGGATCGGCTTCGGCGGCTTTGAGCGCGTCGACCATGCCTTGGCGAACCGCCGTCGACATCGCATTCACCGGGGGCGAATTCAGGGTGACGACCGCCACATCGTCCACAATCGTCATGCTCGCCAACTCCGACCCAATTTGCATCGTGGAAATCCTAATTGTAGACCGATATCCTTGATTGAAAAGGATAGTGCAACATACGATACGTTCGAATCAAGCCTGCGACGTCGCTTCCGGCCATGTTGCGTTGATGGAAAATACAAAGAACGTTAGGTCCGCCAGACTATGACCGCTGCCGTCCCCAGCCAGACCTCGCGCTACGAGCGCAAGCAGGAAGCCGTGCTGGAAGCTGCGGCCAAGCTGTTCAATGCGCGCGGGCTTGGCGGAACCACGATCGCGGAGGTGGCCCAGGCCGTGGGGCTGACCACCGCCAGCGTCACCTACTACTACCGCAAGAAGGAGGACCTGGCGGCCGCCTGCCTGCTGCGCGCCATCGATGTCATGGACGCCCTGGTGACGGAAGCGGAACCCGCCGGGTCCGCGCCGGCCCGGCTGACCCGCTTCCTGGAGCTCTATTTCGCCAAGCTGGCGGACGTGGCCGAGGGGCGGATCCCGGCGATGATCAACTTCTGGGACCTGCGGGCGCTGACCGGGCCACAGGCCAAGCCCACCATGGACGCCTTCATCACCCTGTTCCGCCGCTTCCGCGAGCTGCTGCGCGATCCGGCCGGCCCGACGTTTTCCCGCGACGAGCAGAACGCCCGGGCGCACGTGATCTTCTCGGCGGCGATCCGCAGCAAGGGCTGGGTGGAGCGCTACGAGACGGAGGACTATGGGCGCGCGGCAGCGCGGGCGGCGGACATCCTGATCCACGGCCTGGCCGGTTCCGGACGCGCATGGTCGCCGACACGGCTGGAGCTCGGACCGCTCAACACCCAGGACGCCGGGGAGGTGTCGCGCGAGGCCTTCCTGCGGGCGGCGACCGAGCTGGTGAACGAACATGGCTATCGCGGCGCCTCGGTCGACCGCATCTCGGCCAAGCTGAACGTCACCAAGGGCTCGTTCTACCACCACAACGAGACCAAGGACGATCTGGTCTCCGCCTGCTTCGGACACACCTTCGAGGTGATGCGCCGAGCGCATCGTGCGGCGGTGGCCACCCTGCCGGACGGATGGGATCGGCTTTGCGCCCTGTCGGCAGCCCTGGTGCGCTACCAGCTTTCCGAGCATGGCCCGCTGCTGCGGCTGTCGGCCCTGTCGGCGGCGGTGGAGACCCAGCGGCCGGACCTGCTGGCGGAATTCGCCCGGCTTTCGGAAAAGACCGGCGGCCTGATCGCCGACGGGATCGCCGACGGCTCGATCCGACCGGTCGACCCCGAAATCGCCGCCCAACTGGTCACCGGGATGATCAATGCGGGCGCCGAGCTTTCCCGTTGGGCGCCGGCCGCCAACACCGAAAACGCGGCCGACCTGTTCGTGAAACCGCTGATGCTCGGCGTGTTCTCGCCGAGCTGAGCGACACCGCATCAGAAGATCTCAAACAATCCCGCCGCCCCCATGCCGCCGCCCACGCACATGGTGACCACCGCCCACTTCGCCTTCTCGCGCCGGCCCTGCAGCAGGGCGTGGCCGACCATGCGCGCGCCGCTCATACCGTAGGGATGGCCGACGGAGATGGCGCCGCCGGTCGCGTTCAACTTGGCGTCGGGAATGCCCAGGCGGTCGCGGCAGTAGATCACCTGGACCGCGAAAGCCTCGTTGAGCTGCCACACATCGATGTCGTCCACGCCCAGGCCGTGGGTCTTCAACAGCTTGGGCACGGCGAACACCGGCCCGATCCCCATCTCGTCCGGATCGCAACCCGCCACCGCGATCCCGCGATAGGCGCCCAGCGGTTGCAGCCCACGCCGCTCCGCTTCCTTCGCCTCCATCAACACCAGGGCCGCGGCGCCGTCGGAAAGCTGGGAGGCGTTGCCGGCGGTGATGAAACGGCCCCGCTCGATCCGCTGGCCGTCCTTGAACACCGGCGCCAGCTTGGCGAGCCCTTCCAGGGTGGTGTCGGGACGATTGCCCTCGTCCTTGTCGATGATGATCTGGCGGTCGGAGACCTCCCCGGTCGCCTTGTCCGCCACCTTCATGATGGTGGTCACGGGTACGATCTCGTCGGCGTAGATACCCTCGGCCTGGCCCTTGGCGGTCCGTTGCTGGGATTGGAGCGCGTAGGCGTCCTGGGCCTCGCGGTTGACGCCGTAGCGCTCGCTGACGATCTCGGCCGTCTCGATCATGGTCATGTAGGTCTGCGGCAGGTGCTCCACGAGCCAGGGATCGCGCACGCGATAGCGGTTGGCGTGCTCGTTCTGGGCCAGCGAGATCGACTCCACCCCGCCGCCAATCGCCACCGTCATGCCGTCGACGACGATCTGCTTGGCCGCGATGGAGACGGCCATCAGGCCCGAGGCGCACTGGCGATCCACGCTCTGGCCGGCCACGGTCACCGGAAGGCCGGCGCGCAGCAGGCTCTGGCGCGCGACGTTGGCGCCCTGGCTCCCCTGCTGCACCGCGCAGCCCAGCACCACGTCGTCGATCTCGCCCGGATCGACGCCCGAACGCGCCACCGCCGCCTCGATGGCGCGGGCGGCAAGCGTCTGGGCCTGGGTGTCGTTGAACGCTCCTCGATACGCCTTGCCGATCGGCGTGCGGGCGGTGGAGACGATGACGGCTTCACGCATTTTCGAAATCCGTTTCAGAGGTTCGGGCGTCGGGGGATCGGGCGGCAGGCTGGATGAAGCCGACGCGCATGGTGGTGGCGTGCAGGCGCGCGCGGGCCGTTGCGGGCAGGGCGCGCGGCGCTTCGGCGGCGGTGTCGACATAGACCAGAGTCGTGTCGCCCACCCCGATGCAGCGGCCGTTCTGGAACAGGCCCTGGGCGAGGGTGAATGAGCTTCGCCCGATCCGCAGCACGCCCGACCCCACCGAGAGCGGATCGGGATAGCCTCCCTCGGCCAGGTACTGGATCGCCATCTCGGCCACCACGAAGCGGCAATGCGGCTCCCAGGCCTCGCGGACGCCGGAACCATCGAGGAACCGCACCCGCGCATCCTCGTAGATGCGAACCAGCGCCGCGTTGTTCAGGTGGCGCAGCGGGTCCAGGTCGCCGAAACGCGGGGCTGTCTCGAAAGTCAGGAAATAGCTGGCGAGTTCGAGGCGCTCGGGAACAGGCTTGGCCATCTCAGCCGCCCCGCTTCAGGGTTTCGCGGGCGATGACCAGCCGCTGAATCTCCGAGGAGCCCTCGTAGATGCGAAACAGGCGGACATCGCGATACAGGCGCTCGATCCCATACTCGGCGATATAGCCCGCGCCGCCGAAGATCTGCACCGCTCGGTCGGCGACGCGGCCGACCATCTCGGAGGCGAACAGCTTGGCGGCGGCGGCCTCCAGGGTCGTGGCCTCCCCGCGATCCCGCTGGCGGGCGGTCTCCAGCACCAGGGCGCGGGCGGCCAGGGCCTCGGTCTTGGAGTCGGCGATCATCGCCTGGACCAGTTGGAAGCTGGCGATTGGCTGGCCGAACTGGCGCCGCTCATTGGCGTAGGCCACCGCATCCTCGATCAGCCGCTGGGCCACCCCGACGCAGAAACCCGAGATGTGCAGCCGCCCCCGGTCAAGCACCTGCATGGCGAGCCTGAACCCCTCGCCCTCGGCGCCCAGCCGGTTCTCCACCGGCACGCGCACGTCCTCGAAGATCACGTCGCAGACATGGGCGCCCTGCTGGCCCATCTTCCGCTCGGGCTTGCCGATCGACAGGCCCGGACTATCCAGCGGCACCAGGAAGGCGGACACACCCCGAGCGCCCGGTTGGTTCGGATCGGTGCGGGCCATCACCGTGAACAGCGAGGCTTGGTCGGCGTTGGTGATGTAGCGCTTAGCCCCGCTCAGCACGTAGTGGTCGCCGTCACGGATCGCCCGCGTGCGCACCGCCGCGCTGTCGGACCCGGCCTCGGGCTCGGTCAGGGCGAAGGAGGTGACGATCTCACCGCTGGCGATCCGGGGCAGCCACGTCTGCTTCTGGGCCTCGGTCCCCGCCATGACCAGCCCCTGGCTGCCGATCCCAACATTGGTCCCGATCACCGAGCGGAAGGCCGGGCTGGCGCGCCCCAGCTCCATCACCACCCGGCACTCGTCCTCCATCGACAGTTCCAGGCCGCCGTAGGCCTCCGGGATCGAGAGGCCGAACAGACCCAGGTCCCGCATCTCCTGAACGACGGCTTCGGGGATGGCGTCGTCCTCGGCCACTTGGGCCTCGAGCGGACGCAACCGCTCCGTCGCAAAGCGGCGCACGGCCTCCAGCAGTTGATCGCGGGTCTCTACATCCAAGGCCATGCCAGGTCTCAGGCGTCGAACACGACGACGGAGCGGGCGACCTCGCCGCGCTTCATCTCGTCGAAGGCGTCGTTCACCCGCTCCAGCGGCAGGCGGGCGGAGATCATCTCGTCCAGCTTCAGCCGGCCTTGCATGTAGAAGTCCACGTAGCGGGGCATATCCACCGGGAAGCGGTTGGAGCCCATCATCGAGCCCTGGATCTTCTTCTCGCTAAGGAAGTCGACGCCGCTCAGCTCGATCTTCACGCCGGGCGCGATCATGCCGATCACCGTGGCCGTCCCGCCCCGGCGCAGCATCTTGAACGCATCCTCGGCGGTGGCCTTCAACCCGATAGCCTCGAAGGCGTGGTGCACTCCGCCATTGGTCAGGTCGCGGACCCGCTTGGCCACATCGCCCTCGGAAGCGTCGATCACATCCGTCGCGCCGAAGGTTTTCGCCAAGGCGAGCTTGGAGGGCTGGCGGTCGATGGCGATGATCCGCCCCGCACCCGCGATAACCGCCCCGCTGATCGCCGCCAGTCCGATCCCGCCACAGCCGATCACCGCCACGGTCTCGCCCGGCCGGACCTTCGCGGTGTGGATCACCGCGCCTATCCCCGTGGTCACCGCACAGCCGATGAGGGCGGCGCGGTCGAGCGGCATGTCCTTGCGGATCGGAGTGCAGGCGTGCTCGTGGATCAGCATCTGCTCGGCGAAGGCCGACAGGTTCAAATACTGGTTCATCGTCCCCTCCGCCTGGGACAGGCGCGGCGGCTCCTCGTCCCGACGCTTGGTGTCGGGGCTCGGACACAGCGACATGTGGCCGGTCAGGCAATACTCGC
The DNA here is from genome assembly GCF_009765965.1 of Caulobacter sp. S45. Classification (GTDB taxonomy): domain Bacteria; phylum Pseudomonadota; class Alphaproteobacteria; order Caulobacterales; family Caulobacteraceae; genus CAHJWH01. The sequence continues at coordinate 967,109 of NZ_LMUL01000014.1, forward strand.
AGTGGCCGCAGAAGGCCGACAGGCAGGTGATCACATGGTCGCCGGGCTGCACCGTGCGCACCTCGGAACCGACCTTCTCCACCACGCCCGCCGCCTCGTGCCCCAGCACGGCCGGCAGCGGATGCGGATACGATCCTTCGATGAAATGCAGGTCGGAGTGGCAGACCCCTGTGGCCGCGGTGCGGATCAGCACCTCCCGCGGCCCGGGCAGCCCGATCGCCACCTCCTCCAGGCTGAGCGGCTGGCCCACTTGGCGCAGGACGGCGGCCTTCATTCACGCTCTCCAGACTGGCGAAGATTAAGTTTTCGATCTTCAGGTATGCCGATCCAAAGCCCCTGACCAGCCCAAAATCGCACCATCAACATGTACTTCATACGTGTTGATGGGGGCTTGCCGCGCACCTTAGGATTGATGGTATGGTGCCCGAGCCGCGACGAAGAACGCGGACGAACAGACGGCCACAGGGAGCGAACGCTTGGACTTCTCTCTTTCCGCATCCCAGCAGCATTGGCTGAAACGCGTCCGCGACTTCATGGATGCGGACATCCTTCCCCTCGCCGACCTGATGCGCAAGGAGGCCGACGCGCCAGGCGCCGACCGCTGGAAGCCGTCTCCCCGGCTGGAGCCCTTGAAGGCCAAGGCCAGGGCGCAGGGCCTGTGGAACCTGTTCCTGCCCCCCTCCCCCGAGCACGACCAGGGCGACTACCACGGCGCGGGCCTGACCAATCTCGACTACGCCCTGTGCGCCCAGGAGATGGGCCGACTGCAGATCGCGTCGGAAGTCTTCAACTGCTCCGCCCCCGACACCGGCAACATGGAGGTGCTGCACCGCTACGGGAACGCGGCCCAGAAGGCGCAGTGGCTGAAGCCGTTGATGGATGGTGAAATCCGCTCCGCCTTCCTGATGACCGAGCCCGAAGTCGCCTCCTCCGACGCCACCAACATCACCACCTCGATCCGGCGCGACGGCGACCACTATGTGATCAGCGGGCGCAAGTGGTGGTCCTCGGGCGTGGGCGATCCGCGCTGCAAGATCGCCATCGTCATGGGCAAGACCGATCCCGATGCGCCGTCCCACAAGCAACAATCGCAGGTGTTGCTCCCGCTCGACACGCCCGGCGTCGAGGTGGTCCGGATGCTGCCGGTGTTCGGCTACGACGACGCGCCCCACGGCCACGCCGAGGTGATCCTGAAGGACGTGCGGGTGCCGGTGGGGAACCTGTTGCTGGGCGAAGGGCGCGGTTTCGAGATCGCCCAGGGCCGGCTCGGTCCCGGCCGCATCCACCACTGCATGCGCACGCTGGGCGCCGCCGAGGTGGCGCTGGAGAAGATGGTCAAGCGGCTGCTGTCGCGCACCGCCTTCGGCAAGCGGCTGGCCGACCACTCGGTGTGGGAGCAGCGGGTGGCCAACGCCCGCATCGACATCGAGATGACCCGCCTGCTGTGCCTGAAGGCCGCCGACGCCATGGACAGGCTCGGGGCCAAGGGCGCGCGGCTGGAGATCGCCATGATCAAGGTCGCCGCCCCGCGCGCGGCGCTGAAGGTGATCGACGACGCCATCCAGGCCCATGGCGGCGGCGGCGTCTCCGACGACTTCGGCCTGGCCAAGAGCTACGCCTCCATCCGCACCCTGCGCCTGGCCGACGGTCCCGACGAGGTCCACAACCGCACCATCGCCAAGCTGGAGTTCGCCCGCCACACCAACACCGCGCATCCGGGATGAGCACCGATCCCGCCGTCTTCACCGGGGTCAAGCCGGTCGAGGATCGCCACCGCTTCGACGAGGTGGCGCTGGATCGCTGGATGCGGGTCAATATCGAAGGCTACGCCGGCCCGCTCAGGGTGATGCAGTTCAAGGGCGGCCAGTCCAACCCGACCTATCGGCTGGAAACGCCCGGCTCCGCCTACGTGCTGCGGCGAAAGCCGTTCGGGCCGCTGCTGCCTTCGGCCCATGCAGTGGACCGGGAATACCGGCTGATCACCGCCCTGCACACCACGGGCTTCCCCGTACCCAGGACCTACGGCCTGTGCGAGGACGCAGAGGTCATCGGCGCGATCTTCTACGTCATGGAGGCGGTCGAGGGCGTGATCCACTGGAACGGCGCCCTGCCGGGCCTGGAGCCCCAGGCGCGGCGGCGCGTCTACGAGGCCATGGTCGAGACCCTGGCCCATCTGCACAACGTGGATCACCAAGCCATCGGGCTGGGCGACTACGGCCGTCCGGGCAACTACTTCGCCCGCCAGGTGGAGCGCTGGACCAAACAGTACCGCGCCTCTGAGACCGACCGGATCGAGGCGGCGGAGAAGCTCATCGCCTGGCTGCCCAAGACCGTGCCCGACCAGTCGCGGATCTCCATCGTCCATGGCGACTACCGCCTCGACAACATCGTCATCGCGCCCGAGGGCGAGCGGGTGGCGGCGGTGCTGGATTGGGAGCTGTCCACCCTGGGCGATCCCCTGGCCGACTTCAGCTACCTGTTGATGCAATGGGTGATGCCCGCCGACGGGCGCAGCGGGCTGGCGGGACTCGATCTCGCGGCGTTGGGAATCCCGAGCCTGGAGGATGCGACCACGCTCTACTGCCGCCTGACCGGTCGCAAGGGCGTGCCAGACCTCAATTGGTACTTCGCCTACAACCTCTTTCGCCTGGTGGGCATTCTACAGGGGATCGCCGGACGCGTGCGCGACGGCACCGCCGCCAGCGCCCAGGCCGCCGAGATGGCCGCCCGCACCCCACGCCTGGCCGAGGCGGCTTGGGACTTCGCCCAACGCGCCGGCGCCTGAGGAGAGCTGAGCATGGATGTCCGAGGCAAGATCGTGGTGGTCACCGGCGCGGCGCAGGGGATCGGGCGCGCCCTGTGCGAACGCTTCCACGCGGAAGGCGCCGCCAAGGTCATAGCCGCCGACCTGAACGCCGAGGGCGCCGCCGACGTGGCCGCCAGCGTCGGCGGATTGGCCTTCTCCTGCGACGTGTCCCAGGCCGACGAGGTGGCCCAGATGGTCGACCGGGTGCAGACCGACATTGGCCCCATCGACCTCTACTGCTCCAACGCTGGCATCCTGGACAAGGACCCGGACTTCGACAACGCGGCGTCCGCCCCCGATGAAAGCTGGGCGCGGTCCTGGGCGGTCAACGTCATGGGCCACGTCCACGCCGCGCGCGCCGTGCTGCCGTCGATGCGGGCGCGGCGGGAGGGCTATTTCCTGGCCACCGTCTCGGCCGCCGGCCTGCTGAGCCAGATCGGCAGCGCCACCTATTCGACCACCAAGCACGCGGCGCTAGGCTTCTGCGAGCACCTGGCCATCGCCCATCGCGACGACGGCATCCGCGTCTCTGCGCTCTGCCCGCAAGGGGTGGACACCGCCATGGCGCGCGGCGCCGACGCCCGCACGCCCGCCCTGCTCGACGGCCTGCTGAGCCCCCAGACGGTGGCCGAGGCGGTGGTGCAGGGACTGGCGGCCGAACGGTTCCTGATCCTGCCGCATCCCCAGGTGGCGCAGTACATGCGCAACAAGGCGGAGAACTACGATCGCTGGCTCGGCGGCATGATCAAGCTGCGCCGGGCCTCGCGAGGATAAGCGGTTGGCGGGCGGGGCCGAGCCCGGCCCGCCCCAACCCGAGACTTAACACCAAAAAGGAACCCCAATGTCCCTGTTCGATCTGACCGGAAAGGTGGCGGTGATCACCGGCTCGTCGCGCGGCATCGGCCGGGCCATCGCGTTGCGCATGGCCGAACAGGGTGCGCGGGTGGTCGTCTCCTCGCGCAAGCTGGACGCCTGCCAGGCGGTGGTGGACGAGATCGTCGCCACCCACGGCGCCGGCCGCGCTACGGCCATCACCGCCAGCATCTCGTCAAAGGACGAACTCGCCCGACTGGTCCAGCAGACCAACGACCAGCTCGGCCCCATCGACATCCTGGTCTGCAACGCCGCCAGCAATCCCTACTACGGCCCCCTGGCGGAGATCACCGACGACCAGTTCCGCAAGATCATGGACAACAACATCCTGTCCAACCACTGGCTGGTGCAGTTGACCGCGCCCCAGATGATCGCGCGCAGGGACGGGGCGATCATCATCGTCTCCTCCATCGGCGGGCTGAAGGGCTCGCCGGTGATCGGCGCCTACAACGTCTCCAAGGCCGCCGACATGCAGCTGGCCCGCAACTACGCGGTGGAATACGGCCGCCATAACGTGCGGGTGAACTGCATCGCGCCGGGCTTGATCCGCACCGACTTCGCCCGCGCCCTGTGGGAGAACCCCGCCACCCTGAAGGCCGCCACCTCGACCACCCCATTGAAGCGCATCGGCGAGCCGGACGAGATCGCCGGCGCGGCCATCTTCCTGGCGTCGGACGCGGGCCGCTTCACCACCGGACAGACCCTGGTGGTCGACGGCGGCGTGACCATTTCCAGCGGCGCACTCGGAGACTGATCCCATGAAGGCCCTGCTCAGCAAGACCCCCGGTGGCCCCGCCTCGCTCGTCGTGGAAGAGGTTCCCGAACCCCAGCCCGGCCCCGGCCAAGTGCGGGTCGCGGTGCGCGCCTGCGGCGTCAACTTCCCCGACGCCCTGATCATCGAGGACAGGTATCAGCTCCGGCCGCCCCGCCCCTTTTCCCCCGGCGCCGAGGTCGCGGGCGTGATTGATGCGCTGGGCGAAGGCGTCAGCGAACCGCCGCTCGGGGCGCGCGTGATCGCCTGGACCGGCTACGGCGGCATGGCCGAGAAGATCCTGGTCGACGCACGGCGCTGCACGCCCATGCCGACCAACATGACCTTCGACATCGCCGCTGGCTTCGTGATGACCTACGCCACCTCCCAACACGCGCTGAAGGATCGGGCGGCGCTGAAGGCCGGCGAGACCTTGCTGGTGCTGGGCGCCGCCGGAGGGGTCGGCCTGGCGGCGGTGGAGTTGGGCAAGCAGATGGGCGCACGGGTCGTCGCCGCAGTCTCGTCCAAGGAGAAGGCCGAGCTCGCCCTGGCCCACGGCGCCGATTCGGCGGTGATCTATCCGACCGGACCGTTCGATCTGGATGGCCGCAAGGCGTTGGCCAAGCTGTTCAAGGATGCGGTCGGCGAGCATGGCGCCGATGTGATCTACGATCCGGTCGGCGGCGACTATAGCGAGGCCGCCTTGCGCGCCATCGCCTGGGAGGGCCGGCTGCTGGTGGTCGGCTTCCCCGCCGGCATCGCCAAGCTGCCGCTGAACCTGCCGCTGCTGAAGAGCTGCCAGGTGGTGGGGGTGTCGTGGGGCGGCTTCCTGCTTCACGATCCAGAGAAGGGCCGCCGCAATATCCTCGAACTGCTCGAGTTCTACGCCCAGGGCTGTCTGAAACCCGAGGTGTCGGGCCTATATCCGCTGGCGCGCGCCGGAGACGCCATCGCCGACCTGGCCGAGCGGCGGGCGCGGGGAAAGCTCGTCGTCACCGTCGCCGAAGGGTAGCAAAGCCTTTGCAATAAGGGGCTCGAGCCATTTTCGTGTTTCCGGTATGCCGCACTTCCCCGATAATTAAGAGAAAGCCATCAACATCCGTCTCAACGCCCTGGCGCAGTTCTGCGATTTGAGGTTTAGTCGCAGGATAATCGATGGGGCGGAGCATGACTGCGCCCCACAGCACATAGGGGTGAGTCATGTCTCTACGTTGCGTCGCGGGAGCGACTGCGTCCTCCGTTGTCCTTGCCGCGGCATTGCTGAGCTACGCTCCGTCCGCGAACGCCCAGGCCACTTCGCCTCCCGCGCCCACAGCCCCGGCGCCGGCCGCCGCCAATCAGCCTTACACCGTCGATACAATCGTGGTCACCGCCCAGAAGCGGAAAGAAAACCTGCAGGACGTTCCCATCGTGGTCACGGTGGTGAACAAGCAACTGCTGCAGGACAGCGGCGTGCGCGACATCAAGGACCTGAGCAAGCTGACCTCCGGTCTGACGGTGACTTCAACCGCCTCGGAGGCCACCACCACCGCGCGCATTCGCGGCGTGGGCACCGTCGGCGACAATCCCGGCCTGGAGCCCTCCGTCGGCGTGGTGATCGACGGCGTCTACCGCCCCCGCAACGGGGTGGGCTTCAATGATCTCGGCGACGTAGACCAGATCGAAGTGCTTAAGGGACCGCAAGGCACCCTGTTCGGCAAGAGCACCTCGGCCGGGGTGATCAACATCACAACCGCCCAGCCCACCTTCACCTTCGGCGGCAACGCTGAGTTTACTACCGGCAACTATAACGAGGTCGGCGGCTCGGCCGAAGTCCACGGGCCGATCATCGATGACAGGCTGGCGGGCAGCCTGTACTTCGCCGACCGCCAACGCGACGGCTTCTATTCGGTCGTCACCGGCCAGGGCCCGCGGACCGACACCTCCAGCGACAACGAAAACTTCTACACCATCCGCGGCCAGCTTCTCTTCAAGCCGGACTCGAATTTCACCGCCCGCATCATCGCGGACTACACCCATCGCGACGAGATTTGCTGCGCCGCCGTGGTGAAGTCCAACAGCCTGCCGCTCAACCCCGCCAGCCCCCTGAATGCACAGGGCATCGTCGCCGGTCTGGCCGGCGCAGGCGGGGGCGAGGCCCAGAACCCCGACCCCTTCAGCCGCACCGCATTCCAGAACCAGCCGAGCGTGCAGGACATCATCGACGAAGGGCTATCCGCCCAGATCGACTATAAGATCCCCAGCATCAACGCTTCGATCACTTCGATCACGGCCTTCCGCAACTGGAAATTGCTCAACGGCAACGACCTCGACTTCAGCAACGCCGACCTGTTCTCGACGCCCGACAGCGACGCCAACAGCACTCAGTTCCAGGACTTCAGCCAGGAAATCCGTTTCGCCGGCAGCTACGACCGGCTCGATTTCCTGGTCGGCGGATTCTACGCCAACGAATACCTGCGCGACAATTTCGAATTCCAGACCGGAAATCAGTTCGGCACCTATCTGAGCGACCTGTTCAGCACCATTTCCTCAGGCGTGCCGAACCCGAACTTCCTCACCGCCACCTTCGGGCCCAACGCCACCTTCCCCGGCGGCACCGGCAGCATGGACCGCTATCGCCAGCGTGACGACAACTACTCACTCTTTACCAACGATACGGTCCATGTCACCAGCAAGCTCGATGTCAATGTCGGGCTGCGATACACTATCGACAACAAGGTGCTCAACAGCAGCAACCAGAACTTCGGCGCCGGCGCCGGCCAGGGTTGCTCGGCGGTGGACTCCAGCCCCCTGACCAAGCTGGGCCTGATCCCACAAGCCCTGCTGAATACGGTCTGCCTGCCGTTCTTCAGCCCGGCCTTCAACAACTTCAACAACCACCAGAGCGAGTCCACCTCGAACACCTCCGGCACGGCGAAGCTGGTCTACCGTTGGGCGCCGCAGCTTCTGACCTATGTGTCCTACGCCAAAGGCTTCAAGGCGGGCGGGTTCAACCTCGACCGTACCGGCTGCCCCAACGGCCAGCCGGTCGGGACGCCAGGCGGGAACTGCCCGGTCAGCCCCGCCCCCTTCAACCCGAACCTGATCACCGCGCTGACCGCCAACACCAACACCTTCTTCAAGCCGGAATACTCCGACTCGATCGAGGCGGGGGCCAAGACGACCCTGTTTGATCGCAAGCTGCTGTTGAACGCCACTCTGTTCTACGAGAAATTCACCAACTTCCAGTACAATACCTTCAACGGCCTGGTGTTCGTGGTCGACTCCCTGCCCGTCGTCTATAGCAAGGGCTTGGACACCGACTTCCTGTGGCGTCCGATCCGCGACCTGAACGTCCAGGGCGGCCTGACCATCGCCAACACCCGCTTCTCCCACACCGACGGGAGCAGCACCTCCGGCGTTCTGGCCACCTCCGGCTTCCTGGGCGCGCCGGGTTCGCGTCTGCCGCTGGCGCCGCAGTATTCCGCCTCCCTCGAGGGAACCTACACCTACCGTCTGCCGCGCGACTACATGGTCCGGTTCAACCTGGGGACCAAGTTCAACTCACGCTACAACACCGGCTCGGACGAAGATCCCCGCAAGGAGCAGACCGGTTACTTCGTCACCGACGGCCGCATCATCTTCGGCCCGCAGAGCGCGCGGTACGATGTGGAACTGTGGGCCGAGAACCTGTTCAACACCAACTACCAGCAGGTGGCCTTCGACTCCGGCTTCCAGAACGCGCCGACCAACCCGACGGGTCTGATCGACACCTTCCTGGGCGCGCCGCGCACCTTCGGCGCCACCCTGCGCGCAAAGTTCTAAGAACGCCGCCCTCTCTCCCGCTTGCGGGAGAGAGGGATTTCGTTGCGTCAGCGGTCGGCCTTCAGTCCCCGGCGGGAGACGCCGAAACCACCGCAGTCGCTTCGATCTCGACCATGGCCAGAGGCTCCACCAAGCGCACCACCTGCACCAGGGTCATGGGCGGATAGACCGGCCCCAGGGTCGCCCGGTAGGCTTGACCGATCTCCTTCAAGGCGTCGGTGTAGGCGTCGATGTCGGTCACATACCAGGTGATCCGGGTCAGATGCTCGGGGCCGGCGCCGGCCGCGCCCAGCACCGCGACGATGTTGGCCAGCGCCTGCTCCACCTGACCGGCGAAGGTGGGGGGAAAGCGCCCCTCGGTGTCCCAGCCGATCTGGCCGGCGACGAATACCATCCGCCCCGACGCCACCATGCCGTTGCTGTAGCCGCTCGGGCGTTTCCAGCCCTCCGGCAACAAGGCGCGATGCAGCGAGGTGGGTCTATCCATGGCTCGGCTCATAACTTCGGTTGTCATCCTAACCCGCCCCTCAGCCGACTTCGCCGCCGGCGACCACCAGGGTCGTCCCGGTCACCGAGGCCGCACCGGCCCCGCATAGATAAAGCACCGCCGTGGCCACCTCTTCGGGCGCGATCAGGCGGCCCTGCGGGTTGACCCGGGTGAACTCGGCGCGTGCGTCTTCCGCCGTGCGCCCGCTCTTGGCGACGATGCGCGCGACGCTATCGCCGATCAGGTCGGTGTCGGTGAAGCCGGGACAGACCGCATTGACGGTGACGCCGGTCTTGGCGGTCTCCAGCGCCAGCGACCGGGTCAGGCCCAATAGCGCATGCTTGGCCGCCGCGTAGGCGCTGACATAGGCGTAGCCCTTCAGCGCGGCGGTCGAGGCGACGTTGACGATCCGCCCGAACCCGCCCTCGATCATGGCCGGCAGCACGGCGCGCGACGCCGTGACCGGCCCCATCAGATTGATCTCCAGCATCCGGCGGAAATCGTCGCCGGTGGTGCGGGCGAAGGGCGCGCTGTGGGCGGCGCCGGCGTTGTTCACCAGGATAGCGATGGGGCCGAAGCGGGCGGCAGCCTGGGCCAGCGCAGTCTGCAAGGCCGCCTCGTCGGCCACATCGGCCGTGACCCAGCCCTGCGCGACGCCCGCCCGGACCAGTTCGTCGAGCGGTCCTACCGAGCGTCCGAGCGCCGTCACCCGATAGCCGGCCGTCGTCAGTGTCCGGCAGATCGCCGCCCCGATGCCGCGCCCGCCGCCCGTGACCAGGGCGTGCAGGCCTTCGCCCGTCCGCACCTCAGACATCGGCCGCAGCCAGGGTCTGGGCGGCGATGATCACCTTCTGCACTTCCGACGCGCCCTCGTAGATGCGCAGCGCCCGGATCTCGCGATAGAGCCGCTCCACCGGATGGCCGGAGACCACGCCAAAGCCGCCCATGATCTGCACGGCGGCGTCGATCACCTGCTGGGCGCCGTCGGTGGCGGCGAGCTTGGCCATGGCCGCCTCGCGGGTGATGCGGCCGCCGACCACGTCCTTGATCCAGGCGGCGCGGAACACCAGCAGGGCTGAGGTGTCGACGGTCAGGGCCATGTCGGCGATCTGGCCTTGCACGAGTTGCAGCGCCGACATCGGGGCGCCGAACAGCTTGCGGTTCTTCGCCCGCTTCAGCGCCTCGTCCAGCGCCCGGCGCGCAAAGCCCAGCGCGGCGGCGCCGACGGTGGGGCGGAACACGTCCAGCGTGGCCATGGCGATCTTGAACCCCTGGCCCTCCTCGCCGATACGGTTGGCCTTGGGGATGCGGCAACTCGTGAAGCTGATCGTGGCCAGCGGGTGAGGCGCGATCAGCTCGATCCGCTCTTCGACCTTGAAGCCAGGCCGGTCGGCCTCGACCAGGAAGGCGGTGACGCCCTTGGAGCCGGCCGCGCCGGTGCGGGCGAACACGACGTAGAAGTCCGCGATACCGCCGTTGGAAATCCAGGTCTTGGTCCCGTCCAGAACGTAGTCGTCGCCGTCGGCGCGCGCGGCGGTGGTCATGGCGGCGACGTCGGAGCCGGCCTCAGGCTCGGACAGGGCGAAGGCGGCGATAGCCTCGCCCCTGGCCACGCGCGGCAACCAGGCCGCCTTCAGCGCCTCGTCGCCAAACAGACTGATCGCGCCCGACCCCAGGCCCTGCATGGCGAGGGCGAAGTCGGCTAGGCCGCCGGCCTGAGCCAGGGCCTCGCGCGTCAGGCACAGGGAGCGGACGTCGAGCTGCGGGAGCCGGCCGCCGTAGGCTTCGGGCACACAGAACCCGAGCCAGCCGTCCGCGCCCAACCGCGCAACCAGCGCCCGACAGGTGGCGTCGACATCGTGCTCCTGCTCGGCCAGCGGGCGGATGGCCTCGACATAGGCGCGCAGGTCGTCGGCGAGCGCGCGATGAGCGTCGTCGAAGAAGGGCCAGAAGAGATAGCTGCGATCGCCCATGCTCAGCGCCCGACGAAGGCCGGCTTGGCCTTCTCCACGAAGGCGCGGTAGGCGATCTTAAAGTCCTCGGTCTGCATGCAGACGGCCTGGGCCTGGGCCTCGCTCTCGATGGCGGCCTCCAGGCTCATATTCCATTCCTGGTTCAGCATGGTCTTGGTCATCATGTGTGCGAAGGTCGGCCCGGCCGCGAGACTGGCCGCCAGCTTTTCGGCTTCCGCCATCAGTTCGGCGGCGGGGACCAGCCGGTTGTAGAAGCCCCAGGCCGCGCCCTCGTCCGCGCTCATGCTGCGTCCAGTGAACAGCAGTTCCGAGGCGCGGCCCTGGCCGATGATGCGGGGCAGGATCGCGCAGGCGCCCATGTCGCACCCCGCCAACCCCACTCGCACGAACAGGAAGGCGGTCTTGGCCTCGGGCGTCGCCAGGCGCAGGTCCGAGGCCATGGTCAGGATCGCCCCGGCCCCGACACAGACCCCGTCCACCGCCGCGATCACCGGCTGCGGACAGGCGCGGATCGCCTTGACCAGGTCGCCAGTCATGCGGGTGAAATCGAGCAACTCGCGCATGTCCATGCGCGTCAACGGGCCGATGATCTCATGTACGTCGCCGCCGGAGGAGAAGTTCCCACCGGCGCCGTTGACCACGACCACCTTCACGTCGCGCCGATAGACCAGCCCGCGGAAAAAATCGCGCAGCTCGGCGTAGCTTTCGAAGGTCAGGGGGTTCTTGCGATCGGGGCGGTTGAGGGTGACCACCGCGGTTTCGCCCATGACCGACAGGGCGAAATGCCGGGGCGTCGCAATCGCAGCCTGCTCGACCGTCAACACCATTCTCCCCGACAGGCCAAGCAATTAGTTTAAACATGAAATTATCGGATCGACAAGCCGTTCGGCCTGAACGACGTGCGTGCTTCGAGACGCCCCTGCGGGGCCTCCTCAGCATGACGAAGTTTTTTGCCCGTCATCATCATTCGTCATGCTGAGGAGGCCCCGCAGGGGCGTCTCGAAGCACGCAGTCCCTAACCGCTCACCGCTTGGCGATACGCCTCCAGTGGCTCACGCAGCCACGTCGGGACAGGGGTGGCGCGGCGCGTTTTCTGGTCGGTGGTGACGGTGACCAGTTGGCCTCGCACCGTCTCCTCATCGGCGCGATGCAGGTGCACCCGCCAGGCGATCGACCCCGCGCCGATCCGGTCGATCAGCACGCTCAGCACGACCGCGTCTCCCATGCTCACCGGCCGGAAGAAGTCGCAGTCCACCCGGCCATAACCCAGGCCGACGCCATGAACGCGTATGGCGTCGTAATAGGACAGGCCAAGCCGCTCCGGGAAGAAGTCCTCCACCGCGCCGTTCATCAGATCGATCAATCTCGGCGTGTATGCGATACCCGCCGGGTCGCAGTCGGAAAAACGGATTTTGCGCGGCGTGTGGAAGCTCGCCAGCGGCAGGGCCGAGAAGGCGACCGGGGTCAGGCGCGGCCGGGTCAGACCGGCATGGCCTTCTATCGTATCGGCGGCGCTCATGACGGACGGCCGGCGTCCCTCAGGGTGGGCAGCACCGACGCCTTGAGCTTTCCGAGCGCCTTCAGCAGGGCCTCGATCTCGCGCGCCGACAGGTCCTCGAACATCTCGGCGATCCAGGCCTCGTGCGCCTCGGCCATAGCGGAGAACTCGCTTCGCCCCTCGGTGGTCAGCTTGATCACTTGCACGCGGCGATCCGACGGCAGGGGCGCGCGCTCCAGGTGGCCGCTCTCCACCAACCGCTCCACCAGCCCGGTGACGTTACCGTTGGAGACCATCATCCGCTTGGACATCTCGCCCAGCGTCATGCCCTGTGGCGCGCGCTCCAACTGAGCCATGAGGTCGAACCGCGGCAGGGTGACGTCGAACCCGTCGCGCAGCCGGCGGCGGATTTCCGTCTCGACCAGGTTGGTGCAGGTCAGTAGCCGCAGCCAGAGGCGCAGCTCGTCCTTGTGACCGTGGGGCGCTTCGAAGGCCTTGGTCTCGGCGTCCAGGGGCAGGATGTCCGTCGCGTTCATCGATCATATTCCCGCAGCGGCGCCGAGGTCGTGCGACTCGCTGCCTTGTGGCTTGCACTCAACCGAATACCTTACCAGCGCCCCGCGCGGCCATCCCTCAAGAGGATGGGCAATCTTGACACCCGAACGCGATTATTTCAAACTTAAACCATTGGCGTGGACCGCCGCGCGATCTCAGGGCGCCCCATGAAGATATCCATCATCGGCGGCGGACCGGCCGGGCTCTACTTCGCCATCCTGATGAAGGCGGCCAAGCCCGAGCTGGACATCTGCATATACGAGCGCAACCGCCCGGACGACACCTTCGGTTTCGGCGTGGTGTTCTCCGACCAGACGCTGGACACCTTCGCCAAGTATGATGCGCCGAGCCACCGCGCGATCACCGAGAACTTCTCCTACTGGGACGATATCGAGATCCACTTCAAGGGCGAGACCATCCGGGTCGGCGGCAACGGCTTTTGCGGCTGCTCGCGCCAGTCGCTGCTGAAGCTGATGCAGCAGCGGGCCGAGGCGCTCGGCGTGCGGATGGACTACCAGACCGATATCGAAGACCTGTCGCGCTTCGCCGACAGCGATCTGATCGTGGCCGCGGACGGCATCAACAGCCGGGTGCGCACCACCTATGAGCCGGACTTCGGCACCAGCGTCGACCTGCGCCCCAACAAGTTCGCCTGGATGGGCTCGACCAAGCCGCTGGACGCCTTCACCTTCTATTTCCGCGAGACCCCCTACGGCGTATTCATCGCCCACTGCTACCAGTACGAGGCCGGGCGTTCGACCTGGGTGATCGAGACCGATCCCGACACCTTCGACCGGGCGGGCCTGGAGCAGATGAGCGAAGAGGCGTCCGCCGCCTTCATCGCCGAGGTGTTCGCCGAGGAGCTGGACGGTCATCAGCTGATCACCAACCGCTCGCTCTGGCGCAGCTTCCCGATGATCCGCAACGCCCATTGGGTGCGCGGCAACGTGGTGCTGCTGGGCGACGCCAAGGCCACCGCCCACTTCTCCATCGGCTCGGGCACCAAGCTCGCCATGGAGGACGCCATCGCTCTGTTCGAGGCGTTCAAGGCCGAGCCCGCCGTCGACAAGGCGCTGTACCGCTTCGAGCACGCCCGCCGTGAAGACGTGGAAAAGACCCAGCACGCCGCCGACGTGTCGCTGGTCTGGTTCGAGCACCTGAAGCGGTTTTGGGACTACGACCCGGTCAAGTTCTCGTTCGGACTGATGACCCGCTCCAAGGCGATCACCTACGACAACCTGGCCGTCCGCGCGCCCGAGTTCGTCGACCGGGTGGCCCGCCACTTCGCCGAAGAGCAGGCCGCCAAGGGCCTGCCCGTGCGCGACCCCAGCGCGCCGCCGATGTTCCAGCCCTTCCGCCTGCGCGAGCTGGAGCTGTCGAACCGGGTGGTGCTCTCGCCCATGTGCACCTATTCGGCGGAGGACGGCACGCCGGACGACTGGCACCTGGTCCACCTGGGCGCGCGTGCGCTCGGCGGCGCCGGGCTGATCTTCACCGAGATGACCGACGTCTCGCCCGAGGCGCGCATCACGCCCGGCTGCACCGGCCTCTACACCGACGAACAGGAGACCGCCTGGAAGCGGGTGGTGGATTTCGTCCACCAAGCCTCGGCCGCCAAGATCTGCCTGCAGCTCGGCCACGCCGGGCGCAAGGGCGCCACCCGCCTGATGTGGGAAGGCATGGACCAGCCGCTGGAAAGCAACGCCTGGCCGCTGATCTCCGCATCGCCCCTGCCCTACTATCCCCACAGCCAGCCGCCGCGCGAGATGACGCGGGCGGACATGGACGCGGTGAAGGCCGACTTCGTCGCCGCCACCCGCAGGGCGGAGAAGGCCGGCTTCGACATGCTGGAGATGCACTGCGCCCACGGCTACCTGCTGGCGTCGTTCGTCTCGCCGCTGACCAACCACCGCACCGACGAATACGGCGGGTCGCTGGAGAACCGGCTGCGCTATCCGCTGGAGGTGTTCGAGGCCATGCGCGACGCCTGGCCGGCGCACAAGCCGATGTCGGTGCGCATCTCGGCCACCGACTGGAAGGACGGCGGGATCAGCGGCGAGGACTCCGTCGAGATCGCGCGCAGCTTCTCCCAGGCGGGCTGCGACCTGATCGACGTCTCCACCGGCCAGACCGTGCACGACGCCGCCCCCATGTTCGGGCGGATGTTCCAGACCCCGTTCGCCGACCGTATACGCAACGAGGCCCAGGTCGCCACCATGTGCGTGGGCGCCATCTCCAGCGCCGACCAGATCAACACCATCCTGGCCGCCGGCCGGGCGGACCTAGTGGCGGTCGGCCGCGGGCACCTCGCCGATCCCTTCATGACCGTCCGGGCGGCGGCCTGGTACGGCGTCGACCTGCCCGGCGTCCCACCCCAGTACGCGCCGGGCGTCCAGGCGGAGAAGTCCTCGGCCCGAAAGGCGCGCGAGGAATTGCTGGCCCTGCGCATCCGGGCCAAGCCCAAGGGCGGCGGCGTCCTGACCAATTCTTAGGCGCCCCGCTTCCGCACGCCCCCTGCGCGCTATTGTCCGGGACCGTGTCCGCACGGCGACATGACAGTGGACGCCCCTGCCCTTCCGTGTAGATGTCGAACGCAACTGCATATGGGGCGCATGCAGCAGACTTGATCTCCGCATCGCGCCGCACCGTTGAAGATCAGAGGTCGGTATCGGCGATGGCCAGATCGCGCGCTCAACCAACAACGTCCTTGAGCGAGGGCGACAGCTGGATCGACAATTTCACGCCCTACCGGCTTTACCGCGTCACGACCAAGTTGAACGCCAAGCTTATGGGTAAGTTGAAGTCCAACAAGATCAACCCGTCGCAGTGGCGTGTGTTGAGCGTACTTCGCGCTTATGGCACGCTGAACGTAGGCAAGTTGGTCGAACTTACGCTCATGGAACAGCCTACGGTCAGCCGCGTGGTGGCTCAACTCGAACAGGACGGTCGCATCGAGCGCCGCTGGTCGACGGTCGACTCCCGCGTGGCCGAGCTGACCATCACCCCCGCGGGCGTGGAAGCCTTCGACGCCATCATCCCCACCGCGCTGCGTCACCAGCAGCTCGCCTTCAAGGGGTTCGACAAGACCGAGATCGCCGCCCTGACCGCGATGCTGGCGCGGATCGAAGCCAATATAGAATTCTATGATTGAAGCGGGCGCGCCAGGGTTCGAAATCCTAGCGCCGCCCGTCGGCGTATCCGAGGGCCTGGCCCTGCTGCAGGCTCCGAAAGGAACCATCACCTTTTTCTACTACCAGGACCTGGGCGACGCGGCGGCCTTCTATCGCGACGTGATCGGCCTGCGCAGCGTCATGGAATCGGACTGGTGTGTGATCTTCGACCTGAACCCCGGCGCGCGGCTGGGGCTGGTCAACGCCACGGCGGGCAGCCAGCGCCCGATCCTGGGCCGCAACAAGGGCGCCATCCTGTCGCTGCAGATCGACGATGTGGAGGCCTGCCTCGAACGGCTGAAGCGCCAGGGCTTGGCCCCCGCATCCGCCTGCCTGGCCGAGGGCTGCGCCGGACGCACCCGCGAATACAAGATCCAGGACCCCGAAGGCTATACGGTGGAATTCTTCGCCTGGGTCGATCAGCAGGCGGCCTATTCCACGTAGAACCGCGCACGGTTGCCAGAGCGGTATAGGCGCCTTAGCCAATAGGGCTGCGCCAAGACGCTGATATTTTCCGACCGGATGCTCCATGGCCACCGCCGCCCGCGCCGACACCGATCCCGTCTCGCCGGCCTTCACCTACCACACCTATCCGTTCTACCTGCTGTCGCGCACGTCCGGCTGCTACAACCGGGCGATGGAGCGGGCGCTCAAGCCGCTGGGGCTGGACCAGGCGCGCTGGCGGGTGCTGGTGATCCTGGCCGAGGACGGGCCGCTGTCGATCGGCGATATCGCCGAGGCGGCGGTCTACAAGGCCTCCACCCTGTCGCGCATCATCGGGCGCATGCAGGCGGCCGGCCATCTAGACGTCGCGCCGCGCGCCAGCGACAACCGGGTGGTGGAGGTTTCGCTGTCGCCCGCCGGACGTGAGCTCTACGCGCGCTCGATGAGCGCCGCCAGCCGGGTCTACCGCCGCGCCTGCGAGGTGCTGAACGAGGCGGAGTTCAAGCTCCTGTCCGACCTGCTCATAAAAGTGGCGGAGCCTTTCGCCACCTGATTGGCCAATCGAGAAACATGCAAAATCATTTGTAATGTCACTCAACGCGCATAATCTCGCCCCATAGCGGCCGTTGCGGCGGCCAGAGCCTGTAGGTGCGCCATGGCCGAACGGTCGTTCGCCGAAGAAGTCGAGAAACTCAGGCTTTCCGCCGGGGACGTGTTCGAGGGCGAGGCCATCCTCGCGGTGACCAAGGCGCTGCTGCAATCGGGCGTGGCCTATATCGGCGGCTACCAGGGCGCGCCGATCTCGCACCTGCTGGACGTGTTCGCCGACGCCACCCCCCTGCTCAACGAGCTGGACGTCCGCTTCGAGAGCAGCGCCAGCGAGGCCTCGGCCTGCGCCATGCTCGCCGCCAGCGTCAACTACCCCCTGCGCGGCGCTGTGGCCTGGAAATCGGTGGTCGGCACCAACGTCGCCTCCGACGCGCTGGCCAACATCGCCTCGGGCGGGGTCAAGGGCGGCGCGGTGATCATCGTCGGCGAGGACTACGGCGAAGGCTCCTCGATCATGCAGGAGCGCACCCACGCCTTCGCCATGAAGAGCCAGGTCTGGCTGCTCGACCCGCGCCCCAACCTGCCCAAGATCGTGGAGATGGTGGAACAGAGCTTCGAGCTGTCGGAAGCTTCCAACACCCCGGTGATGCTGGAGCTGCGCATTCGCGCCTGCCACCTCTACGGAAGCTTCACAGCCAAGGACAATGTCCGCCCGCGCTTCACCCAGAAGGACGCGCTGGAGAACCCGGTGCGCGACGTCGACCGCATCGTCCTGCCCCCCGCCAGCTTCCTGCACGAGCGCGAGAAGATCGAACGCCGCTGGCCCCAGGCGGTGGAGTTCATCAAGCAGCACAGGCTGAACGAGTTCTTCGGCCCCACCGAGGGCGACGTGGGGGTGATCGTCCAGGGCGGCCTCTACAACGGGCTGATGCGCGCGCTGGAGCTGCTGGGCCTGGCCGATCCGTTCGGCCGCACCGAGCTGCCGATCTATTGCCTGAACGTGGTCTACCCTCTGATCGACGACGAGGTGAAGGCCTTCTGCGCCGGCAAACGCGCCGTGCTGCTGGTCGAGGAAGGCCAGCCGGAATTCATCGAGCATGCGCTCAACACCCTGCTGCGCCAGGCCGACCTGAACACCCGCATCGTCGGCAAGGAAATCCTGCCGCGCGCTGGCGAATACTCCGGCGAGGTGCTGAAGAAGGGCGTGCGCGCCTTCCTGGACCGCTTCGCGCCCGAGCGGCTGGTTGATTCCCCCGAGGCCGACACCCCGCACCCGACCGAGCTGACCGCGATGGGCGCCGACCTGCCGCCCCGCCCGCCGGGCTTCTGCACCGGCTGTCCCGAGCGCCCGATCTTCACCGCCATGAAGCTGGTGGAGCGTGAGATCGGCCCGGTGCACGTGTCGGCCGACATCGGCTGCCACCTGTTCTCGATCCTGCCGCCCTTCCACCTGGGCAACACCACCATGGGCTACGGCCTGGGCCAGGCCGGCAGCGCCGCCTTCAACGTCGAGGCCGGCAAGCGGGCGCTGGCGGTGATGGGCGACGGCGGCTTCTGGCACAACGGGCTCAGCTCCGGCATCGGCAACGCCGTGTTCAACCGCAGCGACAACGTCACCCTGATCGTCGACAACAACTATTCCGCCGCCACCGGCGGCCAGGACATCCTGTCCTCGCGCGCCGACAACAGCTGGCGCAGCACCCGCCACGCCATCTCCGACGCGGTGAAGGGGGTGGGCGTGAAATGGGTGCGCCAGGTCAACCGCACCTACGACCTTAAGGACATGACCTCGGCCCTGCGCGACGCCATGACCTCGCGGGAACCCGGCCCCAAGATCGTCATCGCCCAGTCGGAATGCATGCTGAACCGCCAGCGCCGCGAGAAGCCCCTGTTCAACAAGGCGGTGAAGTCCGGCGAGCGCAAGGTGCGCGAGCGCTTCGGCATCGACCCCGACACCTGCACCGGCGACCACAGCTGCATGCGCCTGTCGGGCTGCCCGTCGCTGACGGTGAAGCCCAATCCCGACCCCCTGCGGCGCGACCCCATCGCGCACGTGGACAACAGCTGCGTCGGCTGCGGCCTGTGCGGCGAGGTCAGCCACGCGGCTGTGCTCTGTCCCTCCTTCTATCGCGCCGAGATGATCTACAACCCGGATTGGAAGGACCGGCTGATGGCCAAGATCCGCAAGGCGGTGATCGGCTGGCTGCAGACCCGCGCGGACAGCGCGCGCCTGGCGCGAGCGATCTGATCATGACCGAACTCCAGATCACACCTCGCTCCAAGCCCAAGATTCGCCCGATCACCATCGCCATCACCGCCATCGGCGGCCAGGGCGGCGGCGTGCTGGCCGATTGGATCGTCAGCCTGGCCGGCGCCGAGGGCTATATCGCCCAATACACCTCCGTCGCCGGCGTCGCCCAGCGCACCGGGGCCACCATCTACTACATCGAGCTGTTCCCCCGCGCCGCGGCCGAGGCGGAAGGCGCGATGCCGGTCATGGCCCTGATGCCGGTGATCGGTGATGTCGACGTGGTGATGGCCGCCGAGCTGATGGAGGCCGGTCGCGCCCTGGTGCGGGGCTTGGTGACGTCCGACCGCACCACCCTGATCGCCTCGTCCCACCGCATCTACGGCGTCACCGAGAAGACCGCCATGGGCGACGGCATCGCCAAATCCGAGAAGGTGATCGAGGCGGCGGTCAAACGCGCCAAGCGGCTGGTGCTGTTCGACATGGCGGAACTGGCCGAACAGAACGGCAGCGTCATCAGCGCGGTGATGTTCGGCGCCTTGGCCGGAGCCGATGTGCTGCCCTTCCCGCCCTCCGCCTACGAGGCAGCCATCCAGCGCGGCGGCATCGGCGTCAAGGCCAGCCTGGTCGCCTTCCGAGCCGGCTTGGCGCGAGCGCAGGCAGGCGCGCCGGCCCTGGAGGCTATCGCCGAAGCCGGCCCTGCCGAGGTCACCACCGCCGCGGGCGGCAGGCTGGTGTCGCGCATCGCCCAGGCCTTTCCGCCCACCCTCGCCCCCATCCTGCTGGAAGGTGTGCGCCGGCTGGCCGACTATCAGAGCCACGCCTACGCCGAGGACTATCTCGACCGGCTGGAGGGCGTGCTCGCCGCCGACCTCGCCGCGGGCGGCGCACAAAAGGCCTACCTGCTAACCGAGGAGGCCGCACGCGGTCTGGCGCTGTGGATGTCCTACGAGGACACCATCCGCGTGGCCGACCTGAAGACCCGCGCCAGCCGCTTCACCCGCGTGCGCGCAGAGGTCAAGGCGGCCCAGGACCAGCTCGTCTACACCAGCGAGTTCATGCACCCCCGGCTGGAAGAGGTCTGCGACACCCTGCCGGCGGGGCTCGGCGCCTGGATCCTGCGCACGCCCTGGATCTCCAAAACGCTGGAGCCGATGTTCGCCAGCGGCCGTAAGATCGCCACCGCCAAGCTCGGCGGCTTCCTGACCCTCTACGCGGTCGCGGCCTTGCGGCCCATGCGGCCCTCGACCCTGCGGTTCAAGCGCGAGATGGCGGCCATGTCGGTCTGGCTGGAGCGGGTGAAGGCGGCTGCGCCGCGCGACTATGCGCTCGGCGTGGAGCTGGCGCTCTGCCAGTCCCTGGTGAAGGGCTACGGCGACACCCACGCGCGGGGCATGCGCAGTTTCGAGGCGATCATGGCCCAGGCCGACGCCGAGACGATCACCCCCGAGCGCGTCGCCAGGCTGCGCGCCGCGGCGCTGGCCGACGAAGCGGGCAAGACCCTGACCGCGGAGCTGGGTTTGGCTGGGTGAAGGAACTCTTTGATTCCCCCTTCATTCCGCTCATCCCGGTGAATGCCGGGACCCAGATCATAAGGCACGAGGTCGAAGATTAAGCCTAGCTCCTAGGGGCTAAACATCAGCCCGCAGACCCCTTCGATCTGGGTCCCGGCATTCGCCGGGATGAGCGGATACGGAGGCGCCTAGTCCACTGAGGGCTTCAACGCCCTCACCACCGCGCCTGCCCATCGCGCAGGATGGGACACTCGTTGGAGATCAGCTCGACGTTCAGGCTGATCCGGTAGTCCGCCGATTTCTGCGGCACGGGCTTGTGCAGCAGCCAGCGGGGAAACAGGTACAGCCACCCCTCCTCCGGCGTAACCTTGAGCAGGGTCTCGCGGAACATGAACCAGAGCTGGCCCTCCGTATCCGGCGCGGTCAGGTAGTAGACCCCGTTGATGGTCGAGGTCTGCAGATGATCGTGCCAGACCGACGACCAGCGCGCATTGTTCTGCACATAGGCGAAGCAGGATTTCTGTGAGGTCGGATGCAGGGTGAAGGGCTCGAAGGCGAACAGGCACTCCGAGAAGAACTTATAGTGCAGTAGGCCGAAGAAGTCGTCCTGCGAGGCGATCTTGAAGCTGTACTGCTGGTCAGGCGCCTCCCAGGCGTGGAACTGCGCCAGCACGATGTCCCTCACCCGGTCGCGGTGGCGCGCCAGTTCGGGCAGCGGCGTGCGCAAGACCCAGGGAAAGTCCCCGAACACCCGTTCCATGGCCTACCCTCCTGATCAGGAGGCCAGACCTATGGGCCGCGACGCCGGCCGTCCAGCCCCCACCCTGGGCGGGGCTTAGCCCTCGACCAGGGCCAGCACACGGAGCGGGCTGCCGGACCCGCGCACGATCTTCAGCGGCGCGGCGACGATGATCGCGCCGGTGGGCGGCAACTTGTCGAGATTGGTCAGGCTGGCCAGGCCGAACTTGTTGGCCCCGTGCATCAGGCTGTGACAGGGGAACGGCGGGTCGAAGCCGAAGGCCTGGCCGGCGTCGGTGCCCACGGTCTCGACCCCCACGCCGCGCACGCCGCGCTGCTCGGCCAGGAAGGGCACGCAGTCCGGCGCCCAGCCGGGCGTATGCGGGCCGTCCTCCTTCATGTTCAGGAAGGCCGACGGATCGGTGCGCTTGGACCAGTCGGTGCGCACCAGCACCCAGGCGTCCTTGGGGATGCGGCCGTGCTTGGCCTCCCAGCTCTCGATGAAGGCGATGCTGACCAGGAAGTCGGGATCGGCCGACACCTCGCCCGCCGCGTCGATCACGCAGGCGGGGCCGACGAACTTCTCGGGCGCGATCGTGTCGGTGGTGTTGTTGGGATAGTTCTTGCCGGAAACCCAGTGCACCGGGGCGTCGAAGTGGGTGCCGGTGTGCTCGCCGCACTTGAACCAGTTCCAGTACCAGGCCGGCCCGCGCTCGTCGTATTCCGACAGCACCTCGATCTCGAACGGCGGGTTCTGGGCGAACTGCGGCGGCAGCGACAGGATCGGCGTGGTGGGCTCGAGCGGCTGGGTGAGGTCGATCACCTTGACCCGGCCGTCCACCAGGGCTGCGGCCAGATGGTTGAGGATATCGGCGGCCATCTCGTTCACCCTTTCAAAGCGTGGCGGCCAGCCTGTCAGGCCGGCGACATATTTCAAGCCTAAAATTAGCCTAGTCCCGCCCTCAGCCGAACCTGGCGGCGATAGCGGCGGCTGCGCGCCGTCACAACATTATCATATGAAAACGCATTCAACTGAGTTATGAGCGCGTTCGACATGCGATCGGGTCTTCGCTACGTCGCCCATCCATTCATGAGAGCCGCCCTATGAGTCTCGCGTCCGACACCCTCGCCAAGCCGGCGTCCCTCGCCTCCCTGATGGCGAAGGCCCGCGCCCAGTTCCCGGCCATCGTCAACGCCGAGCCCTTCATCTTCTTCGACAACGCCGCCGGCGCCCAGCTGCCCCAGAACGTGCTGGACGAGGTGAACCGTCACCTGGTCGGCCACAACGTGCAGCGCGGCGGCCGCTACGCCAAGAGCGTGGAAGTCGACCGGGTGGTGGCCGAGGCTCGGGTCAAGGTCGCCGCCCTGCTGAACGCCTCCAACCCCCACGAGGTCTGCTTCGGCATGAACGCCACCTCGTTCATCCGCCTGGTCAGCCTGGCCATCGGCCAGACGCTGAAGCCCGAGCGCAGCGAAATCATCATCACCGACCTGGACCACGATGCCGACGTGGCCACCTGGCTGGCGCTGAAGCCGATGGGCGCGACCTTCAAGTGGTGGAAGATGCGCGACGACGGCAAGCTGCACGTCGAGGACCTGATTCCGCTGCTGTCGGAACAGACCCGTCTGGTCGCCTGCACGGTGGTGTCCCACGCCCTGGGCTCGCTGGTCGACGTGACGGCGGTCGGCAAGGCCGCCCACGCGGTCGGCGCGGAGGTGTTCCTGGATTGCGTCCACTTCGGCCCGCACGCGCCGATCGACGTGCAGGCCTGGGATTGCGACTATCTGGTCTGCTCGGGCTACAAGATCTTCTCGCCGCACATGGGCTTCATGTGGGGCAAGTTCGAGAAGCTGGTCGCCCTTCCGACCTTCCGCGAGGAATTCATCCCCGACGAGCCCCCGTTCAAGATCGAGGCGGGCACCTTCATCTACGAGAACGTCGCCGGCATGAGCGCGGTGGTGGACTATCTCGAGGACCTAGGCGCGGGCCTGCCCGGCGGCGACAAGGCGACCACCTTGCGCGCACGGCTGGTCCATGGCCTGAACGGCATCCGCGCCTATGAGCAGACCCTGTCGGAAAAGACCCTGACGGCGCTGAACGCGGTCGGCGCGACCATCTACGGCGTCGGCGATCCGGCCCGCTCGATCGAGCGGGTGCCGACCATCTGCTTCAACCTCGGCGACATGGACCCCAAGGACGTGGTCGAGAAGGCCGCGGCGGCCGACATCGGCATCCGCGACGGCCACATGTACGCCCCCCGTCTGATGGCGCGCCTCGGCCTGTCGATGGACCGCGGCGCGGTGCGCACCTCGCTGGTCCATTACAACACCTATGACGAGGTGGAGCGGTTCGCCGAGTTCCTCCGCAAGCTCGCCTGAGCTTCTTCTATAGGTAGATCTAGGATCGCCGGGCGGGTCGTGGTTTTCACGATCCGCCCGTTCTGTTTTGGGGCGGCCCAGGGGCGGAGACGGCCGCTACGTAAAGGGCGCCATCCTCCGGTCTTTGCGACATTTTTGTGCCAAACGGCGGCGCCTTCACAAAGCCGCCTCGGCACAAGATTGACATATCATATGATAACGCATCTTCCTTGACGCCGCAGAGTTAAGGGGATCGGCGCATGTCATATCGTGTTCATCGCAAAATGGGCCGGTCGGCCGCGTCGGCCTGGCTGGGATCGGCCAGCCTGTTGGTCTTGGGGATGTGCGCCGCGCCCGTGTATGCGCAAGGCGTAGCGCCCTCCGCGCAACCCGCCCCGGCGCCAGCTTCCACGTCGCCCCCCGCAGCGGCGGTCGACAGCGGCAGCGTTTCTGAAGTCATCGTCACCGCCAGCAAGCGGGTGTCGCAGTCGGCGCTGTCAGTGCCCGGCGCGATCCAGGCCATCTCGGGCGATTCGCTGGCCAAGGCCGGCACGATCGGATTCATTGACGTCGCCGTCAAAATCCCTGGCCTGCAGATCCAGGACCTTGGCCCCGGCGACCGCAAGTATGTTGTCCGCGGCGTCAATTCGACTGGCGATTCCACCACCGGCGTCTACTACGACGAAGCGGTGATCAGCGGCTCCAACGCCAACGACGGCGGCGGGATGGAAGCCGACATCCGGCTGTTCGACATGGATCACGTCGAGTTCCTGCGCGGCCCGCAGGGCACCCTGTATGGCGCCAGCTCGGAAAGCGGCACCATCCGCTTCGTCACCAAGAAGCCCGACATGGAGAACTACGGCGGCTACGCCACGGCCGAAGGCTCCGACACCGAACACGGCGCCGGCAACTACAACTTCAACGGCGCGGTCAACCTCCCGATCATCAAGGACGTGCTGGCCCTGCGCGTAGTCGGCTGGCGGGTCAGCGACAGCGGCTTCATCGACCAGCCGCGCATCGCCACCGGCGAACTCAAGGACGTCAACAACGACGACGTGTCCGGCGGCCGCATCAACCTGCGCTTCACGCCGATCCACGACCTGACCATCGACGCCTACTACACCACCCAGACCGAGACCTCCGACGGCTCGCCCCGCTACACCCCGGCCGGCGTGACCTCGTTCGGCGCACCGGGCATCCCGGCGGTCCAGGGTTGCGACCTGTGCAACACCGATGTGACCCGCAGCCCCTATGGCGAGCGGATCGACCTGTACGGGGTCACTATCAACTACCAGATGCCCTACGGGACGGTGACGGCGACCAGCAACCAGTACAACCGGCACCTGCAGTTCAACTTCGACTCCACCCCGGTGCTGATCGCCAACGGCGTCAATATCCCCGGCGAGACCGAAGAACCCCAACAGCGCGACGTGACCTCCAGCGAAATCCGCTACGCGTCCAAATTCGACTTCCCCGTCAACTTCGTCGCCGGCGTGTTCCGTCAGTACGAGACCAACGATCTGGCCGTGCACGTGCTGAAGACCAACGCCGCCGGTCTGGCGGTCGGCCCCTTCAGCGAGGCCAACGACGAAGACGCCCTGTCCAATCCCAACGGCACCACCTTCTTCGGCCGCATCGACAACCGCACGACCACCGAATACGCCGCCTTCACCGAAGTCACCTGGGACGTGACGCCGAAGTTCCAGATCGTGGGCGGCGCGCGCTACTTCAGCGAGTCGCTGCAGGGCAACCAGGAACAGACCCATCCCTTCGGCGGCTTCCCCGCCGGCCAGAATCTGGTGGTCATCCCCGATCAGACCGAGACCTTCAGCAAGATCACGTTCAAGGCCAACGCCAGCTATAAGATCAACCCGAACCTGATGGTCTACGTCACCGCCTCGGAAGGCTTCCGAGGCGGCGGACTGAACGCCCAGAGCCAACCCTTCGAGCCCATCCCCACCTCCTACGCCCCGGACTCGCTGTGGAACTACGAGGCCGGCCTGAAGGGTAAGCTGTTCGACGGCAAGCTGCAGTATAGCGTCGACGGCTACGCCATCCTCTGGAACAACATCCAGCAGCCCGAGACCACCTCCGACGGCGCCTTCACCTTCACCGGCAACGCCGGCAATGCGCGCATCACCGGCTTCGAGTACGAGTTCGACGCCAAGCCGATCCAGTACGTGACCGTGAGCTTCACCGGCTCCTACCAGGACGCCGTGCTGACCAAGGGCGCGACCGCGGCTCAGGTCGCGGCCAACGGGACGCTGGGCGTCACCGGCGACAAGATCGCCAACGTGCCGCCGTTCCAGGCCAACCTCAGCCTCGACTACACCCGGCCCATCAACGACACGATGAGCTGGACGCTCGCCGGCGACATCACCTATCGCGACAGCATGAACAGTCAGACCAATCTGACCGACAACCCGTTCAACGTGCCGCTGTCCGCCTACACCCTGCTCGGCGCCCGCACCTCCATCAATACCGGGCCGTGGACGGCGACGGTGTTCGTGCGCAACCTGGGCGACGACCGCGCGCAGATTTCGGCCATCAACTCGGCGCAGGACCCGCTGGCGCTGCTGACGATCCGACCCCGCACCTTCGGGATGTCGGTGAGCCGGACCTTCTAGGTTGAAGAATGGAGGGCGCGGCGATCACAGGTTCGCGGCGCCCTCACCTCATCATGCCCCGACTTGATCAGGGGATCCATGGAACGGATGTATCCGATTTGACGGCGGGAACGTCGCGCCATGGATGCCCGGATCAAGTCTGGGCATGACGACGGAAACGACGCCAGAATGACCCCAGGGTCGCTAAGATAAACGTCCGGGAGGAAGCTCTCATGGCCACGCCGACCATCGCCTACCGCAAGGGTTACTATCACGAGGTCAAAGCGGGAAAGCGTTACCTGTGGTGCAGTTGCGGTCTGTCCAAGACCCAACCCTTCTGCGACGGCGCCCATGCGGGCACCGAATTCCTGCCGGTTTTGTTCAAGGCCAAGGAAGACGAGGACGTCATCTTCTGCGGCTGCAAGCATACCGGCACGCCGCCCTTCTGCGACGGCGCCCACAGCAACCTACCCGGCGGCTATCAGAACGACGATCCCGACAGTCCCGAGAACCGCGCCATCCCGACGCTGACGCCCGATGCGGGGCCGACGCTCATGCTCGACAACGATTGCTACGTCTTCTCCCCGACCCGCGCGACGATGGAACGGAGCGGCGTGCTGGCCTGGTGCCCGACCATCAGCCCAGCCCAAGGCGCCCTGCACCAGTCGCAGTTCTACGCCGAGGTCCAGGTCGGCTCGGCGCCGGTGATCTCGGCCGACGACCGGCACACGGTGCTGTTCGTGGTCGACGGCGAAGGCGAGGTCGAGATCGGCGAGCGCCGCTTCCCGGTCACCCAGAAGAGCGGCCTGTATGTGCGGCCCTCCGAAGCCTACCGCATCCACAACCCTGGCCCCGAACCCATGCGCCTGTTCATCTCCAACGGGCCGGGCAGCGAAGACCTCGTGTTCCTGGACGAGATGCCCCCGACGTTCGAGGCCGAGTTCCCCGACCGCCGCGCCGACGTCGATCCGTCCCAGCGCCAGGCCATGGCCGAGCGTTCGTTCCAGATCCTGGTCAACCGCGAGCACGGCTCGACCATGGTCACCCAGTTCATCGGCAACATCCCGGTGTCCAAGGCCGAGCCCCATCGCCACCTCTACGAGGAGACGCTGATCTTCCTGCGGGGCGAGGGCGTGGTGTGGACCGAGACCCGCAAGGCCGAGGTTCGGGCCGGCGATGTGATGTTCCTGCCCAGGAAACAGCTCCACTCGGTGCAGAGCGTGTCGGACGGCGGGCTGGACGTGGTCGGGATCATCTATCCGGGCGACAATCCGTCCATCAACTACTGAGCCGCCAAAACACTTCAAACTTAAAACGTCTTGACGGCGCGGACGGGGGGACGGAAAGTCCCGTTGTCGACCCAGGAGCCCAGATGACCGACGCCGCCATCGCCAAACAGGAAGGCGGCCTGCACAAGGGGCTCACCAAGGGCCAGGTCGTGATGATCGGGCTCGGCGGCGCCATCGGCACGGCCCTGTTCGCCGGCAGCGGCATCGCCATCAACTACGCCGGCCCCTCGGTCATCCTCAGCTACATCATCGCCGGCTTCATCGCCCTGGTCATGGTGTTCAGCCTGTCGGAGATGGCGGTGATGCACCCCTCGGCCGGCTCGTTCGGCACCTATGCCGAGGCCTACCTGAACCCATGGGCGGGCTTCGTGGTCCGCTACACCTACTGGGCGGCCCAGGTGATCGCGGTCGGCGGCGAGGCGGTCGCGGCGGGCATGTATATGACCTTCTGGTTCCCCGGCACGCCGATCTGGCTGTGGTCGATCGCCTTCGCGGTGCTGCTGCTGGTGGTCAATTCACAGTCGGTGAAGCACTTCGGCACGGTGGAATACTGGTTCTCCTTCATCAAGGTCGCCGCCATCGTCGTCTTCATCGTGCTGGGGATCATCAGCATCTTCGGCATCGGGGTGAAGCCGGTCGGCCTGCACAACCTGACCCACGCCCAGGGCGGCTTCTTCCCGCACGGGCTGAAGGGCATGTGGATGGCGGTGATCGTCGGCGTGCTGTCCTACAACGGCATCGAGGTGATCGCCGTCACTTCGGGGGAGACCCAGGACCCCAAGCGGGCGATCCCGGCGGCGCTGCGCACCATGGTGCTGCGGCTGTTCCTGTTCTACGTGCTGGCGCTGACGGTGGTGGTGACCTTCGTGCCCTGGACCGTGATCGCGGCCAAGATCGTCACCGAAAGCCCCTTCGTCCGGGTGTTCAGCTACATGGGCATCCGCCATGCAGCGGGGGTGATGAACTTCGTGGTGCTGAGCGCGGCGCTCTCCAGCATGAACACGAATGTCTATCTCTGCGCGCGGATGCTGTTCTCGCTGTCGCGCGGCGGCTATGCGCCCAAGCTCTTCGGCAAGCTGAGCAAGGACGGCTCGCCGGTGGCGGCCATCGTCACCTCGGGCGCCTGCATCCTGGTGGCGGCCGCCATCTCGCGGATCACGCCGCTGGCCTACAACTACCTGCTGGGCGTGGCCCTGTTCGGGGCGATCATCGTCTGGATGATCATCCTGGCCAGCCACCTGGCCTTCCGCCGCAAGCACCGGGGCGAGACGCTGCCGGTGCGCATGCCGTTCTTTCCCTGGATGCAGCTCGCGGGCCTCGGCCTTCTGGCGGCGTTGCTGGTGACCATGGGGCTCGACACCGAGTTCTGGAACGTGTCGTGGATCGTCGGCCTGCCCTGGCTGGGCCTTCTGACCATCGCCTACTTCATCTGGAAGGCGCGCAACAAGCCGCCCGGAATCGCCATGGCTCGTCACGGCCTGGAACCCGCCGCCCGCGACGCCTAGTCTCCCCCAAAGCTTTCTGAACGACGGAACGATAGACATGGCCACGGCGAGCGCCTTCGACTGGCAGGACCCTTTCGCGCTGGACGCGCAGCTCAACGAGGACGAGCGGCACATCCGCGAAGCCGCCCACGCCTACTGCCAGGGCGAGTTGCAGCCCCGGGTGACGATGGCGGCGCGCAACGAGACCTTCGACCGCGAGATCATGCGCGAGATGGGCAGGCTCGGCCTCCTCGGCGCCACCCTGCCCTCCGAATACGGCGGCGCGGACGCTAGCCACGTCGCCTACGGCCTGATCGCGCGCGAGGTCGAGCGCGTCGACAGTGGCTACCGCTCGGCCATGAGCGTGCAGTCCTCCCTCGTCATGTATCCGATCTACGCCTACGGCAGCGAGGAGCAACGCCGGAAGTACCTGCCCGGCTTGGCCGCCGGCGAACTGGTCGGCTGCTTCGGCCTGACCGAGCCCAACCACGGCTCCGACCCCGGCGGCATGGAGACGCGCGCGGAAAAGGTCGAGGGCGGCTATCGCCTCAACGGCGCCAAGACCTGGATCACCAACAGCCCCATCGCCGACCTAGCCGTAGTCTGGGCCAAGCTCGACGGCGTGATCCGCGGCTTCGTGGTCGAGCGCGGCATGGCCGGGTTCGAGACGCCCAAGATCCACGGCAAGCTGTCGCTGCGCGCCTCGATCACCGGCGAGATCGTGCTGCAGGACGTGGTGGTGCCTGAAGAGAACCTGCTGCCCAACGTCAAGGGCCTGTCCGGCCCGTTCGGCTGCCTGAACAAGGCCCGCTACGGCATCTCGTGGGGCGCGCTCGGAGCGGCGGAATTCTGTTGGCATGCGGCGCGCAGCTACGGCCTGGACCGCAAGCAATTCGGCCGCCCACTCGCCAACAACCAGCTGTTCCAGAAGAAGCTGGTCGACATGCAGACCGAGATCGCGCTGGGCCTGCAAGGCTGCCTGCGCGTCGGCCGCCTGCTCGACGAAGGTCACGCCGCGCCGGAGATGATCTCGATCGTCAAGCGCAACAGCTGTGGCAAGGCGCTCGACATCGCCCGCGCGGCCCGCGACATGCACGGCGGCAACGGGGTGTCCGACGAGTTCCACGTCATGCGCCACATGTGCAACCTGGAAGCCGTCAACACCTACGAAGGCACCTACGACATCCACACCCTGATCCTGGGCCGCGCCCAGACCGGGCTGCAGGCCTTTACGGGTTAAGCTGGCCCAAGGCGAGGACGAGGGCGGGCTCCAGCACCCGCAGCTCCTCCAGATGCGCCACCGTCAACCGGCGTAGGACGCTCTCCGCCTTCGGGGTCAGGACGAGCGTCATGCGCCGCCGATCCTGGGCGGAAGCCGTCTTGATCAGAAGATCGGCCTCGACCATGCGCGACGCCAGCTCGGCCGCCGTATGGGCCGCGATCAGGAGTTGTGCGGCCAGCGTCCCCACCGAAGGCGGTTCCGGCCCCACGTGTCCCGCGAGAGCGAGCAGGGCCTGATGTTGCTGGGGCGGTAGCCCAGCCTTGCCCGCGGCAGCCTCGCTGAAGGCCAGGAAGCGGCGAAGCTGATAACGGAAAGCAGCGAGCGCCGCATATTCTTCCGAGGAAAGTTCGCGCACTGGCGTCCCTTCCTCCCTCGCATTCGCCTCGGGCGTCATGCTCCTCGCCTCCAAATCGGCCATCCGCTCACTAGATTATATCGTAATACGATATATATGCACCCTCTCGTTTGATGGAGACGATGCGGATGGCCGGGCGAACAGGGGTGGGAACGACAGCGGGCGTCGCCGCCGCACGCCCGCTCGCAGATTTCCGGGCGGATCGGCGTCTGCTGATGCTGATCGCCATGGCCCTGCTGATCGGTACGGGAGGCGCGTTCGCCGCCTGGCTCCTGCTCAAGCTGATCGCCCTTACAAGCAACCTGGTCTGGTTCGGTCGGTGGAGCGACGCCTCCGTCTCCCTGGCCCATGCCGCACGTACGCCATGGATGGTCGCGGCCCCGGTGCTGGGCGGTCTGGTGATCGGGCTGATAGCGCGGTTCGGCTCGGAGAAGATTCGTGGCCACGGCATCCCCGAGGCGATCGAAGCGATCCTGATCGGCGGCAGCCGGATGTCGCCCAAGGTCGCGGTGCTGAAACCCATCTCTTCGGCCATCTCCATCGGCACCGGCGGCCCCTTCGGCGCGGAAGGCCCCATTATCATGACCGGCGGCGCGATCGGTTCGCTGTTCGCCCAGTTCTTCCATCTGAGCGCAGCCGAGCGGAAGACCCTGCTGGTGGCCGGCGCCGCGGCCGGCATGACCGCCATCTTCGGGACCCCAGTGGCCGCGGTCCTGCTGGCGGTGGAACTGTTGCTGTTCGAGTGGCGGCCCCGCAGTTTCATTCCCGTCGCCGCTGGCGCGATCGCGGCGGTCTGCTGGCGGCCGTTGCTGCTGGGCTCGGGGCCGCTGTTCCCGTTTTCCGCCGATCCGGCCCTGCCATGGTGGGGGCTGAGCGCCGCCGCCGCGCTGGGCGTCGCCGTGGGCCTGTTGTCCGGCATGCTGACCAAGCTGCTCTACGCCATCGAGGACCTGTTCGAACACTTGCCGATCCACTGGATGTGGTGGCCGGCCTTGGGCGGCCTCGCCGTCGGCTTGGGCGGCCTGGTCGAGCCCCGCGCGCTCGGCGTCGGCTACGACGTCATCGGCGACCTGCTGACCGGCCATCTGCTGGTGGCGGGCGTACTGGCGATCCTGTTGGTCAAGGCCACGATCTGGCTGATCTCGCTCTCGTCGGGGACTTCGGGCGGCGTGCTGGCGCCCTTGCTGATCCTGGGCGGCGCGCTGGGCTGGCTGATCGGCCTGGGCTTTCCCGGGCAGCCGGGCTTCTGGGCGCTGCTCGGCATGGCGGCCATGCTGGGCGGAACCATGAGGGCGCCGCTGACCGGCGCCATTTTCGCGGTGGAGCTAACAGGCGACGTGCGGATGCTGCCGCCTCTGCTGGCCGCCACGGCCGCCGCCTACGCCGTGACCGTCCTGCTGTTGAAGCGCTCGATCCTCACCGAGAAGATCGCGCGGCGCGGCCAGCACATCACCCGCGAATACGCCGTCGACCCCTACGAGCTGACCCGCATCTCGGAGGTCATGGTGCGAGATGTCGACGTAATGGACGCGGAGCTTTCCATACCCGACGCCGTGACCGCCCTAGCGGCGGGACGCCACCGCATCTACCCGGTGGTGGATCGGGCCGGACGGCCGGTGGGCCTGGTGTCTCGCAGCGACGCCCTACGCTGGGCCATGGAAGGCGGTCACGAGAGCGAACGGCTGACCGATCGCGTTTCCGACGCCGCCCTGACCATCGCCCATCCGGACCATGTGGTTGCTCACGCCGCCGACCTGATGCTGGCGACCGGACAGGGCCGCATTCCCGTGACCGATCCGATCAGCGGCGTCCTCGTCGGCCTGATCACCCGCAAGGACCTGCTCCAAGTTCGGGCGGCGTCCACGCGCGACGAAGGCCATCGCGAGGCCTATTTCACACCCCATAGGCATCGGATCGCCTAGCCTTGGCGCGAGCGTAGCGGGGCGCGACCCGCTACGCCCTGCTTCACCTATCCTACGTTTTCCAAAAACGCATTTTCCCGCGCGCTGTCCGCAAGTGAGGGATAGTCGACATAACCCTCGGGACCCGGCGCATAGAAGGTCGCGGCGTTCCAGGCGTTCAGTTCGGCGCCGCTGCGCAGGCGCTCGGGCAGGTCCGGGTTGGCGATGTAG
The DNA here is from genome assembly GCF_009765965.1 of Caulobacter sp. S45. Lineage (GTDB taxonomy): Bacteria > Pseudomonadota > Alphaproteobacteria > Caulobacterales > Caulobacteraceae > CAHJWH01. Next base: position 1,000,025 of record NZ_LMUL01000014.1, read on the forward strand.
GCCTTGCCGAAGGCCACAGCATCCGCCCATCCCGCGTCCAGCGCCGCCTGGGCGCTCTCACCGGTGAAGCCCTCGTTGGCGATATAGACGCCGCCGAAATCACGCTTGAGCTGGGGGCCGAGGCTGTCCGGCCCCGCCGCCTCGCGCGCGCAAATGAAGGCGATCTTGCGCCGGCCGAGCTCGCGCGCGACATGGCCGAAGGTCGCCGCGCGGTTGGAGTCGCCCATGCCGTGAGCGTCCGCACGCGGGGCCAGGTGCACGCCGACGCGATCCACGCCCCAAACCGATATCGCCGCATCGGTCGCTTCCAGCAGCAGGCGGGCGCGGTTCTCCACCGAGCCGCCGTATTCATCCGTGCGCTGGTTGGAGCCGTCCTGTAGGAATTGGTCGAGCAGGTAGCCATTGGCGCCGTGCAGTTCCACCCCGTCGAAGCCTGCGGCTTGCGCGTTCTCGGCCCCCTGGCGGTAGGCTTCGATCACGCCGGCGAGTTCCCCGATCTCCAGCGCACGCGGGACCGGAAAGGGACGCTTGGGACGCAGCAGGCTGACCTCGCCCTTCGCCGCGATCGCGCTGGGCGCCACCGGCGGCTGGCCGTTCAGGAAGATCGGGTCGGAGATGCGGCCCACATGCCAGATCTGCAGGAAGATGCGGCCGCCCTTGTCGTGCACCGCGCGCGTCACCTGCTTCCAGCCCTCGGTCTGTTCCTTGGACCAGGCGCCGGGCACGTCGGCGTAACCGATCCCCTGGGGAGTGACAGGAGTGGCTTCGGACAGGATCAGGCCGGCGGAAGCGCGTTGGGCGTAGTAGTCGGCCATCAGCGCGTTGGGGATACGGCTCTCGCCCGCCCGCGCACGGGTCAGCGGCGCCATGACGACGCGATTGGGCAGGGTCAGGTCGCCGACGACGAGCGGATCGAAAAGCGAAGGCATGGACTGTCCTTGGTTGCGGACCGGCGTGGCCGGCCAAGCGTAGCGTTGTCGTATACCTGGGCTCAGAGAACCGCGATGCAACCATGCGCGGCTCACGCTTTTCTGATAGGGCCGAAAGATATTCACCGGTCTCGTTTTCCGCCTCGTCCAAGCGGCGGCGCGGCGGGAAAACTGTCATCGTCCTGCCCTAGCTAGGCGCGGAACCGATCAGGGGCCGCCGCCATGAGACACTTCAAGCCCGCCTGCGCGATGCTGCTGGCCGCATCGACGATAGCGGCGGGAAGCGCCCACGCCGCCGACCTCGACTTCCTGAACCACAACCGTCCCGTCCTGGACGCCCACAACTGCTACCCCTACGACGGCAAGTGGAACGACCGGGTCCAACGCGCCCTCGGCTCGGGCTTCCCGGTCTCCATCGAACAGGACCTGGCCTGGTACGTGGACCCCGCGACCGGCGAAGGCCGGGTGGTGGTCTCCCACACGCCCAGGGCCACCGGCGCCGAGCCGACCCTGCGCGACTACTTCTTCAAGCAGGTGCGGCCGGTGGTCGAAAAGGCGCTGGCCGAAAATAAGCGCGACACCTGGCCCGTCGTCGTCCTGCACTTCGACTTCAAGGACAACCAGCCGGCCATTCTCGAAGCGGTGTGGAAACTGCTCGGCGAGTACGAGCCCTGGCTGTCCACGGCGGTGAAAACCGACGACCCGACCCACCTGTCGCCGATCGAGCGCCGGCCGATCCTGGTGGTGACCGAGGACTCCGACAAACAGGCCAAGGTGTTCTTCGACGACGTGCCTGTGGGCGGGAAACTCCGCCTGTTCGGCTCCGCCCACTCGGCCGAGCCGCCCAAGGACCTGCCTATCGAGACCCAGATGCACCTGGCGGCGACCATGCCCCCCGAGCAGATCCTCACCGAGGCGCCGACCAACTACCGCCGCTGGTGGAACAACTCCTGGTACGCGGTGGAGGAAGGCGGCCAGAGCAAGGCCGGCGACTGGACCCCGGCCGACGACCGCCGGCTGCGCGCCCTGGTCGATTACGCCCACCAGAAGGGCTACTGGATTCGCTTCTACACGCTGGACGGCTTCGCCCCCGAGGACGACCACGGCTGGGGCAAATATTATAACTTCGGCTCCAAGGCCCAGGTGATCCTGCGCTGGAAGGCCGCCATCGCCGCCGGCGTCAACTTCGTCGCCTCCGACCAGTACGAGGACCTGGCGACCTACCTGCCTCAGGCGTCGAAGGAGCTTCGGCCGGCGACGGAGACGGCTTCGCGCTGAGGAGTTGCATCCTTCGAGACGCCCCTTCGGGGCTCCTCAGCATGACGAGCGTTCATAGGTTCCCCAAACCCTCGTCTCGAAGCACGCGAAGCATCGGCAGCGTTGCTGTTTGCAGCGGCATGGCCCATCCCTCCCGCGATGCAGGCCCGTTCCCTTATCCCCGTCCCGTGGCGTGACCCACTCGACGTCGTCGCCCCCTATGCCGACGAGCCTTTCGCCCTGGCCCTGCTGTCGGACGGCTCGCGCGCGGGTCGCTGGTCCTATGTCGCCAGGGAGCCGATCCGGACATTCGACCGCCTGGAGACGCTGTCTACCGAACTCTCGACCATCACCCCCACGACAGACGCGGACCTGCCGCCCTTCCAAGGCGGGGCTATGGGATTGGCCGGCTACGAATGGAGTGCGACGCTGGAACCGACCGCGCCTCAAGCCCGAAAGGCGGGCTGGCCCGACCTGATCGGCGGCGTCTACGACAGCCTGGTCGCCTTCGATCACCATAGCCGCCGAGCCTGGGCCATAGGCCGGGGCGTGACCGAATCCTCGGCGCAAGCGCGCGCGGCCGCCGCGCGGTCTATGTGCGATGCGCCGCCTCGCCCAACCGTGCGGCCGACGGCGGACTTCCTCGCCTGTCCCGCGTCACAGCCCTATCCCAAAGCCGTCGCCGACGTGGTGGCGGCGATCGGGGCCGGCGAGGTCTTCCAGGCCAATATCGCACGCGCCTGGGAAGGCCGGCTCGATCCCGGCGTCGCTCCGTTCGACGTCCTGGCGGCGTTGACGGCCGACAGCCCCGCGCCCTTCGCCGGCTATCTGCGCCTGCCCGGCCTGGCGGTGGTCAGCAATTCGCCGGAGCGCTTCCTGCACGTCGCCGCCGACGGGCGGGCGCATTCGCAACCGATCAAGGGCACGCGCCCGCGCCACGCCGACCCCGCGCGGGACGCGGCGCTGGCCGCCGAGTTGACGGCCAGCGTCAAGGACCGGGCCGAGAACCTGATGATCGTGGACCTGATGCGCAACGACCTGGCGCGGAACTGCCGTCCCGGCAGCGTGACGGTGGACGCCTTCTGCACGTTGGAGAGCTTCGCCAACGTCCACCACCTGGTGTCCATCGTCAGCGGTCGATTGCGGGCGGACTGCGGCGCGCTCGACCTGTTCGCCTCGGCCTTCCCGCCCGGCTCGGTCACCGGCGCGCCCAAGCTGCAGGCCATGCAGGTCATCGCCCGCCACGAACCGCCGAGGGGACCCTACTGCGGTTCGCTGTTCTGGGCCGGGATCGACGGGGCGTTCGACTCCAACGTGTTGATCCGCACCCTGGCCTTCGCACAGGACGAGACCGGTGGCTGGCGTTTCGAGACCCGAGCTGGTGCGGGGATCACCGCCGACAGCGATCCGGACACCGAGGACGCCGAGGCGCTGGCCAAGATCGCCGCCATCCGCACCGTGCTGGAGCGCCGTTGATGCAGACCGTCCCCGCCAGCGACCGTGGATTGACGCTGGGCGTCGGCCTGTTCGAGACCATCCTCGCCGTCGAAGGACGGTTGGCGCTTTGGGAGGCTCATCTCGACCGGCTGGCGCGGGGATGCGCCGCGCTCTCCCTGCCCCCGCCCGACCGGACCGCATGCGCCGAGGCGGCTCGGGCTGCGCTCGAAGCGGCGGGACTGGTGACGGGACGCGCGGCGGTGCGCCTCACCTGGACCGGCGGCGATGGCGCGCGCGGCCTCGCCGCCCCTTCGCCAACCCGGCCCCGCCTGCTCGCCACGGCGTCTCCCGCAGCGCCTCCCCTGGCCAGCATGGTGCTGCACACCTCGGCTATCCGCCGCAACGCATCTTCGCCTCTCTCGCGCCTGAAGACCCTGAGTTATCTCGACAATGTGTTGGCCCGGGCGGAAGCCATCGCCGCCGGGGCTGACGAGGCCTTGCTCTGCGACCATGCCGGCTCGGTCGCCTGCGCCGCCGCCGCCAACATCTTCTGGATCGCGCATGGGGAGCTGCACACCCCCGCGCTCGACTGCGGGGTCCTAGACGGCGTTGTGCGTGATGTGGCGCTGCATATCGCGCTCCGGCATGGGTTCACGGTCCGCGAGGTCCATGCACCGATATCCAGCCTGCTGGCCTGCGATGGAGGCTTCCTGACCAACAGCCTCCAGCCGGCTGTTGCGATCCGCAGCCTCGACGGGACCGGACTTTCCGCGCCGGGCCCCGCGCTGCTGGACCTGATGGCCGACCTTCGGAGCACCGTCAGCTAGCCGTATGGCCATCCTTGATCGTCCAAGGTAGATCACCACTTCGAGACGGCTGCGAAGTATAGCGAACAAGTATCGGAGGCTGTGGATCAGCCCTTCCAAAAGGGGAGGTGCGTGCCGTCATGGCCACCTTTGGTTCAAAACAATATTTTATTTTGACTCGGGCCATCTGACCATTTTTCGCCTCAATTCCGCGAAGATTTATGTTCGCCAGCTTGGCTTGGATCGAACCCACGGAATCATGGCGATGTCGGCAAGGAACGCGTTGGTCGGGGCGTCGGCCTCGGTTTTGCTTTGCGCCATGGCAGGCGTGGCCCTGGCGTCCGGAGGCGGCGGCGGCGGCGGTGGTTTCGGCGGCGGCGCACCCAGCGTCTCCGCGCCCGCCTATAACGCCGTCGAAGAATACCAGAAGGGCGTCGCGGCGCTGAAGGGCGGCGAGTATCGCGACGCCGACCGCGCCTTCGGCCACGTGCTGGAAGTCGTGCCCAAGGACGCCAACACCCTGTTCGCCATGGGCCTGACCAAGGCCGGCGAGAAGGACCTCAAGGGCGCAGCCCGCTTCTACGATCGCACCCTCAAGGCCGACCCACAGCACATCGGCGCACGCCGGGAGCTCGCGGTGACCGAGGCCCAGCTCGGTCAGGCCGACAAGGCCAAGGCCGAGCTCGTCACCCTGCAGACCCGCGCGACCGCCTGTGGCGACACCTGTCCCGAAGCCGACCAGCTCAAGGCCTCCGTCGCCGCCGTACAGGCCGCCGTGACCCCCGCGACGCCCGCCGCCAGCGGGACGCCCGGACCAGCGGCGGCGCTGGAGCGGCCCAACCTGATGTTCGCCAAGGCGGAAGCGGGCGACCACGACTATGTCGACGCCGTGCACCTGATCAACGAGCACCGTTACGCCGAGGCCCTGACCCAACTCAAGGCCGCGCAATCGGCGTTCGGCCCGCACCCCGACATCCTGACCTATATCGGCTACGTCAACCGCAAGATGGGTCATCTCGACGAGGCGGAGACCTACTACCGGCAGGCGTTGAACATCTATCCGGAACATGTCGGGGCCACCGAATACTATGGAGAGCTGAAGGTGATCCGGGGCGACCTGCCCGGCGCCCGCCAGATGCTGGCCAAGCTGGAGCAAGCCTGCACCTTCGGCTGCGTGGAGGCCGAAGACCTGCGCCGCTGGATCGACGCCGGTCGCGAGCCGTCGGGATTGTAGGGCGGCGGATCGGCGCCGTTGTATGCGCCATCCCTGGGCGATTGCGGGTCTGAGCGGCTTGGTGCTGGCGACGGGCGCGGCGGCGTTGGCCGCTGGCCCGTCGATCCGAGCCGCGCGCTGGGTCGCATCGAGCGCCGACCCTGTCGCCGTCCTGACCCGTAGCCCGGTGGAGTGCCTGCGCAAACCACGGGGCGCCGAAGCCGCCTATGAGGTGGAGGTCGGGCGCGCCGCCTTCCGCACTCCGCTCCTGCTCGGCGGCCAAGCCTCGCGGGCTGGATTGGACTGCGAAAGCTGCCATCGCAACGGACGCACCAATCCGAGCTTCTTCTTTCCCGGCCTGTCCGGCGCACCGGGGACCGCCGACGTCACCTCCTCGCTGTTCAGCAGCCACCGGGGCGACGGGATCGACAACCCCAAGCCGATCCCCGACCTCGGCGGCGACAAGGCTCGGCTGAAGATCGGCCAAGCGAACGGCGACCCGGCCCTGCCCCTCTTCATCCACGGACTGATCACCGAGGAGTTCGACGGAGCCGAACCCACGCCCGGCGTCTTGAAGGGCCTCGCCGCCTATGTCCGCGCCCTCGCCCCCTCCGCATGCGCGGCGCGCGAAACCGAACCGGTGCGGGTGGAACAGCCGATCTCCGATGCGCGCCGGGCCGTGCAGGTCGCCATCGCCGCGCTGGATCGCAACGACGACGAGACCGCGATACTGATGGTGGAGTCCGCCCGCTCGCAACTCGCCTTGATCGACGAGCGCTACGGCGCGATCCCTCGCGACCGGGCCGGCGTGCGTGTCGCGGCGCTCGACCTCAGCGCGGCGGTCGCCGATGTCCGCGCCCGGCGCAAGCCCGACGCACGCACCGCCCTGATCGCCTGGCTGGTGCGCACACCGACCTGGGCCCGGCCGGTGGAAGCCGACCAGGCGAGATCGCTCTATAACCCAACGGAACTGGCGCGAAGCCTTCGCAGCGCTGGACAGGCGCTCGCCGCCCGCCACTAGCTAGCTTGACAATGGCGCGGAGACTGTCAGTGGGCGGGGGTGACGACGCCGACGCTCGAGACCGCAGCCCATATCGTCCAGCTCGCGCTGACGCCGATCTTCCTGCTGTCCGGCGTCGCGACCCTGCTCAGCGTCTTCTCCACGCGCCTGGGCCGCGTGGCGGACCAGGTCGACAAGCTGGTGTTCGAGGGCGAGGATGCTCACACCGCCGAACGCCACCAGCGACTGCACATCCTGCGCCTGCGCTCGCAGTTCCTGGACCTGGCGGTGGTGCTGGCCGCCCTGGCGGGCGCCCTGACCTGCGGCGCGGCCCTGGTGCTGTTTCTGGGCGCGGTGCGCGAGTCGGGGGCGGCGAACATGCTGTTCCTGCTGTTCGGCGGCGCCCTCCTGCTGACCATGGGCGCGCTGGCCGCCTTCGTGATCGAGATGCTGCTGGCCAGCCGGGGCGTGCGCAACCTGACCGACCGGGGAGCCGCTTCGCCGCGATAGGACGCGCCCTAGTCGTCCGAACTGGGCCCGCACCACCCCGGCAGGTATTTGGCGTCGGCGGACTTGGCCAGGGTCAGGGCCTCGACCACGCTGGCGGCGAAGTCGGTCTCCACCGCCTTGCGCTTGACCCGCCGCCGCAAGAAGTCGGCCCACAGGAACTCGCTGAACGGCGCAGCCGACTTGGCGCAGCCGCCTGCCCGCCGCAGGGCGCCGGCGAGGCTGCGGAACGGATCGTCGCTCATGGCGTCGATGCTCTTAGGGATGTCGCCGAAGCCCTGGCGAACCCCCGCCGCATCGTAGGGATGGCACCAGCCGCTGTTGTCGGCGAAGGTCCAGAACGGGTCCTTGTCCAAAGAGCTGAGGTCCTTGACCGTGGTGGTCAACACCTCCTTGCAGCCCTCCTCGTGCAGCGCGCGCAGCAGGTGGTGGTGATCGACGACGTAGCGGCGCCCCTTCGGCCCAAGCAGCACCGGAACCATGTGTCGTCCGAGGAAGACCTTGCGCTTCTCCTCGGTCAGCTCGGCCCAGCGGCGGCGCTTCTCGGACACCTCGTGCAGCCCGACGGTGATCTGGGTCGGGCGAAGCTCTGCGATCGAAATGGTGTCGAGCAAGGGGTCGCGTGTCATCTGGACGTCCCGAACGGCGCAGGCGCGGTTCCGCCGCCCGTCGCCCTATAGCACGCGCCTTCCACCCGTTCGACGTGGCGACGGCCTATTGCGCAGCCAGCGGATAGTTGGACGGGAACAGCGCACGCCGCGCCTCTTCGTCCTGCTCCTTCTTGAACGGGTGGTCCTTGCCGACGGCGCGGGCGCGAACAGCCGCCGGGCGAGCGTCGATCTGCTGGAACCAGCGCTTCAGGTTCGCAAACGGGGCGAGCGGGTCGTTCTTCTCGTCCAGCACTCTGAACGCGCGGTCCAGCCATCCCCAGGCGGACATGTCGGCGATCGAATAGCTGTCGCCAACGATGTAGTCGCGGCCCTCGAGATGGTCGTCCAGCACGCGGTAATGCCGCTCGATCTCGCGCCGATAGCGGTTGATGGCGTAAGGGAGCTTTTCCGGCGCGGAATGCTGGAAATGCACCGCCTGCCCGGAGAAGGGGCCGATCCCGGTGGCGATGAAGAACAGCCAAGACAGCAGCTCGCCACGATCGGCGGGGGAGCCCATGAAGCGTCCGGTCTTGTCACCGAGATAAAGCAGGATTGCGCTGGAATCGAACACTCGCGCCTCCGCGCCGCCGGGACCTTCGGTGTCGACGATCGCGGGAAGCTTGCCGTTGGGGTTTATCGCCAGAAAGGCCGGCGCGTGCTGCTCGCCCTTGTTCGTATCCACAGGGACGACTTCATAGGGAAGACCGACCTCTTCCAGGAAGAGCGCCACCTTTGCGGGGTTTGGCGTGGGGTGAAAGTAGAAGCGGATCACCGGTTTCTCCCGAAATGGTTCTGGATCGGACTTTGGACGAGCCTGACCCGAACACCAGAACCATCCGCGTTCGCGCTGTCCAGACACAGTGCGCGTCATGGTGGGATCGCTGGAGCCGGCGGCTGAAACATCGGGAGGGCTTGGTGATCCGAGCGACCGCCCGCCATCGCCGCCAAACCGCCCCAAACACAGGCAAGGTCGCACTTCGAAAGAGACCGAGACGGGGGTATACCTCCAGCCGGGACGTTCCGATGCATCGAGGCCAGGTCTGGCGTTCGGTCGTGCGGTGTTCCAGACTGGGGCCGTCAGGCTTGGCGGGAGCGCAATGTCCGATAGCGAATGGGGAGGGCTGATGGCGGCCGCGCAGGCTGGCGACAGCGCCGCCTATCGCCGGCTGTTGGAAGAGCTCGGTCCCTGGCTGCGCCGCTACTACACCCGGCGCCTGCCGCCCTCGATCGTCGACGACGCGGTGCAGGAAACGCTGATCGCGGTGCACGAGAAGCGCCACACCTACGACACCAACCGCCCCTTCGCCCCCTGGCTGGCCGCCATCGCCCGCTACAAGTGGATCGACCGTCTGCGCGCCTTGAAGCGGCTTCCGACCGAGGCGCTCAGCGAGGACATCTCGGTGCCCGACCATGAAAGCGCGGTGGTGAGCGCCACGGTGCTCGAACAATTGCTGGCCGGGTTGAAACCCGCCCAGGCCGAGGTCATCCGCCTTGTGAAGATCCAGGGCTTCAGCGTCGAGGAAGCCGCCGCCCGGACGGGACAGTCCGCCTCCCTGGTCAAGGTGAACATCCATCGCGGGCTCGCCCGGCTGACGCTCACGGTGCAGAGCCAGGCCTATGCCGATGGATGACCTGCTCGACAGCCTGGTCGCCGACCTGGAGCCGGTGCGCCGGCGCACGTCCACGGGCGACGCCCTGGCGATCGGGCTGCTCTGCGCCCTGGAGCTCTCCATGTTCCTGGGCGTGGGCTCGATGCGGCCGGACATGCGCTTCGCCATCGCCGAGCCCGCGCTCTGGTGGAAGTTCGCCACTTTCGGCGTGCTGGCGCTGTTGGGGCTGGGCACGGCGATCCTGTCGTTCGACCCCTCGATCTCGCCGAAGCGGGGCCTGTGGTGGATCGCCGCCGCCGTCGCCGCTGCCCTGGTCGTCGGCGGGATCGTCAACGCGCCGATGCACCATCAACCGGATCTCGCCATGCGCCTGAACTGGCGCAGCGGATTGCAGTGCGTGATGGTGATGAGCGTCCTGGCGCTGCCCATGCTGGTGCTGCTGGCCGTGCTGATGCGGCGGGGGGCTCCGACCCACCGGCGCGGGACCGCGCTGGCGGTGGGCGTGGCGGCGGCGACCTGGGGCGCCTTCGTGTTCGTGTTCGCCTGCCCCCATGACGATCCGCTGTACGTCTCGATCTGGTATGGCGTCGGGTGCGCTGTGACCATCGTCTATGCCCGCGCGCTGCTGCCGCTGCTCACGCGCTGGTGAGGGCCGGGACTGAGTTGACACTGTAACCGGCTCGACCGATGGCGCGAACCCAAGTCACAGGCGCCGCTCCGGCTGAGGGTCCACCGATCGATCCGGGTCGAGGCCAGGCGCCCGGAGGACAAGCTGTGGCGCTGTCGACCAAGGTCTCGCTATTGGCCGCCGCCGTGGGCGTCTTGGCTGCCTCCTCGCCGTTGCTCGCCCAGTCGCCGGACAAATACGCGGAGGGCGACGCCATCTACGCCGCCCTGCGCCAGTCGCCGCCGGACGCCAGGCTCACCATCGGGGGCAGCGAGATCGACGTGCTGTTCGCCGATGGCGCACCGGGCCTGGATCGCGCCCGCGTGCTCGCCTGGGTCCGCACCAGCGCCACGGCGGTCTCAACCTACTTCGGCCGGTTCCCCGCGCAGCGCGTGGGCCTGTTGGTGGTGGCGGAGGACGACGACCGCATCCGCACCGGCACGACCTTCGGCTACGCCGGCCAGGCGATCCGCATCCATGTCGGGCGGCGGGCGGATGCGGACACCTTCCACAGCGACTGGATCCTGGTCCACGAAATGACCCATCTGGCGCTGCCCACCGTGCCGCGCCGCAGCCTGTGGCTGCAGGAGGGCGAGGCGACCTATGTCGAGCCGATCGCCCGCGCCCAGGCCGGCCAGCTCGATCCGAAGGAGGTCTGGCGTTGGACCCTGGTCGGCATGCCCAAGGGCCAGCCGAAGTCGGATGACCAGGGCCTGGACGGCACGCACGCCTGGGGCCGGATCTACTGGGGCGGCGCGGCCTTCTGGCTGCAGGCCGATGTGCGCATCCGCCAGCGGACCCATGGCCGCCTCAGCGTCCAGACGGCGATGCAGGCGATCAACCGCAAGAGCGGCGGCAATGTCGCGGACTGGAGCGTGGACCAGGTGATGGCGGCCGGCGACGCCGCCACCGGCGGGACGGAACTGTCGGAGCTGTACGCCCAGGTCAAGGACGCCCCCGACCGGGTCGACCTGGACACCCTGTTCGCCCAGCTCGGCGTCGGCATGCAGGACGGCCAGGTCGTGTTCGACGACAAGGCGCCGCTGGCCTGGGTCCGCCGCCAGATCACCGCGCCTCCGAAAGCGTGAGGCCCGAAGACGGCAAGACGGACGCGGATCGGGGCGCGAACCCCCGACCCGCGCCTGACGTTCAGTGCGCGAGCGTCGCCTGGGCGTAGTCGCGCGGGGCCTGGCCCTTGGCCGGGTCCAGCCCGAGCAGATTGTCCAGCGACCACGCCCCGCCGCCCCGCGCGATGATCGGCAGCAGCAGCCCGGCCCAGCTCAGATGCGTCGGCCAGGCGTCGGGATAGACGAAGATCTCGATCACACAGGTCATGCCCAACAGGGCCAGCGCGCCCACGCGGCTGAACAGGCCCAGCACCAGCAGGATGGGGAAGAAGTGCTCCGAATAGGTGGCTGCGTGCGCGGCGATCACCGGCGGCACGAAAGGCAACTTATAGTCGGTCTGGAACAGGGTGTAGGTGGCGTCCTTGATGTGCAGGACGCCATCCACCTTCGTGCGGCCGGACAGGAAGAAGATCGCCGCCGCTCCGAAGCGGGCTGTCAGCAGCAGGAAGGCGCCAGGGATCAGTCGGTCGATCCTGGCGGCGATCCTGGAATAGAGGGCGATCATTGCGGTCTCCGTTGAAGCCGTCAGGCGAACGCCCCGGCGGTGATGAGCATGGCGAACATCGTGGGCAGGTCGCCGCCGGCCTCGGCGGCGGCGGTCGCCGCCACGCCCAGGGTCTGGCCCGAGGCGCAGGCGGACAGGAAGGCCACGGCCGGCGCGTTGATCCGTTCAACCCGCACGTCGAGTCCGGGACGGGTCACGAGCACGGCTTCGGGCCGCCAGACGACCTCGCCCAGCGCCGCTTCGTCCCCGTCGCGATGGGCCAGCCAGATGCCGACGGCGGGGCTGGGGAAGGCGGTGAAACGGGTGGCGGGATGCAGGCGCAGGACGGCCTCGGGATCGAGGGCCGCGCCCAACGCCAAGCCGTCGAGGGACGTCGCATCGGCCGCGAACAACGCCTCGACATGCAGCCGCTCCAGCGCCGCCACGTCGGGGACGTAGGACAGCTCGGCCGCCGGCGCGTAGTCCTGCAGAAAGGCGGGAAAGCCAGCACCGTAAGCATTTAGCCGGGGTTCGCGCGGCGGCTCGGCCGACACAAAGGCCCCCGCGCACGCGCTGAAGGCGTCGTCCCCGAACAGGGCGCGCACCACCGGATAGTTGGCCGCAAGCGCATCCTGGGCCGCCTTGGCCGAGGTGTTGCGATGGATGGCCAGCGCGCGCGCCAGGGCCGATCCACCCGCGACAGGAGTTGCGCCCTGCCCGGCAAGCGCCGCGCCGAACGCCTGCTGGAACCGGGCGAGTTCGGATTGATTCACGGGTTGGGGATGCGTCGCGTCAGACATGGACCGGGGCCCGCGCGCGGTCGGCGTCGACCAGGATCGCGTGCGCCCGGTCCCGCTCGAGCATGAGCGTGTCGAACGGCGGGATGTGGTCGTCGCGCTCGATCAGGGTCGGGCGCGGTCCGACCCGCGCGATCAGCCGGCGATAGAGCCGCCAGACCTCGTCGGCCACCGGCGCGTCATGACTGTCGATCAGCAGGTTGCTGGCGATATCCGGGTCGGGGGAATGACCGGCCAGATGGATTTCGCCGACGGCGTCGGCCGGGAAGCCGTCGATGCACATCGCGGCGTTGATCCCGATATTCGACGCGCTGACGAAGACGTTGTTGACGTCGACCAGCAGGCCACAGCCGGATCGCTTCGCGAGTTCCGACAGGAACTCGATCTCGCTCATCTCGTGGCCAGGGAGATCGACATAGAGCGAGGGGTTCTCCACCAGCATGGGCCGGCCCAGCCCGTCCTGCACGCGCCCGACATTGTCCACCACGCGGTCGAGCGCCTGGCGTGTGCGCGGGAAAGGCAGGAAGTCGGAATGGTGGACGCCGTCCCACTTTTGCCAGGCCAGATGGTCCGACACCGCGATGGGTTCGACGCGCCGCACCAGCGCCGCCAGCCTACGCAGGTGCTCCGCATCGGGGGCCGTGTCGGAGGCGATCGACAGGCCCACACCATGCAGGGAGATCGGATGGCGGTCGCGCAAGGCGCCGAGCGCGGCCAGACGCGGACCGCCATCCACCATGTAGTTCTCGGCATGGACCTCGAACCACAGGCCCTGAGCCCGGCACATCGACGCGTCGTCGAAGTGTTCGAGCTTGAACCCCAGGCCTGCGGTGAGGGTCATGGTCGTTCGACCTCAGGCCTTGGGCGTGAGCGAGCCGAGGCCCTTGGAGGTCTTGATGCTGGTGCAGGTGCCGGCCGGGACCAACTTCCAAGCGTTGCCCTGGAAGTTCACCTTGCTGGTGCCCGCGCAGGTGGTGCCGGCGCCGGCCTTGCAATCGTTCTGGCCAGCCTTGGCCACGCCGTAGCACTTCTCCATCGGCTTGGCGGCGCCCTGGGCATGGGCGGCGCCCGCGGCGAGCGAGGCCATGAGGGTGGCCGCGAGTACGGCGCTGGTCTTGTTGATAGACATGATTTCAGGTCTCCGGTTGTCGCCTCGCAGACAACGGTCCCGACCCGGGGGTTTGGGCCGGAACCGCCATCTGATGACCCGGGAGGCGCTGAAGAGCGGGTCACAGCGAGGTGTTCGGCCGTGTTTCAGCCGCGGTTACAAAGGCCGTCGAAAACAGTCGCGGAAGCAAAAATTCCGCAGCATTGTTTCTGTAACCGGGAGCCGCCCGCCGGCGAACCTCGTCATGTCCAGCCGATAAGCGGCCGGCCAGCCCTCACCTAGGAGATGCTTCTCATGGTCAATCTGAAGTCCGCCACCATCGCGTCCGCCGCGGCCCTGTTCGCGCTCACCAGCGTCGCCACCGCCGCCGCCCCCTCGGTCGCCTCCGCCGCGACCGCCACGGTCCATTGCTACGGCGTGAACTCCTGCAAGGGCACCTCGGACTGCAAGTCCGGCACCCACGACTGCAAGGGCCAGAACGACTGCAAGGGCCAGGGCTTCAAGGCGCTGTCCTCCAAGGCCTGCGCCGCCCAGCATGGCTCGGAAACCGCCCCGCAGTAAGCGGCGCGACCGACCGGCGAACGCCGGTCATAGCTTTTGGGAGGACCCGGCCTCGGGAGCGGCCGGGTCCTCCTGACTTCAGGATCGTCAAGACGATGCGCGAGCCGACACTGCCGACCTTCCAGGGTTTCGGGCTGGGACTGCGCCCGCCGCACTACCAGGACTTCCTGGCCGGCGAGCCACAGGTGGATTTCGTCGAGGTCATCTCTGAGAACTTCATGGTGCGCGGCGGGCGACCGCTGCACGTGCTGGACGCGGTGCGCGAGCGCTATCCCGTGGCCATGCACGGCGTCTCGATGTCGATCGGCTCGGCGGACGGGGTGAAGCTCGACTACCTCAAACGCCTCAAGCAGCTCGCCGACCGGGTGCGCCCGCTGTGGGTGTCGGATCACCTGTGCTGGACCGGCGTGGAGGGGTTCAACTCCCACGACCTGTTGCCCCTGCCCTATACCGAAGACACCCTGAAGACGGTCTGCGCCAATATCGATCGGGTCCAGGACGTGCTGGAGCGCCCGCTGGTGCTGGAAAACCCATCCAGCTACCTGACCTTCGCCGACGATGAGATGACGGAGTGGGGGTTCCTGAGCGAGATGTGCGCGCGCACCGGCTGCTATCTGCTGCTGGACATCAACAACATCTACGTCAGCGGGACCAATCACGGGTTCTCGCCCGAAGCCTACATCGCAGGCGTCCCCGCCGAGCGCGTCCGCCAGGTCCATCTCGCCGGTCACAGCGCCGGGCGCGGTCTGCTGATCGACACCCACGACACCCCCGTGCCCGATCCGGTCTGGGCGCTGTACGAACTGGCCAGTCGGCGCCTTGGACAGGTCGCGGTGATGATCGAGCGCGACGACGACATCCCGCCATTGGGCGAGCTGCTGAGCGAACTGGAGATCGCCCGCGCACGGGCCAACGGCGTCCGGGGACGAGGACTGGCGGCATGAGCTTGCTCGACCTCCAGCGCGGGTTTCGCGACTACATCCTGTCCGGCGCGCCGGAGATCGGGCCCCGGCTCGGCGGCGATCCCGCAGCCGGTCTGGCCGTCTACCATCACGCCTATCGCGCCCAACTGTTCGCCGGCCTGCGCGACACCTTCGAAAAGACCTGGGCCTGGCTGGGCGACGAAGGGTTCGACGCCGCCGCGCGCCGCCATGTCGAGGCGCATCCGCCCAGTAGCTGGACGCTGGGCGACTATGGCGAGGACTTTCCCGCCACGCTCAACACCCTCTACCCGGACGACCCGGAAGTCGCAGAGCTGGCCTGGTTGGACTGGACGCTCCGCCGCGCCTTCGACGGCCCCAACGCCGAGGCCATCTCCCCCGAAGCGCTGGCCGCCGTGGATTGGGACACCGCCGTGCTGACCCTGGTCCCGACCCTGAAGGTCGGCGAGGTCGCCACCAATTGCGCGGCGATCTGGGGTGCGATCGCGGAAGACCAGACGCCGCCCGCGGCGGAACCACTGCCCCAGGCCGCCGCCATCCGCGTCTGGCGCCAGACCCTGTCGCCCCAGTACCGCACCATCGAGGCGGCCGAACACCACGCGCTGAGTCTGGTGCTGGCCGGCGAGCCATTCGGCGGCGTCTGCACGACCCTGTCCGAAGGCATGGACGAGGCGCAGGCGTCCCAGCTTATCGGCGGTCTGCTGGCCTCGTGGATTCAGGACGGGCTGGTTTGCGGAGCTGAGTGAAAAGGCGCGGCGTCGCGGCAAGCAACACCGCGCCGTCAGACTACACCGCCTCGAACTCGCCGCGCGCCTTCATCCCGGCGACGACCTCCTTGATGAAGGCCAGGGTCGCCACGTCGAACGGCATCTTGGGACCAAGCTCGGGATCGGCGGCGGCCTCTTCGACTCCCGCATATATCGCCGCCCGGATAGACTTGTCGGCCCGAGGCGCTTTTCCAACAAGCACATACCATCGCCGGTAGGCGGCGATTAGCTCCGGATCGTTCGCATCCCGGCTCGTTTCCATCACACGCCGGATTTCGATCATGAACCGCTCGACATCGGCCAGCATCTGTTCCTTCGTTATCCCGGCTTCAGACATATAGGCGCGTATGTTTCCGGCCACGGAATCCATTTCCTCCGCCGAAACATGAGGTCTGATAAAATCCTTGAGCTTTTGCTTGGTGTCTTCGGACATCAATTGCGTCTGCATGACGGTCTCCCTGGTCAATTGGGTGAGATCGTCCAGAGTGAGGGCGTGACCGGCGGCGAGCGTGTCGCGGGCCTTCACCAGCAATGAAAGCCCGCGATCGATCTTGCGACGCTGATCTTCCAGGGCTTGCTGTTGTAGGGCCAGGATCGCCAGGAGGCTGGGCGCATCCGCGCTAAGGAGGTCCTTGATCCTCTTCAGCGAGAGACCCAGATCGCGCAGGGCGATAATCTGGTGCAGGCGTTCGACCTGGGCCGGACCATAGGCGCGCCATCCGCCCTCCGTGCGAGACGGCGCGACCAGTCCTTCCCTTTCGTAGATGCGCAGCGCCTTGGGCGTGACCCCAAGCCGTTTCGCCATCTCTCCAGGTCCGAACCACCGGCCGGTTTCCATGCTCATGCCGAGACGTCTCCCCTGAACCCCGCCTTCTGTAGGGGTTGCCCCAGGGGCCGATGCAAGAGGGTTGTCGAGGCGCGAAAACGGGCGGTGCGCCGGCTTCGCCGTCTGTAATCCGCAATCCCAGCCCGAACCGCTTGTGGGGCGCGGCGCTCTCGCCCAAGGTCCCGCCGATCGCTCGAAGTCGCTGTCCATACGGGGATATTCCGATGACGCCGCAGGACAGGATCGGCCAGCCGCCCGGAGCCAGCCTCGCCGAGACCAGCCTGAAGCCGAGCATGCACGGGCTCGGCGCGCTGCTGATCACCCTGTCGTGCCTGTCCCCGAGCATCGGCGTCTTCATCGTCGGCTCCGACGTGATCAAACAGGCGGGGACCAGCGTGTTCCTCTGCTTCGCGGCGGCGGCGCTGCTGGGGCTGGCGATGGCGGCGGTCTATGGCGAGCTGGCGGCGGCGTTTCCCGAAACCGGCGGCGAGTACACCATCCTGGGCCGCGCGCTGGGCCCGGCCTGGGGCCTGGCGGCGCTCGGGCTCAACCTGCTCGGCTTCAGCATCGCCCAATCGCTTTCGGGGCTCGGCGTTGCGACCTATCTGGGCGCGGTCTTCCCCGGCCTGCCGGCGACTGCGACCGCTGCGCTGCTGGTATTGCTGGTCACCGGGACGGCGATCCTGAACATCCGGGTCGGGGCCTGGATCACCGGGCTGTTCTTCGCCGTGGAGATGCTGACCTTGGTGATGCTGGCCGGGCTCGGCTTCGCCCACCCCCACCGCAGCCTCGCCGCCGCCGTCCTGAGCCCCATCACGCTCGACACCCACGGGATGCTGGTCCCCGTCGCGCTGGCGACGGCGGGCGCGGCCACGGCCGGCGCCATCTACGCCTTCAACGGCTACGGCTCGGTGGTCTTCCTGGGCGAGGAGCTGCACGAGGCCCCTCGCCGGATCGCCAAGGTGGTGTTCCTGGCGCTGGGCGTCGCGGTGGTGACCGAACTGGCGCCGGTCCTGGGCGTGCTGGTAGGCGCGCCGGACCTGCATGCCCTGATCTCGGCCAGCTCGCCGGTGCAGGCCTTCATCGCCGGTGCGGCGGGGCCATGGACCGCCAGGATGATGAGCCTGGGCATAGCGCTCGCGATCTTCAACGCCATGATCGCCGTGGCGCTGATGGCCGGCCGCCAGCTCTACAGCACCGGCCGCGACCGGCTGTGGCCCACCCCCGTCAGCCGCCAGTTGGGGCGCATCCATCCGAAACTGGGATCGCCCTGGGTCGCCACCCTGGTCATGGGCGCCGCCGCCCTGGTGGGGTGTTTCGTCGACCAGAGGGTGCTGGTGCTGATCCTCGGCAACGGCTCCGTGGCCATGTACATCGGCCTGTGCGTCGCCGTGCTGGTCGGCAGGCGATCGGGCGCGACGCGGAACACGGGCTTTCGGATGCCGCTGTTCCCGCTTCCGCCCCTGGCGGCGCTATGCGCCCTGCTGGCGGTGGTGTGGTTCGACCTGCACGACCGGGCCGGCGCCAAAGGCCTGGCGGCGACGGCTGTCGTGGTGGTGGGCGCGCTCCTGTACCACCTCCTCATCCTGCGCCGACAGAGGTCGTGGGCCTACCGCGGGCCACACGCGGCACGGGAAGAAATTGCGGAGCTTGAGGGATAGATCGCGAGCCCCAACTATTTCCCGCCATCCCCCAGCAGCACCTTCACCGCCGCCTCGAGCTGGGCGTCGCGGCCGGCGAGGGTTTCGCCGAGCGGCCGTTCCACGGTCACGTCCACCGGCCGAGGGTGCATCTCCATGGTCTGGCCGCGCAGGTCCTGCACCCGGATCGAGGGCACCCGCACCACTGACCCGTCGATCAGGTTCTGCGGTCCGGTGTAGATGATCCACCCCGCCGTGGGCTCGCCCACCACCTTGCCAAGTCCCAGCGAACGATATCCCTCGGTGAAGTCTTCCGCATCCGACAGCGAGGACTCGTTGGTCACCAGCACGGTCGGCAGGCCAAGCGCGCGCTGGCCCAAGGTCTGGCGGCTCGGCGTCGGGAACAGGCCGCGCGGGGTCAGGTTGAGGTAGTTGCGCCGCGTGAACACGTCGAGCGCATAGCCGTTCACGTAGCCGCCATTGTTGTTGCGGATGTCGATGACCACACCCTGCTTAGCCTGGTTCTCGGCGTCCAGATCGATATAGAGCTGGGCCAGCGACGCATCCGACATGTCGGCGATGTGAACATAGCCGATGCGGCCGCCGCTGATCTTCTCGACATAGACGCGGCGGTTGTCGACCCACTGGCGGTACAGCAGGCCGGCGGCCACCTGCACGCCCACCGGGCGCACCACCGCATCGTGTTCGTGTCCACTGGCGTCCTTGATCCTCAGCACCGTGCGTCGGCCGATCTTGCCGACCAGCATCCGGTCCAGGTTGGCGTGCGGGGCGACCGCCTCGCCGTCCACCGCCAGCAGGGTGTCGCCGGGCCTGATCCCGCCGGCGATGTCGGACGGGCTGAGCGTGACCACCTCGCGGATCACCAGCCCGCGCCCGGCCTCGTACGCCTCGCGGTCGAACCGCAGGCCGAGATCGCCGACATGGGCCACGTTGGCCGCCGGATCGGCCGGATGGCTGATACCTGAGTGCGAGGCGTTCAGCTCGCCGATCATCAGGTTGATGATCCGGCGCAGCTCGTCGGAGGTGCGCGCGCCCTGGACCTGGGGCTCGAACCGCGCCCGCAGCTTGGTCCAGTCATGGCCGTTGAAGGTGTCGTCGAAGAAACGGCGGTTGAGCACGCTCCAGGCCTCGTCGAACACCACCTGCTTTTCGGCGTCGAAGTCGACATCCATCTCGGCGGTGACGGCCAGCGCCTTGGGCTTGGGGTTTTCCAGCGGGGTGGAAAACAGCTTGCCGCCGTCGCGGTAGAACAGGGTCTTGGAATCCGGGCTGAAGGCGTAGTCAGCCTTGGCGTGCTCGGTGGAGGTGAGCTGTTCGGGGCTCGCCGGTTCGGGCGCCAGCTCGTCCAGGCTGTAGCGGTATAGATTTTCCCGCTCGCCCTGGCTGACGTCGAACACCAGCGTCTTGCCGTCCGGGCTGATGATCGGCCCTTCGGCGCTCATGCCGATGGGCAGGATGGTGGCGCGCTCGCGGATGCCGTCGAACACGATCCGCACGGGCTTGGGCGGCGATTTCGGCTTGGCCTTATCGGCGTCCGCGTCGTCGGCCTTTGTGTCCACGTCGGCGACCTGGGTCTCCTCGGTGGGCTTTTGCGATCGGGCCGGCGCATGGCCGGGATTGCGCGAGGGCTTGTCCGGCGTCTCGGCCAGCTTGAACAGGTCCTGGAAGGCGTCTTCGCGGTACTTGGGCACGTGGGGCAGCAGGTCGACGCGCACCAGCTTGACGTCTTCCGAGCGCTGGGCGGTGTCGAAGACGATGAAGGTCCCGTCGGGCGACCAAGCCACCTTGGACCCCACCTCGCCATTGGCTAGAAAGGTGATCGGCCGCGCCTCGCCGCCCGCCGCCTGGACCACATAGAGGTTGCGGAACGACTTGTGGTCGCTGACCACGAAGGCCAGCCACTTGCCGTCGGGCGACCATGCCGGGCTGGCCGGATTGTCCCGCAGCGCGCCGGTGTAGAGCACCTTGTCGCTGGCCACGCCGCCAGTAGCATCGAAGGCGATCAGGTGCAGCTCGCGCCCGTCGCGAACATAGGCCACGCTCTTGCCGTCGGGCGCATAGGAGGGTGTCGCGGTCACGCCCGCGGCGGGGGTAAGCGTCCGCGCCTTGGCCGTGGCGAAGTCGTACTGCACCAATTGCGTGCCCAACTCGTGCTCCGAGACGTAGAGCAGGCGGCGCGAGTCCGGCGACCAGACCGCGTCCGTCTCCGCCCCCGCCGTGCGGGTGATCCGCTCCGCCGGACCGCCATCCTTGGCGGGTGCGGCGAACACCTCGCCGTGGGCGATCACCGCCACCTTCTTGCCGTCCGGCGACAGGGCGAGGTGACGGAAGCTGGTCTCCTTCAGGTGCTGGTCGCCGGCCGAGGCCGGGTAGCCGCGCAGGACGATCGGCGCCTCCGCCGCCTGGCCGGTGGCGAGGTCCAGCCGCCAGATGGCGAAGCCGCGCTCGAACACGATGCTCTTGCCGCCGTAGCCGATCGACGGCCACAGCACCCGGCCGTCGGTGAAGTGGGTGATCTGCTGGGGCGCGCCACCGCCGGCCGGGGTCTTCCAGATGTTCTCCGCCCCACTCTCGTCGCTCATGTAGTAGAGCGCAGCGCCGTCCGGCGACCACATCGGGAAGGCGTGCTTGGCGTCGGCCGCCAGCAGCCGCCGATAGGGCGCGCCGTCGGCCACCGGCTTGAGCCACAGCTCGGTCTCGTCCAGGTGGCTGTGCCCGTTGCGCCACCACTGGACGTTGGAGATGCCCTTGGCCATCAGCGCGATGGTCGAGCCGTCCGGCGAAGGCGCGCTGTCGAACTCGTTCAGGTAACGCTCGCGGCTGACCTCCAGCGGCGTGCCGCCCTCGGACGAGACGCGGAAGATGTCGTTCTGGCGCGCCACGTCGTTCACCGGCGAGGAGAAGTAGATCCACTTGCCGTCGCGCGACCAACCGTCGAGTTGTTCGGTCGTGTCCGCGTAGGTCAGCCGCTTCAGCTCGCCCGTGACCAGGGTCAGTACGTAGATGTTGGTCGAGCCAGCGCGGTTGGACAGGAAGGCCAGCTTGGCGCCGTCCGGCGAATAGATCGGGCGGGACTCGGTGGCCGGGTCGGTCACCAGCAGGTGGGCCTCGCCGCCCTGGGCCGGCGCGGTCCAGATATCGCCGCCGGAGACGAAGGCGATCTCACGCCCGTCGGGCGAGAGCGAAGGCTCGCCGAGCGAGGGCGCCGCCTGAGCGACGCCGGCTGCGGCCAGCGCCGCCCCGAGCGCCAGCGACGACACCCACGACCTGTAGCCCCTCACCCCAACCCGCATCTGCACGCTCCGTCCCGGCCAAGCTTCGCCCCGACCATGCCCCGTCCCCCGGCTTCGCGATAGCCTCGCGCCGGGAGCGGGCTTGCGAACGACTACTGTGGGTGGATTTGCGACGGTCCGCTCTTAGCGCTTCAGGCCAGATTGTCGCCGTCCGAAGGTGACTTCTGCATCAGCCGGGACGGCCAACCGACACGGACAAGCATGCCCTCTGGCCCCCCGATCCCGACTTCATAAAGACCCCACTCACGATGACGAAGGGCGCCGCCGGGCCGGATGATTAGGTCGTCGACCCGCGCGGCGATAGCGTCGACCTCGGGCGTGCGGATGAAGACGCCGAAGGGGTTATGCTCTTCTGGCACCCGCCACGGACCGGACCCCGCTTGGGTGAGGTTCACCTCACAGCCCCAGCCTGTCATGATGACGTATTGGGCGTCGCCTCCGACGCGGGTGAAGCCTAACCGCTCCCAGAATGGTATCGCGGCCGGAAGGTCATTGTGCGGAACTATGGCGAACGCGCCCACCGTTTCGGGAATCGGCATTGTGCATCTCCTCGGCTCGGCGACGAGCCTTCGCACCGCATTGTGTCAATCACGGCAGGCCAGTCTTTGATTTCGCCAGCGACCGCCCGGCGAAGATATCGATGCGTCCGGTATTGGCGCCCGCTCATTGAGCGGCGTAGGACAGCTATGGGTCGTTTTGCGGCCACTAGCCCCTTGCCAGAAACCTGACTTTGGCCCGTTTTGACAAATCAACCCAAACGATCCATCGGTCTATCGGTCCATCGGTCCATCGGTCCATGCCAGACTTCCCCATCACCATCTTCCACAACCCCGCCTGCAGCACCTCGCGCAAGACCATCGCCATGGTGCAGGAGGCCGGTTACGCGCCGACCATTGTCGAATATCTGAAGGCGGGTTGGACCAGGACCCAGCTACAGGACCTGCTGGCCGCCATGGATGCGAGCCCGCGCGACATCCTGCGCGACAAGGGCACGCCGGCCGCCCAGCTCGGCCTGCTCGACCCCTCGGCCAGCGAGACACAGATTCTGGACGCCATGGTCGCCCACCCGATCCTGGTCAATCGCCCCATTGTCAGCACGCCCAAGGGCGCGCGACTTTGCCGGCCGATCGAGCGGGTGCGGGAGGTGCTGCCGTAGGCGCAATGGGCCGGCGGCTCAGGGCGTCGCCGGGGTGCGCCCCATCCAGCGATCCGCCCAGGCGATGAAGTATTTCATGTTGGGCGCATCGGTATGGCCGCCATCGTGCTGGCGCCAGGCGAGCCGCCCATCCAGCAGGCCGGTGTTGATCGGCGGCGGATTGGCGTTTCGGTAATCGTCGCCGACGCCCAAATCCTTGGCGCCAAGCAGCCGGAACACCTTACCCGCCGCCACGGTCGCCATGTATCCGCCCCGCTGGTCGAGCCAGCGGGCGTCGCCCTTGCTCGGCTGGCCATAGCTGATGAAGGTCAGGCGCGGCGCGCAGAGCGCGATCAGTTCGGGAGCGTCCACAGGCAGGTCGTCTGCGGTTCTGGCTCCGAAGGCGGCGTCTGAGGCGCCGTACTTCAGGAAATTGCCCGCCATCCAGTGATATTCCCCAGCGGAGGTCAGACTCTCCACCGCCTCGCCGAAATTGCGCCGGTGCGGCTTGGCCCCGCCCTCGCCTGACGACCCCACCAGCACCATGGCGAAGCGCGGATCGAACGCCATGGTCACCAGGGCGGCCTTGCCGTAGCGCGATACGCCTTCCACGCCGATGTTGCCGGCGTCAAGGCCCGGATCGGCGGCGAGATAATCGTAGGCGCGGCCGGCGCCCCAGGCCCAGGCGCGCAACGCGCCCCAGTCGTCGGGCTTGCGTGGACCGCCCCGGTTCACCAGGCCGATCACGCCCTGCCTCAAACCGGCGCCGTTGTCGGCCTGGATGCTGGCGAGGTCGAGCAGCGCCACCGCCCAGCCGTCGGCGAGGAGTTGCTGCACCGAAGGCGGATCGCCATCCGCATTGAGTTGGGGCGGGACCGGCCGCATCGCGGGGATCGGTTCGTAGGCCGGCAAATCGCGGAACACTGCACCGAGCGAAGGATCGCGCGCTGTCAGCACCACCTTGGCCGCCGCATTGATCCGCCCGAGTTCCGCCGGCGACGGTTGGTCGGGAACCGGAAAGTCGCTGCGGGCGAACATGATCAGCACCGGCATGGGCCGAGGCGCGGCCACGGGCCTTATCAACATCATCGAGATGTCCACCGCGATGCTTGGATAGGCCGAGTTGTCGACGTGGCCGGTCACCTGCGTAGCCGTCACGGGAATGGAGCCGACCCGTTCGGTTTCCGAGGCCACCACCCGCCACGCCACCTTGGGAGCGGCCTTGGAGACGCGGCCGTAGACCTCCCGCTCGAAAGCCTCGACGAGTTGGGGACGGCGCTGCTTCCACCACTGCGCGGCGGACGTCACCTCGCGCCCGTCCTCCAGCTTGAGCGGGTCTGGCCAGACCGGATAGGGGTTAGCCTTGGCCTCGTCGTAGTTGGCGGCGTTGACGGCCTTCTCGTCTCCGCTTGGCCCGGGACGGAGGACGCGGACGCCAAGCTGCTGCATCATCTGAAGATGATCCTGCTCGGCGGTGATGGGCGCAGGCGCGGCCTGCGTCTGGGCGCGGGCGGCGGAGCAGAGGGTCAAGGACATTGGTATCGCTACCAATACTGCGGGAGCCACGGCTGTGATCGAAGAAAGGTCAAACTTCATGGAGGCCTGTTCCCTAGATCCGAACGATCTGCGTCGCCTGGAATGCAGTCTTTAAACCACGATTGCAGGACCTGAAACGGCCCCTTCCCCAGATGAGCGGGGTTAGTCGCGCAAAAGCGAACCCAGGCGAGGAGACGCCGGCTCTCGCGCTTCAGCCAGCCGTTGTGGACGGCCAATGGGGTCGACGCAGTTTGGTTCCCGAGAGTGCGACAAAATTGGAACGCCGCTCGATTTGTATGACGGTCATACACGCGTAAACTGTGGCGTGGTCCCCCCGAGGGTCATCCTCGACGCGTCTGCGGTCAAGAAAAGATGGGATCAAATTCAAGGACATACGAAACAGGACACGGAGATTCGCTCTCGCGCGAAAGCTGTAATTCCACAATACCCGAGCGTATTGTATATTTTATGAAACCGTTATCGTGCTGTCGCACACTCCAGCGAGGTGTCCGCCCCTACCTTTGGGGAACAGATACATGCGCACCGCCGGACGACATATCGCTGGACTATTCGCGGCCACCGCCGCCTCGGCGATGGCAGTCGCACTCGCCACATCCGCTCAGGCGCAGGACGCCTCCACCACCAGCTCGACCGCGGCCGGCGAAGTGGTGGTCACCGGCACTCGCGAAGTCGGCACGACCGTCTTCTCCTCCCTTTCGCCGGTCAGCGTCTATTCGGGCCAGACCCTGAACTCGACCATCAGCACCAACCTCGGCCAGACCCTGGCGGAAATCTCGCCCGGCTTCGACGTGAAGCGCCTGCCGGCCGCCGACGGCCCCGAGTTCATCCAGCCCCTCTCGCAGTATAACCTGTCGCCCGACTTCACCCTGATCCTGCTGAACGGCAAGCGCTTCCACAACTCGGCCTATATCGAGGGCAGCGGCAACAGCTCCGGCTCGCAGTCTTCCGACCTCAACCAGATCCCGAGCATCGCCCTGGGCAGCGCCCAGCTGCTGACCGACGGCGCCTCTGCCCAGTACGGCTCCGACGCCATCGCCGGCGTGGTCAACCTGATCACCAACATCAAGCCCGGCCTGGACGTGTTCGCCCAGGGCTCGCAGTACTATGCGGGCGACGGCACCAGCGGACAATTCGGTCTGCGCGCCGCCACCGCCCTGCCCGGCGGCGGTCACCTGATGGTGGCCACGGAGTATTCCAACGACGGCCTGACCTCGCGCACGATCCAGCGCCCGGACGCCATCTCCTTCCAGGCGGCCAACCCGCAGCTCACCCTCTCCAACCCGGTCCAGCGCTGGGGCAACCCGTCGACGACCTCCTGGAAGTACGCCTTCGACGGCGCCGAGCCGATCGGAGACTTCGCCGAGGGCTACATCTTCGGCACGATGAGCAACGGCTCCGGCATCGCCGACATCAACTGGCGCAACCCGACCACCAACGCCAGCGTCTACGGGGCCAACCCGGCGCTCGGCGCCGCGCCGAACATCTTCCCCGGCTTCAATGTCAACAACATCTATCCGGGCGGCTTCACCCCGCGCGAAGGCACCAATTACAACGACCAGCAGGTCGACATCGGCATCCGCAACATGAAGTCAGATGTCTTCACCTGGGACGTCAGCGCGTCCTACGGCCATAACGACACCGGCTTCTTCCTCGACAACTCCATCAACGCGTCGCTCGGCCCGGCAAGCCCGCTGAACTTCCAGCTCGGCCACTACATGGACACCGACTTCGACCTGAACGCCGACTTCAACTATCGCCTGAAGAACAACTTCACGGCCGATCCGATCGACATCGCGTTCGGCGCCCAGCGGCGGGTGGAGACCTTCGAGGCCCGGTCCGGCGACCTGGCTTCCTACGAGGTCGGCCCCGGCGCGGCGGCGGGCCTGGCGCCTGGCGCCAACGGCTTCCCCGGCATCAACCTGCAGCAGGCCGGCACCCACAGCGAGACCAGCTACGCGGGCTATGTCGACATAGCCGTACCGATCACCAAGCAGGCGAAGATCGAATTCGCCGCCCGTGACGAAAGCTACGACCTGTTCGGCAACACCTTCAACTACAAGATCGCCGGCGCCTACCAGTTCATCCCTGACCAGTTGCAGATGCACGTGTCCTACAACACGGGCTTCAAGGCGCCGACCCCCGGCCAGATCTTCTCCACCAGCACCAACCAGGGCCTCGACTCGGTGACCCTGCAGCTGGTCACCAGCGGCCGCATCTCGCCGCTGAACCCGCTGGCCCAGGCGCTTGGGGCCAAGGCGCTGACGCCCGAGACGTCCACCGACATCAACGGCGGCATCAACTGGCATACGCACTTCGGTCTCTCGGGCTCGGTCGACCTCTTCCAGATCGACGTGGCCAACCGGCTGCAGACCTCTCCGTCCTTCACCCTCACGCCGGCGGAGATCGCCCAGCTTGAGGCGAGCGGCGTCGTGGGCGCCTCGGCCTTCAGCAGCGTCAGCTTCTACACCAACGCCTTCAGCACGGCGACGCGCGGCATCAACCTATCGAGCACCTACATCCGTCACCTCGGCCCGGGCAGCTTCAACCTGACCGGCCTGTTCTCCTACTACAACACCCAGGTGACCTCCGGGTCGTTGTCGGCCGCGACCCAGGACGCAGCCCGGCTGGAATATGAAAAGAGCGCGCCGGACTACAACGCCACCGTCACCGCCACCTATACGGTCGGCAAGTTCTCCGCCCTGGGTCGTATGCGCTATTACGGCTCCTGGACGGACTCGAGCGGCAACGCCACCGGCACCCTGTTCGAGAGCTTCCCCGGCGTCGCCTTCCTCGACTTGGAGCTGACCTACAAGGTCACGCCGAACCTGTTCATCCGCACCGGCGCGGAGAATATCGGAGACTTCTATCCGGCCCAGGCGACCAACCAAGCCAACCGCGGCCTGATCTATTCCCGCAACTCGCCGTACGACACCAACGGCGGCGACTACTTCGTCCGCGTTCAGGCCGACTTCTGATCCGAACGCAAACAGCCTACAGGGGTCGCCGCAAGGCGGCCCCTATCCTTTTGCAGACCCCGAGTCCCAGCGTCGAGAGAACCACATGAATGAACTTAACCGTCGTGGATTGATCGGAGCGGGTCTGATGCTGGGCGCGGCGAGCGCCGCGTCGGCTGTGGAAGCGCAACCTACCTCCCCGTCTTCCGTCCCCCTGTTCGAAGCCGGCGCCGACGCTGCGCCGGACGACCAGGTCTTCTGGCGCAGCGTCGGCGCCCAGTACGACGTCACCCGCGAGACCATCCAGCTGGAGAACGGCAACTGGGGCATGATGGCCCGCCCGGTGCTGGAAGCCTACAAGGGCCACCTGCAGAAGGTGAACACCGACACCTCCTTCTACACCCGCCACGGCATCGGCCCCGACATGGCCCGCGTGCGCGCCCGGGCCGCCGCCAACCTCGGCGTCGAGGTGGACGAGATCGCCTTCACCCGCGGCGCGACCGAGTCGCTGATGACCCTGATCGGCGGCTACAACAAGCTGCGGCCGGGCGACCAGGTGATGTACGCCGACCTGGACTACGACAGCACCCAGGAAGCCTTCCACTGGCTGAAAGCGCGCCGGGGCGTGGACCTCGTCACCTTTAACCTGCCCGAGCCCGGCACCCACCAGGGCATCCTGGACGCCTACGAACAGGCCATGTCCGCCAACCCCAAGGTGCGGCTGATGCTGCTGACCCATGTCGGCCATCGCACCGGCACGGTAATGCCCGTGGCCGAGATCATGGACATGGCGCGCCGCCACAACATCGACGTCATCGTCGACACCGCCCACGCCTGGGGCCAGCTCGACTTCAAGCTGCCCGACCTGAAGGCCGACTTCGTCGGCCTGACCTGCCAGAAGTGGATCGGCGCCCCGATCGGGGTGGGGATCATGTACGTCAAGCGCTCTCGCGTCGGCGACATCGACATCAACATGGGCAACGCCCAGGTCCCCTCCGACGACCTCAACCACCGCGTCCACACCGGCACCTCGAACTTCGCGGGCTACCTCTCGGTCGAGCAGGCGCTGGACTTCCACGAGCGGATCGGCGCGCGAGCCAAGGAGCGTCGCCTGCGCCACCTGCGCGACCGCTGGGCCGAGCAGATGCGCGGCCAGGGCCGTATCGAGATCCTGAGCCCGTCCGATCCGCGCCTGACCTGCGGCATCACCTCGTTCCGGCTGAAGGGCGCCACGAGCGGGGCGGAGAACCGCGCCTTGGCGGCCGACCTGCTGAAGCGCTTCAACATCTTCACCGTGGAGCGGGCGGGCGCGGCGAGCGGGTCGTGCGTGCGCGTCACGCCGGGCGTCTTCACCCAGGAAGCCGACATCGACCACCTGGTCGCCGCCCTGCAGACCATGGCTTGATCGAAAGGCGCGATCGGTCGAAGCCGTGCGGATGAGGTGGGGTATCTGCGCGGCTCTGGGCCTTCTGCTGGTCCTTAGGACCATTGCGCCCGCATCCGCTGAGCCGACCGCCATGTCGCCCATGTCCATGGCCTGGGCGGCGGACACACGCTTCGTCCTGGCTTCCGCGCAGGGGGCCAAGGTCACGGACGCAGCGTTTCGAGGCCGCTTCCTGCTGCTGCAGGTCGTGCGCGGCCCTTGCGCCAAGGCCTGTCAGGATCGCGTCAGCGATGTGCGCCACGCGGTGGAAGCCCTGGGCGATCTCGCCCAGCGCGTTCAGGTCGTGCGGGTCGGGACCCAGACCGGGGATACGGCCGGCGACACCCTCCACGGATCGCCCCAGGCCATCGATCAGGTGCTCAAAGGCCATGGCGTCGCCGGCGTCGGACCCGAGGGCGCCCTACTGCTGGACGACGAATACGGGACCTTCGTCGAGCGCCTGGACGCCTCGGGCGACGCGCTTACCGACCGGCTGCGGCGGCTGCTGACCGCGCGGGTCAGCTATATCGGCATCGACGAGACGCTGTGGGACTACGCCCCCAAGCGGATCGACCTGATGATGGACGCCCCGCTGGACGAGCATCAGCAGACCTATGTCTACAACAAGCCCCAGCAGATCGGCTCGACCTACCTGAAGGCCGTCTATCACGGCTACACCGACGGCACGTTCCGCACCCGGCAGGCGCGGCCCCCTGAATGGGCGCACCTGGGCCTGCTCGGGCCGGTGATCCGCGCCGAGGTCGGCGACACGCTACGGGTGGTGGTGCGCAACAACGCCAAGAGCCCCTATTCGCTGCACGTCCACGGCCTGCGCTATACCGCCGCCAGCGAGGGCGCCATGACGGCCGGCGTTCCTGGCCCCTACGGCATCATCCCGCCCGGTGGGACCTACACCTACGTCTTCGACACCCCCGAGCGCGCAGGTCCGGGCCCCGGCGACCCCAGCTCGGTGGTCTGGCCCTATCACAGCCATGCCGAGGAGGGCGTGGACGAGAACACCGGCCTGGTCGGCGCGGTGGTCGTCACGCGCAAGGGCATGGCGCGTCCCGACGGCTCGCCCAAGGACGTGGACCGCGAATTCGTCACCCTGTTCAAGATCTTCGACGAAAACCACAGCGCCCTGCTGCAGGCCAATATCGACCGCTTCACCGAAGCGGGCCGCGCGCCCGCCACCGTGTTCCAGGACGAGGACGACACCCCCACCGACGTCGAGACCGCCGCCTGGATCGATAGCAACCTGAAGTACGCCATCAACGGCTACCTGTTCGCCAACCTGCCGGGCCTGGACATGCATGTGGGCGAGCGGGTGCGCTGGTACGTGATTGGCCTGGGCTCGGAAAGCGACCTTCACACCCCGCACTGGCACGGCCAGACCGTCACGGTCGGCGGTCGCCGCACCGACACGGTGGAGGTGGAGCCCGCCACCACGGTGGTGGCCGACATGACCCCCGACAATCCGGGGACCTGGATGTTCCACTGCCACGTCATCGAACATTTCGACGCCGGCATGACCGCGCTCTATCGCGTCCTGCCCAAGTCCTCCCCCCTCCCCGTCACCGCCGAAGGACAAAAGTAATGCGCAGCAAGTTGTTGAGCGCGAGCCTGATCGCCCTGGCGGCGATGCTGGGAACCCAGGTGCGGGCCGCGCCCTCATCCGCCGCGGATGCATCCACCCACACGCCGATCAAGCACGTGGTGGTGATCTTCCAGGAGAACATCTCCTTCGACCATTACTTCGGAACCTATCCGAACGCCGCCAACCCCAAGGGCGAACCCGCCTTCCACGCCCTGCCCGGCACCCCGCGGGTGAACGGCCTGACGCCCGAGCTGATGGCCCACAACCCCAACAGCGCCAACCCCATGCGCCTAGACCGGATGCTGGCGGTGACCTGCGACATGGACCATGGCTACACCTCCGAACAGAAGGCCTACGACGACGGCAAGCTCGACAAATTCGTGGAGCACACCGGCGCCAAGGGACCCGGCTGCGATCCGAAGATGGTGATGGGTTACTATGACGGGAACACCGTCACCGCACTGTGGAACTACGCCCAGCGCTTCGCCATGAGCGACAACTTCTTCGGTACCGAATACGGCCCCTCCACACCGGGCGCCCTGAATCTGATTCGCGGCAGCACCACCGGCGTCGACCACGTCGACGTGGAGAACCGCCTGTACAAGGGCGTGCTGTCCAGCGACCTCGACCCGGTGTTCGACGGCTGCGGCCAGGCGACTGCCGCCCGCCCCGTGGTCGGTATCAAGGGCCATAACGTCGGCGACCTGCTGAACGCCCACGGCCTGAGCTGGGGCTGGTTCCAGGGCGGCTTCAGGCCGTCGGAGACCAATCCGGACGGCAGCATCGTCTGCGGGACCTCCGACACCAACGCCGCCGGCAAGGTTATCCGCGCCTACAGCCCCCACCACCAGCCGTTCGAATACTTCGAACAGACCTCCAACGCCAAGCACCTGCCGCCGACTTCGACCGCGATGATCGGCAGGACCGACCAGGCCAACCACCAGTACGACCTAGTCGACTTCTGGTCGGCGGTTGAGGGTGGAGACCTGCCCGCGGTCAGCTTCCTGAAGGCCACGGCGGCCCAGGACGGGCACGCGGGCAACTCCGGTCCGATCGATGAGCAGACGTTCCTGGTGAACACCCTCAACCGGCTGCAGAAGAGCCGCTTCTGGGACAGCACCGCCGTGATCATCGCCTATGACGACAGCGACGGCTGGTACGACCACGTCATGCCGCCCCTGGTCTATCCCTCCGCTGCGCCGACCGACGCGCTGAACGGCCCTGGCAAGTGCGGGGATGCGACGTCGGAGGCCAGCTTCAACCGCTGCGGCCTCGGCCCGCGCCTGGTGCTGGTGGCGATCTCGCCCTATGCGCGCCGCAACGCGGTCGACCACACCCAGACCGACCAGGCCTCGATCCTGAAGTTCATCGAGGACAACTGGAGCCTGGGCCGGATGCCGGCCTCGGACCAGTCGATGGACCAGGCCGCCGGTTCGATCGAGGGGCTGTTCGACTTCAAGGCCAAGCCGCAGACCGCCAAGCTGCTGCTCGATCCCACGACGGGGTTGGCGCAGTAGACGCTCTCGAGACCAGCATAGGATCAGCTAGCTAAATAGCCGCTTATTCCCGCGAAGGCGGGGACCCAGATCGAGCCCGCCGACGTATGCGAGTGAATCTGGGTCCCCGCCTTCGCGGAGATGAACGGAGGTTTGGTTCCCGAGCCTAGCGCGCTTCCCCGCTCGCCGGCACGCCCTGCTTTACCTCGGCCTGCACCGCCTCCATCGACGGCAGCGGCGGGTCCAGCATCGTGTGCTGGATGAAGTCGAAGCTGGGCTTGTCGTAATCGGCGACGGGCCGCACCGCGCCGTCGGCGCCGAACAGCATCAGCGTGTCGCGTTTGGCGTCATAGGCCGGCCACGCCGCTGCGTCGGGACATGCGGGACGGCCGGTCTTGGCGAAGCTGGCCCAACAGCCGTGCATGGTCTTGGCCACGGCCTCGTCCTTCGGGTCGGCCGGCGCGTGCGCGGTGGCCAAGGTGTCGAAGGCGAAGACCATCTCGCTGCCATGCGCCGCGCCGGGTCGCCTGCCCTGCTGGTCCTGGCGGACATAGCCGAAGCGGTAGAGGAACACCGGCGCGGCCGACGACGCCTCGGTGGCGATCTTGCGGGCCGGGGCGCCGAAGATGGTGTCCGCAAAGGCCCACCGGCGCAGCGTCGCCGCATCGGGCGCATCCGCGCCGTATGACGCCCTCAGCGTGTCGGTCGCGGCGCGCAGCCGGTAGAGCGCCATGGTCTGATCGGCGGCGCTCGCATAGTAGGGAGTGAGCGAACCCTCGTCGGAATTGGTCCCGATGATCAGCGGTACGTGGGCGTTACGGCCGGCTTCGAACACCGCTTGCGGCAGTTGCTTGACCAGCCGCCCGTCGATGAAGGGGGCCGCGTCGGTGGGCGTCTCCACCAGCGTCTCGGGCTTGATCGCCCGCAGCGCGTCGGCGCTGGCGTCCTGGGGCAGGCCCAGGCGCACGGCCAGATCGACGCCGGACTTTTCCTGGGCGGCGAGCCCGCGCGGCAGGCCGAATGCGGGACCGGACTCCACGATGGCCTGCTGGAATAGCCCCTTGGCGCGCGAAACGGTGAGCAGCGACAGCACCTGGCCGCCGCCGGCGGATTCGCCGAACACCGTGACCCGCCGCGGATCGCCGCCGAAGGCCGCCACGTTGCGCTTGACCCATTCAAGCGCGGCGATGTTGTCCATCAGCCCGTAATTGCCCAGCGGGGCGTCCGGCGCGGCTTCGCGGGTCAGCGCCGGATGGGCGAAGAAACCCAGGGCTCCGAGACGATAGTTCACCGTCACCAGCACCACCCCGTCGTGGACGAACGCCTTACCGTCGAAGGCCGGATCGGACCCATGCCCGTTCCGCCAACCGCCGCCGTGGATCCACACCATTACCGGCAGCGACGCGCCCGCCGGATGTTCGGCCGGCGTCCAGACATTGAGGAACAGGCAGTCCTCGCTGGAGGTCTGCGGACCGCCCTTGTCTGGGCCGTCCTTCTGCGGACATCCGGCGCCGAAGCGGGTGGCGTCACGCTCGCCGGTCCAAGGCTGGGGCGCCGCTGGCGGCCGCCAGCGCAGAGCGCCAACAGGCGGTGCGGCGAAAGGAATCCCCTTGAACGTAGCGACGCCGTCGGCGACCTCTCCGACCAGCGCCCCGCTATCCACCACCGCCTTGACCGGCTCGGCGCAGGCCGCCCCCGCGAGCGCGAGCACAGAGGTCGCGCCCAGACACGCGGTCTTGAGCGCCTGTCGCCAAAGCCCGAAAGCACCGCTCATACTAAACCCCTTCGCCGGAAGCCGGCCTCGACCATCGACGCGACGAGATCGCGCCCCGGCGCTCCATTTGGCAGAGCCACGCGACAGTTCGATTGCGATTTCCACGATCCGTTTGAGGGTGTCTCAAAACCTTGACTGAACGCCGGGCGGAACCGGCCGTATGGGAGCCCCTAAGTCCCGCCCATCTCGCCGAGATCGCTCCATGACAGGTGTCGCCCGCCGCCGCTTCATCCAGGCCGCCGCGGCCGCCTCCATGGCGGGGCCGGCGCAGACGGCGCTCGGCGGCGATCGCACCACAGCCTCCAAGCTGAGCGACATCGACCACATCATCATCCTGATGAAGGAGAACCGCTCCTTCGACCATTACTTCGGCAGCCTGCGCGGCGTGCGCGGCTTCGACGATCCTCGCGCCCATCGTGAGGACGGGAGCAACATCTTCCGCCAGGCCGACGCCCTGCATCCCGACGGCCACATCAGCGCCTTCCGCCTGAACACGCTGTCCACCAGCGCCCAGCGCCTGGACGATCTCAGCCACTCCTGGGGCGCCCAGCACGTGGCCTGGAACGCGGGACGGATGGACCAATGGGTCGCCTCGCACCGGGCCGCCGACGGCGACAACGGCCTGCTGACCATGGGCTACCTGACCCGCGAGGACCTGCCCTACTACTACGCCCTGGCCGACGCCTTCACGCTCTGCGACGGCTACCACTGCTCGGTGTTCGGCCCGACCAATCCCAACCGCTACTACCTGATGACCGGGACCATCGACCCGAACGGCAAGCACGGCGGCGCGGCTCTGGACAACGACGGCAGGGCCTATACCTGGGAGACCTATCCCGAGCGCCTGGAAGCGGCCGGCGTGTCGTGGCGCATCTACCACGACATGGACGATTACGACTGCAACGTCTGCAAGTACTTCGTCCAGTACCAGACCACGCCAAAGACCTCGGCCCTGTACGAGAACGCCATGCGCGACCGGCCGTTCGAGACCCTGCTCGACGACCTGCGCACCGGCAACATCCCGCAAGTGACCTGGATCGTGCCCCCGGCCGAGGTCAGCGAGCATCCCTCCTACCTCCCCGCAGCGGGCGAGATGCATACCGCCCAGATCCTGAACGCCTTGTGGTCCAATCCCAAGCTGTGGGCGCGCACCGCCCTCATCCTCAACTACGATGAGAACGACGGCCAGTTCGACCACGTGGCCCCGCCGACGCCCGAGCCCGGAACGCCGGACGAGTTCGTCCACGGCCTGCCGATCGGCCTGGGCTTTCGGGTGCCGTGCATGGTGATCTCGCCGTTCAGCCGGGGCGGCCATGTCAGCGGCCAGACCTTCGACCACACCTCCACCCTCAAGCTGATCGAGGCGCGCTTCGGCGTCGAGGTGGCGAACCTCAGCCGGTGGCGGCGCGAGACGGTGGGCGATCTGACGAGCGCCTTCGGTTTCGGCGCGCCGGCCGACCTCACCCTCCCACACCTGCCGGAGACCAGGGAGGCCCTGCGCCAGGCCACCTATCGGGCCGACACCTTGCCGCCGCCAGCCGTTCCGACCCAGCAGAGCTTGCCCAGCCAGGAGCCGGGGACGAGGCCGCGCCGGGCCTGACCCTGGCGCGGCGCCCCCTCCAACCCTCAGTTCGGCCGGGGGTTTTCCTCGAAGAAGAACAGCGACGCCAGCATCCTGCCCGCCTCATAGAACAAGGCGTCGAGATCCTCGCCGCGCGATTCCGCGATCATCTCGTCGGTCGCGTAGCTGAACTCCACAGACAGGCGCACGCGGGTCCAGATCATGCCGGCCGGCGCGCCCGGCATCAGCGGCGCGTAGACACTGCTGAGCTGGTCGGTGACCCGCCGATGCGACGCCAGCCTGACCTCGGTGAGACGTGGCACGGCGCGCATGGCGCGAAACACCCAGAGCGCGCCCGGCTGCTCGGCGGTGACCTGGGCGAGCGCCCGCAGCAGAGGTTCGACATTGGCGGCGAGCGCACCCACGCCATTCGGCGCGTGCGTAGTCAGCCATTGTTCGACCACCACCGCCTGGCGCGCCATCAAACGTTCCGCCAACGCCTCAATCAGCGCATACTTGTCCTTGAAATAACGATACAATGCTGGGGGCGTCATGCCCGCACGCGCACAGATCATATTCGTGGAAATCGTCTCAACGCCGACTTCTGCGAGCAAAATTCCGGTCACATCCAGAAGTCGTTCATATGTCTGTTGCGCACGATCCTGTCGCGGTGGCTGGCGCGTCCGCCCCATATTTTCAGAAGTCACGTTTCATCCCTATGGCCGCCCGAGGCGGTCTTTGATCTGATTGTATTACAACCGTCGCAAAAACGATACTTACAGCTATCATAACCCCATTCAGACCCGCTGGCGAGGCCGCGGTCTGAATGGGGGTTTCCTAATGGCGATGCAATCTAAGGCCAGAATCGGCCGTATCGGTACGCGTGCGGCGGGGCTTTGGGTTTCGGCGAGCGCCCTGGCGCTGGGCGCCACGATGTCGCCCGGAGCGGCCTGGGCCGCGGACACGGCGTCCACCGCCATCGCCACCGCCGGAGCGGCGGCGGCCCCCGCCGCCGCGGCCGCGGACGGGTCCAACACCATTCAGGACGTGGTGGTGACCGGCCAGCAACGAGCCAGCACCGTCCAGGGCGCAATCGATGAAAAGAAAAACAGCATCGGCGTCACCGAAGTAATGTCGGCCGAGGAGATCGCCGAACGTCCCGGCGGCGACATCGTGAACGTGATCGAGCACCTGCCCGGCCTGTCGACCTTCGCCGACATGGGCCTCGGCCAGGCGGCCACCGGCGAGGCCGAATACGTCACCATCCGCGGCATCGATTCCAGCTATGACGCCTACACCATCAACGGCATCCGCGCGCCCTCGGCCGACCCCGGCAGCCGCGCCCTGTCGCTGAAGATGCTGCCGCCCTCGGGCATCGAATCGGTAAAGGTCTACAAGACCCCCGGCGTCGACCAGGACGGCGACGCCATCGGCGGCATCATCGACTTCCGCACGCCCACCGCCTTCGACTTCAACGGGCCGATGCTGCGCATCACCACCAACGGCAACTACGCCGAGCTGGCCAACAAGACCGGCTCTTCCGACCTGGGCGGCGGCGGTCAGATCGAGGCCGCGCGCAAGTTCGGCGACAACCTGGGCGTCTACTTCACCGGCTATTACGACAGCCGTAACAGCGCCGGCGAGGCCGCCGAGGTGCTCGGCTATACCCCCACGCTGGCCTCGGAAGCGCAGCAGACCAACTATGCCGCCCTCAAGGGCGGACTGTCGGCCACCGGCGTCCGTTTCGACTACTACAACGACCAGATCCAGCGCTACGGCGGCAACCTGTCGCTCGACTATCAAACGCAAAACCAGAAACTCTACGTCCAGACCTCGTTCTCCAAGTACCAGGTCACCGGCGGCGACACCCAGCACAGCATCATCGGCGGCTTCGAGGGCCTGTACGAGAACGGCCAGAACTTCAGCCCGGCTGGCGTGCTGCCCGGCTCCTACTATCAGGACCGCAACAACATCGAGCAGCTCATCACCGCCAAGGTCGGCGGCGAGACCGTGCTCGACCGCCTGACCATGGACTACAGCGTCTCCTACGGCTTCGCCTCCACGACCCAGCCGGACATGGTCCAGGGCAGCCTCTACGGCCTGCCGAGCCTGACTGGGGCGGCGTTCTTCAACGTGAGCAACCCGGCAAAGATCGGCATCACCTACGACTCGCCCGCCACCCAAGCCTACGCCAACAACCCCGGCGTCGATCACCTGTGGAAGTACCAGGGCGACGACATCGGCAGCTACAACACCATGTACACCGGCAAGTACGACGTAGCTTACCGGGTGGACCAGGGCATCCTCAGCGACGTGAAGGCCGGGGTGGACGTCAACGTCTCCAACATCATCTCGTACGACCACAAGTTCTTCGGCGACGACGGCGGCAACTTCGCCATCCTGGCGCCGGGCGGCGTCGTGCCCTCGATGTCGGTGTTCGCCGCCGGTCCAGCCGCCGAATCGCTTCCGGGGCGCAACATCTCGTTCCTGGGCGGCGACTTCAGCGGACCGTTCCGGATCTACGATCGCTCCACCTTCGCCAACGGCGCCAATCCCTTCGCCTACACCAATCAGTTCGGTCTGAGCGCGCCGGGCGGCTCGGTGGTCGGCAACCCGGGCAACTACTCCATCAACGACTATAACGGCCAGACCGTCACCGGCACCGAGGGGACCTTCGCCGGCTACCTCCAGGCCAACCTCGCCTACGAGAAATTCCTGGCCACCCTCGGCGTGCGCTACGAGGACGTGAATTTCGCCAGCCGGCAATGGGAGGCGACCGGCGCCGACAGCGGCCAGTTCGTCTCGAGTTCGCACAACTACGGCGAGGTCCTGCCGAGCCTGATCATGAGCTACCGGCCGGACGACTGGATGGTGTTCCGCGGCGCTATCCGCCAGTCCTACACCAAGCCGGCCTTCGGACTGATCGCCGGCCCGGTGAGCATCTCGCGCAACGACATGACCGGCGCTGTCGACGGCATCAGCGAGGGCAACCCGAACCTGAAGCCGTCCACGGCCACCAACTACGACCTCTCGGCCGAGTTCTACGGCCCCCACGCCAGCCTGTTGACCGTCGACCTCTACTACAAGAAGATCGACAACTTCATCTATGCCGCACTCACCTCCGGCGCCCCGCCCACCGCCAACACCGCCACCATCAACAACAATGGCGTTTCGGTGAGCCAGCCCGAGAACGGCAAGGACGCCGACCTGCTCGGCACCGAACTGGACGCACGCAAGCAGCTGACCGAACTGCCCGGTCCGTTCGCCGGCCTCGGCCTCGGCGGTTCGCTCACCGAGCAGCGCAGCTCCGCCGACAGCGGCCGCGCCGACCACTTCGGCCGGCGCACCTGGCTGCCCCGCGCGCCTGAGCTGATCTACAATCTCGATCTGTTCTACAAGATGTATGGGATCTCCGCCGATCTCGCCTACCACTACGAAGGCCTGCAGCTGGTCGGCCTGACCAGCAACAACCTGGATGAATATCTGCAGCCGGTGAAATCTTTGGACTTCAGCGTCAGCTACCCGATCTATGGCGTCACCTTCACGGTGGCCGCCCAGAACCTGCTGGACGATGTCGAATTCTACAAGACGCTCGGCCCCAGCACCAAGTACCTTGGCACCCAGGACGCCGGTGGTAACGGCTCCTACGTCCAGACCGGCCGCTTCATCACCGTCAAGGCCAGCTACCGCTGGTAGGCCTACATCCACGACCTGCCTAACCCCTACGGGGCGCGGTCGATCCACACGGATCGGCCGCGTCTTGGCGATTTCAACGATCAGCGTGATTGAGAAGGATGGCTTGATGAATACGGTTTGGAAACGGGCTTTCGCCACGGTCGCCATGGCGCTCGCACTGCCGCTGCTGGCCGGGACCGCGGCCCGAGCCGCCGACGACACGGCCCTCGACGCCCTGAAGCTGAACCAGGTGCGGATGCTCGGTTCCCACAACAGCTATCGCCGCCTGCCCTCTCCGGGCGAGGAGCAGCGCATCAAGGCCGTGGCGCTGAAGTACTGGCCAGGCCTGGACTACGGCCATCCGCCGCTGGAATCCCAGTTGGCGCTGGGCCTGCACCAGTTCGAGATCGACGTGGCGCCCGATGCCAAGGGCGGCGCCTACGCGTCCCCCTACGCCGACGCCACGCCCGAGGTGAAGGCTCTGATGGCCGCCCCCGGCGCCAAGGTGCTGCACGTCGCGGGCCTGGACACCGAGGTCCACTGCCTGACCTTCCGCAAGTGCCTGGCGATCTTCGCCCGCTGGTCCGACGCCCATCCGGGCCACGAGCCGGTGGTGATCCTGGTCAACTCCGTCGACCCGCTGCACATCCCGGTGCTGTTCCCCTACGACCTCAAGTTCGACCAGGCCGGCATCGACGAGATCAACCAGGACATCATCGACGTGATCGGCCGCAACCGCGTCGTCACCCCCGACGAGGTGCGCGGCGAACACGCCACCCTGCGCGAGGCGGTCACGGCCAAGTCCTGGCCCAAGCTCGGCAGCATGCGCGGCAAGTTCCTATTCGTGCTGGACGGCAACGATGCGCACGAGGTGTTCCTGCGCACCGGCCACCCATCGCTCAAGGGCCGGATGATGTTCGGCTGGTTCGACGAGGACCGTCCGGAAGCCGCCTTCTTCAACATCCAGGACCCGATCAAGAACCAGGACCGGATCCGCAGCCTGGTGGGCCAGGGCTTCATCGTCCGTAGCCGTTCCGACGAGGACACCAAGGAGGCCCGCACCCGCGACGGCGGCAAGATGAAGTCGGCGCTGTCCTCCGGCGCCCAGATCGTCAGCAGCGACTACTACGCGGGCGTCCCCGATCCGGAAGGGTTCGGCTTCACCGTCGACTTCGAAGGCCCGATGATCCGGTGCAACGAGGTGACCGCGACCTGCCCGCCGACCCAACGGTGAGCCTTCTCCACCGGCTGACGGCTGTCCTCGGCGTCCTGGTCGCGACCCAGGCCGTCGCGGCGTCGCCCGCATCCCCGCCGCTCGTACCGGCGGGGGGGCGGGGGGGGCGCGGGGGC
>NZ_LMUL01000014.1:1040336-1357896 GCF_009765965.1 Caulobacter sp. S45
GACCGAGGAGATCGGAGCTCGCGCCTATGCCCGCCAACCCTGGCCGGTCTGGTCCACGCCGCCCAGCCTGCTGACGCCGCACGGGCGCGAGGGCATGCGCCAGCTCGGCCTGTACGACCGCGCCCTGTTCGCCGCCCAGGGCCTGCTGCCCGCGGATAGCTGTCCCGGCCCCGGCCAGGCGAGCCTCTGGACCAATAGCGAGGCGCGGACCATCTCCAGCGGCGAAGAACTCGCGGAGGGCCTGGCGCCCGGCTGCCAGCTCGCGGTCGATCACCTGAAACCCGGCGAGCACGACCCGCTGTTCGACTCCGCCGCGACGATCCCCGACTTCGACGCGGCCAAGGCGGTAGGCGTGATCAATGCGGAGACCGGCGGTCCCGCCGCCATCATCGCACCGCACGCCGAGGCCATCCGCACGCTCGAGACCATCCTGGGCTGCCGCGATCCGGCCCACCCCGCCCAGGCGTGCGACCTCGCCGCCGAGCCGGCGTCCCTGAGCGTCAGTGCCGACGGTCATGGGGTGAAGCTGCGCGGCCCGATCGACACCACCTCGGGCACGGCCTCGGTGTTCATGCTGGAGTACCTCGAGGGCATGCCGCTGGCCCAGGTCGGCTGGGGCCGAGCGACGCCGCAACGGCTGGCCGAGGTCTCCCGCCTCCACGCCCTGCTGTTCGACGTGTTCGACCGTTCCAGCGTGATGGCGCATCGCACTTCGGCGGCCATGGCGCCCCGGATCGCGATGCTGCTGGGCCGGCAGGACGGACCCAGGGTCAACCTGCTGGTCGGCCACGACAACAACATCGCCGCGCTGACCGCCATCCTGGGCGCCCACTTCCAGATCCCCGGCTACGGCCTGGACGACCCGCCGCTCGGCGGTGCGCTCGGCTTCGAGGTGCTGAAGAATGCGCGTTCGGGCGAGCGTTACGTGCGGGTCTTCTATCAGGCGCAGTCGGCGGACCAGCTTCGCGCGCTCACGCCGCTGAGCTTCCGCCAACCACCGACGATGCAGGTGCTGACGCCCCGCTGCGCCACCGGCCCGCAGAAGCTCTGCCGGTTGGAGGACGTCGAGGGCCTGCTGCACGGGGCGGACTGAGGCGGGGGCTGCGGTCCCCTGCACGTTTTACTCGGGAAGCTTTGCGGACGACCAGCAGCGACCGCTAACGCCCCATTGCGGACGTTTGGCCTTTCCGGCACGCTCAACGCCCATGACGACAGCAACGCCCGAGGGCGATTTCAACGCGCTCATCCCCGAGATGAAGGCTTGGAACGACGGGGCAGGCATCAGCCCAGAAGGGTGGATTTCCTGCGTAGGAAACTATGAACTTGCTGTTGGGTACAGCCTGATCTTTTGGCCAAGGTTCGTTTTAATCGATGGCTACGTCCTGCGTAACGGCGCGACAGAGGCGAATCTCCGCGCCTGGGAACAGGCTACGAGGGGAGACCGTAGGGCTGTCGAGGCCGTGATCAACCACCTTCATATTGCCGATATCCACATCGGGCCGCGCGAAATAGATGAGGCACAACTCCGTTATCTGGGGCGCATCCTTAAGCAGATACATGAGGTTAAGCTGCATCTGGATTTTCCAGATCGAACCTTCCAAGCTACTTTCCAAGACGAACCGGATCTCGATTTACTCGATTATGAGCTGACATTTTGGCAAATTCGGGACTGAGTTGCGTCCGCTATCCACCCATCTCGACTGTTGCAGATGTCCACTTCTAGGTAGCACGGCTCAGACAAGCGAAACCGCGAGTTCCAAGCGCGGCGCTCGGAACCGTAGGTGGCCTCTGAGCCGAAGTCCGCTACGGCCGCTTGTCGGCCAGACCTTTGGCTGCACCTTGCAACCACGCGTTGCCGGACCATCTAAAGGCTAAGCTGGAGGGATAGATGCCGATCATTTGGCTTTGTGCAGCCTTGGGCGTCGCTGTGCTGTTTCCCGAAACGCCAGTCGGCAAGCTCTTGCGGCGCCTGCTGATCGAACTCCCCGCCCACAAGCTTGATCGGATCACGCCGACGCATCTCGCGGTCGGGTTCGTCACGGTCATCGTGGTTGCGGGCGTGATCACATACGCAAAAACGGAAGGGATGTTCGTGGTCGCCCAGGGGCTCCCCGAAGGGTTCGTCTGGTTCACGATGTTCGATGTGGCCACATATATCGATGTGATCGCCCTTATCGCGCTTGTCGCCGCGACCGTCCGGTTTCGCGCGGCCTATGACGCCCTGCGATCTTCGGCCGGGAGGGCCAGACAATGGGCGTTGCGTTCCATCGAGGCGTTCCGGGCTCGTCAGACCCATGGCGCGAGAGCTCGCTCGCTCCGCAGGCGCCCGAAGAAGTCACCGCCTGCCAAAGGGGATGGCGGATATTGGCCTGCCCCGATTTTCTCACTCTCTCGAGCATAGGACTGGGTCGCAACAGCAAGGGAGGCGTCTGAGGTCTGACCGCCGGTGATCCAGGGCGGGGTCAGTCCACCTCGCCCAGGAACGTGTGCATCGCCCTCGCCGCCTCGGGCTCGGTGAGCATCGGGGCGTGACCGACGTCGGCGATTTCCGCCACGCGCATATGCGGCGCCCGCGCCTGCATCTCATCGCGCGTTGCGGGGGCCAGCAGATCGGACAGGGCGCCGCGGACCAGCAGCAGGGGCCGATCCTTAGCCAGGGCGTCGAACAGCGCCCACGGGTCGGGCGCGGGCTGCGGCGGCGGGGTCTTCATGGGAACGGCGATGGCCGGATCATAGTCTAGCGACAACCGGCCGCCCTGCTCGCGGAACAGGCGGCGCGCAAAGGCCTGCCAATCGCTCTCGCCATAATCCGGAAACGCCGCGCCATTGGTCCTACGCGCATAGGCGGCGGCCTCGCTCCAGTCGGCTACGGCGGCGCTCCCGCCCGCATAGCCCGCGATCCGCGCCAGCCCCTCCGGCGCGATCTTGGGGCCGATGTCGTTCAACACCGCCGACGCCATCAACTCCGGCGCCGCGACCGCCAGGGCCAGCATGATTAAGCCGCCCATCGAAGTGCCCACGAACGCGGCCCGCGCGACGCCCAGCGCCCGCGCCCAGCCGATCACGTCGCGCGCATAGACCGGCAGCACGTAGTTCATCGGATCGGGGTCCCAGCCTGAACCGCCCCGGCCCCGCACGTCCAGCGCCAGAACCCTCCGGCCTGTTGCGGCGAAGGCCGGGGCGACGTCCTCGAAATCACGCGCGTTGCGGGTCAAGCCGTGCAGACAGATCACCGGCAGATGCGCCTCGCCGCCCTCGCCCGCGTAGTCC
The DNA here is from genome assembly GCF_009765965.1 of Caulobacter sp. S45. Taxonomy (GTDB): domain Bacteria; phylum Pseudomonadota; class Alphaproteobacteria; order Caulobacterales; family Caulobacteraceae; genus CAHJWH01. The sequence goes on from NZ_LMUL01000014.1 coordinate 1,043,607, forward strand.
CGTCCGGACAGCCTTAGCCCGTCGGGCGTGGCCCAGCTCCGCTCCACAAACCCAGTCATAGCGCCTCATGGAAGATTGCCGCGCCGCATCTCATCTCGAAGAACCGCACAAGTCCATCGACCGATGCTGGAATCCGAACTCAAGCGCGAGCCCCGCGCCGCTTCATGACCGCCTTTGAGATCAGCCGCGCTCATTTCGACTGGAGCCAACCCTATCGCATCTGCGAACACCCACGCCCGTAAACGGAACCCCAACCGCTAAATCCACATATAATTATCCGCCCAGCTGTTGAAACGGTGCAGGAAAGATGAAAGGCTCCGACCATACAATCAGACCATCTCCATCGGGAGACAGGTCGCGATCAATACGCCAAGATAAATTCCAGCCGATCTCCCTGTCACATCGGCCTCCGAAAATTATGTTGCAGCCGCGAATTCTTATGGGGTGCAACGGTCGCTTGATCTGCGTGGAAAGCCCAAGCCATTACAAGGTTAAGGGCGCAAAGGTGACTTTCGTGGCCGCGAAAGGCTGGCGGGGGCTGAGTGTCGCCGACAATCTTCACTTTTGAGATTCACTTCCCGCGCTCACGGCTCTAAATTCAGCACTCGCTTGGATTGTTTTATTTTATAAAATCGAAATGAATCATCGTAGATACTAGACACACTCCGATTCTAGGATTATTCGGCGAAGACTGTTGTTTTCAACCCCACCCCTCCCTCCAACAGAAAACGCTCATGACCGAAGCTATAGAAACCGCCGCGCTGGCCGCCGATATCGTCGCCGCCTATGTGGGCAACAACAAGCTGTCCATCGGCGAGTTGCCTGATTTGATCTCCAGCGTGCACAAGGCGTTGCAAAATGCCGGCGCGCCTATGCCCGAACCCGCCCCCACCCCGGCGGTTCCGGTAAAGAAATCCATCACTTCGGATTTCCTGATCAGCCTGGAAGACGGGCGCAAGTACAAGTCGCTCAAGCGGCACCTAGCGACCCGGGGCATGACACCCGACGAGTATCGCGCCAAGTGGGGCCTGCCGAAGGACTATCCTATGGTGGCCGCCAGCTACTCGGCGCAGCGTTCCAGCCTGGCCAAGAGCCTTGGCCTCGGCCGCAAAGCCGCGCCACCCCCGGCTCCCGAACCCGTGAAGGCGACGCGCGGCCGTCGCAAGACCGTCAAGGCCTAAACCGGAAAGCCGGGCGGCGCTCCGCCGCTCGGCCCATCTCGGGAATATCGAGCTGCGCCTTTAAGATTGCTCGCCCCAAGGCGCGGACGCTGCGGATCGAACTCTGTTCATGCACCATGCGCTGCATGAACATCGCGCGAGACATGAGAAAGTTTTCACTCGCCTCCAGAGGCGGGGGTTCTTATCAAGCCCGTGGTCTTGCCGCACCGCAGCGTAATCCAGCGCGTCGGCGTAAGGCCAGCGGGTCGCCCTGAATGCTTCAGCTTGTCCGTATTGCGCTCCGACGCCCGCTGACATTCGTCGTCATGGCCATGCTCATCCTGCTGATCGGCCCGCTGGCCGCGACGCAGACGCCGACGGACATCTTGCCCGACATCAAGATCCCGGTGATCGCGGTGGTCTGGCAATACCAGGGCCTGCCGGCGCAGGACATGGCCGGGCGGATTATCTACTATTACGAACGCACGCTGACCGGCACAGTCAACGACATCGAGCATGTCGAGAGCCAATCGCTGAACGGCGTCGGCATCGTCAAGATCTTCTTCCAGCCCGGCGTGGATATCCGCACTGCGACGGCTCAGGTCACCTCGATTTCGCAGACGGTGCTGAAGCAGATGCCGCCCGGCATCACGCCGCCACAGATCCTGAACTACAGCGCCTCGACCGTACCGATCCTGCAACTGGCCTATTCCAGCCCGTCGCTCGGCGAGCAGAAGATCTACGACACTGCCCAGAACTTCATCCGTCCCGCGCTCGCCACCGTGCCTGGCGCGGCGACCCCGTCGCCCTATGGCGGCAAGATCCGCCAGATCCAGATCGACCTCGACTCCAACGCGCTCCAGGCCAAGGGCCTGTCCGCCCAAGATGTCGAGACCGCGATCTCCAACCAGAACCTGATCCTGCCGGCCGGCAGCGCCAAGATCGGCCAGTTCGAATACGACGTGGAGCTGAACGACAGTCCCGAAGCTTTTGACGAACTCAACAACCTGCCGATCAAGACCGTGAACGGCGCCACCATCTACGTGCGCGACGTGGCCCACGTGCGCGACGGCTCGCCGCCCCAGACCAACGTGGTACGGGTCGACGGTCGCCGCTCGGTGTTGGCGACGATCCTGAAAAGCGGATCGGTCTCGACCCTGTCCATCGTCGCCGACGTCAAGGCCATCCTGCCAAGGTTGAAGGAGACCTTGCCGCCGTCGTTCAAGATCGTGCCGCTCGACGACCAGTCGATCTTCGTCATGGCCGCGGTTTCCGGGGTGATCCGCGAAGGCGTCATCGCAGCGGCGTTGACCAGCCTGATGATCCTGTTGTTCCTAGGCTCGTGGCGATCCTCGCTGATCATCGCGGTATCGATCCCGCTGGCGATCCTGTGCTCCATCACCGCGCTGTCGGCGCTCGGCCAGACCTTGAACATCATGACGCTGGGCGGCCTGTCGCTGGCCGTGGGCATCCTGGTCGACGACGCCACGGTGACCATCGAGAACATCAACTGGCACCTGGAGCAGGGCAAGCCGGTGCAGACCGCGATCCTGGACGGCGCGCGCCAGATCGTGACGCCGGCCTTCGTGTCGTTGCTCTGCATCTGCATCGTGTTTGTGCCGATGTTCTTCCTGCCGGGCGTGGCGGGCTTCCTGTTCGTGCCCATGGCGGAGGCTGTGGTGTTCGCCATGATCGCCTCCTTCATCCTGTCGCGGACCCTGGTGCCGACGCTCGCCAGCTATCTGCTGAAACCCCATGTCGGCGGCCACGAGCGCGAGGTGATGCAGAGCCACGACGCCCAGGCTGGCCAACTCAAGTCGCGCAATCCGCTAGTGCGTTTCCAACATGGGTTCGAACAGGGGTTCGAAAAGTTCCGGCTGGGCTATCGCGATCTTCTGGTCCTGGCCCTGGAGAACCAGCGCAAGTTCATCGTCGGCTTCATGGTGGTGGTCGTGCTGTCGTTCGGGCTGATCCCGTTCCTGGGCCGCAACTTCTTCCCCAGCGTCGATTCCGGCCAGATCAGCCTGCATGTGCGCGCACCACTCGGCACCCGCATCGAGGAGACCGCCGCCCAGTTCGACCGGGTCGAGGATGCGATCCGCCAGGTCGTGCCTTCGGATCATCTGGACTCGATCGTCGACAATATCGGCCTGCCGTTCAGCGGCCTGAACCTCGCCTACAGCAACACCGGGACCATCGGACCCCAGGACGGCGACATCCTGGTCAGCCTCAAGGAAGGTCATCGCCCCACGGCGGAGTACGTGAAGACGCTGCGCGAGCGCCTGCCGAAGGAATTCCCCGGCGTCGACTTCGCCTTCCTGCCCTCCGACATCATCAGCCAGATCCTCAACTTCGGCGCGCCCGCCCCCATCGACGTGCAGGTCAGCGGCCCCGATCCCGAGCAGAGCCGCGCCTACGCCAACGAACTGCTTGGCCGATTGCGTGGGGTGTCGGGCATCGCCGACGTGCGCCTACAGCAAGGCTCGACCTATCCGGCCCTGGCGGTGGATGTGGACCGCACCCGCGCCGACCGGCTCGGCCTGACCGAACGCGACGTGACCAACAGCCTGTCCACCACGCTCGCTGGCAGCGGCCAGACCGCCCCCGCCTTCTGGCTCAATCCCCGGAACGGCGTCTCCTACCCGATCGTCGCCCAGACCCCGCAGTACAAGGTCGACACCCTGTCGGACCTGGACAACGTGCCCCTCACCGGCGCACGCGGATCGACGTCCCAGGTGCTGGGCGGGCTGGCCGACGTGCGGCGCGAGACGGTGCCGGGGGTGGTGACCCACTACGCCATCCAGCCGGCCTACGACGTCTTCGCCACCACCCAGGACCGCGACCTGGGGGCTGTGGCCGGCGACATCGACAAGATCATCAAGGACACCGCCAAGGACCTGCCCAAGGGCGCGACCGTCACCCTGCGCGGACAGGTGATCACCATGAACGCGGCCTTCGCCGGCCTGCTGTTCGGTCTGCTGGGCGCGGTGGTGCTGATCTATCTGATCGTGGTGGTGAACTTCCAGTCGTGGCTGGACCCGTTCGTGATCATCACCGCCCTGCCCGCCGCCCTGGCCGGGATCGTGTGGATGCTGTTCGCCACCGGCACGCCGCTGTCGGTGCCGGCCCTGACCGGCGCGATCATGTGCATGGGCGTGGCCACCGCCAACTCCATCCTGGTGGTCAGCTTCTGCCGCGAGCAGTTGGAAATCTGCGGCGACCCGATCCAGGCGGCGCTGGAGGCCGGCTTCACGCGTTTCCGCCCGGTCTTGATGACAGCTCTTGCGATGATCATCGGCATGGGGCCGATGGCGCTGGCGCTCGGCGAGGGCGGCGAGCAGAACGCGCCGCTCGGCCGTGCGGTGATCGGCGGCCTGATCTGCGCCACCTTCGCCACCCTGATGTTCGTCCCGGTCGTGTTCAGCCTGGTCCATGGACGCAAGACCGCCGCAACCGCCGCCAACCCCTCCCTGCCGGAAGAGCCAGCCCATGCCCATTGACGTCCCCGCGTCGTCAGGCGCGCCGCACGCCTCCCCGCCCTACGCCGCCAAGCCCGCGCCATCGCGCAGGGGACTGAAGATCGCGGCCGTGGCGGGCGTGTGCATCGCCGCCGTGGTGGTGATCACCGGCATATTGGGCCGCAACCACGAGCACGCCCAGGTCAAGACCTGGACCTCCGCCCAGGCGATCCCGGCGGTGAGCGTGATCAGCCCAACCGTGGAGACCGGCGCTCAGGCCCTGGTGCTGCCCGGAAACCTGCAGGCCTTCTACAACGCCCAGATCTATTCGCGCGTCTCCGGCTACGTCCACGGCTGGTATCAGGACATCGGCGCGCGGGTGAAGTCTGGCCAGCTGCTGGCCACCATCGACACCCCCGAACTGGACCAGCAACTGATCCAGGCCCGCGCCGACCTGGAAAGCGCACAGGCCACCATGCAGCTGGCCTCCACCACCGCCAAGCGCTGGAGCACCCTGCTGGCCAAGGACGCGGTGTCGAAACAAGAGAGCGACGAGAAGAGCGGCGACTATCTGGTCAAGTCGGCCCTGGTGCACGCCGCCCAGGCCAATGTGAACCGCCTGCTGGCGATGAAGGGCTTCGCGCGGATCGTGGCTCCGTTCGAAGGCGTGGTGACCGCTCGCCGTACCGACATCGGCGCCCTGGTCAACGCCGGCGCCGGGGCCACGCCCAGTTCGGAACTGTTCGACGTGGCCAAGGTGGACAAGCTGCGCCTCTATGTGCGCGTGCCTCAGAGCTACTCCGCCCGCATCACGCCGGGAACCAAGGCCGTGATCACCGTGCCCGAATATCCGGGCCGCACCTTCACCGCCGCCCTGACCACCACCGCCAATGCGGTCAGCGACAGTTCCGGCACCCTGCTGGTGCAGATGGCGGTCGACAATCCCGACGACGCGCTGAAATCGGGCGACTACGCGCAGGTGAAGTTCGACCTGCCCAATAGCGGCGCGGGCGGCGGCGGCATGCTCCGCCTGCCCTCCAGCGCCCTGTTGTTCCGCAAGACCGGGCTGGAGGCGGCGGTGGTCGGACCCGACGACCATGTGCGGCTGCAAAGGGTCACGGTCGGCCGCGACCTTGGAACGGTGATGGAGATCGCCGGCGGGCTGAAGCCGTCGGATCGGGTGATCGACAACCCGCCGGACTCCATCGGCGACGGACAGCTCGTGCGGGTGATCTCGTCCAGCGCCAAGCCCTCGGCGGAAAGCGCCCATGCCGCGGGTTGACCCCCGAGCCGCCAGGACGGGTCGCCGTCCGGCCCGATGGGCCGGGCTGGGCGCCGCCGGCTTGTGCGCGGCGAGCCTGGCCGGCTGCAACTTCGCACCGGCCTACGCCCCGCCCGACCTGACCATGCCGACGACCTACAAGGAGACCGGCCCCTGGACCGAGGCCCAGCCCGGCGACACCCTGCCCAAGGGACCCTGGTGGACGCGCTATGACGATCCGACCCTGAACGATCTGGAAGGCCGCGTCGACAGCGCCAACCCCACCCTCGCGGCGGCCCTGTCGGCCTACAACCAGGCCCGCGCCTTCGCCGCCCAGGCGAGGTCCGACCTGGTCCCCACCGTCAAGGGATTGGACAGCAACACCTATAACCGCCAGTCCGCCGAGCGGCCGCTGCGTAGCGCGAGCCAGCCCGACGAGTACGCCAACAACCAGCTCGGCGGCGAGATCGACTACGAGTTCGACTTCTGGGGCCGGGTACGCAACTTGGTCGCCGCCGCCGGCGCCCAGGCCCAGGCCACCGCCGCGGACCTCGCCACCGCCCGGCTGAGCCTCCAGGCCGAACTGGCCAACGATTACCTGCAGCTGCGCGGGCTGGACGCCCAGGGCAAGCTGCTGACCGACACCGTCGCCGCCTACACCCACGCGCTGGACCTGACCCGGACCCGCCACGATGGCGGCGTCGCCTCGGGCCTCGACGTGGACCGCGCCGCGACCCAGCTCTCCAGCGCCAAGGCCCAGGTGTCCGATGTCGCCGCCCAGCGCGCGGTGTTCGAGCACGCCATCGCCAGCCTGGTCGGCCAGCCGGCCTCAAGCTTCTCCATCGCGGCGGTGGCGACCAAGCTGCCGATCCCGGTGATGCCGGCGGGCGTGCCCTCGGTGCTGATCCAGCGACGCCCCGACATCGCCGCCGCCGAACGACGCGCCTTCGCGGCCAACCGCCAGATCGGGGTGGCCAAGGCCGCCTACTTCCCGACCATCACGCTGGACGCCCAGGGCGGGTTCCAGAACACCGGCGGCAACAGCTTCCTGGTCGCCCCCAACACCTTTTGGACCATCGGGCCGCAACTGGCGCTGACCCTGTTCGACGGCGGCAGGCGGCGCGCGACCGTGGCGGCGTCCAAGGCCGGCTTCCTGCTCGCCAGCGCCAACTACCGGGCCACGGTGCTGACGGCGTTCCAGCAGGTCGAAGACCAGCTGGCGCTCTCCAACCACTTCGCCGACGAGGCCCGGGACGAGGCGGACGCGGTGAAGTCGGCCCAGGCCACCACCGACCTGTCCCTGACCCGCTATCGCGAGGGCGCGACCAACTACCTGGACGTGGTCACCGCCCAGACCGCCGAACTCCAGGCCGAGCAGACCGCGCTCGCCCTGGAGACGCGCCGCCAGCAGGCGGGCGTCAACCTGGTGCGCGCACTTGGCGGCGGCTGGACCGAGACCGACCTGCCGCGCATCGATAAGGTGGCGTCGAGCCATCCAGGGACATAGCAGGGCTCCCTCTCCCTCGAACGGGAGAGGGTCGGGGTGAGGGTGGACGCTGGATGTCTTCCGGATAGGCGCCGCCCGCCACCCCCGCCCTCCCAGCCTTCGGCTGGGCCCTTCCCTCCCCCGTACGAGGGGGAAGGACCATCGCCCTAGACTTGCACCCCGCACGCCAGCCGCACCACCGTCCCCGGCTCGGCGTCTTCGATGGTCAGCGCGAATCCGTGCAGGTCGGCCACCGCCGCGACCAGGCTGAGGCCCAACCCGTGGCCCGGCGCGACCGATGTGCTTCGGCTGCGGTAGAAGCGCTTGGTCACCAGCGGTCGTTCGTCTTGCGGAATGCCTGGGCCGTCGTCGCGCACCTCCACCACCACCAGCCCGGCGACGTCTGCGATCAGGCTCAGCCGCACCGTCCCCCCGGCTGGTGTGAACTTGAGCGCATTGTCGACCAGGTTGGACAGCGCCTCGAACATCAGCTCCGCATCGGCGCGGACGTCCGGGACCAAGGCTATCGACACCTCCAGCGCCACGTCCCGCTCGACGGCCAGCGGGGCGTAGAGTTCGGCCACCTGCTCGACAATGGCGCCGAGCGACACGCGCTCGATCCCGCTGCGGCGACTACGCGCCTCCACCGCCGCGATCCGCAGCAGGGCGCGGAAGCGGGCGAGCACGCTGTCGGTCTCGGCCACGCAGGCTTCCAACAGGGCGTTGCGCGGATCGCCCGGCGCCAGCCCCTGGGTGGCGTGATCCAGGGTGGCGCGCAGGCGGGTCAGCGGTGTGCGCAGCTCGTGCGCGACCCCCTCGCCCACGGTCCTGGCCTGGGTGATCAGCCGTTCGACCTCGTCCATCATCGCGTTGACGATGCGCGCCAGCTCGTCGAGCTCGTCACGACTACCGTCCAGCGGCAAGCGCACCGCCAGGTCCCCGGCGACGATGGCCTCGCTGGCGCCGCGCATGGCCCGGATGCGCTCCAGCGGCCGGGCGCTGAGCAGGACGGCCAGGGCCAGCCCCAGCACCGTGATCGAGGCGCCGCTCCAGACCAGGGCCTGCAGCACGATCCGCCTCAGCTCGACCAACTGGCTGGAGTCGCGGTGGACGATCAGGATCTCGCCCCAGGGTAGCCGCTCGCCGAGCGCGCGTTGGGGCGCGAAGCCGCCGCTGCGGCGGAACTCGCGCACCACCCCGTCCTGGGGCACATCGGCGGGGGTCAACCGCCCGTCGCCCGCCACCAGTTCGCCGGTGGCGGAGAACAGACCCGAGGTGCTCAGGGGATCGCGCGACGCGGCCTGTTTCAGCACCTGGGGCAGCGCCTCGGGGCGGCTCCGGCTGAAGGCGTCCAGCTCGGCGACCAGGATGTGGTCGACGCGGCGGGTGAGATATCCCGCCGTCTGGAGGTAGACCAGGCCGAGCAGCAGCACGATCCCGACCGCGAACACCGCCCCGAAGGCGATGGTCAGGCGGAAGGTGGTGGTGCGCCAGATGTTATGCTTCAGCACCGAGCCTGTATCCCACGCCGCGCACCGTATGCAGCAACAGCGGCAGTCCCGGCGCTTCCAGCTTCTTGCGCAACGCGCGGATGTGCACGTCGATCAGGTTGGTGCCGGGATCGAAGCTGTAGCCCCAGACGGTCTCGAAGATCATCGAGCGGGTCAGGATCTGCTCGGAATTGCGCATGAACATCTCCAGCAGCTTCACCTCCTTGGGAAACAGCCGCAGGTCGCGCCCGCCCCGGCGCGCAGCGTGGGCGACGAGGTCCAGCTCCAGGTCGGCGTAGCGCAGCAACAGCCGGTCGGCGTCCGCGCGGCGGCGGCGCAGCAGCACCTCGATGCGCGCCGCCATCTCGTCCAGCACGAAGGGCTTGGTCAGGTAGTCGTCGCCGCCGGCGCGCAGTCCGCGCACCCGCTCGTCCACGTCGTTGAGGGCGCTGATCATCAGGATCGGGGTGTCGATCCCCTTGTCCTTCAGGGTCGAGGCGATGGTCAGGCCGTCGACGCCCGGCAGCATGCGATCCAGCGTGATCACGTCGTAGCGCCCGGTGGAGGCCAGCCGCAGCCCCTCCGCCCCGTCCCCGGTCCGCTCCACCTCGAAGCCCCGCGCGGCGAGATCGCGCACGATCTCGGCGGCGGTGGTGTCGTCATCCTCGATGGTCAGGATGCGGGCGGCGGGCACGGATTGTTCCTTGGGCGGTGGGCCTGGGTGGTGGGGGATGGGATAGCGCGGTTGGACGGGGCTTGCCCAGGGATTGCGCCCCTTCTCCGCTCATCCCGGCGAATGCCGGGACCCAGATCATAGGGCGCGATCTTGGTAAGTTGCTGACGGTCTCGTGCAGATTGATCCACGCGGGACCATTCACTCGTGGGGAACCATACGATCTGGGTCCCGGCATTCGCCGGGATGAGCGGTGATGAACGGTGTGAAAACCAACACCATAGGCGAAATGGATACGTCCGCTTTCCGGAACGTTCCCAACGGCCGTAGCAACCCTGAGTAGAAGCGTAGCTCTAAGCGGTTCGTGGCGACGCAGATGAGTGCGAATATATTACTTCCGTACCACATCAGCATCAGGCTCGGCTTTAGCGGCGTCAATCAAGCGTCGCAAAGACCAGGAGCCCCATCCGGACCTATAATTTTGATCTCTCGAAAGCCATCTCGCCCCAAACCCGTATGAAGATGAAGCGCGGAACGGGCATCGGGCTTCGTGTGAGAGTGGACTACTTGCGCCGGTTCAGAGGGCACGCCCGTCAGAATGAAAGACATATCGAACCCCAGCGTTTTCCGAAGGCGAGCTTACTCGTGGCAACTTACGCAATCCACCCACATAGCCGACCTTCAAATGGTCCGCTCAGCAGCCAACGCCCCTAGATCAGCGCCCCATCTCCCGTCGCCCAGTCGCCTGCAACCACCCCGGCCATCGACCGCGCCAGGGTGACGAAGGCGTCGCCGACCTTGCTACGGTAGCGCTGTTCGTGGCGCAGCAGGTAGAAGCTGCGGGCCGGAAGGTCGAAGGCGATCTGGTGCAGGGTGCCGGCCCGCAGGCCCGCCGCCGCCACGCTGGCCGAGATCGCGGTCGCCCCCGCCCCAGCCTCCACCGCCGACAACACCGCCTCGTTGGCCGGCAGGGTCAGGACCACGTCGAGGGCGGCGGGATCGACGCCGGACTGGGCCAGGGTCGCCTCGAACACCGACCGCGTGCCGGAGCCCAGCTCGCGCAGCACCCAGGGGCTCTGCAGCAACTCTTCCGCCCGCGTCGGGCGACGCTCGGCCCAGGGATGGCGGCGGCCGACCACCACCACCATGCGGTCCACCCCGACCGGCTCGCGCGACAGGGCCGGATCGTCGACCTCGCCCTCGACCAGGCCGAGTTCGGCGGAGCCCTCGTGCACGGCCCTGGCCACCTCGGCGGTGTTGCCGATGGCGACCTCGACCTCGACGCCGGGATAGGCGGCCTGGAACGCCACCAGCCGTTCAGGTAGCCAGTAGTTGGAGATGGTCTGGCTGGCGTGGACCGACAGCCGACCGCGCTTGAGCCCGCCCAGATCGGCCAGGGCGGCCTCGGCGGCGGCGGCGCGGGCGAGCACGCCACGCGCCTCCTGCAGGAACATCTCGCCGGCCTGGTTCAGCACGATGTTGCGGCCGACCCGGTCGAACAGGCGCACGTCGTGGCGGGTCTCCAGCGAGGCGATGGCGGCGCTGACGGCGGACTGTGTCAGGTTCAGCTCGGCCGCAGCCCGAGTGACGTGCTGGCGCTCGGCCACGGCCACGAAGATGCGGAGCTGCTCCAGGGTCATGGGATCGTGTTAGACCGGAGGCCAGGACGCCGCCAGGATCATCCATCCCGGATGGAAGGAGAGCCCCCTCATGGACACGCCCCCCGATCAGCCCGCGCCGCCGCCCCGAACCGGCGTGGTGCGCGTGGCGGAGACGCGGCGATCGCCGCTGCAGGTGGAGATCCAGGCCGGCCCGTCGCGCTTCTTCGCCGACGAACCGGTGAGCGTGGGCGGCATGGATACGGGCCCGACCCCGCACGAGCTGGTCAGCGCGGGCCTGGGCGCCTGCACGGCGATGACCATGCGGATGTATGCGGATCGCAAGGGCTGGCCGGTGGAGCGGATCGAGGTCGACGTGGCGGAGAGCCGGGCTGCGGGCGGCCCGACGCGGTTCGAGCGCACGATCCGGCTGCATGGCGCCCTGGACGAGGCGCAACGCGCACGCCTGCTGGAGATCGCCGAACGCTGCCCGGTGCATCGCACGCTAAGCGAGGGCGCGAAGATCGAGACACGCCTGGAGGCGGGCGCAAACGCCTGAACGCCGGCCTCAGCCTTCCGCCAGCGCCACAATCTCTGCATGCAAGACGGCTGGGATGACGAGCCCCTCGGCCTTGGCCTTGGCGCGCGCGGTCAGGCGTCGCGTCCCCGGCAGGCGCGCGCCGTCGTCCTCGTCGATGGCGGCGACCATCGCGGCCATGCGGGACATGAAGGCGCCGCCGGACAGGGCCTCTGGGTCGAGCGCCAGCAAGGTCTGGCCCAGGTCGGGCGGTCCGCCCTGGTCGTCGAACAGCGAGGACGCCTCCCAGCCGAAGGCGGCGCCGGCCAGCGCTGCGGACAGGATCTCCACCATCAGGGCCAGGGCCGATCCCTTGGCCCCGCCGATGGGCAGCATGGCGCCTTTCAGCGCTGCGTTCGGGTCGGTAGTGGGCTGGCCCTGCGCGTCCACCGCCCAGCCTTCGGGGATGGAGTGGCCCGCCTGCTGGGCGGCGAGAATGCGGCCGCGCGCCGCCTGGGCCAGGGCGAGATCGATCACCAGCGGCGGCTGATCCGGCAAGGGGCTGGCGAAGGCGATGGGGTTGGTGCCCATCCGTGGCTTGGCCGCACCCCAGAAGGCCATGCCCTTGGGCGAGTTGCCGAACACCAGGGCGATCAGCCCCTGCTCGGCCAGCCGCTCGGCATGGGCGCCGGCCTGACCGAAATGGTGCGAGCGGCGGATGACGGCGGCGGCGATGGCGTTGGTCCGGGCCAATGGGACCAGGGCCTCGATGGCCATGTCCAGCGCTGGATAGGCGAAGCCCAAGGCGCCGTCGATGCGTACGGCGGCCGGGGCTGCGCGCTCCAGCGTCGGGCGGGCATGGCCGTCCACCTTCCCTACGCGCGCCTGCAGTGCGTAGGACGGGACGCGCGACAGGCCGTGGCCCTTCTGCCCGTCGGCCTCGGCGGCGACCAGGGCGCGGGCGGTGCTGGCGGCGTTGGCCGCGTCCACCCCCGCGGACTGCAGCGCGCGGACGGCGAGGGCCTGGGCCTCGTCCAGGGTCAGGTGGGCGGTGTCGGTCATTCAGATGTTCCGGCTAACGGCGCCCCCTAACCGCTCATCCCCGCCCTTGGCGGGAATGAGCGAATTAGAGAGAGCAGAGTCCGATCAGGCCGAGCGGTAGAGCTTGGTCATCACGAACTCGCGGTGACCGAGCGCCTCGGCGGCGGTGGGACGGCCGTTGGCGGTCTTGACGATCATGTCGATCAGCACGTCGCCGGCCTGGTCGATGGTCATCTCGCGCTTGACCACGCCCGACACGTCGACGTCGACGTGTTCGCTCATCTGGCGGACGGTGCGCGGATTACCCGTGACCTTGATCACCGGCATGATCGGGTTGCCGATCACGTTACCCTGGCCGGTCGGGAAGATGTGCACCACATAGCCCGCCGCCGCCTGCAGCGTGCAGCATTCCGCCGCCGCCGAGGAGGTGTCCATGAAGTACAGGCCCGCGCCTTTGGCGGGGGCTTCGGCCGGCTCCAGCACGTCGATATAGGAGATGTTCTTGCCGATCTTCTCCAGGTTGCCGAGCGCCTTCTCCTCGATGGTGGTCAGACCGCCGGCGATATTGCCCTTGGTGGGCTGGCTGTCGGACAGGTCGCTGGTCTTGTGCGCCTCGATCACGTCGTCCTGGTAGGCCTGCCAGACGCGCATGAACTTCTCGGCCACCTCGGGGGTGGCGGCGCGCTTGGCGGCGAGGTGTTCGGCGCCGGTCAACTCGCTGGTCTCGCCGAAGCAGCCGTACAGGCCGGCCGGGACCAGCTTGTCGTACATGTTGCCGACGGTGGGGCAGGACGCCAGGCCGGTGGTGGTGTCGCTCTCACCGCACTTGGCGGCGACCCACAGCTCGGTCAGGTCGCACGGTTCGCGCATCTGCTCGCCGGCCCAGTGGACGAATTCCTTGGCCTTGCGCGAGGCGCTGGCGACGGTGGCGATGTCGCCATTGCCCTCGATCCAGAAACCGGCGACCGGCTTGCCGGTCTTGGCGATGCCGTCGACCACCTTCTGGGTCCAGCCGGCCTCGATGCCGATGACGATGCAGGCGGCCACGTTGGGGTTGGCGCCGGTGCCGATCATGGTGCGGAAGTGCAGTTCCAGGTCCTCGCCGAACTGCAGGCGGCCATAGGCGTGCGGCAGGGCCATGGTGCCCTGGATGTGCGCGGCGACGGCCTCGCAGGCGGCGTTGGAGATGTCGTCCAGCGGCAGGATGACCACGTGGTTGCGCACGCCCACGCGGCCGTTCTCACGGCGCCAGGCCATGATCTTCTTGCCGGCGTGCAGGGCGGTGGCGGCGGCCATGTCGGAGGTTTGGGTGCTCATGATCGGCCTACCAGCGCTTGGTCTTGAGGTTTTGGGTATGGACGTGATCGCCCGCGGGGACGTCGGCCACCAGACGGCCGATCACCTCGCCGTACTTGATCACGTCGCCGCCATTGGTCAGCTGGGTCAGGGCGACCTTGTGGCCGATCGGCGTGTCCTGCAGCGCCACGATGCGGAAGTCGCTGTTGTCCTCCAATTGGACGCCCAGCAATTCCATGCCGGCCGTTACGCCCTCGACCACCACCACGCCGACATTGTCGGACTTGTTATGCACCAGAAGATGCGGCTGCATAGATCGCGTCTTTCCTTCCGCCTCGCCCGGCCATCTGCTGCCGGGACCGGAGTCCGGGCGTTTTTCGGAGATGGCGCGCGCGTCAAGGTCGGGGATTCGACCCTGCGTCGCAGGGCCATACCTCGAACTAGGTCTGTGAGACCACCGGCTAATCGCAAATGACAGCGTATACCGTAGACAAATCTACAAAACGCCGCAGCGTCAGGCGTGAAGGCGCACCGGCAGGCGCTCGTAGCCGCGCACGAAGCTGGAGTGCACGCGTTTGGGCTCGGCCAGCACCTCCACGTGGGAGAACCGCTTGAGGATCTCCTGCCAGATGACCATCAGCTGGAGTTCGGCCAGCCGGTTGCCGACGCAGCGGTGGATGCCGAAGCCGAACGACAGGTGCTGGCGTGCCCGAGGCCGCTCGATCCAGTAGTCGTCCGGCCGCTCGATCATGCGTTCGTCCCGGTTGCCGGAGACGTACCACATGACCACCTTCTCGCCCTGGCGGATGGTCTTTTCGCCCAGTTCGACGTCACGTTTGGCGATCCGGCGCATGTGGGCGAGCGGCGTCTGCCAGCGCAGGGTCTCCGACACCATGCCCGGGATCAGCTCGCGGTCGGCCTTCAACCGGTCGTACTGCTCCGGGTTCTGATTCAGCGCCAAGACGCTGCCGGATATGGTGTTGCGGGTGGTGTCGTTGCCGCCGACAATCAGCAGCACCAGGTTGCCGAGATACTCCATCCGCGACATGTCGCGGGTGGAGGGGCCATGGGCGAGCATGGAGATCAGGTCGTTGCGGGGCTCGCCCTTCAGCCGATCCTGCCAGACCTGGGTGAAGTAGTCGACGCACTCCAGCAGTTCGACCCTGCGGGCCGCCTGGCTCTCCACCACGCCGCTATCCTCCCTGGCGGTGGCGACGTCGGACCAGCGGGTGAGCTTACGGCGATCTTCCTGGGGGATGTCGAACAGGGTGGCCAGGGTCATGGCCGTCAGCTCGGCCGACACCTTGTCCACCCAGTCGAATTCCTCGCCGATCGGAAGCGCGTCCAGGATCGCGCCGGCCCGCTGGCGGATCAGCGGCTCCAGGGTCTGTAGGTTGGGACCGGAGACGACCGGGCTCACCGTCTTGCGCTGGACGTCGTGCTTGGGCGGGTCCATCGCGATGAACATCGGCAGGCGAAAGTCGTCCTCCGGTTCGGCGATGGTGATGGCCGGTTCGGACGAGAAGGTCTCGTGGTCGGTGTCCACCGCCATGATGTCCTGGTAGCGGGTCACCGACCAGTAGGGGCCGAACTCGTGCTCGGGCTGATAGTGCACCGGCGCATCGCGGCGTAGGCGGGCGAAGTAGGGCAGCTCGTCGCCCGCCGCGAACAGGTAGGGGTCGGCGACGTTGATCTGCTCGATCGGCATGGACCAAGCCCTCGCCTCGGCCTCCGCCCTCGCATCCTTCGTTGGCGCGCCCTGATCGTCAGCCATCCTCGCCTCCCTGCGTTTTGCGGCAGGTTGCGCCGAATGCGCGGCGAAAAGAAGCCTTCAGGAGCAGCCCCTTGAAGGACCGCTCCCAAAGCCGCCCGCGCAGGTCAGCGCGCGCCGTACAGCGTCATCACATCGCGCCGGAGCCCAGCCTGGCTGTCGGGGCGCGAGTAGAACATGTGGCCGCCCGGATAGACCTTCACCTGCAGACGATCGGGCGCGCCCATGGTCGGGATCTGGGCCACCACCATCTTCGACTCGAAATAGGGGCAGGACAGGTCGTCGTAACCGTGGACGATCAAGGCCTTCATCTTCGGGTCGATGGCCAGGGCCTGCCTGAGATCGGAGGCCGACTCGATGCTGGTGAACCAGTTCTTCTCCCAGCGCCGGTTCACCTCGCCGTTCAGCGCCTCGTAATGGGCGTCGACCTTCCAGCCCACCTCGCGGGTGATGAAGTCGACCATGGCCGAGGTCGCCGGCGCATAGATGCCGTCCAGGATCGGATCGCCGGTGCGCTGCTGCGCCGACCAGGGATAGGGGTCGTAGGCGGTGACGTTGGAGTCGTACCAGCTGCCGAGCTTGCCCTGGTCGCGGTAGAGGTCGCGCAGGAAGGCGCGGCTGTCGAGCCGGCCGCCCATGTGGCGCACGTCGGTCTCGTCCAGGCCGGTATAGGCCGAGACCCGCTTGACCAGCCGGTCGACGGCGGCCTGGTCCTGGCGGCCCTTCAACAGGTCGGTGATGAAATCGGTGCGGGCGTAGGTCTCGACCTCCGACATCTGATCGGGCGTCAGCGTCTTGCCCTGGCGCTCGTAGTTGGCGGCGGCCATCGACGGCAGGGTCTCGACCCAAGACATCGGCGACAGGTCCGGGTCGCTGGCGGTGCGGCCGTCCAGGGCCGGCGACACCATGATCACGCCCGAAACGCCGACGCCCATCTTGGTCTGGAGATAGTGGGTGATCGCCGGCGCGCGATAGCCGCCATAGCTTTCGCCGACCACATACTTGGGCGAACCCATGCGCCCGTTCTTGGACAGCCAGTCGTAGACGATGCGCGACAGATAGGAGATGTCGGTCTCGATGGTGAAGAACTGCTTGTTGGTTTCTTCGGTCTTGACCAGCGAGCGCGAATAGCCGGTGGCGACCGGATCGATGAAGACCAGGTCGGTGAAGTCGAGCCAGGTGCCGGGGTTGTCGTGCAGCCGCACGGGGTCGGACGGGCTGTCGCCCTGGGCCCCGAACTGGATACGCTTGGGCCCGATAGCGCCCAGGTTCAGATAGACCGACGAGGCGCCGGGACCGCCGTTGAAGGCGAAGGTCACCGGCCGGTCCGGATCGCGCGGGCCGTCCAGGGTGTAAGCGGTGAAGACGATCTCGGCGGTCTTCTTGCCCTCGGCGTCACGCACCGGCAGCGAGCCGACGGTGGCGGTGTAGCTCAAGGTCTTGCCGGCCACATGGGTAACCTGCTTGATGCTCACATCGGCGGGAAACGGCGCGAAGTCGGTTTTCTCGTCGCCGTCGGGATGCTGCTCGCCTGCCGCCATGGCCGGCTTGCCGCCACCGCCCCGGCCCTGAGCCCCAGCCAGCGCCGGCTGGACCGCGAACGAAACGATGCTGACGGCCGCCAACAGAGCGGCTTTGGTGGTGTAGCGCATGGACTGCCCCCGGATCGGTCTAGCCGACCTTGGTAGATCAGCCAGCGGCGACTGCAAAGCCGCATCGCGCGACGGGCCCCACGGCCGCTCCGCAGGGTTTGCATCCACGACCCAGGCAGACGTTCAGACCCAGGAATGCGTCAAGTTCTCGGCAGCGAGCTACGCCAACTTCTAGCGTAAAGCGCGGATTTATGCGAAATCGAGAGCCGGTTTCGTACAATATTGTACGGGCTTGCCCGCGCACCCTTGCGCCAAAATCAGCAGAGAAGCTCGATATTTCAAATGACCCCAGTTTTGCGGACCGCCTGAAAACTGCGGCGGCGGCCAAGAAGACCCGGCTCGAAAAATTTCAGCCCAAGGCCACGATTGTCGATCCCGCGTTCGACAGCCGCAAAGCTCAGCAGGCGCTCGAACTGGAAAACGTCCGCACCGAAAGGGCGGATCAGCGCAAGACCGCGTTGCAGGCGCGCGCGGACGCCATCAGGGCGGCGGCGGCCCTGGTCGCCAAAACCGAACACGAAGCGCTGGAAGCCAAGCGCCTGGACCGCAAGGTCCGCAAGACCGCCCGCCGGCAGGATCGGCGCGATACGCTCTCGGTCTATACCCGCCGCGCCGAGTGAGCGCGCGAACCTAGCCGACGCCGATGACACGGCAGCGCGCCGCCCAGTCCGCGCCGCACTTCAGCACGTCCAGGACCACGAGGTCGTGCAGCATGGCGGCCCTCACGATGGTGAAGAGGTCGCCAAGGCGCGGGACAGGATCGTTGCTGGAGCGGATCGTGATTTCGCGCAGCGCCGCCAAACGTTCATCGCAGATTTCGTAGCCGACGCTGCTGAAGACGGGCGCGGGCGCAGGACTAGCCGACATCGGCCAGTCCTCCCGCGGCCCGCAATTGCTGGTCACGCTTTTGCGTGCGGCCAAGTTGGGTGACGGCGGCGCTCCTGAAGCGCCGATTGTCCCGGTCCCGCTCCACGGAGTGGAAGGAGCGCCGGAGCAGGTTGTGGAGCCAGGCCCGCGTGCTCAGATCGCCCTTCGGCGCGTGGCTGGGGTCCATGGCGGCCAGCAGGGTCCGGCCCAGCAGGGCGTGGGCTTCGGCCTCGTCGTGGGTCAGGGCGTTGGCCCAATCGAGCAGGCTGGGCTCGAGCGCCAGGATTTCGCTACGGCGGTCGTCGGATACAGTGGTCATGCAACTCTTTCCAGACCGGTAGGCCAGCCTTGGACAGCAGGACAGGCCAACCGTTCAGCGCAAAAAGGCGCGGTGAAAGGTCAGGTTACCACATTCCCAGACGACGGTCTGGAAAACCTTTGGTCGATTTAAAGCAGGTGAGAATCAAGGATTAAATATTCAAGCCTCATTGGACCTGAAAAATCTTTGGAAATTGAAGTTTTGCGGCTTCGAGGAAGGCTCCGATCTGCCGCATAGCGTCCGAACTCAGGATGACAACAAGCGGTTGATCATTTGCATCGACGATGCTGATGCTCATCTCCGAAGAGAGCGGCGCCATATCGTCATAGGCCAACTCGATCTCGTGCAGCAGTTCAGCCGGCCCGTATTCCGGGATATCCATATGGCCTCCCTAGACCGACTTGAAGTCCGCACCTTCCGTATCGGGCTTGATCAAGGCGATCTTGATCTCTTCCCCCGACTCCAGCTTCAGATAACCGACCGCACCGTCTTCGACCGAACTTGCGTCCCCGTCGAGGCTGCCGCTGACCGTGGTGCGATCCCGCTCCTGAAAGGTGTCCAGGCTGTAGCTCACAGCAAACTGGGCGTCCTCGGTACGCAAAGCGCCCTCGCCTCGCGAGGACCCGAGTAGCTTCATCGAGCCACCACCTCTACGCGACATCATTTATTCCGCTCCGGTGCTGATCAAAAAGAAAGGACGCCCCGCACCGTGACCATATTGAGAAATAAGCTAGATGGCCGTCGCGCAGCAGAATTGTACCCCTGTGATATGGGGATCGATCCCAACTGCCGCTAGTGACCCCAGGCAAGGCCTTTCGAATTCCCGATGTCCGCAAAAAAATTGCGCTCGATGAGCCGAAAAGATCGGCTATTGCAAATATCCGCCACAGATGGCATATAGCCGAAATCAATCCGACCTTAGTTCGGCTTCTGCCAAGGGCTCATAGAGCCAAGCAGCTTTCTACCGAGACTTCATGAAGATTGATCGCGGTGCGGTTTTCCCACTGTGATCTTACATGTGCGCGCGATTTCATCGACGCGCCTCGTCACGCCAAAAGCGTCGACGACCATCTTGGACCTAAATGAACATCCATATTGAATCCACCCGCAAGGCGCTCTCGCGCCCCTCCTTCTCCTCCTTCGATCAACGTCGCGATCAAACCCAGCTCCGGCCGCCGGAATCCCGCAACCTGGGCCCAAGCCTGAGCCGTGAAGAACTCCGTCAGCTCGTGGCCGAGATGCTTGGATAAGCGGTGAAGGCGCCCGCGCCGGACGCCCGTCCGGCTATCGGCGGGTAATCTCGAAATAGGCCGTGTCGCTTCCGCGCGTATAACCGACGAACATCACGGAAATGGCGGCGCCTGTCTCTATGGTCAGGCTCGCCAGTCCGCTCGAGAAGGCCGCGTGCATATGCTCTATGGCGCCGGTGACCGAGCCTTTTCCGCTCTTCATCGCGTCGGTCGAGGTGATGCTGTAGGTGACGGGCTGGGCGATCCTCGCACAGCTCAGCGAGCCTTCGCCAACCAGCGGAATCAGGGGCTTACGAAATCTGATCATAAGCCTCTAACGCTCAAGCTTGCAAAACGATGCGTCCATTAGGAGCATCAGGCAGGTGGGGAAGCTCGAAAAATCCGTTTCGCCCGACGCTCGCCATTGAATAAATCGCGGCCGAGCGCCTAGGCTTCTCCCGTCACGGCGCGGCCATATAGGCCGAACGCCCCGCCCGGAGACCGCCATGTCCACACTATTGAACCTGTTGTGGTTTGTTCTGGGCGGCTGGATTTCGGGGCTGCTTTGGCTGCTGGCGAGCGTGATCCTGGCGATCACCATCATCGGCCTGCCCTGGGTTCCCGCCACCCTGAGGCTGGCGTCGTTCTCGGCGTGGCCGTTCGGTCGGGCAGTCGTTTCCCGCTACCATGGGCAAGAGGTCAGCCTGCTGCTCAACATCGTCTGGTTCGTGTTCGCCGGCTGGTGGCTGGCGCTGCACCATCTCGTGCTGGCGGTACTGCTGGTGGTGACGCTGATTGGCATCCCCTTCGCCATCCAGCACGTGAAGCTCGCCCTGATCTCCCTGGCCCCGGTCGGTAAGACGGTGATCGAGGTCTAGGCCTCAAATCGCCCCAACCCAACGCCGACAGGCCACGACGTCAGGCGCAACCGCCATCGGACGGTTGAACGGACGCCCCGACGCAACCCTTACGTGACAAACTGCAGCAGCCAGCCGCAGCCGGACCTTCGGTAGTCCATTGCTTAACGGGATTGCATCAAACCGCCACAAGGGACGTTCACCTCAAAAATGGAGGTGAGGCGCGGAATTCGGATCGAGTGGGTTTCAATGGCGCGACCGTACGTCTGGTAGCGCTCTCATGACGGATATGGGAACTGCTCAGCCGAAAGGATAGGAAGGGAACCGCCACACAACCGTAGACTGCAATGGCCCCAATATTGCCTAATGATTGGAAACTGCACTGTAAGTCCGGCTCAAAAAGGGACCGGCCCAGCGAAGTAGCTCGAGGCATAGATGAGTACTGCACCCAGCGTCTTCGCTATCCCGCCCGCCCTGGAGGTGGGTGTCGAGCCCCCGAACGCTTATCAGATCACGCTCAAGAGCATGATCACCAGTTGGTGGATCCTCTATTTGTCCTGGGCGGCCGCAGGCGTCATCGTCGCCCTGCTTGGCTTTCCCATTTTAGGAATCGCATCCGCCACGGTCGGCCTAGGGGTCGACACCCGCCTGCAGCACATCCTGCGGCGGCGGCTGCTTCGTGTCGATCAGATCGATCCGGAAACGGGCGTACGCCGCCTCGGTTGGATCGTTCTGCTCAGATTTTCCTTAGGCGTGGTCGGCCCGTTGGGCGCGGCCCTGCTGCATCCAAGCGTGGAGACCATCGCGGTCCTGCTGCTGATGCAGGGCTGGTCGATCTGCGTGGCGATGGTCCAGTTCATCGCGGCGCCTCGACTGTTCCGCCGGGCGATGTTCCCGCTGGTGGCCGCGATCGCCAGCGGCCTGGCCCCGTTCTACGGCTCCGCCCACGGCGTGGCGATGCTGGCCGCCTTGGGCATGCTCGCCTGTATCGTCGTGCTGATCGCCTACGAGACCCAGAAGCTATGGCTGAGCTGGGCCGCCGCATGCGGCCAGAACGCGAACCTGCTCGCTGATCTCGCGCGCGCGCGGGACGAGGCGGTCCGGGAACGGGAAATCGCAGAGCACGCCCGCGAGAAGGCCAAGGTCGCCGATCAGGCCAAGTCCGAATTCCTCACCACCATGAGCCACGAAATCCGCACGCCCTTGAATGGGGTTCTGGGCATGGTGCAGGCGATGGCGGCCGGGGAAATGACCGACATCCAGCGCGGCCGGCTGGAGGTGATCCGCCAGTCCGGTCAAACGCTGTTGGCGCTGCTGAACGATATCCTCGACCTTTCCAAGATCGAGGCCGGCAGGCTCGAGCTTGAAGAAGACATCTTCGACCTGGAAACCCTGGCGCGGGGCGCCCACGCCGCCTTCACCGCGATGGCCGAGCGCAAGGGCCTGGACTTCAGCCTGATCGTCCAACCGTCCGCCAGGGGCTTCTTCCGGGGCGACTCCACGCGCATCCGGCAGATCATGTACAACCTGATCTCCAACGCGGTGAAGTTCACCGAAGCGGGAAGCGTGTATATCGAGATCACGCGGCAGACGGACGGCGTCAGGATCGCGGTCCACGATACGGGCCTCGGCGTCCCCGACGACAAGATGGCCGCCCTGTTCGAGAAGTTCGTCCAACTCGACGGCTCCACCACGCGCAAGATCGGCGGCACCGGCCTGGGCCTGGCGATCTCGCAGGAATTCGCTCAGTTGATGGGCGGCCGGATCGAGGTCTCCAGCCGCGTCGGCCAAGGCAGCGTCTTCACCGCCGTCCTGCCGCTGATGGAAGCGCCGCGACCGGAGGCCCGTGCGCCGGAAAAGAACGTCGACGTCCAACCCTCGCCGCAGAACCACAACCTCCAGGTCCTGGTGGCCGAGGACAATGCGGTGAACCAGCTCGTCATCCGCACCCTGCTGCTTCAGGTCGGCGCGGAGGTCCACATCGTCGACAATGGCCAGCGCGCGGTTCAGGCCTGGGAAGAGAGCGCCTGGGACATCATCCTGATGGACGTGCAGATGCCGGTCATGGATGGGCCGAGCGCGACAGCGGCCATCCGCGAACGCGAGCTTCGCTCCGGCCGACGACGAACGCCCATCATCGCCCTGACCGCCAACGCCATGGCGCATCAGCAGGCGGCATACCGAGCGGCGGGCATGGACGGCGTGGTCACCAAGCCGATCGATGTCGAGAACCTGTTTTCCGCCATCGACAAGGTGCTCGACAGCGTCGGTTAACGGCGAGGGATGCTCCCAGCCAGCGCAAGAGGCTGGAACCCCGGTCGGGCGCTCCAGCCTCCTGCGACATGTCGCGGCTAGGGCAGCTTAGGCCGCCTTGGCAGGTGCGATCCCATAGCGTGCGGCAGGCTGAGCGCTCGAAAGCTTCCCGGCCATCGCCAGACGCGCCGCCTCGTAGACGTCCCAGCCGGCCTTGTCCGCCAAGGGCGGGATGGTGACGACTTCACCCTGATCGAGCCCGACAAGGGCGGCGTCCACCAGGTTCTCGGCCGACATCACGATCGCGGCCGGCAGGTTGTGGACCGGCAGGCCGGCGATGTCCCAGAACTCCGTCGCCGTCGCGCCCGGCAACACCGCCTGGATGCGTACGCCCTTGGCGCCCAACTCGTGCTGAAGCGATTGGCTGAACGCCAGCACGAAGGCCTTTGCGCCGCCATAGACCCCGTTCAGCATCTCCGGCGAGATCGCCACGATCGAAGCGATGTTGACGATCGTCCCCGCGCCCCGCGCGACGAAAGCGGGCGCGACCGCGTAGGTCAGCCGGGTGAGCGCAACGACATCGAGTTGGATCATCGCATCCATCTTCTCCACGTCCGAAGACAGGAGCGGGCCGGCGCCGCCGACGCCGGCGTTGTTCACCAGCAGGGTGATGCTGGCGTCTGTCCGCAGCGTGCTCTCGACCCGGGCCAGGTCGGCCTTGTCATTCAGATCGGCGGCGACGACCTCGACCGAACGGCCGGTCTCGTCGGTGATCCGCTGGGCCAAGGTGGTCAGCCGGTCGCGGTTGCGGGCGACCAGGATCAGGTCGTAGCCGCGCTTGGCCAGGCGGTCGGCATAGATCGCGCCGATACCCGAGGACGCGCCCGTGACCAGGGCCGTTCCCTTCGTTTCGTTGGTGCTCATGGTCCATCTCCTCTGCACGCCGGGAAGCGGCGTTTGCTGAGGCCCGGTATAGGCTTGGCGAACGGCGTCCCAAATGTCATATATCCGGCGTTTTAGGCCACAACCCGGAGATCGACATGCAACGGATCGGCTTCGTCGCCTTCCCCGGCTACCAGGTGATGAGCCTGGCGGCGATCTCCGCCTTCGAGATGGCCAACATGCAGGCCGGCGAGCAGGTCTACGACGTGCGCCTGCTATCGGAGACCGGGGGATCGGTGCTGACCTCGATGGGCTTTCGGGTCGAAACTGAGCCTTTCCAGACCGATGGCTTCGACACCCTGATCGTCGGCGGCGGCGCGCAGATCGAGCCGTCGACACCCGGCCTGCTGGCGCTCGTGAGCCGATCGCTCGGACAATGCCGGCGGATCGCGGCGACCTGCACCGGCGCCTTCGTCCTGGCCGAGGCGGGCCTGCTCGACGGGCGCCGCGCGACGACGCACTGGTTCTACGCGCGCGATCTGCAGACCCGCTTTCCCAAGGTGAAGGTCGAGGAAGACCGCATCTTCATCGTCGACGGTCCGATCTGGACCTCCGCCGGGATGACCGCGAGCATCGACCTGGCCCTGGCCATGGTGGAGAAGGACCTGGGCTTGGAAGCCGCGCGGACGGTGGCCAAGAAGCTGGTGGTCCATCACCGCCGGGCCGGCGGCCAGTCGCAGTTCTCCGCCCTGCTGGAGCTGGACCCCAAATCGGACCGCATTCAGAGCGCGTTGGCCTATGCGCGACGCAACCTGACAACGCCGCTGACGGTCGCCGACCTGGCCGAGGCGGCCCATCTCAGCCCCCGCCAGTTCAGCCGCGCCTTCCACGCCGAGACCGGGCAGTCCCCGGCCAAGGCGGTGGAGAACCTGCGCCTGGAAGCCGCGCGGCTGATGATGGAGCAGAGCCGCCACCCCATCGACGCCGTCGCCCAGCAGACCGGCTTCGCGGACCCCGACCGGATGCGCCGCGCCTTTCTGCGCGCCTTCGGCCAGCCGCCGCAGGTGATCCGGCGCAACGCCCGCGCCGAAGCGGCGGCCTGAGACCACCTGCGGCCGCTCACCGTAGGCGGAGCTTGCGGGCTCCCAGCGTCGAGCGGAGCGCCCGGGCGCAGGAACTTAGCGCGTGCGGCGCGGGTTGAGTCGTCACCTCGCAGACAGCGGCTCAACACCTCGGCTTCGACGCCTCGAGACCGCGCGCGCTCAGCAAAAGAAGACTGGCCCGCCATGGCAAACGACCGCCCGCCCCGCCCCGAAGCCCGGATCGGCAACGGGGGCGAGCTGCACCAGACAGCATCCGGCCCTGACAACCGACTGACGACCAATCACGGCGTTCCGGTCGGCGACAACGAGAACTCGCTCAAGGCCGGCCCGCGCGGCCCGACCCTGCTGGAGGACTTCGTCCTCCGCGAGAAAATCCACCATTTCGACCACGAGCGCATCCCAGAGCGGATCGTCCATGCGCGCGGCTCCGGCGCCCACGGCCATTTCGAGCTGACCAAGTCGCTCAAGCACGTCACCCACGCCAAGATCCTGACCGAGGTCGGCGAGAAGACCGAGGTGTTCGTGCGCTTCTCCACGGTCGCGGGCGGCGCGGGCTCGGTGGACACGCCGCGCGACGTGCGCGGTTTCGCGGTGAAGTTCTACACCAAGGAGGGCAACTGGGACCTAGTCGGCAACAACATCCCGGTGTTCTTCATCCAGGACGCCATCAAATTTCCCGATCTCATTCACGCCGCCAAGATGGAGGCCGACCGGGGCTATCCGCAGGCGGCGACCGCCCATGACACCTTCTGGGACTTCATCGGCCTGACGCCGGAGAGCACCCACATGATCATGTGGGCCATGTCGGACCGGGGCCTCCCGCGCTCGCTGCGGATGATGGAGGGCTTCGGCGTCAACACTTTCCGCCTGCTGGACGAGAAGGGTAAGGCCACCTTCGTCAAGTTCCATTGGCGCCCCAAGCTTGGCCTGCAATCCACCTGCTGGGACGAGGCGGTGAAGATCGCCGGGGCGGACCCGGACTTCCACCGGCGCGACCTCTACAACGCCATCGACTCCGGCGACTTCCCGGAATGGGAGTTCGGGGTGCAACTGCTGACCCAGGAGCAGGCGGACGTCCTGCCCTTCGACATCCTGGACGCCACCAAGCTGATCCCCGAGGAACTGCACCCGGTCGAGATCGTCGGGAAGATGGTGCTGGACCGCAACCCGGACAACTTCTTCGCCGAGACCGAGCAGGTCGCCTTCCTGCCGACCAATGTCCCGCCCGGCGTCGACTTCTCGGAAGACCCGCTGCTGCAGGGCCGGCTGTTCTCCTATCTCGACACCCAACTCTCGCGGCTGGGCAGCACCAACTTCCACCAGCTGCCGATCAACCAGGCCAAGGGCTGCCCGGTGATGAACTTCCAGCGCGACGGGCACATGCAGCACAACGTCCCCCAGGGCCGCGCCAACTACGAGCCCAACTCGCTGGCCGAGGCGGGCGAGATCGGGGGACCGCGCGAATGCCCCGACCGCGGCTTCCGCACCGCCGCGGTCCCGGTGGAGGAGACAAAGGTCCGCATCCGCGCCGAGACCTTCGCCGACCACTACAGCCAGGCCCGCCTGTTCTTCCGTTCGCAGAGCGAGCCGGAGCAGGCCCACCTGGCCAGCGCCATCGTGTTCGAGCTGTCCAAGGTGACGTTCGAGCATGTGCGCCTGCGGGTGATCGCCAACCTGCAGAACGTCGACCCCAAGCTGGCCAAGCGGGTGGCGGCGGGCCTGGGGCTCGACGATGCGCCCAAGGCGTCAAAGCCCGCCAAGGCGCCCATCGACATGGACCTGTCGCCTGCGCTGCGGATCATCGGCAAGTATCCCGAGACGCTGAAGGGGCGCGCGGTTGGCGTGCTGGTGGCCGACGGCTCCGACGGGGCGATGGTCCAGACGGTGACTTCGGCGGTGGAGAAGGCCGGGGCGGACGCGACGATCATCGCGCCCAAGATCAAGGTGACGCTGAAGGACGGCTCCAGCCTAACCGCGGACGCCCAGCTCGCCGGGGCGCCGTCGATGATCTTCGATGCGGTGGCGCTGGTGCTGTCTGAGGGCGGCTGCGCCTCCCTGGTGAAGGAGAGCGCGGCGTTGGATTTCGTGATGAACGCCTTCGCCCACCTCAAAGCCATCGGCCACACGGCCGACTGCAAACCCTTGTTGCAGAAGGCCGGCGTAGAACCGGACGCCGGCGTGATGGAGCTGTCCGACACCAAGGCGTTCCTGAAGGCCGCCGCCACCCGGCAGTGGGACCGAGAGCCCAAACTGCGCTTGCTGGCTTGAGGCGCACCAAAACGTCGCATTGATTTTGGTCGACCATATGACCAAAAGAAACCGCGCCCTTCTTGGGCGTTTCCTCCCTATGACTTTGGCCTCGCTTCGGCGGGGCCTTTTTTTTTGCGTGGACGGCCACCTCGCAGCAGATATCCCCCGACCGATCCGGCGCATCACGAGATGATGATGGGACTCAGGCCAGGGCCCGCATTAAGGTTCGGTTCATAATCACCGTTGGAGTCCACAATGGCGCGGACGACACTTCTGAAGCGGGTCGAGGGCATGGAGCTCTGGACCACGGTCACCGAGACCACCCAGCACTTCGCCATCAAGACCGGCGAACGGCGCGCCCGCGTAGCCCAGACCCTGGCGGAAGCCGAAGCCTTTCTCGCCGCCGCGCTGCTGCGCGCCCGCACCGCGCGCGCCCACTAAGGGCGGCGCGGGATTCTGCACCCATGAGCCAAAGCGCGGCCAAGGCGTGTCCAGCCAAGCTGGACGCGCTTTTCAGCCGTTCCGCTTCGCCTGGGAAGCCAGAGCCAGGGCCGACGCCGGGTTCATGCTATCGACCATGGAGCTCGGGATCAGAATGGTGGTCCCCCGCTCCTTGGTCGTCTCATAGATGATGTTCATCGCCCGCAGCTGCAGCGCCTCGGGATTATCGGCGTAGAGCTTGGCGGCCTCGACGAACTGGTTGGCGATCTCCACCTCGGCGGACCCCAGGATCACCCGGGCCTGTTTCTCGCGTTCGGCCTGGGCCTGGCGGGACATGGCGTCCTGCAGCGCCTCGGGGATGGCCACGTCGCGGATCTCCACCGACGAGACGGTGACGCCCCAGGCCAGGGTCTTGTCGCCGATGCCGGCGCGGAGCTGCTCGTCGGCGGTCTTGCGATCCGACAGCAGGGCCGACAGCATCGAGGAGCCGATCATCTCGCGCAGCGAGGTCTGGGCCACGCGGTCGATCGCCATTCGGTAGTCGGTGATCTCCAGGGCGGCCTTGCGGGCGTCATGGACGTGCCAGAAGATGATCGCGTCCACGTTCACCGGAACCGTGTCGCGGGTCAGCGCCTGCTCGGCGTTGAAGGCGGTGGTCTGGATGCGCTCGTCGATCACCGCGGTCACGCTGTCGAGCACCGGCAGGATCCAGAACAGGCCCGGCCCGCGCACGCCCTGCAGCTTGCCGGCGCGCAGCACCACGAATTTCTGCCAGGTATTGGCCATCTTCAGCGACAGGGCGACCAGCAGCGCCGCCACCGCGAACGGCGCCGCCAGGTAAGGCTTCACCGTCCCGGCCCCGGCGCCGATGAAAAGCAGCACGATAGCCAGAAACAGCGAGATCGGGTTCACGGCGAACTCCTAAACCGACGAGCGCGGAAACGCCTCGCCGACCCAAATATGATCTTCAGAAAATATTTGGCGAGCTTTACTTGTTTTTGGTCGGCGTGGACGTGAGACCCTTGAGGCTGGGTTGCGAAGCATTCGGCTTCGAGCCCCCGGCCTTCTTCGGCTTTCCCTTGGTTTCTTTCACTTCAGTATTTTCCTCATCGACCTTGAACGACACGCACGCGGAGAACCGATGCATGCCGCTTATGAGGATTAGCAGTTTATCGCGTCGAGACGCGTGGTTATTTCCGCATCGCCGGTTTTGATTTGGCGGCGGACCTGGCGGCGGCGGCGCGTTCGTCCTGCCGCTTGCCGGCGCCGAAGCCCTGCGATCCGGCATTTCCCGCACCGGCCTTACGGCGTGCGACAAGCTCGGCGAGGGTCTGCGTTGCGGTCTTTTTTTCAGGTTGATCGTTCTGGTCCGACATGGGGCCAGTTTAACACACCGATAGCTCCGTGCAGCCCCTTTAAGTCACCCGCCCGAGCGCCGGTCGCCTGCGGACCACAGGATGCGCCGCCACCGTACAACTTTCTCCGGTCAAGCTGAAACTTGCCGCTCGCCCAAGGCTTTGACCTTCAACCGGCTGCAGGAGGCCGCCAGAAAAGTAAGGGTTGGAATCATGAAAGCGGTGCGCATTCACGAATTTGGCGGCCCGGAAGTATTGAAGCTGGAAGAGCTTCCCCAACCCGAGGCCGGGCCGGGCGAGCTTTTGATCGAAGTCCAGGCGGCCAGCGCCAATCCCGTCGACTACAAGATCCGCAAAGGCGATTACCCCGCCGTCAAAGCCGACCAGTTACCGATCGTGCTCGGACGCGACATCGCCGGAATCGTTCAAAAGCTCGGGATCGGCGTCTCTGATTTCGTCGAGGGCGACGAGGTGTTCACGATGCTGCCGCAGGATCGCGGCGCCTTCGCCGAGTGGGTCGCCGCCCCCGCAAACGTCTGTGCGCTAAAGCCCGCCTCGCTGGACATGGTCCAGGCCGCCTCCGTGCCGCTAGCGGCGTTGACGGCTTGGCAGGGGCTGTTCGACCACGGCGGCCTGAAAGCGGGCCAGCGGGTGCTGATCCACGGGGCCACGGGCGGCGTCGGCCCGTTCGCCGTCCAGTTCGCCCGGGCGAAGGGCGCGGAGGTGTTCGCCACCGCATCCAGCGACGGGATCGAGTTCGTCAAAGGGCTCGGCGCGCACCGGGCGATCGACTATCGCGCCGAGCGGTTCGAGGACATCGTGCACGACGTGGACCTGGTCTACGACCTGATCGGCGGCGAAACCGAGGACCGCTCCTGGCAGGTGCTCAAGCGCGGCGGCGCCCTGATCTCGACCGTGCATGAACCCGATGCGGAGAAGGCGGCCAAGGCGGGTGTCCAGGCCAGCCGTTACACCGCCCAACCCAACGGCGAGCAGCTGCGCGAGATCGCCCGCATGATCGACGCGGGCGAGGTGAAGGTCACGCTCGACAAGGTCTTCCCACTGGCGTCCGCGGCCGAGGCCGAGACCCACCTGGAGAACGATCATGTGCGCGGAAAGGTGGTGCTGACCGTAGGTGCACAGCACCGCTGAGAAAGGTTTCGCGACGGAGCGCCCACCCCGTTGGAGGATGCGCCGTCTTCGGAACCCGATCGCCTCTTGGAAATTTACGCCCCAGACCACACGGCGCAAACGTGGCGCCGTCCATATCGAGGACATCGACCATGAACATGGACCGTCGCCATCTTTTCGCAGCGGGCTTGGGCGCGACCTTCGCCGCGGCGTCCGCATCGCAGTGGGCGCAGGCCCAACCCGCCATGCGCCCCGTCAACCCGGGCACGCGCCCCTATAGCCCCGGCCCCAATGCGGAGCCCTATTCCAAGGAGGAGATCGTCCACGCCGCCTCGGACTTCTTCGGGGCCGCGTCGCAAGGCATCGCCGGGGTGATCGAGCGCGCCTTCCGCGATAACGGCCAGCCGACCGGATACATCTCCGGGACGGAAGTCTCCGGCGCGGTGGTTGTCGGCCTACGCTACGGCAAGGGCGAGTTGTACATGAAGCATCGCCCCCGCAAGCAGGTGTTCTGGCAGGGCCCGTCGGCGGGTTTCGACCTTGGCGCCAACGGCTCGCGCGTGTTCACCCTGTGCTACGGCATCGAACGGCCCGACCAGATCTACCACCGCTTCCCGGGCGTGGACGGCTCGATCTACTTCGTGGCCGGCTTCGGCATCAACTATCAGCGCGCCGACAACATCACCCTGGCCCCGATCCGCACCGGCGTCGGCGGTCGCGCCGGGGCCAATGTCGGCTATCTGGACTACAGCCGCACCCGCCACATCAGCCCCTTCTAGGGTCCGACAGGCGTCACGGCGCCAGGGCGAGGTCCAGCTGCTGGGCCTCATCCTCCCTCCCCTCGCCGAACTTGGACAGGGTGACGCCGAGCAGGCGGATGCCCTTCGCCGGCGGATAAACGGTGCGGACCAGATCGACGCTGACCCGGCGTAGGCGTTCGAGGTCGGCAACCGGCGTCGCCAGGGTCAAGCTGCGGGTGGCCTGCTGGAAATCGGCGTACTTGACCTTGACCGTGACGGTGCGGCCGAAGGCCTGGGCCTTCTCGCACCAGGCCCAGACCTCGTCGGCCATGGCGATCACGCCGGCCTCGATGTCGGCGGGCTCGGTCAGGTCTTCCCGGAAGGTGGTTTCGGAGCCGGAGGATTTGCGCGAACGATCCGGGTTGACCGGCCGCTCGTCCTCGCCCCGCGAGATATCGTGATACCAGCCGCCCGACTTGCCGAAATGGCGGCGCAGGAATTCGATGCTCTGTCGGCGCAGATCGGCGCCGGTGAAGATGCCGAGCCCGTTCATCTTGGCCGCCGTCACCGGGCCGACCCCATGGAACTTGCCGACCGGCAGCGCCTCGACGAAGGCCGCCCCCATCGTCGGCGTCACCACGAACTGGCCGTTCGGCTTGCGATGGTCGGAGGCCAGCTTGGCCAGGAACTTGTTGTAGGAGATCCCGGCCGAAGCGTTCAGGCCGGTCTCCTCGAAGATGCGCCGCCGGATCTCGGCCGCCGTCTCGGTCGCCGTCGGCAGGCCCCTGAGATTGGCGCTGACGTCCAGATAGGCCTCGTCCAGCGACAGTGGCTCGATCAGCGGCGTGTACTCGGCGAAGATGGCGTGGATCTGGCGCGACACCGACCGGTAGACCTCGAAGCGCGGCGGGGTGAACACCAGCTCCGGGCATTTGCGCGCCGCTGTGGTCGAGGGCATGGCCGAACGCACGCCGAAAACCCGCGCCTCATAGCTCGCCGCCGCGACCACCCCGCGCTTGGCCCCATGGCCGACCGCGACGGGGCGACCGCGCAGGGCCGGATTGTCCCGCTGCTCGACCGACGCATAGAAGGCGTCCATGTCGATGTGGATGATCTTGCGAACCGACGCGCTCATGGCCGGAAACACATAGCAGAGTCGGAACGAAGGATGAACCGTCCTGCATGCAAGCGACCGGCGTCTATGCCGTGCACTTCCTAAGAGCCAAGGCTCAATGCGGACGCGGAGGCGACGCAACGGTCCAGCAAGCGGACGTTCTGAATGTCGGAGAAGGGTGGAGAGCTGTCATTGATCCGCCACACTCCGACGGACACTCACTACCAAAAATTTACTGAGGCCCCATCCATGTTTCCCCAGCAGCGAATAGCTTGGAAACCAGCTCAAGCCTTCTTGGTCGCGTTTATGTGCCTCGGCCTTAACGCTTGTTTGATCGCGAATGGGCCGTCTTTAGGCGGGGAGCATAGCTCGCAAGTAGCACTCGCACAGGTTCGCCGGCGCATCGCGCTCGGTAGTTCTATAGAGGCTGCCGAGCTAACGATGCAACAAGCAGGATACGCCTGTCACTTTCTGAACTGGGCAGGCGCGAATCAACCACTCCGCCCGATCCTATCTTGTAGCTCCTTCAAGCCGGTAAAAGCGGTCACTGTGATGATCCATTATCAGTGGAGTTACAATTTCGATTATGATCAACGGCGAATTGTGACCGGGATAGAGATAGTCGATCCGTTTAGTCACTACTCGTAGATAAAATATTCCCGGGCTGCGACAACGACAGCTGCGTCCGCTCGGGAGTCAGCTCAGGGTCGAAACCCGTCATCGCTATCCTGCCCAGAAACGCCGGGCGGCTGCGAAATCGGCGTAGGCGTCGGCCGCCTTGCGGGCCAGCGCCTTCTCCTCGGCTTGGCGCGCGCCTACGATCTGACCGGCGGCGAAGGCGATGTCGGCGGAGCCATGCTGCACCAGTTGAGCGGCCTTCTCGCGGGCCACGGCAAGGTCGTTCAGTTCGCCCAGCCGCTCCTGCAACCGCTTCAGGCGCGTAAGGAATTTTCGCCGCCGCGCGGGGCGCGCGTCGCAAAGCCCGGAAAAGAACTCCGCCGCATAGCGCAGCTTCTTGCCCTTGATCCGAAGCTTGTGGCGCTGATGGGCGTCCAGGTGCGCCAGCCGCCTACCCTTCTTGCGCACCGCCTTGCGAAGGTGGCGCAGGGCCTCGGGCGCGAATACGCTCGCCGGCCCGTCGCGCAGGGCGGCGGCCACCTGGTCTTCGGAGCGGGTCCAGTCGCCGATTTCCAGCCAGGCGACGGTCTCGAGCAGCAGGGCCGCATAGCGATCCGAGTTCAGCGCCGCCACCGCGCGCGCATAGGCCCGCGACTGCGCCTCCAGGAGCTGACGTTCGAACCCCGCCGCCGTCTCGGGCGTCTCCACCACCGAGGCGAGGGCGTGAAAGGTGTCGTGGATGAAGACGTCGAGGTCGCGGGCCTCGTCCATTTCCGTGGCCAGCCACTTGGTCTCGATCCTGGCCCGCGCGGCGCCCTCGCCCAGCACGATCGGCTCGAAGGCGCTCAGGGCGGCGCGGAAGCGGCGAATGCCGATACGGAGCTGATGCACGGCCTCAGGATTGTGGGCTGTGGACAAAAGACGGGCGTTCTCCGCGACCTGGGCCAGGCAGTCCAGGCCGATCCGCTGGAAAGCGTGGCCGGCGGTGAGATCGGGGGAGATCGCCACTCGTCCCGCACGCATCGGCTCCTGACCTCGCCCGTCGGCCAGGCGATAGCCGCGATGGGCCTTGCTCTCGAACGCCAGCCGGATGGCGCCGTCGGCGGACAACTCGCGCGCCAGATCGAACAGGGCTTCGACCGCGCCTGCCTTCAACTCCAGTTCGAGCTCATGGATTTCCACCCGCTCGCCGCTGGCGGTGATCTCGCCCCGGTCCAGGCTGACCTCGATCGTATCGGCGCCGCGGGTCCAGAGCCGGCTGATACGCTCGACCGAGGTGGTGAAGACCGGTTGCAGGGCGGAGGTGTCTCCGTCCACCAGCTTCCAGACGGGGGTGTCGCGAAGCTGGGCCGGATCGAGGGCTTCACCCGCAATGGCGGCCTCCCACTCGTCGCGGCGGATCATGCCCCCGCCGCCGCCCTTGACCGTCTGGACGAAGCCCTCCCCCTGCCGCCGGACGCGCAGGCCGATGGTGTTGCGCTGGAGCTTGCGATCCTCGGTGTCGAAATAGGTCGAGGTCAGTTGGGTCGTCGTCGACGGGTTCGAGAACAGGGCGTAGGACCACAGGCGATCCACGCGGTCGGGAACGAGATCGAACTTCAGCTCCGTCTCGACGGGCGCCACGCGCTTGGCCTCGGTCATCCGGGTTCCTCTTCGACGTCGCTGGCGCGCGCCAATTCGAGTTCGCAGCAAACGATAAGGTTAAAACGCGACAATCTCGCCATCCGTTCGCCATTCGACGTAAGACATCAACGCAGCAACCCACCCGGAGGCCCATGAGCATGAGCGATCCCTGGAGCCGGCGCAGTCTTCTCGCCGCCGCGGGCGTTTTCGTTGCGGGGTCCGCGCACGGCCAACCCGTCGACGGGAGGATCAAGGTCGAGATCAGGACGCAGATGGGCCTGATTGTCCTGGAGCTTCGGCCGGACAAGGCGCCGATCACCTCGGCCAACTTCCTCCGCTACGTCGACGCCAAGCATTTCGACGGGGCGAGCTTCTATCGCGCGGCGCACCCGCCCGGCTTCCCAAACGTGGGCCTAGTCGAAGGCGGCCTGCAGAACGATCCGGCCCGGCTGTTCAAGCCCATCGCCCATGAGAGCACGCTGCTGACCGGACTGGCCCACAAGGACGGGACCATCTCGATGGCGCGCGAGGCCGAGGGCACGGCGACAGCCGACTTCTTCATCTGCTGCGGAGACGCGCCCTACCTGGACGCCCACCCGGACACACCGGGCGACAACGCCGGCTACGCCGCGTTCGGCCAGGTGCTGCAGGGCATGGATGTGGTGCGCGCCATCCTGGCCATGCCGACCTCGAGCGAGGCGCGCAACCCGGTGATGCGCGGGCAGATCCTGGCGGTCCCGGTCCCGATCCTGCAGGCCCGGCGCGCAGCCTGAAGCGGCCCGCGGATCAGGTCTTCTGCGTCTCCGTCCAGTCGGCGACCGCCCGACCGAGCACGTCCAGCGGCATGGCGCCCAGCTCCAGCGCGTGGTCGTGGAAGGCGCGGAGGTCGAACTTCGGCCCCAGCGTCGTACGGGCGCGCTCGCGCAGCCTGAGCCACTGCACCGCCCCGATCTTGTAGCTGCAGGCCTGCCCCGGCGTGGAGATATATCGGTCGATCTCGCGCGTGGTGGAGGCCGAGGCGTCGCCGTCCAGCTCGGTCAGATAGGCCCTGGCCTTCTCCCGGCTCCATTTGAAGTGATGCATGCCGGTGTCGACCACCAGCCGCCCGCAGCGGTATAGCTCCGAGCGCAGATAGCCGATCCGCCCCTGGGGATTGTCCGAATAGGCGCCCAACTCGTCGGCCAGCCGTTCGGCGTACAGGGCCCAGCCCTCGCCGTAGCCGGAGAAGAAGGTGGCCCGGCGCAACAGCGGGATCTTGGTGTTCTCCAGCGCCACCCCGCCCTGCATCTGATGGCCGGGCAGCCCCTCGTGATAAAGCGTCGAGGTCAGGGTGAAGCGCGGCCACTCCGAGGTGTCGTGCAGGTTGAAGTAGATGATGCCCGGCCGCGAACCGTCCGGGGCCGGGAAGTTGGTGTAGGCGTGGGCCGAACCGGCGTCGATGGCCGGCGGCACCGGGCGCACCTCGACCGGAAAGTGCGGGATATGGCCGAACGCCATGGGCAGCTTGGCCTTCATCGCCGTCAGCTTCTGCTCCAGGTAGGCGAGCAGCTGGGCCTTGCCCTCAGGCGTGTTGGCGTAGAGCTGAGTCGGGTCCTTGTAGAGCGACTGCACCCGTTCGCTGATGCTGCCCTGGGTCAGGCCCTGCTGCTTCAGCAGCGCGTCCATGCGGGCCGACATCTCCGCCCCCTGATCCAGGCCCAGCCTATGGATCTCCTCGGGCGTTATGTCGGTGGTGGTGGAACTGTGCAGGCCGGCCGCATAGAGCGCCTCGCCATCCTTTAGCCGCCAGACGCCCGCCTCGTGCCCGGCGCTCGGGCGCACCGCCTTCACCGCGGCGATCTGGCGGTCGAGTGCGGGCGCGATGCGCTCGGCGTACAGCTTGCGGGCGTGCTCGCCATAGCTCGCGGGCAGGTCCTTGGCCTTCAGCTTCTTGTCCAGGGCGACGACCACGTCGGCGGTCTCCGGCGTGGCGCGGCCCTTGTTCAGCTGCCCCAGGAGGGTGTCCATGATAAAGTCGGGCGGGACCACGCCCACGCCGGTGTCGCGGCGGAAGTGGTCGGTGTCGGCCTCGATCCCCACGGCGAAGGCCTCCAGCCGCGCCAGGTAGGCGTCGGCGTCGGCGGCGGTGTCGATCCGGTGCTCGCTGTCGAGGAAGTCCGGGACGCTGCGATAGGCGCCGTTGAGCTGGCTCAGCACATAGGGCGCCGCGCCGAAGCCGTCGTCGGCCCCATAGTCGAACGCCAGCAGCCGCTCGACCGAGCGGGCCTGGTAGAGCACGGTGTCGTAGTCGATGGCGGGCAGGCCGCTCAGGGCCTTGCGGTCGACCTGGGCCAGTCGGCGCAAGCGGTCGGCGGTCGCGGCCCGATCCGCCGCCTTGCCGGCAGGCGAGCGGTCGTTCAGACGGGACTTGAGGGCGGCGTTCTCGCCCTTGTCGAGACCGAGCGACGTCGCCTCTTCGGGTTTGCGACGAAGTTGCTCTTCGAGGAACCCACTCCACAGGGCGTCCAGGTGATCGGACCGCCTCGCCCCGGAGACCGCCTGCGCGAACACTCCGGTCGGAAGCGAAGCGGATACAGCCGCCGCCGCGGCGGCGGAGCTGAGGAGGTCGCGACGGCGCATGGGCGTTCCTTGAGCGGGTCCAGATTGGAAACGCTACCGGCGCGAACCGGCACACACAAGCTTCCGCCCGATCAAGGGCGACGACCGGCGGTTTTCCTCACTTTTCCGAGCTGATCAGGTTCACCACCACGGGATCGTCGTGCATCTTCACGTGCAGCCGGCCGGCGGCGGAGGGATGGGGGACTGCCAGGACGTAGCCGGTGAAGCCTTCCGGAACCTTGACCGGATGGTCGAAGCCGGCGTCGCTCGACAGCGAGTCGATCAGGAACAGGTTGGCGCCGCTGAGCTGGCAGGGCTGATCCCGCCCGGCCGGGCACTTCAGATCATGCACCGTCGGCAACCGGACCAGGGTGGCCAGAGGCTGCCAGTCGCTCGCGCCCTGGTCGTCGACGATGCGGAACCGCAGCGGGCCGAAGGCGGAGACGTTGAAGGCCTTGCCGGTGTCGAGCGTGGCCAGGGCGACGTGGGAATCCTCGAGCACCAGGCCGCTGGTGGGCGTGAGGGTGGTCAGGAAGGTTCCGTCCGCGGCCGCCACCTCCACCTTCGCATCGCCCGAGAAGCTCGTGGTTCCCTGGGCGTGGATCGAGAAGGTCAGAACCGCGCCCTGCGGGACCTCGTCCTGGCCGGTCAGCTGGATCAGGTTCGGCGGGCTCGACGCCTGGGGCTGGACGCTCTTGCTGATCAGGATGGCGCCTGGGCGACCCGATCCCACCGAGACTTCGAGCCTGACCGTGCGCCCGTCCTTCAGCGCCACCTTGGCGTTGACGGTCTTTCCCGCCTTCAACTTGTCGGCGGCCTGCGGGTCGGAGGTGGCCAGTGTGAGTTCATCGCCGCCATGGGCGGTGGTGAGTTGGCCGGGCTTGAAGCCGATCCCGCTGAGGGTCAGGCCCGCGACCTCGTCCAGGCGCGTGCCCTTGAGCACCCCAGAAACATCACCGGCATGGAAGTCGAAGCTGTCGAGATGGCCGGCCTGGGCGAAGGCCTGCAAGGGAACCACGTCCGCATCCTTGGCCCCGAACTGCTTGACCAGCAGGGTCACGCCACCGGGCTCGGCCGACTTGAGCGGCACGGTGACCGCCAGTTGGTTCGGCGGGACCGCTTTCCAGACCGCCGCCTCGGGTTCGCCCGAGGCTTGCTGGACCATGACGCTGTCGACGCAGGCGGCGCCCTGGGACTCGATATGCACGACGTCGTCGCGGCCCACGATCAGCGACTGCTCGTCGTCGGCGACCACCTGCCAGTGCTGGGGACGGACGGTCTGGAGCTGGAATTCGGGGCCGTCGAACGGCGCGAAACCCCAAAAGCCATGCAGGGAGCCGGTGACCGCGCCCTCGAAATTGTCCGAACTGATCGCGGAGGCGTCGGCGATGAAACCGCCCTTCTCCGCATCGGCCTTGACCGGCAGGTCGACCGTCTTGCCGTCCTTGCCCTTGAGGCGAAGGACCATGTCGTGGGCGTAGTCGGTCGAGAAGGCCAATGGGGCGCCGACGACCGGCAGCACCAGATCCTTGCGTTCGGCGCAGTAAACCTCCTTGGGATCGACGGGCTGCAGCGGCGGGGCCTGGGGCGGCTCGACGGCCGGCAGGGCCGCCACCAGCACCGACATCGGATTGTGGAAAGACGGCGGCGTATTGAGCAGCAGCGAGAGCTGGTCGCCCTGGGTCGTGGCGAGGGCCGGAATGTATTGGTATTGCGCCGTGTGCAGCGAATCCATGATCCGGGCGATATCGAACGCCGCCGCGACGTAGGGGCTGTAGTATCCGAAGCCGGCCTGCGGGCTGGCGCTGAGTTGCATCGCCAGGTCGGCCGGATTGCCCGAGGTCAGCGCCTGGACGATCGAGGTGCTGTGCCCGTCGTTCAACACCAGCGAGTCCTGCCCCTGCATCAGGCAGGCGGCCTGGAGCTCGGGCATCTTCTGGAAGCAGTCGGGGTTGAGCTTGACCGCCAGGCTGCGCGCGAGCAGCGGCGAGATGGTCTTCAGGTAGTCGGGATCGCCCGGATTGGCCTTGCGGACCGAGGCTAGGAAGGTGTCGAGCCGGGAGCGGTCGAGCGTGGCCTGGTTGAGATCCTGGGAGGCGCGCACGAAGGCGCCCGGGCGACCGCGCACGGCGCCGATCAGGGTGCCGAAGTCGCCGCCGGTCGAAGGCGCGAGGAAGACCAACACCTGCTGGGCGTCCTGGGGAACGGTGATCTTGAGCCCGTCCTGGCCCTTACGGCCCCAGGTCTCCAGCCGGTAGAACCAGTTTGCCGGCGGCGGATTGGTCGATCCGCGCAGGAAGGCCGCCACCAGCAGATAATGCACGGACTGGCCCGGCGGCAGGTCGGCCTTGATCCACAACTCATCGCCGGCGGCGAGGTTCGGGGTCTGGGAAATCGGCAAGGTGACGCCCGCGTGAGTCACCTTGACCTCGAGCGTCGGCCCAACCAGATCGAACTGGGCAGGCTGAGCGAAAACTGTGCTGGGGGCGACGAATAAAAGCACCAGGCAGAAGATGCGCAAAAGTCGAGCCATGTAATTCTGCCGTCCGAAGTTTAGGCGAAGCCGATCAGACCGCCCGGCCCCACACCCACGCTTTAGTGGAGGGCGTCGGGCTACACAGCCTTTATGTCAACAACGTGCTGCGCGCCAATGACGGCTGCGCCACATCCCCACCAAACGCGTTGAAGCTCAGGAAGCTCCGCTCCGTATCAGCACCTCCGACAGCGCCGCCGCGTAGAAGCCCCTCGCCTGGGCGGCGAGGTCGGGACGGTAACGGGTGCGGGGATCGCTGGCGTACTCGTCGTCGAAGCAGTGGGTGGCGTCGGGGAGGTCCAGGATGCGCACGTCCAGGCCGTCGGCCCCGAGCCGGTTCAGCGCGCGCCGGGGCGCGACGTTTCCCACCACCGCATCGCGGCCCCCCAGGCAGGCGAACACCTTGGGCCGGTTCGCACCCCAGCCGTGGCGGTGCGTGCGGGTCGGCGGCCCGGCGTAGGGATAGAACAGCACCGCCAGCTTCAGGGCGGCGAGCCTGGGATCGACCGATGCTCCGGGCGCGGCCAGGGCGTCCATGATGGCCCAGGCGCCGTGGCTCCAGCCGGCGGCGCCGAGGCGGGTGGTGTCGGCCCAGGGTTCGCCCTCGAGCCATTGCAGGATCGCCAGCAGGTCCATCGCCCGTTCCGCGCCGCGCAGCCTCAACCCCGTGCACACGGTGAGCTGCGCCTCGCGGCGGCCGATGTCGCGGGGCGCCAGGGAGTCGACGATCACCGCCGCAACCCCGGCCTCGCTCGCGGCTTCGGCGTAGCGGGTCTGCATCGGCTGCACGCCGCCGCAGCCGTGCATCTGCACCACGACCGGAAACGGCCCCGGACCCGCAGGCTTGACCACATTCAGATGCGGGACGAGCCGGTCGATATGGGAGGCCATGTCCGGGCTCACGACCCTGGGCCTCAAGCCGGCAAGACGGCGGGCGAGACGCGGCCGATGGCGGTGGGGACGCGCGGATCGACCGGCAGGCCCATGGCCTGACGCTGCTTCAGCACCCGCAGCCATCCGTGCAGGCACTCGCAGTCCAGCCCATGCATCATCAGCCGGTAGCCGGCCTGCAGGGTGGAGAGCTGGACCAGCGGATGACCGTTCTTGATGAAGGCCAGGTGGTAGGACGTGCCCAGAATCTGGGCGATATAGACGGCGATCACCTCGTCAAGCTGCAGCGAATTGGCCGCGCGCACAAAATCGGCGCGTGGGAGCAGCAGGGCGTAGAGCGGGGTGTAGGCCTCCACCGCCGTCTGCACGTCGATGATGTTGAGCCGGCCGGTTGGAAAGGCCTCCAGCTCGAAGCTGTCGGAGATCATCGAGAAATCGGGGTGCTCCACCGGCGCCAGGTCGCGGTCCTGGGCGCGCAGCTCGGCGTTCAGCCGGATGATGAAGTTGTAGATGTTCAGGTCGTGCTGGAGGAAGACATTGTCCTCCAGGTCCTTCAGTCGGACAGGGCGCAGCGCGATAGTCTCCGCCGCCACCGGCCCTGCGTTGGCGCGGATGAAGGCCAGGATCTCGGTGCCGATATGGAAGTGGCGCATGATCAGGGCGTTGGCCTGGGGCGAGGCGAAGGTCTTCAGGCCCCAGTGGATCAGCCGGTGCAGCGTCACGTTGAGGTTCGGCGCCCGCGGGGAAATGGCGCGCAACAGCTTGATCAGGACGAAGGCGGCGAAGATGAACGGCCGCACGACGGGAAACAGCCAGCGCCGGCTGAAGGAACGATTGCCCAGCAGCAACGCCCGCTTGGCCCCATCGTCGATCGGCAGGCTGTGGTCCAGATAGAGCGCCAGCCAGGGATCGGGATCGGCGGGATCGAAGCGGGCGATGTCGAACGGGTCGGGCGCAGGGCTCATGCGACGATCTCCTCGATCTGCAGGGCGTAGAGGCGCGCGGTGACTTCGGCGCAGCGGACGATACGCGCCGCCGTCGCAGGACAGGTCGCCACCGGCGCGAGCATCTCGGCGAAGGTCTGCATGTGCTCGCTGTCGTTCTCGCCGTGATAGAGCAGGAAGCTGACGGCCTGAGGCGGCAAGGACAGGCGCTCGCGCAC
This sequence comes from Caulobacter sp. S45, assembly GCF_009765965.1. Classification (GTDB taxonomy): domain Bacteria; phylum Pseudomonadota; class Alphaproteobacteria; order Caulobacterales; family Caulobacteraceae; genus CAHJWH01. Next base: position 1,084,976 of record NZ_LMUL01000014.1, read on the forward strand.
CCGGCGGCCCCATTCGGCGGCCTTGATCGAACCCAGCCCCTCGATGATGAACATCGCGCCCAGCAGGCCGAACGGGTTGGGGATGGACGCCTGGTGGAACATCCAGGCCGACAGGGCTTCGGAGCCGATGTTCTTCCGGCCGGCCTGGATGGTTTCCAACGCCCCGCCGGACGCGACGAAGTCCGCTTCCAGCAACCGGAAATCGCGATGCTCGGCCACAGCGTGGCGCATCAGGGTCGAGCGCAGCTCCAGATGCGCCACGTCGATGTTGGACGCCGCCCGCGACATCCATAGAGCGCCGTCCTGCACCTGCTGGCGGAGCTGGATCAGGAAGGCGTGATAGTCCGCAAGCTCGAACCGGCCGCGCGTCAGCTTGCGGATCAAGGGCGTCGCCTCCAGTCGCGCCTCGAACCCCGTCCAGACCACCGCCAGTTTGCGCAGCACGTCGGAAACCGCGGCGTCCGGAACCGCCTCCGGGATCAGGCCCTGCATGTGGTTCATCGGGTTGCTCCTACGACCTGCAGCATCATGAAACCGACCATGGCGCGCCCGCTCTCCGGCACGATGCACAAAATCCGCTCGCCGGGCTTCACCCGATTCGCGCGCATCAGCGCGTCGAGCATGATCCAGATGGAGGCGGACCCCACATTGCCGCTCTCCGCGAGCGTGGTGAACCAGCGCGGCTCTGGGATCATGGCGTCGGTGGTCTGGAGGATCTGCACGATCTCCTCGCGCAGCGAGCGGGCGGAGTAGTGGCAGAGCAGATGGTCCACCGCCTTGGGGTCGATCCGGCCGGCGTCGACCTTTTGGAGATAGACCCCGATCCAGGCGCGGATCACCGTCTTGAGCAGGTGGAAGTCCTGCTGGAGCGCAAGCGCGCCGCTGGCGTGGGCGGCGACGGGACCGTGCCGGCTCCAGGCGCCCTCGCGCTCGGTCCGATTCCCCGCCGTCGCGCCGGCCCACATGCAGGGGTCGAACTGGCCGGCCAGGGAGACGAGATCGATCCATTCGACCTTGAGGCTAAGCCCGTCGGGCTTCGGCCGGCCCTCCATCACCACCGCACCCGCCCCGTCCGACAGGGTGAACCGCAGGAAGTCGGCCGCCATGGACAGCCGGCCCTTGGCGTCGACCAGCGCGCCGCCCTCGTAGAATTCGGGACGGAACCAGCGCGACGAGAACTCGCCGGCCGTGGTCGCCGCACAGTCCGCGTCGCCCGCGCCGACCGCCATCCAGGCGTACTTGGCCGCCATCAGCGCCGAGGCGCAGACCGACTGGAAGCTGGCCACCTCCAACCCGCCGCCGCCCAGTTCGCCGTGCACGGCGCTGGCGTGGCCGGGCGCCAGCAGGTCGCCCTGGGTGGTCGCCGCCGTCAGGCAGTCGAGGTCCTCGCGTCCCAGCCCCGCCGATCCCAACGCCAACCGCACCGCATCCGCGCACATCGAGGCGTTGGAGTGCAGCCAACGCCCATCGGGCTCCAGCGCATAGTGCCGTCCAGCGATGCCGTTCCACCGAAGCGCCCGGCGGCCGAGCGGCGAAGGCCGTCCGCCCACGGCGCCGAGGAAGGCTTCCATATCCGCGTTGCCGATATGCTCGCCAGGAAGGAAGGCGCCGGTCCCGGTGATATAGACAGGCCGCAGATAGCTCATGTCACGCTCCAAAACCGGGTCGAAAGGGCGGATGGAAGAGGCTGGCCACGCGGCCTGACGCCTCACGCGGGTTGGAGCACCGGTTCGTCTTCGTGCACCATGGCGTTCAGGGTCACGTAGTCGGTCTTGCCGGTCCCGAGCACCGGGATCGCCTCGATCACGCGCACCTCCCTGGGCAGGGCCAGTTCCGCCACGCCCCGGCTCCGGGCCCAGGCCAGCATGGTTTGAGAGCTCGCCTCCCGCGCCGTGGTGAACAGGACCAACTGCTCTCCCTTGCGCGCGTCGGGCCGGGCGACCACGGCGTGGGCGGCGTCGGGCCATAGGGCGGCGGCGTAACCCTCGACCGCACCGAGCGACACCATCTCGCCGCCGATCTTGGCGAAGCGCTTGGCGCGGCCGTTGATGGTGACGAACCCCTCCCCGGTCACGGAGACGATGTCGCCGGTGTCGTGCCAACCGCCTTCCGGCGGTTGCAGCACGCCGGGCGCGCTGGCGATGTAGTAGCCGGCCATGACGTTGGGGCCGCGCACGAACAGCCGTCCGCCTTCCGCGATCCCCGGCACGGGTTCGATCCGCGCCTCGATCCCCGGCAGCAGCCGCCCGACCGAACCGGCCTTGAAATACATCGGCGTGTTGACCGCGATGACCGGCGAGCACTCGGTGGCGCCATAGCCCTCCAGGATGCGCAGGCCGAACTTCTCGGCGAACACGGCGCGGGTCTCCGGCTTCACCCGCTCGGCCCCGGCGAAGATGTAGCGCAGGCTGTAGAAGTCGTAGCTCTGGGCCATGCGGGCGTAGCCGGCCAGGAAGGTGTCGGACCCGAACAGGATGGTAGCGCTGGCGTCATAGGCGAAGGCCGGGATGGTCCCGTAGTGCAGCGGGTTGGGATAAAGCAGCGTCCTGACCCCGTTCAGCAGCGGCAGCAGCAGGCCGCCGGTCAGCCCGAAGCTGTGGAAGATCGGCAGGGCGTTGAGCACCCGGTCGGTCGGGTTGAAGTCGATGCGCGCGGCGACCTGGGCGCAGTTGGCTAAAATATTGCGGTGGGTGAGCGCCACCCCCTTGGGCGTCCCCTCCGTACCGGAGGTGAACAGTATCACCGCGGGCGCGTCGGCGTCCTGGACCTTGCGCGGCGACAGGGATGCGAACCGCTTGGCGAACTGGTCGGCGATCAGCCCGCGCAGCTTGGCCCCGCCGCCGATCTGACCGGCCAGGTCCTCCAGCCAGACGATACGGCGACCGGTGATCTCCAGCCGGGCGATGACGGGCTCTAGCCTGGCCTGGGCGACGAAGGCGCGGGCGGTGACGACGGTGGAGACCTTGGCCGCATCGCAGGCGGCGGCGATCTGGGCCGGGCCCGAGGTGTAGTTCAGCATGGCCGGGATGCGACCGGTGGACTGCAGGGCGAAAAAGGTAGCCACCGCAGAGTTCACATTGGGCAGCATCACGCCGACCGCCTCGCCAGGCTCCGTGCCGGGCTTCAGCCGCTGGCCCAGCAGACGGGCGCCGACGATCAGCCGGTCGTAGGACAGCGGCTGGCGCTTCACGTCCTCCACCGCCGCCGCCTTGCCGCCATGCACGGTGCGGGTGTCGAGCAGGGCCTGGAACAGGGTGCGGTCGATGTCGGAGGTGGCGAACATCATCTCGCTCATCACGTCGTAGAGGCGCTCGGCCGCGATCGCGCGGCGCTTGCGGGCGGAGGCCACCCCGTCCAGGTCGAAGCGGCGCGGCGGCAGCACGGTCAGGCGGATCTTGGGGAAGCGACGCAGCCGCGCCTTGCCCTTCATGTGCGAGAAGCCGGTGTGCTGGGCCCCGTCGATGCGCACCGGGATGATCGGCGCGTCGGCCTTGTCGGCGACCATGCCGGGACCGGCGAACACCTTCATCAGCGCGCCGGTGACGGTGATCCGGCCCTCGGGGAACACCACCAGGGTGCGTCCCTCCTTCACCGCCTTGACCATGGCCTTGGCGGCCATCGGGTTGGTCGGGTCGACGGGAAAGGCGTCGAAGAAGGGCAGCACCGGCTGCATCCACCAGGCCTGGGCGATCCGGGTGTGGATGGCGAAGGTCGGGCGGCCCGGCAGGAAGGCGGCGAGCAGCAGGCCGTCGAGGTAGGAGACGTGGTTGACCACCACCACCGCCCCCTGCCCCGGCTGGGGCATGTTCTCGGCCCCGACCAGCTCGACCCGGTAGAGCAGCTTCAGCATCGCCCGCACCGCCGACTTGATGACCGTCTCGGGCAACAGGGCGCAGGCGGCTCCGGCGACCACCAGGGTGCACACACCCATCAGCGCGATCAGGGCGCCGATGCCGACGCCCAACTTGAGCAGCAGCCCCGCCACGACGATGGCCGCCACCGTGACCCCGGCGTTGACGATGTTGTTGCCGGCCAGGATGCGCGAGCGCTGCTCGGGCGGGCTCTCGGTCTGCAGGATGGCGTAGAGCGGGATCACGAACACCCCGCCGCAGATGGAAACCGCCGCCAGGTCGAACACCACCCGCCAGGCGCCCGGCGTGGCGATGAAGGCGGCGATGCCGATGTCCTGGGCGTGGGCCTTGGCATGGAAACCGCCGACCGCGAACGACAGGTCCAGCAGGATCGCCGCCAGCAGCAGGGCCGAGACCGGCACATAGCGGGCCGAGACCTCGCCCTTCAGCAGGCGGTTGACCAGCAGCGAACCGGCGGCGATGCCCAGCGAGAAGATGGCCAGGAACAGCACCGCCACTTCCTGGCGGGCGTGCAGCATGCCCTTCACCAGCGGGATCAGCTCGCCCAGCAGCACCGCGCCGACCGCGTAGAACCAGGCGATGGCCAGGATCGACAGCCACACGGGCCTGACCGCCATGGCCATGCGCACCAGCCGCCAGCTGACCATCGGCACGTTGAGATCGATCCTGGCGCCGCTGGCGGCCAGGGGCGCGGAAGGGATCGCCAGGCTGGCGGCCAACCCGACGCTGGCCAGGCCGCAGGCGATCAGGCCCGCAATCGGCGGCGCGACCAGGCCGGCCAGCAGCTGGCCGGCGATGATGGCGACAAAGCCGCCCGCCTCCATCACCCCGGTGCCGCCCAGGATCTCGCCGTCGCGAAGATGCTGGGGCAGGATCGCGTACTTCAGCGGCCCGTAGACGGTCGAGTGCACCCCCATCAGGAACAGGGCCGCCAGCAGCAGGCCGATCGACTGGCAATAGAAACCGGCCAGGCCCAGGGCCATGATCGCCACCTCCGCCACCTTGACCATCCGCACCAGCCGCGCCCGCTCCCAGGCGTCGGCGATCTGGCCGGCCAGGGCGGAGAACAGGAAGAAGGGCAGGATGAACACCCCGGTGGCGACGGTCCCCAGCATGGCGGCCTTGGACGGATCGGCCCGGTAAAGGCCGTAGCTCGCCATGATCAGCAGGCCGGTCTTGAACAGGTTGTCGTTGAACACGCCGAGCAGGTTGGTGAGGAACAGAGGCGCGAACCGGCGCTTGGTCAGCAGCGAAAGTTCAGAGGCGGGCTTGGCCATGACGGCGGCTCCAGGCGTCGACCGGACCATTCCACTTGACGCAAGAGACAGGAAACACCAAAATTGATCACCGTTCAATAAAATTCTGAACAGTGTTCATTTGGAGGGAAGATGGGTCGCCGATCCGATCACAGCCGCAGCGAACTGGAAGCGCTGATCGTAACCGAGGGCCGCCGCCAACTGGCCGAGGTCGGGCTGGCGCGGTTCTCCGCACGCGATGTGGCCAAGCGGATCGGCTACTCGATCGGCACGCTGTACAATGTGTTCGGCAGCTATGACGGGCTGATGCTGGCCATCAACGCCCGCACCCTGACCCTGTGGGCGGCGCACCTGCGCGAGCGGCTGGCGGCGTCGGGCGAGGACCGCATCGCCACCCTGGTGCGCGGCTATTTCGAGTTCGCCACCGACAACCCCAAGGCCTGGATCGCCATCTACGAGCACCATCTGGCCGACGGCGGCGCCGCGCCGGACTGGTATCAGGCGATCGCCGCGGATCTGATGGGCGTGGTGGTCGGCGAGATCGCCGCCGTCCTGCCCGAGGCGGAGCCGGATGCGCTCCTGGCCCTGGCCCGCTCGCTAGTCGCCACCGTGCACGGCCACTGCGTCTTCACCCTGTACATGACCTTCAGCATGCTAGGCGAAACCGCCCCGGTCGACGCCGCCCTGACGCGGGTGCGCGAGGCTATCGCGGCGGCGCGGGGTTAGGGCGTAGGCCCATAGGCCAGTCGGCTCGCTGGTTCGGCTCGACCTTCATTCGACATCCCTCCTAACGTATATTGTCAGTATTGAGGTGTAGAAGGACATCTAAGGTCCAACTGATCCATGTCCCGCTCCACCCGCCTCCTTCGTCTGCTCCAAGTTATGCGCGGCCGCCGCCAGCCGGTCACCGCCGCGCGGTTGGCCGAAGTGTTGGAGGTGTCAGAACGAACGATCTATCGCGACGTGGCCGATCTGATAGGGCAAGGCGCGCCGATCGATGGCGAGGCCGGCGTCGGTTACATCCTGCGGCCCGGCCTCTTCCTGCCGCCGCTCATGCTGTCGGAAGACGAGGTCGAGGCGGTCATGCTGGGCCTGCGCTACGTCGATCAGCGTGGCGACGACGTGTTGCAAGCGGCTGCGTCCGTCGCCTTGACGAAAATCGGCGCGGTATTGTCGCCTCAGGCCCAGGCGCAAATGACCAATCCACTTTCCTTGCCTGGACCGCCCCGGACCTTTCCGCAGAATGCTACATCGCTCGATGAGCTACGCACCGCAATCCGCGACCAAGTCCGGCTCGACATCCGCTATCGGGACGAACAGGAGCGGCGCACCGAACGCATCGTCTGGCCGATACAACTCGGTTTCATGGATCAGGCGCGAGTGTTGTGCACGTGGTGCGAGTTGCGGCAGGGTTTCCGCACCTTCCGCACAGATCGTATCGTCGCAATGACGAGGCTGGACCGTTACCCGACACAACGCACAGACCTCGTGCGTCGGCTCCGCGCCCACCTCGACAGCTTGGCGAACTGAAAAATCTCTCCTGACGGAAACTGACAGGAGCATCGGCTAAAGTCCTCGCACACTCAGTACGAAGGAGATCGCCGTGACAACCGAGATCACCAACAATCTTCCCAAGGTCGTCGCCGACCATATTGCGGCCTGCAACGCCCATGACGTTCAAGCCTGGATGGCGACCTTTGCGCCGGACGCCATGCTCAACGATATCCAGCGGGAGTTCATTGGGACCGATGCGATCCGCGGCTTTGGCGACAAGGAGATTTTCGGGGACAATGTGACGATGGCCGTCCAACGCGCCTGGAATCGCCATGGAGACATTACTGTCCATGCCAAGCTCGATGGCGCCTACGACAAGACCGGCCTACCGGATCCGTTGATCCTGAGTTTCTACTTCAGCGTCCGTGGCGATCAGATCACGCAGCTTATCATCGTTCACAACAAGACCCAGGTTTGAGGGTGAGCGAGACCTATCTCCTACGCCCCCCTACCCAAACACCGCCGCGATATCCCCCTCGCCCATCAGCCGGTGCTTGCCGGGCGCGAGGTCGGCGGGCAGGTCCAGGGCGCCGACGCGGTCGCGGTGGAGGGCTTCGACGTGGTTGCCGACGGCGGCGAACATGCGGCGGACCTGATGGTAGCGGCCCTCGGTGACGGTCAGGCGGGCGACGGTGTCGGACAGCGGCTCCATCACCGCCGGGGCCAGGGGCTTGTCCTCGCCCTCCAGCATCAACTCGCCGGTGGCGAACTGGGCGGCCTCGTCGCCGCGCAAGGGCCGGGCCAGGGTGGCGACATAGCGCTTGGCCACGTGGCGCTTGGGCGAGATGATCCGGTGCAGCAGGTCGCCGTCGTCGGTAAGCAGCAGCAGGCCGGTGGTCTCCTTGTCCAGCCGCCCGACCGTCGAGATCGCCGGCTCGCGCATCCGCCAACGCGTCGGCAGCAGCTCGTAGACCAGCGCGCCGGCCTCCTTGTGCGAACAGGTGACGCCCAGCGGCTTGTGCAACATGATGGCCATGCCCGGCGGCGGATCGAGGCGCACCCCGTCGATACGCATCCGCTGGGCCAGGTCGGGGGTGGCGGCCAGGCGCATATCCGGATCGGCGAGCGGCGTCCCATCCAGAACCACCGCGCCCATCCGCACCAGCTGCTGCACTTCGCGGCGCGAGCCGTAGCCCATGTTGGCCAGCAGGCGGTCGAGCCGGAAGGTGGTGCTCACGTCTGCGCCTCGTAGACCTTGAAGCCTCCGGCCTCCGCCTTCAGCGCCACCTTGGCGAACAGCGGGGTCAGCACGCCTTCATAGGGAAGGTGGCGGTTGGCCACCAGCCACACGGTCCCGCCCTTGCGCAGGATCTGGTGGCTTCGGCGCACGAAGGCCTGCCCGAGCGTCTTGTCCTCGGCCCCACCGTCATGGAACGGCGGGTTCATCACCACGAAGTCGAGCCCTTCGAGCGCGGGGGCGCTGCGGGCGTCGGACCAGTGGAAGGCGACACGGGGATCGTCGATGTTGCGCCGCGCCGCCTCGATCGCCCGGCGGTCGATGTCGATCAGATCGAGATGGGCGACCTGCGGATTGGCCAGCACCGGGGCGGCGAGCAGACCCACGCCACAGCCCAGGTCGGCGCCGCGCCCCGACAGGGCCGGCAGGGCGGAGATCAGCAGCAGCGTGCCGGGGTCGGGCCGATCCCAACTGAACACGCCGGGCTGGCTCCATTGGCCCAGGGCTTCGACCAGGCGGGGGGCGCCGGCCGCGATGGCGGCGTCCAGGCCGGTCGGCGCCTCCGGACGCACGCTATGGCAGATGCGCTGGTGGCGACGGCCGATGTCCTCCACCGCGCAGCCGAACGCCTGCAGCTCCTTGGCCAGGCGAGCGCCGCCCTTTTCCTTGGGAGCCATGACGGTCAGCGGCGCGCCGGGCTTCAGCGCGCGCAGGGCCTGGGCCAGGACATAGCGGCGCTCCACCGTGCCGGGCGGGGCGGCGACCACCATGGCCGACAGGCTGGCGGGGGCGATGTCCTCCAGCACGGCGGCGCCGGGAATCAGGGGCGAGACCTGGACGGCGCCCGCGGGAACCGTGGCCAGCTCGACCGAGGGCGCGCCGTAGACGCAGAAACTATCTTGCTGGTTCAAGCCAAAACGCCCCGATCGGCGCATCGAACGGCGCCGGGTCCGCCCCCAATGGCGGATTGGGCGAATAGAGGCAGACCCGCGCTCAAGTCCAGCGCGGCGTTGGCCGGAGCGCCTTCGCACTGGAATGGGCGCGCTGACGGAGCCATATCCCTCCCGACCAAGCGGTGCGGGGCGTGCAGATGACCAAGCCAATGAAGATCGACTTCGTGTCGGACGTATCCTGCCCCTGGTGCATCATCGGGCTGGGCGGGCTTGAGCAGGCGCTCAACAATGTCGGCGACCTGGTCCAGGCCGACATCCACTTCCAACCGTTCGAGCTCAACCCCGACATGCCCGCCGAGGGGCAGAACATCGTCGAGCACATCAGCCAGAAGTACGGCTCCTCGCCGGACCAGATGAGCGCCAACCGCGAGGCGATCCGCGCGCGCGCCGGCGAGGTCGGGTTCAAGATGGCGATGACCGACCAGAGCCGCATCTACAACACCTTCGACGCCCATCGCCTGCTGCACTGGGCCGGGCTGGAGGGGCGGCAGGCGGCGCTGAAGCACGCCCTGTTCGAAGCCTATTTCACCGAAGGGCTGAACCCGGGCGATCACGACGTGCTGGTCGCCAAGGCCGAGGCGGTCGGGCTCGATCCCGTCGCCGCGCGCGAGGTGCTGACCTCGGGCCGCTACGCCGACGAGGTGCGCGCCGCCGAGCACGACTGGCGGGTCAAGGGGATCAACGCGGTGCCCGCCGTCATCGTCAACGACCGCTACCTGATCTCGGGCGGCCAGCCCGCCGCCGCCTTCGAGCAGGCGCTACGCAGCATCGCGGCGGAGGGTTGAGCGAGAGAGGCTCATGAGGCGTCTACCGGCGCGCCTCGCCGCCGCGCTCGCTCTGACGAGCCTGGGCTTGTCGGCCTGCGTGGGGTCTGGAGCGACAGCGTCAGATAGAGCTCGGCGTTCGGCCGCGCCGACGCCTAGGTTTCGAGCCCCCACAGACGGATAACCTCCAGCTCCGCCGCCGTGAACACGCCTGCCCGATAAAGCGACAGGAACTCCTCCGACACGCCCACGCCGAACACCAGGGCGTCGTCGGTGTTCACCGTCACCTTCACCCCGGCGTCGAAAAGCGCGCGTATCGGATGCTCCTCGAGCCGCGCCACCCGACCCAGCATCAGGTTCGAGGTCGGACATACATTCAAGCGGATTCCCTGATCGGCTAGGAAGCGCATCACCTGTGGTGATCGAGCCGCGGCGATCCCGTGCTGCACCTCGTCCAACTCCAGCGTCTCGACCGCCCGCCAGACGTCGTCGGCGGTCCCCCACTCGCCCACATGCGCTCTCAACCCCAGACCGTGAGCCTTGGCGGCGCGGTAAAGGGGCCGGAACACCTCGATCGGCTGGGCCAGTTCGTCGCCCGAAAGGTCCAGGCGGCGATAGGCGCCCAATTCCAGGAACGGCGCGATCCACCGCTCCAGCCACTCCGGCTTGCAATGCCGCGACATGTCGAGCTGCGGAACCCACTGCACCGCCGGGGCGATACGCGCGCGGACCTCTTCGACCGAGGCGAGGAGGTCGCTTGCGGAACCCTGTTGCTGGGTGATCATCCACACATCGTCGCCGAAGACGATCCGGCTGACTCCGTCGTTCAGGGCGCGGACGAACACCGCCTCCAATCCCAGACGCCGCCCCTGCGGGCCCGAGAACAGCTCACCGATCTGCGCGCCTACCCAGGCATGCATGCCGTCCATGGATGGTAGCGGAGACGACACCGGCGCGATGGTCCGACCCGTCCTAGATGCGATATAGGCGGCATCCCCGCCGAGCACGCCATGGGTGTGGAGATCGGCCTTAGCGCACCGCCGCACGGCCTCGATGTCGTTTCGCTCCAGAGCGCGCTCGAAGAGGGATTGCATCGCCACACCCTTGCCGCAACGACCTCAAGGTCGGACGCCGGAAAGAACGTTCGACAAAACGCGCCTAATCATTCCAAGCGCAATTGATATCCGAGCGAAGCGCCTAGGCCTCGTGCTCCCGCATCCGCCGACGCTTGGAAGCTTTGGACGTCCGGGTCTGCTGCATGTGCTCGGAACTGAGATGGTCGATCCAATGCAGGATCATCTCCCGGGCGTAGGGCGGAGAACGCCTGTAGATGTCCTCGGCGTGGGCGATCAGATCGAGGCTTCTGGATTTTCGGTCCATGGCCCAAGAGTAAACGGAATGGTTACCGCCCACCACGTCACTCGCCTAAGGGTTGAATCAGAATCCCGACAGAATTCCGGTTCGCCGTGGCTGCGCCAAACTGGCTGGGGGACAAGGACTCGAACCTTGAATGACGGTACCAAAAACCGCAGTGTTACCATTACACCATCCCCCAGGATGGCCGCCCAGACCTGCCCTTGAAGGGGCCGTCACGCGGGAGGCGGTGGAAATAGCCTAAGGCGGTGGGGCTTGCAACACGCCGCTTCAGCCTTCGATGCGACGAACGCGCCCGCCCAAGTTCGAACGCCCCAATTCCTAAGGATGCAGCCTCTTCCCCACCGCCCCACACCGGTCCAGCGGACCGCCGTCGGATCGTCGGTCCAGGGCCGCTTGCGGGCGCGCGCAGGCTGCTCTATACACCCGCGCTCTTCGTGTCGGAGTGTAGCTCAGTCTGGTAGAGCACCGTGTTCGGGACGCGGGGGTCGCAGGTTCGAATCCTGCTACTCCGACCATCTATCCCGCGATTTCCCGGATCGCGCGCCATGCCGTCGCTTCAGCGACCGGCGGTTTATTTCCAGGCGCTCCCCCTCCAAGCCTTCCAGCGCCGCGATCGGGCTTCATGCACCTTTCGCTACGTCCGATCACGGAAGTCCGCAGCGGACGTAGCGCGCGACTCCGCCCTATGCTTCACTGCGACAGTGCGACGCCGCCGACGGTCGGGAGCGTCCGCCGCCTAGAAACGTTCGGGCATGCATGAGTGAGACATTCCGCTTCCGCACCTGGCACGCCGCCGCCTTCCTGGCCGCGATCGGCGCCGTATCCGCCGTGTCGTCCTCGCGCGACGCCCGCAGCTATTGGCGCGGGTTGAAGCGCTCGTCCAAGGCGCCGCCGCCGTGGGTGTTCCCTTCGGTCTGGACGGCGCTAAACGTGATCCAGCTCTGGGCCGACCTGCGCATCCTCAACGACCGGGAAGCGCCGGATCGCAAGGCCCTGGTGGGATTGCGGGTGACGAGCTGGCTGCTGTCGGCCGTGGCCACCCCCACCCTGTTCCGCAACAGGAGCCTGGCGGGCGCCGAGGCCGCCACCTTGGCCGAAGGGGTCGCCACCGGCGCCGCCGTCGCCCTGCTGGCCCGGCGCGATCCCCTGGCCGCAGCGGCGCTCACCCCGCTGGCCTTGTGGACCGCCTACGCCAGCCTGACCGGCGGCGACGAGGCGGGCGCCGTGTCCAACCCGGACAAGCTGGTGGACCGGCTACGCTGGGAAGGCGCGTTCTAAGAGCGTCCGCCGCCCTGCGTCCGCGCGTCGCGCGTCATGGCGGTCGGTGGCGTACGGAACTACCTGAAGCTACGCGCCTTTCTGTTTTCCCTTCCGGGCGCGCAGTGCGGCGTAAGATGGCGTTGATTTCCCACCACGGTTCCGGCGCTTCCGTCGACGAAAGGCGCGAGCATCCCCGCGTCCCGACTCAGGTTTCCGCCAAGCTCGTCCTGAACTCCAATAGGACGCCGTTGGACGTGGAGATCGTCGACCGTTCCATGTCCGGCCTGCGCCTGCGGCTCAAAAGCGAGACGCCCGTGTCTGGGGATGTGACCCTGCTGTCGGCGGCGACCGGACGGGCCTATGAGGCGCGGGTCGTCTGGAAGTCCTATCCCTATGTCGGCCTGTCGATCCGTCGCGACGTCGACATGCGCGCGGCCAACGGCGTCGACACCGCCGCCCTGCAGAAGCTATGGCGAGAGACCTTCGCGGGGACCGGCGGCTCGAGGTGAGCGCACCGCGTCCCGCCGCACGCACCTATCCCCTTATATTCGGAGCGGCCCGCGACCGAGGTGACGAACCGCTCCGCGCGTGCTGTATATCGGCCATGCCGCACCCTGCCCTTTTTCGCGTACCCGCGCCCCTGGCGGCGCTGATGCTGATCCTGGCCGTGCTGGTCCTGCCGGCCCGCGCCCGCGCCTGGGATCAGGAGGCGGACAAGCTGGTGGCGCGACTGGCCTATGAGCGGCTCGACCCGCCGGCCAAGGCCAAGGTGGACGCACTGCTCGGCGCTGGCGCAGGAGGCTTCAAGGTCGCGAAGACGCCCTGCGAGGCCGCGTCCCTGGCCGATGGGGCCAGCCTGGCGGTCTGCCTGAAGGACCGGCGCGGCGCCGACTTCATGCATAACGTGGTCTACGATCCGCTGCCGATCTGCGCGGTCCCGCCGACCAAGCCACCCTGCGCGGATGGCCGCTGCGCCAGCACGGCGCTGAAACTGAACATCGCCGTGCTGAAGGACCCCGCCGCGCCGTCCGACGCCAAGGCCTTGGCCCTGATGGCGACGGCCTATCTGGTGTCGGAACTGCACCAGCCCCTGCACACCGCCGACAACAACGACCGCAGCGGCGACCGGGTGCGCGTCACCCTGCCCGGAACCGGGAACCGTAAGGTCAGCCTCTACAGTGTCTGGGACGAGGACATGCCGGTCAGCGCCATCGGCGACGCCGAAACCGGGCTGCCCTATGTCCGCGCGCTCGCCGCCGTGCACGGGGCCGAGTGGGCCAAGGGCGATGTGGACAGTTGGGTGGCGGAGACCCACCAGCTCGCCGTGTCCGTCGTCTATGGCCGCCTGCCCAAGCCCCCGGCCTGCCGTCGCCTTCCCGACGACGTCGAGGCGCTGGACCGCGGCTATTTCGGCGCCGCCCTGCCCCTGGTGCGCCAGCAACTGGCCAAGGCCGGCGTGCGGCTGGCGGCGGTGCTGAACGCGGCGCTGGACTGAGGCAAACCCCCACGCCAACCCCGCATTGGGAGAATCGGGTGCGGATTGGTATAGGCTCGGGGATTAGGCCCGCCGGTCCCGCCGCATCGTTTCCGGCAGCGACCACGGGCGGGAGCGCCAAGCCGGCATGAAGCAGTTTCTGATCACTATCGCCGGGGTGTTTTCGGCCCTGCTGCTGTTCTTCGTCGGCCTGCCGCTGGTGCTGATCAGCCTGATCGCGGCCGCCGCCCGGCCCGCACCGCCGCCCGCGCACACCGTGCTGTCGCTGGACCTGCGCCAGGCCTTGAGCGACCAGGAGCCCAACAGCCCGCTGTCGTTCCTGAACGGACGCAGCCTGTCGGTCATCACCGTGGCCGAGACCCTGAGCCGCGCCAGCCACGACCCCAACGTCCAGGCCATGTTGATCCGCCTGCCCGAAGGCGGCCTGCCGCCGGCCCAAGCCGACGAGCTGCGCCTGGCGATCAAGGGCTTCCGCGCCTCGGGCAAGATGGTGATCGCCCAAAGCCAGGGGCTGTACCCCTCCGGCGTCTCGACCGCGACCTACATGCTGGGCGCATCGGCCGACCAGCTGTGGATGCAGCCGGGCGCCTCGCTGCAATCCTCGGGCATCACGGCGGAGGACCTGTTCCTCAAGCGCTTCTTCGACAAGTACGGCGTCACCGCCGACTACCAGCAGCGCAAGGAGTACAAGAACGCGGTCAACCCGATGCTCTATGACGACTACACTCCGGCGCACAAAGAGGCGGAGCTGGGCTGGATGTCCTCGGTCTACGACACCGAACTGACCGCCGCCGCCCAGGACCGCAAGCAGGACCCCGCCGCACTGAAGACCCTCATCGCCGGCGCCCCCTACGGCGCCGACGAGGCGCTGGCCCACCACCTGATCGACCGGGTGGGCGAGGTGCAGGACGCCATCGACACGCTGAAGACCCGCGCCGGCGCCGACGCCAAGCTCATCGAGCTGGCCCAGTATCGCAACAGCCCGCGCCCGACGACCTACGCCGCCCCCGCCGGCTCCGCCATCGCCCTGATCGGGGCGGAAGGCGACATCGTCACCGGCACCGCCAGCGGCCAGTCGATCACCGCCACCCATTCCGACGTCTATTCCGACGACGTGGCCAAGGCGTTCCAGGACGCCATCCACGACGACCAGGTGAAGGCCATCGTGTTCCGCGTCTCCTCCCCCGGCGGCTCGGACACCGCGTCCGAGCAGATCCTGTCGGCGGTGCTGGCGGCCAAGGCCGCGCACAAGCCTGTGGTGGTCAGCATGGGCACCTATGCAGCGTCCGGCGGCTACTGGATCTCGTCCAACGCCTCGGAGATCGTGGCCGAGCCCACCACTCTGACCGGCTCCATCGGCGTGTTCGGCGGCAAGTTGGTCTATGGACCTGCCCTGGCCAAGTTCGGGCTGGACCTGCGCGACCTGACGGTGGGCGGGGACTTCGCCGGCGCCTACGGTTCGGCCCAGCCGTTCACGCCCAAGCAGAAGGCGTCGATCTCGGCCTGGATGGACCGCATCTACGACGGCTTCGTCCAGCGGGTGGCCACGGGCCGCAAGCTGCCGGTGGCGCGGGTGCAGGAGATCGCCAAGGGCCGGGTCTGGACCGGCGCCCAGGCCCAGCAGCTCGGCCTGGTCGACAAGCTCGGCGGCCTGGGTGTGGCGGTGGGCGAGGCCAAGCGCCTGGCCGGCTTGCCGGCGGGCGAGCGGGTGGTGCTCAAGGTGCTGCCGGGCAAGAGCTCGCCGCTGGAGACGCTCCAGCGCGCCATGGGCCTCAGCGCCGCCTCGGCCAATGCGGTCTCCACCGGGCTCTGGCTGCTGGAGGACCCGCGTGCGCGCATGGCCCTGTCCGAACTCGGCCGCGCGCGGCTGCAGGCGTCGGGCCAGGGCGCGGTGCTGGCCGCGACGCCGTTCCAGTAGGGGTGAGCCGCGTCTCGAAGCACGCAGAACGGCGGCTCCTGCGCTTTCCCCTTGAAGCCCGCACGCCGTGAGCTATCCATAGCGACATGACCCTGACCCCTTTCCATATCGCCTTCCCGGTGGACGATCTGGCCGCGGCGCGGCGCTTCTACGGCGAGGTGCTGGGGTGTCCGGAGGGGCGCAGTTCCGACCATTGGATCGACTTCGACCTGTTCGGCCATCAGATCGTCGCCCACCTGAAGGAGAGGCGGACGGCTGCGGCGGCGGACGCCCACCACAACCCCGTCGACGGCTACGACGTGCCGGTGCCCCATTTCGGCGTGGTGCTGGGGATGGACGCCTGGCGCGCCCTGGCCGAGCGCGTGCGCGCAGCGGGAACGGCCTTCGTGATCGAGCCCTACATCCGCTTCGAGGGCCAGGTCGGCGAGCAGGCCACCATGTTCTTCCTCGACCCCGCCGGCAACGCGCTGGAGTTCAAGGCCTTTGCCGACATGGACCAGCTGTTCGCGACCTGAGGGCGGTTGCAACGGTGCGATCTCGACGCGGCCGGATTAGTCAGGACTGAACGCCCCCACTCCCCTAATCCGCTCATTTGCGAGAATGTCCGCTCTGGGTGGAAAGCGGTCAATCTCGTGCCGCTTCTCAACTGATGATTCGAGCCTCCCGGATATAGCCAAAGCCGCCGACGCCGGACCAAGCCTGTCCGTCGGGATAACGCACTTCGACGCCGCACAGGTCGCGCTCATCCGCCAGCCACATATTGACGCCCATGAGCGTGTTCCCGAACTTCGACACGGCGCCTTTGGTCAGGACGAAATGGGTTGTCGAACCGCATTCGGCGCAGAAATGGACTTCCGCATTCGGATCTTCCTTATCCGCTCGGCAGTATCCTCTCGTCGAGCCCTCGATGCTCACTTCAGATGGCGGAAAATATCCCCAGCGAGCGCCCGCTTTACTGCACAGCGTGCAATTACATTCATTGATGAACTCCGGCCGTCTATCCACCGTGACGTGGACGTGACCGCAAAGGCAGGAAAGCGTCATCGGATGACCACCATGGCAAGCGTCGAGCCTGAAAGGTAGCGGTTGGCGCGCAACGCATCAATCCAGCCTTCGGACGGCGCGGAAAGTCCGCATTGGGTCGAAAGCAGACGGCGCCCCTCACCCCGCGTCGAGCACCGCCGCCATCAGGATGATCCGCCGGGTCTCGTCCCAGAGACCCAGCCCCTCCAGCGCGTCGAGCGAGTGGAAGGCCGCGTCGGCGGCGTCGTCGCCGGCGCGGGGCTCGCCCGACAGCCAGCGGGCGGCGTAGTCGATCAGCACATAGTGGGTGTCGGGGCCGAACACGCCGTCGACCACGTCGATCAGGCCGGTCAACTCGGCCTCCACCCCGGTTTCCTCGACCAGTTCGCGCAAGGCCGCGTCGGCGGTGCGTTCGCCCCACTCGATTCGGCCGCCCGGCAGGCTCCACTCGCCCTGACGCGGGGGTTTGCTGCGCCGCACCAACAGCACTTCGCGGCCGCGAAGACACACCACCCCCACCGCCGGAACCGGTCGACGGGTCAACGCCTCAGGCGGGCCAGCGTGAGTCTGGATTGTGGCCATATGTGTCCCCCCAGGCGCGACTGTGTGTCGTCTGAGTATCCGTGACGAAACACCGCGCAAGCGCGACTGGTAAGTATCTTTTCACCCTTCGCCGTCACCTTCACTCTCACACGTGTGTAAGGGCGGCGAGGGAATTCCTTTTATGCGCAAGCGTCTGTCGGCCGTATTCGTGTCGGTCGCCCTCGCAGGTGCGAGCCTTGCACCCGCCGCCCACGCCCAATCGTCCAGCCTCCAGTGCGCCCAGTTCGCGCGGCTTTTCTCCGGCATCCAGATTTTCGGCGACGCGGCCAGCTGGTGGCGCCAGGCCATGGGCAAGTACGCCCGCGGCTTCACCCCCGAGACCGGCTCGGTGCTGGTGTTCCGCGCCTCCGGCGTGATGGCCAAGGGCCATGTGGCGGTGGTCAGCCACGTGCTGACCGACCGGATCATCCAGGTAACCCACGCCAACTGGTCGATGATCAACGGCCATCGCGGCCAGATCGAAAAGGACGTCACCGTGGTCGACGTCTCGCCGACCGGCGACTGGAGCCAGGTGAAGGTCTGGTACGACCCCAACCACAACCTCGGCACCACCATCTATCCGACCTACGGCTTCGTCTATCGCGCCGCCCAGCAGGCCGCCAACGTGGCCACCCGCATCGCCTCCGGCGCCGCCGCCTCGGCCAGCTCGGCCGCCGTCACCGACTCCTCGGCCGCCACCTCGCTGGGCCTGACCGGCGGGAACTGAGCCTGACTCAAATTCTGATCCGCTCATCCCGGCGAATGCCGGGACCCAGATCATAGGGCGCGGCTTCAGATTTTGAGGTTCTGCCACAGATCGTCCCCATCACGTGCAGCGATACGATCTGGGTCCCGGCATTCGCCGGGATGAGCGGTTAAGAAGTCGATCCGCCTCTTAGCGTGCCAGAAGGCTGCAAGGGCAGCCCGAAGCCTTCAAGGCGCGTCCGCCGCCCCCTTTACCCACCCCCAAGCGCACACCCCGCCATATCGTCCGCACGCACGGTCTCGGCGCCCGCGCCGATGCGGCGGCTGCGGCGCAGGACGTAGCGGCCGGGCCGCACCGCCTTCCACTTCAGCGGGTCGGGCAGGATGGCGGCCAGGCGCGAGGCCTCCAGCGGGGTGATGGCCTCGGCCCCGTGATGGAAATAGCGCTGGGCGGCGGCGTCGGCGCCATAGACGCCAGGGCCCCACTCCACCACGTTCAGGTACACCTCCAGGATGCGCCGCTTGCCCCACAGGGTCTCGATCAGCACCGTGAAATAGGCCTCCAGCCCCTTGCGCACGTAAGAGCGCTGGGGCCAGAGGAAGACGTTCTTGGCGGTCTGCTGGCTGATGGTCGAGCCGCCGCGGATACGGCCGGGATCGCGCGCATTGTGCGCCGCCGCCTTCTGCATCGCCGCGATGTCGAAGCCGTGGTGGGTGCAGAACCCCGCGTCTTCCGCCGCGATCACCGAGCGCGCCAGCGTAGGCGAGATGCGCGACAGCGGCCGCCAGGCCTTGTGCAGCCCCTGCCCCTCGGCCAGCCGCTGGACCATCAGCAAAGTGATCGGGGGCGGGATGAAGCGATAGGCCAGGGTCACGACGATCGGTCCCAGCAGCAGCACCGCCAGGGCGATGGCCGCCCAGCGGCCCCAGCGTCGGGGCGGTCGTGCGCCGCGTCCGGGACGCGAGGACTTCAGGCCGCCTTTGGGCCGCCAGGTCCGGGGTTTCGAAGGCTTGGGCGCGCGCGGGCCGCCGCCGGGCCGGGCGGGCGATCGCCGCACCTTGTTGATGCGCGGAGACGCCGCCACCCGAATACCTCGCTCGCACCACTCGCCCACCGTGGTAGCCAGCAGCCAAGGTCGAGGTCAACTGCGACTCCGCTGCGCGGAACCCCGCTTCGCACGCCCCCGTTGATCCTCAACATCCCAAGGAGCCCGCCATGCGCCCCACCCTCAAGCCCGTGTCGGCCCAGACCATCGTCATCACCGGCGCCACCTCGGGCCTGGGCCTGGCGACCGCGCGGCTGGCGGCCGGGCGCGGGGCCAAGCTGCTGCTCACCGCGCGCAACGAACAGGCCCTGCGCGCCCTGTGCGAGGAACTGCACGCACGCGGCGGGGTCGCCGCCTACGAGCCCGCCGACGTGGCCGACGAGGCCCAGATGCGCGCGGTCGCGGCCAAGGCCGACAGCCTGTACGGCGGCTTCGACACCTGGATCAACAATGCGGGCGTGGGCATCTACGGCAAGCTGGAGGAGACGCCGCTGGAGGACCAGCGCCGCCTGTTCGAGACCAACTACTGGGGCGTGGTCAACGGCTCGCTGGTCGCCGCCGAGCACCTGAAGGCGCGGGCCGGCGGCGGGGCGATCATCAATGTCGGCTCTGTGCTGTCGGACTTCGCCATCCCGATCCAGGGCGCCTATTCGGCCTCCAAGCACGCGGTGAAGGGCTTCACCAATGCGCTCCGGATGGAACTGTCCAGGGACGCGCCCCAGATCGTCGTCACCCTGATCAAGCCCGGCGCGCTGGACACCCCCTATCGCGAGCACGCCCGCAATTATCTGGGCGCACCGACCAAGAACCCGCCGCCGGTCTACGCCGCGCCTATCGCCGCCGAGGCTATCCTCTACGCCGCGGCCACCCCAACGCGGGAGATCACCGTGGGCGGGGCCGGCTGGGCGCTGGCGGTGCTGGGACTGGTCGCACCGGCCCTGACCGAGCCGATGCTGGCCTGGGCGATCCCCTTGCTCAGCCGCGGCGGCGAGGAAAGCGCGGCGGTGGGCGGCGACGCCCTGTACAAGGCCGGCCGTGGCCTGCGCGAACGGGTCCCCTACTTCGCCGTGCGCCAGACCAGCCTGTTCACCACCGCCCAGATGAAGCCCCAGACCACCGCCGCCGTCCTGTTCGCAGCCGGCGCAGCGGTGGCCATGACCTTCGCGGCCTACGACGCGCTACGCCTGCATCGGGTGCGGCGCGATACGCGCAAGAAGGTGCGCGCGGAGATCAAGGCCAAAGGCTGAGGCTTTGCGTCGACAGGGCGGCCCGGTAATGACCGCCGGATGACCCAACCCGCCTTCTACCTGCACCACCCGACCAATGCGGACGCCTGGGCGGCGGCCGTGCGCCGGCTCGCACCCGGGCTGGAGCTGCGGGTCTGGCCGGAACCGCCGCCGCAGGATGGGGCAGTCTATGCGCTGGTCTGGCGGCCGCCCGTGGGGTTCTTCGACTCCATTCCGAACCTTAAGGGCGTGTTCGCCCTGGGCGCGGGGGTGGACGACCTGGCGGCGCGGACGGACCTGCCGCACAACGTCCCGCTGATCCGCCTGACCGACGCCGGCATGGCGCAGCAGATGGTCGAGTACGTGCTGTTCGGCGTGCTGCGCTTCCAGCGCGACTTCGACGCCTATGCGGCCCAGCAGGCCGAGGCGCTGTGGCGGGCGCAGTCGCCCCGGTCGGCGTCCGAGGTGCGGGTGACGGTGATGGGCCTGGGCGAGCTCGGCGGCGCGGTGGCCAGGGCCCTGGCGGCGTTCGGCTACACGGTGACGGGCTGGTCGCGCTCGCCGCGCGAAATCGAGGGCGTAGATTGCATCCACGGCCTGGACGCCCTGGACGCGCATCTGCCCAAGACCGACGTGCTGGCCGCCGTGCTGCCGTCCACCCCGGCCACGCGGGGCCTGCTGGATGGGGCGCGGCTGGATCGGCTGGCCCAGGGCGCGGGCGTGATCAATGTCGGGCGCGGCGACCTGATCGACATCGAGGCCCTGTGCGCCCGGATCGACGCCGGCCGCCTGCGCGGCGCCCTGCTCGACGTCCTGCCCGCCGAACCGCTCCCGGCCGACAGTCCCGCCTGGCGGTGCAAGAGCGTCTTGCTAACGCCCCATGTCGCAGCGTCCACCCTGCCCGAGCCGGCGATCCGACAGATCCTGGTGAAGCTGGACGGCTTGCGCGCGGGACAGCCGGTGAGTGGAGCGGTCGAACGCTAGTGGTGTTGCGCGAGGGGCGGCGGCTCAGTCCTGCGTGCTTCGAGACGCGGCTCCCGCCGCTCCTCAGCATGACGCATCTGGGTGTGCGCTGACGAGAATCTTCCTGAAACTACAACCCTCGTCATGCTGAGGAGCCCCGCAGGGGCGTCTCGAAGCACGCGCGACGCCTACCGCCCGCCGGCCCCGTTCTGCCAGAAGGCGGCGAGGAGGTGGGGCATGAGGATGGGCATGGTCAGCACCACCAGGATGCCGACGAGCATGATCGCCAGCAGAATGGCGATCCCCCGCCGGCGCCTCAGTTCCAGCACCTCGCCGCCGCTGGCGAGCTGGCCGTAGCAGGTGGGGCAGACGGCGTGGTGGTGGTCGCGATGCTCGTAGCGGAAACCGCCGGCCTCGTCGGCGGGCATTTTCAGCCGCCGCCGCTCCGACCAGAGCAGCATGGTGTGGGCGTCGACCAGCTTGCCGCAGCGGCCGCAGGGGGCCGGAGGCTCGGACCGGTCGGCGTGCAGCGCGCCGGGGTGCAGGGGATTCGCCCGATCCTTCAGCATCGCGGGTCCTCTGAAAGTGGACAGTGTAGCAGATCGCGCGCCGTCCGGTGACACAGGAACGCATCTTTTACCGAAAGGCTTCACCGCCGATGCGTCGCTCTCGCGCAAACCGACCGCTGGCCCCGTCGCCTTGACAAGGCGGCGCGCGCATGGCCCTTCCGGCCCTCCCGTTTCGCTGAAGAAGACCGCGCGCCCTGCGTGCGGAAACGCCATGCACGCCTATCGATCCGACACCTGCGGCGCGCTGCGCGCCTCCGACGTGGGCCGCAAGGTCCGGCTGTCCGGCTGGGTCCATCGCAAGCGCGACCATGGCGGGCTGATGTTCATCGACCTGCGCGACCATTACGGCGTCACCCAGCTGGTGCTGTCGCCGACCACGCCGGGCTTCTCCATCGCCGAGCGGACCCGCGCCGAGAGCGTGATCCGCATCGACGGCGAGGTGCTGGCGCGCTCCGACGAGGCGGTGAACCCCAACCTGCCCACCGGCGCGATCGAGATCCGGGTGCAGGACCTGGAGCTGCTGTCCGAAGCCGCCGAGCTGCCGGTGCCGGTGTTCGGCGAGCCGGACTATCCCGAAGAGCTGCGGCTGAAGTACCGCTACCTCGACCTGCGCCGCGACACGCTGCATCGCAACATCGTGCTGCGCTCCCAGGTGATCGCCAGCCTGCGCCGGCGGATGATCGACCAGGGCTTCATGGAGTTCCAGACCCCGATCCTGACGGCCTCCTCGCCGGAAGGCGCGCGCGACTACCTGGTGCCGTCGCGCCTTTATCCGGGCCAGTTCTATGCCCTGCCCCAGGCGCCCCAGCAGTTCAAGCAGCTGCTGATGGTGTCGGGCTTCGACCGTTACTTCCAGATCGCGCCCTGCTTCCGCGACGAAGCGGCGCGCGCCGACCGTTCGCCCGGCGAGTTCTACCAGCTCGATATGGAGATGAGCTTCGTCACCCAGGACGACGTGTTCGCCGCCATCGAGCCGGTGATGCGCGGCGTGTTCGAGGAGTTCGGCGGCGAGCGGCCGGTGACCAGCGGCGCCTTCCCCCACATCCCGTTCCGCGAGGCTGTGCGCAAGTACGGCTCCGACAAGCCCGACCTGCGCAACCCGATCGAGATGCGGGCGGTGTCGGAGCACTTCCGCGGCGGCGGCTTCGGCGTGTTCGCCCGTATCCTGGACAACCCCAAGGCCGAGATCTGGGCCATCCCGGCGCCGGGCGGCGGATCGCGCGCCTTCTGCGACCGGATGAACGACTGGGCCAAGGGCGAGGGCCAGCCGGGCCTGGCCTACATCTTCTGGCGCGAGGGCGAGGACGGCGGCGCGGGTCCGGTGGCCAAGAACCTGGGTCCCGAGCGGGTCGAGGCGATGCGCGCGCAACTGGGCCTGAAGACCGGCGACGCAGTCTTCTTCGCCGCCGGCGAGCCGGACGCCTTCTACAAGTTCGCGGGCCTGGCGCGCACCAAGGTCGGGACCGACCTGAACCTGGTGGACGAGAACCAGTTCAAGTTCTGCTGGATCGTCGACTTCCCGATGTACGAGTGGAACGAGGACGAGAAGAAGGTCGACTTCTCGCACAATCCCTTCTCGATGCCCCAGGGCGAGCTGGAGGCGCTGAACGGCAAGGACCCGCTGGATATCCTGGCCTACCAGTACGACATCGTCTGCAACGGCGTGGAGCTGTCGTCCGGCGCGATCCGGAACCACAAGCCCGAGATCATGCTGCGCGCCTTCGAGATCGCCGGCTATGCGGCGTCGGAGGTCGAGGCGCGGTTCGGCGGCATGCTGAACGCCTTCCGCTATGGCGCCCCGCCCCACGGCGGCATTGCGCCGGGGGTGGACCGCATCGTCATGCTGCTGGCGGGCGCGTCGAGCATCCGCGAGGTGATCGCCTTCCCGCTGAACCAGCAGGCGCAGGACCTGATGATGCAGGCGCCCTCGCCGGTCAGCGACCAGCAGATGAAGGACCTGCACATCCGCGTGGTCGCGCCGATCAAGATCTAGCGCAAGCGTGCTGCGTCCTTCGAGACGCCCCTGCGGGGCTCCTCAGGATGACCACGGGAGTGGTTTCCGCCAACCTTCGTCATGCTGAGGAGCGCGTCTCGAAGCACGCAGCCGGGGTCAAGGCGGCCCTGGTCCTCAACAGGCGATGGCGGTGATCTCGACCTCGGTGCCGGCCAGCGTTCCCAACTCGCCCACCGCCTTGCCCAGCAGGGCGCGGGCGAGCGGGGAGAGGTAGGAGACGCTGCCGTGCGCCGGATCGGCCTCGTCCTCGCCGACGATGCGGAAACGCTGGGTGCGGCCGTCCTCGCGCTCGAAGGTGACGCTGCACCCGAACGCGACGCGATCGCCCTCCGCCGGCGGCTCCACCAGCTGGGCCGAGGCGCGCCGAGCCCCATAATAGCGCAGGTCTCGCGTGGCCCGCGCCATGGCGGTGCGATCCGCCTTGACCTCGCCGCCGGCCTGGGCGGCGGCATAGGCTGCGCGTGCGCTCGCAAGCGCCGCCTCAAGCTGAACTAGCCCCCCGGGCGTGACCAGGTTGGGATGCGGGGAGATCGGCCGATCGGGAAGATCGGCGGCGGCCGCCTCGCTGTCTTCTTCGCGGGTGAAGGCGACGCTCATGGTCTAGGACCAACCGCTCCCTTGTCTTGCAGGATGAGCGGGAGGCCAAATGCAGTCTCGCGACCCACCTGGCCTATGCGCCACCTATGCCTCAGCTCTCGGCTTTCCGCAGGTTCACAGCCGACGAGCGGTTGTTCCGGTCCTTCTCGAGGTCGTAGCTGATCCGGTCGCCCTCGTAGGGGTCGCCGTGACCAGCGGCTTCAACCGCGCTGACGTGCAGGAACACGTCGGTCCCGCCGTCCACCGGCGAGATGAATCCGAAACCCTTCTCGGGGTTGTACCATTTGACCGTCCCAGTCGGCATGCAGGGTATCTCCATCTGAATTGAACGGCGCACTGTGCCGTTGGATATGAACGCGCGAAAGACCGCGGAGCCGCGCACCTAGCACGAATTCCTTGGCGGCGCGGAACTCGCCTTAGTTTAGCTTCACTGCGCGGCCTGGGACAGGGGGTCTCGACGCCGGCCACGCACATGGCCGCTGACCTGGACGCCGTCCTCCGGGCGAAGCGTCAGGAAGCCGGGAAGGGCCAGCAGCGGGATCAGGCTCATGGCCAGGAACACCTCGTGGAAACGCGTCGGCGTGAGCAGGTGGGCGGGGCCGGCGAACAGCCCAAGCAGCGTCGCCGCCACCGAAACGCCGAAGCTGACGCTGAGCTGCTGGAGCACCCCGCCGAGGCTGGTCGCACCGCTGAGCTGCCCTCGCGGCAGGTCCGCGTAGGACAGACTGTTGGAGGCCATGAACTGGGTGGCCCGCACCATGCCGAACGCCAGCATATAGATGGCGAGGATCCAGTGCGGCGTATGGGGACCGAACAGGGCGAATCCCGCCGTGACCATCGCCGCCAGGACGGCGCTGCCGATCAGCACCCGGTCGAAGCCGAACGTCGCCAGCAGGCGCCCGCAGACGGGGCGGATTCCCAATATCCCGATCGCGCTGACGAAGGTCAGCAGGCCTGAGTTGAAGGGGCTGAGGCCGAAACCGATCTGCAACATCAGCGGCAGCAGGAAGGGCGTGCCGTTCATCCCGATGCGACATAGCCCGCCCGCCAGCGTTCCGACGCTGAAGGCGCGGTTGCGGAACAGGGTGAGGTCGACCATCGGCGCCGCGATCCGCCGGGCGTGGACCGCGAAGACCAGCAGCATCACCACCGCCCCGCCCAGGATCGCCGCCACCAGCAGAGGCGAGCCACCCCGCCCGACGCCTTCCAGGCCATACTGCAACAAGGCGACGCCTAGTCCGAACAGCACGAACCCTGGAACATCGAAGGGCTTCGGCGCCTCGCCCTCGCCATCCTCGATGAAGCGCAAGGCCAGGACCGTTCCCAGCAGGCCGAAGGGGATGTTGATGAAGAAGATCCACCGCCACGAGGCGTAGGTGGTCAGGAAGCCGCCCAGCACCGGCCCCACCACCGGCCCGACGATGGCCGGCAAGGTCATATAGGTCATGGCCTTGACCAGCTGGTTGCGCGGGAAGCTGCGGATCAGGATCAGCCGGCCGACCGGTGTCATCATCGCCCCGCCCAACCCTTGCAGCGCCCGGGTCGCGATCAGCATGGGCAGGTCGACCGCCAGGCCGCACAGCACCGAGCCGAGCGTGAAGGTCAAAAGCGCCAGGGCGAAAATCCGCCGCGCGCCGAAGCGATCGGCGAACCAGCCGCTGACCGGGATGAACACCGCCAGCGTCAGCACGTAGGTCGTCACCGCCAGGTTCATGGCCAGAGGCGTCGCCCGCAGCGTCTTGGCCATGGCCGGGATGGCGGTGGTGATGATGGTGGTGTCCAGCATCTCCATCAGGAAGCCGATCGCCACGATCCCCGGGATCAGCAGGCGCAGGTTCGGGTTGCGCTCCACCGCGGTGAGCGGGGCGCCGGAGTCGGAGGGAGCGGCCATGTCGGCAAGGGACTACGCTTCCCGCCCCAGGCGGACAACCGTCGTGCGGCCTGAATGCGACGGAGCCTTGGCGGGCAACGCCGGCGGCGAGGCCAATGGCTTGTGGAGAGGAAGCGATCTCCTCGGCGTCGCCTGCGCCCCTCGCGGGGACATATCGATGTATATACATGAGGCTCAGGCATCGAAGCCTCGCCCCCAGGAAGAGGACACTCCCCATGCCGCAGGTCCGCATCGATTTGCTGAAGGGCAAGAGCGCCGAATATCGCCGCCAGATCGGGCAGGTGGTCTACGACGCGCTCGGCCAGGCCTTCAACGTGCCCAAGGACGACCGCTTCCAGCTCATCGCCGAGCACGACAAGGACGGCTTCGTCTACGACCCGACCTATCTTGGCGTCCAGCGCACCGACGACCTGGTGATGATCCAGATCTCGCTGAACGAGGGCCGCAGCATCGATCAGAAGCGCGCCCTCTACAAGGCGATCGCCGACGGCCTCAACGCGTCGCTGGGCCTGCGCCGCCAGGACGTGTTCATCAACCTGATCGAGGTGAAGAAGGAGAATTGGTCCTTCGGCGACGGCGTAGCCCAGTACGCGGAGTAGCGGCCCGTAGACTTCGGCCGT
Source organism: Caulobacter sp. S45 (assembly GCF_009765965.1). Classification (GTDB taxonomy): domain Bacteria; phylum Pseudomonadota; class Alphaproteobacteria; order Caulobacterales; family Caulobacteraceae; genus CAHJWH01. Next base: position 1,111,838 of record NZ_LMUL01000014.1, read on the forward strand.
GTTCATGTTGAGCGTTGGCGCGGGGATGGGCGGATGACATTCGAGCAGAGCGCCTACACCCTGTGGTCCGCTCGTCACCTGGTATCTCGCGGCACAGCGCGCGCACCCATGCTCGTCCCTTTCGCACCCCATTGAAGCCACCGGATTTGGGGCTTCGATCGCCCGAGCAGCATCCGCGATCGTGGGGTGCGCCATAAGCCGCGTTGGCCCATGGCCGATAAGCGCACTATGAATGGTCGATCCCGGCCCAGATTCGCCTCAGTTCGGCGCCTTGGCCGACCGACGGGAAAGCTTGCTAGGCTTTTGCGCCTGCCACGTGCAAATGAAGCGTAGCCTATGTGCGGGGCGGAGATATCTATGGGTAATGTTCTTGCGACCGTCCAACTTTGGGCGGACAGGCAGCCGGACAAGCCGCTCTACGTCTTTCTCGACGCGCACGGCGAACCGGTGAGCAGCCTCACCTACGCGACCTTCCTGGACCGCGTGGGGGTCATCGCAAGCCATCTGGGATCGGACGATCGCCTGGTTCCCGGCGACCGCCTCCTGCTCGCCTACCCTCCCGGCCTGGAGATGATCTGCGCCTTCTTCGCCTGCACCAAGGCGGGCCTCATCCCCGTGCCGGTCCCGGCCCCCTCGTCCCATTCGGGCGGCGCGGCCTTGTTCCGCATGCGCCATGTCGCCCGCGACTGCCAGGCGGCGGGCGTACTGATCTCGCGCCCCGGTATGGAGCAGATGCTCGCCCACGAGGATGCGCAGGCCGACCCGCTGACCGCGCTGGCCTGGATCATCACCGAGGAAATGCATGAGGCCATGCCTCAGGGGCGCGAAGCCCCGCCCTCCGACGTGCTGTTCCTCCAGTACACCTCGGGCTCGACCAGCGATCCCAAGGGGGTGGTGGTCAGCCACGACAACATCCTGGCCAATTCGAAGCTGGTGCTGGACCATCCCGATCCCGTCACGGTGTCCTGGCTGCCCCAGCACCACGACATGGGCCTGATCGGCTACTACCTGAACACCGCCATCGGCGGCGGCACCCTGTACGGCTTCTCCCCCACGAGCTTCATCCAGCGTCCGGCGCTGTGGCTCGAGACCATCACCAAGTACCGCGCGACCGCCTCGTCCGCGCCGAACTTCGCCTATGAGCACTGCCTGCGGCCGGGCCGCATCTCCCAGGCGATCCTGGAGCAGTTGGACTTGAGCTCGCTCAAGATCCTGATGGCCGCGGCCGAGCCGATCAAGCCGAGCGTCTATCGTACATTCCTCCAGACCTTCCAGCCCTACGGCCTGAAGCCGGAGAGCTTTGTGGTCGCCTACGGGCTGGCGGAGAACACGCTGGCGGTGTCCGCCTATGGCCGCAACATCCTGTCGCTGAACAAGACGGCGCTGGCGTGCGGCCAGGTGCGCCCGACAGAGGAAGTCTCCGAGGTCGGCTCGGCCACCCACATCCTGAGCTGCGGCCGGCCGCTCGGCGACAACGAGGTGGCCATCGTCGATCCGGACAGCCTGCATAGGGTGGCGGAAGGCCAGGTCGGCGAAATCTGGGTGACCGGCGCCAGCCGCTGCGTCGGCTACTGGAAGCGGCCCGAGGTCTCCCACGAGATCTTCGAAGCCAACATAGTCGGCGATACGGTCGCCGATCCGGCGCGTCCGTTCCTGCGCACCGGCGACATGGGCTTCATGCGCGACGGCGAGCTCTATGTCTGCGGCCGGCGCAAGGACATGCTGATCGTGCGCGGCCAGAACTACTACCCGCAGGACGTGGAGGCGATCGTCGAGCAGGCGAGCGGTATCCGCAAGAGCGGCGTGGCGGCGGTGGAGACCTGCGGCGACGGCGAGGCGGAGATCGTCATCCTGGCCGAGGCCGCCAACATGCGCGCCAATCCCGACGCCATGGCCATCGCCAACCGGGTCCGCGCACGGCTGAACCTGGAGATCGGGCGCGTGGTGCTGATCGCGCCCAAGTCGCTGCCCAAGACCAGTTCCGGCAAGCTGATGCGCCAGCGCTCCAGACAGCTGTGGGAAGCCGGCGAGTTCCGCGTGCTGGGTGAGTTCACCCGCGACAAGTCCACCGACGCCGAGGCCCATTCCACCGCCGAGGCCGGCGCGTTCGGCTTCTTCAAGGCCAAGTACCGGCTGCGCGGCGACGAGCCCCACTCGCTGACCGACGCGGGCTTGGATTCGATGGACCTGGTCCTGCTGCTGCACGAATTCTCCGAGCTGCTGGCCAAGAAGGGCGCGCGAGACCTGGCCGACAAGGTCGACATCCGCCTAGTCCAGCAACTGAGCATCGCCGAGCTGTTCCGCCTGGCCGCCCGCTTCGACGAGGCGCCGGAAACCGCCGTCGCCCAGGTGCGGCTGTCGCTGACCACGCTGGACGAGACCCGGCGCAGCGAAGAGAACGTGATGATGGCGGCCGACCGCCATCTCGCCTTCGAGCCGGCCCCCCAGGTCAAGAGCGAGGAACTCTATCCTCCGCGCCAAATCCTGCTGACCGGCGCTACCGGGTTCCTCGGTCCCTTCCTGCTAACCAGCCTGCTGGAGCAGACCCCGGCCAAGATCTACGCCCTGGTGCGCGGGACCTGTCCCGAACATGCGGCCAAGCGCCTGCGCACGGCGGTGGCCGAGACCTCGCGCCGGGACGACGCCTTCTGGCGGGCGTTCGACAGCCGGGTGATCGCGGTCTGCGGCGACCTGGACGAGCCGCGCCTGGGCCTGGAGCCCGAGGTGTGGGACAGCCTCGCCCAGGACGTGGACACCATCTACCACAATGGCGCGATGGTGAATTACCTGTTCAGTTACAAGCGGATGCGCACCGCCAACGTGGTCGGCACCAACGAGGTGCTGAAGCTCGCCTTCGACGGCCGGACCAAGGTGTTCAACTACGTCTCGACCACCTTCATCTACGGCTGGGCGACCAAGGACGTGCTGCGCGAGAGCGACGCCAACGACGACATGGAGCTGCTCGACTTCGGCTACAGCCAGTCGAAGTGGACCGCCGAGCAGGTGGTGGTGGACGCCAAGCGCAGGGGCCTGACCACCCGCATCTTCCGACCGGCCCTGGTCACACCGGCGGTCAACGGCGACGGGGCCAACTTCGACATCACGCTCAGGCTGCTGGCCTTCATGATCAAGTACGGCATCGGCGTGGACGCGCTGAACCAGGTCAGCTTCATGCCGGCCGACGTCACCGCCAACAACATCGTGGCCATTTCGAACCTGCCCCATACGGCGCAGGGCACGTTCCATGTGACGCGCGACGACTACGCCAACATGATCGACGTCACCAACATCGTCACCGAGATGACCGGCCGCCAGTTCGAGCCGTTCGACCTGCCCAGCTTCGTGCCGGAGGTGATCAAGCGCTGCACCCGCGAGGACCTGCTGTTCCCGCTGCTGGATTTCCTGGTGGGGTCGGTCGACAACATCTCGGCGATGGAGTTCAAGCGCTACGACAGCTCCGAATACCAGCGCGCCAGGGGAGCGGCCGCCTGCGGCATGCCCGACCCCTCGCTTCACGACACGGTGGCCGGCATGCTCCGATTCATGCAGCGCACCGGGCTGGTGGAGCTGCCTACAACGGTGCTGGCCGAGCAGGACGCGGCCTAGCCTGCGCTTCGGCGCACCTCGTAAGCGCCGGGATCGAAGCGGGACATCAGGCGGCGGTAGCGACTGGCGGGACCGGGAAACAGGGTGGTGTTGCGCCCGCTCCGGCTGATGTACCAGCTGCTGCAGCCGCTGGCCCAGACCGTGCCGGCCAGCCTGGACTGGACGTCGGCGTTGTAGGCGTCCTGCGCTTTGACTCGCACGTCCAGCGCGGCCCCCTCTCCCGCCGCGCCCAGGGCGTCGAGGTACTGCAGCAGGTAGCGGACCTGGGACTCCACCACGTGCACAGCCGAGGTGTAGCTGAGCCCCGAATTGGGCCCGAGCAGCATGGCCAGGTTGGGATAACCGGCGACGGTCATCCCCCGGAACGCCTGTGCTCCCTCCACCGCCCACTGCTCGGTCAGCACCCGCCCGCCGGCGCCCACCACGCGCAGGAAGGCGTCCGGGTCGGCGACCACGAACCCGGTGGCGAAGACGATATGGTCGACCGCGTGCAGCGTCCCGTCGCGGGTGCGCACCCCGGTCGGTGCGATCTCCACGATTGGGTCGGTGGTCAGGGTCACATTGGGCCGGTTGAAGGCCGGGTAGAAGTCGTCCGACACCGTCAGCCGCTTGCAGCCGATGGCGTAGTCCGGGGTCAGCGCCTTGCGCGTCGCCGGATCGCGCACCTCGCGGCGCAGCTTGCGCAGGCCGACCCACTTCAACAGCCCGTTCATCGCCGCATTGCCGAAGAAGGCGGACCCCACCGCCTCCAGCCCCCAGAAGATCGCCGCCCGCGCCAACGCCTGGGCGGCCGGGACGCGCCGGAACAGCCATCGCTCGAACGCGCTGCTGGGCCGGTCGCCGCGCGGCATCACCCAGGGGGCCGAGCGCTGGAACACGCTGAGATGGCCGACCACGCCCGCGATGTTAGGCACGATCTGCACCGCGCTGGCGCCCCCGCCGATCACCGCCACCCGCTTGCCCGCCAGATCGAGCGTCGGGTCCCAGGCCGAGGAATGCCCGGTCGTCCCTTCGAACAGCTCCAGCCCCTTGAACGCCGGGGTGAACGGCCGGTTGAGCGGTCCCGCCGCCACGATCAGGGCGCGCACGTGCAGTACGGCCCCGTCGCGCAGCTCCACTCGCCAACAGGCCGCCATCTCCAGATAGCACGCCTCGATCACTTCGGAATTGAAGCGGATATGCGCATGCAGCCCGCCGTCCCGAGCGACACCCTTCAGGTAGGCGAGGATTTCGGACTGGCTGGCGTAGCTCGAGGTCCAATCCGGGTTCGGCCGGGCCGCAATCGAATAGAGGTGCGAGCGGATATCGCAGGCGCATCCTGGATAGACGTTGTCGCGCCACACCCCGCCGACCTCGGCCGCGCGCTCGAACACCACCAGCGACGAGCGGCCGCTTTCGAGCAACTCCAGGCCCGCGATCAGGCCGGCGAACCCCGCGCCGACGATCCCGACCTCGTGATCGATCCGGATCGGCTCCGAGGTCGCTGATTCGATAGAGCCGTCCGCCAAAGCCCGCGACACGATCAGACGCCCCGCGCGGCCATAGGACCATGGCGGAGGCGGGCGAGATGGTGCGTACTGGTCATAATCGTCTTTATGCCGCGAAACCCGGTATCGTCACATGGACCGGATCGGTCGCACCCATACGTCGTCCCCGCCGCCGTCGCCCACAGGAAAGAGGCCCCAGCCATGAGCGAGCAACGCCGCAGCCTGCGCCCGGCCGCGGGCGTGACCCTGAGCTGCATCGAGGCCGGACCGGAGGACGGCCCCCTGGTGATCCTGCTGCACGGCTTTCCCGAAGACGCGCAGAGCTGGAGCCCGCAGGTCGAGGCCCTGGCGGCGGCCGGCTTCCGGGTGCTGGCGCCCGACCAGCGCGGCTACGGCGCCAGCGACAAGCCGGCCGGGATCGAGGCCTACCTCATCGACACCTTGGCCGCCGACGTCATTGCGCTCGCCGCCTCGCTTGGCCGTGAGCGCTTCGACCTGGTCGGGCACGATTGGGGCGGCGTGGTCGCCTGGTGGGTGGGCGTGCGCCATCCCGAGCGCCTCGCTCGGCTGGCGATCCTCAATGCGCCGCATCCCAAGGCCATGCAGGCCTATATGCGACGCGTCCCGGTCCAGGCGCTGCGCAGTCTCTACATGGCCGCCTTCCAGCTGCCGACCCTACCCGAAGCGGCGCTGGGCGCTGGGAATTTCGCACTGCTGACCCGGGTCCTGGTCCGCACCAGCCGGCCCGGCGCGTTCAGCGCGGCGGACCTGGCGCGCTACCGCCAGGCGTGGGCGGCGCCAGGGGCGATGACCGCCATGCTGAACTGGTATCGCGCCCTGCGGCTCAAGCAGCGAACGACGGCCCCGAGCCCCCGGACACCGAGGTCGCGCCGCATCGCCGTCCCCACCCTGGTGCTGTGGGGTGCGCGCGACGCCTTTCTGGGACGCGGCCTGGCGGCGGCCAGCGCGGCGCTCTGCGACGACGCCCGGCTGCTCTATTTCGAAACCGCCAGCCACTGGCTCCAGCAGGAGGAGCCGCAACAGGTCGCCGCCGCACTTGTCGCATTCCTCAAGGGCGAGCCGGTCGGGGACCGCGTCACGCCTGGAGCGGACTGAGCCTCACCGCCCGATCACCAGTCGGTTGACGATCGGCTCTCCGGTGAACGCCGCCTTGCCGGGCCAACTCTGGCCGATCCCGGTTTGGGGAATGGGCGCGCAATAGGTGGCGAAGGGGATCGGGAAGGGCTTCAGCTGTTTCATGCAGACGTTGTCGCCCTTCAGGGTCCAGCGCCCTCCCTGGATCTTGTGCGTCCGCCCCTCGGCGGTGAAGGTCCCGTCCCGCTCGAGCCAGAGCTTGGATATGCGGCCATCGGGATAGGTCGATACGATGGTGTTTCCGAACGCCAACTCTATCGAAGCCGCCGTGGCCGGCTGGACGGCGGCGGTCGCCGCGACGAAGGCCATGACGATCCCGAGCATCAACGTTCCTTATGTCGCCGGGCCGATCACATCGGCTGGGCCTTGTCGCGTTTTGCCGACCCCGCCGCCCCCGATTGGGCGAGTCGTGACCTGAGGAGCTGCAAGCGCACCAATATGATAACCGCCATGATGGAGGTCGCAATGGCGGCCCCAAGCACGACGAAGCTCATCAGGCCGAACCAGATCAGCGGCGCGATCAGATAAAGCCCATCGTCTATGTCGAATCCCCAACGGCCGGCATAGGCTTTCGCTCCGGAGCCTTCCAATTGCTGGTAGGCCTCGCCGGTCACCCAGCACACCAGCATCGAGACGGTCGCCAGCAGGCCCAGCGGCATGGCCCAGACGCCGAGCCAGCCGTGTCGCACCCCGATCCCGGCCGCAACGAACAACAGCGAGTTGACCAGAACGTCGGCGATGTAGTCGTACCTGTGGCCGCCAGGGCTCATCATGTCGCCGATCCGCGCCAGTTCCCCGTCGGCGCGATCGAGGAAGGCCGACAGCAGCCACAGGCCGCCGCCCCACAGCATGCCGGCATGGCTACCCAGCGCCACCGCGGCGCAGGCGCCGATCCCGGTCGCCAGCCTGAGCGTGGTCAGGTGGTTTGGGGTTATCCCCGTGCCAATCAGCGGGGTGACCACCGCTGCGGCCATGATATGTGTCCAGCTCTTCGCCACCTAGCCCACTTCCACCGCTCATGAGGGCGATCCCGCGCCCCAAAAACCCGATCGCCGCCCGACGAATCGGCGCGCGACAACAAACATTGCCGTATTATTTCGGGGGCGGACACAGGCGCTTGAAATTTGAATCGCTGGGATATTAAGGACCCCCACGGCGGTGGCGAACTCGCAAGGATGTACGGCCTGCAACACACCAGTACAATTTGGCCTCTAGCTACTGGCCGCAATCGCCGGATTGGATGATGGCTGGGCTTCGCGCCCGGGGGGATGCGTCGTTCGCTGGGGCCTTGGCCTCGGCCCATCGCCTCCGCCGGAACAAAGAGGATGATTGAATTGGCGAGACCTCGACGGTTCCGATGGGGCTTTGCGCTGCTGGGCGCGCTGCTGCTGGTGCTCATCCTGTGGCTGGTGTTCGGCAAGCAGAAGCCCGCCAAGACCACCAAGGTCCCGACCGTCGCCGTGGCCGCGGCCAAGGCCGTGGTCCAGGATGTCCCGGTCTCCGTCACGGCCATCGGCTCGGCCCTGCCATGGCAGGGCGTGCTCATCCGCACCCAGGTCAACGGCAAGCTGTTGCGGGTCCCGGTCAAGGAAGGCAGCTACGTCACGGCGGGCGCCTTGCTGGCCGAGGTCGATTCGGCCCCCTATCGCGCAGTGCTGCTGCAGGCCCAGGGCGCGCTCAAGCGCGACGAGGCCCTGCTCGAGAACGCCCGCCTGGACCTCAAGCGCTTCGTCACCCTGGCCGCCCAGGACTCGATCGCGCTGCAGCAGCGCGACACCCAGATCGCCCTGGTCAAGCAGGACGAGGGCGTGGTGATGACCGACAAGGGGACGGTCGCGGCCGCCCAGGTCAACGTCGACTACTGCCGCATTACCTCGCCAGTCACCGGCCGCGTCGGCGTGCGCCTGGTCGACCCCGGCAATATCGTGTCGACCAGCGACACGACGGGCCTGCTCATCGTCAACCAGATTTCGCCGATCGCGGTGACCTTCACTATTCCCGAAGGTGACTTCGAGCGCCTGTCGCAGGTTTCCGACGGCTTCACGCGACCGCTGACCACCCAGGCCTTCGGCCAGGAGACGGGCGCGGAGCTCGGCTCCGGGGAACTGAGCATCGCCGACAACCACGTCGATCAGACTACCGGCATGGTGCTGATGAAGGCGCGCTTCCCCAATCCGTCGCGCAGCCTGTGGCCCAGCCAGTTCGTCAACGTGAAGCTGACCCTCAACACCCTGCAGCACGTGACCACCATCCCCGCCGCCGCCGTCAACCAGGGCCCCAAGGGCGCGTTCGTCTATCTGGTCGGCGCCGACCATAAGGCGGTCCAGCGGCCGGTCACGGTGACCGTCACCCAGGACGACCTGGCGGTGATCAAGTCCGGCGTCAGCCCCGGCGACACCGTGGTCACCGACGGCCAGCTGTCGCTGAAGCCCGGCTCCGTCGTCAGCATCCACCAGCCGTCGACCGACAAGAAGACCGCCGCGTGAACCTCTCCGCACCGTTCATCCGTCGTCCGGTCGCGACCTCGCTGATCGCGGCCGCCTTCCTGGTCTTCGGACTGGTCGCTTATTTCAACCTTCCCGTCGCCGCCCTGCCCCAGGTGGACTTCCCGACCATCCAGGTCAGCGCCGCCCTACCCGGCGCCAGCCCCGAGACCATGGCGTCCAACGTCGCCACGCCGCTGGAGCGCCAGTTCTCGCTGATCACCGGCATCACCCAGATGACCTCGGTCAGCGCCAGCGGCACGACCAGCGTCACCCTACAGTTCGACCTGTCGCGCAACATCGACGCGGCGTCCCAGGACGTCCAGTCGGCGATCAACGCCGCCAGCGCCCAGTTGCCCAGCAACCTGCCGGCCGCGCCAAGCTTCCGTAAGGTCAATCCGGCCGACGCGCCGATCCTGATCATCTCGCTGGCTTCGGACAGCCTGCCGATCACCACGGTCGACGACTACGCCGACAACATCCTGTCCCAGCAGATCTCCCGCATCGACGGGGTCGGCCTGGTCACCATCGGCGGACAGCAGAAGCCGGCGATGCGTATCCGCATCGACCCGCGCAAGGCCGCAGCGCTGGGCGTGCAGCTCGACGCCATCCGCACCACGATCACCAACAACACGGTCAACGCCCCCAAGGGCACGATCAACGGGACCGGCAAGAGCTATAACGTCTACGCCAACGACCAGATTCTTGAACCCAAGACCTGGAACAACCTGGTGGTGGGCTATCACAACGGCTCGCCGATCCGCATCCGCGACATGGGCGACGCCGTCCAGGACGTCGAGAACAACCAGATCGGCGGCTGGGTCGCCGCGGGCAAGGCCAACACCGACAAAAGCCTGAAGGACGGCCAGGCCATCCTGCTGCTCGTCTACAAGCAGCCCGGCGCCAACGTCATCCAGACGGTCAACCGGATCAACGCCGCCTTGCCCGCGCTGCAGGCCAACATCCCGCCCTCGATCGGCATCCACATCCTGGCCGACCGGACCCAGACCATCCGCGCCTCGGTCAAGGACGTGGAGATCACCTTGCTGATCACCATCGCGCTGGTGGTGGCGGTGATCTTCCTGTTCCTGCGCGACATTCGCGCCACCCTGATCCCCAGCGTGGTGATCCCGCTGTCGCTGCTGGCGACGGCGGCGGTGATGCTGCCGCTCAAGTTCAGCCTCGACAACCTGTCGCTGATGGCCATGTCGATCGCGGTGGGCTTCGTCGTCGACGACGCCATCGTCATGGTCGAGGTGATCTGGCGACGCATCGAGGAGGGCGAGGAACCCTTCCACGCGGCCATGGCCGGATCGGGCGAGATCGCCTTCACCATCCTCAGCATCTCGATCTCGCTGATCGCGGTGTTCACGCCGCTGATGTTCATGGGCGGGGTGGTCGGGCGGTTGATGAGCGAATTCGCCCTCACCCTCAGCGCCGCCGTGGCGCTGTCGATCGTGCTGTCGCTGACCGTGACCCCGATGCTGTGCGCCAAGTTCTTGCGCAAGCCCAAGCCGCCCACCAGCCGGATCATGAAGGCGCTGGAGCAGGGCTTCATCAACATGGAGACCGCCTACGCCAATGCGTTGGACGTCGTGCTGCGCCACATGCGCATCACCTTGGCGGTGTTCATCGCCACGGCCGTGGGGGCGGGCATCCTCTACGCCACCGTGCCGACCGGCTTCTTCCCGCAGCAGGACACCGGCTTCCTCGGCGGCCTGATGATCACCTCCCAGGACGCCTCGATCGCCAAGACCAACGAAAAGATCGAGGCCGTCGCCAACGTGCTGCGCCAGGACCCCGACGTCACCAGCGTCGCCTTCTTCGTCGGCGGCACCAGCACCAACCAGGCCAACCTCAACATCAGCCTGTCGGAGCGCGACGCGCGCACCGCCAACGCCGACCAGATCATCGCCCGGCTGCGGCCCAAGCTGGCCAAGCTGGTAGGCGTGCAGACCTTCCTGCAGTCGCGCCAGGACATCAACGTCGGCGGCCGCACCGGCCAGGCCCAGTATCAGTACACGCTAGCGGATGCGGACCTTAACGAGCTCAACACCTGGGCGCCAAAGCTGCTGACCGCGCTCCAGGGCCTGCCCCAACTGAGGGACGTCAGCTCCGACCAGCAGTCGCAGGCCGCCTCGGTCCAGCTGACCATCGACCGGGACGCCGCCGCGCGCTTCGGCATCGCGCCGGCCGACATCGACACGGCGATCTACAACCAGATCGGCCAGCATCAGGTCGCCCAGTACTTCACCCAGCTCAACAGCTACCACGTGATCGTGGAGGGACCGCCCAACCTCCAGGCCACCCCGGGCATCTTCAACTCGGTCTATCTGCTGTCGCCGCTGACGGGTAAGACCGTGCCGCTGTCGCTGTTCGTCAGGGTCGATCCCAATGCGACCGGCAGCCTGACGATCAGCCATCAGGGCCAGTTCCCCGCCGCCACCCTGTCGTTCAACCTGGCGCAGGGCGCATCGCTGGGCCAGGCCACCGCGGCCGTGGAGGCCACCCGCGAGAAGCTCGGCGCCCCCGCCACCCTGACCGGCGCGTTCCAGGGCACCGCCCAGGCGTTCCAGCAGTCGCTGTCCAGCGAACCGATCCTGATCGCGGCGGCGCTCCTGGCCGTCTACATCATCCTGGGCGTGCTCTACGAGAGCTACATCCACCCGATCACCATCCTGTCCACCCTGCCGTCGGCGGGGGTGGGCGCGTTGCTGGCGCTGATCGCGGTGGGCCAGGATCTCAACGTCATCGGCATCATCGCCATCATCCTGCTAATCGGCATCGTCAAGAAGAACGGCATCATGATCGTCGATGTGGCCCTGCGCTTCGAGCGCGAGGAGGGGATGAGCGCGCGCGACGCGGTGGCCAAGGCCTCGCACCAGCGGCTGAGGCCGATCCTGATGACCACGGCCTGCGCCCTGCTGGGCGGCGTGCCTATGGTGGTCGGCCACGGGACCGGGTCCGAGTTCCGCCAGCCGCTGGGCTGGGCGATCATCGGCGGCCTGACGGTGTCCCAGATCCTGACCCTGTTCACCACGCCGGTGATCTACATCTATCTCGACCGGCTCCGCACCGGGAAGGCCCACTCCAAGGACGCCGCAACCGTCCCCGCCCACGCGACCTGAGCATGACGGCCGGCGGCGACGCGCGCCCGAACGTCGTCGGCCAGCTGATCCCGTTCAGCCTGGTCGCCTTCCTCGGCTTCCTGGCGATCGGCGTTCCACTGCCGGTGCTGCCGTCCTTCGTGAACCGCAGCCTGGGCTTCGGGCCGGTGGTGGTCGGCTGCGTGATCGGGCTGCAGTCGCTGACCACGCTGCTGACCCGCCAGTACGCCGGCCGGCTCTGCGACACCCGTGGCCCAAAGCGCGCCTCGCTGCTTGGCCTGGGATGCGCGTCGCTGACCGGCCTGCTGTATCTCGCCTCGAGCGCCTGCTCAGGTCAGCCGCTGGCGGCGCTCGCCGTGCTGATCTGCGGACGGTTGCTGCTGGGCCTGGGCGAAAGCCTGTTCATCACCGCGCTGGCGGCCTGGAGCATAGCGCGGGTCGGCCCTCATAACGCCGGTCGGGCCATGGCCTGGTCCGGCATCGCCATGTACGGCGCCCTGGCCATCGGCGCGCCGGCGGGGTTGGCGGTCGCCCGGTACGGAGGCTTCGCCGCCGTGGCCGCCTGCGCCATCGTCCTGCCGGCCCTGGGCGCTCTTGTAGCATTCCGCTGGACCGACGCGCCGCTGACGCCCAGCCGGTGCGCCGCGTTCCTGGGTGTGCTGCGGCTGATCTGGGCGCCGGGCCTGGGCATGGCGCTCGCCTCGTTGGGGGTGGGCGTGATCGTCACCTTCCTCGCCCTGCGCTACCAGACCCAGGGTTGGAGCGGCGCCGGCTTCGCCCTAACCGGCTTCGGCGTCGCCTATATCGGCGTGCGCCTGGTGCTGGGCGGCTTGCCGGACCGCATCGGCGGCTATCGCAGCGCCATCGTCTGCCTGCTGATCGAGGCCGCCGGCCTGCTGTTGATCTGGCGGGCCGGATCGGGACTCGAGGCGCTGGTCGGCGCGACCCTGACCGGGCTCGGCTACTCGCTGATTTTCCCGTCGCTCGGCGTCGAGGCGATCCGGCGCGTCGGTCCCGAGAGCCGGGGCCTGGTCCTAGGCGCCTATCTGGCCTGCTTCGACCTCGGCCTGGCGCTGGCGGGCCCCATCGCTGGCGGCGTGGCCCAGGTGGCGGGACTGGCCGCACCCTTCATGGCCGGCGCGGTCGCCGCGCTCCTGTCCTTGAGCCTGATCCTGCTGTCGCTGATCGGCGCCCGAAGCCAGCGCGGACAAGCGGCTTAGCGGGGGCCCTCGTCGCCGTCCGAGACGTGTACGTCCCTGCCAGGCACATGGATGTCCACCCCCGAGGCGTGCACATCGATCCGCGGGATATGGATGTGGACGGGCGGCGCGTGCATCGCGACCTGGCTGCATCCCCGCGCCTTCAGCCCCGGCGGCAGGCGCATGGGCCCGCTGAGGCAGGCGTCGTCGAGCTGATCCTGGGTCAGTCCGTGCACGCCCGAGAGGTCGGTGTTGCGAAGATCGGCCGCCTCCAGCTCCGCGCCATGGAAATCGGCTCCATCCAGTTGAGCTCCAGCGAACCGAGCGCCATGGAGTTCGGCGTTGCGGAACGAGGCGTGCTGCAGACGGGCATTGGTGAAATCCGAGGCGTCGAGGCCGGCATCGCTGAAATCGGCGCCCTGGGCCTGGACCCCGTTCAGCCGCGCGCCCTCCAGCGAAGCGCTGTGGAACTGCGCCCCGCCAAGCCGGGCGTTGGTGAACACAGCCGCTTCCATCGTGGAAGACTTCAGCCGCGCGCCCGTCAGGTTGGCGCCGGAGAAGTTGGCGCCCTGCGCCTCCACCCCTTCGAGCTGGGCGTTGGAGAAGTTGGCGTTGACGAAGCTGGCGGCCACCACCGAAGCCCCACGCAGGTCGGCGCGGGTGAAGTCGGCCCCGTTGAAGGTGGAGCCCATCACCTTGGCCCCGCGCAGGTCGGTCCCCACCAGGGCGGCGTTGACGAAGTTGCCGCCCATGAAGTTGGCGCCCACCAGCTGGCGGCCCGAGAACTCGCAGCCCGGGCAGGACCCGCCCAGCGCCACCCGCCGGGCTACGTCCTTGTCCATGGCCGAAGCTCCGGCCGTATGGCCCAAGCTCACGACCGCAGAGACGAACAGAACGGCGAGGGTGCGCACGACACGAATACTCCGAGACCTGAACGGTCTATAAGCCATAATGTCGGGCAAGCGCTCCCTGGGCGCCACTTAAACCTTGGTAATTCTAAGGCGCGTCACCTCAGGGCTTGACGCAGAACGCAAGGCGAAGACCGCGCGGAACCACGGTGGCGGCGTCGCCGCAGGCCTGGTCGAGCTGGCGCTGGCTCAGGCCCACGGCCCGGCCCATCTCGGCCCCAGAGAAGTTCACCCCCGCCAGGTGCGCCCCGCTGAAGTTCGCGCCCTCCAGGAAGGTCCCCACGAAGGTGGCGTTGGTCAGGTCGGCCCCGGCGAAGCTCGCCCCGCCGAACACCGCGCCGTAGGCGTTCACGTCGCGCATGTCGGCCCCGGCGAAGCTGGTGCGGTTCATCACGGCGGTGGACATGTCGGCCTGGCGCAGGCGGGCGTGGGCGAAGCTGCGGCCCTTCAACTCCACATTGGCGAAGTCGGCCTGGAACAGGTTGCAGCCCGGACAACTCGCGCCCGATCGCGCATGGGCGATCTGCGCCGGGTTCTGGGCCCGGGCCGGCGCGCCGCCTGCGACCAGGACCAGCGCGGCGAGGATGGAAAGGGTGCGTGTCATTCCGGGCGTTCCGCAGGACGATGGGGTCCCGCATACGCGCTTAAGCTTAAGGGTGGCCTAAGCTCACACCGGCGCGATCTGGGCCACCACCTCGATCTTGGGATCGCGTGCGAAGTCGCACGGCGCGATGAAGCCTCGCCCATCCCAGGGGATCAGGATGCCGATCCGCTCGTAGCATTTGCCGACGTATTCCGAGCAGATGTAATCGGTCTTGGGATTGAGCCGGCCAGGGATACGCACGTTGATCGCCCCGCAGAAGATCCGCAGCCCGATCTTCAGCACCTCGCGCAGGCTGAACGGGGCGCCGAAGCGGTCGACGGCGAAATCGGCCATGGCGATCAGCCGGCGCGGCGTGGCCTTGGCTTCGAACTCGCTGTGGCGCACCAGCAGCAGGCGGCCGGGATAGGGCTTTCGCCCGGTGCTGTCCTTGGCGAGGAAGGCCCGCAGCGCCACCGCACGTACGCCCAGGCGCTCGACGCTCTCCAGCACCATCACCCGGTCGATGGCGTCCACCCGCGCCACCAGCGCCACATGGCTCCAGGGGCTGCCGGTGACCAGGCGGATCACCCGTGAGAACAGGGCGTCGCCCGAACACAGGATCAGGTCGCCCGTGCGGATCTCGTGCTTGATCTCATGATAGGGGCGCGGCGGGTATCGCTCCAGCGCGTCGTCGGGGACTGCCATGATCAGCCGCCTTAGCAGAACCGGGCGCGGTTCGCATGGGGTGTGCGTGCTTCGAGACACGCTCCGTTGGAGCGCTCCTCAGCATGACGAGCCTGGGTGCGCTTAACCCCGTTCGTCATCCTGAGGAGCCCCGAAGGGGCGTCTCGAAGGACGCAGGCGCGTTCCGCCTCCGTCCCCCGGAGGCGGAAACCAGCCTCAGCCGACGATCTCGGCTTCGGAGAAGAACTGGGCGATCTCGACCTTGGCGGTCTCGGGCGCGTCCGAACCATGGACCGAGTTCTCGCCGATCGACTTGGCGTAGAGCTTGCGGATGGTGCCGTCGGCGGCTTGTTCCGGGTTGGTCGCGCCCATGATCTCGCGGTACTTGGCGATGGCGTTGCCGCCTTCCAGCACCTGAACCACCACCGGACCCGAGGTCATGGTGTCGACCAGTTCGCCGAAGAAGGGACGCGCGCTGTGCACGGCGTAGAAGGCTTCGGCGTCGGCGCGGCTCATCTGGATGCGCTTCTGGGCGACGATGCGCAGGCCGGCGCCTTCGATCACGGCGTTGATCGCGCCGGTCAGGTTGCGGGCGGTGGCGTCGGGCTTCAGGATCGAGAACGTACGTTCGGTCATGGGTTTTATCTTTTGGTTCGGATGGGAGGTCGCGGGCTTATAGCCATGCGATCGTGTCCCGCCAACGGCTGTGCGCACTTTGGGGAAGATAGAGCCCTGCAGCGCGGTGCAGGAACTATGCTCCCCCCCCTTCCGCTCATCCCGCGAATGCCGGGATGAGCGGAAGTGGTGAAGGCCGATAGCTGAAATGGAAGCACCGGCTTCTCAGCGGCCCCGCTCCACGACATAAGCCGCCCCAACATGCTGCAGATCAACGACCTCTCTTTCAACGCCTGGGGGCGCAAGTTCTTCGAGGGCGCGACGGCGCGCGTGCCCGACGGGGCCAAGGTGGGCCTGGTCGGGCGCAACGGGATCGGCAAGTCGACCCTGTTCAAGCTGATCCTGGGCGAGCTGTCGCCGCTGACCGGCGACATCGTGGTCCCCCGCTCGGGCCGCATCGCCACCGTGGCCCAGGAACATGCAGCCACGCCCGTCCCCCTGCTCGACACCATCCTGGCCGCCGACGTGGAGCGCGCCGCCCTGCTGGCCGAGCTGGACGTCGCCGCGCCCGAGCGGCTGGGCGAGATCCATGCGCGGCTGTTCGACATCGGCGCCGACGCCGCCCCCGCCCGCGCCGCAGAGATTCTCAGCGGGCTTGGATTTTCCCACGCCGACCTCGCGCGGCCGATGTCGGAGTTCTCCGGCGGATGGCGGATGCGGGTGGCGCTGGCCTCGGCCCTGTTCGCCGAGCCCGACCTGCTGCTGCTGGACGAGCCGACCAACTATCTGGACCTGGAAGGCGCCCTGTGGCTGGAGGTGCGGCTGAAGCGCTATCCGCATACGGCGCTGGTGGTCAGCCACGACCGCGACCTGCTGAACAATTCCGTCGACCACATCCTGCACCTGCACGACGGCAAGCTGGACCTCTACACCGGCGGCTACGACGACTTCGAGCGGCTGCGGGCGGAGAAACAGCGCCTGATCGGCGCCCAGGCGGTCAAGCAGGAGGCCGAGCGCGCCAAGCTCCAGGCCTTCGTCGACCGCTTCAAGGCCAAGGCCACCAAGGCCGCCCAGGCCCAGTCGCGGATGAAGCGGCTGGCCAAGATGCAGACCATCACCGTCTCGGTCGAGGGCGGGGTCGCGCCCTTCACCCTGCCCTCGCCCGAGCGCGCGCTGAACCCGCCCCTGGTGCGGCTGGAGAAGGCGTCGGTCGGCTACGACGGCCGGGCGATCCTGCGCAACATGACGCTCAGGCTCGATGTGGACGACCGCATCGGCCTCTTGGGGGTGAACGGGGCCGGCAAGTCCACCTTCGCCAAGCTGCTGGCCGACGCCCTCACGCCGATGGCCGGCGAAGTGGCGCGCCAGCCGCGGATGCGGGTCGGCTGGTTCAACCAGCACCAGATCGAGGCGATGGACCCGGCCGACACGCCGCTGGACATGATCCGCCGCGCCCTGCCCGAAGAGACCGAGCCCCGCCGCCGCTCGCGCCTGGCCCAGTTCGGCCTGTCGTCCAACAAGATGGAGACCACCGCCGCCGACCTGTCCGGCGGCGAGCGGGCGCGGCTGCTGCTGCATCTCGTGGCCATGGAGGCGCCGCACCTGCTGATCCTGGACGAGCCGACCAACCACCTCGACATCGATAGCCGCCACGCCCTGATGGAGGCGCTGAACGACTACGAGGGGGCGGTGCTGCTGATCACCCACGACCGCTCGCTGATGGAGATGGTGGCGGATCGGCTGTGGCTGGCGGCGGACGGGACCATCGCCCCGTTCGAGGGCGACATGGAGGCCTATACCCGCCTGGTGCTCGACCGCGCCCGCGCCGCCGCCCGCGCCGACAGCGAGGCCCGCGCCGGGGCGAGCGCGAACGGCGCCGCCAATTCGGCGAAGGACGCCCGCAAGGCCGCCGCCGAGGCCCGCGCCCGCATCGCCCCGCTCAAGCGCGCGGTGGAGGCGGTGGAGAAGCGGATGGAGGCCCTGACCCGCAAGATCGCCGACACCGACACCCTGCTCGCCGACCCCGCCCTGTTCACCCGCGACGCCGGCAAGGCCGTGGCGCTCGGCAAGACCCGCGCCGAAGCCGCCGACCAGCTGGAAACAGCGGAGATGGAATGGATGGAGGCGGCGGAGGCCTACGAGACGGCGAAGACCGAGGCGGGGGTTTGAGGGTTCGGGAGATTCTGGCCGGCGCTCGAACAGGGCGCGTTATGGGCGTAGAGGCCTTGGACAGGCGTTAGGCGCGCGCTCGATGCGGAGAATACTCGCGCCCTTCATCGTAATCCGAAGCCGGTCGTCCGGTCTGATCGCATCGTCCTCGTTGTGAAAACCCGAAATCCAGGGACTGGCGTTAAAATGAAAGCTTTGATCCCCGATTGAGAAATAAGTATCGGCGATATTGTGTTCACCTTGGTGCACATCTCGCCTAAAATCGCGAACACATCCTTGAATGACGACGCCACCGTTGCGACTCAAAATTTCCTTCGACTTTAAGGACGTCCAGAAGGACAGCGACGCCGTCAGCATTATGGCCCCGACCGCCACAAGCGCTACGATGGCGATGGCGCGGTTCAGCGTCGAATCGCCTCGCCGAAAAAACCTCGGACTGCGAATCGCGACGACGAGGAAAACGGCGACAATCGCCAGCATCACCACGCCGCCGGGCTCGACCAACGACGACTGATCGCTGCGAGCATCAAAAATAACGCTATCGACTGTCACCTATTCACCCTCCCCTCCGAATTGAGGCTGAACGCAGCGTCGATCCGCAGCCTCTCGTATCCTCGTAGGTTCACAAACCGAATTTATATTGGCGTCACCCGTTCTCCGTCACCCCTTCGCGCTCATAGGAACAACCTATCCATGTCCGACATGACCCTCTGGGGCTTCGACGGCTCCACCTATGTGCGCACCGTCAAGATGGTGCTGGCCGAGAAGGGCTTCACCGCATTCGAGCAGGCGCCGCTCAACGTGCTGAAGGGCGAGCCGAAGGAGCCGGAGCATCTGGAACGCCATCCGTTCGGCAAGGTGCCGGTGCTCGACCACGACGGGATGCGCATCCTGGAGACCTCGGCCATCGCCCGCTATCTCAACGACGTGCTGCCAGGCCGGTCGCTGGTCCCGGCCACGCCCAGGGACCGGGCGCGGATGGACATGGTGGTCGGGCTGATCGACTCCTACGGCTACGGCGCCCTGCTCGGCCTCGCCGCCTACCACCTGTTCCCCGATTTCGTCGGCGGCAAGAACGAGGCGATGCGCGCGGGCGGAATCGAGAACGGCCGCAAGGTGATCGAGTTGGCCATGCGGGCGAAGGGCGCCTCGCCCTTCATCGCCGGCGAGCTGAGCCTGGCCGACCTCTACCTCGCGCCCATCGCCTTCTACGTCTCGCTGACGCCCGACAAGGACGCGGCGTTCGACGTCGAGGGTTTCGCGGACTGGTGGGCCAGGGTGCAGGCGCTGCCGAGCTTCAAGGATACGACGCCGAATTTGGTGTGAAAGTGGGCGGCGGAGCGTGCGTGCTTCGAGACGCCCCTTCGGGGCTCCTCAGCATGACGGGCGTTTTTGGGACGGAAAAGAAGCGCCGTGCCGAGACGGCTATCCCCCATCTTCGTCATGCTGAGGAGCGCGGAGCGCTACCCGCAGCTCAGTCGCGTCACCTTCCCGGTTTCGGCGTCGTAGATGATGTTGAGCCGGTCCAGGCGCACGTCGGGCGCCACCGGGCAGGCGGCGCAGGCGACGCGGCGGTGGGACAGGTCCGTGGGGATCGGGATCTCCGTCTTCGGGCGGCCGATCAGATAGGCCAGCGCATTGGCGCCGCAGGTGTCGTTGGAAATCCGGGGATAGGGCGGGGGAACCGGGACCTGGCCGGTCTCCACCTCGACCGCCGCCCGCGCCACCGGCCCAATGGGCAGGACCGGCTTGGCCGAGGGCGAGCCCAGGGCGCCGTCGATGGAGTTGGCCGCGCATCCCGCCAGCACCGCCCCGACGATCGCGAACACCAGCCCCCCGGCCGCCGCACGCATCAAGCCTGCTTGCGCCACGCCCCCTCCTCCGACTGCCGCCAGTAGGCCGCCTCGTGCCCCGCCGCCTTGACCTCGCGCCAGCGTTCGCGCGCGCCGGCCAGGGCCGCCTCGTCGCGACCGTCGAACAGCACGATGCAGCGCGCATAGGCGTCCAGCGCACCGGGCTCGGCCCCGTCGAGCAGGAACAGGGCCTGGGCCCCGTTCAGGTTCTCGCCGGTCAGGGACAATAGCACCGGCTGGCGCTCGGCGTGGGTCTCGTCGGCGCGGCCATGGGGCAGGAAGCTGTCGGGACGATAGGTCCACAGCCAGCCGTCCAGGTGCTCCATCCGGTCGCGCTCGCCGCTGCGCACCAGGGCGCGCCAGCCCCGCGCCAGGGTCTTTTCCAGCAGCTCGGGCAAGGCCTGGTCCAGCCCGGTGCGCTCCAGGTGGTAGAACCAGACCTCGCAGGCCATCCCCCGTCCTTCCTAAGAGACCTCAGCCCTCGAAGTTGTCGGCCACCAGCCGGTCGAGCAGGCGCACGCCGAAGCCGGTCGCGCCCTCGGGGATGGTGGAGACCGAGGACGGCTTCTTCCAGGCCGTGGAGGCGATGTCCAGGTGCGCCCAGGGCAGGCCGTTGACGAACTTCTGCAGGATCAGGGCGGCGGTGATCGAGCCGGCGGGACGGCCGCCGACGTTCTTCATGTCCGCCGCCAGGCTGTCGAACTGCTTCTCGTAGCCCGCGTGCAGCGGCATCCGCCACAGGTTGTCGCCGGTGGCCTTGGAGGCGGCGAGCAGTTGGTCGGACAGGTCGTCGTCGTTGGAGAACAGGCCCGCATAATCGTTTCCGAGCGCGATGATCACCGCCCCCGTCAGGGTCGCCAGGTCGATCATGAACCTGGGCTTGAAGCGGTCCTGGCAATACCAGAGCGCATCGGCCAGCACGAGGCGGCCCTCCGCGTCGGTGTTGATCACCTCGATGGTCTGGCCGGACATGGAGGTGACGATGTCGCCGGGGCGCACCGCCTTGCCGTCGGGCATGTTCTCGACCAGGCCCAGGATGCCGACCGCGTTGACCTTGGCCTTACGCCCCGCCAGCGTGTGCATCAGCCCGGCGACCGCGCCCGCCCCGCCCATGTCCCACTTCATGTCCTCCATGCCCTCGGCCGGCTTGATCGAGATGCCGCCGGTGTCGAAGCAGACGCCCTTGCCGACGAAGGCGATGGGCTGGGCGTCGGGGTCGGCCGCGCCCTTCCACTGGATCACCGCCAACTGGCTCTCGCGCGCGCTGCCGTAGCCCACGCACAGCAGCGACCCCATGCCGAGCTTCTCCATCTCGGCCTCGCCCAGGATTTCGACCGTCAGGCCCATCGATTCCAGCGCCTTGACCCGGCGGGCGAACTCTTCGGGGTAGAGGATGTTGGCGGGCTCCGACACCAGGTCGCGGGTGAAGCTCACCCCATCCGCCAGGGCTTCGAGCGGGCCGAACGCGGTCTGCGCCACCGCCGCATCGGCGGCCAGCACCCGCAGGGTCTCGACGGAGGGCTTCTGCTCGGGCTTCTCCTTGGTGCGGTAGCGGTCGAAGCGGTACGCGGCCAACCGCACGCCGAACGCGGCGTGGGCCGCCTGTTCGGGGGCGAGGTCGGAGACGTCGACGACCAGGGTCTTCAGTCCGCTGATCTTGACCGCGGCATAGGCCGAGGCCGCCGCCTGCTCGACGATCCGCTCGTCCAGCGTATCGCGGGAACCCGCGCCCACCAGGACGATACGGCCGGCGGCCGAGCCGGCCGGCCCGACCAGCTCCAGCGTCTGGCCCTTGGAGCCCTTGAACCGGCTGGCCGCGATCGCGCGGGTGAGGGCGCCGTCGGTGATCGTGTCGAGCTGGGCGGCGGGGCCGGCCAGGGCGCCGCCTTCGAAAACCAGCAGCGCCAGGGCGGTCTCTGCGGACGGCGCCTGTCCGGCGGCGGCGAAGTCGATGTTCATGCGCGATCCCTGCAAGGCGGCGGATACTGAGAAACCAGACCGAACCGATTAAGCCAAATCCGCCGGGTCTGCGAGGCTTCTCGACGCGGGGTCCTTGGACGGTTCGGCCGGTGCATGTACAGAGAACGACCTTTCCCGCCCCGACCTGTCCGGTCGCCGCCCCTGGGTCCCCACCCGCCCCATGTCCTTCGCCCAGCCCATCCGCCGTCCCCGCCTCGACCGGCTGCGCGCCGTGCGCTTCGCCAGCTTCCGCCCGGATCGCGCCCACGACCGTGGGCCGGGCATGCAACGGCGTCGCCTCAAGCTCACTCGTGTCGAGCAATACGTGCTGACCCGCACCCTGGCCGGGGTGTTCGGCGCCCTGGCGGTCCTGGCCACCATCGTCATGCTGATCGACTTCGTGGAGCTGTCGCGCACGGTCGGCAACAAGACCCACAGCGCCTCGCTCGGCGACATCTTCGCCCTGACCCTGCTGGGCGCGCCGTCCAAGATCGTCCAGCTCCTGCCGTTCGCCTTCCTGTTCGGGGTGCTGGGCGCCTATGTGAACCTGAACCGGCGCAGCGAGCTGGTGGCGCTCAGGGCCGCTGGCGTGTCGGCGTGGCGCTTCATCTTCCCGGCGGCGGGCGCGGCGCTGGCCGTGGGCGTGGTGACGATCCTGGTCCTGAACCCGCTCGCCTCGAGCATGGACGACGCCTATGCCCGCCTCTACGAGAAGGCCAACGCCATCCCGGGCTACAACCCGCAGAAGACCATCTGGCTGCGTCAGGGCGACAAGCACAGCCAGATCATCATCCGCGCCGATTCGCAGGTCGGGGGCGGCGTCGACCTGAGGAACGTGACCCTGTTCCTCTACAAGCTGGACAGGACCGGCACGACCCACTTCGCCCGCCGCATCGACGCGACCAAGGCCAGGCTCGACGGCAAGATGTGGCGGCTGACCGGCGTCAAGGAAGCCAATCCCGGTGGTCAGGCCCTGCACGTGGAGAGCGTCACCCTGCCCTCGACGCTGAGCGAGCGCACGGCGCTGGAGCGATTCTCCTCCGCCCAGGCGGCGCCGTTCTGGAAACTGCCCTTCATCATCGCCCGCACCGAGCGAGCCGGCTTTTCCGCCACCCTGTATCGGATGCAGTTCGACAACCTGCTGGCCACGCCGGTGATGTTCGCGGGCATGTCGGTGCTGGCGGCGGCCTTCTCGCTGCGCCTGCTGCGCTTGGGCGGGCTGGCGGCTTTCGCCGGCTCGGGCGTGGCGCTGGGCTTCGTGCTGTTCTTCTTCAACCAGTTCTGCAACGCGCTCGGCAAGTCGGAGATCATCCCACCCCTGCTGGCCGCGTGGGCGCCGCCGCTGATAGCGTTGCTCGGGGGCTTCACCCTGCTCTGTTACACTGAAGACGGTTGACGCAGCCGCGCGTCCATTGGAGGAAGCTCGACCTTCCGCCTGAGTCCGCCCGTTGCGGCCACCGATCAAGGGTCGTCTAGCGAATGCGTCAAGCCCGGCCTTCGAGCCTCGTCGCCGCCAGCAAGCTGACGCGACGGACCGGACGGGCGCTGCTGCTGGCCGGCGTCGCGGTCGCGGCGGTCTGCCTAGTCGCGACCACGCCGGCCTTCGCCCAGATCGGCAGCCGCCTGAAGACCCCGAGCGCGCCCCTGCCCGACGACGGCCTGGGCCAGCACGAGATGACGCTGCAAGCGGACACCCTGATCCAGGACAAGCCGAACAACACCGTCACCGCCATCGGCCACGTCCAGGCCCGCTATCAGGGCCGCACCCTGCGGGCGGACCGGCTGGACTACAACAGCGTCACCGGCGCCGCCCATGCCTTGGGCCACGCGGTGATCTCCAACGCCGACGGCACCACCCAGTACGGCGACGACGTCACCCTGGACGACCAGTTCCGCGCCGCGGTCGCCATCGGCTTCGCCGCCCACGAGCCGGGCAACGTCACCATCGCCGCCGGCGCAGCCGTTCGCCGAACCGAAACGGTCAACCAGCTCAACAACGCTGTCTACACCACCTGCAACATCTGCGCGGATGACGGCGCGCCCAAGAACCCTTCCTGGTCGATCCAGGCGACGCGGATCACCGAAGACCGCGAAAACCATGTGATCTACTACCGCAATGCGGTGGTGCGGATACTGGGCATCCCGGTGTTCTACAGCCCGATCTTCTGGCACCCGGACCCGACGCTGCCGCGCCGCTCAGGCCTGCTCGCGCCCAAGCTCGAGGACTCGAGCCGGCGGGGTTTCTCCTACCAGCAACCCTATCTGATCACCCTCGGCCCCTCGACCGACCTGATCGTATCGCCCCAGTTCAATACGCGGGTGAACCCCTTCCTGGACCTGCGCTACACCGAGCGCTTTTACTCGGGGATGGTCGACATTCGCGCGGGCTACACCCACGAGCAGTTGTTCGACAATCACAACTTCTTCGGCAACGACACCTCGCGCAGCTACATCCTGGGACGCGGCCTGTTCGACATCGCCCCGGATTGGGTCTGGGGCTTCGGGGCGGAGCGGGTCAGCGACCCGACCTTCTTCGCGCGCTACGGCGTCCACGACGTCTACACCGACCGCGGGCCGTTCCCCGCCGACACCGACCGGCTGATCTCGCAGCTCTACACCGTGCGCGCGGACCAGCAGAGCTACATCTCCGTAGCGACGATGGACTTCCAGAGTCTGCGCGCCGTGTCGGGCGCGACGACAGCCAACCCCAGCGGCGTCTTCGAGAGCAGCGCCTCCTTCCCCATCGTTGGACCGTTGATCGAGGCGCGCTACGACCCCACCGAACCGGTGTTCGGGGGCGCCCTGGAAATTCGGGGCACCGCCGTGGCGCTGAGCCGCAACCGGCCAGTGGTCTCGATCTACGATCCCAGCGGCGTCATCCCGCAGGGACCTCAGGAATTCAACCCCGCGTCGGGTCCCCTGGGCGCCGTTACTGCGCAGCTGAGCCCAAGCGGGCTCAAGCAGGTCTCGGCCCTCGAATACACCAGCAGCCGGCGCGCCAGCGCCGAGGTCGACTGGCGGACCGACTTCATTATGAACAGCGGCATCAAGATCGAGCCGTTCCTGTTTGGTCGGGCGGACGCCTATTCGATCTCGGACGCACACGTCTACGACCAGCAGACCGGCGCCTTCGTCGAGGGCAAGGACAACGTGGAGCGCGTCTACGGCACCGCCGGCGCGACCGTCAGTTGGCCGTTCATCAAACCCATCGGCGGGGCCAGCGTGGTCCTGGAGCCCATGGCCCAGGTCGCCGTCTCGCCCACCGAGAAGGTGAACCCGAACATCCCCAACGAGGACAGCGCCTCGTTCGAATACGACGAGACCAACCTGTTCGACGCCAACCGCTTCTCTGGCTTCGATCTGCTGGAAGGCGGCGAGCGACTGAACGTCGGCGGTCGCGCCACGGTGGACTGGGGCGCCAGTCACAACGCCACCTTCGTCGTCGGCCGCACCTTCCGCGCCGAGGACGATCCGCAGTTCACCGCCCTGTCGGGCCTGGCCGGCACTGCATCGGACTGGGTGGTGGCCGCCACGACCTCGCCCATAACCGGCGTTACCTTGTTCACGCGCTCTCGCCTAAACGCCAACGATTTCAACGTTGAGCGTGAAGAGGCCGGCGTCGGCTACAACAACGGGAACCTGTTCCTGAACGTCCGCTACGACCTGAACGAGAGCGGCCTGTCTCAGACCACCAGCACGACCTTGACCAATCAGATCGGCACGACCGTGGTCGGCCGGACCGAGGACATCGCGGTCAGCGGGCAGGTCTTCTTCACCCAGCACTGGGGCGTGAGCGCCAATGTGACGCGGGACATGCAGCAGGACATCTTCCCATACGCCCAGATCGGCCTGATATACCGCGACGAATGCATTCGGGTGGATATCCTGTATACTCAGGACGAAACCTTTTCGAACGTGATCGGGACCTCGAACTCCGTGTCCTTCCGAGTCACCCTCGCCACCTTCGGCGACAACGGACCGCTCACCCCGGCCAACACCGGGCGTGGTAGCCGGTAACGGCGAGGCATAGGAACCATCGTTGATGAGTAGCTTGCGGACCTCTCCCATGATCCAACGGCCCGTTTCCCGTCCGCTGGCGGCTCCCCTCCTGGGCGCGCTGCTCCTGGGAGCGTCGCTCACGGCGGTTTCGTCCGCCCACGCACAGGGTATCAACCTCGGCCTGCCCGCGGTCCCGGACCAGTCTGTCGCCGTCCAGCCCGCGAACAAGACGCCCGGCATGAGCGAGAGCGTCGCCGCCAAGGTCAACGACGACATCATCTCCAGCTACGACCTGAAGCAGCGGATGCGCCTGCTGGTGGCTACCACCGGCGTGCAGCCCAGCCAGGACAACATCCCCCAGATCGAGCGCGAGGCCATGCGCTCGCTGGTGGACGAGCAGCTGGAGATGGAAGAGGTCAAGGACATCGAGAAGAAGCAGAAGGATCTCAAGCTCGAGCCGACCGACGCCGAAATCGACCAGACCATCGGCGAAATGGCCAAGCAATCCGGCATCAGCCGCCAGAAGCTGATCGCCACGCTCAAGAGCGACGGGGTCGACCTGTCCACCCTGCGTTCCCAGATCCGCGCGCAGATGAGCTGGAACCACTACATCGGCGCGCGCTTCCGCGATGCGGTCGCCGTCGGCGACAACCAGGTCAAATCGGCCCTCGAGGAGGCCAACGCCGCCTCGCTCAAGCCCCAATACCAGCTCGGCGAAATCTTCCTCGACGCCGGGCACGTGGGTGGCCAGAAGCAGGCCGAGGACGGCGCCGCGCAGCTCATCGCCCAGATGCAGCAGGGCGCGCCATTCGCCGCGGTGGCGCACCAGTTCTCCGCCCTGCCGACCGCCGCCACCGGCGGCGACGCGGGCTGGGTGTCCGAAGCTGAACTTCGCCCCGAGGTCCGTGCGGCGGTCGAGCAGATGCACGCCGGCCAGATGTCCCAGCCGATCCCCACCTCCGCCGGCGTCTATATCGTCATGCTGCGCCAGAAGCGCGTCGGCACCGGCGCCACGGTGGTGAACCTGAAGCAGGCCGCGATCAGCCTGCCTCAGGACGCCTCCGCCGAGCAGCTCAACCAGGCCGAAGCCAAGCTCAAAGAGCTGCGCAAGAGGGCCGTGAGCTGCGAAACCCTGGTGGCCGAATCGAGCAAGGTCTCGGGCGTGGTCGCGGCCGATCTCGGCGAAACCGAGGTCAAGGACCTGCGGCCGGCTTTCCAGAAGGCGGTGGACAACCTGACGATCGACGAGGTCAGCCAGCCGATCCGCACCGACGTCGGTCTGCACCTGATCGCCGTCTGCTCGCGCCATGCCAGCGGCGTCGCCGCCATCACCAAGGCCGACATCACCGACCGGCTGCGCGGCGAGCAGCTCTCCATGTTCGCCCGCCGGTTCCTGCGGGACCTGCGCAACTCGGCAACCATCGAGACCCGGTGACGCCCTCCCCTAAGTCCGCGCCCCTGGCGCTCAGCCTCGGCGATCCGGCGGGCATAGGGCCGGAGATCATCGTCAAGGCCTGGAGCGTCCTGCGCGACACGGGGCCGAGCTTCATGGTGGTGGGCGACCACGACGCGCTGTCCGCCGCCTCCGGGCGCACCGGGCTGGTCCGGCGGGTGGGTTCGCCCCAGGAAGCCCAGGCCTATTTCAGCGACGCCCTGCCCGTGCTCGACCTGCCGCTGCTCACCCCCGTGGTGGCCGGCAAACCTTCACCTCAATACGCGCCAAGCATCCTGCGCTGGATCGAAACCGGGACCGGGCTGGCGCTCTCGGGCGCCGTGTCCGGGCTCGTCACCGCCCCCATCGCCAAGAAACCGCTCTACGAGGCCGGCTTCAGCTTTCCGGGCCACACCGAGTTTCTGGCCGAGCTTACAGCCGGCGCTCCCTACGCCGGCGTCCGCGGCCCGGTGATGATGCTCGCCGCCCAGGACCTGCGCGTGACGCTGGCCACCATCCACGTCTCGCTGAGCCAGGCGGTGGCGTCGCTCACCGTGGAGCGCATCGTCGAGGTGGGCCGGATCACCGCCGAGGCGCTCAGACAGGATTTCGGCGTCGCCAATCCGCGCCTGGCCCTGGCTGGCCTCAACCCCCATGCGGGCGAAGGCGGTTCGCTCGGGCGCGAGGAGATCGAGATCGTCAACCCCGCCGCCACGCGTCTGCGCGCCGAAGGGATCAGCTGCTCCGACGCACGCCCCGCCGACACCCTGTTCCATGCCGACGCCCGACGTGGCTACGACGCGGTGATCTGCCTCTATCACGATCAGGCGCTGATCCCGGTGAAGACCGTGGACTTTTGGGGCGGGGTCAACATCACGCTCGGCCTGCCGATCGTGCGCACTTCGCCCGACCACGGCGTGGGCTACGACATCGCCGGGCGGGGCCTGGCCCGCCCCGACAGCCTGATCGCCGCAATCCGCACCGCCGGCGACATCGCCGCCTCGCGCGCGGGAGCCCTCCTGGCGTCGGCGTCATGAGCATCGCCGCCCTGCCGCCGCTCCGCGACGGGCTGGCGGCCGCCGGACTGCTCGCCAAGAAGAGTTTCGGCCAGCACTTCCTGCTCGACCTCAACGTCACCCGCAAGATCGCTCGCGCGGCGGGCCCGCTGGAGGGCGCGGTGGTGATCGAGGTGGGCCCCGGCCCCGGCGGCCTGACCCGCGCCTTGCTGGAGAGCGGCGCGGTCCATGTGGTGGCGGTGGAGAAGGACCCCCGCTTCGTCGAGCACCTGGCCGATCTCGCCGCCATCGCCGAAGGTCGGCTGACGGTGGTGGAGGCCGACGCCCTGGACGTGGACGAGAGCGCGCTGCTGGCCGATCATGGACGCGGCCTGCCGGTGCGCATCATCGCTAACCTACCGTACAATGTCGCCACGCCCCTGCTGATCAAATGGCTGACCGGGCCGTTCCGCCCAGCCTCAATGACCCTGATGTTCCAGCGCGAAGTGGCGGACCGGATCGCCGCGCCCGTGGGCTCAGACGCCTACGGCCGTCTTTCGGTGTTGGCCCAGGCGCTGGCCAAGGCTTCGGTGGTGATGAAGCTGCCCGCCCGCGCCTTCACCCCGCCGCCCAAGGTGGATTCGGCGGTGGTGCGGCTGGACCCGCGCGAGGACCGGCCTTCCGACGCCCTGACGCAGAAGCTGGAGATCATCACCCGCCATGCTTTCGGCCAGCGCCGAAAGATGCTCCGCTCCAGCCTCAGGGGGGTGGGTGGCGAGGCGCTGCTGCTGGCGGCCGGAGTCGATCCAAACGCCCGCGCCGAGACGATCGACGTCGACGGATTCCTGCGGCTGGCCCAGGCGCTGCCGGACAGCTGAACGGCTTCAGCCGACGGCGGCCAGCCGTTCCCTCGCTCCGTCTTCAGGGGCGCCGGCGTCGGAATCCCCCTCCACCATCTTGGCGATGCATTCGGTCACGAGCGCCGCTAGAGGTTCGCGGTCGAAGTCGGGCGTCTTGACCATCTTGATGATGGTGCCGGCGAACAGCAGGTCCAGGATCTGGATGCGCTGGCGCATGTCCTGTTCGGAAAAGCCCACAGGCCGAGCGCGCAGCAGCAGCCCGACCATCCGCGCCTGCACCTCCGAGAAGGCTTCGCGCACCATCGTGGCCACCTGCGGGTTGCGGGACGCCTCGGCCATCACCTCCAGCATCATGGTCGCGCGGGCCGGCTGGGCCAGGTAGTCGATGGTGCGCCGCGCATAAGCCTGAAGGGCCTGGCGGATCGGCCGGTTGTCGCTTTCCAGCGCCTCGACATTGGCCAGGGCCACCGCCGCGTCCCGCTGCACGATGGCGGTGATGAGCGCTTCCTTGTTCGGGAGATAGCGATAGATGTGGCCGACGCTCATACAAGCGGCCTGGGCGATCTGGGCCATGGACGCGCTATGGAAGCCGTACTTGCGAAAGCATTGCTCCGCCGCGTCCAGCACGTGTTCGCGCCGCCGCTCGGGGGTCCATCTCTCCGTACACCGCGTGTCCATCGGCCTCGCCATCATCCTTCCATCTACGCTGTCCGCTGCGCCGATTGAACTGCGCGCTTGACGCGGGGCAAGCCTAGCCATATCACGCCTCGATATGAGAGTGAACGTTCACTCTCAATTTTTAGATATACCATATCAGGGGCGCAACACCGTGATGGCGAGATCTGGCCTCCCCGGCGCCGTGCGATACTTCGTGCTGGCCAACCTTACAATCGCGACCGGGCTCGCCGCCTGTTCGAAGCCCGCCGCACCGCCGCCGCCCGGGCCGCCGGAAGTGGGCGTCATCACCTTGCAGGCGCAATCGGTGCCGCTGACCGCCGACCTGCCGGGCCGCACTACCGCCTTCACCGTCTCCGACGTGCGGCCGCAGGTGAACGGCATCCTGAAGGCGCGCCTGTTCGTGGAAGGCACCGACGTCAAGGCCGGCCAGGTGCTCTACCAGATCGATCCCGCGCCCTACCAGGCCGCCTACGACCAGGCCAAGGGCACGCTGGCCAACGCCCAGGCCAACCTCACCACCACCAAGCTGAAGTCGGAACGCTACGCCGACCTGGTGAAGATCAACGCCGTCAGCAAGCAGGACTTCGACGACGCCGACGCCCTGTACAAGCAGGCCGCCGCCACCGTGCAGCAGGATAAAGCCGCGCTCGAGGCCGCCGCCATCAACCTCGGCTACACCAAGGTCCGCGCCCCGATCTCGGGCCGCATCGGCCGCTCGGCCTACACCGCCGGCGCGCTGGTCACCGCCGGCCAGACCAATGCGCTCGCCACCGTCCAGGCCCTGAGCCCGATCTATGTCGACGTCACCCAGTCCAGCGACGAACTGCTGAAGCTGGAGCAGTCGCTTTCCGACAAGAGCATCGGCGCCGCGGGTCCCGACAGCGCCAGGGTGAAGCTGACGCTTTCGGACGGCACGGCCTACTCCCAGGACGGCCAGCTCCGCTTCTCCGAAGCCCTGGTCGACCCGACGACGGGCTCGGTGACGATGCGGGCGGTGTTCCCGAACCCGTCCAAGACCCTGCTCCCCGGCATGTACGTGCGCGAGACCGTGACCCAGGCCACCGCGCCCCAGGGCCTGCTGGTGCCTCAACAGGGCGTGACGCACGACCCCAAGGGCCAAGCGTCCCTGTTCGTGGTCGACGCCCAGGGCAAGGCCCAGGCGCACCAGATCGTGACCGATCGCGCCATCGGCGACAAATGGCTGGTGACCAGCGGCGTCAACCCGGGAGACCGGGTGATCGTGGAGGGCCTGATGAAGGTCCAGCCCGGCGCCGCCGTGAAGGCCGTTCCCGCAGGCTCGACCACGCCCCCCACCGCTCCCGCGGCCCACTGAGGCCAGGACCGACCCATCATGTCTCGTTTCTTCATCGACCGGCCGATCTTCGCCTGGGTCATCGCGATCATCGTGATGTTGGCCGGCGGCATGGCCATCGCCACCCTGCCGATCGCACAATATCCCAGCATCGCACCGCCCTCGGTGTCGATCACCGCGGTCTATCCCGGCGCGGACGCCGACACGGTGACCACCACCGTCACCCAGCCCATCGAACAACAGATGAAGGGGCTGGACCACCTGGAGTACATCTCCTCCACCGGCGATACCTCGGGCACCTCGGTCATCACCCTGACCTTCGCCCAGGGCACCAACCCCGACATCGCCCAGGTGCAGGTGCAGAACAAACTGCAACTGGCCACGCCGGTCCTGCCGCAGGAAGTGCAGCAGCAAGGCGTGGTGGTGGCCAAGGCGACCAAGAACTTCCTGCTCGGCATGGCGGTCTATTCGACCACCGGCCAGCACGACAGCTCCGACCTCGCCGACCTGGTGAACAGCCGCCTGCTCGATCCGCTGAGCCGCGTGAACGGCGTGGGCGACACCCAGCTGTTCGGCGCCCAGTACGCCATGCGGATCTGGCTCGACCCCTTCAAGCTCAACAACTACAATCTGACCACTGGGGACGTTAAGGTCGCCCTGGCCGCCCAGAACGCCCAGATCGCCTCCGGCCAGCTCGGCGCCCTGCCCTCCGTCAACGGCCAGCAGCTCAACGCGGTCGTCACCAGCCAGTCGCGCCTGCAGACGCCCGAGCAGTTCCGCAACATCCTGCTGAAGACCAACGCCGACGGCTCTTCGGTCTACATGCGCGACGTCGGGCGGGTCGAACTGGGCCAGGACTCCTACTCCGTGCTCGCCCGCTTCAACGGCCATCCGGCCGGCGGCCTCGGCATCAAGTTGGCCCCGGGCGCGAACGCGCTCACCACCGTGACGGCGGTGAAGGCGAAGGTGTACTCGATCGCCAAGACCTTCCCGCCCGACGTCAAGGTGGCCTTCCCCTACGACACCTCGCCCTTCGTGAAGCTGTCGATCGAGGACGTGGTCCGCACCCTCTTCGAGGCCATCATCCTGGTGTTCGTGGTGATGTTCCTGTTCCTGCAGAATTGGCGCGCCACCCTGATCCCGACCATCGCGGTGCCGGTGGTGCTGCTGGGCACCTTCGGGGTGCTGGCGATCTTCGGCTACTCGATCAACACCTTGACCATGTTCGCCATGGTGCTCGCCATCGGCCTGCTTGTCGACGACGCCATTGTGGTGGTGGAGAACGTCGAGCGTATCATGGACGAGGAAGGCCTCTCGCCCGTCGAGGCCACCCGCAAATCCATGGACGAGATCACCGGCGCCCTGGTCGGCATCGTGCTGGTCCTGGTCGCGGTGTTCCTGCCGATGGCCTTCTTCGGCGGCTCGACCGGGGTGATCTATCGCCAGTTCTCCGTCACCCTGGTCTCGGCCCTGCTGCTGTCGGTGCTGGTGGCCCTGATCCTGACCCCCGCGCTCTGCGCCACCCTGCTGAAGCCCCGCAAGGCTGGCGGCCACGCCCAGCAGCGCGGCTTCTTCGGCTGGTTCAACCGCACCTTCGACAAGGGCGTGAAGGACTACGAGGGCGCGCTCCACCACATGATCAAGCGCTGGGTCCCCTACGCGCTGGTCTATCTGGTGATCGTCATCGGCATGGGCCTGCTGTTCGCCCGCCTGCCGACCGGCTTCCTGCCCGACGAAGACCAGGGCGTGGCCTTCGTGCTGGTCCAGCTCCCGCCGGGCGCCGCCATGTCGCGCACCATCGACGCCGAACGCACCGTGGAGCACCAGTTCCTCGTCAACGAGAAGGCGGCCGTCAACGGCGTGTTCTGCATCGCCGGCTTCAGCTTCGCCGGCCAGGGTCAAAACGCGGGCACCTGCTTCGTCCTGTTCAAGCCCTTCGACCAGCGCCATGGCGCGGCCAACAAGGCGCAGGCGGTGGTGGCGCGCGCGTTCGGCGCCTTCTCCAAGGTCCGCGACGCCTTCATCTTCCCGCTGATCCCGCCGTCCGTGCAGGAACTCGGCAATGCGACCGGCTTCGACCTCGAGCTCGAGGACCAAGCCAATCTCGGTCACAACGCCCTGCTGGCGGCCCAGGGCCAACTGCTGGGCATGGCGTCCAAGGACCCGGCCCTGGTGGCCGTGCGCCCGAACAGCCTGCCCGACACGCCCCAACTCAAGGTCGACATCGACCAGCCCAAGGCCACCGCGCTCGGCCTGTCGATCGCGGACGTGAACGACACCATCGGCACCGCCTGGGGATCGTCCTACGTCGACGACTTCACCGATCGCGGCCGGGTCAAGCACGTCTACGTCCAGGGCGACGCGCCCTTCCGCGCCAAGCCCGAGGACCTGAACCGCTGGTACGTCCGTGGGACCTCCGGCTCGCTGGCCCCCTTCTCGGCCTTCGCCAACAGCCATTGGCTGATCGGGCCCTCCCAGTTGCAGCGCTATAACGGCGTGCCGTCGCTGGAAATCCAGGGCCAGCCCGCTCCCGGCGTCAGCTCCGGCGTCGCCCTGGCCAAGATCGAGGCCATGGCCGCCAAGCTCCCGGCCGGTATCGGCCTGGAATGGACCGGCCTGTCCTACGAGGAGCGCAACGCCGGCGCCCAGGCCCCCATGCTGTTCGGCCTGTCGATCATCGTGGTCTTCCTGTCGCTGGCCGCCCTGTACGAAAGCTGGTCGGTGCCGGTGGCGGTGCTGCTGGTGGTGCCGCTCGGCATCATCGGGGCGGTGCTGGCGGTCTCGCTGCGCAAGATGAGCAACGACGTGTTCTTCCAGGTCGGCCTGCTCACCACCATGGGGCTGGCGGCGAAGAACGCCATCCTGATCGTGGAGTTCGCCGAATTGGCCATGCGCCAGGGCAAGAGCGCGGTCGAGGCGGCCATCGAAGCGGCCCGACTGCGCCTGCGCCCGATCCTGATGACCTCGCTCGCCTTCATCGTCGGGGTCATGCCCCTGGCGATCTCCACTGGGGCCGGATCGGGTAGCCAGAACGACATCGGCACCGGTGTTATCGGCGGCATGATCGGCGCCACCGTCCTGGCCATCTTCTTCGTGCCGCTGTTCTATGTCCTGGTGCGCAAGGTGGCCAAAGGCCGGCCGGTCTCCCACGCCCATCCGCCCGCGGGCGGACCCGACCATACCAATGTGGAGGGCGCATAGATGCCCGCGCGTAACTTGCCACCCTTCAAGGGCGCTACGTTGAAGGGCGCCTTGCTGGGCCTGGCCTCGCTTACGGTCCTGGCCGGCTGCACCATGGCGCCGAAGTACGAGCGTCCGGCCGCCCCCGTGCCGCAAGCATGGCCGCAGGGCGCCGCCTACCCGGCGGCCCAAGCCGCGACGCCCGCTTCGGACGTGGCTTGGAAGGACTTCGTCGTCGATCCTAAGCTGCACCAGGTCATCGACCTCGCGCTAGCGAACAACCGCGACCTGCGGGTGACGGTGCTCAACATCGCCGAGGCCCACGCCCAGTACCGGGTGCAGCGTGCGGCCCTGTTCCCCCATGTCGATGCGGCCGGCGCCGGCACGAACGAATACCTGCCCGGCGCCGTCCTGGGGGCGGAATCCGGGGTGTCGACCGGGGGCGGCGCCAGCAAGTCCGTCACCCTTAAGTACTACTCGGCCACTCTCGGGATCAGCAACTACGAGCTGGACCTCTGGGGACGCGTTCGCAGCCTTTCCAAGCAGGCGCTCGAGCAGTACCTCGCCACGGAAGAGGCGCGCCGGGCTGAGCAGATAAGCCTGATCTCCCAGGTGGCGACAGCCTATGTCACCTACGCCGCGGATCTGGCGCGGCTGAACCTATCGCAGGAAACGGTGAAGGCCGACGAGAGCAGCCTGTCGATCACCCAATCGCGCTTCAACGGCGGCGTCGCTTCGGAGCTGGACGTCCGCCAGGCCCAGAGCGCGCTCGAACAGGCCAAGGCGGGGGTTGCGACCTACACTACGACCGTCGCCCAGGATGTGAATGCACTGACCCTGCTCGTCGGGGCGCCGGTGCCGGCGGAGCTGCTGCCGTCCCCGCTGGAAAACGACCTGCCCACCATGGCGGACCTGCCCGCCGGATTGAGCTCCGACGTCCTGCTGCGTCGACCGGACGTGATGGAGGCCGAGGACCAGCTCAAGGGCTACAACGCCAATATCGGCGCCGCCCGGGCCGCCTTCTTCCCGACCATCGAGCTGACCGGCTCGGGCGGGAGCACCGCTCTTTCGATAGGCAACCTGTTCGGATCAGGTACGGGTTCGTGGAGCTTCACGCCGGCCATCACCCTGCCGATCTTCGATGCAGGGCTGAATGCGGCGAACCTGCGTTACGCCAAGGCGCAACGCAACGTGGCTGTGGCGCAGTACGAGAAGTCAATCCAGACGGCGTTCCGCGAAGTCGCCGACGCGCTTGCTCAAAGGGGTCAGATCACCGATCTCGTCTCGGCGAACGAGCGTGAGGCCGACGCGTTCGGACACTCGTTGAGCCTGTCCCAGGCGCGCTACCAACGGGGCAGCGATACGTATCTGAACGTGCTGACCGCTCAGGTAAACGCGTACAGCGCCCAATTGAACCTGATCTCCGCCCGACTGACCCGCGCCACCAACCTGATAACGCTCTATCAGACGTTGGGCGGCGGCATGAAATAAGCCAGAGGGCTTAAATCCGGGAGCCTAGATCCCGAAAAGTCGGAACAGGCTCTCGGTAGCAAGCCGCACGACCGGTACGGCGATCAGCATCACGCCGCCGACGGCTATAGTGAGCTTCATTGCGCAAATCATAGGACGCCTCCTGTCGTTCTCCCTCGCCCTCCGCTCTTCGGCGGGGTGCGAACCACTACAATAATACTAAACGTCGAAAATCGAGCAGAGTTTCTCGCTGGCGTCAAAACATGTCGCGCAGGCCTAGAAATTTGACGGAAACGACAGAACGGCGCTCCAGCTGAGCGTGACCGGCGGCTCGCTGGACCGTGCAGGGTCTCGGGCGTGCGGCACGGTGTTCCTCTCCGCTTGCGGCCGATCCGGCGAGCGACTAGCAAATCCCGTCCCAGTCTTGGAGTGCGCGTGCCCCAACCCAAAGTCCGCCGAGAAATCGGCCCCCTGGCGCTGATGCTCACAGGCCTCGGTTCGATCATCGGCTCGGGATGGCTGTTCGGGGCCTGGCACACCGCCCAGCTCGCCGGCCCCGGCGCGGTCTACGCGTGGCTGCTGGGCGCGGCGATCATCGCCATCATCGCCCTGGCCTTCTCCGAGCTGGGCGCCATGTTCCCCGAGAGCGGGGGCATGGTGCGCTACGGCTACTATTCCCACGGCTCGCTGGTGGGCTTCATCGCCGGCTGGGCCAACTGGATCGCCATCGTCTCGGTGATCCCGGTCGAGGCCGAGGCCTCGGTCCAGTACATGGCCTCATGGCCCTACGCCTGGGCGCATCATCTCTATGTCGGCCAGGAGCTCAGCCCGCCGGGACTGGCGCTCGCCGGCCTGCTGGTGATCGGCTATTTCCTGCTGAACTACTGGGGCGTGAAGCTCTACATCCTCACCAACGGGGCGATCACCGCCTTCAAGCTGGTAGTGCCGGCGGCCACAGGGATCGCGCTGATCGCAGCGGGTTTCCACCCCGGCAATTTCAGCGTCGGCCTGCACCCCGGCCACTCGGCCCTGAACATCTCCGCCATCCTGGCCGCCACCGCCACCAGCGGCATCGTGTTCAGCTTCAACGGCTTCCAGAGCCCGATCAACATGGCCGGCGAGGCGCGCAATCCGGGGCGCAACGTGCCGCTGGGCGTGTTCGGCTCGATCTTCCTGGCGACGATCATTTACGTGCTGCTGCAAGTGGCCTTCGTCGGCGCCACCCCGCCCGCCATGCTGAAGAACGGCTGGGCCGCGGTGAACTTCTCCTCGCCCTTCGCCCAACTGGCCTTCGCGCTGAACCTGAACTGGCTGGCGCTGCTGCTCTACGCCGACGCCTTCATCAGCCCCAGCGGCACCGGCGCCACCTACACCGCCACCACAGCGCGGATGATCTTCGCCATGGAGCGTAGCGGCGCCCTGCCCAAGATCTTCGGACACATCCACACCGCCTCCGGCGCGCCGCGCCCGGCGATGTGGCTGAACCTGGCGGTCTCGTTCCTGTTCCTGATCTTCTTCCGGGGCTGGGGATCGCTGGCCGGGGTGATCTCGGTGGCCTGCATCATCTCTTACCTGGCCGGTCCGGTCAGCGTGGCCGCCCTGCGCCGCACCGCGCCGGACATGAAGCGTCCGCTTCGCACCCCGGCGCTGAAGTTCACCGCCGGGGCCGCCTTCGTGCTGTCGACCCTGCTGCTGTACTGGGCGCGATGGCCGCTGACGGGCGAGGTGCTGTTGCTGATCCTGATCGCCGCGCCGATCTACATCTGGGCCGAGATGAAGGCCGGCTGGCGCGACTTCGGCCGCCACCTGCACGCGGCCTGGTGGCTGGTGGTCTACCTGCCGGCCCTGGCGCTGGTCTCGTTCCTCGGCAGCCGCCAGTTCGGCGGGATCGGCCTGCTGCCGTTCGGCTTCGATCTAGTTCTGGTGGCGCTGATCGGTCTGGGCTTCTTCGTCTGGGGCGTGCGGTCGGGCTGGCGGACCCCGGCCCTGGAACTGCACGAGAGCGGCAAGGACGATGTCGAGGCGCTGATCTGAAATGGCGTGCGTGCTTCGAGACGCGCTACGCTCCTCAGCATGACGAAGGTTTTTGGAGTCCGCCTACATACGCCATCCTGAGGAGCCCCGAAGGGGCGTCTCAAAGGACGCACAACGCTTACGGCCGCAGGATCAGCGCGCCGGGCGTGGCCTCGAACCTGGATAGTCGGCCGAGATAGCTCATGCCCAACAACGAAGCGGTGAGCCCGTCGTGGATCACCACCGCAGGCACCCGCTCCACCCGCGCGCCGGACACCGAGACGTAGTCCAGCTCCACCCTGGCCGCGTGGGTGACGCCGTTGGCGGTGTTCATCGGCGCATCGTATTTCAGGTTCGCCGCATCCAGTCCCAGCCGTTGAGCGTCGGCGGGGGTCAGGGCCACCTCGGTGGCGCCGGTGTCGATCAGGCAATGGATCCAGTGGCCGTTCACCTCGGCCTCGGCCCAGTAGTGACCGTCGCGCGCCTTGGACACTTCGGCGTCCGAGGACGGTGTCGTCGGCTCGTCGGATACGAGCTGGGCGGAAGCGACCCGCATGACCGGGGCCTGCGCCGCCTCCGCGCGCGCGCCGCTCATCTTCATGATTTCCTGGGCCGCGCCGAGCGAGATGGCCACGGCGATCGCCAGGATCACCAAGTGCTTGAACATCGCAACGCACTCATCCGCCGCTACGCCGGCCTATCTGCAAGCTACGGCATCTCGCTTTGCAACAGATGAATCGCACGCCAAAAACTTGAAGCCGAACTCGCCCTGAAGGCGAAGCTCGCCTATCTGCAGTCCCATGGACGATCCGGAGAGCAACGAAGGGACAGAGCGCAGGTCGCGAGCGCTATCCAACTGGCAGGTGATGCGCTTCATCGCCGCCCGCTGGGTGCAGCGGCCCCAGCGCTTCTTCGCCATGATCGGCTTCATGCTGGCCGGCACGCTGTGCGACCTGTCGATCCCCTGGGCGGCGGGCGGCCTGATCGAGGCGGTGTCGCGTCCGGCGCAGGTGACAACCCAGGCGTGGCGGGCCTGGGCGATGCTGTCGCTGCTGTATCTGGGCTTCTACGCCCTGCGCACGGTCGGGTTCCGGCTGATGAACACCTTCGCCGCCCGCAACATGGAGGAGCTGACCAACGCCGCCTTCGCCAAGGTGCAGTCCTTCTCGTCGGACTGGTACGCCGACACCTTCGCCGGCGCCACCGTACGGCGGGTCAGCCGCGCCATGCAGGGCTACGACGCCGCGTCGGACGCCATCTTCCTGATGCTGGGGCCGAGCCTGATCGTGCTGTTCGGGCTGGCGGTGTCGATGTCGCTGCGCTGGCCGCTGGCGGGGCTGTTCTGCGGGGCGGTGGTGGTGCTGTTCATGAGCTACAACCTGGTTGTCGCCGCCCGCTTCATCCGCCCGGTGAACCTGAAGTCCAATGCGCTGGACACCCAGATCGGCGCCTCGCTGGCCGACGCCATCGGCGGGAATGCGGTGGTCAAGAGCTTCGGAGCCGAGGACCGCGAGACCGCCCGCTTCGCCAGGGTCACCGCCGCCTGGCGCAGCGCCACCATCCGCACCTGGAACACCTTCGCCTGGGCGGGCGTCGGCCAGAACGCGCTGCTGATGCTGCTCCAGGCCGGGCTGACGGGGATGCTGGTCTGGGCCTGGGCGCACGGGCGGGCGACGCCGGGCGACGTGGGCTTCGCCATCACCTCGTTCATGCTGATGAGCGGCTATATGAGGAACTTCTCCGAGACCGCCCGCCAACTCCAGCGCGGGCTGGACGACGTGCTGGACGTCGCCGCCTACATGAAGACCGAGCCTGAGGTGGCCGACGCGCCGGACGCCCCCGCCTTCCACCCACCGGCCGACGGGCCCCGCGGCGGGATCGTGTTCGACCGGGTGAGCTTCCGCTATCGCGGCGCGCCGACGCCGCTCTACGACCGGTTCTCACTGCAGATCGCACCGGGCGAACGGGTGGCGCTGGTCGGGCCGACGGGAGCCGGCAAGTCCACCTTCGTCAAGCTGATCCAGCGCCTCTACGACCTGGAGGGCGGTCGCATCCTGATCGACGGGACCGACATCGCCGGGGTGACCCAGTCCTCGCTGCGCCAGGCGATCGCCCTGGTCCCGCAGGACCCGGCGCTGTTCCACCGCAGCCTGGCCGAGAACATCGCCTATGGCCAACCCGACGCGACCATGGACGAGATCATCGCCGCCGCTCGGCGCGCCCGCGCCCATGACTTCATCCTGCGCCTGCCCAAGGGCTACGACACGCCGGTGGGCGAGCGGGGCGTGAAGCTGTCCGGCGGCGAGCGCCAGCGGGTGGCGATCGCGCGCGCCTTCCTGGCCGACGCGCCGATCCTGGTGCTGGACGAGGCCACCTCCTCGCTGGACGTGGAGACCGAGCGCCAGGTCCAGGCCGCCAGCGAGGCGCTGATGGCCGGACGCACCACCATCATCATCGCCCATCGCCTCTCCACCATCCGCACCGCCGACCGCATCCTGGTGTTCCAGGAAGGCCGTGTGATCGAGGAGGGCGGCCATGGCGAACTCGTCGCGCGCGGCGGAGCCTATGCGCGGCTGAACGCGCTTACGGGCGCGTAACACCTCCGCAATTCAATTTTAGATTGCATTGACACACCGTGACTTTAGGGCCGCAGACACCGACGCTTGTGTGCAACGCAGCAAAGTCCTATCCATGAATCAGAGATATGACGGCAGCACTGCGCAAAGATGGCGCTGTCGGGCCATTTCGAGGCAGGTGCATGGCGGAGATCAAGACGGTCGGCGTCGTCGGCGCAGGGCAGATGGGCGCCGGGATCGCTCAGGTCTGTGCGATGGCTGGCTATGACGTCCGACTGCACGATGTCGTCGGCGAGCGGGTGGATGTCGCCCTCGCCCTGGTCGGCAAGAACCTGGAGCGGCAGGCCGCCAAGGGCTCGATCGAGCCCGGTCAGGTCGCCGCCGCCCTGCCCCACATCCACCGCACCGACGATCTGGCCGTGATCGGTATGTGCGACCTGGTGATCGAGGCCACCACCGAGAACGAAGAGATCAAGAAGGCCGCCCTGCGCAGCCTGGTCCCCCACCTCGGCGCCCACACCCTGCTGTCGTCCAACACCTCGTCGATCTCGATCACCCGTCTGGCCTCGGCCACCGACCGGCCCGAGCGCTTCATCGGCCTGCATTTCATGTACCCAGCTCCGGTGATGAAGCTGGTCGAGATCATCCGTGGCATCGCCACCGACACCGACACCTACGAGACGGTCGTCGCCTTCGCCAAGTCGCTGGGCAAGACCACCGCCAACGCCGAGGACTTCCCGGCCTTCATCGTCAACCGGGTCATCGCGCCGATGATCAACGAGGCGGTCTACACCCTGTACGAGGGCGTCGGCACGGTGGACGCCATCGACACCGCCATGAAGCTGGGCGCCAACCATCCCATGGGGCCGCTGGAGCTCGGCGACTTCATCGGCCTGGACACCGTGCTGGCGATCATGAACGTGCTGTACGAGGGCTTGGCGGATTCCAAGTACCGGCCCTGCCCGTTGCTGGTGAAGTACGTCGAGGCCGGTTGGCTCGGTCGCAAGACCGGCCGGGGCTTCTACGACTATCGCGGCGAGACGCCCGTCCCTACGCGCTGATCCGCGCGTTTTCCTAGCTCGAACCCGGACCTGTCGCCGTGCTCGTCGTCGAGAAGGTGCTGCCCTTCTTCCTGATCATGATCGTCGGCGCCGTCATGGCGCGGGCGAAGTTGATCGATGAGAACGGCGTGCTGGGCCTGTCACGCTACGTCTACTGGATCGGCTTCCCCACCCTGCTGATCCACGGCCTGGGCGCGGCCCATCCGCCCTCGCCGCAGGTGCTCAAGGGCCTGCTGGGCTACGGCCTGGGCGCGGTGATCCCGTTCCTGCTGGCGGCGTTGATCGCGCGATGGGCCAGGTGGTCGACCAATGTCCAGGCCGGGCTGCCCATGTGCGCGGGCCTCGGCAACACCGGCTTCCTGGGGCTTCCCCTGGTCGCCTCGCTGCTGGGACCTACGGCGGCGGGCTGGGCCGCCGCCATCGTCGCCATCGACTGGGTGGTGATGGCCACCCTCTCCGGCATGGCCCTGCACCGCGCCACCCCCAAGGGTCAGGCGGCCGGCTCGGGCGCAAACAGCCTGCTGAAGGCCCTGGCCTATGGCCTGCTCAACCCCATCGTGGCGGGCGCGGCGATCGGCGTGGCGCAGATGCTGGTCGGCTGGCGTTGGCCGACGCCGGTGGATCAGGCGATCACGACCTGCGCGATCAGCGCCACGGCGGTAGGTTTGGTCGCCCTCGGCGCCACCCTGGCGGCCCGACGCGCGCCGGACCAGCCCAAGCGCCAGGGCGCGCCGATCTGGATCGCGGTCGGGCTGAAGCTGCTGATCGGCCCCGCCTGCGTGGCGGTGGCGACCACCCTGATCGGGGCCCCCACAGCCTTCCGCGCCGCCGCCATCCTGATGGCCGCCTGCCCCACCGCCGTCACCGTATTCGTCCAGGCCCGCAGCGCCGGCGTATTCGCCGAGGGCTCGGCGCGGGTGGTGGCGATCTCCACGTTGATTTCGGCGCTGACCCTGACGGTGCTGGCCTCCGCGCTCACGCACGGCTGAGCCCGTCGGCTCGGCCCGCCCGTCAGGGCGCCGCCGCCCCCGTCTCCAGATAACGCTTGTAGCGCTTGAGTTGTTCGCCGAGCACCGCGTCGACCGGCGCCGCAAAGGTCTCGGCGTTGGCGCGGGCGAAGCCGCTCACGATGTAGGACAGGGTGATCTCGGTCCCACCGGCGGTCGGCTTGAAGGACCAGGTCATCACCCCGTCCGCGCCCTCGCCCTGCAGCGGTCCCAGCGCGCCGCGCAGGCGTAGAAGATGGTCGGGCTGGCTCATCACCACCAGCATCCATCCGACCGCCCCGCCGTCCTTCAGCTTCTCGCAAAGGCAGGCGCCGATATGGGTCTCGAGGCTGAGGTTGGCGGCGTCGCCCGACAGGCTGTGCTCGCCGCTCCACCAGCGCCCGATCTGGTTCAGGCCAGCATAGGCCTTGGCCGGCGCGACATTCACCACTGCGGTGTCCACCACGATGAACCCCTGCGGGTTCTGGCTCTTGACCTCGGCGGCGCACGGCCCCGCCAGCGCCAGACCCAATGCAAGCGCGACAAAACCCTTCATCCGCGTCCCTCCAAACAGCCTCCAGGAGGTTAACACGAGCAACGAAAACCGTCAGACCGTGCAGCCCTATCCCTTGAACACGTCCTTGGCCGCGCGCACCGCCGCGAACGCCGCCACCGGATCGTCGGCCGGCGCGCCGACCGCCGCCGCCAGCAGCGGGGCGCGCAGGAAGGGGTTGGCGGCCTTCTCGGCCCCGATGGTGGTGGGCACCGTGGGTTGGTCGGCCGCGCGGGCGGCGAACACCTGGTCGGCCCGCACCCGGATCGCTTCGCCCTGGTCCACCGACAGGGCGAAGCGGGCGTTGGCGGCGGTGTATTCGTGGGCGCAGTAGACCTTCACCGCATCGGGCAGGGCCG
The DNA here is from genome assembly GCF_009765965.1 of Caulobacter sp. S45. Classification (GTDB taxonomy): domain Bacteria; phylum Pseudomonadota; class Alphaproteobacteria; order Caulobacterales; family Caulobacteraceae; genus CAHJWH01. The sequence goes on from NZ_LMUL01000014.1 coordinate 1,155,120, forward strand.
CCAGCTTAGACAGGCTGTCCCACATCATCGCCGGCGTGCCTTCGAACAGCCGCCCGCAGCCCAGCGCGAACAAGGTGTCGCCGACGAACACCACCTGATCCGCCTGATCGTAATAGCTGACGTGCTCGGCGGTATGGCCGCGGGTGTCGATCACCCGGAACGTGGTCTCGCCCAGCCGCACCTCGTCACCCTCGCCCACCTGCCGGTCCAGCTCGGATATGCGCCGCACCTCGCCTGGCCCGACGATCTCGGCCCCGGTGGCGGCCTTGACCTCGGCGTTGCCGCCGGCATGGTCGGGGTGCCAGTGGGTGTTGAGGATCAGCGACAGTTTCCAGCCGCTCGCCTCCAGTTCCCGCAGCACGGCCCCCGCGTCCGGCGTATCGATCGCCGCCGCCAGCCCCGTCGCGCCGTCGCGCACCAGGTAGCCGTAATTGTCGGAAAGGCAGGCGAACTGACGGACCTGGATCGGCATGGCGTTGGGCCTCTCTCTTCGCAGCGCGTGCGCGTGCTTATATATCTGGGCTGAAACCTATATTCAGGTCTGATGCGCCGCGACGTTCAACATCTCCGCACCTTCTACGGCGGTCCGCTCGGCCGCGCCACGATCGGCGTGCTCGGCGACAAACTGGCGGAAGCGTGGGGCTCGGTCAGGGGCCTGGACGTGCTGGGTGTCGGCTACGCCACCCCGTTCCTGGAGCCGTTCCGTGTCGACGCCCGCCGGGTAGTGGCCGCCATGCCCGCCGGCCAGGGGGTGGACCGCTGGCCGGCCAGCGGGGCCAACCTCGCCTGCCTGTCGGCGGACTTGGCCTTGCCGTTCCAGAATGCGCTGTTCGACCGGGTGCTACTGACCCACGCCCTGGAGGAGAGCGACGACCCCACCGCGCTGCTGAGCGAGGTGAAGCGGGTGCTGGCGCCTTCCGGCCGGCTGATCGCGGTGGTGGCCAACCGCAGCGGCCCCTGGGCGCGCACCGAAGCGACGCCCTTCGGCTACGGTCGCCCGTTCTCCCGCACCCAGCTCGAAGAGGCGGTGCGTGATGCGGGCCTGGAGCCCACCGCCTGGTCGCGCTGCCTGTATCTGCCGCCCCACACCGTCTTCGCCCCCTATGCCGACCCCTTCGAGCAGGTGGGGGCCAAGCTATGGACGCCGATCTCGGGCCTGATCCTGATGGAGGCGGTGAAGCAGACCTTCGCCGTCAAGCCTCGGGGGGCCGTCGCCCCGGCTCTGCGCCGCGCCAAGGCGCTCAATCCCGTGCCGGTAGGCGTCGGGGCGCATTCATCCCCTCTCCCCATGCGGGAGAGGGAGGGGCCCATTGCATAAGCAATGGGAGGGTGAGGGGTCGACGGACCTCGGCCGCCGCCACAGCAAGACCTCTCAACCTTCCCACGCGTCTATCGACACGCGGGCCCCTTCCTTCTCCCGCAAGGGGGAGAAGGAAACTACCCGAACAGATCGCCCCGCTCAGCCGGCTCGGCGGCGTGGCGGGTGCGGCTGAGCAGGAACAGGGCCGATTCGGCGCGCCAGTTCTCGATCCAGTGGGAGGAATCCATCGGCCGGGCGGGTTCGCCCTCGCGCAGCGCCGCCGCCGCCTCGATCCGCAGGCCCAGGTCGTCGCAGAGTTCGACAAAGTCGCGCAGGGTGCAGAGGTGGATATTGGGCGTCGCCCACCAGGGCACCGGCAGAGCGTGGGTCTCCGGCATCCGTCCATGCGCCAGCAGTGAGCACCGCACCCGCCAGTGCCCGAAATTGGGGAACGAGACGATGGCCCGCTCGGCCAGGCGCAGCAGGTCCGACAACACCTGGCGCGGCTGGCGCACCGCCTGCAGGGTCTGGGACAGGATGGCGTAGTCGAAGGCGTCCGGCGCGAACTCCGCCAGGTCGCGGTCGGCGTCGCCCTGCATCACTGACAGCCCGCGCGCCAGGCAGGCGCCCACGCCGTCGGCGCTGATCTCCAGCCCGCGCCCGTCGACCTGCTTCTCGCGCCGCAGCAGGTCGAGCAGGTCGCCCTCGCCGCAGCCCACGTCCAGCACCCGGGCGCCGGGGCGCACCAGCCGGGCGATCTCGCGGAAGTCTTCCCGTACGGGCAGGTTGGGATCGAGGCTCATGCGTCCACCGCCGGGACAGTGGCTTCAAGCCCCCTCGCCTCGGCCGCCGCCAGGACGAAGCCCCGCACCGCGCCCGCCATCACCGGCTCGTCCAGCAGGAAGGCGTCGTGGCCCTTGTCGCTCTCGATCTCCAGGAAGCTGGCTCGCGCCCCGGCGGCGTTGAGCGCGCGCACGATGTTGCGGCTCTCCGGCGTCGGGTAGAGCCAGTCGGAGGTGAAGCTCAGCACGCAGAACCGCACGTCCCTCGCGCGCCGGAACGCTTCGCCCAGCACGCCGCGATGCGAGGCCGCCAGGTCGAAATAATCCATGGCCCGGGTGATGTAGAGATAGGCGTTGGCGTCGAACCGATCCACGAAGCTGGAGCCCTGGTGGCGCAGGTAGCTCTCCACCTGGAAGTCGGCGTCGAAGCCCCATGACAGACCGTCGCGCTGCAGCTCGCGCCCGAACTTGCGCTGCAGGGCCGGCTCGGACAGGTAGGTGATGTGCGCCGCCATCCGGGCCACCGCCAGCCCCTTTTCGGGCCGAACGCCGAGCTTGAGATAGTCCCCGCCGCGCCAGTCCGGGTCGGCCATGATCGCCTGGCGGCCCACCTCGTGGAAGGCGATGTTCTGGGCCGAATGCCGCGCCGCCGAGGCGATGCAGATGGCCGAGAACACCCGGTCGGGATAGTCCGCCGCCCACTGCAGCACCTGCATCCCGCCCATCGACCCGCCCACCACGGCGAACAGGGTCTCGATCCCGAGCGCGGCGATCAGCTCGGCCTGGGCGCGCACCATGTCGGCGATGGTGATGACCGGGAAGCTCAGGCCGTAGGGACGCGAAGTGGCCGGATCGATCGAGGACGGCCCGGTGGAGCCCATGCAGCCGCCCAGCACGTTGGCGCAGACGACGAAGTAGCGGTCCAGGTCAATCGGGCGTCCCGGTCCCACCAGCTGGGTCCACCAGCCGGGCTTGCCGTTCAGGGGATGGGGCGAGGCCACATGCTGGTCGCCGGTGAGCGCGTGGCAGATCAGGATGGCGTTGGAGGCGTCCGCGTTCAGCCGGCCATAGGTGCGATAGGCGATCTCCACCCCGTCCAGCCGCCCGCCGGAGTCCAGCCGCAAGGGCCGGTCGGGACCGAGCTTGAGGGTCCCGCCGCCCATCTCCAGCGTATGAATGGCGTGCGGCGCGTCGCTCATGCCTGGCTTGGAGCGCGCGGGGCGGCGCCTGTCAATCGCATGTGGCTGAGCGGACACGGAAGATGGAATCGATCAGCCGACCTGGGTCTGGGCGACTTGGGTTTGGGCGATGTCCGCCGGGGCCTGCCGCATCTCGTCCGTCGGCTCCAGGGTCGCGGCGATCCCGACAATCAGGGCCGTGGCGTTGACGGGCTTGGCGATGTGCAGGTCGGCGCCGGCCGCCAGCGCCTCCTGGCGATGCTGGGACATGGCGTTGGCGCTGAGCATGATGATCGGCGTGCGTGTGCTGACGGCGTGCTCCGCCTCGTAACGGCGGATGGCGCGGGTGGCGGCCAGACCGTCCATGACCGGCATCTGCATGTCCATCAGCACCACGTCGAACACCCCGTCCTTGAAGGCGTCGAGCGCCAGGGCGCCGTTCTCCACGGTGGTCACCTCCGCACCGTAGGGGGCGAGGATCAGGTGGATGACCCGCTGGTTGATCGGGTGGTCTTCCGCCAGCAGGACGCGCAGCGCAGCATGGCCCTCGCGCGCGAAATCGCCGCTGTCGAGGGTGGCTTCCGGAGCGTGCGCGCCGCCCGCATCGAATTCGGACAGGGATCTCTCGCGCATCAGCGGAAGGGTGAAGCGGAACACGCTGCCGAAGCCGGGACGCGACTCGGCGACGATCTCGCCTCCCATCATCTCGATCAGGGACTTGCAGATGGACAGGCCCAACCCGGTGCCCCCGAAGCGGCGGGTGATGGTGCTGTCCGCCTGGGTGAAGCGCGAGAACAGCGTCGCGGCGAAATCGTTCTCGAAACCGACGCCGGTGTCATGCACCTCGAAGGTGGCCACGGCCGGCGCCTCCGACTGATCGGAATCGACCACCTCGATCTTGATCCGAACCTCGCCCTCGGCCGTGAACTTCACGGCGTTTGACAGCAGGTTGCCCAGCACCTGCTTGATCCGCGTGACGTCGCCATGGAAGTCGCCGCGCGCCGCCTCGCCGTAATCGACCGCGAAGCCGAGACCCTTCTCCTGGGCGCGGAGCTGATTCATGTCCAGCAAGCCCTCGAGTTCGTGTCGCAGATCGAACACGTGCATCTCGATCTCGAGCTGGCCCGCCTCGATCTTGGAGACGTCCAGGATATCGGAGACCAGCCGCTCGAGCGTCACGCCCGAACTCTGGATCAGGCCGACCATCTCGCTCTGGGCTGGCGTCAGCTCCGTCTGGCTCAGCGCGCTGACCACGCCGATGACCCCGTTGAGCGGGGTGCGGATCTCGTGGCTCATATTGGCCAGGAAATCGCTCTTGGCCTGGTTGGCGGCCTCTGCGGCCAGCTTGGCCTCCCTGATCTCGGCCTCGATCGCCAGCCGCTCGGTGACGTCGCGCGCCACGCCGAACACCAGATCACCGACCCGCCGCGCCCGCCACTCCAGGTTCCGGTAATGCCCGTCGCGATGGCGGTAGCGATTGACGAAGCCCATGACCTCCTCCTCCTCGCGCATCCGCTCCATGTGCCCGCTGGAAGCCTTGATATCGTCGGGATGGATCAGCGGCAGCATGGGCGCGCCTTCCAACTCCGCGATCGAATATCCCAGGACGGTTTCCCAGGCCCCGTTCACCCGCACGAACCTGAGGTCCATGTCGCGGATGCAGAGCATGTCGAGGGACACTTCGAAAAAGGTCGCCAGCTCCTGAACCGTACCCCTCATCGTCGAATCGACCTCCACCCGCGAGCGCTTCGCATACGCGGCGCCGGGTTAATTCGCCGTTCGCTTTCAGGTCAAGGTTGAGGATTCAACTTTAGCTAAACATCCGGCCGAAAACATCTCCGTCGCCTACATTAGGAGCGCCAGGGAACGCACCTGACCAACTCAGGTCCTGGCGTTCCCATATTATCAAGAGAATCAACAAGCCTCGCCCGATCAAACGGGCCAACGCCATACGGGTTTCGCCTTGGTGGCCAAAGCCGTATCAAGCAGGATCGCTTCTGGAGTCCCCATGGTCCGTCCGGGTCCGCTGAACCTGATCACCGACGTCCCTGGCCTCCGGGTCGGGCACGCGACCGACGAGCGGGTGCGTTCAGGGGTGACGGCCCTGCTGTGCCCGGGCGGCTGGGCGGCGGCGGCGGACGTGCGCGGCGGCGGCCCGGGCGAGCGGGAAGTGTCGGCCCTGGCGCTGGAGGGCTTGGTGGGCCAAGCCCACGCCATCGTCTTCAGCGGCGGCTCGGTGTTCGGCCTGGGGGCTGGCGACGGGGCGACGGCGGCCCTGTCGCTGATGGGCCAGGGGTTGAAGCTGCACCCCGCCTCGCCCTTCCTGCCCATCGTGCCCACCGCCATCCTGCACGACCTCGGCAACGGCGGCGACAAGGCCTTCGGGCTGGAGCCGCCCTATCGCCGACTGGGGATCGAGGCGGTGCAGGCGGCAGGGGAGAGCTTCGCGCTCGGACCGGTCGGGGCCGGTCGGGGCGCCAAGGCGGGATTGGTCCCCGGCGGGATCGGCTCTGCCTCGACAATGCTGGAGGACGGGCTGGTGGTCGGCGCGCTGGCGGCGGTCAACCCGCTGGGCTCGGTGTTCATGCCGGACAGGCGCACCTATTGGGCCTGGCCGTTCGAGATGGACGGCGAGTTCGGCGGCGCGCGCCCCGGACCGGACGTCGTTTCGCACGAACCCTTCCCCGCCCTTTCGAGGCTTATGACCGCCGGGCGGGTGGACAAGGGCGCCAACACCACGCTGGCGGTGGTGGCGGTGAACGCCGCGCTGACCGGGCCCCAGCTCAAGCGTATGGCGATCATGGCCCATGACGGGATGGCCCGCGCGGTCCATCCCGCCCACACGCCCTTCGACGGCGACATCGTGTTCGCCGTGGCCAAGGGGGATGCACCGGTCGACCGGCATGCCGACGTGGCCCGTATCGGTTCGGCGGCGGCGGACTGCCTGGCGCGGGCGATCGCGCGGGGCGTCTACGAGAGCAACCGCTAGCCTCTGCTCCCTCTCCCTTGCAGGGGAGAGGATCAGGGTGGAAGCGCTACCTTTCTAGATAGGCGCCGCCGTCCACCCCCACCCTCCCATTGCTAGCGCAACGGGGCCCGCCCTCCCCCGTGCGAGGGAGAGGGAATCTGTCCCGCCAGCACTGCTTCCAGATCAGGCGCTGCGGCCAGCAGCGCCTGGGTGTAGGGATGGCGCGGGGCCGAGAGCACTGCCTGCGTCTCGCCCTGCTCGACGATACGGCCGGCCTGCATCACCAGCACCCGGTCGGTCGCCGCGCGGATCACCGCCAGGTCGTGGGTGACGATCAGGCAGGCGGCGTTCAATTCGGCCTTTTGCGTGGCGAGCAGCTTCAGGATCTCCGCCCGCGTGATCACGTCCAGCGCCGAGGTGGCCTCGTCCAGCACCAGCACCTGGGGCCGAACGACCAGGGCGCGGGCGAGCGCGATGCGCTGGCGCTGGCCGCCTGAGACGGCGTGCGGAAAGCGGTCGGCCACGTCCGGCGGCAAGCCCACCTTGGCCAGCGCCGCCTCCACCCGCGCGCGCCGCTCCGCCGGCGGCAAGGGAGGCTCGAGCAGGGCCAGCGGTTCCGCCACCAACCGCGCCACCGTCCAGCGGGGGTCGAAACTGCCGTAGGGGTCCTGGAACACCGGCTGGATGCGCGCGCGCAGTCGTCGCTGGCGCGCGGCGGAAACCTTGGAGAAGGCCTCGCCCGCAAGCCACACCTCGCCGGCGTCCAGTCGCTCCAGCCCCAGCAACAGGCGCAGCAGGGTAGACTTGCCCGCGCCGGACTCGCCCAGCACGCCAACGGTCTCGCCCGCGTGCAGCGTCAGCGACACCCGGTCCACCGCCGCAGCATTGCCCGGCGCGGCTGCGCCGACCCGCCGATTGGCGTAGCTGCGCACCAGTCCCTTGGCCTCCAGCAAGGGCGACCCGACGGGGTCCCGTATCGAGGTCACGGGCGCCGGCGACGATGCCTCGCGCAGGGCGGCGACATAGGGATGGGCGCTCCGCAGGACTTCCACGGCGGAGCCGGTGACGACGATCTCCCCCTCGCACATCACCGCGATCCGGTCGGCCACGCCCGCCGCCAGGGCGAGGTCGTGGCTGACCAGCAGCAGGGACATGCCGTCCTCGCGCACCAGACGCAGCAGAAGCTCCACGATCCTGGCCTGGGTGACGGCGTCGAGCGCAGTGGTCACCTCGTCGGCGAGTAGCAGGCGAGGCTTCAAGGCGATGGCGGCGGCGATCGCCACCCGCTGGCGCTGGCCGCCGGAAAGCTGGTGCGGCCGGCGGTCGAGGGCCATGCCCTCCAGCCCTACCCGGTCCAGGGTCTGGCGCGCGATCCGCATCGCCTCGCTGCGGGAAACGCGGGTGTGGATACGCACGGTCTCCGCCACCTGGGCGCCGATGGACATGACTGGATCGAGCGCGGTGGCCGGCTCCTGGAACACCATGGCGATCTCACGCCCGCGCACGGCGCACATTTCCCGTTCACCGAGCGTGTCGAGCGCGCCGCCATCGAAGCGGATACGGCCCTGGACCCGAGCCCCGTTCGGCGGCAAACGCAGGATCGAAAGCGCGGTGAGCGACTTGCCGGAGCCGCTCGCCCCCACCAGACCCAGCACCTCGCCCGCACCTAGCGTCAGGTCCACGCCACGCACGGCCTCGACCGCGCCAAAGGCGACGCGCAATCCCTCCACCTGCAGCAGGGGCTCGCTCACGCCCGCCCCTCGCCCTCGAAGCGGCGACGCAGACCCTCGCCAAGCAGGCTGAAGCCCAGCACTGCGACCACGATGGCGGCGCCGGGGAACAGGGCCAGCCAGGGCGCCTGGGCGTAGAGGGTCTGGGCGTCGGCCAGCATCCGGCCCCAGCTGGGCGCCGGCGGCTGGGCGCTGAGGCCGAGATAGGCCAGCCCGGCCTCGGCCACCACCGCCAGCGACAGCTGCAGCGCGCCCTGCACCGCCAGGGGGGCCAACAGGTTGGGCAGGATATGCTCCAACGAGATGCGCAGGCCGCCCTTGCCCGCCGCCCGCGCCGCCAGGGCGTAGTCCAGGCTCCATAGCCGCAGCGCACCCGTGCGCACGACCTTGGCGAACACCGGGATGGAGTAGACGCCGATGCCGATCACCGCGTCCAGCGCGCCCGGCCCCAGCGTCGCCGCCGCCAGCACCGCCAGCAACAGGGCCGGAAACGCGAACACCAGGTCGCTGAAGCGCATGGTCAGCTCGTCCGCCCAGCCTCTCCGAGCGGCGGCGAGCAGGCCCAGCGGCGTCCCCACTCCGATCCCCAGCAGGCAGGCCGCGCCCGACACCAGCAGGGCGGTGCGCGCGCCCGCCATCGCCTGGCTCAGCCCGTCGCGGCCATAGGCGTCGGTCCCGAACAGGTGGGCCGGCGACGGCGGCGCGAGACGGATGGCGATGTTGATCGCCTCCGCCGGATAGGGCGTCCAGATCAGGGACAGGAGGGCGGTGGCGATTAGCAATGTCACCATGGCTGCGCCGGCGATGAGCGGCGCGTTCCCGGACGCTCTCACGCGGCGGTCCTCCTGCGTGCTTCGAGACGCGGCTCGCGCCGCTCCTCAGCAGGACGGAGGTTTTTGCAGCTCTTCACATACGTCATCCTGAGGAGCCCCGAAGGGGCGTCTCGAAGGACGCAGGATATCTCCGCCCGCCTCACCGCCGCCGCTCCGACAACCGCGGGTCCACCGCCGCGGCGGCCAGGTCGGTAAGGAAGCTGACGGCGACCACGGCGACCACCAGGACCAAGACCACGCTCTGCACCACGATCAGGTCGCGCTGGGCCAGCGCCTGGAACACCAGCCGGCCGAGGCCCGGCAGGTTGAACACGTTCTCGATCACTACCGCGCCAGCGAGCAGGTAGGCGAACTGGAGTCCCAGGATGGTCAGGGTCGGGCCCAGGGCGTTGGGCAGGGCGTGGCGGATCAGGGCCTGGCGTCGGCTGAGCCCCCGAGCCCGGGCGCTGCGGACATAGTCGGCGCCCATGGCCGAGAGCAGCTCGCCCCGCAGCACGCGGGTCAACACCGCCGCCTGGGGCGCGGCCAGGGCGATGGCTGGCAGGCTTAGCGCACCGAGCGCCGGTCCCACGCCGCCCGCCCAGCCGGGAAAGCCGCCTGCCGGCGCCCAGCCCAGCCGCTCGGCGAACACGATCACCAGCATCATGCCGAGCCAGAACCCCGGCACGGCCACGCCGAGCTGGGTCAGGCCGCCGACGATGCGGTCCACGGTCCCGCCCGGTCGCATCGCCGCGCCGAGCCCCATGGCGAAGGCCGCCGTTGTCGACAGGACCAGGGCGTAGAGGGCCAGCGGCAAGGACACCGCCAGCCGCTCGGCCACCAGGGCCGCGACCGGCGTGCGATAGGTGTAGCTGAGCCCCAGGTCGCCATGGGCCAGCCCCGCCATCCAGCTCAGGTAACGCCGCCAAGCCGGCCCCTCCAGGCCAAGCTCCAGCCGCACCGCGTGCAGGGCCGCCGGATCGGCGCTGAAGCCCATCATGTAGCGCGCCGGATCACCCGGCGCGATCTGCAGCAACAGGAAGATCACCAGGCTGGCCGCGAGCAAGGTCCCCACCAGCACGCCCAGCCGGCCCGCGAGATAAGCCGGACGCGCGCGCCGTCCCGCCGCAATCAGCGCAAGTACGAACGGCGCTGTCGTCAGCACCCAAAGCCAGGCCGGCGTCGCCCCCGAACCGCCCTGCTCGTCGCCCGCGCCGCCGCCCGCCACGTAGGCGTCGTTCAGGTCGAGGATGGCTACCGGCGTCGGCGCCCAGGCGTCCCTCAACCGGGCGTTCCAGACCCCCAGGATCGGATACTGGAACAGGAACAGGTTCACGGAGTCGCCGGCGATCTGGCGCTGGATGCCACCGAGCAGGGCCGTACGCCGGGCCGGGTCGGTCGCATCCTCGGCGGCGGCGAGCAGGACCTTGGTCCTCGGATTGGAATAGCCGAAATAGTAGTCGTCGCGGCCGTAGATGTCGTAGTCCAACGGCTCGACGTGATCGACGATGGTCATGTCGTAGGCGTGGCGGCCGAACACCTGGGCCAGCCACTGCGCCCATTCCATGTCGACGATCTTCACCTTCACGCCCGCCTGGGCGAGCTGGGCGGCGACGATCTCGCCGCTGCGCCGCGCATAGGTCGGCGGCGGCAGGGTCAGGGTGAGGCCGAGGTGCGGGTAGCCCGCCTGCGCCAGCAGGGCGCGGGCCTTGGCCGGGTCGTGCGGATACAGGCCGGTGAGGTCGACATAGCCGGGGTCCTGCGGGGGATAATGGCTGCCGATCGGCGTGCCGAAGCCGTACATGGCCCCCTCGATCACCGCCCTGCGGTCGATGGCGTAGGCCAGCGCGCGGCGCACACGGACGTCGGCCAGCGGCTTGATCCGCTCGTTCAGCGCCACCAGGGTCTCGCCCTCGCTCGGCGCCGAGCGCACCACGAAACGCGGATCGGCGGCGAGCCGCTTCAGGCCCTCGGGCGCCGGATAATTGGGAAAGACATCGACGTCGCCGGCCCTTAGCGCGGCTTCGGCGGCGGAGGGGTCGGCGATGAAGGTGAAGGTCACGCGCTCCAGCCGGGCCGGGCGACCCCAGTAGGCGGGATTGCGCTTGAGGCTCACCGAATAACCCCGCCGCCAGTCCTCCAGCACGAACGGGCCGGTGCCGACCGGGCGGGTGATGTCGGTCTTGGCCGATCCCGGGGCGACCATCACCGCGTCGCCCCAGCCCAGCACCTGCAGCAGGGTGGCGGAGCGGCGCTTAAGGTGCAGCTCGACCTCGTACGGGTCGAGGATGCGGACTTGGTCGATCACCTCGAATCGGCTGCGCTGGCCGTTGGTCGAGCCCGGCGCGCGGGCGCGGTCCAGGCTGAACTTGACCACGGTGGCGTCGAACGGCTCGCCGTCCGAGAACTGCACGCCCCGGCGCAGGTGGAAGCTGTAGGTCTGGCCGTCCGGCGAAACGGTCCAGCTCTGCGCCAGCAAGGGTTGGACAACGCCGCCAGGGCCGAGTTTCACCAGCCCCTCGAACAGGGTCGGAAAGGCCACGTTCTTGATCGCATCCGCCGCGCCGGAGGTGGGGTCGAGGGTAGGCGGTTCGAGCTGGAGGCCAACGGTGATGGCGTTGGCGGGGGCGGCGCGGGCGAGGTGCGGGGAGCCAAGAAGACAGAGGGCGAGGAGGGCAAAAGAAAGGGAGGCGCGCCACATTCCCCTCTCCCCTTGCGGGAGAGGGAGGGGCCCAGCGAAGCTGGGAGGGTGAGGGGTCGAAGGACGCTTGCCGCATAGCGCAGCAAGACCCCTCAACCTTCCCACGCGCCTATCGACGCGCGGGCCCCTTCCTTCTCCCGCAAGGGGAGAAGGGAACTCAATCCCCCTCACCGCGCCACCGCCCGCGCCGCCGCCGCAGCGCTTTCGCGGTGCAGACCCAGCCCCGCATACACCGCCGCCAGCGCCCGGTTCATCGGCACGCCCTGGGGATCGCTCATCCGACGCAACTCCAGCATCTGCTGGGCGCGTTCCAGCCGAGCACTGCGGATCACCGCGTCGAGCAGGATCAGCTCGAACAGGTCGCGCTGGGCGTGGCTGCCGCCGATGTCGATCAGCCGCGGCAGGGCCGGGGTCAGGCGGCGCACGGCGGTTTCCGCATCGCCCCGGGCGTGGGCGAGCAGGCCCTCGGCCACGGGAAGCGCCACCTCGGCCCAGGTCTCGCGCGCGTGATCCGGAGCGGTGTGAGCCCGCTCGGCGATGGCCGTCATCAGGGCGTCGGCTTCGCTCCGCCCCGCCCGCGCCAGTCCGTAGAGGTACTGCAAGGCCAGGAAGGGCTGGGTCGTGTCCGGCCCGCGCGCGGCGAGATAGACGCCCAAGTCATCCCAGCGTCCGCCCACCTCCACGCCCGACAGCTCGATCCGCGCCAGCAGCGAGACCGCGCCGGCCTGGTCCTGGGAGTAGTCCTTGGCCACGCCCCAGCAGTGGCGGTCGTAGATCTCCAGCACCTCCGCCTCGCGCCCCTGGCTGAGGCGGAACAGGGCCAGGTGCCACCAGAGGTGGGTCAGCATGAAGGAGTTCAGCCCGGTCCAGGTGTCGCGCGCCTGCTCCAGGAACGCGGCTCCCTCCTCGATCCGGCCCTGAGTCAGCATGATATGGGCGAGCGCGTGCTGGGCCCACGGCTCCTGGCGGCGCAGCGCCAGGGCGCGCCGGGCGGCGGCTTCGGCCTGGTCCAGCAGGTGGCATTGCTCGTAGGCGAAGGCGGCCATGCCATGCATCCAGGCCACGTCCTCGTTGGCGGGCGCGACCAGTTCGGCCAGCCGCAACATCTCGGCGAACCGACCGACGTTGAAGGCGTGGTAGTGCAGCAGCTTGAGCGTCAGCAGGTCGCGCGGGTGCGCCCGCAGCACCGCCTCGCCGATCCGCATGGCCTCGGGGATGTCGTCGCCGGCCCAGGCGCGGACGAAGGCGGTGACGTCGCGCTCGCGCCCGGTGGCCGACGGCGCCGCGGCCTCAGCCCGGCGCAGGTAGGGCTCGGCGTTGGCCGCTCCTTCCGGCGCCTCGATCAGCAGGTGCAGGGCGGCGGCGTAGGCGTTGATCAAGCACGCGCTGGGATCAGCGTCGGCGACCGCCAGCACGTTCACCGCACGAGTCTCATAGGCCAGCATCCCGCCCACAAAGTCGTCTACGCCCTGCAGCGTCGCATCGCTGTCGGTGGAGACGGGATTGCCGAGCAGGTCGCGCCGCATGGCCGTCATGTTCTAGTCCGTTCGCCTGCCGCAGTCATGGCGCGCATCGAACGCGTGCGTCCTTCGAGACGCCCCTTCCGGGGCTCCTCAGGATGACGGATGGAGGTGGCTTGCACAAACCCTCGTCATGCTGAGGAGCGCGTAGCGCGTCTCGAAGCACGCAGCGCCGCTCCCGATCAATACCGATAGCTCACCCGGCCGCCGAACGTCGCGGGCGCGCCGGGGGCGGCGATGTCGATGCCTGTCAGGAAGAAATTGCGGGTCAGGTCGTAACGCGTGCCGGTAATGTTGCGCCCCCACAACCCGATCGACCATGGCCCGTCGTTGGGCGAGAAGGTCAGGGTGGCGTTGGCCAGCCAGTAGGCGCTGACATTGTAGGTCGATCCCAGCAGCACCGGCATCAGCTTGTCGCGATAGGCGTAGTCCATCTCGGCGACCAGCTTGTAGGCGCCCGCCACCGGCTGGGTGTAGCTGGCCGACCCGTTCAGGCTCCACTTGGGAAAGCCCAGGTCCTGGCCGTCGCGGTTGTCGTTCACCGCCGCGCCCGCCGCCGTGCTCTTGGCCACGTCCAGGCCCTGATAGTCGTCGAACTCGCCGCGCTTGAGGCTGACGCCCTGGTCGATCTCCAGGCGCGGGATCGGCTTCCACTGCACCTCTGCCTCCACGCCCCAGATATGGGACTTGGGTACGTTGACGATCTTGCCGATCGGCCCGTTGGAGAAGGTGTCGAACACCGCTCCCTGCACCTGCTCGTCACGGTAGTCGTAGTAGAAGCCGTCGGCGTTGACCCGCAGGGTGTCGCCCAGGAGCTGGCTCTTGATCCCCGCCTCATAGGCCCACAGCGACTCCGGCTTGAACGGGGCGAGCTGGCCGAGGTTGGTGGTGTTGTAGGCGGTGAAACCGCCGGACTTCACCCCCCGGCTGGCGCTGGCGTAGACCAGGGTCTTGTCGATCAGGCGGTAGTCCGCCTCGGCCTTGCCGGACAGGCGGGTGTAGTCGGTCGCCTCCGCCGCCAAGGCCGCAAACACCGGGCCGCCCGGAACGGAGGTGGAGAAGTTGTCCAGCGTGCGCCGCTCGTATTCCAGCCGCAAGCCGCCCGTGATCGTCAGCCGGTCGGTGAGCCGGTAGTCGAGCTGGCCGAAGCCCGCGACGGTGTTGGCGTGCTGGGCGTAGGCGGTGTCGGCGATCAGGTTCAGGCCCGGAAAGTCGACGAAGTCCGACAGGAAGGTGTCGCGCAGGTCCTCTTTCGAGAAATACAGCCCTCCCACCCACTTCAACGGCCCATGCCCCTCCGAGCTGAGGCGCAGCTCCTCGGAAAACACCTTGGCGTGGGTGTTGTAGAAAGTGTCCGCGTCTGCGGCGGTGGTGGCGTCCCAGTCCTCGTACTCGCGCCGGGTCAGCGCGTGATAGGCGGTGATGCTGGTCAGCTTGGCGAAGCCCAGGTCGTAGCCGACGTGCAGGTCGATCCCGGCGTTCTCGTTGTGTTTGAAAGGCTTGGTGTCGGTGTTGATCCCGATCAGGTTGGCGAAGGCGGGCGATGCGCCCCAGCCGGTCTTGTAGGGATTGGCGTCGGCCTGGACCCCGCCCGCATTGTCGAAGCGGTACAGCCCCTGACCGTCTGAGTGGTCGTAGCCGTAGTTGGCCGCCAGCAGCACATCCAGCCTGGAGGTCGGCGTCCAGTCCAGTTGACCGCGCAGGGCCGAGCGGTTCAGGTCGCCCAGTTCCTGGCCCGTCGTGCGGTTCTGCTGGAAGCCGCCGCCCTGCTCGGAAACGCCGGAGATGCGGAACTTCAGCGTGTCGGTCAGCGGACCGGAGACGAACCCCTCCACCCGGCTGTAGCCATAGCTGCCGTACTCGCCGTCGATACCGAAGGATGGCGCGTCGCTCGGCCGGTTGGTGATGAAGTTGATGGCGCCGCCGGTGGTGTTGCGCCCGTACAGCGTGCCCTGCGGCCCGCGCAGCACCTCCGCCCGCGAGACGTCGAAGACCTGGCCCGTCGTCTGCAGCGGGAACGGATAGGCCACCTCGTCGACATAGACGCCGACCGGAGAGGAATTGTTGGAGGCGTAGTCGTCGAAACCCACGCCGCGCAGGCGATAGTTGGGCTGGCCGCCGCCAAAGGCGGGCGTGATCTCCAGCCCCGGCGTCTGGTATTGCAGGCCTGCGACCGTGGTCACGCCCCGCAGCGCAAGCTGTTCGCCGCTGATGACGGAGATGGCGATCCCCACATCCTGGGCGGACTGTTCGCGCCGCTGGGCGGTGACGACCACCTCCGACAAGGTGCTGGACGACGCGGGCGCATTGGATTCCGCCGCCGCCGCGGACGTAGCGATGCCGAGCGCCAGGGCGCTCACGGCCGTCGCCTTCAGAGTTCGAGTCAAAGCCTTTTCCCCTCGCCGCTTTCCCGCAATAGCGTTGCGAGATGCGTCTGTTGTGCAGTGCAAGCTAAGCCATGCACGAAGGGGAGGAAGCTAGTTTTTCTCAGACGCGCCCCTGCAACATTTGAAGCTTTCCTCTGCGTGTCGCCAAAGCGACACAAAACAACTTTGGTATATCAAATACTTGATCGGCCCATCAGCGTGTAGAGCGCGCCGGCCATGCCCACGGCGCCCACCAGCCCCATACCCAGGCTCACCAGGTTCGGCTGCCCTTTGAGGATCATCGCCACCGCGCCTGCGAACAGGACCAAGCCGATCAGGGCCACGATATGCGGTGCAAAGCGGAGCAGCGGGGGCCGCGCCTTGACGCTGGCCTTGGCCGGGGGCGTGACTGCGCGCTCGGATGCGGACGCCTCGCCTTGGATTGGTCCGTCGAGCCCGTCCTCCGAAAGCGGATCGACAGTCGCCGGGCCATGGTCGTTGGCGAACGGCGGCGGCGGGGGCTCGGCGTGCTCGACCAGACCGCCGGCGGCGAGGATGGGAGCGGCGACGCCGATCACCTCCGCCAAGGGCGCGGTCAAGAATGGGGCGGGAGCTTCATGGGGCTCCAGGATCGCCGCAGGCTTGGGCGGCGGCGGCGCGGAGTGGACGGCCTCGAACGGAGCATCGGGGATCAGTTCGCGCAGGCGGGCCTGCACGCTGTTGGCGGCGGTCAACACGGCCGAGGGAGAGCTGGCGGCTTCGGGCGCGACGCCCCCCCCATGGATTGCGGCGACCTGGACCGCGTCGGGATCGCCGGAGACGATCGGGCCGGCGTCCGGGCCGGTCAGCGGACGCAGCATGGCCGAAGGCGAGGTCGAGGCGCCGGGCGGCAGGCTGAGGAAGTGCGCCTTCTCCGCCGCGCGGCGGCGCACCAGGGTGTCGACGACCTGGGCGCCGGTCCCAAGTTCGGCCAGCCGCCAGCGCTCGATCTCGTCGGCGGCGTCCAGATAGGCGCCGGCGTTGACCCGCGCCAGGGCGCTCGATCCACGGAAATTTTCAGGCCCGACGTTGAAGGCGAAGGCGGTCAGGGCGTCGAACTGGACGACGTTGAGCGGGGCGAACACGGTTTGGGAAACGAGCTCCGCCGCCGCGCTCAGATCATAGAGCAGCAGCGCCTCGGCGTCCTGGCGCGAGACGCTGGCTCCTTCCCGTGCGGTGCGGGTGTGGCCGTAGCCGAGGGTCCAGCCCCCATGGGCCGTCGGCTTGGCCTGCGGTTCGAAGGTCTCGAACCGTTTGACCAGTTCCACGGCAGCCCGGGAAAGTCGCGGATGCAGCTTCATTCGACCCAACTTGGCACGGTGGCGTCATCGCCGACCGCATCGGAGCAAGAAGCCCGCCACAGGAAGGGGAGGGGTCGATTTGGCTATCGCACCTGCCCAGGGCCAAAAGGCCGCTGGGTCAGGGATAGACTGTCCGGAATTGGTGCGGTCGAGAAGACTCGAACTTCCACGGGTTGCCCCACAGCCACCTCAAGGCTGCGCGTCTACCATTCCGCCACGACCGCGCGTTTCGGAGCGGGGCCAGTAGCAAACCCCGCCGCCCGTGTGAAGGGGCGCGGCCTAGATGCCGCGCCTTTGGACGGGCTGGATCAGCCGGAACCGCCGGCGATGAAGTCGTACACATCGGCGGCGCGGGTGACGCTGATAGCGATCTTGTCCTCGCTGATCTGGATTTCGCCCCGCGCGACGGGGTGATTATTGGCCAGGATCCAGACCTCGTCGGACTCGTGGGCGTCCAGCGGGATCACCGCCCCGCGGCCCATGCGCAGCAACTGGTGCATCGGCAGGGTGCTGCGTCCCAGCAGCACCGAAATCTCGACCTGGACCGATTCGATCTGGCTCAAAGTACGCCTACCCCACACCCTGCGGCCTTGCGCCGACAGGACGTGGCGCCAAACTGCAGCGTTATGATTGCTTCCGAGTTAAGCCCGTTCGTTTCCCCCACCCTTTTGCGGACCGATGATGCGCCGGCAGGCTGGGCCGTCTCGAAGGGCTATGTCCCCTATCCCGAGGCCGTCGAGGCGATGGAAGCGCGCGTCGCCGCCATCGCCGAAGGACGGGCGGGCGAGCTGGTCTGGCTGTTGGAGCACCCGCCGCTCTACACCGCCGGCGTGTCGTCCAAGCCCGACGACCTGCTGACGCCGGAACGGTTTCCGGTGTTCGCCACCGGGCGGGGCGGCCAGTTCACCTATCACGGGCCGGGCCAGCGGGTGGCCTACGTCATGCTCGACCTGCGGGCCCGCCAGCGCGACGTGCATGCCTTCGTCCGCGCCCTGGAAGGCTGGGTGATCGGGGCGCTGGGCGAATTCAACGTCAAGGGCGAGGTGCGGCCCGGCCGCGTCGGCGTCTGGGTCGAGCGGCGCGAAGGCGGCGTGCCGGCGCGCGAGGACAAGATCGCCGCCATCGGGGTCAAGCTCCGGCGCTGGGTCTCCTTTCACGGGATCAGCCTGAACGTGGAGCCCGACCTCGGCCACTTCGACGGCATCGTCCCCTGCGGCATCCGCGAGCATGGCGTCACCAGCCTGGTGGACCTCGGCCTGCCGGTGACGCTGGACGAGGCCGACGCGGCGTTGAAGTCCAGTTTCAACCGCGTGTTCGGGCCCGTCCAGGACGCCGAGGCGCCGCTCTAGGGTTGCGGCGGCCCGAAGCGATTGTGGCTCGCCTGCCCCGGCAGCGCGACCAGATCGACCGCGAACGCCGCGACAAGCACCAGGGCGACCCAGCCCACCACGCCCTCGGGCCTCGGCCAGGCCAGGTGGAACGCCAATAGCGCCAACCCCGCCCACCAGCCCGCGCGTCCGCGATCATGCAGCCGCTTGGACAGCAGGCAGCAGGCGGAGAAGAACAGCAACAGGTCGACCATCCACCCGGTGGCCGTGCGCATCCATCCGCCCACATGCAGGTCGTAGAGCCAGAATAGCCCGATCAGGACGGCTAGCCCCGCAATGAACGGCGCATGCGACATCCGCCCGCTCGACGAGACGAACAGCTCGCCGATCTCCGGCCGGGCCTGCCCGCGCACGATCCTGCCCCGATCCGAGATCTCGTCCGACATCATGGCGGCGGGTTAGCGGCTTCGATCCAGCTTGGCAAAGCGGCGAAAAGGAAACGGCCTGCGCTTTCCCACACGCCCCGGCTTTACCGCGGGCCTGCGAGTGCTATGAGCCGCTGAGGATCGCAAGGACCCCCAAGTATGCGCGCGCCCCGTTTCGCCCTCGCCGCCTTCACCGCCTTCGCCCTTGCTGGCTTGGTGACGAGCGCCCAGGCCATCGAGCCCGTTCCTGCGCCCGCCTCTTCGGCCAAGCCGCCCGTGGCAAAGCCGCCCGAGGCAAAGCCGGAGCCAACGCTGTCGCCGGCCCAGATCGCCGCCCTACTGCCCAACAAGTGGATGGGTTCGGAATATGTCATGGGCTCGCCCACGGCCAAGGTGACGCTGGTGGAATACGCCTCGGCGAGCTGCCCGCACTGCGCGCGCTTCGACGCCAACGTCTTCCCGCAGATCAAGGCCAAGTACGTCGACACCGGCAAGGTGCGCTACGTCTTCCGCGAGTTCCTGACCGAGCCCGAGAACGTCGCCGCCATCGGCTTCCTGATGGCCCGCTGCGCCGGGAAGGACAAGTATTTCGACGTGGTCGAACAGGTGTTCCGCGCCCAGCCGGAAATCTACGGCGGCAAGGGCGACCTGAAGGCCATCTTCGTCCGCATCGCCAAGGCCAACGGCTTGAACGAGCCTCAGTTCGACGCCTGCATCTCCGACAAGGCCGCCGCCGACGCGCTCAACGCGCGGGTCGACCACGCCGCCAATGTCGACAAGATCGACAGCACGCCCACCCTGGTCGCCAATGGCAAGAAGCTGGCCCAGGCGCCGGGCAAGGAATGGGATTTCACCATGGTCGACTCCCAGCTCCAGCCGCTGCTGAAGCGATCCAAGCGGCGCTGAGGCGACCGCCTTTCGCGCCCCCCCGTTCGGGGAAAACTCTTCCAACTTCCCGTCGAACTTGACGATGGATGGCCGGAGGTATGATTAGGCCGGGACAAATTCGACCGGACCTTAGCCTTTGGACGCTCATCCCCCCCTCGCCGCCGACTTCCCCGAACCTTCGCCGGAAGCGTGGCTGGCGCTGGTGGAGAAGACGCTGAAAGGCGCCCCCCTGGACGGGTTGACCACGCACGCGCCGGGCGGCCTTGAGACCCGGCCCCTCTACACCGCCCAAGACGACGGGGCTTCGCTGGACGACGCGGCGCGCTTCGACGCCGTGCGCAGCCAGGGGCCCGGCCGCTGGGACGTGCGCACGATCATCGACCATTCCGACCCGGTGAGCGCCAACGCCGACGCGCTGCGCGACCTACAGAACGGCGCCAACTCTCTGCTCGTGCGCATCGATCCGACAGGCGGGACGGGCGTCGCGGTCGCGTCCGCCGCCGATCTGGCGCGGGTGCTGGCCGAGGTGGAGATAGACTTGGCGCCGACAGCGCTGGACGCCGGCTGGCTCGGCCCGCAGGCCGGCGACTGGCTGCACGCCCTGGCCCGATCCGCCCCGCGCGCCAGGCTGGCGCTGCATCTCGATCCGCTGGGGACGTTCGCCGAGCAGGGCTCCAGCCCCGGTCCGCTGGCCGACCATGTGCGGCTCGCCGCGCGCACCGCCGCCCGCCTCGCCCCCACCTATACTGAAGCGACCTTCTTCCTGGCGTCCGGCCGCGTCGCGCACGAGGCCGGCGGCGGCGAGGCGCTGGAGCTGGGCATGATGGCGGCCAGCATCGTCGCCTATGTCCGCGCCATGATCGACGAGGGGCTGAGCGCGGCCAAGGCCTTGCCCCGCATCGTCGTCGGCCTGTCGGCGGACGCAGAGTACTTCACCACCCTGGCCAAGCATCGCGCCGCCCGCGCGATCTGGACCCGGCTGGCGGCGGCGTTCGGGAGCGGTGCGTCGATCCGCATCGAGGCCCGGGCCTCCCGTCGGATGCTGTCCAGGCTCGATCCCTGGGTGAACCTGCTGCGCCTGACCGCCGCGGGGTTCGGCGCGGCGGTGGGCGGAGCCGACGCCATCGTGCTGGAGCCCTTCACCCAGCCGCTCGGCCGCGCCGGCGCCCTCGCCCGTCGCCAGGCCCGCAACACCCAGCTGGTGCTGATGGAGGAGAGCCACCTCGCCCGCGTCGAGGACCCGGCCGGCGGCTGCTGGTTCCTGGAAGCCCAGACCGACCAGCTCGCCCGCGCCGGCTGGGAGGTGCTGCAGGACATCGAGCGCCGGGGCGGGATGGCCGCGACCCTCCGGTCCGGCTGGGTGGCCAGGACCGCCGCCCAGGCCCGCGCCCAGCGCGAGGCCGACCTCGCCAGCCGCAAGACCGGGATGGTGGGCGTGTCGCTGTTCCCCAACCTGTCGGAGACCGATGTGGAGACGCTCCACGTCGATCCCAGCCCTTTCGCCAAGCCCGGCCCCGAAGTGCGCCTGGCTGGCGAGGACGACGTCTGCGAAGCCCTGCATCCGTGGCGAGCGGCCGAACCGTTCGAGCGCGAGCGCCAGGCGCAACAGGGAGCCACTCCATGAGCGAAGCCGTTCCCGAGCCTCAGGGCTTCACCGCCGAGACCTGGGCCAAGGCCCGGACCTTCCACGGCCGGGTGGCGACCCAGGCCGATGTGGAAGCCGGCCGCGCCGTGTTCGCGCTAGGCGACACCCATAACGCGGTCGCGTTCGAGGAGCCCCTACCCCAGCCGGTGATCTGGACCGACGAGGAGGCGGACGAGGAGTTCGCCGCCCTGATCGTCCAAGCCGAGCAGCATGAGACCGAGCGAGGCGAACAACTCCAGGTGCTGGGCCTGCTGCTGCCCCAGGGCCGCACCGTGATCGCCTTCACCGACGACGTGCAGGAGGTCGACGCCGCCGACCCCGACTGGCTGGCCCTGCTGGAAGCCGATCTCACTGAGGACGAGGCGGAGGTCGAATGACGCCCGATTTCACCCGGCTCGGCTTCGACGATCTGGTCCTGCCGCCGGCATCCACGCCCACAGGCGCGACCTGGGAGACGCCCGAAGGGATCGGGGTCAAGCCGGCCTATGGCCCGCCCGACCTGACGGGACTGGACTTCCTGGACGGCTATCCCGGGATCGCGCCGTTCGTGCGCGGCCCCTACCCGACCATGTACGTCACCAACCCGTGGACCATCCGCCAGTACGCCGGTTTCTCCACGGCCGAGGAGTCCAACGCCTTCTATCGCCGCAACCTGGCGGCGGGTCAGAAGGGCCTGTCGATCGCCTTCGACCTGGCCACCCACCGCGGCTACGACAGCGACAATCCGCGCGTGGCCGGCGACGTCGGCATGGCGGGCGTGGCGGTCGATTCCATCCTGGACATGCGCACCCTGTTCGACGCCATCCCGCTCGACCAGATGAGCGTGTCGATGACCATGAACGGCGCGGTGCTGCCGGTGCTGGCGCTCTACATCGCCGCCGCCGAGGAGCAGGGCGTTCCCCATTCCAAGCTCACCGGCACGATCCAGAACGACGTGCTCAAGGAGTTCATGGTCAGGAACACCTACATCTACCCACCCACGCCCTCGATGCGGATCATCGCCGACATCTTCGCCTACACGGCGAAGGAGACGCCCAAGTTCAACTCGATCTCGATCAGCGGCTACCACATGCAGGAGGCTGGCGCCTCGGCCGACCTGGAACTGGCCTACACGCTGGCCGACGGAATCGAGTACGTGCGCGCCGGCGTCGCCGCCGGGATGGACGTGGACGCCTTTGCGCCCCGCCTGTCCTTCTTCTGGGCGGTGGGGATGAACTACTTCATGGAGGTGGCGAAGATGCGCGCCGCCCGCCTGCTCTGGGCCAGGCTGATGCGCCAGTTCGATCCCAAGGACCCCCGCTCGCTGTCGCTGCGCACCCACTCCCAGACCTCGGGCTGGTCGCTGGCGGCCCAGGACGTGTTCAACAACGTGGCGCGTACCTGCGTGGAGGCGATGGCGGCGGCCAACGGCCAGACCCAGTCGCTGCACACCAACGCCCTGGACGAGGCCCTGGCCCTGCCGACCGACTTCTCGGCCCGCATCGCGCGCAACACCCAGCTGTTCCTGCAGACCGAGAGCGGGCTGACCCGCACCATCGACCCCTGGGGCGGCTCCTACTATGTCGAGCGGCTGACCGCCGATCTAGCCTGGCGCGCGCTCGCCCATATCGAGGAGGTCGAAAGGCTTGGCGGCATGGCCAAGGCCATCGAGGCCGGCGCGCCCAAGCTGCGCATCGAGGAGGTCGCCGCCCGCACCCAGGCCCGCATCGACAGCGGCCGCCAGAGCGTGGTTGGCGTCAACCGCTACAAGCCCGAGCATGAGGAGACCATCCCCATGCTCAAGGTCGACAACACCTCCGTGCGCCAGCAGCAGGTCGAGAAGCTTCGCCGCCTGCGCGCCGAACGCGACCCGGCCGAGGTGCAGGCTGCGCTCGACGCCCTGACCAGGGGCGCGGCCTCCAACGCCAACCTGCTGGAACTGTCGGTCCAGGCCGCCCGCGCCAAGGCCACGGTCGGCGAGATCAGCGACGCGCTGGAAAAGGTGTTCGGTCGCCACAAGGCCCAGATCAAGGCCATCAAGGGCGTCTACCTGCGCGAGGCCGGGGCCGACGACTTCACCGTCAACCGCGCCAAGGCCATGGTCGAAGCTTTCCGCTCCGCCGACGGTTCTCCACCGCGCATCATGATCGCCAAGATGGGCCAGGACGGCCACGACCGGGGCCAGAAGGTGGTCGCCTCCGCCTTCGGCGACCTCGGCTTCCAGGTCGAGATCGGCCCGCTGTTCCAGACCCCCGGCGAGACCGCCCACGACGCCATCGCCGCCAAGGTCCACGCCATCGGCGCATCCTCGCTGGCCGCCGGCCATCTCACGCTGGTCCCCGAGCTCAAGGCCGAGCTGGCCAAGGCCGGGCGCGACGACATCATGGTGGTGGTCGGAGGCGTGATCCCGCCGTCCGACTTCCAGGCGCTGCGCGACGCCGGCGCCGCCGCCATCTTCCCCCCGGGCACCGTTATCGCCCAAGCCGCCATCGAACTGCTGGAAAAGCTCAACGCGAAGCTGGGCTACTCACAGGCGGCGGCGTGAGGAAGGCTCAGGCGTGCTGCGTCCTTCGAGACGCCCGCCGAGGCGGGCTCCTCATGATGACGAGCGTTAGGGACGGCTTCCAAAAACCTGCGTCATGCTGAGGAGCGCGTAGCGCGTCTCGAAGCACGCAGGAAGGGAGGCCTAAGCCATGGCCACGATCGGGGCCTGCCGCCGCGCCCACCAGCCCTTGCGTACGATCGGCGAGACGGCGTCCTGCGCCACGTCCCCGCGCGCGATCTTACGGTCGATGGCGGCGATCACCAACCGGGTCGACCACTTGTGGGTGGTGAGCAGGTCGGCGGCGAGCGGACCGGCGAAGGGGATGGCGCTGACCGCCGTGCGCCCGAACATCAGCGCGCCACAGGCGGCGAGCACCGGTACGGACACGCCCGCGCGCACACCCTGGGCGATGATATAGGTCCCGGCGGCGGCGCTGTAGAGCTCGCCCAGCCCCGGCGCCCAGGCCAGCACCCCGTCCAGACCCAGGCTGAACGGCCCCAGGCGCACAATGCCGTCGGAAAGCTTGCCGATGCGCGCCACGCGGACACGGATGGCCTCAAGTTCGGAAACGCTGCGTCGACCCACGACCGACCTCCGTTCGCGACGGACACGAGCCCGCCTTTCCAGACCTAGATGGGAGCTGAAGGACTCGACTGCAAAGAACGGCGCGAAAACGACGCGTCCGGCCTAGCCGCTCAGCCTTCGGGGCCGGTCCACTCGTCGGTCGGGGTTTCGCGTTCGGGGTGGGCGGCGCGATCGGCGGCTTCGCTTTCGGCCCGGCCGCGGGCCCACTGGGTCCACCACCAGACCGCAGCCCCCGCGCCGGTCGCCAGCAGCAGAGCCGCGGGCGCCGCGCGCGCGACATGACCGCGCCTGCCTTTCGGCGGCTCGAACAGCTTGTCCAGCAGTATGTCGATGAACTTGAAACCGGGCATGACACACCGCTTGTGGCGCCAAAACCGCGCCAGGGGAAGTGTAACGCGGACACGGTGGCGATGGTTCACATTCAGCCCGCCAGCCGCTCCACCAGCCCCCGAGCGCCCGGGCCGCCGAGCCTGTCCGCCACCCATGCGCACACCGTCCCGGTCGCCCCATCCACATCGGGCAGGTTCACCGCCACTAGGGCGCAGCCGTTCATGCGCATGGGATTGTCCAGCGGCTTGATCCGCACCTGGGCGGCGCTCAACGACGGCGGTCGTTGCGCCTCCAGCCGGCTCAGGAAGGCGTCGAACGTCTCCAGGTCCTTGAGCGGCAGCCAGATCAGCGCGCCAGTCGCCGGGTTCAGAGCGGCCGTGAGCGCCAGCACACGCTCGTAATCGTCGGCGCGCTCGAACGGCGGGTCCACCAGCAGCAGGGTGCGCCCGCCATCCGCCGCCGTACGTCGAGCCGCCTCGTCGTAGCCGTCCAGCTTCAGCGTCTCGACCCGCACGCCTTTTGGCGGCGCGCGCAGGGCGTGGGCGAGCTGGGCATGGGCGTCGGGATGCAGCTCGAAGCCGGCGTAGCTCGCACCGGGCGCCAACGCGTCTACGACCAGGCGCGGGGAACCGGGATACCAGCGCAGGCCGCCATCCGGATTGACCCGCGCCACCGCCGCCTTCAGCGACGCGAACACCTCCGGCGTCCCGACGTCGGCCATCAGCCGCGCCACGCCCAACTCCGCCTCACCCGTACGTCGGGCGTCCTCGCCGTCCAGGTCGTAGAGCCCCGCTCCGGCATGGGTGTCCAACACCCGCTCGGGCTTCATCGCCGCCAGGACGGCCAGCAGGATAGCGTGCTTGGCGATATCGGCGAAGTTGCCAGCGTGAAAAGCGTGTCGGTAATTCATCTAGCGTCCATGCAGTCGCGGCGACCGGGAACCTAAGCATTAGTCGTGCGTTGGGCGAGGAACGTATAAAATTGGGAGGGGGCTATGAGCGACAACGGCATCAACCGGCGTCGGTTGCTCGTGGCCGGAGCCTTGACCGGCGCCGCGGGCGCGGCGGGCGCAGTCACCCTTCACGACGGCGAGCGTGGCGCGGACCCTCGGACCTATAGCGGGACCATGCCCTGGCGCGGCGGCGCGGCGGACGCCCCTCCGATCGCGGAGGGCGGCACGGGCTACACCTTCTTCAACGCGCTGGAACAAGCGTTCCTGGAACCGGCCCTGGATCGGCTGATCCCGCCCGACCCGGCCGGCCCGAGCGCCACCCAGGCCAATGTCCACATCTTCATCGACCGCCAGCTCGCCGGCCCCTACGGCCGGGGCGACCACTACTTCCTCGGCGGCCCCTGGCCCAAGGGCGTGGCCGAGCAGGGTTATCAGAGCCGCCTGTCCCCAGCCCAGGTCTATCGCCTGACCATCCCGGCCATCGAGGGCCACGTGCGCGGCGCCTACAACGGCAAGCTGTTCAAGGACTTGGCCGTCGAGGACCAGGACAAGGTGCTGAAAAGCCTGGAGAGCGGGGACGCCAAGCTCGATAGCGCCGACGGGAAAATGTTCTTCACCATGTTCCTGCAGAACGCGATGGAGGGCTACTTCTCCGATCCGATCTACGGCGGCAACAAGGACATGGGCGCCTGGAAGATGATCGGCTTCCCCGGCGCACACTACGACTACCGCGAATGGGTCGGCCGCCATAACGAGCGCGTCCCCTATCCCCCTGTGAGCATCAAGGGCCGGCCCGGCTGGTCGGAGACCTGAGCGATGGCGACCCGACTCCCCTCCGTCGACGCGGTGCTGGTTGGCTTCGGCTGGACCGGCGCGATCATGGGCCAGCAGTTCTGCGACGCCGGCCTGAACGTGGTGGCCCTGGAACGCGGCGTTTGGCGCGACACGCCCACCGAGTTCGCCCCGACCTTCGCCCAGGACGAGCTGCGCTACATGTGGCGCCACCACCTGTTCCAGAACGTCGCCGACGACACCCTGACCATCCGCAACAATACCGACCAGCAGGCGCTGCCGATGCGCCGGCTGGGCTCGTTCCTGCTCGGGACTGGGGTGGGCAGCGGCGGCGCGCACTGGAACGGCCAGATCTGGCGCTTCCTACCCAGCGACCTGAAGGCCTACAGCCACAACCTGGAACGCTACGGCAAGGCCGCCGTCACCGCCAACGACATGACCGTGCAGGACTATCCGGTCTCGTGGGAGGAGCTGGAGCCGCACTACGACACGTTCGAGAAGCTCTGCGGCACCAGCGGCAAGGCCGGCAACCTGAACGGCAAGATCCAGGACGGCGGCAATCCGTTCGAGGGACCGCGCTCGGCCGAATACCCCAACCCGCCCCTGGCGTGGCCCGCCAGCCCGGCCATGTTCGCCGAAGCCGCCAAGAAACTCGGCTACAAGCCCTTCCCGCACCCGACCGGCAACGTGTCCAAGGCCTATGTCAATCCGCTGGGCATGCAGCTCGGCGAATGCACCTATTGCGGCTTCTGCGAGAAATTCGGCTGCGGCAACTATTCCAAGGCCAGCCCGCAGACCACCATCCTGCCCTACCTGATGGCCAAGAAGAACTTCACCCTGCGCACCGAGTGCGAGGTGCTTAAGGTCGAGACCACCTCCGACGGCAAGCACGCCACCGGCGTCACCTATGTGAACAGCGCGGGCGAGGAGTTCTTCCAGCCCGCCGACATGGTGATCCTGTCGGCCTACATCCTGCACAACGTACGGCTGATGCTGCTCTCCAACATCGGTAAGCCCTACGATCCCAAGACCGGCGAGGGCGTGGTCGGCAAGAACTACGCCTACCAGACCATGGGCTCGGTCAACGTCTTCTACAAAGACAAGATCATGAACCCCTTCATCGGCGCCGGCGCGCTCGCCTCGGTGATCGACGAGTTCAACGGCGACAACTTCGATCACTCGGGCCTGGGCTTCATCGGCGGCGGCTATATCGCCAGCATGACCACCGGCGGACGCCCGATCGAGATGATCTACACCCCCGACGGCACGCCCAAATGGGGGATGGAGTGGAAGAAGGCGGCGGCGCAGAACTACCTGCGCTCCTCGCTGATCAGCTGTCACGGCTCGGTGATGGCGCACCGGGGCAACTACCTGGACCTGGACCCGACCTATCGCGACAGCCTGGGCCGGCCGATGCTGCGCATGACCTTCGACTTCACCGACAACGAGCGGAAGATGTCGGCCTACATGGTCGACAAGGCCGCCGAGGTCGGGCTGGCCATGGACGGCGCTTCGGGGATCAAGAAGAACTACCGCAAGGGCTCGTGGAACGTGGTCCCCTACCAGACCACGCACAACACCGGCGGCGCCATCACCGGCGACAATCCCAAGACCAGCGTGGTCAACAAGTACCTGCAGAGCTGGGACGTCTCCAACCTGTTCGTCATGGGCGCAGGCGCCTTCCCGCAGAACGCCGGCTACAACCCCACCGGCACCCTGGCGGCTCTGGCCTACATGGCGGCCGACAAGATCAAGTCCGACTACCTGAAGAACCCCGGCCCGCTGGTCCAGGCCTGAGGAGGGGACGATGGCGCGCATGAACAGGATCGCGGCGGTCGTCGGCCTGGCGACGATCGGGCTGGCGGGCGCCGGCGTCGCAAGCCTGGCGCTCAGCCAGGGGCGTATCAACGCTTCTTCGACCGCACCCGGCGTCGCGACACCGACCCAACTGCTGACCCAGCCCATCCCTGACGGGGCGCCGAACATCGACCAGATCCGCCAGGGCCAGTACCTGGTGAAGATGGGCGACTGCGTGTCCTGCCACACCCGCGACGGCGGAGAGCCCCTGGCCGGCGGCTATGGGCTGAACACCCCGTTCGGCGTCATCTACACCGAGAACCTGACCTCCGACCCCGACACCGGGATCGGCGCCTGGACACCGGACCAGTTCTACCAGGCCATCCACAGCGGGATCGGCCCGCACGGGATGCGGCTCTATCCCGGCCTGCCCTACACCTACTTCACCCGCGCCACCCGCACGGACTCCGACGCCATGCTGGCCTATCTGAAGACAGTGCCCGCCGTCAGCTACCGGCCCCCGGCCAATGGCCTGCCCTTCCCGCTCAACATCCGCTTCATGATCCGGGGCTGGAACCTGCTGTTCTTCCGTCCCGGCGATTTCAAGCCGGAGCCGGCCAAGTCGGCGGAGTGGAATCGCGGCGCCTACATCGTCACTGGGCTCGGCCACTGCGGGGCCTGCCATACGCCCAAGAACGCGCTCGCCGGCGACAAGACCGGCGTGCCCCTGCACGGCGGCGACCTGGACAACTGGGTGGCGCCGGACCTGACCTCCAATATGCGCACTGGGCTGGGGCGCTGGAGCTCCGACGACATCGTCGAGTACCTGAAGACCGGCCGCAACGCCCACGCCAACGCCGGCGGCTCGATGGGCGAGGTGGTGTCCTACTCCACCTCGCTGATGAACGACGCCGACCTGCACGCCATCGCCACCTACCTCAAGGACCAGCCGGCCAGCCCATCGGCGGCGGCCTACGATCCCGATCCGGGCGCGATGAAGCGCGGCGCGGCGATCTACAGCGACGCCTGCGCCTCCTGCCACCTGCAGGAAGGCGGCGGCCAGCCGCGCATCTTCCCCCCGCTCAAGGACGACGCGGTCGCCCAGCAGGGCGATCCCAACGGCCTGCTGCATCTGATCCTGGCCGGCGGCCGTACCGCGCCGACGCCGACGCGCCCGACACCCCTGTCGATGCCCAGTTTCGCCTGGAAGCTGACCGACCAGCAGATCGCCGACGTTGCCACCTATATCCGCAACGCCTGGGGCAACCGCGCCTCGGCGGTCACGGCCGGGCAGGCGACCAAGATGCGCGCCCGGCTGGGGCTGAAGACGGTCCACCTGACCGACAACTCAGGCGATCACGGCTAGGATTTGGTCGCAAAACCGTCATCTGGCGGAAATCAAACCATCACGCTATTGTCGGACGAACGACCGGGGATCGTTCCGCGGGCCTGATGGATGCGGATGCAAGACCAAGACAAGGCTTTCGCCGTGCTCGATGCGATCGACCGCGGCATCCTGGCCGAGCTGCCTGAGTGCGACCGCTGGCTTGCGGCGGCGCAGACCATCCAGTGGGCCTACAAGACCTCGGACGGCTTCATGCTGACAGCGGCCGGGCGCCAGGCCCTCGAGGAAATCACCAGGACGCGTCGCCCGATCAACTAGCTGGATTGGGCGGAGTGGAAGCTTAGACCCTCTGCGCCTTGGCCGGCGGCGCATTGGCCGTGATCGAGCCCATCGGCTTAATGGTCCGCATCGCGATGGTGGTGGTGAAGCGCTGCACGCCGGGCAGACGCCACAGTTCCTGGCGCAGGAAGTCGTCCAGCGCGGCCATCCCCGGCGCCAGCACCTGCAGCAGATAGTCCGCCTCGCCCACGGTGGCGTGGGCCGACAGGATGCGAGGATGTTTTCTCACCGCCTGCTCGAAGGCGTCGTGCTGGTCGAAGGCGACAACGATCTGGACAAAGGCCGCCGTGTCGAGCCCAAGTCGCAGCGGATCGATCACCGCCCTATAGCCCGAGATGACGCCGGTCTGCTCCAGGGCGTGGACGCGCTTCCAGCAGGGGGACTTGGACAGCCCCACCCGCTCGCCGAGATCGGCGAACGATAGACGCCCTTCCGCTTCGAGGGCCAGCAGCAGCGCATGGTCGAGGCGATCCACGGCGTTTCTCCAAATCCAATTTATGCAGAACGATAGCGCCTCAGTCTCTCGTCCACCCAGACCTTTGGACCAATGTTTCCACGCGTGGATGTTACGTTTTCACCAACGGGCGAAAAGCCCACGGCGGTGGCGAGGGTTCGAAATGGATCGGGAGAAGTTCCACCGCATGATGGCGGCGCCGGCGGAGCTCGATTACGAACTCTACCTGCGCACCGATGCGCTGCTGAAGTGCCAGAAGTCGCCGCAGGACCTGGTCAACCCCGACGAACTCCAGTTCCAGATCGTGCATCAGGTCGAAGAGCTGTGGATGAAGCTCGTCGCCTCCACCCTGCTCGACATCGACGACCACATGGCCGCGCGCGAGACCCACCGGGTCGTGACCCTGTTCGGGCGCTGCAACCGCATCGTGCGGCTGATGACCCAGCAGCTGGACCTGCTGGAGACCATGTCGCCCAAGGAATACCAGCAGATCCGGCTGCAGCTCGGCAACGGCAGCGGCCAGGAATCGCCGGGCTTCCGTGTGCTGCTGAACATGCCGCCGCTGCTCTGGCCGACCTTCGAGCAGCATTACCTGCAAGGGCGCACGGTTCGCGACATCTACGATGCCGGCTACGCCCACGACGACGCCTATGTGGTGGCTGAAAGCCTGATCGAGTTCGACGAGCTGTTCCAGAAATTCCGCGCCCACCACATCTTCCTGATCCACCGCTCGATCGGGATGGGCTCGGCCTCGCTCAAGGGCCGCTCGGTCGACCTGCTGCAGGCTGGGGTGAAGCACCGTTTCTTTCCCGCGCTATGGGACGTGCGCTGCGAGATGACCGACGCCTGGGGCGCCGACTACGGCCGCGTGCGCGAGAGCATCGGCTAGGGCGTGACCCATAAGCCAGGTACTGTCAGCTTCTGGGCGGGATGGCGATGGCGGGTTTCGACCCGTTGCAGACATTCGGCGCATAATAAACAATAGGGAGATGATCGACCTCCCCGACCGCCGTGGATGGCTTAGCGAACCCTTGGCAAGCTCTCCGGCGGTGCCGCCCTTCCCTCAACTCACAAACTTTGAACGCCGCGCGTTGAGCGCCATAGCAGAAGGATTTGGCTCCGACGCGAGTGATTTCAGACGTCAGATTGACGCCTGCCGTGTCGTTGATCGCGTCAACACGACTGTCGGCTTCTACACCCGAACTACCGTGGATAAGGCCGTAGCACAGCCGCTAACTATCACGCACAAAGGCGCGCATTTCGAGGTGCCTGGAACGCGCTACGGTATGATGGTCGTACTCTGGGGTGACGGCGGTTACCTATCCACCATCGAAGCAACGACATATGGCGAGGATGATTTGGGTGGCCAGGATTTAGTCGATCTCGACTTTATCAGTTTCAAGCTAACCTAAGGTCCGCTCCCCATCCATCTCCGAAGTTAGGCGCGTCCAATTGCTGAACCGATGTCCCAAAGAGCGCGCAGCGCCTACGGCCTCTGCTTAGCGGGTATGGCCGCCGCCTCGGCCGCGGTCAGCGGGGTCTGGCTCTTGACGATGCAGGGGACGGGGATGTCGGGCGGGCTCTGGCCGACCTTCAGGTCCCAGTCCAGCGGCCCGCAGATCTGGTCGCTGCCCCGGATCACCGTGATCAGCCGGGCGTCGGGATAGGTGATCTCGCGACACTCGTCCTGAAACTCGATCCGGTAGATGTCGCGCACGTTCACCCGGATATACATCGCGTGCGCGTCGATTGGACGGAAACCCTGGTAGTCGCGGCTGCGGAAGCACTGGCTCGGCTTGCGGTCGGGCTGATCCTTGGCGCTGGCCGATCCGGCGGCGAGACAGGCCGCACCGATCAGGAGGCCGCGTAGAGGTCGCAACATCGCCAAGTCCTCGTGGATACGCCCGTCAGAACCCTCCACATGGTATCACGGTTGCGAACCGCGCCGAAATCGGTTGAGTTCAATGCTCGGAACATAAGGGCGTGAACGCCCAGTCCCCGCCCGTCGGGAGGTAGCTCGTGTCCTGGAAGCCGATCGATACCGCACCGCGTAACGGCAAGGAGATCGTCGTCGCCTATCGAAGACCGAGAAACGCCGCGGTGATCGTGGCTGTCAGCGCCTTCGAACTCGGCGAATGGATCTGGAGCGAGGAGTCCGATCAGGACGAGATGCTGACCGCCGGCGACATCCCGTTCGCCTGGATCGAGATGCCGGACTGACTAGGCTCAGCCGAGATCGCGCCCAACCAGCCACAGGGCCAGGTTCTTCACATAACGTTTGACGGACGCCTGGGCTTCGGGTGAGCCGGCGAGCGTGTTTCCCGGCGGCTCGCCGACGAAGCTGGGCGCGCCCCGCGAGGGGTCCCAGTTGTAGTCGGCGAAATGGTGGAAGGTGGACTGGGCGACGGCCGGTCCGCCGTCCGGCGAGCGCTCGAACGCCACCGCGATATTGAACGGCCTGCCGGTCGCGAGGCTGGTCCCGACGGCGATCACCCGCGCGGTCGGATCGTCCGGCGGCGCGCCGACGCCGCCTTCGTGGGGATGCGAGGGCAGGAAGCGGACGCGCCCCTCCGCCATGTCCGGCGCGGCCAGCACGGGATGCAACGGCCCCTCCGGCGCGATCTCCTGATAGTCGCCGTTGGCGCCGGAGTGGAAGTTCGGCCACGAGATGGCGGTCGTATAGGGATCGTCGATCCGACGCCGGCTCGCGTCGGGATCGAGGTGCGTGGAGTGGAAGAAGTGCGCCGCCCCCACCCCGCCCAAATTGCAGACCGAAGAGCCCAGGTCCATGTGATCGCGGGTGACCATCAGCCCGCCACCCCGGCGCCGAAACCGGGAGATCGCCTCGCAGTCCTCCTGGGTCAGGCCGGCGCCGGTGTCGACCGCGAACAGCCACATCGCCGCGTAGTCCGAACGGTCGAGCGCGGAGAGCATCGGGTCCGGCGCACCGGGCGGCGTGCGGTCGCGGGCGTGGACCTCGAACAACGGCTCGCCCGCCTCGTCCGCAAGCCCGCTCAGATAGGCCTGCAGGAGGCTGAACCGCCCGATCGACCAGTCGTCCTCGGTCGTGGGAATGGTGGTCTGCAGCAGGATCTTGGCCGGCGTCGGCATGGGAGGGCCTCCTGCCCGAATGACCTCAATAGTAGCGCGGGATCGGGCCGTCCTGCGGGGTCATGTTGTCGGAAAGGTCGAGCATCACGTCGTCGATGAAACACCAACCCCAGCCCTCGGGCGGATCGTAACCCTCGATGATGGGGTGACGGGTGGCGTGGAAATGCTTGGTGGCGTGCTGGTTCGGAGAATCGTCGCAACAGCCGACGTGACCGCAGGTCCGGCACAGCCGCAGGTGCAGCCAGACCTCGCCGAGCTTGAGGCATTCCTCGCAGCCCTTGGCGCTGGGCTTCACGTCGCGGACGCCGCCCTCGTGCGAACAATAGCTCATCGGCTCACTCCCCCGACCGGCGGCGCCTCTGGTGCAGGATATCACGACCGCCCCCGGATCAGCAGGAACGCGCTCGCCCCAGCCGCGAGCGACGCCCCCGCACATACCACGGCCGCGACATGGAACGCCCCGGTCAGGCCGGCGCCCTGGGACGCCAGCACCTTGCCTAGCAGGGCCGTGGCCACCAGGCCGCCGGTACGCGCCACCGCGCTGTTGAAGCCGGACGCCGAGCCGGTATGGGCCGGATCGACGGCGGCGAGCACGGCGGTGGTGAGGGGGGCGACGGCCCCGGCCATGCCGAACGCGATGACCAGGATGGCGGGCAGCACAGTGGTCCAATAACTCCCACCCGCGCCGATCCGCAGGGCCAGCAGGAAACCGACCGCGACCACCAGCGGGCCGACGGTCAACGGGATGCGCGATCCGATGCGCCCGGCCAAGCTGCCCATCGCCGGCGAGGTCAACGCCAGCACCAGCGGAAACGGTAGCAGCGATGCGCCGGCGGCCGTGGCGGAATAGCCCGCCGCCCGGATCAGCACATAGGGCGCGAGCACCAGCAGGCCGCTCAGGGCGCCGTACAGCAGCAAGGTCAGCGCGGTGAGCCCGACGAAGCTCGGCGCGGCGAACAGGGCGAGCGGCATCATCGCCCGCTCCCCCCTCTGCTGCTCGACCTTGAGGAAGGCCAGCATCAGGGCGCCGCCGGCCACGGCCGCGACAATCGCCGGAAGGGTCCAGCCCCTGGAACCCGAGCCGACCGTCAGGCCCCAGGTCAGGCCGCCCAGCGCCGCTGTCGCCAGCAGAGCGCCGAGCAGGTCCAGCGGCGGGCGTTCCCGCTGACGCGGCGGGTCGCGGACATAACGCAGGGCGAGACCGATGGCGGCGAGCGCCAGGGGCAGGTTCAACAGGAAGATCGAGCGCCAGCCCACCGTGTCGATCAGCCAGCCGCCGAGCACCGGGCCGGCGGCGGCGGTGACCGCCCCGATCGCCGCCCAGGTCCCGATCGCCTTGCCGCGCGCCTCCCCGGAAAAGGCCCCGCCCAGGATGGCCAGACTATTGGGCATCAGCAGCGCCGCGCCGACACCCTGCAAGCCTCGTCCAAGCAAGAGCCAGGGCAGGCTCGGCGCGAAGGTGCAGGCGGCCGAGGCGATGGCGAACAACGCGGTCCCGATCACCAGCAGCCTCCGCCGGCCGAACCGATCGCCCAGCGCGCCGCCGAACAGCAGCAGGGCGCTGAGCGGCAACAGATAGGCGTTGATCACCCATTGCAGGTCGGCGGCGGCGGCGTGGAGATTGTGGCCGATCGCGGGCAGCCCGACATTGACCACCGAGCCGTCGATGAACGCCAGGCTGGAGGCCAGGATGGTGGTCGCCAGGACCAGACGCGGATGCCGCGTCTCATGCTCCGACGCCGAGGCGTCGGCGCCGGCCGCGTCGCAGATCGTATGGATGGCGGCGTTCACGCCTGGCGGCCCTCGGTGTGGGGGCACCATTCCACGTGCAGGACCGGACGACCAGGACACCCACACGACCGGAACGCGCGCGATGGATACCGGCCCATCGCGGATTGGGAGAACGAAGCCGCCCACTGTGCGGGCATATAGCCCATCGTTCGGGCTTGAGTTTAGGGCCGCTAGATGTCAGGCAGATGTCAGGACGCAAATAATTGGTCGCCTCCTGGGGACGCTCATGGCCGACGAAAGCGAAACGAACACGGGCAAGCAGGTGATCGCCCGCGCCGCCGCCGTGCTCCGAACGCTGGAGAACCGCGACAGCGGCCGGACCCACGCGCAGATCGCCTGCGACACCGGATTGCCACGAACCACGGTGCAGCGGCTGGTCCAGGCCCTGGAGGCCCAGCAACTGGTCAGTTCCACCGCCGACGGGGTCCGGTTGGGACCGGCCCTGGCGCGCCTCGCCGCCTCCGCCCACACCGACGTACTCACCCTGGCCCGCCCCCACATGGAAGCGGCCGCGCGCCACACCCGTGAGACCGTGCATCTGTCGGTCATGCGGGGGGAGAACTCGATCCTGGTCGAGCAATGTCCATCCGACCAGATGCTGCGCGTGGTGTTCAGGGTGGGCGCGGCCCTACCGATGTATTGCACCTCCCACGGCAAGGCCATGCTGGCGCAGTTGAGCGACGACGAGATCGCGCGCTGTTTCAACGCCCCCTTCGAAGCTCGCACGCCGCGCACCCCGGTCTCGATCGCCGAATTGCTGACCCAGATCGAAGCCATCCGGCCCACCGGCGTCGCCGAGTCCCTGGAGGAACATACCGAAGGCGTGTGCGGCGTCGGCACGGTCATCCGGACGGGAACCGTCGACCGCTACGCCCTGTCGATAGGCGCCCCGACCCATCGCTTCGAGCGCGGTCGCGAGGCGCTGCGGGCGACCTTGCTGCGCTGCGTCAGCTCTATCGAGGCCAGTCTCGGGGCGAAGTAACCCCCTTTTTCATCCCATGGGCCGACCGATCCACGCGCCTCTTGGTCCGACAAACAGACGGTTGCTCAACTATTGCGCAATCTTCGTCGCGTATAGGCGCCGTCGCCGCAGCCCTGTGCCCGGCCGCCCACAAATGACCGCTGAGTGGGCCGATTGCCCACCTGCCGGTGCAATATCAGGTTTACATCGTCGTCGAGATGGACCAAACGCGTCGACGCCGAGCGCTGGAGTCGATCGACTCCCGCCGCCGCGACCACCAGTGGAACGAGCCTGCCCATGACCGCCATCGTCCGCATTGCGCTGTCGAGGCCGTATACGTTCATCGTCATGGCGGCGATGATCCTGATCGTCGGCGTGCTGGCGGCGATGCATACGCCAACGGACATCTTCCCCAACATCAAGGTGCCCGTGGTCGCGGTGGCCTGGACCTATACGGGCATGTCGCCCGACGACATGGCCGGCCGGATCGTCACGCCCTACGAGCGCTCGCTGACCACCACGGTCAACGACATCCAACATATCGAGGCGACCTCGCTGCAGGGCATCGGGGTGGTGAAGATCTACTTCCAACCCGGCGCCGACGTCCGCCTGGCCAACGCCCAGATCACCGCCATCTCCCAGACCCTGCTGCGCCAGCTGCCCCAGGGCACCACCCCACCGCTGGTGCTGAACTACAACGCCTCCACCGTGCCGATCGTGCAACTGGCCCTGGCCGGCAAGGGTCTTAGCGAGCAGCAGCTCTACGACTCCGGCCTGAACTTCATCCGCACGCGCCTGGTGACTGTGCCGGGCGCGGCCATCCCGCTGCCCTTCGGCGGCCGGATTCGCCAGATCCAGGTCGACCTCGATCCCCACGCACTGCAATCCAAGGGCCTGTCCGCCCAGGACGTCGGCAGCGCCATCTCGGCCCAGACCCAGATCACCCCCGCCGGCTTCGTCAAGATCGGCGCGTTCCAGTACAATCTGAAACTCAACAACGCGCCCGGCACCGTCGCCCAGCTCAACGCCCTGCCGATCCGCACCGTCAACGGCGCGGTGATCCGCATCGGCGACGTCGGGCATGTCCGCGACGGCTCCGCACCCCAGCAGAACGTGGTGCACGTGGACGGCCAGCGTTCGGTGCTGATGACGGTGCTGAAGTCCGGCGCCACCTCCACCATCGATATCGTCGCCGGCATCAAGGCCATGCTGCCCGAGCTGACCCCCGGCCTGCCCAAGGGCCTGACGATCACCCCGCTGAACGACCAGTCGATCTTCGTGAAGGCGGCGGTCGAGGGCGTGATGCGTGAGGGCGTGATCGCCGCCGCCCTAACCTCGCTGATGATCCTGCTGTTCCTGGGCTCGTGGCGCTCGACCCTGATCGTCGCCACCTCGATCCCGCTGTCGGTGCTTGCGGCGATCGCGGCGCTGTCGGCCTTCGGTCAAACCCTGAACGTGATGACGCTCGGCGGGCTGGCCCTGGCCGTGGGCATCCTGGTCGACGAAGCCACCGTGACCATCGAGAACATCAACTGGCACCTGGAGCAGGGCAAGGAAGTCCAGACCGCCATCCTGGACGGCGCGGACCAGATCGTGGTCCCGGCCTTCCTGTCGCTGCTCTGCATCTGCATCGTGTTCGTGCCGATGTTCTACCTGCCGGGCGTGTCCGGCTTCCTGTTCGTGCCGATGGCGCTGTCGGTGATCTTCGCCATGATCGCCTCGTTTCTGCTTTCGCGGACGCTGGTGCCGACCATGGCCAAATACCTGCTGAAGCCGCACCAGCCGCACTCGGGCCCGGGTCAGGTCAACACCCGCTCGCGCAACCCGCTGGTGATCTTCCAGCACGGGTTCGAACGTAACTTCGAGAAGGTGCGCTCGGTCTACGCCGGCCTGCTGACCCGCGCGCTCGGCGCACGCAAGGTGTTCATCATCGGCTTCATGATCTTCGTGATCGCCAGCCTGGGCCTAGTGCCGTTCCTGGGCCGCAACTTCTTCCCGACGGTGGATTCCGGCTCGATCGCCATGCACGTCCGCGCGCCGGTGGGCATGCGCATCGAAGAAACCTCGGCCCTGTTCATCCGGGTCGAGAACGAGGTGCGCAAGCAGATCCCGGCGTCCGAGCTCAGCGCCATCGTCGACAACATCGGCCTGTCCACCAGCGGCATCAACACCATCTACAACGCCTCGGGCACCATCGGCCCGAACGACGGCGACATCCTGATCAGCCTGAAGGAAGGCCATCGCCCGACGGCGGACTACGTCAAGCGGATGCGCCAGTCGCTGCCGCGGATGTTCCCCACCGCCAACTTCGCCTTCCTGCCCGCCGACATCACCAGCCAGATCCTGAACTTCGGTTCGCCCTCGCCGATCGACGTCCAGGTGGTCGGCAACGACCTGGCCGCCGACCAGGCCTACGCCCAGAAGAT
Source organism: Caulobacter sp. S45 (assembly GCF_009765965.1). Taxonomy (GTDB): domain Bacteria; phylum Pseudomonadota; class Alphaproteobacteria; order Caulobacterales; family Caulobacteraceae; genus CAHJWH01. Next base: position 1,193,510 of record NZ_LMUL01000014.1, read on the forward strand.
CCTCAAGGGCATCCGCGACATCAACGGCGTGGCCGACGCCCGTATCCAGCAGCCGGCCAGCTATCCGGAACTGGACTTCGAGGTCGACCGGACCCGGATCAACGAACTCGGCCTGACCGAGAACGACGTCACCTCCAGCGTGGCGACCTCGATCGGCGGCACAGCCACGACCAACCCCGTGTTCTGGTTGAACCCCAAGAACGGCGTGTCCTACCCCCTGGTGGCGCAGACGCCGGAATACATGGTCGACAGCCTGCAGAAGCTGCAGAACATCCCCGTCACCGGACGGGTCGGCGGCCTCGATCCGCAGGTGCTCGGCGCCTTGGGCTCGCTCTCCCGTGGATCGGCCCAGGCGGTCGTCTCCCAGTACGACATCCAGTCGCTGGTGGACGTCTACGCCACGCCGCAGGGCCGCGACCTCGGCGCCGTCGCCACCGACGTCAAGAAGGTGCTGGCCAAGCTCGACAAGCAGCGCCCAGCGACCGTCAAGGTGGTGCTGCGCGGCCAGTACGAGACGATGAACACCGCCTTCTCCGGCATGGGCTTCGGCCTGCTGGGCGCGATCGTGATGATCTACCTGCTGGTGGTGATCAACTTCCAGTCCTGGACCGACCCGCTGGTGATCATCTCGGCCCTGCCCGCGGCCCTCGCCGGGATCGCCTGGATGCTGTTCGCCACCGGCACCACCTTGTCGGTGCCGGCCCTGACCGGGGCGATCATGTGCATGGGCGTGGCCACCGCCAACTCCATCCTGGTGATCAGCTTCGCCCGGGAGCGGCTAGCCGCGACCGGGGACGCCGCACTCGCTGCGCTGGAAGCCGGAACCGTGCGCTTCCGCCCGGTGCTGATGACCGCGCTGGCGATGATCATCGGCATGGCGCCCATGGCGCTTGGCCTGGGCGACGGCGGCGAGCAGAACGCCCCGCTCGGACGCGCCGTGATCGGCGGCCTGTCCTTCGCCACCATCGCGACCCTGATCTTCGTGCCCACCGTGTTCGCCGTCGTCCACAGCCGCAAGCGCCGGACGCGCACCGCTCCGATCCAAGGATTGGCCCATGCTTGACGCACCCATGTCCCCCAATACCCACATCTCCTCCGACGACACCCATGGCGGCTTCCCGCCCGGCCACGCCGCCGTGCAACAGACGCCCATAAGCTCAGGGCGGCTGAAGCTCGTCGGGTTGGGCGTCGGCGGCCTGTTGCTGGTCGTGATCGTCCTGGGCGCCAGCAGCCGGTTGGCGGCGCACAAGGATCTCACCGCCATCAACACCGAGTCGGCCATCCCCACGGTCGTGGTGGTCCACCCGAAATCCAGCATCTCCAGCTCGCTGTCGCTGCCGGGCCGGCTACAGGCCTGGGCGGACGCGCCGGTCTATGCGCGCACCAACGGCTACCTGCACCGCTGGTACGCCGACATCGGCGATCACGTGAAAGCCGGCCAGGTCCTGGCCGATATCGAGACGCCCGACGTCGATCAGCAGCTGGTCGCCGCGACCGCCGCCCTGGCCACCGCCGACGCCCAGCGCTCGCTGGCCTCCACCACGTCCGAGCGCTGGGACCGCCTGGTCAAGGTCCACGCCGTTTCGCAGCAGGAAGCCGACCAGAACCGTGGCGCGCTGGCCGCCCGCCAGGCGGAGGAGAACGAGGCCCGCGCCAACGTCAGCCGGCTCCAGACCCTGACCGACTTCAAGCACATCGTCGCGCCGTTCGACGGAGTGGTCACCAGCCGCTCCACCGACATCGGCGCCCTGATCGTGGCCGGAGACGCGCGGGCGACCCCGTTGTTCTCGGTCGCCGACAACAGCCGGCTGCGCCTCTATGTCAGCGTGCCCCAGAACTACGCCGCCGCGATCAAGCCGGGCGTCACCGCCCAGTTCACCGTCCCCGATCGTCCGGGCCAGACCTTCACCGCCGATGTCGTCCGCCTCGCCGGTGCAGTGAACGCCCAGTCGGGCGCGATGCTGATCCAGTTGCTGTTCGACAACAAGGACGGCCTGCTGAAGCCGGGTGCCTACGCCCAGGTGAACTTCAACATCCCCCAGGCCAAGACCGCCACCGCCGGCACAACCGTGCGCATCCCCGCCAGCGCCCTGCTGTTCCGTAAGGAAGGCACCGCGGTCGCCGTGGTCGACCACAACGGACAGGTCGCCATCCGCCCGGTGCAGATCGCCCAGGACCTCGGCGCCGAGCTGGCCATCGGCGCGGGCCTGAGCGACCAGGACACGGTCATCGACAGCCCCTCGGACGCGATCGCGACCGGCGATCACGTCAAGCCGGCGCACGCAGCAGGCAAGGCCCCCAATGCGTAAGGCCTTCCCCCTCCCGCTCCTGGCTTCCGGGCTGCTGGCGAGCCTGCTGTCTGGCTGCAACCTGGCGCCCCCCTACGTCCCGCCGACCACGGCGGCGCCGACCGAGGCCTATAGCGACGTCGGCCCGTGGACTCCGGCCGCCCCGGCGGATGCGACCCCGCGCGGCCGCTGGTGGAACGTGATCGAGGACAGCCAGCTCGACACGCTGGAAGACCGCATCGACCACGACAACTTCACCCTCGCCGCGGCTTTGGCGCGCTACGACCAGGCTGTCGCCTTGTCCAAGCGTGCGAGCGCCAGCCTGTTGCCGGAGATCGACCTCGGCGGAACCGCAGAGCACGCCCACTACCCGAGTCTTCCGGAACACGACTTCACCCTCGGCGCCTCGGCCGGCTACGAGCTCGACCTGTGGGGCCGGGTCCGCAATATGGTCTCGGCCAGCCAGTCGGAAGCGCAGGCCAGCGCCGCCGATCTCGCCTCGATCCGCCTCAGCCTGCAGGGGCAGCTCGCCGACGCCTATCTCAACCTTCGCGGCTTCGACGCCCAGATCGACGTCCTGCGCCAGACCATCGACGACTACACCCAGGCGCTGACGCTGACATCGCAACGCTACGAAGGCGGCGCATCCAGCGAACTGGATGTCGGCCGCGCCAAGACCCAGCTCGGCGACGTGCAGGCGCAGTTCGAACAGACCGTGGCCAACCGAGCGCTGCTCGAGCACGCCATCGCGGTGCTGGTCGGCGAGTCCGCCTCGCGCTTCTCCATTGCGGAGCAGAAGGACCAACTCGCCCCGCCTCACGTTCCGGTGGAGGCGCCGTCCAGCCTGCTGCAACGCCGTCCCGACATCGCGTCGGCGGAGCGCCGGGTCGCCGAGGCCAACGCCAATATCGGCGTATTCCGCGCCGCCCTCTACCCAACCGTCACCCTGGCCGGCGCTGGCGGCTACGAGAGCATCGGCTCCGCCCTGCACGCCGCCGCTGGCTATTGGGCGGTCGGCCCCGCCTCCGTGTCGCTCCCGCTGTTCGACGGCGGCCGGCGGCACGCCGACGTGGTCCGCGCCCGGGCAGTGTTCGCCGAGACCTCGGCCAACTATCGCCAGACCGTGCTGGACGCCTTCCAGCAGGTCGAAGACCAGCTGACCCTGGCCAACCGCCTGGCCAGCGCCGAGGCCCGCCAACAGGAGGCGGTCGACGCCGCCGTCCAGACCGATGGCTTGGCCACGCGGCGCTATGTCGAAGGCGCCTCCGACTATCTCGAAGTGGTCACCGCCCAGACGGCCGAACTCCAGGCCCGGCAGGCCGACATCCAGATCCGCACCCAGCGCCTGGTGGCCAGCATCGACCTGGTCCGCGCGCTCGGCGGCGGCTGGACGACGGCGGAGCTTCAGCCGCATCCCAAGGTGGCGAAGAGCGGGATGGCGAAACCGGCGAGCTAGTGGCGACGCGACGCCTCATCGACCTTCTCCTCCCCCGCTTCGCAGGGGAGGAGATATTGGGTCGTCAGCCTCCAACCTTCCCCACCGCCGCCGGCTTGAACACGTTGTTGCTGCGGTCCTTGTCCGGCAGCACATGGTCGGGATCGATGGTCACCGACGTTATGGCCGTGGTGCTGTCCAGGCTCACGATCGCATCGCCACGCTGGATCCAGGTCTCGGCCGGCACAGCGATGCGCTGAGTGCGGCCGTCCTGGAACTTGACCTCCAGGGTGGCGGGCATGATCAGCCGGTCCAGGTTGGCCAGGGTGACGTGCGCGCCCTTGGCCGGATCGCCGCCCTCGTAGCGGACCCCGGTCACCGCCAGGTCCAGCGTCCAGTTGTTGAAGTACCAGCCGCGCCACCACCACGACAGGTCTTCGCCGGTCTCGCTGCTCATGGCGCGGAAGAAGTCCGATGGCTTGGGATGGCGGAAGGCCCAGTCGCGGATGAACTTGCGGAAGGCCGGGTCGAACCGTTCCGGCCCCAGGATCTGGTCGCGCAGCAGCCGCAGGCCGAGGGCGGATTTGAAGTAGGTCACCGGATGGCGGTACTTCTCCTGGATGGAGTCCGCCCGGGTCAGGATCGGCGGCGCGTCGGGATCGGCCAGGATGGGCAGGATCTCGTCCACCGGATTGCCGCCGCCCGGCGCGTATTCGCTGTCGCGCTTGGGGCCGTAGACCCCGTTCGCGAAATCGTCGGACTCGAAGGTGTCGATGAAGGTGTTGAAGCCCTCGTCCATCCAGGCGTCCCGGCGCTCGTCGAAGCCGACGGTCATCGGGAACCAGGTGTGGCCGATCTCGTGGGCGGTGATCCAGAACAGGGTCTTGCCCTTGTCGTCGATCCCGTCGAACGCCATGCCCGGATATTCCATGCCCGTGGCGCCGCCGGCGATGTTGATCGCAGCGGGATACGGATAGGGATACCAGCGCTTGGAGAAGTGCTCGACGCTATCCTTCAGGTACTCGGTCGACCGGCCCCAATTGCCCGGCCCGACGCTTTCCACCGGGTAGAAGGATTCCGCCAGCGCGGTCTTGCCGTCCGGCAGGTTGATACGCGCGGCGTCCCAGACGAAGGCCCTGGAGGCGCTGAAGGCCACGTCGCGGGTATTGCTCATGTGGTAGCGCCAGGTCTTGGTCCCGAAGGCGGCAGGTCCACTCCCCACCTCCTCCGGTGTGCGGATCATCACCGTGCTATCGCTGGCGTGCGCCTGGGCCAGGCGCTGGCGCTGCAGGGGGGTGAGCACCTCGTCGGCGTTGGTCAGCAGCCCGGTGCCGGCGACCAGCATGTCGGCGGGAACGGTCACGGCGTAGTCGAAGTCGCCGTACTCCAGATAGAACTCCTGGGCGAGGTAGGGCAGCGGGTCCCAGCCGCGCACGTCGTCATAGACCGCCATGCGCGGATACCACTGGGCGATGTCGTAGATTTCGCCCTTGGGCGTGGCCATCCAGGCCGTACGGCCGCCAAACAGGCCGGGCACCGTGTAGTGGTAGCTGACGTGCAGCTTGATCTTGCCACCCGCGCCCTTCAGCGCCTCGGGCAACGTCACCTGCATGCGGGTGTCGGACACCAGCCAGTCGGCCTTCACCCGCTGGCCGTCGCGCTCGACCTCGACCGAGTCGATGGCGTAGCCGTCGGTGAACTCGGCGTGGCGGCGATGATCGTTGGATAGGGTCCCGCGCGCATCGCGGCGATAGGTGTTCTGGTCCAGTTGCACCCACAGGGTCGCCAGCACGTCGGGGCTGTTGTTGGTGTAGGTGATGGTCTCGCTGGCGTGGATCTGCTTGGTCGAGGTGTCCAGGGTGGCGTGGATGTCGTAGTCGGCGCGGTTCTGCCAGTAGCTGGGTCCCGGCGCGCCGTTGGACGAACGGTAAGCGTTCACCGGCCCGGGCAGGTCGATGGGCGCGAAGGCGCGTACCGGATCGTAGACGGAAGCGGTCGCGGCGAAGGCCCCAGGACCGATGATCGCGCCGCAGGACAGGACCGTCGTGACTAGAAAAGCCCGAAGCGTACGCGACATGCCGAACCCCTGTTCCCTACTGCGGAAGTCCAGGCGCTAACAGAGGCGCGGCCAAAGGCCAAGCTCGGTGGCGTCGACCTGACGCCGAGGCGATGCGATGATATAACATTACACATATTCGGCTTCGTCCGTGACGCGTTCGATCGAGCATCGACGCGTGTCGGCCGGCCTCACGCCTCGTTCAAGGCGCCAATAAAAAGCCCGGCCCGCCCGACCCCGAGGGCGGACCGGGGTTCGACAGTGGTCAGGCGTGTACGCCGACCTCGTCGGCTATGCCCACCGCCGCGTCGAAACCGTCCATGACCCGCTGGTGCCATTCGGCGACCCGAGTGCGGAACCCAGGGTGGGTCAGGATGAAAAACTCGCCGTGCTCGATGGCGTGGACCACGAACAGGCCGACCTGATCCCCGCTCAGCCCCTGCTTCAGAGCGGCGGCGATCACCTGGCCCTCGGGCATGACCGTGGCGCCGCCGAAGCGGTCGGGACGCACGCGGTGGGAGCGGTAGATTTCGGTGTCCACCGCCTGGGGGCAGAGCACCGAGACCCCGACCTTGCTGCCGTCCACCGCCTCCGCCAGCCCCTGGGACAGGGCCACCACCGCCATCTTGCTGGCCGAGTAGAGGCCGTGATGCATCCCCGGCCGACTCTGCAGCCCGGCGGTGGAGGCGGTGTTGACCATGTGCGCCTCTTCGCCATGGGCGCGCAGCTTGGGGGTGAAGGCCTTGATGCCGTTCATCACCCCGAACACGTTGACCCCGAACACCCAGTCGATGTCGTTGTCCGGCGTCTGGTCCAGCGGGCGGCCCGGATAGCCGACGCCGGCGTTGTTACAGACGATGTGCAGCTTGCCGAAGTCGCGCTCCATCGCGTCGGCGGCGGCGTAGACGGCTGCGCGGTCCGACACGTCCAGCACATAGGTCCGCGCCGTCACCCCCTTGGCCTCGACCTCGGCCTTCACCGCGTCGAGTTGGCCCGCGTCGATGTCGGCCAGGGCGATGTTCACCCCGCGCTCGGCCAAGCGATGGGCGATGCCCCGCCCGATGCCGCTGCCGGCGCCGGTGACCACGGCGGTCTTGCCCTTCAGGTCCTTGATCATGAGTCGGGTCCTTAGTTTCCTATTCGCCGGGAAGGGTCTGGTGTTCGAGCCGCAGGCCAGGTTCGCGCCACTGGGTCTCCACCAGCCGTCCCTCGTGGGACAGGGTGATCCAGGCCGTGCACATGTCGGCCCCGCCAAAGCAGATGTTGGTGGGCAGCATGTCGGGCACCGCCTCGCGCCGCACGAGGCCGGTGGCAGGGTCGAACTCCGAAACGGCGGCGCGGTACAGGGTGGCCACGCACACCCGTCCCGAGGCCGAGACAGCCAGGCTGTCGAACAGGCCCCGCCCGCCATCGGACCCCACGACGTCGCCGCCGTGCAAAGCTGGCCAGGTCCGCTTGCGCAGTTCGCCCGGGCCGGTCACGTCCCAGGCCATCAGCCGACCGGTGATGGTCTCCGACATGTAGAGCGTCTTGTGATCGGGCGAGAGGCCGACGCCATTGGGCGTCATCAGCCCGCCCACCACCTCGCGGATCTCCGAACCATCGGCCTTGGCCCAGTAGATGTAGCCGAAGTCCAGGTCGCGCTCGCGGCGCTTGCCGTTGTCGGTGAACCAGAAGCCGCCGTGACGGTCGAACACCAGGTCGTTGGGGCCACCCAACAGGTGCGCGCCGCAGCGGTCATACAGCCGCTCCAGCTTGCCGGTCGACAGGTCGACCACGTCGATCGAACCGCCCTTGAAGCTCGCCCCGGTCAGCTTGGGCCGCAGGAAGGCGCCGTCGCGCACCCAACCCATACCGCCATTGTTGCAGAGATAGATGCGCCCGTCCGGCCCGACCGCCGCCCCGTTCGGACCGCCGGGGACCTTGGCCGCCACCTCGACACGGCCGTCGGGCCTCACCCGGCTCAGCGTCTCGCGCGCCATCTCCACCAGCAGCACCGACCCGTCGGGCATGGCCACGGGTCCCTCGGGAAACTGCAGGCCAGACGCCAGTACACGCATCCTGGATGGTTCCTTCCCACGCCGTCCGTCGCATGGCGCGCGAACCGGTCATCTCGTTGTCGCCAACCTTAGGCCGACGGCGGAAAGCGGTGCTGTCCTCCTCGCTTGGGGACTGTCCCCGCCTGTGGAGGACAGAGGCGGCCAACCTATGCGCATAGGTTTCCTGACAATGGTCGCCTGTGCCGATCTCGACCTGCACGGCGGCCGCAACGCCAAGGATCGGCCAGAGCTTTCGAGTTTCTGGCCGCCAAGATCCGGAACATAGCGGGAGACGACGTGAGCACCAGTCAAGTCACGGTCAAGGAAGAGACCCACAAGGGCTATGCGTTGACCACCTGGGAACTCGGCGCGGGTCCGCCGCTGCTGTTCCTGCACGGCGCCGGCGGCGCGGCCAACATGTTCGCCGGCGAGCAGCCCGCGGCGTTCCTGATCGAGCTCGCCAAGTCCTTCCGCGTGATCGTGCCCGAGCATCCGGGCTTCGGCGTCAAGGAACGCCCCGATTGGCTCGATAACATCCACGACATGGCCTACTTCTACCTGGACTACCTCAAGGGGCTGGACCTCGGCGGCGTGCACGTGGTCGGCCAGTCGCTCGGTGGCTGGATCGCGCTGGAGATGGCGGTGCGCGACACCTCCGACATCGCCTCGCTGACGGTGGCGGGCGCGGCCGGCCTGCGGCTCAAGGGGATCAAGAAGGAAGACATCTTCCTGTGGACCCGCGACGACTTCGTGCGCCACATGTTCCGCAATCCCGAGGTCGCCAAGGCCTTCGCCGCCCACGAGCCCTCGCCCGACCAACTCAAGGCTATGCTGCGCAACAACGAGACCCTGGCCCTGCTGGCCTGGGAGCCGCGCATGTACGATCCCAACCTGGACAAGTGGCTGCATCGCATCGACGTGCCGACCCACGTGATCTGGGCCGACGACGACGTGGTCATGCCGCGACCCTACGGCGAAGGGATCACCGCGCTGGTCAAGGGCGCCAAGTTCTCCGTGGTGCCCAAGACCGGGCATCTGCTGCACCTGGACGAACCCCAGGCGTTCAGCCAGGCCGTTCAATCCTTCATCATGGAGCAAGCCGCGTGATGAAATACTATTTCATGACCCTGATGCCCTACGCCGCCATCGATCAGGCGGAACGGCTCAAGTACGACTCGGCCTGGGTGACGCTGCCCAACAGCCTGTACGATCCCAAGGAAGGCGCGCGCCTCTACCAGGAATACATCGACGACCTGGTCCGCGCCGACCAGCTGGGTTTCGACGGCGTGTGCGTGAACGAGCACCACCAGACCGCCTACGGCATGATGCCCTCGCCGATCGTGATCGCCTCGATCCTGGCCCGCGAGACCAAGAACTGCAAGATCGCCATCCTGGGCAGCGCCATCCCCCTGCGCGATCACCCGCTGACGCTCGCCGAAGAGCACGCGATGATCGACACCATCTCCAAAGGGCGCCTGATCACCGGCATGGTGCGCGGCATCGGGGCGGAATACCACGCCTTCGGGACCAACCCGGCCAAGTCGCACGAGCGGTTCCACGAGGCCCACGACCTGATCATCAAGGCCTGGACCCAGCCCGGCCCGTTCCACTACGAGAGCAAGCACTACGACTTCAAGTATGTGAATATCTGGCCGACGCCCTACCAGAAGCCGCATCCGCCGATCTGGATACCGTCGCAGGGCTCGCAGGAAACCATCGAGTTCGCCTCCCACCCGGACCACAAGTACACCTACCTGCAGACCTTCAGCCCTGCGGTGCAGGTGAAGAAGTTCCTCGACGCCTATCGCCAGCAGGCCGAAACCTACGGCTACGAAGCCGACGACAGCCAGCTCGGCTGGTCGGTGCCGGTCTATGTCGGCGAGACCGACGAGCAGGCGATCAAGGAGGCGCGTCCCCACTTCGACGCCTTCCGCACCATCTTCGCCAAGATGCCGATGCCGATGCTGCTGCCGCCCGGCTACACCTCGGTCAACTCGCTGATGCGGTTGATGGGCCGTGGCAATGTCAGCCATACGCCGACGCTGGAAGAGGCGATCAAGGACGGCATCATCATCTGCGGTAGCGCCGACACGGTGCGCGAGAAGCTCGCCGAGCATCACGACAACATCCGCTTCGGCCACTTCCTGGCCAACCTGCAGTTCGGCACCATGCCGGCCGAGATGACCAAGGCCAACATGCATCGCTTCGCCGAACAGGTGATGGAGCCGCTGCGGGCACGCAAGGAAACCAAGCAGAAGACCAAGCAGGACAACCTCGCGCCCGTGGCGTAGGACCACGGGATGAGCAAGAGCGAAGACGCGCCCTTCATCGTGGGCCTCGGCGGCAGTACGCGGCCGGGGTCCTCGACGGAGCGGGCGGTGAGACTGTCCCTGGACGCCGCCGAGGCGCTGGGGGCGACGACCCAACTGTTCGACGGCCCGTTCCTGTGCGCCCTGCCGCATTACGGCGCGGGCACCACGGTGCACACGCCCGAACAGCACGCGCTGATCGACGCGGTCTCGCGCTGCGATGGGATCATCGTCGGCTCGCCGGGCTATCACGGCAGCATCTCGGGCCTGATCAAGAACGCGCTCGACACCCTGGAGGCGCTGTCCAAGACCACGCCGGTCTATCTGGACAACCGCGCCTTCGGCTGCATCGTCACCGCCTATGGCTGGCAGGCCTGCGGCACCACCCTGGTGACGCTGCGCACCATCGCCCACGCCCTGCGCGCCTGGCCGACCCCGCTCGGCGTGACCATCAACGCCGCCCTGCCCCTGTTCGACGAGGAAGGGCGCTGTGTGGACGACAGCGCGGCCGCCCAGCTCAAGCTGGTCGCCGCCCAGACGGTGGAGTTCGCCCGTAAGTCCTCGGCCCTGCGGCGGGCCGCCTGAGCATGGACACGATCGTCCTGATCCACGGCGCATGGGGCGGCGGCTGGGTCTGGCGCGACGTGGCCCGGCGCCTGCGCAAGGATGGGTTCGAGGTCTACACCCCCACGCTCTCCGGCGTCGGCGCGCGCCACCACATCCCGGCCGAGGTGGTCGACCTCGGCACCCATATCGAGGACGTCGCGGCGCTGATGCGCTACGAGCGGCTGAAGGACGTGCTGCTGGTCGGCCACTCCTACGGCGGCATGGTGGTCACCGGCGCGGCGGATCGCGAGATCGAGCGTATCGGGGCGATGGTCTATCTCGACGCCTTCCTGCCCGAACCCGGCCAGTCGCTGTGGGACGTGGTCGGGCCTCAGGGCGCGGAGAACCAGCGCCTCGCCGCCGAGGCCCACGACGGCGGCCGCACGCTGCCCTACCACCTCGCCGAGATCGCCGACCCGGAGCGGCCCTACACGCCCCAGCCGCTCGCGACCTTCAACCGGCCCTGGACCTCCACGCGCACCACCCAGACCTGGCCGCATCGCCACTTCGTGCGCTGCCTGCAGAACCCGAGACCGGTGTTCCATCGCATCGCCGCCCGGCTTGAGACCACGCCGGGCTGGAGCGTCGAGGCCGTCGACGCCGCCCACGACGTTCCCCAAACCCACCCCGAACTGATCGCCGCGATCCTCGCGACCCAGGCTCGGCGGCCCGCGCAATAAGCGCGCGTCCCCACTCAAGGGGGACGGTAGCGGTCGCGAAAAATCCTATTCTGGACGCTGGCGAGGCTTCGTAGAGTTCACGCACCGTGGCGAAACTTCAAAAGATCAACGGCCTGTATCACTTCGCTTTTCCCTGCCGGGACGCAGAGGAAACACGGGTCTTCTATGAAGACATCCTCGGTCTTCCGCTGGTGCATTGCATGATGCCCGACGCGGTGCCGAGTTCGGGGGAGTCGATCCCCTACGCCCACATCTTCTTCGAGATGGGCGACGGGTCCTATGTCGCCTTCTTCGACCTGGGCACCGGCGAAATGCCCAAGCCGTCGCCCAACACCCCCGACTGGGTCCAGCACTTCGCGATGGAGGTGGACGACATCGACACCGTGCTGGGGTTCAAGCAGAAGCTGGAAGCGGCGGGCGTGGAGGTGCGCGGCCTGGTGGACCACGAGTTCATCCAGTCGATCTACTTCTTCGATCCCAATGGGCTGCGGCTGGAGATCACCACCCGCACCGAGGAGCCCGGCTTCATCGAGCACGCCGCCCGGGTCGCTCATACCGAGCTGGCCGACTGGACCCGCGCCAAGGCCGAACGCGCGCTCGCCCCCGCCGGCTGAGACGTATACTCGGCCCCAGCGCTTCCACCACCTGCGGAGCGCGATCTCGGAAGGACGACGATGGCGGCTTCTATCGCCTTGCCCAGGGTGCTGCGGATCGGCGCGGGCGCGTCGGCTCTGCTGGCCGAGACGTTGGAGAGCCTGGGCCTTCGTCGCCCGTTCATCGTCACCGACCGCTTCCTGCAGGACAGCGGCCGCGTCCAGGCGCTGACCGAAGGCCTTGACGCACGCGGCGTGGTGTTCAGCGTCTTCGCCGACACCGTTCCCGAACCGACTCTGGCCTGCGTGGACGCCGCCCTGGCTGCGCTCAAGGAAGGCCAGCACGACTGCGTGGTCGGTTTCGGCGGCGGCAGCCCCATGGACACCGCCAAGGCGATCGCGGTGCTGGCGGCCCACGGCGGCCGGATGCGCGACTACAAGACGCCGCACCTCCAGGACACGCCGGGCCTGCCGATCATCGCCATCCCCACCACCGCCGGCACCGGCTCCGAGGCGACGCGTTTCACCGTCATCACCGACGACGCCAACGACGCCAACGACGCCAACGACGCCAACGACGAGAAGATGCTGTGCGCGGGGTTGGCCTACCTGCCCTTCGCCGCCCTGGTCGACTACGAGCTGACCCTGACCAAGCCCCGCCGGCTGACCGCCGACACCGGGATCGACGCCCTGACCCACGCCATCGAGGCCTATGTCTCGCGTCGCGCCAACCCGTTCTCCGACGGCCTGGCGCTGCAGGCGATGCGGGCGATCGCGCCCAACCTGCGCCGGGTGTGCAGCGACGGCCACGACCGGCCGGCGCGCGAGGCGATGATGCTGGGCGCCACGCTAGCGGGCCTGGCCTTCTCCAACAGTTCGGTGGCGCTGGTCCATGGCATGAGCCGCCCGATCGGCGCGCATTTCCACGTGCCGCACGGCCTGTCCAACGCCATGCTGCTGCCGGTGGTGACCGCCTATTCCGCGCCCGCCGCCCTGCAACGCTACGCCGAATGCGCCCGGACCATGGGCGTCGCCCGCGATGGCGAAGGCGACCAGTCCGCGGTCGCGCGGCTGGTGGACGAGCTGGACCAGTTGAACCGCGACCTGGAAGTGCCGAGCCCCAAGGCCCACGGCATCGACCCGGCGCGTTGGGAAGCCCTGCTGCCGCTGATGGCCGAGCAGGCCCTGGCCTCCGGGTCGCCCGGCAACAACCCGTTGGTCCCGTCGGTGGACGAGATGGTCGCGCTGTACCGCCGCGCCTGGGCTTAAGCCCAGATACCGCTCAGGCGTCCAGCGAACGCTCGTACAGTCGCACCAGGTCCTGGCGGGTGGCGATCTTCAACTTCAGGAAGGCGCGCTTGCGGAAGGTGACGATGCTGGACGGCATCACACCCACGGTGCGCGCGATCTCCTTTGTCGACCGCCCGAGCAGCAGGCCGGTGCAGACCTCGACCTCGCGCGAGCTGAGCTGGCCGTTGGTGGCCGCCAGCTGGCGCGACACGTCCCCGTCGCCGGGCAGGAGGTTGCGGCTGTGGGTGTTGGCCATCACCTTGGAATGCTTCCAGGATATGCTGGTCAGCATCTCGGCCGCGCCCTGCAAGCGGTCGAAGCAGTCCGGTTCGAACGGCGCCTCGTCGCTGGTGCGGTAGAGCCCGACCATGATGGTCTCCGCCCCGAAGCGGCGGCAGATCAGCAGCCGCTCGCGCACATGGACGCGCTCGTAACAGAAGGCCCGGTACTCCGAAGGCGGTATGGCGTCCCACGCCTGGGTACGGACAGTGGTGTTCCAGTCGCCGTCGTCGAGAATGGATCGGAGCGCCGGATCCAGCTTCCAATAGCTGTCCGCGTAGCGCGCGGACGCGCTGCGGGCGAAGGCTTCGTCGTTGTCGTCCTCGTCCAGATGACCGCCGGCGAACATGTAGCGCATGCGCTGCTGGTCATCGAGCCGGAACACCGAGAACAGCTTGGCCGGCACCACCGAGGACAGGGTGCGCCCGAACGCGTCCGGGAAATCGTCTTCCCCCAGCGCGTCGATCACGCTGGCCATACCGGCCGGGTTGTGGCTCCAGTAGGCGAATTGGGTGGCGGGGGTCAGTTCGGGCATTCTCACTCTTCCTCCACCGCACCGCCTCGTTCTGTTGCGAGGTCGGGCTTAGGTGAGTGTGAGCTAACGCCCTTTCCAACGGCATGGCAAGAACCGCTCAATGACGGATGGTCGCAACTGTGTGTGACCGCAGTATCCGCCCACCCGACAGCTAGGCCGGATCACCGATCCGCTTCACATCCCGATGGATTTGCTTTGCATTTTCTGAGCGTGAACAGGATATGCAGATCACAAGTCATTGTGCACACGCATAACGCGATCTAAGTGAATTTGCGGCACGCCACTTCCACTCAGATCGAAACCGTGAACTTATTCAGAGATAAATTTTGAAATTAATTCACCAATCCGATGCACCTTTAATATTCAGGTCGGATTTGAATTTTTTGTCAAATTCAATTTGATCAATATGCTTGGTCCAAAGACCTGGTTATTTCATGTCCCTCATTTTCAGGGACATCCGGCTCCGGACCCCCTGGCTAGAGGTGATGGCTGAAAAGAAGCGGTGCATGGGCGACGGCGCCGGAAGGCGACGAGTGCTTACCCGACTTCCCCAGGCGGACTACGCTCCGCCGACAGGGAGATTTCGATCGATGGACGGCCTCGCGCGCATCCTGGAGCGCGCCACCCTGCACTATCGCAAGACGCCCGCCATTCGCGACAACGTCGCGCGGATGGACTATGGCGAACTGGCCGGACGCGTCGTGCGCCTCGCCGGCGCCCTTCAGGCTAATGGTCTGAGGCCTGGCGACCGGGTGGCGATCCTCGCGCGCAACAGCTTCCGCTATATCGAGGTGGCGCTCGCCTGCGCCCAGGCCGGGATAATCTTGGTCCCGCTAAACATCCGCCTCGCCTCGGCCGAGATCGACAGCATCCTGGCGCGCGTCGAGGCGCGATTGCTGTTCCAGGCCCTGCCCTATTCGCCCAAGGGGGTCGAAGCGATCACCTGGGACGACGATCGACCGCCGGGCTCCGAATCCGCCTACGAACAGCTGATCGGCGCCGACATCGTGCTTGAACAGGCCGTCCCCAGCGGGCTGGACGATGTCGCACAGATCTTCTTCACCTCGGGCACCACGGGCGAGCCCAAGGGCGCCTGCCTGACCCAGCGCAACCTGATCGCCAGCTCGCTGGACTCCATCATCGCGCTGAACCTGAACGCCCAGGACGTCTGGTTCCATTCCGCGCCGATGTTCCACCTGGTGGACGCCTTCGCGATCTGGGCGGTGTCGATGGTCGGCGGCCTGCACGTCACGGCGCATTTCGAGCCGGCGACCTTCGCCGAGACGGTGGCGCGCGAGGGGATCACCAAGGCCAGCCTGCCCCCGACCCTGCTGGACATGATCGCCAAGCACCCCAACACCGCGCGCCACGATGTGGGGTCGCTAGACCTGATCAGCTATGGCGGCTCGCCGATGCCACGCGCGGTGTACGACCGCACCAAGACCGCGCTGCGCTGCCATCTGGTGCAGGCCTACGGCATCACCGAGGCGGCCGGCCTCGTCTGCCAGCAATATCCCCACGACGTGGACCCGGACAATCCGACCCGCCAGAACTCGGTGGGCCAGCCAGTCCTGCACGTGAACCTGAAGGTGATCGACGACGACGGGAACGCCCAGCCGGCCGGGGTGATCGGCGAGCTGGCCGTCAGCGGCGCACACGTCATGGCCGGCTACTGGCGCGACGAAGCAGCTACGGCCAAGGCGATGCACGACGGCTGGTATCGGACCGGCGACCTGGGCGTCTACGACGACCAGGGCCACTTCACCATCGTCGGACGCAAGAAGGACATGATCATCACCGGCGGCGAGAACGTCTATCCCGCCGAGGTCGAGAACGCCCTGTTGCTGCACCCCGCCGTCGCCGAGGCCGCCGTGTTCGGCGTGCCCAGCGAGCGCTGGGGCGAAGAGGTCCGCGCGGTGGTGCTGCCGGTGGACGGCGCCGCCATCGACGGCCCTACACTGATCGAGCACTGCCGGACCCTGATCGCCGGCTACAAGATTCCCAAGACCATCGGCCTGGTCGCCGAGCCCCTGCCCAAGAGCGGACCCGGCAAGATCGCCAAGGCCCTGGTCCGCGCAGCCTATCTGAAGGAAGCCGTTGCATGACCGTCGACGTCGAGAAGTTCCGCCTTCGCACCCTGGTCGAGCGGATGGTCCAGCAGGGCGAATGCTTGGTCCACGACGCCCCCATCGACCTGTGCGACGTGGCCGAGGTGCTCGACACCACCGAGGAGGCGGTCTGGTTCACCGCCGTGGGACCTGAACGCGCCGAGCTGGTGGGCAATGTCATGGGCTCGCGCTCGCGGCTGGCGATGTCGCTGGAGGCCACGCCCCTCACCTTCCCCAAGGTGCTGCGCGACCGCCTGGCCAAGCCGATCGCGCCGATCGAGGTCACCCGCCAACAGGCCCCGGTGCAGCAGGTGGTGCTGACCGGCGCCGACGCCGACCTGACCAGCCTGCCCGTCAACCTGCAGCACCAGCTGGACGGCGCGCCCTACATCTCGTCCAGCATCGACTATGCGGTGGACCCCGATAGCGGGTGGACCAACCTGGGTTGCCGCCGGATGATGCTGACAGGCATGACCACCGCCGGCATCGACATCAATGCGCCGAGCGACCTGCGCGCCATCTACCAGAAGGCCATGGCCAAGGGCGAGAACATGCCCGTCGCCTTCACCGTCGGCAGCCACACCAGCGACTTCCTGGCGGCGGTCGCGGTCACCGTGCCGATGAACGAGTTCGACGTGATCGGGGCCATCCGCGGCCAGGCCGTCCCCATCGTCAAGTGCGTGACCCAGGACGTCTGGGTGCCGGCCGACGCCGAGATGGTGCTTGAAGGCTATCTCGACCCGCGCGGCCTGGTCGAGCCCGAAGGTCCCTATGGCGAGTTCATCGGCTACTACGGCTCGGTCAAGCGCAACCCGCTGTTCCACCTGACCGCGATCACCAAGCGCCACGACGCCCTGTTCCAGACCGTGACCATCGGCGGCAAGAACCTCGGCCGCACCGACACCTCCAACCTCGGCTCGGCCAAGACCGAGGCGGCGATCTGGGACGTGTTGCGGCTGGCGGTGCGCGAGCCGGTGGCGGTCCACGCCACCGCGTCTTCGGGCGGCATGTACAACGTGCGCGTCTCGATCAAGCAACGCTATCCCGGCGAGGCGCGCAACGCGATCGCGGCGGTGTTCTGCTCCATCGGCGACGTCAAGCACGTGTTCGTGGTCGACGAGGACATC
The DNA here is from genome assembly GCF_009765965.1 of Caulobacter sp. S45. Lineage (GTDB taxonomy): Bacteria > Pseudomonadota > Alphaproteobacteria > Caulobacterales > Caulobacteraceae > CAHJWH01. The sequence continues at coordinate 1,210,855 of NZ_LMUL01000014.1, forward strand.
GACGTCAATTCCAACGAACAGATCGACTGGGCGCTGGCCACCCGCTTCCAGGCGGACAAGGACATCGTCGCCGCCTCGGGCTTCCGCGCCGTGCCGCTGGACCCGTCGCTGGCGGGCAGCCGCACCGGGGCCAAGGCCGGCTTCGACTGCACCATCCCCTTCGCCCAGCGCGGTAGCTTCGAGTTCACCATCCCCACCACCCCGGTGTTGGGCGCAGCACCTGCCGAACCGCAGACCCTGGAAAGCCTGTTGTCCAAGGGCCCGCTGCGCTTCGTGGAGCTGATGACCGGCCTGGGCTCGCGCGACGGGCGCGAGATCGTGCGCCAGTTCGACGGCCTGATGGCCGCCGGCAAGCTGAAGCGCACCACCGACGGCCGCTACGAGATGATCAACGGCGCGGCCTGAGCCGCCCGCACCCTGACGGAACCCAGCCCCATGACCGACAAACCCGCCCAGACCGTCGAGATCGACGAGAACGGCAAGCCTCAGGGCTTCCTGGACCTGGTCGACGATCTGCGCGCCATCACCTTCGAGATGGTCGAGGACGGCATCGCCCTCATCACCCTGAACCGGCCGGAGAAGCTCAACGCCTTCGACGAGCGCATGATCCGCGAGATGCGCACCGTGGTCTGGCGCGCCAATTTCGACGAACGCATCAAGGTGCTGATGGTGACGGGCGCGGGCCGCGCCTTTTGCGCCGGGCGCGACATCTCCGGGCTCGACTACGAGAACAACCTGACCACGCCGCAGTACCGCGCCTATGTCCGCGCCAACCACGAGATGTTCGACGACATGGAGAACCTCGAAAAGCCCATCGTGGCGGTGGTCAACGGCATCGCCGCCGGCGGCGGGGTGGAGATGGCGATCGCGGCCGACTTCCGTATCGCTTCGACCAACGCCAGCTTCCTGCTGCCGGAGAACCAGCTCGGCGTGCTGCCGGCGTCCGGCGCCTGCTCGCGCATGATCCAACTGATCGGCATCGGCCGGCTGAAGGAGATGGTCATGGCCGCCCTGCCGGTGAAGGCGGAAGAGGCCCAGCGCATCGGCCTGGTGACCCGGGTCCATCCGCCGGAGACGCTGTGGGAAGAGGCCCTGGCCTTCGCCCGCATGCTGACCACCCGCGCGCCCCAAGCCATGGGCGTGGCCAAGCACATCATCAACAGCTGCCAGAACGTCGACACCGAGACCGGCCGCATCCTGGAGCGCCTGGGCCAGTCGATCCTGATCCAGACCAAGGACAACAAGGAGGGCATGAACGCCTTCCTGGAAAAGCGCAAACCCGACTTCAAGGGCCTCTGAGCAGTGCTCTACGCCGAGCAGCAAGGCCCCGACGACGCGCCGATCGTGCTGCTATTGCACGGCCTGGGTGTGAACGGGGCGGCCTGGGACGGCGTGCGCGCCGCCTTGCCTGAAGGTCTGCGTGTGGTGGTCCCGGACTTCGCGGGCCACGGCCGCTCGCCGCGTGAGACCAACTACAGCCTGGGTCGCCACGCCACCGACGTGGCGGCGCTGCTGACGCCCGGCGCGCGGGTGCGCATCCTCGGCCACTCCATGGGCGGGGCCGTCGGCCTGATCCTGGCCTCGGGCTGGTTCGGGATCACCGTGGAGAGGCTCGTCACCATCGGCATGAAGATGGGTTGGACGGCGGAGGAGACGGCCAAGATGGGACGTCCCTACCCCGTCCGCTGGTTCGACACGCGCGAAGCCGCCGCCGAACGCTTCCTGCTGGTCACTGGCATGAGCAAGGCGGCGCGCCCCGAGGCGCTGGTGGTCGAACACGGGATCGTACAGGACGAGGACGGCCGCTGGCGGCTGGCCTGCGACCCGGAGACCGTGCGCGTGGTCGGCCCAGAGACCCCAGCCCTGATCGCCGCCGCCAAGGCCTCCGGAGCGGAGATACATCTGGTGTGCGGGACCGAGGACCCCATGGTCGGCCTGGATGAGATGCGCGCCTTCGACCCGGCCGCGGCGCAACTCCCTGGCGGCCACAACCTCCATGTCGAGACCCCCGCCGCCGTCGCGGGCCTGCTGGCGGGCTGAAGCGCGCCCGCCCACAGGGTGCGGCATTGCGTGTGTCCACGCGCTTAGAGGACAGACGGTCGTGGGCGCATCTGGAAGCCTCCATACTTCGATGCGTGTAAGCGGCGGCCCAACCTTCGCCAGCACAGAATACAGAATAAAAAGACGCCGAACGGCGCGACCTGCGGTGCGGGGTGAAGTCATAGGGAGATAGGGAAATAACATGTCTTCCCAAGTGGTCGACGTAGAACGTCTGATCGACGAGAAGCGGATCGGCGCTTTCCACGTCGGCATCATCTTCATGTGCTTCCTGGTGGTGATGATCGACGGGTTCGACATCACGGTTGCGGCCTTCGCAGCTCCAGGACTGATCAAGTCGTTCCACATTTCCCCGACGGCGCTCGGCGCCCTGTTCAGCGCCGCCCTGTTCGCCGGCCTGATCGGCACCCCGGTCTTCGGTTTCCTGGCCGACAAGTTCGGTCGCAAGCGGGTGATGCTGTGGGGTAGCGTCTTCTTCGGCCTGTTCACCCTGGCCTCGGTGATCGCCACCAGCTTCCAGCAGATGATCGTGCTCCGGTTCATCGCCGGCATCGGAGTGGCGGGGGTGATGCCGACCACGGTGGCCTATATCTCCGAGTTCGCGCCGCGCCGGTTCCGCGCCAGGGTCGTGTCGATCATGTTCACCGGTTCGCCGGTCGGCGGGGCGCTGACCGGACTGGTCGCGGCCAAGTTCATGCCGATCTATACCTGGAAGATACTGTTCTGGGTTGCGGGCCTCAGCCCCATCGCCCTGGCCCTGGCCCTGGCCTTCCTGCTGCCGGAATCGATCCACTACTTGGTGCTCCGGCCGAAGGCGCGGGAGCGGCTGGTCAAGATCCTGCGCCGCTTCGCTCCCACGGTGGAGATCGGCCCTGAGACCGCCTTCGTGGCGAAGCGTCCTCACACGGTCAAGCCGATGCCCACCTCGGCCCTGTTCGCCGGCCGGCTTAAGCTGCTGACCCCGCTGATCTGGGCCGCCAACTTCCTGTCGCTGATGACCTTCTATTTCACCAACTCCTGGCTGCCGACCCTGCTGATCCATTCTGCGGCCGGCCCGGGCGGCGCGGCGATCGCCACCAGCCTGTTCATCTTCGGCGGCGTGGCCGGGGGCCTGGCCATCATGACGCCGATCGATCGGCTGGGCTTCCTGCCGGTGCCGATCCTGTTCCTCTGCGGCGTCGCCGCTCTGTTCGCAATCGGCGTACCCGGCATGGCCCTGCCGATGCTGATGGCCATCGTGGTGATCGCCGGCTTCTGCCTCTACGGACTACAGTTCGGCCTGATCGCGGCGGAAGGGCCGCTGTTTCCGCCGCCGGTGCGCGGACGCGGCGTCGGCTTCTGTTTCGCAGCGGCGCGGGTCGGCGCCACCATCGGGCCGCTGGCCGGTGGTTTCCTGATCAGCAAACACCTGCCGACACAGCAACTGTTCATGATCGCCACCATCCCGTTGGGGATCGGCGTCGTCGTCGCCGCGGTGATCACGCCGCTCTATCGCAAGCAGGTGTTGGCGGCGGATAATGGGACGCTGATCTCCAGCAATACCGATGCGTCGATGCCTCTCGGCGGCCTGATGCTGGGCGAAGCGCTCTGAAGACAGTCGGCGGCTGGGAGACTGGCCGCCGACATCTTAAGCGTCGAATCGTCCCATTCACCGCTCAGCAGCCGGGCCGAATCCGGAAAAAAAGACTGCTAATCAAGTGGTTGTGAATTATTCGATCCGATCTCGACCCATGGCGGGCGTCGCCCCGGCGACAGAATTAACCTGACGACAACAAATGAAGATGCTTAAATCGCCTTCATAATTATAAAACGGGGGAACTACATGTCCATCTCAGCATCCGATCGTCCGCGCCTCAGGGCCCGCTGGCTTCTCGCCTCGGCTTCCATGAGCCTGCTCGCCTTGGTGGCGGCGCCCGCCGTTTCGTTGGCGCAGACCGCTCCGACCGAGGCACAGCCGCCGGAAGCGGCCCAGCCGATGCCGTCCAAGGCGATGCCGCCCGTCGTCGTTAAGGGCGACAAGTCCAAGGCCCCCGCCTCCACAGCGCCCTACGCGACCACGCCCAGCCAGAAGACCACGCCCGAAGGCGGCTTCAGCGACGTCCGCGTCACTGGCGAGACGCCGACCCCCACCAGCCAGGCCTTCCAGGTCGCCGGCGAAAACCCCGGCTACTTCTTCAACCTCGCCACCTTTGGCGCGCCCGTGGGCCAGTCGCTGGCCAGCCATGGCGTCTACCTGCACGGCGCCACCCAGCTGTCGGACCTCAGCGTCGTCGATGGCGGCCACAAGGGCGGCAGCGGCATCTTCAACCTGGGCTACTGGGGCACCGACGTCGACACCGGCAAGGCCTTCGGCCTCAACGGCGGCCTGATCGACTTCACCTTCAGCCATCAGCTGGGCAGCACGCTGGCTGGCGAGAACATGACCGGCTCGCAGACCTTCACGCCCTATGGCTTCGGCGATCAGGTCCGCCTGGTGAACCTCTACTACAGCCAGAGCTTCTTCAATCACGCCCTGCAGATCACGTTGGGCCGCATGGAAGCCGGCTATACCGCCACGCCCTATCTCTCGCCCGGCATTCACCAGGCCCAGTGGTACTGTAACTTCTTCAGCGTTTCCTGTGGCAACTCCAACGGGTTCGCGCTGAACTCCAACAAGGCGCCTTATGAAGTCGGCTCATGGGGTGGGTTCATCACTATCCACCCGGCGGATCACTGGTATTTCAAAGGCGGCGTCTACGAGAACCAGCCGCTGGAAGCCACCAGCGAGACCCACCTCGGCTGGCCCGGTCGGGACTGGGGCTTCAACGAGGCGTCTGGCGCCTTTTTCCCGGTGCAACTCGGCTACGTCACGTCGCCGGTCGATTCCATGTATCCGACCAACTTCCACATCGGCGGCTACTACGACAGCGGCAAGTTCCCGGACAAGTTCCTGAACTCCAAGCTGTTGGCCGCTCCCACCCATCCCGGCGCGCCGTTCCTCGACCAAGGAACCTTCGGCATATTCACCGGCCTGCAACAGACCGTCTGGCGCTTCACCGACAATCCGAAAAGCAATCGCGGCCTTTCGCTGTTCTTCAGCGGCGACTGGGACGTGACAGGATTGCAGGACGATCAGCAACAGTACATGGCCGGCTTCATTCTGACCGGCCCATTCTCCCAACGCGCCGCCGACACGTTCAATGTCTTGCTTTCCTATAAGGTGATCGACAACCGGCAGCGGGAGGATCGCGAACTCCTGGCCAAGGCTCACGGGATCGCGGACTACAAGATGAGCGACGAGTCGGATTTCGAGGTGAACTATGGCGTCGCCGTGGCGCCTGGCCTGAACATCTTCCCCTTCGTCCAGTACGTCCAGAACCCGGACCAGCTCGGCGAGACGGTGCCGGACCCGAAGGACACCCACGCCTGGTCGGTGGGCATGCGCGCCGTGATCCGCTTCGACGTGCTGTTCGGCCTGCCCCAGCCGCACTGAGGCCAAGACGATATGGAGGGCCGCGGGGGATCACCCTCGCGGCCTCCGCTTGGAATAGAGACGGCCGCAGCGGTCGCGAACCCGGAGGATGCCATGAAGGCGGAAGCGATCTTCGATGTGAGGGGCCAGGTGGCCTTCATCACCGGGGCGGCGAGCGGCCTGGGCCTGTCCATGTCCGAGGCCATGGCCGACAACGGCGCCCACGTGGTGATGACCGACATCGACCAGGCCAACCTGGACATCCACGTCGCGCGTCTGGCGGAGCGCGGCTGCTCGGTGGAAGGCATACAGCTCGATATCGGCGACCTGGATCGCCTGCGCGCGGTGATCAACGAGGTGGCGGCGCGTCACGGCAAGCTGGACTCGGTGTTCGCCAACGCCGGCATCACCTCCGGGCCGGGCTTCCATTTCCCCGAGTGGCGGCTGGAAGTCTATCCGTCTGAGATGTGGGAGAAGGTGCTCCACATCAACCTGACCAGCATCTTCGTCACCATGCAGACCGCCGCCGTCCATATGAAGAAGCAGGGCAGCGGGCGCATCATCGTCACCGCCTCGATCGCCGGGCTGCGCTCTGAGGGCAATGTCGGCTACGGCTATATCGCCACCAAGGCTGGCATCATCAATGTGGTGCGCCATGCGGCCATGGACCTGGCGCCCTACAAGATCTGCGTGAACGCCATCGCGCCCGGCCCCTTCCTGACCAACATCGCCGGCGGCCGCCTGCACCGCGAACCGGAGGTCGCCAAGTCGTTCGCCGAACTGGTGCCCCAGCAGCGCCTCGCCGATCCCAGCGAAATCCAGGGCCTGGCCCTGCTGCTGGCCTCGCCCGCGTCCAGCTACATCACCGGCACGGTCATGGTCATCGACGGCGGCCAGACCGCCCGCTGAGAAGTATGTTCAGGGGGCGACGCCGTGCTCCTCGTCGATGCGGGTGGTCACGCCGGTGGCGATGACCGTCCGCGTGGCGTCGATCGAGGCATAGGTCCAGTAGATCCGCATCCGTGCGGTGTCCGAGGCGTTGCGGAACCTGTGCGGCGTCTCCGCCGGGATCCAGGTCGTATCGGTCGCGGCCAGGGCATGCTCGACGCCTTCGATCTCGGCGACCGCGCTTCCCTCCAGCACCATCACCGTCTCCTCGCAGTTGTGGATGTGCAGGGCGATGGCGGCGCCGGGATCGAACTCGGTGATCCCGCTCAGCGTCTTGCGCGAGCCCAGGCGAGCGTTGACCAAGGGGATCGTCCTCGCCCCGCCGCCGCGCTCACGACTGGGCAGTTCGGAGGGACGAAGAATGGCGGGGCGGACGAGGTCGGTCATGCATCGACTTTCGAAATGGACGGAGCGGCCGCCTGGGCGGGACCCACCCACACGGTCTTCACATTGACGAACTCGCGCAGGCCGTACTCGCCAAGCTCGCGCCCGTAGCCGGAACGCTTGATCCCCCCGAAGGGAAGGCGCGCGTCCGAGGCGGCCATGCCGTTGATGAACACCGCGCCCGCGTCGATCCGACGGGCCAGCGCACGGCCACCCTCGACATCCGCGGTCCACAACGCCGCCGCCAGACCGAATTCGGTATCGTTGGCCAGGGCGATGGCGGCGTCGGTGTCGGGCGTGCGGACGATGGCCGCGACTGGACCGAACGTCTCCTCCCTGAACGCGGCCATGGCAGGCGTCACGTGATCGAGCACCGTTGGCGGGTAGAAGAAACCCGGACCGTCGATCGGCGCGCCGCCCAACCTTAGCTCCGCGCCCGCCGCCAGCGTACGTACGACCTGGTCGTGAAGGTGCTCCCTCAGGTTCGCGCGCGCCATCGGGCCAATCCGGGTGTCGACCGCCAGGGGGTCGCCGACCTTCAACGCCGCAACCCCGCGCACGAAGGCGGCGACGAACCGCTCGGCGACAGCGTCCACGACGATGAAGCGCTTGGCGTTGACGCAGGACTGGCCGTTGTTGACGAACCGGGCGGCGACGGCGACCTCGGCGGCCCGCTCGACATCGGCGTCGGCCAGGACGATGAACGGATCGGACCCGCCCAGTTCGAGCACCTGCTTCTTGAGCGCGCTTCCCGCCTGGCCCGCGACGATGGCGCCAACCTCGGTGGAGCCCGTCAGGGTGACCGCCGCGATCCGTGGGTCGGCGATCAGTCCGGCGACCTGGGCCGGCTCGATCAGCAGGACCTGGACCAAGCCATCGGGACAACCCGCCTTCGCCAATATGTCCCCGATGGCTAGGGCGCATTGCGGGACATTGGCGGCATGCTTCAGCACGACGCCGTTTCCGGCCGCCAGCGCGGGCGCGGCGAAGCGGAAGAATTGCCAGAACGGGTAATTCCACGGCATCACGGCCAGCACTACGCCGAGCGGGTCGAACACCACGGCGCTGTGGGTGGCGTTGGAAGCCACCGTCTGGTCGGCCAGCCACGCCGGCGCCGCGTCCGCATAGAAGTCACAGGTCCAGGCGCATTTCTCGATCTCGCCGACGGCTTCGCTAAGTGGCTTGCCCATCTCGTCGCTGATCAATCTGGCCCACCGCTGGCTTTCCGCGCGCAGGACTTCGGCGATACGCCTGAGCAACGGCGTACGCTCGCCGATGGACCTGCCCCGCCACGCCGCCTGGCTGGTCGCGGCCTGGGCCAGCGCCCGTTCGACCTCAGCCGCCGAATGGCCGTCGAAGCGGGCCCACTCCGCGCCGGTGGCCGGATTGATCGAGTGGAATTGCGGACGCCCCATCACCCGGCCTCCAAGGCGTCGCACACCGCCTGGGCGAAGGCCTTCGTCCCGGAAGAGCCGCCGATGTCGCGGGTGCGTGCGGACGGCGTGTCGAGCACCCGCTCCACGGCCGCCTCGATGCGGTGGGCGGCGCCGTAAAGCGCCTCGTTCCCGTCGCGTCTCCCTCGCCAGTCCAGCAGCATGGCCGCCGAGAGGATGAGCGATGTCGGGTTGGCCAGACCCTGGCCGGCGATGTCGGGCGCCGAACCGTGCTGCGCCTGGGCCACGCACACCGTATCGCCGGCGTTGATCGACCCGCCCAGACCCAGGCTGCCCGTCAGCTCGGACGCCTCGTCGGACAGGATGTCGCCGAACATGTTGGTGGTGACGATCACGTCGAACCGGTCGGGCGTGCGGATCAGCAGGGCGGCGGCGGCGTCGACGATGATCTCGTCCAGGATCACATCGGGATACGCCTCGGCGACGCGACGCACTTCGCGCAGGAACAGGCCGTCCGAGAGCTTGAGCACGTTGGCCTTGTGCACGGCGGTGACTTTGCGGCGACGACCGCGCGCCAGTTCGAAGGCGGCGCCCGCCACCCGCGCGGAGCCGAGCGCGCTCACCTTGCGGATCGAGAACGCCATGTCGGGCGTCGGCATGAACTCGCCGGAGCCCGCGAACATGTTCCGGTCGGAATAGAAGCCCTCGGTGTTCTCGCGCACGATCACCAGGTCCATCGGCTTGCGCAGGACGGTCAGGTCCGGTCGCGACCGGCACGGGCGGATATTGGCGTAGAGCTCGAAACAGGTCCGAAGCTCGGCCGAAGGGTTGATCCCGCCTTCGACGCGCGACGGGTATTCGTAGTGCGAGACGGGCCCCAGGATGACGCCGTCGACCTGGGGGATTCGCGCCATCACCGCCGGCGGCAAGGTGGTTCCAACGGCCTTCAGACTGGCCAGCCCGATCTCCTGCTGTTCGAACGCCAGGCCCAGGCCCAGCACGCGGTCCGCGTGGGCGAGCACTTGCAAGGTCGCCTCGGTGATCTCCGGGCCGACGCCATCTCCGGGCAGCACGAGGATTTGCATTTGCCGGTCACCTCCATCTCGCGGCGCCTCGTATGATGGCAATATTGGCATTTAACAAGAAAAATATACCATGTGTGGTATTTCACATCCAAAAAGTTCCAAAATGGCTTGACTGGCTGATCGTTCGTGCCAAGCAGGGAGGGTCATGAGCGCGCAGATGCAGATTCAGCCCACGGCCCTGACCCGCCGGCTCGCCGATCAGATCCTCGACCTCATCCGCAACGAGGACTTGGGCGAAGGCGCCCGCCTGACCGAGCGGGGCCTGGCCGAACGGCTGCGGGTGTCGCGTACGCCGGTGAAGGGGGCCTTGCACCTGCTGGAGAGCAGGGGGCTGGTTCGGCCGACCGATGGACGCGGCTTCGTGGTCGCCGGGGGCGAGCCTCCCCCACCCCAGACCGACGCCCCGCCGCAGGACGACGCGCTCTATGCGAGACTGATCGAGGATCGCCTGGGCGAACGGTTGCCGGATCGGATCACCGAGACCGAGTTGCTCCGCCGCTACGGCGCCACGCGCGCGCAGCTGACGGTCCTGCTGCGCCGGGCGAGCGCCGAGGGCTGGATGGAGCGCATGCCCGGGCATGGCTGGGCCTTCCTGCCGACGCTCACCTCGATGACCGGCTACCGCGACAGCTATCGCTTCCGCCTGACGATCGAACCCGCAGCCATCCTGGAACCGGGCTTCGTGCTCAACGCGCCCGCCCTGGAGCAGAGGCGCCGTCAGCAACTCGCCTTGATCCGGGGCGAGATCCACACCGCCTCGGATGCGCGGGTGTTCGAGTTGAACAGCGGCCTGCACGAGACCATCATCGAATGCAGCGGCAACCGCTTCTTCATCGACGCCCTGATCCGGCTGAACCGCCTGCGGCGCCTGATGGAGCACCGCCAGAAGCTGAACAGGGACGATGCGCTGGAGCGTTGTCGCGAACACATCGCGATCATCGACCTGCTGCTGGAAGACCGTCGTGAAGAGGCCTCGGCGCTGATGCATCGCCATCTCGCCACCGTGGGCCTGGCGAAAAGCAGCCCCAGGCATGAAACGAGCCTAGGCTCCGCCTCATAGGGCGCAAGGAGATCGGGCATGTGGCCGACGCGACTGGGGGCGAGCCTACACCTTACCGGCGCCGCCTTGAGTCTGGCGCTCGTGTGGGCGTTCCCCACCTTCGGCTTTTCGCGCCCCGTCGGATATCCCGCAGCCTACGACAGGATCATCGCCGCCGCCGACAAAGAGGCGAGACTGACCTTCTACACCACCCTGCATCAGAACGTCGCCGGCGACTTGATAACCGCCTTCAACAAGCTCTACCCCCACGTGATCGTCAAATACACCAACGGACGATCATCGGCGCTGACAGACCTTTTCCTCCATGAAACCTCCAAACATCAGCCGAGCGCCGACGTCATCTGGACGACGGCGGTCGATCTCCAAGCCAAGTTGATCAACGACGGATACGCCCAGGCTTATTCGTCACCCGAAAAGACCAGAATCCCCGGCTGGGCGGTCTGGAACGATCAGGGATACGCCCCCTCCGTCGAACCCTTCGTCATCGCCTACAATCGCCGGGAGGTCCCCCTGTCGGACGTGCCGAAAAACCATTTCGAGCTCGCCCGCCTATTGAAGGAGAAGCCGAAGATCTACGATGGGAGGATCGCGACCTACGACCCCAATTCGAGCGAAATCGGGCTGCTGGTGCTATCCCACGATGTGCGGGCTACGCCCGAAACCTGGGACCTCGTACATCAGATGGCAGGCGCTCACGTCCGCCTATATGCGAATTCCTACGATATGCTGGACGCCATAGCCAAAGGTGAAGTCCTGATCGGCTACAATATAGTCGGCTCCTCGGCGATGGAGCGCGAGGCTCATGACGCGGCCGTAGGCGTCATCCTCCCCTCCGATTATCTTCTGTCGGCGCTGCCTGTCGCGATCATCTCCAAATCCGCGAAACATCCAAACGCGGCAAAGCTTTTCCTGGACTTCCTGCTATCGCAGGAGGGGCAGACCATCCTCAGTCGCCATGAGATGACGCCCGTGCGAACCGACGTAAGGGCCACGACCCACCAGTTCGCCGTCGACCCGGGACGGGTGAGGACGATCCGGGTAGGTCCCGGAATGCTGGTCGACATGGACCAGCAAAGCCGAGCGCGGTTGCTTCGGAAATGGCGGCCGGCCGCTCAGCCGCGCTGATGCGATTCCCGGTCGGATAACACGCGCTGCAGGATCATCGGCAGTATCCCCCCCATGCCCAGGGTCTCCAGCTCCAGCGAAGTCTCGACCGCGATCTGGGCGACGAAACGCTCCACGCCGCCCTCGCGACGGTGGATGGCGATCGGCGCCTGGCCATGCATGCCCACCTGCTCGGCGTGGACCTCCAGCCGGTCGCCGGCTCGCAGGCCCAGCGTAGCCGGCGTGATCCCGGTCGGCAGGCGCAGGGGCAGCACTCCCATGTTGACTAGGTTGGAGCGGTGGATGCGCTCGAAACTCGACGCCAGCACCGCCCGCACGCCCAATAGGGCCACGCCCTTGGCGGCCCAGTCGCGCGACGAGCCCATGCCGTAACGCTCGCCGGCCACCAGCACCACCGGCTCCCCGTTCCCCCGGTAGCGGGCCGCCGCGCGCCAGAGCGGCAGGATATCGCCGGTGGGCGCGTGCACGGTCGAGCCGGCAGGGATGGCTGGGTCCAGTAGGTTCCTGACGCTGCGATTGGTGAACAGGCCGCGCAGCATCACCTCCCAATTGCCTCGCCGCGAGGCGAATACGTTCAGGTCGTCGGCCGCCTCCCCGCGCGCAACCAGATAGTCCGCCGCCGCGCTGGCGCGGGGGATCGCGCCGGCGGGCGAGATGTGGTCGGTGGTGATGTCGTCGCCGACCACCAGGATCGGATGGGCGGTGTAGCGGCCGAGCCGGCTGCGCTCGGACAGGCTCGCGAACGGCGGCCGGCGCAGGTAGGTCGAGGCCTGGTCCCAGGGATAGAGCGCCGTGTCCGGCGCCTGGAGTTGCGCCCAGGCGGCGCTGGCTTCCGCCGCGCCATAGGCGGCGTCCACATCGCCGGGGTCCAGCGCAAGCGCCAGCGCGGCGTCGATCTCCGCCCCCGAGGGCCACAGGTCGGCTAGATGGACCGCCGCGCCGCTGGAGGTGTGGGCGAGCGGATCGCGCGCCAGGTCGCGGTCGAGATCGCCGGCCAGGGCGCAGGCCACCACCAGCGGCGGCGAAGCCAGGAAGGCCAGGTCGAGCTGGGGATGCACCCGGCCGGGGAAGTTGCGGTTGCCCGAGAGCACCGCCACGGGTGCGACAGCTCCCGCCTCGATCGCGGCTTGGGCCAGCGCCCCCAACGGCCCCGAATTGCCGATGCAGGTGGTGCAGCCGTAGCCGACGATACCGAACCCCACCGCCTCCAGGTCTTCCAACAGGCCCGCGCGGCGCAGATAGCGCTCGGCTGTGGGCGAGCCGGGAGCGAGCGAGGTCTTGACCCAGGGCTTGGGCGTCAGGCCCAGGCGCCGAGCCTTGCGCGCCAACAGACCTGCCGCCACCACCAGGCGGGGATCGGAGGTGTTGGTGCAACTGGTGATCGCCGCGATCACCACGGCGCCCTGAGGGACCGCCCCTGGCGCCGTGGCTGCAGGCTTGGCGTCCAGGCCCAGCGCCGCGCGTATGCCGTCCAGCGCCACCGGGTCCTGCGGCCGGCGCGGACCGGCCAGGGTCGCGCAGACCGTATCCAGGTCGAGATGCAAGACGTGGTCGTACCGAGGCTCGGCCTGCGGGTCGAACCAGAGCCCGGCGCGGCGCGCATAGGCCTCCACGAAGGCTGCGTGCCCGGCCGACCGGCCGGTGGCGGCGAGGTAGTCCAGGCACCGCCCGTCGATCGGGAAATAGCCGGACGAGGCCCCGTACTCGGGCGCCATGTTGGCCACCACCGCCCGCTCGCCCACCGACAGGGTCGAGACGCCGGGACCGAAGAATTCCACGAACCGTCCCGACAGTTCGACGCCGCGCAACAAGTGGGTCGCGGCCAACGCCAGGTCGGTGGCCAGCGCCCCCTCCCCCAGCCGCCCGGTCAACCGCACACCGACCACGCTCGGCGCGCGCATCATCACCGGCATGGCGAACATGACGCTTTCGGCCTCAAGGCCGCCCACGCCCCAGCCCAGCACGCCCAGGCCGTTGATCATCGGGGTGTGGCTGTCGGTGCCGATCAGGGTGTCGGGACAGGCCCAGGCGACCCCGCCCCGCACCTCGGTCGTGGCCACCGTGGCCAGCCGCTCCAGGTTGATGGTGTGCATGATGCCGGCGCCCGGCGGATATACGGTGAGGTTGGACAGGGCCTTGGTCGCCCACTTCATGAAGGCGTAGCGCTCGGCGTTGCGGCCCATCTCGCGGGCCATGTTGCGCGCGGTCGCATCGGGCGTGGCGTAGGCGTCCACCGCCAGGGAATGGTCGGTGGAGATATCGATCGGCAACCCCGGGTTCAGCCGCGCAGGATCGCCCCCCGCTTCCGCCACGGCCGAGCGGCAGGCGGCGATGTCCACCAGGGCCGGGCCGCAGGTGGTGTCGTGCATCAGGATGCGGCCGGGGTGGAACGCGATCTCCGCCTGGCTCGAGCCGCGCGCCAGCCAGTCGGCCGCCACCGCCCGCATCGCCGGATCCTCGCTCGAGCACCGCAGCAGGTTCTCCAGCACGATCCGATGCACCCAGGGCAGACGCGCCAAGCCGTCGCCCGCGAGCGCCGGCAGGTCGACGATGCGGTAGGTCGATCCGGCATGGCTCAGGTCTGCGCAAGGGATCATACGGGCACGCCTTGACGGCTCAACGCAGCTTCAGCTGTTCCAGGGCCGCCTGGAGCTGGGACCACATCCGGTGGTGGCCTTCGGCGGTGGGGTGCAGCCCGTCCTTGGACAGGCTGGCGGGCATGTCGCCCGACGCGTCCGCCAGCACGCCGTAGTAGTCGGCGAACGGATAATGGCGCGAGGCCGCGAACGTCTTCAGCCAGGCGTTGGCCGCGCGGAGGGTCGCCGGGTCGCGCTGCAGCCCCCTGTGATCGGCGCCGAAGGGGGTGATGGCGCAGATCACCACCTTCACCCCGTTCGCATTGGCGATATCAGCCATGGCGGCGACGTTGCGTTCGATCCGCGCCAGCACCCCGGCCTCGGCCGCCGCCGGATCGCCGACATAGACCCGAAGATCGTTGGCCCCGCCCAGGATCACCACGGCCGCGGGTTTCAGGGCGACCACGTCGTCCTCGAAGCGCAGCAGCATCTGGGAGGTGTTCTGGCCGACGACGCCACGGTTGACCACCTCCATCCAGGGGGGCGTCGGCAGGTCCTCGGCGGTCCAGTGGTAGGTGATGGAGTCGCCCATCAACACCACGCGCGGCCTGGAGGGCGACGGCGGCGACAGGCCCGCATTGGCGGCGGCGTAGTGGCCGACCTCCGGCAGGTCGTCCTGCTGCATCATCCACTTGGCGGCGAAGTCGTGGAGCTTCAACTCGCCCACCGCCTTGATCTCGCGCGGCGGCGGCTCATGGCCTGAAGACGCAGGTGAACCCGCACCTGATGGGACGGATTGGGCGGCGAGGCCACGGGCGCCCATCACGGTCAAGATGCCGCTGACGACAGCAACCGGGATGGAACGCTTCATGACTTCGCTGTCCTTGTCCTGATCGGGGATGAACTATGTCAGAACTTCGAGGAGACCTGGAACCGCACGTCGCCCGGAGGCGCCTGCGACAACAGCGAGCCGCCGGTAGAGTCCCAGTAGCGCCGGTTGCCCACGTTGTCCGCGTTGATGCGGAAGGTGGTCTGGTGGTCGTACAGGCGCGTGACGTAGGCCGCGCCCAGGTTCACCGTGGTGTAGCCCGGCGCGAACGCCTGGTTCAGGGCGTTCAGCGCACGACGATCCACATAGTAGACCGCGCCGTTCACCGAGAGGCCCGGGACCCAGTTGACGAAACGGTACTCGCCCGCCACCGAGAACGTCACCCGCGGCGTGTTCTCGACCACCTTGCCCACCGTGGTCGGCGAGATGGAAGTTGGCGTGACCCCTGCTGGCGGCGCGATCGAGGTGTTGGTGAAGGTCGCGCCACCCGACTTGTAGGTGAACAGAGTGGGAGATCCCGTGACCTGGCGGGCGTCGAGCAGCAGGGCGCTGGCGTAGATCGATACGTTTCGGTTGATTTCGCCCGTCAGGCTGAACTCTTCACCCCTATACTCATAGGTGCCGTCCTGGACGTAGACATTGCTGCCGTTGACGAAGTTGGCGCCACGGGTGATGTCGAAATAGGCCGCCTGGAACAGCAGGCCCCGGATCGGCTCCAGCTTCAAGCCGCCCTCATACTGGGTGCTGGTGGTGGGTGGAAGTTGCGCGCCGGGGTTGGCGGCCGTGGTGGGGGCCAGCGGCGTGGTCTCCAGCCCCTCGATATAGGTGCCGTAGATGCTGGCCCAGGGCTGCGGCTTCAACACCACGCCCCAGGAATAGGCCGTCGGCGTCGCGTGGAAGGTGTTCACGCCGGTGATGGCGTCGCCCTCGGTATAGTCGGAGTAACGGATACCGCCCAGAACCGTCAGCCACTTGTTGTAGGAGATCCGATCGAACACATAGTAGCCGATGTCGGAGATGAAGGTGGTGTCTCCGCCCGGCGACGACTGCACTTGGTTCGGGAATGGCGTCGCTGGGAACTGGGTCGGATTGAAGAAGTTCGTCGCGCAGCTCGCAGGCGACGTCGAGGCCAGCCCCCCCGTCGCGTTCAGCGCGACGCCGCCCTTACAGTCGGCGATATCGGAGGTCGGGGCAAACTGCGTCTTGTAGTTGTCGGCGGCGCCGAACAGGATTTCGTGCAGGAACGGGCCCGTATAGAAGGTGCCGGCGATCTCGCCACGGATGTTCTTGTTCTCCAGATAGGAATGCTGGAGGCTGATCGTGGCCTGACCGGCGCCCGTCGTGAGATTGATCGGATTGATGGTGTTGAAATGACGGTCGCGGGTCAGATAGGAGTCGCCGCCGTCCAGGGTCACGACCCAGGCGTCGGATAGCTTGTACTCGACGTGACCAAGGACGTTGTTCTCCATGGTGCGGTTGAGGGCCCAGTTCTGGCCGATATTCTTCGACGGGTCCTGCAGCTGCGGCAGGCTGACGCTGGGATACAGGTTGTTCAAGGTGGAGGCCGGGATCGAGGTGAAGCGATAGACGCCCGGCTCGTTGACCGACTTCTCCATATGTTCGGCGTCGAAACTGATCGTCAGCCGGTTGGTCGGCTTGAAGTCGAATGCCCCCGACAAAAGAGAACGGTGGCCGTAGGTGAACTGCTGGCCGGAATCGACGTCGGCGTAGACCGCGTTCACCCGCGCGCCGAACATGCCGTAGGTGCCGCCGATATCGACGTGGGCCCCGACCTCGCCGTGATCGTTGCCGAAGGCGTCGGCTTCCAGATAGGGCTGGGCTGTCGGACGTTTCATCACCAGATTGATGATGCCCGAAGGCGTGGTGAAGCCGTAGTACAGGGCCGATGCGCCCTTCAGGGCCTCGACCCGGTCCTTATCCTCCAACGGCAGGTCGGTGAGGTTGAGGATCGGCAGGCTGCCGTTCAGGCGATAGTTTTCCCGGTTGTCCACGTTGATGCCGCGGATGGCGATGTTGCTGTAGACCACGGTCGAGGTCTGGTCCTGGGTCACGCCGGCGGTGTTCTTCAGGGCGTCGAGCAGACTCTGGGCCTGCTGGCTCTCCAAGACCTCGCGCGGCACCACGCTGATGGTCAGAGGCGTATCGAGGGCGCGGGCGCCGCGGAAGCTGCCGGCCTGCACGTAGTCGGCGCTATAGCTGTTCTTGCGGTCGGCGGTGACGACGATCTCGCTGAGCGTCGCCGGCCCCTTGGCGGCGGCGTTTGAGGTCGTCGCGTCGTTGGCGGGCGGCGTCGCCGCCGTGGGCGACGCAGCAGGATCGGGTGTCGGCGAAGGCTGACCCGCCGAAGGCGCGCCTTCCGACGCCGCGGCCGCCTGCGCCCACGCCCCGCTCCCCATCGCGGTCAGCGCGGTCGTCGCCGCTAGAGCCGCCAATAAAGTCTTGTGTCCCCGGAATATCATTTGGTCCCCCTCGCCTGAAGTCCGCCCAAAAGACCGGGAAGTTCCCCCCGTTGACACAAGTGTGACGGTACTTCCTGACACGTACCTTTCATGACTCAGGCGAGGTGGGCCTCGAGCTCAACCGTCCGCGTCGGATCCGGCGTTGGCGAGCTTGTTTGGTTGGTTCGATCTAGACTGCGCTCGACTTTCGTTTCGCCTTACAAAGGCGGTGAGATCGCGCGCCCGACTCGCGCTACCATTCGATCGGCTTCCAAAATCGACGGCGTTGGGAAATCGCACATCAGATCGCCAGACAACGATCCGCCTTCAGACCGATTGCCCCATATCGCGGACGATCGGATGAGCCCGCCTCAACGAGACGCCGCGGCTGAGTTCCTGCGCACACGGGGCGTTCCCGTTTTCGGGCCATTCGTGCCGTTGTTGCGTAGCCCGGAACTCATGATCAACGCCAAGTTGATGGGCGATCATCTCAGATACCGAAGCACGCTTGCCCCACATCTCAGTGAATTCGTCATTCTTCTTGTCGCGCGTGAATGGAATTCACCGGTGGAATGGGCGATCCATCAACCAACGGCGCTCGCCGCCGGCCTATCGACAGCGAAAATCGACGCGATAGCCAACCGCAGAAGACCCACCGAGCTCACCCCCGAGGAGGAGATCGCCTACGACCTGTTCCATGAACTCACAGCTAAGCGGGCGATCTCAGACAGGACATATGAGCAGGCTGCATTACTTCTCGGCGAGCAGGGTCTTGTCGATCTAATTGGCATATGCGGATACTACACCTTACTTGCGATGGTGATGAATACCGCCCGGACCGCCCCGGCTCAACACGCGAACTCTCTCCCCGATCCGGCTTACGAGTCGCAATAGGCGGGACCCCATACCGCCGCCCACGCTTCGATCGCCAGCCGGCCTCAGTTGGGCCGCAGAAGCGCGCCTCTCAGCGCATCGGCGACTTGACGCGCCGCTTCCCCCGACAACGGCAGGATTGGCGCCGGCGGGATGGCGTCACAGACGCCGATCATGTTCGCCGCCGCGTAGACCACTCTGAGGCCGCCATATGCCTTGAACAGCGACCAGAACGGCTCCAAGTGCTGGCTTTGACGACGGGCCTGCTCCAGCTCGCCACGCTGAACAGCGCGACGGATATCCATGCATAGGCTGGGGAACAGGCCAGCAAGGACGCTGTACCACGCGTCTCCACCCGCGATCAGCGCCTCCGTGGCATTCCAGTCGGTGCTGTAACCGATCGAGAAATGCGCGGGAACGCGGCCGCGGAGCGAGGCTACGCTATCCGGCGCCGCGACCGCCTCGGGCGCCGGGTTCTTCACCCCCGCGATGTTGGGCGTCCAACTCAGGCGTTCGATCAGCGCCTCGCTGAAGGAAAAGTGAGTCGTGCCAGGGTTGTTGTAGATGCACAGCGGCAAATCCGTGCTTTGCGCGACAGCTTGGAAGTGGACGAACACCTCGTCCTCGGTGAGCGGCGTATAGGAGACCGGCGCCAGCAGGCCCGAGTGCGCTCCGGCGGCCTTCGCATCCTGGGCCAGGGCGATGGCGTCATTGGTCCGCAACGCACCTACGCCCGCCATCACCGGCGTTCGCCCATCGGCCTCGGCAAGCGCGGCGTCCAGGGCGCGGCGTCGTTCCTCGCGCGTGAGATAAGGATAGGAGCCCGTGCTGCCCAGCACGCCGATCGCGTCGACCTCCGCGTCCACCAGCCGGCGCACCAGCCGCCGAAGCGTCACGCAATCCACGCGGCCGTCCACGTCCATGGGCGTGATGGGAAAGGCGACCAGACCCCGGGGCAATGTCATGCGATCTCGCTCTCCCAAACCATGCTGGGCGATCGCTTACGCCGATCGGGACCGTCGGACCAGATTTGAGGAACGGGCCCGTACGGCGGCGTTCTGCTAATGCTGCTTCACGTAAGAGGCCATGCGGGTGATCTGGATGCTGCGGTTAAGCGCGCCGCCGGCGCCGGCGTAGAGCGCCTTCAGATAGGCGCGGTCCCAGTTCGTAAGTGCATCGACGTCGTTGGGGGCTAGAAAAAGATTAGCGATGGTCTTCGGCTGGAAGGGCGTCTTGGGCTCGCGTACATCCGCAAGAGCGGCCAAGCTGAGATAATCGGCGATCTGGCCCGCTGTCAGATTAGCCGTCCTGCGGCTGTCCACGATTATGATCACCCGCTCCAGCGCGGCATTTCCCGCACCGTCGAGCCGCGATGCGATCCCGCCGCCGAACTGGCGGGCTCCTGTGGTCTGATTAGCCGAACCACCCGATGTCCCGGTTGCGCCTGCGAGATAGCCGTATGACAGGCTGAGGGCGGCCGACATGTCCACCGCTTCGCCCGCGCCGCCTCCGCCGGCGGTGGCGGGCGCCACCTCGGTCTCCCTAAAGACCCTCGCCACGTCCTCGTCCTTGACAAACCTGTCCAGCTTGCCGGTCGAAGACCGATCCCCGGCGCCGGTCAGGACGATGCGCTTCTCTTTGACCAAGGCGGCGGCAAGGGCGTTCGGACTAGGCGTGAACAGGATCAATATATTGGTTTCGCAACGGCGGCCGCCCGCAAGCGCGCCGACGGATGTCGCATTGGCTTTGATACGGTCCTCGATGAAACCGTTGAAGCCGCTCGGCAGGCCGCGGGCCAACGGGCAAACCGGGGCCGCCCAGCGAGCGATTCTGCCGTCGCCGGCAGCCCCACTGAACTGGTCGATTGAACCACGGACATCAGCATTGGGGGCTGACGGCTTTGCAGCCGTAACTGTGACGCCCTGGAGGGTCGTCTTTGGAGGCGGCGGCTCGGCGCTCGGAGACACGCCGGCCCCGCCTAAGGCCGCGGCAAGAGTGGTTGCTACGGCGATATAGGTCGCGAGAACGCCGATCATATGTAGGCTCATCCAGCGGAGACCTCGAAACGGTAAAGGCCAAGTTGTATCGCGTCAACCACGCCGCTTGGTTGGTTGGAATTGCTGTAAATAGCTGGAGCGCAATGGTTTTGAGGTGGCCCCTTAGGTTAAGCCGGAGCCCGAAATTTCTGCGCGGGTGGCGATGGCTGCAAGCGTGACGGGGCGAGTCCCGAATACGCGCGGGGCCTCTAGCGAAATCTATAGGTGATCAGCCCGCACAGACGTAGCCGGGGTAGCCATCTGATCAGCGATCGGCTTCTCGCGCTTCAGCCCATTGAGCATGAGGCCGGGAGCCTGGGGTGCTCGAGCGCTGCGGTCTGGACGGTGATGGCCCCTACCCTAGGCGGCGCGCAGGGCTGTGAGGCAGCTTGAGCGGCGACTGGCCGTCGCGGCCCGATTGTCACAAGATGATCAGCTTCTGCTGCACAGCCAACACCACCGCGCGAATCTTGTTCGGCGCGCCGAGCTTACGCATGGCGTTGGACAGGTGGAACTCGACCGTGCGCTCGGCCACGCTGAGTTGGCGGGAGGTCTCCGCTGTGGTCAGGCCCAAGGCGGCCAGGCGCATGCATTCGGCCTCGCGGGCCGTCAGGGCGGCTCGCTCGGGCGGTTGGTCGGATAACGACATCCCCCTCTCCCGAAACAGGCTGCGACGACGCTGCAAGACTAGAAGCCGCCGCCCTCTCCCGTACCTGTGGGTTTTCACAGGGTCACGCCCCGGCGCACTCTGTCACACAAGGCTGTCGACGTGAGCTGACCGCATGTTCCGCCTCCCTGCTCCCCCTCACCGAACGCCCCCCGGCGCCCATCGGGCGAGATGAACCAGTTCGTCCCCATCCGGGCGACGGAGGCGGCGTTCGCGTTGGAGGCCGCCCCCCTCTCGGCCGCGCCGCCCGCCATCGTGCTGGACCTGTCGCGCCTGCTTTCGTCCGCAGATGACGGAGCCGCTAGAACTTGTAGGCCAGCTTCGCGCCGAACTCGCGAGGGCGGCCGAACCACGCCACCGTCGGACCGACCCCCGTGGTCTCGGCGAAAACCCAGTAGCGGGCGTCGCCGAGATTCTTGCCATAGAGGGTGAACTTCCAGGGGCTGCCAGTCGGGGTGAAGGTCATCTCGGCGTTGACCAAAGTATAGGCTGGCGTCCTGGGTGTCGGATCGAATTGAGGCAGCGTGCTGGAGCGGTAGCTTGCAGTCATATACAAAGCCGCATTCCCCAGGCGCTCGATTGGCTTCACATAGTTGAAGCCGACGCTGCTGGTGACCTTCGGAGCGTTCGGCAAGATCCGGGAGCCGAAGTTGAAGCCTGGGTTTTGCTGCAGCGTGTCGTTGGTCAGACCGAGACCGCCCAACAGCGTCAGCGACGTACTGATCCTCGCCTCGAACTCGCCCTCGAAACCATAGATTTGGGCTGTCGCTGCATTGCCCGTGACAACTGTGAAGTTGTTTCCCTCCCGCTCGGTCGCGGTTAATTGGATATTTCTATAGTCGGTAAAGTATCCGGCCAGGTTCAGCCGCAGTCGTTGGTCCAACCACTCGCTCTTCAGCCCCACCTCGTATGCGGTGGTGGTCTCCGGCGCATAGGGGACCAGATCGGCGATCGAGAAGGGGCGGCCGTTGAATCCTCCGCTTCGAAATCCCTGTGAAATCGAGGCGTAGGCCATGAACTGGCCTGTGAACTGATACGCGATGGCGCCCTTAGGCGAAACATTCGTATAGACGACCGCGCGGGACGACGGGGGAACGAGCACGGAGCCGCCGAATACATTTGTGGCCTCTATCGACTTTCTCTCGTCGGTAAAGCGCAGACCCGCCGTCAGGGAGAGCTTGTCGGTGATACGATAGGTCGCCTGTCCATAGGCGGCGTAGCTGTCGGTGCGGTTGCTCACGGGGATGTCGGCTGGCGTGTCGAATTCGATCAGAGCGCTGTCGAAGGTGTCGGATTCTGTAAAGAAGTAGATGCCTCCAACCCAGGAAAGCTTGCCCCCCAGGGAGGTTCCGAGCAGCTGAAACTCTTGACTCACCTGCCCGGATGTTTCGTGGATGAACTGGCTGAGATACTGCGCTGGTGAAGCGGAATAGTCTTGGCCTGAAACCTCCGACTGCCGGCGATATGCGCTGATCGACTTGAGCGTCAGGCCGGCGCCGAGTTCCTGGGTGATGGCGACCGAGATTCCGAACACGTTCAGGTCGTCGGTCGGGGGGATATTGTAGTGGAGATTGTATAGGTTGGTGGTCACGTATTGCGGACCGATGGGAGCGGTCCCGTTCAACGGGTAGGCGACCACCTGAGCCGGGTTGAAGGCGACCATGGCCACCGGGTCGGTGGTCCCGACCGAACGTGTGCCATCGAGGCTGACCAGGACCTGGGTGGTGGCCATCGGCTTGATCAGCAGTTCGGCCCGTCCGGCGAACTCGCGCTGCTCGCCCAGGTCAGCCGTCGCGCCGTTGTCGACTGTGGCTCTGCCGTAGCCGTCGTTCTGGGTGTAGAGGGCGTTGACGCGCAGATCGAGACGATCGTCGATCAGGGGCAGGTTCAAGGTCCCGCGTCCCTGGTAGCGATCCAGATTGCCGACCGTGACCTCGACCTGCCCGCCATAGGTGTCGGTCGGCGGCTGGGTGGTGATGTTCAGGGCGCCGCCAATCGTGTTCCGGCCGAACAGCGTGCCCTGGGGGCCGCGCAGAACCTCCACGCGCTCCACGTCGCCGAGGTCGAGCGAGGCGCCGGTCGTGCGGGCCAGATAGACGCCGTCCAGATAGACCCCCACGCCCGGGTCGGTCGTGGTGATGGAGTCGTATTGGCCGATGCCGCGGATGGTGATGTTGGCCGAGGCTCCCGACCCTAGGACGCCTGCGGTGTACTGGACGTTGGGCGCCGTCTGCGCGACGTCCGCCACGCTGCCGAGCTGCCGCTGCTCCAGCGCCTTGGCGTCGTAGGCGGTGACGGCGACGGGTACGCGCTGAAGGTTTTCCTCCCGCCGCTGGGCCGTGACAATGATTTCAGCCACCGAGGCGCTGGACCCGGACGCGGGCGCCACCGTTGAATCTTGCGGTGTTGGCGTTGCATTCGTCTGCGCTTGGGCGCCATGCGCCGCGCCTAAGGCGGCAAACGCCAAGCCGACGGAGGGCAGTCGCTCCGCAAAGCTTCCTTTGAATTTCGTTCTGTGTCGACGCCTCATTTGTACTGTATTGAGCTCAACGAGATCCTGGTTGATTGATCACGAGCGTTGAGATGATACAGAGGTCCCGCCCCCCATTGTTGGGCCGGCTGGAACGCGATTCTGCCCGGGGCCATCGCCGAAGCGCCGAAACCGCTGCGGTCAGCGCCGGAACTCCGGCAGTGAGAAGCCCTTCAGCTGCTTCTGCGGTGGGGTTGGATAGGTACGCTTGCTGTGGGTCAGCCCGGCGCGGACCAGCGCAGCCGCAGTTAGCACCGTCGCGGGAATCGGATCGATCACCGGTACGGAAAGGCCCCGAGCGGCCAGCTCGGCGGCGATGAACTCAGCGCAGCCGAAAAAGCCGGTGCATCCCAACACGATCGCGTCGGCGCCGTCATGCGCCACGGCTTCGGCGGCCTGATGGGCCAAGGCGGCGTTCAGACGGCCCAGATCGGCGCCGATCTCCAGCACGGGAATATCGACGACCCGGATCGAGGCCAGTCTTTCCCAGACGCCGTAGATTTTCGCCAGGTCGGAGAGCATCGGTCGAACGCTCTCCAGCACGGTGATCAGGCTGAAGCGTCCGGCGAGCATGGCGGCGATGTGCATGCTGGTCTCGCTCGGTCCCAGGATAGGGATGGACAGGACCTCGCGCGCTGCTTTCAGGCCTGGATCGCCCATGCAGTCGATGACCAGCGCATCCACGCCCTCCTGTTCGGCCTCGATGGCCCGGGCGAGCAGTCCCGGCACCGAAAGGGCCCCATCGAACTCGCTTTCTATGGAGGCTGGGCCGATGTCGATCAGGGTTTGGGAGACACGCAGATCATCGCTCTGCAGGCTCTCGATATCGTCGAGCGTCCGCACGCCCTCGGTGACGATAGGCGTAATGATCCTGATATGGAGTGGCACTAAACTATACCTCGAAATGGCGATGCTGCGGTTTCGCAATAACCAATTGATCATTGCCTTAAATAACAATTTAAATATTACAAATCCGCTGATCTTTAAGGCCAGCTAAAGTACGAGACCCATATTTTTTAAAATGACCTCGTAGGTCGGGTCGTCGCAATAACTTCAAAAAGCACACCAAACTGGCCGAGGTGAAGCCAGGGTCGGGGTCCTTCTACCCATATCCAAATCGCGAGTCTACTCCACAGCTCAGTCGGTCCTACCCCAAATCACGTCCAATCTGGTCGGAAAACGATCTACCTTTACCTCCGCTCCGCCGTCGGTGTCGCGGTCGCAGCGTCGCATGTGCGATCCCCGTGCCTTCACATACCACGAGGTAATCCCCATAAGATCGTCCTGGTCATTGGCGGTGGACGACAAGCGGATGGATTCAGCGGCGCGAATTGGCGATTCCCGCTTTAGCCCGCCGCAGCAGCACGTGCACCTGATCCAACGTCCCGCGCTCACGGGCGCGCTGGAAGAGGGGCTGCACCGTCGCCTGGTCCTGGTCCAGGCGCCCGCCGGCTATGGCAAGAGCACCCTGCTCGCCCAATGGCGAGACAGCATGGCCGCTCGCGGCGTGCGGGCGGTGTGGCTGACCCTGGATGAAGACTGCGGGGCGGCCGCCGAGTTTCTGGCCGCCGTCATCCTGGCCGCCGCCTTCGCCGGCGTTCGGGTCGAAGCCCTGGAAGTCACGAGGCTTCAGTCGGCCGAAGCGCCGAATCTGCGTTCCACCCTGACCGCCCTCTTGGCTGAGCTCGACCGCGACCGGACGCCGGTGGTGTTCATCCTCGACGATTATCATCTCGCCCAAAACAGCCAGACGGACGCGCTGCTCGACCTGTTCGTCCGCCGGATGCCGGAGAGCGTGCATCTGGTGCTGGCCAGCCGTTCGCGACCGGGGCTGGCGCTGCCGCAGTTGCGCGCCCAGGGCCAGATCCGCGAGGTGGGGTCCGAACAGCTGCGCTTTTCACTAAACGAAGCTTTCGATCTGCTCCGCGAAGACCTGCCCGATGAGGAGATCGTCGATCTCACCGCGCGCCTGGAGGGATGGCCCATCGCCCTCCAACTGGCGGCCGTCTGGGTGCGTAATCACGGCGGTGGCGCGGGCCTGCTCCAGGCTTTCTCCGGCTCCGTAGACGACATGGGCGACTACCTGGCCACCCAGGTGCTCGCGCAGCTGCCGGTTCACCTGCAGACATTTCTGCTGGAGACCTCGATCTTCGACCGCTTCAACAGTAGCGCCGCCGACGCGGCGCGAGGCGCCATGGACTCGGCGTTGATGATGGAGGAGTTGCGGCGCTTCAATATCATTCTCATTCCAGTGGACAAGGCGCGCACCTGGTGGCGGCATCATAATCTGATGGCCGAATTCCTCGCGTCTCGGCGCGGCCAGCTCGGGGCGGCGAGACTTGTGCAGATGCACGAGGGCGCCTCGGCCTGGTTCGAGACCGAGGGTTCGCTGCTTGACGCCGTCCGCCATGCCCGCGCCGCCCAGGACCGCAAGCGGATGGTCGCTCTGATCGAAGACGCCGGCTGCGTGCGCCTGTGTCTCGAGGAAGGTTTCTCGCGCGCCCGCGCCCTCTTCGCCCTCCTGACCCCTGCGGAAATCGAAGCCTCCGCCCGTCTGCGCCTGGTCGACGCCCTTGCGCTTTTCCAGGCCGGCAAATTTCCAGCCGGCGACCGCAAGCTCGAGCAGGTGCGGCGCATGGTGAAAGACGGGGCGCTGAGCGACGAGGGGCTTAGGAGCGATCTCCTGGTGGTCGAGGCGCTTCGCGCCACCTACAGCGATGAGCTCCTGTCCGCTGAGAAGCAGGAGGCGTTGGAGGCGCTGTGCTCACGCAGCCTGGACACCGACCCTTGGTTCAGCGCCATTGTGAATAACCTCCAGTGCGTGATCGACCTGCGTAGAGGTGAAATCGAGTCCGCCAAGCTCTGCGGGCAGAAAGCGTTAGGATACTTCCGCGAGGCCCTTAATCCGTACGGGTGTGTTTTCATGCACATACACCTGGGATCCATCGCCATAGTGGAAGAGCGGTTGTCGGAGGCAAGCAATCATTTGCACACGGCCGAGGAACTGGTCTTCGATCACTTCCGTGGCAACGTTTCCTTGCCCTCCATCGTCCAGACCCTGATGGCTCAAATAGCCTATGCACGAAACAACCTCACCCGGGCGGCCGATCTGCTTACCGAGAACTTGACGACTATCTCGACATCGGAGGGATGGTCCGAGCTCTATGCGAGCGGCTACAGTACATCGGCCCTGCTTTGGCTAGCCCGAGGTGATGACGAAGCCGCCGAGGCCACCTTCGTCACAGCGACCGAACTCCTGCACTCAAGGGCGTTGCCGCAGCTGAACCTGTTCCTGACGGCTTGCCGCGCAAACCTCCTGGGCCGGACCGGCCGGGTTGCCGATGCTGGCGCCCTTTTGGCCGAGGTCGAAGCCGGCCTGGTGACTGGCCTCGCCGCCAACTGGGCGGTGCGGGACGAGCATGCCATCACCAGGGCGCGCCTGAACATCATGGAGGGCCTGCCGGACCAGGCTCTGAAGGGACTCGAGAGTGTGGTCGGTGAAGCACGCCGGCAGGGCAGAATCCGTTCGGAGCTGCGCGCCGAGACGCTGAGGGTCCTGGCCCTGGCCGCCCAGGGCCAGGACGAGGCCGCCGCGCAGACCCTGCTTGGCCTCGTCGAACGCACCCGCGGCGAAGGCGAGCGGCGCATGTTCATCGACGAGGGCCCGGCCATGGCCGAACGGCTGCGCGATCTCGTCCGCCGGCGCAGCGTGGCGCACCTCTCCCCCGCGACGCTTGAACACGTCGCCGATCTGCTGAGCGGCTTTGGAGAGCTGACACCCGGCGATGCGAAGACCCGCCTTCTCGCCACCCTGACCCCGCGCGAGCACGAGATTCTGCGCGAGCTGGTCCGTGGCGGCTCCAACAAGGTGATCGCCCGGGCGATCGACCTCAACGAGAACGCCGTGAAGTTCCACTTGAAGAACATCTTCCGCAAGCTGGGGGTCGCCGGCCGAGGCATGGCCGTGACCATGGCTGAAAAGCTCGACCTCCTGAGCTGATCAGGCGACGATCGAGGACAGATTTTCAGAGACGGCAAGGCGCCGTCACATTTGACCCTTCTCGCATTTGAGGACGAATTTTTGGCTTGGCTTGCCGTGCAAGCCCTTCGCGCGAGCCTCCTTGGAGCATTCCAACACCTTGGCCGCTGCAGCCTTGTTCGCCAGCTTCGGCGCCGCCTCCGCCGCTGGCTGAGCCGTCGCGGCCATCGGCGCGAGAGCGACTGGGGCGAACGCGACCGACGTCGCGACGCCGATCATGGCAAGTTTGCTCAACGAAACTGAGATGATTGTTCGGCTCATGGTTGTCTCTTTCTAGTGGTCAGGCGGCCGTGGTCACAGCTTCGGCCTGGGCGGGAATAGAAGTCCGCCGGCGCCCATCAGAGAGCGCGTTGAAGAAAAGCCGCGCCGGCTCTTCGATAAAACGATAGGTCAGGGTCGCGCCCGCGATTGTCATGGCCACGCACACAAGGCCTGCAGCGTCCATCGCCCACGGACCGCCGAGGTTGAGCAGGTCGGAGCCGTCTACCGAGACGCTCCCCGGCTGCCCGAGGTGGCTGGCGATCGTCTGGACGACTGCCCCCATGCCCAGCAGATAGAGCGAGTGGGTCAGATAAACCGAATAGGAGACGGTCCCCAAGCCGATGCAGGCGCGGTGGCGCAGCAGCGCGCTGATCGGCCCGGACTCGAAGGCGAAGATCAGCACGACGGCGCAGAACAGCGGCGACGCGTAGGGCGCGGGAAACCTCTCGCCGAAACCGAACTCCAGAACCACCACAGCCACGGCGAGGCACTCCGACGCCAGGCCGGGGCGCCACTGGGTCTGCTTGATCCGCAGATAGGCGCCGTAGACAAAGGTTCCCGCGACGAAGCCGAACACCGATTGCGCCACATCCGTAAAGGCGGCGACCGATTCCGTGTGGAGCAGGGGGGCGTTGATCTGCCTGGCGATCATGACGTAGCCCCCGGCGATCAGCATGATTGCGGCCGAAACCCAGACCGAGCGTCGCCCCAGCCAGCAGACGTAGAGGCCGAACGCAAGATTGATCCAAAGTTCGACACTGATGCTCCAAGCCGGATAGTTCCAGGTCAGGGCCAGAGAGCCGAACCCCTGGAGCAGCGCGATGCTCGCCAGCAGGCCAGGGATGCTGTGGTCGTCGACGAAGGCGTCCTGTTGATGGGCCAGCGCCCACAGCTCTATGAGGACATAGGCCGCCAGCACGGCGGCGTGCAGCGGATAGAGCCGGCCGAACCGCCGGATGGAGAACCGGCGTAGCTGCGCGCCGGTTCGGAGCCTATGGCCGTAGGCGCTGGCGATCACGAAACCGCTCAGCACGAAAAAGAAGTCGACGGCGTGGAACGCGTTCCTGACCACCGACCAGCCATGGAAATGGGTCAGCGCGTCCATGTGATAGAATACGACGGCCACGGCGCAGAAGCCTCGGCAGGCGTCGAGCGCGCTGAATCTTTCCTTGGTGGGCGTCATCGCGGGCGCCGCGTCGCGGGTCTCGTCCAGCACTTACTTTTCGTGCTTCGACTTCACCTTCGTATGCTTCGTCGTGTGCTTCTTGGCCTTTGCCTTTATCGCCGGGCCCACTGCGCTCACCATCGGGTTGCCACGGGCCGGCCTGATCAACTGCCCGGAAATTCCCGGCGAGGGGCGACCCGTAGTGTCCGCTGGCAATGCGGTTTGGGCCATCGCGGCCATTGGTGCGAGAACGATCGAGGTGAACGCGACCGACGTGGCGATGCCGATCACCGTGAATGTCTTCAACATGACAGGGAGCTCTTCTGAAGCTCGGCCGCTGGTGGCCGGGGCGATGCAAGAGGGATTTCAGTATAGTGTCAGTCGTGCCGAAGACATCGCGCCGCTAACAGCGGTGCGGTCGGCGGGGGTCGCGCTCGGCTGCCGACTTCGGGGCGTCAATCGGCGTGCGATAACGCCCCGCTATCGGCATTCAAGAGAGGGTGGAAATAGGCTGTTTAGTGCGGTTGCGGGGGATTGGTGCAGTGGAAGTAGCTGGTTTTAGCGTCCCGCATGGCGGTGACGTTGACGATACCGAGGCCCGCTCCGTTGGGGATCGTCAGGGCGACGTAGTTGATGCCGTCCTGAGGCCGCTGCTTGACGGAATCAACCGCTTCGTCCTGCAAGACTTGGCGACCGCCGCCCATTTTGAGTTGCCCCTCCGCTCCCGCCATGGCCCAGTTACGGCTGGTTTCGTTGACCAGCTGACACTGTGCGGCGTCATCCGGCAATTTGTACCCCACGTTGAGGACATTGCCATTGCCCAGCGGCGCCGATTGCACAACGCTCTCCATGAAGGGGTTTTGGTTCATGGTGTAGCTGCAAGCCGAAAGCAGCGGCATCAGCAGAACGGCGGCGAAAAGGCGAGCTTGGGTGATCTTGAAAGTATATGACACGTTGCCGAACTCCGTTTAAGGGCGAATTATCGAATATTTCCGCCGTTATTGGTGGATGACCCAGATTTGACCCGGATAGTTGTGGCAAGCGTTCATATTCAATTCGGTGGTGTCCGTGTTCGGGCGAATTCCCAGGCAGACGCCGGGCCCCAGGAGCTGGCTGGTGACCGTGTAGGTGTCGGGCTGGTCCGTGGGCGTGAGCATCCATTGTTGGTTCTTCACGCTGGCGCACGACGCCATTTTCACGGTGCTGGTGTCCGCCGCGGCCACGCCCAGGCAAACGCCGGGACCCGTGCGCTGGCTCTGAAGGCGAACGAAGCCATGTCCGTTGGCAGGGCCGGTCGCCCAGTTTTCGGCCGGGTAGCCGGCGCACTTGGCCATGAACGGATGGCTGAGATCGGTTTCCTTCACGCCCATGCACTTATCCGGCGCCGAGGTGGAGTTATAGATATGGTTCGAATAGGTCTGAGCCTGCACTGTCGGCGCCAAGGCCAGAGCGCCGGCGAGCGAGACAAGCGGAATAAGCAGTTTGGTCATAGGAATTCCTTCAACGCCCCCCAAAGGCTGCGTTGAATGTAACCGCCTTTGCGCCTACGTCGGGGCCGTTTTAGGGTAGGGTGGAACATCGCATAGAGTAGCTCGATGTATAAATTCAGGTAGGAGCCAATTTTTACATATCTTTCAAATGCGAATTTATTGATGATATCCATAATGTTTATGAGAAGTGTGCAATACATTAGAAGGTCGCCAGCTCGAACGCCCAACCGACACAGAAATCTGAACGTGACGCGATTTTCTAAGCGAGCATCGCCTGAACGGGTTGGGACGGGGTTTTCCGGCCGAGCATGCCCCCTCCCTACCCACGACCGCGCTCACCACACGGCGCATCCGACCTGACCGGGGCCGCCCACCTACTCCACGGGGCGGTCAACCCTACTCCAAAACGCGCCCAACCTGAGCGGAAAGCGGTCTAGCTTGACCGCAACTGGGTCGCGTTTGAAGACGTCAGAAATCCCAATCGTAGTTTTAGCGCGTTCGGCGGAGGCATGCCGCCGACGTATGGGGTTCGCATGACAATTATCGGCAAACGTCTCGGCGGGCGCGGCGCTCTGTTCTTGGCCACTTCTGTTCTCGCCCTCAGCACTGCTGCAGGTTCGGCGTGGTCGGCTCCGGTCCTGCCGACGGGTGGTGTCGTGACGGCGGGCTCGGCCAGCATCAGCTCGACCGCCTCGACCCTCACCGTCAATCAGACCTCGGCCAAGGGTGTCATCAGCTGGCAGGGTTTCTCGATCGGCCAGGGCGGCGCGGTCCGGATCAACAACGGCTCGGGCGCGACCCTCAACCGGGTGACGGGCGCCAGCGTCTCGTCCATCGACGGCCTGCTCAGCGCCACCGGCTCGGTCTATCTGATCAATCCCAACGGGATCATCATCGGCAAGACCGGCGTGGTGAACACGGGCGGCAGCTTCGTCGCCTCTACCCTGGACGTGGCCAATTCGAGCTTCCTGGCCGGCGGCCCCCTCGGCTTCACGGGCAGCTCCACCGCCAGCGTGGTGAACCTCGGCAAGGTCGGCGCGCTCGGCGGCAATATCGCCCTGATCGCCACGACGGTGACCAATTCCGGCGCGCTCACCGCGGCCAACGGCACGGTCGGCCTGGCGGCGGGATCGAGCGTCACCCTGACGGACTCGGCCAACGACGACGGCGGCCTGCTGTCGGTCCAGCTCGGCGGACCCGCGAGCAGCGTCACCACCTCGGGCCTGATCCAGGCGGCGGCGGCGGAGCTTCGCGCCCAGCAAGGCAACATCTTCGCCCTGGCCGGCAATACCGGGGGCGCCATCGAGGCCACGGGCGTCGATGGCAAGGGCGGCCGGATCTGGCTGGTCAGCCAGGGCGGGACCGCAAGCATAGCCGGGACCCTGGACGCCCAGGGCGCAGGCGCAAAGCCCGGCCAGATCGAGACCTCGGGCCAGACCCTGGACATCGGCCAGGCAAGCGTGAACACCCACGGCGGGACCTGGCTGCTCGACCCCAGCGACATCACCATCACCAGCGCCAATGTCGGGACGCTGGAAGCCTCGCTGGCCACCGGCAATGTGGTCGAGGACACCAGCACCGGCTCCGGCGGGTCGGGCAATATCACCGTCAACGCCCTGATCACCTGGTCCAGCGGCTTCGGCCTGACCCTGAACGCGGTCGGCGCCCTGGCCATCAACGCCCCGATCACCGTCGCGGGGGCGGGCCAGCTTACGCTCAACTTCAACACCGCCGCCTCGGCCACCGACGGCCTGAGCTTTGGCCTCACCTCCGCCGGCTTCGCCGGTTCGGTGAGCTATGCGGTCGGAACGGGCGAAGGCGTTTCCGGCCAGGCCCTGACCATCAACGGCCAGGCCTATAATCTGGTCTACAGCATGGCCGACCTGGCCGGGATCAGCGGCGCCTACGCCCCCGCGGGCAATACGACCGCCTACGCCCTGGCCACGCCGCTGACCTCGACCACGACCTATACCAGCGCCGTGGTCTCCAACTTCGGCGGCACGCTGGAGGGTTTGGGCCAGACCATCACTGGCCTGACGATCGTCACGAGCAATACAAACGCCGGCCTTATCCAAGAGCTGACCGGCGGTGGGCTGGTGCGTGACCTCGGCCTTGTCGGCGGCGAGGTTTCGGGCGCCGTAACCGTCGGCGAGCTCGTCGCGGGCAACAATGGCACGGTCGAGACGAGCTACGCCACGGGCGCGGTCTCCGGCGCCAGCAACGTCGGCGGACTAGTCGGGTTCCAGGAGGGCACGATCAAGACAAGCTACGCCACGGGCGCGGTTTCGGGCGGTAGCACTGTAGGCGGGCTGCTCGGAATCAACGACGCTGGCTCGGTCTCAGCAAGCTACGCCACGGGTGCGGTTTCGGGCGGTAGCTCTGTAGGCGGGCTGATCGGGGAAAACGGCCTTGGCTCGGTCACCGCAAGCTACGCCACGGGCGCGGTCTCGGGAAGCGACTCTGTCGGCGGGCTAATTGGTTCTGGCTTGGGGGACCTGGTCTCGACGAGCTTCGCAACGGGCGCGGTCTCCGGCGCCAGCAACGTCGGCGGACTGATCGGGGCCGACGATGGCGGCACGGTCTCAAGCAGCTACTGGGACACCCAGACCACGGGCCAGAGCGCCAGCGCGGACGGCGGGACGGGCCTGACGACGGCGCAGTTTCAGAGCAATTCCGGCGGCTACATGTCCACCCTGGGCGCCGCTTTCGGCGGAGGGACGGGCGGCTTCTTTCCCTACCTCGCGACCTTCTTCCCCAACGGAGTCCAGGCGGTCGCCGGGACCTTGAGCGCGGCGCCGGCGTCCCAGGTGGGCCTGTATTCCGGCGGGGTCCTGCTGGGCCAGGGGACGACCTCGGTAGGGGCGGACGGTTCCTATTACCTGGCCGTGCCAGCGGGGACCTTCTCGACCGCCGGCCCGAACAGGGTCGGCGACAGCTTGGCGCTGCCCACCACCGCCGGAAACGGCGTGACGGTCGCCGCCGTCAGCGCGCTCAGCTACACCGACGCGGCCCCGGTCAGCGGTGGGATCCTGCTCCTGCCAGCCTTCAGCGCCGGTACGGTCCGCGAGACCACCGGGGACTCGAGCTACGGCCAGCTGCAGACCGACCTCGCCATCACCTTCGGCGCCGGCGCAATGGCCACCCTGCAGACGGCGCTTGCGAACGCGCCTGTGACCGTGACCTCCGCCCACGCCTCGGGCTTCACCGTCGATCAAAGCCTGACCTTGGCCAACAGCCTGACCATCGCCACGACGGCGACGGGCGCGCCGATCACCGTCAGCGCGCCGATCACCCTGACAGGCTCCAACAGCCTGACCCTGAACGCCGCCGACGCGCTGAACATCGACGCGCGGATCAATGTCACCGGCGGCGGCCAGGTCGTCCTCGGCTTCAGCACCAGCCCCACCTCGAACACCACCGGCGCCCAGACCGGCGGTCTGAGCTTCGGCCTCACCTCCGCCGGTTTCACCGGTTCGCTCAGCTATGCGGTCGGAACGGGCGAAGGCGTTTCCGGCCAGGCGCTGACCATCAACAGCCAAGCCTACAACCTGGTCTACAGCATGACCGACCTGGCCGGGATCGGCGGCGCCTACGCCCCTGCGGGCAATACGACCGCCTACGCCCTGGCCACGCCGCTGACCTCGACCACGACCTTCACCGACCCAGTGGTCTCGAGCTTCAGCGGCAAGCTGGAGGGCCTGGGCCAGACGATCACCGGCCTGACCATCAACTCGGGCGATGATGATGTCGGCCTGATCGGCACAGTGAACAGCGGCGGGCTGGTGCGCGACCTCGGCCTCGTGGGCGGTGGTGTTTCGGGCGACGTTGGCGTCGGCGCCCTGATCGGGGCCAACGCGGGCACGGCCGAGACGAGCTACGCCACAGGGACCGTTTCGGGGACGGGTGACCTCGGCGGGCTGGTCGGGGAGAACCTCGGCGCCGTCTCGACGAGCTATGCCACAGGCGCGGTCTCGGGGAGCGTCGGTATGGGCGGCCTGATCGGAATCAATGGCGGCCCAGTCTCGACGAGCTACGCTACAGGCGCGATCTCGGGAACTGAAACCGTCGGCGGCCTGATCGGAGCCAACGTAGCCTCGGGCACGGTCTCGACAAGCTACGCTACAGGCGCGGTCTCGGGAGCGAATTTCCTTGGCGGGTTGGTCGGAGCCAACCAAGGCGCTGTCTTGACGAGCTACGCCACGGGCCCGGTCTCGGAGAGCGGCAACTTAGGCAACCTCGGCGGATTGGTCGGGGACGCCGGCGGCACGGTCTCGACGAGCTATTGGGATACTCAGACCACGGGCCAGAGCGCCAGTCCGGAAGGCGGGACGGGCCTGACGACGGCGCAGTTTAAGAGCAATTCCGGCAGCTACATGTCCAACCTGGGCGCCGCTTTCGGCGGAGGGACGGGCGGGCTCTTTCCCTATCTCACGGCCTTCTTCCCCAACGGCGTCCAGGCGGTCGCCGGAACCCTGAGCGCGGCGGCGGCGTCGCAGGTGGGCCTGTATTCCGGCGGGGTCCTGCTGGGCCAGGGGACGACCTCGGTAGGGGCGGACGGTTCCTATTACCTGGCCGTGCCGGCGGGGACCTTCTCGACCGCCGGCCCGAACAGGGTCGGCGACAGCCTGGCGCCGCCCACCACCGCCGGAAACGGCGTGACGGTCGCCGCCGTCAGCGCGCTCAGCTACACCGACGCGGCCACGGTCAGCGGCGGGGTCCTGACCCTGCCGGCCTTCACCGCCGGTACGGTCAGCGAAACGACCGGGGACGCGAGCTACAGCGCGCTCCAGACCGACCTCGCCGCCACCTTCGGGGCCGGCGCGCTCTCCACCCTGCAGACGGCGCTCGCGAACACGCCTGTGGTCCTGACCTCCACCAACACCGGTGGCTTCACCGTCGATCAGGCGGTGAGCGCCGGGGGCGGCTTCAGCCTCACCGCCGCCGGCCCGCTCACCCTGGCCGCCGCCGGATCGATCGCAGCGGGGTCGGGCGCCGACATCTCGCTCAGCACCCCAGGCAGCTTCGTCAACCAAGCCGGCGCGGCGGCCCTCACCACCTCGGGCGGCGGGAACTGGCTGGTCTATTCCGCCAACCCGACCGGAGACACGTTCGACGGCCTGAACAGCAATAATACGGCGGTCTGGAACACCGCCGCCGGAGCCCCGGTGACCGCCTCGGGCGACCGCTACGTCTTCGCCCTCGCGCCGACCCTGACGCTAACCGCCACCAGCGACAGCAAGACCTATGGTCAGGACGACAGCGCGGACCTGCAATCCCATTATACGATCACCGGCTTGGAGCCGGGGGTGAGCGGCGCCTATCTGGGCGACACCGCAGCCGCAGTCTATTCCGGCGCGCCCGCCATCAGCTCCACCGGTTCAGGCCAGACGGCCTCGGTGGCCGGCGGCCCCTACGCCATCGTCGCGGCCGCCGGAACCCTGGCGGTGCAGGACGGCTACGCGCTGTCCATCGCCGCAGGCGGCCACCTGACCGTGAACCCGGCGCCCCTGACCATCACCGCCGACAGCGGGTCGGTAACCTACGGCAGCTCCAGGCTGCCGACGCTGGGCGCCAGCTACATCGGCCTTGTGGCTGGCGACACGCCCTCCAAGTTCATCGCGGATCTGTTCGTGACCATCTTGGCAGGCGCCTATAACGGACGTGCAGGCTCGGGCTCCGACGTCGGGAGCTACACCGTTGTCCCCGACGGCGGCGCCAACTCCAACTACGCCATCAGCTACCGGTTTGGGTCGCTCACCGTGACCCCAGCGGCCCTGACCATCGCCGCAAGCAGTTCGTCGATGACCTATGGAGCCTCCAGCTTGCCAGTGCTGGGCGTCAGCTACAGCGGCCTGGCCAACGGCGACACCGCTTCAAGCCTGGCCACCGCACCGACTGTGGCCACCACGGCGACGGCATATAACGGAACCGCCGGCTCGGGCTCCAACGCCGGGCGCTACGCCATCACCGCCTCCGGCGCGGTCGATAGCAACTACACGATCAGCTACACGCCCGGCTCGCTCACCGTGAACCCCGCCGCCCTGACCATCGCCGCCAACAACGCCTCGACGACCTACGGCGCCTCCACCCTGCCCGCCCTGTCGGCCAGCTATACCGGTCTGGCAAATGGCGACACCGCTTCGAACCTGAGCACCGCGCCGAGCCTCGCCACCACCGCGACCGCCTACAACGGAACCGCCGGTTCGGGCTCCAACGCCGGAACCTACGCCGTCACCGCCTCCGGCGCGGTCGATAGCAACTACGCGATCAGCTACACGCCCGGCTCGCTCACCGTGAACCCCGCCGCCCTGACCATCGCCGCCAACAACGCGTCGACGACCTACGGCGCCTCCACCCTGCCCGCCCTGTCGGCCAGCTATACCGGCCTGGCCAACGGCGACACGCCCTCAAACCTGAGCACCGCGCCGAACCTCGCCACCACCGCAACCGCCTACAATGGGACCGCCGGCTCGGGCTCCAACGCCGGGACCTACGCCGTCACCGCCTCCGGCGCGGTCGATAGCAACTACGCGATCAGCTACACGCCCGGCGCGCTCACCGTGAACCGGGCGTCGATCACGGTCGCGGCCCTGGGCGGCATTTCCACGAGCGGCGCAAGCCCGGCCAATCCAGGCCTCTCCGTGGCGGGCCTTCAAAACGGCGATACGACCACCGCTCTGGGCGGCCTCAGCAATAGCTTTGGGATCACCTCCAGCACGCCGGCGGGCGCCTATGTCCTGACGGTGCTCGGCGCGTTGACGGACCCGAACTACACGGTCGCCTCCACCTCCCCGGGAGCGTGGACCGTGTCCGCCGCTGCGGCTTCAGTCGGCCCGATCCCAACCTTGACGACGGTTGCGGGGGTCCTGCCGGAGACGGGCGGCTTCACCACCCTGAACGGATTGGTCCCGGGTGTGACGCCACAGATAGGATTGCTGCGTCTAATCTCTCTTGCCCAAACACCCGACCAGACAGCGCCAGCCTGCGCATCGTCGTCAGTCGGCTGTCCCGGCGCACCCTACCCAACCAACCTGCAAGTCGGCCCCGGCATTCGCTTCGTGGCCTCGAAGTGAGCGCCAGATCCATGACGATTCAAAGCAAGACGCACTTCTGCGGCGCCTCGCTCGCCGTCGTGCTGGCCACCGGCCTGCTCGCCTCGCCCAGCCGGGTCTTGGCCCAGGCGATCGAGCGTAACCTGCCGCCCGCGCCCCAGCCGGCGACGCCTCTGATCGCTCCCGCCAACCTGATCCCCTCCGATCAGGACGCCACGCCGATCGGGGCGATGCTGAAGGGCGTTGTGATATTGGGCGCGAATGACCCGGCGCTCTCCGAGCCGACGACGACGGGCGTGGACGTCAGCCGCGCAGCCCGGCTGAACGGCGACGCCGGCCACCTGGCCGGGTTCCTGGGTCAGCCGATTTCACGCAAGCTGATCGCGCAGATCGAGGCCGAGATCGCCAATCGGTACCGCCACGCCGGCTTTCCCTTCGTCAACCTGGCGACGCCGCCCCAGGAGATCACCTCGGGCGTGCTCCAGATCCGGGTGCTGGAGTTCCGCCTGGCCCAGAAGACCGCGCCGGGCGCAGAAGCGAATGATGCGCTCTATATCGAAAGCCGGGTGCGCGCAGAGCCGGGCCAGCCGATCGACACCAACCGCCTTGCCCAGGATCTCGACTGGCTGAACCGCTTCCCCTTCAGGAAGACGGAGGCCATGTTCACCCCGGCGACCACGCTCGGCGGCACGGACCTCGCCTTGCAGACTACACCGTCGAAACCCTGGTCGGCCTATGTGGGCTATAGCGATTCCGGCAGTCCCCGGACCGGTATGGACCGTTATTTCACGGGCTTTCAAGCGCTCTTGCCCAACACCCGCGACATCCTGGTCTCCTACCAGTTCACCGGCTCCAACGACGAGCTGTTCGACGGCGGGCGCCTGTTCAACACCTCCCCAGATCCGGCCTATGTCAGCCATGCCGGCCGACTGATCATCCCGACCCTGGCGCGTCAGGACATCGAGGCCTCGGTCAGCTATGTCCAGTCCACCGAGCCCGCCCAGGACTTCCTGGTCCGCCAGACCACCTATGAAGGAACCCTGGCTTATCGGAGCGCCCTCTCCGACATCTGGAGCGTGCTGCCCGGCGAAGGCGTGATCGGGGTCGAGGCCAAGCGCCAGACCAGCCGCACCCTGTTCGACGGCGCAGTCCAGGCGGGATCGTCCTTCGACGTGTTCCAGGTCACGGTCGGATATGCCCAGCAGGAGACCGACGCGTGGGGCCGAACCTCCGGCGACATCACCGCCCATATCAGCCCGGGTTCGGTCAACGATCAGAACACCGCCGCCGCCTTCGCCAGCTTCTCTCAGGGCCGGTTCGATGAGGCCCGGTACGCCTATCTCTCGTTTGATCTCAACCGATACACCCTACTGCCGCCGGTGTTCGGCCTGGCTGGGTTCAGCCTCTCCAACACCCTCATCGGTCAGTATTCAGCCGTAGCGCTGCCGCTGACCGAGCAGATCGGCCTTGGCAATAACAGCCTGGTTCGAGGCTACACGCTGGATGATGGCGCTTTCGACGCCGGCGTGGTCAGCCGTAACGAGCTGCGCGCACCCAGTTTCGCTCTGCTCGGACGAACTGGCCGGGTCTCCGACCAGCTGTCCCCCTATGTCTTCCTCGACGCCGGCTACGGCAAGGATCGGAGCACCAAGATCGATGCGGCCCCGATCTCGACGGGTCTGGGTGCAGACTATCAGCTCACCACCCACCTGACCGCCACCCTCGACGGCGCCTGGGCGCTACGAAGCGTTGGCTACACCCGCTCCGGCGATGCTCGTCTGGAAAGTCGCGTCACGTTCAGCTTCTGACGGCGCTTGTTGTAAAAATTAGTGATCGCCGCAGGAGAAATGTTTGTGTCGCAATTGCCTGAACTTATAGTGACAAAAGTCGGTGCGGATGTCGCTGCAGGCGTGAGCTATCATTTGGATGGAGAACTCGCGCCCGTCTTGACCGTCGACGTAAGCCAGCGCCCGGTATTCTTCGAACAGCACATCCTCTTTTGGAAGCACCCCGATATCCACATCAGCCTCAAGCCGATGCATGGAATCCTCAAGCGGTTCGTCGCAGGTGTCCAGATGTTCATCCTTCAGGCCAGCGGGCCAGGGTGCATCGCCTTCAGCCGGAGCGCCGTCGGCCACATCGTCCCGATCCGCTTGGCTCCGGGTCAGACCATGCATGTCCGAGCCCACCAATTTCTGGCCGCAACGGACACTGTCGATTACGGCTTCGAGATGGTTTCCGGACTCCTGAACAGGGCCATGGGTGAAACAGGAACCTTCCTCGATCGATTCAGCGCTGGTGCAGAAGAGGGCGTCGTCTGGCTGCACGGGCACGGCAACGTATTTGAGAAGACGCTCGCGGAGGGCGAGTCCATCGAGGTCCAACCGCTTGGTTGGCTCTACAAGGATCCTTCCGTCCGAATGGAAACGGACAGCGACACGTTCACAAGCGGCTTGTTGGGGTCCAACACGAACTTCATCTTCAACCGCCTCACGGGTCCGGGTCGTGTCGGGCTGCAGTCCATTCTTGTTCATACTCAAACCGAGCAAAAATGAATCCCTTTGACGGTTGCTTAGGATCAGCACTCATTGATCAGAGCCAGAAGGTGACGGCGGCGGCGATGCAGGTGTCGGACATGAAGATGTGGGCGCATCGATCGTAGCGGGTGTGGACGCGCCGCCAATCCTTGAGCCTGCCGAACATATTCTCGATCTTGTGGCGCGGGCGGTAGAGTGTCTTGTCGTAATCGAGTTGAATTTTACGGTTCGCCTTCGACGGAATGCGCGGGGTGATGCCGAGCCTGCTCAGGGCCTGGCGGAACCAGTCTGCGTGGTAGACCTTGTGCCCAGTAACGCCTTGGCCTTGGGAAGGTGCGGGCGAGATTCGAAATGTAACGGCCGTTTGGCGCCCATAGCCGCCATCAGCCTTCTGCCAGAAAGACGACATCTGGCGGGCGTGAAGATGGCCCAAGACCACAGCCTGATGTCCACAGCTGGAGGTCAACCGGACTCGCCACCGTGGCCGCATAGCGGACCTAGCCAAAGGGCGAGTTTCTGGAGTCATGCTCATACGTGCCGGCGACCCGTTGCGGACTCTTGCAGCGCGCCATAGGACTCTGAGCAGCGTGTTGGAAATCGACGATCAGCCCCCGAAATGACGCCAACTTAGCATCATTGAACGGTGGCTCTACGCCCCGGTCGCAACCTCAGCGGCGATGGGCAGTCCGTGACCGCGCTGCACTCGGAGGAGTATCGGCGCTTTGTCGCGGCGCTTGCGCAAGCCAGGCAAAGCTCCGCTAAAGCCCGGTTTCCGGCGATGCGGCCGCAAAGCGCATCGCCGGTCCCCAACTCCCTATCCTTTGAGGCGCGGCGACAGCAGCGCCTCAAGGCCGATGTTGCGGTACATCTCGCGGCGCATGCGGTCGGCCACCGCATTCACCACCTCGGCCCCGTCCTGCGACGGATCGACATGGACCCGGAATGGCCGCTTGCCGAAGGGCATGTCGATGACGCGCACGATCTGGCGGGCGACTTCCGACGGATCGGCGTCGGCGGGCTCCAGGCCGGCGAGGCCCTTCAGCGCCCGATCGGCGATCCCGGCATAGGGGCCGGCTTCGTATTCCGCGACCCGGTCCTTGTCGGCGGGAGCGCCGGCATGGGCGAAATGGTTGGTGCCCTTGGTGAATGCACCGGGGACCATGATCGTGGTCTCGATCCCCCATAGGGCCAGCTCGGTGGAGTAGGAGACGGCCAGGGCGTCCATCGCCGCCTTGGCCGCGAAATAAGGCGCCAGGAACGGCGGCGTCCCTCCGCGGGTCGAGGACGAGCCGACCCAGACCAGGAGGCCCCGTCCCTGGCCACGCAGGTGCGGCAGCGCGGCGCGGTTGACCCTTTGCGCGCCCATGACGTTGACGTCGTACTGCTGGATATACTGGTCGGGCATGAAGGCTTCCGCCGGACCGAAGACCATGTGGCCGGCGTTGTGCACAACGACGTCCAGCCGGCCGGTATCGGCGATGACGGCGGCGACACCGGCCTGGGCGGAGGCCTCGGATTGCACGTCGAGCTCGACCGTCCGTAGATCAGCCTTCTGCTCGGCGGCCCAGGCGGCGATAGCCGCGACCTGGGGCGCGTTGCGACCCTCAGTCTCGCGCATGGAGGCGTAGACGGTGTGGCCCGCCTGGGCCAGCGACTGGGCGGTCATCAGGCCGAAGCCCGACGAGGCGCCAGTGACAAGGATGACTTGCTTAGACATGGCGTGGTTCCTTTGATCTGCAGCTTGGAGGGAATGGGCGGCGGGACGCCGGGCTCGGATCAGATGATCCCGCCGTTGGCGCGCAAGGTCTGGCCGTTGATCCAAGCCCCATCCGGGCCGGCCAGAAAGGCGACGACATCAGCGATGTCTTCCGGCTGGCCGAGGCGTTCGAGCGGGGCCAGCTTGGCCAGGTGGTCGACGACCGCCTGCGGCTTGCCGTCGAGGAACAACTTGGTCGCCGTGGGCCCAGGAGCCACGCTGTTGACGGTGATGTTCCGCCCCCGCAGCTCCTTGGCGAGGATGCTGGTCATGGCCTCGACCGCGGCCTTGGTGGCGGCGTAGACGCCGTAGGTCGGCTGCAGCAGGCCCGTGACGCTGGACGAGAAGTTGATAACCCGCCCACCGTCGCGCAGACGCCGGGACGCCTCGCGCAGGGTGTTGAACGTGCCCCTCAGATTGACGGCGATGTGACGGTCGAACAAGGCGTCGTCGCTGTCGCCGATCGTGGCCAGCTGCATGATCCCCGCGTTGTTGACGAGCACGTCCACCCCGCCGAACGCGGTCTCGGCGGAGGAGAACATGCGGGCAGTCTGGGCCGCGTCGGAGATGTCGGCCTGGGCGGTGATGGCGCGGCCGCCAGCGGCTTGGATGGCGGCGGCCAGGGCCTCCGCCGGGGCGGCGCTGGAGGCGTAGTTGACGACGACTGTGAAACCGTCGCGGGCGAGGCGCGCGCTGACCGCCGCGCCAATGCCGCCGGCGGCGCCGGTGACGATCGCAACCTTGCTGGACTGGGTTGTCATGATGCTTTTCCTTGGTGCGAGCCGCCGGTCATCGGCAGCTGATGAAGGCAGGTTACGCCTTCCATCGGCGCGGATAATCCTCCACGATCCGCCATCACTATTCGAAAGTGCGAACAATGGATCGTTTCGACGCCATGCGCGCGTTCACCCGCATCGTGGAGCGGCGCAGCTTCACCCAGGCGGCCGAAGACCTGGGCCTGCCCCGCTCGTCGGTTACCGACGCGGTCAAGGCCCTGGAGGCGCGCCTTGGGGTGCGGCTGCTGCAGCGGACGACGCGCCAGGTCAGTCCGACGCTGGACGGCGAGGCCTACTACCAGCGCTGCGTCAGCCTGATCGCCGACCTGGAGGAGGCGGAGGGGGCCTTCGCCGGAGCCAAGCCGTCAGGCCTGATCCGCATCGACGTCCACGGCACCCAGGCGCGGTATTTCCTGCTGCCGGGCCTGCCCGGCTTCCTGCAGATGTATCCCGGCATCCGCCTGCATATCGGCGAGGCGCACCAGCCGCTGGATATGATCCGAGAGGGGTTCGACTGCGTCCTGCGCACCGGCGACTTGGGGGACAGCGCCTTGATCCAACGCCGCCTGGCCACGCTGGAGCGGGGCACCTTCGCCAGCCCGGGATACCTAGGCCAGTTCGGCGCGCCGCACAGTCCCGACGACCTCGACGGCCATCAGATGGTCGGCCTGATGTCGCCGCACGCCAACGAGATCATCCCTTTGGTCTTTCGCTCAGCGGACAAGGTCTGCGAGTTGCTCCTGCCGGCCGTGGTGACGGCGACAGGGCCCGAGACCAATGTTTCGTCGGCCTGCCTGGGGCTGGGTCTGATCCAGGTCCCGCGCTATCGGGTCGAGGCGGAGCTCGCGTCCGGCGCCCTGGTCGAGGTTCTGCCGGACTTTCCGCCGACGCCCCTGCCGGTCCACATCCTCTATTCCGGCTCCCGTCAGCTTTCGCCACGTCTGCGCGTCTTCATCGACTGGGCGGTCGAGCGATATCGCGGCGTCTCTGCGGGTTGAGGCCTACCGAGGCTGTATGACATCGACTGAAGGCGTCACGCAAGGTCCCACCAATAGGGCCCTAAACGTCTCAATTGTCGTT
Source organism: Caulobacter sp. S45 (assembly GCF_009765965.1). Classification (GTDB taxonomy): domain Bacteria; phylum Pseudomonadota; class Alphaproteobacteria; order Caulobacterales; family Caulobacteraceae; genus CAHJWH01. Next base: position 1,254,486 of record NZ_LMUL01000014.1, read on the forward strand.
TATGGATGTCTACATTCTGCCGGCCGGTGAGAGTCCGCTCATGGCGCAATCTAGCCCCATGCGGTCGCGCCAAGACCCCCAAACGATGCGAACGAAAACGCCATCCTAAACCGCCGCACCTACGACACAGCCACCATCGAATTTTTGATGCTTGTACCCGCGGCGGTAGGATTCGGTTTTTGGCGGCGTACGGCGGGAAGTTGGCGCGCCCGGAACGATTCGAACGTCCGACCCTCAGATTCGTAGTATTACCAAGTACAATATCCGCACCTACGCCATCATAACCGATATTGATCTTTTCCGTCACTTAATGTATTGTCTCAACTACGGTTTTTCGTGCTTTGTCGTAGTTTCGGTTACTTTAGCGTGACTAGGCCCGAAACATCCGCATCGAGGAGGTTCCCCCGGCTAATCCCCGGCTAATTTCAGGCGCAAAAAAAGCGAGATCGTGATGCCAAACCAGAGTCTGTCGCTCAACGATAAGGTGGTCGCCCGCCTCGCGTACGCTGAGGCCGGCCAATACTCAGCGCGCGACACCGAGCTGAAAGGCTTTTTCGTCAAAGTCGGAAAACGGTCCAAAACGTTCTTCGTGGAGGGCGAGTTTTGGCGGGATGGGGTGCGCGAACTGCGGGCGATGACGAAACTTGGCGAGTTTGGCGACATCTCGACTCGTGACGCCAGGTCGAAGGCGAAGGAGGCCCTCGGCAGCATCGCGCGCGGACAGCGGCCAGGCGACGACGCCAAGCCGAAACGGGGCGCCGTCACCCTTCGCGAGGCCTGGGACAAGTACCGCGACGCGCACATGGTCAGAAAGGGCCGAAGCCCAGGCACCATCGCCAACTACAAGGATCACGTTGAGCGCCTGTTCAAGGACTGGCTGGATCAGCCGCTGGGCCGCCTCGGCAGGCAGCCGGCGCTGGTCTCCCAGCGCCATGAGAAGATCACGGCCGAACACGGGCCCTATATGGCCAACGGGGCGATGCGGAGCCTTCGCGCGATCTACAATCACGCCTACCGATCAAATCCCGACCTTCCCCCGGTCAATCCGGTGACCGCTGTGGACTGGAACAAGGAACACCGCCGTGACACGGGGATGTCCGATCGCGCTGCAGGAAAATGGCTTGAGGAGGCGTACGCGCTCGATAACCCGATACGTCGCGAGTACCACCTGCTGTTGCTGCTCAGCGGCTCACGGCCGACGGCGTTGAAGACGGTCCGGATCGAACACGTGGATCTGCGCCGGAGGATCATTCACATCCCAAAGCCCAAGGGCGGCGAGATAAAGGCGTTCGACATTCCATTGTCGCGAGCGATGGTCCGATGCGTCGTCCGCACTCTGCGCCTCGGGCGGACCCTACACCCCGAGCAGGCGCTGGCTTGGCTGTTCCCTGCCGACAGCGCCTCGGGGCACCTCGTCGAGCACAAGGAGGATCGCTCGGACCTATCGAAGTGGGGCAACGATCTTCGCCAGAGCTATCGAACGCTCGCGCAGATCGCTCAAGTTCCGGACTTGGACATCCATCTCCTCATGAACCATTCGCTGCCTGGCGTGAACGCTGGCTACATCACGCGCGGCGCGCTGCTTGAGGGCCACCTTCGAGCGCAGCAAGAACGAATCTCCAAGGTCGTCGAAGAGAGCATCGGTAAGAAGGGCAACCACCCAGTCGCCATGTGGCTGCGAAGCATGAAGGTCGTTCCTGAGGTCGTGCTCACAGATGCGATTCAGCTGGCCGCGTAGCCACGCCGCGGGCACGCCGTGCGTTCAGATCGGCAGTTCGGTCTGGAGAGCAAGACGGGCCCCCACGGCGGTAAGCAGGAGCTCGTAGGCGCGGTCCACGACCTCGTCTGAGGCTCTGGCTTTGGAGTACATCGTCTTCGCCAAGGCGTCGATCTCCGCGCGTTTGGGCACCACAGACAGGTGCAGCGTCGACAGGACCTCGGCTGAGGTGCGGTGCGCGTCGGTCAGGACGACGCGAAGTTGCACGAGCTCAAGATCGTGGAGCGCCGCCACGATGCCGCTCGCGATCCGATCGGCGTTGAAGTGAACCACAAGCCGCTCTGCAGTCCGCTCGATGACACGGGCGCTGAGACGTTGCTCTTTACGCAGCGCCTCAGACGGCGGCATTTTCAGATCCCACACGACGCCAAGGCGTGACAGTATCCACAAGATGTAAAAGGTTGGATCGAACTCCCACCACTTAAGACCCTGGCGAACACTGCTTTGATAGGCGTGATGATTGTTGTGCCACCCCTCCCCCATGGTGAAGATTGCGAGGGCCCAGTTGTTGCGAGATTCGTCTCCCGTCAGATATCGTCTCCTGCCGCTCACGTGCGCGAGCGAATTGATGCAGAAGGTCGAGTGGTAGACAAGAACGGTGCTCCAAAAAAAACCCGACCACCACGCCCGACCAACCGGCGAAGAGAAAGCAGAGAATTCCGACAATCACGGCAGGCGCCAGCTCAAGCTGGTGCAGCCACATCAGCTCGGGGTAGCGGGCGAAATCCTCGATTTTGACGAAGTCCGTTCCGTCATGCTTTCGATCGAAGATCCACCCGACGTGGCTGTAGAAAAAGCCCCTGCGAACCGGCGAGTGTAAATCTTCCAGGGTGTCTGCGTAACGATGGTGGTGGCGGTGTTTTGCAGCCCACCACAAGACGCTGTTCTGCGCACTGCTCTGGGCCAGAAACGCGAGGAGAAACTGGAAGGTCCGACTGGTCGAATAGGCGCGATGGGAGAAATACCGATGATATCCGGCGCCGACCGCAAAAATCCGCAGCCAATAGAGCGCCACGCAAATCGCGACGGCGCGCCAGGTGACGCCCGTCCAGATCGCCGCAAAACAGCTGAGGTGCACCAAAGCGAATGGGATGGCCGCGGGATACACGATGTCGGCAGACGCTCCCTGAACGCGGATATCGGACGACATGACCAGCACTCCATTGCCGGGACACGGCACAGATTAAGGTCCAGCCCTCGGCAGGGTAGGACGTCCGCGACGACCATCGCTTGGTTGGTGAGCGGATCGAGAAGACAACGGATGACACGAGGAGCGCCGAGAACCCGGCCGCACCCCTGACTTCCCTGCCCCTGAAATGGGCTCGTCAGCAGTGTTCACAAGCTTAACGGTAGAGATGAGATCGCGCGACAGCTCTCGCCTCGAGACGGGGCGTCAGACAAATTCAAAATATCCGACGATTTTCCCAACCGGGTCCATCAGATCATGGCGGGAGCGCTATCCTTGGAGACGATATCGAACATCTCTAGGCCTAAAGGACCTGGGCGGGACTCATCGCCATGCTCGTGACGGAACAGGTAATCGACGGCCTCGACCATGTCCTCCGGGCTATAGGGTTTGGCAAGCGACGCGATCGCCACGGCCTTTGCGAGTCGCGCCTTATCTGTTTGCCCGCTGATAAATAGGACGGGGATATTGAGAGCCTTCAAGTCCCACGCAAGCGCTACGCCATCATCACCATCGGCAAGCTCGATGTTCACCAGGGCTAGGCCGGGCTTCATCTCCTGCGCTAAAGCGATCGCCTCCTGGTGGCGAACGGCTAGCTCAAGGACACGGTAACCGCCGTCTTCGAGTTCGTCTCTGAGCACCATCGCCAGCAAGACCTGATCTTCCACGATCAGAAGAATTTGGGGACTTTCCCCTCAACCGATGCGGTCATTTTTGCTCTCCGCCCCGTACAGAAAGGGGCCTCAGACGCTTCTGGTTCCGGCGTGGGGCTCGCCGCCGAGTCGGTGCGAAAGTTTACTACGGGCTTCTGAGACTTAATGAAGCATTCATGCTAACCCACACGGATGAACGAGATGGCCGAGGCGCTGATTGCATCGCCAAAATTCTCCTCGAAGAATTTACCGATGAACTTTCCGCGTTCCACACCGGGGTTGGCGGCCTTCAGGACGACGAGATCGCGGCCCGGGTGAGAACGACTGTCGCTATGTGGCCGGCAGGGTCGCGGAAGCGCTTCAGGCGCTCGAGGCGCTGCGTCAACCGACCGTACGATATCTACGCGAAGGCGAGGAGGGCACGCCGGGAGCGGAACGTTATGTCAGCGACATCGGTGATGTCTGGATGCCAGAGACAGAAGCGGGGGCCGAAACGCCCACCCGGTAGACTCATAGGCCCCGCTGACGCGGCGATTCATAGGGCGCGCGAAATCTTTTCACCGCGTAGGCATTGGCGCGTCTGCCACGACGGATGACTTACCTCGCGCCTAGATATAGCGCATCGCCCAGCCCAAGGCCCGTCAACGCGCGGATCGCGTTCCCGGGCAAATTTATGGCCAGTCCAGAGTCACTACGGCCGTCCCGGCGCTCCAGCGCCAGCACCGGGACGCCGCGCCGATGCAAAGCCCGCGTTAAGCCGTGCGAGAACGACGAATCGGCCTCACACGAGCCCAACCTCCCTTGCGGTTGAGCTATGGCTAATTCTTCGGCAGGCCCTCATGCTCTAGCACGAGCGTATGGGCTCGAGGGCGAATGACGATGCAGGGCGATGTGGTGGTGGTGACCGGGGGCACGTCGGGCATCGGACAGGTGGCGGCCGAGACCTTGGCCAACCGGGGCGCCCGAATTGTCCTGATCGCGCGTGAGCCGCAGCGGGCCGCCGGAACCCTCGCGAAGCTTAAGGTCGCCGGTCCGGACGCTCAGCACAGTGTGCATCTCGCCGATCTTTCCAGCATCGAAGCGACGCGCCGGGTCGGTGCGGCGATCGCCGCGTCGGAGTCCCGGATCGATGTCCTTATTAACAATGCCGGAGCGGTTTTCGGCCGCCGCGAGGTCTCCGTTGACGGCCTAGAGATGACGTTTGCGGTCAATCACATGGCCTACTTCGTCTTGACCCAGGCCCTGCGCGATCGACTCGTCGCGACGCCGGGCGCGCGTGTCGTCAGCACCGCTTCAGCCGCTCACACGTCTGGAAAACTGGATTTCAACGACCTTCAATCTACGACGTCGTATTCCAGCATTCGTGCGTACGGGACATCAAAGCTCTGCAATATCCTCTTCACCCGCGAGTTGGCGCGGCGGTTCATGGGAACCGGCGTTACAGCGAACTGCCTCCATCCCGGGTTCGTCGCCACCCGCTTCGCCAGCCAGTCCGGCGGCCTTATCCAAGCCCTGGCGCCGCTGGCGAAACTGTTCGCCGTCACCCCACAACAAGGGGCGGACACCATCATCTATCTCACCGCTTCGCCAGACGTCGCTGATAAGACCGGCCTCTACTTTTACAAGCGCAAGCCCATCAGTCCCAGCCCCACAGCCCAAGATAACGCCGCCGCTTCAGTCCTTTGGGCGACGAGCGAAGCTATTGCCGGCGGCGTGAAGCTGGGATTTGGCGTCGATCCCGGCGGTTGAGCCGACATGGGTTTTCTCTTGTTGATCCTCGACAGCCATAGTGACTAGAACCTCCCGGCTCAACCAACCCCATGGTCAACAACCTTTCGAGCAGCTGGGCGCAACCAAAGCGCGTGCCGTCCTGTTTATCTCGCGGAAGATTTGACATGGGCCATGCACTTACTTTGCAACGAAACTTCGAAACCAGCGAAGCCGCAAACTTCAGGCTATATGTGCTGGCGGGTTGCGAGCAGCTCGGTCAAACCGAACTTCGCCAGTTGGCCGACGAGATCCACCAAAAGGCCCGTGATCGACAGGGTCAACGGTCGAGCCTGACATTGTACGCGCAAGCGCGGTACGCTGAGGCGAACGGATCGTCGCCTCACTAGCCTAGACACCAGAGCACGCCTCAATCGTGGCATCCCCAAAATGACCCATCGCGCCCGTGAGCGCAGCCGAGCGGTTGGGTATGCGCTCTCAATGCGCATGGACCATGAGCTTCCGGGCGGTGCCCGACCGGCGGCTAAGCGCTGATCGCGATCGGCGACCTCGAGCGCGCCTCAATCTCGAATGCATCGACGGGGTCGCGGGAACGCCTCGGCGTCGACCCCGTAGGAACGCTCATCGCTCATGCTATGCATGAGAACTATACGTTTGTCGCGATTCCAAAGGCGGCGTAGTGTTTTCCTAGACGTCAACAATACTTGGCGCTGCAACCGCATATGCTCCAAGGCCGGCTGAGGTCGCTCGTCGGCCAGCCGCACTATTGGCTAAATCAAAAGGCGGCGGCGCGAGCCTAAGGCTGCGAGCCGCACTGCCGTTCGGCGGGCGCAGCCGCCGTCGGTGATCATCGTTACCCCAGGAGATGCACTTGAGCTCGCAAAAAACCACCTCACCTTTGAAGGCGCTTCTGAACGTTGCGGCGTCGCCTGCGCTGCCCGGCTTGTCTAACGCTCAAATGCTCGACGCGCCGGAAAACGGCGCGATCCGCGATATTTGGGTGTTGGCGCCCGACGACCCGACCTTACATGCCGGCCGAAAGATCGCCGTCGTCGCCACGGACGGGGTCGAGGAGATCGAGTTGACCACTGTGCTGCACTACTTCCGGTCGCGGGGTGCGCAAGTGGACTTGATCGCACCCAAGATGCCCAGTTACCCGGAGTATCTTGGCCTCCAGGTCCCGGCCATGCGTGCGACCCACATCTTCACGATAACTTTCATCGCGCCCGGCGGCTGGATCAAATTCGATCGAGATCTGGAGGGTGCCTCCGCGACGGATTACGATGTCGTGGTCATCCCAGGGGGCGTCTGGAATCCGGATACGCTCCGCAACGACGCCAAGGTGATCGCCTTCGTTCAGGAGGCTGCGGCTGCAGGCAAGATCGTCACCGCAATCTGCCACGGTCCCTGGGTGCTTTCCGATGCCGGGCTCCTCCGTGGAAAGCGCGCCGCGGCTTGGTGGACGATCAAGCCGGATCTGGAGAACGCCGGCGCGACATTTGTCGACGAACCAGCGGTCACCGACGGCAAGATCGTCACCGCCCGTGCGCCCATCGATTTGGCCGCGTTCGTCCACGCCATCGACGTCTTGCTCGTCGCCGCCTAGTCCGACCGGCGACGCAGGGTGCCGGTCCCGGATTGGGGGAACGAGGTCAAACGATGGCGCTCCAGATCGACCCCGTCGGACCGGATCAGACCGCGGCGTTTGGCGCGCTCTGGATCCCTTGGCTGAAATCAACCGTCGGCGTCGCGCCTGAACCTGAGGATCTGCGAGCGATGGCGGATCCTCAGACCTTTTATGGCGAAAGCGGGGGCTGTGCGTTGCTGGCCAGAGTGGACGACGTCGTCGTCGGCGCCGTTGCGGTGAAGGGACTGGGCGCGGCCGGCTTTGAGTTTTGCAAACTTGTGGTGACGGAGCGCGCGCGGGGGCATGGCGCGGGACGGGCGCTCGTCGTGGCGAGCCTACGGTTCGCCGAAGCGCGCGGCGGTCCCTGGCTCTACCTGCAATCCTTCAACCGCCTGGAGGTGGCGCTGAGTCTCTATCGGCGGATGGGCTTTGTCGACGCGCCTGCCCCGGAGGAAATGCGCGTGCTGGGACGCACCGAGATCGTCATGCGCAAGGCCGCCGTGCGTCCTCCCGACGCCGCCTAATAAGCCTTCGCCCTGGCGGCGCCTTGCTCCGGCGATCCGGGCTATGGGGCCGCGTAGCGCGCGAAGCCGTCCGCCACCATCGTCGCCATCATCTCGATCGGGCGCTTGAGATTGCCGAGGTCGCGCAAATGCACCACCCAAAGGTCGAGCTGCATCGCGAACCCGGACGCGTCGACCACCGAGATTTCGTCGCGGTTGGCGCTGGCCCGCAGAACGCTTCGCGGCGCCATCCCTAACCCTAAGCCGGACGCGATCATCCGAAGCTGAATCTCCGTTCCATAGGTGTCGATGGCGACGCGCAGGCCCCCCCGCTCGCCCATCGCTCGCTCGAGACCGGCTCGATAACCGCACCCGACCGGGTTCAAGATCCAATTTTGCCCGGTCAAGTCAGCCAAGCTGACGGCCTCGCCCACCCGCGGTCGGCGCCGGCTCTGAACGATGACGACATCCACTGTGGCGATGGTCCATCCCATCAAGGGCGCAGCCGGCCGGTCGCCGCTCGGCAGCATGATGATCGCGGCGTCCATCTCGCCGGAGGCCACTAGGGCCGCGAGTCCGGCTCCCCAACCGGCGCGGACCCGCAGGTCGAGCGCCGGGAAGTGCCCGGAAAACTCCTCCACCGCATCGACCAGGATGGCGTCACCAATCGCTTGCGAGATGCCGAACCGCAGCATCCCGGTCGGCTCCGCGTGTTGGTGGGTGAGCGTCAGCAATTCGTCGACCCCGCGCAGGATCGGCAGCGACTGCTCATAGACCCGCCGTCCCAAAGCCGTGGCGCTCGGCGGCCGCTGCGTTCGGTCCAGGAGCGCCCCGCCCAGCGCCTCCTCCAGCTGTTGAATGCGGCGCGAGATTGCGGACTGGGTCAGGTGCAGCCTCGAGGCCGCCTTGGTCACCGATTTGCTGTCGACGACGGCGGCCAGGGCCCTGAGGTTGTCGATCATGATGCTCACGCCTCATACTAATATCCAGTATTATGCGTTTTACGCGGCCGGCTGTCGAGCCTAGGTTAGGCAGGTTAAACCACGGGAGCCCCCGTCATGCCGCTAGCCAGAATTGATATCAGCAAGACTGCATCGCGTGACCGCGTGCGCGATGTCAGTGCAGCTGTGTACAACGCCATGGTCGCCGTTGGCGGAGTGCCGCCATCGGACAAATTCCAGATGATCACCCGCCACGAGCCGGACGAGATCATCTACCCCGAGGAGGGTTACCTGGGGATCGACTACACGCCCGACCTGATTATTATCCAGATCACGTGGGTGGCTGGCCGTTCAACCGACGTCAAGAAGCAATTCTTCCAATACATCGCCGACGAGATTCACGCCAAGCAAGGCGTGCGGAAGCAGGACATCTGGATCAATCTGGTCGAGGCCAACCGCGAGGATTGGTCGTTCGGCAACGGCGAGATGCAGTATGGGCCCAAATGACGGCGTGGCGGCGATCGCGGCTCGGCGCCTGGAACTCCACCGCGTCTAAGGGCCCTCTTCGGCGTCGATCGCCGGCTTCTGTTCGCCTGAGCTCGAACTCTCCAGGAAAGGGTCGATCATGAAATTCGCCACCTTCGACGATGACGGGCGCGAGCAAGTCGGCTGGATCGAAGACGACCACACCGTACATCCGATCGCCGCAGCCGACATGGTGGATCTGATCACCCGGTACGACGAGCTCGGCCCTTCGCTGCAGGCGCGCGGCGTCGGCGTCGCCCTCGATGGCGTACGCTTGGTCGCCCCGATTCCGCGGCCCCGGCGAAACATCTTCTGCGTCGGAAAGAACTACCGGGACCACGCTCAGGAGTTCTCCCGAAGCGGCTACGACGGCCCCGCCAAGGACGGAGATAACAACGACTACCCGGCGGTCTTCACCAAGCCCGCGAGCTGCGTGGTCGGCACCGGCGCGGCCGTCCAAACCCATCCGTCAGTGACCTCGGAGGTCGATTACGAGGGTGAATTGGCCGTCGTGATCGGGCGACCCGGGATCGACATCGCTCGCAGCGACGCCATGGCCCACGTCTGGGGCTACACCATCGTCAACGACGTGACGGCGCGCGACCGTCAGAAGCGACATCGCCAGTGGTTCCTCGGCAAGGCGCTCGACACCTTCTGTCCCATGGGGCCGTGGATCACGACCGCGGATGAGGTTGTGGCCGTCGACCTGCTGCTTCAGACCTGGGTCAACGGTGAGCTCCGCCAGAACGCGAACACGCGGGACCTGATCTTCGACATCCCAAGCCTCATCGAGACCTTATCGGCGGGCATGATGCTGCGGCCGGGCGACGTGATCGCCACCGGCACCCCGGCGGGTGTCGGACTAGGCCTCGACCCACCACAGTTCCTCCGGCCTGGCGACGAGGTCGTGGTGACGATCGCGGGCCTCGGGACACTGCGCAATACGTTCGTCTAACGGAGCGTCCCCCCCCCATGACCGCCACAGGAAACAACGATGTCTGAAACTGTCGCAGACATGATCGTCGGCACGCTCGAACAAGTCGGCGTCCAACAGATCTTCGCCCTGATCGGCGACTCTCTCAATCCGCTCGCCGATTCGGTCCGGCGCAGCTCGATCGAGTGGATCGGCGTGCGTCATGAGGAAGGGGCCGCGCTCGCGGCCGCGGGCCAAGCCAAGCTCACTGGACGGCTGACCGTTTGCGCCGGCACCACCGGACCAGGCAGCACCCACCTGGTCGCCGGCCTCTACGAGGCGAGCCGCGATCATGCGCCGGTCTTGGCGCTTTCGGGCGACATGCCGCTACAGTTCCAGGGCACAGACTATATTCAGACGACCAAGCCCGACATTCTGTTCCGCGACGTGGCGCTCTACACCGAGACCCTGTTGTCCGCGGGGCAGGCGCCGGCGCTGATCCATCAGGCGATCGCGGCGGCTTACGCCGGCCGCGGCGTCGCGCACCTGACGCTGCCGCAGGACGTGCTGAGCAGCCGTGGCCATGCCGAGGTGGCGAGCATCGCGACCCTGAAGCCGCGCGGGCAGATCGCGGCGACTGAGAACGACATCGCCGAGATCGCCCGCCTAATCAATCAGGCGACGAAGGTGGTGATCCTGTGCGGCGCCGGTTGCCACGGGGCAGCCGATGAGCTGCGGACGCTGTCCGACCGCTTGAGAGCGCCGCTGATCCATTCCGTCAAGGGCAAGGACATTATGGCCTATGACGACCCGCGCTGGATGGGCGGCATTGGCATGATCGGCACCAAGGCGGTGTACGACGCGGTCATGGCCTGCGACCTGCTGCTGATGCTGGGCAGTGACTATCCGTATTCGAACTTCCTGCCGACCAAGCCTGTGGTGGTGCAGATCGACGAGCGCGCCGAGGCGCTGGGGCGACGCGCGCCGACGGCCTTCGCCGCGGTGGGGTCGGTGCTGCCGACCCTCAGGTTGCTCCTAGACCGCGTCGCCAGCAAAGCCGACGCCGGCTTCTTCGACGCGACCGCCCGGGCGCGCCACAAGTGGGATGCAATGCTGGACAAGCAGTCCGATCCCGCGCGCAGCCGGGATCGCATCCATCCGCAGGCGGTCGCGCGGACGGTGGGAGACCTCGCCGCGAACGACGCCGTCTTCGTGTTCGACACCGGGCTGAACACGCTTTGGTCCGCCAACTGGATCCGCCAGAGTGGATCGCAGCGGATCATCGGCTCGTTCAACAACGCCGCCGTGGGGACGGCGCTGGGCCAGGCCAATGGCATCCAGGTCCACGACCGCAAGCGGCAGGTCATCGCCCTTTGCGGCGACGGCGGCTTCAACATGCTGATGTGCGAGTTCATGACCGCCGTGCACCACAAGCTGCCGATCAAGGTCGTCGTCTACAACAACTCCGCTTTCGGCCTGATCCACCTGGAGGCCGAATCCATCGGCCTGCCGCCGTACGAGAAGGGCATTCAGTTTCCCAACCCCGACTTCGCCGCCTTGGCCGAAGCCTGCGGCGGTCGCGGCTTCAAGGTCGATCGCCCCGATCAGCTGCGGGCCGTCATCGCCCAGGCGCTGGCCTGCGACGGTCCTGTCATCGTGGATGCGGTTGTGGCGGCCGATGAAATGCCCAATCTGCCCCACGTTGAGCTGGCTCAAGTCGGAAACTTCGCTCAGGCCAAAATCAGAGAGGCGGTGCTGGCGTTCTCCGGCGGGTGAGGAGACAGATGCGCCGGTGATGGGAGGCCGCTTACAGCCGCCCCCTCCGGCAGCGTGGACCTCATCCGTCGAGCTCGGGGATGACGGCGTCGGATGGAGCGGCCTCCGCTTCCCCCCGGGCCGCCAAGACGGCGTCGCCATACCTGAGAGTCCAATCGAACAGCGCCGCAACGGGATGCTCTAGCGTCATGCCCAATTCCGTAAAGACGTATTCCACCCCGAGAGGACGGGTTGTCAGCACACGTCGAGCGATCAACCCATTTTGCTCAAGCCGGCGAAGACACTGAACAAGGCTCTTCTGGGAAATATCCGGAACGTCCCGACGGATCGCGTTGAATCTTCGCCGATACTCGTGATCGCACAGGGACCCGAGCACGGACATCGTCCATTTATCTGACAGAAGGTCGAGCAGTATGCGGTCGCCTCGGATCTTTCTCACGTCAAGACTGGCCAACGGGGTCACCTCGAAGACACTAAGTGCCAATAAAGTGCCTAATTTACACTAGGTTTCTGTCTGATACCACTGCGCAGACAGGCAATCAAAAGGCGTGCGAAATGGCTCAACTCACCGGCAAGGTCGCGATCGTCACCGGCGCCTCCAAAGGCATCGGCGCTGCGATAGCCAAAGGGCTGGGGCTGGCTGGGGCGAAAGTCGTCGTGAACTACCTGGCGGATCGCGCCGGGGCGGAGCGGGTCGCATCCGCGATCGCGGACGCTGGCGGCGAAGCGACGACCTTCGGTGCGGACGTCTCAAAACCGGCGGATGTCCAGCAACTGTTCGAGACGACCGCTCAGGTGTTCGGTCGGCCTGATATCTTGATCAACAACGCCGGTCTTTATCGCTTCGAGCCCTTCGAGGTCGTTACGGAAGCCGAGTTTCGTCGCATCTACGACACCAATGTGCTTGGGCCGGTCCTGACGATGCAGGAAGCGGTCAAGCAGTTTGGAACGACGGGCGGCGTGATCGTCAACATCGCCACCGCCGGCGTCTCAAACGCGGGACCGATGAGCTCCACCTACACCTCTTCGAAGGCGGCCCTGGTCGCCTTATCGCGCGTCCTCGCCAACGAGCTGGGTCCGCGCGGAATCCGCGTCAATGTCGTCTGCCCCGGCGCAACAGAAACCGAAGGCGCGCACGCCATCGGCGTTCTCGACGGCGACATGGTCAAGCATTTGGTGGCGACGACGCCGCTGGGCCGTCTCGGACAGCCGGAAGACCTTGTGGGACCGGTCCTCTTCCTGGCCTCCGATGCGGCCAAGTGGGTCACCGGCGAGGTTCTGTTCGCATCGGGCGGCTCGCGCTGAGCGCGATAGATCGGGGCCGCAGAACCGCCGGCCAGGACGTAATTTGCTATAGGAAAGGCAAAGCGATGACCAAGACCCTCCCCGCCCTCTTCGGGACGGCCGTATTGCTTTTCAGCGGCGCGGCCATCGCGCAGACGCATGCCAACACACCCAAGCCCAAGCCGGGTCCGACTTATCTTGCGCACCCGAGCCGGGCGGCCATTAGCGAAAAGCCGGGCAAAAAAGCCAAATCCACGGATGGCTATTCTGGATCGGGCGCCCAGAACCAGAGTCCTAGTCCACATCTCCTTTAGGCCCAGCGCATAGGCCGGTCCCCGCTTCAGCGTTCAAGCGGCGTTCGCTGGAACGGGGGCGCGACCCCGCCACGCGACGGCATCAACGCCTTCTGAGACCATAGAGCGCCCCTGGATCGGCGCGTTGATCCCTCCCGCATGGTTCAGTCGCCTTCGCTCGACCGGAACACGCCTTGGCTCTCCGAGTCGGAGAGCCGTCGCAGGACCAGCCGGCCCTGCTGGTAGCACGCCAACTCCGGCCTCTATTTCTATAAGCGCAAACCCGTCAGCCCCAGCCCCGCCGGCCAGGATGACGCCGCCGCGGCAATCCTTTGGGCGACGAGCGAACTCGTCGCTGACGGCGTGAAGCCGACTTAGGATCGGCGATCCGGCTGTCAGACTTTCCGGCCGGTCCAAGTCACACGGAAGGCGATTTTCGGGAGCGCCACAACGCACCCAAGAGGAAGGGGAGACGCCATACCTCGACGCGGTTTGCGATCATCATTTCGACCTAATGCTCGATGGCTCCGGAACGGTTGGTCCCCGCCTGAAGTTGGTGGAAGGCAAACGGAACGCCGAAGGCCCCCATGAAACTGATCCTGATCGCTGCGACAGTTGCCCTAACGACCCTGCTCGTCCAAGGGTCAGCCACAGCCCAGAACAATCCGGACGATCGCGACACCACTCAAAATACCGGCGGCCCGAAAGGCACCAGCGGAACCGTGGGCGTGACCGAGAAACCCGGCCCCACCACCGGTGACACCGGACACAAAGCGCCAGCACACAAGAAAAACCACCATGCGGCCACAGCGACTCCGCCGGCCAGTCCGATGCCGCATTAGCTTGATGACAGCTCTCGCATGCAAAGTCTGTTGGACCCATTGGTGTAAAGTGGCGTCCAACCGGGGCCCCTATAGCGTCCAAGAGGGGCTCTGACTCATTTGATGAAGTCGAGGCGCCGCTCCCTTGGTCAGCAAGGGAATCAGCAGATGGCGCGCTCGATACGCCCAATAGCGTTGCTGCGGCCGGGGTTGGCTCTTCAGCAAGTGGAGGTGGACGGCGACCTGACAGCGATCATGGTCAGGTCCGTGAGCGGGGAGACGTGTTGTCGAGACTGCGCCGAGACGCCGGACGGGTCAGGCGTCTCGGCGACCAGCGAGGTGTGTTCATGTTGACGGGGGTCGATCAGAGCCTCTTCGATGGCTCGAAACAGCTTCGCCGTCTCAATGGGCTTGGCGACAAAACCGTCCATCCCGAGATCAAGGTATCCGCTGATTTGGTGCGCCATGGCGTTGGCGGTAAGCGCGATGATGGGGGTGCGCGCGCGTCCTTGGATGAGCTCGCGGGCACGAATCTCGCGCGTGGCGGTCGGTCCGTCCATCTGCGGCATCTGGACGTCCATTAGGATCACGTCCCAGTCCGCCCGCGCCCAGGCCTCGACCGCTTGAACGCCGTTATCGACCATCACCGGCTCGATCCCGACCTGCGCCAAAAGCGTCTTCAAAACGATCTGATTGACGGCGTTATCCTCCGCCGCCAGCACGCGGAGCTCGTAATGCGGCTCGTTCTCGGCTTCGGTCGCTTGATCTTCGACCGGCCCCTCCGCCCGGCGCAGCGGCAGGCGGAGGGTGAAGGTCGAGCCTTGGTCCAGAGCGCTTTCGGCGTCGAGCGTACCGCCCATGAGCGTCGCCAGCTCGTGGCAGATCGCAAGCCCCAACCCGGAGCCGCCGTATTTGCGGGTGGTGGAGGCGTCCGCTTGAGTGAACTTCTCAAATAGGTGCGCGGCGTGCTCAGGCGTCATGCCGATGCCCGTGTCGCGAACGATGAAGCTGAGCTGGTCTTCTGCGGTCGCTGCGACCTCGACGCGCACAGACCCGGTTTCAGCGAACTTGAGGGCGTTGGAGAGGAGGTTCAGCAGAATCTGTCGAATCCGCGTCGGATCACCCACGTACGCCCCGTGCGCGGCGGCCTCCACCGTCAGCGTAAAATCCAACCCCTTCTCGGCGGCGACGCTAGCGAAGGCGTCGCGGGCCGCGCCGACGACCTCGTCGAGGTCGAAGGCGATCGCTTCGACCTCCAACTTACCGGCTTCGATCTTGGAGATATCGAGCACATCGTTGAGCACCGCCAAAAGCGCCTCTCCCGATGTGTGGATGATATCGAGCCGGCCGCGCTGACGTTTGGACAGGGTGTCGCGCGCCATGGCCTGGGCCATCCCGAGCACGCCGTTCAGAGGCGTGCGGATCTCATGGCTCATCGTCGCCAGAAAGCGGCTCTTGGCGCGGGTGGCCTCGTCGGATTGGTCACGCGCCAGAAGCAGGCTCTCCGTCTGGCGCTTGAGGTCAGTGATGTCGGACACGACCGTTACAATACCGCCGCCGGTATGGCTGCTCTGCACTCGAAAAAACCGACCGTCCGCCATCTCTTGGTCGAACTCCGCATCGCCCGCTCGACGGGCCTTCAGCCGCGCCTCCACCCATACCCGTCGGCCCTCGGCCGTGTCAGGTCCCCACGGACCTGCTGCAAGGGCCTCAAGGTTTTGCCGATAAGGGCGACCGATCTCCGGCGTCAGCCCGATGTTGGCCAGTTCACGACGGTAGATTTCGTTGCCGAGGACAAACCGGTCATCGCCATCGAAATAGGCCAGCCCCTGGGGCATGGCCTCGATGACGGCTTGCAGCAGGTTCAAAGATCGCTTGCGACTGGAGGCCTGTAGCCACACCAACCCGAGGCCCGCGGCCACAAGCAGGGCCGTCAACCCGGCGATGCCCAAGGCGAGGCCGCCACGAGAGACGAGATTGACCGGCGTGTGGGCGTGGGCGTCGGGGATCAGCACCACGCCCTGCATGCCGACGAAGTGCAGGCTGCAGATGGCGATCGTCATCGTACCGGAGGACAGCAAGAACGTCGCTGGCGTGCGCGCCTTGAAAGCGATCCGGAGACTGAGCATCGCGAACGCGCCGCCACACAGCCAAGACGCGACCAGCGCCAAGGGGTTGGGGGCGAGGCTCCCAGGGACGATCAAGCTCTTGAGTCCTAAGTGCTGCATGGCGCCGAGGCCGCAGATGAAAATGACGCCCCAAACCGGCAGGTTCCACGGCCTAGGCGTGCGGGCGGTGACGTAAACGCCGAGCGCCCCGCTAATCACCGGCGCCAAAAGCGACACCAAAACGCCCCAGGTTTCGTAGCCGACAGGATATTGCGGCTGAAACGCCAGGAGCGCGATGAAGTTGGCCGCCCAGGCGCCGGCGCCGCCACAAGCGCCGCCCAGCATCAGAAGGGCCGGCCCGGATCGACGCTTGGATCGTGCGCCGTAGATCATCAGCCGAAGCGCCGTGCTGGCCGAGACCAAACAGACGCCGAAGGCCAGCGCCACGAGCGAAAGGTTGTGCTGGAATAAGACCATTGCTGGACGCTGTATAATCACCGCTATTTCACGACATTAAAGCGCAGAGACGTAAACGCCGACTCAAGGGCGCAATATTTTGCGCAATAGGCGCCGGCGCGGTTTCGGTATTCCCGCCTCACTGAATTGCGGGCCGGATGTGGCGGACAGGCTACATCTTCGGCCTTGATGGCGGCCCATGCGACCGATCGATGCGGTGAACGTTGTGAACAGCGCCGTACGCGCGGCGAGGACGCTCGCCTCGCTGTGCGTCTTAGGCGGAGGGGTGATGATGTCGGACGAAGCCAAGGATGTTGAACGCACGAAGCGGGCCAAGGTGCTTGAACAGCGCCGCACGTTGAAGATGGCGCGCTCCGCGCACGCCTATGTTCGGGGCAACACCGTCAAGTTCTACGAATGGCTGGCGACGGCGGACGCCGATCTGCTTCCGGCGGGTCCGCCGATTTGGATCTGCGGCGATTGCCATGTGGGCAATCTCGGTCCTCTCGCGGACGCTGACGGGCGTATAGACGTCCAGATCCGCGATCTCGATCAAACGGTGATCGGCAATCCCGCCCACGATCTGGTGCGCCTGGGGTTGTCGCTGGCGACCGCGGCCCGCGGATCGGACCTACCGGGGGTCACCACCGCCCGGATGGTCGAGGAAATGGTGCGCGGTTACAGCGTGGCCCTGCGCGACCCCAACGAAGAGGACGCGGTGCCGGAACCTGGCGTGGTGAAGAGCGTCAAGCGCCAGGCGTTTGGGCGAAAGTGGAAGCACCTGGCGCGAGAGCGGATCAAGGATGTGTCGCCAAGCATCCCGCGCGGAAAGAAGTTCTGGAGCGTCACCGTCAAAGAGCAGGAGGCGATCTCAGTCCTGTTCGAGCAAGACGATGTGCGCCGACTGGTGCTGTCGCTGAACGCTCGGGCTGACGAAAGCGCGCTGGAGCTGGTCGATCTGGCCTATTGGATGAAGGGGTGCAGTTCGCTCGGCAAGCTTCGCTTCGCGGCTTTGATCGCGCTGAAGGGCGGCGGCCGCAAAGACCAGTACGCCATGGTGGATCTGAAAGAGGCGGTGGCCGCAGCGGCGCCGGCCGCAACACGCGTGGGCATGCCCACGCACCACGGCGCGCGCGTCGTCACGGGCGCACGGGCCCTGTCGCCGAACCTGGGCGACCGCATGATGGCGGCCGATATCTTGGGGCGTCCGGTCGTGCTGCGGGAACTTGCGCCCCAAGACCTCAAGCTTGAGATCGACCAGTTCAGCCGCAAGGAAGCGGTGATCGCGGCGCGCTACCTCGCCTATGTGGTGGGGCGCGCCCACGCCCGGCAAATGGACGACGCCACGCGCAGCGCCTGGGCGAAGGAGTTGGAGCGGCGCCGGCCCGCCGACATGGACGCGCCAAACTGGCTGTGGTCGAGCGTGGTGGCGCTCGCCGGACGCCACGAGCAAGGCTATCTCGAACATTGTCGGCGCTACGCGCTGGAGACGGCGGCGTGAGCGGCCTGGTCGGCGAGGTTGAGCAAGGCAGGCCGCTGGACCTAGCCGCCCTTCGGATCGGCGCCCTGCTGAACACGTCGAGCGGGCGGTGCCCGGTCGGCGCTGAGCGCGAGATGGAGGCCATCCTGCTCCGCCACGGGTTAGAGCTGTCAAAGGCTTGGTGCGGCGGCGGCGACCAGATCTCCGCCGCCCTGGATGAAGCCAGCGCGCATAAACTCGATCTGCTGATCGTGCTTGGCGGGGACGGCACCATCCGCTCCGCGGCGGAGGCCTGCGCGGCCTCAGGCCCGCTGCTGATCGCCCTGCCGGGTGGAACGATGAACATGTTGCCCAAGGCCCTCTATGGCGACGTCACTTGGCAAGCCGCCTTGGAGGCGACCTTGGCCGATCCGGTCGCTCAATCGGTCAGCGGCGGCCACATGGGCGACAAGCCGTTCTTCGTGGCCGCGATCGTCGGAGACCCGGCCCTGTGGGCCGACGTGCGCGAAGCGGTCCGGGAGGGCGATCTGGCGCACGCCCTGTCGAAGGGAAGCGACGCGCTCGCCAAAACCTTTCAAAGCTCCCTCCGCTACCGGTTCGGCGAGACCTCCGGCGAAGCCCAAGCTGTCTCAATCCTTTGTCCCCTCACCTCCCAGGCCCTCGCCGCCGACGAAATGGCGCTCGAAGTGGCGGCGATTACGCCGGATGGCGCGCTCGGCGCCATCCGGCTGGCCTTCCATAGTCTAGTCTCAGGATGGCGCAGCGACCCGGCCGTCACCACAGCGAAGACTCGCGCGATCGTGCTGGAAGCGGACGAACCCATCCGGGCGGTCTTGGACGGCGAGTCCCAAGTCTTCGGACGGTCCGTGAATGTCGTCTTTGCGCCAAGAGCGTTCAACGCGCTCATACCGGGGACGCTGAGCCGCTGAGGGCGCTTCGACGCGGGACCGACCGCCGCCTCGCGCGGCGAAGATCTGCGGTTCCAGCCGAAAGTGCAACACGCTTGGATCGGTCGGCTGCCCGGCGCGGACTCTTCAAATCGCGCAGAGCCGGGGCGGCGTCCGGTTGACGCAAGCCCGCGGTTGGCGAGAGTCGACCCCGGGGCGGGCATTGTGATCACCTGGCGTTGACGCTTCGAAAGCTGACGCGAAGCGCTGGGCGGAGTAACATCAACGATGATCGCAGTCTCCCAGCCGAAGATCCTCGTTATAGGCGTGGACCCCTCTACTCTGGACCCCGTCGAAAGGGGCGTGACGCCGGAACAGAACGCGACAGTTCAGGCCGCCATAGCCGAGTCCGAGCGGGGATTCCTGGAAGCTGGATACGATATCAACATGTGCCTGATCGCCCTCGACGCCGACCTGGAGGCCGTGCTCGTCCCGCAAATTCAGGCCAAAAGCTGGGACGTGGTTGTGATCGGCGGCGGCATTCGCAAACCCTCTGAGCTGCTGGACCTGTTCGAGCAGGTCACGAACGCTGTCCACCGCCATGCCCCACAGGCGGCTATCGCTTTCAACACGAAGCCGACCGACTGCCTTGAAGCAGCGCGGCGATGGGTTCGCGCCACCTAGCTGCGGCGGCTGGTGTTGGGCTCGACGCTGATGTCAGCTCACCGAATCCGCGGCCAGGGGTCCGGATCCATCCGGATAGCGTCGACGTATGCAAAGCGTCAGGGTCGCGGTCGTCAAGACGCCTAGCGCTAAGGATTCGAGCGAGAATTGACCGACACTGAGCAGGGAGGTGACAGGATCCAGTCCCGAGTAAAAGGCATAAGTGATCGGCGCTAGGGCCGGCCCTTTCAATAAAAGGATCAATAGAGTCAGCTGAAGCGCCCGCATCGCGGGGCGGGAGGAGAGCTGGCTCCAAGCGAGAATTCCAACCACAAAACTCGCGATCACCGGCTCCAGGAAGGTCAGGTAGGCTGGTATCTCGATATGGTAGTCATAGGGCGGCTGATAGCTGACTGGGCTGTCCAGGTACGAGATAGACTTCAATATTTGGCCAAAGATGGTGTCGATAACCGGCTTGCAGAACCAGAAAACAACGGCCGACAGAATCAACGCCATTGTCCATTTCCGCCATGCGCTTTTTGAATACGGTGCGGACGCAACGGCGCAACAAGCGAGAATGGCGAGCAAAAGCAGTTTAGGCAGAACCTTTACTATGGGATAGATCGTCATACTGACCGTATCCGCGAGATCCATAATCGGCGCTCTAAATAGGGTTTCTCGCACCATCGATATCAGGACGAAAACGGCTAGGCACCGCACAACGATTGAAATACCTGCGAAGCGTTCTCGCATGAAATTGTAGAGATAAATAATGGCGAGCGTGATGCAGAACCAATCGGGGTATGCGGGCCAGCCGCTCCGCTGCAGTTTATCCGGATATGGAACGTGGAAATTCTGCAACATGACGACGTGCACACTGAGAGACAGCACCGTCGTTACTAAGACGCCGACCAAAAGCTTCGGCCAGGAGATGACCTGGGCCGGGATCGCCGTCTGTCGCTCGCTCACTCTTAAAGTCCGATTTGCTTAGTCTGGGGCGAAACAGCCTCAGTCGCTTACGAAGGTTGCGCGAACATCAACTCTGATCTCACCGACGCCTAGTTAAATTTTGCTCATTCGGACAGGGCGTTTCGTCGTCGCAGACGGCGCCCGTTCCCTGGCGCGCCCTTAGCGAGCGGCGGAAACGGCCGTGCATCGAAAGTTGGGCGTGGGGCGTTCGCCCCCCTCTGCGCGCGCTCAACTTTCAATGATTTCCCTGACCCGCACCGACAACGTGGTCATTGGGAACGGCTTGGTGATCACCTGCATGCCCACGTCGAGGTGACCGTTTCCGACGACCGCGTTCTCAGCATAGCCTGTCACAAACAGCACCTTGAGCCCAGGACGGGTCTGACGGGCCGCGTCGGCGACCTGGCGGCCGTTGAACCCGCCGGGGAGGCCCACGTCGGTGATCAGCAGGTCGATGCGGGCGTCCGATTGCAGCACTTTCAATCCCGACGGGCCGTCGGCGGCTTCCAGGACGCGGTAGCCGGCCTCTTCCAGAACGTCGGTGATCAGCATGCGGATCGGCTCTTCATCGTCGATCACTAAAACCGTCTCGCCTGAACTTCTTTCGATCTCGTCCTCGACTTTCGAAATCGAATCCGCGTCGAGGCCTCCGGCGAAACGCGGGAAGTAGAGACACATGGTCGTGCCCTGGCCGAGCTCAGTGTAGATCCGCACTTGGCCGCCCGATTGACGCGCGAAGCCGTGGATCATCGACAGGCCAAGTCCAGTGCCCCGCCCAAGGGGTTGTGTGGTGAAGAACGGGTCGAAGGCGCGGGTGGTCACCTCCGGGGTCATCCCCGTGCCGGTGTCTGTGACGCACAGCGAGATGTATTGACCTGGAGTCAAATCGCGATCCTTTGCGGCATGACCGTCGATCCACTTGTTGGCGGTCTCGATGGTGAGGCGTCCACCATCGGGCATGGCGTCGCGCGCGTTGATGGCCAAGTTGAGCAGCGCGTTCTCAAGCTGCGGCGCGTCCACCTTGGTCACCCATAGACCGATCGCACCGACGACCTCCACCACGATGCTCGGTCCGACCGTTCGCCGGATGAGGTCTTCGACCCCCTGCACCAAGCGATTGACGTCCAAGGGCTTGGGATCGAGCGTTTGGCGCCGGGAGAAGGCGAGGAGGCGTTGGGTCAACGCCGCGGCGCGCTGAGCCGAAGCCTGGGCGATGCCGAGGTGACGGTCAAACCCGGCCAGCCCTTGGTCCCGCACTCGCTTTTGAATCAGCTCCAGGCTGCCGGTGATGCCGATGAGGAGATTGTTGAAGTCGTGGGCGATCCCGCCCGTCAGTTGCCCGACCGCCTCCATCTTCTGGCTCTGGCGCAGCGCCTCTTCGGTTCGGGCAAGCTCTTCAACCGCCGCCGCGATGCGCTGCTCCAAAGTGTCGTTTAGCTCTCGGAGCTCGGACTCAGCGCGTTTGCGCGCTGAGATGTCGAGCAGAACGCCGGGAAAGCGCGACGCCCGGCCGTCGGGGGAGAGCTCGACATGGCCGTTCGCCTCGATCCAGCCGTAGCTGTCGTCTCGCTGACGGACCCGATACTCACAGCAGTATCGCCCGCCGCGCTCAAGCGCCTCAGCGATCGCCGCCTCTACTTGGGTTCGGTCGTCCGGATGGATGGAGGCTGTGACCTGCTCGATTGGTATGCCCGTGCGGCAGAGCTCCGCTTCCAAATCAAACGACGCTGCGAAGCGGTCATCGGCGGTGAAGCGGTCTTCAAGGACGTCCCACACCCAAGTGCCAATGATCGCGCCGGCGTCGAGCGCCAGTTGAACGCGCTCGGCCTCACGGCGGGTCGCCGCTTCGGCGAGCGCACGGCGACGCTCAGACGCCACCCGTTCCGTGGTCTCGATCACAATCGCGATGACGCCCGCGGGGCGGCCCGACTCGTCGGGAACGGGCGAGTAGTCCAGATCCATCCAAACCTGCTCGGGGCGGCCGGAGCGGTGCAGGGTGAGTTCCTGGTCCTTGTAAGCCAGGGTTCCGCCTGCCAGTCCCACCCGCAGGACGTTGGCGTTGAAATCGGCGACCTCGGTCCAGCCCTCGCTCACCACCCTCTTGCCGAGGAGGTCGGGATGGCGGCCGCCGGCGAAGACAGAATAGGCGTCGTTGTAGAGCATCACCCCCTCCTCGCCCCACAGCAGGACCATGGCGACCGGCGAGCGGACGAGAAGACTGACGATGGCTTTGAGGCTCGACGGCCAGGTCGCGAGCGGACCCAACGACGTTGTCGACCAGTCGAATGCGGCGATCCGATCGCCCATCTCGCCAAGGCCGGTCAAAAACCCGGCGGGGTCATGGAGCGACGGTGAGATGTTGGCCAGGTGAAGCTCCCAGGGACGATGCGACGCGATTTTACTGAACACCTTGCGCGCACGGAAGTTCGACCTTCGGCGAGCCGGGCGTCGCCTGACGTCAATGAATCAAAGCGACCGTGTCTCAATGGTCTCTGCACGCTGACGCCGCGGCGGACGATCCAAATCTGCGTGGCCTCGGCCGCCCTCAGCCGCCGGTGCGAGCGACGCGGCGAATCTGGTCCGCCTGCGCCAGAATCTTGCGGCCGGCGTCCCCGGCCGGTGCGCCATCTCGCGTAAAATCGCCGGACGTCAGAAGGGCGTCCAGCGCCACCCGCGCGCGGCTCACGCGGCTCTTCACCGTGCCGACGGCGCAGCCGCAAATGACGGCCGCCTCCTCATAGGAAAGGCCGCTCGCGCCGACCAGGATCAGGGCCTCGCGTTGCGGGATCGGCAATCGGTTCAAGGCTTGGCGCAGGTCGTCCAAGTCCAAGGCCGCTGAGGGATCGTCATTGGCGACGAGGGAGCGTTCCGCCACCTCCGGATCGAGCGGGACCGACCGCCACGAGCGGCGCTTGTCGGAATAGAACTGGTTGCGCAAAATCATGAACAGCCAGGCTTTCAGGTTGCTCCCGATCTCGAAAGCGGTCCGGTTCGTCCAAGCCTTCAGGACGGTCTCCTGAGCCAAGTCGTCGGCCTGGGTCGCGTCCCCGGTCAGGCTGCGGGCGAAGGCCCGCATATGGGGGATCATCGCCACCAGCGCACGTTGGAACTCGGCTTCCGCGGCGGCGTCGAGTTCATTGCGATGGACCATGGGCTCCTCAGGTTCGGGCGAGCGACGTCACGTCAGCACGCTGCACTTATGTGGGGCCGCGTGGGGCGCGGTGCTCGCTTTCTCGAGTCCGCGACGAAGTTGACGCGCAGTTTGGCGTGGGCGGCGCGGTCTAGCGCCGGGAAACGGCCACCAAGACCAGGGCCGCCGCGCAGACGGCCATCTGGAGGGGCCGGAACATCGAAAAGTAACGCGGCGCCTCGCCGCGACGCGCGCTCAAGGCGTCGAGCCCGCCCACGCACGCCAAGCCGACCGCGGCGAGGATGAGGCTGCAGAACAGCATCGCCGCGATCCCCAGAGCGAAGATCGCCAGCATGGTGATCCGCTCACGCCAACCGCCTCCCCCCGCTTCCGAGAAGATCAGACCTCGCCGGACGCCCGCGAAAAAGGCCAGTAAAGAGGAGGCCCAGATCACCGCCGACGTCCGGACCAGCATCTCGAGGTCCGCGGGGACGAGACGGGCGAGGACGGCGCAGACCAAGATCGGAATCGTGGCGGCGACGCCTAAGGCCAGGTCAAAGGCCTGGCCGGCGCGCCCTAGATCCCCGCTGTTCGCAACGCGCTGCGTTTCGCTCGTCATCCGTCATGAACGCGAATCTCGGGCGCCGGATGCTCAGCGCCGCCCTGGTTCGACTACGGGGTCTTTTTCGGCCTCATCGCCGGCGCTCCGCCGGCGATGGTCAGCGCCAAGCTATTTGCGGAACGTCTTCGGCTCCATGCCATTCCACTGGAAACAGAGGAGGCTGAGATGGTCGACAAGAATAGAGTTGCGGGCGCCGCGGACAAGGCGAAGGGCTCGATCAAAGAAACGGCCGGGAAAGTCACCGGCGATCCTAAGCTTAAGGCTGAAGGCAAGGCGGACAAGGCGTCGGGCGCGGTGAAAAGCGCTGTCGGCGGCGCGGCGGACACGCTCAAGGGCAAGAAGTAGGATCTCGGGCGACCCGCTGGCTGACCCCTCCTGGCGCGGAGGCTTGAGCGTCGGGAGCGGACCGCCAGCGACCGCGAATTCGTAACCCTCGGCGCTCCCAGGGATTCGCCAGCGTATCGCTAGCCCATGTTCAGATCGCCGCGATCGATGTCGCGGACCCCAAAGCCGCCGAATTAGCGGTTTAGAGGCGCGGGGCGGGCGTTCGCTTGCGCTGCCGAGGCGCTGACTTAAGGGCCTCGGCAAGCGCCTCGGGCCGATAGGGCTTTGGCAGGAAAATGGAGCCTTCGGGGAGAGCGGCGAGCTGCGCGTCGACTTTTCCAGAGGCCACGATGATCTTCATAGGCGGCCATCGGAGCCGGACGTGATGGGCGAGCCTTAAGCCGTCCATCGACCCTGGCATGGTGACGTCGGTGAACATCACCGAAATCCCCGGACAGCTCTCCAACAAGGCGATCGCTTCATCGGCGTCGGCGGCCTCTAGGGCGATGAAGCCCATGTCTCGCAACTGATCGGCTAACTCCAACCGTATGATCGCCTCGTTTTCCACGATCAAAACGGTCGTCAGCGTGTGAGCGCGAACGTGGGCCATTTTCGGTAACGCCTCACCAGCGCCTGAGGTCCCGGCCTTTTTCGCGGCGGGCCGACTGGGGCCCGTCGTCCCGAAAGCCGGCGTCGAACGACGTGCCAGGATCGGTCGCGAAAGGCGACGCGCCAGCGCGCTCGCTCCGCGCCGAGTCGATTGCGGCACAAGGCGGCAAGCCAAGTTGGAGGCCGTGTCGGGAATCCTACAATCCCACTGCTGCGCCTCCGGTATGGCTGAGGCTGCACCGGCGGGAAATTGCGGCGAACATGATCGAGGCGTCGGAGGCGTTCGGAAGACGAGAGCGGACCGTCGCCGCCATCGTCGCGGATTTCCGGCAGAGCGCTTGGTCCAGATGAGCCTGGCGACGGCGGACCTGGCGACTTTCTGCGACGCGGTTCCTCATCCGGTCATCGTCCTCGACGCCGACCAGGGTCAGGACTTCGCCAACCGGCGTTGGCGCGATCACACCGGCGTCGCCGTCAGCCATGAGCGCGATTGGATCGATCTTATCCACGGGGACGATCGCCATCTCTTCGACCCTTTCGCGGATCGCGCCGCACCCCACGACGAGACCTTCCGAGCAGAATGCCGCTTACGCGGCCGCGACGGCGATTTCAGCTGGTTTCTGGCTCAAGCCGGCGCCCTGCGCGAACCAGAAGGCCTGACTATTCGCTGGCTGCTCACCTTCACAAACATTGAGATCGTGAAACGCTCGGAACAGGTCTACATGGTCTTGGCCCACGAGCTTGGCCACCGCGTGAAGAACATCTTCGCGATCTTCTCCGGCCTCGTCAGGTTATCCGTCCCCAAGCATCCCTCGGCTGCAGATTTCGCCGCCGAACTGGACGGCCGTGTGGGCGCCCTGGCGGCGGCGAACGAACTCGCCGTGCCGGGCGCCAATGCGGGGATCTCCACGACGGCTCTGGCCCTGATCGAGCAATTGCTCGCGCCCTACCGGACCTTGGATCGGGATCGGATCCGCCTCGACCTCGACGATCTGCCCCTCGGCCTCAGCGGCGCGAACGCGCTCGCCCTGATCGTCCACGAGCAGGCGACCAACGCGGTGAAGTATGGTTCCTTGTCGACGGCGTCCGGAACCCTCGTGGTGAAGGGGCGCCGACGCGACGACCACTACGTCGTGACGTGGGCTGAATGTGGGGGGCCGCGACTGGACGATGCGCCAAAACACAAGGGGTTTGGATCCCGCCTGACGGATCGAACCGTGTCCAGGCAGCTGGGTGGACGGGTTGAGCGGCGCTGGCTTGCTGAAGGATTGTCGATGGAAATGCACTTCTCAATCGAAAGATTGCAGTCTTGAGAACGCGGGGCCCCGGCGCGGTCAGCAACGCTGTGCTGAAGCAGATCGAGCCCGATGTGTTGTCGGCCGCCGCCGGGAACTTTCACATCAAACCCATGACCAAGGGCGAGGTGCTGCAAGAGACCGGGGAAGAGGTCGCCTGGGTCTACTTTCCGGAAAGCGGCCTCATATCGCTCGCCACCGAAACGCCGTTCGGCGAGACGGTCGAAAGTGCGCTGATCGGCGTTGAAGGCGTCTTGGGCGCCTTTGAAGCCTGCGGAAGCCGGCGCGCCTACGCCCAGGCTCACGTCCAGATTCCAGGCGAGACCTTCCGAATTCGGGCGGCGGACTATCGCGAGCTTTTCCAAGCCTCCAGCGCGCTTCGGATTCAGATCCACAAGCAGATGGAGATGCTGCTGGTCCAGGCCCGCCAGTATGTCGCTTGCAATGCGCTCCACACCGTCGAGGCGCGCCTCAGCCGCGCCCTGCTCGACGCCTTCGACCGCAGCGGCGACCTGGCTTCGATCCCTCTGACCCAGGAAGCCCTGGCCCATATGCTCGGGGTTCAGCGGACGACCATCGCGGTGGCGATGTCCGATCTTCAACGTGAAGGCGCGCTTCGGACTGGCCGAGCATCGATCGAAATCGCAGACTATGCGCGGCTTGAGCGTTTCAGCTGCCCCTGCCGGGCGACCTTACTCGCGGCCCAGCGCGAGATCCGCAACAGCACGACCGAGGTGTGCGAAGCCTAGTCGGTCGTCTCGGGGTCTTCGCCTTGCACCGATTTGGCCACCGCGATCATTCGGCGGCCGGACTCGGCGGCCGCGGGGGGCGTCAGCGCAATGGCGAGCGCATTATCCTGCGCCGTGACGACAACCTCGCCGTCGGCGGCGCTGACGTTTAGCGGGACATCGGTCGCGTCTAAGCCGCCCTGCTTCATCTCATCACCGATGCAACGTCCTTACCGTTCCCCGAGGCCCTAAAACCCCGCGCGGGGCGGGGTTGTTCCTCGCGTTTGTCAATCACCAGGTCCCGCTGACGTCAGTATCCGCTAAATCGCCACCCACGGTTGACTCTTTGTGGAGCCGCTGGCTAGCATAGCCTTAAGCGGCCGCCCAGGTTTCCCGACGAGTTTGACCGGGGCTACCCACTGTTGACGGGTTGCTTGGACGTCGCGCGTTCAAAAGCAAGTTTAGTGTCATCCTCCACCGAGGGTCCCACCCAGCGTCGGGCGGGCAATCTGTGTTTCTGACCCTCCGTCGGCGCGTGAAGCGGACGGAGAGTGAGCGTGAAGATTGCCAAGAGCGTCGGGTCCAGTCGTTCTGTCGGCTTGGGCCGCCGACGGCCTGGCGCCCGCGGCCGGGCCCTGCCCTTCGATCTCATCGACCCTCGCTATGCGCTGATGGCCGCCGATATCGGAAGCTTCCGCCAGACGGCCGAAGCCTTGCACATTCAGCAGTCGACCCTCGGCCGCCGCATCGAGCAGCTTGAGAAACGGGTGGGGGTGACGCTGTTCGAGCGCACCCGGTCGGGGGTGCGGCCGACGCGCCTCGGCCAGGAATTCCTGAGACGGGCCGAGCGTCTGCTCGCGCAAGCCGAAGGGATGACGGCGGCGGCCAAGACCGTGGCGCGCGGCGAAACCGGCCGGTTGGCGATCGGCGTCTACACCTCGCTCTCGGCGGGGAACCTCAGAGCGACATTGCTCGACTACGCACCCGAGATCCGCTGATCGAACTTCAGATGGGGCAGGACACCCGCGAAAGCCTTCTGGGCGCCCTTGGCGAGGGCGCCCTGGACGTCGCCATCGTCACGGGCGATCCTGGTCTGCAGGACGACGGCCCCTACCTGCCCCTCTGGAGCGAGCGCATCCTCGTGGCGCTCCCCGAAGCTCACCCGATGGCGACGCGCCCGATCGTCGACTGGCCCGACTTGAAGGGCGAGACCTTCCTGCTCGGCCGCTCCGATCCGGGGCAGGATTTTCATGACATCCTGGTGGCCAAGCTCGGCGCGCCGGGCGACCGGCCTAAGGTCGTGCGCCACGACGCCAGTGGGGACGTGATCAAGAGCCTGGTTGGGGCTGGCTTTGGCGTCAGCCTCATCTGCGATGCGTGCGCCGGGGCGACCTATGCTGGGGTCGTCTATCGAGAGGCGCGGGACGGCAATGGGCCGTGCCGCGTCGGCTATACCGCGCGCTGGGCGGCGTCCAACGACAACCCAGCGCTCCAGGCGTTTCTGACCCTTCTGAAGGCGCGGTTTTCCGCGGCCGCCTGACCCAGCCCCCGTCGACGCGCAACCGGCTTGCGGTGCTATGCGCCCGCCCCGGACGGACCGGCGGGCGCGGGCGGCGCCGCCTTCAGTTTCAGGAAGACTCGGTCGGTGGCCATAAACCGGGCGAGCATCGGCGCCACAAGCCTTGAGGCCTCCACCGTCCCTCCGGCCGAGGCGGCGCTCAGCGCCTTGGCGTAGGCCAGCAAATCCCGATGCACCGACGCCGGCAGCTCGACAGTCAACCGCACCGGCTTGTCGTCGAGAATCTCCGAGAGCTTCAACCGCGGCATGATCAACCTCTATAGGGGGCGAGGATCAGGTCGCGACTGACCAGAACGCGCACCGGAAAGCCGGGACGGATGGTCAGCGTCGGCGGGACATTGAGGTTGCGCTCGACGATCTGCTGGCCCGCCTGGTTGAAGCTCTGCGAGGCGCCTTGGCGGATGGCCTGGGCGAGGTTGTTCTCGCTATCGCTCGTGCCCGCCTCCGCGCCGACACTCAAAACGGTGGAGAGCAGCGCCGCCTTGACCAGCGTGCCCCAGTGATTGTTCACGCCGTCCTCCAGGCCTGAATAGCCTCGGGCGTCCGCGCCGATCTGCCGATCGAGCGTCACCGCGGCGCCATCTGGCAAGATCAGCCGGGTCCAGACCAGTTGCACCCGGCTTTGGGCGAACGCGATCTGGCTGTCGTATTGGCCCACCAGCCGTGCGCCCTGGGGGATCAAGAGTACGCGGCCCGTCGGGCTGTCATAGACGTTCTCGGTCACTTGGGCGGTGACCTCGCCGGGCAGGTCCGAGCGGACGCCGGTGATCAGGGCGGCGGCGATCACCGCCCCCGCCTGCAGCACATAGGGCGAGGCCGGCCGGATCAACCGCTCCGCGCTCACCGCCGGCGACGCGTCGCCGGCTTTCAGGAACGCTAGCTTTTGATCCTGTTGACTCTGCACCGCGGTCGCGTCGGTGGAGGGTTTCGCGGCGCTCGCGAGACCGGACGCCGGGACCCCGTCGGCCTCGCTCGCCGCACCTCCGGCGCCGGCCGCAGTCCCGGCGCCGTTGGCAAGACGGCCTGCGGCGGAAGCGTCGCCGAAGAAGAGCCGGCTGGTCGCCGCCGCTTCCCGCTCCTGGATCCTCTGCTGTTGCACCGGGTCCGGCGGCGACGGCGCGGCGGAGGCCGCCACGGCGGGGGCGCCGCCTTCCGCTTTCAGGATCGGGCGGCCGAGGTCACCGGGGAGCGGCGGTCCCAGCGGCGGCGGGGTCTTGGGCACGGCGCCGTAGTCGTGCGGCAAGGCGCCCAGGCCCTCGGCGACGGTGTGGCTGTCGGTGCTGACCGGCTGAGGCGGCGCGGCCTTGTGGCTGGACTGCAAGGCCCAGACGCAGAGACCCGTCACGCCTAAGGCGCCGGCTCCGCCCAGACCGATCAGCACCTTGCGCGAGAGCCGGGTGACCGAGGGGCGGCCGGGGCGAAGCCGCAGGCTCGCGGCCGGGGTCGGTGGGGCCTGGGGATCGCTCATCGCGGGCTCCCGTCTGTGCGGACGATCCGTACGCGCTGCTGGGAGCCCTTGTCGCCCATCCGCAGCTCGGCGGCGGCGAACAGGCGGTCGACGATCATATCGGCGCCGCGCACCCGGTAGTTCACCAGGTCGGAGGTCTTGCCGCTCGGCCCGACGACGAACAGCGGCGGCATCTCGCCCTGCCCGATCCCGGCGGGAAAGGCGATGATCACCCGACGGCCATCGTCGAAGGCGCGAAGCGGCCGCCAGGGCGGATGATCGCCTTCGACGCGATAGCGGAAATTCAGGGCGGTGATGTCGAGGTCGGCGACAATGGGCGCAGCGGCATCAGCCGCAGCGTCCTGGCGGCGGAGCGCGATCAGCTGGTCCTGGGGATACTGCCAGGAGACCGAGGCCATGTAGGTCTTGTCGGTGGAGCGCAGCTCCAGATGATAGGTGCGCCGATCGGTGTTGATCACGAGATTTGTGGCGAGGTCGGTGCGGGTCGGCTTGACCAGGATGTGGACCCGCTTGGCGGCGCCAACGCCGCTTTCGGTGTCGCCGATGACCCAGCGCACGGTGTCGCCGGCGGCGACCGGTCCGGACCCGACCAGTTGCTCGCCGGCTTCCAGGGCGACGTCGGTGACCTCCGCCGGCGCGGTATAGACTTGGTAGAGCGCGCCGTCGGCATAGGGGTAGACCTGGACGGCGTTGACATAGCCGGCGCGGCTCGGCTGCACCCGCGCCGCGGCGTTGGCGCGCGCCACCCTAACGGTGGGCGTCTTCGGGTCGACCGGGGGAGCGGCGACCAAGGGCGCGGACATCAATTGGCCCGGCAGCGGCAAGGGCTTGGGCGTCTCCACCGCCTCGACCGACTTTGGCGGCGGCGGCTGCAGCACCGCCGGTTTGGGCACGTCATCGTAAGCGATGGCCGGGGGCTTGGCGGCGCCGGCGCAGCCGGCGGCCGACGCCAGAAGGATCGAGGCGGCTGGCCAGGCCAGCCCGGTTTTAAGACACGACGGACGGTTCATGACCCGAGCTCCTTGGACCAGTTGATGGCGGTGACGTAGATGCCGAGGGGATTGCGGCGGAGGTGCTCGGCGTCGGTCGGCGGCGCGACGACGATCGTCAGAAAGGCGCTCCAGCGCTCGGTGGCGGTCAGGGCGCCATCCTCGTAGCGGCGCTCGGTCCACCCCACCTGGAAGCTGCTTGGCGAGGCGCGGATCACGCTGGAGACGTCGACCGCGACCTGGACCTTGCCGATCTTGCCGAAGGGGTCGTTGGCGCGGGCGTATTCGTTGAGCGCCAGGGCGCCGCTCTGGGTGGTGAAATCGTAGCTGCGCAGCCAGTTTTGCCGCACGATGATCGGATCGGCGGGAATGGCGCGGGTCCACTCGATGAAGCGCGCCAGCTGCCAAGCGATCTGCGGGTCGCTCGGCCGATAGTCGGCAACGGCGGGCGCGACCGCTTCGGGTCGACCGATCTGATCCACCTGCACCACCCAGGGCACGACGCCCCCGCGGGCGGCCAGCCAGATCACGCCGGCGCCGAGACCGGCGATGATGACGAGTTCGCCAAAGGCGATCAGCCGCCAGTTCTTGGCCTGGATACGCGCGGCGCCGATGCGTTCATCCCAGACCTGGCCGGCCTTTTGGTAGGGCGTCTCAGCCACGGGGGTGCGGCCGTAACGGGCCTCGGACCGTCGAAACATCAGTCTTCCTCCAGATCGACAGCGGCGGCGCCGCCGCCCCGATCGCCGCTCTGAGCGACGTGGGCGGCGGTGGCGGCGCCTTCCTTGACGGCTTGGCCGCGCCGCATGCGTTTGGCCCAATCCGGTTGCTCGGCGTCGGCGGACGCGGGGCTCCCGCCCGTCGGGCCGGAGCCGCCGCCAGCAGCGCCGCCTGCAGGACCTGAGGCCGACCCCGCGGACGCAGGCTTGGCCGCCGCGCCGCCGCCCGCGGGCGCGCCGCCGCTGGGACCGCCCGGCGGCATGGACCGCGCGCCGCCCGCCGCGCCGGCTGCGCCAGCGCCCCCTGCCCCCGCCGAACCACCTTTGGCGGCGGCGAGCACGCCGGCGCCTGCTCCAACGGCGCCGGCCGCGGCCATGCCGCCAGCCAGCGCCAAGCCGCCCGCCGCCAAGCCCGTTCCGATCGCCGCGCCCGCGCCCAGCTGCGGGGCCCCTGAGACCAGGCCGGTGGCGATGCCGGGGCCGAAGATCGACAGGCCCAAGAGCGTCAGCGACGCCAGCGCAATCGAGAGGGCGTCTTCGATGTTGGGATTGGCGGGAAAGCCGGTGGTGAACTGGGAAAACAGCGTGGTGCCGATGCCGACGATCACCGCCAAGACCAGGACCTTGACCCCGGAAGCGACGACATTGCCGAGCACCTTTTCCGCGAGGAAAGCGGTTTTGTTGAAGAGACCGAAGGGGACGAGGACAAACCCGGCCAGGGTAGTCAGTTTGAACTCGATTAAGGTGACGAACAGTTGGATCGCCATGACAAAGAAGCTGAGCAACACGATCAGCCAAGCGATCATGAGCACGAAGATCAGGATGAAGTTGTCGAAGAAGGCGGTGAAGGTGGTGAGCTGGCCCGCGACGGTCAGGATCGGCTTTCCGGCGTCGAGCCCGACCTGGGCGATGCGGCCCGGATGAACGAAATCACTGGCGGACACGGTCGAGCCGGCCGCCTCCAACCCCAGGCCGGCGAAGCTGTTGAAGACGATGCCGGCCAGGCTGTTGAAGTTGGAGATCAGGAAGGCGAAGAACCCGACGTAGAGGGTCTTCTTCACCAGGCGCGCCAGGATGTCTTCGTCCGCGCCCCAGGCCCAGAACAGGCCGGCCAAGGTGATGTCGATGGCGATGAGGGTGGAGGCGACGAAGCTGACGTCGCCATGCACCAGGCCAAACCCGCTATCGATGT
Organism: Caulobacter sp. S45; assembly: GCF_009765965.1. GTDB lineage: Bacteria > Pseudomonadota > Alphaproteobacteria > Caulobacterales > Caulobacteraceae > CAHJWH01. The sequence continues at coordinate 1,287,731 of NZ_LMUL01000014.1, forward strand.
AGGTTGAGAAGGTGTTGGTGAAGCCGTCCACCACCCCTGTGCCGCCGGTCATGGCCGCGCGCCTTCAGGCCCGTCGAAGAAGCGCCGGCGGAGCTCAGTCCAGGCCGCGCGGCAGGCGTCGTCCACATCCTCCAGGCGGTCGATCCGGCGACAGCGGTCGAGCTGCGCCTGAAGCGGGAAGCCGATCGAGGACGGCGGGGGCATCGGCGTGGATCGATGGTCACGCAGGCGCACGGCGGCGATCAGGACCGCCAAGCCGAACATTGCGGCGCCGACGAGGGCGAACCCGCCTGCACGGGTGAGCCGGGTGCGAAGGATCGGGCGGCGGCGCATCAGTGGAACATCGTTACGGCCTGGGCTTGGTAGCCCTGACCGCCGGTGAGGAAGTTGGAGAGCTGCTGCTGGCCCTGGACCTGGCTGGCGACGCCGCGGGCGCCCTCGAGGCTCTGCGCGCGGGCGAGCGCGGCCATCACCGCGGTCAGGTCGGAGAGCTGCTGGGTCTGCAGGCCGACCAGTTGATTGCCCGACTGGGCGGCCTGCAGCGCGCCGGACGCCGATTGGCTGGCCGAGACCAGGGCGTTGATCTGAATGCGGGTGTTGTCGAGGTTGGTCACCGCCGAAGCCTGGACGTGCATGGCGTCCTGGAAGGCGGCGAGCGAATTCAGCCAGCGGGTCTGGGCGTCGGCGACCATCTGTTGGCTAGAGGTCGAAGCCGAATAAGCTTGCGGATAGACGGTGGTGAACGCCTGGTCGATCGAGGTGACGCTGTAGGCGATCCGCTGCGCCTGGGTCAGGAGTTGTTCGGTGCGCTGGACCGCCTGCTCCAGTTGCACCACCGAGGTGTAGGGCAGACTGATCAGGTTTTTGGTCTGATTGATCAGCATGGTCGCCTGGTTTTCCAGGGACTGGATCTGGTTGTTGACCTGCTGAAGCGTGTGTGTCGCCGTGGCGACCGACTGCACATAGGTTGTGGGGTCGAACACGGTGAGCTGGGCGTGCGCGGGGGCCGCGAGCGCGAGGGCAAGGGCGCTCGCCAGGGCCAGGGGACGTAATCGGGTCATGGGGCGGTCTCCAAGGCGGGAAGGAGGTCGGCCGCCCAGGTCGCGCCCCGACGGCGCAGCCACGCGGCGGCGAAGCCCCCGCGCCCGTGCTCGGCCAAAAGAGCGGCGATGGCGGCTTGGTCGGTTTTGGAAGAGGCGGCGGCGAAGGCCAGGGCGACGTCGCCGAGGCCCAGCTCGAACAGGCGATTGCCGCGCCGCGACTGGCAGTAGTAGTCGCGTCTCGGCGTGGCGCGGGCGAGGATCTCGATCTGCCGGTCGTTCAAGCCGAAGCGGCGATAGATGCTGGCGATCTGCGGCTCGACGGCGCGCTCGTTGGCGAGGAGGATGCGGGTCGGGCAGCTCTCCACGATCGCCGGAGCGATCGGACTGCTCTCGATGTCGGCCAAGGATTGGGTGGCGAAGACCACCGACGCATTCTTCTTGCGCAGCGTCTTCAGCCATTCGCGAAGCTGGTTGGCGAACCCCGGATCATCCAGGGCGAGCCAGCCTTCATCGACGATCAGCAAGGTCGGCCGGCCGTCGAGGCGCCCCTCGATGCGGTGGAAGAGGTAGGCGAGCACGGCCGGCGCCGCGCCCGTGCCGATCAAGCCCTCGGTCTCGAACGCCTGGACGTCGGCCTCGCCGAGCTGCTCGGCGTCGGCATCGAGCAAACGGCCGTAGGGGCCGCCCAGGCCGTAGGGCCGCAGCGCCTGCTTCAGCGCGTGGGACTGTAGGAGGACGCAAAGCCCGGTGATGGTCCGCTCGCCCACCGGCGCCGAGGCTAAGGACGAGAGCGCAGTCCAGAGGTGCTCCTTCGCCTCGGGCGTGACCGCGACCTTCTCCCGCTCGAGGATGTTGGCGACCCAGTCGGCCGCCCAGGCGCGCTCGGCCGCCTCGTCCAGGCGCGCGAAGGGCTGCAAGGCCACGGGCGTTTGGGCGTCATCGGAGAGCGCCCCGCCGAGATCGTGCCAATCGCCGCCCATGGCGAGCGCCGCGGCCCGGATCGAGCCGCCGAAGTCGAAGGCGAACAGCTGGGCGCGGGGGTAGCGGCGAAACTGCATCGCCATCAGCGCCAGAAGCACGCTCTTGCCGGCGCCGGTCGGGCCGACCACCAGGGTGTGGCCGACATCGCCCACGTGCAGGCCGAAGCGGAACGGCGTGGAGCCCTCGGTCTTGCTGTAAAACAGCGGCGGCGCATCGAAATGCTCGTCCCGCTCCGGACCGGCCCAAAGGGCGGAGAGCGGGATCATGTGGGCCAGGTTCAGTGTGGAGAGCGGCGGCTGGCGGACGTTGGCGTAGACCTGTCCGGGCAAGGATCCGAACCAGGCTTCCAGCGCATTCAGAGACTCGGCGATGCAGGTGAAATCGCGCCCCTGAATGGTCTTCTCCACCAGGCGCAGCTTCTCGTCGGCCAGGCGCGGATCGTCGTCCCAGACGGTGACGGTGGCGGTGACGTAGGCTTGGCCGATGGCGTCGGCGCCGAGGTCCTGCAGCGCCTGGTCGACGTCGATCGCCTTGTTCGCCGCGTCCGTATCCACGAGCGCGGACGCCTCGTTGGTCATGACCTCCTTGAGGATGGACATGATCGACTTGCGCTTGGCGAACCATAGACGCCGGATGCGGGTCAGGAGCTTGATGGCGTCGGTCTTGTCGAGACAGATCGCGCGCGTGACCCAGCGATAGGGAAAGGCCAGGCGATTGAGCTCGTCGAGGATGCCGGGATAGGTGCTGGAGGGAAACCCCATCACCGTCAGGGTGCGAAGATGGGCGGTCCCCAGGCGCGGCTCCAGGCCGCCGGTCAGGGGCTGGTCCGGCAGGATGGCGTCCAGATGCATCGGGAGTTCGGGGACGCGGACGTCGTGCCGGTGGGTCGAGATCGTTGAATGCAGATAGGTCAGGGTCTCCGCGTCCCCGAGCCACGCGGCTTCGGGGACGAAGCCCTCCATCAGTTGCAGCACGCGCTGGGTGCGGTCGATGAAGGTGCGCAGGACCTCGTGGGGATCGACCCCACGCTTGTCGCCGCCTTCGAACAGCCAGCCCTCGGCGCGCGCCGTGTCCTCGGCCGGCGCCAGGTGGACGAAGGTCAGGAAGTAATGGCTCTGGAAGTGGGCCCCCTCCTCTTCGAACTGCGCCTTGCGCTCGGCGTCCACCAGGGTCGAGACCGCGTCGGGAAACACGCTCTGGGGATAGCGATTGGCCGCGGTGCGCTGGGCCTCGACGAACACGCCCCAGCCCGACCCGAGGCGACGCAGGGCGTTGTTCAACCGCGCAGTCGTCCCCACGAGCTCGGCCGGCGTCGAACTGTCGAGGTCCGGCCCCCGGAAACGGGCCGTCCGCTGGAACGCCCCATCCTTGTTCAGGACGACGCCGGGCGCGACCAAGGCGGCCCACGGCAGAAAATCGGCGAGCCCGGCAGGCCTTTGACGATATTCGGCAAGGTTCAGCATGGCCGGCCTCAGACGTCGAAATGGCTGGGGTAGTGAAGGTGCTGGCGCGCCACCTCGACGAACTGGGCGTCCCGCTTGGCCGCCCAGACGGCGGCGGCGTGGCCGATCAGCCAGAAGGCGACGCCGGCGATCCAAAGGCGCAGGCCAAGGCCGAGCGCGGCGGCCAGGGTGCCGTTCAAGATGGCGACGGAGCGCGGGGCGCCGCCCATCAGGATCTGTTCGGTCAGGGCCCGATGAACCGGCGCCTCGAACCCGGGGATGGGGCCGCCGACGTCCATCAGACCAGCGCCCCGCCGCCGAACGAAAAGAAGGTGAGAAAGAAGCTCGACGCGGCGAAGGCGATCGAGAGGCCGAACACGATCTGGATCAGCCGCCGGAAGCCGCCCGAGGTGTCGCCGAAGGCCAGGGTGAGGCCGGTCACGGTGATGATGATCACCGAGATGATCTTGGCCACGGGGCCTTGGACGGACTCCATCACCTGGTTGAGCGGGGTCTCCCAAGGCATGTTCGATCCGGCGGCGTAGGCCGGCGCGGTGAGCAGAAGCGCGGTGAGCGCCGTCATCGCGAGCACGGCGGCGCCGCCGGGCCGACCGGGGCTAAGGGGTTTAAATCGGGACGTCATTGAGGCTCTCCTTCAGGGCTGAGGGCGTAATCGCCTTGGGGCGTCAGCCCCTCGACGCGGGCGAGTTCGGCCAGGCGTCGATCCGATCCGCGGCCGACGAGGACCGCGACCACATCGATGGTCTCCGCGATCAGGGCGCGCGGGACGGTGAGCACGGCTTCCTGGATCAGCTGTTCGAGCCGGCGCAGGGCGCCCAAGGCTGAGCCGGCGTGAATCGTGCCGACGCCGCCGGGGTGGCCGGTGCCCCAGGCTTTGAGCAGATCCAGCGCTTCGGCCCCGCGCACCTCGCCGATGGGGATGCGGTCCGGGCGCAGACGCAGCGCCGAGCGGACCAGATCCGACAGGGTGGCGACCCCGTCTTTGGTGCGGAGCGCGACGAGGTTGGGCGCGGTGCACTGAAGTTCGCGGGTATCTTCGATCAGCACCACCCGGTCGGCGGTTTTGGCGACCTCGGCCAGGAGCGCGTTAGTCAGCGTGGTTTTGCCGGTGGAGGTGCCGCCGGCGACCAGGATGTTGCGGCGCTGGGCGACCGCTGTGCGCAGGCTCTCGGCCTGCCCCGCGGTCATAATCCGGCTGCGGGCGTAATCGTCCAGGGTGAAGACCGCGACCGCAGGCTTGCGGATGGCGAAGGTCGGCGCGGCGACCACCGGCGGCAGCAGGCCCTCGAACCGTTCGCCAGTCTGCGGCAGTTCGGCGGAAACGCGCGGCGCGCCGGCGTGGACCTCGGCGCCGACATGGTGGGCGACCAGGCGCACGATCCGCTCGCCGTCGGCGGGGCTCAACCTTTGGCCGGTATCCTCCAGGCCGCCGGAGAGCCGGTCGATCCAGAGCCGCCCGTCGGGATTGAGCATGACCTCGACGATGGCGGGGTCTTCGAGGAAGGCGCCGATTCCAGGGCCCAAGGCCGTGCGCAGCATGCGCGCGCCGCGGGAGGCCGCCTCAGACTGGAAAGGATGAACCGCCACGTCGCGCCCCGTGCTGGACCGCTCTCGACAGGAGAGCAGCAACGGGACGAGTAGAAGAGGCAGAAATTCCTTCGGTGCAACAAGCGGTTATACGCGCTCGGGTCCTGGCGAAAGAAGACAGGCCGCCGACCCCATTCGAGGGCTAACGCGGAACATCGGCCCCCTTCGGATAGAACGGCGACCGGCGGCGGGGCGTGGTCAATTCCTGTACGACGTGCCGCTGATGTACCTTGCGCGAAAGCCCGAGGATGCGCATGTCGAATTTCCGAGCCTGGGTGCAGGCGGCCAAGCCTACGTCATCTGATCGGAGAATGGCCCAGGACGGGTATTCCAATGCGCGCCGGCCCCAAACGCTCAGCGAAGGCTATAACCGCAAGGGCGGCCTAAACCCGCCAACGTCTCAGGTTCAGATTCGTCCGCCCGCGCCCGCGCCGATGAACCCAGGCGCTACGCCCCGCACGCCGCCGCTACGCCGCGACTAGGGCTGCAGCTCTGATTGAGGGCCTGACCTCTGCGGCGTCTTGGCTGGCCTCGCCGCAATAAACCCTAGCGGTCAAATTCTTGCATTCAGCTCCAGCGTGAAGCCGGATCAGGGTGCTGGCGCACGCCGCCTGATAGCCAACAAGAGCCCGACCTCGAAGCCGATCTTTCTAGCCGCCATAGCTCTTTTTGAGCTCACCGTTCTTCTTGTAGATGCCGGTCTTCAGCAGAAACGTTCGGGCCGCCTCGCGTGATTGGGTGTTCGCCGCGGTTTGATTTCGACCGATCTGCTTCAGCCTTTCCAACTTGTCTTCCGACACGTTCCTCATCCGCAGCCACCTTAAGCTTTCGAGCGAGCACGTTCCAAAACGGCTCGGCGAAGCCTTCGGCTTGTAAAGTTCTTATCACCGATGAAGTGACCAAATACCTGACCGCAAATGATTGGTATATGGCGCGCGCATATCGCTCGATAGCTGACCTTGCGGCCGTCCGGAGCCGCTCGGAGCGGATCCCTCGGGTGACGCGGGTTAATTGAGAACCGTTGAGGCTTCATTGGCGGTCAGGGTCGAGCAACTCTCGCAGCCTTGATGCGTCCCATAGCAGCCAAGGGCTCGCGATCGTCGTCGTTCCCGTCCAGTTGATTCAGCGCGTGCTGCCGCATATATTGGCCGCGAACTGGGGCCAAGGACTAGGCATTATGCCGGAAGCAAGTTTTCTAAGCGAGACTTTCGGGACCAGCGGCGACATTGCTGCGGATCGACTCAGCATGCTCCTCCACATCACGCGCGGCGAACTGGCTCTTACGCTGGGCCTGTCTCGAGACGCCGTGTCCAAGACCGCCCGTCTGGGTCGGCCAGCCACCCAGGCGCGGCTGCGCGACATGGTCGAAATCTTGAACCGCGTGCGACCATGGGCTGGCTCTCCCCAACAAGCCTTCGCTTGGTATCGCTCGCAACCCCTGCCCTCGTTTGGCGATCGCACGGCTGAAGCCCTCGTGCGCGAGGGGCGTGCGGCTGCGGTGCGGCGTTATCTCGATCGCATTGCGGTCGGCGGATACGCGTGAGGCTGCAGACGCGGCTGTTTCGGGCGCACCATCCGCGCTGGTCTTTCGCCCCGACGTCCGGCGACGGCGCGGCGCTCTTCGGCGGCCGGTTCAACCCCGTCGGAACGCCGGCCTTGTACACCTCGGTTCGGTTGGAGACGGCTTGGCTTGAGGCTCAGCAAGGCCTGCCCTTCAAGGCGCAGCCGCAGACCGTTTGCGCCTACGATGTAGACTGCGATTTCGTCCTCGATCTGACCGACACCAGCGTGTGTGATCGGTATGCTGTAACGCCCGCCGACCTAGCCTGTCCTTGGGAGGACATGGCCGATCGCGGACAGACGCCGCCGTCTTGGCGTGTCGCACAAGCGCTGATGGCGCAGGACGTGTCGGCCATTATCGTCCCAAGTTTCGCGCCGGGGGCGACGATGGCCGATCACAACGTGGTCTTTTGGCGTTGGTCCCCTGACCCGCCTTGCCGAGTCACCGTCATCGACGACGAGAATCGACTGCCGAAAGACGCGTCTTCCTGGAGTTGAACGGCGCTCCCTCGTTCGGCTGCGATCGGTGGCTTTTGCCGGCGTCCATCCGCTTGAGCTCGTCGCCAAGGGGGGCGGCTCGGCGAGGCCGCGGGGGGGCCCCCTACACCGGCTAAGGCTCTTCTGTGAACGGACGGGCTCCGTCCGACACCAAACGATCCTCCGCCAACTCTTTCGCCAAGCTTTGTCCTTTCGCGAGCCGCCGCCCAAGCGCCTCGACGAACCCCTTATAGCGGTCGCGGCCGCTGGCTTGGGCTGCCGCGAGCGCGGTGTCCGGCAGGGGCGGTGTGGTGGTCAGCCAGAACCGCACGAACAAGCCCATCGCCTCATTGGCGATCAGGGTGTGGTGCTCCAACCGGTCGAGCTGGCGGGTCTGCCGATCAAGCCGCCGGCTCAGCGCCGCCTCCAAGCGCTCGGAGCCATCCGGTGAGAGAAATGAGGACAACGCCGCTTCAACGACGAGCGCTTGGGAGACGCGCTTGCGGGCCGCGTAATCGGCCAGCTGAGACGAGAGGGCCGGCGGCAGGCGGAAGGTGTGCTTGTTGCGCATGGATCCGCTCACAGACCCAGATCATCGGCCGGATCGAGCGCGGCCTGACGCGCGACGCCGCCCATCTGCCGACGCAGCGCCGCCGCGCGGGCGAGCTGATCTTCATCCCCCTCCGGCTCGAACTGAAATTCAAGCGGGTCAGCGGAACGCGGGGGCAGCACCTCCTCGTGTTCGGGGAGGTCCGGTTCGCGGCGGATGCCGGCGTTGGCGGGATCCCCGGCGGCGCTGCGGCGAGAGGCCTTTTGAACCGGCGCCGGCGAGGCCGCTTTGGAGACGCTCGCTCCGCTTGGCCGAGCGGGTGCGGGCAAGGCGCTCCAGTCGTCAGCTCTGGCCTCCGCCCCGGCGTCGTCTGGCCCTCGGTCGAGCCCCGGCGGAGGCAGCACGCGCTCCATCAGGCGCGGGTCTTCGAAGTAGCGGACCTTCTTCGCCCGGATCGGCGGCGCGCCAGACAGCATGACGATCTCATCAGCGGGCGGAAGCTGCATGACTTCGCCCGGGGTTAAAAGCGGCCGCGCCGTTTCCTGGCGCGAGACCATGAGATGGCCGAGCCAAGGCGACAATCGGTGACCGGCATAGTTGCGCATGGCGCGAATCTCGGTGGCCGTGCCCAAGGCCTCCGACACCCGCTTGGCCGTGCGCTCGTCGTTGGTCGCGAACGATACGCGGACGTGGCAGTTGTCCAGGATCGCGTTGTTCGGGCCGTAAGCCTTTTCGATCTGGTTCAGGCTCTGAGCGATCAGGATCGCCTTCAACCGGTAGCCGGCCATGAAGGCTAGCGACACCTCGAAGAAATCCAGACGTCCCAAGGCGGGGAATTCGTCGAGCATCAAAAGCACGTCGTGACGACGGGCCTTGGCGTGTAGGTCCTCAGTCAACCGGCGGCCAATCTGGTTCAGCAACAGGCGCACGAGCGGCTTGGTTCGGGAGATGTCGGACGGCGGCACGACCAGGTAGAGGGTGGTCGGCCGGTCCTGCTCGATCAGATCGGCGATGCGCCAATCGCAGCGTCGGGTGACCTCGGCGATCACCGGGTCGCGGTAAAGGCCGAGGAACGACATGGCGGTGCTGAGCACCCCCGAGCGCTCGTTATCGGACTTGTTCAAAAGCTCGCGGGCCGCGCTGGCGACCACCGGGTGCACGCCATCGTCCCCAAGGTGGGGCGTCAGCATCATCGCCCGGAGCGTGGCTTCGATCGTCCGCTTCGGATCGGACAGGAAGTTGGCGACGCCGGCCAGGGTCTTGTCCGGCTCGGCGTAGAGAACGTGAAGGATCGCGCCGACCAAGAGACTGTGACTGGTCTTCTCCCAGTGATTGCGCTTCTCGAGGCTCCCCTCCGGATCGACCAGCACGTCGGCGATGTTTTGAACGTCGCGGACCTCCCACGCGCCCCGGCGCACCTCCAGCAAGGGATTGTAGGCGGCGGACGCGGCGTTGGTGGGATCGAACAGCAAAACCCGGCCGAAGCGCGCTCGGAAGCCGGCGGTCAGGCCCCAGTTCTCACCCTTGATGTCGTGGACGATGCAGCTCGCCGGCCAAGTCAGGAGCGAGGGGACCACCAGACCGACGCCCTTACCGCTGCGGGTCGGTGCAAAACAGAGCACGTGCTCGGGTCCGTCGTGGCGCAGATAGGCGCCGCCCAGTCGCCCGAGAAACACCCCGTCGGGGCCAAGCAGTCCGGTCTTGCGCACGTCGTCTCGGCTCGCCCATCGCGCGGAGCCGTAGGTGCGTGCGGTCTTGGCTTCGTGAGCGCGCCGCACCGACAAGGCGATCGCGGCGGCGAGAGCCAGAAATCCGCCGGAGCCCGCGATGTAGGCGCCCTGGACAAAGACAGACGGCGCATAGGCGTCGAACGCAAACCACCACCAGAAGAAGGCCAAAGGAAAATAGACCGGAAAGCCGTCCAGGCTGAACCAAGCCGGTCCGAGCTGCGCCTGAAATCCGAGCCGCCAAGCGGTCCACTGGGTCGCCGCCCAGGTCGTCAACAGGACGATGGCGCAGACAAGACAGACCGAACCCCAGAGGATCTTCGTTGCGGACATCGTGTCGGCTCCAGTTTAGAGCCGTAAAATCGCGTGTCCTTCAACAGGTCGACAAGTCTATCCAAAGGCGCAGCGAGGTCTTAGCGGCGTTAGCGCGCAATAAAGCAAAGACGGCGGTCAAGGGCCGTTCACGGGTTCCAAAATGCCCGGATCGTTGCGCTGACGGGCGCCGTGCTGACCTGGGCCAGTACGCGATGGCGAAATCGATCGGCGCTCGCGTCACCTACAAACAAACGGAGGCTCTTGATGATCCACGCGATGCGCGGGTGATTGGATTGGCCTGGGCTTACAGCCTACCTCTCAGGCCTGTTCAAGGGCTTTGGCCGCGGCGGGGTGTGGGGCGGGACCTACGGCGTCGGCGTCTCGACGGCCGTGCTCTCGTCGATCATGAACAACATGCCGACCGTGCTGATCGGCGCGCTCGCCATCCAAGGCGCGCACGTCGCCCCCGCCGCGCGGGAGGCCATGGTCTACGCCAACGTCATCGGCTGCGACCTCGGGCCGAAGTTTACGCCGATCGGCTCGTTGGCGACATTGCTGTGGCTCCACGTCCTGGCCCAGAAGGCGTCCGGGTCGGGTGGGGCTACTACTTCCGGGTGGGCGTGCTTCTCACCACGCCCATCCACCTCATCACCCTCGGCGCGCTTGCGGTCCGCCTCAGCCTTCCTCACTGACTTCGGAGCCACCATGTCCAACGACGCTTTCCCGTGGTGATCCACCACAACCCCGGACTGCGGCACCTCGCGCAACGTCGTCGCCATGGTGGAGGCGGCGGGCTACAAGCCCACGATCATCGAGTACCTGCAAACCGGGTGGACGATCCCGTAGATCGAAGACCTGATGGCGGTGATGAACGCCACACCCCGCGACCTGCTCCGCGAGAAAGGCACGTCAGCGAAGGCGCTGGGCTTGTTGGACGCCGACGCAACCGCGGACGTGATCCTGCGCGAGATGATGGCGCATCCAATCCTCGTGAACCGACCGATCGTGGCGACTCCCAAGGGCGTGAAACTCTGCCGGCCATCCGAAACGGTGTTGGAACTGCTCGACAAACAGCCTGCATCGTTCACCAAGAAGGATGGCGAGATCGTGCTTCCCTAGAGAGCGCGTCCTCGACAACCGACAGCTAGGGGCCATAAACCATGAGCGCTCTGCCGGCGTCGCGTCCAAGCTTGGTCCGCTTGGCCGACGTCTTCGTACGGTACGGCAACATCACCTTGGGTGGGGGCAGCGCCACCATCACGGTCTTGCGCCGTGAGATTCTCGAGCGCCGTAGGTGGATTGGCGAAGACGACTTCACCGTTTGCTTCGCCTTGGCTCGGCTGACGCCAGGCACCAACCTGCTCGCCTTCTGCACAGGCATCGGCTGGATCACCCGAGGCCTTCCCGGCGCCATTGTGGCGCTTCTGGCAGGCTCGATCCCCTGCGCAACCATGGTGGTGCTGGCGACCGCGCTCTTCAGCCTGTGGCAGCATGTGGGCTGGGCCCAAGCCGCGATCCACGGCGCCGTGGCGGGCGCGGTCGCCGTCACCGTGAAAACCTGTTGGACGATCGCCCACCCCTACGTCCGACCGGGAGCCCGGCTGCGGGTGGCGGTCATCGCCGGCGCAGCCTTCTTGCTTAATGTGCTCGTCGGGCTCTCGCCAATCGAGGTCCTGCTCCTGGCCGTCGCCGTCGGCATCTTTCTCCCCACGGCGCGCGCATGAGCTTCATCGAGCTCTACCTGATCCTGCTCAAGGGCACCGCCACCGCCTTCGCGGGCCTCGCCTCCTTGCCGGTGATTCAGGACGCTCTAGTCACCCATCGGCACATCCTCACGGCTGAGCAGCTTAACGAAGCCGTGGTGATCACCCGTAGCACTCCTGGACCGGTCGGGCTTTGGGTGGTGAGCGCCGGCTATTTCGCGGCGGGCGTGCCTGGGGCGATCGCTGGATGGCTGGCGATGATCACGCCGGCATTGCTGATTATCCCAACCGTCCACTTCGCTGGCGAGCGGATCGAGCATCCGCGCGTGCGATCGGTGTTGCAGACGGTCGTGATCGCCAGCGCGGGTCTGTTGCTGGCTGCCGCCATACCGCTCGGCCGCGAGGCGCTCACTGACCCGGCTACGATCATCATCGCTATCGCGGCCTTGGTGCTGCTGCTCACCACCAAGGTCGAGGTCGCCTGGGTCATCCTCGGTGCGGCTGTCATCGCCACGGCCGCGGATGCAGCCGGCCTGGTCCACCATCTGACCTGAACGGCCCGCATCAGGACGCGCGACTATGCCGAGCGCGCACCGAGAACCTACCGGAAATCCCGGGGCTTAATCGGGTGACGATCTGAAGGGGCCGTCTCCGCCGGAGGAGACTCGAGAGGACCTTTTTGCGATCTGAGCGTTGCTATGGGTTGAAAACGAACTGATTCGCAGCGACCGCCGCGCCGAGAGCGCCCTTGACTGAGTCTGACCGCCGACGTCCTGAACCCGATTTTCAGCCTACGCCACGGACCGACCCGGCGGTTGATGAAGCTCCAGACTTGGACGCCGCCCACCGAGGCATCGCCGAGCTTATCAAGCCTCGGCGTCTTTCAGACCCAATCTGGGCCCCCCAACCGTGGCGTGGCGCGGAGCCAATGCCTAGGGAGCAGCTTTGCAACTGAGTGCATAGCGTTGGCCTCGATCCTTTTGGTTGATGATGACGAAGTCTTCCGCTGCGTGACTGCCCGTATGTTGAGGAGCGCGGGGCATACGGTCAAAGAGGCCTGTGACGGCATCCAAGCCCTTCAGGCATTGGAGCCAGCACCACCCAACATCGTGGTCACCGACGTTCTCATGCCCAAATGCGATGGGATTGAGCTGATTTCTCATCTGAAGAAGAGCTATCCTGATGTCCGAATTTTAGCGCTTTCCGCCAAAGAGAGCCTCGGGTCGCTCGGGCTGCTAAACCTTGCGCGGGTCGTCGGCGCCGACGCCACGTTGGCTAAGTCTACAGTCTCGGATCGTCTGCTTTCAGAGGTGGAGGCGCTTGCATCAAGGCTCCTGTGAGGTCGCGCCTTCGTTCAGCGGGTATTTATGGATCAGTTCGGTCACGACCTCGAAATGCCGGATGGCGAGATGCTCGATAGCGATGCGCGCACCCCCTAGGGTCAGGACTCGTTGATCACAGCCAGAAGATGACGGTGGCAGCGAGAGCGATGGCGGAGAAGAAGGCGGTTGGGCATCGATCGTAGCGCGTGGCGACGCGGCGCCAGTCCTTCAGGCGGCCGAACATGATCTCGATGCGGTTGCGGCGCCTGTAGCGGCGTTTGTCGTATTTGATGGGCTCTGTGCGCGACTTCCGGCCTGGGATGCAGGGCTTGATGCCCTTTTCCTCCAGGGCTTCCCTGAACCAGTCGGCGTCATATCCGCGGTCGGCGAGCAGCCATTGCGCCTTGGGCAGTTCGTCGAGCAGGGCCGCCGCGCCAATATAGTCGCTGATCTGGCCGGCGGTCATGAAGAAGCTGAGCGGTCGACCGTTGGCATCGGTGACGGCGTGGAGCTTGGTGTTCATACCTCCCTTGGTGCGGCCGATCAGGCGCCCGAGACCCCGTTTTTTACCCGCAGGCTTGATGCCGTGCGATGGGCCTTCAGGTAGGTCGCGTCGATCATGACGGTCTTGCGTTCGGCGCCGGCCGCGGCCAGCCCTTCCATCATCCGGGCAAAGACGCCCATCGCGCCCCACCGCCTCCAGCGATTGTACAGCGTCTTGTGCGGCCCATAATCCTTCGGCGCGTCCCGCCAGCGCAGCCCGTTGCGATTGACGAAGATGATCCCGCTCAACACCCGCCGATCATCCACCCGCGGCTTACCGTGGCTCTTCGGAAAATATGGCTCGAGCCGCGCCATCTGCTCGTCCGTCAGCCAGTACAGGTCGCTCACATCCAGTCTCCTCGCGGAGCCTGAATCAGATCGCGCCTCTCATATCAATGGGTCCTGACCCTAGTAATTGCTCTTGAGTATAGCCTGAGAAGCGCTTGTCTTCCGTTGTTCGCACGGCCACCACTAGCATGATTATAAATTTATCGGCGTCTCCGCCACAAGCTTCGCGAGAGATGCTGTGTACATCCAGAATAGGCCGTAAAAGCTCATGCGCGATCACAGGATAATTCTCGGCCACTAGGGCCGTCAGGGCCCGCCTTGTTAGAGGCGCTCCGCTTGAATCGGCTCGCATTCATAGGCCCTCCGCACGCATATGAGAGCCCAAATCGGTGGCGTCGCAAGCGTCTATCTCGGTCGAGGCATCGTCGACTTTTCCGAAATTCGCCCCGAGAGGCTCAGAGCCGCCCTCTTGAATGTCGGCATGACCCTGACGACCCCCGGGCTTGGAAACACTCCGGGCCTTGCTTTCAAATCCAACCTGGCGCCGTCCCCGCGTCGCCGCTGGCGAAAATCGGATCGCGCGCTGACTCGGGCCTCTGTCGGGGCGGATGGCGTTCCCAAATGGCTTTCCGATTTGGCGGCAAGAACCGGAGTTTACGCCCGTCCGGCGGTCCCTATCCCTCGGCGTAGGTCGTCGAGACCGTCGGCGACCGTCCAACAGGATCAAGAGGCCCTCCATGAGCTTGCAAGACGACAACAAGGCCATCGTCGGCCGTTGGTTCACTGACTTCTGGGGTGAGACCTGCGACCTATCCGTGGTCGACGAGATCGCCGCGCCGGATATGCTGCTGAAGTACTCGTTGCACGAACCCCGCCGCGGCCACGACGACATCAAGGCCTTCATGACCGACTTCCGCGCAGCGTTCCCCGACCTGCAGTTCGACGGCACGGCCGACCTCATCGCCGAGGGCGACTATGTGGTCGGCCAGTGGGAAGGCGGCGGCACGCACAGCGGGCCGGCGTTCAGCGACTTCCTGGTCGGCGGCCTGCCCGCCGCTACGGGCCGGAAGATGCACTTCACCGGGACCACCGTCCTGCGCCTGAAGGCTGGCAAGATCGTCGAGGAGATCGGCCTCGATGATGGCGTGACCGCCTTGACCCAGCTCGGCTTGATCCGCGCGAACTGACGACGGGGGCCGCCGCTGGAGTCCAGCGGCGGCCAAGCCCGCACGCAGCTTGCCAACTCCACCGAGAGCGGACGCTTACGTCTGGGCCATGATGTGGCACGAACGGAGCGGCGCGCAGATCGAACATTCGAAGGCCCTGTTCGCGTGGAAGGCCCGCATCGACGAACGGCCTTCGGTGCGGTCGACGAGGCCGCTCTGGTCGCCGCCCACCGATCTCTCGCGGCCTAGCTTCTCCGCCGACCATTCTTGCCGCTCTGAATCCCCGACCGCTCGGTCGGGAATGGCTCTGAGCTAGGCGACAGTCCCGCTGGACCGACGGGGCCTTCGCCCGTCTTGAGCGTTACCAGGAGATGCCCAAGCCGACAGCGTCTTCGTCCCATTCGCTCGCCACAAGCCTGGAGCCGTTTCTGGGATTGAGGCAGGCGGAGCTGACCCTTGGCGACATGTTGGGGCGCATTGAAAGCGGGGATGGGCCCGGCCCGGTCCTTTTCATGCTGACCTTGCCGGTCCTGCTACCCCTCCCGCCAGGGGTTTCTATGGTTCTGGCCCTGCCCCTGCTCTTGGTCACCCCCAGATCATCATCGGACGGCGAGAAATTTGGCTGCCAGAAAACCTGTCGCGTCGCACGATCAAACGCGAGCCTTTGACCAAGCTGATCAAGCGGGTCCTGCCGCCCCTCGAACGTTTGGAGAAAGTCGTGCGCCCGCGGCTACAGTTTCTCACCGGCCGCGCGGGCGGCGCGGTGGTCGGCGTCGCGTGTACACTGCTGGCTGTCGTGCTGGTGCTTCCCATTCCTTTCGCCAACCTCGTGCCGGCGCTCGCGCTGGGCGCGTTCTCGATCGGCTTGACCCGGAAAGACGGTTTGTTCGTGCTGGCGGGCTATGGCCTCATCGCGGTCGCCGTCGGCGTGATCATCCTCGGGGTTCACGGCTTCAGTCTCGGCTGGAGCCACCTCCGACACCTCCTTTAGGCCGCGAGGATCCCATCACGGTTTTGCTGGATGAGGGACGGAGCGCCATAGGCGGCGCGTTGTCAGTCGAGGGGACTTAGGGAGGCGCGTGATGTCCAAAGCGATTCCGGGTGTCGTGGTGCTCCTAGGCGTCGGCATCGGCTTGGTTGTCGGCTCGTATTTCGGGCGGATCGCGCTCGGCGCCGCTATAGGCGCGGCCATCGGCTTTTCCGTCGGCCTCGCGCTGCTGATCAGAGTGCGAAAGAACCCTGACGCCTAGGTGTCCTGCCTGCGGCTCACAAAACGTCAAACTGAAATATGGCCCGCACCGAGCGCGGCCTGCCCGCCATCAGCTCGGCGGCTTGGCCGACTGTACGCTCATCCACCGGACAGTCGCCGCCAGGGCTGCGGCCAGCACCTCGGGATCCTTGCGGCCGGTTCGCGCCGGGACATGAAAGGCGTGATCCGCCTCGGCGATCAACTCCAGCGTCGCGTGGCCCTTCAAGCCGGCGACCGTCTGTTGCAGTAGATCGAGCTCAGCGGGAGCATCCTTCGATCCCTGCAGAAAAAGCATGGGAATGGCGACGCTAAAGAGATGCTCCGCCCGGACCACCGAGGGCTTGCCGGCCGGGTGTAGAGGGAAGGCAAAAAAGACCAGGCCTCTGACGCCGGGCAGCGGTTCGAGCGCTTGAGCCTGCGAGGTCATCCGGCCGCCAAACGAGCGTCCGCCCGCAAACAGCGGCAGGCCGTTCGCCCGTTCCCGCGCCGCGGCGACGGCTGCCCGAACCGCGGCATGGGCGACCGGAGGACGGTCTGGACGCTTGGCGCCCTTTTCCATGTAAGGAAATTGGTAGCGGAGCGTCGCGACCCCGAGCCCCCCCCCAGCCCGTCGGCGATCGCGGTCATGGATCGATGCGTCATCCCGGCGCCCGCGCCGTGGGCTAGCGCCAGGCAGGCCAGAGATTGCGCCGGCGACTGCCAGAGGCCCGACACCTCGCCTACGCCGGGAACCTCGATCTTCAGGGCTGTCGCTGGCATATGGCTCTCCGCCCCCATTTCGACTGAGCGACTTCAGGCTTGGCCGATCTTAGGCGCGCGACCTTAGGCGGCAAAGGGGCTTGCAGGTCAGGCCGTTGCTTCCAGCCGTCACGGAAGCTTCACGCAACAGGTTTGGCGTGAGGGCTTTAGATCGAAGTACGGGAGCGTTCCATGTCAGTCACCGCCGCTGAAAGCACGCCGAAGCCGTCCTCCAAGATCGAACTCGATCAGAAGCCGCATCCCGCCTTCACGATCGCCATCCCTGTTTTGATGGCCGCCGGGGTCGCCTACCTGATCTTCAGCATCATGGCCTCGATCTCGTCGGTGAACGAACCGGTGGCGCTCGGGGTGTTCGCGCTATTGGGATTAGCGCTCGTGATCGCGCTTGGCTTTGAGTTCGTGAATGGCTTTCACGACACGGCGAACGCCGTCGCCACCGTGATCTACACCCGCAGTCTCTCACCCGCCGTGGCCGTCGTCTGGTCCGGTTTCTTCAATTTCCTCGGCGTCGTCGTCTCAAGCGGCGCGGTGGCCTATTCGATCATCACCATCCTGCCCCTGGATGCGATCCTGAACGTCAGCTCGCCCGACGGCCACGTGATGATCATTTCGCTTCTGCTGGCCGCGGTGGTGTGGAACTTCGGCACCTGGTGGCTCGGCCTCCCCAACAGCTCCACCCACGCTCTCATAGGCTCGGTCCTCGGGGTGGCGATCGTGCATCAGCTGCTCGCGCCCGGCGGCAACGCCGCGTCCGGTGTTGAATGGAAGCAGGCGATCGACGTGCTGAAAGCCCTCCTCTTCAGCCCCCTGATCGGCTTTGTGCTCTCCGCCCTGGTGCTTTTGGGCATGAAGGCGATGATCCATGACAAGAAGCTCTATGAGGAGCCGGGAGATCAGCCGCCGCCGAAAGGCATTCGGTCATTGCTCATCTTCACGTGCACCGCGGTCAGTTATGCCCACGGCAACAACGACGGCCAGAAGGGCATGGGGCTTTTGATGCTGATCCTGATCGGCGCCGCGCCCACCGCCTTCGCCTTGAACCGGACCATGCCCGACAGCGCCACGCCGCAGTTCACGCAATCCACATCGGCCGCGCAGCAGGCGCTCAACCGCCCCATCGGCGCAACCCCGCAGTCCCCGCCGCCGCCCATGGCCATCGACGCTGCGAGGAAGACCCTCTCCGAGGCGCTGAAGGCCCACAAGGTTGACGGGGCGCCGGTGCAGCAGGCCATCGCCGTCGTCGCCGGGGATATCTCCAAACGCGTTCAGGCCTACGGCTCCATTCGCAAGACCCCGGCGGCCGAGACGCCGAACATGCGCAGCGACATGTACATGGTCGACGAGGCCATCGAGAAACTGACGGACGATTCCAAAAAGGCCAAGCAAGTCTATGGCGACGCTGGCGCAAAGGCCCTCACCGACTACCATAAGTCGCTAGATTATGCTGTGCGCTACATCCCCATCTGGGTGAAGGTCATCACCGCCCTCGCGCTGGGACTGGGAACGATGGTCGGCTGGAAGCGCATCGTCAAAACGGTCGGCGAGCGCATTGGCAAGCAGCACCTCACCTACGCCATAGGCGCGTCGGCGGAATTAGTCGCCGCGGCCACCATCCTGTTTCTTGGCATCAAGGGCGCCCCGGTCTCGACAACGCACATCCTCTCCAGTGGCGTCGCCGGCGGCATGGTCGCGAACGGCTCGGGATTGGACCGGCATACGGTGACGGCGATCGTTAGCGCTTGGATCCTCACCCTACCGGCGGCGATCACCATCGCCGGCCTGCTCTATTGGGCGCTCCATGTTACGTTCGTCCGCGGCTAGGGCTTTAAACCACGCCGCATAGGCCGTGTTGCGAACCCCGTGTCGGTTGAGGTCGGGCGCGCCGTCGGTCCACCAGACCGGACCTCGTTCGCCGAGCGCGGTTGCCGCCGCCGCGCAGCTCGTGAGCCTAAGCTTCAGTTGCAGGGTCGCCAGCGGCGCGTGCAGACCTGACGGCCCGGCGCGCCGCCATCAGGCGATGCACCAGACCCGGCCGCTCAGCCGCAGGCAACGCGGAATTCGCCATACGCCAGAGGCGGCCCCTCACGACGAGGTATCGCCCGTCCGGCGTCGTCGGGTGTTTGCCGGTCACACCGAATTGGAGCCCTTAGGGCCTTCGAGGCTGCCTGGAACTGTGATCGTGACCATCAGCCCTGTTTCGGTCCACACTTGGCGCACCTTCCCACGCAGTTGCTTCTCGATCATGGCGCGCAACATGGCCGTCCCGAAGCCGGACCTACGGACGTCGTCTGGAGCAGGCCCATCGGCTTCCTCCCAATGCAACTCGAACCCCCCCGACTGCGGAGCCCCGTCCCAATGGACCGTGATTGTCCCCGTCGGACCGGAGAGCGCGCCATGGATGGTCGCGTTGAACAGTAACTCGTGGATAACGAGCGCCATCGGTTGGACGACAAGGGCGGACACCAAGACGTCGGGTCCTTTGACCCTGATGCGATTTGGGTCGAGGACATCGACCTGTTGACGAATGATCTGATCTAGCGGGATTTCGTGCCAGCCTCTGTCGGCCAGGAGCGTGTGCGCGGCGGCAAGCGCCTGGACCCGCTGTTGGATCGCCGCCGCGTAAAGCGCCGGGTCATCGGATCGGCTCAGGCGAACGATGCCGCTCACAACCGCCAACACGTTTCGAGCCCGATGGTCGACCTCCTTGAGGAGCCGGTGTTCCGTCGCCTCAAGGGTCTGCACCTTGCGAAACTCGGTCACGTCGTCTTGGGAGGAGAAGAAGTAGAGCAGCTTTCCGTCATCGTCGTGGACGGGGCTGACATGGAGCTGGTTCCAAAACGCCGACCCATCCTTGCGATAGTTCAGAATCTCAAGGGTGAACTCCCGCTCTTCCGCGATGCCCGTTCTGATCTCGGCGACGGTCGCCGCAGACGTTCTCGCGCCCTGGAGAAAGCGGCAGTTGCGGCCGAGGATCTCGTCGGCCGTGTACCCGGTCAGGTCGAGGAACGCTTGATTGGCCAGGACGATCGGGTTGTCGGCTTGATTGGGGTCTGTCACCGCCATAGGCATCCGCGTGCGGTTCACGGCGATCCCGGCCAGCTCCAGGTGATCGGCCAGGCCGCGCGCCGAGGCCGCTGCGGGACGTCCGCTATGCAGGGCGACCGAGGGCTCCAGAACATCTGACACGTTGCGCAGCTCGCAGAATGAAAATGTTAGATGCCAACGCCGCGCAATGCAGCAAGTTTCAACGGCCACAGCTAATCTTGCTTTATTGTCAGTAGCTTGAGTATTCGGGCTTGAGGATCGCCACCACCTGAACTGGACCCTGTGCGGTGCGCCCTCTGACACGGGGCGATGGAGGCCTCGTCGATAAGGACCGGGTCGAAGGTTCGGCCAACAAGGTCAAAGGGGCCATCGGCGGTGTCGCCAATGCCCTCAAAAGGCAAGACAGAGAAGAGACTTTCGGGCCCGCTCCGGACCGATAAAGCGCTACGCCCGGTCGGGCGGGCGTCCTGGCTTTCGCCATACGGGACCGGCGTCGGCGCTTGGACGCGAGCCCGTTGAAAGGCGCCGTTCCCGCTTTTTTTGAACAGGTCTCGAAAACGGCAAAAAAACCATTTCGCCCCACTTGATGCGGTTTTTCGGCTTCCTAATTTCTCGCCCGTCGGATGCCGAAAGGGTCCGGCGCATTCAGGAGGCGTCGGCGCTTCCCGGCGTCTCTTGGACCCAACTTGCTCTTATTGAGGAGATGGACATGAGAACGACCTTTGATTTTTCCCCGCTCTATCGGTCGATGATTGGCGTCGACCGGATGGCGACCCTCATCGAAGCGGCGATGCGGAGCGACGGCGACGGGAATTACCCGCCTTGCGACATCGAAAAGCTCGGTGACGACGCCTACCGGATCTCCTTGGCCGTGGCCGGTTTCAAGCCGGCGGACATCGAGATCACCGCCCAGCCCAACCTCTTGGTCGTCAGCGGCCAAAAGGCTCAGGGCGAAGAGAACCGCCTTTACCTCCACCATGGCATCGCCAGCCGCAGCTTCGAGCGGCGGTTCGAACTGGCCGACTACGTCGCGGTGAAGTCAGCCGACTACGCTGATGGCGTGCTCGCCATCGATCTGGTGCGCGAGGTCCCCGAGGCGCTGAAGCCGCGTCGGATCGAGATCGCCAACGGCGGGACGCGGTCGCCCAAGGTCGAACGCCTAGACCACCCGTCCGATCGTCAGGCCGCCTAACCGGCGTCGCCGCCAACCTGCCGGAGCCGTCCGGCTCCGGCCCTTCCAGCACGTTTTGAGAGGAGGACCAGCCATGAACGTGCCTATTCTCCCATCCACGAACGACAGCTCCGATCGCAACCGCCCGCGCGGCCGCAAGTCATCTCTAGGGGCCAAGGTGCTGGCGTCGATCGTCGCCTTGGGCGTCGGCGCCCAGGCGGGCTTGGCCAACGCTGACACGGCGACCGGCGCGTCGAACAGCAGCGCGGCGCCCGCCAGCCAGTCCGCGGCGACGCCTCAACCGGCCGAAGCGCGCAACAGCGTTCAGGGCCAAAGCTACAACCGCAGCTATGCCGACCAATACGCCCAATGGGCGGCGCATTACTGTGTCGACAAGCGCGGCAGCACCGCAACCGGCGCGGCGATCGGCGGCGTCCTGGGCGCGGTGCTCGGCTCCGGGCTTGCGGGTCGCGGCGCCCACTTTGGGGGCGCGCTCGCCGGCGGCGCCCTCGGGGCGACGGCGGGCGCTGTCGTCGGGTCAAACTCAGCCCAGGGGCCGGCCTGCCCCTCCGGGTATGCGGTCGCGCCCGGCGCTCCAGCCTTCTACTACGCCGCTGGCCCGGTCTATCCGCCACCTGTGGTCTACGGCCCGGGTTGGCGCGGACCGTGGGTGTGGCCCGCGGCCGGCTGGGCTTACCCGCCCTATCCCTACTACGGCTACTGGGCCCGCGGCCCGTACTGGGGTCCCTGGGCTCACCCCTATCGTCGCTGGTGATGCGCGAACTTGGCGGACGGCTTTCGCCGTCCGCCAACGTTCACTTTCTGAGCTATTCAAACGTCGTTATGGCGCGCTAGAGATTGCCCATGTTGCGTTTGCTCAGAGACGTTGCGTCGCGGCTTATCCGTCGTCGTCGGCGCGCTGGTGTTTCAGCCCGCGATCTCCAAAGCGACGCGTCGCCCCTTGCCCAAGAGGCTTACCCGTTCATCGCGACGGCGCCCAGGCGCAAGACGGACCTTCCGCTCCAAAAGCATGAGGTTCTCCGCGACGGCTTGGAGGAGGAGGAGGACGAAGATGAGGCTGCCGGTGAGGACGGCGAAGAGGCCAGTGAGGACGGGGCGGGAGACCCGTTCATCTCGCTTGTCCCTGAGTCCGCTCCGCGCAAAGCACCGGCTCTGACCGAAATGCGCGCTGCAGCGCGTTTACAGGGCCTCTCTGGTGAGCACAAAATCTACCTATTCACGATGGCCGGTCCGGGCAGCTTGGCGGAGGCGCTGATCCATCTGTTGGACGAAGGGCGCGTTATCGCCGAGTTCGTCGATCGCCCCGAGGAAGAACCCCACCTTCTCTATCGACCCAAAGCCCGCTGACGGACCCACCGCTTATCAGCGAGCCTCGGCCAAACTGCGAGGCCTGTGTGGAGCTGCGCGCGGCGTCACTCGGTTTTCGTCTTTGTGGGCTGCGACTAGTAGATAGAATCTTACACCTGGTACCCACGCGGCCACGGATTGGCAGAATCGTGGATCGCCGATGCCGCATTGCCATGAATCGGACATTCCGAATGACGGCAGGGGGTGGATGCCTACCGTTACCCCCAAGTCTGGACCTCTGGGCCTTCAAAGCCGAGATGCAGGTCGCCGACCCCCTATTTTTTCTCCAGCCTGTGCTTCGCCGCCGTCTCCTGTCCCTCGGCAAACGATATTTCTTCTAGTTTTGATATTGCGTGTAAGCTGCTGGCGCCCACCACCTCTGTCTCAATTTGAACCGCCCGCATTTCGTTGGCTGAACTCGTCTGCGGGCCCACCACTTTCAAATGAGCCTTCTCCAGTTGCGCCTTCGCAAGGTGCCGGTAATAGTCTAAGGTTTGGGCCGTCGCGACCAGTGGCGCGAACATGATCGACGTCGCGAGGGCGATCACAGGAAGTCTTTTCAACATGATGAAGAGCTTTCTCACGGTTAAACCGCCCGGTGTTTTCAAGGTTCGACTGGGCTGAGTTTATAGAATTCTGCGCCTGCGTCGCGCACCGTCCAGGGTAGCGTGAATAGTTGTGGGGTAGCCTGCGGTGCGGTTCCGGGTAGGGCGACCTTATTCAAGCTATCTCGCCCTATCCCTAGTCCTAGAGGCCTTATGTCCGACTAGGGTCGACTTTCACCTTTGGCTTCCGGCTCGGCTCCTTCAATCGCCCGCCTCGGCAAAGAACTGCCGGGACTCAAATGTCAGATTTTGACCACTAGTGCATCGGCCTCCTCGGCGCCGCGTTGGCGAAGTTTCCCCAGCTCCCGAGGGCCATCGTTCACGCATGGGTGTCTAGGACGTCGCGCATTTTGGCGGCGAGCTCCTCGATCGTAAACGGCTTGCCGAGGAGCTCTACGCCGGGGTCGAGCACGCCATTGTGGACGACGGCGTTGCGCGTGTACCCGGTCGTGAACAGCACCTTCAGATCAGGACGACGTCGGAGGGCCTCGTCCGCCAGTTTACGACCGTTGACGTCGGGCATGATCACGTCTGTGAACATCACGACGATCTCCGGGTGCCCATCCAAGAGGCGGAGAGCCGCGGCGGCGCTGTCCGCCTCGAGCACGCGGTAGCCGAGTTCGGTGAGCGCATCGACGCTGAACTGGCGGACGGCCGCTTCGTCTTCGACCACTAGGACGACCTCAAGGTCATCGCCCAAGGGCAGCTCGTGGTTTGTGCTTTCGTTGTCGGTTTCTTGTTGCTGACCGACGAGCCGCGGCAGGTAAATTTTGACCGTCGTCCCCTCGCCGGGCTCGGAGTAGATCTTCACGTGACCGCCGGACTGTTTGACGAAGCCGTAGACCTGGCTGAGGCCAAGGCCGGTGCCCTTGCCGACCGCCTTGGTGGTGAAGAACGGATCGAAGGCCTTGGCGATCACATCCGGCGGCATGCCCGAACCGCTGTCGGAGACTGCGACCATGACATACTGGCCGGCCGGGACGCCCAGGTGAGCCGCCGCATAGCGGGCGTCCAGATGGGCGGTCTGGGTCTCAATGGTTAAGCGGCCGCCTTCCGGCATGGCGTCGCGTCCATTCACGGCGAGGTTCAGGATAACATTCTCGAGCTGATTGGGATCGGCGTGGGTGCGCCAAAGGCCGCCGGCGAGGACCGTCTCCAGCCGGACTTCCGCACCCAATGAGTGGCGCAGCAGGTCCGACATCCCCGCGACGAGGTGATTGAGATCGATGGGCTTCGGCTGCAAGGGTTGTTGTCGTGAGAACGCCAAGAGCCGCTGCGTGAGCAGCGCGGCCCGGCGCGCGCCGTCCGTGGCGGCGTCTGCGTACCGCCTGGCCCGGGCGTCGCCCTCCCCAATGCGACGGCGAAGCAGGTCGAGCGAACCAATCACGACCGCTAACATGTTGTTGAAGTCGTGCGCGATGCCGCCCGTGAGCTGACCGACCGCCTCCATCTTCTGACTTTGACGCAGCGCTTCCTGGGTCGCCGCCAACTCCAGCGCCGCCTCTTTTTCGGCGGTGATGTGGCGCCCCGTCGCGTAGATGAGGCCGCCTTCCGGGGCCGCAATCCACGACAGCCAGCGATAGCCGCCCTCTTTATGCAGATAGCGATTTTCGAACGGGGTCAGGTGCAGGGCCTGGTCCACCGCGCCTTGGGTCGCCGACTGATCCTCGGGAACGACGATCTCAAACAGCGGCCGACCAATCAGGTCCTCCGGATCGTAGCCGAGGATCGCTTTGACGGAGGGACTGACCGCGTGGAAACGTCCCTCCGGATCGATCACGATCAACAGGTCCTGCGCGTTTTCCCAGACTCGATTGAGTTCGGCTGTCCGTTGAGCGACCTGCTGTTCCAAGGTCGCGTTGAGCTCGGCTAACGCTTGCGCCGTCGCCTTCTGGTCCTCGATGTCCGTGTTCGTGCCGATCCACCGATCGATCTTGCCGTCTGGGCCACGGATCGGGAGCGCCCGGGCGATGTGCCAGTGGTAGGCGCCGTCCGCGCGGCGAAGCCGGAACTCCGTCTGATAGGTCGCGCCCGAGGCGAGCGCTGCGCCCCAGCTTTCGAGGGCGGGTGGCAAGTCGTCAGGATGCACGATCTGCGCCCATCCCTCGCCGTCGAGCTCCCCCGGTCCGAAGCCGCTGTACTCGTAGACGCGTTCGTTGAACCAATCGAGCCGGCCGTTAGGCGGCGACGCCCAGACGTGGTTCGGCATGGCCTGGGCGAAGGTGCGAACTCCGCTTCGCTGGCGGCCAGCGCCAGTTCGGCCTCCCGCCGCGCGCTGATATCGGAGAAGGTGCAGATGGCGCCCTGCAGCTCTTCGTCGGCGAAGATCGGCTCGGCCCGGTACTCGACCGGGAAGGGCTCGCCACTTAGCCGAAAAAACACCTCGTCTTCGACGTGGGCGCGCACACCTTCGGAGGCGGCGCGATAGATCGGGCAATCCTCCACGGCGTAGAGCGACCCGTTGGGATGCGAGTGGTGGATGACGTCGTGAAGCTTGCGACCGAGCACCGCATCCCGGTTTTCGAAGCCAAGCATGGCGACGAACGCCCGATTGCAAAGCGTCGTAACCCCGGTTCGGTCGATGGCGTAGAAGGCCTCGGATGTCGCGTCGAGCACCCGTGCGGAGGATGCTTCTGCAGCGAGAAGAGCGTGTTCCGCCCGGACCCGCTCCGTAATGTCATATCCGCCCGCGAAGATTCCGCCGACCGCCCCGAGTTCATTTCGGATCGGCTCGTAGACGAAGTCGACGAAGCGGCTCTCGGCCTCGCCGGCGAACTGGATCGGCATCGCCCGAGCCGCGAACCGTTCGCCCGTCGAATAGACGTTGTCCAGGAGCTCGAAGAAGCCCTGGCCCTCAAGGTCTGGAAAAATATCTCGCACGGCGCGGCCAATGAACGGCCGTGGGCCGGTCATCGCCAAGTAGGCCTCGTTGACGTACTCGTAGACGTGGTCGGGCCCAGCGAGCACAGCGACAAACCCCGGCATTTGCTGGAGAAGCAGCCGCTGTCGTTCTTGCGCCGCAGCCAGCCGGCTCTGCGACAGCACCTGGTCGGTCGTCTCAGTGCAGGGACAGAACAAGCCCATCACCTCGCCACGGTCGTCCAGCACCGGCGTGTAGGAGAAGGCGAAGTGGGCCTCCTGAAGTCCGCGCCCTCGATCGACAAAGAGGGTGATGTCGTCCATCTGGATCGCTTCACCGGCGAAGACCCCCTCGAAGAGCGGGCCCACGTCGGCCTGCGCCTCTGGCCAGACATCAAAGAAAGACTTTGCGAGCGCGTTGGGCCGTTTGCCGCCGAGCATCTCCGCGTAGCCGTCGTTGAACACCAAAACGCGCTCGGGTCCCCACACGAGGAACATCGGTTGGCCCGCCTTGATCATGACGCCGACCAGGGTCTTTAGCGCGTTGGGCCACGAAGATGGATGGCCGATCTCGGACGTCGCCCAAGGATACGACCGGATCTCATTCCCCATAGCCCCGCCGCCATTGAGAAAGGCTAAGCCTGTATCGGACTTGGTTCGTACGTCATGCATGCGGTTCGAACGCCCTTGGGACGAACTCGCCCAAATTACTCATGGTTTGGGTGGGTGAACATGAATGTGCCCGTCTGGTCCAACGCTCTAACGCGATAATGGCTCACGCTTACGGTGGAGCGCTCGTTTCGGCGAAAATTCAAAGCGCGCTCGCCTGTCTTAAAGATCCTGCGCGCGTGCGGCCGAGGGCTTGCCGGCCAGAAGCAGAGGAAAGGGCCAGAAGACAAGCCTCTGACCGCTGAGGCGGGCCAGCGGAGGCGCTGGCTGACTCAAATCCACGATCGCTGACCGGACAGAGACTCCTGCCCGGCCAGCCGACGCCCTCAGGCGGCGGGTTTGAGCATGGTGATCCATCGCTCAGAAGGGGGTTGGCCTTCAACGATTTCCTGTGCCGCTGTTCCTGCAGCTCAGGTTTGTTTTAGTATTGCGCTCGTCGAAATATCGCCTGTTGGCGCGCAATACGGCTCGACAATGCCAGCTTTGCAGTTCGCGGCTTCGCTCACTCCAGGAACTGGAGAATAGCGCGGGGGTTTGTGCTGTTGAGGCGCAGGCGCTGAACCTTCGCCTCGCCCCTGATTCGACGCCTCCCAGGAGACAAGCGTGCCGTCCGATCCCCCCTTCTCTCGCCGTCAGATGATGGCGGCTTCGACGCTCGGCGCGGCCGCCGCAGTTGCTGGCCCCGCGGCGGCCCAAACCGTCGCAACCTCCAAGGGCGGCAAGCAGGATCCGCGGACCAAACACCCTAAGCCGCCGTTTCCGGCGCAGTCCCAACCTTGGCCGGGGCTGGCCGGTCGGATGGACCCGAGACCGGATCATGGTGAGACCAGCTATGTCGGTTCGGGGCGGCTCCGGGGCCGCAAGGCGCTTATCACCGGCGGCGATAGCGGCATGGGCCGCGCCGCGGCGATCGCCTTCGCGCGCGAGGGCGCAGACGTCGCCATCAACT
Source organism: Caulobacter sp. S45 (assembly GCF_009765965.1). Lineage (GTDB taxonomy): Bacteria > Pseudomonadota > Alphaproteobacteria > Caulobacterales > Caulobacteraceae > CAHJWH01. Next base: position 1,315,130 of record NZ_LMUL01000014.1, read on the forward strand.
ACCTGCCGGTCGAAGAACCGGATGCGCGCGAGGTGGTGGGTCTGATCCGCTCCGCCGGCCAGAAGGCCGTTCCCCTCCCCGGCGATCTGCGCGGCGCCGCCTTCTGCCGCCGCCTGGTCGCCGATGCGGTCGCCCAGCTCGGCGCTCTGGACATCGTGGTCAGCAACGCCGGCCACCAGAAGTCGACATCCTCCATCCTTGACATCTCGGACGAGGATTTCGACTGGACCATGAAGACCAACATTTACGCGCCGTTCTGGATCATCAAGGCGGCGCTACCGCACCTTCAGCCGGGCTCGACGATCATCGCGACCACGTCGGAGCAGGCTTACGACCCCTCGCCCGACCTTTATGACTACGCCCAGACCAAGGCTGCGACGATGAATTTCGTTAAGTCGCTGGCTAAGCAACTTGGGCCCAAGGGCATCCGCATCAACGGCGTGGCGCCCGGCCCGATTTGGACGCCGCTACAGATCTCCGGCGGCGCCTCGGAGGGCAAGGTGGTGACGTTCGGGGCCACCGCTCCGCTCGGCCGGCCGGGTCAGCCCGCGGAGCTCGCCGGCATCTACGTGCGCTTGGCCGAAGACGACGGCAGCTATACCACCGGCAACGTCTACGGCGCCGGCGGCGGACAGGGACAACCCTGATGACCACCGCCCGAGCCGGATCGCGAGCGACCGTCCTGACGCGCATCGCCTTGCTCGCCGCCACCGTCGCAGCGGGATCGGCGGCGGCCCAGACCGCCATTCCCCCCACGCCCCAAGACTTCGCCATGGCGGCGGCGCAGTCGGATCAATATGAGATTCAAGCTGGCTACGTCGCGATCACCCAAAGCCAGGATTCCCGCATTCGCGCCTACGCCCAGGCCATGATCGATGATCATAACCGCACCAGCGCGGACCTCGCGAGAGCAGCGACCGCCTCGGGCCTTCCGGCGCCGCCGCCGGCGATGAGCAGCGATCAGGTGTCAATGCTAGCGGCCCTGCAAAGCCTGCGAGGCCCGGACTTCGACAAGGCCTACGTCAAACAACAGGTGCTCGCCCACCAGCAGGCGCTCACCGTGGAGCGCAGTTTTGCCGAGGCGGGCGCGGACGCAAACCTGCAGGCGGCGGCCCGTTCGACGGAGCCGGTGATCCAACATCATCTCGAGATGGCGCAGCAGATCAAGGCAGCCCTGGGCGGGTCTTAACGCGCCGATCCGATCGTGCCGAACGACCGCCGAATCGAGCGTCGAGCCGCCGGCCGGGCGGTCGGGCGGTCGGGCGGTCGGGCGGTCGGGCGGCCGGGCGGCTCGTCCCGACCGCCTCTCGCTTCCGCGTCGTCGACGGTTCCAGCATGATCCACGTCGGCGTGTGGTCGCTTGCCCCCTCCTCTCCCCTCCCGGATCGGCTCACGCCGGCGGCCGCCAAGCGATTGGCCAGGGCGGGGCTCAGCAGCAGGGGGTTGAGCCGCATGCCTTTGTCGTTGGGCCGCCGGGCAGCGAGCGCCGGGTGACCACCGGCGTCGCGCCACGACTGCGCGTCCGCCAGCCAGTCCAGTAGGTTGGCCAGTCGCTTGTTGACGTTGTCGATGTTGAAGGTCGCGATCTTCACGGGGGCGGTGGCGACGGATCGTCTTGGTCGAGGGCCGGCGTCGGGTTGTGATCGAACTGAGGAAGGTCGAGCATGGGCAACCAGGGTTCACGCCGGATCGTCCAGCATTCGTACTTGGGGTCCAGCACACCGGGTTCGTCGAAGCTGCCAAGCGACAGCTCGACCTCTTCGCCATTATCCGCCACCACGCGGCTGCCGCAGCTGCCGCAGAACCGATGATCATAACCCGGCGAACTCCGCCAACTCTGCCGCGGGCCAGTGATCTCCACCTGGTCGCGATCAAACACCACGTATGGGTTGAAGGCGGCGGCGTGCGCCTTTCGGCAGGTCATGCAGTGACAAAGGCCCACCCGCTTGGGCGCCCCTTTGGCCTGAAAACGAACCCGGCCACACGCACACCCTCCGATGAAGGTAAGACCTGCCGCTATGCAAGAAGCCCTATCCAGCATCAGTCAACTCGCCGATGCGAAGTGCTCGACCAGCCGCGCGGCGACCGCCTCCGGTGCCTCACGGGTCGGAAAATGGCCAACGCCCGGTAGCGCGATCCGCTCGAACGGGCCCGTGTACTTCTCGTGGATCGTCTCGGCCGTCTTCGGCGGATTGACCCCGTCCTCCTCGCCGTGGACATAGATCGTCGGGAGGCTAAGCGTCTTGGTCGCCTTGACCTTATCGTCGAGCCATTTGCTGGCGGGATCGGGCTCGGCCTCGTCCCAGCGCGAGCGATAGCTGTGAAGGGTCACCTCAGCCCAGTCGGGACTGTCGAAGGAAGCCGATACGCGCTCGAAGGTCGCCTCATCGAACCAGCCCGCCGGCGACCAGGTCTCCCACATGATGCGCGCGAAGCCCTTGCGATCCTCCCGCACCGCCTGCGCGCCGCGATCCGTGGCCTGTAACCAGTGATACCACTGCAGCCGCGCGTGCCAGAACGGCGGGGTCTTCAGGCCGCCCAGCCGCGGCGGCGTCGAGAACGTCGCCATGCGCAGGGCCCGCTCAGGCCAGCCGACCGCCAGCATTTCCGCGATGTTCGCGCCCCAGTCATGCCCGGCGATCGAAAACCTCTGGACGCCCAGGCCATCCAGCATCTCGATCGCGTCGAGCGCCAGCATGGCGGTGTTGCCGCTGCGCACTGTGTCGGGCGACAGGAACCGGGTCCCGCCGAACGCTCGCGCCATCGGCGCGATCGTCCGAAACCCGGCAGTGTTGAGCACTGGACTGATGGCGTCCCAGGTCGAAGCGTCGTCGGGCCAACCGTGGAGCAGCAGAATCACCGGCGCGTCCCGCGGTCCGTCATCGCGGTAGCTGATCTCAAGCAAGCGGGTTTTGATTGTCGGCATTGGCTTTCCTCCTCACACCTTGCCGAGCCGCTTGATCGCGGCGGCCAGCGGCCGCTCGCCCTCGCAGTAGTCCTCCCAGGCCTTCAGCTTCTGCACCAGCGCCGGCACGGTGCGCACGGTGTAGGCGCTGGGATCGAGCCCCTTCTTCACCTGACTCCAGGTCACGGGCATGGAGACCGGAGCTCCGGGTCGCCCACGCGGGGATAGCGGCGCGACCGCCGTCGCCATGCGATCGTTACGCAGGTAGTCCAGGAAGATGCGCCCCGTGCGCTCCTTCTTGGCCATGTTGATCAGGTAGCGGTCCGGTGCCTCGGCGGCCATCACCTTGCAGACGTCGCGCGCGAACGCCTTGGCGACGGACCAGTCGATCCCCTTCGCCTTCAGCGGCGTCACCACGTGCAGGCCCTTGCCGCCCGTGGTCTTGCAGAAGCTGACCAGACCGAGTTCCTCAAGCCGATCGCGGATCTCGCGCGCGCTTTCGATCACCACCTCGAACGCGACATCCGGCGCGGGGTCGAGGTCGAACACCAACCGGCCCGACTGCTCGAGCAGAAACGGTTCGCTGTTCCAAGGGTGCAGCTCCAACGCGCCTGTCTGGGCGGCCGCCACCAGCGCCTCCACGCGATTGAACTGAATGTAGGGCTTGCGATTCCCCCAGACCTCGACCTCGGTGATCAGCGAGGACTGACCCTTAGCGCTGTGGCGCTGGAAGAAGTTCTGCGCCCCGTTGATGCCGTCGGGCATGCGGATCATCGAGCAGGGCCGGCCCTTCACGTGGGGCAGCATCCATTCGCCGACCACCTCGTAATACTGCGCCAGCTCCAGTTTGGTGACGGGCTTGCCGTCGCCCGCGTCGGGCCAGAGCGGCTTGTCGGCATGACTGATGGTGACGCCCAACACCGGGACGGAGCCGCGTGGGATCACGGTCTTGGTCCGAACCGTCACCGGCGCGGGCTCACTTAATTCGGTCGTCGCCGCGGGCGCCGGCGTTTCGGCCTCCACCTCCTGAGCCGGCTTGTCTTCGCGCAGGCCCTTGAACGACGCCTGCCGGATCGACCCGTCGCCGGTGAAGCCGGCGTACTGGATCTCGGCGACCAGCTCGGGCCGCACCCAGTGAACGCCCGCGCCCTTCTTCGGCGCACCTTTGCCTTTGAACGGGTTCACATCCGTCTCGAGCGCCTTCAACCGCGGCAGGATCCGCGCGACGACATCGCGCCCGAACCCGGTGCCGATCCGACCGACGTGGACGAGCTCGCCGTCCCGATTGACGCCGGCGATCAGCGAGCGGAAGGCGTCGCCGGTCGTGGTCCAGCCGCCGATCACCACCTCATGACCCTGGCGGCACTTGGACTTGCTCCAGCTTTCGCTGCGACCAGACTGGTAGGGCGCATCGAGCCGCTTGGAGACGATGCCTTCCAGGTCCATGCGACAAGCGGATTGCAGCACCGCGTCTCCCGCGGTGATGAAATGATCGACGTAGTGGATGTTGCTCGGGGCGGTCTCGACGTGGGCCTGCAGCCGAGCCTTCCGCTCCGACAACGGCAACGGCCGCAGGTCCGCCTTGCCGGCGAACATCTGGTCGAAGACGAAGAACACGAGGTCCTTGGTCTTGGCGTCGGAGATGGCCGCCTGCAGCGCCGCGAAGTTGGGCGCTCCGGTATGGTCTAGGGCCACCACTTCGCCGTCGATGATCCCATCGCCCAGGCCCGCGCCGGCGGCGACGATTTCGGGAAACTTCGACGACCAGTCGAGGCCCTTGCGGCTCAACAAGGTCGCCTTCCCCCCGACGGTGCGAAGCTGCATCCGATAGCCGTCGAATTTGATCTCATGGGCCCAGCCCGGACCGACCGGCGGCTTGTCCAACGACTTGGTCAACTGCGGCTCGATGAAGTCCGGCAAGCTCGTGACGGTTTTGGCCTTGGCGGTTGAGGGCTTCGGCTTAGAGGGCTCGATCAAACCCGCCGGTGCGCTGTCGTCACGGTTGCTCTGCCAGACCGCGCCCGCGTCGGCGCCCTTGGCGGTCATGAAAGGCTTGGCCGCCCTCCCCTTCCCGTTGGTGATCTCGGTCATGGTCCGGCCTGACGCGATTGATTTGTCCCCATCCGTCGGCCCAGTGACATTGCCCTCAACCGCGCCTTCGTCGCGGTGTTTGATCAGGAGCCAAGCGGTCTTCGGTTTGCCCTTGCCGTCGCCCTTCAGGCGCACGATCACCCACGAGCCGTGCATCCGCTCGCCTTCCATGACGAACTTCAGCTCACCCTTGGCTAGGGCCTGGCCGATGTTCTCTAAGCCCTTCTCCGGCGCCCAGTAGCCCCGATCCCACAGCATGACTGTGCCGCCGCCATACTGACCCTTGGGGATGGTGCCTTCGAAATCGCCGTAATCGAGCGGATGGTCCTCGACCTCCATCGCCATCCGGCGATCCTTCGGATCCAGCGACGGCGCCTTGGGCACCGCCCAGGAGCGAAAGGTCCCCCCGTATTCGAGGCGGAGGTCGAAATGCAGGTGGCTGGCGGCGTGCTTCTGGATGACGAAGCGCAAGGCCTTAGAGGGCGTGACCTTGGCGTCCTTCCCCGACGGCTCGGCCGTCCGGGAAAAGTCGCGCATGTCCTGATACTTGGCGAGCTTTGTAGCAGCCATGATTTGCTCCGACTTAGGTCAAGATCATCAACGATCACCTCGGCCACACGATCCGAGCGGGGCCGTGGCCTCGAATGAATCCTTTCTTGGTCGGGCGCGTTGAGGGAGGAGGAGACCCAGGACATGACCCAAGTCGCCCGCGACACCCGCCAATTCAGCGTCCACGCCCGTCACGTGGAGAGCCATCATGCGCGGGTGCTGGAAGAGACCTCGTTCGAGGCGGCCACGGTCGCCTACGTCGAGGACTTCCATCCGCCCCTCACCGAGGATCACGAGATCAGCGTCGTCGTCCGCGATGTGGATACGGGCCACGAGCATTGCTTTCGGATCGACTTGGACTCTGGCGAGACCGCGCCCTGCGCCTAGGCCGAACGAATCGCCTGAACGACCGTTAAGTCGAGTCTGAGCGCGCCGCCCTGGCGCCGGGGACATCGAGATGGCGTATCGTCCAAGCTGGCAAGGTCACCTGAAGCTTTCGCTCGTCACCTGTCCGGTGGCCCTCTACACCGCGACCAATTCCGGCGGCGACGTCCACTTCAACCTGATCAATCCAAAGACCAATAACCGGATCAAGATGATCACCACCGATCCGGACACCGGGCCGGTCGAGCGGTCTGCTCTGGTCAAGGGCTACGAGGTCTCCAAGGGCGAATACATCCTTTTGACCGACGAGGAGATCAAGTCGGTCAAGTTGGAGAGCACCAAGACCATCGACATCGAGCGCTTCGTGCCCGGCGACGAGATCGACCGGATTTACTGGGACAATCCCTACTACCTCGCGCCGGACGGCAAGATGGCCCAAGAGGCGTTTGGCGTGATCCGCACCGCCATGGAGAAGTCCGGCCAGATCGCCCTGGCCCGCATCGTTATGGCCACGCGCGAGCGCATCCTGGCGCTGGAGCCGCGCGGCAAGGGCATCCTCGCCTATACGATCCGTTCGGACGCCGAGGTCCGCAAGCCGGACGAGATCTTCGAGGCCATCAGCGGCGCCAAGGCGGACGCCGGGATGATCGCCATCGCCGAAAAGATCATCGAGCAGCGCGAAGGACCGTTCGACCCCTCCGCGTTCGTCGACCGTTACGAGGAAGCGTTGAAGGCGCTGATCGAAGATAAGAAGAAGGGTCACAAGCCGGCCAAGGTCGCGGATCCCGAGGACACCAACGTCGTGGACCTAATGTCGGCGCTGCGGGCCAGCTTGGCCAGCAAGGCCAAGGGCTCTGACAAGGCCGCTGCGGCCAAAGCCAAGACCACCAAGTCGGCGGCGGCCAAACCGAAAACCCGCAAGGCGAGCTGAGGGCTCGATCTTCGTCGCCGTCCGCCTTGAGTTTGCCGCCCCGGCCATAATCTCAGCGCCAAAGCCTTCCCGCGAGGCCGCACGAACGATACAGAAAGCCGCGTGGGGACGAGGGTCCGGTATTTCTGAGGGCAGCGTCGAGAGGCGCACCACTATCGTTAGAACGGGTGCGTATGCAAAATTCTCCACCCCGAACGCTTTCCGACCTCGCACCCTCTGATCGCTTTCAAATCCTGATCGATGCGGTCAAGGACTACGCCATCTACCTGTTGGATGCGGACGGTTACGTCGCGACCTGGAACACCGGCGCCGAACGCTTCAAGGGCTACACGGCCGACGAGATCATCGGCCAGCACTTCTCCGTCTTCTACACGGACGAAGATCGGACCATCGGGCTTCCCGCCCGGGCTTTGCAGACCGCCGCCTCCGAAGGTCGGTTCGAGGCGGAGGGCTGGCGCCTGCGCAAGGACGGCACGCGCTTCTGGACCCATGTGGTCATCGATCCTGTGATCGGCGAGGGCGGACGGGTCATCGGCTACGCCAAGGTCACTCGGGACATCACCGAGCGGCGGGTGGTGGACGAAGCGCTGGTGGCCAGCGAGCAGCGCTTTCGCCTGCTGGTCCAAGGCGTGCGCGACTACGCCATCTACATGCTCGATCCGGAAGGCCGCGTCACCAACTGGAACGCCGGTGCGCAAGCGATCAAGGGCTACACCGCCGAGGAGATCGTTGGGCAGCACTTCTCACGCTTCTACACCGAGGAGGATCGTGCGGCCGGCATGCCGGTGCGAGCCCTCGCGACAGCCATCGCCGAAGGGAAATTCGAAGGCGAAGCCCAGCGGATTCGTAAAAATGGCGAACGCTTCTGGGCGAACGTGGTGATTGACCCGATCTACGATAACCGTGGCGAGTTGGTTGGTTTCGCCAAGGTGACCCGCGACATCACCGACCGGCGCAAGGCGCAGGAAGAGCTCGAACGCTCACGCGAAGCGCTGGCCCAGGCGCAGAAGATGGAAGCGATCGGCCGCTTGACCGGCGGGGTCGCCCACGACTTCAATAATCTGCTGACGGTGATCCGGGCCTCGGCCGACTTCTTGCTGCGGCCAAATCTCGACGACGAAAAACGACTGCGCTACGCCCAGGCTATCGCCGACACGGCCAAGCGCGCCACCGCCCTCACCGGACAACTCCTGGCCTTTGCGCGCCGCCAGCCGCTCAAGCCTGAGGTCTTCGACGTCGGTGCGCGCCTGCGCGGCCTCCACCAGATCATTGGAACGACCATTGGAGCGTCGGTTGCCGTCGAGATTGAGCTGGCGGAGGTCGCCCAGTTGGTCGAAGCCGACCCCAGCCAGTTCGAAACCGCCGTTCTGAACATGGTCATCAACGCCCGCGACGCCATGCCGGGCGGCGGCGCCATCACGATCCGGGCGTTCGCATCGTCGGGCGTGCCCCCAGTGCGAGGCCATGCGGCGGCCACCGGCGACTTCGTCGCCGTCGAGATCGCCGACACCGGAGCCGGGATGTCGCCCGACACCCTGACCCGCGTCTTCGAGCCCTTCTTCACCACCAAGGCCATTGATAAAGGGACGGGGCTTGGTCTTAGCCAAGTCTATGGTTTCGCCAAGCAGTCGCACGGCGAGATCGATGTGCGCAGCGAAGTGGGTGTGGGAACGGCGTTCACCCTCTATCTGCCGCGGTCCCGCGCGACGCCGGAGACACCCGAGGCCCCAGTCGGGCCGATCGACGTCGCCGTTCTGCCGGCGCGCAGGATTCTCCTGGTCGAGGACAATGAAGGCGTAGGCAACTTCGCCGCCGGCCTCCTGAGGGAGTTGGGCCAGACCGTCACCTGGGTTGGGAACGGACAGAGCGCCCTCGACGCGCTGAGCCGAAACCGCGACGCCTTCGATCTGGTGTTCTCCGACGTCGTCATGCCCGGCATGAGCGGCATCGACCTCGGACAAGCGGTCAAAGCACGATGGCCAGACCTCGAGGTGGTCCTGACCAGCGGCTACAGCCACGTGATCGCGGAAGAGGGCACACACGGGTTTGAGCTGCTGCGGAAGCCCTACTCGATCGAGGGTTTGTTGGCGGCGTTGAAGCAAAGCCGGGCTGGCCCCTAGAGAAAGGTCAAACGGCGAGGTGCCTACCTTGTCAGGAGCCCGTCAGGGCTGAACGGGTTGGCGCGCCATTCCCAGGCCTGTCGGTCGGCTGGATGGCTATTGGGCCCGAAGATTGAGGCCGCCATGCCGGCGGCGGCAAACCGACCCGCAAGGCGCAAGGCTCAATCCTCGCCGCCGGCCGACCTATAGCGCTTACGCGCTTCGACCACGTCGGCCGTGGCGGCCTTCCGGCCCGCGACATAGGCCGTTTGGGCCGCGTCACGCGCCGCATCGAGCGCATCCTGTTGAGTGCGGAACGACGCCTCCTCGCGCTTGCGGTCGCCGTCGAGCTGTCGCAGGGCGGCCTCGGCCGCATCCAAGGCGCGGCGATCGGCGGGCGGCTTGGGCGCCGCAGAGGACTTCGCCTTCGCCGTCGCCTTAGGCGCCGGCGTCTTCGGCGCATCGGGCACGCTCGGCAAGCCCGTCGGCTCAACGGCGAAGGCGTCGTCGGTGCCGACAGCACGGCGCAGAGGTGTTTCGGGGTGCGCCAGCGCCGCCGCGACCGCCTTCGGATCGGTGGCGGGCTTGGCTTGCCCGTCCGCGAACAGATTTTGGCGAACGCCCCAGGCGCGCAAAGCGGCGGCCTGGCTCGGCACGGCGACGACGGTGTCGAAGAATCCGAACTGAGCCTGAAAGACCTTCAGCTTACGGGCTGAGGACTTCGCCAAGCTGGATTACTTGGCGTGGCCGTCGCCACGGTCGCCCTGACCGGGCTTGGCTGCGTGCGTGGCCTTATGGTGCGCGTCGGACGAGAGGGACGCGCGCTCCTCGACCGAGGTCTTGATCCGGCCCTGGTCGTCGCGGCGGATGTAGCGTTTGTCGCCATTGGGGGCGATTTCTTCGCGCTTGGACATGTGTTCCTCCTATCGAAAGGGGAAGCCCGAGATGTCGCGATTGTTCCGTTAAACCTTGGCCAACCGCCGACGGTTGGCGCGGACCTTGCGTCTATAGTGGGCTAACGTCTTGGACGTCGCGCCCGCCGCTGTAAATCCGAGCGCGCCGGTCATCGCCAAGGTCTGCAGCGCCAACGCCGTCTGCACCTTTTCGCGGACCATCAGCTCAGATTCCGCCGCCGCAGCAGGGCCGCCCGCCGCGATCTTCAGGGTCCGCAGACCGATCACCGACGACGCTTCAAGTCCTAGGGACCAAGCGCTTAGACCGATCCCTGGCCAGAGATTGCGACGGCGGCCCATCAGGCGGCCAAGGCGAACATATAGTCAGGGAGCGGTTCGGTGCGCTCGCCCTGGGCCATCCGCCGTACGGCGGCCAGCGCCGCGGGCATGAGATCCGCGTTATAGGGCTTGGGCAGACACGCTACAGCGCCTGTGCCGCTCATGCCTTCAACCTCGTCGCATTGGCCCGTGGCGAACAAGACGGCCGTGGCGAAGTCGCCGCAGAGCGCCTTCGCAACAACCCGCCCATCCCCGGGATTGAGGCTGATGTCCACGATGGCGAGCTCTGGGCGAAACCGCTCCGCCAGGGCCAGCGCTTCGGCTTCAGAGGCCGCGACGCCGCAGACGTTGAAGCCCGCGGCGAGCAAGCTTTGCTCGACATCTAAAGCAATGAGCGGGTCGTCTTCGACAATAAGGACGCGCGAGTTTGTCATCCGAGGCTAACCGTCCTGCCCACAACTCGTTCCGTTATAAGGCGCCTTTCGAATACGTGGCGGCCGCCTCCCGCTCGAGCCCCGCTCAAGATCAATCCAGGCCGGAGCATGGTCGCTGGCGTTGGGCTCGCCACGCACCCAGCGGTCGACGCCGCCAGCCGTCAAGCTCGCGACGAGGTCGGGCGAAAGCAGGAGGTGATCGAGGCGCATCCCTTTGTCCGTCGCCCAGCGTTGGCGCAGATAGCCCCAGAACGTCCAAAGCGGCCCCTCAGGCTGCAAGGCGCGCAGACTGTCGGTCCAGCCCTGGTCGAGCAGCCGCGCGTAGGCCGCCCGGCTCTCCGGCTGGATCAGGGCGTTCCCGTCCATAGACCGGCTCGGATAGTAGTCCTGGTCGGTGGGCACGACGTTATAGTCACCCGCTAGGATCACTGGGATTCCGGCGGCCTTCAGCGTCGCGGCGTGGGCGATCAACCGTTCGAACCAAGCGAGTTTATAGGCGAACTTGGGACCGGGTTGCGGGTTGCCATTCGGCAGATAAAGGCAGCCGATCAGGATGCCGTTCACGGCCGCTTCGATATAGCGGGCTGGCGGTCGTTCGGATCGCCCGACAGGCTTGAGCGGGTCAAGACCGGCTTTGCGCCCCTCGCCAGAATCGCGACTCCGTTCCAGGTCCGCTCGCCGACCCAGACCGCGCCGTACCCCAATTCGTCCAGAACGTCTGCGGGAAAAGCCCCCTGCTCGGCTTTCAATTCTTGAAGGCAGACGACGTCGGGTTCGGCTTCACCCAGCCAGGCGATCAGGTTGTCCAACCGCTTGGTGATGGCGTTGATATTGAAGGTGGCGATCCTCATCGCAACATAACGCATAGCGCGTGGGCCGGATCGCTGGCCGACGCCGCCTCAGCCCGAAGCTCATCGCCGCCCGTGACGAGAGGTCGCCGCGCCGCCTCTCGACGGCGAAATAGCGGGACCTATACCGTTCGGCATGTCCCTGACCGATTCCATCGACGCCGCCATGATCGCGGCCGTCGAGCAGCACGCCCGGCCGTTCCGCTTGGATCTTACTGAACTCCAGATCGAGGCTTTGCGGGCCTACGGACAACTGGGCGAGCCGGTGGGCCCCAAGACAACCTCTCCGGGCGCTTATAAGGCGATCAACATATACCCGACCTTCGTGGCGAGCACGCTCATGGCGCAGCTCAGCACCGAGTTTGGCGCCCTCATCTTTCCCATCAAGGGGTGAGCGGCGGCGGGCTGGTCACGCCGCCAGATCGACGCCGTCCTTTCGCAGCGGGGTGACCTTGAACGTCCCCGCCAGCGGAGCCTTGAGCATCGTCTCGGGCGGCTGCGCGAACGTCAGCCAATCCAGGCCCGCGTCTGGTGCGAAGGTGACGATCTGGCGGTCGTGGTAGGGCTTGAGGTCGGGGCCAGGCTCGGTGGTTAAAAGCGTGTAGCAGCCCTGCTTGACGATGCCGGCGATCCAGAACCAGGGCTCATCTTTCATTTCGAAAAGATGTCGATCTTTCAGCTTCACCTTCGGCATTTTCGGCGTTGTGTACTCATAGAATCCATCGGCGAACACCAGCACGCGGTCGCTTTTGCTGAAATCACAAAGCTCGCGCTCACCTTTCTTCTTCTCGGTGACATAGTTGAACACCGGCGCGCTGGTCGGCCCCTTCCAGGCCCAGGGCGTCATGGATCCAACCAGCTTATCGCCGCGAAGCCGGACGATTGGGGCGCTGTCGCTGATCCGAATGCTCTCCTTGGGGCCAAGATCGTTTGGAATCCGCCCCTCCGACCACTCGAACGAAGGCATCCTGCGCTTGGCCAGATCCTCCATCAGGGTTTCGAAGGCTTTGCGCTGGGCCGTCTCGTTGCACATGGCTCGCTCTCCTGCCCGATTGAACGCACGCGCTTTGAGACGCGCGGGCGCGGTCAACATCGCGGTCGTCCACCGCAGCGGCCGCAGATTTTACCGCTGTGTCTCCTGTCCCGCAATCGGCGGCGGCAGCAGTCGACTGATCTGGGCCGACAACTGATCTTGCGTATAAGGTTTTGCAAGCCGAGGCAGATCGATCGCCTCCTCACCATCGAGCTCCGCATAGCCCGTGGCCAAGAGGATCGGAATTTCGGGGGCGCGCGCGCGAACCGTCATCGCGAGCTCCATGCCGGTCATGCCGGGCATGGCGTGGTCGGTGATGATCAAGTCGGGCCGCAGACCGTTGTTGAGGACGTCGAGCGCGTCGACGGCCGAGTTCACATCGATGACGTTGTGGCCGAGATCTTCCAGAAGCGCGACCGTGCTCGCCGCGATCAGCGGGTCGTCGTCGACGAGGAGGATGGTGGCCGGCGCGGCCGCGTCCCCAACGGCGACGGCCGGCGTCTTGACGGCCGGCGTCTGGCTGGCCACCGGCAGCCAGAGCGTCGCCGTCGTCCCCTCGCCCTCAACGCTCGCCAGCCGGAACGCCCCACCGGTCTGGTCCGCCAGGCCGTGAACCATGGAGAGGCCGAGCCCCGTCCCCTTGCCCACGCCCTTGGTGGAGAAGAAGGGCTCAATCGCCCTGGCGAGGGTCGCGGCGCTCATGCCCGTCCCGGTGTCGCGAACCCAAAGCTTCACGTAGCGGCCCGCAGGCAGGTCCAGAGCGGCGGCGTCTTCGGGTTTGGCCAGCGCCAATCCGATCTGCAGCACGCCGCCCGAGGGCATCGCGTCGCGGGCGTTCACCGCCAAGTTCAAAAGCGCCATCTCCAACTGGTTCGGGTCGACGGTCACCGCAGGGAGGTCGGTCGGCGCCGACACCTCGACCTTGAGGCGAGGGCCGATGGATCGCTCGACCAAGCCCCGCATATCGTCAATCAAGCCGAGCATGTCGGTCGGGCGCACCTGCAACTCCTGCTTCCGGGCGAACGCGAGGAGCCGCTGGGTTAGGGTCGCGCCCCGGCGCGCGCCCTCCATCGCCCCGTGCAGCAACCGCGTCGTGCGCGGATCGGGGCTGATTTTTCGGCTGAGGAGATCCAGGTTGCCGATGACCGCCATCAGGAGGTTGTTGAAGTCGTGGGCGACACCGCCCACCAACTGCCCCATGGTTTCGAGCTTTTGCGCCTGCGACAGCGCCGCCTGGGCCCGCTCGCGACGCAGGCTCTCCTCGGACAGCTTGTCGTTAGCCCGCAGCAAATCGCCGGTGCGCTCGCCCACCAGACGCTCAAGTTCGGCGGCGGCATGTCTTTGCGCCTCGAGATAACTGCGCGCTTGATATTGGCGGCGTCGCGCGCGCGCTGCGGCCTTGACCGCAACTTGGAGCGTGATCGCCTGGAGCGGTCGTTCGAGGAAGGAGACGTTTTGCAACCGGTCCACCAATTGGCGGCGAAAGGCCGTGAACCGGGGTCCTTCGCTGCGAATGGTGAGCACCAAGAACGGCTGATCCGACCACGGCAGCTGGGCCTGCACCCAAGCCGCGAGCGCATCGAGGGATTTGCCATAGAGGGCCTCCTCCGCCACCACCACGGCGATCAGACGCTCGTCGAGCGCATCGACCAACGAGGCCAAATCCGGGCAGACTTGCGGCGTGAACCCGACCTGTTCGATCAAGCGCGCACTGGCCTGGGCGTCCCGGCCGACCGGCGCGAGGATGAGAACGACGTTGGGCGGCGCTTCAATCGTCACCGATCGTCTCTGTCGGCAATAAGGGCTTGGCCTCGCCGTGGTAGGTGGGCGTCCCGCTGAAGATGCCGCTGAAGCCCTTGAGTGGCGGGCCTACACCGACGCCGTGGCTGCTCAAGGTGAACTCGCGAATGGCGTGTTCGTGCTTGCCGCTGCGCTTCTTGACCACCGACAGCGCTCGCCGGACGGTGCCGTCAAACTCGAAATACCGCAGCATGATCACAGCGTCCGCCAGGTAGCTGATGTCGAGCGGCGTTTCCATGGGCCCGACCAAGCCGTGCTGCGCCAGGACGAGGATGGTCATCACCCCAAGCTGGCTCAGATAGCTGAGCAGTTCGTGCATCTGCAGGATCAAGAAACGCTCGTCCGGCATCGCGTTCAAATAGCCGTTCAGACTGTCGATAATGACGATCCGCGCGTTCTCGACCTCTACCGCCGTTCGAACCCGGTCGGCGAATTCCCCCGGGGACAATTCGGCCGGATCGATTTGCTCGACGGTGATCAGGCCCTTGTCGGTGGCCGCTTGAAGGGGCAACCCGAGCGTTCGCGCCCGCGCGCCCATGGTGCCGCGGCCCTCGTCAAAGGCGAAGATGAAGGTCCGCTCGCCGCGATCAGCGGCGGCGACGGCGTAGGTCAGGGCGAGCGAGGACTTTCCCACCCCCGCGGCGCCGATCAGGAGCGCATTGGTTCCCCGCTCGAGGCCGCCCCCTAGAAGGGTGTCGAGTTCGAGGTTGCCGCTCGGGACCAGGTCGCCATCGAAGTCCTTGTGGTGTTCGGCGGCGATCAGGCGTGGAAAGATCTTCAAGCCCCCACGGGCGATGATGAAATCGTGAAAGCCGCCCTTGAAATCGATCCCGCGCATCTTGACGACCCGAAGTCGGCGGCGCGCAGCGCCGTAGTCGATCGCCAGTTGCTCGAGCAACACGACCCCGTGAGCGATCGAGTGAAGTTGCAGATCGTTTTGCTGAGACGACAGGTCGTCAAGCAGAATCACAGTGGCGTTGCGACCGGAAAAGAAATGCTTCAGGGCGAGGATTTGACGGCGATAGCGCAAGGGACTCTGGGCCAGCAGGCGCAATTCCGACAGGCTATCGATGACCACGCGCGTCGGGTCGAGCTTCTCCACCGTGTCGAAGATCAGCTGGGTGGTCTCGCTGAGCTCCATGTCGGCGGGCTGCAACAGGGTCAGCTCTTGGCTCGGATCCAGGGTGGTCTCCGGCGGGACCAGCTCGAAGACGGTGACGCCTTTAAGCGACCAGCCGTGCCGTTTGGCGACCAGGCTCAGCTCGCGCTCGGTTTCAGAGAGCGCGATATAGAGGGTCGCCTCGCCCTTGGTGGCCCCTTCCAGCAAGAACTGTAGCGCCAGGGTGGTTTTCCCCGAGCCCGGTCGACCCTCGTAGAGATACATGCGCTCGGGATCGAAGCCGCCGCCCAGAATGTTATCAAGCCCCGCGCTCCCGCTGGAGATCGTTTCGGGGTCGTGATCATCAGAGGAATTATCCATGCGGCCTCCAAATAGCGATCACGGGTTTCGCGCCTAGCCCCTAATCCCAAACGGAGCCTCAAGTTGCCATAACGCCTCAACCGCCCAGTGGATCGGCTTTCCGCGAAACGGCGCCGAGCGCCGGCCACAAGTCCGTATGGATGACTGATCGTCGGGCCAGCCGGTGGGGTCTCGGGTTCGTCCATGAGGTGACCTCGGAAGAGATCAACTCCCGGCGGGCGAGCCCGGTGCAGAGCCGCGGTCTTCGCCTCACCGCCCACAATGCCGAACAAGTGGCGGCATCGAGGTGTAGATCGTCATGAGGTCGAGAGCGATCAGCATCTCGTCCTAGATAATCAGAACGTGGCACAGGTCCTGGTTGTCTCAATGGGCCGCACCCCCGTATCTAGGGATTCTCAGGCTGCGTCCATTCTATTTTCCGCGCCGCGAGGAGGCGCTCACGCGACTTGGCCGCGGACAGATATTTATATTTGCCGCGCGCTATTCCGAAAAGCCAAGCTTAGGGTCCGAAGGACGGCGGCTGAGGCCTCCCCGCTTCAACGGTTCGTCTGAAAGGGCCTCTTGTCCGACCCCATCAATACCTCGCAACTGGGGGCGACCGTTCGGTCTGGTGGCGTCGCCGCCGGCGCGGCTCAGCGTCTCGGCGGCGTGGCCCTGAGCGATCTCACGGCTTGCGACCGCGAGCCCATTCACATCCCCGGATCGATTCAGCCCCACGGCCTCTTGCTGGTGGCGGCCGCGATCAACCTCGTGGTGTTTGGGGGCGCGGGAGATGTCGAGGGACGCCTGGCGGCCGATTGGCTAGGCCGAACCTTGGCCGATCTGCTGGACCAGGACGTCCGCGCCAGGCTCGACGCCGCGCCCGACAGCACGACCATCGTCTTGAACCAGGTCGATCGGATGGGGCAAACGTTCGACGCCACGGCCCATCGGTCGGAGGGCTGGATCGTGGTTGAGCTTGAGCCGGCCTCCCCTCGCGTCATGTCTGCGGCTGACGCCCTGTCCGCCTTGGACATTTCCGCCACGCTGTTCGAGCGGGCCGCGGGCCTGCGAGAACTCTGCGCTCAGGCCGCGGTGGCGTTTCGGCGGCTGACTGGGTTTGATCGCGTGATGGTCTACCGGTTTCTCGACGACGACGCGGGCGTCGTGCTCGCCGAAGACCGCGATCCCATGCTCCCATCCTTCCTGAACCACCACTTCCCCGCTTCAGACATCCCCAAGCAGGCGCGGGCGCTCTATGTGCGCAATCGCGTGCGGATCATCCCCGACGTCACCTATGAGCCCGCGCCGTTGCGGTCGGCGTCCAACGATCTCTCGGCCCTGGACATGAGCGACGTGGCGCTTCGAAGCGTGTCTCCGATCCACCTCCAATATTTGAGGAACATGGGTGTGGCGGCCTCGGCCTCGATCTCGATCGTCCGGGACGGCGTGCTCTGGGGCCTGATCGCCTGTCACAACCAGACGCCCCGGCGATTGCGGTCCGACGTTCGCCTCGCCTGTCAGGCGTTGGCCAGCAGCCTGTCCCGCCAAATCCGGGCCAAGCAGGAGGCGGAGCACTATCGCGAACGCATCCGGCTGCGCTCGCTCGAAGACGCTGCGATGGCTGAGTTCAATGGCGGGGAGTCCCTCAACACCTTTTTCGCCAGCACCGGTGAAAAGCTTTGCAGCATGCTCGCCGCGACCGGCTTCGCGGCCGTTCAGGGCGACGACCTGCACCTCTCCGGCGTTTGCCCCGATCCGGAGGCGGTCCGGGAGCTGGCGATCTGGGTACAGGGCCGCATCGCCCTCGAACCGTTCAGCGCCCACAATCTGGCGGCGCTCCATCCACCGGCCCAAGCCTACCAGGATCGCGCCAGCGGTGTTCTCGCCACCACCATGTCGACCGACCAGTCCACGGTTTTGATGTGGTTCCGGCCAGAGGAGCTGGAAGAGGTCAACTGGGCTGGCAATCCGCACAAGGCGGTCGACGCCGATCCTGAGGCCGTCCTGACGCCGCGGGCCTCCTTCGAGACCTGGAGTCAAGCCATTCGCGGACGGGCGCAGCCCTGGAGACTGCTGGAGATCGAGTCGGCCAACCGGCTGATGCGCAACGTCTTCGAAGCGCGCCAGAACCGCCGTATGCGCGAGTTGAACCGCAAGTTGACTGCGACGCTCAACGACAACGAGCAGCTGCTTCGACAAAAGGACTACCTGCTGAAGGAGGTGGACCACCGCACTCAGAACAGTCTGCAACTGGTGTCCGCCTTCCTTGGACTGCAGGCGAAGACCGAGTCCGATGGCGCTCTGACCCGCCACCTCGAGGAAGCGCAACGGCGGGTGTCGGCGGTGGCGCTGGTGCATCGCCGGCTCTACAGCGACGAGCGGGCGGAGACGGTGGACCTATCCCGTTATCTGGCGGATCTCTGCACCGAGCTCAAATCCTCGATGGGCGGCGCGTGGGCTAACGAGATCACCACCCATCTGGCCCCGATCATCGTTTCGGCGGACGAGGCCGTGCACGTCGGGCTGATCCTTACCGAGCTGGTGATCAATGCGAACAAGTACGCCTATGCCGGCGCGCCGGGACCGATCTCGATCACGTTGGAGCAGCACGGGTCCCGCTTCCGGCTGATCGTGGCGGACAACGGCCAAGGGAAGAGTGGCACGCGACAGGGGTTTGGGTCCCGCATGCTCGCCGCCATGGTCCAACAATTGTCCGGCACGTTCGAAGAGGCCAGCAACGCACCGGGCCTTCGAGTCGCTGTCACCGCGCCGATCAAATAATCGCCGTGACGCGCGAACCGCTCCCCAAGGGCGCCGGTGTGGACGTGATGGACCGGCTGCGCGCCGCCACCGCCGTCGCCCACCGGCGGCTCGAGCGCGATCTCGACCTGCTGCGGCCACCGCTCCTTAAAGATCGTTTCGCCCGTCTGCTCGAGCGGTTCTGGGGCTTCCATGTGGTTTGGGAAGCCACCGTCGGCCGGCACGGCGATCTCGCCGCGCTCATGACCTCCCGCTCAAGGCTCGTCCACTTGAAACGCGACCTGCAGGCCTTGGGACTGTCGGCCCATGAGATCGCGCGCCTCCCCCAATGCGCCGCCGCCGCAGACCTATCGCACACGGTCGAGGCCGCCATCGGATCGCTCTATGTTATGGAGGGCTCCACGCTCGGGGGGCGGCTGATCGGCAGAGCGCTTCAGGGTCGTCCTTGGCTGCCAGAGGCGGGCCTGACCTATTTCGATCCTTATCGCACCGAGACCGGGACCATGTGGCGGGCCTTTCAAGACCACGTGCGTTCAGCCTCGTCCGACGCCGATCAGCCGGCGATCGAGGCTGGGGCGACGCAGACCTTCGAGCTCCTGCGAGGTTGGCTGACGCGACCGCCCGCGAGCGCCCAAAACTCTGTCCCGTAATCGGCGCGACGCTCGCCGCCACGGTCCGCGATCCGCGGGCGCCCCGCTACTTGCCGCCCTTGTCGGTTTGCGTCAGCACGCCGCGCCAGCCTCGCCCGGTGTTCTCCAAGCTCTCGTGGCCGGTCGGCGGCGACGCTCGCCAATAAGAGACAGCCCCGGTCGCCCGATCGGTCAGACGCAGCACGTCGGCTGAAGACAGGTCGTCGACGCCGTCGAGGACGAGGCGAAAGTATTGGTGCTCGCCCTCTACAGAAGGGTGGCCGTCCAGATCGAGAATGCGCGTCACAGCCATCGGCTCTCAGAGGGATTCAACGGCGCCCTGCATAGGGGGCGGCCGCGTGGGGCGCGAGGCGCCAATCGCCTCGCCACTTGGTTTTGGTGTGGGCTAAAGCAGGGTTCTAAAGTGATCGAGTAGCGCAAAGCCTCCAAGGGCGTGATGGAATGCTCCCAAGCGGCGCGCGCCGGACCGGTCGACAGATAGGCGGACCGCCGCGCGAGGGGGACGGCCGCCCGGTCCCACTTGACCCCCGCCGCCCGTCGAAATCGGAGGACGCAGGGCGCGAGTAGGGAGAGGTCCATCACCAGGTCGAACTGCGGCTTATCCCGGTGCCAGCCGATGCCTGCGCCGGGCGGATATTCGTTGATGAGCGCCTGCACGAACGCGGCTTCCGGCTTTCCGGCAACCGCGGCTAGCTCGCGCCGCACCACCAAGAGAAACGCCGCCATCGGCTCGGACCGCTCGATCGTGCGGCGCGCATAGTCGTAGCGAAACCCAAACGAGACGACGCGCCGATAGCCGAGATGGCCGTGGAACTCAAAGGGCTTGAACGGCAGCTCAGCGATATGTCGCACCAGGTCCATCTCAACCTCCGGCGAGAAAATCTCGGCCCAATGGCGAAAGCCTTCTGGCGCAGTCATTTCCGCTTGGTGGGGACGCCCGAAGAGATCGGCTTGGTAGGTTGCATCCGTCTTGAGAGCTCTCATGAAGATCTATCCTGCAACGACCGGCACGGACCCGGCGCTTGACTCTGATCGCGCCCAAGAAGAACAAATTAGGAACATGCTTTCAACTGCCTTGTTTTGGATTTCATGCACGCCCCGCGGCCGCCCCCCGCCTTCACCGCCTTGCGCGGCGAGATCGAGAAGATCCAGGCGCGCGGTCGCGTGCGCCGGGACGTCTTGCCGTTTGGGGTCGCTTGCCTGGATGCGCGTCTGCCCGGAGGCGGCTTGGCGATCGGCGCGCTGCACGAAGTGGCCGGCGGCGGACGCGACGCGGTGGACGGCGCCGCTGCGGCCCTCTTCGTCGCCGGGATCGCGGCGCGCACCTGCGGTCAGGTGCTCTGGTGTGTGGTCCGGCCCGATCTCTTCGCCCCAGCGACGGCGCATGCCGGCCTTGCGCCGGACCGGGTGATCTATGTGGAGGCGGGCGACGATAAGGCGGTCTTGGCCTGTTTCGAGGAGGGGCTGCGCCACAAGGGCCTGGGCGCCGTCGTCGGCGAGGTGGGCCGTCTGTCGATGACCGCCTCGCGCCGACTGCAGCTCGCCGCGGAGGGCGCCGGGGTCATGGGGCTCGCTATCCGCCGATGGCGGCGATCCACTGAGGCCGCCGATTTTGGGCAGCCCACCGCGGCGACCACGCGCTGGCGGGTGAGCGCCCTGCCCTCAACACCCTTGCCGACCGCAGGCGTCGGACGGGCCCGATGGCGAGTTGAACTGCTCCGCTGCAAGGCGGGGGACTGTGCGGATTTTGAACTGGAATGTTGTGATGAGACGGGTCGTCTCGATCTCCCTGCCGAGCTGGCCGACCGATCGGATCCGGCGGCGTCTGGGTCCAGACGCGCCGCCGGCTGACACGCCGGTCGTGACGATCGGCCGAGACGGCCGCAAACGCGTGGTGCTGGCGGCCAACGCCCCCGCCCTCGGACTCGGACTCCGCCCTGGCGTTCCCGCCGCCAAAGCCCGCGCGCTGGTCGCCGACCTCATCCTCCACGACGCGGATCTGCAGGACGACGCCCTAGCCTTGGAGCGGCTAGCGCTGTGGGCGCTGCGCCGTTATTCGCCCCTCGTCGCCCCTGATCCGCCCGACGGCTTGATCCTGGACGTCACCGGCGCCGCGCATCGGTTTGGCGGCGAGGACGCCTTGCTGGCGGATATGATCGATCGGTTGGCGGCGGTCGGCGTCACCGCGCGGGCGGCGATGGCCGGATCGTGGGGCGCAGCGCACGCCCTCGCCCGGTTCGCGGCCGACCCCCGGCTCGTCGTCGCCAGCGATCGAAGCGGCCTCGCCGCCGGCGCACTTCCAATCCGGGCGCTGCGACTGTCCGCCGACCTGGTCGATACGCTCGAACGCCTAGGGTTCGAAACGATTGGCGATCTGGAGCGCCAACCCCGCGCGCCCCTGGCGCTGCGCTTTGGGATCGATCTGACACGCCGGTTGGATCAGGTGTACGGCCGCGTGAACGAGCCGATCGACCTGGTCGAAGCGCCCGACCCCATCCAGGTGCGCCGAGCGTTCGCCGAACCCGTCGGCGCTCCGGAGACCCTCGCGCGCTACACCTTGCAACTGGTCGAAGGCCTCTGTGCGATCCTGGAGACCAAGGGCTTGGGCGCGCGGACGCTCGACCTGCGGTTCCTGCGCGTTGACAATCGGGTGGAAGCGATCCGGATCGGAACGGCCCAGCCGGTGCGCGACATCGCGCGCCTGACGCGGCTGCTCTGCGATAAGCTCGAGACGGTGGACCCCGGGTTCGGCGTCGAGGTCATGGTGCTGACGGCGTCGCTTGCCGAGCCCTTGGATTGGAAGCCCGGCGCCAGCGACTTGATCGCGGCGCCGGAAGCCGATGTCTCCGCCTTAGTGGACACGCTGGCCAACCGCCTAGGCGAACGTCGCCTCTATCGGATGACGCCGGGCGAAAGCGATGTGCCGGAACGGTCGGTTCAGCGGATCGCGCCGACGGCTCCCGCCACGGGAGCGAGCTGGTCGCCCGCTTGGCCCCGGCCCTCACGGCTGCTGGCCCGGCCTGAACCCATCGAGACGGTCGCGCTTCTGCCGGACCAGCCACCGGTCTCATTCACCTGGCGCGGGACGCGGCGCCGCGTCCGACGCGCCGACGGGCCCGAGCGGATTTTTGGCGAGTGGTGGCGACGGGATGGCGAGCTCGACGCCGTTCGGGACTATTTCCAGCTCGAGGACACCGCGGGCGAACGCTACTGGGTGTTTCGTCGCGGTGATGGCGAGCGCGCCGCGACGGGCGATCTATCCTGGTTCATGCATGGGCTGTTCGGATGAAGCCCCACCCGTCACCGGTCCATACAGTCAGGTCAACAGCCCCCCATCCTGGAACGTTTCTCCAGCTTTGCCGTTTCTTTTTCGCGTATTCCGCGTGCAGAGGGGACGGGGGCTTCGAAGGGCCAGCACAATGGCGCAGCAATATACCTTCTTTTACCTCGATAAAGCTCGAACGCCCGCAACATTCGACATTGAATATTTCAATGACGACACAGAAGCTCTGGCTCACGCGGAAAAACTTCTGGTGGAACGGCCGCGATACCACGCGATCGAGATCGACACCGGCTCGGCGTCTGTCGTGGTGCAGCGCGAGGCCTGACAAGCGGGTCGTCACCCGGCCTGTGCCATGAGCCGCTACGTCGAACTGCAAACGACCAGCCATTTCAGCTTCCTACGGGGGGCGAGCTCCTGCGAGGAGTTGTTCGAACAAGCCGCGATGAACGGTATCGAGGCGGTGGGGATTGTGGACCGCAATTCCCTCGCCGGCATCGTGCGCGCGCACGAGGCGGCCAAGGTCACGGGCGTTCGCCTCATTGTCGGCTGTCGACTGGATTTAGTCGATGGGACCGGGATCCTGGTCTATCCGACAGATCGACCCGCCTACGCGCGGCTTTGCCGGTTGCTGTCGCTCGGCAAGCGCCGCGCGGGCAAAGCCAAATGCAATCTCGATTGGGCCGACGTCGCCGAGTGGGCCGACGGGCTGGTCGCCGTTCTCGTGCCGGACGCGGCGGACGAAACCTGCGTCCTGAACCTGCGCCGACTGCGTCAAATCTTCGCCGAGCGGGCCTATGTGGCGCTCAGCCTGCGGCGGCGACCCCGCGATGCGCTGCGCCTGCACAAGATCGTCAACCTCGCCGTGCAGGTGGGCGTCGCGACCGTGGTGACCAACGACGTACTGTTTCATGAGCCGGAGCGGCGGATGCTGCAGGACGTGGTCACTTGCATTCGCCACAATTGCACCATCGACCAGCTGGGGTTTCGACGAGAACGCCATGCCGACCGGTTCTTGAAGCCGGTCGACGAGATGCACCGCCTGTTCGCCGCCTATCCCGAGGCGCTGCAGCGGACGGTGCAGATCGCCGATCTCTGTCGCTTCAGCTTGGACGAGCTGGCCTATCAATATCCGGAAGAGGCCTGCATCCCAGGCCTGACGCCGCAGGAGGCGCTGGAACGCCTGACCTGGGAGGGCGCGGCCGAGCGCTACCCGGACGGCTTGCCGGACGAGGTCCGCACCACCCTTCGCCACGAACTGGAGCTGATCCAACAGCTCGAGTACGCCCCGTACTTTTTGACGGTCAACAGCATCGTCCGCTTCGCGCGGTCCCAAGACATCCTTTGTCAGGGGCGCGGGTCGGCCGCCAACTCCGCCGTCTGTTACGTGCTTGGGATCACCTCCATCGATCCGGCGCTGAACGACCTTCTGTTCGAGCGCTTCATCAGCGCCGAACGCCGCGAGCCGCCGGACATCGACGTGGACTTCGAGCACGAACGGCGTGAGATCGTCATGCAGTGGGTGTTCGAGACCTACGGCCGCGACCACGCCGCCCTCTGCTCCACCGTGATCCGTTATCGCGGCCGCGGGGCCATCCGCGACGTCGGCAAGGCGCTCGGCCTGCCCGAAGATCTCACCAAGCTCCTGAGCAGTCAGGTCTGGAGCTGGTCCGAGGAAGGTGTCGAAGCCAAACACGCCGAAGCGCTCAATCTCAATCTGGGCGATCGGCGCCTGCGCCTCACCCTGGATCTCGCGCGCCAACTGATGGGCGCGCCCCGCCACCTGTCTCAGCACCCCGGCGGCTTCGTCCTGACCCGCGACCGGTTGGATGAACTGGTGCCGATCGAACCGGCGGCCATGGCCGACCGCCAGGTGATTGAGTGGGACAAGGAC
The DNA here is from genome assembly GCF_009765965.1 of Caulobacter sp. S45. Lineage (GTDB taxonomy): Bacteria > Pseudomonadota > Alphaproteobacteria > Caulobacterales > Caulobacteraceae > CAHJWH01. The sequence continues at coordinate 1,339,482 of NZ_LMUL01000014.1, forward strand.
GACATCGACGCCTTGCGGTTCATGAAGGTCGACGTCTTGGCGCTGGGGATGCTCAGCTGCATGAAGCGCGGCTTCGATCTGCTCAAAGCCCATAAAGGGATCGACGTCGATCTGGCCACCATTCCGCCGGAGGATCCGGCGACCTACGCGATGATCCGCAAGGCCGACACGCTGGGAACCTTCCAGATCGAAAGCCGGGCGCAGATGGCCATGCTCCCGCGCATCAAGCCCAGGACGTTCTACGACCTGGTCATCGAGGTGGCGATCGTTCGCCCCGGCCCGATCCAGGGCGACATGGTCCATCCCTATCTGCGCCGGCGGGAAGGCAAGGAACCGGTCGAATATCCTCTGCCGGAACTGGAGAAGGTGCTCGGCAAAACCTTGGGTGTCCCCCTCTTTCAAGAACAGGCGATGCGCGTCGCCATCGAATGCGCCGGGTTCACACCCACAGAGGCCGACCAGCTTCGCCGGGCCATGGCCACGTTTAAACATACCGGCGGGGTTTCTTCGTTCGGCGCCAAACTGATCGACGGCATGGTTGCGCGCGGCTACACGCCCGAATTCGCCACCAAGACCTTCTCTCAGCTTGAAGGGTTCGGCTCCTACGGGTTTCCGGAGAGCCACGCTGCAAGTTTCGCGCTGATCGCCTACGCCTCGAGTTGGCTCAAATGCTGGCACCCCGATGTCTTCTGCGCGGCGTTGCTCAATGCGCAGCCGATGGGATTCTACGCCCCAGCGCAAATCGTGCGCGACGCCCGCGAGCATGGGGTCGAGGTGCGGCCCGTCTGCATCAACGCCTCCCGGTGGGATTGCACGCTGGAGCCGACCCGCAACCCGGAACGGTTCGCGGTTCGGCTGGGCTTTCGCATGGTGCGCGGCCTCGCCAATGTCGACGCCGCCGCTATCGCTACGGCGCGCGCCGACCGTCCGTTTGCGAGCGTCGACGACGTCTGGCGCCGCGCCGGCGTTCCCGCCGCGTCGCTGGTGAAAATCGCCGAAGCCGATGCCTTTCAATCGGCGCTTCGCTTGGCGCGACGGGACGCGCTGTGGGCCATTAAGGCGCTTCGCGATGAGCCGCTCCCGCTCTTCGCCGCCGCCTCAGCTCGCGAGCAGGCGATCGTGCCGGAAACCAGCGAGCCCGCCGTCGCCTTGAGACCCATGAAGGCGGGCCGGGAGGTTGTTGAGGACTACGGCCATGTCGGGCTGACGCTGCGCCAGCATCCTGTCAGCTTCCTGCGCCCTCGCCTCGCCGCGCAGGGGATCGTCACCTGTCTGGATGCAGGCCGCGCCAAGGACGGCAAGCTCCTGACCACGGCCGGTCTCGTGCTCGTGCGCCAAAAGCCGGGCTCAGCGAAAGGCGTGCTCTTCATCACCCTTGAGGACGAAACCGGTGTCGCCAATCTGGTGATCTGGCCGCAGCTCTTTGAAAAGCAGCGCCGCGTGGTCCTTGCCGCGTCCATGCTCGGAGTTAGAGGCCGCATCCAGCGCGAGGGCGAGGTGGTCCACATGGTCGCCTATCGGCTCACCGACCTCTCCAGCGATCTGGCGAGCGTCGGCGACCACGAGGCGCCGTTCCCGCTTCCCCATGGCCGCGGTGATGATCTGCATCGCGGACCAGCCCGGCCAGACCCGCGAGATACGCCCAAGGGCATGAAGGCCCGCGACCTGTTCGATCCGCACCGACACATCGACGAGATGAAAATCAAAACCCGGGACTTCAGATGACGATTAGGTCGCTGCTTCGCCGTCGTGCCGCAGTGGATCGGCCGCGGGTGGAAGCCGTCAGCCCCAGCCCACGCACCGCGTTTAATGGGTCTTGGCCATCGCCTTGATCATTTCCAGATGGTGGGTGACGATTGGAACCGCCTTGGCCGCGGCCATCTTCAGGCCAGACTTGTCGCCATGGGCCGCGTAGCCCTTCATCAACGTGAGCGCTTCCTCGTGGGCAGCGACTTGCTGGTTGATATACCGCTTGTCGAACTCCGGCCCGCTGGAGGCCCGCAGATCGTCGAGCAGGCCCTGCCGGCGCTTGTCGAGCTCGGCGGGCGGCGTGATCCCAGGGGGCAGGTGCGCCTTGACCGCTTGGGTCGTCTTCATATGATCGCGGATCATTTCGCGCGCAAACGTCTTGATCTCGGGATCTTGGGTCTTTTCAAGCGCAAGCTTGCTGGCCTTGATCTCGTACATGTCACTGCGGGCCGCGTTCTCCACGAAGCCCTTGGCGTCCATCGAGCCAAGGGTGGATGCCGACAACATCCCCACTGGCGCGGCGGCGGCGTCGCCCGCATCCCGGCCAACACGAGCCTTTGACGTCGGCGCCTGGGCTAGCGCGGCGCCAGCGATCAAAGCTGCCGCGGCTCCGGTGAGAACGAGATATTTCATGAGTGTCTCCTGGGGCTTCAACACGAGCCTGAGCCCACAGGTTCCTCAAGGCTCACTTTCGAGAGCCCGTTCCGAGTGATCGCCGGACGGAAGATCGCCTTGGATCCGCAAATTTATGGGCGTGGGAAACAGTCGATGCCGCGGCCGACCGGGCCTGCCGCCTGCTCTACGGGTAGGAACGACCCGCTACGCCATTCAGGACCTGCAGCCTCGGACGGTGTAGCGGGTCTATTTGCATCCAAGCCGGCCGGCTCAGTTATCCGCTGAACCGGGTTTGGACATCCCGCTGTGGATTTTGGCGGCGAGGGTGTCCGGCAGGGCGTCGGCGATCGCGCCCATGACCTTGTTCTTGGCCATCGGCAGCACCTTGTCTTTGTTGTGCTGCAGCGCCTCGAAGGCGGCTTTGGCGACGACGGCCGGATCGTCCTTCTTGTCGGAAGCGCCGGCCTTGGTATCGAGCATCTCGGCGCGGTTGAAAAAGTTGGTCTCGGTGACGCTGGGCATCAGCACCGTCACGCCGATGCCGGTATCCTTCAATTCTTCCCGGAGCGCCTCGCCGAACCACCGCAGGAACACCTTGGTCGCCCCATACACGGCCTCGAACGGGTCCGGCATCGTGGCGGCGATCGAGGACGTGAACAGCAGCTTGCCGCGATCGCGCGCGACCATGTCCTTCAACACCAGCTTGGTCAGCTGCACCGCGCCGCGGACGTTGAGGTCGATCATCTTCAGCTCGCGCTGCAGATCGGTCTCAGCGAAGGCGCCGCTGAGGCCTACGCCAGCGTTGACGCAAAGCACGTCGACGGGACGATCCATGTTGCGGATCACCTGATAAAGCCCTTCCACGCCGTCTTCGCGGGAGAGGTCCGCGGCATGGGTCACGACGCCCGCGCCGAGCGACTCCAGGCCTTGCGCCGCTTCGGCCAGATGGCCAGCGTCCTCGGCCGCGATCAGGATATCGTAGCCGTTGTCGGCGAACTGACGGGCCAGTTCGTAGCCGATGCCGTTGGACCCGCCGGTGACCACGGCGAACGGACGGATTTGGGAATCAGTCATGGGTTTTCTCCCTTCGATGGCTGGTGGATTTGAGAGACTATTTTCGCGGCAGTAGATCTCCAGGCGGTCCAGGGCCCTGGGCCAGCCTGTCCTCGTCGTCGTGGAATAGGATTCCGAAGGCGAGGGATTCGGTGCGCCCGCGGCCGTGGCCGCCATCGTGTCCGTGGGCTGCGACGATGAGATCGGTCGGCGTTACTTCTGTGCGCAGATGCGCCGGAGAAGCGGCGATGCGATCGGCCGCGGCGCTGAGCCGGTCCGCCAGCCGTTTGAGGTCGAAGGCTTGAGCCACGAGGGTCTCCTGAAGCTATGCTCGATGAGGTCCGGCGTTGTGCTTTGACGTGGCCTACTGCGGGCGCAGCACGACCTTGGTCCATTCGTCCTGATGGTCATGGAAGTTCTTGAATCCGCTCGGCGCATCTTCCAGCGACAGCCGGTGACTGATGATGAAGCTGGGGTCGATCTCGCCTTTGAGTATCCGTTCCAGCAGAGGCGCGAGATACTTGTGCATGTTGGTCTGGCCCATCTTGAAGGTCAGGCCCTTGCCGAAGGCGGCGCCGAACGGGACCTTGTCTAGCAGTCCGCCGTAGACGCCAGGGATCGACAGCGTGCCGCCGGGCTTGCAGGCGACGATGGCCTCACGCAGCACATGGGGCCGGTCGAAGCTGAGCTTGAGCGTCGTCTTGACGAAGTCGAGCACGTTGTCGGCCGCCCAGCCATGGGCCTCCAGCCCGACGCAGTCGATGCAGTGATCCGGACCGCGACCACCGGTCATCTCGGTCAGCGCCTCGTTGACCCGGACTTCCTCAAAGCTGATCACGTCGGCGCCTGACGCCTTGGCCATCTCCAGCCGCTTGGTGCGATGGTCGATGGCGATGACCCGCTCGGCCCCGAGCAGGAAGCAACTCTTGACGCAGAGCTGTCCGACTGGGCCCAGGCCCCACACCGCAATGGTGTCGCCCTTTTGGATGTTGCAGTTCTCCGCCGCCTGATAGGCGGTCGGAAAGATGTCGGAGAGGAAGAGCACCTGCTCGTCGTCCAGCCCGGCGGGGATCTTGATCGGCCCCACATTGCCGAACGGGATGCGGACGTATTCCGCTTGGCCGCCGGCATAGCCGCCCATCATGTGCGAATAGCCGAACAGGCCCGAACCGGCGTAGCCGTACAGCGCCTCCATCATCGGCGCCTTGTCGGACGGGTTGGAGTTCTCGCAGGCGCTGTAGAACGACGATTTACAGTGATGGCACTGACCACAGGCGATGGTGAACGGGTTCACCACCCGGTCACCGACCTTCAGGTTGGCGACCTCGGGCCCGACCTCGACCACCTCGCCCATGAACTCGTGACCCATGATGTCGCCCGGCACCATGGTCGGGATCATGCCGTCGTAGAGATGCAGGTCCGAGCCGCAGATGGCGGTGGCGGTGGTCTTGATGATGATGTCGTGCGGATTGACGATCTTGGGATCGGGCACGGTGTCGACGCGGATGTCGTGCTTGCCATGCCAGGTTACGGCGCGCATCTGTAACTCCTGAAACGCATAATATTTTCGGGGTATTTGAGCTCAGCGCGTCTCGGCGCTTCTAGCCTCGTCCGTGGCGTCGCTCTTCTTGTAGCGAGGCGCGGCGTCGGGATATTGGGTCGTGGCGATCTCGCCGGTCTCCAACAGCATTTTCAGCCGCCGCAGATCGCGCTTGGCCTGCACGCCCGGCTCCTTCTGGAACAGCTCGGCCACCAGCTTGCCGATCGCGCCGCCGGGCGGATCGTAAACGATGGTGGCGTGGATCTCGGCGCCCCGGCCGAACGGCGCGTCGCGGAACTCCACCACGCCATGGTTCTTAACCTGGGCGCCCTCTTCCGAAATCCAGGCGATCCGGCGACCGGGTTCATCCTCACTGATGCGGGCGTCCCACTCCACCGTCTGCCCTGCCGGCCCCTTGACCACCCAATGCGAGCGGTCGTTGTCGAGTCGGTCGATCCGTTCGATGTTCTCCATGAACCGCGCCAGGTTGGTCAGGTCGCGCCAGAAGGCGTAGAGTTCGTCTCGCGTCTTGCCGCCGACGGTCACGGCGCGCACCGCAACGGCGTCGCCACCGGAAGCCCGGTCCGATTTATGCTTGATCGCGTCGTCGGGAACGGTCGGGCTCGATTGCATGGGCGCCTCCTTGGCTATCGGCAAAAGCTCCTAACTGAAGCAGTTGTTCCGGAGCCAATCGCCCTCCTCGACAGGATGTTTAAAGCATAGCTTCGATGTTTAGATTTTCGGTAGCTCTCCTGGAATGAACGTTCTTGCAGCTTAGCTTTAGGGCGACACCCGTTCGACAGATCGAAACGGCCTATCTCTGGGCCACCGGGGCGGGCTTCCTCAGCAGAGGACACTGCAACGTGTGTACGATAGGACAAACGATCATCGCCCCAGCCCCCGCTTGCGCCCAAGGTTCCAGTCCACGCCGCCGCCGGGAAGCATCGTACCGGAGACGTTTTGTCCGAGGTGCTGATCGAGCGCCGGACGCCAGGGCACAAGTTGGAAGCCGAGACCATCATCGATCATCGCAAAGCGACCCGACGCGAGCGCGAGCCGCTGGCGGTAGATCCCGGCGACGACATCCCCTGAGGCGGACGGCGTCCGGACAAGTCCCGTCTCGTCTGCGAGCCGCGCCGCCGAGGCGTCCAGCTCACGGCGACGCAGGGTGTCGATCAAGCCTTGGACGTACACCGTGCGGCCGCCCGCGCGTTGAGCGAGCCCCTCGGCCAGTAGGTGGTCGGCCCGCCGCGACATCGCCGCACGGATCTCGCCACCGAAGCCGCCGGCCGTGGGGGCGGGGTCGCGGGCGATGAGCTGACGGTCCAGCCAGGTCGCCCCGTCCGCAGTGACCTGGGCCTCCAGCGAGAGATCGGACCGCACCGCCAGAGCCGATCGCCGCCGGCCGTTGACGTCCTCCCACGCGCGCAGCTCGACAAGGGCGCCGGGCCGAGTGTCGCCTGTCATCTCCAGATCACCGAACCGCAGGTGATGGATCCGCCCGTCCGCGCCATCGACAATGGCATAGGCCGAACCTTCGACCTCATCGTGCAGCCCGCGTTCGACCAGCCGCCCCAGCACGGGCTCGGAAACGTTTTCATCGTGGATGGCGAAGCGGGCGACGTCCGGCGTCCCGTCTCCTCGGGCCATGGCGCGATGCAGGGTCTTGATGATGTCGCCACGGATCGAGAGTTCGCGAAGGGTCTTCTCCGCGTCCGGCTTCAGAATCCAGGCGGCGGGTCCCGCCGGCTCAGCGAGCCCCAGGCGTTCCAACTTCATCGCCCGACCGATCATCAGCCTGCGCAACCCAGGATCGGGCGCTCCCGCCTCAGGCCGTAGGTCGGCCACGCCGCCACCTTCGTCGGCATAGGCGCGAAGGGCTCGGTCGAGGCTGGTCCACCGTTCGGCCTCCACCTCCTTTTGAAGCGCGGCGCCGATCTCGTGCCCGCTGCGCGGGCCCAGCTCCAGAGTGACCCGGTCTTCGGCCCGCATCCGTAAGCCCCGGCTGATGTAATCGCGGCTGATGACCAGGTCCTGGCCATCCTCGGCGCGCCCGCGGACCAGCAGGTGGATATGGGGGTTGTCGGTGTTCCAATGATCGACCGCGACCCAGTCGAGCCGGCCGCCCAGGTCCCGCTCGGCGTCGGCCATGAGCTCGCGGGTGAACGCGCGAAGGTCGCCCATCTGATCGGCGTCCTCGGGCGAGATCGTGAACCGAAAATGATGGCGGTCGTCTTCGCACCGCTCGGCGAAGGCTTTGACGTCGGCCTGCTCGCTGTTCGTATCGAACATCTGCGCAGGCACGCCGTCGCGGGTGACGCCATCACGCCGCAGATAGGCGCCGTGCCGCGCCAGCGGAGCCGCTCGGAATTTGGCCCCGACGTGACGCACGACGCGGGCCTTGATCACGACGCGGCGCGTGGGCGAGCGGAGCGACCGGCCGATGGCGGCGGCGCGACCGCGGCCGAACCGGGAGCTCCCGCCGCCCTGCCGACGCGACCCGAATACCCGCCCCGTCTGGCCGGCCTTGCGCGCCGCCTGCATCACCTGGCCGACGAAGCTCTTCGCCTCGGCGCCGCGGCTATGGCGGATGCGGCCAAGGCGGACGGAGACCTCGTCCTCGCCGGCGCTCAACGGAGGCGCTTTCGCCCAAAACCGCCCAACGATGGCGCTTGGAGGGTTGATATTATTGGGATTTCGCCGCGAAGCGACGGCGCACGCGACGGTGAGCCGGCGCGAATATCCCAACAAAACCAACCATATGCACCCCGGCCGACGGCGGTGCTTTTATCTTGCCATCGCCGGATCGAGCAGCACGGCCCCCTTCTCTCCACCCCTCTCCCGCACCTCACTGGGGCGACTCCGAACGACGGCGATCAATGAACAGGCCCGCCGCCTGCGGCTCCAGACCGGTGATATCGACCGTTGACGGGCGCGTGGACGAAGGCGGCGGCGATGGTTCGAAGGCGGCGTCGGAAGAGGTGACCGGCGACGCATCGCTGGGTTTTGGCGCGGCGATGAACAACGGCGCACGGGCCCAAGCGAACGGATCGGGCGCTATCGCGGCGCGGCCGGCTTGCACACTCGCGATCAACGGGACCAGTCGCGCGAGGTAGAGCCGGGTCTCCAAAGGCAGCGGCAGCCCGGTCGCGAGATGGCGTTCGTAGCGTCCTGGACCGACGTTGTAGGCGGCCAGAAAGCCCGGCGCGCCATAGCGGTCGTACATTTCGCGGAGATACGCCGCGCCGGCCAAGATGTTGTCGCGGGGTTGCAGCGGATCGGCGCCCAGACCGTAAGACTGGCGCAGCCGGGCGAAGGTTTCAGGCATAAGCTGCATGAGGCCGAGCGCGCCTTTGGGCGAGACCGCACGCGTATCGCCGCCGCTCTCAACCTGCAGCACGAGCCTCACCCAAAGGGCCGGCACCGCGAAGCGCGCCGCGGCCTCATCGACAAGATTAGAGATCGGGGACGACGCGACGACCGGGCCAACGGCCGGCGGGGAAGATAGCGCTTGAGCGAGGGCCGCCCCGGGCAAGACCGACAGAACGACGGCGATCCCAAGACACCTCCGCCCAATCGGACCGCAGCGTGCCAGCGTGCTCTCGGCCGTCCAGGGCAAGGCGCGGTCGCGCCGGCCTGACGGCCGCCCTGGACCGCCGCTGCGCGCGCTGGCCGCGCAGACCTCGGTCGGGGCGGAGGAAGGGTGCGGCTTTCGATCGAACAAAGGAAGGTCAGGCGCAGAGCAGCGCAGCGGCAAGGTCATGGCGCTCTCGGAATCCAGAGCGGCGCCGCGCGGCCGACGACGACGGCGAGCGGGAGGCGTCCGAAATAGCGGCCGTCGAGGCTGTCGGGGCGGCCTGGGTTCAGCAGAAAGACTTCATCCGAGGCGAGCGTGAAGCAGCCCTGCCAGACCGGCATCGATCGGCCGCGGCGGTCATGCGCCAGCGCCATGGCGACCGCCGCGCCATCGATGCTGACCCCGGCGCCAAAGCGGCAGACGCGTTGCGGCGTCAACGCGGCGACCAGCTTGACCAGCGGGACGCCCAGCGGCAGCGATCGGCGGGCGTCCAGATACCGAGCCAGGGCGGCCGGCGGGCGGGCGACGGCAAGGTCGCCGACGTGCAGCGACCCCGGCGGACGGACGACGTAGAGACCGATCGGCACGCTGGCGCTAGCGTTCCAGAGCAGCCGCGGCCGCGGTGTGACGGCGACGGGCGCCAGCATCAGACCGATCGCCCCGAGCGCAACGCCCGTGCAAAGCCAGCGCCGCCTCATGACCCGATCCGCCGGCGCAACAGCCACGCCCGATGGGCCGCGAACGTGTAGGGGCGCGCCGGCTCTCCTGCCGTCAGGCGATTGTGGACGTGGCGCCAGTGGTCGGGCGCGGCGTCGGCGGCGTTCAGGCCGACCGCCTCCACCGCATCGATGGCCTGCAACGCCTGCTGAACCTTGGGCCAGCCGTTGATGTGCAGCAGGACTTCGCCGCCCGGCCGGACAAACGGGAGAGTTTGGTAGGGCTTTCCAGGTGTCGCGGCGCTGACGATATCGATGCGCGAGACGACGGTGCCGAAGTCGTTGGAGGCCCAACGGACGAAGGCGAACAGGCTTCCGGGCGCGAAACTCAGCACCCGTCGGCGACGGTCGAGAATCGTCTCCTGCACGGGCCGACCGAAGCGCATCCAGTGCTCGATGCGCTTCTCGAACCAGGTCAGCTCGACGCGGGTCCAGTCGCCCGCGTCGTCAATCGGCGTTGGGTTGGTGAGCGAACGATCGGTCATGGGGCGCCTGCATCGGTGTCCGGAAATTCGCGCGCGAGGAGGTCGCGCAGCATGTCAGCGACGGTGATCCCGCGTCGGAAGGCGGTGACCTTGATGCGTCCGCGCTGGGCGGGGGTGACGTCGATCGTCAGTCGGGCCGTGAAGATCGCGGCGGAACGGGCCGCCGTGGGCTCTGGGGTCTTGACCCAGATGTCGGCGTCGCCGGGGCGAGCGGTGAAGCGCGGTCGCGGTGCGGCGGTCATGGCGCCAACCGTTCGATTTCGGCGACGAGCGCGCAGATTTCCCGCGCTGCGGCGCTGGCGGCGTCGATCTCCGGGGCGAGACGCCCGGTGCGCGCCGCATCGGCGAACACCACGCGCTGACCGACGCGGGCGATGAGCGCCGAAGGGTCGTGCTCGGCCAAGGCGTCAGCGGTCTCGCGGGCGATGATCGTGCCGGCGGGACACCGATTCAGCACGAAGCGGGCGAGGAGCTGCGGCCGAAAGATGCGCGCTTCGGCGACCAGTTTGAGCATCTCGCCGGAGGCCCATCCGTCCAGCGGCGACGGCTGGGCCGGGATCAACACGATGTCGGCCGCGAGCAGCGCCGAGCGCATCAAGCCAGCGACGCGAGGCGGCCCGTCGATGACCACATGATCGACGGCGCCGGCGAGATCAGGCGCCTCGTGGTGCAGGGTGTCGCGGGCGAGGCCGATGACGCCGAAGAGCCGCGGCAGGCCTTCGCGGGCCCGCTGCTCGGCCCAATCGAGCGCGGAGCCCTGCGGGTCCGCGTCGATCACGGTGACGCGGCGGCCCCGAAGCGCCCAGGCGCCGGCGAGGTGCAGGGCCAGGGTGGTCTTCCCGACCCCGCCTTTCTGGTTCAGCAGGGCCAGGATCATGGCGCCCTCCTCCGCGTCGCGGATGGACGGAGGGACGACTGAGGCGCAGCCACTTTGAGCGGCGGGTCCTCTACTACAAGGTTAGACTCTGTATTAGACTCTAAGTTAGGGGCGTCGATTTCTTCATCCGCCCAAAGCGTTAGCTGCCGGTCGTGCGTCCGATATCCCGACAGGTCTGCGCCTGATGTCACGAGACCTGGCGCGCCTGATCTCACGAACTGATTCACAGACTTATTCACAGGGCCTGTGGAGACCTCCGCCGAGACGAAATGCAGGATCTCGCGCGCGCCGCGGCGGTCCAGGCGCAAGCGGTAGCCAGGAAGCGGCTGGCGGGCGACGATGCGCCGAAGGTCCAGGGCGAAATCGGAGGGCCGGGCCAGACTGCCGGACTTGGCGTGAAGATGGGCGATCTCAAACGACCAGCCGGCGCGCTGGCGGCCGGCGTGCTTGCGCACGAGACGGTAGAGCCACCGCTCAACCCCGCCGGTGAGCCGGAAATAGGCGGGATCGATGGTGAGCACGAGCGAGCGGTCGACGACGCCGCGGTAGAACCAGTCGGGCAGGACGAACTCCATCCCCTCGATCCGGCCCGACCGGGCGGTCATCTCCTCCCACTCGTTGATCCAGGAAAACTGCTGGCGCCGCCAATGCGCGCCATGGCGGATGGTGGTGGCGACCACCGTCGATTGAAGACGCATCAGGGCGCGCTTCAGCAGGCGATATTCGGTGGCGCCTGTGGCGCGGCCGATGGCGCGCAGCAGCCCATAGGGCGTGAAGCGGAAAAACCGGGAGGTCGCCAGACCATGGTCCTCGGCCTCGACGATCTGGCTCGCGGCCCAGATCAGCACGTCGGCGTCCCAGATGGTGGCGAGACCATGCTCGGGGACGCCGAGGACCTGCACTTCCACGTCGCTGGCCTTGTAGAGGATCGGGGCGACGCGACGGGATTTGGACAGGGAGAAGAAGGGGCGCTCCATCAGATCCTGTTGATCGCGGGGGCGGCCGGTGTTGACGGCTTGGAACGGGGCCAGGCGGGCGCGTTCGGAGGCGGGCGACTGGGGCGAGCGCGGCGCGGACATGCGGCGCCCCGATCAGCGGGGCCGCGCGTCAGGGCGCGCCGCGGCCGGATAGATGCGCCCCTGGCCCGGATCGGAGGTCGACTGACGCAGGCCGAGGTCGGCCCAGGTCTGCAAATCCTCCATGGCGTAGACGATCCGGCCGCCGAGCTTGCGATAGGTCGGGCCGGTGCCGAAGGTGCGGTGCTTTTCCAGGGTGCGGGCCGAAAGGCCCAGCACGCGCGCCGCCTCGGGCGTTCGAAGAAAGCGTTGGGGGTGTTTGGCGAAGGGGTCGGGCATGGGCGAAATCCGGCGAACCGCCGACGCATCCGGCGGATCGACGGGCAGAGTGGCGGACCGTCGGCGGGGCGGCGGAGCACGAAGTGGCGCAACGCCAAAACGTCCATTCCCGGCCCGCGAAAGGCTGAAGCGCGGATCACTCCCCCCGGAGCAAGGCGCGGTAACCGCCGTTCATCTGCGCCAAGCCGTCGGCCACAAGCCGCATGACCTGGGCTCGGCGCGCGGAGGCGCTCCAGTCCGCCGGCCGGATGTCCTTCAGCGCGGTGTCGAACAGGGCGATGGCCAGCTGGCGCTGACTGGCGCCGGCGAGGTGACCGTCCAGCGCGCGAAGCATCAGGATCAACCGCCGCCGCTGTTGGAGCGTCAGCCGTCAGCGGCGGGGCGGCGGCCCGGCCGGTTTGCCCTGAAGGCGGCGATAGAGCCGCCGCACACTCTCCAGGCGAAGGGACAAGTCCCCGTCGAGCGGCACGAGCGCGGCAAGGCGTCGCCCGGCGTTGGGACCCAGCCGCCAATACTGCTGCTCACCTTCGGCGTCGCCTAAGAGCACGTGGCGGCCGTCCTCCGCGTGGTGCTCGACCAAAACCGGCCCGAGAACGTCTAGGTCGCTCATGTGAGGTCCGGCGAATCCGGCCGGCGCCTCAGTGAGAAGGACGGCGACGGGCGTCAGCTGCGGTCGCCAAAGCACGGGCGGACGAGGCATTTGCTTTGGATCAACCGGGAAAGCTCAACCCCCAGCGTTGCGCCAGCTGGGCCGTCGCCTCGTCGGCCGCCACGGCGCCGGCGGCGATGCGGCGGGACAAGCGCGCGTAGTCCCGTCGATACACCGCGCTGCGCAGGAGAAATTCCAGCGCGAAGCCCGGACGCTCGAGCGTGCTCAGGGCGGCGTCAGGGGTTTGGGACCGCCAATCGGGCGCCTGTTCCACTTGGCCCTCCCTTCCGTTCACGGGGTAAGGGCGCGCACGAGCCGCCCGCACGCGCATAGCCGCGATGATCGCGGCAGGCGATGCACGCCACGCGCGCATTCAGGATGATGCCCGCGAATGCGGACGTTACTGGAGCGGGGGTCCGAGCAGATAGGCGTAGCCGGTCGTGGTCATCCAGCGGGCGCGGGCGAGATGGCTGGTATGAACGATCCGCGCGCGCGCGGGATCGGCCCCTGGATCGAGGCCGAAGACGATCCGCACGACCTCGCGCCAATCCGCGCCTTCCGCGTCCGCATCGAGCAGCCGCAGATAGGTGATCAGGTGCCGCTCATCATAGGGGGTGAGCTGCGCACAGGTGGGCGCTCGGTCGTCGAAGTTCGGTGTGATCATGGTCGCCGCCTGAACTTGACACATCTAACGCCGAAATCTCCAGCGTCGTTTCCACTTGGCGTGCTGCAGTTCACGCACCGCGTTCTGCGATGGAGTGCGGCGCCGGTCCCGCGGATGGCCGCGAGCCGGGCGCCGCCCGGCGAGCGCCGGACGCGCCCCTGCGCGGCCGCCGCCGATCCGCAAAGTCGGATCGGCGCAAAGCCGTCGTCACGTAAACCCGCGTCGTCGCAGTTGCGTGAACGCGTAGAGCCGGGTCGTCGGCTTTCTGGGAGGGCGCAAAGCCGCAAGCCCGAAAACCCGTAAAGGCGCGAGGGCGTAAAGCCGTAGAGCCGACCGTCCGGCTCTACGGCTCCGCGTCTTTCAGGCGGCGCGCTCCATCAGCCCCTTGGCCTTAGCCTCCAGGTCCAGACGCGCGTCCTGGTGGGTTTTGGTGCGCGCGAGGGCGGTGATCCCTTGCACGAAGTCGAACAGGCTTTCCGGGGCCCGCCCCTCCTCGCGCAACACCGTCTCGATGATCCGCCCCGTCTCCGGTTTGGAGAAGCCCCGGCGCCTGAGGAAGGTCTCGCGGTCTTCCTCGGTGCGGGCGACAATCCGTTCACGCGCCGCCTTAATCCCGGCCACAAACGGGGCGGGGCTCGAGTTGGCGAACCGGGTCAAGGCCGGAGCGGCCTCATGGGCGAAACGCTTGGCCGCGAACTTAGAATGGCGGATGCTGATCTGTTCAAAGCCTTCCACGCCCCACAAATTCCGATTTTGGCAGACGGCGCGAAGATAGAAGGAGGCGATGCCCAGGGTCTTCGATCCCACTTCGCTGTTCCAAGCATAGAAGCCCCTGAAATAGAGGTCAGGCGTACCGTCCGGCAGACGACCCGCCTCGATCGGGTGGGTATCGTCCACCAAGAACAAAAACACGTCGCGGTCGCTGGCGTAGAGGGTGGTCGTCTCCTTGGTGATGTCGGTGAACGGATTATGGGTCATGCTCGCCCAATCCAGAACGCCCGGCACCTTCCACCGGGTGTCCCCGGTCCCGTTTCCGGCGATGCGCTGAACCGCGCCGACCAGCTCATGATCCCAGATGCGGCCATAGTCCGGTCCGGTCACGGCCCGAAGCTCCACGCGCCCGTCATCGGTCTCTAGGGTCTTCACCAACTCGGCGCGATGGGTGAGGAGACCATGTTGCAGGTTGATCCCCGCCAGGGGGGCCGGAAGTTGGCGCAGGTAGGCGGCGGGCGCGCTGACCAGGCCGCAGAGTTGGCCAAAGCTCCAGTGGGTCGAGGCGACGGGTTCCTCGCGCCCTGGCACGATCAAGGCGAGGCGTTCGGCATCCTCCCGGCTCGCCTCCACACGCACCGCACGGCTTTCCACGGTGCGGGCGGTCGCGCGGTCGAACCGACTCCGTAGGGCATGATGCAGACTGTCGAGGTCCAGATAGCGCTCGTCATCGGGGCGGGAGAACCACTCCGAAGAGACGCGGCCGATCCGCTCGCCGCGCGAGACGTCGACGCGGTAGCCGCCGGAGACAGCTTGCTCGCTGGGGTTCAGGGTCATGAGGGTCACGGGTTTTTCTCCTGAGGTCTGGGTTGAGCGCAGCGCTGCGCTGCAACCCTGGCCGTCGCCGAGACCGGGTGTGCAAACGGAGGGGCGGCTTCGCGGGGACCCGGCTGCACGCAGCGCGAAGCGCGAAGGAAGCTGGGCGGAAGCCGATCCGAAGTGCGCCGAGGGCGGAGCCCTAAGCTGGCTCTTGCGCTCAAAACGCCTAAAGACCGTAACCTCCGTTGCGGCTAAGCTCTCATGTATCGATGAGAATTTCGGCTCACCCCGCTCTCACAAATCGAGCACCGGGATTGGCCCTCTAAGGCTAAGCTTCAAGATCTCGCTGACGGTGCATCGTCACTACTCCGGCGCCGGCCATCTATGCTGACTGTGTTGCAACCGACATTCGCCGGTCCAGGCGGGTTTCAGCGGAACCTCCTGCGAGATCGGCTGTTTGGGTGCGAGCGCTAAGAGGGCAACTTTATGAAACTTCTCACAACACTGGCGATTTCAACCGCATTGACGCTCGGCGTAGCCGGCTTCGCGTCCGCTCAGGACCAGGCGGGGCCCATGGCCGACCCGCACGCCACTCAGAACCCGGCGATCAAGTCCCCCAAGGACATGACGCAGGCGCCCCTGGCCAAAGGGCACAACTCCTTCACCAAGGCGCAGGCGAGAGGCCGCATTCGCAAGGCGGGTTACGCCAACGTCACCGACCTCGCCCTTGACGCCGACGGCCTTTGGCAGGCGCACGCGACCCGTGACGGCCAGACCGTGAATGTCGCGCTCGATTACAAAGGCAACGTCGCCGCGCAATAGGCCGCCTCCCCCCAATCCGTCGGCATCGACCGACAAAGGAAATATCTAATGAGCCAAGTCATCACCCGTCTGTTCGATAGCTTCGCCGACGCTGAACACGCCGTTATTGAACTGGAGCGCGTCGGCGTCCCGCACGGCGACATCAGCCTCGTCTCGCACAAGTCTGACAAGAAACATGCCCGCGCCCACGTTCGCGAGCCCCATGACAACACCGCTGGCGAAGCGGCCGCCAAGGACGCCGGCGCGGGCGCTGCGATCGGCGGCGTCGTCGGCGCCGCCGGCGGCGTCCTGGCCGGGCTGGGCTTGCTGGCCATTCCGGGTCTCGGCCCGGTGGTCGCGGCGGGCTGGCTGGCGTCGACGGCCGTCGGCGCCGTCGTCGGCGGCGCGGTGGTCGGCGCGGCGGGCGGGGTCGTCGGCGCGCTGACGAACGCTGGCGTGAGCCGGGAAGAAGCCGAAGTCTACGCGGAAGGCGTTCGCCGCGGGGGCACCCTGGTCAGCGCCAAGGTCGCCGACGACAAGCTGGCGCTGGCGGAAGCCGCCATCAGCAACATCGGCTACGTCGATGTGGCGGTCCGCGGGGCCGCTTATCGCCAGGGCGGCTGGTCTCATTTCGACGAATCCGCGCCGCCCTACGCCGACGACGAGATCGAAATCGAACGCTCTCGCTGGGCGCGTTGATAACGAGCGGTCGCGGGATTTGCACCGCGACCGCCGCGCCTGGCTGACGCCAATAAGGACGCCCCGCTCCGAAGAGCGGGGCGTCTGAGGCGTTACTCGCCGTTGCGGCGGGACCAGATCAGCGTGTGGGTTTCGCCGTCGTCGGTCTCCACCAAGGTGGCGTAGATCGGGGCGGGGAAGCTCGGATCGTCCAGCTTGACCGAGAGGTAGTCTCGGTCTTCTCGCGAGGTCTTCTTCCAGGCCGCGCCGAACTCGGTGGAGCCGGCGAAGATGCGGAAGTCGGGCGCCCGGTCATTGTCCTTGTCGGCGGCGCGGATCGTCGCCTTGACGTTGAGGGCCAGGGTCTTGACCGAGCCCGTAAACCCGGTGTCGCTCTTGGTGAAAGTGCCGATGGTCGCCATAACTGTCTCTCCTGTTTCATCTTGGCCGCGACCGCCGCGGCCTCGATGGCGATCGTTGGACCGGCGGTCGATCACCCTGCAGCCGTAAGGCCCGGAGCAGGCGAAGGACGGCGCTGGACGACCTTTTTGCTTCGCGATGCAAAGCGCCCTGCGCGGCGGAAAAAGGCCGACCGGCGGCGTTGCAGGACGACGATCGAGGCGAAGCCGAACCTCCGGTCAGATTCGCTCCTGAGAGGCCGCGCGCCGCGCCAAGCGCTTCTGGGGAGGAGGATGGCGACGATGGGGTCTGGCGTGCAAGACGCGGTGGCCGAAGGTCGTGCGAACACTGACGCCCGCGCGGTCGCGGCGGCGATCGCGCGCCGACAGGCCTGACCGGGCGCTCGCGGCGTATGTTGGAGCGGCGCCGGCGGGCCTTCTAAGGGAGACCGACAATTCAGACCGGCCACACCGGGACGACGCCCGTCACCGCATCGATCTGCGCCCGCCTGGGCGGGCCAGACGTGGTCCGCCCAACCACACCTGGACCGCCATGACCGCGGCCCGCGAAAACGCTGAACAGACGCCCTATCCCGTTGAGCGGCGCTCGCTGCGTCGTTCCGGCGCCACTTGGGCCGCTAAGCCCAGGCGGCAAATGGTCATTGAGGTGGCGCGGCGTGGATCGGAGCGTCCGCGCAAACCAACCTTTGCAGTAAGGCGCTCAATTTATTGAGAATTGTCGCCTTTATGACAGTGGAACCGGATCGATTCCCCAGGGTTAAGGCGCCACTGCAACATAGGGGCGATCCAATGGCCACAACGGCAAAAACCAAGGCGCAGAAGACCGCCGCCCGCGCGGCGGTGTCCAAATCGAAGCCCGCGCCGAAGGGCGCGCCGCAAAACGCCATCGACCTGTTGGTAGCGGACCATCGGGAAGTCGACGAATATTTCACCGCCTATGAAGAGCTCACCTCCGACTCCGACAAGAAGGCGCTCGCGCAGAAGATTTGCCTGGCGCTGAAGGTGCACACCGAGATCGAGGAAGAGCTGTTCTATCCGGCCGCCCGTAACAAGACTGGCGACGACGATCTTCTCGACGAAGCCGTGGTCGAGCACATGGGGGCCAAGAATTTGATTGCGGAGATCGAGGCGATGCAGCCCGGCCAACCGCTCTACGACGCCAAGGTCAAGGTCTTGGGCGAACAAGTCCGCCACCACGTCGAGGAAGAGGAAGAAGAGCTTTTCCCTGAGGTGCGGGAGACCAACATGGACCTGGATGCGATCGGCGCAAAGCTCGCGGCGCGCAAGATTGAACTTATAGCGCTGCTCGCCCCGGCGACGACCGCCTGACCCGCCCCCTCATTTTTCCCGCCAGCGATCGGCGGACGCAAGGATTCTCATCATGGCCAAGACCCAAGCGGACAAGCCCGCAACGGAAACCCCGACCCCGCTCGGGTCCGGCGGCGAACTGCACCAGCAAGCCGATAGCGCCTCGACGCTCCTGACCACCAATCAGGGCGTGCCGATCAGCGACAATCAGAACTCGCTGAAGGCCGGCGTGCGCGGGCCGGTGCTGCTGCAGGACTTCATCCTGCGCGAGAAGATCACCCACTTCGACCATGAGCGCATTCCCGAGCGGGTGGTGCACGCCCGCGGTTCGGCGGCGCACGGGTTCTTCGAGTGCCTGGACTCCTGCGCCGACATCACCCGCGCGGACTTCCTGCAGCG
>NZ_LMUL01000014.1:1357906-1358116 GCF_009765965.1 Caulobacter sp. S45
GGAGACCGAGCAGGTGGCCTACTGCACCGCGCACGTGGTCCCAGGCATCGACTTCACCAACGACCCGCTGCTGCAGGGGCGCCTCTTCTCCTACCAGGACACCCAACTGAAGCGGCTGGGCGGCCCCAACTTCCACCAGATCCCGATCAACCAACCCAAGTGCCCGTTCCACAATCTGCAGCGGGACGGCCACATGCAGATGGGCGTGCC
>NZ_LMUL01000014.1:1358126-1532571 GCF_009765965.1 Caulobacter sp. S45
GCCGGGCGAAAAGATCCCAGTCTTCACCCGCTTTTCCACCGTCGCCGGCAACAAGGGCTCGGCCGACCTGGCGCGCGACGTGCGCGGGTTCGCGGTGAAGTTCTACACCCAGGAAGGTAACTTCGATCTGGTCGGCAACAACATCCCGGTCTTCTTCATCCAGGACGCCATCAAATTCCCCGACCTGATCCACGCCGCTAAGCAGGACCCCGATCGGGAGTTTCCGCAGGCGCAGACCGCCCACGACACCTTCTGGGATTACATCTCCCTGACGCCCGAGAGCATGCACATGATCATGTGGATCATGTCCGACCGGACCATCCCGCGGAGCTATCGGATGATGGAGGGGTTCGGGGTCCACACCTTCCGGTTGGTGAACGCCAAAGGCCAGTCCACCTTCGTCAAGTTCCACTGGCGCCCCAAGCTTGGCGCTCAGTCGGTGGTCTGGGACGAGGCGCTGAAAATCAACGGCGCCGATCCGGATTTCCACCGCCGCGACCTTTGGGACGCCATCGACAGCGGCGACTTTCCCGAATGGGAGTTCTGTCTGCAAACCTTCACCCAGGAGCAGGCCGACAGCTTCGATTTCGACGTCCTGGATGCGACCAAATTGATCCCCGAGGAGATCATCCCGCTACGCGTGGTCGGGCGGATGGTGCTCGACCGCAACCCGGACAACTTCTTCGCCGAGACCGAGCAGGTGGCCTATTGCACCGCCCACGTGGTGCCGGGCATCGACTTCACCAACGACCCGCTGCTGCAGGGGCGCCTGTTCTCCTACCAGGACACCCAGCTGAAACGCCTGGGCGGACCCAACTTCCACCAGATCCCGATCAACCAACCCAAGTGCCCGTTCCACAATCTGCAGCGGGACGGCCACATGCAGATGGGCGTGCCCAAGGGCCAGGTGAACTACGAGCCCTCGACGCTTGGTCCCGACATCGCCCATGAGTCGGCCGAGACGGGCTATCGCACCTTCCCGGCCGAAGAGGCCGGCGAGCAGCTGCGGGTCAGGCCCGAGACCTTCGCCGATCACTTCACCCAGGCGCGGGTGTTCTTCGCCAGCCAGACCGTGCCGGAGCAGAACCACATCGTCTCGGCCTTGGTGTTCGAGCTCAGCAAATGCGTCGAGCCGCGCGTGCGCCAAGCCGTCCTGGCGCGGCTGGTCCACATCGACGAAACGCTCGCCGAGCGGGTCGCGGTCGGCCTAGGCCTGCGTGGGGAAATCGTCCCCGCGGACGCGCCGGTGCCGGCCAAGGCGATGGACCCCTCCCCCATGCTCAGCATCCTCGCCAAGGCCAAACCCACGTTGGAAGGCCGCAAGATCGGCTGTCTGGTCACCGACGGGGCGGACGGCGAGCTGATCACTGCGCTGAAGGCGGCGGCGCTGAAGGCCGGCGCCAAGTTCGAACTGATCGCGCCGACCGTAGGCGGGGTGATCACCGCGAGTGGCGAGGACATCCCCGCTGACCATAAGGTAGAGGGCGGCCCTTCGGTCCTATTTGACGCGGTGGCGATCATCCCCTCACCCCAGGGCGGCGCAAAGCTGGCGCTTCAGGCTGAGGCGGTGAACTTCCTGCGGGACGCCTACGGCCACCTGAAGGTGATCGCCTATCTGCCGAGCGCGGCGCCGCTGCTGGTGAAGGCCGGCATATCGGACGCCAATCCGGACAGCGATGCGGGGTTGATTTCGCTGGAAACGAACGCACCGGCCGACTTCATCGCGGCAGCCGCCGAAGGGCGGATCTGGGCGCGCGAGCCGACCGTGCGGCTCGTTCCCTAGACCGGTATGGCGCAGGCGCTCTTGGTCGACGGGCTTGGCGTCGCAGCGGCATGTTGCTCGATGGCGAGCTTCCTGCCGCAGCTGGTCAAGGTGATCCGCGAGCGGGACGCCTCCGCCGTTTCGCTGCAGATGTACGTGGTGACAGTGGTGGGGTTTTCGTTGTGGGCGCTCTACGGCGCCTTCCTGAAAAGCTGGCCGCTGATCGGCTCCAATCTCGTCAGCCTCTGTCTCTCGGCCTTGATCCTGGCCGCGAAGCTGAGGCTCGACGGGACGGAGCGCAAGCCAAATGACGAGAAGCGCTAGTCGCGCCCCAACGCCAAGAGCAGAGGTGAGCCGTGACCGAGATCCTGGACTGCCTCATTATCGGCGGCGGGCCTGCCGGCCTCACCGCAGCGATCTACCTGGCGCGGTTTCATCTACGCGTCACGGTGGTCGATGCGGGCGCCAGTCGGGCCGGATTGATTCCTTGCAGCCGCAACGTGCCGGGATTCCCGGACGGCGTTTCAGGGCCGGAGCTTCTGCATCGGATGCGGCGGCAAGCCGAAGCGTATGGGGCGCATATTGAACGTGGTCGGGTGGATCGCGTGGGTGGAGGAGAGCGCTACTTCACCGCCGAATATGACGATGCGGCTGTCGCCGCCAAGACCGTTCTCCTCGCCACCGGCGTCACCAACCGGCGACCAGAAATGCCGGCGGAGATTCACCATGCGGCGCTCCACGCGGGGCGCCTGCGATACTGTCCCGTCTGCGATGGGTTCGAGGTCACCGATCAGAGGGTTGCGGTGATCGGGTCGGGCGATCACGGCGTTCGGGAGGCGGCGTTTCTGCGGGCCTACACGGCCGATGTGACGCTGATCGCCAACGCGGATCGCCACGATCTGGATAGCGTCCAGCGTCAGCAGTTGGAGTCGATCGGCGTCGCCGTTGTCGACGGGCCGGTTGCTAACTTCCGGCTGACCGAGGCCGGGCTGGCGTTCGACTGCGCAGAGGGCAGCGTCTGTTTCGACGCGGTTTACCCCGCGCTCGGCTCGGACGTGCATTCCGCGCTCGCGGCGGCCCTGAAGGCCGATTTGACGGCGGAGGGCTGCATCAAGGTCGATGCGCACCAGCGGACCTCTCAACCGGGCCTCTTCGCGGCAGGCGATGTGGTGATCGGCCTGGATCAAATCAGCCACGCTTGCGGCGAAGCTGGCGTCGCGGCGACAACGATCCGCAACGATCTGGCGGCCGACCGGCCGCTGCTGCGGTCGCCGAAGCGCCGCGCATCCCCCTGAGCTGAAGCGGCCGACCACGCAGCGTCGAAGGTCAAAGGAGCCGCCCCGCGCGAAGATGCCAGGACGATGGGTCTCGAACATCCTCTAGCCCGAGACGAACGACTGCAACTGGCCGACAGCTGTCCGGCGGCTTTTGGAACGTCAGTTTGCGGAACCGGTCATTCACATCGACGGTGCGAGCGGCTCGGGGTGGCTCTTAGCTGACCTTCGGAAGGTCCGCTGCCGCCCCCACTAGGGAGCCGTTCCGGACTGGCACCGAATGGCGCGTCCCACTTCTTCGAAAGATCAACCAAACGGTGAGATCGGTATCCACGACGGGCCAAGCTATTGGGCCTTTTGGCAGGCTTTGAGGCCGAACAGTCTGCCTCCTTGCCTGACTTTGGCCTCCCCTTCCCCTCACGCTGCTCGCGCTCTTCGCGGCTGAGCTGGCGGCTCACCTTGATGAAGGACTTCACCGTCTCATCCTGCAGCGTCATCAAAATCCGCATCGCCACCGACTCATCGAGCTGGGGCCGCTCTACGAGCAGCAACATGGTGATCTGCGCCAGAGTGATCGCGGTGTTCTGACCTGGCTCGTGAAGACCGGCATTACTCGCCCCGGCAACGAGCCGTCGGGGATCGTTCAGCGATCCGTGTTCGAACGTAATCCCCTTGACGCCAGCGTGGACGTTGTGACTGGCTAGCTTGTAGTGCGACCGCATCTTCGAGCGCCCGGCGGCCTGCTGTAGCTCCACGAATGTCGGGTTCTTGTGACCAAGGTGCTTCGCCGCCCAGCCATAGCCACGCTCGAACTCAGGCCCGTACTACGCCACTGCTGCCGCGCAGAGCTGTTCGACATAGGCGGCCTCCGGCCTCAAGGGCGGCGCGTAGCCCAGCTCCTCATAGTTCTGTGCGTAGAGCTTGAGGCTGTTTCCCGCCTCTACGAATTCATGGGCCAGATACCGCTCGGCAAGCTCGTCGTCGTGGTCGCCGATCAGGGTCGCCACTACGCCAATTTCGTAGAGCGTCCGCCATCTGGCCATAGCACCGTCTGCGTATCCGTTCTCAAGCAAGGAAAGGATTTCGGCAGTGACCTGGCAGGCCCGCACATGGAGTTGCGAGAGGACGTACAGCTTGTGCCAGTTACGCTTGGCCTTGGAACGCTTGTTGCGCTGGTAGACCTCGCCACCTAGCTCCCGCGAGATCGCGAGCATCATGCGCAGCGAGTTTAGAGGCTCGCCCCAGCGGGTCTCTAGCCGCTCCTGAAAACCGCGATGTTCTTTGGTCTCCCAGGTGTACCGCTCCGGCCAAGTCCGTTTGAGCGTCTTCAACGCGGCCTTGGCGGTTCGCTTGCCCGCGTCCTCAACGACGTTCGGCAGCTCCAGAAGGCGATCAGTAGCTTGCGGGCCAGGGCGACAATCATCTTCTTGCGCCCGGTCGGCGCCGCCTCGGTTCGAAAGCGATACCAAGCCGCCAGGGCGCTGCCTTTTGGAACATCAGGAACCGCCAGGCCAACTGGATCAGACCGCGGCGCACCCGCGGGTTGCCGGACTTGGCCAGACCCTTCTCTCGTCGCCGGGCCCCGCTCTCGTCGGGCGAGCCGGTCAGGCCGGCGCGCGACCACCAAGGCCGGCATCGTGGCCTTCACCAAGGCCTGTCCAAGCAGATGATCAAGAAGGGTGTGCGCGCCAACGTGGTGGCGCCGGGTCCGTTCTGGACGGCGCTTCAGCCCAGCGGCGGCCAAACCCAGGACATGATCCAAAAGTTCGGCGAAGAGTCGTCGTTTGGCCGTCCCGGTCAGCCGGTGGAGCTGGCGCCGATCTTCGTTTTGCTGGCCTCGCAGGACGGCAGCTACGTCACCGGCGAGGTCTATTCGGCGACCGGCGGATCCGAGGCGGTGGCTTAAGTCCAGGTGTACGCTGCGGCGCGACCTCATGGGTCCGCCGCCGAGTGTGAGAGGAGCGGCGCCCAGGGCGCCGCTCTTTTGCGTCAGCGCGGTGCGTGATGATTGATCTGACGGCGCTAGGCCTTGGGAGGCGTCATTGGGCCGCCGATCTCAACCGCCCTGACGAAGGCCGGTCGCGATTTCAGCTGCTCAAGATAGGTTGTGAGAGCCGGATACTTCGCCAGCAGGCCACCGTGCGCCGCCATCTCGAGCAAATATGAGAACTGGATGTCGGCGAGACTGAAGATTTCTCCGAGGAGATAGGGCCCCTGCCCGACCCCAGCCGCGACGTAGTCGAGGGTCTTGCTGATGGATGGGCCGGTAAAACGGTCCAGACCTTCCGTCAGACCGCCCGTCATCCCGCCGATCAACTTCAGCATGATCGGAAAGGCCGCCGAGCTCTCGACGTATTGAAGCCACTCCTCATGGAGGTCGTGCTCGCGCGTTCCAGGTGCAGGCGCAAGCCGACCCTCGCCGTATTTGGCGTTGATGTAGTTGAGGATCACCGCGGACTCGGCGAGGATCAGATCGCCATCCTGAATGACTGGCGCCTTGCCGAGCGGATGGACCTTGGCCAGTTCGGGCGGCGCGCGAAACCGTTCATTTCGCTCATACTTGACGAGATTGTACTTGAGGCCCAGCTCCTCCAGCAACCATAGCACTCGGCTTGAGCGGGAGAAGTTCAGGTGGTGAAGCGTGATCATTGGGTCGCCGGCGCTGTGCGAATCTCAAAGCGGAACGAGACCGCGTCGTGAAGGTTCAGCCTTGATCGCGCCGGCTCCAGCGCGCGCCGGAGCAACAAGACCGTGCCTGACCTATCCTGCGACGTCGCAATCATCGGCGCTGGAACGGCTGGCCTCGCCGCCGAACGGAGCGCGCGTCGATCCGGCGCGTCGACCCATCTGATCGATGACGGTTTTTCCGGAACCACCTGCACCACGGTGGGGTGCATGCCCTCCAAGCTGCTGATCGCCGCCGCCGACGCCGCCCACGCCGTTCGACAAGCCGAGGTGTTCGGTATCGAGGCGCGCGGCCCGTTGATCGACGGTGCGGCGGTGATGGCGCGGCTGCGCCGTGAGCGTGACGGTTTCGTGGAGAGCGTGAAGCAGTCTTTCAGGGCGCTGCCCGAGGGGGTCGCGCTGACCGGGCGAGCCCGCTTCATTGACCGGACGACCTTGGATATCGGCGAAGGCCGCCGGGTGAGCGCTCGCGCCGTGGTGATCGCCACTGGGGCTGCGCCGAGCGAGCCCGAGGCGTTCGACGCGGTGAAGTCCCATGTGCTCACCAATGACACTCTGTTCGATCTGGAGACCCTGCCCCAATCCGTCGGGGTCGTCGGAGCGGGGCCGCTCGGCCTCGAACTCGCCCAGGCGCTCGCGCGACTAGGGGTCGAGGTCCAGGTGTTCGATCAATCCGAGACGCTCGCCGTCCTGTCCGACCCTGAGGTCGCCAAGGATCTAAGGCGCATTCTGGAGCGTGAGTTTCCGATCCATCTTGGCGTCGCGCTTTCGGCAAGCTTGGCCGAAGGTGGCGTTCAATTGGCGTGGGCGGGCGACGCGCCCGGCGAACATCGATTCGACCGGATCCTTGTCGCCGCCGGCCGTCCGCCCCGGATCGAGGGGCTCGAGCTAACTCGCACGGGCGTCACCCTCGATGCGCACGGGAGCCCGTGCTTCGATCCCGCCACGCTACAATGTGACGGCTCCTCGATCTTCATCGCCGGCGACGCCGCCCACGACCAGCCGGTGCTGCACGTCGCGTCGGAGGAGGGCACGATCGCTGGGCACAATGCCGCGTCGTTTCCCAAGGTGACGCCCGGGAGGCGCACAACGCCTCTGGCGATCATGTTCACCGATCCGCCGCTGGCGGTCATCGGCGCGAAAAGACAGCCGGCTGATGGCAACCAGGTCGTCGGTGCCGCCTCCTACGAAGACCAGGGCCGGGCGAAGATGACTGCCCGCAACGCGGGCCTGGTGCATGTCTACGCCGATGTCGCCGATGGACGGCTGACCGGCGCATCCATGGTCGGACCGGGGGTGGAGCACACCGCCCATCTGATCGCCTGGTCGATCCAGGAGGGCCGCACGGCGACGGAGATCCTCGACCTCCCGTTCTACCACCCGACCTACGAGGAGGGGTTGAAGCCCGCGCTCCGGCAGATTTGCGAGACGATACATGCGCCGACGCCGGCCGATCGTGACCAGGGGATTCTTCCAGGATCGTAGCCGCCGGTTAGACGCCGCAGAGGGGGGAGGTGAGATGGACGAGAGCCCTACCGAACGCCAAGGACGCATGACGCCAATCACCGCCGAGCACACGCGATCGCCGCCCCCCGTCAGTATGCGTGCAGCCCGCTGGCTTTGGCCGCTGCTCGTGATCATGGCCCTCGGCGCGCTTGGACTCGTGGTCGGGCTGATAGACGCCTTGGCTCACGGCGGATCGTTTCGGCTAGACCACGAGATCCTCCTCGCTCTGCGCAGGCCGGGCCATCTGAACCAGCCGATCGGGCCGGCCTGGCTGCTCCAGTCTGCGATCGACCTAAGCGCGCTTGGCGGCTTCACGCTTCAGTGGCTGCTTGGCGCGGCGTGCCTGCTGTTCATGCTGCAGATTCGCCAGCGCGCCGAAGCGGCCTGGTTGGCGGCCTCGATCTTGGGGGCATCCATCCTCAACGCGAGCTTGAAGTCGCTGCTCCACCGACCGCGCCCCGAACTCGTGCCGCATCTCGCCGCCGTGTCGAACGCCAGTTTTCCAAGCGGGCACGCCATGATCTCGGCGGCCATCTATCTCACCATTGGGGCGATGCTCGCCGAGACGCAGCGGCGTCGCTCGACCCGGATCTTCCTGATGAGCTTCGCCGGTCTGCTCGTGCTGCTGATTGGGATAAGTCGGATCTACCTTGGCGTTCACTGGCCATCGGATGTGCTGGCGGGGTGGTGCCTTGGGACAGTCTGGGCGCTGGCCGTGTTTGCGGTGAATCGAACCCTTCGCGCTCGGAAACTGCCCATCGCCCAATAGTGCGGCGTTGGCTCCGAATTTCGACGGAACAATCAACGTTGCCGGCGCTTAGCTTCGTGCTCGTGGATCAACACTGGGAGACGCCAAAGATAGTCATGCCACTGCTCGACCCCGGCACGCGCCTGTCAATGTCCCGCACCGGTCATTTCGGAAGGTCTTATCCGCGACTTTAGAGTGAAACGGGGCCTGTCTAGTCGATGATACGCCTGAGAAGACTCTGTGTCGTGACAAGCGTGGTGGCGGCGGCGGCCGTGGTCATGGTGCTGGCTGGGCTGCCCGTTGTCGTCACAGGCTTGAACCATGGCCTGTTCGATCGGGCGATCCAACGCGCCCTACGCCAGAAACTCGGCCGCAGCATTCAATTTTCCCACCTTGAGGTGCGCTTTCCAGGGCTTCATCCGACCCTGAGCGTTTCCGATCTCGTGATCGGCAGCCCACCGGCGATCAGTCCGGCCGACCTGCTGCGAACGCCGCGGCTCTGGGCGAGGCTGCAGATCCTTCCTCTTCTCGAGGGACAGCTCAGACCGACGGATCTGATGCTTCAGACACCGGTGCTGCATCTCGTGCGCCTGTCGCATAACCGGAACAACTACCGGATCGGCGCGGGCGGCCCCGGGCGATTTCTGTCCAAGACCCGGAGCCTTTCGATCGCTGCGGGCTCCGCGCAATTTGACGATCCGGAACGTCAGGTCGTGCTGAAGGTGCGCTTTTCCCACAGCGGCGATCCGACCGTAGCCTATCCCTTCCGGGTGAGCGGTGACGGCGTGGACAAGGGCTCCCCGCTCACACTCGTCGCCCAGGGTGCAGGGCTGAACCGGCGGCCGGTGGCGAAGCCGTATCCGCTGATCGCCCGACTGGTCGATGGGGCGACCCTCGTCGAGCTCGACGGATCCAGCATCCGTCCGTTCGATTTCAGTACGCTCGATGTGCAGGCGCACGTCTTCGGACCCAACCTCGCCGACCTGAGCTATCTCTTCAACCTGCACACGCCCAATTCCACGCCCTACGACGTCACGGCGCATGTCGAACGGGATGGGCCACGGATCCACGTCACCCACATCCGGGCGAAGCTGGGACGGAGCGACGCCGCCGGCGAGATTCTATCCGACCATGTTTCGGGGCGTCGGAACATCCAGCTGAACCTGCGTTTCGGAACACTGTATCTGGAGGACGCGCGCGCCTTGATCGAGCCCAGGCCGCCGCATGCGATCAGCCGGTCCCAGTCCGGCGCCGCGCCCAGGTCTCGACCTGGCCCCCTGCTGACCGAACGCCCCTTGCGGTTGGATGGATTGAAGGCGGCGAATATGGACGTCGCCCTCAAGATCGGGAACCTGGCCGGGGCGGCGGTCGCCGCGCGCGACATCCAGGCCCGCGCCCAGGTTAAGGACGGGCGTATGACCGCCGGGCCCATTGCTTTCAGCTTGGAACGGGCAGGACGCGGCCGGGCCTGGCTCACGCTCGACACGAGCCGGCCCGCGGCGCGCGTAACGCTGGCGGGATCGGTGACCGGGTTGCGGATCGAGTCCCTGAGCAAGCAGATGGGCAAGAGCCTGACCGGAACGCTGGACGCCGCCGTGCGCGTCGAAGGACGTGGCGCCTCGATGAAGGCGCTGGCGTCCGCAGCTCAAGGGCGGCTAGCGGTACAACTTCATGACGGCGCCTTCACCCGGTCGAAGGCGGACGCTCTGGCCGGCGATCTGGTGCACGCGATTGGCCAATCGATCGGGGATCGGGACGCAAAGACCCCGCTGCAATGCGCTGTCGCTGACCTCGTCATTGCAAACGGATCGGTTCGGCCAGATCGGCTGACGATCGTGACGGCTGCCGGGGTCTCCCAGGGCGAGGGGTCGCTCTCCATTGGTCCTCAACGGCTGGCGCTGGAATTTCACGGCCAGCCGGCGCAGCGTCGCGTTCTGCAATTGAACGCCCCTGTGAGGGTCGTCGGCCCGATTGGGCATCCGAAGGTTCAGGTGCTCATGGGTCAAGTCCTCAAGCGCGAGGGCCCAAAGCGGCTCCTCGCCCTCGTCGTCAGTCCCATTGCGGGCCTGTTGCCGACGGCTGGACGATCCGCCCCACCGCCGAACTGCCGAGCCTTGCTCGATCAATCCAAACATTTTGTAGGGCGACCCAGCCTCAGGTGAGCGGTGAGGCGCCGCCCTCCCCGGTCTCAGGCCTCCGCGCCGCTAAGGCTGGCCAACACACCCACGATCATCAGGCCCGTTCGCCGCTGAGCCAGACGATCTAACCGTGGTTCTCGTCAGGTCGCGAGCTGCTCGAAACCGCATTGGCGCGCCGCCTTGTCCGGCCGCCAGCGAAGCAGGCGCGTGCCGTGGCGAAAGCGCTCGCCGGTGACCTGGTCGAAGGCTACTTCCACCACCAGCTCCGGCCGCAGCGGGCGCCATTGGGCAGAGCGGGCTGTTGCCCACCGGCTCGGGCCGCCGGGGGCCTTTCCGGTGAAGCCCGGTGGCTCGATCATCGCTTCGAGCCGCTCGGTAAGCGCCGGCCGTTCCGCCGCCGACAGGCTCGAGGTGAACCCCACGTGGTGCAGCAGTCCATCCCGATAGAGCCCTAGCAGCAGGGAGCCCACCAGCTTCGTCCCCTCCCCGTACCGAAACCCGCCGACGATGCAGTCGGCGGTGCGGATGCGCTTGACCTTGAGCATCGCTCGCTCCCCGGCGGCGTAGGCCCCGTCCAGCCTCTTGGCCATCACCCCGTCCACCGATGGACCGCCTTCGGCCAACCACGCCTGGGCCTGGGCAAGGTCCTCGGTGTGCGGCGAAAGTTGCAGCGCGGCTTCCGAGGCTGTCGCGACGAAGCTGGTCAGGGCTGCGCGTCGGTCCGCCAGCGGCTCGCCGGAGATGTCGCGCCCGCCGGGCGCCGCGAGCAGGTCGAACAGCATGAGCGTCGCGGGTGTGGCGACCGATAGGCGACGGATGCGGCTTTCCGCCGGGTGCAGCCGCATCTGCAGGGCGTCGAAGGCAAAGCCCTTGTCGCTCGCCACCAGCAGCTCGCCGTCCAAAACGAACCGATCCGGCTTTAGACAACGAAGCCGCTCAACCACTTCTGGGAAGTACCGCGTCAGCGGTTTGCCGGACTTGGCCTGAAGCAGCACCGCGGCGCCTTGGCGGAAGGCGAGGCAACGAAAGCCGTCCCATTTGGGCTCATACGTCCAGCTTTCTCCCTGCGGCAGGGCTCGCGCTAGCTTGGCCTCCATCGGCTCTAGTCCAGGCGCGATCGGCAAGGCGTCGAAATCGGCCCCGGACACAGTGGGCATCGAGTCTGTTCGGATCATGCACGCCTCCCGATCGGATCGCCGCTTGTCCGCCTCAGCGGACGGTCGCAAGTCTCGCGCAGAGCGGGATGTTGGAGGCCTGCAAGCTCGGCTCCTGGCCATGGGTGTCAAAGTAGAGTTCGACACCGGGCCGGAACAGCAGACACATGGTCGAGCCCCCGAAGTGAAACATGCCGATCTGGTCGCCCTTGCCGACGTGCTGGCCCTCATAGACCTGGATGTCGCAGGTGGAGACATCGCCCATGCCGACCGGCATGAAGCACATCAGGCCGATGGCGGGGTTATCCGCCTCGATGAAGATCAAGCCCCGCGTGGCGATTTCGGCGAGATAGCCCTGGGACTCCGTCGGCCCCGAGGGATCGTCCGCTTCGCTCAGCGTCTCGGAGTAGTAGGTCCCCGGCTGGAGATAGGCCTTCACCACTGTCCCGCTCACCGGGGCGTGCCACCGATGATAGCTGAGAGCGGACAGATAGGCCTGGTAGGCGGTCCCGCCGACGAACTCCGGCGCAAGGCTGTCGCCGGCCAGCATATGCTCCAATGAGTAGCGCTGGCCCTTGATCCAGAAACGATCCCGACGCGCAATCCCAGTGGCGATGCGGTAGGGCGCGGCCTCGCAGGGATTGACGATGATCGCGTCGTCATTCGGCGATGAGACCGGCCGGACACCCGGCCGAAACTGGCGGGTGAAGAAGTCGTCCCACGACTGGAAACCCTTATGCGGCGCGGTCGGATGGCAGAGGAAGTCCTCATCGAAGTGAGGCATGTCCTGCAGGGCGTCCTTGCCGAACCAGCCCTTGTGCGGGTCGTCGTTCAACACCGCGCGGGAGTCCGGCGAGGTCAGGAACCGCCCCCACGCGTCCAGCATCGCCTTGAGATGACCGTTGACCTTCGCGTTCAGGAAGGCGGCGAACCCCGCCGGCGTCCCCATGGCGCGGTCGAGGATGGCGTTGAACGGCACGCCGACGACGCCGCTTCGGTTGTACTCCGGCGCCCGAGTCAGGAGCACGTCGAAGAGGCGCAGCAGGGTCTTGTAGTCGCGGACCTGGGCTTCGCCCGCCGCTTCGTCCGCGTAGGGCGCCTTGTTTGAGGCCTGCTCGAACATTTGGTGAAAGAGCATGTAGACCTCGGCATCGCCTTCGATGAAGGCTTCGAAGCGCGCGATGACAGGATGTAAGGGGCGGTGGGCCTGGATGCTGTCCTTGATCAACTCCTGGAGCCACGCCCGGTGAACCTCCGGATCGGACGGCAACCAGCGAACGCCTCGATGATGCTTGTGCGCGTTTTTCATAAGACCCCTTGAGCAACTCGGCTCCGCCGGCGCGTTGATCCTTTCGGTCAACAACGCCGACGGGCTGGGAGCGATGCCGCGCGACAGCCGTAGCGGGCCGTATAGGAGGCGTTCGATCTTGATTGGGTTTCGATGGCGACCGTTGAGAGAAGGCGATCTGGCAGGTGTCGCGCGGATCGCGGCAATGGCCTTTCCTCAGCACTACGAGGACCCGGCCTGCTTCGCCGAGCGGCTCGCGCTAAGCCCCTCCTGGTGTTTCGGGCTGGAAGACGCGGCTGGTGCGCTCAAGGGCTACCTGATCGCCTATCCCTGGCCGGTCGGGACCATCCCGCCCTTGAATGCGCCCCTTGGGGTCCTTCCCGAACAGAGAGACGCGCTCTTCCTGCACGACCTTGCAATCCATCCCGCCGCAGCCGGGACGGGCCAGGCGCAGGCGATCCTTGAGCGC
Organism: Caulobacter sp. S45; assembly: GCF_009765965.1. Classification (GTDB taxonomy): domain Bacteria; phylum Pseudomonadota; class Alphaproteobacteria; order Caulobacterales; family Caulobacteraceae; genus CAHJWH01. Next base: position 1,371,151 of record NZ_LMUL01000014.1, read on the forward strand.
GTCGTCGAGGAGGCCCGCAACGCGGGGATCGGCGTTATCGCGCTCATCGCGGTCAACGGCACGGCCGACTTTTGGCGACGCCAAGGTTTCACCGTCGCCGACACAACGCCAGCGCTGGAGTGGAAGCTTGCGAGCTACGGCAAGGGCGCGCGCTACATGCTGCGCCCTGCCCGTGGCGTCAGGTGACATAGCCCTTCTGAACGAGGCCGCAGCAACGCCGCCAGGGCGCTTCGCCAGCCGTGAGGCGCAGACGCCCTCGCGGATAGGCGCTATGAGATGCGCGGGTTGACTGCGCGACGGCTGAGGTTGAACGCCGAGCTGCCGCAGGTCGGCTCCGCGCTACGTCGGCCCGTTCAAGAGCAGCTTCTGCACGCGCCAGTTCAAAATCTCCGCAACCCATAGGGTGGTGTCCGTGGGACAGGCCATCTCGTGAATCCAGCCAAACTTGCCCAGTGTCTTTCCGGCTCCGCCGAGGACGCCGGTCACGGCGCCATCCAGCTTCAGCCGGTAGATGCGCCCTGGGAAGGCGTCGGCCACATAGAGGGTTTGACTGGGGGAGATACAGATCGCCCAAGGCGCCCCTGGCTGAAAGGTCTTTGCGGCGCTGTCGTCGGTATCTGCGGGGCCGATGGCCGGTTTTGCGTTCGGTGGCGGCGGAACATCGATCGTGAACTGGCGCACAAACCGACCCTTCCCGTCGAAGACCTGGATGCGGCGGTTTCCCCGGTCGGCGACGTACACCTGACCCTGCGCGTCTATGGCGATGTCATGGGGATTGTTGAATTGGCCCGGCGCGCTGCCGTGGCTGCCCCAGCTCGTCAGCCAGTCGCCGTTACGGTCGACCTTAGCCACGCGGGCGTTGACGTAGCCGTCCGAAATGTAAGTGTCGCCCTGGGCGTCCCAGGCCACGTTCGTGGGTTGTCTGAAGCGGCCATCGACGGCGGGCTTGTAGGGCTCGCCCTTGTGATCGGGACCGCCTGGATCGGCGGCCTCCTGCTTGCGGCCGAACACCATGGAGACCCGGCCGTCTGGGGTGAATTTGACGATGGTGTCCGAGCCTTTGTCGGTCGCCCAGATGTTGTCCTGGGGGTCGACGCGGACGGCGTGGGCGAATGACCACGCGTAGAGGCCGCGCCCGATCTCCCGCAGAAATCGTCCGTCGGCGCCGAACTCGAGCAGCTGAGCTTCCGAGGCCGCGAACGCAGACCCTCCCGTATTGCCGCCCCGCGAGAAGACGAAGACGTGCCCCTGCGAGTTGACCGACACGCCAGTGGCCTCTCCGAAATTCATACCGTCCGGAAGCGTCAGCGGGTGCGGGACCGACACGTAGGGAATCTCGGGGGGGGGCCTGTGGCTGCGCGCTGGCCATGGGCGCTAGCGCGGTAAAGCCGACAACGGCCAAAGCCCCTCTTAGCGTCGAAGCTGACATCGTAATTCCTCAGGCTGACGCGGCGCTCGCCGTCGCCCGTCCAACCTGAACCTTCGCCTGTCCCTACCGTTCCCACGGCGACAATCTTGCGACCTAGCGGACGTCTTCTTGGGCGCTCCTGAGAGCCGGATCTCCTGACATCCGGGCCGCCGCCGGTCGGTAGCGCGCGCACGACGCAGGTCAGATGCAGAGCGCGCGACGTTGATCGGTGTGCGCGAGCCGCCTTTGAGGTTGTTTTTCGGCATGTAGCCGGGAGCCTCTTTCTTGAGCGGCGTCCCCGCTCGCCGTCGGGCTAGGCGGTTTGCAGCAGGGCGAACAGCGGCCGGGTCAACCCCTTCATGACCTCCCGATCGGGGGTGACCCGCGCCAATACGCGGAGCCCCAGCAGAGCGCCAAGGAACAAGCGCGCCAGATCGGCGGCAGGCTGTTTCGTCTTGATCGTTCCGTCCGCCTGACCGGCGGCGATGGTGTCGCGCAGGTAGCTTTCGATCCGGTTGAACACCGCGATCACAGCGCTTTTGAAGTCGGCGTCGTGTGGCGCGACATCGATCGCGGTGTTGACGACGAAGCAACCCTTGTAAAATCCATCCTGAAGGGCTTCTTCGATGATGGCGTCGAAGTATTGCGTCATCGCATCGACGGGCCGAGCTGGGCCGTCAAAGATTTCTTCACAGCTCAACATCGCAACCCGGATGTACCGGTCCAACACAACGCGATAGAGCGCCCGTTTGTCGCCAAAGGCATTATAGAGGCTCGCGCTCGTGATCTTGGCGTCTTCGGCCAGGTCGCGAATTGAGGTCGCGTCGTAGCCGTTCATCCAAAAGCGTTGGGTCGCGGCGTCGAGCACCCGGTCTTCGTCGAATTCTCGCGGGCGGCCCATCCGTCTCTACTCCATCCTCACCCCGGCAACGCCGGCCCCAAAGGTTTTAACACAGTCGCCCTAAAATCCCTATTGCGTTTTAATACAGTGGTTTTAAAACTCTTGGCGCACGCTCCGCTCAGCGCCCCGCAGCAGACACTGGCCTTCAACGGAGTTGAACATGCCCGACCCCAGTCATTTCGATGGAATATTCCCCTTTCCGCCCATGTTCGAAACGCGAGGGATCGATACGAACGGCGTGACAATCCATGTGCGGGCCGGCGGCGGCGGACCCGCCGTCGTGATGTTGCACGGGTTTGGAACGACGGGGGACATGTGGGGTCCTCTGGCGGAAACCCTCGTGAAGGATCACACGGTCATCGTGCCGGACCTGCGGGGCCTCGGTCTGTCGTCGAAGCCGGAGGGCGGCTACGACAAGAAGACTCAAGCCGAAGATGTGGCGAACGTGTTGGACGCTTTCGGCGTCAGCCAGGCGGACTTGGTCACCCACGACATCGGCAACATGGTCGCCTTCGCCTTCGCGACCGCGCGCCCTGACCGCGTGCGCAGTTGGGCTCCGATCGACGCGCCGCTGCCGGGCGTCGGACGTGGGATCAGATCGCTCAGGACCCGTCGATGTGGCAGTTCGGGTTTGGCGGTCGGGATATGGAGCGGCTCGTCGCCGGCCGCGAGCGGATTTACTTGGACCGTTTCTGGAATGACTTTTCCAAAGACCCGACGCGGTTCGACGAGGCAAAGCGCCGGCACTACGCAGCGCTCTACGCTCGGCCAGGCGCCATCCGCGCGGGGTTCGCCCAGTTCGCAGCCTTCCGTCAGGACGCCATCGACAGCAAGGCGTTCCTGGAGCATGGAAAGCTTTCAATTCCGATCTTGGCTCTTGGCGGCGAGGCGGCGTTCGGCCCGATGATGGGGATCGTGATGCGCTGCGTAGCCACCGACGTACAGGACGCCATCATTGCCGATTGCGGCCATTGGATTATGGAAGAGCAGCCCCTCGCGACCACTAAGCTTGTCGTGGATTTCTTGAGCGCCCTATCCTAGCGACCCGGGCTCTGGGGGTCCTGCGCCCTATCCATCGCTATCGGAGCCGTCTTCGCCGGCTCCGCGCCGAAACCGAGAAAAGCGACGGCGATAGTCCGAGGGCGTCAGGCCCACGATATTGTGGAAGACCCGGCGGAATCCTCGGACATCGTGGTAGCCGACGTTTGCCGCAACCACGTCGACCGGTGATCGCGAGAACTCGAGCATTTCCCGAGCCCGGCTCATCCGGAGGCGTTGCTGATACTCGGTCGGCCGCATGCCCGTCGCTTGTACAAACCGGCGGAGGAACGTGCGGGGCTCCAGGCCGGCGTAGTGGGCGCTGTCGGCGACTGCGACCGCACAATCGCGCTGGGCCGACAGCCACTGCTGCACCTTCAGTATGGCGGCGTCCCCGTGCTTGGTTCGCGGCTCGAAGCCACTGTAGAATCGCTGCTCCCGACCGGGCAGGTCAACGTTCATGTAATGGGCGGTGTCGTGCATCACGGCCGTTCCGAGGAATCGCTCGGTCAAGCGCAGTCCGAGATCCGCCCACGCCATGGCGCCCCCCGCGGTCAGGACGTCGCCGTAGTCGATGACCATATGGTCGGATTCCATGAGGACGTCGGGAAACCTCGAGGAGAATTCGTCGGCAAACGACCAATGGGTCGTCGCCTGGCGGCCGGCCAGAAGTCCGGTCTTGGCCAGCATGAAGACGCCGCCGCAGACCGCGGCGAGGACGATCCCTTCGGCATGCCTCGCGCGAAGCCACTCGATCAGTGAGCTCTCATGCTCCGCTTCGGCGATCGCTCGGTGGTTGTTCGGAATGATGACGACGCTGAGCGCATGGGGCGGCCCTGGGCAGCTGTCGTAGCTGCAGCGGATCGTCTGCGCCTCGTCATCGCTCAGCCAGTGGGTGATGCGGACGGGAGGCGCCGCATCCGCGTCCTGGCGCTTCGCGGCGAACGCAGATGCGTAGGTGAAAAGATCAGTGAGGCCGTACAAGCCGCCCTTGGCGGTGCCAAGGTCGTGCGCTAGCGCGACTTCAAGACGAGGCGTCGTGGCTTTGACAGTTTGAGCCCCCACCTTTGTCATATCCGTCCCTAGTGGTCCTGACCTAGCGCCCTAACCTATCTTCAAAAGGCTGATCGAGGGCAGTATGGACCAGACGATCACGATATCAACGGAAGGCGGGGAATTCCTCGCCTACGTCGCAAGACCCGCCAAGACGCCCGCTCCAGCCGTCGTTGTTCTTCACGAGGTGTTCGGCGTCAACGCGGACATTCGTCAGACCTGCCGCGAACTGGCGGACCAAGGTTTCATTGCGATCGCTCCGGAGCTGTTCTGGCGACAGGAGCGCGGGGTCGATCTCAATACCTGGTCGGATGAGGAGTGGAAGAAGGGCATCGCCCTCTACACCGCCTACGATCGCGACACCGGCGTAAGGGACGTCGTCGCCACCCTGCGCGCCGCGAAGCGGCTGGAGGGCGCGGGCGGCAAAGTCGGCGTGATGGGCTTTTGTCTTGGAGGGCTGATGGCCTACCTCACCGCCGCCCGCCACGACGTCGACGCTGCCGTCGCCTATCATGGCGGTGACACGGAACGGTATCTCGATGAAGCCACCGGCATCACCGCGCCCTTGCTAATGCACCTCGCCGAGGAGGATGAGTTTATCAGCAAAGACGCCCAGGCTCAGATCAAGGCGGCGCTCACAGTCGTGCCAAGCGCAACGGTCTACAGCTATGCGGGCCAGAACCACGCCTTCGCGCGCCACACCGGGCTGCATTACAACGCGGAGGCGGCCGCGCTCGCGAACGGACGGACCTACGCCTTCTTAGCTGAGCATCTCGGTTTGCATCGCGCAGCCTGACTGAAGCGCCGGCGCGCTCACGGCCAGCGTAACACCACATTCGACACGGACGAGGGGAACGAAACCATGGCCAGCAGCACCTTCATCACCGAGGACGGTACGGAAATCTTCTACAAAGACTGGGGGACAGGACAGCCGATCGTGTTCCACCATGGCTGGCCGCTTAGCGCCGACGATTGGGATGCGCAGATGCTGTTCTTCCTCGCCGAGGGATACCGGGTCATCGCGCACGACCGTCGCGGCCATGGACGCTCCACCCAGACCGATCTGGGGAACGACATGGACACCTATGCGGCGGACAGCGCAGCATTGGTCGAGCATCTCGACCTCAAAGACGCCATCCACGTCGGCCATTCGACCGGCGGCGGCGAGGTGATCCGCTATGTGGCGCGCTATGGCGGGAACGGCCGTGTCGCCAAAGCCGCGATCATCAGCGCGATCCCGCCCGTTATGGTGAAATCGGCGAGCAATCCCGGCGGCACGCCGATTGAGGTCTTCGATGGCTTTCGCAGCGCCATGGCGAACCGTACGCAGTTCTACCGCGACGTCCCCGAAGGCCCGTTCTACGGATTCAATCGGCCTGGCGCAAAGGTCAGCCAGGGCATTATCGACAATTGGTGGCGACAGGGGATGATGGGCGGGACGAAGGCCCATTACGACTGCATCAAAGTCTTCTCTGAGACCGACCACACCGAGGACCTGAAGCAGATCACCGTCCCGGTGCTGGTGATGCACAGCGAGGACGACCAGATCGTGCCCTTCGCCGACGCAGGGCCGCTCGCCGCCAAGCTCCTCCAGAACGGCACGTTGAAAGTGTACAAAGATTTTCCGCATGGCATGCCTACAACGCATGCGGAGATTATCAACGCCGACCTGCTGGCCTTCATCAAGACGTGAGGTCGGACGGACGACGCTGGAACCGACCAGAACATCTGCGCCCACCGTGGCCCGTGACCCGCGTATGGGCTGGTCGCGCGTCCTGCTGAGACCTGGCCATGTTCGGGACTGAAATCAGCACCGCCCAGGCCGCCTTTCTGCAGACGACGACGGCCGTCGTTCAAGCCGTCGTGTCGGTAAGTCTATTGGCTTGGTACGTCCTCGCGGCGCATCTCGATCGGGATCGCATCCGGCGCGAACGATCAGAGGACTTCGATTCACTCGTGAGGCTCTGCCGCGATCTCGGCATCGACGCTAAGGACAAGACCAACGCACATCGGTGCGCCGCTTCGATGATCGTGAGCGCGCCATCCGATCTCGACGCAGCTGTAAGGGCGAGGTTGGCGGCGTGGAAAACCGACATGACGGTCATCTACGTCTGCCTCAACGAGGTGCCGCACTACGAAGTCCGAAACCCGGCTTTCAGCACGGCGCTCACTCGGCTCTGGATGGAGGTCGACGCCAGAACCGTCGATCCGAAGAGGTTCGACCGGCCCGAGCAGCTCGAGTTGTTCCTGGACCAGAAACTCGCCCGTATATGCCGTGAGGTTGACGCCATGGCGGATCTCTTGAAAGGGCGTCCTTTGGGCGCGCGAGACGCGCCGCGGCGTCTGGTTGGCGCGGCCAAGCGGCGTGGGAAGATTTACGCTACGGACGGATCGCCCGAAGAAGCGATCGAAGACCTCTAAGATCGTTTAGATGTACAATCGGACTTGATAGACCGGCAGCTCGCGCCGGCTCGCCTCGGCGCGCGTGACAGCTATTGCTCAGAGCACCGTGTTCAGGCCTGAGGTGTCCGAAGTGGAGCGTAGGTCGCCCGATAGCTGCGCGGGCCGACGAACTGCATGAGGGCGTTTCTCATCACGATCGGCAAGTGGGCCGTTCGCGACATACGATCGGTCATAGCCTGCACGTGGGCGACCCTCGGCCGCCGGCGTTGCTCATACTCGGGGCCGATCTCTTCCCAATCCGTTCGGTCGGCCAGCAAATCAGCTAAGACGACGGCGTCTTCCAGGGCAAGGGCGGCGCCTTGCGCCCATACGGGCGCCGTGGCGTGGGCGGCGTCGCCCATGAGGATCACCCGGTCGCGGCTCCAGCTGGGGATGCGAACCTCCTCAAGAGGGGAATGATGCAGGGAGCCGGGTCGGGCCAAAACCGTCTCGATCGTCCGGCGGACCCGTTCGGGAAAGCCCCGGAACAAATCATTGAGCGCGTTGGCGTCGTCGAGGCCGGTCTGGCCTTTCGTCGCCGCAGCCCACCCGTAGACCTCGCCGCGGTCGACAGGAATGAGCAGGATCATACTGCGCGCGCCGGCCCAAAGGGTCCAGCAGTCGACGCCGGGATTGGGCGCCATGAACCGCCAGCTCGCGGACGCCAATTGCGCTGCGGCTGGAGCCTTCCCGCCCATGGTCGCCCGCACCCGCGAGCGCACGCCATCCGCGCCGACCAGCAAGCCGCCCATCTCGATCGAACCGTCGGCGAGGCCAACATCGACGCCATTCGGGCGCAGCTGAACCAACGTCACCTCGCAATCCCGTCTCACGGCGCTGGCCGGCGTTCCAAGCTCCAGAAGGCCGAGCAATGTCGAGCGGCGGACGCAGCGCGGTCGCGCGTCAGGGCCCCAGAATTCATCCTCATCGACCGCAAACAACACGCGATCCTGTTCGGTCCGATATTCGCGCCGACGGACGGGAACGCCGCAGGTAGACAGCGCATCGCCTAATCCGAGACGGGTCAGGGCGCGGATCGCGTTGCCCGGCAAGTTTATGGCCAGCCCGGCGTCGCTCGGCCCGTCTCGGCGCTCTAGAGCGAGCACCGGGACGCCGCGCCGATGCAGGGCCCGCGTGAGAGCCAGCCCGGCGATCCCCGCCCCCGCCACCAGCACGCGGTTCTGCGACCTGAAATCCATATTCCACCTCGACGGTCACGACCTAGTCTTTTGGCCGGAGCCCGGCCATGTTGGCGGCCGCGTCCGCCCGCCCGCGCGGTGTCAGACCGCTCGCGAAAGACGAAAGGGCTGCAGCTTCCAATACGTCAGGGACCGCCAAGCCCATTCAAGGGGCCCATAGGCGAACGTCCGCAGCCAGAGCAGGCTCGCGGCGATGTTCAGCGCCCAAACCCCAAGAATGACATAGATCTGTTGGTAATAGTCCAATGTGCCGTAGAGATGCCACGGCCCCCAAGTGAACAGGAATTGGCAAAGCAGACTGGTGCCGATGTAGTTGCTAAAGGCAGTCCGGCCCACTGCGCCCAGGGCGCGCTGAAGCGGCTGAAGCCAGCCCTTGCTCACGATCAGCAGAACGACCGATGCGTTGGCGATCATCGCCGGGATCTGCTGCAATCCGTAGGGCAGGAACATCCATTTGGCCGCGGCCGCGTTGCTGAAGCCGGTGAGACTGGCCTGGTGTACGCCGATCAGGACGATCGGCGCCGAAACGGCGTACCCGACCGCGGCGGTCGTGGCGTAGAAACGGGGCGATTTCCGCGCGGATAGGAAGCCGGTCTTGTAAAGGCCCATGCCGAAGATCAGCATGCCGCTCACCTCAGCCATCCAGCCGCTCCGGACGAGGCTGAAGGTGAAATCGGCGAATTCACCGGCCTGTACAGGGAGAACCGCCCAATAGCCCTTATGCGCGAGCGCCACCCGATCCGCGACTTGAGCCCGCTCCTTGGCCTCTCGCGCGGCGGCGGCGACAAGCGCAGCCTTTTGCTCGGCGGTCGGCAGTTTGCCGGCATGGACGGCGGCGATCGCCTGCTCCTGGAGCTGACTGTCATGGAGCGTCGACGGCTCGTAGGAGAAATTGGCGATGCCCAAGGTGCCGCCAAGCAGGGCGATCGCGAGACCGACCCCGATGAGGGTCTTCGCGGCCACGTGCCTTAACGGATAGAGGAACAGGAGCGCGTTCAGGCTGTAGTCGAAGAGGATGTCTCCGGACCAGATCAGGGTCCCGTGGATGAGGCCGAACAGCAAAAGCCACAAGCTGCGGCGCAGGAAAATATCGGCGGCGGCCTCTGGCTTTCGCCGCTCGATCCGCTCCGTCAGAAGCACGCAACCGGCGCCGAAGAGCGTCGCAAACAACGCCCGCATCTTGCCTTCGAAGAACAGCCATTTGATCGTCAGAATGACGAGGTCGAGGTGGGCGTGCCATCCGACGAACGCAGCCTTAGCCACGCCGACCGGAATGTCGTGCAAAGCCTCCGGCCCGGAGAAGTCGTCGATATTGAGGACCAGGATTCCCAACAGGGCGAACCCCCGCAGCACGTCGAGCGCGGCGATCCGCTGACCGCGGCCGACCGGCGCCTGGGGCGGACCGGCAAGTTCCTCGTTCTCAAGCCCAAGAACGCTCGGCATCTGTAGAGTGGTCGTCATGAATCCGCTCGTATTGGACAGCGGAAGCGCGCTTTGGGCGAATCCGACGACCGTTTGATGACACGTGTTGAACCTCGGCCTTCTCCCGTCCATCGCAGATGAACCGGGCTGAAGGAATCCGCGCTGATCGTAGGTGCCGAGGAGCGATGGCCTGGTTCAGCTACATGCCAAACCGTCGCACTTTGCGCATGACCTCCAGCCGACGGAGTGGTCTTCCGTGTGGCCTGTTCGAGATCTGAGGGAGTCCTTTTGGCGCGAACCGAAGGACCACGTCATCGGGAGCGGACCTTGGCGACTCGCTGACAAGCCGACCTCGTCTGAGCTCACTCGCCTGCGTCGTCGGGCAAGCTTAGTCATGGACACGCCGCCGCGCTCGCCTTATGGGCGATGCCGTGAAGCGCAGCGTCAAACCTGGGTTGAAATCGCTTGCGCGCTCGCAGCTGTCGCCCTTGGCCTTTTGGCCTGCTCGGGCCTCCTCCACTAATCAGCCGACGATCTCAACGGCTTAGCCCCTTGCCGCGCCCTTTAGCGATCGTCTTCGCCCCTGAGACCTTTGCGACCGCCGGGGGAGCCGCAGGCTTTCGCGCGGGCTTCGCCGCCTTGGGCGCGGCGCTCTCCGGCGGCGTGCTTACCGGCGCGGGAGCCGCTGGCGCATCGACAGGGGCGGCCCGTTTCCCGCCAAACCCGAAGCTCTTCGCCGACGCGGAACGCTGCGCCGAGTAGCCCGGGGCGACCATGGGATAGGCCGTCGGCAAGCCGAAGCGTTCGCGGTAAGCCTGCGGTGAAAGCCCTTGGCTGTTTAGGTGACGGGTCAGGGATTTGTACGGCCGGCCGTCCAGGAACGAGATAAGGTGATCCGCCCCTACGCTTTTACGGATTTCCGCAGCGGTGCGCTTGGTGTCCGCCACTTCGGCGACCGCAGCTTGCCCGGCCGAGTCCAAGCTCTTGTAGACGCTGGCGATCAAGCCCGGCAGGTCGCCGACCGGGACCTCGTTGTTGCTGACATAGGCGCTGACGATGTGGGCGGTCAAGTCGATCACGGCGTCCTGAGATTGGTCTTCAGCCACGTCTGGCTCCTTGATTGCCTCGGCGCCACCAAGCTTATGGCCCCCGAGGACCTCATCCCATCAGGCAGTTGAGATTCGATAAAGCGCTCCCCGCGCCGATCCACCGGAAATTTCGGTAGAAGTGGATAGAGCAAAGCTGCTCAATGCCGACGAGGAAGACGACTCGTTCGGACAGCACGCTGGAGATCTGATGACCGACCTCGAGCCGCTCGCCGTCCCCAACCCGCCCGACGCCATCAAGCAACCGGTGCGACCGCCTCTGCTGGAGGTGTTGGGGCCGGGACTGATCACCGGCGCGTCTGACGATGACCCCAGCGGGATCGCGACCTACTCCCAGACCGGCGCGCAGTTCGGCTTCGACCTCGGCTGGACGCTGCTGTTCAGCTGGCCCCTCATGTGCGCGATCCAGGAAATCAGCGCCCGGATCGGACGCGTCACTGGCCGGGGAATCGCCGGCAATCTTCTGAAGCATTATCCACGCTGGGTCCTCTACAGCATCGTCTCCCTGCTGCTCGTCGCCAACACCATCAATCTCGGCGCGGACCTCGGCGCCATGGCCGCCGCGCTAAAGCTCGTCATCGGCGGTCCCCAGCTCATCTATGTCGGCCTATTCGCTGTGATCTCGGTGCTGCTCGAGGTGTTCGTCCGCTACTCGCGCTACGTCTCGATCCTCAAATGGCTCACGCTGGTGCTGTTCGCCTACGTCGGGGTCGCCTTCGTGGTCCACATGCCGTGGCTGCAGGTCGTCCGTCACCTCTTCGTCCCCAAGATCTCGCTGAAGTCCGATTATCTGACGGTCGTGGTCGCGATCCTCGGCACCACTATAAGCCCCTACCTGTTTTTCTGGCAGGCGGAGGAAGAGGTCGAAGAGGTGAAGGAGCGCGACGGCGCCAAGCCGCTGGAGCGCGCGCCGGAACAGGCGCCGCAAGAGTTCAATCGGATCCGCTGGGACACCTATCTGGGCATGGGCCTATCGAACGCGGTCGCGTTGTTCATCGTCCTGACCACAGCGGCCACCCTTCACGCGCACGGCGTCACCGACATCCAGACCTCCTCCCAAGCCGCGGAGGCTTTGCGACCCATCGCGGGGCCGGCCGTCTTCCTCGTGTTTGCGCTGGGGATCATTGGAACCGGGCTGCTCGCCGTCCCCGTTCTCGCGAGTTCGGCCGCCTACGCCGTGGGCGAAAGCTTCGGATGGCACGTGGGGCTCACGCGCAAGCTCAGCCGAGCCCGGCGGTTCTACGGGGTCGTGGCGGTCGCGACCCTGATCGGCGCGGGCCTGAACTTCACCCCGCTCGACCCGGTCAAAGCCTTGTTCTGGAGCGCCGTCGTCAACGGGGTGGTGGCCGTGCCGGTCATGGTGATGATGCTGCTGCTGGCGCGCCGCCGCGATATCATGGGCCAGTTCACCCTGCCCACGCTCCTGCGCACCATCGGCTGGATCGCCACCGCGGTGATGGCCATCGCGGCGATCGGCATGTTCGCCACGATGGGCCATAGCTGAGGACATGCGCCTCTCAACTGCCGGGGGAATACCGCCCGCCGCCACGCCCGAAGAGCGTAGTATCAAATCACGGGCTGAAACCGCTTCTCCAGCTTACGCTGGATCCACATAAGCTATTGGTTGCACATAACATTTCGCACGCTAGCGTGCATTAGCGTAGTTGGAGCTCGCTGCCTTTCCTGCAGCATTACCGCATACAAATCGCATACAAATTTATGAAGGCGGGCGGCGATGGCCACCGAACACGTCCAACTTGATGACAGGCTGATCGCCCGGCTGACTTATGCCAAGGACGATGGCTACGTGGTCCGAGATTCCGAATTGAAGGGCTTTAGTGTCAGAGTCGGGAAGCGCACGAGGACCTTCTTGGCCGAAGGCTCCTATTGGCACGACGGCGTTCGAGAGTTCGGCGCGCGCGTGAAGCTCGGTGAATTCGGCGAGATCACATCCAAGGCGGCGCGCTCGAAAGCGAAAACGGTTCTGGGCTCTATGGCCGCGGGGCAACGGCCGGGTGAGCGACCAAAACCAAGGATCAGGCGCTCACCCTTCGCAAGGCCTGGGGTCGTTACCGGATCGCCCATTTGGAGCGAAAAGATCGGAGCCCCGGCACTATTGCTAACTACCGTGACCATGTGGAGCGGCTCATGGCGGATTGGCTCGACAAGCCAATTGCGCGGCTTGGCCGGCAACCGTCGCTCGTGGTCGATCGCCACGAACTTATCTCCGAAGAAAACGGTCGTTATATCGCCAACGGAGCCATGCGCAGCCTCCGTGCGATCTACAACCACGCTCTCAAATCTCATCCCGAGATGCCGCCTGTAAATCCGGTCGCTGCGATCGACTGGAACCAGGAGGAGCGGCGCGACAGCGGCATGGTCAGGAACGCCGGCAAACCTCGGCCGTTGGCTCATTAGAACTCATGAGAAGAAGGATCACCCAATGACCGAAAGCAACAAAGCCACCAACCTGCCGGAACCCTCCAAGGACGATCCGAAGGTCCAAAAGCCCGGCCATACCCCCGAAGAGGGTCAACATGGCAAGGGTCTGAGCGGCGGCGTGGACACCGGCGCCATCGAGCCTGGCAAGACGGGATCTTCACAGCCCAACGCCGGCTGAATTATGGGGAGCAAGCCCCTCCCCGATTGAAGGTGTACGATCTCTCTGCCGCGCCCTTTCAAGGGGGCGTCGGCGCAGCTTCTTGGACAAGGCTCTTGCTCTGTCATCGCTAGCAAGTTGCTATGAGGCGACCGGTTCCATCGCCGTCCCAAATTTGGAGCGCTTGGGTGGGCGGTGGGCCTCTTGGCGTCTCCGGCGTCGACGCTGGAGACGCGTTGGCGGGTGGCCGTAGCCTTTGGCTGCAACGCAGTGCTCCACCAGCTCTGGAAACCGCTGCTCTTCCGCTTGCGCCGGCCGGGAGACGACAGCTCGGACGTCCTCGCCCAGGACGCCGGCTTCATTCTGAAAACTCGGTAACTCGCTGACGCGCGGTCTTACCTGCAGGGACGCTGAGCGCGCAGATCGCCAAGTCGAGAACGGGCTGTGGCGCATCCCCTAAGCGTGGTTCGCGTCAATCGCTCGGCTGCTTATGCCGAATATAGACCCAGGCGTCGAGGCCAGACCGCAAGCGCAGGTAGACGCGCGTGTAGTCGACCACCTCATAGCGATCGGCAGCATCCAACTCTTCGGGAGTGATGCGAAACACTGTGCCTTTGACCACGTCGGCAGGGTCATCAGACGGGAGCACGATTGGATGGAAGCGCATACCGCTGACGGCGAGGACGTTCGGATCAGTGATCTCGATCATCTCCATGCGAAACTTCACCATCGCATCGGGCTCACCGCCGAGCCGGCGGCCGAACGAGGCAACCTGCACGCTCTCCAGTTGCAAGGTCCCATAGGAGAAAAGGGCTATGACGCGCGCATCGCTCACGGGATATCCTCAGATTGGCGGCCGGGCCGATGTACTCGCGGAAAGCCCGACTGTCTCAGGCCGATGTTTTTGCCGGACGCCTGCATGTGTCTAGATCGAGCTGCGGATCCGCAACAATGGTTGCAGCGTGCGCAATGGTGGTGAGTCCGAGCGCCGGAATCAACGCGGCGCAGCCTGTCTTCGCCATCGAGACGCCGTTTCCTCGTCACTGCTGCCTCACATGGGGTCGTCCCATCTCAGACCCACGCTCCCCCCACCGTTATGGGCCTTCGGCGCGCAGTGTTTCACCTACATCGGTTGCCGCGCCGCTCACTCCGCCGCCACGTTCACCCTTGGAGCGCCGGTCTCAGACCAGCTAGGATGTGCTCATGTCCGAAACGCCTGCCCCGCCGCCACGTTGGTTCACACGCATGCAGAGCATTGGCAGATGGTTCGGATAGGTCGCATGGAGACGCATTGATGTTCAGGCAGATCGCTGACGACGGCCGGCTACACGGAAAGCCAAGATGCTCCCGCTAACGGCAAACAGAACCATTTTGGAAAACCGTCAGCGTGATTGAAAATCTTATTCGAGATCATCCGCTATTATTGATGGTAATCTTGATCGTGATTGGTCCTGCTTTACGTCCAGCCGCTCGGGCAGTTGGTCGAATGGCAGAGCGTTTCAACAACCGGAGAGATCGTCAGACTCCAGATGAATGAACGTTTCTGCGCAAGCGCTCGGCTGACAGGCGCAGCAGCTTGCTTTCCCCTGGGCATGGTCACGCCAGCCAATTCCGGGCGCGACCGCCCCTCCACTGGGCCATAGGCCGATCGGTCGCCGGTGGCCGCGCAGTACAGCTCCAGGCGCCGGGCCGGCGTCACGCGGCCTCATCAGGGTGGCGAGCTGGTGCAGCAGCGGGCTCGCCCTTGCCCAATTCCGCCAGGACAGAGCGGACTTGTGGACCTGACGACAGGGCGAGAGCAGCGCCCCCCACGGCGTTGCGAGTCTTTCCACTTCGGACGGCGTCAACGGCGAATTCGGATCATTACCGCCGCTTCATTTCATTAAATCGAGGTCATGACAGAGGCTTAACTGGGCTCAGCTCCACGCAAACACTAAACACAAGTCACCGCGGCGACGCGAACAACATTCAAAAGTGGAACAAGACCATGACCAAGTTCATCAACATCCTGACCTCCGTAGGCTTCATCGCTATGGCTGCGGTTCCCCTGGCGGCGATCGGTTCGGTGGCCCATGCCGCCGAGGTTCAAGTCGTGAAGGTCGCCGATCTCGACCTGTCCAGCCCCGCCGGCGCCGCCCGATTCCAGCGCCGGGTGGATGCCGCCGCCAACCAGCTCTGCGGCGCTGGCCGGACCCGGGCCGCCTGCCGCGCCGCGGTGCGTGAGGAGGCTGTGGCGAAGCTTGGCGAGGGCCAGCGCCAGACCCTGCAGCTGGCCATGACCGGCGACCACGAGATGGCGGCCGGCGTCTGAGGGTGCAAGGCGGCTATAGTCGATGAAGACGGCTCGGGAGCGATGACCATTCGGATCGATCCGTCGAACCGATCGCGTCGACCGGGCAAAGCAAGGTTGAGCGCCATAGACCGCCTTCGGACCCTCTTGCTTACCGCGCTTATGACGGTCCTCCCCACGGCCGCCTTCGCGGCCGACGACTGTCATGTCGGCGCTTATCGCCTAAGCGACGGACGTCTTGTCGATATCGCGCCGTCCGAGGGGCAGACCCTGCGCTGGCGCATGTTCGACGGCGAGACGGGCGCCTTGGCGCACCTGGCGAACGGAAGCTGGTCCAGCACCTACGGCTGGACACAACGGCCTGACGGAAAGAGCATCACCTTGTCCAACTGCGTCGACGGCCGCCTTCGTTTCGCGGGCGTGGATGGCAGGCGCATACCGCTTGAAGCCACAGAGACGAGTTTCGAGTCCCATGGCACGAGGTTGTCAGGCCGACTGGTGCTGCCGCAAGGACGCGGCCGGGTCCCTATCGTGATCCTGGTGCATGGGGCCGAACATGATTCCGCGCGACAGTTCTATTTCCTGCAAAGGATGCTGCCGGCCGAAGGCGTGGGCGCCTTCGTCTATGACAAGCGCGGCGTTGGGGGCTCGGGCGGCCAATACACCCAGGACTTTAACCTCCTGGCCGACGACGCGGTCGCCGCCATGCACGAGGCCCGCCGCCTCGCTGGGCGGCGTGCGGGGCGCATCGGCTATCAGGGCGGAAGCCAGGGGGGTTGGGTCGCGCCGATAGCCGCTGCACGCGCGCCGGTCGACTTCGTCATCGTAAGCTTCGGCCTGGCCGTCTCCGTCATCGAGGAGGATCAGGAAGAGGTGGCGCTTGAAATGGCGCTGAAAGGCCATACGCCAGAGGAGATCGCCAAGGCTCAAGAGGTGGCCGCCGCTGCGGAAGAGGTGATCGCCTCGGCCTTCACCCAGGGGTTCGATCGCTTCGACGAAGTGCGGGCCAAGTATCGCAACGCGCCCTGGTACAAGGATCTGCACGGCAATTACACCTGGGCCCTACTGCCCTATACGGCCGCCGAGCTGAGGGAGAAAGGCAAGCAGTTCATCTGGGGCACGCCTTTCCACTATGACCCCATGCCGACGTTGTGTGCGGCGTCGACGCCTGAGCTCTGGATCCTGGGCTCGGACGATCTGGAGGCGCCGAGCGCAGAGACCAGCCGGCGCATCAAGAGCCTGATCGCGCAATCACGGCCCTTCACCCTCGCCATCGAGCCGGGCGCCGAGCACGGCATGACCGACTACGAGATGAAGGGCGAAGAGCGCATCTCGACCCGCTATTCACCGGGCTACTTCGAGATGATGCGTGACTTCGCTCGCGATGGCCGCCTGAGGAAGCCCTACGGCAGGGCTGAGATAAGCCCAGCGCCCAACCAACGCCCGTAGCTCAATTCACACCGGCCCGGCCAAGGACCGCCCTCGATGAGCCTCTGGCTCAATCGAAGACGCCTCTCATCGGGCTCCTGCCGGCGGGGGCCGTGGTCGATGCTTTCTAGGCGTTGGCCACATCCGGCGCCGCAGCCATGAGGGTCGCGCACAGGACAATGGCGCCGACAATCGTCTTCAGGAAGCTGCGCATGATCTTCGATCTTTTAGATGGAGGTAGGGCGAATTTATTCGCCTCTGGTGCGCTGCAACATATCCTTGCCGAAGACGTCTGTGCAGGGCCTCCACCACAAAGCGTCTTTGCGTCTACGTCAAAGATGGTGGCGCGGCCTTGGCTGCTCACGCCTCCCGCAAGCGGAGCTGCTCGAGCATGAAGTCGAGGAAGACGCGGGTGCGCTGAGGCAGGTTGTGCCGGTCGGGGAAGAGGACGAACAGGTCCGCCGTCTCGGCGCGGAAGTCGCCCAGGACCTCGACGAGCCGGCCCGCCGCGATCTCCGGGTCCACGTCCCAGCTTGACTTGTAGGCTAGACCGAGGCCGGCCTCGGCCCACTCGTTGATCACCTCGCCGTTGTTGCAGCGCAGCGCGCCGCTGACCTCGACGATCTGATCACGGCCGTCGACGGTGAAGCGCCACTGGTCCAGCGGTTGGCCGTCACGCATCAGCACAAGGCACGGGCGGTTCGCCAGCTCGCCCGGCGTGGCCGGGGCGCCGTGGTCCAGCAGGTAGCCGGGCGACGCCACCACCCGGCGCACCGCAGCCACCAGCCGCCGGGTCACCCACTCCGCGCCGCGAGGCTCCCCGATAACCAGCGCCAGGTCGAACTCGTCGCGCGAGAGGCTGTCGGTGACGTCGCTGAGGCTGAGGTCGAGTTCGACCCTGGGATGGAGCCGGCGGAAGGCCGAGACGAGCGGCGCCAGCTTGCGCCGGCCGAACGACATGGGAGCGGAGAGGCGGATGCGGCCCTCGACAGTGGTGGCCTGTTCCGTGACCTCGTTCTCGGCTTCGCGCAGGGCCTCCAGCAGGGTGCGACAGCGGCGGTGGAAGCGGTCCCCGGCCTCGGTGGTGCGCAGGATGCGGCTGGTGCGGGTGACCAAGCGCACCCCCAGCCTGTTCTCCAGGGCCTGCAGCCGCCGGCTGATCGCGCTGGGCGACACCCGCAGCTCGCGCGCCGCCGCCGAGATGCTCCCCAAGGTGACGATGCGCTCGAATACGTAAACGTCGTCGAGCTGCGACAGGATCGCCTCCATCCATGGCTCCGCGCCGCAATGAATTGCGGTGACCCTAAGGCAGGACATCGCCCAACTCCGCCTCAGGAGGCAACCTCCGCTTGAGCCGCCAAGTGTCGCGGCGGCGGCCTTGTCGCGCGCGATAAGCAGCACTGCGCCCCAGGGCTCACGGGGCCATCCACCCGTTCGAATGCCCACCCTGCCCTGCCGATCAACACGGCCGCTTCTGGCCGCTAAGCTCGGAAGTGGGCCACCGGCGAGACTGCGCCCATACCGGACATCAGCATTGTCCCGGAGATGGGACATTCGCCGCAACCGACAACGTCCGCGTCGCGGCCCTAGACCGACAGCCAGTTACGACCCTGACAAGCCCATCCCAGGGTCCGCTCGCCGGTCGAAACCCTGAGCCGGGCCCCTCCCACCCGGCGCGCCTGTACCCGTCCGCGAACCTTCCTTCAGAACTCGCCGGCCAGCTCAATCCCAGCATGTAGTCGAAAGTGCGCCCGGCATGCCCATCCTCGGACAGGGTGTTACCGAAGGCGATGTTGGTGACGTCCTGGCCCTTGATAAGCATGTCCGCCTTGCAGATGGCGTACGAGTCCGGGTTCAGCTCCTGGCCCGACATGGTGAGCTGGGCAGCCGGATTGACTCCTTTAAGGTGCTCCTCGGCCACCGACAGCATGCCGCCCGTGCCGGCGGTGGGGTCGTAGATGCTGCGCACCACGCCCGGCTTGGACAGAATGTCATGGTCCTCGATGAACAGCAGGTCGACCATCAGCCGGATCACGTCCCGCGGGGTGAAGTGGTCGCCCGCCGTCTCGTTCGACGCCTCGGCGAACTTGCGGATTAGCTCCTCGAAAACGAGGCCCATCTGGCTGTTGGGCACCCGGTCGGGGTGCAGGTCGATGTTGGCGAACTTTTCGGCCACCTGATAGAGCAGCTTGGCCTTGGCGAGCCGATCGATCTGGCCGGCGAACTCGAACCGCTCGAAGATGTCGCGCACCTCCGGCGAGAAGCCCTGGACGTAGCGGCGGGGAGTGGCCCCGCGCCAACGGCCATTTCGTCCCGGTCGGTCTCGGCCAAATCGTGGAGGCGGCCAGCAAGCTGCTGCTGAGGAGAACGCACACACTTGAGCGAAGCAGGATGCGAAGTCATTTCGTCCTTTCAGCACTTGCCTGATTTGCTCGTCTGGCCGCCACACATCGTGGGGAAGCAGAACATCGCGCCAGAGCGAATTAGGGTCTCGGACGCCCGCCGCGATAGCCGCCAACCGCGTTCTCACATAGCCTTCATGATCGCCCCGAACGGGACCCAAAGCCTGGTCAGCTACAGCATGCGCAACGGCTATCAGGCGATCGAGCAGACCGCGCCGCGCTTCGTCTCTCGCGACGGCGCGGTGGTGACTGCAGTGATCACCACCGCCTGGCGCGGATCGACGCCGGGTATCGACGCGCCTCACTCCGCCGACGCCAAGACCACCGAGGCCGCCGCCCGCGACCGGAAGCAATCATGACCGCCTTCCGCCCGGACATGCCCGATCCCCGCAACTCCGATCCCCGAGGCGTAGACGACGACCTGTCGCTGCAACACCAGCGGCCCAAAGGCACGCAAAGCGGCCTTGGCGCGGGCGCGCTAAGACTGACAATCGGGGTCTCCATCGTTGCGGGATTGGCGATGTTCATGTGGATGGCAAACCATCGGATCGGGGCGTTGAAAGAGGTGCGAGGGATTGCGGCAGGCGACGCCTACGCACCGGTGATCACATCTCAGCCCCTGCCTGGCGACCTTGACGCTATTGAAGCCGCTGCTCGTAACGCGCCGACCGCGCCCGTCCTCCCACCTGCGATTTCGTTGGCGCCCGCATCGCATCCGGCAGCGCCGCGAAAGGGCGTCCCACTACCAACCCAAACTGACTTGGGCTGGCGATGGATACCGAGCTTGGTGGTCGACCTCGGTGGAAGCGACCAGCCCGCCAAGGCGGCGCTGGCGGCGAAAGGTAAGTCCACCCTTACCGCTGAAGAACAGTTCGCCGCCCGCATCTCCACCGATGAGGAGCCCGAACGCGCCCGCGCCACCCTGCTGCGCGATCGCGGCACCGTGATCGCCCAGGGCGCGGTGATCCCGGCGGTGCTGGAGACGGCGCTGGACTCCAACCTGCCGGGCTTCACCCGCGCCGTGGTCAGTCGCGACGTCAGGAGCTTCGACGGCTCGACCGTGCTGGTGCCGCGCGGCAGCCGGGTGATCGGTCAGTACAAGAGCGGCCTGGCGCTGGGCGCCTCGCGCGCCTTCGTGATCTGGACCCGTATCCTGAGGCCCGACGGCGCCTCGATCCAGATCGGCTCGCCGGGGACCGACGACCTGGGCCGGGCCGGGTTCGCGGGAAGCGTGGATCGCCACTTCTTCGAACGGTTCAGCGGGGCGATCTTGACTTCGGTATTGAGCGCGGGAGTAACCGCCGCCGCTGGCCAGGGCGCCACTGAGGTGGTGGTGGGGCCGACCACGACCAACACCAGCGAACTGGCCTCGCCCGCCTCTCCCCTCCAACCCCAGAACATCTCCCCGACCATCAAGGTACCGCGGGGTTCGTCGATCCTAATTTTTGTAGCTAAGGACCTCGACTTCACTCTGGTCGACAGTGCATCCAAGTGAGCGCGCGCCCATGAGCGCGATATCGTCCGAACACGTCTATATTAATACCTGTGATCGATGCGACGTTATCGATTTTGAAGCTTACCTCGCCATTGACATCCCACGACGTATTAATTACGTGGACTCGATAATGGAAGGTGGCTTTCCGCATGGACCCATCGATCAAACTCTGATTGGCCACCGTGTGTTAAGCGTCCCTAGTGGCGATTCGTTGCTATGATTTTTGCAGTAACTTTCGGAATGAGATGGAATATTAATCCTCACGCCTGTGTCTTCAAACCCAAACCTGGTGATCTGAGACATGAAATTCCTGTCAACGCTTGCGGTGGGATTCGCTGTTTTCGCTTCGACCGCCTCTGCACAGTCTGCAAACCCACCGGCTACGATCGATCCGACAACGCTTGGAACGCAATCGTTCAAGCAGGATTTCACAACGACGCCCCTAAGCGAGGGGCCGGACCAAACCGCCACCAATCCGTCGCCTTCGCACACATGGCGAACGATCCTGAAAGGCTGGGCGGGTACAACGCCCCCCGACGCCACTAGCAGCTCAGATAGTAGCACCACCTGGTTTGGCTACGATGGCGACGACGCAGGCTCGTCGCCGTTCGGGCAAGGGTCGAACGGGGTGGTGATCAACGCTGCCGAAAGGGCGCAACCATTTAATCGTACTTGGCGTTCGGGGCTGCTGACCACGCGTTTCAGCTTCAGCCAACTCTACGGCTATTTCGAGGTCTATGCCGATCTGCCGACCTGCACAAAGGGCACTTGGCCCGCTATCTGGATGCTGCCGACGTCTGGCAATGGTGAGATTGATTTTCCGGAAACAATCGGCACAAGCCAATACTCTTGGACCGTACACGATCCCTCCCTCAACGGCGGCGCGACCGAGCAATGGACTCCGGCTACCTGTTCCAACGGCTTCGGCGGCCTTCACCGATATGGCGTCCTTTGGAATTCTGCGTATATCGGCTTTTACGTTGATCGTCAGCTTGTCGGTCAAGCCGTCGCAACGCCGAAAGACTTCACTGTGCCAATGTATATGCTTATCAATCTAGACGTCGGCGGCGGCTGGCCCGGTCCTCCCGACCCTAGCCTGACGAGCACTCGGATGATCGTTCAGGAAGTGAATGCGTGGCCATTGAGCTAGTCTAACGCTTAGCCGTGTCACCTGGCGGACAATAGGTAAATACGGCATTGTCAGCGCAAAAGTTCCGAGCCTAGCTTTGCCTCCGCTTGCTTCCTGTTCAGAGGCAGCCGTCATCGCATTCCGTTGCAGAACAAGAGAGGCGGGGCCGGCGGCCTCCGCAGTTCTGTCCCATCCGCCCTAAAAATCCGTGAACAGTGGTCCCAGGTCGTTTGGTTGGACAGTGCCGTCCGCTGCGGTTGATGGAGCGCCTTGATGCCGACGCCGCGTGCCCCCACGCCGTGCCGCCAGCGGGGAGGCCCGGCGTACTCAGCGTCCCCCCTCGCCACGCGCCGGGCGACTTCCCTCAGACCACGGCGTCGCCCAGCAAAAGAAGCTCTTCGCCTCTCTGCCGGCGCGGGGACGTCTAGCCCGCTCGCCCGGAGGCTGCACGGCAGTCAAGCCGCTGGCGGAGGTCCCTCGACGCCCCCGACGGCGATAGAACGGACCGGGAGTGCGTCTGCCCAGCGTTCCGCATTTCGCAATTGGCACGTCCACGATGATCTGTAGCAGTCACGGGCAGATGGAAACGGGAAGGCGCAAGATCACCACTCCAATCCCCGTTACGAGCAGCACTAGGGAGGAGGCGAACGTGGCGCACGGCGTCACAAACGACGCCACGGAGGGGGTGCGAAAGCGCGTTGAGGCCTGTAGCAGGTCAGTCATTTTTCCGAACACCCCATATGTGAAGATGCGATTCGAGAGCCGCAGAGTTCAGGAGGAAATGATGTTGAAGGCCTTGGCCTGGGCGATGCCGGTATCGCTCGCCCTGTGGATTCTAATCACGCTTGCGATGATCAAAGCCGCGCGGATCGCCTGACGCTCGACGACCACAACCTGGCATAGAGATTGCTTCCTGGGTCCAGAGAGGACCCCTTATGCCCCGAATATGCACGACGTGCCCCGAGACGGACCAGGTTGTGATCACGCGGGCGCAGATGTCGCCCCGTCAGTTTGCTCGCTTCAGCGGTCAGATCGTCTATTTCTGCAGATCGTGCAAAACCATCCACGCGCCGAGCAAACCTCATATCTGGCTCGAGCATCGCGATCCGACTGAGCGCGAGATCGGGAAAACGTTGGCTTCAAAACGGCGCCGCGCGGTCAAGCTGCTGCATCTCTTTAAGCGACTGGGGTGGCGTTATCGCTGAGCGTCGCGTCGTCGTGGCGACCCATGAACTCCAATTAAACCGCAAGCTTCACAACGGGTAACTTCCAAAAACGTTGGCGTGCGCAGCCATTTTGTCATTGGCCGCTCAACGAGGGGGAAAGCGAAGCCCGCCACCGCGCTGGTGTCCAGCGAGTGGGGCATGCCGCGCCATCTTCAACGTCGCTTGATAGGAGGCGTCTCCGATCCGCTTCGCCGGCCCGATGACGGGGACTCTGATGACAGGGTCGAGGATCACGCAGCCATAGACAATCATCGCCGGGGGGCGCACGGACCGATTGGGAGTACATAGATGGCTGCCGTGGGATGTAACTGTCCCAAGATTGGGCCCTGTGGGCGTGCGTTTGCGCTCATACCGGATTCTCCCGACGGGTCGACGGCCTACCCGCCTGTCTCGCATGAAGACGGTCAACATCGAGGAGGAGGTCCGCGAGCGTTACAGCAGCCAGCCTCGTCAGAAGGAACGCCTCGGCCTCTCGGAACGCGGTGTCTAGCGCGGTATTCACCGCCTGCTCTGGCCGACAGGTTGGCGCGTCATTACGATTACCCATCGCGAAAGGCTCGCGCGATCCCAGCGCTGCGTAGACATCATGAAGCGTTACGGCGGCGGGACTAGCGACGATGATTCAGCCGCCGCCATACCCCGATTTCGAACGGACGATGCCAACGCGTCTAAGGCCTGCTAAGGCGCGCCTCACGACGGCCGGATTGCTCCCACTCGCCTTCGCCATGTCCTCAGACGTGATCGGACCATCCGCCTCCGCCATGTGCAGAAGCATATGGAGCACGCCCGACAGTCGAAAATCCGTTCCCACGCGGCTTGATATGTCCATATCCCCGCCCGTGTCGACCACGATATGGGCGCGCCAAAACATTCCGAAGCGGAACCGTGACGGAGCCTTGCCACCGTCAAGCTGCATGCCCAATCCCCTCATCCAGCGGCAGTTGCCGACACCCTTTGGGGCGCTGTCTCGGCGATCTTCAAGCCTCGCTTACGCTCGACCGGTTAGCTGGCGCCACGACGCGGAGCCTGCTTCATCCGCGCCCGAACCGGCTAAGCGAATCTGGCGCGCTTGTGGCCTTAATAAACCTTCGCCGTGGAAGCTTAACCGGTCAGGGCCGAAGACGGAATCGTGGCGGGCAGGATCGCGATCGCACGAGAACGTCGCCATCTCGCCTCCATCCGGTGATAAATCTGCTTTGTAGATATCTCGCGGCATTCACGAGGTGATGCCCCGAGGAAGCCTCGGTCTCGTGGCCGCAGAAGGATTGCTGAACGAGGAGACCCGTGCCTCTCCTACCCCATGGAGTGATGATGACCAAAGGCCTGGATAGACGTGTGCTGCTGACCAGCGGTTTGGCGCTTGGCGCTGTGGCGGTCCATCCCGTTCGAGCAGAGAGAAAGTCCATAATAGCCTACGTCGGCAGCTATACGCCTAATGGTCACGGCGTCTTCAAATACAGCTTCGATAATCGCCTTGGCGTTCTCGCGCCGCTTGGCCTTGCGGCCCCATTAGCTAACCCCTCCTGGATCACACTCGACCCGCAGCGCAACCTGCTGTTCGCTCTGAGCGAGATCGAACATGGTCTCGTCACCGCATTCGCAATCAGTCCGCAAAATGGAAGTCTCTCAAGGATCAATGCGGTGAGCGCCGGCGCAAGTGGGCCGGTCTACGCCGCCCTACACCCTTCCGGACGTTTCCTGCTGATCGCCAACTACACCGGCGGCGGCGTCGCCGTGTTGAGCATAGACTCGGACGGCGCTCTGGGCGGCCCAGTTGAGGTGATAGCGGCCGCCAGACCCGCGCCGCCGCCCCCTCCGGCCGCTCAGGAAGCGGCCAATCTGGCGCTGAGCGATCATAGCGCGCCGCACATGCATATGATCGCCGCTGACCCAACCGGTCGGTTTGCTATCGCCGCTGACGCGGGCTCCGACCGAATCTATGTCTGGCGGATCGACACAGAAAGCGGGCGGCTTACCCCTGCGGCGACACCATTTATCTCAACCTTGCCGGGATCCGCGCCACGCCATTTCGTTTTTCATCCCAATGGGCGGCGCCTATACGACCTGCAAGAACATGACGGCGTGGTTTGCGGGTACGCCTTCGACCCCTCGAACGGCGCCCTAACCTTGGAGCAGATGATGCCCACCGCCCCGGACGGCTTTGCGGGCAGCAACCTCGCCTCTGAGTTGACGCTGTCGCTTGACGGTCGCTTCTTGTTCGCCGGCAACCGTTTGCGCAATAGCGTCCGAACCATCGCGCTTGGTCGGTCGGGCCGCATGCGACTTGAGAGCGAGACCTGGATCCAGGGCGATTACCCGCGCAGCTTCACCCTAGATCCCAGCGGCCGATTCCTGATCTGCTGCAATCAGCGCAGCGACAACCTCACCGTCTTTGGCGTCGATCCGAAAACGGGCGCGCTTGGCTTCACCGGTCACTTCAACGCGATCGGCAGCCCCGCGGTGGCGGCCTTTCACCGCGTTGCGGGTTAGATGAGGGGGGGATTTCCATCCGCGTTCAACTAACCCGGTTGCTCCATCCAGACTCGATTTAGAATTTTGGCCACCATTGCGGCCTTTTCGCCGGCCAAGAACCGACCGTAATGCTTTGCGATCATTCCCGGAGTGTCCTGGATCGCAAACCCGGCTTGCTCGAATGAGCCTGTTTCTTTCAATACATGCGTCGCAAGGACATCCCGCACGCTATGTGGACCGTGCGGGAGGAGGCCTTCGATCGCGCCTCGCTGCGTGTATGGATTGAAAATCCCGAAACGCTGCACGATACGTCGCCACGCCTGGTAGAAATTGGCCATACCATAAGCCGATGCAGCGGTGTTGAACTGATTGGCGGTGATAAAGAATTCGGCTGCGGACGGCCTATGATTCATTATCACGCTCCTTGCCGATTTCACGTAAATGTCCATGTATAGATACAAATTGCTCACATCGGGGAGTGTGACTCGATATGGCTGTCCTCCGAAAAACGTTGAGCGTGAGTTTTTAAACGCGCTTGTTGGAACAAATACCTCCCAAGTATGATCGCCCTTGTTCCATCGCAGCTCGCCTCGACCGAGTTCAGCGAGGCGGCGCTCCGGAGTGGGCCGCTCACCCGGCTCGCACAAGAGAAGTTGGCGCAAATTTTTCTGCCGGAATCCAAGATGCAACCCTAGGCGTATGATCAATAGAGAGCGCACTAACTTCGCGTATGACATCTCGTCAAGAAATGGGTCATCCATATACGATACGATTTCATCACTTATCTTCTTATACTCAGCCACGGGGCGGTCAGCCAATAATATTGGCAATATCGCCTCAAATGGATCTCGATGTATCCGAGCGATTCGATTGATTTCTTTCGCCCTCAATAATGCGTATCTAGCAAGCTTGTCGCAGGCCGCAGGCCAATCTGACTTTGCGTCTTGAATATCTGCCTGGCTTACGAGGCCTGGGATTGGCTTCATGTTTTCCGCGACGCTCGGCACTTGGTAAAGCCAGCCGCCCGGTACAGAACACAATCCCGCCGCCTCTCGCATCATATGCTCTTCGGAGGCGGTGAAGAACCCGCGGCGCGCTTCCTGCCAATGGACATACCAATTCCATATAGCGGGAAATACCAGCAATCCCATGCACAATAACTCTGACGAGATTCCTAATCCTTTAATTTCACCTTCCGGCGAAGCTGCGAGGGCGCCGAATAGAATGCCGAGATTTCGAAAATTCATCTTCGCGGTCGCAGCGCCCCACCGACTTCCGCGGACATATCCGTAAGGTGTAATAGTATTGGTTTTAAATGATATGAACTCGGTAACTTCGTTGGAGAGAATGTCACTTGCATAATGTCGACCCGAAATAAATTTCCGATTGATACTCGGGTCGGAGCGAAACTCAATTTGCTCTTTGATCGTTGCAGTATCTAAAATTAACCCAAATGGTCGACGCATCCTTTCATTGTGATAGATTCTGTAATCCGTTACGCCCGCAAGAATGTTTCTCTGGATCCACGCGAGAATTTCCTCTTTCTCGTCGATTGGCCGCGTGGAAAAATCAAACGGCAAATGCAATAAACACTGATGTCTGTTGTAAGAATTTAGATGCGCTATGGTGGGTTCTTTTTGAAGCGCCTCGTAATGCGCAGACTTCTCTCTTGCGGAAATCACCAGCTATGTCCTTACGACTAAAGGAGAGTTTTTTAGGTGACGAAAATCGTTGGAAATGCGCGAACGTTCGCCGCAGTCGAGCCATGCCCTGACAGCTTCTTCAGATTGCGTCCTCCAATTGGGTACGCGCCATCCTCGCCGCGGGCGAACGCGACATCGAAAAAACATTGAGCGCATTCACCCGATGATCCGCTGGCGTCGGGTGGTTAGTCACGCGCGAACACGGCAAGCACGTCCCACATATTTGCCGGCCGGCGGGCAGCAACTCCCGCCGGCGCACTAGGGCTGTTTTATTTTGTGGGCCGCCCGACAGAGCGGAAGACCCGTGCTCACCGCGACTTGCGCGGGCCGCGACCGGTGACTAAACCTTTCGCGACCCGCATTTTTTATGGCGCTCCAGACGGCGCGTCAATCGAAACCGATGATCGCGCGTTTCGGCATTCGCGGACGGCACGGTGGTTCGTATCGGCCTGGGTCTAGGCGCATCTTTTCGCGCTGTCGTCCTGGCCGAACATACGCTGAAGAGAGGACGGGGGTCGCGACGAACCCGAACGCTCGTGGAGCCCTGTCGGTATGGATTCTGCGGCTAACGCCTGACCACGCGGGTAGGCTGAAACGCCTCTCCCGTGCAGCGCGATTTCGGCAGCAGCCCTAAAGTCGTTACGGACGATGAGCGGCGCGACCTTCGCATGGCGCGTTTGTATCGCGCCCGGACGGGTCGACATCCGGTTTGGTGATCGCTTAAAAACACAAGAATCCGCGTCGCTGTTCGGATGGAAAAGCGGTTCGGTGCAGCGGGAAGGCGGCCGCTTCAGTCGTCTCTCTTCCATACGACCGCCAGAGAAGGTCTGGGCGACTCCCATCCCCAGACAATCTCCGCGGGCAACGTCGCACCTCGCGATTTGGATTTGTCGGAGCGCGCAGATGATACGAGCCGAGTTCGACGCTATCCGATTTTATGCCGCGTTGGACGGCGCCCGCGCCGCACGGCACCTGAACTGGAGGCAGGTGGCGGACCAATCGGGCGTGAGTGCGCCGACATTTTCGCGACTGAGTCAGGAAAAACGACCTGACGTTGATAGCCTGGCTGCGCTTCTGGCCTGGTCAGACCTGAGCGCAGATGATTTTTTCCCGAGAAGCAACCGGCAGGGAAGCGGCGACGAGCCCTTGGTGCAAATCGCCATGTGCTTGTGCGACGACCCCAAATTGTCCAAAGGAGCCCGCGAAGCGCTCATGCAGATCATTTTCGCCGCCTACGAGCATCTCAGGGAAAAGTAATGGGCGGATCCGCCGCCGGCGGCCCTCGGCCGGACGAGAACGCCTGCCTTGCTCTGCGACCTACCTCGACGGCGGAAGCATTCCACGCCCGCCCGCCACGCCCAGCCGGGCGCCAAGGTGCTGATCGCGCCGACCTGCGATCCGCTGATCGCGTCGCTGGTGTTTGCGCCAGCGATCCAGCTTCTTGCCTATCACGTTGGCGTCTATAAGGGCGCGGACGTCGATCAGCCGCGCAACCTCGCCAAGTCGGTGACCGTTGAGTAGCCGTTCACATCCTTTCGTCGAGCCTTAGTCCCGGAGACTTGATGCAACGCGTCCGCAAAGCCGTCTTGCCTGTGGCCGGACTGGGCACACGCATGCTGCCCGCCGCCAAGACCGTCGCCAAGGAGATGCTGACGGTGGTCGACCGCCCGCTGATCCACCACGTGATGTCCGAGGCCCGCGCCGCCGGGATCGAGCACTTCGTCCTGGTCACCGGGCGCGGCAAGGGCGCGATGGAGGACTATTTCGACCATCACGTGGAGCTGGAAGAGACCCTTCGCGCCAAGAACAAGACCGCCATCCTGGACGAACTGCTGGCCGACCTGCCCAAGGCCGGCGAGATCTCCTACGTCCGCCAGATGGCGCCGCACGGCCTGGGCCACGCGGTCTGGTGCGCCCGCGACATCATCGGCGACGAGCCCTTCGCGGTGTTGCTGCCCGACATGATCATGGACGCCGAACCCGGCGCCACCGCCCAGGCGATCAAGGCCTTCGAACAGACCGACGGCGGCAACATCATCCTGGTCGAGCCCTGCCCGCCCGGCGAGGCGCACAAGTACGGCATCGTGGCGCTGGACGGCCAGGACGGCCGGCTGAACCGCATGACCGGCATGGTCGAGAAGCCCGCGCCCGGCACCGAGCCCTCCAACCTGTTCATCTCCGGCCGCTACGTGCTGCAGCCGGAAATCTTCAAGGTGCTGGAGACGGTGGAGCGCGGCGCGGGAGGCGAGATCCAACTCACCGACGCCATGGCCAAGCTGATGGGCGAGCAGCCCTTCTACGCCCTGGAGTACGAGGGGACGACCTACGACTGCGGCGACAAGATCGGCTGGCTGCGCGCCAACGTCGCCCTGGCCCTGAAGCGCCCCGACCTGGGCGAAGCCGCCCGCCGGGCGCTTGCGCCGCTGTTCGCGTAGGCGCGCGCGGCCTTCCGGCGAAACGCTTTAACCCTTCCGCTCAGGACTGGTTGACGCCCCCCCCGGCGATCCCTCACAGATAGCCTAGCTGAAGGCTGCGTTGGGAAAAGCTGATGCGCGTACTGGTGCTGGGCGGCGACGGGTTCTGCGGCTGGCCGACAGCGCTGCACCTGTCCGCACGCGGACATGACGTCGCCATCGTCGACAACCTGTCCCGACGCGGCATCGACCAAGAACTGGGCGTCCAGTCCCTCACCCCCATCCCGCCCCTGCCCCAGCGGCTGGCGGCCTGGGAAGAGGTCTCGGGACGGCGCATAGACCACGTCGACCTGACGCTCGGCCGCGACTTCGATGAACTGGTCGAGCTGTTCGACACCTGGGCGCCGGATGCGGTGATCCATTTCGCCGAGCAGCGCGCCGCGCCCTATTCGATGAAGTCGGCGCATCACAAGCGCTACACCGTCAACAACAACATCAACGCCACCCACGACGTGCTGGCCGCGATCGTGGAGAGCCGGCGCGACATCCACCTAGCCCACCTGGGCACCATGGGGGTCTATGGCTACGGCACCGCCGGCGCGCCGATCCCGGAGGGCTATCTGCAGGTGACGCTGGACACCCCGACCGGGTCGGCACAGCGCGAGATCCTTTACCCGTCCGATCCGGGGTCGATCTACCACATGACCAAGACCCAGGATCAGCTGCTGTTCCAGTTCTACGTCAAGAACGACAAGCTGCGGATCACCGACCTGCACCAGGGCATCGTCTGGGGCGCCCAGACCGCCGAGACCCGCCTGGACCTGCGCCTGGTCAACCGCTTCGACTACGACGGCGACTACGGCACGGTGCTCAACCGCTTCCTGATCCAGGCGGCGCTGGGTCATCCGCTGACGGTGCATGGCACCGGCGGCCAGACCCGCGCCTTCATCAACATCCAGGACACCGTGCGCTGCATCGAGTTGGCGCTGCACAACCCGCCCCAGCGGGGCGACCGGGTGGCGATCCTGAACCAGATGACCGAGACCCGACGGGTGCTGGAGCTGGCCCAGATGGTCTCGCGCCTCACCGGGGCCAAGATCGCCTACCTGCCCAACCCCCGCCAGGAGGCGGAGGCGAACGAGCTCAAGGTCTGCAACGACCGTTTCCTGGCGCTCGGCCTGTCGCCCATCACGCTGGCGGACGGCCTGCTGAACGAGATCGCCGAGAATGCCCGCGCTTTCAGCGAGCGGGTGGACGTCTCCAAGATCCCCTGTGTCTCGGCCTGGAACGCCGAGCGCGCCGCCGCCATCGGACCGCTGGCCGTCCACGCGGCGGAATAGATCGCGGGCGTGAAGCTGCTCGTCTTCGGCTTCGGCTTCACCGGGCAGGCACTGGCCCGGCTGAGACCTGACGGCTGGCGTATCGCGGGCGTCTCGCGCGATCCCGAGCGACGGCGCGCCATGGCCGACCAGGACGTCGTCGCCTTGGACCCGACCGACACGCAAGACCTGCCCCGCGCGCTCGCGGAAACCGACGCCCTGCTGATCGCCGCTCCGCCGGACGCGGAAGGATGCCCCGGCCTTCGCACCCTGGCGCCGCTGCTCGACCGCAACGGCCGCGCACCGCCTTGGATCGGCTATCTGTCCACCACCGGGGTCTATGGCGACCGCGACGGCGGGTGGGTGTTCGAGGACAGCGAACTGCGCCCCGTCTCGCCGGAGGCCGAGCGGCGCGTTGGGGCCGAGCTGGAATGGGCCGAGCTGGCCAAGCGCTCCGGCGCCCACCTGGCGACCTTCCGCCTCCCCGGCATCTATGGACCTGGCCGATCGCCGCTGGACCGGGTGCGGGCTGGCGACGCGCGCCGCCTGATCAAGCCTGGGCACGTCTTCTCGCGCATTCACGTGGACGATCTGGCCTTAGCCCTGACGGCGGCCGTCGGGCGCCCCGACTGCGCGGGCGTCTACAACCTGTGCGACGACCTTCCCGCGGCGGCCAGCGACGTCACGGCCTACGCCGCCGGCCTGCTGGGCGTCCAACCGCCACCCGAGGAGCCATACGACCCCGCCACGCTGTCGCCCATGGCCAGGCGGTTCTGGAGCGAGACCAAGCGGGTCTCCAACGCCAAGGCCAAGGCCGCGCTCGGCTGGCGGCCGATGTATCCGACCTACCGCGAAGGGCTGGCCGCCGTGCTGGCGGCGGAGCGCCTCAACGCTGGATGATGTCGTCCTCCGTCGAGCGTCGCCGCTCCCACCCAAGGCGCTCCAACTCGGGCGTATCGCTTTCGGACTCCGGATAGCCCAGACAGAAATAGCCGATCAGGGTCCAAGGCGACGGCACGTCCAGCGCGCTCGCGACCTCGGCCGCATCCAGGATCGACACCCAACCCAGGCCCAGGCCTTCGGCCCGCGCCGCCAGCCACAGCGTGTGCACCGCCATCACCGCCGAATAGGCGGTGGTCTGTGGCATGGTCCTGCGCCCCAGCCCGTGACCCTGAACCGGATCGGGCTCCGAGAAGACGGCGAAGTGACGGGGCGCCTGGTCCAGGCCCGCGAGCTTCAGACGCGCATAGAGTCCCTCGCGTTCGGCGGCCTGTCCTGCGAGCGCCTGGGCGTTGCAGGCCTCGAAATTCGCGCACACGGCCGCCCGCCGGGCCGGATCGTCGACGATGACGAAACGCCAGGACTGGCTGAGCCCAACCGAGGGCGCCAGGCGAGCCGCCGCGATCAATCGATCGAACACGGCCGCCGGGACGGGATCTGCGCGAAACCGGCGCACATCCCGACGCCACTGGAACAGCTCGGAAAGCCGGGCCTGGAAGACGTCGTCGAAGATTGGCGCGGGCTTGGGCGCGGGGGTGATCTCAACCATGGCCACCCTTCTAGGCCAGCGCCTGGATATGGGAACGCACGCACAAGGTCCGGCCACGGCTTTTCATCTGCGGCCCGATCCGCCACGGTGTGTCCATGCCCACCGATTCGAGGCTCTCGACGGGCCGCCCCCCAGCCACCTTCTACGAGTTCTTCGCCGGCGGCGGCATGGCCCGGACCGGGCTGGGCGACGGGTGGACCTGCCTGTTCGCCAACGACTTCGATTTCCGCAAGGGCCTCGCCTACCAGGCCAACTTCGGCGCAGCGGCACTGAAGGTGGGCGATGTGCGCGACGTCGTGCTGGAGGACCTGCCCGGGGTCGCCGACCTCGTCTGGGGCTCGTTCCCCTGCCAGGACCTCTCGCTGGCGGGCGTCGGCGCCGGGCTGAACGGTGAGCGTTCGGGGACCTTCTACCCGTTCTGGGATGTGGTCGGGGCCCTGGGCAGGGATGGCCGCGCGCCCAGGATCGTCGCCCTGGAAAACGTCTGCGGGACCCTGACCTCCCGCCGCGGCCGGGACTTCCAGGCGATCTGCCGGACCTTCGCCGACGCCGGCTATCGCTACGGCGCCTTGGTCGTCAACGCCGAGTTGTTCGTGCCACAGTCCCGTCCGCGCCTGTTCGTAATCGGCGTCCGCGAGGACGTGGAGATCGATCCCGCCCTGCTTTCCCCCGGTCCGATCGCGCCCTTCCACACCCGCAGCCTGTGCAGGGCGGTGGAGGCCGTGCCTGAAGCCGCCAGATCTGGCCTGGTATGGTGGAACCTGCCGACGCCGGAACATCGCGTGCGCACCTTCGCCGACGAGATCGAGGAAACGCCGACCCACGTCGCCTGGAGCACGCCGTCGGAGACCGAGCGGCTCCT
Source organism: Caulobacter sp. S45 (assembly GCF_009765965.1). Taxonomy (GTDB): domain Bacteria; phylum Pseudomonadota; class Alphaproteobacteria; order Caulobacterales; family Caulobacteraceae; genus CAHJWH01. The sequence continues at coordinate 1,404,608 of NZ_LMUL01000014.1, forward strand.
GGCGCTGATGTCGCCGCTCAACCTCGCCAAGGTCGAGGCCGCCAAGCGCGCCGGGCGTCGAATGGTCGGCGGCGTCTACAGACGCACCCGACACGACGGGAGCGGCGCCAAGCTCCAGCGCGCCGAGGTCCGGTTCGACGATGTGGCGGGATGCCTGCGCACGCCCGCCGGCGGTTCGAGCCGCCAGACCATCCTGGTGGTCGACGGGCCCAAGGTGCGCTCGCGGCTGATCTCCTCGCGCGAAACCGCCCGCCTGATGGGCCTGGACGATAGCTATGTCCTGCCGAAGACCTACAGCGAAGCCTATCATCTGACCGGCGACGGGGTGGTCGTTCCCGTCGTACGACACCTCGCGCGCCATATCTTCGAGCCGCTGCTGGGCTTGGCGGCCCAGGATCAGACGCAGAGGGCGGCTTAGAGGCAGGTTTGTGATCCAAGGCCCTATGGAGGGCCTCTGGGCCATCGACTCAGTGCGGGACAGGCAGCGTGAGCGCTTCCGGCTTCATGCTGTGCGCATCGCGACAATGCGAGCACCACACCACCAATTCATCCTTGAACAGGGCGAATTGCCGCTCGGTGAGCATGGCCCGGGTGGCGATCTCTTCGCCGGTGACAGGGCACCTTCCCATCACCTTTTGCGGCTTCGCCGTGGATAGCCATGACCGGATCATCTTCACCATATTTTGCGCGCATTTGGCCCAGCTCTTGCAGGGCGCGCCTGCCGACTCTGAAGCCAAACGCGCCTCGTCCAATCAACGTTGCGTGAGCGTTTTATCCCCTTGCAACCTTCTATTTATGGGCGGAATTTAGCACTCATAGATAAAGAGCTTGCGACTGCTTCGGCGGGACAGCGGGCGCGCCAGGGAGGCATGCGACATGGTTTCCATCAGCCCAAACGACTTCCCCGCCATTCGCCTCGCGAGCCCGCGTGCGCAGCGGGTGAGCAAGGTCCGCAAGATCGAGCGTCGCTGGAGCGGCCTCCAGACCGTCGCCTTCGCCGTCAGCGTCTCCGTGCTCGGCTGGGTCGCGATCGGCTACGCCGTCCTGGCGGTCATCCACCACTAAATTCCGTCCGCGCCGGGATCAGGGTCCTGGAACAGGCGGTTGGTCCACCGGCGAATCAGCGCTTCTTGCCCAGCTCGGTGGCGATGTCCTTGACCATCCGGCCGGCCTTGCGATGCGCGGCGGTGAGCTGATCGCGGGTCACGCCCCAGCGCTTCATCCAGTACTCGACGGCCTGACGCTCGGAGAGGTCGAGGCGATCCTTGTCGATGAAACCGCGCTTATCCTTCAGGCCCGCCATCGCCATCCTCTGCCCGGCTGTGATCCGCCCCAACGCCGTCATACGGCGAAATCGGTCGTCCAATCCCCGCCACCGGGCGGGCCGGCGACTGATCTTTTCAAGATTAGCTGATTCTATTTAGGAAAATTGGAGCGGGCGAAGAGATTCGAACTCTCGACCCCAACCTTGGCAAGGTTGTGCTCTACCACTGAGCTACGCCCGCTCTGGCGTCTCGCAACCGGCAGGCCGCCGCGAGGCGCGTCTTAAAGCAAAGACGCCGACGCTTTGCAAGCGGCCTTTCGCGCAGGTTCAGCGCCCGAGCTTCGGGGTTTTCAGGCGGCGCTTGTTGATGTGGTCGACCGGCGCCGAGGGCGGGGCGTTCTCCGGCGCCTCGCCCTTGAAGTAGTAGCGCTGCCACGCCTCGCGCATCGCCTCCGGGTCGCGACGGCCCAGCTTGGCGTTGAAGGTGTTCCGCTCCCGCATCCAAGCCTCGTATTGGTCGCGCAGTTCGGAGTCCGAGGCCAGCGAGCGGCGCACCGGCTGGACGTGCTCCAGCGCCCGGTGCGGGACCAGGCTGATGAAGCAGAACGGCTCGCCCTTCTCGAACCGCACGCGCCCGGGGCGGGTGAAGATCCAGTTCATGGTGAAGGGAAACGGCAGCCAGTCGGTCTCCACCACGCCGACGAGGGGCTGGATGCCGTCCTTGACGTGGTTGGGCGCGCCGCCGCACTGCATGTCCCAACCCTGGGAGGTGCGGAACAGATAGCCGGTGTGGAAGGTCAGCACGCCCTCGGTGAAATGCGACTTGGCGAACTCGTGGAAGTCGGGGTGCGGCCGGTCGGGGGTGAGGCGGATGTCCTCGATCAGCTTGCCGCCGTTCCACTCGGCGGTAAAGCTCATCGGGCAGAGGATCTCCCAGCCCGTGGTGTTGGCCATGCTCAACGGCAGGCAGCGGTAGGGATGGCGTTCGACGAACTTGTCCATCCAGGGCCGCTGCGGACGTCCCGGCACGATCTCGGGAGGCCGGCCGGTCAGGGCGTAGCACTCCATCTGGATCGGATCGCCGTGGGGGGCGTCGGCCGTCAGCACCAAGGGCTGGGGATCGAAGTCGTCGGCCATACGGGTCCCCAAACGAATAGAGTACAGTCGCCGCTCTAGCGGCAGCGGCGACGGCGCGTCAAATTCTGCTATCAGGCGCGCATGCCGCACGCGACCCGCCAAGTGCTTTTCGCCTTCCTCGACGCCCACGGCATCGCCCACCGCACCCATGAGCACCCGCCGGTGTTCCGGGTCGAGGACGGGGCCGAGATCAAGGCCGCGCTGCCCGGCGGCCACACCAAGAACCTGTTCCTGAAGGACGCCAAGGGCCAGCTCTGGCTGATCAGCGCGCTGGGCGACACCCGCATCGACCTGAAGCGCGCGGCCCCGGTGATCGGGTCGGCGAAACTGTCGTTCGGGTCCGAAACGCGGCTCTACGAGGCGCTGGGGGTCCGGCCGGGCTCGGTGACGGCGTTCGCCCTGCTCAACGATCCGGAGCACAGCGTGCGCTTCGTGCTCGACGCCGCGCTGATGCGCACCGATCCGGTGAACTTCCACCCCCTGTCCAACGACGCCACCACCGCGGTGTCGCGAGACGGGTTCCTGGCCTTCCTGAAGGCGCTGGGACGCGAACCGCGGGTGGTGGACTTCGCGGCCCTCGCAAGCGAGAGCTGAGATCGTCGCCATCGGCGATTGCAGCCAAGACCCCGCAAGCCCATCTTATGCGCCTTCCATCTCGACGAGGTTCTCATGCTTGGTAACCGCCCGCGCTCCCCGACCGACGGCCCCGCCGCCGGGGAAAAGCCCGGACTGTTCGGCTTCGACAAGCCCACGCCGCCCAAGCCCGCAGCAGCCCAGGCGGCGAGCGCCGTGATCGACGCCACCGACGAAAGCTTCATGGTCGAGGTGATCGAGGCCTCGCAGCAGCAGCCGGTGATCGTGGACTTCTGGGCGCCCTGGTGCGGCCCTTGCCGCCAGCTTACGCCCGCGCTGGAAAAAGCCGTGCTCGCCACCAAGGGCGCGGTGAAGCTGGTCAAGGTCAACATCGACGAGAACCCCCGCATCGCCCAGCAACTGCGCGTGCAGTCGATCCCCACCGTCTACGCGTTCGACAACGGCCAGCCGGTGGACGGCTTCCAGGGCGCGTTGCCCGAAAGCCAGGTCAAGGCCTTCATCGATCGCCTCGCGGGCCCGGCGGCCCCGTCCGACGTCGACGCCCTGTTGGAGATGGCCAAGGAATCCCTGTCGGTGCACGACATGGGCGGCGCCGCCCAGGCCTATGCCGGCGTCCTGCAGATGGAGCCCGACAACCTGCCCGCCATCGCCGGCCTGGCGCGCTGCTATCTCAACGGCGGCGACGTGGAGCGCGCGCGGGAGGTGGCCGACATGGCCCCCGTCGACGCCAAGGACCCGGACCTGGCCAGCGTGCGCGCGGCCCTTGCGCTGGCGGCCGGCGCCAATGCCGAGACCGCACCCTTCGAGCAGCGGCTGGCCGCGAACGCCGACGACCACGAGGCCCGTTTCGAACTGGCCAAGATCCTGGCCGGCCAGGGCGACTTCCAGCGCGCCGCCGACGAGCTGCTGACCATCATCGGCAAGGACCTGACCTGGAACGAGGACGCGGCGCGCAAGCAACTGCTGATCGTGTTCGAGGCGGCGGGGCCGATGTCGGACGTGGCCAAGGCGGGACGGCGCAAACTGTCCTCGCTCCTGTTCGCGTGAGGCGGCCATGGCGGCGAGCTACCTTCGTGCAGCCGACCTGCCGGAACTGATCCCGCTCTTTCCCCTGGACGGCGTCCTGCTGCTGCCCAGGGGGATGCTGCCGCTGAACGTGTTCGAGCCGCGCTATCTGAACATGATCGACGACGCCATGGCCGGCGAGCGGATCATCGGCATCATCCAGCCTCGGCCCACCGGCCGGCGGTCGCGGCCCGACCTGACGGCGGTGGGCTGCGCAGGGCGGGTCACCAGCTACGCCGAGACCTCGGACGGACGCTACCTGATCACCCTGACCGGCATCTGCCGTTTCCGTGTCGACAGCGAACTGGAGGCGCACACCCCCTATCGCCAGGTGCGCCCGAACTTCGCCACCTATGAGGACGACTTGCGGCTCGACGCGGACGACAGTTCTCCCGCCGACCGCACGGAGCTGCTGGGCGCGTTGAAGGCCTATCTGGAAGGGCGCGGGCTCGACATCGACTGGGACCAGGCCCGCGAAGCGCCGGTGGAGGCGCTGGTCAACAGCCTGTCCATGGCCCTGCCGTTCGAATCCGCCGAGAAGCAGGCCCTGCTCGAAGCCGCCGCCCTGGCCGACCGGCGCGAGGCGCTGGTGGCCCTGCTGCGCATGGGCGCGGCGATGGGCGGGGACGAAGACAGCGCCGGACGGATGCAGTAGAGCGAGCCCATGACCAACGACACCGCCCGTCCCAACGACGTCCTCCGCAACGAGGTGGACCCGCGCCTGCTGGAAGTTCTGGTCTGTCCGGTGACGCACACGTCGCTGGAATACGACCGCGAGCGGGGCGAACTGATCAGCCGCGCCGCCAAGCTGGCCTACCCGATCCGCAGCGGCGTGCCGGTGATGCTGCCCGAAGAGGCCCGCGCCCTGGAGGGATGAGGGCCTGCGCTGCGTGCTTCGAGACACGCTCCGCGCTCCTCAGCATGACGAAGGTTTCTGCGACCCACCAAGGCCCATCATCCTGAGGAGCCCCAAAGGGGCGTCTCGAAGGACGCATATCCCTATCCGCCTCACCACTCGGTGAAGCCGCCGTCGGCGTTGCGCCACACCGGGTTGCGCCAAGGCGCGTACTCGCCGGCCAGCTTGTGGATCGTCGCCTCGTCCAGCTCGATCCCCAGCCCCGGCTTCTCGGTGGCGGCGACATAGCCGTCCTTGACGTCGAACACCGAGCGGTCAGCCAGATAGGTCAGCAGGTCGTGGCCGTCGGTGTTGTAGTGGATGCCCAGCGACATCTCCTCGATCACGAAGTTCGGCGTGCTGATGGCGATCTGCAGGCAGGCGGCGAAGGCGATCGGCCCCAGCGGGCAGTGCGGCGCGATCCCCACATCGTAGGCCTCCGCCATCGCCGCGATCCGCCTCACCTCCGATATGCCGCCGGCGTGGGACAGGTCGGGCTGGGCGATGTCGACGATGCCGCGCTCGAAGTAGCGCTTGAAATCCCAGCGCGAATAGAGCCGTTCCCCGAACGCGATGGGGATGCTGATCTGGCGCGAGAGCTGCTCCAGCCCCTCGATGTTCTCCGACAGGAGCGGCTCCTCGATGAACAGGGGCTCGACCTCTTCCAGCCGCTCGGACAGGCGGCGCGCCATGGCCTTGTGCACCCGGCCGTGGAAATCCACCGCGGCGTCCGCCCCCTCGGCCTTCACCGCCGCCACCCGCTCGACCACCGCATCCAGGTCGCGCGGCGAGGCCAGCCAGCGCAGGTCGGCGACCGCGTTCATCTTCACCGCCGTGAAGCCCTGCTCGCGCCGCCCGCGCGCGGCCTCGCCCACGTCGGAAGGCTTGTCGCCGCCGATCCAGGCGTAGCACTGCACCTTGTCGCGCACCTTGCCGCCCAGCAGCTGCCACACCGGCACGCCCAGCGCCTTGCCCTTGATGTCCCACAGCGCCTGGTCGAGCCCCGAAAGCGCCGACATCAGCACCGGGCCGCCCCGGTAGAAGCCGCCCCGGTAGGCGACCTGCCAGATGTCCTCGATCCGGGCGGGGTCGGCGCCGATGAAGCGGTCGCGCAACGATGCGTAGGCGCCCTCGACCGCCTCGGCGTGGCCCTCCAGGCTCGCCTCGCCCCAGCCGACGATCCCCTCGTCGGTCTCCACCCGCACGAACATCCAGCGCGGCGGGACCTTGAAGGTGTCGATGCGGGTGATCTTCACGGCGATCTCCTGGGCCCGGCGGGGCGGCGGGAGAGTGGGCCTACTTCCGCCCATCCACCAGTTGCAAACCCCAGCCGAGCTTCACATTGGCGCCCTGGCCGGTGAACCACTGGCGCCAGAAGTCGCGTTGGGCGGAGGTCTGGATCTCGCCGAGCTTGGGCCGGCGGACATAGTGGATGCGCACCGCCACCCCATGCAGGTCGCGCGTCAGGGTCTCGCGCGCCTGGGCGTCGGGGTCGAGGCCCGAACCCGGCCCGCGATACTCGGAGACCAAGTCGCTGTTCTGGGCCATGTCGGAGACCAGCAGCAGTCGGCGCGCCTTCACCGTGGAGCCGAAGTCGGCGCCGTCGACCACGCTGTCCACCGCCTCCATGATCGGCGAATGCGGGGCGGTCGGCACGTTGCGCAGGCTGTTCAGGTAACTGTTCAACCCATCCCCCACCGTGCGCTTGAACGCCTGTTCGATCATCTCGGGGTTGGAGGCCACGCCCGACACCTCGCTTCCCCGCCGCACCCGGCAGCGCGAGAAGGTCTGGCCGGCGTCGTCGGGATCGGAGCGGACGCCGCGGATGCTCAGCTCTCCATAGGGACGCAGGCGGTCGTACTCCGCCAGGATCAGCGCCCTGACGTAATCGACCTGATGGCTGGTCAGCGGGTCGGTCTGGTCAATCAGCACCACGGTGTGCTCGTGCGGGACGGTCTGGCCGGCGATGCATCCCGTGGCCGGGTCGAGCTCAGGGGTGCGGGTGCTGAAAACCAGTACGCCGACGCCGATCACCGCCACGAGCGCCACGGCCAGGATCACGATGGCGCGGCGGGTGTCCTTGCGGCGGCGGACCTCGGCGGGACGGAGACGGCGCTTGACCGGACGGCGGGCCCGCTCACGCGCCACCGGCGCGCTCCAGCGGCCCAAGCGTGTCGTCGTCCACGGGACCGGACGCCAGGGGCGGGGCGCCTTCGGCCCGGTCGTGCGGCATGACGGCCTCCACCGGCGGAGCGTGGCGGCTCAGATTGGCGTCGGCCTCGCGGTCCACGCTCTGCTTCAGCCCGTCGATGCGGGTCTGCAGGTTGTCGGCGGACTCGGTGACGTAGGCGCGCAGGCTCGACAGCGCCGCCAGGTTGTCAGCCTGGACTCGCGCGGCGGTCTCGGCGGCGGACTGCATCTGGGCGGCGGCGCGCTCGGCGTTGGCGCGGCTGACCTCCAGGTCGGCGGTGGAGGTGACCGGGCCTCCGTGGCGATAAGTTTCAGGATCGGGGAAATAGGCGAAATAGGCGGGCGGCGCGTCGCTGCGTACCTGGGCGTTCTCGTCGCGATAGGCCTTGATCAGCGCCCCGCCCTGGCGAATCCACTCCGCCTCCGCATCGCGCGCCTCGGCCAGCCGCCGTCCGCCCAGCTCGGCCAGGGCCGACAGGCGGTCGCGTTCCTGGGTCGCGGGGGCGTAGGTCGCCTCCAGGTCGGCCAGCACCTCGCGGCTCTCTTCCAGCGCCGCCGCCTTGGCCTCCGACACCGTGTCCTCGTAGTCCAGCCGGGCGACGCGGTAGGCGTGGTCGTAGCGGCGATAGTCCCAGTAGCGGTCGGCCATGTCGTCCCAGGCCTCGCGGCTGGCGGCCAGATGGATCAGCAGGCCGAGCGCGAACAGGCCCCAGGAGAACAGGCTGGTCAGCCCTAGGATGCCGTGCTGCTTGATATGCGCCAGCGCGTCGAGCGCATGGCCAGCAAGGGTGCCGGAGGTCCCGGCGTCGGCGGCCTGCTCGGCCACCTCGCGGAAGTGGGCGGCGTAGATATTCCAGAAGAAGGCCAGCACCAGGGCGGCGACCGTGACGGTCCAGCCGATCGTGCGCTGCAGGTTGAAACGGTGGCCCACCAGCCGCCAGCCGACCCCGCCGCCCATTACGCCAAGCGAGATGTTGACCAGGCTGATGACGCCGGCCAGCACCACGCCGCCGACCCAGCCCTGCTCCGATATGCGGCGCAGCAGGAAGGCGTTGACGAAGCTCTCCAGCACGAAGGCGCCGACCAGGATAGCGAAGGGCAACAGCGTCGACTGGCGATAGGAGGCGGCCCGGTTCAGGCCATGGCGGCGGCGGAAATAGTTCAGGTCGCGCTGGGTCTCCAGCTCCTGTTCGCGCAGGGCCACCAGGTCCGAACGGCGCTCGGCCAGGACATGGCCGATGCGGCTGTCGATCTCGGCGCGGGCCTGCTCGGGCGTCAGGGCCGAAGGCACGCGCTTCTGGGCGACAGCGGCGGCCTGACCCATCTGGCCGGCGACCCAGGCGTTCAGCTCGCGCAGGCCGGTGGCGATGCGCCCGACGATCTGGGTCTCGGCGGCGTTGGGGGTAGTGGCGTTGCTTGACGGCTGGTTGCGGCGCCCGTCGTCCTGGGCGCCTTCCAGCACCCGCAGTTCGCGCTTGAGCCGGCCGAGCTCGGCCCGGTGCGCCTCGTCGATCTCGGGAATCCAGATCGGGCCGGAGCTGTCGTCGCGACCGCCCCGCAGCATCCCCATCAGTCCCGTTCCGGGCGCCTTCGCCATGCAGCACCCTCCTCGGCGCTTTCCGTCTCTAGTCGATAGCTAATGCGCAGGCGTGGGCGAAGCGACCACATTGCGGCGAATTCACCTCAAACGTCGAGCCGGCTCAGCCTCAAGCACGCGGATGGGCCTTTTCATAGATCGCCAGCAGGCCCGCCGCATCCACCGCCGTGTACTTCTGGGTGGTGGACAGCGAGGCGTGGCCCAGCAACTCCTGGATCGAACGCAGATCGCCGCCGCCGGCCAGGATGTGGGTTGCGAACGAGTGGCGTAGCGCATGCGGGGTGGCGCTGTCGGGCAAGCCGAGCCGGCCGCGCAGACGCGCCACCAGGCCCTGGATGTAGCGCGGTCCCAGCGGCCCTCCCCGCTTGCCGCGGAACAGCGCCTCGTCCGGGGCCAGGCGGAACGGGGCCTCGGCCAGATAGGCGTCGACCGCCGCGCGTACGGCCGGCAGCACCGGCACCAGCCGGGTCTTGGACCCCTTGCCCAGCACACGCAGGGTGTCGGGCAGCGGCGCCTCGGCCCGCTTTAGCCCCAACGCCTCCGATATGCGCAGGCCGCAGCCGTAGAGCAGGGTCAGCACCGCCGCATCGCGCGCGGTCTCCCAGGGTTCGCGGTCAGGGTCTTCCTCGGCCTCGGTGATCAAGCCGCGCGCATGGTCCTCCGACACCGGCCGCGGCTGGGTCGGCTTGACCCGGGGTCCGCGCACGAGCGCCATGTTCGGATTGGCGACGCCCAGTCGCCGGTCGGCCCAGTGGAAGAAGCTGCGGATCGCCGACAGGTGGCGGCTCAGCGAACGCGGCGACAACGGCGTCTCCCCGCCCCGCCGGTGGGCCATGTAGGCGCGCACCTCGGCGGCCGAGAGGTCCGACAGCACCGCCAGCGACAACCGCTCGCCGCGATGGACCTCGATGAAGGCGAAGAAGGCTTGCAGGTCGTCGCGATACGCCTCCAGCGTCAGCGGAGACGCGCGGCGCTCGTGGGCGAGGTAGCCCATCCAGGCTTCGAGCGCCTGCTGGGCGTTGCGGGGCGTGGCATCGTGATCGCTCACTAAGGGTCGCCCTGTCTGTGCGTCCTTCGAGACGCCCCTTTGGGGCTCCTCAGGATGACGGAGGTTTTTGCAATCACCAAACCTCGTCATGCTGAGGAGCGCGAAGCGCGTCTCGAAGCACGCGGCACGCAAAACGCCTAGTGACGTGGCGGCGGCCACCGCTCGCCCAAGCGCTCGACCACCTGGCCGACGAAGGCGATCAGCTCCACGCCCATGTCGGCGGTGAAGCCGTCCGGGTCGCCGGAACCGAAGGCCACCAGGCCGGAGCGGCTGGGGTCGAACAGGCTCATGCGCACCAGGGCGACGCTGCGCACCCGCTCCGCCGCCTCGCCGAATATCTCGTGGCCCCCGGTGCAGGGACCCACGCCGCACAGCCGGCCGGGCTCCAGGATATAGCCGACCAGCCCCACGGGCAGGTTGCGCCAGCCGGGAGGCGCCGCGCCCTCGACGCCGACGGCGGCGGTCTCCAGCCCGAAGCGGCGTTGGGCGCCCTCGTTCAGGCGAAAGGCGAGATCGGCGCTGTTGCGGGCCTCCAGCAGGTCGAGCACCAGGGCGTGGACCTCGGCCTGGGCGGCGAAGTTGGCGCGGGCGATGTCTTCCACATCCTGGCGGGCGGAGCTTTCGCGGTCGCGGGCGGCTTCCAGACGCGCCAAGGCGGCGGGGCCGAACTCCAGCACGTTGGCGGCGTGCGGGCGCAGACCCAGCGCCTGCAACAGCGTGACGTCGTCGCGCACCAGTTCCGGGCGGAGCATGATCAGGGAGCGCGCCGCGTCCCAGTCCGCGCCGCCTTCGAGGTTCAGCCCCTCGCCGCTGAGAATTTCCGTCATGCCACGCCTCACGCGCCGAAACGGCGCCCGGCGCGATCAGGTCAGAACGAGGTTAAGGTTCGTTTTACGACGTTTGGAAACCGTCGTAGGGGCGGCGTCAGTGGGCGGTCTTGCGGCTCATGAAGAAGGCCACGCCCATGATCACCACGGCCACGATCAGGCCCAGCAGGAAACCCGCGTGGGCGCACAACCAGATGGTCAGCAGCGCGACCAGGGCCGCTACGCCGGCGGAGCACCAATGGACCATGCTGTTGAACAGGGTGTAGGTCGAACGCTGGTCGGCGACCGTCATCTCGCCCCGGTGATACTCGCCCTGCTGCGCCATCGTATATCCTCGGCCTTCTCGCTCCTGGGCGACCTACAACATAGGCCCGCTTCGCTCAAGCCGGCGCGGCGATCAGAGCCCTGAGGATGGACTTCGAAGCCAATCTTTCAGCGTTCGTCCCTACCGCTCGGGCGGCGGGGGCGGCGGAACGCTGGCGGAAACCCCGCCTTCGGTCTTGAGCTGCTGGATCAGCGCATAGCTCAGATAGCCGTCCGCCGGCAGGCCGCGGGTCTTTTGCCAGCCGCGCGCGGCCTGGCGGGTCTTCAACCCCAGCACCCCATCCACCGCGCCGACATCGTAACCCATGCGTTGCAGCGACTCCTGCGCGGCGATGCGATCCGAGCGCGAGATCGGCAGGTCGTCGGGCCAGGGCCGGGTCAGCGGCGCGGCGCCTCCGATCCTCTGGCCCAGCAGGTCCACCGCCAGGGCGTAGGAGGTGGAGTTGTTGTAGGCGCGGATGGCGAAGTGGTTGGGGAAGGCCAGGAAGGCCGGCCCGGTCCAGCCCGAGGGCAGCAGCAGTTGCGCCGGCTCGTCGACAATCGGGCCATACAAAGGAGCCGAGGCCGGACGTAGGCCGAGCCCACGCCACACCGCCCAGGGCTGCTTCACCCCTTCCGCCAGACCATAGTCGAAACTCGCCGGCAGGACGACCTCGCGGGTGCAGGCCTCGCCCCGGCGCCAGGCCGCCTTGCGCTGCAGGAAGTTGGCGGCCGACGACAGGGCGTCGTTGGCCGATCCCCAGATGTCGCGCCGCCCGTCGCCGTCGCCGTCCACCGCGAACGACAGGTAGTCCTCCGGCGTGAACTGGGTCTGGCCCATGGCCCCGGCCCAGGAGCCCTTGAGCTGTTCGCGGCTGGCCTGGGCGGTGAACAGGATGCGCAGCGCCGCCAGCAGCTGGCCCTCCGCCCAGTCCTTGCGCCGCCCCTCCGCCGCCAGGGTGGCCAGGGACCGGATCACGTCCATGTCGCCCTGGATGCGGCCGAAGCTCGACTCCACGCCCCAGATCGCCACCAGAATCTCGGCCGGCACGCCGTACTCGGCCGAGGTCGCGGCCAGCCACGGGTTGGCGTCGCGGCGCGAACGGCCCTCGGCGATGCGGCTGTCGGCCACCACGCCCTTGATATAGTCGCCGATCGGCTTGGACAGTTCGGGCTGGCGCGAATCGGCGGCGATCACCCGCGGGTCGGGCTGCAGTCCCTGGAACACCGCCTCGATCTGGGCGCGCGACCAGCCGGCGCCGGCTGCGCGGTCGACGAAACCCTGCATCCAGGCGCTAAACAGCGCGTCGCTTCCCGGCGGCGCCGTGCCCGGCCCCCAGACCGACACCGGCGCTGCGACGACGCCGGAAACGGACATGAGGAAGGCGCGACGATCCATACTCTCAAGCTAACGGAACACCTGCGATTACAACAGTCAAAACCCCGACACCGTCATCGACATGACACTGGACAGCATCACCTCTCTCGCGCATGAGTTGCCGAGCGTAAGAGGACGTCTGACGATGCGCATCCGGTTGCTGGAACGGTTCTTCCTGGTCGCCGCCAGCGGCGCTGTCGCCGTCGCCCTGGCGGGTTGCGTCGGGGAGACGGTCGCCCCGCCCGTCGCCTCGACCGCCCCGAACGCAGGCAGCCCTCCGGTCATCGACGAGATCACCCAAAGGACGGTGCGGCCGGTCTACGACACCGTGGTCAACGAGTTCCACTTCCACGACGCCGACGGGGACGTCCGCTTCATCCATCGCGACCTGGTGGAGACCAACGGCCCGATCGAAAAGGTGCAGGACGGCCTGGTCCGCCTGCCGCCCGAGATGCAGAAGCGCGGCGCCATCTATATCGGATACGTGCGGTGTGGGCCGAACAGCTATCACATGAAGATGCGGGCCTATCTGATCGACGACGCCGGCAACCGCAGCAACACCATGGACTATACGGTGCACTGCAACGGCGGCTGAGCAGGATGGCGACGCCGGCGCCCCCTTGACGCGCCCGCCCCGTTTCCTTAAACAGCCGCCTCCATCCCGCACGTTAATCCGCGCGGGGTTTTTCTATTTGCGGAATAGCGGTCATGAAGGTCAGAAGCTCGCTCAAGTCCCTGAAGAACCGTCACCGGGACTGCAAGCTCGTGCGCCGCAAGGGCCGCGTGCTGATCATCAACAAGACCGACCCGCGCTTCAAGGCCAAGCAGGGCTGATCCAGCCCGCAGGTTCCGCTTCGGCGGGACTGTCGCGCCTTCGTTTTTCTACAGCCCGTCGCCTCCCGCGGCGGGCTGTTTTCGTTGGCGGCCGGCGTTTCGCCGCCTGTGCGCCGATGCGCGTTGAAGCGTCCGCTCGCCCCCGCTAGGTTCCCCCTTCGTCTTTTTCCGGAGTTCCGCCCCATGGCCGACGACGCCTCGTTCGAGTCCAATGCCGACATCCTCACCTCGGCCGCCCAAGGCCGGCTGAAGAGCTTCATCGAGCGGATCGAGCGGCTGGAAGAAGACAAGGCCGCCGTCTCCGCCGACCTCAAGGAGGTCTATTCCGAGGCCAAGGGCGAGGGCTTCGACACCAAGATCCTGCGCAAGGTCGTGCGCCTGCGCAAACAGGACAAGGTGAAGCGCGACGAGGAAGAGGCGCTGATCGACCTCTACCTCTCCGCCATCGGCGGCCTCTAAGGTCTTCCCTTCCCGCCCCGATGAAAAAGGCGCGGGCGCTTCGCACCATTCGCCGGCTGAAACTGAAGGCCGGCGAAACGGAGCTGTCCGACTGGGAGGGGGAGTTCCTCGACAGCGTGGAGACGCGGATCGGAACGTATGGCCGCGCCTTCGCCGACCCGGAGAAGGGCGACCGCGAGAGCGCCCTGTCGATCCTCCAGGCCCGCAAGCTGAGGGAGATCGGGGCCAAGGCCGATGGCGAGACGCCGGCGCGCAAAGGCGGCCGGACTAGGCCGCCCTCCGCCAAGGCCCGCCCAGACAAGACCGACGCGAGCAAGGACGGCGCGAACAAGGGTGCCGCGTCCAGGCCCGGAATGATCCGGCGTAAACCTTTTGGCGCCCGCAAGCGTGACAGCTAGGCTCTCCGCACCGGAGGCCACGTGACCCCAGCCCTCGACCTGCAACAGGTCAACAAGCGCTACGGCGACTTCCACGCCGTGCGCGACCTCGGCTTCTCCGTGGAGCCAGGGACCATCTTCGGCTTCCTGGGCCCGAACGGGGCCGGCAAGACCTCCACCCTGCGCATGGTGCTGGGCCTGATCCCGCCCACCTCGGGACGGATCACCGTGCTGGGCGCCAGCGACCCGACGACAGTGCGCGACCGCATCGGCTTCCTGCCCGAGGAGCGCGGCCTGTACCGCCGGATGACCCCGGTCGAGGCGGTGGTGTTCTTCGCCGGGCTGAAAGGCGTGCCGGCGGCCAAGGCGAAGCGACGCGGGATCGAGCTGCTGGAATCCCAGGGCCTGGGCGACGCCCTGAACCGGCCGATGAAGGCTTTGTCCAAGGGCATGGCGCAGAAGGTCCAACTGGTCTGCGCCCTGGCCCACGACCCCGAACTGGTGATCCTGGACGAGCCCTTCTCCGGGCTGGACCCGGTCAATCAGCAGGGGCTGGAGGAACTGATCCGCGGACTGGCCGATCGCGGCGCGACGGTGATCTTCTCCACCCATGTCATGGCCCATGCCGAGCGGTTGTGCCGGCGCATCGTGCTGATGGCGCGCGGGCGCAAGGTGTTCGACGGCACCGTGCGCGAGGCCTGCGCCTCGGCGACCCAGCGGCTGGTGCTGGAGGGCGCGATCACCCGCGAACAGGCCCTGGCTCTGCCGGGCGTGGTCTCGGTGGAAGCGGCGCGGATCGAGGACGACGGCCCCATGCGCCTGCTGGCGGACCTGGCGCGCGACGCCCAGCCCCAGGCCGCGCTCAAGGCCGCCTTCGAGCGAGGGCTGGACCTGACCCAGTTCCGGGTCGAGGCGCCCACCCTGCACGAGGCCTTCATCGTGCTGACAGGAGGCGCAGCGTGATCCGCCTACTGAAGATCGCCCGACGGGAATACGTCAGCTACCTGCGCACGCCGGGGTTCTGGATATCTCTCTGCGTGGCGCCCCTGGTGCTGGGCTTCGCCTTGATGGGCGGTCCCAAGGCGTTGCAGTCGGCGGCGCCTCCGCCCCGGCTGACCGTGATCGATCTCACCCGTTCTGGCTTCGACCGGGCGCTGCAGCCAACCCTCAGCGGGGAGCCGCCCCTAGCCGAGATCGTCGCGCCGCCGCCAGCCTCCACCGATGCCGGCTCTCCCGAACAGGCGATCGCTCCGCTGCGTTCGGCGCTGTCGGCCCGCGGGGAACGCGCGCTCGACCTAGTGGTCATCATCTCGGGCGTGTCGACCAAGGCGCGCGTCGATTTCTGGACGCGCGACCCCACCACCTCCAGCCTCGCCGGCCTGGTCGAGCGGGCGGTCGGCGACAGGATGCGCCAGAACCGCCTCATCGCCGCGGGCCTGCCCTCCAACCTGCTGAAATCGGTGGACGCCGTCCAGCCGGAGGTCCGCAGCTTCTCGCCGCGCGCCAGGTCGGAACGCGTTTCCTTCCGAGACCAAGCCCCTACCCTGTTGGCGCTCGGCCTGGCGTTCGTGCTGTGGATGGCGGTGGTGACCGGCGCCGGCATCCTGCTCAACAGCGTGATCGAGGAGAAGTCGGGCCGCATCCTGGAGGTGCTGATGTCGTGCGCCTCCATCCCCGAGATCCTCGGCGGCAAGATCTTGGGCGTGGCCGGCCTGACGGGCACCGTGCTGGCGGTCTGGGGCGCGCTCGGCCTGACCGCGGTGAGCCGGACGTCCCCACACCTGCTGGGAGAGCTAGGCGGGGCGCTGCTCAGCCACGGGCTGATCGTCTGGTTCGTCCTGTTCTTCGCCGGGGGCTATCTGATGTACGCCTCGATCTTCGCGGCCATCGGCGCCTTCTGCGAGACCAGCCGCGAGGCCCAGACGCTGCTCGGCCCGCTGATGATCGTGCTGAGCATCCCGATGGTGTTCCTCAGCCTGGCGCAGCAGCGGCCGGATGCGCCGGTGATCGTGATCCTGTCGTGGGTCCCGCTGTTCACTCCGTTCCTGATGATCGCCCGCATCGCCAGCGGCCTACCGCTCTGGCAGGTGGCCGCAGCGCTGCTGGAGATGGCGGCGACGGCGGCTGCGATCATGTGGCTGTGCGCGCGGGCGTTCCGGGCGGGGGCGCTGTCAGGCGGCGGGAAGCTGGACGTCAAGCGGCTGCTGGCGGCGTTCGCGCGGCCGGCGGAGACATGAGATAGCCCCCAAACGAAACCACCCCCAGAGCCAGGCTCCGGGGGTGGTTGAAATTCGACGTCGTGGACGAAGCGCCTAGCGCTTCACCACCGGACGGGTCGCGGGCAGCAGGCCTTCGCGCTGGGCGCGCTTGCGGGCCAGCTTGCGGGCGCGGCGGATCGCTTCGGCCTTTTGACGGGCGCGCTTCTCGGAGGGCTTCTCGTAATGCACGTGCCGCTTCATCTCGCGGAAGGTGCCCTCGCGCTGCATCTTCTTCTTCAGCGCCTTGAGGGCTTGATCGACGTTGTTGTCGCGGACGAAAATCTGGACGATGACTAGGCCCTCCTCTGGACCCTGCGCGGCGCTATGCGACTTTGAGATAAGGGCGAACGGCTCATATGCCCGGAGGCTGCCCTCCGTGCCGAAGGCGACGAGGTAGCAGAACAGACTTTGCCTGTCCACACTCGCCGCGCCGCTTTAAGCAGGAAGACGGACGCCGCCTTGGACGTCCGCCCTTCTCAAACGCGGTGACGATCAACTCGCTCCGTACATCGCCATCACGTCCTGGCGGAAGGACCTCTGGCTGTCGGGGCGGGCGTAGAACATGTGGCCGCCGGGATATTCCTTCACCTGCACCTGGTTCGGATCGCCGAAGGTCGGCATCTGGTCGACGATCAGCACCGAGGCCATGAAGGGGCACGACAGGTCGTCCCAGCCGTGGGCGATCAGCACCTTCATCTTCGGATCGAGCGCCACCGCCTCGCGCAGGTCGGTCACGCTCTCGACCTGCTCGTCATGGCCGTCGTTCCACATCCGCCCGACATCGTAGCTCAGGGTATGGAAGGGCGCGTCGACCTTCCAGCCAACCACGCGGGTGTCGAAGTCGACCATGGCGCTGGTGGTCGGCGCGATGGTGCTGTCCAGGATCGGGTCGTTGGTCCGCTGCTCGGGCGCGTAGGGGAAGGGGTCCCATTCGGTCACGTTGCTGTCGTAGCGGCTGCCGAGTTTGCCCTGCTGGCGGAACACCTCGCGCAGGAAGGCCTGGGTCTCGATCCGCCCGCCCGACACCTTGACGAAGTTCGGGTCGAGCCCGGTCAGTTCGCTCACCTTGGCGGTCAGTCGCTGGTTGGCGGCGGGATCGGTGCGGCCCTTCATCAGGTCGGAGGCGAAATCGCCCCGCGCATAGGCGATCACCGGCGCCATGTGGGCGGCGTCGAGTTCGCCGTGCCGCTCCAGGTTGGCGGCGGCCATGGCCGGCATGGTGATCACCCAGGGCAGAGGCGACAGGCCGGGATCGAACTCGGCGGCGCTGTCCAGATAGGGCGACACCATCACCACCCCGCTGACGCCCACGCCCATCCGGGTCTGCAGGTAATGGGCGATGCGCGGCGAGCGGAAGCCGCCATAGCTCTCGCCCGAGACGTATTTGGGCGAGGTCAGCCGGCCGTTCTTGTTCAGCCAGTCGTAGATGATGCGCGACAGGTACTCGATGTCCTGCTTGGTGCCGTAGAAGTGCTTCTTGCTCTCGGCCTCGTCGACCAGCGAGCGGGAGAAGCCGGTGCCGACGGGGTCGATGAACACCAGGTCGGTGAAGTCCAGCCAGGTCCCGGGATTGTCGGTCAGCACCGCCGCGTCCGACGGGCTGTCGCCAGCCTTGCCGAAGGGAACGTGCTTGGGGCCGATGGCGCCCAGGTTCATATAGACCGAGGCCGCACCCGGACCGCCGTTGAAGGCGAAGGTCACCGGGCGGCGCGGATCGTGGACGCCGTCCAGGGTGTAGGCGGTGAACACCACGTCGGCGATCTTCTTGCCCTTGTCGTCGCGCACCGGCAGCGAGCCGACGGTGGCGGTGTAGTTCAGGGTCTTGCCGGCGACGTGGGTGACTTGCTCGACATGGGCGTCGGCGGGAAAGGGCGCGAAGTCGGTCTTGTCGTCCTTACTTGCGGCGGTGTCGGGCTTGGCCTTGTCGGGCTTGTCCTGTGCATGGGCGGAGGCGCACAGGCCGAACGCCAGCGCCGCGATAGCGGTCGCCGCAAAGAGGTTACGCATTCTCAGTTTCCCACCGACTTCGAAGGGCGAACTGTTAGCGCCGCATGGGTCGGGTGCAACGGAGGCGAGGCCACATGACGAAAGCTTAATGTGAAGGTTTAGGCCAACGGTCGGGGCAGGTGCGTCCTTCGAGACGCTCCTTCGGAGCTCCTCAGGATGACGGGTGTGAGGGATCGGGCCCTTCAAAAAACCTACGTCATGCTGAGGAGCGCGCAGCGCGTCTCGAAGCACGCAGACACGCCTGACGCAGCGCTAGACCCGCCCCCTCAGCGTAGCCAGCAGCAGCCGTCCACGACGCTCCAATTCGCCCGGCGTCCGGCCATGGGCGTACGATCCCGCCAAGCCGACATAGGCCACTGCGGGAAAGGCCGCGACGCTGAGCGCGCCCAGTTCGCTCCGCGCCCGCGCCAGCGCCGCGTCGACCTCGGCGCGCACCCGCTCGGCCAGGACCGGCTCATCAGGCGCATTCCAGCTTGCCGGGACCCAGTTGCGCCCGCCCGCCCGCCAGAACGCGCGCGCGCGGTACAGCCCCGCCAGGCCCCAGGCCCGACCGGCCTCCACCACGGCGCGCAACGGCGTCTTGGGATCGAGCGCGCGGGCGGCGAGGCCCATCACCGCGCCCGCCGTACCGTCCAGATAGCGGGCCAGGGCCGCATCGTCGGCGAAAGGCTCGGGCTCCAGGTCCGCGTGACGCGCCTCGACCAAGGCGTCGAGCAGTTCGCCCGGCAGCGCGCCGCTCTTCAGCACCTCGGCCAGAGCCAGCAGCGCCGGCTGGCCGGGCGCCTCGGCGCCGGCCGCGATCGCCTCCATCCGCTCACGCCACCAGGCGAGGCGAATCTCTCCGGCCAGTGGATTGCTGACGCTCTCCCCGACCCGCGCCAGTTCTCCGTTGAGGGCGTAGAGCGCGATCACCGTGCGCCGCTTTTCCGGATCGGCGATGAAGCGGCTGGCCAGCCAGCGGTCGGGATCAAGGCGGCGGACCAGGGCGTCCAGGTCGGTGGGGTCGTCCTCCGCCTTGGTTGGGGCGGGCTGCTCGGCCATGGCTCAGACGGCGATCAGGGCGGCGGCGACACGGCGGCCCTCGCCGGCCAGAAAGTTGTACATGCGGCAGGCCTCGGGCGTGCTCATCACTTCCAGGCCGAGATTGGCGGCCTTCAGCCCCTCGCGGATCGGCCGTGGCGCGATGGTGGTGGCAGGTCCGGTCCCCAGCAGCACCAGCTCCACCTGTTCCAGCGGCGCGGACAGCACGTCGTGCAGGTGGTCGGGCGCGAGGTCGGCCAGGGCATGTACCGGCCACGTCCGAACCGTGTCGTCCAGGATCAGGATGGAGCCTTCCCAGCGCACGCCGTCGATACGGAAACCACCGCCGCCGAAGGCTTCGACCACCGGGGGCTGGCGGAGAGACGCGGCCATGGGATCAGGGCCGCTGGGCCGCCGCCTTGGCCGCCTTGCTGGGCGCGGGGATCACCTCGTCGCCGCGCTTGACGCCCCAGACCAGCACCAGCGGCAGGGCGACATAGATCGACGAATAGGTGCCCACGAAGATGCCGAACACCATGCTGAACACCAGCGGGAACAGCACCGGGCCACCGAAGATCAGCGCGCCGGCCAAGGCCAGCAGCGCGGTCGAGCCGGTGATCAGGGTGCGCGACAGACGCTCGTTTTCCGACAGGTCGATCACGTCGCGCAGCGGCATGCGGCGGTACTTGCGCAGGTTCTCGCGCAGCCGGTCGAAGGTGATGACCTTCTCGTTCATCGAGTAGCCGATCACCGTCAGCAGGGCGGCGATCGAGGTCATGGAAAACTCGATCTGCAGCACCGACAGGATGCCGAGCGTCAGCACGATGTCGTGCAGCACCGCCAGCACCGCGCCCAGGCCGAACTGCAGCTGGAAGCGGAACCAGATGTAGACCAGCATCAGCGTCAGGGCGACGCCGAGCGCCAGGAAGCCGTGGGTGAGCAGCTCGCCCGAGACCTTGGCGCCCACCGCCTCGGCCCGCTTGATCTGGATGCCGGGGAAGTCCTGGGTCAGACTGGTGCGCATGGCGTTCACCGCCTGCACCGGATCGCTTCCGTTCGCCGGCTTGAAGCGCAGCATGGCCGAGTTCGGCGCGCCAAAGCCCTGCACCTGGGGATCGTTGGCGCCGTGGCGCGCCAAGCTGGCGCGCAGCGCGTTCAGCGGCGCTGGGCCCGGGGTGACGATCTCGATCAGCTCACCGCCCTTGAAGTCGATGCCGAGGTTGAGCCCGCGGGTCGCCAGGCACGCGATCGAACCCACCACCAGCAGGGCGGAGACGGCGGCGGCTATCGGCGCCCACTTCACGAACTTGAAGTGGGTTTGGCGGGGGAGGAAACGGATCAGCGGCCAGCGCATGGGATTATCGTCCTTACGCGATCGGCAGGGCTTTGGGCTTGGCGACCCGGAACCACCAGCCGATCAGCACCTGGGTGATCAGCACGGCGGTGAACACCGAGGTCAGCACGCCCACGAACAGGGTCCAGGCGAAGCCGCGGACCGCACCCGAACCGAACTGGAACATGATCAGGGCTGAGATCATGGTGGTGACGTTGGCGTCGATGATCGAGACCAGCGCCCGGCGGAAACCCTGGTCGGCGGCCATGATCGGCGTACGTCCGGCATGGGCCTCATCGCGCATGCGCTCGTAGATCAGCACGTTGGCGTCGACCGCGACCGCGAGGGTCAGGATCAGGCCGGCGATGCCCGGGAAGGTCAGGGTCGCCTGGGTGATCGACATGGCCCCGAAGATCATCAGCACGTTGACCAGCAGGGCGATGGCCGCAAACACGCCGAACAGGCCGTAGGCGCAGATGATGAACACGAAGATGGCGACGGCGCCGATGCCGAGCGAGATCGCGCCGGCCCGCACCGCGTCCGCGCCGAGCTCGGCGCCCACCGTGCGCTGCTCGATGAAGTTCAGCTTGGCGGGAAGGGCGCCGGAGCGCAGCAGCAGGGCCAGGTTGGACGCGGTCTCCTCGGTGAAGCTGCCGCTGATCTGGCCGGTGCCCCCCGGGATGGCGCCCAGGATGTTCGGGTCGGTGATGACCTTGCCGTCGAGCACGATGGCGAAGCGGCGGCCGACGTTCTGGGCCGTCATCTGGCCGAACAGGTCGCCGCCGTGGCCGTTGAAGCGTAGCGACACCGCCGGCTGGCCCTGCTGGTCGAAGGCGACACGGGCGTCCACCAGGTCCGCGCCCGAGACGATGACGCGACGGCGCACCAGGACACCCTGGGCTTCGCTGGGGGTTTCGCTGGGAAGCAGTTCGTCTTCCGGCGGGATATGACCGGCCGCCTGATCGAGCGGCGTGTCCTGGTCCAGCATATGGAAGGTGAGCTTGGCGGTCTGGCCGATGATGGCCTTCAACTTCTCGGGATCGCTCTCGCCGGGCGCTTCGATCTGGATGCGGTTGAGACCCTGACGGATGATGGTGGGCTCGCGCGTGCCGAGCGAATCGATCCGGCGGCGCACCACCTCGATCGACTGCTGCACGGCGCTGGCGCTGAGTTCACGCCACGTCGCGGCCGGGTAGCTGAGGACCACGCTCTGGTCCGGGCCGGCGTCCACGTTCAGGTCGCGCACGCCCTGGGCGCTGGCTTGGACCAGCTTGGAGCGGAGCAGGCTGGCGGCGGCGCCCACCTGGCCTTGGTTGTTCAGCCGCACGCGCACCGTATCGCCGACCACGCCCAGGCCCGTGAAGCCGATGCTTCCATCCGTGAGGGTGCGGCGCACGTCCTCGGTCAGGTTGGTGAGCTGCTCCTTGTGCAGGGAGTCGGTGTCGACTTCGAGCAGCAGATAGGAGCCGCCCTGTAGGTCCAGACCCAGGTT
This sequence comes from Caulobacter sp. S45, assembly GCF_009765965.1. Classification (GTDB taxonomy): domain Bacteria; phylum Pseudomonadota; class Alphaproteobacteria; order Caulobacterales; family Caulobacteraceae; genus CAHJWH01. Next base: position 1,426,686 of record NZ_LMUL01000014.1, read on the forward strand.
CAGCCGCTTGGACAGCAGCGCGGGCAAGTGGTCGGTGACCGAGGTCGGCAGGGCGTTCGGCAAGGTGAACACCAGGCCGAAGACAGCGGCCAGCAGGACGAGAACGACCTTCCAGGTGCGGAGCTGGATCACGGCGGCGGCCTATCCGGTCGAGCGCTTAGGACTTGCCGTCGTTGGCGGCCGAAGGCTCGCCACGGGTGCGGACGTCGGAGATCATCGAGCGGACGACCTTGACGTTCACGTTCGGAGCGATTTCGACCTGGACCTCGGTGTCGTCGACGCGGGTGATCTTGCCGAAGACACCGCTGGTCAGCACCACCGTGTCGCCGCGCTTGACGCCTTTGACCAGGTCCTGCTGGGCGCGCATGCGCTTCTGCTGCGGACGGATCAGCAGGAAATAGCCCAGCACCATGATCGCGACGAGGGGGGCGAACTGGAGCAGCATGCCCATCGGTCCATCCTGCGACGCGGCGCCGGCGGTCTGGGCGAAGGCGGGAGAAGCAAACATTTGGGCTCCGGAAACGGCCGCGGCGGCCGGGACGGACCTCGGCCGGATCAAAGAGGCGCGGAAGCTAGGCGAGCGCCTCCGGTTTGGCAATGCGTCCCTGACGACCTTTGCAGCAAAGCGTCAACCGCCCGCGGGCAGGACCAGGGCCGGATCGACCGGACGGGCCTTCTCGGTGGGCTGAGGGGCGTATCGGACCTCGAAGTGCAGCAGCGGACGGTCCACCGCGCCGGTCTGGCCGACCTGACCGATCTCGTCGCCTTGGGCGACGCTATCCTTCATCCGCACCTCGATCCGGTTCAGGTGGGCGTACGCAGTGACCCACCCGCCCGCATGCTTGACCAAGACCAGGTTGCCGAAGCCGGGGATGGAGCTGCCGGCGTAGACCACCTCGCCGGCCGCCGCCGCCCGCACGCTATCGCCGGACTGGGCGGCGATATCCACACCGTCGTTGTGCTGACCGGGCCCCCGGTCGCCGAAAGGCGCCAGAACGCTGCCCTTCAGCGGCCACACGAACCGGCCCCGGCCGGCGGCCGCGATCTCGGAGGGCGTCAGCGCTCCGCCGCCGGTTTCCGGCGCAGTTGGCCGCGCGCGGCCAAGGCTGGGGGCGTAGGTCCCCGACGAAGCGGAGGATGAGGGATAGGTCGGGCGGTAGGTCGGCGCATTCAGGGTCGCGACGGGCCCGGGAACCGTCGTCGCAGCTGTCGACGAGGGGCTGGGTGTGGAGGCGTAGGGGACGACCGGCGGCGGGATGTCCGCGGTCTGGGCGACCGACGGAGAAGCGGGACGCGGCGCCGGCCGCAGGATGGCCGGCGGGGGATTGTAAGTGGCGGGTTCGCTGGCGTCGGCGGCGGCGGTATGGACAGGACGACCCCGACGGCCGCGGCTGGGCGTCGCTTCGGCGTTGGCCGCTGCATCCGCCGCGATCTCGGCGGCGGCCTCAGCGCGGGTGTTGACGTGAGGCTTGGCCTCGGCGCGGGCGCTTTCGTCGCGCGCCTGAGCCTGGGCCAGAGCCGCCCGCTCCCGCCGGGTCAGGTGATCGCCGCGACGCGCCTTGTGCAGGGCGGCGCGGATCACGCTGTCGGGCGCGGCCACGGGCGTGACCTCGGCGGCGGCGTGGCGACGAGCGCCCTGGTCCGAAGCAGTGGGCGGCAGTTCGATGGCCTGGCCGGGCTGCAGTTCGGCGGCGTGCCTCAGTCCATTCAGCTTGGCGACGGCCTCGGGGACCTGATCGAAGCGGTGGCTGATGGTGTAGAGGGTGTCGCCCTTCTGCACCTCGTAGCTGTAGCGATAGGGCGCCTTCAGCACCGTGCCGGCGTGGACGTGGCGGGGATGCTTGATGTCGTTGAGCTTGACCAGGGCGCTGGGCGAGACGTGCAGGCGCTTGGCCACGTCCGCCAGCTTCTCGCCGGGCCGCACGCTGGTTTGATAGGGGGTGTCGCCAGTCGCTGTCTCTTCGGACGACTTGGACTTGCGGCCATGACGGCGATGCGCGCTCTTCTTGTCATCGGCCGAGGTGTCGCTGTCTGCGGCCTTCGCGGCATGATGACGATGGTGGACGGCGGCGAGTTCTAAGCCTGACCCAGCCCCCTCGTCCGACCGCGTCTCCGCAAAATAGCGGGCGAAGGCGACGCCGGGGAGCATGTGCGCTTCGGCTTCGACCTCGGACTCCAGGTGCGGGCCGGCGGGCGCGGGCGGAGCGACCGAACCCGGCGGGGGCAGGTCGGAGCTATCCACCGACGAACTCGGCACCGGGTGCATCCCATCGTCGTCGGAAGGCGGCGGCGGCGGGGTGGTCGCGCGGGGCGGATAGGTCGGAGCCGGAGGATTGACCCCGTCGCGCGGTCCGACCGCGGTCCCGGAGGCGCGGTCGGCGGCGTTTTGGGCGGCGTCCTGGGGGCTGACCGGATACCGCGGTTGCCAGGGTTTCAGGCCGCCGTCGCCCGGCCGCTCGTTGGCGTCGATCGGATAGCGCGGCGCGGCGGTGCAGGCCGCGGTTCCCGCCAGCAGCACGACCGCCAAGGTCAGACGGCCCCGGCGCGCGTGGCCGTTCGCGGCGACCGACTTTTCCCGACGGTTGGACATCTCTACCTCGCAATAATCGCGACTCGCCGGGAATTGTCGGTCGAGCCGTCGGAAAGGGCTACCCCCGTCCGCTCACAGTTCCCGCGCCACGCCGCTCAGCAGGGGCACGAAACGCACTTCGCCTAGCTCTTCTTTCACGAAGGCGCCCTTGGCGTCGCCCACATAGCGCAAAAGAGTCTGCACGGGACCGCGACCCACCGGCGCAACCAGGACGCCATTGGGTTTCAACTGGGCCAGCAGCTTGCGCGGCTCCTCGGGGGCGGCGGCGGTGACCAGGATGCGGTCGAACGGCGCCTGCTCGCGCCAGCCCTCCCCGCCATCGCCGAAGCGGCTGATCACGTTGAGCAAGCCCAGGTGCTTCAACCGCGCCTCCGCCTCGCCCAGCAGGGTGCGGTAGCGCTCCACCGTGTAGACGTAGCGGGCGATGCGGGCCAGCACGGCGGTCTGGTAGCCGCTGCCGGTGCCGATCTCCAGCACCCGGTGGCGGGGCTTCAAGTGCAGCGCCTGGGTCATCAGGCCCACGATCAGGGGCTGGCTGATGGTCTGGCCGCAGGCGATGGGCAGGGCGCTATCCTCCCAGGCCCGCTCCTGGAACAGGTTGGGCACGAACAGGTCGCGCGGCGTCTGTTCGATCGCCGCCAGCACGGCCGCCTCGGTCACCCCACCCGAGCGCAGGCCCAGGACCAGCTTGGCCAGGCGCGTGTCCGAACGATCCTGCGGGGTGTCGCTCACGGGCTCAGGCCGCGCCGTGGAATACGGGGACCGTGCCGCCGAGTTGGCCACGCAGGTCGTGCACGGTCTCGCGGTGGGTCAGGTCGATATGCAGCGGCGTAACCGATATCCGCCGGCTCTTGATCGCGTGCACGTCGGTGCCGGCCGCGGGCTCCGAGGAGCGGCCGCGATAGGCCATCCAGTAGTAGTCGCGGCCGCGCAGGTCGGTGCGCTTCTCGAAGTGCAGCGGATGCTCGTCGCGAACGCCCTGGACCGTCACCTCGACCCCCTCGACCTCGTCGGGCAGGCAGGCCGGGAAGTTCAGGTTCATCACCACCTTGGCGGGCCAGCCGATCTCCACCAGGCGCGCGATCAGGCCGGGGGCATGGTGCTCGGCGGTCTCGAAATGGCTGGTGCGGGCGTCCTGGAAGCGGGTCAGCGCCTGGGACAGGGCGATGGACGGCACGCCCAGCGCCATGCCCTGCAGCGCGCCGGCCACGGTGCCCGAGAAGGTGACGTCCTCACCCATGTTCTGGCCCCGGTTGACGCCCGACAGCACCAGGTCCGGCGCCTTGTCGACCATCATCTCCTGGATCGCCAGCATCACGCAGTCGGTCGGCGTGCCGGACACCGCGAAGGTCTGGGTGTCGAGCTGGCGCACGCGCACCGGCTCGGTCAGGGTCAGCCTGCGGCTGGCGCCGGACTGCTCGATCTCGGGCGCGCAGATCCATACGTCGTCGGACAGCTGGCGGGCCACGCGGACCAGGGTCTGCAGGCCCTCGGCCGCGATACCGTCGTCGTTGGTCAGCAGAATGCGCATCGGGGCCTCGCCTTGCGGTGGGTCGGCGAGAGCCTCATTGAGCGCCCCCGATGTGGGTCATGCCGCCAAGGTAAGGGCGGAGCGCTTCGGGGACGGCGATGCGGCCGCCCTCGTCCTGGTAGTTCTCCAGCACCGCGACCAGGGTGCGCCCGACCGCCAGCCCCGACCCGTTCAGGGTATGGGGAAAGCGCGTGCCCTTCTCGCCGGCCTTCTTGATCCGCGCGTCCATGCGACGGGCCTGGAAGTCGCCGCAGTTCGAACAGGAGCTGATCTCGCGATAGGTGTCCTGGGACGGTAGCCAGACCTCCAGATCGTAGGTCTTGCGGGCCGAGAAGCCCATGTCGCCGGTGCACAGCAGCATGGTGCGGAACGGCAGCTCCAGCCGTTTCAGCACCTCTTCGGCGCAGTCGACCATGCGGTCGTGCTCGGCGGCGGACTGTTCGGGCGTGGTGATGGAAACCAACTCGCACTTGGTGAACTGGTGCTGGCGGATCATGCCCCGCGTATCGCGCCCCGACGCCCCGGCCTCGGAACGGAAGCAGGGGGTCAGCGCGGTGAGGCGCAGGGGGAGTTCCTCTTCCGAGGTGATCTGCTCGCGGATCAGGTTGGTGAGCGAGACCTCGGCGGTGGGGATGAGGAAGAAGCCTTCCTTGGTCTGGAACAGGTCCTCCTCGAACTTCGGGAGTTGGCTCGTGCCGAACAGCGCTTGATCGCGCACCATCAGCGGCGGGGACACCTCCTGATAGCCGTGCGTGCTGGTCTGCAGGTCGAGCATGAACTGGCCGAGCGCGCGTTCCAGCCGGGCGAGCTGGCCCTTGAGCACCACGAAGCGGGCGCCCGACATCCGCGAGGCGGCCTCGAAGTCCATCAGGCCCATGGCTTCGCCCAGCGCCACATGGTCCTGCGGCTTAGCGATGGCGGCGGGCGTTCCCCAGCGGCGCGTTTCGACATTGCCGTGCTCGTCGGCGCCCGGGGGCACGTCGTCGGCCGGCACATTGGGGATGGCGGCGAGCAGGTCGTGCAGGGCCTTGGCGGCTGTGGCCTCTTCCTCGGTCTGGCGGGCGAGTTCGCCCTTCAGCGCCTCGACCTCCGCCATCAGCTCGGCGGCGCGAGTCTCGTCCTTCTTGGCCTTGGCCGCGCCGATCAGCTTGGAGCTCTCGTTGCGCTTGGACTGGACGGCCTGGAAGGCGGTCTGGGCGGCGCGCAGGCGCTGGTCGGCCTCAAGGATCGCCGGCGTCTGGGGCGATAGCCCGCGAGCGGCCCAGCCACGGTCGAAGGCTGAGGGGTCGTCGCGGATGGCCTTGACGTCGAACATTCCGGGCAGACTCAGGGAAGGCGATGCGGAAGCAGCTTGTTTAAGGGCGCCCGCGCCGCAGGGGAAGCGCGCGTCGTCGATCTTGCGTCCCGCACGCGCAATAAGCCCTAGACCGGGCTGCCGCCGCCGGCCTCTTCCAGGTCGCGCGCCTCGTCCTCGCGGTCGCGGCGCAGCCCGATCAGGCGTACGCACCAGATGCTGATCTCGTAGAGACCGTAGATCGGGATCGCCAACAGGCACTGGCTGAGCGGATCGGGAGGGGTGACGATCGCCGCCAGGAACACGATGCCGACGATGGCGTAGCGCCGGCCCTTGGCCAGCATCGGCGCATTGACCAGCCCCGCCATCCCCGCCAGCGACAGCACCACCGGCAATTGGAAGCACAGGCCGAACGCCAGCAGCAGGTGAGTCACCAGCGTCAGATAGTCCGACACCTTGGGCAGCAGCTCGACCTGGACATCGGGGCTGACGATCTGCTGGGACAGCGAGAACCAGAGCACGAACGGCAGCATGATGAAGTAGACCAGCGCCGCCCCCATCAGGAACAGCACCGGCGCCGCCAGCAGGAAGGGCAGGAAGGCCGCGCGCTCGCGCCGGTACAGGCCGGGCGCCACGAAGCGGTAGAGCTGGAAGGCCAGCACCGGGAAACAGATCACGATGGCCCCGAAGCCGGCCAGCTTCATCTTGGTGAAGAAGAACTCCAGCGGCGCTGTGAACACCAGCTTGAGGTTCTGGCCGTGGGTGTTGACCGGGTGGATGCCAGTGACCGCGAACAGCAGGTCGAACGGGCCGTGATGGCCGCCGTGCTTCTGCTGCGCCAGCAGGGCCCCGGCCATCTCGAACGGCCGCAGCAGCAGCAGGTAGATGTTGCCGGAATAGATGAAGCAGAAGCCGAACCCGATCACCAGGACGGCGCAGCACACGATCAGCCGGCGGCGCAGCTCGACTAGGTGTTCGAGAAGCGGCGCGCGGGAGTCCTCGATCTCGCTGTCGTCGTCACGCTTCACCCAGCGTGCTCCCGCGAGGGGGATGGAGCGGCGGACTGTTCAACGTGATCGGACCCATGAGGCGAGGGTTCGGTCTCCGGCTCCAGCCCCTCGGGGGCGGCGTCGGGGGGAACCGGGAGGACGGATTCGGAAGCGATAGGGTGGTGCGCAGCGCCCTCGGCCGACGGCAGGGCGGCGGGCGGCGCGTCGGGGCCGGGCGCGATCTCGCCCTCGCGGGCGCCGAAGCCCGATGGGGCCGGCGCACCAAGCTCGCGATGCAGGCTCTCGAAATGGCTGTCGATGTCCTTGAGGTCCTGGCGGATCGGTTGGGTGTAGTCGCCGCGACGCAGCGCATCCACTTCCCGGCGAAGCTCGTCCAGCTCGGACTGGCGGGCCAGTTCCTCGAAGCTGGAGCGGAACTCGGCGGCTAGGCCACGGACCTTGGCCATGAACTGGCCGACCTTGCGCAGCAGCACCGGCAGGTCTTTGGGCCCGACGACGATCAGCGCGACGGCGGCCAGGAAAATCAGTTCGGTGGCGCCGGTTTCCGGCAACATAGGCTCAGACCCGGATCAGGAAACGGCCGGCGTCGGCCGCCGGCGCTAGGAAATTCAGCGGCGAGCGTCTTCGGCTTCGCGCTGGTCGACGGAGGGCTCGACCCTTGGGCCGACCACCTGGGGCGAGACCTTGGTCCCGGCCGGCGGCTCGTCCTCGGTCTTCAGGCCTTCCTTGAAGGCTTTGATGCCCTTGGCGGCGTCGCCCATGATGGACGACAGCTTGCCGCGACCACCGAACAGGACGGCGGCCACGACCAGGACGATAATCCAGTGGATCGGGCTCATAGCGCCAATCATGGCTCAACTCCGGAAAGCGGGCGGCGCGGGCCGCTCGAATGTCGAACGTTCAATATAGGGCCTTGAACGCCGACGCGCCAATAAACCGCCCTATAGCAATAATCACGTGGTCACGTCTGCGGCTTGTCCGGCGGCTCGCGTGGCGAAGGGTCGCGCGTGGCCTCCTGCTCGGAGGACGGCGGAGACGCCGCGGCCTTACGCCGACGCAGGTTGGCCCGCAGCGCCTGGGCCAGCCGCTCCGCCTTGGCGCCGTCCCCGGCCAAGTCCCTCGCCTCAGCCAGCCGGATGGGCGGCGGCGAGGTGGGCGGCCACGGCCTCCAGGCCCTTGCGCTCCCGGGACGAGCATTTCACCCGGCTGCAGTAGCTGTCCTCGATCCCCGCCAGGACCTGCGGCAGGTAGGTGACGATGGCGGCGTTGGACTGCTGGGTCACCGCCGGCATCTTGAGCAGCACCACCCGCCCGGTCGGCGACTGGTAGAAGGCCAGCATGTCCTGCAGCTGGGCTTCGGTGAAGGTGTGGGCCATGGCGGAAACGCTGGTGTCGATCACCTGGGGCATGACGCTGTTCATGCCGTCGCCCACCGCCGCCACGATGGCCTTGGCGCGGGCCTCGCTGCGGTCGTCCATCATGTTGGCGAACTGCAGGCTCATGGCCGTGGTCATGCTGCGCACGCTGGTCCCCATGGTCTGGGCGCCGATCAGGTCGTAGATCTGGCGCGCCAGCGCCTGTCGCTTGGGATCGATGCGCACCACGGGACCGTCGACGATGGGCGCGGTCAGCGAGGCCGCTTCCGGCGGCGCCGGGCGGGCGGTGGAGACCACGCCCTGGGCCAGGGCGGGAGAGGTCAGGAACGCCCCAAGGACGGCGGCGGCGAGCAGGGCGGGAGCGGAGGGACGCATACTGCGGCTTTCGATAGGATTGGGGCCAGGCTTGCGCCGCCTAGGGCGTTTCGCCGGCCGCGCCCTTGTACACCACGCCCCCCTTCATCACGAAATCGACATGTTCCAACACCTCGACCTGTTTCAGAGGGTCGGTGGGGACCGCGACCAGGTCGGCGTAGCAGCCGACGGACACACAGCCCACCCTGCCCTGCAGCCCCATCAGGTCGGCGCCCGACGTGGTGGCGGCGCGGATCGCCTGCATCGGGGTCATGCCGTACTTGACCATGTAGTGGAACTGGCGCGCGTTATCGCCGTGGGGATAGACGCCCGCGTCGGTGGCGAAGGCCATCTTGGCGCCCGCCCTCACCGCCTTGGTGAAATTGTCGCGCTGGGTCTGGCCGACCAGGTGCTCCTTGGCCAGCGAGGCCGGCTCGATGCCGACCTTGGGGCCTTCCGCCATGATGTAGTCGTCGTTGTAGATGTCGAAGTCGAGATAGGTCCCGCGCGCCTTGGCCAGCGCGATCCCCTCGTCGTCGATGAAGCTGCAATGCTCGATGGAGTCCGCCCCGGCGCGGATGGCGGCCTTGATCCCGTCGGTCCCGTGGGCGTGGACGGCGACCTTGCGGCCCCACAGGTGGGCCTCGGTGACGATGGCGTCCATCTCCTCCTGGGACAATTGCTGGCCGCCGACCGAATCGCCGTGGCTGAGCACCCCGCCGGTGGCCATGAACTTGATCAGGTCCGCACCGTACTTGAAGTTGCGCCGCACCTTGGCCCGCGCCTCCCAGGGACCGTTGGCCACGCCGTCGCTCTCGTAGTTGAACTCCTCGGGCAGCAGGTTCTCGTCGGCATGGCCGCCGGTAGCGCCGATCGGCGGCCCGGAGACCTGCATCCGCGGCCCGTCGACCTCGCCGGCCGTGATCGCGTCGCGCAGGGCCACGTCGGTAAAGTGGCTGGCGCCGACGTTGCGCACGGTGGTGAAGCCCGCCATCAGCGTCTTGCGCGCATTGTGCACCCCGTCGATCGCCTGGCGGGGGATCGAGATGGTCAGGGCCTTGGGACCGGCGTCCTCGGCGTTGAAGGTCAGGTGCACGTGCACATCGATCAGCCCCGGCAGCACCGTCTCGCGCGACAGGTCCACCACCTTGGCGCCGGGCGGCGGCGTGGCGACGCCAACCGAGACAATTCGTCCGTCGCGGATCAGTAGGCCCACGTTCTCCGAAACCCTGCCGCTGGCGGGATCGATCAGGCGACCGGCGCGGACATAGACCGTCTGGCCTTGCGGGGCCTGGCCCTGCGGCCCCTGGGCCATCGCCGTCGCGGCCCCGAGAACCAGAGCGGCACCGGCCGCCGTCAGCGCGGCGACCGCGTGCATCTTCCGTCCACTCATCGAATCTTCCCCCAGGGCGACACGCAGATCAGCGCCTTTCGGTGCGCGGCTCAAGCGCCCTTCGTCGACACGCATCAGATTTCCGCTTCCCCTCTCGCGCGGCTTTGGCTATAGCGCCCGCTCCCCGCCGCCGTAGCTCAGTGGTAGAGCGCATCCTTGGTAAGGCTGAGGTCGACAGTTCAATCCTGTCCGGCGGCACCATTCTTCAAAACTCGATAGACCAACCCCCTCCGGGGGCAGCACGCCAAGCCGTAGGGCTAGGTCCCCGTGAACCGCGCCGGGCGCTTTTCGCGGAAGGCGGCGACGCCTTCCTTGAAGTCTTCGGTGAAGCCGGCTTCGCGTTGCAGGTCGCGCTCGCAGTCGAGCTGGGCGTCCAGGCCGTTGTCCAACGCCGCCCAGCCCGCCTTGCGGATCAGCCCCAACGCGCGCGTCGGCCCCTGAGCCAGGCCCTCGGCCAGGGCGAAGGCCACAGCCTCCAGCTCGGCGTCGGGGACCACCCGGTTGATCAGGCCCCACGCGAGAGCCTTGGCCGCCGGCAGGGCCTCGCCCAGCAACATCAGCTCCATCGCCCGCGCCCGGCCGACCGCGCGCGTCAGCAGGAAGGTCGATCCCGCGTCGGGGATCAGACCGATGCGGCGGAAAGCCAGGATGAAGGACGCACCCTCGCCGGCCACGATCAGGTCGCCGGTCAGCGCCAGCGAACAGCCGGCCCCAGCCGCCACGCCGCCTACGGCGGTGATGTAGGGGATGCGCAGGTCGCGCAGCTTGCGCACCAGCGGATTGTAGCGCCGCTCAATCGACTCGCCGAGATCGGCGGTGGTGCGCTCTTCGTTCAGATTGGCGCCCGACGAGAAGGCCCGGCCCGAGCCGATCAGCACCAGGGCGCGGGCGGAGGCCTCCGCCTCAGACACGGCTTCGGCGAGTTCGGCCAGCATGGCCTGGGACAGGGCGTTCAGGGTGCCCGGATCGTTGAGGCGGATCACCGCCACCCCGCCGCGCCGCTCCGTTTCGATGACCGTGTACGCCATGGGCTCGCCGTCCTCTTTTGACCTGGAAGCGTTGTAGCCCGGCTTGACGTGTCGAGGCAAAGACCTGCCCAATACGTCATGCCGAGCTTCGCCCCCCGGACCGACCTCGAAACCCACACGGTGGAGAACCAGCCGCCGCCGTTCGCGGGGCGCAACCTGTACCTGACCGACCTGGCGCTGCGCGATGCGGTGCGGCGGGAAGCCGACGGCTGGCTCGACACGCGGGCCGAGGCGCTAGGCGCGGTGGCAGGGTCGGAGGCGACGCTGGAGCTGGGCGAACTGGCCAACCGCCATCCGCCGGAGTTCGTCCCGTTCGACCGCTACGGCCGCCGGCTGGACGAAGCGCGCTTCCACCCAAGCTATCACGCGCTGATGACACTCGCGATGGATCACCAGATCCACGACCTCGCCTGGACCTCGGGCGAACCGAGCGGGCATGTCGCCCACGCCGCCCTGCTGTCGATCTTCACCCAGGCCGAGGCCGGGGTGATGTGCCCGATCAACATGACCTACGCCTCGGCCCCGGCCCTGCGCAGCCAGACGGACGCGACCGGGCCCTGGCTGGAGAAGCTGCTCGGCGGCCGATACGACGCGCCCCTGCGCCCCATCGCCGACAAGGCCGGGATCACGCTCGGCATGGCTATGACCGAGAAGCAGGGCGGCAGCGACGTGCGGGCCAACACCACCCGCGCCGCGCCCTTGGGTGGACGGGATTATCGGCTGACGGGGCACAAGTGGTTCTGTTCGGCGCCGATGAGCGACGGGTTCCTCACGCTGGCCTATGCGGAAGGCGGGCTGAGCTGCTTCCTAGTCCCGCGCGTCGCCCCGGACGGGGAACGCAACACGATCCAGCTGATGCGGCTAAAGGACAAGCTCGGCAACCGCTCCAACGCCTCGGCCGAGATCGAATACCATGACGCCTACGCCATGCGCCTGGGCGAGGAAGGCGCGGGCGTGAAGGTGATCATCGACATGGTCCACCACACCCGGCTCGGCACCATCGCCTCGACGCTGGGGATCATGCGCCGGGCGCTGGCGGAGGCGGTGAACCACACATCTGGCCGCCGCGCCTTCCAGAAGACCCTGATCGACCAGCCGGCGATGACCGCGGTAATCGCCGACCTGGCGCTGGAATACGAGGCGGCGGCGGTGTTGGTGATGCGCGTCGCGCGCGCGTTCGGCGACGAGGACCCGCAGGCCAAGGCCTTCGCCCGGCTGGCGGTGGCGCTGGCCAAGTACTGGCTGACCAAACGGTGCGCCGGCTTCGTCTACGAGTGCATGGAGTGCCACGGGGGCGTCGGCTACGTCGAGGAGACGCCGATGCCGCGTCTGTACCGCGAAGCCCCGCTGAACGGGATCTGGGAGGGCTCGGGCAATATCATCGCGCTGGACGTGCTGCGGACGCTGAAGCGCGAACCGGCGGCGCTGGCGGCCTATGCGGCGGAGGTGGAGCAGGCGCGCGGAGGAAATGTGGCGCTGGATCGGGCGGCGGAAGCGCTAAGGCAGGCTGCGGCGGAGGCTGTGGGTGAGACCGACGCGCGGGGCTTGTGCGAGCGCATGGCGCTTGTGCTGCAGGGCGCTCTGCTGGTCCGCCATGCGCCAACGGCGGTGGCCGACGCCTTCTGCGCGCGATGGTTCGGGGACGGCGCGGGCGTCAGCTACGGGGCGCTGCCGCGAGGCGTGGACCTGCAGGCGATCGTAGGGCGGCAGACGCTGGGGTAGCCAGATCGGCGCAAGCTGTCTGCGTCCTTCGAGACGCCCTTTCAGGGCTCCTCAGGATGACGGGACTTAGTGGATTACACCAATCTTCGTCATGCCGAGAAGCGCTCCACCAGGGCGCGTCTCGAAGCACGCAGGTCTGAAACTACCAGCCGTAGGGCTGGGCGCCGTACTGCGGGGCGCAGTCGCAGGGCGAAGGCGGGGGCGGAGGCGGCGCCATGCAGCAGGGACGCGGCGGGGGCGCGTACTGCGGCGGCGGGGCCATGCAGCAAGGACCCTGCGGCGCATATTGCGGCGGCGGCGCGTATTGGGGCGCGGGCGGCGGGGTGAACTGGATACGGCTGTGATGGTGGCCGCGGCAGGCGTCGTCGCCCACACCCAGGTGCGCCCCGGCGCCGGCGTTGAGCCCCAGCACCGTCACGCCCGCGTGCGCGCCGACGATGGTGAAGGAATCGCAGTTCCCCTCGTCATAAGCCTGGCTGTAGCCGCCGCCCTGACCACCGCCATTGTAGCCCGCATAGGCGTATGCGGGGGCCGGCAGATAGCCGCCGGCGTAGCCATAGGGTTGAGCCTGCGCGCCGCCGGCCACCAGGGCCGCCGCCGCTGTCGCGATGCAGAAAAGCTTGTTCATCCGAAACCGCCCTCACGTCCCTGATGGCGCGCCTGAAGCGCAGCTCGCCGATCATCCTGAAAGGGTTATGAAGCCGCGATGGTCCGGGCGACCACCGCATTCTCCGGACGGTTGAACAGGTTAGCGTGGCAGGCGAGTCGTCGCCGCCCTTGGTTGGCCCCTTAGAGCCCCTGATTTTCCAGAGGCAGCGGTCGGGCCTTGCGATCCGAATCGATGGCCACAAAGGTGAAGGTGCCTTGGGTCACGCGGATGGCGTCGAGCGCGTCGCGCCGGCGGCGCCACGCCTCCACGAACACCTTGACCGAGCTTCGGCCGCTGCTGATCACCCGGGCGAACAGGCTGACCTCGTCGCCGACGAACACCGGGCTGAGAAAGCTCATGCTGTCGATAGCGACGGTGGCGCAACGGCCCCGCGCCAGGCGGAAGGCGACCGTGGCCGCGGCCAGGTCCATCTGCGACAGCAGCCAGCCCCCGAAGATGTCGCCTTCGGGATTGGTCGAGGCGGGCATGGCGATGGTGCGGATGATGGGTTCATCCGACGGCCACGCCGGATTGGAGGAGGTCGGTTCGTCGGGCGTCACTGCGGCGTCCTGGATTGAGTTGCTTGAGTCGTCTGGGTGGTTTGGGTCGATACGGATCGGGTCTGCGTCACGTTCGGCGCAACTGCAAGGGTCGGGGCCGCGGCATCGGTCCAATCGACCACTTCGGCCAGGGTTTCGTCCACCGCCTTGTCGAAGGCGCCCACCAACAGCGACACCCGGTTATCGGCCGTCGGCTCGCGATGGGTGAAGACGCGCTGGAGGACCTGGCGCCCGTCGACGGAGGTCAGGGTGGCGCGCACGCCGACGAGCACCGCCGGCGCGGCCGCGGCGTCCCCGTCGTAGCGCACCTCGAAATGGCTGACGTCCAGGCGGAGCAGGGCGTCGGCCGCGCCGAGTTGGCCACGATCGAGGATGCGGGTCTTCTGGGCGCGCGCCTCGAAGGTGCGCTGCACGTCCTCCTGGAACATCAGCACCGCCGGCGACAGCCAACGCGCGCCGGCGATGTAGGCGCCCTGGTCGCCGGTGATGGTCAGGATGCCGTCGCCCATTCCCGCACGCGGCAACACCACCGCCGACAGCACTACCCCGGAAACCCCCGCCGGCCCGCGCCCCACCACGGTCGCGGGGGTCGTCGCCGTCGCCGCGTCGTCGCGGCCAAACTGGTAGAGCTGCACCGGCTTGGACTTGGGCAACAGCGAGACGCAGCCGCCCAGACCCGAGACGAGCCCAAGGGCGACGCCGATCGCGCCCAGCGCAGGCGCACGGCGGCTCAAGGCGTTGGAGAAGGAGGCTTTCACGGCTTCACCTCGACAGTCTTGGCCGGGGCCTTGGTCAGCACCTGGCGGGGATTCTGCTCGACCTGCGAGACCAGCCGGTCGAGCGATTCGGCGGCGGTCTGCAGGCTGTTGATGGTGCGGGTGAGCTGGGGCAGCCCAGTGGTGGCGAAATTGGCGGTGGGGCCTTGCAGGCTCCCGACCAGACCGCGCGCATCGACGGCCGCGCCCCTCAGCTCGTCCACGGCCCCGTCCAGCTTGGCCAGGGTGTTGCGCCCGTCGACCGTCAGCATGTGGTCGGCGTCGCCGGACAGGCTGGCGATCCGCTGCGAGGCGGTGTTGACGCTCTTCAGCGTGCTGTCCAGGTCCAGCAGCAGCTGCTTCTGGTCCTTCACCATGGCCGTGGCGTCCTTGATGTTGACCAGGGTGGCGTTGAAATTCTTGATGTTGGAGTCCGACAGCAGCTGGTTGACCCGATCCAGCGCCTGCACCGAGCGGGCCAGCACGTCGCCGCCGCCCTCCAGCAGGCCTTCGAGCGCCCCCTGCTTGGTCTTGATCACCGGGATCTGCCCGTCCGGCGTCACGTCCTTGAGCAGCGGCTTGCTCACCGTCCCAGCGGTCAGCTGGATGTAGTTCACCCCGGTGATGCCCAGCGGCTCCAGCGTCGCATAGGAATCCACCCGGATCGGCGCGTCGGCGGTGGTGCGGATGCGCGCCACCACCCGGTTGGGGTCTTCCCGGTCCAGCGACAGCTTGGTCACTTCGCCGACCTTGATGCCGTTGAAATAGACCTCGCCGCCAGAGGACAGCCCCCGCACCGGCCCTTTGAAGTCCACGTTGTAGATCGTGTACTCGGCGGTGAACTGCAGTCGCGCCAGCCAGACCACGAAGACCAGTAGGCCGACGAACAGGACGGCCGTGATCAGGCCGACCAAGGCGTAGTGTGCGTTGCGTTCCATCACGCCCCTCCCGCCGCTCGCGCGGCCCGGCCGCGAGGGCCCAGGAAATATTCTTTTATCCAAGGATGATCGGAGCGTTCCAGCTCCGGTATCGGGGCGTTGGCCACCACCTTCTTGTCGGCGATCACCGCGACCCGGTCGCAGATGGCGTAGAGGCTGTCCAGGTCGTGGGTGATCATGAACACCGTCAGCCCCAGCGCCGAGGACAGGGCCTGGATCAGCCGGTCGAAGGCCGCCGCCCCGATCGGGTCGAGGCCCGCGGTCGGCTCGTCCAGGAACAGCAGCTCCGGGTCGAGCGCGATGGCGCGCGCCAATCCGGCCCGCTTGCGCATCCCGCCCGACAGCTCCGCCGGCCGGAGCGCACCGGCCTCGGGCGGCAGGCCGGCCAGGGCGATCTTCAGCGCCGCCAGCTCTTCGATCTCGCGCTTGGGTAGGCGCGCGTGCTCGCGCAACGGCGCGGCCACGTTCTCCTGCACGGTCAGGGCCGAGAACAGCGCCCCGCCCTGGAACAGCACGCCCCAGCGGCTCTCCAGCCCATGCTGCTCCGCGTCGCTGGCGTGGGCCACGTCGACGCCCAGCACCTTCACCGTGCCGCCGTCGGGCTCGCGCAGGCCGATCAGGGTGTTGAGCAGCACCGACTTGCCCGCCCCCGAGCCGCCGACCAGGCCCAGCACCTCGCCCTTGTTGACGGTCAGGTCGAGCCCGTCGTGGACCACCTTCTCGCCGAAGCGGGAGACCAGGCCATGCACCTCGATGATCGGCTGGGCCGCCTCCGCCCCGATGGGCGACGGCGCACTGATGTCTTTGGAGGCCGGGACGGACGCGCTCATTGGCCGAACTGCATGAAGATCAGGGCGAAGATCGCGTCGACGATGATGATCGAGAACAGCGCCTGGACCACCGCCATGGTCACGCGCCGGCCGAGCTGCTCGACGTCGCCGCCGACCTCCAGCCCTTGGCGACAGCCGATGGCGGCGATGATCACCGCCAGGAAGGGCGCCTTGACCATGCCGATATAGAACTGGCTCACCCCGACATTGTCGAGCAGCCGCTGGATGAAGAACGCCGGCGACAGCCCGACCGCCGTCCAGATCACGATCAGGCCGCCGAACAGGCCCGAAAGCATGGCCACGAAGGTCAGCAGCGGGGTCATGGCCAGAAGCGCGATGAAGCGCGGCAGCACCAGGGCCTCGAACGGATCGACCCCCATGGTCTGCATGGCGTCCACCTCCTGGTTCATCTTCATCGCCCCGATCTCGGCGGCGAAGCTGGAGGCCGAGCGGCCGGCCAGGATGATGGCGGTGATCAGCACCCCGAACTCGCGCAGCACGGCGATCCCGACCAGCTCCACCGAGAAGATCTTGGCTCCGAACTGGTTGAGCAGGCTCTGGCCCAGGAAGGCGACGGTGGCGCCGACGAAGAAGTTGGTGGTGGCCACGATGGGCAGGGCGTCCAGGCCCGCGCGCTCCATCAGCGAGACCGAAGGCGCGATGCGGATACGGCGCGGATTGAGCAACACCCGCCACAGCGCGGAGATCAGCCGGCCGTAGAAGGCCAGGGTCTGGAACGCCTCGGACAGGATGTGGGCGACGCCCCTGCCGACCCGGCTCAGCAGCCCATACAGACCGCCGCCGCGATGGACAGCGAGGTCCCCTTCGGTCCTGGCCCCATGGACGAAGGCCAGCAGCGAGTGGACGTCGGGCCGGGCGTCCAGCCCCTGGACATCGTCTCGCCCATCCAAAGCCTTGAGCAAGGCCAGGGCGCCGGCGGTGTCGAAGCGTTCGAGCCCGGACAGGTCGAAGGCGACCCGGCCCGTGTCCTTTCCCGAGCCGCTAAGGGCTTGCAGTAGACGTCCACCCGCGACGCCCATACCCGTGACGGTCCAATTTCCCGTCAGCGCCACGGCGACCGATGCGTCGATCCGTGGGGCGATCTCGAAATCGGCGGGTTTGTTCATCCGTTCGCCGCCCCCTCGTCACCGCCCATCTAGGCCAGAAAAGCGGCGCGATCGCACCCTGAATTTTTCCCGCTAGGGTGTCGGCCGGGCGACTTCGAGGGAAGCAGAGCCGCGCTCGGCTTCCCTAGCTTGCGCCTAAAAGTCGCATCTGAACGATATGGCTGTGCTTGGCGACCAAGCGCTCAAGACCTCGAGAAGTCGATTACTGCCCGACTGAAGACGATCCACGAGCAACTGGATGTTTCAACTGAACCACACAACACTATCCAACATTTACGCGATCTTACATTTTTGTGCTTTTGGATTTGGAAAGGACTAAAGTAGCCATGTTAACGGAACTTTCGCTCGCAAAGTCCGTTTGCGTCCCATCTGGGGAAACTCAATTTCAGGATGACGGCATTGACCAACAAGTCGCCGCGCTCGCTTGCACCTTCCTTATCCTCATCGATCGTCGCCCCGGCGGCGTTCGGGCATCGCGGTGGCGATACGCTGATCTGTTTTTCTCACCTGAGATGGGATTTCGTTTTCCAGCGCCCTCAACATCTGATGTCGCGCTTCGCCCAGGATCGTCGGGTCATCTTCTTCGAAGAGCCGCTGCCCGGCGAGACTGCTTCGCTGGAGGTGCGCCAGGACGCCAAGTCGGAGGTGACCATCGTCACGCCGAAGCTGCCGGACGGCCTGTCCCACGAGCGGCGTAACGCCGAACTCACGCGTCTGCTGACCGGCCTGCTGGCCGAACGCGGCGTGGAGCGGCCCATCGTCTGGTATTACACGCCGATGATGCTGGAGTTCTCGCGCCCGGTCGCCGAGACGGCGGCGGCGGTCGTCTACGACTGCATGGACGAGCTCTCCAACTTCAAATTCGCCCCCGACAGCCTCAAGCAGCTCGAGCGCGATCTGGTCGGTCTCGCCGACGTGGTCTTCACCGGCGGCTACAGCCTGTACGAGGCCAAGCGCGGCTGGCACGCCAACATCCACCCCTTCCCCTCCAGCGTGGACAAGGCCCACTTCGCCCAGGCGCGCAGCATGTCCACGGCGCAGGACCCGGCCGACCAGGCCGCCCTGCCCCATCCGCGTTTCGGCTTCTACGGCGTGATCGACGAGCGGATGGACCTCGACCTGCTGGCCAAGCTGGCGGACGCCCATCCCGAATGGTCGATCGTCATGGTCGGCCCTGTGGTCAAGATCGACCCCGCCGACCTGCCCAAGCGCGCCAACATCCATTACCTGGGCGGCAAGACCTATGCCGAGCTGCCCTTCTATCTGGGCGGCTGGGACGTGGCGATGGCGCCCTTCGCCATCAACGAGTCCACCCGCTTCATCAGCCCGACCAAGACGCCCGAATACCTGTGCGGCGGCAAGCCGGTGGTCTCCACCGCCATCGTCGACGTGAAACGTCACTATGGCGAGCTGGAAGCCGTACGGGTCGCCGACACCCATGCGGAATTCATCATCGAGTGCGAAAGCGCCCTGGCGCTCGGCCTCTCCTCCACCACCTCGTGGCGTCAAGCCGTAGACGAGGCCCTGGCCGATCTGTCGTGGGACACCACCTACGCCCGCATGGCCACCCTGGTCGAAGAGGCTGCGGTGCGTAAGTCGCAGACCGCCGCCAAGGCCGCCGCCAACCCGGTCGTGGCCGGCCCAGCCGTGCACAGCGCCGGCCGCCGCAGCCACTACGATGTACTGATCGTCGGCGCCGGTTTCGCCGGATCGGTGATCGCCGAACGCCTGGCGGTGGGCTCCAACAAGCGCGTGCTGCTGATCGATCGCCGTCCCCACGTGGCCGGCAACGCCTTCGACGTCCATGACGAGGCCGGCGTGCTGATCCACCAATACGGCCCGCACATCTTCCACACCAATTCCGACGAGATCGTGCGCTACCTGTCGCGCTTCACCGGCTGGCGAACCTACGAGCACCGGGTGCTGGCCAGCGTGGACGGCAAGCTGGTGCCGATCCCGATCAACCGCACCACGCTGAACGTGCTCTATGGGCTGAACCTGACCACCGACGAAGAAGCGGCCAATTTCCTGGCCGCCCGCGCCGAGCCCACCGCCCAGATCCGCACATCGGAGGACGTGGTGGTCGCAGCCGTCGGCCGCGAGCTCTACGAGAAGTTCTTCCGCGGCTACACCCGCAAGCAGTGGGGCGTGGACCCGTCCGAGCTGGACCGCTCGGTCACTTCGCGCGTGCCCACCCGCACCAATACCGACGACCGCTATTTCGGCGACAGCTTCCAGGCCATGCCGAAGCTCGGCTTCACCCACATGTTCGGCAACATGCTGGACCACAAGAACATCACCATCCAGACCGAGACCGAATTCGCCGAGGTCAAGGACGACGTGCTGTACGACCAGCTGGTGTTCTCCGGCCCGGTGGACGAGTTCTTCGACCATCGCTTCGGCCCGCTGCCCTACCGCAGCCTGAAGTTCGAGCACCGCACACTCGACCAGGAACAGTTCCAGCAGGTGGCGGTGGTCAACTATCCCCACCCGGACACGCCCTACACGCGCATCAGCGAATACAAGCACCTGACGGGCCAGAAACACCCCAAGACCTCGATCAGCTACGAGTATCCGAGCGCCGTGGGCGACCCCTACTATCCGATCCCCAACGCCGAGGCCCAGGCCCTGTACAAGCGTTACGAGGCCCTGGCCCTGGCGCGTCAGGACGTCACCTTCGTCGGTCGGCTGGCGACCTACCGCTACTACAACATGGACCAGGTGGTGGGGCAGGCGCTGGCCACCTACCGCAAGATCCTGGAGGTCGGCGACCGCGCCGTCTCCTCGCGCGACGTGACCGAGGCGGCGCGCGCCTGATCCGCCGCCGTCGGCCTCCCTCTTCGGAGGGAGGCCTTGCTGGGCAAGGATATGACCGTGTCCGGTCACGCATGTAAGTTGGCGAAAGCAGATCTGCGGGTTAGCTTAGCTATGTCGAGCCAAAGGAAATCTCATCATGCGCAGCCTGATCATCGCCGCCTTCGCTCTCTCCGCGATCGCCGCACCCGCCTTCGCCGCCCCCTGCAAAGACGCCCACGGCAAGTTCATGAAGTGCCCGCCGATGCGGGTGATGCCGATGCGGCGCTGCAAGGACATCCACGGCAAGTTCATGAAGTGCCGCTAGTCCCTGACTAGAGCTTCCAAGATTTAGCGACCTGAGGGTCGGGCGGACGGGCCTGGGCGCCGGGGCGGGAAACCGCTTCGGACGTTCCAGGCCCATCTTCGTTTGGGCGGTCGACTTCGCCAAATAGAAACGGCGCGCCCGGTTTCCCGCGCGCGCCGCCATATCGTCAGAACCAATGCACTGTATCTGCGTCCTTCGAGACGCCCTTTCAGGGCTCCTCAGGATGACCAAGCGCAGTGAATTTCACCAAGTCTCGTCATGCTGAGGAGCGGCGTGAGCCGCACCTCGAAGCACGCACTCCCGTCTTTTATTCCGCCGCCTGCAGCGCTTCGCCTTCCGGCTCCTGCCCGTCGCGGGCGAGGTTGCGCAGGACGTAGGGCATCACGCCGCCGGCCTTGAAGTAGTCCAGCTCGGTCTCGGTATCGATCCGGCAGGTGACTTGGAAACGGGCCACCTTGTGGTCGGACGGACGGAACAGTTCGACGGTCAGGGTCTTGCGCGGCGCGAGGTTGTTCAGTCCACGGATGGTTATGATCTCCTCGCCGGTCAGGCCCAGGCGGGCCCAGCCGTCGACCTGGAACTGTAGGGGCAGCACGCCCATGCCGACCAGGTTGGAGCGGTGGATGCGCTCGTAGCTCTCGGCGATCACCGCGCGCACGCCCAGCAGCTTGGTGCCCTTGGCCGCCCAGTCGCGCGAGGAGCCGGTACCGTATTCCTTGCCTGCGAACACCACCAGGGGACGGCCCTCGGACTGGTACTTCATGGCCGCGTCGTAGATCGACAGCACCTCGCCCGAGGGGAAGTGCTTGGTCACGCCGCCTTCGATCTCCGGGGTGATCTTGTTGCGGATGCGGATGTTGGCGAAGGTGCCGCGCATCATCACTTCGTGGTTCCCGCGGCGCGAGCCGTAGGAGTTGAAGTCCGCCACGTCCACGCCATGGTCGATCAGGTACTGGCCGGCCGGCGATGTCTTGCGGATCGAACCGGCGGGCGAGATGTGGTCGGTGGTGATGCTGTCGCCGAAGATGCCCAGGACGCGGGCCTCCTGGATGTCGACGACGGGCTTGGGCGTCATCGACAGGCCCTCGAAGTAGGGCGGGTTCTGCACGTAGGTGCTGTCGCCTTCCCAGGCGTAGGTCTCGCCGCCCGAGATCTGGATCGCCTGCCAGTGCTCGTCGCCCTTGAACACGTCGGCGTAGCGGCGCGCGAACAGGGCGTTGGTGACCACTTCGCGCTGGATCTTGGCGATCTCCTCCGAGGTCGGCCAGATATCGCGCAGGTGCACGGGCTCGCCGTCCGAACCGATGCCCAGCGGCTCGCGGGTGATGTCGTGCAGCATGGAGCCGGCGAGCGCGTAGGCCACCACCAGCGGGGGCGAGGCCAGGTAGTTGGCGCGCACGTCGGGGTTCACCCGGCCTTCGAAGTTGCGGTTGCCGGACAGGACGCTGACGGCCACCAGGTCGTCGGCGTTGATCGCATCGCTGATCGCCTGGGGCAGCGGGCCGGAATTGCCGATGCAGGTGGTGCAGCCGTAGCCGACCAGGTTGAAGCCCAGCGCGTCCAGGTCGGCCTGTAGGCCGGCGTTGGTCAGGTAGTCGGTGACCACCTGGGAGCCGGGGGCCAGCGAGGTCTTCACCCAGGGCTTCACCTTCAGGCCCTTGGCGTGCGCCTTGCGGGCCACCAGGCCGGCGGCGATCAGCACCGAGGGGTTGGAGGTGTTGGTGCACGAGGTGATGGCCGCGATCACCACGTCGCCATGGCCGACGTCGAAGGCTTCCTGGCCCTCTTCCGCCTTGACCGGGATGCGGTGGGTCTCATGGCCGGCCTTGCCGAAGTCGTTGGCCAGCTGTTCGGCGAAGGCCGAGCCCGCGTCGGCCAGCAGCACCCGGTCCTGGGGACGCTTGGGGCCGGCCAGCGAGGGCTGGACCGTGGATAGGTCGAGTTCCAGGGTCTCGGAGAAGACCGGCTCGGGCGTCTCGGCGTCGACCCACAGGCCCTGTTCCTTGGCGTAGGCCTCGACCAGGGCGACGCGCTCCGGCGCACGGCCGGTCTCGGTCAGGTAGGTCAGGGTCGCCTGGGTGACGGGGAAGAAGCCGCAGGTCGCGCCGTATTCGGGGGCCATGTTGGCGATGGTGGCCTGGTCTTCCAGGGTCAGGCTCAGCAGGCCCTCGCCGAAATACTCGACGAACTTGCCGACCACGCCCTTCTTGCGCAGCATCTGGGTGACGGTCAGCACCAGGTCGGTGGCGGTCGCGCCCTCGGGCAGTTTACCGGTCATCTTGAAGCCGATCACCTCGGGGATCAGCATCGGGATCGGCTGGCCAAGCATGGCGGCCTCGGCCTCGATCCCGCCCACGCCCCAGCCCAGGACCGACAGGCCGTTGACCATGGTGGTGTGGCTGTCGGTGCCGACCAGGGTGTCGGGATAGGCCACCTCGACGTCGCCGTCCTCGCCCGTTTCGGATACGCTCCACACGGTCTGGGCCAGGTATTCCAGGTTCACTTGGTGGCAGATGCCGGTGCCGGGGGGCACGACGCGGAAGTCCTGGAACGCCTTGGAGCCCCAGCGCAGGAAGCGGTAACGCTCGGCGTTGCGCTCGTATTCCATGTCGACGTTCTCGCCGAAGGCCTGCGGCGTGCCGAAGTGGTCCACCATCACCGAGTGATCGATGACCAGGTCCACCGGGTTCAGCGGGTTGATCTTGTTGGCGTCGGCGCCAAGCTTCTGCATCGCGTCGCGCATAGCCGCGAGGTCCACAACGGCAGGGACGCCGGTGAAGTCCTGCATCAGCACGCGCGCGGGGCGGAAGGCGATCTCGTGCTCGGTCTTGCCCTTGTTGTCGAGCCAGGCCTTCACCGCGTGGAGATCGTCCTCGCTGACGGTGGGGCCTTCGTTGCGCAGCAGGTTCTCCAGCAGCACCTTCATCGACACCGGCAGGCGCGAGACACCTTCCAGTCCCGCCTCTTCGGCAGCCTTCAGGCTGTAGATGGCGTAGGTCTTGTCCCCGACCTGTAGGTCGCGACGGGTGTTCAGGCTATCCTTGGACGACATTTGATCCTCTCCGGTTCGGCGGGGTCGCGCGCCCCCTTGGCGGGACACACAGGTTCCCACCGAGCGCTGCGGGTTTCCCGCATGCGGGCGTGTCTTAGCGCCCGGGCGGCGCGACGTCTATGCAGAGCGGGAAGCTGGGCCGTTCACCGGCAAGAAGATGACGACACAAATCTGATATTAATAACTATTCGCAAATATGCCCCGCGCCTCAGGCCGATCGGCGCAGGTGGTTGATCAGGTCGATGCGGGTGATCACGCCCAGGAACTCGCGGCCGTCGGTGATCAGGGCTACTTCGTCGCGCTGGAACACCGGCAGCAGGGCCTCCAGCGGCTCGCGCACCTGCAGCGTGTTCAGCCGGGTGGCCATGGCGGAGTAGACCGGGCGGGCGAACCGCTCGGCCCGCTCGCGCTCGCTCTGCGCCGCGAACAGTACGTCGCTCTCGTCCAGCAGCCCGACCAGCCGGCCGTCCTTCAGCACCGGCAACTGGGAGACGTCGGCCGAGCGCATGCGGTTGTAGGCGGTCATCAGCGTGTCTTCCGGGGCCACCGTCACCGCCCCGCCCTCGCCCACCGCACGCGCGATCAGGTCGCGCAGGTCGCCGTGCATGGCGCGCTCGGCGAGGCCCTGCTCGGCCAGCCAGTAGTCGTTGAACATCTTAGACAGGTATTTCGAGCCGGTGTCGCAGACCAGCGTGACCACCCGCTTGGGCTCGGTCTGCTCACGGCAATACCGCAGCGCCGCCGCCAGCAGAGTGCCCGAGGACGAGCCGCCCAGCACACCCGCCCGGCGCAGCAGCTCGCGCGCCGTCTCCATGCTCTCCCGGTCGGAGATGGCGTAGGCCTTCTCCACGAACGACAGGTCGCAGGTGTCGGGGATGAAGTCCTCGCCGATGCCCTCGACCACCCAGGAGCCGGGGGTGACGGTCTTTCCCTCGTTGATCAGCGGGGCCAGGATCGAGCCGACCGGATCGGCCAGGATCATCTTGGTCTTCGGCGAGTGCTTGGCGAAGTAGCGGCCCAGCCCGGTCAGGGTGCCGCCCGAACCGACGCCGACCACCATGGCGTCGAGGTCGCCGTCCGTCTGCTCCAGGATTTCCGGGCCGGTCGAGGTCTCGTGCGCCAGCGGGTTGGCCGGGTTGGCGAACTGGTTGACGTAGACCGAGTTGGGGGTGTCGGCGGCGATCCGCTCGGCGATGTCCTGGTAGTATTCGGGGTGGCCCTTGCCGACATCGGAGCGGGTCAGGCGCACGTCGACGCCCAGACCACGCAGATGCTGGATCTTCTCGCGCGACATCTTGTCGGGCACCACCAGGATCAGGCGATAGCCCTTCAGGATGCCGACCTGGGCTAGGCCCAGGCCGGTGTTGCCGGCGGTGGCCTCGATGATGGTCCCGCCGGGCTGCAACCGCCCATCCTTCTCGGCCGCCTCGATCATAGTCAGGGCGATGCGGTCCTTGATCGAACCGCCCGGGTTCATGTTCTCCAGCTTGAGGAACAGCTTGCACGGCCCGGTGTCGAAGCCTTGCAGCTCCAGCATCGGCGTGTGGCCGATCAGGTCCAGCGCGGAGCCGACGGGCTTGGGCAGGGCGATAGGCATGACTTGACCTTATCCGGGCGCAGAGGCGCACGATGAAAGCGGGATGAGGCTGCTCCTTAGCACGGCCCACCCCCGGATTACGACCGGAGCCGTAGCCCTCAAACGCGATTCCCTCCCCCTCGAAGGGGGAGGGCCAGGGTGAGGGTGTGGCCGCCGCGGATACGGATAAACATGTGAGACGCCGGGATCATCTAAGATCAGGAACCTCGCGCGCCCATCCTCAAACTGCCTGCACTCACCCCCATCCCTGCCCTTACCCCTTCGAGGGGGAAGGGTGAAAGCCTCAGGCCGTCCACCTCAGCTTCGGCTTCCTCGCCGCCGCCGTCTCGTCCAGCCGGCGCAGCGGGGCGTGGAACGGCGCGCCCTTGAAGCGCTCGACGTCGCCGGCCTTGGCAGCTTCCGCCAACGCCCGCACCGCCACCACGAAGCGGTCGAGTTCGCCCTTGGGCTCGGTCTCCGTCGGCTCGATCAGCATCGCGCCATGCACCACCAGCGGGAAGTACATGGTCATCGGGTGGAAGCCCTCGTCGATCATCGCCTTGGCGAAGTCGAGCGTGCTGACCCCCGTGTCGGCCAGCCAGCGGTCGTCGAACAGGGCCTCGTGCATGCAGTAGCCCTGGAACGCCGGGCTCATCACGTCCTGCAGCCGCGACTTCAGGTAGTTGGCGTTGAGCACCGCGTCGCCGGAGACCTGGCGCAAGCCGTCGGCGCCGTGGCTCAGCATGTAGGCGTAGGCGCGCACGAACATGCCCATCTGGCCATGGAAGGCGCACATGCGGCCGAACGCCTGCGGACGCCCGTCCTCGCCCGAGCGCTCCTCATGTTCGCGCAAGTCGAGCGCGCCATCACGATGAACCACCCAGGGCAAGGGCGCGAACGGCGCCAGCGCCTCGGACAGCACCACCGGACCCGCGCCGGGACCGCCGCCGCCGTGCGGGGTGGAGAAGGTCTTGTGCAGGTTGATGTGCATGGCGTCCACGCCCAGGTCGCCCGGACGCACCCGCCCGACGATGGCGTTGAAGTTGGCTCCGTCGCAGTAGAAGTAGGCGCCGGCCTCGTGGGTCAGCCGCGCGATCTCCACCACCTCGGTCTCGAACAGGCCGCAGGTGTTGGGGTTGGTCACCATCACCGCCGCCACGTCGGGGCCGAGCTTGCGCGCTAGGTCGGCGAGGTCGACATGGCCCTCCGGGGTCTGGGCGATCTCCTCCACGAGGTAGCCGACCTGGGCGGCGGTGGCGGGGTTGGTGCCGTGGGCCGAGGTCGGCACCAGCACCCGGCGGCGCGCGTCGCCGCGAGCCTCGTGGGCGGCGCGGATCGCCAGCAGGCCGCACAGCTCCCCGTGCGCCCCGGCCTTGGGCGACAAGGCCACCGCCGGCATCCCGGTCAGGGTGGTCAGCCAGTAGGACAGCTCGTCCATCAGCTCCAGCGCGCCCTGCACCGTCGAGATCGGCTGCAGCGGATGGATGTCGGCGAAGCCCGCCAGCCGGGCCAGGCGCTCGTTCAGGCGCGGGTTGTGCTTCATGGTGCACGAGCCGAGCGGATAGAGCGCCAGGTCGATGGCGTGGTTCTTCTGCGACAGGCGCACGTAGTGGCGCATGGCTTCAGGCTCGGACAGGCCCGGCAGGCCGATGGGCTCGGCGCGCACCAGATCGCCGAGGTCGCTGGCGTCCAGCTCGGGTTCCGGAAGATCGACGCCGGTCTTGTCCCAGCCGCCGAGTTCGAAGATCAGCTTCTCGTCCTGCAGCAGGCCGCGCGCGCCGGTCAGGGTCACGGGCTTGTCGGTCTCGAGATGGATCGCGTCCGCACGGCCGGCGGGACGGATGGGTCCGGTCTGCGCGCTCATGCCAGCGCCTCCTTCAGGGCCGCTGCAAGGGCGGCGATATCGTCGTCGGTGGTGGTCTCGGTGGCGGCGAGCAGCAACACGTCGTCCATGCCGGCCTTGGGCGCCAGGCGGCTGACCGGCACGCCGGCGATCACGCCCTTGGCCGCCAGCGCGTCCACCAGCGGTGCGGCGGCGATGGGCAAGCGCACGGCGATCTCATTGAAGAAGCGCTTGGTCAGCACCTCGACCCCAGGAACCGCACTCATCGCGTCCTTCAACCGGCGCGCCTGCTGGTGGTTCAGCAGGGCCAGCCGGCGCAGGCCGACCTCGCCCAGCAGCGACATGTGGATGGTGAAGGCGAGCGCGCACAGGCCCGAATTGGTGCAGATGTTGGAGGTCGCCTTGTCGCGGCGGATGTGCTGCTCGCGCGTCGACAGGGTCAGCACGAAACCGCGCTCCCCCGCCACGTCGGTGGTCTCGCCGCAGACCCGGCCGGGCATCTGGCGCACGTATTTATCGCGGGTCGCGAACAGCCCGACATAGGGGCCGCCATAGTTCAGCCCGTTGCCGATCGACTGGCCCTCGGCGGCGACGATGTCGGCCCCCATGGCGCCCGGCGACTTCAGCAGGCCGAAGGAGACCGTCTCGGTCGTCACCACGATCAGCAGGGCGCCGGCCGCATGGACCGCTTCGGCGATCTTGCTGACGTCGGTGGCCGTGCCGAACAGGTTGGGGGTCTGGACCACCACGCAGGCGGTGTCGGCGTCCAGGTGACTGAGCACCGCCGCCTCGTTGTCCACCGCCAGCGGCAGGGGATCGGTCTTGACCCCGGCGTTATGGGCCAGGGTGTAGATGGTCTCGGCGTAGTGGGGATGCAGGCCCGGCGACAGGATCGCCTTGGAGCGGCGGGTGATGCGCGCCGCCATCAGCACCGCCTCGGCGGCGGCGGTGGAGCCGTCGTACATCGAGGCGTTGGCCACCTCCATGCCGGTCAGCGCCGCCACCTGGGTCTGGAACTCGTAGACCGCCTGCAGCGTGCCCTGGGCGATCTCGGGCTGGTAGGGCGTGTAGGAGGTCAGGAACTCCGACCGCTGGATCAGGTGGTCGACCGAGGCCGGCACATGGTGGCGATAGGCGCCGGCGCCGCAGAAGAAGGGGACCGAACCGGCGGCGACGTTCTTGGCCGCCAGGCGGCCCAGCGCGCGCTCGACCTGGAGCTCGCCTTGATGGAACGGCAGGTCGACGGGCTGGTCGAGGTGGACGTCGCTCGGAACGGCTTCGAACAGCGCGTCCACCGAGGGCGCGCCGATCACCGCCAGCATGTCGGATCGGTCCTGATCGCTCAGGGGCAGGTAACGCATGGGCTCAGGCTCCTTGGAGCGGGGAAAATGAATGGTCTTCCCTGCCCCTCGAGGGGAGAGGGGCAGGGGTGGGGGTGTGCGCGCAGGTGATGAGGAAAGATCGAAGACGGCGCTGCCACTCGCGCTTAACCAGGTGAGCGCCTGCACTCACCCCCATCCCCGCCCTTCCCCCTTCGAGGGGGAAGGGAGCTAACGTGCTCGCCATCACGCCTTGGCCTTGCGCACGTAGCGATGGGGAACGAAGGGCATTGAGACCACCTCGGCGGGCTGGGCCTTGCCGCGGACCAGCACCTGCAACGCCATGCCCGGCGCGCGGAAGGCAGGAGGGACGAAGCCCATGGCGATAGGCGCCGATAGCGTGGGAGCGAAGCCGCCGCTGGTGACCCGGCCGATCACCCGGCCCTGGTCGTCGGCGATTTCGGCGCCTTCGCGGGCCGGGGCGCCGTTCAACACCCGCAGGCCGACGCGCACGCGCGACAAGGCCCGGCCCAGCTCGGCAGCGATCCGCGCGCCGCCGGGGATGTCGCCCCGCTCGCGCCGCTTCTTGGAGATGGCGAAACCGAGGTCGGCCTCCACCGGGCTGACGCTGCTGTCCAGGTCGTGGCCGTAGAGCGGCAGGCCGGCTTCCAGCCGCAACGAATCGCGCGCGCCGAGACCGATGGGCTTGACCCGCTCGTCGGACAACAGCCGGTCCCAGAGGCGCACGGCCGTATGTTCGGGCGTCAGGATCTCGACCCCGTCCTCGCCGGTATAGCCGGAACGGGAGATCAGCACAGGCGCGCCTTCGAACTCGAAAGCCTTCAGCGTCATGAAGCCGAGGTCCTCCACGCCTGGGAAGATCGCAGCGGCCACAGCGACGGCCTCCGGTCCCTGCAGCGCCAGCAGCCCGCCCGTATCGGCGCGTTCCAGCCGGGCGTGAGCGCCGGCCGCCGCCGCAATGCGGGCGAAGTCGGCGTCCTTGGTGCCGGCGTTGACCACGATGTAGAGATCGCCCTGGCGCTCGGGCTCGGCTGGACGGCCGATCATCAGGTCGTCGTCGATCCCGCCGCCCGCGTTCAGCAGCAGGGTGTAGCGGTTCTGGCCCGGCTTCAGCCCGGCGATGTCCCCGCACACCAGCGGCTCGACCAGGGCCGCGACCGCGCGATGGTCGGCCTCGGCGTCGCCGGTCTTGGAACCCAGCACCAGGAAGCTCGGACCCATATGGGAAACATCGAACAGGCCGGCGTGCTCGCGGGTCCAGCGGTGCTCGCCCAGCACGCCAAGCGGATACTGCACCGGCATGTCGTAGCCGCCGAACGGGACCATCTTGCCCTGGGCCGCGCCATGGGCGGCATGCAGCGCGGTGCGCAGGAGGGGAGCGTTGGTGTCCAAGCCGTGGGCCCTTCGAGTCGGAGGTGCGATTCGCCGAACGGCGTTGCCGCCGTCCGTCGTCGCCCCCGCTGTCTCATGGGCCTGAGAGATTTCAGCCTCGCCCGGATCGGGCGCGACCTTGCTCCTTCGGCGAGCCCTTACGGACTGCTTTCCAGCGTCTTAGAAGCCCTGCGGTCCTTTTGCCTGAGCGTTTCCGGGGCGGTTACGCCTTCGGCGCCGGGATGGTCCCCGGTCTCTCCCGCGAGAGCGAGCGCAACGTGGTCGAACTGGGCTACGAGGTCAACCGGAGCGGGGTGCGGCGTGTAGGTTTGCAGGCCGCTTGCCTAGTTCAGCCGCGGCTTCTTCAGAAAGTCGTGGCGGTCGGCCGTGGTCACGACGACGTCGAACACGTCGCCCTCGCGCTCCACGGTCAGCGGCGCCTGCACCCCCGGCGCACCGAGCGCCCAGACGCTGCGATAGAAGTCGGCCAGGTTGGTCAGCTCCATCCCGGCCGCCTTGCGCACCACGTCGCCCTCGCGCAGCCCGGCGCGGCTGGCTGGGCCTTCGCCGGCCAAGCCCACGATCACCACCGTGTCCTCGTGCTCCTGGGCGAACAGGCCGAGCCAGGGGCGGGCCTGGGTCCGCTTGCCGGTCTTCAGCTGCTCATAGACGGGCGCCAGCAGCTCCACCGGCACCATCATGTTCAGCGGCGCCACCCGTCCGCCCGGCCCCTGGTGCTGGAGTTGGAGCGAGCCGATCCCCAGCAGGTCGCCGGCCGGCCCGATCAGCGCCGTACCGCCCCAGTTGGGGTGCGCGGGCGCGGTGAAGATCGCCTCCTCGATCAGGTATTCCCAGTAGCCGGCGAACTCCTGGCGGGCGACGATATTGGCGGCGACCGAGCGCTTGCGCCCGCCCGCGCCACCGACCACCACCTCTTCGCGTGGCGTAGCGTGGCGGGAATCGCCGAGCTTCAGCGCGGGAATATCCAGCGGGTCCAGCGCCTGCACCAGGCCTAGGCCCGAGGCGTTGTCGATGCCCAGCACATGGCCTTCAACGACCTGGCCATGGCGGGTGTGCAGGTGGACCTGCTGCGCCTCGGTGACCAAATAGCCGATGGTCAGCACCAGCCCGCTGTCGTCGATCAGCACGCCGTTGCCGCCGCGCGCCTGACCGAGGATATCGGCCGTATAGGCGTCGGCGGGGATCTGCGCCTCGAGCCCCACCACCCCGGAGAGGGCGGCGTCGAGGTCGTAACCGTAGTCCGCCGCCTTGGGCTGGGCGTCGGGGGTGATCTCCCAATCCTCGAAGTCTTCCTGCACGTCTCTCTCGCTGGGGCGAAGGGTCAGTCCTTAAGGTCAGGTCCGCAGACGCCCCGCGCAAGAGCGCGAGGGCCGTCGCCTGCCGCTAAGGTTAAAGTTTCCGCTGGCGGTTTCCCAAATGGCGCTTTCTCGGGCTACGGCCCGCGCGTCCTCAGGCCGCAGTCTCGAACTGCAGCTTGGCCAGGCGGGCGTAGAGACCGCCACGGGCCAGGAGGTCGGCGTGCCGGCCTTCTTCCACCACCCGCCCGTCCTCCACCACCACGATCCGGTCGGCGCGCAGCACCGTGGCCAGGCGATGGGCGATCACCAGGGTCGTGCGCCCGCTCATGGCGTCATACAGCGCCTGCTGCACCAGCCGCTCGTTCTCGGCGTCCAAGGCGCTGGTGGCCTCGTCCAGCAGCAGGATCGGGGCGTTGCGGACCAGGGCCCGGGCGATGGCCAGCCGTTGGCGCTGGCCGCCGGACAGGGTGCGGCCCCGCTCGCCCAGCGCCTCGGCGAACCCCTGCGGCAGGGCGTCGACGAAGCGCTCGGCCTCGGCGGCGCGGGCGGCGAGGCGCACCTCCGCCTCGCTGGCGTCGGGGCGGCCGAAGCGGATGTTCTCCAGCGCCGAGTCGGAGAACAGGGCGGCGTCCTGGGCCACCAGGGCCATGCGGGTGCGCGCCTCGGCGGGATCGGCGTCCTTCAGGTCCACCCCATCGACGCGAACCACGCCGCCCTGGGGATCGTAGAAGCGCAGCAGCAGGCGCAGCACCGTGCTCTTGCCCGCGCCCGAGGGGCCGACCAGGGCCACCGTCTCGCCTGGATGCACCCGCAGGCTGAAGCCGTTCAGCGCCGGCAGGTCCTCGCGGCCGGGATAGTGGAACACCACGTCCTCGAACGCGATCTCGCCGCGCGCCGGCTGCGGCAGCGGCGTGGGGTGGGCGGGGGCGCAGACCTGGGGCCGGGCGGCGAGCAACTCGTTGATCCGTTCCATGGCCCCGGCGGTCTTCTGAATCTCGCCCCAGACCTCGCCGAGCGCGCTCATCGCGCTGGCGGCCAACACGGACAGGACGATGAACTGGAGCAGGGCGCCCGGCGTCATCTGGTGGGCCCGCACCGCCTGGGCGGCGAGCCACAGCACCCCCACCACGCCCCAGAAGACGAAGACCATGACGCAGAAGGTCAGCACCGCCCGCGCCTTGCCGCGCGCCTGGGAGGCGTTGAAGGCGGTCTCCACCGCCGTGCGGAACCGCGCCGCCGCCGTCGCCTCGCGCCCGAAGGCCTGGACGGTGTCGAGCTGGTCCAGGCTCTCGCCCGCATAGCCCACCGCATCCGCCAGGCGATCCTGCGCATGGGCGGACAGGCGGCGCACCCGCCGCCCGAACAGGGCCAGCGGGATCAGCACCAGCGGCGCGACCAGCAGCACGCAGAGGGTCAGCTTGACGCTGGTGAACACCATGATGATCAGGGCGCCGCTCACCAGCAGCACGTTGCGCAGGGCCACCGAACTCTGCACCCCGACCAGGCTCTCCACGATGGCGGTGTCGGTGGTCAGGCGCGACAGCACCTCGCCGGTGCGGGTCTTCAGGAAATAGGCCTGATCCAAGGTCAGCACGTGAGCGTAGAGCTTGGCGCGGATATCGGCCACCACCCGCTCGCCGAGTCGGTTGACGAAGTAGGCCCGCCCGGCGGTCGCCAGGGCCAGCGCCGCGGCCACCGCCAGCATCAAAAAGAAATAGCGGTCGAGCAGCCCGGTCGAATCCTTGCCGAACCCGTGATCGCTGACCAGGCGCAAGGCGCCGGTCAGGCCGAGCGTCGCGCTGGTGGAGATCAGCAGGAACACGAAGGCGATCGCAGCGATCGCCTTGTGGGCGCCGACGAAGGGCGCGAGCCCGCGAAGCGGACGCACATCCTTGTTCTTGTCGCGTCGGCTCTTGCCTTCGTTGATCTGGGCGACGAGCGCCGCGCCGGGGTTGGATCGGCCTCGCGGTGCGCCGGAGGGCGGCCCGGCGCTCGGCTTGACGCCCGTGCTGGCGACTGTTTCACTCATGTTCGCTGATACCCACGCCTGCGGGGATTGCGCCCCGCCTCTTGTGTTTAGGGCCGCGCCTGATATATGCACGCCCTTCTTGCGGCCCGCCGACTCCGGCGGGCTTCGCTGTTTTCACGCCTTATGTCGGTCGGCCGAAATGAAACAAGATATCCATCCCGACTATCACTTCATCCAGGTCACCATGACCGATGGGTCCACCTACCGCACGCGCTCCACCTACGGCAAGGAAGGCGCGAACCTGTCGCTGGACATCGATCCGCGCACCCATCCGGCGTGGACCGGCGGCGCCCACACCATGCTGGACCGCGGCGGCCGCGTCTCGCGCTTCGCCGCCAAGTTCGGCGGGTTCATGAAGAAGTAGGATTGCAGGGAGGCGTCCGGAGACGGGCGCCTTTCTCGTCTGCTCTTCTTCCGCGATGCCCCGACTTGATCGGGGCATCCATGGCGCAGACATCGGCATGGCCATACGCGACGGAATTATCGCCGTCTACATCATGGCCAGCCAAACCCGTGGGACGATCTACACGGGCATGACGAGCGACCTATCGCGTCGAGCTTTCGAGCACCGCGAGGGCGCTATCGATGGTTTCACCCAGCGATATGGCTGTCTTCACGTTGAGTGCTGGTGTTGGCGTTGTCGCGATCGACACTCAACTGCTTAGACCTGCGTGCTTCGAGACGCGGCTATCGCCCCTTCTCAGCATGACGAAGGTTATCGAATAAAGACTCATCATCCTGAGGAGCCCCAAAGGGGCGTCTCGAAGGGCGCGGCATGCCGACGCTGACGTGAAAACTGTAAAAAGGGAAAGGCGCGGAACGCACCGCGCCCCCTCCCCCCCGCCTGCCCCTAAATGTACCGCCGCAACGAGCGCACCAACTCCACCGAGTCCGGCCGGCGGCCGGATTTGCGGGGCTGGGCCTGGTAGGCGACCTGGGCGTGCTGGGCGCAGTACGGCCCGTCGCCGCCCGACGCCCGGCCGCAGAAGCTGAAGCCGTCGGTCGACGGATCGCCGATCGGCCACTTGCACATGTGGGCGCCCAGCGTCAGCACCGTTGCCGAACCCGCCTCTTCGGTGACGTAGACCACCTTGGGTTCGGGCTGAGCCACCGGCTCGGCGCGGCGCGCCACGGGGGCCGGCGCGGGCGCCGGTCGCGCCGGGCGGGTGGCCTTGAACACCGGCCGCTGGGGTTGCGAGGGCGCCGCGCGACCGGAAAGACCCAGTCTGTGCACCTTGCCGATCACCGCATTGCGAGTAAGCCCGGCGCCGAGTTGCTTGGCGATCTGACTGGCGCTGTAGCCGTCCAGCCAGAGCTTCTTCAGCGTCTCGACACGATCTTCCGTCCAGCCCATGTCCGCCTCCGCTCTATCGGGCCGCCCGATCCACGGCCCTACATCTTGCGTCCTTGAGGACCTTTTCCGCCCTCAACCCACTAGATATCGTAACCCCCAGGTCGGCAGACACAATAGGTGGGGAGACGCTTTCCACAGGAACCATATCTTGATTCGGTGCGACTGAATGGGTCTGCGCAGTTGCGAAGGCCGGCTCGGCGAGGCACATGAGCGGGATGAACGTCCAGACGCCCGGCGCCCTGCTCGCAGAGGCCCACATCGCCCGCGACATCGTCCCTCAGCCGCCGCGGACCTATGGCAGCGTCAACTGGATCGGCGTGCGCACGCTCTACAAGC
This sequence comes from Caulobacter sp. S45, assembly GCF_009765965.1. Taxonomy (GTDB): domain Bacteria; phylum Pseudomonadota; class Alphaproteobacteria; order Caulobacterales; family Caulobacteraceae; genus CAHJWH01. The sequence goes on from NZ_LMUL01000014.1 coordinate 1,461,184, forward strand.
GCGAGGTGATGCGGTTCTGGAAGGTGGCCACCCAGACGGTCGCGGCGCCGGTAGTGACCACCCTGCTCTACATGATGATCTTCGTGGTCGCGATGAAGGGCGCCCGCCCGGGCGTGGACGGCGTGCCCTTCTCCCATTTCGTCGGACCGGGCCTGATCATGATGGCGATGCTGAACAACGCCTTCGCCAACTCCTCGTCCTCGCTGATGCAGGCCAAGATCATGGGGACGGCGGCGGACTTCCTGACCCCGCCCCTGTCGCCGTGGGAGTTGACCATCGGCTTCACCGCGGGCGCGGTGACGCGCGGCGTGCTGGTGGGGCTGGTGACGGCGGCGACGGTGTGGCCGTTCTCGCGCTTCGGCCTCGTCCACGTCTGGGCGATCGTCTACTTTTCGCTGGCGGCCTCGATGATCATGGCGCTGACGGGAGTGGTGGCGGGGCTGTGGGCGGAGAAGTTCGACCACCTGTCGGCGGTGACCAACTTCATCGTCATGCCAATGACCTTCCTGTCGGGCACCTTCTACCGCGTGAACAGCCTGCCCCATCCGTTCGACCAAGCGTCGCGTTTCAACCCGTTCTTCTATCTGATCGACGGCTTCCGCTACGGCTTCATCGGCAAGTCGGACGGCTCGATCCTTATCGGCGTGGTCTCGACGTTTGTGCTGACCGTGGCGCTGACCCTGGTGGCCTACCAGATCTTCCGCACCGGCTGGCGGCTGAAGAGCTGAGCCCTCCCTAGGTAGCGGCTCGCATCACCCGCGCTGCGTCCTTCGAGACACCCCTTCGGGGCTCCTCAGGATGACGTGCGGAAATGGATTGCACCAAGGTTCGTCATGCTGAGGAGCGGCGCGAGCCGCGTCTCAAAGCACGCATCCCCTAAACCCGCGAGATCACCCGGTGCATCCGCCGCGCCGGCGCCAGGGGCGCGCGGTTCAACGTGGCCTCGCCCAGCCGGCCGACCAGGTCGAAGGCGTCGGCCCGCTCCACGGTGATCTCGGCGAAGTCGCCCGCCGACAACTTGGCCGCGCCGCGCACCAGCACCCGGCCGTCGATCTCGGGCGCATCGGCCATGGTGCGGGCGATGGCGGTTCCGTCCGCGCGCACCTCGTCCACCAGCACCTTGATCCGCTTGCCGACCTTGGCGCGCAGCTTGGCGCGGCTGATCTTTTCGGCGGCGGCCATGAAGCGCTGGCGGCGGTCCTGCTTGACCTCTTCCGGTACGTGGTCCGGCAGGTCGCGGGCGGCGGCGCCCTTGACGTTCTCGTAGGCGAAGCAACCGACCCGATCGAGCTGGGCCTCCTCCAGCCACTGCATCAGGTAGTCGAAGTCCGCCTCGGTCTCGCCTGGGAAGCCGACCACGAAGGTCGAGCGGATCGCCAGATCCGGCGCGATTTCGCGCCACCGGCCGATGCGTTCCAGGGTCTTCTCCTGGTTGCCCGGCCGTTTCATCGCCTTAAGCACATTGGGGGCGGCGTGCTGGAACGGGATGTCGAGATAGGGGAGGATCTTGCCCTCCGCCATCAGCGGGATCACCGCGTCCACGTGCGGATAGGGATAGATGTAGTGCAGGCGCACCCAGACGCCGAGCTCGCCCAGGCCGCGCGCCAACCCTTCCAGGTTCGCCTTCCACTGCTGGCCGCGCCACTCGCCGGGCGCATAGCGGATGTCGAGCCCGTAAGCGGAGGTGTCCTGGGACACCACCAGCAGCTCTTTCACCCCCGACGACACCAGCGCCTCGGCCTCGCGCAGCACGTCGTCGACCGGGCGCGAGGCCAGGTCGCCGCGCAGGCTCGGGATGATGCAGAAGCTGCAGCGGTGGTCGCAGCCCTCGGAGATCTTCAGATAGGCGTAATGGCGCGGCGTCAGCTTGATCCCGCCGCCGGGCATGGCCGCGATATCGGCGAAAGGGTCGGGCTGGGGCGCAGTCCGGTGCACCGCATCCAGCACCGCGTCATAGGCCTGGGCCCCGGTGACGGCGGCGAGGTCGGGGAACCGCTCGCGCAACAACGCCTCTTCGGAGCCCATGCAGCCGGTGACGATCACCGGGCGGCCCGAACGGCGCGCCTCGGCGATGGCGTCCAGGCTCTCCTCGCGCGCGCTGTCGAGGAAGGCGCAGGTGTTGACGATCACCGCGTCGGAACCCGCGTAATCGGCAGAGGTGTCGTAGCCCTCGCCCTTCAGCCGGGTCAGGATGCGCTCGGAATCCACCAGCGCCTTAGGGCAGCCCAGGCTGACCATGCCGATCTTCGGCGCGCGCTTGGCGGCGATGTCGGACGCCTCGGCCATCCAGAAGTCCTGTTCCGTGTGCGGGGAGGCGGACTATCTACTCCCGCAACGCCAGATTTGCGAGCGCGGCGGGGACGCAGCCCCGCACTGCGCCCTACATCCAATCCTTCCACTTGAACCAGGCCAGCGGGATCAGGGTGGTGATGACGATCAGGGCGATGGCGTAGGGATAGCCCCACGCCCAATTCAGCTCCGGCATGTACTTGAAGTTCATGCCGTACAGCCCGACCACCATCACCGGCGGCACGCCGACGACCGAGGCGATGGTCAGCACCTTGACCACGTCGTTCTGCTCGATGCTGATGAAGGCGGTGGCGGCGTCCTGCAGCAGTTGCACGCGACTGAGCAGGTTCTCCTCGTATTGCTCCAGCGAGGCGACGTCGGCGCGCACCGAGTGCAGCCGGCTGAGCATGGCCTCGTCCAACCAGTCCTTGCCGCGCTCGGCGGTGAACTGGGCCATGCGGCTGATGCAGACCAGGGTGTAGCGGGCCACCGACATCCGTTCGCTGGCGCGGCCGATCTGGGTCATGATCCTGCGCAGCAGCTTGGTGTCCTGGGTCAGCTTGCTCTTCTTGCCCGAGCGCGCCTCGTCCTGATGGAAGATGGCGTGGGAGGCCTTGTTCAGCTCATCGGCCGCCACCTCCAGCCGGTCGGCGGCGCGGTCCACCACCTCTTCCAGCAGGCGGGCGAAGATGTCGGGCGCGGTGCTGTGGTCGGTCGTCTTCAACGCCTGGGTGACGTTGTCGAAGGCGACCAGATCGGCGAAGCGCACGGTCAGGCAGACCTGTTTGTTGAGCACAAAGCCGGTCGGCGCCGTGAGGATGCTACCGTCCTCGGTGCGCACGAGCAGCGGCGCGCTCATGTACAGCGTGTCCTTTTCGACCCGGATACGGCTGGAAAGCTCGATCTCCTCCAGTTCCGCGCGGGTCGGCACCCGCAGGCCGCAGATGCGCTCGACCTCGGCCACCTCTTCCGGCGTCGGGTCCTGCAGATCGATCCAGGTGTGGCCGTTCAGCCCCTCCTGATGCAGCTGGTCGGCGGAAATTTCGCAGTCGCCGAGGTCAGGATAGGCTTGAAGCATGTATGAGAGCCTCAGCTTGAGATGAATCCGGTCCGGGCGGGCGAACCGCGGGACGCGTAGCGGAGCCTTTACACGTGGATCAAGACAAACGCCCCAATCATCGACCCGCCTTCGCCACGCGCGCGGTCCATGGCGGCCAGGAGCACGACCCCACCACCGGCGCGGTGATGGTCCCGATCTACGCCACCTCGACCTACGCTCAGACCTCGCCCGGCGTGCACAAGGGCTTCGAGTACAGCCGCAGCCACAACCCGACCCGCTTCGCCTTCGAACGCGCGGTTGCGGACCTGGAGGGCGGGGCGGCCGGGTTCGCCTTCGCCTCGGGGCTGGCGGCGATCTCCACCGTGCTGGAACTGCTGGACAGCGGCGACCACCTGATCGCCTCGGACGACCTGTACGGCGGCACCTTCCGGCTGCTCGACAAGGTGAGAAAACGCAGCGCCGGGCTCGAGGTCAGCTTCGTCGACCTGGGCGACCTGGCCGCGGTCGAGGCCGCCATCCGCCCCAACACCCGGCTGATCTGGGCCGAGACCCCCACCAACCCCATGCTGCGGCTGGCCGACCTTGCGGCCCTGGCCGCCATCGGGCGCAAGCACGGACTGATCACCGCCGCCGACAACACCTTCGCCAGCCCCTGGTGCCAGCGCCCGCTCGAGCTGGGCTTCGACATCGTCATGCACTCGGTGACCAAGTACCTGAACGGCCACTCCGACGTAGTGGCCGGCTGCGTGGTGGTGCGCGAGGAAGGCGCGCTGCTCGATCAGGTGCGGTTCCTGCAAAACGCCGTCGGCGGCGTGCTCGGCCCGTTCGACAGCTTCCTGGCGCTGCGGGGGGTGAAGACCCTGGCGCTGCGGATGGAGCGCACCTGCGCCAACGCCATGAAAATCGCTCGCTGGCTGGAAGCGCGCGGCGACGTCAAGCGCGTGATCTATCCCGGCCTGGAGAGCCATCCCCAGCACGACCTGGCCAAGCGCCAGATGCACGGCTTCGGCGGCATCGTCACCGTGGTGCTCGACCGCGACCTTGCTGGGACGACGCGGATGCTGGAGCGGGTCGCCCTGTTCACCCTGGCCGAAAGCCTGGGCGGGGTGGAAAGCCTGATCGAGCACCCCGCGATCATGACCCACGCCTCCATCCCGGCGGCCCAGCGCGAGACGCTGGGCATCTCCGACAGCCTGGTGCGCCTCTCGGTGGGTATCGAGGACGCCGACGACCTGATCGCCGATCTGGAACAGGCGCTGGACTAGGCTTCCTTCTCCCCTTGCGGGAGAAGGAAGGGGCCCGCGGGTCGATAGACGCGTGGGAAGGTTGAGGGGTCGACGGAGGCTCAACACCTTGCCGTGGCGAGACCCCTCACCCTCCCAGCCAAGGCTGGGCCCCTCCCTCTCCCGCAAGGGGAGAGGGTTCGGGTGCTTGCGCCGTCCCGTGCCCTCGCCTAACTGCGGCCCATGACCACCGACGCCTCACGCCTGACCCAGCTCGGCCAAGCGGTCGCGGCCCCGGACAGCCCGGAAACCGCGGTGCTGGAGCGCGTGCCCAACCCGCAACCGGACACGCTCTATGGCGTGCGCTTCACCGCGCCGGAATTCACCTCGCTGTGCCCCGTCACCGGCCAGCCGGACTTCGCCCATCTGGTGATCGACTATGCGCCCAAGGCCTGGCTGGTGGAGTCCAAGTCGCTGAAGCTCTACCTGCAGAGCTTCCGCAACCACGGCGCCTTCCACGAGGATTGCACCGTCGCCATCGCCAAAAAGTTCGCGGCGACGGCCGAGCCGTTGTGGCTGAGGATCGGCGGCTACTGGTATCCGCGCGGCGGCATCCCGATCGACGTCTTCTACCAGACCGGGCCGGTCCCCCAGGGCCTGTGGCTGCCCGACCAGGGCGTGCCGACCTATCGCGGGCGCGGCTGAACCTTTAAGCGCCCGGTGTCGCATCCTTGACCCCAAACGGGTCTAACTGCGTAATCCAGTTTCACGGGATCGGGCTGCTTGAGCGACGCCGGCTACGCCATCGAACTGTCCGCGGTGATCGTGGCGGCGACGCACGGCAGCCCCCGCGTGCTCACCGTCAGCGATGGCGACGCGATCCCCTCCGGCCCGTTCCAGCCTGAGCACCGCACCCTGGAGCTCGGCCTGCGCGCCTGGGTGGAGGCGTCGACCCACCATCCCCTCGGCTATGTCGAGCAGCTCTACACCTTCGCCGACCGGGACCGCACTATCGGGGGCGATCTGCGCACCATCGCGCTCAGCTATCTGGCCCTGACCCGCGAGGCGGAGGGCGACCGCGACGTCGGCGTGGCCTGGCGCGACTGGTATCTCTACTTCCCCTGGGAGGATCGTCGCGAAGAGGCCGCCGACCCCGTGGCCGAGGTGATCGCGCCGCGCCTGAACGCCTGGGCGGACGAGGCTCCTGACGCCGAGACCCGCCGCACCCGCCGCCAGCGCGCCCAGATTATGTTCGGCCTGGACGGCTCGCCCTGGAACGAGGAAGCGGCGCTCCAACGCTACGAACTGCTCTACGAAGCCGGCCTGATCCCCGAGGCGGCCCGCGCGCGCTCTCTCTCCCCCGACCGGGTGCTGCCCAATCCCGGCAAGCCCATGGTCCATGACCATCGCCGCATCCTGGCCACCGGCCTGTCGCGCCTACGGGCCAAGATCAAATACCGGCCAGTGGTGTTCGAACTGATGCCGCCGACCTTCACCCTGCTCCAGCTCCAGCAGGCGGTGGAGGCGCTGGCGGGCCGGCGGCTGCACAAGCAGAACTTCCGCCGCCTGGTGGAAAGCCAGGGCCTGATCGAGGAGACCGGCGAGGTGCTGGCCGACACCGGCGGCCGTCCCGCGCGCTTGGTCAGGTTCCGGCGCGAGGTGCTGCTCCAACGCGCCGCCGCCGGAACGCGGCTGTCGCTTTCCCGCGCGGGCTGACCCTTCAAGCTCGGCTGTTTCGCCGCACCCGGAATCCGCACGGCCAAATGCCGCATAACAGGCATCTGACGCAGAGCGTTAATTGTTGCAGAGTGGAAATAGGTCCGCCGCATCAACGCATCCGGCGAACGATCCAGTCTGGAGCAGGGCGGTGGGGGAAACGGCTACGGCGCAGGGGCTTGCAGAGCAGCTTGTGCGTTCGCGCGCCCTGATCCCGACGGGTGCTCAAGGCGTCTACGGGCACGGCGAAGACTTCAGTTTTGCAATAGAAGGCCTGTCGCGGGCGATCAATCGCCTGTTCGGGCGCCAAGCGGAACGAATGCGGTTCCCGCCGGTGACGCCTCGCGCCGATCTCGAACGCATCGGCTACTTCCGCAACTTCCCCCACCTGCTCGGCACCGTGCATTGCTTCTGCGGGGACGAGCGCACGCACCGCGACCTGGTGAAGACCCACGACGCCGGCGGCGACTGGACCGGCGCCCAGGCGGCCAGCGATCTCGTACTGACGCCGGCGAGCTGCTACCCGGTCTATCCCGCCATGGCGGCACGCGGCGTAGTGCCCGAGCAAGGCTATACGGTGCAGGTGCAGTCGCACTGCTTTCGCCGCGAACCCTCCACCGACCTGGCGCGGATGCAGTCGTTCCAGATGCACGAGTTCGTGCGCATCGGCTCGCCCGAGCAGGCCTGGGCCTTCCGCGAAGAGTGGACGGAACGAGGCCGTGATTTCTTCGCCGCCCTGCGCCTGTCCGCCGAACTCGAAGCCGCCAACGATCCGTTCTTCGGCCGCGCCGCCGGCGTCATGGGCCAGGGTCAGCGGCAGCAACAACTGAAGTACGAACTGAAGGTGGCCATCAACGACGCCGCCGCGACCACCGCCTGCATGAGCTTCAACGCCCACCTGGATCATTTCGGCAAGGCGCTTGAGCTTCGCACCCCCGATGGCGAGGCGGCCCACACCGCCTGCGTCGGTTTCGGCCTGGAGCGCATCGCGCTCGCCCTGTTCCGTTGGCACGGTGTCGACCCCGCCGCCTGGCCATCGGACGTCTTCGACCTGCTGGACGGCTGAACGTGACGATCACCTTCCCCACGCCTGCGTTCGACACGCACCCGCTGCTGCTGGCGCGCCGCGCCGCGCGTCGGGTGAAATGGGCCGTCTTTCAGTACCGCAACGCCGCCAACATCCGTCTGCTCAGCCAATTCGAAAGCCTGGGCGACAACTGCGAGTTCGCCAGCCTACAGAAGGGTTTCGGGGTCGACCTGCCCGGCATGTTCAAATGGACCGAGACATCGGTGCGGATGCTGACGGACACGCTGGGCGACAATCTGGCCGGCGGGGACGACATCGCCAACCTGAAGCTGGAAACCAACACGCACGATGGGGAATATCTACTCCATCACCGCCTCTACAAGGCCAACTCCCACACCTTCGCGCGCATCGCCTTGGACGATCCAGACAAGGTCCTGCAACGAGAGCATCGCCGCCTGATCCTGTTGAAACGCAAGTTCCTGGAGGACGTCCAAGCCGGCCGACGCATCTATGTTTTCCGCAGCCTACGTCCCGTGAGTGAAGACCAGGCCGCCGACCTGCATCGCGCCCTGCGCCGCAAGGGCCCCAACACCCTGTTGTGGATTCGGGCCGCCCGCGAACCTGGGCACGTCGGGCGGGTGGAACGCCGGGCCGACGGCCTGATGGTGGCCGAGATCGACACCCTGGCCACCTATGAGGACGGCATGACCTATACCAGCCGGCATTGGCTGCCGATCCTACGCAAGGCGCGCGCCCTCGCCCACGACGTTCGCGTCTCATCGGGAATGGCCGCGTGAACCTGCTCCTCGATCTGGACCTCGAGCGGGTGCTGGTCCTGGTGCGCGAACACGTCGGGCCGCACGCCGGCAAGCTCGGCCCGTCCACTCGCGCCGCCGACGTGCGGGGCTGGGACTCCGTCGCCATGGTCAACCTGCTCTTCGCCCTCGAGGAGACCTTCGGCGTGGAGTTCACCAGCGCGCAGATGGAGCGCGCGAATGGCGTGCCCATGCTGTTGAAACTGCTACAGGAAACACGAAGCGCTTAGGGTCGGTCACGCGCCGCGTGTCGCCACCAGGACACCCGCGACAAAATCGTCAGACTACCCTTGCCTTGTGCTCAGACGTAGCATAAGTGGCTTATGAAGGATCGGTCCCTACGTGGGAACGCCGCCCCAGAAATGCTCAAAGAGAGCATAAGCAAGGAAGCGCCGCATGTCGTTCGCTTTAGCTCCCCGTTCCGCCGCGCCGCAACGGCTTGTGGACGCGGCTGCGCTCTATGCGCGGGTCGGCGGCCACATCCCCAAGTTCGAGTGGGACAGCTTCGCCGACGACGCAGCGGCGATCGAACGGCTGAAGATCGAGCGGGACGCCATCGTGCTGGCCCACAACTACCAGACCCCGGAAATCTACCATGGCGTGGCCGACATCGTCGGCGACAGCCTGGCCCTGGCGCGCGAGGCCGGGAAGACCAGCGCCTCGGTGATCGTGATGGCCGGGGTCCACTTCATGGCCGAAACCGCCAAGATCCTGAACCCAGACAAGACGGTGCTGATCCCCGACGCCCGCGCCGGCTGCTCGCTGGCCGAGAGCATCACCGCCGCCGACGTCCGCGCGCTCAAGGCCCAGTACCCCGGCGTGCCCGTGGTCACCTACGTCAACACCTCCGCCGAGGTGAAGGCCGAGACCGACGTCTGCTGCACCTCCGGCAATGCGAAGAAGGTGGTCGAGACGGTGGTGCGCGAGTGGGGCGTGAACCGCGTGATCATGATCCCCGACAAGTACCTGGCCGCCAATATCGGCCGCGAGACCGGGATCGAAATGATCACCTGGGACGGCGCCTGCGAGGTGCACGAACGCTTCACGCCGCAGGACATCGCCGAATATCGCGACGCGATGCCGGGTGTGGTGGTGCTGGCCCATCCCGAATGCCCGCCCGAGGTGGTCGCAGCGGCCGACTATTCGGGCTCGACCGCCGGGATCGCCGACTACATCTCCGGCCGCAAGCCCAAGAAGGCGGTGCTGATCACCGAGTGCTCGATGGCCGACAACATCGCCGCCCTGAACCCGGAGACCGAGTTCCTGCGGCCCTGCAACCTCTGCCCCCACATGAAGCGGATCACCCTGAACGGCATCCGCCGCTCGCTGGAGACCCTGACCACCGAGGTGCTGGTCGATCCCGCTATCGCCGCCCGCGCCCGTCAGGCGGTGGAGCGGATGCTGGCGATCTGAGGGCGCGGACCATGAAGCAGCGGACCATGCATCGGGACGGGGCGCCCATCGTCATCGGCGCCGGCGCGGCGGGGCTGAGCGCGGCTTTGCGCTTGGCCGAGTACGGTCCGGTGACGGTGCTCTGCGCCGCCGACCTCGGCCAGCAGGCGGCCTCCGCCTGGGCCCAGGGTGGGGTCGCCGCCGCCGTGGGCGCGGACGATGCGCCCGAACTACACGCCCAGGACACCCTGGCCGCTGGAGACGGCCTGTGCGCGCCGGAAGCGACGCGCCGCATCACCGCCGCCGGCCCCTCGGCCGTAGACCGGCTGGCCGAGATCGGCGCCCGGTTCGACCGCGCGGCGGACGGGTCGTTCAAGCTCGGGCTGGAAGCCGCCCACAGCCGTCGCCGCATCGTCCATGCCCAGGGCGACGGCACCGGCCGCGAGGTGCTGCGCGCCCTGGTCGAGGCGGCCGTCCGCACACGGAACATCATCCTGCTGGAGCGGATCGACGCACGGCGCCTGCTGCTGGACGCCAATGGCGCGGTCGCCGGCGTGCTGGCCGCCGACAGGGACGGGACGGCGCTCACCCTGCGATCCGGCCGGGTCGTGATCGCCACCGGCGGGCTCGGCGGGCTCTACGCCCACACCACCAATCCCTCCGGCGCGCTGGGCCTGGGCCTGGCCATGGCGGCGCGGGCAGGCGCTGTGCTGGCGGACATGGAGTTCGTGCAGTTCCATCCGACCGCGCTCGACGTCGGCCTCGACCCCATGCCGCTGGTCAGCGAAGCGGTGCGCGGCGAGGGTGCGATCCTGGTCAACGATCTCGGCGAACGTTTCATGGCCGGTCACGGTCGCGCCGAGCTGGAGCCCCGCGACGTGGTCGCGCGCGCGGTGTGGGCCGAGTTGACCGCCGGTCGCAAGGTGTTCCTGGACGCCCGCGAGGCCCTGGGCGAACGCTTCGCTGTCGCCTTCCCATCGATCACCGCCGCCTGCTTGGCGGCCGGCGTCGATCCCGCCCTCCAGCCGATCCCGATCCGGCCGGCGGCGCACTACCACATGGGCGGGATCGGCGTGGATGCGCACGGCCGCAGCACGGTCGCGGGCCTGTGGGCCTGCGGCGAGGCCGCCTCCACTGGCCTGCACGGAGCTAACCGGCTGGCCTCCAACTCCTTGCTGGAGGCGGCGGTGTGCGGCGAGGCCGTGGCGCGGGACGTGGCGTGCTTCACCGCTTCAGCGGGCACGCCCCGGACACAGCGCCTGCCGCCGCGCCCGGAGCCCGGCGTGGTGCGCGCGATTCTGGACGCCCATGCCGGCGTGCTACGCGACGCGACGGGGCTGCAGGCGGCGCTGGCCGCTCTGCGCCCGCTGGCGTTCGGCGAGGGCCCGCAAGCCGACCCAGCCCTGGCCGCCCTGTTCATCGTCATCGGCGCCCTGGCGCGACTGGAGAGCCGCGGCGGCCACTTCCGCACCGATTACCCAGCCCACGTGGCGGTCGCGCGCTCCAGCCGGCTGGCCCTGACGGACCTGCTGGCAGAGCCGGTGGCCGTGGCGGCGTGATCTCCTTCTCCCCTTGCGGGAGAAGGAAGGGGCCCGCGTCGCGCAGCGGCGTGGGAAGGTTGAGGGGTCTTGCTGCGTTTTCAGCGCCGAACGTCCGTCGACCCCTCACCCTCCCAGCAAAGCTGGGCCCCTCCCTCTCCCGCAAGGGGAGAGGGGGTGCATGCTTGCGTCGCTTCACACCTTGCGGGAGAAGGGACATCCGCCCGTTCCCGACAAGGGGGATAAGGGCCTTGGAGCTACGCCGCCTTGCCTGAAGCCCCCTCGCCAGAACTCGCCCCGCTCGCTGGCCGCGTCGCCCTGGTCACCGGCGCCTCGCGCGGCATCGGCTACGAGATCGCGCTGGGCCTAGCCAAGGCCGGCGCGCATGTGATCGCCACCGCCCGCACCCAGGGCGGCCTGGAAGAGTTGGACGACGCCATCCTGGCCGCCACCGGCGAGCGCGCCACCCTGGTCCCGGTAAACATCACCGATGGCGCGGCCATCGACCGCCTGGGTGCGGCCATCTACGAGCGGTGGAAACGGCTGGACATCCTGATCTCCAACGCCGGCGACCTCGGCCTGATCACGCCCCTGGCGCACCTGGACCCCAAGGTGTGGGAGCGGTCGCTGGCGGTGAACATGACCGCCACCTACCGTCTGGTCCGCTCGATGGACCCGCTGCTGCGGCTGGCCCCGGCCGCGCGCGCCATCTTCATGAGCACGGGCGTCGCCTCCAAGCCGCAGGCCTTCTGGGGCGCCTACGCCGCCACCAAGGCCGGGATGGAGGCCATCGTGCGCACCTATGCCGACGAGACCGACAACACGCCGATCCGCTGCATCCTGTTGAGCCCCGGCCCTATGCGCACACGGATGCGGATGCAGGCCTTCCCGGGCGAAGACCCCAACGACCTGACCCCGCCCGACGCCATCGTCCCCCTGGTGCTGGAACTGGTCACGGGCGAGCGCGAAGACCCGAAGGTCGAATTTGTCCGCTACCCCGAGTGGGCGGCGAAGCGAGGCTGAACCGATGGCCGATCTGGCGATCTATTACGAACATCCCGAGTGGTTCAAACCGCTGTTCGCCGTGCTGGAGAAGCGCGGGGTGAGCTGGATCCCGCTCCCGGTGCAGGAGCACCTGTTCGACCCGTCCGACCTGCGCGCCCCCGCGCCGGTGGTGCTGAACCGGCTGGCGATGTCGTCCTTCCTGCGCCAGGACGAGCACGCCATCTTCTACTCCCAGGCGCTGATGGCCCACTATGAGGCGGCCGGCGCCAGGGTGATCAACGGCAGCGCGGCGCTAACCATCGACACCTCCAAGGCGCGCCAGATGACTCTGCTGCGTTCGCTGGGGCTGCAGATTCCGGCCACCGTGGTCGTCCACCGCTCCGCCGACATCGTGCGCGCCGCCGCCGAGCTGCGCTTCCCGGTCATGGTCAAGGGCGACATCGGCGGCTCCGGCGCCGGCATGGCCCGCTACGACAGCCTGGAGGACCTGGCCGCCTTCGCCGAGGAGAACGGTTGCCCGACCGGCATCAACGGCGTGACCCTGGTGCAGGAATACGTCCCGGCCCGCAACGGCCAGGTGATCCGCTGCGAAACCTTGAACGGCAAGTTCCTCTACGCCATCGCCCTGAACGGCGCGGGCTCGACCTTCGACCTGTGCCCGGCCGACGTCTGCATGGCCGACAAGCCCTCGATCACCATCGAGGCCTACACCCCCTCGCCGGAGATCGTCCGGGCGGTCGAGGCCGTGGCCCGCGCCTCGCACCTGGACGTCGGCGGCATCGAGTACATGGTCGACGACCGCGACGGGGTGGAGCGGTTCTACGACATCAATGCGCTCTCCAACTTCGTCGCCAACCCGCTGGACGTACTGGGCTACGACCCGCACGAGAAGCTGGTGGACTTCGTGGTCGACGAGATCGCCAAGACCCGGAAGGCCGCCGCATGAAGTACGGCTTCTGGGCTCCGGTCTTCGGCGGCTGGCTGCGCAACGTCCCCGACGAGGGGATGTCGGCCAGCTGGGACTATATGAGCCGGCTGTGCCAGCGGGCCGAGCAGATCGGCTACGACCTGACCCTGGTCGCCGAACTGAACCTGAACGACATCAAGGGGACCGACCAGCCGGCGCTGGACGCCTGGTCCACCGCCGCAGCCCTCGCGGCCGTCACCAAGCGGTTGGAGCTGATGGTGGCCGTGCGCCCGAACTTCCACCACCCCGCCCTGTTCGCCAAGCAGGCCGCCAATATCGACCGCATCTCCGGCGGCCGGCTGGCGCTGAACGTGGTGTCGTCCTGGTGGGCGGACGAGGCGACCCAGTACGGCCTGCAGTTCGACCAGCACGACGACCGCTACGCCCGCACCCGCGAATGGCTGCAGGTGGTCGACGGGCTGTGGACCCAGACCCCCTTCAGCTTCGAGGGTGAACGCTACACGATGAAGGACGCCATCTGCGAGCCCAAGCCGGTGTCCAAGCCCCGACCGACCATCTATGCGGGCGGCGAGTCGGACTCGGCCAAGACCCTGATCGCCACCTATTGCGACGCCTACGTCATGCACGGCGACGAGCCTGAATTCATCGCCGCCAAGATCGCTGACATGCGCGCGCGCCGCGAGGCGCTCGGCCTGGGACCGATGATCTACGGCATGGCCGCCTACGCCATCGTCCGCGACACCCAGGCAGAGGCCGAGGTCGAGGTCGAGCGGATAACCACGCTCGACACCCGCGCACCGGGCTTCGCCAACTTCGAGCAATGGCTCTCGGGCACCGAGCTGGAGCGCGAGCTGAAGATCAAGGAATACAGCGTCTCCAACCGCGGCCTGCGTCCCGGCCTGATCGGCACGCCCGAGCACATCCGCGCCCGCGTCGCCGAATTCGAAGCCGCCGGGCTGGACCTGCTGCTGCTGCAGATGAGCCCGCAGCTGGAGGAGATGGAACGCTTCTCCGCCCAGGTGATCCAGCCGGTAGGCGCGGAGGCGGTCGTCGCCTAGGAGGCGTTGTGCGTCCTTCGAGACGCCCCTTCGGGGCTCCTCAGGATGACGAAACTTGGTGCATTCCAAAAACATTCGTCATGCTGAGGAGCGGCTTGGCCGCGGTTCGAAGCACGCACCCCGCTAAGTCCCCGCCCTCAACGGACGCCCGCCCATGACCCAGCCCGATACGCCCTGGTGGAAGGGCGCGGTGATCTACCAGGTCTATCCGCGCAGCTTCCAGGACAGCGACGGCGACGGCGACGGGGTGGGCGACCTGAAGGGGATCATCGCGCGTCTGCCCTATATCGCCAGCCTGGGCGTGGACGGGATCTGGCTGTCGCCGGTGTTCGCCTCGCCCATGGCCGATTACGGCTACGACATCGCCGACTACCGCGCCATCGACCCGCTGTTCGGGACGCTGACGCACTTCGACGCCCTGGTGGCCGCAGCCCACGCGCTGGGCCTCAAGCTGATCGTCGACCAGGTCTATTCCCACACCTCCGACAAACATGCGTGGTTCGCCGAGAGCCGCGCCGACCGGACCAACCCCAAGGCCGACTGGTACGTCTGGGCCGACGCCAGGCCGGACGGTTCGCCGCCCAACAACTGGCAGGCGGTGTTCGGCGGCTCGAGCTGGACCTGGGACGGACGACGCCAGCAATACTATCTGCACAACTTCCTGGCCGAGCAGCCGGACCTGAACTTCCACACCCCGGCGGTGCAGAACGCCGTGCTGGACGTGGCGCGGTTCTGGCTGGACCGGGGCGTGGACGGGTTCCGCCTCGACGTGGCCAACTGCTTCGCCCACGACCCGGCCCTGACCGACAACCCGCCCTCCCACCGCACCGACGCGGTCAAGCCGCACGACATGCAGTTGCACATCCACGACCGCGAGCAGCCCGAGGCCCTGGCCTTCGCCGCCCGCCTGCGCGCGCTGGTCGACGAGCAACCGGGTCGCATGACCGTGGCGGAGTTGTTCAGCCATCGCTCGCTGGAGGTCACCGCCGCCTTTACCGGCGGCCCGTACGGCTACCACACCGCCTACAACTTCCTGTTCCTGGGCGAGCGGTTCGGGGCCGCCTTCCTGCGCGAAGGGGTGGAGACGCTGATGCGGCTGGCGCCTGAGGCGTGGCCGTCCTGGGCCTTCTCCAACCACGACGTGATCCGCGTCGCCACGCGCTGGGGCGCTGGGCGACCCCAGCCGCAGTTCGCCAAGCTGCTGTTCGCCCTGCTGACCGCCTTGCGCGGGACCGCCTTCGTCTACCAGGGCGAGGAGTTGGGCCTGCCCCAGGCCGAGGTGCCGTTCGAGCGGCTACGCGACCCAAATGGCGTCGCCTTCTGGCCCGCCGACAAGGGCCGCGACGGGTGTCGAACACCCATGCCGTGGATCGCACAGGCGACGCATGGCGGCTTCAGCGAAAGCGAGCCCTGGCTACCGCTCGACCCGGCGCACCGGCCGCTGGCGGTGGACCTTCAGGCCGGCGATCCGCAGTCGATGCTGGCGTTTGTGCGGCGTTGGCTCGCCTGGCGTCGCGGGGAGCCGGCGATGCGGACCGGCGACATCGCCTTCCTGGATGGGCCAGCGGAGGTGCTGGCCTTCTTTCGCGGCGGCGAGCGCCTATGCTTGTTCAACCTGGGCGAAACCGACGCCCGGTTCACGCTTCCCGTCGGCGATTGGCGCGTTGCGTTCGACCTGAGTGGACGGCTCAGCGACGGCGACGTGGAACTGGCTCCGGCATCCGGCCTGATCCTCGCTTCGGCTTGATCCCGAGCTTCAACCTAACATCCGCCTTCAGCTTGCGCGGCAGGAAGGTCGACCAGACCACCCAACCCGCAGCCAGGACGACAATGACGTAAGCGATCAGGGTCTGCATTCGAACACCGCCTCCAGCCCTTAGCGTCCGCCCCAGCGCCAGCGCCAACCGCCCTCGGTCTTCCAGGCGCAGACGGCGGCGAACACCACCAGGAGGGCGACCGCGCCCGCGATGCGCCAGACGCCCGGCGCCAAACGCACATCGGCGAAGAACAGCGCCAGGAAACCGGCGAGAACGGCCCAGCCTTCCCAACGGATCGGCGTGGAGGCTCCGATGCCGTAGGTCTTGGAGGCGAACCAGGGACGATTCATAGCCAGACGACCTCATTGAAGATCAGCACGTCGACCCCGCGCGAACACTATGAATGTAGGAGGTCGGCGCGCGAAACGGGAGCCCCGACGTCAGAGCCCCGACGCCTTGGCGATATGGAAGGCCGCGAACGCCGCCAGATAGGCCAGCGCCATCATGTAGGCGAACATGGCGGTGGGCCAGGCCCACGAGTTGGTCTCCCGCTTCACCACGCCGAAGGTCGAGGCGCACTGGGGGGCGAAGATGAACCAGGCCAGGAAGGCCAGAGCGGTCGGCATCGACCACTGATTGTGCAGGGCGTTGCCGAGCGGACCCACCGCCTCCGCCCCGCCAGCCACGGCGTAGACGGTGCCGAGCGCGGCCACCGAGACCTCGCGCGCCGCCATGCCCGGGATCAGGGCCACGGCGATCTGCCAGTTGAAGCCGATCGGGCGCAGCACGGGCTCGATGAAGTGGCCGATCATGCCGGCGAAGCTGTAATCGATCGCCGGCCCCACCGCGCCGGCCGGCTTGCCGGGCACCGAGCTGAGGAACCAGATCAGGATCATCATCGACAGGATCACCGTGCCGGCGCGGCGCAGGAAGATCTTGGCGCGGGTCAGCACCCCCATGATCACGTTCTTGGCGTCGGGCAGCTTGTAGGCCGGCAGCTCCATGATGAAGGGCTCGCTCGCGCCCCGCCAGAACAGCTTGCGGATGATGAAGCCCACCAGCAGCGCGCTGACGATGCCGGCTCCGTACAGGCCGAACATCACCAGCCCTTGCAGGTTGACGAAGCCCCAGACCGTCTTGTTGGGGATGAAGGCCGAGATGATCAGGGTGTAGACCGGGATGCGCGCCGAGCAGGTCATCAGCGGGGCGACCAGGATGGTGGTCAGCCGGTCGCGTTTGCTGTCGATCACCCGCGCGCCCATGATCCCCGGAATGGCGCAGGCGAAGCTCGACAGCAGCGGGATGAAGGCCCGCCCATGCAGCCCCGCCCCGCCCATCACCTTGTCCATCAGGAAGGCGGCGCGGGCCATGTAGCCGAAGTCTTCCAGCAGGATGATGAACAGGAACAGGATCAGGATCTGGGGCAGGAAGACCAGCACGCTGCCCACCCCCGAGATCACCCCGTCGGTGATCAGGCTGCGCAGCACGCCTTCCGGCATCACCTGGGCGACCAGGGTGGCGAGATGGTCGAAGCCGGCCTTGATCAGGTCCATCACCGGCTGGGCCCAGGTGAACACCGCCTGGAACATCAGGAACAGCACCGTCAGCAGAATGGCGCTGCCGGCGATGGGGTGCAGCAGCACGCTGTCCAGCCGCCCGGTCAGGGTGTCGGGCTGGGTCGGTTGGGTGACGCAGGCCTTGCGGATGCGCTCGGCTTCGCGATGAGCGACGCGCAGCTCCGTCGAGGTCGGTTCGCGCCAGGCGTGGGCCTCGATGGGGCGGACGGCCAGGCCCCGCACCGCGTCCAGAAGGGTTTCCATGCCGCGCTTGCGGGTGGCGACGGTGGTGACGACGGGCACGCCGAGCTCGCGCGACAACCGCTCGACATCGATGCGCCAGCCCTGCCGCTCGGCGATGTCGAACATGTTCAGCGCCAGCACCATGGGCCGGCCAACCGACTTCAGCTCCAGCGCCAGGCGCAGCACTAGGCGCAGGTTGGTGGCGTCGGCCACGCAGATGATCACGTCAGGCTCGGCCTCGCCCGCGAAGCGGCCCAGCACCACGTCCCGGGTGACGGCCTCGTCGGGGCTGCGCGCGCGCAGCGAATAGGTGCCGGGGAGGTCGACCACGCGGCCGCGCCAGCCGTCGGCGGCCACGACCGGGCCTTCCTTGCGCTCGACCGTGACGCCGGCGTAGTTGGCCACCTTCTGGCGCGCGCCGGTCAGGGCGTTGAACAGGGCGGTCTTGCCGCAGTTGGGCGTGCCCACCAGCGCGATGCGGGGGATGGCGGTCGGGGTCGCGCTTGTTGGCGGTGGCGGCGTGGCGACGCTGTCCGTTGCGGGCGAGGACGGCGATTCGAGCGTCTCGCCGAGATCGAGGCTCATTCCGCGGCCGTCAGGTAGGCGGCTTCACCCGCATCGGCCTGCACCATCACCGCATTGGCCTCACGACGGCGCAGCGCCACGCGCATGTCGTCGAGCCGCACAGCGATGGGGTCGCGACCGATGGCGCCTTCGTGCAGGATCTCCACCCGCGCGCCCTCGACAAAGCCGATCTCCAGCAGCCGACGCTCCAGTTCGCCGGCCTGCAGCCCACCGTCGTTGGACGCCACGCCCACGCCGACGACCACGCCGCTGAAGCCGCGCGCCGCCGATCCGAGCGGGACCACGCCGGACGACTCGGGCGACTTGGCCCGTCCTGAAAACATACCGGCGCGCACTGGGGTTGGACCGCCTTCGGATTGAACCGCGATTGACTATCAATATCTGTCCGAAGAAGGGCTTAAGCAAGGCCCCTGCGGCGGCGGGCCCAACGCGCCTTTCCGTCGAACCGCCGGGATCGAAGGCGGGCGTCGGGAAGTTGGACACACTAGATGGGGCGTTGCGCGCGCAACTCGGGCCGCGATCCTTGGAGACGAACATGAAGGTCGGCGTGATCGGTCTGGGCGCCATGGGCGCAGGCCTGGCGGAGAGCTTGTTGCGGGCGGGACATGAGGTGACGGTGTGGAACCGCTCCAAAGGCCCGGCTGATGACCTGGCCGGCAAGGGCGCAAAGGTGGCCGCCACGCCCGCCGACGCCTTCGCCGGCGACGCCGCGATCACCATGCTCGCCAACGACGAGGCGGTGCGCGAGGTCATCCTGGGCGGCGGGGCGCTGGACCGCGCCGCCCCCGGCCTCGTCCACGTGTTGAGCGCCACCATCTCCGTCGCCCTGGCCCGCGAGCTAGAGACCGTCCACGCCGACAAGGACGTGGCCTTCGTCAGCGCACCCGTGCTCGGCCGGCCCGACGTGGCGGAGAAAGGCGAGCTGAACGTACTGGCCGCGGGCTCCGCCGACGCCCTGGCCAAGGTCCAGCCGCTGCTGGACGCCATCGGCCGCAAGACCTGGCCGCTCGGCGACAAGCCCCACCTGGCCAACGTCGCCAAGCTGGCGGCCAACTTCATGATCGCGGTGACCATCGAGACCCTGGCCGAGACCTTCGCCTTCGCCGAGAAGCAGGGGCTGGACCCGAACAGCTTCTACGAATTGATCACCGGCACCCTGTTCGCGGCCCCGGCCTTCAAGGTCTACGGTCCGCTGATCCTGGCCAAGGAGTTCGAGCCGGCCAAGTTCAAGCTGAAGCTCGGCCTGAAGGACATCCGCCTGGCGCTGGCGGCCGGCGAGGCGGCCGAGGTCCCCCTGCCCTTCGCCAGCGTGCTACGCGACAACTTCGTCGACGCCATCGCCAACGGGGCGGGCGAGAAGGACTGGTCGGCGATGTCGGAGGTCGCGTTCCGGCGCGCGGGGCTGGGGTGATTTGACCTTTGTTTTAATCCGCTCGTTCCCACGAAGGCGGGAATCCAGATCAAGCCCGCCGGCCGCACGGAATGAATCTGGGTCCCCGCCTTCGCGGAGATGAGCGGTGTAATAGGCCGGTCCCAGCCTGCCAGGTCAGCAACCCAAGCCCACTTCCCGCACCTCGGAAAGCGGGGCTATACAGGTGCATGACCTTCAGAAGCCTCGCCATCCCGCTCCTGTTCGCAACCCTGGGCGTGGCCGGCGGCGCCGACGCCCGGCCCTTCACCGCCAAGGACCTGGTGACGCTCGAGCGGGTGTCGGACCCGCACGTCTCGCCGGACGGGGGCGCGGTCGTCTACAGCGTGCGCTCCACCGATCTCAAGGCGAACAAGGGGATCAACGCCCTCTGGATCGCGCAGGGCGGCAAGACGCGCCGGCTGGCGGCGTCCGACGGCGGGGCCAGCGGCGCGAGCTGGTCGGGCGACGGGCGCACGATCTACTTCCTGTCCGGCCGCTCGGGCTCCGACCAGGTCTGGCGCACCGACGCCTCGGGCGTCCAGGCGACCCAGGTAACCCGGTTACCGCTGGACGTGG
The DNA here is from genome assembly GCF_009765965.1 of Caulobacter sp. S45. Lineage (GTDB taxonomy): Bacteria > Pseudomonadota > Alphaproteobacteria > Caulobacterales > Caulobacteraceae > CAHJWH01. Next base: position 1,481,363 of record NZ_LMUL01000014.1, read on the forward strand.
GCGCCTATCGCGTCAGCGCCGACGGCCGCACCCTGGTGGTGTCGATGGCCGTGTTCCCGGATTGCGGCACGCCGGCCTGCACTGTCGCGCGCACGACTGAACGCAAGGCGGACAAGGCCTCGGGCCAGGTCTACGACAAGCTGTTCGTGCGCCACTGGGACACCTGGGCGGACGGCACGCGCAACCACCTGTTCACGTTGAAGCTGGGCGCGAACGGCGTCGCGGCCAGGGAAGCCACGCCGCTGACGCCCCACCTGGACGGCGACGTCCCCTCCAAGCCGTTCGGCGGGGCCGAGGACTTCGCGCTGTCGCCGGATGGGAAAAGCGTGTTCTTCTCGGTGCGGATGGCTGGGCGGACCGAGCCCTGGAGCACCAATTTCGACATCTGGCGCGCGCCGGTCGATGGCGCCGGGCCGGCGGTGGACCTGACCAAGGACAATCCCGCCTGGGACGCCGAGCCGACCGTATCGCCGGACGGCCGCTTCCTGGCCTATCGCGCCCAGACCAAGCCGGGTTTCGAGTCCGACCGCTTCGGCGTCTGGGTGATGGACCTCGCCACCGGCGCGAAGCACGAGGTCGCGCCGAACTGGGATCGCTCGGCCGAGCACATCGCCTGGTCGCGTGACGGACACAGCCTGCTGGCCAATGCCGACGACGTCGGCGTCACCCGCCTGTTCAATATCGACGTGGCCACGGGCGGCGTGACGCCCCTGACCGATCGCGGCCATGTCGGCGACTACGATGTCTCGCCCAACGGCGCGGTGTTCGCCGGCGACGGCCTCGGCGGCCCGGCCGAGCTCTATTCCGTGCGCTATGGCAGCACGCCGGTGCGGATCACCTACGCCAACGCCGAGCGTCTGGCCGACGTGCAGTTCGGCGGCTTCGAACAGTTCAGCTTCACCGGCTGGAACGGCGAGACGGTGCACGGCTATGTGGTCAAGCCCTACGGCTACCAGCCCGGCAAGCGCTATCCGGTCGCCTTCCTGATCCACGGCGGTCCGCAGGGCAGCTTCGGCGACAGCTGGAGCTATCGCTGGAACCCGCAGACCTACGCTGGCGCGGGCTATGCGGCGGTGATGATCGATTTCCACGGCTCGACCGGCTACGGCCAGGCCTTCACCGACGCCATCTCCGGCCACTGGGGCGACCGGCCGCTGGAGGACCTGCAAAAGGGCTGGGCGGCGGCCCTGGCCAAGTATTCCTTCCTCGACGGCGACCGAGCGTGTGCTCTGGGCGCCAGCTACGGCGGCTTCATGATCGACTGGATCGCCGGGGTCTGGAACACGCCCTGGAAGTGCCTGGTCGTCCACGACGGCGTCTTCGACAACCGGATGATGGGCTATTCCACCGAGGAGCAGTGGTTCAGCGAGTGGGAGAACGGCCACGCCATGCCGTGGGAGAAGCCGGAGAACTTCGAGCGCTTCAATCCGGTGGACCACGTGGCCGACTGGTCCAAGCCGATGCTGGTGATCCATAGCGCCAAGGACTACCGCATCCCGCTGGAACAGGGGCTCGGCGCCTTCACCGCCCTGCAGAGCCGCGAGGTGCCCAGCGAACTGCTGACCTTCCCCGACGAGAACCACTGGGTGCTGAAGCCGCAGAACTCGCTGCAATGGCACGCCACGGTGGAAGGCTGGCTCAAGCGCTGGATCGGGAACTGAGGCCCAGGCGGACACAACCCTGTAAAAACCGCCGCCAAACTGCAGTTACCGCACAGGTGGCCTTGAACGTTTCGCCTGCGAAATCATTTGTGAAGCCAAGCGCAGCCGTTGGCGCGCGCATCAGGAGATACCGCGTGCTTCGAGCATCGCTGCTGGCCACCGCCATTTCGCTTCTCGCCGGAGGCGCGGCCATCGCGCAGGCGGCCCCCGCCAACGCCCAGGATCAGGCGTCCGTCCCGGCTGGCGCCGCATCCACGGATCCGAACCAAGACCCGTACGAGCACCTCAACCGCAAGTCCTACGCCGTGTTCCGCTATCTGGACCGGGTGGCGATCCGGCCCGCCTCGGTATTCTACGCCCACGCGGTGCCGAGCCCGGCCCGCAAGGGGCTGCACAACGCCATCCGCAACGTGAACTCGCCGGTGATCTTCTTCAACGACGTGGTCCAACTTCATCCTAAGGCGGCGGTCGAGACGCTGGGCCGCTTCGCGATCAATTCCACGGTAGGGGTCGCGGGCCTTGCGGATGCAGCGACGACGGCGGGCATCCCCTTTCATCCCAACGGGTTCGGCAACACCCTCGGCCGCTACGGGGTGCCGCCCGGCGCGTTCATCTTCATCCCGGTGCTGGGCCCCTCCGACGTGCGCGACCTGATCGGCAGCGGCGTGGACACCCTGAGCGATCCGCTGACTTGGATCCGCTACACCGGCCGGTGGGAGGTCAGCGCCGCCAAGACGGTGGTCAACGGCCTGGACACCCGCGCCAACATCGATCCGCAGCTCAAGCAGATCGACGCCATGGCCACCGACCAGTACGCCACCCTGCGTTCGCTCTACCTGCAGAACCGCCAGGCCGAGATCACCGGCGGCAAGGTGAACGTGCAGGACCTGCCGGACTTCGGCCCCGACACCGGCCCGCAGCCCGGCGCAGCGGCGCCCGCCGACGGCCAGTCCTCGGTCGGCGAAACGCCCGCCCCGCAAGGCCAGGGCGATCAGGGACCAGGAACCCAGGGCCCGACGCCGCAACCTTCGACGCCTCAGGGACCGGCCGGTCAGCCTGTGGCGGCCCCAGCCGGTCCCCACGCCTAGGGCCTTGGCGGACGTCGATGCAAAACGCCTCTAGCGCGCCGCTCCCGCGAATGCGCTAGAGAGGCGCGGTTTGCGGGTTCGGCCCGCGTTTAGGCGTGATCCATGGCGTTCGGCTCGGCCGGTGACAGAGTGCTGGTGACAGGAGCCTCAGGCTTCGTCGGTTCGGCGGTGGCCCGCAAGCTGGCGGCGCGCGGCTTTTCCGTGCGCGCCCTGGTGCGGGCCTCCAGTCCGCGCGGCAACTTCGCCGATTTCGACTGCGAGCAGGTGGAAGGCGACCTGCGCGACCCGGCTTCGCTGATCAAGGCGGTGCGAGGCGCGCGCTACCTGTTCCACGTCGCCGCCGACTACCGCCTGTGGGCGCGCGACCCCGAGGAGATCGTGCGCAACAACCTGACCGGCACGCGCGGGATCATGGAAGCGGCGCTCGACGCCGGGGTGGAGCGGATCGTCTACACCTCCAGCGTCGCCACCCTGAGCCTCAAGGACGGCCCATCCGACGAGACCCGCCCACTGACGCCCGAGGCCGCCATCGGCGCCTACAAGCGCAGCAAGGTGGTGGCCGAGCGCGAGGTCGAGCGACTGGTGGGTGAGCGCGGCCTACCGGCGGTGATCGTCAACCCCTCCACCCCGATCGGCCCGCGCGACATCAAGCCGACTCCGACCGGCCGGATCATCGTCGAGGCCGCCACCGGCAAGATGCCCGCCTTCGTCGAGACCGGGCTGAACCTCGCCCACGTAGACGACGTGGCGGAGGGCCACCTGCTAGCCTTCGACAAAGGCCGGATCGGCGAGCGCTATGTCCTGGGCGGCCAGGACGCCACCCTGCGCGAGATGCTGGCGGTGATCGCCGACCTGTCCGGCCGCAAGCCCCCCACCGTCGCCCTGCCGCTTGGGCCGCTGTTCCCCCTGGCCTATGCGGCGGAGGGTATAGCCAAGCTGACCGGCAAGGAGCCGTTCCTGACCGCCGATGCGCTGCGCATGTCGCGCTACCAGATGTTCTTCAGCTCGGCCAAAGCGGAGCGGGAGCTGGGCTATAGCGCGCGGCCCTATCGCCAAGCCCTGTCGGACGCCATCGCCTGGTTCAGGTCCGCGGGCTACATCAAGTGATCGCGCTCGTCCTGGGCGGGCTCGGCCTCGCCATCTGGCTTTATCTGATGCTCGGGCGCGGCCTGTTCTGGCTGGCGCGCGAACGCGACGACCGAGACCAGCCGGGTTCGCCGGTCCATTGGCCGTCGGTGGTCGCCGTGGTCCCCGCCCGCAACGAGGCCGATGTGATCGCCCGCTCCATCGGCGACCTGCTGGCCCAGGACTATCCGGGTCCATTCCGGGTGGTGCTGGTGGACGACCAGAGCGACGACGGCACCGCCGATGTCGCCCGCGCCCTGCCGGGCTCGGAAAGGCTGGAAGTCGTCTCCGGTTCGCCCCTGCCGGCCGGCTGGGTCGGCAAGATGTGGGCGGTGAGCCAAGGGGCGGCCCACGCCTCGGCGGACGGACCCGACTATTTGCTGCTCACCGACGCCGACATCGGCCACGATCCTTCCAACCTGCGCCAGTTGGTGGGACGGGCCGAGGCAGGCAAGCTGGCCTTGGCCTCGATCATGGTGCGGCTGCACTGCGCGACCTTCGCCGAGCGGCTGATGATCCCGGCGTTCGTCTACTTCTTCGACATGCTGTTCCCGTTCGGCTGGGTCAATAACACCCGAAGCAAGGTTTCCGCCGGCGCCGGCGGCTGCATGCTGGTGCGGCGCGAGGCGCTGGAGGCGGCCGGCGGCATCGCCTCGATCCGGGACGCCATCATCGACGACTGCGCGCTCGCCGCCCGGCTCAAGCGGCAGGGGCCGATCTGGCTCGGCCTCGGCACGCGGGCGGCGAGCCTGCGCCCCTACGAGAACCTGGGCGAGATCGGGCGGATGATCTCGCGCTCCGCCTACGCCCAGCTTGGCTATTCGCCCTGGCTGTTGATCGGTACGGTGCTGGGCATGATCCTGACCTATCTGGCCCCGCCGCTGGTCGCCCTGTTCAGCCATGGCTGGGCCCAGCTCGCCGGCGCACTGACCTGGCTGCTGATGGCGATAAGCTTTACCCCCATGACGAGGCTCTACCGCGTCTCGCCGCTGTGGGGCGTGGCCCTGCCGGTGATCGGGGCGCTCTACACCCTGTTCACCCTCCAGTCGGCGGTGCAGGTCTGGCAGGGCAAGGGCGGCATGTGGAAGGGCCGGTCGCAAGCCATGGTGGGGACGGGCTCATGAGCGCTGTACTGGAACACGGGAGCGCCGCCGAGCTGGCCTCCGGCAAGGGCCAGAACGACGAGAACTTCCCCGTCGCCTCCTTCCTGATCGCGCCAAAGCACAGGGCCACGGTGTTCGCCTTCTACCGCTTCGCCCGCGTCGCCGACGACGTGGCCGACAGCGAGACCGCCTCGCCGGAAGGGAAGCTCGCCCACCTGGAGATCATGCGCGCGACACTGGCCGGCGAGAGCGACGCCAATCCCGAAGCTCTGGAATTGCGCAGGGTGCAGGACGAACATGGCCTTACACCGCAGCATGGCCTGGACCTGCTGGAGGCCTTCCGCCGCGACGTGACCAAGCTCCGCTACGACGACTGGGCGGACCTGATGGACTACTGCCGCTATTCAGCGGCGCCCGTCGGCCGCTTCGTGCTCGACGTGCATGGCGAGAGCCGGGCGAGCTGGCCCGCCAACGACGCCCTGTGCGCGGCGCTGCAGGTGATCAACCACCTACAGGACTGCGGGAAGGACTACCGCACGCTGAACCGGGTCTATCTGCCCGACGACCAGCTGCGCGCGGCCGGGCTGACGGTGGAGGCGCTGGACGCGCCCAAGGCGTCGCCGGCGCTGAAGGGCGTGATCGCCGACCTGGCCCGGCGCACCGACGTGCTGCTGAGCCAGTCCAGGCCCTTCGCCGGCATGATCAAGGCCACCCGGCTGAGGATGGAGGTGGCGGTGATCCAGCGCCTGGGCGAGGACCTGACCCGCCGCCTGATCGTCCGCGATCCGCTCAGCGAGCGCGTCCACCACACCAAGGCCGAGGCCGCCGCCCTTGCGCTGAGCGCCATGGCCATGCTGCCCTTCCGTCGTCGGCGCGCATGACCGCAACACCGTCCCCAGCAACGACCGCCACCGCCGAGCAGACCGGCGCGTCCGGCAGCTCGTTCTACGCCGGCATGCGCGTGCTGCCCAAGGCGGAGCGGGAGGCGATGTACGCCATCTACGGCTTCTGCCGCATCGTCGACGATATCGCCGACGATATGCAGGGCGACCGCGCCTCGCGCCGGGCCGAATTGGACGCCTGGCGCGCCGACCTGGACAGCCTGTACGCGGGGGGCGATCCCGGTCGCGCCGCCCTCCTGGTCGAGGCGGTGCAGCGGTTCGGCGCGCGCAAGCAAGACTTCGTCGCCGTGGTCGACGGCATGCAGATGGACGTGGACGCCGACATCCGCGCGCCGGATTTCGCCACGCTGGACCTCTATGTCGACCGGGTGGCCTGCGCGGTCGGGCGGCTGTCGGTGAAGGTGTTCGGCATGGACGAACAGCCGGGGCTGGCGTTGGCCCACCACCTGGGCCGGGCGCTGCAGTTCACCAACATCCTGCGCGACTTCGACGAGGACGCCTCGATCGGGCGGCTCTACGTGCCACGCGAGGCGTTGGACCGGGCCGGGATCGCGGGCGACGACCCGCACACGGTGGTGAACCATCCCCACATCGATCAGGCCGCCCGCGAGCTGCTAGCCCTGGCGCGCGAGGCCTACGCCTCGGCCGACCGGGTGCTGAAGGCCAAGCCGCGCGGCAAGCTACTGGCGCCTCGGCTGATGTCGGCGGTCTATGGCAAGACGCTGGACCGCACCGCCGCGCTCGGCTGGACGCCGCCGCGCACGCGGGTCAAGGTCGGCAAGGGCGAACTGCTGTGGCTGGTGCTGCGCCACGGCCTGCTCGGATGAAGGTCCACGTCATCGGCGCCGGCGTCGCCGGTCTCGCCGCCGCGGTGAAACTGGCCCAGCGGGGCGTGACGGTGGAGCTGTCCGAAGCCGCCGCCCAGGCCGGCGGGCGTTGCCGTTCATACTTCGATCCGCAGCTCGGCCAGGTCATCGACAACGGCAACCACCTGGTCCTGTCCGGCAACACCGCGATCATGGCCTATCTCGACGCCATCGGCGCCCGCGACCGCCTCGCCGGGCCCGAGCGCGCGGAGTTCGTCTGGGCCGACGTGCGCACCGGCAAGCGCTGGACCCTGCGCCCGAACGAGGGCCCGATCCCCTGGTGGGTGTTCTCGCCCTCGCGCCGCGTGCCCGACACCCGGGTCGGCGACTATCTGGGCCTTGTTCCCCTCACCCGACCTCAGCCCGGCAAGCGGGTGGATCAGGCCATGCGCTGCGAAGGCGTGCTGTGGGAGCGGCTGATGGAGCCCTTCCTGCTGGCGGCGCTGAACACCGAGGCGAAAAGCGGATCGGCCGACCTCGCCGGCGCGGTGGTGCGCGAGACCCTGGCCAAGGGCGGCGCGGCCTATCGACCCCGGATCGCCGAGCCCACCCTGGCTGCAGCCTTCGTCGATCCGGCCATCACCACGCTGGAATCCGCAGGCGCGACGGTGCGCCTGGGCCGCCGCCTGCGGAAGCTCGAGATGGCGGAAGACCGGATCACGGGCCTGACCTTCGCGGACGGCGAGGTGACGGTCGGAGCCGGTGAAACGGTCGTGCTGGCCGTTCCCCCTTGGGTGGCGGGCGAACTCGTCCCTAGGCTGACGGTCCCGACCGAGCACCGCGCCATTGTCAACGCACACTTTAGGGTGACACCGCCGAGCAACGCCGAGCCCATGATCGGCGTGATCGGCGGGACCGTGGAGTGGATTTTCGCCTTCCCCGAGCGCATATCCGTAACAGTGAGCGGTGCTGATCGCCTCGTGGACATGGATCGCGAGGCGCTGGCGCGGCTGTTGTGGAAGGATGTCGCCGCCGTGCACGGGCTGTCCCAAGATCTTCCGCCCTGGCAGGTGGTCAAGGAGAAGCGCGCCACCTTCGCCGCGACGCCCGAGCAGGACGCCCTGCGGCCGCCCGCGAAGACCCGCTGGAGCAACCTGATCCTGGCCGGCGATTGGACCGCGACCGGACTGCCTGCGACGATTGAGGGCGCAGTGCGTTCCGGAGGACACGCCGCCGACTTGGCGCTCGCGCGTTTGGTCGTGTAGTTGATCCCCTGGGGAACAGCTTGAGAATGTATGACTCTTTCTTGGACGAGACCCGCCTGATCGGCGATGTTTCGATCCAAAATCTTGACGCTTCCGTGGACAAGGCCGCCGACGCGCTCATGCGTGCGCAGCGCCCGGACGGCCACTTCGTGTTCGAGCTGGAGGCCGACGCCACCATTCCGGCCGAATACATCCTGCTGCGCCAGTACCTGGCCGAGCCGGACGACCTGGAACTGGAGCGCAAGATCGGCGTCTACCTGCGCCGCATCCAGGCCGCGCACGGCGGCTGGCCGCTGTATCACGACGGCCCCTTCGACATCTCCGCTACTGTGAAGGCCTACTTCGCGCTGAAGATGATCGGCGACAGCGTCGAGGCCCCACACATGGTGCGCGCCCGCGAAGCCATCCTGGCGCGGGGCGGAGCCGCGGCGGCCAACGTCTTCACCCGCATCCAGCTGGCGCTCTATGGCGAGATCGCCTGGGCGGAAATCCCCAACATGCCGGCCGAGCTGATCCTGGCGCCCACCTGGTTCCCGGTCCACCTGTCCAAGATGAGCTACTGGTCGCGCACGGTGATCGTGCCGCTGCTGGTGCTGATGAACCTGCGGCCCCAGGCCCGCAACCCGCGCGACGTGACCGTGCGCGAGCTGTTCAAGCCGGTCGCCAAGGCCCCGCGCGTCTCCAACGCCGCCGACCCCAAGCTGGTCTGGACCATCGGCTTCAACATGCTCGATGGCGCGCTGAAGGCGACCGAGAGCCTGTGGCCCAAGAAGCTGCGCAAGAAGTCCATCGACGCCTGCGTCGCCTGGGTAGTGGAGCGGCTGAACGGCGAGGACGGCCTGGGCGCCATCTATCCGGCCATGGCCAACAGCGTGATGATGTTCGCGGCTCTAGGCTATGGCGAGGACCATCCCCACCGCGCCATCGCCCGCAAGTCGATCGAGAACCTGCTCGTGATCAAGGACGAGGAGGCCTATTGCCAGCCCTGCGCCAGCCCGGTGTGGGATACGGCGCTGGCGGCACACGCCCTGATGGAGGCCGGCGGCCCGGTGGCTGCTGCGCGGGTGAAGGGCACCCTCGACTGGCTGCGCGACCGCCAGGTGCTGGACGTCAAGGGCGACTGGGCCGACCGCAAGCCGGACGTGCGCCCCGGCGGCTGGGCCTTCCAGTACAACAACGCCCACTATCCCGACCTGGACGACACCGCCGTGGTGGTGCTGGCCATGGACCGCGCCCGCGCCAGCCTCGGGATCGAGGGAAACGACGAGGCCATCGCGCGCGGCGAGGAATGGATCGTCGGCCTGCAGAGCAAGGACGGCGGGTTCGCCGCCTTCGACGCGGACAACACCCACTTCTACCTGAACAACATCCCCTTCGCCGACCATGGCGCCCTGCTCGACCCGCCGACGGTGGACGTGGCGGCGCGCTGCGTCGGCATGCTGGCCCAGCTCGGCGAGCCGCTGGACAGCCCGCGCATGACCGCGGCCATCGACTACCTGCGCAAGGAACAGGAGCCGGACGGCAGCTTCTGGGGCCGCTGGGGCGTGAACTATATCTACGGCACCTGGTCGGCCCTAGTGGCGCTGAACAAGGCCGGCCTCGGCCCGACCGACCCGCTGATGACGCGGGCGGTGGATTGGCTGGTCAAGGTCCAGAACGCGGACGGCGGCTGGGGCGAGTCGTGCGACAGCTACAAGCTGGACTATACGGGCTATGTACCCGCGCCCTCGACCTCGTCCCAGACCGCCTGGGCGGTGCTGGCCATGATGTCGGCCGGCGAGGCGGACCACCCGGCGGTGGCGCGCGGGATCAAGCACCTCCAGGCCACCCAGGACGAGGACGGCCTGTGGCCGGAGGAATTCTACACCGGCGGCGGTTTCCCGCGGGTCTTCTACCTGCGCTACCACGGCTACCGGAAGTTCTTCCCCCTGTGGGCCATGGCCCGCTACCGCAACCTGATGCAGAGCAACTCGCGCGAGGTGGCGTTCGGGATGTGAGGCGGGCTGCGATCCGCGCGATGGGCGAACGCCCGACGCCGCCCTTTGCGGACCGCAGCTATCCCACGACGCCGCTAGAACCTCACGCGGCTTTCGAGTTCGTCGGCCCTGACGGCGGTCTTCATCACCACACAGCTCTCATCGATAGTGTTGCCGTTGACCTTGCAGGTGTAGTCCCGGTCCTTGATCCAGCTGCGCTCCTCATCGCGCAGCTTGGTCTTAGCGGCCGGGTTCTGCGCGAGTTGGCCCATGACCTGGCGATAGGCCTTGTTCAGCCGGTCGTCCTGAGCGCCCGCCTCGCGCTGGGCGCACACGGATTTCTGGACCGGATTGTCACCTGCCCGTTGATGGCATGCCAGGAACTGGGGCGACAGGTGGGTCGAATCCTGCGCCAGCGCCGCTGCGCCGGGCGTCGATATGACAAGGGCGAGTAGGACAGTCAGTCGGTTCAAGGCCGAACTCCTTTGTGGCGCATGGTGGCGGGAAGATCGCGTGACGATGGCAAATTACCAGGGGGGCCGAACTTGCATACATTGAATCCGGGGTCGTCATCATTCCGAGAGGCCATCGCGTGACCGCACCCATCCTCGCCGTCACCGGCCTCAAGCGCGAAGCCGACCTGCTCGCCAGTCATGGCCTGATCGTCGTCCCCGGCGGCGGCGACTCCGCCGGCCTGGCGCGCAAACTTGAAACCGCCTTCCTGACCCACCACCCACGCGGCGTGGTCAGCGTCGGCCTCGGCGGCGCGCTTTCGCCGGAACTGGCGGTCGGGGACTGGGTCGTCGGGGATGCGGTCGTCGAGGCTTCGACGCGCTGGATCACGGATGCGCGGTGGGCGCGCGCACTGGTCACAGCCCTATCCTCGGCTCACCTTGGCTCCATCGCCGCCAGCGACACGATGGTGGTGGACGCCACGGCTAAGGCGGACCTCCGCACGGCGACCCGCGCAATAGCGGTGGACATGGAGTCCCACGTCGCCGCCCGCTTCGCCTCGGCCCACGGCCTGCCGCTCGCAGTCCTGCGGGTCATTTCCGACGGGGCCGACCGCGCTCTGCCGAAGGCCGCGCAGGCGGGCATGAAAAAGGACGGCGGGATGGACATCCTCGCCGTCCTCAAATCGCTGGCGCTCGATCCCCGCCAGCTCCCGGCGCTGATCCGCACCGGGCGCGAGGCGGAGGTCGCCTTCCGGAAGCTCGACCTACTCCGCAGCTACCACCTTGTTGGAGGCCCTGGGATTGGCGATGCGGATCTCCGTCACCTTCTTGTCGACCTGCTCTGAGAACACGTAGTTCGCCCGGCGCTGGTTGGAGAGGTCGATCTCCGGCGCCATGGCGCCCTCGGTCTTGATCCCCTTCATCGCCAGACCCAGCATCTTCAGCGGGTTCTTCACCGCATCGGTGGTGGCGGTGCCCTCGAAGCCGCAGTGGACCATGCAGTCGGCGCACTTCTCGTACTTGCCGACGCCGTAGTCCTCCCACTCGGTGTCTTCCATCAGCTCCTTGAAGGACTTCACATAGCCTTCGCCGATCAGGTAGCAGGGCTTCTGCCAGCCGAACACGGTGCGCAGCGGCATCGACCACGGCGAGCATTCGTAGGTCTGGTTGCCGGCCAGGAAGTCCATGAACAGCGGCGAGTTGGTGAAGCTCCACGCCTTGCCGCCCTTGCCGCGCTTGAGCACGTCGCGGAAGAACTGCTTGGTCTTGGCGCGGTTGAGGAAGTGCTCCTGGTCCGGCGCACGCTCATAGGCGTAGCCGGGGGAGATGGTGATGCCGTCCAGGCCGGCTTCTTCCATCTCGTCGAAGAAACTAGCCAAACGCTCAGGGTCGGCGCCGTCGAACACGGTGCAGTTGATCTGGACACGGAAGCCCTTGGACTTGGCCAGCTGAATGGCCTCGACCGCCTTCTGGTAGACGCCGTCCTGGCAGACCGACTTGTCGTGCATGGCCTGGTCGCCGTCCAGGTGGATGGACCAGGTGAAGAAGGGGTCGGGCTCGTACTGGTCGATCTTCTTCGTCATCAGCAGCGCGTTGGTGCAGAGGATGACGAACTTCTTCCGCTCGATGTAGCCCTTGACGATCTTGGGCATGTCGCGGTGGAGCAGGGGCTCGCCGCCGGCGATGGAGACGGCGGGGGCGCCGCACTCGTCGATCGCCGCCATGCACTGCTCGTAGGACAGGCGCTGGTTCAGAATTTCGTCGGGATAGTCGATCTTGCCGCAGCCGGCGCAAGCCAGGTTGCAGCGGAGCAGCGGCTCCAGCATCAGCACGAGCGGGTAGCGTTTCTCGCCCGACCAGTGCTTCTTCATCACATAGGCCCCGATACGGGCCACTTGCTGCAGGGGAAGACCCATGCCGCACTCCTCAAGTATGTCCGCGCCGGGGGAGCGGCGCTATGAACCCAATCAGGCCGCAGCCTCTTCGGCGGCGGTTTCGGCCGGGGTGCGAAGCTCGGCCGGTAGTCTGAACTCGATCTCTTCCTTGATCCCGTTCATTTGCGTCACCTCGACATCGCCGATACGGCGCAAGGTGGCGATGACGTCCAGGATAAGTTCCTCCGGAGCCGAGGCTCCGGCGGTCAATCCGATCGTTTCGTGGCCGCGGACCCACTCGGGGTCCAACTCGCCACCGTCGGCGATCAGGTAGCTCGGCAGTCCCTCCTCCAGCCCGATCTCGCACAATCGGTTGGAATTGGAGCTGTTCTTGGCGCCCACCACCAGCAGGACGTCCACCACCTTGCAAAGGTCGCGTACAGCCGACTGCCGATGCTGGGTAGCGTAGCAGATGTCGGAGGTATCAGGCCCGGTGATGTCTGAAAAGCGGCGCTTCAGCGCGGCGATGACGCTCTTGGTGTCGTCGACGCTCAGCGTGGTCTGCGTCACATAGGCCAGCGGCGTATTGGTGGGGAAGGCCAGGGCCTGGACGTCGGCCTCGGTGGAGACCAGCGCCACCGGCGCGTCCACCTGGCCCATGGTGCCCTCCACCTCGGGGTGGCCGGCATGGCCGATCAGGATCAGCGAGCGGCCGCGCGAAACGTAGCGCTTGCCCTGTGAATGCACCTTGGAGACCAGGGGGCACGTAGCGTCCAGCACCGGCAGGGCCCGCGCCTTCGCCTCGATCTCCACGCTCTGGGAGACGCCGTGCGCGCTGAACACCGTGACGGCGCCGTCGGGGATTTCCGACAGCTCCTCGACGAAGCGTGCGCCCTTCGCCTTCAGGCTCTCGACCACGTGGCGGTTGTGGACGATCTCGTGGCGCACATAGACGGGCTGGCCATACTTCTGGAGCGCGCGCTCGACGATATCGATCGCCCGCACAACGCCGGCGCAGAAGCCCCTCGGCTGAGCCAGAACAACCCGCAACCCTGTCTCCCTAGGTCCGCCGCCGCGACAGGCGGCCGGCCAATCGATCCCGGCTCGAAGCCAGGCTGCATCGCGATCTTATAAGATTAGGGAGCCGCCCCGCTGGTTGGAAGGCGCGCGGCGTAAACCGTATCGGCGCCGGTGGCTGATTTCGACGTGCTGGTGCGCCAAGGTCACGCTATGGAGACCGCCCGCGTTATACGACGCGGCCGCGCCGGATCGTGACCGGCCGTCTTCGCCAACCGATCGAAAGCGACACCGACTTGACCACCCAAGCCCTCGACAGCGCCAGCCGATTGAAGTCGGAAATGACCGCCGCCGCGGACGCCGTGAACGCCGAACTCGACCGGCTGCTGCCCCGCCCCACCGGCCATCACGCCCGGGTGCAGGAGGCCATGCGCTACGCCATCCAGGTCGGTGGCAAGCGGATGCGGCCGTTCCTGGTCCTGGAAGGCGCCAAGCTGTTCGGGGCGCCGCGGGACCGTGCGCTCAGAGCGGCGGCGGCGATCGAGATGATGCATACCTATTCGCTGGTCCACGACGACCTGCCCTGCATGGACGACGACGACCTGCGCCGGGGCTGGCCCACCACCCACAAGAAGTTCGACGAAGCCACCGCGGTCCTGGCCGGCGACGCCCTGCTGACCCTGGCCTTCGAGGTGCTGGTGCATCCCGAGACCCATTCTTCGACCGAGGTGCGCTGCACCCTGGCCGCCCTGCTCGCCCGCGCCTCGGGCAGCGAGGGCATGGTCGGCGGCCAGATGATGGACATCGTGGCGCCGGAGAACGACTTCGGTCCCGACGAGGTCGCCCTGCTCCAGCGCATGAAGACCGGCGCCCTGTTCGAGTTCAGCTGCGAGGCCGGCCCGGTGCTGGGCGAGGCGGGCGAACAGGATCGCGCACGTTTCCGCGCCTACGCCCACGACCTGGGCCTGGCGTTCCAGATCGCCGACGACCTGATCGACGCCACCAGCACGGCGGAGAAGGCCGGCAAGGCGGTGGGCAAGGACGCGGAAGCCGGCAAGGCGACCCTGGTCTCGATCATGGGGATCGAGGGCGCACGGGCCGAAGCGCTGCGGGTCGCAGCCCGGGCGGCCGACGCCCTGGCGCCCTACGGAGCCGAAGCCGAGGTGCTGCGCGCCCTTCCCGTCTTCCTGGTGGAACGCGACGCCTGATTTCGCTCTCGAAACCTTCGCCTTGCCGCTACGTTCTGGGTAACTGGCCCGAGTTCGGCCATATCCCGATGCGAACGCCGTCCTAACGGCTAGTCCAGGACCCTACGAATGCACCCGTCGAAGTCCGCCCTCTTCGCCCTGGCCTCCGTCGCCGCCTTCGCCGCGCCGGCGCTCCCGGTCTACGCCCAGGCCTCCGACCCGGCCGCCCAGCAGATCGAAAGCTTCGACCACACCCTGCTGGACGCGATGAAGGGCGGCCGTTCGCTGGGCTTCCAGGGCCGCTACCGCAAGCTGGAGCCGGCGGTGACCGGCACCTTCAACCTACCGGTGATGATCCGCTTTGCGGTCGGCCCGGGCTGGACGACCATGGCGCCGGCCGACCAGTCGGCGCTGCTGACCGCCTTCACCCGCTACAGCGTGTCCACCTGGGCGAAGAATTTCGACAGCTATCACGGCCAGAAACTGGTGGTGGGGACGGTGGACACCCGCGGTCCCGACAAGCTGGTCCATACCAAGCTGGTGAGCTCGGACGGCAGCGACGTGGACCTGACCTATCGGATGCGCGACTCGGGCGGCGAGTGGAAGGTGATCGACGTTTACTTCAACGGCGCGATCAGCCAGCTCAGCCAGCAACGCTCCGACTACGCCGCCACCCTGCAGAGCGGCGGCCCCAAGGCCCTGGTCAAGAAGATCAACGAGCTGTCCGACAAGGCCGCCAAGGGCTGATTGCTCCTTCTCCCCTTGCGGGAGAAGGAAGGGGCCCGCGTGTCGATAGACGCGTGGGAAGGTTGAGGGGTCGTGCTGCGATATCAACGGCGAACGTCCGTCGACCCCTCACCCTCCCATTGCCTATGCAATGGGCCCCTCCCTCTCCCACAAGGGGAGAGGGGACGCCTCTCATCCCCCCTGGAGGATCTGCTTCACCCGTTCGGCCAGGGTCTTGATGTCGATGGGCTTGGGCAGGAAGGTGACGCCGCTCTCGCCCTCCAGCAGGTCGGAGAACTCCGCCTCGGCGTAGCCGGAGATGAACATCACGGGCGCGTCGCCCAGGAAGTGCCGCGCCTTCTTGAGCAGGGTCGGCCCGTCCAGGCCCGGCATGATCACATCCGAGATCAACAGGTCGATCTCGCCGGCGTGCTGCTCGGCCAGTTCCAGCGCCTCCTCGCCGTCGGCGGCCTCGATCACCTCGTAGCCGCGCGCGCGCAGCAGGCGGGCGGCGACCACACGCACCGCGTCCTCGTCCTCGACAAACAGGATGCGGCCGGCGCCGGAGAGATCGCGGGCGACAGGCTTGGGCGGCGGGGCGACCGGCTTGGGCGCGGTCGCGGAGGGGACGTGGATCGGCAGGAAGATGCGGAAGGCGGCGCCCTTGCCCGGCGCGGTGTCCACGTGAATCCAGCCGTCCGCCTGCTTGACGATGCCGTAGACGGTGGCGAGGCCCAGCCCCGTGCCCTCGCCCACCGGCTTGGTGGTGAAGAAGGGCTCGAAGATCTTGGTCATGGCCTCGGGCGGGATGCCCGGCCCATTGTCGGCCACCTCGATCAGCGCGCAGCCTTCCGGCGGCGCGGTGGGGAAGCCCAGCGCGCGGGCGCCGACCTGGTCGAGCCGGGCGGTGCGGATGCTGACCGTGCCGATGCCCCCGTCGTTGGTCCCGTGCGAGCGCAGGGCGTCGCGGGCGTTCACCGCCAGATTCATGACTGCGGTCTCGAGCTGGCTCTTGTCCGCCCGCACCAGGGGCAGGTCGCGCCCGTAGTCGGTGGACAGGATCACGTCCTCGCGCAATAGGCGGCGCAGCAGCACCTCGAACTCGCTGATCAGTTCGCCCAGCTCCAGGGTCTCGCGCTGCACGGTCTGCTTGCGCGAGAAGGCCAGCAGCTTGCGCACAAGATCGGCGGCCCGCACCCCGGTCTGGCGGATCTCGTTCAGACCCTCGTAGGAGGGATCGCCCACCGGATGGCGGTGTAGCAGCTCGTCCAGGCGCAGCTGGATGGCGGTGAGCAGGTTGTTGAAGTCGTGGGCGACCCCGCCGGCGAGCTGGCCGATCGCCTGCATCTTCTGCGACTGGCCGAGCTGCAGTTCGAGTTGCTTCTGCTCCGACACGTCGAGCAGGTAGGCCACCACCCGATCCTCGGCCTGGGTGACATAGAGGTGGGCGATCTTGGGCGCGGCCCCGACCGCCGTGTGCGCCAGACGCACCTCGACCGGCCCGCCGCCCCGGGCGGCCAGACGTGCGCGCGCCTCGTTGCGCGACGCCGTGTCCAGAAGGTCCACAAAGCGCGCGCCCGGCTTGGCGGCGCCGGCGGTGAGCCCCTCCATCGCCTCGTTGGCCTCGATCACCGTGGCCTCGAAAGGATCCCCGCCGTCCAACAGGGCCGCGCCGAAGGGCGCAGCGGCGGCGAAGGCGTCCAGCGCCACCACCATGGGCGAGCCGCCTGCGCGCGCGGCGGGGGAAAGCGTGGGTACGTCCGCCGCAAGCCGCTCCACCGGCAGCCATTCGGCGGCGGCCTCCTCGCGCACCAGACGCAGCAGCAGCTTGTCGTCGCCGAGCCTGGAGATGGTCACGGGCTGGCCGGGGTCGGGACCCAGGCGGGCCTCGGCCGATCCCGTGCGGCGGGCGGCGGCCAGGGCGGCGTACATGGCCTTACCGGCTTCGCCCTCCCGATCCAGCCGGCGGATCACGCCGGCCTCGTCGCGCCAGGCGGCGTTGAAGCTGACCAGCCGCCCCGCCGCCGAGGTCACGGCGGCAGGCTCCGTCAGCGCGTCCACCAGGGCGTGCAGGCCCTCGTCGGTGGCCATGGCCCGGCGCGGCTCGCTGCTGGCGAAGGCGTAGATGCCCGCGAACGCCACCCCCGCCAGACCGATCAGCAGCAGCAGGCCGGGTCCGGTCGCCGGCCCCGCCTTGAACGCCGGATAGGCCGCCGCCACGATCGCCAGCACGAAGAAACCGGCGGCGACCACGGACAACGGATCGACCCGGCGACGGCCCTGGCCGATACGGGAGACGAAAGCATTCATGTGTTCGATCTCATCGCATGCCCGGGCTGCTGACCTTCACCGGCGCCGCCCCTCTTCCCGACGGGCGAACGGGACGCGCCCTGCGGCGGCCCTTGCCCATCACGAAGCCGACGATCTTGGCGACGGCCTCATAGTGCTCGCGGGGGATGGTCTCGTCGAGGTCGATCGTGGCGTAGAGCGCCCGCGCAAGGGGAGCGTCCTCGATCACCGCCACCTGGTGCGCCTCGGCGACCTCGCGGATCTTCAGAGCGACCTCGTCCACCCCCTTGGCGACGCAGATGGGCGCCGCCGTCTCGCCCTGGACGTAGCGGAGCGCCACCGCGTAGTGGGTCGGGTTCATGATCACCAGCGTGGCCTTGGGCACGTTGGCCATCATCCGGGTCTTGGCCCGCTGCATGCGCATCTGGCGAATCTTGGCCTTGATGTAGGGATCACCCTCGGTGTCCTTGTTCTCCTGCTTGATCTCCTCGCGGCTCATCTTCAACCGCTCGGTGAAGCGATAGCGCTGCAGGAAGACGTCGAGCCCGGCGGTGAGCCCGAAGACGATCAGCGCCGCCACCGTCACCGCCCGCAGGATGTTGGCGGCGAAGGGCAACACGCTCGCAGGTTCGATCCAGGCCAATCCGCCGACATCGTGGGCGTGGGGCTTGAGCTGGGCCCACACGACCGCGGCCATCGCCACCAGCTTGACCAGGCTCTTGGCGAAGTTGAGCAGGTTGTCCACGCCCACCAGCCGCTTCAGTCCGCCGCCTATACCGATCTTGGAGAAGTCGGGGGCGATGCTCTTGGGCGAAAACAGGAAGCCCTGCTGGACCATGTGGCCGGCGACGCCCGCCGCCGCCGCCGCGGCCAGCACCACCGCCACTGGGGCCGCCGCGCCGATGGCGGCCCGGAACACGCCGACCGCCCCGTTGGCCGAAAGGTCGATGGCGTCGGGGTGGGCGATGAAGGGCAGGATGTTCACCGCCACCTGGCGGGCGATGCCGCCGCCGGCGATCAGCACCACCGTGCAGGCCGCCGCCAGCGCCAGGAAGGACGCGGCCTCCGGCGACTTGGGGACCTGGCCGTCCTCGCGGGCCTTCTGGATACGGCGGCCTGTGGGGGCTTCTGTCTTGGAGCCCTTGTCCTGGGTGTCCGACATGGCGGGTCAGATCAGCCGTTCGGCGAAGGCCTGAACCCGGTCCAGCCAGACCAGGCCGATGGCCCCCACGCTGAGCGCGAACACCGACAGGCCGAGAATCAGGATCAGCGGCGTGGCGGCGGCGAACACCTGGAACTGCGGCATGATCCGCGCGACCATGCCCAGGGCGACGTTGAACACCATGGCGAACACGATCACCGGCGCCGCGAGTTGTACGCCGAGCGAAAAGGTGCGCCCGAAGGTCTCGATCGCCAGCAACGCGAAATCATGCGCCGGCGCGCCCTTGCCGACCGGGAACAGGTGGTAGGACTGCACCAGGCCGGCGATGAACAGCTGGTGCAGGTTGGTGGTGAACACCAGGGTCAGCCCGACCAGGGACAGGAAGGCGCCGATGGTGGCGCTGGGCTGAGCCTGCAGCGGATTGGTGGTCTGGGACATGGCGAGCGTGGTCTGTAGCGAGATCACCTCCCCCGCCACCGCCAGCGCGCCCAGGAACATCCGCAGCAGGGCGCCCAGACCAAGCCCGATGCCGATCTCCAGCGCGATCACGCTGAACAGGCCGCCCAGGCTATCGGGCTCAGCCGGTAAAGCAGTGCGCACCAGCGGATACAGGGTCAGCGACAACAGGAAGGCGAAGGCCAGGCGGATACGCGTTGGGATCGCGGTCTCACCCACCCCCGGCATCAGCATCATGAACGAGCTGACCCGCGCGAACACCAGGCCCGCGCCGAAGACCTGGGCCGGAAGGGCGTAATGCTCCACCGCAGGCCGCCTACATCCCTGCGATGCGGGCGGCGATCTCGCGCATGAAGCCGCCCATCAGCCCCCCCATCAAAGGCAGGAAGACCAGCAGCGCCAGGAACACGGCCAGGATCTTGGGGGCGAACACCAGGGTCTGCTCCTGCACCTGGGTCAGGGCCTGGAGCAGGCCGATCGTCACGCCGACGACCAGGCCCACCAGCAGGATCGGGGCTGCGAGCTGGATCACCAGCCAGATGGCGTCGCGGCCGATGTCCAGGACTTCCGACCCGTTCATGGTCCTTCGCTCCGATACTGAGGCGACCGTCCATCGACCGCACGGAGCGACCCTCGGCGGTTAAGGTTAACGAAGCCTGTACAGCTCGGCGCCTTCTACCCATCTCTCGGCAGGACTTGCCGAGCGACCCGGCTTCGGTCCAAAGCGACGCAACGCCATCCGAAAGCCGCCGAATGACCCCTCGCCAGCCGATCGACGAAGACCACGACACCGTCGACGGCGAGATGCCCCCCCGAAACCCACCCTCGCCCCACGGCCGCCCGAGCGCGCAGGAGGCGGAGGCGGCGGTGCGGACCCTGCTTCGCTGGGCCGGCGACGACCCCGACCGCGAAGGCCTGCTGGAGACGCCGGCGCGGGTGACGCGCTCCTACCGCGAGCTGTTCGCCGGCTACGACGCCGATCCCCGCGCCTATCTGGAGCGCACCTTCGAGGAGGTGGGCGGCTACGACCAGCTGGTGCTGCTGAAGGATATCCGGTTCGTCAGCTTCTGCGAGCACCACATGCTGCCGGTGATCGGCAAGGCGCACGTGGCCTACCTGCCCAACGACCGGGTGGTCGGCATCTCCAAGCTGGCGCGGGTGGTCAACGGCTACGGCCGCCGCCTGCAGATTCAGGAGAAGATGACCGCTGAGATCGCCCGCGCCATCGACGAGGTGCTCAAGCCCAAGGGCGTGGGCGTGGTGCTGGAAGGCACCCACTCCTGCATGACGCTGCGCGGGGTCAATTCGCCCGGCGCCGCGCTGGTGACCAGCCACCTGATCGGCGCGGTGCGCGACGACCCCCGCACCCGCCAGGAGTTCCTGCGGCTGGTGGGGATTTAGGGGCGGAAAGCACGCCGCCGGTTCGGCGAAGATCAGACCCCGTTCAGGTCGCGGGCTTGAACGACTGAAGCGTGCCGGTGGTGCGCTCCGAGCGCACGCCCGAGGAATTGAAAATCTCCTCGGTAACCTTCGCGAAGCGTTTAATTTCCGGCACGTACCAGAAGACCTTATAGATTCGCCCGCTCCCAGTCTGGGACGGTAGCCTGCGGCTCTGCGCCGAACTGCCCGCGCCGGAGGCGTCGGCCTCCGCCACGCCTCCGGAGACGACCGCCGGGGCGGTCTCCTTGGTCCAGTCCCCTTCCGCCTCGATCTTGAGCGCCCGGAACACGCCCGCCGGCGTCTGGATATCCTCCCAACCGCCCACGGTGTAATCCACGTGCAGATGCTCGCTTTTGACCAGGCGGGCGGGATTCAATTCGGTGTATTCCACCGTCCACCGCTTGCCTTCCTGTAGGGGGAAATTCAGCGGGCGGTTCACGATCGTGAGCTTGCCATTGACGCTTCGCTCGCGGCTCCAGTCGGCGGGCACGAGTCGATCCAGGGCCGGCGCGGGGGAGTCGGGCTGCTTAGTGGAAATCTCGACGTATTTACCGGCGATACGGTCCACGACGACGTCCACCAGCTCCTCGCGGTAAGCCGCCCCGCGCTCGGTGGTCTCCTTATAGACCCAGTGGTCTCCGACCTTGAGCACGGGGGCCTCCACGGCGGTCTCGGCGAGCGCGCACGCTGGCCAGAGTCCCGCCGCTGCGACCACCAGGGCGGCCGAGCCCATCCAAGCACCTCTGCTGATCATAACGCCCCCTGCGCCACGCGGCCGCTCAACCGGAGCGCAGCAAAAAACCCACAACACGCGCAGGCCTAGCACGGCTGTGGATCACGGCGCTTTGCAATGCTGAAATGTTGAATCAGATCGGCATGTTCATGACGGACTGGTAGGCCTGGATCACCTGGTCGCGCACGGCCAGCATGGTCTCCAGGCTGCTCTGGGCGGAGGAGACGGCGGTGACGACGTCGACGATATCGGCCTTGCCCTGGGTCTGGGCCACCATCTGCTTTTCCGCCGTGCGCGAGGTGGAGACCACGTCGTTCATCGCGTTGGTGACGAGCTGGCCGAAGTCGGGGGCGATATCGTTCGCCGCGCCGCCCGGTTTGGAGCCCTGGTTCTGGACTGCGGCGTACGCCTTGGCGGCGACGAGGGGGGAGACCATCGCCTAAAACCTCACTTCTTGATGATGTCCAGCGTGCGCATCTCGATGCTGTTCATCGCCTGGATGACATTGAGGTTGGACTCATAGGCCCGCTGGGCCTCCTTCAGGTCCATGGCCTCGGTCAGGGGATCGACGTTGGAGGTCTTCAGATAGCCCTTGGCGTCGGCCCCCGGCGCGCTGGGATTGTACTCGCTGTGGAAGGCGGCGGTGTCCGCCCGTATCCCCGCCATCCGCACGCCCTGGCCCCCGTCGTCGGTGGTGTGGGGTTCGAACACCGGCACCTGCCGCTGGTAGGGATCGCCGCCGGGCGTGGTGGCGGTGGAATCGGAGTTGGCGATATTCTCCGCGATCACCCGCATCCGCTGCTGCTGGGCGCGCAGCGCGGAATTGGCGATGGAGACCGCCGCGTCGGAATTGGAGATCAGGCTACTGGCCATGGATCAGCGCGCCCCTACTTGCCCGGCTCTTTGGCCGCGGTGGAGATGAGGTTCATCGACTGCTGGTAGAAATCCACCGCCGCCTCGTAATCGATCCGCGACTGGGTCATCTTCGACATCTGCTCCTCGAGCACCACCTGGTTGCCGTCCAGTCGCGTCTCGGAGTCCGGCGCTTCCTTGGCGGTGTAGGGGTCGCCGCCGCCGATGAGCGTTCCCGTCAGATGCTGGACGTTGGTCCGATCCAGACCCGCCGGACGGGCGTGGGGCGTCATCGCCGCCTCGACCGTGAACGGCTTGAGATCGCGGGGCGCGAAGCCGGGCGTATCGGCGTTGGCCACGTTCTCGGAAATCACCCGCTCACGCTGGTTGGTGTAGTCGAGCTTGCCCTTGATGATCTGCATCAGGGGAATGGAGTCCAAACTCATCGCATCCTCCCAGCAGGAACGGCCCCACCTGGGTCGAATTTGCCGGGTCCATGGTTAACAGGGGGTTTCCAAGCGCCTTTACCGGTTAACCCTCCCCATCGTGGTTAACTCGGGTTTAACGCCGGCCCGCCAGATTGCCTGCGTGCGGACACGGGGTCCCGTAGGCGGAGCGGCGCATGTTTCTGTTGCTGAAAGCGGTGTTCGCACTGGCGGCGACGCTCGGCCTGTTCGGCATGGGCGTCTGGGCCGCGCGGCGCTGGGGCCCGAAGAACCTGTTCGCCTCCATGCGGCCCTCGACCGACCGCCGCCTGGCGATCGTGGAGAGCCTGCAACTGGACCCCAGCCGGCGGTTGCTGCTGGTGCGGGTCGACACGCAGGAGCGGCTGGTGCTGCTGGGCGAGGGCCAGGTGTTGGAGCCCACCCCCGCCGGCCGCGCGTCGGAGCGTGCGGCGTGAAGCGCTTCCTGAAGGCCCTGGCCGCCCACTTCGCCCTGCCGCAAGCATCCGACGCCCGTCGCGCCGCCGGCCTGGCCCTGATCGCCACGCTCGCGACCCTGATCAGCCCCACCCTGGCGGCCGCCCAGGCGATCAACCTGGACCTCGGCTCGGGCGGCGGCCTGACCGACCGGGTGGTGCAACTGGTCGGGTTGATGACGGTGCTGTCGCTGGCGCCGTCGATCGTGATGATGACCACCTCGTTCGTACGCATCATCGTGGTGCTGAGCCTGCTGCGCCAGGCGCTGGGCCTGCAGCAGAGCCCGCCCAACTCGGTGATGGTGAGCCTCGCCCTGTTCCTCACGGCCATCATCATGGGGCCGACCTTCACCCAGTCCTACAACGCCGGGATCAAGCCGCTGCTGAACCACACCATGGAGCTGCCCCAGGCGTTCCAGGCTAGCACCGGGCCGGTCAAGAGCTTCATGCTGAGCCAGGTGGATCGCGACGACCTCGGCCTGTTCATCCGCTTGTCGCGCATCCCCAAGCCCGCCAACGCCCAGGCCACGCCGCTGACCGTGGTGACGCCGGCCTACATGATCTCGGAGCTGAAGCGCGCCTTCCAGATCGGCTTCCTGCTGTTCATCCCGTTCCTGGTGATCGACCTGGTGGTGGCCAGCGTGCTGATCAGCATGGGCATGATGATGCTGCCGCCGGTGACGGTGTCGCTGCCGTTCAAGCTGATTTTCTTCGTGCTGGTCGACGGCTGGCGGCTGGTCTGCGGCAGCCTGGTGGAGAGCTTCCGGCACGGAGCGGGGGGATAAGGCGCTCCTTCTCCCCTTGCGGGAGAAGGAAGGGGCCCGCGCGTCGATAGACGTGTGGGAAGGTTGAGGGGTCGACGAACGTCGGCCGCGGATACCGCAGCGCGCCCCCTCATCCTCCCAGCAAAGCTGGGCCCCTCCCTCTCCCGCAAGGGGAGAGGGGTTTAGTATCCGATCGCCCGCGCCACCTGCTCGGCGATGGCGGCGAACACGCCGGCCACCTCCCCGGTCGGATCGGCCTCGACCAGCGGGCGGCCGGCGTCGCAGGCTTCGCGTAGCGCCATGTCGATGCGCACCTCGCCCAGGAACGGCACGCCCAACTCCACCGCCACCGCCTTTGCGCCGCCGCGGCCGAAGATGGGGATGGGCGCGCCGGTGGCGGGATCCGGGAAGTAGGCCATGTTCTCGACCACGCCCAGGATCGGCACGTCGGTCTTGCGGAACATGCCCGCCCCGCGCCGCACGTCGATCAGCGCGACCTCCTGCGGGGTGGAGACGATCACCGCCCCGTCGACCTTGACCTTCTGGGCCATGGTCAACTGGACGTCGCCCGTGCCCGGCGGCATGTCGACCACCAGCACGTCGAGTTCATCGCCCGGCTCGCCCCACACCACGTCGGTGATGAACTGGGTGATAGCCGAGGACGCCATCGGTCCGCGCCAGATCATCGGCGAACCCTCGTCGACGATGAAGCCGATCGACACCGTCTTCAGCCCGAAGGCCTCCAGCGGGATCATCTTCTTGTCGGCGTTGATCTTGGGTTGGGCCTTCAGCCCCAGCATGCGCGGCACCGAGGGGCCGTAGATGTCGGCGTCCATCAGCCCGACCCTCAGCCCGCCGCGCGCCAGCGCCACGGCCAGGTTCACCGCAACGGTGGATTTGCCCACGCCCCCCTTGCCGGAAGCCACCGCCACCACCCGCTTGACGAAGGGAACGGGCTGAGGGCGCGGGGCGGGCTTGTGGGCATGACCATGGCCGCCGGACGGGGGGACGGCCTTGGCGGCGTCGGGCAGACCACCGCGAGCACGGCTCTCCACTCGATAGGCGTCGGCTGTGGGCGGCGCGCCGGGGGCGTCCTGGGTGGTCAGCACCACCTGGGCCCGTTCCACGCCGGCCACGCCCAGCAGCACCTTTTCCGCCGCGTCGCGCAGGGACGCGTAAAGCTCCACCTGATCCGCCGGCGCCTCCAGCATGAAGCCGGCGCGGCCGGGCGCGATCACCAGCCCCTGCACCAGCCCAGCCTCGGCCAAGCCTCGCCCGGACTTGGGGTCGCGGACATGATCGAGGGCGGCCAGCACCTGGTCGCGGTCGGGAACGGGGTTGGTGTCGTTGGAGGTCATGACTTGCGCTGATCCTAGGGGCGCTTCATATCCTGACGGGCGGACGATAGATCAAGGCCTGATCGGGTTCGCCAGCCGCGGCGGAGACCTCGCGCAGCCCCATGCCCTGGAACGACAACAGCGATCCCGGCCCCTGGAACCCGCCTTCCGGCGGCGATCAGGACCGGCCGGACCCGAAAAAGGGGGGTGGGCGATCCGGAGCGGACACGCCCAAGACGGGCGGCGAAGGCGGCGATCCCTGGGGCGACGCGCCACGCCTGCGCGAGCGGCCGCCCGAGACGTCCCGTGTAAAACCGCCGAAGACCAATTCACCGCCGCCGCGCGGACCCGACCTGGACGACCTTTCCCGCTTGCTGAAAGCCCGCCTGGGATGGGCGCTCGACCGAGGCAAGGCGCAAAAGCTCAACCCGAGGATCGTGGGGACTGCGATCGCCGCCGGCGTGGCCATCTGGGCGCTGACGGGCCTCTACGAGGTGCAACCCGGCGAACAGGCGGCGGTCATGCGTTTCGGCGCCTATGTCGGTCAGACCGGACCCGGCCTGAACTATCACCTGCCCTATCCCATCGAGACCGTGCGCACGGTCTCGGTCTCCGCCGTCAACCGTCTCGATGTGGGCGGCTCCGGCGGCGAAGAGACGCCCAGCGAGAACCAGTTGCTGACCCGCGATGGGAACATCGTGGATGTCGGCTACGCCGTGGAATGGCGCGTGGCGGATGTTCCCAGATACCTGTTCCGCATCGCCGACCCGGATGCAGCGGTGAAGATGGCGGCGGAAAGCGCCATGCGCGAGGCGGTCGGCCAGACCCCGCTCCAGGACATTCTCGGCGGCGGTCGTAGCCAGGTGCAGGCGCGCGCGGCGACCCTGATGCAGGCCATGCTGGACCGCGACGGCGCGGGCGTATCCATCGTCGGCGTGCAGGTGCGCGACGCCCAACCGCCGCTGCCGTCGGCGCCGGCGTTTCGCGACGTCGTCGCCGCCCGCCAGGACGCCGAGGCGGCGGTGAGCGAGGCCGAGGTCTATCGCAACCGGGTGGTCGGCGACGCCAAGGCGGAGGCCGCCCGCGCGATCCAGGGGGCGCAGGGCTATCGCGACCAGGTGGAGGCCGAAGCCAGGGGCGAGGCCGACCGCTTCGCCCTGATCGACGCCCAGTACCGCCGGGCCCCCGCCGTCACCCGCCAGCGCATCTACATCGAGACGATGGAGCACGTGCTGCGCGCCAGCAACAAGGTGGTGGTCGACGGCCGGGAGCACAGCACGGTCGCCTTGCCCCCAGAGCTGTTCAAGCCCCACCCCACGCCCGACGCCTCGCAGGGCCCGGTCGCGCACCCGGCGGGGCCCGCGCCCCAGGGCCAGGGCCAAGGCGTTTCCCCCAGTCAGGGCGCAGGTCAGCCCCCCCGCACCGATGGAGCGGCGCGATGAAGGCGCGTTCGATCGTCGCGATCGCAATCGCAGTCGTGGCGGGCGCTGTGGCGCTGAACCCGGTCCACATGGTGCGCCAGAGCCAGCAGGCGGTCGTGCTGCGTTTCGGCCGCCCGGTCAGGGTTCAAACCGCGCCGGGGCTCTATCTGCAATGGCCGCTGATCGAGACGGCCGCGCGGTTCGACACCCGCAGCCGGACGGTGGAGACCAATCAGACGGAAATTATCGGCGCCGACGGCGGCCGGCTGACGGTGGACGCCTTCGCCCACTATCGCATCCACGATCCCGAAAGGTTCTACCTCGCGCTCGGCCATCGGCGCGTCGCCGAAGAACGGATGGAGGCCCTGTTGACCGCCAGCCTGAAGCGTACGCTCGGCTCGGCTTCAGCGAGCGACATCTCGCATGGGCGGCCGGACGAACTGGTCGCGACGCTGGACGACCTGCGCCGGCAGGCCGCTCTCGCCCGGCTTGGGATCGAGGTCCTCGACGTGCGCCTGCGTCATGTGGAGTTGCCGGCCGCCGACGCCGAGGCCGTCTATCGCCGGATGCGCGCGAGCGGCGAGCAACAGGCCGCCCAGATCCGGGCCGACGGCGTCCAGCGCAAGGCGGAGATCATCGGCGACGCCGAGCGGCAGGTCGCCTCGATCCGCGGCGACGCGCAAGGCCAGACGCAGAGGATTCGGGGCGAAGGCGACGCCCAACGTGTCGCCGTGCTGGGGGAAGCCTACGGCCGCGACCCCGCCTTCGCTCGCTATTTCCGCGAGATGGAGGCCTACCAGAACACCCTGGCCCAAGGCGACACGACCCTGATCCTGTCGCCGGACAACGCCTTCCTGCGCGATTTCGCCAAGGGCCCGGAAGGGCGGTAGGCGCCGCCTCAATCCACCACGAAAGCCGCCGCCGCATATCCCTGGAAGTACAGCAGGGCCGTAAGGTCGGCGTGGTCCAGCCGGGCGTCGGCGCGCTCGGCCACCACGGGCTTGGCGCGGTAGGCGACGCCGAGCGCGGCCGCCTCGATCATGGCGAGGTCGTTGGCGCCGTCGCCCACCGCCAGGGTTTCGGCCTCGGACAGCCCGAGTTCGGCGCGATGGCGCAATAGGGCCTCCAGCTTGGCCTCGCGGCCCAGGATCGGCTCGCCGACCTCGCCGGTCAGTGCGCCATCGCGCACGATCAGCCGGTTGGCGGCGTGCTCGGCGAAGCCGGCGGCGACCGCCACCCGCGCGGTGAAGGCGTCGAACCCGCCGGACACCAGCACGCAGCGCGTTCCATGCACGGCCATCGTCCGCACCAGGGTCCGCGCGCCGGGGTTCAGCCGCACCCGCTCCTCGTAGCATTGCGCCAGCACCGTTTCCGGCAGGCCCTTCAGCGTCACCACCCGTTGGCGCAGCGCGCTCTCGAAATCGATCTCGCCGCGCATGGCCCGCTCGGTGACGGCGGAGACCTCGGCCTTCACGCCGGCATAGTCGGCCAGCTCATCGATGCACTCGCAGCCGATCATGGTGGAATCCATGTCGGCCAGGAACAGCCGCTTGCGCCGGTCGAACCAGGGTTGGACGCAGACGTCCACCGCCACGCCGGCCACGGCCTCGGCGGCCACGCGGTGCAAGGGTTCGAGGGTCATCGCCTCGGCCAGCACGTCCTCGGCCCCTGGGCCCAGCAATCCGCGCGACTTGACCTCGAGGCCCTGGGAGGTCACGGCCTCGCAAAGGCGATCGGCCGCCAGCGCGGCGGCCATGGGATCGGGACTGACGAAGGTTATGGCGAACAGCATGGAGCCGAGCGTCTGGCTGATCGCCGGCCCCACCGCAAGCGGCAAGTCCGCCCTGGCGCTGCGCCTGGCCCAGGCCTTGGGCGGCGAGGTGGTCAATGCCGATTCCATGCAGCTCTACGCCGACCTGCGCACCTTGACCGCACGACCCTCCCCCGCCGACGAAGCCCAGGCGCCCCACCACCTGTACGGCGTGGCCGATGCGGCCGAGACCTGGTCGGTCGGGCGCTGGCTGACGGCCGCAAGACACGTGCTGGACGACATCGCCGCGCGGGGCCGGATCGCGGTGGTGACCGGGGGCACAGGGCTCTACTTCCAGGCCCTGACCAAGGGCTTGGCCGACATCCCGTCCGTCCCCGAGGCCGTGCGCACGGCGGCGCGGGCGGACTACGAGCGAATGGGTGAAGCCGCCTTCCGCCAGGCCCTGGCCGAGCGCGATCCGCACGCGGCGGCGCGGATCGAATCCGGCGACCGCCAGCGCTTGCTGCGCGCCTTCGAAGTGGCGACCGCCACCGGCGTCCCCCTGAACGCCTGGCAGAGCTCGACCACGCCGACCCTGGCCGAGGGGAGCTGGCGCGCCGTGGCGCTGGAACCGCCCCGCGCCGCCCTCTACGCCCGATGCGACGCCCGCCTCGCGGCGATGGTCGAACACGACGCCCTGGCCGAGGTCCAGGCCCTGGCCGCGCGCGGGCTCGACCCGACGCTTCCGGCCATGAAGACCCTGGGCGTGCGCGAGATGGCCGCCCACCTGGCCGGCGGCCTGACGCTGGCGCAGGCCCTAGCCCTGGCTCAGCAGGAGACCCGCCGTTACGCCAAGCGCCAATCCACCTGGATTCGCAACCAGACCCCCGACTGGCCCCGCATCGACGCCCTCGACCCCGACGCCCAGTGGGTGGCGCTGAAGAGATTGGCGGGGTTGCCGACGGAAGCTTGACGGCGGCGGCGGGGACGCGCTTCGTGCCGCGTCATGCGGCGCTTCAATTCGATCTACCTCTCCGGTCCCGACCTCTTCCTGCCCGATGGCGAGGCGCTCTATCACCGCAAGCGCGAGATGTGCGAGGCGGTGGGCCTGACCGCAGTCGGGCCGCGCAAACCGACGCCCGAGGATGGGAGCGCGGGCCGTGCGGGCGAGCTCCAGGCGCGGGTGCTCTACACCGATGCGCTACAGGCTCTGCGCGGCGCGGACGCGGTGGTCGCCAACCTGACGCCCTGGCGTGGGCCGAATTGCCAGCCGGCGGCGGCGTTCGAAATGGGCTTCGCCTCGGCGTTGGGCAAACCCGTGTTCGCCTACATGAACGTGGAGGACGAAGCGGAGGCCGAATACCTCGGCCGGGTCGAGGCCATACTGGGCGCGGAGGTCGACGGCGCTGGCGTCTGGCGCGATCCGGACGGCAGCGAGATCGAAGATCTGGAGTTGCCCGAGAACCTGATGCTGTGGGCGGAGGCGCGGCGCTTCTACATCATCGTCACGCCCGACCCCCTGGCCGACGCCACCGGCCTGGCCTTGTGCCTGGACGCCCTGAAGCTCTACGCGGACTGAGGGCCATGGCGCGACGCGACATCACCGGGGCGGTGGATTTCGCCTATCTGGAAAACTATGCGGCCGGCGACAGCGCCCTGGTCGAAGAGGTGCTGGGCCTGTTCCGCGAGCAGCTTTCCATGTGGCTGCGACTGTTGGACCCAAACGGGCCGCCGCAAGGCTGGCGCGATGCGGCGCACACCTTGAAGGGCTCGGCCCTGGGCGTCGGGGCCTTCGCCCTGGCCGAGGTCTGCGGCGCGGCGGAAGCGACGCCCGACACCGAGCTGGGCGCCCGGCTGATGCTGTTCGAACGCATCCGCACCGCCGCCGACGCCGCCCTGTCCGATATCGCCGCCTACACCCACGAACGGGCGCTGCAATCGCTGAAGGGTAGGCGCTAAAATATTCCCCCTCTCCCTCGAAGGGAGAGGGTCGGGGTAAGGTGTGGCCGCTACGCTTTCGGAAAGCTCGGGGAAGCCGCACCGCCTCGTTCGCCCTCCCCGATACGACCTGCACTCACCCCCAACCCCGCCCTTCCCCCTTCGAGGGGGAAGGAAGTCAGATCGGAGGCAGCTTGGTCGCGCGCGCCTCGTCCAGGTAACGTGCGGCGGTCGGCTTCAGCGCCCCGTCCAGTTCGATCAGCAGCGGGTTGCCGGTAGGGATCTCCACGCCGACGATCTTGTCGTCGGGCACGGAGAACAGGTGCTTGGCGATGGCGCGCAGCGAGTTGCCGTGGGCGGCGACCAGCAGGGTCTGGCCGGCCTTGAGCTTGGGCGCGATCTCCGCCTCCCAATACGGCAGGGTGCGCTCCAACGTGGTCTTCAGGCTCTCGGTGTCGGGGATGGCCACGCCGGCATAGCGGCGGTCGGCGTGGAAGTCGTACTCGCCGCCAGCCGCCAGCGGCGGCGGCGGGATGTCGTAGGAGCGGCGCCAGATCATCACCTGCGCCTCGCCGTGCTTCTCGGCGGTCTCGGCCTTGTTGAGCCCCGTCAGTCCGCCGTAATGGCGCTCATTCAGCCGCCAGTCCTTGATCACCGGAACCCAGATCTGGCCGGACAGGCGCAGGGTCAGTTCGCAGGTGCGGATCGCGCGGGTGAGCACGGAGGTGTAGGCGCGGTCGAATTCGATCCCGGCCGCCTGGACCAGCTCGGCCGCCCGTTCCGCCTCGGCCACGCCCTGGTCGCTCAGGTCCACGTCCACCCAGCCGGTGAAGCGGTTCTCCAGGTTCCAGGCGCTCTGGCCGTGGCGGATCATGACGAGCTTGGGCATGGGAGGTCCTTGATCTCAGCGCCCTGCTGGTAGTCAGGCGGGCGCCAGGCCGTCAACCCGTTTGGTCCTTGGTCAGACCGCGAAAGCCCCGTCGGTGGCGCGGACCAGGGCGTTGATGGTGCCGGGCTCGGTGGAGGCGTGACCAGCGTCCCAGATCACCTCGAAATGGGTTTCGGGCCAGGCCGCCTTCAGCTTCCAGGCCGTTTCCAGCGGGGTCACCACGTCGAAGCGGCCCTGCACGATCCAGGTGGGGATGTGGCGGACACGGTCGACCTGGTCCAGCAGCCAGCCGTCGTGTTCGAAGAAACCGCCGTGCTTGAAGTAGTGGCACTCGATGCGGGCGAAGGCGGTGGCGAAATCCTGCTCATTGAACTTGGCCGGGCGCGCCTCGGGACCCCGGATCGAGATGGTGTCGCCCTCCCAGCGGCTCCAGGCCACCGCCGCCGGGCGCTGCACCTTGATGTCGGGATCGGTCAGCCGCCGGTAATAGGCGCCGAGCAGGTCGGCGCGCTCGTCCTCGGGGATCGGGGCCAGGAACCGCTCCCAGGCGTCGGGGAACAGCATGGAAGCCCCGTCCTGATAGAACCAGGCCAGCTCGCGCCTCGTCACCAGGAACACGCCGCGCAGGATCAGGCCCGACACCCGCTCGGGGTGGGTGACGGCATAGGCGAGCGCCAGGGTCGAGCCCCAGGAACCGCCGAACACCGTCCACTTGTCCACGCCCGCCCGCTCGCGCAGCCGCTCGATGTCGGCGATCAGGTCCCAGGTGGTGTTGCCGTCCAGCAGCGCATTGGGCCGCGACTGGCCGCACCCGCGCTGGTCGAACAGGGTCATGCGCCAGCGCGACGGGTCGAAGAACCGCCGCATGGTCGGGTTGATCGCCCCGCCCGGGCCGCCGTGCAGGATCACGCAGGGCTTGCCGTCGCGCGCGCCGCAGGTCTCGAAATAGACCTCGTGCGCGCTACCGGTGTCGATCCAGCCGGCTTCGAAGGGCTCGTTCTCTGGATACAGGCTGCGACGCCCCGACGGGCTCGACGGATTCGGACCTTGCCCGCTGGGGGGGACGACCACGTTCATGGGACCCGGACGAGCTTCCATGAAACGCTGATAGAACGTCGCGCGCCCGACGACTAGAGGGCCTGAAGTCATCCGCCTCCGTCCTGCGCAGCTCACGATGCGTCGCATCGTGATCCCGGCCGAGCTTGACGCGGGCCACGCCTGCCGTAGTGTGTCCCCCGTTCACCGGAGGGCCGCATCGGAGCGGCTGAGAGGCGGGTAAGCCCGCGATCCGCCGAACCTGATCCGGGTCATGCCGGCGAAGGGAGGGAACAAGGGCAGGACATGCCCGCGATCCCCTTTTCCCGTCCGATTCCAGGTCAGCCGATCCGAGCTACGGAAGGCCGCCCATGAACGCCCCTACGCCCCGCATCCTTCCCGCCGGCCAGGTCGCCACCGGCGAGATCCCCGGCTCCCGCAAGGTCTACGAGCCCGGCAAGCTATATCCCGACCTGCGCGTGCCGTTTCGCGAAGTTGCGGTGCATCCGAGCGCCGACGAGCCGCCGATCACTATCTACGACGCCTCGGGTCCCTACACCGATCCCGACGCCGACGTGGACATCGAGAAGGGCCTGGCTCGCCCACGCGACGCCTGGGTGATGGCGCGCGGCGACGTCGAGGTCGTCGAGGCCCGCGCGGTGAAGCCCGAGGACAACGGCAATGTGTCGGCCAGCTACCTGGTCCCCGAATTTCCCCACAAGCCGCGTATTCTCCGCGCCAAGGGCGGCGCCTGCGTCACCCAGATGGAATACGCCCGCCGCGGCCTGATCACGCCGGAGATGGAATTCGTCGCCATCCGCGAGAACCTGCGCCGCGAAACCATCAAGGACCTGATCCAGGACGGCGATCCCTTCGGCGCCGAACTGCCGATGCACGTGACGCCCGAATTCGTGCGCGACGAGGTCGCCCGCGGCCGCGCCATCATCCCGGCCAACATCAACCACGGCGAACTTGAGCCGATGGCGATCGGCCGCAACTTCCTGGTCAAGATCAACGCCAACATCGGCAACTCGGCCGTCACCTCCACCGTCTCGGAGGAGGTGGAGAAGATGGTGTTCGCCATCCGCTGGGGCGCGGACAACGTCATGGACCTGTCCACCGGCCGCAACATCCACAACATCCGCGAATGGATCGTGCGCAACAGCCCGGCGCCCATCGGCACCGTGCCGATCTACCAGGCGCTGGAGAAGGTCGACGGCGTGGCCGAGGACCTGACCTGGGAGGTGTACCGCGACACCCTGATCGAACAGGCCGAACAGGGGGTGGACTACTTCACCATCCACGCCGGCGTTCGTCTCCCGTACATTCCCCTGACCGCAAAGCGGGTGACCGGCATCGTCTCGCGCGGCGGCTCGATCATGGCCCAGTGGTGCCTGGCCCATCACCGCGAGAACTTCCTCTACGAGCGGTTCGAAGACATCTGCGAGATCATGCGCGCCTACGACGTGTCGTTCTCGCTCGGCGACGGCCTGCGTCCGGGCTCCATCGCCGACGCCAACGACGCGGCCCAGTTCGCCGAGTTGGAAACCCTGGGCGAGCTGACCCAGGTGGCCTGGAAGCACGGCGTCCAGACCATGATCGAAGGCCCCGGCCACGTGCCGATGCACAAGATCAAGGCCAACATGGATAAGCAGCTGAAGGTCTGCCACGAGGCCCCCTTCTACACGCTCGGGCCGCTGACCACCGACATCGCGCCCGGCTACGACCACATCACCTCGGCCATCGGGGCCGCCATGATCGGCTGGTTCGGCACCGCCATGCTCTGCTACGTCACGCCCAAGGAGCACCTGGGCCTGCCGGACAAGCAGGACGTGAAGGACGGCGTGATCGCCTACAAGATCGCCGCTCACGCCGCCGACCTGGCCAAGGGCCACCCGGCCGCCCGCGCCTGGGACGACGCGCTGAGCCGCGCTCGTTTCGAGTTCCGCTGGGAGGATCAGTTCAACCTCGGCCTCGATCCGGAGACCGCTCGCAAGTTCCACGACGCGACCCTGCCCAAGGAGGCGCACAAGACCGCGCACTTCTGCTCCATGTGCGGGCCGAAGTTCTGCTCTATGCGCATCAGCCACGAGATCCGCGAAACCGCCCGCGGCCAGAATGACGTGGCCGAAGCTGGTATGGCCGAGATGAGCGAGAAGTTCCGCGAACTCGGCGGACAAATCTACCAGCCGATCTGATCAGATTCCCCCTCTCCCTTGCATGGGAGAGGGTCGGGGTGAGGGTGGAAACGGGGTGCTTTCCGGATAGGGCGCCGCCGACCACCCTCACCCTCCCATTGCTAAAGCAATGGGTCCCTCCCTCCCCGTGCGAGGGGGAGGGCCTATGCCGCCAGCACCTCGCCCCCCACCACCTCCACCGCCCACGACCGCAGGCTGCGGCCGGCGCACGGCCCTCCGACGCACAGGCCGTCCGCGAGCTGGAACAGGGCGCCGTGGGTGGAGCAGACGATGTAGTCGCCCTTGCGGGTCAGATAGCCGGTCGCCGTCAGGGCCAGGGGCACGCCCACATGCGGGCAGGCGTCGACATAGCCCGCGACAGTCTCGCCCCGGCGCACCACGAAGCCGGCGAAGCGGTCCTCGCCCTCCCCGAACACGAATCCCCGCGCGCCCGGGTCCTCGATTTCGTCCAGCCGACAGAGGACATGCCCGAGCGCAGGCCGGGCGCTCACGCCAGGCCGCCGACCACCACCCGCCAGGGCCAAAGCTCGGTGGAGGCGAACAGGCCGGCCTTGGCGTAGGGATCGGCCTGCTGGATCGCTTCCGCCGCCGCGCGATCCTCGACCTCGACGATGACCAGCGAGCCGACCGAGCCGCCATCCGCATCCATGTAGGGGCCGCCGACCTTCACCTTGTCCCCCAGCGCCGCCAGGTAGGCCAGGTGCTCCGGACGGGTGGCGGCGCGAAGCTCGGCCCCGCCCGCCTTGTCCAATCCGATCATTGCGAACAGCGCCATGGGCGTCCTCCCAGCTCGTCTCAGGTTTCGTGTTTCAGGTTTCGTGCCGGAGCGGGCGGGAGAGCAGGTTCTCGATCGCCGCATCCACGTCGATCTCACCGGCGACCACCGCCGCCACCGCCTCGCAGACCGGCGTCTCCACGCCAAGCCGCGCCGCCAGCGCCCGCACCGCCGGGGCCGAGGTCAGCCCCTCGGCCACCGAGCGTTTGCCGGCCAGCGCCTGCGCCAGCGTCTCGCCCCGCCCCAGCGCCACGCCCAGGCTCATATTGCGCGATTGCGGGCTGGAGCAGGTCAGCACCAGGTCGCCCAGGCCACAGAGCCCCGCCAGCGTCTCCGCCCGTCCGCCCAGCGCCACGCCCAGCCGGGTCATCTCCGCGAAGCCGCGCGTGATCAGCCCGGCATGGGCGCTGCGGCCCAGCCCGCGCCCCTCGACCACGCCGCAGGCCAGCGCCAGCACGTTCTTCACCGCGCCCCCGGCCTCGGCCCCGATCAGGTCGTCGGACAGGTAGGGGCGGAAGGTGGGGGTCGCCAAGGCGTGCGCCAGTTCCTCGCCGAGGACGGGATCGGCGCAGGCCAGGGTCACCGCGCAGGGCAAGCCCCGCGCCACCTCGCCCGCAAAGCTCGGGCCAGACAGGACGGCGGCGGGCGCGTCCGGCAATATCTCTGCCAGCACCTCGGTCATCAGCTTCAGCGTCCCCTGCTCCACCCCCTTGGCGCACAGCATCACCGGCACGCCGGGACCTATGTGCTGGCCCAGGGCGGCCAGGGTCGCGCGCATGTGCTGGGCCGGGCAGACCGCCAGGATCAGATCGGCCGCCGCCAGGTGGGCCAGGTCGGCGGTGGGTCGCACGGCGTCGCTCAGGCGCACGCCGGGCAGGTAGGCGGGGTTCTCGCGGGTCTCGGCCAGGGTGCGCGCCACCTCCGGCTCGTGCGCCCACAGCACCACCTCCAGCCCGGCCCGCACGCAGACCTCGGCCAGGGCCGTGCCCCAGGCGCCCGCGCCGACGACGCCGACAACCTTCACGCCTTGGCTCCCTTGCGACCGGGCATATGCAGTGGGTTGAGCCGCGCGGCCTCGGCGTCCAGCGGCCAGCGCGGGCGGGCGGGCGCGTCCAACGGGTCGGTCAGCCCCGCCGCCAGCCGCTCGGCCCCGGCCAGGGCGATCATGGCCGCGTTGTCGGTGCAGTATTTCAGCGGTGGGGCGGCGAAGGCGAAGCCATGGACGGCGGCGGTGCGCTCCAGCGCCGCGCGCACCGCGCCATTGGCGGCCACCCCGCCGGCGACCACGAACAGCCGCCCCTCGCCGCCCCGGCCCTGGGCATAGAGGGCCATGGCGCGGCCCGAGCGTTCGGCCAGCTGATCGGCGATGGCGGTCTGCACCGACAGGGCCAGGTCGGCGCGGTCCTGTTCGCTTTCGGTCTTTTCGGCCAGGCGCGCCGCGGCGGTCTTCAGCCCGGAAAAGGAGAAGTCGCAGTCCTTGCGCCCCAGCAGCATCCTCGGCAGCACATAGCGATCCGGCTTGCCGGCACGCGCGAGCTGCTCCAGCGCCGGGCCGCCGGGATAGGGCAGGCCCAGGCTGGCGGCGATCTTGTCGAAGGCCTCGCCCGCCGCGTCGTCGATGGTCGAGCCCAGCCGGGTGCAGGCTCCGATCCCGTCCACCGCCAGCAGCTGGCAATGGCCGCCCGAGACCAGCAGCAACAGGAAGGGATAGGGCGCAGGCTGGGCCAGCCGCACCGACACCGCATGGCCCTCCAGGTGGTTGACCGCCACCAGCGGCAGGCCGCGCGCCAGCGCGATGGCCTTGCCCGCCGACAGACCCACCATCACCCCGCCGACCAGACCTGGCCCCGCCGTGGCGGCCACGCCGTCGAGGTCGCCCATGCCGATCCCAGCCTCCCGCAGCGCCTGCTCGATGATGTCGTCGATGATCTCGACATGGGCGCGGGCGGCGACCTCGGGCACCACCCCGCCATAGGGGCGGTGCGCGTCGATCTGGCTGGCGACCACCGAGGAGCGCACCTCCACCGCGTCGCCGTCCAGGCGCACGACCGCGGCGGCGGTCTCGTCGCAGCTAGTTTCGATACCGAGGACGGTCAGGGCGCTCAAGGCGTGCAGGGCTCGCGTTGCGGAGGGGGCCGCCCTCCTATACCAGCCGGGCTGGCCAAGTCCTTCGAGGTAGCGTCCGCGCCCGCCCCATGCAACCGACCGCTTTTCCGAACCCCATCCGCATCGGCACACGGGCCTCGCGCCTGGCCCAGATCCAGGCCCGCTGGACCCAGGCTGCGATCACCAAGGCGCTTGGCCAGCCGCCCGAGGCCGCCGACGAGGTCGCGCCGCTGGTGCTGATCTCCACCGCCGGGGATCGCATCCAGGACCGCCGTCTGCTGGAGGTCGGGGGCAAGGCCCTGTTCACCAAGGAGATCGAGCAGGCCCTGCTCGACGGGCGTATCGATTGCGCCGTCCACTCGCTGAAGGACGTACCCTCCGAGCAGACACCCGGCCTGGTCCTGGCCGCCCACCCCGAGCGCGAGGACGTGCGCGACGCCTTCGTCAGTCCCCGCTTCGCCCGCTTCGAGGACCTGCCCCAGGGCGCGCGGCTCGGCACCGCCAGCCTGCGCCGGCAAGCCCAGGCCCTGCACCGCCGCCCCGACCTGCAGATCGTCATGTTCCGCGGCAACGTCGAGACGCGGCTACGCAAACTCGACGCCGGCGAGGTGGACGCCACCCTGCTGGCCTCGGCCGGGCTGAACCGGCTGGGCTTGCAGGACCGCATCGCCCAGGCTTTCGACCCCAGGGCCATCCCGCCGGCGCCCGGCCAGGGCGCCCTGGCGATCCAGACCCGCACAGACGACGCCCACAGCGTCTGGGCCACAGCCATGCACCACGCCCCGACCGCCCTGGCGCTCGCCGCCGAGCGGGGCGCGCTGGAGGCGCTGGAAGGCTCCTGCCGCACGGCCATGGGCGCCCACGCCTGGCGCGACGGGGAAACCCTGCGCCTGGTGGTCGAGGCCCTGGCGCCCGACGGCTCCACCTGCTGGCGGCGGGAGGGAGACCTGGACGCGCCGGATCACCAGAACGCCCACGCGCTCGGCCTCGCCTTCGGCCAGGCGATCCGGGCCGAGGCCGGCGACCGGCTGGAGCTGGGCTGAGACGCATGGCGATCGCCCGGACCCAGGCCCCGATCCAGGTTTGGGTGACGCGTGCGCAGCCTGGCGCCGAAGCCACGGCGAACCGGCTTGCAGCCCTGGGTTATCGGCCCATCGTCGCGCCAGTGCTGGAGGTGCGCGCCCTCGGCTCCGCACGGATCGATCTGACGGGGGTCGACGCCCTCGCCTTCACCAGCGCCAACGGGGTGCGGACGTTCGTGGACCTACAGCCGCGCCGGGACCTGCCCGTCTTCTGCGTCGGCGACGCCACGGCGGCGACGGCCCGCTCATCCGGCTTTTCGAGCGTGGCCTCGTCGGCCGGCGACGTCGCCACCCTCGCGAAGCTTGTCACCGCAGCATTGCCCGCCGGCGCCGTGGTCGTCCATCCCTGCGCGGTCGAGACGGCCGGCGATCTGGCTGGCCCCCTGGCGGCGGCCAGGATTTCGCTCACC
This sequence comes from Caulobacter sp. S45, assembly GCF_009765965.1. GTDB lineage: Bacteria > Pseudomonadota > Alphaproteobacteria > Caulobacterales > Caulobacteraceae > CAHJWH01. Next base: position 1,520,104 of record NZ_LMUL01000014.1, read on the forward strand.
CGGCTGCCGGTCTACGAGACCTACGCTCACGACACCCTTCCATCGGAGGCGGCCGAGGCGCTGGACGCTTCGACCCTGGCCACAATCCTGATCCACTCGCCCAAGGGCGCACAGGCGGTGGCCGCCTTGCTGGCGCGAATTCCGGCCGCCACGCTCGCCGACGTCCGCGTTCTCGCCATCTCCCAAGCCGCGCTCGCCCCGCTCCGCGCCATGGCGTTCGCCGAAGCCGTAGTCGCGCCGAGCCCGGACGAAGCGAGCCTGCTGGACCTGCTGTCGCGATGACCCAGCCAGACGAAGATGAGGACCCATATGTCCCTCGTCCCACGCTGAGCCCGGCCTTCTGGGCGGCCCTGGCGTTCGGGCTGGCTCTGGTGCTGGCCGGTGGCGCGGTAGGCCTTTTCGGCGCCCAGATGTTCCCCAAGCCGGCGCCTGGGCCTGCGCCCCATGGACGCTTGGGTGAAGCGCGCTTTGACAGCGCCCATGGCGCGTGGCAAGGGAGCCGACCGCATCGCATATGATCGAACAAGAGGTCCCTCCTTGGCCAATCCCGAATTGGGGACCAAGCAGATTTGTCCCAACTGCCAGACCAAGTTCTACGACCTGAACCGCCGTCCGGCCGTCTGCCCCAAGTGCGCGACCTCCTTCGACCCCGAAGAGGCCGTGCGCTCGCGCCGCGCCCGCACCCGCGCCGTCCCGGACTACGAGAGCGACGACGAACCGAAGGTCGTGGCTAAGGAGGTCGAGGGCGCGGAGTTCGAGGAAGCGGAAGACGCCACCCCTGAGATCGACGGGGCGGTCGAACCCGACGTGGTCGAGGACGAAGACGCCGCCGAGCCCGCCGCCGAACCCGATATCGGCGTCGACTTCGAGGAACCCGCCGAACTCGAGGAAGCCGACACCGAAGACGTGCCCTTCCTGGAGGAGGAAGACGAGGACGACTTCCCCGAGGACGAAATCGAGCCCCATCACGACGAAGACGAGAGCCGCTAATCTTTCGAAAAACGGGGCTTGATCGGCGCGGGACCCTGACATAGGTTCCGCCCTCCTCGCGGCCCCGCCCGCCGCGAACCCGGTTCTCCGGGGCTATAGCTCAGCTGGTAGAGCGCTTGAATGGCATTCAAGAGGTCAGCGGTTCGACTCCGCTTAGCTCCACCAACACCGACAGGGGGTCGGACCGAAAGGTCCGGCCCCTTGTTCGTTTGGAACGCCAGGAGCCGGCGGCGATCAGGGAGGATCGCGGGAACGCAGCCTAGGTCTTTTGGAGCGAGTTGATCGGTGGGGAACGCCCGCTGAGTTCGTCGCCCGCGGTGTCCGAGAACCGCATGTTCCACAGCGTCGCCGAGGCCGATACGACCGTGACCACCAGGAAAGCCCAGGTGAACTGGCCGAGCCCGGGCGTGGTCTTGTGGGTGGCCAGCATGCCGACGTGCAGGGCGGCCGCGCCCACGCAGATGCCCAGCGACAACATCAGCTGCTGGAAGGTGGCGTAGAAGCTGGTCGCCGCGCTCATCCGTTCGGGTGGGATCTCGTCATAGGCGATGGTGTTGTAGGCGGTGAACTGGAACGACATGAAGAAACCGCAGGCCGCCAGCACGGCGAAGATCACCGCCACCGGCCAGGCCGGACGAAAGAATCCGCAGACGGCGTAGCCGCCGCTGGCGATCAGACCGTTGACGATCAGGCTGCTCCTGAACCCGAACCGCCTGAGCAGCTTCGGCGCGAGCCACTTCATACCCAGCGAGCCGATGGCCCCGGCGATGGTGATCGTGCCGCTGGCCGCAGCACTCATGCCGAACCCCACCTGGAGCATCAGCGGCAGCAGGAACGGCTGGGCCCCCTGGGTGATGCGAGTGAGCGACCCGCCGATCACCGACAGCCGAAACGTCGGCACGCGCATCAGCGACAGGTCGAGGATCGGGTCCTGGCGGCGTCGCGCGTGGAGGATGTAGAGCGGCCCGGCGACCAGGCCCACGGCGATCAGCGACAGGGCCTGGACCAGTTCGCCCGACCGGCTGGTCATCTCGAAGCCGAACAGCAGGCAACCCAGAGACAGACCGGACAGGACGAAGCCGACCAGGTCGGGCCGCGTCGGCCGTTCGGCCCGCACCTGGCCGATGAACTTGGTGACTAGCGCGATCCCCAGCAGGCCGACGGGCAGGTTGAGGTAGAAGATCCACCGCCAGTCCAGATAGGTGACGATGAAGCCGCCCAGTGGCGGGCCGACGATCGGGCCCACCAGGGCTGGCATGATCAGCCACGACATGGCCTGGACCATGTCTTCCTTGGCCACGCTGCGCAGCAGCACCAGCCGCCCGATGGGGATCATCATCGCCCCGCCGATCCCCTGGAGGAACCGGGCGCCGATCAGGAACGGCAAGGTCCTGGCCTGGCCGCACAACAGCGAGCCGGCCAGGAACAGGACGATGGCCAAGCGGAACACGGTCTTGGAGCCGAACCGGTCGGCCAGGCGCCCGCTGGCGGGGATGAAGATCGCCAGGGCCAACAGATACGAGGTCAGGGCCGAACTGAGACTGGTGACCGGCGCGCCGAAATCGCGCGCCATGGTCGGCAGGGCGGTGGCCAGGACGGTGGCGTCCATCTGCTCCATGAACAGGGCGCAGGCGATGATCAGGGCGACAGTGCGATAGCCGCGAGGCTCGGTCGACGGCCGGCTCGGCACCAGCGCCAACCCATCGGCGGCGGGCACGATGCCGTCGCGAATCTCCGCATTGATCGACGCCAGGCCGCGCCGGCGGGGCCTCAGCATGCGCCGCTTCCCAGAGCGAGCGGGCGAAGGGGCGAACAACTGGGCAGGAGGGTCCCCATGGCTGCCGTTGGCCTAGTCGGCTTGTCCCCTAACGGACAATCCGCAATTCGAAAGTTCGGCCGCTTTCCTAATAGGACATAACGGGTCCCGCCAGCCCGCCGCCACCCCGGCTTGCGGGAGAAACGATGAACGGCCGCTGAAGCCCGACCTCAGCACCTGGTCACTGTTGCGCGCGCAGAGTGGGTTCACGGTCGCCGATCCCGACGGCCGGTATCGCCTGGAGGTCGACGTGGAACAGCGCGCGCGCCATTGGATTGCGATCGAGCGCTCCGAAATCAAGGCCGGAGACCTCGTCTCCGCAGAAGCCGGGGGACTACCGATCTATCGGGTGATCGCGCTCGAGGATCAAAGAACGTCGTTGCGCGAGGAGCAGAGCGGTCGCGATCATGTCGCCCCCCTGAGCGCCCTGCATTGGAAGTTCGCCTCCTAGGCCACGGATCCACTCGGAAGAGGCGGCGAGCGAGGATCGGGCTGCAAGCCTATGTTCCCCATGCCGGGCGACGGCGCTATTGATCCAGGCAAACGGGCGCGAGCGTTCCGTAAGCCTCCGCCCGGAACCTGCTGCATGACCTCGGCCACGACCCTACAGGCGCTGCGTCGCGGCGACCTTGCAGGCGCCCGGGCGCTCGACCTGAGCCACGGCGGTCTGACGGAATTCCCGACCGACATCTGCGGCTTGGCGGACACGCTCGAGGTCCTGGACCTGAGCGGGAACGAACTGACCCGCCTGCCGGACGTCTTCAGCCAGTTGCGCAGGCTGAGGGTGCTGTTCTGCTCGGGCGCCCGGTTCGAGCGCCTGCCGCCGGTGCTGGGCGACTGCCCCGCCCTGAGCCAGATCGGGTTCAGGCGGACCGGCCTGAGGGAGGTCCCCGCCGAGGCGCTGCCTCCACGCATCCGCTGGCTGACCCTGACCGACAACGCGCTCGAACGCCTGCCCGACGCCCTGGGTCAGCGCCCGCAATTGCAGAAGCTGATGCTGGCCGGCAATCGGTTGCGCGACCTGCCGGAGAGCCTCGCCGGCGCTTCGAAGCTGGAACTGCTGCGGCTGTCGGCCAACGCCTTCGCCGCGCTTCCGTCCTGGTTGGTCGAGCTTCCACAGCTGGCCTGGCTGGCCTGGGCCGGCAATCCCCTAGACCGCGACATCGAACCCGAAGGCGCCGTCATTGATTGGGCCAGCCTTCAGCCGGGCGCGCTGCTCGGCGAGGGCGCGTCCGGTCGGGTCTACGAAGCGCTATGGAGCGAACCTGGAGTCACGACGCCCAGGCGCGTGGCCGTGAAGCTGTTCAAGGGCGCGATGACGAGCGACGGACTGCCCGAGCGGGAGATGGCCGCCTGTCTGACCGCAGGCGATCATCCAGCGCTCACCGGCGGCCTCGGCCGGCTGACCGGACATCCGGACCACGCCTCGGGGCTGGTGATGCCGATGCTGCCCGCACACTGGCACCCGCTGGCCGGTCCTCCGGATCAGGAGAGCTGTAGTCGCGATGTCTACGCTCCCACCCTGCGCCTGGCGCCCGATGTCGCCATTCGGATCGCCAGCGCGGTCGGCGAGGCCATAGCCCACCTCCACGCCCGCGGGCTGCTCCACGGCGACGTCTATGCGCACAACACGCTGTGGGATGGCGACGCCGGCCACGCGGTGCTCAGCGATTTCGGTGCGGCGTCCTTCCTGCCAAGCGGCCCACAAGCCGCACGGTTGGAACGGTTGGAGGTGTTGGCCTGGGGCCGATTGCTGAGCGAACTGCTGGATCGTTGCGACCTTGGTCCCACGGCGGCCGATCTTGCAGCCCTGTGCGAGACCTGCCTGCAACCGAATGGGAACGCCCGGCCTTCGATGGCCGCGGCGCTCGACGCCTTAAGAACGCATCTGTGACAGCCGGGGTTTGATCATTTTCAAATGCCCCGATCTCCTCTCCAGACCCTCCGACCTCGGACGAATTAAAGCGGCCTTTTGCGTACACTCCCCAGACCCATCCAATGGGTTTTCAGTTGTCGCCGCCTCGTTACGCGATTGTCATCTTAAGATGCTTTGATGAATGGATCGGCGCTGCCGCAAGGGCCCATGCCTTGACTGCGTAATCTCAAAAGCTGGCTACTGCCGAAATCTTCATACGAATACCGCCATCGACCCTCGTCTTCTGAAGACGTGTTTAGAGCGGCAAGGTTGAACCGGGAGGCGCTGAATGTTGCGTAAAGGTCTTTTGCCAGTAAAGCTGGCTGCATTGCTACTCACGCTGAGTGCGTGCGGCGGGGGGCATAACAATTCGTCGACCGCAGCCATATCCGCCCAGGACGCGCTGCCCACGGCCACGCCGATCAAGCATCTGGTCGTGATCTACGGCGAGAACCGCTCGTTCGACCACTACTTCGGGACCTATCCGAAGGCGACCAACCCGGCCGGCGAGCCGGCGTTCACGGCGGCTGCGAACACGCCCACCGTCAACGGCCTGACCCCGGCGCTGATGACCGCCAATCCCAACACGACCAATGCGGCGAACCTGGCCCGGGCCGCCTCGGCCGGCTTCCCCGCCAGCGAGATGAACCCGTTCCGGATCGATCGCGCCCAAGCGAATACGGCCGACCAGAACCACGCCTACACGCCCGAGGAGCTAGCGGCGGACGGCGGCAAGATGGACGCCTTCGTGGCCAACACCGGCACCGCCTCGGCCGGCGGCGCGGGCGCGTTCGGCACCGTGGCCCAGGTGATGGGCTACTTCGACGGCAACACCGTCACCGCGATGTGGAACTACGCTCAGAACTACGCGATGAGCGACAACGCCTACACCGACTCCTTCGGCCCCTCGACGCCGGGCGCCGTCAACGTAGTCGCGGGAACCACCAATGGGGCGGTGGTGAAGACCGGCGCCGGGTCCGTCGTGCCCGATGGCCAGGGCGGCTTCACCCTGATCAACGACACCGATCCGGCCAACGACATCTGCTCCTCCGCCAACACCGTGCAGATGACCTCCAAGAACATCGGCGATCTGCTGAACGCCAAGAACATCACCTGGGGCGGCTTCATGGGGGGCTTCAACCTCCAGACCACCAACGCCAACGGCACCACGGGCTGTAAGCGCAGCACCTTCTCCAACACGTTGAATTCGTCGCCGGCCGACTATGTCCAGCACCACAACTGGTTCCAGTACTACGCCTCGACCTCCAACCCGACGCACGCCCGGCCGACCTCGACCGCGCTGATCGGCGCGACCGATCCGCTGGACAGCACCGCGACCCCGGTCCACCACGAATACGACTACAACGACTTCGTCGCGGCGGTGAACGCGGGCAACTTCCCCTCGGTCAGCTACATCAAGGCCCCCTCGGTCGGGGACGGCCACCCCGGCAACTCCGACCCGCTGGACGAGCAGACCTTCGTGACCAACACGATCAACTTCCTCCAGCAACAGCCCGACTGGAACAGCACCGCGGTCATCATCACCTATGACGACTCCGACGGCTGGTACGACCATCGCTTCGGCCCGACGGTGAACGCCTCGTTCGACAAGACCACCGTCCAGTCGGTCAATCCCAGCCCCGCGACCGTCACCGGCGCCGACCAGCTCTCCGGCCCCGGCAGCTGCACGGGTCCCGGCGCCACCCAGGCGACCGGCCTGAACGGAACCCCTGTCAACGGTCGCTGCGGCCCCGGCACGCGCATCCCGTTCATCGTGATCTCGCCTTGGGCCAAGGTGAACTTCGTGGACGACACGATGATCACCCAAGCCTCGGTGATCCGCTTCATCGAGGACAACTGGCTGGGCGGTCAACGCATCGGCCAGGGCTCCGACGACGCCACGACCGGCAGCATCATGAGCATGTTCGACTTCAGCAGCCCCAAGGCGTCGACGGTCTTCCTCGACCCGACCCAAGGGACCAAGCTGACGTCGCCGCCGCCGGTGACGACCACCTGATCCGACCCGTTTCTATCCCGGCATGGTGTGAGCCTCCGCTCACGCCATGCCGGACGAACCGCCGCCAGATTATGCGTGAGATATCGAGCTGGGCGCAGGTCCGGCTCGATTTTCATTTCACCTTTCGCGAAGCCTTCGCCTCATGACCCTTCGCCCAGGCCCCGACCGGACTCCCAACCCGTTTATCGGGAACAGGCCTCGCCGACAGATCGCCAAGCGGCCCTCGCGTCTCGTCTGGGGCGTAGCCGGTCTCGTCGCCGCCTTGCTGGCAGGCGGCGCCTACGCCATCGCCCATCCGGAGCGCGCGCCCTCCGTGGTGGGCGCCGTCGTGGAGGACCTGACGGGCGCCAACCCCCATCCCGTCAAGCTGCTGCGGCCGCCGACCGCGCCCCTGAGCGCGCTGGCGCTGCTCGGCCAGCAGATTTTCAACGACCCCTCCCTCTCCGCGTCAGGCGCCCAGTCCTGCGCCTCATGCCACAGCCCCCAGCACGACTACGGGCCGCCCAACGACCTCCCGGTCCAGCGGGGCGGCGCGCACATGACCCTGGTCGGCTTTCGTCCACCGCCGTCGCTGGCCTATCTCTACCGCCAGGCGCCCTTCAGCATCGGCCCCGACGCCGGCGAGACCGACAACCCGGTCCCGCTGAACCAGACCGCTTCGCAGACGCGCGGCGCGGCGATCGCGGCCAAGACCGCCGGCGGCGCTTCCGCCGCTCCCTCCATCGTGCCCCAGGGCGGTTTGTTCTGGGATGGCCGCAACGACACCCTGATGGCCCAGGCCAAGGGCCCACTGATGAACCCGGTGGAGATGGCCAACGCCAGCGAGGCCGACGTCGCGCGCAAGCTGGCCCAGGCCAAGTACCGCGACCAGTTCAAGCCGCTGTTCGGCGACACCATCTTGAGCAAGCCGGCTATGCTGGTGGCCGAGGCCATGTCGGCGGTCTCGCGCTACCAGATCGAGGATCGATCCTTCCACGCCTTCGACAGCAAGTACGACCGGTGGCTGGAGGGCAAGGCGCGCCTGGACCGCGCGGAACTGCGGGGCATGCGGCTGTTCAACGACCCCGCCAAGGCCAACTGCGGCGGCTGCCATCTCAGCCAGCCTACCCGCGACCGCCTGCCGCCCCTGTTCACCGACACCCAGTACGAGGCCCTCGGCGTCCCGCGCAACCCAGCCATCCCGGCGAACAAGGACCCGGCCTTCTTCGACCTCGGCCTATGCGGGCCGTTCCGCACCGACCTAGCCAAGCAGACCCAGTATTGCGGCATGTTCCTGACGCCGACCCTGCGCAACGCGGCCCGGCGCAAGACCTACTTCCACAACGGGATGTATCATTCGCTGGACCAGGTGATGGACTTCTACAACCTGCGCAATACCAGCCCAGGCAAAGTCTATCCGCACGACGCCGCCGGCAAGGTCCAGACCTACAACGACCTTCCCGCCGCTTACCGCGCCAATGTGGACGTCAAGGACGCGCCGTTCGACCGCAAGCCCGGCGACCGCCCGGCCCTGAGCGATGCGGAGATCAAGGACATCATCGCCTTCATCCGCACACTGAACGATGGATATCGACCGGGCGCCTGACGCGCGCGGGCGGCCGATAGGGCGAGACTTCAGCGGCCTGAGGTCTGCCGGCGATCGTCGCGGATGTGCACCTCGGAGACCACGCGGCGGCCGTCGCGGCGCTCGAGCTGCACCGCCACGTCGACCACGGCGCGGACATAGTCGATGATCTCGCCTCGCCCGAGGCTGGAGCCCGCCTGCAGCACCATCAGGGCGATCTGCTCGACCGCAGCGCGCGGATTGTCGGCGTGGACGGTGGTGATCGAACCGGGGTGGCCGGAGTTCACCGCCCGCAGGAAGCTGTAGGCCTCCGCCCCTCGAAGTTCGCCCAGGATGATGCGGTCGGGGCGCAGCCGCAGCGAGGCCTGCAACAGGTCCTCGGTGGTCACCGCCGTCTCGCCGAGCGAACCGCGCACGGCGACCAGGCCGATGGCGTTGGGGTGGTCCAGCCTGATCTCGGGGGTGTCCTCGATCAGCACCAGACGCTCCTGGTGGTCGATCTCCTTGACCAGGGCGTTGAGGAAGGTGGTCTTGCCGGTGGAGGTGCCGCCGGAGACCACGATGTTCTTGCGCGCCTTGACCGCCAGCCGCAGCAGGTCGGCGAACCGACCCTCGTCCAGGGCCAGACGCAACGCCTCGTCCTGTTCGGAGGGCGTGGACAGGTCGACGCGCCGCGCCCCGTCGAAAGCGCCGGCGGCCTCGTAGTCGCCAAGCCCCAGGTCGTTGACCACGTGCTTGCGGATGGCGATCGCCATCGGCCCGCGCGTGGCGGGCGGGGCCACGATCTGCACCCGCGCGCCGCTGGGCAGGGTGGCGGCCAGCAGCGGATGCTCGCGGCTGATGCCCTGGTGGGCGGCGGAGGCGATCTGGCCGGCCAGCCGCCACAGGGCGGTGTCGGTCAGTTCGGGGGCCGCGTGCCGCTCGGCGGGGCCGCCGATGGTCTCCACCCAGACCTCGCCGGGCGCATTGATCAGGATGTCGGTGACGTCCGGCCGGTCCAGCCACGGCGCCAGCGGGCGAAGGTAGGCGTCGAGATAGACGCGCTCGCCGGGTCTCGCGCTCATGGCCGCGCCATCACTTGGCGGTCTCGACCGGGGTGAAGTCCAGGTCCTTGGCCACGAAGATCAGGATCGGCGAGCCCTGGGGCACCTTGATGGTCGGCGGAATGTTCTGGGGCTGGAAGGCGGAGGCGGACGAAGCCAGGGCGCCGGCGTCGGCGGAGGAGCCGACCACCACCTGGGTGCTGGGCTGTTGAGCCGCGGCGGCCACGCCGATGTTGAGCACCGACAGCAGCACGGCCCCGCTGAACCGCTCGAAGAAGTGGCGATCCACGCTTCCCGCAAACCCGGCCCGGCCCAGGTCGTCGGTCCCCGGCGAGCCGATCTGGATCGAGGCGCCGTCGGGCCTCAGGATACGGGTCCAGATCACGAAGGCGCGCGAGGCGCCGAGCGCCAGGCCGCTCTTGTACTGGCCGATCACCCGGCTTCCGCGCGGCACCAGCACGGTCGAGCCGTCGAAGCTCCTGACGTCGCGGCTGACCACGGCGCGGGTGAAACCCGGTAGGTCGGAGTCCAGCGCCGTCTCCAGCACCGCGGGGATCACCGCGCCCTGGGCGATCACCGTGCCGCGGTCGCGCAGCAAGGTGGCGCGGGCGCGTTCGGGTTCCTTGTCGGTGGAGACGCGAGCGGCGAACTGCTCGTCGTTGTTGAGTGTCGAAGCGGGCCCCTTATCCGCGCCGGCCGCCTTGGCGCTCTGCTCCGAGCCGCCGAAGTCGACCACCAGTGTCGGCGCCTTGCGTCGATCCGCGCCAGAATTGGCCGGCGGCGGCGCGGCCAGAACGACCGGCGCGGGCGGCGGGGTCACGACGGCGACAGCCGGGGGCGGAGGAGGCGCTTGGACTCCCGCGACCGGGGGCGGATTGCGGGCGGCGCTTTCGGCGGCGTCCAGCTCCGGCGGCGGGGGCGATGGCGGGGCGACCTGGGCGTAGGCGTCGGACGGGGCCAGATTTCGAACCTCTTTGGGCGGCCCGGGGCGATGGCTGGTCATCCAGAAGAACACCACCATGCCCGCGAGCACGGCCCCGCCGATGGCCAGCCAGGGCAGGCCGCCCCCGCCGCGCGCGACCATAGGGCGCTGCGGCTCCAGCGAGAGGTCGTCGGAAGCACGGGGATCGGGGCCGTTTGGGCCGAAGGCGCTCATGGCTGTTTCCCGGCGCGGGCGGCGGCGTTCGCGGCGGCGTTGGCGGCGGCGTTGGCGGTCTTGGCGTCGGCCGGGCGGGGCGCATCAGCCCCCGGCGTCGGCTCGCGCCAGGCGTTGTTGATGACCGTGGTCACCGCCTTGCCGTCGCGCAGGATGAAGCGCGGCGCGGTCTGCTCGACCACCTGATAGCCGTCGCGCATGCTGTAGTTGACCAGGCTCTCGGTCCCGGTTGGCGCGATCATGAACAGGGCCGGGGTGGGCGTGGCGTCGGGCCACTTGAAGTAGGTGAAGCGTCCATCGTCGAACACCGCCGAGGGCAGGTTGTTGCGCGAGCCTGTGTAGCTGTAGGCCGTGTTGCGCTGTTCGGGCGGCGGCAGGGGGACCTGCTCGGCGGCCACGACGACCTTTGGCGGCGACGCGGGATAGGCGAAGCGCACCACGTAGGGCGGCTCGGCCCCGCCCGGCAGGCTGGCGCGAGCGGACAGCTCGAACAGGTAGCTGCGCCGGTCGGTGACCACGGTCATGTTGGTGCGGGTGGCGATGTCCACCGGCTTGACGAACAGCAGGGTCGCGGCCTTGTTCGGCGTCACCTGCCAGGCCTGCCCGTCGCCGATCGACACGTTCTCGATGTGCTCGTCGTCGGAGAAGCGGAGCATGGTCTGGAAGCCGAACGCCAGGGTCAACTCGGTCACTACGTCCGGATCGTAGGGCAGCACGCGGATGCGCGGGTCGAGCGGGGCCGCGCGGACCTGGGCCCAGGCGGGTGGCGCAACGGCGAGTGCGGGGACAAGCAGTCCCAGGACGGCGGCGGCGAGCAGCGGCGTCCTGCTCATCTCGAGGTCCCCGGCGCGACAGGGGAGAGCTGAGCTCCGGGCAGGAGCGACGGCGTCATCGCCTGGGGCAGGCCCGAGGCGGTGGGCGGCGCGGGCGACGGGGCCGCAGGCGGCGCGTTCACAACGGTCGCCGTAGCCGGTGGCGGCGGCAGGCTGGAGGCCAGCACGGCGGCCGAAGGGTTGGCGGCGGTGGCGAACGGCGCCTCGGCGTCGCGGCGATAGCGGGTCACCTGGAAGCCGAGCGGGTCGAGGAAACGGTCGCCCATGCTCATCGCGGCGCTGGAATAGCGGAAGGCGATGGCCGCCACCCAGGGCCGCACCTCGCCCATGCCGCCGTTGACGTCGCGGCGCGTGGTCTCGAACCGGACCAGGGCGGTGGTGGGCGAGAGCAGCGAGATGCTCTTCACCGTGGTCTGCACCACCACGCCAGGACCATAGAGGTTCAGCGGGCTCTCGGGCGTCGTCTTGCGCATCACCCGCATGTACTGGTCGCGCGCGTCGCCGGCCGACCAGAGAGTGACCTTGCGGTAGGCGTCGCGCAGGTCGGTGGCGTCGAAGGTCTCGCGCGCCAGCACGTACTGCACCAGGTTGGCCTGGGTCACCGCTTGGTCCTGACTCATGGCGCCGGGGGCCAGCGGGCGGATGGTCTCCACATAGCCGGTCTGGCGGTCCACGCTGAAGGCGTAGGGGACCACGGTCTTGAGCGGGGCCAACGAGACCAGGGCCAGCGCCTCCAGCACCGCCACGCCGCAGGCGGCGCCCGCGACCCACCAGGCGACGCGGCGCGAGGCGCGCAATGCGCCATGCACGTCGGCCGACCAGGAGGCCGCCTCGGCGTAGTAGGCCTTGCGGCCGGGATCGCGCTTGAGGTCTGTCATGGGGTCAGGATGTCCGGGCGCCGGAGGTCGCGGCGCGGGGGCTGGCTTTGCGACGCGGCGCCTGGCCGAGCCGGGATTCGACGGTCACCGGGTCCGGCGCCGATCGCTCGCCCGCCAACACGGACAGGCTGACGCGACGCTCGCCGGCGGCGGCGGATGATGCGGTCGCTTCGCCGCCGAAGATGCGGGCGTCGCGGCGGCCCTGGGCCTCGGCGGCGGCGGCGATGCGGGCGCTGCGGCCGAGCACGGCGGGGCC
>NZ_LMUL01000014.1:1532994-1534456 GCF_009765965.1 Caulobacter sp. S45
ACAGCATGGCGATGAACACCGGCCCCAATGCCAGCAACAGGCCCAGCACGAGCTTAGCGGCCAGGAGCACGCCGAGCGTGGACAGCAGGAGCGCGATCGCCGAGACCAGCAGCAGGATGGAATCGAAGCCGGCCTTGCCCAGGAACCCGCCGCCGTTCTGCGTCCCGACCGGGGGCGCGCCTGCGACCGGCGCGGCGAGCGGGGTGGGCGCGGCCGTCGCCGAGGTCGGCGTTGCGCCGGGCGGTGCGGCGGGGGAGAAGGCGGTCAAGTCGTCGTAGGCGCGCTGCAACCCGTCGAACACATCCCCGCCCTCCAGCACCCCGTGCGCGGTCAGGTCGTGCAGGATCAGGGCGCCGATCTGTTGCGGGCCTTCGAACGCGGCGCGGTAGACCACCGTCTGGTAGGTCCCCCACTGGGTCGCCAGCGCCAGCACCGCGCCCAGCTTCACCGCGGTCATGGCCATCTCGCCGATGGCGAGCTGGCCCCGGCCCAGCAGCAGGCGATAGCCGATCAGGGCGACATACGCGATCATCAACGCCGTCAGCACCCCGGCATAGACCCCCTCGGGCGCGAACAGGGCGCTGTAGCCGGTGCGCACCAGGGCCTGCACATGGCAGTCGGTGGCGCTCATCAGCCCCTGGACCAGCGGGTCGTCCGGCGCAGGCGTGGGGCAGAGACCGGCCATCAGAGCGCGCGCCCGAGCAGATGCGGCAACCAGGCCTCGGGCGCGTCGCCATGCTGGGCGCGCAGGGCGTCCAGCCGGCGCACGGTGGACTCGCGCCCCGACAGCACGGTCAGCAGCTCCGGCATGCCCGACAGGTTCAGGCGCGCCACCACACTGTCGTTCCCGTGCTTGATCAGGAAACAGTGGGCGCTGTCGGGCAGGGTCTTGACCAGCTCGAACTCGTGCTCGGTCAGGCCGAAGCCGCCGCAATACTCCGCCGCCTGGGCCTTGGGGTTGACCATGAAGATCTGGGTGGCGGCCTGCTCGATGATGGCCGAGGCGATGCGGCTGCCGAGCGCATCCTGGGCGGACTGGGTGCAGAAGCCCACCGCGCCGTTGCGCTTGCGGATGGTCTTTTCCCAGTCCTTGATCCGGCTGACGAACACCTCGTCGTCCAGCGCCTTCCAGCCTTCGTCGATGACGATCAGGCTGGGCGTGCCGTCCAGCCGTTCCTCGACCCGGTGGAACAGATACATCATGGCCGGCGTGCGCGCGGCCGGATCGTCGAGGATCTGGGTCAGGTCGAAGCCGATGGTCTTGGCTTCCAGGTCCAGCCCGTCGGTCCCGTCCGCCCGCGCCGGGTGGTCGAACAGCCAGGCGTAGTCGCCCTCCCCGTGCCAGGGCGCCAGGCGGGCGGCCAGGTCGCCGGCCGAAGGACGACGCCCGCCCCTGAACAGCTCCACGAAGTAGCGGAGCTGGCGATACTGCGGCGGTTGGGCGGAGGTGGCGTCCACCGCC
>NZ_LMUL01000014.1:1534554-1540690 GCF_009765965.1 Caulobacter sp. S45
CTCGGCCACCGCGGCCAAATCCTCGGCGTCCAGCGGCGTCGCGGAATTGCCCTGCAGCAGCTTGCCGACCCAGTCGGACAGGAAGCGGCGGTTGGCTGGCGTCTCGGGCAGCAACAGCGGGTTCAGCCCAGTCGTCGCACCGGGCCGCAGCACGTCGTAGCGGCCGCCGATGGCGCGCAGGAAGATCTCCGCCCCCCGATCCTTGTCGAAGAAGATGGTGCGGGGCGCAAACCGCTGGGCCTGGGCCAGCAGGAAGCCCAGCACCACCGTCTTGCCCGAGCCCGACGGCCCGATCACGGTGAAGTTGCCAAGGTCCCCGACGTGGAAATTGAAGTGGTAGGGACCGGCCGAGGTGGTCTCCAGCAGGGTCACCGCCTGGCCCCAATGGGTCCCCTCGGCCTGGCCGACCGGGAAGTTGTGGCAGCTGGCGAGGCTTGAAAAATTGGACGACGAGACCATTGCCCGCCTGGCGATGTCCTTGAAGTTGCCGGGGAACTGCGCCCAGAAGGCCGGCTCCAGATTGACGTCCTCGCGCACCGCGATCACGCCCAGCTCGGTGAAGGCCGACTGCACCTCCGCCGCCGCCAGGTTCAACGCGCCCAGGTCCTCGGCCTTGACCATCACCGTCAGGTGGTGCTCGCCGAAGGCCGCGCGGCCGGCGGCGACCTCGTCCTTGGCGGCGCCCAGTTCGCGGCGCAGGCTCAGCGCCTCGTCGTCGGCCGCCCGCATCCGGCGCAGCGACAGGTTCATCCGTTCCAAGGTCGCCTGCCGGTCGACGAAGCCGAAGCTCTCGCTCAGCACCATCTCGAAGGGCAGGCGCAGCAGGTCGTCCAGCATCCCCGGCGTCGTCTGGGCCGGATAGTCCTTCACCGAGACCATGGCCGCGAAGCTGCGCGGCAGGCCGCCGGCCGCGCCCAGCTCCAAGGCGTCCGGCCCGAAGCTGATCCGGCGATAGGGCAGATACAGGCCGAGGTCCGACTGGGGCAGCCGAACCGGGCGCACCTCGCCGTTGTAGAGCAGCGACAGGAACTCCAGCGGCTCTGAGCACAGGCCCTGGGGCGCGTCGTAGGCGGTCAGCGTGCGCGCACCATAGGCCGAAAGGGCCGAGACCAGGCCTTCGCGCGCGGCGTTCAACGCGCCAAGCTCGCGCACCTGGGCGGCGGCGGTTTCGCGCGGATCGACCCCGCGCGCCTTGCCGAACAGGTCGCCCAGGAACCCGGCCCGTCCCTGCAACGGGCGGCGCACCAGGGTCAGGAACAGGTCGTTGACATAGAGCCGCCGGGTGGAGAGCCGCGCTCGCCAGGCCTCGTCGAGGAAACGGCTGAAGCCCTCGGGGAAGACGCCGTCGAATTCGGGACGCACCTCGCGCCGCACCACGTGGTGGTAAAGGGCGAAGCGGGAATTGGCGACGCCGCGCAGCATCGTGTCGCGGACGCCCTTGCGGTAGTTGAGCTCCTCGCTGTCGGCGGTCTCGAACGGAAAGCCGGCGAGCTTGAGCACCTGGATCAGCCGCCCGTCGCGGGTCTCGATAGTGGCGTCGTCCACATGGCGCGCATAGGGCAGCCGCTGGCCCGCCGGCTGCTCGCGGCGCGGGTCCGGCCCGTCGGTGCGCGTGGCCAGCACGGTCATAGGCTCAGGCCGAATACGAATTGCAGCGCCAGAAGCGGGCGTTCTTCACACGCGGGCAGCGGCTCGCCCGCACCAACCACAGGTCGAAGAAGCGCGGCTCGCGCAGGCAACCGTAATAGCCGACCAGATGCAGCACGCCCGCCATGGGCAGAGCCCAGAACGAATGGGTGATCAGGAACAGCTCCATGGTCGCCACCGCGTTCAGCACGAACCAGCTGTAGGTCACGCCCGCGAACATCTGCGGCCGGGTCAGGGCGCCGAACACCGGGTCGCGGTCGAGCGGGGCGGCCACGCCCTCACTGTCCCGTGGAGATGGAGCGGATACCGGCGACGATGGCGCCGGCGCCGAAGACGATGAAGCAGCCCAGGATCACGGTCGCGCCCCGACGCCAGTCGATCCGCCCGGTCAGCATCAGCAGGCCCGTTGCGCCCACTGCGATCACCGCCAGCGCGGTCGCAACATTGCCCAGCAGTGTGCCCTGCAGCCAGTTGACCGCGTTCAGGACGACATTGGAGCCGGCGGGGTCCAATTGCGCCGACTGGGCGTGGGCCACGCCCGCCGCCATCATGACCGCAACGGCGCCCAAAGCCCCTCTCGCCGCCTGCATCCGATATTGCTTCATGCTCACCTGTCCGCCTGTTCCGCACGCCGGCTGAGCCGGTCCAAGATCGCCGCCACGTAGGCCTGCGTCTCCCTGTAGGGTGGGACGCCGCCATAACGGTCCACTGCGCCGGAACCGGCGTTGTAGGCCGCAAGCGCACGCACCATGTCGCCATCGTAGCGCTTCAGCAACCGCGCCAGATAGGTGGCGCCGCCACGATAGTTTTGCCGGCTGTCGGCGGGATCGACGCCCAGGCCGCGCGCGGTGGCGGGCATCAGCTGCATCTCGCCGATGGCGCCCGTTCGCGACACCAGTCCCCGCCGCAGCCCGGATTCCCGCCAGGCCACCGCTTCCACCAGGTCCGGACTGAGCGCAGCCAGGTCGGCCGCCTGCTCCAGCCCCGACCGGCTCGCTACGCCGCGTTCGGACTTGAACGAAAGGACTGGGCGTCGGCGCGACCCGGCCTTGCCACGCAGGTGGCGCGGCGCGGCGGCAGGCGGGATGGAAACCGCACCTGCGGAGTCGAAGACGGCAGGTCGGTCGTACACCGTCACGGCCCCGCCTACGCCGATCTCCAGCACCTGGGCCCGCGCCGAACCCGCCAGAACCAGACCAAGCAGCGCGCCCGCGAGGCCCGGCTGGGGCAGCATCATTCCAGAACACAGAGCCAAAGCGCGACGGGCGGCGGCGTTACCCATTGGTCGCCAGCATCGAATGATCGAACGCCAGGCATCGCGGAATGCATCCGAAAATGAGCAAAGACAATCGATCCGATTAGTCAAGAATGAGAGGACATGGCCAAGCCCATCATCAAACCAACTAAGCTGCGAAGCATCTGATTGGTTGGAAGCCGTTTCACGTTATCCGGCCCTTGTTACCCTTTTATAACAGCTCACCCTGAATGTGACATCGGTGTTCGGCCCGATCAAAAGCCGTCTCGCGGGCCTTTTCGCCTCGTCGCACGGCGCCGACGCCGATCCCCTGTGCGCCGATCAAAATCATCTTGAATCGTATACCGTTTACGTCGGTAATGGTGGCGCTTGTTTGGGGGTCGTCATGCGCCGTAGATCTTTCCTCGCCGCCCTTCCTGTCGCCACCGTCGCCGCCCAGGCGGTCGCCGGACGCGCGGCCGTCGCAGAGCCTGCAGCTCCCCCTCAGCCGCAGACGCCGCCTGCCGCGCCCACCGCGTCTGCCGCCGCGGCCCAGCCGACGGCCACCGACTACGACCACGCGCTCAGCCTGCGCGACCACTGGATGTGGCTGACGGAGAACCTGGCCGACCCGGCGACCTGGGTCGAAAAGACCAACCGTTTCCACTATCGCAAGACCGTCCCCGGCGGCTTCCAGTTCATCATCACCGATGCGGCGACGCTGCAGAAACAGCCTGCCTTCGACCACGATCGGCTGGCGGCCTCGCTGGGCAAGGCGGCGAACGACAGCTTCACCGGCCTGCGCCTGCCCTTCGACAGCTTCCATTTTGTGGACGGCGGCAAGGCGATCGAGTTCACCTGGGACGAGGCGAGCTGGACCTGCCATCTGGCCGACTACGCCTGCGTCAAGCAGAAGCCCGGCCGGGGCCACCAGCCGCGCGGCTTCGGCGTGGTGCGCGACCTGAAGATCCCCGCCGACAACAAGCCCAAGCGCTCGCCCGACGGCAAGTGGGAAGCCTTCGTGCAGAACCACAACATCGTCGTGCGCCCGACCGGCGGCCCGGTGGTGACGATCCTCAGCACCGACGGCAGCGACGGCGACTTCTACGATCCGGACTCCATCGCCTGGTCGCCGGATTCGCTGAAACTCGCCGCCTATCGGGTGCGGCCGGGTTTCCGCCGCGAGGTCCACCGGGTGGTCTCCTCGCCCAGGGACCAGGTTCAACCGGAGATGGAGGTCCAGCTCTATCCCAAGCCCGGCGACCTGGTGGACTTCAACCAGCCGGTGCTGTTCCACGTCAGCCCCGCCAAGCAGGCGTCGATCGACAACGCCCTGTTCCCCGAGCCCTACATCATGTCGCGCTTCCTGTGGCGCGACGACAGCGCGACCGTCACCTTCGAATACACCCGCCGCGGCCACCAGATGGTGCGCCTGCTGGAAGTGGATGCGATGAGCGGGACGCCTCGCGCCCTGATCACCGAGACCTCGCCCACCTTCGTCAACAACGAACGCCGCTTCCGCCACGACGTGAAGAAGGGTTCGGCCGAGGTGATCTGGCTGTCCGAGCGCGACGGCTGGAGCCACCTGTATCTGGTCGATGGTAAGACCGGGAAGGTGAAGACCCAAATCACCAAGGGGAAGTGGATCGTCCGCGGCGTCGAGAAGGTCGACGACGATAAGCGCCAGATCTATTTCTCCGCCGGCGGCATGTATCCGGGCAAGGACCCCTACTTCCAGCACTACTATCGGATCGACTTCGACGGTCGCAACCTGACGCCCCTGACCACGGTGGACGCCTATCACGACGTCGCCGTCTCGCCGGACATGGCCTATTACGTCGACACCTATTCGCGCATCGACCTGGCCAATATCTCCGAGTTGCGGCGCACGGCGGACCGCTCGCTGGTGGCCACGGTCGAGCAGGGCGACATCTCCAAGCTGCTGGCGGCCGGTTTCAAGCCGCCGGAAGTGTTCACCGCCAAGGCGCGCGACGGCAAGACCGACATCTGGGGCATAATCGTCCGTCCACTGAACTTCGACCCCAACCGGCGCTATCCGGTGGTCGAGAACATCTACGCCGGCCCCCACAGCTCGTTCGTGCCCAAGACCTTCTGGCCCTTTGGCCTGCACTCCGGCGGCGACAAGGTGATCGGCATGCAGGCCCAGGCGGAGATGGGCTTCGTGGTGGCCCAGATCGACGGCATGGGCACCTCGAACCGCTCCAAGGCCTTCCACGACCTATGCTGGAAGAACATCAAGGACGCCGGCTTCCCCGACCGGATCGCCTGGTGGAAGAGTGCGGCGTCCAAGTATCCCCAGCTCGACGTCAGCCGGGTCGGCATCTACGGCGGTTCGGCCGGCGGACAGAATTCGCTGGCGGCGCTGCTGTTCCACCCGGACTTCTACAAGGTCGCGGTCTGCTACGCCGGCTGCCACGACAACCGGATGGACAAGATCAGCTGGAACGAACAGTGGATGGGTTGGCCCCTGGACGAGAGCTATTCGGCCTCGTCCAACACCGATAACGCCTGGCGGCTGAAGGGCCAGGTGGCGCTGCTGGTGGGCGAGCTGGACGAGAACGTCGATCCGTCCTCCACCCTGCAGGTGGTCAACGCCCTGATCAATGCGGACAAGACCTTCGACCTGCTGGTCGTGCCGAACTTCGGCCATACTGCCGGACGCTCCAGCGGCCCGGTCCGCTACGCCCTGCGGCGCCAGTACGGCTTCTTCCTGAAGCATCTCGTCGAGGCGGACGCCCCAAATTGGAACGCGGCGTCGAGCGCCTCCCCGCCCCCTCAGGCCGCCGCGATCGGCTGATTTTAAGGGATTGGTAAGACCTCGCCTGATTCTTGCAGAGCGCTTGGACGCAACCCACACCGTCCCAAAGCGGCCCCAGATGTCCCCGACGCCCACGAGCGTTAGCTGCCGAGAGATGAGCCAGGACGATATCGTCCGCGTGGCCGATCTCATGACCGCTGCGTTCTGCTGGCCGCGCGAGCGTTGGCTGGACGCGCTCACGGCGATGCGGGACCGCGAGAGTCCGGCGGGTTATCCACGCTTCGGCTATGTGCTGGAACACGAAGGCGTGGTCGCTGGCGTGATCCTGACCATCTTCGCCGCCGTATGGTCGGAAGGGATCGAGACCGTCCGTTGCAACGTCTCCAGCTGGTATGTGACGCCGGAGTTGCGCGGCTTCGGCGCGCGGCTGACACGGCGGGTGCTGAAGCACCGCGACGTCACCCTGATCGACGTCT
>NZ_LMUL01000014.1:1540858-1704819 GCF_009765965.1 Caulobacter sp. S45
GGGAAGCGGCGTGCGCGTGCGCGCCTACCGCGGCGAGGACGCGGACCGACTGCAAGACGCGGCGGAAGCGACCCTGCTGACCGACCATGCCGCCTATGGCTGCCTCAGCCTGGTGTGCGAGACGCCCGACGGCCTGATCCCCTTCGTGTTTTCCCTGCGAGGACTGAGACGCACCCCGCTGTCCTACGCCCAACTCGTCTATTGCCGCGACACCGATGATTTCGTGCGGCTGGCCGGCCCGGTGGGCCGCTATCTGCTGAGGCGGCGCTCCGTCCTGACCATGATCGACAGCGATGGGCCGGCGCCGGGCCTGACCGGCAAGTTCCTCAAGGACCGCTGGCCCCGCTACTACCTCGGCCCCAATCGGCCCCGGCCGAACGATCTGGCCTATACCGAAGCGGTGGTGCTGGGGGTCTGAAGGCGGCGTGGACGCCGCCAGCCTCCCTCCCGTATTCCCCTACCGCCCCATCAGCACGTCGCGCGCCAGGTTGAGCTGGGCGGCCAGGCCACGGGTGCCGCCCTGGTCGGGGTGGGCCATGCGGATCAGGCGACGGTAGGCGGCCTGGACGGCGGCCACGCTGGCGTCGGGCTCCACCCCCAGGATGGCGCGGGCTTCGTCCGGGCTCATGCGCGAGGTGGGCGTCGGTTTCGGCGCGTGGCTTTTGCGATGGCGCGCGCTGATCGCCAGGAACGCCCCTACAGCGGCCAGTCCGGCCGCCGGCAGCCAATCTTCACGAAGCCCCAGCGCCAGGGCGCCGATCAGCACCATGATCGACGCCAGCCCCGCCGTCGGCCGCCAGACCTTCAGGACGCCCCCGATCCCGGCCCCAAGTCTGCGCCCGCCGAATATGACCGCCAGCAGGACGAGCCCCAGGACGAGGAGGATCACGCCTCGACTTCCTCCCGCACGTCCAGGTCCAGGTCGGCGCCACCGTCCTGACCGGGCAGGTAGACGTTGTCCTCGGCGTCGCTTTCCAGCCCCATGGCCGACATGATGGCGCGCAGTTCCTGCCGCGCGGCGACGTGGCTCAGCGACACCGCCACCGGGCGCACGGTGGACGATAGGTCGGCGATGGTCAGGCCGAAGGGGAACAGCTCGCGATAGATCACCCGGTCGCGCAGACCCGGCCCGACCCGGAAGCCGACCCGCTTGCTCAGAGTCTGCACCCGCTCGTCCAGCCGCTTGCGGTTGCGGCTCTCGTTGGTGGCCAGGCGGTTGCGCAGAACGAGCCAGTCGATGGAGCGGCGCTCCTGCACCATCCGCCGCTTGCGGCTCTCCCACACCGTCTCGGAATAGAGGCTGGGCTTGGTCAGCTCCATCGACACCGGGTCCAGGTGGCCCAGCATGTCGAAGTCCACGAAGCTGTCGTTGATCGGGGTGACGATCTTGTCGGCGCGGGCGTGGGCCGCACGCATCAGCAGGTTGTCGGAGCCGGGGGTGTCGATCACCACGAACTCCGCCTCCTCGCGCGCCAGGCTGAACACCTCCTCGAAGCGGTTCACCGCCTCTTCGGGGTCGCGGCGGGCCAGGGCCTCGTCGTCCTGCGACAGGCGGCGGCCGATGGGATGAGGCAGGTCCACGCCGTTGGCCGCGCCCCACGCCTTCCGGTTGGCGAAGAAGCGGTTCATCGACTGCTGGCGCAGATCGATATCCAGCGCCGCCACCTTGGCGCCGCCGTGCAGCAGGGCTGTGACCAGGTGCATGGCCACCGTGGACTTGCCGGCGCCGCCTTTTTCGTTGCCAACGACGATGACGTGGGCTTCGGCCATGTCAGCCTCCGAATCGCGCCCGAAACACACCCGGGCCGCCGCTAGAGTCCTACGTTACACCCTTGCCGGTCAACGCGGCTTAAGGGTCGGTTAACCATACCAGAGCTCACCAGGCGCCAAGTTCGCGAAGCTGACGCGCCAGGTCGAGAGGCACGGCCAGCTCCGGATCGATGCCGGTCAAGTCGGGCGGCGCGTCCTTGTGCTCGAAATAGCGCCAGCCCTGGAACGGCCGCCGCGCCACCGGAGCGACCCGCACGACATCCTCGGAGACGGTGATCTCGCAGCGGCTCTCGCGGCCCTCGCCCACCGTGTCCACGGCCAGGATGGTCTGGCGGCACAGGATGGCGCCCTTGAACACCCGGTAGATCGAGCCGCCATCCACCAGTTCGTCGGCCCGCTTGGGGGTCTGGCGCGTGCGCACCTTCCACACCGGCTCGCGGCTCTCGGCCTGTTTGCGCCAGGCTTCCAGCTCCTCGATCGTGTCCAGGCCGACGACGAGTTTGATCAGATGCAACACCACCGGGCCTAGATAGGCGCGCCGGAGCCGATACGGAATGCGACTCGGCGCGTCAGACCTGGTTCAGGGCCAGGGCGAGCAGGCCGACGAGCAGCACGCTGAACAGGAACAGCGTCGCCAGCCAGAGGAACAGCGCCTTGCCCGCCGCCCCGACCCGGCTCGACCCGTAGGCGCCGCGCAGCGTCATGAACAGGTTCACCGGCGTCCACGCCAGCGCCGGCCAGAACAGCCACCCGTTCAGCGGCTTGGGCAAGATCGCCACGAACGCCCATAGCAGAAAGCAGAACGACATGTACTGCATCGACACCACCAGGTGGTCGTAGACGTAGAACTGCCGCTTGTAGACGTAGAGCACGGTCAACAGCCCGGCCAGGATCGGCAGCATCAGCACCGCCAGCCGATGCGCCCATTCGAACACCAGCATCAGGTAGAATTCGTGGTTCTGGACGGCGCGCCCGATGTGTTCGCTCATCCATCGGCCAAGCGGATCGTGCGGTGGGTTGCGCGCCAGGGTCGACTGGATTTGGGCGCTGTCCATCACTTCTACTTTCACGGAACCCTTGGAGACATGCTCCACCTTGTCGGCGGCGTGGGTGACGACCGTCCTGGCGAGACTGGTTCGCGCCTTCTGCATGCTGGCGCCGGCGGCGGCGTTCTGGGCGGGGGTGTGGCGACCCTCGCCGATCTCGCGATGCACCACCGCCTCGAGGGCGAACATGAACAGCAGCAGGCAGATCAGGAACAGGCGGAAGGGCGGGACGTGGCGGGTGCGCCGTCCCTCGATATGGTCGCGGGCGAGCTTGCCGGGTCGCAGCAGCAGGGCGGGCAGGGTCCGCGCCAGCCGGCCGTCCAGGTGGGTGAAGCCCTCGATCGCCTCCCAGATCAGATGGACGATCGAGCGGTGATGGTCGTCGGCGTTCTGGCCGCAGTCATAGCAGTAGGGGCCCTGCAGCGGCGCGTCGCAGTTCAGGCATTCGGTATGGGTGTGCGACGGCTTTGCCGCCCTGCCCCGCCGGGTCAGGGCGGCGACGGAGTCCGCGGCGGCGAATTCCAGTTCCTTCGACACGCGACCCCTCCCCCGACCTCACGCCATCCTAGGCCATGATCGCCGGCTTTCGATCCCCCAGCCGCCGCAACGGGCCGGAAAACGCCGTTCGGCTCAGGCCTGCCCGATCAGCAGCGGGCCGAGGCCTGGAATGGTGCTGAACACGCCGCGCAGCTTGTCCTCGCCGGTCTTCTGCTTCACCCAGGTCATGGCCAGGGGCAGGATCTTCTGCATGTCGGAGATGGTCACGCCCTTGCGGGTGAGCTGCTGGTTCATGGCCATGGCGTCCGACATCACCGCCCCGCTGGAGCCGCCGGCCTTGCTCATCAGCCCGGCCATCAGGCCGCCGCCCTTGTTGGCGGTCAGCGCCGCACCGGCGTCGGCCAGTTCCGAGGAGCCGGGGATGGCGGCGAACAGGTCCGCCACCTTGGCCGGCTCGCCATGCTTCTGGATCAGGTACAGGGCGCCGGACAGGGCGCTACGCGCCTGATCCTGGCTGAGGCCCGCATGGACGGCGGATTGCTCGACAAGCTCTTCGATCATGGCGCGACCTTATCCGCCCTGGCTCGTGCAGGACAAGCGCCCAGGCTTCTCCTCCCCTGTGAGCGGGAGAGGAGATTACTCGGAATCCCGCACGAACACCCATTCGGCCTCGTCGGAATGGGCCGGCGAAAAGACGTAGCCGTCGCGATCGAAGCCCCTCAAGTCGGCCACGTGCTCGATCCGCCGGTCGATGATGTAGCGGGCCATGGCCCCCCGCGCGCGCTTGGCGAAGAACGAGACGATCTTCACCTCGTCGCCTTTCCGCTCCTTGAACTGGCAGGTGAGCACCGGAATCTTCAGCGCCTTGCGATCCACCCCGCCGAAATATTCCTGGCTGGCGAGGTTCACCAGGGTGCGGTCGGCGTGCCCCTTGGCCGCCGCGTTCAGCGCCTTGGCGATGCGGTCGCCCCAGAAGGCGTAAAGGCTTTCCCCGCGCGGGTTGGCTAGCCGAATCCCCATCTCCAGCCGGTAGGGCTGGATCAGGTCGAGCGGCCGCAGCACGCCGTAGAGCCCCGACAGGATGCGCAGGCGGTCCTGCGCCCAGTCCAGCGCCTCGGCGTCCAGCTCGCGCGCCTTCAGTCCGGTATAGACGTCGCCGGCGAAGGCCAGGGCGGCGGGGACGGTCTCGGCGGCGCGGGTGGTTTTGAAGGCCTTGAACCGCTCGACGTTCAGGTCGGCCAGCTTGTCGGAGATGCCCATCAGCCGCCTCAGGTCGGCGCGGCCCAAGGTCTTGGCGACGGCGACCAGTTCGGCGGTGTCCCTGGCCAGGGCCGGCTTGGTCGTGGACAGCTCCCGGCCGACGGGGCTGAAGTCGAGGGTCTTGGCGGGCGAGAGCGCGATCAGCATGGCCGCCTGCTTAGATCAGAGTCGGCGCGGCTGGAACATCACGGCGATGCCCTCCGGCCTCCACCAGCGAAACCGGGGCCGCACGGCCGCTACACTGACGCTTCAAAAGAACTTTGACATGCAAAGTTATTTGCCATAGGATGCCATCACGGATTTGGAGGAGCTTCCCCATGGTCCACGACGTCCAGGCGATCCGCGAAGACCTCGCCTTTATGCGCGCCCTGGCCCAGGAAGGCCGACGCGCCCCGCTGCTGATCGGGCGCAGCCTACTCGTCGCCGGCCTGGTTTTCGCCCTGGCGAGCCTGGTCTGCTGGGCGATCGCGGCGCGCATGCTGGCCCTGCCCCAATGGTCGCAAATCTGGGTCTGGGTCGTAGCGGTCGGCCTCTATGTCCCGTACGCGTGGTTCCGTGCGTGTCAGCGGGATGGGATCCGGCCGGGCGCGACGGCGGTGACGAACCGGGCGGTCCAGGCTGTCTGGCGGGGCCTGGGCTACGCCATGCTGGCGCTGTTCGCCGCCTTCTGGATCGTGGCTGTAGAAACCCGCAGCTACGCCGTATTCGACATCTATCCTTCGGTGATGATCGCCTTCTACGGTGCGGCCTGGACCGTCGCGGCGGCGATGAGCGAGCTAAAATGGATCGGCAGGGTCGCTGCCGGCTGCTTCCTTGCGGCCGTCGTGATCGGCTTCGCCGCCCCTAGCCTGCTGGCCTTTCCGGCCACCGCCCTGGCCCTGCTTCTGCTGGTGGCGCTCCCCGGCTGGCTGCTAATGCGCGGCGAACCGTCCAACGTGGTCTGAGGCCGCGATCATGGACGGCTTCGACATCGACCAGATCGACGAGGTGATCCACGGCCGGGTGCGGCTGGGGATTATGGCCTACCTCTCCTCGGCGGAGCAGGCGGAGTTCACCACCCTGAAGGCCCGGCTACAGCTCACCGACGGCAACCTGTCGGCCCACCTGCGCAAGCTGGAGGAGGCGGGTTATGTCGGGGTGGAGAAGAGCTTTTCCGGCCGCAAGCCGCTGACCCGCATCCGCATTACAGCGGAGGGCCAGGACGCCTTCGTCCGCTACCTCGACGCTATCGGCAAGCTGGTGAACGAAGAAAGGGCCTGACGTCGCCGCCAGGCCCTTCCCGATCTTCCGGCGTCTCCTACGGAGAGCTCGAAGCTTTAGCGATCCTTGGCCAGCAGGGGCGTGGCCGCCAGGTGTTCGGCCAGGAACCAGACCTGCATCTCGTGGGTGCGGATCAGGCTGGAGACAATCAGGTCGTTGGTGCCGTCGTCGCCGTAGGAGGTCGCTTCCGACGCATATTCGCGGCATTCGCGCAACATGATCTCGTGGGCCTCGAGCAGGCGCGAGATCTGGGTGGGGACGTCCTCGCGACCCTTGGGCGGGCGCGGGATCTTGGTGTTCTCAGCGACGTCGGCGGCCATCGCATAGGCCAGGCCGCCCAGCGACTGGATGCGCTCGGCGATGTCGTCGACGAAGGCCGACTGCTCTTCGAAGTGCTTATCGAACAGCAGGTGGATTTGGTAGAAGGTCACACCCGACACCTGCCAGTGGTGCTTCTTGTACATGTCGCGGATGGTGATGGTGTCGACCAGCAGCTGGTTCAGCGCGCCGACGCTCTTGGCGCGCGCATTGGCTTCCAGCGCGATCGGCAGGTCCTTCAGGGTGCCGAAGGCTTGGATCTCATTGGGCTTAATCTTGTAGTCGGGTTGAGCGACATCGACGGCGCCGTCGGGCATGGGTTTTCTCCAGGCAGGCTAAGGGCGCTGCGCAAGCGCAGCGGGATTTACGTCACCAACGTAGGGCTTCCAGGGGCGGTTCCAATGGCTCAGCTTGTAAAAGCCAGGGCCTCACGCGCTTCCCCGATCCCGGCGACCTTGGCCTCGAACGCCGTCCAGTCGTCGCGCTCGGCGATGTCGACCCAGATCGCCTCGATCTCCTCGTAGAGCAGCTCCTGCGGCTCGGGGTTGGCGAAATAGGCGTGCTGCAGTCGCTCGGGCCGCTCGGTCTCGAACGCCTCCAGCCCGGTGCGGAAGGCGCGGAACGCCTCGGTGTCGTAGAGCCCCAGGCGCGGCCCTTGCAGCGCACGCGGGGCGGAGGCCAGTCCGCCGAACCAGTCGAAGAAGAACGGCTCCCAGCGCAGCGCCTCGCCACCTTCGGCCAGGGCCTTGAACGCCACCGCCGCCAGCACCCCGTTGTCGGGCGGAGCCAGCGGCTTCAACCCCAGCCGACGCACGATCGCCTCGGCCAGGCCGTCGCGGTAAAGCGTGCCGAAGGTGTTCAGCGCCTCGACCAGCGGCTCCTGCTCGCACACCAGGGCGAAGCAGCCGGCGAGCTGCTGCAGGTTCCAGAACACCGCCTGAGGCTGGCGGCCGAAGGCGTACAGGCCCTGATGGTCGAAATAGGCCGCGGTGAAGTTCGGGTCGTTCTTGGGCAGGAAGCGGTAGGGACCGTAGTCGAAGCTCTCGCCGTTGATGTTCATGTTGTCGGTGTTCAGCACCCCGTGCACGAACCCCGCCGCCATCCAGCGCGCGGTCATGTGAGCGGTGCGCACGATCACCGCGCGCAGGAGGCTGGACGCCTTCTCCGCGATGTCGACGCCCCCGACCTCGGGATAGTAGAGCGCGATCACATGCTCGATCAGCTCGCCGACCAGGTCGCGCCGGTCGAGATAGGCGTGGCGCTGGAAAGTGCCGAACCGCACATTGCTCCACGACAACCGGGTCAGCACCGAGGACCGCGTCGGCGACGGCTCGTCGGGACGTTCGAGCTGTTCGCCGGTCTCCACCAGCGAGAACGACTTGGAGGTGGGCACGCCCAGCGCCTCAAGCAGTTCGGTGGCCAGCACCTCGCGCACCCCACCCTTCAACGTCAGCCGGCCGTCGCCGAAACGCGAATAGGGCGTCTGGCCCGAGCCCTTGGTGCCGAGGTCCAGCAGCCGGCCGGTCGCCTCGCCGTCCTCGCGCAGCTGGGCGAACAGGAAGCCCCGGCCGTCGCCGATGTCGGGATTGTAGGTCTGGAACTGGTGGCCGTGATAGCGCGTCGCCAAGGGCTGGGGCTGGTTGTCCGGCAGCGGCTGGAAGCGGGCGAAGGCGTTCAGCCACTCGTCCGGCGTCAGGGTGTCCAGGCCCACATGCGCCGCCCAGCGGCCGTTGCGGTAGCGCAGCGTCGCCTGCGGGAAGGCCGCCGGCGCCACCGGATCGGCGAACTCCGGGCCGAGCTTCACGAACTGGGGATCGGGGCGATAGGCGGTGGAAACGGGCATGGGCCGTCACCTGCCCCGATGTGGCGCGCGGGGCAAGGGCGAGAGGGCGCGCTCACTCGCAAGTAAGCCGTTAACCATCTTCCCGTTAACCCTGATCGCTCCACTCGAGATGGGAGCAGCGCCGATGTGCGGTATCGCCGTGGCGATCGACTGGGACGACGCCGAGGCCGTGGTCCGTAAGATGATCGGAAGCCTCGTCCATCGGGGTGATGTGGACGATCCGGTGCTGTCGCCGGCGCCGGACACGGCCATGGGCACGCGGCGCCTGCGCATCGTCGACGCCGAAGGTGGCGTGCAGCCGCAGTTCGCCTTCGACAACCGCTTCCTGGTCTCGTTCAACGGCGAAATCTACAACCACGAGGCTCTGCGGCGTGAGTTGGAGGGCCTGGGCGTGGTGTTCCACACCGCCTCCGATACCGAGGTGCTGGCCAATGCGCTGCGGGTCTGGGGCGGCGGCGCGCTGCAGCGGCTGGTGGGCATGTACGCCTTCGTCGCCTTCGACCTGAAGACCGGCGAGTTCCTGGCCGCGCGCGACCCGCTGGGGGTCAAGCCGCTCTATCTGATCCAGTCGGCGCGGGGCTTCCTGTTCTGCTCGGAAATCCGCCCTCTGCTGGCCGCCAGCGAAACTGGCGAGGTCCTGCTGCTGCCGCCGGGCCACGCCCTGTCGCGCACGCTGTTCACCCCGTTCGCCCGCCTCGCGCCCGACCCGGCGATCGCCCCCGCCGCCGACCGCCCCGAGACGCTGGATCGGCTGCTGGAAGACGCGGTGCGCACCCGCATCCCGCCCGGCCTGCCCTTCGCCACCTTCTTCAGCGGCGGGATCGACAGCACGCTCATCGCCCACTACGCCGCCCGCCATCGCCCCGAGGCGCCAGGCTATTTCCTCGGCGGCTACGACGCGCCCGACTACGCCTACGCCGCCCGCTACGCCGACATGACCGGCTACGACATGCGGCTGGTGCCGATGGAGCCCGACCACGCCATCGGCCTGATCGGAGACGTAGTTTCCACCGTGGAGAGCTTCGAGCCCAGCGTAGTGCGCGACGCGCTCTGCGGCTATCTGCTGTCGCGGCGAGCCCAGGCGGACGGCTTCCGCGTCGCCCTGTGCGGCGAGGGCGCCGATGAGTTGTTCGCGGGCTATGTCCCGTTGGAAGCCGCCTACGCCGAGGGCGCCGAATACGGCGATCCGGTGCGCGAGCAGCTGCTGGCCGGCATGCACCGCTCCAACCTGCAGCGGGTGGATCGTTGCGGGATGCGCTTCGGGGTCGAGGTGCGCGAGCCGTTCCTGGACCCGGCGGTGATCGCCTACGCCCTGAACCTGGACCCTGCGGCCCTGGTGCGCGAGACGAGCACCGGTCCCATGGGCAAGCAACCGCTGCGCCGCCTGTTCGACCTGCACCCGGGCCAGCTCCCGCGCGAGATCGCGGCGCGGGCCAAGCTGCCCATGCACCGGGGCTCCGGCTTCGACGTCAGCCAGGCCGACGCGCCCTGGGTCCGCCATGCGGAGGCAGTCGTCTCCGACCGCGAATTCAGCGACGGCCAGCGCGAGTACGCCGCCTTCGACCTGAGGACCAAGGAGGAGTGGCTCTATCTGCGCCGCCTCGCCGAGACGCTCGACGTGCGCCGCGTGCCGCACCTGACCGACCGCGCGCGCCTAAGTTTCCCCACCCTGAAGCGGATGGAGCGGGTGGCGGAGTACATGGCGTAGGCTGACACGGAGTGCGTGCTTCGAGACGCGCTCCGCTCCTAAGCATGACGAAGGTTATTGCAATCCACGTACGTTCGTCATCCTGAGGAGCCCCGAAGGGCGTCTCGAAGGACGCAGATGGCGTCCGCGCGCCCTATCCCCGCGAAGCGAACACCGAACGGGTCAGGCACGAGAACACCAGCCGCCCCGCCTCGTCCAACAGGTCGTGCTGGGCGATGACGATGCCCTTCTCAGGCCCGACCGGGTCCTTGGCCAGGACGGTCATCCGCCCACGCAAAAGTTCGCCCTCCGGCGGATTACGCATCCAGCGCAACGCATCGACGCCGAGCCGCTTGGTCTGGGGCCAGCCCTGGGCCGCCTCGGAATCCAGGCGCGCCCACACCGCGTAGAGGAAGGCGTCCGGCGCCCCGTCCGCCTTGGCCCAGCCCGGCGCCATATGCTCGCAGAAGCTTTGCAGCGAGCGCCCATCTATGGCCATGACTCCGAGGGATATGACCTGGCCGACCTCGATATCGTCGAAATGTGCTGGCACGTAACCTCGGCAAGCTAAGATGCGAATGATCATGGCCAGGATGGCGACGTTGTCGAGGCGTAAGCTTGCAAGCCTGGCCACGCCAGACGATTTAGGCCCTTGGGTTTCGGAGCTCTGACAAGAATGCGCGCTTTCGCCAAGGTCGCCGCCTTAGCCACGAGCCTCTGGGCGGCGGGGCTGCTGGTCGCGGGCGCCGCCTCGGCCGCCCCCGCCGTCGTGGTGCGCACCCCTCACGTCCAGGCGGAGCTGATCCCGGAAACGACGGCCGCCGCCCCCGGCGGGGTGCTCTATGTCGCGCTGCGCCAGAAGATCGCCGCCGGCTGGCACACCTACTGGCGCAATCCCGGCGACGCCGGCCAGGCCACGACCATCGCCTGGACTCTCCCCACCAAGTGGCATGCCGGCGACATCGTCTGGCCCGCGCCCGAGCAATTCCTGAACGGGCCGATCATGGCCTATGTCTACGCCGACCAAGTGCTGCTGCCGGTCCCCGTTCAGGTCCCCGCCGACGCCAAGCCCGGTTCGGTCGCCAGCCTCAAGGCCCAGGTCGCGTGGCTGGTCTGCAAGGACGTCTGCATCCCCGAGAGCGGGACGGTGGCCGTCGACGTGCCCATCGCCGCCACTACGCCCACGCTCGAACCCCGTTTCGGCCGCGCCATCGAGCAGACCCTGGCCGACGCGCCCAAGGCCGACGGCCTGCAGGCCCGCTTCACCGTCCAGGGCGGCCAAGTGAAGCTGTCGGTGACCGGCGCGCCCGTGCGCGGGGCCGACGTCGCCCATGCCTACTTCTATCCCTATGACGGCACAGTGATCGACCAGGCCAAGCCGCAGCTGGCCGAGCGGGGAACACAGGGCGTGGCCCTGACCCTGCCCGCCGGCTACGGCTTCAGCCACGGCAAGCCCCCCGCCCGCCTACAGGGCGTGGTGTCGTTCGGCGCGAAGTCCTTTGAGGTCGACGCCACCCCGGGCGCGCCTCTGGCCGGCGCGGTGGGTCTCGCCCCGCCCGTCGTCACCACCCCGCCACCCGTCGGCGGCCACGGCGAAGACGCTGGCAAGCCGGCCGACATGGGCGTGCTGGCGGCGGTCGGCCTGGCCTTCGTCGGCGGCCTGATCCTCAACCTGATGCCCTGCGTCTTCCCCGTCCTGTCGATGAAGGCGGCCGCCATCGCCCGCCACCTGGAATCCCCCGCCCACGCCCGCAAGGAAGGCCTGGCCTTCCTCTTCGGAACGGTCGGGACCTTCGTCGGCCTCGCCGCCCTGCTGATCGCCGCGCGTGCCGGCGGCCAGGCGGTGGGCTGGGGCTTCCAGCTGCAATCGCCCATCGTCGTCTCGGTCCTGGCCCTGGTGATGTTCGGGGCTGGATTGAACCTGTCCGGCGTGTTCGAGATCGGCCTGTCCGCCCAGGGCGTCGGCGCCCAGGCGGCTTCCAAGGGCGGTCTCGCCGGCGCGGTGCTGACCGGCGTGCTGGCCGTGGTCGTGGCCGCGCCCTGCACGGCGCCCTTCATGGCCCCGGCCATCGGCTGGGCCCTGGTTCAGCCGCCGGCGGTCGCCCTGCTAGTGTTCCTGGCGCTCGGCCTCGGCCTCGGCGCGCCGTTCACCGCCCTGTCCTTCGCGCCGGGCCTGTTCCGCCGCCTGCCGCCGCCCGGCGCCTGGATGGAGGGCCTGAAGAAGGTCCTGGCCTTCCCGATGTACGGCGCGGCCGCGTGGCTGGTCTGGGTGTTCAGCCTCCAGGTGGGCGTCGCCGCCCTGCCCCTGCTGTTCGCCGCCGCCCTGCTGCTGGCCTTCGCCGCCTTCTGCTGGGGGGTGAGCCAGCGCACCGGCCACCCGCTGGCGCCGCGCGCCTTCGCCGCCACCGCCCTGATCGCCGCCGTCGCCGCCATCGGCTTCGGTCCCACCGCAGTCCCCGCCGCGCCGGCCTCGGCCGACACCGGTGGCGCGGTCGCCTCGTCCGCCCTGCCGACCCAGCCCTGGTCGCCCGAGCGCGTGGCCACCTTGCAGGCCGCTGGCAAACCGGTGTTCGTCGACTTCACCGCCGCCTGGTGCGTCACCTGCCAGGTCAACGAGCGCACGGCCCTGGCCACCCGCTCGGTCGCCGACGCCTTCACCCGCACCGGCGCGGTCTATCTCAAGGCCGACTGGACCCGCCGCGACCCCGCCATCGAGCACGCCCTGGCCGAACAGGGCCGCTCGGGCGTGCCGCTGTATCTGGTCTACGGCGCCAGCGGGACCAAGCCCCAGCTCCTGCCCCAGCTGCTTACCCCCGGCGTCGTAGTCCAGGCGCTGAACGCCGCATCGGGCAAGGCGTGACATCGACCGCCTTGGCTTCCACCGATTTGGAAGCTATGGAGATCGCCCCAAGCCCCGGCCCCAACCGTCGGTGTTAGGCCGCCTTAGCTCAGCCGGTAGAGCGGCGCATTCGTAATGCGTAGGTCAGGTGTTCGAGTCACCTAGGCGGCACCACTTTTCGGGTTAAGGGCGGCCGCCGGCCAAAGCCCGCAGCGCGGTGATGCGCTTGTCGGTGAGGTCGATCCAGCAGTCGTCCGCCTCGATCAGCCCCAACGTACCCTCCGCGTCCGGCTGCGCGCTCAACTCGCAGCGGGCGTCCCGCGTTTTGAGCCACGCCCGCTCCTGCGTCCGCAACTGCTCGCGACCCGCCGTGTCGCGGCTGGCCATCGCCTGCTTGTAGATGGCGTTCAGCTCTCGATCCTGACGGCTCGATTCCACACCGGCGCAGTCGCGCATGGCGGAGGTGACCCCTTCGCTCCGATCGATGCATTTATCATAGGCTGGTGAGTTCGCTTCTGCACCGCCCCCCGCCCCCATCGTCGCCAGCAGGACCATGCCGCCGAACGCCCACAGCGCTGCGTTCATCCCCCTCCAACTCCCTCAACGATCTTCTGGCCAGATCAGCCAGAACTTGCCTCCGCTCATAGACAAAGCGGGCGGTGAGCCGTGATGCAACCTGCTGCTGCGGTGGAAAGCACGAACGCCCCATCGAATCTAGTCCGGCCCCGCTCGTCATAGACCGCCGCGATCACCGCCGCGTCGAAGCCCCGGATCGGTGGAGACGATGTCCTGCAACGCGTGGCTAC
The DNA here is from genome assembly GCF_009765965.1 of Caulobacter sp. S45. GTDB lineage: Bacteria > Pseudomonadota > Alphaproteobacteria > Caulobacterales > Caulobacteraceae > CAHJWH01. Next base: position 1,554,186 of record NZ_LMUL01000014.1, read on the forward strand.
GCGCGATCACCCACACCCGTGATGAGCCGGTTACAGGACCACATTGGCGGTGTTCAGGGACGCCCGTTGGCCAAGGCCCGTAGCTCGGCGATGCGCTTGTCGGTGAGGTCTAGCCAGCAGCCGTCTGAATCAAGCAACGCGCCGGTGCCGTCGTTCTCCATCAGGACCTTGTGGCACTGGGCGCTGCGCATCTTGAGCCAGGCGCGCTCCTGCAAGCGCAACTGTTCCCGGGCCGCTGCATCGCGAAGGCCCATCGCCTGCTTGTAGAGCGCGTTCAGCTCGCGATCCTGCCGGTCGCCTTCGATGGTGGCGCAGTCGCGCATGGCGGACGTGACCCCCTCGGTCTTATCGACACATTTGTCGTAGTCCGGAGAGGTGGCGCCCGCCGCTCCCGCCCAACTCGTCGCCAACAGGATTGTCCCGGCGAACGCCCACGCTATCGCTTTCATATGCCCTCCCCCTCATTGCCCTTCAGAGGTCAATCCGGCCAAAGCCCGTCTACGCTCTGATCGGAATCGGGCTGCAATACCACGTTGTTCCCCCGAGCTGCTGCGGTGGAAATGCACCAGCACCCCATCCGGTCTGGCGCGACCCCGCTCATCGTAGACGGCGTTTATAACCGCCGCGTCGAACCCGGAGTCGGTCGGCTGGCTCCCGTGCGCCTCTGCAGTATGGATCGCGCCCGAAACGATGTGGCTTGCCGGGCCATGCTGCACCGCGCTCGACCAGACGACGTCCTGCAAGGCATGGCTACGGTCGGGGACGTCCACGCCTGTGGCCTGTCGCACGAGGTCGAGCTGGGGCTGATAGTGGGTGCGGGCGATGTAGGCGTACTGGGCGGCTTCGAACCCTTTCGGATCCTTCGCCGCGACAGCTTTCCAGGCGGTTCCGAACCCGGCCGAGCCGGGCGTCTTGCCTTGGAGTTCCGGCCATTTCGCGCCCTCGTGAGCCACGAAGGCGGCGACGTTCGCCTTCTTGATTTGATAGGCTTCGTAGGAGACCGAGCCGGGATCGCCCTTCCCGGTCGAGATGGCGCCAGGGTCGCCGTTCGACTCGTAGCGCGCCGAGAGGGCGCCCGGACGAAAGCCTGCCTTCTGCTGCGGGGCGGTGGCCGATGGAGTCTTCTGGGGCGCGGGCGGCGTTCCGTTCGCGGGTGAAGTTTTCGGGACATGTCCCTCCGGTTCGGGCGGTGAACCCCGCCCCTCAAGCGAAGACGCGGCCTGCTCGAGGGCGTCGGCGCGCCCCCATCCGCCGCCCACCGGCCATGATCGTCGCGCGGCTGGTCGGGGCTATATTTCAGCAGGGCGTCCTCGGCCAGGATCAGGCGCACGGCGCTGTCGGCGTCGAGGTCCGGAACCTTCATGAACACCGCGGTCATCCTGGCCTTGGCGAGGTCGCGCCGGTTCAACGCTTCGGCGACGGAGGCCAGGCCGGAGGCGGAAAGGGTGATCGGCTCGTCCCGTCCCGCATTGGCCTGGGACAGCAGGGCGTCGATCTTCGCGGGAGCGGGGCGCAAAACCTGCAGCGCTCTTGCTCAGAAGGGGTACGCCCGCGAGCGCCAGCCCGGCCCCGTCGCAACTCAACCCCATGCCGGCAGGATGGTCGTTCAAGCGGAAGAGGCGGTTAGCCTGGGTCATCGGCGTCTCCTAAAGCTTGGGAGAGCGCATGTTCCCATTATGTTCCGCGCAATATGCACAATTCCTCAGCCCGTCGTACGCGCGCCACTCAGTCCGGCGCTGTTCGGCCGATCAGATAGGGTTTGGCCACATGTGGGCCATGCCGTTGGGGTCCGGGATTTAGTAGGGCGTTAGTAGGGCGTGTGCGTCTAACGCCCTCCAACCCCTTTCAAGCCACTCAAAGTCGCACCTTTGAATTCATTAGTGAATTCAGGCTTATAAGGTCTCTTTCCAAGGTGCTCTGCGTCGTCCGAGGCTAATTCGTAATGAGGGGGTCACAGGTTCGAGTCCTGTAAGCGGCACCATTGTCTAATTGCTTGATTTTATTTAATATTCACACCCTTAAGCCCCCGCCTTCGGCGAGTTCGGGGTATCTCAGTAGGCCGATCTGAATTGGCGGCATAAAGCCCGCGAAGCACGAAAGCCCTCACTCGCTCGACGAAGTGCCGTCCTAAAAGCGGCGACGAGTGCAGCCTTTTTACAACACCAAACGTTTGCACTCGACAAGGTCAGGCTGCTGGCGTTTTGAGCTAGAGCCAAGCTCGGCTATAATGCGGGCTCACACCCACAATTTAATCAATCAAATCAACCGTCAGTCGGAATCCGACTGCGGCCCTTCCCCCCTTTTCCTCCACTCATTTCACATCACAATCGGACTCCGTCCTATGGCCACCTCCACCGCCTCCACTCACTTCACAGCCGAGCTGACAATCTCTACCGGCTCCCCGCCTTTCGGTTCGACCTTCATCGTCTTGCCGCGGGCCGTCACCCAGACCGTCGCAGCGGCGGCCTTCGTTCACGCCCCGATTTGCGAGACAGCCCCGAAGCCAACAGCCGCTCAGGGCTGAGCCCCTTCCCCATTTTCAACCCAAGCCATTTTTAATCGACACCTGGATTTTCCCTTGCCTACGCCGTCCTCCAACATGCCTGCAACCACCCCAGCCCCTGCGAGCTGGCGCTTCGATTCGAAGCACGCCAGCCTCCTCCCGACCGTCACCGGCTATATCGAAGCCTGCCCGGATCGCTACTTCGTCACGCTCACGACCAAGCGCCGCTTGACCCAGTTCGAGTTCAGCGCCGCCATCGGTCGGATGCTCCACCGTGTGAACCGGGAGCTGTTCGGCACCGGCTACACTCGCCATAAGGCGCTGTTCCTGGCGACCTTCATCGTCTTCGAGGAAACGTTCGCCGAGCAGCTCCACGCCCACTGCCTCGTCGGCGTTCCTGACGGCTCGTTAGCGTACAAGGCCCATACGAAGTGGACCTCCGTCGAAGCCCTCATCAAGACCACCTGGTGCAGCATGGACCATGGCGGTCAGATGGACGGTCAGGACACCCAGCGAATCGAGGGCTTCGAAGGCGTCCAGTCCTACGTTCAGAAGCGGCTCTGGAACCTTGCGTCCATCGACAGCGTGGACCTCGCCAACACCAACATTCCGACCGTCCCGGCGAGGGCGTTCTGATGGGCGTCGCAACTTTTGGGGCTAATAACCTCTGCCGCAAACCGGAGCCGCTTGAACCGATCCTGGGGACGACCGTGTACCGGGACACCTTCGCGGCCTACGCCCATCTCGTCGCAAACTACGCCTCGAGATTGGACCTCTGGAAATCGTTGGACCAGGAGGGTTGGGCCAGGAGCCGGAACGGCGTCCCCTACATCCGCACCGATACCGGTCCCATCACAACACGGACGGTCCCATTCGCCGAGACCAATGCAAGGGTGCAGTTCCACCTTCCCAACGGCGCTCTGACAGCCGTCGAGGTACGGATGGAGGACGCCCTCATCGACGCCGCCGGCTTGAAACGAGGTCGAGCCAATGAGGGGGCAGCTGCACGACCGAGCCGAATACTGGCGGAACCAGATCTACCAGAACGCCACATCCTTCTCACCACGCCCGCGGGCGTCGGGAATGAGTGCGCAGGGCGTGATCGAAATTCATGTTGGCCGCGGCACGGTGCAGGCGCCGGCCCAGCACGTCTCGAACGCTTCGGCGCTGCGTGCGGCGCTGATGGGCTTCTACCTCGCCTTTCGCGAGCACGTGCTCGCGACCAGCGGTGGGCTGACGACGTTAGTGCTAGACGACCCTCAGGACCTTCTCGACTATGACAATCGCCAGCGTCTTGCGCGGGCAATTTGCCAGCTCGCGACTGACGGTGCCCAGATCATCGCTACGACGCATGATCGCAGCTTCGCTCGCACTGTGGTCCAAGAGGCGCGTGCCGCCGACCTCATCGCTCACCACGCGGTACATCCCGTCAACGTTTCAAGGGCTACCCTTGAAACGTCGCCTGCAGTGGATGAGCTCGACCGCAAGCGCCAAGCATTCGTCGCCAACCCGGATGGGGCATCGCAAGCCCAGGACTATGTGAACGAGGCGCGGATTTTCATCGAGGCGCGCCTCGGCGACCTGTTCGACGATCCGGCTTACCCCGCGCACTCCGCGCCTACCCGCGCCCCGACGCTCGTCCCGTTGTTCGACCGCCTGCGCGCGCTCGTCTCCGGGCGCTCGAACGAGCTGTTCAAGAGTCCGATCCTCGCTTCTTTCTGCAACGATCCGGGCATGGCTCCTGGAGCGGAGGCGCGGCGCATCCTGAACCAGTCACACCACGACAAGGCGTCGATCAGCTATGTCGACGTGGCGGGCTTGGACGCTGACCTAAAGCGCCTTCGTGTCGGCATTGAGCGGGTGCACGGCGAGTTCAGGCGCTATCGCTGGCGCGAGCCCCTCACGGCCGAGGCACTAACCAACGTTGCGGCGCTCGTCCCGGTGCGCGCGCCGGTGTTCAACGTGCCGGTGAGCCAGGACATCGCCGCGTTCGCCGGGCACCTCCCCTCAGGCGGAAGCCAGCAAGCCGGTGACGAACTCTTTTCCAGCGCTTGGTTCGACGACAAGGCACTTTTCTACATTCGTCACGATACAATGGGGTTCGCGGTTCCCGCCGGGTCAGTTGCCATCGTTGAGGCAGACGCGACCACGGTGCGCGACCATAGCCTCGTCGTCGCGCGGCGCGGGCCGCAGGCATTCGCGCGGCGCCTGCTACGTCCCCGCAACGGCGAGGGTTTCTCCCTTGCGGCGGAGGCGACTGATCCGCGCCGCAGCCGCCCCACGCTTGCGTTCGAGGACCACGGCATCGACACCCACCGCGTAGTCGGCGCGCTCTTCGGCCACCTTCCGCCGCCCGAAGGGCGCGAGGAGGCGACTGAGATCTTGGGTGATCCGATCCTGGCGAGAGTGGAGATTGCGTACCGAGTGAGAGAGGATAGCGCGGTGCCGCTGGCGCTCCCGGGTCAGGTGATCCTGGGCGGAGGCGTATTGACCGCCGCCGAGTTGGCGAGGATCGAAGGCCGGATCGTCGCCCTGACCTTGGACGATGGCACGAGCATCCTCAAGCGCGTGGGCTCGCCGGTGTCGTCCTCCCTTCCTTACCTCCGCCAGTTCGAGACGATCGGCGGGCTCGGGGACTCAGCAGTCATCGCGACCGAGGCCGTGGACGGGGCGCCGGACCTCCCGGTGATGGCCTACGCGAGGCCGATCATCGGCGTGATCTACGACTACTGACCCATCGGCGCAGGCCCACGGTCTGGATGGCGTCTCGCAACTTTGAAGAGGGGGGCGGATGGCGACGATCGAGACCTACGCTAAGCCGACCTGGCTGTACCGGTACCGTTCTCTTAGGCCCCGCGGTGCCGATGGCGACGGCGTTGCCGACCGGGCGCGGCTTGAGCGCGAGCTGCGCGCGATCGAGCGAGACTACATCTGGTGCGGGACGTTCAACCAGATGAATGACCCAATGGAGGGCTTCTACCGGTCCAACGCGCGCGTGCGCGAGGACTCCGGCTATGATGAGTTTTCTGAAATGGTTCGCCTTGAGAAGCTCGGGCTGGGGATCGCCTCCCTGTCAGAGACCTGGGACAACGAGCTGATGTGGGCGCATTATGCTGACGGATTCCGCGGCATCTGCATTGCCTATCCACTCGCCCGCTTGCTGGATGACCACGCGTTGGCCCGTGTCGCATACGGTGACAGGCCACATTATCTAAATCTCAGCGCTATGCACGACCCTGATTTGCGGGCGAGGGCGATCCTCTCCACCAAGAACGTGAGGTGGGCCTATGAACGCGAATGGCGCCTCTTCTCGCCACACCCGGGCGAGGCGCGGTATGGCGGACGCGCGGCTGCGACCGTCTATCTCGGCATGCGAAACCGTCTATCTCGGCATGCGAATGAGGGCCGAGGACCGCCAGTTAGTGACCCAACGGCTAACGAAGGCGGGCATTACGGTGCGGCGCACGGCGGTCGACGGCTATTCATTGAAGTACTTTCGTCCAAGTGGGGGCGGTTAGGCTGGCGACGGTCCGCGACGACTAAGGACGTCAACGGCAAGCCGCCAATTTTCCCCGTGAATGTCGCGTTTCCGAAAGGGACCCAACGTCCGCTCATTGGCGCGTAGCGGTCGATCCCGCCGGGTAAGGCCACGCGCCCCACCTTTTGCGATTTAAGACGCCTGCTGTCGAAAAGTTGAGTCTGTCAATTATCGACACCAGCTCAACCAAACTTCACTTTCGATCCATAAATTCCCATCAACCAGAAGCAAGTATGCTCTGGCTCGCTACGATTTGCTATGCAGCCAGGCGAACCAGCCACCAATCTTTTGAACAAGTCATTTGCACATGTAAGGAAAATTAAACGAGATTATCTGTGCCGTTTATTCATCTAAGCAGGGATAATAAACATTAATCGCATTTTCAAAAATATTTTGGCGCGATGCGAGCCATTTTAACACTCACATTACGGGATTATTCGCTTGGCAAAACCTAAACACACCGTCGCCTCCGTTGCGGAGATGCTCATCAAAGATGCTGAAATCGCCGTGAAGGCAGGCTCACGACCTAAAAATTTACTCGACAACTACACTCAGCGACTGGAAGGATATGTCCGCCCTTTTTTTGGAAAGACACTCGTCACAGCCGTGAACCACCGGAAGTTGAAAGAATTTGAGGCTTGGCTCATCGAAGAGCGCGAACTCGCGGTAGGCTCAGTTCTTGCGGTCATGTCGTTTGTCAGCGTAGTCCTGAAATTGGCCCTGGACGAAGACATCATCTCCACGCCGATCCGGATGCCTCGCCTGAAGCAGAAGGATTGTCCTCGGCCCGGCTTCACATGGGAGGAATACCGCAAGCTCCTCAGCACCATGAAGAAGCTGGAAAAGGCGTCTCCGCCCATCAAGGTGCGGGCGTGGCCTCTTACGGTCGAACTACGCGATTTCACCACCTTCATGGTTAACTCTTTCCTTCGCCCCGGCGACGCCTTCGCGCTCCGCCACAAGGATGGGGAGATCAAGAAGACGGTCGACGGCACGGAGTATCTGAAGCTGACCTCGACGGTGTCGAAGACCACGTTGGGCCCAGTCGTCACCATGCCATCGGCGGTGACGATCTACCGACGCTTGAAAGCTCGTCACGCTGAGACCGGCCGATCCAAGCCGGACGATTACGTGTTCCTCCCCGAGCGCTCGGGAAGCCGCAAGTTCGCTATGGAGATCATGCGCCGCCAGTTCGGCTTGGCCCTGAAGGAAGCCGGCCTGGAGACAAACCCCCAGGGCGAGCCTCGTACGATCTACTCGTTACGACACACCGCCATCATGTTTCGGCTGCTGTTCGGCGACGTCGACCTGCTCACCCTGGCTCGGGCCTGCCGGACCAGCGTTGAGATGATCGATCGCTTCTACGCCAAGCCGCTTCAGGCCGAGATGAACATCGACCGTATCCACAGCATGCGGATGCCGTCGAGATTGTTGGCCGCCGATTGAGGGATCGGGAGAGACCGCCGGACGAGATGGCGGCGTAATCGCGCTAGGATCGCCGGAGAACGGAATTTCCGGGCCGGCCGGCCGATCCCCGCAGTGAACCCGAAATTTCGTTCTACGGCGTAAATTCCCGGCTCCTCAGGGAAGGGCGCCCCAGAGTCGGCCGAGCTGCGCTTCGCCTTGTCCGCCTGATGGACTCGCTTCTGACGCAGGATGGGCATGACTCGAACTTCGTCCGGAAGGCCATCGAGTCATGCCCCTATCGATCATCTTGGCCAGCTCGTTAGGCTTGGCCCTCTTCCGTCCCAAACCGCTCCCGCAATTCGGCCGCCGCCTGGGCCAGAACCTCGTCAAAGCGTCCAGCGAGCACATCCGTTTTGAGCCCGGCCAGAATGCCGCTTAGTTCGTCGTGCGACTTCAGAACGACGGTCGTCTTACCGCCCTTCAGCTTGAGCACCGTCGAGCCGTAGCGGATCGCCAGATTGGTCATGCCGTTGTCGTCGGTCCACCACCACGGCGAGACCCGGCGCTGCTGTTCGGTCTCCACAAGCACGTCGGTTTCCAGGTCCCGAACCCGGTGGCGAACGGTCTTGCGGTAGACGCCGCCTTCCGCCTCAGCGCTCAGCAACCCGAGCTGGTCTTGGATCGCCGCAGCCAGTTTGCGACGACGGACCCGGATGGGGTCGTAGCCCTTCGACTTGGCGGTGTCGGTGAGGGTGAGCTTGTCCAAAACGCCCATGTGATGTCTCCCGTTGTGATGGGAGCGCCTTCCACAATTCTCACGAAGCAGACAACGCAAGCATCTGCTCGGCCTTATCGGTACGGCGAGAGGATGCGTCGCCGAGGGCGCGCCCATCTCAGCCGTCATGACCGACCGTTCGCGGCTAAGGCAATCCTGCGCTTAATGCGGCAAGCTTGGCCTTTACGCGCTGAAACTCCCCCGCGCTTATGCGCGCGCCCGTTGGGTGGATAGTAGCCAGCCACGGCACGCCGTCAGCACCCACGTATTCCTGCCAGAGCCGTCCCCGTTTATCTCGCGGCGCGGGCTCGCCCTTAGGCATAAGGCCGTAATCTTCCACCGCTTCTGTGGCGTATGAGGATAGCCCCGTCATCCAGACGACGCGTGGACGGTAGGCATGAAGCAACGCCAGATTGGCCGCCGCGTGAAGCTTCAGGAGGGCACGGAACCGTTCGGCGGAGCCAACCCGCTGGACGAGGTCGCGGACGGTTGGACTTCCCCAGTGAGTCCGCTCCCCGATTATATAGGCAGGAGAGCCGACCGCGCTCGCCGCTTCACCACACAGCTTGAACCATTTGCGAGCTGACTGCGTGTCGCCAGCCCCGTCCTTGGCTCCCTCGGTTTCCCCGCCGTTGAAGCCCATAATCCACAGTAGGCCCGGGTCGGGTCGAGCACCGTCGGGCTTGAGGATCATGAGGTCGCCGAGCTGACAGGCCTGCGCCAACGGCGGCCGAGCCTCATAATCAGCGCGAACGGCCTGAAGTGCGGCGTCGGGATCGGTGAACGACATTAGCTGGACTATAGAGGTGGCGCTTTCAGCCGCTATCGGATTCGAAGGCGGCCCGTTGCGGCGAGCCGAGCAGAAGCTTCATCGCAGAAGGACCGCGACACCGATCAGTCCGATGCCGACCATCGGCACGAGCAACACGACAGTGCACCCTGAAGTAGCCGCCCTTAACTTCCGTTCGCGGCCTGTTCGAGTGGTGGTGATACCCGTGGCCTTGGCGATCCGACGTTTGCGGCGGAGACTCCGAGCGCTCGCGCCATCGAGAACGATAGGCCCGGAACGCCACAGCCGTTGGGATCGATGGATGCGACGCCAGATAGACGGCTCGATTATGAGCGCTAACGACGGCAGCCGTCCAAAACAGGCCCATCACCAAGACACCCACAGCCAGGGTTATTCGCTGGCGATTGGCCTTGGCGCGGCGCTGATTGCGCAAGCTTTCGGCGTAACAGTCGCCGCAGAGCATGTAGGTACGGACACGATACAGGGTTCGCCCCCCTGAAAACCGAACGGTTCTGCGAAACCAGGTCGAGGAACGTCCGCCTGCTCGTCGGATGCGGGTCGTCCCGAACGCGGCGCCTGCCGTTCCGGAGATGCGCCCCGTCTTCTCCTCCCGGCTCCAGCGGTACAGCTCGTTCCTGCCTGCAATCCGCCCGCAATCGCCACATGTCCCTTTGGCGTAAGCCATTAGCGGCGCGGGGGCGACAAACCATTCGCCAGCTCATTCAATTCGGTGATTTCGTCCGCTGTGAAGCCATCGGGTCGGCTCTCGCCGCGGTGATGGATGGTGGCGAACAGGGCCGGAAAATCCTTATCCTCCGACGGCAAGTCGCCCGTACGGGCAGCGTCGTCACTCATGTAGACCTCCTTGCGTAGGGAATAGAGCCCGGCGGCGATCCACCGGGCCCATCGCCAATCAGGGGCAGGTTCCAGGAACTTCGATTTTCGGCTGCGGTGCGAAGGTCTCACCGTTGAAGACAAACAGCTGGCGGGTGCAGACCGGATGCGAGGTGTCGTTACCGGATTGCCACCACGTCTCCAGCAGTCGGCTGTCGGGCTTTCCATCGAAGCGAAGGCCCGGATATTCCTCCCCGCTAATGGGAAGGGGCGCTACTCGTCCCGTTCGAAGATCCGTGACGAACCCGGTCATGCAATCCGAACCGCAGCCGAAAGCCGCGATCGCATACGACCCTGCGAAATTGGGGCCGGCCCTCACACTGTCCACAATGCGAGTGCGGAACATGGCGTACTCACGATCCGCCCCGCCAAAGTCGGGAAACCTCGCCGTCCCGGTGAAAGGCAATGCTGGGTAGGCTGAGAAGTTAGGATCGCCGCCGAAGTTCGCTGTCGTGGGCGTAGCCTCGTCGGGTGACGTGCTCTGAGCGATCGTGTTGGTGTCTGGAACGTCAGCCGCAGGTGTTGCAACGGGCGTGGGCGCAGCCGCAGCCGCAGCCGCAGCCGCAGCCGACGGCTCGACCATACTGACGGCCCTATCGCCCACCACCACCACCCACTTCGTCGGATCGAACGCCGTCTTGGAGACTTCGAACACTTCCGCGTCGGTGACGCTCAAGCCGGGATTGAGGTCGCTGAAGGCTTTGAACGTCAGGTTGGCGGTGGAAGCGTAAGCCGCCGTCTTGCCGGTGTCGGGTTTGTAGATTGTGCCGCTGGGATCGCGCAGCCTGATGTCCGGCATATCGCTGGCGCCGACGGGCTTCCCGGAAGTGTTCTTCACCGAGTAGTTCACCACCACCAGCACACCGCCATCGGCCGCTTGCTCACGGACGATCTCTCCACCCACGTTGGAGGTTTGGTCGATACCCGTGACCGTAACCTCCACGTTGTCGAGTGGGACCGGCTGTCCGATCTTAGCCGGGGCGACAACGGCGCTTTGCCCTGCCCCGCTCGAGGGACCTGCTCTTCCACCGATGTAGGCCAGCGTCCCGACCACCATGACCGCCAACATCGCCAATCCGACGATCAAACCGGTCTTGGAGCGCTTGGGCGGGCCGCCGGGAAAGCCCTGCGACGGTCCAGAGCCGTAGGTCTGCTCCGCCCCATTTGAACCGGCGCCGGACGGCGGCGAGGCGTTCACCGCCAACAGCGGATCACGGCCGAACCGATTCTCGCCCGTAGTCCCTCGTTGTAGCTGCCAGATCAGCAGCACAAGGGAGCCGATCCCGGTGAGTTGAAGCAGTTGCCACCAGCCCGAGCGGCCGCTGTCATGTAATCGGCGAACCGCCAGGGCAAGGAACGGACAGGCTGTGGCCAGTATCAAAACGCCCACCATTGGAGACGGCTTCGCCGGGGAGCCGCCCGCAACTGCGCTACAAACACCCGCCACAAGGATGAACAGGGCCGAGAGCGCCAGCGCGGTGATCCAAAACGCTTTGCGACTCGTACGGCCGTCGAAGTCGGCATACCTGCCAAAGAACTCAGAAAACGGATTCAAAAGGCGCCCCCACTTGAGGTTAGAGTTGGTGAAACGCCAAGCCAACGGCTCGGCGAGCCCCCGTCCGGGATGCGACGGGAAAGGTCACCAGCTCAACCGTACATACTATGTGTGATAAACTCGGCGAAGCTCAGCCGTCAACGGTGCCCGCATGGATATGCGGCGTCTGGTGGGGCGAAACGTCAAACGGTTCAGGCTCGACCGGGGCCTGACCCAGGAGCAGTTCGCTGTGCGCTCGGGGTTCTCGCAGCAATACCTCAGCGACCTTGAGCGGGGCCAACGGAACCCCACGGTCGTCACGCTTTACGAACTGGCCCAGGCGCTCGACACCACGCCGGTTGACCTCATCATCCCCGACGAGGAGGCGGAATCCCGCTGAGGGCGGCGGTCGCCCGAGACCCGGGGCTCCTCGTCATGCCACGTCGCAAAACCATTCGGCCCAGCGCTGAGGCGCTCAAGCGGATGATCGCCGTCAATATCCGGCGGCGACGCTTGGAGGGCGGGATGACGTTGGTGGCTCTCGCTCAAAAGGTATCAGTCTCACCTGCCTATCTAGGACGGATCGAAGCGGGTACCGCCAACACAACCGTGGAAGTGATCGGACGGCTTGCCGAGGCGCTCGGCACCACACCGACTGAGCTAATTAGCCAAGGTAAGACCGCTGGCCATAAGCCAACTCAACCACCCCCAATTGACTCAATAGCCAGACTCACCCCCAGGGTTGATGATTCGGAGGGCTTGATCGGTCGCCCAATCCTCGTGAGATGGAACGCTCTAGATGTCGTTCGAACTGATTGGTCTGGGGAAGCTCCTCAACGCGATGTACGCGACCAAGGCTGACCGCATTTCGATGTTACGGAGCGACATTCGGGATGAACGAAAGAAGGCAAGCGGTTATAGCAGCAGCAAAGGTGGCGATTTTTATGGGCCTTTTTGGGCCGATGCCAAAAATCACATTTCCGGCGAAGTAGATTTACGCGCTTCCACCGCATCCAGAATCTCCTCTAATGGAAGACGCGACCGACTGTATACAATGTTACGCGACGGCTTTTTACTTTGGTGGGAGGAGAATCGCCGCCAGAGAAACGAAGCGTTCACAACAATAGATGACCACATCAAATCCCGCTACGAAGCAAAAGGCTTAGGCACCATCAAAGTCGAAAACACATTGTCTTTTACAATTGGCGAGGACGGCCATCGCGTGGTTTACCCATATTTTTGTGAAGACCCTTCACTATCTGAGGAAGCGGCCAGGCTTGGCCTTTGGGCGATGTCACAAAGCATAACAACCTACGAACTTAAAGATATGCGTATACTTGACGTTATTAAGGGAAGAACGTTTTCCAATATTGACACACCGCTAATTGGAAACGAAGAGGTAATATTCCTCCATCGATACAGTGCAATATTAAGCGAACGGCAAGCCCTCAAAGGGTCCTACGACTGAGCCTCGGCCTCAACGAATTATAGCGCTCATTCAGCCGTTTCGAGCTTCGGCACAAATGGGCCCCCTCCCTGAGCCATTGGGTCGAGGAGATCGGCCTCCCTTAGCCATCGACGAAAGCGAACGCTTCACTCCGGACGGCACGGGGGAAGGCTTGTTCACGCCCTTGCCGTTTGTATATCTGTATGCGACGCGCATCATTCATCCGAAGCGGCGGAAGGCCGATGGACACGGTTCCTCCAGACGTCCGGTCGCGCATCATGAGCAGCGTGCGCTCGACCAACACGAAACCGGAACTGGTGGTGCGCCGCCTCCTCCACTCCTTGGGCTACCGCTTTCGCCTGCACCGCGCGGACCTGCCAGGCCGCCCCGACATTTCTTTTTCGGCGAAACGAAAGGTGATCGATGTTCGCGGCTGCTTCTGGCACCAGCACCCCGACCCGCGGTGCTCAAAAGCGACCATCCCAACGAGCCGCCGCGATTGGTGGGCATCCAAGCTCCAAACTAACATCGATCGGGACAATCGGAACGCGCTAGCTCTTCAGGAACACGGTTGGACCTCCCTCGTGCTGTGGGAGTGCGAACTCACGAATCACGATCAACTCCGAATTCGCCTGGAAGATTTTCTGGGACCGCCGCTCGTGAAGCCTCGGAACGAATAGAGAACACGTTCCCTCGACTCGAACATGCTGCTAAGCAAAGGGGCGGGGGATTTTACGCCATGAGTCGGATGTCAGGATTGCCGCGCCGCACCGTTGTCGACCTTTTTTCGTGCGGCGGCGGCATGAGCGCCGGCTTCTCCAACCGATCCGGATGGCGTCTCGGGGGCGCGGTAGACTTAGAGGTCGCCAAGCCCTCGGGTAAGGGGGCCGGCGAGACCCGCTGCAACGATATATACGAAGCCAATCATGGACTGCGCCCAATCTCGGACGACCTTTTGAAGCTCGACCCCAATGAGCTTCTAGGTCGATTTGGCCTGACACGCGGCAAGATCGGCTGCCTCATATCGTGCGCCCCGTGCACGGACTTTTCTCGCGCCAATCCCGAAAACCACCTAGCCGACCGTAGCCGTAATACGCTCGTCGGCCGGTCAGGCGACTATGTCGAGGCATTCATGCCCGAAGTTTTCGTCATGGAGAATGCGCGCGAGCTGATCACCGGCAACCACCCCCAACATTGGGATCGACTTCGCCTTCGATTGGAACGCCTTGGCTACGACGTCAGGGCGGACGTCCACTTCCTAAGCCGGTTTGGCCTTTCCCAAGTTCGCGAGCGCGCCCTGATCATCGCCTCACGGGTGGGCCCCGCACGAACATTAGAGGACCTGTGGGATGGGTGGGAGATCGACTCTGCGGCCGTTACCGTGCGGACTGCACTGGGTAGGTTGGACGCATGGCTCCAAGACCATCCCCGAGACGCTACCGGGGCAGCGGCCCCCGGCATGGGCCAACTCGTAAGAGCGCGTTTGGCAGCGACCCCCCACGATGGGGGTGGCTGGGCCGATGTCGCAAAGAGCCCAACGACACGCCACCTGCTCACGCCGGACTGTTTGCGGCGATGGCAAGTCCGAGACCTCGGCTCACATCCGGACGTCTATGGGCGAATGTGGTGGGACCGTCCCGCCCCCACGATCAAGCGTGAATGTGCGCACGTGGGAAATGGACGATATGCACACCCAAAAGCTGATCGCCTACTTACGGTACGCGAGATGGCCACGCTTCAAGGCTTTCCCTTTTCCTATCAGTTCCCGGTCAAGTCCGTCGCCAACCGTTATCGTGCAATCGGTGACGCTGTGCCGCCGCTGATTGCTTGGCAAATCGCTGCGTGCGTTCAATGGACGATCACTGGCCGCAAACCGAGCCCGGAAGAATGGGTGATGCCGAATACCTCGCTCCATCTGGAGGATCTGCGCCGGTCAGGGATGCGCTCGGCGGCCTAAAGCCCGCACCACAATTTGACGTTCGCTTTGAAGAAGTCCCAGTGCTCCGGATTTCTCTCACGGCCGCCATCCCATCCCCAGCAGTGGTGGAGGTTGAAGACGTGGGTGAAGCGGGTCAGATCGCGGTTGTTCATAACGCGCCGCTGGGTCCCGCCGCTCAGAATTTCACGGTTCAACAAGGCCATCATAAGGAAACGATCGGTCCTCAGCTCCGTCTGCGTCTCCCTGGAGGCTAGGCCCATACGCTCGTGTAGGTTCGCGGGATCGGTAGCCGTCTTCACTTCGCCCACGGCGTGCTCATGCAGCTTTTGCGCACGTTGGCGTTGGTCCTTCGCGACGGCGTTGAACCGCGTCAAAGCGTCCTGTGCATCCGCGAAGCCCTCCCGCCCAAGGGGTTCGAAAATATTGGCGTCCTTACTGCTAGCAAACACAACGGCGCGTCCGTTGCGGAGCAGCAGCGCTCGAGTGGTCCGGTTCGGACCACCTCGAAGCCAATCATCAACCTCCCTCGGCGTTCGAACTGTGCCGGGTGGTAATTCACCAACCGTATCAACGATGGCATCAGGCTGGAGCTCTCGGATAGCGTCGACGAACGCTATCGCCGCACCTGCGGCGCCAATCGCACCGCTCAAGTTTTGAGTTTGGCCGTGGATACCGATGCTTCGCTGATAGGTGACAAAGGCTGCGAGATCGAAGCCACCGCTGCGCATGTCATCGAGCCACGCATTAAGGCGCGCAACCTCCGCGGTTAATTGCTCTCGTTCGTTCGGCGTTCGGGAGCGAAGGCAAGGAAATAGGATGCGTTGCTGCTTGTCGGAAAGGCCTGTGAGTCCAAGGAAGAGCTGCCGCGCCCGAAAGCCCTTCGGCGACGCCGCGACGTCAATGTGAAGGTAACGCCTTCCCGCCCTCGCCTCGTCATCGATGACCGCCGAAGCGAGCCCACTTTCCACGAGCTTGGTCGCATCGTCCCAATCGGGATCGAAGACCTCTTCCGCCTGGGCCGCTTCGGCGAGCGGAGCGCCGAGCACGTTCTTGACGTAGTTAACCGTCACCTTCGCAAACGCCTCAATGAAGGCGTGCGCCTCTGCCGCTGTTTGAGCGGCCCCCATATTATCGCGATCCAGGTTCACCGAAGCTGTATGCCTGGAGTCGGCGCTCCGTTGGAAGCCCTACGGCTTCAACTAAAGATCGCAGCCCACCTCAACTTGCCTCCGCCAGACCGACCGGAGCCTGAATCGGCGAGAACGAAACTTCGGACAATCCCGTGTCGGGACAAAACGCCGCCACCGACGAACGGTCGCTTCGCTCCCGCTCGGCCCTTCGGGCTTCTCCGGATGGCTCCAATACTATCCTTTAGACATAACTCTATTATCAAGGCTCTCGAACTTAATCGAAAGCCCCGGAGAGGGAGGAACGAGAGACCTTTGGGAACGGAATGCTGCGACGCAGTTATGACTTATCCCCGACGGTTGCCGAGGGCATAGGTAGAACAAAGATTTTATGGGATGGGCACAGTTGTAGTGTAGCGCCAACCATCAGATATTATAGGTGAAATTCACGCTTTTGGCAAGGCTGTTTGACGTCCCCTCCCTGTCAAATCGCTATTTGGGGGCAGCATCGGGGGCGGCGCAAATCAGATTTATCAGCTCCGAACCGGCGGCTTGAACAAATGCCGCACCGCTCTAAAAAGGGGAGATTGGGTTGAGCTTTCCAATTTTCGCAGGCCGACTTACGAGTTTTCGATGAGCGAATTTGGGATTTTCATGAAAAATCTCGAATGCCCGCCATGGATGAAATAGAATATGCGGAGATATCACAAATAAACCTCCGATTTTTCTCAAGTAAGATCGCAATAACATATTGTTTTATAAGGGATATTTTTACAGTTCAGTTCTTCGTAATGCGTAGGTCAGGTGTTCGAGTCACCTAGGCGGCACCACCCAACCTCCCGAAAAGTGCGGATTTCCACATCCCGCTCAGCCAGTTCGCTGGCGACCAAGCCGCCTATTTCGGCTGATGATCTGGTAGCAGTGTTCAAGGACGCCCGCCGGCCAAGATCCGTAGCTGGGCGATGCGCCTGTCGGTGAAGTCGGCCAGCCCGCCTCATCCTTCCCGCTGCTCGGGCGGCCTTAAGCCCTTGGCACGGGAATGATTCATCGGCGCCATCGAATAACAATTTGATTTGATTGCCTTAGAGGGGACCCCGGATGGGAACTGAATCTTCCGTTCACCGATTGCGCCCAGAATGCGAGGGGTCCTGTTCAAGATCGGCCTAGTGGCCGCCACGATAGCGGGGGCGCAGCTGACCTTCGGCAACCCCTGGGCGACGCTCGCCATCGCGGTCGCCGTCGCTGGAATCCTGATGACCAAGGTTCTCTTGGCCCCCCGGTCCAGTCGAACACGTCGATTCAGTAGAGCCGCGCCGTCTCCGAGCCTTTATTCGTGGGCGGGGCGTTCCTTCTGGCGTTCACGCCGACGATCCCAGCGGCGCAAACGGCGTCCGTCATAGACACAGGTCGCCGAGGCCCGCGCCCTTTGGGTCGTAACCATCCTTGTGCGCGAGGCCTTAACGCCGCCAGCAGTAGGAGCGGGCGAGGAGCACGCCATGGACGCCATCTCTATCGGCACGAGCGGAATGATCTCAGCCGCCCAGCGGTTCGAATCCTCGGCTCAGGACACCGTGACCGGCCAGGGCGATCCTGCATCCAACGCCGTCGACCAGATCACCTCCAAGTTCGACTTCGAAGCGTCGGCCCAGGTCGTCAACACGGCCGACCAGATGCTCGGCCGTGTGCTGGATATGAAGGCGTAGCGGCCCCGACGGCTTCTTGGCCAAGCCAGCGCCGTGATGGGCGATCCGCCGAGAGATGCTGCGTCCCCCCTGCGACCTCGAGCCGAAGCTCACGAGCCTCCTGAAGCACGGGCTCCAGCGCGCCGATTGCGCACGTCTTCGCAGCTTCCGGGGCGAGCTCGCATAGAATTCGAATAAGAAGTCCTGCGCCGGCCTGAATTGCGGGAGGCTCGCCGAAGGTTGTCGTCCACAAAGCGATCACTTCGGAGTGGTTCAGGGCGGAGGCGGGCATGACTCGATCCGTGCTGCGTCGGATAATTATCTCCTAACGCCCCGCCAGGGTTCCTGGTTAGCGGCCCGTTAACGTCGATTACATGCGGTGCGGCACGTGGAGCCCGTTGGGATCGCGCGTGGAGCTTCGTATCGAGACGCGCACCGGTTGAATCCACGTTAGACATGCGCCCGGGTTGGCGGTCGGGCTGACGGCCATTATCATCGATTCGGCAGCTTGCGGTCGCGGATGCGGCCGGGCTAGGGCGCGGGTCGCTTGATCTATGTGGCGTGAGGGGAGAGCGGCTTTGTCGATATCCGAACCCGGGCGACCGCTTGGGGCCGACCGTGTCCGCAAGGCCATGGCGATCCTCGCCGGGACGATCTGGCTGGTCTCCGCGCCCATGGCCCATGCTTCCCTCGGCCGGACCCGGGAGACCGTGGAAATGGATCGCGCTCGTTTCGGCGCGCAGATGAGCTCGACCACGACGTCGGCCTACACCTTGCACACCCTGACATTGCCCAGCGGCGCGGTTGTGCGGGAGTTCACGCGCGAAGACGGGGTGGTCTTCGCCGTCTCTTGGCGTGGGGCCGGTCGCCCGGATTTGCGTCAACTTCTGGGCGACGGCTTCGATACGATGCAGGCCGATATCGCAACGCGCCGCCCGCGCGTGCATAGGATGCCTCTAGCCGTGAACCGCGCCGACCTGGTGGTCCACACCGGCGGCCACCCGGGCGCCTTCTGGGGCTCGGCCTATCTTCCGCAACAGGTTCCGGCGGGCTTCTCCGGCAAGGACATGCGTTAGGAGATGGCCATGACCAGGACGCTCTGCGCCCTCGGCGCGCTCCTCATCCTGCTGACCGCCTGCGGCGGCCACGGCGGCGGCTCCAGCGGCGCGACCGCCGGGACCAACACAGCCCCGCCCCCGCCCCCGCCCTTGAGCAACTTCACCAGCATAACCGTGGACCAGGGCCCCGCAGCGCTGGCGACGGGACCGGACGGGTTCATCGCGGCCAACGCGCTCTTCGCCACGGTGACGATCTGCGCGCCCGGCACGACCAACTGCCAGACGATCGACCACGTGCTGGTGGACACCGGATCGGTGGGCCTGCGCCTCCTCCAGCCGGTGCTGACCCCGGCGGTGCTGTCGGCCCTGCCCAACATGACGGACGCCAACAGCTTCCCGGTCGGGGAATGCTACCAGTTCGTCGACGGCTACGCCTTCGGGTCGGTGCGGCAGGCCGATTTCCAGATCGGCGGGGAGCAGGTCGCCAACATGCCGCTGGAGGTGGTCGGGGACACGGGCGCCTTCGCCACCGTGCCGGCCTCATGCTCCTCGGGCGGGGGGACCAATATGGACACGGTCAAGGCCATGGGCGCTAACGGCATCCTGGGTATCGGGGCCAGCATCACCGACTGCGGGTCCGGCTGCACCGGGGCGATCGAGACCGGCCCGGCGACCTACTTCGAATGCCCCAATCCCCAGTGTGGCGCGACCATCACTCGTGCGGATTCCGCCGCCGCGCCGTTCCAGCAGGTACCCAACCCCGTCGCCGCCATGAGCGTGGACAACAACGGGACCATCATCAGCCTGCCGGCGTCGCCCGCCACGGGCGAGGCCACACTGACCGGCACGCTGTATTTCGGCGTCGGCACCCAGACCAATAACGGGCTCGGGTCCGCAACGGTGCTGACCGCGACGGGTTTGACGGGACCCTTTGGGTCAGGACTGCTCACCGCCATCTACAATGGTCAGACCCTGCCCCAGAGCTTCATCGACAGCGGCAGCAGCCTCTATCTCTTCCAGGACAGCACGTTGCCGGCGTGCTCGGGCAAGGACTTCAACGGCTATTACTGCCCCACCGCGGCGACCCCGCTGAGCCCCACGCTCCAGGGACAGAATGGCGTCACCGCCTCCGCCGCGTTCAGCCTCAACAACGCCCAGACCCTGCTGTCGGGGAGCAATTCCGTCCTGCCCGGGCTGGGAGGTAATCCGGCCACGTTCGCTTTTGCCGATGTGATCCCGAGCAGCTTCGACTTTGGGCTGCCGTTCTTCTACGGCCGCAACCTCTACACCGTCATCGAGGGGCGCAGCGTGGGGACCACGGCCGGGCCGTTCTTCGCCTACTAGGGCGAAACTATCGTCGGCTCGCGGTCGGATTGATGTCTACAGTGGGCGTGGTTCGCGGAGAGATCGGCGAGAGCTGACGAACAGAGCTCGGCTGGGAAGCGGCGAGACGGGAGCTGGCTGAAATGAGACCGCGGGCGTTTGCACTTTTCCTCCTAACGGCGCCGCTGATCTGCGCCGGCTGCCATCGGGAGGAAACGGCTCCCCGAATGGACACGACCGCCGCTTGCGGTTCGGACGTGACGTTGGCCCAACTGAAGCAATCGCTGCTGCCGCCCCAAGACCACCCCGGCCGGCGATACCTCCAGCGCGCGCAGGCGGCTCGGATCACGCTCAGCGACATCACCCTGACCGGTTACGACCAGAGCACCGGGACAGCGCACTGCCAGGCGACCGCCCACCTGATCTCACCCCCGGTGCAGAGCGATCCGTTGGCCGTGCAGCAAATCTCCTACACGTCCCAACAGCAGCCGGACGGGTCGGTGAGGATTTCGAGCCCCCACGCGCTGGAGGATGGCGGCCTAGACCAATTCCCCAAGCTGCTAAGGCAAAAGCCCACCCTCTCCCCACCTGCCCACGTCGCGAGCTCAGCGCGCTTGCCGGTGGACGCCGACTCGGCGACGGCGCCCTCGACCGGGCCGGCCGCAAACCTTTCGGACGAAGCTCAGCGCCTCGTCGACCAGGCCGGCGATACCCGGCCAGCGAATGAGGACGGGACGGACCGGAACACGGTTTCAACGATATCGAACAGCACGTCCTAAACGGCTCAGCCTGTCCACCACCGCCTTCGCGGAGCGACACCGGCCCACCTAGTGGGCGGCGTCCGCTCCCCCTATGAGTGGCCGAGGCAAAAAGGTACGCGGGCGTTGACGATCACCCCTGGGGAAATTCGGGTCCTACTTGGCTGCGCCTGGGCCGTCGTCGGGTGCGCCATCACCATTAGGATCGGCGCGAAACCGGAACGGAACGCCGCCATCCTGATGCTGGTCATCTGGGTGGCGGTCACAGCGGTGCAGTTCCTCACCGGCCGAGTGTTCGAGCCCGTCCTTATCGGCGATTTCGCTTATGGGGTGGGGCTGCTCTGGTTTGCGGTGCGCTACAACAAGGCGTGGATCTGGCTCATGATCGCGTTCGAGGCCGTGCTGTTTTTCATCCACGCGTCCCTTTATCAGGCGCAGCACGTCGTCGGTCTGCTTCACCTCATCGCGAACAACCTCATCGCCGCCGGCGGGCCCCTTGTGCTCTTGATCACCGCCTTGCGGAGCCAAACGGAACGCAACAGGGCCAGGACAGCTACGATCGGCGGCTGAGCAAGGGCGAACGGCTTATCGCGGTGTACGGCCGGTGGAGCCGAACGTCGTCGGAGACGCTCTCCCAAAGACCCCCCTGGGCGCAGCGACGCCATGGTTCAGCGCGATCTGGCTCCAGAATGTCGTGATATGTTCGATGGCGGGGTTGGCGATAAATCCCCGGAGATGGGCCTGGGAGACGATCTGGTAGCCCGCCTCGTTCCCTCGTCGCCACGCCAGTTGAAGCTCGAGCACGGTTGCACGGTCGGCGTCGAGGATGAAGTCGGCCCCTTCGAGGACGCCAGGGGTATGCGATCGCAGCCGCACGCCGAGATCCGAGTCGTCGAGCAGGGCGGCCTGACCCACGAACCGGTTTCTATCAAACACGTAGATGGATGCATCGCGCGGGCGACGCGGGGCTAATCGCTTGCTCTTCGGGGGTCCCCGACGGCCCAACAAGCCCAACATGAGAGGGCCTCCTGACGAATGGTGCCGGCTAACCCTACCGGCTTGGCCTTAATGGAAAGCTAGCTCGCCCCACCCTGCAAGGACGCGAGAAGGACAGCGCACCATCTATCCCCGGCGCTGAAGAAGGTTGGCTCTCAAGCGGATGCCCCCCCGGCCCGCCCCGCCGCGGCGGCCCCCTTGCGCGTATCGCGGACTAAGGTCGCCCCGCGACGCCCGAGATGATGAAGGCGGCCAGGAAGTAAAGCGCCCCGCCCGCGCCGATCGCCCATACGATGTCCATCTTGTTTCGTCCCAATGGGCTCTAGCGGCCCAATACGGCAATTGTGGCCACATTATTTCTAAACCTGCAACATTACTCGCCTCTTAGGAGGCGCCGCGTTCGGCTCGGAGCAGACACGCGTCGATCCCTTCCGATGATGGCCACCTGTCCGGCTGACGACGGAGGCTGAGCAAAGGCGACGGGGCGGCCATGGCGACCGCCCCTCGGTTCACCAACGGTCTTGTTCGCGGACACGAATCCAGTGGATCGACCGGCCGAGCTGGTCGAGGCGATCATTGATGAACTGACGATCGGTCGCGTTCAGGTCCGCGCCGTCCCGCTGGGCGAGCTCCGCTTCCTGCGTTCTGATATTGCGCAGCTCTTCACCGATGCGGTGCGCCTCGCCCGGAGAGAGATCGCCCGCGTCCACGGCCTGCTGGATGCGGGCCCCGTCACGCGCCTCGCGCGAATGGATCACGTCTATGGTGGGCACGGAGGCCAAGGCGGGGGGAGCCGAGGGTGGCGGCCCATCGGTATCCTGCGCCAGGACCGGCCCGGCGACGATCGCCGCCGTAAGGGCGAGCGCTCCAATTAGCGTTTTCATGTTCTTCCTTTGCAGGTGGCCTCGCGGGACTGTGGAACGCGCGAAAGCGGATTCCGTCTTTCCGGAGGCGTGCGATCGGCGCGGGCCGCGCTCGCGCTTCAAGGGTTCGCGATCGGCAGATTGTCAGGCGCATATGAGACGCTTAGCCCATCGACGGCCCAAGGGGTCCGCTGCGCAGGCTGCCCAAACGCCTGGGGCTTGGCCGTGGCCGTTCGCGAGCACCGGAGGCTGTATTAACATTTCGCTACAGCTGGCTAGGAGCCGTCGCCCACGCTCAAGCTTAAATTGGGGCTGCATCGACGTGATTGGTGGCCATTTGTGTCATCTGAACTACACCTGAAATTTTCGCTAGATGCACAGCACACCCACCAAATTGGCCGACAAGCTCAGGTATTTTCCATATTATTATATTTTATCAGTGCCTTATGTGAATTCACGACGCCCCGGAGAGCAAACTCAACCTTAACGATTACGGTTAAAAAACCCCTTATGGGTGAATAAACGAGGCAAACGGCCTCGGCGACTCTTCCCGACGCCCGATTTGCTCTTGTTAAAGGGCAGGCCAATCGCGGCTCGAACCGCCGATTACAAGAAACCCTACGACGAGATTGGTATTGACGGCCCTGAACAACTGTGGCCTTAAGCCTTACCTAACGCCTCGTTAACCTGAGTTTTCGGTAAACGGGTGCTGTTTCCAGTGAAGCGTATCCATCAATCGATCTCAGGGGTTTCCACATGACCACTCTCACCGGAACTGCCGGCAACGACACCCTTGTGGGTAGCGCTGGCACCAACTCCCTCTCGGGCGGCGCGGGCAACGACACGCTCATCGGCGGCGCGGGCAACAACCACATGGTCGGCGGCTCGGGCGCCGACGTCCTGGTTGCGGGCGCAGGCTCGAACGAAATGATCGGCGACAACACCGCGTCGGTCCAATCCACCGTCGGCGGCGCGGGCAACGACGCCTTCGTCATCTCGCTGAAGAGCCTGGAAGCTGGCGGCTCGGACGTCATCTATGACTTCGGCGGCGCGGGCGGCTGGTCGGCGACCAACAACGACTTCATCGCCTTCACCGGCTTCTCGGCCGGCAGCGGCGTGACCAACATCGTCGACTCGACCAAGGTCGCCGGTCTGGCCTACTACACCATCCATGACGCGGCGACCGGCGACAACTTCACTGTCGCCATCGAGTCGACCGACGGCAACCACCTCGCCAAGTCCACCGGCGATTTCAACTTCTACTCCTAAGTCCAGATTGGAACCTCGCTCATCGAGCGCTGGATTTCCACCTGTACTGCCGAGATGATTTTAAGGGCGGGTCTCATGACCCGCCCTTTCTATTATATATCAGATGGATCTTGGATGATCCGCCCGACCGTTCCCGTTACGAAGAGCCGCCCTTGGCGGCCGCAGGGTGATGACAGCCCTCGCAGACGGACCGCTTCGGGGACGCCTACCTCGCGGACCCATTCCCGCCTAACATGTCGCCTATGGTCGCTTGCAGGCATCTCGGTGACACCATGAAATCGACAGCTCTTCTCGTTGCGGGCCTGTGTCTCGTCGCGTCATCGGCCACCGCCGCGCCGCCCGCGACCATGGACCCCAGCACGCTGGGCAAGGAAACCTTCAAGGAGACCTTCGCCAAGCTGGACGCGGGGCCGGACGCGACCGCCGCCTCCCGCCCGCTTCACCGTTGGCGCACCATCCTCAAAGGGGAACAAACCCCGCCCAGCCCCTACTCGCGCACCATGACGTCCACGACCTGGTTGGGCGACACCACCGACGGCAATGGACCGACGCCCTTCACCATCGACGCCAAGGGATTGACGATCAACGCCACCAAGCAGGGCCAGCCCTTCGGCAGGTCGTGGCGGTCAGGCATCTTGAACACCAAGTTCACCTTCAGCCAACTCTACGGCTATTTCGAAGTGAACGCCGACATCCCGACCTGCGAGAAGGGGACATGGCCGGGCATCTGGCTCATGCCGACCTCCGGCGCGTGGCCGCTGCACGGGGAGATCGACTGGCCCGAGGCCGTCGGCAATGGACATTATTATTGGACCGCCCACAGCGCCGCATCGGGCAAGGGAACGCAGGTCCAGGTGGTGACGCCGGCCGATTGCACCCGCGGTTTCCATCGCTACGGCGTGCTCTGGGGACCGGAGACGATCGCCTACTATCTGGACCGCAAGCTGGTGGGCCAGGCGCCGACTCCCGCGGACTACACCCTGCCGATGTATCTGCTGATCGATCTGAACGTCGGCGGTTCCTGGCCGGGCTGGCCCGATCACAGCCTGACCAGCGAGAAGATGGTGGTTCGCGGTGTGGACGTCTGGGCGGCGCGGTGATCGCCGGCCTATAAGGCTCCGAGCCGATGTCGAAAGCGGCGGATGGCGCGCTTTCCTCGGCGAAAGCCGCTCGCGACCCGTGGCTAAGGCGGGTGAAAGCGTAATAAGCATGGCGTTCCAACAACGGGGAACCACGATGTCCGCCAAGAGCCTCTGGCCCAAGCGCACGAGAGACGCGCAGGTGATCGACGGGGAATCGCGCGTCGTGCAAGGCCCCTGGGAAAATACGCAGAAGGTGCGGCCCGCACGCGAG
Source organism: Caulobacter sp. S45 (assembly GCF_009765965.1). Taxonomy (GTDB): domain Bacteria; phylum Pseudomonadota; class Alphaproteobacteria; order Caulobacterales; family Caulobacteraceae; genus CAHJWH01. Next base: position 1,579,442 of record NZ_LMUL01000014.1, read on the forward strand.
CCGATCTTCAAGCGCGGCCGGCGCGAGCCGATCATCAACAGCTGGCGCGGCCTGGCGATCTGCGCGTTTCTGCTGTTCGTCGCGCCCCCGCTCGCGGGCTGGGCCGGGCGCATCCTGATGCACATGTTCTTCGGTTCAGCCGGTCGCTAAGGCGTGGCGGCGGTTTGAGTCGGTGGAACAAAGATCGGCGTTGCGCGCGCGGCGTTTCGCGACAATTTTTTGCCTGTAAGCGTTCGTTCGGCGAGTCTGGATTCATGAACACGGATGTGACTGTCAGAGCCCGGTCCCCAGCGGCCTGTGTCGCCGCGATCATGGCCACGGGCTTGGTGCTGGGCGGCTGCGCCACTCAAATCCAACCTCCGCCGGAAAGTGTAAAGACGGCCGTCGGGACCACGGACCCACATGTCGCCAAGGCGGGCAAGGGCCTGTCGATCAACATGCCGATCGGCGCGGTCGCGGCCGATCCGGCGGGGAAGGCCGTCTTGCAACACGATCTGCCCGGACTGCTCGAACGCCCCGAGTATGCGATGTTCAAGACTATGAGCCTCAAGGCCCTCGCCCCCCTGTCGAACGGCAAGATCACCGCCGCCAAACTCGCCCAGGTCCAGCGCGATTTGGCAGGCGTGGGGTCCAAGAGCGGATCGCAGCGCTAAACCCTCCGCATCGGGACGCCGCCGACCACCTCCGACAAGATGCCGCACAGCGGACGAAGGAAGAAAGCTTGGCCATAAATCGCCGTTAATGCGAATTCTTTAAACCCGCCCCATCCAATTCTTCCGATATGTGAGGGGCGTAGTGCTTATTTCAAAATTCAACATCGCATCATTTATAGTTCCGATGGCTGTATTCGCCGGCTCGGCGCAGACATGTCAGGCGCAGATGCTCTCGCCGGACCGTTTCGCCGTGGGCGTCAGCGTCGGCTCAGATGGCGTGGGCGGGGATCTGCAATATTCACTGAACCGCTTCGTCGTCCTGCGTGGACGCGGGACCTGGCTCGACTTCAACTACGCCGGGAACGCCGGCGACCTGCATTATAAAGGCAAGTTCGACTTATCCCAGGGCGGCGGCTTCCTGGACCTGCACCCCTTCGCCAACCCCTTCACCGTCAGCGTCGGCGCGGTGGCGGGCGCGCGCAGGGTCGACCTCGGCGCCGTCTACCGCACCTCGCTGACCATCAGCCATATCCCGGTCCCCCCGGCGCAACTCGGCACGGTCGGCGGCGAGGCCACGCTGTCCAGCCCGGCCCCGTTCGTGGGCGTCGGCTTCGACAACACCTTCACCACCCGCTCGCACATCGGCTTCAAGCTGATCGCGGGCGTGGCCTTCAGCCATGCACCCGACGTCTCGCTGGCGCCCACCAGCGGCCTGGTGACCCAGGTCCCCAGCCTGGTCGCACCCGACATCGCCCAAGCCGAGCACGACATCCGCCAGGACGGGCGGGTGTTTCAGTACTATCCCCAGGTTTCCGCCGGGATGACCTACCGCTTCTAACGCCATGCATCCTCGGAGTGAGCGTATCCGGTCGCCGGAACGGCCGCTTGCGCTCACTCGCCTCTCCGCCCCCGCTTCACGGAACTTGCGCCCCCCCCAGGCATTGCTGCAATGCAGCATCACCGGGCCTCGCGCCCGCCGGACGGAGAGCGATATGTACACCCTGGACGCCCAAGAGAACCTGATCGGCGACGTCTACGAGCTGATCGAGACGAGCAAGATCGAGGGTGTGGAAGTCCACCGCCCCTTTCTGGGCAAGGCCGTCATCCGCTGCTCCACCAAGCAATCCGCCGAATTCCTCCGCAGCTCGATCGAGGGCCTGCGCGTCGGCCAGTGACCGCACCGAGGCGGTGAATCGCGCTTGTGGGCGGAGCCGTCGTGCCGCCCCTAGGTAAGGTACGCGCCGACCTGCTGTTCGGCCTGGGCTGGATGCCGCCCTGGGCCGCGACGATCCTGATTATCGGCCTCAGCCTGGCGGCGGGGTGGGCGGTGCAGTGGGTCGGTTATCGTCTCATCCAACGGTTCGCCCGCAAAGGACCGCCATTCTGGCGGGCCTTGAGCGCGCGGACCCGGGGACCGGTGGCGCTGGCGGTGATCATCGTCGCCGCATCGATCGGAACCTCGCTAGCGCCGATCACCCGCAATGCCGGACCTCTGGTGCGCCAGGTCCTGGCGATCGCCTTCGTGATCCTGCTCGGCTGGATCGCCACCAGCGTCATGCAGGCGGCATCCGTCCTGTACCTGAAGCGCTACAGGATCGACGTCGAGGATAACCTGCTGGCGCGCAAGCACCGGACCCAGGCCCTGATCCTGGAGCGGGTGCTGCAGTCGCTGCTGTGGGTGTTGACCCTGGCCTTCGCCCTGACGACGGTGCCGGAGGTGCGCCAATGGGGCGTCAGCCTGCTGGCCTCGGCCGGCGCCGCCGGCATCATCGCCGGCCTGGCGTTGCAGCCCTTCCTGACCAACATCTTCGCCGGCGTGCAGATCGCCATGACCCAGCCGATCCGGCTCGACGATGCGGTGATCGTGGAGAACGAGTGGGGCTGGATCGAGGAGATCACCACCACCTACGTGGTGGTGCGCCTGTGGGACTGGCGGCGGATGGTGCTGCCGCTGACCTACTTCATCCAGAAGCCGTTTCAGAACTGGACCCGCGACTCCGCCTCGCTGATCGGGACGGTGATGCTGTATGTGGACTACGCCACGCCCGTGCAGGTGTTGCGCGACAAGCTGGGCGAGATCGCCGCCGGATCGCTGCTCTGGGACAAGCAGGTGGTCAATCTGGCGGTCACCGACTTCAGCGAACGGACGATGCAGGTGCGCTGCCTGGTCAGCGCCCGCAACGCCGGCCAGACCTTCGACCTGCGATGCGAGGTGCGCGAGAAGATGATCGCCTTCCTCCAGGAACACTATCCCCAACACCTGCCCCTGCAGCGCAACCAGCTATCGGTGGAGACACCGACGCCGGCCTGATCGTCGAGCCGCATAAAAAGCTTGACCATTCGGAGGAGCCAAACGGGTGTCAGCACGTTCCCAACGGATAAGTTGATCAGGAAACGGGCGATGACCTCCAAAACCTTAACGGCCGCCGTCGCGGCGCTGACCCTCCTTAGCGGTGGCGTCTCCACCCTCGCCTTCGCCCAGGACAAGGGCGGCGGCGGTCATGGTGGCGGCGGTGGAAATCACGGCGGTGGCGGGAACCACGGTGGCGGTGGCGGTGGAAATCACGGCGGTGGCGGGAACCACGGTGGTGGTGGAAACGGCGGCGGCGGCCATGGCGGCGGTGGAAACCACGGCGGCGGCTTTGGCGGTGGTCGTGGTGGCGGCGGTCATGGTGGCGGCGACCGGGGTCTTGGCATCGGCGCGGGCCTGGCGCTCGGCGCCGTACTGGGCAACTATGGCGGCCATCCCTATTATTGCCGCAACCACCGCCATTATCGGTGGGATTCCCGCTATAACCGCTACGGCTATTACAACGGCGGCTACTGCTAAGCCGTCGTTCGCGTAGGCGACGCGCTCAATCCAAGCGGTGGGGGCGACCCCACCGCCCTGGCGATCGCGGTCGCCGAAACGCAAGCTGGCCCTTAAGGCGAGCGCTCAATCAAAAGTAACTGGAAAAAAACTCGGGTCTGGCAGGTTGGAGACCTCTTTGCAGGTTTCTCTGTCCATGCACGGCTCCGCCCTCGCCTTTCGCATCGCCGCCGCCAGCCTGGTCGCCGTAACGCTCGCCGCACTGCTTCCCTTGGCGCGCGTGGCGGTGGGCGGGGCTGGCCTGCTGGAATTGACAGCGTGGGCCGTCGGCGGAATAGCGTTGGGCGGCGGTGTCGCGCTGCTGGCGATCCACCTGAGCCTCGCGCCGCTGACGCGCATATCCGCCGAGATCACCGAGATTTCGCGTGAACTGGTCCAGCACGAGACCTTCTCGCGCGCCCAGAACAGCCTCGACCGCAATCTGCGCCTTCTGCGTGAAACCCTGTCGCGCCATGGCGACCCGCGCCGGGTCGGCGACAAGCTGTATTTCGGCGATCACCTGTTGAATGGCGATTTCACCGCCGTGGACCACGTCCGCAGCGTCGCCGGGGGAACAGCGACGGTGTTTCTCGGCGATCTGCGGGTCTCGACCAATGTGGTCAAGCCGGACGGGACACGGGCCGTGGGAACCCGGCTGGCGGCGGGCGCGGTCCACGACGCCGTCCTGGGCCAGACCAAGGGCTATCGCGGCGAGGCGGATATCCTCGGCGAAGCCCACTTCTCCATCTACGAACCGATCCTGGCCGACGGCGAAGTGATCGGGGTCCTGTACGTCGGCGTGAAGAAAGCCGACTTCGTGGCCCAACCGAGCCCGGCGCTCCGCGATCCGCTGGCTCAGATTTCCAGGGCGGCGACCACCTTCCGCGCCGCCGCCGCCGCCCAGGCCGAAGCCGAGCGCGAAGCCCTCTCCGGACGCCAGGCCTCGGAGGACCTGCGCCGCCAGCAGGACGGGGCGCGCCAGATCGACGTCGCCCGCCAGCGCGAGGTGGTTCAGGCGATGTCCACCGCGTTGAAGCGCCTGTCGCAGGGCGATCTCGACTGCGACGTGAAACAGACGTTCCCCAGCGAGTACACAGCGCTCCGCGCCGACTTCAACTCCGCCATCGCGGCCCTGCGCGAGACAGTGGGCGGCGTCACCGAAGGATGTCTGACCCTGCGTCAGAGCGCGAGCGAAATCCAGCAGGCGGCGGATTCGCTTTCCCAGCGTACGGAGAACCAAGCCGCCAGCCTGGAACAGACCGCCGCCGCCCTCGACCAGATCACCGCCACGGTGAAGACCACCGCCGACGGCGCACGCACCGCCAGCACCCTGGTCGCCGACACCCGCCGTCGGGCCGAGCAAAGCAGCGCCACCATGGCCGAGGCGGTCGAGGCCATGGGGTTGATCCAGACCTCCTCGCGCCAGATCGAGGCGATCATCGGCGTGATGGACGAGATCGCCTTCCAGACCAAGCTGCTGGCCCTGAACGCGGGTGTGGAAGCCGCCCGGGCCGGCGACATGGGTCTGGGCTTCGCCGTGGTGGCCAGCGAAGTGCGCGCGCTGGCCCAACGCTCCGCCGACGCCGCCAAGGAGGTGAACGCCCTGATCGCATCGTCTTCGCGCCATGTCGAACAGGGTTCGGACGCGGTAGGGCGCACCGGGAAGGCCTTGTCGGCCATCGCCGGCCAGGTGGTGGAGATCGACTCGGTCGTATCCAGCATCGCCGGCTCGGCGCGCGAACAGGCCGCGGGACTGGAGCAGGTGAACACCGCCATCAACGACATGGATCGCCTGACCCAGCAGAACGCCGCCATGGTCGAGCAGTCCACCGCCGCCAGTCATGACCTCGCCCGCGAAACCGACCGCCTGACAGAGCTGACGCAACGCTTCCGCCTTGCCGAGACGCCCGCGCCGCCGCCGCAAAGACGGCGAGCCGCAGCTTAAGGCCTCGTCAGGTGGAAGATATGGACGACGACACGCTCACCGAAACCCACCCCATCGCCGTCCTGGCGAGGGTCGGGCTGCTGGTGGCCGTCGGCATCCTGATCACGGCCTCGCTGCTGACGCCGCCGCGCCTGTTCTATTCGTATCACGCCCAGCACTTCGTCGCCTTCTACGTGCTGTCGCTGACGGCCGCGCTGGCGATCAAGCGCAAGACCATCATCGGCCTGGGTGTGCGCATCGCCATCTTCGCATTCTGCTTCGAGATGATCCGCTCGTTCTCGCCGCTGCACGCGCGCACGACCTACCTGGATTGGATAGCGGACGCGGCGGGGATCATCGGCGCCCTGGCCCCGATGCTGGGCCAGAAGATCCGGCAACGTTTCAAGGCCTGACGCCGCGGCTTGGCCTCAGCCCTTGATGGCCAGCAACAAGGCGCCCGCGCTCACCAACGCGACGCCCAGCCAGTTCTTGCCCGACAGCCGCTCGCCCAGCACCGTGGCGGCGAAGATGGCCACCAGGGCCACGCTCAGCTTGTCGATGGGCGCGACGCCCGACGCCGGGCCGAGCTTCAGCGCGCGGTAGTAGCAGAGCCAGGAGCCGCCGGTGGCGAGCGCCGACAGGATCAGGAACACCCAGGTCCGCCCGCCGATCGTCCCGACCGGTCGCCAGCCGCCCGTCGCCGTGACGATGGCGCCCGTCATGCCCAGGATCACGATGACGCGGATGAAGGTGGCGAGGTTGGAATCGATCCCCTCGACCCCGATCTTGCCGAAGATCGCGGTCAGCGCCGCGAACGCCGCCGATCCCAGGGCCCATACCGCCCAGGCGGGAACGACCTGGGCCATGGTGAAACCGGACCTAATCGCCCAGGTTCATCGGCCCGCTTGCGGGAGGCGTCTGTTGGGCGCCTTCGCGCTCGGCCTGGGCGCGCATGATGTTCAGGTTCTCGGCAATGCTGAAGACGGCGACGAAGAACTCGCATGCGCCACGCCACAACAGGGCCAGCACCGCCATGATCAGCAGGCCCGCCACCAGGGCCGGAATGGCCACCAGCAACCCTTCGAAGCTGAGTTCGCGCAGGGCCAGGCCCGCCGAGGCGCCGACCGCGCCGAAGCCGAACAGCAGGATCAGGGCCAGGCCGCCCCAGTAGATCATATGGATGACCGGGCCGGTCAGCAGCCGGTCGAGGGACAGGAGATCGAACACGGCGCTACGCTTGCGCCGGCCGGAGGTCGCGTACAAGCTCATGGCGGCCCTGGTCCCCCTAACGCCTCATCCCATCAGGGACGGCCACGTACGATTGGCTAGCAGCGCACGCGCGAGCGTGCAATGCGTCCTGCCGGCCGAATCGTCCCTACATATAATCCGCCGTCACCGAAGAACCTCCGAAGAGCCTCCCATGTCCGAGCCCAGAACCGTTCGCGTCGCCATCATCGGCTCCGGCCCCGCCGGCCTCACCGCCGCCATCTATTCCGCGCGCGCGCTGCTGAACCCCGTGCTGATCGCCGGCCTGGAGCCGGGCGGCCAGCTCACCATCACCACCGATGTCGAGAACTATCCGGGCTTCGCCGAGGTGATCCAAGGCCCCTGGCTGATGGAGCAGATGCGCGCCCAAGCCGAGCACGTGGGCACCGAATTCCTCGACGACCTGGTCGCCCGGGTCGACCTGTCCAAGCGCCCGTTCCGTATCGAGCTCGACAGCGGGTCGACCATCCTGGCCGAGACGCTGATCATCTCCACCGGCGCCCAGGCCAAGTGGCTGGGGCTGGAAAGCGAGCAGCGTTACCGGGGCTTCGGGGTCTCGGCCTGCGCCACCTGCGACGGCTTCTTCTATCGCGCCAAGGAGGTCGTGGTGGTGGGCGGCGGCAACACCGCGGTGGAGGAGGCCCTGTTCCTCACCACCTTCGCCTCCAAGGTGACGCTGGTGCATCGCCGCGACGAATTCCGCGCCGAGCGCATCCTCCAGGAGCGCCTGTTCGCCAACCCCAAGGTCGAGGTGATCTGGGACACCGCCGTCGAGGAGATCCTGGGCGACGGGACCCCGCCGACGGTCAGTGGCGTGCGCCTGCGCAACGTCAAGACCGGCGCCTGCTCGGAGCTGAAGACCGACGGCGTGTTCGTCGCCATCGGCCATGCCCCCGCCTCCAGCCTGTTCAAGGGTCAGCTCGAGGCCGACGAGAGCGGCTACCTGAAGGTGATCCCCGGCACGACCGCGACCGCGATCCAGGGCGTGTACGCCGCCGGCGACGTCACCGACCACGTCTACCGCCAGGCGGTCACCGCCGCCGGCATGGGCTGCATGGCCGCGCTCGAGGCCGCCCGCTTCCTGGCCGAAGAGGACCACCGAAAGGCGCACCACCCGATCTCGCACGGAGAGGCGGAGAAGATCGGAGCGTGGTGAGCTAATCCGGTGCTGCGCGCCAGATTGTCCGTATCTACCGTGTAGATCGTGCCATTTGGCCGACTTACCGGTATGTAGACGCGGAACATGCAGTTGTAGCCTCGACGCCATTCTTGCGGCTAGTCGGGCCGACGCACTCTTAAACGCCGGAATCCAGTGTCCCTTCGATGAAATTCCTCGACCAGTGCAAAGTCTTCGTGCGCTCGGGCGACGGCGGCGGGGGAGCCGTGTCGTTCCGGCGTGAGAAGTTCATCGAGTACGGCGGTCCAGACGGCGGCGACGGTGGACGGGGTGGCGACATCTGGGTCGAGGCGGTCGAGGGGCTGAACACCCTGATCGACTACCGCTACCAGCAGCACTTCAAGGCCGGCACCGGCGTCCACGGCATGGGCCGCCAGCGCAGCGGGCTCGGCGGTGAGGACGTGGTGCTGAAGGTCCCCGTCGGCACCCAGGTGCTGGAAGAGGACAACGAGACCCTGATCGCCGACCTGGACGAGGCCGGCGCGCGGCTGCGCCTGTGCAAGGGCGGCAACGGCGGCTTCGGCAACATCCACTTCAAGGGGCCGATCAACCAGGCCCCCCGCTTCGCCATGCCCGGACAGGAGGGCATAGAGCGCTGGGTCTGGTTGCGGCTGAAGCTGATCGCGGACGCCGGCCTGATCGGCCTGCCCAACGCCGGCAAGTCCACCTTCCTTGCGGCCGTCAGCGCCGCCAAGCCTAAGATCGCCGACTATCCCTTCACCACCCTGACCCCCAACCTGGGCGTGGTGGATCTGTCGACCCAGGAGCGGTTCGTCATCGCCGACATCCCCGGCCTGATCGAGGGCGCATCCGAGGGACTGGGCCTGGGCACCCGCTTCCTCGGCCACGTGGAGCGCTGCAAGGTGCTGATCCACCTGATCGACGGCACACAGGAGGACATCGGCCTCGCCTACACCCAGATCCGCCACGAACTGGAGACCTACGGAGCCGGCCTGTCCGAGAAGCCCGAGATCGTGGCCCTGAACAAGATCGATGCGCTCGACCCCGAAACCCGGGCCGAGCGGCTAGCGGAGCTGGAGGCGGTCACCGGCAAGAAGCCACTGCTGGTCTCAGGCGTATCCGGCGAGGGGGTGACAGTCCTGCTGCGCGCGGCCCTGGCCCGTATCCGCCCCTCCGAGGAAGACGCCGCGGCGGCCGCCGAGGCCGCTGGTCCCTGGCAGCCGTAAGGGCGAAGCGCGCATGTGGCTGGCGGGGCCGGCGAGGCGGATCGGCGCCGCGGGGACGCCCGGCGCGCTGAAGCTGGGCTTCGACCTCAAGCCGGGCATGCGCGTGGGCGTGTTCGGCGGCTCGTTCAATCCCGCCCATGAGGGTCACGCCCACGTGGCCCAGACCGCCCTGACGCGGCTCGGGCTCGACCGGGTGATCTGGCTGGTGTCGCCGCAGAACCCGCTGAAGAGCTCCCACGGCGTGACGCTCGCCGCCCGCATGGCCAGCGCGCGCGGCATGGCGCGGGGGCCGTCGATGATCGTGACCGACGTGGAGAGCCGGTTCGGCTCGACCTATACCATCGACACCCTGCGCAAGCTCAAGGGTCGTTTTCCCGGCGTGCATTTCGTCTGGATCATGGGCGCCGACAACATGGCCAACTTCCATCGCTGGCGCGGCTGGGCCGACATCATGCGCACCACGCCCATGGCGGTGGTGTCGCGCCCCGATTCGATGCTGCAGAGCCGCTCCGCGCCCGCCGCACGCCGTTTCGCCCACGCCCGCCGCCCTTCGCGGGAGGCGGCCTTGCTGGCGACGGCGCACACGCCGGCCTGGACCTATCTCCGCGCCCCGCTGAACTTCCAATCCTCGACCGCCCTGAGGCGCGCCGTCGCGGACCTGGACCAGACCGGACAGCAAAAGGCCCGGGCCGGAGAACCGGGCCGGGCCTGAAACTCAAAGCGTGATCACCGTTCGAAGGACGCCGAAGCGCCCGACGCGCTGATCCTCTTAGTGGCCGTAACGCGCGGCGCGCATACGGCGCTTCTTCATCACCGCCATGTGGTGCCCGACGGCGCAGCCCGCCGCCGCGCCCAGCAGGGTGTGGTGGCCCGCAACGTGGCCGGCCACGCCGCCGACGACGGCGCCGCCGAGGCAGCCCGCGCTAGCCGAACCCGCCGTGCTCGCCAGGATACCCGCCAGGGCCAGGCCCGCGATCTTCGCCTTCATGTGCATCTCCATTCATCCGCTTGGCCGCACGGCTCCCCCGGAGTCCGGCGTGTCGAAGCCCGCCAAGCTTAACACGGTTTGCCGAAGTTTCCCCAGACCGCCGATTCGCAGACCGCCGATTCGCGCCGACCGCGAACTGGCGCGGGTCTTGAGACAGCGCTCCCCAACAAGGCGCCCGCCTCCGGGTCATGTGCCAAAACGGAGCGATTTCTATGGTTTTCCGCGTGATGGCTCTCGCCGTGGGACTGACTGGCCTAGCCGCAACCTCGGCGCTCGCCTGCGAACCCGGTCAGGAATGCGGCGCCTGGACGCCGGCGTCCCCGGCCTATGCGGTGGTTCCGCCTTCGGGTTACGCCGTCGTCCCGCCGCCCGCATACGCCATGCGCCCGGCGCCCGGATACGCCGAAGCGACCGAAGCCGGCTACGCCGCGGGTTACGCCGTTCAGGACCAACGCTACGTCGCTCGCCCGGCGCCGACGCGGGTCTATCAGCGCGCACAGCAATCGGCCGGTTACGGACCCGCCAACCGCTACGGATACGGTGTGGGCTATGTGGACGCGCAGGGGCCCTGCGACGTCTGCGCCCAACCGGCCCCTGCACCGGCGCCTGTGATCGTCGAGGAAGAGGCCCCCGCATTCGGCGAAGGCTTCTTCTCCGGCGGCGGTGGGGCCGGCCCTGATTCGATGGGCGGCGGCGGTGGCGGCGGTGGTGGCTCGGGAGAGAGCGCCTTCGACCAGGTCAGCGCCTGGTCCCAGAACATCGGCGCAGCCTATGTTAACGCCTCGATCAACGCCCGGGCGAACGCCGGGGCTTCCGCATCGGCGTCGGCTTCCGCGTCCGCGACCTCTTCTTCGAGCACGCAGGTGATCGTGATCGGCGGCGGCGGTTCGCATGGCCACGGCCATGGCGGCGGCGGCTATCAACATGGCGGCGGCGGCAAGGGTGGCGGAAGCGACTGCGGCTGCGACGAAGGCGGCGGCGGCAAGAGCGGCGGCGGAAGCGGTTATGGCGGCGGCATGAGCGGGTGGGGCGGCCAGGGCGGCTCCAGTGGCGGCTACGGCGGCGGCAATAGTGGCGGCACGAGCGGTTGGGGCGGCCAAAGCGGTTCCGGCGGCGGTCACGCCGGCAACGGTGGCGGCATGGGCGGCGGCTGGAGCGGCGGCATGAGCGGTGGCGTCGGCCACAGCGGTTCCGGTGGCGGCCACGCCGGCAATGGCGGCGGCATGAGCCTGAGCATGGGCGGCTGGGGCGGTCATGGCGGCGGAGTCGGCGGCGGCGGCCATAGCGGCGGCGGCAAGTCCGGCTGCGGTTGCGGCGGAGTCGGCGGCGGCTCCAGCAGCGGCGGCGGCCACGGGCGTCGCCGCTAAGCCAAAAATCTCGGCCGGCGCGCGACGAAAAGCCCGCACGCCGGCCCGATCCGCTGATGCGCACGGGCCGGCTGCGGGTATAAGCCCCCGGCGAACTAGGTGTGCGGGAGCGGTGGAATGATCATCGTGACGGGGGCGGCCGGCTTCATCGGCGCGGCTCTGTCCGAGCGGCTGCTGGACCTCGGCGAAGAGGTGACGGGTGTCGACAGCTTCAACGCCTATTACGATGTCGGCCTGAAGGAGGCCCGTACCGCGCGTCTTTCGAGCCGGCCGGGCTTTCGCATGGTCCGCCTGGACGTGGCCGAGGCCGAGCCTTTCGCGGCCCTGGTGCGCGACAGCGGCGCGGATCGCGTCGTCCACCTCGCCGCCCAGGCGGGGGTGAGGCATTCGATCGAGAACCCCTTCGCCTACGAGCGCGCCAACGTCGCCGGCCATCTTTCGGTGCTGGAGGCCTGCCGTCACGCGCCGGCGGTGAAGCACCTGGTCTACGCCTCCTCCAGCTCAGTCTACGGCGAACGCGGGGCCGAACAGGGTTTCCGCGAGGACGATCCGGTCGACAATCCCGTCTCGCTCTACGCCGCCACCAAGCGTGCGGGCGAGCTGATGAGCGCCAGCTATTCCAAGCTGTTCGGCCTGGCCCAGACGGGGCTGCGCTTCTTCACCGTCTACGGGCCTTGGGGCCGGCCGGACATGGCCGCCTTCCTATTCACCCGCGCCATCCTGGCGGGCGAGCCGATCCAAGTGTTCAACGACGGCCGGATGCTGCGCGACTTCACCTATATCGACGACATCGTCGACGGGGTGCTGGGCGTGCTCGGCCATCCCGCCGCGCCCGGCGAGGCCAGGTTGTTCAACATTGGCGACAACCGCCCGGTGGTGCTGATCGACATGATCGAGGCGCTGGAAAAGGCGCTTGGGCGCACGGCCGTAAAAGAGATGCTGCCGATGCAGCCCGGCGACGTGCCCACCACCTTCGCCGACATCTCCAAGCTCAACGCGCTCTGCGGCTACCGGCCCAAGGTGATGCTCGAGGAGGGCGTCCCGCGCTTCGTCCACTGGTACAAGGCCCATTATGGCGTCTGACCGCGCGCCGCCCCGACAGGCCGTGTTCCTGGTCGGCGGCCTGGGAACGCGGCTTGGCGAACTCACCCGCGCCACGCCCAAGCCCCTGGTCGAGGTCGCCGGCCGACCCTTCCTGGACTGGCTGGTCGACGAGACCCTACGCCAGGGCGTGCGCGACATCGTACTGCTGTCCGGCTACCGCGCCGCCCAAATCGAGGCGGCGATGGCGCGGCTGGCGGACCTGGGCATGACCCTGACCCATTCGGTGGAGCCCGAACCGCTCGGCACCGCCGGCGCCCTGGTCCATGCCCGCGCGCACTTGGCCGAGGATTTCCTGCTGCTGAACGGCGACAGCCTGTTCCGCATCGACCTGACCGATCTGGCGCGCCCCGACAGCCCGGACACGCTGATGCGGCTGGCGCTGCGGCGTGAACCTGACGCTGGCCGCTACGGCTCGGTGCGGCTCGACGGGGATCGGGTGACGGGCTTTGCGGAAAAAGCTTCGAGCGCCGAGCCCACGGCCGGGCTGATCAACGGCGGCGTCTACTGGATACGCCGGTCGGTGGTCGAAAACCTGGCGCCCGGGCCGCTGTCGCTGGAGCGCGACGTGCTGCCGGGGCTGGTGGCGGCGGGCCGGGTCGGCGGCCGGATCTACGACGCGCCCTTCATCGACATCGGCATTCCGGAATCCCTGGCTCTGGCTCAGACCTATGTGCCCGAGGCGTTGAAGGGCTAGAGCCGCCTATCGGCCGCTCATCCCCGCAGCCGCGCTCGAAACGCCTCGGCCGCAGCCCCCGCCCGCTTGGGCCCCAGCACTGCCGCCGCCGAACGGCTGGCGATCAGGCGTCCGCCGACCCGGCGCAGGTCTTCCGCGCTCACCGCATCGATCGCCTGGGCCAGGTCTTCCGGCGCGAACAGCCGGTCGAACAGGTGCAACTGGCCGGCGGCCTGCTCGGCGCGCGACAGCGGGGATTCGCGGGCCATGAACAGGGAGGACTTGAGCTGGGCCTTGGCGCGTGAAAGCTCGCTGTCGCTGGGCGCCTCGGCCAGGGCGACGATCTGCTCCGCGCTCAACCGCGCCGCTTCGGTCGCATCGGCGGCCGAGGTCCCGGCGTAGACGCCGAACAGCCCGACATCCTCGAAGTTCTCGCAATAGGCGTCGATGGCGTAGGCCAGGCCCCGCGTCTCGCGCACCACCTGGAACAGGCGCGAAGCCATGCCCCCGCCGAGCGCCTCGGCGAACACCCGCATGGCGAAATAGTCGGGATCACGCGCGCTGACGCCCTCCAGCAACAGCACAAGATGCGCCTGTTCGAGCTTGCGGGTCTCCAGCTCCACCCCGCCGGCGAAGGCGCCCGCCTTCGGCTCGGCCGCGCTCCCCACTGAGCGGGCGTCGCCGAAGGCCGCCTCGGCCAGGGCCAGCAGTTCGTCCTCGTCCACCGCGCCAGCCGCGCTGACCACGATGCGGGCGGGGTCGTAGAGGCCGGCGTGATAGGCGCGCAGAGTCTCGGGCGTTGCGGTCCCGATGCTCTCCGGAAAGCCCAGGATCGGGCGGCCCAGCGCCTGGCCGGCGAAGGCGTGGGCCTGGGCCAGATCGAACACCCGGTCGTCGGGCGCGTCGGCGGCCTCGGCGATCTCCTGGCCGATGACGCCCTTCTCCTGCTCCAGGTCGGCTTCCATCAGGGTCGGGCGACGAACCAGGTCGCTCAGCACGTCCATGGCTAGCGGCAGGCCGCCCTTGAGGCAGCGGACCTGGAAGCTGGTGCGCTCATAGCCGGTGGCGGCGTTGATCTGGCCGCCCTCGGCCTCGACCGCCTCGACGATGTCCTGGGACGAACGCTCGCCCGCTCCCTTGAACACCATGTGCTCCAGCAGGTGCGACCAGCCGTTGTGCTCAGCCGCCTCCCAGCGCGCCCCGCCCCGGATCACCACCGAAAGGGCCAGGCTCTGTAGCCCCTCCATGGGATCGCAGACGATGCGGATACCGTTGGGCAGGGCGTGCAGGCGGGCGGTCAAGACGGGGAGAATCCTTCTGTGCAGCGTGTCACATGCGACGTCCCCCACCTCCCGCACAAGAGGCGCGACGATTTCACCGGGCGGCGCTCAGGGCTATGAGCAGGCATGGCGAGACCGGACCAGGCCCTGTGGCGGCCCTACACCCAGATGAAGACGGCCTCCGCACCGCTGGAGGCGGTGCGCACCGAGGGCGCACGGATCGAACTGGCCGACGGCCGAATACTGATCGACGGCATAGCCTCGTGGTGGACCGCCTGCCACGGCTACAACCACCCCCACATCCGCGCGGCGGTCGAACGCCAGCTCCACGAGATGCCGCACGTGATGTTCGGCGGCCTGACCCACGCCCCGGCCGAGCGGTTGGCGCATCGGCTGGCGGTCCTGCTGCCAGGCGCGCTGAACCACGTCTTCTTCACCGACAGCGGGTCGGTGGCGGTGGAGGTGGCGATGAAGATGGCGCTGCAGCTCTGGCGCAATCGGGGCGTGGAGGGCCGCACCCGCTTCCTGGCCTTCCGCGAGGGTTATCATGGCGACACGCTGGGCGCGATGTCGGTCTGCGACCCGGACGAGGGCATGCACGCCCGCTTCGGCGCCGCCCTGCCCGCCCAGCTCTTTGCCGATCTGCCGCGTACCGCAGAAACCATTCAGGCGCTGGACGACCTCCTGGCCGCTCATAGGGACACCCTGGCCGCGGTGATCGTGGAACCGCTGGTCCAGGGCGCGGGCGGGATGCGTTTCCATACGCCCGACACCCTGGCGCGCGTCGCCGAGGCGGCGCGTCGCCACGGCCTGCCGCTGATCGCCGACGAGATCTTCACCGGCTTCGCGCGCACGGGGACGATGTTCGCTTGCGAGCAGGCCGGCGTGGTCCCCGACATCGTCTGCCTGTCCAAGGCGCTGACCGGCGGGACCATGGCCCTGGCGGCCACGGTGGCGACCGACGAGGTGTTCGACGCCTTCTGGTCCGACGACCCCGCCTTCGCCCTGATGCACGGCCCGACCTTCATGGCCAATCCGCTGGCCTGTGCTGCGGCCAACGCATCGCTGGACCTGTTCGAGACCGAGCCCCGGTTGGCGCAGGTGGCGGCGATTTCCGAACGGCTGGCGGCGGGGCTGGAGCCTTGCCGGGGCGTGGCAGGTGTGGCGGACGTGCGCACGTTGGGCGCCATCGGAGTGGTTCAGTTCACCGCGGCGCCAGACCGCGAGGCGCTGAAGCGGGCGTTCGTCGAGCGTGGCGTCTGGGTGCGGCCCTTCGGCGACATCGTCTACCTGACGCCGGCGTTGAACATCGGCATGGACGAGCTGGACCGGCTGACCTCGGCGGTGGTGGAGGTGGTGGGCGAAATCTGAGTTCCTTCCCCCTCGAAGGGGGAAGGCCAGGATGGGGGTGAGTGCAGGCGGGTGCGGAATGGTCTTTTGAGGCGCCGCCTCCTCAGCCCATCCTAAGCCTTGGCGGCCACACCCTCACCCCGCCCTCTCCCTTCGAGGGAGAGGGAGAACATTCCCTGGAGGGATCACAGGTGCACGATCTCGGCGCCCGTGCGCTCGGCCATCAGCTCCGCCACGATCTTGCGATGACAGCAGGCGGCCTCAGCCTCGTAGCAGAGCAGACAGACCCGCTCTTCGCCGCTGCGCCGCACCGCCTCCTCCAGCGCGCCCAGCGCGGTCGCCGTCTGCATGTGCTCAGCGAAGATGGCCTGCATCTCCGCCACTCTCCCAGCCCGCGCCGCAACCCGGCCGGACTTGGGCGTGCCAAGGTCGCGCAGGTGCAGATAGCCGATCCCCTCGTCGCGGACGCTGCCCGACAGCAGAGTCTTGGAGAAGCCCGGCCGGCGCGAGGCCGCCACCGCCCGCACGTCGATCAGCAATCCCACCCGCGCCGCCTTCATCCGGCCGATCACCTCGGCCAGCGGGGCCTTCTCATAGCCGATGGTGGCGATGGGCGCTGTCATCGCGGGCCACGCTCGAACAGGATGGTGGCGTGGTCCTTGTAGGTGGTGTGGGCGTAGGGGACATAGCCCAGCTTGTCCGCCAGTCGGATCGACGGCGCATTGGTCGGGTCGATCATGCAGACGGTGCGCACATTTCCGAAATGCACGTCGCCCCAGGCCATGGCTGCGTCCGCCGCCTCCCGCGCATAGCCCTGGCCATGAACGCCCGACGCCAGCGCCCAGCCGATCTCGGGCGCGCCGTCGAAGCCGGGTTCCAGGGTGCGCTCCAGGTCCGCGAAACCGACCTCGCCCACGAACCGGCCGCCCTGGGCTTCGCGCACGCACCAGTAGCCGAAGCCCAGCACCGCCCAGTGCCCCACATAACGTAGCAGGCGGGACCAGACCTCCTCGCGCGAGAACGGCCGCCCACCGATGAAACGCGCCACTACGGGATCGCCCCACATGGCGGCGCTGTCCTCGAAGTCGTCGGTCGTGTGCATGCGCATCACGAGGCGTTCGGTGTGCAGAACGGGCGGCGCGCTCGACATGGAGCGAGGCTAGCAAGGCTTTCCGCCAAGCGCGAGGGTTACAGCGGCAGCACGCCCCGCTTCACCACCGCGCGGAGCGCAATGCTGGAATTGACCCGCACCACGCCGGCCAACCGGGTCAGGCGAGTGGCGTGGATACGCTCCAGGTCGTCGATGTCGCGCGCCACGAGCCGCAGCAGATAATCCGCGCTTCCGGTCATCAGGTAGCACTCCATCACCTCGGGGATGTCGGCGATGGCGCGCTCGAACGCCTGCAGGCTGTCTCCCGACTGGGCGGCCAGGGTGACGGTGACGAAGACGCTGAGCGGGAAACCCGCCGCGCGCTGGTCGATCACGGCGGCGAACCGCTCGATCAGCCCGCGGCTCTCCAGCAGCTTCACCCGCCGCAGGCAGGCGGAGTCCGACATGCCCACCGCCTGGGCCAGTTCGGCGTTGGTGGTGCGCCCGTCCTGCTGCAGCAGGCGCAGGAGCTGGCGATCGCGCACGTCCAGGCCGTTTGTCGCCATAGCCTCGACATCGGTGGATTTCGTCTTCATCGGCGCCTCCGATCGCAGCATCTGCGAATCCGCAGGCCCGACAAGCTTGATTTAGACCAAAGTCGGCGCGTCGGAAAAGCTACACTGCAGCCAACGACTACCCGCAGGAGGATGCGATGAGGATCGGCGTACCCAAGGAGATCAAGAGCCAGGAGAGCCGGGTGGGCCTGACCCCCGGCGTCGTCCACGCCCTGGTCGAGAACGGCCACGAAGTGTTTGTGGAAACCCATGCCGGCGCGGGCGTGAGCCTGAGCGACGAGGACTACCGCGCCGCCGGCGCCAAGGTGGTCGACAGCGCCCAGGCGGTGTTCGACTCCGCCGAGCTGATCATCAAGGTGAAGGAGCCCCAGCCGGTCGAGATCGCCCGCCTGAAGCCGCACCATGTGCTGTTCACCTACCTGCACCTAGCGCCCGATCCCGAGCAGACCAAGGGCCTGCTGGCCTCCGGCGCGACCTGCATCGCCTATGAGACCATCACCGATAAGGCCGGCCGCCTGCCGCTGCTGGCGCCGATGAGCCAGGTCGCCGGCCGCATGTCGGTCCAGGTCGGCGCGGGCGCCCTGCTTCAGCCCGCCGGGGGACGCGGCCTGCTGCTCGGCGGCGTGCCGGGCGTGGCTCCGGCCAAGGTGATGATCCTGGGCGGGGGCGTCTCGGGCGAACACGCGGCGCAGATGGCCGTGGGCCTGGGCGCCGACGTGACCCTGTACGACATCAACCCCTCACGCCTGGCCCAGCTCGACGCCCAGTTCGGCGGCCGGCTGAAGACCCAGTTCTCCGCCCGCGACGCCATCCTCGCTGGCCTGAAGGATGCAGACCTGGTGATCGGCGCCGTGCTGGTGGCCGGCGCCGCCGCCCCCAAGCTGGTGCGCCGCGCGGACCTGGCGATCATGAAGAAGGGCTCGGTCCTGGTGGACATCTCCATCGACCAGGGCGGCTGTTTCGAGACCAGCCGGGCCACCACCCATGCCGAGCCGACCTTCGTGGTCGACGGCGTGGTGCACTACTGCGTGGCCAACATGCCGGGCGCCGCGCCCATCACCTCCACCTATGCGCTGGGCGCCGCGACCGCGCCCTACGTGATGAAGTTGGCGGACAAGGGCATGGACGCCGCCTTCGCCGAGGATGCGGGCTTCGCCGCCGGCCTCAACGTCAAGGGCGGCAAGCTGACCTGCCGCGCCGTGGCGGAATCGCTCGGCATGGAAAACCTGCTGGCCTGATGTCCATGCGCTCTCCCTTCCCCCTCGAAGGGGGAAGGGCGGGGTTGGGGGTGAGTGCAGGCCGTATCTGGAAGGACAGTTGAGGCCAGGCCTCTTCGATTTCGTCTGAACCCATGGTGGCCACACCCCCGCCCTACCCTCCCTCTTGAGGGGGAGGGATGCGTTTGATTGCGAACGGCGCTATGGGGCCACCCATGTCAGCGCCCCTCGCCCGCCCCCGTGTCCAGGCCCTCGCCGCCTCCCAGGTGCGCGAGGTGGCCAACGCCGGGTTCGGCCAGGCAGGCGTGCTGCGCTTCTGGTTCGGCGAGAGCGACCGCGCGACCCCCGACTACATCCGCCAGGCCGCAACCGAGGCCCTGGCGGCGGGGCGCACCTTCTACACCCACAACCAGGGCCGACCGGAACTGCGCGCCGCGCTGTCGGACTATCTCGGGCGCCTTCACGGCCGCGAGATCACGCCCGAGCGGCTCTCGATCACCAGCTCGGGCGTCTCGGCGCTGATGGTGTCGATGCAGGCGGTGCTGGACCCGGGCGACCGGGTAGTGGTGGTCACGCCGGTCTGGCCCAACCTGTTCGAGATACCCCGCGTCCTCAACGCCGAGGTGGTCGAGGTCGGGCTGGAACCTCGAAACGGCGTCTGGGCGCTGGACTTCGACCGGCTGCTGGAGGCGATCACGCCTGAGACGCGGCTGGTGCTGCTGAACTCTCCCAACAACCCGACCGGCTGGGTCTTGCCGGCGGAGCTGCGCGCGCCGCTGTTGGCGCATTGCCGCCGGCTGGGCGTCTGGCTGCTGGCCGACGACGTCTACGAGCGGCTGACCTTCGACCCCACGACGGCGAATGCGCCCTCCTTCATGCCCCTGGCCGAGCCCGACGACCGGCTGATCAGCACCAACAGCTTCTCCAAGGCCTGGCTGATGACCGGCTGGCGGTTGGGCTGGATCGCCGCGCCGGAGAGCCTGCATACCGATATCGGCAAGCTGCTGGAGTTCAACACCTCCTGCGCGCCCGACTTCGTCCAGGCCGGCGGCGAGGCGGCTCTTCGCGAGGGCGAGCCCCACATCGCCGAGCTGCGCGCCGACCTGCTGGCCAAGCGTGACCGGTTGATCGCCGGGCTGCGCACCCTGCCGGGGATCGAGGCGCCGACGCCTGAGGGGGCGATGTACGCCTTCTTCCGCATCGAGGGCCAAGGGCCGTCCGTGCCGCTGGCCAAGCGCCTGATCACGGAGGCCGGATTGGGCCTGGCGCCCGGCGGCGCATTCGGCTCGCGAGGCGAAGGCTGGCTGCGCTGGTGCTTCGCCGCCGCCGCACCCGCGCTGGACGAGGGGCTGGAACGGCTGGCGGGTTGGTTGGCTAAGGGCGGCTGACGGGGCAGGTCACGATGTTTTTTCCTGCGACAGGGGCATAAACCCCGCTTCTTCGGGTTATAGTGGCGCAAATTCGTGCGCGCTCATGCTGCGCCGACACCCCCGGAGACGCCTTCGCATGGACCACAACGACAATCCCCTCGGCCTAGACGGTTTCGAGTTCGTCGAATTCACCAGCCCCCAGCCCGACCGCATGATCGCGCTGTTGGAGCAGCTCGGCTTCGTGGCGGCTTCGCGCCATCCTGAACGCGATGTGGTCCGCTACAAGCAGGGGGGGATCAACCTGCTCGTCAACCGCGCGCCGTCCGGTCAGGCCGCCGCTTTCCGCGCCGCCCACGGCCCCTCCGCCAACGGCATGGCCTTCCGGGTGCATGACGCCGAAGCCGCCTACGCCGAAGCCATCGCCCGTGGGGCCAGGCCGGCGGATGCGGGGTCGAGCGCCCTGGGCGCAGACGCCAAGGTCGTGGAGGGGATCGGCGGCAGCCTGCTGTATCTAATCGACCGCTACGGCGCGAAGGGCTCGATCTACGACGGCTGGGAGCAGGTCCCGGGCGCAGCCGCGGCGGAAGCTGAGAACAGCGTCGGCCTGGATATCCTCGACCACCTGACCCACAACGTGAAGCGTGGCCAGATGCGGGTGTGGTCCGGCTTCTACAGCCGGATCTTCGGCTTCGAGGAGCAGAAGTACTTCGACATCAAGGGCAAGGCGACCGCCCTGTTCAGCCAGGCGATGATCGCGCCCGACAAGGCCATCCGCATCCCGCTGAACGAAAGCCAGGACGAGAACTCCCAGATCGAGGAGTTCATCCGCGAATACAACGGCGAGGGCATCCAGCACCTGGCCCTGACCACGCCCGACATCTTCGACACCGTCGAGCGGCTGCGCGCGCGCGGCGTCCGGCTGCAGGACACCATCGACACCTATTACGAACTGGTCGACGAGCGCGTGCCCGGCCACGGCGAGGACATGGAGCGGATGCGCAGGAACCGCATCCTGATCGACGGCGACGTGCACGGCGAGGGGCTGCTGCTGCAGATCTTCACCGAGAACCTGTTCGGTCCGATCTTCTTCGAGATCATCCAGCGCAAGGGCAACCAGGGCTTCGGCAACGGCAACTTCCAGGCCCTGTTCGAGTCCATCGAGCTCGACCAGATCCGGCGGGGTGTGGTGAAGGCGTAGGCTTAAACTCCTTCTCTCCTTGCGGGAGAAGGAGGGGACCCAGCAAAGCTGGGAAGGATGAGGGGTCTCTGAACATCGGCGACTTAGGCGGCGCGACCCCTCACCCTCCCATTGCTAGGCAATGGGTCCCTCCCTCTCCCGCAAGGGGAGAGGGGAAAAAGTCTACTCCACCGCCAGGATCACGTGGGAGGCCTTGATCAGGGCCTGGGCCTTGTCGCCGACCTTGAACGGCAGGCTCTCGCCGCTCTCGCGGGTGATGGTGGCGGTCAGGGTCTTGCCGACGTCAAGCTCCAGCACGACCTCGTCGTTCACCGCCCCGGTCTCGTGGCGCAGCACCACCCCGGTCAGGCAGTTGCGGGCGGAGGTGATCAGCGGCTCGGCGCCCGGCGCCAGGATCACGAAGCTCGACTTCACCAGCGCCACCGCCGGCTTGCCGACCTCGAGCCCCAGCTCCTCCACGCTGGCCTTGGTGACCAGGGAAACGATCTGGACCGTATCGCTGATCTTCAGCGTCACCTCGCAGTTCACCGCCCCCTGGGTGATGCTGGACACCGTTCCGCGAAAGGCGTTGCGCGCGCTGGTCTTCATGCCGAGGCTCCAAAGGAAGGTGTCGAGGTGGGGCTCGCTATGCCCCGAAACGGCGGACTGAAGTTGGGCCATAACCGTCTGCAGGGCGGTGTTCAGATGCTCGAATCCCGCGATGACCGCCTCGCCCGCCGGGGTTAGAACGGCGCCGCCGCCCTGGCGACCGCCGGTCTGGCCCACCACCAATGGCCGGTCGAACAGGTTGTTCAGCGCCTGCACCGCATCCCAGGCCGAACGGTAGGTGATCCCCACCGCCCGCCCGCCAGCCGAGATCGAGCCGTGCTCGTGGATGGCCTTCAACAGCGCGATCCGCTCCGCGCCCACGCGGGAGTCGTCGCCGCGCCGCATCTGCAGGGCGGCGTAGAGCAGGGAGTCGGAGGTCATGGCGGCCGAACCTCGCACAGTTGGCCGCCTGCTGTCATCCGATGGCGAGCACTACTTCGCCAGCGAGACGAAGCCGTACTTGTGGAACACCGCCGCCGCTTCGGGGCCCTCCAGGAAGCGGACATAGGCGTCGGCGGCGCCGTTCGCGCCCTTGGTCAGGGCGATGGGGTAGCGAATGAGCGGGTGGGTGTCCTCGGGGAACAGGCCCACGATCCGCACGCCCGGATCGATCTTGGCGTCGGTGTCGTAGACGACGCCGAGTGGCGCCTCGCCCCGGTCGACGAAGGTAAGGGCCGCGCGCACGCTTTCGCCGTAGACCACCTTGGCCTCGACCTGGGGCCACACGCCCAGCGCCGTCAGCGCCGTCTTGCCGTAGCGCCCCGCCGGCACGTCCGCCCCGGCCATGGCCAGCTTGCCGTCGCCCAGCGCCTGGACCAGCGGCATCCCGCGCCCGATCTTCAACTTCACCGTCGAGGCGGCCGGCGCGATCAGGGCCAGGTGGTTGGTCAGCAGATCGCGGCGCGAAGCCGGCTTGATCTGGTCCTGTTTGGCGAGCGCGTCCATCCAGTCGCTGTCGGCGGAGATGAACACGTCGGCCGGCGCGCCCTGGCCGATCTGGCGCGAGAGCACCGAGGAGGCGGCGTAGGAGGCGTGGATCACCGCGCCGGTGCGCTTGGTATAGGCGGCGTCGGCCTCGTCCAGACTGTTCTTCAGCGACGCGGCGGCGAACACGGTGATCTGGTCCGGCGCGGCGACCGCCGGAACGGCCGCACCCAGGCCGAGGGCCAGGGCCAGCCCGGCCAACATCGCTTTCAGATTGCCCGACATGACGACTCCGCATCGCTGTATTTCGCGCCAGCATAACGAGGCGGCAGGCGCGATGCACGCCCGGTCTCGGCTCAGCGACGTGTTTGCAGCGCGTCGGCCAGCGCCCAGAAACCGGGCTTGGCATGACCATGGTCGTCGAAGGTCAGGGGCGCGTCGGTCCCGTCGCCGGCGTTCGGGGAGCGACGCAGCCAACTGTCCTTGTCGCGCAGGCCCCAGGTGGTGAAGGCGAAGCGCTGGCGCGGCGGCAGGTCGAGGAACGCGCCCATCACCTCGGCGTAGCGCCCGGCCTGGGCCGCCAGCTTCTGCTCGCGCGGGCGTAAGTCCATCCGGTCGCCGCGCAGCGACACGTCCAGCTCCGAGACGTGGATCGGCAGGCCGAAACTCGCCAGTTCGCGGATGGCGGTGCGGCCGGCGCCGGGCGGCAGGTGGATGTCGATATGGGTCTGGGTGCCGATCCCGCCGATGGGGGCGCCGCGCTTAAGCAGCCGCTCGACCAGCCGCATGAAGGTCGCACGCTTGGCCGGCGTGACCTCAAGATTGTAGTCGTTGATCAACAGCACCGCCTGGGGGTCGGCCTCGCGGGCGTACTGGAAGGCCAGGAGCATGTAGTCCTCCTGGCCGAGGTTGCGGCTGTAGATGCAGTCGCGCAGGCCCTCGCCGTGCTCGGTCACCGCCTCGTTGACCACGTCCCAGGCGACCGCCTGCCCGCGATAGCGGCCTACCACGGCGAGGATGTAGTTGCGCACCGCGTTGTCGAAGGCCCGCTTGTCACCGTCGATCCGCTTCAGGGCCGGCGGGTCCTGGGCGTACCAGACCAGGGTATGGCCGAACAGGCGCAGGTCCTCGCGCTGGGCGAAGGCGGCGATCCTGTCGGCGCGGGTGAAGTCGAAGGTCCCGTCGTCCTTGAGGATCGACTCCATCTTCATCTCCCACTCGGCGGTGACCTGGGAGCATTGGCGGGTGGCGAGCGTCGCCCAGTCCGGATCGTCGATCAGACCGGTGGAGACGCAGGTCCCGAGGGGAAAGCCAGCCAGCTCCTTTAGCGCCGGCGGCGGATCGGGACGGGGAACATCATAAAGCGTGGCGCCGGACGCCTCGGCCTGACCGCGCCCGCAGCCCGACAGGGCCAGCGCCCCGCCCGCCGCCAACAGGGCGCGGCGGTGCGGCCGGTTCGCCGCGCCTTGGGTCACCGCGTGCCTGTGCGCCGCAACGCGATCTCGTCCAGGGCGGCGGTCTCGCGCTTGGCGGCGACGCCGGCGGCGGCCTTGCGCGCGGCCTCGGCCAGGTTCTCGTATTTCTTCTGCTCCTCGAAAGCGCGGCCCAGCGCGTCGCGCGCGCCCTGCTCTTCCATGATGCAGACGTTCAGGTCGGCCTGAGCCTTGGCCTGGCGCTGCTTCAGCGCCTCGCGATAGCCGACCAGATACCAGCCGGCCTGGGCGTCGTTGGTGGCGTGGACGCTTTCCTGGCGGCCCTCCACCTGCAGACTTTCCAGCACCAGTTCGAGGGCGAACCTGCGGTCGGCGATATACTTCAACCGCTTCTGCAGGGTCTCGATCTCGAGATCGGCCAGCCGGATCAGCGACTCCCTCCAGCTCATGCGAGGCTACCGGGCATGGGGGCTGAACTTTCCAGGATGGCGTGGAGCTGGGCGAAGGACTGGGCCAGCGAACAGGCCTCGTCCTTGTTCTGGGTCAGGAAGGCTTCCAGCGCCGGGTTGAGCACGATGGCGCGGTCGATGATCGGGTCGGAGCCGGCGCGGTAGGCCCCGATGCGGATCAGCTCCTCCATGTTGGCGTAGGCGGCCATTACCTGGCGCGCGCCCTTGACGACCTCGCGCTCGGGCAGGGTCTGGCAGCCGGGCATGGTGCGGCTGATCGACTTCAACACGTTGATGGCCGGAAAGCGCCCGCGTTCGGCGATCGTCCGTTCCATGACGATGTGACCGTCCAGGATACCGCGCACCGCGTCGGCGATCGGCTCGTTGTGGTCGTCCCCGTCCACCAGCACGGTGAAGATGCCGGTGATCGGCCCCGCCATGGTGCCGTCCGGGCGGACCGGTCCAGGACCGGCGCGCTCCAACAGCTTGGGCAGTTCGGTGAAGACGGTGGGGGTGTAGCCCTTGGTGGTCGGCGGTTCGCCGGCGGCCAGGCCGATCTCGCGCTGGGCCATGGCGAAGCGGGTGACGCTGTCCATCATGCACAGCACCTCCAGGTCCTGGTCGCGCAGGAACTCGGCGATGGCCAGCGTCAGGTAGGCGGCCTGGCGGCGCTTCAGGGCCGGTTCGTCGGAGGTGGCGACCACCACGATGGCGCGCGACAGGCCCGCCTCGCCGAGCGTCTCCTCGATGAATTCGCGGACTTCGCGGCCCCGCTCGCCGATCAGCCCGACCACCACCGCATCGCAGGTGGCCTCGCGCGCCAGCATCGACAGCAGCACCGACTTGCCGACGCCAGAGCCGGCGAACACGCCGAGCCGCTGGCCCCGGCAGCAGGTGGTGAACACGTCCATGGCGCGCACGCCCAGGTCCAGCCGCTCGCCCACCCGGCCGCGCGCATGGGCGGCCGGCGGCGGCGCGCGCAGGGAATAGGCCACCTGGCCCTGGGGCAGCGGTCCCTTGCCGTCGATGGGGTCGCCGAAGGCGTCGATGATGCGGCCGCGCCAGGCCAGCGTCGGGCGCACGGTGTCGCCCTCGGGGCGGATGCGGATCTCGGCCCCCGGCGCCACGCCCTCGACCGGGCCGAACGGCATCAGCAGGGCGCGGGTGTCGCGAAAGCCCACGACCTCGGCCGGTAGCCACTGGTCGCGCGGGCGCTCGATGTCGGCGCGCGCGCCGATGGGCAGGCGGGTCAGCCCCCCCTTGGCCTCGATCAGCAGCCCGTTCACCGCCGCGACGCGGCCGGAGACGGTCAAGGGATCGATCCGCTCGACGGCGGCGATCAGGTTACGCAAGGCGGCGATCCTAAGGGCGCGACACAGCCCTGCGCCACCATGAGGGGACGGCTTTAATCACTCATGAACGATGGTGGGATGGGAGGGCGCGCGCGGCGGTTTTGCTACGCCCTCTCTGGCTTAATGCAGGCGAAGCTCAGGGATGACGCTCCAACGGATGTTACAGGAAATTTGCCTCCCGCGATCTAGACGAACATAGGAATGTGATGAGATTGTTCGTGCGTCCGAAAGATTGAGGCAAGCACAATATGGTCGTCCATAAAAGCCAAGGCGATTACATAAATCTTACCGTCGGTGGTTTGACGACTGCCGGTTTGGAGATTTCGATCGATCTGGAAACCGGCGACGCGGTGAAGCGGAGTAGTAAATTCGGTTCAGTCAGAAGCGGTGAGCAACCCGATTGGGTTGAAACAAAACGCCAGCTCGGTTCGGACGAATTAAATACTCTAAGAAATGTTATTGAGATTAGCTTGGCGGAAGGACTTAGGTCGAAGGCTTGCGATGATGAAGACGAGCAAGCTCGTAAGCAGGGTCAAAGATTTGCAATGAGACCCCCTATAGCGGACTCCATCATTTCATTGTCTGTTCGACTTGGCGGACACATGGGACATGCACCTGAACGTCAGTGTATGAGCCCGGCTTTCGATAGGCTTTGGACGGCCACTTACAACGCGGCAAGCGGATCGGCGGATTAAGCGGCCTTATACCGCTCGAGTCCGGACTCTGTTATAGCCGCCGCTAAACCGCTGCCTTGCTCACCACCGGCGGCTTCGGCGGTCGCATCGCCGCCATCGCCACCAGCACGAGCGCGGACACCCCAGCGATCACCCAGAAGGCGGGGGCGAAGTCGCCGGTGGCGTCCTTGATGCGGCCGGCCAGGACCGGGCCGAAGGCGGCCACGGTGGAGATCAGGCACATGGTGGAGAACAGTTCCAGGTTCTTGCCCCGCCCGAAATAGTTCAGCAGCAGCACCGTCGCCGCCAGGTAGTTCAGCCCGTAGCCCGCCCCCACCAGGAGCGCGTAGGCCCCGATCATCCCACCGCCGTGGGCCAGGGCCAGCGCGCCGACGCCCACCGCCAGCAGGCCCAGCGCGATGGCGGTCAGCTTGCGCGGATCGACCCGCTCGCCGAGCCCCCCGCCGATGCCACGCGCGACCACGCTGACCAGGGCCTGGAGGCTGAGCACCGCGCCGGCCACGTCGGCCGCCACGCCGCGCCCAGTCAGGTGCGCCACCGAGGCGCTGTTGACCGTGACCTCGACCAGCAGGTTGGTGGTGTAGGCGGCCACGATCACCCAGAACTGCCAGGTGCCCAGCGCCTGGCGCACGGTCCAGTCATAGGCGGTGCGGAAGATCGGCGGTCGAGGCGCGGCCGTCGCCTCGACCGAGGAGGGTTGGCTCTCGCCCACGTCCAGGTCGCGCACGCTGAGCGCCGCCAGCGGCCCTAGGAACAGGCAGGCGATGGCCAGGGTCAGCCAGTAGGCGCGCCAGTCGCCCGACGCTGCGCGCACCAGGAAATACAGCCAGGGACCGGCGACGCCGCCGAGGCCGCCGACGGTGAAATAGACCCCGAGCGCGGCCGACACGTGCCGAAAACTGCGCGCCAGCACATAGGCGCCGGGGATGATGGCGGTGAGCGCGAAGCCCAGGCCCTCCAGCCCCGCGCCAAGGTAGTAGAGCCCCACGCCGTGCGCGAAATACAGGCAGGCGAACCCCGCCGCCATCACCGCGCCGCCCAGCGCCAGGGTGGCGCGCACGCCGAGCGTGCGGATCACCAGGGTGGGGGCGTAGCTGGCCAGCCCGCAGACCACCGCCAGGATGGTGAAGCCCAGCCCGGCCTGGGTCCAGGTCCAGTTCAGCGTGCGCACCATGTCGGGCAGCACCACGCCCAGCGAGCTGAACGTGCCTGCGGTGACCACGAAGAACAGCAGGCTCAGCGCCGCCAGCGTCACGGACGCTTTGGGCTCGGCGGTCAGGGCGGGTGCGATCGGGCTCACGGCCAAGCCATAGAACGCGTTTGCGCTCGTGTCATCGCACACCTGCCCAGGGCCTGGGCGGCTTTCGATCACGACTGCGTCCTCAGCCCTGCCGCCTTGGATTCATTTCGCCTATGTTACAGGCTACAAGGCTCGCCGCCGGCCATTGCCGGCGGGGCCGCTGAAGGACGCATCCATGACGGTAACGGCGGATCAGGTGCTGGACGTCATCTCCCAGGAGGTGCCGATCGACCGGGAGAAGCTCGACCCTGCCGCCACCCTGGAACAGCTCGATATCGCCTCCCTGGACATGATCAGCGTCACCTTCGCGCTGGAGGACCAGTTCGAGCTGGTGGTGGAGCAGACCGACTTCGCCGACTGCAAGACGGTGCAGGACTTCGTGGACATGGTGGTGGCCAAGAGCCAACCGCCCGCCGCCGGGGCCGTCGGCTCCTAGGATGCGCGTCGTCATCACGGGCCTGGGCTGCGTCTCCGCGCTGGGCCAGGGGGTGAATCCGACCTGGGCCGCCCTGATCGAAGGGCGCTCGGGCATCGTCCCATTTTCCAAGAGCTACGGCGATCATCCGGGGCTGCAGTTCCAGGGGCCGGCCGCGCCCGTGAACGGCCTGGACCTGTCCGGCGTGGCGGCGCGGTTCGGCGCCAAGGCGATGGCCAGCCTCGACCCCCTGGCCGCCTTCGCCGCCGTCGCCGCGCTGGAAGCGCTGAGCGATGCGGGCCTGGTCGACGATCCGGTGCTGGACACCCGCACCGCCATCCTGTTCGGCGCCGGCAGCGGCGGCAACGCCACCTTCGAGGAGGGCTTCAGCCGCATCTACGACCGCAAGCTCGGCTCGGTGCATCCGCTGACCATCCCCAAGTCGATGATCAGCGCGCCCGCCGCCCAGCTCTCCATGATGTTCGGGGTGCGCGGACTGGCCTTCACCATATCGAGCGCCTGCTCGTCCTCCGCCCACGCCATCGGCGAGGCCATGCACATGATCCGCGCCGGCCGCACCGACGTGGCCCTGGTCGGCGGCGGCGAGGCGGCGTTGACCCTGGGTTCGTGGCTGAGCTGGACGGCGCTGCGGGCCATGGCTCCGGACACCTGCCGGCCCTTTTCGGCCGGACGCAAGGGCCTGGTGCTGGGCGAAGGCGCCGCCATGCTGGTGCTGGAGTCCTACGAGCACGCTCGCGCCCGCGGCGCGACCATCTATGGCGAACTGGCCGGGATGGGCGCGTCTTCGGACGCCCACCACCTGACCATGCCCAATCCCGCCGGCTCGGAGGCGGCGTTGCGCGCCGCCCATGCCGATGCGGGCATTCCGCTGGACGCCCCGACGCTGATCTCCAGCCACGGCACCGGCACCGTGCTGAACGACAAGGCGGAGACCGCCGGGATGAAGGCGGCCTATGGCGCGGAGATGCGGGACAAGCTGGTCATCGCCACCAAATCCACCCATGGCCACCTGATCGGCGGGGGCGGCGCGCTCGAATTCCTGATCGGACTGATGGCGATGCGCAACCGCCTGGCGCCGCCGGTGCTGAACTGGTTGGAGCGCGACCCCGACTGCGACGTGCCCCTGGCGCTGGAGCCCACCCCGTTCAACGGCGATGCGCTGATATCCAGCTCGTTCGCTTTCGGGGGACTGAACGCCGTGCTGGCGGCGAAGCGCGTCTAACGAGCAGCTTCAGCGCCGGACGCTCGGGTCGGCGCGCACGACCGGACGGCGACCGTTCATCATCGATGAATTCGTTTTGCCTACCGCGTCAATTTTATTTGATTTGGAAGCCGAAAAACCGAAACCCGCCGCAGGGGACTTTGCGGCGGGCCAAGGCTTTTGAAATTAAGGGGCGTTTCCTCCCCGAAACGCCGGAAGGGCCAAACGTCTGGGCGTTTGCTGCCTTCACAATTAGGACATGAGGGGAAAACGTAGGCCAAGTCAACGGCCAGAAAACAACTTCCCGTGAAAACCATCTAAGCAATTACCATATTTTGCCATTTTCGTCAATTTAGTCCCATTTCGCACCAGCCGCTCGCCCGCGCTGTGGGATTATAGCAACAGAATAGGGGGCTTAGCCTACCGGAGTGAGAGCGCACTGCGGATTGCGCCCACGGTGAATCCTATCGTTCCCGGCATTGAAGAGCTGAGCACAGGGATGGAAACGGCCGGAAAGGTCAAGCTTGCGCGCCCGCTCTCATATTCGGGCGCCAAGGCGTCGCGATATCGCCCGCCGATCCGGATGATCTATTTAGCAGATGAGTCAAAATTTGGCGTCACCTCACCTTCCGCCAGGCCGCGGGCGGAAACGGAACCTGTCAAAGCCCTTTCAAACGCCGCGTGATCGGCTCTATGACGGCGCATGGCTATCGACAGGCTCAGACGCCGCGCCCAGCGCCCCGCCATCTACGCCGCCGTAGCGGCGCTCTCCACGGTGCTGTGCGTCGTCGGCGTGGCGGGATTGCTTCGCCTCGCGGCCGGCTGAACGCTAGACGGGGCCGAATCGAGCGTCCGCCGCGTCCAGCGCCACCTGCACATTGCTCGCGTGCCCCTGGGCGTTGAGGGCGCTGGCCATAGCCTCCAGGAACAGGCGCACGTGGCCCGGCGTCGCGGAGGCGCCCATCAGCCCAACCCGCCAGACCCGGCCGGCCCAGTCGCCCAGCCCGCCGCCGATCTCTACGCCGAAACGATCGAGCATCAAGGCGCGCGCCCGGGCTTCGTCCACCCCGAGCGGAGCCTCGACCACATTGAGCTGCGGCAGGCGCGCCGCCGGCGCCACCGGCAGGCGCAGGCCGAGCGCCTCCACCCCAGCGACGAACCCCTCGTGCACCCGGCGGTGACGGGCGAAAGCCTGTTCCACCCCCTCCTCCTCGAGCGCGACCAGAGCCTCGTGCAGGCTATAAAGGGCGTTGATCGGTGCGGTGTGATGGTAACTGCGCCCGCCCGTCCCGCTCCAGTAGCCCATCAGCAGGTCGAAGTCGTAGAGCCAGGTCCGGGCGCGGGTCTTGCGCGCCGCTACCGCCTCCCGCGCGCGCGGTCCGAGCGCAAAGGGCGACAGGCCCGGCGGGGCTGAGAGACACTTCTGCGTGCCGGAATAGAGCACATCGGCTCCCCACCCCGCCGCATCGACGGGTATGCCGCCCAGCGAGGTGACGCAGTCCACGATGCTCAGCGCCCCATGCTCGCGCGCCAGGGCGCAGAGCGGGCCGGGATCGCTGACCACGCCGGTGGAGGTCTCCGCATGCACGAAGGCCAGGGCCTTAGCCCCGCGCGCCCATAGGGCGGCCTCGACGCGGGCAGGGTCGACCGGCTCGCCCATGGCGTGCTCGACCCGGATCACCTCGGCCCCGGCGCGCTCGGCCATCTCGCCCATGCGACGCCCGAACACGCCGTTGACCGCCACCACGATCGCCTGGCCGGGTTCGAGCAGGTTCATGATCGCCGCCTCCATGCCCGCCGTGCCCGGACCCGGCAACGGGAGGCAGGCGTGCTGCGGCGCGCGGAACAGACGGGTGAGGCCGCCCTTGATCTCGTCCATCAGGCCGATGAAGGCCGGATCGAGGTGGCCGATGGTCGGCCGCGCGCCCGCCAGCAGCACCCGCGACGACACCTCGGACGGGCCGGGGCCGAGCAGGACACGTCGTGGCGGATGGAAAGTTCTCACAGAGTGCGTCTCCCGCGCTTCACGCCATGGTGATTAGGCCACAGTGCCGATTGGGGCCAATCTACAGGTCTTGGATGGAGGTCCAAAGTCCCTCGCGTCCGCTGTGGGCCCAGCCTACGGCGGACGCGGCTCCTTTCCTCTCCTCGCTTTTCACTCGATCAGCCCTCATCCTCCGCTGCGCAGGGGAGGAGAAGCCTTAACGTCCAGCCCCTTCGAACGTGCGGCGCGGCCCTAGGGCCTCGTACAGATCGGTGCGGCGGTCGCGGAAGAAGCCCCAGGCGGCGCGGTGGGTGCGCAGGAAGTCCAGGTCGAAGCCCTGCACCAGCACGCCCTCGTCCTCGCGCTCGAACGCCTGGAGCAGGTCGCCGCGATGGTCGGCGATGAAGGACGAGCCGTAGAAGGTCTGGCCGCCGGTCGGCCCCGGCTCGGTGCCGATGCGGTTGCCGGCGACCACCGGGATGACGTTGGCGACCGCATGCCCCTGCATCACGCGCCGCCAGGGATCGCGGGTGTCCAGGCTGGAATCGTGCGGCTCCGAGCCGATGGCGGTCGGATAGAACAGCACCTCGGCGCCCATCAGGGTCATGGCGCGCGCGGCCTCGGGATACCACTGGTCCCAGCAGATGCCCGTGCCGATGCGGCCGAAGCGGGTGTCCCAGACCTTGAAGCCCGTGTCCCCCGGACGGAAATAGTACTTCTCCTGATAGCCCGGCCCGTCGGGGATGTGGCTCTTGCGGTACACGCCCAGCGGCGAGCCGTCGGCGTCCAGCATCACCAGGCTGTTGAAGTAGTGCGGCCCGTCGCACTCGTAGATCGAGACCGGGATCGCCACCCCCAGCTCCGCCGCCACCGGCGCCAGGGCCAGCACACAGGGGTGCTCGCGCCAGGGATGGGCGGTGGCGAACCACTTCTCCTCCTGGGTGACGCAGAAGTACGGCCCCTGGAACAGCTCGGACGGCAGGATCACCTGGGCGCCGCGATCCGCCGCCAGCCGCACGAAGTCGACGGTGCGGGCGATGTTGTCGGCCATGTCCAGGCCATAGGCGGTCTGGATAAGGCCGACCGAAAGCGTGCGGGCCATCAGGCGGGCTCCTGCTGGGTGATGCAGTGGAACGACCCGCCGCCGGTCAGGATGGCGCGCGACGACAGGCCGATCACCTCGCGTTCGGGGAAGGCCGCGCGCAGGGCGTCGAGCGCCAGCGGGCTGGCGCGTTCCTCATAGACCGGCATGATCACCGCCTCGTTGGCGATGATGAAGTTCATGTGCGAGGCCGGCACCACGTCGCCGTCCAGGTCCAGGATGCGGCCGGGAGACGGAATGCGCATCACCTGCAGCGCCACGCCGCGCGCATCGGTCATGCTGGCCAGACACCGGGCGGTCTCGGCGTAGACGTCGATGTTGGGGTCGTCGCGGCCGTAGGCGACGGGGCTGGCGACCACGCCCGGCGCCACGAAGCGGGCCAGGTTGTCGACGTGGCCGTCGGTGTGGTCGTTGGCTAGGCCTTCGCCCAGCCACAGCACCTTCTTCACGCCCAGCGCCGAGGCCAGCGCCGCTTCGGCCTTGGCCTGGGTCCAGCCCGGATTGCGGTTGGGGTTGAGCAGGCACTGGCGGGTCGACAGGATCGCGCCCGCCCCGTCGCCGTCCACCGCCCCACCCTCGAGCACGAAGTCGTTTTCGGTTCGCCGCGTCCCGGAGGCGGCGGCGATCTGCTCGGCCACCAGGTCGTCGTCGTCGAGCTGGTACTTGCCGCCCCAGCCGTTGAAGCGGAAGGCGGAGGCCACCGTCTCCTCGCCGTCCTTGACGAAGATCGGGCCGGTGTCGCGCATCCAGATGTCGCCGAACTGGGCCCGCACGATCTCCACGCCCGAGCCCTTGCCCAGCAGGGCGCGGGCGGCGGCTTCGGCTTCTTCGCCCCGCACCATCATCCGCACCCGCTCGGCGCCGGGACCGGCCAGCGCACGCGCCAGAGCCGCCACCTCGGCTTGCGCCGGCGCAAGGTCGTCCTCCCACAGCTCCGGGTGACTGGGGAAGCCCAGCCACATGGCGCGGTGCGGGGACCATTCGGCCGGGGTCTGCAGGGCGATCATAGAGTTTCCTGGAAAGTCCAAGGCGGCGGACGCGCCGCAGTTGGGGCAGTCGGGGCCGGGCGTCAAGCTGCGCGCGACACGACGGCGCCATCCACAAACAAGAAGGGCGGCCCGAAGGCCGCCCCCAAGGACAGGAAGGTGGACAGGATCAGAAGGTGTAGCGGACGCCCAGGCGGATGGCCCAGGTCGGGATCGCCGGCGCGAAGGGCGTCTGCACCGAGGGCGAAACCGCCTTGGCGGTGTCGTACTCGTAGAAATTGCCGACGCCGGCCGTGCAATGGTTCAGCTTCGACAGGGCCGCCTGACAGTTCTGGGCCGAGATCGGGCTTTGGAAGCCCGGGAAGCTGGTCTGGTAGATCGTGCCCCAGTTCTTGTTCAGCAGGTTCGGGACGTTGATGATGTCCAGATAGCCGATCAGCTTGGAGTCCTTGTGCGGCAGGAAAGCCGGCAGTT
The DNA here is from genome assembly GCF_009765965.1 of Caulobacter sp. S45. Classification (GTDB taxonomy): domain Bacteria; phylum Pseudomonadota; class Alphaproteobacteria; order Caulobacterales; family Caulobacteraceae; genus CAHJWH01. The sequence continues at coordinate 1,613,633 of NZ_LMUL01000014.1, forward strand.
CCTGCTCGATGCGAAGATCGGCCGTGGTCACTGCGCTGGCGGTGAAGGCGTTCCGCGGCGCAATCTGGCCGTCGTACTTGATCAGGCCGCTCTGGTGCAGGAAGGTGTTGAACTGCGCCACGTTGAAGCCCGGCCCGTAAGTGACCTTCGGGTCGGAAGTCGCGGTGATGTTGCCGGACGAGTCCGCCTTCGGCACGTAGAGCAGCTGGCCGCCGCCGCTCGCCGCCGCCCCGCTCTGGCCGAACAGGTTGTCGACCGCCGCCGAGGACGAAGTGGTGCTGGAGAAGGTGTAGCTGAACGGCAGGCCCGCGCGGTACTCCATGTACAGAGACGCCTTGGTGGCGAAATCGCCGAAGAACTTGTGCGACCAGCTCACTGAGAGCTTGTTTTCCCACTTGATCTCGTAGGCCGAGGTAGACAGCGAGGGGTTGTTCGGATCGGCCGTGGCGTTCTGCTTGTAGTTCGACAGCGCAACCGAGCTGGTCGCCGGGCTGACGTCCTTCACGTTCTGCCACGTGAAGGTGTAGTCGAAATCGAGGCCCAGGTCGGCGAAGGTCTTGCCCATGCCCACGGCCACCACGTGGCCGAAGCCCTTGTTGGTGTCGACCAGTTCGATGTCGTAGCCGGTCGGACGCGCGGTGGTGAAGCGGTTCGGGTTGTAGACCGGGCGCCCGTCGGGAGCCGTGCCGATGACGTTGTGGGTCTCGCTCAGGTCCACCCAGTTCGGGGCGTACTGGGTCTTCTGGTAGAGATAGTCCAGGTGCAGGCGCCAGTCGTGGCCCAGATGATACTTGTCGAGATCGAAGGTCTTGATCGCGCCGATCGAAGCCTTCCACTCGGCGAACGGCTTCAGGTTCGGGTCGATCGAGTTGGTCACGCCCTGGCCGGCGTTGGCCTGCTGGGTCACCAACTGCTGGGCCGCGGCCGGGATGGTCTTGCCGGTGACGTTGGAGAGCAGCGAAGAACACTGCGCCGTCGCAGCCGGCGAGGCCGGCGCGGTGGCCGAGCCGCAGGTGACGTTGACGGTCCCGATCAGATTGCCCGGGTTGTTGTAGCTGTCGTAGGTGTAGACGATCGGGTTGCCGCCCGAGAACAGGCCCGCGCCGCCGTAGATGGTCAGGGTCGGATCCGGCTTCCAGTTGAAGCCCACGCGCGGCATCAGGATGTTCTCGCCATCGATGGTGCCGTTGTTGGGGAAGCCGTAGGTCTGCTGGAAGGTCGGGTTGAGCAGCGGCTTGTCGCCGGTGCTGTAGTACTCGAAGCGCAGGCCGCCCTTCACGGTCAGGTTGGCGAAGGGGTGGAACTCGTCCTGCAGGTACAGCGTGTCGGTGGTGTCCTTCACCGTCTGCGCCGCGGTCAGCGGGTTATTGTCGAAGGCGTTGGCGTAGGTGAACGAGCAGGCCTGGTGGTTCTGCAGGTTCAGGATGCCGTTGCCGGCGCCACAGGTGCTGTCGAAGGTGTAGACGCCGGTGGCGTTCTGCACGAACAGGTCGGACGAGGTCACGTCCTCGTGCTCATATCCGAGCGTCAGCACGTGCTCGCCCAGGGTGTAGTTGACCCGCGCCTTGATCTGCTGGTCGGTTACGCTGAGATTGTTGGCCTGGCGCGACAGGTCCGGGCCGATGACCACACCCTGGTTGGAACTGCTCTCGGCGCCGCTCGGCACTACGCGGAACATGGCGAAGGGACCGCCTTCGAGCACGCTGGGCGTGGCGATGGTCTGGTGGGTGTATTCGACCTCGGTCGAGAGCTTGTCGGTCCAGTGGGAGGTCAGGTCGGCGGTGTAGGTCTCGAGGTTCTGCTCGAGCAGATAGTAGTCCGACGACAGACCCAGCGTGCCGGCGGTGCTGCCGTTCGGCGCGTTCAGCGACGAACCGTCGGTGCGCTGGTAGGTGACGAATAGGTGCTGCGTGTCCGTCAGGTTGGCGTCCAGGCGCGCGAAGTAGTCCTTGTTGTCGATCGGCGTCGAAGCGCCGAAGGTGCCCGCATTGTAGCCGTAGGCGTTCTGCAGGATGCTGGAGATCTGGTTGACGTTGCCCGAGGTGATGCCCTTGACCGGGTTGGGGCCCTGCACGTCTGACGGGGTCAGGTTGATCAGCTTCGGCGACTGGTACTCTTCGTAGTCGACAAAGAAAAACAACTTGTCGGGGATGATCGGGCCGCTCAGGTAGCCGCCGTAATTCTTGTCCTGGAACTTGGTCGTCACGATGCGATCGCCGCAGCCCGTGCCGCTCGCCGCGCCGTTGGCGCAGGCCGGCTGGTGGACGGCGTTGGCGCCGATGACCTGGCCCTCGCCCAGCTCGCTGGAGTCGTACTCGTAGAAGGCGCTGCCGTGGAACTCGTTGGTGCCCGACTTGGTGACGACGTTCAGCAGGCCGCCCTGGAAGTCGCCGTACTTCACGTCATAGGGGGCGACCTCGACGTTGAACGACTGAACGATGTCGATCGAGAAGGGCGAGCGCTGGGTGGGATAGCCGCTGTTGCCCAGGCCGAAGTTGTCCGACTGGCGCACGCCGTCCAGGTAGACGGTGCTGACCTTGTTGTTGTTGCCTGCGATATAGAGCGCGTTCGAGTTGGTCGGGTCGACGGTGACGAACGGATTGAGGCGGGCGGTGTCCTTCAGGTCGCGGGTGAAGGACGGAAGCTGCTGGATGTCGTTGGCGGAGAAGGTCGAGCGCGGACCCGTCTGGGTGATGTTGGCGCCGCCGATGCGCGAGGCGTGCACCGTCACCGTCTGCACCTCGGCGCCGGCGCCCTCGAGCGTCAGGTTCAGCTGGTAGGGGTCGCCGACGCCGATGCCCGGAACCTCGGTGGTCTTGGTCTGGTGGGCGGTGTCGCCGGCGGTGACCTCGTAGGGTCCGCCGACCTGGAGGTTGCGCAGGCTGTAGAAGCCGTCGCTCCCCGTGGTGGTCTTCAGGGTGGCGTTGGTGCCCTTGAAGACAATCGTCACCGGCACATTGGCCAGCGGCTTGCCGGCGTCGTCGGTGATCTTGCCACTGATGCCGCCGGTGATGTCCTGCGCAGAGGCGGCCGTAGCAAGGAAGGCGCAGGCCAGCACCGTCGTCGCCGCCCCCGCGACGAGCCGTTTCATAGTCGACATAAAATTTCCCCTCGCACCCGGCAGGTTTCAAAACAGACGCACCCGCTCGTATCCGCCTCAATATTCACTCAATTGAACGCGCCCGTGACACGCCTGCGACAAACTCGTTACAACCGGGAACATGACGCCGCACGCAGCGACGGCCGTGTCGCCTTGCTCGCGCCACCGACAGCCGGCTATCTGCCTGGCTCGAAGGGCGCTGGAGATTTGGTGTGGTGGACAGGTTGGAGGCGGCGCCTCGCGAACCGTCGCTTGAGCGGCGCGTGCTCGTCTGGACCCTGGCGTTCGTGGGCGCGCTCACCGCGCTCCGCATCGCCGGCCTGTTTCTGAGCCCCGTCGAACTCTACCCCGAAGAGTCCCAGTACTGGCTGTGGTCGCGCCACCTGGACTTCGGCTATTTCTCCAAACCGCCGATGATCGCCTGGCTGATCCGCGCCGCCACCACGCTGGGCGGCGATCGTGAAGCGTTCGTGCGGCTGGTCGCGCCGGTGTCCCACGCCGTCGCCGCGATCGCGCTGCAAAGAACCTGCGCGCGGCTCTACGGCGGCTGGACCGGGTTCTGGGCGGCGGTCCTCTACAGCCTGATGCCGGGCGTGCAACTTTCGGCTGCGGTGGTGGCGACGGATGCGCCCCTGATGGCCTTCTGCGCCCTGGGACTGTGGGCCTATTCGGGATGGCTGACCGCGCCGCGCGCCTCGGCGCGCGTGCGCTGGGCCGCGGCGCTGGGCGTCTGCATCGGCCTGGCGGGCCTGTCCAAGTACGCGGTGCTCTACCTGGTCATCGGGCTTGGCCTGCACGCCGCCCTGATCTCGTCCGTACGTCGACGCTGGCGGCCGATCGAGGTGGCCGCCTTGGTCGGGTTGGCGCTGCTGGTGCTATCGCCGAACCTGATCTGGAACGCGGCCCACGGCTTCCAAACCGTGGCGCACACCGCCGCCGACGCCGCCTGGAGCCACGAAGCGGCTACGGGCTCGGCCCACCGGCCGGCGGTCGCGCCGCCGCACCAGCACCGCCCCAGCAAGTTCGACCCCCGCCAGGCGCCGGGCTTCCTGCTGTCGCAACTCGGCGTGTTCGGGCCGATCCCCTTCATCGCCCTGGTCGTGGGGGTGGTGCTGTGGGTGCGCCGGCGACCCGAAGAGCGCGCGGACAGGATGCTGCTGATCCTGACGCTGCCGGCGCTGACGATCATCCTGGCCGAGTCGCTGGTGGCGCGGGCCAACGCCAACTGGGCGGCGGTGGCCTATGTGCCCGGCGCGGCCCTGACCGCCGCCTGGCTGGTGCGCTGGGGGGCCTGGCGGACGCTGGGCGCCGCGGTGGTCAGCCAGGGCGCGATCGTGATCCTGTTCTTCGCCGCCGCCACCTCGCCGGCCCTGGCCAACCGGGTCGGCCTGGCCAACAGCTTCAAACGCGCGCGGGGCTGGGAAGCCGTCGCCGCCCTGGTAGACGCCCAGGCGGCGCGCACGGGCCCGGTCTCCAGCATCGCGGTGGACGACCGCTTCACCTACAATTCGCTGGCCTATTATCGCCGCCGCGCCATGGCCGAGGATGCGACGCCGATGAAGATGTGGGTGCGCGAGAGCCGGCCCCATAACGAGGCCGAGACCTCCGCCCCGCTGACCCAGGGCGACCGGGTGTTGTTCGTGGACGTCAGCGACTCCATCCACCAGGACGCCGCCAAGTACCGCAACGAAGCCATGCGCGACTTCGGCTCGACCCAGGTGCTGGGGGCCTGGAAGGTGTGGACCGATCCCAAACACCCACGCGAGGTGTTCATTTTCCTCGGCCGCAACTTCCATCCCCGCCCGCGCGACCCGCGCACCGGTCTGCCCGATCCGGTGTAAGGGCCGGCTTCAGCAGGTCGCTGACGGCGGTCGACGGCGGCCTAATGCGGCCGGCGGCGGAACATGGGTCGCGTGACAGAGACCAGCATGATCAACGGCGCCAGCGCGATAGCCAGGAACGCCCGGCGCTTGTTATCGGCGCGCTTGCGGAAATAGCGCACCAGGCCCAGGCCCTTGAAGAACTCCACCTTCACCGGCGAGGTGCGGCTGGTGGAACCGAGATGGATCACCCGCGCGGCCGGATTGAACATCACCCGACCACCGCTCTGGCGCACCCGCCAGCACAGGTCCACGTCCTCGACATGCAGGAAATAGCCTTCGTCGAAGCCGCCCATGCCGGAATAATCGTCATGGGTCATCGCGAAGCAGGCGCCCGAGATCGTGGGGACCGCCAGCAGCTGACCGGGCTCGGGATCGTGCTCGTGGTGGATCTCGAAGCCACGGAAGAGGCCGAGGTGCGCCAATCGCGTCAGGCTGAGCAGCGTGGTGACGGGCGTCACCTCGCCGCGCCGGGCGCCGCGCTGTTCGGTGCCGTCGGTGTTCATGATCCGGGCGCCGACGATGCGCGGCGAAGGCGTCGCATCGAGCGCCGCCGTCAGGCCCTCGACACAGCCCGGCTGCAGGAAGGCGTCGGGATTGAGGATCACCAGGACCCGACCGCAGGCGATCTCCGCGCCCATGTTGCAGGCCCGCGCGAAACCCACATTGCCGTGGCCGCGCCTCAGCACCATGCGCTCGTCACGCGCGGCCGCAGCGTCCAGCACCGCCTCTTCCATGGGCGATGAGCCGTTGTCGATGACGATGAACTCCTCCACCGCCGGGTCGGCCAGCACCGTGGCCACGCTTTCCTCGAGTGCGGGACCGGTGTGGTAGACCACCATGATCACCGACACCTCGACCGCCACCGGCGCGGCCAGGATGCGGGCGCGATTGATCAGACCGCCATTGAGGGGACGGACGTAGGTGTTCATGCCTCCTCCAGGTTCAGCGCCGGAGCCGCGGGCGCCGCCGGGCGCGCCAGGTCAGGCGGCAAGGCCTCCTGGGACAGGCCCTCGGCCGCTTCGTCCAGGGTGACGATCGCCTGGCGATCGGAGCCCAGGCGGCGCAGGGCCAACTGCCCGGTCTCCGCCTCCTTGCGGCCGACCACCGCGATCACTGGAACCTTGGCCAAGCTGTGCTCGCGGACCTTGTAGTTGATCTTCTCGTTACGAACATCCACTTCCACGCGCAAGCCCGCCGAACGCAACCGCTCGGCCGCACGCTGCGCATAGTCGGCGGCGTCCGAGGTGATGGTGGCCACGACCACCTGCACCGGCGCCAGCCAAAGCGGGAAGGCGCCGCCATAGTTCTCGATCAGGATGCCGATGAAGCGTTCGAACGAGCCCAGGATCGCCCGATGCAGCATGACCGGACGCTGCTTGGAGCCATCCTCGGCCACGTACTCGGCCCCCAGCCGCTCGGGCAGCACATAGTCGAGCTGCAGCGTGCCGCAGGTCCAGGTGCGGCCGATCGCGTCCTTCACGATGAAGTCGAGCTTGGGTGCGTAGAAGGCGCCGTCGCCCTCGGCGATCACCGGCTCGACCCCCGCCTTGCGCGAGGCGCTCAGCAGCTGGCCTTCGGCCTTGTCCCAGAACGCGTCCGATCCCGCACGCATCGGCGGTCGCGTGGCCAGGGCCACGTGGTCGGTCTTCATGCCAAGATCGCCGTGGATCAGATGGGTCAGGCGGACGAACTTCTCCGTCTCCTCCTCGATCTGGTCCTCGCGACAGAAGATGTGGGCGTCGTCCTGGGTGAAGCCGCGCACCCGCATCAGCCCGTGCAGCGACCCGGACGGCTCGTAGCGGTGGCAGGCGCCGAACTCGGCCATGCGCATGGGCAGGTCGCGATAGGACTTCTGACCCATGTTGAAGATCTGCACGTGGCCGGGACAGTTCATCGGCTTGAGGGAGAGCACCTCGCCCTCCTCAGTCTCGCAGACAAACATGTTGGGTCGGTATTTTTCCCAGTGACCCGACTTCTCCCAGAAGGTGCGGTCCAGCACCTGAGGCGTCTTCACCTCGCCGTAGCCCGCCGCGTCGAGACGACGACGCATATAGGCCTCGAGCGTCCGCCACAGGGTCCAGCCCTTGGTGTGCCAGAACACCATGCCCCGGCCCTCTTCCTGCATGTGGAACAGGTCCATGGCGCGGCCGACACGGCGGTGGTCGCGGCGCTCCGCCTCCTCGATGCGATGGAGATAGGCCTCCAGGTCCGCTTCGCTGGCCCAGGCGGTGCCGTAGATGCGCTGCAGCTGGGCGTTGCGGTGATCGCCCCGCCAGTAGGCGCCGGCCAGCTTGGTCAGCTTGAACGCCTTGCCCACCATGCCCGTGGAGGGCAGGTGCGGACCCAGGCACAGGTCCTTCCACGCGCCCTGGCGATAGACGGTGATCGTCTCGCTCTCGGGCAGGTCGGAGATGATCTCGGCCTTATAGGCTTCACCGATGTCCTTGAAGTGGGCGATGGCCTCGTCGCGGTCCCAGACCTCGCGCTTGATCGGCTCGTTGCGGGCGACGATCTCGCGCATCTTGGCTTCGATCCTGGGCAGGTCGTCCAGGCTGAACGGCTCGTCGCGCGCGAAATCGTAGTAGAAGCCGTCCTCGATGGCCGGACCGATCGTGACCTGGGTTCCTGGGAACAGTTCCTGCACGGCTTGCGCCATCACGTGGGAAGCATCGTGGCGGATCGTCTCCAGCACGTCGGGATGGTCGCGGGTCAGGATCTCCAGCTTGCCGCCATGCTCGAGCGGGCGATCCAGGTCCAGCATCACCCCGTCCAGGCGGATCAGCGCCGCCTTCTTGGCCAGGGACATGGATAGTCCTTCGGCGATCTGGCGGCCGGTGGTCGCTTCCGGGAAGTCTTTGACGGCGCCGTCGGGGAATTGCAGTTGGATCATGCTTCACACTTCAGGCGCGTCCGGGCGCGCTCGGCCTTATCGACGGGTTCCGGCGGAGGATCGTACCCCTCTCCACCGAAGGGGTGGCAACGGCAGACCCGCCGCGCCGCCAGCCAGCCGCCCCGCACCGGCCCATGAGAGATCAGCACGGCCGCAGCGTATTCCGAACAGGTCGGCATGAACCGGCAGCGCGCGCCGAGCCAGGGCGACACAGCCGCCTTGTAGACGCTCAGGGCGGCTCGGATCAATCGCGGGTAGGCTCCGGCCAAACACGGCTCCCGTCCGTTGGCGGCGAGGGCGTTGGGTAACACGGGAACAAAAAAGCCGCCACCGGAGAGGTTATCCGGCGCAGCGATATCAACCCTCGGCTGAAACCGCCCGCATAGCGCGCTCGGTCGCCTCCACCGTCGCCTCGAAAGCCAGCAGGGTGGAGGCGTGACGCGCAGGGAAGTCCTTCACCTGGGCCAGCACCCCCAGGTCGGCGAAACGGCCCTCCGGCGGCGGCGCGCCCGTCTTCAGCATGGCCAGCAGGGCGTCGCGGCCTCGGACGATCTCCGCGACGGAGGCGCCGATCACTTTGTCGCCCAGGATGGCGGCGGCGGCCTGGCCGAGCGCGCAGGCGCGCACGTCCTGGGCGAAGTCGCTCACCCGGCCGTCCTCGACCACCACGTCGACGGTCACCCGGCTGCCGCATAGGCGCGAGACCCTTTCCACGCTGGCCTGCGGATGGGCGAGACGTCCCGCGCGGGGCATGTTGGCGGCCAGCGCCAGGATGCGGCCGCTGTAGAGATCGTCGATCATCGCCGCCACGCCTCCGTGTCCTCGCCGTGGCCGGCCTCGGTGCGGGCCTTCACCGCCTCGCCGAGCCCTGCGAACGCCCGCCGCAGCGCGCGCCGCCGCGCCTTGGACACCAGCACGCCGGCCGTCAGGCCCTGGAACAGCACGCCATTGGAGAAGATGCAGCCCTGTTCGCTCAGCTTCTCGATCTCCAGGTAGCGAACGTGGGTGAGCAGGCCGTTGTGGGACTTGCGCACCCAGACCAGCTGGGCGTGGGGCACCCAGTCGCCCACGACCGCCTGATAGGTCTCGCTCGCCTCGCCGACCTTCTCGGTCAGGGTCAGGGGCGCGCTGATCAGCAGCCGTCCCGACGCCTGGGGGTACATGGGATTCCAGTCCTTCCACGCCTCCAGGTCGTAGATCGCCGCCCATATCTGTTCGGCCGGACGCTGGACGCCGATGCGGTGCTCGATCTTGAAACGCATTTCCCGCATATGGCCCAAGCTTCAGCCCGCCGCCAGGGTCCACACCCCCACCGCCGCCGACAGGATCGCCGCGCCGACCTTCAGCCCCTTCATGGGCAGGCTATTGCCCGCCACGTGGCCGAGCAGCACCGACGGCGCGTTGGCGATCATCATGCCGAGCGTCGAGCCCATCGCCACCGGGATCACCGCCGCGAACCGCGCCGCCAGGGCCGCGGTGGCGATCTGGGTGCGATCGCCCATCTCCATCAGGAAGAAGGCGACCACCGTGGTCAGGAAGACCCCGCGCTTGGAGCGGACCTCAGGCTCTCCTTCCTCATGCTTTTCCGGCAGCAGGCTCCAGATCGCGAAACCGATAAAGGACAGGCCCAGCACCCAGCGCATCCAAGGACCCTGAAGCCAATGGCCCGCCACGACGCCGAGCGTCGCCGCCAGCAGGTGGTTGGCCAGGCTGGCGGCCAGCACGCCGGCCAGGATCAGCCAGGGCCGCCGGAAACGGCACACCAGCATCACCCCCAGGATCTGGGTGCGATCGCCGACCTCGGCCAGGGCGACGAGACCGGTGGAGATTGCGCCGGCTTCGAGGAAGGTGGTGGACATGAGGTCGTACTGCGGGGCCGCGAATGCAAACCAATGGCGTCCCACGCTCGCGACCCCGCCGGTCGCACGTGGAAAGCCAAAGGTCTCGCCAAACCGATCTCTCGGCCTGGGCGCGCCATGGCGTCGCGGGTCGCCCCGCCTTCGCCAAGTCTGTTGACGCGCCTCCCGCTGAATCCGCGGGCGGCTACTCCCCAATGACGGCCCATGCCGTAAGCCAAACCCCTCGGCCATGCAACGTTTGCGCCACCGATCTCGAATCGCCGGGCCACGGCGAAAGGGTTAGGAGGGGGTAAACCGCAAGCCTCCAGATGCAGAAATTTCGATCCGAACACCCATCTAAGATACGTTGACCTCCCCTCAGTTTAGGGGTGTGATTAGCGTCGAACACAAGATGTAGGGGTTAGCTCGATGGGTGAGGCGGCAGCAGCGGTTGTAGGCAAGGGCCTGGTCCGGGGCGTGACCGCTCGTGGCAAGCCCCGCCCCAAGCTCACCCTGGTGCGCAAGGTGGTGGTGGACCGCTCGCGCGATTCGCTGCTGACCGATTTCGGCAAGACCACGCTTCAGGACCGCTACCTGCTAGCGGGCGAAAGCTACCAGGACATGTTCGCCCGGGTGGCCACCGCCTACGCCGACGACGCCGACCACGCCCAACGGGTCTACGACTACATCTCCACCCTCTGGTTCATGCCCGCCACCCCCGTGCTGTCGAACGGCGGCGCGGACCGGGGCCTGCCGATCTCCTGCTTCCTGAACGCGGTGCCCGACTCGCTGGACGGCATCGTCACCGTCTGGAACGAGAACGTGGCCCTGGCCTCCAACGGCGGCGGCATCGGCACCTATTGGGGCGGCGTGCGCTCCATCGGCGAGAAGGTTAAGGGCGCGGGCCAGACCTCGGGCATCATCCCCTTCATCCGGGTGATGGACAGCCTGACGCTGGCGATCAGCCAGGGCTCGCTGCGCCGCGGGTCGGCGGCGGTCTATCTGGACATCCACCATCCCGAGATCGAGGAGTTCCTCGAAATCCGCAAGCCGTCGGGCGACTTCAACCGCAAGTCGCTCAACCTGCACCACGGCATTTCGATCAGCGACGCCTTCATGGAGGCGGTGCGCGACGGGACCAAGTTCGCCCTGCTCAGCCCCAAGAACGGCGAGCCGGTGCGCGAGGTCGACGCCCGTTCGCTGTGGCAGAAGATCCTGGAGATCCGGCTGCAGACCGGCGAGCCCTACCTGATCTTCTCCGACACGGTGAACCGGGCCATGCCCGCCCACCAGCGCGAGCTGGGCCTGAAGGTGCGCCAGTCCAACCTGTGCTCGGAGATCATGCTCCACACCGGCCGCGACCACCTGGGCCAGGACCGCACCGCGGTGTGCTGTCTGTCCTCGGTCAACGCCGAGAAGTTCATGGAGTGGCGCGACCACCCCACCTTCATCGAGGACGTAATGCGGTTCCTCGACAACGTGCTGCAGGACTTCATCGAGTCCGCGCCCGACGCGATGACCGCAGCGGTCTACGCCGCCGAGCGTGAGCGGTCGGTGGGCCTGGGGCTGATGGGTTTCCACAGCTTTCTGCAGGCCCAGAACGTGCCGTTCGAAAGCGCCATGGCCAAGTCCTGGAACATGCGCATCTTCAAGACCCTGCGCCGCCAGGCCGACGCCGCCTCGCGCAAGCTGGCCGAGGAGCGCGGCCCCTGCCCCGACGCCGCCGAGAAGGGCGTGATGGAGCGGTTCTCCCACAAGCTGGCCATCGCCCCGACCGCCTCGATCTCGATCATCTGCGGCGGGACCTCCGCCGGCATCGAGCCGATCCCGGCCAACATCTACACCCACAAGACCCTGTCGGGCTCGTTCGCGGTCAAGAACCCCTACCTGGAAGGCGTGCTGGACCAGAAGGGCCAGAACACCGACGCGGTGTGGAGTTCGATCCTGGAGAACGAGGGCTCGGTCCAGCACCTGGAGTTCCTCACCGCCGACGAGAAAGACATCTACAAGACCGCCTTCGAACTGGATCAGCGCTGGATCATCGAGCTGGCCGCCGACCGCACGCCGGAAATCTGCCAGTCCCAGTCGGTGAACGTCTTCCTGCCGGGCGACATCGACAAATGGGACCTGCACATGCTGCACTGGACGGCGTGGGAGCGCGGCTGCAAGTCGCTCTACTACCTGCGCTCCAAGTCGGTGCAGCGCGCGTCCTTCGCCGGCGGCGAGACCGTGGAGATCACCATCCGCGACGAAGCCCGCACCGACTACGAGGAATGCCTCGCCTGCCAGTAGGCGGATCGTCTCTTCGTCCATCATCCCGGAAAGCGCGTCAGCGCTTGTCCAGGATGATGGAGTCACGCCGCGCTAACGGCGCTTGAGCCAGAGCGATAGGGAAACGGCCTTCCCGTTCGAATAGTCGAATCCGCCGACCTGCCCGAGCCGATCGGCGACGATGCGATCTCTGCGCAACCGATCCAGGAACGGCTGGAGCTGACGCCCCTCGACCAGAGCCGGCCGACCCGTCTCCACCGCCAGGGCGGCGTCCGATCCATCGCCCAGATCGGTATCGGTGCCCAGGGCGAACACCAGGCTGGGCTCGGCATAGCCCGCCACCGCCACCGGACCCGGGGTGACGCCGTTGCGCGGATCGACGCCATGGCGCGACACCATCTCGGCCGCCGCCCGAGAGGGCCATAGGGGCGACAGCATCGGCAGCAGTCCGGCCGACAGCGTCACATGCGCCGCGATCCCCATCCCCGTCGCCGCGCACAGGAAGGATAGCCGCCTCCCCAGGTCCGAGCCCGGACCGCCGACGATCACGCCGATCGCCGCCGAAACGCCCGCGCCCACAGTCAGCAACACCGCAAGAGCGGCGACCGGCGCGGCTGCGGCGCCGCCGAAACGGGAGGTGGCGGTGACGGTCAGGGTCGCGATGGCCGCCGACGCCAGCAGGCTGAGCCCAGCGCCGCCCCACCGCGTCAGCCGTCCCATCGGATGACCGAGCGCGCCCGCCGCCAGCAGGGCGAAGCCGCCGTAGAGCGGCAGGGCGTAGTGCGGGAGCTTGGTCGGGGCCGCCTCGAACAGCAGCCACGCGGGAACCAGCCACGCCAGGGCGAACCGCGCCGCCGGAGCCTTATGACGCCCCCAGCCATAGGCCAGGGCGGCCGGGATCAGGGCGGTGGCTGGAAACATCAGCACCGGCGCCAGCAGCAGATAATAGCCGGGCGCCCCGCGATGCCCCTCGCGGGCGCCGGTCAGCTTGTGGAGAACGTCGCCGCCCATCGCGCGCGTCCAGAACGCGCCATCGCCGCTCACCGTGATCGCCGCCGCCCAAGGCCCTGCGAGCGCCAACAGGAACAGCAGCCCCCATCGCCACGACATGCGCCGCATCCAGGGCGCTCCGCGATCCGCCACCCAGAGCGCGAGCCCCGCCAGGATCACCACCAGGGGCGCCACCGGGCCCTTCACCATCAGGCCCACGCCCAGTCCGAGCCAGAACACCGCGCGCGTCCGGCGATCCGCCGTCTCCCCCCGGCGTGCGGCCATGTAGATTCGGGCGAAGGCGGCCATGCTCAAGGCGACGGCCGCGCACAGGATCGCGTCGGTCTTAGCGGTGAAGGCTTCGCTGGTCAGGAGGAAACCGCAGCCGAGCGCCACGCCGGCGCTCGCCGCGCGCCAGGGCTTGAAAAAGGCGCGCGCGCCCCAGGCGCACGCCGCCGCCGCCGCCATGCCGCCCAGCAGCGAGGGCAGACGATAGGCCCAGATTTCCCGAGCCTCCTCCGAGGAGGTCAGCCTGACCGCGCCAGCCTGGAGCCAGTTGATCCCGACCGGCTTCTTGTCGCGCGCCTCGTCCTGGAATCGCGGATCGACGACGTCGCCGCTCTCCAGCATCTGGGCGGTGGATTGGGCGAACCGCGCCTCGTCCCGGTCCAGCGTCGGCATCCGCACCAGCCCCGGAAGGGCGGCCAGCAATACGATCAGGGCGGCGAGCAGGGGACCCAGGACGCGTGGAGCAAGCGCCTCCGTCACCGGCGAACCAGTCGCTTCGCCGTGCGGGGGCGCCAATATGGGACGGTCCACGCCGGTCAAGTTCACCATGACCCGCACAACATAGCATGCGTGTGGCGATGGGGCTCTCCCGCCCACACCGAAAAATGGCTAAGAGCGCGCGTGATCGCCACCGAACCCTCCGCCATCCCCCACATCAGCGTGGTCGTCCCCGTGTTCAACGAACAGGGGGCCGCCGCCGAACTCGCCCGCGAAATCGCCGTCGCCTTCCAGGGCGTGGCGCACGAGATCGTCTTCGTGGACGACGCCAGCAGCGACGAGACCGTCCAGCGCCTCTCGGCCCTGCGCACGGCCCTACCCCAGCTTCGCATCCTCAGCCACGGCCGCAACGCCGGACAGAGCCGGGCCATCCGCACCGGCGTCCTGGCGGCGCGCGCGCCCATCATCATGACGCTCGACGGCGATGGTCAGAACGATCCCGCCGATGGTCCGAGGCTGGTGCGCCGGCTAATGGATGCGCCTGTCGCGCTGGCGATGGTTGGCGGTCGCCGAGCCAAGCGGCAGGACAGCGCCGCCAAGCGGATCGGCTCGCGGCTCGCCAACGGACTCCGCCGTCGCCTATTGCGCGATCAGGCCGAAGACACCGGTTGCGGCTTGAAGGCGTTCCGGCGGGACGCGTTCCTACGTCTGCCTTATTTCGATCACATGCACCGCTTCCTCCCCGCCTTATTCCTGCGGGAAGGTTTCGACATCGAATTCGAGGATGTGGGCCATCGCCCGCGAACGACCGGCCAATCAAAATATACCAATTTCGGGCGCTTACGCGCTTCGGTGCTTGATTTGCTCGGCGTGCTGTGGCTTCGGGCAAGGACACGTGATTCCGCAGGCGCCCGCGAAATATGACGTTTGGACGTCATAATTTCGTTGCCAAAATGCCGCAGCCGCCTACAGACCAAGATAGCGCGGAACTTCGAAGCTAGACCGCGCATTTGGCGAGCGTAAGGGGATAGGGGAGGCGGGAACAAAACATTCCGGCAGCCGGCGGCCGCGCCCTTCGGGATAGGCCTTCGGCGTCTCTGAAACACTTTACGGCCTAACGAATCCCAGCGATTCGTAACGGTCGTTAAGCAGACCTCAATGCGCTCACCGGAGTATGTCCGGCGTGAAAGCATTGGCTGTGTTGCCGATGCGGCACTGTGTCGTCGTTCGGCAATTGCTATAGGACTCAACGGGTCGGTGCGCCGGCCGTCGCTAAGGGCAAAAGAGGGCTCTTGATTATGAAAACCACACTTATGGCGGGAGCCGCCCTGGCCGCGGTCCTCGCCGCAGCGGGGGGCGCAAACGCCCAATCGTTCGACTTCCTGAACATGGGAGCCCAAGTCGCTCCGCCGCCGAACGGCTTCTATGTCGGCGTCGACGGCGGCTGGCATGAAATCAACAACGGCGGTATCGGCACCTCCTCCAGCAACAATGCACCCGACGGCTCGCCCTACGGCTGGAAGTATTCGCCCTCCAAGGGCGGCAGCTGGGCGGCTTTCGGTCGCGTCGGCTATCAGTTCACCCCCAACTGGCGGGTGGAACTGGAAGGCGGCTATCGTGACTCCGACCTGCGCAGCGTCATCGGTTCGGCCGACCGCGCCCAGCCGATCGGCATCTGCGGAACCGGCAGCACCTCGACCTGCCTGAAGACCTATGGCCACGCCAACGTCGCCACCTTCTTCGGCAACGCCATCTACGACGCGTTCCCCACCTTCATCGTCCATCCGTTCATCGGCGCCGGCGTCGGCGTCGCCCGTCTGGACATCAAGGACTCCGGTCAGTTCTCCGGTGGTACGGCTCCAGGCCCGAACCAGACCCTTTCGATCAACGACACCGACGTTGGGTTCGCCTATCAGGCCTTCGCCGGCCTGAGCTACCATGCGACCCACCGCATGAACGTGGACCTGAAGTACACCTGGCTCGACACGGCCGACCTGAAGTGGGGTTCCACTGGGTCCGGCTCGCTCCAGCCCGGCACCTTCCGTGGCCACTACCACGACCAGACTGTGACCGTCGGCGTGCGTTACGCGCTCGGTGCGGACCCGGCTCCCCCCCCGCCCCCGCCGCCGCCGCCCCCGCCGCCTCCCCCGCCGCCCCCGCCTCCTCCTCCTCCGCCTCCCCCGCCGCCTCCGGTGGCCGAGACGAAGGAATTCGTGGTGTACTTCCCCTTCGATCAGTCGGTCCTCACGAGCGACGCGCAGGCGGTTGTGCAGCAAGCGGCTCAATACGCTCAACAGGGCGGTACGGCTCAGGTCACCGTGGTCGGTCACACCGACACGTCGGGCTCTGTGAAGTACAACCTGCGCCTCTCGGAGCGCCGTGCGAAGGCCGTGGCCGACGCGCTGGTGGGCCTGGGCGTGCAGCAAGGTGCGCTGAACGTGAGCTGGGTCGGCAAGACCGATCTGGCCGTGCCGACGCCGGATGGGGTGAAGGAACCCTTGAACCGTCGCACGACCATCACGATCGTGCCGAGCCAACCCGCTCAGTAAGCGGATCTAACTATCGTCTAGGAGAGCCCGGCTTCGGCCGGGCTCTTTTTTTGTCCGGATCGGATTTGCAAGGCAGCCGGCAACGCTTGGCCGCCGGGCTTTGCACTCAGTCCAGCGGCGCGCGTTCGGGATACAGACCCAGCAGCCCGGCCTCGCTGGCCCGCGCCATCCCACGCTCGGTGACGATGCCGGTGATCAGGCGCGCCGGGGTGACGTCGAATGCGTAGTTGGCGGCAGGACTGCCGGGAGCCCCGATCTCCACCGTCATCAGCTCGCCAGATACACCGCGGCCGGTCATGTGCGTGACCTCCCGGGCGTCGCGCTGTTCGATCGGAATCTGGGCCACCCCGTCGGTCAGGGTCCAGTCGAGGGTGGACGCCGGCAGCGCCGCATAGAAGGGCACGCCGTTGTCCTTGGCCGCCAGGGCCTTCAGATAGGTGCCGATCTTGTTGCAGACGTCGCCCGTGCGCGTGGTGCGGTCGGAACCGACGATGCAGAGGTCGACCTGCCCATGCTGCATCAGATGGCCGCCGACATTGTCGGCGATGATGGTATGGGGCACGCCCTCCTGGCCCAGCTCGAAGGCGGTGAGGCTGGCGCCCTGGTTGCGCGGCCGGGTCTCGTCGACCCAGACATGTAGGTCGATGCCTGCGCGGTGGGCGGTGTAGATCGGGGCCAGGGCCGTGCCCCAGTCCACCGTCGCCAGCCAGCCCGCGTTGCAGTGGGTCAGGATGTTCACTCGCGCGCCACGCCGGCGCTCCGCACGATCCGCGATCAGGGCTGCGCCGTGCCGACCGATGGCCTGGCAGGTCGCCACATCCTCATCCGCCATCTCGGCGGCGCGGACCCAGGCCGCTTCCAACCGTTCGCCGAGGGGATGACTGAGCACGACGGCCAGCATCTCCTGAACGGCCCAGGCGAGATTGACGGCGGTGGGGCGCGCGGCGATCAGCCGGCTCCGCGCGATCTCAAGACCCGCGTCGGAAGCATCTTCCCGCAAGGCAAGGCAAAGGCCGTAGGCCGCCGCCACACCGATCAGCGGCGCGCCGCGCACCTGCATGTCAACGATCGCCCGCACCGCGTCGTCCAGCGTGCGCAGCCGCACGACGGCGATCTCATACGGCAGGCGGGTCTGGTCGATGATCTCCACCTCGCCCGAGCCGTCGGCGGCGGGCCAGATGGTGCGCATGGGGCGGCCATGGATGTTCATGGCCGCTGTTTAGGCGGGGATGTCGAACGAGGAAAGCCGCTCCCGATCCGCGTTCGATCAGGCGTTTGCGATCAGAAGCGCTGCACCTTGGCCGACCAGCTCAACACCCCGGTGTCGAAGGTGGTGGGCCGACGCCAGTAGACCGGACGTGGCGGCGGCGTAGGGGCGTCCAGGGCGGCCACGGTGCGATACCCCAGATAGCCGTCGTCGGCGATGTGGCGCTCGTGCTGGAAACGGGCCACGGCCTGGGCCGTCGCCATGTCGTAACGGCCGTCGAAACCGCCAGCGTACATGCCCTGCGCCTGCAGTCGGTGCTGGATCACCGAGACCCGGTCCGGGGTGACCTGATCCGCGCACAGGACGCGAATCCAGCCCATCCGCTCGGGCGCGATCATGACGGGCGTGTTGGGGAAGGGCTGCACCACCAGGCACCAGACCGGGCCCGGCGCGCCCGGAGGGGCGGGCGCCAGACGCCAGACGTACTCGGGTCCTGTCGGCGGGGCCGCATACGAGGCTCCCATCCGCACATGGGCGTAGCATTCCTTGGGATGGTCGGCCGCCGCCTCGCGAAGCGCGTGACGGGGCCCATGATCGTGCATGGGCGTGGGAGCCACATCCGGCGGCCCGGCGTCGGACTGGGAACCATAGCCCGGAGGCGCATC
The DNA here is from genome assembly GCF_009765965.1 of Caulobacter sp. S45. Lineage (GTDB taxonomy): Bacteria > Pseudomonadota > Alphaproteobacteria > Caulobacterales > Caulobacteraceae > CAHJWH01. Next base: position 1,631,752 of record NZ_LMUL01000014.1, read on the forward strand.
GTACATCTGAGGCGCGCCGGCCAGGGTCTGGGCCCCGGCGATCAGCGGCGCCTGCACGGCCAGGACGGCCGCGCCGAGGATCGGGAGTGTCCAGGCTTTCGACATGCAGGCGACCCCAAGAAGGTGAACACGGTGTAAAGCATATCCTCAATGCTTCGTGATCTCCCTTCAACCCGTAAGCGAACCTTAACCATGCCCTTTCTTATCGATCAGGCTTGACGCACCATCGGTTCGAAGACTTCGGAGGCCCTGGGTTTGCATCTGTTCGCGCGCACCAACCTGCTGCGGCGCAGGGACGAGACGGTCGCGGCGCGGGTCACCCAGATCGAGCTGTTCTTCGACCTGGTGTTCGTCTTCGCCGTCACCCAGCTCTCCCACACCCTGCTGGCCCACTTCACGCCGATGGGCGTGCTGCAGACGACCATGCTGTTCGCAGGCGTCTGGTGGGTGTGGATGTACACGTCCTGGGTGACCAACTGGCTGGACCCGGAACGGCGCTCGGTCCGGCTGCTGTTGCTGGCGATGATGCTGGCGGCGATGGTGCTGTCCACCGCCCTGCCCCATGCGTTCGAGCGCCGGGGACTGGCGTTCGCGGGCGCCTATGTGGCCATGCAGGTGGGCCGCAGCCTGTTCATGCTGTGGGCGCTGCACGATTACAGCCCGAGAAATTACCGCAACTTCCAGCGCATCACCGTCTGGCTGGCGACGACGGGGGTGTTGTGGCTGTGGGGCGGGTTCAGCGAGGGCTCGATGCGGCTCGGCCTGTGGCTGTTGGCGCTGGGGATCGACCTCGTCTCTCCTGCGGCGGGGTTCTGGACGCCGGGATGGGGCCGCTCAACCACCCAGGACTGGGATATCGACGGCGGCCATCTGGCCGAGCGATGCTCCGCCTTCGTGCTGATCGCCCTGGGCGAGTCGGTCACCGTCACCGGCGCCGCCTTCTTCGAACTGCACTGGACCGACGCAACCGTCGCAGCCTTCCTCAGCGCCTTCCTGCTGGCGACGGCCATGTGGTGGATCTATTTCGACACCGCCGCCGAGCGCACCAGCCGCCTGTTCGCCGCCCATAAGGACCCGGGCCGGATCGCGCGCGTGGCCTACACCTATGTCCACGCCGCCCTGGTGGGCGGGATCATCGTGGCGGCGGTGGCGGACGAGCGGGTGCTGGACCATCCCTGGGCGCGCGCGGACCTCGGGACCGCGGCCGTGGTGCTGGGTGGACCGGCGCTCTACCTGCTGGGCAACGGCCTGTTCCGCCGCCTGCTGTCGCCGCGGTTCGCGCCCTCGCACCTGATAGGACTGGCCCTACTGGTTGCACTCGCCGCAATCAGCCTGGTCACACCCTTGCTGGTCCTGTCCGGCGCGGCCACCGGCGTGACGATCCTGGTCGCCATCGCCGGCAGCCTGCTGCACCGTCGCCAAGCCGCCGCCGCCGGAGAGGACGAAGCGGATTGAGGCCTCGGCTCAGGCTGGCAGGAACTTCATCGCGTCGCCGTTCATGCAGTAGCGCAGCCCGGTCGGTTGCGGCCCGTCGTCGAACACGTGGCCGAGGTGGCCGCCGCAGGTGATGCAGTGCACCTCGGTGCGCAGCTCGATCAGGCTGGAGTCCGACGCGGTCAGCACCGCATGCGGCAGGGGGGCGTAGAAGCTGGGCCAGCCGGTGCCGCTCTCGAACTTGGTCTTGGAGTCGAACAGCTTCTGCGAACAGCCGGCGCAGGCGAACACGCCGTGCCGATGTTCGTTCAGCAGCGGGCTCGATCCCGGCCGCTCGGTGGCCTGCTCGCGCAGCACGGCGAACTGGTCGGCGTTGAGCTTGGCGCGCCACTGGGCGGGCGTGAACTCGACCGGATAATGCACCGGCGCGGCGCGGGCGCCGTGGCGGGCGAACAGGGCGACGCCGCCAAGCGCGGCCACACCCGTCAGAAGCAACGATCTGCGATCCATCTACGAACTCCTCGCCCCCGCAGAGGAAGATACGTCGTCCAGGGCGCGAAGGTTACGCCCGGCCGCAAATTTTCGCCGATCCCTAGGACAACCCGATCAGGCGGATCAGCGCGAACGCCACCCCGCCGAGCAGCAGCAGCGACAGCACCACCACGCTGACCACCCTGGCGCCGGCGCGGGCGACCACCCTCACGTCCACGCCCAGGCCAAGCGCCGCCATGGACAGCACCGTCAGGATATTGGCCATCGACGCGGCAGGCTTGAGCACTTCGACCGGGATCAGGCCGGCCGAACGCGCGCCCATCAGCCCCAGGAAGCCGATGATGAACCAGGGCACCAGGTGATGCAGCGGCGGCAGGCCGCGCCGCGTTGCACCGCCTTCGTTGCGGCCGGCGGTGATCAGGGCCAGGACCACGCAGACCGGCCCCAGCATCAGCACCCGCACCAGCTTCACCAGCGTGCCCATCTGCACTGATAGGGCGCTGACCGGCGCGGTGGCCGCCAGCACCTGGGGCACCGCATAGACGGTCAGGCCGGCCAGGACGCCGAACGGCAGGGCGTGCATGTGCAGCAGTCCCGCCAAGACGGGCAGGATCAGCACCACGCCGACACCCAGGACGGCGGTGAAGGCGATGGAGGTCGCCACGTCGTCCCCATCCGCGCCGATCACCGGGGCGACGGCGGCGATGGCGGAGTTGCCGCAGATGGAATTGCCGCACGCGATCAGCGTCGCCATCCGGTGGGGCAGGCCGATCAGGCGGCCCAGGCCATAGCTGACCGAGATCGCCAGTGCGACGACGACCGCCACGCCCGCCAGCAGGGGCAGGCCCGCCGAGGCCAGGGTGGCGGCGCTGATGGAGGCGCCCAGCAGCACGACCGCCACCTCGAGCAGGATCTTGGCGCTGAAGCTTATGCCCGGACACCAGCGGGCGCCGGGCTTCCATGCGGTGCGAACAGCCGTTCCAAGCAGGATGGCCAGGACCAGCGCTTCGAGCCAGGCCCGGCCGGCAAGCTTGATCTCGACGGCCTGGAGCCCGACGGCGAGGAGGCTCACGACCCCGCAGAGCAGGACGCCAGGGGCCAGGCGCACCAGCATGGCCATGGATCGATTGCCCGCCGCAGCGATCCGCCTGTGCCGAGCAATCTCTTCAAAATGGACGTCTGGGGACGACACAGCCGCAGTTCCTCTAGCCTGAGGGAGAACCTGCCCCGCTCGAAACAATCGGTCCAACGCAACGATATGCTTATATCAACCATATAATTCGATGAATTATTGAAATTGGCCTTCCGGGAAATTTTTGTGGCCCGAGCCGATCGGCCGGCGGCATATGTCCAAGCCTTTCGCCGTTCCATCATTCCAGGAGTCCGCCGTGTCCGAAGACCAGGGTCCAGGGACGAGACCGCCCCCCGCTTCGGGCGCAGGTCGCCCTTCGACCTTGGGCCGGTTCGCCCTGATCGGTGTGATCGTCGCCGGCGTGGCGGGCGCCTTCGCCTATACCGGCGGCTGGATCGGTCCGGCGCGGCTGAAGTCCAAGACCATCATCAACGCGCTTGAGGCCAACGCCGGCGGTCGCCACCCCGGCTGGAGACGCGCCCACGCCAAGGGCGTCTGCGTCACTGGCTATTTCGACGGCAACGGCGCGGGCCGGTTCCTCTCGAGCGCCCAGGCGTTCGGCAAGCTGCGCACCCCGGTGGTGGGCCGCTTCGCGCTCGCCGGCGGCGACCCCTTCGCCGGCGACGGACGCGTGGTGTTCCACAGCATGGCGCTGAGCCTGACCCAGCCCGACGGCGAGATCTGGCGCATCGGCATGGACCACACGCCGATCTTCCCGGTCTCCACCCCCCAGGCGTTCACCCAGCTGCAGATCGCCGGCACGCCCGATCCCAAGACCGGCAAGCCCGATCCGGCGAAGATGAAGGCGCTGCTCGCGGCCCATCCGGAGATCGCGGCCTATTTGAAGTTCATGAAGGCGTGGCCCCTGCCCGACAGTTTCGCAGCCGGGGACTATTACAGCATCAACGCCTTTCGCTTCGTCGACGGTCAGGGCCAGGCACGGCTGGTGCGCTGGGCCATGGTTCCCGAGCAGACCGGCGGGGTGCTGGACAAGGACAAGCTCAAGACGGTCCCGGACAACCTGCTGTTCGACGAACTGCGCACCCGCCTGGCAAAGGGGCCGCTGCACTGGCGCATGGTGGTCACGCTCGCCGGCCCGAACGACGCGGTCGACGACGCCACCAAGCAGTGGTCCGGCGCCGACCAGCAGGTCGAGGTCGGGACCCTGACGCTGAACGCCACTCAGCCGGAAGAAGTCGGCGGGTGCCGCGACATCACCTACGACCCGACCATCCTGCCCAAAGGGATCGCGATCTCCGACGATCCGCTGCTGCCTGCCCGGTCGGCCGCCTATTCCAAGTCCTTCGCCCGGCGCGCCGCCGAAGGGCCCCATCCCGGCGCCCAGGCCTCGGCCCCGCCCTCGGTCCCCGCCGGAGCCGCCCAATGAGCCCGACCATGCCCCGCTTCGCCCTGGCCGCGCGCGTCATCCACTGGATCATGGCGGTGATGATCCTGGCCATGCTGTTCATCGGCATCGGCATGGTGTCCACGGTCGGCGAGCTGTATTCGCGCCTGATCGCCATCCACCGCCCGCTCGGCATCGCCATCCTGGCGTTCGCCATTCTCAGGCTCGTGGTCCGCTTCACCAACAAGCCGCCGCCGCTGCCGGCCGACCTGCCCATGATCCAGAAGCTAGCCGCGCACGGTTCGCATCTGGCTCTGTACGCGTTGATGATCGCCATGCCGCTGGTGGGCTGGGGCATGCTGTCGGCGGGGGGCTATCCGATCGTGATGGCGAGCGGCTTCCACCTGCCGCCCATCCTCCCTCACGACCTGTTCCTCTACGGTCTGCTCCGCCAGGCCCACACCTGGCTGGCGCTGGCTCTGTTCGCGGTCTTCCTGGCCCACCTCGCCGCCGCCTTGATGCACGGCCTGATCCGCCAGGACGGCGTGTTCAGCAGCATGGCCAGCTTCGGACGCCGCGGCGGGGTCTAGAAATCCACCGCCACGCCCTTGCGCTCCCAGTCGCCATAGCGGGTCGGCTCCAGGCCGCGAGGGCCGCCATCCTCCGCCGGAAGGGCGGTTTCCGCCTGAGCGCGGCGTTCGGCGGCCTCGGCCAGGGCGCGGCGGGCGGCGTCGGACAGCACCTTGCCGGGAGCTGCGCCCTCGACCTCGGAAGGCGCGGAATCGGGAAGATCGGGATCGGTCATGGCGGCCTCGGAACAGCGACCGACTTGCAGCGGACGCTCGAGTGGATGATCTAGGCGTGATGGACACGAAATCCCAGGCCGACCGGCCCCGATCTGCGAAGCCTCCGCCCCGCAGGCCGCGCTACGCCAGCGCCAAAACCACGACGCCGTCCGAGGATGCCGAAGGCATGGCGTCGCGCATCGCCGCGCTCAGTCTGGTCGAGGCCGCCCTGGTCCGTCGTGGCGGCTTCGACGAAGCGCTGGGCCGTCCGCCCTTCTCCGCCCTGCCGCCGCGTGAGCGCGCCTTCGCCCGGGCGCTCGCCGCCACCACCCTGCGCCAGCTCGGCCCGATCGACGCGGTGCTGGACGCCCGCCTGCAGAAGCCGCCGCCCGAGGCGGTGCGCTGGCTGTTGCGGCTGGGCGTGGCCCAGGTGCTGTTCATGGACGTCGCCGCCCACGCCGCCGTCTCGACCACCGTCGACCAGGCCGCGCTCCATCAAACCACCCGCCCGTTCAAGGGCCTGATCAACGCCGTACTGCGCGGGCTGATCCGCGACGGGACGCCGCAGACCTCGATCGAGGCCCTGGCGCCGCCCTGGCTGCTGGCCCGCTGGCGCGCCGCCTTTGGGGAGGAGGCCGCGCTGCGGATCGCCGCCGCCATCGCCCAGGAGCCCGCGACCGACATCACCCCGCGCGATCCCGCCGACCTCAAAGCCCTGGCCGAGGCGCTGGAGGGCGAGACCGTCGGCGGCTCGGTGCGCGTGCGCCGCAAGGGAGAGCTGAGCGAATGGCCGGACTACGACAACGGCCGCTGGTGGGTGCAGGACGCCGCCGCCGCCGTGCCCGCGCGCCTGCTGGCGATCCAGCCCGGCCAAACCGCGCTCGACCTCTGCGCCGCGCCCGGGGGCAAGACCCTGCAGCTCGCCGCCGCCGGCGCCAAGGTGACGGCGGTGGACCGTTCCGACGTCCGCCTGGTGCGCCTGACCGAGAACCTGGCCCGCGCGGGACTGACCGCGGCTGCGGTCGCCGCCGACGCCCTGGCCTGGCCCGACACGCGGACCTTCGACGCGGTGCTGCTGGACGCGCCGTGCAGCGCCACCGGCACCTTCCGCCGCCACCCCGACGTGCTGTGGGGCGCCGGTCCCACCGACATCGGCAAGCTGTCGGTGTTGCAGCATCGGCTGCTGGACGCGACCGCGGCCAGGGTGAAGCCGGGCGGGCGGCTGGTCTATTGCGTCTGCTCGCTCGAACCCGAGGAGGGCGAGACCCAGGCCTCCGACTTCCTGCGCCGCCACAAGGAGTTCCAGCGGCTGCCGGTGGCCGCCGGTGAAGCCGGGCTAGGCGAGGCCGCGATCACCGCGTTGGGCGACGTACGCCTGCTGCCCGGTCGCCCGGACCAGGGTGTCGACGGGGACGGGTTCTTCGCCGCACGGTTCGTGCGGGCCGCATAGAGTTGTCCTGAAAGGGAGGTGGGGCCGCCTAGTGCACCACGCCGCCGACGCCGCCATCCAGCACCATGGTGCTCGTGGTCGAGGCCTTGGCGGTCTCGGTGCGGTAGGCGGCGCACTGCTGGGCGCGGGCGAGCTTCAGCACCTTGATCCCGGCCCCGAAGCGACGCAGCAAGGAACGTTCGTTGCAGTCGCGCGCGGCGCGCTGGGGCCGGCAGGCCAGACCGGCGCCGGCGGAGTGGTACAGGGCCTCGCCCTTCTGGCAGGTGATGGTCTGGCCATGGTCGAAGTTGGCCTGACCGTGGAATTCGGCCAGCGTGTACTGCATCCGGGCGCCGGCGATGCAGCGGTAGACCTCGCCCTCGAACCCGGGCGCCACGTCGCGGTCGGGATTGAGCTGGGACGCGGGATGGGGGATCTGCTTGTCGTCCAGGCAGACGGCCTGGACCGCCACCATGGTCTCCACCGCGCGCATCTCGGTGCAGATGCGCCTGGCCTCGCCGCTCTCCACGCCCTCGACCTGGAGGTTGGGGATGTAGCCGGTGGCGCTGTCGGAGGTGGACCAGCTCGATCCGCCTCCGCCGGCGTTGTAGATCGCGCCGAGCGCGTTGGCCTGGGCGTTGGCGCTGGAAACGCTGGAGGCGGAACTGGTCGCCGTGCTGGAAGCGCTGGCGCTGGCGTTGGCCACAGAGACTGAACCGGCCTGGACCTCCACGTTCGGCGCGGCGACGACGATGTTGGCCGCGTTCACATAGATCGAGGGCGGCGTGATGGTGACGCCGGGAACGTTGATCTGATGGGTGGTGGGGACCGAACAGTTGCAGCTCGGCGGCGGCGGGGCGCAATTGCAGGATGCGGCGTACGCCGTTCCCGAAAAGGCCAATCCCGAAAAGGTAAGGGCCGCGAAGCCCGCGCCAACGGCGAGCGCGGCGCCACGTCGTGCGCTCATGGACAGCTCCCTCCGGATTCGTCCCATCGAAGGAAGAGAAAGGCGCTCGGAAATCCTTAAACGCGGTTAAGGCCGTCGAGACTTTTGCGCCGTCCCTGGCCTTTGCGGGCTTCACGTTGCAAATTGGCGGATCGAAAGCGCCCGCGGACGTGGCGAAACCGGTAGACGCAGCAGACTTAAAATCTGTTTCCCATCGGGAGTGCGGGTTCGATTCCCGCCGTCCGCACCACGGCGCCCCTTCGCGCTAGGCTTGGTCGGCCGCCATCAGCCGACGAAGATCGGGGGCCCCGCCCTCCACCGCCATACGCAACAACTCCGCCAATACACCGGGCGCACGCTCGGGCAGGTCCTCCGAGATCAGGCCCGGTCCAAAGCCTCGCCCGGCCTCGGCATGGATCCAGGCCGCGGCGCAGGCCGCCTCGAAGCTTTCCATGCCCTGGGCGATCAGGCCCGCGGTCAATCCCGCCAGCACGTCGCCCGATCCGGCCGTGGCCAGCCAGGGCGTGGCGTTGGTGTTGACCACCGCCCGGCCGTTGGGCGCGGCGATGACGGTGTCGTCGCCCTTGAGCAGCACCACGGCCCCGGCGATCTCCGCCGCTCGGCGCGCGGCCTCCACCCGGTTGGGACTCTTCTTCAGCAGGCCGGGGAAGACGCGTTCGAACTCGCCGGGATGGGGGGTCAGCACATCGTCGCGGTCCAGGGCGGCGAAGAAGTCGTCGGGCGAATCGCGGAACACGGTGAACACGTCGGCGTCCACCACCAGGGCCGCGCCCGTGCGCGCCAGGGCCATGAAGTTGAGCCGCGTCTCCGGCGTGACGCCGGCCGCCGGCCCGATCACCACCACGTCGGCGTCGTCGGCCAGTTCGTGCAGCTCCGCATCGCTCTCGAACGGCTTGAGCATCAGCGCTTCCAGGTGGGCGGCGTTGGACATCAGGGCGTCCAGCGGCGAGAGCAAGGTCACCAGCCCGGCCCCGATCCGCAGGCCCCCACGCGCCGCCAGCCGGGCCGCGCCGGTGTTCCAGGCATGGCCGCTGACCACCATCATCCGGCCGCGCTCGGCCTTGTGGGTGCTCGACTTGGGCCAGGGGAAATACTTCAGCCACAGCGAGGGGCCGTTCTCGTTCAGCCGTCCCGCGCCCGGCGCTGGCGGTTCCAGGCCGATATCGCAGACCCTAACCTCGCCGCAGTAGCCCTTGCCGGGATCGAGCACGTGGGCGAGTTTCTTGCGGTGGAAGGTGACGGTCATGGTTGCGCACGGGGCGAACCCGAGCGGCTGGGCCGTGTCGCCCGACAAGCCCGAGGGCAGGTCCACCGCCACGATCGGCAGGCCCTTCGCCTCAACCTGCTTCAATGCAGCCAGCGGCTGGGCCGTCAGCGGGCGATGCAGGCCGGCCCCAAACAGCGCGTCGACCACCACCGCCACACCGTCCAGCGTTATTTCGGATAGACGGGAGACCGGGCCCGTCCACGCCCGGGCCGCTTCGCCCGCCGCGCCCTTCATCCGGGCGATATCGCCGGAGGCGGCGACCCTCACCGACCGTCCTCCCTCCGCCAGCAGGCGCGCGGCGACAAAGCCGTCGCCGCCATTGTCGCCGGGCCCGCACAGCACCAGCACCGTCCCGTCCGGGAAGCGCTCGCGCACGGCCACAGCCACCGCCTGCCCCGCGCGTTCCATCAGCACCGAAACCGGGGTTCCATCCGCCTCGGCCCGCCGGTCGGCCTCGCCCATCTCGGCCACCGTAAGGATTTCGCGTCCGATCATACCGTCCACCAGCCTTGCCCCCGGATTCCTCAAAGCGCCCCGCTATGTCGCCCGCCTGACGGGTGCTAAACCCCGAACCGGGACGAAACGCGCCTTCTACGGGTTAAGCGACATGAAAAAGATCGAAGCCGTCATCAAGCCCTTCAAATTGGACGAAGTGAAGGAAGCGCTACAGGACATGGGTGTCCAGGGCATGACGGTGCTGGAGGCCAAGGGCTACGGCCGGCAGAAGGGCCATACGGAGCTCTATCGCGGGGCCGAATACGTGGTGGACTTCCTGCCGAAGATGAAGATCGAGGTGGTGGTGACCGACGACCAGGTCGAGGCGGTGCTCGAAGCCCTGATCAACGCCGCCCGCACGGGGCGGATCGGCGACGGCAAGATTTTCGTCACCAACCTGGAGGACGTGATCCGTATCCGCACCGGGGAGCGTGGCCCGCAGGCCGTATAGGGGCCTAGCCGAACCGAAGCGGGTCGAAGGCCGCGGCGTGGGGTGTGGCCTCTCCGGCGATCGCCGCGACCGCAGTCTCCGCCACCAGGGGCGCCAACAGCCAGCCGTTTCGCCGCGCGCCCGTGGCGGCGAACAGTCCGCCGCCCAACGCCCCCGCCAGCGGTGATCCGTCGCGCGTGGCCGCGCGGACCCCCGCGCGCGCGCTGAACGGGACCTCCGCCAGTCCGGGGATCAGCTCCACCGCTCTGGCGTGCAGCGCCTGGACCTGTTCCGGCTCGATCCCGACGTCCGCGCAATCGGTTTGCATGGTGGCTCCAAAAACGGCGCCTCCGCGCTGCGGCGCAACATAATCCTCGCCGTTGCGAACAACCGGCCCCGCTTTTGGACCGCCGGAAAAGTGCAGGATATGGCCCTTGATCGGCTGCAATCCCACGAGGGCCGGAGCCTGTCCGGCCCAGGCGGCGGACGCATATCCGGCCGCAATCACCACCGCGTCGGCCTGTTTGCGCCAAAGCTCGAAACCCACGCCGACAGGAACCGCTTCAGGCAGGATTCGCCCCCCTAACTGATGGAGTTCCCGCGCCATCGCCGGCAGGCATTGCGCGGGGTCCACGCGACCCTCCATGGGGACGATCAGGGCCGACGAGACGCGACGGGAAAGGCTTGGCTGGAGCGCGCGCGCCGCCTCTCCGCTCAGGATACGATGCTCGATCCCCAGCGTCTCCAGGGCGTCGGCGACATCGGAAATGTCCTGCACGTCGCCGAAACCGGCATAGATCGCGCCCGACCCCAGCGCATCGCCGTCGACCCACGGCGCCCCCAAGGCGCGCCAAGCGTCCAGCCCTTGGTTCAGGATCGCGAACAGCCTCGGATCGGAGCCGCTTTCCAAGGCCTCGAAGGCCGGCGACAGCATGCCGGCCGCTATGGCGGAGGCGTTATGGCCCGTCGGCGCCGGCTCATGGAGGCGCACCTCGGCCCCGCGTCGCGCAGCGGCGATGGCGGTCATCAGACCGAACACCCCACCGCCGACAACGGCGATCCGGACGCCTTTCAGCTTGGACATGCGGCCTCGCCATCGCGCGCCCGCAGGCGGCGACGGACCTCGACTGTCAGGAGAGCGGGCGACCCTGGGCGATGCTGCGCGCCTTGGCCCAGCCGGCGGAAAAGGCGGAGGCGACGCTGCGCTGTTGGAAGGTGACCACCTTGGTGTCCCACCCGTCGCCGGGATCGGAACGCACCATCAGATAGGGCGCATCGCTCCACTGGGCCATGCGCTCCGCCTCCGACGAGCGGCTCTCCATGAAGCGGTTCAGGAAGCTGCCGAACAGCTGGGCTTCCTCGCCGGCCTCGATAGGCAGTGTCAGGACAATGTCCGTCATCGCCTCTCAACCTCTACACTCACGGTCATGGAGCTGAAATGAACCTGGACCGCACCTCGTTCCGAGTCGAGCCGTGCTGCACTGCAGTAACGAAGCATTGATCATTCGTTAGGCGTTCCGTAGCCGCCCCCGCCCGGCGTGTCGATCACGAAAGCATCGCCTGCGGACAGGTCCACGCTCTCGGTCGGGCCAAGCTGGATCACTTCGCCCGAGGCCCGCTCGACCCGTCCAGCGCCTAGCGCGCCCGATTCACCTCCCTTGAGGCCGAACGGCGGGACACGCCGGCGATTCGACAACAGGCTCGCGGTCATCGGCTGCAGGAAGCGCAGCTTGCGGGTCACGCCCGCGCCGCCGTGATGGGCGCCGGCGCCGCCCGTTCCAGCGCGAATCGCGAACTGTTCCACCACGACCGGGAAGCGGTGCTCCAACACCTCGGGGTCGGTGAGGCGGCTGTTGGTCATGTGGGTGTGAATGGCGTCCACTCCGTGATAGTCGGGACCCGCGCCCGAGCCACCGCAGATGGTCTCGTAGTACTGCCGGCGCTCGTCGCCGAAGGTGAAGTTGTTCATGGTGCCCTGGGCGGCCGCCTGCACCCCCAGCGCGCCGTAGAGGGCGTCGGTGATCACCTGGCAGGTCTCGACATTGCCCGCCACCACCGCCGCCGGATAACGTGGCCGGACCATACTGCCCTCCGGCGCGATGATCTCGATCGGGCGCAGGCAACCGTCGTTCAGCGGCATATCGCTGTCGACCAGGGTGCGGAACACATACAGCACCGCCGCCCGGCACACCGCGAACGGCGCGTTGAAGTTGGTGTCGAGCTGGGGGCTGGTGCCGGTGAAATCGACCACCGCCGAACGGGCCGCGTGGTCCACCGACACCTTCACCCGCACCACGGCCCCGCCGTCCATCTCGTAGGCGAACGCGCCGTCCTGCAGCGCGCCGATGGCCGCGCGCACCGCCGCCTCGGCATTGTCCTGGACGTGGCCCATATAGGCGTCGACCGTCGCGTGGCCGTAACGGCGCGCCACCGTGTGCAGCTCGCGTGCGCCACGCACGCAGGCGGCCACCTGGGCCTTCAGGTCGCCGATGTTCTGGTCGGGATTGCGCGCGGGCCAGCGGCCGGAGGCGAGCAGGGCCCGCATCTCGTCCTCCAGGAACCGCCCGGCGTCGACCAGCAGGACGTCGTCGATCAGCACGCCCTCCTCCTCGACCGTGCGGCTGGAAGCCGGCATGGAGCCCGGCGTGATCCCGCCGATGTCCGCATGGTGCCCACGCGCGGCGACGAAGTAGAGCGGTCCGTGCGCGCCCACAGCGTCGTCCTCGCCGAACACCGGCATCACCACGGTGATGTCGGGCAGGTGCGTGCCGCCGTTATAGGGGGCGTTGAGCACATAGACGTCACCGGGCTTCATGCCCCGGCCGTCGCGCCTTTCGCCCCGTGTGGCGATCAGGGTCTTCACCCCCTCGCCCATGCTGCCGAGGTGGACCGGAATGTGCGGAGCGTTGGCGATCAGGGCGCCGGTGCGGTCGAACAGGGCGCAGGAGAAGTCGAGCCGCTCCTTGATGTTGACCGAGTAGGCGGTGTTCTGCAGCGCGAAGCCCATCTGCTCCGCCACCGACATGAACAGGTTGGCGAAGACTTCGAGGCGCACGGGGTCGACACAAGCCCCTTCCTTCCCCCTCGAAGGGGGAAGGGCAGGGTTGGGGGTGTGCGCAGACAGCTCGGGCGAAGAGTGTTGGAGGGCGCGACGCCTCTGCAGATCATCCCCCTCAAGCTGTAGACTCACCCCCTCCCCTGCCTTTCCCCCTTCGAGGGGCAGGGAAACGGTTTCCAGGATCAAATTAGCCTCGGCGTCTACCCGTACCGACCAGCCCGGTTCGACCAGGGCGGTCTGCACCGCGTCCACGACGATAGCCGGTCCTTCGACGCGCCAGCCTTCAGGCAGAACGTCACGGTCGAACACTGGCGTCGCATGGGCTTGTCCATCGATCCACACCTGCGCCTGCGCGAGGGACTCGACCTCGCCCACCCCGACAGGCGCCGGAACGCTAACCGCGCCGGCGTCGGTTGAACCGATCGCCTCCGCCGACAGCGCCTCGACCACCAGCGCCTTGTCGGCGACGAAGCCGAAGCGTTGGCGGTGCGCGTCCTGGAAGGCGGCGTGCATCTCGTCCGGCGCACCGAAGGCGACCTGGAGCGAGGCGTCGGTCCCCTCGTACTTGAGCAGGGCGCGGCGCAGGGTCTCCACGCGCGCCAGCGGGGTTCCCTGGGTGCGCAGGGCGGTCTCGGCGTCCGTCGCCAAGACGCCCGCGCGGACAGACAGGGCTTCGTGCGTCGCGGGATCGAGCCGCGCCTCCACCGTGGTCTCGCGCAGCACCCTCAGGTCGGCCAGGCCCATGCCGTAGGCCGAGAGCACGCCCCCGAAGCGGTGGATCATCACCCGCTCGATCCCCAGCGCCTCGGCCACGCGGCAGGCATGCTGCCCCCCGGCGCCGCCGAAACACGCCAAGACGTAGCCCTGTAGGTCATAGCCCCGCTGCACCGAGATCTGCTTGATCGCCCCGGCCATGTTGTCGATGGCGATGGTGAGGAAGCCTTCCGCCACCTCCTGGGGCGACGTCGCCCGACCGGTGGCGCGGGCCACCTCGTCGGCCACGGCCTTCAGGCGCGCGCGCGAGGCCTCGACGTCGATGGGTTGATCGCCGTTCGGGCCGAACACCTTGGGGAAGACGTCCGGCTGGATGCGGCCGAGCGCGACGTTGCAGTCGGTCACGGTCAGCGGGCCGCCGCGGCGGTAACAGGCCGGCCCCGGATTGGCCCCGGCCGACGCCGGCCCGACCCGGAACCGCGCGCCGTCGAAGCTGCAGATCGAGCCGCCGCCCGCCGCCACGGTATGGATGCGCATCATCGGCGCGCGCAGGCGAACGCCCGCGACCTCGCCCTCGTAGGTGCGCTCGTACTCGCCGGCATAGTGGGACACGTCGGTGGAGGTGCCGCCCATGTCGAAGCCGATCACCCGCTCGAAGCCCGCCTGCTCCGCCGTCCTCACCATGCCGACGATGCCGCCGGCCGGCCCCGACAGCACCGCGTCGCGACCCCGGAAGCTGTGGGCGTCCACCAGGCCGCCGCTGGACTGCATGAACAACAGCCGCACGTCATGGCCCAGCTCGCCCGCCACCTGGTCGACATAGCGGCGCAACACCGGCGACAGGTAGGCGTCCACCACCGTGGTGTCGCCCCGCGCCACCAGCTTCATCAAGGCGCTGACCTCGTGGCTGACGGAGACCTGAGCAAAGCCGATCTCGCGCGCCAGCTCGGCCACCTGCCGCTCGTGGTCGGCGTAGCGGTAGCCGTGCATCAGCACGATGGCGACCGCGCGCAGGCCCGCGTCATAAGCGGCCTGGAGCTCCGTACGAGCGCGTTGCAGGTCGAGCGGCTTCAGCACCGATCCGTCGGCGCCGACCCGTTCCTCGATTTCGATCACGCGATCGTACAGCGGCTCCGGCCGCTCGATCTTGCGGGCGAAGATCTTCGCCCGGTTCTGATAGCCGATCCGCAGCTGGTCGCGCAGGCCGGCGGTGATCGCCAGGAGGGTCGGCTCGCCTCGGCGCTCCAGTAGGGCGTTGGTGGCCACCGTGGTGCCCATCTTGACGGCGTCGACGGCCTCACCGGGGATCGGGCCGGTCTTCGCATCCAGTAGGCGGCGGATCGCCTCCACCGCCGCGTCGCGGTAGCGCTCCGGGTTCTCCGACAGCAGCTTCTCGGTCAGCAAGGTCCCGTCCGGCCGGCGCGCGACCACGTCGGTGAAGGTGCCGCCGCGATCGATCCAGAATTCCCAGCCCGCCGCCTTGCGGGCCGACTCAAGCTCAGCCACTCAAACCGCCCCGTCCAGCGCCAGCAAGGCGTAGGTGGCCAGCCAGTGCTCGCCCAGATAGTCGCCGGTCACATGCGGCAGACTGGCGGCCATGTGCAGGCGCGCGGCGGTGACGGCGCGCTCGGCCGACGGGCCGTCCAGCGCCGGGGCGAGGCTACGCCAGGCCCAGGCCCGGCTGAGGTTCAGTCCGTCCAGGTGGGCGATCTTGCCGTCGCTGCGGTCGCTGACCTCCACCGGCTCGAACAGGGTTTCCGGCCGTCCCTCCGCCAGGTGCGGCAGGAAGTGGGAGAACCACGCCCGGAAGGCGTCGAACTTCAGCACCCGTCGCATCAGCTGGGCCTCGATCAGGGTCCCCGAGAGGAAATCGTCGCCGGACGGCTCCCAGGCCTGGGCGTCGCGATCCTCACCGTACCAGAGGTTGGCCTTGCCACGGATGAGGGCGTCGAGTTCTCCGTCCTCGGCGATCTCGGCATAGATCGCCGCCAGCAGCAGGGCGAAGGCGGTATTGTGGTGGGCCCCGCCGCGGATCGGATAGTCGGCCTTGGGCAGGAAGGCCTTGAACCGGTCCGAGAAGGCCTCGGCCAGGGGCGTCAGGATCTCGGACCAGCGATGCGCCTCGCGGCTGTCGTGCCGCTTCAGCTCGGCGGCCAGCATCAGCAGCCATGCCCAGCCGTAGGGTCGCTCGAAGCCTGTGCTGTTGGGCCGCTTCAGGTAGGCCAACTCGCCGGCCACATTGTCGGCGGTGATGGCTTCGTCGAACTGGGCGGCCACGTCGCCGGTGAAGGCCGCGTCCGGGAACTGGCGGTAGAGCCGCGCCATCAGCCAGTAGCCGTGCACGCAGGAATGCCAGTCGTAGCTGCCGAAGAAGATCGGATGCAGGGCGCGCGGGCTCTGCGCGTCCCCCTCGCCGCCCATCACATGGTCGAGCTTGTTCGGATACTCCCGCGCCACATGGCTGAGCGCGATGCGGGCGAAGGTGTCGGCGATCTCGGGGGTCAGGTCGTGACGGTGTGGCATTGGCTTTTGACCGGGGGTTTGGGGACCGGAGCTTATGATTGGAGGCGATGCTCAGAAACGAAAGACCAGGGCGTACATCAAGCCGGTGTTCACCGCGAGCATGACGAGCGCGGTGGGCGCCTGGGCGCGGATCACCGCCCAGCGGTCGGGAAGCTCCAGCAGCGCCACCGGCACCAGGTTGAAGTTGGCCGCCATCGGGGTCAGCAGGGTGCCGCAGAAGCCCGACAGCATGCCGATCGCCCCCATGATCGCCGGGTCCCCATGGAACCGCTGCACGATCAGCGGCAGGCCGATGGCGGCGGTCATCACCGGAAAGGCGGCGAAGGCGTTGCCCACCATCACGGTGAACAGGGCCATGCCGCAGGTATAGGCGCAGACCACGGCGAAACGATTGTCCACCGGCAGCACCTGGCCCAGCAGCACAGCCACCGAATGGCCCACCCCCGCCAGCGCGAACACCGCCCCAAGCGCCGCCAGCATCTGCGGCAGGATCGCCGCCCAGCCCACCGACTCCATCAGCCGGCGTCCCTCCTGCACGCCCCGCACCGGCCGCTCGCGCAGCACGATCAGGGAGGCCAGGAAGGCGATGACCACGCCGAGCGCCAGCGAGATCACGGTGATCTGCTTGGGATCGAACAGGGGCTGAGACCCGATCCGCGCGCCCTTGAGCAGGACCGCGCCCCCCAGCGCCACCGCCGGCGTGATCAGGGCGAGGAGGAACAGGCGGTCCTTGTAGCGAAGTGCGCCCGCGAGCCTCAGCGGCTCGTCGCCGGCCGCACGCACGGTCGGCGCACGACGGCCGATCGCGGCCAGGGCGACCAGCCCGATCACCAGCAACCCGTTGACCAGGTCGCCCAGGCGGTCGCCGATCAGGAAGCTCGCGGCCAGCAAGGCGAAGAACAGGCTGTTGCGCCAGCGGTTGGGCTTGCCGCGATCCAGCGCCCCCAGCAGGGCGTAGGCCGCCAACAACAGCCCCATCGTCAGATAGGCGGCGTCCAGACGGATCAAGGCGCTTCCTGCGCCTCGAGGGAGGTGCGGTTAGCGGCGCGCGCCTCGGCGACCTGGCGCGCGAGCTTGCGGTCCAGCCGCAGCAGCCGCGCGCCGTGCACGATCAGCGCCGCCGCCGCCGACGGCGCGGCCCATCCGGAGAGCTTCAGCGGATCGACCTCGATCCCCGCGCCCTGCAGCACCCCATGGATCAGCAGGATCGAGCCCACGGCGATGAAGATATCCTCGCCGAAGAAGACGCCGATATTGTCCACCCCCGCCGCATGCGCGCGGATCAGGTGGCGCACCTTGTCCGGCAGCACACCCAGCCGCGCCTCCGCCGCGCCCTCCGCCATGGGCGCCACCATCGGCCGGACCATCTGCGGATGGCCGCCGAGCGCGACCAAGCCGAGCGCGGCGGTCGCCTGGCGCAGCATCATGTAGACCAGCAACAATCGCCCGGTGGTCGCGCCCTTGAGCCGGGCGATCCGCTGGCGCGCGCGCTCCTGCAATCCATGCCGCTCGAGCAGGCCGATCACCGGCAGGATCAGCCAGATCAGGGTGACGTAACGGTTCTCGTTGAAGGCATGACCCAGGGCGGCGACGACCTTGAGGATGGGGAAACCGGCGCCCAGCCCCCCCCCCAGCGCGGCCAGCAGCACCACCAGCATCGGGTTCAGCCGGATCAGGAACCCGACCGCCACCACCGCTACGCCGACCAGCGGCAGCCACGTCGCAATCGCCATGTTCCGGTCCGTCCTCCTGGCCCGAGCTTGCCTCGTCCGACGCCGCCACACCAGGGCGTATACGATCCCAATGTCATCCCGACCGCAGCGGAGCGGAGAGCCGGGACCCAGGGGCGGCGCGCACTGGCCCCTGGGTCCCGGATGAGCGTCAAGACGCTTTCCGGGATGACAGGGTTACGACTGGTCCGCCTGCACACCTGCGAGACCGGCCCGTCTTGCAAGCACGGCCAAATCTTCGGGCCAAGGCGCTGCGATGGTCTTCATCGCGCCCTCCGGATGCGGAAAGCTGAGCTGGGCCGCGTGCAGCATCAGACGCGGAACGGGCGCGCCGCCAAGGGCGAGTGCGCCGCCATAGCGGACATCCCCCAGGATCGGCCGGCCGAGATGGGCGAGATGGACCCGCAGTTGGTGCATCCGCCCGGTCTCGGGCCGAAGCTCCACCAGGGTCGCGCCATCCCCTTCCGCGAGGATGCGGTAACGGGTCAGGGCCTGCTCGGCGTCCGGGTGGTCGGGCGGGCAGATGCGCATATAGGCCTCGCGCCCGACCTCGTCGCGGCGCATCGGGGCGTCGATCACGCCCTCGGACGCGCTCAACGGGCCGGGGATCAGGGCGACGTAGGTCTTGGCGAACTTGCGCGCCATCATCGCCTTGCCGAGGAAGCCAGCGGCGGGCTTGGTCTTGGCGGTGAGGATCACGCCCGAGGTGTCGCGATCCAGCCGGTGGATCAGGCGCGGGCGATTGCCGTTGGACTTGGCGAAGGCCCAGAGCAGCTCGTCCAGGGTGTTGACCTGGGCCCGGCCGCCCTGGCTGGACAGGCCCGGCGGCTTGTTCAGCGCCAGCAATACCGGGTCTTCATAGATGACCAGGCTGCGGACAAAGGCGATCTCCTCGGGGGTGAGCGAGACAGGCTTGTCGATGGCGCGGAGCTTGCGCGGCGGACGCACGCTCATTCGCCCCCGTCCCCATCCATGTCCCCGCCCCGGTCGCGCCGCACCGACGCCCAATGTTCGAGCCGCGCCTTGATCTTGGCTTCCGCCCCGTCGCCCTTGGGATTGTAGAACCGCTGCCGCTCCATGCCCTCGGGGAAGTAGTCCTGGCCCGAGAAACCGCCCTCCGCGTCATGGTCGTAGGCGTAGCCCTTGCCGTAGCCGAGGTCCTTCATCAGCTTGGTCGGCGCATTGCGGATATGGGCCGGCGGCATGAGCGAGCCGGTGGCCTTGGCCGCGCGCCGCGCCGCGCCGATGGCCTTGTAGACGGCGTTGGACTTGGGCGCGGTCGCCAGATGGACCACGGTCTGGGCGAGGCCGATCTCGCCCTCCGGACTGCCGAGGAAGTCGTAGGCGTCCTTGGCGGCGTTGGCGATCAGCAGCGACAGCGGATCGGCCTCGCCGATGTCCTCCATCGCCGCGCGCACCAGCCTGCGCGCGATGAACAACGGTTCCTCGCCGCCTTCGAGCATCCGCGCCAGCCAGTAGAGCGCCGCGTCCGGGTCGGAACCGCGAATGGATTTATGCAGGGCCGAGATCAGGTTGTAGTGCTCCTCCCGATCCTTGTCGTAGGCCGGGCTGCGGCGCTGGAGCACGTTGGCCAGGGCCCCGGGATCGAGCGGCTCCTCCTCCAGGATCGCGAACAGGGCCTCGGCCAGGGTCAGCACATAGCGGCCGTCGCCGTCGGCCATGGCCTTCAGCGCCTCGCGCGCCGGGGGCGTCAGCGGCAGGGCCCGCTGCTCGAACGCCTCGGCCCGCGCCAGCAGGATCTCCAGCGCCGCGTCGTCCAGCCGCTTGAGCACATAGACCTGGCAGCGCGACAGCAGCGCGCCGTTCAGCTCGAAGCTGGGGTTCTCGGTGGTGGCGCCGACCAGGGTCACCACGCCCTCCTCGACGAAGGGCAGGAAGCCGTCCTGCTGGGCGCGGTTGAAGCGGTGGATCTCGTCGACGAACAGCAGGGTGGACTGGCCGGCGGCGCGGCGCGTGCGCGCGGTCTCGAACGCCTTCTTCAGGTCCGCGACGCCTGAAAAGACGGCGGACAGCTGCTGGAACTCATAACCGGCGGTCTTGGCCAGCAGCCGCGCCAGGGTGGTCTTGCCCACGCCGGGCGGCCCCCACAGGATCATCGAGGACAGCCGGTGCGCGGCGGTCATGCGCCCGATCGGCCCTTCCGGCCCGAGTAGGTGGTCCTGGCCCACCACCTCTTGCAGGGTCGCCGGCCGCAGGCGGTCGGCCAACGGACGCGGCGCCTCGGGCTTCAGCCCCGCGGCTTCGAACAGATCAGGCATGATCTAGAGGTAGCGGCCCCAGGGACGCCGCGCCAGTGTGGCTACGGCTTTGATTGATCCACCGGGGTTTGGGAGGGACGGGCGAACCGTCCGGGAAACCTTGGTGGGTGCAGTAGGATTCGAACCTACGACCCGCTGATTAAGAGTCAGCTGCTCTACCAACTGAGCTATGCACCCGCACGCGGACCGGGGTCCGGCGAGGGCGCGGAACATAGTTGAACCCCGGCGTTTGGCAAGCGGTCGAATCGCGCCTGGCCCAACACCCTTTGCAAACGGGCGAAATGCCTTTGTACGCCAGGGGTTGAGGGCGAAGGTCAGCGTTCCGGCCGTCCCTGGAACAGCCGCATGAACGGCCGGTCGGCGCGCGCGAGCATCTCGATGTCGCCGGAGGTGTCGCCATAGGCGGCGGCGAGGCGCACGTCCGCGCCATAGACGGCCTCGAGCCGCACGACCTTTTCGGGACCGCGACAATTGGGGCCCTCGAAGCCCCCGGCGACGCGATCGCGGGCGTCGAAGCGCAGCCGGGTCCCGATCAGCCGATCCGCGCCGAGCCGCCGGGCGAAGGGGGCGATCACGTCCTCCGGCGATGCGGTGACGATGACCCGCTCGCGGCCTTCGCGTCCGTGCGCCTCCCAGCGCGCCAGGGCGTCAGGGCGAAAAAGCCGCTGGGCGAAAGCCTGGGCGAAGGCTTCGGCGTCCGCGGCCAACCGCTCGCGCGACACCCCGCCGAGCAGGACCCGGACCGCATCGGCCTTGATCCGTCCCCGGTCGCGATGGAGCACATAGGCCGCCAGGGCCGGCGAGAGCCTGAACAGGCCAAGCAGGAGCCGCGTCCAGGGCGTGCGCCAGAGCAGGAAGGCGTTGAAGCTGTCCTTCACCGTCAGCGTGCCGTCGAAGTCGAAGGCGACCAGCGCCGCGCCTTGGCCGCTCTCGGATTCACGCCTGATTCCGCCGGCCTCTGGCGCGGGTGTGGGCACGTCCTTATCTCTCCCGATGTTCAAGGGTCCGAGCCGCGACACCGCCCCGCCATGAAACGCTTGATCGCAGCGTTGAAGGTGTGGTCGAATGAAGGGCTTGAGGACTGTCAGAGTTTCGTAAGCCCCACGGTCCTATTCCTGCAAGGTCGAGGCCTCGTTTCTGGCGCCTCGGCCCCGTTCGGATCGGATCGTACGGGCTAGCGGCGCCTCGGTGCTTCGCGCCGGATCGTCGTCCAGGAGTGAGATGCACCAATGACCAAGGCCGCCAGCGGCGACTCCAAAAGCACTCTGTACTGCTCCTTCTGCGGAAAGAGCCAGCACGAGGTGCGCAAGCTGATCGCCGGCCCGACGGTGTTCATCTGCGATGAGTGCGTCGAACTCTGCATGGACATCATCCGTGAGGAGCACAAGATCACCTTCGTCAAGGCGAAGGACGGCGTCCCCACGCCCAAGGAAATCCGCGAGGTCCTCGACGACTATGTGATCGGCCAGGACCACGCCAAGAAGGTCTTGGCGGTCGCCGTGCACAACCACTACAAGCGGCTCAACCACGCCCAGAAGAACAACGACGTCGAGCTGGCCAAGTCCAACATCCTGTTGGTGGGCCCCACGGGCTCGGGCAAGACGCTGCTGGCCCAGACGCTGGCGCGCATCATCGACGTGCCCTTCACCATGGCCGACGCCACCACCCTGACCGAAGCCGGTTACGTGGGCGAGGATGTGGAGAACATCGTCCTCAAGCTGCTCCAGTCGGCCGACTACAATGTCGAGCGGGCCCAGCGCGGCATCGTCTACATCGACGAAATCGACAAGATCAGCCGCAAGTCCGACAACCCCTCGATCACCCGCGACGTGTCGGGCGAGGGCGTTCAGCAGGCCCTGCTGAAGATCATGGAGGGCACGGTGGCCTCGGTCCCGCCCCAGGGTGGCCGCAAGCATCCCCAGCAGGAGTTCCTGCAGGTGGACACCACCAACATCCTGTTCATCTGCGGCGGCGCCTTCGCGGGGCTGGAGAAGATCATCAGCGCGCGCGGCGCGGGCACCTCCATCGGCTTCGGCGCGGTGGTCAAGGACCCCGACGAGCGCCGCACCGGCGAGGTCCTGCGCGGCGTGGAGCCGGAGGATATGCTCCGCTTCGGCCTGATCCCGGAATTCATCGGCCGCCTGCCGGTGATCGCCACCCTGGAAGACCTGGACGAACCGGCCCTGGTGAAGATCCTCACCGAGCCGAAGAACGCCCTGGTCAAGCAGTACCAGCGCCTGTTCGACATGGAGAATGTGGGGCTGACCTTCACCTCCGACGCGCTGCACTCGATCGCCAAGAAGGCCATCGGCCGCAAGACCGGCGCGCGGGGCCTGCGCTCGATCATGGAAGGCATCCTGCTGGAGACCATGTTCGAGCTGCCGACCTACCAGGGCGTCGAAGAGGTGGTGGTCAACGCCGAGGTGGTCGAAGGCCGCGCCCAGCCGCTGATGATCTACGCCGAAAAGCGGGGCGACAAAGCCTCGTAGGGCGCCTGTTTCCACAGCGGTCCTGTCCTCCCCTGCGTAGCGGGGGAGGGGGACCATGCGGAGCGTGGTGGAGGGGGCTCGCCGGCCGCCGGGTTTTTAGTTTAATTTACAAGGGAGTTCTCCACGAGCCCCCTCCGCCGGCTTCGCCGCCACCTCCCCCCGCTACGCAGGGGAGGATGAAATGCGTCGATCCAAACGCGCCTACCCCCTAGGCGCCGGCGCGGCGCTCTGTCGCCGGACGGACGCAGTGCTTGAACTCCCCAGCCCACAGTCCAACATAGGTCGAGACCGACTCTCGTCGCCGGACTATCCGGGGCGGGACGGGGTCTTCCTCCCGCCGGCGCAAGGACGCGGCGTCGGGGGCGACCCCGATCGGCCGGGTGCGAGGTTCCGCACCGGTCAAGGAGTGCATTGATGTCTGAGATCCAGACCCTGCCCGTGTTGCCGTTGCGCGACATCGTGGTGTTCCCCCACATGGTCGTGCCGCTGTTTGTCGGCCGCGAGAAGTCCGTGCGGGCCCTCGAAGAGGTGATGAAGGGCGACAAGCAGATCCTGCTCGCCACCCAGAAGAATTCCGCCGACGACGATCCCGAG
Organism: Caulobacter sp. S45; assembly: GCF_009765965.1. GTDB lineage: Bacteria > Pseudomonadota > Alphaproteobacteria > Caulobacterales > Caulobacteraceae > CAHJWH01. The sequence goes on from NZ_LMUL01000014.1 coordinate 1,654,915, forward strand.
CCCGGCGCCATCTACGACGTCGGCGTGGTCGCCAGCGTGCTGCAACTGCTCAAGCTTCCCGACGGCACGGTGAAGGTGCTGGTCGAGGGCAAGCGCCGCGCGGCGCTGCTGCGCTTCACCCAGACCGATTCGTTCTTCGAAGCCGAGGTGGCGGGTCTGGACGAGGACGGCGAGGACGCGCCGGAAGCCGAGGCGCTGAGCCGCGCCGTGGCCGAGCAGTTCGAGAACTACGTCAAGCTGAACAAGAAGGTGCCGCCAGAGGCCCTGGCCTCGATCCCCCAGATCGCCGAGCCCGGCAAGCTTGCGGACTCCATCGCCGCCCATCTGTCGGTCAAGATCGCCGACAAGCAGGCCCTGCTGGAAATCTTCAACGTCGCCAAGCGGTTGGAGAAGGTCTACGGCCTGATGGAGGGTGAAATCTCCGTCCTCCAGGTGGAGAAGAAGATCCGCTCGCGGGTCAAGCGTCAGATGGAGAAGACGCAGCGCGAGTATTACCTGAACGAGCAGATGAAGGCGATCCAGCGCGAGCTGGGCGAACAGGACGATCAGCGCGACGAGCTGATCGACCTGGAAAAGCGTATCAAGAAGACCAAGCTGTCCAAGGAAGCGCGGATCAAGGCCGACGGCGAGCTGAAGAAGCTGCGCAATATGAGCCCGATGTCGGCCGAATCCACGGTGGTGCGCAACTACCTGGACTGGCTGCTGTCGATCCCTTGGGGCAAGGCCAAGACCAAGAGCGTCGACATGCTCGAGGCCGAGCGCATCCTGGACGAGGACCACTACGGTCTTGAGAAGGTCAAGGAACGCATCCTGGAGTATCTCGCGGTCCAGTCGCGCACCGGCAACCTGAAGGGCCCGATCCTGTGCCTGGTCGGACCTCCGGGCGTGGGCAAGACCTCGCTGGGCAAGTCCATCGCCAAGGCCACGGGCCGCGAGTTTGCACGCCTGTCGCTGGGCGGCGTGCGTGACGAGGCGGAAATCCGCGGCCACCGCCGGACCTATATCGGCTCGATGCCCGGCAAGATCATCCAGTCGATGAAGAAGGTGAAAGCGACCAACCCCTTCTTCCTGCTGGACGAGATCGACAAGCTGGGCGCCGACTGGCGGGGCGACCCGTCCTCGGCCCTGCTCGAAGTGCTGGACCCGGCGCAGAACAACACCTTCGGCGACCACTACCTGGAGGTCGACTACGACCTGTCGCAGGTGATGTTCGTCACCACCGCCAACAGCCTGAACATGCCCCAGCCCCTGCTGGACCGCATGGAGGTGATCCGCATCGCCGGCTACACCGAAGACGAGAAGCTGGAGATCGCCAAGCGCCACCTCCTGGCCAAGCTCGCCAAGGATCATGGGCTGTCGGCGGAAGAGTGGATCGTGCCGGACGAGGCCATCCGCGAGCTGATCCGCTACTACACCCGTGAAGCCGGGGTGCGCTCGCTGGAGCGTGAACTGGGCAAGCTGGCGCGCAAGACCGTGCGTGACCTGGGCCGCGAGAACGTGACCTCGATCACCATCGATACCGAGCGGCTGGCCAAGTATGCGGGCGTGAAGAAGTACCGCTACGGCGAGACCGACACCGAGGACCAGCGCGGCATCGTCACCGGGCTGGCCTGGACCGAGTTCGGCGGCGACATCCTGACCATCGAGGCCGTCAAGATGCCGGGCAAGGGTCGCATGACCGTGACCGGCAACCTGAAGGACGTGATGAAGGAGTCGATCTCGGCGGCCCACTCCTACGTCCGCTCGCGGGCCCCGGCCTTCGGCATCCGCCCGACCCTGTTCGAGAAGACCGACGTGCACGTCCACGTGCCCGACGGGGCCACGCCCAAGGACGGCCCGTCCGCCGGTGCGGCCATGGCCACGGCCATCGTCTCGGTGCTGACGGGGGTCCCGATCCGGAAGGAACTCGCCATGACCGGCGAGGTGACTCTGCGCGGCCGGGTGACGGCGATCGGGGGTCTGAAGGAGAAGCTGCTGGCCGCCCTGCGCTCCGGCGTGAAGACGGTCTTGATCCCGGAAGAGAACGAGAAGGACCTGGCCGAGGTGCCCGACAATGTGAAGTCGGCGCTCCAGATCATCCCGGTCTCCCACATGGACGAGGTGCTGAGGCACGCCCTCACCGGGCCGCTGACGCCCATCGATTGGACCGAAGAGGACGACGATGCGCGCCCGATCCCGGTCGTCGACGATCTGGATCAGGACGCCGTCGTCACCCATTGATCGCCGGAATCAAGTAAAATAAGGCGGTGCGGACCCCTCCGCGCCGCCTTTTCCCTTTTGACCTCCTTGGGGCGCCCGCTCCATACTCCCGCCGCTGGCGGGGCCGGCCTGCGCCACCGCCAGAGCTGATTGGGAGACGAGAACAATGACGAAGGCCGAACTGGTTGCGTCGATCGCGGAGAAGTCCGGGTTGAACAAGAACCAGGCGAAGGACGCCCTGGAAGCCGTCATCGACAGCATCACCGACGCCATGAAGGCGAGCATGGAAGTGCGCATCGTCGGGTTCGGCAATTTCGTGCCGGTGGACCGTCCCGAAGGCGTCGCCCGCAACCCGCGCACCGGCGAGCAGGTGAAGCGTCCCGCGTCCAAGACCGTGAAGTTCCGTCCCGGCGAAGGCCTCAAGGGCGCGCTGAACTAGGACTTCGAACCAAGAACCTGGATCTGGAGTCCTTAATGGGGCTCCAACCGAGGACGAGGTCCTGGCCGCCGGCCGGGGCTTCGAGGGGCGGCTAGCTCAGCTGGTCAGAGCGTCTGGTTTACACCCAGAAGGTCGGGGGTTCGAACCCCTCGCCGCCCACCAATGCGCCCATAGCGCGACTATCGTTCCGCCGCGCCCCAAGCCGTGGCTGGCGCGGCGAACAGGCTGCGGCTTATAAGGCGAACATGGTCGAGACGCCCCCCGCCCACGTCGATCCCCTCCACACCGCGCCCGGCTCCACCCTGGCAAGCGGCCCGCCCGTCGCGCCCGGGCGCCATCGGGCGGCGGTGCGTTTCATCTTCATCGTCGCCCTGCTCGACATCCTGGCGATCGGTGTGATCGTCCCGGTGCTGCCAAAGCTCGTCGCAGGCTTCACCGGCGGCGACCTCGGGCGCGCGGCCGACTATGTCGGGGTGTTCGGTGCGGCCTGGGCGCTGATGCAGTTCATCTTCTCCCCGATTCAGGGCGCGCTGTCGGACCGGTTTGGGCGGCGGCCGGTGCTGTTGATCTCCATCTTCGGGCTCGGCGCCGACTACGTGCTGATGGCGCTGGCCCCCAGCCTGGCCTGGCTGTTCCTCGGGCGGCTGATCTCAGGGATCACCGCCGCCAGCTTCTCCACCGCCAACGCCTACATCGCCGACGTCACCCCGCCGGACAAGCGCGCCGCCGCTTTCGGGATGATGGGCGCAGCCTTCGGGATCGGGTTCGTGCTCGGCCCGACCCTGGGCGGCCTCTGCGCCTCGGTCAGCCCGCGCCTACCCTTTTGGGTTTCGGCGGGCCTGGCCTTCGCCAACGGCATGTACGGCCTGTTCGTCCTGCCCGAGTCCCTGCCCAAGGAGAGGCGCGCGCCGTTCCGCCTGGCCAACGCCAACCCGTTCGGCTCCTTCCGCCTGCTGGCCGCCTATCCGGGACTGCTTGGGCTGGCGGGGGTGATGTTCCTGTTTTTCCTGGCCCATCAGGTGCTGCAGAGCACCATGGTGCTCTATGCCGACTATCGCTACCACTGGGCGGTCTGGATGATGGGCGCCCTGCTGGCGGGAGTGGGAATCTGCAACATCGTGGTCCAGGGCGGGATCGTGCGGCCCTTCGCCAAGCGCTTCAAGGAGCGCGGCGCGGTCTATACTGGCCTGCTGTTTGCGGCGGCCGGAATGGCGATCTGGGGCTGGGCGCCGTCGGGGCTGTGGTTCTGCCTCGGCGTGCCGGTGTTCTCGATGATCGGGCTGGTGCAGCCCGGCGTGCAGGGGATGATGACCCGGCGCGTCGGCCCCAACGAGCAGGGCCGGCTTCAAGGCGCGAACTCGGCGGTGATGGCCATGGCCGGACTGGTCGGGCCGGTGATGTTCACCCAGGTCTTCCACCACAGCATCACGGGCGCCCACGTTCATCCCGGCACGCCCTTCTACGTCGCGGCCGGGCTGTTGCTGCTGGCGTTCGTATTGGCGATGAGCCTGCGCCGCAGTCGACCCGACGCGGGCGTCCGGTCCACAGGCGAACCCGCCATCGTTGCGCCGTGAAGCTCGGCAAATGTTTCACCGCGATCCTTTGAGCTGAAATCGAACATGCGCCTGACCCGACGCTCCTACCTGCCGCTGCTGTTCGCACTGGCCGCCTGCTCCCAACCGGCCGACAAGAGCGCGGCCCAGACGCCGGCGCTGTCGCCTGAGACGCCGCTGGCCGCGCCCAACCGCGCCCCGCCGTCCAACTTCGCCACCATGAAGATGTCGTTCTCGCCGATCGTGAAGCGCGCGGCGCCGGCGGTGGTGAACGTCTATTCCACCCGCACGGTGCGCACCCAGGTCGATCCGTTCTGGGGCATGTTCGGCGGCTTGTCGGTGCCGCGCGAGCGGGTGGAGGGATCGCTCGGTTCGGGCGTGATCGTGCGCGCCGACGGGGTGATCGTCACCAACAACCACGTGGTCGAGGGCGGCCAACAGTTGCGCGTGGTGCTGGCCGACCGGCGCGAGTTCCCGGCCAAGGTGCTGCTGGCCGACGCCCGCTCCGACATCGCCGTGCTGAAGATCGAGGCCAAGGACGAGAAGCTGCCGGTGCTGCCGATCGAGAACCGCGACACCGTCGAGGTCGGCGACCTGGTGCTGGCCATCGGCGACCCCTTCGGCGTCGGCCAGACGGTGACCAACGGCATCATCTCCGGGCTCGCCCGAACCGATGTGGGCGCGTCCGACAGCGGCTTCTATCTGCAGACCGACGCGGCGATCAATCCGGGCAATTCCGGCGGCCCGCTGGTGGACATGGACGGCAACCTGATCGGGCTGAACACCTTCATCCTGTCGCGTTCGGGCTCGTCCAGCGGCGTGGGCTTCGCCATCCCGGCGGCCCTGGTGCGGCGGGTGGTGGAGTCTGCGGTCGGCGGCGTGCACACGGTGCAGCGGCCCTGGCTCGGCGTGCGGGCGACCGCCGTCAACGCCGAAAGCGCGCGCAGCCTGGGCCTCGCCAAGCCGGAAGGCGTGCTGATCGCCGAGGTCTATCCGGCTAGCGCCGCCGCCCATGCCGGCGTGCAGGTGGGCGACCTGCTGCTGTCGGTCGACGGCCAGGCGGTAGCCGACCAGGCGGCGCTGAACTACCTGGTCTCCACCCACAGGCCGGGCGAGACGGTGACGCTGCAGGTCCGGCGAGGCGGGGCGGCCCGTTCCCTGAGCGCCGTGGTGTCCACGCCCCCGGCCGTCCCGGCGCGCGACGAACGCACCATTTCCGGCCGCAATCCGTTCCAGGGCGCGACCGTGGTCAACCTGTCGCCGGCGGTCGCGGACCAGTACGGGCTCGACCCATTCCTGACCGGCGTGCTGCTGACCTCCGCCGGCGAGGGTTTCGCCGGTCGGGCCGGCTTCCAGGGCGGCGACATCGTGCGTTCGATCAATGGGAAGCGGATCGATACGGTGGCCGATCTCGCGTCCGCCGTTAACGGCGTGCAGAGCTGGCGTATCGTGGTGCAGCGCGGGGACCAGCAGATTTCGGTCCAGTTCTGAGCAGACCTGCGGTCGTCCGCGTTCAGCGCGACCGCGCCTTGAGCATGAATGGTGCGCCCTGATCGGCGTCGCATCCGCGCCCGATCTCCGTGATCGCCGCGTTCATCCGCCCCTCGCGCCCTAGCCGCGCATCGGCGAGACGAACCAGCAAGGGATTGGGCGTCGCCTGCGGAGCCGCACCCCGAAGGACCTGCGCGACCTCCAGCTCGGAGCGCGACGGGTCCAAGGCGCAGGCCAGGATATAGGCGGCCGCGGTCGAGCGGCTGATCCCCAGCCAGCAGTGGACCAGCAGGGGCGCCGGCTCCGTCCATGCCGCGCCGAACGCCAGCAGGCGGTCCACCATCTCCGCATCGGGTGGCGTGAAGCCCTCGCGGGGCTCGGCGATGTCGTGGAAGCGCAGCGACAGGTGCGGGCCGGACCAGACCGGCGGCTCCACCCCGGTCGGCGACAGCAGGCTGATCAGGCGCGCGGGACTGTGGCGGACGATCTGGTCGGCCACGGCGTCGAGCGGACAGACGATCAGGGTCATGCGAACATGACCGTCGCGCCCAGCATCACCGCGGCCTCGAACACCTGCTCGACCGCGCCCAGCACATCCCCGGTGCGGCCGCCGATCAGCCGTCGCGCCAGGATCATCACCGCCAGCGCCGCCACGGCTCCGAACGCCAGCCCGAGCGCGCCGTTGCGCCAGTCCAGCAGGGCGAACGGCCACAGCCCGAGCCCGACCGCGATCGCCGCGTTCGCAGGGCTGGCCGACTGTGGCGAGGCTTCCGCCTTGGCGGTCGAGGCGTCGCCGGCATAGGGCATGAGCGCCATCGCCACGACCGCCGCCGCCCGGGCCGCCCCATGCGCCGCCAGCAGCGCCAGCGCGCCCCTCACCGGCGATGCGCCGGCCAGCGCCGCCACGCGCAACGCCCCGACCAGCCCCAGCGCCAGCACGCCATAGGTCCCGACGCGGCTGTCCTTCATGATTAGGAGCCGGGCCGCCGGCGTCTGGCCGCCGCCCAGGCCGTCGGCGGTGTCGGCCAGCCCATCCTCGTGGAAACCGCCGGTCGCCAGCACCCCGGCGCCCACCGCCAGCAGGGCCGCGACCGGGCCGCCGCCCCACACCCGGCTCGCGCCGAGCCACACAAGGGCGGAGATCAGCCCCACCACCTGCCCCACCAGGGGGAAGTAGCGCGCCGACCGGCCGATCCAGTCGGACTGGAAACCGTCCAGGCGCGGCGTCGGCAAGCGGGTGAGGAACTGCAGGGCGCAGAGGAACAGCCGCCATTCCTGGATGGGGTTCATGGGGTCAGTCCAGAAACGACGCACATCCCTCTCAACCGCTCATCCCTACAGCCGTCCGGCCAGCACGTCGTCCAGGCTGGCCACCTCGCTGAGCATCCGCGCCGCCGCCCGCAGCAGGGGCGCGGCCAACACGCCGCCCGTGCCTTCACCGAGCCGCAGCCCGAGGTTCAGCAGCGGCTCCGCGCCCAACGCCTCCAGCATCAGCCGGTGTCCCCGCTCCGCCGAGGCGTGGGCGAAGACGCAGTAGTCGCGCACCTCTGGAACCAGGCGGATCGCCGTCAGGGCGGCCGCCGAAGAGATGAAGCCGTCCACCACCACGATGCGCCTGGCCGCCGCCCCGCCCAGCACCGCGCCGACCATCATGGCGATCTCCAGCCCGCCGAACTGGCGTAGCACTTCCAGCGGCTCGCCCGAATCGCAACGGGCGGCGGCGCGGGCCAGCACGGCGGACTTGCGGACCAACCCTTCTGCGTCATGGCCGGCGCCGACGCCGATACAGTCCACCAGGGTCGCCGGCGCCAGGCGATGCATCAGCAGGGCGGCACTGGCGCTGTTGCCGATGCCCATCTCGCCGAGGACCAGGGCGTCGATCCCCTCGCCGGCCGCATCGGCCGCCAGGGTGACGCCGGCCGCCAGGGCGGCGTCCAGTTCGTCTTCGGACAAGGCCGCTTCGACGGCGGCGTTGCGCGAACCCCGGCGGACCTTGCGGTCCAAAAGCGCGGGATGGGCGGGCAGGTCGCCGTCCACGCCCGCGTCCACCACCAGCACCTCGACATCGCAGGCGCGGGCCAGCGCGTTGACGCTCGCCTTGCCGGCCAGGAAGGTCGCCACCATCGCGCCGGTCACCGCCGACGGGTAGGCCGAGACCCCCTCTGCATTCATCCCGTGGTCGCCGGCGAACACATGGGCCCGCACCCGCTCGACGCACGGATCGAGCCGCCCCTGGATCTGGCCGATGCGCACGGCCAAATCCTCGAGCCGACCAAGAGCGCCGGGCGGCTTGGCCTTGCCATCGACGCGGGCACGCAACTCGGCCCCGAGCGCAGGGTCGAGCGGGGCGATGGCGGGCGGCAGGAATTTCATAGGCCGGCGATCCTCGACAGGGTTTCGATATCCAGGGCTTGGCCGAGCGCGGCGGCCAGGGCGTCCAGGTCCGCCTCGACCGCTTCGAGGCGATGGCCTCCGTGCGAAGCCGCGCCGATCTCCGCCAGCAGGGCCTTGCGGGCGTCCCCATGGTCGAACAGACCATGGACATAGGTCCCAGAGACCCGTCCGTCGACCGAGCGCGCGCCATCGACGCCGCCGTCCTCGAAAATCAGGAAAGGCCGCGCCACGCCGACGCCCGTGGTCTCGCCCACATGCATCTCGTAGCCGCTGAAACGCGCGCCACTCGCGACAAGACAGCCCCCCGCCGGCCGCAAGGTCTTCTCGCCGCCCAACACGGTCTCCACGTCGAGCAGGCCAAGCCCAGGCGCTTCGCCGGGCGCCCCTTCGACGCCTTGGGGATCAGCCACCCGTCGGCCCAGCATCTGGTAGCCGCCGCACAGGCCCAGCATCCGCCCTCCGCGCCGGACATGAGCGGCGATGTCGACGTCCCAGCCCTGGACGCGCAGGTGGGCGAGATCGGACAGCACCGCCTTCGACCCCGGCAGCAGCACCAGGTCCACATCGCCCGGCAACACTCTACCCGGCGGCAGGAAGGTGAAGTCCACCTCCGGCTCGGCCTTCAGCGCATCGAAGTCGTCGAAGTTGGCGATGGCGGGGAGCATCAGGGCCACCACCTTGACGCGCCGTCCCGAAGCGCTCGACGGGGCGTCCTGCAGCACCACCGCGTCCTCCGCCGGCAATCGCCGCGCCTCCGCCCGCCAGGGGACCATGCCCAGGTCCGGCCAGCCGGTGCGGCGGACGATCTCGGCGCGGCCGTCCGCGAACAGCGCCGGGTCGCCCCGAAACTTGTTGATCAGGAAACCTTTGATCATCGCCCGGTCCCCCGGATCGAGCACGGCGTGCGCCCCGACCAAGGCGGCGATGACGTGGCCGCGGTCGATATCGCCGACCAGGGCGACCGGCGTATCCGTCACCCTTGCGAAACCCATGTTGGCGATGTCGCCGGCGCGCAGGTTGATCTCCGCCGGGCTGCCCGCGCCCTCCACCAGCACGAGGTCGGCCTCGCCCTTCAGCAGCTCGAAGCTCTCCACCACCGTCGACAGCAGGCTTCGCTTGCGGTCCTGGAAGGCGCTAGCGGTCCAGTTCCCCTCCATCCGCCCACGCACCACTAGCTGGGCCCCGACGTCGCTCTGAGGCTTCAGCAGCACCGGGTTCATATGCACGCTCAGTGGCGTGCGGCAGGCGATGGCCTGGAGCGCCTGGGCGCGCCCAATCTCACCGCCGTCGGCGGTGACGGCGGCGTTGTTGCTCATGTTCTGCGGCTTGAACGGCCGCACCCTGAGCCCACGGTCGGTGAACAGGCGGCAGAGGCCCGCGACCAGGGTCGACTTGCCCACGTCCGAACCGCAGCCCTGGATCATCAGCGTGGCCGTCATCGGCTGCGCCTCCCCGCCACCGCGCCGCCGATCAGGCAGCCAAGCAACAGCAGGCCGCAAGCGTGGCGGTAGACCGACAATCCCCGCGCCAGGTCGGAAGCCCTCGGCGGCGGCCCGTCGCCGAAGGTCGGGCGCGCCATGACCTCGCCGTCGTAGACCGCCGCCCCGCCCAGCCGCACGCCCAGCGCCCCGGCCATGGCCGCCTCGGGCCAGCCGGCGTTGGGCGAGGCGTGCTTCCCGGCGTCGCGTCCCATGGTCCGGGCGCCGCGCCCTGCCGCCAAGGCGATCAGCCATCCAGCGAGGCGCGCCGGGATCAGGTTCATCAGGTCGTCTGTGCGCGCCGCCGCCCAGCCGAAGTCGCGCCAGCGCGGCTCCATGTGGCCGATAATGCTGTCGGCGGTGTTCACCGCCTTGTAGGCGTAGAGCCCCGGCAGGCCGCCCAGCGCCAGCCAGAGGGCCGGGGCGACCACCCCGTCGTTGAAGCTCTCCGCCAGGCTCTCCAGCGCAGCGGCCGCCACGCCCGGAGCGTCCAGGCGAGCCACGTCACGCCCGACGATCCGGCCCACGGCGTTGCGTGCGCCGGGCAGGTCGCCCGCATCCAACGGGCGGCGCACCGCCTCGACGTGATCGTGCAAGCTGCGTTGGGCCAGACCCGGCGTGGCCAGCAGCGCCGCCGCCAGCCAGCCCAGGCGCGAGCGTCCGCACGCGCGCTGCACCAGCCAGCCCGCGCCGGCGCTCGCCCCCGCCGTCAGCGTTAAGGTCGCGACGCCGAGCGCCTTACGGCGGACGGGGCCGGTCTCGGGGCGATTCCAACGCCGCTCCAAACCTTCGATGGCGCGCCCGATCCAGACCACCGGATGCGGCAGGCGCGCGTTGAGCGTTTCGGGATAGCCGACCGCCGCCTCCAGCCCGAGCGCGAGCGCCGCCAGGCTCACGCAATGGGCGCGGCCGCCCTTCACCGCCGGCCGATCAGATCGAGCAGCGGTCCGACCGCTCCCGCCGTCCAGCGGGCGTCGATGTCGTAGGCGCGCGCCAGCACCTCGGGAGACAGGGCCTCGGCCGGCGGCCCGTCCGCGATCACCCTGCCCTCCACCAGCACCACCGCCCGATCCGCCACCCGAGCGGCGAAACCCAGGTCGTGCAGGGTGACGACCACGCCCCCGCCCTCGGCCGCGAAGCCGCGCAGCAGGTCGGCGGCGTCGAGCTGATGGCTGGGGTCCAGGCCCGTGAGCGGCTCATCGGCGATCAGCCAGCGGGGCTCGCCGGCCAGCACCCGGGCGATCAGGGCGCGAGCGCGCTCGCCGCCGGACAGGGTGGTGACGTCGCGGTCGGCAAAGGCAGTCATCTGTGTACGGATCAATGCGCGTTCGACCGCCGCCTCGTCCTCCGCCGTGGGCCCGAACGCCCCCAGATAGGCGGTGCGGCCGAGCCGGGCGTAGGTGCGCACGTCCAGGCTCCAGGCGATCTCCGGGGCCTGGGGCAGGTAGCCGAGGCTACGCGCCCGCGTCTTGGCCGAGAGCGTTTCGATCGGCCGGCCGTCCAGGTGGGTTTCCCCCGCGTCGGGCCGGCGCAGCCCCGCCAGGCAGTTCAGCAGGGTGGACTTGCCCGCCCCGTTCGGCCCCAGCACCGCAGTGACCTTGCCGGGCTGGAAGGCCAGGTCCACGCCGTCGAGGACCGCGCGACCGCCCAGACGTACGGCCAGCCCCCTCGCTTCCAGCGCCATGGCGCTCACCGACCTCACGCCAGCCTCCGGCGCATGGAGAGCAGCAGCCAGAGGAAGAACGGGCCGCCCAGCACCGCCATGGCCACGCCCAGCCGCACCTCGCTCGCCGCCGGCGTCAGGCGCACCAGGATGTCGGCTGCGACCAGCAGGGCCGCGCCGGCCAGGGCGCTTGGGACCAGCAGGGCTCCCGGCCGCGAACCGACCAGCGGCCGAACCAGATGCGGTACGATCAGGCCGACGAAGCCGATGACGCCGGTCACCGCCACGCTGGCCCCGCAGGCGAGCCCGACGCCGATGGCGATCACCACCTGGGTCCGGCGCAGGGACACGCCGACCGAGCGCGCGCCGGCCTCGCCCAAGGTCAGGGCGTCGAGCGCGCGGCCGGTGGTCAGCAGCAGGCCGGAACCGACGACGATGAACGGCAAGGCGATACGGACATCGACCATGCTGCGGTCGGCGACCGACCCCAGCAGCCAGGTGATGATCTCCGACGTCGCCCAGGCGTTCGGCGACAGCATCAGGGCCAGGGAAAGCCCCGCCTCTGCGATGACGTTCAGCACCATGCCCGCGAGCAGAAAGGTCGTCGCGCCACCGGCCGAGCCCGCCAGGGCCAGCAGGATCAGCACGCCGATCCCCGCCCCGCTCATGGCGAAGGCGACCATCATCCAGGGCGCGGCCCCGGTCAGGCCCAGATAGATGGTCAGCACCGCACCCAGCGAGGCCATCGACGACACGCCGAGCAGGCCGGGGTCGGCCACGGGGTTGCGCGTATAGCCCTGCAAGACCGCCCCCGACAGGCCCAGCGTCGCGCCAACCGCCAGGCCCAGGATCGTGCGCGGGATGCGCAGCTCGGTGATGATCGCCCAGCGCGGATCGCTGGCGGCCGCGAGATGGCCGAGCGGCACCCACACCTTGCCCGCGATCAGCGACAGGACGGAGAGTACGACCAGACCCACCACCAACAGCAGGTTCAACAGCAGCGGCGAACGCCTCATCATGGCTTGGTCCTCAAGGCGTCGCGACGCGCGGCGGCCAGGGCCTGGACCGTCGGGATCATCACCGGTCCGGCGCAATAGACCAGGGTCTCCGGCAGGGCCTCGCGCTTCATGCGGCTCCGGACGGCGGCCAGCGCCGGATGGGACAGCACCCGGTCCGCCCAGGTCGGCTCGCCCGCTTCCATCCGCCCCGACAGCAGCACCTGCGGTGGATCGGCGATCAACCGCTCCAGCGGCAAATCTATGGAATGGGTCATGCCGAAGCGCCGCGTGGCGTTGTCGAAACCCGTGCGCCGCATCAGCTCGTCCATCAGGGTATGGGGCCCGGACGCTAAGCCATGGCCCTCGAACAGCAGCGCGCTCAGGCGCGGGGTTCCAGGCGCAGGCCCCGCGGCGGCCAAGGCGGCCTCGATGCGGGCGACCAGGGCCTCGCCCCGTTCGGGATGGCCCGACAACATGGCCACCCGCCGCACCTGCGCCAGGCTCTCGTCCACGCTGTAGGGCACGGTGAACTCGGCCGAGGGGATATGCAGACGGGGCAGCACGCCGCGCAGGCTGGAGGCGCCCATGCCGCTCATCAGCACCAGGTCGGGCTTCAGCGCCGCCACCTCCTCGGCCGAGCCCCAGGTGAAGGGGAAGCGCTTCGCCCGCACCGCAACTGCGGACTGGGCCGGATCGCGCGAATAGTGACTGAGCGCCACGATCTGGCCGGGATCGGCCACGTCGAGCAGGATGGCGTCAAGGCATGGGTTCAGCGACACGATCCGGCGCGGCGTCGCCGCCTGGGCGGGTGCGGCCAGGGCGAGGACGACCACAATCGCCGCAAGTGCGCGTGCAGGGTTCAAAAGTCGATCCCGCGCTGGGCCTTGAAGCCCTGCTCGAAGGGGTGGCGCACGGCCTGGAACTCCGTCACCAGATCGGCCGCCGCCAGCAGCTCGGGCGGGGCGTTGCGGCCGGTGACGCAGATATGCTTTCCGGCCGGCCGCGCGGTCAGGCCGGCGACCACCTCGGCCACGTCCAGGTATTGGTAGCGCAGCGCGATGTTCAACTCGTCCAGCACCACCAGGTGCAGGTCTGGATCGGCGATCATTTCCAGACTGATCGCCCAGGCGGCGCGGGCGGCGGCGATATCGCGCTCCCGGTCGGCCACGTCCCAGGTGAAGCCCTCGCCCATCACCGCATAGCGGACCTGATCGGGGAAGCGGGCGAAGAACTGACGCTCGCCGGTGATCCACTTGCCCTTGATGTACTGGACCACGCCAACCTTGTAGCCCCAGCCGAGCGCGCGGGCGATCATGCCGAAAGCGGCGGTGGACTTGCCCTTCCCCTCGCCGGTGTGGACCATCAGCAGGCCGTGGCCCTCGCGCTTCTCGGCCATCAGCGCGTCGCGCTCGGCCTTGAGCGCGTGCATGGCGCGGGTGTGCTCGGCGTTGCGGTCGTCGTCGCTCATGCGGCGCTCTCCATCAATGCGGTTTCAAGGCGCCGCCACCCCCAGGCCGGCGGCAAGCCGAAGCGTATCCAATCGGCGGCGTAGGCGAAGGGGCGGACCAACACGCCTGTACGCGCCAGCCGCTCGAACCGGCGCGAGGCGTCCGGCGCACGGACAAGGCGGAACAGGGTTGTACCCCCGACCAACTCGAAGCCCGTCTCGGCCAGCAACCGATCGAGCCGCCCCGCATCGCGCGTCAGCCGCGTCCGCGTGCGCGCCGCCCAGGCCGTATCGGGATAGGCGGCCAGACCGGCCGCGATAGCGTCGGCGGACACCGGCCACTCGCCTTGCCGGGACCGCAATCGGTCGATCAAAGCCGGATCGCCCACCACGAACCCCAGGCGTAGACCGGCCAGGCCGTAGAACTTCCCGAAAGACCGCAGCACCACCAGCCGCTCCATCTCCATCCCGGCGACGCTGAGGTCCGGCGCGGTCTCGACGAAGGATTCGTCCACGATCAGCCAGCCTCCGCGTCGCCCGGCCAGATCGGCGACCTCGGCCCGCGGCGTGGAGGCGCCATCCGGGTTGTTCGGGTTGACCAGGACCAGCATCCCGGCCGCCGTTTCACCGAGCCGCACGCGCTCGACCATCTCTATGGCGACGCCCGCCGCCACCCAGGCCTCGGCGTGACCGCTATAGGTCGGCCCGGCGATGGCGGCCGAACGGACCTCGAGCGTCGAGGCCAGCAGGCGGATGGCGGCCTCGGCCCCCGGCGTGGCCAGCACCCGTTCTGGCGCGCATCCGAAGGCGTGGGCGGCCGCGACCTCCAGCGCCCGTGTCTCCGCCAGATCAGGCAGACGCGCGCGGGCGGCGCGGCTGGCCCGCTGGGCCGGATAGGGCCTTGGGTTCACTCCGGTCGACAGATCGAGCCAGGGCGACGGGGCGTCGGGAAACGCCGCTCTCGCCGCCGCCAGACGCCCCCCGTGGATAGCGAGGGGCGTCATCGGCTCAGAAGCTGAGCCGCACGCCGGCATAGCCCGCCCGCCCCAGCGTTCCGTACTGGAAGGTGGTCTCGTAATGGGCGTCGGTGAGGTTCTCCACGCGGGCGTAGAGCTCCAGGTTGTCGCGCAAGGGATACGAGGCGCGCAGATCCAGCAGGGTATAGCTCTTCAGCGGAACGGTGTCCGCGTCGTCGTCGAAGCTCTGCCCGGCGTAGCGCACCGCCGCGGTGGTCTTCAACTTGACCGGCCAGAGGTAGGTGGCGCTGAAATTGCCGGTGTTCTTTGGCCGCCGCGCCAATTGGTCGCCACGGGTGGGCGAGTCCGGCGAGCGGTCCTCGGCGTCGTCGAAGGTGTAGTTGGCGCTGAAATCCAACGCCTCGGAGGCCTTCCAGTCGGCCTGCAGCTCCACGCCCTCAGCGGAGGACTTGTCCACGTTCTGGTAGACGCCGCCCGCCGCGTCATGGCCGGCGCAGATGGCCGGATCGCCTATCCCGGTGCAGTCGACGAACTCGATCAGGTTCTTGGTCTCGCGCCCGAAATAGGTGGCTTGGACCACGACGCGGCCGTCGAAGAAGTGCTGTTCGACCCCGGCGTCCCAGCCATTGGACTCTTCCGGTCGCAGCGTGGTGTTGCCGAACTCGCTGTAGAGCTGGAACAGCGAGGGCGCCTTGAAGCCCTGGCCGAAGCTGGCGCGCAGTATGGTGTTCCCCTCGTTCAGCTTCCAGGCCGCCGAAGCTTGGCCGGTGACATGGTCGCCGAAGGTGGAGTGGTCGTCGTAGCGTATCCCGCCGGTCAGGGTCAGGCCGCGCAGCACCTCGCCGACGATCTGGCCGTAGCCGCTGTTGATAGTGGCGTGGGCCTTGGTCGGGCCGGGGTCGAAGGCGGGCGATTCCTCGTTCATGGTCGAGCGTTCGCTCTGGGCTCCGAACACCAATTGATAGCCGGGGGCGATAGCGAAGGTCCCCTCGTATTCGATGGTGTTGGCGCGCCCCTGGGCGATGAAGGTGAACTTGGTGCCGACCTGGTCGGGGTCCTCGTTCCTGCGGTCCAGGCCGTTGTACTCATAGGCCAGTCGGTTCTTCAGCCGCCCGTCGAACAGCGACAGGTTCAGCCCGGTATAGTCCACCAACTGCTGGGTGCGGCCGAACTCCGCGTCGTCGCCGAAGGTGAAGGTCGGGGTGTCGAAGCCGTCGAACTCGTTGCGGCTCCAGGTGTAGTAGGCGCGCTGGTCGAACTGCAGGTCAGGGGTGAGGTCGTAGCGGAAGCGGCCCGAGACGCCGGCGGTGTGGAAACCGTCGTCCTCCTTGCCGCCGAACGCCTTGTCAAAATCCGACACGCCGTCGGTGGATTGGTAGTAGGCGCCCAGCCGCCAATCGTAATGGTCTTCCTTGCCGCCGATCCCGCCACGGACATAGGCCGTGCCGTACGAACCGCCCTCGGCCTGCACATCGCCCTCCAGCGGCTTGGTCGGTTCGGCGGTGATGATGTTGACCACCCCGCCGATGGCCTCGCTGCCGTAGAGCGCCGATTGCGGCCCGCGCAGGATCTCGATGCGCGAGATGTCGCCGGCCAGCAGGTTGGAGAAGTCGTAGCCGGCGCCGACGTCGGAGGGGTCGTTGACCTTCACCCCGTCGATCAGCACCACGGTCTGGTCGGACTCCGCGCCTCGGATATACACCGAGGTGGTCCCGCCGGGTCCGCCGTTGCGCGAGAAGCTAACGCCCGGCGTGCGGGCCAGGATGTCGGAGACGATGGTCTCCTGGTCGGCCTTGATCTGGGGCGCGGTCAGCACCGTCACCGATTGGCCGACCTGATCGATCGGCATGGGCGAACGGTTGGCGGTGACCACCACCTCCTGCACGGCGTTGGCGGCGGCGGCGCCTGCCGCATCGGGCGCGGACGCCTGGCCGCTAGCCTGCGCCCAGACGGCGGCGGGCGCGACCAGGGCGGCAGCGGAAACAGAAAGGCAGATCAACAGCTTGCGACGCAACAGGGCCTCCTCGACAACGACGTGCCGCACGCCGTGACCGACCCATGGAGGCGGAAAGCTCCGCGCAGCATGAACCAGCCGCGCACGCGCAGCGGTTAACGCCGCCTCTCGGGAAAACCCGTATCGCACAGCTCACCCGGCTGGACGAAGGACGACTGCGCCGGGCAGGTCTCCTGGCTCGCGGGTCCTAGCCTTGCCCGTCGCCTTCCCAGGACCCGAGGGCTCCAGTGGCGTATGACGGGCGGGCTCGCCGCTCACAGTTGCGGGGACAGCCGAGGTTTTGAACCTCGTTCCCTATTCATCCCCTTTCGGGGAACCTGACGCGGAGCGAGAACTACAGCCAAGGTTACAGGCGGTCAACGGAGGGACGGTGGCTTCGACATTGGTGCTGGGCGGCGCACGCTCGGGCAAGAGCGGCTACGCCCAGCGCGCGGCCGAGGCGGCGGCGGAGGCCCGTGGCTGCACGCCCATATTCATCGCCACAGGCCAGGCCCACGATGCGGAGATGGCCGAGCGCATCGCCAGCCATCGTTCGGAACGCGCCGAGCTCTGGCGCACGGTCGAAGCGCCGCTCGAGCTCGCCGCCGCCCTGTCCCTGCTTGGGCCGGAGGACGTGGCGGTGGTGGACTGCCTGACCCTGTGGCTGTCCAACTCCATGCTGGCCGAGACCGGCCACCCCGAACGCACCCTGGCGCTGCCGGCGGCGATCGCGGCCTGCCGCGCGGACCTGTGGCTGGTCAGCAACGAGGTCGGCTGGGGGATCGTGCCGGACAACCCGCTGGGCCGTCGCTATCGCGACGAAGCGGGCCGCCTGCACCAGCGCATCGCCGAAGTGGCGGACGCCGTCGTGCTGGTCGTCGCGGGTCTGCCCCTGACGCTCAAGCCCGCGCGTTGACATGACCCGCCTATCCGCATCCTTTAGAATTTCTGTAGAAAGACGGGGACGCATCTGGCCCAAAGCAAGGCCGGAAGCCGTCTTCGATTCCGCCCACCCGCCTGAGGAGCCCGCCGCGTGAGCGCGCCGTCCACCGAGGAAGCCGCCGTCCTGGCGAGCCTGGACAACCAGGGCCCCGCCTTGCTCGCGCAGGTCGAGGGCTGGTCCGCCATCAACTCCGGCAGCCGCAATCTCGAAGGCCTGGCCCACATGGCCAAGGTGCTGGGCGAGGCGTTCGGCCCGCTCGGTGGAAATCTCAGCCTGCGCGATCCGGCGGTCGCCACGGCGGTGGACGCCCAGGGCCGCGAGACGCCGCTGCTGCACGGCCGTAACCTGCACCTGATCCAGCGGCCCGAGGCGCCGATCCGCGTGCTGCTGACCGGCCACATGGACACGGTGTTCGCCGCCGACCATCCGTTCCAGGCCGTGCACCGGCTGGACGACAACACCGTCAACGGTCCCGGCATGGCCGACATGAAGGGCGGGATCGCGGTGATGCTGGCGGCCCTGCGGGCGGTCGAGGCCTCGCCGTTCGCAGCCGCGCTCGGCTACGAAGTGGTTCTCAACAGCGACGAAGAGGTGTCGTCTCCCGGCTCCGCGCCGCTGCTGGTCGAGGCCGCCAGGCGCGTGCAGGCCGGGCTGACCTACGAGCCCTCGATGCCGGACGGCGCGCTCGCCGGCGCCCGCAAGGGCAGCGGCAACTTCTCGGCGGTGATCAAGGGCCGCGCCGCCCACGCGGGCCGCAACCCGCAGGACGGCCGCAACGCCATCGTCGCCGCCGGCGACCTGGCGCTGGGCGTCGCCGCCTTCGCCAAGCGCCGTCCCACCCTGTCGGCCAATCCCGCGCGCATCGACGGCGGCGGTCCGAACAACATCGTCCCCGACCTGGCCATCCTGCGCTTCAACCTGCGCCCGACCACGGTGGAGGACCAGCGCTGGGCCGAGGCCGCCATGGCCGAGGTCATCGCCGCCGTCGCCGCCGAGCACGAGGTGGAGATCACGCTGAAGGGCGGGTTCGGCCGCCCGCCCAAGCCGCTCGACGCCAACCAGCGCCGCCTGTTCGACCTGGTGAAGGCGTGCGGCGCGGACCTGGGCCTCGACATCGGCTGGCGCGACACGGGCGGGGTGTGCGATGGCAACAACCTGGCCGCCTGCGGCCTGCCGGTGGTGGATACCCTGGGCGTGCGGGGCGGGGCGATCCATTCGGATGAGGAGTATCTGCTGGTGGACAGCCTGGTGGAGCGCGCGCGCCTGTCGGCCCTGCTGTTGATGCGCCTGGCCCAGGGGGCGCTGCCGGCCGCCATTGCGGCGTCGGCCGGAGCGAACGCCTAGCCGTCGCGGCGGGCGTTCAGGGATCGTCACACATGAATAAGCACTTCACCCTGTTCATCCTGTTCGGCCTGGCGCTCGGGCTGGCGGTGGGCGCCGCCTGCCACGCCTACATCCCCGACCCGACGGCGGCGAAGGCGGTGGCGGCCAACCTGTCGCTGATCACCGACGTGTTCCTGCGGCTGATCAAGATGCTGATGGCGCCGCTGGTGTTCACCACCCTGGCCTCGGGCGTGGCGCACATGGGCGATCCGGCGACGGTGGGACGGGTGGGAGCCAAGACCTTGCTCTGGTTCCTGGGCGCCTCGCTGATCTCGCTGGTGCTGGGAATGGTGTTCGCCGGCGTGCTGCACCCCGGCGCCGGGCTGCACCTAGTCGTGGAGGGCGCGGCGGCGATCAAGCCCGCCCAGACCAGCCTGGCCGACTTCATCCACCACGCCGTTCCCGACTCCGGCATCCGGGCGATGGCGGACAACGAAATCCTGCAAGTGGTGGTGTTCGCCGTGTTCGTCGGCTGCTCGGTCGCGGCGCTGGGCCCCCGAGCGGAGCTGGTCGCCAAGGTCCTGGAGCAGGGCGGCCAGGTCATGCTGCGGATGGTCGGCTACGTCATGGTGCTGGCGCCGCTGGCGGTGTTCGCCTCGGTGGCCGCCACCGTCACCGTGCAGGGCCTGGGCATACTGAAGACCTACGCCGCCCTGATCGGCAGCTTCTATCTGGGACTGATCGTGCTGTGGGCGATCCTGCTGCTGGCCGGACGGCTGGTGATCGGGCCTCGGGCGGGGCAGCTGTATCGCAAACTGCGCTCGCCGGTGCTGCTGGCCTTCTCCACCTCCACCTCCGAAGCCGCCTTTCCACAGACCCTGGAGGTGCTGGAAGAGTTCGGCGTGCCCAACCGCATCGCCGCCTTCGTGCTGCCCTTGGGCTATTCGTTCAACCTGTGCGGATCGATGATCTACTGCACATTCGCGGTCCTGTTCATCGCCCAGGTCTACGACATCCATCTCAGCCTCGGGCAGCAGGTGATCATGCTGCTGGTGCTGATGGTCACCAGCAAGGGGCTGGCCGGGGTGCCGCGCGCGGTGCTGGTGGTGGTCGCCGCGACCCTGAACACCTTCCACATTCCCGAGGCGGGACTGGCCCTGATCCTGGGGGTGGATCACTTCATGGACATGGGCCGCAGCGCCACCAACGTGATCGGCAACGCCGTGGCGGCGGGCGCCGTGGCGCGAATGGAAGGCGGTTTGCGTTCGGAACAGGCGCCGGTCACCTCTTCTTGACCCAAAACCTATCGTTGCAATCGCGTTAATCATTCTACCCAAATAGTGTTGTGGTATAGGCGGCCTTGGCCGATATTGGCCAAGGAGATGCCCATGAACGATAAAGTCCAACAGGCGATCTTCGCGCGCGCGGCCCTGATCGAGGCCGAAGCCGCTGCTCAAGCCCTGCCAGAGGGTCCGCAACGCCGGGCCCTCATCGCCGCCCACCGCCGCCTGCACGCCCGCCTCTACGCCTGCCTGATCCTGGCAGAAGATGCGGTTCCGGGCATCACCAGCAAGGTCGTTCCCGATTCCGGCGGCGGCGACAAGCAGGTCGACTTCGCCGAAGGCGTTGGACCGCAGGCCAAGCAGGCTGCCTGAATGAGTTGGGGGGCGGTCTATGGCTTGGCCGCCCTCCTCGTGGCCGTTCTATCCCGCACCAGTCCTCGGCGAGGCGTGCGGCCGTTTTCACTGATGCTGTTGTTGTACTGGGCGATCTTCAACCTGGTCGATCACCGGATGAACGTCACCGACGGAGTCGAGATCAGCGCCCTGATGGACGCGATCGGCATGTCGCTGGCGATCAACGCCGGCTTCCGGAATTTCCGATGGTGGAAGGCCAGCTTGGCGCTGTGCTTCGGGTGCGAACTGCTGACCCACATCACGATCATGTTCCTGCCGGAGTCTCGGAGTTCATTCTACCAGTACAAGTTGATCCTGAACCTGCTGTTCGCCGGCGAACTGTTCAGCGTGGCCATCCCGACCCTTGTTTTTCACCTGCGCCCGCTTCGCAGCCGCCTGCGGCGACGGGGCGGCCCGCTGTCCGGCGCCGCCCGCGCGCGCGCGGGCTGAACCTCGAACCTTCCATACGCGTTAAGGCCTCGGATGCGGCGTCAGCGCCGCGCTTCGATCGCATCATGCCGCCTATCCGCTCCCCCACCTTGCCGCTCTGCATCCTGTTGACGATAGGTCTCGCCAGCGGTGGGCCTGCGTCGGCGCAGGGCGATGCGCCCTTTATCCCGCCGCCGCCCGCCGACGCGCCGACCCGCGCCTCCACGGCGATCCCAGGAGTGACCGTCACCGGCCACAGGCCGACCACGGTGTCAGGCGTGACGGTGACCGCCGCCGGCTGGTGTCCGAAGCCCGATGAAACCCGTTATCCGGCCGATCACGATCCCGCCGTGGTGGACAGCTTTCCGGCCCAGGGCGCGACCTCGCCCCCCGGGCCGCTGCTGGTGCGGGTGAGCTTCGATGCGGCCATGGCCTGCGACTGGGAGCTGAACATCGAGGGCGGCGAGAACGACCCCTGCGCCAAGGCGGGTGCATGGGCGCTGCCCGGGCGCCGGACCTTCGTCACGCGTTGCACCCTGGAGCCCAAGACCCGTTACGTCTTCCACTTCCGCAAGCACGAAGGCTCCGGCTTCGTCGGCCTGTCGGGACGGGAAGCGGTGGGATACGATCTGGCGTTCGACACGTCCGACGGGCCGCCACCGCCCCCCAACGCCCCTACCGCCGACCCGCGCCCAACGGGCGGCGAGACAGTGAAGGCCTATGTCACCTGTGTCGATCAGGGCCAGGGCGAGGAGGTCGGCGCCTGCCAGAAGGCGCTGATCGATTCCGCAGGCCCGCCGGAAACGCCCTGAACGCCGTTTGGGAAGACGCGCTCAGTCCGCCTTTCGGCCGACCCCGACATAGCTGAAGCCGGCGGCGCGGACCTCGGCGGGTTGATAGATGTTGCGCAGGTCCACCAGGATGGGCGTCCGCATCGCGGCCTTGAGCCGCGCCAGGTCGAGCGCGCGGAACTGGTCCCACTCGGTGACGATCACCACCGCGTCGGCGCCCTCGGCCGCCTCGTAGGCGTTGGTCGTGAACGCCACGTCCTGCAGCAACTTTCCAGCCTCTTTCATGCCCTCGGGATCGAAGGCGCGGACGCGCGCACCCTTGGCCTGCAGCGCCGGGACGATGGCCAGCGAAGGCGCGTCGCGCATATCGTCGGTGTTCGGCTTGAAGGTCAGGCCCAGCAGGGCGACGGTCTTGCCCCCCACCTGATCGCCCAGGGCCTTGGCCACCTTGTCGGCCATGCGCAGCTTGCGCGCGTCGTTGACCTCGACTGTTGTCTCCACCAGCCGGATCGGCGCGCCGGCGTCGGCCGCCGTGCGCACCAGGGCGAGCGTGTCCTTGGGAAAGCATGAGCCGCCATAGCCCGGCCCCGCGTGCAGGAATTTCGACCCGATCCGCCCGTCCAGCCCGATCCCGCGCGAGACCTGCTGCACGTCCGCGCCCACCGCCTCGCACAGGTCGGCGATCTCGTTGATGAAGGTGATCTTCATCGCCAGGAAGGCGTTGGCCGCATACTTGATCAGCTCAGAGGTCCGCCGCTCGGTGAACACGATCGGGGTCTCGTTCAGATACAGCGGGCGATACAGGCCGCGCATCACCTCCTGGGCCCGCTCGTCCAGCGTGCCCACCACCACCCGGTCCGGCCGCTTGAAGTCCGAGATCGCCGCGCCCTCGCGCAGGAACTCCGGGTTGGAGACCACCGCCACGTCGGCGTCGGGCCGCACGCGGCGGATGATGGCCTCGATCTCGTCCCCGGTGCCGACCGGCACGGTGGACTTGGTGATCACCACGGTGAAGCCTTCGAGCAGCCCCGCCACCTCCTCCGCCGCCGCATGGACATAGGACAGGTCCGCATAGCCGTCGCCGCGCCGCGAAGGGGTGCCCACCGCGATGAACACCGCGTCCGCCTCGCGCACCGCCTGGGTCGCGTCGGTGGCGAACGACAACCGCCCCTCGCGCATGTTGGAGGCCACCAGTTGCTCAAGGCCCGGCTCGAAGATCGGGATCTCGCCGCGCTCCAAGCGCGCGATCTTGTCCGCATCCTTGTCGATGCAGGTGACCGTATGGCCGAAGTCGGCGAAACAGGCGCCCGACACCAGGCCCACATAGCCCGTCCCGATCATCGCTACGCGCATCGGCGTCCCTACCTTTCAGCCGCGCCCGTGCGCGGCCGGCAAACGCCCCGAAGGGCTTTCCAAAGCTGGATGGGTTTAGGCGGAATCGTTCCGCCGGTCACTTCGCGGAAAGCGCGGTCCCTCAGTTGGCGCCGACATCGGCGCGCGCCTGGGCCAGGCACTGGTCGAGGTGTTCGCGCACCGCATGCGGGTGGATGTCGACATTGTTGGCGGCCAGATCGGTCAGGACCTTCCGGTAGACGTCCTCGTCGCCCGGATCGCGCAGGTCGGCGCGCACTAGACTGAGGATGTAGGTCTCCAGCTCGCCGTCCTGGAGCCCCATCAAGCCGCCGGCCCATAGCCCGACCAGCCGGTCGCGCCGGGCGTGGACCTTGAACTCCAGTTCCTGCTCGAAGGCGAAATGGGCTTCGAATGCGTGCTCGCGGTCGTCGAACGTGGTCATGTGTCTCGTCGGTTCGTTGAAATGACGGCCCCGGCTTCGAGACCTGCAGCGGATGGCCCCCGCTGAGCTTCCTCGGGCGCGAGGTCGTGGAAGCGGCCGTAATCAATCACGCGGTGGCCGTGTTCGTCCATGGTCAGAATGTCGGCGAAGCCGCGATCCCATCGTATCTCGTGCGGTAGATAGGAATGCCTAGTGTGAATGCGCTGGGCGAAGGTCTCGTCGACGCCGGAAATCACCACGATCAGTTCCGCGTTCTCGGCCAGCAGGGCCGCATCGTCGACCCCGTAGAGCGGGCTGGTCTCATCGATCACGTGCATCACCGTCCAGCTCAGGGCGAACAGGGGCGAACGGGAACGGAGCGGCTGCAACGCGTAGAAGCCGCGATAGCTGATCCCTTCCAGCGTGGTCACGGTGCGCGCCAGGCTGATGCTCACCTCCGCCTCCAAGATCTGGTTCACCCGCGTATTGGCAGCTCGGAACATCAGGGTCCGCACGCCGTCGCGCGGCGTGACCACGGCGATACGGCTGAACATCACCCGCGCCGTGGGCCTGGAGATCCGCGCGAAGATCAGCCCGGTCCCCACCGCCGTCAGCGCCAGGCTGAAGAAGGCCTCCGCCGTCACCAGCAGGTTGGCGAAAGTGCTGTGGGGCGACATGGTCCCATAGCCGATGGTGCCCAGGGTTTGGACGCTGAAGAAGAAGGCGTCCTCGAACGACCAGGGCCGCGCATTGATCAGCCCGCCCGGCTGCACCCAATAGAGCACGGCGAAAACGAAGTTGACCCCGAGGTAGATACCCACCCAGAGCAGGAAGAACCGCCACCAGCTCAGCGTCAGCAGCCGATGGTAGACGTCCTCAAACCGGCCCCGATGAAGCCCGACCACCTTCACCTGCGGGCGGCCGGCGCTCAGCATCTGCGGGTGGGTCGCCCTCGGCCGGCCTGACGGGTCCCCCGCGCCCATATTCCCTCGCCCCTTCACCTGCGCGTAAGCGCCACTGGCCTCTCCAGCTAAGCCTTTCTATATCAGGCGCAACTCGCGCTTCAGCCGGAAACGACATGCAGAGCCTAAACGACATCCGCAGCGCCTATCTGGACTACTTCCAGGCTAACGGGCACCTGGTGGTCCCATCCGCGCCGCTGGTGCCGCAGAACGATCCGACCCTGCTGTTCGTCAATGCGGGCATGGTGCCGTTCAAGAACAACTTCACCGGCGCCGAACAGCCCCCGGCCCCCCGCGCCACCTCGTCCCAGAAGTCCGTGCGCGCCGGCGGCAAGCACAACGACCTGGACAATGTCGGCTACACCGCGCGCCACCACACCTTCTTCGAGATGCTCGGCAACTTCTCGTTCGGCGACTATTTCAAGGAACGCGCGATCGAGCTGGCCTGGAACCTGGTCACCAAGGAGTTCGGCCTGCCCGCCGACAAGCTGCTGGTCACCGTCTACGCCGAGGACGACGAGGCCCACGGCCTGTGGAAGAAGATCGCCGGGCTGGACGACAGCCGGATCATCCGCATCGCCACCTCCGACAACTTCTGGTCCATGGGCGACAGCGGCCCGTGCGGCCCCTGCTCGGAAATCTTCTACGACCACGGCGAGGGCATCCCCGGCGGCCCGCCAGGCTCGCCGGACGAGGACGGGGACCGGTTCATCGAGATCTGGAACCTGGTGTTCATGCAGTACGAGCAGTTCGCCGACGGCCGTCCCCGCCAGCCGCTGCCCAAGCCCTCCATCGACACCGGAATGGGGCTGGAGCGGATGGCCGCCGTGCTCCAGGGCGTGCACAACAACTACGACATCGACCTGTTCCAGGCGCTGATCGCGGCCTCGGTCGAGCTGACCGGGGTGAAGGCGGAGGGCGAGGCTCTGCCGTCGCACCGGGTGATCGCCGACCACCTGCGCTCGACCTCCTTCCTGGTCGCCGACGGGGTCAGCCCCTCCAACGAGGGCCGGGGCTATGTGCTGCGCCGGATCATGCGCCGGGCCATGCGCCACGCCCACATCCTGGGCGCGCAGGACCCGCTGATGCACCGGCTGGTCCCCGCCCTGGTCGAGCAGATGGGCCAGGCCTATCCCGAACTGGTGCGCGCTCAGGCGCTGATCACCGAGACCCTGCGCCAGGAAGAGGTCCGGTTCCGCACCACGCTCGGCCGCGGCATGGGGCTTCTTGAAGATGCGACTCGTGGGCTCGAAGCTGGCGGGGTGCTGTCGGGCGAGACCGCGTTCAAGCTCTACGACACCTACGGCTTCCCGCTCGACCTGACCCAGGACGCGGTGCGCGGCATGGGCCTGACCGTGGACCTGACGGGCTTCGACGCCGCCATGGCCCAGCAGAAGGCCAGCTCGCGGGAGAACTGGGCGGGATCAGGCGACCGCGCCCAGACCGCCGAATGGTTCAAGCTGCGCGACCGCCTCGGCCCGACCGACTTCGTCGGCTACGAACAGTCCGAGGTGATAGGCGAAGTGATCGCCCTGGTGCGCGAGGCCGCCGAGATCGATGTGGCCGATAGCGCCCAGATCGCCGGCGCCGCCGACGCCCTGACCGTCGAGGTGCTGTTCGACCGCACGCCCTTCTACGCCGAGAGCGGCGGCCAGGCCTCCGATGTCGGCGAGATCGAGTGGCCGGGCGGCGCGGGCAAGCTCGACGCCGTCGCCAAGCAGGCGGGCGATCTCTACGTCCACACCCTCACCATCCAGCGCGGCAAGCTGGCGGTGGGCGACCGGGTGCGGCTGGCCATCGACGCCGACGCCCGCACCCGCACCCGCGCCAACCACTCCGCCGCCCACCTCGCCCATGCCGCGTTGAAGAACGTGCTCGGCGGCCACGTGGCGCAGAAGGGCCAGATGGTCGACGCCGAGCGCATGCGCTTCGACTTCAGCCACGGCCAGGCCCTGTCGCCCGAGGAACTGGATCGGGTCGAGGCCGAGGTGAACGCAGTGATCCGCCAGAACCTGCCGGCCAAGACCGAGAGCATGGCCCCGCAGCAGGCCATCGAGGCCGGCGCGGTCGCCCTGTTCGGCGAGAAGTACGGCGAGGAGGTGCGCGTGCTCACCCTCGGCCGCGCGCTCGCGGGCGAAGGCGCCTATTCGGTGGAGCTGTGCGGCGGCACCCATGTGGCGCGCACCGGCGACATCGCCCTGTTCAAGATCGTCTCCGAGACCGGGGTCGCCGCCGGCGTGCGCCGGGTCGAGGCCCTGACCGGCGAGGCCGCGCGCCGCTTCCTGCTCGATCGAGCAGGCGTGGCCGAGGGGCTGGCCTATCAGTTCAAGGTTCCGCCGGCCGAGGTTCCGGCCCGCATCGAGGCCCTGACGGCCGAGCGCAAGCGGCTGGAGCGCGAACTGGCCGACGCCAAGCGTAAGCTGGCGCTCGGCGGCGGCAGCGGCGGCGAGACCTCGGCGGTGGAGGACATCGGCGGGATCAAGTTTATCGGCCGGGTGCTCGACGGGGTCGATGGCAAGGGCCTGCGCCCGGTGATCGAGGACTTCCGCAAGCAGGTCGGCTCGGGCGTGGTGGTCGTGGTCGGCGTCAGCGAGGGCAAGGCCGCCATCGCCATCGCCGTGACCGCCGATCTGATCGGCCGCGTCAGCGCCTCGGACCTGATCAAGCTGGCGGTGCCGGCCATGGGCGGCCAGGGTGGCGGCGGCAAGCCCGACTTCGCCCAGGGCGGCGCCCCGGATGGCGCGCAGGCCCAGGCCGGCGTGGATGCGGTGCGAGCTGCGTTGGCGGGGTGAACGGACTTCCCCCTCTCCCCTTGCGGGAGAGGGAGGGGCCCAGCTTTGCTGGGAGGGTGGGGGGTCGACGGACGCTCGCCGTTGATATCGCAGCAAGACCCCTCAACCTTCCCACGCGTCTATCGACACGCGGGCCCCTTCCTTCTCCCGCAAGGGGACAAGGAGAGCCCTACACCACGTGTTCCGGTTCCAACCGGCAGCCGTAGGCCGCATCCGTCTCGACCTGGATCGTCGCGTGGCCGATGCGGAAGCGGTGGTTCAGCACATCGCAGGCCTGGGCCAGCACCGCGTCCTTGGGCTGGCCGCCCGGCATCAGCAGATGGCAGGTCATCGCCGTCTCGGTCGTGGACATGGCCCAGATGTGCAGGTCGTGCAGGCCCTCCACCCCCGGCAGGCCCAGCAGGTAGGCGCGCACCTGCATCGGGTCGATCCCCGGCGGCACGGCGTCCAGCGCCATGTTCAGCGATTCTTTCAGCAGGCCCCAGGTGCCCCAGACGATCACGCCAGAGATGACCAGGCTGACCACCGGGTCGATCCAGGTCCAGCGGGTGAACAGGATCACCCCGCCCGCGACCACCACCCCCGCCGCGACCAGGGCGTCGGACAGCTGGTGCATGAAGGCGGCGCGCACATTGAGGTCGCCCTTGCGGCCACGAGCGAACAGCATGGCGGTGGCCCCGTTGACCAGCATGCCGAGCGCGGCCACCGCCATCACGGTACCGCCAACCACCTGTTCCGGCGAGACCAGCCGCCGCACCGCCTCCCACGCCACCGCGCCTGTGACCACCAGCAGCACCACCGCATTGGACAGGGCGGCCAGGACCGAGGTCGAGCCCAGGCCGTAGGTGAACCGCTCGCTGGGCTGGCGCTTGGCCAGCCGGTTGGCCGCCCAGGCCGCCAGCAGGCCCATCACGTCGCCGAGGTTGTGGCCCGCATCCGCCAGCAGGGCCATCGAGTGGGCGAGCACCCCGAACACCGCCTCCGCGCCCACGAAGCCGATGTTCAGCATGGCGCCGATGGCGAAGGCGGTCCCGAAGTCGGCGGGCGCGTGGCTATGGTGATGATGGCCGCCGCCATGGCTGTGGCCATGGTGCGACCCATGGTCGTGCGCCGAGCCGCCGGAGTGGTCGTGCTCCTCGTGATCATCGGTGTGATCATGGGCATGGTCGTGGGAATGATCGTGCATGGTCATGCCAAGTCTGACGGGCGTCTGCGACGCTTAGCAGCTACGAAGTCGGACGTCCCCCACCCCATCGTCGCGATGGAAGGGGTGACAGCGGCGGCCCCGTCACGCTAGAACCTCCGCAGAGCGCGGGCATGATGTAGTGGTAGCCTGGCAGCTTCCCAAGCTGCTCGTGCGGGTTCGATTCCCGCTGCCCGCTCCAACGCCCCGTCCGCGCGTCCCCGCCAGCATCGCGATCAAGCCAGCCTCGATCCGAAATCGATGGGCTCATCATAGTAAACCCTCCACCAGCTCACGTTTAGAGACGAGGAAACGCAACCATTCGACCTGTGATTGCTTCTACTACTGATTGAGGTGACACAATGGGACCAGTTCTTAACGCGCACATGGGGTTCGACAGTCGCGAGGCGGCCGAATTTCGAGTTTACGTCTTGGCCGGCTGCAAGCGGCTCAACGTGGATGCACTCCGCGAACTCGCCGATGAGATCCACGAATGCGCCCGTTCGCGGCGTCGCGTGACACATCATTCGCGTGTCCTGGAATTCGATCAGCACCGCCGCCATGCCTGATAGGCGAGGCTCGCACCTGCTTGACCTGCCGCCCCAGGCTCGCCCCGGCGCCTACGATCCGGCGCAAGCGCTGCAATTGCAGCGAACGTCACGGGAATCTGCGATGAAGGGGAGCCCGCGGATACAAGGCGGGTCGTAAAACCCGCGAGCGACGGATGAAGCCTCCCACCAAGCGCCTCTCCGAGCTTCAAGGCTCCGAGCCGCCGAGCCGCCTGTTCGCCCCGCCGACCCCCAGGGTGTCGCGCCTGAAGAAGGCCAAGGTCCTGACGGCGGCGGAGCGCACGGCGTTCCTTGCATCGCGACCCGACCTCAAACCCAAAGCGTGATATCCATCGAGTCGAAGGCAGGAGCAGGACGTCTCCCGCTGCGACTGCCCTCACTCCCTTGAAACGACAGCTCCGCGGCGAGCGACAACGCCGGCCCACCCTTTCGGAACACAGGCAACATGCCCAGAAAACTCATCGATCTGCCGGGGATCGCGGCCTTGGAACAGAAGGCGCTGATGAACCCGCGGTATGCGGAGCCCGATGCGCGGACCCACTACGCCGAGATCGATCAATGCTCGACGGCTAATTTCGGGCTGACGGCGGACGCCGCCGCACAGGTCGCGCGCCCCGCCGATTGGGACCAGATCGAACGCAAACCCATCCGCGAGCAGATCGAAGCGTTCGAACTGGCGGGATGGGACGTCACCGACAGCCGGCGGCGACCACTGCGGATGCTGGAGCATTTCAATCTCCAGCTCTGGCTGGCCGTGCGCGGCGTCGCGGGGCAACTGCCCTTCGCCCCGGCCGACGACGAGGGCATTCCCAACGCCTGGGGCGCTTCGCTGCAGGCCGCCGCGACCAAGTTCCGCCGCGACCGGCGATAACCTGGCCGCCGGCGCTTGGAGCGTTTGGCGAAAAACGCCCGACGCGTCGTTCTCAGCCGTCCAGCACATCGCGGACACGCGACGCGAGCTGCTCGAAGGTGAACGGCTTGGTGACCAGCTGCACGCCTGCGTCCAGGCGACCCTGGTGGACGATGGCGTTGCGGGAATAGCCGGTGGTGAACAGCACCCGTAGGTCCGGGCGCACTGAACGCGCCGCATCCGCCAGCACACGGCCGTTCCTTCCAGGCAGCACCACGTCGGTGAACAGCAGGTCGATCCTGCCGGATCGGTTCAGGATGGTCAGCGCGGCGTCCGCGTCGCCCGCCTCCAACACGGCGTAGCCGAGCTCGTTGAGGATCATCACGCTGTAGGCGCGCACATCCTCGTTGTCCTCGACCACTAGGATGACCTCCTCCTTGAGGCCCTCCGGCGCGCGCAGGTCCTGGACGATCTCGGTGGACGGGAGGTCGCCCCGGAAACGCGGGAAGTAGAGCTTGACCGTCGTGCCCTCGCCCGTCTCGCTGTAGACGGTGACGTGGCCGCCGGACTGCTTGACGAAGCCATAGACCATGCTGAGGCCGAGCCCGGTGCCCTTGCCGACGTCCTTGGTGGTGTAGAACGGCTCGAACACCCGGTTCAGGATGTCTCGCGACATGCCCTCGCCGTTGTCGCTGATCGACAGCACCGCGTACTGGCCTGGCACCACCTCGGTGTCGGTGGCGGTGTAGCTCTCGTCCAGCATGGTGTTGCCGGTCTCGATGGTCAGCTTGCCGCCTTCGGGCATGGCGTCGCGAGCGTTGACCGCTAGGTTGAGAATGGCGCTTTCCAGCTGGTTCTGGTCGAGCTCCACCGGCCAGAGGCGAGGCGCCAGCACCCCCTCCAACTCGATCGTCTCGCCCAGCGTGCGGTGAAGCAGCTCGGTGCTGTCGCGCACCACCGCGTTCAGGTCGAGCGGGGTCGGCTTCAGCGGCTGGCGGCGGGAAAAGGCAAGCAGCCGGGCGGTCAGGGTCGCGGCCCGCTGAGCGCTCTGGGTGGCCATATCCAGGCTGCGGGTGAGCCGCACGCTATCCTGGACCCCGATGCGGCGGATGGTGTCCAGCCCACCGATGATCACCGTCAGCAGGTTGTTGAAGTCGTGCGCGACCCCGCCGGTCAGCTGGCCGAGCGCCTCCATCTTCTGGGCCTGGCGGAGCGCGTCCTCCGCCTTCATCCGCTCGGCCACCTCGTCGGCCACCCGCGCCTCCAGGCTCAGGTTGAGCGATTGCAGCTCCTCTTCCGCGGCGCGGCGCTGGGATATCTCCTGCTGGGCGGCCTGGAACAGGCGGGCGTTGTCGATGGAGATGGCCGCCTGCGCCGCAAGGCCGGACATGATGTCCTCGGCCTGGGCGCCGAACACCGAAGGCTTGGAATGGCCGAAGAACAGGCCGCCCAGCACCTCCCCGCTGCGCGACTTCACCGGCACCGCCAGATAGGAGCGAACCGGCAGGTGGCCTTCGGGCATCCCCTTGTGCGGCG
The DNA here is from genome assembly GCF_009765965.1 of Caulobacter sp. S45. Classification (GTDB taxonomy): domain Bacteria; phylum Pseudomonadota; class Alphaproteobacteria; order Caulobacterales; family Caulobacteraceae; genus CAHJWH01. Next base: position 1,686,375 of record NZ_LMUL01000014.1, read on the forward strand.
TGTTGAGCCCGTACAGCGGGTCCCGGGTGATGTCGTCGGAGCGGATGACCCGCTCACCGCCGAAGGTCGGCGCGAAGATCGCCGTGTTGCGGGGCATGGGGAAGCTGGCGAACGCCTCCTTTGGCGCGCCGGAAAGGCAGTAGAGCATCAGATGCTCGCCCGCCTCGTTCAGCACGTTGTAGAAGAAGGCTCCAAACTCCGCGCCGGTCAGCTCGACCCCCGCATCGGTCACGGTCTGCACCACCCGGCCGAGGTCCAGGTCCGCCGCCACGGCCGATCCGGCCCGGTTCAGCACCGTCAGCGCACGGGTCTGTTCGCGCAGCGCCTTCTCGGCCTCGCTGCGGATTTCCGACAGCTTGATGTTGGCGGCGACGCGCGCCAGCAGTTCGCGCGCGGTGAAGGGCTTGGTCAGGTAGTCGTCCGCGCCGGCCCCCAGACCCTGGACCTTCGCCTCCTCGCCGGCGCGGGCCGACAGCAGGATCACCGGCAGGGCGGTCAGCCCGGGCTCGCTGCGGATGGCGCGCAATAGGCCGAAACCGTCGAGCTTCGGCATCATCACGTCCGACAGCATCAGATCGGGCGCCCGCCGCTGGGCTGCGGCTAGCGCCGCCTCCCCGTCGCCCACCACGTCGACCTCGTAGCCCTGGCCGTTCAGCAGGCGACGGACATATTCGCGCATGTCTGCGTTGTCGTCAGCCAGCAGGATGCGCTTTCCCGCGCCCGGCAGGGGGCCCTGGACGGCCCCGGCGGCGGCATCGTCGGAGACGGGGCCCCAGCGCAGCGCCTCCTCCACGAATACGTGGGCGTTCGCCAGAGGCATCGCAGGCGCTTGCGCCTGGATTTGATCCTTAGGCAGATGATTTTCACCGAAGGGGATCAGGATGGTGAAGGTCGCGCCTTCGCCCTCGGCGCTCTGAGCCGAGATCGTCCCCCCGTGCAGCTTGACCAACTCCTGAACCAGGGCCAGGCCGATACCGCTGCCCTCGAAGGTGCGCCCCCGCGTTCCCTCGACCCGGTGGAAGCGTTCGAATAGGCGCGTCAGCTCGTGCTGGGGCACGCCGACGCCGGTGTCTTGCACCTGCACCTGGGCGCATCGCCCATCCGGCGTGGAGGCGATGCGGATGGAGACGCCCCCCTCGAAGGTGAACTTGAAGGCGTTGGAGAGCAGGTTGAGCAGGACCTTTTCCCACATGACCCGATCCACCAGGACCGGCTGGGCCAAAGGCTCGGCCTCGATCGTGAAGTTGAGGCCGACCCGCTCCATGGCTGAACGGAAGCCGGAGGCGATCTCGGCGCTGAACGCCGCAAGATCGGTGGGCGTGAAGCTCGCCTGCATCCGGCCCGCCTCGATGCGGGAGAAGTCCAACAGGCTGTTGACCAGGTGCAGCAACCGCTGGGCGTTTCGATGCGCCACCTCGAGCTGGGCCCGGGTCCCGCCCGTCTCGACGTCATCTCCGGCGAGCACATCCTCCAACGGCCCCAGCATCAGGGTCAGGGGGGTGCGGAATTCGTGGCTGACGTTGGAGAAGAAGGCGGTCTTGGCGCGGTCGATCTCGGCCAGGGCTTCGGCCCGCCTGCGTTCGGCCTCGTAGGCGCGCGCGGCGGCCAGGGCGGCGGCGATCTGGCCGGCCAGCAATTCCACAAACCCCTGGTAGCCCTGGTCGCGCGAACGGAACGGGTTGAGCCCCACCACCAGGAAGCCGGCGGGGTCCTGGTCCTTGGCCTGCTGGGGGATGGGCGCGAGCAGGGCCTGCTCCGGAGGCCGGTCCCACGTCCCGGACGGCAATGCGCCGAATCGCGCGGCCAGGTCCCCGACGAGGATGGCCTCGACGCGCGCGCCACCACCCTGCAGGGGCCAGAGGCCATCACGCGGGGTCAGCACCGGTGCGGCCGGATGATCGGGTTCTATGCCGCTCTGCGCCACCAGGCGGGCGGTCGTTCCATCCTCGTCGAACAGGTAGGTGAGCGTGAACGGCAGGTCGGTGAGGTTTTGGGATAGTCGCTCGGTCACCGCTTGGAACAGCTCGTCCTCGGTCTTGGTCAGGCTCGCCGAGGAGGCCAGTTCGCGCAGCGTGCCCATGCGCCGTTCGGTGATGACCCGCTCGGTCTCCTCGACCACCACGCAGAACATGCCGGCGATGGCCCCCGCGTCGTCGAACAGGGGGCTGTAGGAGAAGGTGTGGTAGGTCTCTTCGGGAAAGCCGCTGCGTTCCAGGAACAGCAGCATCCCCTCGGAATAGGTGGCTTCACCCGCCTTCAGCACATGGTCGATCAGCGGCCCGATATCGGGCCAGATCTCGGCCCAGACCGCCTTGGCGGGCTTGCCAAGCGCCCAGGGATGCTTGACGCCCAGGGTCGGACTGTAGGCGTCGTTGCAGAAGAAGGTCAGTTCGGGGCCCCACGCCATCCACATCTGGTAGCGCGAGGTCAGCATCATCCGCACGATGGACTGCAGGCTGCGGGGCCAGTCCTGGGTCGGCCCAAGAGGCGTGGACGTCCAGTCGTGGCTGCGCATCAGCGCGCCCAGTTCACCGCCGCCCTGGAATACGTCGTGCGAACTCCCCGAGCCGTCCGCCGCCGCCATACGAATCTCCCACCGAGCCGGCGAACTCGGTACATCATCGTTTGAACGCGGCAAAGCGTCACGCATGCGGGAACCCGAACTTTGACCTGGCTGGCCTTCGGAGCGGCGTGGAAACCGGGGCCAGGTCCTGGACGAAGCGCTTGAATTCCTCCGCCTTCGCCGCTTCCCCAGGCCAGGGCGGAAGATGGGGCGGCCGGACGGTCGGCGACGATATGGAATTACATCCCAAGGGACTTGGAGTCGGCCATCCAACCTATAAGGTCGGCGACGTTCGAAGAGCGTCGGGGGTCCACCTGTGTCGAAACTAGGCTTGAAGAGCGGCGTGGCTGCGCTCGCGCTTTGCATGCTCGCGTCCACTGCTTGGGCGCAAACCGCCGCCAAGGACGCCGGTCCGTACCTGGACGACATTCCAGCCAAGCTCGCCAAGCCGACGGCGGGCTACGACTACGAAAAGCGCGTGGTGATGATCCCGATGCGCGACGGGGTGAAGCTCTACACCGTGATCATGATCCCCAAGGGCGCCCACGACGCGCCGATGATCATGACCCGCACCCCCTACAACGCCGCCAAGCGCGTCGAGCGCATCCCCGGCCCGTCGCTGCTGGCGGCCCTGCCTCAGGGCGACGAGGTGTTCGCCAAGGACGGCTACATCCGGGTGTTCCAGGACATCCGCGGCAAGTACGGCTCCGAAGGCGCCTACGTGATGACCCGCCCTCCGCGCGGCCCGCTGAATCCGACCAAGACCGACGAGACCACCGACGCCTGGGATACGGTGGACTGGTTGGTCAAACATACGCCCGAGAGCAACGGCCGGGTCGGCATGCTGGGCTCGTCCTACGAAGGCTACACCGTGGTGATGGCCCTGCTCGACCCGCACCCGGCGCTGAAGGTCGCCGCGCCGGAAAGCCCGATGGTCGATGGCTGGATGGGCGACGACTGGTTCCATTACGGCGCCTTCCGCCAGACCAACCTCGACTACATCGCCGACCAGACCACCAAGCGCGGCGAGGCCGACCCGGTGCCGCGCGAGACCTATGACGACTATGAGGGGTTCCGCCGCGCCGGCTCGGTCGACGGCTACGCCCGCACCCACGGCGTCGCCGAGTACCCCTGGCTGCAGCACATGGAGCAGCACCCCGCCTACGACGGCTTCTGGCAGGGGCAGGCCCTGGATCATCTGTTGGCGGAACATCCGTCCAAGGTGCCGACCATGTGGGAGCAGGGCCTCTGGGACCAGGAGGACATGTGGGGCGCCAACCACACCTTCGCAGCGCTCACCGCCAAGGGCTACGGCGACACCAACTACCTGGTGATGGGGCCGTGGCGGCATAGCGGGGCCAACTACGACGGCTCCACGCTCGGGCCGCTGGCGTTCGAGGGCGACACCGCGCTGCAGTGGCGGCGCGACGTGCTCAAGCCCTTCTTCGACCAGTACCTGAAGACCGGCGCGCCCAAGGCCGATACGCCGCGCGTGCTGGTATACAACACCGGCGAGAACCACTGGGACCGGTTCGACCACTGGCCGCTGGCCTGCCAGACCGGCTGCGCGACCCCGCTGACGCCGCTCTATCTGCAGGCGGATTTTGGCCTGGCGTTCCAGGCCCCGGCAGCGGGGGCGACGACTTCTGACTCTTACGTCTCCGACCCCGCCAAGCCCGTGCCCTACCTGCCTCGCCCGGTCCGCTTCGCCGATGGCGACCGGTGGAAGGCCTGGCTGACCAGCGACCAGCGCTCCGTCGCCGACCGCCCCGACGTGCTGACCTACCAGACCCCCGCCCTGACCGCCCCGGTGCGCATCAGCGGCGCGACCATCGCCGACATCTACGCCGCCACCAGCGGGACCGACGGCGACTGGGTGGTCAAGCTGATCGACGTCTATCCCGACGAGGTCCCGTCCAAGCCGGAGATGGGCGGCTACGAGCTGCCTATCGCCATGGACATCTTCCGCGGCCGCTATCGCGACAGCTTCGAGCACCCGACCCCGATCCCCGCCAACCAAGTACAGCGCTACCGCTTCGCCCTGCCCAACAGCGACCACGTCTTCCTGCCGGGTCACCGGATCATGGTGCAGATTCAGTCGAGCTGGTTCCCGCTCTACGACCGCAACCCGCAGACCTATGTGGACAACATCTTCCTGGCCAAGCCGTCCGACTACGCGCCGGCGACCGAGCGGGTGTTCCGCGCCGGCGCCCAGGCGAGCGCGGTGTGGCTGCCGGTGGTGGGGACGAAATAGGGCGGTAGGGCGTGCTGCGTCCTTCGAGACGCCCCTTCGGGGCTCCTCAGGATGACGAGCCTTGGTGTTCAATAACCTTCGTCATGCTGAGGGCGGCGATAGCCGCGTCTCGAAGCACGCAGAGCGACCCAGCCGAGTGTCGGTCATGACAGCGGCCACACCCAAACGGCGGCGGGCGTTCGTCGCCTACACTTTGCCCAGCCGCTTGATCGCCGGCGCCAGCGGGCGTTCGCCGTCGCAGTAACCCTCCCAGGCGACCAGCTTACGCACGAGCGCGGGTACGGTGCGGATGGTGAACTTCGCGGGATCGAGCCCCGTCTTCACTTGGCTCCAGGTCACGGGCATGGACACCGGCGCGCCGTCCCGCCCGCGCGGCGACAAGGGAGCGACGGCGGTCGCCATCCGGTCGTTGCGCAGGTAGTCGAGGAAGATGCGCCCGGTGCGCTCCTTCTTGGCCATAGTGATCAGGAAGCGGTCGGGCGCGTCGGCCGCCATCGCCTTGCAAACGTCGCGGGCGAAGGCCTTGGCGGTGGACCAGTCGACGCCCTCGGCCTTCAGCGGCGTGACCACGTGCAGGCCCTTGCCGCCGGTGGTCTTGCAGAAGCCGACCAGGCCCAACTCTTCAAGACGGTCGCGGATCTCGCGCGCGGCGGCGATCACATCTGTGAAGGCGACATCGGGCGCGGGGTCGAGGTCGAACACCAACCGGCCGGGCTGTTCCGGCTTGAACGGCTCGCTGTTCCAGGGATGCAGCTCCACCGCGCCGAACTGGGCCGCCGCGATCAGGGCCTCGACCCGGTCGAGCTGCAGGTAGGGCGTCTTGTCGCCGAACACCGTGACCTCGGTGAACAGCGAGGACGAGCCGCGTGAGGCGTGGCGCTGGAAGAACCGCTCGCCGTCCACCCCGTCCGGCATGCGGATCAGCGAGCAGGGCCGTCCCCGGACGTGGGCGATCATCCACTCGCCCACCGCCTCGTAATAGTTGGCGAGGTCCAGCTTGGTCACGGGCTGGCCGTCATTCGCGTGCGGCCACAGCGTCTTGTCGGCGTGGGAGATGGTCACGCCCATGACCGGAACCGAGCCGCGCGGCGCCACGGTGCGCACCGCCTTGGGGGTCGGCTCGCTCAGTTCGGCGGTGGCCGGCGCAGGCGTTTCGGCCGCGACCTCGCGGGCGGGCTTGTCCTCGCGCAAGCCCTTGAAGGCTGCCTGGCGGATGGCGCCCTCGCCGGTGAAGCCGGCGTATTCGATCTCGGCCACCAGCTCGGGCTTCACCCAGTGGATGCTGGCGGTCTTGCGCGGCGCGCCCTTTCCCTTGAATGGACTGACGTCGGTCTCCAGCGCCTTGAGCTTCGGCAGCAGCTTTTCGACCTTGTCACGCCCGAAGCCGGTGCCGATGCGCCCGACATGGACCAGCTCGCCGTCGCGGTTGACCCCGGCGATCAGCGAGCGAAACGCCTCGCCCGTGGTGGTCCAGGCGCCGATCACCACCTCGTGGCCCTGGCGGCACTTGGATTTGATCCAGGTGTCGCTGCGGCCCGAAACGTAGGGCGCGTCCAGTCGCTTGGAGACCACGCCTTCCAGGTCCATCCGGCACGCCGAACGCAGCACCGCGTCGCCGGCGGTGATGAAGTGATCGACATAGCGGAGGTTGGGCGACACCCCGTCCACCGCCTTTTCCAGCCGCGCCTTGCGCTCCGATAACGGCAGGGGGCGCAGGTCCTCCGTCCCGGCGAACAACAGGTCGAACACGAAGAAGATCAGGTCGTCGGTGCGTTCCTCCGAGATCGCCGCCTGCAAAGCCGCGAAGTCCGGTGCGCCGGTATGGTCCAGCGCCACCACCTCGCCGTCGATTATACCGTCGCCGAGCCTGGCGCCGGCCGCGACGATGGCGGGGAACCGATCCGACCAGTCCAGCCCTTTGCGGGTCAGCAGCGTCGCCTTTCCACCGGCGGTGCGCAGTTGCATCCGATAGCCGTCGAACTTGATTTCATGCGCCCAGCCGGTTCCGGTCGGCGGCTTCGCCTCAGAGCGACACAGCTGGGGCTCGACGAACTTCGGCAGGCCGGCGGCCGACTTGGGTTTAGCGATCTTCTTCGCCGGCGCCTTGGCGAGCTTTGGCGAAGCGGCGGCGGTGGAAGCGGCGTTGTCGCGACTTTGCCAGACCGCGTCGGACGCCCCCTTGGCGGCGGTCATGAACGGGGTCGCGCCCTTTCCCTCGCCCGCCGCGATCTCGGCCAGGCTGCGGCCCGAAGCGATGGAGCGGTCCTCGGCTGCGAGCGCGCCGCCATCCCCCTCCACCGCCGCCGCGTCGCGGTGCTTGATCAGCAGCCAGTTGTGACGCTTGGACTTGGCGTCGTCGCGCAGGCGCACGATCACCCAGGAGCCGTGCAGCCGCTCGCCCTCCATGACGAACTTCAGCTCGCCCTTCCTGAGCGCCGCATCGACGTCCTCGAACCCGGCGTCCGGCGCCCAGAAGCCGCGATCCCACAGCTGCACCACACCCCCGCCGTACTGGCCCTTGGGGATGGTCCCCTCGAAGTCGCCATAGTCGAGCGGATGGTCCTCGACCTCGACCGCCAGCCGCTTGTCGTGCGGATCGAGCGAGGGCCCGCGCGTCACCGCCCAGGACTTGAACACCCCGTCGTGCTCCAGCCTCAGGTCGAAGTGCAGGCGGGTGGCGGCGTGTTTCTGGATCACGTAGCGCAGACGCGGCGACGTCACGACCTTGGCGTCCCTGCCCGACGGCTCGGCTGTCTGGTCGAAGTCCCGCATCTGCTGGTAGCGGGCGAGTTTCGTGGCCATGTCCGTCCAGCCCCCGGTCGAGCGCCAAACAGCCTGAACGAACGACGTGGTTGCACGATCCAGTTCGGCGGAATCCTTTCCGGCCGCAGTGCGTTCACAAGCGGCCACCTTGATGAGCGGCTCCCTCTCCCTCGAAGGGAGAGGGCTGGGGTGAGGGTGTGGCCGCTGCGCTATCTCGGAGCCCTTGGAGGCGGGGGCCTCTGGCGGCCACCCTCACATGTTCTGCGCTCACCCCCATCCCTGCCCTTCCCCCTTCGAGGGGGAAGGGTAAGCCAAGGAGACCTGAGATGACCGACACCCGCCGCTTCAGCGTCCACGCCCGCCATGTCGAGCGACATCACGCCCGCATCGTCGCCGAGCTCAGCTTCGAGGCGGCGGCGGTGGCCTACGTCGAGGACTTCCCTCTCGCGACCGACGGGGACGAGGCGCTCAGCGTCGTCGTGCGGGACCTGGAAAGCGGCCGCGAGCACTGCTTCCGCGTCGATCTGGAGACCGGCGAGACCGCGCCCTGCAACTGAAGAGAACGAATCGACGACGGAGCCGTTGAGTCGAGTCTTCGCGGGCCGATGAGGGCGCGCCGGGAGAGGGTCAGATGGCGTACCGTCCGACGTGGCAAGGCCACCTGAAGCTGTCGCTGGTGACATGCCCCGTGCATCTCTACACCGCGACCAACGCCGGCGGGGATGTCCACTTCAACCTGATCAACCCCAAGACCAACAATCGCATCAAGATGATCACCACCGACCCGGACACCGGGCCGGTCGAGCGGTCGAATCTGGTCAAGGGCTACGAGGTCGAGAAAGGCAAATACATCCTGCTCACCGACGACGAGATCAAGTCGGTCAAGCTGGAAAGCACCAAGACTATCGATATCGAACGCTTCGTGCCCGAGGCCGATATCGACCGCATCTATTGGGACAACCCCTACTATCTGGCGCCCGACGGCAAGCTGGCGCAGGAGGCGTTCGGGGTGATCCGCGAGGCGCTGAAACAGTCCGGCCAGATCGCGCTGGGACGCATCGTGCTGTCGACCCGCGAACGCATCCTGGCGCTGGAGCCGCGCGGCAAGGGCATCCTGGCCTATTCGCTGCGCACCGAGGACGAGGTGCGCAGCGCCGACGAGATCTTCGACCCGATCAGCGACGCCAAGCCCGACGCCGGCATGATCGCCATCGCCGAGAAGATCATCGAGCAGCGCGAAGGGCCCTTCGATCCCAGCAAGTTCGTCGACCGCTACGAGCAGGCGCTGAAGGCGCTGATCGCGGAGAAGCAGAAGGGCCACAAGCCCGTCGCCTCGGAAGAGCCCGAGGACACCAATGTCATCGACCTGATGGCCGCCCTTCGCGCCAGCCTGAAGGGCAAGGACGCCAAGGCCGAAGCCGCCCCGCGCAAGCCGGCCAGAACCGCGAAGGCCGCCGCCCACACCAAGCCGAAAGCCCGGCGCGCGCACTAGTGGCGTGGTCGAAACGCCTCATCTTCACCCAAAGCTTGACCGCAGGCGCCGATTTCCGCTCCGGAGGCGGACGATTCCGGCGCACGCGCGTTGCTTCCTTCCAATGTTCAGGAGTTCGCCTCCATGGCCGACATCGTCAAACTGATCAGCAACCAGAAGCGTGCGCGGGTGCTGGAGCAGCAGCGCACGCTCAAGATGGCCCGCTCGGCCCACGCCTATGTGCGTGGCAGCGTGGACAACTTCTACGCCTGGCTGGAGACCGACGGCGCGGCCATCATCCCGATGGGACCGCCTATCTGGATTTGCGGCGACTGCCATGTCGGCAACCTGGGTCCGCTCGCGGACGGGGACGGACGGGTCGACGTCCAGATCCGCGACCTCGACCAGACCGTCATCGGCAATCCGGCGCATGATCTCCTGAGGCTTGGCCTGTCGCTGGCGACAGCCGCGCGTGGGTCGGACCTGCCCGGCGTCACCACCGCGCGGATGGTCGAGGAAATGATCAGCGGCTACGGCATCGCCATGCGTGGACCGGGGGCGGACGACTCCGTGCCGGAACCCGATGCGGTCGAAAGCGTGCGCCGTCGCGCGCTCGGCCGTCGTTGGCGCCACCTCGCCCGCGAGCGGATCGAGGACGTCAGACCCGAAATCCCGCTCGGCCGTAAGTTCTGGGCCATCTCGCGCGAGGAGCGCAAGGCGATCGACGCCCTGTTCGAGGTCGAGGCGGTGCGCCGCCTGGTCCTGACCCTGAACACCCGCTCCGACGACAGCGAACTGAAAGTGGTCGACGCCGCCTACTGGATGAAGGGATGCAGCTCGCTGGGCAAGCTGCGCTACGCCGTGCTGGTCGAGATCAAGAGTGCGGAAAACAAGAACAGGTTCGCCCTGGTCGACCTCAAGGAGGCCGTGGCCACCGCCGCGCCCGTGGCCCCGGGCGCCCAGATGACGGCTCATTTCGGCGAACGCGTGGTGGCCGGGGCCCGCGCGCTTTCCCCCAATCTGGGCGACCGGATGATGGCGGTCGATCTGCTGGGCCGCCCCGTCGTCCTGCGCGAACTGATGCCCCAGGACCTCAAGCTCGAACTCGACCAGTTCAGCCGCAGCCAGGCCGTACAGGCCGCGCGCTATCTCGCCTACGTGGTCGGTCGCGCCCATGGACGCCAGATGGACAAGACCACGCGGAAACTCTGGCTCAAGGAGTTGGAGCGCAACCCGTCCGACCTGAACGCGCCGACCTGGATGTGGTCGGGGATCGTCGCGCTATCCGGGCGACACGAGCAGGCCTACCTGGAGCACTGCCGCCGCTACGCCCTGGAGCACGCCGCTTGAGGGCGTGCACCGGCGGCGCGGCGCGAACTAGGGCTCCGTCCCGGTGGCGACCCCGATCTGCAACTCCAATTCCGAGTTCAGCTCGGCGCCGAACAGCACCACGATCATCGACAGCCATATCCAGGTCATGAAGCCGATCACCGCGCCGAGCGGCCCGTAGGTCCGGTCGTAATTGCCGAAGTTGCTGACATACCAGGAGAACAGGAAGGACATGATCATCCAACCCAGCGCCGCCACCAGGCCGCCGGGCGTGATCCAGCGCCACCTGGCGCGGCCGCGGCATGGGCCGTAGCGGTAGAGCAGCGACACCAGACCGGCCACGACCAGCAGCAGGACCGGCCAACGCAACAGGCTCACTCCCGAGACGCCGCTCACCCCGAGCATGCTCAGGGCTGCGGGAACGGCGACCACGGCGGAGACCGCGATGATGGCGAAGACCGTGACCCCGACCGTGAACGTCAGCGACACCGCGTTGAGCAGGAAGAACTTGCGCCGTTCGGTCTCCTCGTAGGCCACGTTCAAGCCGGCGAACAACGCCTTGATCCCGGCATTGGAGCTCCAGATCGACAGCAACAGGCTGACCAGGAAGGCCGCGCCCAAGCGTCCGTGGCTGGCGCTGGCCAGCCGGGTCATCTGGTCGCCGATGACCGAGACCGCGCCGGTCGGCAGAATGCCCGAGAGGCCGACGACCTGGCGGCGGGCGTCGTCGACATTGGCGAATAGGCCGTACAGCGAGACGAACGCGCCCACGGCGGGGAACATGGCCAACAGGCCGTAGAAGGTGATCCCGGCCGCCACGGCGGGAATCTGGTCGTTGTTGAACTCCTTGAAGGCGCGTTCAAAAATCCGCCACCAGCCCTTGAGCGGTATCTCGGACGGTCTGGTCGCGGCGTGTCCCGGTGCATGGCTTCCTACCGCAGGGCCCAGCCCCGCCCCTGCGGATCGCGAAAGAGAGTCCGCCAACAATGCGCCAAGGCCGACAAGGACGCCGAGCGCGAAGGCGGTGATCCCGCCGCTGAAACCGGAGCCCCGCGCCGGCTCGGGAGAACGTTGCACCCGCAAGGGTTTGTCCGGCGCGGCGCGTGGCCCTTCCCCCGCCTTGGAGGTGCGGAATTTCAACTTCATCTCGACGGCCCCAGCCAGCCCGCGGCGATCTGTGGTCCGCCGTCGGCCGCATCAGCAACGCCCCTTAAAGGCTGCGGTTGCTCGCGGCGCCGCAACCTCACGGCGGGTGTATCGGTTTGGACATGGGGCGCGGTCGCAGGAACACTCGATGATAGAGAAGAACGGACGCCTCCGCTTGGGCTTTGGGTCGTTTCCGGCTCGGGGCCTGCTGCTGGCGACGACGCTGATCCTTTCGCTCTTCGCGCCCTTGGCGGCCCAGTCCGCCATTCAAGCGCCCGTGACGGCGACCGCTGCGACACCGACCCCGACACCCGCCCCGCCCGTTGCGGCTGCGATGGCGGTCCAGCTCGCGTCTCCACCGTCCGCTCAGGCCTCTCCGCCCCCGGTCGCCACACCGGCGGCCGTCCCAGCGAAACCGCCCGCCCCTGCGCCGCCGCCCACCGCGCAGACCCTGCAACAGCAGCTGTCCCGCCTGCAGGCCCAGATCGCCGCCACCGACGGCGACGACCAGTTGATCGCCTTCGGCGTCCAGGCGGCCACGTTGCAGAAGACGGCGGACGGGCTCGCCGCGAACCAGGCCGCCGACCTCGCCAAGCTCAACGCCCGCCTCGCCCCGCCGGCGCGGACGACGGCCGGCAAGCGGGCCACCCCGCACCAGAAACGCGAGCTCGAGGCGCAACGCTCCACGCTCCAGGCCCAAGTCAAACAGGACAGGCTGGTGTCGACCAACGCCGCCAGGGCCTATGCGGCGGCGGCGGAGAAGCGGCGCGCGACCTTCGACTCCAACCTGTTCGAGCAGACCGCCTCGCCCCTCTCGCCGGACTTCTGGACCTCGCTCGGCAGCGCCCTCCAGCCCGATCTCGACCGGCTGCAGAACAGCGGGATGCAGGCAGTCTCCACGGCGTGGAACGCGCCCGAGCCGCAGGCCGCCATCGGGCTGGTGGTCGCGGCGGCCTTGGCGGCGGCCCTGCTGTTCCCACTGCGCCACCTGCTGGAGGGGCTGGGGCGCAGGCGGGCGAAACACAGGGCGGCGGCCCAGGCCTTCCGCCGATCCGCCTATGCACTCTGGATGACGGTGGTGGACATCGCCCTGCCGGCGCTGGCCGCGACCGTGCTGTTGCTGACGGCGCGCTGGGCGGGCGTGCTGTCCAGTGAAGCCGACAGCCTCGCGCAGGCCTTCGTGACGGCGGCGATCTGGGGCGCGACAGTGGTCGCGCTTGGCCGGGTGCTGATCGCGCCGGGCGATCCGGACCGGCGCATGCTGCCGATCGACGAGGACGCGGCGAAAAGACTCCAAGCCTTCCCCTGGATCGTGGCGGTGGTCACCGGCGCCGGCCTGCTGCTGACCCACCTCAACACCATCATCGGCGCCAGCATCGCCGCCACGGTGGCGGCCAATTGCGTCATTACCGTGGGTTATGTGGCGGTGGCCGGCATGATCCTGGTGGCCTTGGGGCAGGGTCGCAAACCCTTGGACGAGAGCGAAAGCTCGACCGACGCGGCGAGTTCCTCGGGGCTGACCCTGGTGTCGCTCGGCCTGACCATCGCCATCCTGGTGGCCTTGGGAGCGGTGCTGGCCGGCTACACCACCCTGGGCGAGCGCATTTCCGGTCAGGTCTTCTGGCTCGGCGTGCTGGCGGCCATCACCTACCTGCTGCTGCGCTTCATCGACGAGGTCTGTGGGGAGCTGTTCTCGCCACATGGCTGGGCGGCGCGCGCGCTGTTTCGGATCTTCAACCTGCGGGCCTCGGTGATCGCCCAGCTGGGCGTGCTGCTGTCGGCCGGGTTGAGCGTGCTGCTGCTGGTCAGCGTCCTGACGCTGGCCCTGACCCCGTTCGGCCATACCGGCCAGACCCTGTTCGCGCATCTGGGCGGCCTGGGTCGCCCCCTGCGCATCGGCTCGCTCAGCATCTCGCCCTCCGCGATCGCCGCCGGCCTGGCCAGCCTGGCGGTGGGCATAGCCCTCGTGCGCTTCGTCCAGGGCTGGCTGAACCAGCGGTTCCTGCCCGTGACCGACTGGGACTCCGGGGTCCGCAACTCGGTCAGCAAGGGCATCGGCTATATCGGCGTCGGCCTGGCGATCGTGTGGGGCTTCGCCATCGCCGGGCTCGGCTTCCAGCAGATCGCCCTGGTGGCCAGCGCCTTGTCGGTCGGCATCGGCTTCGGCCTGCAGCAGGTGGTGCAGAACTTCGTCTCCGGCCTGATCCTGCTGGTCGAGCGGCCGGTCAAGGTCGGCGACTGGGTCAACCTCGGCGGCCAGGAGGGCGACATCAAGAACATCCGGGTGCGCGCGACCGAGATCGTCACCGCCGACCGCACCACCCTGATCGTGCCCAACTCCGACTTCATCACCAAGACGGTGCAGAACAAGACCCTCGGCAATGCGCGCGGCCGGGTGCAGATCCTGATCGCGATCAGCCGGGTCCAGGACGCCGACCGGGCCAAGGCGCTGATTCTGGCCACGTTCGCGGACAATCCCGAGGTGCTGTCCGAGCCCAAGTCCAACGTGTTCATCGACTCCGTCGATCCCGGCGCGGTGAACTTCAAGTGCTTCGCCTTCGTCCACAATCCCCGCGACGTCTACCGCATCCGCAGCGACCTGTTCTTCGAGATGATCCGCCGGATGCTGAAGGAAGAGATCATGTTCCCCGGCGGCGGCATGCCCACGATGGCCATCGAGCCCGGCCAGGGCCTGAAGGACATGTTCGACCGCCTCGAACCGAAGTTGGCCCAGGCTGGGTCGAAAGCGGAGAGCCAGTCGCCCCCCTCCTGAGCGGTCTTTCTCGCCGCCGAATGGGACGCCGCGTGAGTTGGTGCGTTCAAGGACGGTTCGGAAGGACGCGACAATGGACCCGACGACCCGTCCGCCGGCCGATCACATCGAGGCGGCGGTCCAGCAGATGGCGGAGCTGCATGCGGACAACGTGCGCGACACCACCCCGCTCCAGCACCTGGTCCTCTGGATCACCACCACGCTCAGCCGGCCTTCGGTGCTCGCCCTGGCCCTGCTGTTCGTCGTGGCCTGGATCGCCTTCAACATGGCAGCCCCAGCGCTGGGGCTGCACGCCTTCGACCCGCCGCCCTTCGCCCTGCTCGAGATGGCGGCCACCGTGGTCGCCCTGTTCACCACCCTGCTGATCCTGGCCACCCAGCGGCGCGAGGAACACCTCGCCCGCCGCCGCTCGCAACTGACCCTGCAACTCTCGGTCCTGAGCGAGCAGAAGATCGCCAAGGTGATCAGCCTGCTGGAGGAACAGCGACGCGAGAGCCCGATCCTGCGCACACGAGAGGACCGAGAGGCGAACGACATGGCCGAATCCGCCGACCCACGCCACGTGCTCGACCGCATCATCAAGACCCACGAGTAGTCGGCGAAGAAAAGCGGAGCTTTCCTCTGAAACGGCGATCCAGGTCGAAGCCTTCAGCGCGGCAGACGACCACGCGATCTGATCGACGGTGCATGTCCTCGGTTGAGGGCTGCAATTTATTCGGCTGAAGGGGCGTGTCCAAGCGGAACGCTCTCTCGTCGATAGGGTTGAGTGCTGTGGAACGCCGGCGAAGCGACGGGGATCGTGTCCGCCACCCAATAAAAGCCAATGCACCGCGACCGATCGGCCGCTCTCACCCCAATATTCTGAAGGATACCACCATGTCGGAAGATCGTATCGAAGGCGCGCTCAAGAAGGGCGTCGGCCACGTCCAGGACGCCGTTGGCGGTCTGTCAGGCGATAGCGCGATCCAGGCCAAGGGCAAGCTGAACGAAGTGACCGGCTCGGTCCAGAATGCTTACGGCAAGGCCCGCGACCAGGCCCAGGACGTCGTCGATCAGGCCCGCGACCGGGCGCAGGACGCCTACAGCGATCTCGAGCAGTTCGTCCGCGACCAGCCCCATGTGGCGCTCGGGATCGGCGTCGCCGTCGGTCTGGCGCTCGGCCTGATGCTCGCCCGCAGCCGCAAGATCGTCTATTTGCGCGAGTAGGCGCGGAGCGTGTCCGGCGGCCTCGTTCTACCGCCCCGGACGCGGCCGCCATCGCCTGGCGTGGCGAACATGACTGGCCAATGGCTGCTCCCCGTTGGAAGATGGCGGCCTGTCGCGCCAGGGTTTGTCCGGCGTCCAGCATCTCGGGAACGGCATGGCCCTGGTTAAGACCTCCAAGATCGCGGCCGGCGCGGACAAGAGCCAACCGCTGGCGCCGACGCCGCTCGTCAAACGCCCCCCTCGCTCTCGCAGCAGCGCCACGGCGCCGCGCCGCGACAAGGTCGCCGAGCGCGTAGCGGCGGCCACTGAGCAATTGGCCGGCGGGCTGGCCGAAGCCTCGGCCGCGGCCGAGGAGCTGCGCCGGTCGATGGAGCAGATCGCCGCCGGCGCGGAAGAAGCGGCCGGCGGCTCCCAGGAACAGCTTGCCGCCATCAGGAGCGTCGTCGCCGATCTCGCCGCCGCCCGCGTCCAGGCCGAGGGGTCGCGCCGGCGCACCGAGGCCGTCCAGCTCGTCCTGGCCGAGACCTCGGTCCAGATCGCCACCTCGGTTCGCTCCATCGAACGCAGCGCCGAACGCCAGACCGCCTCAGTGGAGATCATCGCGGAGCTCGAACGCCGGGCCCAGGACATCGGCGAGATCACCCAGACCGTCAGCCGGATTTCCGACCAGACCAACCTGCTGGCCCTCAACGCCGCGATCGAGGCGGCGCGGGCAGGCGATCAAGGGCTGGGCTTCGCCGTGGTCGCCGAAGAGGTGCGCGCCCTAGCCGAGACCTCGGAACGAAGCGCCAAGGACGTGCAGGGCCTGGCCGACTCGATCCAGACCGATGTGCGCGGCGTGACCACCGCGATCCGCACCGCCGCCGAAACCGCCTCGGGCGAGGCCAGGACTGGAGCCTCGGCGGTCGAGACCTTGGACGCCCTGAGGGACGACATGGCGCGCCTGGCCCAAGGCGCCGAGGACACCTTGACCACAGCGCTGGAGGCCGAACGCGCAGCTACCGAGGCCCAGCGTGGGGCCGAAGAGGTCGCCAGCGCCGCCGAGGAGCAGGCGGCCGCTGCGGGCGAGGCCCAGAGCGCGATCCAGCAACAGGCCCAGTCCCTGGAGCAGGGCCAGGTCGCCGCCCGGGCCCTGGCGGCCTCGACCGACGAACTTGGCGGCGACGTGGCCGACGCCTCGGCCGCGGAGCAGATCTCCGCCACCGCCGAGGAGCTGTCGGCCACCGTCCAGGAACTTTCCGCCGCCGCCGTCCAGATCATGGCCGCCGTCGAACAGATCAATCGCGGCTCGCAACAGCAGGCGGCGGCGACCCAGCAGACCTCCGCCGCCCTCGCCCAGATCGAGACCGGCGCCAAGGCCGCCCAAGCGAACGCCGTTTCCGCCGGCGAGCGGGTCATCGGCATGGAGGGCGCGCTGAACACCACCCGCGCCTCGGTCGAAGGCCTGCTGGCCGGCGTGACCACCGCGATCGACGTCACCCGGATCAGCCTGGCCACCATCGTCCGCCTCGAAGGGATTGGCCGGCGGATCGAGAAGATCGTCGACGGCATCGCCTTGGTGGCGGTGCAGACCACCATGCTGGCGGTGAGCGGCTCGGTGGAGGCCGCGCGCGCAGGCTCCGCCGGGCGGGGTTTCGCCCTCGTGTCCGGCGACATCCGCAGCCTGGCGCGCGAGGCGTCGGAGAGTGCGGACCGGATCAAGGATACGGTGCGCGGCGTCCTGGATCAGATCGCCTCGCTGCGGCGCGACTGCGAACGGGTGCTCCTGGCCAGCGAAGCCGAGGTCGAAACAAACCGAAGTATCTTCACGGCGCTGGAGAAACTCGACGCCGACGTCGCCGCCATGAAGGCGGCCAACGTCGCCATCCTGCAAGGCGCGGACGCGATCATGCGCGCGACCGGACAGTCGGCGGACGGGGCGCGCCAGATCGCGGCGGCGGCGGAAGAGGCCAGCGCGGCGGCGCGGCAGGCGGCGACCGCCGCCTCCCAGCAGGCGCGCGGGGCCGACGACCTGGCCGCGGCGGTCGAGGAGATCGCCGCCCTGGCCGACGAACTTAAACAGCAGCGGAATGGCTGAGCCCGATCCGGGGATGGCGTCCGGCGGCGGCCCGATGCGGCGGTTCCTGACCTTCCGCGTGGACCAGCGGCTCTACGCCCTGCCGGCCGAAGAGGTGATCGAGGTGATCCGCACGCCGGCGGTGGCGCGCGTGCCGCAGGGGCCGGCCGGCCTGCTGGGGATGGCCAACCTGCGCGGCTTGGCGGCGCCGGTGGCCAGCCTGCGCGGCCTGCTGGGACGGCCCCAGGTCGAGACCACCGCCGCGTCGCGCACGCTGGTGCTGGCGGGGGCGACGACCATCGCTCTGGCCGTTGACGGCGTGGACGCCCTGGTCTCGGTCGACCCCGAGCGGGTGGAGACTGTTCAGGCCAGGCTCGGCGCCGAGACGGGGGAGCAGCTGCGGGGCGCCTTCGGCGGCGTGGGCGACGAGCCCGTCGCCAGGATACTGGACATCCAGGCGCTGCTGGCCTCGGCCTTCGCCCAGCGCGCCCGCCCGGTTCGCGCCGCCAGCGCCACAGCCCTCGGAATGGAAGCGACGGTCGAGGCGAGGGACGCCAACCACGCCAAGCTCGTCACCTTCGAGGTCGCCGGCCAGGAATACGCGATGGACCTGGAAGCGGTGCGGGAGATCATCTCCGCTCCCGCCGACCTGGCGTTCGTCCCCCACAGCGAAGCCCTGGTGCTCGGCGTCGCCAGCTATCGCGACACCCTGCTGCCGCTGTTCTCGTTGAGGGGACTGCTGGGTTTCCCGGCCGATGCCCAGGCGGCCCCGAGGGTGCTGGTCGTCGCCATCGGCGGGGCCGTGGTCGGCCTGGTCGCCGACCGGATGCGCGCCTTCCTGCCCGCCGATCCCGACCTGATCGAACCGACGCCATCGATACTGG
>NZ_LMUL01000014.1:1704945-1730850 GCF_009765965.1 Caulobacter sp. S45
AAGGCCGTCTACCGGGGCGAGGGGGGGCGTCGGCTGGTCTCCATTCTCGCGCCCGAGCAACTGTTCCGGGAGGATGTCATGGCGCGGTTGGGCCACGCAGGCGAAGCCGCCGACCTGACGGCAGCGGACCAGGACCGAGAGACGCTCAGATTCCTGGTCTTCCGTCTCGGCGAAGACGAATTCGGCCTGCCGATCGAGGTCGTTGACGAGGTGGCCCAGGTTCCGGTCCAGATCACCCGCGTGCCCAAGACGCCCAAGTTCCTGGAAGGCGTGATCAACCTGCGAGGCGAGGTCGTCCCGGTGGTCGACCAGCGCCGCCGCTTCGACATGCCCCCGCTCGAAGACGGCGCGCGGCGACGGCTGGTGGTGGTGCGCACCGAGCGCCATCGCGCCTGCTTGATCGTCGACAGCGTGTCGGACGTGCTGAGCGCCCAGGCCGACGCCATCGAGCCCGCGCCCGACCTGACCGGCGAGACGACCCGGCTGGTCAGCGGCGTGATCAACCTGGAGCGCGCCGGGCGGATGATCCTGGTGCTCGATCCCACCGAACTGCTGAGCCGCACCGAGCGCGGCCTGCTGGACAAGTTCCAGGCGAGCCCCAAGCCGGCCGGATCGTGATCAAGTTGCTGGTCGTCGACGACTCCGCCCTGCTGCGCAAACTGCTCGGCCAGGTGTTCGCGAACGAGCCCGAGTTCCTGGTCCAGTTCGCCCGCGACGGCCTCGAAGCCCTGCAGCGGTTGAAGACCTTCGAGCCCGACGTGGTCACGCTGGACGTGCACATGCCGCAGATGGACGGTCTGGCCTGCCTGGACCGCATCATGATCGAGCGTCCGTGCCCGGTCGTGATGGTGTCGTCGCTGACCGCCGAGGGGGCCGAGGCGACGCTGGAGGCCCTGCGGCTGGGGGCGGTGGACTTCGTGTCCAAGCCAAGCGGCGCGGTCTCGCTGCACATCGAGGACTGGGGGCCGCAGCTGGTGGCCACGGTGCGGAGCGCGGCTGGAGCCAGGCTCAGGTCCAGCCTACGGCTGAGGGAGCGGATACGTCACCGGATCGGGCGCGCGTCTGCGCCCCGCCGAAAGCAGACTGATCCGTCAACGGATGATAAAGCGTGGCAAGCCGCCGAGGGCGATGGGCTGGTGCTGGTCGGGACCTCCACCGGCGGCCCGCCAGCCTTGGAAGCGCTGCTGACGCCGTTGGCGGCGAGCTTTCCCTGGCCGATCCTGGTGGCCCAGCACATGCCCGCCAGCTTCACCGGCGCCCTGGCCCGCCGGCTGGACGGGATCTGCGCCCTGAGCGTGGTCGAGGTGACGCGTCCCGTCCGGCTCGAACCGGGGGTGGTCTATATCGGCCGGGGCGACGGCGACCTGATCGTGTCGCGCCGAGCCGCGGGCCTGGTGGCGATGGCCGCGCCGGTCGTCGCCGGATATCCTTGGCGGCCCAGCGCCGACCGCCTGGTCAGGAGCGCGATGGAACACCTGCCGGCGAGCCAGCTGATCGGGGTGCTGATGACCGGCATGGGCGACGACGGCGCCGCGGCCATGGCGCTGCTGCACCAGCGTGGCGGCAAGACCATCGCCGAGGCCGAGGAGACCGCGGTGGTCTGGGGCATGCCCGGCGAACTGGTGAAGGCCGACGGCGCCGACTGGATCGAGCCCCTGCCTAGGATCGCCGAACGGCTTCGGATGTTGGCGCCCTGACATGCCCCTGATCCGAAACAACGGCGGCGGACCTCCAGCGCAGGACCAAGACGCCCGAGCCTTGCTGAGCGGTGGAACCGTCGATGAACGCTGGCGCGCCGCGCGTGCGCTCACGGGCCTTCCTGGGGAGGTCGAAGCCTTGGGAAAAGCGCTCTCGCAAGAGACCGACGCGCGTGTCCGCGAGGCGATCTTCACCAGCCTGATCAGCTCCAGCACAGCCGAAAGCATCGAGGCGATCCTGCCCCACCTCCGGTCGGACGACGCGAACCTGCGCACCGGCGCCCTGGACGCGCTCCGCGCCATGCCGGCGGCGGCCCGTCCCTACCTGCCGGCGCTGCTGGCCGACGAACACCCCGACGTGCGCCTGTTGAGCTGCGAGATCGCCCGCGCGCTTTCTTCGGCCCAGGCGACGCCATTGTTGTGCGACCTGCTCGATCGCGAGGCCGAGGCCAATGTCTGCGCCGCCGCCATCGACGTGCTGGCCGAGATCGGCGGACCTGAAGCGCTCCCCGTCCTGGCCCGCTGCGCCGAGCGTTTCGCCCATACGCCTTTCCTGGCCTTCGCCATCAAGGTGGCGGCCCAGCGGATCAGCGGCCCGCGTGGCTGAGCGCGCGGAGATCACCGAGGAAGAGTTCCGGCGGCTGTGCGAATTCCTCTACCGGCGCACCGGAATGATCTTCAACGAGGCCAAGCGCTACTACGTCCAGCGTCGCGTCGACGACCGCATGGCGGCCACGGGCGCCACCTCCTTCGCCAGCTATTTCGCCCGCCTGCGCAGCGAGGCGCACGGCGAGGTCGAGCCATTCATCAACGCCTTCACCGTCAACGAGACCTATTTCTATCGCGAGGAGCATCAGCTCCAGTGCCTGACCTCAGACCTGCTCGGCGAGCGGACCCGGGCCAGGCCGCCGGGCCAGCCGATCCGGATCTGGTCGGTCCCCTGCTCGACCGGCGAGGAACCCTACTCGATCGCCATCTGGCTGCTGCAGAATTGGCCCGAGGTCGACGCCCACGACATCGAGATCGTCGGCTCCGACATCGACACCCAGGCGCTGGAAGCGGCGAGGGCTGGCGTGTTCGGCCGGCGCGCCCTCATGCGGCTGCCCCCGGACCTGATCGCGAAATACTTAGAGCCGGCCGGCGAAGAGCGCTGGCGCGTGCTGCAGGATCTGAGGGACTCGGTCGCCTTCTCGCCGGTCAATCTTGTCGAACCGGACCAGACCCGGCCGTTCGGGCGGTTCGACGTCATCTTCTGCCGCAACGTACTGATCTATTTCGACGACGCCTCGCGGCGCACGGCGGCGGAGAACCTCTACGAGAACCTGGCGCCGGGCGGGTTCATCTGTCTGGGACACACCGAATCGATGAGCCGCATATCGCCTCTGTTCGAGGTCCGACGCTATGCTGACGCCATCGTCTACCAACGGCCGCAGGAGGGCGCGCGTGGTTGATGCCGACAAGCCTCGCGTCCTGGTGGTCGACGACGCCAGCCTGGTGCGGCTGTACTATCGCGATGCGCTGGAGGCGGCCGGCTTCCAGGTGGACGAGGCGATCAACGGGCTGGAGGCGCTGGAGAAGCTGCTGCTGGCCCCGGTGGACCTGCTGGTGGTCGACGTGAACATGCCGCGCATGGACGGGCTGACCTTCGTGCAGACCCTGCGCCGCCAGCCGATGGAGCTCGCCTCGATCCCGGTGCTGATGACCAGCACCGAAGCCGGCGCCCAGGACATCGCGGCGGCCCGCGCGGCCGGCGCCAACGTCTATCTGGTCAAGCCGCTCGCCCAGGAAACCCTAGCCGACTATGCGCGGGCGCTCAGCGGGGCGTCGGCGTGAACGAGTTCATCGAACAGTTCCTGATCGAGGCGCGCGAGCTTGTCGAACAGGGGACCGACGACCTGCTGGCGCTGGAGACGCGGCCGGACGACCGGGAACGGCTCGACAGCGCGTTTCGCGCCTTCCACACCCTGAAGGGCGCGGCGGGGATCATCGATTTCGCGGCCATGGCCCGCGCCCTGCACGCCGCCGAAGACGTGCTGTCGGCCGTGCGCAACGCGGCGGAACCCGTGACGCCGGCCCTGATCGGCGACGGCCTGTCCGCGCTCGACCAGGTGCTGCAATGGCTGGACGCCATCGAGGCCACCGGCGAACCGCCGATGGACGCCGACACCGCCGCCGACGCCATCGTGGCGAGGTTCGCGGGCATGCCGGCCGCGCCGGTCGAAGCCGAAACGGTGCAGCCGGCGACACAGGCTTGGCTCGACGCATTGCTGACGGCCTTTCCCGACGCCGGGGATAGGGCGACCGTCGCCCTCGTCTATCGCCCCGCCGCCGACAGTTTCTTCCGGCAGCGCGATCCCCTGGCGCTGGTCGAGGGCGTACCGGGATTGCTCGGCCTTCGACTGACGCCCAGCGAAGCGTGGCCGGACCTGGACCTGTTCGATCCGTTCACCTGCCAGCTGACGGTGACGGCGCTCTCGACCGCCCCCCGCAGCGAGGTCGAACAGGCCCTCCAGCCGGTGCTCGACCAGATCGAACTGGTCGATCTCTCGCCCGGGCTCCCCGGCGGCCCCCCCGTCCACCAAGCGCTGCTGGAAGCGCAGATCCTCATGCTGGGCGTCGCGGACGCGGATGGACTGAGCGGGCGCATGGCTTCGGCGGCGCGCGTCTGCGCCAACCTGCTTCGAAACCTCGACCGCGCGGCCGAGATCGTCCCCGTGGAGCTGGCCCTGGCCCGGTCGCTCGACGCCGGGAACGCGGCGCCGCTCACAGCGGCGATCAGGGCCCTGATCGACCAGCCCGTCGCCCCCTCGGAGGCGAGCCCGGCGCTGCCTGTCCCAACGCCGCTGGAAACCGCGCGGTCGCTGCGGATCGACGTCGAGCGGATCGACGCCCTGGTCCGGCTGACCGGCGAGCTGACCGTGATCAAGAACGCCATAGGCCATCTCGCCGGCCAGACCGAGGACGGAGCCGACGCCAAGGTCCTGGCCGCGCGCCTGAAGGACCAGCATGGCCTGCTCGACCGTCTGGTCGGTGAGTTCCACCACGCGGTGCTGAGCATCCGCGTCCTGCCGCTGCGCCATGTGTTCCAGCGCTTCCCGCGCCTGGTCCGCGAGCTGGGCCTGAGCCTGGGTAAGCCGGTCGAGCTGATCGTCGAGGGCGACGAGACCCAGGCCGACAAGGCGATTGTCGAGGGCCTGTTCGAGCCGCTGTTGCATGTGGTGCGAAACGCCGTCGACCACGGGCTGGAAGACGCCGGGACCCGCGCCGCGTCCGGCAAGCCTCCCACGGGCCAGATCCGGCTTCGCGCGGAGCGGCGCGGCGAGCATGTGGTGATCGAGGTGGAGGACGACGGCGGCGGCGTCGATGTCGCCCGCGTCCGTCAGGTCGCCGAGGCGCGCGGCGTCGCTACGGCGCAAACCCTGGCGGCGCTGAGCGAGGCCGGAGTCATCGACCTGATCTTCGCCCCGGGCTTTTCAACGGCCGCTCAAGTCACCGACGTATCCGGGCGTGGGGTGGGCATGGATGCGGTGCGCGCAGCGGTCGAGCGCATGGGCGGCCGGGCCACGATCGTCAATCGTCCGGGGCTGGGCGCGGCCGTGCGCTTCACCCTGCCGTTCAGCGTCATGATGAGCCGGGTGATGACGGTGGAGGCGGCTGGACAGGCCTTCGGCGTGCCCCTGGAGGCGGTGATCGAGACCGTGCGCATCCCGCGCGACAGTATCCTGCCCGTCGGCGCCGCACAGGCCTTCGTCCTGCGAGGGCGGACCATCCCCCTGCTCGATCTGGCCAACACCCTGGGGACCAGGGAAAGCGCTCGGCACACGGACGACGCCATCGTCGTGGTGGCGCAGGTCGCCGGCCAGAGGGTCGGCCTGGAGGTCGACCGGCTGGGCGGGCGGATGGACGTGATGCTCAAGCCGATGGAAGGGCTGCTGGCCGGCATGCGCGGGGTGGCGGGAACGACCTTGCTCGGCGACGGTCGGGTGCTGATCGTGCTGGACCTGCAGGAGTTGCTCGAATGAGCGTCAGCCAGCTTGAGGACGGGACCATCGTGCTCGAAGGCGTATGTCCGATCGAGGACGCCGAACCCCTGCTTCGGCTGCTGTCGTCCGGTCCGGGAGCGGTAGTCGACTGGCGAGAATGCGACGGCGCGCATACCGCCATCGTCCAGCTCCTGATGGCGTCCGGCGCGCGGTTGCAGGGACCGCCGCGAGGCCGCTTCCTCGACAGGTTCGTCGGACCGGCGCTCCGTGGTAGTCAAACCTAGGCGCGACCTGCGGCCTGGGGCATAGAGACAGCTTGGACGTCGCCAATGTCCGCGTGGAAATGGCCAAGGTACAATGACCTACAAGGTTCTGATCGTCGACGACAGCAAGCTGGCCCGGATGGCCGTCGCCAAGGCCCTGACCGCGCTCCGGCCCGAATGGACGCGGGTCGAGGCCGCCAACGCCGACGACGCCCTCGCCCTGGCCACGGACAGTGACATCGATGTGACCCTGCTGGACTTCAACATGCCTGGCCGCAATGGGCTGGAACTGGCGGCGGAGCTGCGGGCGCTTAACCCGTCGATGCCGGTCGCCGTCATCACCGCCAACATCCAGACCGAGATCGTCACGCGGGCCCAAGAGGTCGGCGCGAGCTTCCTGGCCAAACCCTTGACCCAGCCGGCCCTCGCCGCCTTCCTCGACGAGGCGGTGCAGCGACTGCAGACCGCCCGCCCGTGACCGCCGCCGCGCCATCGGCGCTGACCGTCCTCAACGAGCTGGAGCTCGACGCCCTCACCGAGCTGGTGAACATCGGCGTCAGCGCCGCCGCCGCCAGCCTGCGCGAGATGGTCGGCGAACAGGTCCACCTGTCGGTGCCCAACGTCACCCTGGTCAGCCGCCCCCGCGCCGTGGAGATGCTCACCGAGCGCGAGGCCGCCAAGCTGGTCGCCGTGCACCAGGTGTTCGAGGGCGACATCACCGGCCGCGTCCTGTTGATCTTCCCCGAGACCCGCAGCCTGGAGCTGGTGCGCGCGGTCACCGGCGGCGAGTTGCCGCTGGAAGACATCATCGAGCTCGAGCAGGAAGCCCTGGCCGAAACCGGCAACATCATCCTGAACGGCTGTCTGGCGACCATAGCCAACATGCTGGAACGCAGCCTGAAGATGTCGCTGCCGGAAATCCTCAGGGGCGACGGACCCGAATTCTTCGAACTGGCCCCGCCGCCCGCCGCCGGCGACGTGGTGATGTTCCTCTATATCGACTTCGCCATCCGCCAGCGGGACATCCAGGGCTACATCGTCATGCTGATGGACATGCCGTCCCTCACGGCGCTCAAGACCCTGCTCGACGAGTTCATCGAACGGACGACAGGCGTCGCGGTGTCGCAAGCCGATGCCCGGGGCTGACAAGGCGCATTTCGAGGGCGTGTTCGACGCGCTCGACACCGGGCTGATGATCCTGGATGGCGAGGCGCGTGTCCTGGCGTGGAACGCCTGGATGGCCTCGGCCACCCGCATCCCGTCCGACCGGGCCATCGGCGCCCGCCTCGAGGTCATCTTCCCCGACGCCAATCTCCGCCGCCTGGGGTCGGCGGTCGCCAGCGCGCTCAGCTCGGGCGCGTCCAGCCTGCTGACCCACTCGCTCCACCCCCGGATGCTACCGCTCGTCACCCGCGCCGGACGCGAGCTGATCCACGACGTTTCGGTGCGCCCGATCGGGGAAAAGCCCTATGGGCGTTGCCTGATTCAGGTCTCCGACGTCACCGTGGCGGCCGAGCGCGAACGTGTGCTGCGCGTTCGCCAGAACGCCCGCTATGCGGCGGTTGTCGACAACGCCCCGGACGCGATCGTCACCATCGACGCCGGCGGCCTGATCCAGCTGGCCAATCCGGCCGCCGCGCGCGAATTCGGCTATGCGCCGGAAGAGCTGATCGGAAAACCGGCCGCCGACTTGTTCGAGGATCAGGCGGCCTGGGCCAATGCGTGGAAGGCCGCGCTGAGCGACCAGACGCCATCGCGGTCCTTGGAACTGATCGCCCGGCGCAAGGACGGCACGCCCAGCCATCTGGAAGTCTCCGCCTCCCAGTGGACCAGCGACGCGCGCACCTTCGTCAGCGTCATCTTGCGCGACATCAACGAGCGCCATGCGGCGGAAGCCGCGTTGCGCCGGCTCAACGAGACCCTCGAGGAACGGGTGGCGGTGGCCCTGGCCGAGCGCAAGGTGCTCGCCGACATCGTCGAGAACACCGACGCCTATATCCAGGTGCTGGATCAGGACTATCGCCTGCTGGCGGTGAACAAGGCCAGCGCCGACGAGTTCCAGCGCCTGTTCGGCGTGCGTCCCGCCGTGGGCGCCTATCTGCCCGACCTGTTCGCCCACCATCCCGAGGCCAAGGCCAACGCCGAGGCGCTGTGGCGCCGTGCGCTGGCGGGCGAGGTGTTCACCGCCATCCAGGCGGTCGCCGATCCGGAGCGTGGCCAGCGCTACTACGAGTTCAAGCTCGACGGCCTGCGCGACGTGTCCGGCCGCCAGTTCGCCGCCTTCCAGTTCGTCTACGACGTGACCCAGCGGATCGAGGACCAGGCGCAGCTGGCGCGCACCGAGGACGCCCTTCGCCAGTCGCAGAAGATGGAGGCCATCGGCCAGCTGACCGGCGGCATCGCCCACGACTTCAACAACCTGCTGACCGGCATCATCGGGGCGATGGACATCCTCAAGCGCCGGCTGGCGGCGGGCAAGTACGAGGACACCCAGCGGTTCATGGACGCCGCCAGCGCCTCGGCCAACCGCGCCGCCGCCCTGACCCACCGCCTGCTGGCCTTCGCACGCCGCCAGCCGCTCGACCCCAAGCCGACCGACGCCAATCAACTCATCCGCGGGGTCGAGGACCTGCTGCGGCGCACCCTGAGCGAACAGGTCGAGCTGGTCACCGAGCTGACGCCCGACCTGTGGCCCACCCTGTCGGACCCCAACCAGCTCGAGAACGCCATCCTCAACCTGGCGATCAATGCGCGCGACGCCATGCCCAATGGTGGACGCCTGACCGTGACCACGGCCAAGGTCGAGATCGCCGAACCGCTCCGGATCGGACAGGACGAGATCGAACCGGGCGACTACACGCTGATCGGCGTGCGCGACACCGGCACGGGGATCGAGCCGGAAGCCCTGCCCAGGCTGTTCGAGCCCTTCTACACCACCAAGCCGCTCGGCCAGGGCACCGGTCTCGGCCTGTCGATGATCTACGGCTTCGTCAAACAGAGCCGCGGCGCCGTGGGGATCGAGAGCCAGCTCGGCGAGGGGACCCAGGTCACCCTCTACCTGCCGCGCTATCACGGCGCGCTGGAGATCAAGGACGCCCGTCGCCAGCCCTCCGTGCCCGAGGGCGACGGGGAGACCGTGCTGCTGGTGGAGGACGACTCCTCGGTGCGCCTGCTGATCGGCGAAGTGCTGCGCGACCTCGGCTACGCCTGCATCGAGGCCAGCGACGGCCAGACCGCCCTGCCGATCCTGATGTCCAACACCCGGCTGGACCTGATGATCTCCGATGTCGGATTGCCGGGCCTGAACGGGGTGCAGTTGGCCGACTATGCGCGCCAGCACCGGCCCGACCTGAAGATCCTGTTCGTCACCGGCTACGCCGAGCACGTGACCGGAGGCGGCGACTTCCTGAAGCCCGGCATGGAGATGGTGACCAAGCCCTTCACCCTGGACGCCGTGGCCTTCAAGATTCGCGAAATGCTCGCCTCGGAACATCGCCGAACCTAGGATCGCGCCATCGGACGGTGTCAGGCGCCCAAGGGTCGTGCATGCGGAGCGGGCGCCTGATCGTGATCTTTGATCTGTCGCGCGGGAACGCCGAACGGAGTAACAGGTCAGGCGTTCACCCAGCGGCGCCCATGCCGCAACAGGAGCAGTACTCATGGCCTGGAAGACCCCCAAGATCGTCGAAATCGCGCTCGGCGCGGAAATCAACTGCTACGCCTGCGCCGAATTGAAGGCCTGATCACGCTCCATGCGTCTTGCGGTGCTGGGGGCCGCCGCCGGCGGTGGGTTTCCACAGTGGAACTCCAATGCTGACGGTTGCCGACGGGCGCGCGCGGGCGATCCCGCCGCCCCGGCCCGCACCCAGGCCAGCCTCGCCGTCAGCGTCGATGGCGACCGCTGGACTTTACTGAACGCCTCGCCCGACCTGCGCGAACAGATCGGGCGTTCCGCCTTCCTCCATCCCCGACATGGGCTGCGCTCGTCTCCCATCGCCAACGTGGTGCTGACCGGCGGGGACGTGGACGTGGTCGCGGGCCTGCTGACCCTGCGCGAGCGCCAGCCCTTCGGCCTGCACGCCACCTCGAAGATTCACGCCGTGCTGGACGCCAACCCGATCTTCGAGGTGCTGGCGCGCGATGTGGTGCGGCGCGAGACCGTGGGGCTCGGCCAGCCCTTCACCCTGGAGGACGGGCTGACGGTCGAGCTGTTCGCCGTCCCCGGAAAGGTCCCGCTCTATCTCGAACAGGACGACGCCCCCGCCATTGCAGCGGACGAGACCACTACGGCGGCGGCGATCTCCAGCAACGGGTCCACCGCCTTCTTCATCCCCGGTTGCGCCGCCATGACCCCCGAACTGGCCGACCGGCTGCGCGGGGCGGACCTGGTGTTCTTCGACGGCACCCTGTGGCGCGACGACGAGATGATCGTCCAGGGCCTCGGCCCCAAGACCGGACGGCGCATGGGCCATATGAGCATCGGCGGGCCGGACGGCGCGCTCGCCGCCTTTGCGGACCTGGACGTGCGGCGCAAGGTGTTCATCCACCTCAACAACTCCAACCCTGTGTTGCTGGACGGCACGCCCGAAAGGCGCGAAGTGGAGCGGGCGGGGTGGCGAGTGGCCTATGACGGCCTGGAGATCGAACTTTGAGCGAGGTCCTGCTCTCACCCCAGGGTCTGGAAGACGCGCTGCGGGCCATCGGCGCGCGCCGTTACCACAACCTGCACCCGTTCCATAAGCTGCTGCACGCCGGCAAGCTGAACCGCGCGCAGGTCCAGGCCTGGGCGTTGAACCGCTACTATTACCAGAGCCGGATTCCGGCCAAGGACGCCGCCTTGCTCGCGCGCCTGCCCACCGCAGAGCTGCGCCGCGAGTGGCGCCGCCGACTGGAGGACCATGACGGCGACGGCCAGCGGGCCGGCGGCGTGGAACGCTGGCTGAAGCTGGCGGAAGGGGTGGGGCTGGACCGCGCCTATGTGGAGAGCACGTACGGCCTGCTCCCCGCCACCCGGTTCGCGGTCGACGCCTATGTGCGCTTCGTCACCGAACGCACCCTGCTGGAAGCCATCGCCTCGTCGCTGACCGAACTGTTCTCGCCCGGCATCATCGCCGAGCGGGTGTCGGGGATGCTGGCCAACTACGACTGGATCACCCGCGAGACGCTCGACTATTTCACCCCGCGCCTGACCCAGGCGCCCCAGGACAGCGATTTCGCCCTGGCCTACGTCAAGGCCAACGCCACCACGCCCGAGCAGCAGCGCCAAGTGCTCGACGCCCTGGTGTTCAAGTGCGACGTGCTGTGGTCCCAGCTCGACGGCCTGTATCTGGCCTATGTCGAACCCGGCATGATCTCGCCGGGCGCCTTCGACCCGTCGGAACTTGAGGTGTGACCGCGCCGGGCGAGACGCCGCGCTTCCGGCCCGGCGTGAAGTTCCGCTTCGATCCCGTCCGTCAGGCCTGGATGGTGCTGGCCCCGGAAAAGCTGTTCCTGCCCGACGAGATCGCGGTCGAGGTGCTCAAGCGCATCGATGGGACGCGCACCACCGCCCTGATCGTCGACGATCTGGCCCAGGCCTTCCAGGCCCCGCGCGAGACCATCGAGACCGACGTGCGGGCCATGCTGGCCGACCTAGTCCAGCGCGGCGCGATCTCGCTGTGAACGCGCCCTTCCCAGCACCGATGCCCACAGCGCTCGCCCCACCGATGGGGCTGATCGCCGAACTGACCCACCGCTGTCCCCTGTCCTGCGCCTACTGCTCCAACCCGCTGGAGCTGGAGCGGGCGAGCGCGGAGCTGGACACGGCGACGTGGCTCGATGTGCTGGACCAGGCGGCGGCCCTGGGCGTGCTGCACGTCCATTTCACCGGCGGCGAACCGATGGCGCGCAAGGACCTGACGCAGCTGGTGCGCCGGGCGGCCGAGCTGGAGCTCTACACCAACCTGATCACCTCGGGCGTGCTGCTGGACGACCGGGCGATGGACGCGCTGATGGCGGCGGGGATCGACCACATCCAGCTCAGCTTACAGGACATCGAACCGGAGGCGGGCGACCGCTCCGGCGGCCTGAAAGGCGGGCATGCGAAGAAGCTCGCCGCCGCCGAGCGCATCCGCGCCGCCGGCCTGCCGCTGACGCTGAACTTCGTGATCCATCGCGGCAACGCCGACCGCACCGCCCAGATGCTGGACCTGGGCGAGGCGCTGGGCGCCACCCGGATCGAGATCGCCCATACCCAGTACTATGGCTGGGGCCTGCTCAACCGTGGGGCCCTGCTGCCCACCTTCGCCCAGCTCGAATCGGCGACCGCGGCGGTGGAGGCGGCCAGGGCCCGGTTCGGGGCGCGGATCGCCGTGGACTACGTCGTGCCCGACTATTTCGCCGCCCGCCCCAAGGCCTGCATGGGCGGTTGGGGGCGGCGGTTCATCAACGTCTCGCCCTCCGGCAAGGCCCTGCCCTGCCACGCGGCGGAGACCCTGCCGGGTTTCGCGTTTCCCTCCGTACGCGAGGTCTCCCTGGCCGATATCTGGACCGGCGCCGAGGCCTTTCAACGATTTCGTGGGGTCGAGGGCGCGCCCGAGGCCTGCCGCAGTTGCGAGCGGGTGGAGATCGACTGGGGCGGTTGCCGTTGCCAGGCCTTCGCCCTGGCCGGCGACGCCAGCCGGATCGACCCGGCCTGCGTCCTGTCGCCCGACCACGCCCTGATGCGGCAGGCGATCGAGGCCGCCGACTTTGACGCGCCGCTGACGCCGAGACTTATCCGCCGCTGAGCCTCGCGATGGGCTAGGATGGGTCCGGGTGTGAGAGGTGCAGGGTCGCGTGTTGCGGCCTCGCCTGGCCGATTTCGGCCTCGCCCGAGGAGTCTACCGATGGCCAAGGGTCAGGCGAACAGCGGCCGGGAAATCCGCAAGCCCAAGGAAAAGAAGGCCAAGGTCATCGCCGCCAAGCCGTCGACCAAGGGCGTGGTCCGGCCCACCGACTGACCCGACGCCTGCGCTTCTTCCGCATCGGCGCGGCGACGAGGCAGGCTCTTCGGAGGTCGCCCGCCGCGACGATCGGGAGACGCAGCCCGGCGGCAGGTCCACACCACCTGTGCGATCGGTCAGTCGGCCCCGCTGCTATCCCGCGCCGCGCCGTTTGCGGATGTCTCCCCCGGGGTCAGACGTCGGGCCGCCAGCCAGGTGACCAAGTCCCAGGCGTTACGGATCGCCAGCATCAACAGGGCCAGGAGCAAAAGGGCCAGGGCGTACGGCGCATGCGCCATGCCCGCTGAAGCTAATATGGCCGCCAGCGCCAGTCCGGCGTAGCCCACGCACGGCCCTACCCCATAGAACCAGACGTCGGACCAATGCGTCAGGTCCGGAAACCGTCCGAGGCGGATGGCGACGCCCACGGCGTAGACGAGACCCACAACCGCGCAGCCGACGGTGATCAGATCACTCGGCCGTCTTTCGGCCACCGGCGTCAAGGCCAGGGCGCTGATCATCAGCACCATGGCGAAGTGGAACACCGTGGGGGTGGTGAAGAGCCTGGCGCCTTGCGAAAGGCTGGACAGCCCTTGGCCCGAGGTCAGGGTGGCGACAATGAACAGCAGGCCGATGAGGGCCCCGGCGGCCGACCCGGTGAGCTGATAGAAGGTCTGCCAGCCGTAGAACATGTCCGATCCCCCGCGCCCCTAACATCCCATCGTATCTCTCCAGCGCGTCTGGCCAAACAGCGTCGGAGAGAGCCGCCGGGGGTCTAGTCCTCGTTCCACGGCGGCGGCAGCCGGCCCGCCTTGAACAGGATGACCGGGTTCTCGTCGTAGTCGCCCATCTCGACGTCGGCGGTGGCGGCGAAGGCGACGACGCCGAGGCGAAACGGCGCCAGCCTCTCGGCTTTGCGCTGCGCTTCCTCGGCCGTCTTGCAGCCGACCTGCTGCTCCGCCTTGATCCCCTTGCCGCGTCCGGCGACGTAGGTCTGGAGGATGTAGACGGTTTCGCGCGGCATGCCGGCAGAAGACATGCCCGGCCTTCCCTGACCATCCTTTTTTGACGCCGGCCTTTGTGAACGCCGCCCGGCCAAGTCGGCATTGGTTCGACCTTGAAACACGGATAGCACTGTCGGACCGTTAGACGCTCACCGCTGGCGCACCGCTGATCGCTGCTTCACCACACAGGATTTCGCCTTGAATTCAAAAGCGCTTTCCGCAAGCCAGGTGTTCGACGTGGGGATCAACGAGCGGCTGCCGCCGGCGCAGATGCTGCTGCTCGGCCTGCAGAACGTGTTCGGGATGACCGGCATGTTCGTCTTCCCCGCCCTGCTCGGCCACGCCTTCGACCTCGCGGCGCCACAGATCGCCTACGTCTACGGCATGACCTTCATCGCCTGCGGGGTCTGCACCATCCTGCAGTCGGTCTGGCTGCTGAGGTTGCCGGTGGTCCAGGGTCCCTATGCGGGGTGTTTCGGCGCCCTGATGGCTATCGGCCATATCCATGGCGCCGGGCTCGGCGCGGCCTACGGGTCGTTCTTCGTCGCGGCGCTGATCTGGTGCGTGCTGTCGGTCCCGATCCGGGGCCACAGCGTGGTGGGCCTGCTCGCCCGCTTCCTCCAGGCGCCGATCATCTCCGGCATGATGGTCATGCTGATCATGATCCAGATCTCCAGCGTCTCGCTGCCCAACTGGATCGGCCAGACGGCCAGCCCCGGCTTCCCCTTCATCAACCTGCTGTCCGGCGCGGTGGCGGTGGCTGCGATCGTGGCGACCATGCTGTGGGGCGGCAAGCGGCTGCGGCGGGGCACGATCCTGATCGGGCTCGGCCTGGGGGCGGCCTGCTACACCCTGTTCAAGCCGATCTCCTTCGCCGCAGTGGCCGCCGCGCCCCTGCTGGTCGAACCCCGGCTGTTCCCGTTCGGCTTCATCGTACGGCCGGAGCTGGTGGTGCTGTTCCTGCTGGTGCTGCTGCCCGGCGGCATCGGGTCGATGGCGCTATACAAGACCGTGGCGGACTGGGGCGGCGAGCGGCTCGGAACCGGACGGATGTCGGAAGGCGTGTTCGGCGCGGCCATCGGCGCGGTGGTGGCGGCGGTGTTCGGCGGCTTCAGCACCATCGTCTATCCCGACAACATCGGCATGCTGCGCGCCACCCGCGTCGGTTCGCGCTACGCCACCCTGGCGGCGGGGGTGCTGCTGATCCTGCTCGGCGCCTGCATCAAGTTCGACATGCTGCTGGTGATCGTGCCGTCGCCAGTGATCTCGGCCGCCGCCACCCTGTTGTTCGGCATCGTCTTCATGCACGGGGTCGCCATCCTGGCCAATGTGGAGTGGGACGACCGCAACCTGATCTCGGCGGGCCTGGGCTTCCTAGTCGGGCTGGGCGGCCTGTTCGTCACCCCCGAAGCGCTGCAGGCCATGCCGCTGCTGGCGCGGCTGGTGCTGCAGCAGCCAGTGATTTCCGGCGGCCTCACCCTGGTGGTGCTCCACACCCTGCTGAACATCCACAGGCCCGCGCCAGCGGTCAGCGCCGAATAGGGGGCTCGCCCTGGGCGCGGAAGTCGTTCGCCAGCCGCCCAGATCGCGCCCATTTTGACACGTCAGTAATATGGTCGGACGGTATGCATGTATATCGGTTGACTAGGCCCGGCCCATCTCATCTGTTGGGATTAAGGGCTTTCGCGGTCGCATAGCGCCGAACGCGAACCCGACAGGTCGCATAAGACGACCAGCTCAACGAACGTGAAGATCCAAGGACTCGCAAGAAGCCCTGGACCGGGAAACATGGGGAGAAGACATGACCACAAAGGTTCGCGCCAGGCTGAGTCTGTCGGCGGCTGGAGTCCTTGCATCGATGCTGACGATCTGGGGATCGCCAGCCAGCGCCGCCCAGAAAAGCAGCCTCCCCGCCTTCCCTCCGGGCCTGACCATCGGCACGGCCGCGGGCACGATCCCGCCCGATCCCGGCATCTATCTGACCGAGAAGACCTTCTACACCTCGATCCAGGTGGTGGACGGAAATGGCCACGACACCGGCGCCCATATCAACAGCTACGCCACCATCCCGATCGTCCAGATCGTTCCTGGCTGGAAGGTGCTCGGCGCCGACTACGCCTTCCAGTTCGACTCCTATGGGATATTCGACGCCAAGATCAAATT
The DNA here is from genome assembly GCF_009765965.1 of Caulobacter sp. S45. Lineage (GTDB taxonomy): Bacteria > Pseudomonadota > Alphaproteobacteria > Caulobacterales > Caulobacteraceae > CAHJWH01. Next base: position 1,721,018 of record NZ_LMUL01000014.1, read on the forward strand.
CCCCGCCGCCGCCCATCTGCCGAGCTACAACACCGTCGGCGCGTCGGACCTGGCGATCCGCCCGATCATCCTGTCGTGGAAACTGCCCGACCACTTGTTCTTCGCCATCCGCGAGGGGGTCTACGTGCCGGTCGGCACCTATGATCCGATCCGCCCGCTCAGCATCAGCCACAACCGCTACACCTTCGAACAGGGCTTGGCGCTCAGCTATGTCGAGAAGAACAAGTGGGTGCTGTCGGCCAACGGCGTCATCGACGTCAACGCCAACAACCCCTCCACCCTGCTCAACGGCGTGGACGTGAAGTACCGCAGCGGCTCGACCTACAATGTCGACCTGACCGCGCTCAGGGCCATCGGCCGTCTGCAGGTGGGCCCGGTCGGCTACTACTACCACCAGTTCTCCAGCGACGTCGGGCCGGCCGCGCTGAACCAGGGCGTTCCGACCGAGGGGGCGGCCGGGATGCTGATCGGCTACACCTTCCCCAAGGTCTATGTGAACGTCTATGCGGTGCAGGACATTTCGGCGCGCAACGTGGGCAAGCAATCCCGGTTCTGGTTTACGATCGCCCTTCCGATCCTGTGAGGGCGAGAGGATCGGCGGGTTGCGATCATGGCGCCCGCGCCCAGCGACCACCCGCCTCTCAAAAGCCCGGTATTGATCTCGAAAACCAGGACCGTTTCGCGCTAGAGTGCCGCCTGCGGAAGGCGGCTCTCCGTCACGCTCAGGTCGCCATCCAGAGGGCGCCGGCCGAGCCGGGCCAATAGCATCCGCACCGGGCCTGGGTCAGGACGGGTCGTCGGAAGGAAAAAGGTGCGCGTGGTCGACGAGTTCGAAGCCGATATCGCGGCGATCGCCAGTCTGCCCGCGGTGCCGATGATCCTGGAGGTCATCTGCCGCTCGACGGGAATGGGCTTCGCAGCGGTCGCCCGCGTCACCTCCGATCGCTGGATCGCCTGCAGCGTCCGCGACGAGATCGCGTTCGGGCTGAAACCCGGCAGCGAACTCAAGATCGAGACCACGATCTGCAACGAGATCCGCGACAGCCACCAAGCCGTCATCATCAACCACGTCGCCGAGGATGCGACCTACAGCACCCACCACACGCCGGCGATCTATGGCTTCCAAAGCTATATCTCGATGCCGATCATCCTGAAGAGCGGCGTCTTCTTCGGTACGCTCTGCGCCATCGATCCCCGCCCGGCCAGGCTGGACGGCCCCGAGATCGTGGGCATGTTCAGGCTGTTCGCCGGACTGATCGCGGGTCATCTGGACGTGAACAGCCAGTTGGAACAACGGACCCGCCAGCTTGATCGCGCCTGGAACAATTCCCGCGACCTGCAAGTGGTGGTGAACACGAAGGGTGTGTTCCTCGCCGCCAGCACCGCCTGGAGCACGATCCTGGGCTGGGCGCCCGAGGAGGTGGTGGGACGCAGCCACCTCTATTTCAACCATCCCGACCATCGGCCCGCCAGCGAGGAGGCGCTGGCCGAGGCCGCCTCCAGGGACCTGATCGCCTACGAGACCCGCTGCCTGCACAAGGACGGCGGCTACAGGTGGATTTCGTGGGTCGCAGCGCCGGAGGGCGAGCTGATCTACGCCAGCGGCCGCAACATCACCGCGGAAAAGGCGGCGGCCGAAATGCTGGCCGAAGCCCAGGCGCGGCTTCGGACCCTGTTCGAGACCAGCTACCAGCTCCAGGGTCTGGTCGCCCTGGACGGCACGCTGCTGGACGCCAACTCCACCGCCCTGACCGCCATCGGCGCGACGCTGGAGGCGGTGAAGGGCAAACCGTTCTGGGAGACACCCTGGTTCACCGGCACGCCCGGCCTGCCGGAATTCGTCCAGGCGGCGGTGATGGCGGCCAGCGGAGGCGAAACCGTGCGTCGGGAGGTCACCGTCAACCTTCCCTCCGGGACCCGCGCCTACGACCTCTCCATGCGCCCGATCCACGACGCGGCCGGCGCCGTGGTGGCGATCGTGCCCGAGGCGGTGGACATCACCAAACGGCGCGACACCGAAGAAGCCCTGCGCCAGGCCCAGAAGATGGAGGCGGTCGGCCAGCTCACCGGCGGCATCGCCCATGACTTCAACAACCTGCTGACCGGGATCACGGGAAGCCTGGAGCTGCTGCAGACGCGGCTGGCGCAAGGCCGCACGGGCGAGCTGGACCGCTACGTCAACGCCGCGCACGGAGCGGCCAGGCGCGCGGCGTCGCTGACCCAGCGCCTGCTGGCCTTCTCGCGCCGCCAGACCCTGGACCCCAAGCCCACCAACATCAATCGCCTGATCGCCAACCTGGAGGACCTGATCCGCCGCACCGTGGGACCCGGCGCGCAGATCGAGGTCGCGGGCGCGGCGGGGCTGTGGACCACGCTGGTCGACCCGAACCAGCTGGAAAGCGCCCTGTTGAACCTCTGCATCAACGCGCGCGACGCCATGCCTGACGGCGGCCGGATCACCATCGAAACCGCCAACACCTGGCTGGACGACCGTACGGCGCGGACTCGGGAACTGCCATCGGGGCAGTACGTCTGCCTGTGCGTGACCGACACCGGCACGGGCATGACGCCCGAGGTGATCGCGCGCGCGTTCGATCCCTTCTTCACCACCAAGCCGATCGGACAGGGCACCGGCCTCGGCCTGTCGATGATCTACGGCTTCATGCGCCAGTCGGGCGGTCAGGTAAGGATATATTCCGAGGTCGGACAGGGTGCCTCCGTCCGCCTCTACCTGCCCCGCCACTACGGCGAGTTGGAGGAGGTGGAGCACCTTACCCCCTCCAAGGTCGAGGCCAGCGGCGATGGCGAGACCGTCCTGGTCGTCGATGACGAGCCGATGGTCCGGATGCTGATCACCGAGCTGCTCGACGACGCGGGCTACACCACCATCGAGGCCGGCGAAGGCTCCGAAGCCCTGAGGGTGCTGCAGACCAAGGCCCGCATCGATCTGCTGATCACCGATGTCGGCCTGCCGGGCGGCATGAACGGACGTCAGGTGGCGGACGCCGGCCGCGCGCTGCGCCCCGACCTCAAGGTGCTGTTCATCACCGGCTATGCGGAGAACGCCGTGATCGGGAACGGCCATCTCGATCCCGGAATGCAGATCCTGACCAAGCCCTTCGCCATGGAAGCGCTGGCGAGCAAGATCGGCGAGATGATCGGGCGCTGATCGGGACGCTGTCGCGGGATACCGCCGCCTAGAAGGCCAACTCCGGGTGCGCGGCGCCGGCATAGGCGGTCTCGGGCATGTGCAGGGTGAAGGTGGCTCCCGCACCGGGCTCGCTCTCAAGCGCCACCCAGCCGCCATGCAGCTCCACCAGAGCCTTGACCAGCGCCAACCCCAGACCCGGCCCACCCCGGTCCCGGCCGACGAAACGGTCGAAGATATGGGCCTGGACGTGGAAGGCGATCCCGCGCCCGGTGTCCTTGACCCGGATCTTCACTTCGCCGAGCGCCCGCTTGGCGTCCAGGATCACCTCGCCACCGGCGGGCGTGGAGCGGATGGCGTTGACCATCAGGTGGTCGAGCGCCTGGCCCAGCCTGACGCCGTCGGCGCGGATCACCCCGGCGTCCGGACCGTCGGCGACCGTCACCGTCACCCGCGCCGCTTCGGCGTCGCGAGCCGCGCGCACGGCGGTCTCCCTTAGCAGCTCCGAGATATCCACGTCGCCCAGGCTCAGCGCCATCTCGCCCGCGTCGATCTGGGCCATGTCGAGCACGTCGTCGATCGAGGCCGCGAGCTGGGCCGCCGCCATCCGCACCGCGCCCACGTGGCCGCGCAGCCGCTCGGGCAGGGCCTCGCCCTGGCGATCGAGCAGTTCGGCGTAGCCGATGATGGTCGTCAGCGGCGTGCGCAGTTCGTAGGAGACGTTGCCGACGAAATCCCGCTTCAGCCGCTCGGCTTCCGCCAGGGCTTGGGAACGGTCGACCAGGGCCTGCTCCAGCTTGCGGGTGGCGGTGACGTCGCTGAAGGCCACCAGGGTCGCCCCGTCCGGCAGCGGCCGGGTCTGGTAGGCCATCACCCGCTGGTCGGAGGTGCGGATCTCGCCGCCGATCGGCGCGCGCGCCTCGGGATCGGGATCGGCGACCCGCGCCTTCAGCTCGCGCCAGAGCTGGCGGTCATGCACCAGGGGCGTGCACAAGACCGCCACCCCGTCGAAGTCGCCCGCGTCGGCCAAGGCCTGGGGAGAGATGTTCCACAGCCGCTCGAACGCCTCGTTATGCAGTCGAAGCCGGCTGTCGGACCCGAACACCGCCACCGCGTCGTTCAGCTTGTCGAGCGTGGCCTGCTGCACCTGGACCAGGCCATTGTACTGGGCGCGCAGCTTCAGCTCGTCGGTGATGTCGGTGAACACCAGCAGCAGCCCGCCGAAGGGGTGCGGCTGGCGCACCGTGCGCAGCGTGCGGCCGTCGGGGATGCTCCACATCTCGTCGGGCACGCCGTCCAGGGTCTCGTAGTAGCCGAGTTCCTTGGCTCGGAAGCTGGCGTAATCGGCGGTCTCGGGCAGGCGGCGGCGCTGGCGCAGACGGTCCAGCACCTCGGCGTGGGTCGGCCCGTCGGAGAGCCAGGCGGGCTCCAATCCCCACAGGCCCGCGAAGGCGGTGTTGTGGAAGGCTAGCCGCCGGTCGGGACCGAAGATCGCCACCGCGTCGGTCAGCCGGTTCAGCGTCTCGTCCTGGGCCAGCACGTGGCGCTTCAGCGCTTCGCGGGTTTCCTCTGCGTCGGTGACGTCGAGCGCGACCGCCCCGGCCCCGCCGCCCTCCAAGGGCTCGGCGGCGACATGAAAGGCCCGTCGGCTGCCGTCGAGCGGCGCCCAACGCAGGCTCTCCTGGCGCAGGCCCGAGGACGCCGCCTCGATGGGAAGCTGCTCGACGCCCCGGTCGAACATCACGCCGCGCGCGACGGCGTCGTCCACCGACTCCGCCTCGGCGGCGTCCAGCCAGGCGCGGTTGGCCCAGACCAGCCGTCCCGAAGGGCCGGTGATCCAGGTCGGGTTGGGCTGGGCGTCCAGAAAGCCGGCGAAACGGGCGGCGGACGGCAGGCCCGCGCTGGTGACCGTGGACAGGCCGAGCCAGGCGAAGGCGCCGGCCGTGCGCCCCTCGACCACCACCGCGCCCTTGCCGGGCCCGCGCGCCTCGAAATCGCAGGACTCGCCCAGGTCCGACAGGGCCTGAAGGCGGCGCGCGTGTTCGGGATGGCTGCGGACCAGGGCCTCGATCACCGCCGCCGGCTCGGCGTCGTGGGAGAGTCCCAGCGCCGTGGCGCAGGCGGCCAGGCTATCGCGGCCCGAGGCCAGGCGCGCGCCGCCGGCCTCCAGCACCACCACGGCGCGGTCGAAGGCTTCGGTGGAGGCGGTAGCGGCCTCCGCCCGGCGCTCGAAGATGCGCAGCGCCTCGGTCAGCTCGCGCACGCGCGCAGCGGCCTGCCGGCGCTGCGAGAGCGCCCAGAAGATCGTCGCCAGCGCCAGGAAGGTCCCGCCGCCGGCTGCGGCGAAGGCGGCGTCGTAAGCGGCCATGACGTCCCCAGCGTCGTTGTAAGAATCACGGACACTAATCCATCGCGCCTCGATATGCGCGTGCAAGGATCGTGTTCACGGTAAACCGCTCTTAACAGGTGGGCGCGCAGGGTGTGGGGCCGTCCTGCATCCCAACAGCCTGTCCATGGCCGCCGAACGCACCCTCCATCACTTCTCGCTCGACCCGTTCTCCCGCCAGGCGCGTCTGGCGCTGGGGGAGAAACGCCTGGCGTTCGACGAGCAGGTCGAGCGCTATTGGGAGCGGCCGGATGCGCTGAACGCATTGAACCCAACCGGCCTGCCGCCGGTGCTGGTGGACGGCGTAGGGCGCGATCAGCTGATCATCTGCGAGACCCGCTCGCTGCTCGAATATCTCGAGGACCGCTATCCCGAGGTGCCGCTGATGCCGCGCGACGTGGCTGAGCGGGCCGAGGCGCGCCGGCTCGGCGACTGGTTCGACCGCAAGTTCCACAACGAGGTCAACGCCTACCTGCTCTACGAGAAGATGGAGAAGCGGCTGTTGGGCCTTGGCGCGCCGGACCTGGCGGGCATCCGGCGCGGACGCGAGGCGCTGCGTCAGCACCTGGGCTATCTCGACCAGCTGCTGAACGAGCGCGAATGGCTGGCGGGCCGACGCATCAGCCTGGGCGATATCGCCGCCGCCGGCCACCTGTCGGTGATCGACTATATCGGCGAGGCGCCCTGGGATCAGTTCAAGAACGTCCGCACCTGGTACATGAAGATCAAGTCGCGGCCCTGCTTTCGGCCGTTGCTGGGCGATCGCCTGCCGGGATTGCCGCCGGCGGCGCACTATCATGATCTGGATTTCTAAGCACGAACGGCCCAAAGAACCTCTTTATCGACCTCTGCGGCGGCTGGCCGCCCCTCGGGGGTTGTGAACATCGGCGCGCAACGGTTTAACATCGGGCGCACCTGTGGAGGGCCAGATGCCTGAAGACGGCTCCAACCTTATCGCCATGCACGCCGCCAATTCGCCCAACGCCTTCGACCTCAGGCGCGTGGGCGCGCACCCGGATCATTGGTATCCGATGGCCTGGTGCGACGAGCTGAAGCCCGGCAAGGCGCTGGCGCGCGCGTTCGCCGGCCAGCCCATCGCCCTGTTCCGCGGCAAGGGCGGCAAGGTGTTCGCGCTGGAGGACCGCTGCGCCCACCGCCAGGTGCCGCTGCACCTGGGCGTCGTCGACGGCGACGAGGTCAAGTGCCACTACCACGGCTGGGCCTACGACCAGACCGGCAAGTGCGTGGACGTGCCCTATCTGGGCAAGGAGCGCCTGCCCAACGGGGTGAAGAGCTATCCGGCGCGCGAGATCGACGGGCTGATCTTCGTGTTCCCCGGCGACCCGGCCCTGGCCGAAGAACGCCTGCCCACCGGCCTCGGCCACTCGCAGGACAAGGCCTACAAGACCCGCCGACTGAACCGGCATGTCGCCTGCCACTACACCTTCATGCACGAGAACCTGTTCGACATGAATCACCAGTTCATGCACCGAAAGCAGATGGGCTCGATCAAGGCCAAGTGCATCGGCCGCACCCACGGCGAGGACTGGGCCGAGGTGGAGTACACCTTCAGCCGCACCTCCGGGAAACCCTCGGTCGGCGAGCAGGTGATCGTCGACCTGGTACGCAAGCGCGGGGAGAAGAAGGCCGACTTCTCCGACCACATGCGCATCCGCACCGACTATCCGAACCAGTCGCTGCGGGTCTGGGTCGGACGCGACATCAAGGAAAGCGACGCGCCGGTGCTGGACGTGTGGCTGGGCTACACCCCGCTGGACGCCGAGCAGCGCACCAACCGCACCTACGGCTATCTGTCGGTCAAGCGCCCGCCGGTGCCGGGACTGATCGACGCCATGTGGCCGTTCGTGACCTGGTTCACCGAGAACATCTTCCGCGAGGATCAGGAGATCGTCGAGTACGAACAGCAGGCCTACGACGCCCAGGGCGCGGACTGGAACAACGAGGTGTTCCCGGCCATCCGCGACCTGCGCGCGGTGCTGGCCCGCTGCGGCCTGCCGATGGACGGCGAGCCGGTGGCGCCCTCGCGCACCTTCGCCGCCGAATAGATGAGGATCGTGCGCGCCCTCCTCCCGGCCCTGGCCCTGCTGGCGGCGGCGTCGGCCGCGTCGGCCCAGACGCCTGCGAAGGACGCGGTCTCGCCCGCGTCCGAAGCCAAGGTGGGCGCGCTATCCACCTCTGCGCCGGGGACCATCACCCTGCGCGGCCTGAACGGCGAGACCGAGGTGTTGACCTCGGCCCAACTGGCGGCGCTGCCGCACCAGACGGTGACGCTCAGCCACGAAGGCAAGGACACCGTCTACGCCGGCCCGACCCTGAGCGAACTGTTGCGCGACATCGGCGCGCCCATGGGGGTGAAGCTGCACGGCCAGGGCGTCAACGACGTTGTGTTCGTCACCGCCGCCGACCAGTATCGGGTGGTGCTGACTTTGGCCGAGGTCGACCCGAGCTTCCACAAGGGCGCCAAGGTGATCCTGGCCGATCAGGCCGACGGCAAGCCGCTCGACCCCAAGGAAGGCCCGTTCCGCCTGGTGGTCGACGGCGACCTCAAGCCCGCCCGCTCGGCCCGCTCGGTGGTGGAGATCGACCTCAAGCACCTGCCTTGAGGCCGACGTTTGCGGCCATGGCCTGCGTCCTTCGAGACGCCCCTTCGGGGCTCCTCAAGATGACGGATGGAGTGGGTTGCAGACGCGAAGAGACATGTTTGGACGCCCCCAACATTCGTCATGCTGAGGAGCGGCGCAAGCCGCGTCTCGAAGCACGCACACCTTCGGCCGCGAGCGCGGCATGACCCCCGACGAGACCTCGGCCCTGATCGTCAGCCTGATCGTCAGCCTGCGCGCGGTGATCGTCGCCCTGCCGCTGGCCATCGCCGTCGCCTGGCTGCTGGCGCGAGGCCGTTTCGTCGGTCGTACGGCGCTCGACCTGCTGGTGCACACGCCCCTGGTGCTGCCTCCGGTGCTGGTCGGTTACGGCCTGCTCGTGCTGCTGGGCGTCCACGGCCCGGTCGGCGCCTTGTTGGACAGGACCCTGCACATAAGGTTGCCCTTCACCTCGGCCGGCGCCTCGCTGGCGGCGGGGGTCATGGCCTTTCCGCTGATGGTGCGTGCGGTACGGCTATCGCTCGAAGCGGTGGACCCGGCGCTGGAGATCGCGGCCCGCTCGCTCGGCGCAGGCTGGGCCGACCGCATGCTCAGCGTGACCCTGCCCCTGGCCGCGCCGGGCGTGATCGCCGCCGCCATCGTCGGCTTCGCCGCCTGCCTGGGCGAGTTCGGCGCGGTGATCACCTTCGCCGCCAACGTGCCCGGCGTGACCCAGACCTTGCCGATGGCCATCTACAGCACCTTGCAAACGCCGGGCGCCGAAGCCTCCGCCGGACGGCTGGCGGCCATCTCCTTCACCCTGGCCATCGTGGCGTTGGGCCTGTCGGAGTGGCTGGCGCGCAAGGCGCGGGCATGGAGCGGCCGGTGAGCCGCCAAGTCGAGCCCGCCGGCCTGCGGGTCGAGATCAAGCGCCGGTTGGGCGACTTCCAACTCGACGTGGCCTTCGACGGTTCAGCAGAAGGGGTGACGGCGCTGTTCGGCCCGTCCGGGGCCGGAAAGAGCCAGGCGCTCGCCACCGTCGCCGGCGCGATCCGACCCGACCAGGGGCGTATCGTGCTGAACGGCGAGGTGCTGTTCGATTCCGAACGCGGGATCGACATCCCCATGCAGCGCCGCGCCGTCGGCTGGGTGTTCCAGGACGCGCGGCTGTTCCCCCACCTCGATGTGACCGGCAACCTGCGTTACGGCGCGTACCGGGTCCGCGAACGGCCGGTCATCGCCGAGTTCGACGAGGTGGTGGCGGTGCTGGGGATCGCCCACCTGCTCGCGCGCCGGCCACGCGACCTGTCCGGCGGCGAGCGCCAGCGGGTGGCCATCGGCCGGGCCCTGCTCAGCCAGCCCCGCATGCTGCTGATGGACGAGCCCCTGTCGGCGCTCGATGCGCCCCGACGGGCGGAGATCATGCCCTATCTCGAGCAGCTCAAGACCCGCTTCCGTTTGCCGATCCTTTATGTCACCCACACCCTGTCCGAACTGGCCCGGCTGGCGGATCGGGTGGTGGTGCTGGAGGCCGGACAGGTGCGCGCCCAGGGTTCGCTGAACGATATCCTCGCCCGCGCCGACCTGCCCGCCTTCGCCGGACGCCGCGACGCGGTCTCGGCCTTCGACGCCGAGGTGGTCGAGCACGACGCCGCGCGGCGGCTGACGCGATTGCAGGCGGGCGGAGCCCGCCCGCTGG
>NZ_LMUL01000014.1:1730968-1899175 GCF_009765965.1 Caulobacter sp. S45
GCGTTGGACAAGGGCGTCCGGGTACGCGTGGCGACCCTGGCGCGGGAAGTGCTGCTGGCTGTCGAGCCGCCGCGGGGCCTGTCGGCCCGCAACGTCCTACCGGCGCGGATCGAGCGCATGACGCCAGGGCCGGACGCGGTGCTGGTCGAGGTGCGCCTGCGCGGGGGACCGACCCTACTGGCCGCCGTGACCGACGACGCCGTCCACGATCTCGCCCTGGCGCCGGGACGCGAGGTCTGGGCGGTGCTGAAGTCGGTGGCGGTCGAGCACGGCCAGTCCGCCAACGTGCTGGGCGCGCTGGACGAATAGCCGCCGCGCGGCGTACCACCGGAGTCGTCAGTACGCAGCAATGGCGGGTGTCCGATGGTGGCCTGGGAGCCAGACCTCTACCGCCGCTTCGAGGCCGAACGCAGCCAGCCGGCCAAGGACCTGCTGGCGCGCATCGAACTGAAGACGCCCAGCCAGATTGTCGACCTCGGCTGCGGGCCGGCGACCTCCACCGACGTTCTGGCGGACCGATATCCAGATGCGGAAATCCTCGGCGTCGACAATTCCGAGGCCATGCTGGAAAGCGCCCGCCAGCGCCTGCCCGAAGCGCGGTTCGAGGCCCACGACATCGCCGACTGGCGGCCCGGAGCGACGCCGGACCTGATCTTCGCCAATGCGGCGCTGCAATGGGTTCCCGATCACGCGACCCTGCTGCCGCGCCTGCTCGGTCTGCTGGCGCCCGGCGGGGCGCTGGCGGTGCAGATGCCCGACAACCACGACGAACCCACCCACACCCTGATGCGCGAGGTCGCCGCCGAAGAGCCGTGGGCCGCCGCATTCGGCGATCCGGCGGCGCTCCGATCGCCGCTTGCCTCGGCGTCGGACTACTACGACCTGCTGGCGTCTCGGGCGTCGCGGGTGGATATCTGGCGCACGACCTATCTGCACCCGATGCCCTCGGCCCAGGCCATCGTCGACTGGATGCGCGGCTCGCACCTGAAGCTTTTCCTGGAAAGGTTGGAGCCCGCGCAGCGGCCCGCATTCGTGGACCGCTACGCCCAGGCCATCGAAAAGGCCTATCCGCATCGGACGGACGGCCGACTGCTGCTGGCTTTTCCGCGCCTATTCTTCGTCGCCATGCGCTAGCGGCCGGCCCGAACGTCACAACCCCTTTGTCGCCCGGCGGACGGTCGCTATGTTCCGGCCCATAATGGGCTTTCTTCCCAAATCTCGCAGGGCGCGGCGACGCCTGATGGTGGTGGCCGCGGCAGCCCCGATCCTGGCCCTGTCGGTGGGCCTGTCGCTCTACGCCATGGGCGATGCGGCGGTGTTCTTCTACAGCCCCAGCCAGGCGGCGCAGAAGCATGTGCCCGCCGGTCGGCTGATCCGTCTCGGCGGCCTGGTGCAGACCGGCACCGTGGTCAAGCGCGACGACGGCGTGGTCAGCTTCAGCGTCGCCGACCATGCCGGCCACGACGTGGTGGAGTATCGCGGCGAGCTGCCCGACCTGTTCCGCGAGGGCCAGGGCGTGGTGGCGCAAGGCGCGTTCCGTCCCGACGGCGTGTTCGAGGCGCGCGAGGTGCTGGCCAAGCACGACGAGAAGTACATGCCCAAGGAGGTCGCCGACGCCTTGAAGAAGTCCGGCGAGTGGCGCGGCGACGGGGCGGCGACGCCCAGCTATGCGGGCGCGGGCGCTCAAACCGCCGGGGGTATGCGATGACCGTGGAGGTCGGCGCCTTCGCGCTGATGCTGGCCCTGGTGCTGTCGGCGTTGCAGTTCGCCCTGTCCGCCGCCGGACGCATCCGGCGCAACGCCACGCTGAGGGGCGCGGGCGAAGGCGCGGCCGGCGCGGCCTTCGTGGCCATGGCCCTCGCCTTCGCCAGCCTGATGACCGCCTTCGTCACCTCCGACTTCTCGGTCGCCAACGTGGTGGCCAACTCCCATACCGACCAGCCCCTGTTCTACCGGGTGGCGGCGACCTGGGGCTCGCACGAGGGCTCCATGCTGCTGTGGAACCTGGCCCTGACCGGGCTGGGCGCAGCGGTGGCGGTGTTCGGCGCCAACCTGCCGACGGGGCTGAAGAGCCTGACCCTGGCCTGCCAGGGCGCGCTGGGCGTGCTGTTCATCGGCTACACCGTGTTCGCCTCCAGCCCGTTCCAGCGGGTGGCGATGGCGCCGGTGCAGGGCCATTCGCTCAACCCGATCCTGCAAGACCCGTTCATGGCGATCCATCCGCCGTTCCTCTACTCCGGCTATGTCGGCTTTTCGGTGGTGTTCTCGCTGGCCGTCGCCGCCCTGATCGAGGGCCGGGTCGATGCGGCCTGGGCGCGCTGGGTCCGGCCCTGGGCGTTGGCCGCATGGAGCCTCTTGACCGTCGGCATCATGCTCGGCTCGTTCTGGGCCTATTACGAACTGGGCTGGGGCGGCTGGTGGTTCTGGGACCCGGTGGAGAACGCCAGCTTCATGCCCTGGCTGGTCGGTACGGCCTTGATCCACTCCGCCATCGTCACCGAGAAACGTGGGGCGCTGGCCGGCTGGACCGTGTTCCTGGCGCTGGCGGCGTTCAGCTTCTCCATGCTCGGCGGCTTCCTGGTGCGCTCGGGCGTACTGACCTCGGTCCACGCCTTCGCGGTGGACCCGACGCGCGGGGTGCTGCTGCTGAGCATCCTGGGCATAGCGTCCGGGACCGCATTCGCCCTGTTCGCTTGGCGCGCGCCGAGCCTGGCGCCCGGCGGTCTGTTCGCCCCGATCAGCCGCGAGGGCGCGCTGGTGCTGAACAACCTGTTCCTGGCCGCCGCCGTGGTCAGCGTCGCGCTCGGCACCCTGTATCCGTTGATCCGCCAGGCGCTGAGCGGCGAGGCCATCTCGGTCGGCGCACCCTATTTCGCCCTGACCTTCGCGCCCCTGATGGGCGCCTGCCTGCTGGTGCTGCCCGCCGGCCCGCTGCTGGCCTGGAAGCGGGGCGATCTGCTCGGCGCGTTGCAACGGCTGTGGTTCGCCGGCGCGATCGCGGTCGCCGTCGGGCTGGTGTCGTTGTTGCTGCTCCAGCCGCAGAAGGCGATGGCGGCGATCGGCCTGGCCCTGGGCGCCTGGCTCGTGATCGGGGTGGCGACCGACGTGGCCCATCGCTGCGGCTTCGGCCGGACGGGTTTCGCCCTGGCCTTCCAGCGCCTGCGCCGCCTGCCGCGGGCGGAGTGGGGCATGACCCTGGCGCACCTGGGGTTGGGCGTGTTCATCATCGGCGCCTGCTGCGAGCTGTCGCTCCGCACCGAGACGGTGAAGGCGCTGAACCTGGGCCAATCGCTGACCGCCGGCGCCTACACCCTGACCTTGGCCGCGGTCGCCCCGATCGATGGCCCCAACTTCACCGCCGAGCGCGCGACGATCCAGGTCTCAGGCCCCCACGGCGCGCGGTTCGAGGCGACGCCGGAGCGGCGGTTCTATCCGGCCCAGCGCCAGACCACCTCGAAGGTGGCGATCCGCCGGCGGGGCGCGAGCGACCTCTATGTGGTGCTGGGCGAACGCCGCGAGGGCGCGCACGGCCCGACCTGGCTGGTGCGGGTGTTCTTCAACCCCCTGGCGCGGATGATCTTCGCGGGGCCGATCCTGATGGCGCTGGGCGGCTTGGCCTCGCTGTCGGATCGTCGGCTGCGGCTGGCGGTCGGCCGGCGCACGCGGCCGGTTCCGGCGGCGTTGGCGGCGGAATGAGGCGCCGCGCGCTCCTGGTCGCCCTGGCTGCGGCGCTCTGTCTCGGGGCGGCGGCGGGCGATCCGGCCGAGGTGCTGCACAACTCCGCGCAGGAGGCCCGCGCCCGCACCCTGTTCCGCCAGGTCCGCTGCCTGGTCTGCCAGAACGAGTCCATCGACGACAGCGAGGCGGACCTGGCCGAAGACCTGCGCCGGATCGTACGCCAGCAGATCCTCGCCGGCCGCTCGGACGTTGAGATCAAAGCCTTTCTGACCCAGCGCTACGGCGAGTTCGTGCTGATGCGCCCCGCCTTCTCGCCGGCCAATGCGGCCTTGTGGCTGAGCCCGTTCGTGGTGGTCGGCCTGGGTGGATTGGTAGTGCTTTCGCGTCGCCGCCGCCTCAAGGATAGTCAGGGCGAGCCGTCCTTGACCCCCGAAGAGGAAGAGAGGCTGCACGCCCTGTACGCTTCGCCTATATCTGAAGCCATGGTTCCGCCGCAGGTCGGCCCCACGAACGACCTGCCGGTATGAGCTAGCAGTATTCGACAGTGACGCCCACGATCGCAACCCGTGGGCGGTTTCGGACCTTAACGCCGCAACGTCGGTGGACGCCCGTCGTCCATCAGCGCAGGGAAAAACGATAGATGTCGATCAAGAACAAGGGTTTCCTGGCGGGCGCGACCATCGGGATCGGGCTGACTGCGGCGGCGGCCGTGGGTGCGGGCGTCCATATCCAGCGCGCCTCGGCCGAAGCCCAAGCGATACAGCCCATGGCCCCTCCGGGCGCGATGGCGCCGACCGGCGCGCCGATGTCGTTCGCCAACATCATCCAGCGCGTGGCGCCGGCGGTGGTGTCGATCGAGGTGACCACCCATCTCGAGCAGCCGCGGACCATGCAGATCCCCGGCTTGCCGTTCCAGTTCAACGTCCCCCCGCAGGGCGGCGGCGACGATCAGGGCGACGACAACGACGACAGCGCGGGCCAGGGCGCCGATCCGGGCGATCAGGTCGCTCCCCCCACAACGCGTGGCGGCCATAAGCCCGCCCCCAAGCGCGCGCCGCGTGGCCCCGAGGCGATGGCCGCCGGTTCCGGCTTCTTCATCTCGGCCGACGGCTACGTGGTGACCAACAACCACGTGGTCGAGAAGGCCGACACCATCAAGGTGACGCTCAGCGACCAGCGCGAGCTGACCGCCAAGCTGGTCGGCCGCGACCCCCTGAGCGACCTGGCGGTGATCAAGGTCGAGGGGAACGACTTCCCGTTCGTCAGCTTCGAGACCGCCTCCAAGCCGCGCGTCGGCGACTGGGTCATCGCCATCGGCAACCCCTACACCCTGGGCGGCACGGTCACGGCGGGCATCGTCTCGGCCGAAGAGCGCAACATCGGCCAGCAGTTCGTCAACTACCTGCAGATCGACGCCCCCATCAACCGGGGCAATTCGGGCGGCCCGACCTTCGACGTCTACGGACGGGTCGTGGGCGTGAACACCGCGATCTTCTCAGAATCGGGCGGATCGGTGGGCATCGGCTTCGCCATCCCGGCCGACCTGGCCAATTCGATCACCAAGCAGCTGATCGCCACCCATCACATCGTGCGCGGCTATCTGGGCGTGTCGATCCAGACCGTGACGCCCGAAGTGGCCGCGGCCGAAGGCATCACGCCCCACCAGGGCGCACTGGTCGGCGACGTCACCGCCGGGGGCCCGGGCGCCAAGGCGGGCGTGCAGGTCGGCGACATCATCCTGTCGATCAACGGCCATCCGGTGAAGTCCTCCGAGGACCTGTCGCAGACCACCGCCCAAGTGCCTGCCGGCGGCGAGCTGAAGCTGGAGATCCTGCGGGCCGGCCATCACCTCTCGATCCTGGCCCACTCCGGCGTGCGTCCGTCCGAAGCGACGCTGAACGGCGGGGCCAAGGACGACGACGAAGACGGCTCCGGCGCGACGCCGGGCGTTCCGGCCTCGACCACCGTGCTGGGCATGAAGTTGACGCCGGTCGATGCGACCGCCCGTCAGAAGTATAATATCGGGCCGACGGTCCATGGCGTGGTGGTCACCGCCATCGCCACAACTTCCGACGCCATGCACGTGGGCCTGCGCCCCGGCTATGTGATCCAGCGGGCGGGCGACCACACCGTGAACTCGCCAGCGGACGTGGCCGCCGCGGTGGCGGACGCCAAGCGCGAGAAGCGGCCGTCGGTGCTGCTGCTGGTCAATATGGGCGGGCGCACCGGCTTCGTTCCGGTGAAGTTGGACAGCGACGGCGGGACCGGTCAAGAATAGGCCCGGGGACGGACGGTCCCCACTCGCGAGGGGGGACCGTGCGGATTCTGGTGATCGAGGATGATGCGGCCGCCGCCTCCGCCATGTGCCGGGGCCTCGGCGAGGCGGGGCATGAGTGCATGACCGCGGCGGATGGCGTGTTCGGCCTGGACGCCGCGCGCGCCGGGACCTTCGACGTCATGGTGGTCGACCGGATGATGCCGCGCATGGACGGCGTCACCCTGGTCGAGACCCTGCGCCGGGAAGGCGACCAGACCCCCGTGCTGTTCCTCAGCGCGCTGGGCGAGATCGAGGACCGGGTCACGGGCCTGAAGGCCGGCGGCGACGATTACCTGGTCAAGCCCTACGCCTTCGCCGAACTGATCGCCCGGGTCGAGGCCCTGGCCCGGCGGCGGGAGACCGGCTCGGTCCAGACCCTGCTGCGCACCGGCGAGCTGGAGATGGACCTGATCGGCCGGCGCGTGACCCGCGCGGGCAAGGAGATCGACCTGCAGCCGCGCGAATTCCAGCTGCTGGAATACCTGATGCGCCACGCCGGCCAGTCGGTGACGCGCACCATGCTGCTGGAAGAGGTCTGGGAATATCACTTCGATCCCCAGACCAATGTGATCGACGTGCACATCTCCCGCCTGCGCTCCAAGATCGACAAGGGTTTCGACCGGCCGATGCTGCAGACCGTGCGCGGGGCGGGCTACCGGCTTGACGCCTAGGATCGCGCCTTCCGCCGCGAAAGGCTGACGGGTGAGGCTCCCGGCCTTAGCGCGCACCACGCCGTTCCGGCTGACGTTGATCTTCCTCAGCCTGTTCGCCACCGTGGCGGCGATCTTCCTCGCCTACATCTACATCGCCACCGCGGGCGAAGTGACCCGGCAGGCGGATCGTGAGATCGGGCGCGAATTCGACTCGCTCCAAGCCGTCTATGCTCGCGGCGGAATCACCGCGCTGAATCAGGAAGTGATCCAGCGATCGGTGGGCGACCGCCCGTTCGTCTATCTGTTGATGGACGCCCACGCCAAGCCGGTCACCGGCACCTTGGCCAGAACGCCGGTCGACCCCGCCCTCAAGGCCCCGGCGGAGACCGGATTTCGCATCACCGACACCGACCCGGACGGCGCAGTGGTCCACACTCAGGGCTGGGGTCGTCAGATTCGCCTGCCCAGTGGAGAACTGCTGTTCGTCGGGGCCGACATCAGCGAGGGGCGCGCTGCGGTGATTCGCATCGTGCGGGCGATCGAGGGTGCAGCGGTTCTGGTGATCCCGCTGGGGTTGGTTGTCGGCCTGGTGGTCAGCCGCAACGTCAGCCGCAGCCTGGCGGAGGTGAACAAGGCGGTGGCGGCGGTCGAGGGCGGCGACCTGCACGCCCGCATCCCGGTGCGTGGCGTGCGCGACGAATACGACGAGCTGGCGTTGCGGCTGAACGGGATGCTGGACCGGCTGGAGCGGCTGATGGGCGGACTTCGCCACGCCGGCGACGCCATCGCCCACGACCTGCGCTCGCCCCTGACCCGGTTGCGCGCCCGGCTTGAGGTAGCGCTGATGGAGGTGGAGGCCGGCCACGCCGATCCCCGCGCCGCCCTGGTCCAGGCGCTGGAGGACAGCGACGCGGTTTTGCGCACCTTCTCCGCCGTGCTGGCGATCACCCGCCTGGAAGCCGCCGGCCGCATCGTCGAGCCGAAGCCGTTCGACGTCTCCGAACTGGCTGGGGGCGTGGCCGAACTCTACGAGGTGCTGTGCGAGGAGAAGGGCCAGGACTTCGGCATGGAGCTGGCCCCCGGGCTGATGATCAAGGGCGACCGGGACTTCGTGGCCCAGGCCCTGGCCAATCTGCTGGACAATGCGGTGAAGTACACGCCCGGAGGCGGGGCGGTGATGCTGCGCGCCCGCAGGCGGGGCTCGGGCGAGATCGAGATCACCGTCACCGACACCGGCCCCGGCATCCCCGAAGAGGATCGCGACCGGGTGCTGGAACGCTTCGTCCGGCTGGAGCAGAGCCGCAGTGCGCCCGGCTCGGGCCTGGGCCTGTCGCTGGTGGCGGCGGTGGCGACGGCGCACGGCGGCCGGCTGGAGCTCGACGAGGGACCCGGTATGGTCGACGGCAAGGGTCCGGGCCTGCGCACCGCCCTGGTGTTTCCGCCGGCGTAGGTCCTACGACCAGAGATCGGCGATGGAGCCCTTACGGTTTAGCATGTGGGCCGCGCGCTTGACCACGCCCAGAAGGCGCTCGGTGCGGGCGTCGCCGTCATAGGCGAGGTGAGCCTTGGACAGCCCCTCCAGCACGAAGCGCGCCAGGTCGCGGCTGGCCTGTAGACGCGGCGCCTCGCCCGCGCCCATCAGGCCGGAGGTGTGCTCGCCCACCTGCAACCGGTCGAACGCCGCCTGGGCGGCGCGCAGCCGGTCGCGCAGGGTGGCGTCGGTACGGGCCGCCGCCTCCATCTCGTTGAAGGCGATGAACGGCGTCTCGTGCAGCAGCCGCCAGTAGGCGTCGATGGCGTGGTCGGTGCGGTCCGAACCCGGGGGCGTCTCGTCGGCCGCGCTTTCGAACAGGCGGGCGCGAGCGGCTTCGATGTGAGGGATCAGCGCGTCCAGCAACGCCTCGCGCGAGGCGAAGTGATACAGCATGGCGCCGCGCGTCAGGCCCGACGCCTCCGCGATCACCGCATTGCTGGCGGGGTGGTAGCCCACCTCCGCGAACAGCCGCATGGCGGTGTCCAGGATACGTGCACGGGTCCGCTGCGACTTGCGGCTGTCGCCGGCCTGTCGCGGACGCGCGCCTTGCGTCAGTGTCTCCTGATCTGCGACGGTCTGACCATCGACCGATCCATCCATACGTCCGGGCCTCGTGCTGCACTGCAACCTAGTCTTTGGGAAATAGGCGTTCAGCCGCGCCGCGCCTAGTCCCTCATCTTTAACGAATGCACATCTAAGGCGAGAGGGCTCGCCTTCCTGCGGCTTTGACCCTATAGGCGAACGTTCAGCCGATGGTCCGGCGGCAAGTCGGATCAAGACGCGCAATGCGCCCTCGCCGGATGGAATTCAGGGTGAATACAAGGCGACAACCGATCGAAATGCGCGCGCGCAAGGTTATCGACACGCTTCGTCCCACAACGTTTTTCCGGGGAGACGCCCGCTGATGCGAATCCTCCTGGCCACCGATGCATGGGAGCCGCAGGTCAACGGGGTCGTGCGCACGTTAAGCCGCACCGTCGCCGAGTGCCGCGAGATGGGCCACATCGTCGAGGTGGTCTCGCCCGACCAGTTCAAGACCCTGCCGCTGCCGACCTATCCCGAGATCCGGCTGGCCATGGGCGCCTACGAGCCCATGCAGGAGCGCTTCAAGGCGTTCGAGCCCGAGGCCATCCACATCGCCACCGAAGGCCCGGTCGGCCTGGCCGCGCGGCGGCTGTGCATCGAGTGGAAGCTGCCCTTCACCACCAGCTACCACACCCGTTTCCCCGAATACGTGGCGGCGCGGTTCCCCGCGCCCGTCTCGGCCGGCTACGCCTACATGCGCTGGTTCCACAAGCCGTCCGGCCGGGTGATGGTGGCCACGCCCACCATGCGCGAGGAACTGACCAAGCGCGGCTTCCGCAACCTCTCGCCCTGGTCGCGCGGCGTGGACACCGAGATGTTCCACCCCGACCGGGCGGCCCAGTTCCCCGACCTGCTGGCGGGCGTGGCGCGTCCGATCTTCCTCAACGTCGGGCGGGTGGCGCCGGAAAAGAACATCGAGGCCTTCCTGGCGCTCGACCTGCCGGGCACCAAGGTGATCGTCGGCGACGGCCCCGCGCGCGAGGCGCTGAAGGAGCGCTATCCCGCCGCCATGTTCGTCGGCGCCCACCAGGGCGAGATGCTGGCGGCCTATTTCGCCACGGCGGATGTTCTGGTCTTCCCCTCGCTGACCGACACCTTCGGCCTGGTGATCCTGGAGGCCATGGCCGCAGGCACGCCCGTGGCCGCCTATCCCGCGCCCGGCCCCATCGACATCATCCCCGGCTCCGGCGCGGGCGTGGTCGACGAGGACCTGCGCACGGCCTGCCTCGGCGCGCTGGAGATCGACCGGGCGGCGGCGCGGCGCTATGCGGAGGGCTTTTCCTGGCGCGCCTCGGCCGAAGAGTTCGTGCTGAACCTGCAGCCCTATCCCGAGGCGGAGAAAACCCGCTTCTGGCGTCGCCTGCGCCGCCTGACCCGCCTGCGCCGCCGTTCCGCCGTGCAGAAGCCGCCGCAGATCGAGACGCGGGCCTAGGAACTGCGTCCTTCGAGACGCCCCTTCGGGGCTCCTCAGGATGACGTAGGTGAGGGGACTGCAAAAACCTTCGTCATGCTGAGGAGCGGCGTGAGCCGCGTCTCGAAGCACGCAGTACGCTGAAGCACCCAGCTCGCATCAGCCCACCCCCGCCATCTCGGCCACGATCGCCAGCGCAGCCGCCCGCGGATCGGGCGCGGCGGTGATCGGCCGGCCGACCACCAGGTGGCTCGCCCCGTCGCGCAGCGCGTCGGACGGAGTAGCGGCGCGGGCCTGATCGTTCTTCGCCGCACCCACCGGGCGCACGCCAGGCGTCACCACCAGGAACTCCGGCCGGCCGGCCTCCATCGCCAGCCGCCGCGCCAGGGCGGCTTCCTGGGGGCTGGCGACCACGCCGTCGACGCCGCAGTCCAGCGCCTGGCGGATACGCCGCTCCACCAGGTCGCGCACGCCCAGCGCATAGCCCATCTCCTGTAGGTCGGCCTCGTTCAGGCTGGTCAGCACGGTGACGCCCAGGATGCGCACGCCGCTCCCCTCGCCCCGACCCGCCACCGCCGCGCGCATCACCTGCGGCTCGGCGTGGACGGTGAGCAGGTCGCAGGCCCCGGTGGCGGCGATGGCCGAGGCGGCGCGGCGCACGGTCTCGCCGATGTCGTGCAGCTTCCAGTCCAGGAAGACGCTGCAGCCGCGCGCCTTCAGCGCGTTGGCCATCGCCATGCCGCCCCGGCTCAGCAGCTCCAGCCCGATCTTGTAGGACGAGACCGCATCGCCGAGCCGCGCCACCAGCGCCTCCGCTTCGGCCACCTCGGGCAGGTCGAGCGCGCAGATCAGGCGGGCGTCGGCGGTCATGGGGGCGTCCTCGGCATGGCGGAAAGGGGATGGGCGAAGCTATGCTGCATGTAGGACAAGTCCGGAAGACCCCCGATTGTCCTGGGACCTAGCGCCATGACCCCCGTCGCCTTCGCGGTGAATGTGTTCGTCGCCCTGTTCGCCCTGCTCGACCCGGTCGGCATGGCCCCGCTGTTCGCCGCCGCGACGCTGGGCGCGCCGGCCTCGGCCCAGCGGCGCATCGCGCTCTACGTCTCGCTGTTCGCCATGGTGTTCATGGCCTTCTTCTTCCTGACCGGCACAGCCATGCTGAAGTTCTTCGGCATCTCCATGCCGGCGTTCCGCATCGCCGGCGGGCTGATGCTGCTGCTGATGGGCCTGAACATGGCGCGGGACGACTTCAGCACCATGTTCGCCGACGCCGCAGTGGAGGGCGAAGAGGCGCTGTCCTCCAGCGCCTACGCCAAGAAGCGGTTCGAGAGCCTGGTGGTGCCGTTCGGCATGCCGCTACTGGTTGGACCCGGCGCCATCTCGGCGGCGGTGATCTACGCCGACGAGGCGCGGCCGCTGGGCTGGGCCGGCTATGCGGCGGGGCTGGCCGGCATCTGCGGAGTGTGCGTCTGCGTGCTGGTCGCCTTCCTGGCCAGCCGCCTGATCTCGCGCGCGCTCGGCAAGATCGGCATGACCATCGTGGTGCGGGTGCTGGGCCTGGTGCTCACCGCGATGGCCGTGCAGTTCATCATCGTCGGCGTTTCGGGCGCGACCTTGGGCGTGGTCAGAGGCTCGGCGGCGCACCCCTATCCGGTCAAGGCCACGCCAGCCAAAGTCGCTCCGGCCAAGCGGTGACGGCGCGTCTACCCGCCCCGCACCAGCCGCGCATAGTCGTCCATCAGCCCGAGCGAGATGTCGGCGGGCGTGAAGCGATGCTCGGCGATCTCCGACACGGGCGTCACCTCGGCCGCCGAGCCGGTCAGGAAGCATTCGGAGAAGGTCGGCAGCTCGGACAGCGCGATGGTCCGCTCCACCACCTCGATCCCCTTGGCCCGCGCGATCCCCATCACCGTCTGGCGGGTCAGGCCGTTCAGGAAGCTGTCGGGGGTCGGCGTGTGCAGCACGCCGTCGCGCACGAAGAAGATGTTGGCGCCGGTCGCCTCGGCCACATCACCCTTGTGGTCCAGCATCAGGGCGTCGGCGTAGCCCGCCTTCTCGGCGGCGTGCTTGGACAGGGTGCAGATCATGTAGAGCCCCGCCGCCTTCGCCTGCCAGGGCGCCGCGTCCGGAGCCGGACGGCGATAGCGGGCATGGGTCAGGCGGACGCCTCGACGCTTCACCTCCGGGTCGAAATAGCTCGGCCAATCCCACAGGGCGATGGCGACGTGGGTGCGGGTGGCCGGCGCGGAGACGCCCATCTGTTCCGGCCCGCGCCAAGCGACGGGACGCAGGTAGGCGTCGGTCAGGCCCATGCGCTCGGCGGTCTGCTTGCACGCCGCGTCCAGTTCGGCGACGCTGAACGGCATGGGCATGTCCAGCAACTCGGCCGAACGCACCAGACGCTCGCTGTGCGCCGTCAGCTTGAACACCTGCCCATTGTACAGGCGCGCGCCCTCGAACACGCAGGACGCATAGTGCAGCCCATGGCTCAGGACATGGATTTTGGCGTCGCGCCAAGGGACGAATTCACCATCGAACCAGATAACACCGTCACGATCGTCGAATGGAATAAGGTTCATAGGGTGTTTCCTGCCCGTATTTGGCCTATCCGGCGCAAAGGCTTAGACGCCTATCGCGCGCAGGCGTCAACGGTTCGGAGGCGAACGTGAACCCCGAGATCAGGCGTCCAGGCGGGGCGGAGCCGCACCTGCTGGTGGTGGACGACGACGACCGCCTGCGCGGACTGCTGCGCGAGTACCTGACCCGGGCGGGATTTCGCATCAGCGTGGCGGCGGATGCGGCCGGCGCGCGCAAGCTGCTGGATTCGCTGTCGTTCGACCTGCTGGTGCTGGACGTGATGATGCCGGGCGAGGACGGCTTCTCGCTCACCCGCTGGATTCGCACCCGCAACGCCACCCCGATCCTGATCCTCACCGCGCGCGGCCTGCCCGGCGACCGGATCGAGGGCTTGTCGCTGGGTGTGGACGACTATCTCGGCAAGCCGTTCGAGCCCCAGGAGCTGGTGCTGCGCATCGAGGCCATCCTGCGCCGGGCCGGCACGAGGGCGTCCAAGCAGCGGCTGTCGCTGGGCGCCTTCGCCTTCGACCTGGAGCGCGGCGAGCTGCTAGACGGCGACACGCCCGTGCGCCTGACCGAGGGTGAAATCCGCCTGTTGCGCCGGCTGGCCCAGAACCCCGACGCGCCGGTGGACCGCTACGAACTGGCCGACGACCCCGGCGACGGCGGCCGGGCGGTGGACGTGCAGGTCACGCGCCTGCGCCGCAAGATCGAGCCCGACCCCGCCAACCCGCGCTATCTCAAGACCGTACGCGGCGTCGGCTACATGCTGGCGCCGGACTGATGAAATTCCACCGCATCCTGCGGGTGCTCTGGCCACGCCTGCTGAAGCGCTGGCTGCCGCGATCGCTGTTCGGGCGCTCGCTGCTGATCATCGTGCTGCCCATCGCCCTGATGCAGGGGGCCACGGTCTGGGGCTTCTTCGAGGCCCACCTGCGCGCGGTGAACGAGCAGCTGTCCAGCGGGCTGGCGGGCGACGTCGCCATGGACGTGGGCGACTACCAGGCCGATCCGACGCCGGCCAACCTGGACCGGATCGCCATGCGCGCGGAGCGGCTGCAATCGCTCTCCATCGTGCTGCAGCCGGACGGCAAGCTGCCGGAGAAACCCCGGCCGAGCCTGTTCCCCAGCAACGACGACGCCCTGCGCCTGGCGGTCGACAACCAGATCCCGGAGAACTTCTGGGTCGATACCACCCGCTACCCCGCCTATGTCGACATCCGGGTGGCGGTGAAGACCGGCGTGTTGCGGATCATCGCGCCGCGCGACCGGGTGTTCGCCGCGCGCGGGCACGCCTTCATCTGGCTGCTGACCGGGGCGACCCTGCTGCTCACCGGGGTGGCGGTGCTGTTCATCCGCAACCAGGTGCGTTCGATCGAGCGGTTGGCGGCGGCGGCGGAGGCGTTCGGCAAGGGGATGGACGTGCCCTTCAAGCCGCACGGCGCGCGTGAGGTGCGCGCCGCCGCCAGCGCCTTCCTGGACATGCGCGAGCGCATCCAACGCCATATCGACCAGCGCACCACCCTGCTGGCGGCCGTCAGCCACGACCTGCGCACGCCGCTCACGCGTCTGAAGCTCGAGGTCGCGCTGGCCCCGCCGGCGCCGCACATGGACGCCATCCGTCGCGACCTGGACGAGATGCAGCACATGGTCGACGAATACCTCGCCTTCGCCCGCGGCGAGGGCGGCGAGCCGGCGGAGCGGGTGGATGTCGGCCGGCTGGTGGCCGAGGTCAGCGGCGCCGCCGCGCGCACCGGAGCCCAGGTGCAGATTTCGGCCCCGCTGGACCTGTTCGCCACCCTGCGACCGCTGGCGATGAAGCGGGCGCTCGGCAACCTGGTGATGAACGCGGTCGCTCACGCCGGGCGGGTAGAGGTGGCCGCCGCCCGACGGCCCGACGGCGGCCTGGAAATCTGGGTGGACGACGACGGGCCAGGCATCGCGCCGGAGAACTACGAGGAGGCGTTCCGGCCTTTCTCGCGGCTCGATCCCGCCCGCAATCCCAACGCCAAGGGGGTGGGCCTGGGACTGGCGATCGCGCGCGACGTGGCGCGCGGCCATGGCGGGGACGTGGTGCTGGCTCCGGGTCCGTTGGGTGGTCTGCGCGCCGCAATTCGATTGCCAGGTTGAGGCGAACTGGCTCCAGAAGGGCTTGAAACACCATCCCGACCGTGCGAACCCAGGGGCGCGAGCAACATCCCACCCGGATCGGGCTCTTGCGGAGAACACCTTGCCCGAAACGCTAGACGCCGTCGACGCCAAGATCCTCGATCTGATCCAGCACGACGCCGCCCTTTCGGTGGCCGAGATCGCCGAGCGGGTGGGACTCTCGTCCTCGCCCTGCTGGCGGCGGATCAAGCGGCTGGAAGACGCCGGCGTGATCCGCGGACGCGTCACCCTGCTGGATCGCGAACAGCTCGGCCTGGGCTTCGAAGTCTATGCCGAGGTCAAGCTGAGCCTGCCCACCAAGGACAACCTGGACGCCTTCGACGCGGCCGTGGCCAACTGGCAGGAAGTCACCCACTGCGCCACCGTCACCGGCGGCATGGACTATGTGCTGCGCATCGTCACCCGCGACATGCATGCGTTCGACGACTTCCTGCGCGAGAAGCTGCTGTCGCTGGGCCTAGTGTCCAACGTCGAGAGCCGCATCGTGGTGCGCAGCGTCAAGAACGTCACCACCGTGCCGCTCGGCCTAGTGGCCCCGCACCTGAACACCCCCACGCCCAATCTCGCCGCCGCCAAGGAGTAGGCCATGATCGACCTCGTGATCGACGCCCGCCGCAAGGACCTGGGCGGCTTCGAGGTCGGGCGCATCCTGCCCTTCGCCAAGCGGCGGATGGTCGGCCCTTTCATCTTCCTCGACCACATGGGCCCGGCGGCGTTCGCGCCCGGCGAGGGGATCAACGTACGGCCCCATCCCCATATCGGCCTGTCCACCGTCACCTATCTGTTCGAGGGCGAGATCCTGCACCGCGACAGCCTGGGCTCGACCCAGGCGATCCGGCCTGGCGAGGTGAATTGGATGACCGCCGGCCAGGGCATCGTCCATTCCGAGCGCACCGACCCCACCCTGCTGTCCCAGAGCCGTCGCGCCCACGGCCTCCAGGCCTGGGTCGCCCTGCCCGAGGCGGACGAGGAAATCGAGCCCGCCTTCGCCCACCATCCCGAAGCCGACCTGCCGAGCTACGAGACCGGCGGCCTGTGGGCGCGGCTGATCGCGGGCAGCGCCTATGGGGTGGCGGCCAAGGTCAAGACCCACTCCCCGCTCTACTACATCCATTGGGAGCTGAAGGCCGGGACCCGCTGCGCGCCGCCGGAAGGCTATCCGGAGAACGCGCTCTATGTCGTGCGCGGCGAGATCGAGGTGGAGGGTCGCACCTTCCACGCCGGCCAAATGCTGGTGCTGAGCGGGAACCAGCGGCCGACGGTCACGGCTATCACCGATGCGACCGTGGCGGCGCTGGGCGGTGAGCCGGTCGGCCCGCGTCACATCTGGTGGAACCTGGTGTCGTCGTCGTCGGAGCGGATCGAGCAGGCCAAGGCGGACTGGGCCGCCGGGCGGATGACCCTGCCGCCGGGAGACGACCAGGAATTCATCCCGCTGCCGGAAGATCTGCCGCCGCCGGCCGCGCAGCCGCTTTAGGCCAGTGCCTGGCGCGTTAGTCGCCAAGTCGGAGCGCAAAAAAAAGGCCGCGCAAAAGCGCGGCCAAAGTTCATAGGGAGGAAACGCCCGAAGGCGCGAGTTCCGTATACGTGAGGCGGCAAGAGCGGTCGACACTAGAAACGCTGAAACCGGGACTTGAGATACTGAACGCCCGATTACGCTTACCGAAAAGGCAACCGCCTAGGATTCAGGCGCCAGGGCGGTGAGCGCCGGACGAGTGGAAGCGATGAACCCACCGCCCAACAGCCGATCAGGGGCGGCCGTCGCGTAGAGCACGCAAGCCTGACCGGGCGATACGCCCTCTTCATCGGCGTCGAACACCACCTCGGGCCCATCGCCGCCGAGCTTCAGGCGCGCAGGCGCCGGTGCGCGGGTCGAGCGCACCCGCGCCAGCACCGCCAGGGATTCGCCCGCCGCATCCTCCAGCGTCGGCTGATCGCCGAGCCAGTTGATCTCCTTCAGGCGCAGCGAACTGGTGAGCAGGGCCTCGCGCGGGCCGACGCGGACCTGCTTTCGGCCAGGGTCCAGCGCCACCACGAACAGCGGCTCGCCCACCGCCACGTTCAGCCCGCGCCGCTGACCCACGGTGAAGCGCGAAACCCCGCCGTGGCGGCCCAGCACCCGGCCGTCCATGTGCACGATCTCGCCCTCGCCGGCCGCGTCGGGACGCAGCTTGTCGATCAGGGTGGAGTACTTGCCCTCAGGAACGAAGCAGATGTCCTGGCTGTCGGGCTTGTCGGCCACCGCCAGTTCCAGCGCCTCCGCCGCCGCCCGCACCGCCGGCTTGGGCATCTCGCCCAATGGGAAGCGCAGGTAGTCGAGCTGGTCGGCTGTGGTGGCGAACAGGAAATAGCTCTGGTCGCGCCCGGGATCGGCGGCGCGATGCAGCTCCGCGCCCCTGGAGCCGAGCTTGCGTCGGACATAGTGCCCCGTCGCCATGGCCTCCGCGCCCAGGTCGCGGGCCACGTCCAGCAGGTCGCGGAACTTGACCGTCTGGTTGCAGCGGATGCAGGGGATCGGCGTCTCGCCCCGCAGGTAGGCGTCGGCGAAGTCGTCGATCACCGCCTGGCGGAAGCGGCTTTCGTAGTCGAGTACATAATGCGGGATGCCGATCCGCTCGGACGCCTGGCGCGCATCGCGGATGTCCTGGCCGGCGCAACAGGCCCCGGCCTTCTTCACCGCCGCGCCATGATCGTAGAGCTGCAGGGTCACGCCCACCACGTCGTAGCCGGCGCGCTTGAGCAGAGCGGCGGCGACTGTGGAGTCCACTCCGCCCGACATGGCGGCCACGATCCGGGTTCCCACCGGCAGGCGCACGGCTTCGCGCACCGCCTCATCAGCGATGTCGAGGGTGTCCAGGCGGTCGGTCAAGGCGAGCGACATGGCCGACATCTAGGGCGTGCGGACCGATATGGCGAGGACGTGCGGCGAACGATCCCGCCTCGCCGGGGGTTTAGACATCGAACAGGAGACGTTTCCATGGACCATGTTCCCTCAGAAGCTCGATCCCAACCCGCCACCGGCGCCCATGCCGGCGCCGAGGAACGGCCATCGCTGAAGACCGTCGATCCGGCCACCGGCAAGCCCGGCCGCGTCTATCCCGGCCATACGCCGCAGGAAGCGCAGGCCATCGCGCGCGACGTGCACACC
The DNA here is from genome assembly GCF_009765965.1 of Caulobacter sp. S45. GTDB lineage: Bacteria > Pseudomonadota > Alphaproteobacteria > Caulobacterales > Caulobacteraceae > CAHJWH01. Next base: position 1,749,041 of record NZ_LMUL01000014.1, read on the forward strand.
GCCTTCCTGAGCTGGCGCAGGACCCGCTTCACCGAACGCGCCCGGCTGATGCGCGAAGCCGCCGCTGTTCTGCGCCGCCGCAAGGCCGACCTCGCCAGCCTGATGACCGACGAGATGGGCAAGACCCTGACCGAGGGCCTGGACGAGGTAGAGAAGTGCGCGGGCAATTGCGACTACTACGCCGAGCACGCCGAGCCGTTCCTGGCCCGCGAGCCGGTGGACATGGGCGGCCCCAAGGCCTTCGTCACCTATAATCCCCTGGGCCCGATCCTGGCGGTGATGCCCTGGAACTTCCCTCTGTGGCAGGTCTTCCGGTTCGCAGCTCCCAACCTGATGGCAGGCAATGTCGGCCTGCTCAAGCACGCCAGCAACGTGCCGGGCTGCGCCCTGGCCATCGAGGAGGTGTTCCGCGAGGCCGGCTTTCCCAAGGACGTCTTCCGCACCCTACTGATCGGCGGCAAGGACGTTAAGGCGATCATCGACAGCCCCTCCGTCGCCGCCATCACCCTGACCGGCAGCGTCGACGCCGGGCGCAAGGTGGCCGAGGCCGCCGGTCGCCAGCTCAAGAAGGTGGTGCTGGAACTGGGTGGGGCCGACGCCTACGTCGTGCTCGAGGATGTCGACGTGAAGGCGGCGGCCAAGGTCGCGGCCATGGCGCGGATGGTCAATGGCGGCCAGAGCTGCATCGCCGGCAAGCGCTTCATCGTGGTCAAGTCCGTGCGCGCAGCCTTCGAACAGGCCCTGGTCGAGGCCATGGCCGAATACCCCATGGGCGATCCGCGCCACGCCGACACCAGGCTCGGGCCGATGCAGAGCGTGGCCGCCCGCGACGAGATCCACGACCAGGTCCGCCGCAGCGTCGAGAAAGGCGCGCGCATCCTGGTCGGCGGTGAAATCCCCGACCGGCCGGGCGCCTGGTATCCCGCCACGGTGCTGACCAACGTCAGGCCCGGCCAGCCCGCCCACGACGAGGAAGTGTTCGGTCCGGTCGCCGCGGTGATCGAAGCCGAAGGCGAGGCCGACGCGATCCGCATCGCCAACGATTCGCCGTTCGGTCTGGGCTCCGGCGTGCTCACCCGCGATCTGGCCCGCGGCGAACGCATCGCGGCGGAAGACCTGGAGGCGGGGATGAGCTTCGTGAACCAGAACGTGCGCTCCGATTCCCGCCTGCCCTTCGGCGGGGTGAAGCACAGCGGCTATGGTCGCGAGGTGTCCCGCTACGGCCTGCTGGAGTTCGTCAACATCAAGAGCGTATTGGTGCATCCCGCCTAGGCGTCTCGCCAAATCGGCGCCGACCCGGCAAATGGCGCCGGGTCGGTCGGCAATATCTGCCGGGCGGCATGCCGCCGACTAGGCGGAAAGTGCATGGTTTCCAGGTCGTAAACGCATTATTTCAATGAGTTAGCCCGTTTTCAGGTGGCCCGGCAATTGCTTCAGGTCTCCACGAGCAAAATGCTCCCTTCGCTAAAATGGCGTCGGACACCCTGAAAAAGGAACCCCGTGTTATGTCGCTGAACAGCATCAACACGAACGTCGGCTCTCAGATCGCTCTGCAGACCCTGAACTCCACCAACTCCGCCCTCGAAACCGCCCAGAACCAAATCTCCACCGGCCTGCGCGTCGCCGGCGCCCAGGACGACGGAGCCATCTGGTCCATCGCCCAGGGCCAGCGCTCCCAGATCACCGCCCTGTCGGCCGTGACCGACTCGCTGAACCGCGCCTCGTCCGTGCTGGACGTGGCCGTCACCGCCGGCCAAACTATCTCCGACCTGCTGAACCAGCTCAAGTCGAAGGCCCTGGAAGGCTCGGATACCTCGCTCAGCTCCACCGACCGCGCCGCTCTGAACTCCTCGTTCAAGTCGCTGGTCAGCCAGATCAGCAGCGCGGTCGCCAACGCCAGCTTCGACGGCGGCAACCTCATCTCCAGCGGCTCGACCGCCATCGTCGCACTGTCTGGCCCGAGCGCCACCCAGAAGCTGACCCTGGCGGCCCAATCCTTGGCCTTGGGCGGCGCGAACGTGAGCCTGACGGCGTCGGCGTCGTTTTCCACCGCGACCCACGCCGCTTCGTTGCTGACCGTCATCAACAACTCGATCACCAACACCAACGCGGCGGTTGCGGCGCTCGGCACCGAAGCCAACGAAGTGACCTCCAGCCTGACCTTCGTGTCCAACCTGAGCGACTCCCTCAACCAGGGCGTCGGCAACCTGGTGGACGCGGACGTGGCGGCGGAGAGCGCGACCCTACAGGCCCTGCAAACCAAGCAACAGCTTGGCATCCAGGCCCTGTCGATCGCCAACTCGTCGTCCTCCAACCTGCTCAGCCTCTTCCGCGGCTGATCCAGGACCCTGAAAACGGCGGCGCGCGGACCTAGGCGTCCACGCGCCGCCCCTTCATTGGGGAGCGCCACGGCCGGGAGGTCCTGGCGAACAGGAGATGATCGAGAGCATCAACACAGCCGCGGCCGTGCCGGCGGCGACAGGCTCGGACGCCACGTCCAAGGACCCGAAGGGTCAGGGCGGCGCCGACCCACCCATCGCGCCTTCGTCCACCCCGGCGACCACCGCCCAGGATCCGACCACAGAGGACCTGACCGCGCCGGCCAAACCGACCACGCGGCTTTTCATCGACCAGGACAAGACCACCGGCGTCTTCGTCTACCGCATCGTCGACGCCACGACCGGCAATGTCCTGGTCGAAATTCCCAGCGAGCAGATCGAGAACCTCAAGGACGCCGACGACTATGCGGCAGGCGCCCTGATCTCCACCACGGCCTGATCCACGTGTCGTCTTCCAGGGGACCGGAGCCGTGCGACCACGGCGTCGCCGCCGCCCCGTTAAGGTTAACGGGGCGGTCATCTTTGGCGGGCTAGTCTCCCGGCCGCGGGGTGCGTATTCGCCTCGCCCCGTTGCGGACGCGACGGCGCCGGTCGGAAGGAGACGTCATGACCCTAACCGTTAGCAGCGCCTTAAGCGCCCTGGCCGCATTCCAAACCCAGCCCCTAACCACCCAGGACGCCAATCAGGCCAACTCGGCCCAGATCATCGCCCCTATCGCGGACGCGAACGCCTCCAGCTCGACCACACTCACCGATACGACCTCGACGGGCGCGACCACCTCGGCCGCCGCCGACAGCCTGGGCCAGGCCACCTCGATCGCCGACACCGCCCAGTCCGCAGCCGGCAGCGTCGTCCAGCTCCTGCGTCAGCTGCAGCAGGCCGCCAGCGCCGCCTCGAACCCCAACCTGGACTCCGCCTCCCGTGCGAGCCTGGACGCCACCTTCCAGACCTTGACGGCGAACCTGACCCAGGCGGTCGGCGGCGCTTCGGCCGGCGGCGTCAACCTGGTCGACGGCTCCGCCACGCCAAGCGTGCAGGTGGCCGCCGACGCCGACGGAGGACGCGCCTCGTTGTCGGCCTATAATCTTTCGCTGGGCGGCCCCGTGGTCACGCTGCCGTCGGACGCGTCGCTGACCACCGCCACCAGCGCCGCCAACGCCCTGTCGGAAATCTCCAGCTCGCTGCAATCGACGAGCAGCGCGCTCGCCAACCTCTCGAACCAAGCCAAGCAGATCGGCGCCCACGCGGACTTCGTCGCCACGTTAGGCGCAAGCCTCAGCGCCGGATCGAGCACCGCGCCCGACGACGCCGACGGCGTCCGGCTGCAGGCCCTACAGCTTCAACAACTGTTGTCGGGCCAGACCAGCGGCATAGCCAACGCCGGACCTCAAGCAGTGCTGTCCCTGTTCAAGGCGAGCTGATCGAAAGCTCTCGACCGCAGCCCGATCACGCCCTGGCGGCGAGGCCTTCGGCAATCTCGGCGTTCAGACGGCGCACGGCGTCGCGCGGCCCCTCCTCGGCGTTCCAGACGCCGGCGCTCACCGCCAGGAAATCCGCGCCCGCCTGGGCCAGACCACGGGCGTTGTCGGCGGTGATCCCGCCGATGGCGACGCAAGGGGTCTGCATGCCTTCCTGCCACACGCCCAGGATTTCCGGGTCTGCGCGCGAGATCGGGACCTTGGTGGCGGTGTCGAAGAAGGCCCCAAACGCGACGTAGTCCGCGCCCGCGTCCGCCGCCTCCATGGCCAGGTGGAAGCTGTCATGGCAGGTGACGCCGACGATCCGATCCGGGCCCATCAACCGGCGCGCCTCGGCATAGCTGGCGTCCTCCTGCCCGACATGGACTCCGTCGCAGTCCAGCTGCGCCGCCAAGTCCGGGCGATCGTTCAGGATCACAGCCACGCCGCGGGGCTGGGCGATCGGCTGCAAGGCGCGGACGGCCTGGGCGATCGCATCGTCGCTCACATCCTTCAGCCGGACCTGCAAGGCGGCCACATCGCCGCCTTCCAAGGCCTCGGCGAGGTTGCGCGCGAACCGATCCAGATCGGACAGGACCGGCGGCGTAATCAGGTAGAGGCGGCAGGCGAGCGTCATCGTTTCGGCTTGGCGGCGCGCGGGCGGCGGGTCAAGGGGCGAACATCAAGGCCGGAACAGAGCCGCGGATCGGCCGCGTCCATCCGTCCCGCACCCTTTGCATGCGAATGAGTTGCAACCCCACTCTCAATGTCCCTATATGAGCCCACGTCGACCTGCACGGGACCGTCCATGTACGTCTGTAATTGCAATGGTATCCGCGAACGCGAGGCCCACGCCGCCATCTCGGCCGGCGCGCGGCGTCCGGCCGACGTCTTCCGCCATTGCCAGTCCACCGCCAAGTGCGCCAAATGCGTCTGCGACCTCCGCCGGATGATCCAGGACGCCGAGGTCGCGCTCCGCCACGCAGCGGAGTAGGGGTTAGTCCCTCAACGCGGAAGGCGACGGCATGAAGGGCGACCCGGACATCATCCGGAATCTCAACGCGGTGCTCACCAACGAGCTGACCGCGGTGAACCAGTACTTCCTGCACGCACGGATGTTCCAGCACTGGGGCTTCTACCGCCTCGGCAAGATCGTCTACGACGAGTCGATCGAGGAGATGCGCCACGCCGACTGGCTGATCCAGCGCGTGCTGTTCCTCGACGGCCTGCCCAACCTGCAAGACCTGCACAAGCTGGCCATCGGCGAGAGCGTGCCCGAAGCCCTGACCGCCGACCTGGCGCTGGAGCAGAAGAGCCGCGCCACCCTGGTCGAGGGCATCCGGCTCTGCGAGGCGCGCGAGGACTATGTCAGCCGCGACCTGCTCAAGACCATCCTCAAGGACACCGAGGAACACCTCGACTACCTGGAGACCCAGGTCGGCCTGATCGACGCGCTCGGCGTGCAGAACTACCTGCAGAGCGCGGTGGGCAGGCTGGACGAGGGCAAGTCCGAGGGCGAGGCCTAGCGCCTGCGTGCTTCGAGACGCGCTACGCGCTCCTCAGCATGACGAGGGTTGGGGGGAATCCAATATCATATGTCATCCTGAGGAGCCCCGAAGGGGCGTCTCGAAGGACGCACCGGGCGTTCGTCCCTAAGCCAACCTTGGTCCCAGCGCCGCGACCAGTTCCGCCGGCGGCCTGCGCGCCCGGCCGGTGGGGTCGATGCAGGCGGCCTGGACCTCGGCGGTCGCCAGCAATTCGCCTCCACGGGTGATCGTCTGGGCGATCAGGATGCGCGCGCCCTTCACCGTCTCGAAGCGGGTATGGACGATGAGCGCGTCGTCGATCCGCGCCGCCGCCTTGAAGGTCACGTTCAGGCTCAGCACGGCGAAGGCGGTCTGCACCGCCGCCATCGCCACGTGGTCGGCGCCGGCCAGCCGCAAGTAGTCCGACCGTCCGCGCTCGAAGAACCGGACATAGCTGGCGTGATAGACTAGGCCGGTGAAGTCGGTGTCCTCGTAGTAGACCCGCACCGGCAAGCGGTGCTCGCGGCCATGGAAGGCGCCGGCTGTCGGGGTCTCGGTCATGGCGCGGCGCCCATGGGTTGCAGGGTAGGTCCCTCGCCTGCCCGTACGCCACGGTTCGTGCGTACGCTCCAGCTCGGCAAGGTCGCCAGCCGGATCATGGCGGCGGTCAGCACCAGCGGCGCGACCGGGGCGTGGATCTGCTGCAGCCCCAGCATCACCACCGGCAGGGCCCAGACCAGCATGGCCAGGCCCAGGCCCAGCCACGGGATCGGATCGCGCCGCCACAGCACTAGCGCCGCCGCGCAGGCGGGGATCAGGTCGTAGTTGAACGCCTGGGGCGAGGCGACGAAGGTGGCGATCATCACCACGGCGGCGCGCAGCTCCAGCGGCCTATCCTTGCGGCTCCACTCGAACCAGACCACCCCGATCGCCGCCAGGGTGAACGGAACCTGGGCCAGGGCCGCGATCGGCGCGCTCCACTTCAGCGCGCGCCCCGCCATGTAGGCCGAGGGCATCATCCAAACGAACGGCCCTCGCCCCTGTTTCAGCATGATGCCCTGGGTCGTCAGCGTGGGGCCGAAAAAGCCGGTCCAGGCCTGCGTCCCGAACGCCAGCCACGAGAGCAGCAACACGACCGCGACCACGCCTGCCGCCGCCCACATGGTCCGCCAGCGCCGCCCCGCCAACACCAGGACGGGCAGCAGCACCGCGATCTGCGGCTTGAAGATCAACAGGCCCAGCAGCGCGCCCGCCAGCACCGGACGGGTGTCGATCAGACACAGCCCCGAGATCAGCAGGGCGGCGGTGAAGGCGCCGTTCTGGCCGAGCCCGATATTGGTCGGCACCGCCGGTGACACCACCAGCAGCACCCGCAACCAGTTCTCCTGCGCCCACAGCCGTACCGCCGGGAGCAGGGCCAGCACGCCGGCGAAGCTCCACAGCGTCAGCCCCTCGAAATAGCCGGTGAAGCCCAGAGGCGCGACCAGGAACAGGTTGGGCGGCGGATAGGACCAGAAGTGGAACGGGAGCCGCCGGTCGAACAGCGCCCGCTCGTGGCCGAGGAAGCGCCGGGGGTCGAAGATGTCGGCGATCTGCCCGAGCCAGAGCATGTGCCCGGCGGTCCAGGAATTGATGAAGTCGCGGCCGAGCGCATGGCCGGTCCAGTCCAGATGCCCTTCCCGTCCGATCAGGAAATAGGAGGCGAGCAGCGCCCAGGAGATCAGGCTCAGTTCCCACAGCCAGGCGCCCGGACCAAGCACCCGCCAGATCGCGCGCAGGGCTTTCACGGGCGGCGGGGCGGCGGCGCGGGCGGCGGGATCACTCGGTAGAACTGGAGCGCGGCGCCATTCGGCGTCGTCGCTTGCAGCCATGCGGGCGGATGTCCGGCGTCGAGCTGCTTTTGCAGGGCGAGCTTGCCCATGTCGTCCCGGTCGCCGTGCTTGTGGTGGGCGGGGCACTCGAGCACGTAGGCCACGCCGGCGTCGCGGGCCAGGGCGTAGGCGCTTCCCGGCGCCGTCCCGTCAGCCGGCGCCTTGAGGATGGCGTGCGCCTTCAGGATGCCCCAGCCCATGCGGTGATAGGGACCGCTGAGCGCGCTGTGATCGGTGTTGGCGATGATGAAGGCGCCCAGATCGACCTCCGACAGGACCAGGGCCGCCGGACCGGCGGCGTTGATCGCCCTGTAGGGCGCGGTGGCGAAGCACGGGTCGCCGGAGCTGGTCTTTTTAACAGCCCCACGCTTGGCGGGAGCGGTCTTCTTGGCCACGGGCTTGGTCTTCGGCTTGCCCTTGGTCGGCAGCAGGGGCGCGATCCGATCGGCGGCGGCGACGGCGACGCCGGTCGCGGTGAGGGGGCTGGCCACCGCCGCCGCCAGCACCACCGCGAACAGGCTGCGGTAGCGGAGCCGGCTGAGGATGTCGGCCGCGGCCGCGGCGATGATCGGGATGGCGAACCACTCCGCATAGCCAGACGCGCGGATCAGGCTCGCGCCGAAAGCGACGCCCAGCAACAGGCATACGCCGGACATCAGCCACGCCGGATCGGTCCAGCGTTCACGCCGCAGACCCAGCACCAGCCACGCCAGCACACCCCAGGTCCAGAAAGAGATCAGGATAACGCCCTGCTCCATGTCCCGCTTGGCCACGACCCAGATCGGGCGGACCTCCTGCACGTAGTTCAGCCAGATCGGGCGGATGCGCGGGTCGACGTCGGCGAAGAACCCGGCCCGGCAGCGCGGATAGACGCCCAGATAGACCGCCCCAGCCACGGCGCCCGCCAGGGCCAACGCGCCGAGCCGCCAGGCCAGACCACGACCCGTCGTCAGCCGCACGGCCACAAACAGCCCGACGCCCGCCGCTGCGATCGCCGCCGTAAGGTTCGAAGCCAGCATGTCGCAGGCCGGCACGCTCCAACGCCAGGGCGGCGTCTGGACCAGGAAGGCCAGCACGGTCGAGGCGGTCAGGGACAGGGCGTAGGCCTTGGCCGCCGACGCCTCGCGCGGGTCGGCGGCGAAGCGCAGCGCCAGGCCGGCGCCGATCACCGCGTCGAACACCAGCCCCTCGAGGCCGACCGCCAGGCCCAGGCCGGTGGCGATCCCGGCCAGGATCGCGCCCTTGACGTTGGGCGCGCGCTGGATCGCGCCGGCCAGGGCCAGGAAGGCCAGGGTCATCTGCACGTCGTGATGATCGATCCGCCCCGGATGGAACTGGATGTAGAGGGGGATGTCGCTGGCCAGGATCACCCCCGCCATGACCACGGCCGCATTCCCCACCAAGCCCAGTCCGAGGCGCCGCGCGATCAGCATCACCGCCAGCACGGCGGGGAATATCCACAGCAGCGGCCACAGGAAGCGGGTGGCGATCTCGGCGTCGGCGGCCGAAAGCCCGAGACGGAACAGCATGTCCAGGCTCGCGATCCCGCCGTCGAGCAGCCGCGACCAGTGCATGTAGACGCCCACCGGCGGCTGGAACCGCATCAGGTGCTGGTCCCACCAGCCGCCGCCGTTCACCAGTTGGCGCACCAGCACCAGCCGGGTGGCGTCGTCGGTGTCGCCGAGCGCGAGCGCCAGTTTGCCGCCATCCTGGACCGCCAGCACCACGGCCACGATCGCCGTCACCGCCAGGGCCGCGAGCACGATCCACCGCCGGCCGCCCAGGTCGGGCGAGCGGACGCTGAACAAGGATGCTATTCGCGCTCCCAGCCCGGCGAGGCTGAACCCGCGCGGCGCTAGGCCGCTGGCTTTTGGCTTGGCGTAAGTCAAGGTTTCAGATTTACCGGGTAAAGCTTATGTGATCACCGTCCTACCGGAGCCGCCGGCGCCGGACGAGAAAAAATGCCAGGAGCAGGCGGGGAAAATCGATGGCCGAATCAACCTCGCCGCGCCGACACGCCGAACGCCTGCTGGGCGTGATTCCCAAGGGCATGTTCCGTTTCCTGTCCGTCGGCGTGACGGGCCTGGCGATCCACAGCCTGTTGTTCACCGTGCTTCTGCATGGCGCGGGCGTGGGTGAGCACGTCTCCTGGTGGACGGCCCTGATCGTGGCCACCGCCGTCACCTGGACCCTGAACCGCAAGCTGACCTTCTCTCCCAGCGGTCGTGGCCAGGGCGCGGAGATCGCGCGTTACGTGCTGGTCACAGCCGTGGCGCAGGGAATCAGCTATAGCGTGTTCCTGGCTCTGGGCGGGCTGGCGCCCCACCTGCCTCGCACCATCGCCCTGATCGCGGGGGCCGGGGTGGCGACGATCTTCTCCTATACCGGCCAACGTTTCTTCACCTTCGCCGCGCCCAAGACGGCCGACGGCGAGCCTGTCATTTCGGATATCCCAGTCATATGACCGCAGACGTCGACGTCCTGATCATCGGTGCGGGCCCCGCGGGGCTGACCGCCGGATACCTGCTGGCCAAGGCCGGCAAGTCCGTCACCATCATCGAGCGCGACCCGGTCTATGTCGGCGGGATCAGCCGCACGGTGCGCTACAAGGACTTCCACTTCGACATCGGCGGCCACCGCTTCTTCTCCAAGGCGAAGGAGGTGGTCGACCTGTGGAACGAGATCCTGCCGGACGACTTCATCGACCGGCCGCGCCTGTCGCGCATCTATTACGGCGGCAAATACTATTCCTATCCGCTGAAGGCGTTCGAGGCCCTGTCCAACCTCGGCCTGCTCACCAGCGCCCGGTGCATGGCCTCCTACGGCATGGCCAAGCTGTCGCCGATCAAGTCGCCCAAGACCTTCCACCAGTGGGTGCGCAATCAGTTCGGCGAGAAGCTGTTCTCGATCTTCTTCAAGACCTACACCGAGAAGGTCTGGGGCATGTCCTGCGACGAAATCTCGTCGGACTGGGCGGCCCAGCGGATCAAGGGGCTGAGCCTCAGCTCGGCGGTGATCGACGGGGTGACGCGCTCGCTCGGCCTGAAGAAGAAGCCCTCCGCCACGCTCGGCGAACAGGGCGGCGTGAAGTCCCTGATCGAGAGCTTCCGCTATCCCCGCAAGGGTCCCGGCATGATGTGGGAGACCGCGGCCAAGAAGATCGAGGCCCTGGGCGGCCAGATTTTCATGGACACCACGCTGGAGCGCCTGCGCTGGAACGAGCAGCAGCGCCACTGGGTGGTCGCCGCGCGCAACGGCGCGGAGGGCGAGGTCGAGGACATCACCGCCACCCACGTGATCTCGTCGGCCGCGATCACCGAGCTGGTCGCCTCGATCGACCCGCGCCCCGATTGCACCGCGCCGGCCGCAGCCCTGCGCTACCGGGACTTCATCACCGTGGCCCTGATCACCAAGGTGGAGTCGACCAGGACCTTCCCCGACAACTGGATCTACATCCACGATCCGAGCGTGAAGGTCGGGCGCATCCAGAACTTCCTGTCCTGGTCGCCCGAGATGGCGCCGGCGGGCTACGCCTGCCTGGGTCTGGAATACTTCTGCTTCGAGGGGGACGGCCTGTGGACCTCGCCCGACAAGGACCTGATCGCCCTGGCCCGCGAGGAGATCGGCAAGATCGGCCTGATCCGCCCCGAGGACGTGATCGACGCCTCCGTAGTGCGCCAGCCCAAGGCCTATCCGGTCTACGACGACGCCTACCAGGCCAATGTCGACGCCGTGCGCATGGAGCTGGAGGGCAAGTACCCCACCCTGCACCTGGTCGGCCGCAACGGCATGCACAAGTACAACAACCAGGACCACGCCATGATGACCGCCATGCTCAGCGTGGAGAACATCCTGGCCGGCCATCGCAAGTACGACACCTGGCAGGTCAACGAGGACGCCGAATACACCGAGGCCGGCCTGTCCGGCGCGGAGTCGGCGCTGAAGAGCGAGCGGCTGGTGCCGCGCAAGGTGGCGGCTTAGGGAACTGGGTGCTTCGAGACGCGGGGCTTAGGCCCCGCTCCTCAGCATGACGAAGGTTGTTGGAAGCCACTCCCATACGTCATCCTGAGGATGCCCCCGAAGGGGCGTCTCGAAGGACGCACCGCCGCTCCTCTCAGCTTTCCATCGCTTCCGAATGCCGGCGGTCGTCAAGCGCGGCCTCATCCACCTCGTAGATCCTCACCTTGTCCGGATAGAAGGCCAGCATCCCGCGGATCTGCTCCATCGCCGGATAGGGCGCCTCGTAGCTCCAGGCCACGTTCTCCGTCAGGTCGCCGTTCATCAGCAGCGAATAGTAGCTGGCGTCGCCCTTGTAGGGGCAGTTGGTGGTGTGGGCGGTCTTGGACATGAAGCCCGTCTCCACGTCCGCCCGCGGGATGTAGAACACCGGCGGATAGCTCGCCTCCTGCAGCACCAGCGCCGCGTCGCTGGCCGCGATGACGTGGCCCTCGTAGGCGACACGCACCTGCCGGGCGGCGGGCGTGAGGGTGATGGGATGATCCGGGCCGGGCGTCTTCATGGTGGTCTCCTGGGCGGTCTGCAGCGGATATCTGGGGTCCACCGGTCCAACCGCCTAGCCCTGCCCGATGTTTCCGCATTCGCGGGGAGAGGCATGACGCCTCGCTTGTCGCGGCGCCCCGCGCATGATCAGTTCGCCGAACCTTCGGACGGCGCAAGACCGTCGCCTGTGGAAACGCCCACCCTATGAATATCGTGCTCCTGGCCGGGATCGTCATCAACGTCCTGACCGCCATTCCCGTGTTCCTGCAGTTGCGCAAGCACCCGCGCGGGCTGTTCGTGCTGTTCTTCACCGAGATGTGGGAGCGGTTCTCCTACTACGGGATGCGGGCGCTGCTGATCTATTACCTGACCCAGCACTTCCTGTTCGAGGACCGCGACGCCGGCGGCCAGTACGCCGCCTACACCACCCTGATCTACCTGCTGCCGCTGGTCGGCGGGATATTGGCGGACAAGTACCTGGGCACCCGCAAGGCCATCATGTTCGGCGCGGTGCTGTTGACGCTGGGCCAGTTGGGCTTGGCGATCGAGGGGCCGCCAGCCAAACAGACCCTGACCTATCAGGGCCACACCTACGCCTTCCAGGTCACAGGCCGCGCCAGCGCCCGCCACGTGCAGCTCAAGGTCGGCGAGGGGGCCTACGATTTCGCCGCCGACAGCGGGGGCGGCCTGGCCGTCAAGGGCCTGCCCGCCGCCAGCCCCCTGCCGGGCGTGCTGGCCAAGGGCAGCTACACCCTGGCGGTGCAGAAGCGTAACCCGCTGTTCCTCAACGTCTTCTATCTGGCCCTGTCGCTGATCATCATCGGCGTCGGCTATCTGAAGGCCAACATCTCCACCATCGCCGGCCAGCTCTATCCCCAGGGCGACCCGCGACGGGACAGCGGCTTCACCCTCTATTACTACGGCATGAACCTCGGGGCCTTCTGGGCGGCCATCATCTGCGGCTGGGTGGGCCAGAGCGTGGGCTGGTGGGCGGGCTTCGGCCTGGGCGGGATCGGCATGGCGCTGGGCCTGATCATCTTCGTGCTCGGCAAGCCGCTGCTGGAAGGCAACGGCGAGGCGCCCGCGCCGGCCGAGCTGAAGCGGCCAGTCGCCGGCCCGGTGAAGCTGGAAGGTAGCCTGTACCTGCTGGGCCTGGTGGGCGTGGCCGCGGTCTATGTCCTGCTGCGCCACAACGCGGTCGTCGGCGCCCTCCTGGGCCTGGGTTCGGTGATGGTGCTGGGCTATCTGGCCTGGTTCATGATCCGGCGTTGCGACAAGATCGCGCGCGAGCGGCTGGGCCTGGCCCTGATCCTGCTGCTGGGCTCGGCGGTGTTCTGGGCCCTGTTCGAGCTGCAGGGCTCGGCCATCAGCCTGTTCACCGACCGCAACGTCCAGCTGCCCTCCAACGGCTTCTGGACCGTGACCGCGCCCCAGACCCAGTCGTTCAACCCGGCCTTCATCCTGATCTTCGCCCCGGTGTTCGCAGCGCTCTGGGCCCGGCTCGGGCGGGTCGGCAAGGACCCCAGCCCCACGGCCAAGTTCGGCCTGGCCCTGTTGCAGGTCGGTGTGGCCTTCCTGGTGCTGGTCTGGGGCGCGCACTTCGTCGACGCCCAGTACCGCGAACCGCTGCTGGTGCTGGTGATCTCGTATCTGCTGCAAACCACCGGCGAGTTCTGCCTGTCGCCCATCGGCCTGTCGGAGATCACCAAGCTGGCCCCGGCCGTGCTGGTCTCGACCCTGATGGCGGTCTGGTACCTGTCGATCTCGTGGGGCGAATGGATGGGCGGCAAGATCACCCAGCTCGCCGGCACCGACACCGTCGGCGGCCAGGTGCTGGACCCCAGGCTAGCGCTGAACACCTCGACCCATATCTTCGGGATCATCGGCTGGGCGGCGATCGGCTTCGGCGTCGCCTTCCTGATCGCCACGCCCTGGCTGAAGCGATGGGCGCACCGGGTGGCCGCCGTCGACGCCGAACCCGAAGAGGTGGGCGTTCTTCCCGCCGCCATCCAGGTTGAGCACGGCTGAGCCCATCCCGGAACATCCGCCGCGCCGGCTCCTATTCCCGCAGGCGGCTTAAACGCTTACATGAGGCGCAATCCTGTGTGGTTGTGGAGATGCGCGCACGCGCATGTCCGCGTCTGCGCCGCCTGTCGCCCCTACGGTCTGGAAACTAAATGCTCGGTCTGGCCAGAAAACTTTTCGGCTCCTCCAACGAACGCAAGGTCAAGCAACTGCGCGGCCGCGTGGAGGCGATCAATGCGCTCGAGCCCGCCATGGCCGCGCTCAGCGACGATCAGCTCAAGGCCAAGACGGTCGAGTTCAAGGAACGCGTCGCCAAGGGCGAAAGCCTGGACGACCTGCTGGTGGAAGCCTTCGCCGTCGTGCGCGAGGCCTCCAAGCGGGTGCTGGGGATGCGCCACTTCGACGTGCAGCTGGTCGGCGGCATGACCCTGCACCGGGGCGGCATCGCCGAGATGCGCACCGGCGAGGGCAAGACCCTGGTCGCCACCCTGCCGGTCTATCTGAACGCGCTGTCCGGCAAGGGCGTGCACCTGATCACCGTCAACGACTACCTGGCCTCACGCGACGCCGAGCACATGGGCCAGCTCTACAAGTGGCTGGGCCTGACCACCGGCCTGATCGTCAACGGCCTGTCCCAGACGGAGCGCCAGCAAGCCTACGGCAGCGACGTCACCTACGGCACCAACAACGAGTTCGGCTTCGACTACCTACGCGACAACCTGACCTACGACGTCAGTGAGATGGTCCAGCGCGGCCACAACTTCTCTATCGTCGACGAGGTGGACTCCATCCTGATCGACGAGGCGCGCACGCCGCTGATCATCTCCGGCCCGACGGAAGACCGCTCGGACTTCTACCGCACCATCGACGCCCAGGTGAAAAGCCTGATCCAGGACCCCGAGACCTACGAGCACGACGAGAAGCAGAAGCAGGTCCACCTCACCGAATACGGCAACGAGAAGATCGAGGAGATGCTGACGGCCTCCGGCGCGCTCGATCCCGAGTCGGCCGGCCTCTACGACGCGGTCAACATCTCGGTGGTGCACCACGTCAACCAGGCGCTGCGGGCCAACATCATCTACCTGCGCGACCGCGACTACATCGTGCGCGCCGGCGAGATCATGCTGATCGACGAGTTCACCGGCCGCATGATGCAGGGCCGTCGCCTGTCGGAAGGCCTGCACCAGGCCATCGAGGCCAAAGAGCACGTCGAGGTCCAGCCCGAGAACCAGACCCTGGCCTCGGTCACCATTCAGAACTACTTCCGCCTGTACGCCAAGCTGTCGGGCATGACCGGCACCGCAGCCACCGAGGCGCAGGAGTTCGGCGACATCTACAAGATGGACGTGGCGGAAATCCCGACCAACCGCCCGATCACCCGCATCGACGACGACGACGAGGTCTATCGCACCTCCGAAGAGAAGAACCAGGCCATCTGCCTGCAGATCGCCGACTGCTACATGCGCAGCCAGCCGATCCTGGTCGGCACTGTCTCGATCGAGAAGTCCGAGACCCTGTCCGAACTGCTGAACGCCCATGAATACGAGGTCGACGGCCAGAAGAAGAAGGGCATCCCGCACAGCGTGCTGAACGCCCGCTACCACGAGCAGGAAGCCTTCATCGTCGCCGAGGCCGGCACGCCCGGCTCGGTGACCATCGCCACCAACATGGCCGGCCGCGGCACCGACATCCAGCTCGGCGGCAACCTCGAGATGCGCGTGCAGCGCTGGCGCGACGGCCTGGGCTTCGGCGTCACGCCCACCGAGGAAGAGATCAAGGCCAAGGAGATCGAGCTCAAGGCCGATATCGCGGTCGGCAAGCAGAAGGCGCTCGCCGCCGGCGGGCTGTATGTGCTCGGCACCGAGCGCCACGAAAGCCGGCGGATCGACAACCAGCTGCGCGGTCGCACCGGCCGCCAGGGCGACCCCGGCCACTCCAAGTTCTACCTGTCCTGCGAGGACGACCTGCTGCGCATCTTCGCCGGGGAGCGGCTCGACACCATCATGCGCACCTTCGGCGTGCAGCCGGGCGAGGCGATCACCCACCCCTGGCTGAACCGGGCCATCTCCACCGCCCAGCGCAAGGTGGAAGAGCGCAACTACGAGATGCGCAAGAACCTGCTCAAGTACGACGACGTGGTCAACGACCAGCGCAAGGCCGTGTTCGAGCAGCGTCAGGCCTTCATGGAAGACACCGATCTGTCGGAGACCATCACCGAGATGCGTCACGACACGGTGGAGGACCTGGTCCAGCTCTACCTGCCGCCCAAGACCTACGCCGAGCAATGGGACGCGGAGAGCCTGTACACCCGCGTGTTCCAGATCTTCGCCATGGACCTGCCGATCAAGGATTGGGTCGCCGAAGACGGCGTGACGCCGGAAGACATCCACAACCGCATCCTGGAGGCGACCGACGCCCGCGCCGCCGAGCGCGAGGCCCAGATCGGGGTCGAGCAGGCGCGCGGCCTGGAAAAGAACTTCATGCTGCAGATGATCGACATGCAGTGGCGCGAGCACCTGATGCACCTGGACCATTTGCGCCAAGTGATCGGGCTGCGCGGCTACGGCCAGCGCGATCCGCTGAACGAGTACAAGACCGAGGCCTACGCCCTGTTTGAGAAGCTGTCGGTGGAGCTGCGCCAGAGCGTCACCCGTTGGATGATGACGGTGGAGTTCCAGTTCCAGCCGCCCGAGGCGTTCGAGCCCCAGCCGCAGCAGTTCTACGAGATGCACCTCGACCCGGTGACCGGCGAGAACGTCGCCCGCCTGGGCGCGGCGCTGGGCTCGGAGGGCGGCTTCATCGACCCGGCCGCCGCCGAGCGCCTGCCGCCGTCCGCCCTGCCGGAGGGCTGGGAGCGCACCTCGCGCAATGCGCCCTGCCCATGCGGCTCGGGCAAGAAGTTCAAGCACTGCCACGGCGCGCTGCTCTGATCTCCTCCATCCCTGTCGTTCCGGAAAGCGCATAGGCGCTTATCCGGGACCCAGGGGCGGCGCGCACGGCGCCTGGGTCCCGGCTCTCCGCTTCGCTGCGGCCGGGATGACAGAAAAGTGCAAGTCGAGCTGAGGCTGACGGCAACCTAAGCCTAGCTTGGGCCGCGCTTCCCGATTACGACGCCGCCATGATCAAGATGTACGGCTTCTGGCGCTCCGCCGCCTCGTTCCGCGTCCGCATCGCCCTGAACCTGAAGGGGCTGGCGTACGAGGAACAGATGGTCGACATCGACGCGGGCGAGCAGTACGCGCCCGGCTACAAGGCCATGAACCCGCAGTCGGCCGTGCCTTCGGTGTTCGTCGACGACGGCCCGCCAATGACGCAGTCCCTGGCCATCCTGGAATACCTGGAAGAGACCCATCCCGAGCCGCCCCTGCTGCCCGCCGACGCGCGCGGACGGGCGCGGGTGCGTTCGCTGGCCCTGATCTTCGCCGCCGACCACCATCCGCTGATCGTCCCGCGCATCCGCCGCTATCTCAGCGAGGAGCTGAAGATGGACGAGGCTCAGCGCAAGGCCTGGATTCGCCACTGGTTCCGCGAGGGCCTGGTCCAGGCCGAGGCGCGCCTGGCCGACGATCCCGCCACGGGCAGGTTCTGCCACGGCGACACGCCAACCATCGCCGACCTGTGCATGATCAGCCAGGTCACTGGCGCCGCGGGCTTCCAGGTCGGGGTGACCGACCTGCCCAACATCGCCCGCATCACCGAGGCCTGCCTGGCCATCGACGCCTTCGCTCGCGCCGTGCCCCTGAAGCAGCCCGGCGCGCCGGCGTCGCATTAGGCGCCGGGCGGTTTTGCGTCCTTCGAGACGCCCCGTTGGGGCTCCTCAGGATGACGAGTGTGGGTGGGTTCAAAAACCTTCGTCATGCTGAGGAGCGCGTAGCGCGTCTCGAAGCACGCAGCGCTCGAACGCCCTACCCGATCGCGGTGCCGCCCACGGTCAGCCCGCTGAGCTTCATCGACGGCTGGCCGACGCCCACCGGCACACCCTGGCCCGACTTGCCGCAGACGCCGATGCCCGGGTCGTAGCAGAAGTCGTCGCCGATCATCGTCACCTTGGTCAGCGCGGTCGGGCCGTCGCCGATCAGGGTTGCACCCTTGACCGGGGTCGTGACCTTGCCGTCCTCGATCAGGTAGGCCTCGGTGCACTGGAATACGAACTTGCCGTTGGTGATGTCTACCTGGCCGCCACCGAAGTTGGCGCAATACAGCCCACGCTTGGTCGAGGCGATCATCTCGGCCTGGGTGGCGTTCCCGCCCAGCATCGCGGTGTTGGTCATCCGCGGCATGGGCATGTGGGCGTAGGACTGTCGGCGCCCGTTGCCGGTGGGCGCCATGCCCATCAGCCGCGCGCTCATCCGGTCGTGCATGTAGCCGACCAGCACCCCGTCCTCGATCAGCACGGTGCGCTCGGTCGGCGTGCCCTCGTCGTCGATGGTTAGCGAGCCGCGGCGGTTCAGCTCGGTGCCGTCGTCGATCACGGTGACGCCCCGCGCGGCCACCCGCTCGCCCAGGCGGCCGGAAAAGGCCGAGATGCCCTTGCGGTTGAAGTCGCCTTCCAGGCCGTGGCCCACCGCCTCGTGCAGCAGCACCCCATTCCAGCCCGGGCCCAGCACCACGTCCATCTCGCCGGCCGGACAGGCCACCGCGTCCAGGTTGACCATGGCCTGGCGCAGCGCCTCGTCGACCTGACCCTGCCAGTGCTCCGGCGCGATCCAGGTGTGGAAGCTGGCGCGGCCGCCCGCGCCGGAGGAGCCGTTCTCGCGCCGCCCGTCGCGCTCCACCGTCAGCTGGACGTTCAGCCGCACCAGCGGGCGCACGTCGCGCAGCAGCCGGCCGTCCGCGCGCAGGATCTCCACCACCCGCCGCTCGCCGGCGATGGAGGCCGAGACCTGGACCACGCGCGGGTCGCGGGCGCGGGCGAAGGCGTCGATCTCCTGCAGCAGGGCCGCCTTGTCGCCGAACACCGGGTGGGCGAGCGGATCGTCCTCGCCGTAGAGCTTGACGTTGGTCTGGCGCGGGCCGGCCGCGACCTGGCCCTCGTAGCCGCGCTTGACCGCCGAGGCGGCGTCGGCGGAGCGGCGGATGGCGGCCTCGCTGATCTCGCTGGAATGGGCGTAGCCGGCCTTTTCGCCCGCCACCACCCGCAGGCCGAAGCCCTCGGATGCGTCATAGCTGGCCGATTTCAGCCGCCCGTCGTCGAACACCAGCATCTCGCTCTCGGAGCGTTCGAGGAACAGCTCCCCATCGTCGGCGCCCTGCAAGGCGGACTGCAGGATCGACAGCGCCGCGTCGGTGGCGACGTCGGAGGCTTCGAGGATCGAGGGTTGGGGCGAGAACGCGTTCATGGCTCCTACATTGCGACCCGCGCCGTCCTAGGCAAGTGTGCAATGGACCGCATTCGGCGGCCAACGAAGTTCGGGACAACCACCGCCATGCCGGACGAGGAGAAATCTGGCCCGTCACTCAGGATAACGAGTCGTCGCGCGGACGAGGCTCTGATCGCCCTCGTGCAAGGCTGGACTATCGAGACCATCCTTCTCCCTCCCGAGTCGCATCGAGCTGGAAAACGGACCTATTTCCCGTGGATAGGCATCGGGAGGAAGACCGACTCCGTACTGATATACGTCGATGACCCGGGCCATAGACCTGGCTACAACGACTTCTTATTGAAGGTAAAACCTTTGGATGAAACCGAGACGGTTGACCGACGAATTCAATTGAAAAACGGCTATTATATCGGCTTGGAGACTCTCTATTTCGATATGGACTCGGAAGAAGATCCCAGCCGGATCGGAGCGGTCAGGGTATACGACACTGGGTACAACCTCCGGCTCGAGTTTGGCCTAAGCCACCACATCAGCACGCTTATGTATCTCGAAGAGTTCGAGCTGAACGCGCCGGTCTGAAACGGCAATCTTACGCTCGCGCCGCCCCGCCCTGCGCGTCGTACAGCGCGCCCGAAACGCCCTGCTCGATCAGGGCAAGCGTGCGGTCCAGGCCGAAGATGGCGGCGAAGGAGCCGAAGCGGGGACCCTGGCTCTGGCCCAGCAGCACCTCATACAGGGCCTGAAACCAGCCGCGCAGGGGCTCGAACCCGGCGGCCTTGCCGGCCTCGTAGACCTCGGCCTGGATCAGCTCGGCGTCCTGGCATCCGGGCGGCAGGGCGCGCAGGCGCTGGGCCAGGTCCTGCATGGCGGCGCGCTCGCGGTCGTCGGGCAGGCGGAAGCGTTTGTTCGGCCGCACGAAGTCTTCGTAATAGTGGATGGCGTTGTCGGCCATGCGGTCGAGCAGCGGGTGGCTCTGCGGCGTCGCGCCCTCGATATAGCGGTCGATGAACCCCCACAGGATCGCCTTGTCCGAGGCGTTGGCCGCCGAGACCAGGTTCAGCAGCAGGCTGAACGAAACCGGCGAGCTCGTGCGGGGCGCGTCGCCGAAGTGGACGTGCCAGACCGGGTTGTCGATCCGCTTGGCCGGCTCCTGGCCCTGGTAGGCGTCGAGCTGCTGCAGGTACTCGTCGGCCGCCTTGGGGATGACGTCGAAGTGCAGCCGCTTGGCCGACTTGGGCGAGGCGAACAGGTAGTAGGCCAGGCTTTCCGGCGCGCCGTAGCGCAGCCACTCCTCCATGGTCAGGCCGTTGCCCTTGGACTTGGAGATCTTGGCCCCCTCGGCGTCGAGGAACAGCTCGTAGTTGAAGCCCTCGGGCTGGACACCCCCGAGGATCCTGCAGATGCGGTTGGAGACCTTGACCGAGTCGATCAGGTCCTTGCCGCTCATCTCGTAGTCGATGCCCAGCGCGGCCCAGCGCATGGCCCAGTCCGGCTTCCATTGCAGCTTGACCGCGCCGCCGACGACGGGGAGCTCGGTCTTGGTCCCGTCCTCGTCCTCGAACACGATGGTCCCGCGTTCGACGTTGCGCTCGAGCGTCGGGACTTGCAGCACCCGGCCGGTGGTGGGGCTGATCGGCAGGAAGGGCGAATAGGTGGCGCGGCGATCCGGACCAAGCGTGGGCAGCATCACCGCTTGGATCTCGTCGAACCGTTCCAGCGCCAGCTGCAGCTTCTCGTCGAACACACCGGACCTGTAGGCCTCGGTCGAGGAGCGGAAGCTGTACTCGAAACCGAAATGGTCGAGGAAGGCCCGTAGCCGGGCGTTGTTGTGCGCGCCGAAACTGGCGTGCTCGCCGAAGGGATCGCGCACCACGGTCAGCGGCTTGCCCATGTCCTCCAGCAGCGAGGCCTGGTCAGGCACGTTGGGCGGCGCCTTGCGCAGGCCGTCCATGTCGTCGCTGAAGCAGATCAGCTCGGTGGGGATGCGGTCGTCGGTCAAGGCGCGGAAGGCGGTGCGCACCATGGTCGTGCGCAGCACCTCCTGGAAGGTGCCCAGGTGCGGCAGGCCCGAGGGGCCGTAGCCGGTCTCGAGCCGGACCGGCGTCGCCGCCAGCGCCGGGAAACGGGTCAGGACCTCGTCCAGCCGGCCGTCGGCGATCAGGGCGGCGGCCTCGTGCTGGGCCTCGCCGTCCAGGCGCACGCGCAAAATCCGCGCAAGCAGGGCGCGGGCCTGCTCGAACGGCCAGCTTCGCGCTTCACGCGCCAGGGGGATCAGGCCATGCAACATAGGGAGCGGATAGGGGCAGGCGCCGCGAGGGTCAACCGGCGCAAGGCGTAGCACGCGTCTTCCCCCTCTCCCTCGACGGGAGAGGGTTGGGGTGAGGGTGGTCTACGAACGAAACAGGAAAGGGCGCAGATGGCGCATCACGCCACCGTCCACCCTCGCCTTCCCATCGCCTAAGCGATGGGCCCCTTCCTCTCCCGTCAAGGGAGAGGAGAAACAATCAGGCCGCCGAAACCGCGCTGCTCTCGTTGGGATCGCGCAGGACGTAGCCGCGCCCCCACACCGTCTCGATGTGGTTGAACCCGCCGGTGGCCGCCGACAGCTTCTTGCGCAGCTTGCAGATGAAGACGTCGATGATCTTCAGCTCGGGCTCGTCCATGCCGCCGTAGAGATGGTTCAGGAACATCTCCTTGGTCAGGGTCGTGCCCTTGCGCAGCGAGAGGAGCTCCAGCATCTGGTACTCCTTGCCGGTCAGGTGGACGCGCGAGCCGTTCACCTCGACCGTCTTGGCGTCGAGGTTGACTAGGATGTCGCCGGTGGTGATGACCGACTGGGCGTGGCCCTTGGACCGGCGGACCACCGCGTGGATGCGCGCGATCAGCTCGTCCTTGTGGAAGGGCTTGGTAAGGTAATCGTCCGCGCCGCCGCCGAAGGTCTTCACCTTGGTGTCGATCTCGGTCGAGCCCGACAGGATCATGATCGGCGTGTTGATCTTGGCCACGCGCAGTTGGCGCAGCACATCCAGCCCGCTCATGTCGGGCAGGTTCAGGTCCAGCAGGATCAGGTCGTAATCGTAGATCTTGCCAAGGTCGACGCCCTCTTCGCCGAGATCGGTCGTGTAGATGTTGAAGCCTTCCGACTTCAGCATCAACTCGATGCTCTGTGCGGTGGCGCTGTCGTCTTCGATCAGCAGAACGCGCATCTGTATTCTCCAGCCCCGCAACGGCCCCCAAAGCCGCGCCTTCTGGCGCAACCCATTTCCCGCCACCGTACCGGGCGAGTCGCTTAAGAAAAGTTAATGCTCAACAAAGCGTTGAGAATCATCCCTGATTTCGAGTCAACTCGCAAGACTCCTCATTAACGTTTTGAATCTTAAGGCGCGGCGAACCGACTCACCCCAAGCGTAAAAAGGCTTTCGCGCCGCCGCCAACCGCCGCCGCGGGCCGGATTGCAATAACCCCAGGCCGCAGGGCCCGATCGTGGTGAACATCCTAGGGCTTGGCGGATCGCCGTCGCGGCCGCCCTTTCCTTGCCGCACCTGCCCCGATCCGCTAGGCACGCCCGGCTGTAAGTCAGGCTGCGCCCAAATGTCCGATACCGTTCCGTTCCGCCCCGAAGCCCGCTCGCCGCGAGGATTCCAGGACCGGCGCGCCCGCGACCTGCGGGCCGAGCGCACCATCCTGATGGCAGTCTCGGCGGTCTACGAGCGCTACGGCTTCGAGCAGCTCGACACCCCGGCCTTCGAGTACGCCGATGCGCTGGGCAAGTTCCTGCCGGACAGCGACCGTCCCAACGAGGGCGTGTTCGCCATGCAGGACGACGACGAGCAGTGGATGGCGCTGCGCTACGACCTGACCGCGCCGCTGGCCCGCTTCGCCGCCCAGACCTGGGAGACCCTGCCCAAGCCGTTCCGCCGCTACGCCTTCGGCACGGTGTGGCGCAACGAGAAGCCCGGCCCCGGCCGCTTCCGCGAATTCATCCAGTGCGACGCCGACACCGTCGGCTCCGCCCGCCCCGAGGCGGACGCGGAGATCATCGCCATGGCGGTCGAGGGGCTGGAGGCCGCCGGCCTGCCGCGCGGGGCGGCCATGCTGAAGATCAACAATCGCAAGCTGCTGAACGGCCTGCTGTCGTCCGCGGGCGTGGTGGACGGCGGCCAGAAGCTGGCGGTGCTGCGCGCGGTGGACAAGCTGGACCGGCTGGGGCCGGACGGCGTGCGCCTGCTGCTGGGCGAGGGCCGCAAGGACGAGAGCGGCGCCTTCACCAAGGGCGCGGGCCTGAACGCCAAGGGCGCGGAGAGCGTGCTGGCCTTCGTGGCGGCGGGCGGCGGGTCGCGCGCCGAGACCCTGGCCAAGATCGCCGACGTCATCGGCGGCTCGGCCGAGGGCGACGAGGGCCTGGCCGACCTGGCGCGTATCGACGCCGCGTTGAAGGGGCTGGGCGTGGCCGAAGACCAGGCCGCCTTCGACCCCTCAGTGGTGCGTGGGCTGGAATACTATACCGGCGCGGTGTTCGAGGCCGAGCTGCTGCTCGATACCCTGGACGAGAAGGGCCACAAGGTCCGCTTCGGCTCGGTCGGCGGCGGCGGGCGCTACGACGACCTGGTGGCGCGCTTCACCGGCGAGCGCACGCCCGCCACCGGCTTCTCCTTCGGCGTCAGCCGGCTGGCCTCGGCGTTGCGCGCGGCGGGACGCGAGGCGGCGGCGACCACCCGCGGGCCGGTGGTGGTGATCGCCTTCAACGAGGCCAACATGGCCGACTACTTCGCCATCGCCGGCGAGCTGCGCGCGGCGGGGATCGCGGCCGAGGTCTATCTGGGCGCATCCGGCATGAAGGCGCAGATGAAGTACGCCGACCGCCGCCTGTCGCCCGCCGCCATCATCGTCGGCGACGACGAGCTGGCCGCCGGCACGGCCACGGTGAAGGACCTGGACCTCGGCCGCGAGCTGGCGTCCAAGGTCAGCGACAACCAGGCCTGGCGCAACGAGCGGCCGGGCCAGGCGACCATCCCGCGCGCCGATCTGGTCGCCCACATCCGCCGCATCCTGGAAGGCTGATCCTGATGCCGGACGCCACCGCCCTGCTGACCGAGCCCGCGCCGCCGGCCCCGATCCTGGCCGCCATCCGCGCCCCGTTCCAGGCGTTCGGCGAGGCGTCGGGCGGGGTGTGGACCGACACACCGATGCTCCAGCCCCTGACCCTGCTGCTGGACCTAGCCGGCGAGGCCATGCGCGGGCGGCTGTTCGTGGTCCAGGGCGAGGGCTCGACCGAGGCCTGCCTGCGGCCGGACTTCACCATCCCCGTCGCCACCGCCCACCTGGCGTCGGGCGCCGCCGAGGGACGCTACCTTTACGAGGGCAAGGCCTTCCGCAGCGTCGCCCAGGCCCAGGACCGGCCGGTGGAGTTCCTGCAGATCGGGGTCGAGGTCTACGGCGCCAGCGCCGACCCGGTGCAGCAGGAGGTGGAGATCGCCGCGCTCGGCTGGCATGCGGCCAGCGCCGGAGGGCGCCAGGACCTGGGGCTGGTGTTTGGCGACGTCGCCCTTTTCGGCGCCTTCCTGGCGGCGCTCGACCTGCCTCAACCCATCCAGGCCCGACTGAAGCGCGCCTTCGCCGCCGGCCGCAACGTCAAGACCGAACTGGCCCGCGCCCAGGCCCATGCCGGCCCGGCGGCGGGCGGGCGGCTGGCCGAACTGCTCAGCGGCCTGCCCGAGAGCGAAGCGGCCGACGTGCTGGACGAGCTGTGGAAGCTGGCCGGCATCCGCCCGGTCGGCGGCCGCGCCCCGGCCGAGATCGCCCATCGCCTGACCACCCGCGCCGAACAGGCCCAGGGCCCGCGCCTCACCCCCGCCGAGGCCGCCCTGATCGGCCGCTATCTCGACATCGTCGCCCCGCCCAAGGAGGCGCTGGAGCGGGTCGAGAGCCTGGCCTACGAGGCCAAGGCGGAGTTCGACATCCAGCTTCAGCCCTGGACGCGGCGGCTGATGGCGCTGGAGCGGGCCGGCGTGCCGGAACACGCCCTGATCCTGTCGCCGGGCTTCGTGCGCCCATTCGGCTATTACGACGGCGTGCTGTTCGAGGTGCGCAGCCTGGCGCTCGGCTTCGAGCAGCCGGTGGTGGGCGGTGGACGCTATGACGGCCTGCTGACCCGGCTCGGTGCGCCGGCCGGCGGCGGCGCGGTGGGCTGCATGGTCCGGCCCGGCCGGGCGTGGTCAGGAGCCAAGGCGTGAGCGAACCCCTCATCTTCGCCATCCCCTCCAAGGGGCGTCTGAAGGAACAGGTCGACGGCTGGCTGACCGACTGCGGCTTCACGCTGGAGACCGACGGTGGCGAGCGCGGCTATCGCGCCCGCCTGCGCGGCCTGCCCCAGGTCGACGTGCGGCTGATGTCGGCCTCCGACATCGCTGCGGCGCTGGACGCCGGCGACATCCACCTGGGCGTCACTGGCGAGGATCTGCTGCGCGAGAGCGGCTCGCTCACCGACGATCCGCATACGGATGACCGTGTGATGCTGCTGCGTGCGCTCGGCTTCGGCCGGGCCGATCTGGTGGTCGCCGCGCCCCAGAGCTGGATCGACGTCGAGGTCATGGCCGACCTGGAGGAGGTGGCGCACCTGTATCTGGCGCGCACCGGCGGGCGGCTGCGCGTGGCCACCAAGTATGCGGTGCAGACCCGCGCCTTCTTCGCGGCCAAGGGGGTTGCCGACTACCGCATCGTCGAGAGCGGCGGGGCCACCGAGGGCGCGCCGGCCGCGGGCCTGGCCGAGCTGGTGGTCGACATCACCACCACCGGCGCGACGCTGGCCGCCAACAATCTGAAGATCATCTCCGACGGGGTGATCCTGAAGAGCCAGGCCCAGCTCGCCGCATCCCTGCGCGCGCCCTGGACGGCGGGACAGCTCGGCTCGGTGCGCCGGCTGGTCTCCACCGCCGAGGCCCGCGCCCGCGCCCGCAAGCTCGCCTCCCTGCGCTGGCCCCCGGAGGCGGACACCGTAGCGGAGGCCGCCGTCGCCCCCTGGCTCACCGCCGGCGCCACCCGCCGCACCGACGGCCTGCTGGCCCCGGAGAGCGCCTTGTTCGATCTGGCGGCGGCGTTGGCGGAGGCCGGCGTCGGCCCGGTGAGCGTGACGCGGCCGGACTATGTGTTCGAGGCGGTGTGCGCGGTGGTGGATCGGTTGGCGGAGCGGGTGAGTCACCGCGCTTAAATGCGCCTCCGCAAACGTAATCCGATTTCAGCGCCCACCTTGCGTGGAACAAAAGACGAACGTATCGTTACCTCCCGATTGCAAATGGGGGAACGGCATGAACGACACTTCCGAAACGGGCTATATGCAGCTCTTCGGACCGCTGTTTGGCCCCTTGCTCAAAAATGAGGAAGTGGCCGAGGCGTTCGCGACCATTATTTTGAAGAGGTTATACGGCGCGGCGAAACTCGCCCAACAGCAGCCGTTGCGATCCACGGATTTAGGGGAAGATTGGCTCGTCTCCGGATCGAGCCCGGACCCGAATGGTCTCCCGGAAACGGGACCATGGTTCATCCGGGTCCGCAAAACGGATTGCCTGGTGAAAAGTTTTGGGCATCAGAGGTTAGAGATAGGCGATCAGAGCTAACGTAGCGCGGTCGCCTGCGGCAGACGCGGTGGCTGACGGCCTGCTCGCCCCCGAAAGCGCCCTGTTCGATCTGGCGGCGGCCCTGGCGGAAGTGGGGGTCGGCCCGGTGAGCGTGACGCGGCCGGACTATGTGTTCGAGGCGGTGTGTGCGGTGGTGGATCGGTTGGCGGGGCGGGTACAAGTTTAAGTCTCGCATTCCCATTGGCCAACACTGCTCTTTGTTGAGGGCCCTCGTCCTCGCTCTGTGAACCAGAGCCGTGAAATTTGTTTTGCTAAGGGCTCGGTCGCGTATCAGTTGTCAATAACACTTGCGCGAATCGGTGGTTGATGAACGATTCTCGTCATCATGCCTAATGCAGATGCGCCGCCGAACTACGACTACGTTGCATATATCGACGAGTCGGGCGACCCAGGCATTACCAGGGTAAAGCCCTTGGATGAGCGCGGCTCGAGTGAATGGTTGATAGTCGCAGCAGTTGTCGTTGCAGCTTCGAGAGAAGCGCAATTATCCGCCTGGAACGGCACACTGATGTCGACTCTAAACAGCCGTCAGATGCGGGAGGTTCATTTCGCAAAGCTCAATCCGACTCGCAAACTTCAAGCCTGCGAACACGTCGCCAGCCTCCCCGTCAGATGCTTTGCCGTTGCATCGAACAAACAAAATATGCGCGGTTGGCGCAATCCTTTCGCTGAGAAAATTCGCTCAGACAATTGGTTTTATTGCTGGATGACTCGCCTTCTACTCGAACGTGTGACGCATTGGGCGGAACATCGTTCTTTAAAAGATTATGGAGAAATCCGAAAGGTCAAATTGGTCTATAGCGAGCGAGGCGGTTTATCATATTCTCAAATGAACGCCTACTATAGCTGGCTTCGATCAAAGGGTGAAAACCAATTTCTGACGGCAGGAAATTTGGTTTATGAAACTATGGATATGCGGCTTCTGGAAGTTCAAAATCACACTGGCCATGACGGCTTAAAGATGCCGGACATAGTTGCCAGCGCTCTCTTTAAGGCCGCCGATAGATGGGACACGGGAGCATGCGATCCGCGCTTTGCAAAGGCGTTAGCGCCAAGAATGGCGCGCTGGCCAGAGCCAAATGGGGCGATCGCCGGCTATGGCGTCAAATTAATGCCGACGTTGGGCAAGCTAATAAACAAAACGCAGTCCGAACAACTCGAGATATTTCGACACTTCGGCTACCCTGACCAGTGGCGGGCAGGTAGCCCCTAGGCCGTCTACTCCGCCGCCGAATAGCCCAGCTCAAATGCCAAGCGTGCTGCACGGACGCTACGGGGGTGGTTACCCATTGCCCGACCTAAGGACCTCAGAATCGTCACCGATTGGCACGCTTAAGTCAATGACTCTAAAAGAAATTCTCGCCGTCGTGCTGAGAACACGCCTAACCCTTTGAACAGAATCCCTTTTCCCCACTGCACCATTTGCTGAGTCAGATTGTGCTGCCCCTTACTCGGGCCGCATTGCTGTCTCAGCCCCCCTCACTCCTCGAACAGCCCACCCTGCGGCGGCTTCTGCGCGGGCAGCTTGAGTCCCAGGTGCTCGTACGCCTTGCCGCCCGCCACGCGGCCGCGCGGGGTGCGCAGGACGTAGCCCTGTTGCAGCAGGTAGGGCTCGATCACGTCCTCGACCGCGTCGCGGGCCTCGGCGAGGGCGGCGGCCAGGGTCTCGGCGCCCACCGGGCCGCCGCCATAGGTCTCGATCAGGGCGCGCAGGTAGCGGCGGTCCAGCCCGTCCAGCCCGGCCTCGTCCACCTCCAGCCGGGCCAGCGCCTTGGCGGCGGCCAGCCGGTCGATGACCACGCACCCGTCCGCCTCGGCGAAGTCGCGCACCCGGCGCAGCAGGCGGCCGGCCACGCGCGGGGTGCCACGCGCGCGGGCCGCGATCTCGGCCGCCCCGTCCGCCGCCAGCTCGATCCCCATCTTGCGCGCGCCGTGGCCCAGCACCGATTGCAGTTCCTTAGGCGTATAGAACTCCAGCCGCAGCGGGATGCCGAAGCGGTCGCGCAAGGGCGTGGCCAAGAGGCCCGCGCGGGTGGTGGCGGCGACCAGGGTGAAGGGGTTGAGCGGGATCTGCACCGAGCGCGCCGACGGCCCCTCGCCGATGATCAGGTCCAGCACGTGGTCCTCCATCGCCGGATACAGGATCTCCTCCACGATCGAGGGCATGCGGTGCACCTCGTCGATGAACAGCACGTCGCGCGGCTCAAGATTGGTCAGGATGGCGGCGAGGTCGCCCGCCTTGGCCAGCACCGGGCCGGAGGTGGCGCGGAAGTTCACCCCCAGCTCGCGCGCGACGATCTGGGCCAGGGTGGTCTTGCCCAGGCCCGGCGGCCCGAACAGCAGCACATGGTCCAGCGCCTCGCCGCGCGCGCGGGCGGCGTCGATGAACACCTTGAGGTTGGCCTTGACCGGGGCCTGGCCGGTGAACTCGGCGAGCGTCTGGGGACGCAGCGCGCGGTCGGCCGTCTCCGCCGGGCCGGGCTCGCCGGACACCAACCGGCTCATAGGGCGGCTCTCAACGGCCAAGCTCCTGCAAGGCGGCCTTGATCAGGGTGGGCAGGGTGGCGTCGACGCCCAGGCGGCCGATGGCGGTCTCCACCGCGCGGCGACCCAGCGGCTCGGCTATGCCCAGCCCGATCAGCGCCGCCACCGCCTCGCCCGAGGCGGAAGGGTGTTCCGGCGTGGGGGCCGCGACCGGGCCGAGCCCGCTGTGCGCCGGCATCGACAGCCCCGCGCCCAGCGACTTGCCCTTCAGCTCGGTGACGATGCGCAGGGCGAGCTTCGGCCCCACCCCGCTGGCGCGGGCCACCGCCGCCTTGTCCTCCCGCGCGATGGCCTGGGTCAGCTCGGCCGGCGGCAGGACGTCGAGCACCGCCAGCGCCGCCTTGGGCCCCACGCCCTGGATCGCCTGCAGCGCCAGGAAGGCCGAGCGGTCGTCCTTGCTGAGGAAGCCGTACAGCCGTGTGCCGTCCTCGCGGGTCTGGCTGTCGATGTGCAGCACCGCCTCCTCGCCCAGCGGCGGCAGACGCTGGAGCGTGCGCGCGCCGCAGCGCACCACATAGCCCACCCCCATCACGTCGATCAGCGTCTCTTCGGTCTCGATGTCGGCGACCACGCCCCGCAGCCGCCCGATCATGCCGCGCCCCGCAGCGCCGCGTCGCGCATCGAGGCCGTGCGCAGGTGGGCGTGGGTGATGGCGACGGCAAGCGCATCGGCGGCGTCGGCGGTGGTCTCGCCGGCGGTGGGCAGCAGGCGGCGCACCATGAAGGCGATCTGGGCCTTGTCCGCCGCGCCCGTGCCGACCACGGCCTTCTTGACCAGCCGCGCGGCGTATTCCGCCACCGGCAGGCCGGCCTGGGCGGGGGCCAGCAGGGCGCAGGCGCGGGCGTGGCCGAGCTTCAGCGTGGAGGACGGATTGACGTTGACGAACACCTCCTCGACCGCCGCCTCATCGGGCGAATGCTCGGCGATCACCGCCGCGATCCCCTCCAGCAGCACCAGCAGGCGTTCGGCCAGACCGCCCTTCTCGGGCGCGGTGACCACCCCGTGGGCCACGTGGGTCAGCCGGGCGCCGGAACAGATCACCACCCCCCAGCCGGTGCGGCGGAGGCCTGGATCGAGCCCTAGGATTCGAATCGCGTTCGTCATGTGTTCCGCAGCTTAAAGCACGGACCGCGCGCCGGATCGTTAACGGCGTGAACGATGGAGGGTGGCGCCGACAGCAGGAATCGAACCCGCGACCTTCTGATTACAAATCAGCTGCTCTACCAGCTGAGCTATGCCGGCCTGGATCATTTCCAGTCAATCTTCCCTACCCTCGCCCGGGTCGCCCCGTCCAGCCTTGCCGCCGCCGCAATGGCTCGGCAAGGGAGCGGCCATGAGCCCCGGTGATCGCACTCCCCTGTCTTTCTGGGTCATCTCGGCGCGGATGGCGCTGGCGATCTGCATCCTGCTCACGGCCTGGGGCGCCTTCGCGCCGGAGCATTCGTACAAGCCGCACCTGTTCCCCTGGGACAAGGCCGAGCATTTCAGCGCCTTCTTCTCCTTAACCGCCTGCGCCATCGTGGCCTTTCCCCGCATGCCCCTGCTGTGGGTCGGAGCGGCGCTCAGCGGCAGCGGCGCCCTGATCGAGGTCGTCCAGGGGCTGCCCTGGGTGCATCGCGACAGCAGCATCACGGACTGGGCGGCCGACACGATAGCGGTCTGCGCGGTGATGGGTGTGATCTTCGCCACGCGACTGCGCCGGGCCGATGCGCTGGTCCCGTCCCAGTCCTGACCCGGTCAGGGCCACAGCCTCAGGCCAGCGTGCCGTAGAAACGCGCGATGTAGATCGCCTGATAGCCCAGGGCCAAGACCATCAGCCCCGCCTGCACCCGCCGGTCGCGGCTGAAGCTCCCGACCGCGCACAGGACCATATAGAGCCCGAACCGCACCACATACTCCGGCCCCAGGGCCTGGAACCGCGCCGCGCCCTTCAGCCCGGTGTCGAGCAGGTCGAGCACGAACACCACCGCGATCACGGCGAAGATCCACCGCCGGCGCGAGAGGAAGTAGTCCTCGAAACCCGCATACTCGCCGATGTCGTCAGGCAGCAGCATGGCGGCCAGGGCGAAATAGGCGGCCGCATAGGCCAGCACGATCAGATACGCGCCGAAGCTCCATTGCGGCACATAGGCCAGGCGGAACTCCCACCACCAGAAGGCCGTCGTCGACAGCAGCGTCCACCCGCACCACCCCAGATGCACCCACCAGGCGCGCAGCCGCCCCGGATGCTGGGCGAACCGCGCCAGCCCGCTCAGCAGGCGCGCGACCGCCAGCCCCAGGATGATGCTCACCATCACCCGGATGTGCGCGTACAGGGCGGCGTCGGCGGCCGGCGCCGGAATGGGCGTGGTCATGGGGCCAGCTTCACGCAATCCGCCGCGCGACGCCAGGGCGTGGGTTGCGGGCCTTATGCTTGCCTTAGAGTTCCGCCCATGGGATTTCGGCAGTTCGCCCCGGAGAACCCACCCTTGCGTTTCCGTCCCGCCATGCTGGCGCTGCTGCTCGTGCTCGCCGCCTGTTCCCCGACCAGGAAGCCGTCGGCGTCGGCCAGCGGGCGCACGGCCATCCGCTTCGCCACCGACTGGCGGGCCGAGGCCGAGCAGGGCGGCTTCTTCGAAGCCTACGCCACCGGCGAGTACGCCAGGCGCGGCCTGGACGTGACCATCATCCCCGGCGGCCCCGGCGCCAACGTACCGGAACTGATCGCCTCGGGCGCGGCCGAGATGGGGATTGGCTCCAACAGCTTCGGGGTGATGAACCTGGCGGCCGAGCACGTGCCGATCAAGGCGGTGATGGCCTCGTTCCAGAAGGACCCGCAGGTGCTGATCGCCCACCCGGACGCGGGCGTGAACGGGTTGGCCGACCTGAAGGGCCATCCGATCCTGCTGGCCGACGCCGCCGTCACCTCGTTCTGGCCCTGGCTGAAGGCCAAGTACGGCCTGACCGACGCCCAGGTGCGCAAGTACAGCTTCAGCACCGCGCCCTTCATCGCCGATCCGCGCGCGGTGCAGGAAGGCTATGCGACGTCGGAGCCCTACACCATCGAGCAGCAGATCGGCAAAGCGCCCAAGGTCTTCCTGCTGGCCGACAACGGTTATCCCGGCTACGCGGCCATGGTGCTGGCCCCCGACCGGCTGATCGCCTCCAATCCCAAGGCGGTGCAGGCCTTCGTGGAAGCCTCCGCCATCGGCTGGAAGACTTATCTCGAGGGCGATCCGGCCCCCGCCGACGCGCTGATCCTGAAGCTGAACAAGGAGATGCGGCCCGACATCCTGTCCCAGGCGCGGGCCAAGATGCGCCAGTACGGCCTGGTCCGCTCGGGCGATGCGGTCGCGGGCGGGATCGGGGCGATGACCGACGCCCGCTGGAAGACCTTCTTCGACACCGCGTCCGGGCTTGGCGTCTATCCCAAGGGCCTGGACTACCATCAGGCCTACACCACCGCCTTCACCGGCGTGCTGCCGTTCGTGGCCCCGGTGCAGGGACAGCCCCAGGGACAGGCGTCAGGACGGGCGACCCCATGATCCTGTCCATCGTCGCCCCCTGCTACAATGAGGAAGGCGCGCTTCCGGCCTTCGTGGAGCGGATGTGCACGGCGGCCCGCGCGGCGGCGGGGCCGGCGTTCGAGCTGATCCTGGTCAACGACGGCTCGCGCGACGCCACCTGGCCCTGCATCCGCGCCCTGGCCATGAGCCGCCAGGAGATCGTGGGGGTCAACCTGTCGCGCAACCACGGCCACCAGCTCGCCGTCAGCGCCGGGCTAAACCTGGCCAAAGGGGCGCGGGTGCTGATCATCGACGCCGATCTGCAGGACCCGCCCGAGGTGCTGTCGGCGATGATGGACAAGATGGACGAGGGGTTCGACGTCGTCTACGGCCGCCGCCGCAATCGCGAGGGCGAGAGCGTCTTCAAGCTGACCACCGCCAAGCTGTTCTACCGCCTGCTGCATTCGATCTCGGAGGTCGAGATTCCTCAGGATGTGGGCGACTTCCGCCTGATGTCGAAGCGGATCGTGGACCGGCTGAACGCCATGCCCGAGCGGGACCGTTTCCTGCGCGGCATGGTGGCGTGGCTGGGCGGACGCCAGACCGAGGTGCTGTACGACCGCGACCCGCGCGTCGCCGGCGAGACCGCCTACACCGTGTCCAAGATGGTGCGGCTGGCGGTCAACGGGCTGACCGGCTTCTCCACCGCGCCGCTGAAGATCGCCGTGGTGCTGGCCTTCGCCGGCATGGGGCTGGCGGCTCTGATCGTGGTCTACGCCCTGATCGGCTTCATGACCGGCACAGCCCAGCCGGGCTGGACCAGCCTGGCGCTGATCACGGTGTTCTTCGGAGTGGGGCAACTCGGCTGCATCGCCATCATCGGCGCCTATCTGAGCCGCATCTACACACAAGTTAAAGGACGTCCGTTGTTCATGATCGACGAGGTGGTGGGCGGCTCCAATTCCGCCGGCGCCGGAGAGGCCTGAGATGGACGTCGCCGAGTTCGACCAGTTCGCCGACGAGTACACCGCGACCCACGCCGCCAATATCCGCATGAGCGGCGAGGACCCGGAGTATTTCGCCCGCTACAAGATCGAGGAAGTCCGCCGCCGCTGGACCGAGACGGGCCGTGCGGAGCCCCGCGCGATCATGGATTTCGGCGCGGGCATCGGCAATTCCCTGCCCCACCTGGCCCGCCTGTTCCCCGGCGCGGCGCTGACGGGGCTGGACGTTTCGGAAAAGAGCCTGGCGGTGGCCGACCGCCGCTTCTCCGGCATCGCCACCCTGGTTCCCTACGACGGCGTGGAGATCCCGCTGCCGGCGCAGAGCTTCGACCTGATCTTCTCCGCCTGCGTGTTCCACCATATCGACGCGGCTGAGCACGCGGCCATCTTCGCCCAGCTGCGCCGCCTGCTGCGGCCGGGCGGCTTGATGGCGATCTTCGAGCACAACCCGGTCAATCCGGCCACGCGCCACATCGTGGCCACCTGCCCGTTCGACGCCAATGCGGTGCTGCTGTCCTCGGGCGAACTGAAGCGCAGCCAGGCCGCGGCGGGCTTCGACAGGATCGAGGTCGCCTACACCGGCTTCTTCCCCGGCGCGTTGCGCTCGCTGCGCCCGCTGGAGCGCTACATGGCCCGCCTGCCCATCGGCGCGCAGTACTACACGCTCGCCCATGCGTAGGTATCTGCCCCACATCCTGCAGCTCTCGCGCTTCGGCCTGGCCGGCGCGCTCAACACCCTGGTCGGGCTGTCGATCATCGCGGCGCTGGATGTGGGCCTGCATGCGCCGCCGGCCCTGGCCAACGCCGCGGGCTATGCGGTGGGGATGCTGAGCGGCTTCCTGCTGAACCGGCGCTTCGTGTTCCGCAGCCAGACCCGCGCGCGCAGCTCCGGTCCCAAATACCTGCTCGCCGCCGTCACCGGCTTCGTGCTGAACCAGCTGGTGCTGCAAACCGCCCTGCACGTCCTGGGCCCCGGCGCGGTCCAGCACATGACCGCCCAACTCGCCGGCATGGGCGTCTACACCGTCAGCACCTTCCTGGTCTGCCGGTTCTGGGTCTTCCGCGAACCGGCGCCGGCGCTGGCCGCCTAGGACTGGCCAGCCGGACTAGCTGCCGAAAATCCGCGCCACGATCGCCTCCAGGCCCTTGGCGTCGGTCTGGTCGAAGACGTCCTTCTCCGTCGCGTCCACGTCCAGCACCGCGATCAGGACCCCGTTGCGGTCCAGCACCGGCACGACGATCTCGCTCTCGGAGCGGCTGTCGCAGGCGATATGGTCGGGGAAGGCGTGGACGTCGGCCACGATCTGGGTCGTGCGCGTCGCCGCCGCCTTTCCGCACACGCCCCGCCCGAAGGCGATCCGCAGACATCCCAGCGTACCCAGGTAAGGCCCGACCACCAGCTCTTCGGGCTTTTCGGGGTCGACCAGATAGAAGCCGGTCCAGAAGAACTGCGGGAAGGCGTCGGCCAGCATGGCGGCCACGGTGGCGTAGCGCGCAATCTGGTTGGCTTCGCCCTCCAGCACGGCGGCGATCTCTTCGACCAGTTCGACATAACGGACGCCCTTGGCCCCCAGGGCGGAGGCGGGTGCGACGGCTGGGCTGGCAAGGACGGTCATGACGCATGACTTAATCCTTCCCGCCCCAGACCTGAAGACCCATCCCAAGTGATCAGGCCAGGTGATCGGGCGGCGCTAAAAAGCCGGAATCGGCGGTGAATCCTGCAACGGCCGGCGCCGTATCGGTTCGAGCTGGGTTATGGTCGCCGCGATGAGCGACCTCGCGCCCCGACATGCGACCCTAAAAGACGCCACCCTCCCCGCTCGCCGGGTGGCGATGCTGTCGGTTTCGGTGGCGCTGGGACTGACGGCGATCAAGCTGGTCGGCTGGTGGCTGAGCGGTTCGGTCGGGCTGCTGGCGTCGCTGGCGGACTCCGGGCTGGACGTGGTGGCGGCGAGCAGCACCCTGGCGGCGATCGGCTACGCCTCGACCCCGCCCGACGCCGAGCACCGCTTCGGCCACGGCAAGGCGGAGGCGTTCGCCAGCCTGCTGCAAGCGGCCCTGATCTTCACCTCGGCGGCGCTTATCGCGCGCGAAGCGATCAGCCGGCTGATCGACCCGAGGCCCTTGCAGACCCAGTGGCTTGCGCTGGCCATCCTGGTGCTCTCCACCGTCCTGGCCCTGGCGGTGGCGGCGGCCCAGGGGCGGGTGCTGAAGGACAGCCGTTCGGTGGCGGTGGAGAGCGACCGCCTGCACTATCTCGCCGACGCCGGCTCCAATGTGGCCGCCTTCGTCGGCGTGGTCCTGGCGGGCCTGCTGCATTCGCCCCGCGCCGACGCCCTTGCGGGCCTGGCGGTGGCGCTGGCCCTGGCCTGGGGCGGCGTCCACGCCCTGCGCAACGCCGCCGACAACCTGATGGATCACGAGCTGGACGACACGGAACGCGACGCCATCGTCGCCCTGGCGATTGAGGACCCGGCGATCCAAAGCGTGCATGACCTCAGGACCCGCGCCGCCGGCCCGATCGTCCACATCCAGATGCATGTGGACATGGACCCGCGCCTGACCCTGGAGGAGGCGCATCGCATCCTGATCCGGGCCGAACATCGCATCCTGGCGCGTTTTCCCTCCGCCGACCTGCTGATCCACCCCGACCCCTACGGCCGCGCCGAGGCGCATAGCGGCGTTTTCGCCGAAGCCTCCGCCAATCTCGCCGCGCACGACCGGATGACGGATGCGCCGGCGACGGCTAGGGAGGGCGCATGAAGCTGCGTCTCCTCGCCCTGCCCGTGCTGCTGTCTCTGCTGGCGGCCTGCGCCCACGGCTCCTCACCCACGCAAACCGGGCGCTATTTCCAACCGACCGCCGACCAGATCGGCCCGCAGCCCAATAGCTATGGCGAGGCGGTGGTGCCCGAGCACGGCTTGATCGTCGTCCAGGGCGACGATCTCGCCTATGGTGTCGCACCCCATCCCACACGCAACCGCATCAACGACGCCGACGTCGGGCAGGCCTCGCTGACCATCAGCCAGGACCTGCGCAAGGTGCTGGGCGCTAAGCGCGTGCAGGTCGAGAACCGCGGCTTCCCCGGCGATTCCATCGCCGACAGCGAACAGCGCTGGGCGGGCATGCCCGCCGGCAACCTGCTGATCCTAGCCTACGGCTTTGGCGACCTGAAGGCCCATACCCAGGCCGGCGACTTCGCCGAGAAGCTCCGCGCCATGATTCGCAAGGCCCACGCCCAGGGCGCGACGGTGTTCATCGTCACGCCCCCCAACGTGACCGACAAGCTGATGGACGCCAACCTGGCGACCTATCGAATTTACGCCGCCTCTATTGGAGAACAGGAAGGCGTCGAGGTCTTCTCCGCCGCCGCCGCCATGACCACCGCGAAGGAAACCCCGACCAAGGGCGCGCCTCAGATCGCCCGGACCTATGAGGCGATCGCCGCCGCGATGATCCCCTATATCAAGCTGGTCGGTCCCCAGACCTGAGGCTTCCGTCCAGCTACACCGACCCGCATTCGGGGCATTGGGGGTCGGCGCCAAGGCGGACCGTGCGCGTTTCACCCGCCAAGGCGTCGTAGATCAGCAGCCGCCCGGCCAGAGGCTGGCCCGCGCCCGCGATCCACTTCACCGCCTCCAGCGCCATCATCGCGCCGATCACCCCCGCCAGCGCCCCAACCACGCCGACCCGTGCGCAGGTCTCGGCGCCTGGCGGGATCTCCGGCGTCAGGCAGCGGTAGCAGGGCTGGCGTTCGGCCAGGGCCCGGCCACGCGTGAGGCCGGCGGCGAAGACGCCCACCTGGCCGGTCCAGCGCTCGATGGCGCCTGAGATCAGCGCCCGGCCCACCTCCACGCAGGCGGCGTTGACTGCAAAGCGCGTAGCGAAATCGTCGGTCCCGTCCAGCACCAGGTCGTAGCCCTCGACCAGGGCGGCCGCGTTCCGGGCCGTCACAGCGACGGGATGGGTTTCGACCCGCACCTGCGGGTTGATCGCGTTCAAATGTTCGGTGGCGGCTTCAACCTTGAGCC
This sequence comes from Caulobacter sp. S45, assembly GCF_009765965.1. Classification (GTDB taxonomy): domain Bacteria; phylum Pseudomonadota; class Alphaproteobacteria; order Caulobacterales; family Caulobacteraceae; genus CAHJWH01. The sequence continues at coordinate 1,786,779 of NZ_LMUL01000014.1, forward strand.
GGCCCACGTCGGCGGTGGCGTAGAGGGTCTGGCGCTGGAGGTTGGACAGGCTGACCACGTCCGGATCGGCCAGCCCCAGCACACCCACGCCCGCCGCCGCCAGCATGGGCGCAGCGGCGCTGCCTAGCCCGCCAGCGCCCACCATCAGCACACGGACGGCCTTCAGTTTCTGCTGCCCGGGACCGCCGATCTCGCGCAGCACCAGATGGCGGGCGTACCGCTCAACCTCTTCGTCGGAAAACGCCACTGCAGTCCTCTGGCTTGGCTCGAACTTGACCCGGGCCGTCCGCCCCGCCACATCCGCGGGATGAATGCTCCTGAAAGCCATACACCCGGCTGGCGCGGCACCACCATCCTGGCGGTCAGCAAGGGCGGCAAGACCGTCGTCGCCGGCGATGGTCAGGTGTCGATGGGCGCCACCATCGTCAAGGCCAACGCCCGCAAGGTCCGCCGCCTGGCGGGCGGGCGGGTGATCGCCGGTTTCGCCGGCGCCACCGCCGACGCCTTCACCCTGATCGAGCGGCTGGAGCAGAAGCTGGAGGCCCACCCCGATCAGTTCGCCCGCGCCTGCGTCGAGCTGGCCAAGGACTGGCGCACCGACCGCTACCTGCGCAAGCTGGACGCCATGATGATCGCGGCGGACGCCACCGCCGTCTACACCATCACCGGGGCCGGCGACGTGCTGGAGCCCGAGGCCGGCATCGCCGCCATCGGCTCCGGCGGTCCCTACGCGCTCGCCGCCGCCCGCGCCCTGGTGGACTTCGACCTCGACGCCGAACAGATCGCTCGTCGCGCGATGGCGATCGCCGCCGACATCTGCGTCTATTCCAACACCAACGTGGTGGTGGAGGTCATCTGAGCTTGGCCGTGCGATCTGCGTCCTTCGAGACGCGCCCTATGGGCGCTCCTCAGGATGACGGGCGTTTTACGATCACCCCTATCTTTCGTCATGCTGAGGAGCGGGGCGAAGACCCGCGTCTCGAAGCACGCACCCACCTTTCGGTGCGCGTCAGGACTTAACGAATGACCGAATTCTCCCCTCGCGAGATCGTCTCCGAACTCGACCGCTTCATCGTCGGCCATACCGAGGCCAAGCGCGCGGTGGCCATCGCGCTGCGCAACCGCTGGCGCCGCCGGCGGCTACCGGCGGACCTGATCGACGAGGTCACGCCCAAGAACATCCTGATGATCGGCCCCACCGGCGTCGGCAAGACCGAGATCGCCCGGCGGCTCGCCCGCCTGGCCCAGGCGCCGTTCCTCAAGGTGGAGGCCACCAAGTTCACCGAGGTCGGCTATGTCGGCCGCGACGTCGACCAGATCATGCGCGACCTGGTCGAGGTGGCCATCGGCCAGGTGCGCGAGCGCCGCGAGACCGGCGTGCGCGCCCGCGCCGAGGGCGCCGCCGAGGAACGCCTGCTCGACGCCCTGGTCGGCGCCACCGCCCACGCCGGCACCCGCGACAGCTTCCGCAAGAAGCTCCGCGACGGCGAATTGGACGACAAGGAGGTCGAGCTGACCCTGCCCGAGACCGGCGGCGGCGCGCCCACCTTCGAGATCCCCGGCCAGCCAGGCTCCTCGATCGGGGTGATGAACCTGTCGGACATGATGTCCAAGGCCTTCGGCGGCCGCACCAAGACCCAGCGCACCACAGTCAAGGAAGCCTGGCGCCCGCTGATCGCCGAGGAGAGCGAGAAGCTGCTCGACCAGGAAGCTGTCGTACGCGAGGCCATCGACCTGGCCGAAAACGCCGGCATCGTCTTCATCGATGAGATCGACAAGGTGGCGGTGAGCAACGACCGCCGCGGCGGCGGCTCCGACATCAGCCGCGAGGGCGTCCAGCGCGACCTGCTGCCATTGATCGAGGGCTCCACCGTCTCCACCAAGCACGGGCCGGTGAAGAGCGACCATGTGCTGTTCATCGCCTCAGGCGCCTTCCACGTCTCCAAGCCCTCGGACCTGCTGCCCGAACTGCAGGGCCGCCTGCCGATCCGGGTGGAGCTGAAGGCGCTGACCCGCGAGGACCTGCGCCGCATCCTGACCGAGCCGGAAGCCAACCTGATCCGCCAGCACCAGGCCCTGCTCGCCACCGAGGGCGTGACGGTGGAGTTCACCGAGGACGCCATCGACGCGCTGGCCGACTGCGCGGTGGCGGTGAACGCCAGCGTGGAGAACATCGGCGCGCGCCGCCTGCAGACCGTGCTGGAGAAGGTGGTCGAGGACCTGAGCTTCGCCGCCGCCGACAAGGCGGGCGACACTGTGCGGGTGGATAGCGACTACGTGCTCTCCCGCGTCGGCGACCTGGCCCAGAACGCCGATCTGTCGCGCTTCATCCTGTAGCGGACACCTCGACCCACCCAGGGTGGGTCGCCCCACCCCCGGAGCCGGCGCCGCTGATTGACGCCCCCACGGCGGTTAGAAGTGCGCTCTCGTCAACAGAGCGAAATCGTGGGACCCTCTCTCCAAATAAAAAGGTAGGGAGACTATCCATGACCCACCATGAACTCTTCGGTCCCCGCAGGCTTGGCTGGCGGCCGGTCACAGCCCTGGGCTGGACGATGCTATGGGCGGCTTTGATCGTCGGCGGATTGAGCTTGTTTCGGGTCCTGCGCGGCTGAAAATCTTCTGTTTTGCACGGTGCCCGATACCGAACTGTCGCATTTCCGCCGAATTTGACGGGAGACCCGACGCCTGGCTTGACCTATACGTCAATCGAGCGACATAAGGCGGCAACGATAAAAAGTACGGGAGGAATGGGGATGATTCGCGCTCTAGTAGCGACGACAGCGCTTGCCGGTTCTTTGGCGATGGCTACGGGAACGGCCCAGGCCGCCTCGCCCAGCCCATTTGCAGGCGTGACCGCTTTCGGCGACAGCCTCAGCGACGGCGGCAATCTCTCGCTGGTCTCGGGCTCGCCCACGATCATGCGGTTCACCACCAATCCCGGGCTGACGACGATCGAGAACGTGGCGGCCTTCTACGGCCTGCCGCTCGGCCCATCGGTGGCGGGCGGGACCGATTTCGCGTTCGGCGGCGCGGGCGTGACCACCAATGCGCCGGGCACACCGGCCGGCATCCCAACCGAAACCCAGCAGATCAACGCCTATCTGACCGCCAACACCAAGCTGAACCCCAACGAACTCTACAGCGTGTTCGCGGGTGCCAACGATATCTTCTACCACGCGACCTCGGCCGCCGCCTCGACCATAGCCGCGAACCTTGTCGCACAGATTCCCGCCTCGACCTCCGCCTCGGCGCGAGCGACCCAGACGCAGCAGATCAACGCACTCGTCGAGGGCATAGCCGGCGTCAGCACCTTGGAAAGCCAGACCGACGCCTTCAACAACGTCACCGCCGCCGCGGCGCAGGAGCTGACGCTGATCAACGGGCTGCAGAAGGCCGGCGCCCACTACATCGTCGTGTTCAACCTGCCCGACATCGGCAAAACGCCGGAAGCGGCTGCGGACAACGCCGTCGCGGCGGGATCGTCGGCGGCCCTGACCACCTTGTCGCAAGGCTTCAACAACGTACTGAACAGCGGGCTGACGCAGACGAAGGTCGGCATCATCCCGGTCAACACCTTCGCATTGCTCAACGAGGTCCTGGCCAGTCCCGCCGCCTACGGTTTCGTCAACACCACCGTGCCGGCCTGCACCGTCGCCAGCTCTATCAACTGCACGCCCAAGACCCTGGTCAATCCGACCGCGCCAACCAACTTCGTGTTCGCCGACGGGGTGCATCCCACCACCGCCGCCCACGCCCTGTTCGCCCAGTACCTTGAAGCCGAGATCGCCGCGCCGCAGCAGATGTCCCTGCTGGCCGAGGCGCCGCTGGCGACGCTGGAAGGCGAGCGGAACGCGGTCGGGAACGAGCTGATGTACGACCAGACTTCGGGGCAGACGGGCGTGCGCCTGTTCGCCACCGGCGGCTACGCTCATCAACACATCAAAAGCGAAAGCTTCACCCCGGACTCCCGCGACAACGACGGCCTGATCACCGCCGGCGTCGACTGGCGCCCGAACACCGAGGTGTCGCTGGGCGCCGAACTGACCGGCGGCGAGGCCACCGATCGGCTGAACGGCGAGCTGACCCGTTTCCGCACCACCTCGGTGATGGGTTCGATCTTCGGACAATACATCTGGCGCCAGCACGCCTATGTCGACGGCTCGCTCGGCTTCGGCAGCCTGGATTTCCACGACATCCAGCGGGTGTTCAAGCTGGGCCAGGCCACACGGGTGGAGAACGGCGACGTCGGCGGCTCCACGGTGCTGGCCGATATCGACGCCGGCTACTGGTTCGGCGGCCCCGCCCTGCACACCGGCCCCTTCGTCGGCGCGATCTACGAGCACGTGAAGGTCGATCAATACAATGAAGACGGGGACGACAGTTCGGCCATGAGCTTTGGCGCGCAGTCGCGGGAGTCGCTGGTGGGCCAGGCCGGATGGCGCATCCAGGGCGCCCTGCCGATGAGCTGGGGCGTGCTCAGCCCCTATGCCGAGATCGCCTACGCCTATGACGAGGATGCGCGCCAGCGCGACGTCGTCGGCGGCCTGAACAGCATGAACGGGACCTTCGCCATCCCCGGCTTCACCCCGGATCGGAACTGGGGCGAAGTGCAGGTGGGGCTGAACGGACGCATCGGCCCGCACTGGAGCGCCTACATCGCCTACCAGGGCCGTTTCGCCGGCAAGACCACCGACTACGACAGCGGCAATGTGGGGCTGAAGTACGCGTTCTAGGGAAATCCCTCTCCCCTTGCGGGAGAGGGAGGGACCCAGCTTCGCTGGGAGGGTGAGGGGTCGACGTTCGGGTGGCCATTGAGGGCGCAGCGAGCCCCCTCAACCTTCCCACGCCGCTATGCGACGTGGGCCCCTTCCTTCTCCCCCAAGGGGAGAAGGACTTTGGACCCTACTGCGCCGCGACCAGGGCGGCGGCTTCCTCGGCGGCCATCTTGGCCTCGATCTCGGCGGCCTTCTTCTCCACCAGGTCGGTGATGTGGTCGACCATGTGGTCGTTGTCGATCTTGTGGTCGATCTTGCCGGCCATGTAGACCATGCCCACGCCCTTGCCCGAGCCGCCGCCGGTGAAGCCGACATCGGTCATCAGCGCCTCACCCGGACCGTTCACGACACAGCCGATGATCGACAGCGACAGCGGCGTCGATATGTGCGCCAGCCGCGCTTCCAGCTGGGTCACGGTGTCGATGACGTTGAAGCCCTGACGCGCGCAGGACGGACAGGCGATGATGTTGACGCCACGGTGGCGCAGGCCCAGCGACTTCAGGATGTCGAAGCCGACCTTGATCTCCTCGACCGGATCGGCGGCGAGCGAGATGCGGATGGTGTCGCCGATGCCGGCCCACAGCAGATTGCCCAGGCCCACCGACGACTTGATGGTGCCGGTGCGCAGCGGGCCGGCCTCGGTCACGCCCAGGTGGAGCGGGCAGTCGATGGCCTCCGACAGCTGCTGGTAGGCGGCGACGGTCAGGAAGACGTCGGACGCCTTCACGCTGATCTTGAACTCGTGGAAGTCCAGGTCGCGCAGGATGTTGGCGTGGAACAGGGCCGATTCCACCATCGCCTCGGGGCACGGCTCGCCGTACTTCTCCAGCAGGTGCGGCTCCAGCGAACCGGCGTTGACGCCGATCCGCATCGAACAGCCGTGGTCGCGGGCGGCCTGGACCACGTCGCGGACCCGGTCCTTGGAGCCGATGTTGCCGGGGTTGATCCGCAGGCAGGCTGCGCCCGCCTGGGCCGCCTCGATGCCACGCTTGTAGTGGAAGTGGATGTCGGCCACGAGCGGCACCTTGGCCGCCTTGGCGATGATCTTGAACGCCTGGGTGGATTCCACGTCGGGGCAGGAGACGCGCACGATATCAGCGCCAGCCTCCTCCAGTTCGCGGATCTGGTTGATGGTGGCGTTGGCGTCGGAAGTGACCGTATTGGTCATCGACTGGACGCTGATCGGGGCGTCGCCGCCGACCTCGACCTTGCCCACGTTGATCTTGCGGGACTTGCGGCGGTCGATCATGCGCCAGGGGCGGACGTGGCGGTGGTCTTCGGTGTTCATGGCTCGCCAGGATACAGCGCGGCGGCGCGAGTGGCCACCGCAAGAGCTAGATAGGATACGGACGTCCTGCGCGCCATCGCGAGGATATGACGTTTGCGGCTAGCGGGCCGGGTGCGCCGTTTGGGCCGCAGGTGGCTTGGGTGACGCGACCGGTGTCGCGGCGATCTTGTCCAACGAAGTTTGCGGCTCGCTCAGCAGGCCCTGGCGATGGCCGCCAACATACAGGTCGAAGGCCGCGGGATCGGAGACGTCGGCGGTCAGGCTGCGGCCTTGCGGCGCCCGATAGGCCTCGCCCACCTTTAGCTCGCGGGCGAAATAGATTGCGCCGCCGGGGCCGCGCACGATCAGCGAGGCCGACTTGTGCGCCTGGACCACCACGCCGCCCGCCTTGGCGTCCGCGCCGTAGATCGGGCCCCGGGAAACGAATGTTGCGGGCGAGTAGGCTTGGGGCGCAGCCGGCGCGACGGGTTGCGGCGCTTTCGGATCGACGTTGTTGTCGATGCCCGGCACGCCCAGGCCCGGCGTGATGTAGGACTGGGGCGTGGTCTGGTCGGCCGGCGGAGGCGTCGCGGGCCCGAGCGCGATGGTCTCCTTGGCAGGCGGGGTCGGAAGGGCCTGGGCCAGGGCCGGCATGGCGGGGCCGGCGGGCGCATTGCTGATCAGCGAGCGCTGCGCCACGTTCCACAGGCCGATCGCCATCACCAGTACGGCGGCGCCCGCATAGATCACCAGACGGCGCTGGCCCCGTTCGGCCTCGACGCCGACGGGAGCACGAAGCTGCTGATCCGCCTCCGGATGTTCGCTCTTGAAGCGGGCCACGGCCGCATCGCCGTCCAGGCCTAACGCCTTGGCGTAGGCGCGCACATAACCCACCGCGAACGGACGCGAGGGCAACGGCGTGAGATCGCCCGTCTCGATGGCGCCCAGATACAGGCGGCGCACCCGCGTCACCTCGGCCACCTGGACCAGGCTCAGGTCCTTGTGCTCGCGAACCGCGCGTAGATACTCGCCGAGATTGGAAAAATTGGTCGATTCCGGCCCCGGCCCACGGCCGGGTGGCTCCGCAAAGCGGAGGATGTTCGTCATGGAGCCCGTGTCCAACGGAGCCATGGCTTCCGACGTCCCCACATGTCCGGTCGACCGAGGCGCCGCCCGCCTCGCACCGTGCCGAAATGTCTGCTTACGACTTGTCACCTAACAATAATTGCGCAAGGCGCCAACGCGTTCAGACTGCGACATTTAATTTACGCGCAAGAGTTTCGATTTCGTTTCGAACCGACCCTGCCGCGGATTTCAGCACCGAAGTGAATCCGCGTCGGGCCGCCCCGCCATCCAGTGATAACACCATCGCCTTAACAGGTCCCACCCCAGCCGGCGGCATGGACAGGCGGGTGAAGCCGAGCGAGACCAGGGCGAAGGCCTCCAGCGGCCGGCCGGCCATCTCTCCGCACACGGAAACCGGCGTTCCGGTGTCCGCGCAGGCGTCGCCGATGGTCTTCAGCGCCCGCAGCGCCGGGGGCGACAGCAGGTCGTAGCGATCCGACACCCGGGGATTCCCTCGGTCGGCGGCGAACAGGTACTGCATCAGGTCGTTGGTGCCGACCGAGATGAAGTCGGTCATCGGCAGCAGGGCGTCGAGGTGCCAGATCAGGGCCGGCGTCTCGATCATCACCCCCACCCGCACCTTGGCGGGGATGGGACGGCCGCGCCGCTGGGCCCAGGCGATTTCCTTGTCGACCAGGGCCCGCGCCGCGCGGAACTCCTCCACCGTGGCCACCAGGGGGAACATCACCCGCAGCTCGCGTCCCTTGGCGGCGGCGATCAGCGCCCGCAGCTGCATCCGCAGCAGGGCCGGCCGGTCCAGCCCCATGCGCACCGCGCGCCAGCCGAGCGCCGGGTTGTCTTCCCGCTCGGCCTGCAGATAGGGCAGCACCTTGTCGCCGCCGAGATCGAGCGTGCGGAACGTCACCGGACGATCGCCGGCCGCCTCCATCACCCGCTCGTACAGCGCGGTCTGGGCGTCCAGACGCGGCAGTTCCTCGGCCACCATGAACTGGAACTCGGTGCGGAACAGGCCGATGCCCTCGGCGCCGGTGACCTCCAGGTTCTCCATGTCCACCGCCAGGCCGGCGTTCATCAGCAGGGTGATCTTGGTCCCGTCGCGGGTGAAGGCGGGGGTGTCGCGCAGGCGGTCGAACTCGGCGCGGCGCTGGTCGCGCACGGCGGCGCGGGCCTGCACAGCCTCGATCATGTCGGTGCGCGGCCGCAACAGGGCCTCGCCGATCTCGCCGTCGACGATCACCGGGTCGCCGCTGTTCACCCGGTCGCGCAGGCCCATCAGGCGGCCGACGCAGGGGATGCCCAGCGCCCGGGCGACGATGGAGGCGTGGCTGGCGGACGACCCCTCCTCCAGCAACAGACCCCTGAGCTTGGTGCGGTCGTATTCGAGCAGGTCGGCCGGCCCCAGGTTGCGGGCGATCAGCACCGCGCCTTCCGGCAGTTCGCGGGCGCCAGGGGTCTCGCCGGCCAGGATACGCAACAGCCGGTCGGCCAGGTCTTCAAGGTCGTGCAGGCGCTCGCGCAGATAGGGGTCGCGGGCCTGGGACATCCGTGCGCGCTGTTCGGAGCGCACCCGCTCCACCGCCGCCTCGGCGGTCAGGCCGGAGCGCACCGCCTCCTCCAGGCTGCGGTTCCAGCCCCGGTCGTGGGCGAACATGCGGTAGGCTTCCAGCACCTCGAAGGTCTGTCCCACCAGCCCATGCGAGCCGGCCAGCATTTCGTCGATCTGCTGGCGCAGCAGCTGCAGCGCCCGCGCCAGCCGCAGCGCCTCCTCGCTGGCGTCGTCGGCCAGCAGCTTCTCGGGCGCGACCGGGGTCTCGTGCAGCACCGCCACGCCAATGGCCAGGCCCTCGGCGAACTTCATCCCCTTCAGCCGCTCGGGCCGGTGGGGGGCGAGTTCGACGTCCTTGAGCTCGGCGGCGGCCAGGATCTCGCCGGACGCCACCATCTCGGCCAGCACCATGGCGATGGTCTGGACGTCCTCGACCTCGTCCTCCTCGTAGATGCGCGCGGTGCGGTTCTGCACCACCAGCACCCCGATGCTCCGGCCGCCCCGCAGCAGCGGGACGCCGAGGAAGGCGTGATAGGGGTCTTCGCCCGTTTCCGGATGGTAGGAGAAGCTCGGGTGCGCGGGCGCCTCGGACAGATTGATCGGGCGGCCCAGGCGCATGATCTCGCCGACCAGCCCCTCGCCGGGCTTCAACCGGGTGACGTGGACGGCCTCGGGCTTCAGCCCTTCGGTGGCGAACAGCTCCATGTCGCTGGACGCGCGGCGCAGATAGAGCGAGCAGACCTCGGCGACCATGGAGACGGCGATGATCTGGACCACCTTGTCCAGCCGCCCCTGTGCAGGACCGCCGCCGGCCAGCGCTTCGCGGATCTGGCGCAGGAGACTGCGCGGACCACGAACCGCCAACCCCCTTTCGATCATCTCGACCTCCGCCACACGCCAGAAGGGTTCTTAGAGCGGATTGGCCGCGAGATGAACCTGCGTCGCTCTCCAGACGGCGTTTAGAAACCCAGGACCCGCCGTTTGCGCTGCTGAGACCCAAACCGCCTTGGACTTCAGCGTCCGGGCGCCTGCGCCTCCACCACCTTCAGCGCGTCCGGTCTGGCGGCGAACTGGCGGCGCGCCTGCGCCAAGGCGGCGGCCTGGGCCCCGTGGTCGCCGAGCACGCCGTAGGAGCGCACCAGCCGCGCCCAACCCTCGGGATCGTCCGGGTGCGACCTTAGCTGCGCCGCCTGACGGGCCACCATGGCCTGGATGAAGGCCATCTGACCCGGATCGCCGCCGCCGGCCATCGCGGGCCCCGTCGCTTCGGCTGGCGGCGGCGCGGCCGTGACCGGGGCGCCGCCCGTGGCGATCTCCGCCAGCAGGGCCTGACGCCGGGGATCGTCCGGCGGGATGTCGGCGGCCAGGGCGCGCCATTGGTCGAGGCCGCCCTTGACGTCCCCATCGGCTATGCTCGCCCGGCCAAGGTAGTAGCGGGCGGCGGCGTTCTTCGGGTCGAGTTCGCGCGCCCTGCGGAAGGCGGCGCGGGCCTCGGGCGAGACCTTGCCGTCCCCGTCCGCGACCAGGGCCTGGCCCTCTTCGGCGAACAGGTCGGCGCGTCCGGGCGCGAGGGTGGCGGCGGCGGCGAAAGCGCGGGCGGCGGCGAAGCCGTCTCCCGCCGCCAGCTCGGCGCGGCCGAGGAATTCACGGGCCTGGGGATCGGCCGGTCGTGCGGCGACGATGTCGCGCAGCACCGCGGCCATGCGCGGCGGGTCGAGCAGGGTCGGATCGCCGAAGCGCCAGGCCTTGACCCGCTGGCGATAGGGCATGTCGGGCTGACCCGGGGAACCCAGCACGATGTAGATCGCCAGCGCCACCAGCGCGGCGGCGGCGGCGGAGGCGGCGACGGCCAGACGGCTACGCCGACCGCCGGGACGTTCCGCCAAACGCGCCGCGTCGGCCGACTTCAGCAGCCGCCGTCCGGCCTCGGCGCGGGCGGACGCGTGTTCTTCAGGCCCGAGCAACCCCTGGCCGGCCTGGACCTCGAGATCGGCGAGATGGCGGCGGTAGACCGGCAGGGCGGGGTCTTCACCCCCGTCGCCGGCCGCGCGCGTCGCCGCACGTCCAGCCCCCGCGATCACCAGCACACAGGCGCCGGCGGCCAGCAGCCCGGCGACGATCCAGAACATCCACATGCCGCTCCCCTAAAGCAGAGCTGGGTCGAGTTGAAATGAATTGCTCGATGGAAAGGTGTGGAGCGCTACCGGGTCGCCAGCCGCTCGCCGCCCCGCCAGCCGCGCCCGGTGGCGACGAACAGCTGGATGGTGTCGAGGTAGCGTCGCGCCTGGACCTGCACCACCCGCATCCGCGCGGAATCCAGCTGGCGCTGGGAATCCACCACCGGCAGCAATCCCCGCCCACCCTCCCGATAAGCCAGGGTGTTCAGGCGCAAGGTCTCGGCGGCGGACTGTTCGGAACGCTGCTCGGCGGCGAGCGCGGCCTCGTCGTTGGCCAGTGCTTGCATCAGGTCGGCGACCTGGCCGAAGGCGTGCAGCACCGTGGAGCGGTAGGTCGCCGCCGCCGCATCCGCCTGGCGCAGCGCCGCACGGCGCTGGGCCTTGAGCTGGCCGCCATGGAACAGCGGCGCGCTCAACCCTGCGCCCAGGGAATAGGCCGTGCTCTGCCACTCGAAGATATGTTCGGGTTGCAGTGCGGTCTGGGTCAGAGCCGCGCTGAGGTTGATGCTGGGATAGAGCTTCGCGGTCTGCACCCCGATGAGGGCGGTGGCTGAGTGCAGGTCGGCCTCGGCCTGTAGGATGTCGGGCCGCTGGCGCACCAGTTCGGACGGCAGGCTGACCGGGATGTCGCTCGGCAGCGGCAGGGCGGCGAGGTCGAAGTCGGGCGGCGTGTAGTCCGCCGGCGCCTTGCCGACCAGCAACGCCAGGGCATGGCGGGCGGTGGAAAGCTGCTGCTGCAGCGGCGGCATGAGGGCGGCGTCGGCGTCGACCTGGGCCTGGGCGTTGACCCGCGCCTCCTTGGCCACGCCGCCGGCGCGCTGGGCGCTCTCCACCAGGGCGATGTTGCGGCGATCCGAGGCGATCACCTGCTCCACCGTCTCGATCTCGGCGCGGGTGGCGGCGATGACGGCGGCCTGGGTCGCCACCTGGCCGGTCAGGGTCAGATAGGCGGCGTCGAGGCGGTGACGCTGGGCCTCCGCGCGGGCGGCGGCGGTCTCCTCGTTACGGCGCAGCTCCCCGAACACGTCCAGCGCGTAGCTGACCGAGGGACCGATGGAATAGAGGCTGAGTTCGGGATTGTTCTGGATGCCCGGAAGCTGGGACGCATCGAAGCCCAGGGCGGCGAAGTTCAACCGCTCGCGCTCCAGCCCGGCGTTGAGGTCGGCCTGGGGCAGGCGCTCGCCGTGGGCGGCGGCCAACTCGGAGCGGGCGGCCTTCAGCGTGGCGTCGGCGGCCTGGATGTCGGGGTTGTCGGCCAGGGCTTGGCGCATCGTGCGGTCCAGGTCCGGCGAATGGAAGGCGCTCCACCAGTCCTGCGCCACCTCGGCGCCGATCGTCGTGTGCTGCAGCAACGGCCCGTGCTCGCCGGCCATGGCGTAGCCGGTGGTCGTAGGCGCGGCCGGACGCTGAAAGTTGGGACCCACGGCCGCGCAGCCGCCAAGGCCGACGGCTAGGGCCAACCCGACTCCCGAAGATCGGATCAGGGACATCGCCCTACTCGACCGCATGGACTTCTCCCTTGGCCGGCGCCTGCCGGGGCGGGCGCATGAGCAGCACCATCGGCATGGCGACGAAGGCGATGGTGAGCATGAACTTGAAACAGTCGGCATAGCTGATCATCGCCGCCTGGCGCGTGACCTCGGCGTCGATGAAGGCGAGGCCGTGGGGCGTCGACAGGGTCCAGCCGGGCGGCGCGAAGGCGCGGAACGTCGGGTTGTCCGGGCGCACGTGACGGATCAGGTCCGCGTGCACGGTCTGGGTCTTCTGGGTCAGGATCGACTGCAGCACCGAGATACCGACGCTGCTGCCGATGTTGCGCACCAGGGTGTAGAGCCCCGCCGCCTCGGTGCGCAGCCTGGGGTCCAGGGTGGAGAACACCACCGTCGACAGCGGCACGAACACCAGCCCCACCCCGAAGCCCTGGGACAGGCCGGCGAACACCACCAGGTTGGCGCTCATCTGCAGATTGACGTGGGTCATCTGCCATAGGGAAATGGCGGTGAGGATCAGGCCCGAGAGGATGATCAGCCGGGTGTCGATCCGCCCCACCATCCGCCCGACCACGAACATGGACAACAGGGTGCCGAAGCCGCGCGGGGCGGTGACCAGGCCCGTGGTCACCACCGGATAGCCCATCAGGTTCTCCAGCATGGGCGGCAGCAGGGCCAGAGTGGCGAACAGCAGGATGTTGATGAAGAAGCCCACCGCCGTGCAAACTAGGAAGTTCTTGTCCCGCAGCACCTCGCGATTGATGAACGGCTGGGCCGCGCCGAGCGTCTGCACCACCGCCCAATAGAAGCCGAGCAGGGCCAGCATCGCCTCGACCCAGATTTCCGGCGAGCTGAACCAGTCCTTCTGCTGGCCCCGATCGAGGAACAGCTGCAGCGCCCCGATGCCCAGGCTGAGCGCAAGGAAGCCGGTGAAGTCCAGCTTGCGATGGTTGGCGGCGCGCCCCTCGTGCAGGAACAGGAAGAAGCCGAGGAACGACAACACCCCGAACGGCAGGTTGATGTAGAAGACCCACCGCCAGCTGTAGTTCTCGGTCAGCCAGCCGCCGAGCGCCGGGCCCATGATCGGGCCGAGCATGGCCCCCATGCCCCAGACCGCCATCGCCTGGCCGTGCTTCTCGCGCGGATAGATGTCGAGCAGCACCGCCTGGGACAACGGGATCAGCGCCGCCCCGCAGACCCCCTGCAGCAGGCGGAAGCCGACGATCTCGGCCAGACTGCCGGCGATCCCGCACAGGGCCGAGGCGAAGGTGAACCCGGCGATGGAGATCATGAACACGATCTTGCGGCCGTAGCGTCCCGCCAGCCATCCGGTCATCGGCGTCATGATCGCGGCGGCGACGATGTAGGAGGTCAGCACCCAGGTGATCTGGTCCGCCGAGGCCGAGACGCTGCCCTGGATGTGGGGCAGGGCCACGTTGGCGATGGTGGTGTCGAGCGAGTTCATCACCGTGGCGGTCATGATCGACAGCACGATCAGCGGCCGGTTGGCCACCGTGTCCGGATTTCTGGATGGGCCCTGGCTCACGCTTGCAAGCTCATCCGGCTCAGCGGCGCTCGGCCGCCCGGTGGTTGAGGCCAGAGCCGAACAGGGTGCGCCTGTGGGCGGTGTCCACCGTCACCGTGGCGCTCAAGCCGGCGGCCAGGGGCGCGCGGATGGCCGAGATATCCTCGTCGAACACCAGCCGCACCGGCAGGCGCTGGACCACCTTGACCCAGTTGCCGGTGGCGTTCTCCGCCGGCAGCACCGAGAAGCTGTTGCCGGTGCCAGGACTGAGGCTGGCGACGTGCAGGTTGTAGCGGCGGTCGGGATAGGCGTCGATCTTGACCGTGGCAGGCTGGCCCGGGCGCATGTAGGCGAGCTGGTTCTCCTTGAAGTTCGCCTCCACCCACAGACGCGGCGCCGACAGGGTGAACAGGGGCTGGGCGGCGTTGACGTAGTCGCCGACCTGGAGCTGTTCGACTCGCGTGACGATCCCGTCCTGCAGCGCGCGCACCACGGCGTAGGTCTGGTTCAGCTTCGCCCGATCCAGCGCGGCCTTCGCGGCCTTGACCGAGGGGTTTGTCTCCACAGCCCCGCTCGCCTGGCCGGACAGGGTGGCCAGCACATTGGCCTGTTGCTGCTGGGCGGCGGTCAGCCGGGCGCGAGCGTCCTGCAGCGCGTGGTCGGCGGCGTCGAGCTGGCTCTGGGACGAGACGCCCGAGGCCGTCATCGCCTTCTGCCGGGTGAATTCCTTCTGGGCGTAGTCGAGCGCGGCCTGAGCGCCCTCCACGTTGGCGCCCTGCTGGCCGTAGGAGGCCTGGTCCGCCTTGACGTTCTGCCCGGCGGTGCTGAGCCGCGCCTCGGCTTCTTCGACCGCGACGTCGTAGGGACGGCTGTCGAGCCGGAACAGCACGTCGCCCGCGCGGACGAACTGGTTCTCGTGGACGTCGATCTCCACCACCTGGCCGGGGACGTTGCTGGAGATGCTGCTGCGCGCCGACTGGACATAGGCGTCGTCGGTGGAGGCGTACCGGCCGCCGGTCAGATAAAAATACAGCGCGACGATCACCACCACGACCGGCGCCGCGATCATCAGCGGCAGCCGCCAGGGCGCGCCACGCTCGGCGGCTCCGTTCGTTCCGTTAGCCTGGACGTCCGCGGTCTGGGTCGCGGCCGCTCCGTCTTCCTCGTATGCGCTCAAGCCGACCGGCTCCCCTCGCCGCCCTTCGATCCGCCCGCTTTATGGCTGCGGACGCCCGGCTCCCAGGGCCGCGGCGGTCGTCGTCTGGGATGGAGTGTGAAGCGGGCCGAGTCGGCCGCTCGCACCCCGTCTATAATAATTGGACGCTCCGGTCCAAAGCACAATATGCGCAGCCGATGCGCGACAAACCTCCGCATCGGCTCCGATAAAAGACGAAAAACGACCTTAGATTTGCGCCTATGCGCCTTCCGGCGGGGCGAACTGGCCGCCACGACGGTATTTCCAGAGGTAGCCCGGCAGCACGCCCTCGAGCGGGGTGGGCGTGACGCCGAGCGCCTGGAGGCCTGGAGCCGCGGGATCGGCGACATTGTCGCGTCCGAGCATCAGCACCTGGTCCAGGGTGATCTGCGGCGGCAGGAACGGCAGCACCATGGTCTGCAGATCGCCAACCCGGCCCATGAGCTTGGCGGCGGGCGTGGGGATCGGAACCAGCATGCGCCGGCTGTGGATCTCGCGCAGCATCAGCTCCATCAGCTGCTTGAAGGTGTAGACGCCCGGGCCGCCCAGCTCATAGGTGTGGCCCGCCGTGGCTGGATCGGCCAGGCACGCCGCGACGGCCGAGCCCACGTCGCCGACATAGACCGGCTGCATCCGCGTTCCGCCGCCGCCGATCAGCGGCAGCACCGGCGACATCGCCGCCATCGCCGCGAACCGGTTGAAGAAGTCGTCTTCCGGCCCGAACACGATCGAGGGGCGCAGGATGGTCGCGCCCGGAAAGGCCTCGCGCACCGCCGCCTCGCCGCCACCCTTGGTGCTGGCGTATTGCGAGGGCGAAGCCGTATCCGCGCCGATGGCGGAGATCTGCACGAAGCGCTGGGCGCCGGCGGCCTTGGCCTGCTCGGCCAGCGCGCGCGCGCCGTCGACGTGCAGGGCGTGGAAGCCCTGCTTGCCGGCCTGGTAGAGCACGCCCACCAGGTTCACGCAGGCCTGCGACCCCTCGACCACCCGCGCCACCGAGTCCGGATAGCGCATATTGGTCTGGATCAGCTCGATCTGACCGACGTCGCCCATCACCCGCAACTCGTGCGCCAGGTGCGGACGACGCACGCCAACCCGGATGCGCCAGCCCTGTTTGGCCAGCGCCCGCACCACGTAGCGGCCTAAAAACCCCGAACCGCCGATGACGGTCACCAGACCTTGCATGAGACGATCGCGCCCTTCGCCGAAAACTCCAGGCCGGATTAAAGGAGGACGCCGACGCCCGCAACTTGAGCCGGTCGGGTTTGCGCGCTATATGCACGTTCACGAACATCAAATCGGTCGATTGCGCTGGATGGCGCTCTCGAGCGGCGGCCTCGCGGCCTGCCGCTTTTTTTCTGCTTGGAAGGTTACGCGTGCGGGCCAAAACCGCGGAAGATCGTAAGTTGCTGGACCTGCTCGACCCGGTCGCCGAAGCCATGGGTTACGAGGTGGTCCGACTGCGCCTGATGGGCGGCGTCGCCACCGGCCGCACGCTGCAGATCATGGCCGAGCGGCCGAGCGACGGGGACCTGGGCATCGATGACTGCGTGAAGCTGTCGCGCGCCTTCTCTGAGGTGCTTGAGCCTGCCGATCCGATCGCCAGCGAATACCGGCTCGAGGTCTCGAGCCCCGGCATCGACCGCCCGCTGACGCGGGTGAAGGACTTCGAAGCCTACGAAGGCTTCGAGGCCCGCCTGGAGCTGGACCGCCTCGCCGACCGGCGCAAGCGGTTCAAGGGCCTATTGGCGGGGGTGGAGACCGTGGACGGTCAGCCCCATGTCGCCATCGACCTGGAAGGCGAGGAGGAGACCGCCTTGGTCCCCTTCGCCTGGGTCCTGGACGCCAAGCTCAGCCTGACCGACGACCTGATGAAGCTCGGCGCCGAAAAGCGCGCCGCGCGGATTTCCGAACAAGACCCGGCCGAACAGGCCGAACACGACACCGACGAAGAGGAGGAGGCCTGATGGCCACCGGAATTTCCGCCAACCGTCTGGAGCTGCTGCAGATCGCCGAAGCGGTCGCGCGCGAGAAGTCGATCGACAGAGAGATCGTCATCGAGGCCATCGAAGAGGCCATCCAGAAGGGCGCCAAGACCCGCTACGGCGCCGAGCACGACATCCGCGCCAACATCGACCAGAAGACCGGTGAACTGACGCTCAAGCGCATCATCACCGTCATCGGCGACGAGGACGAGATCGAAGAAGGCGAGATCGGCAAACAGCGCCTGTCCGAAGCCCTGCGCCGCGACCCCAAGGCCCATGTCGGCCAGGTCGCCGAAGAGATCCTGCCGCCGTTCGAGTTCGGCCGGGTCCAGACCCAGATGGCCCGCCAGGTCGTCACCCATAAGGTCCGCGAAGCCGAACGCGAGCACCAGTACGAAGAGTTCAAGGACCGCGTCGGCGACGTCATCAGCGGCGTGGTCAAGCGGGTCGAGTACGGCAACACCGTGGTCGACCTCGGCCGCGGCGAAGGCATCATGCGCCGCGACCAGTCGATCCCGCGCGAGATGTTCAACATCGGTGACCGTATCCGCTGCTACATCTACGACGTGCGGCGCGAGACCAAGGGTCCGCAGATCATGCTGTCGCGCGCCCATCCGGGCTTCATGGCCAAGCTGTTCGCCCAGGAAGTGCCCGAGGTCTACGACGGGGTGATCGAAATCCGCGCCGTGGCCCGCGACCCCGGCTCGCGCGCCAAGATGGCGGTGCTGTCCAACGACAGCTCCATCGATCCCGTCGGCGCCTGCGTCGGCATGCGCGGCTCGCGGGTGCAGGCGGTGGTGGCCGAGCTGCAGGGCGAGAAGATCGACATCATCCAGTGGAACCCGGACGAGGCGACCTTCATCGTCAACGCCCTCGCCCCCGCCGAAGTCAGCAAGGTGGTGCTGGACGAGGACGACGAGCGGGTCGAGGTGGTGGTGCCCGACGAGCAGCTGTCGCTGGCCATCGGCCGGCGCGGCCAGAACGTGCGCCTGGCGTCGCAACTGACCCAGTGGCAGATCGACATCATCACCGAGTCGCAGGACAGCGAACGTCGTCAGCGCGAGTTCACCGAGCGCACCGCCCTGTTCCAGGAAGCCCTGGACGTGGACGAGGTGATCGCTCAGCTGCTGGTCACCGAGGGCTTCGCCGCGGTCGAGGACATCGCCTACGTCGAAGAGGACGAACTGGCGACGATCGAGGGCTTCGACGAGGACACCGCCCAGGAACTGCAGGCCCGCGCCCGCGACTTCCTGGACCGGGAGGCCACCGAACTGGACTCCAAGCGCAAGGAACTCGGCGTCGAGGACGGCGTCATGGAGATCGAGGGCGTGACCCTGCAGATCGCCGTCGCGCTCGGGACCGCCGGGGTCAAGACGGTCGAGGACCTGGCCGACCTTGCCACCGACGAACTGCGCGGCGCGTTCGAGACCAAGAACGGCGAGCGGGTCCGCACGCCGGGCGCGCTGGAGGAGTTCGCGATGAGCCAGGAGGACGCCGAACGGCTGATCCTACGCGCCCGCGTCGCCGCCGGCTGGATCGAAGCCGACGAACCGGAAGCGGAACCTGCCGAAGAGGCAGCGGAGGTCGCCGCCGACGAGGACAGCGTCGCGGCCCAGGAGGTCTAAACCCAAGCTTGCGACCGCCCCTGGTTTCGGCACGGCTGAAACCAGGGCGGTCCGCCGGCCGGTAAATGGGAAAGCCTGCTCTTTGAACCGCTCACCCCCGCCAAGGCGGGGGTCCAGCTCCAGCCCGCCGACGCATCCAGGTGAATCTGGGTCCCCGCCTTCGCGGGGATGAGCGGAAGTGGGTCAACCTTAAGAATCGCGTTGTAATCCAATCCCTTGACCGACGACGACGTCCCCAAGACCCACGCCCACCATACCCACGCCCAGGCCTCGCGCGAGCGCCGGGACGCGGTGTCGGGCGAGGTCATGCCGGAGGCGCGGCTGATCCGCTTCGTGATCGGCCCGGACGGGGCTGTGGTTCCCGATCTGGCCGCCAAGCTGCCGGGACGGGGCATGTGGGTGGAGGCGTCCCGCGCCTCGGTGGACCAGGCGGTGAAGCGCAACGCGTTCTCCCGGTCGGCCAAGGCGCCGCTGAAACCCGCCGGCGACCTCTCCGATCAGGTCGCGCGACTGCTCCGCGACCGTTTGCGTGCATCGCTCGGCCTTGCAAGGCGATCCGGCGACCTTACCTTTGGTTTCGAGAAGGCGCTCGCCGCCATCGAGGCCGGGAAGGTCTCCTGGATGGTGGAGGCCTCCGACGGCGCCGCCGACGGCAGGCGCAAGCTTCTCCAGGCGACGCGCCGCGTAGAGAAGCCGCCGAGACTGTTCGGCGTCTTCACATCGCAGGAATTGAGTTTGGCCTTGGGCGCGGGACCTGTGATACACTTGGTTTTCCTTGCGGGGCGAAGTGCTAACCGTTGGACGCTGGACGTCGAACGGCTGGCCGGCTTCAGCCCGCTCCTTCCTGAGAGTTGGCGCGAGGGGCCGGGTGACGGGCGGAGCGGTTGATCGCTTCCGTCCTTTTTGCTTTTGGACCATGTGCAGCCGGGCCTTTTTACCCGGAAGTGAGTAAAGCGAGCGGATGAGCGACGGCGATAACGAGAACGGTCGGGGTGGTGGTGATAACGGTGGTCAGGGCGGGGCGCCCGGCGGCCGTGGACCTTTGACGCTCAAGCCGCGTGGCGGCGGGAGCGGAGCCGTACCCGCCGGCACTGTGCGGCAGAGCTTCAGCCATGGCCGCTCCAAGACGGTGGTGGTCGAGACCAAGCGTCGCCGGCCTGGAGCCGACCTGGCTCCGGTCCAGGCGCCGCGTCCGGCCGCGCCGGCCGCCCAGGCCCCGCGTCCGGCGGCCGCTTCGGGCTCCGCCTCTTCCGGCGGCGCGAATCTGAACCTGTCCCAGAGCGAACTGGCCGCCCGCCAGCGCGCCCTGGACGCCGCACGCCAGACCGAAGAGCGTCGCTCGGATGAAGCCGCAGCGCGTCATCGCGAGACCGAAACCAGCACGGTCGAGCCTGCTCCGCGCGAAGCGACGCCTCCCGCGGCGCCCGCAGCCCAGAGCCCTCCCCCAGTCGCGGCGTCTACAGCGCCCCCGGCGACCGCGCCGACGTCCGTAGCCGCGCCCGTATCGGCCCCCGCGCCGACTGCGACAGCTCCGGCCGCGCCGCCGGTCGTGGCGACCCCGCCAGCGTCCGCGCCCGTCGCGTCTGCGCCCATCGCAGCCGCTCCCGTTTCGCCGCTTGCGCCCGCAGCTCCCGAAGCGCCCGCGAAACCCAAGGCCTGGGAAGGCCTGGGCCAGACGCGCCGCATCGAAACCCCGGGCGAACGTCCTCCCCGTGAAGCCGCAACCCCACGCCCCCAAGCGGGTGGGTTCGACCGGCCTCGCGATGCGCCGGCCCGCTCCGAGGGCGGCTATGGCGATCGTGCGCCCCGGCCCCAGGGCGGCGGCGCCAGCTATGGCGATCGTCCGCGTCCCGCAGGCGGCGGTGGCTTCGGCGATCGTCCTCGCCCCGCGGCCGGCGGCGCCGGCTATGGTGATCGCGCCCGTCCCGCTGGCGGCGGCGCTGGCGCCGGCGCCTATGGCGACCGGCCCCGGCCCCCGCGTGAAGGCGGCGCTGGCGGCGCTGGTGCAGGCGGCGGCTACGGCGATCGTGGCGCCCGGCCTCCGGCCGGCGGCGGCGCATACGGCGATCGTCCCCCGCGTCCGGCCCGCGAAGGCGGCGCGCCCGCTGGCGGCGGCACTGTACGATATGGCGTCAACGACCGGCCCGCCGGCCCACGGCCCGGCGGTCCGCCGCGCTCCGGCCCCGGCGGCGCCCGCACCAGCACCGCGCCCTCCGCGCCCGAAATCTCTAAGACCACGCGCTCCGCGCCTCCGCACGCCGGCCAACGCCGGCCCGCGGGCGCCGGCGGCGGCTTCGACGAGGAAGATCGTGGCGGCGGCGCCAACCGTCGTGGCGGCGCGCCCGGCAAGGCGCTCTCGCGCGCCAAGGGGGCTCCCCAACGTCGCGAAGGTCGCCTGACCATCCAGGCCGTGGCCGGCGACGGCGACACCGCCGAGCGCATGCGCTCGCTGGCCTCGGTTCGCCGGGCCCGTGAACGCGAGCGGGAAAAGCGCACCAAGGGCGCCGGCGGTCCCGAGACGGGCCTGCGGGCTCGCGAGGTGATCATCCCCGACACCATCACCCTGTCGGAACTGGCCCAGCGCATGGCCATCCGCGCCGGCGACGTGATCAAGTACCTGATGCGTCAGGGCACCATGCTCACGCTCAACGACGTGCTGGACGCCGACACCGCCGAGCTGATCGCCGCCGAGTTCGGCCATACGGTCAAGCGCGTGTCGGACAGCGACGTGGAAACCGGCTTCCTGGCCGACGAGGACCACGCCGACGATACGGCGCCGCGTCCGCCCGTGGTCACCATCATGGGCCACGTCGACCACGGCAAGACCAGCCTGCTCGACGCCCTGCGCTCGGCCGACGTGGCCGGGAGCGAACATGGCGGCATCACCCAGCATATCGGCGCCTATCAGGTGCGGCTGGAGACCGGCGACCGGGTCACCTTCCTGGACACCCCGGGCCACGCCGCCTTCTCGGCCATGCGGGCGCGCGGCGCCAACGTGACCGACATCGTGGTGCTGGTGGTGGCGGCCGACGACGGCGTGATGCCTCAGACCATCGAGGCCATCAACCACGCCAAGGCGGCCGGCGCCCCGATCATCGTGGCGGTCAACAAGATCGACAAGCCGGAGGCCAACTCCCAGCGCGTGATCAACGAACTGCTCCAGCACGAGATCGTGGTCGAAAGCCTGGGCGGCGAAACCCAGGTGATCGAGGTCTCCGCCACCAAGAAGATGGGCCTGGACCACCTGGTCGAAGCCATCCTGGTGCAGGCCGAGATGATGGACCTGCGCGCCAAGCCCGACCGTTCGGCCGAAGGCGTGGTGATCGAAGCCAAGCTCGACAAGGGCCGCGGCCCCGTGGCCTCGGTGCTGGTCCAGCGCGGCACGCTCAAGCGCGGCGAAATCATCGTCGCCGGCCATGCCTGGGGTCGCGTTCGCGCCCTGGTCAACGAGCGTGGCGAACAGGTGGCCGAAGCCGGCCCGTCCGAGCCGGTGGAAATCCTGGGCCTCGACCAGGCGCCAAGCCCGGGCGAACCTTTCGCCATCGTCGAGAACGAGGCTCGCGCCCGTGAGCTGACCGAATATCGCGCGCGTCAGCGTCGCGAGAAGCAGATGGGGGCGGGCGTCGGCTCGACCTCGCTGGCCGAGATGATGGCCAAGCTGCAGAACAAGCAGGTCAAGGAACTGGCCCTGGTGGTCAAGGGCGACGTGCAGGGCTCCACCGAGGCGATCATCGGCTCGCTGGAGAAGCTCGGCAACGAGGAGGTCCGTGCGCGGATCATCCACTCCGGCGTCGGCGCGATCACCGAGTCCGACGTGCAGCTGGCCAAGGGTTCGGGCGCGCCGATCATCGGCTTCAACGTCCGCGCCTCCAAGCAGGCGCGCGACCTGGCCGAGCGTGAGGGCGTGGAGATCCGCTACTACGCGATCATCTACGACCTGATCGACGACATCAAAGGCGTGCTCTCGGGCATGCTGGCGCCGATGCAACGCGAAACCTGGCTCGGCAACGCCACGGTGCTGGAGGTGTTCAACATCACCAAGGTCGGCAACGTCGCCGGCTGTCGCGTCACCGAGGGCGTGGTCCGCCGCGGCTCCAAGATCCGGGTCATCCGCGCCGACGTGGTGGTCCAGGAAATGGGCACGCTGCAGACGCTGCGCCGGTTCAAGGAAGACGTGGCGGAGGTCACCTCCGGTTACGAGTGCGGCATGAACTACTCCAACCAGGACATCAAACCTGGTGACGTGATCGAGTGCTTCAACGTCGAGACGGTGGCCCGGACGCTCTAGCGCCCGGTACGCTGCAGAACATCAAGGGCGCGGACCTCACGGTTCGCGCCCTTTTTGTTTGCCTGACTGGCTAGAGCTTCAGGCATCCCCAATCCGTCAGTCCCCGCGAGCACGAAAATAGGGAGAGCCTCGACGGCCTGACTACTTCCGCTCGGCCGCCGTCTGGTCGCGCAGCGCCTTGAACTCGGAACCGGCGTTCCAGGTCGGCCACCGGCGCGAGTTCGCCAGCATCGAGCCGGTGTCGTAGAGCAGTTCCACGTCCTGGGCCGCGCCGCGCAGGTCCCATGCCGCGCTCCAGGCGTCGCAGGGCTGGTGGTAGCATTTGGCGGTGTAGTCGTTGACCCACTTGTCCCCGGCCGCGCGACCGCCAGCCACCAGGTCGGGACCGCCGCCGATCGCCATCAGCAGCACCGTCGGCACCCCGCGCTTGGCCACCGAGAAGTGGTCGGCGCGATAGAACAGGCCCTTTTCGGGGTGGGAATCGGGCGTCACCTTGCGTCCCTGGCCGGCGGCGACGCGGGCCAGATCGCCCTCCAGGCTGTCCTGGCCTGCCCCGATCAGCACCACGTCGTGCGACGGCCCGGCGGTCTCCAGGATGTCCATGGTCAGGTTGCCTGCCGTCTTGGCCAGGGGATAGATCGGCCGCGTCGCATAGGTCTCCGAGCCCAGCAGGCCGCGCTCTTCGGCGGTCCAGGCGGCGAACACCAGGGTGCGCTGCGGCTTGGGCGCATGGGTGAAGGCGCGCGCGATCTCCAGCACGCCCGCGATCCCCAGCCCGTCGTCGTTGGCCCCGCGACGGATACGGTCGCCGGTCGCGTCCGGCTTGCCGATCCCGAAGGCGTCCCAGTGGGCGGCGAACATCACCGTCTCGTCCGGGTGGGCGGTCCCGACCAGCTTGGCCAGCACGTTGTGGCTTTGCACATGGGTTGCGGTCACCGGCACGTCGGCGTCGAAGCGCAGGCCGCCCAGCGCCACCGGATGGAAGTCCGCGCGCCGCGCCTTCACCCGCAGGGCGGCGAGATCGAGCCCCGTGCGACGGAACAGGTCCTGGGCCGCGTCGCCCCGGAGCCAGCCCTGCAGCAACACGGGCTGCACAGCGCCGGCCGGACGGACGATGTCGTAAGCCTCCCCGCCCGGGGCCACCACGGTGCTCCAGCCGTAGCCCGCACCCGGCGCATCGTGGACGATCAGGGCGCCGACAGCCCCGCGCCGCGCCGCCTCTTCATACTTGTAGGTCCAGCGGCCGTAATAGGTCATGGCCTTGCCGCCGAATTTGCCGGCCACGGGTTCGCCTGGCTGGGCCTCGAAGTCGGGGTCGTTGACCAGGAAGACGGCGATCTTGCCGTGCAGGTCCACGCCCTTGAAGTCGTCCCAGCCGCGCTCGGGGGCGTGGACGCCGTAGCCGACGAACACCAGGGGAGCGTCCTTGATCCGCACACGGTCGACGGGACGCACGGTGGCGATGGAAATCTCCTCGCCCTGACGCAGGGCCACGGCGCCCTTGGCGTCGTGGAAGCTGAGCGTGGACGGCGCGCCGACCTGGGTGCGCACCAGCGGCACCGCCTGGGTCCAGCCGCCGTTCTCGCCGCCGGGCTGCAGGCCCATCGCCTTGAAGCGCTTGATCAAGTAGTCGACCGTCCTGGCCTCGCCGGGCGTGCCGGGCGCACGGCCTCCGAACGCGTCGGACGCCAGCACCTTGACCGTGGCCGACATCTGACCCGGATCGATCGGCCCCGAAGCCGCAAGCGCCGCAGACCCGAACGCGACCGTCGCCGCCAAGCCCAACCCGACCGAACGTCTCATCAGCATCTCCCGCGCACCGGCGCCGAGGCTCGATACAAGCAGGCCCGACGGCCGCCTGCGACCCTTTTGTGAAGCAGTTCGCCGCTTACGCCCCGAAACCTATTCCGCGGCCGTTTCGGCGTGCATGGCCAACGCCTGACGGAGCTGGTCCACCAGCAACCGGCGCAACCGTTCCGGGGCCAACACCTCGACGTCGGCGCCCCAGGTGAACAGGTGCCAGGCCAGTTCGCGCATGCCGCTGGCGCGGAAAGCCACCGTAACCGACCCGTCCGGCTGAGGCTCGACCACCTGGCCGACGTGGAAGCGCCAGCGCTTCACGGAGTCCGAGGCCCGCGCCGAAATGCGCAGCATCACATCCTCGGTGTCGTCCTGGTAGATGCCGAAACTCTGGTCGGCATAGGCCTGCAGCGAGAACTCGACGGGGCGGAGCGCAGGCCGGGCCAGCACCTCGACGTCCTCGATCCGGTCCAGCCGCCAGTTGCGCGGCCGGGCGCCCTCCCCCTCCGCCGCCACCAGATAGTTGCTGCGCCCGAACAGCAGGCCGTAGGGGATCACCTCCCGCGCGCGTCCGGGCGAAGACCCGCCGGCATAGCGGAAACCGAGCGCGCGGCCGGCCGTCAGCGCCTCGCGGATAGCGCCGAGCACGGCTTCGTCCTCGAACGGACGCGGGCCGGCCTGGACGGCGATGGCTTCGGCCTGGAGCAGGGCTTCCAGGTCCGGGGCCATGCGGCGGCGCACCGGCGCGCGCAGGGCCGACAGCACCTTGGCCTCCAGCCCACGCAGGGCCGCTGCGCGCACGGCGGAGCCCTGGGTCTCCAACTCCTGGGCAGCCGAGCCCAGCGCCGCCAGCTCATGGGTGCTGGGCGCCTGCATGAAGCCGTCCAGGCCGGCGGGGATGCGGAAGCGCTTGGTCGGCGGATCGGGCACCGCCTCCATCTGTGGGAACATATCCATCAGCCGGTCGCGCATGCGCTCGGCGGTGCGGCGGTCGACCCCGGCCAACTGGGCCATCTCGTCGAGCGTCATCCCCTCGGCCGAGCCGGCGAGGGCCCGAGCCAACTCCAGCAGGGCCATGGCTTTTTCGAGCCGCATCGCAATGACGTCCACATTTGTCGTAGCAGCCCATCAGAAGGTCTCCTGCGGGCCAAGGCAAGCCCCGCCCGATTGAGGAGCCCCACCCATGGCCGCTGCGATCCACCCCTTCCGCAACACCCATCCCGCCCTCAGCCTGTGGGCTCAGCCCGAACCCGTCGCCCCGCCCTCGGCCGAGGTGGTCGCCGCGGTGCTGACCTTGGGCGGCGTGCGCGTGGATTGCGAAGACGGCTACACCTCGATCCGCTTCTCGCCCGAGCGGGTGGACACCAGCGAGATCGCCCTGTTGCTGGGTCGGGATCGGGAGCGGGCGCTGGATGTCACGGTGATCTGGGACGAAGCCGAAGCGGAGATCGTGCGGGTGCTGGACGTGGCTCCGCTGCGCGCCGGCCATGCCGCCGCCCGCCAGCGCAAAGCCTATTCGCGGGCTCGCCAACGGGACATGACGCGGACCGAAGCCCACCCGCCGCAAGCGGTCGCGGCCTAGGTCGAGCTGCACTCAACCTTGCTCGCCCCACAGGTGCGACGCTTTCGCGCGCCCTGCCAAGGTGGAGAAGAGTTCATGAAAACCGGCGAGGGCGCTCTGTTACAGTCGTAATATGTTCGTCGCGACACATATCGCCAGCGCACAGGCGACCACCCCAAGCCAGGGGCCTGGTTTGCGGCGCGCCGCCCTCTGGGCCTTGAGCACGCTGCTGCTCGCCGGGTGCTCGACCGCGCGGCTGTCCAAGCCCGACGTCCACACGCCCACCGCCTACGAAGCCGCCGGCGCCTCCAACCCCGCCCTGCCGGCCGAAGCGCTGGACCGCTGGTGGCGGCTGTTCGACGACGCCCAGCTCACCCAATTGATCGAGCAGGCCCTGGTCTCGGCCCCGGATGCGCGCACCGCCCTCCAGCGCATCGGCGAGGCCCGCGCCACCCGCACCCAGACGCTGGCCGCCTACCTGCCCCAGGGCAATGTCCAGGGCCTGGCCCAGGAACAGCATACCGACGAGACCATCAGCGGGCTCAGCGGCGGCGACGTCGGCATCGGCGGCGGGGCGCTCAGCGGCGCCGGCTCCGCCACCGGCGGCCTGGGCAGCAGCCTGGTCGAGCCGTCCGGCGACCTGCAGACCTACGGCGCCCAGTTCAACATCACCTACGAGATCGACATCTTCCGGCGCCAGCGCGCGGCCCGGCGCGCGGCGGATGCGGACGTGGCGGCGGCGCGCTTCGACTTCGAGGCGGCCCGCGCCATGCTGGCCAAGAATGTCGCGGTCGACCTGTTCCAGGCCCGAGGCGCGGCCATCCAGCTGGAAGAAGCGCGCGACACCCTGCGGATCGCCCAGGACCTGGCGCGCACCGGCGACATCTCCGCCGCCCATGGCTTGACCTCGGGATCGGACGCGGCCCGGCTGCAGACCGACGTCGGGGTCGATGCGGCCGAGGTCGCCCGGCTGGAAGCCCAGTCCCTGGCGGCGCGGCGCGCCCTGCTGGCCCTGATCGGGCGCGGGACCGACCCGCTCGACAGCCTGCAGATCCAGCCGACGGCCGCCAGCCCGCCCATACCGCCGACCTCCGCACCGGGCGATCTGCTACGCCGCCGGCCCGACGTGCGCGAGGCCGAGGCCCACATCCGCTCCGCCGCCAACACGCTCGCGCTCGACAAGCTGGCCCTGTTCCCGACCTTCCAGATCCTGCCGGGGGTTCAGGTCGACAAGACCGCCGGCAGCTTCGCCTCGATGAGCAGCATCTGGAGCATCGGGCTCGGCGCCTCCGCCCCGGTGCTGGACCGGCCGCGCCTGCTGGCGGTGATCCGGGGCCAGAAGGCCAAGGGCGAGGAACAGGTGATCGCCTACGAGCAGGCGGTGCAGAACGCCTATCGCGACGCGGAAACCGGCCTCTACACCCTGGCCGCCGACCGGCGCCGGGTGGATCGGCTAGAGGAGGCGGTCGGCAAGGCGCGATACGCCTTCGACGCCAAGAAGAGGGGCTACGACCTGGGCCTGACCGACCTGACCACGCTGCTGAACGCGGAAGGTGTCTGGCGCACCACCCGCACCACCTACACGGGCGCGCAGACCCAGGCCCTGGTGGATGCGGCGACCCTGTTCCAGGCGCTCGGCGGGGGGTGGACCCCGCCGGAGCAGGTCCAGACGGCGGCGGCGCGATGAGGGGAAAATGGATGCCGAAACTCAAGATTCCCTCCCCCTCGATGGGGGAGGGGCAAAGGTGGGGGTGTATCCCTTGCACTAACCGGACTGACGCTCGAGGCGCCGCCTCTCGTGTCCCATCCCCGCACGTCCTGCACTCACCCCCATCCCTGCCCTTCCCCCTTCGAGGGGGAAGGGTTCTCTTGGCCTGCCTCGCTCTCGCCGCCTGCCACAAACCCACAACCACCACCAAGCCGCCGGCGCGCCAACCCGTGGCCGTGACCGTCGCATCCGTCCGCACCCAGGCGCTGCAGGGCGGCCTGACCGCCTCGGGCCTGATGATCCCCAAGCTGGAGGCCGCCGTCTCCACCGAGCTGAACGGCTACCGCGTGGCCAAGGTGTTCGTCGATCAGAACGCCTCGGTGAAGGCCGGCCAGTCCCTGGCCCAGCTGGACGACACCCTGCTGCGCGCCCAGATCGCCCAGCAGAAGGCCGTGGTCGACCAGCAGAAGGTCGCCGCCGAACGCCAGGACGCCGAGGCCCAGCGCGTCGCCGGCCTCGACAACCAGGGGGTGCTGTCCCAAGAGCAGATCATCGAGCGTAGGTTGGCCGCGCGCAGCGGCCACGCCACCGTCGCCGCCGCCCAGGCCCAGCTCAACGACCTGGAGACCCGCGAAAGCCTGATGATGGTGCGCGCGCCGGTCAGCGGACTGGTGCTGGAACGTACCGTGCGCCCGGGCGATATCGCAGCCCCCGCCACCGCCATGTTCCGCATCGCCGCCGACGACGTGGTCGAACTCAACGCCGAGGTCCCGGAATCGGGCCTGGCCGGCATCCAGCCCGGCGACGCGGCCGAGGTCGAACTGCCCGGCGGGACCAAGATCACCGGCCATGTCCGCCTGATCAGCCCCGAGGTGGACCAGCAGACCAAGCTCGGCCACATCCGCATCACCCTGCCGGTACGCCCCGACCTGCGGCCCGGCGGCTATGGCCGCGCCACCTTCTCCCAGAGCCGCCGCCCCGCCTCCGTCGTGCCCGACAGCGCGGTGCGCTACGACGCCGACGGCGCCTCGGTGCTGGCCCTGCAGTCCGACAACACGGTCAAGCGCATGCTGGTGAAGACCGGCGCCCGCGCCAACGGCATGGTCGAGCTGGTCGACGGGCCGCCGCCGGGAACTCGCGTCCTGCTCGGCGGCGGGGCCTTCGTGCTCGACGGCGACGTGGTCAAGCCGATCGAGGCGTCGCAGTGACAGAGAGCGCGACGACCTGGATCGCGGCGATGGGGGTCGGCCAATGAAGCTGCGCATCTCCGCCTGGAGCATCCGCAACCCGATCCCGGTGGCGATCCTGTTCATCGCCCTGACCCTGGCCGGACTGCTGTCCTACGCCTCGCTGCCGATCAAGCAGTACCCCAACATCTCGTTCCCCCTGGTGGTGGTCAGCGTCACCCAGAGCGGCGCGGCGCCCAGCGAGATGCAGAACCAGATCACCCGGCCGGTCGAGGACGCCATCGCCGGGGTCGCCAACATCAAGCACCTGTCGTCCACCGTCACCCTCGGTTCGTCCGTCACCCAGATCGAGTTCGAGCTGGGCACCGACATGCAGAAGGCCACCGACGACGTGCGCACCGCCGTCGACCGAACCCGCGTACAGCTGCCGCCCGGCATCGACCCGCCCACCGTCCAGCGCATCGACATCGATTCCGCCCCGATCCTGACCTATGCGGTCAGCTCCGCCACCCGCTCGCCAGTCGATCTGTCCTGGTTCGTCGACGACACCATCTCGCGCACCGTTCAGGCTGAGAAGGGCGTGGCGCAGGTGACGCGCGCCGGCGGCATCGACCGCGAGATCAACGTCACCCTCGACCCGGCCCGCATGGCCGCCTTCGGCGTCACCGCGCCCCAGGTGAACCAGGCGATGTACCAGTTCAACGTCGACGAGACGGGCGGTCGCGCCAATATCGGCGGGCAGGAGCAGAACGTGCGCGTGCTGGGCCAGGCCCAGACCGTGGACGCCCTCCGCAAAGTAACGATCCCCGCCGCCGGCCGTTACGTGCGCCTGGCCGACGTGGCCGAGATCGGCGACGGCCAGTCCGAACAGCGCGGCTTCGCCCGGCTGGACGGCCGGCCCGCCGTGGCCTTCCAGGTCAACAAGACCCGCGACGCCAGCGACGTCTCCACCGAGAAGCGGGTGCAGGCGGTCATCGCCAAGCTGGCCAAGGCCCATCCGGACGTGACCTTCACCCAGGTCATCTCCACCGTCGACTCCACCCGCAAGAGCTACGAGGCCACCATCCACGTGCTGGTCGAGGGCATGATCCTGGCCGCTCTGGTGGTCTGGCTGTTCCTCAAGAGCTGGCGCGCCACCGCGATCGCGGCCACCGCCATGCCGCTGTCGCTGATCCCGACCTTCTCGGCCATCCAGGTGTTCGGCTTCAGCCTGAATGTCATCACCCTGCTCAGCCTGACCCTGGTGATCGGCATCCTGGTCGACGACGCCATCGTCGAGATCGAGAACATCGAGAAGCGCATTTCGCGGGGCGAAAGTCCCTACCGCGCCTCGCTGCTGGGCGCGGACTCCATCGGGCTGGCGGTGGTGGCGACCACGGCGACCATCGTGGTGGTGTTCATGCCGGTGTCGTTCATGCCAGGGATCGCGGGCCAGTTCTTCAAGGAGTTCGGGCTCACCGTCGCCATCTCGGTGATCTTCTCGCTGATCGTAGCGCGCCTGCTGACGCCCCTGCTCGCCGCCTATTTCCTCAAGCCCAGCGCCCATCCCAAGCCGAGCAAGCCGCTGGAGGGCCCCTATCGCAAGGCGCTCGACTGGGCCATGGCGCACCGCTTCATCTCGATGGGGATCGGGGGGCTGATCTTCGTGGCCTCGATCATGCTGCTGGCCAGCCGCCCGGTCGGCTTCCAGCCGCGCGGCGACGCCGGCTATTTCTACCTGAACGTCGAAGGTCCGCCGGGCGCCACCCGCCAGGCGATGGATACCGCGCTGAGCCAGGCCACGCGCATGCTGCTGACCCAGCCCGACGTGGAGCGCGTATTCGCCCAGGACGGCTCCAGCGCCACCGACAACAGCTCCGACCTGCGCGACGGCACCATCACCGTGGTGCTGAAGCCGAACCGCATCCACAAGACCGAAGAGGTCAAAACGCTCATCCGACCCTTCCTGCGCCAGATCCCCGACGTGCGGATCAGCACGCTCGGCGGGTTCGGGGCGGCGGACGTGGAGATCGTGCTGTCCAGCCAGAACGGCCCGGCGCTGGAACGCGTGCAGCTCGAACTCCAGCGGGAGATGCGCGGCCTGTCGGTGCTGACCGACGTGCGCCCCGCGCCGCCGCCGTCCGGCCCCGAACTGGTGGTGCGGCCCAAGCCCAGCGAGGCGGCCCGGCTCGGCGTCACTTCCGACGCGCTCGCCAGCGTGCTGCGGATCGCCACCATCGGCGACATCGACGCCAACGTGGCCAAGTTCTCCGAGGGCGAACGGCGTATTCCTATCCGCGTGCGCCTGCCCGAGAGCGACCGCACCGACCTGTCTGTGCTGGCCAACCTCCAGGTGCCGACCCTGGCCGGCAAGTCCACGCCCCTGTCCTCGGTGGCCGACCTGTCGTTCCAGGCCGGGCCGGGCAAGATCGTGCGCTACGCCCGCGAACGGCGCGCCTCGGTCCAGGCCGACCTGCGCGGCGGCGCCAGCCTCGGCACCGCACTGAACGCGATCAAGAAGCTGCCGGTGATGCAGCACCTGCCGGCCGACGTCCGCCAACCCCCGGTCGGCGACGCCGAGGCGCTGCAGGACGTGATCACCGGCTTCACCGGGGCGATCCTGTCGGGAATCCTGCTGATCTACGCGGTGCTGGTGCTGCTGTTCCGCAGCTTCTTCAAGCCGCTGATCATCCTGGCCACCCTGCCCCTGACCCTGGCCGGCGTCTCGGTGGCGCTGACCGTCGCGGGGATGGAGATCGACATGCCGGTGTTCATCGGCCTGCTGATGCTGTTCGGGATCGCGGCCAAGAACTCCATCCTGCTGGTGGAGTTCGCCATCGAGGACGAACGCGCCGGCCAGGACCGCTGGCAGGCCCTGCACAACGCCTGCCGCGAGCGGGCGCGCCCCATCGTCATGACCACCGTGGCCATGATCGCCGGCATGCTGCCGACCGCCCTGGCGCTGGGCCAGGGGTCGGAATTCCGCCAGCCGATGGCGATCGCGGTGATCGGCGGACTGGTCAGCTCGACCATCCTCTCCCTGGTGCTGGTGCCGGTGATCTATCTGCTGGTGGACAGCTTCGAGGCCTGGCTGACGCCCAAGTTCAGCGGCCTGATCACCCACAAGCGGCCAGGCGACGACGCCCCGATCCGCGAGGACGAAGAGACCCTGGTCACCGAAGGGGCGTGAGCCCGCGCAAGCGGCGGGTTCCCAACCGCCGCCGGCGCGGATACTGACGCACGATGATCGACCCTGCCCTGCAGCTCGACCAGCAGCTCCGTGCGCCCCTGGCGGCGCTCGAGGGCGCTCGGCCGCCCGCGCCACCCTGGTTCGAAGACGCCATCGCTCTCGCACCCGAGCGGAGCATCGTGACGGTGGACGGTGCGGACATAGAGCTGCTGACCTGGGGCGAGCGTGGCCAGCCCGGACTGATGTTCGTCCACGGCGGGCGGGCGCACGCGGACTGGTTCAGCTTCATCGCCCCCTTCTTCGCCAAGGAACGGCGGGTGGCGGCGATCTCGCTGTCGGGGATGGGCCGTTCGGACTGGCGCGAGCGCTACTCCATGGGCCAGTTCGCCCGCGAGATCAGCCAGGGGATGCGCGCCGCCGGCCTGTTCGAGGCGCCGGTCGCGCCGCTGCTGGTGGCACATTCCTTCGGTAGCCGGCCGTTGTTCTTCACCGCCGCCTCCGCCGAGGTCGAACTGGCCGGCGCGGTGGTGCTCGACGCCGCCATCTCCGCGCCCGACGCCCCGGATTTCCAGCTGCGCCTGGGGCGGCCGAACCGGGTCTACGCCAGCCTGGAAGAGGCGCTCGGCCACTTCCACCTGATGCCGGCCCAGCCCTGCGACAACCTCTTCATCCTCGACCACATCGCGCGCCATTCGCTGACGCCCGCCCCGACGCCCGAGGGCGGCGAAGGCTGGACCTGGCGTTTCGACCCCTACGGCTTCGACAAGATCGTCAGCGAAACGCCGGGCATGAGCGCACGGGCCGAGGCGGACGCGGCGCTGCGGGCGACGCGGTGCCGGCTGGCCTTCGTCAAGGGCGACCGCTCGACCATCGTGCGCAGCGCCAACCTCGCCTACACCCGCTCGATCGCGCCGGAAGGCACGCCGTTCCTGACCGTGGCGGACGCCGCCCACCACCTGTTCCTGGACCAGCCGTTGGCGGTGGTGGAGACGCTGAAGAGCCTGTTCGCCGGATGGGGCCGGTGAGTGCGCCATCGCGTGGCGACGCGGTGCGGGTGATCCCGCCCGGCCGGCCCTTGGGCGGACGTACGACCCTGCCGGGGTCCAAGTCGATCACCAACCGCGCCCTGCTGCTGGCGGCGCTGGCGCCCGGCGTCAGCCGCCTATCGGGCGCGCTGAAGAGCGACGACACCCGCTATATGGCCCAGGCGCTGCAGGCCATGGGCGTGACGGTGGAGGAGCCGGACGCCGAGCGCTTCACCGTGCGCAGCGACGGCCGCCTGCGCGCGGCCGCCGCACCGCTGTTCCTCGGCAACGCCGGTACGGCCACCCGCTTTCTGACCGCCGCTTGCGCGCTCGCCGACGGCGAGGTGGTGATCGATGGCGACGCGCACATGCGCCGCCGCCCCATCGCGCCGCTCCTGACCGCCCTGGCCGCGCTCGGGGTCCAGGCGGAGGCGCCCACCGGCTGCCCGCCGGTGACGATCCAGGGACGTGGCGGGCTGGAGGGCGGACGGGTCCAGATCGACGCCGGCCTGTCCAGCCAGTACGTCTCCGCCGTGCTGATGCTCGCCGGCCGCGCCGAGGGCCCGGTCGAGCTGACTCTGCGGGGCTCCGACATCGGCGCCCGCGGCTATGTGGAACTAACCCTGGCCGCCATGCGCCATTTCGGGGCCGAGGTGGACGCCCTGTCGCCCTCCGCCTGGCGGGTGTCGCCCACCGGCTACCGCGCCGTCGACCTGGAGATCGAGCCCGACGCCTCGGCCGCGACCTATTTCTGGGCGGCGGGCGCGTTGACCGGCGGCGAGGTGGACGTCGGCCTGTCGCCCGACGCCTTCAGCCAGCCCGACGCCAAGGCCCACGCCCTGATCGCCGCCTTCCCCCACATGCCCGCCGAGATCGAAGGCTCCCAGATGCAGGACGCCGTGCCGACCCTGGCGGTGTTGGCGGCGTTCAACGCCACGCCGGTGCGCTTCATCGGGGTGGCGAACCTGAGGGTGAAGGAGTGCGACCGGTTGGCGGCGCTGGCGACAGAGCTGTCCAGGGTGCGCCCGGGCTTGGCGATCGAGGACGGCGACGACCTGGTGATCGCCAGCGATCCCGCCCTTCCCTCGCCCGAGGCGCCGGTGCGGCTGGCGACCTACGCCGACCACCGCATGGCCATGAGCCTGGCCCTGCTCGGACTGAAGCTCGACAACATCGTCATCGACGACCCCGCCTGCGTGGCCAAGACCTTCCCCGGATATTGGGATGCCTTGCGGGGGTTGGGGGTGGAGTTGGCCTAACGCCTCCTGCGTCCTTCGAGACGCCCTGCGGGCTCCTCAGGATGACGAGGGTTTTTGCGATCTACCAAGCTTAGTCATGCCGAGGAGCGGCGACAGCCGCGTCTCGAAGCACGCGCGGCTTTGCTGCGATCAGTCGAACTGGTCGCCCAGATACACCCGGCGCACGTCCGGGTTGGCAAGCACCTCGTCGGGCGCGCCCTCGAACAGCACCTCGCCATCGTGGATGATCGAGGCCCGCTCGATGATGCCCAGCGTCTCGCGCACGTTGTGGTCGGTGATCAGCACCCCGATGCCCTGGTCCTTCAGATAGCCGATCACTTCGCGGATATCGGTGATGGCCAGGGGGTCGATGCCGGCGAAGGGCTCATCGAGCAACATGAAGGCGGGTTCGGACGCCAGGGCGCGGGCGATCTCGCAGCGGCGCCGCTCGCCCCCGGACAGCGAAGTGGCCGGCGACTTGCGCAGATGCGAGATGCGAAGCTCGTCCAGCAGGCGATTGACCGTCTCGGCGGCCTTGCGATCGTCGGGTTCACGCATCTCGACCACGGCGGCGACATTCTGCTCCACCGTCATGCCGCGGAAGATCGAGGTCTCCTGCGGCAGGTAGCCGACGCCCAGACGCGCGCGCTGGTACATGGGCTGGGCGGTGATGTCCTCGCCGTCCAGGTAGATCGCGCCGTAGTCCGCCGCCACCAGGCCGGTGACCATGTAGAAACAGGTGGTCTTACCCGCCCCGTTAGGCCCGAGCAGACCCGCGACCTCGCCCCGGCCAAGGCGCAGGGTCACGCTCTTGACCACCGCGCGACCACGGAAGGACTTGCCGATCCGGTCGACGAACAGACCCTCCCGCACCGGAGCTTCCACCGGCGCGAGCGCACGCAGATCGCTCATCAATGGGCCGCGGGCTTGGCGGCCGGCTGGGCCGCCGGTTGCTGCTGGGTGTAGATGATGGTGCGCACACGGCCAGTCGTGGCGTTGGCGTACAGCTGGTCGTGGCCGGTCTTGCGATCCATCACGAACTTGTCGCCGGTGCCGACGCTCTTGCCGTTCACCAGCACCACGTTGCCGGTCATGGTGATCAGCTGGGTGTCGGCGACATAGAGCATGTGGTCGGCGCGGGCGTTCTCGGTCGGGGTGATGTAGTAGACCGGGCCGGCCGCCTCGATGTGGTCGATCCCGCCGGTGTTCTCACCCAGCGTTCCCGGCGTCGCCGCCGCCTGGACGGGCTGGCCGGGCTCGGTCTTCTTGGCCTTGTAGAAGACGCGCATCTCGGGCGTGCGCAGCCGGGCGTCGTCGTGGATCGCTTCCACGTTGCCATGATAGATCACCAGCCGCTGGGGCTGGAACACCTCGGTCCCGTCGGCGGTGATGTCGACGGGGGAGTTGGATGTGCAGTTGGTGCTCAGGCCCGCGTTGCAGTTCGCCGACGAGGCGCTGGCCGGCGCGGCTGGCGCGGCCGAGGACGCCCCGCCGCCGGCAGGCGCGGGGGCGAGATGGGAGCCTTTCGGCGCGGACGCGGGGGGCGGCGGCAGGGCGAGCGCCATCGAGGCGGCTGTGAGCGCCAGGACCGCTCCCGAGAGCAGGTAAGCTTTCATGCCTTCAGGACTTCTCTCAGCGGGGCGCGGGGGTGATGACGGAGGGCTGCATCGGCGGAACCGGGATCGGCGTCAACTGGGCTTTCGGAGCGGCGGCCGGTCCGGCCGGTCCGGCCGGGCCTTTGTTGGACGTCGTGATCACCCGGTTGTGGATATGGCCGGTGAAGATCACGTGCGCGCCCTTGTCATACACCTGATAGGCGTCGGCGGAAATCGAGCCGGATGGTCCGTCCCCAAAGCAATGGACATGACCCACCACCGAGTTGTGCGGCATGTCGACGTGGGCGAACTCGCTGCGGAAGGTGTAGCCGCGCCCGTCGGTGGACACCACCTTGCCCGACAGGTCCATCAGCTTCTCCTGCTCGTGATAGACGCCGTGCAGGGCGCGAGTGGTCGAGGGCTGGGGCGTGCCGCCGAACTGCTTGAGGCCGGGATTGGTCAGGAAGATCCGGTCGGGCTCGGCCCCGTCGCGCACCGCCTCGCTGGCGGTCATGATGTAGGGCTCGCCCTTGGCGTTGCGGCCGTAGAAGGTCGGGTTGAGCAGGTGGATGGTCGCCACGTCATGGTCGGCGGCGCCGAACACCGCGATCAGGGCTCGCACCGCCACCCAGCCGACACCGAAGATCAGGATCGCGGCGATCGCCGCCGGCAGCGCCTTGCGGAAGAACTGCACCTGCCGCGAACGCTTGCGCCAGCGCGCCAGCGCGAGCGCTCGCCGTTCGAGATCGGTCAGGGCTGGCGCCATGAAAGGCGGATCGGGAACGCCCATGACTGCTTCAGCCATGGGCGAAGATATCGACCTCGTCCCACCCCGCGACATCCAGCAGGGCGCGGGTCGGCAGGAATTGGAAGCACGCCTTGGCCAGCGCCATCCGGCCCTCGCGCTCCAGCATCACGTCGAGCTTGGCCTTCAAGGCGTGCAGGTTGAGCACGTCGGAGGCGGCGTAGGCGAGCTGCTCCGGCGATAGCGTCGGCGAGCCCCAGTCGGAGCTC
This sequence comes from Caulobacter sp. S45, assembly GCF_009765965.1. Classification (GTDB taxonomy): domain Bacteria; phylum Pseudomonadota; class Alphaproteobacteria; order Caulobacterales; family Caulobacteraceae; genus CAHJWH01. The sequence goes on from NZ_LMUL01000014.1 coordinate 1,824,038, forward strand.
TGCTGCGCCTTGGAGATGTCCACGCTCAGCAGTTCCTTGGTCACGTCCTTCAGCCCATGCCGGTCGGTGTAGGTGCGCGCCAGCTTGGACGCGATCTTGGTGCAATAGACCGGAGTGGTGGTGACGCCCAGATGAATGGCGAACATGCCGATGTCGAATCGGCCGTAGTGGAAGATCTTCTCCACCGTCGGATCGACCAGCAGCCGCTTCAGGTTCGGGGCGTCGTAGCCTGGGCGGGAGAGCTGGACCACATGGGCGTCGCCGTCGCCGGCCGAGAGCTGGACCACCGTCAGCGCGTCGCGATGGAAGCGCAGGCCCATGGCCTCGGAATCCACCGCCACGGAGGAACCGAAGGAGAGGCCGTCGGGAAGATCGCCTTGGTGCAGGTAATTGGTCATGGCCGAGATCTGGGATCGAGCGTCTGGGGTTGGGCGTCTTGGTATTGGGCGTCTGGACGGGGAGTCGTCTTTAACATAACGCCCGACGCTTGGCCGCGAGGCCGTCGGCCGATGAATGATGGTGCCCAGGAGAGGACTCGAACCTCCACGGCTTTTATACCACTGGCACCTGAAGCCAGCGCGTCTACCAATTCCGCCACCTGGGCTCGATACCGTCGCGTCGCCACGCCGGTTTCGAGGAGGCGCGACATCTAGGGCGCCGGCCTTCGCGGGTCAACGGTGTGTAACGCCGACGGGGCGCGGCGCTGGCGCACAGGGCCCCTCAATGCAGTCTCCCATCCCCACCGAGCCGCATCGTCAGGCGTCGCCCATATAAGGATATCCTTATATAACATTGCCACTCGGGGCCGGCGCCGATATAGGGACGCGCAAAGTGTCAAAGGAGCCGGACATGGCCGACTACATCATCACGGACATCTCGCTGGCGCCCTGGGGCCGCAAGGAAATCGATATCGCCGAAACCGAGATGCCGGGCCTGATGGCCGTGCGCGCCGAGTTCGGCAAGGATCAGCCGCTGAAGGGCGCCCGCATCGCCGGCTCCCTGCACATGACCATCCAGACCGCGGTGCTGATCGAGACGCTGCAGGCGCTGGGCGCCGACGTGCGCTGGGCCTCGTGCAACATCTTCTCCACCCAGGACCACGCCGCCGCCGCCATCGCCGCGCAGGGCACCCCGGTGTTCGCCGTGAAGGGCGAGAACCTGATCGAGTATTGGGAATACGCCCACAAGATTTTCGAGTGGTCCGACGGCGGCTACCCGAACCTGATCCTGGACGACGGCGGCGACGCCACCCTGCTCTGCGTGCTCGGCCCCAAGGCGGAGAAGGACCCCAGCGTCATCTCCAACCCGCAGAACGAGGAAGAAGAAGCCCTGTTCGCGGTGATGAAGCGTTACCTGGCCGAGAAGCCCGGCTTCTACTCGGCCATCCGCGACGCCATCAAGGGCGTGTCGGAAGAGACCACCACGGGCGTGCACCGCCTCTACCAGATGGCCCAGAAGGGCGAGCTGCCCTTCGCCGCCATCAACGTCAACGACAGCGTCACCAAGTCCAAGTTCGACAACCTGTACGGCTGCCGTGAAAGCCTGGTCGACGCCATCCGCCGCGGCACCGACGTGATGCTGGCCGGCAAGGTGGCGGTGGTCTGCGGCTACGGCGACGTGGGCAAGGGCTCGGCCGCCTCGTTGCGCAACGGCGGCGCGCGGGTGATCGTCACCGAGGTCGACCCGATCTGCGCCCTGCAAGCCGCCATGGAAGGCTATCAGGTCCAGGTGCTCGAGGACGTGGCCGGCATGGCCGACATCTTCGTCACCGCCACCGGCAACAAGGACGTGATCACCGTCGAGCACATGCGGGCGATGAAGAACAACTCCATCGTCTGCAACATCGGCCACTTCGACAGCGAGATCCAGGTCGCCGGCCTGAAGAACTTCAAGTGGGACGAAATCAAGCCGCAGGTCCACCACATCGAGTTCCCGGACGGGAAGAAGATCATCCTGCTGTCGGAAGGCCGCCTGGTGAACCTGGGCAACGCCACGGGCCACCCCAGCTTCGTGATGAGCGCCTCGTTCACCAACCAGACCCTGGCCCAGATCGAGCTGTGGACCAACGGCAAGTCCTACGACAAGCAGGTCTACACCCTGCCCAAGCACCTCGACGAGAAGGTGGCCATGCTCCACCTGGCCAAGCTGGGCGCCAAGCTGACCCAGCTGTCCAAGGCCCAGGCCGACTATATCGACGTGCCGCAGACCGGGCCGTTCAAGCCGGAACACTATCGGTATTGATCGATAACCGCGGCGAATAGCCCAATCATCCGTCGTCCTGGCTTCCAAAGCCGGGACGACGCGATCCCACGGCCCGCCCTCCGCGACGCCACTCGCCTCAGGGGGCGATGATGAGGTGATTTCGCTGAGTGGGAATGCGCCCCGGGAGGTCGGGGCCGATGCCCGCGCGGGGGGCGACGTCACAAGGTTACGTCGGGGGCGAACTCGCCATCGTGCCGACCGCCTGCGATGCGAGCCTGGCTCTTTCCCGCTTTCGCCACGAAAAAAAGGCCCCCATTGCGATGGAGCCGCCCATCAGAAGGCTAAGCACGTTATTGAGTATGACTTCGCTTGAATGGCTCAAACCATCGCCCGTAAACGCGAAGGCTTGAGAGCATAGATTCGCGCTTTGGAGCAGCATCGCGAAGCCCAGCCAGAGGCTGCCGAAACGAAACGCGACGACGAGAAGTCCGATTGCGAGAACGAAATCTAAAATAAATACCACGGTTATCGGAAAATGTGGCCACGAAAGAGCGATAACAATTTCCGTAACAACATAACAAGCAACAACAACAAGCGCGCCCGCTCTTTCGGCAGACCCGCCCTTTAGAATTGCAAACAGGCAGCAAAGCATCTCGAAAAAAAATTCGAGAGACGCAATCAGCCAGGTATTGTGCAAGCTAGGCCCCTGATGTGATAGGGCCTAGCTTGCCCCAAGTTCCTTAAGGCTTAGAAAACCCTACTCAGCCCACCTGACGGAATTCGACTGGCGCCGAGGCCTCGGCTCCCTTGTCGCCATTCCCACCCAGCTTCGTGCGAATGCCGATGCGCAGCTTGGTGCTGGCCAATTCGTTATGAGCCGTCACGACCGCGGCGCGGGCGCTGGCGAGGGCGATCATCGCTTCGGTCGCCTTGGTGACGGCTTCGCCGCCGACAACGGCCGACAGGCCCATTTCGCGGCGCGCGATCATCAGTTCGCCGACCAGCTTAGACGTTTGAGCGATCGCATTATCGATAGCTTCTTCGGTCGAAAACAGTTCGTTCGCGACCTTCTGTGCAACTAGAGCTCGTTCCACCTGAACCTCCACAAACCCAGCTAAGGGTGACCATCATGGTAAACAGGCATTAACCATGACGCCATGGAGAATCGACGGGTGTGACGATTTTGGTCGCCCATAGCGAGAGTAAAAATAGAACAACTCTTCGGCGAAGCTTGGCGCGGGCTAAGCGAACGTTAGGACATCTCGCCTAGCCTAGCAGTTGAACGTGGCCTGCCATGAAAGGCGCGAAGCGGCCGAGATGCTCCCCGAGCGCTCTTGATCCGCGGGAACGGGAAAAGCTTGAAGGGATCCAGCCAGACCCAATCTTTCCAGGGACGCGTCACCGCGGCGATCTTATTGACCGCCGTGACGGTTCTGTTTGTGGGCTGCACGCTGTTCATGATCGAGCAGCACTACGCCGAGAGCGCCGCCAGCACCCGATCCAACACCAACCTCGTGCACGCCCTCGCCGACGCCGAAGCCAAGGCGCTCGCACGCGGGGACCTGACGACGGTGACGCAGAATATCAACGCGATCCGCTACATGGAGCGCGTGGTTTCCGGCCGGGTGAGCGGCGGCGCCCAGACGTTCGCCAGCTTCGACAACGCCCACGTCACAGGGCCGGCGGCTCGGGTCTATCGCGCGCCCCTGATCGCCGACGGCAAGGTCTGGGGAGAGCTGCGCCTCGGCATCCAGCCACACGCCTCCACTCTGGTCCTGTCGCAGTTGCTGGCCATGGGCGGCGCCCTGTTCTTCGCCGCCACGGCGTTGGCCTTGTTCCTGGGCCGCTGGCTGGCCGAGCGGATCACCGGGCCGGTCGCTCGGCTTTCCGAGACCATGGCCACGGTGGGCGAGAGCGGCGTGTTCTCGGTGCGGGTGGAGCCGCACGCCCCCGACGAGATCGGCCGTCTGACCGAAAGCTTCAACGACCTGATGGCGCGGTTGCACCGCAACGACCTGGCGCTGCGCCAGACCCTGGTCGAGCTGACCAAGGCGCGTGATTCCGCCCAGGCCGCCAATATCGCCAAGTCCCAGTTCCTGGCCAATATGAGCCACGAGATCAGGACCCCGCTCAACGGGGTGCTGGCCATGGCGCAGATCCTGACCCGAAGCGAACTCGCCCCGGTACAGCGCGACCGGGTCGAGGTGATCCGTCAGTCGGGCGAGACCCTGCTCGCCCTGCTCAACGATATCCTGGACGTCTCCAAGATCGAGGCTGGCAAGCTGGAGCTCGAGGTGGCCGAGTTCGACCTACAGGACGTGATCGAGACCGCCCACACCAGCTTCCGCCCCATGGCGGAACGCAAGGGGCTGACCTTCAACGTGCAGGTGGCCGAGGGCGCCCAGGGCGTCCGGCGCGGCGACTCCGCCCGGCTGCAGCAGATCCTGAACAATTTCCTGTCCAACGCGGTGAAGTTCACCGCCGTCGGCGACGTGACCCTGTCGGTCCTGGGCGAGGGCGACGACGGGGCCGAAGGGGTGCGGATCGGGGTGCGCGACACCGGCATCGGCATTCCGGCCGACAAGCGCTCGCTGCTGTTCAAGAAGTTCTCCCAGGTCGATGCCTCGACCACGCGCCGATATGGCGGCACGGGCCTTGGCTTGGCGATCTGCCACGAGCTTTGCGAGCTGATGGGCGGGCGGGTGTGGGTCGAGAGCGAGGAGGGCCAAGGTTCGACCTTCTTCGCCTACCTGCCCTTCCCGCGCGTGGCGGATGCGCCGCAAAAGGCCGCGCCGACCACGGCCCCCGAGCCTGCGGCCGCCGCTTCTGACCCCACGCCGATGGATACGCCGGCGGAAGGCGCGCTGCGCATCCTGGCGGCGGAGGACAACGCGACCAACCAGCTGGTGCTGTCCACCATCATGCAGATCTTCGGCGTCGACCTGACGATCGTGGGCGATGGGCGCGAAGCGGTGGAGGCCTGGCGGGGCGACGTGTTCGACCTGATCCTGATGGACATCCAGATGCCGAACATGGACGGCGTCGCCGCCACCCGCGCCATCCGCGCCGCCGAAGCGGCGGAGGGCCGGGCGCGGACCCCGATCGTGGCCCTGTCGGCCAATGCGCTGACCCATCAGGTGCAGGAATACCTGGCCGCGGGCATGGACGCCCACGTGGCCAAGCCGATCGAGATCGAGAAGCTCCAGTCGGTGCTGGAACGGGTGCTCGCCGGCGCCGAGGCCGAGAACGCCGCGGCCTAGGCGGCGGGTGGGCGGACGAGAGGGGCTAGGCCCTCCCGTCCCAGAACCCTACCGCATGAACTTCTGGAACTTCAGGCGCTTGGGGATGAGACTGTCAGCGCCCAGGCGGCGCTTCTTGTCTTCTTCGTAGGCCTCGAAGTTGCCCTCGAACCATTCCACGTGGCTGTCACCCTCGAAGGCCAGGATGTGGGTGGCCAGCCGGTCCAGGAACCAGCGGTCGTGGCTGATGACCACGGCGCAGCCCGCGAACTCCTCCAGCGCTTCTTCCAGGGCCTGCAAGGTCTCGATGTCCAGGTCGTTGGTCGGTTCGTCGAGCAGCAGGACGTTGCCGCCGGTGCGCAGCGTTTTGGCCAGGTGGACGCGGTTGCGCTCACCGCCCGACAGCAGCCCGACCTTCTTCTGCTGGTCGCCGCCCTTGAAGTTGAAGGCGCCGACATAAGCGCGTGAATTGATCTCGCGCTTGCCGACCACGATGATGTCCAGCCCGTCGGCGATCTCCTGCCAGACGGTCTTGTTGGGATCGAGCGCGTCGCGGCTCTGGTCGACATAGGCCAGCTTCACCGTCTCGCCGACCTTGACCGTGCCCGCGTCGGGCAGCTCCTGGCCGGTGATCAGCTTGAACATGGTCGACTTGCCGGCGCCGTTCGGGCCGATCACGCCGACGATGCCGTTGGGCGGCAGGCGGAAGGTTAGCTTGTCGAACAACACCTTGTCGCCGAACGACTTTTCGAGACCCTCGACTTCCAGCACCAAGTTGCCCAGGCGCGGGCCGGGCGGGATCTGGATCTGGGCGAAGGTCTGGGCGTTGCGCGCGTTCTCCTGGGCGCTGACCATCTCCTCGTAGGAGGCCAGGCGGGCCTTGGATTTGGCCTGGCGGGCCTTGGGGCTAGAGCGCACCCACTCCAATTCCTTGGTGAGCGCGCGCTGGCGGGCCTCGCTCTCGCTCTGCTCCTGCACGACGCGCTTCTGCTTCTGCTCCAGCCAGCCGGAGTAGTTGCCCTCGTAGGGCACGCCCTTGCCGCGATCGAGCTCCAGCGTCCACTTGGTGACCTGATCGAGGAAGTAGCGGTCGTGGGTGACCAGGATCACGCAGCCCGGGAAGGCTTCCAGGTGGTGCTGCAGCCAGGCCACCGACTCCGCGTCCAGGTGGTTGGTGGGTTCGTCGAGCAGCAGCATGTCGGGCTTGGCCAGCAGCAGCCGCGCCAGGGCGATGCGGCGCTTCTCGCCGCCGGACAGCTTGTCCACCGGCCAGTCGGCGGGCGGGCAGCGCAGCGCGTCCATGGCCTGCTCGATGCGGCTATCGATGTCCCACAGGTCGGCCGCGTCGATCTTCTCCTGGAGGGTGTTCATCTCCTCCATCAGCGCGTCGGAATAGTCCTCCGCCATTTCCAGGGCGATGGCGTTGTAGCGGTCGAAGATCTTCTTCTCTTCGCAGTCCGAGATCACATTGGCGTAGACGTCCAGCGCCTCGTCCAGGTTCGGCTCCTGCTGCAGGTAGCCGCGCTTGATGCCGTCGGCCGCGCGCGCCTCGCCGGAGAACTCGGTGTCCCAGCCGGCGATGATCTTGAGCAGGGTCGACTTACCCGAGCCGTTGACCCCGACCACGCCGATCTTGGCGTCGGGATAGAAGGACAGCCAGATGTTCTCGAACACCTTCTTGCCGCCGGGGAAGGCCTTGGTCAGGCCCTGCATCTGGAAAATATACTGGGCGGCCATGCGGGTGGCGCTCCTTGGGACAGGTCGGACGTCTGGGGGTGCGCGGGATGTAGCGGGGCGGCGGGTCCCGCGCAACCCGGCGCGCCATGGCGGAGATGAGCGGAGGAAAAAGGAGCGCCAGTCTCAGGCCGCCTCCGCCTCCCCACCGCGCTTCACCACCTCCAGCACCGCCGCGCCGTAGCGGTCGAGCTTGCCCTGGCCGACCCCGCTGACCTCGCCCAGCGCCGCCAGCGTGCGTGGCCGGGCGTTGGCGATGTCGAGCAGGGTCTTGTCGTGGAAGATCACATAGGGCGGCACCGCCTGCTGCGACGCCTGCCCCTTGCGCCACGCCCGCAGCGCCTCGAACAGGGCCTGCAGTTCCGGCGGCGCGTCGGCCAGCGGCGCGGGGCGTTCGCGACGGCTGGCGCGCTCCTTGGGCGGCGCGATCGCCCGCATCTCCACCTTGCGGGCGCCGCGATAGATCTCGCGCACCGCCTCGCCCTCGCCGAGTCCGATCAGCGGGCGTCCGTCGTTGGGCTCCTCGTGCAGCAGACCGTCGAACAGCAGCTGGTCCAGCAGGGTCCGCCATTCCACCGCGCTCAGGTCGGAGCCGACGCCGAAGGTGGACAGCGCCGCTTCACTGGGGTGCACGTCCTTGGTCTTGCCCAGCAGGTGGTCCACCACCCGCCCGCGCCCGTAGCGGCCACCGAGCCGGTGCACCGCCGACAGCGCCATCTGCGCGGCCTTGGTGGCGTCGCGCGCCTCGGGCGGGCTGAGGCAGAGATCGCAATGGCCGCAGGGTTCGGCCCCGACCTCGCCGAAGTAGCGCCGCACCGCCACCGCCCGGCAGCCCATGCCGTCGAGCATGGTGTAGAGCTGGCGCACCTTGCGCACCTGCACCTGCTTGACCTCTGGGGCGACCTCGCGCTCGTCGATGCGCCGCAGCGCCCAGGCCATGTCGGCCGAGCCGTAGAGCGTGATCCCCTCCGCCGGCTGGCCGTCGCGCCCCGCGCGCCCGACCTCCTGCCAGTAGGCCTCCACCGAGCCCGGCGGGTCGGCGTGGATGACGTAGCGCACGTCCGGTTTGTCGATGCCCATGCCGAAGGCGATGGTGGCCACCATCACCGCCCCGTCCTCGTCCAGGAACCGCGACAGCCGGTCGTGGCGCACCTGCTTGTCCAGGCCCGCGTGATAGGCCAGGGCCGGCGAACCCGCCGCCGCCAGCCGCTCGGCCAGCTGTTCGGTGCCCGCGCGCGAGCCGGCGTAGATCACCCCCGCCCGCCTCGGCCGCGCGCGCACCAGGGCCTCGACCCGCGCATGGGCCGGCCCGGACTTGCGCTCGGCCGACAATTGCAGCTCGGGCCGCGCGAAGCTGTCGACGAACTCGCGCGCATCGGCCAGCCGCAGTTCGTTGCGGATATCCTCGCGGGTGCGGGCGTCGGCGGTGGCTGTGACCGCCAGGCGCGGCGCGTCCGGAAACACCTCGGCCAACCTGCCCAGGCTGCGGTATTCGGGACGGAAGTCGTGACCCCACTGGCTGACGCAGTGCGCCTCGTCGATGGCGACCAGCGCGATGTTGCGGTTGGACAGCCGCTCCAGCACGGCGGACTGCATCAGCCCTTCGGGCGACATGTAGAGCAGGTCGAGTTCGCCCTCCCCGATCCGCCGCCAGGTTGTGCTGCGTTCGTCCAGGGTCGCGTTGGAGTCCAGCCGGGCGGCGGCCACGCCCGCTTGCTGCAGGCCCTGCACCTGGTCGGCCATCAGGGCGATCAGCGGCGAGACCACCAGCCCGAGCCCCGGCCTCACCAGGCTCGGCACCTGGTAGCAGAGGCTCTTGCCGCCACCGGTCGGCAGCACGGCCATGGCGCTGCGCCCGGCCAGCACCTCGCCGATCACGCCGGCCTGTAAGCCCCGAAAATCGGGGTGGCCGAACACGCGGTGCAGGATCTCGCGCGCCGCCTGCATGTCGGACTCAGCACCCATCGGGGCCTTATGCCCTCGCCGCGGCGGAAGGGGCAAGGCGGGTCGACGTCACGCGTCGAACGCAGCGGTCGAACCTGGCTCCGCCAGGCCCACGCCGATCAGGCGGGACGAAGCGGCAAGCCGGCGCGCAGGCTCCGGCCGATCATCTCGGCGCGCGATTTGAGGGTTTGGGCGGCGGCGCCCGCAAACCCCTCGTCCGCGGTTTCGGCCCATAGGCCAAGCCAGCGGTCGAACATCTCCGGCGTCAGCGCATGGCGCAGATGCGCGCCCATGGGGTCGCCCTTGTAGCGGCGCACGCCCAGCAGGGCGCCGATCCAGAAATCCGAGATGTCGCGCAGGTGTGGCTCCCAATCGCTGATCGCGGCGGCGAACACCGGCCCCAGCAGATCGTCCCCGCGCGCCCTGATGTAGAAGCGCCGCACCTGATCTTCGATGCTGGACTCGGACAGTTCGGTGAACATGACGCCTCCCGGCCGAGGCTGGACGCCCGGATGGGGGACCATTCTCACGGCTTGGGATGGGTAAGGGGATGGTGGACGCGGCTGGGATCGAACCAGCGACCCCTACGATGTCAACGTAGTGCTCTCCCGCTGAGCTACGCGTCCGCCCGGGAAGCGGGGCTTATAGCTTGCGGATCGTCGCCGCTGCAAGGGCTGGCGGACACAGGCGCGGCAGTTAGCCCAGGATGGTCTGGCCGCTGGCCGTCCAGTCGGCGGTGAACTGCTGCAGACCGCGCTCGGTCAGGGGGTGGGCGAGCAGCCCCTTGAACACCGACGGCGGAATGGTGGCGCAGTCCGCACCCGACAGGGCCGCCTCGCGCACATGGGCCGTGGAGCGGATCGAGGCGGCCAGAATCTCGGTGCTGAAGCCGTACTGGTCGTAGATCGCGCGGATGTCGGCGATCAGGCCCATGCCCTCCGCGCCATGGTCGTCGAGCCGGCCGACGAAGGGCGAGATGTAGGTCGCCCCCGCCTTGGCCGCCATCATCGCCTGGACGGCGGAGAAGCACAGGGTGACGTTGGTCTTGATCCCGCTTCGGGAGAAGGCCTGCGCGGCCTTCAGCCCGTCCCAGGTCAGCGGCAGCTTGACCACCACATTGGCGGCGATCGCGGCCAGCCGCTCGCCCTCCTTGACCATGGTGGCGTAATCGGTGGAGGCCACTTCGGCGGAGACCGGACCGTCGACCAGGGCGCAAATCTGCGCGATGGTCTCGAGGAACACGCCGCCCTGCTTGGCGATCAGGGAGGGATTGGTGGTGACGCCGTCGACCAGGCCGCTGGCGGCCAGGGCCTTGAGTTCGCCCACGTCGGCGCTGTCCACGAAAAGCTTCATCGCAGGCTCCTGATCGCCGCCCCCAGGCGGTGAGCGGCGATATAGGACGGACGCCGGCGAATGGCTACGCCAGCGTCCTGTCCACAGGTATCAGGCTCAGGCGTCGATCAGGTGACGCGCCTGGGCGGCCGCCTGCATGGCCTTCTGCAGCTTCTCGAACCCGCGCACCTCGATCTGGCGCACGCGCTCGCGGCTGACGCCGTACTGGCCGGCCAGCTCTTCGAGCGTGGTCGGGTTGTCCTTCAGCCGGCGCTCGGTGAGGATATGCCGCTCACGGTCGGTGAGCTCCTGCATAGCCTCGTCGAGCAGGCTCATCCGGATGTTCTTCTCCTCGCTCTCGGCCAGGACGTGCTCGGCGCTCTCGGCGGTGTCGTCGACCAGCCAGTCCTGCCACTCGCTCTCACTGTCGGCGCGCAAGGGCGAGTTCAGCGAGCTGTCGGGGCCGGACAGGCGTCGGTTCATCGAGATGACGTCGTCGTTGGTCACGCCTAGCCGGGTGGCGATGATGGCCACCTGGTCGGGATGGAGGTCGCCCTCCTCCAGCGCGCTGATCTCGGACTTGGCCTTGCGCAGGTTGAAGAACAGCTTCTTCTGCGCCGCGGTCGTGCCCATCTTCACCAGCGACCAGGAGCGCAGGATGTATTCCTGGATCGAGGCGCGAATCCACCACATGGCGTAAGTGGCCAGGCGGAAACCCTTGTCGGGCTCGAACTTCTTGACCGCCTGCATCAGGCCGACATTGCCCTCGCTGATCACCTCGCCGATCGGCAGGCCGTAGCCGCGGTAGCCCATGGCGATCTTGGCGACGAGGCGCAGGTGGGAGGTGACGAGCTTGTGCGCCGCCTGGGGGTCTTCATGTTCACGCCAACGCTTGGCGAGCATGAATTCCTCGTCCTTGGTCAGCATGGGAAATTTGCGGATCTCGGTCAGATACCGTGAGAGGCCGCCCTCCGGCGAGATCATCGCCAGCGCATTTGTCGCCATAGGTAGTTATCCCCTTCAGCACGAAGCCAGATGGGGGTCGTCGCCCGGCCTTGTTCAGGGGTCGGTGGGAGCGCGGCGTCCCGTCCGTTAGCACTTGCGAGATATAGTGGACAGTTGCGTCCTGTTTAAGGCTCATTTCGCCTAGGCGCGAAAAAACCTAGCGCTGAGGTTGGTCTCTAGCTGCGACATGTCGTCCGGCAAAGGGATCTCGAAGCGTAGCTGTTGGCCGGTAATGGGGTGGACGAAGCCCAGCACCGCCGCATGCAGGGCCTGGCGCTTCAAGCCGGCGTCCGCCATCGCCTCCCGCACTGCGGTGGTGGGCGAGCCCGAACCGTAGATCGGGTCGCCCAGGACGGGCACGCCCTTGGACGCCAGGTGCACCCGGATCTGGTGGGTGCGGCCGGTCTCCAGGCGACAGAGCATCTTGGCCGCCAGGGGCTTCGCCTGGGGCCCGAAGGTGGCCTGGGTGCGGTAGTGGGTGATCGCCTCGCGCCCGCCAGTCCTGAGCACCGCCATCTTCTTGCGGTCGTGCTGCGAGCGGCCGAGGCGGGAGGTGATGGTCCCGCGCGAGGGCTCCAGCGCGCTGCGGACGAAGGCGGTGTAGGCGCGCTCGATATCGTGGGCGGCGAACAGGGCCGACAGCCCCTGGTGCGCAGCGTCGGACTTGGCGGCGACCATGACCCCGGAGGTGTCCTTGTCCAACCGGTGGACGATGCCGGGCCGCATCACCCCGCCGATGCCCGACAGGCCGCCCGCGCAATGATACAGCAGGGCGTTGACCAAGGTGCCATCGGGCGTCCCCGGCGCAGGGTGGGCGGCCATGCCGGCGGGCTTGTCCAGCACGATCAGGTCGGCGTCCTCGAACAGGACCACCAGCCCCAGGTCCTGCGGCTGGGGGATGGCCGAGGCCAGGGCCGGCACCAGGATGCTGTAGAGGCCGGGCCGGGCCTTGGAGGAGATGTCGGTGACGGGCGTCTCGCCGAACCGCACCGCGCCGTCGGCGATCAAGGCCTGCACCCGCCCGCGCGACAGCTCCGGCACGGCGTGGGACAGGGCCTTGTCCAACCGCTCGCCGGCGGTCGCCTCCGTCAGTTCGACGGAGATGTCGTGGGCGGCGCCATCGGAAGCGTCGATGTCGTGCGCGATGTCATCGTCCGCGGCTTCAGGATCGGACACGCTCAAGGCCGCTCCACCAGTCGCCCGTCCTCCGCCACCCGATAGAAGCAGGAGCGGAAACCGACGTGGCAGGCGCCGCCGTCGCCTTGCGGCCGGACCTTGAGCAACACCGCGTCCTGGTCGCAGTCCACCCGCAGCTCGACCACCGTCTGCACCTGGCCGCTGGTCGCGCCCTTACGCCAAATCTCGGAGCGGGAACGACTCCAGTAGTGCGCTTCGCCGGTGGCCAGCGTGCGCTCCAGCGCCTCGGCGGTCATCCAGGCCAGCATCAGCACCTCGCCGCTGTCGGCATCCGTGGCGATGGCGGCGATCAGGCCGTTGGCGTCGAAGCGAGGCGTCAGCGTTTCGCCGCGCTCCAGCGCCTGCTTGTCGCCCGGCGGCGGGAAGCCGCTCATGAGGCGTAGATCGGCGCGCGCTCGGGCTCGCTCGCCGGCGCACGGGCGGCAGGCTCAGCGTCGACCGGCATGGGACGCAGGCCCAGGTCGCGCAGCAGGCGGCTGTCCTCGTCCTCGCCCGGCAGGGGCGTGGTCAGGAGCTGGGCGCCGACGAAGATCGAATTGGCCCCGGCGGTGAAGCACAAAGCCTGCAGCTCGCGGCTCATGCCCTCGCGCCCGGCGGCGATGCGCACCATGGCCTGGGGACAGACCAGCCGGGCGACGGCGATGGTGCGCACGAACTCGATCCCGTCGACCGGCGCGCTGTCCTGCAAAGGCGTGCCGGCGATCGGCACCAGCCCGTTGACCGGCAGGCTGTCGGGGTGCTCGGGCAGGGTGGCCAGCGCATGCAGCAGGCCGACCCGGTCGGCGCGGGTCTCGCCCATGCCGACGATGCCGCCGCAGCAGGTCTTCATCCCGGCCGCGCGCACATGGGACAGGGTCTGCAGCCGGTCGTCATAGGTGCGGGTGGTGACCACGCTGGCGTAATATTCCGGCGAGGTGTCGAGGTTGTGGTTGTAGTAATCCAGCCCCGCCTCGCGCAGCGCCACGGCCTGGTCCTCGCGCAGCATGCCCAGCGTGGCGCAGGTTTCCAGGCCCAGCGCCTTCACCCCGGAGATCATCTCCGCCAGCTTGGGCAGGTCGCGGTCCTTCAGGTCGCGCCAGGCGGCGCCCATGCAGAAGCGTCCGGCGCCGGCGGCCTTGGCGCGCTGGGCGTCGGCGATCACCGCCTGCGGGTCCATCAGCTTGGAGGCCTTCAGCCCGGTGTCGAAGTGGGCCGACTGGCTGCAATAGCCGCAGTTCTCCGCGCAGCCGCCGGTCTTGATCGACAGCAGCTGAGACAGCTGGATCTCGGCTGGGTCGAACCAGCGGCGATGGACGGCGGCGGCCCGGAACACCAGATCGGTGAACGGCAGGTCGAACAGGGCGGCCACCTCGGCGCGGGTCCAGTCGTGGCGCGGGGTGGCGGGATCGAGCGGGGTCATCTGCAGGGTCCGAAACAAACGTCTTGGTGCTGTCATAGCAGCGCGGCGCGCGTTTGCACGCCGATCAACGCCGGCTTGGCGCTTCGTTAAGCAATCTCGGGCAGGATCGGGCGTAGTTAATCCTGATGCGGAGAGGGCCATGCCGGCCGCCATTTGCAGAGCCGGACGATCTCCGGCGTCTGTCCGGCCCGACCCGAAACCGCCGTGCGCGGCCTTCGCGTGAGCGCCGTCACCGACAAGCTGGGCATGGGCGCGGGCCGCTTCGGCGCCCCCGCCACCGCCGATTCGCGCGCCGGCCCCAATCCCGCCGAAGCCTTCGCCATGGCGGCGCTGGCGGCCGAGGCCGGCGTCCGGCTGATCGACACCTCGCCCGACAACGCCGAGGCCGAGCGCGTGCTGGGCCAGGTGGCGCCGCGCGAACCGGCCTTCGACTTCGTGATCAAGACCGCCATCCCCGACGAGGGCGGCGTGGACGCCATGCTGCGCCGGGCCAGGACCTCGTTGCGCCGGCTGAAGCTGGAGCGCGCCCGCGCCATTCTGGTGCGTCCCGCCTCGATCCTGCTCGACGCGGAGGGCGCGCGCCTGTGGACAGGCCTTCGCAAGCTGCAGGACCAGGGACTGTTCGAGACGGTGGGCATCTGCGCCTGCGCCTGCGACGACCCCATCGGCCTCGCCCGGCGGTTCAAGCCGGACGTTATGCAGTTGCCCGTCAGCCTGCTCGACCGGCGCATGATCGACAACGGCGTCCTGACCGAACTGGCCGCCATGGACGTGGAGCTGCACCTGCGCTCGACCTTCCTGCGCGGCCTGCTGTTCGAACCGGCCCCGGTGGAGGCGCCGCAGATCTCGCGCCTGCGCCGACTGCTGGCCGAGGCGGGCGCCGACCCCATGCAGGCGGCGCTGGCCTTCGCGCTGGGACGGCCGGAAGCCTCCAAGGTGATCATCGGCATGGGCTCGCCACTGGAGCTGCGCGCCGTGCTGGCGGCGGCCAAGGCGCCCACGCCCGCGCTGGACTGGGAGGCGCTGCACCTGGACGCCCATCCCTGCCGGATGACCGCCCAGCGCTGCCGGGCCGCCTGAGCCCGTTACTCTTGAACGCCCTATTGACGCCGTCGCCCGCCTGGGCCACCGCACGGCCATGGCTTCCCCCGCCCCAGCCCAGATCGCGCGCGGCCTGATCGGGCGCGGCCTGGCCGAGCACAAGGCCGGCCACCTCGACGCCGCCGAACCGCTGTACCGCGAGGGCTTGGCGCTCGACGCCAAGGTCCAGGAGGGCTGGCGGCTGCTGGGCGTGCTGTTGCAGCAGAAGGGCGCTACGGCGGCCAGCGTGGAGGTCGTCGAGCGGGCGCTGGCGCTGGGCCGCAACGCGGTGGACCTGTCCAACCTCGCCAACGCCTTGAATCAGTTGGCTCGCTCTGAGCAGGCCGCCGCCGCCGCCGCCGAGGCGCTCAGCTTCGACCCGCGCATGCCCGCCGCCCACCTGAACCTGGGCGTCGCCAACCGCGCCCTGGGTCATCGCGAGGCCGCCGCCCAGAACTTCCGCGCCGCCGCCGGCCTGCAACCCGCCTATGCCGACGCCCATCTCAATCTCGGGGTGACGCTGACCGAGCTCGGCAAGCCGGACCAGGCCGAGGCGCCGCTACGCACCGCCGTCGGCCTCCTGCCCCAGGCGGCCGAGCCGCAGTTCAACCTGGGCAATTCGCTGCTGCGCCAGCTCCGCTTCGAGGAGGCCCGCGACGCCTATCTGGAGGCGATCCGCCTGCGTCCGGCCTATGCGGAGGCGCACGGCAACCTGGCCGCCGCCTACAAGGCCCTGGCCCAGCTCGACCTGTCGGTCGTCCACTACGCCGAGGCCGCGCGCCTGGCCCCGCGCGACATCGTCCTGCTGCAGAACTACGCCCTGATGCTGGCCGAGCTGCGCCGCTACGGCGAGGCGATCCCGGTCTACGAGCAGGCCGTGGCCCTGAACCCGCCCCAGGCGCCGATCTACACCAACCTCGGCAGCGCCATCCAGGAGTACGTCCGCGACCGCCACGACGTCGGCGTGCTGGCGCTGCTGGACCGCGCCATCCTGGCCCACCTACAGGCGTTGTCGATCAATCCCGAACTGGTGGCCGCCCAGATGAACCTGGGGCTGGCCCTGCTGGCGCGCGGACGGCAGGCCGATGCGGTGGAAGCCTTCAAGACCGCCATCGCGCTGCAGCCCGACGTGGCGGAATCCCACAGCAACCTCGGCCAATGCCTGTCCGACATCGGTCAGTTCGAGGAGGCGGCCGCAGCCTGCCGCCGCGCCATCGAGCTGAACCCGAAGCTGGCGGAGGCGCACTCCACCCTCGGCAACACCCTGATCGCGCAGAACAAGGTGGTGGAGGCCGAGCCGCACTACCGTGACGCCCTGGCGATCAAGCCCGAAATGCCGGGCGCCTGGTGCAATCTCGGCGTCTCCCTGTTCCGCCAGGGGCGCGCCGCCGAGGCCGAGACCGTCTACGAGACGGCGCTGAAGTACGATCCCAACCTGCCCGACGCCCACTGGAACTACGCCCTGGCCCTGCTCCAGCGCGGCGTGTTCGACGAGGGGTTCGCCGAGTACGAGTGGCGGCTGAAACGTCCCGGCCGGCTGCGCCAGGACGCCGGCTTCACCCAGCCGCTGTGGGACGGGCGCGAGCTGAACGGAGCGTCTATCCTGATCCATGCCGAACAGGGCTTCGGCGACGCCATCCAGTGCGCGCGCCTGATCCCCCAGGTGGCGGCGCGCGGCGGCCGGGTGGTGCTTCAGGCCCGCAAGCCGCTGAAGCGGCTGATGGAGCACCTGCCGGGCGTGGCGGAATTCGTCATCGACGGGGACCCGGCCGTGGACATCGCCTGCCGCGCGCCGATGTTCAGCCTGCCGCATCACTTCGTGCGCAGCCTGGACGACCTGCCGGGCGCCATCCCCTACCTGCCCGTCGACCCGGAACTATCCGCCGCCTGGGCCGCGAAGCTGGCCACCATTGCGCCGGACGGGCTGAAGGTCGGCATCGTGTGGAGCGGCAACCTGACCTCGGAGGTGGAGATCGGCCGCTCGATCCCGCTCAAGGCCCTGGCGCCCCTGGCCGCCGTTCCCGGAGCGCGCCTGATCAGCCTGCAGAAGGCCGACGGCATGGACATGCTCGACGACCCGACCCTGGGTTTCGAGGTCGCGCGCCTGGACGAGGTCTACGACGCCGGCGACTTCGCGGAGACGGCGGCGGTGATGGCCAACCTCGACCTGCTGATCAGCTGCGACACCGCCTCGGGCCACCTCGCCGGGGCCATCGGCAAGCCGGTGTGGATCGCAGTCAACCGGGTGTCGGACTGGCGCTGGATGGAGGATCGCGAGGACACCCCCTGGTATCCGACCATGCGCATCTTCCGCCAGCAGACGCTCGGCGACTGGGGTCCGGTGTTCGAGCGGATGGCGGCGGCGTTGCGGGAATGGCGCCCTTCCCCCTCGAAGGGGGAAGGGTAGGGTTGGGGGTGAGTGCAGGCTGTGTGACGTGGGGCGATAGAGGCGTCGCCACCTCTTAGGCCAGTCCGTCAACCTTGCGGCCACACCCCCGCCCTGGCCCTCCCCCTTCGAGGGGGAGGGGGGTGGATTTAGGGCGATTCAATCCTTCAGCCGCCAGGTGGCCGTGCCGCCGGGGCCGTCCAGCACCTCGACCTTCAGCTCGGTCAGCTCGGCGCGGATCAGGTCGGCGGCGGGCCAGTCCTTGGCCAGGCGGGCCTGGGCGCGGCGCGCGATCAGGTCCTCCACTCGCGTCTTAAGCCCTGCGTCGGCGCCGCCCTGGAACCAGGCGTCCGGGTCGGCCTGTAGGAAGCCCAGCAGCGCTCCGGCGTCGAGCAGGGCGTGCAGGCTGGTGGTCGCCTCCAGGACCGAACCGGACAGGGCGGCGCGAACCTGGTCGGCCAGCTTGAACAGCTCGCTCATCGCCTGGGGCGTGTTGAGGTCGTCTTCCACCGCCTCCACCACCGGGGCGGCCAGTTCGAGCACCCGCACCGGATCGGGGGTCAGGCCCTCGACCTCCTGGCGGCGCGCATCGTGGATCACCCGGTAGAGCCGGTCCAGCGAGCGCCGGGACTGATCCAGCAGGTCGGCGGTCCAGTCCAGCGGCGCGCGGTAGTGGGCCGACAGCAGGGCCCAGCGGACGACCTCGCCCGGAACCGACTTCACCAGCTCGTGCACCAGCAGCACGTTGCCCACGCTCTTGGACATCTTCTCGGCGTCCAGCGTCAGGAAGCCGTTGTGCATCCAGTAGCGGGAATACTCGCCGTCGCCCTGCGCGCCGCCGTGCTGGGCGCAGACGCCCTGGGCCAGCTCGTTCTCGTGGTGGGGGAAGATCAGGTCGTGGCCGCCGCCGTGGATATCCACCGGAAAGCCGAGCTCGGCCTCGATCATGGCCGAGCACTCGATATGCCAGCCGGGACGGCCGGGGCCGAAGGCGCTCTCCCACACCGGCTCGCCGGGCTTGGAGGGCTTCCATAGCACGAAGTCGGCCGGATTGCGCTTGTAGGCGGCGACCTCGACCCGCGCGCCGGCGACCATCTCGTCCAGCGACCGGCCCGACAGCGCGCCATAAGCCGGGAACGAGGACACGTCGAACAGCACGTGGCCTTCCGCCGCATAGGCGTGGCCGGCCTCGACCAGCCGGGCGATCATGGCCAGCATCTGGGGCACGTGGGCGGTGGCGCGGGGCTGCATCGTCGGCGCCAGCGCGCCCAGAGCGGCCATGTCGGCCTCGTAGATCGCGGTGAACCGGTCGGTGATCACCGAGATGGCCACGCCCTGGTCGATGGCGGCCTGGTTTATCTTGTCGTCCACGTCGGTGACGTTGCGGGCATAGATCACCGCGTCATCGCCATAGAGGCGGCGCAGCAGGCGGAACAGCACGTCGAACGCCACCACCGGCCGCGCATTGCCGATGTGGGCGTAGTTGTAGACGGTGGGGCCGCAGACGTAGAGCGTCACCCGCGCGGGATCGAGGGGCTCGAACGCCAGCTTCTCGCGGCGCAGGGTGTCGTGGATCTTCAAGGTCATGCGCCGCCTATAGCGCCTCGAGCGGGATTTTGCTCTAGCGCTCCTCGTCGAAACGGTCGGCGACGAGCTGGACCAGCCCGTCCACCGCGGCTTCGGCGTCGGGACCCTCGGCGGCGATCTCGATCTGCGAGCCAGGACCCGCGCCCAGCATCATCAGGCCCATGATCGACTGGGCGTCCACGCTCTGGCCCTCGCGCAGCACGGTGATCTCGCAGTCGTACTGGGATGCGGCCTTGACGAATTTCGCCGACGCCCGGGCGTGCAGGCCGCGTTCGTTGACGATCTCCACAGTCCGCCGAATGCTCGGGCTCACTTCTCCCCCGCCAGGACGTAGGACGC
Organism: Caulobacter sp. S45; assembly: GCF_009765965.1. Classification (GTDB taxonomy): domain Bacteria; phylum Pseudomonadota; class Alphaproteobacteria; order Caulobacterales; family Caulobacteraceae; genus CAHJWH01. The sequence continues at coordinate 1,843,482 of NZ_LMUL01000014.1, forward strand.
GACGGAGATGTACTTGCGCCCGGCGTCCTGGGCCTGGGCGACGCAGGCCTGCAGCGACTCGCGTCCCCGCACGCTGGCCAGCTTGATCAGCATGGGCAGGTTCAGCCCCGCGATCACCTCGGCGCGGGCCTCGTCCATGGCCGAGATCGCCAGGTTTGACGGCGTGCCGCCGAACATGTCGGTGAGCAAGATCACGCCCTCGCCCGAATCGACGGCCTTCGCCGCCTCGACGATGTCGGCGCGGCGGCGCTCCATGTCGTCGTCCGGCCCGATGGAAATGGCGCGCACCGCCGTCTGCGGTCCGACCACATGCTCCATCGCCGCAACGAACTCTTCGGCGAGCCGCCCGTGGGTGACGATCACCAGTCCGATCATTCCATCCCCTTGCAGGGCCCCGCCCCTGCCCGCCGCTTCGCGGGCTGGGAGCCGCGAACGTGAGCTAGCTAGATACCCTCAGGTTCGCCCCTGTCAAAGCCGGCCGTCGTCGCCAAGCGCCGCATGCCCCTCCAGCATCAGTCCGATCTTGATCAATGTGGAGGCTTCGAACAGGTCGAAGCGCAGCCGCGGGAGATCGGCCTGGAGCACGCAAACCCTTTCCGGCTCAGGCATCCGCTCCACCGGGCCCTCGGCGGCGTCCACCACCAAGGCGAGGCGCACGAAGGGCAGCGCCGGGATCGCAACCAGACCGACGCCCCTCGCCTCGATCAGGCCGATTATGGGGTCCGGCGCCCGACCGTAGACCAAACCGGCCGACATCCAGACCAAGGTGCGGTCGTCGGCCACCAGCCGCCAGCCCCGCTCCCAGGCCCGCAGCGCCAGGTCGCTCTTGCCGACGCCGGAGCGTCCACGGACCAGGACGCCCCGCCATTCTCCGTCGACCCGACGCGCCAGGGTGGTGGCGTGGAGCACGCTCATGCGACCTCGCTCATGGGATGGGGCTCATGGGGCGGCGGCCGGCAGCTCGACCACGAAGCGCGCGCCCAGCACTGCGCCGCTGGAGCCCTCCATGTTCTCCGCCCGGATCATGCCGCCGTGCGCCTCGATGATCTGGCGGGCGATGGACAGGCCCAGGCCCGAATGGCCCCCGAAGGCCGAGCCGCCAGGCGCCTGCCCCTTGGGACGCGCTGTGTAGAAGCGCTGGAAGATATGCTCCAGGTTCTCCGGCGGCACACCCGGCCCTTGATCCTCGACATGGGTGGCGATGTAGAAGCCGCCGCTGCGCCGCACCCGGTGCAGGCTGACGCGTACCTGGCCGTCCGGGGGACTGAAGGAGCGGGCGTTGTCGATCAGGTTGCGGAACACCTGGCCGAGCGGCCCCTCCCGGCCGATCACGCGGAAACCATCGAGGGCTTCGCTCGCCACCAGGGTGACGGTGGGACCGCCCAGGGGGACGGCCTCGGACGGGTAGAGGCCGACGACGTCCTCCAGAAAACGCTGCAGATCCAGCGTGCGCGACGGATCACGCGACAGCTCGGCGTCCAGGCGCGAGGCGTTGGCGATGTCGGTGATCAGCCGGTTCAGCCGGCCGACGTCCTGCTTCAGCACCGCAGCCAGCCGGTCGCGGATCGGCCCCTCGGGCGCCATCTCCAGGGTCTCAAGCGCCGAGCGCATCGAGGTCAGCGGGTTCTTGATCTCGTGGCTGACGTCGGCGGCGAAGCGCTCGATCGCGTCCATGCGCGCGGTCAGGGTCGAGGTCATCGAATCCAGCGAGCGGGCCAGATCGCCCACCTCGTCCTGGCGCGCGGCGATGTCGGGCAGCGAGATGGCCCGCGCGCGGGACAGGCGCACGCTGTCGGCAGCGCGCGACAGCCGCCGGATCGGCTCGGCCACCGCCCCGTTCAGCAGCAGGCTGGAGGCCAGCACCGCCCCCACCGCCATCAGGATAAAGGGGATCAGCGCCATCCGCTGGGCGGCGACGATGCGGTCGACGTCGCCGGCCTGGATGGTCAGCACGCCCAGCACCGCCTGCACGTTCTGGATCGGGATCGAGACGCTGACCAGCCGCCCTCCCGTCTCCGACATGCGCACCCCGGCCACCTTCTGGCCGGTGAGGGCGCGGGCGACCTCGGCATGCTCCTCGGCGTGGGCGCGGGCTTCACGACGCGCCTCGAAGGCCGCGCCCGACCACGGCCAGTGAATATGCTGGCCGGGTTTGAGCGCCGGCGGCAGGGGCCGCTCGACCACCTTGTCGGCGATCACATCGGTGTCGGCGATCAGGCGGCCGCTCCGGTCATAGAGCTGGGCCCGCTCCGAGCGGGGAATGGCGAGGATTTCCAGCACCACGCGGGCGGCGTCCGGACTCATGTCCGGCTTGGGCTCGCCGGTGGTGGCCGCCTTGACGATCACCTGGGTGATCAGCTCACCCTGGGTGGAGAGGCTGTCCACCCGCGCCTCGACCAGCCCCCGGCTGAACTCGTTCAGCACCAAGGCCCCGACGACCAGGATGGCCAGGCCCGCCAGGTTCAGGCCGAGGATCAGCCTGGCCAGCCGCGACCCGTGGAAGCGGAACCGCCCCCGGCGCTCGACCCCGCTCCCGCGCGCCGGCGGCCGTCGCGAGGCGGACGACGGCAGGGCGAGGTCCCGGTCGGTCGGCGGCGAAGTCGGCGCGCGCGTCGCCTGGGCCGCCGCGTTCACGCTCACGTCTCCCGGTAGCGATATCCCACGCCATACAGGGTCTCGATGGCGTCGAACTCGGGATCGACCTGGCGGAACTTCTTGCGCATTCGCTTGACGTGGCTGTCGATGGTGCGGTCGTCGACATAGACCTGATCGTCGTAGGCGGCGTCCATCAGGTTGTCGCGGCTCTTCACGAAGCCGGGCCGCTGGGCCAGGGACTGGAGCAGCAGGAACTCGGTCACCGTCAGCTTGACCGGCCGCTCTTCCCAGAGACAGTCGTGGCGCTGGGGATCGAGCGTCAGCTTCCCGCGCTTCAGCGGCTTGGCCTGGGCGGCGGCGGCGGCGGCGGGCGACATGCCGGTGACGTCCGGCTCCTCCTCGTCGTCGGCCCTGGCCCGGCGCAGCACCGCCTTGACCCGCTCGATCAGCAGCCGCTGGGAGAAGGGCTTGTGGATGTAGTCGTCGGCGCCAAGGTTGAAGCCCAGGATCTCGTCGATCTCCTCGTCCTTGGACGTCAGGATGATCACCGGCAGTTCGGAGGTCTGGCGGAGGCGACGCAACACCTCCATCCCGTCCATGCGGGGCATCTTCACGTCCAGGATGGCGAGGTCCGGCGGCTCCTGCTCTAGGGCCTGGAGGCCGGCGACGCCGTCGTGGTAGGCCCTGACCACGTGCCCGTGGCTTTCGAGCGCCAGGGAGATGGAGGTGACGATGTTTTCGTCATCGTCGACAAGGGTGATCTTCGCCATGTGCAGAAGGTCGCTTTTCCGAATGCAAGTCGCAAGCCGACGTAGATCACGCAACTTCAGGCAAATTTAAGCCGCCGCCGGATAAAAAAGAAGGCGGGAGCACTACATGGTCAACGATAACGTCCATTACGAGCTGTTCGCCCGGCGAAAACCCAGTTCGCCATGGGCGCTGGAGTTCGCCACCGAGGAACGCCTGGAGGCCGTAAAGCGCGCCGAGACCATGCTGGCGGAAAATCGCGCGGCGGCGGTGAAGGTCACCAAGGAGATCCTCGACCCGGATACGGGTATATACGCCAGCATCGCCATCCTGACCCGCGGCGACATCCAGCCGCTCAAGCCCAAGACGCATATCCTCGAGGAAGAGGCCGGGCTTCTGTGCGTGACGCCGTCGGACCTCTACACCATCCACGCCCGCGAACGGATCGCGCGGCTGCTGGACGGCTGGCTCAAGCGGGAGCGCTCCACCGCCTTCGAACTGCTGCATCGCGCCGACCTGATCGAACGCCTGGACGCCTCGGGCATGGAGATCCAGCATTGCCTGCAACGGCTGTCGGTGCCCGAGGCCCAGGCGCGCAAATGCTCCGTGCACGAAGTCATGCGGCGTTATCAGAAGCTGGTGGACGAGGCGATCTCGCGGGTGACCTCCGCCCATCGCCGCCACCTGTTCCCGATCGTCGCCTCGTCCAACTTCGCCTCGGCGGTGGAGATCGCCCTGGTCTCGGCCGAACCCGCCTTCGTGCTGGGCGGCTCGGCCGCCGCCGTCATGGCTGGCGGGCTAAGCTGGGTGGACAAGATCGGCCTGCTGCTCGACATGGCGGAATCCGCCCCCACCGAAGGTCCTGGCCGCCTTCTCGCCTTCCGGGTGCTGGAACAGCCGCTGAGCGAGATCCTCGGCTCGCGCGGCGGGCTGGCGGCCCTGGTGGGCGAGGCGTCGCCCGACATGGGGTCGGGCTTGGCGCTGATGACCCGGCTGGTCGCGCCCGAGACCGTGGCGATCATGATCCAGAAGGACCCGTCGCTGAACCACGAGTTCCCGCCGATCGACGTCGCCCTGAACCGCCTGGCGCATTGGCTGGGCGACCCGGCTTTCGACTCGGTGCGCACCTCGCTCGCCCGCCGCATCCTGGCGGAGCTGAACAGTACGCGCCGCCTGCATCCCACCGATCCGGGCGGCGAGATCCGCACCATGCGCGCCCTGGCCCGCGTGCTGGTCATGGCCGGCTCCAAGGTGGTCGGGCCCGAAGAGGTCCAGGCCGCCTTCATCGAGCGCTCCAAGAGCCTGCTCAACTCCAACTTCGTGCAGATCTATCTGGAACAGGCCGGCGGCGGCCCGCTGGGCGAGGCCCAGGCGCTGATGCGGCTCGGCGAGAACGTGGTCGGCGGCGTCAACAAGCGCGCGGCGGCCAAGTGGCTGAAGACCACGATCGGCGCCCTGCGCTTCGAACGGGTCCTGTTCACCGGCTCCGAATCCCCGGCCTGGAAGCTGGCCCATCTGGCGGAGCTGGAGCATGCGCTGCGCCGGGTCGGCCTGGCCGAGGAGGACCGGGTCGAGGTCGCGGTGCGGATCGGCGAGGTCGCCGGCATGATCGAGGCCGACGCCAAGCTGATCGCCGCCATCGCCCGCGCCCCGGCGTCCGCCGCCCACCGCCTGATGCTGTTGCTGAAGCTGGTCAGCGGCGAGACCGCGCCCCTGGGTCCGGTGACCGCGCGCGCCCGCACCGAGGCCATGCGCCTGGCCCGCGACCCCGCCATGCGCGCCGAACTGGCCGCGACCCCGGAACTGCTGACGCGGGTGCAGGAGATGATGACGACGGGCGTGGCGGCCTAGAGAGGCCTGCGGCGGCTCGGAAGAGAGTGGGCCAGCGAACCGGCGCCCAGGGCGAATAGCTCGGACAGCGTGCCGATCCCCAGCTTGCGATAGATCTGCTTGCGGTAGTCCTTCACCGTATGGCGGCTGATGCCGAGCCGCAGTTCGATGGCTTCCGACGAACAGCCGATCAGGAGCAGGTCGGCGATCTCAGCCTCACGCGGCGTGAGGCTTTTGTGGAACGTCCTTCGCTGGGGCGGCGTCGCATCGGCGAGCGTGGCGCTCCGGTCGAAGGCGGCGGCGATCGGCGCGCTCAGCGCTTCCAGGTCCTTGAGCGCGTCGTGTTGGACGGACGCTCGGCCGCGATCACGATACAGGCCGAGCTCGACCATGCCGCCGCAGGCTGGAAAATACAGGCCCACCTCCTCCAGTCTCGCGGGCCACCCCACGGTGCGGAAGCCCAGTTCCTCGTCGGGAGAGCGCACGAGGTAGGACCTGGCGTCGGCCGCGATCCGATCCGCCCGGATCTGGAAGTCCCGCGCCCTGAAGGCGCCGGCGACCGGACCACGCTCCAGCAGCGGATTGGCCGCATGGGTGAACCCGACGTAGTTCTGGATTCCCTGCCGACATCCGACGGTGTCGAAGTTCTCGAACAACAGGGCGGGCGGCGCTTCGCCTCGATGGACGACGATGGCCGAAAGCTCGAAGTCCATCAGCTCGCAGACCGCCTTGGCGGTCACGGCGGCGAAATCGGCCCTTCCGATGGCGCCGATGATCTCGACCAGGGTCGATTGCGAGGTTGGCATTCAGGACCGGTCCCGTCTTGCCCAATTCCGTACACCCCTCTTTGGAGGGGCGCCACCGGACGCATCGCCCCCCTATTCGTCCGGCCGATCAGGCGGTGCGCCGCCGCTGGGACCAGGGGCTTCGTCGTGCATATAGACCTTTCCGACCAGACCGTGCTCGTCACCGGGGCCAGCCGGGGCATCGGCGCCGCCATTGCGCGCCGGCTCGGCGGCGCGGGCGCGCGGGTCGCCGTCCACTACGGTCGCGGACGCGAGGCGGCGGAGGCGCTGGCGCACAGCCTTGGAAACGGCGCCCAGGCGTTCGGAGCCGATCTCGCGGACCCGGAGACCTGCGCGGCGCTCTGGTCGGAGATCGAAGGCCGTTTCGGCAGGATCGACGCCCTGGTCAACAATGCCGGGATTGCGGTGGAGTCCGCGCTCGACAAGCCGATGGGCGAATGGCTCGGCGACTGGGAGACGACCATGGCCGTCAACCTCACCGCGACCGCCATCCTCAGCCGGTTGGCCATCGCGCATTTCATGACCCGCGATGGGGGAAGGATCGTCAACATCGCCTCCCGCGCCGCTTTCCGCGGCGATCAGCCGGACTACCTCGCCTATGCGGCGTCCAAGGCCGGCGTCGTCGCGCTGACGCGATCCATCGCGCGCGGCTTCGGCAAGGCCGGCGTCAAGGCCTTCATCCTGGCGCCCGGCTTCACCCGCACCGAGATGGCCCAGGCCTTCATCGACCAGTATGGCGAGGACTACGCGGTCAGCGACCTGGCCCTGTCGCGCCTCACCGAGCCGGACGATATCGCCCCGATGGCGGCCTTCCTGCTCAGCGGCCTGGCCGACCACGCCACCGGATCGACCATCGACCTCAACGCCGGCTCCTACGTCAGATGAGGGCGCGCCGGATCGGACGGCTCAGGCCCGCGCCATGATCGCTTCGATCGCGGCGAACCTCACGGCGCTGTCCACGCTGAGCCGGCGGGCGAGATCGCGCACCCCGACGGGATAGGCGGCGCCGCCCTCGGCGATCTCCTCGGCGAGTTGGTGCGCCTGCAGCAGGTTGGCGGCCAACAGGTCGACCTGCTCGCGGGCGGCGCCCTTGGCCTCGGCCTGGAGCCGGCGGACCCGCTCGCTCAGGCTGACCACCGTGGCGGTGCTGGAAGCGGTCTCGGCCTTCGACCTCGAAGCCGCCGCGCGGAGAGGCGCTGACATCGGATTTCCCCTGCAAAGGGCCGTGATGGATCACGACCGTTGCAGTAACCTGGGCGATGGCGGCTGAACGCGTCGTGAGCCCGTAGTTAGCTGGCGTTCATGTCCGCAAAGCTTGGCCTCAGTGCGCCTCGTCCCAGTTCGCCGCCCAGCGCGCGTCGACCGTCAGCGGCACCGACAGGGCCACCGCCGGCTCGGCCGCGCCCGACATCACCTCGGCGGCGAGCTTGCACAGGGCGTCGGCCTCGGCCTTGGGCGCCTCGAACACCAGTTCGTCGTGGACCTGCAGCAGCATGCGCGCGCTGAGGCCCGCCGTCTTCAGGGCCGCCGGCATGCGCATCATGGCCCGGCGGATGATGTCGGCGGCGGCGCCCTGGATCGGGGCGTTGATGGCGGCGCGCTCGGAGAACTGGCGCTGGGCGGCCGACTTGGAGGCGATCTCGGGGATGTTGATCCGCCGGCCGAACAGCGTCGTGACGAACCCCTGCTCGCGCACCAGGGCGCGGGTCTTGTCCATATAGTCGCGGATGCCGGGGAAGCGCTCGAAATAGGTGCGGATATAGGCCCCGGCCTCGTCCTGGCGGATGCCGAGCTGGTTGGACAGGCCGAAGGCCGAGATGCCGTAGATGATGCCGAAATTGATCGCCTTGGCGCGCCTGCGCACCATCGGGTCCATGCCCTCGACCGGGACGCCGAACATCTCCGAGGCGGTCATGGCGTGGATGTCCAGGCCCCGGCGGAAGGCGTCCTTCAACTGCGGAATATCGCCGATGTGGGCCAGCAACCGCAGCTCGATCTGGGAATAGTCGGCCGAGACGATCACATTGCCCGGCTCGGCGATGAAGCAGGTGCGCAGCTTGCGCCCCTCATCCGTCCGGATCGGGATATTCTGTAGGTTGGGGTCCGACGATGACAGCCGCCCGGTGGTGGTCGAGGCCAGCGAGAACGAGGTATGCACCCGCCCGGTCGCCGGCGCCACGGCCAGGACCAGGGCGTCGGTATAGGTGTTCTTCAGCTTGGCGATCTGGCGCCAGTCCAGGATGGCGCGCGGCAGGTCGTGGCCCTGCTCGGCCAGGTCCTCCATTACCTTGACGTCGGTGGACCAGGCCCCGGTGGCTGTGCGCTTGGCGCCCGGCAGGCCCAGCTCGCCGAACAGCACGTCGCCGATCTGCTTGGGGCTGCCGAGGTTGAAGGGGTGGCCGGCAAGCTGGTGCGCACGCGCCTCCGCCTCGACCATCTTGATCCCGAACTCGTGCGACAGGGCGCGCAGCCGGTCCGGATCGACCTTGATCCCGTGGCATTCCATCGCCGCCAGCACGGGCGGCATACCCCGCTCCAGCGTCTCGTAGACAGTGAGAAGCTTGGCCTTCAGCAGGCGCGGCTTGAGCACGTGATACAGCCGCAGGGTCACGTCCGCGTCCTCGGCGGCGTAGGCGGTGGCGGTCTTCAGCTCCACCTGGGCGAAGCTGATCTCCTTCTTGCCGCTGCCGGCCACCTGCTTGAACGGGATCGGGATGTGGCCGAGGTGAATCTGGGACAGCTCGTCCATGCCGTGGCCGTGCAGGCCCGCGTCCAGCACATAGGACATCAGCATGGTGTCCTCGATCGGCGCGACGTCGACGCCGTAACGGCTCATCACCGCCAGGTCGTACTTGGCGTTCTGCGCCACCTTCAGCACGCTCGGGTCTTCCAGCAGCGGCTTCAGCCGCGCGATGGCCGGCGACATCGGAATCTGGGTCCAGTCCTGGGCGGCCATCAGGTCCAGCCCCTCCGCGGCGCAGTGGCCCAGCGGGATGTAGACCGCCTGGCCCGGCGCTGTGGCCAGCGACACGCCGCATAGCCCGGACGCCGCCGAGGATAGGGAGTCGGTCTCGGTGTCGAAGGCGATCACCCCGGCCTCGAACGCGCGGGCGATCCAGGCGTCCAGCGTCTCCAGGTCCTGGATGCAGACATAGGCCGTGGGATCGATCGCCACCGCCTGGGGGGCCGAGACCATGGGCGCCGGGACCATGCCGGGGCTGGCCTCCGACACCCGACGCGCCAGGGTGCGGAATTCCATCTCGTTGAGGAACTGGGCCAGGACGGCGGGATCGGGCGCGCGCACCACGAAGTCCGACACCGGATCGGGGACGGGCGCGTCGTCGGCGAGGGTGACGAGTTGGCGCGAGATGCGCACCTGGTCGGCGTGGGTCAGCAGGGTCTCGCGCCGCTTGGGCTGCTTGATCTCGCCCGCGCGCGCCAACAGCGAGTCCAGATCGCCAAACTCTTCGAGAAGCTGGACGGCGGTCTTGATGCCGATGCCCGGCGCGCCCGGCACGTTGTCGACGCTGTCGCCGGCCAGCGCCTGGACCTCGACCACCCGCTCGGGCGGCACCCCGAACTTCTCGATCACCTGCTCGCGGCAGATGCGGACCTGTTTGACCGGATCGAGCAGGCAGATCTGCTCGTTGACCAGTTGCATCAGGTCCTTGTCGGAGGAGACCACCACCACCTCGCCGCCAGCCTGGGCGACCCGGCGGGCGTAGGTGGCGATCACGTCATCGGCTTCATAGCCCTCCAGCTCGATGGCCGGCACGCCGAAGGCGCGGGTGGCCTCGCGGATCAGCGGGAACTGGGGGATCAGGTCGGCCGGCGGCGGCGGGCGGTGGGCCTTGTACTGCTCGTAGATCTTGGAGCGGAAGGTCTTCTCGCTGGCGTCGAACACCACCGCCAGGTGGGTCGGCGCGCCCAGGCCCTTGCCGTCGTCGCCGTCCTTGGTGTCGCAGATCAGCTTCCACAGCATGTTGCAGAAGCCCTGCACCGCACCCACCGGCAGGCCGTCGGACTTTCGGGTCAAGGGCGGCAGGGCGTGGAAGGCGCGGAAGATGTAGCCCGACCCGTCCACCAGATACAGGCGCATGGGCTTTGCGGGATCGACCTCGATGGGGGCCGTGATCTCCACATCCGCATCCGCTTCGGCGGGATCGAGCAGGGTTATGTCGGTCATGCGGACAAGATAGGCGCTGACGGCGCCGGGGTCACGCCGCGCGACAGCCTTAGCGGAATCCAAACGGATGGCCGGTATGAATGGCCGGATGAACGGCCCAGCGGCTCAATCCGCCGATTCCGATATCGCCGAGGCCGGTCGGGGCGCCCGGTGCTCGTGGGCCTGGCCGGCAAATTTGACTCAGCGGTGGATGATCGTCTGCGTGAGCTTGTGCCTGCTCGCTTTCATTCTGATGCTGCTGAAATCGAGGGATTTGCGGCAAGCGGACGTCTTCCTGGTGAAGGAGGACCTGCAGGTCCTCGCGTTGGAGGGCGTGTTTCTACTGCTGATGGCCAAGGGGTTGGCAGGTCGCGGCTTTCCGGCATGGGCGTGGCCCACCGCATGGCGGAGCGCCCGGGTCGTGGCGGCCCTCGCCGCCCTCGCCGTCCTGATTACGGGCCTGGTCGGATGGCGGTTGGTGTTCTCCCGCTATCCCCTTTCCTTGGACGAGTTCTTCGCGGTGTCCGACGCGACCACCTTCCATCGCGGACTTTTCATTGCGCCCGTGCCGGCGATCTGGCGCGAGTATGTGCCCGCCCTCCAGCCGGAATTCGGCCTCCAGGTTCCGGGCCATGCGGTATGGAGTTCGGATTATCTGCCCCTGAACGCCGCCTTTCGCGGATTGCTCATGGCCGTAGGCGGAGCGGCCTGGGCCGGGCCGCTCTTGAGCGCCTTTTCGGTGGCGATGGTCTACGACATCGCGAAAGTCTTGTGGCCGGACAGGCCGGACGCCGCCGCCGTGGCTGCGGTGTTCCTGGCGAGCTCCTCCCAGCTCCTGTTCACGGCCATGACGCCCTACGCGATGTCTGCGCACCTGGCGCTGAATCTGACTTGGCTGCGCCTTTATCAAAGGGATAGCGGTTGGAGCGACGGAGCCGCCCTCGCCGTCGGCTGGGCCGCCTGCGGCCTGCATCAGCTCGTATTCCATCCCTTGTTGGTCGCGCCTTTTATCCTCCATGCCTTCGCCAGCGGTCGGTGGAGGCGCGCTGTCGTGTTCACGTGCGGATATGCGGCGATCGGGCTGTTCTGGATTCTGTACTGGCCCGTGATGTTCCATCTGATGGGTCTGGCCGCACCCCAGGGCAAGGGCGGCGGCGTACAGGCCTTCGCCGGCCACGTTCTGCAGCTGGTGTCCGAAAGCGACCCGCTGGAGGCGGTGCGCCTGATGGCCGAGAACCTGATCCGCTTCATCAGCTGGCAGAACCCTTTGATGGCGGTCCTGCTCTTCGCCGGTTTCGTCCCGGCTCTCCGAACCGGCGGAGCGCTACGCAACATGGCGGCGGCGTCGATCCTGACTCTGGCGACGGTGGCCCTCGTGATGCCCTATCAAGGCCTTGGATGGGGCTACCGCTATCTCCACGGCCTGCTCGGTTGCGCCTGCCTGATCGCGGCCGCCGCCTACGTCGAGCTGACTCGGAGCGCCTGGTCGCCCCTCCTCGCGCGCAATGCGATCATGCTGTCCCTCGCCGCCTCAGTGCTCGTCCTTGCGCCTTGGCGGGCGTTGCAGGCCCACGCCGATGCGGCGCCGTTCGCGCGGGCAAGTCAGGCCATCAGCGCCGATACGGCCGATTTCGTTGTGGTGAACGGGGGCGACGTCAGCGGGCTCGTGCGCAACGATCCCGGGTTGCGCGCCCGTCCGCTGGTGTTCGACTTGCAAGCCCTTTCCGCAAGCCAAGTGTACGCCCTTTGTCGTCGTGGGCGTGTGCATCTGTTCGACCGGAAGGACGCCGCCAAGGTCGGGATCGAAGTCCCGAAGGCGACGGCTATCGCGCGCCCCGCGCCGCAGGAATTGAAGATGCAGTCGATGGGTTGCGCATCCGTTCATGTCGTCAGGCCTCAACCAGCGTCGAGCGGAGTTTCGCTGTGACTGAAAAGAGCCCCCTTACCCGCGGCGAGATGGCCGATCATATCGTGGCGCGCCTTCAACAGGCCGGCGCCTCGATGAGGAGCGCTTTCAACGAACATGGGCGCGTCCCGTCATCCTTCGTCGACGACCTGCTGCCGGTGGATATGGCCCAAGCCATCCATGCCGCATTTCCCGATCATGGGCGCATGATGTTCAAGAACTCGATCAAGGAACGGAAGTTCGTCGCCGCCCAGATGGACGCCTATCCGGCCATCCTGGAAGAGATCGTCTACGCATTCCAAGACCCGCGCGTGCTGTACGAGGTCGCCGCCATCACCGGCCTACAGGCGCTTCAGCCGGACGCCGACCTCTATGCTGGAGGTCTCAGCGCCATGCCCAAAGGCGCATACCTCAAGCCCCACCTCGACAATTCCCACGACGGCGCACGCGCGCGCTATCGCGTGCTCAACCTGCTTTATTATGTGACGCCGGATTGGCGCGAAGACTTCGGCGGCAATCTGCAGCTTTGGGACCAGGGGCCCAAGGGCGCGCCCCGAACCATACCCGCGCTGTTCAATCGCCTGGTGCTGATGGCGACCAATCGCACCTCTTGGCATTCGGTGCAGGAAGTTAAGCGCGACCAGACGCGATGCTGCGTCTCGAACTACTATTTTTCCTCCCAATCACCTGAGATGGCCGAATATTTTCACGCAACCTCATTTCGAGGCGAACCCGATCAGCCGTTATCGGATGCGATCATGCGGGCGGACAACGCTTTGCGCACCACGGTGCTGAAGACATTCGGCGCCAAGGTCTACAACAATCCGCATGTCTATCGCCGAACCGGCGAGGACAAGGGCGACGAGCCGAACCGCGCCTAGAGCGTATGCGTCAAGCCGGCGCCTTCGAAGACGCCGCCCCCTCGCGAAACACCGCAAGCTGCATATAGCAGAAGCTGAAGGTCGAGGTGGCGACTAGATTGACGACGAAGGCCAGGCTCGGTCCGAGTCCAAGCACGCCGATCAGGAGTTGAAGCCCGGCAAGCGACACCAAGAATTGCAGGACGTAGCCGGCGACATATCCCGCCACATCCTTGAGGCCGCCCCATCCGCTCCGCCGGAACGTAAAGCGACGGTTGAGTGCATAGCTGATCGCGACCGTGACCAACCAGGCGATCGACGCCGCAATCAGATAACCCGTGTTCAGGCGGATAGCGCCTATGAAGATCGCGTAGTTGAGCAACGACATGGAGCCGCCGACGACTCCGAACCTCAGCAGCTTTGCGATCATCGGGCTCAATAGGAAACCGAATAGACGTAGGCCATCGCGCCATCCAGGGGTTTGGCCCAGGTGCGGCGGAACATCTCCCGATCCTCGCGCCGGCGCCGGCCGTCACGGATTAGGCGGGAGGTTTCTGTCAGGTCGTTGTGACGGCGTCCGATCAGCCGCTCGGGCGCGTGCAGGAAGGACATACCGCCCCGGCACAGCCGCAGCCACGCATCCCAGTCCAGATTGCTCGAAAGCGTCTCGGAAAACTGGAAGCCGTCCAGCCGCCGCATGTCCAGGGTGACCGACGAGCACGGCAAGGGATTGCCGAATGAGAGGAACCACCGCATCCGCGCGGGATTCACCCGCACTTTCGAGCCGATGATCGACCGCTCCAAGCCATGCTTGACCAGACTGATCTTCGACCAGGTGATCCTGCCGCAGTCGTCGATCTGCTCGTAGCCGGTGAAGCACACCCCGGCCTCGGGGTGCGCCTCGAACAGGGCGAGGGTTTCCGGCAGGAAGGCCGGGCGATAGAGATCGTCCTGGTGGGCCAGGGTGACGTAGCGCCGCTCCGCCCGCTCCAGCGCAAAATTCCAATCCCTGCCGATCCCGGTTCGAACCGGATTGACCAGCACCTCGACCTGATGGTCCTGGGCGACGCGGTCGATGTAGGGCGAGGGCGTGGACGTCGAAATCCGGATTCGCGAAGAAGCCCGCTGAGCCTTCAATGAAGTCAGGCAATCGCCGAGAAAGGGGGAATCCCCGTAGGCGAGCACCAAGAACTCATGATCTTCAGCCAGACGCATATGACGTGAAATCCTATGCCGCGCGAAGGAGCGCCATCTTCAACTCGGCCCAGGTTGCACGGTTCAGGTTTCCACAATCTTTAATGTGCTTGAGATCGCCGACCATTTATTGGTTAACAGGTCGCTCCCGTTCGCCTGTCGCCGGCCGAGATTAGCGCTTGCCCTCATCGCCCGGGCGCCCTTAAACGCGCGCACTCCCCGCCTGCCCGAAGGACACCCCATGGCCGACACCCGCCCCGTGAAGAAGGTCGTGCTCGCCTATTCCGGCGGGCTGGACACCTCGATCATCCTGAAGTGGCTGCAGACCGAGTACGGCGCGGAGGTGGTGACCTTCACGGCCGACCTGGGCCAGGGCGAGGAGCTGGGGCCGGCCAAGGAAAAGGCGCTGATGCTCGGGATCAAGCCCGAGAACGTGTTCATCGAGGACGTGCGCGAGGAGTTCGTGCGCGACTACGTCTTCCCGATGTTCCGCGCCAACACGGTCTATGAGGGCCAGTACCTGCTCGGCACCTCCATCGCGCGCCCGCTGATCGCCAAGAAACAGATCGAGATCGCCCGCCAGGTCGGCGCCGACGCGGTCTGTCATGGCGCCACCGGCAAGGGCAACGACCAAGTCCGCTTCGAGCTCGGCTACTATGCGCTAGAGCCCGACATCCGGGTGATCGCGCCCTGGCGGGAATGGGACTTCAAGAGCCGCGAGCACCTGCTCGACTTCGCCGAAAAGCACCAGATCCCCATCGCCAAGGACAAGCGCGGCGACGCGCCCTTTTCGGTCGACGCCAACCTGTTGCACTCCTCATCCGAGGGTAAGGTGCTGGAAGACCCGGCGGTCGAGGCCCCCGAGTTCGTCCACCAGCGCACCATCTCGCCCGAGGACGCGCCGGACAAACCCACCGTATTCACCATGGACTTCGAGCGCGGCGACCCCGTCGCCATCGACGGCGAGGCGATGTCGCCCGCGACGCTCCTGACCAAGCTGAACCAGCTCGGCCACGACAACGGGATCGGGCGGCTGGACCTGGTGGAGAACCGCTTCGTCGGCATGAAGTCGCGCGGGGTCTACGAGACGCCCGGCGGGACCATCCTGCTGACCGCCCACCGTGGCATCGAGTCGATCACGCTGGACGGCGGCGCCGGCCACCTGAAGGACGAGCTGATGCCGCGCTACGCGTCGCTGGTCTACAACGGCTTCTGGTTCTCGCCCGAGCGCGAGATGCTGCAGGCCATGATCGACAAGAGCCAGGAGAACGTCACCGGTCGCGTGCGGGTGAAGCTCTACAAGGGCAACGTCACCGTGATCGGCCGCGAGGCGCCCTTCCCGCTCTACGACCAGCAGCTCGTCACCTTCGAAGAGGGCGCGGTGGCCTACGACCAGCGCGACGCGGCCGGCTTCATCCGGCTGAACGCGCTGCGCCTGCGGGTGCTGGCGCAGCGGGATCGGCGCGCCGGAAAGGCCTGAGGCCTGGCCAAGCCCTGCCCATTTTCCGGGCGGCGGCCCAGACCTGGGCGCTTTGTGACGATTTCGTGCAACGGATAGTTAACGCAACGCTTGATCTCCTGCGTGTGTGCATAAGCGCATGGAGATCGACGATGGAGCTTCGCGACTTCGAAACCCAACTCCGCGGCGGCCGACTGACCACGGCGGAAGTGCTCTACTACATGCCCGACCATCCCAGCCTGCTGCAGCGCTTCATGTGGCAGACCCTGGACGTCGCCCCGGAGTTCCCGCGGGTGCATCGGTTCCTGGACTTCTGGCGGCGCGAGATCGATGCGGTGATCCACTCGGTGAACGTCAGCGCGGTGGGGATCGTCGCCCCGGCGAGGGTCCAATTCCGCAACACGGCCGACACGTTTCACTGACTATTCTCGCTGGCTCCGGAACGCGCTTGCGCAACCGGCCATTGAAGCGGAAGAAGCCACCTCTGGCTGAGGTGGCCTGGAGAAGAAGCTCATGAAGCGGGCACTGATCGCCGTGGCTGCGGCGCTCCTGCTGGCGGGGTGCGAAACCGCGACCCCTTACCAACCCCTTGGCGCCCACAATCACTCGGCGTCCGGCGGCTATAGCGAACAACAGATCGAACCTAACCGCTGGCAGGTCGAGTTCGCCGGCAACACCCTGGCCTCACGTGAGCGGGTGAACCGTTACCTGCTGTTCCGCTCGGCCCAGCTGACGGTGAACAACGGCTTCGACTGGTTCCAGGCCGTGGACCGCAACACCAGCGCCCAGACCAGCCTCTACACCGATCCCGATCCCTATTTCGCCGGCGGCTGGGGTGGTCCGTATTGGGGCGTCCGTCGTCGCGGGTTCGGCTGGGGCTACGGCTATTGGAACGACCCGGTCTGGGGCGGTTCTCTGGATGTGCAGCAGGTGACGCAATACACCGCCACCGTCGAGATCCTGATGGGTCGCGGCCCCAAGCCGAACAATCCCCACGCCTACGACGCCCGCGCGGTGATGCAACACCTACAGGGCACGATCCAATACCCCGACGCGAAGTAGCTGCGGATGGGTGGCGGCCGGAAGCCTGACGGTTTCCGGCCGCTGTCACTCGAAATTTCTCGTCATCGCCCGACTTGATCGGGGAAGACGGTGGAGAGGTGTGAAGAGATTAGGAAGGCCTACGCAGTCGGCCTGACGCAAAGCGCCCGATCCCTTAGGCGGCCTGGACCGCCCGCGCGCGTCGAACGGCGGTCTTGGGCGAGGCGTCCAGGACCATGCCGGCCCGCACCGCTTCCACGAGGCGGCGCATGCGGCGCAGCTCCCGCTTCAGTCCACGGCCGGTGACCAGCTCGCGCACCAGGCGCGGGCTGATCGCTTCGATGTCCGCCCAGGTTTCTCCGAAACAGGCGTGATCGGCCGCCTGGCGCAGCTCCCATTCGGAGACGTGCAAGCGCTGGGCCCAATCGGAATGGATCAGGGCCTCGCGCCCGCCCGCCTGCCACAAGGCGCGCAGACGGCGGCGCCAGACGGCGCGGCGGAAGGCGACCATGGCCACTTCCAGCATCTCGTCGCAGGCGTGGTCGGGCTCGCCGCGCAGGCGGATCGCGTCCGACAGCCCGCCCAGGGCGCGGCCGTCGGTGCGCGCGGAGGTGACCACCTGGACATCCAGGCTGTGGCGAATCTTGCCGTCGATATGGCGCAGCATCTCGAACAGGGCGCGGTCCTCGCCCACCGGACGCGGCGGCAGGCCGCCGATACGGCGGTAGGCGCGCACGGTGATGGCGGCGGAGGCGCCGCAGTTCTGGTTGTGGCGTGGCCAGGTGTCGTGGGGCTCGGGATCGACACGGGCGCCCATCTCGGCCACCAGCTGCTGGTATTCCCATTCCAACGAGCCGCGCTCGAGGATCTCGGCCGGAAGCTCCATCAGCTCGACCGGGTCGGCCATGACGTAGCCGGCCACCGCGTCCACGCCGGCGGCGATCTCGCGCTGGTTGGCGGCGACCCAGTCGGTCTCGACCAGGGTGTCGGCGTCGGTGGTGAGGATCAGGCCGTCGGGCGAGGCCAGCTCGGCCGCCGCCTCCATGCCCAGCCGCCGGGCCCAGCCGGCGTTGGCGTAGGCCTCGGGCAGCTCCACCTCGTGCAGGTGCAGCGCGTACGGCAGGTGCGGCGACAGCGCCCGGACCTTGGCGGCGGTGGTGTCAGTGCAGTTGTTCAGCAGCAGGACGACGGCGAACCGGGTCGGGTCGACCTCGACCTGGTCGGCGAGCGACGCCAGGCAGGCCTCGACTCGGGCCTCTTCGTCCTTGACCGGGATGGCGACCACGACATCGGGACGCTCGACACCCTTCGAGCCAAGCACCTCGACGCGGGTCGGGAAGCTCACGCGGGGGATCACGCTCATAAGGCCAGGGTCCAAATCATGCGGCGGCTGAGGCCAGCCGAATGTGCAGGTCGTCTTCCAAGCGCCATTTCAAACCAAAAAGATGCCAGCAGACCAAATTCGCGGTGGGGGGAACATGGGGCGCTCTCTGAACGGAACGCGCCTTGCCGCCGAATGGTCAAGACGTCGTCCCCTTGCGGCGGAACGCCTGAATGGAGGGTATGCTCCCACGCGGCGTCCCGGGAGGTTAAAGGCGAAGGCGTTCCGGATCAAGCCATCGCGACGGACGCGCTGTTTTGCCCCGCGTCGCGCCCACGCGTCGGCGCGCCGCCGTCACGACGGCGGCGTCTGGAAGGCCCACGAGAGGCGAACGTTCAGCCGAAACGGCCGGTGATGTAGTCGGCGGTGCGGCTGGCGCGGGGGTTGTCGAACAGGCGGTCGGTGCGGGCGAATTCGATCAACCGGCCCAGGTACATGAAGGCGGCGTGGTCGGAGATGCGCCCGGCCTGCTGCAGGTTATGGGTGACGATGACGATGGTGTAGTCGCGCTTCAGCTCGACGATGGTCTCCTCCAGCTTGGCGGTGGAGTGGGGGTCCAGCGCCGAGGCCGGTTCGTCGAGCAGGATCACCTCGGGCCGCACCGCCACGCCGCGCGCCACGCACAGGCGCTGCTGCTGGCCGCCGGACAGGCCCAGGCCGGAGCTTTTCAGCTTGTCCTTCACCTCGTCCCACAGCGCCGCGCGGCGCAGGCTCTCCTCCACCCGCGCGTCCATGTCGGGCTTGGACAGCTTCTCGTACAGGCGCACGCCGAAGGCGACGTTGTCGTAGATCGACATCGGGAACGGAGTGGGCTGCTGGAACACCATGCCGACCCGCGAGCGGAGCTGGGTCAGATCGACCTTGCGGTCCAGGATGTTCTCGCCGTCGAGCAGCACCTCCCCCTCGGCGCGCTGGCCGGGATACAGCGCATAGATGCGGTTCATCGCCCGCAGCAGGGTGGACTTGCCGCAGCCCGACGGGCCGATCAGGGCGGTGACCGAGTTCCCGGCGAACGGCAGGCTGACCTCGTGCAGGGCCTGGTTCTTGCCGTAGAAGAAACTCAGCTTGCGGGTCTCGAGCTTGATCCGCTCCTGGGGGATGGCTTCGACAAAGCTCTCGAAGACCTGGGGCTCGGGCGCCGTGGCGACGGCTGCGGGCGGGGTGGCGGTCATGGCCGTTTTCTTTCCCGGGCGAAGGCGCGCACGATGACATTGGCGCCGAGCACCGCGATGGTGATGAGGAGCGCGCCGACCCAGGCCAGGCGACGGGAGTCGTCGTAGGCGCTGAGGGCGTAGTTGAAGATGATCGAGGGCAGGTTGGCGATCGGCTTGGTCATGTCCAGGCTGAACAACTGGTTGTTCAGAGCCGTGAACAGCAGGGGCGCGGTCTCGCCGGAGATGCGGGCGAAGGCCAGCAGGCCGCCGGTGATGATGCCGCCCGCCGCCGCCCGCCACATGATGGCGCGGATGGCGGTCCAGACCGGCGCGCCGAGCGCCACCCCGCTTTCGCGAAGCTGACGGGACTGCAGCTTGAGCACGTCCTCGGTCGTGCGCGTGACCACCGGCGCCGCGAGCAGGGCCAGGGCCACGGCCCCGGCGATGCCGGAGAAGCCGTGGAAGGGGCGGACCAGCAGCCAGTAGATGAACAGGCCGACCAGGATCGAGGGGGCCGAGAGCAGCACGTCGTTGGTGAAGCGCACCACCTTGCCGTAGGTGCTGTCGCGGGCGAACTCCGCCAGCCAGGTGCCGGCCAGGATGCCGATCACGATCGCCAGCACCATGGCGATGGCGCACATGGCCAACGACCCGACGATGCCGTTGAGCAGGCCGCCCCTCGATCCGGTGGCGGGCGTGCTCATGGTGAAGACGTCCAGGTTGATCCCCCCGACGCCGTTGACCAGCAACGAGGCCAGGATCGCCACCAGGAACACCAGGGCCAGGGCGGTGGCCAGGGTGCAGGCCAGGATGAAGGCGCCGTTGGCCACGCTGCGCCGGCCGCGACGATTGAAGGCGAGCGCCATCAGACGGGATCCTTGCGGCCGAGCAGGGCGCGGGCCATGGCCAGCACCGCGAAGGTGATCAGGAACAGCACGAAACCCAGGGCCAGCAGGGCGGAGGTGTGCATGTCGCTGGTGGCCTCGGCGAACTCGTTGGCGATGGTCGAGGCGATGGTCGAACCGCTGTCGAAAATCCCGGTCGGGAAGCCGTGCGAATTGCCGATGACGAAGGTCACCGCCATGGTCTCGCCCAGCGCCCGGCCGAGCCCCAACATGACCGCGCCGATGGCGCTCTTGCGCACATAGGGCAGCGTCACCGACCAGACCACCTCCAGCGAGGTGCAGCCGACGCCGTAGGCGCTCTCGCGCACCCGGGCCGGCACGGTCAGGA
Source organism: Caulobacter sp. S45 (assembly GCF_009765965.1). GTDB lineage: Bacteria > Pseudomonadota > Alphaproteobacteria > Caulobacterales > Caulobacteraceae > CAHJWH01. The sequence continues at coordinate 1,863,853 of NZ_LMUL01000014.1, forward strand.
ACAGTTCGCGCAGGGTGGCGGCGATGTAGGGCAGGATCATGATCGCCAGGATGATCGAGGCGGCGATCAGGCCCGAGCCGTTGGGCACGCCCGAAAGGATGGTCTCCCAAATCGAGCCGGGCGGGGCCAGGCCCATGATCGGGATCTCGACATACTTGGCGAACAGGGGCGCCAGCACGAACAGGCCCCACATGCCGTAGACGATGGACGGCACGCCCGCGAGCAGCTCCACCGCCACCCCGATGGGCCGGCGCAGGGGACGGGGGCAGAATTCGGTGAGGAAGACCGCCACCCCGAAGGCCAGAGGAAGGGCGAGGAGCAGGGCCAAGGCGGCGGTGATCAGGGTGCCGACGATGGGGCCGGCGCCGCCGTATTCGTCGGTGACCGGGTTCCACACCGTGGAGGTGAAAAACCTCAGCCCGAACTTGGCGAAGGCCGGCTCGCCGCCGATCAGCAGCGAGATCAGCACGCCGGCGATGGCGGTGAGCAGGGTGGTGGCGGCCGCGAAGCACAGGATGCGGAAGACGGGATCGAATCCGGCGCCGGCCGGCCTCGCCCGCTTGGTTGCACCCACCATCAGTTCGGCCATCGTCTAAAATCCGCCCGCGACAAAATCCGCCCGGGACAGACCCGGTCGGGCCGGATCGCCTGGGCAAGGTTCAGTTGCGACAAGGAACGCCGACACACCGCGCCGGCGTTCCCGTCGATCTACAAGTCCTTAGTGAGCCACGTAGACCGGCTTGCCGCCGGCCTTCACTTCCGTGGCCCAGGCGTGACGGATCGCCGTCTTCACATTGGCCGGCAGCGGCACGTAGGCCAGCTCGCTGGCCATGCCGTCGCCCGCGGCGTAGCACCAGTCGAAGAACTTCAGCACGGACTCGGTGGAGGCCGCGTTGCCCGGGTTCTTATAGATCAGGATGAAGGTCGCCCCGGAGATCGGCCAGGCGTTGGCGCCCGGTTGATCGAGCAGGGTCGGCGCGAAACCGTCGGCCGAACGCCATTCGGCGTGGGCGGCGGCGGCGCTGAAGCTCTGCTCGTTGGGGGCGATGAAGTGGCCTTCGCGGTCGGCCATGTCGACATAGGCCAGGTTGTTGTTCTTGGCGAAGGCGTATTCCACGTAGCCGATCGAGCCGGGCGTCTGCTTCACATAGGCCGCGACGCCGTCATTGCCCTTGCCGCCCTGGCCCACCGGCCAGGCGACGCTGTCGCTGGCGCCGACCTTGCCCCAGGCCGGGCTGACCGCCTTGAGGTAGGAGGTGTACAGGAAGGTGGTGCCCGACCCGTCGGAGCGGTGGACCACGGTGATCGGCAGGTTGGGCAGGCGCACGCCCTTGTTCAGGCCGGCGATGCGCGGGTCGGACCAGCGCTTGATCTCACCCAGGTAGATATCGGCCAGGACCTGGCCGTTCAGGTGCAGCTGGCCGGCGGCGACGCCGGGGATGTTGACCACCGGCGCGATGCCGACGATCACGGTCGGGAACTGCAGCAGGCCGAACTTCTCCAGATCGGCGGCCGCCAGCGGCTTGTCGGAGGCGCCGAAGTCGACGGTCTTGGCTTCGATCTGCTTGATGCCGCCGCCCGAGCCGATGCCCTGATAGTTCAGGCCGACGCCGGTCTTGGCCTTATAGGCCTCGGCCCACTTCTGATAGATCGGCGCGGGCGCGGTGGCGCCGGCGCCGGTGATGATGGCGGCCTGCGCGGCGACCACGCCAGCCATGAGAGTCGCGCCAAGGGCGACCGCAAGGGTCCTGATCATTTTATATCTCCTTAGGCGCGTAGCCCCAGCGCCGTATCCCAAATATCTCGGGCCTGTCACAGTTCGATGACGGACGATGTGGACTCTTTAAGACACAGGGTCGCGGAGCCAACAGCCAAGCTCGGAACCCGCCGTCGCGACGAGCATTTCAGCAAGCCCGGACAGGTCGATGCGGATCGACCCGGCCTGGGATCGAGGCCGGAATGCGGGGAACGACGGCGGTGTTGCTGCAACCGGGATCGACCTGCTGGCGCACCGCTCCGGCTTCGCGCGCCCTCGCGATCCTGGACACCCAGGACTACTTCCTGGCGGCCAAGGCGGCGATGCGCCGAGCCCGCCGCTCCATCCATCTGCTCGGCTGGTCGTTCGATCCCCTGACCCAGCTCACCCCGGACACCGAGGGCGGCGGGCCCGAGGACGACCGGGCCGGCCCCTTCCTGCGCCAGCTCGCCCAGGCTCGGCCCGCGTTGGACGTGCGGGTGCTGATCTGGAAATCGGCCTTGCCCGTCGCGGCTTCCCAGCACTTCTTCCCCCATCGCGCGCGGGCCTGCTTCAAGCACACGCCGGTGCATTTCCGCCTGGACGCCAGCGTGCCGTTCGGGGCCTGCCATCATCAGAAGGTGCTGGTGATCGACGACAGCCTGGCCTTCTGCGGCGGCGGCGACATCTCCACCGACCGCTGGGACAGCGTCCGCCACCTGGACGGCGACCGCCGCCGCAACATGCCCACCGGCGGGATGCACGATCCCCGCCACGAGGTGATGCTGATGGTGGAGGGCGAGGCGGCGGCCATGCTGGGCGACCTGTTCCGCCGCCGCTGGCGCCGCTCCACGGGCGTGACCCTGCCGCCAGCCCCCTCCCCGACCCAGGCCACGACCCAGGACCTTTGGCCGCAGGGGTTCACGGCGGACTTCCACGACGTGCAGGTCGGGCTGGCCCGCACCGAACCCGCCTGGCGCGACCAGCCGGAGGTCTGCGAGAACGAGGCCCTGCATCTCCAAGCGATCAAGGCGGCCCGGCGCTTCATCTACATGGAGAACCAGTACGTCGCCTCGCCGGCCATCGGCGAGGCCCTGGCCGCGCGGTTGGAGCAGGACGACGGGCCCGAGGTGCTGATCGTCTCCACCGAGCACAGCCCGAGCTGGTTCGACCGCATGACCATGGACAAGACCCGCTCGGCCCTGATCCGGCGACTGCAGGGGGCGGACCGCCACGGCCGCTTCCACGCCTATTGTCCCGAAACCCAGGCGGGCAAGACCATCATTGTCCACGCCAAGCACACCATCATCGACGATGTGATGCTGCGGGTCGGCTCCACCAACCTGAACAACCGTTCCACCGGCTTCGACACCGAATGCGATCTCGCCATCGAGGTCGGCCAGGGCCCGGAACACGCGGAGGCGCGCGCCGCCATCCGGCGGCATCGGACCCGCAGCCTCGCCCACTTCCTGGGTGTGGAGCCGGCGACGTTCGAAGCCGCCTTCGCCCGCACGGGTGGACTGGCCGCCGCCGTCGAGGCCCTGGATACGGGTTCGCAGCGACGGCTGCGCAAGCTGGGGCCCGTCGGGATCGGGCCACTGGCCTCGGTGATCGCCACTTTCCACCTCGGCGACCCGGTGACGCCGTCCGACAGCTGGCGGCCCTGGCGACGGCGGCAGGACGTACAGGACGGCCTGCGCCGGCTGGCGCCCGAACTGGCCGACCGTCCCGCCTGGGTCGACGAACCCGCGCGCAACGGCGAGCCCGTAAGGCCCGAACCCGCGCCGAGCCTACAGGGCGAAGACTTCATCCCGAGCGATTGAGCGGGCTGCGCGCTCAGGAGAATCCGTAGGTCTTCAGCGCCGCGCCCACACCGGCGGAGTCCAGTCCGTTGGCCAGCAGGCAGGCCAGGGCCAGCCGCGCCTTGGCGGCGTCGAGCCGGCCGCAGAAGTGCGCGCCCGCATCCGCCAACCGTCGGCCCGCCTCGTATTCCGGAGCCACCCCGCCCTCGTCGCTGCGCGACACCACCAGCACCGCGCAGCCGGAAGCCGTGGCCCTGGCCGTCGCCTCGACCAGCGGGCGACCGACATTGCCGCGCCCCAGCGCCTGCAGCACCACGCCGCGCGCGCCCTGCTGGGTCAGCAGGTCCAGGATACGGCCGGACGCGCCCAACCCCGCCGTGACGATCTCCACCGAGGCGTCCAGGCCATGGAAGTCCATCGGCGGGCTGCGGACGGGCCGGGCGAACAACTGGACCGCGCCGGCCGCCACCCGGCCCAGGTCCCCGCCGTCGGCGCCGAAGGCGTCGGGCGCGGTGGTCCGGCGCTTGCGGGCGTGGCGGGCGGCCAGGATGCGGCCGGCGAAGACGATCACCGCGCCCAGTCCCCGCCCCTCTTCGGACCCGGCCACCGCCAAGGCGTCCATCAGGTTGATCTGCCCGTCGAAGCCCAGCGCCCCCGGCGCCCGCTGCGCGCCCGTGAACACTACCGGCGTGTCGGCGCCGTGCATCAGGTCGGCCAGGAAGGCGCTCTCCTCCAGGGTGTCGGTGCCGTGGGCCACCACCACGCCTCGCGTCTGCGGATCGGCGACGGCCATGGCCAGGGCGGCGAGCAGGCCCGAGACGTCGGCGAAGGTCATATCCTCCGACAGGCCGCGATAGACCCCGATCTCGCGAACCGGCAGGGCGGCGTCGGGCAGGCCCTGGGCCAGAACGGCCGGTCCCGCCCCACCTCGCAGCACCCCGCCCGGCCCCGCCTCCGCCGAGATGGTGCCGCCGGCGTTCAACAGGACAAGGTGCGCCATCCGGCCGATCTCCCGATGGACGATCCGTCCATGTCACCGCTGGTGTGGCCAGACCGGCCCTGCTTGTCCAGGGCGCATCCCATGGCCGGATTGCAACAGGAAGCGGCGCCGTAGGCCGGGACCGGAGCGGCGACCCTGAGTCCGCTTGCCTTACATCGCTGTAAGTTTAGATACAGCCAGGAACGCGACGGCTGGGGCTGGGCGGATATGGGCGATACGAGGCGGGGGAAGGAGGTGCGGCGCCTGACAGCGCTGACTTCTGCTTGCCTGTTCGCTATCGCGATTGTGAGTTCCGCCCGCGCCCAGGTGCTAACCGCCGCACCGACCACCCCGTCCGCCGCCACCCTGGTCCAGGGCCGGCTGGGCGCCAGCACCATCGGCGGGGGCTGGACGCTGAACGGCCCCGCGCGCGACGACATCCAGTTCAACGCCCATATCGACCTCCAGGCCGGCGACGCGATAGACCCGAGCGTGAGCTGGCCCGGCTTCGCCCCCGCCGAGGGCCAGCAGACCCCCTGGCGCAAGGTGGGGTTGGAGGTGGACGCCGCCTGGATGGCCACGCCCAGGGCTCACCTCGCCCTGGACGCCGGCCACAGCCTGGAGATCCAGTCGGTGCTGCCGATCGGCGAAGGAAGCACGGCCCAGAACGATCACAACGAGACCTTCGCCAACCTGAAGGCCGGGCTAGACGTCGACCACGGCCTGCGCGTGGACCTGACCGGCCGCGTGCGCCAGGTCGACGACGCCATCGACGACGCCTCGGGCCCGGCGGAGGGGCCCATGCAACTGCGCACCGACGAGACGACGGCGGGCGGAGCCCTGCACTGGGCAGCGTCCAAGCGGCTCAGCTTCGATGCGGGGGCCGACCTCGGCTACACCGACCTGACCTGGCGCAACCAGGCCCAGGCGCGCCAGGGCTACACCTCCGCCGACCCCAAGATCGACGCGACGCTGACCCCGTGGTCGGGCGGCAAGTGGGTGCTGTCCTATGGCCGCGCTGTGACGCCGGTGGACCTGGGCGCCTTCGTCACGGTGGCGCAGAGCCTGCAACGAGCCGGCGACAGCGGCATGGTCACCGACCTCGCCCCCAACCGGGAATGGCGCACCCAGGCCCAGCTGATCCAGGCGTTGCCGGGGGCCGGCGCCTTGAACCTGTCCCTGACCCAGGCGCGGCTGGAGAGCGTCACCGAGCTGACCCGCAACGTCGCCGGCGTCGACCTGCCGGGCGCGGTGATCGGCGGCGAGCGCCAGCAGGTGGACGTGTCGCTGGCCGTGCCGTTGTCGCTGGTCGGGCTGAATGGGCTGTCGGTGGAGACCGGCGGCGCGGTGCGGCGCTCCGACATCGTCGACCCGGTGACAGGAACGGCCCGGCGGCTCTCAGGCGAGGCGCCTTATGACGCCCATATCGCGGTGAAGCAGGACCTGACCAAGTCCCTGCGCTGGGGGCTGCAGGCCAACGCCCAGGCCGCGCAGGTCTCCTACACGCCCGAAGAGACCTCCACCGCCGCCCAGGCCCAGTCGCTGGGCATGTTCGTCGAGTACCGCCCACCCGCCTTCGCCCTGCGCCTACAGGTCGACGGGTTGGCCGGCGCGGATCGCGAATACTACGACACCTATTATGACGGGACGCGCGCCTCGGGTCGGGTGGTGCGAACCGACCAACGCACCGACGGCGGCCCAGCCTTCAGCCTGGTGCTGAAAAAGGCGCTGTAGGCATTTGCCCGATTGAGGGCTATGGGCGGCCCAACGCCCGCCCCGCCCGGCGACGGCGATCCCGGACCCGCCTGTGAAGACCGCCGCGCCTCTCGACCCTCTCCTCAGCGACCCGGACCCGGCCGAGGGCCTGCGTCACGACCACGTCTTCCTCGGCGCCGCCCACGACCGCAATGCGCGCCGGATCGGCTGGGTGGTGGCGATCTCGATCGTGGCCATGGGGGTGGAGATCGGCTGCGGGCTGGCCTTCCGCTCGATGGCGCTGCTCGGCGACGGCCTGCATATGGCCAGCCACGCCGGGGTGTTCCTGATCGCCATGCTGGCCTACCGCTTCGCCCGCCGGCACGCGGAGGACCCCCGCTTCAGCTTCGGCACCGGCAAGGTGGGCGATCTCAGCGGCTTCGGCAGCGCGATCCTGCTGGGCGGCGTGGCGCTGCTGATCGGGACGCAGAGCCTGGAGCGGCTGATCCATCCGGTCCCGATCGCCTTCGACGACGCCCTGCCGATCGCCGTGTTCGGCCTGGTGGTAAGCTTGGTCAGCGCCTGGCTGCTGCACGACCAGGATCACCACTCCCATGAGCACGGACACGCGCACGGGTATGGCCACGACCATGAGCACGGCCATCCCCACGACACCGCCAAGCCGGGCGGGCGACAGGACCTGAACCTGCGCGCCGCCTATATTCACCTGGTCAGCGACGTGGTGGTCTCGGTGCTGGCGGTGCTGGGCCTGGTGGGCGTCAAGCTGCTGGGCTGGACCTGGCTCGACGCGGTGGCCGGCCTGGTCGGAACCGTGGTGGTGTCCCGCTTCGCCTGGACCCTGGCCCGGCAGGCGGGCCGCAACCTGCTGGACATGGGCGGCGCCCCGGACCTGGCCGACGCCTTGCGCACCCGGCTGGAGCGGGACGGCGACCGGGTGAGCGACCTGCACGTCTGGCGCCTGGGCCCCGGCCACGACGCCGCCATCGTGGTGATCGCCTCGCCCGATCCCGAACCGGTCGCGGTCTATCGCCGGCGCATCGCCGAGATCGCCGCCTTCAGCCACCTGACAGTCGAGGTGCATCGCACCCGGAAGGAAACGATCCACTAGGCCGGAGCCGCTTTTCGCGGGCTGGCGTCGGGGGCGAAAACGCTCTCTTATGCGTCAACCGGTTCACGCAAGAAGACCCGCATGCCGATTTCCCAAGGTTCGTTTCCCAAGGCCTGGGCCGGGCGTCTGGCCATCCCCGCCATCGCCGCGCCCATGTTCCTGACCTCCGGGCCGGACCTGGTGACGGAATGCTGCCGCTCGGGCGTGGTGGGGACCTTCCCGGCGCTCAACCAGCGCACCACCGAGGGTTTCGACGCCTGGGTGCAGGAGATCGAGGCGCGGCTGGCCGAGACCGCAAGCGCAGCGCCCTACGGCGTCAACCTGATCGTGCACAAGACCAATCCCCGCCTCCAGGCCGACCTGGAGATCGTGGTGAAGCGCAAGGTCCCGCTGATCATCACCTCGCTGGGGGCGGTCAAGGAGGTGGTGGACGCAGTGCACAGCTATGGCGGGCTGATCTTCCACGACGTGATCGGGCGCCGCCATGCGGAGAAGGCGGCCGAGGCGGGGGTCGACGGGATCATCGCCGTCGCCGCCGGGGCCGGCGGTCACGCGGGCCTGCTCAGTCCCTTCGCCCTGCTGGCGGAGATCCGCGAGGTGTTCAAGGGAACGCTGATCCTGTCGGGGGCGATGAACACCGGCCGCGACGTCGCCGCAGCCCACCTGATGGGCGCCGACCTGGCCTATCTGGGCAGCCGCTTCATCGCCACGCGCGAGAGCATGGTCAGCGACGAGCAGAAACAGATGATGCTCGACGCCCGCGCCGCCGACATCGTCTACACCTCCAAGGTCAGCGGGGTGAACGCCAACTTCCTGCGCGCCAGCCTGGAGGCGAACGGCGTGCTGGACGACGCCAATCCCGGCCATACCGAGATGAACATGAACGCCGAGGTGCGGGCCTGGAAGACGGTCTGGTCGGCCGGACAGGGCGTAGGCTCGATCCGCGACGTGCCGGCCGCCGCCGAGCTGTGCCAGCGGCTGATCTCGGAATACCGCGACGCGGTGCGGGAGATGGCGGCGGACCCGTTCGCGGCTCCCTAAGCCGCCATGCCCTCTCCCTCTTCCCCCGCCTCTGCGGGGAAGGCGGCGGCGATGGTGTCGAACAAAGCCGAAGCGGTGAAGGGCTTGGCCAGGTAGAGGTCGGCGCCGGCGGCCATGGCCATGCTCACATGCTCGGGCAGGGCGTTGGCGGTGAGCATGACGATGGGGGTGCGCGGTTGGCCGCCGGCCTGCTCCAGCCGGCGGATTTCGCGGATACAGGTCACGCCATCCATCACCGGCATCTGCATGTCCATCAGGATCAAGTCGAAGCGGTGGTTGTTGAACATCTCCAGCGCCTGCCGGCCGTCCTCGACCGAGGTCAGGTCCGCCAGCCCGCCTTCCAGCATCAACTCCACCACCTTGCGGTTGGTGGGGTGATCGTCGGCCAGCAGGATACGGAGCGCGGTCGCCATCACCTCCGCGCCGCCGTCCGTCTCGGCGACGGCCTCCATTTCGGCCGGCTCGAGCGGCAGCTCCATCCAGAAGCGCGAGCCCACGCCCGGCGCGCTCGAGCAGTCCACCGCGCCACCCATGCGGGTCGCCAGGTCGCAACAGATCGCCAGCCCCAGGCCCGTGCCCCCGAAGCGACGGGTGATGGAGCTGTCGGCCTGCTGGAACCGGCCCAGCACCTTGGCCTTGTCGGCCATGTCGAAGCCGACCCCAGTGTCGATCACCATGAAGCGGGCCGCGCCTGACGCAGTGCGCTCGACCACCAGCGTCACCTCGCCCCGTTCGGTGAATTTGACGGCGTTGCTGAGCAGGTTGGTCACCACCTGGCGCACGCGCACCAGATCGCCCATCACCGCCCGATCGATCTCCGGCGCCACCTCGATCACCAGGCGTACGCCTTTTTCGTCGCACTTGAGTTGGGACAGGCCGGCGACCGCACGCACCATCTTGCCCACATGGAAGGGCGCGGCCTCGATGGTGATCTGGCCGGACTCGATGCGCGCCACATCCAGGATGTCGGACAGCAGCCGCTGGAGGATGTCGCCGGAAGAGCGGATGATCTCCGCCATCTCCAGTTCCTTGGGCGCCAGGTTGGAGCGGACCAGCATATCGGCCACCGCCACCACCCCGTTCAGGGGCGTGCGGATCTCGTGACTCATATTGGCCAGGAATTCGCTCTTGGAGCGGTTGGCGGCGTCGGCCGCCAGACGGGCGCGGCGCAATTGGCCGGTCACCCTCCACTGCCACAGCAGCAGGGCGAACACCGAGGCCGCGACCACCCCGCCCACCACGTCCAGCAATCGCTGGGTGGAGATCACATCCTGCTGCAGGGCCACGTTGCGCCGGGCGGTGACGAGCTGGTCGCGCCGTACGCCGAGCTGCTTCTGCATCTCGTCGGTGACCTGGCCGATGCCCGCGCTGAAGCGCTGCGAGGTGGTGACGGCGCGCTGGTCCGAATAGGCGAGCAATTTGGCGTAGGCCTCCTTGTAGCGCCCCTCGGCGTTCAGCACCGCGGCTTCCACCATGGGTTCACGTTCGAACAGGGTGGCGGAGAAGGCGCCGGTCTTGCGCAGGTGGCCGATCGCGTCGAGGTCGCGCCGCGCGGCCGCCACGTCCCCGGTCTGGGCGTAGGCGATCGCCCGCGCCGGCAGGAGCTTGGGCGCCAGGAACTTGGCCGCTCCAAGGTCCGGGCCAAGGTCTTTGAGACAGGCCAGCACGTCGCGCGGAGACGTGTGCTCCGCCACCGCGGCGCACAGGTTGGCGTCCCACTGCTTGAGCGCGACGATGTCCGACCGCTCCGCCAGCCGATGGTGGGCTGCGGCGAGGCTGGCGGCCAGCGGACCGTCCCCAAGCTGGGCGGCCAGGCTGGCCATATTGTAGATGCCGTCGAAATCGGGGCTGGGATAGCCCGGCGTGCCGAACTCGAACTCCGTGCGCCCGAACGCCGTCGCACTGCCCCGCAGATCGTGGATCTGCATCAGGGCTACGCCCTCGATTTCCCAGATGCCCGAGCGCGCCATGTTCGCCAGGGGATCGCCAGCCGGGACCAACGTATCGGCCTCCGACAACACCCGCAGCGCCGCGCCGACCTGGCCGTCCTTGCTCATCGCCAGGGCCGTCAGGCGCATCGCATGCACGCGGGCGAACCAGTCGCGCTCACCGTCGGCGATATGGCGGATGGCGGCGATGGCGGTGTTGTCGCCCTGGTCGTAGCGGCTGAACAGGACGTTGATCCGGGCGACCATCCGATAGCGGTGGTTGAAGCTGCGGTCGGCCTGGCGGGCGAGTTCGCCGTTCCAGTAGTCGAAGCGGGGATAGTCGGACTGGTTCAGGAATATCCAGGCGACGTAATAGAGGCGGTTCAGCCGTTCGGGGACCGGAACCCGCCGGCTGTCGCGCCCGAACTGTTCCAGTTTTGCAAAGCTGCTGGCGGCGGCCTTGGCCTCTATCGCGGCGGCGACGCTGCGCGGCGTCCAGAGCGTGGGCACGCCCTGGGCCTGCGCATGTCCCCATACGCACGTCAGCAGACTGACGATCGCTACCAGGCTCAACTTCGTGCGAGACATTTCCGCCCTGCCCACTCGCGAGGGACTATCGGGCCATCCCGTTTCCATTTGGTTTCCATCCAGAGCGGCCGCGATCGGATTGCGATTAATTCCTATAGTTGCATTCACGAAAACGTCTCAGCGACATCGATCCCTTCCAAAACAACGTAGTCCGGCTAGCATGAGGCCGAATGGCGGGGGACGGTTCAGATGACGGTTTTGGGACATAGGGCGCTCTGGCTCTGCGGAACGGCGGGGGCCATGGCGATGGCCTGGGGCGCTCAGGCCGCCCCCCGCGACGCACGGGTGTTCGACGCCGCCACCGCCGCGCGCGCCGGACAGCTCGATCTGCTGAAGTCGGTGGTGGACATCGACTCCGGCACCGGCGACGCGGAAGGCGCGGCCAGGGTCGATGCGATCCTGATCCCCCGTCTGCAGGCGCTGGGCGCCTCGATCCGCAAGGTCCCGGCCGAGGCCCCGGGGCTGGGCGAGAACGTGGTGGCCACCCTGGAGGGGACCGGCAAGGGCCGCATCCTGATGATCGGCCACATCGACACCGTGTTTCCCGCCGGCACGGTCAAACACTGGGCCTACCACACCGACAACCTCAAGGCTTATGGCCCCGGCGTTTCCGACGAGAAGGGCGGGGTGGTCGAGGGGATCACCGCCCTGACCCTGCTGCACGAGCTGAAGTTCACCGGCTACGCCCGCATCACCCTGCTGATCGAGACCAGCGAGGAGACCGGCTCGCCCGGCACGCGCAAACTGATCGACAGCCTGATGCGCCAGAACGACGTCGAACTGAACCTGGAGCCCGGCGACGCTCCGGACGCGATCACGGTCTGGCGCAAGGGCTCGACCACCTACACAATCGCAGTGCACGGCCGCGCCGCCCACGCGGGCGTGGCCCCGCAGGACGGGCGCAACGCGGCGGTGGAGCTGATCCACCAGCTCCAGGCGGTGGAGAAATTGCCCCATACCGGCGACGGGCTGACCGCCAACCTGACGGTGCTGAAGGCGGGCGAACGGAACAACATCATCCCCGACCTGGCGGAGGCCCAGGTCAATGTGCGGGTGCGCAGCGCCGACCAGCTCAAGCTGGTCCAGGACGCCCTGGAGGCCCAGGCCAAGACCACCGTGGTTCCCGACACCAAGGTGGAGATCAGCACGACCCCGGCCTTCCCGCCCCTGCCCAACAATCCGGCCACCGACGCCCTGGCGGCGCGGGCCAAGGCGATCTACGCCGGCATCGCCCGGCCGCTGGAGACCGCCGGCAACGGCGGCGCGTCCGAAAGCGCGCTGGCCCACGCGGCGGGTACGCCGGCCCTGGACGGGCTGGGCCCGGTGGGCGGGGGTTTCCACAGCACGCGGGAGTATCTGGAGCTGAGGACGGTGACGCCGCGCCTGTACCTGCTCACCGAACTGCTGATGCAGATCGGGGCCGCACCGCCCGCCAAACCCTGAGGGAAGGCTTGCGGAGTGCGTGCTTCGAGACGCGCTCCGCGCTCCTCAGCATGACGAATGTTTTGGCGACCCATCTACGTCATCCTGAGGAGCCCCCAAGGGGCGTCTCGAAGGACGCAGCACATCGGTCTAGGCCGACGCTCCCAGCGGTCGCAACGCCTTGCCTAGCGGAGCAGTGTCCGAGATAGCGCGGGGCCCGAGGAACAGCCGCCGGCCGGCGATCCAGCCCGGGACCAGCGGGACCAGATACTGCAGGAAGTTCAGCACCGGGGTGTTCTCGCAGATCGCCTCGATGGTGACGCCGAGCAGGCGCACCAGCAGCGCCGCCACCATGGCGACGATAATGCGCCGCACATAGCCGAGGCGGCTGAACGATCCGCCGATCACCGCCAGCAGCGCGAACAGCACGAAAGCCGGGATGTAGAGCGGCGTCGACAGGCGCGCACTGGCCTCCGCCCACATCTTGCGGCGGAGCGGCTTGTTGAGGTTCGCATGCTTGTCGGCGAACACCAGCTCGTGCAGGTACATATCCGAAGGTTTGTAGGCGAGCTGATCCTGGGTGTCGACGTAGGGGGTTAGGTCGAGGGTGTATTCCCCGAACCGCAGGAAGTTCAGCGTTCCGGCGGCGGTGAACTGCTCATTGGAGCCGTTCCTCATCAGCAGCACCGGCCCGCTCGGCCGCTTCACCATGATGCCGGTCTTGGCGTCGTAGGTGGCCGAGCTCTTGTCGGCCTTCACTTGATGGATGAACAGGTTGTGCATGACGTTCTGGGCGTCGACGCTCTGGGCGTAGACCGTCAGACCGCCGGGGGACTCGGTGAACTCGCCCTCCTTGACGATGCTGCCCATCAGATCGGTGCGCACCTTGAACAGTTCCTCGCGGGCGATCCGGCCGCAGGCGGGTGCGACCCACATGTTGATCACCAGCATGATCAGGACCGCGAAGGCGCTGAGCCGCATGGCCGGGCTGACCACCTGCCAGCGGCTGAGGCCGGCGGCGAAGCAGACCACGATCTCCTGCTCGGTATGCAGCTTGTTGATCGCATAGAGCGTCGCCACGAAGGCCGAAATCGGCAGCACCAGCGCGACCAGGTTGGGCGCCGAGAGCAGCACCAGCTTGAACAGGGTGAACGCCGCCTGGCGCTGGCTCACCACCACGGTGAGCAGGCCCAGGCTGCTGCTCAGGATCGCCACCCCGGCGAGCGCGGCGGTGGTGGCGATCACGGGCGTCAGCAGTTCGCGGAACAGGTATTTCTGGATGAAGGCCATGGGACGCGAACGATGAGCGGGGCGGTCAGTGTAGCGGGATGACGCGGGCGGCGACAGCCGGCGCGACGGCGCAGCGCACGGAAATCATGCCCGGCTCGCCTGGGACAGCACCTCGGCGATATCGCCGTCGGCGGGCACGCCCAGCACATGATGGCTGTGCCAGAGCGCATAGAACAGCAGGCTCCACGCCGGCTGGGACTTCTGGCCCGCCTGCTCGAACACCCCGCGCACGGTCTCGAAGGACGCGAACTCGGCGATGGCGGGCTGGGCCGCCGCCAGCTCGCCCAGCCGCTCGGCCTGGGCCGCCATCCAGCCACCCACCGGCGGGTTGAAGCCCTGCTTGGGTGCGAAGGGATTGGCCTGGGGCAGGGCGCGCGACAGCCATTCGCGCAGCAGCACCTTGCCAAAGCGCAGGTTGGCCTTCAGCCCCGGCGGCAGCGACAGGGCGAAATCGGCCACGGCCTTGTCCAGGAAGGGCGTGCGGCCCTCCACGCTGTTGGCCATCAGGCAGCGGTCGAGCTTGATCAGCAACCCGTTGGGCAGGCGCTCGATGCAGTCCACCGCCTGCAGCAGGGCCATATGCGACGGCCAGCGCTGGGTCTCGCGCGCCTCGATAGCGTCGAACCCCGTCGCCCAGCCGGCGAAGCGGTGGTTCAGGGCGGGGATGGCCTCGAACACCCCACGGCGTTCCTTGTCCCCGAACCTCGGCAGCGGCAGGCGCGCGCGGCGATAGCGGGTGTAGCCGCCGAACAGTTCGTCCGCCCCCTCGCCGCACAGGGTCACCTTCAGCCCGGCCTCCCGCGCGGCGCGGCCGAGCAGATAGGTCGGCAGCACGGCGGGGTCGGCGGTGGGGTCGTCGATCGCCGCAGCGATGCGCGGCGCCAGGGTCCAGAAGTCCCCGGCCGTCATCTCGATCCGCCGGCAGTCGGCGCCCACGGACTTGGCCAGCTCCAGCGCGGTGAAGCTCTCGTCGCCGGACTGGCGGCCCTCGTAGCCCACCGTCAACGCCTGCACCGGGGTGCGCGACAGCCGCTGCATCAGCTTGAGCAGGATGGAGCTATCCACCCCGCCGGAAAAGAACAGCCCGTAGGGCACGTCGGTGCGTAGGTGGACGGCGACGCTCTCGGTCATCACCATCTCGAAGCGGGTCAGGGCCTCGGCGAGATCGATCCGCTCGACCGGCCGGTCGGCCAGGGTCGGGATGCGACGACGCTCGGTCACCACCCCATCCACCACCACCACGGTCTCGCCCGGCGCGACGCGGTCGATCCCGTCGAAGATGGTCGCCTCGCCCGAGGTGTATTTGAGCTGCAGCAGCTCGGCCTCGGCGGCGGGGTCGATCTCGGGCTGGATCAGGCCGGCGGCGAACAGGGCCTGGGGCTCGGAGGCGAAGGCGAACAGCTCCGGCGTCTCCAGGTAATACAGCGGCTTGATGCCGAACTGGTCGCGCGACAGCACCAGCCGTTGCGCCGTCGGGTCGTGGATGGCGATGGCGTACATGCCCCGCAGCGCCTGGGCGTAGTCGAGCCCGCGCCGCTCATACAGGTGCACGGCCGGTTCGCAGTCCGACAGGGTCTGGAACACCCCGCCAAGCTCGGCCCGCAGCTCCGGCGCATTGTAGATCTCGCCGTTGGCGACCAGGGCCGCGCCGCCGGGCGCGAACAGGGGCTGGCGTCCGCCCTCGACATCGACGATGGCCAACCGGGTGTCGACCAGGCCCACCGGCCCGTCGACATGGAAGCCCTGCGAGTCCGGGCCGCGATGGTCCAGCGCCGCGGCTAGGCGGTCGAGCACGGCGCGGTCCACCGACCGGCCGCCGCGCATCATGACGCCGGCTATTCCGCACATGGGATCGGCTTGGTGTGGGACATCGGCGAGGTGTGGGACATCTGCGGTCTGGCGGCGGGCCACCGGCGCCGACGACGTCGGCGAGGCTGGCTTGGGGCCGGACCCGTAGACCGCCGCGCCCCACTTGCCAAGCGCGCCCCTTTCCGCCACCGATCCCGCCGGGGCACGACAGCCGGGAACAACGGCGTTTCTCGCCAAGGATTTTGCTTGAACATCAGCGACAGCCCGGCCGCCGCGGCCCCCTTCGCCGCCCCGGCGCCGACCCGCTTCCCGCCTCGCTGGTTCGGCGCGCTCATGATCGTGCTGTTCGCCCTGATCATGCCGGTGGCCTATGCTGGCAACCAAGGCGAGGCGGTGATCGTGGCGGTGGGCGGCGGCTTTTCCCTGCTGTTCGTCTTTCGCCTGCGCGCCCCGCCGCTCGGCGTCGTGCTGATCGGCGCGCTGGCGATCTGGGCGGCGATCAGCTTCGCCTGGAGCCCGCTGGCGGGTCGGCTCTACACCATCCATCGCTACGGCGACCTGGAGGCCCTGACCGCGCCCAAGCTGCTGCTGCAGGCTGTGCTGGACTGCGCCTTCGTCCTCGGCGCCCTGATCCTGCCGCCGGACCAGCGCGCCAAGGCGCTGAAGCTGACCGGAATCCTGCTGCTGGCGGTGATGGGCGTGCTGATGATCGAGGCGGCGGAGGGCGGCCAAATCTACGGCTTCCTGAATTCCTTCGGCAAACACCCGCTGCGCGCAGACTTGGCCAAGCGCGACGCCGCGCGCGGATGCTATGCGGTGGTGCTGGTGTTCTGGCCGCTGGCGCTGCTCACCTGGAATAAGATCCCCGTGGCCATTCCCGGCGTGGTCGCCGCCTGCCTGGTGGTCAGCTCGCTGATGCTCGGCGTGGACGCTCCGGTCGCCGCGCTACTGCTGTCGCTGGTGGTGTTCGGCGGGATGCGGGTCAATGCGAGGCTCGGGGCGTGGGTGTGCATGGTCGCGGTGGTGGTCTACTTCCTGGCCGCGCCGCTGGTCTTCCTGCCCCACGGCCATGCCGCGGCCGACATCCCCTCCGACATGGGCAAGGAGTCCTGGCACATCCGCGTGAGCATCTGGCGCTTCGCCTCGGCGCTGATCGCGCACCGGCCCCTGCTCGGCTACGGCCTGGACGCCAGCCGCGCCTTCGGCGACGCCATCCCCATGCATCCCCACGACGCCGCCATCCAGCTCTGGCTGGAGACCGGGGTGCTGGGCGCGCTGCTGGGCGCGCTGTTCTGGGGCTGGCTGTTCTTCCGCATCCAGCGCGTCGGCCGCGAAGACCCGGTGTGGGCCGCCATGGCCTGCGCCACCGCCGCGGCCTATCTGCTGATCAGCGCCATCAGTTTCGGCGTCTGGCAGGAATGGTGGCTGGGTCTGGGCGCCATCGCCATCGCCTGCTGCGCCATGGTGCTGCAGACGCGGCGCGAGGTTCGACCGGAAACCCTTAAGGGCGGTCTGGCGTCGCTGCGGTGAGGGAGCTGTAATCGCGCTGCGTGCTTCGAGACGCGCTGTGCGCTCCTCAGCATGACGTAGGTTTTGAGACATGCCCTACGCATCGTCATCCTGAGGAGCCCCAAAGGGGCGTCTCGAAGGACGCAGCAGGCCAGCCAACTCTCACCCCAGCAGGTCGTGGTGCTCCGCATGCCGGCGGATATAGGCGGCGGCGTAGCTGCAGAGCGGAACGACCCTGCGGCCCTCCTCGCGCGCGACCGCGAGCACACCCTCCATCAGACGGCCCGCCGCGCCTGAGCCCCTGAGGGCCGGCGCGGCCTCCACATAGGGGATCACCAGCCGGTCGTCCTCGCGCCGGTAGTCGGCGAAGGCCAGGTGGCCGTCTTCCTCGAGTTCGAAACGCCGATGGGCGGCGTTGTCGACGACGGCGGCCATCGCCGGAACGCTAGGGCTTCTTCGCCGCCGACGGCGCCGCGACCGCCGGCTTGACCGCGGCGGCCACCGGGACCGAACCGCCGGGGATGGTCGGCGCGGGACCCGCCTGGGCGGTGATGAACTTGGGCGTCGGCTTGCTGTAGCTCTTGACCGGCTTGGCGCGCTCGGCCGCCTCGACCGAACCGTACTTCAGCACGTCCAGCGCCCGCTGGAGCTGGAAGTCGTTCTTGTCGTCGGGCGTCGCCGAGGGCTTGGGCGCGGGCGGGGGCTCGTCCTCGTCCTGGTCGTCGTCCTTGAGCGAGACCTTCTTGATCCCGGTCGTGGGCAGAGCGGCGGGAATCTCGATCGAGGTGGGGACGAAGCGCTTGCGGCCCTCCTGGGCGTCCAGCGCGTTCTTGAACGCCGCCTCGGTGTACTGCAGGGCGGTGTCGTAGACCGCCTCGGCCTGTTTCTTGGACTGGGCGACGAACAGGTCAGGCGCGATGCCGGTCTTCTGGATCGAGCCGCCCGACGGCGTGTAGTAGCGGTCCGTGGTCAGCTTCAGCGCGCCGTCGACGCCGCCATGCAGCGGGATCACGGTCTGCACCGAGCCCTTGCCGAAGCTGGTCAGGCCCACGATGGTCGCACGCTCGCGATCCTTCAGGGCGCCGGCCACGATCTCGGAGGCCGAGGCCGAACCGCCGTTGATCAGCACCACCATGGGCAGGCCGTGGATCAGGTCGCCGGCCACCTTGCCGTTGTAGCGGGTGATGTCCTTGGCGTCGCGACCGCGCTGGGAGACCACCTCGCCACCGTTCAGGAAGTCGCCGGCCACGTCGACCGCCTGGTCCACCAGGCCGCCGGGGTTGTTGCGCAGGTCGAGCACCAGGCCCTTGAGGTGCGGGTTCTTGGCCTTCATGTCGCGGATGGCCGAGGCGGTCTCGGCCCCGGTCTTCTCGTCGAAGCCCGACAGATGCAGGTAGCCGTAGTCGCCCTCCAGCCGGTGGGTGACCGACTTCACCTCGATGATCTCGCGCGTCAGCTTGACGGTGAAAGACGGGGTCTTGTCGCGCGCGATGGTCAGCGAGATCGAAGTGCCGACCGGCCCGCGCATCTGCTTGACCGCGTCGTTGAGCGACTGGCCCAGGATCGACTGGCCCTCGATGGCGGTGATGTAGTCGCCGGGCTGGATGTGGGCGCGCGAGGCGGGGGTGTCGTCCATCGGCGAGATGATGCGCACCGCGCCGTCCTCGGCCGTGACTTGCAGGCCCAGGCCGCCGTACTCGCCACGCGTCTGGTCGCGCATGTCGTCGAAGCTGTCGGGATCGAGATAGCCCGAGTGCGGGTCAAGCGAGGTCAGCATGCCGTCCAGCGCCGCCTGGATCAGCTTCTTGTTGTCCACCGGCACCACGTACTGCTGGTCGACCGTGGTCAGCACGTCGCCGAACAGCTCGAGCATCTTGTAGGTGTCGGCCTTCGGCGGATGGCTCTGCTGCTGGTCTGCATAGGCCATGGCGGCCGCGCCCAGCGCGAATGTGGAAATGCCGATCAGCAGGATCTTGCGCATCAGGGTCCTCGGAAGTCCACGTTACCTGCCCTCGCCTTCGCCGCGAACGCAAGCTTAGCCGTCATCAACCCTTAGCGAACAGGGCCGTTCACGGAGGCTGCAGCGAACCATCGGGAGGGATCGACGGGCCGCGCGGCCCTGCGAACCTCCAGATAGAGCTCCGGACGACCGTCCGGGGGCATCCGACCGACGGGCTCTCCCGCCGCCACCGTACGCCCGACCTCCGCAACGACCGAACCCAGGCCCGCCATGACCAGATGATAGTCGCCAGCCTTTAAGATCAATACAAGACCCCAGCCTTTCAAGGGCCCCGCATAGTCGATCATCGCGGCGGTGGGGCTCAAAACAGTTGCATTCGCATCGGCGCGCCAGGTCAGGCCCTTGGCGTGCTGCGGATCGCCCCCTGCGGCGCCGAACCCATAGACCTCGGCGCCCTGGACCGGCTGGGTCAGGCGGGGCGGCAGATTTTCGTCCGTGTCCCTCCCCGCGGCGTCGTGATCGCCCAGCGTGGTCACCAGCTCGCCCAGCGAGCGAGCGCGCGCCGCCAGACGCTGAACGTCGCCGTTCGCCACCGCCGCGTCGGCGACCAGCTGGACCTGGAGCGCACGCTTCTGCTCGATCAAGTCCTGGATGCGGGCCTGGCGGTCGGCCACCGCGCTCTCGGCCTGGAACAGGGTCCCGCTGGCGGCGTCGGCCTGGCGGCGCAGCCCTTTTAGCGCCTCGGACTGGGAGGTGAACACGTGGGCGCGGCGCTCAAGCTCGGGGGCGATGGCCTTGATCAGGATGGCTGCGCGCACCGCGTCGCGCGCCGAGCGGGGGTCGACCAGCAGGGCCGGCGGCGGGTCGCGCTGGTACATCTGCAAGGCGCCCATCAGCCGGGTCAGGCTCTCCTGGTTGCGCCCCATTTTCAGCTTGAGCTCGGCCTCCTGAACGTTGACCTGTTGCAGCCGCTCGCGCGCGCCGCCAATGGTGCGCCGCCCGTCGGACTCCGAGCGGCCGAGATCGACCAGTTGGGCCTGCAGCTTCTTCACCTGGACCGCCGCCGCGCTGGCGCCCTGCTGGGCCGCATCGCGCGCCACCGCCCGCGCCTGACGCTGGGTGTCCACCGCGCCGCGCAAGGCCGGAACGCTCGGATCGGCCGGATTGGGCGGCGCGGCGGCGAGCAGCAGGGGTAGGCCGAGCAGCAGCCATACGCCGCGTCCGCCGATCATGCCGGCCACGTGTCCGGCGACATGGCCAGCACCTCGCCCGCCAGATAGAGCGAGCCGCAGACGATAACATGCGGCGCTGGCCCGTCCACGCCCAACGCCCGGCCCAGCGCCTCGGTCACGTCCGCGCAGGCCTCGACCGTCATCCCCTGCCCCGCCGCCGCCTGGACCAGCTCCTCGGGCGGGGCGGAGAGGTCGGAGGCGAAGCCCGTGGCGAACAGCC
Organism: Caulobacter sp. S45; assembly: GCF_009765965.1. Taxonomy (GTDB): domain Bacteria; phylum Pseudomonadota; class Alphaproteobacteria; order Caulobacterales; family Caulobacteraceae; genus CAHJWH01. The sequence goes on from NZ_LMUL01000014.1 coordinate 1,884,192, forward strand.
GCGCCTCGGCCGCCTTCAGCTCGGCGAACACCCCGGCCGCGTCCTTGCGCTTCAGCAGGCCGACGACGATCGCCACCGGCCGCCCATCGCGGGCCGACAAGCTACGCGCCGCCACAGCCAGGGCGCGGGCCGCATGCGGGTTGTGTCCGCCGTCCAGCCACAGGTCCGAGCCGCGCGCCTTGGCCATCGCCGCCAGCGGCCCGGCCGTAAGGCGCTGCATCCGCGCGGGCCAGCTCACGCCGGCGATCCCGCGGCCAAGCGCCTCGGCGTCGATGCGCGGATCGTTCAGCGCCCGGGCGGCGGCCACCGCCAGCCCCGCATTGTCGAACTGGTGCGCGCCGAACAGGGCCGGCGGCGGCAGGTCGAACAGGCCGTCCTCGGCCTGGAACGCCAGCCGGCCGCCCTGCGCCCAGGCGTCGAAGTCGCGGCCGGCCAGGATCAGCGGCGCGCCGACCCGCTCGGCCTCCGCCTCGATCACCGCCAGCGCCTCGTCCGGCTGGCGCGCGACCACGGCGGCGACGCCGGGCTTGAGGATGCCGGCCTTCTCGAAAGCGATCTTGGCCAGGGTGTCGCCGAGATATTCGCTGTGGTCGTGGTCCACCGGGGCGATCACCGTCACCGCCGGTCGCTCGAACACGTTGGAGGCGTCGTAGCGGCCGCCCAGCCCCACCTCGACCACGCACAGGTCGGCCGGGGTCTCGGCGAAGGCCTGGAGGGCGGCGGCGGCGGTGATCTCGAAGAAGGTGATCGGCTCGCCCGCATTGGCCGCCTCGACCCGCGCCAGCACGTCGGCCAGCTGGGCGTCGGTGATCAGGGTCCCGGCCAGGCGGATGCGCTCGGAGAACCGCACCAGGTGGGGCGAGGTGAAGGCATGGACCCGCAGGCCGGCCGCCTCGCCGATGGCGCGCAGATAGGCGACCGTCGAGCCCTTGCCGTTGGTGCCGGCCACGTGGATCACCGGCGGCAACCGCCGCTCGGGATGGCCCAGCGCCGCCAGCAGCCGCTGCACCCGGCCCAGCGACAGGTCGATCAGCAGGGGATGCAGGGTGCGCAGCCGCTCCAGGGCGGCGTCATGGGGAAGCAGCAGGTCGCTCATGTCTCCTCCCCTGCACAGTGGGAGAGGAGAAAATCAAGCCGCCCGGCGCGCGCGTCCCAGCATCAGGGTCTTCAGGATCGAGCCGAGGGTGTCGGGCAGTTCGCGCCGGTTGACCACCTTGTCGACCATGCCCTTCTGCTCCAGGTACTCGGAGCGCTGGAAGCCCTCGGGCAGGGTCTCGCGGATGGTCTGCTCGATCACGCGCGGGCCGGCGAAGCCGATCAGGGCGCCGGGCTCGGCCAGGTGGACGTCGCCCAGCATGGCGTAGCTGGCGGTGACGCCGCCGGTCGTGGGATCGGTCAGCACCACCACATAGGGCAGGCGCGCGCGCTTCAGGTCCTGGATCGCCAGGGTGGTGCGGGCCATCTGCATCAGCGACAGGGCGCCTTCCTGCATCCGCGCGCCGCCGGCGGCGGTGAAGGCCACCAATGGCACCTCGCGCTCCAGCGCGGTCTCGGCGGCCTTGATGAAGCCCTCGCCCGCCGCCATGCCCAGAGACCCGCCCATGAAGGCGAAGTCCTGCACCATGGCCACGGCCGGCACGCTGCGGATCACCCCGGCGCCGATGGCCACGGTGTCCTGCCGCCCGGTCGCCTTGCGCGCCGCCGCCAGACGTTCCGGATAGGGCTTCTGGTCGGAGAAGCCGAGCGGGTCGTCGCGCACCACGGGCGAGGCGATCTTGTCGTAGACGCCGCCGTCGAAGGTGAAGCGGAACCGCAGGTCCGGCCCGATCCGCATGTGGAAGCCCGAGGGCGTCACCCACATCGCGTTGTCCAGATCGGCGCGGTAGATCATCTCGCCGGTGTCGGGGCATTTGACCCACAGGTTGTCCGGCGTCTCCTTCCGGCCGACGAAGCCGCGCACGCCCGGCGCGATCTTGGACAGCCAGCCCAGGCCGCGCTGGCGGTGCGGCGCGTGCCCGGCCGCGTCCACGATTTCGTCGGGCTTGGGCGGTTCGGCGGGGCCGACGCCTTTGGGGGGTTTCCTGTCGGCCATGGGCTAGCCTACCGTCTCGGAGACGCGCGCGCCATGCACAGCGTCCGCCAGCCGCTTGGCCAGGGCCAGCACACGGGCCGCGGCCGGCGTTCCATCGGTAAGCGCTCCGGCGATCTCGTCGACCAGGGCCGAACCGATCACGGCGGCGTCGGCCACCTTGGCGATGGCGGCAGCCCGCTCGGGCGTCCGGATACCGAAGCCCACCGCCACCGGCAGGCCGGTCGCCTCGCGCACCCGCGCCACGGCGGGGGCGACAATGTCGGCGTCCGCCTCCTTGGTCCCGGTCACCCCGGCGACCGAGACGTAGTAGACAAACCCCGAGGTGCGCCGCGCCACCACTTCCAGCCGCGCGTCGTCGGTGGTCGGCGTGGCCAGGCGGATCAGGGCCAGTCCCTCCGCGTCCAGCGCGTCGGCCAGGGGATCGGCCTCTTCCGGCGGGCAATCGACCACGATCAGGCCGTCGGCGCCGGCCTCGGCCGCGTCGCGCGCGAAGGCCGCGTGGCCATAGGCCTCCAAGTTGTTGAGATAGCCCATCAGGATCACCGGGGTCTCGGCGTCGCCCTGACGGAAGGCGCGCACCAGCTCCAGCACGCCCTTCATCCGCATCCCGCCCTTCAGCGCCCGCTGGGCGGCGCGCTGGATCGGCACGCCCTCGGCCATGGGGTCGGAGAAGGGGAAGCCCAGCTCGATGATGTCGGCCCCGGCGGCGGGCAGGCCGCGCAGGATTTCCAGCGCCGTGGCGGCGTCGGGGTCGCCGGCCATGACATAGGCCACGAAGGCGGCGCGATCCTGCGCCTTGAGGGCTGAGAAGCGGGCGTCGATACGATTAGGCATGTCAGGCTTCCGAGCCCTCCCCCTCGAAGGGGGAGGGTTGGGTGGGGGTGGGTGCAGGACGACGACGGCTGGAGCGCAAGAGGCGCGGCGCCTCGTATGTGAGCTTCGAAAACCCGGGCGCATACACCCCCATCCCCGACCCTTCCCCCCTCGAGGGGGAGGGGAGAAGAGGGGAGAGGCTCCCAGTCATATCGACCGCCCAAGCACGTCGGCCACGGTGAAGATGTCCTTGTCGCCCCGGCCCGACAGGCAGAGCGCGATGATCCCGCCCTTGCCGATGTCGCGCGCCAGGTCGCCGAGCTTGGCGATGGCGTGGGCGCTTTCCAGGGCCGGGATGATCCCCTCCAGTTCGGCGCAGAGCTGGAAGGCGGCGAGCGCCTCGTCGTCGGTGCAGGAGATGTACTGGGCGCGGCCGACGTCGAACAGGAACGAGTGCTCAGGCCCCACGCCCGGATAGTCCAGGCCGGCGGAGATCGAGTGCGCCTCCAGCACCTGGCCGTCCTCGTCCTGCAGCAGGTAGCTGCGGGCGCCATGCAGCACGCCGGGTCGACCGGCGGTGAGGGTGGCGGCGTGCTTGTCGGTATGGACCCCATGGCCGGACGCCTCCACGCCGATCAGGCGCACGCCCTCGTCGTTGAGGAAGGGGTGGAACATGCCGATGGCGTTGGAGCCGCCGCCGACGCAGGCGACCACCACGTCGGGCAGACGGCCCTCGGCCTCCAGCATCTGGGCGCGGGTCTCGGTCCCGATCACCGCCTGGAAGTCGCGCACCATCTCAGGGTACGGGTGCGGACCGGCGGCGCTGCCGATGATGTAGTAGGTATCCTCGACGTTGCCGACCCAGTCGCGCATCGCCTCGTTCATGGCGTCCTTGAGCGTCGAGGCGCCCGAATGCACCGGCCGCACCTCGGCGCCGAGCAGGTTCATGCGGAAGACGTTGGGCTTCTGCCGCTCCACATCGACCGCGCCCATGTAGATGATGCACGGCAGGCCGAAGCGGGCGCAGACGGTGGCGGTGGCCACGCCGTGCTGACCCGCGCCGGTCTCGGCGATGATGCGGGTCTTGCCCATGCGCATGGCCAGCAGGATCTGGCCCATGCAGTTGTTGATCTTGTGCGCGCCGGTGTGGTTCAGCTCCTCGCGCTTGAAGTAGATCTTGGCCCCCCCGAAATGGGCGGTCAGCCGCTCGGCGAAATACAGCGGGCTGGGCCGGCCGACATAGTGGGTCAGATAGCCCCGCAGCTCCGCCTGGAAGGCCGGGTCGACCTTGGCCGCCGCGTAGGCGTCGCCGAGCTGCAGCACCAGCGGCATCAGCGTTTCCGCCACATAGCGACCGCCGAACGCGCCGAAGCGGCCCTGGGCGTCGGGATAGGCGGAATAGTCGTTGGGCTTCAGCGGGACGGTCATGATTGACGGCTCGGGGGCTGGCGTTCTGCGGCCGTCGCGTCAGACGCGGTGGACCGCTTCCAGAAAGGCCTTGATGAGAGCGGGGTCTTTAACGCCGGGGGCGGTCTCGACGCCAGAGGAAACGTCCGCCAGCGGTGCGCCGGACGCGCGCACGGCCTCGGTCACATTGTCCGGATCGAGCCCGCCGGCCAGGAACCAGGGCTTGGCGAAGCTGCGCCCGGTCAGCAGGCTCCAGTCGAACGCCGCCCCGTTGCCGCCGGGCAGGATCGCGCCCTTGGGGGCCTTGGCGTCGAACATCAGGTAGTCGGCGACGCCCTCGAACGCCCTGGCCGCCTCGAGGTCCGCGGCCTCCGAGACGCGGAAAGCCCGGATCACCCCGGCTCCGGTGCGGGCGTGGACCTCGGCGGCGCGGGCCGGGGTTTCATGGCCGTGGAGTTGGATCAGGTCGGGCTTCAGCGTGCGGGCGATGGCGTCGAGCAGCGCGTCGGAGGCGTCCACCGTCACCGCCACCACGTCCAGCCCCTTGGCCCGCGCGGGCGCGGCCAGGGTCGCTGCCCGTTCCGGCGCGATGTCGCGCGGGCTGGGGGCGAAGAAGACGAAGCCGATCAGCTCCGCGCCGCCGTCCACCGCCGCTTGCACGGCTTGGGGCGTGGATAGACCGCAAATCTTGGCTCGGACGGACATGGGGCGGATATGGCGTTCCGCGTGGCTGTTGTCATCTGGTCTTCCCCCCTCCCCCTGCGGGAGAGGAGAACGGCGTCAGACCTTGGCCTTCAACGCGTCGCGGATTTCCATCAGCAGCGCCTCGCTGGTGGTGGGCGCGGGCGGGGCCGCGGGCGTCTCGGCTTCCTTGCGCTGGGTCATGCTGACCAACTTCACAATCAGGAACACCGCCGCGGCGATGATGATGAACTGCACCGCGGTGTTGACGAACACGCCGTAGCCGATCGCCACCTCGGCGTGCTTGGCCGCCGGGTCGGCGGCCTTGAGCACGACCTTGAGCTGGGAGAAGTCCACCTGGCCCAACAGCAGGCCGATCGGCGGCATGATGATATTGTCGACCAGGCTGGTGACGATCTTGCCGAAGGCGGCGCCGATGATCACACCGACCGCCAGGTCGACCACGTTGCCGCGCGCGATGAAGGCGCGGAATTCCGTCAGCAGCGACATGCGTCCCCCGAGGCCTGGTTGCGGGGTTAACCTCGCCCGCCCAGCTCGCGCCGTCAACCGTGCCGGACAAGGGCTTCAGCGATGCACGGCTCGCAAAAGCCGATCCCGCTTCCTATCTCTCGGCGCGACCCGATCATCCGCATCTTCCGGTGCGCCAGACGCCGCGACGCCGCCGTCGCGCCAGAGACTGTCCGTGACCCAAGCTCCCGCCCACGCTTCATCGCCTTCCGCCACGCCGAGCGACGACCTCGTCGCCACCTTCCAGATCGAGCAGCAGCCCGCGCGCGGCCGCATCGTGCGCCTGGGGGCTGTGGTCGACGAGATCCTGCGCCGCCACGACTATCCCGAACCGGTGGCCAACCTGCTGGGCGAGGCCTGCGCGCTCGCCGCCCTGGTCGGCTCGGCGCTGAAGTTCGAGGGCCGGCTGATCGTCCAGGCCCAGGGCAAGGGGCCGGTGAGCTATGTGGTCGCCGACTACGACACCTCCGGCGGCCTGCGCGGCTATTGCAGCTTCGACGCCGAACGGGTGGCCGAGGCGGTGGCGGAGGCCGCCAAGAGCTTCGTGCGGCCGGGCGCGCGGACCCTGCTGGGCGAGGGCGTGTTCGTCATGACCGTCGACCCGGCCGACATGAATGACCGCTACCAGGGCGTCACGCCGATCGACGGCGAGACCCTGGCCCTGTGCGCAGAGACCTATTTCGCCCAGTCCGAGCAGGTGCCGACCCGCGTGCGCCTGGCGGTGGGCGAGGTCCACGACGCGGACGGGAGCGCCTATCGGGCCGGCGGCATGATGATCCAGAACATCGCCGAGGACGACGCGCGCGGCTCGACCGAGGACGCCTGGGTGCGGGCCCAGGCCCTGTTCGAGACGCTCGGCGAGGACGAACTGGTCGATCCGCTGATCCCGCCGGAGACCCTGCTCTACCGCCTGTTCCACGAGGACGGCGTGCGCCTGTATCCGCCCAAGCCGCTGCGCGCCTACTGCCGCTGCTCGGAGGATCGGGTGGTGGGCATGCTGAAGAGCTTCCCCGCCGCCGACATCGCCGAGATGACCGAGCCCGACGGCGCCATCCACGTCACCTGCGAATACTGCTCGCGGGTCTACGCGATCCCGCCGGAAACGGTGGGCGAGTAGCCACACCCGCCCGTCGAGTCCGCCGTTGACGGGCGAAGTCAGCGGAATTTACACACGGTTGTATCCGGGCGGATCGCCCGGCCGTGGGGGCGTGATGAATTGTTGGAATCTGCGCGCAGCGCAAAGCTTCGGCGTGTCCTTGGTCGCCGGAATGGCGATGTCGGCTGGCGCTTCAGCGAGCTATGCGGCCCTGCCGCCGGTCCAGGTCTCCAATGACCGGTTCGATCCAAGTGCAAAATTGGTCGGCCCGGAACTCAAGGTGGACCCTTTTGTCGGGATAGATCACGACTCGCGACTACGCACATTTATAGATAAAAAGACAGGAGAAGTGGCAAACCAGCTTTATGTCCATATCACATACACTGGAAAAGAATGGAAATTCTACGAAACTGCTTCTGACGACACCGCAAATTTTCTACCCCTGAAAAAAATAACGTCCGACTCTTCTCATTGCGATAAGCTTTTTGGGTGCATTTACACCGAAGATGTCGTGGTTGAATTCGATGAGGCGACACTGGAGGGGCGGGAAGGGAAAATCTACGAGATAAAACTAAGTCCCAAGTTCGGCGACGGCCTGATCATCACCGTCTCGACCGAACAGATCGCGCTTCAACTGGCGGCGATCAGGGAAATCCAGGAAACCCTCGCAGACAAGGCCGCCGGCAGGGTCACGCTGCCCAAGCCGCTCCCACCCCAGGGCGAAGGCGCCTCCGTCCAAGTCGCCCAGGGCGGGGATGTCGTGCTGGCCACGGCGCGCAAGGTCCTGGAGGCGCTGGGCTATGCGCTGGAGCCCATGAGCGCGGACGGCACGAGCTTCTCGACGCTGCCGACCGATCACAAGTTCACCCAGAAAGAGGCCGACTGCGGGACCGGACTCGGCATTCCCTTCCTCTGGGACAGCCGCACCAAGACCCGCGTCTCGATAACCGTCTCCGTCGCGTCCGGCCGGCTGACGGTGCGCAGCGGCATGGACGGGATTCTCGAGGTCCGAGGCTTTGGGGCGCACGAGGACAAGCCGCTATCGTGCACGACCAAGGACGCCTTCGCCGGCGAAGTCCTGCAGCAGATACAGGCCGCCCTGCCCCAGCCTTAGCGGACGAGGCGTCAGAACAAGCTCATCTGGTCTCCGGCCTTCGGCGGCGGGCGGAACAGGTCCGTCCTCAGCGGCGCGCGTTCCCGATTGAGCCCGAGGCTGGCGCAGGCGCGATCGAAGCGCTGGCGCATCAGGTCGGCGATCGGCCCCTGGCCGCGCATCCGCTGGCCCCACTCCGCGTCGTAGTCCTTGCCGCCGCGCATCTGGCGGACCAGCGACATCACCCGCCTGGCGCGGTCGGGCCGCTCGGCCTCCAGCCATTCGCGGAACAGGTCCTTGATCTCCAGCGGCAGGCGCAGGACCGTGAAGCCGACCGAGGTCGCGCCCGCCTCGGCCGCACGGGTCAGCACCGCCTCCATCTCGTGGTCGTTGAGCCCGGGTATGGCCGGGGCGAACAACACCCCCACGCTGGCCCCGGCGGCCTTCAGCGCCCTGACCGCGTCCAGCCGGCGCTCGGGCGTGGCGGCGCGAGGCTCCATGGCGCGGGCGAGCCTGCGGTCCAGCGTCGTCACCGAGACGAAGGCGCGCGCCAGTCCCGCCCGGCCCATCCGTCCCAGGATGTCGGCGTCGCGCACGATCAGGGCCGACTTGGTGATGATGCTGAGCGGGTGGTTGAACCGCTCCAGCACCTCCAGCACGCCGCGCGTGACCCGGGTGCGCGCCTCCACCGGTTGGTAGGGGTCGGTATTGCCGCCGATGTGGACCGGCTTGCAGGCGTAGCGCGGATTGGACAGCTCCCGTTCCAGCAGGCGCGCGGCGTCGGGCTTGAAGAACAGTTTGGTCTCGAAATCCACCCCCGGCGACAGGCCCATATAGGCGTGGGCAGGACGCGCGTAGCAGTAGATGCAGCCGTGCTCGCACCCGCGATAGGGGTTGATCGAGCGGTCGAAGCCGACGTCGGGGCTGTCGTTGCGGGTGAGGATGGTGCGCGCCGTCTCCGCCGTCAGAGTGGTGTCGAGCCTCCTCGGCGCCGGGTCGTCCAGCGTCCAGCCGTCGTCGAAATCCTCGTGCTGGGTCGGCTCATAGCGGCCGACATGGTTGGACTTGGCGCCGCGACCCTTGACCGCGCCGACGATGGGGACGGATGAAGCCATAGCCGAGCATCGCACGGCCAATAGAACATAACAAGAACGATGCGGGCGGCGACTAGATCTGCGCCTCGCCCTTCAGCACCGGCACGCAGCCGCCGCCGACTGTGGCGCGGACGCCATCCGGGGTGCGGCGCGCCCCGACCCGGATGAAGCTGGGACGCCCCATCTCGGCCCCCTGCCGTATCTCGAAGCTGGCGGCGTCGCCGCCGTCCAGGTCCAGCAACAGGGCGCCAAGCGCAGCCGCGGCGGCGCCGGTGGCGGGGTCCTCGGCGATGCCGAACACCGGCGCGAACATGCGCATGGCCACGTCGCGCCCGGTCCCGCGCGCATAGAGGCACAGGGCGAAGTCGCCGGCCGGCCACGCCTTGCCTGCCGCCTCGAAGCCGGCCAGGTCGGGCTTGGCGCGATGCAGCGCCTCGGCGGACACAGCCGCGCAGACGAAGCCCGCCCCCACCGAAGCGGTGAAGGCCTGGCCCACGTCCTCGGCGGCCAAGCCGGCGCAGGCCGCGATCAGCGCAGCGCCGGGAGCGGTGTCGCGCGCCAGCGGCCGGGGGGCCGCGACCGAACAGGCCACGACCTCGCCCTCTCGCCGCTCCACCGCGATCTCGACCAGGCCGGCGATCTCCTCGAACCGCAGCGCGCCGTCCCGGTCGCGGCCGGCCGTGGCCAGGACCCAGGCCGTCCCTACGTTCGGGTGCCCGGCGAAGGGCAGCTCGGTCTGGGGGGTGAAGATGCGGACCTGGGCGGTGTTCGCCGGGTCCTGCGGCGGCAGGACGAAGGCCGTCTCACTCAGATTGAACTCGCGGGCGAGCGCCTGCATCTGCGCGCCGTCCAGGCCCCGGGCGTCCGGGAACACGGCCAGGGGATTGCCGCCGAAACGCTGGTCCGTGAACACGTCCAGGGTGACGAAGGGGTAGGTCGCCATCTCGCCTCCAACGATCGGATGATCGAGGCGCTGAAAATCGCTTCGACTAAGGGACCGAACGCTGTCATAAATTAGGTGATTAGCAAAGAGCCAAAGTGGAAAACGCCGACCTCTTCCGCGCCCTGGCCAGCCCGCCCCGCCTGCAGATCCTGGCGTGGCTGCGCGACCCGCGTGCGCACTTTCCGCCCCAGACCGACGGCGACCTGGTCGAGGACGGGGTGTGCGCGGTCTACATCGCCCAGAAGCTGGGGGTGACCCAGCCGACGCTCAGCCAGCACATGGGCGTGCTGACCGACGCGGGCCTGGTGGCGTCCAAACGGATCAAGCAGTGGACCTTCTACCGGCGTGACGAGGATCGCATCCGCGAACGCCTCCAACTCGCCCAACAGAGCGTCTAGCCAGTCCGCGACCTCTTGCGGCAGGGTCTGGGCTTCGCTCTGTCGGGGTGGATGGGGCATGCCTCAAGCTAGACCGATCGATACGAACAAATCAAGAACAAAAACGAGTCGGCGTAGCCGACGTTCCTTCTTCCCTTCCCTCCATCCTCCATCCTCCATCCTCCATCTGCGGAGAAAGTTCCGAACCGGTTCGGAACCGGTGGGGAATCGGTTCGGAACATGTTCCCCACCGGTTCGGAACAAATGCCAGCGATGGCCCCAATCCGAACACGTCGGAACCGACGCCCGCCCGGAAAAAGCGCTCCGTCAGTTCACGAATTGTTCGCGCCATTTCGCTCCGCTGTCCGCAAGACGCAACGCCGCGTTGCCCTGGCGGGTCCGGCCGCTATAGTCCGCCGCCTTTCAACGCCGAGCCCGAACTCATGCCGCTTTCCTACGACGTCGCCGCTGTCGGCAACGCCATCGTCGACGTCATCGCCCCGGCCTCCGACGCCTTCCTGGCCGAGGAGAAGCTGGACAAGGGCGCGATGATGCTGATCGACACCGCCCGCGCGGACAGTCTGTACAAGCGGATGGCGGCGGGGATCGAAGCTTCGGGCGGGTCGGCCGGCAATACGGTGGCGGGCGTGGCCAGCCTGGGCGGCAAGGCGGCCTATATCGGCAAGGTGGCCAAAGACACGCTCGGCGAGGTGTTCCGCCACGACATCACCGCCATCGGCGTCCACTTCGACCCCACCCCCATGGTCGGCGAAGAGGGCACGGGACGCTGCCTGATCAACGTCACCGACGACGCCCAGCGCACCATGTGCACCTATCTCGGCGCCGCCAACGCGCTCACCCCCGACGACGTCGACCCCGCCCTGATCGAGGCGGCCGGGATCGTCTACCTGGAAGGCTATCTGTTCGACCCCCCCGCCGCCCGCGAGGCCTTCGCCAAGGCGGCGCGGATCGCGCGCAAGGCCGGCCGGCGCGTGGCCCTGACCCTGTCGGACGCCTTCGTGGTCCATCGCCACCGCGACGCCCTGCTCGACTTCATCGCCGGCGACATGGACATCGTCTTCGCCAACGAGGTCGAGGTCTGCGCCATGTTCGAAACCGAGGACTTCGGCGCCGCGCTGAAGGCGCTCTCGGCCAAGGTGGAGACCGCCGTGGTCACGCGCGGCGCCGCCGGGTCGACCCTCATCTCCAAGGGCGAGCGCGCCGACGTCGCGGCCGAGCCGGTGGCCAAGGTGATCGACACCACCGGCGCCGGCGACCAGTACGCGGCCGGCGTGCTGTTCGGCCTGGCGCGGGGCCTGACGCTGGCTCAGAGCGGGCGCCTGGGCGCCATCGCCGCCGCCGAAGTGATCAGCCACTACGGTCCGCGTCCGCAAACGCCCTTGAAAGGGCTGGCGGAAGCCGCCGGCCTGATCTAGGCCACCACTTTGGGGAGATCAGCCATGGCGGACGGCTCTGCACAGCTGACGCACCGGATCGGCGAGAAGGTGCGCGACACCAAGGAGACCCGCATCCGCGTGCGGGTGGACCTGGACGGGACCGGCGTGTCGACCGTCTCCACCGGCGTGGGCTTTTTCGACCATATGCTGGAATCCTTCGCCCGCCACGCCGGAATCGACATCGAGGTCGAAACCAAGGGCGACCTGCACATAGACATGCACCACACCGTGGAGGACACCGGCATCGTGCTGGGCCTGGCGGTAAAGGACGCGCTGGACGGGTTCAAGGGCATCCGCCGGTTCGGCCACGCCTACGTGCCGATGGACGAGACCCTGACCCGCTGCGCGCTCGACCTGTCCAACCGCCCCTACCTGGTGTGGAACGTGGTGTTCCCGCGCGACAAGGTCGGGACCATGGACACCGAGCTGTTCAAGGAATTCCACCACGCCTTCGCCATGAACCTGGGCGCCTGCGTGCACCTGGAGACCCTCTACGGCCAGAACACCCACCACATCGCCGAGAGCGGCTTCAAGGCGCTGGCGCGGGCCCTGCGCGCGGCGGTGGAGATCGACCCCAAGACCCAGGGTGCGGCGCCCTCCACCAAGGGCGTCCTCTGACCCCATCATGTCCACTGTCGCACTGATCGATTATGGCTCGGGCAACCTGCGCTCGGCGGAGAAGGCGCTCATCCGGGCGGCCGGAACGCTGCCGCACGCCTGCGAGGTGGTGGTTAGCAACGACCCCGAGGTGCTGGCCAGGGCCGACCGGCTGATGCTGCCCGGCGTCGGGGCCTTCGCCGCCTGCATGGCCGCGCTCAAGGGCCGTCCCGGCGTGATCGAGGCGATCACCGAGGCGGTGCAGACCCGTGGCGCGCCCTTCCTGGGCGTGTGCGTCGGCATGCAGCTGCTGGCGACGCTGGGGCTGGAGTTCGGCGCTCATACGGGGCTGGGCTGGATCTCGGGCGAGGTCCGCCGGCTGGAGCCCACGACGCCCGCCGCCAAGGTGCCCCACGTCGGCTGGAACGACGTCGACGCCACGCCCCACCCGCTGTTCCAAGGCCTGATCAAGGCTTCGGGCGAGCAGCCTCAGATGTATTTCACCCACTCCTTCGCCTTCCATCCCGACCTGCCGCACGACGTCCTGGCGACCACCGACCATGGCGGCGTGTTCGTGTCGGCGGTGGCGAAGGCCAATGTCGCGGGGGTGCAGTTCCACCCCGAAAAATCCCAAGGCGCCGGCTTGCAGCTCATCGCCAATTTCCTGGAGTGGCGCCCTTGATCCTCTATCCGGCCATCGACCTGAAGGAGGGCCGCTGCGTGCGCCTCATCAAGGGCGACATGGGCCAGGTCACCGTGTTCAACGACGACCCGGCCGACCAGGCGCGCAAGTTCGCCAGCGAGGGCTTCGCCTGGCTGCACGTGGTGGACCTGGACGGTGCGGTCGAGGGCCGCTCGGTCAACAAGGCCGCCGTCGAGGCCATCCTCAAGACCGCCGCCATCCCGGTCCAGGTCGGCGGGGGCGTGCGCACCTTCGAGGCGGTGGAGGCCTGGATCGAGGCCGGGGTCAGCCGGGTGATGCTGGGCACCGCCGCCGTCCGCGAGCCCGAACTGGTCAAGCTGGCCGCCGCCGCCTTCCCCGAACAGGTCGCCGTGGCCGTGGACATCCGCGACGGCCGCGTGGCCGTGCACGGCTGGGTGGAGACCTCGGACCTGAACCCCGTCGACCTCGCCCGCCGATTCGAGGACGCGGGCGTCGCCGCCCTGATCGTCACCGACATCGGCCGCGACGGCACGCTTTCCGGCGTCAACGTCGAGGAGATCGGCGCCCTGGCCGACGCGGTGGCCATTCCGGTGATCGCCAGCGGCGGGGTCGCCGACGTCAACGACATCTTCCGGCTGAAGGCGCGCAAGGGCGTGCCGATCGCCGGCGCCGTGCTGGGCAAGGCGCTGTACACCGGCGCGCTAGACCCCACCGAGGCGCTCGCCGCCGCGCGGTGCTAGGCGGTGGTCAAGGTCCGCGTCATCCCCTGCCTGGACGTCAAGGACGGGCGCGTGGTCAAGGGGGTCAACTTCGTCTCCCTGCGCGACGCCGGCGATCCGGTGGAGCAGGCCCAGGCCTATGACGCGGCCGGCGCCGACGAGCTGATGTTCCTGGACATCGCCGCCAGCACCGAGAACCGCGCCAGCATGTACGACGTGATCGCCCGCACCGCCGACGTCTGCTTCATGCCCCTGTCGGTCGGCGGCGGGGTGCGCGCGGTGGAGGACGCCCGGCGGCTGCTGCGCTCTGGCGCCGACAAGGTCTCGGTCAACACCGCCGCGGTGGAGAACCCCGACCTGATCGCCGCCTGCGCCGACGCCTTCGGGGCCCAGTGCGTGGTCGCCGCCATCGACGCCAAGCAGACGTCGCCCGGCCGCTGGGAGGTGTTCACCTATGGCGGGCGCAAGGCCACCGGGCTGGACGTGCTGGACTATGTGGCCACCGTGGTGGCCAAGGGCGCGGGCGAGATCCTGCTGACCTCGATGGACCGCGACGGGGTGAAATCGGGCTATGATCTGGAGCTGCTGGCCGCCGTCAGCCGCACGGCGCCGATCCCGGTGATCGCCTCGGGCGGCGCCGGATCGGCCCAGCACATGGTGCAGGCGGTGCGCGACGGCGGGGCCGACGCGGTGCTGGCGGCCTCGATCTTCCACTTCGGCGAGGTGAGCGTGCGCCAGGCCAAGGCCGAGCTCGCCGCCGCCGGACTGCCGGTGCGGGAGGTCTGAGCATGGCGGATATGGACAGGCTGGCCTCGGCCCTGGCGCGGCTGCAGGCGACCATCGAAGCGCGCCGCGGAGATGATCCGAACACGTCCTATACCGCCAAGCTGCTGTCCAAGGGGCCGGCCTACGTAGCCAAGAAGCTGGGCGAGGAGGCGGTGGAGACTGTCATCGCCGCCGTGCAGGGCGACGCCGACGCGCTGGCCGCCGAGAGCGCTGACGTGCTCTACCACTGGCTGGTGCTGCTGAGCACGGCCGGGGTCACGCCCGACGCGGTGGCCGCCAAGCTGGAGGCCCGCGAGGGGACCTCGGGGCTGGTGGAGAAGGCCGCACGGCCGAAGGATTGATCCCCTCTCCCCTTGCGGGAGAGGGAGGGGCCCGGCCGCTGGCTGGGAGGGTGAGGGGTCGACGGACGCTCGCCGCCAAACTCAGCAGGCCTCCTCAACCTTCCCACGCGTCTATCGACACCCGGGCCCCTTCCTTCTCCCGCAAGGGGAGAAGGAAGGGGCCCCTAGATCGTCCTAGGCGGATAGCCGTGCTGGCGCAGCGCCTCGGTGATCTCGTCGGTGTGCTTGGAGTCGCGGGTCTCGACCATGATGTCGAACTCCGCCCCCTTGGCCGGCACGTCGAGCGACAGGCGGGT
>NZ_LMUL01000014.1:1899386-1911178 GCF_009765965.1 Caulobacter sp. S45
CGCCGCTCGCGGATCAGCTCGCGCGTCAGGACCGAGGCCAGCAGCCGGGTGTCGATATTGCCGCCGCACAGCACCAGGCCGACATTGCGGCCCCGGAACCGCTCGGGATAGGCCAGCAGGGCCGCCAGCGAGGCTGCGCCCGCGCCCTCGGCCACGGTCTTCTCCACGTTGACGTAGAGCGCCACCGCGCGTTCGAAATCGCTCTCCTCGATCAGCAGCACGTCGCTGAGCAGCGGCCGGGCGATGGCGTAGGTCAACTCGCCCACCGTCTTCACCGCAATGCCCTCGGCGATGGTCTGGCCGCCGATATTGGGCCGGAAGCCGCGCATGCGGGCGGTGAAGGAGGGATACATCGCCGCCTCCACCCCGATCACCTCGATATCGGGCTTCACCGCCTTGGCGGCCGTGGCCATGCCCGAGATCAGCCCGCCGCCGCCGATCGGCACCGGCAGCACGTCGATGTCCGGAGCGTCCTCGAGCATTTCCAGCGCGATGGTGCCCTGGCCGGCGATCACGTCGGCGTCGTCGAACGGGTGCACGAACACCAGGTCGCGCTGATTGCAGATCTCGCGGGCGTAGGCGTTGGCGTCGTCGTAGGTCTCGCCGTGCAGGATCACCTCGGCCCCGAAGTGGCGGGTGTGCTCCACCTTCACCACCGGGGTCTGCACCGGCATGACGATGGTCACCGGCACGCCGAGCCGCTGGCCATGGTAGGACAGGCCCTGGGCGTGGTTGCCGGCCGAAGCCGCGATGACGCCGCGCTTCTGCTCCGAAGCGCTGAGCTGGAGCAGCTTGTTCAGGGCCCCGCGCTCCTTGAAGGCGGCGGTGAACTGCAGGTTCTCGAACTTCACCCAGACATTGGCGCCGGTAATCTGGGACAGGGTGCGCGAAGGGCGGCAGGGGGTGCGCTCGATGTGGCCGGCCAGGCGGTCGGCGGCGGCGCGGATGTCGTCTATGGTCACGCTCATGATGGCGGAGCCCTAAAGCCAAATTCCGCCCCGCGCCACCTCTGGCCCGCTGGCCCAGGGGCCAGAAATCCTCCTAGCGCGGCAAGGACCAGACGCCGTGGAGCCCGCGCCACAGGTCCAGCCGGCGCATGGCCTTGCCCGGCAAGGTCGAAGCGCGGCCCAGCGGCAGGGCTTCGGCGGCGTCGCGCACCGAATAGGCGGCCGCACGAACCAAGGTGCTGGGCCCCGGCCGGCCAACATAGCCATGGCCGACCTCGCGCTTGAGGTTGGAAAGCTGCAGCTTGAACCGGTAGTCGCCCGGACCCAGGTCCAGCTCGCGCATGCCGTTGGCCGAGCCCCACTGCAGCATGTCGGCGATCAGCACCACGCCAGGCGAATAGCGCTCGAACGCCTCGGAATGGGCGATGAACCAGGCGTGGGCCACCGAGCCGTTGCACAGCGCCAGGTGCGCCGCCGCCAGCTCGCCGCCGGCGTGCAGGGTGAACAGCCGCGCCTGGAGGTCGCCGCAGGGCTCGATGAACAGGCGCTTGAGCAGGTCGAGCGGCCAGCCGGCGTCGAAGATGTCGGTCTGGCCGCTGGCCTTGTACTGGGCGCGCTTCCAGACCAGCAGTTGGTCGAAGTCGGCCTGGACGGTCGAATGGGCGGTGAAGACCACCTCGCCCTTTTCCCGCTCCAGCTTGCGGCGGCGCTTGGCGCAGTCCTTGAGGATGTCGGTCTGGGTGCGGCGCTCGGCGGCGTAGGCGTCGAAGCCCTGCGACAGGTCGATGGCCAGGGAGCTGGCGTGGCCGTGGACGTGCTTGGCGAAGGCGGTCTGGCCGGGAAACAGGTTCTGGAAGTCGAGCCGGCCGACGCCGAAGGCGCGCACGGCGGCCTTCACGTCCAGGACGAAGCCATCACGCGTCACCGCGCCCTGGTAGTCGCTCAATGGCGCGCCCACCGCCTGGCCGGAAAAGGGCGACAGCCGCGCCGGCAGGAAGGCGGCCGCGCCGTCGTCGTCGCGCACCACCGCCACCTTTGCGAGCTTGCGATCCGGCCCGTCGACGCTGGCGCAGGCCCGCGTCCAGTGCGGCGAGAAGAAGGGGCTGTCGAGGCCGGCGGCCTGCTGCAGGGCCGACCATGCGGTCACGTCCTGCGGATCGAGGTCCGCTGGTCGAACGATGTCGATCCGCATCCGCCGTCCCTCTCCACGCCCGAAACCGGACAACCAGGGAAGGTCATAGCGCGGGGAAGGTTACGTCCGGGTTTCGCGGGGGGCTTCCACACTCATCGTCCCGCAGCCCCTTCGTTCGTCATCCTGAGGAGCCCGAAGGGCGTCTCGAAGGACGCAGGCCATGTCCGCGAGACCTGCTAGGCGCGGGTCCTGCGTGCTTCGAGACGCGAGCCCAAGGCTCGCTCCTCAGCATGACGTGGGTTTAGGGGTGTAGGTTCGTTCGGCCGCCGCCGCGTCCTCAGACCTCCAGAGCCGCCACGCCCGGCAGGGTCTTGCCCTCCATCCATTCCAGGAAGGCGCCGCCGGCCGTCGAGACGAAACTGAAGTCTTCCACGACGCCCGCATGGTTCAGGGCCGAGACGGTGTCGCCGCCGCCGGCCACCGCGACCAGCTTGCCGGCCTTGGCCAGCTTGGCGGCGTGCCTGGCCGCATCGACCGTGGCGGTGTCGAAGGGCGGCACCTCGAACACGCCCAGCGGGCCGTTCCAGATCAGGGTGGCGGAACTGTCCATCGCCGCGTTCAGGCGCTCGACCGTCTTGGGGCCGGCGTCGAGGATGCGCTCGTCGTCGTCCACCGCGTCCAGCTCGCGGGTGAAGTGCGGGGCGTTGGGCTCCATCCGTTCACTGACCACCACGTCGATCGGCAGCAGCAGCTCGCAATTGTTGTCCTTCGCCAGCTGCATGATCTCCAGCGCGGTGGCCTTCAGGTCCTTCTCGCAATAGGAAGCGCCGACCTCGAAGCCCTGGGCGTAGAGGAAGGTGTTGGCCATGCCGCCGCCGATGGCCAGCCGGTCCAGCCGGGTCACCAGGTTCTTCAGCAGGTCGAGCTTGCTGGACACCTTGGAGCCGCCGACGATGCCCAGCACCGGGCGCACCGGGGCGCCCAGGGCCTTGTCGAGCGCCTCAAGCTCGCGCTGCATCGACAGGCCCGCATAGGCCGGCAGGCGCTTGGCCAGGGCCTCGGTGGAGGCATGGGCGCGATGGGCGGCGGAAAAGGCGTCGTCGACATAGACGTCGCCCAGCTTGGCGAGTTGGTCGGCGAAGCCGGCGTCGTTCTTCTCCTCGCCCGGATGGAAGCGGACGTTCTCCAGCAGCAGCACGTCGCCGTCCTGCAAGTTCGCGACCGCCGCCTCGGCCGCCGGCCCGACGCAGTCCTCGGCGAAGGCCACCGGGACGCCCAGCACCTTGGCCAGGGGCTCGACCACCGGCTTCAGGCTCATAGAAGGAACGGGCTTGCCCTTGGGCCGGTCGAAGTGGGCCAGCAGGATCACCCTGGCGCCCTTGGCCCTAAGCGCCTCGACCGTGGCGACCACTGCGCGCAGGCGGGTGTCGTCGCTGACCTTGCCGTCCTGCATGGGCACGTTCAGGTCCACGCGCACGAGCACGCGCTTGCTCTTCAGGTCGCCGGCTTGGTCGAGGGTGCGAAAGGGCATGTGCGGTCCTTTATGCGTCCTGGCGTGGGGCCGCCGCCCCTCTCCCCTTGCGGGAGAGGGAGGGGCCCGGCCGAAGGCTGGGAGGGTGAGGGTCGCGCCGAGGTCTAGAGGAACTTGCCCATCGCGGCCGCGGTGTCGGCCATGCGGGTCGAGAAGCCCCACTCGTTGTCGTACCAGCTGAACACCCGCGCCAGCTTGCCGCCGATCACCTGGGTCTCCATCAGGGCGAGGGTCGAGGAGTGCGGGTCGTGGATGAAGTCGCTGGAGACCAGCGGCTCGCCAGTCACCGCCAGCACGCCCTTCATGGCGCCCTCGGCGGCGGCCTTCATCGCCGCGTTGATCTCTTCCTTGGTGACATCGCGGGTCGGCACGATCTTGAAGTCGATCACGCTGACGTCCGGCGTCGGCACCCGCACCGAGGAGCCGTCCAGCCGGCCCTGCAGCTCCGGCAGCACCAGGCCCAGGGCCTTGGCCGCGCCGGTCGAGGTCGGGATCATGTTCTGGGCGGCGGTGCGGGCCCGGTATAGGTCCTTGTGGATCTGGTCCAGCGACGGCTGGTCGTTGGTGTAGCTGTGGATCGTGGTCATGTAGCCGCGCTCGATCCCGCACAGGTCCAGCAGCACCTTGGCCACCGGGGCCAGGCAGTTGGTGGTGCACGAGGCGTTGGAGACGATCAGGTCCTCGGCGGTCAGGCTCTGATGGTTGACGCCGTAGACGATGGTCTTGTCGGCGTTGTCGCCGGGGGCCGAGATCAGCACCCGCTTGGCGCCGGCGTCCAGGTGCAGCTTCGCCTTGTCGCGGGCGGTGAAGATGCCCGTGCATTCCAAGGCGATGTCGACGCCCAGTTCCTTGTGCGGCAGCTCGGCCGGGTTGCGGATGGCGGTGGTGCGGATCTTGCCGAACCCGACGTCCATCCAGTCGTCGCCATGGGTGACTTCGCCGGGGAAGCGGCGGTGGGTGCTGTCGTACTTCAGCAGGTGGGCGTTGGTGGCCACCGGCCCCAGGTCATTGATCGCCACCACCTCGATGTCGGTGCGGTTATACTCGGCCAGCGAGCGCAGGACGAGGCGACCGATACGGCCGAAACCGTTGATGGCGACGCGGATGGCCATGGGCGAGTGCTCCGATCAATTTCTTGTGTGCGCGGTTTTTTGCGGCTGCGAAGAGGGGAGTCAAGGATGAGGGGCCTTGAAGTCCCGTTGACAGCGCTGACGATCCCGCACGAACGGGTCGCAACACGTCCATTGCTGGAGCGTTCGTGATTTTGCATGGACGGCATGCGTCCTTCGAGACGCCCGCTTTCGCGGGCTCCTCAAGATGACGAACGGAGGTGAATTGCAGAAACCTTCGTCATGCTGGGGAGCGAGCCAACGGCTCGCGTCTCGAAGCACGCAGCGCTCAACAGCCCTACTTGGCGAACAGATCCGCCCAGCGGCGCTCCTCGCGGTCCTTCCAGGCGCCGCGATGGTAGGCGTCCGAGGCGATCAGCGGGACCACGGTGGTGGCTTCGGCGAACACCATCTGCTCGAAGGTGACGTCGACCTTGCCCCAGGAGCAGGCCTCCTTCAGCGTCGAGGACGAGCAGGCGCCGTCGCGCACGTCGGCGACGGTGATCTGCACCGCGTACTTGTGCATCTCGGCCTCCTCGCCGAGGATTTCGGCGCAGACCACGGTGTCCTGGGCGAAGTTCTTCGGCACGCCGCCGCCGACCATGAACAGGGCGGTGGTGCCGGCCTTGATCTTCACATCGGTCAGTTCACGGAAGTCGGCCACCGAGTCGATGCTGACATAGGGCTTGCCGGCCTTGATCCGCTCGATCTGGTGCTTGACCAGGCCGAAGCCGGCCGAGCTGTCGGTGAAGGCGGGGCAGAAGATCGGCACGCCGTGCTCGTAGGCGGTCTGGATCAGGCTGCCGGGCTTCTTGGCGTTGCCGGCCGCCAGCCACTTGCCCATCTCGAAGATGAACTCGCGCGAGGAATAGGGGCGCGGCTCCAGGCCATCGACGATCGCCTTGATCGTGTGATCGCAGTTCTGAAGCTCTTCCTCGTCGATATAGGTGTCGTAGATGCGGTCGATATAGAGGTCGCGCAGGTCGCGGTCGTCGACGTTGGACTGGGCCTGATAGTGCTTGAAGCCGAGCGCCTCGAAGAAGTCCATGTCGACGATGGAGGCGCCGGTGGCCACGATCGCGTCGCACATCTTGTTGGCGACCATGTCGCGATAGACGTGCATGCAGCCCGCAGCCGAGGTCGAGCCCGCCAGCGTGATCCACACCGAGCAGGCCTTGTCCTCGTAGGCCATGGTCAGGATGTCGGCCGCCCGCGCGGTGTCGCGCGAGGTGAAGCTCATATTGCGCATGTAATCGATCACCGGCCGCGCGTCGTAGGCGGTGATGTCCACGTGCTGGACGGTCTTGGCCAGCAGTTCGGCCTTCTTGTTGGTCTGCTCGGATGAGACGGGAGCGTTCATCGTCTTCGGTTTCCCTTTGCTGGAACCTGGGAGGTTTGAGCGCCCGTCAGAAGCCCTGATCGATCCGGACGGCGCGACGGATCGGGGAACTCATGCCTTAATGCCGCTCATCCCGGCGAAGGCCGGGACCCAGATCGAAAAACTCAGGCGGGTGATTATAAGCCCACCCAAGCGACATCGGCCGAGCTCTATGATCTGGGTCCCGGCATTCGCCGGGATGAGCGGAAATCAAAGCGGACAATTACTTCCGACGAGGCTTACGCCGCGAACGTGACGACAGCTTGACGACCGAGCTTTCCGCTTCGACCGCGGCGGCCGCATCTTCCTCGGCCAGGCCGTACATGCTGGCCATGGGCGCATCGTCCACGATCACGGTCTCGACGTCGCCGAAGCCGTTGAAGCGGGTGTTCATCGCCACGCCGTAGGCGCCCAGCATGCCGATCTCGATGTAGTCGCCCTCGCCCACGTCGTCGGGCAGGAAGAAGGGACCGGGCATGTGGTCGATCGAGTCGCAGGTCGGGCCGTAGAAGCCGAACGGCGTGATCGCCTCGGACGCCGCCGCATCGCGCACCAGCTTGACCGGGAAGGGCCACTTGGAGTGGGTCGCGTCGAACAGGGAGCCGTAGGACCCCTCGTTCAGATACAGCGTGTCGGCCTTGCGCAGCTCCACCTTGGTCAGGATCGAGGACGACTCGGCCACCAGGGCCCGGCCGGGTTCGCACCACAGCTCGGTGGTCTCGTGGACCATCATCTCCTCGAAGCCGGCATGGATCGCATCCATGTATAGCTTCAGGTCCGGCGGATTCATCCCCGGATAGACCGAGGGGAAGCCGCCGCCCACGTCGACCACGTCGGCGAACACACCGGCGCGGACCAGGGCGCGGGACACCTGGGACATGGCCGCACGGTAGGCGTACGGGTTCATGCACTGGGAGCCCACGTGGAAGCTGACGCCCATCAGCTCCTCGGTCGCCTGACGGGTCGCGAGCAGCAGGGCGGGCGCATCCTCGGCCGAGACGCCGAACTTGCCGCCCAGGGCGTACTGGGCGCCGTCGGTGGCCACCGCCATGCGCACGATCAGGTTCAGATCGGTGGCGTTGTCGGTCGCCTGTAGGATCTTCTGCAGCTCGTCATGGGTGTCGAGCGCGAAGGTGCGCACGCCGAACTCATGATAGGCGCGCGAGATCGCCGCCCGGCTCTTGACCGGGTGCATGTAGGCGAGCTTCGCCTCGGGCGCGATGGAGCGCACGAGCTCGATCTCGGGAATCGACGCCACGTCGAACGACCGCACCCCGTTGTCCCACAGGGTCTGAATGACCCAGGGGGAAGGGTTGGCCTTCACCGCGTAAAAGACGTCGCCTTTGAAGTTGGCCTGGAACCAGCTGGCCGCTACGGCAACGACGCCAGGACGCACAAGCGCCACAGGACGTTCGATGGACCGCGCACGGACCAGGTCCAGGGGCGTCTGGTAGTTTCCCACCTCACGTAAACCCCTATGAAAGTTGAACCTAGACCGGCGTTAGCAGCGCTCAGAAGAACGGGACTCGGGTCCGCCGGGAGACGCGAAATAGGGGCGTCGGATCGGGATGTAAAGCGCTTATCGAACCTGCGCGAAAACCGATATTTTCGGATCGGCATAACATATTGATATGTATGAAGAATATTTCACTTTTCCGGTGACTTTTTTTGCGTGATTTTCGAGCGTTTTCCGGCAACGCTTTCCCCGCCGCCCCCAACGCGCTCCTTCGAGGGCCAAGGCGAAGCTCCGAACCCGGACGGTGGTCGGATTTCACAAAACCGTTGCGGAGCTTCGCCTATCGCGGCGATGGGCGCCTGAACGCGCCTTGCTATAGGGCGCGCCTCGATCCGTAGGCGAGGGCATGGAGATGTCGCCTCGGCGGCCATCGCTCGAGACCTGCCTAAACGCCGGGCGCCCGGAGCCTCGAAGGCGCTTCCAGCCGGCTTATGGCCGGACTTGGGCCAATTGCGGCCCGACTGTGACCGGAAAGTCGCGCTTAACGACATAGCCGCCCGCGTCACTAAACCGTCATGAAAGATTTGCGGAACGATCATGCGGCAAGGCTAAGCCGCAACGGAACCCAACCGGTATCGGTAGGGTAGGGGTTAAGGGACACTCACACATGCATACCAAGACGTCGCTGTTCCGTGGCGCCGCTTTCGGCGCGATGATCGCGATCGGCGCTGGCGTCAGCGCTCAAGCGGCCACGGTTCACCACAAGAAGGTCGTGCACAAGAAGGCCGCCCACGTCGCGGCGGCCAAGACGCCGTCCGAACTGTCGGCCCTGCGCGCCGAAGTGCGTGAGCTGACCGCCCGCCTCGACGCCCAGGCCGCCACGCAGGCCGAGACCCAGGCCCAGGTGCAGCAGGCCAACGCCGCCGCCCAATCCGCCCAGGCCCAGGTCCAGACCGCCCAGGCCCAGGACGCCGACGCCACCGCCGCCATCATCCAGTCCATCCCCGTGGCCGTCGCCGCCGAGATCGACAAGGTGAAGCCTAAGACCGACGGCATCTACTTCAAGGGCGTCAAGATCACCCCCGGCGGCTTCATCGAAGCGGCCAACGTCTATCGCGAGCACAACACCGCCAACGACATCTCGACCGGCCTGAACACCATCCCCTTCCCGCAGACCCGTCAGGGCCACACGGAGAGCGATCTGTTCACGCCCCGCCAGAGCCGCGTGTCGGCCTTGGTGGAAGGCAAGCCCACGGCCGACATCACCCTGAGCATGTATGGCGAGTTCGACTTCCAGGGCGCGGCCCAGTCGGCCAACTCCAACGAGTCGAACTCCTACAACCCGCGCATCCGCCACCTGTACGCCAGCATCGACTGGGCCGACACCGGCTGGCACTTCCTCGCCGGTCAGACCTGGTCGCTGGTGACGCTGAACTCGAAGGGCATCACGCCGCGTAACGAAGTCACGCCGCTGACCATCGACGGCCAGTACACCGCCGGCTTCGACTGGACCCGCCAGCCCCAGGTCCGCGTGACCAAGGACTTCCTGAACAAGACCATCTGGATCGCGGCCTCGGCGGAAAACCCGCAGACGACCTTCACCGGCACGGTCCCCGCGGGCGTGATCAACACGATCAACAACGGCCAGGGCTTCTTCGGCGGCACCACCGGCACGCTGGCGACCACGACCAGCAACGGCAACGTCACCGCCGTCAGCGGCGTGGCCACGGCGACCCAGTCGCTCAACCACGTCCCCGACTTCGTCGTGAAGGCGGCGGCGGAAGAGGATATCGCCGGCCACCACGTCCACGCCGAAGTGTACGGCATGGCCCGCACCTTCTCCGATCAGCTGGCCACCATGAAGACCGACAGCATCACCACCGGCGCCTTCGGCGGCGGCATCATCGCCCAGGTGATCCCCGGCTGGTTCGACTTCCAGGCGTCGGCCCTGAACGGCAAGGGCATCGGCCGCTACGGCTCCGCCCAGCTGCCGGACGTGACCTTCAACACCAACGGCCATATCGAGCCGATCGAAGAGACCATCGCCCTGCTCGGCGGTACGGTCCACGCCACCAAGGACCTGGACGTCTGGGTCTACGGCGGCGAAGAGCACGAGAGCCGCGCCGCCTACGGAACCATCGGCTACGGCAACCCCAGCTTCGTCAACACCGGCTGCGGCACGGAGGCCTCGACCCTCACCTGCACCGGCAACACCAAGATGCTGGAAGAGCTGAGCGGCGGCTTCTGGCAGAAGCTGTACTCGGGTCCCTGGGGCCAGGCCCGTATCGGCCTGCAATACTCCTACGTCGACCGGGTCGCCTTCTCCGGCGTCGGCGGCGCGCCGACGGCCCACGACAACATGATCTTCACCAGCTTCCGCTACTATCCCTTCCAGTAAGCTTCCTCCCCGAAGACAGGAAAGGCCGCGCCCCTCGGGACGCGGCCTTTTTTGTTGCGTGAACGGGTATGTGCTTCGAGACGCCCCTTCAGGGCTCCTCAGCATGACGTGTGGAAGGGGACTTCAACAACACTCGTCATGCCGAGGAGGACTCCGCGGGAGCCGTCTCGAAGCCCGCATCGCGCCTCAGAACGCCAGCGCGCGGACTTCCTTCACGTGCGGCAGGGCCTGGACCTTGGCCAGCAGCACTTCGTCCAGGGCCTGGTCCACGCCGACCAGGGCGATGGCGTCCTCGCCCGCCGCGCGACGACCGAGGTTGAAGGTGGCGATGTTGACGCCCGCCTCGCCCAGCAGCACGCCCAGCGCGCCGATGAAGCCCGGCTTGTCCAGGTTCGATACATAAAGCATGGCCGGTTGGAAGGCGGCTTCCAGCTCCATGCTCTTCACCTCCACCACCCGAGGCGCGCCGCCGACCACCACGCCGGCGAAGGCGCGCTTGCCCATGCCGGTGGTCACCGTCACCCGGATCAGGCTGTCATAGACCGGGCTGGCCTCCTGGCGGCTCTCGGAGACGACGATGCCGCGCTCCTTGGCCACCGCCGGAGCGGAGACCATGTTCACCTCGGCCAGCATCGGCCGCATCACCCCCGCGATCAGCGCCGCGCTCAGCGGCTTGACGTTGAGGCTGGCGACATCGCCCTCGAAGGCCACGTCGATGGCCTTGACGTTGACGTCGACCATCTGGCCCGCCAGCGCGCCCAGCTTCTCGGCCAACGCCACGTAGGGCTTCAGCTTGGGGGCCTCTTCGGCGGTGACCGAAGGGCTGTTCAGGGCGTTGGTGACGGCGCCGGTCAGCAGGTAGTCCGACATCTGCTCGGCCACCTGGAGGGCCACGTTCTCCTGAGCCTCCAGGGTGGAGGCGCCCAGGTGGGGGGTGGCGACCAGGTTGGCCGCCCCGAACAGCGGGTTGCTGGTCGCCGGCTCGTCGACGAACACGTCGAAGCCCGCGCCGCCGACCTGGCCGCTGTCCAGCGCCTCGCGCAGGGCCTGCTCGTCGACCAGGCCGCCGCGCGCGCAATTGACGATCAGCACGCCCTTCTTGGCCTTGGCCAGGGCTTCACGCGACAGGATGTTGCGGGTCTTGTCGGTCAACGGGGTGTGCAGGGTGATGACGTCGGCGCGGGCCAGCAGTTCGTCCAGTTCCACCTTCTCCACCCCGATCTCCACCGCGCGCTCGGGCGATAGGAAGGGATCGTAGGCGATGACCCGCATCTTCAGCCCGTTGGCCCGGTCGGCGACGATGGAGCCGATATTGCCGGCCCCGATCAGGCCCAGCGTCTTGGCGTAGAGCTCGACCCCCATGAAGCGGTTCTTCTCCCACTTGCCGGCCTGGGTGGAGGCGTCGGCGGCGGGCAGCTGGCGGGCGAGCGCGAACATCATGGCGATGGCGTGCTCGGCGGTGGTGATCGAGTTGCCGAAAGGCGTGTTCATCACCACGATGCCGGCGGCGGTGGCGGCGGGGATGTCGACATTGTCGACCCCGATGCCGGCGCGGCCGATCACCTTCAGGTTCTTGGCGGCGGCGAGCACGTCCTTGTCCGCCTTGGTGGCGGAGCGGACGGCCAAGCCGTCGTAGTCGCCGATGATGGCGAGCAGTTCTTCCTTCTTCAGGCCGGTGCGCACGTCGGCGTCGACGCCACGTTCCTTGAAGATGGCCACGGCGGCGGGGGACAGCTTGTCGGCGATGAGGACGCGGGGGGGCATGGGCTTTTCTCGCTTCCCTCCCCCTCGAAGGGGGAGGGTCAGGGTGGGGGTGAGCGCAGGCGGTTCAAGACTAGGGG
>NZ_LMUL01000014.1:1911328-1917174 GCF_009765965.1 Caulobacter sp. S45
CCGGCCCTCCCCCATCAAGGGGGAGGGAGATCGCGTCAGGCCAGCGACATCTCGGCGGAGACGGTGGCGAAGGCCCAGTCGAGCCAGGGCGTCAGGGCGTCCAGATCGCTCTGTTCCACCGTGGCGCCGCACCAGATCCGCAGACCGGCCGGCGCATCGCGATAGCCGCCGATGTCGAGCGCCGCGCCCGCCTTCTCCAGCACCGAGGCCAGCTTCTTGGCGAACTCGGCCTGCGCCGCCCCGGGCAAGGCCGTGACCTTGGGGTCCACCACCTTGAGGCAGACCGAGGTGTTGGAGCGGGTCTGCGGCGTCGCGGCCAGGAAATCGACCCAGGCGGTCTTGGCCACCCAGGCTTCCAGCACCGCCAGGTTGCGGTCGGCGCGACGGTGCAGCTCTTCCAGGCCGCCGATCCCGTCCGCCCACTTCAGCGCATCGAGATAGTCCTCCACGCACAGCATGGAGGGGGTGTTGATGGTGGCGCCTTCGAAGATCTCGGCGTTGACCTTGCCGCCCTTGGTCATGCGGAAGATCTTGGGCATCGGCCAGGGCGGGGTGTAGCTCTCAAGCCTCGCCACCGCGCGGGGGCTCAGGATCAGCACGCCGTGCGCGGCCTCGCCGCCCAGCACCTTCTGCCAGGAGAAGGTGATCACATCGAGCTTGGCCCAATCCAGCTTCTGGGCGAAGGCGGCCGAGGTGGCGTCGCAGATGACCACGCCCTGGCGGTCGGCGGAGATGAAGTCGGCGTTGGGGACGCGCACGCCGGAGGTGGTGCCGTTCCAGGCGAACACCAGGTCGGCGTCGGGGCGGACCTTGGTCAGGTCGGGCAGCTCGCCATAGGGCGCGTCGAGCACCTCGGTTTCGACCTTGAGCTGCTTCACCGCATCGATCGCCCAGTCCTTGCTGAAGCTCTCGAAGGCCAGCACCTGGACCGGGCGCGGGCCCAGCATCGACCACATGGCCATCTCCACCGCCCCGGTGTCGGAGGCGGGGACGATGCCGATCAGGTAGTCGTCGGGCACGTCCAGGACGTCGCGGGTCATGGCGATGGCCTGCTGCAGGCGCGACTTGCCGAGCTTGGAGCGGTGCGAGCGGCCGAGGACCGCGGAACCTAGTTTTTCGGGGGTCCAGCCGGGGCGCTTGGCGCAGGGGCCGGAAGAGAATTCAGGACGCGCAGGGCGCATCGCCGGCGTGGCCGGAGTGGTGGTCATAGCTATGTCTCCCATCCTCACAGATGGACTGCACCCCGTTGGGAGGGTGTGGCCCGTGGGCCAGAAGCTCGCATTGGCCGGCGGTGACAAGTAAAATGTTGCCGGTGGATTTCGTTTTGGCCGGCGTTCAGGGTCGGTTCACCATTGTTGGGCTCATCTACTGCGGCGTGTTGACGCGGCAGAGGCCGGTTCGCCGGACCTGTTTCCAGATCAACCGTAAATAGTCGTGGGGAGCTGAACCGTTGTGGTTCCGTGCAACCCGAAAAGGAGCCTCAACGATGAAAATCTTGATCGCCGCCGCCATCGCCGCCGCCACCCTGGCCGGCGCGACCTCGGGCGCCCAGGCCCAACCCTGGCGTCACCATCACCACCATCACCGCGTCTGCCATTGGGGCGGTCATCACCGCCGCATCTGCCGCGCCTGGTAGTTCGAACTCCTGATTTGAAGGGCCCGCCGTGGAAACGCGGCGGGTCCCACATCTAGCGAACGAGGCCGGAGCGGCATCGCTTCGGCCTTTTCGCGTTCCGGCTCGGAGCGCTCAGCCCTTCAGACTCCAGTTGTGCCCTAACGGCCCGTGGCCGGCGCCGAAGCCCGGCGCATGGCGGATGGCCTCGCGGACATAGGCGTGGGCCCGTTCCACCGCGTTCTCCAGGCTCTCGCCTTGGGCCAGGCCGGCGGCGATGGCCGAGGCCAGGGTGCAGCCGGTGCCGTGGGTGTGGCGGGTCTCGATCCGGCCGCTTTCGAAACGGGTTTCGCCCATGGACGTCATCAGGATGTCGACCACGCGCGGCCCCTCGATATGGCCGCCCTTCATCAGCACCGCCCGGGCGCCCGCCTCCAGCAGGGCTTCGCCGGCGCGGCGAAGGTCGTCGACGGTCTCGACCGGACGGCCGGTCAGAGCCGCGGCTTCGGGGGCGTTGGGGGTGAGCAGGGCCGCGCGGGGCAGTATCCGCTCACGCAGCACCGCCAGGGTCTCGAGCGCCATCAGCGCCGCCCCGCCCTTGGCGGTCATCACCGGGTCGACCACCGCGGGGGCGTCCCCGGCCAATTCGATCAGCTCGGCGGCGACCCTGGCCGTGGCCGCGTCGCCCAGCATGCCGAGCTTCACCGCATCGGTCCCGATGTCGTCCAGCACCGCGCGGCCCTGGGCCAGCACGATCGCGGGCGGGATCGGGAACACGTCCGATACGCCCAGCGTGTTCTGCACCGTGATCGCGGTGACGGCGACGGTGGCGTAGCCGCCGAACATGGTCACGGTCTTGATGTCGGCCTGCAGCCCGGCCCCGCCGCCGCTGTCGGAACCGGCGACGATCAGCACACGGCCGCGATCTTCACGCATGGCGGACGAGATAGCCCAGCGGCCCTCCCGACGAAAGTCTGGACGGGAATCAGGTCCCGAAGGCGGCCTGGAGGCGGTCGATCTGGGACTGGATGGGACGAGAATCGGCCTCGAACGCGTCGCGGTACATCCGTTGATCGAGGTGGCGCACCCGTTCGTAGAGCTGGCGCGACCGGGCGAGCAGGTCGAGCAGCCCGCGGGGCAGGTCGAGCGCCTCGGCGTCGCGGTCGTCGGCGTCCAGCTCCGGCGGGGCTGTGACCCGGTAACGGTCGTCGCAGGCTTCGAGCGCGCCCATGTCGCCTTCGCGCACGGCCCGCTGCACCAGCAGCCAGGAGGCCACCTGCATCAGCTGGGTGGTGAGGCGCATGCTGATGTTGGCGTAGGCGAGCGCGCCGGAGCGGGACAGCAGCCGCGATTCCTGGCGACCGGCGCCGTCCAGATAGGCGGCCGCGGCCTCGACCAGGGCCATGCCGTCCTTGAAGGTGCGGTCGAACAGGGCCGATTGGGCGAAGTCCTCGACCGCACCTGCGCGCCGGCCCGCCACTTCAACAAAAGCGAACTCGTCCAAACCACCCTCCCGACCGACCAAACGACCGTCCCTGTTCGGACGACTTGGCCGACCCCCTTGCAACCCATATGCCAGCACATCGGCGTGGCCGGGATCATGCTCATGATTCTCCCGAGCACGTCCGTCCACTTTGCAAGAAAACATGCTTAATAGTCTTAAGGAATAGAAGCGAACTGCTTCCTATTGTCCGAAGGAGAACAGCGCGTCGGCGGCGCTGCGGCCCGATCGCTTGCGGTCCAGCACCTTGCGGGTGCGCGCGATCTCGTTTTCCAGCCGGGCGATGCGTTCGGCCAGCTCGTCCACGGCGTAGACGTCCAGGTCTTCGCGCGTCGCCTCGTCCAGGCTCTTGCCACGCTGAGCGCGCGGCGGCGCCGGCTCCTCCATCTGGGCCTCCTGTCCCCGCCGCTTGCGCAGCGCAAGGGCGGGAACATATCAGACGTCCAGACCCTCTTCGAGAGGTCCGCCGGAAAGGCCGCCCATGAGCGATACGCCACACAGCATGACCGCCATCGTCGTCGAAGGCGGCAAGGGTCCGCCCGAAGCGCTGCGGCCGCAGACCGTCGACACCCCGCGTCCCGGTCCGGGCCAGATCCTGGTGCGGGTCGCAGCCGCCGGGGTGAACCGCCCCGACCTGCTCCAGCGCAAGGGAGCCTACCCGCCGCCGCCCGGCGCGCCGGACATCCTGGGGCTGGAGGTCTCGGGCGAGGTGGCGGCGCTGGGCGAAGGCGCGGCGCGATGGCGGATCGGCGACAAGGTCTGCGCCCTGCTGGGCGGCGGAGGCTATGCGCAATACGCCTTGGTGGACGCGCGCCACGCCCTGCCGGTCCCCGACGGGCTCGACATGATCCAGGCCGCCGGCCTGCCCGAGACCGTGTTCACCGTCTTCTCCAACGTGTTCGAGCGGGCGCGGCTGCAGGCCGGCGAGACCTTGCTGGTCCACGGCGCCACCAGCGGCATCGGCGTCACCGCCATCGCCCTGGCCAAGGCCGCAGGCGCGCGGGTGATCGCCACCAGCCGAGGCGCGGCCAAGACCGCCAGGGCGCTGGAGCTGGGCGCCGACGTCTCCATCGACTCCAGCGCCGAGGATTTCGTCGAAGCGGCGAGGCGCGAGGGCGGCGCGGACGTGGTGCTGGACATGGTCGGCGGCGACTTCACCCAGAAGAACCTCGCGGTGCTGAATTTAGAGGGACGGCTGACCCAGATCGCCTTCCAGGCCGGCTCCAAGATCGAGCTGGACCTGTCGCCCCTGCTGGTGAAACGACTGACCTTCGTCGCCTCCACCCTGCGTCCCCGCTCCGCCGACGAGAAGGCGCGCCTGGCGCGGGCGGTGGAGGCCGAGGCCTGGCCGTGGGTCGCGGCCGGCAAGGTCCGCCTACCCGTAGCCAAGGTGTTCCCGCTGCGGGACGCGGCGGCGGCGCACGCCTACCTCGAGGCCGGCGAGCACGTCGGCAAGGTGATCCTGACGGTGTGAGGGGTGCGTGCTTCGAGACGCGCTGCGTGCTCCTCGGCATGACGTTATGAAGGCGGACTCCACGAACCTTCGTCATCCTGAGGAGCCCCGAAGGGGCGTCTCGAAGGACGCGCACCAAACCACCCCTGGACGCGCAGGCCGCGCGGCGTAGAAGGACGAGCATGGCGATCGGCGTTTTCGATTCAGGGGTGGGCGGGCTCAGCGTCCACCGCACGTTGGTGGAACGACTGCCCACCGCGGATTTCATCTACTTCGCGGACCAGGCCAACTGCCCCATCGGCGGCCTGCCGGGCGAGGAGATCGTCGACCTGACCCGCCAGGGCTGCATCCGCCTGTTCGAGGCCGGGGCCAACCTGGTGATCCTGGGCTGCAACACCGCCTGCGCCATCGCGCTACGCACCCTGCAGCAGACCTGGCTGCCGGGCTATCGCCAGGCGCTGGGGCGGCCGGTGAACGTGATCGGCATCATCGTGCCGACCATCGAGGCCGCCACCGGCCTGCCCTGGGAGCAGGAGCCCGCGCATCGGCTCAGCGAAAAGGCCGAGCAGCTGGACGTCATCGGCCTGTTCGCCACCCCGGCCACCGCCGGCTCGCGGGTCTACGAGATCGAGATCGACAAGCGCAGCCAGGACGTGGCCGTCTTCACCGAGCCCTGTCCGACCCTGGCGCGGATGATCGAGGCCGGGGTCGACCGCGACGTGCTGCGCGAAACCATCGCTACGCACGTCCATGCGCTGAGCGTACGCATCGGCCGGACGCCGGATCGGGCGATCCTGGGCTGCACCCACTACGAGATCGTGGCCGACCTGTTCGCCGCAGCCCTTCCGCCGGGCACGCCGCTGATCCATCAGCCTGAGGCCGTGGCCGACGCCATGGAGCGCTATCTGGCCCGCCATCCCCAGTACGATCCGGGCTCCAGCGGCCTGCGCCGCTTCCTCACCACCGGTGAACCGAAGGCCCAGAATGGCCTGGTGGAAACATTCTGGGGCGCCCCGTTGAAATTCGAAGCGGCCTGATTAGCCGCCAGACCGCTGGACAAGCCGAAGCTTTGAAGCTTTATCCGGCCACAATCGTTTCCTGCCCATGGCCGCCCTCGAGCGCGGCGCTTAGGGGATATTCCATGCTGCTTAAGTTCGGACGGGCCGCTGGCCTCTTGGCTTCCGTCGCCGCCATCGCCACGGCCGCACCCGCCGTCGCCGGGGAGTTGATCGTCGGCGGGTTCGCCCACGACACCACCTTCGGGGTTTCCGGCAGCCCGC
>NZ_LMUL01000014.1:1917280-2003412 GCF_009765965.1 Caulobacter sp. S45
ATGATTTCCAGCTCGGCTATCGCACCGCCCAGGTCCAGAGCCTGTGGTTCCTGCTGAACCCGATGTTCTACGTCAAAGGCCAGTTCAACACCGACGACCGCACCAACTTCTACACCATCGGCGCCGAGTGGCGTAAGCACCTGTTCCACACCAAGTTCTACGGCGATTTCGGCGTCGGCGGCTCCTACGTGGACGGGCTGAACACCTATCCGGACGACTTCAATCCGAACGTACCGCTGCCCGCAAACGCCACGCCGGCCCAGATCCAGCGCTTCCAGTCGGACCTGCATGTCTACAACAACCGCAAGGCCATGGGTTCGGACTTCGTGTTCAATCCCAACTTCACCCTGGGCTACGACCTGACCCAGCATGTCGCCATCGAAGCCGCGTGGGAGCACTACAGCAACGCCGGCCTCGGCGGCCGCAATCCCGGCCTGGATAATTTCGGCGGCCGCGTCGTCTACAAATTCGGCAAGTCGGCTCAGTAGTGGCCAACGTCGCAGTCGTCGGCGCCCAATGGGGCGACGAGGGAAAAGGCAAGATCGTCGACTGGCTGTCCAGCCGGGCCGATGTCGTGGTCCGCTTCCAGGGCGGTCATAACGCCGGGCACACCCTGGTGGTGGGCGACCAGGTCTACAAGCTGTCGCTGCTGCCCTCGGGCGTAGTGCAAGGCAAGCCGTCGGTGATCGGCTCCGGCGTGGTGGTCGATCCCTGGCACCTGCTGTCGGAGATCGAGAAGCTGGCCGGCCAGGGCGTGAAGATCACCCCCGACATCCTGATCCTGGCCGACAACGCCTCGCTGATCCTGCCCATCCATCGCGACCTGGACCAGGCGCGCGAGAACGAGGCCGGCGCCAGCAAGATCGGCACCACCGGGCGCGGCATCGGCCCCGCCTACGAGGACAAGGTGGGCCGTCGCGCCATCCGCGTCGCCGACCTGGCCGACCCGGCCGCGCTGGACGCCAAGCTGCCCCGCCTGCTCGCCCACCACCAGGCGCTGCGCCGCGGCCTGCACCTGGACGAAGTCGACGGCGAGGCGCTGAAGCAGAGCCTGCTGGAGATCGCGCCGAAAATCCTCGCCTACGCCCAACCCGCCTGGCGGGTGCTGGACACCGCGATCAAGGCCGGCAAGCGCATCCTGTTCGAAGGCGCCCAGGGCGCCCTGCTCGATGTCGACCACGGCACCTATCCCTATGTCACCTCGTCCAACACCGCGGCTGGACAGGCGGCGGCGGGTTCCGGCGTCGGGCCGTCCTCGGTCGGCTACGTGCTGGGCATCGTCAAGGCCTACACCACCCGCGTCGGCTCAGGTCCCTTCCCGACCGAGCTGTTCGACGAGGTGGGAAACCACCTGGGCACGGTGGGCAAGGAGTTCGGCGTGGTCACCGGCCGAGCGCGCCGCTGCGGCTGGTTCGACGCGGTGCTGGTGCGCCAGACCATCGCCATCAACGGCATACACGGCATGGCGCTGACCAAGCTGGACGTGCTGGACGGCCTGCCGACGCTGAAGATCTGCATCGGCTATCGTATCGGCGACCGCGAAGTGGACTATCTGCCCGCCGGCCAGACCGACCAGGCCGCCGCCACCCCGATCTACGAGGAGCTGGAGGGCTGGAGCGAGAGCACCCACGGCGCCCGCTCGTGGAAGGACCTGCCCGCCGCCGCCATCAAGTACGTCCGCCGGATCGAGGAGCTGGTGGGCGCGCCCGTGGCGCTGCTGTCCACCGGCGCGGATCGGGAAGACACCATCCTCATGCGCGACCCCTTCGTCGGGTAGAGCCAGGCTAGGTTGAACAAAATGCGCGCCGCTCCCCTCGTCATCGGCCTGTCGGTCGCCGCCGCCCTGACCCTGTCGGGGTGCGGGCCGAAGCAGCACGTGCAGTCCGCCTCGACGACCCAGTACATGAACAAGAACGCCAAGGCGCCGGGCATGGTCGTGCTGGCCTCGGGCCTGCAGTACAAGGTGATCCGCTCGGGTCCCGCCGACGGGCCGCACCCCGCCAAGGGCGACGAGATCAAGATCAACTACACGGGCTCGCTGATCGACGGCCAGGTGTTCGACTCCACCACCACCCGTGGCCAGCCCGCCGTGATGAAGCTGGACAACCTGGTGCCGGGCTGGATGGAGGCCCTGCCGAAGATGCGGCCGGGAGACGAGTGGCTGCTCTACGTGCCGCCCAAGCTCGGCTACGGCCCCGACGGCCAGCCGCCGGTGATCCCGCCCGACAGCGTGCTGGTGTTCGACGTCAGCCTGATCGGCGTGCTGAAAACCGGCGAAAATGTGAAGATGGGCGGTGTTGCCCGGCCGCTGCACGCCGTTGCTGAAATATCGTCGAAATACCGCGCCAACACCTGAGGGCTACAGATCAGGTCGCCACTATTGGAGACCTGTCATGAGAACGTCCGTGCTGCTCGTCGCCGCAGCCGCT
Organism: Caulobacter sp. S45; assembly: GCF_009765965.1. Lineage (GTDB taxonomy): Bacteria > Pseudomonadota > Alphaproteobacteria > Caulobacterales > Caulobacteraceae > CAHJWH01. The sequence goes on from NZ_LMUL01000014.1 coordinate 1,919,710, forward strand.
CTTGTCCTCGCCGCCGCGCCGGCCTTCGCCCAACCTGAAGCGCCCCAGCCGGGGATGGCGAACGGCCAGGGTCACGCCCATCACGGCGACCACATGGGCGGCGGCGAGTGGCGCGCCAAGTTCGCCGCCAAGCGCCAGCAACGGATGCAGGACCTGCACACCGTCCTGCGCATCCGTCCCGAGCAGGACGGCGCCTGGCAGGCCTACCAGGCCGCGCTGACCCCGCCCGAGCACGCACGCGGCGAACGGATGCAGCAGCCTCAGGGCGCGCAGACCCCCCAGACCACGCCGCAGATGCTGGACCGCATGGCCGCCTGGCAGGCCAAGCGCGAACAGCGCATGGTCGCACGCACGGAAGCCACCAAGCGCTTCTACGCCGCCCTGTCGCCCGAGCAGCAGCAGACCTTCGACGCGCTGCGCCGCCTGGCGCGCGGACGCCGTGGCGGCTTCGGCGGTCGGGGCGGTCACGGCCGCATGGGCGGGATGGAACAGCGCCAGGGCTGAGGCAAAGCACCCCTCCCTCTCGAAGGGGGAAGGGCGGGGATGGGGGTGAACCCGCACCGCTTACGGATAAGCGCTCGAGGCGGGACCGTCTCATCGGTTCGTCCGGATGCGGCGGTGGCCACACCCTCACCCCGGCCCTCTCGCTTCGAGGGAGAGGGAGCCACTTCGAAGCTTGAAGACGCCGCGTCCGGCTAAGACCGCCCCCACTCCGCCAGCACGTCCTCGTCGATCTCCTCGACGGGTCTTGCACCCGCCGCCGCCTGGAACGCCGCCTTATCCAGCAGGCGTGACAGCGCCCAGACCGCAGCGCCGCGCACCATCGGCGAAGTGTCGTCCAGGCGCGCCCGCGCCACCTCGGCCAAGGCCGGCCGTCCCGAATTGCCCACCGCATACAACACGTTGCGCACGAAGCGGTCGCGCCCGACCCGCTTGACCGGCGATTTGGAGAACAGGACGCGGAACGCGGCGTCGTCCAGCGCCGCCAAATCCTCCAGGGCCGGAGATTTCAGCGCCTCGCGCGCATGGAAGGCGCCCTCGCGCGCGGTGGCGGCGAACTTGTTCCAGGGACAGGCCGCCAGGCAGTCGTCGCAGCCATAGATCCGGTTGCCCATCGCCGCGCGGAACTCCACCGGGATCGGGCCGGCGTGCTCGATAGTCAGATACGAGATGCAACGCCGCGCATCGATCTGGAACGGCGCGGGGAAGGCGTCCGTCGGGCAGGCGTCCAGGCAGGCCCGGCACGAACCGCAGGTCTCCGCCCCCGGCGCATCGGGCGGCAGGTCGAGCGTGGTCAGAACGGCGCCTAGGAACAGCCAGGAGCCGAAGGTGCGCGACACCAGGTTGGTGTGCTTGCCCTGCCATCCGAGCCCCGCCAGTCCGGCCAGCGGCTTTTCCATCAGAGGCGCGGTGTCGACGAACACCTTGAGCTGGCAGCAGTATTGCTCGGCCATCCAGCGACCCAGCGCCTTCAGCCGCTTCTTGATCACCTCGTGATAGTCGTCGCCCTGAGCGTAGACCGAGATCGCCGCCCGGTCGGTTCGCCCCTGCCCTTCGCGCGGATCGGTCTCGGGCCCGTAGTTCAGACCGAGCACGATGGCCGAGCGCGCCTCGCCCCACATGGCGCGCGGGTGCACCCGGCGCTCCAGAGTGGTCTCCATCCAGGCCATGGTGCCGTGCCGCCCGTCGGCGACGAATTCCTCCAGCCGCTCGCCCGCGCTCCAGGGCGTGTCCAGGTCGGCGACGCCGAACGCTTCGAAGCCGAGCTCCAGCGCCTTGACGCGGATGGCGGCCTTGATCGCCTCGGCGGCGCCCTCCCCGTCCGCCTCCGCTCGATCCTGTGGAAGATCGAGTGGGCCGGTCTCAGTCATCGACGGTCACGCCGACGGCGCGTCCGCCCTCGTGGTCCATGATCCGTACGGAGACGATCTCGCCGGGGACGCCACGGTCGATCCTGATCTCGGTGAAGTCGGCGGCACGGGCCAGGCCCTCACGCTCCACCAGCGCCTCGACCGTGCGCCCGACCTGCCGCGCCAGGTGCCGGGTCAACGCCGCGGCGCCGGCCGCGCGCAGCCGTTCCGCGCGCACCTTGACCACCGCGCGCGGCAGTTCCGGCATCTTGGCCGCAGGCGTTCCCGGGCGGGGGCTGAAGGGGAAGACGTGCAGGTAGGCCAGCCCCGCGTCCTCGACCAGGGCCAGGGTGTTGGCGAACATCTCCTCGGTCTCGGTCGGGAAACCGGCGATCAGATCGGCGCCAAAGGCGGTGTCCGGCCGCACCGCGCGCACCAGAGCGACCAGGGCCAGGGCCTGCTCGCGGGTATGGCGGCGCTTCATCCGCTTGAGAATCATGTCGTCGCCCGACTGCAGCGACAGGTGCAGATAGGGCGCCAGGCGCGGCTCCTCGGCCAGGCAGCGCAGCAGATCGGAATCGATCTCGGCCGCATCGATCGACGACAGGCGCAGGCGCGGCAGTTCGGGGACCAGTTTCAGCACCCGCGCGGTCAGCTGGCCCAGCGTCGGGCCGCCCGGCAGATCGGCGCCCCAGGAGGTCATGTCCACCCCGGTCAGCACCACCTCCTTGTAGCCCTGGGCGGCGAGCCGGCGCACCCGATCCACCACCTCGCCGGCGGCGGCGGAGCGCGAGGGGCCGCGACCGTAGGGGATGATGCAGAAGGTGCAGCGGTGGTCGCAGCCGTTCTGCACCTCGACATAGGCGCGGGCCCGGTCGGTCAGCCCGTCGACCAGGTGGCCGGCGGTCTCGCGGATCGAGGCCATGTCGTCCACCCGCACGCGGGTCTCCAGCGCCGTGGCCGCATAGGCGCCGGGCGCGGACTTCAGCCCATTGCCCAGCACCGCGTCGACCTCGGTCATGGCGGCGAAGGCGTCCGGGTCGATCTGGGCGGCGCAGCCGGTGACGATCAGCCGGGCGCCGGGACGTTCGCGCCGCGCCTTGCGGATGGCTTGGCGGGCCTGGCGCACCGCCTCGCCGGTGACCGCGCAGGTGTTGAAGATCACCGCATCGTCCAGCCCGTCGCTGAGCGCGCGGGCCTTAGCCTGCTCGCTCTCGTAGGCGTTCAGCCGGCAGCCGAAGGTGACCACCTCGACGCCGGACGCCTTTGCGCCGGGTCGGATCGGATCGGGGGCGAGGTCGCTCATGGCAGGACGCCGGTGAACTCGACAGCGACGGGGCCGCTCATCAGCACGTGGCCGTCGTCCTCGCGCCAGTCGATCTTCAGGTCGCCGCCGTCGAGCGTCACCGTGGCGCGACGCTTGGCCAGGCCGCGCCGGCTGGCCGCCACCACCGCCGCGCAGGCGCCGGTGCCGCAGGCCTTGGTCTCGCCAGCTCCGCGCTCCCATACCCGGAGGCGGATACGGTCGGGCTCGCGGACCTCGCAGAAGCCGACGTTGACGCCCTCGGGGAACAGCAGGTGGTGCTCGATCATCGGGCCGACCTCGCGCACCGGCGCCAGCTCGGCGTTGGCGACGAAGAAGACCACATGGGGATTGCCCATGCTGACGCAGCCCGGCGTATGCAGGTGCGGGGCGTCGATCGGGCCGACCTGCAGCTCCACGCCACGCGTGTCCATGTCCTCGGCCATCGGGATGTCGCGCCAGCCGAGCCCCGGCGCGCCCATGTCCACGGTCACCGCCCTCGGCCCCGCCGCCCAGGTGGTGAGCAGGCCCGCCAGGGTCTCGATGGTCGCGCGGCCGTCGCCCTTGGCCTGCATCAGCAGCCAGCCGACGCAGCGGGTGGCGTTGCCGCAAGCGGAAACCTCGCTCCCGTCCGCGTTCCAGATACGCATGAAGGCGTCGGCGTTCGCGGTCGGTTCGATGGCGATGAGCTGGTCGCAGCCGATCCCGCTCTCGCGGTCGGCGATGGCGCGCACCTCTTCGGGCGTAGGGCGGAAGGGAGCGCCTCGGGCCTCGACCACGACGAAGTCGTTGCCGAGCCCGTTCATCTTCACAAACGAGCGGGACATTACGGACCAATATAGGCTACCCGCAGCGCAAAATCTCCGTGGCGTAGCGGCTAAGGTTTCGCCGTTGAAATGTTACAGTTTTCGTAACCTTTTCGCCGCAATTCCGCTCATCCGTGAAGGGAAATATTCCGAAACAGGAGTTGTGTTTATGCGCCTGCGAAAGCCGCATAGACGAACGCTGGGGAGCTAGAGGCGGCAGGACGGCCGTCTTGGGCAAAGGATGATGTGTTGAACGAATTCCAGTTGCTGCAGCATACGCTCGCGGGTCCCGCGGTCTGCGCCGGGGTCGGCGTCCATAGCGGGAAGCGCGCCCGGATGGCGATCCGCCCCGCCGCCGCCAATGTCGGCGTCGTATTCGTCCGCAGCGATCTGACCGAAGCCGACAACCGCATCCGCGTCGGCCCGAAGTCGGTGGCCCGCACCCAGCTCAACACCGAGATCGCCAACGCCTCGGGCGTCAGCCTCTCCACCATCGAACATCTGATGGCCGCCCTCACCGCGCTCGACATCGACAACGCCATCGTCGAGGTCGACGGCCCGGAAGTGCCGATCATGGACGGATCGGCCCTCCCCTTCATCCAGTTGCTGGACCGCGCCGGCCGCAAGACCCAGGAAGCGCCCCGCGCCTATATCGAGGTGCTGGAGACCGTCGAGGTCCAGGACGGGGTCAAGTACGCCGCCCTGCATCCCAGCGACCGGTTCGAGATCGACGTGGAGATCGACTTCCCCTCCGCCGCCATCGGCCGCCAGCGCGTGATCATGCCGGTCACCGAGCGCAGCTTCCGCGACGAGCTGGCCTCGGCGCGCACCTTCGGCTTCATCCAGGAGGTCGAGGCCCTTCGCCGCGCCGGTCTCGCCCGCGGCGGTTCGATGGACAACGCCATCGTGCTCGACGGCGACGCCATCCTGAACCCCGAAGGCCTGCGCATGAAGGACGAGTTCGTGCGCCACAAGGCGCTGGACGCCATCGGCGACCTCTACGTCCTGGGCGCGCCCCTGCTCGGCCGGTTCGAGAGCCGCTACGGCGGCCACGCCCTGAACAACAAGCTGGTCCGCGCCTTCGCCGAACGCCGCGACGCCTGGCGCATGCGCACGCCCACCCAGGTGCTGGCCGAAGCGGTCTGAGGCTGGACCGCAACGCGTGCTTCGAGACGCGCTCTTCCAGAGCGCTCCTCAGCATGACGAAGTCTGGGAAAGCTTCTAACGAGTCCTCGGCTCCACCTCCGCTCGTCATCCTGAGGAGCCCTGAAAGGGCGTCTCGAAGGATGCAGCGCCCTTCTGCGAAATCCCCTTGCCCCTGCGGCGCACGGTCGTTGGCGAAACGTTCCCGCCTAGGCTACAAGGCCTCTAAGTACGGGTGGCTCGCGACCGCGTCTTTCCAAGGGAACTGAGCAAGGTGTTTGGTAACGTCAAAGCCCGCGGGCCACTTTTGCTCGCCCTCGCCGCCGCCACGCTGGTGGCCGGCTGCAACCACGGCCGCCAGGACAAGCTGGCCAAGGCCGACAATTCCTACCAGGAGCGCTCCGTCGAGCTGCTCTACGCCACCGGCGCCCAGCGCATGGACGATCACCAGTGGGGGCTGGCCAGCCAGTACTTCGACGAGGTGGAGCGCCAGCACCCCTATTCGGAATGGGCGCGCCGCTCGATCCTGATGGAGGCCTTCGCCCACTACCAGGCCAACCAGTACGACGACGCCATCGCCGCCGCCGACCGCTTCATCTCGCTCTACCCCGGCAACCCCTCGGCCCCCTACGCCTACTATCTGAAGGCGCAGTGCTACTTCGAGCAGATCGCCGACGTGGGTCGCGACCAGGCCGCCACCCAGCAGGCCCAGGCCGGCTTCCGCGACGTGGAGAAGCGCTTCCCCACCTCCGAATACGCCACCGACGCCAAGCTGAAGCAGGACATGATCATGGACCAGCTGGCCGGCAAGGAGATGTCGGTTGGCCGCTGGTATCTGCGCCAGGGCCTGCCGATCTCCGCCATCGGCCGCTTCAAGACCGTGGTCGACAAGTTCCAGACCACCAGCCACACCCCCGAGGCCCTCTTCCGCCTGGTCGAAGCCAACCTAACGCTGGGCCTGCGCGACGAGGCCACCAAGGACGGCGCGGTGCTGGGCTACAACTTCCCCGGCGACCACTGGTACGACAAGGCCTACGCCCTGCTCACCTCCAAGGGCCTGCGCCCCTCCGCCCCGCCCAAGCCCAAGCCCAAGGGCGCCATGAGCCGTCTCGGTCGGGTCTGACCGCCGGCCCCATCGATCCAAGGCGGACGACGTCGTGCTGATCGGCCTCAACATCCGCGACGTGGTGCTGATCGAGGCGCTGGACCTCGAGCCCGGCGCAGGTCTGACTGCGCTCACGGGCGAGACCGGCGCGGGCAAGTCCATCGTGCTGGACGCGCTGGGCCTGGCCACCGGCGCGCGGGGCGATGCGGGCCTGGTGCGTCATGGCGCGGCCCAGGCGGTCGCCACCGCCGTGTTCGAGCTTCCGCCCCACCATCCCGCCTGGACCCTGCTGGCCGACAAGGGCGTCGCCGGCGAGCCGGGCGAGGACCTGGTGCTGCGCCGCCAGGTCTCCGCCGACGGCCGCTCCCGCGCCTTCGTCAACGATCAGGCCGTGGGCGTGGGCGTGCTCAAGGAGCTGGGCGCCCTGCTGCTGGAGGTGCACGGCCAGCACGACGCCGTCGGCCTGCTGGACCCGCGCACCCACCGCGCCCTGCTCGACGGTTACGGCGAGTGCGCCCCGGCGCTGGCCGCCTGCCGCGCGCGCTGGAGCGAATGGCGCGACGCCCTGCGCATCGCCGAGGCGCTGCGCGCCCAGGCCGCCCGCAGCGCCGCGGACGCCGAGGAAGCCGGCCTGCGCCTGGCCGAACTGGACCGGCTCGATCCCCGCGCGGGCGAGGAAGCCGCCCTGGCCGACGAACGCGGCCTGTTGGGCGCGGCCGAGAAGATCCTGGCCGACATCTCCACCGCCCGCGAAGCCTTCGCCGCCCGTCAGTTGGCCGACCGCCTGTCGCAAGGGATGCGGGCGCTGGAGCGGGCGCGCGACCGGGCCATGCAGTCCGGGAGCGTGGTCGGCGCCACCGCGATCGAGAAGCTTGGCGAGGCGGTGGCCGCCGGCGAGCGCACCCTGCTGGAGGCGCAGGAATCGGTCTCGGCGCTCGACGCCGCCGCCCGCGCCTTCGTGTTCGAGCCCGCCCGGCTGGAGCGCACCGAGGAGCGGCTGTTCGCGCTCCGCGCCATGTCGCGCAAGCTGGGTGTGCCGGTGGAGGAGCTGCCGGCCGAGCGCGTGCGTTTCGCCGAACTGCTGCACAGCTTCGAGACCGCCGACGAGACCCTGTCCAAGGCCGAACAGGCCGTGACCCTGGCGGCCATGGCCTATCGCAAGGCCGCCGAGGCGCTGAGCGCCACCCGCACCCGCGCCGCCGAGCGCCTATCCGCCGTGGTCGAGGCCGAACTCAAGCCGCTGAAGCTCGACAAGGCCCGCTTCCGCGCCGCCGTCGAGGCCCAGTCCGAGGATCGCGCGGGACCGGACGGCGTGGATCGCGTGGCCTTCGAGATCGCCACCAATCCCGGCGCGCCGTTCGGGCCGCTGGGCGCCATCGCCTCGGGCGGGGAGCTGGCGCGCTTCGCCCTGGCGCTGAAGGTGGCGCTGGCCACCCGCGGCCCCGACGCGCTCGGCCCCACCCTGATCTTCGACGAGGTGGACCAGGGGGTCGGCGGCGCCGTGGCCGATGCGGTGGGCTTGAGGCTGAAACGGCTGGCCGCCTCGGGCCAGGTGCTGGTCGTCACCCACAGTCCCCAGGTCGCCGCCCGCGCCGACGCCCACTGGCGGGTGTCCAAGGCGCTGAAGGCCGAGCGCACCACCACCGCCATCTCGACGCTGGACCCCGCCGCCCGCGAAGAGGAACTGGCCCGCATGCTGGCCGGTGCCCATGTCACCGACGCGGCCCGTGCGGCGGCGCGAGCGCTGATGAGCGCTTAGCGCAAGACGGGAATTCCTGCGGCGTCAGGCCGGATCGCAGAGGCCGGACTTCCGCATCAGCACCATCATCTTCGCATCCACGGTGTCGGGCGCGGCGCAAAGCGGCGTGGCTGTGGCGTGCGCCTCCGCCATCCGACCCTGGTCGTGGTAGATTCCGCTCAGGGTCGCCCGGATGGTCGTGCCCAGGGTGCGCGGCAGTTCCGGCGCGCCGAGCAGCGGACTCTGCAGCGCGCGCGTGAGTTCGACCTCCGCGTCCGTTTCGTCTTGCGCCTTGAGATCGCTCATCGCCGCGTAGAGACGGGCGCGTGGATCGTCGGGATATTCCGCCGCGAGCTGGCCCGCGCGGGCCAGTCCGTCCTTCAGCGTGGCCGGCACGTCGTCCATGGGGATCAGTCCGGGTGTCTCCGCCGGGGCCGAACTCGGCAAGGCGGCGGCCGAGCCCAGCACGAGCAGGCTGAGCAGGCCGATACCGGCCGCCGTCCAGCCCGCGACCGCTTCGCCCGGCGGGCGCACGTCGTCCTCGGCCCAGAAGATCTGCAGCAGGAAGCCCATCACCATGCCGGCCAGGACGCCGCCGATATGGCCGCTGTAATCCACGTGGCCATGCGTCGAGCCCAAGGGCAAAAGGGCCGGGATCATCACCCGGAGGCTGAGGATTCGCATCCGCTTGCGCTTCTCGTAGGAAGCCGCGTGGAAGCTCAGCACCAGGGTGGCGGACAGCACGCACATGATCGCGCCGGAAGCTCCGACGCTGACGATCTCTGGCGCGTTCATCGCCATCGACGCCACCGCCCCGCCCAGTCCTCCGACCAGATAGATCAGGGCGAACCAGCCGCGTCCGACGATGGGCTCCAGCAACAAGCCGACCAGCAACAACGCCACCCCATTGCCGATCAGGTGCGCGGGATTGAGATGCAGCAGCGAAACCGTCAGCAGCCGCCACGGCTGGCCCGCGCCCAGCGCCAGGTTGCGGCTCAACCCGCCCAGATGGACCAGGGTGCTGTGGCTGATGACGCCCGGGTGGCCGCCGGCGGCGCTGACCGCCGTCTCCAGCAGGTAGATCGCCGTCAGGACCAGCAGGATGGCGCAGGTGACCCAGGGTATGGCGGCGAACCGGCTGACGCGCGGCGGCGCCTGCACAGCGGGCTGGGGCGTCTCGTCCCTTGGGGCGGGCGGCGCGAACCTCGGCTCGACCCTGACCCCGCGTTTCCCGAACGCTGCCGCTTCCTGCACCCGACGCCCCCAAGACGCATTCGCCTCCGCTCTAGCGAAGGTTGATTTACGCGGAGCAAAACGAGGTGGTTAACACAACGGACCTGCGTGATCGGGATGGATCGAGGGGCGCGCGACACCCTATAAACCTCGGCCAGGAACCGGCGAGGACAGTGTGGCGGCGCAGGATATCGAGCATCTGACCCCATCGGAGGCCGCAGCCGAGCTGGAGCGGCTGGCGGGCGAAATCGCGCGGCACCGGACGCTGTACGAAAACGAAGCCGCGCCGGAGATCGACGACGCCGCCTTCGACGCCCTGGTCCGCGAGAACGCCGCCCTGGAAGCCCGTTTCCCGAACCTGGTCCGTGCGGACTCGCCCTCGCTCAAGGTCGGCGCCCCGCCGTCCTCGCAGTTCGCCCCGGTGCGGCACGGCGTGCCCATGCTGTCGCTCGACAACGCCTTCGACGACGACGAGGTGGCGGAGTTCACCGCCCGGGTGCGCCGCTTCCTCAAGTTGGGCGCCGACGAACCCCTGGCCTTCACCGTGGAGCCCAAGATCGACGGGCTTTCGGCCAACCTGCGCTACGAGAAGGGCGTGCTGGTCCAGGGCGCCACGCGCGGCGACGGACGCACCGGCGAGGACGTCACCGTCAACCTGAAGACGGTCAAGGATATCCCCCACCGCCTGACCGGCAAGGGCTGGCCCGACCTGATCGAGGTGCGCGGCGAGGTGTTCCTCGACCATGAGGGCTTCGCGGCGATGAACGCGGCGGCCGAAGCGGCCGGCACGCGGACCTACGTCAATCCCAGGAACGCCGCTTCGGGCTCGTTGCGCCAGATCGACCCGACCATCACCGCCAGGCGCCCGCTGCGGTTCCTGGCCTATGCCTGGGGCGAACTGAGCGCACCGTTCGCCGCCACCCAATGGGAGGCGCTGGAGCTGTTCAAGGCCTGGGGATTGCCGGTGAACCCGCTGTCGGTGCGGGTGGACGGGGCGGACGCCCTGGCGGAACAGTTCGCGCACCTGGAGGAACGGCGGCCGAAGTTGGGCTTCGACATCGACGGGGTGGTCTACAAGGTCGACCGGCTGGACTGGCAGCAGAGGCTCGGCTTCGTCGGCCGCCTGCCGCGCTGGGCTATCGCCCACAAGTTCGCCCCCGAGCAGGCCCGCACCATCCTCAACGACATCGAGATCCAGGTCGGCCGCACCGGCGCCCTGACGCCCGTGGCCAAGCTGGCGCCGATCAATGTCGGCGGCGTGGTGGTGCAGAACGCCACCCTGCACAACGCCGACGAGATCGCCCGCAAGGACGTGCGCCTGGGCGACACGGTGATCGTCCAGCGCGCCGGCGACGTCATTCCCCAGATCGTCGAGGTGGTGCTGGACGCGCGGCCGGCGGACTCGGTCCCCTACGCCTTCCCCGAGATCTGCCCCTGCCCGCTGAAGACGGCGGTGGCGCGCGAGCTGACCGCCGCCGGTGAGGAGACAGTGGTGCGCCGTTGCACCGGCGAGTTGGCCTGCCCCTACCAGCGGGTGGAGCACCTGAAGCTGTTCGTCTCGCGCAAGGCGTTCGACATCGAGGGCCTGGGCGAACGGCAGCTTTCGGCCTTCTACGAAGAGGGGCTGGTGCGCGAACCTGCCGACATCTTCAAGCTGGCCAGGAACGAGGAAGCGCTCGCCGTGCTGCGTGAGCGGGAGGGCTATGGCGAGACCTCGGTGCGCAACCTGGTCGCCGCCATCGAGGCGCGGCGCGCCATCGCGCTGGCCCGCTTCATCTTCGCGCTCGGCGTACGGCACGTGGGCGAGACCACCGCCGGCCTGCTGGCGCGTGATTTCGAGGAGGCCGACCGGTTCCTGGACGCTTGCAAACGCGCGGCGCAGGCGCAACCGGGCCGGGACTATTTCGACCTGGCGGTGCTGGAAGGGATCGGGCCGGTGAACCTGGAGGCCCTGATCGCCTTCGGCCGCAATGGGCCGTTCGAAGACCCGTGGACCGACGCCCCCTTGGCCGAGAAGATCGGCCAGAGCATCCCCCGCCTGTCCAAGCCCGTTCGCGCACGCCTGGCCGAGCACTTCGGCGACTGGACCCGCTTCACCGAGGCGGTGCGGGCGGCGGCCGACCACAACGCGGGCGAGGCCTTCCTGGAGCTGTCGCGCGGCCAGGGCATGGGACTGGTCGCCGCCCAAAGCCTGGCCACCTATTTCGCCGAGCCCGACAACGCGGCGCGGGTGGATCGCCTGCGTGCCGAACTCCAGGTCGAACCGGCCGAAAAGCCCAAGTCGGATACGGCGGTGGCGGGCCAGACGGTAGTGTTCACCGGCGCCCTGGAGCGCATGACCCGCGACGAAGCCAAGGCCCAGGCGGAACGTCTTGGGGCCAAGGTCGCTTCCTCCGTATCGAAGAAGACCGACCTGGTGGTCGCCGGGCCGGGCGCAGGCTCCAAGCTGAAGACCGCCGCCGACCTCGGCGTGAAGGTGATCAGCGAGGACGAGTGGCTGGCGCTGACGGCTGGGACCTGACGCCTATGCTCCGGGCTCCCGCCCAAGCTCGCGTCTGGGGCGAACTATGGTATCGGTCACAGAAATGGGAGGTCTTCCGCTTGCGCAGTTCCATGATCCTGGGTGTCCTGGCCACGGTCGCCCTCTGCGGATCGGCCGCCGCGTCGCCCATCTCCGGCGTCTGGCGCACCCCGGCGAACGCCCGCAACGCCGACATCGATGTCTATGATTGTGGGAACGCGGTGTGCGGGCGGGTGCTCACCTCGGACCTGCTGCGCGCGCAACCCGATCTCAAGGACGCCCACAACAGCGATCCGGCGCTGCGCGACCGGCAGGTCAAGGGCCTACAGATGATCCATGGGTTTGTTGGCGGCCCGACGGTGTGGAAGGGCGGAGAAATCTACAATCCCGACGACGGCCATACCTATCACGGCTCCATCACCCTAGCCGACCCGAACACCCTGAAGCTGACCGGCTGCGTCGTATTCCCCCTGTGCCGGACCCAGGTCTGGCGGCGGACGCACTGAGCCCACACCTAACCCCGGATGCGAATGATCCTGTTTAGAGCCGCCGTCCTGCTCGGGGCCGTCGCCACGATGGGCGCGGCGCCCCTGCCGATCGAAGGCTTCTGGCAGGTCAAGTCCGGCGGCGGCGTGATCGAGTTGCATCGTTGCGACGGCGACACCCTGTGTGGCCGTATCGCCGCATCGGACGACCTGCGCGACAAGCCCGACATCCGCGACGTCAAGAACCGGCATCCCGAACTGCAGACGCGACGGTTGCGGGGCCTGGACATCTTCCACGGCTTCCGCGGCGGTCCCGACATCTGGACCGACGGGCGCATCTACAACCCCAACGACGGGCGCACCTATCGCGGCACGCTGCGCCTGACCTCGCCGGACAAGGTGCGGGTGGTGGGCTGCCTGGTCTACCCGTTGTGCAACGGGCAGAACTGGACCCGGATCAAGTAGGGTCCGCCCCCATCGAAGGTCAGAGCGGGGCGCAGGCCGCTTCCAGCCAGGCCCGGACCTCGGCGTCCACGCGCGGGCCGATCTTGGCCAGCACCTCGGCGTGGTAGGCGTCGAGCCAAGCGCGCTCGTCGGCCTCCAGCAGCTCCACGGCGATGGCGCGGCGGTCGATGGGCGCGAAGGTCAGGGTCTCGAAGCCCAGCATGGGCCGCTCACCGCCCGCGATCGGCCCCGCCGCCGTCACGGTCTGCAGGTTCTCGATGCGGATGCCGTAGGCCCCAGCCTTGTAATAGCCGGGCTCGTTGGAGACGATCATGCCCGCCGCCAGCGCTATGGTGTTGGGCGCCTTGGCGATCCGCTGCGGCCCCTCGTGCACGCCCAGATACGAGCCGACGCCGTGGCCGGTGCCATGGTCGTAGTCCAGCCCCGCCATCCACAGCGGCTGGCGCGCCAGGACGTCCAGCGCCGAACCGGTGGTCCCAGCCGGGAAGCGGATGCGGGCGAGCGCGATATGGCCCTTCAGCACGCGGGTGAAGCGGTCCTTCATCTCCGCCGACACCTCGCCAAAGACCACGGTGCGGGTGATGTCGGTGGTGCCTTCGACGTATTGCGCTCCGGAATCGACCAGGAAGAACTGGCCCGGCTCGATCCGACGATTGGTCTTGTGGGTCGGGCGATAATGGACCACCGCCCCGTTCGGGCCGGCCCCGGCGATGGTGTCGAAGCTGAGGTCCTTCAGCGCGCCGGTGGCCTCGCGGAAGCCCTCCAGCTTGGTGACCACCTCGACCTCGTCGGGAAGCGTGGCCTGGGCCTCGGTCCCCATCCAGTGCAGGAAGCGGGCGACAGCGGCGCCGTCGCGCAGGTGGGCCTGGCGGGCGCCCTCGATCTCCACCGCGTTCTTGCAGGCGCGCGGCAGGGCGCAGGGGTCGGCGCCGCGCACCACCGTCGCGCCCGACCGCTCCAACGTGTCGAAATACCAGGCCGAGGACTGGGCCGGGTCGATCAGCACCCGCTGGCCCTTCAGCTCGGCCAGCGCCTCGGGCAGGGCCGTGTCGGGCTCCAGCGTCACGCCGTTGCCGAGCCAGGCGCCCAGCGCCTCTGTGGCCTTGGCGGGATCGAGGAACAGCCGTGCGGTCCCGTCGGCGCGCAGCACCGCCTGGCCCAGCGGCAAGGGCGAGCGGATGACGTCGCCGCCGCGCACGTTGAACAGCCAGGCGATCGACGAGGGCGCGGTCAGCACCGCCGCCTCGGCGCCGGCTTCAGCCATCGCCTTGCCCACCCGCGCGCGCTTGTCGGCCGAGGCCTCGCCGGCATGGTCCAGCGATTGCGCCACGACCGGCGCCTGGGGCTGGCCCGGCCGCGCCTTGGCCCAGGCGCGGTCGAGGGGATTATCCTGCACCGCCTTCAGGGTCGCGCCGGCCCGCGCGGCGGAGGCCTGCAGCCGCGCCAGGGCGTCAGGGCTGTGCAGGCGGGGGTCGTAGCCGATGCTGGCGCCGGAATGGACAGCGCTCTCCAGATAGGCCGGCACCCCGCCCTCGACCAGGTCGCGCCGCTCGAACAGTTCGGGATCGGTCTGGGCGGCCAGTTGCAGGGTGTAGCGCCCATCGCTGAACACCGCCGCCTTGTCGGCCAGCACCACCGCCGCCCCGGCCGAGCCGGTGAAACCGGTGGCCCAGGCCAGCCGTTCGTTGGCGGCGGGCAGGTACTCGTTCTGGTGCTCGTCCTCGTGGGGGATCAGCAGGCCGTCCAGCCCTTGTGCGGCCATCTCGGCGCGGATCAGGGGCAGGTGCTGGCGGCCGTAGGACGGGTCGGCGGCGTCTTCGAAGGTCTGGCGCATCCGTCCAATCTAATCGCGGCGAGGGCGGGCGCAAATGGGAAGGATGCGAGGCGAGGATTGAAGGGCGGACTTAAAGCCGTTTCAGCACCAGTGTCGCCCAGGCGTCGCGATGGTAGCGGCGCTCCAGCCTGAAGCCGCGCGCGAGATAAGCGGCGCGCACGAACCGCTCCTGGCTCCGCAGCAGGCCCGACAGGATCGCCAGGCCGCCGGGCTTGAGTGCATCGCGGATATCCGAGGACAGCCAGACCAGGGGCCGCGCCAGGATGTTGGCGAACACCAGGTCGTAGGGCGCGCCCTCGGCGACAGCGCGATGCTTGAGGCCGTTGGCGTAGACGAACCGGGCGCCGACCTGGTTGACCTTGGCGTTCTCCCGCCCGATCCGCACCGAGATCGGATCGATGTCGGTGCCGACCGCAACCTTCGAGCCGGTCTTGGCTGCCGCAATCGCCAGCACTCCGGTGCCCGCGCCCACGTCCAGCACCTTGGGGAAACGCATCCGCTTCAACAGCGCGTCGTAGGCGTAGAGGCAGCCGACCGTGGTGCCGTGGTGGCCGGTGCCGAAGGCCGCGCCGGCCTCGATGCGCAGGTTCACCGCATTGGGCGGCGTGCGGCCCCGGTCGTGGACGCCGTAGACGAAGAAGCGCCCGGCCCGCACCGGCGGCAGGCCCGACAACGCCATGGCCAGCCAGTCCGCATCCGCCAGCACCTCGGTCTCGACCCGCAGCGTCGGCCAGCCGCCGAGCACCGCGCGAAACTGCTCGGCCTCCTCGAATTCGGTCGGGAAGGCGTCGATGCGCCAGACGTCGCGGTCCTCGTCCTCCTCCAGGATGGAATAGGTCGAACCCTCCAGCAGCGGATCGGCGTCCACCGCACGGGCGGCGGCTTCGGCGTCGGCGCGCGGGCCGCGGGCGATGATCTGAACGGGATCGTCGGTCATTGGAGGTCAATAGCCGCAGCGCCGCGCCAAAGGCCACCTGGATTCTGCCGCATCAAGCCGCCCGTTCGCGGACGCAGGGACGCAATGACGCGTCTGGCCCACGGCAACGGTGTCGCCGGCTCGGGTGTTTAGACCCTTATGGATCATCACCAGGAGGATACCGTGGGCTCGCTCGCACCCCTGACCCAGCACCTGTCGCGGCTGCAGAGCGACACCTGGACCGCGAGCCTGACCGCGCTCGAGACCTTGCTGGGCGAACCCCTGCCGCGCCGCGCGCGGGAGCGGAAAGGCTGGTGGTCCAACGCCTTGGCTGGGGTGCGACCGCATGAACGGGCCTGGCTCGACGCCGGCTGGCGGGTCGATCACGTCGACCTGAACGGCGAGCGCATCGTCTTCCACCGCACCCGCAGGGCCGAGCCCCTGCACGCCGCCGTACCTCCGGCCATGCGCCGGGCGGCGGCGGACTACGACCGGCGTGCGCGGGCCAAGATGCTGGGCTGGTTCGCGCTCGGCGGCGGATCGGCGGTGATGACGGCCGGGATTATCGGCGGCGTGATCGGCTTCCTGCTCGGCCGGTACTTGCCCCGGCGCTAGATCGGCGGGCATAGGGACAGGGACTTTCCCGATATAAGGCGGCGCCCCCAGCGCCCGCGTAGTCTCCATGCCCGACGACCACACCTCCGACACCCCGCCCGAAGCGGCCGCGCGCGACTATCGCGACACCGTCTTCCTGCCCAAGACCGACTTCCCCATGCGCGCGGGCCTGCCCAAGCTGGAGCCGCAAATCCTTGAGCGGTGGGCGGCCGAGGACCTGTACGGCTCGATCCGCAAGGCGCGCCAGGATGCGGGCGCGCCCCTGTTCGTGCTGCACGACGGGCCGCCCTACGCCAACGGCGCCATCCACATCGGCCACGCCCTGAACAAGCTGCTGAAGGACTTCGTGGTCCGCTCGCAGTTCGCGCTCGGCAAGGACGTCGACTACGTCCCCGGCTGGGACTGCCACGGCCTGCCGATCGAGTGGAAGATCGAGGAGGAGTTCCGCGCCAAGGGCCGGCGCAAGGACGAGGTCTCCAAGGCCGAGTTCCGCGCCCGCTGCCGCACCTACGCCGCCGAGTGGATCGACGTGCAGCGCGCCCAGTTCAAGCGCCTCGGCGTACTGGGCGACTGGGACCACCGCTACGCCACCATGGACTATGGCTCCGAAGCCAAGATCGTCGGGGAGTTCCACAAGTTCCTGATGAGCGGCCAGCTCTATCGCGGCTCCAAGCCCGTCATGTGGAGCCCGGTCGAGCGCACCGCCCTGGCCGACGCCGAGATCGAGTACCACGAGCACACCTCGCCCACGATCTGGGCCAAGTTCCCGGTGATGCGCGAGAACGCCCCCGTCGGGGCCAAGCCACTGGCTGGCGCCTCGGTGGTGATCTGGACCACCACGCCCTGGACCATCCCGGCCAACCGCGCCGTCTCCTACGGCCCCGGCATCGCCTATGCGGTCTACCGGGTCGAGCAGATCAAGGGCGGGCTGGACTATGAGCCCTGGGCCAAGACCGGCGACCGGCTGATCGTCGCCCAGGCCCTGGCCGAACAGACCTTCGCCGCCGCCGCCATCGAGAGCTGGACCCTGGAGCGCCCGGTGCTGGCCGCCGAACTGGCCGAGACGGTTTGCGCCCATCCGCTGGCCACGCTCGCCCCCTATTACGGCTTCGACGTGCCGCTGCTGGCCGGCGAGCATGTGACCGACGATGCCGGCACCGGCTTCGTCCACACCGCCCCCGGCCACGGCCAGGAGGACTATCTGGTCTGGCTGAAGTCCGGCTACCGCGACATCCCCGAGACGGTGGACGCCAACGGGGCCTACTTCGACAGCGTCGCCCTGTTCGCCGGACTGCAGGTGATCGAGACCGAGGGCAAGAAGGCCGGCAAGTTCGGACCCGCCAACGGCGCGGTGATGGACAGGCTGATCGAGGCCGGCAACCTGCTCACCCGCAACCGGCTGACCCACTCCTACCCGCACTCCTGGCGGTCCAAGGCTCCGGTGATCTTCCGCAACACTCCGCAGTGGTTCATCAGGATGGACGAACCCATCGAGGGGACGAACACCCTGCGCCAGCGCGCGCTGAAGGCCATCGACGCCACCGCCTTCTATCCCCAGACCGGCCAGACCCGCATCCGCGCCATGGTCGAGGGCCGCCCGGACTGGCTGATCTCTCGCCAGCGGGCCTGGGGCACGCCGCTGGCCATGTTCGTGGATTCCAAGACCGGCGAGCCGCTGCGCGATCCAGAGGTCAACCGCCGCATCCAGGACGCCATCGCCAGCGAGGGCGCCGACGCCTGGTTCACCCGGAACTCGGCCGAGTTCCTGGGCCCGAATCGCGACCCGGCGGACTACGAGAAGATCGAGGACATCCTCGACGTCTGGTTCGACAGCGGATCGACCCACGCCTTCACCCTGGAAGGCCGCAACGACAGCCGCTCGCCGGCCGACCTGTACCTGGAAGGCTCCGACCAGGCGCGGGGCTGGTTCCAGTCCAGCCTGCTGGAATCCTGCGGCACCCGTGGCCGCGCGCCTTATGACGCCGTGCTGACCCACGGCTTCACGCTCGACGAGCAGGGCGAGAAGATGTCTAAGTCCAAGGGCAACACCGTGGACCCGCAATCGGTGATCAAGGACAGCGGGGCGGAAATCCTGCGCCTGTGGGTCGCCATGGTCGACTATGCGGAGGACCAGCGGATCGGCAAGGCGATCCTGCAGACCGCCACCGACGGTTACCGCAAGTTCCGCAACACCCTGCGTTACCTGCTGGGCGCGCTGGAGGGCTTCTCCGAGGCCGAACGCGTGGCGGTCGCCGACATGCCGCCGCTGGAGCGCTACGTGCTGCACCGGCTTTGGGAGCTCGACGCCCAGGTGCGCACCGCCTACGCCGAGTACCGCTTCAACGACGTGTGGCGGCCGGTGTCGGAGTTCGCGGCCCAGGAGCTGTCGGCGCTGTATTTCGACATCCGCAAGGACGCGCTCTATTGCGACGCGCCCTCCAGCCTGCGCCGGCGCGCCGCGCGCACGGTGATGGACGCGGTGTTCGAGCGCCTGACCATCTGGCTCGCGCCGCTGCTGCCGTTCACCACCGAGGAGGCGTGGACGATGCGCTTTCCCGACCAGGGCTCCAACTCCCTGCGCACCATGCCCGCGACGCCTGACGACTGGCGCAACGACGGGGAGGCTGCGCGGTGGCCTAAGGTACGCGACGCCCTGGAAACTGTGACCCTGATGCTCGAAGGCCAGCGCCAGGCGAAAGTTATTGGTTCAGCGCTCGAAGCCGCTCCCGTAGTTGAAACGACTGGTCCGGGGGTATTCGACGCCTTTGAGGGGCTGGATGCAGCGGAAGTGTTTCGGACAAGCCAGGCCACTTTGATTCGTGGCGATGAGCAGGCGGGTATCGGCTCCGGTAGCTCTGCGGAGTTTCACCTAGCCGAGGGCGAGAAATGCGCCCGCTGCTGGCGCGTCCTGCCGGAAGTGCATGCGCCCAAGTTCCTGTGCGAACGCTGCGATGCGGCGGTGGACGAGATCGGGACGCCCCCAGCCCAATGACCACCCTCGCCCCCACCTCGACATCGGTCACGCGCCTGGGCCTGTTCGCCTACGCGCTCGCCGTATTCACCATCGCCGCCGACCAGATCTCCAAGGCCTGGATGCTCTACGGCCTGCACCTGGTCGAGTACGTCCCGATCCAGATCCTGCCGATCTTCCGGCTGTCGCTGGTGTGGAACAAGGGGTTCAGCTTCGGCCTGTTGTCGGGGAACAGCATGGCGCGGTGGGGACTGTTCGTCTTCTCCATCGGGGTGGCGATCGCGCTCGGCCTGTTGTGGGCCCGGCGGACCACCCGCTGGCTGTCGGCCCTGGCGCTCGGCCTGATCATGGGCGGCGCGGTCGGCAACGCAATCGACCGGGTGCGGATCGGGGCGGTTGCCGACTTTCTCGACTTCACCCAGCTGGGCTTCCCCTGGGTGTTCAACGTGGCCGACAGCGCCATCACCGTGGGCGTGATCCTGCTGTTGCTCGACAGCCTGCTGACCAAGCCGGTGAAGGCGGGCTGACCCTGCGCGTGGCGGTCTTGGCCGCCCTGCGTCGCCGCGTGCCTTTGCTCGGGCCTCGGAGTATTGTATCGGCCATTCAAATAGCCGGGAGCGGCTACGGAGTAAGTCATGGTTTCCAGCCGCGTATTGCGCGTCCGAGCCGGAGCGACGGCGGCGGGTCTGATGGCCGCCGGTCTGGCGCTTTCGGGCTGCCACACCGTCAGCGGCGCCATCAGCAACGCCAAGCTGGCGCCCGATGAGTTCCGCGTCGTGACCAAGGCGCCCCTGGTGGTGCCGCCAGAATACGCCCTGCGTCCGCCCACGCCCGGCGAGCCGCGCCCGCAGGAGCTGCAGCCCGAGAGCCAGGCGCGCCAGGCCCTGCTCGGCCAGCGCGAAGCCATCAACCGCAGCGAGGGCGAGGTGCTGCTCGCCAACAAGGCCGGCGCCGCCAAGGCCGACCCGCTGATCCGCTACGTGGTCGACGACCAGTACGGCGACATCGCCCACAAGGAAAAGCCGTTCGCCGACCGGGTCATGTTCTGGCGCAAGGGCCAGTCGCAGAGCGCCGCGGCCGCCGACGCCACCAACGCCGCCGACACCCCCTCCCCGATCGACCCCGCCGTGACCCAGAAGACCATCGCCGCCCTGACCGGGAACAAGGAGGTGATCATCCAGCGCGCCCCGGCCAAGAAGCACTTCAAGCTGCCCGGTCTCTGATCGCGATTTCGGACTTGCGCCGGACCCAGGGTCCGGCCTGATCTTCCGCGGGGTCGAGAGAAAGGACCCCGCGTGACCGCCGACCGCTTCCTCAGTCCCGCCGAGACCGCCGCACGCCTTGGCGTGACCGTGCGGGCCTTACGGGTCTACGAGCGGCGCGGCCTGCTCCAACCCGTGCGCACTAGCGCGGGCTGGCGCACCTACGGCCCCCAACAGATTGCGCGTCTGCACCAGGTGCTGGCCCTGAAACGGCTGGGCCTGTCGCTGGCGCGTATCGCCGAGGTGCTGCAAGGCCGCCTGGCGGAGCTGGACCACGTCCTCGCCGTCCAGGAGGGGGCTCTGCAAGCGCGCAAGGCGGAAGCCGAGCATGGCCTGACGCTCCTGTCCCAGGCGCGGCGGCGGCTGGCGGCCGGCGGGACCCTCTCCCTTGACGACCTGACCAGGCTGACGCGGGAGACGACGATGAACAACGAACTGAGCAATGAGGCGTGGCGCGAGATCTTCGAGCCGCTGGTGGACAAACACTATACGCCGGAAGAACAGGCCGAGGTTCGGACCCGCAAGCAGGACCTGGGGACCGACGGCGAGGATCAGGGCGCCGCCTGGCGCGTGTTGATCGCCGAGGCGCGCCGGCTGATGACCGTGAACGACCCCGGTTCGCCCGAGGCCATGGACCTCGCCCGCCGTTGGCAGGCCCTGGTGGACCAGTTCACCGGCGGCGATCCGGTCCTGAACGCCAAGTCCGCCGCCCTGTGGCGCGACGCCATGGCCGATCCCACGGCCGCGCCGCGGCTGCCGATCACGCCGGAGATGTTCGCCTTCGTCGGGGAAGCGGCGCGGCGCGCGAAGGCGGCCTGAAGCTTGGACGTGTTCGGAGGCGGATAGCGGCTGGACGGCGGACGGCTTGGCCCTATGTTCCGCTATCCGCTTCCAGTTCCCGGACCGTCCATGCGCCCGTCGACGTTCGCCCTGATCCTGGCCGTCTCCGCCTCATCTGTCCTCGCAGGCCACCGACAGGCGGTCGCACAGGCGGCGGCAGCGGCGTCCTCGACCGATCCTTTCCTCTGGTTGGAGGATGTGGACGGCAAGCGGGCGCTGGACTGGGTGAACGCCGAGAACACCCGCTCGCTCAAGGTGCTGGAAAGCGATCCGCGCTACGCCGGCCTGCACGCCGACGCCCTGGCGCTGGCCCAGGCCAAGGACCGCATCCCTCAACCGGAATTCCTGAGCGGCCAAGTCTACAACTTCTGGCAGGACGTCGATCACGTGCGCGGTCTCTGGCGGGCGGTGAGCGTCGCCGACTACGCCCAGCCCGAGCCGGAATGGCGCACGGTGCTGGACATCGACCAGCTGGCCAAGGCCGAGAACGCCAACTGGGTGTTCAAGGGGACGGCCTGCGAGCGTCCGCATGAGCGGCTGTGCATGGTCGCCCTGTCGGACGGGGGCGAGGACGCCGTCACCCTGCGCGAGTTCGACCTGTCCACCAGCCGCTTCGTCGACGGCGGCTTCGCCCTGCCGCACAGCAAGCAGGAAGCGGACTGGATCGACGAGAACACCCTGATCCTGGCCCGCGACTGGGGCGCGGGGACCATGACCGCCTCAGGCTATCCCTTCGTGGTCAAGGTGCTGCACCGGGGCCAGCAACCTCGCCAGGCGCAGGAGGTCTTCCGCGGCGAACCGACCGACCAGGTGGGCGCGACGCCCCGCGTGCTGGTCGACGGGTCGGGCCGGCGCGCCATCGTCATCACCCGCGGCGTCACCTTCTTCGAGACCGAGCAGTACCTGGTCACTCCGCATGGCGGACGCCGGTTGGCCCTGCCGCCCAAGGTCGACATCGACGATCTGGTCGCGGGTCGGCTGATCGTCACCCTGCGCGAGGACTGGACGCCGGGCGCGACCACCTTCAAGGCCGGCTCGGTGGTGTCGCTGGACCTCGGCGCGGTCGAGGCCGATCCCGACCACCTGGTCGCCACCCTGGTCTGGGCGCCGGGCCCGCGCCAGGCGCTTAGCGAAGTCTCCGCCACCCGCAACCGCCTGGTGATCACGGGCCTGGACAATGTGCGCGGCCGCGCCTGGGTGCTCTCGCCGACAGAGACCGGCGGCTGGGCCTCGAGGACCCTCGACCTGCCCGACAACGCCGCCGTCTCGATCGCCAGCACCAGCAGCGACGACGACCAGGCCTTCCTGGACGTCACCAGCTTCCTCACCCCCACCACGCTGTGGCAGGTCGACGGCTGGAGCGGGCTGCTGCGCCAGGTCAAGGCGCTGCCGCCCAAGTTCGACGCCGCCAACCTGGTCACAGAACAGTTCGAGGCGACCTCGAAGGACGGGACGCGGGTCCCCTACTTCCTGATCCATCGCAAGGACATCAAGTACGACGGCTCCACGCCCACCCTGCTCTACGGCTACGGCGGGTTCGAGGTGTCGATGACCCCGGCCTATTCCGCCACGCTGGGCAAGTTGTGGCTTGAGCGGGGCGGGGCCTACGCGCTGGCCAATATCCGGGGCGGCGGCGAGTTCGGCCCCGCTTGGCACGAGGCGGCGCTGACCACGCATCGCCAGCGCGCCTATGACGACTTCGCCGCCGTGGGCCAGGACCTGATCGCGCGCAAGATCACCTCGCCCCGCCGGCTCGGCATCCGCGGCGGCTCCAATGGCGGCCTGCTGATGGGGGTGGAGTTCGAGCAGCATCCCGAGCTGTGGAACGCTGCGATCATCGAGGTGCCGCTGCTGGACATGCTGCGCTTCGAGCAGATCGCCGCCGGCGCGTCGTGGGTCGGCGAATACGGCAGCGTGTCGAACCCGGCCCAGCGCGCCTTCCTGGCCTCGATCTCGCCCTACGCCAACCTGAAGACGGGGGTGAAATATCCCGAGCCGTTCGTCTTCACCACCACCAAGGACGACCGCGTCGGCCCGGTCCACGCGCGCAAGTTCGCCGCCGAGATGGAGGCGATGGGCCTGCCCTTCCTCTATTACGAGAACACCGAGGGCGGCCACGCCGCCGGCGCCAACCTGCGCGAGACCGCTCATGAGCAGGCGCTGGAGATGGTCTACCTGTCGCAGAAGCTGATGGACTGAGGGTGGCGGCGGCCAGTCCCATCCACGTCATCAGCCTGGATCGCACGCCCGACCGCTGGCGCACCTTCCAGGCGGACAACCCCGGCATCGCCGTCGCGCGCTTCGCCGCCGTGGACGGACGCAGCGTCGACCGCCACGCCCTGATCGAGGCGGGCCTGGCCCATGCCGATCTCGCCTACACGCCCGGCGCCTTCGGTTGCGCCCTGTCGCACGCGGCGCTGTGGCGGCGGTGCGTGGAGACCGGAACCCCCCTGACCATCTGCGAGGACGACGCCATCCTGCGCGGCGACTTCCCGGCCATGTCGGCCGAGATCGCTCAGCGTGCGCCGAAGGCCGAGCTGATCCTATGGGGCTGGAACTTCGACTCGGTGCTGGCGGGGCGGCTGTTCGGCGAGACGCCGTTCGCCATGGGCTTCGACCAGGCCAGGCTGCGCGCCTCGATCCCGGCCTTCCAGGCGGAGCGCACCGCGCCGACCCTGCTGCGCCTGCATCGGGCGCTGGGGACGCCCGCCTACACGATCAGCCCGAAAGGGGCGCAGGCCCTGCTGGCGCGTTGCTTCCCGCTGCGGCCGGAGCCGGTGTTCGTCCCGCTGCTGGATCGCGAGATCCCTAACACCGGCGTCGACATCGCCATGAACGCCGCCTACCCGCAGATCGCCGCCTACGTGGCGTTTCCGCCGCTGGCCGTGACCCGCAACGCGGTCGAGGCGTCCACGGTGGAGGCCTAGAGCCCCGCGAACAGCGAGCGGGACGACCCCCAGACCGGCGGCTCGTCCGCCGATGCGGGTTCGATCCGCGTCCAGGTCAGGCGCACCCCCGGCTCGCCGACGGCGGCGCGGGCGAGATGGGCGGAGACGAACCGCTCCACCAGCGCCATCTCCGAACTGTCGGCGGTCTCCAGCGCGAACGCCAGCCGGCCCGGCTCGACCCACATCCGGCACATCACCGTGGGCATGAACACCAGGCTGACCTCGCCCTCCGCGCCGATGGCGAAGCGGTGGACATGGCGCCAGTGGTCGGAGAGCGACTGCAGGTAAGCGGCGGCCGAGGGGGTCTCGACCACACCCTGGGAGACCGCCATCAGCCCTGCTCCACCGCCAGGGCGGCGGCGTCGAGCACGGCGGCCAGCGCCGAGGCGCGTTCGGCGTCCAGCGGACCGCCCTGCAGCTTCAGGCGAAGCGCAGTCTTCAGGTTCTCCATCGCCCGCAGCACCGGCGCGGGGATGTCGCCGCCGCGCGTGCGGGCCTCGTCCATCCGCCGACCGACCGCATCCATCGCGGCGCGGTTGGCCTCCAAGTGCGCCATACCCTCGGGCGTGATCGAGTAGAGCTTGCGGCCGCCCTCCTGGGATTCGACCGTGGCCAGACCGATCTCCTCCAGCAGGGTCAGGGTCGGATAGACCACGCCGGGGCTGGGGCTATAGGCGCCGCCGAGGCGATCCTCGATGCCCTTGATCAGCTCGTAACCGTGGCTGGGCTTTTCGGAAATCAGCTGCAAGATCAGCAGCTTCAGATCGCCGGGATCGAACACCCGTCCCCGACGACCCGGATGTCCGTGACGCCCGCCGCCGAGATGATCGCGAAAGCCGCCCCAGCCGTCCTCGGGCCGGGCGTGATGCGCGGGATGGCCGCCCCGCATGAAACCAAAATGTCGATGCATTTAGACCTCTCAAGATATATCTGATTATCAGATAGCGCTTAGATATATCGAAGAATGTCTAGATACAAGAACCTTGTTCAGGCGCCCCGCAGGGTCTCCGCCAACAGGCGCGCTTCCGCCTCGCGGCTCGACCCCGAGCGCCAGGCGACCACGATCTCGCGCGTTGGCGCTTCGGCTCGGAACGGACGCACCGTCACCGCCGCCTGGGCGGCCAGCCCCGCCTGGACCGCCATCGCCGGCAACAGGGTGACGCCCAGGCCCGAGCCGACCATCTGCACCAGGGTGTGCAGCGAGGTGGCGGCGAAACCGTTATCGGCGATCCGGCCGCCCTCGACCCGGCAGGCCGAGAGCGCATGCTCGCGCAGGCAATGGCCGTCCTCCAGCAGGATCACGTCCTCGCCCTGCAAGTCGTCTGGGTTGACCGTGGCGCCGCGCGAGATCGGGTGGTTCTCGGGGGTGGCCGCCATCAGTTCGTCCATCCCCACCGTCGCCGTCTCCAGGCCGGCGATGTCGTGCGGCAGGGCGATCAGGGCGGCGTCCAAGGCGCCGCTCTTGAGGCCCGTCGCCAGCTTGGAGGTCAAGTCCTCGCGCAGGAACAGGCGCAGCTTGGGGAAACGGTCGCGCAGCAGCGGCAGCGCCTTGGGCAGCAGGAAGGGCGCGATGGTGGGGATGACGCCCAGCCGGAACCGTCCGACCAGGGGCTGGCCGGCGATGCGGGCGGACTGCACCAGGTCTTCGGCCCGGGCCAGGATGTCCTCGGCGCGCTGCACCGTCTCCTCGCCGACCGCGGTCAGGATCACGCCCGAGCGGGCGCGATCCACCACTGGCGCGCCCAGCGTCCGCTCCAGTTCTTGGATGCCGGCCGATAGGGTGGGTTGAGTCACAAACGCCGCCTCGGCCGCCCGGCTGAACGAGCGGTGCTGGGCCAGGAGCTTGAGATACTGGAGTTGGCGCAGGGTGGGGAACATGAGGGCCATATAGGCATGCTCTATGCGTAGGCCAAAAACAATTGATTGGATTTTCGGAGCGCGGCCTCGTACCCCAACGACGCGGCGCAAGGCCGCATCCCATTTCCAGGCGGCCCCCGCCGCGAAAACCCCAGGAGCCCTGCATGCTAGGCGTTGGCGAAAAGATTCCGCACTTCAAAGTCACGGGCGTGAAGCCCGGCTTCAACGCCCACGAAGAAAGCGGCAAGTCCGCGTTCGAAAAGCTGACCCACGAGTCGTTCGCCGGCAAGTGGAAGATCATCTTCTTCTACCCCAAGGACTTCACCTTCGTCTGCCCGACCGAGATCGCGGAATTCGCCCGTCTTTCCAAGGACTTCGAGGACCGTGACGCGGTGGTCATGGGCGGCTCGGTCGACAATGAGCATGTGAAGCTGGCCTGGCGCCGCAACCACCCCGATCTGGACCGCCTGCCGATGTGGTCGTTCGCCGATCCGTCGGGCAAGTTCGCCGCCAAGCTCGGCGTTCTGGACGAGGACGAGGGCGTGGCCTTCCGCGCCACCTTCGTGGTCGATCCGGACAACACCATCCAGCACGTCTACGTCACCAACCTGAACGTGGGCCGCAACCCCGCCGACACCCTGCGGGTGCTCGACGCGCTGCAGACCGACGAACTGTGCCCCTGCAACCGCCAGGTCGGCGGCGACGTCCTGAAGCCGGCCGCCTAAAGGCGACGCTTCGGCAGAGCCGGGGGACGCCCCTCCCTCGTTCCCCGGCTCCCTCTCTTCCGAAATCAGAAAAGCAAACGGACCCGCCATGTCGATCGACACCCTGCGCCAAGCCCTGCCGGCCTACGCCAAGGACCTGAGCCTCAACCTCTCGTCGCTCGCCAACGAGACGGTGCTGACCGAGCAGCAGAAGTGGGGCTGCATCATCGCCTCGGCCTATGCGGTGGGCGTCGGCACGGTGATCCGGGCCCTGAACGACGGCAATCCTCTCAGCGAGGAGGCCGCGACCGCAGCCAAGGCGGCGGCGGCGATCATGGGCATGAACAATGTCTACTACCGCTCGCTGCACCTGATGAAGAACCGCGAATACTCCACCCTGCCCGCCAAGCTGCGCATGAACATCATCGCCAATCCGGGCGTGGAGAAGGACGACTTCGAGCTGTGGTGCACGGCGGTGTCGGCCATCAACGGCTGCGGCCTGTGCCTGGACAGCCACGAGGAAGAGCTGCGCAAGCGCGGCGTGCCCAGCGTCAACGTCCAGACCGCGCTGCGGATCGGGGCGGTGATCAACGCCGTCTCCCGCATCGTCGCGGCCGAAGAGGGCGCGGCGGGCTGAGCTTCGGCTGAAGGTTTCGCTAGAGCGATAAGTTCAGGGCGCGTCCGCAAGGCGCGCCCTTTATCTTTGGCCGCGTCTATCCCGCCGCCTTCAGGTGCTGGAGAATCTGCGGGTGCAGGTCGGGGTTGGAGGCCAGCAGGGTGCCTTCGTGAGGGTCGAACCGTTCGCCCGACATCGAGGAGATGGTCCCGCCGGACTCCAGGATCATTAGGCCGCCGGCGGCGATGTCCCAGGGCTTGAGGTCGCGCTCCCAATAGCCGTCGTAGCGGCCCGCCGCGACCCAGGCGAGGTCGAGCGCGGCCGAGCCGAACCGGCGCACGCCGGCCACCCGCCCTGAGACCTGGTGCAGCTCCTTGAGGAACTGGCCGTGGCCGGGCTTGCCCATGAACGGGATGCCGGTGGCCAGCAGACTCTCGTCCAGGCGACGGCGGGCGGCGACGCGCATGCGCTTGTCGTTGTTGAAGCAGCCCTTGCCCTTCTCGGCCCAGAAGGTGTCGTTGGTGATCGGATTGTGCGTCACCCCCGCGACCACCGCCCCGTCCCGCTCCAGCGCGATGTTGACGGCGAAGTGGGGGATGGCGTGCAGGAAGTTGGTGGTGCCGTCGAGCGGGTCGACGATCCAGGTGTGGGTCTTGTCGGTGCCCTCCACCAGGCCGCGCTCCTCGCCGAGGAAGTTGTAGCCGGGGCGCGCCTTGGCCAGTTCCTCGAACACCACCTGCTCGGCCTTCAGGTCGGCGGCGGAGACGAAGTCGGCGGGCCCCTTCTTGGACACCTGGAGTTCCGTCACCTCGCCGAAGTCGCGCGCCAGCTTGCGGCCGGCCTTGCGGGCGGCGTCGATCATCACCTTGAGAAGGGCCGAGGGGGTGCTCACGTATTCGGGTCCGGTCGTTCGAGGAGTCCGCCGCTCCTTCTTACAGGAGGGCCGGGTGGGAGACGCCGTCCGTCGGGGCGGCGATGTTGAAGCCCTCGCCCGACAGGCTTCGCCCGCTACCGCAGATAATCGCCCGTGCGGACGGACGCCACAACCTTCTTCATCCGGGCGTCTTCACTGCGGGGTGCGGCCAGCGGTGGCGCGGGAGAAGGCGACGGCGTACTGGGCTCCGGTCCAAAGCGTCGCCGCCGCCGCGATCCACAGCAGCACGTCTCCCGCCAGGGTCAGGGGCGAGGACGCCAGGCCCAGCGCCAGCAGCTCCACCGACAGGGCGATCAGCTGCACGGTGGTCTTGCATTTGGCGAGCCAAGTCACCGGCAGCTTGATCGAATAGCCCGCTCCCGCCTCGCGCAGGCCGGAGACGAACATCTCGCGGAACAGGATCAGGAAGCCGGGGATCGCCAGGCCCAGACGCGGCCGCACCAGGAGCAGGCCCAGCACCACCGCCAGCACGGCGATCTTGTCGGCGATCGGGTCGAGCGCGGTTCCCCACGGCGATTGCGCATTCCACCGGCGCGCCAGCCAGCCGTCGAAATAGTCGGTCAGGGCCGCGACCACGAAGGCCGCGCACGCCCACAACGCCAGGCCGCGCAGGGCCGCAGGCTCCCTGCCCGCCTCGGCCAGCAGCAGGAACACCCCGACGGCCAGCACGATGCGCGCGCCGGTGAGCAGGTTGGGGATCGCCTTGAGACCGGACATGATCAGCACCGAACGCGCGGCGCTGCGGCTCGCTGCACGGCCATGGCGAGGCGAAGGGCGCTCACCCGCCGGTCGACGGGGTGAGGATATTCAACAGCGAGTCGCTCTGCAGGCCCTGGAACACCTCGGCGGAGACCTGCAGCGCGGTCTGGGCCAGGTTGATCTGGTTGCTGACCTGGGCCTCGTTGGTGTCGGTGATGTTGCCGATCACGCCCGTGAGCGCGGTCTGCTGGTCGGTCAGGTTGGTGTTGGCGGTGGTGACCTGCTGCTGCACCACGCCGTTGTTGGCCACCGCGCTGGTGGTGGTCGCCAGCGCGCTGTTGAACTGGGCCACCACGCCGTTCAGGAAGGTCGACTGGGCCGAAGTCAGCGAGCCGGTGAGCGGGCCGTTGGGCCCGGCGTTGAAGGCCTGGACCGCCTGTAGGGCGGAGAACAGGGGCGAAGCGACATTGCTGGCCAGCACCCCGGTCTGCACCGTGGTGTTGGCGTCGATCCGCCCGACCGAGGGGGTCTGGCCGTTCTGGAACGCGGCGGTCACGTCCGCGGCGGTGTTCAGGCTCGACAGCGTGCTGTTGGCCACCGGGGGCGTGTTCACATTGCCGCCCGAGAACAGGTATTGGCCGTTGAGCTGGGTGTTGAGCGCGCTCGATGCGGCGGTGAGCTGGGACTGGAGCGTGCTCAGCAGGGTGCTGGCGCTGTTGTTGGCCAGCGCCTCGTTGATCGCCGAGACGGCGCCCTGGGCGGCGGTGTTGACCGCGGTCAGAGCGGTGTTCTGGGTGTCGAGCTTGTCGGACAGGGCCTGAGTCCCATTGACGTAGCTGCTCAGGCGCGAGGCGGTGGAGTTCAGCGCGGTGAGCTGGCCGGCCTGATCGCCGTAGCCCGCCAGGTTCTGCGAGACGAAGGTGCTGCCCGCCTGGTCGGACAGCTTGGCCAGCTGGTTCTGGTTGTTCTGGATGTTGAGCAGCGCCGACTGGAACAAGGACGCTGTGGACACGGCTGTCATGGCGGTTTTCTAACCTCAGGTCCCGGTCATGCCGAGCAGGGTGGTGAACATGTCCTGCGTGGCCTGCACCATACGGGCGGAAGCGTTATAGGCTTGTTGATAAGTCGTCAGCGAGACCAGCTCCTGGTCGATATTGACCCCCTCCGTCGAACTGAGGCGGGTCTGGGCCTCGGTCTGCACGGCTGTGGCGGTGGTGGCGGCGTCCGACGCGGAGGTGGCCGCGCTGGCGATCGACTGGCTGATGGTCGAGGCGTAGTCGGACAGGGTGCCGGTCTGGGCGGCCAGACCCAGGGCGGCCCCAATGGTGGTGGAGACGTCGCCCGCATTGGCGAAGGCGCCGGCGGCGGAGTTGTCGGTCTGCGCCAGGGCGGTGGACCCCACCCCGCCCGACAGGTCCACCTGGGCGCTTTGCAGCTTGGTCGGGTCGGCGGCGATGCTCGAATTCACCGCATAGGTGTTCTGCGCCGCGATGCGGGTGGCGTCCCCGATCCCGAACAGTTGGCTGAGCGACGTGCCGGTGGCGGTGTTGGCGGTGGAGTCGCTCTGCACGGCCAGCGCCACGCCCGAGCCGCCGTTCGGCGTGAAGGCGAGCTGGCCGTTGGAGTCGAGCGCGAACGAACCGTACAGCCCGACCCCGTTGGCCCGGTCGTTCAGGCTGTTGAGCATGTCCTGCATGGTGCCGCCGGCCGGCGTAGTCACCGTCACGTTCTTCAGCAACGAGCCGTCCGAGCCGGTCAGGGCGAAGGTGATGGTCTGGCCGGCGGGATAGCCGCTGGCGCTGGAGGGGGTGAGGCCGGTGTTGTAGTCGGTCGGGCTGGAGGACTGCACCAGGTCGTTCAGGCCGAAGAAGTCGGAGAAGCCCTGGCCCGCCTTGGAGCTGGGCGTGGTCGAGTCGTCGGAGATCGCCACCCCGTTCCCGCCCGTGGCCGAGATCGACAGCGCCCCGTTGGAGAAGCTGGCCGAACCGGACGTGCCGAGCTGGCTGTTGAGCGTGGTCAGGAAGGTCGACGGTGTGAAGCTGACCGCGGCCCCGCCGTTCAGGCTCATGGTCCCGGCGTCGAAATCGATGGCGACCTGGCTCTGCACTACGCCCGAGGAGTTCAGCACGGCGACGTTAGTCGTGCCGGTGAAGCCGGAGATGTCGGTGGGCAGGTCCATGCCGGTGTCGCGCCCCGTCAGCGTGGCAGGCGGCGGTTGGGCGGAGAAGCTGTTGGACACGGCGTTCAGTTGATTGGCGGCGGCGCTCACCAGGTTGGACACCTGGCTGGTGATGGCGGGCAACTGGTTGTTGCGAAGATCCAGCAGCCCGTTCAGCTCGCCGCTGGTCAGGCGCGAGCCCATGGGCTGTTCGACCCCGCCCACCGGCGTGACCAGCAGCTGGCCGGTCCCCGCGCTGACCGAATAGGCCAGGCTGCCCGCCGTCTGGTTGGTGACCAGCGGGGTTCCGTCCGAAGCCGCGATGTTCACCCCGCCGGTGGCGTTGGTGCTGGTCTTGATGTCCATCAGGCCCGAGAGCTGGTTGATCAGCGCGCTCTGCTGGTTCTGGGCGCCGGTGGGGTCCGTCCCGCTGGCGGTCGCCTGGGAGATCTGGCTGTTGAGCTGCCCAATCTGTTTCAACAGCGAATTGGCCGTGGTGACGTCGCCGCTGATCTGCTGGTCCGTCTGGCTGCTCAAGGTGTTGAGGCTCGACGTGATCGACTGGGCCTGGGACAGGAACTGCTGGATCTGGCTGACGGCCGCCGATTGGCCGGCGCTGGACGGGCTGGTGGACAGGGTCGAGAAGGCGGAGAAGACGCTGTCCAGCTGGCCGAAGAACGAGGACGAACTGGTCGGGTCGCCGAACAGGCTCTGGGCCTGGTCGAGGGTCGAGGATTCGATCGCCGCCGAACCATTCTGCGACTGGGCGGCGTAGCCGGCCTGCTCCAGGAACTGGTTGATGACGCGCGTGATGCTGGTGACGTCGACCCCGGCGCCGGCGCCGCCGACGTTGAAGGTGGACTGGTTGGCGATCTCGCGGGCGTAACCTGGCGTATTGACGTTGGCGACGTTGTTGGAGACCGCGCCGAGCCCGGCCTGGGCGGCCTGCAGCCCACTCGTGGCGATGTTGAGGATACCGCCGAGCGACGAGATCATCGGGCGCTCCCCGCTTGAACGGCAAGTTTTGCCCGGCACGATTGGCGTGTCGCAGGCACGACTCGCCCGTTCGGCCGGCTGAAGCCCGTGATTCCAGCAAGATATCGGCAGGGCGTGTGCGTCATCGCCACGACACGGCGCAAGAGCGGCGCCAGTTTCCCCGACAACCGCTTTAGCTGGCCGGCTCCGCTGGCGGCTGGCGGCGGGAGACGCTATCCCAACGCTTGGCCCCAGCCCTCCCTGTGGGGCCGGAAGAGGTTGATATCGGTCCATGTCGCCAGCGCCACCGCCGCCATCGGACGCGCCGCTCGAGCCCGGCCTCTATGTGGTCTCCACCCCGATCGGCAATCTGCGCGACCTGACCTTCCGGGCGCTCGACGTGCTGACCGCCTGCGATCTGGTGCTGGCCGAGGACACCCGCGTCACCTCCAAGCTGCTGACGGCCTATGGGCTGTCCAAAAAAATGCAGCGCTATGACGACCACATCGGCGAGCAGGCGCGTCCCGCCATTCTGAAGCGGTTGGCGGAGGGCGGCCGCATCGCCCTGGTCTCGGACGCCGGCACGCCGCTGGTGTCGGATCCAGGCTACCGGCTGGTGCAGGCGGCGCTGGAGCAGGGCGCGGCGGTGATCCCGATTCCCGGCGCCTCCGCCCTGCTGGGCGCGCTGGCGGGCGCCGGCCTGCCCACCGACCGCTTCCTGTTCGCCGGCTTCCCGCCGCCCAAGTCCGGCCCTCGCCGCGCCCAGTTCGAGGAGCTGACCTCGGTGCGCGCCAGCCTGGTGTTCTACGAGACCGGGCCCAGGCTCCGCGACAGCCTGACCGACATGCTGGCGGTGTTCGGCGCGCGCGAGGCGGCGGTGTGCCGCGAGCTGACCAAGAAGTTCGAGACCTTCGTGCGCGGCCCGCTCGACGCGCTGGTCGCCGATCCGGCCCTGGAAGCGCCTCGGGGCGAAATCGTGGTGGTGGTCGCCCCCGGCCGCGAGGAGGCCGCCAGCGAAGCCGACGCCGACCGCGCCTTAACGGAGGCCCTGTCGCGCCTGTCGCCGGGCGACGCCGCCGGCGAGGTGGCCAAGGCGCTCGGCCTGCCCCGCCGCGCCCTGTACAAGCGCGCCCTGGCGCTGCGGAACGACGGATGAGGGCCACGCGCGATCCTATGCCCGCGAGCCGCACCGCCCTGCGCCGAAACAGGGGGCTGAAGGCGCGCCAGACCGGCCGCGCCGCCGAGGCCCTTGCGGCCCTTTGGCTGATGGTCCGCGGCTATCGCATCCTCGCCTTCCGCAGCCGCACCCACGGCGTCGAGATCGACCTGCTGGCCCGGCGTGGCGGCGTGCTGGCGGTGGTGGAGGTCAAGGCGCGCGGGTCGCTGGCCGAGGCGATGGAGGCCGTGACGCCCGTGCAGCAGGCGCGCCTGCGCCGGGCGGCCGAAGCCGTGTGCGGCCGACCGGGGTTCGAGGGCCTATCGGTGCGGCTCGACCTCATGGCCCTGGCGCCCGGTCGCTGGCCGCGTCATGTCCCGAACGCCTGGCCCGACAGCTGGCCCGCCTCCTAGCGATGTCCAGCCCACCATGACGACGCGCGAAGAAAGCGAACAGGTGCTGGCCGCCGCCGGGGCCAGCCCCGATGGCAGTTTCCCGATGTTCGAGGCCGCGTTATCCTGCGCCCTGCACGAAGACGGCGCCCGCGATCCCGATCCCGCGCGCCGGCTGGTGGACGAGGCGGTGGAGCGGTTGGGCGTGCGGCTGAAGTCCGAACGGCCAGAGGACGCCGTCTGCGAGGCGCTCGGGGGCGACCTGGGGCTGGGCGGCGACCTGTTCACGCCGGAGGACCCCGCCAACGCCGACCTGATCGCAGTCTGCGACCGGCGCCGGGGCTTGTCGATCGCGCTTGGCGTGCTCTACCTGGAGGCGGGACGCCGGGCGGGGCTGGAGCTGGGCGGCGTGGACTTTCCCGGCCACTTCCTACTGCGCATCGAGACGGTGGAAGGCCCGATCGCGCTGGACCCCTATGACGGCGGCCGCATCGTCATGCCGTCCGAGCTCACCAGCCGCGCCTTGAACGCGGGCCTGATCCCCAGTGTCGCCGACCGGCTCGACACCTTGATGGTCGCCGTCAGCGATCGGCAGGTGGTGCTGCGGCTGCAGAACCAGATCTTCGCCCGCGCCGTGCGCGCCGGCGCCTATGAACGGGCGGAGCGGTCGGCCATGCGCCGCGCCCTGCTCCATCCCCGCGACCATCACCCCTGGCTCGACATCGCCGCCGCTCGCGAGGGACAGGGCCGGCTGGCCGGCGCCCTGGAGGCGCTCGACCGGGCCCAGGCGCTCGGCGGCGCGGCCGGCTACGCCGACCACGCGCGCGAAAGGGTTCGCCGGCGGCTGAACTGAGCTAGAGGTGCGCCCGACAGTTAGGCTCCACACCCTCAGCGGGAGATCGCCATGGCCCTTCGGGTCGCAATCCAGATGAACCCCATCGAGCTGGCCAACCCGGAGGGCGACACCACCTTCCTGATGGCGCTGAACGCCCAGGAACGCGGGCATAGCCTGTGGGTCTACCAGCCCGAGCACCTGGCCCTGGAGGACCGCCGCGTCACCGCCCGCGCCCGCCCGGTGCAGGTCCGGCCCACGGTCGGCGACCACGTCACCCTCGGGCCGCCCGAGGTGCTGGACCTGTCGGAGGTGGACGTGGTGCTGATGCGCCAGGACCCGCCTTTCGACCTCGCCTACATCACCGCCACCCACATCCTGGAGCACATCCATCCCAGGACCCTGGTGGTGAACGACCCGGTCGAGGTGCGCAACGCCCCGGAGAAGCTGTTCGTCACCAAATTCGAGGGCCTACAGCCGCCGACCCTGGTCTCGCGCGACCTGGACGCCATCGCCGATTTCCGCACCCGCTATCCCGACATGATCCTCAAGCCCCTCTACGGCGGCGGCGGCTCGGGCGTGGCGCGGCTGAAGCCCGACGACTCCAATCTCGAGGCCATGCTGGAGCTGCACTTCGCCATCGGCCGCGAACCGGTGATCTGCCAGGCCTTCCTCCCCGCCGTGGAGAAGGGCGACAAGCGCATCCTGCTGGTCGACGGCGAGCCGGTGGGCGTGGTCAACCGGGTGCCGGCGGCAGGACAGGTGCGCTCCAACCTGCGGGTCGGCGGCCGGGCCGAGGCCGTGGACCTGACGCCGCGCGACCGCGAGATCTGCGCCGCCATCGGACCGGACCTGAAGGCGCGCGGCCTGCTGTTCGTCGGCATCGACGTGATCGGCGACTACCTGACCGAGATCAACGTCACCTCCCCGACCGGCGCCCAGCAGCTCAAACGCTTCACCGGCGTGGACGCCACCGCCCTGATGTGGGATCGCATCGAGGCCATCCGCGCCGGATGTTGATGATATGTTCCGAAATTAACCATCCGTTAGGGAAGTTAAGTTCCCCCTCCGTTCTTGCAGATGGAGGTGCAAT
The DNA here is from genome assembly GCF_009765965.1 of Caulobacter sp. S45. GTDB lineage: Bacteria > Pseudomonadota > Alphaproteobacteria > Caulobacterales > Caulobacteraceae > CAHJWH01. The sequence goes on from NZ_LMUL01000014.1 coordinate 1,955,161, forward strand.
CGGCTTATCCTCCACCTGAATTTCGGGGCGGGATATGGTCGCGCGGGTGGTGACGGTGGCGTTCGAAGGCGTGGAGGCGCGCCGGGTCGACGTCGAGGTGCAGTTGAGCTCGGGCGCGGTGGCCTTCATCGTCGTCGGCCTGGGCGACAAGGCGGTGGCGGAGAGTCGCGAGCGGGTGCGCGCCGCCTTCGCCGGCCTGGGCCTGGCGCTGCCGGCCAAGCGACTGATCGTCAACCTGGCGCCCGCCGACCTGCCCAAGGAAGGCAGCCACTACGACCTGCCGATCGCGCTCGCCCTGATGGGCTGCATGGGCATCCTGCCGGCGGACGCGCTGAACGGCTGGCTGGCGTTCGGGGAGCTGGGGCTGGACGGCCAGATCGCCCCCACGGCCGGCGCCCTGCCCGCCGCGATGGCCGCCTCGGCCCTGGAACTGGGCCTGATCTGTCCGGAGGCGTCGGGCGCGGAGGCGGCCTGGGCCGGCGAGGTCCCGATCCTGGCCCCGCGCTCGCTGATCTCGCTGATCAATCATTTCCGCGGGACCCAGGTGCTGAGCCCGCCCAAGCCCGGCCCGGTGTTGTCGGGCGCCGCCGTCGCCGACCTGCGCGACGTCAAGGGCCAGGAACAGGCCAAGCGGGCGCTGGAGATCGCTGCGGCCGGCGGCCACAACCTGCTGTTCATGGGGCCGCCGGGATCGGGCAAGTCCATGCTGGCCCAACGCCTGCCAGGCCTGCTGCCGCCCCTGACCCCGCGCGAACTGCTCGAGACCTCCATGGTCCATTCCGTCGCCGGCCTGATCGCCAAGGGCGCGTTGACCACGGCCCGGCCGTTCCGCTCGCCCCATCATTCCGCCAGCATCGCCGCCCTTACCGGCGGCGGCGTCCGCGCCAAGCCGGGCGAGGTGTCGCTCGCCCACAATGGAATCCTGTTCCTGGACGAACTGCCGGAGTTCGCCCCGCAGGTTCTGGATAGCCTCCGCGGGCCGCTGGAGACCGGCGAGGTGATGGTGGCGCGCGCCAATGCGCATGTGCGCTATCCTGCGCGGGTGCAGCTGATCGGGGCGATGAACCCCTGCCGGTGCGGACATGGCGGGGCGGGGCGCGGGGCCTGCGGCAAGGCCCCCAAATGCCAGCTCCAGTACCAGGGGCGCATTTCCGGCCCGCTGATGGACCGCATCGACCTACAGGTGGAGGTTCCGCCCGTCACGCCCGCCGACCTGGCGCTGCCGCCGCCCGCGGAGGGCACGGCCGAAGCCGCGGCCAGGGTCGCGGCGGCGCGGGCGATGCAAGTCGAGCGCGGCGAGGCCGGCGATGGGGTGGAGACCCTGAACGCCCGCCTCCAGGGCCAAACCCTGGAAAGGGTCACGGCGCTGGATCAGGCTGGCAAGGCGCTGCTCGCCCAGGCCGCCGAGGCGCACGGCCTCTCGGCGCGCGGTTGGACCCGCACGCTGCGGTTGGCTCGCACCATCGCTGATCTGGACGGGGTCGACGCCGTGCGACGAACGCACGTGGCGGAAGCCTTGATCTATCGCCGCCCCTCCCTCGTCGCCGAGCGCCCTACGGCTCTTCTGACGACGACGGGAATCTAGGGCGCGACCGCCGATAAGGCGCCTGTCAGGCGGCTTCCACCGGTTCCTTGGCGCTGCCGACTTCCTCGTTGGCGAGGCTACGGCTCATTTGCAGCAGGGCCCGACGCAGGCGAGGCGACTTGATGCGAGAATAGCTCTCGATCAGTTCCTCGGCCCCGCGCAGTTGCGCGATCAGGGCCATGATGGCCGGGGACTTGGGCGCGGGTTCACCCTCTTCCGGGAGCAAAGACGTCGGCGCCACCGCGAGCGCGCGAGCGGACTTCACCAGCATGGAAGCCGAGATACGGTTGGTGCCGCGTTCGTACTTCTGGATCTGCTGGAAGGTAATGCCCAACGCCCGGCCGAGTTGTTCCTGAGACATGCCCCGGGACTTGCGCAGCGTACGCAGACGCAGCCCTACGGCGATGTCGATCGGATCGGGTCCGTTGATGTCTGCGCGTTCAACCATCTCTTCTCCTAGTTCGTGCGCTCGTCCGCCCCTCGACGCGCCTAATAAACAATTCACATTGCACCGCTTGCAATCTGGGGCAAGTCGAAGCAACCCCTACAAGCCTAGGGTGGTCAAAATGCCCCGCTTTGGAGACTGTTAAGGAGGTTTGGCGCAATTTGGGCCATGGGTTCAGCTTCTGCAAAGTCTGGCGAAATCATCAGCGCACTGCGCGATGACCCAGGAGTGGTCCGCGCCCGCGATCAGGTCTTCGCACTTCTCAGCCACGAGATACGAACGCCACTCAATGGTGTCTTGGGTATGGCCGGTCTGCTGGCGAGCACCTCGCTGGACCCCACCCAGAGCGCCTATCTCGCCACCCTGCGCGACTGCGGCGAACATCTGCTCGGCCTGGTCAACGACATGCTCGATCTGGCCAAGCTGGAGTCCGGTCGGGTCGAACTGGAGATGGTGGAGACCGACGTCGAGGGCCTGCTCCAGGGGGTCTGCGAACTGCTCAGCCCCCGCGCCCACGCCCAGGGACTGGAGATCGCCTGGGCGGTGGCCGCCGACGTCCCGCCGATCCGCACCGACGACGGGCGTCTGCGCCAGATCCTGTTCAATCTGGCTGGAAACGCGGTCAAGCTGACTCGCGAAGGCGGGGTGCTGGTCACCGCCGCGCGGACAGCGGCCAACGACGGCGCGCTTCGCCTGCGCTTCACCGTCGAGGATTCCGGCCCCGGTCTGAAGCCCGACGAAAAATCCCGCATCTTCGATGAATTCGTCCAGGCGGAGGCGGGCGTCCAGGCCGGCGGCGCCGGTTTGGGCCTGGCCATCGTCCAACGGCTGGCCGAGGCGCTTGGCGGTCGCGTGGGCGTCGACAGCACCTTCGGCGAGGGCGCCTCCTTCTGGTTCGAAGCCGATTTCGAGGCCATGGACGCGCCGAGGAGCGAACGACCGCTGGCGGGCCTCACCGTCGGCGTGGTCTCGCCGTCCTGGGCGGTATGTGAGGCCGCCACGGCCCAGATCGCCGCCTGCGGAGGCGGTTTCCAGCATGCCGCCCAGGCCTGCGACGTGGCCCTGGTGGACAGCGCCTCGATCCCCGCGTCGGTGCCCCACCCCGCCGGCGCGCCGCCCGCCCTGGTGCTGCTGGCGCCCGAGGATCGCGAACGGATCGCGACCTATCGCGCAGCGGGCTACGCCGGATATCTGATCAAGCCGCTGCGCCGAGCGTCGCTGGCCGCCCGCGTCCTGGCGGTTCACGCCCAGGCCAGACGCGTCCAGACCGAGCGCCTCCAGGCCGAGCGTGAGGACGCCCACGACGAACGCGCCGCGCCACGCCGGCTCGGCGGTCTGCGCGCCCTGCTGGCGGAGGACAATCCGGTCAACGCCCTGCTGGCGCGCGCCCTGCTGACCCGCAACGGCTGTTCGGTCGTGCATGTCTCCAATGGCGAGGACGCGGTCAAAGCGGTGAAAGACGCGCCCTACGACGTGATCCTGCTCGACATGCGCATGCCCGGAATGGACGGCCCGGCGGCGGCGCGGGCCATGCGCGCGGCGGGGCTGGCCACGCCCATCGTGGCGCTGACCGCCAACGCCTTCGAGGACGACCGGCGGCTGTGCCGGGACGCCGGCATGGACGGCTTCCTGACCAAGCCGCTCGATCCCGCAGCCCTGGAGCACGAGCTCAATCGCTGGCGCCCGCTGCCTCCGGCGCCCTAGCCGCTGCGATCGCGGCCTGCACCGCCAGGGCCTGCACCGTCTGGCGCACGTCATGGACCCGGAGCGCCGTCACGCCTGACGCCGCCCCCTGCAGCGCCATCGCCAGCGAACCGCCGATGCGGTCGTTCGGGTCGATCGCGGTGGAGTCGATGTGCAGCACCGTGCGCTTGCGGCTGACCCCCAGCAACACCGGGAAACCGCTCGCGGCCAGCCGATCCAGGTTGGCCAGCAGGGCCAGGTTGTGCTGCAGCCGCTTGCCGAAGCCGATGCCGGGATCGAACCAGATGTCCTCGCGCCGCACGCCGGCCGCCATCGCCGCCTCCGCCCGCGCCGACAGGTAGGCCAGCACCTCGCCCACCGGATCGGCATAGCGGGGATTGTCCTGCATGGTGCGGGGATCGCCCTGCATGTGCATCAGCACCACGGGCGTGTTCAGCTCGGCCGCCGTCGCCAGGCTGTCCGGAGCGCCGGTCAGGGCGCTGATGTCGTTCCACATCACTGCCCCCGCGGCCACGGCGGCGCGCGCCACGGCCGGCTTGCGGGTGTCGATGGAAAGCGGGACGTCGCTGACGGCGCGGATCGCCGTAATCACCGGCAACACGCGCGCGAGTTCCACCGCCTCGGCTGTCGGCGCGGCGCCGGGGCGGGTGGACTCCCCGCCGATGTCGAGCATGTCGGCTCCGGCCGCGACCAGGGCCAGCGCCTGGGCCAGGGCCGTGTCGCGCTCGGCGAACCGGCCGCCATCGGAAAACGAGTCCGGCGTGACGTTCAACACCCCCATCACCAGGGGGCGCCGTCGCAACGTCGCGATCACGCGGGCTGGGGCTCGGGATCCACGTGGGTCAAGGGCACCGAGACGGCGGGACCGGCCAGTGGCTCCTGCTCGTCTTCTTCACGCGTGGGCGGAATGCCCTTCAGCACGTCGGCGATCTCTGCACCGCTGAGGGTCTCGTACTCCAGCATGGCCTTGGCCAGGGTGTGCAGGTCCTCCAGCCGCTCGGTGATGATCCGCCGCGCCTCGTCGAAGCCGCCCTGGGTCAGGCGCTTGACCTCCGCGTCGATCTTCTTGGAGGTCTCTTCCGAGATGCTCTGGCGGTTGCCCATCGACATGCCCAGGAACACCTCTTCCTGGTTGTCGCCGTATTCGACCACGCCGAGTTCGTCGGAGAAGCCCCACTTGGTGACCATGGCGCGGGCCAGCTTGGTGGCCTGGCTGATGTCGGACGAGGCGCCGGAGGTGACCTTGTCCTTGCCGAAGATGATCTCCTCGGCCACCCGGCCGCCGAACAGGATGGCCAGGCGCGAGGTCATCTGCTCGTAGGACATCGACAGCTTGTCCCGCTCGGGCAGCTGCATGACCATGCCCAGCGCGCGGCCGCGCGGGATGATGGTGGCCTTGTGCACCGGGTCGGTGGAGGGGACGTTCAGCGCCACGATGGCGTGCCCGCCCTCGTGATAGGCGGTCATGCGCTTTTCTTCCTCGGTCATGACCATGGACTTGCGCTCGGCGCCCATCATCACCTTGTCCTTGGCGTCCTCGAAGTCGCGCTGGGTGACCATGCGACGGTTCTTGCGCGCGGCCATCAGGGCGGCCTCGTTGACCAGGTTCATCAGGTCGGCGCCGGAGAAACCCGGGGTGCCGCGGGCGATGGTCTTCACCTCCACGTCGGCGGCCAGGGGCACGTTGCGCATGTGGACGCGCAGGATGCGTTCGCGGCCGTTGATGTCGGGATTGGGCACCACGACCTGACGGTCGAAACGGCCCGGCCGCAGCAGGGCGGGGTCGAGCACATCGGGCCGGTTGGTGGCGGCGATCAGGATGATGCCTTCGTTGGTCTCGAAGCCGTCCATCTCGACCAGCAGCTGGTTGAGGGTCTGCTCCCGCTCGTCGTTGCCGCCGCCCAGACCCGCGCCGCGATGGCGGCCCACCGCGTCGATCTCGTCGATGAAGATGATGCAGGGTGCGTTCTTCTTGGCCTGCTCGAACATGTCGCGCACGCGGCTGGCGCCGACGCCGACGAACATCTCCACGAAGTCCGAACCCGAGATCGAGAAGAACGGCACGCCCGCCTCGCCGGCGACGGCGCGGGCGAGCAAGGTCTTGCCGGTGCCCGGAGGACCGACCAGCAGCGCGCCCTTGGGGATCTTGCCGCCCAGGCGCTGGAACTTGGCCGGGTCCTTCAGGAAGTCGACGATCTCGTTCAGCTCGTCCTTGGCCTCGTCCACGCCGGCGACGTCGTCGAAGGTGACGCGGGTCTTGTTCTCGGTCAGCAGCTTGGCCTTGGACTTGCCGAAGCCCATAGCCCCGCGCGCGCCGCCCTGCATCTGGCGCATGAAGAATATCCACACCCCGATCAGCAGCAGGATCGGCAGCAGGCTGCCCAGTAGCTGCATCCACCCGGACGGCTGGGCCGACTGCACCTGGATGTTGGCGCTATGGCCTTCCAGCCGCTTCAGCAGGTCTTCCTGCGAGCCCGGCGTGGTGGTGGTGAAGCGCCGACCGGAGGAATCGTGGGCCTGCACGGTCTCGCCGCGGATCACCACATCCTTGATCTGGTCGCTGTCGACCTTCTGCAGCAGCTGCGAATAGCTGATCTCGCCCGCCGCCGTGGTGTGGGCGCTGGGGTTGAGCACGCTGTACAGCGCGATCAGCACCACGACGATCACACCCCAGATGGCCAGATTGCGCAAATTCATGTTCGTCCTGACCTGTCCTCGCCTGGCTTAACGCCAGGAAACGACTTCAAACTCCGGGGATCAAGATAGGGTGGCCGAGGCTGCAGCGCCATGAGGCTGTCGGCGCCAAGTTTCACCCGGTCCACGTCAAAGCGTCGCGCACGGCCTCCACCTCGACCTCGATGCGCCCACACGCCGCCGCCAGACGCCTCGGCGCCAGCGCCACAGCCCGCCCCGGACCGCTTCCGAAAGGCGCCGGCAGGCTGACCGTTCCGTCCTCGGCGACCAGGGCCGGAAGCGCACCCCGCGCCTCCGCCGGCAAGGCCTTGAGTCGCGCGGCGTCCGCCGGGGGCAGGCGCGCGGCCAGGCCCGCCAAGGGCGCGACGTGCAGGCCGTCCACCGTCGCCTCCACCTCGAAGCGACCGTCGAACACTGCGGGTTCGGATCGCGTCAGGGGAAGCGACGAAAGGCCGCCCCGCGAACGCTCTCCCACATCCCGCACGATCACGGCCTGCCCGTCGGTCGCCCGCACGCGCGCGCCGCCAAGGGTGGTCTTGAAGGTCTCGTGCCGCGCCAGACGCTCAGTCAGGCGACGCACCGCCGCCCCCGCCGGCGGCCGTTCCCGACCCGAAGTGCAAAGCACCGCCTTGGCCACGACATCGACGGACGCCGCACGCGAGAGCATCACCCGCCCCAAGGCGTCGGCCGTCGCCGCCCCATCGGCACGGCGCGGGATGGAGATCACGGACGCCGGCACGACGTCCACCTGCCCCACCTCGTTCGCCAACACCGCGCGCGCCCGGCTGCGGGCGAAGCGGGGATCGGCGTTGGCGGGGTCCTCCAACCACCCCATCCCCTCCGCCGCCAGCAACGCCCGCAAGTCCGTCCGCCGCACCGCCAGCAGGGGCCGCAGCAGGAACACGCCCCGTCCTTCCGGCCATACCGGCGAGGGCGCCCAGGTTTCCAAGCGGCCGTGGGTCGGGGTGTCGCGGCGGATCAGGTCCGACTCGGCGACGTCGTCGGCGGTGTGGCCCATCAGGATCACATGCGCCCCCGCCGCCCCTGCAGCCTCCGCCAGCAGCGCATGGCGCGCACGGCGGGCCGCGGCCGGCAGGCCCGTCTGCGGCTTCGGTCCCGTCCAGCTCAGGGGCCGCCACTCGGCCCCCAGCCGTCCGGCGATTTCGCCGGCCTCGGCTGTCCAGCGGGCGCTGTCGGGATTGAGGCCGTGGTCGACGCTCAGCGCCAACAGCCGCCGGCCGTTCGTCCGCGCCCAACGGGCCGCAAGCACCAGCAGGGCGGTGGAATCGCTCCCGCCGGATAGGGCGACGGCGATCGGACGCCCGGCGCCCCGCTCGAGCCGAAGATCGAGCGCCGTCAACCTCATGTCAGGTCAGGGCGAGCGACGGCGATCGGAGGATCAGCCGCTGCACTTGGCGCGACCGCGCACCCCGTCGGCCCGGGCCTTGGTGGCTGGACCGGCCGTGGAGCTGAAGCGGTGATCGAACTCCGCCAGCGCCGCGCAGGCTTCGGTGGAGCGGTTGGTCTCCACCAGCGCGCGGGCGAGCTTCACCGTGGCGTCGCCGGCCCACGCGGTCTTGGGCCAGCCCTTCAGGGCGCGGGCGTAGGCGGGCGTCGCGTCCTGGAAGTCTTCCCGCGCGTAGTCGCTCTCGCCCATCCAGTAGTAGGCTTCCGACAGGTTTTTGGCCGACGGATAGCGGGTCACATAGTCCTGGAAGGCGCTGGCGGCCCCGGCGTAGTCGCCCGAGGTCACCCTGGCGCGGGCGGCGCGATAGACGTCGGCTGGACCCGCAGGCGCGGCGGCGGCCGGCGGCGGGGCGTCGGGCGCGGAGGACGGTCCGCCCAATCTGCCGCTATCGGCCGCCTGGGCCGCAGCGGTGGCGTCGGAGCCGTTCGGGCCGGTCGGCGGAGGCGGAACGGAATTGTCGGTGGGCGGAGGCGGGATTTGGCCGGCGGCGGCGCCCGGCGCGAACTGGGCTTCCAGCCGGCCGACGCGATCGCTGAGGTCCTTCAGCTGGCCGCGCAGTTCGCCGGTCTGATCGCGCAGGGCCTGGCTGCTGTGGCGCGCCTCGTCGGCGTCGTGGGTCATCACCTCGAGCTGGCCGGACAGCTGGCGCAAGGTGGCGTCCACCGCATCCAGCCTCTGCTCGACGGCGGACACGGCGGGATCGGGTCCGGCGAGCTTCACTTCGACCGCCTGGCCGGTGTCGCGGCCCTGGAACACGATGGCGCGCAGTTCGCGCACCTGCTTCTCCAGCCGATCGACCCGCCCGTTGTCCTGGGCGTGGGCCGAGCCGGCGAGCGCCAGGAACGCTACGGAGGCCAGGAGGAGTCTCGGTCGAGTCATGATGCTGTCCGTAGACGCTTGCGCCGGACGGCGGAAGCAGGAGCGTTGGCGGATCGCGGCGGGGAAGCGCATGCGCCGCCCCGCCTGGTATCCGGTAGTGTCCGGGCCTTATTGGCCGCTATCGTTCACGCCGCCGACCGCGCCGGCGGTGATGGCGGTGTGGCCGTTACGGTTCTTGGCCCAGGCGTCTTCGCCCGAACCAGCGTCGATCGGCTTTTCCTTGCCATAGGAGATGGTGGTGATGCGGCCGGCGGCGACGCCATGCTGGATCAGGTAGGTCTTGATGAACTCGGCCCGGCGCGCGCCCAGCGCCAGGTTGTACTCGCGGGTGCCGCGCTCGTCGCAGTTGCCTTCGATGCGCACCGTCACCTGCGGATAGCGACCGAGCCACTGGGCCTGGTTGTCCAGAATCTGGCGGCCTTCGGCGCCGAGGCTGTCGGCGTTCAGTTCGTAATAGACGCGGTCGCCGGCGGAGATGACGAAGTCCTGCACCGAACCGGGGACGGCGCCCACCGGAGCCTGGGACGGGCCGGTGTAGGGCGGGGGCGGAGGACCGTTGTCGGCCATCGGCGGCGGAGGCGGCGGGCCGGTGTCGGCCGGAGGCGGCGGCCCCTTGTGGGCGCAAGCCGCGAGGGAAGCCGCCAGGCCAACGCCGGCTGCGGTCTTCAGAAGAGCCCGGGTGTTCAGCACCATGGGAATTTACTCCTTCATATTCTGCAAAAAGGGAGCTGGACCGAAGAACGCCGGCCTTACTTCAGCAAGGGTGACCACGCCGGATCGGTGGCGCCGCCCGGATACGGTTCCAGGCGCTCGTTGCGCCCGGAAACGTCCACGGTCCATAAACGCGGCCCGGCCCCCGGCGTTTCCCGCGAGAACATCAGCACCCGTCCGTTGGGAGCCCAGGTCGGACCTTCGTCGAGGAAACTCGAGGTCAAGGTGCGCTCGCCCGAGCCGTCGGGGTGCATCACCACGATGTGGAACTGGCCGCCGGTCTGCTTGGTGGCCGCGATCAGGTCGCCCTTCGGGCTCCACACCGGCGTGGTGTACTGACCGCTGCCGAAGGAGATGCGGTGCGCGCCGCCGCCGCTCGAGCTCATCGAATAGATCTGCGGGCTACCGCCCCGATCCGAGGTGAACACGATCTGGCCGCCGTCCGGCGAATAGGAGGGCGAGGTGTCGATCGACGGGTCGGAGGTCAGCCGGCGGCTTTCGCGCGAGCGGAGGTCGTAGACGTAGATGTCGGTATTGCCGTTGCGCTCCACCGACAGGGCCACGTGCGACCCGTCGGGCGAGAAGCGGGGGGCGAAGGCCATGGCGCCCTGGAACTCGCCGATGGTTTCCCGCCGGCCGGTCTCCAGATCGTACAGGTAGACCCGGATCGCGTCCTTGGTCAGGGAGGCGAAGGTGATCTGCTGGTTGCTGGACGAGAAGCGGGGGCTGAGGATGGTCTCCTTACCGCTGCTCAGGAAGGCCGGGTTGGCGCCGTCCTGGTCCATGATCTCCAGCCGCTTGACCCGATGGCCGCGCGGGCCGCTCTCGGCCACGAAGACGATGCGGGTGTCGAAATAGCCGTCCTCCCCGGTCAGGCGCTTGTAGACCGCGTCGGCGATCTTGTGGGCGACGCGGCGCCAGTTGTCCGGCGTCGAGGTGAACTGGGTGCCGACCAGCTGGCTCTGGTTGTAGACGTCCCACAGGCGGAAATCGACGCGCAGGCGGCCGTCCGCGTCGATACTGGCCAAGCCGTTGACCAACGCCTGGGCGCCCACCTGCCGCCAGGCGGCGAGTTGGGGCTGGATGTTCACGTTCAGCGTCTTCTCGGGGAAGGTGCTCGCTGGCACCGGCTTGAAGTAGCCCGAGCGCTCCAGGTCCTTGGACACCACGTCGGCGATCTGGCCGCCGAGCTCCGTGGTGCGGGCGTCCGCGCCGCTGAAGGGCGGCACGGCGATGGGCAGGGGTTCCAACGTACCCTTATTGATCTGTACCTCGACTGGCTGAGCGTGCGCGACCGTAAGCGCGAGCGGAAAAGCGCTAGCGAGAAGAGCGGCGAAGGCGACGATGAAGTGACGCATGGGCTTCCTCTTAAACCGTCTCGCTGACGCTTTCATCAAATCTCATCTATCCCTCGCACGCAGACTTCGCATCAAAGTCCAGAATGATGTCTCGGTTGGCCGTTGGCGGCAGCTCGGTGTAAGGGGCGCCCTGAGCGACCGCGCTGACTGCACGTTGGGCGGCGGCATTCATTACAGCCTCACTTGCGCCGGACGAACTCTTTTTAAAAACAGTAGGTTGGCCGGCGAGACGATGGTCCGGGGTCAAGAGAAAGCGGACTTTCACTTCTACGCCCGTTGCGCCTTCGATCCCGCAGTTTGGGTGCCACAGGCGGATCACCTTGGCCGTCAACGCCCCCAGCGTATTGGCGTCCAGCGCTGTCGCCGCCCCGGCGGCCATGCGGGCAGTGCGGTCTGTCTCCGCATGCGCCTGTCCCTTGGCGGCATTGGCGCGATGGCCGGATGGACTTTCGGCGGCTAGCGTTTCTAAAAAGCTAGGCGAAGCTTTAGCGCGTGACTTTGATTTCGAGTCTTCCGCGAGGATGCCTTCCAGCAGACTCGACTTTGATTGCGCCTTGGTTCTCGGCTGCTCACTGGCGAGGTGCTCAAGGAAATTGGGGTCGGACTTCGCGACAGGCTTCGGAATGGGCTTCGGCTCGGGCTTGGGCGGCGGGGTGCGCTTCACCGGCACGGGCTTGGGTTCAGGCGCGGGCTGCGGCAGTGGCGGCGGCGTACGGTGGACCGGGCGCGGCGGCGGCGGCGCGGGTTCGGGCGGCGGCGGGGCGGGCTTGGGCTCAGGCGTCGGCGTCTCCACCGGCGAGGGCGGCAGGGGCGACGGCGGCGCGGGTTCGGGAGCGGCGGCGGTCTGGCGCTCCTCGGCCTGGACGGCGGCGCGCACATTGGTCTCGGGCGCGTTGGCGACCAGCGTCACCGGCGTCACCACCATCGGCCGGGTCAGGGGCGGGGCGAACTTCCAGCTGATCAGCATGGCCAGCACCACCAGCAGGTGCAGGCCCAGCGAGGCGACGAACGCCGGCCGAAGAGTGGTGGTGCGCTCCGCCACGGCGGGACTCAGGGCTGGCCGGAGGCGTCGGTATCGGCGCGCTTGGCCGGATGCTCGGCGCCGCCCGTATCGGTGATCAGGTTGATCGCGCTGAAGCCCGAGGTGGACAAGCGCGCCATCACCTGGGCCACCACGGCGTAGGACGCGGCCCCGTCGGCGCGCACATAGAGCGGCTTGCTCTCGCCGCCCTGGCCGACGCCCGCCGCGCCGCCGGCCGACTTCACCCGGTCGGCCAGCTCGTCAAGATCGGTCTCGTTTTCGCCGACATAGATACGGCCGTCCTTCTGCACGCTGACGGTGACGGGTTCGGCGGGGGTGCTGATGGCGGCGGCGTCGGTCTTGGGCAGTTCCAGCGGCACGCCAGCGGTCAGCAGGGGCGCGGACACCATGAAGATGATCAGCAGCACAAGCATCACGTCGACCAGCGGCGTGACGTTGATCTCCGACAGGGCCGCGCGTCCGCGCCGGCGGCGACGGCCGCGCCGGCCGGTGGACAGGGCGTCGTGGACGGACAGCGCCAAGGCTCAGACCCGCTCGGCGTCGGCGGCGGTGGAAGAGGGCGCGCCCAGCCGCTCGCCCAGCCGGCGCGCCACCGCGCCCGACAGGTCGTCGGCGAAGGCTTCCAGGCGGGCGGTGAACTTGGACGCGTCGGTGGAGAACTTGTTGTAGGCGATATAGGCCGGGATCGCCGCCACCAGGCCGATGGCGGTGGCGAACAGGGCGTGGGCGATGGCCGGCGCCACCACGGTCAGGTTGGTGTTCTTCTGGATGGCGATGGCCTGGAAGGCGGTCATGATCCCCCACACCGTTCCGAACAGCCCGATGAAGGGCGAGGCGGTGGCGACGATGGCCAGCAGGCCCAGCCCCTCCTCGACCTTGCGGCTCTCCTTGGCGATGACGCTGTCCAGCGCCCGGTCGATGCGCTGGATGGTCAGGGCGGTCTGGGTCTCGCTCAGCGCCGCGCGCACCCGCGAGCCGCGCCACTCGCGCAGCGCCGCCTGGAGCATGCGCGGCAGGGCGTGGACGGGGTTCTCGCCGACCTCGGAAGCGATGTCCTCCAGCGGACGACCGGAACCGACCTCGGATTCGAACCGTGCGGCGATGCGGTTGAGCGAGGATAGCCGGAAGATCTTGTCCAGGATCACCGCCCAGGACCACAGCGACGCCACGATCAGTCCTGTCAGGACCAGTTTGACCACCCAGTCCGCACTCATGAACATGGCCAGGGGACTGAAGCTGGCGGCGGTCAAGGTCGTTGGCTCGGGCATCATGGCTCGTCAGGCTGCTGTGCTTGGTAAAGGGGGGCGAGATGACGAAACTAAGGCGTCGCCCCTCGACCGGGGTCGACGACCTTGGGTTTGATCGGTTCGAAGCTGTATTCTCAGTGTCCGAGGGACTGTGCGAGCAGGGCCTGTAAGCCGCGCGCGTCGAGCCGTTCGGGGTTGCGGTCGGAAGTGTAGGAGAACCCTTCCGGCAGGCCCCGCGCGCCCTGTTCGAGCCAGGCGTCTCGCCGCGACAGGTCGTGGCTGGGCAGGATCACGTAGCGGTCGTCCAGTTCGACGGCCGAGCGGGCGTCGTCCTCGGGCACCATGATCTCGTGCAGCTTCTCGCCCGGGCGGATGCCGACCAGCTTGTGCGGCAGGTTGGGCGCGATGGCGTGGGCCAGCTCGGTGGTGTGCATGGAGGGGATCTTGGGCACAAAGATCTCGGCGCCGGCCATCATCTCCATGCTGGAGAGCACGAAGTTCACCCCCTGCTCCAGGGTGATCCAGAACCGGGTCATGCGCGCGTCGGTGATCGGCAGCTCGACCGCGCCCTCGGCCACCAGCTTGCGGAAGAAGGGCGCCACCGACCCGCGCGAACCCATGACGTTGCCATAGCGTACCACCGAAAAACGGGTCCCCGCGTCGCCCGCCATCGCCTGGGCGGCCACGAAGATCTTGTCCGACGCCAGCTTGGAGGCGCCGTAGAGATTGATCGGGTTGGCCGCCTTGTCGGTGGACAGGGCCACCACCCGCTGCACGCCCGCGGAAATGGCGGCGTTGACCACGTTCTCCGCCCCCATGACGTTGGTCTTGATGCACTCGAAGGGATTGTACTCGGCGATCGGCACGTGCTTGAGGGCGGCCGCGTGGATCACATAGTCCACCCCCCGCATCGCCATCTCCAGCCGGGCTGCGTCGCGCACGTCGCCGATGAAATAGCGCAGGAAGGGATAGCGCTCGGGTGGGAAGGCCTGGGCCATCTCGTACTGCTTCAGCTCGTCGCGGCTGAAGATAATCAGCTTCTTGGGCCGGAATTCCTCACAGGCCATCTGCACGAAGGCGCGCCCGAACGAGCCCGTGCCCCCGGTGATCAGCACCACCTTGCCGTTCAGATCGACGCGCGGGGTGCGGAAATCGCGGGTGCTCGCGACGGTTTGCACAGCTTCCAGGCTTTCGGCGAGGTTGGCGGCGGGCATGGGCGGACCTTGCAAGGATGGAGCGCCATGCTGACCCGTTAGGGTTAACGTTTCGTGGTTAACGGGCGAGCAAGGGGCGGACGGCATGCTGCGTTCCATGTCGAGCCCTCATCCCCTCCCCTACGGCCGCCACCTGGTGGAGGACGACGATATCGCCGCCGTGGTGGCGGCGCTGAAGAGCGATCACATCGCCCATGGTCCCAGCGTGACGGCGTTCGAGCGTGCGCTGGCGACCGCGGTGGGCGCGAAAGAGGCCGTCGCCTGTTCCTCCGGCACCGCCGCCCTGCACCTGGCGCTGGCGGCGCTCGACGTGGGGCCGGGCGATGTCTGCCTGGTTCCGGCGATGACGTTCCTGGCCACCGCCACGGCGGCGCGGCTGTGCGGCGCGGAGGTGGCCTTCACCGATGTCGACCCCGTCACCGGCCTGATGACTGTGCAGATCCTAGCCGCAACCCTCGCGCGCGAGCCCGCGCCCAAGGTGGTGCTGCCGGTGCATCTGGGAGGGCGGCTGTGCGACATGGACGCGCTGGCGCCGCTGGCGCGCTCGGCCGGAGCCTGGGTGGTGGAGGACGCCGCCCACGCCATCGGCGGACGCGACGCCCAGGGACGCCAGGTCGGCGACTGCGCGGTTTCCGACGCCGCCACCTTCTCGTTCCATCCGGTCAAGACCCTGGCCGCCGGCGAGGGCGGGGCGATCACCCTGAACGATCCGGAGCGGGCCGAGCGGATGCGCCGGCTGCGCAATCACGCCGTCTCCCGCGATCCCCACCTTATGGGCGAGGCCGACAGCTTCGACGCCGATGGCGCGCCCAACCCCTGGGCCTACGAACAGCTCGAACTCGGCTTCAACTACCGCATGAACGAGATGGAGGCGGCGTTGGGGCTGAGCCAGCTCCACAAGCTCGCGCGCTTCGTCGATCGCCGGACCTCGTTGGCGGCGCGCTACGACCGGCTGCTTACACCCTTGGCTCCGTGCGTGACGCCGATACGTTCCGGGCCAGGCTCGAAGCCGGGGCTGCACCTCTACGGCGTGCTGGTCGACTTCGAGGCGACGGGCGTGACGCGGGCGGAGACGATGCGCGCGCTTTCCGCCAAAGGGATCGGCGCGCAGGTCCACTACATCCCGCTCTACCGTCAGCCCTATTTCCGCAACCGCTACGGCGAGATGCGCCTGCCGGGCGCGGAGGCCTACTACGCCCGTATCCTGGCCCTGCCGCTCTATCCGGCGATGGCCGACGAGGATGTGGACCGGGTAGTGGACGCGCTGACCGAAGCGATCGGGTGAGCAGCGACGCGAACCGTCACGCCAACAGCTCGCCCGTCACCCGATCCAGCAGCAGGCGGCCCGCGCGCGTCGCGCGTACACGGCCGCCGTCCACCGTCAGCCAGCCGCCCTCGGTCAGCGGCGCCAGGGCGTCCAACCGGCCAAGCGCCGCCACATCGTCCAGCGCCACGCCCTCGTCGATGCGCAGGCCCATCAGGATGCGTTCCTCCAGGACTTCCGAAGGGGCGACAGGTTCGCGGCGCGCCCAGCCGGTCCCGGTCTCGGCGACGCGTCGGACATAGGCCTCGATCCCGGACTCGGCCTCGGTCGCGTACCGCGCGCCGTCCATGACCACCCGGCCGTGCGCGCCGGGGCCGACGCCGACATAGGCCTCGCCGCGCCAGTAGACGAGGTTGTGGCGCGAGCGCGCCGCACGGCCCCGCGCGAAATTCGACACCTCGTAGGCGTCGAAACCCAGGCCGGCGAGGGTCTCGATCGTGGTCTCGTAGAGGTCGGCGCCCCGGTCGGCGTCCGGCGCCGCCATCTGGCCCCGCCCGACCGCCCGGCCGAACGGCGTCGTCGCCTCGATGGTCAGCTGGTAGGCCGAGACGTGCTCCGTCCCGAGCGCGGTCGCCCGGCGCAGGGTCTCGGTCCAGGCTTGGGCGGTCTGGCCCGGGAGGGCGTAGATCAGGTCGAGCGAAACGCGCGGAAACACGCCGACCGCCGTCTCCACCGCCCGCAGCGCCGCCGCAGCATCGTGATTGCGCTTGAGCAATCCCAGCGCCGCATCGTCCAGCGCCTGCACCCCCAGCGACAGCCGGTTCACCCCGGCCTCGGCGAAGGCGCGGAAGCGGCCGGTCTCCGCATCGGTGGGATTGGCCTCCAGCGTGATCTCCAGGTCCGGCTCCGCCGTCCACAGGCCGCGCGCCAGGGCGATCAGCTCGCCCACCGCCTCCGGCGGCATCAGCGAGGGCGTGCCGCCGCCGAAATAGATCGAGGCCAGCCGAGCCGGCCCGGCCAGCGCCGCCTGGGCGCGCAGGTCGGCGGCGATGGCGGCGGTCAGCGCCTCGGCGCGGGCGGAACGGCCCCGGTCGCGCACGACGTTGAAGTCGCAATAGGGACAGATCCGCTCGCAATAGGGCCAGTGGATATAGACGCCGAGCGGCGCGCCGGCCTCAGCCAAGGGGATCGCCGGTCACAGCAGCACGGCCTTCAGCTTCTCGAAGGCGCGGGCGCGGTGGCTGATGGCGTGTTTGTGGGCCGGGTCCATCTCGGCGAAGGTGATCTCAAGGCCGGTCGGGCGGAAGATCGGATCATAGCCGAAGCCTTGTCCGCCGCGGCCCGGAAACACCAGTTCGCCCTCCACGCGCCCCTCCACCGCCACCACCGGCCCGTCCGGCCAGGCGACGGCGAGCGCGCAGGTGAACCAGGCGAAGCGATCGTCGCTGCCTCGCTCGGCCAGTTCGCGCGCCACCCGATCCATGGCGACGCCGAAGTCACGCGGCTCGCCCGCCCAGCGCGCGGACAGCACGCCCGGCGCGCCGCCCAGCCCCCGCACCGACAGGCCCGAGTCGTCCGCAATGGCCGGCAGGTGGGCGGCGTCCGCCGCCGCGCGCGCCTTCAACACCGCGTTGCCCATGAAGGTGGCCTCGGTCTCCTCCGGTTCGGGCAAGCCAAGCTCGCCCGCCGACACCGCGTCGAAGCGGCCGTCGAACAGGGCCGCGATCTCGACCACCTTGCCGGGATTGTGAGTGGCGACGACCAGACGCGCGCCGGTCTGCAGCTTCAGGGTCATGGACGATCCTTCGGGATTGAACGCAGTCCGTAAAGCAAGAGCGCCCCGGGCTAAAGCCGTCGCCGATGCCTCATTCCGCGAGCTTTCCGATAATTAACCTGCGTGGCGCTGGCGTGGAGGCGGCGGCTTGGGCAAGTTGGCGAAGAGCGCGGCTATATCGCCGCCAGTGGATAGAGGCTGGAAAATGCGCGCCTTGGGGCCGGGGTCGGTCTCCAGCTTCCTGAAGATCGTGCTGGAGGTGGTCCACGCCGCCCTGTGGGTCGCGCTCGGGCTGCTGTTGATCGGGGGCATGGCGCTGCTGGTTTTCCAGCCGTTCGTGGGACAGCTCTACGAGCTGGACCTGCATGACCTGACGCGCTCGCATCCGGCCAACATCTCGATCTCGCCGATGATGCTGGCGCTGTGCATGTTCGGGTTCGCGATCTACGTCGCGGTGCTGGTGGTGGTGTTCAACCGCTTGAGGCGCATCTTCGAGACGCTCACCCTGGGCGATCCGTTCCTACCCCACAACGTGGGGCGGCTGAGAGTGATCGGGCTGGCGCTGATCGCCCTGCAACTCTGGAGCTACGTCCTGTCCACCTTCCTGCATTGGGCCGCGCCCAGCGTCCACGGCGACAAGGGGATTTCGGTCAATCCGACCGCCTGGTTCGCGATCCTGGTGGTGTTCGTGCTGGCCGAGGTGTTCCGTGAGGGCGCGCGCCTGCGCCAGGACGCCGAGCTGACGATCTAGAGGATCGCGAAGACCCATGGCCATACGCCTGCACCTGGACCGCATGCTGCTCGCGCGCCGCATGTCCCTGACCGAGCTGTCGGACCGGGTGGGGATCGGCGTGGCCGACCTGACCCTGCTCAAGGGCGGTCAGGCTCGGGCGATCCGCTTCACCACCCTGGACGCGCTTTGCCGGGAGCTGGACTGCCAGCCCGGCGACCTGATGCAGTTCGACGCCGGCGAGCCCGAGACGCCGGCCGAACTCTAGCGCATCCGGGTATGGATTGAGCCGCCGCCAAGTTCCGCATATCCCCGTTCGCGGGGGGGGTGCGGGGTTGTTCGGCCTGCCGGACAGGAGATCCCATGCCGTTGTTCACCGTCACTTTGCGGGCCGGCAGGTCCGCCGATGAAATCGAGCGCCTTTCCGGCGCGATCCATGCCGCCGCCGTCGCCGCCGGCTACCCCTCCGACGACATGTTCCAGCGCTTTCTCCCGCTCGAACCGGGCCATTTCCGGGTGGACCCGAAATATCCAGGGCTGCCGAAAGCACGCACGGACCAGGTGCTGATCATCGAGGCGCTGGTGTCGTCGGGCACAGAGACCGAGCGAAAACGAGCCCTCGTCGAAAGCCTGGTGGAACACCTCGCCGCAACCGGGACCGATCCCAACGACATCATGGTGTTCTTCCTGGAAACCGACCGCGCGAGCGGGTCTTTCGGGGGCGGCCTGTTTGCGCCTCCCGTCGCGTTGACGTGACCGAGGCGGGAGCAGCGCATTGGGTGCAGGTTGATCGGGACTTCCGATCAGACCGGCAGGGCCCCGCCGCTCTTGACCTCTTCCAGCACGGTGTAGGTCCGCGTCTCGCGCACGCCCGGCAGCTTGACCAGCAGTTCGCCCAGAAAGGCGCGGTAGTCTCCCATGTCGCGTAGCCGGGCCTTGATCAGGTAGTCGAACCCGCCCGCCACCATGTGGCATTCGATCACCTCGGGCACGCGCAACACGGCGGCGGCGAAGGCGTCGAACACGTCGCTGGTGGTGCGGTCCAGCACCACTTCCACGAACACCAGCAGCGCCCGGTCGACCTTTTCCGGGTCCAGGTCCACGGTGTAGCCCCGGATCACGCCCCGCTCGCGCAGCTTGCGCACCCGCTCGTGGACGGCGGCCGGCGACAGGTTGGCGCGCCGGGCCAGGTCCTGGTTGGTGATCCGGCCGTCGGTCTGCAGCAGGCGCAGCAGACGGCGATCGGTGTCGTCGAGCGAAACTTCGGTCATGGAGCCATATAACCTGAGAATCTTCGGTCGATCCGCCGGTGAAGAAAAGCACATTCGGATAACAATACGATATTCCGAAATTTGAACATCGCCCCTTGTCCGCTCATTCCCGCAAAGGCGGGAATCCAGATTCATCCGGCCACGCCTGAGGCCTTGACCTGGGTCCCCGCCTTCGCGGGGATGAGCGGTAGTTGGAAGCGAACTTAAGCTGGGAAGACGCCATGACCTGGGACGCCCTGGACCGCCACAAGTACCGTGACGAGAGCGAAGCGGTCTCGGCCTTGCTGGCCGCCAAGCCGCTGGGCGCCCAAGCCCGCGCCAGCGTCGCCGCCGACGCCCAGGGCCTAGTCCGCGCCGCCCGCAGCAGCGCACGCCGTCAGGGCGTGGTGGAGAGCTTTCTGCAGGAGTTCTCGCTGGGCACCAAGGAGGGCCTGGCGCTGATGTGCCTGGCCGAGGCCCTGCTGCGCACGCCCGACCAGGATACGCGCGACAAACTGATCGCCGAGAAGATCGGGGACGCGGACTGGGCTTCGCACCTGGGCCAGTCCGACAGCCTGTTCGTCAACGCCTCCACCTGGGGGCTGATGCTGACCGGCAAGCTGGTGGACGTGGACGAGGAGGCCAAGAGCGACATCGGCGGCTTCGTCAAGCGGCTGGCCGGTCGTCTGGGCGAGCCCGTCGTGCGCCAGGCCGTGGGAGCCGCGGTGCGGATTATGGGCGAACAGTTCGTGCTCGGCCGCACCATCGAGGACGCCCTGAAGCGCGCCCGCAAGGAGGGTGTGCTCTGCTCGTTCGACATGCTGGGCGAGGGCGCGCGCACCTCAGCCGACGCCGAACGCTATGAGCGTCTTTACGCCGCCGCCATCGAGACGGTGGGCAAGGCTACGGCCGGCGCGGGTCCCGAACGCGGCCACGGCGTGTCGGTGAAGCTGTCGGCCCTGTCGCCCCGCTACGAGTCCACGCAAGAGGCGCGGGTGTGGAGCGAGCTGTATCCGCGGGTGAAGCGGCTGGCCGTCCTGGCCTCGCACTACGACCTGAACTTCGCCATCGACGCCGAGGAGGCCGACCGGCTGGTGATCTCGCTGAAGCTGCTGGAGAAGCTGGCCCACGAGGACGAGCTCGGCCACTGGCAGGGGCTGGGCGTGGTGGTCCAGGCCTACCAGAAGCGCGCGGTCGAGGTGATCGGACGGGTGGCCAAGCTCGCCCGCGACAGCCAGCGCCGGATCATGGTGCGCCTGGTCAAGGGCGCCTACTGGGACAGCGAGATCAAGCGCGCCCAAGTGGCGGGACGGCCGGGCTATCCGGTCTACACCACCAAGCCAGCCACCGACCTGTCCTACCTGGTCGCCGCGCGCACCCTGATCGACGCCTCGCCGGCGCTGTATCCCCAGTTCGCCACCCACAACGCCCACACGCTGGCCGCCGTGCGCCACATGGCCGGCGAGGCGGGCGTGCAGATCGAGCACCAGCGCCTGCACGGCATGGGCGAGGCGCTCTACGCCGCCGCCACGACGCGGTATGGAAACGACCTGATCATCCGCGCCTATGCGCCGGTGGGCGGGCACGAGGACCTGCTGCCCTATCTGGTGCGCCGCCTGCTGGAGAACGGCGCCAACACCTCCTTCGTCCACGCCCTGCTCGACGACCGGGTGCCGGCGGACCTGGTGGTGGCCGATCCGATCAGCGCGGTCGAGGCCAGCCCCGGGCCGCACCCCAAGATCCCCCTGCCCCGCGACCTGTACGGCCCCGCGCGCCTGAACACGCTGGGCCGCGATCTGTCGATGAAGGCCGACTGCGACCGGCTGACGGCGGCGGCCGTAGCGCTGGACAGCCAGCGTTTCACCAGCGGCCCCATCGTCGCCGGCGGTCTGCGCAAGGGCGAGAACGTCGCCCCCGTGCGCAGCCCCGCCGACCTCTCGCGCATCGTCGGCGAGACCTCCGAAGCCGGGAGCGACGACATCGATCTGGCCTTCCGCCTCGCCCGCAAGGCGCAGCCGGCCTGGGACCGCATCGGCGGCCCCGCTCGCGCCAAGGTGCTGCGCGCCATGGGCGACGCGCTTGAGGCCGATCTCGACCGGCTGTGCGCCCTGCTCTGTCGCGAAGGCGGCAAGAGCCTGCTCGACGCCATCGCCGAGGTGCGCGAAGCGGCCGATTTCTGCCGTTACTACGCCGTCCTGGCCGAACAGCAGTTCCGCGCGCCGGAGATGCTGGTCGGCCCGGTGGGCGAGACCAATGCGCTGGAGCTGCGCGGGCGCGGCGTGTTCGTCTGCATCAGCCCCTGGAACTTCCCCCTGGCCATCTTCACCGGCCAGATCGCCGCGGCGCTGGCCGCCGGCAACGCGGTGCTGGCCAAGCCCGCCGAGCAGACCCCGCTGATCGCGGCGGAGGCCGTGCGCCTGTTCCACCGGGCCGGGCTGAAGGGCGATCTGCTGGCGCTGTTGCCAGGCAGGGGCGAGACGGTCGGGGCGGCCCTGACCGGGCATCCCGAGCTGGACGGCGTAGCCTTCACCGGCGGCACCTCCACCGCCTGGGCGATCAACCGCACGCTCGCCGCCCGCAACGGTCCTATCGTTCCCTTCATCGCCGAGACCGGCGGGCTGAACGGCATGTTCGTCGACACCACTGCGCTGAAGGAACAGGTGGTTGACGACGTCATCGCCTCGGCCATCGGTTCGGCCGGCCAGCGTTGTTCGGCGCTCCGGGTGCTGTACGTGCCCAAGGACAGCGCAGAGCTGCTGATCGCCACCCTGAAAGGCGCGCTGGAGGCCCAGGTGGTCGGCGACGGCGCGGACCCCGCCTGCGACATCGGCCCGGTGATCGACGCGGAGGCGCGCGACGCCCTGGAAGCCCACGTCAAGCGGCTGGAGCGCGAGGCCAGGATCATCACCCGCTATGACGTCGGCGCCCTGGCCGACAAGGGGAGCTTCTTCGGCCCGGTCATCGCCGAGATCCCCACCCCCGACTTCCTGGAGCAGGAGGTGTTCGGCCCGATCCTGCACATCTACCGCTACGATCCGGCCAAGCTGCCCGAGGTCGCCGGCAAGCTGGCCGCGCGGCGCTACGGCCTGACGCTGGGCGTGCACACCCGCATCGACGCCTTCGCCGAGGAGGTCCGCGACCTGGTCCCGGCCGGCAACGTCTACGTCAACCGCTCGATCATCGGGGCGGTGGTCGGCGTGCAGCCCTTCGGCGGCGAGGGCCTGTCCGGCACCGGGCCCAAGGCCGGCGGTCCCCACGCCCTGCTGCGCTTCGCGGTCGAGCGCGCCCTGTCCGTCAACATCGCCGCCCAGGGCGGGGACCCGATGCTGCTGAACCTGTAGCGGGCTGAAAGTGTCGGCGGGGCGTAAGATCGATCCCGTCGACGCCGACTGTGCGTTTTACGCACTTTGCACTTGGCCAGAACATAGAGGGAACGAATAGTCTCCTCCCGACCAGGAGACGCCGATGACCCGACCGATCCCCCGTTTCAGCCTATCCGACCCTTCGAAAGACGGCGACCCGGCGAACGGCGACCTTACCCACAATCCTCTCAGACAAGACGTGTCCTGGCTTCCGCCCGCCTCACGCTCTCCTTATCCGACAGGACCGAAGGGCCCTTCGACGGCTCCGAAGTTCGCGGCGCCGGGGCCGACCATCGGCGAAATCATGGGCTCGGGCTCGGCTCGCGACGCCCTGGGCATGGTGGAAGATCGGGCAAGCTTCTACCATGACGCCAAAGAAGTTGGGATGTATAATAGGGTGTTGAAATATTCGCGAATAAACAAGGACTATCGCGCAATGTCTCAATTCCTAGATGACGGCATCTTCCAGGGCATACAGTTCGACGATCCGCAAAAGATTAGTTTCTTCGTGATTCCGATATATCCCGACGGTCATTCAATAATTGAAACAAAAATCTGGAGCGGGGCATTTTATGGACCGACGACAATTTGCATTGGCGATCGATGCGGTCCGATCCACCGCCCGTGAGGCATTGACGGGTTACAGATTGGCTTGCGAGAACCAGATATGATTTTTCGAGCACATACGAAGGCGACTATTGTCGCCCTGTTTGCAGCATTGTTGATTCCGTTCGCCGGCTCGGCTCAGGCGCAATCGAAACGGTGCGAAGTTCTCATGCGGTCTCCGGCAGGCGGCGCCGTAGAAGCGGGCGTCAATCCGGACCCCAATGATTATCCTCCCGGAGCGCCGCTCACTGCGTCCTGGGTCAGATGGTCCCCCCCGGCTTCCGGCTCGCCGATGAATATTCACGTCGGTTGGACCGGGGGCGTTTGGGACCCGCCGACGCAACTGACGGATCTGGAGATCGAATACGATCTCCAGCGAAACGCTGGGATCCGAGATCCTCTCGAGATCGATTTCGCCATCCGTGGCGAAAAGTGGAGTTTTGAACAGCCCGCAAGCCCTAACTCGGATTGGCTATCCACCCTCCCCGCGCCCCGTCCCAAGACCGTTAAATCCGGCCGGATATTTTACGGACGAAACGACCCTGTCGGCGTGGCCATTCTCTCGGCGATGACGGAGGGATCGCCCCTCACCGTCACCGTAAGGGTTCGAAACCATGTCGAGTTGAGAACGACCATCGATCCCTCGGACACCGCGGCCCGGAACGCCCTGCTTGAGAAGACCCGCGCCAGGATCAAGGCGGGAGACCCCGCAGTCTGCAAGGATGCGTCCCCTCCGCCCACACCTCATCCGGCCGGGTCCGAGTAGCGCCTGGACACCGCGCCTGACGACTGTGCCGAAAAACGGGAGCAAATCGTTTCCTCTGGATCGGGAGGGGCCGATTAGGCCGATGGTCAAGACCACATGGCCGAAGCGGCGAGGAACCGCCTATGATGCGAAGAACAAGCTGGCTAAATGTGAGCGGTCACATTCGACTCGCCGTCGTGTCCTAGAGCCGCCATGCCCGTCCCGCTCACACTTCACCCCGACCGCCTGTTCCCGGCCGAACCGGCTACACGCGACATGGCGCGCCGCCTTTATGCGGAGGTGGCCGCTCTGCCAATCATCAGCCCGCACGGCCACACCGACCCGGCCTGGTTCGCCTACGACCAGCCGTTCGAGAACGCCGCCGACCTGCTGCTGACGCCGGACCACTACCTGTTCCGCATGCTGCACAGCCAGGGCGTGACGCTCGAACAGGTCGGCGTGGCGCCCAGGGACGGCGGGGCCTGCGCCGAACCCCGCGAAGCCTGGCGGACCTTGGCGGAAAACATGCATCTGTTTCGCGGCACGCCCTCGTCGATGTGGCTGGGCCATGTGTTCGCCGAGGTGTTCGGCTTCGACGTGCGCTTGGACGCTTCCACCGCCGATCTCTATTTCGACCGCATCACCGAGGCGCTGCAGACCCCCGCCTACCGCCCCCGCGCCCTGTTCGAGCGTTTCAACATCGAGCTGCTGGCCACTACCGAAAGCCCGTCCGACGACCTAGTCCACCACAAGGCGATCCGCGAGTCCGGCTGGAATGGCCGGGTGATCACCGCCTATCGCCCCGACCCGGTGATCGATGTGGAGGACGAGCGCTTCCCCGCCGCCATGGCTCGTTTCGCCGAATTGTCGGGCCAGGACGTCTATGGCTGGGCCGGCTATCTGGAGGCGCACCGCCTGCGTCGCGCCGCCTTCCGCGAGGCCGGCGCCACCTCCACCGACCATGGCCACGCCACCGCCCGCACCGCCGACCTCACGCCCACTGATGCCGAAGCCCTGTTCCGCAAGGTGACAAGCGGCCAAGGCGACGCCGAGGACGCCGAGCTGTTCCGCGCCCAGATGCTGACCGAGATGGCGCGGATGAGCGTGGAGGACGGCATGGTGATGCAGATCCACCCCGGCTGCTTCCGCAACCACAACGCCGGCCTGTTCGCCCGCTTCGGCCGCGACAAGGGCGCCGACATACCGGTCCAAACCACCTATGTCCGCGAGTTGAAGCCGCTGCTGGATCGGTTCGGGGGCGACCCGCGCTTCAGTCTGATCGTCTTCACCCTGGACGAGACCAGCTATTCGCGCGAGCTGGCGCCGCTGGCCGGCCACTATGCGGCGCTGAAGCTCGGCCCGGCCTGGTGGTTCCACGACAGCCCTGAGGGCATGCGCCGTTTCCGCGAGCAGACCACCGAGACGGCGGGTTTCTACAACACCGTCGGCTTCAACGACGACACCCGCGCCTTCCTGTCGATCCCCGCGCGCCACGACGTGGCCCGGCGGATGGATTGCGGCTTCCTCGCCCGCCTGGTGGCCGAGCACCGGCTGGAGGAGGACGAGGCGCACGAGGTCGCCCGCTATCTGGCCTACGACGCGCCCAGGCGCGCCTACAAGCTGGACGCCGCCTGACGCCCCAGGACGAATATCCGTCCTCCGCCTTTTTCTCTCTTCCTGTCATCCCGGCCGCAGCGTAGCGGAGAGGTCGGACGTCAAGGCCGGAGGAAGGCTCTCATGCGGTACAGCTTCGTCGGGCTTTCCTTAGCCCTGCTGCTGTCGACCCAGGTCGCGAAAGCCCAGGACCCGCTTCCCGCCACCGGCCCGACCGTGGTCAAGACCGGCGGCGCCGTCCACGCCATGGTCGCCGCCGCCAATCCCCTGGCGGTGCAGGCCGGGGTCAAGGTGTTGAGGGCCGGCGGCAGCGCTGTGGACGCCGCGGTCGCCGTGCAGGCGGTGCTGGGCCTGGTCGAGCCACAGAGCTCCGGCCTCGGCGGCGGCGCCTTCCTGGTCTATTACGACGCCAAGACTGGGCGCACGA
Source organism: Caulobacter sp. S45 (assembly GCF_009765965.1). GTDB lineage: Bacteria > Pseudomonadota > Alphaproteobacteria > Caulobacterales > Caulobacteraceae > CAHJWH01. The sequence continues at coordinate 1,981,280 of NZ_LMUL01000014.1, forward strand.
CCGCCTACAACGGCCGCGAAACCGCCCCGTCCGGCGCGCGGCCCGACATGTTCCTGGGCGCGGACGGCAAGCCGCTGCCCTTCATGCAGGGCGTGCTCTCGGGCCGCTCCACCGGCGTACCCGGTGCGATCGCCATGCTGGCGATGGCGCAAAAGGCCCACGGCAAGCTGGCCTGGAAGGACCTGTTCAGCGAGGCGATCCAGCTCTCGGAGGATGGCTTCAAGGTCAGCCCGCGCCTGGCCGAGGACATCAACGGCCGGCCGCCCCAGGCCGGCACCCCGGACGCCACGGCCTACTTCACCAAGCCCGACGGCGCGCGCTACCAGATCGGCGACCTGCTGAAGAACCCGGCCTACGCCGCCACCCTGCGCCGGCTGGCGAACGAGGGACCGAGCGCGCTGTACAGCGGTCGCATCGCCGCCGACATCGCCGCCAAGACCCACGAAGGCCCACGGCCGGGCACGCTCACCGCCGCCGATATCGCCGCCTATCGGCCGCAGACCTCGGACGCCCTGTGTCGGCCCTATCGCCGGTACCGCATCTGCGCCCCGCCGCCCCCGGCCGGCGGGGTGGGCGTGCTGGAGCTGATGGGCGAGCTGGAGCGCACCGACATCGCCAGCCGCGGTCCCAAGGACCCACAGGCCTGGTACGAGTTCGCCGAGGCCAGCCGCCTCGCCTATGCCGACCGCGACCACTACATTGGCGATCCGGACTTCGTGAAGGCGCCGGTCGCCGGCTTGATCGACCCGGCCTACGACGCGACGCGGGCAGGCCTGATCCCCGGTCTCGGCGGCGCGCCGGCCCTCGCCGGAACCCCGCCTGGCGCGGGTATGGCTGGGTCCGACCGGACGACAGAGCCCGGCGGAACGACCGATCTCGCCATCGTCGACGCGCAGGGGAACGTGGTGTCGATGACCACCACGGTGGAGAACATCTTCGGTTCGGGCCGGATGGCGGGCGGCTTCTTCCTCAACAACCAGCTCACCGACTTCTCCTTCTCGCCGACCGATCCTGACGGGAGCCCTGCGGCCAATGCAGTGGGGCCGAGCAAGCGACCACGTTCTTCGATGTCGCCGGTGATCGTGCTCGACGCCCAGGGGCGGTTCGTGGCGGCGCTGGGCTCGCCCGGCGGCGGCAACATCATCGGCTATGTGGCCAAGGCGCTGGTCGGCCTGCTCGACTGGAAACTGCCGATCGGCCAGGCCTTCGCCCTGCCCAACGTCATCGGCCACGGCGACAGCGTGGCGGTGGAGAGCGGCGCCGACCCCGCCATCATCGCCTTCCTCCAGTCCAAGGGCGTCAAGGTGCGCGCCAATGCGGGCGAGGAGTCCGGCCTGCACGGCATCGTCGTTACCGCGCATGGGTACGAAGGCGCCGCCGATCCCCGCCGCGAGGGGATCGCGCTGGGGTATTGACGCCAAAGGGTTATCCGCAGCGCAAAATGCTCTAAGCACCGCCCATGCGCCTCGCCTTCCTCGGCACCCCCGAATTCTCCGTCCGCGCCCTGGCCGAACTGGTCACCTCAGGCCACGAGATCGCCGCCGTCTACACTCAGCCGCCCAAACCGCGCGGACGGGGCCAGACCTTGCAGCCCTCCCCGGTCCACGCCTTCGCCGAAGGCTTGGGCCTGGAGGTGCGCACACCCGTCTCGATGAAGGCGCCCGACGCCATCGCCGGCTTCCAGGCGCTGGAGCTGGATGCGGCCATCGTCGTCGCCTACGGCCAGATCCTGCTGCGCGAGGTGCTCGACGCCCCGCGGCTGGGCTGCTTCAACCTGCACGCCTCGCTGCTGCCGCGCTGGCGAGGCGCCGCACCGATCCAGCGGGCGATCATGGCCGGCGACGCCGCGACCGGGGTGCAGGTCATGCGCATGAGCGAGGGTCTGGACGAAGGCCCGGTGCTGCTGTCCGCCACCGTCGCCATCGGCCCCGACGACACCGCCGCCAGCCTGAACGACAAGCTGGCGATCGCTGGAGCCGCCCTGCTGCCCGTGGCCTTGTCGGCCATCGCCCGTGGCGGCGCGGTCGAGACGCCCCAGGCGGTCGAGGGCGTCACCTACGCCAAGAAGATCAAGCCGGCGGAGGCCCGCATCGACTGGTCGCGCCCGGCGAGCGAACTGGACCAGCACGTCCGTGGCCTGTCGCCCTTCCCCGGCGGCTGGTTCGAGGCGCCCTCGCCGTCGGGCACGGTGCGGGTCAAGGCCCTGCTCTCCCGTCCGCACGGCGGGTCGGGCGCGCCGGGCGAAGTTCTGGACGGGACGCCGGAAACCGGCCTGGTCGTGGCCTGCGGAGAGGGCGCGGTGCGCCTGAGCAGGCTGCAACGCGAGGGCAAGGGCGCGCAGCCCGCCGATGTGTTCCTGCGCGGGCTGGCCCTGCCCGCGGGAACGGTGCTGGGCTGACGCCATGCCCCGCTACAAGCTGACCATCGAGTACGACGGCGGCCCCTACAAGGGCTTCCAGCTACAGGACGACTGCCCGTCGGTGCAGGGGGCGCTGGAGCGCGCCATCGCCGGCTTCACCGGCGAAGCGGCCCGGGTGCACGTGGCGGGGCGTACCGACACCGGGGTTCACGCCACCGGCCAGGTGATCCACTTCGATCTGACGCGCGAGTGGCGCACCGACGTAGTGCGCGACGCCATCAACGCCCACCTCGTGCCCGAGCCGGTCTCGGTGCTGAAGGCCGAGCAGGTCAGCGACGAATTCCACGCCCGCTTCTCGGCGACCGGGCGGCGCTACCTGTACCGCATCCTGGATCGCAAGAGCCCGCCGGCGCTGGAGCGGGCGCGGGTCTGGTCGGTGAAGACGCCACTGGACGTGGAGGCCATGCACGCGGCGGCTCAAGCGCTGGTGGGCACGCACGACTTCACCACCTTCCGCGACATGCACTGCCAAAGCCGCTCGCCGGTGAAGACTCTGGACGTGGCCGAGGTCGCGCGGGTCGGGGCCGAGGTGCATCTGACCTTCGCCGCGCGCTCCTTCCTGCATCGCCAGGTCCGCTCGATGGCCGGCAGCCTGGTCGAGGTCGGCTCGGGCCGGTGGGCGGTGGAGCGGGTCGCCGAGGCGCTGGCCGCCCGCGACCGCCGCGCCTGTGGCCAGGTGGCGGCGTCGCAGGGCCTGTATCTGACCGGGGTCGACTACAGCCCGGCGGTCGCCCAGCCCACCACCTGATCCACCACGGTGCTCCAGGCCACCGCCAGCACCACCACCAGGGCCAAGGGGGCGATCTCGCGGGTCAGGGTCTCGCGCGCCGCGCGCCAGATCACATAGACCGACAGGCAGACCAGCAGCAGACCAAACAGACCGAACCCCTCCAGCCCGTCCTGACCGCCCATCAGCAGCAGCGAGGCGACAGCCAGCGGCGCGTTGAGGAACAGCGAACTCCAGTTGACCACGGTGGCGAATGCGGAAAACCCCGCGCCCACCCGCAGCGGCCGCGAGATCACGGCGATGATCAGGATGTAGCCGAACGCGTCCAGCAGATGCTCGCCCGCCGCCACTCCCAGCACCAGGGCCGACAGCCCGCGCCCCGACGCCTGGGTCGACTGCACCATGGCGATGTAGAAGACGTAGAACGGCATCGCCAGCAGCGGCCCGTAGAACGACTGTAGGAAGCCGCGCATCGAGAAGTCGAACCCCTCGACCCAGCGGGCGTCGAAGCGCAGCAGCCGGCCGAGGCCGCGTGCGACCCGGACGATATCTGAGCCCGCCCTCAACGGCGGTTCAGCGTGCACAGAAACGCTCGAAATAGAGCCGCAGGATACCCGCGTAGATCTGTTCCAACGCCTGGAGTTCGGCCACAGGCGCGCGCTCGTCGACCATGTGCATGGTGCGGCCGACCAGGCCGAACTCGATCACCGGACACAGGTCGCGGATGAAGCGGGCGTCCGATGTGCCGCCCGAGGTGGACAGCTCCGGCGTGCGGCCGACGGCCTGCCGAACGGCGGCGGCGATCAGGTCGGTGAAAGGGCCGAGCGCGGTGTAGAAGGCCTCGCCGGTGGCGCGGGCGTCCACCGCGACGCTACCGCGGAAGCCCTCGGCCACCTTGGCGGCTTCGGCCTCGATCCAGGCGATCAGGTCCGCGCCCTTCCAGGTCGGATTGAAGCGGATGTTCAGCCGGGCCTTGGCGCGGGCGGGAATGACGTTGTGGGTGGGGTTGCCGACCTCCAGGTCGGTGACTTCCAGGTTGGAGGGCTGGAACTCGGGATAGCCTTGGTCCAGCTGGCGCGCGCCCAGCCGATGCAGCAGCTCGACCAGCACCGGGACCGGATTGGCGGCGCGGTCGGGATAGGCGACGTGGCCCTGCACGCCCTCGACCATGATCACCGCGTTCAGGCTGCCCCGACGGCCGACCTTGATCATGTCGCCGAGCTGGGCGGATGAGGTCGGCTCGCCCACCAGGCAATGGTCGATACGCTCGCCCTCGGCCTGCAACAGCTCGACCACCCGGCGCGTGCCGTCGTGGCCGGGGCCCTCCTCGTCGCCGGTGATCAGCAGCGAGATCGAACCGGGGGGCTCGCCCTCGGCCACCACCTGGGAGGTCGCCGCAACGAAAGCCGCCACCGCGCCCTTCATGTCGACCACGCCGCGCCCGTGCAGCACCCCGTCCACCACCTGGGCGCCGAAGGGTTGCTCGCGCCAGGCGGTCGCGTCGCCCACCGGCACCACGTCGGTATGGCCGGCGAAGCAGAAGTTGGGGCTGCGGTCCCCGCGACGGGCGTAGAGGTTCTCGATCTCGCCGAACCGCAGCCGGCGGCAGCGGAAGCCCAGCCCCTCCAGCGCCGCCTGCAGCACATCCATGGCCCCGGCGTCGGCCGGCGTCACCGAAGGCTTGCGGACCAGGGCCTTGGCGAGCTCGACGGTGTTCACGGATGTCATGGACTGCGCTTAGCCCGCGTGGGAACGGGCCGCAACGGGGCTATTCCGGATCTTCCAGGCTGAAGGTCTGGGACTGTTCGTCGTAGGCGAACAGCTCGGCGTAGCGACCCCAATTGATGGCGGCGTCGAGCGTATCGTCTGCGTATTCCTCCGACATCACATCCTCCAGCTCCTCGGAGAAGCGGCGGTAGGGGGCCTTGTGGCTCGGCCGCTCGTCCAGCACCCGGCGGATCAGGGCCACGATCGGCACATGGGCCAGCAGCTGCTGGCCGAACAGGCGCTTGCGCACGTCGGACTCGCCCTCGACGAACATGCGGCCGGCGTCGTTGAGCTGGATGTCGCCGTGCGCCACCTCGGCGAAGCGGAGCAACTGCAGCGACTCGGCGATGGGAAACAGTTCGTCGATCTCCATCTGCAGGTCTTCACCCAGCTGGGGCAGGTCAGCGCGGCCGTTGAACGGCGGACGGGCCAAGGCCTCCATGAAGCCGGCCAGCAGGTTGGTGGAGATGCTGTCCAGGCCCCAGCGCACGCCGGCGCTGTCGGCCACGTCGGGGGTGGGCTGCTCGGCCATCAGCTTGGGGTCGAGCGGGTTGGTCATGCGCCCGTAGATGTCGTCCACCACCTGGCGGAACACCGGCGTGGTGCGGTCGCGCGGGTGCGGCAGGGCGATCTTGATCTCGTGGGCGATGCGGCCGGGATTGGAGGCGAAGATGATGATGCGGTCGCACATCAGCACCGCTTCCTCGATGTTGTGGGTGACCAGCAGGATCGAGGACAACGGCAGCTTCTTCTCGTGCCACAGCTCGACCAGATCGGTGCGCAGGGTCTCGGCGGTCAGCACATCGAGCGCCGAGAATGGCTCGTCCATCAGCAGCAGTTCGGGATGCACCACCAGGGCGCGGGCGAAGCCCACCCGCTGGCGCATGCCGCCCGACAACTCCTTGGGATAGGCGCTCTCGTAACCGTCCAGCCCGATCAGGTCGATGGCGGCGATGGAGCGCGAACGGCGCTCGGCGGCGGGTACGCCGAGCGGCTCCAGCCCGATCTCCACGTTCTCCAGCACGGTCAGCCAGGGGAACAGTGCAAAGCTCTGGAACACCATGGCGATGCCGTCGCTGGGCCCGGTCAGCGGCTTGCCCCGCCAGCGCACGTCGCCCGATACCGGCCGCGCCAGTCCGGCGATGATACGCAGCAGGGACGACTTGCCAGACCCCGAACGGCCCAGCAGGCCGAGGATCTCGTTGGAGTGTAGGTCCAGGTTGATGTCGTCCAGCACCAGCAGGTCGGCGCCCGAACCCTTGGGATAGGCTTGGCGCACGTGCTGGATATGCAGCAGGGTGTCGGCTTCGACGGCTGGAGGCGTGTCGAGGGTGGCGTCGACCATGGTCGCTCTCCTAGTCCATCCGCAGGCGGCGCGAGGCGTAGCCGAACAATGGCCGCCACAGCAGCCGGTTGAAGAACACCACAAATACGCTCATCACCGCGACCCCCAGCACCACGCGCGGAAAGTCGCCGCGTGTAGTGGCGTCGCCGATGAAGGCGCCCAGGCCATGCGCGACAAGGTGGGTGTGTCCCCAGTTCACCACCTCGGCGACGATGGAAGCATTCCAAGCGCCGCCGCTGGCGGTGATGGCTCCCGTGACGAAGTGCGGAAACACGCCCGGCAACATCACCTTGCGCCACCAGCTCCAACCTCGGACGCCAAAACTCGCCGACGCCTCACGCAGGTCGTTGGGGAAGGCGGCAGCCCCGGCGATGACGTTGAACAGGATATACCACTGGGTGCCCAGGATCATCAGCGGCGACAGCCAGATGTCCGGCGCCAGGTGGAAGCGAACGATGACGACCGCAGCCAGTGGGAAGAACAGGTTGTTGGGGAACGCCGCCATGAACTGGGCGATCGGCTGGATCGCCTCAGTCCACTTGGGGCGAAGGCCGATCATCACGCCGATCGGCACCCAGACCACGCTGGCGAGCACGGTAAGGATCAGGACGCGAAGCAGGGTCAGAACGCCAAGGCCCACCACGCCCAGCACCTCCATCGGTCCCACCTCGCCACCGATGTAGGCGATCGCCCGCCACGCGGCGTAGAGCCCGAAGCCCGCGATCAGGGCGAACCATACCCCGTCGGCCCACTTGCTCGACCAAGCCCGGACAAACTGCCGGGGCGGTGGCGGCGCGAGGATATGTACGCGGGTCACAGACCCCGCCATCTTGGCGAAGGGCATCCACACGCGACGGGCGAGCTGCGCGCGTTGGACAAAGTTCAGCAACCACGATTGCGGGGGAGCCGTCTGCCGAGCCGAGAGCTCCACCGTGAACTTTTCCGACCAGGCCACCAGAGGCCGGAACAAGAGCTGGTCGTAGGCGAGGATCACCAAGCCCATAGCGACAATGGCCCAACCGATGGCGCCGAGGTTCTTCTGTTCGATCGCCAAACCGACATAGGAGCCGATACCGGGCAGGGTGATGGAAACATTGCCGACGGTCACGAACTCGCAGATCACCACGAAGAACCACGCGCCGGACATGGACATCATGGCGTTCCAGATCAGACCCGGGGCCGCGAACGGAACCTCCAGCACCCAGAACCGACGCCAGGCGCCGAGCCTGAGCGAGTCGGATACGTCGCTGAGATCGCGCGGCACGGTCTTCAGCGACTGGTAGAAGCTGAAGGTCATGTTCCAGGCTTGGCTTGTGAAGATGGCGAAGATGGAGGCGAACTCCGCGCCCAGAATCTGGCCTGGAAACAATCCAAGGAAGAAGGCGGTGGTGAAGGAAAGGAAGCCGATCACCGGCACCGACTGCAGGATGTCCAGCAGCGGGATCAGCACCATCTCGGCCCGCCGGCTCTTCACCGCCAGGGCGCCATAGACGAAGGTGAACACCACCGAACAGGCCATGGCGGCCAGCATCCGCAAAGTGGTGCGCAGCGCATAGTCGGGCAGCGCCCAGGGATCGAGACTGATCTTGGGACTATGCGCCAGGGGCTGAAGCGTCTCGCGACCGCCGAGCGCGATCAACACGAAGCCGCCGATCAGCAGCGCGAAGATGACGGCGTCCCAAACGCTGGGGATGAAGCGCCAGGGCCGTCGGGCGGCCAACATGGGGTGCAGCGCAGGCATGGCTCGTCCCCCTTCCAGCTACGCGTGTGCGGATCAATCCAGGTGGCGTCTAGCCGGCTTGGGCCGGCTCGGCAATCGCAGCCGTGCGACGCCTTTGCGACAGGCGCTGCGGCCTTATTCCGCCGGGGTCCGGAAGTAGGGTTCGACCTCGCCCTGCAGCTTGATGGTCATGGGCTCGCCCTTGCGGTTCAGGGTGGTGCCCACCGTCAGCCGGACCCAGCCTTCACTGACGCAATACTCTTCAACGTTGGTCTTTTCCTGGCCCTTGAAACGTATGCCGACGCCCCGCTCCATGATCGCGGCGTCGAAGTAGGGGCTGTTGGCGTTGGCGCAGAGGCGGTCGGGAGGCGTGTCGGTCATGTGGGGATCAACAAGGTTTGGATGGGCGGCCGATGTCGGTCGGCCAAAGGATCGGCGTTAGGGGTGAAGCCGGCTCAGGCGGCCCCGGATCAGGCGGAAAGACGCTCGAGTTCAGCCTCGTCGATCTCCTCGTTGGAGAAGACCATCTGCACGTCGTCGTCGTCGTCCAGGGCGTCGAACAGCTTGAGCAGGGTGGCGGCTGGGTCGCCCGACACCGGCGTGCCGGACTTGGGCCGCCAGACCAGGGCGGTGGACTTGGGGGCGCCGAGCTGGGCGTCCAGCGCCTCGACCACGGCGCCGAGGTCCTCGAAGGCGGTGTAGACGGTGTGGGTTTCTTCGTCGGATTCCACGTCCTGGGCGCCGGCCTCGATGGCGGCCTCCATCATGGCGTCCTCGGTGGCGGCCTTGAGCGGATAGACGATGCGCCCGACCCGGTCGAACATGAAGGCCACCGAGCCGGTCTCGCCCATGGCCCCGCCGTTCTTGCCGAAGATGGTGCGCACATTGGCGGCGGCGCGGTTGCGGTTGTCGGTCAGCACCTCGACGATCAGGCCAACGCCGCCGGGACCAAAGCCCTCGTAGCGGATCTCCTCGTAGGTGTCGGTCTCGCCGCCCATGGCCTTCTTGATCGCGCGGTCGATGTTGTCCTTGGGCATCGACTCGGCCTTGGCGGCGACGATGGCCAGGCGCAGGCGGGCGTTGTCCTTGGGGTCGGGCAGGCCGGTCTTGGCGGCCAGGGTGATGTCGCGCGACAGCTTGGAGAACAGCTTGGAGCGGAGCTTGTCCTGGCGGCCCTTGCGGAACTGGATGTTCTTGAACTTGGAGTGACCGGCCATGCTCGATATCTGAATGTCTGACCGCGCGCCGGAAGGCGGCTACGCAAACGGCTCCTTTAGCGCTAGGGAAGGTCGGCGTCACCCCGCATCCGTTGCAAGGCCCGCGCGGAACCGGCGCGCCGCGTCGCCGTTGAGGCCCCATGGACGTCGACGACACCGAACCCCAACTCGACAACCCCGAACTGATCCAGTGGTCGCCTCGGCGCGGCCTGTCGGTGGGCGAGGGTGGGAACCTGGGCCTGTACGCCCTGGCCCTGGTGGGCGCAGCGGCGGTGGGCGCCGTCGCCATCGGGGCCCTGGCCATCGGCGTTCTGGCGGTGGGCCAGCTCACCGTCGGCCGGTCGCGCTTCAAACACATGCGGATCGGACGGCTGGATATCGACGAACTGTTCGTGAAGCGCCGGGCCGTGCGACCCTTCTAGGTCCCAAGCAGACTTAAGCGCGAACCAACGCGGGCTCCGGCACATGGGCGTGCAGCCGGCCGCCGACCCGGATCGGCTCGACGCGCGTGGCCAGCCCCGTGCGGGGATCGGTCTCGACATAGACGCCGCACACCGTAGGCGGCCCCGAGGCCGGCTGATGGCGCGCGCCGGGCAGGCGGGTGGCGAAGCGGCGCACCGCCTCCTCCTTGTTCATGCCGATGACGCTGTCGTAGTCGCAGCAGGCGCCGGCGTCGGTCTGGTAGGCGGTGCCGCCCGGCAGCACCTGGGCGTCGGCGGTCGGCACATGGGTGTGGGTGCCCACCACCAGGCTGGCTCGCCCGTCGCAGAAGTGGCCCATGGCCATCTTCTCCGAGGTGGCCTCGCAGTGGATGTCGACGATGATGGCGTCGGCGGCCACGCCCAGCGGGCAGGCTTCCAGCTCCTTGTCCACAGCGGAGAAGGGATCGTCCAACGCGTCCATGTTGACCCGGCCGAGCACGTTCATCACCAGGATGCGGCGGCCGCCCGGCGCATCGAACATCCAACTGCCCCGGCCCGGCGCGTGCGACAGGCGCGGATAGTTCAGCGGGCGCAGCAGGCGCGGCTCGCGCTCGATATAGGTCAGGGCCTCGCGCTGGTCCCAGGAGTGGTTGCCCAGCGTCAGGCAGTCGGCCCCGGCGTCGAACAGGTCGTTGGCGGTCTTCTCGGTGATGCCGAAGCCGGCGGCGGCGTTCTCGGCGTTCACCACCACGAAATCCAGCGCCAGCCTGCGCCGCAACCCCGGCAGGTGCGTCGCCAGCCCCTCGCGGCCGGCCCGCCCGATGATGTCGCCGAAAAAGGCCAGACGCATGCGTTCAACGATCTCCCGTAGAGGATGGCGGCCGCCGAGGCGGCGCTAGCTGAAGTCCAAATAGGCGGTTTCGGTCAAAACGCCATCCAGCCTCTGGTCGAAGCCGTCCACAGGGATGTGCGCGACCGCCTGGCCGGCGTAGGCGAGGCCGACCGCCAGCACGGCTCCTTGCGCCCTCAGCTGCGCCAGGGTGCGGTCGTAATAGCCCCCGCCCTGCCCTAGCCTCGCCCCCGTCGGGTCGAAGGCCAGCAGCGGCACGATCACCACGTCCGGCCGCACCTCGGGCGCCTCGGGCGGCGGCGCCATGATCCCCAGGGCGTCGGGAACCGGCTCGGCGTCGGTCTGCAGGCGGAAGATCAGCGGCGCGTTCCTGGCGACCACCACCGGCGAGGCGACGACGGCGCCCTCGAGGCCAAGCCGGGCGGCCAGGGGCCCCGGATCGAGCTCCGCGCCGACCGGATGGTAGACGGCGAGCACGCAGGGACGCGCCGACAGCAGGATGTCGAGCGGCGCCAGGGCTGCGGCCCAGGTGGCCGCATCCGGAACCGCCCCCTTCAGGCCCAGGCGCGTCGCGCGGGCTCGGAGCCGAAGCTGCGCCTTGGCGGCGTCCAGGGCCGGAGCGCCGGAACCGGGCGGTTCGGAACTGGGAGAAAAGGGTGGCGGCGCCGCGAAGAACCGTGGAGGCATTTCAATCCCCTCGGACCTGGTTAACCAGGTGGGAGCCATGTGCGCAGGTCCACGGACCTACACAGGGACAGCCCCCGATCGAGACGATTAAGGTCCCCGGGATGTGAGTCCTCCGACGCGAACCGCAGCAAGACCCGCCGAGGATCAACGTAGGCGCTGTGCGGCCCGGTCTCAAGCGGCGCGTGACGCGATGACCAGATCGAGCGCGGCGCCGAGCACCTCGACGACGTCGCCCCACTGGCCGAAGTCACTTTGACGGAACAGGCGCATGGTCGGATACCAGGGCGTCTCGTCGCTGGCCTCGCCCCAGCGCCAGTCGGGGAAGCGCGGCAGCAGCACCCAGGTCGGCCGTCCCAGCGCCGCCGCCAGATGGGCGACCGAGGTGTCCACGGTGATCACCAGGTCGAGCGCATCGATCAGGGCGGCGGTGTCGGCGAAGTCCGAGATCGAGGCTGGGAAGGGGCGGATTCCGGTCTCGGCCAGCGTCGGGACGTCCGTCGGAGGGACGTCCCTTTGCAAGCTGACGAAAGTCGCCGCTCTCGCCAGCAAGGGGGCGAGAACGCTCAGGGCGATGGAGCGGTTGGCGTCGTTCCCGTGCGCCGGGTTGCCAGCCCAGGCCAGCCCCACCCGCAGCCGATCGGCCAGCAAACGCTCGCGCCAGAGCGCCGCCGCCGCGGGATCGGCTTGGAGGTAGGGCGCACCACCTTCCACGCCGAACACCAGCGGCAGACTCATCAGCGGGATATGACGATCTACAGGCGGTAGGGGTTCTCCGACGGCCGCCACCACCACGTCCGCCTCGTCCAGGCCCCGCACCAGGCGCTCGAGCGCGGGCTGGACCTGAAGCACGACCTTCGCGCCCCGCGCCCTCACATGGGAGGCGTAGCGGGCGAACTGGATCGTGTCGCCCAGGCCCTGCTCGGCGTGCAGCAACAGGGTCGAGCCCGCGATGTCGTCGGCGCCAAGCCAGAGCTGGGCGTCGGGATAGGTCGGGCCCGGCTGGCCCGCACGCCTCCAGCGGGCTTCATGCCGCGCCCAACCGGCCGGATCGCCGAGGCGCAGCCCCAGGAGACCCAGGTTGTATTCGGCCTCGGCGAAGCTCGGGTCCAGCGCCAGCGCCGCTTCGTGGCGCACCCCGGCCTCATCGAAACGCCGAAGCGCCGCCAGCGTCACGCCGGCGTTGTTGAGCGCGTCGCGATGGTCCGGCTTCAGGACCAGCGCGCGGTCGTAACTGGCCAGCGCCGCTTCGAAACGGTTCATGGCCGCCAGCGCCAAGCCCTCGGCGTTCAGGGCGTCAGGGAAGTCGGGTCGTAGCGCCAGGGCGTGGCGGGCGCTGTCCAACGCTTCGTCCAGCCGACGCAGGGCGCGCAGGGCGGCGCTCCGATTGCTCGAGGTCGAGGCGTCGTCGGCCAGCGACAGCGCCGCGTCGTAGCCCACGACCGCCTCCTCGAACCGGCCGAGCGCCGCCAAGGCCAGGGCGCGATTGTTATGCGCCGGCGCAAAATCCGGCTGCAGGACCAGCACCCGGTCGTAGCTTTCAAGCGCCTCGGTCGAGCGCCCGAGCGCGGTCAGCACGCCGCCGCGATTATAGAGCGCCTGCGTGTGATCGGGCCGGATCGAGAGCACGGCGTCGAAACCTTGCAGCGCCGCATCCAACTGACCCGTCGCCTCCAGGGCGGCGGCGCGGTTGTTCAGGGCTTCGACCCGAGCCGGCTCGCGCGCCAGCGCCGCGTCATAGGCCTCCACCGCCGCCTCGAACCGGCCAAGGCCTTGCAGGCGATCCCCGCGCGCCTGATGCAGGTCGGCGCCGATCTCGCCCTCCGCGGCGAGGATGTCGTAGGCGGTCAGGGCGTCTTCGGACCGGCCTTGTTGAGTGTGGAGCAGCGCCAGCAGTTGCAGCACGATCGGCCGACCGTCCGCCCCATCCGCGAGCAGGCGCCGATAAGTCGCCTCGGCCTCGTCCAGCCGCCCGGCCTGATGCAGGGCTGCGGCGTCTTCGAGGGTCAGTTCAGCCCGCCTTGGCGGCGAGCGCCTCGATGCGTAGAGCGGCGGCGTCCAGGGCCTGGGCCGCGCGCGCCTCGGAGCGGGCCTGGTCGGACTGCACCCGCGCTAACTCGGACTGCACATGGGCCAGCCGGGCGCGCACGTCGGCCAGCTCATCCGCCGTCATCAGCGCCGCCATCAGGAACAGCCGCAGGTCGCCCACACGGCCGACGGTGCGCGAGACCTCCTGCACCTGCCGATCGAACACCCGGGCCAGGGCGTGGACGTGTTCCTCCTGCCCATCCTCGCAACCCACCGCGAAGGGATGGCCGTTGATCTCGACGTTGACGGTGCTCATGACGCGGCGTCCTTCTGCGGCTGGGACGCGTCCGGTTCGGCGTCGGGGGCGGTGTCGCCCTCTCCCGCTGCGCCCGCGTCCTTATGATCGGCCCCCGCCGTCTCCCCCTCAGCTTCAAGCACATCTTCGCGCCGAGGTTCCTCCCAGCCGGCCCCCTCGTCGCCCACGTCCAGCTCCGGATCGTCCTCGCCCAGCGCCAGCCGCACCTCGGCCGCTGCGCGGCCCAGTGCGTCGGATGCGGCGCTCGCTGCCTCTTCCAGGGCGCGCTCGCGGGCGCGGGCGGCGTCCAGCTCGGCGGCCAGGGCCGAGCGGTCATGATCGAACAGGTCCGAACCGCCGCCGGTCCCGCGCGCGGCCAGCAGCTTCTCTACGCGCGTCAGGGCGCGATCCAACCGGCGCGCGGCCTCGCCGATCGCATCTGGTCCGCTCGCCTCTCGGGCGACGGGCTCCCGCATTGGGCGTCCTCACCTCTTGCCTGCGACTCACCTATAGGCCGCGTCGCGGCGGGGCCAAAGCGCGGCATGGGCCGAAGCGGAGTCAAAAGCGCGACTTGGGGGCGTTACAGCCGCGACCTCGCGTCCCGATCGCACCGCTTCGCCTTGCGCCGCGCGTCCGCCTGCCGCAAAGCGAGCCCGTTTGCGACAGGAGGCCCTATGTCCGAGGCCGAGACTCTCACCCCGACCCCCTCTCCGGCGACCGAAGCCGACCTGGCCAACGCCATACGCGTCCTGGCCATGGATGCGGTCGAGGCCGCCACCTGCGGCCACCCCGGCATGCCGATGGGCATGGCCGACGTCGCCACCGCCCTGTTCGCCAGACACCTGAAGTTCGATCCCACCGACCCGACCTGGGCCGACCGCGACCGCTTCGTGCTGTCCAACGGCCACGGCTCGATGCTGCTCTACGCCCTGCTGCACCTGACCGGCTATCCGGGCATGACCATGGAGGAGATCAAGCGGTTCCGGCAGTGGGGATCGCTGACCCCCGGCCACCCCGAATACCGCCATACGCCGGGCGTGGAGACCACCACCGGACCGCTGGGCCAGGGCATCTCCACCGCCGTCGGCATGGCGATGGCCGAGCGCCACCTGAACGCGCGCTTCGGCGACGTGCTGGTGGACCACCGGACCTGGGTCATGTGCGGCGACGGCGACCTGATGGAGGGCGTCAGCCAGGAGGCGATCTCGCTGGCCGGGCGGCTGAAGCTGAACCGCCTCACGGTGCTGTGGGACGACAACGACATCACCATCGACGGGGCGCTGAGCCTGTCGGAGACCGGCGATCAGTTGGCGCGTTTCCGCGCCGCCGGCTGGATGACCCGGCGGATCGACGGGCACAACACCGCCCAGATCGACCGCGCCCTACGCTGGGCGACGCGCCAGCCCAAGCCGGTGCTGATCGCCTGCAAGACCAAGATCGGCAGGGGCTCCGCCACGCTGGAAGGCCACCACGACACCCACGGCAAGGCGCTGGGCAAGGCCGAGATCGCCGCCACCCGCGAGAAGCTGGGCTGGCCGCACGCGCCCTTCGTGATGCCCGAATCCATAGCCGAGGCCTGGGCCAGGATCGGCAAGCGCGGCGCCACCGTGCGCAAGCGCTGGGGCGCGCGGCTGTTCAACTCGCCGCTGAAGGCCGAGTTCGAGCGCGCCATGGCCGGCGAACTCCCAGCCGAGGCCTTCGCCCGGCTGGACGCCCATATCGCCAAGCTGATCGAGGCGCCGCCGGCGCTGGCCACCCGCGCCGCATCCGGCGCGGCGCTGGAAGCACTCGTGCCCGCCAACCCCGACCTCGTGGGCGGCTCGGCCGACCTGACCGGCTCCAACAACACCTTGGTCAAGGGCATGGCGATCCTGGACGCCCCCGACTACGGCGGGACCTACGTCAACTACGGCATCCGCGAGCACGCCATGGGCGCGGCCATGAACGGCATGGCGCTGCATGGCGGGGTGATCCCCTATGGCGGCACCTTCCTGGTGTTCACCGACTACAGCCGGCCCGCCATCCGGCTGGCGGCCCTGATGGGCATCCGGGTGATCCATGTGGGCACCCACGACTCCATTGGCGTCGGTGAGGACGGCCCGACCCACCAGCCGGTCGAGCATCTGGCCGCACTGCGGGCGATCCCGAACCTGAACGTGTTCCGCCCCGGCGACGCGGTGGAGGCGGCGGAGTGCTGGCGCGTGGCGCTGGAAAGCGAGACGACGCCTTCGGTCATGGCCCTGTCGCGCCAGAAGACGGCGGCCTGCCGCATCACGTCCTCGACGGAGAACCTGAGCGCGCGCGGCGCCTACGAGATCCGCCCCGCCGTGGGCGAGGCCAAGGCCACCCTGTTCGCCACCGGCACCGAACTGGCCCTGGCGCTCACCGCCCGCGATACGCTGCAGGCCGAGGGCGTGCCCACGCGGGTGGTGTCGGTCCCCTGCTGGCGGCTGTTCGAGGTCCAGGACCAGGCTTATCGCGACGCCGTGCTGGGCAAGACGTCCGTGCGCGTGGCGGTGGAAGCTGGCGTGCGCATGGGTTGGGACCGCTATGTCGGGCAGGACGGCGGCTTCGTCGGCATGACCGGCTTCGGCGCCAGCGCGCCCGCCGAGCGGCTGTACCGGGAGTTCGGCATCACCGCCGAGGCGGTGGTGGCCCAGGTGAAGGCGCGGCTGTAGCCGCCGACGGACTGCGCGCTTCGAGACGCGCGTCCCGCGCTCCTCAGCATGACGAAGGTTGGAGAAACCCAACACGCTCCGTCATCCTGAGGAGCCCCGAAGGGGCGTCTCGAAGGACGCAGAAGTCCCTACTTCTCCACCGTCAGTTCGCGCACGTCGTAGGCGGCGAAGGTGGCCATGTTCAGGATCTGCGAGACCGACGCCGACAGCGAGCAGATCTGCACCGGCTTGCCCATGCCCAGCAGCAGCGGGCCCAGCGCCGTGACCCCGCCCAGCAGGTGCGCCAGCTTGGTGGAGATCGAGGCCGAGTGGATCGCCGGCATCACCAGGATGTTGGCGTCGTCGGTCAGGCGCACGAACGGGTAGTTGGCGCGCTTCTCGGGATCGAGCGCCACTTCCGGCGGCATCTCGCCCTCGTATTCGAAGTCGATGTCGGAACGGGCGTCCATCATCGCCACCGCCTCGCTGACCTTCTGGCCGCGCTCGCCCTGGGGATTGCCGAAGGTCGAGTAGGAGACGAAGGCCACGCGCGGGGTATGGCCCAGCCGCTTGACCGCCTCGGCCGCCTCCACCGCGATCTCGACCAGTTCGTCGCTGCCCGGCATCTCGGTGACGCTGGTGTCGGCCACGAAGATGGTGCGGCCCTTGGCCAGCAGCACCGACAGGCCCACCACCCGGCCGCCCGGCATCGGGTCGATCACCCGCATCACCTGGCGCAGCGAAACATTGTAGGTCCGCGTCACCCCGGTGACCATGCCGTCGGCATGGCCCAGCGCCACCATCGAGGCGGCGAAGGAGTTGCGGTCCTGGTTGATCAGACGCTGCACGTCGCGCTTGAGATAGCCCTGACGCTGCAGCCGCTTGTAGAGGAACTCGACATACTCCTCGTTGCGGTGCGACAGGCGGGCGTTGACGATCTCCAGGCCGGCTTCCTGGATGTCGATGCCCACGGCCTTGGCGTTCTCGCGCACCGTGTCCTCGCGCCCGACCAGGATGGCGTGGCCCAGGCCCTGGAGCTGGAACGCGTAGGCGGCGCGGATCACCGCAGTCTCCTCGCCCTCGGCGAAGACGATGCGCTTCTTGGGCGCGCTCAGCACCTTGGCGGTGATGTTCTGCAGGAAGGCGGCGCTGGGGTCGAGGCGCTGGGCCAGCTGGGCGCGATAGGCGTCCATGTCCTCGATCGGCTTGCGGGCGACGCCGGTGTCCATGGCCGCCTGGGCCACGAACGGCGGGATGTAGGAGATCAGGCGCGGATCGAACGGCGCGGGGATGATGTAGTCGCGCCCGAAGCGCAGCTGGCGGCCATAGGCGGCGGTCACCTCATCGGGGACGTCCTCGCGGGCGAGCTGAGCCAGTGCGTTGGCGCAGGCGATCTTCATCTCGTGGTTCACCCGCCGCGCCCGCACGTCCAGCGCGCCGCGGAAGATGTAGGGAAAGCCCAGGACGTTGTTGACCTGGTTGGGATAGTCGGACCGGCCGGTGGCGACGATGGCGTCCTTACGCACCGCATGGGCCTCTTCCGGGGTGATCTCGGGATCGGGGTTGGCCATGGCGAAGATGATCGGCTGGTCGGCCATGGTCTTCACCAGGTCGGCGGTCAGCGCGCCCTTGGCGGACAGGCCGATGAACACGTCCGCGCCCTTCAGCGCGTCGGCCAGGGTGCGGTGCGGCGTGTCCACCGCGTGGGCGGACTTCCACTGGTTCATGTCCTCGGTGCGGCCCTGGTAGAGCACGCCCTTGCGATCCACCGCGATGCAGTTTTCCGGCCGTACGCCCATGGCCTTGATCAGCTCGAGCGTGGCGATGCCCGCCGCGCCGGGACCGTTCAGCACCACCTTGACGGTATCCATCTCGCGCCCGGTGATCTTGCAGGCGTTGATCAGGCCGGCGGCGGTGATGATGGCGGTGCCATGCTGGTCGTCGTGGAACACCGGAACGTCGAGCAGCTCCTGCAGCTCGGTCTCGATGCGGAAGCACTCAGGGCTCTTGATGTCCTCGAGGTTGATGCCGCCGAAGCTGATGCCGATGTTCTTGACCACGGTGATGATCTCGTCCGGATCCCGGGACGAGACCTCGATGTCGATCGCGTCGACGTCGGCGAAGCGCTTGAACAGCACAGCCTTCCCCTCCATCACCGGCTTGGAGGCCAGCGCGCCGAGATCGCCCAGGCCCAGGATGGCGGTGCCGTTGGAGATCACCGCCACCAGGTTGCCCTTGGAGGTGTATTCGTAGGCCAGGTCCGGGTCGGCGGCGATCGCGTTCACCGGCACGGCCACACCGGGCGAATAGGCCAGGCTAAGGTCGCGCTGGGTCGCCATCGGCTTGGTCGCCATGATTGCGATCTTCCCCGGGGTGGGGAATTGGTGGAAGGCCAGCGCCTCTTCGTCGGTAAAGCTCTTGCGATCGTCGGACATGCTGGCTCCAGAAGAGATGCGGCGCGCGAGGGCGGGGAGGCCCGGAAGGCGGCGGGAACCTAGAACATGATCGCCGTCGAAGGGAACCGTCCTTCGCAAATTTGCAAAATCGGCGGCGACAACCGCACGGCTTCCGGCGCAGCGCGGCATTGGCTAAGCCTGTAGGCCTGATGAATGTGCAAGCCCCTCCCATCCCGCCCCCGCCGACCCCGGCGGCGGACGCCACACCGGTCATGGTCCAGTATCTGGAATCCAAGGCGAAGCAGCCCGACGCGCTGCTGTTCTTCCGGATGGGGGACTTCTACGAGCTGTTCTTCGACGATGCGAAGGTGGCGGCCGGCGCGCTCGGCATCGCCCAGACCTATCGCGGCAAGCATGGCGGCGAGGACATCCCGATGGCCGGGGTCCCGGTCCATGCGGCTGACGCCTACATAGCCAAGCTGATCCGCCTGGGCTTCAAGGTCGCCGTCTGCGAGCAGATGGAGGACCCGGCCGAGGCCAAAAAGCGCGGCTCCAAGGCGGTGGTGCGGCGCGACCTGGTGCGGGTGGTGACGCCCGGCACCCTGACCGAGGACTCGCTGCTCGACGCGCGCGGGGCCAACCGGCTGGCGGCCGTCGCGGTGCGTGGAAACCAGGCGGCGCTGGCCAGCGTGGAGCTGTCCACCGGCGAGGTCGAGAGCCTGCTGATGGAGCGTTCGGCGCTGGGGCCGGCCCTGGCCTCGCTGCGACCATCCGAGGTGCTGGCCGCCGACCGCCTGTTCGCCGACGAGGCCGCCTCCGCTGCGTTGAAGACCGCCGGCGGCGCGGTCCAGCCCATGCCCTCGGCCCTGGCCGAACCCTCGGCGTCCGAGGCGCGGGTCAAGCGGCTGTACGGCGTGGATACGCTGGACGGCTTCGGCGATCTCGCCACCGTCGAGGTGATCGCGCTGGGCCTGATCGCCGCCCACCTGGAGACCACCCAGGCCGGCAAGCTGCCCGCCCTGCGCGCGCCTCGCCGAGGCGGAGCTGCCGACACCATGGCCATCGACCCGGCCACCCGCTCCTCGCTCGAACTCGAACGCACCCAGGGCGGATCGCGCGAGGGGAGCCTCCTGTCGGTGATCGACCGCACCATCACCGCCGCCGGCGCGCGCAAGCTGGCCGACCGGCTGGCCCGGCCCCTGCTGGACCCCACCTATATCGACGCGCGCCTGGACGCTGTGCAGGCCTTCACAGAAGACGCAAACCTGCGCGGCCGGGTGCGCGACGCCCTGAAGGGCTCCGCCGACATGGCCCGCGCCCTGTCCCGCCTGGCGCTGGGCCGGGGCGGTCCGCGCGACCTGGGCGCGATCCGGGCCGGGCTGACCGTCGGCCAGGACCTCTGCGCCCTGTTCGCCACCCTGCGCAGCCCGCTGGCCATCCCGCCCGCCGAGATCGCCAAGGCCCTGGACGCGCTCGGCCTGTCGGAACAGCCGGCGCTGGCCGCCCTGCTGCAGGCGCTCAGCCATGGGTTGGAGATGGAGTTGCCCCTGTCGGCGCGCGACGGCGGCTTCATCGCGCCCGGCTATCGCCCGGAACTGGACCAGACCCGCGCGCTTCGTGACGACAGCCGCCGGGTGATCGTGGCGCTGGAGACCCGGCTGCAGGGCGAGAGCGGGGTGCAGGTCCGCATCCGCCACAACGCCGTGCTCGGCTACTTCGTCGACGCCACCGCCAAGCAGGCGGAGATGCTGATGCAGCCGCCGCTGAACACCGTCTTCATCCACCGCCAGACCACCGCCAACCAGGTGCGCTTCACCACCGCGGAGCTGGCCGAGCTGGACGCCCGGATTTCCCAGGCGGGCGGACGCGTGCTGGCGATGGAGATGGAGACCTTCGACGAGCTGCGCCGCCAGGCCTGCGACTTCGCCGGCCAGATCGCCGACGCCGCCGACGCGCTGGCGGTGCTGGACGTGGCTTCCGCGCTGGCGGAATGGGCGGTGGAGGTCGAGGCGGTGCGCCCCGAGATCGACGACAGCACCGCCTTCGAGGTCGAGGGCGGTCGCCACCCGGTGGTCGAGGCCGCCGTGCGCCGCACCGGCGCGCCCTACACCCCCAACGATTGCCGCTTGGATGGGGGCGGCGACGGCTGCCCGAGGCTGGCCATCGTCACCGGTCCGAACATGGCCGGCAAGTCGACCTTCCTGCGCCAGAACGCGCTGCTGGCGGTGCTGGCCCAGGCCGGGGCCTTCGTGCCGGCCAGGCGGCTGCGGCTGGGCGTGGTGGACCGGCTGTTCAGCCGGGTGGGCGCGGGCGACGACCTGGCGCGCGGCCGCTCGACCTTCATGACCGAGATGGTGGAGACCGCCGCCATCCTGACCCAGGCGACGCCGCGTTCGCTGGTGGTGCTGGACGAGATCGGGCGGGGCACCGCCACCTATGACGGCCTGGCCATCGCCTGGGCCTGCGCCGAGGCCCTGCACGACACCAACCGCTGCCGAGCCCTGTTCGCCACCCACTATCACGAGCTGGCGCGGCTCGAGCAGCGCCTGAAGGCCTGCTGCAACCTGTCCATGCGGGCCAAGGAGTGGAACGGCGACCTGGTGTTCCTGCACGAGGCGGTGGAGGGTGCGGCCGACCGCTCCTACGGCGTGCAGGTGGCCAAGATGGCCGGCGTGCCCGCCCCCGTGGTCGCCCGCGCCCGCCAGGTGCTGGAGCGGCTGGAGCGCGATCCCAACTCCCCCGCCCGGCTGGACGATCTGCCGCTGTTCGCCGCGACCAAGCCGCCGGAGCCGGTGGAGGCGTCGCGGGTGGAGACGGCGCTGGAGGCCATCGACCCCGACGCGCTCAGTCCCCGCGAAGCGCTAGAGGCGCTGTACCGCTTGAAGAACATGACCCGGTAGCGGTCCCTTACGTCGCGGGACGCGACGCTGTGGGCGCATTCACAAAACCGCCAAGCCACCCTAGATGAAGGCTGGGAACAGGAAACCTCATGCCCCGCGCCCGTCCACTCCAGAGCGAAGCCCTCGTCGACCGGACGGCGCTGCGCGAGGACCTGGACGCCATCGCCGCCGCCCAGCCCGATCTGGACGATCGCCGCACGGAGGCCGTGCGCCGCCTGCGTCAGGCGCTTGACCAGGGCCGCGCAGCCGCCCGCGCCAGGCTGGAAGCCGGCGGCGGGGGCCTGGAGACCGCCCGCGTGCTGGGCGCGCTCACCGACGTGGCGATCACCGCGCTCTACGACTTCGTCACCCGCCATGTGCTGCCGGAGCCGACCGGCAAGGGAGCCAACCCGCTGTCGCTGGTGGCGGTGGGCGGCTACGGGCGCGGGACCATGGCGCCCTATTCCGACGTGGACCTGCTGTTCCTGCGCCCCCACAAGGGCGACGCCCACGCCGAGGCGACGATCCAGTGCCTGCTCTATGCGCTGTGGGACCTGGGCTTCAAGGTCGGCCACGCCTCGCGCACGGTGGACGAGTGCATCCGCTTCGCGCGGGAGGACTACACCATCCGCACCTCGCTGCTGGAGGCCCGCTGGGTGGCCGGCGACGAGGCGCTCGCCACCGAGCTGAAGCGGCGGTTCCGCAAGGACGTGGTCGAGGGGACCGG
>NZ_LMUL01000014.1:2003538-2124376 GCF_009765965.1 Caulobacter sp. S45
AGGCCGGCGCCTCGCGTTACATGGTCGAGCCCAACGTCAAGGAGGGCAAGGGCGGCCTTCGCGACCTCAACACCCTGTTCTGGATCGCCCAGTACCTGCACCCGGTGGACGAGCCGCGCGAGCTGATGCGGCTGAAGGACTTCAACCGGCGCGAGGTGAAGGCCTTCCTGCGCGCCTTCGACTTCCTGTGGGCGGTGCGTGCGCACATGCACTTCATCACCGGCCGGGCCGAGGAGCGGCTGACCTTCGACCTGCAGCCCGAGGTGGCGCGGCGCATGGGCTATGGCGACGAGACCGGCGACGCGGTGGTGGTGGAGCGCTTCATGCGCCGCTACTTCCTGATCGCCCGCGAGGTGGGCGTGCTGACCCGCACCTTCTGCGCCAAGCTGGAAGCCGATCACGCCAAGCGGCCGCAGGGCCTGTCACGCCTGTTCCCGCGCCGCAGCCCGCCTCGCCGCGAGCTGGAGCCCGGCTTCCATGAAAGCGACGGGCGACTCTGCGTCGAGGGGCCGGAGACCTTCGAGCGCGATCCCGTGAACCTGCTGCGCATCTTCCGCGTCGCCGATGTCCACGACCTCGACCTGCATCCCGACGCCTTCGCGGCGGTGAACCGCTCGCTGCACCTGATCGGGGCCAAGCTGAGACGCGATCCCGATGCGGCGCGGGCCTTCCTGGACGTGCTGGCGTTCGGGACCGAGACCCTGCGCACCCTGACGCTGATGAACGAGAGCGGGGTGCTCGGCCGCTATCTGCCGGAGTTCGGCCGCATCGTCGGCCAGATGCAGTTCAACATGTACCACGCCTACACCACCGACGAGCACACCCTGCGCGCGGTGGGCTACATCGCCGACATCGCCGGCGGTCGGCTGGGCGAGGACCATCCGCTGGCGGTGAGCATCCTGCCGCTGATCGCCGACCGCGAGGCGCTGTTCCTGGCCATGCTGCTGCACGACACCGGCAAGGGCGGCGCGCCGGGCGGCCAGGAACTGGCCGGCGCCCGCAACGCGCGCCTGGCCTGCGAGCGGCTGGGCCTGTCGTCGGAGCGGGTGGAGTTCGCCGCCTGGCTAGTCCAGCACCACCTGGTGATGTCCGACTACGCCCAGAAGCGCGACCTGGGCGATCCGCGCACCATCGCCGCCTTCGCCCGCATCGTGCAGGACCCCGACCGGCTGCGCTGCCTGGCCGTGCTCACCGCCGCCGATATCCGCGCGGTCGGGCCCGGCGTCTGGAACGGCTGGAAGGGCCAGCTGCTGCGCCAGCTCTACACCTCCACCGAGGCGGTGTTCCGCGGCGGACGGCCGTCCGACCTGGCGTTCGAGGCGGTGGACGACATCCAGCAGATCCTGGCCGAGGCCGCGCGCACGCGCTTGGAAAACGCCGCAGAAAACGGCGGCGCGGCCCGGAGCTGGGCCCAGTCGATGGAGGACGCCTACTTCGTCGCCTTCGCCGCCAAGGCCCAGCTCGAGCACCTGTCCCTGGTCCAGCGCGCGGTGCAGGAGGGCGCGGCGGCCTCCGCCCGGCTGATGGCGGACTGGAACGCGGTGGAGATCTCGGTCGCCGCCCCGGACCGGCGCGGCCTGTTCGCCGACCTGACCGCGGCCATGGCCTCGCTCGGCGCCAATGTGGTGGGCGCGCGGGTGTTCACCTCCGCGTCCGGGGGCGCGCTGGATATCTTCCATGTCCAGGATCGCTCGGGCGCACCGTTCGGCGAGGCCGATCCCCGCAGCCTGGACCGGCTGCTGGCGGCGCTGGAAACCGCCGGATGCGGCCAATCTCCGGCGGACGAGCCCCGCCGCCTCGATCTCGGACGCGCCAGCGCCTTTTCCGTGGCTCCGGCGGTGGCGGTGGACAACGAGGCGTCGGACATGGCCACCGTGGTCGAAGTGTCCGGCCGCGATCGGCCCGGCCTGCTCCAGGCGGTGTCGCGCACCCTGGCCGACGCCGGCCTGTCCGTGCAGTCCGCCCACATCGAAAGCTTCGGCGAGCGGGCGGTGGACGCCTTCTACGTCACCGATGCGGAAGGGCGGAAACTGACCGAGCCCTACGCCATCGCCGCCCTGAAGCAGGAGTTGAAGGCCGTGCTGCTCGCAGTGGAGCCCGAGGTCGAGAAGGCCCGCGCCCGCATTGGCGCCCGCGCCCTAGTCTGACGAACACCCGGGAGCGATGGCCGGGAACGGTTGACCCCCGCGCCGCACCCCGATAGGGCCGCGAGGTGACTGGACCCAAGCCGATCCCCCTGCCTGACGCTCCGGGCCTGGATGCGCCCGCCGCCGACGACCCGCTGTCCGAAGCCATGGCCGATCCCAGCCGACCGCCGCTTCAGACCCAGGCGCAGGCCGCGTCGCCCCGGCCCAGCCTGATCCGCTCGTCCATGATCGTGTCGAGCCTGACCCTGGTCAGCCGCATGCTGGGCTTCCTGCGCGACCTGGCGATCAGCTACACCATGGGCGCCAGCGTCGGCTTCGCGGCCGACGCCTATAACACCGCCCTGGCCTTCCCCAATCTGTTCCGCCGCATCTTCGCCGAGGGGGCCTTCGCCGCCGCCTTCGTGCCGGCCTATTCCAAGGCCCTGGCCAAGGATGGGGAAGAGGTGGCCGACGTGCTGGCAGGCGACGCCATGGCCGTGCTCGCCGCCGCCACCATCGCCATCACCATCGTCGCCCAGCTGACCATGCCGTGGCTGATGTACCTGATCAATCCAGGCTACGCGCACGATCCTGCCAAGTTCAAGCTGGCGGTGCTGCTGACCCAGATCGCCATGCCCTACCTGCCCTGCATGGCCATCTACGCCCACCTGTCGGGCGTGCTGAACGCGCGGGGGCGGTTCGTGGTCTACGCCCTGGCCCCCAGCCTGCTGAACCTCGGCATGCTGATCGCCGTGCTGCCCCAGCACACCGCTCGAGGCGCCGCCGTCGCCGCCTCGTGGGGCGTCCTGGGCGCAGGCTTGGCCCAGGTCGGGTTGCTGACCTGGGGCGTCAGGAAATCCGGGGCGGCGGTGCATTGGAACCTGCCGCGACTGACGCCGGACGTGAAGGCCCTGATCGCCAAGGCCATCCCCGGGGCTGCGGCCGCCAGCGCCACCCAGATCAACATCTTCATCTCCGGCATCCTGGTCAGCCAGGTGAACGGGGCCCGCTCCTGGCTGGCGGTGGCGGATCGGCTGTACCAGCTCCCCCTGGGCCTGGTGGGCGTAGCCATGGGCGTAGCCCTGCTCCCGCGCCTGTCCCAGGCCGTCCAGGCCAAGGACCACGCTGGCGGCCAAGCCGCCATGGACGAGGCGGTGGGCTTCTCCCTGGCCCTGACCCTGCCGGCGGCGGCGGCGCTGACGGCCATGCCCTTCTTCCTGATCGACGGGCTGTTCACCCGCGGCGAATTCAAGGTGTTCGACGCCCACAACACCGCCCACGCCCTGTTCTGGTACGGGATCGGAACCCCGGCCTTCGTGCTGCAGCAGCTGTTCAGCCGCGCCTTCTTCGCGCGCGGCGACACCAAGACGCCGATGAAGTTCGCCATGATCTCGGTGGTGGTGAATATCCTGCTCGGCCTGACCCTGTTCCACTTCATCGGTTTTCCAGGCATCGCGGCGGCCACGGCGACGGCGGCCTGGCTGAACGTGATCATGATGGCCATGCTGCTCCAGACCCAGGACCACTACACGCCCAGCTGGGAGGCCATCGTGCGCCTGCGCAAGCTGATCGCCGCCAGCCTGATCATGGGCGCGGTGATGGCGACGGCCTCGTGGCTGCGTCCCCACTACGAGCATTTGCTGCTGCGCAAGGAGATCGCGGTCGGCGTCACCGTGATCGTGGGCGCCGGGATCTATCTCGCCCTGCTGTTCGCACTGAAGGCGGTGACGCCGGCCGACATCAAGGCCGCGCTGAAGCGTTCGCCGAAGAAGGCCACGCCATGAACCCCTCTCCCTCGAAGGGAGAGGGGCAGGGGTGCGGGTGTGGCCGCCCTGTTTCCGGCATTCACGCGGGGGGCGCCGCCATCGCCTACTCCCAAGACTCGTGGCCACACCCCCAACCCTGCCCTTCCCCCTTCGAGGGGGAAGGAATTAAGCGAAGCTCATGACCGAACCGACCCATTCCCAGCGCGTGCTTTCCGGCGTGCAGCCGTCCGGCGCGCTTCACCTCGGCAACTACCTGGGGGCGCTGAAGAAGTTCACCGCCTTGCAGGAGACCTACGACTGCTACCTGTTCGTGGCCGACCTGCACGCCATCACCGTGTGGCAGGAGCCGGCCAAGCTGGCCGATCAGACCCGCGAGATCGCCGCCGCCTATCTGGCCGCCGGCCTCGACCCCAAGCGCGCCGCCATCTTCCCCCAGTCGGCGGTCCGCGCGCACGCCGAACTGGCCTGGATTTTCAACTGCACGGCCCGGCTGGGCTGGCTCGACCGCATGACCCAGTTCAAGGAGAAGTCCGGCAAGCATAAGGAGCGCTCATCGGTCGGGCTGTACACCTACCCCGTGCTGCAGGCCGCCGACATCCTGGTCTACAAGGCCACCCACGTGCCTGTGGGCGAGGACCAGAAGCAGCACCTGGAACTCACCCGCGACATCGCCGGCAAGTTCAACACCGACTTCGACGCACCGGACTTCTTCCCGATCCCGGAACCGCTGATCCAGGGGCCGGGCGCGCGCGTGATGTCGCTGCGCGACGGCTCGGCCAAGATGAGCAAGTCGGACCCCAGCGATCAGAGCCGCATCAACCTGACCGACACCGCCGACGAGATCCTGCAGAAGATCAAGCGCGCCAAGACCGATCCCGAGCCCTTGCCCGAAACCATCGAAGGCCTGACCGATCGGCCCGAGGCCGACAACCTGGTCGGCATCTATGCGGCGCTGACGGGCGAGACCAAGGCCCAGGTGCTGGAACGGTTTGGCGGCCAGGGTTTCGGCGCCTTCAAGCCCGCGCTGGCCGAGGTGACGGTGGCCGCCATGACCCCCGTGGGCGACGCCATGCGCCGCTACCTGGCCGATCCGGCCGAGATCGACCGCATCCTGGCCGCGGGCGCCGAGCGCGCTAACGCCGCCGCCGAGCCCACCCTGGCGGAGGTGAAGCGCATCGTCGGCTTCTGGCCGGGACGGTGATCTCGCCTTTCCATTAATTCACAACAAAGGCCTGGATCGCCGCCCGTCGTCATGGGACCCTGACCACACTAGGCGGGGCGAAATGCGATGAGTGATCCGATCTACAATCCATCGGCGGCCCTGGTCGGCCCCGAGGACAAGACGATGAGCGTCGTCGTCTATGTCCTGTACCTGCTCGGCTTCATCACCGGCGGACTGACGGCGATGATCGGCGTGATCATGGCCTATGTGTTGAAGGGAAGCGCCGGCCAGCGCGCGCTCAGCCACTACGTCTTCCAGATCCGCACCTTCTGGATCGCGCTGATCTGGCTTGTCGTCTCCGCAGTGCTTTGGTGGGGTGGGCTGCTGCTGACCGTGGTGGTGATCGGCTTCGGCATCATCTTCATCGCCCACTGCATCCAGGTCGTGATCGCGGTCTGGTACGCGGTGCGCTGCGTCGTCGGCCTGATCGCCGCGCTGCAGGACCAGCCTTACGGCCGCCCGCGCGCCTGGATCCTCTGAGCCCCCGCTGCAGCCCCCTCTGAAGTCCTTGGACACGTTCGCCGGCCTGGCGCTGGACCACGCCTTCCTCGCCCGGCCGGTGACGACGGTGGCGCGAGACCTGATCGGCGCGCACCTGACGTTGGAGGGCGTGGGCGGCGTCATCGTGGAGACCGAGGCCTATCACCACTTGGAGCCGGCCTCCCACGCCTATCCCGGCCCGACCGCGCGCAACGCGGTGATGTTCGGCCCGGTCGGCTACGCCTATGTCTACCGCTCCTACGGTATCCACTGGTGCCTCAACATCGTCGCGGGCGAGGAGCCCGGCAGCGCCGTGCTGATCCGCGCCCTGGAGCCCGAGACAGGCCTCGCACAGATGCGCGCCCGCCGCGGCTTGGAGCCGTTGCGCAGCCTGTGTTCGGGACCCGGCAAGCTATGCCAGGCCCTCGGCGTCACCCACGAACACAACGGCCTGCCGCTGGACGCCCCGCCGTTCGCGCTCGGCGCCGGCCAGCCTCAGCGAGTCATCGCCGGTCCGAGGATCGGCCTCACCAAGGCGGTCGAGCTGCCCTGGCGGTTCGGACTGGCCGGCTCGCCGTACCTGAGCCGGCCTTTTCCGGCCGGCGCGACGATATCGGAACCGCAATCGGACGCGACGGCTTCCTGATCGTCATCGGCGGAGGCTAAGGTCGCGCCGGATGGCGATGAGAGATCGCCAGCAAGACTTCGGACCCGCGAATGACCCTGCTCAGCCGCTATACCGTCTTCGCCCTGTGCGTGATCGCGATGCTCGCCGCCGGAGCCGCGGCCGCGACCCTGGCCTGGGACTGGGCCTGGCCGATCGCGGGGATCGCAGCCGCTCTATTCCTGCTGGGCGTGTGCGACATGGCCCAGACCCGCCATTCCATCCAGCGCAACTATCCCATCATCGGCCACATCCGCTGGATGGTGGAGTTCGTCCGCCCGGAAATCCGCCAGTACCTGATCGAGGGCGACGAGGAGGCCGCGCCCTTCACCCGCGATCAGCGTTCGCTGATCTACAAGCGCGCCAAGGGCGAGATGGGCGAACATCCGTTCGGCACCCTGCTCGAGCCCTACGCCAACGGCTACGAGTTCATCGGCCACTCCAACCGCCCGGCGACACCCGGAGACCCCAAGAGCTTCCGGATCAAGATCGGCGGCGATCTGTGCGCCAAGCCCTATTCCGCCTCGATCTTCAACATCTCGGCCATGAGCTTCGGCTCGCTGTCGGCCAACGCCATCCGGGCGCTGAACAAGGGCGCGGCCATGGGCGGCTTCTCCCATGACACCGGCGAGGGCTCGATCAGCTCCTATCACCGCGAGAACGGCGGCGACATCGTCTGGGAGGTGGCCAGCGGCTATTTCGGCTGTCGCACCAAGGACGGGAAGTTCGATCCGGTCCGGTTCGCCGAACAGGCCCAGGCCGAGCAGATCAAGATGATCGAGATCAAGCTCAGCCAGGGCGCCAAGCCCGGGCACGGCGGCGTGCTGCCCGGCCCCAAGGTGACGCGCGAGATCGCCGAGACCCGGGGCGTACCCGAGGGCGTGGACTGCGTCTCGCCTGCTCGCCACAGCGAGTTCTCCACGCCCCTGGAGCTGATGGACTTCATCGCCCGCCTGCGCGAGGGCTCGGGCGGCAAGCCGGTCGGATTCAAGCTCTGCATCGGCCACCCGTGGGAGTTCATGGGCATGGTCAAGGCCATGCTGCAGAGCGGCGTGCGCCCCGACTTCATCGTGGTGGACGGCACCGAGGGTGGCACGGGCGCCGCTCCGCAGGAGTTCACCGACCATATCGGCGCCCCCATGCGCGAGGGCCTGCTGTTCGTGCACAACACCTTGGTCGGCGCGGGCCTTCGCGACCAGATCCGGATCGGGGCGGCGGGCAAGATTGCCAACGCCTTCGACATCGCCAGCGTGCTCGCCATCGGCGCGGACTGGGCCAACGCAGCGCGCGGTTACATGTTCGCGCTGGGCTGCGTGCAATCGCTGAGCTGCAACACCAACCACTGCCCCACTGGCGTCGCCACCCAGGACAAGTTGCGCCAGGGCGCCCTGGTGGTCACCGACAAGGCCGAGCGGGTGCGCAACTTCCATGACAAGACCGTTCAAGCGCTGGCGGACATCCTGGCCGCCGCCGGCCTGCAGCATCCGTCCGAACTTGGGGCCCACCATCTGTCGCGCCGGATCAGCGCCACGGAGATCAAGCAGTTCTCCGAGATTCACACCTTCCTGAAAAAAGGAGAGCTGCTGAGCGGGGACTGCAACCACGCCTTCTACGCCCAGAATTGGAAGCTCGCCGCCACCGACCGGTTCGAAGCCCTGGCCGAGTAAGGCGCCTTGGCCCGGTTAGGGCTTCGTTCACCATGAGGGCGGAGCCTGCGGCCGTGAGCGACTCCGATCCCCATCTACCCCGCGCCCCGGAATTCGGCGAGCCCGCGCCCCTGTTCAGCGCGCCCACCGACGGCATCGCCGCCTACAGCCTGGACGTGGTGGCGGGCCGGTATGTGGTGCTGATGGTCTTCGGCAGCCTGGGCCTGGAAGCCTGCGCCACGGCCCACGCCCAGGTGCTGGCGCGGCGCGGCCTGTTCGACGACCGCGAGGCCCTGTTCTTCGGCGTCACCGCCGACCGGGCCGACCGGGCCCAGCGGGGCCTGCGCAACCTTTCGCCCGGCCTGAGATATTTCGACGACTACGACCTGAAGGTGGCGGGGCTCTACGGCCTGGTGCGCGGCGATAGCCTACAGCCCGCCGTCTTCCTGCTGGACCGGATGTTGCGGGTGATCGCGGCCGAGCCGATCGAGGCGACGGGCGTGGTGCTCGACCAGCTGGAAGCGGCCTTGGCGACGGACGGCGTTGGCGCAGAGGCCGGCTTCGCGCCGGTGCTGGAAATCCCCCGTGTGTTCGAGCCGGCGTTCTGCGCCGAGCTGATCGCCCATTACCGGCGCTCCCGGAGCGAAGAGTCCGGGTTCGCGATCGAGTCGGAGGGGCGCACGGTCAATCTCGCCGACCCCCGCTTCAAGCGGCGACGCGACGTGACCATCGCCGATCCCGCTCTGCGCCAAGCCGCCCGCGACCGCCTGCGAGACCGCCTGCTGCCCATGCTGGTGCGGGCCTGGGGATGGCGGGGGCGGGAGATGGAGCGCGACCTGATCACCTGCTACGACGCCGCCGACCAGGGCTTCTTCAGCGCCCACCGCGACGACGCCACCCCCGGCACCGCGCACCGGCGCTTCGCCGTCACCCTGAACCTGAACGCCGAGGATTATACGGGCGGTGAGCTGCGCTTCCCCGAATTCGGGCGCCGCCTCTACAAGCCGCCCACGGGCGCGGCGGTGGTGTTCGGGTGCGGCCTATTGCACGAGGCCTTGCCCGTGACCACCGGGGTCAGATATGCGCTGGTTCCCTTCCTATACGACCAGGACGGGGTCCGCGTGCGGCGCGCCTATCTGGATCGGGTCGGTGAAGTCGCCCCGCAATCGGAGGCGCTTTAGGACTGCAAGATTGACGGCACGGGCCGACTTCAGTATATGCGCCCCTCCCGATTCATCCGCCGCTTGTGGCGGAGCACCACATCTCAGGTTGAATTAATCATGGCCAATACGCCGGGCGCCAAGAAAGCGGTCCGCAAGATCGAACGTCGTACCGCCGTCAACCGGGCTCGCCGGTCGCGCGTGCGCACCTTCCTGCGGCGCTTCGACGAGGCGGTCCAGGCCGGCGACGCCGGCGCCGCGAAGTCCGCCTTCATTGAGGCGCAGTCGGAACTTATGCGCGCCGTCTCCAAGGGCGTGGTTCATAAGAACACAGGCTCGCGCAAGGTGTCGCGTCTGGCTGCCCAGCTGAAGAAGCTTTCCGCAGCCTAATTAAAGAAATTATGTGAAAACAAGGCCGTAGGTGCAAAAGCACCTGCGGCCTTTTCTTTGTGTTCGGAACATTTCCGCCGCGACGATTTGCACACCTCCCCCATTCTTAAAAAGATTCCCAAGCCACTTTAGGGGCTTGTCAGGAGTCAAACATTTTATCCGCCGAATCACCCGAGAATCCCCGTTGACCCCCCCCCTGCCGGGGCTACTCTGACCCTCTCAGGACAGTTCATCTTTCATCTCCAAAAGGCGACAGCGGCGCGGGGGCGATCGCTGATAGAGGGACTGTGTCTGCTGGGCGAAGGGGGCTGCAACAGCTTGAGCGCACGCTTGAGTTGAGCACGCAACCAAGTCTTTGGGGTTGGTCAAGGACATGGCGACGGACGTGACGAAGACTTTGGCGTCGGATTTGGACGGCGGCGCGGGCGCCGCGGTGACTTGGTCGCTCGCCTGCAATGTGTTGCGGGGCGAGTTGGGCGAGGACACCTTCGGCTCGTGGATCGCGCCGGCGAAGCTGCGCAAGGCGCGCAGCGGCGCCCTGGTGGTGGTGACCCCGACCGGATTGGCGCGCGACTGGATTCGCCGCAACGCCTGGCGGCGTTTGGGCGAGATCTGGACCCAGGCGGACCCGGAGCGCCGGGTGCTCGACCTGAAATCGCGGCTGGAGTTCGAGGGCGACGCCGTCCCCGCCATGGCCGCCGCCCATGTCGCATCGGCCAACGCCGCGCCTCCCGCAGCACCGTCGAGCGCGCCGCGGGTCGCGGAAGCGCCCGCCGCCGCTCCGGAGACCGCCCCGGGGATCGAAAATCCGCGGCCAGCGGGGATCGCCGACCGCTTCACCTTCGACAGCTTCGTGGCCGGCCCGTCCAACGAGTTCGCCCTCAGCGTCGCGCGCCGCGTGGCCTCCTGGGCCGACGGCGGCTGCTTCAACCCGGTCTACTTCCACGGCCCCTACGGCTTCGGGAAGACCCACCTGCTGAACGCCATCGCCTGGGAAGCCTCCCGCGTGCGGCCGGACAAGAAGATCGTCTACCTGACCGCCGAACGGTTCACCTCCACCTTCGTCAAGGCGCTGATGGATCGCGCCGCGCCCGGGTTCAAGAACGAGCTGCGCACCGCCGACCTGCTGCTGGTGGACGACGTCCACTTCATCGGCGGCAAGAAGTCTTCGGAAGAGGAGCTGTTCCACACCCTGACCGCCCTGATGGCGGAAGGCCGCCGCGTGGTGTTCGCCTCCGACCGGCCCGCCCATGCGCTGAGCGAGGTGGACGCCCGCCTGCGGTCGCACTTGGGCGCGGGCCTGGTCTGCGGGATCGAACCGGCGGACCGGAGCCTGCGGCTCGGCATCCTGGAGCGCAAGCTCGCCACCCTGTCGCGCGACCTGCAGATCGAGGGCAAGGCCCGTCCCGAGGTGATGCAGTTCCTGGCCGACCGCTTCGCCGACAGCGTGCGCGAACTCGAGGGAGGTCTCAACACCCTGGTCGCCCGCGCCGGCGACCGTCTCGCCAAGCTCTCGCTGGAAGAGGTCCAGACCATCGTGCGCCCGCATCTGCGCACGGTGGAGAAGCGGATCACCGTGGACGACATCCAGAAGGCGGTGGCGGAGCACTACGGGCTGAAGCAGGCGGACCTGCTGTGCGAGAAGCGCACCCGCGCGGTGGCGCGGCCCCGCCACGCCGCCATGTACCTGGCCAAGCAGCTCACCACCCGCTCCTACCCCGACATCGGCCGCCGCTTCGGCGGGCGCGACCACACCACCGTGCTGCATGCGGTGAAGCGGATCGAAGTGCTGAAGGTGGACGACCTGGTGCTCGCCTCCGACCTGGAAGCGATCGCCCGCAAGCTGCGCGACTGACAGGCTGCGGCCTTCCTGGCCCCGACCTCTGTGGCCTGAAGCTTTCCGGCGTCCGGCTTCCTTGGCCGCCGCTCATGGGCTAGGTCGGCGCTATGGAAGGACGCGTCGGGAGCCTTTATCGCTATCCGGTCAAGGGCTTCACGCCCGAGCGGGTCGGCGCGGTCATGTTGGAGGCCGGCGGGAACTTCCCTTGCGACCGCCTATACGCCGTCGAGCGCGGCCCGAGCGGCTTCGATCCCGACACCCCGGCCTTCATCTCCAAATGGCGCTTCACGGTGCTCGCCAACCATCCGAAACTGGCGCGGGCCGTCACCGCCTTCGATCCGGCTTCGGGCACGCTTTCGCTGAAGATAGGCGAATGGATCGAGCACTTCGACCTGCATGACCACGCCGGCCGCCAGGCCTTCGCCGACTGGCTCGCCGCCTATCTCGGGGAAGACGAGGAGATGGGCCCGCTGCACCTGATCGAGGCGGGTCCCCGCCACCGCTTCACCGATGATTGCGAGGGCTGGGTCTCGCTGATCAATCTCGCGAGCCTTCGCGATCTCGCCGCCAAGCTCGAACGAGGGGTCGATCCGTTGCGCATGCGCGCCAATCTCTACGTCGAAGGCTGGCCGGCTTGGGCGGAGCTCGATCTTCCGACGGGAACCCGCCTGCGCCTGGGCGAGAGTGTTGCGGAGGTGGTCAAGCCGATCCCCCGCTGCATCGCCACCCACGTCGATCCCGTCTCGGGCGAGCGCGACCTCGATCTGGTCCCAGCCTTGCGCAGCCACTATGGCCATGGGCTGTGCGGCCTATATCTGAAGCCCATCGCAGGCGGCGGACTCGCCGAAGGCGACCTCGCGACCCTTGTTCCAGCCCACCCAGCAGAGCTGTCCCCATGACCCTGACCCTCGTCCAGGCCTGGACCACCACCCGCGACCGGCTGAAGAGCGCCGGCGTCGACAGCCCGGTGATCGACGCCCGCCTGTTGGTCGAGGCGGCGGCCAGCGCCACCCGCGCCGACCTGCTCACCGATCCCTACCGGCCCCTGACGCCCGATCAGGCCGCAACTCTTGACGATTATGTCGAACGCCGTGCGCGGCGGGAGCCGGTCAGCCACATCCTGGGCCGCAAGGGCTTCTGGAAGATCATGCTGGGCGTGAACTCCCATGTTTTGACGCCTCGGCCAGAAACGGAGGTGGTGGTCGACCACGCCCTGCGCGCCTTCGAGGAGCACCAGGCCTTCGACATGCTGGACCTGGGCGTCGGCTCGGGCGCCATCGTGCTGGCGATCCTGGCCGAGCGTCCCGCTGCGCGCGGGCTGGGCGTGGACGTCTCCGAAGAGGCGCTGGCGGTGGCCCGCGAGAACGCGGCCAACCTGGATCTGAACAACCGGGTGGCGCTGTTGCGCGGAGACTGGACTGCGGGCCTTCAGGACGAAGGCTTCGACCTGGTCACAGCCAACCCGCCCTACATCCCCAGCCGCGACATAGAGACCCTGGCCCCGGAGGTGCGAGACCACGAGCCGCGCCTGGCCCTGGACGGCGGCGAGGACGGTTTGGACGCCTATCGCCTGCTCGCGCCGGAGATCCTGCGCGTCCTGAAACCCGGCGGCCTCTTGCTGGTGGAGATCGGTTTCGACCAGGGCGAGAGCGTCCCGCCGCTGTTCCACGCCGCCGGCGCCCAGGCCGTGGGCGTGCTCAAGGACCTGTCCGACCGCGACCGCGTGGTCATCGGCCGCAAGAAAGCCCTTGGAAATCCGGGAATGAGCCATTAAGTCTCGAATCGTTCCTGCTCAGACTTGTCGGAGCGATCCCGGCGTAACCCGGTGAACGTGGCCGAAGACGCGACGTTCGTTCGCGCCAGCGCAGTTCGCGCCTCCGTCCTCGGTGACGGGAACACGGCTCAGAACCGGCGGTCCCTTTTAGCGCTCAGGCGTCGCGCGCGACGCATACGGTCAAGCACACGATGAGAGATTTCAAGAACATGAAGCGCCAGCGCGGCCGCAATCGCGGCAGCGGTGGAAGTCCCAGCGGGGGCGGCGGCGGCGGGAAACCGCAGCAGAACGTCAATCGCGCCTTCGACTCCAACGGCCCGGACAACGTGAAGATTCGCGGCCACGCCCAGCACGTGTTCGAAAAATACCAGCAACTGGCCCGTGACGCCTTCGCGTCCGGCGACCGGGTGCTTGCCGAGAACTATCTCCAGCACGCCGACCACTATTTCCGGGTGCTGAGGACGATCCAGCCCCAGCGGCCGCCGGCGGAAATCCTCGGCCGCGACGTGTTCGCTTCCGGCCTCGACATCGACTTCGAGGAAGACTTCGAGGGGATGGAAGACAACGGCGAAGGCCAGCCCCAGGGCGAAGGCGAGGCCATGAACGGCGACGCCAACGGCCAAACCTACAGCCAGGCCAACAACCAGGATGGCCGGCGGGACAACCGTTTCGAGAACCGCCGCGAGAACGTCTACGGCGAACGCGACAACCGCCCCAACGGTCAGGACGGACGCCGCGACGGGTCCGACGGTCGCGAGACGCGTCGCGAAAGCGGCGAGCGCTACGACAACCGCGACAATAACCGCGACGGCCGCAACGAACAACGCCCGGACAACCGCAATGACGGTCGGGCGAACGAAGGGCGGGCGAACGAAGGCCGGTCCGACACCCGCAACGAATCGCGCAATGAAACTCGCAGCGAACCGCGTGAACAGCGCGAACCTCGCGGCGAGCCCCGCAACGAGCCGCGCGAACCCCGCGAGCCGCGCAACAACGAACTCCGGGGCGAGACCCGCGCCGAGGCTCCCCGCGAGGGCGCCCCGCGCTTCGAACGAGGTCCGCGCCGCGAGCGAGCGCCCCGCGAACCCCGTGTCGAAGCCGATGCGTCGGCCGAGGCTCGCGACCCCTTGGCCGTCGTAGCCGTCGCGTCCGAAGCCTCGTCCTTCCCTTCTCCCGAAGCGCCGGAAGCGGATGCGTCCCCCATGCTGCGGTCACATGACGGCGGCGTGAGCGAAGCGCCGGCCTTCCTGCAAGGCGCGCCGGCCGCGGAAGATGGCGAAGTCCGCCGTCCTCGCACCCGCCGCCGCCGTCCCCGCACCTTCGAAGGCGGGGAAGAAACCGGCGACACCGGCGCCCCGGCCACGCCGGCGGCCGAAGAGGCCTAGGCCTGTGGGGAACTTGATCTCCGACGAGACGATTGAACCGTCATGTCGGAGATCCTGAGCCTGCCCGACTGGCCGATGTTCGGCCTGACAGACGATGTGCGGCCTGCGCTCGCGTCCGCCTTCGCCGCCAAGCGGGCCGTGGCCCTGGCCACTATCCACGCGGTGATCGGCGGATCGCCCCGGCCCGTGGGGTCCCAGATGCTGATCGACGGGGGCGAGCCGCACGGCTTCCTCTCCGGCGGCTGCATCGAGGCCGACATCTGCATGCACGCCATGGACAGCCTGGCGACGGGAAGCCCCAAACGTCTGATCTATGGCGAGGGCGGTCCGCCCGACATCCGTCTGGTCTGCGGCGGCCGCGTCGACATCCTGCTCGAACCGATCCCGCCCGGCGACGCCGCCGTACGCGACCTGCTGGCTCTGGGCGAGGCTCGGCGCGAGGCGATCTGGCTTAGCGACGGGACCCGGCGGCTGTGCGCACCCGCCGACGCCCCGCTCCCCAATCTCAACGATCCGGTCTTCGGACCCCTGCTGGCCACCATGGCCCGGCCCGACGTCGGCTGTGCGGTCGTGGGCCAGGGTCTGGCGCTCGGCTTGCGCCGGCTGCCCCGGCGCCGGCTGATCGTCGTCGGCTCCGACCCCATCGCCATCGCCATCTCCAGCCTGGCGATCCAGAGCGAGTTCGAGACCTGGCTGGTGCGGCCCAAGGGTCCGTCCGAACCGCCGCCCCTGCCCGGCCTGCGCTACGACCGCCGCGACGCGGCCGAGGCCCTGGGCGACATCGGCCTCGATCCCTGGACCTATGTGGCGGTGGCCACCCACGACCTGGAGGCCGACGAGTCCGCCCTGCTCGCCGCGCTGAAGTCCCCGGCCGCCTATGTCGGTGTGCTGGGCGCGCGGCGGCGGCTGCCTGAACGTCTGGCCCGGCTGAAGGCCCTGGGCGCCGACGATGCGGCGCTGGAGCGGCTGCACGCGCCCATCGGCCTGAACCTCGGCGGCAAGGCGCCGTTCGAGGTCGCGGTCTCGGTGCTGGCGGAAGTGATCGGCCAGGCCTGCGCCACCCGCCCCTCGACCTGGGTGCGCCTGGACGCCGAAAAGGCCGAAGCCGCCGCCTGAGGCTCGCCCGTCACGCGTGACGCTGCTGAAACAACCCCGGCTTTGACAGCGCCCCGAAAGCTCGGGCAATCTCCCCGCCGATTGCGACAGGAGCCGGTCATGTTGAGCCTCACCCGAGCCGATGGGCCCCAGCCCGAGGACTTCCACCTGTCGCGCCGGATGCTGGGCGGCATGATCTTCGCCGGCTACGCCGCCGCGGCCCTGGCCGCCGAGGCCGCCCCGATCGTCACCGACGCCGAGGGCCTCGACACCGCCACCATCGCCATCCCCGAAGGCGGCGAGCAGCTGCCCGCCTACATCGCCCGCCCCAAGGGCCACGGCCGCCATCCGGCGGTGCTGGTCTGCTCGGAGGTGTTCGGCGTCCACGCCTACATCCAGGACATCTGCCGCCGGCTGGCCAAGCTGGGCTATGTCGCCATCGCCCCGGCCTTCTTCTTCCGCGCCCCGGACGGCGACAAGCTGCCGACCATCACCGAATTCCCCGCGATCATGAAGATCGTCGCCACCGCCCACCTGGAGCAGGTGATGGGCGACGTCGGCGCCACCCTGAAATGGCTGCAGGCCCAGCCCTTCGTCGATCCGCACAAGCTGGCGGTGACCGGCTTCTGCTGGGGCGGCGGGACCACCTGGATGTCCGCCTCGCGCTTCCCCGAGTTGAAGGCCGCCGTCGCCTGGTACGGCCCGCTGGCCCATCCGCCGGAAGGCCATGGCGAGGCCGGCCGGGACTATCCGATCGACCTGCCCGGCAAGCTGAAGTGCCCGGTGCTCGGCCTCTATGGCGGGCAGGACAAGGGCATCACCGCCCCTGATATCGCCGCCATGCGCGACGCCCTGGCCAAGGCCGGCGTGCATGACGAGCTGGTGGTCTACCCGGACGCAGGCCACGGCTTCCACGCCGACTACCGCGAGAGCTTCAACGCCAAGGACGCCGAGGACGGCTGGCGGCGGATGCTGGCCTTCTTCCGGGCCAACGGGGTCGCCTGACATTCGCGCTACGGCGCCCGTCAGGCCCGGTTCATCTAGACGATCTCATGTTCAAAAGGCTTCGATATCCGAGGCTTGGCGACCGAATTACGGAAACCCGTTCGGCCGTCGCGCTTTAGAGATCGGTGTTTTCGAGACCAACAACGGCCGAACAATCTGATGCACCTCAAGAGCCTGCTCGCCCTCGCCCCGCTCTGTCTGTTGCTCGGCGCCGCCGCGCCGGAGCCGCAGAAGCCCGTCGACCTGCAGCGCTACGCCGGCCGCTGGTACGAGGTGGCGCGCCTGCACAACAAGCTGGAAGAGGACTGCACCAACGCCGAGGCCACCTACACGCCCACGGCGGACGGCGGTTATACCGTGACCCAGGCCTGCCTGCCCGAGAACGCCAGGCCCAGGCTCTTCCACGCCAACATGAAGATCATGGACCCGGGCATGAACGCCAAGTTCCGCCTGACCTTCTTCCTGGTGGTGCACAAGGACTACTGGGTGCTGGACTACGCGCCCGACCATAGCTGGGTGGTGCTGGGCGAACCGACCGGCAAGTACCTCTGGCTGTTCAGCCGGACCCCGGACCTGAAGGCCAACAGGAGCGCGCTCGTCGCCCGCGCCAAGTCGCTGGGTTACGACACCTCCAAGCTGATCTACGACAAGGGCGCGTGAGCACGGACGCGGCCCAGCGCTTCGCCGTCCCGCTTGACTCCGAACGAAGGGCGAACATTCTAGCCGGGTGAGCCTCGCCACCCTCCCCGCCCCCCGTCCAGAAATCACCGGCGTGGTCACGCGCGGGACGGCGCGGTTGCTGGTGCAGCTCGGCTATGCGCCGGTGCTGGAGGCGCCGCTGCCCAATGGGCGGCGGGCGGACGTGCTGGCGCTCGGGCCCAAGGGCGAACTGGTCATCGTCGAGGTGAAGTCCTCGCTGGAAGACTACCGGGCCGATCACAAATGGTCCGAATACGCTCCTTATTGCGACGCCTTCTATTTTGCGGTGGCGCCGGAATTCCCGCGCGAGATCCTGCCCGAGGGGCTGGGCTTGATCGTGGCGGATGGGTTCGGCGGCGCGGTGCTGGCCGAAGCGCCGCTCTGCACGCTGGCGCCGGCGCGGCGCAAGGCGCTGACCCTGGCCTTCGCCCGGCTGGCGGCGCTGCGGGCGCTATAAAACCAGGCAGACCGACCGTTCAGTTGCGAACGTGTTGCAGCAATGCCGCGATTGGGCCGCTTTCGTTGACACCCCCTGACGGCGGTTTAAATAGCCCGAGCCGTTGTTGCAGACGCGAAGGGACGGGAATGAGTCAGGTCAAGGCCGACGCGAAGGCGCCGACAGGCGCTCGCCGGGCGGCGCCGATGTCGCCCCACCTGCAGATCTGGCGTTGGCACGTGACCATGGCCGCCTCCATCGCCACCCGCGCGACCGGCGTGGCGTTGTACGTCGGCCTGCTGATCGTAGTCGGCGGCGCGCTGACCCTGGCGCTCGGCCCGAGCGCCTACGGGACTTTCATGACCGTGATGGGTTCGCCGCTCGGCCTGCTGGTGCTGTTCGGCCTGGCGGTCTCGATCTTCTACCACCTGGCGGCGGGGCTGCGGCACCTGGCCTTCGACTCCGGCAAGGGCTTCCTGCCGGCCACCGCCAACGCCACCGCCTGGGCGTCCTTCGCCTTCGGCATCGTCGCCGCCATAGCCGTGTTCATCGGCGCCTTCATGATCAAGGGCTGATCCGATGGGCGACTCCTCCTACCGCACACCCCTGTCCCGCGCCCGCGGCCTGGGCAGCGCCCATGACGGCGTCGCCCGCTTCATCAGCGAGCGCGCCACCTCGGTCGCCCTGGTCCCGCTGTCGCTGTGGGCGATCTACGGCGCGCTGAAGATTTCCCATGCCGGCTATGCGGGGGCTACAGCCTTCCTGCAGTCCCCGGTGAACGCCGTCCTCGCCGTGCTGCTGATCGCGGTGACCGCACTGCACATGAAGATGGGCATGCAGGTGATCATCGAGGACTACGTCCACCAGCCGCGCAGCAAGATTCCGGCCCTGCTGCTCAACTCCGCCGTCTGCTGGCTCGCCGGCGCCCTCGGCGTCTTCTCCATCCTGAAAGTCGCCCTCCTGGGCGCGGGAGCGCACTGAACATGGCGGCCTACGAGTTCGTCGACCACACCTACGACGTCGTGGTTGTGGGCGCGGGCGGCTCCGGCCTGCGCGCGGCGCTGGGATGCGCCCAGGCGGGGCTGAAGACCGCCTGCGTGTCCAAGGTGTTCCCCACCCGCTCGCACACGGTCGCGGCCCAGGGCGGCATCTCCGCCTCGCTCGGCAACATGGGTGCCGACGACTGGCGCTGGCACATGTACGACACCGTCAAGGGGTCGGACTGGCTGGGCGACCAGGACGCCATCGAATACCTGACCCGCAACGCGCCCGCCGCCGTCTACGAGCTGGAGCACTGGGGCGTGCCCTTCTCGCGCACCGACGAGGGCAAGATCTACCAGCGCGCCTTCGGCGGCATGACCAAGAACTTCGGCGAAGGGCCGATCCAGCGCACCTGCGCCGCCGCCGACCGCACCGGCCACGCCATCCTACACACCCTCTACGGCCAGGCGCTCCGTCGGCAGGTGGAGTTCTTCGTGGAGTATTTCGCGCTCGACCTGATCATGGACGAGGGCGTGTGCCGGGGCCTCACCGCCTGGAAGCTGGACGACGGCACCATCCACCGCTTCTCCGCCCAGATGGTGATCCTGGCCACCGGCGGCTACGGCCGGGCTTACCTGTCCTGCACCAGCGCCCACACCTGCACCGGCGACGGCAACGCCATGGTCCTGCGCGCCGGCCTGCCGCTGCAGGACATGGAGTTCGTCCAGTTCCACCCGACCGGCATCTACGGCGCCGGCGTGCTGATCACCGAGGGCGCTCGCGGCGAGGGCGGCTATCTGACCAATTCCGAAGGCGAACGCTTCATGGAGCGCTACGCCCCCTCGGCCAAGGACCTGGCTTCGCGCGACGTGGTCAGCCGTTCGATGACCGTGGAGATCAAGGAGGGCCGCGGCGTCGGTCCGAACAAGGACCACATCTTCCTGCACCTGGACCACCTGGATCCCAAGATCCTGGCCGAGCGCCTGCCGGGCATCTCGGAATCGGCGCGGGTGTTCGCCGGCGTCGACGTGACCAAGGACCCGATTCCGGTGCTGCCGACGGTGCACTACAACATGGGCGGCATCCCGGCGAACTATCACGGCGAGGTGCTGACCAAGGAAGGCGAGAACAACGACAAGGTGGTGCCAGGCCTGATGGCCGTGGGCGAAGCCGCCTGCGTCTCGATCCACGGCGCCAACCGGCTGGGCTCCAACTCGCTGACCGACCTGGTGGTGTTCGGCCGCGCGGCGGGCCTGCGCGCCGCCGAGATCATCAAGCCGGGCGCCAGCCAGCGCGAGATTCCCAAGGAAATGACCGATCCGCACCTGGCGCGCTTCGACCGCTTCCGCAACGCCTCGGGCTCTACTCCAACCGCCAAGCTCCGCCTCGAAATGCAACAGGCGATGCAGGAGGATGTGGCGGTTTTCCGCGTGCAGGACACCATGGAGCAGGGCGTCAAGCGCATCGCCGCGGTTTACGACAAGGTACCCGACATCAAGGTCACCGACCGCGGCATGATCTGGAACACCGACCTGATGGAGACGCTGGAGTTCGACAACCTGATCGGCCAGGCGGCGGTGACGGTGAACTCGGCGGTCAACCGTCCCGAAAGCCGCGGCGCCCACGCCCGCGACGACTATCCCGATCGCAACGACGGCGAGTGGATGAAGCACACCCTGGCCTGGCTCGAGCCGACTTCGGGCAAGGTCAACATCGACTACCGCCCGGTCCATACCTACACGATGACCAACGACATCGCCTACATCCCCCCCAAGAAGCGGGTGTACTGAGCCGCGATGCCTACGCCTTCCGCACCGCTGCGCGGCCTTGCCGCCGCCGCCTCCGCGCCCCGTCTCTAGAGGACTTGTTCGATGGTCGAATTCGCCCTGCCCAAGAACTCCAAGATCACCAAGGGCAAGCACCACGCCGCGCCCGAGGGCGCCAAGCAGGTGAAGACCTTCAAGGTCTATCGCTACGATCCCGAAACGGATGAGAATCCGCGTTGGGACACCTACGACGTGGCGGTCGACCAGTGCGGGCCGATGGTGCTGGACGCGGTCCTGCACATCAAGAACACCATGGACCCGACCCTGGCCTTCCGCCGGTCCTGCCGCGAGGGCGTCTGCGGGTCGTGCGCGTTCAACATCGGCGGGCGCAACACCCTGGCCTGCACTCACGCCTGGAAGGACATCCCCGGCAAGGAAATCAGCATCTCGCCCCTGCCGCACATGCCGGTGGTCAAGGACCTGGTGCCCGACCTGACCCTGTTCTTCGCCCAGTACGAGTCGATCGAGCCCTGGCTGCACACCGACACGCCCGAACCCCAGAAGGAGTGGGTGCAGTCGCCGCAGGATCGGGTGAAGATCGACGGCCTGTACGAGTGCATCCTGTGCGCCTGCTGCTCGACCTCGTGCCCCAGCTACTGGTGGAACCAGGAGAAGTACCTGGGCCCGGCCGCCCTGCTGCAGGCCTATCGTTGGCTGGCCGATAGCCGCGACGAGTCCACCGGCGAGCGGCTCGACTACCTGGAAGACCCGTTCAAGCTCTATCGCTGCCACACCATCATGAACTGCGCCCAGGTCTGCCCCAAGGGGCTGAACCCGGCCAAGGCCATCGCCTCGATCAAGGCCATGCTGGTCGACCGGGTCGTCTAGGCTCGCGACGAGGCTCACAGCCGAGCTTTGAGACCAAACCGACGGCTCGCGCGTTAGACGCGGGCTGTCGGAGATTTCTGGTGAGAAACATATCTGCTCCCGCTACGCTGACCCTCGTTCGGGGTTGCGGGCGGGCTATGGACGCCGTCTCCACGGCCGCCGAGCCTGACGATCAGTTTAAGCTGCTCGTCAGCTTGTGTTCAGCTTGGCGTCCCTAGAACAAGCACACTGGCTGCGCGCCCTGGAAACGGGTCGAACGCGGCGATGGAGGCGAGAATGAACAAGAAACTAGTCGTCGCGGGCATTCTGGCGACCCTGCTGCCGAGCGCGGCCCTGGCCCAACCGCCAGACCCGAACTGCGTGCGGTCCAACCAGGCCAGCACGGCCGAGGGCACCATCCTCGGCGCGGGCGCGGGCGCGTTGCTCGGCAGCGTCCTGGCCGGTCGCCACTCGCGCGGCACGGGCGCAGCCCTTGGCGCCGTGGGCGGCGCTGTCGCCGGCGGCACGATCGCCAACGGCCGCAACGACCCGTGCCCTCCCGGCTATGACTACGGCCCGCCTCCAGGTGGGCCCGGCTACGGCCCCGGCGGCCCCGGCCCCGCCGGCTTCTGGCAGGGCGCCCCGACCGGCATCCACCAGCGGATGGACTTCATGCAGACGCGCATCCAGCGGGCCATCGACACGGGCCGCCTGAACCCGCAGGAAGCTCGCCGGGCGTGGGGCGAACTGCGCAGCATCCGTGCCTGGGAAGGCCAACGCCGCGGCCAGAACGGCGGCGGGCTGAGCCCAGACGATCGCGGCTACATCCAGTCCCGCCTGGACCATCTGGGCGCCAGCATCCATTGGATGGAACGCACCGGCTACTGATCCCACCCGATCAGGTCGCACCAAGGAAGGGGTCGTCCGCGAGGGCGGCCCCTTTTTGCGTCGACCTATTCAGCCCGGAATACGCGTGCCGGTCAGCGACTGGGCCGTGCGCGGAGCCGGCCAGGGCTTGTCGTCATAGGGCGCCTCGCCCCGCGCGACACGATCGCTCAGCATGTCGAACGCCTGGTCGGCATCGCCCCAGTTGCTGAAATTCACCGCATTGCGGCGGTCGGTCTGGAAGAAGCGGAAGCGGATCGGCTTGTTTTCCCCACCCACCGTCATGGACCCGGTGATCGCCGCGCCGCCCAGACCATAGGTGTGCGGCGAAAGCCCGGCGCTGCGCCCGAGCTGGGCGACGGTCGGCCGATTGGGCTGGATGTCCTCGATCACCAGGTCGATGTGGGAAATGGGCGCCTTGGAGCGCTGGGCGGCGCGGCCGACCTCGCGTGCGAGCGTGTCGCTGACCGCGTCGAGATCGCTGCGGCCGAGATCGGCCACCCGCGCCTGGACCGCCGGCCCAAGGACGACCGCCACTTGCGGCGGCTGCTGGGCCAAGGCCAGCGCCGGCATGAACGAGATGCAGGCGAACAGCACCAATGGAAAGCGCATCACAACCTCCA
Organism: Caulobacter sp. S45; assembly: GCF_009765965.1. Taxonomy (GTDB): domain Bacteria; phylum Pseudomonadota; class Alphaproteobacteria; order Caulobacterales; family Caulobacteraceae; genus CAHJWH01. The sequence continues at coordinate 2,026,349 of NZ_LMUL01000014.1, forward strand.
TGCCCCGCCTTGCCGAATATGGCCAATCCCTCGCGCGTTTACACCCCCGACGCACGACGGCTTAATTGACCCGAAACGAATAAGGACATAAGTATATCTTTATATGAGGCTCGCCCTCGCCCGCGATGATGGCCTTCACATGGATGTTCAGCCCGACGCGGCTCCCGCCCGCCCGACTACGGATCGCCGCCCCCGCGTTTCGTTCGAGTTCTTCCCGCCCAAGACGGCCGAGCTGGAAACCCAGCTCTGGCGGGCGGTGGACCGGCTGGCCCCGCTCGGCCCGACCTTCGTCTCGGTGACCTACGGCGCCGGCGGCTCCACCCGCGAGCGGACGCTCGGCGTGCTGAAACGGATGCTGGCCGAGACCCCGTTGCGTCCCGCCGCCCACCTGACCTGCGTCGCCGCCGCCCGCGAGGAAGTCGACCAGGTGGTGCGCGATTACTGGGAGGCGGGCGTGCGCCACATCGTGGCCCTGCGCGGCGATCCGCCAGGCCAGCTCGGCGGCGCCTACGAGCCGGGTCCGGAATGCTATCGCAACGCCGGCGAGCTGACCGCCGCCATCGCCCGCATCGCACCCTTCGAGATCAGCGTCGCCGCCTATCCGGAGAAGCACCCCGAAAGCCCCTCGATCTTACAGGACATCGACGTGCTGAAGGCCAAGGTCGACGCCGGCGCCACCCGCGCCATCACCCAGTTCTTCCTCGATACCGAGGCCTTCTTCCGGTTCGTAGACCGGGTGCGCAAGGCCGGGATCAGCATCCCCATCGTGCCGGGCGTAATGCCGGTGACCAGCGTCAAGGGGCTGAAGCGCATGGCCGAGATCAGCCATGCCCGCATCCCCGAACGCGTGGCCAAGGTGTTCGACGGCCTGGACGCCGACCCCGAGACCCGCAGCCTGGTCTCCGCCACCATGGCCAGCGAACTGTGCAAGGAGCTGGTCTCCAATGGCTTTTCCGAGCTGCACTTCTACACCCTGAACCGGGCCGAGCTGGTCTATGCGGTGTGCCGGATGCTGGGCGTCACGGCCCCGCCGGTGGAGGCCGCGGCATGAACCGGGCCGATCGCATCACGGTCCTGAGGGCCGCCGCTCGCTCACGTATCCTGATCCTGGACGGGGCCGCCGGCTCGATGATCCAGCAGCACAAGCTGTCGGAGGCCGACTTCCGCGGCGAGCGGTTCAAGGATCATCCCAGCCCGCTCCAAGGCGACAACGACCTGCTGTGCGTGACCCGCCCCGACGTGATCGCCGGCCTGCACGACGCCTATCTGGCGGCGGGCGCGGATATCATCTCCACCAACACCTTCAACTCCACCTGGATCAGCCAGGCCGACTATGGGCTGGAGGCGGCGGTCAAGGACATCAACGCCTGCGCCGCCAAGCTGGCCCGCACCGCCGCCGACGCCTGGAGCGCCAAAACCCCGGACAAGCCGCGCTATGTCGCCGGCTGTATCGGACCGCTGAACCGCACCCTGTCGATCTCGCCCGACGTCAACGATCCCTCCAAGCGGGCGGTGACCTTCGACGAGGTCTACGACGCCTATCGCGAGCAGGCCCTGGTGTTGCACGCCGGGGGCGTCGACATGTTCCTGGTCGAGACCATCTTCGACACGCTGAACGCCAAGGCCGCGATCAAGGCGATCCTGGACTTGGAGGACGACGGGCTGGAGCCGCTGCCGATCTGGGTCTCGGGCACCATCACCGACCGCTCGGGCCGCACCCTGTCGGGCCAGACAGTGGAGGCGTTCTGGAACTCGATCCGCCACGCCCGGCCGCTGGCGGTAGGCCTGAATTGCGCGCTCGGCGCCGAACTGATGCGGCCCCACGTCGCCGAGCTGTCGCGGATCGCCGATTGCATGGTCTCGGCCTACCCCAATGCGGGCCTGCCCAACGCCTTCGGCGAATACGAGGAAGAGCCGCACGAGACCGCTTGCCAGCTTGAGGAATGGGCGACCAGCGGCCTGGTCAACATCCTGGGCGGCTGCTGCGGCACCACCCCGGACCACATCCGCCACATCGCCGAAAGCGTCGCGGGCAAACCGCCCCGCCGCGTGCCGACCCGCCCGACCGCGATGCGCCTGTCGGGGCTGGAACCGTTCGAGATGGCATGACCGACTTGGCCGGCCGTCCCAATCCCCGGCTCGTCCTCTCCCAGGTGGAGGTGGAAGCCCTACGCACCTTGCGGACCCGGCTGAACAAGCCGGCGATAAGCGACGCCGCATCCGCCACCCTGGGCCGCGTCTTCTACCAGCTGATCGCTCGCGCCGATCTCGCGCCGGCCGGCGATCCAGTGGCTATAGCCCGGCTGGACGCCACGATCGGCCCCACGCCGGCTGCGGCCGTGGCGGCGACACGCGACGCCGGCATGGCGGAGCTGAACCTGTTGCTGGCGGTGCTGCACCCGCGTCTGACGACCAACCCCGCTGCGTGGCGGGCGCTGCAGAGCGCCGGCGCGCCCCAGGCCGTGATCTCGCGCCGCCTTCAACTCGCGGGTCGCGAGCCAAATCCGAGCGCCCATTCATGACCACAGCGCCCCGCCCCGTCTTCGTCAACATCGGCGAGCGCACCAACGTCACCGGATCGGCCAAGTTCAGGAAGCTGGTCGCGGCCGGCGACTATGGCGCGGCCCTGGTGGTCGCGCGCCAGCAGGTCGAGGCCGGCGCCCAGGTCATCGACGTCAACATGGACGAGGGCCTGCTCGACAGCCAGGCGGCCATGACCACCTTCCTCAACCTGATCGCCGGCGAGCCCGACATCGCGCGGGTGCCGATCATGGTCGACAGCTCCAAGTGGGAGGTGATCGAGGCCGGGCTGAAGTGCGTGCAGGGTCGCTGCATCGTCAACTCCATCAGCCTGAAGGAGGGCGAAGAGAAGTTCATCCGCCAGGCCAGGACCTGCCTGCGCTACGGCGCGGCGGTGGTGGTGATGGCCTTCGACGAACAGGGCCAGGCCGACGTCGCCGACCGCAAGGTGGAGATCTGCACCCGCGCTTACCGCATCCTGACCGAACAGGTGGGCTTCCCGCCCGAGGACATCATCTTCGACCCCAATATCTTCGCGGTGGCGACCGGGATCGAGGAGCACAACGGCTACGCGCTCGACTTCATCGAGGGCACGCGCCGCATCCGCGAGAGCCTGCCCCACGCCCATGTCTCGGGCGGGGTGTCCAACGTCTCGTTCAGCTTCCGGGGCAACGAGCCGGTGCGTCGGGCCATGCACGCGGTGTTCCTCTATCACGCCATCGCCGCCGGCATGGACATGGGTATCGTCAACGCCGGCGACCTGCCGGTCTATTCCGAGATCGACCCGGAACTGCGCGACGCGGTGGAGGACGTGATCCTCAACCGCCGGCCGGACTCCACCGAGCGGCTGGTCGACCTCGCCCCCAAGTACAAGGGCGACAAGGGCGCAGTGCGCGTGGTCGACCTGAAATGGCGCGACCAGCCGGTGGCCGCGCGCCTGGCCCACGCCCTGGTCCACGGCGTCTCGGAATTCATCGTCGAGGACACCGAGGCGGCGCGTCTGACCGTGGAGCGCCCGCTGCACGTCATCGAAGGCCCGCTGATGGACGGGATGAACGTGGTCGGCGACCTGTTCGGCGCGGGCAAGATGTTCCTGCCCCAGGTGGTCAAGTCGGCCCGGGTGATGAAGCAGGCCGTGGGCTATCTGATGCCCTTCATGGAGGCCGAGAAGGCCGGCCAGCCCCGCTCGTTCGCCGGCAAGATCCTGCTCGCCACGGTCAAGGGCGACGTGCACGACATCGGCAAGTCCATCGTCGGCGTCGTGCTCCAGTGCAACAATTACGAGGTGATCGACCTGGGCGTGATGGTGCCCGCCGACCGCATCCTGGACGCCGCCGTCGAGCAGAAGGTGGACGTGGTCGGGCTATCGGGCCTGATCACCCCGTCGCTGGACGAGATGGTGTTCGTGGCCAGCGAGATGGAGCGACGCGGCATCGACCTGCCGCTGCTGATCGGCGGGGCCACCACCAGCCGCACCCATACGGCGGTGAAGATCGAGCCGGCCTTCTCGGGCTCCACCATCTATGTCGCCGACGCCAGCCGGGGCGTGGGCGTGGTCTCCGGCCTGCTGTCGCCGACCGAAGGGGTCAAGGCGCGCGCGGCTGTGCGCGAGGAATACGTCAAGATCCGCGAGCAGTTCGCCAAGGGGCGCGAGCAGAAGGCCCGTGTCAGCCTGACCCAGGCGCGCGAGAACCGTTATCGGACCGACTTCGCAGCCCACCCGCCCAAGGCGCCGAGCTTCCTCGGCACGCGCGCCTTCAACAACTACGACCTCGCCTCGCTGGCGCGGGTGATCGACTGGACGCCCTTCTTCGCCAGCTGGGAGCTGGTCGGCCGCTACCCCGCCATCTTCGAGGACGACGTGGTCGGCGAAGCCGCCAAGTCGCTGTTCGCCGACGCCCGTCCCATGCTCGACCGCATCGTCCAAGAGGGCCTGTTCCAGGCCTCGGGCGTGGTTGGGTTCTGGCCGGCCAACAGCGAGAACGACGACATCGTTCTGTATACGGATGAAACCCGCACCACCGAGCTGACGCGCCTGCACACCCTGCGCCAGCAGATGCAGAAGAGCGACGGCAAGCCCAACCTGGCGCTATCGGACTTCATCGCTCCGGTCGGCGGGCCGCCGGACTATATCGGCGCCTTCGCGGTCACCGCCGGCCATGGCGAGACCAAGCTGTCGCTGGGCTACAAGCAGGCCGGCGACGACTATTCCGCCATCCTGTCCACAGCCCTGGCCGACCGTCTGGCCGAGGCGTTCGCCGAGGCCTTGCATGCGCGGGTGCGCCACGAACTCTGGGGCTACGCGCCGAACGAGGCCCTGCCGCTGGAAGACCTGCTGGCGGAGAAGTACCAAGGCATCCGTCCCGCCCCCGGCTATCCGGCCCAGCCCGACCATACCGAGAAGGCCACTCTGTTTCGACTGCTCGACGCGGAGGCCGCCACCGGGATGGTGCTGACCGAGAGCTTCGCCATGTTCCCTGGCGCCTCGGTCTCGGGCCTGTATTTCGCCCACCCCGAGGCCCACTATTTCGGCGTCGGCAAGATCGACCGAGACCAGACCAGCGACTACGCCCGCCGCAAGGGCTGGGAGATCAAGACCGCCGAACGCTGGCTCTCCCCGATCCTCAACTACGAGCCGTCGCGGTAAACGCACTGCGTGCTTCGAGACGCGCTACGCGCTCCTCAGCATGACGAATGTTTTGGAACCCACCCACGCTCGTCATCCTGAGGAGCCCCAAAGGGGCGTCTCGAAGGACGCAGGACCTACCGGAATGGCGGCTCGTCGAAGGCCCGCAGCTTGCGCGAATGCAGCCGCGCACCCTCGCGCTTCAGCAGGTCCATGGCCGCTATCCCGATCTGCAGATGCTGGGAAATCGCCTGCTCATAGAAGCGGTTGGCCTGGCCCGGCAGTTTGATCTCGCCGTGCAGCGGCTTGTCGGACACGCACAGCAGCGTCCCGTACGGCACCCGGAAGCGATAGCCCTGGGCGGCGATGGTGGCGCTCTCCATGTCGATGGCCACCGCGCGCGACTGGTTGAACCGCAGCGCCGACTTGGTGAAGCGGAGCTCCCAGTTGCGGTCGTCGGTGGTCACCACCGTGCCGGTGCGCAAGCGTGACTTCAGCGCCTCGCCGGTTTCGCCGGTGACGATCTCCGCGGCGCGCTGCAAGGCGAGTTGGACCTCGGCGATGGGCGGGATCGGGATTTCCGGTGGCAGCACCGGATCGAGCACATGGTCGTCGCGCAGGTAGGCGTGGGCCAGCACATAGTCGCCGATGGTCTGGCTCGCCCGCAGCCCGCCGCAGTGGCCGATCATCAGCCAGGCGTGGGGCCGCAGCACCGCCAGGTGGTCGGTGATGGTCTTGGCGTTCGACGGGCCGACGCCGATGTTGACCAGGGTCACGCCCGCCCCGCCCGGCGCGGTCAGGTGGTAGGCCGGCATCTGGTGGCGCCGCCAGGGCGCTTCGCCGGCGACGCGCTCCGGGTCCTGAGTATCGGCGGTGATCGTCACCCCGCCGGCGCAGGACAGACTCTGATAAGGGCCGTCCGTCTTCAGTTGAGCCGCGCCCCAGCGCACGAATTCGTCGACATAGCGGTGATAGTTGGTGAACAGAACATAGGACTGGATGTGCTCCACCGGCGTGCCGGTGTAGTGCCGTAGACGCGCCAGCGAGAAGTCCACCCGCGGCCCGTCGAACAACGACAGCGGGTGCGGGGTCTCGGGCATGTTGATCCAGCGCCCGTCAGCCACCTCGTCGCCGATGTGGGAGAGCTGGGTCGCCGGGAAGAAGCGCGCCAGGTCCGCCGCCGCCGCCCCGTCCAGGCCCAGGCTCTCGCCGCCGTCCAACACGTACGGATAGGGAATCTCCTGCTCCGAAAGCCCTACCGTCAGCTCGACGCCGTAGTCGCGCACCAGCAGGCCGAGCTGCTCGACCAGATAGGCGCGGAACAAGGCCGGGCGGGTGACGCTGGTGGCGTAGACGCCCGGTCGGCTCACCCGCGCGAAGGCCCGCTGCACCCGCGCCGGCGCGCCCTCCGGCGCATAGAGCACCCTGAGCTCGGGATAGGCGAAGGCGCCGTTCACGCGGGTCTGCGGATCGGGCCGCACGCCCTCGCGCAGATAGGCCGCCAGCGCCTGGCGGAGATTGGCGACCGAGCGCCGATAGATGTTGTCCAGATCGTCGACGAGGGCGGAGAGGTCTTGGGGTGTCATCGCCCGGACTCTACCGTCGTACGGCGGCGCTTGATAGGCGAAGATGAGTCGAGGTCGCCTGCCCTAGAATCGGCGTCATGTAAAGTTCACGCCACAACAGTTAATCCTTATGCTTTGCTAGAGTCGATTACCAGAGCAGGGGGATATCGCTCGTGGCGACAGTGACTTTTGAGCCTAGCGTTGGGGAGCATGATATTGCGCCCAAGAAGGGTATATCGCTCGACAGCAAGGTACACCCCTCGGGCATGGCGGCCTTCGCCCTGTTCCTGGTGGCGGGCGTCGGCTTTGCCGTCTACGGCCTGCTGAGCGACCTGAAGACCTACGGCGGCGGCGAGCCCCTGGCCATCGGCGCCTTCGTGCTCCTCGGCATCGCGCTGCTGATCGCGCTGGGCTTCGAGTTCGTCAACGGCTTCCACGACACCGCCAATGCGGTGGCCACGGTCATCTACACCAAGAGCCTGCCACCCATGGTCGCGGTGGTCTGGTCCGGCTTCTTCAACTTCCTGGGCGTGATGGTCTCCACCGGAGCGGTGGCCTACACCATCGTCACCATGCTGCCGGTGGACCTGATCCTGGGCGTCGGCAGCGCCGGCGGCTACGCCATGATCTTCTCGCTGCTGCTGGCTGCCGTGATCTGGAACCTGGGCACCTGGTGGTTCGGCCTGCCGAACTCCTCCTCCCACTCCCTGATCGGTTCGGTCCTGGGCGTGGGTCTGGCCAACCAACTGCTGTCCGGCCGCAACGCCTCGGCCGGAGTGGATTGGGGCCAGGCCGGCAAGATCATCCAGGCCCTGCTGTTCAGCCCGGTCTGCGGCTTCGCCTTGGCGGCCCTGATGCTGCTCATGTTCAAGCTGCTGGTCCGCTCGAAAAAGCTCTACGAGCCGGCCGACCCAGACCACAGCCCTCCGCTGTGGATCCGCAGCCTGCTGATCCTGACCTGCACCGGCGTGTCCTTCTTCCACGGCGGCAACGACGGGCAGAAGGGCATGGGCATCATCATGCTGATCCTGATCGGCGTGGCGCCCACAGCCTATGCGCTGAACCGCACCATGCCCGACAGCCAGGCCCCGGCCTTCATCAGCTCCTCGGCCAAGGCCCAGACCGCCTTCCTGAGCTACGCCAAAGGCGCCGCCGCGCCGGACCCGACCACGGCCCGCGCCCAGGTGAAGACCGCCCTGAACGGCGGCGACGTCACCAACGGCCAGAGCATGGCGGCGCTCGCCGTCCTGTCCGGCGAGATCGGCAACGAGGTGAAGACCTACGGCGCGGTCCGCAAGGTGCCGGCCGCCCGGACCCAGAACCTGCGCGCCGACATGTTCATGGTCTCCGACGCCGTCACGGCGCTGGGCAAGAAAGGCTTCAAGTTCGCCGGCGACCAAGCCAAGGACATGAAGAGCTACGGCGGCCTGCTGAACAAGGGCACCCGCTTCATCCCCTTCTGGGTGAAGGCTTCGGTGGCCATCGCGCTGGGCCTGGGCACCATGATCGGCTGGAAGCGGATCGTGGTCACGGTCGGCGAGAAGATCGGCAAGGACCATCTGAGCTACGGCCAGGGCGCCGCAGCCGAGATCGTCGCCGCCATCACCATCGGCGGCGCCGAATATCTGGGCCTGCCGGTGTCCACCACCCACATCCTCTCCAGCGGGGTGGCCGGAACCATGGTGGCCAACGGATCAGGGCTGCAGTGGAGCACGCTCCGCAACATCGGCCTGGCCTGGGTGCTGACCCTGCCCGCCGCCATCACCATCTCCGGGGTGCTCTACGCCATCCTGCGCATGGTCTTCGGCGCCGCCGGCTAAGGCATCCGTCAGCAACGAAAGCTGCGGGCGGCGTCGGAAACGGCGCCGCCCGAATTCGTTTGGCCCCCCGCCGGCCTCGCTGGACCTAAAACGGAACCGATCCGGTTCTAAGCGCGCCGATTTGGTTCTAGATTTGGTGGGATGAAACTTCTCGCCTTGGACACCGCGCTCGACGCCTGTTCGGTCGCCGTGCTCGACGGCTCCGCCGCCCTCGCCGTCCGCTCCGAACCCATGCAGCGCGGGCACCAGGAGCGTCTCGCCCCTATGGTGGCCGAGGCGATGGCCGAAGCCGGCCTCGCCTTCGCGGACCTGGCGCGGATCGCCGTGGTCGTCGGCCCCGGTTCCTTCACCGGCGTGCGGGTCGGGCTGGCCTTCGCCAAGGCGCTGTCGCTGGCGCTGGACGTCCCCTGTATCGGCGTCGGCACGCTGGAGGTCATGATCGCCTCGACGCCAGGCGCGGCCCATGGCCTGGCGGCGGCGGTGATCGACGCCAAGCGGGGGCAGGTCTATCTCCAGGCCTTCCGCGACGGGACGCCGCTCGACCCGCCGGCCGCTATGGACATCGAAGCCGCGGCCGAGCGCCTGGAGGGGCTAGGTTTCCGGGACGGCGGCGTCCTGACCGGCTCGGGCGCGGCCCTGCTCGCCGAGCGCCTCGCAGGCGTGGACATCCTGCCCAGCCCGGAAGCGGACGCCTCGATCCTGGGCCGCCTGGCCCTGAACCGCTCCGTCCCCGACCGCCGGCCCCAACCGCTCTACCTGCGGGCGCCGGACGCCCGCACGATCGCCGAACGCACCGCGGCCGCATCGTGAGCATCCCGGCGGCCAAAGCCCGGCTGCGGCCCGTCGCGCCCTCGGACCTGCCGACCCTGGCGGACATCCATGCCGCGGGGTTCGATCACCCCTGGTCGGCCGACGCCCTGCGCGAGACGCTGGACGGTCCCTGCGTCGCGGGACTGGTCGCCGGGACGGACATGAAGGCCGCCGGGTTCCTGCTGATCCGCACCGTGGCCGGAGAGGCCGAGATCCTGACCCTGGCGGTGTCTCCCACCGCTCGCCGGCAGGGCCTCGCCGCCGCCCTGGTCGAGGCGGGGGTCGCCGTGGCCCTGGCGGCCGGGGCCGAAACTCTGTGGCTGGAAGTCGCCGAGGACAACGCCGCCGCCATTGCGCTGTATCGCCGGACGGGCTTTGTCGCCGAAGGCCGCCGGCCGCGCTATTATGCCCGTACGGGCGGGGTCGCAATCGACGCCCTGCTGATGCGGCGTCCGCTTAACACCGGGCGCGGTTGAGACTATGTAAAGACGGTTGAGGAGCGGCGACTTGGACCGGATAGAGAAAGCCTGCGCGGACAAGGGCCTGCGCATGACCGACCAGCGTCGCGTCATTGCGCGCGTGCTGTCGAACGCCCACGACCATCCGGATGTCGAGGAGCTGTACCGTCGCGCCGTGGCCGTGGACCCCCACATCTCGATCGCCACCGTCTACCGCACGGTGCGGCTGTTCGAGGAGGCCGGCATCATCGCCCGCCACGACTTCCGCGACGGCCGCTCCCGCTACGAGGAGGCGCCCGACATCCACCACGACCACCTGATCGACATGAAGACCGGCCAGGTGGTGGAGTTCGTGGACGAGGAGATCGAACGTCTGCAGAGCCTGATCGCCCAGCGGTTGGGCTACCGGCTGGTGGACCACCGGCTGGAGCTGTACGGCATACCGCTGGATAAGGGCGCGTAGGCACCTGGAACCCGACGTCCCTTCCGGCGCGGCGGCAGTCGGCGAGACCGCGCCAAAGCGCCTGTTCATCAAGACCTACGGTTGTCAGATGAACGTCTACGACAGCGAGCGGATGGCCGACGTCCTGCGCCCGCTGGGCTACAGCCTGGCCGACGCCGCCGAAGGCGCGGACCTGGTGGTGCTGAACACCTGCCACATTCGCGAGAGGGCCGCCGAAAAGGTCTATTCCGAAATCGGCCGCATGCGCGAGCTGCGCGACGAGCGGCTTGAGGCCGGCGGCCCGCGTATGACGATCGCTGTGGCCGGCTGTGTGGCCCAGGCGGAAGGCGCGGAGATCATGAACCGCGCGCCGGCGGTGGACCTCGTCGTCGGACCCCAGGCCTATCATCAATTGCCCGAACTGATCGCGCGGGTGTCGCGCGCCAAGGGCGAGCGTTTAGCGGCGGATTTCGCGCCGGAAAACAAGTTCGACGCCCTGCCCACCGCGCGCCACGTCGGCGGCCCGGCGGCCTTCCTCACCGTTCAGGAGGGTTGCGACAAGTTCTGCACCTTCTGCGTGGTGCCCTATACCCGTGGCGCGGAATATTCCCGCCCGGCCTCGGCGATCCTGGCGGAGGCGGAAAGCCTCGCGGCCCAGGGCGTGCGCGAAGTCACCCTGCTCGGCCAGAACGTCAACGCCTATGCGGGCCAGGGTTCTGACGGCCGGCACTCGGACGGAACTTGGTCGCTGGCCCGGCTGATCCGCCGGCTGGCCGAAATCCAAGGCCTTGACCGAATCCGCTACACCACCAGTCATCCGCGCGACATGGGCGAGGATCTGGTCTTAGCCCATGCCGAGGTGGAGGCGCTGGCGCCCTACCTGCACCTGCCGGTCCAGTCCGGCTCCGACCGGGTGCTGAAGGCGATGAACCGCGGCCACACCGCCGATCACTACGTCAGGCTGGTCGAGCGCGTCCGTGCGGCCCGGCCTGACATCGCGCTGTCCGGCGACTTCATCGTCGGCTTCCCCGGCGAGACCGACGCCGACTTCGAGGCCACCCTGAGCCTGATCGAGCAGGTCCGTTACGCTTCGGCCTTCTCGTTCAAATATTCGTCCCGCCCCGGCACCCCCGCCGCCGCCATGCCGCGTCAGGTCGACGAAGCCGTGAAAAGCGAACGCCTGGCCCGGCTGCAAGCCGTGCTGGCCGCGCAGACCTCGGCCTTCAACGCCGTCACGGTCGGGCGACGCCTGCCGGTGCTGTTCGAGAAACTGGGGCGCCAGGACGGTCAGCTGATCGGCCGCAGCCCCTATCTCCAGGCCGTCTGGGCCGAGGCGCCGGCGTCGATGATCGGAGAAATCGTCCAGGTGGACATCACCGCCCAAGGTCCCAACAGCCTCACTGGCTCCCTAGCCGACTCTCTAGCCAACGCCTTGGCGGGCGCATCGGCGGACACGCCGGTTCGACCACGCACCGAGGCGTCGGCTTGAGCCGCGACGCCGAAGAGTTCCTCGCCCTGCCCGACCTCGCCGTGCGCGCGGTCGCCGGACCCCACAGCCGACACACCGCCCTGATCGAGGACGCCTTCCATGTGCTGCTCGAAACGCCCGGCGGCGGCGTGAGGATCAAGGGCGACGCCAAGGGCCGCGCCGGGGCCAAGCGCGCGGTGGGCGCCATCGCCGCCCGCGCTCAGGACGGCTCGGATGTCGGCGAGAGCGATGTGCGCGCCGCCATCCTCACCGCCCGTTCAGGCGACGCCGCCGCCTCGGGTGGACCCGCCCTCCCGATGGGCCGCCGAGGCGCCATCGCGCCCAAGACCCCGGCCCAGGCGCGCTATCTCGACGATCTCGCCCGCTGCGAGCTGGTGTTCGGCGTCGGGCCGGCCGGCACCGGCAAGACCTTCCTGGCGGTGGCCTACGGCGCCTCGCTGCTGATGCGCGGCGAGGTGGATCGGCTGGTGGTCACCCGCCCGGCGGTGGAGGCCGGCGAACGGCTCGGCTTCCTGCCCGGCGACCTGACCGAGAAGGTCGATCCCTATCTGGCCCCGATCTGGGAGGCCCTGTCCGACATCATGGGGGCCGAACAACTGCGCCGCCGCCGCGACCGGGGCGAGATCGAGGTGGCGCCCATCGCCTTCATGCGCGGCCGCACCCTGTCGCACGCCTATGTCATCGTCGACGAGGCGCAGAACACCACCCGGCTGCAGATGAAGATGGTCCTGACCCGGCTGGGCGAGGGCGCGCGGATGGCGGTGACCGGCGATCCGAGCCAGGTCGACCTGCCCAACGGCGGCGACAGCGGCCTGTCCCACGCCACCCGCATCCTGGAGAACGTCAAGGGCGTGGCGGTGGCGCGGTTCGAGGCCTCCGATGTGGTCCGCCACCCGCTGGTGGAGCGGATCGTCAAGGCCTACGACGCCGACGCCGCGCAGGGCCGCAAATGATCGAGGTCGAAGTCGAGGACGAGGCGTGGACCCAGGCGCTGCCCGACGCGGAAACGCTGGTCCGCCGCGCGGTCGAAGCCGCGCTGGCGTTCGAGGTCGAAGCGCCCACCGTTTCGGATGAGACCATCGCCGTCCTGCTCGCGGACGACGAAGCGGTACGCGAGCTGAACGCCCGTTTCCGCGACAAGGACCAGCCGACCAACGTGCTGTCCTTCCCCGCCGCCGAGAGCGCCCATCCGCACCTGGGCGACATCGCCTTGGCCTACGGCGTCTGCGCGCGCGAGGCGGAGGCCCAGGGCAAGCCGCTGAGCCACCACTTGTCGCATCTCGCGGTGCATGGGACCCTGCACCTGCTCGGCTACGACCATCAGGCGGACGCCGAGGCGGAGGCCATGGAAGCGATGGAACGGGCGATCCTCCAGACGCTCGATATTTCGGACCCCTACGCCGACCCCGACGGGCTCGGACAGGACGGGATGATCCGTCATGGCTGATCCACACGGCCGAAGTCCGGGCGATCCTTACGGTCGGCGCACCCGCCGGGCCGGCATGGGCGGCCTGCTGTCGCGCTGGCTGCGCCGCGACGCCGCGCCCCACACCGCCGCGCCCGAGGCCGACGAAGCGGCGGTCGACCTGGTCGACCAGGCGGAAGCCTTCCAGAACCTGCGGATTTCCGACGTGATGACACCGCGCGCCGACATCCTGGCGCTGGAGGTGTCCGTCCCCCTATCGGAGGTGGTGCGCCGGTTCGTGGACTCCGAGCATTCGCGCATGCCGGTCTATCGGGAGACCCTGGACGACCCCATCGGGGTGGTCCACATCAAGGACCTGTTGCGGCTGATCGCGCCCATGGGCGCCGAACCCGCCACCGATATCGCCCTGTCGTGGCGCGAACCGGTGCTGCACCGCCTGCGACGTGACCTGCTGTACGTCCCCGCCTCGATGCGAGCGGCGGACCTGTTGTTGCGGATGCGGGTGGCGCGCAGCCACATGGCGCTGGTGATCGACGAGTTTGGCGGCACCGACGGCCTGGTCACGCTGGAGGATCTGGTCGAGGCGGTGGTCGGCGAGATTTCCGACGAACACGATGAACAGGCCGAACCCTCGGTGGTGGCGCGCCCCGGCGGCCTGCTGGAAGCCGACGCCCGCGTCCCCCTGGACGAGCTGGAAGCCCTGCTCGGCCACAGCCTGTCCCTGCCCGACGAGGACGAGGAGGTGGACACCGTGGCGGGTCTGGTGGCCACCCTGGCCAAACGCGTGCCGCAGAGGGGCGAGGTGATCGTGCATCCGGCAGGGGTGGAGTTCGAGGTGGTCGACGCCGATCCCCGGCGCATCCGCCGCCTGCGCATCCGTCCGGCGCCCGACCGGGCCGGTGCGGCCGCGCTCGGGCCGATGTCGGCTCAAACCAACCCATCCGCCACGCCCATATCCGAGGCCTTCGGGGTCGAACCGCTCAGCCTGCCTAGCAGCGAGACTTTGTGAACCTGCGATCGACGGATGGTCTCGCTCCCTGGCGAGGCGCTGGATTGGCGTGCGCGGCGGGGGTGATCGCCGCCCTGGCCCACCCGCCGTTCGGGCTCTGGATCGGGGTGTTCGGTTACGCCCTGCTGCAACTGAGCCTGGATCTGACGCCAGCGCACCGACCCTTGCGCGCCGCCTTCTTCCGCGGCTGGGCTGCGGGGACGGGCTATCTGCTGGTCGGCACCTGGTGGGTGGCGGAGGCCTTCTTCGTCGACGCCGCCGCCCATGGCTGGCAGGCGCCGCTGGCGGTGCTGTTCACCGCTGGCGGCATCGGGGTGTTCTGGGGCGGGGCGGGCCTGGTCTATCGGCTGATCGCACCGCGAGGAGCCTGGCGCATCCTCACCTTCGCCGCGGTCTGGTCCAGCTTCGAGTGGTTGCGCGGCCATGTGCTGACCGGCTTTCCCTGGGACCTGCCGGGCGAGACGTGGCGCGCGGGATCGGCGATGTCGCAGGGCGCCAGCCTGATCGGCGCCTACGGCATGACCTTCCTCACCGTGGCCATAGGCGCGACCCCGATCGTCCTGGCCGACCGGGACCGCCCGAAATCGAGCGCCGCCGCCCTCGCCGCCGCAGCCCTCGCCCTGGGAGTGCTGTGGGGCTATGGCGCGATGCGGCTCGCCGTACCGCTTCCCGCCGATACATCCGTCCGGTTACGGATCGTCCAACCGGGACTGAAGGAGGAACCGGTCTGGACCGAGGCCCTGTTCCGCCAGCGGTTCGATCGGTTCATGCGCCTCAGCGCCTGGCCGGCCGCGCGGACGCCCGATGTGGTGATCTGGCCCGAAGGCGCGATCCCGGCCCCGTTCAACACCTACCTGGCGGAGGGGACCTGGACCGAAGCCGAACTGGCCTCAGCCTTCCGTCCCGGCCAGACCCTGCTGAACGGCGGCTACCGCTTCAGCGGACCGGAAAGCGCGCAGAAGGCCTACAACAGCCTGCTGATGATGCGCCGGACCCAGACGGGTTTCCGCGCCCTGGCCGTCTACGACAAGTACCGGCTGGTGCCGTTCGGCGAGTTCCTGCCCTTTCCTGGACTGTTCTCGCTGTTGCACCTGAGCAGCCTGGTGCAGAACGGCGAACCGTTCTCGCCCGGGCCCGTACCGGCGCCGGTCAGCATCCCGGGCGTGCCGCGGATGCAACCCCTGATCTGCTACGAAAGCCTGTTTCCCGGCTTCACCTCATCCATAGGCGGACGACCCGACTGGATCGTCAATGTCTCTGACGATGCTTGGTTTGGTCAGACCACCGGACCGCTCCAGCACCTGAATCTCGCCAGCTACCGGGCGATCGAAGAAGGACTCCCACTGATCCGCGCAACCCCTACGGGCGTTTCTGCTGTTGTTGACGCCTATGGACGAGTTCGCGCACGGCTGGGCCTTGGCCGCCAAGGGATCATCGACACGGCCCTGCCCGGTCGTCTTGCTCCCACACCCTATTCAAAGTTGCGAGAACTGCCGTTCTGCGTGCTTCTGTTGCTCGGTTTCGCGTCGGCGTTGTTTATTAAGAAATCTAAACTATAAATCAGCCGCACCATCACCTGGGCCAAATGGGCGAAAGCTTGACAATACGTTTTTGAGCAGGTCAGAGGCAGGTATGGAAGCCCTGAACGACGACCGCTCCCCCAACCCCGTCGACGTCCATGTCGGCGATCGGATCCGCCGCCGCCGCCGCGCCCTAGGCATCAGCCAGGACAAGCTGGCCGAGGCGCTTGGCCTGACTTTCCAGCAAGTCCAGAAATACGAACGCGGGGCCAATCGGGTCAGTGCGTCCAAGCTCTACCAGGTCGCCCACGCCCTGCATGCGCCGATCCCCTACTTTTTCGATGGCCTACCGGACCCGGCGCAGAACAAGGATGTGGAGCCGGTCGAGCCCGCGACGTTCGTCCGTGAACTGCCGTTGACGCCGGAAGAGCGGGAGTTCGCCACCTGGCTGTCGCAGATCGAAAGCCGGCGGGTGCGCAAACGCCTGTTGGATCTGGTCCGCACACTGGCCGACACCGAGGGCTCGGCCGAGACTACATCGGAAGGCTAGAGCATCTTCCAGCGACGTGGATATCGGGTCGCGCGGGGGAAATGCGCCGAATGAGGAAACTAGAGTGTTCGGCCGAACCGACAGGTTCGCAAAACGCTCTAGTTCCGCACGCCGAACAGGGCCGAACCCACCCGCACCGACGTCGCTCCGAACCGGATCGCGGTCTCGAAATCGGCGCTCATGCCCATGGACAGCCCGGTCAGACCGTTGCGGGCCGCGATCTTGGCCAGTAGGGCGAAATGCGGGCCGGCCGGTTCGTCCGCCGGCGGAATGCACATCAGGCCTTCCACCGACAGGCCATAGTCCCGGCGCAGCGCGGCGACGAAGGCGTCCGCATCGGCGGGGGTCACGCCGGCCTTCTGCGGCTCCTCGCCGGTATTGACCTGGATATACAGTTTCGGCGTTCGGCCTAGCGCCTGGACGGCGTCCGCCACGGCGCGCGCCAACCGATCGCGATCCACGGTCTCGATCACGTCGAAGAACCCAACCGCCTCCTTGGCCTTGTTGGTCTGCAGGGGGCCGATCAGGCGAAGCTCCAGGTCCGGGCGCGCCACGCGAAGTTCGCCCCAGCGCACCATCGCCTCCTGCACCCGGTTCTCGCCGAACACCCGCTGGCCGGCGTCGAGCACGGGCGCGACATGGCTCCAGGGTTGCTGCTTAGACACCGCGACCAGGGTTATCGCGCCAAGCTCGCGGCCGACCGTTTTCGCCGCCGCCGCCATGCGCGCGCGGACATCGTCCAATCCCTTGGACCGATCCTGAGTCCGGTCATCCGTCTGGTCGGCCGGCCCCGAGCCGGATAGCGTGTCGAACGATGGCATCGAAATCAGAGGCTGAAGCCCTGGCGCGGGCGGCGGCGACCCTAGGCCGTCGCGCAGCTCGGGAAAAGCGCGATGCGCGCTCGGCCGATACGCGCCTGCCCGACCTCTGGTTCGTCACCGATCCGGTTCGAACGCCCGACCCCCTCGCCGTGGCCGAGACCCTGCCGCGCGGTTCGGGCGTGATCTACCGCGCCTTCGGGGCGGCCGATGCGGAGACGGTGGGACGAACCTTGGCGGCGCTGGCCCGGCGACGAGGACTGATGCTGCTGGTCGGAGCCGACCCGGTGCTGGCCCGACGCATCGGCGCGCACGGCGTCCACCTGCCCCAGCGCCTGATGCATCTGGCGCCCCGCCTGCGCGCGCGATGGCCGCAATGGAGACTGAGCTGCGCCGCCCACGACGCCCGCGCCGTGGTCGCCGCCGGGCGTTTGAGGGTGGACGCCGTCCTGCTGTCGCCGGTGTTCCCGAGTCGCAGTCCTTCGGCGACCCGACCGCTCGGTCCGCTGCGGTTTGCCAGCCTGGTCGCCCTGGCGCGCGTACCGGTCTATGCCCTGGGGGGCGTGGACGCGATCACCGCAAGAAGATTGGGGCTGACCGGAGCTGTGGGCCTGGCCGCGGTGGATGGTCTCACCCCTCGCGCTTCGACGACCCGAATCCCAGCGCAAACAGAGGCCTGCCTAAGCGACCTGCTTTGATTTTATCCACAGACACACCATATCTTGTGGAGTGGTCCCCATGGGGGCTCCACATTCTGTGCAGCTTGGTTATCGTCAGACGTTCACCGATTCCCTGGGATTCGACATGGCCGAACTCATTATCCCCACTCCGGCGCGTCCCGGCCTGCTCACCCCCTCCTACGCCTACAAGCCGTTCCGCTATCCCTGGGCCTACGACTTCTGGAAGCGCCAGCAGCAGGTCCACTGGATGCCGGAAGAGGTCCCGCTCGGCGAGGACTGCAAGGACTGGGCGGCGCGGTTGAACGACGGCGAGCGCAACCTGCTGACCCAAATCTTCCGCTTCTTCACCCAGTCCGACATCGAGGTGAACGACAACTACATGGAGCGGTACGCGCGCGTCTTCCGCCCCACCGAGGTGAAGATGATGCTGTCGGCCTTCTCCAACATGGAGACCGTCCACATCGCCGCCTACGCCCTGCTGCTCGAGACCATTGGCATGCCGGAGTCCGAGTTCGGCGCCTTCCTCGAATACGAGGCGATGAAGGCCAAGCACGACTACATGCAGGCCTTCGGGGTCGAGACCAACGCCGACATCGCCCGCACCGTGGCCATGTTCGGCGGCTTCACCGAGGGGCTGCAGCTGTTCGCCAGCTTCGCCATGCTGATGAACTTCCCGCGCTTCAACAAGATGAAGGGCATGGGCCAGATCGTATCCTGGTCGGTGCGCGACGAGAGCCTGCACTGCGAAGGCATGATCAAGCTCTACCACGCCTTCAACAAGGAGACGGGCTGCGTCACCAAGTCGGTCGCCGACGACATCGTCGACTGCTGCAAGACCGTGGTGGCGCTCGAGGACAAGTTCATCGACCTGGCGTTCGAGGCCGGCGAGATCGAGGGCATGACCCCGGACGACATCAAGCGCTACATCCGCTTCATCGCCGACTGGCGCCTGCGCCAGCTCGACCTGCCTCCCGTCTATGGGGTGCAGGAGAACCCGCTGCCCTGGCTCCAATCGCTGCTGTCGGGCGTGGAGCACGCCAACTTCTTCGAGGCGCGCTCCACCGAATATTCCAAGGCGGCGACGCGCGGCCAGTGGCAGGGCGCGGGCGGTGTCTGGTCGGAATTCGACAACCTGATGAGCCGGCGAAGCGAAAACACCCTGCCCGCCGAATAAGGCAAAGCTGACAGACGCGCCGGGTAGGCGTATTCAGGGCCCATCATGGTCCCGATCCCACCCGGCGAACTGGTCCTGTTCGACGCTCAGAACGGCGCGAAAATAAACGCGGCCGTCGGGCAGGTGCTGAACATCCGCCTCGGCGCCCGTCCGGGCACCGGCTATGGCTGGCGCGTGACCTCCGGGCCGCCGGCGCTCACCCCGATCAGCCAGAGCTACGATCCCCACGGCGCTCCGCCACCGCATATCCTCGGCCCCAAGGCGCTCGGACCGGGTCCAACAGATCCGCCGGTGGGCCAGCAGGTGTTCCGCATGCGCGTCGCAGGCCGGCCCGGACAGACCATCAAGCTGTCCATGGTCTACACCCGCGGGAACCTGCACATGACCCTGGCCAAGGTCTACCAGGTGAAAATCAAGGTGCTCGCCGCCCATCCGGCCTAGTTGGCCGGCGTGACTGGCGGGGCATCCGACCGCCACGGCCGGCGTTAGAGCTTCCATGTCAGTTTCCGAACAGGCCGCCCACATCGAACGGATCAAGCTCGCCAAGACGCCTTTCGCCGAGACCGTGCTCGTCTGCGGCAAGTGCGCCAGGAAGTTCCTCGGCGAGAAGAACGCCAAGGGCGTCGCCAAGCGGCTGAAGGCGGCGCTCAAGGATCGGCGCTGGGGCAAGGTGCGGGTGGTGGAGACCCGTTGCTTCGATCTCTGTCCCAAGCGCCGCCAAGTGCTGGCCAGCGGCCGCACCCTGGCCGAGCACCGGCTGGTGGTGGTCGAGCCGGGCTTCGATATCGACGCCGCCTTAGGGCAACTTCTGGGGCCGGTGGGGGACTGAGCGCCAAGCCGCGCCGTACTATCCCTCCAGCCCCACCGCCCCCAGCGCCTCGCCCTGCCGCTTGGCCAGGGCGGCTTCGGAAAAGCCCTGCACCGACGCCTCGAACAGCTGGCGCCAGTTCAGCTCCGCCTCCAGGTGCAGGAAGGCCGAGCCCAGGCCGATGGCGGCGCGGTCCATGAACACGAACTCGCGCGGAATCCGCACCGGCCCCTTGTCCTTCAGCGCCTGACGCACCTGGAAGGCCTCGCGCCGGCCATAGGCGCCGGGCTTCACCCCGTCGGCCACCGTGCGCACCCGGTCGTCGAGCAACGGGCCATAGATGAAGCGGGCCCACAGGTTCAGCACCTCGACCAGATCGTCCGAGATGCCTCGGAAGCCCCAGCTCTCGTAGGCGGCCTTCTGCTCGGCGCGGTCGTCGCTGGACAGGGCGTGGAACAGCCGCACCACCCCGGCCACGAAGCGCGGCGGGAAGATGCGCACGCAACCGAAGTCCAGCAGGTTCAGCCGCTCCGCCTCGCCGCCGAAGGTGTAGTTCCCCAGATGCGGATCGCCGTGGATCACGCCCAGCTTGATCATCGGGCCCCACCAGGCCTCGAACAGCAGGGCGGCGATGCGGTTGCGGGTCTCCAGCGGCGCGTCCTTGAACGCCATCAGCCCGCGCCCGTCCAGCCAGGTCATGGTCAGCAACCGCCGGGTGCAGAGCGCATCCACCGGCTCGGGCGTGCCGATGTCGGCGCGGCCCTCGAAGAAGCGGCTGTACAGGCGCATGGCCTTCACCTCGCGGGTGTAGTCCAGCTCTTCCCGCAAGCGATCGCCGATCTCGTCGACGATCTCCGACGGGTCCAGCGCCTTGTCCATGCGCCGGAACAGGGCGAACACGGCGCGGAGCTGGCCGAGGTCGCTCTCCACCGCGCTCTGCATCTCCGGGTACTGCAGCTTCACCGCCAGGCCGCGTCCGTCCAGCCCCGTCGCCCGGTGCACCTGGCCGAGCGAGGCGGCGGCGGCGGCGTCCAGATCGAAGCTCTTGAACTTCGCGGTCCAATCCGGCCCGAGTTCGGCGGCCATGCGACGGCGCACGAAGGGTCGGCCCATGGCCGGGGCGTTGGTCTGCAGCTCGGTCAGCTCCGCCGCCAGTTCGGGCGGCAGCAGGTCCGGCACGGTGGCGAACATCTGCGCCGCCTTCATCAGCGGCCCCTTGAGCTGCCCCAGGGCCGCCTTCAGCGCGCGGGCGTTGCGGACCTCGGTCTCATCCCCGCCGAACAGGCGATTGGCGCCGTAGGCGGCGCCCGCGCCCGCCAGCCCTGCGCCGACCTTGGCGAAGCGCTGCACTCGCCCGGTCAGGCGGTTGCGTTCGGGATCGGGGGCGTCGTCGGACATGGAACACAGCTAAGCACGGCGGCTTCGGACGAACAGCCCACGGCGCGGATTACCGCCCACGCAATGCATTTTGCGCCGGCGCCGGTGGGTCGCGTCGTTAACCTTAAGCGGTCCTTTACCTTAGACCCGGTAATTCCTGCCTAGCGCGGTCCCTTGGACATGACCGCCAGTGGGGCCGGGCGTTGGAGTCTTTCCTAAAAGCACTGCAGGGTTTCGGCATCGGCCGGCTCGCCGCCATCCTGGGCGCGGGCGCGGGCGTGGCCGCCGTCCTGGTCGCGGTGATGCTGCGCGTCGGCGGCGAATCCAAGTCGCTGCTCTACGCCAACCTCGACATGAAGGAGGCGTCCCAGATCACCGGCCAACTCGACCAGTCGGGGGTGAAGTACGAACTGAAGGGCGACGGCTCCACCATCTTCGTGGATCGCGACAAGGTCGCCTCCACCCGCCTGCTGCTGTCGGGCAAGGGCCTGCCGACCTCGGGCTCGGTGGGTTACGAGATCTTCGACAACGCCTCGGCGCTGGGCCAAACCGACTTCATCCAGAACCTGAACCGCCAGCGGGCCCTGGAGGGCGAACTGGCCCGCACCATCCATTCGATCCAGGGCGTCAGCTTCGTTCGCGTCCACCTGGTGATGCCCAAGCACCAGCTGTTCGAGGAAAACACCGAATCGCCCACCGCGTCGATCCTGATCGCCACCGGCGGCGGTCGCCTGGGCGCCGAGCAGGTGCGCGCCATCCGCAACCTGGTGGCCGGCGCGGTCCCCGACCTGAAGGCCGAACGGGTCAGCATCACCGACCAGCAGGGCGAACTGCTCGCCAGCGAAGGCGATTCCGGGGTCAGCCCCGACGGCGCCGGGGGCTCGGCCCGCGGCCAGGTCGAGGAGCGCATCCGCCGTTCAGTCAAGGATATGGTCGAAGGCATGGTCGGTCCCGGCAAGGTGCGGGTCCAGGTCTCCGCCGATCTCGACATGAACCGGATCACCACCCAGCAGGAGAAGTTCGATCCGGACGGCCAGGTCGTGCGCTCCACCCAGACCGCCGACGAGAAGTCCAACGAGAGCAAGCCCAACAGCTCGGGTGCGACCTCGGCATCCCAGAACGTACCCGGCGCCCAGCCCGCCGCGCCGAGCAGCAGCGACAGCTCCGTCGCCGGCAAGCAGGAGGAGACCACCAACTACGAAATCTCCAAGACCACCCGCAGCGAGGTGCAGGAACCCGGCAGCGTCAAGCGCCTGTCGGTGGCGGTGGCGGTGGACGGGGTCTCGACCCCCGCCAAGGGCGGCAAGCCCGGTCCCTACACCCCGCGTTCGGCCGACGAGATGAAGCACATCGAACAACTGGTCCGCTCGGCGGTGGGCTTCGACGCCCAGCGCGGCGACCAGGTCACCGTGGTCAACGTGCGCTTCGATCACGACCTCAGCGGCGCCGACGGGGTCAGCGCGGCCTCGCCCTTCACCTTCGACAAGAACGACATCATGCGGATCGCCGAGCTGGGCGTCCTGCTGGTGGTGGCGGGACTGGTGGTCTTCTTCGTGATCAAGCCGATGCTGAGCGGTTCGGGCGGCGGAGGCGGTCCGATGGTCACGGCCCTGAACATGACGCCGCGTCCGGGGTCTCCGGCGCCGGGAGGCGCCCTAACTGGACCAAGCGGGGAGATTCTGGCCCTGCCCAATCCCGAGATTGACGCCCGTATCGACATCGCCCGCATCGAGGGTCAGGTGAAGGCCTCGTCGGTCCGGCGAGTTTCCGAGTTCGTGGAAAAGCATCCTGACGAGTCGGTCGCCATCCTTCGCACCTGGCTGCACGAAGCCTGATGCTGCCGGCCCGCAAAAAAACCGTCGAGGACCCCGAACGGCTCTCCGGCCCGGAGAAGGCGGCGATCGTCCTGCTCGCACTCGGCGAAGACCATACCCGGCTGTGGGAGGCGCTGGACGAGGAGGAGATCCGCGAGATCTCCCAGGTGATGTCCAACCTGGGCACCGTCAGCGCCGGCGCGGTGGAAGGCCTGCTGGTCGACTTCGTCTCGGGCATGTCCAGCGGCGGGGCCATCATGGGTTCCTACGAACAGACCCAGCGTCTGCTCGCCAGCTTCATGGCCCCCGACAAGGTCGAGGCGCTGATGGACGAGATCCGCGGACCCGCGGGCCGGACCATGTGGGACAAGCTCGGCAACGTGAACGAGGCCGTGCTCGCCAACTACCTGAAGAACGAATACCCTCAGACCGTCGCCGTCATCCTGTCCAAGGTGAAGGGCGAGCACGCCGCCCGTGTGCTGGCCGCCCTGCCCGAGGACTTCGCCCTGGAATGCGTGCAGCGGATGCTGCGCATGGAGCCGGTGCAACGCGAGATCCTGGACAAGATCGAACAGACCCTGCGCACCGAGTTCATGTCGAACCTGGCGCGCACCTCCAAGCGCGACAGCCACGAGATGATGGCTGAGGTATTCAACAACTTCGACCGCCAGACCGAGGTCCGCTTCCTGTCCGCCCTGGAAGAGCGCAACCGCGAGGCGGCCGAGCGCATCCGCGCCCTGATGTTCGTGTTCGAGGACCTGGGCCGGCTCGACCCCGGCGGTGTGCAGACCCTGCTGCGCGCAGTGGACAAGGATCAGCTCGGCCTGGCCCTGAAGGGCGCCTCGGACGCGCTGCGGGAGATGTTCTTCTCCAACATGAGCGAGCGCGCCGCCAAGATCATGCGCGAGGACATGGAATCCATGGGTCCCGTCCGGCTCAAGGACGTCGACCAGGCCCAGATGGCCATGGTGCTGACCGCCAAGAACCTGGCCGCCTCGGGCGAGATCATGCTGGCCGGCTCCAGCAGCGACGATGAGCTGATCTACTGATGGCCGCTCCGCCCACCCCTTCGGTCGCCAGGCCCTTCACCTTCGACACCGTGTTCGACGGCGATCGGGTGATCGCGCCGCCCAAGCCTAAGCGCCATTTCTCCGCCGAGGAGGTCGAGGCCGCCCACGCCAAGGGTCTCGCCGAGGGCGAGCGCTCCGTCGTGGCCCGCGCCGAGGCCGAGGCCGCCCGCGCCCTATCGGAGATCGCCGCCGCCACGCGCACGGCGCTGGGCTATCTGAGCCAAATCTCCCACGCCAACCGCATCGACAGCGCCCGACTGGCCATGGCCTGCGCCCGCAAGATCGCCGATGCGGCGCTGGATCGTTTCCCCGAACAGCCAGCCGCCGAAGCCTTGGCCGCGCTCGGACGCGAGCTCGACGGCCATGCCCGCCTGGTGGTGCGCGCACGGCCCGAAGAGGCCGAGCGGATCGGCGAGGCGCTGCAGCGCATGGGCGACGGGCTCGGGCTTTCGGCCCAGGTCCTGGTCAAGACCGACCCAGCCCTACCCCGCGCCGCCTTCACCTTCGACTGGGGCGACGGCCGCGCGGCCTTCGATCCGCAAGCCGCCGCGGCCCGCGTGGCTGCAGCCCTGGAAACCGCCCTGGCGGCCGAAGGCCTGCACGCCGATCCCCTCGTCCCGACCCTGGAGACCGATCGATGAGCGACCTGACCCTCGAGGAATTCGAACCCACCGCCGCGCTGGTCGCGGTGGACGACGCCGAGGAGAAATCCGCCACCGACCTGGCCCCGGTGTTCGACGTCCCGGTCAATATCTCCGCGGTGCTGGGCAAGGCCCACATGTCCGTCGCCCAGCTGCTGAAGCTCGGCCAGGGCAGCATCCTGGAGCTGGACCGCAAGGTCGGCGAGGCCATCGACATCTACGTCAACAATCGCCTGGTCGCCCGGGGAGAGGTCGTCATCGTCGACGAGCACCTGGGCGTGACCATGACCGAAATCATCAAGGACGGCGATCAGGGCCTGTAAGGTCCGGAAGCTGAAGGAGAAAACCGATGCGGCTCTTAGTCGTCGGCCGTCTCAGCGGCCAACTCGCCCTGGCGGTGAAGATGGCGATGCAGACCGGCGCCAAGGTCGCCCACGTGGAGACCGAGGCGCAGGCGACCCACGCCCTGCGCGCGGGCCAGGGGGCGGACCTGTTGATGGTCGACTTCGACCTCGACATCGCCAGCCTGATCGCCGCCAACGAGGCCGAACGCATCCGCGTGCCGATCGTGGCCTGCGGCGTGGGCAACGACGCGCGCAAGGCCGCCGCCGCCATCCGGGCCGGGGCGCAGGAGTTCATCCCCCTGCCCCCCGACGCGGAGCTGATCGCGGCGGTGCTGGCGGCGGTGTCGGACGACGACCGGCCGCTGGTCACGCGTGATCCTTCCATGCAGGTGGTGCTGTCGCTGGCCGACCAGGTGGCGGCGTCGGACGCCTCGATCCTGATCACCGGCGAAAGCGGCGTCGGCAAGGAGGTGATGGCCCGCTACGTCCACAAGAAGTCGCGCCGCGCCGACAAGCCGTTCATCTCGGTCAACTGCGCCGCCATCCCCGAAAACCTACTGGAGTCCGAGCTGTTCGGCCATGAGAAGGGCGCCTTCACCGGCGCCCTGGCCCGGCGGATCGGCAAGTTCGAGGAGGCCGACGGCGGCACCCTGCTGCTCGACGAAATCTCGGAAATGGACGTGCGCCTGCAGGCCAAGCTGCTGCGCGCCATCCAGGAACGCGAGATCGACCGGGTCGGCGGCTCCAAGCCGGTCAAGATCGACATCCGCATCCTGGCCACCTCCAACCGCGACCTGGCCGCCACGGTGAAGGCCGGCGGCTTCCGCGAGGACCTGCTGTACCGGCTGAACGTGGTCAACCTGCGCCTGCCGCCGCTGCGCGATCGTCCGGCCGACGTGCTGGCTCTGTGCGAGCACTTCGTGAAGAAGTACGCCGCCGCCAACGGCCTGCAAGCCAAGCCTTTGTCGGCGGAGGCCAGGCGCCGCCTGGTGCTGCATCGCTGGCCCGGCAACGTGCGGGAGCTGGAGAACGCCATGCACCGCGCGGTGCTGCTCTCTCCGGGCGCCGAGATCGAGGAAACCGCCGTGCGCCTGCCCGACGGCCAGCCGATGTCGCTCGGCCCCGATCCGGCTCAGCAGACGGTCGCGCGCGCCACCCAGGCGGCCGAGAGCGCCTCGCGCGCCTTCGTCGGCCAGACGGTGTCGCAGATGGAGCAGCAGCTGATCCTGGACACCCTGGTCCACTGCTTCGGCAACCGCACCCACGCGGCCAACATCCTGGGCATCTCCATCCGCACGCTGCGCAACAAGCTGAAGGAGTACGGCGAGGCGGGCGTCAGCGTCCCCGCGCCCCAGGGCGCCTACGCGGCCTGACGCCATGACGGCGCGCGCCACAATCCCCCATCGCCGCGCCGTGCTTCTGGGCGCCGGGCTCGCCATCGGCGGGTTCGAAGGCGCATGGGCGAGCGGCGTCACGGCGGGCGAACTCGTCGCCATCGAACGGGCCTGCGGCGGCCGCATGGGCGTCTATGTACGCGACACGGGATCGGGCGGCCGCCTGCTCCACCGCGCCGACGAACGCTTTCCGATGTGCAGCACCTTCAAGGCGCTGATGGTGGGACAGGTGTTGAGCCAGGTCGACCACGGTCAGGTGTCCCTCGACAAGCGTATCGCCTACGGACGCACCGACCTGCTGCCCACCTCGCCCGTCACCTCGAAACATGTCGCCAAGGGCGGCCTGCCCCTGCGCGAGCTGTGCGCGGCGGTGATCGAATACAGCGACAATGGCGCGGCCAACCTGATCCTGCGCGAGATCGGCGGCCCCGCCAGTCTCACCGCGTGGCTGCGCGGTCAGGGCGACGCCATCACTCGGCTCGACCGCAACGAGCTGGCCCTGAATTCAGCCATTCCCGGCGATCCGCGAGACACCACGTCGCCCCTGGCGATGGGCGCGACGTTCGAGAGACTGACCCTGGGCGATATCCTGAAACCCGCCTCGCGGGACCGGCTCCAGGCCTGGCTCGCCGCCAACACCACGGGCGCGGATCGGCTGCGCGCCGGCCTGCCGGGACCCTGGACGCTCGGCGACAAGACCGGCTCCAACGGCGCCGACACCGCCAACGACGTGGCCCTGATCCGACCGCCGGGCCGCGCGCCGCTGATCGCCGCGGTATTCGTCACCCGCGCCACCTCGCAGGAAGCCGCGAATCACGCGATTGCTTCGGTCGGCGCGCTGATCGGGCGATGGAGACCGGCCCATGGCTGAACTCGCCCTGCCCAAGTTCAACATCTCCGCCTCCACGCCCAAGGACATCTGGGCGATCGTCGGCCGCGGCCAGGTCGCGCTGGCCCTGGGCGTGATCGGCATCGTCGTGCTGCTGATCCTGCCGCTGCCGGCGATGCTGCTCGACCTGCTGTTGGCGCTGTCGCTGACCACCGCCGTGCTGATCCTGATGACCTCCCTGCTGATCGGGCGGCCGCTGGAGTTCACCGCCTTCCCCACCGTCCTGCTAGCGACCACCCTGTACCGTCTAGGCCTGGACGTGGCCGCCACACGGCTGGTGCTGAGCCACGGGCACGAGGGCGGCGATCCGGCGGGCCATGTGATTCAGGCGTTCGGCCAGCTGATGATGGGCGGCAACTTCATCATCGGGGTGATCGTGTTCATCATCCTGGTGGTGGTGAACTTCGTGGTCATCACCAAGGGCTCGACCCGCATCGCCGAAGTGGCGGCGCGCTTCACCTTGGACGCCATGCCCGGCAAGCAGATGGCGATCGACGCCGACCTGTCCTCCGGCCTGATCAACCAGGAAGACGCCAAGCGCCGCCGCAAGGAGCTGGAGCAGGAAAGCACCTTCTTCGGGGCCATGGACGGCGCCTCCAAGTTCGTGCGCGGGGATGCGGTCGCCGGCCTGATCATCCTGGGCATCAACATCGTCGGCGGCATCCTGATCGGGGTGTTCCAGCACCACGTCAGCTTCGCCACCGCCGCCTCCACCTACACCGTACTGACCATCGGCGAGGGCCTGGTCAGCCAGGTTCCCGCCCTGGTGATCTCCATCGCCGCCGGCTTCCTGGTCTCCAAGGCCGGGGTCGAAGGCTCCGCCGACAAGGCCCTGGTCACCCAGCTCGCCACCAACCCGATCAGCCTGGGCATGGTGTCGGCGGCCTCGGGGATGATGGGGTTCGTGCCCGGCATGCCGCTGTTGCCGTTCGCGGGCATCTCGCTGGCGACCGGCGCCCTGGCCTGGAAGCGCTCCAAGGCCGCCGAAGCCGCCGCCATGCCGCCGCCGGTCGTCGCCCAGGCGGCGGCCGACGAGCCGATTTCCACCGCGCTGGCTATCGACGAGGTCAAGATCGAGCTGGGCTACAACCTGCTCGGCCTGATCAACGACCTGGACGGACGCAAGCTGACCGACCAGATTCGCGCGCTGCGCCGGACGCTGGCCGCCGACTACGGCTTTGTCATGCCGGCGGTGCGCATCCTGGACAACATGCGCCTGCCAAACCAGGGCTACGCCCTGCGGATCAAGGAGATGGACGCGGGCACCGGCGAGGTGCGCACCGGCTGCCTGATGGCCATGGACCCGCGCGGCGGCCAGGTCGAACTGCCCGGCGAGCAGATGCGCGAACCCGCCTTCGGCCTGCCCGCCACCTGGGTCGACGAGAGCCTGCGCGAGGAGGCCACCTTCCGCGGCTACACCGTGGTCGACCCGGCCACCGTGCTGACCACCCACCTGACCGAGGTGCTGAAGGACAACATGTCGGACCTGCTCTCCTATGCGGAGGTGCAGAAACTGCTGAAGGAGCTGACGCCCGACCAGAAGAAGCTGGCCGACGACCTGATCCCCAGCGTCGTCACCGCCACCACGCTGCAACGCGTGCTGCAGGCGCTGCTGAAGGAGCGCGTCTCGATCCGCGACCTGCCGCTGATCCTGGAGGGCGTGGGCGAAGCGGCGGCCCAGTCGGCCGGCGTCAGCAGCGTGGTCGAACACGTGCGTTCGCGACTGGCCCGCCAACTCTGCTGGTCAAACCGCGGCGACGATGGGGCCCTGCCGATCATCACCCTGTCGCCGGACTGGGAGCAAGCCTTCGCCGACGCCCTGATCGGCACGGGCGAGGACAAACAGTTGGCGCTGGCGCCCTCCAAGCTGCAGCAGTTCATCCGCTCGGTGCGCGAGACCTTCGACCAGGCGGCCCGGATCGGCGAAACCGGCGTGCTGCTGACCAGCCCCGCCATCCGCCCCTATGTCCGCTCCATCGTCGAGCGGTTCCGCGGCCAGACCGTGGTCATGTCCCAGAACGAGGTGCATCCCCGCGCGCGGCTGAAGACGGTGGGGCAGATCTAAGCCGGCCCGACCACCCGCGCGACGTCGCTGGTGCCGAAGGGCTTGGCCAGGACCGGCCGGTCGCGCCACGCCTCGGGCAGGCTGCCGGGGCCATAGCCGGTGGCGAAGGCGAAGGGCTTGCCGGCCGCCGCCAGCGCCTCGGCGATCGGGTAGCTCTGCTCGCCAGCGAGATTCACATCAGTGATGGCGAAGTCGAAGGCGTCGGGGTTCTGGCTCATATAGGCCAACGCCTCGGTCGTGCTCGCCGCGCTGAACACCGCCGTGTGGCCGAGATCGGCCAGCATATCCTCGAGCAACATGGCCACGAGCGCTTCGTCCTCGACGATCAGTATCCGCATCGGTGTGGTCGCTTCCCCAACTTGGCCTTCAGCCGTCCAGCTCGATCACCCCGGCGCGACCACCCTCGTCGCCGAAGGCGATCCGGCGGCTGTCCCCCGACATCGCGAGCGCGGAAACCCGCGCGCCCGCGCCAGCCTCCACCGCGACCGTCCTGCCACTCCGCAGGTCCGTCGTCCACACCCGTCCGTCGGCCAGGCCCGCCGCAATCACCCGCTCGCCCGGCGCGGCGGCCACAAGGAC
This sequence comes from Caulobacter sp. S45, assembly GCF_009765965.1. Lineage (GTDB taxonomy): Bacteria > Pseudomonadota > Alphaproteobacteria > Caulobacterales > Caulobacteraceae > CAHJWH01. The sequence continues at coordinate 2,056,237 of NZ_LMUL01000014.1, forward strand.
CACCTCGGCCCCCTCCTGATAGCCGACCTCGGACGCCTCCTTGCCCATGGGCCCATTGGCCCCGGCGAAGGGCCAGACCACCGCCCCGGCCGCCCCCGACGTCGCCAGCATCAGGCCGTCGGCGAAGAAGACCAGGCTTTTGACCTTGGACGGGTAGCCGCCCATCTTCATGTCCTTGCCGTCCGACAGCCGCCAGCCGTGTAGGGTGTTCTCCTGCATGGCGCTGACCAGGAACTTACCGTTCGGGCTCCAGGCGATCCCGATGTGGGAGCCCGCCCATTTCAGCGTCTGGGGCTTCTGGTCGGCAATACGGGCGTACCAGAGCATGGCCCCGCCATAGGTCGCCGCAGCCAGCCGCCGGCCCTTGGGCTCGAACGCCACCGCCGCGACCGAACGCTCATGCCTGAAGCTGCGTGCAAAGGCCGGATCGCCCGCATCGCATACGTGCAGGTCTCGTCCCACGGCGAAGGCGATCAGGCCTGAGGCGGGACTGGCGTCGATGGCGTCCACCCACCGGCTTCCCCCTGCATAGACCTCGGTGCAGCTTTCCGCATCGGTCCAGCACACTCGCCCGTCGTCGCCGCCCGTCAGCACCCCGCGCCCGGATGGGTGGGGGACGCTGCACAGAGCTGCGCCCTTGTGCGCCTGGCGCCTCTCCAGGCCCGGCCCACGCACCGTGCCGTCGCCCAGGACGAAGTAGGCCTGACCGGCGCCGTCGAAATGGGCGGATACCGCCTGGGCGTCATACTGAAACGGACTCATCGTATTTCCCAACGCCAGACTCGATATTCATGCGGAAGCAGGTCTTTACATCTCGCAAGTTACGCGCAAAAGGTCCTCCAAAGCGCCTGCGAAGCGGGCTATTTGGGAGTCCCAGGTATATGGGTGCGCAGCTTTCCGGTCCCTCGGGCGGGTCCAAATTCACCGTCGCCACCAATTCCGACATGAACGTCACCCCGCTGGTGGACGTCATGCTCGTGCTGCTGATCATCTTCATGGTCGCCGCCCCTCTGGCCACCGTGTCGATCAAGCTCGACCTGCCGCCGGCCCTGCCGAATTCCGTCAAGCCGCTCAAGCTGCCGACGGTCATCTCGCTGCAAAAGTCGGGCGCGGTGTTCATCGGCCCGCGCGAAACCCAGCTGCCGACCCTGATCGGCGATCTGGTCAGCGCCCTGTCGGTCCCCCATCCCCAGGACGAGACGGTCTATATCCGCGCCGACAAGGAAGTGAAGTACGACGCCTTCATGACCATCCTGAACGACCTGCAGAAGAACGGCTTCTACAAGGTGTCGCTGATCACCGAAGATCGCGTCTGATTCGATCCGCGCCTTAGCGGTCTCGCTGTTTTAGACGTCCCTGCGAAACAGGGGTTAGGTTCGCCGCATTGGCTTGCGGATCGAACCTGACCTGTTGTTTCCAGGGACGTTTTCGTACCTGCCGTCAGGCTTCGCAGCTCGTCAGGCCCGCCTGCAGCTTGGCCCGATCCAGGTTGCGGCCGATGAAGACCATGCGGCTGTAGCGCCGTTCATCGTCGCGCCAGGGCTTCTGTAGGTCGCCCTCCAGGATCATGTGCACGGCCTGGAACACCAACCGCCGTGTCTCGCCCTTAACATCCAGAATGCCCTTGGTGCGCAGGATGTCGGGTCCCTGCGCCTGGAGCAGCTCGTTCAACCAACGCGTCACCTTTTGGCCGTCGATCGGTCGTTCCGAGGTGATGGAGACCCCCTGAATATCCTGATCCTCGTGCGCGTGGCCGCCATGCTGGTGGTCGTGCCCATGATCGTGGTCGTGGTCGCAATGCTCGTCATGGACGTGGCCCGCGTCGCCATGCGCCGGATTGAGGAAATCCGGCTCCAGGCTGACCATCCGGTCGAGATCGAAGCCGCCCCGTCCCAGGATCGCGTCGAGCGGAACATCGGATCGCACGGCGCGATGGATCGGCGCCAGGGGGTTCATCGCCCGCAGACGCCGTTCGACCTCGGCAAGCTCCGCCGGCTCGACCAGATCGGTCTTGTTGAGCACGATCTGGTCGGCGAAGGCCACCTGCTCGCGCGCCTCGCGGCTGTCGGCCAGGCGCAGCAGCACATGCTTGGCGTCAACCACCGTGGTGACGCTGTCCAGCCGGGTCTTGGCGCGCACGTCCTCGTCGACGAAAAAGGTCTGGGCGACCGGACCGGGGTCGGCAAGGCCGGTCGTCTCGATCACGATGGCGTCGAACGCCCGCTTCCCAGGCGTCTGGCGGCGCATCAATCCCGTCAGCACCCGGATCAAATCGCCCCGCACGGTACAGCAGACGCAACCGTTGTTCATCTCGAACACCTCCTCGTCGGTGTCCACCACGAGGTCGTTGTCGATGCCGATCTCGCCGAACTCGTTGACGATCACCGCATAGCGGCGCCCGTGATCCTCGGTCAGGATGCGGTTCAACAGGGTGGTCTTGCCGGCGCCGAGATAACCCGTGAGCACGGTGACGGGAATCTGGGCCAAAGCGGTCTGCGCGGCCTCGGCGGTCAGGAGCGATGCGTCTGTCATGGCGCTCATGTGTAGTCTCCCCGCCCCGAAGGAAAGATGGCGAAACCAATAAACGGTTTTGTCTTTGGACGCCGACGTCCATACTTTGGTGAATGCCACGCGCTCTCGGCCAAATCGACGTTCGCAAGCACGAAGCCATCCTCGACGCCGCCGTCGAGGTGCTGGCCGAACGCGGCGTCCATGCGCCCATCGAAGAAGTCGCCCGTCGCGCCGGCGTCTCCAAGCAGACTATCTACAACCACTACGGCTCCAAGACCGAGCTGGTCCGCACCCTGGTCGAGCGACGGCGCAGCCGCATCACCACCCCGTTGGATCGCGCGGCCCCCGGCGATCGGGTGGAAGACACTCTGACCTCGTACGCCCAGGCCATACTCGAACTGATCGTCTCGCCGAACTCGATCCAGCTCCTGCGCATGGGTGTGACCAGCGCCAGCGAGATGCCGGACCTGGCGCGCACCATCTATGACGCTGGGACCCGCGCCTCACGTCGCCGGCTTGCGGAATTCCTCGCCAGCGCCTCACGCACGGAAGTGGTGGTGGACGATCCGGTGCAGGCGGCGGACGTCTTCCTAGGCATCGTGACCGGCGGTGTACAGATCCGCCTGCTGCTGGGTCTGGAGACAGAAATCCCGCAGGAGGACATCCCCGCGCGTGCACGAGATTGTGCGCACCGGTTCGTTCGGGCCTACGCACCTTAATGAACTCCCCGAAAAGCGGCCGCCCCAAGCGTCAGATCGCGTTCGACAGCCGTTGGCAGATGCTGTCGAGCTGCTCCAGGCTAGCGTAGCGCACACGCACCTCGCCTACCCCATCGCGATCCACGATCTCGACCGCCAAACCTAGCGTGTCGGAAAGGTCCTGTTCCAGGGCGCGCGTGTCGGCGTCCTTGCCCGAGGGGCGGCTCGCTCCGGACATCCGGCTCGGCGCACGATCCACGCGATCCTGGGCCTTGCGCGCCAGCGCCTCGGCCTGGCGTACGCTCAGCTCGCCCTCGACGATGGTGCGCGCCAGATGGCCGGGATCGGGCGAGGTGGCGATAGCGCGGGCGTGACCGGCGGACAGCCGACCCGTCTCGACCAGTTCGCGCACCTGGGTCGGCAGGTTCAGCAGGCGCAGCATGTTGGCGATGTGGCTGCGGCTCTTGCCGACCGACTTGGCGATGGCCTCCTGGGTGCGGCCGAACCGGTCCATCAGCACCCGATAGCCCTGCGCTTCTTCCAGCGGATTCAGGTCCGCACGCTGGATGTTCTCGATGACGCCGATCTCGGCGACCTCGGCGTCGTCGAAGGCGCGCACGATCACCGGTACGGTGTGCAGGTTGGCGCGCTGCGCCGCCCGCCAGCGGCGCTCACCGGCGACGATCTGGTACTCGCCGGGCGCGCCGGGCGCGGGGCGCACCAGGATCGGCTGCAACACGCCGCGCTCCCGGATGGAGTTCGTCAGTTCTTCCAATTCGGCTTCAGCAAAGATACGTCGCGGCTGATCGGGATTGCGCCGCAGAAGTTCGACCGGTGTCTCCATTGGCGACACCGCCACGCCGCGCTCCTCGGCCGATATCGGCGCGGGGTCGGCCTCCCCCAACAGGGCCGACAGGCCCCGACCCAATCCTCTGCGACTGCTTGCTTCCGCCATCATGGTTCCTTAAGCGGCGCTGACGGCGGTACGGCGCGACTTTTCACGCGCGATCAGCTCGCTGGCCAATTTCATATAGGCTTGGCTGCCGGCGCATTGGAGGTCGTAGACCAGCACCGGCTTGCCGAACGACGGCGCTTCGGAGACCCGCACGTTGCGCGGTATGACCGTCTGGTAGACCTTGTCGCCGAAGTGCGCCCGGACATCCTGTTCCACGTGCAACGATAGGCTGTTGCGCCGATCGTACATGGTCAGCACTACTCCCTGGATCTCCAGCTTGGGATTGAGGCTTCCGCGCACCAACTCCACAGTCCGCATCAGCTGGGTCAGTCCCTCCAGCGCGAAGAATTCACACTGCAGCGGCACGAGGACGGCGTCCGCCGCCGTCATGGCGTTGACCGTCAGCAGGTTCAAGGATGGCGGGCAGTCGATCAGGATGTAGTCGTAGCTCTCTCCACCCGACCCAAGCGCGGCGATGGCGTCGCGCAGGCGATAGCTGCGCCGGGCCTGCGTTCCGAGTTCGATCTCCACGCCCGAGAGGTCGGCGTCCGCAGGCGCCAGGTCCAGGCCCGGCACGGAGGACGGGACGATCGCCCCAGCCAAGGGCTGCTCCGCGACCAGGACGTCATACATGGTCGATCTACGGGCCGTCTTCGGTACGCCCAAGCCCGTGGACGCGTTACCCTGGGGATCGATGTCGAGCAACAGGGTCCGCCGGCCCACCGCCGCCAAGGACGTGCCGAGATTGATCGCCGTCGTCGTCTTGCCCACGCCGCCCTTCTGATTGGCGATCGCGAGCACCCGAGGGCTGGCGGAGATTTCAGGCACGGCTGAGCCTTTCGATCCGGACGATACGCCCAGAGGGGTCGCTTTGACTGGACAGAAGTTCGGCATGGAACTTCCAGTTTTGGCGAGCTTCGGTCAACTCGGATTCGATGTTTTGACCCTTCAGGAACACGCCTTTCGCACCGCCGCGGAAAAGATGTTCCGTATAGCCCAGCAGGCGTGGAAGTGGCGCGCACGCCCGCGCGGTTACGACCTCGAGAGCGGTCGGCGTCGATATCTCTTCAGCTCGACCGTGATGGATATCCGCCGGAAGGGCCAAGGCCTCGCACACCTCGGAAAGAAAGCGGACACGCTTGCCCATGCTTTCGATCAGATGGACGCGCGCGCCCTCCTTGCCCTTCAGAAGTATGGCCAGAACTATACCTGGGAAGCCTGCGCCGGCGCCCACGTCCGCCCAACGTAGAGCCAAGGGTTCCACGTGCAACAATTGGGCGCTGTCGTAGGCGTGCCGTAGCCAGAAGCCCGCCAACGCCGAAGGGCCGACGAGATTCATGTGCGCGTTCTGGACGTCCAGCAGCGCGCGGAACCGCTCCAGGTCGGCCATCTGCCCGGACGTAGCCTCCGTCGCCTGGGCGAACGCCTCCGCCCCGAACGCCGGGGCTGCGGACTCAAGCGGCTCCGACACGGCGTCGAACATGTGCGAGAAGAGCGGTGAGCGCACCCGGGGTCACGCCTTCGATGCGTCCAGCCTGGCCGAGCGTGGTCGGCCGCACAGCCTCCAGCTTCTCGCGCGCCTCGCCCGACAGGCCGCCGATGGCGCGATAGTCGAGCCCGGTCGGAAGCAACAGGTCCTCGTCACGGCGGAAAGCAGCGATATCCGCGCTCTGGCGACCCAGATAGCCGTCGTAGATCGCGTCGATCTCGACCTGCTCACGCACCGTCTGCGACCAGTCCGAAAGCTCGGGCCAGACGCCGATCAGGGCTTCGAAGCGGATGTCGGAATGGGCGAGAAGTTGGGTCAAGGTTCGACGCCGCCCGTCCGTATTCACCTTGGCCCCCAGCGCCTCGACCTCGGCGGTGGACAGCGACAGCTCACGGCTGCGCACGCGCGCGGCGGCCAGCGCCTCCGCCTTACGTCCGAAGAGCTCCGCCCGCGCGGAGCCCACTAGGCCGAGGTCGACGCCACGCGCTGTGAGCCGCTGGTCGGCGTTATCGGCCCGTAAGGTCAGCCTGAATTCAGCCCGGCTGGTGAACATCCGGTAGGGCTCGGTAACGCCACGTGTGACCAGATCGTCGATGAGCACGCCGATGTAGGCTTCGTCGCGCGCGAACGTCTCCCCTGCCCCACCGCCAGCGATCCGCGCGGCGTTCATGCCGGCGATCAGACCCTGAGCGCCCGCTTCCTCGTAGCCCGTGGTGCCGTTGATCTGGCCAGCGAGAAACAGGCCGCCGAGCCGTTTCATCTCCAGGGTCGGTTCCAACTCGCGCGGATCGACATAGTCGTACTCGATGGCATAGCCGTAACGGCGGACATCGACCCGCTCCAGACCCGGGATGGTCCGCAGGAAGGCGAGTTGGGTCTCGGCGCTCACCGAGGTGGATATCCCGTTCGGATAGACGGTGTCGTCGTCCAAGCCCTCGGGCTCAAGGAAGACCTGGTGCCCGGTCTTGTCCGCGAAGCGGACCACCTTGTCCTCGATCGAGGGACAGTAACGCGGCCCGATCCCCGTCGCCCGGCCGCCATAGACCGCCGACTCGCCCAGCCGCTCGGCGATTATCCTGTGGGTCTCGGCCGTCGTGGTGGTGATCCCGCACGACACCTGGGCCGTAGTGATGGAGGTCGTCAGGTAGGAGAAGGGCGAAGGCGTCTCATCCCCGTCCTGCCGCTCGACCGCGTTCCAGTCGATGGTGCGGCCGTCCAGTCGCGCAGGCGTGCCGGTCTTCAATCGACCCATCCGCAGGGCCAGCCCGTAGAGCCGCTTCGATAGCCCGAGGGCCGGCTTGTCGCCGAAACGACCTCCGGGGATACGCTCCTCCCCGCGAAGAATCACGCCATCCAGGAAGGTGCCCGTGGTCAGGACGGTGCAGGCGGCGCGCACCGCCTCGCCGGAGGCGAGCACCACGCCCGCGACCCGACCCCCGTCGACGATCAGGTCCTCGACCGCCGCCGCCTGGATCGACAGACCAGGGATCTCCCCAAGTGCGCGGGCCATCGCCTGGCGATAGAGCTTACGGTCGATCTGCGCGCGCGGCCCGCGCACGGCAGGGCCCTTGGATCGGTTCAGCAGCCGGAACTGAATCCCGGCCTCATCCGCCAGCCGACCCATCAGACCGTCGAGGGCGTCGATCTCGCGGACCAGGTGACCCTTACCCAGACCCCCGATCGCAGGGTTGCAGGACATCTCGCCGATGGTGTCGAGGCGATGGGTCAGCAGCAGCGTGCGAGCACCCATGCGCGCCGAAGCCGCCGCGGCTTCGCATCCCGCATGCCCGGCGCCAACGACGATCACATCCCACGAGACCGCGGTGCTCACGACAACTGATCCAAGATGACCTGACACCCGCGTTCCACGTGAAACATCCTCATCTCTCTTCCGCACCGTTCCACGTGGAACTCACTTGCCGATGCAGAAGGTCGAGAACACCCGATCCAAGACGGACTCCGGGTCCAGGCGGCCGGCTATACGCTCCAGGCTGCGGGCCGCCAAACGGATATTTTCCGCCACCAGCTCCGGATCGCTCTCGGCATGTAGGGCGCGATCCAGGAACCCGGAAGCGGTCGACAAAGCTTCGCGATGACGCATGCGGGTGGCGGCCGGGAATTCGGCGCCGGTCATCGCGGCGGTCGCCTTCTCCGTCAGTCGGGATCGCAGCATATCCAGCTCCTCGGCCCGGATGGAGACGGCCAAGGTCTCCAGGCCCCGTTCGATCGCCCACCCTTCCGCCGCGCGGCGGTCTGCGCCGGGCGGACAGTCGGACTTGTTCAGTAGCACCAGGTCCCCCTGGACCAGGAGGTCGGCCGGCCCGGTCCAACCCGATCCCGTCGACGCACCATCCACGACCAATAGCCGGAGGTCTGCGGCTTGCGCCCAGGCGCCGGCGCGGCGCACGCCCTCCGCCTCCACCCGATCATTCGTCGCCCGCAGCCCCGCCATGTCGGCGAGCACCACGCTATAGCCTCCCAGCACCAACGGCGTTTCCAGCACATCGCGCGTGGTGCCGGCGATCTCGGTGACGATGGCGACATCCCGGCCCACCAACCCGTTCAACAGGCTCGACTTTCCCGCATTCGGCACGCCGATCAGGGCGATACGATAGCCCTCCCTGACCCGCTCTCCCCGCGTGTCCCCTACCGAGTCCGCGATCTCCCGCGCGACTCCGCTCAACCGTTCGCGGGCGCCCGCGACCAAAGCGTCAGGGAGGTCTTCGTCGGGGAAATCGATGGCCGCCTCCAACATGGCCAAGGCGTCGAGCAGGGCGGAACGCCAGGTCTCATGACGCCGGGACAGATCGCCCCGAAGCTGGGCCAGGGCCTGACGGCGCTGGGCCTCGGTCTCGGCGTCCACCAGGTCGGCCACGGCCTCGGCCTGGGCCAGATCCAGGCGGTCGTTCTCGAACGCGCGGCGGGTGAATTCGCCAGGCTCGGCCAGCCGCAGACCCAGCCGCAGGAGCAGCTCGGCGACCCTGGCCACCACCGCCGCGCCGCCGTGCAGGTGCAGCTCGGCGCTATCTTCCCCGGTGAAACTCCCCGGACCCGGCAGCCAGAGCACCAGCGCCTCGTCCACCAATTCGGCCGTATCGGGATCGCGCAGCCGCCGCGTCGACGCCCGCCGCGGCGGCGGCAGCTTGCCGACGAGACGTTCCACCACGGCGCCGACACCCTCCCCCGACAACCGTATCACCGCGATAGCCGCGCGCCCTGGCGCGGTGGCCAGGGCGAAGACGCCGTCCCTCATCGCTTGCCAGCGGGTCCGCCCATCCCCGCACCGGCCGCGGCCGTGGTCATCATGCGCATGAACTGCTCCTGGGCCTGGCCGCCGAAGCTCATCCAGTTGCGCATCAGCTCCTCAGGCTGGAGCAGGGAGATGTTGGCGGTCAGCCGCGTCTTCATCTCTTCGACCAGATGCTCGTTGAGGCTGGAGACGTCCGGCAGGCCGAGGAAGCTGCGGGCCTCCTCCGGGGTGCATTCCGCTTCGACCTTGAACTTCATCGCCATAACTCCTGGGCACGCGTTTGTTATGCGCACAGATCGCCGCGACAGGCTAAACGCCGCAAGCAATTGTAACGGAGCGGCTTATGACCGGCGAGTATCTGACCATCCCCACCGTCGACGGCGAGTTCAAGGCCTATGTCGCGCGGCCCGCCGCCGGCTCCGCCCCGGTCGTGGTGGTCATCCAGGAGATCTTCGGCGTCAACGCCGTCATGCGTGAAGTCGCGGAAAGCCTGGCCTCGCAGGGCTATCTCGCCATCGTCCCGGACCTGTTCTGGCGCATCGAGCCGGGCGTGGACATCACCGACAAGACCAAGGCGGAATGGGACCAGGCCTTCGCCCTGATGAACGCCTTCGACGTGGACAAGGGAGTTGAGGACATCCAGACCACCCTGACTTTCGCCCGCCAGATGCCCGGCGCCAGCGGCAAGGCCGGCGTGGTCGGCTACTGCCTCGGCGGTAAGCTGGCCTTCCTCGCCGCCACCCGCACCGACAGCGATGCGTCGGTCTCCTATTACGGCGTCGGCCTCGACACCCATCTGGCCGAGGCCGAACGCCTGTCCCAACCGCTGATGCTGCACGTGGCGGGCGAGGACAAGTTCTCCGACGACGCTGCGCGCGAACGCCTGCTAGTCGGCCTGAAGAACCACCCCCACGTCGAACTCTTCCTCTATGAGGGCCGCGACCACGCCTTCGCCCGCAAGGGCGGCGAGCACTACCACGCGGCCGACGCCGCCAAGGCAGACGCGCGGACCTTGGCCCTGTTTAAGCGGACGCTGGGCTGATGCGCGCGATCCAGATCGCCCGGACCGGCGGTCCGGAGGTCATGGAGCTGGCGGAGGTGGAGACACCTTCGCCAGGGCCCGGCCAAGCGCTCGTGCGCCACCACGCTATCGGCCTGAACTTCATCGACACCTATCAGCGCAGCGGCCTCTATCCGATGAAGCTGCCGGCGACCTTGGGCAACGAGGCGGCGGGGGTGGTCGAAGCCGTGGGTGAAGGAGTCGACGCGGTGGCGATCGGCGATCGGGTGTCCTACGCCAGCCTGCCGGGCGCCTATGCCGAGGCCAACCTGGTCTCCGCTGAGCGGCTGGTGAAACTGCCGGACGCGATCAGCTTCGAAACCGCGGCCGCCATCACCCTGAAGGGCCTAACCGCCGAATATCTGGTCCAGCGCATCTGGCCGCTGGAAAAGGGCGACACCGTCCTGGTCCATGCGGCGGCCGGCGGGGTCGGATCGCTGCTAACCCAGTGGCTCGATCATCTAGGCATACGGGTGATCGGCGTGGTCGGAACCGAAGCCAAGGCCGAAATGGTTCGCAAGCAGGGCTGCGCCGAGGTGATCGTGCGCGACCAAGGCGATCTGGTGGAGCAAGTACGCCGGTTCACCCAGGGCCTGGGCGTCAAGGTGGTCTACGACTCGGTCGGCAAGGCCACCCTGGAGGCCAGTCTGAAGTCGCTGGCGCGGCGTGGACTACTGGTGAGCTATGGCAACGCGTCCGGGCCACCGGCGCCGGTGGCGCCGCTGCAGCTCTCCCAGAACGGTTCGCTGTACCTGACGCGCCCAACCCTCAACGACTTCCTCGTCACCCCCCAGGAGCGACGGGACGCCGCTGACGCCCTATTCGGGGTGGTCATGTCCGGTGCGGTGACGGTCGAGATCGGTCAGACTTGGCCGCTTGCGGACGTCCGCAGCGCTCATGAGGCGCTGGAAGCGGGTCACACCACAGGTGCAAGCGTCCTAACTATTTGAACGCAAACAAATAATTCCAGATCGCCGTCCCCAAACAAGCTGAACGGACAACGGAGACGCTGCCATGGCGGCGCCTCCGTCCGATCAGGTGTTCATCGATTGGAAGAATTCGGCGTTGCTCTTGGTCTGGCGCAGCTTGTCGAGCAGGAACTCGATAGCGTCTTGCGGACCCATCGGGTTCAGGATGCGGCGCAGGACATAGGTCTTGGCCAGCACGTCGCGCGGGGTAAGCAGCTCTTCCTTGCGGGTGCCGGACTTGAGGATGTCCATGGCCGGGAACACCCGCTTGTCGGCGACCTTGCGGTCCAGCACGATCTCGGAATTACCGGTGCCCTTGAACTCTTCGAAGATCACCTCATCCATGCGCGAGCCCGTGTCGATCAGCGCCGTGGCGATGATGGTCAGCGAACCGCCTTCCTCGATATTCCGCGCCGCGCCGAAAAAGCGCTTGGGCCGCTGCAGGGCGTTGGCGTCGACGCCGCCGGTCAGCACCTTGCCCGATGACGGCACCACGGTGTTGTAGGCGCGACCGAGACGGGTGACGGAGTCCAGCAGGATCACCACGTCGCGCTTGTGCTCGACCAGGCGCTTGGCCTTCTCGATCACCATTTCGGCGACCTGCACGTGACGCGAGGCGGGTTCGTCGAAGGTGGAGGAGATCACCTCGCCCTTCACGGTGCGCTGCATATCGGTGACTTCTTCCGGGCGCTCGTCGATCAGCAGCACGATCAGATAGCATTCGGGGTGGTTGGCCGAGATCGAACGGGCGATGTTCTGCAGCATCACCGTCTTACCGACGCGCGGCGGGGCGACGACCAGGCAGCGCTGGCCCTTGCCGAGCGGCGCGACGATGTCGATCACCCGGCCCGAGCGGTCCTTCAGCGTCGGGTCTTCGATCTCCATGGTCAGCCGCTTCTCGGGATAGAGCGGGGTCAGGTTGTCGAAGTGAACCTTGTGGCGGATGGCCTCGGGGTTTTCGAAGTTGATGGTGTCGACCTTCAGGGCCGCGAAATAGCGCTCCCCCTCGCGCGGTGCGCGGATCGGACCCTCGCAGGTATCGCCGGTGCGCAGGCCAAAGCGGCGGATCTGCGAGGGCGAGACATAGATGTCGTCGGGGCCCGGCAGGTAGTTGGCCTCGGCCGAGCGCAGGAAGCCGAAGCCGTCCTGCACCACTTCCAGCACGCCGCTGCCGATGATCTCGACCCCGTCCTCGGCCAGGACCTTGAGGATGGCGAACAGCATGTCCTGCTTACGCATGGACGAGGCGTTCTCGATTTCGAGGCTTTCGGCGAAGGCGACCAGCTCGGTGCTGGCCTTATCTTTCAGCTCCTGCAGCGACATGCGCTGCAGCCCGCTGAGGGACTCGACCGGGGCGGCCAGGGTCGGGTCTAGGATGGCGTCATCGGACATGAATAGAACTCTTGCACAGACAGACGACACGGAAGGCCGTCAGGCGCGTGGCGCGCTATGGGTTGTGCTGTCGACCGGCTGAAAGCTGCGGCCGAAGGCGTCGTAAAGGCGGGGGAACGACGCGACACGCCGTACGGAATAACGTTCAACACAAAGGCGTTGCAGGGTCAAGATCGGACAGGAGCGGCGTTTCAGCCCCCACCGAACTTGGTGGTCACAGCCAGCACCATGATGATCGCCAACAGGAAGGGAATCTCGTTCGACAGGCGCCAGAACCGCTCGGATCGCTTGTTGCGATTGTTGGCGAAATCCCGCCGCGCCTTGCCCAGAAACCCGTGATAGCCGAACATCAGCACCACGCCCGTGAGCTTGGTCGACATCCAAGGCGAGGCCAGGAAGCGCACCCCGTCCCCGCGTATATGGGCGTCGATCCAGATCAGGCAAACCCCCAGGACGAACACTGCGATCGCGGCGGGGGTCATGATGATGCGATAGAGCCTCGCCTCCATCTCCTTGAAGGTCGTGTCCATCTCCGAACCCGGCGTGGCGCGGGTGTGGTAGGCGAACAGGCGCGGCATGTAGAGCAACCCCGCCATCCAGGCGATCACCGCCAGGATGTGCAGGCCAATGAACAGGTCATAGCTCATGCGGCGGCCCTTGCATGATAGTAGGGACATTTCGACAGCCCACGGTCGCACGCCCCACTCCCAGGCCTGCAACCGGTCTTGAACAAGGCGCCCCCGACCAAGCTGGCCAAGCCCTCGATGAACCCAGGCTCGACGCCGAGCGCCGGGGCACGAAGATAGACTGGACACCCCTTCTCCTTGGCCAGCAAGGCGTAGTCCCGATCCAGCTCGACCAGGGTCTCCACATGTTCGGAGACGAAAGCGATCGGGACCACCAGCACGCCCTTGCCTTCCGCCGCCGCCGCCTCGATGGCTTCTGGCGTCGAAGGACCGATCCACCTCATCGGCCCGACCCGGCTCTGGTAGCAGATGCTCCAGTCCCAGCCGTCGCCGAGCTGGCGCATCACCGCTTCGCAGCTCTTCTCGACCTGCCACTGGTAGGGGTCGCCACCCTTGATCACCTTTTCCGGCAGGCCGTGGGCGGAGAACAGCAGACGCAGATTGCGGGGACGTCCGGCCGCCTCGAACGTCTGTCGAATCTGGCGCGCATAGGCCGACGCATACCCCGCCTCGTCGAAGAAACAGCAGACTTCGCGGATACGGCCGGATCCCCGGTAAGCCTTGCTCCACGCCTTGACCGACGAGCCCGTCGTGGTGGTCGAGTACTGTGGATACAGCGGCAATAGCACCACCTCGTCCGGCGCAAACGCCGCCACCTCCCCCGCCGCCTCTTCGGTGAAGGGGTTCCAGTAGCGCATGGCGATGAAGGTGCGGGTCTCGAACCCGGCCAGCGTTGCGTTCAGCTTCTGCTGCAGCGCTTCGGACTGGCGCTGCGTTTCCGGCAGCAGGGGCGAGGCGCCGCCCATGTGCGCATAGTTGTGGCTGGCCTCTTCGCGGCGCGAGCGGGAGATCATCGTCGCCACCAACCCGCGGAACGGCCAGGGCAGCGGGATGATGGCCGCATCGTTGAACAGGTTGAACAGGAAGGGCTGAACCGCCGTCAGGCTGTCCGGGCCGCCAAGGTTGAACAGCACCACCGCAAGGCGACGCTTCCCCGATCCCTGGCCCAAGGTTCCGGCTGGGTTGCTCATCGGCCGGTCACCCTCGCGATCACCTGTTCCACGTGCGACACCGGGGTGTCCGGCAGCACCCCATGGCCGAGGTTGAATATGTGCGGGCCATCTCCCCACTGTTCCATCAGCCTGTCCACACGTGCATCCAGGGCAGGACCACCGGCGCGCAGCAGCAACGGATCGAGCGCCCCCTGGATCACCTTCCCCATCGCCTGCACCCGCTGACCAAGCTCCGCAGAAGCCTGGGTGTCCAGCGCCACGCCCTGGACATCGACCCTGTGGGCATAGCCTTCCACCAAGGCGCCGGCGCCCCTAGGAAAGCCGATCACCGGCGTTGTCACCCCGGCCTGCCTCAACCGGTCGATCAGCCGCCGGTGCGGTTCGACCACCAATCGCTGGAACAGGTCTTCCGACAGACCTTCCGCCCAGGATTCGAACAGCACCAGAACCTGGGCGCCGGCCTTCGCCTGCATGGCCAGATACCGCCAGGTCGCTTCCACCAGCACATTCAGCAACGCATCGATCCGCTCCGGATCGGCATAGGCGGCTGTGCGTGCGGCGGTGCGGTCGCTGGAACGACCTTCGAGCATATAGGTCAGCACCGTCCAGGGCGCGCCGGCGAACCCGAGCAGGGCGCGATCAGGCTCCAACGCGGTGCGGACCCGGCTCAGGGTTTCCCCGACGGGCGACAGGGCCTCGGCCACTTGTTCGATATGATCGCGCAGGACGCCAAGCTCCGGCAAGGCGCCAAGCCTCGGTCCCTCCCCGGCTTCAAACCAGACGTCCTGTCCCAGCGCACGCGGGATCAGCAGGATGTCGGCGAACACGATGGCCCCATCCAGCGGGAACCGTCGCATCGGTTGCAGGGTCGCCTCCGCCGCTTTTTTCGGGTCCAGGCAGAAGGCGATGAAATCCGGCGTGGTCGCCCTCAGCGCACGGTATTCCGGCAGGTAGCGCCCCGCTTGGCGCATCAGCCAGATCGGCGGCCGCGATGTCCGTTCCCCAGCCAGGGTGCGCAGCAATCGGGGGGTGTCCACGTTCGGGTCCATACCGACTTAAAGCCTGCCCTGAGGCTAGGCTCAAGCCGGGCGCCTATTCCTAATCTGATTAATGAAAGATGAATTTAGGGAGTGACGTTAGAGGGGCGGGGGACGAATGGGAAAGTCGCCGTCCGAAGGGAAAGAACGCGCCGCCTTTCCCCAAAATTGATCCACTGTCGGAGTATCGCACCGACGCTGCACGATCGCTTCCCGCTTAATGGAAAAGCAATATTAACAATCTATTAACCTATCGGTGACGGCGCATCCGCGACGATCTCGACCAGGTTCATTCCACAGTTTTTCGCCAGGCAGGCGAAACCGTTCGCCTGGGGACAAACAGGGCTTGGACAGGCGCCTTTGCGCACCGCCGGTGGACGACTCCCGGCTGGGCCGCGCCGCGACGACGGTATGGGTGTTTCCATCCCCAGGTGGGCGGGGCAATATCCACAAATCGGTCCCCAGGTTTGGACTGCGACCGACTGTGGCGCCTGTCTGGTGTGAACACCTTCTTAGGACTTGCATGACCTCGCCCCCGCCGCGCCTGGCCACCTACTTCCACGTCCACCTGATCTCGGATTCCACCGGCGAGACGCTGAACGCCCTGACCAAGGCGGTGTGCGCGCGCTTCGACAACGTGCTGCCGATCGAGCACATCTATCCGCTGATCCGTTCGCCCCGCCAGCTGGAGCGCATCCTGCGCGAGGTCGAGGCGGCCCCCGGCGTGATCGTCCACACCATCGTCGATCGTGAGATGCGCACTGAACTCGAGGAAGGCTGCCGGCGGCTGGAATCGCCCTGCATGGCGGCGCTCGACCCGATGACCGCCGCGTTCGGCCGCTATCTGGGCGCTTCGCTGACCACCCGGATCGGGGTCCAGCACGCGTTGGACAACGATTATTTCAACCGCATCGAGGCGCTGAACTACGCTATCGGCCACGACGACGGCCAGGGCGGCCAGGACCTGCAGTCCGCCGACGTGGTGCTGGTCGGCGTCAGCCGCACCTCCAAGACCCCCACCTGCATCTACCTGGCCCACCGCGGCGTGCGCGCGGCCAACGTGCCGCTGGTGCCGGGCTCTCCCCTGCCCGAGAAGCTGTTCGGCCTGGAGCGCGCCCTGATCGTCGGCCTGCTGGTCTCGCCCGACCGGCTGATCCAAATCCGCCGCAACCGGCTGCTCTCGCTGAACGAAGACCGCGAAAGCTCCTATGTCGATGTGGACGCGGTGCGCGAGGAGACCGTGCGTGCTCGTCGCCTGTTCGAGAAACAGGGCTGGCCGGTGATCGACGTCACCCGCCGCTCGGTGGAGGAGACCGCCGCCTCGGTGATCAACCTGCTGGCCAACCGGGTCGCCGGCGGCGGGGGCGCCTCATGACCACAGGTTTCACGCTCGCCTCGCAAAGCGCCGCCCGCAAGGCGATCCTGAAGGGCGCCGGTGTCGCTTTCGACGCCGAAAGCCCAAGAGTGGACGAAGCCGCAATTAAGACGCGGCTTCTCACCGATGGCGCTTCGCCACTGCAGGTCGCCTGCGCTCTGGCCGAGGCCAAGGCGGTCGAGGTGTCCGCCCGCACATCCGGTCTGGTGCTGGGCGCGGACCAGACCCTGGACCTGGACGGGCGGCTGTTCGACAAGCCCGTGTCGCTGGATGACCTACAGGCCCAGTTGCGCGAGCTGCGGGGACGCGAGCATGTCCTCCACGCCGCCCTGGCCGCGGCGCGCGGCGGCCAGGTGGTCTGGCGCTACGAGGGGCGAGCCGTCCTGGCTGTGCGATCCTTCAGCGACGCCTTCCTGGAGGACTATCTGACGGCGGAGGGCGAGATGGCGCAGGCCTGTGTCGGGGGCTATCGGCTCGAGGGTCTGGGCGCCCAGCTGTTCGAGCGGATCGAGGGCGACTATTTCACCATCCTGGGCCTGCCGCTGTTGCCGGTGCTGGACCTGCTTCGACGTGAAGGTTTGGCGGCGGCATGACGACGATGGTTTCCGGGGCCGCCATGGTGGCCGGGGTGGTCGGGGCGCCGGTTCGCCACTCGCTCAGCCCCCTGATCCACAACACCTGGATCGCGGCGGCGGGGCTGGACGCTGTCTACACCCCGTTCGAACCGCCCGCCGACGGGTTCGAGACGTTCGTCGCCGGTCTGCGGCGCAGCGGTGTGCGGGGCCTGAATGTGACCCTGCCGTTCAAGGAGATCGCGCTCCGCTTGGCCGACACGGCAGACACGGCTGCCAGGGCGGCGGGTGCAGCGAACCTCCTGCTGTTTGGCCCGGATGGCGAGATCGAGGCGCGCAACACCGATGGGATCGGATTGTTGGCGGCTTTCGCGCGGCAGGCGCCGGGTTGGCGACCGGACGCGGGACCGGTGGTGGTGCTGGGCGCCGGCGGGGCGGGCAAGGGCGCCGTGGTGGCCCTGACCATGGCTGGGGCCGAGGTTCGCCTGGTCAACCGCACCCACGCGCGCGCGCTAACGGTGGCGGACGGGTTCGAGGGCGTGACCGCCTGTCCGATCGAGGACCTGGCCAAGGCGCTGGGCGGCGCTAGCGCCATCGTCAACGCCACATCGGCGGGGTTCGGTGGCGGCGATAGCCTCGATCTGCCGTTTGACGCCGTCCCGCCCGAGGCGGTGGTGATGGACATGATCTACAAGCCGCTGCGCACGCCGTTGCTCCAGCAGGCGCAAGCCCGGGGTTTTCGCACCGTCGACGGGTTAGCCATGCTGGTCGGACAGGCCATCCCTTCGTTCGAGGCCCTGTTCGGCGTGGCGCCGCCGATGAGCGTCGACGTCCGCGCTCTCGCGCTCAAGACCTTGGGGGAGACGGAGCGGCGGTGATCGTCCTCGGCCTCACCGGGTCCATGGGCATGGGCAAGAGCACCACGGCCCAGATGTTCGCCGAGGCGGGCGCTGCGGTCTACGACGCGGACGCAGCGGTCCACGCCCTCTACGCCAAGGGCGGTGAAGGCGCGTCGCATCTGGCTTCGCTGTTTCCCGAAGCGGTGTCGGACGGAATCGTGGATCGCGCAGCGCTCAGCGGCCGTGTGAAGGTCGATCCCGAGGCGCTGAAAAGCCTGGAGCGGATCGTGCATCCCCTGCTCTCGACGCGCCGGGCGGCTTTCCTCGCCCAGGCGGAGGTGGACGGTGCCGAGGTAGCTGTCCTCGACATCCCCTTGCTGTTCGAGACCGGCGGCGAAATGTCGGTGGACGCGGTGGTCGTCGTCACCGCGCCGGAAGCGGTGCAGGTGGCGCGGGTGCTGGCGCGGCCGGGGATGGATGCGGAGAAATTCGCCCTGCTGCTGGCGCGCCAGACTCCGGATGCTGAGAAGCGTGCGCGCGCGGATTTCGTAATCGACACCGGCGAGGGCCTGGAAGTCGCGCGGCGGCAGGTGAAGGCGGTGATGACGGCGGTGCTCGACCCCGCATGGACTTCGCCCCGCGCGCAACTTTGACGCCCTGGACGAAGGCCCCGAAGCGCCGCATTTAAGTCGCATGGCCCGCGAGATCGTCCTGGACACCGAAACCACCGGCATCGACCCCCGCTCGGGTCACCGGATGATCGAAATCGCCTGCATCGAGATCGAAGACCTGTTGCCCACGGGCGCTTATTTCCACCGCTTCATCGATCCTGAGCGCGACATCGAGCCGGAGGCGGAGAAGGTCCACGGCATTTCCCGCGCCTCGCTGATCGGCAAGCCCAAGTTCGGCGAAAAGGTCATCTGCGAGGAATTCCTCGACTTCGTCGCCGGCGCCCAGCTGGTGGCGCACAACGCCGCCTTCGACCGTGGCTTCGTCAACATGGAGCTGGAGCGGGTCGGCCGCCCCGCCCTGCCCGAGGCGCGGTGGACCTGCACCTACGAGCTGGCCAAGAAGCGGTTTCCGGGGATGTACAACTCCCTGGACGCGCTGTGTAAGCGCTTCAAGATTTCCCTGGCCGAGCGGGAGAAGCACGGCGCCCTGATCGACACCCGCCTGTTGTCGATGGTCTATCTCGAACTTCAGGGCGGCAAGGAACGGGCGCTGGACCTGGGACCGAGCAAGGCCGCCCGCGCGGCGACGGTCGCGGCCGAAGCTGTCGGTTATCCGCCCCGCGCCCGACCGTTGGCCCCGCTGTCGACGGCGGCGGAACGCGAAGCCCACCTCAAGTTCGTCCAGGGTCAGCTCAAGGACAAGGCGATCTGGCTGCAGTTGGGGCTGGAAGCTTAGGATCTCCTCCCCCGCCGCGCAGGGGAGGAGGATTCCGGATTTGTCAGGCGTTGCCGACGGTCGGTTCGGACAAGGCGCCGGCTTGGGCGCGCTGGGCGGCGTAGACGGCGCCGAAGTCGATCGGCTCCAGATGCAGGGGCGGGAAGCCGCCTTCCGCCGTCATGTCCGAGACGATGCGGCGGGCGAAGGGGAACAGGAAGCGCGGGCACTCGATCAGCAGCACCAGCTCGAGCTGGTCTTCCGCGAAACCATTGAGTTCGAACAGGCCGCCGTACAGCAGCTCGATCTGGAACACCGTGGCGTCGGCGCGCAGCGCGCGGGCGGTGAGCTTGAGGTCGACCTCGTAGAAACCGTCGGGCCGGCCCTTGGCGTTCATTTCCACGCCCAGATCGATGTTCGGCGGCGTCTCGGTGGCGCGCAGGGAGTCCGGCGCATTGGGGTTTTCGAACGACAGGTCCCGGATGAACTGCGCCAGGATGCGGATCTGCGGCTGGGGGCCGTCCGGGGCCGGCATGGGGGGCGTGTCGGTCATCGCTGGTCCTGGGATTGGTCCGTTGGCTAGCCCCTGGCGGGCGTCGGCGTCGGACTTTTAGGGAACGGGGTCGCTAACATGAGGCGCCGTTACACGCAACGTTGTGGATGGTTAGGACTGACGCGGGGCGGTTAAGCGCCTATATGCATTTCAGAGGCTAGACTTCGAACCGTCTCAACCGTGGTCGATACATGCAAGTCGTCGAGCTATTGATCTTTGCCGTTCTGGCCGCCGTGGTGCTGTTCCAGCTCTACTCGGTCCTGGGCCGGCGTATGGGCCGCCAGCCGGAGGACGCCGCCAAGGGCGGGCCCCTGCGCCCTGCCGCCGAGCGCCTTTCCGCGCGGCCGGAACCTTCCGCCCTCCCGGCTCCGGGCCTGGCGGGCCTGAAGGCGCGCGATCCCAGCTTCGATCCCCAGCGTTTCCTGCAAGGCGCGCGCACGGCCTACGAGCAGATCGTCAAGGCCTATGCCAGCGGCGACCGCGACCTGTTGAAGCGGCTGACCTCCTCGACGGTCTACAAGGTGTTCGAGAACGCCTTGATCGTCCGCGACGCCGCCAACCGTACCGAACAGGTCGAGTTCCTACAGCCCACACGCGCCGATCTCGACGACGCGTCGGTGGCCGGGGACACGGCGCGGGTGCGGGTGCGCTTCCTGTCGGAACTGCGTAACCGAACCAAGGACGCCCGGGGCGAGGCGGTGGACGACCGCCGCACTGCCGAACTTTGGACCTTCGAGCGTCTGGTCGCCAGCCGCGACCCCAACTGGACTCTGGCCCGAGTGGAGGCCGCGGAGGCCTGATGCGCCGCCTTTGGGCGGTTGTTCTCGCCGCGGGTCTTGGCGCGGCCGTAGTTTCAGGTTGCGCGCCGACCCTGGAAACCGAGGGCCGTCACGCCGTATACGCGCCTCCGAGCGCCGTTCCGCCGCCTACGCTGCGGCCGCCCATCGCGCCTCGCGCCCCATTGATCTCCTCCTTCGCCAACCTCGCGGGTTGGGCGGAGGAAGACCACGTCGCAGCCTTGGCCGCCTTCCAAAGCGGCTGCATCGTGTCGCAGGACCCGGCCATGCGCTCGGCTTGCAGCCGGGCGCGTGCGTTGGGCGCGGTCGACGAAAAGGGCGCGCGGGTCTTTTTCGAAACCAATTTCCGGCCGGCTCCCGCCGCCCATAGCGGCGTCCTGACCGGCTACTTCGCGCCCGAATATCCGGCGCGCTCGACGCCCGACGCGGACTTTTCCGCCGCCGTACGCCCTCATCCGGCCGACATGACCGTCCTGCCGTCGGGTCAGGGCGACGTCCCGGGCCGCAAGCTGGTCCGCCAGGTCGGCGACGAAGGGGAGAGTTGGGTCTATCCCGACCGGGCCGGAATCGAGCTGATCCCGCCGGTCGAGGCCCTGGCCTATATGCGGCCCGAAGACCTGTTCTTCCTGCAGATACAGGGGTCCGGCATCCTGGATATGCCCGACGGCCGGCGTATGCGCGCGGTCTACGCCGGAGACAACGGCAGGCCGTTCGTCCCCCTGGCCTCGGCCATGGTCCGGCGTGGGCTGCTTTCAGCCGAGCAGGCGTCCGCCACCTCGATCCGCACCTGGCTGCGCCAGCATCGCGCCGACGCCCAGTCGGTGATGGACCTGAACCCCCGCTACGTCTTCTTCAGCCTCCAAGTGGACGACGGGACCGACCCGGCGGGCGCCTCCGGGGTGCGGTTGACGGCGGGGCGCAGCGTCGCGGTGGACCCGGCCTACCATGCCTATGGCGAGCTGTGCTGGATCGACGCGGTGGCGCCGGTCCTGGCGGGTGCGCCGAAGACCTACCGGCGGCTGGTGCTGGCGCTGGATACGGGATCGGCGATCAAGGGCCAGGCCCGCGCCGACCTCTATCTCGGCCGAGGCGATATGGCGGGGCTTGAGGCTGGGCGTGTGAGGCATACCTTAACCTTGGTGCGGTTGATTCCGATCGGATCGACCGAACTCGGGTACGGAGGCCATGAAGCGATCCCTGCGTCCGGAGGAGGTTGATCTGTGGACGGAGGTGACCGTCACCGTCCGCCCCTTCGACACCCGTGCGGCCGAGCCTGCCGCCTCCCCCATCGTCGCGATCCCCGCCGCCCCCGCCGGCCCGCCGGCCCCGCCCGGAAAGCTCCGCAAGAAGGCGGTTTCTCCGAAGCCGGTCGCCAAGGCCGCGCCCGCTAAACCTAAACCGCCGACGCCCACTGAACCCCAGTCCATCGAACCGGGCCGCAAACGGCGCATCGTGCGCGGTCGCGACGAGATCGCCGCTCGGCTGGACCTGCACGGCCTGGATCAGGATCGGGCGCGGCTGCTGCTGCTCAACTTCCTGCTCCGCCAGCAGGAGGAAGGCGCGCGTTCGGTGCTGGTCATCACCGGCAAGGGCTACGCCGGCCAAGGCGTGCTGCGCCGGCGCACGCCGGAATGGCTGTCCGATCCCCTCCTGCGCACCGTGGTCGCCGGGCTGTCCCCGGCCGGGGGCCATCACGGCGGCGAAGGCGCCTACTATGTCGCCCTGAAACGCCGCAAGGGTTAGGCGCCTATGAACAGAGCCGCCGATGGGCATAGGGCGATCACCGGGCAGGATAGGCACTTCGGTTTCCGCGCCACGCAGATGTAGCGGCCGTGCAGGATCAGCCAGTGGTGGGCGCGGGTCTTGTAGGTCTCCGGAACCTTGGCCATCAGCTCGCGCTCGACCCCGTCCGGGGTGGTGGCCTGGGACAGGTCCAGCCGGTGGGACACGCGGAACACGTGGGTGTCCACCGCGATCGCCGGCTCGATCCCGAGCTGGTTCAGCACCACGCTGGCGGTCTTGCGCCCCACCCCCGGCAAGCTCTGCAGGGCCACGCGTTCCAGCGGAACCTCGCCACCGTACTGGTCGACCAGGATGTGGGCGGCGGCGATCACGTTCTTCGCCTTGGTGCGGTAGAGCCCGATGGTGCGGATGAAACCCTCCAGCCGCTCCACACCCACGTCGAGCATCTTGCGCGGGGTGTCGGCGACCGCGAACAGGGGCGCCGTGGCCTTGTTGACCGACTTGTCTGTGGCCTGGGCCGACAGGGCCACCGCCACCAGGAAGGTGTAGGGGTTGACGTATTCGAGCTCGCCCCGCGGATCGGGGGTCAGCTCGGCGAAGCGCGCGAAGATGGTTTCGATCCGCGCACGCTCGGCGGGTTTCAGGGTTGGTGCGCGCTTACTCGCCGTCGGCTTGCGGGCTCGGGCGGCGGGGGATTTCACGACGGACGCTTTGACCATGCGCTCAGGATGGCGGCCCCGCGTCGCCGCGTCCATATTCCCTGTCATGGCCGCCTCGCCCCGCTTCTACATGGACGCGCTGATCACGCCGAACCGGTCGCTCTCCAAGGGCGGGTTCTACGTGCTGCTCGGCGTGCTGGCGGCCTACAACCTGCTGATCATGGGGTTCCTGCTGCTGATCGGGGCCTTTCCCGTGCCGATCTTCCTGGGGCTGGATTTCCTCGGCGTACTGATCGCCTTCCGCGTCAGCTACCGCCGTGGCGCCTTCGTGGAGCGGGTGCAGGTCAGCGCCGAGCTGGTGCGGGTGTTGCGGCGGGACCGGGGGCTTGAGCGCACCGTCTGGTCCTCGCCCACCGCCTTCACCCGCGTCTCGGTGGAGAACGCCGGCGAGCATGAGGCACGCGTGCGCCTGCGCCTGTCGGACCGGATGCTCAGCGTCGGCGCCAGCCTCAGCCCCAATGAGCGCACCGACTTCGGCTCGGCCCTGGAGCGGGCGATCCTGTCTGCCCGCGCCGAACGCTGGCCCGTCTGAACATCTTCCGCTGATCGCAAGAATCGGGCGGCGTGAGGCGGGCCTCGAAGCTAGGATCGCCGCCATGGCCCAAGACCTCGACCCCGTCCCAACCGTCGACGACCTCCTGCAAGGCCGTGCCGAGGACTTTGCGCGGATGGACACGGCGCTGGCCTGGCTCGCCCTGCACTGGCGCGAACGGCCCTCCCTGGACCAGACGGCGGCGGCTGTCGGCCTGTCGCCGCATCATTTCCAACGGATCTTCACCCGCTGGGCCGGAGTCAGCCCCAAGACCTTCGTCGCCGCCCTGGCCCATGCGGAGGCCAGCGCGCGTCTGGCCGATGGCGACAGCGTGCTGGATGCGGCCCTGGACGTTGGCCTGTCGGGGCCTTCGCGGCTGCACGATCTGTTCGTGGCCCAGGAAGGCGTCACGCCGGGTCAGGCGCGGCGGCGAGGTGAGGGCGTGACGCTCCGCTACGGTTACGGCCCCTCGTCTTTCGGGCGCGCGCTGGTCGTGGTGGCGCCGAAGGGCCTGTGCGGGCTCGGCTTCGTCGACGATGCGGACGACACGGGGCTGGAGGACATGCATCGGCGCTGGCCGGCGGCGGAGTGGCTGCGCGACGACGCCGTCGCCCTGGACTACGCCCGCCGCATCTTCGCCGCCGACGAGACCCCGCCGATGGCGCTGATGGGTCCGCCATTCCACGTCCAGGTCTGGAAGGCTCTGCTACGGATTCCAGAGGGCCGCACCGCCACCTACGGCCAGATCGCCGCCCTGGCCGGGAAACCCGGCGCCTATCGGGCTACCGGCGCGGCCATCGGGGCCAATCCGATCTCCTACCTGATCCCCTGCCACCGGGCGATCGGCGCCGATGGGCGGTTGACCGGCTATTACTGGGGCCTGTCGCGCAAGGCCGCCATGCTGGGGTCCGAAGCGGTACGCCGCTATACGGGTTCGCAGGGCTAGCCGGCCGCTCCGATCCCTTAGGCCGTAAGCGCAAAACGGCTCCGCACCGCTTCGGGGATCGGCGCCGCCCGGCGGGTGTCGAGGTCGAAGTTGGCGCAGACCCCTTTGGCCCGCGCCCAGACCCGACGTTCCACCGGGTCGCACAGCCAGTGCTCCAATAGGATCACCTTTTCCGCCAAGGCCGTGACGCGTGAGCGAACGTCCACCAGGTCGCCCGCGCGGGGGCGGCCCAGATGATCGATCCGGTATTCCAGCGCCGCGGTCCCCAGCCGGCGTTCGGGCTCGGCAGCCGCGATTTCCGCATAGAGCGGCGCGGTCAGCTGGTTCATGCCGTCCGATACCCGCGCGAGCACCCCATCGGGCGTCATGTAGCCGAACACGTCGCAGTCGCGCGCCGCCACGGGCGCCAGCCCGATGCGGGTCAGGCTCTGGCTCCAGGCGAGCGTGGGATCGATCGGTTCGTCCTGCGCGAAGTTGCGTGGCGCCGCGAATTCGGGAACCGTGACCGACAGGTTCTCCGCCGCCGCCAGGGCCCGCGCCGGCCAGCAGAAGGCGCGTCCCCGCTTAGGCGTGGCGTGGAGCAGATGCGACAGGACCGTGGCGCAGGGACGGCCGTCGTCGTGATGCAGGACCTGCAGAGCGAGCGCGCCCTCCTCCTGCATTTCGGCCACCCCGCCGGTCATGAAGAGGGAGTCGCCCGCCTTGGCTTCGCGGAGGAAACGCACATGCTGGCGCACGACCTGGAGCGTCGCGGCGGCCTCGGTGGCGAAGGCGCGCGGTTGACCGAGGGCGGCGGCCAGTCCCGCCAGGCCGTCGAAGGCGCGGGCGAGATAGAAGCGCATGTTCATGTGCCCGAGCTCGTCGCACTCCCAGGCGTTCACGCAGCCGCGCCAGACCTCCAACGCCTCGCCCCGCTCCATGACGTTTCCCCTCGGCGCCTGTGGGTCGGTTCGTTCGACGCCGCAGCTAGGTCCCCGCATAGACCGTGCAGCGGGCGATGGCGATGGGGGTTCCGTCAGGGTGCGGTTGAAGTTGGGGCCACGCCCGACGGATCAGCCCGCCGCCCGGCCTCGGGCGCAGGCCGCGCACAGGCCGCGGCCTTCCACCACCACATCGCTCAGTTCGTAGCCCGCCCGATGCGCCGCAGCCTTGGTGCGCTCCGGTTCGAAGGGCTCGATCTCCAGGGTGTCGTTGCAACAGGTGCAGATCAGGAAGGCGGCCAGGTGGGTGCGGTCGCCCATGTGGCAGGCCATGTAGGCGTTCAGGCTCTCGATCCGGTGGGCCAGGCCCTGACGGACCAGGAAGTCCAGCGCGCGATAGACGGTGGGCGGCTTGGCGGCGACGCCGTTCGCCCCGTAGATGGCGATCAGGTCGTAGGCCTTGGCCGGCTGTCCGGTCTGCAGCAGCAGTTCCAGCACCCGTTGCCGGGGTGGGGTCAGACGTTCGCCCGCGGCGGCGCAGCGCGTCTGGGCCGCGAGCAAGGCGGTGCTCAGCGCCCCGCCGCTCAGGCCCCGATCGGACGCATGGTCGTGCTCGCAGGTGTTCATCGCTGGTAAGATGTAACGCTTCCGCTCTGAAACACAAACCGGGCGCCGTCGTGAACCAATTGGATTTACGCGCCGCCCACTGGTGGCAGGCTTGTTGGCTGTCGGCGGCGTGGCTCCCCGGGGCAGCGCTGCGACCAAGCGTCCAGGTTGCGGCGGCCTGGGCGACCGCCGTTGTCTGGGCGCGCATCGTGACATAGACACGCCGTGAAATCCGCGCCTTTCATCGCACGGGCGCGATCCCGACGAGTGGAGCCGATCATGGCCATCGAGCAGATTCAAACCCCGCCAGGCCAGCTCTCCGGCTCCGTGCTGTTCTACAGCAAGCCCGAACCCCTCAACCCGGAAACGCACGGCACGCTCGGCCTGACGCCGATGGATGCGCCGTTCGCCTTTACCGCCGGCGCCCACGTCATCCCGCTTCAGGTCAGCGAGTTCGGCCCGGCCTCGCTCAGCTATCCGATCATCTTCGCGGGTGAGCAGAAGGCCCCGATGGCGATCCTGGGGGTGCGGGCCGGCGAGAACGTGTTCGTCGACGCCAGCGGCCAGTTCGATCCCAACGCCTATATCCCGGCCTTCGTGCGCCGCTATCCCTTCGTCCTGGCCAACAACGACAACCAGGAACAGCTGGTGGTCTGCATCGATCGCAATGCGCCGATGCTGGCCGAGGGCGGCCAGGTTCAGCTGTTCAAGGACGGCAAGCTCAGCCCCTTCGCCGAGCAGGCGGTGCAGTTCTGCAGCGAGTTCGAGACCGAGCGCCGCCGCTCTGAGCTGTTCGTGGCCCGGCTCAACGAACTGGACCTGTTCGAGATCAAGCAGGCCAATTTCCAGCCGCGCATGCCCGACGGCACCCTGGGCGAGCCGGTGCTGGTGGCGGACTACTACTCGGTCTCGGAAGAGAAGCTCGGCAAGCTGTCCGACGCCGACCTGCGCGAGCTGCACGTCACCGGCGTGTTGCGCCAGTGCTATGCGCACCTGACCTCGATGTTCAACTGGGAGCGGGTCATCGGCCGCTCCGCCGCCCGTCCGGCCCCCACGGTCGGCCACGCCTGACCCGGCCGATCCAGCGCCGCTGTCTTTGCCTTCAGGAAAGCTGACAGCCCCGCGCGTTCCTTCGGGCGCACGTGGGGTCTATATCCCCTCCACTGTCTTTGACGGAGGAATGGGCGATGGCGCTTCAGCTTGGGGACACGGCTCCCGACTTCACCCAGGACTCCACCGAAGGGCCGCTTCACTTCCATGATTGGGCGGCTTCGTCCTGGGTGGTGCTGTTCTCCCACCCCAAGGACTACACCCCGGTCTGCACCACCGAGCTCGGGACCGTGGCTAAGCTGAAGCCTGAGTTCGACAAGCGGGGCGTGAAGGTGATCGGCCTGTCGGTCGATCCCACCGACAGCCACCAGGGTTGGGCCAGAGATATCGAGGAGACGCAGGGCGCGAAGCTGAACTTCCCGCTGCTGGCCGACCACGACCGCAAGGTCTCCAACCTCTACGGCATGATCCATCCCAACGCGTCGGACACCTTGACGGTGCGCTCGGTCTTTGTGATCGACCCGAGCCGCAAGGTGCGCCTCACCCTCACCTACCCGGCTTCCACCGGGCGCAACTTCGACGAGCTGCTGCGGGTGATCGACTCGTTGCAGCTGACCGACAAGCACAAGGTGGCGACGCCCGCCAACTGGAAGCACGGCGAGGATGTCATCATTGTTCCCAGCATCAGCGACGAGCAGGCCAAGGCCCTGTTCCCCGCCGGCTGGACCACCCACAAGCCCTATCTGCGCACCACCAAGCAGCCGGCCTGACCACAGGGCAGCCTTGCGTCTGAGCCAGCTTGGCGCGGCGCTGTTTGTCGTCCTCGTTCTGCCGATCGCAGGGCGTGATCCGTTACGTCGGCGGCAAGACCCGTCTGGCCGTTGACGCCGGCTTCGCCCGCGCCGGAGCGGCCGCAGGCCTCACCCCAGCTATCATTCCGGACGGCCCATGGGGCCGGTCCAGGACCCAGGGGCCCGTGCGCGCCGCTCTAGGTCCAAGCGCTCCGCTCTGCTGTGGCCGGGATGACAGGCGCAGGGATCGTCACAAGAGTTTCGATTGCTTGCCGGCGCCCCGCACGCTTAGCTCGCCGCAAAATATCGGAGGAACGCCATGAACGACGCCGCCAAGCCGGAAGTCTATCCTGTTCCAGAGGCGCTGGCCCGCTCCAGCCGGCTTGGCCCGCAGGCCTATGCCGCCATGCGCACGCAGGCCGCGTCCGATCCGCAGGCCTTCTTCGCCGAGCAAGCCAAGCGGCTGGACTGGATCAAGCCGTTCACCAAGACCAAGGACGTCTCCTTCGACGCGTCGGACCTGCATATCCGCTGGTTCGAGGACGGGGTGCTGAACGTTTCGGCCAACTGCATCGACCGCCATCTGGCCAAGCGGGCCGACCAGACCGCCATCCTCTGGGAAGGCGACGACCCCTCCGTCTCCAAGGCGATCACCTATCGCGAGCTGCACGCCCAGGTCTGCCGCTTCGCCAACGTGCTCAAGCGGCGCGGGATCAAGAAGGGCGACCGGGTCACCATCTACATGCCCATGATCCCCCAGGCCGCCTACGCCATGCTGGCCTGCACGCGGATCGGGGCGGTGCACTCGGTGGTGTTCGGCGGCTTCTCGCCCGAGAGCATCGCCGGTCGGATCGAGGACTGCGGCTCGACGGCGGTGATCACCGCCGACGAGGGCGTGCGCGGCGGGCGCAAGTTCGCGCTGAAGGCCAATGTCGATAAGGCGCTGGAACACGCCAAGGGCGTCAAGACCGTGCTGGTGATCAGGCATACGGGGACGGAGGTCGCCATGACCGAAGGGCGCGACTACGCCTACGACGCCGAGGCGGCCGAGGTTTCCGACGATTGCCCGCCCGAGCCGATGGGGGCGGAGGACCCGATGTTCATCCTCTACACCTCGGGCTCGACGGGTAAGCCCAAGGGCGTGCTGCACACCACCGGCGGTTATCTGTTCTGGGCCGCCTTCACCCACGAGACGGTGTTCGACTATCGCGAAGGCGAGGTGTTCTGGTGCACCGCCGACGTCGGCTGGGTGACCGGCCACAGCTATATCGTCTACGGCCCGCTGGCCAATGGGGCGACCACCCTGATGTTCGAGGGCGTGCCCAGCTATCCCGACGCCTCGCGGTTCTGGCAGGTGGTGGACAAGCACCAGGTCAACATCTTCTACACCGCCCCGACCGCCATCCGCGCCCTGATGCGCGACGGCGACGCTCCGGTGAAGGCGACCAAGCGCACCTCGCTGCGGGTGCTGGGCACGGTTGGCGAGCCGATCAATCCGGAGGCTTGGCGCTGGTATCACAAGGTGGTGGGCGACGAACGCTGCCCGATTGTGGACACCTGGTGGCAGACCGAGACTGGCGGGTTGATGATATCCCCCACGGCGGCGGCGGTGGACCTCAAGCCGGGTTCCGCCACCCTGCCGCTGCCGGGGATCGTGGCCGAGCTGGTGGACGCCAACGGCCAGGTGCTGGAGGGTGAGGCCCAGGGCAACCTGTGCATCTCCGACAGCTGGCCGGGGCAGATGCGCACCGTCTATGGCGATCATCCGCGCTTCATCGACACCTATTTCAAGGCCTATCCGGGCAAGTACTTCTCCGGCGACGGGGCGCGGCGGGATGCGGACGGTTACTACTGGATCACCGGGCGGGTGGACGACGTGATCAACGTCTCCGGCCACCGCATCGGCACCGCCGAGGTGGAGTCCGCCCTGGTCGGGCACAGGGCGGTGGCGGAGGCGGCGGTGGTCGGCTTCCCGCACGATATCAAGGGCCAGGGCATCTACTGCTACGTCACCCTGAAGCAGGGTGAGACGACGTCAGACGCCCTGAAGGGCGAACTGATCGACGAGGTCCGGCGCGAGATCGGCCGCTTCGCCGCGCCGGACGTGATCCAATGGGCGCCCGGCCTGCCCAAGACCCGCTCCGGCAAGATCATGCGCCGTATCCTGCGCAAGATCGCCGAAGACCAGACCGACCAGCTCGGCGACATCTCCACCCTGGCCGATCCTGGGGTCGTGGAAGAGCTGGTGAAGAACCGGGTGAAGTAACTAGGCGGCGGCCGGGGAGGGGCGGGCGTAGGCGTACTTGCCGCCCTTCTCCAACGCCCGCTGATAGGCTGGGCGCGCATGGATGCGTTCCAGAAAGCCATGCAGGTTCGGCTTCGACACGGCGTCTACGCCCGCCCGCGACGATCCCGCCTCCAACGGAAAGCTCATCATGATATCGGCGGCGCTGAATTCGGGGCCGGCAAACCAGGGCGAGGTGGCCAGCTCGCCTTCGAGATAGTCGAAGTGCAGCTTCAGTTGGGCGTCGACGAAACCCCGCGCCGGTCGCCCGAGCAGGCCCAGCCGATTCAGCACCAGCTTCAGGATCAGCGGCGTCATCAGCGAGCCCTCGGCGTAGTGCAGCCAGTAGGCGTAGCGCCAATAGGTGCCCGACCCGCGCTCCGGCGACAGCCGACCCTGGCCATAGCAGTCGACCAAGTATTCGACGATCAGGCCGGTCTCGGCCAGCGTCAGGGCGCCGTCCTGGATCACCGGCGACTTGCCGAGCGGGTGCACCGCTTTCAGCGTGTCCGGCGCCAGCATGGTCTTGGCGTCCCGGGCGTAGGCGACGATCTCGTAGGGCAGCTCCAGCTCCTCGAGCAGCCACAGCACGCGCTGCGAACGCGAATTGTTGAGATGGTGGACCCGGATCATCTGGCGATCCCCCTTGCAAATCCCCGGGCTGACCCCGGCGTCGTTCAGGTCAGGACCGTAACGCCTTCGCCTTCGATTGTCCGGCCGATCACCGCCGCCGTCTCGAAACCCGCTGCGTGCACCAGGGCCAGAACCTCGCCGGCGGTGTCCGGCGCGGCGGCGATCAGCAGTCCGCCGCTGGTCTGGGGGTCGGTCAGCAGGTCCTGTTTCCAGGTCGCGAAACCCTCCGGCAGCCGCACGCCTGCGCCATAGCTCTCCCAGTTGCGGCCCGACGCCCCGGTGCGCACGCCGGCCTGCGCCAGCGCCGCCACGCCCGGCAGCAGGGGGACGTCGCCGAAGCGAACCTCCGCGCCCACGCCCGATCCCCGGCAAACCTCCAGCCCGTGGCCGAGCAGGCCGAAGCCGGTGACGTCGGTCAGGGCGTGGACGTCGTCGCGCGCGGACAGCTCACGGCCGACGGTGTTCAGCTTGGTCGTGCTGGCGATCATGGCGGCGTAGCCCTCCGCGTCCAGCCGTTGCTGCTTCAGCGCCGCGCTGTAGACGCCGACCCCCAGCGGCTTGGTCAGGATCAGGACATCGCCCGGCCGTGCGCCGACGTTGCGCTTGACTCGGCCCGGGTGCACCAGGCCCAGCGCCACCAGGCCGTAGATCGGCTCGGCGCTGTCGATGGAATGGCCGCCGGCTATGGGGATTCCCGCCGCCGCGCACACCGAGGCGCCGCCGGCCAGGATCGCCTGCACGTCCTCGATGGCGATCTTGCCGATCGGCATGCCGACGATGGCCAGCGCCAGGATCGGCGTGCCGCCCATGGCGTAGACGTCCGACAGGGCGTTGGTCGCGGCGATGCGGCCGAACTCGAACGGGTCGTCGACCACCGGCATGAAGAAGTCGGTGGTGGCGATGAGGGCTTGGCTGTCGTTCAGCCGCCAGACCGCCGCGTCGTCGCTGCTCTCGGTCCCCACCATCAGGTTGGCGAAACCCCCGGCCGCCGGGGTCCGGGCCAGGATCTCGCGCAGCACCGCCGGAGACAGCTTGCAGCCGCATCCGCCCCCGTGGGCGAGGTCGGTCAGGCGCGGACGAGGTTCGGTCATGGCGGTCGGCCCTGGGTTATGCTCTCTGGAACGGAGCCTTGCTCCCCCATATAGGCGAAGACGTGGACGATACCGGCTCCAGATCGACCCGACTGCGCGCCCTGCCCCAGGTCCAGCGCCTGCTGGAGCATTCGCGCGCGCATGTGCTGATCACGACCTACTCCCGCGAGGAAGTGGTGGCGGCGCTGCGTGGCGCACTGGACGCAGTTCGCGAGGGCCTGCTCTCGGACGAGACGGCGACGACCCCCGACGAGGACGGCTTGCTAGCCCAGGCCGAGGCGCGACTGGCCCGGGCGGCCAAGCCGGTGCTGCGGCGGGTGATCAACGCCACCGGCGTGGTGCTGCACACCAATCTCGGCCGCGCGCCCATGCCGGCGGCGGCGCTGGAGGCGGTGGTCCAGGCGGGCCGGGGCTATTCCAACCTGGAGTTCGATCTGGCGACGGGTCAGCGGGGCTCGCGCACCCAGGGCGTCGAGCCGCTGATCCGAGAGCTGACCGGCGCCGAGGCCGGGCTGGCGGTGAACAACGCCGCCGCCGCCGTGCTGCTGGCGCTCAGCGCCCTGGCCGGCGGGGGCGAGGTGATCGTCTCGCGCGGCGAGCTGGTCGAGATCGGCGGCGGCTTCCGCATCCCCGACGTGATCCGCCAGGGCGGCGCGCGGCTGGTCGAGGTCGGGACCACCAACCGGACACGCCTCGCCGACTACGCCGCCGCCATCACGCCCGAGACCCGCGTGCTGTTGAAGGTGCACCAGAGCAACTATCGCGTGGTGGGCTTCACCGCCGAGGCCTCGCTGGAGGAGCTTTCGGGGCTGGCGCGGGCGCGGGGCCTGATGCTGATGCACGACCTGGGCGGCGGGGCGCTGACCGACCTGCGCGGCCTCGGCCGGCCATACGAGCCCACGGTGCGCGACAGCCTGGACGCCGGCGCCGACCTGGTGGCGTTCAGCGGCGATAAGCTGATGGGTGGACCTCAGGCCGGCTTGCTGGCGGGCCGGCGCGCCGCGCTCGACCCGCTCAGGCGTCATCCCCTGCTGCGGGCCGTGCGACTGGACAAGATGGCGCTGGCCGCCCTGGAGGCGACGCTCAAGCTCTATCGCGACCCGGCGCGGGCGGCGGCCTCGATCCCGGTCCTAGCCATGCTGGCGCAGACGCCTGACCAGCTCCAGGCGCGGGCCGAGCGGCTTGCGGCGGCCCTGGCGGGCGAGGTCGAGGCGCGTGTCGAGCCCTCCACCGCCTATGCGGGCGGCGGCGCCTTGCCGGGGGAGGCGATGCAGAGCGTCTCGGTTCGTCTTGAGGGTCCCAAGCCGGAGCCCTTGGCCGCGCGGCTGCGGGCTAGCGTCCCGGCCGTGGTGGGACGGATCGCCGACGGCGCCCTGACGCTCGACATGCTCACCGTCGCCGACGAGGAGCTGGACATCCTGGCCGAGGCGCTGATCGCCGCGCTGGTGGAATGAGCAACCCACAGCGTTTGCGCCGACTGACGCTCGGCGTCATCGGCCACGTCGACCACGGTAAAACGAGCCTGGTGCGCGCCCTGACCGGCACGGACACCGACCGCCTGCCGGAAGAGAAACGGCGCGGCATCTCCATTGCGCTGGGCTTCGCCCACGCCCGCTTCGGCGAGGTGGAGGTCGACTTCATCGACATGCCGGGCCACGAGCGGTTCGTGCGCACCCTGGTCTCCGGCGCGACCGGCGTGGACGCCGCGCTCCTGGTGGTGGCCGCCAACGAGGGGGTGAAGCCGCAGACCCTCGAACACCTCGACATCGCCGCCCTGCTCGGCCTGAAACGGGTGTTGGTGGCGGTGACCAAGGCCGATCTAGTGGAGCAACAGACCGCCGCCCAGGTGGGTGAGGCGGCGGCCGAGGCGGTCAGGCGGGTGGGGCTCGAACCCATCGTTCTTCCGGCCATGTCGATCACCGTCGGATCGGACCTGGCGCCCCTGCATCAGGCCATCGTCGATCTGGCCGAAGCCATCGAACCCCAGCCGGACGACGGCTTCCCCTACCTGCCGATCGACCGCGCCTTTTCCCTCGCCGGTCACGGCACGGTGGTCACGGGCACGCTGCGGCGCGGCGAGCTGAGGGCCGACGCCGAGCTGGTGCTGACGCCGGGCGAGCGGCCGGCGCGGGTGCGGGGCCTTCAGGTGCATGGCCGGCCGGCGGCGGTGGCGTGGCCCGGCCAGCGGGTGGCGGTGAACCTGAGGGGCGTCGAACCCGCCGATGCGCCGCGTGGCTCGGCCCTGATCGCGCCCGGCCTGGCGCCGCTCTCGACATGGCTGAGCGTGGAGCTGCGCGCGGTGGTCGGGGCGGGGTCGCTACGCAATGGGACGCGGCTGATGCTGCTGTTCGGCACGGCGGAGGTCGAGGCGCGGCTGCGCCTGCTCGACCGGGATACGCTCGAAGCCGGTATGCCCGCCTTGGCCCAGCTCGACTGCACCGAACCGGTGTCGGTGCTGGCGCGGGAACGGTTCGTGCTGCGGATCGCCTCTCCCGCCCACACGGTGGCGGGTGGCATAGTGCTGGACCCGGCCGCCCGTCGCCGGCGTCGGCGCGATGCGGGTGTCCTGGCCGAACTCGGCGCCTTGGTCGAGGCCACGCCCGAGCAGATCGTGTTGCAAGCCCTGAAAGCGTCCGGCGCGTCCGGCGCGTCGCTCGACCGGCTGAGCCGCCTCGCGGGCGTGTCGCCCGGGCGTGCAAGGGTCATGGTCGGTGAGGCGTCCGCGCGCATCGTGGGCGATATCGCCATCACGGTGGACGCCTTCGCCTCGGTCCAGGCCCGCATCCGGAAGGTGCTGGCCGGACAGGCGGAGAGCCAGCCGAACGGGATCGCCCGCCGCCGGCTCGCCGCCCTGGTCCCTCACGTCGGGGAAGCGGTGCTGGATCACGCGTTGAGCCTGCTGGCCGCCGAGGGCGTGATCCGCCTGGAGGGCGGCGTGGTGCGCCTGCCGCCGCGCCGCGCCGACGCCGAGAGCCAGGCTCGCCAGGTCGTCGCCATCGCTCAGCGGTTGGTGGAGCTGTTGCGTCAGGGCGGCCTGGGTCCGCCCGACGTCGAAGCGCTCGCTCCCACGCCCCTGGCGCGCCGCGTCCTCGACCAGCTCGCCAAGGACGGCCGCGCGGTGCGCACCTTCGACCGGGTGCAGAAGCGGGAGGTCTTCTTCCATCCTGACGCCGTCGCCGATGCCCAGAAGCGGCTGCGACCGTTGCTCGGGGGCCAGGGCCTGTCCACGGGCGAGATCGGGGCGGCGCTCGGCATGTCGCGCAAGTTCAGCGTGCCGCTGCTGGAATACCTGGACGTGCTCCGCTTCACCCGCCGCCAGGGGGACCGGCGGATGTTGGGCCCACAGACGGATGGCCCGCCCTCCGGCGACTAGGGATTGACCACGGCGCCGCCGAACCCGGCGCCCTTGGCCTGCGCCAGCAGGCGTCGTGCGCGCAGCCACATCTCCAGGCGGGAAACCGCGAACAGGCCAGTCGCCAGCACGACGAAGCCGTCGGTGATCAGGGCGGTGGCTATGTGCAGGCTGGAGGCCTGCGTCGTCAGCGCCGCCCGCGCGCCGAACCGGATCACGAACAGCACGGCGAGGAAGGCCAGGGCGGCCGGCGAGGTGCGGGTGTTGAGCAGGTGGGTTTCCGGATCGACCGTGATCGGGATCAGACGGCCGCGAACCCAGCCCAGGCCGCCGCCGACAATCAGCACCAGGGCCAGCCAGGCCCACTCCAGCCCCCGAGGCGGGTACTGGACCAGTAGCGCCACGGTCGCCAGCAGGAGGATCGCCGGCAGCACCCACATCACCTCCAGCCGCAGGCGCCGAGGCTTGCTCATCCGCCGGATGCGGAATGCGAATATCAGCAGGATGACGACGCCGAAGACGAGATAGGATGGAATCGGGCTTCCAGAATGCATAGTTGTCCCCCGTGCTAGCTTAGGCGGCAGGAAACCACATTTGCAACGTTGGCGGGTGACGGTTTCGACATAAGGCGCGGCTCGACGCGGCGGACTTCAAATGCCAGCATCGATCACGGAGGCGATAAGGGTCTGGTGGCCCTCCTGGTCTTCAAAACCAGTGGCCCGCCAACAGCGGGCGGTGGGTTCGATTCCCATCCGCCTCCGCCACGTCGCCCCTCTGTCCCGCCGCCGAATTGGGGCATGATCGCAAGGTGAATCGTTCACGCCCTAGGGGGCCGACCCATGGATGACCTGGAGACGCTGAAGCGGGCGCACCTTCTGCTCGGCCAGTACGGCTTCGATGCGGAGCAGGAGGCCGTGGCCAAGGCCATCCGCATCATCTCCGCCACCGCCCGCCGGTTCGGCGTGCTGGCCGACGATCGGCGCAAGGTGACCACCGGCTCCCAGGGCGAGCGGTTGAAGGCCCTGCGCGAGCGGGTCGGGCGCACGCGGGGCCAACTGGCGGAGATCTGCGGGGTCAACCTGGCCACTGTGCGCGCCCACGAGAACGGCGCCAACGACATCCCCGACGAAGCCGCCCGCGCCTACGCCCAGGCGCTCGGCGTCAGCCCGGCGATGATCCTGTACGGGTCGGACTGAGTGGCGATTAGAGCGACTGCTCCACCGCCGTCACTTCGGGCACGTAGTGCTTCAGCAGGTTCTCCACCCCGGACTTCAGGGTCGCGGCCGAAGACGGGCAGCCCGAGCATGAGCCCCGCATGTGCAGGTAGACGATCCCCGTCGCCGCATCGAAGCGGTTGAACAGGATGTCGCCACCGTCCTGGGCCACGGCCGGGCGGATGCGGGTGTCGAGCAGGTCCTTGATCTCGGTGACGATCTGGGCGGTGTCGCCCTCGTAGACGATCTCGTCGTCATGACCGCCGCCTTCCGACAGCCCCTCGGCGTAGAGCGGTTGGCCGGAGGTGTAGTGCTCCATCACCTGGGCCAGGATCGGGGCCTTGAGCTGGCGCCATTCCAGGTCGCCGGCGTGGCGGGTGACGGTGAGGAAGTCCGGGCCGAAGAACACCCGCGCCACGCCGTCGATCTCGAACAGCGCCTTGGCCAGGGGCGAGGCCTCGGCCTCTTCCGGCGAGCGGAATTCGCGGCTGCCCTCGCCGGTGACGTCGCGGCCCGGCAGGAACTTCAGGGTCAGCGGGTTGGGCGTGGATTCGGTCTGGATGAACACGGGCGGGAACTCTCGTGAAGGCCGTCTTCAGATGGCGTGCGCGCGGCGCCGGCGCAAGCTGTGGCGTCTAGGCGCGCACGGCGGTCAACTCCACGCCCGCCGCGTCGGCGCCGGCGATGGCTTCGGGTTTGCGCACCCGCACCCGCACCCTTTGCGCGCGCGGATGGTCCATGCAGGCCGCCGCCAGCCGTTCGGCGAAGGTCTCGACCAGCTCGATGTGGCCGGAGGCGGCGAGCGCCTTGGCCTTGTCCACCAGGGTCTCGTAATTGACCGTGCCGCTGATGCCGGCGACGTGGGCCGGGCTAAGATACAGCTCCACATCCACCGACAGGGGCTGGAACCGGCCGCGCTCGTGCGGATACAGGCCGACCTCGGCGCTGAGCGCCAAGCCCTCGACGAACACGGACAGCGCCTCGGTCCGGACCGGGGTGGGATGGATATCGGGCAAGGCGCGGCCTCAGTCGTCGATGATGTCGGGAGTGCGCCAGGCGAGGTGCTGGCCGCCGTCGACCGCCAGCATCTGGCCGGTGACTGCGCGGGCGCGGGCCAGATAGACCACCGCCTGGGCGATCTCTTCGGGCTTGGAGGCGCGGGCGAGCGGGATGGAGGCGGCTTCGCGGGCGAAGACTGCGGCGTCCTGGTGGATCGAGGGCAGGGTGGGGCCGGGGCCGACCCCGTTCACGCGCACGCGCGGCGCCAGGGCCTGGGCTAGCATCCGCGTCGCCGTCCACAGGGCGCACTTGCTGAGCGTGTAGGAGAAGAACTGCGGGTTGGGTTTCAGCACCCGCTGGTCGAGGATGTTGACGATGGCCGCCTCGCCGTCTTCCGCGTCCGTCGGGACCTGGGCGGCGAAGGCCTCGGCCAGCACCAGCGGTGCGCGCAGGTTGGTCTGCATGTGCGCGTCCCAGCTGTCACGCGACAGGGCGCCGACCCGGTCGTCCTCGAACAGCGAGGCGCAGTTCACCAGCAGGGTAGGCGGGGCGAGCTTGCCGGCGGCCTGGGCGAGCAGGTCGCGGGTCTCGGCTTCGATGGTCAGATCGGCGGCGACGGGGGCGGCTTGGCGGCCAAGCACCTGGATGCCTGCGACGGTTTCGAGCGCCGCATCGGGGGCGCCGCGATGGTGTACGGCGACATCATAGCCCGCCTCGGCCAGGGCCAGGCAGATGGTCCGGCCGACCCGGCGAGCGCCGCCGGTGACGAGAGCGACGGGTGTGGCGGGCATCTAGTCGGGGCGGCCGAACTCGATGCAATTCACCGCGATCACGGCGACGATGAACAGGAAGATCGGCAGGATGGCGGCCATGGCGGAACCCTTGAGCTTGCAGGCGGTGTAGCGGTGGGGCGACGGCGCCGCAACCGCCTTGCCTCAGTCGGCGGTTTCCGTCTCCAGCGCCCGCCGTGCACTGGCGCGGACCTTCTCGCTCTCGGACTTGAGCTGGCCGCAGGCGGCGAGGATGTCGCGACCGCGGGGGGTGCGGATCGGCGAGGCGTAGCCGGCGCGGTTCAGGATCGCGGCGAAGGTCTCGATCGTCCCCCAGTCGGAGCATTGGTAGGGCGAGCCCGGCCAGGGGTTGAACGGGATCAGATTGACCTTGGCCGGCAGGCCCTGGATCAGTTTCACCAAGGCGCGCGCCTCGGCCGGGCTGTCGTTGATCCCCTTCAGCATCACATATTCGAAGGTCACGCGCCGTGCGTTGGACAGGCCCGGATAGGCCCGGATGCCGGCCATCAGGTGGTCGAGCGGATACTTCTTGTTCAGCGGCACCAGCTCGTCGCGCAGCGCGTCGTTGGTGGCGTGCAGCGAGATGGCCAGCATGGCCTGGGTCCGGTCGCCCAGCGGGATCAACTCCGGCACGACGCCGGAGGTCGAGACGGTGATCCGGCGGCGTGAAAGCGCGATGCCCTCGTTGTCGGAGACGATGTCGATGGCGGCGGCGACGTTGTCGAGATTGTAGAGCGGCTCGCCCATGCCCATGAACACGATGTTGGACAGGCGGCGCTCCTCGCGCGGCGAGGGCCATTCCTCCAGGTCGTCGCGGGCCACCTGCACTTGGGCGACGATCTCGGCGGCCGTCAGGTTGCGCACCAGGGCCTGGGTGCCGGTATGGCAGAAGGTGCAGTTCAGCGTGCAGCCGACCTGGCTGGATACGCAGAGCGCGCCGGCGCGACCGACGTCGGGGATGTAGACGGTCTCCGCCTCGATGCCCGGCGCGAAACGCAGCAGCCACTTGCGCGTGCCGTCGCGGCTGACCTGACGCTCGACGATCTCGGGCCGGGCGACCACGAAGTGCTCGGCCAGGGTGGTGCGCATCTCCTTGGAGATGTCGGTCATGCGGTCGAAACCGGCGACGCCGAAATGGTGGATCCAGCGCCAGAGCTGGCTGGCGCGCATCCGCGCCTTGTCCGCCGGCACGGCCCCGGTCTCCACCAGGACCGCCGTCAGCTCGGCCCGCGTCAGCCCGGCGAGATTGCGCAGGGGCGCGACCGCAGGCGAGGCGGGGCGGTGGGACAGGTCGAGGGTGAACGTCTGGGCGGCGTCGTCCATCGGCAGGATATAAGGGATTTTCGCGCTTTCGTCAGCCGGGGTGCGTCTTTGCGGCTCCAATCGCGCCTAGCGGGGTGGGGCGCGGCTGTAGCCCAGGCCCGCGCAATCCGACAGGCACTGGGTCCAGCGCGGGCCGCAGCCGCTAGTGTCGTCGGGACTGGCGAGGCAGCTCACCCGCCCTCCGGCGCAGCTGGCGCGGCACTGGGCGGTGGTCGAGCGCCCCACGACCGCCGTCCGCGAGCTGGTCGAGCGCACCGCCGAACGCAACTGCGGGGGCGCAGCGGGTCGGATCAGCGGTGGGGCGACAGGGGCGGGCTCGGCCGGGACGCTGGCCGCCGGCGGCGGGACGGGGCGGCGCTTCTTCCTGTCCTGCGCCGCGACCGGGCAGGCTGTGGCCAGGATCAGGAGGGCCAGCAGGACGCGATGTCCCGTCCATCCGGCGCCCCATCTCCCAGCCATTCGCTTCAGGCCCTGGCGCTTCAGGCCTTGGCGTTCACCGTCGAGCCGGCGGCGCCCTGGTCGTCCTGGCTGTAGGGGTTGGCCCCTTCGCTCGTCGCCGAAGCTTCGGCCGACATATCGGCGGCGGCTCCCGAGCCCTTGGGCGTCACCGCCACCATGGCCGGGCGCACGATGCGGCCGAACAGCTCGTAGCCGGCCTGCAGCACCTGGACCACGCCGCCGGGCGGCACGCCCTCGGCCGGCTGTTCGGTCACCGCCTGATGCATGTGCGGGTCGAACTTGTCGCCGCGCGCGGGGTTCACGCGCTTCAGCCCGTTGCGTTCGAAGGCGGTCTGCAACGCCTTGTCGCTCATCTCCACGCCCATGACGAAGTTCTTCACCGCCGGGTCGGCGACATCGCGCGGCGCATGCTGGACCGCGCGCGACAGGTTGTCGGAAGCGTCGAGCAGGTCGCGGGCGAACTTCTGGATGGCGTAGGCGCGCGCGTCGTTGGACTCCCGTTCGGCCCGGCGGCGGGTGTTCTCGGCCTCCGCGGCGTAGCGCATGGCCTGATCTTTGAGCGCGGCGTTCTCCGCCATCAGCTTGGCGAGCGTCGAGCCCGGATCGATGGCGTCGTCCTCGTGTTCCGCGCCGTCGTCCATGTCGTCGTATTCGGCCATTCGGCTTGTCTCTCTGTCTTAGGCGCGCCCTTCAGCCGTCCAGCAGACGGCCGAGCACGCGGGCGGTGTAATCCACCAGGGGGATGACCCGGGCGTAGTTCAGGCGCGCGGGCCCGATCACCCCGATCGCGCCCACCACCTTCTGCTTGCCGGTCATATAGGGCGCCGCGATCACGGCGGAACCCGAAAGCGAGAACAGACGCGTCTCAGCCCCGATGAAGATGCGCACGCCCTCGGCTTCGCGCACGTCGTCGAGCAGGCCGATCAGCTGTTCCTTCTGCTCCAGGTCGTCGAACAGCATCCGCACCCGATCCAGGTCCTCGCGCGCCGAGGCGTCGGCCAGCAGGTTGCCGCGCCCGCGCACGATCAGGGCGCGCTGAGCCTCCTCGCCGCCGCTCCAGGCGGCCAGGCCGTCCTCGACCAGGCGGGCGGCGGTCTCGTTCAACTCGCGCCGGGCGCGGTCCAGTTCGAAGGCGATCTCGACCTTGGTCTCGGCCAGGGTGCGGCCCCGTAGCCGGGCGGCGAGAAAGTTGGAGGCCTCCTGCAGCACCGACGGGGTCAGGCCCGGCGGGGTGTTCATCAGCCGGTTCTCCACCGAGCCGTCGTCGAACACGATCACCACCAGGGTCTGGCCGGGGCTGAGCGGCACGAACTCCACGTGCTTGACGCCTGAGTCGCGCACCGGCGTCACCACCACGCCCGCCCCGCCGGCCAGGCCCGACAGCAGGATGCTGGCCTCGTCCAGAGCCTCCTGGAAGCTGCGGCCACGGCCGGCCAGCCGCGCCTCGATGATCTGGCGATCCTCCTCGCCGACGTCGCCGACTTCCATCAGCCCGTCGACGAACAGCCGCAGGCCCGCATGGGTCGGCAGCCGCCCGGCGCTGGTGTGCGGCGCGGCCAGCAGGCCGAGCTGGGTCAGGTCCTGCATGGTGTTGCGGATCGAGGCGGAGGACAGCTGCACCCCGCCCCGCGACACCGTGCGCGAGCCCACCGGCTCGCCGGTCTCCAGGTAGGTCTCCACGATCCGGCGGAAGATGTCGCGGGCGCGCTCGTCCAGCACGCCCAGCGAAGCCGCGCGCTCCAGGGCGAGCAGGCTGCCGGCGGTGAGGGGCGGGCGCGGGGGGGCGGTGAACGACATGATGGTCAGTATATGGTGGTGGACGCGAAGAGGTTCGTCTAGGTGGCGCACATGCGCGCACATGACCGTTCCCCCGCCTCCCTCCGTCCCGTCACGCTGGAGACCGGCGTCAACCGCTACGCCGAGGGCTCGTGCCTGGTCAGCTTCGGCCACACCAAGGTGCTGGTCACCGTCAGTCTGGAAGAAGGCGTGCCCGGTTTCCTCAAGGGCAAGGGCCAGGGCTGGGTGACGGCGGAGTACGGCATGCTGCCCCGCGCCACCCACACCCGCGGCCGCCGCGAGGCCGCCGTCGGCAAGCAGTCCGGCCGCACCCAGGAGATCCAGCGGCTGATCGGCCGCAGCCTGCGCGCCGTGGTCGACCTCAAGGCGCTGGGCGAACGGCAGTTCGTGGTCGACTGCGACGTGATCCAGGCCGACGGCGGCACCCGCACCGCCGCCATCACCGGCGCCTGGGTCGCCCTGAAGCAGACCTTCGACTACCTGCAGGCCGAGGGCGTGCTCAAGCGCGACCCCATGCTGGACCAGGTCGCCGCCATCTCCTGCGGCGTGATCGACGGCGAGCCGCGCCTGGACCTGGACTACGAGGAGGACAGCGGGGCGGAAGCGGATTCGAATTTCGTCCTCACTGGCGCGGGCCAGATCGTGGAAATCCAGGCCACCGGCGAAAAGCGCGGCTTCAGCCAGGCCGAGTTCGAGGCCCTGTTCAGTCTGGCGCGGGCAGGCGTGGTGGAGCTGTGCGGGCTGCAGAAGGCGGCGGTGGGCGGCGTTTAGCGCCTGACCACGTCTCCAGCTCGACTCGAGGGTTCGCTAACGGGCTTGCCGTCTGCGGTTGTAAGCTGGAAGCTGGGTTTGGGGTTTTGCTTGGCTTTGGGGCTGGGGGATAAATGCGCTACGAGTTGAGCACGCGGCTACTGTCTTCCGAAGACATGAATGCGGTCGGAAAGAAGATAAAATCTCATTTCTCGACCATCGCCCAAACAACCCAGGTGGAGGGCGAGTCCCTGGTTCTTACCGGGATCGAAAAATCATTTGGGTCAATCACTCGTGCGACGACGGCGCGGATAAAGATTAGGCCGGCGGAGGGCGGATATCTCGTATTGGCCGATGTCCACTACCGACCTTCGTTTATGTTCTGGGTGTTGATATTCATCGGACTGTTTGTTTTCGGTATATTTTCGATTTTGGCGATCGTTTTCTATTTCTCCCAAAAGGGATCGGTCCGGCGAGCGGTCGAGAGGGCGCTTGAGCGGATAAAGAACGAATTCGATCACGCCCCTGTAAGTGTGGCCAACATAGGTGCGATGGCGAACGTCGGCGTAGCGGCCGAGATCGCGGCACTGGAAAACCTCAGGAAGTCAGGCGTCCTGACCGACGAGGAGTTTGCCAAGAAGAAACGGCAACTTCTCGATCTGTAAGCCTGGGCTTGTCGCAGGCCTCAAGCCCCATGCAGTTCCGAGCGTTGGTAGGCCCGGCAGGACTCGAACCTGCAACCAGACCGTTATGAGCGGCCGGCTCTAACCATTGAGCTACGGGCCCCAGGTGGGGAGGGGAGCGGGTAGCATTTTGCTCCGCCGCGCGCAAAGGGCCGGGCACGCCGCGCCGCCGCTCCAACTTCGGCCGCAAATCGGTGGCGATGTCGTCAGCAGGGTCCAGGAGGCTAAGGGCATGAAGGCGCTTTTACCGGTCGGCGCGTTGGCGCTGGTCCTGGCGGTCGGGACCGCCCCCATGGCTCGGGCTCAGGACGAACAGGCGGCCGAGTTCCGCGCCACCACGCTCAGCCTGTCGGCGGAGGGCGAGGTGCGTACGGCGCCGGACCTGGCGGTGATCGGGCTGGGCGTGCGCACCGAGGGGGCGACGGCGGCGGAGGCGCTCGCCCGCAACGCCACGCGGATGACCGCCACGGTCGCGGCGCTGAAGGCCCAGGGCGTGGCCCCGGCCGACATCCAGACCTCCAACCTCAGCCTC
This sequence comes from Caulobacter sp. S45, assembly GCF_009765965.1. Lineage (GTDB taxonomy): Bacteria > Pseudomonadota > Alphaproteobacteria > Caulobacterales > Caulobacteraceae > CAHJWH01. The sequence goes on from NZ_LMUL01000014.1 coordinate 2,100,033, forward strand.
GACCCCCAGTATTTCGACGACGGCAAGGCGCCGCGCCGGCTGACCGGCTACCAGGCGTCCAACACCGTCTCCGTCCGGCTGCGCGACATGGGACGGGTCGGCCCGGTGGTCGACGCCCTGGTCGCGGCGGGGGCCAACCAGATCGACAGCATCGGCTTCCAGCTCGCCGAGCCCCATGCGGCCGAGGACGCCGCCCGCCGAGAGGCGCTGAAGGCGTTGCAGGCCAAGGCTGATCTCTACGCCCAGGCGACCGGCTATCGCATCCAGCGGCTGGTGCGGCTGTCGGAAGGTGGCGGCGGATACCAGCCCCGCATCATGGCCGCGCCGATGGCCTTCGCCGCGCGCAAGGTGGCGACCCCGGTGGAGGCTGGCGAGCTGACCGTCGGCGTCTCGGTCAGCGGGCTCTACGAACTGTCACGCTAGCGTCTCCGCGCGGAGGGGGACGCCAGCGCCGACGCCTGCTAAAGCTCGTTCGAATCGCTTGAGCCTCGGAGCGCCGCTTGCCGTTTCCGCACTTCAACCCGGTGCTGGTCCAGATCGGGCCCTTGGCGATCCGGTGGTACGCCCTGGCCTATGTGGCCGGCATCCTGCTGGGCTGGCGCTACGCCGTGGCCCTGGTCAAGTCTGCACGCCTCTGGCGCGGGACCGCCGCCGTCGCCGACGAGCGTCAGGTCGACGACCTGGTGCTGTGGGTGGCGCTGGGCATCGTCGGCGGCGGGCGGATCGGCTCGATCCTGTTCTACAACACCAGCGTCATCTGGACCGACCCGCTGGAGATCCTCAAGGCCTGGCACGGCGGGATGAGCTTCCACGGCGGGATGATCGGGGTGATCATCGCGCTCTACTTCTTCTCGCGCGCCAACAAGATCGACCTGTTGCGCCTGGGCGACCTGACCGCGCCCTGCGTGCCGATCGGCCTGTTCTTCGGCCGGCTGGCCAACTTCATCAACGGCGAACTGTGGGGGCGGCCGACCAGCGTGCCCTGGGGGATCATCTTCCCCCACGCCGGGCCGGAACCGCGCCATCCCAGCCAGCTCTATGAGGCCGGGCTGGAGGGGATCGTGTTGTTCTCGATCCTGCGCTGGGCCACGCACGGGGCCAAGCTGCTGCCGCGCCGCGGGATGATCACCGGCCTGTTCCTGTTGTTCTATGGCCTGGCCCGCATCAGCCTGGAGAATGTGCGCGAGCCCGATCGCGACATGCCCCATTTCCCGCTCGGCCTGACCATGGGGATGATGCTGTCGGCGCCCATGGTGGTGGCCGGGATCGCACTGATCCTCTACGCGCGGCGTCCCGCCGCCGTGGCTCCGCCCGCACCGGTGATGGATGGCGAGGCCGAGGCGGAGATCGCCGCCCCGCCGCTGGATCAGCCCGGCCGCTGACGGTTCGCCGCCCTTGACCCGGTTCTCGACGTCCTTGGCCATGACGCCCCTGGCGCGCCGGCTGGCGGAGCGGATCGCCGAGGACGGTCCGATGACGGCGGCGGACTATATGACCGCCTGCCTGCACGATCCCCAGCACGGCTACTACGCCACCCGCCCGCGTCTGGGAGCGGACGGGGATTTCGTCACCGCCCCCCTGGTCTCGCAGATGTTCGGCGAGCTGATCGGGACCTGGATCGCCGAGGTCTGGGTCCGGCTCGGCCGGCCGTCGTCTTTCCGGCTGGTGGAGGTGGGTCCCGGCGACGGCAAGCTGATGAGCGATGCGCTCCGCGCCTTGACGCGCGCCCCGGGCCTGCTGGAGGCGGCGGACCTGTGGCTGGTCGAGCCGAGCGAGCCGCTGCGCAAGCTCCAGGCCGAACGGCTCGCCGGGCAACCGCTGCGTTGGGCGGCGCGACTGGCCCAGGTTCCCGACGGCGCGCCGATAATCCTGGTCGCCAACGAGCTGCTGGACTGCCTGCCCGCGCGCCAGTTCCTGCGTATGGGGGGAGCCTGGGCCGAGCGGCGGATCGGGCTGGACGACGAAGGGAGGCTGGCCTTCGGCCTTGCGCCTCCGCCGCCGGACTTCCAACCCCCGCCGGGCCTGGAGCAGACGTCCGAAGGGGTGGTGGTGGAGCTTTCCCCGGCCCAGGCCAAGTTCGGGGCTCAGGTCGGCGCGCGGGTGGCGCAGGACGGCGGCGCGGCCCTGCTGATCGACTATGGGCGCGACCGGGTCGAGGCGGGCGACACCTTGCAGGCCGTGATCCGCCACCGGAAGGTCGATCCCCTGGCGGACCCCGGCGAGGCGGACATCACCGTGTACGCCGACTTCCCCACCGTGGTCGCCGCGGCCCTGGCCGCCGGTGCGGAGGTAAGCCCGATCCTGGGCCAGGGCGCTTTGCTGCGCCGGCTCGGGATCGAGCTGCGGGCGGCGGCGTTGATCCGCGCGCGGCCGGACCTGGAGGACCGCATCGGCCGCCAACTCGCCCGGTTGATCGATAACGACCAGATGGGCGCCCTGTTCAAGGCGTTGGCGATCCATCAGAACGGGCTCTCCGTTCCCGGCTTCGAGGAGGGTCCGTGAACCCGCTTCCCGTCCTGACCCACCCCAGCCTCGACGCCCTGCCGGGGGTGAGGCACGCCTTCTTCAGCCGCCAGGGCGGGGTGTCGGCCGGAATCTACGCCAGCCTGAACGTCGGGCGCGGCTCGCGGGACGATCCGGGTGCGGTGGCCGAGAACCGGGCGCGCGCCGCCGGGCATTTCGGCGCCGAGGTGGGCCACCTGCTGACCTGCTACCAGATCCATTCCACGATCGCGGTGTCGGCTGACGCGCCCTGGGGCGCGGCGAAGCACGAGGCGGACGGGGTTGTCACCACCACGCCGGGCCTGGTCTGCGGCGCGCTGGCGGCGGACTGCGCGCCAGTGCTGTTCGCCGACGCGGAGGCGCGGGTCGTCGCCGCTTGCCACGCCGGCTGGCGCGGCGCCTTGGGTGGGATCGTGCAGGCGACGGTGGAGAAGATGGTCGAGGCGGGCGCGGAGCCCTCGCGGATCACCGCGGTGGTCGGCCCCTGCATCGGCCCGGCGAGCTACGAGGTCGGCTTGGATTTCCTGGACGCCTTCATGGCCAAGGCGCCGGAGGCCGAAGCCTGCTTCCGCCCGGGCGCGACCAACGACAAGCGCATGTTCGACCTGCCGGCCTTCGTGCTCGACCGGCTGGCGCGCGCCAAGGTGGGGCAGACGAGCTGGATCGGCCACGACACCTGCGCCGAGGAGGCGCTCTTCTTTTCTAACCGCCGCGCGGTGAAGCGCAGCGAGGGCGACTATGGCCGGCTGCTGTCGGCGATCATGCTGGGGTGAGGTGGTTCCTTGCGTGCTTCGAGACGCGCTCTCATAGAGCGCTCCTCAGCATGACGAAGTTCAGCGGAATGCAAAAACCTGCGTCATCCTGAGGAGCCCCGAAGGGGCGTCTCGAAGGGCGCATTCAGGCCTACCCTACCAGGGCCGTCCGCTTCTCCTCCAGCGCGAACCATTCGGTCTCCGCCGCGCTCAGCTGGGCGCGGGCCTTGTCGAGCTGGGCCATCAGCCCGTCGAAGCCCTTGGGGTCGCGGGCGTACAGGCCGGGGTCGGCGAGCGCGGCCTCCTGCTTGACGATCTCGCCGGGCAGGCGCTCGATCAGGGCCTCCAGTTCGCCCAGCCGATGCTGGTCCTTGAACGACAGCTTGGCGAGTTTCTTGACCGGCTCCGCGCCCTTGGCCGGGACGGCGGACGACGAGGCGCGCGCCGGAGAGCCGCCGCCCTTGAAGAAGTCCGGGTTCTGCCGCAGCAGGTCCTGCCAGCCGCCGGGCGTCTCCACCGTGTTGCCGCGCCCGTCGAGCGCGATGGTCGAGGTGGCCAGCCGGTCGATGAAGTCGCGGTCGTGGCTGACCAGGATCAGGGTGCCGTCATAGTCGGCCAGCAGCTCTTCCAAGAGGTCGAGCGTGTCCATGTCCAGGTCGTTGGTCGGTTCGTCGAGCACCATCAGGTTGGCCGGCGTGGCCAGGGCGCGGGCCAGCAGCAGGCGGTTGCGCTCCCCGCCGGACAGGGTCCGCACCGGCTGGCGCAGCTGGCTGTCCTTGAACAGGAACTCCTTGGCGTAGGCGGCCACATGCTTGCTGACGCCGCGCACCAGCAGGCTGTCTCCGCCGCCCGGCGCCAGCACCTCCCACAGGGTGGTGTTCTCGTTCAGGTCGGCGCGGGTCTGGTCCAGGTAGGCGACCTGTAGGTTGGAGCCCAGCCGCACCTCGCCCGCGTCCGGGGCGATCTCGCCCAGCAGCACGCGCACCATGGTGGTCTTGCCCGCGCCGTTGGGCCCGACCAGGGCCACCCGGTCGCCGCGCAGGATGCGGGTGGAGAAGCTCTTGGTCACCACCTTGTCGCCCCAGGCCTTGGAGACGTTCTTGGCCTCGGCCACCAGACGGCCGGAGCTCTCACCCGCGTCCATCGCCATCTGCAGCTCGCGCGGCTGGTCGCGCATGGCGAGCGCGCGGGTGGCGCGCATGGCCTCCAGCCCCCGTGCGCGGCCCTCGTTGCGGCTGCGGCGCGCGGTGATCGAGCGATAGAAGGTGTAGGTCTCGCGCTCGATGGCCTTGGTCAGGCGGCGCAGCTGTTCGGCCTCTTCCGCCTCGACCTTCTCGGCCCAGGCGTCGAACACCGCGAAGCTCTCGTCCAGGGTCCGCACCTTGCGGTTGGACAGCCAGAAGCAGCGCTGGGTGACGCGGTTGAGGAAGGCGCGGTCGTGGCTGACGATCAGGGCGGCCGCGCGGCAGGACGACAGCTCCTGCTCCAGGGTCTGGATGGCGAAGATGTCCAGGTGGTTGGTCGGCTCGTCGAGCAGGATCAGGTCCGGCTCCTCGGCGAACGCCTTGGCCAGCGCCGCGCGCCGGGTCTCGCCGCCCGACAGGCCCTTGGTCGGCTTGGTCGGGTCGAGGTCGAAGGTCTGCAGTTCGGTCTCGGCGCGGTAATCCAGCGCCCCGCCGGAGGTGGCGTAGTCGAGCAGGGTCTCGCCGGTGATCTCCGGCTCCTGCAGCACCATGGCGATCCGCGCGCCCGGCTGGAGGAAGCGCTCGCCGTCGTCGGGCTGCACCAGGCCGGCCAGGATGCGCATCAGGGTCGACTTGCCCGCGCCGTTGCGCCCGACCAGGCAGGCGCGCACGCGCGGTTCGAGCGCCAGGTCGACGCCCTCGAACAGCTGCATGGGCCCATCGGCTAGCCGCACGTCCTTCAGCGCAGCGATCGGCGGGCGAGCGAGGGTCTTGGGTTTGGAGGCCACGAGGGAACCAGGTAAGCGCGCGCCGGGACGCGAGCCGTGGGCTCGGTCTCCGACGTGACAGGGGGAGGATGGCCCCTATCTAGGCTATCCGGCGATTGGGCGCAAAGCCGACCGGAGACGCGGCCTTCAGCGTCCCGTGGAGCCGAAGCCGCCGGCGCCGCGGCCGGTCTCGTCGTGGGCGTCGACCTGCAGCCACTCCACCCGCGCGTGGGCGGCGACGACCAGTTGGGCGACGCGCTCGCCCCGACGCACCACGAAGTCCTCCTGACCAAGATTGGCCAGGATCACGCCCACCTCGCCGCGATAGTCGCTGTCGATGGTGCCGGGCGAGTTCAGGCAGGTGATCCCGTGCTTGAGCGCCAGGCCGGAACGCGGGCGCACCTGGGCCTCATAGCCCTCGGGCACCGCGATCTGCAGGCCGGTGGGGATCAGGGCGCGGGCGCCGGGCTTCAGCGTGATCGGCGCGTCCTCGGGCACGGCGGCGCGCAGGTCCATGCCGGCCGCCCCCGTGCTGGCGTAGGCGGGCGTCTCCAGCCCCTCGTGATGAGGCAGGCGCAACAGGGCCATCTTCAGGGTCAAGCAAACATCTCCGCAATCCGTTGCGCCAGCCGGCGCGCCAGGACGGTCTTGGACGCCGCCCCCCAGGGCTCGATCCCAGACGCTGTCACCAGCACCATCTCGTTGTCGTCGCCGCCGAACACCCCAGAGCGGCCGACGTCGTTGGCCATGATCCAGTCGCAGCCCTTGCGGGCCAGCTTGGCCCGGGCGTTGGCTTCCAGGTCGTTGGTCTCGGCCGCGAAGCCGACCACCAGCCTCGGACGGGTCGGGCCGGGCGCCGACAGCGCGGCGAGGATGTCGGGGTTCTCGACCAGGGCGATCGGCTCGGGTCCGCTCGCCCCCTTCTTGATCTTGAGGTGGGCCGAACTCGCCGGCCGCCAGTCGGCCACCGCCGCCACCAGCACCGCGACATCCGCTGGCAGGGCGGCGTCGCAGGCGGCCTGCATCTCGCTCGCCGTCTCTACGTCCACCCGGCGCACGCCGATCGGAGCGGGCAGGCCGGTCGGGCCGGAAACCAGCGTCACCTCGGCGCCCAGGTCGGCCAAGGCCTCGGCGATGGCGTAGCCCTGCTTGCCGCTGGAATGGTTGCTGATGTAGCGCACCGGGTCGATCGGCTCGCGGGTCGGGCCGGCGGTGACCAGGGCGCGGCGGCCGCTCAGCGCACCTCGGGTCCCGCGCTTCAACGCCGCCAGGATCGCGTCCAGGATCGCGGGCGGTTCGGCCAGCCGACCCTCGCCGAACTCGCCACAGGCCATCGGACCCTCGTCTGGACCGACGAAGCTCACGCCGTCCGCCTTGAGCGTCGCCAGGTTCCGCCGGGTGGCCGCGTGCGTCCACATCCGCACGTTCATCGCCGGCGCCATCAGCACGGCGGTGTCGGTGGCCAGCAGGGTGGTCGAGGCCAGGTCGTCGGCCACGCCGTGCGCCGCCTTGGCCATCAGGTCGGCGGTCGCCGGCGCCACCACGATCAGGTCGGCCGAGCGCGACAGCTCGATATGGCCCATCTCCGCCTCGTCGGTGAGCGAGAAGAGCTCGGTGTAGACCTTGTCCTCGCACAGGGCCGACAGCGACAGGGGCGTGATGAACTGGGCGCCGGCGCGGGTCAGGATCGGGCGCACCTCGATCCCCTGCTTGCGCAGCAGGCGCGTCAGTTCCAGCGCCTTGTAGGCGGCGATCCCGCCCCCCACGATCAGCAGCACACGCTGCGCGCTCATCGGCCGAATCCCTCGTCCATGGTCCGCTGATTACCGCGTTCCCGGGCGGCCGTCAGCCTTCGCGGGCAAATGAGAACAAAAAGGGTATGCAGGAGGCGAAATCTCAAGTTATGGTCGCCGGGGCATATATCAAACCTGGGGCTGTGAAATGGTATCTCTTCGCGCCGCGAGCTGTGCGGCTTTGTTGGGCGTGCTTGCGGCGGGGGCGCTGTCGGCATGCAATCGCAACGAGGCCGCCTCGGCCAGCAATGGCGGCCAGGCCTACGCCGCGGATCGCCACGCCAACCGTTCCAGCGGGGGTGGTGGATATGGCGACGACGGTCCACGTCCGCCGGTCCCGATGTTCCATGGCGAACCGATGTGGAGCCAGACTCGTGAGCATGACGCCCGCGATCAGGCCGAATACCATTTCCGACGCGATGGGCAGTCCTTGGGCGCGCGGACGCTCGACGACTTCCTGACCAAGGTGCATGCGTTCGGAGATCACCCACCCCACGGGACCGAGATCATCACCCGCAGCAACGGCGACCGGCTGATGTACGACCCCAAGGCCAACCTGTTCGGCGTGTTCACCCGCGACGGGGCGCCGCGCACCATCCTCAAGCCGCAGGAAGGCAAGGCCTACTGGGCGGCGCAGAAGGCGCGCGAGGCCGAGGGCGGCGGCGATTATCACGCCCGCTCGCGCCGCAACTATGGTCGCAGCGACGGCGGCGGCTATGGCGGGCAGGGCGGTCAAAGCGAAAACTGAGAAAAATCCACCGCATTAACCAATCGGTGGGGATGACCGGCCTAGTCTGAAGCAAGTTTCAGGCCAGGGAGGGTGGGCCAGTGGCGCTCAGTCCCCGTTTAGAGATCCGGCAAGGCCAGAGCCTTGTCATCACGCCCCAGCTGCAGCAGGCGATCAAGTTGCTGCAGCTCTCCAATCTCGAGCTCGACGCCTTCGTGGACGGTGAGCTCGAGCGCAATCCCCTATTGTCGCGCGAGGACGCCGAGGCGGATACGGCCGATCGCGGTTCGGACGACGCCCCCGAAGTCGAACCCGGCTTCACTCCCGACGACCAGCCGGGAGGCGCGGCCGAAGCCGACATGGACGTCCGGCACGACGACATCTACGTGGACGCCTCCCCCGGCGACCGCGCCACCGGCGATGCCGGAGAGGCCACGGCCCCCGGCGCAGATGCAGGCGCGATGACCGACTGGTCCAAGGCCAGCAAGGGCGGCTCGTTCGAAACCGATGGCGAAGACTTCGCCGCCGGTCTCAGCCGCGACAAGACCTTGCACGAGCATCTGCGCGACCAACTCGCCATGCTGGGGCTGACCGGCCCGGACTTCACCATCGCCAGCGTGCTGATCGACGCGGTCGACGAGGGCGGCTACCTGCGCGCCGACCTGCTGGAAGTGGCCGAACGGCTGGGCTGCGATCCGCAGCGCGCCTGCATCGTGCTCGGCCGGTTGCAGGGCTTCGATCCCACCGGCGTGTTCGCCCGCGACGTACGCGAGTGCCTGGCGCTGCAGCTACGCGAGCGCGACCGGCTCGACCCCGCCATGCAGGCGCTGCTCGACAACCTCGACCTGCTCGCCCGCCGCGACCTGTCGGGCCTGCGCCGCGTCTGCGGGGTAGACGAGGAGGACGTGCGCGAGATGATCGCCGAGGTCCGCGCCCTCACCCCGCGCCCCGGCGCCGCCTTCGGCTCCGAACCGGTGCAGGGCGTGACGCCCGACGTGTTCGTGCGCGAGGATGGACTCGGCCTGTGGAAGGTGGAGCTGAACGCCGACACCTTGCCCAAGCTGCTGGTGGATCGGCGCTATCACGCCCGCGTCTCGGGCGCCGCGCGCAGCGACGCGGAGAAGACCTTTGTTTCGGACTGCTTCGCCCAGGCCAACTGGCTGGTGAAGAGCCTGGACCAGCGCGCCCGCACCATCCTGAAGGTCAGCAGCGAGATCGTGCGCCAGCAGGACGCCTTTCTGGCGCTGGGAGTGGAGCATCTGCGCCCGTTGAACCTGAAGACCGTGGCCGACGCCATCGGCATGCACGAGTCCACCGTCAGCCGGGTCACCTCCAACAAGTACATGGCCACCCAGCGCGGTGTGTTCGAGCTGAAGTTCTTCTTCACCTCCTCGATCGCCGCCACCGACGGCGGCGAAGCCTATTCCGCCGAGGCGATCCGCCATCGCATCCGCGTGATGATCGATTCGGAACTCGACAACCGCGATGGCGTGCTCTCAGATGATCGGATCGTGGAGATCCTGAAGGAGACGGGCGTTGATATCGCGCGTCGTACGGTCGCCAAGTATCGGGAAGCCATGCGCATTCCCTCTTCGGTCGAGCGTCGCCGTCTCGCGCAAGCCGCCTTCTGACAACCTCGATCGGATTCGTCCCGACCGGACTTTCGGCTCCGGGCCAGGTCTGAACTTCAGCCCCTGAGAGGCGTTCCGCTTTGGTGGGGCGACCGCAGGGCCGTCCTACCCGAAACCCTCAGTTTACGGATGGACGCGAATGGCTTCCAAGACCCTCAACACTGCTCCCGCTCAGATGAACGTTCAGGTGGCCGGCCACCAGATGGCCGTCGGGGAGGCGTTGCGCAGTCGCATCGCCGGGGAGCTCGAGGCGGGGATCGGCAAGTATTTCGGGCAGGGCGGCAGCGCCGAGGTGGTGGTGCGAAAAAACGGCCACAGTCTTTGCGCCGACATCGTCGTGGTGCTTCCGACCGGTCAGCAGCTGGTGGCCAAGGGTGAGGGCGGCGACGCCCACTCCGCCTTCGACGCGGCGCTCATAAAAATGGAAACCCGGATTCGACGCTACAAACGACGGCTGGTGAACCACCACGCCAGCGTCGACAAGGCCGATCCGGAGTTCGCCTCGGTGGTGGTGCTGAGGGCGCCGGACGGGGACGACGAGGCCGACGACGATGACTGGGGCTCCGACGGCTCGGCCGGGAGCGCCGCGCCGGCCGGCGTGATCATCGCCGAGACCGAGACCCTGGTGAAGACCCAGACGGTGTCGATGGCGGTGATGGAGCTCGACCTGGCGGACTGCCCGGTTCTGCTGTTCCGCAACGCCGCCCATGGCGGTCTTTCGGTGGTTTATCGCCGTTCCGACGGAAATATCGGTTGGATCGACCCCGAGCGGACGCCAACTTCGCGCGTTGACGCCGCCGGAGCCGCGCAAAGCGCGCGGATGTGATATGCGACGCGCCGCCTCACTCCTTAAGGTGGGGCGGCATGTCTGCGAATAAGATCGGGGAACACCCTCACGAATGGACATCGGTGGATGGCTTGAGCCGGGCGCCATAGCGCTGCGGCTCGGTGCGGACAGCAAGCGGCAAGCCCTCGCGGCCCTGGCCGAGGTTGCTGCGCGCGTGATCGACATGCCGGCGGCCGACATCCTCGACGCCCTGCTGGCGCGCGAGGCCCAGGGCTCGACGGGCGTCGGGTCGGGCGTGGCCATTCCCCACGCCAGCCTGCCGGCGCTCACCGCGATGCGGGCGGTGTTCGTTCGCCTGGAAAAGCCCGTCGACTTCGACGCGGTGGACGATCAGCCGGTCGACCTGATGCTGGCCCTGTTCGCCCCGGAAGGCGCAGGAACCGAGCACCTGCGCGCCCTGGCGCGGGCGGCGCGGGCGCTACGGCGATCCGATGTCCGCCAGCACCTGCGCCAGGCGCGCACGACGGACGCCCTACACGCGTTGTTGGTTCGAGACGCCGCGCCTTCGGCTGCGTGACCGCTCACCCAGGGCGTCGAGGCTCCGATAGCGCGCTCTTAATGGACTGAAACGGGCGCAAGCTCGTAAGCCCTCGCCGCCGCATAGGCGGAATCCCGGTCGGCCAGCACCGCCAGACGAGACCCGTCGGCGCTATGCACCGCATAAAGCGTCTGGTTCGGCGAGAGGTGGGCCTCGGCCAGGGCGTCGGGCTCCACGCTGGCCATCACGTCCTCCGCTTTCACGGGCCGGACATAGACCAGGTTCGGCGCCCCCAGGGCGGCGAAGGCTTCTTGGCTCAAAGTCAGAGAGTGCGTCTGCATGACCGCCTCCTTAAAGGATTAACGTCCGCAACGGCCGCAAGTTCAGCCGACCGTACGGATAGGGATGTTTCGCACCTGCCGCGGAGGTTCGGGCCGGACGACGTCGATGTGCAACAGGCCGTGTTCGAGCGAGGCGTCCTCGACCTCCATGCCGTCGGCCAGCACGAAGGTGCGCTGGAATCCGCGTGCGGCGATGCCGCGATGCAGGTAGGCGGCCTGGGCGCCGTCCGCGCCGTCACGTCGGCCGAGCACCACGAGCTGGCGATCCTCCAGGGTGATCTGGAGCTGGTCGGGCGAGAAGCCCGCCACCGCCATGGTGATGCGCAGCCTATCGTCGGCGAGCTGCTCGACGTTGTAGGGCGGATAGCCTTCGGTGGCGGCCTTGGCCGCCCGCTCGACCAGCGCGCGCGTATGCTCGAAACCGAGCAGGAACGGGCTGTCGAACACCAGGGTGCGTGTCGTCATCGCCAAAGTCCTCTTCCAAGCGACTTGGTGTCCGCCCTTCCCGCCCGGAATCCGGCGCGAGGCGAGCGACTGCCCGAATATGTGAAGCAGCCGCGCCCATTTCAATCGGCTGGCGATTCACCGGCGGGTTGAAAGAGCGGACGGCGGCCTTCCAAAGGCGTATCGATACGATCTGTTAACCATGATGGAATCCGTGCGCCATCGGAGCGCTCGGAGCCAAGGAGGGCGCCATGCGCGCGATACTTCTGATCGGAGCTTGCGCCGCGGCGGCGATCGCCGGTTCCCCGGCCTTGGCCGGCGGGCACTACGGCGGCGGTCATTCTAGCGGTGGCCACTACGGCGGCGGGCATATGAGCGGCGGCCACTATGGCGGCGGCTGGAGCCGCATGGGCGGAGGCCGTTCCGGCGGCTACGCCATGGGACATTCCAGCGCCTACGCCCACGCCAGCAGCTACGCCAGCGCGCGCAGCAGCGTCTACGGCCGGGCCTACGGCTCCGGGCGTAGCTATATGAACAACGGCCGTGGCTTCGGTTACGGACGCGGCTATGGCGGGCGCGGGTTCGGCTATGGCTTAGCGGCCGGCGCCGTGACCTCGGCCCTGGGCTACGGCGGCTATGGCGGTGGCGGTGGGGGCTACGGCGGCGGCTATGACGCCGGTATGGGATACGACAACGGCGGCGGCGACCTGCCCCAACCCGCCTACGACACTGGCGGCGGTTACGCCTCCTACGGTCAGGAGCAGGGCTATCCGCAACAGGATGGCGGCGCCTACGCTTATGGCTACAGCGGCTATGCGGAAACCCCGGTCCTGCAGGCCCAGCCCCCCGTCGTCTACAGCTACGCACCGAGCTACAGCTACGGCTACGTCGCGGCCCCGAGCTACGGTTATGCAGTCCCTTATCCGATGCAGCAACGCCCCTGCGGCTGCTGAGCTTGATCAAAGAAAAGCCCCGCGGATCGTTTCCGCGGGGCGCTTCCGTCCTAGTCTAGAAAGCCTCGGCTAAGAAGCCGGGGGGATCTACCAGCCGCCATACCCGTAGGCGGGATAACCATAGCCATAACCATAGGCCGGGTATCCGTAGCCGTAGGCGTAGTACGGGTAGCCATAGTAGCCGCCGGCCAGGGCCGCGCCGACGGCGAAGCCGCCGAGATAGCCGTAGCCGCCATAGCCGCGATATCCATAGCCGCCGCGGTAGCCATAGCCTCCACGCCCGCCGTAACCACCGCGGCCGTAACCCCCGCGACCGCCGCCGCCCCGGAAGCCGCCGCCACCGCCATGGAAACCACCGCCGCCGCCGCCATGGCCGCCGCCACCGTGCTGGGCGAACGCCACACCGCTGGCGCCGACCGAAAGGGCGACGGCGAGGGCGGCTGTGGTAGCGGCTGTTGTTAACTTCCTCATCACATACCTCCACCGGACAAACAGGTCCGAAATCCTTGAATTAACGCTTGGGAAACCGGATTGGCTCCCGTGCGCTGTCGTGCGGAACGTCGCCTTTGGGTGAACGGCGCCTCTCGCACGTGCAGCGACAGCGAGCTATGAGGAGCGCCTTGCGGCCTGAACGAGGGATGAATGTCGGAACCGGCTCCGCAGCCGACCATCGAAGCGCTTACGGTCGGCCAGGCCGCCGAGCGGACGCGCGTGGTGAGCGCGGCGGATTTGGACGCCTTCGCGGCTGTATCCGGCGACGCCAAGGCGTTGAGGTTCAAGCACGCCGTGCGGATCGGCGACGAGGCGACCCCGCGGGTCGAGGTGATCGAGATGGATGAAGCCGCCGGCCACGCCGTGCTGTCCACCCGCTGCCTGGTCAGGGGCAAGGTCATGGCCGAGGGCGAGGCCGTGGTGCGGCTGCCGCGCGCCGGACGGGGAGCGCGCTGAGTGGCGTTGCATGTCCTACACGGCTGGAAGGACTTGGAGGCCGACCAACGCGGCGCCTCCCTGGCGCTCGGCAACTTTGACGGGGTGCATCGCGGCCACTGGCAGGTGATCGCCGACGCCGCGCGGGCCGCTGGCGCGCTGCAGGTTCCGCTGGGTGTGATCAGTTTCGATCCCCACCCCCGCAAGTGGTTCCGGCCGGACGAGCCGGCCTTCCGCCTCACCAACGCCGACCAGCTCGGGCGCATGCTGGAAAGCCTGGGGGTCGATCGGCTGCACGTGCTGCCTTTCGACGCCGAGATGGCCAATTTCAGCGACGATGACTTCGCCCGTCGGGTGCTCGCCGAGGGGCTTGGCGCACGGCACGTGGCGGCCGGTTTCGACGTCACCTTCGGGCGCGGCCGCACCGGCGATCCGGCAAGCTTGAAGCGTTACGGAGAGCGTTACGGTTTCGGTGTTTCCATCGCCGCGATGGTGAAAGGGCCCAACGGGTTGAAGTTCTCGTCCAGTGCAATCCGCGAAGCCCTCCAGGCGGGCCGGCCCGAAGACGCCGCCGCCATCCTGGGTCGGCCGTTCACCATCGAGGGTGTGGTGGTGCATGGCGACCAGCTCGGCCGCACCATTGGCTTCCCCACCGCCAATATCGCCCTGGAAGACTATGCGCCGCCCGCCTACGGCATCTACGCTGCGCGCACCCGGCTAGCGGACGGACGCGAGACGCCGGGGGTGGCCTATATCGGCCGCCGGCCCACCATCGTGGACGGCGTCGAGGAGCGGCTGGAGGTCCACCTGTTCGACTTCGACGAGGACCTCTACGGCCAGACGCTTGAGGTCGAGCTGGTGGAGTTCATCCGCGGCGATCACAAGTTCGACAGTCTGGACGCCCTGATCGCGCAGATGGACAAGGACGCCCTGGTCGCCCGCGCCCGGCTTACCCCGGAGATCGAATAGGCCTTCTAAGCCTCGGGGGTGTCTTCGGGATCGTAGGCGGCGGGGTCCAGCCGTTCGTCCTCGCCATGGCTGTGGGCGGCGGCGACGAAACGCCGGCCGCAATAGGGACAGTCCACCGACGGCTTGCCGCCCATCTCCAGATAGACCCGCGGATGGCCGAGCGCGCCGCCGAGCCCGTCGCACGCCACCCGGTGTTCGTGGACGATCACGATTTCAGGGCCGATGGACTTAACGGCTGTGGGCATTCGGGTCTCGCTTGGCAACACGGGTTGCGGAGCCTACCTAAGCGGCGCGCCTGGACCCGTCAATTTCGGCGCGCCCATCCTACCGCGCGAGCCCCGAAGTTCACACCCAATGAGCATCCCTGATTTCGCCATCGAGGCGCGCGGCCTGGTCAAGACCTACCCGGCCAACCGGATGGTCCCGGCCAAGACGGCGCTCAAGGGCATCGACCTGGCGGTGCCGCGCGGCTCGATGTTCGGGCTGCTGGGTCCCAACGGCGCGGGCAAGTCCACCTTCATCAACATCCTCGCCGGCCTGGTGAACAAGACCTCGGGCCAGGTGAAGCTCTGGGGCATGGACATCGACGAGCAGCCGCGCGCCGCGCGCGCCGCGATCGGCGTGGTGCCCCAGGAGATCGTCACCGACGTCTTCTTCACCCCCCGCGAGTCGCTGGAAGTGCAGGCGGGCTTCTACGGGGTGAAGAAGGCCGATCGCAAGACCGACGAGATCCTGGCCAGCCTGGGCCTGGCCGACAAGGCCGACGCCTATGTCCGCCAGCTCTCCGGCGGCATGAAGCGGCGGTTGATGGTGGCCAAGGCCATGGTCCACCAGCCCCCGGTGCTGATCCTGGACGAGCCCACCGCGGGCGTGGACGTGGAGCTGCGCCGCCAGCTCTGGGAACGGGTGAAGGAGCTGAACGCGCGCGGCGTCACCATCGTGCTCACCACCCACTATCTCGAGGAAGCCCAGGCGCTGTGCGACACTATCGCCATCGTCAACCGGGGCGAGGTGGTGGTCTGCGAACCCACCCGCGACCTGCTGCGCCGCATCGACACCCGTTCGGTGGTGATCACCCCCCAGGCGCCGCTCGACGGCGTTCCCGAGCTGGCCGGGTTCGAGGGCAAGCTGCGGCCCAACGGCAACCTCGCCATCACCTATCGCAGCGAGGCGGCCAGCGTCGAAGCGGTGCTGGCGGCGGTCCGCGCGGCGGGCGTGCAGATCAAGGACCTCTCCACCGAGGAGCCGGACCTGGAGGACGTGTTCCTGTCGCTGACCTATGGCGACGCCAACGCCGCAAGCCCGATCGCCTATTGAGCCCAGATCGGCGGCCAGGCTCGATTGCGCCCGGCCCTCGCTTCGTCTAGGTTTCTGGCCTCGCCGGAAACAGCGATCACGCACCCGTAGCTCAGCTGGATAGAGCGTTGCCCTCCGAAGGCAAAGGTCACACGTTCGAATCGTGTCGGGTGCGCCAATTTCTTTATGTATTTCAAACGGATGTAGGTGCGGGGGGCGCGCCTTCGGACCGGCTTTCGAGTTAGAGTCGTAAGCGCCGCTTTCGGAGTTACGTCTCGCGTGTGCAGCGCGCCTCTCTCCAGCGAGACCCTGTCAGCTTCTCTTCTATGAGAAGGCCGCCCACTTCCAATTAGCGGCCAGCCCACTTCCAATTGGCCGGTGAAAATCGTGCCGCGCCAAGCTTCATGCCCGTCGTAATCAGCATTGAACCACACAACACATTGTCCCATATTATGTCCTGATATCAGGCGGAGATCGGGACATGGCGGCGCAAGCGACAGGCGGCCAAAAGAGGAAGAGCGCTTCAGCCCGGAAGCCACGTATCCACAGCGCGCTTGGCGGAGGCGCCGTCAAAATAGCCCTCGTTGGCGCCGGCTTCGTCACGCACTTCATCGATCAGGATGGTATGGTCGACGTCGATCGCGTGGCGGATGCATTCCGCATGACCAAGGGCCAGCTTGCCGAGACGGTAGGGCTTGGCGCGGCGACCGTGAGCAAGGCCGAGCGGCGTACGGCGCCTCGCACACAGTCGCGGGTGCGTGAAATGCTCGAGATCGTCTCACGGATTCGGGAGTGGGCGGGCGGTGAAACCCAGGCGATGGCCTGGTATCGATCGCAGCCGATCCCGGCGCTAGATGGGCGGACGCCGGAAGCTTTGGTCAAGGCCGGCCAGGCGGGCGCCGTCAGGGATTATCTCGATCATCTGGCGCTCGGAGGGTACGCTTGAGGTTTGTCGGCCGCTGCTATCGCGGTCATGACCCGGCATGGTCCTTCTCGCCGCTTTCAGGAGAAGGCGCGGCAAAGACCGGAGGGCGTTTCAATCGGAAGGGTAAGCCGACCCTCTATCTGTCGCTCGATATCATCACCTCGGTCGGGGAATGCACCCAGGGCCTGACCCAGCGGATGCTGCCGCTGACGATGTGCGAATATGATGTCGACTGCGATCCGGTCGCGGACTTGCGAGCCGATGTCGGACGAGACCGTCACGGTGTCACGATGGCGGAACTGGGCTGCGCATGGCTGCGCCGTCTGCGCGACGGCGAGCAAGCGCCGTCATGGCTGATCGCGGAGCGGCTCGAGGCGGACGGCTTTACAGGCATTTTGGCGCCGAGCTTCGTCCCCAATGCGACGGCCGCCAACTGCAACCTGATCCTTTGGCGCTGGGGTCCTGACCTGCCCAACCGGGCTGTCGTGTTCGATCCGACCGGTCGTCTTCCCAAGGATCAGCTCTCTTGGAAGTAGATCGCTAAGGCCTGTCGGAGTTTGCGTCGTCGGGTTCGTCCGTCCAAGGAAATGCGCCAGCGACGTATTCCGATTTTTGCTCCCCATCCTACCAAGCCCAGCCCGCCAATCGGCGGAACCCGTCCGTGATGTCCATGAAGGCCTATCAAAGGCGGCCTGTAACGCGTGGGCACGCGGCGTAACGAACGCTTTGGATGAAGCGTCGGTAGCGGGTCTATTTGGCCGCCATTCATGTCTGCAATGAAATAAATCGTACCGAAGGTCGGAACGGCCGATGCTTCGGAGACTTTCGTCGTGATGAAAAGAAACGCCCTAAACCGTTCCGCATCGGCGCTGGCGCTGTTCTGCGCGACGTCCCTGATCGCCGTTGCGGCCTGCAACCGTTCCAGTCAGACCGCCGCGGCGGGGTCTCCCGGCGATGTGGCGCCGCCGCTGTCGGCCCTGCCCCTGACCACCATCAGCACCCCGGTCACGCCCGCTCCCCTGGCGAACGCGCTGCCGCCCGCGCCCCGGCCTCGTTTCGCCCGCACCGCCAATCCGGGCGACGCGTACGCCTATCTCGATCGCGCCTATGCGATGAGCCATGCGTTCGGCGATGCGCCACCGGACTACGCGGTGGATTACCAGGGCGTGCGGCCGTGGGTCTGGCGCGGGCAGGACAACTCCGAGCGCGTGGTCGAGCGGCTGCCGAACGGGCTGCGTTACTACTATTATCAGCCGGGCGCCGACGAACCCTACTTCATCCAGGACCCCGACTACGGGTACGCCTACAGCGGCGACGAGCTGGTGTCGGTCTACGACCAGGGCGGCGGTCTTGTACCCTACGACCGGTGGGACGAGCGGGCCGATATCGCGGGCCGTTATCTCGCCCGCTCCCGCGCGCTCTATTACGCGTCCCTGCATCAGGAACGGCTGGCTGTCGAGCAGGCGCACTGGAACGAGCGTCACGCCCAGATCGCCGACGAACAGGCCCAGTGGGCGCAGCAACAGAGCCAGTACGCCGCCTGGGACGCCTACCACCAGGCCCACGCGGCCGAGGAGCAGGCGCACTGGGCCGACGAGCGTTATCGTCGCGAAGCCTATGCGGCGCGTTATGCGCAGAGCCAGAACGATACGGGCGCCGCCGCGACCGCTTGGCGGTCTGCGCAGGAGGCGCGAGATCACGGGCCATCGCATGGGCAGGACGGTTATCCTGGCGCAAACGGTCCGGGTGCGCCCTCCAACACGGGGCCGCAAGGTCCGTACGCGGGTGCAGTTCCGAGCGGACCCACCTCGGGTGACGATCCAGGTCGGCGGCACGCGCTAGAAGCCGGAGCTGTCGCAGGCGCGGGAGTCGCCGCGCTCGCGGCTCAGCACGCCCTCCAGGCGCACGCCCAGCAGCAAGCCGTTCAGGTTCAGCAAACCGCCCAGCAGCAGGCCCAGGCGTCTCGGCAGGGCGCGCTGGAGGTGCAACGCCAGGCGGCCGACCAGGCCCACGCCGCCGCCCTGGCGCAACGTCAGGCGGCTCAACAGACTGCGTTCCAGCATCAGGCGGCCGAGAACGGCCAGCGGCAGCCGGCCGCCCAGCAGGCTCAGGTGCAGGCCAGGGCGCAGATCGAGGCCCAACGTCAGGCGGCCGCCCTGGCCCACGCTACAGCCCTGGCGCAACGACAGGCGGTCCAGCAGGCCGCTGTCCAACGCCAGGCCGCCGAAAACGGCCAACGTCAGGCGGCGGCGCAACAGGCGCAGGCTCAAGGTCGGGCTCAGGTCGAGGCGGAACGTCAGGTCGCCGCCCAGGCCCATGCGGCCGCCCAGGCGCAACGCCAAGCATCTCAGCAGGCTGTAGTCCAACGCCAAGCCGCCGAAAACGTGCAACGCCAGGCGGCGACGCAACAGGCGCAGGTGCAGGCCAGGGCTCAGATTGACGCGCAGCGACAGGCCGCCGTCCAGGCTCACGCCGCCGCCCAGGCGCAACGTCAGGCGGCTCAGTCAACCGCTCGCCCGGCTCCGGTGAACGCCGCGCGACCTGGGCCGGCGGACCCGCGCCGCGATGAACATCATCCGCCCGAAGGTCAACCCCGCCCCTGATGCGGATAGGTCGCGCCGCCTAACCTGCGCCGACCAGCTGCGACAGGATCGACTCGACGGCCGAGGTCGCGGACGCCGCGTTGTCGGTGGAGGCCGTGGTTGAGGCGGCGGCCGTGGTCGTCGCCGTCGCCGTTGCGCCGGTCGTCGCGGCGGTGCTGGCCGGATCGGTCTGGTTCGCCGCCTCGCCGCCGCCATGGTGGTGATGGTGGTGAACGGCGTCTGAGCCGCTCTGGCCCTGCGTCGGGTCGGCGTTCAAGGCGCTCGAGGCCTGCGCGCTTGCGGACTGCGGGTCGGCCTGGGCCGAGATCAACGCGCTGAGATTGCTGTTGGAGAACTGGGACGACGGCGATTGCAGGGACGACAGCAGCGAGCTGAGGATGCTGGTCGCGTTGCTGGACGTGCTGCTTCCCGGCGAAGTTTGCCCGCTGGCAGAATTTGCCTGCGTGGTCCCAGCGCTCTGTCCAACGCCTTGCTGGGCGTACTGAAGCCAAGGATTATTGGAAGTGCTGCCTACCTGCATGGTCGATCTCCAGGGGTTGAGCGCGTGGGCCCCGTCGCCTCTGAGCGTCGTCTTGCAAGATCGATGCACAGTCGGGCGCGCGTTCGCGAGGTCGGGCTTTCAAGGCGGCCTGCAAGACATGAGGGCCGCTCCGTTAGCGTGCTTTGCGTTGGATGGCGTCTCTGGATTGACGGAACCCGAAAGCCGGTGAACATGCGTTTCGGGCGTCGATCCCGGGGGTTGGTTCATGTTTGGCGGGCTCAAGCAGAAGGCGGCGGCCCTGGCTGGCGCCGCTCTGGCGTTGGGATTCGGCGGCGGCTTCCTGGCGGCCCGCGTGCTGCCGGCTCCGGCCCATACCGCCAGCGCCCCGACCGGCTTCGCCTGGCCCTTCTTCGGCAAGCCCCGCGCCGCCGATGCGCCGCGCGCCGGCGTGCCCAAACCTGACGGCTTCACCATCTGGACCACCCGGATCGACACCTCGCGCGCCGATCCGGTATCGTGCGTGCGCCTGACCCGGCCGCTCGACCCGCGGAAATCCTATTCCGACTTCGTGCTGGTCAGCCCCGACCTCGGCCACCCGGTCGCGACCATGGTGCACGACGACGAGCTCTGCGTGCCGGGCCTGGGGTTCGCCGGCCATCAGCTCACCCTGCTCAAGGGCTTGCCCGCCAAGACCGGCGAAACCCTGGTCGACAACATGCCGGTGGACTTCGCCGGCGCCGACAAGCCGCCCTATGTCGGCTTCGACGGCCAGGGCGTGATCCTGCCGCGCGAGGAGGCGGACGGCGTCGGCATCGACACCGTCAATGTCTCGCGCCTGCATGTCGAGGTCTGGCGCGTGCCGGATCGCAACCTGGTGCGCAAGTCCATCGCCACCTCCGACCCGACGGCGGAGGGCGAGTACGGCTATGAGGGTGAGGTCGGCGACGACGGCCGGGTGGTCTGGAAGGGCGACGTCGCGGTCAAGGCCCAGGGCGGCCAGCGCGCCGTCACCGTCTTCCCGCTCGGGGCCGTGCTCAAGGACATGCAGCCGGGGGCCTACTTCATCACCGCGCGCGACGCCTCGGGCGTGTTGGCCAACAAGGCCAAGGGCGACAGCGACGACGACCGGCCCGCCCGCGCCCATCGCTGGATTCTGTTCACCGACATGGGTTTGGCCGCCTATGACGGCTCCGATGCGTTCGACGTGGTGGTGCGTTCGCTACAGACCGCCCGGCCGATGGCGGGGGTGCGCGTCGCCCTGACCGCCAAGGATGGCGAGACCCTGGCCTCGGCCTCGAGCGACGTCCAGGGCCACGTCCGCTTCGACCACGCCCTGCTCGACGGCGAGGGCGCGGCCAAGGCGGCCATGGTCATGGCCTATGGCCCCAACGCCGACTTCACCCTGCTCGACCTCAGCCGCTCGCCGCTGGACCTGTCCAATCAGCTCAAGGGCGTGGCCGGTCGGGTCCTGCCGCGCGCCAAGGCCGCGGACGGCCATACGGCGGCGGCTGCGGTGGACGGCTATCTCTACACCGATCGCGGCATCTACCGGCCGGGCGAGACGGTGCACCTGATGACCCTGGTGCGCGACCACCTCTCGCGCGCGGTCAAGGACCGCAAGGGGATACTGGTGATCCGCCGGCCCTCGGGCACCGAGTTCCGCCGCATCCGCTTCGACACCACGCCGGACGGGTCGCTGGCCCAGGACCTGGTCCTGCCCCGCACCGCGCCGCGCGGGGCCTGGCGCGCCACCCTGCAGATGGACGGCGCCGACGACGCCTCCGGCGAGATCAGCTTCGAGGTGCAGGACTTCGCGCCCCAACGGCTGGCGGTGTCGGTCGTCGGCGACGCCGCCAGGCCGGTGATCGCGGGCGAGGCGCGCAAGCTCGTCGTCAACGCTCGCTTCCTCTACGGCGCGCCGGGTTCGGGCCTGCAAGCCCAGACCGAGGCCCGCATTGCGCCGGACGCCGATCCCTTCCCCCAATTCAAAGGCTTCCGTTGGGGCGACGAGCAGACCGCGTTCGAATCCAAGCTGGTCCAGCTGCCGCAGACCACCACCGATGGGGCCGGGAACACCAGCATGACGCTGGACACCGCCCAGGTGGCCGACGCCGTGCAGCCGCTCAGCGCCGACGTCACCGCTTCGGTGCTGGAGCCGGGCGGGCGTCCGGTCACTGAGGGGCTGACGCTGAAGCTGCGGATGCGGCCGGTCTATTTCGGGGTCAAGGTCACTCAGGGCAGTCTCGGCGAGGAACAGACCCAAAGCTATGACGTCATCGCCGTGGACCCCCAGGGCCGCCGCGTCGCGCACCCGGTCAACTACACTCTGATCTCCGAGAACTGGACCTATACCTGGTTCGAGGAGAACGGCCGCTGGGGCTTCCATCGCACCAGCCGCGACTCCGTGATCGTCCATGGTGCGGTGGATGTCGGTCCGGGTCAGCCCGCCCGCATCACCCGCAGGCTTCCCTGGGGCGACTATCGCCTGGTGCTGGAGGACCCCACGACCGGCGCCCGCACCGTGATCCGCCAGTCCTCCGGCTGGGGCGACAGCGCCAAGGACGAGGACGCGCCCGACACCGCCCGGCTGGCCGTCGGCGACACGCCCTATGCGTCCGGCGACACGGTGTCCCTGCACATCGATTCCCCCTTCGCCGGCGAGGCCGAGGTGGCGGTGGCGTCGGATCGGGTCATCGAGCTCAAGACCGTCAGCGTGCCAGCCGGCGGGACCACCGTGCGCCTGCACGCTGGACCCGAATGGGGCGGCGGGGCCTATCTGCTGGTCAGCGTGATGCAGCCGCGCAACCCGAGCGCCGCGCCCAAGTCGCGCCGCGCGCTCGGCCTGATCTATGTGCCGCTCAAACCCAAGGGCAAGATCCTTACCGTCGCGCTCTCGGCGCCCGGCAAGCTCGACTCGCGTACGCCGATCACCATCCCGCTGCAGGTCAAGGGCCTGGCCTTCGGCGCCCACGCCCATGTCACGGTCGCGGCGGTGGACGAAGGCATCCTGCGCCTGACCCACCAGGCCTCGCCCGATCCGGTGAAGTGGTACTTCGGCCGGCGCGCCCTGTCGGTGGACTATCGCGACGACTACGGCCGGCTGCTGAACCCCAATCTGGGGGCGCCGGCGGCGGTGAACTACGGCGGCGACGAGGTCGGCGGCGCGGGCCTGGGGGCGACCCCGATCAAGACCGTGGCTCTGTGGTCCGGCGTGGTCGAGACCGGGGCCGACGGCCGGGCGACCATCCATCTGCCGGCCGGCGCCTTCAACGGCCAGCTGCGCCTGATGGCGGTGGCCTGGAACGATGAGGCGGTCGGCGGCGGCCAGCAGTCGGTGCTGGTGCGCGAGCCGGTGGTGGCCGAGCTCGACCTGCCCCGCTTCATGGCTCCGGGCGACCGGGCCGACATCGGGCTGGAGCTGCACAATGTCGAGGGCAAGGTCGGCGCATACGTCGCCCGCATCTTTGGCCAGGGCGGCCTGCTGGCGCCGTTCCAGAAGCTGTACCAGCTCGCCTTCGGCCAGCGCATCCTGGACCACATCCCGCTGACCGCGCCCAACCGGCCGGGCATCGGCGCGGTGACGCTGAAGGTGAACGGGCCCGGCTTCGACACCAGCGTCAGCTATCCGCTGGAGACCCGCTTCGGCTGGAGCGCCATCACCCGCACCACCCTGGCCTTCCAGAAGCCCGGCGAGGCGTTCACGCCCACGCCAGACCTGCTGGCCGGCCTGTCGCCAGGCCAGCTGTCGATGACGGTGTCCTACTCGCCGTTCCGCGGCTTCGACCCGGCGCCGATCGCCGAAGCCCTGCAGCGCTATCCCTATGGCTGCACCGAACAGCTGGTCTCCGTCGCCTATCCCCTGCTCTACGCCCAGGAGATGTCGAGCTCGGCCAAGCTGCAGCGCACCCCAGCCGCCCTGCTCGACGCGACGATCAAGCTGCTCGACCGCCAGGGCATGGACGGGGCGTTCGGCCTGTGGCGGCCGGGCGATGGCGAGGCCGACGCCTGGCTCGGCGCCTATACGGTCGACTTCCTGCTCGAGGCCCGCAATCGCGGCGTCCCCGTGCCGGCCGAGGCGATGGACCGGGCCCTGCACGGCATGCGGCTGATCTCCCAGCCGTCCAGTTCGCCCAGCATCGAGTACATGCTCGAGTACCGCAGCTTCTGGGGGACCCAGGCCGAGCAGATGACCAAGCGGCTGCGCTCGCGGGCGGCGGCCTACGCCCTGTACGACCTGGCCAAGGCGCACCAAGGCGACCTGCCCCGCCTGCGCTGGTTCCACGACGTGCAGTTCGCCGACGAGGCCTCGCCGCTCGCCCGCGCCCAGGTCGGGGCCGGGCTGGCGATGATGGGCGACCGCGCCCGCGCCCACGACAGCTTCGTCCAGGCGGTCAAGGCGCTGGGCTACCAGGAGCCGTTCGACTGGTATCAAAGCCCGCTGCGCGACCTGGCGGGCGTGGTGGCTCTGGCCTACGAGGCGGGCGAGACGGGAATCGCGCACAGCCTGCAGACCCGGCTGGAGAACTCGGTGCGCAGCCCCGACGACCTCAACACCCAGGAACAGGCGCGCCTGCTGCAGGCCGCCCACGCCATGCTGACCGCCGCCGGGCCAATCTATATCGACGCCAAGGGGGTCAGGCCCCTGTCCGGCGCACGCTGGGCTGTGGGCCGGCTTGCTGACGCGCGCTTCGTCAACAGCGGGCGAGGCGGGTTGTGGCGGACGG
>NZ_LMUL01000014.1:2124493-2147797 GCF_009765965.1 Caulobacter sp. S45
CTGACCCAGGGCGCGCGAGTGGTGATCCGGCTCAGCGGGACTTCTCAGCAGGGCCGCGCCATGATGACGGTGGTGGACGACGCCCTGCCCGCCGGCTTCGAGATCGACAGCACCCTGACGCCCGACGACGGCGACACGGCGGCGGACGCCGACAACACCGTCGGCTCGGAAGACCGTTCCAAGGCCAAGGGACCGTTCGCCTTCCTTGGCGCATTGACCCAGGCCTCGGTGCAGGAGAGGCGCGACGACCGCTATGTCGCCGCCTTCACCCTGCCGGGGAACAAGAGCTTCGCTTTCGCCTATGTGGCGCGGGCGGTGACGCCGGGCGACTTCTTCCTGCCGGGCGCCACCGCCGGCGACATGTACAAGCCGGCGGTCACCGCCCGCACGGGCGCGCGCCGGGTGAAGATCCAGCCCGCCCAGTGACGTGCGGGTGAAGCGGTGGAATTGGCTCGCCGCCTCCACGGTCGGCCTGTGCGGGCTGATGGCGGCGGAGGTGGTCGTGGCGGGGTTGGCCCTGGCCTTCCCGCCGCCGCTGGAGCGGGTGCAACGCGCCTCGCCGGTGGTGCTGGACCGGCACGGCGCCTGGTTGCGGGCCTTGCCGGCCGACCAGGGCCGCTGGCGGCTGCGTGCGGACCTGGAGCGGATCGACCCCCTGTTTGTCCGCCGCCTGGTGGCGCTGGAGGACGCCCGCTTCTACCTGCATCCGGGGGTCGACCCGCTGGCGGCGCTCAGGGCGGCGGCGGGGGACCTGAGGTCGGGACGCATCCGCTCGGGCGGCTCGACCCTGACCATGCAGCTGGCCCGCCGGCTCGATCCTCGGCCGCGCACCTTTACAGCCAAGCTGATCGAGACCGTCCGCGCCTTTCAGCTCGACGCCATGCTTGGCAAGCGGCGGGTGCTGGCCGACTACCTGACCCTGACCCCCTATGGCGGCAACCTGGAGGGGGTGCGCGCGGCTTCGCTGGCCTGGTTCGGCCATGAGCCGTCCAGCCTGAGCGACGCCGAGCAGGCCCTGCTGATCGCCCTGCCCCAGGCGCCCGAGGGCCGCCGTCCCGACCGTCATCCTGTGGCCGCTCGCAAGGCGCGCTCGCGCATCCTGGCGCGGCTGCAGACGGCGCACCTGATCTCGCCTGAGGCGCGCGCCGTGGCCGAGGCCGACCCTCTGCCCCATCGCCAGCTCCTGCCGGCCCTGGCCTGGCAGGTGGCGGGCCAGCTCGCCCGCCGGGCCCAGCCCGACCAGCCCAATGTCGTCACCACGCTAGACGCCGGGCTGCAGGCGCGGCTGGAGGCGATGGCGCGGCGCACGGCCGAGGCGCAAGGCGTCTCCAGCTCGGCGGCGATCCTGGTGGTGGACGTGAAGACCCGTGCCGTGCGCGCGGCGGTGGGATCGGCGGGGTTGGACCGGCCCGGCGGCTGGATCGACATCACCCGCGCGCTGCGCTCGCCGGGCTCGGCGCTGAAGC
This sequence comes from Caulobacter sp. S45, assembly GCF_009765965.1. Lineage (GTDB taxonomy): Bacteria > Pseudomonadota > Alphaproteobacteria > Caulobacterales > Caulobacteraceae > CAHJWH01. The sequence goes on from NZ_LMUL01000014.1 coordinate 2,125,960, forward strand.
CGTTCATCTACGCCATGGCGTTCGAGTCCGGACTGGCGGCGCCCGATACGAAGCTGAACGATGCGCCGGCGGTCTACGGCGCCTACCGGCCCAGGGACTTCGACCGCAGCTTCCACGGCCAGGTCACCGCACGCCAGGCTCTGCAGGATTCCCTCAACGTGCCGGCGATCCACATGCTGGCCGCGGTGGGACCGAGCGCGTTCGAGCAGCGTCTGCGCGCGGTAGGTGTGAACATGGTGCGGCCCAAGGCGGCGCTGGCCGCGCCCAGCCTGGCCCTGGCGCTGGGTGGGGAGGGGGTGAAGCTGCGCGACGTGGCGCTGCTTTATGCGGCGCTGGACGACGGCGGGATCGCCAAGCCCCTGGCCTGGACCGAGGCCGAAGCCGACGCCCGGCCGCGCGAGCCCGGCGCGCGGCTGGTGCGGGCCGACGCCGCCGCCCAGGTGCTCGACATCCTGCGCCAGACCGTCCCTCCCATCGGCCGCGCCTCGCCCCTGATTGGCGAGGGCCGGGTCAAGGTGGCGTTCAAGACCGGCACTTCCTATGGTTTCCGCGATGCGGTGGCGGCGGGAGTCGGCGGCGGCTACGTGGTGATCGCCTGGACCGGTCGGCCGGACGGCGGCGCACGCTCGGGGCTGACCGGGCGCGAGGCCTCCCTACCGCTGCTGTTCGAGGTGTTCGACCTGCTGCAGTCCGGCGCCGCCTCCGCTCCGCCGGAGGATCTGCACACCGCGCCACCCGCCCTGCAGCAGATGGCGGGCGAGGATGATCTGCCGCCGCGCCTGGTGTTCCCGCCCAACGGAGCGCGGTTGCAGCTCGACGGATTCGGGCCGAAGGGACCAGGCATGGTGCTGATCGCGCGAGGTCGCGAGGTGCGTTGGTACGTCGACGGCGCGCCCATCCCTTATGACGCCGTCACCGGCCAGACCCTGTGGCGTCCGCGCGGACCCGGCTTCTATCGCCTGGAGGCGGTGGACGCGGAACAGCGCCGCGTCGTGGCGCGGGTGCAGGTCGAGCGGTAACGCGGGCGGCCTTCAGGTTTCCGCCCGTGGCAGCTCCAGGTCGACACGCAGCCCGCCGAACCGCGACTCCGACAAGGTCAGCGAACCCCCGTAGGCGCGCGCCAACTCGTCGACGATGGAGAGTCCAAGGCCCGACCCCGGCGCATTTTCGTCCAGCCGTTCACCGCGCTTCAGCATCGCCAGGCGCTGGTCCGGCGGCAGGCCCGGCCCGTCGTCTTCCACCGTCAGCCGCCAGCGAGTGGCGCTCAGCGGTTCGGCCTCGGCCCGCACCCGGCTGCGGCAGAATTTGCAGGCGTTCTCCAGCACGTTGCCCGCCAGCTCCTGGAGGTCCTGGCGCTCGCCCAGGAACAGCAGGTCCTCGCCCGCCTCCCAGTCGATCATCACCTCGCGAGCGCGGAAGATCCGCTCGAGGGTGCGCACGATCTCGTCCAGCACCTCGGCCACCGGCGTCCGCTCGCCCGAGCCCTGCGAGCGGGCCGCCGCGCGCGCCCGGCGCAGGTGGTGCTCGACCTGGTGGCGCATGGTCTCGGCCTGGCGCGTCACCATCTCCGACAACGGGCCCGGGGTGCGGACCGCTTCGGTCAGCAGGACCGAGATCGGCGTCTTCAGCGCATGGGCCAGATTGCCGACATGGGTGCGCTGGCGCTCCACCACCTCCTGGTTATGGTCGAGCAGGGCGTTCAGCTCGTTGGCCAGCGGCGCCAGCTCCGAAGGATAGGGGCGGGTGAGGCGCTGGGCGCGGCCCTTGCGCACCTCGGCGATCTCGCGGCCCATGGCGAACAGCGGGTTCAGGCCGACGCGGACCTGGATGAACACCACCCCGACCAACCCGACGCCCAGGATCGCCATGGCCGCGGCCGTGGCCCAGCCGAAGCGGCGCACGTCGCGGTCCAGCGCGGCGCGGTTCTGGGCGGCGACGAACAGCACCGGCGCGGCATGGCCTGGCAGGAAGGCGAGCAGGGCGCTCGCTCTCAGGGGCTCACGCCCGTCCTGCGCCGGCCCCAGGGTGTCGTAGTAGAAGAGCTGGCCCGGCTTAGCCTGGAGCATGGCCAGGGTCGGCGGGGCGACGTTCAGCACCTGGTCCCACAGCGAGCGGGAGCGGGCGATCGCTATGGGCCGTCCGCCCTTGGGCAGGTCGGCGATCTGCCAGTAGGCGCCGGAATAGGCGCGCCGGAAGTCGCCACCCAGGGACGGGGCGGTGATCTGGCCGCCCGCATCTACGCCCGCGCCCGCATACAGGTCGTTAGCCAGGACGGTCAGGTCGTAGTTGAACCGGCTGGTGGCGGCGTGATGGAAGAAGGCGGTCAACGCGATCCCTATGGCGGCCAGCAACAGCAGGCTCCAGATCGAGGCCAGCGCGATCAGCCGGGCGACCAGTGAGCGGCTGCCGAACCCGGGCGCCGCCTTGGCGATGGCCGGGGTGCGGCGCAGGGATAATCTCAAGCGCGCCGCCTCACACAGCCGGCGCCTCGCCCGCCAGCGGCAGCAGGCGGTAGCCGAGACCGCGCACCGTCTCGATCCGGTCGGGGCCGATCTTCTTGCGCAGCCGGCCGACGAACACCTCGATAGTGTTGCTGTCGCGGTCGAAGTCCTGGTCGTACAGGTGCTCGACCAGCTCAGTGCGGCTGATCACCCGGCCTTGATGCATCATCAGATAGTGCAGCAGGCGGTATTCCAGCGAGGTCAGGCGCAGGGGCTCGCCGTCCACCGCCGCCCGCGCCGCACGCGGGTCCAGCCGCAGCGCCCCGCATTCCAGCGCCGCCTGGGCGTGGCCGGCGGCGCGGCGCATCAGGGCCCTCAGCCGGGCCAGCAGCTCCTCGGTGTGGAAGGGCTTGGTCAGATAGTCGTCGGCCCCGGCGTCGAACCCGGCGACCTTCTCGCTCCAAGCCCCGCGCGCGGTCAGGATCAGCACCGGCGCGGCCATGCCGCCCTTGCGCCAGCGCTCCAGCACCGTCACCCCGTCGGTCTTGGGCAGACCCAGGTCCAGCACCACCGCGTCGTAGGGCTCCGTCTCGCCCAGGAATTGCGCCTCCTCGCCGTCGGGGGCGTAGTCCACCGCATAGCCGGCGTCGGCCAGGGCCTGCTTGAGCTGACGGGACAGGTCGGGGTCGTCTTCGACCAGCAGTACGCGCATCTTCGCTCCTTGGAGCCAGTAGGGTTAGGGGCCGCCGACCGCGCCGATGATACGCCCGGTGACAGCGTCCACCAGGTAATCGGTCCGGCGCCCGTTCTGGCCAGCCCAGCGCAGACGGTACACCGCATGGCCGTTCGGTCCAGGTTCAAGGCCGGCGTCCAGCTCGCGGCCGGGCGCGCGACTGCGCACGGTGGCGATGGCCTGGCTCAACGGGATGTGGCGGCCCTCGCGCACGGCGCGGCGCACCTCGTCCTGCTGGGCGCCCCAGCCCTGCTGGTCCAGCGAGTTCGGCGCGCGCGGACCGCGGTAGGGCGGCGGCGGCTCATCGGGCCAGCGACCGCCGGGCCCCGGATAGCCCCCAGGATAAGCCCCCGGGCCGCCTCGCCAGCCGCCGCCTGGAAAATAGCCCCGTCCGGGTCCCGAGCCGCCGCCAAAGCCAGGTCCGCGCCCACCCCCGCGTGGAGGACCGCCCCCGCCGTGAAACATGCCGCCGCCGCCACGACCGCCGCCCCCGCCGCCATGGCGCCCCTGGGCCGATACCGGCTGAACGCCGGCGGCCAGCAGCGCGATCGCCGCGAGGAGAGCCATGAAACGCGAAATCATCGGCCTCTTCTGCCGGTGGCGGACTGAACGTCCCCTGAACAGCCTATGGGCCGCGTTTGAGGACTCGGGATGTCAAAGACGAAAAGCGTGAACCCAAACCGTGTCTCAACGGCGCCCCGGCGCGTAGGGATGATCCTTTCGCCAGGTCTCGGCGATCTGCTCCAACTCCGGATCGATCCGCTCAGGCAGGGTGACGACGAGGCGGGCGAACAGGTCGCCGCGCTTGGCGCCGCCGCCGTCGTATCCGCCCCGACCGCGAAGCCTCAGCACCGCCCCGGAATTGGAATGGCGGGGCACCGTCAGCGCCACGGTCCCGTCCGGCGTGGGCGCGTCCACCTTGGCCCCCAGCACGGCGTCGGGGACGGAGACGGGCAGGTCCATGTGCAGGTCCGCCCCCTCGATGCGGAACACCGGGTGCGGACGGATCGCCAGTTCGATCAGGGCGTCGCCGGTCGGCCCGCCACCCCGGCCAGGATAACCCTGGCCGCGCAGTCGCAGCGTCTGGCCGTTGACCGCGCCCTTGGGGATGGTGACATCCAACGTACGGCCATCTTGGAAGGAGATCCGGCGTGTGGCGCCCTTGATCGTCTCCTCCAGATCGACATCCAGCCTCGCCTGGACATCAGAGCCACGCATGGCGAAGCCGCGTCCGCCCCGAGCCCGCCCTGAGAACATGCCGCCGAAGATCTCGTCGACATCGACGCCTTCGAAACCGCCGCCGTGACCGGGAAAGCCGCCGCCGTTTCCGCCCGGGAAGCCGCGATGCACTTCGCGTCCATCGCCGTCGATCTCGCCCCGATCGTACTTGGCGCGCTTTTCCACATCGCCCAGGATGTCGAACGCTGCGCTCAGGCGCTTGAAGCGTTCCTCGGCCGCCTTGTCGTTGGGATTCTGATCCGGGTGCAGGGTCTTGGCCAGCTTGCGGAAGGCCTTGCGCACGTCGTCTGCGCTGGCCGACCGATCGACGCCCAGCTCGGAATAAAGGTCTTGCGCCACTTACAGTCCACACCGTGAGGAGGTCCCGCGTCCGGTGTTCGGGCGCGGCGTGCAAGACTTAGGCGATCCTGGTTTCCGGGCAAGGGGCGTTGTTGCAAAATCGCAACAGCGCTGGTGGTTTTACTTCCGCTTAGGCGATCCGCTGTGCTGGAGCAGCGCGTCGAGGGTCTGGGCGCGATGACCCACATCTTCGGCTAGCCGCCGGCAGAGGTCGCGTACGCCCACGGGATAGGCCTCGCCGCCTTCCGCGATCTCCGCGGAGAGGTGCACGGCGGTCAGCAGGGCTTCTTCCAAAGCGGTGATCTGTTCGCTGGCGGCTTGCCTGGCCTCGGTCATAAGCCGGTTTGCGCGCGCGGCCGGCGTCTCAGTAACAGCCGGAACGACTGAAAGCTGCGGGAGGGTCATCTTCCATCTCCAAGCCTCAAATTGCGACGTTACGTCGCGGGGACTTAACTGGATAACGAGTAAACGCCGTTCGGGTTCAGGAAAGCTTTACGATATTGCGAAGCTTCCAGATTTGTGTCCAGTAAGCAACATTAACTAGGGGGTCAGTCCTCCGGCGGCTCGTCCATCAGGTCGTAGGCGGGGAAGTCGATGGCGTCCTCCACATCGGCCAGAGCGGTTTCCGAAACCACCTGCCCGCGGACGCTGACGCCGGCGCGATGGACGCTCTCGGGATCGCCGCTCACCAAGGGATGCCAGCTCGCCAATCCCCGCCCCTCATACAGGCGGCGGTAGGCGCAGGAGCGCGGCATCCAGGTCAGCTCCTCGATCTTGTCGGGGGTCAACTTGATGCAGTCGGGGACGTAGCGGCGGCGGCGGGGATAGTTGCTACAGGCGCAGGTCTCGGTGTTCAGCAGGCGGCAGGAGATGCGGGTGGGGATGATCTCGCTGGTGTCCTCATCTTCGAACCGCACCAGGCAGCAGCGTCCGCAGCCGTCGCAGAGGCTCTCCCACTCCTGGGAGGTCATCTCGGCCAGCGGCGTGGTTTCCCAGAACGGGCGGTCGGGTTTTGCGATGGGATCGGACATGGCTCTCAACCCCAATGTAGGGACTTAAGCTTAAGCTCGCGCCTGTGACTTCGAATCCTCCCCCTATCCGCGTCGATCTCGCCCAGGGCCGCCGGCGCCGCCTCACCCGCCGCACGCGCGGTTTGGCGGCGATCGGGCTGGCCCTGCTGCTGGTTCTGGGCCTGGGCATGCTGTCCGGCTGGAAGCTGGTCTTCGCCGATCTGCCGCCAACCCCCGACAAGGCGGCCCTGTGGTCGCTGAACCGGCCGCCGGGCGTCACCTTCCTGGACAAGGACGGCGCGATGCTGGCGGTGCGGGGACCGCGTCATGGCCAGGTGGTGGTCCTGGGCGATATGCCCGCCTACCTGCCGCGCGCCTTCCTGGCGGCGGAGGACCGGCGTTTCTACGCCCACCATGGCGTGGACCTGGAGGGCGTCGGCCGCGCCGCCTGGGCCGACGTCAATGCGCGTCATGTGGTGCAGGGCGGCTCCACCATCACCCAACAGGTGGTGCGCAACATCTTCCTTAGCTCCGACCAGACCTGGAAGCGCAAGCTGCAGGAGGCCGCGCTGGCGTGGCGGATCGAAGGGACCTTGTCCAAGGACGAGATCCTGGAACTCTATCTTAACCGCATCTATTTCGGCGACGGCGCCTATGGGGTGGAGGCGGCGGCCCAGACCTATTTCGGCAAGTCGGCCCGGACCTTGACCCTGTCGGAAGCCGCCCTGCTGGCGGCCCTGCCCAAGGCGCCGTCCCGTTTGGACCCGGCCAACGACCTGGATGCGGCCCTGGCCCGCTCGCGCATCATCCTGGGCCAGATGCGCCAGGACGGCTGGATCACCGACGCCCAGCGCCAGGCGGCCATCGCCGCCCCGCCCAAGCTCGCCCCCGAAAAGGCCGCCGAGGGCGATTTCGGCTATGTGCTGGACCTGGCGGCCTCGCGCGCCCGCGACCTCGCCCACGATGGCGCGCCCGACCTGATCGTGCGGCTGACGGTGGACCCCAAGCTCCAGGCCGTGGCGGCGCAGGCGGTGCGCGAGGGCGTGGCCCAAGGTGCGCGCCAGGGCGCGACCCAGGCCGCATTGGTGGCCCTGTCCCCAGATGGCGCCATCCGGGCGCTTGTCGGCGGCAAGGACCATCGCGCCAGCGCCTTCAACCGCGCCACCCAGGCGATGCGCCAGCCGGGCTCGGCCTTCAAACCGTTCGTCTACGCGGCGGCGCTGGAAGCCGGTGTGCAGCCGGGCGATGTCCGCAACGACGCCCCGGTCAACTTCCACGGTTGGTCGCCCGGCAACTATGGCGGCCATTATTCCGGCTCGGTGACGGTGGCCGATGCGCTCGCCCGTTCGATCAACACGGTGGCGGTGAAGCTGACCCACCAGGTCGGCGCCGACAAGGTGGCGGCCCTGGCCCAGCGGTTCGGCCTGAGCATGATCCCGGCCAAGCCCAACCTGTCGATCGGGCTGGGCGCCTACGAGGTCGATCTGCTCGACCTGGTCTCGGGCTACCAGGTGTTCCAGCAGGACGGCCGTCATCCCGAGCCCTATCTGATCGAAACCATCATCAACGCTCACGGCGACGTGCTCTACAAACGGCCCGACGTGCCGCCCCAGCAGGTCTACGATCAGGCCCACAACCGGCTGATGGTGAAGATGATGCAGGGCGTTATCGCCCACGGCACTGGGCGCAAGGCCGACATCGGCCGCCCCGCCGCCGGCAAGACCGGCACCAGCCAGACCTGGCGCGACGCCTGGTTCGTGGGCTTCACGCCGGACTGGATCGCGGGCGTCTGGGTCGGCGACGACCGCTCCCGTCCCATGGCCAAGGTGGCGGGCGGCGAACTGCCGGCCGAGATCTGGCGCCGCTTCATGCTGGCCGCTCATGCGGACACGCCCGTCCACGACTTCCCGCCGGTGCTCGAGACCACCGCCCCCCAGGCTCCCATCGCCCCGCTCGCCGACCATATGGACGAGACCGACGAGCCCGACGCGCCTTCCACGGGTCCCGAACAACCCGGCCCCTCCACACCTCCGCCCAAGCCGCCGCCCGCGAATTCGCGCGAGTCCTTCTATTCCGGTCTGGCGGACGACTTCGGTCAGGCCGCCGGCGAACCGGGACCGCGGCCGTGAAGCGGGCCTTGGCTGTCGGCGCCCTGACGATGGTCACGGCGGGATGCAGCCATATCGGCTGGAGACGATCCGGTTCGAGGGTTTACGGCACGTGTTGATCAGGCTCATGCAACCTCAGGACCACGCGGCGATCTGGCGGGTGCTGGAGCCGATCATCCGCGCCGGCGAATCCTACGCTTTGCCCCGCGACATGGACGCGCCCGACGCGATCGCCTTCTGGGCCAATCCGGGCCACGAGACTTTTGTCGCCGAGGTCGACGGCGAGGTGGTCGGAACCTATTTCCTGCGCGCCAACCAGCTCGGCGGCGGCGCGCACGTGGCCAACGCCGGCTATGCGACCGCGGTCGGGGCGACCGGGCGGGGGATCGCCCGCTCCATGTGCGAGCACTCCATGACCCGCGCCCGCGAGCTGGGATTCAGGTCGATGCAGTTCAACTTCGTGATCAGCACCAACGAACGCGCGGTGCGTTTGTGGAAGAGCCTGGGCTTCGAGATCGTCGGCCGCCTGCCGCTGGCGTTCCGCCATCCCACGCTTGGCTACGTGGACGCCTTCGTCATGTCCCAGCCGCTGCCCTAGTCGCGGTCGAAGCCCAGCATGTCCTGCATGTCGTAGAGCCCCGCCGGCCGGCCGGAGAGCCAGACGGCGGCGGCCACCGCCCCGCGCGCGAACAGGCCCCGGTCCAAGGCGTTATGGGACAGGGTGAGCACCTCGTCCTCGGCGGCGAACAGCACGCTGTGCTCGCCGATGATCCCCCCGCCCCGGATCACCGCGAAACCGATGTCGCCCGTGCGCCGCTCGCCGGTGATCCCGTCGCGCCCCCGCACGGCGGTGTCGTCCAGGGCCACGCCGCGTCCTTCGGCGGCGGCCTGGCCCAGCATCAGGGCGGTGCCCGAAGGCGCGTCGATCTTGCGGTGGTGGTGGGTTTCCAGCACCTCGATGTCGTAGGTGGCGGCCGGCAGGACGCGGGCGGCGCGGCGCACCAGGCCCAGCAGCATGTTCACGCCGAGCGAGAAGTTGCCCGATCGCAGGATCGGGATCTGAGTCGCCGCCTCGGCCAGGACCCGCTCGTCGTCGGGCATGAACCCGGTCGAGCCGATCACCAGGGCCGGTCCGCCCCGCTCGGCGCAGAGGCAGGCGAGTTCGACCGAGGCGGCGGCGGTGGTGAAGTCGATGATCACGTCGGCCTGGGCCAGGGCAGCCTCGCGGCGAACCAGGCTGTCGTCGGCGGCGTCGGGGCGGTCGAACAGGGCGGAAAGGATCGCGCCCTCTCGCATGCCCACGGCGCCGGCCACCGCCTGTCCCATGCGGCCCAGCGCGCCGGCCACGGCGATGCGGAGAGGAGGGGTGTCGTTCATGAGCGAAGTCCTAGCGCCCGATAGGAACGATGACCATCCGTCCCCGTCATCCCGGCCTTGACGGAACTGAGAGCCGGCCGGCTTACGCCCGCGACTCCTCCGTCCCGGTCAGGCCGCCCCAAAACTTGCGCGCCTTGGAGAAGAAGCCGGCGTGGCGGGGGTGATGATGCTCGGCGGTCGAGGGTCCGGCGCAGCTTTCGTTCAGCTCGCGCATCAGCTCCTTCTGGCGGACGGTGAGGTTGGTGGGCGTCTCCACGTACAGCTCGACGATCAGGTCGCCCCGGTCGCGGCCGCGCAGCGCGGGCATGCCCTTGCCCTTGAGCCGGACGGTGCGTCCGGTCTGGGCGCCCTCCGGCACCTTGACCTTCACCTTGCAGTCCCCCTCGCAGGGCGTGGGCCCGGCGTTGAGGCAGGGGGCTTCGATCTCGCCGCCCAGCGCTGCGGTGCACATCGGCACCGGCACGTGGCAGTGCAGGTCCAGCCCGTCGCGCTCGAACAGCTCGTGGGCGCGCACCGAGACGAAGATGTAGAGATCGCCCCGAGGGCCGCCGCGCGCGCCTGCGTCGCCTTCGCCGGCGACACGGATGCGGGCGCCGTCGTCGATGCCGGCCGGCGCGCGCACCGACAGGGTGCGTTCCATGCGGACCTGGCCGGCGCCATGGCAGGCGCGGCAGGGATCGGCCACCACCTGGCCGCGACCGCCGCAGCGGGGGCAGGTGCGCTCGACCGCGAAGAAGCCCTGCTGGGCCCGCACCCGGCCGGCGCCGCCACAGGTGGCGCACGTGGCGGGATGGGTGCCGGGCTTGGCGCCGGAACCGTCGCAGACCTCGCAGCTCTGCACCGTGGGAAAGCGCACCTCCAGCTCGTCGCCGGCGAAGGCCTGTTCGAGCGAGATCTCCACGTCGTAGCGCAGGTCCTGCCCGCGCGCGGGTCCGGTGGGGCGGCGGCCCGAATTGAACATCTCGCCGAACGCCTGACCGAACACCTCCGAGAAGATGTCGCCCATGTCCTGGAAGCCCTGGCCCTGCCCAGCGCCGCCGCCTCCGCCGCCCTGACCGTTCACCCCGGCGTGGCCGAAGCGGTCGTACATGGCGCGCTTGTTGGCGTCGGACAGCACCGAGTAGGCCTCGTTGCATTCCTTGAAGCGGACTTCCGCCTGGGCGTCTTCGGGATTGCGGTCGGGGTGGTGCTGCATCGCCGCCTTGCGGAACGCAGACTTCAGCTCGACCTCGGTGCAGGTGCGAGACACCTCGAGAACTTCGTAATAGTCGCGCGCCATGCCGCGTTTGACCTTCCGCTTGAAGCCGAGCGAACCGGCCTGCCGATCTCGTCGAAACAGATGAGCAGGGTGGACGCTGGATACAACAGGGGCCTCAGGCCGCGATCGCTCGCCGCCGAAGGCCCCCGCTAGCTCAATTCACGCGCTTCAGGCGGACTTCTTGCCGCCGTCGACTTCCTCGAACTCGGCGTCCACCACGCCGTCGTCCGAGCCATGCCCCTCGGCCGCGCCATCGGCGGGCGCGTCCTGCTGGGCCTTGTACATGGCTTCGCCAAGCTTCATCGACGCCTGCATCAAGGTCTGGGTCTTGGTCTTGATCGCTTCCTGGTCGTCGCCGTCCTTGGCCGCGGTCAGGTCGGCCAGGGCCGCCTCGATCGCCGCCTTGTCCTCGGCCGAGACCTTGTCGCCATATTCGGCCACGGACTTCTCGGTCTGGTGGATCAGGGCGTCGGCGTGGTTGCGGGCCTCGACCAGCTCCTTGCGCTTCTTGTCGTCGGCCGCATTGCTTTCGGCGTCGCGCACCATCTGTTCGATGTCGCTGTCCGAGAGGCCGCCATTGGCCTGGATGCGGATCGAGTGCTCCTTGTTGGAAGCCTTGTCCTTGGCGGTGACGTGGACGATGCCGTTGGCGTCGATGTCGAAGGTGACCTCGATCTGCGGCATGCCGCGCGGCGCGGGCGGGATACCCATCAGGTCGAACTGACCGAGTATCTTGTTGTCGTGGGCCATCGGCCGTTCGCCTTGGAACACCCGAATGGTCACCGCGGACTGGTTGTCGTCGGCCGTGGAGAAGGTCTGCGAGCGCTTGGTCGGGATGGTGGTGTTGCGCTCGATCAGCGGGGTGAACACCCCGCCCAGGGTCTCGATGCCCAGGGTCAGCGGGGTGACGTCCAGCAGCAGCACGTCCTTGACGTCGCCCTGCAGCACGCCCGCCTGGATGGCCGCGCCCAGCGCCACCACCTCGTCGGGGTTCACGCCCTTGTGCGGCTCGCGTCCGAAGAAGGCCTTCACCGCCTCCTGCACCTTGGGCATGCGGGTCATGCCGCCGACCAGCACCACTTCGTCGATGTCGCTGGCCTTCAGGCCCGCATCCTTCAGCGCCTGCTGGCAGGGGCCGATGGTCTTGGTCACCAGGTCTTCGACCAAGCTCTCCAGCTTGGCGCGGGTGAGCTTGATGTTCAGGTGCAGCGGACCCGAGGCGTTCATGGAGATGAAGGGCAGGTTCACGTCGTACTGGGCGACGGTGGACAGTTCCTTCTTGGCCTTCTCGGCCTCTTCCTTCAGGCGCTGCAGGGCCAGCTTGTCCTTGCGCAGGTCGACGCTGGACTCGCGCTTGAACTCGTCGGCCAGGTAGTCGACCACGCGCAGGTCGAAGTCCTCGCCGCCCAGGAAGGTGTCGCCGTTGGTGGCCTTCACCTCGAACACGCCGTCGCCGATCTCCAGCACGGAGACGTCGAAGGTGCCGCCGCCCAGGTCATAGACCGCGATCTTCTTGCCTTCGGTCTTGTCCAGGCCATAGGCCAGGGCCGCCGCGGTCGGCTCGTTGATGATGCGCAGCACTTCCAGGCCGGCGATTTTGCCCGCGTCCTTGGTGGCCTGGCGCTGGGCGTCGTTGAAGTAGGCCGGGACGGTGATGACCGCCCGATCGACCTTCTCGCCGAGGGTGGCCTCGGCGGCCTCCTTCATCTTCTGCAGGATGAAGGCGCTGATCTGCTGGGGCGAATAGTCCTTGCCGTTGGCGCGCACCCAGGCGTCGCCGTTCGGGCCCTTGACGATGTCGTAGGGCACCATGCCCTTGTCCTTCGTCACCATGGGATCGTCGAACTGGCGGCCGATCAGGCGCTTGATGGCGAAGAAGGTGTTGCCCGGATTGGTCACGGCCTGGCGCTTGGCGGGCTGGCCGACCAGGCGCTCGCTGTCGTCCAGGATGGCCACGACCGACGGCGTGGTGCGCACGCCCTCGGCGTTCTCCACGACCTTGGGGGACTTGCCGTCCATCACGGCCACGCATGAGTTCGTGGTGCCGAGGTCGATGCCGATAATCTTGCTCATTCAGTCCAACTCCTGAGTGTGGCGGACGGCCACGGAGGGTTGCGGCCTTGTCAGAAGCGCCGCGCCTGTCCGTCCCCTTGGATTTCGTGTTCTGGCGGTCGCCTCCCGACGTCCACCCGGTCCCGTTTCGCACGCCGAGGCGCGCGTCTCCAGGCCCAGCGTCGATATGGGGGCCGCGCCGTGCGCCGCAAGTCCGAACCCCTGCGGCGCGAGGGCTTGGGTTCGTCCTCCGGTCAGCCCGCCCGCTTGGCCAGCCAGTCGTCCACCTCCGGCAGCCGTTCGGCGCGCACCTTGGCGTTATACTCGATCTGCGCCCGCGCCTTGCGCACGTCGCCCCGCGCGGAGGCGGCGATGTGGGCCTGGGCGAAGACGTCCAGGGCGTCGGCCGTGGCCGTGTCCACCGCGCCGGAGGCGAGGCGGGTGACGTAGCTGACCCGCGCGCTGCTATCGAGCAGGGGCTCCACCTTGGCCCAGTGGGCGGCCGCGAAGTCCAGCGCCAGCTTGGGATGGGCGCCCGACACCGCCGAGATGATCCCCGGCGCGGTGGTCGGCTCGGTCTCGCCCGAGATCGACAGGTCCAGCGCCCGCTGCGCCAGCACCGGATCGCGCGCCCGGCCGAGCAGGGTGTAGAACTCCGTTTTCTCCAGCGAGGTCGAGGCCTTGCGGGCGAGCTGGTGAATCTCTTCCCAGGTCGCGGCGTCAGCGTTGAGCCCGACGATGGCCAGCACCGCGCGGCGCGTGGCGGGATCGAGCCGTTCGCCTCGGGCCAGGGTCTCGAAGCGGCGATGCGCCTCGGCCACCACGGCGGGGTCGCCCATCCGCCCCATCGCCGCCAGCACCACCTGCCGTTCGGCGGCGGTGTTCACCGGATCATTCGGCTTCGCGTCCCAGCCCAGCCGCTCCAGCTCAGGGCCTAACCGCGACAGGGCGTAGGTGCGGAACTTCGCCTGGCCGGACAGGCCGTCGTAGAGATGGTCCAGGCCGGCGAGCTGACCCGCCAGGGTCGACCACACCACCGGGTCCGCCCCGATCGGCAGCTTTGTCGACAGCCGCATGAAATCGGCCATGGGGACGTAGCCTGCGTTCGCCCCCGCTGAGGTGTCGTTCAACACGCCCAGCTGATCATCAGGCGTCAATCGGGGATATAGGTCCGAGATTCGGGCCGCCGTCCCGCCTTCGTAAAGGGCGCGCACGTAGCTGGTCTGCCCGGCGTTCACCACCGAGGTGCAGTCGGAGGCCTTGTCCGCCAGCGGCGTGCTCAGCACCAGGCTCCGGTGATACTGCGGCCCTTGGATGTTCAGCGGAGTGCGCCAATGGCCCGTCGCGGTTGCCGGGGGGGCGAGAAACTGGCTGGGCGTCAGTTTGAACCAGCCCTGTACGCGATCTCCCAGACAAGATTCTTCGTCGACCCGCACCATCGGCACGCCCGCCTGCAGCGTGAAGTCATGGGCGATCCCGGTGATCTTCTTCGGGCTGACGGCGTCGATCTCGCGCCATAGGTCGTCGGTGACGGCGTTGCCGTAGGCGTGGTGGGCGACATAGTTGCGGATGCCGCTCCGCCAGGCGTCCTCGCCGGTGTAGGCCTCCAGCATGCGGATCACCGAGGCGCCCTTGTCGTAGGTGATGTCGTCGAACGCGCCCGAGGCCTGCAACACGTCGTCGATCGGGGTGATCACCGGGTGGGTGCCGTCCTTGGCGTCGACGCCCATGGCGCGCTGCTTGGAATTGAGCTGCTGCAGCCAGACCTTCCATTCGGGATGGAAGTGGTCGGCGACCTTGTTCTCCATCCACGAGGCGAAGCCCTCGTTCAGCCACAGGTCGTCCCACCAGCCCATGGTCACCAGGTCGCCGAACCACTGGTGGGCCATCTCGTGGGCGACCACGATGTAGACGTTCTGGCGGTCGTCCTCGGTGGCGATGCGCGGGTCGATCAGCAGGTCGCGCTCGAAATAGAAGATCGCGCCCCAGTTCTCCATCGCCCCGAAGAACTGGCTCGAGCCCGGCCCGCCGATCAGGTCGAGCTTGGGCAGCGGGTACTTGGTCCCGAAATAGCTGTTGTAATAGGGCAGGATCTGGCTGGCCGCATCCAGGGCGAACCCGGCCTGGGCGGTGTCGCCCCGCTTGACCACCACGCCGACGTCGACCCCATCGACCATCCGCGACACTCGTTCGAAATCGCCCAGGCCGAAGAACAGCAGATACGAGCTCATCTTCGGCGTCTGGGCGAACCGCACCCGCTTCAGGCCGCCGGGCAGCGCCTCGCTCGAGGCGATGGGCATGTTGGAGATCGCCATCTGGCCGGCGGGGACCACGGTGGTCAGGCTGAAGCTGGCCTTGCGGCCCGGCTCGTCGAACGAGGGGACGAAGCGCCGCGCATCGGAATTCTCGAACTGGGTGAACAGGCCGCGCGCCTTGCCGTGGGGCGTGTCGTAGTCCAGCGCGAACAGCCCGGACGCCTGCTGGTAGATCTTGCCGCTGTAACGGATGTCCAGCCGATGGCGACCCACCGCGAGGGGCTGGGCGAAGGTGAAGCGCGCGGTCTGCTGCTCCGGGTCGAGCGCGATGGCCGGCGTCTCGGTCCGGCCGTCCAGCCGCACGCGGGCGAAGGCGATGTCGGCTGCGTTCAGGACGACGGTCCGCGTCGCACGCCGCACATCGATGTCGATGGCGACGGACCCGGTGAAGGTCAGGGCCTTGGCGTCGGGCCGCACCGAGATGGCGTAATGATCCGGAACCACGTCGTCCGGCAGGGTCAGGCGCGTCCCCGCCGCTGCGTGTGCAGGCTCCCCGACCGGCGCGGCGAGGCTGTGCGTTGCGGCAAGTCCTACCAGTGCGAGCGCTGAAGCGGCGCAGACCAGTGTGTTGCGAAGCGGAACCGGGGTATGAAATCGCATAACGACGCCTTGCGAAGGGAATGGGCCGGCTTACGGAAATTCCGCCCGTTGCGCCATAGGCGGTTACGGCGTCTGCGTCGCAGCCGTGGAGGCTTGCGGTTTGCCCGGACCGCCGATAGGTTCCGCGCCCTCGCTCAAGCCCACGAAAGTGGCCGCGACCTGGAGAGGTGGCTGAGTGGTCGAAAGCACCGCACTCGAAATGCGGCGTACTTGCAAGAGTACCGTGGGTTCGAATCCCACCCTCTCCGCCAAACTGCTCCCTACTTTATAAATGAGCGCCGGCTTTCCGGATTGCCGAGCGGGCCGCGTCTGCTTGGCGGTCGCCGGATCGAGGTGCGCTTTGGCGGTGGCGCGAGGCCGGGTAATATTTCGATTATGCCGCATCCGAAGTTCGGCAAGGCGGCGCCTAGTTCCTATGGTATCGCTACCGTGAAAACCTGAGGTCGATGTCCCGATGAAGCTCCTGCGCTATGGTCCCCGCGGACAGGAAAAGCCCGGTCTCGTCGATGTGCACGGCGTGGTGCGCGACCTGTCGGGTCATGTCGCCGACATCGGTCCGGCCGAGCTGTCGCCCGAGGGTCTGGCAAGGCTGTCCGCTATCGATCCGGCGAGCCTGCCCCCGGTGCACGAGGTCGTGCGCTACGGCGTGCCGTTCGCCGGCAGCCGCAAGTTCATCGCCATCGGCCTGAACTACGCCGACCACGCCGCCGAGTCGAACCTGCCGCTACCGACGGAGCCGGTGGTGTTCATGAAGGCCATCACCTGCCTGCAGGGGCCGAACGACGATGTGATGATCCCGCGGAGTTCGAAGAAGACCGACTGGGAGGTGGAACTCGGCGTGGTGATCGGGACCCGCGCCCGCTACGTCGAAGAGGCGCAGGCCCTGGACAATGTCGCCGGCTATTGCGTGATCGACGACGTATCCGAGCGCGAATACCAGATCGAGCGCGGCGGCACCTGGGACAAGGGCAAGGGCTGCGACACCTTCGGCCCTGTCGGTCCCTGGCTAGTCACCCGCGACGAGGTGGGCGACGTGCAGAACCTGGACATGTGGCTGGAGCTGAACGGCCGGCGCATGCAGACTGGCAATACCGCCACAATGATCTTCGGCGTGGCCAAGTTGGTCAGCTATCTCAGCGAGTTCATGACGCTGGAGCCCGGCGACATCATCACCACCGGCACGCCGCCGGGCGTCGGTATGGGCCACAAGCCCGAGCCGTTGTACCTGAAGCCCGGCGACAGGGTGCGGCTGGGCATCGAGAAACTCGGCGAACAGGGCCAGACCTTTGTGGAATGGAGCCGCTGACGCGGCTCAGATCGTCCAGCCGCCGTCGATGACGTGGACCTGGCCGGTGGTGTAGCCGGCCCCAGCCAGATAGACGACCAGGTCGGCGATCTCTTCCGGGGCGCCGAGCCGGCCGATCGGCTGGCGGGCGATGAAGGCGGCGCGGGTGCGTTCGTACTCGGCCTGGTCGCCTTGCTCGCCCATGCGTTCCTGCAGCGACGGGGTCTCCACCGTTCCGGGGCAGATGGCGTTGCATCGCACGCCGCGCCCGACGAAATCCTTGGCCACCGACTTGGTCAGGCCGACCACCGCCGCCTTGGTCACGCCGTACACGAACCGGTTGGGCACGCCGGTGACGCTGCCGGCGACCGACGACATGTTGATGATCGACCCGTCGCCGCGTTCGAGCATGCCGGGCAGCACCGCCCTGATCATCCGGACCATGGCCTTGACGTTCAGGTCGTAGGCGAAGTCGAGCTCCTGTTCCGTACAGTCCAGGATCGTGCCGCTGTGGACGGCGCCGGCGCAGTTGAACAGGATATCCACACCGCCCAAGCTCTCGACCAGGCGTGTCGCGGCGTCCGGATTCCTGACATCGAGGGGCTCGATCCGCAGGCCCTGGGCGCCGACGTCCGCCAGCTTCTCCAGATTGACGTCGGTGGCGATCACCTTGGCGCCGGCCCGGCTGAGGGCGAGCGCGCTCGCCCTGCCGATGCCCTGCGCGGCGGCGGTTACGAGCGCGGTCTTGCCGTTGAGGGTCATGGTTTGTCCGTATGCAGATTATAAGAATGAGGGGTGCGGCCGGCGGAAAGCATCAGCGGGTCGATGGCGTCGGCCATCAGCCTGTAGCCCTCGTCGCCGGGATGCAGGTGGTCTCCGCTGTCCGCCGCATGGGATAGCCGGGTGGGATGAGTGGGGTCGCGCATCACGGCCTCGAAGTCGATCACGCCGTCGAAGGCGCCGCTCGAGCGAATCCAGGCGTTGACCGTGCTGCGGATGGCCTCGCCTCCGGCGCTGTAATACTTGGCCCCCTCGTAAGGCAGGATGGTCCCGCCATAGATGCGGACGTCGTGGGCGTGGGTCCGGGCGATCAGCCGCTTGAACGCCGCGATCAGCTCGGACGCGCTGACCGGCTGGGCGCCGCCTTCTCCGGTGGCGGCCCGCCCGATATCGTTGATCCCTTCGAGCACGATCACCGCCGAGACGCCCGGCAGCGCCAGCGCATCCCGGTCGAAGCGGGCCAGGAGGGCGGGACCCGAGCCGTCGTGCAGGACGCGATTGCCGCTGATGCCTGCGTTCGCGACGCTCCAGGTGCGGCCGGTGGGGGTCGTGGCTAGATGGCGGGCGAACTGCTCGGGCCAGCTCATGTGCGCGCCCGGCGTCGAGGCGGCGCCTTCAGTGATGGAGTCGCCGATCGCCACCAGCAGCCGGCGAGGCCCCGCCGGCGCCACGTCGATGCGGGAGATGAAGGAGGGCGCCGTCTGCTGGATCGCGCCCGGCATGATCGCTGCGGCCGTGGCGTCGCCTTGGGCGACCTGGAGCCCGGCCAGATGGCCGCCGAGGTGAACGGGGCTTGGCCCAGGCAAGAAGGTCGACACCACGACATCGCCGAAGGCGGCGACGGGCAGGTCCACCGGATCGCTGTAGGCCGACGCCCCGCTCGAGACGGTCAGGCCGGCCCGACCGCCGAAATGTAGCTCACGATCCGAGCCAGGGATCGGGTCGCCGTTGGGCATGGCCAGGGCGATATGGGCGTGGCCGATGGCGACCGCCGCTTCGCCGGTCTCATTGGTGAACTTGACCCGCAGGCGGGACCCGGCCGTGTTCAGCCGGACCATCTCGCGGATCGTGCGGCCGGCTTCGTCGTGTTCCAGCCCCGCGCGTCGGGTGTCGGCGGGGGAAAAGGCCGGCAGACTGTAGGCCGTGATCCAGTTGGCAGGCTTGACCGGGGCGGCCTGCGCCGTCTGGGCGCCCAGGACGAGGCCGCCGGCGACAAGAAGGGCCGTGAAGGGGCGCATCAGCCATGCTCCTGATCGGTGCGGGAAGAGGGTTCGCCATAGACCACGCCGCGTCCGTCCGTGCCGACATAGACCCGGCCGAACACCCTCGGATCGCCCGAGATGGAGCGGAAGCGCCGCCCGTATTCGTGGCGCGCATCGTTGATCCGCAGCCAGGAGGCGCCGCGATCGGTCGAACGCCAGATAGCGCGCTCCCGGCCTTTCGAGCCGATGGCGAACAGGGTGGGGTAGGCGCCGTGCGGCGGCGGCTTGCCGAAGCCGAGGGCCTCCGCCGTCAGGCCGCCGCCCGGCCGCCGGAACGACCGGCCGCCGTCGGTGGAATGGAACAGGCCGTCGGCGGACGTGATCCAAAGGTCGCCGGAACGTCCGGGCGTGGCGTAGAGCGGCCAGGGGCTCTCGGGCGAAGTCGGCCGCTGGGCGCTCATCGCCGGCAGGCCATGGGCGGCCAGGCGGATGAAGGTCGAACCGCCGTCATGGCTGGCGACTATGGCGCTGGCGTCGAAGTCCAGCGCATAGAATCGTTGCGCGTCCTGACGGTCGGCCACCAGCCGGCTGGCGGTGGGTGCACCTACGACGCCGCGCCAGGATCGCCCGAGATCGTGTGTGATCATGGGCACGGGCGTCATCAGCGCGATGGTCCCACCGTCCGCCGAGAGGGTGACGGCTGCGCCCTTGACCGGCGAGGGGGTCGGCAGCGGCGTCCAGGTGCGTCCCAGGTCCTGCGATACAGCGACGGTGGCGTCTCCACTGTGCGCCGCGATTCCGCTGCGCACCACGACGTCGGCGCGACCGGCGATGTCGAGCGTGTCGGTGTTGTTGAAGATTGGGCTCTGGAACATCTCGGTGGGCGAGGCGTCCAGCCGGTCGTGGACGAACCCGCCGATGTCGCCGAACCCGCTGATCAGGTGCGGGCCCCGTTGCGGACTGGCCAGGGTGATCACCGCGGTCTGCTCGATCCCCTCCACCCAGGGTTTCCAGGTGATCGGCCGGCTCCGGTCGGCGTCGGTGAGGTCGTGGGTCGCGTACAGGGTCGCGCCGGTGGTGTAGACCGCCGTGTCCGGGTCGAACGGGTCGATGGCCAGCGCCGCCATCCACCAGCCGAAGTCGGCCTCGCGCTTGCCCCACAACAGGAAGGGCGTGGCGGAGACGTCGCGCCGGCTGAGGCCGCGCAGGTCCCGCCAAGTGCGCCCGCCGTCCAGCGAACGCCAGATCACATCGCCCTTTCGCGTGCTGTCCACCGTCGCCACCACCAGGACGCCGGGACGGCTGCGGTCCAGGCTCAAGCCCATATAGCCGGGCGCGGGACCGGCGCCCTTGTCGGGGGTGATGTCGGTCCAGGCGCCGGTGTGGGTGTCGAGTTTGAACACCGCCCCGGCCTTGATCCCGTTCGGTCCCGTCGCGTCGCTGTAGGCGACGTAGAGCATCCCGTTGTTGTCGATCTGGGCCTGCACCGGGAGCAGGCTCGTATCGGGACCGCCCGGTATAGCCTTCCAGGTCGCGCCGGCGTCGTCGGAGCGGATCAGGTGCGGGGCGGCCGGGTCGGCCACCCCGGCGATGATGGTCCTGGAGCGCTGTCCCTGCGCGCCGCTGGACGGATCGAACACCACGAAGCCGACCCCCGCCCTCGTGGGTGAATGCGGCGGGGTCGAGCCGAGGCCCTTCCAGGGGAAACTCTGAACCTTGGCCCAGGTGCGGCCGTGGTCCAGGCTCCGCTGCAGGCCGTCGAAGCGCGAACCGAAGTAGAGGATCGAGGTGTCGTTGGGATCGATCGCCAGCCGCTCGCCGAGACCTCGGCCGTCCTCGTTGCCGCCCATGCGGAAGGGGACGGGGGCCACGTCCCAACTGTCGCCCCGGTCGCGCGAGCGCAGGATCGCCGAGGGCGCGTGGCGCGAGACCCCGACGGCTGCATAGACCACATCGGGGTCCACCGGGTCGGGGGCGATGCTCTCGACCCCGAACCAGCTCCCCTCCGCGAAGGCGTCCTCCAGCGGTGTCCAGCGCCCCGCCTTGGCGTCCCAGCGATAGGCGCCGCCCATGTCGGAGCGGGCGTAGGCCAAGCCCCGCTCGGCGCGGCTGAACACCACGCCCGGGATGAAGCCGCCGCCGCCGACCTTCACGCTTCGCCAGACATAGGCGGGGGAAGGCGGCCGGACGGCGGCGGGCGAGCCCGCCAGCGCCACGGACAGGGCGAACAGGAGCGGCTTCATCGCCGATCAGCGCCCGATCACCTGAAGCAAGCGTTGCGGATCGCCGTCCGGGCTGGGCGCGCCGCTCAGCGACAGGCGACCCGCCGCGTCGTCCCAGTGCAGATGGGTCGTGACCCCGCCGCCATGCTCGTAGGCGTAGGTCTTGCCGTCGTCGTCGTAGAGGGCGAAGTCGCCGTCCGCGCCCGCATAGACCTTCACGGCGGCCAGCTTCTGGTGCTCGGCGGTGCTCTGCACCGGCTGACCCATGGGGACGATGGCGCCGGCGCGCACGAACAAGGGCAGCGTACCGATAGGAGCGGCGGCGGTGACGGTCTGGCCGCCATGCAGCCGGGCGTTGCTCCACCAGTCGTACCAGTCGGTCCCGGCCGGCAGGTAGACCTTGCGGCTGGTGACGCCCTGGTCGGTCACCGGGGCGACCAGGAAGGCCGGGCCGAACATGTATTCGTCGCCGATATTGGCCACCGCCGGGTCGCCGGGGAAGTCCATGAACAGGGCGCGCATGAACGGCGCCCCGGTCTCGTAGGTGCGCCGCCCGAGCGAATAGATGTAGGGCATCAGCGCATAGCGGAGCTTGAGATAGCTGGCCAGGATCGGTTCGGCCGCCTTGCCGTAGGCCCAGATCTCCACATCCTTGCGGCTGCCGTGCACGCGCATGGTCGGCAGGAAGGTCCCGTATTCGAACCAGCGGGTGAACAGCTCGGGATAGTCGTCGTAGCCGCCGACCACGTCGCGGGCGTCGGACGGGTCGAGCAGGGGCGGGTGGGCCGGGTGGTGGCTCGCGGGCAGGTACTGCCACCCGCCGATGTCGTTGCCCCAATAGGCCAGGCCCGAGGCGGTGAAATCCAGGCCGGGCGGC
>NZ_LMUL01000014.1:2147883-2281345 GCF_009765965.1 Caulobacter sp. S45
TCAGCGCGTCCCAGGTGGGGAAGATGTCGGAGGACCAGAACAGGGCGCCGTTACGCTGCGAGCCCAGATAGGCCGCCCGCGCCAGGATCAGCGAGCGCTTGTCCGGCCGGTCGCGCCGCGAGCCCTCGTAGACCCCTTGGGTGTGCAGCAGGGGGAACAGGTTGTGGTAGCGCAGGCCCGAGCCGATGCTGAAGAACCCGCCGTCCGGGACTAGGTCGGGCTCGGTCTCGTCGAGCCAGAAGGCGTCGAAGCCCTTGGAGACGAAGTTGTCGCGGATCTGGTCCCAGTACCATTCGCGCGCCGCGGGGTTGGTGCTGTCGATCAGGGCGCCTGCCCGGTCGTTGCGGACCGGCAGGCCGTACTGGGGCTTGCCGTCGGCGTCCTTCAGCAGCCAGCCCTTCGACGCCAGCATGTCGTAGAACCGCCCGTCCGACTGGAAGCGCGGCCAGATGCTGATGATGGTCTGGAAGCCCTGGTCGTGCAGCCGCTTGTTCATGGCGGCGGGGTCGGGCCACTCGGCCGGGTTCATGTCGAACTGGCCCATCTTGGTCCAGTAGAACCAGTCCACCACCATGACGTCGGCGGGATAGCCGCGCTTGCGGTAGCCGTCCGCCGCGTCGAGCACCTGCTGCTGCGTGACGTAGCGCTGCTTGCTCTGGATGAAGCCGAAGGCGGCCTTGGGCGGGATGGGGGTGGCCCCGGTCAGGCGGCGATAGCCGGCGTAGATTTCGTCGGTGGTGGCGCCGGTGATCACGAAGAAGGAGACGCGCTCGCCGACCTGGCTCTGCCAGATGGTGCGCCCGTTCAGTCCCGGGGACACGTGGGTGTCGGACGGGTTGTCCCAGACGATGCCGTAGTGGCGGTTGGTGACCATGAAGGGCACGCAGACCGTCTCGCCCGCCGGCGCGTCGTAGTCGTGGCGGCAGTCGATGGTGCGGCCGCGATAGTCGAGCACGCCTTCCTGGTTCTGGCCCAGGCCGTAATAGTGCTCGTCGTCGGGCGAGGCGAAGGTGGCGCCGACGCGATAGGTCTTCTCACCGGAGACGACGTGGGGACCCATCTCCCAGCTGGTCATGTCGAGCAGGACCGCGCCCTTGGCGTCGCGGACCCTGAGCCGGACGGGAGGCGGCGAGGTGATGAAGTATTTTTCCACCGGGCCGGGTGGGGTCGGCGGATCGGCCGCGGCGACCTCGACCGAGAGGCTCGACGAGCGGAACGCATCGCCTGCGCTATCGGCCCGATGGCTCCATCCGTGGTCGGAGGGTTTGGCTATAAAGCCGTATCCGGGGCCCATGGTCGCCTGGTCCCGAAGAGTGCTCAGGGTGATGCGCACGATGTTGGGGGCGTAGGGCTCCACCGAGACGACGCTGCCGTTGCGCTCGAGCGGCGGGGACGTCTCGGCGCGCGCGGCGCCGGCGCACAGCAGCAGGGCGGCCAGGACCAGGCGGCGGACAGGGGCGCCGATCATCGGATCATCCTTGCGGTGGGGGCGGCGACGGGACGGGAAGAAAAGGGCCGGCCGCTAGGGCCGGCCAAGGGTCCCAAGCCCGGGGAGGGCAGCGGGATCGGGAGACGAAGTCGAACGGGCTTCACGCGGGAAGCTCCTTCACCACCAGCGCCCGTCGCGCCTGCGGCCCGCAGAGCGCGAAGGCCGACACGACGGCGAAGGCTACGGCTGGGGCCAGCATGGCGATGCTGATGGAACTGAGGTCGGAGATCCGGCCCATGATCGCAGGGACGACCGCCCCGCCGACGATGGCCATGACCAGAAAGCTGGAGCCCAGCTTGGTCGATCCGCCCAGCCCCGAGATCGCGCCGGCGAAGATGGTCGGATACATGATCGACATGAAGAAGCTGGCGGCGACCAGAGCGTAGAGTCCCGTCGGGCCGCCGACCAGGGCGGCGATCAGGCAGAGCCCGACATCGACGCCGGCGAAGATGGCCAGCAACCGGCTCGCCTTGATCCGCCCCATCAAGGCCGAGCCCGCGAACCGCCCCGCCATGAACAGCACCAGCGAAACGGTGAGATAGCCCGCCGCCGCCCGGTCGTCGGACAGGGGCAGGGCGTGGCGGGCGTAGCGGATCAGGAAGCTCCACACCCCGACCTGGGCGCCGACGTAGCAGAACTGCGCCATCACCCCGAACAGGAACGGCGCCCGGCTCGCCAGCGCCCGGACGTCGGCGAGCCGCAGGCTGCGCTGCGCTCCGATCCCAGGCGCGCTGGCCTGGGCCGGGAAACGGACCACGGCCACCACCACCGCCCAGGTCAGGACCAGCAGGCCGAGGATGATGTAGGGCGGCTCCACCGCGTGGGCCTGGGCGATGCGGAAGCGCTCTAGGTCGTGCGGGGCCATGGCGGCCAGCGCGTTCGGCGCCGGATCGAGGCGGGACAGGATGAAGGTGCGTCCGACCAGCACCCCGGCGATGGAGCCCAGGGGGTTGAAGGCCTGGGCCAGGTTCAGCCGCCGCTCGGCGCCCTCGGACGGGCCCAGCACGGTCATCAGCGGGTTGGCCGCGGTTTCCAGGAAGGCCAGGCCGCTGGCGATCACGAACAGGGCCGCGAGGAAGAAGGCGTAGGTGCGGGCCTCGGCCGCCGGGTAGAACAGCAGCGCCCCGCACCCGTAGAGCGCCAACCCCAGGATCACCGCCGCCTTATAGCCAAATCGCTGTGCGAAGGCCGCCGCCGGCAGGGCGAAGGCGAAGTAGCCGAGGTAGAAGGCCGACTGCACCAGGCCCGACTGTAGGTCGGTCAGGGAGAACGCCTTGCGGAAGTGGGCGACCAGGACATCGTTGAGGTTGTTGGCCACGCCCCACAGGAAGAACAGGCTGACGATCAGGATCATCGCCGCCATCGCAGGTCGTTGCGGGCTCTGTGTCGGCATCGTCCACCCTGTTGTCCGGACTGTCGCCGGGCTTGCCTCTACGTGATCAAATATGAATACATACGTCAAATATAAAAACGAATGCGGCGACGTTCAGGCGATGCCGCAAGGGAGTTTATGACGATGCAGCCGCTCTCTCGCCGTCAAGTCCTGCTTCGGAGCAGCGCGCTCGCCCTGTCCGCGTCCACGATGGCCGCGCCCGCGATATCGGCCGCCGCGTCGCCCAGCCAAGCCGGTGCGGGACCCTTCCAGCCGAACTGGGCGTCGCTGTGCGCGGGCTACAAGGCGCCTGACTGGTTCCGCGACGCCAAGTTCGGCATCTGGGCGCACTGGAGCGCCCAGTGCGTGCCCGAGTTCGGCGACTGGTACGGCCGGCTGATGTATGTCCAGGGCGATCCCTTCTACGAACATCACGTCAAGACCTACGGTCATCCGAGCCGGTTCGGGTTCATGGAGATCGAGAACCTCTGGAAGACCGAGAATTGGCGGCCGGAAGAGCTGATGGACCTCTATGTGCGGGCCGGCGCCAAGTATTTCGTCGCCCTCGCCAATCACCACGACAACCTGGACACCTTCGACTCCGCCCACCACGCCTGGAACACCCTGCGGGTCGGGCCGAAGAAGGACATCATCGGCACGTGGGAGAAGATCGCCCGGGGCCGGGGCCTCCGGTTCGGCGTCAGCAACCATTCCGCCCATGCCTGGCACTGGTGGCAGACCGCCTACGGTTACGACGCCGAGGGGCCGCTCGCCGGCGTCCGCTACGACGCCTACCGCCTGACCAAGGCGGACGGCGTCGGCAAGTGGTGGGAGGGGCTGGACCCGCAGGAGCTCTACACCGGCCGTCACATGGTCATCCCCGACGGGGTCAAGACCACCAAGGACGCCAACGCCTGGCACGCCGCCCACGACGGCGCCTGGTGGGAGACGCCGCCGACCGACGATCCCGGCTATGCGCGCCAGTGGCTCGCCCGCTGCAACGACCTGGTCGACAAGTACCGCCCGGATTTCATCTATTTCGACGACACCGAGCTGCCGCTGGGGCAGGCGGGCCTCGATGCGGTGGCCCACTTCTACAATAGCGACATCGCCCGCAACGGGTCGCTGCAGGCCGTCGCCACGGGGAAAAAGCTGCAGCTCGCCCACCGTGGCGGCGTGGTCGAGGACTTCGAGCGCGGCTTCAGCGACGTCATCCGCCCGGACCCCTGGCAGACCTGCACCTGCATCGGCCAGTGGCACTACGACCGGGCCCTGTTCGAGCGGCACGGCTACAAGACCGTGCCGACCGTGGTGCGGATGCTGTGCGACATCGTCAGCAAGAACGGCAACCTGCTGCTCAGCATCCCGCTCAAGGGCGACGGGACTATCGACAGCGACGAGCACGCCTTCCTGACCGGCCTCGCCGCGTGGATGGAGGTGAATGGCGAGGCGATCTATGGGACGCGCCCGTGGAGGGTCTATGGCGAGGGCCCGACCCAGGTGCAGACGGGCATGTTCGTCGAGCAGAGCGCCAAGCCCTACACGGCCGAGGACGTTCGCTACACCACCCGGGACGGACAGCTCTACGCCCTGATGATGGCGCGGCCCGAGGGCGATGTCGTTCGGCTGAAGTCGCTCGCCGTGGCGGGCGCCGATGCGCCTCGTGTCGGCAAGGTGGAGCTTCTGGGCGCTTCGGGACCCCTGCAATTTTCCCAGACCGGCGAGGGTCTCGCCGTGCATCTGCCGGCTGGCGAGCGCCTCTCCGAAGTGTATGCGCTTCGTATCGGCGGGGTGGGGCTGACGGCCTGAAATCGTCGGTTGTGGGAGCCGTGCGTTACTCTGGATAAAAGTACTTGCACATTTGAAAGTATCGCCGAATATAGTCCAGGGTCGGCGAAACGGCCCTAACGCTATCGCCTACGGCCCCGCAGAGGCCGATGCGACCCGAGGAAACGTCAAGGGGAAGCTATGTCTCGTCACGCTCTATACCGGCTCGCCTTGCTGGGCGCGTCGGCGCTCTCGACCTGTGCTTTCGTGCAGGCGGCGCCGGCCTTCGCCCAGGACTCCATGCCGGCCAACACCGGCGCCCCTGTCCCGGTCGCGGCGCAGAACGATCAGGCGACCACCGCCCCGGCGGCGGGCGCCGGCAGCGTCGGCGAAGTGGTGGTGACGGGCGTTCGCGCCAGCATCATCTCGGCCACCGCCATCAAGCGCAACGCCGACGAGATCGTCGACTCCATCGTCGCCCAGGACATCGGCAAGCTGCCTGACAACAACGTCGCCGAGGCGCTGCAGCGGATTTCCGGCATCCAGATCACCCGCAACTACGGCGAAGGCTCCGGCGTCGCCATTCGCGGCTTGACCCAGGTGCAGACCGAGCTGGACGGGCGCGACAGCTTCTCGGCCAATGGGGGCTTCGCCGGCGGCGCCACGAACGGCCGCGGTCTGAGCTTGGAAGACGTGCCCTCGGAATTGTTGGCCGGTATCGACGTCTACAAGGACCCATCGGCCGAGCAGATCGAAGGCGGCATCGGCGGCGTCATCAATCTGCGCACGCGCATGCCGTTCGACTTCAAAGGCGCCAAGATCGCCGCCAGCGTCGGCGGCTCCTATGACGACCTTGCCGACGCCGGTCGACCCAACGCCTCGCTGCTGCTGAGCGATCGCTGGGACACCTCCATCGGCGAGATCGGCATCCTTGCCGACGCCTCCTTCACCCAGACGCGGTTCCGCGAGGATCAGCAATCGCAGGAGCCCTTCTACGCGAGCACCATCCCCCTTCCGGGACATGCCGTCGGCACGGTCAATATCCCCGATGGCATGGGCATCGACGAGACCCAGGGCAGCCGCCAGCGGGAGGGCTTGTCCCTCGCCCTGCAATGGCGTCCGACGTCGAACCTCGAACTCTACACGCAAGTCAACCGCATCGATTATTACTTCAAGTGGGACGATGCGGCGAACTATGTCGGCGCCTCCGCTCCCGGCACGATCGACGCGTCCCAGCCCTTTACGGTCGGCCCGTCAGGCGATCTGCTCACTGGCTCTTATTCGGGTTCGTCGATCAACTTCAACAGAAGCTTGACCGATCAGCACACGGTTACGACCAACTATGCGATCGGCGGTAAGTGGACGCCGACCGATCGATTGACCGTATCGGCCGACGTTCAGTACATCTATTCGACTAATAAGGACCAACGCTTCATTATCGGTGAAAACTCGGCGGGCGTGCTGCCTGTGGTGAATTTCAACATCAGCAAGCCGCTCGCCAGCATCGTTGTGCCGACCGGGTATCTCACGAACCCCGCCAATTTCGCGATCGGCTATACGCTGGATCATTACGACAACGACTCAGGCACCGAGAAGGCCGTCCGTACGGATTTGGAATACCGTGTGTCTGACGAGGGTTTCCTCCGCAAGTTGAAGTTCGGCTTCCGTTTCACGGACCGCGGCGCCATTACGGGGTCGACGCCCTACAACTTTGACGGTGTGCCTGCCGGCCTCCCGGCTAGCGATTACGGCGTCTATAATTACAACAACCTGTTTGACGGCAGAAGCACGCTGTTCGGCCCGACGATTTCGCCGGCGAGTTCCTTGCTCAACAATATCAAGAATACGTTGAATGCCTTTGGCTCTCAGCCGGTAGCCTTCAATCCGAGCGACTTCGCCAGCGAGGAGGAACACACCTACGCAGTCTATTTCGTGGGTGACTACGGCTTCAAGTTGGGACCGTTCCCAGTTGACGGGAATGTCGGTGTGCGGGTTGTCAATACCCAGGAAAACACCAGCGGCTTCAACTCTCTCACGCCACTGGTCCCGGCGCCTGCCGGAACCCCGCCAAACGCAGATGGCACCGCGCCCACCGTTACCGGGGCGCCGAGCTATGCCGCTGTCAATGTAAAGCAGAACTATACCGACGCCTTGCCGAGCTTCAACGCGCGGGTTCACCTGACCGACGATCTGCAGCTTCGCCTGGCCGCCTCGAAGGGTCTGACCCGGCCGGACTTCAGCCAACTGAATCCGAACGCCCAGATCAGTCAGCCAAGCCAAACCACGCTCAACGCCAACACGCCCCTGACCGCGGGAACCTTCGGCAGCGCCTCCTTGAAGCCATACCGGACGAACAACTACGACGTTTCGTTGGAATGGTACTTCAACAAGACCGGTTCGCTGTATGGCGCGGCGTTCTACAAACAGGTTAAGGGCTTTATCGCCACCGAAGTCGATAACGAGATCTATTACAACGACACCTTCCAGGTTACCCGCTACTACAACCAGGGCGACGGCACCATCAAGGGCGCCGAAGTCGGCTATACCCAGTTCTTCGACTTCCTGCCCAAACCCCTCGATGGCTTCGGCGTAACCGCCAACTACACCTATGTGGATAGCGCAACGCCCAGTCCGACCGCTTCGGACACGAACGGCACGCCTCTGACCGTTCCGCTGCAGGGCCTGTCGAAGAACAGCTACAACCTGATCGGCATGTACGAGAAGGGGCCGATCCAGATGCGTATCGCCTACAACTGGCGCGACAAGTACGTTCTCACGACGGCGGGCAACGGCACCGGCGCCCTGCCGGTCTATGTCGAGCCCTACGGTCAGCTGGACGGCTCAATCTCCTACAACGTGACGTCGCATGCCGTGCTGCAGTTCGAGGTGCGCAACATCCTGAACTCCGAGCAGGATCAGGACTACGGGCTGGTCACGCGGCCCGAAAACGCCCTCATAAACGACCGCCAGTACATGGCGGTGCTCCGCGTCAGCTATTGAGGGCAGGCCAGCGCCGAGGAGCAGGTCCATGAGACAGGTTTCTTGTCTACCCGTCCCCCGGCGCCTCGCCATGCTCTGCGGAGCGGCGGCCTGGGCCTTGTGCGGGGCCGCGTCGGCCCAGCCCGCGCCGCACCAGAACTCGCCCGAGCGCCGCACGGTGCAGGAGAAGGACTGGGGCCGGTGGCTAGGCCCGTTCCGCGCCAAGCTGGTCCCCTCGCTGATGCGCGACTTCGGCGAGCAATACCTCTACGCCTCCGCCGACGCCGCCCTGCAGCCGCCCTCGCCGGAGCGGCCGCGGGTGGTGTTCCTAGGCGATTCCATCACCGACCTGTGGCCGATCGCGGAGAGCTTCCCGGCGCGCGACTACGTCAACCGCGGGATCGGCAGCCAGGTGAGCGCCCAACTCTTGTTGCGTTTCCACGCCGACGTGATCGCGCTGAAACCGCGCGTGGTGGTTATCTTGGCCGGGGTCAACGACGTGCAGGGCTTTATGCAGGCGCCCGACCAGGCCGGGATCGAGGCCAACTTCGAGGCCATGGCCGAGCTCGCCCACGCCCACGGGATCGCAGTGGTGTTCGGCTCGATCCTGCCGGTGAACGACTACACGCCGGAAGCGCGGCAGGTGGTGGCGGAGCGTCATCCCGATGAACTGCGCGCGATCAACCGATGGCTCCAAGCCTACGCCGCCGCTCATGGCGATCAGTATGCGGATTATTATTCGCCAATGGCCGACGCGCGGGGCCTGATGCGGGCCGAGCTGACGCACGACGGCGTGCATCCGAACGCCAAGGGATACGCCATCATGACCCCTATCGCGCAGCAAGCGATCCAACGCGCCCTGGTCGGAGGTCGTTCGTGAGGTTCCGAGCGCTAGTCGCGCTGCTGGCGATTGCATGCACGGTCGGCTGGGCGGGGCCGAGCTCGGCGGCCGATGCGGCCCTTCCCCATCTCGTCCGCCAAGGCGACCGTTACGCCCTGATGGTGGACGGCGCGCCCTACCTGATCCTGGGCGCCCAGGTGAACAATTCCAGCGCCTGGCCGTCCATGCTGCCCAAGGTATGGCCGGCGATCGAACAGGTGCACGCCAATACGGTGCTGGTCCCTATCGCCTGGGAGCAGATCGAGCCTGTGGAAGGACGTTTCGACTTCGCCTTCCTCGACACCCTGTTGACCCAGGCGCGCGAGCATCACGTTCGTCTGGCGCTGCTGTGGTTCGGGACCTGGAAGAACAACGGGCCCAACTATGCGCCGGCTTGGGTGAAGCTGGACAACGCCCGCTTCCCCCGGGTGAAGACGGCGGAGGGCGACGACCGCAACTCGCTGTCGCCGGTGTTTCCCGAGACGCTGAAGGCGGACAGCGCGGCGTTCGCCCAACTGATGCGCCACCTGCGCCAGGTCGACGGCGAGCGCCACACCGTCATCCTGGTCCAGGTCGAGAACGAGACCGGGGTATACGGCGCCGTGCGCGACTACTCGCCCACTGCCCAGAAGCTGTTCGATCAGCCCATCCCGCCGGAACTCGCGGCGGCCCGGCATAGGACCGGGACCTGGCGCGAGGCGTTCGGCCGCGACGCCGACGAGGTGTTCAACGCCTGGTACACGGCGCGTTTCGTCGATCAGGTCGCTCGCGCGGGCAAGGCGCAATACGATCTGCCGATGTATGCCAACGCCGCCCTTCGCGACCTGTTCGGGGCCCAGGACCCGCTGACCTTCTCCAGCGGCGGGCCGACCCACGACGTGCTGGACGTGTGGAAGGCCGCAGCCCCCGCGCTCGACCTGATCGGGCCGGACATCTACATGCCGCAGTCGCGCAACTACGAGCGGGCGCTGGACCTGTACCACCGTCCCGACAACGCCCTGTACGTGGCCGAGACCGGCAATGCGGCGGCCTATCCGCGCTATCTGTTCAGCGCGCTCGGCCACCAGGGGATCGGCTTCTCCCCGTTCGGGCTGGACTTCACCGGCTACAGCAACTTCCCGCTCGGGGCGGCGAAGATCGACGGGGAGACCATCCAGTCCTTCGCCAGCGATTATGAACTGGTCGGGCCGATGTCGCGCCTGCTGGCCCAGCTCAGCTTCGAGGGCAAGGTCTGGGGCGTGTCGGAGCCCGACGACGTCCACGCCCAGGAACTCACCTTGGGACGCTGGAGTGCGGAGGTGTCGTATGGTCAGGCCCAGTTCGGCATGGACCCGCCCAAGGGCAATCCGACGCCGTCCGGCGGGGTGGTGATCGCCCAGCTCGGCCCGGACGAGTTCCTGGTCACGGGCTATCATGCGCGCGTGAGCTTCCATCCGACCGAGCCGGCGCAGAAGCACATGTTGCTGACCCGGGTGGAGGAGGGGCGCTACGAGGGCGGCCAGTGGGTGTTCGAGCGGCTGTGGAACGGGGACCAGACCGACTACGGCCTGAACTTCACCTCCGCGCCCCAGGTCCTGCACGTCCGCCTCGGGACCTGGTGAGACGGCCGGGTTCGCACCGATGTCCGAAGCCCCGCCTGAGCCGATCATCGATGCGCACCAGCACTTCTGGCGCATAGGCGAACACGACTGCGTCTGGCCCCATTCCGGCTTGCGGGACATCCATCGCGATTTCGAGGCCGTAGAGCTAAAGACTCTGGCCGGGGCGGTGGGCGTACGGGGATCGGTGCTGGTGCAATCCCAGCCCAGCGACCGCGACACGGACTACCTGCTGGCGTTGGCGGCCGAGGAGCCTTTCGTGCAGGCGGTGGTCGGGTGGGTCGATCTGGCGTCGCCGACTGCGCCGGCGCGCATCGCCGAACTCGCCAGCCATCCGAAGTTCAGGGGCGTGCGGCCCATGCTGCAGGCCTTGGCGCAGGACAGCTGGATTCTCGATCCGAGCTTGCAGCCCGCCCTCTCGGCCATGGTCGAGCATGGGTTGAGCTTCGACGCCCTGGTGCAGCCCCGCCATCTGCCCCACCTGCTGGCCTTCGCCGAGCGCCACCCCGAACTGCCGATGGTGATCGACCATGCCGCCAAGCCGGCGATCGGGCGGGGCGAGATCGCCGGCTGGCGTGAGGGGCTGCAGTCCCTGGCCGCCTTGCCTCACGTCCACTGCAAGCTGTCCGGCCTGCTGACGGAATGTGCGCCGGGGCAGGGGGTGGAGCATCTGCGGCCGTATGTGGATCATCTGCTGGAGATGTTCGGCTGCGAACGTCTGATGTGGGGAAGCGACTGGCCGGTGCTGAACCTGTCGGGCGACTACGCCGGCTGGCTCGCCATGGCGCAGGACTTGGTTCGCGGTTCGGGCGATAAGGCTGTGGCGTGGGTGTTCGCGCGGTCTGCACGCGGCTTCTATCGGTTCTGACTTGCCGGCCCGATATATTCTCTTCCAGTCTGGTCCGATCCGTTGAGGCCCTTATGCCTACAGAGATGCAGAACGCCGTGACCGCAGCGCCCGCCGTCGCCGACCTCGCCGACGCCGAGCGCCGCTATCGCGCCCCGGCGCTGGAGAAGGGGCTCGATATCCTCGAGCTGCTGGCCAGCAACGACCAGCCGATGACCGCCTCCCATATCTCCACGGCGCTCGACCGCTCCATGAGCGAGCTGTTCCGCATGATCCAGGTGCTGGAATACAAGGGCTACATCGTCCTGCGCAGTTCCGGCGAGGGCTACGAACTCAGCAACAAGCTGTTCACCCTGGGCATGTCCCGCGCGCCGGTGCGCAATCTGCTGGAGGCGGCCCTGCCGGTGATGCGGGACCTGTCGGACGCGACCGGCCAGTCCTGCCACATCGCGGTCGCCTCGGAGACCCAGATGGTGGTGATCGCCCGGATCGAGAACCCCGGCTATCTCGGCTTCTCCGTCCGGCCCGGCTATCGGCGCCAGCTCAACGAAGCTAGCTCGGGCGTGACCCTGTTCGCCTTCCAGCCCGAGGCGGTGCGCCAGGCCTGGGCGGCGCGGTTCGCCCTGACCGTCGGCAAGGCCGCCATGAAGACCTTCCTGGCGCGTGCCGATGCGACGCGGGCGCGGGGCTACGAGCGCGCCGCCAGCGACTTCGTCCCGGGCGTGACCGACATCTCCACCCCGGTGATCTCCAACGAGGCGGCGGTGGCGGCGCTTACCATGCCCTACCTCAACAGCAGCGCGGCGCCGACCGACCTGGATCAGGCCATCACGGCGCTGCGGGCCGCGGCCGAGCGCATCGCCGAGGACCTTGTCGCCACCTTGTGAACCACGCCTAAAAATCCTTTTGGCAAAGGTGCATTTGGCCTGCGTTCCGTTTCACTTGCGCAATGACTTTCACTTATAAAGCGGATAGGCTGCGCTTTATGGATTTGCGGTTGACGGTGGGTGGCGCGCGCGTGGCGTATCCGGCGCTCGGTTTCGGGGCGGCGGCGATCGGCAATCTCTATCGGCCCATCTCCGACGCGGAAGCGTCCGAGGCCGTCCGCGTCGCCCTGGCCGAGGGCGTGACCTATTTCGACACCGCACCGCATTACGGCTTTGGCCTGAGCGAGACGCGGTTGGGCGCGGCGCTGGCGCAATTCGATCCCGAGCAGCGCGCCCTGGTGTCCACCAAGGTCGGGCGGCGGCTGGAGCCGATCGCCGAGGGCGCCGGTGCGGGCAGCCGGCACGGCTTCGTCGATGCGGCGCCGTTCGAGCCGGTGTTCGACTACAGTTACGACGCGGTGATGCGATCCTATGTGGATAGCCGCCGCCGGTTGAGGCGGGACCGCATCGACATCCTGCTGGCCCACGACCTTGGCCGCCTCGTCCACGGTGACGCCCATCCCGAACGGTTCCACCAGTTCATGACCGGCGGCTATCGGGCGTTGCAGGAGCTGCGCGACAGCGGCGCTGTCGGGGCGATCGGCCTGGGCGTCAACGAGTGGCGGGTCTGCGAAGAGGCGCTGGCCGTGGGCGATTTCGACGTCTTCCTGTTGGCAGGGCGCTACACCCTGCTCGAACAGGCGGCCCTGGACAGCTTCCTGCCGCTGTGCGCGGCGAGGGGCGTGTCGGTGATCGTCGGCGGCCCGTTCAATTCCGGCGTCCTGGCCCAGGGCGGGGCTGCGCCTGGTCCGTTGCGCTACGATTACGAAACGCCGCCGGACACGGTGATGGCGCGGGTGGCGCGGCTTCGGGCGGTGTGCGAGCGGTTCGGCGTTCCGCTGGCGGCGGCGGCGCTCCAGTTTCCCCTGGCCCATCCGCAGGTCTGCAGTGTCATTCCAGGGTTGGCGGACCCGCAGGAAGTCACCGACGCCGTCCGCCTCATGCGCACCCCGCTTCCTGAGGCGCTCTGGCGGACTCTGCGCGAAGAAGGGTTGCTGCATCCCGAGGCGCCCACGCCCATGGCGCCCGCCTCGCCTTTCCTGCTGCTGCACGAGGACGACAACGTGCTGGTCGTACGTGCGTCGGTGCGCCGGGGCGATCTCATTGTCATCGAGGGCCGTCCGACTACGGCCACGGCCGATGTCGAGGTCGGCCACAAGCTCGCGCGTCGCCCCCTGCAGGCCGGCGACAAGGTCTATAAGTACGGCGTCCCGATCGGGTCCATGCGCGTGCGGGCCGAGGCGGGGGAGCACCTCCATATGCACAACATGCGCAGCGACTACATCTCCGGTCATACGCGTGACGGTGTGGCGGCGGATTGAGACGATGACCGACACCTTTCGAGGCTATCTGCGCGCCGACGGCCGCAAGGGCGTGCGCAACGTGGTGACGGTGGTCTATCTGGTGGAGTGCGCCCACCACGTGGCCCGCCATATCGCCACCCGCAGCGACGATCCAGACGTCCACCTGATCGGCTTTCCCGGCTGCTATCCCAACGCCTATGCGCTCAAGGTGATGGAGGCGGTCTGCACCCACCCCAATGTCGGCGGCGTGCTGCTGGTGTCGCTGGGCTGCGAGGGCTTCAATCGCGAACAGCTCCAGGCGGCTATCGTCGCCAGCGGACGCCCGGTCGAGCTGCTGGTGATCCAGGAGGCGGGCGGTACGCGCGCCACCATCGCCGCCGGCCTGCAAGCCGTGGACCGGCTGAAGGCCTTGGCCGCTAAGACGCCCGTCGGGCCGATGCGCCTGGACGAACTGGTGATCGGCACCATCTGCGGCGGCTCCGACGGCACCAGCGGCATCACCGCCAACCCCGCCGTGGGCCGCTGCTTCGACCAACTGGTGGCGGCGGGCGCGACCTGCATCTTCGAGGAGACGGGCGAGCTGATCGGTTGCGAAGGGGTGATGGCGGACCGCGCGATCACGCCCGAGCTGGGCATGGAGATCCGCGCCAGCGTGGCCAAGGCCGAACGCTACTACACCACCATGGGCTTCGGCAGTTTCGCCCCTGGCAACGCGGAGGGCGGGCTGACCACCCAGGAGGAGAAGTCGATGGGCGCCTACTCCAAGTCCGGCGCCTCGCCGATCAGTGGGGTGATCAAGCCCGGCGACCTGCCGCCGGCGGGCGGGCTGTACCTGCTCGACATGATCCCCGACGGGGAGGTGCGATACGGCTTCCCCAACATCTCCGACAACGCCGAGATTGTGGAGCTGATCGCCTGCGGGGCGCACATCAACCTGTTCACCACCGGGCGCGGCTCGGTGGTGGGGTCGGCCATCTCGCCGGTGATCAAGGTCTGCGCCAACCCCGAGACCTATCGCCGGCTGGAAGGCGACATGGACGTGGACGCGGGCCGCATCCTGGACGGCGTGGCGAGCCTGGACGAGGTGGGCCAGGAGATCCTGGACCGGGTGGTGGCCGTGGCGTCTGGCCAACGCACCTGCTCCGAAGAGCTTGGCCACCAGGAGTTCATCCTGACCTACAAGGCGTTCGAGCCCAGCGGGCCCGCTTGCCTGCCGCTCAGCCAGGTGGCGTTCCGGCTGGCTGTGGTCTGAGGCGGCGATGGCGCGCCGTTGCCTGATCCTCGACCTGAAGGACGATCCCGAGCTGATCGCCCGCTACAAGCAATGGCACACGCCGGGACGCACCCCGCCGGCGGTGATCGCAGCCATCCGCGCCGCCGGCGTCGAGGCGATGGAAATCTACCTTTCCGGCGATCGGCTGGTCATGATCATGGAGACCGGACCCGAAGCGTCGGACGACGTTCGCGCCGACGCCAGCCCCGATCCCGAGTTGCGGGCGTGGGAACAGCTCATGGACGCCTTCCAGAAGCCGGTTCCCTGGGCGACGCCCGGGGAGAAGTGGACGCCAACGGAGCTGATCTTCGACCTCGACGCCCACGGCTGAGCCCTAGGTCCATACTCAATTACCGCTCATCCCGGCGAATGCCGGGATGAGCGGAGAGGAAATTCGTAAATCTCTGCTGTTGCTGCATCCAATTGAATTTGGACCGTATCTCGGCGGGGATCACCCCGCCGGATGGTAGGATGCGGGCAGGCTGCGCGCGTCCAGCCGCAGCTTAGCCGACGCCTTCAGGTCGCGTGACGAGGCGCCCAGCCAGACCTGATATGCGCCTGCGCCGCGCCGCCAGCCATGCGCGGCCGTGTCCCATAGCGACAGCAGGCGAGGATCGACGGTCAGCGTGACCCGCCGGCTCTCGCCGGGTCGCAGCTTCAGCTTGCGGAAACCGCCGAGCCGGCGCGGGGCCTCCCAGGCGCCGGACGCCGCGCCGACATAGACCTGGGGTATGGCGTAACCTTCGCGAGGGCCGGTGTTGGCCACGGTGAAGCTCACCGCCAGATCGCCGCCGCGCTGCGTCAGCTTCAGGCCGCCATAGGTGAAGTGGGTGTAGGACTGGCCCTCGCCGAAGGCGAAGGCGGGGCTCAGCCCCTTCTGGTCGTACCACTTGTACCCGACCGCAGCCCCCTCGGCGTAGGTCACGTCGAAGGGCGCGTTCTCGGGCAGGCCCTCGCCGTCGAGCCTGGGCCGGGGGAGCTGATCCAGGCTGTCGGGGAAGCTCACGGGCAGTCGGCCCGAGGCGTCGGCCCGGCCGGTCAGCACGTCGGCGATGGCCTCGCCGCCGGCCGTGCCCGGATACCAGGCCTCGACCACGCCGGCGACCCGGCCGCGCCAGGGGGTGAACACCGGGCCGCCGGTCTCCAGCACCACCACGGTTCGGGGATTGGCGGCGGCGACAGCGGAGATCAGGGCGTCCTGGCGCTCGGGCAGGGTGAGCGGGAAGTCCTGGGATTCGGCGGTCCACTGGGTGGCGAAGACCAGGACCACGTCGCTGTGCGCCGCCAGGCTGGCCGCAGCGGCCGGATCACGGCCATCGGCATAGGCGATGCGGGCCTTGGGCAGGCGGGCCTTCAGCGCCTGGAGCGGCGAGGAGGGATCGTAGATCACCGGGCCCGGCCACGTCGTCGGCTGCACGCCGGGAACCGCCGTCCCGCCGCGCGGATGGACCTGGGCCGAGCCGCCGCCGGCCAGCACGCCGACGTCGGCATGCCCGCCGATCACCGCGATCCGAAGCGGCCGATCCCCCAGCGGCAGCGCGCCTCCGGTGTTCTTGAGCAGCACGATGGCCTGGGTTTCGTCCGCGCGGGTGACGGCGGCGTGGGCGGCGTAGTCGATCGGGCCCGGCGCCACCGGATGGTCGATCACGCCCTTGGCGAACAGGGTGCGCAGGATGTGGTGGACCATGTCGTCCAGCCGTGCCTGGGGGACTTGTCCGGCCTTGATCGCCGCGTCCAGCTTGCCGTTGGTGAACCAAGCCGTGTCGGGGGTGGAGACGCCGTCCTCCTGGTCGAGCCCGGCCAGGGCGGCGGCGGCGGTGCTGTGCGTGCCCTCCCAGTCGGACATGACATAGCCCTTCCAGGCCCAGTCGCCCTTCAGCACCTGGTTCAGCAGGTGGTCGTTCTCGCAGGAATGCACCCCCTCGACCCTGTTGTAGGAGCACATCACCGAGCCCGGATCGGCCTTCTCGATGGCGATCTCGAAGGCCAGCAGGTC
Source organism: Caulobacter sp. S45 (assembly GCF_009765965.1). Taxonomy (GTDB): domain Bacteria; phylum Pseudomonadota; class Alphaproteobacteria; order Caulobacterales; family Caulobacteraceae; genus CAHJWH01. Next base: position 2,164,375 of record NZ_LMUL01000014.1, read on the forward strand.
CGACATGCGGCCAGCGGCCTCGTCGATATGGACGTCGAGTACGGTGCGCCCGGTCTCCTGGTCGTTGTAGGCGTAGTGCTTCACCGTCGAGACGATGTGGTTGGACTGGATGCCGGCGATCTGCGCGCCGGCCATGGTCCCCGCCAGCAGCGGGTCTTCGCCGGCGTACTCGAAGTTGCGGCCGTTGCGCGGCTCGCGGATCAGGTCGACCCCGCCGGCGAGCTGGACGTTCATGCCCGAGGCGCGCGCCTCCGCCCCGACCATGGCGCCGCCCTGGAACGCCAGCTCCGGGTTCCAGGTCGCGGTAGTGGCCAGCCCGGACGGCAGCGCAGTGCGCTCGAAGGCGACCTTGGCCGAGCTCTGGGTGGCGACGCCCACGCCTGCATCGCTTTCCCACTGCGGCGGGATGCCCAGCCGTGGAATGCCCGGCACCACGCCGGCCTGTCCCTGACGGGCCTCGGGCGGCGCGGTCCAGTGCTTGGCGGTCAGGTCGACGCCGTAGAAGCCGGTGACCAGGGTGAGCTTTTCCGCCTGGGTCATCCGCGTGAGCAACAGCTCGGCCCGGGCGTCCGATCCGAGCCGGGCGTTCATCCAAGGCCTGCCGACGTCGTTTCCCCCTGCCTGGGCCGACGTCGCTGCGGCCAGCACCGAGAGCGCTACCATTCCGTACTTCACACGTCGCCCGATCATGGCGTTTCCCCTCTTTTTCATTGGGAGCCGATCCGGCTCCGATGGACGCCCGTCGCCGAAGCCCGTCGTCCGGGCGTGGGGGATGGGTAAGCCTTCCTCATACAATCGGCGCAATTTTCACATGTCAAAACATTATTATAAGCGGGGGCGCTGTTGAATCAGGCGGCGTCGTGGAAGATAACGCCCAAGATGTGTCTTTGTCCCGATCGGACGCGGCTGACCCCATGGCGCAGGTTGACCCGGTAGTCGCCGCGAGCGCCCTGCACCGGCCGACTATTGACCGCGAACACGACCGCATCGCCCTTGCTCAGCGGCACGACCGCCGCCCGTGTCTGCATACGGGGCCGTTGTTCGGTCAGGACGAATTCGCCGCCATCGAAGTCCTCGCCGGGCTCCGACAGCAGGACGGCGATCTGCAGCGGGAAGACGTGTTCGCCGTACAGGTCCTGGTGCAGGCAATTATAGTCCCCGGGCCCGTATTGGAGCAGCAGGGGCGTCGGACGCACTTGGCCGGCGCGATGGCACCGCTCCAGGAAGGTGGCGTGATCGTCGGGGAACCGGACCTCCATCCCCATCCGCGCGTGCCAGCGATTGGCCAACGGGGCGAGGTGGGGGTAGAGCGTGGTCCGAAGCGCCTGTACGAGCGGCGGCAGCGAGTAGCTGAAGTAGCGATATTCGCCACGGCCGTATCCATGGCGGGCCATGACCACCTGGCTGCGGAAGCCATCGCTCCGACCATACAGGTCGGCGACGGCCCCGCATTCCGCCCCGGTCAGGAGCTTCGGCAGCACCGTCCAGCCCTGGGCGTCCAGGTCCGCCGAAACGCGCGGCCAGTCGATCGCGGCGGCCCGCTCGTCCGAGCGGCGGTTCAAGTCGACGCCGCTCACGCCACGCCCTCCATGTTGATCAGGCGGCGCTTGCGCTGCACGCCCCAGCGATATCCGGAGATCGAGCCGTCCGCCTTGACGACGCGGTGGCAGGGGATGGCCACCGCCAGCACATTGGCGGCGCAGGCCGCGCCCACCTCCTGGGCGGTGGCCGCCATCGGCAGGGTTTTGGCGAGGGCGCCATAGGTGCGGGTCTCGCCCGACGGGATGGCGCGCAGGGCCTCCCAGACCGCCAGTTCCAGGGCCGATCCGCGCAGGTCGAGCGGCAGGTTCGATCCCAGCTGCGGCGCGTCGACCAGGGCGACCACCTCGGCGACCGTGCCGCCAAGGGCGGCTTGGTCTTCGGCCACGCATGCTGTCGGAAAGGCTTCGACCAGCTCGCGGCGGAGCCTCGCACGGTCGTCGCCCAGGAAGATCGCCGCGACGCCGTGATCGCTCCGGGCGACAAGGGCCGTTCCGATCCTGGTCTCACCGTAGCCGAAGCGAAGCGTGTCGGCGGCGGCGGTCGGCATCGCGCTCATGGCGGGGAACTCCGTTTGCTGTTGGTCCGGCAAGGTCCCATCCCGGCGGCGACGCCACACTCCGGCGCTTGCTTTCAAATCCGAGATTGTCTCGGCAGGGCGGAGCAGCGGTACGGCGCATAACTCCGCGGCAGCCACCATATTCCGATTTGAAAGCAAGCGCCGGAGTGTGAGGCCGATCCCTACCCGGCAGGGTGGCGTCGGATGAATTCACAGGATGGATCTGGTGAAGACCATGACCTTGGATCGAGAACAGACCACCGCTTCCGTTGTGACGGAGGACGACCCGCGTTGGCTTCGCATCGTCGCGCGGGACCGCACCGCCGACGGGTTGTTCTGGTATTCGGTGGCGACCACGGGCGTCTATTGCCGCCCCTCTTGCGCCTCCAGAGCGGCGAACCCGAAGAACGTCGGCCTGCACGATACGCTCGAGGCGGCGAAGGCGACCGGCTTTCGGGCCTGCAAGAGGTGCAAGCCGGACGAGGAGGCGCGGGACGTCGCCAACGCGGCCCTGGTCGCCAAGGCTTGCCGGTCGATCGAACGAAGCGAAGAGCCGCCGCCCTTGATCGACCTGGCCGAGGCGGCGGGATTGAGCGCCGGCTACTTCCATCGCCTGTTCAAGGGCGTGACAGGTCTTACGCCCAGGGCCTATGCCGCCGCCTACCGGGCCGGTCACGTCCGGGCCGAGTTGAGCCGGGGACAATCGGTGACCGAAGCGATCTACGACGCCGGGTTCAACTCCAGCAGCCGCTTCTACGCGGCGTCGACCGAGATGCTCGGCATGACGCCCAGTCGCTATCGCGCCGGCGGCGCGAACGAGGACATCCGCTTCGCCGTCGGCCAGTCTTCCTTGGGCGCGATCCTGGTCGCGTCCAGCGAGAAGGGCGTGGCCTCGATCCTGATCGGCGACGATCCCGAGGCCCTGGTCCGCGACCTACAGGATCGCTTCCCTCGGGCATATCTGATCGGTGGCGATGCGGCGTATGAAGCCCTGGTGGCGCGGGTGGTCGGTTTCGTCGAGGCGCCGGGCCTGGGCCTCGACCTGCCGCTCGACGTCAGGGGCACGGCGTTCCAGCAGCGGGTCTGGCAGGCGTTGCGGGACATCCCTTCGGGCGCGACGGCGACCTATTCCGATATCGCCCGCAGCATTGGCGCGCCGAAATCCATGCGCGCGGTCGCTGGGGCCTGCGCCGCCAACGCCATCGCCGTCGCTATTCCCTGCCACCGGGTCGTGCGCAACGACGGCTCGCTTTCCGGCTACCGCTGGGGCGTGGAGCGCAAGCGCGCCTTGATCGATCGGGAGGCGGTCTCGGTGGGCGATTAAGCCCGACCGAGGGCGATTGGTGTCGTCGGCGCCTCTAAAACGCCCAGGAAGCGCCTTAAGCGCACGGCTTACCGTGGCCCAGGCAACCGCTCCGCTCGCGCGACATTAGTCAGCCAGGCTGTTACTGGCTGTTTGTGAGTTTTATCGGTGGCTGCTGCGGCATGAAGCGTGGACGTCTCGACGAGTTGGAAGGCTTCCGCGGGTTGATGGCGTGGTGGGTGGTGCTCGGCCACCTCGCGTTCGTCTTCTCCGACCGCGCGGGCGATCTCAGCCATAACCGCAGCGCAGTGATGGGGTTCATCGCCCTGTCCGGGTTCGTGATCACGGGTCTGCTCAACCGGGGCGAGGAGAACTATGCGGCCTTCCTGACACGCCGGGTGTTTCGGCTGTGGCCGGTCTACCTGCTGGCCCTGATCCTGTCGGCGGCCACCCTGACCTGGCAGCGTCAGGGGCTGGTCGACGCGCCGTTCCATCCGGGACGGTCTCTGTTCAGGATCGCCGAGATCGACCAGGCGATGTCTCACCTGGGCGCGCAGTTCCTGGCCCATGCGGTCATGCTGCACGGCCTGGTCCCACAAAAGCTGCTGCCCGGCGTCGATCTCGCCATCATGGGCCAGGCCTGGAGCCTGAGCGTCGAGCTGCAATACTATCTCATCGCGCCTGCGTTCGTAGCGTTGATCCGGCGGGGACGCCTGGGCGTGGCCTTGGCGGTGGTCGCGGCGGTCGGGCTCTACGCCCTGCATTGGGCGCCCTGGCTACGCGGCAACACCGCCTTCATCGCCGTCTACACGCCCTGGTTCGCGGTGGGGATGGCGACCTTCTATCTGTCGCGGTGGCAGGATCGGCGCCGTGCGGCGTGGGCGGCCGGGGCGATGGCCGTGATGCTGCTCGGGGTGACGCTGGTGTTCCGCGAGCCGGGAGCGCTGGCCTGGATTCTGGTGCTGTGGTTGCTGATCCGGCCCGGCTGGCTCAACCGCGCCCTGGCCCATCCGATTTTACGGCGGATCGGCGAGGCGTCCTATTCCACCTACGTCTTCCACATGCTGGTGATCATGCTTGGAGCCTATGCGCTGAACTTCCTGCACATGCCGCGCGGGGTGTACGCCATCGCCCTGTCGGCCGGGACCGTGGTCGTGACCCTTGGGCTCAGCCTGTTCACCTTCAAATATGTGGAGAAGCGGGCCAACGACGCCGGCTATCGCCTGTCGCGAAAGTACTTTGGTCCGCAACCCCATCAGGCGGACCTGCTCACCGCCCCCTAAGTTCTCGGGCGGGTCGCCAGAGGCGGAAGCGATCCTGCGCCTTCGGCTGTAGGTTCGTCCGGACTCGCCTTGTGGGCGACTGTCAAGGCTCTGTCATAGAACCCCTCTAGCGTTAACGGATCATCCACCGCGCCAACTTGGTTGCGGTGCGACGCCCCCTATCCGCGGAGTCCTTCCCCGATGGCCAGCTTCAACGTCGCCTCCGGCGCCACCGACAAGATCGCCCAGACCGTCGGCGCCGACGACGGCGGCATGATCGAGGCCGGCGCCACGCTGTCGGCGACCACTGCGGTCACCTGGACCGGCGGCGACACCGACCCCGGCGTGGTGATCGACAACGACGGGACCATCAGCGCCAAGACGCGCGCGATCGACACCACGTCCAACTTCACGACCGGCTCCTTCACCCTAATCAACCAGGCGGACGCCCAGATCCTCGCCGCCAACAACGACGCGGTCCGCATCGACGCCGCCCTCACCAGCGGTACGATCGACATCGACAACTACGGGCTGCTGGTCTCGGGCTCGGTGGATAAGAACGGGAACATCGTCGCCGGCGCCAGCGGCCAGGCGATCGACCTCGCCACCATCGTCTCGCCCGATGCGGTGGTGAATATCACCAACCATGCCGGCGGCGTGATCGGGTCCAGCGGCGACGATGCGATCCGTCCCAGCGCCGGTCATGTCACCATCACCAACGACGGCCTGATCGACGCGACCGCCTCGGCCAACCGCGCGATCAACCTCAACACCGCCAGCCTCTCCGACATTTCCGAGTTCCATCTGATCAACGGCGTCGACGGGACCATCCAGTCGCAGGGCGACGCGGTGCGTATCACCGCCACCACGCTCGACACCACCGCGACCGGCGTGTTCACCATCGACAACGCCGGCGTGATCAAGAGCACAGGCGTCGGCAGCGACAACGGCCAGGCGATCGACTTCAACGACCTGGTCTCGCCGCTGGCCAAGTCCACCATCACCAACGAGGCGACAGGGCTGATCCAGGCCGCCGACGCCGATGCGATCCGCGGCGGCGTCAACACGACGATCATCAATCTCGGCAAGATCGTCTCGATGAACGGGACGCCCACCTCCTCGGGCAACGACGGGGTGGACTTCCAGGACAACGCCGGCGGGGTGATCCAGAACGGAAACGCCGACGACACCACGGCGTTGATCTCGGGCGCCCGTCATGGCGTGACCGGCAACGACCCGGTGACGATCACCAACTGGGGCGAGATCCTCGGCAACTCCGGTTCGGGCGTGAACCTGGATACGGCCGGCACGACCACCACCCAGATCACCAACCACGGCTTGATCATCGGCACCTCCGTCACCGCCGATGGCGACGGGGTGGACGTCGACGGCCTGATCGCGCTGAACAACTACGGATCGATCCAGGCGACCGGCGTGCATGTGGTCGATCCGGTCACCGGCGCGACCATCTTGCAGGAGGCGGTGACTGTCGGCGGCGGCGTCATCAACAACTTCCAGGGCGGGGTGATCACCAGCTTCGAGCGGGCGATCACCGTCGACAACAGCAACGACGGAAACGCCTTCGGCCCCACCACCATCCTGAACGAGGGCCTGATCCACGGCGGCGACGGCCAGGCGATCAGCATCACCGACACCTTCGCCGACACCCTGACCAACAAGGGCGTGATCCAGGGTAGCATTGCGCTGGGCGCCGGCGACGATACGCTCAACCTGTTCGTCGGCTCGTCCATCACCGGCGTGACCGACGGCGGCGCCGGCATCGACACCGCCCACCTCTATGGCGAGGGCGCGTCCAACCTGTCGGCCCTGGTGAACTTCGAAGCGCTCGACGTGATCGGCGGCGTGTGGACGACCACCGCCGACGAGAGCTTCGCCAACGGCGTCTCCATCGATGCGGGCGCGAGCCTGGTCGTCGCCAGCGGCGCGCTCACCGCCAATGTGGCCGACAGCGGCGCGCTGCTGTTCGACCATGCCGACGACGTGACCTACTCCAGCGTCGTCTCGGGTCGGGGCTCGGTGACCCAGGAGGGCGCCGGCGTGCTGACCCTGTCGGGCGACAACAGCTATACCGGCGGGACCTCCATCGTTTCTGGCGTGCTCGACCTGGCGAGCGCCCAGGCGGCGGGTACGGGCGTGATCCGCTTCGAGGCGGGCGCGGGGACCCTGCGCATCGAGGCGGCGGCGTTCACCGACGGCCATCTGGCCAACACCATCACCGGGCTGGGTGCGCAAGATTCGATCGACCTCTCGGGCTTCACCTCGGCGACCAGCGCGACGCTGGGCGCGAACAACCTGCTGACCGTGCGCGACAACGCCGGCCACGTCGAAACCCTTCAACTCGACCCGTCGCAGAACTTCGCCGGCGATGTCTTCAAGGTGATGGCGGACGGATCGGGCGGCACGACCATCAGCTTCGCCCAGGCCCAGCAGGTCGGCTCCGGCTACACCATCGGCGCGGGGGGCGGCGAGGTGGTGGCCCTGCACGGGAACAACGCGCTGTTCGCGGGCGGCGCCGGCGCCGACTACATCGTCATGGGCGACGGGACCGGCGGCAGCGCCAACGGCGGGGCCGGCAACGATGTGATCATCGCCGGCGCGGGCAAGGATGCGCTCACGGGCGGGACCGGCGCGGACACCCTGATCGGCGGCTCGGGTCTGGACACCTTCATCATCAACAAGGGCGATCTGGCCGACCCGACCACCGATGGCGGCCATTACGACACCATCCTGGATTTCAAGGGCGCCGGCGTCCCCGGTCTCGGCGACATGATCCGCTTCCAGGGCTTCTCGAGCGCGGCGACCCTGACCCATGTCGGCGACGTGGCCGGCGCGCCCGACGAGCACATCTACCAGGTCGACGACGGCGCCTATCATGCGCAGCTGATCATCGAATACGCGGGTGGGGTTGGCTCCAACCTGAAGGTCGGGAACTACGGTTTCTTCGGCTGAGGAGCGCGACTGGGGCGGCTTACGCCCGCAGCGCGCTCAGACCCGGTTCCGTCTCGGGCCGCTTCTCACGCCGCCCTGCGAAGTGGGCGATGGTCTCGAGCAGCTCCATCGCCCGGATCGGCTTGGTCAGATGCCCGTCCGCGCCCGCCGCTAGACTCGCGTCCACATGCTCCTGCAGCGCATTGGCGGTGAGCATCAGCACCGGCGTGCGCGCCAGGCCTAGGGCCTGTTCGCGTTGGCGCAGCAGGCTGGTGGCGCTGATACCGTCCAAGACCGGCATCTGCATGTCCATCAGGACCACGTCGAAGGTGCGCACCTCCAGCATGTCCAGCGCCGCCTGGCCGTCGTCGACGGTGGTGAGGTCCACCCCGGCGGCGTCCATGATCAGCTGCACCACGCGCTGGTTGGTCGGATGGTCTTCGGCCAGCAGGATGTGCAGGCCCTCGATGTCGACTTCCTCTTCCGGTTCCGCCGCGAAGCCGGCCGGCTGCAGGTCGTGGGGCAGTGGCAGGTCGAAGGTGAAGCGCGAGCCTTCGCCCGGCGTGGATTGGGCCCAGATGCGCCCGCCCATCAGCTCCACCAGCGAACGGCAGATGGCGAGGCCCAGCCCCGTGCCGCCGAATCGGCGCCGGATGGAGGCGTCGGCCTGCTCGAACCGCTGGAACAGCCTGGCCTTGACCTCCTCGTCGAAGCCGATGCCGGTGTCGCTGACCTCGAAGCGGACGGAGCCGTCGTCCAGGGCCGCGACCGTCAGCTCGACCTGGCCGGTCGCGGTGAACTTGACCGCGTTGCTCAACAGGTTGGATAGCACCTGGGTCAGTCGCACGCTGTCGCCGCGATAGGCGCCGGCCGCCGCCGGCTCCAACGTCCAGGCCAGTTGCACGCCCTTGGCCTCGGCCGACGCGTGGTGCAGTTCGGCGACGCGGAAGATCGTGGTCTCCAGGTCGAACGGCGCGGATTCCAGCTGCATCTCGCCGGCGTCGATCTTGGAGAAGTCCAGGATGTCGGTCAGCACCTGCTGCAGCAGCCGCCCCGACGAGACGATGAGCTGCGACAGCTCGGCGTTGCGGGGCGAGGTCTGCTCCTTGGCCAGAATCTCGGAAATGGCGATGACCCCGTTCAACGGAGTGCGGAGCTCGTGGCTCATATTGGCCAGGAAGCGGGATTTGGCGGCGTTCGCCTGTTCCAGGTCCGCGGTGCGATCCTGCACCCGCCGTTCGAGTGTGCTGAGCAGGTCGTCGGCGCGTTCGCGCTCGGCCCTCAGCGAGGAGGCGAGGATGCCGATCTCGTCCTTGCGGCCTTCGAGCTTGATCACCTCGCTCCGCTCGACCTGCTCGACGTCGGCGGTGCAGGACAGGGCCAGGCGCTGGAGGGGCCGCACGATGGCGCGCCGGGCCATCCAGACCACGCCGGCGGTCTGCAACGCCGAGAAGATCAGCCCGAGCACTAAAATCCACGACGCCGAAAGCGCGGCGGACGAGGCGATGGCGGTGGCGGGATAGCTGAGCAGCAGTATCCAGTTCGGCCCGTCGAGCCGTCCGTAAGCGATGATCTGCTTGTGGTCCGGGCTGTTGATGACGCCGAAGGGTTTCGGCTGGCGGGACACGCTTTCGGCCACGGCCTTCAGCTTGAGCTGGCGCTCGTACTGGTTGACGGTCAACTCGGAGGCGACGCCGGGCTTGGAAAAGCCGGGATAGGCGATCAGGGAGCCGTCGGAACGGATGATGATGCTCTTCGCGCCGGGAAGGGTGTCGCCGACGACCGAGGCCAGATAGCTGGTGACATTGATCGAAGACCCGAAGGCGCCGATCATGCGGCCGTCCAGATACACGGGCGTCAGGCACCCTGTCGCCACCCGGTCCCCACCGTTGTCCTGGATGAGCCGCTGCAGCTTGGTGCAGCGGGTCTGGCCGGTCGGATCGGCGCTCGGCTGCACGATCTTGACCATCTCCTCTTTGGAGAAGTCGAGGGTCGGCTTCGCATCACGCCGGTAGAACATGAGCTTGTCGGGTCGGTTCGGTCCGAACAGGACCACCTGGTTATGGTTCGTGAAGAAGTAGAAGTTGTCGTAGTCGCCACGCGCGGCCTGCCCAAAATTGGCGACCACATCGAATGCGGAGAGGAGAATCCGCTTCTGCTCGATCGTCTGCGCGGAGTTGGGGGGCAGGAATGCGCCCATCCCGTAGATCAATCGGCCGTGGACGCCGAACCGGCCATCGAAGGAAGAGGCCACGCTGCGCCGTGTCCCGTCGGGCTGCAGCTGGAACACGCTGTCGAAGGCGTGTTCAACCTCCTTGTCCGGCATCTGGGCGACGCGTCGGCGCAACTCCTCCCCGGCTGTGGTCTGCAGGGTCGTCAGCGTCGAGAAGCGATGACCGATGTTGTGGGCGCGCTCCTGCACGTAATGGCCGAGATATTCGACCTGGCGGTGCTCCAGCTCATGTTTGAAAGCGTTGAACGCGATCACCGACGCCAGCACCGTGCTCACCAGCGAGGCCAAGCCCAGTCCGATAAGGAAATTGCGTAACAACGAGGCCTTCATGCTCGTCCCCCCCGGGAGTAGACGCTGCATCGTCCGGCCCTGGTTGTTTAGGTCGCGTTAGCGCTAAGGGCCAAATTAGCAAAAAGTGGAAATTTGCCGCGCTTGAGGTCCCGGAAACCATAGGATTGGTTTGACAGCGCCCCACCGCTCCGGGCGTGGTCGCCAATCCGTCAAGGCTCTGGGCTACGATCGTCCGGCGGCTCGGGCGGCGATCCGGCGGGCGGAGAGATCGACGGCATGGCTCAAGACATTCTGGCCCCGCACCGGGCGAAGCTGCTCGACGTGGCGGTGCAGGACACTCTGAAATGGTGCGGCGCGCCGGATGTCATGGTCGAGCACCGCCAGCCGGACCGGTTTTGGCTGGAGCTGTTCGGCGGCGATCCGCAGGTCGAGATCGGTACGCAGCACGCGCATCTCTTCCTGGCGTCGTTTCACCTGGCGCATGGCCCCAAGTGGGACGAGGCCGGGGTCGCGGCGTTCATGACCGCATTGCGCGAGCAGGCCGTCTTCGATCCTCAGGTCGATGCGCCGAAGCTGGCGGCGCGCCTGGGCGGATGCAGCGCGCCCCGGTCCAGCCCGTTGTCGGCGGCCAGCAAGCTCGCCTTCTTCGCCAAGCCGACGGTGCAGATCTTCATCTGGGATCCGACGGTGATGAAATCGGCCCGGTTGCGGGACCGCCAGCGGGGAACCCATCCTCAGGCGGACGGAGCGAAAAGCCTCCGTGACCGCATCTTCGGCGTTGCGAGCTATCCGGAACTCTACGCATCCGCCGAGCGCGCCCTGGGCGACGAACTCAAGCGCCCGGATTTCCGAAGCGCGGCGGACCAGCTTATCGCGTACTTCGACGGGCAGGATGGGATCATCGCGGATCGGTCCAGGACGCCGACCCACTTCATCGAGCGCCGCCTGCTGGACAAGCTGATGTTCTGGGAAGGCTGGACGCTGAAAAACAAGCGGCCGCCTGAGCAGGCTTAGGGTGGAGGCCTTCCGAGGACGGCGCCTCGGTAGGCCCCCCTCACGCCCTACAGGGATTTAGCCTTCACGTAGGTTTCCTCCCTCGACCTGGCGCGTTGACGTCAAGTTGTCGAGAGGATCGAACACCATGAAGCTCAAGCTGATGATCGCAGGCATGATGGCGGCCACGTCCGTCGCGGGCGCCGCAAACGCAGGGTGCCTGGGCGGCGCGGCCGTGGGCGGGGTGGCAGGTCACTTCGCCGGACACCACGCCCTGCTCGGCGCCGCCGCCGGGTGCGCGGTCGGCCACTTCGCCGGCCGCAACCACCATCACCGCCGTTACTATCACCGCTAGCAACCCAGGCCCCGCCGGCACGATTGGCGGGATCCGACCGTCCGTTCAATATGGACAGCCCTCGCGCCTTATCGGCGCGGGGGCTTTTCGTATCGACGGCCTAAAGCAGCAGGGCGTTCGGGACGCCCGGCTTCGATTTGAGTTCGACGCGGCTCAGGAAGACGTTTTCGAGATGGCGAACCGGCACACCAAGGAACTTGGCGCCCGGCTCGAACTCCTGGCCGAGCGCTTCTCGGGCCCATTCCTTGAACGCAGGATAATCGTCCTTGCCCAACGCGATCGCGATGGGAGTCCTGCCGGTTTCTTCGGCCAACTTCAGGGCGCACTCAACGCGTTCAGCTATCGACTGAACCTGCCGGGAAATTCGCATGGCCCGAACCTAACAGATCGAGACCGGCTCCGGGGCGCGAAGCGGCCTACCAGCCATCGTTTCTTCGTGATCGGACGATTGCTCGTCGGCGCTTGACCTCTGCGAACGGGGTTGTCCGCAGTCGGCGCGACGAGCCCGGATCGAAGACCCAGGCGGTACGTCGTACCGCCTGGGTCCTAAGTCTTCAGCCGATCGGTTCGGCTTCATCGTCGCCGAAGAACCGGTCGGTCTGCTCTCCCCAGCCATAGGCGGTGCTGTTGAGTTGGTCCCGATCATAGGCCGGCGCGCTCTTCAGCCGCTCCTTGGTCAGCGACGACGTGTAGGTGTCGGCAGCGGCATCGAAGCGCAGCAGCCGCCACGGAACGGGATAGAATTTGCCGCCCGCGCCAAAAAGGCCGCCCGTGTCCAGGACCACGAACAGGGCCTGGCCGGTCTGCTTATGGAGGAAGACCTCGCGGATCGTGGCCAGCTTGCCGCCCTTGGGATCGTGGACCACCGTGCCGATCAGGTCGGCGCTTTTGATCAGGCTGTCGATCGTCATCGGGCGGCCTCAGGCTCGGCGGCGGACGACGGCGTGGTAGATCAGCAGCACCACGACGGCGCCGATGACCGACACGAAGATGCTGTAGAGATTGATTCCGGTCGGGGCGGAGTGGCCGAGAAAATTGAAGATGAACCCGCCGACGATCGCGCCGACGACGCCGAGCACCATGTCCATGATCACGCCTTCACCCGCGTGATTCACGATCTTACTGGCGATAAATCCGGAAATCAGGCCAACCACAAGCCATGCTAAGATTGACATTTGAACCCTCCCAGCGCCATGCGCGCTTTTATTGTTAAAGACATGGAGGGGGTGTGAGTTCCCCATGGCTTCGAGGGCCAAGGCCGTCGGTTGCAGATGTTCTCAAAACCTTAAGACCTAAGCAGGGTTTTCCCCTGACAATCGCGCCGCCTCTCGAGAGGATGAGTCCGCCGTGACGACCAGCACCAGCATCAGCAGCGCGGTCCTGCTCGCCTACTTTCAGGCGCGCACCGGCCAGACTGCGGCCAGCAACAGCTCCACGGCCGCGACCAGCCTGTCCGCGACCGCCCCGATCGCCCCTTGGAAGGCGACCTCCAGCACGTCGGCCACGGCCACGACCTCGAGCGTCAACTCCCTGGTAGCCTCGCTGCTGGAAGGCAATCCGCTCGTCGACGCGGCGACCACCAAGCTGTCGACCACCACGTCCAGCGCGGCCGCCAACAGCGACTACCAGAACCTGTTCGCCCTCTATAAGGGCCTGACCAGCCTGCAGACCCTGGCCACCGCCGCCGGCGCCAGCGGGGTCAGCTCGAGCGAGCTTTCCCAGCTACAACAGGCGTTCAGCGCCGGCCTGGGCCAGGTGCGCACGTCGATCTCCAGTGGGGCGTTCAAGGAGTTCCAGGTCTCCAACGGCACGGTTACGACCCAGGAGGAGTCCACCACCGGCGCCCAGCAGGAAAGCGACACCTACACCACCCAGCCGCTGGTGAGCGGCACCAGCAGCACGGTGGTGCCCGCATTCCAGGGTAATGTGGCCTTCTCCCTCACCTCCACCAGCCTGGCGGGGAAGGCCACGACGGTGAACTTCGACCTGTCGCAGATGGGCGACACGCCGCGAAGCATCTCCAATGTGATCAGCTACCTGAACAGCCAGCTGTCCGCGGCCGGCCTGACCACCCGGTTCGGCGACAGCCTGATCCCCGGAACCGCCGCCTCGACCACCACCGTCGACGGCGTGACCAGCCTGGTTCCGGCCACGCCCGACCAGTACGCCCTGCAGATCAACGGCACGCCGAACGAGCAACTGAGCTTTTCGGCGGCCACGACCGCGCCGGCGGTCTACATCGCCGCGACCTCGACCGACCCCAACGCCACCACCGCGTCCAGCTCGACGGCCACCACCACCACCTCGACGACCGCCCTGCCGACCCTCCCCAGCACCAGCGGCACCAGCACCGCGGCCCCCACGACCACCTCCCAGTTCATCAGCTTCGACACGGCGGATGCGGACTCGAGCACCGCGCGCAGTTTCACCGACGACCTGCCGGCAGGCTCGACGGTGACGGCCACCGCCACCGCGCCCGACGGCTCGGTCTACGTGCTGGCCAACGTCACCAGCACGGTCAACGGACAACCGATCCAGGGCCAGCAGGACGCGGCCCTGCTGAAGTACGACAGCGCGGGAAACCTGGTCTACACGCGCACGCTGGGCGCGGCCGACACCGCCGACGCCACCGCCCTGGCCGTCTCCGCCGACGGCTCGCAGGTGGCCATCGCCGGCTCGATCACCGGCGCCGCGCTGGACCCGACCGACACCAGCCAGAACGGCTCGACCACCCAGCAGAGCTTCGTCACCGTGTTCGACTCCACCGGCGACGAGCTGTGGAGCCAGAACCAGGACGCCAACGAAGGTTCCGACAACCAGGTCAACGCCGTGGCCTTCGGCGCCAACAACAGCGTCTATGTGGCGGGCTCGACCCAGGGGCGGCTGACCGGCGCCACGGCCGAAGGCAGCCAGGACGCCTACATCCAGGGCTTCAGCGCCACCTCCACCACCGACCCGATCACCCAGGAGACCACCTGGACGGCGGCGCCGACCTTCACCACCGAGTTCGGCACCAGCGGCGTCGACCGGGCCACCGGCATCGCCGTGGAAGGATCGTCGCTCTACGTCTCCAGCGTGCAGAACGGCGACGCCGTCGTGCAGCAGTACGCCCTGGCGGCGAAGGGCGCGCCCACCCTGGCCGCGCAACAGGACCTGGGCAATGTCGACGGCGGGGACCTCTCGGGGCTGGCTGTCGCTGCGGACGGCTCCATCATCGTGGCCGGGTCGACCCACAATGCGGCGTTGAACGCCGGGACCATCACCTCGGCCTATTCTGGAAACGGCGACGCCTTCGTCGCCGACCTCAACGCCAACCTGAGCCCCACCGGCGCCGAGTCGGTGGCCTATTACAACGACGGGGCTCCGACCACCGCCTCGGCGCTGACGGTCTCGGGCGGCCAAGTCTACATCACCGGCCAGCTCGCGGCCCCGACCGTCACCTCCGGCCCCCTCCAGGGCTCCACCGGCTATGCGGCCGCCATCGACCCGACGACGGGCCAGGTCTCATGGTCCACCACCTTCACCGGGGACAACGGCTCTTCCGAACCCTCTTCGATCGCGGTGAGCGCGACGGGCGGCTCTGTGCTCTCCCAGCTGGGTCTGCCCCAGGGACCGCTGCTCCAGCAGCAGACGCCATCCTCGCTGGTGACGTCCAACAGCTCCGTGCGGGCCGGCGACGAATTCTTTGTCCAGAACGGATCGGGACCGGCTACGGCCGTCGTGGTGGCGGCGGACGACACCTATGAGAGCCTGGCGGAAAAGATCTCTCAGGCGTCCGGGTTCCAGGCCAGCGTCACCACAGTGACCATCAACAACCAGCAGGAGATCAAGATCGCGCCCGGCAACGCCGCCGCGCAGATCCGTCTGGAAGCGGGGCCTCCGGGTCAGGACGCGCTGTCGGCGCTCGGGTTGCAGGAGGGGCTGGTCACCACGACCGCGAACACGACCTCCAGCTCCACCGCCGCGACGATCAAAACCGCTAACGGCCAGGTCGCGGCCAGCAACATCAAGACCCACTACTCGATCACCGTGCCGGCGGATCTGACGCTGGACTCGTCCACCGACATCACCGCGACCCAGAATGCGCTCAGCGTGGCTATCGCCGAGGTGCAGTCGATCTATAGCGACATGACCACACCCAAGGCCTCCAGCACCCCGGGCGCGGGATCGGGCACGGTGCCGGCCTACATCACCGCCCAGATTTCCAACTACACCCTGGCGCTCCAGCGGCTGACCTCGGGCCAGTCGTCGAGCAGCTCCAGCTCCGCCGCGCTCGACCTGCTGGCGGGCTGAGCCCGCTGCGGCGCCTCGCTTGGCGATTCTTGGTAGTTAGACCGTGATGGCGGCCGAAACCGGCTTCCACTTTCGCCTGTCCCGTTCTAGCCAAACAGTATGAGATTTCTGCAGGACCGTCGTGTGCTGGCGGCGCTGATCGCGGTCGTGGTCGTGTTGATCGCGCTTGGCGGCGCGCTCACCCTTCTGCGTCACGGACATGGCGGGGACGGGGCCACGCCGGCCTCGTCATCCGGGGAACTGAAGGTGGAGATGGGCAAGTCCGCCAAGGTCCAGGCGGACACCTCGGTGCGCTGCTTCGTCAAGGGCCAGTTCGTGGGCATGGAGACCGCCGCCGACTGCGCCCAGAAGAACGGGATCGCGCCCGGCGCGCTCGACGTCGGCCTGGACCAGAGCGGCGCCATCGCCGCCGGCGGCGCTGGCGCCCACCTCCAGCCTCTGAGCAATGCGACCAGCGACGGGCAGGCGGACGACGACAAGCCCGACGCCGCCGACGCGGGTCCGGGCGACGGCGATCCGCACAGCTACGCCGACACGCCGCCGGCCGACTGTAGGGCCTATGCGCCCGGTGGCTGGCGCAATGCGGGCCAGGGCGTGAACCTGGACGCTTGCGTCCACACCTTGTTCGATGGCCGGTGTCCAGCGCCGGGACAGGTGGTGTACGGACATTGGGGCGCTCTGACGCTGCGGGCGTCGCCTGGGCGCATCGACGTGTCGCGCAACAACCGCGACTTCAGTCCGCTCGCGCCTCAGTACCCCGCCGACTGTTCCATTCCGCCGCTCTGAAGCCCTCGCGCTCGGCGAACGGCCCATGTACACACGGATTCAATGAGGCGAAGCTCCATCAGACATGGCCTAGGGCTGGCGGTCCTTGGCCTGGCGATCGTCGGCACGGCCGGCTGCACCGCCTCCGTCGAGGCTCCGGCCGACAAGGGGGTCTGCTGGCACATGGTCCAGCAGAAGGCGGCCAAGCCGAAGTTCTTCCCCCTGTCGCAGAACGAACCGGACCTTGAGCATTGCGCCGCCGCATTGGAAGGCATGCGCCTGAAGTTCCTGATCCTCGGCGGTTCGATCTCCGAGGTGGAGGGCGCCTATCAGGGCCAGTTCCTGTTCGTCGATCCGCGCGGGGTCTTCACTTCCACCAACCTGGACGCAGCCCCCTTCCCCTTCCTGGTGCATAGCGGCGACGGCCACCTGGTCCCGCCGGGAACGCCGCCAAGCTGAAATGGTCGGCCAAACCGGCCACATTGACTTCCGCAGCCGAAAGCTGCGAACGTAAACAGAACAAACTGAGGAGCGACGGCGATGGCCGGCAGCGTCAACAAAGTCATCCTGATCGGCAATCTGGGCAAGGACCCGGAGGTGCGGACCCTGAACTCCGGCGACCGGGTCGCCAACCTGCGCATCGCCACCTCCGAAACCTGGCGCGACCGCACCTCCGGCGAGCGCAAGGAGCGGACCGAATGGCACCAGGTGGTGATCTTCAACGATAACCTGGTGAAGGTGGCCGAGAGCTATCTGCGCAAGGGCTCGACCGTCTACATCGAGGGCGCGATCCAGACCCGCAAGTACACCGACCAGTCCGGGGCCGAGCGCTACACCACCGAGATCGTGCTGCAGAAGTTCCGCGGCGAGCTGACCATGCTGGGCGGCCGCGGCGGCGGGGCCGAGGGCGGCGGCGACGAGGGTGGCTACAGCGGCGGTGGGAGCGGCGGCGGTGGCGGGTTCAATCCCGGCAAGCCGGCCCAGGGCGGCGGCGGCCCGCGCGAGAACTTCGACCTGGACGACGAAATCCCGTTCTAGGGAACGCGTTCTTCCGGGAGGGCCGCTAGCCGTCGATCCAGTCGGCCAGCCCTTCCCGGACATGGACTTCCCGCAGGGACGGCATGGACCGCATGCGCGCGACATAGGCGCCGAGATGCGGCCATGCGGCGGCGGGCCTGGGCATGTTGCGCGACCAGCGGGTGAGCATCGCGGCCAGGAAGTCCGTAGCGCTCAGGCGTTCGCCAAGCAGGAAGGGTCGACCGTCGGCGAAAACGCCATCCAGCCGGTCCCAGGCTGTTTCGATCCGGGAACGCGCAGCGGCCATAGCCGCCTCGGCGTTCGCCGCGCCCGCCGGTTCGTCCGCATAGAACCAGGCGCGGAAGGCCGGCTGTAGGGTGTTGGCGAAATAGATCATCCATTGCAGGTAGGCCGCGCGCTGCGGATCGCCCGGCGGCGGCGCGAAGCCTCGCTCGGGATGGCGTTCGGCCAGCAGCATCAACAGGGCGGCGCACTCGGCGTAGGCGACGCCTTCGATCACCATCGCCGGCACTTGGCCGCTGGGGTTGATCGCCAGGTACTCGGGCGACCTCTGCGCCTTGGTCTCGATGTCGACCAGCCGAAGCTCGAACGGGACGCCGAGTTCGATCAGCATCCAGTGGACCGCTAGGCTGGCCGTGCCGGGCGAATAGTAGAGGCTATACATCCCGTCGATCTAAACCGAGAACGGCGGCTCGGCCAGTACGTGCGGGCTCAGCGCTCGACCGCGCAGACGTGGCGCAGATCGGTATGGGCGCAGGTGGCGTTGGTGGCCAGGTTGGTGAACTGGCGCGCCCTGGGATCGTAGCGCCAGGCATGGCCGTCGGCGTCGCGCCCGCGCGCGGTTCCGTTCTCGAACATGTCCGCGTTCCAGTGCGCGCCGGTGTCCTCGTTCACCGCTTTTATGTAGCCGCCCGTGCAGCGGCTGATGTTCGCCAGCACGCGCTCGTGAGTATGCGCGTCGTAGACGTTCACCGGGAACCGGCTGCCGACCTGGGCGCCGCGGATACACCCGATGTCGGGCTCGACCCCTCCGAAGCCCAGCGTGGCGTTATAGACTTGGGCGTGGCCAATCCCCGCGCTCAGGCAGAGCGCTAGGGCGGAGAGGGCGGCTAGCGTCTTCATGGGGTAATCCTCGCATGACCAGCCTCGAAGACATCGGAGACGTCTGATCAGTCCGCAAGGGGCCGGTGCGTGCGACCCGTCGAATTCGGGGTCGCCGCGACGGCGGAGGGGAAGGCGAGGGTCTGTGGACCGGCGGTTTGGGACCCGTCGTCGTCGTCCGCATAGCTCATGCTGGCCGCCAACATCCCGCCCACGAGCATCAGTGTGATGAGCGCCGCTCTGCCGCACAGCTTTCGAATTGGAAAACCCACCAAAAACCTCCATACAGGGAGCCTTCGACAGGCCGGCGCGAACGCGGTTTGACCCGTCTGACGCCGGTGGTAATCCTTAACGGCGGCTTAAGGGTCCTGATTCGCCGAAGGCGAGAATCCCGGGCCCTAAAGCCCTTTGCAGACCCCGATCGGTTGACTTCTTGAGCGACGACGCGCCCACCTCGATTCCCCCGGCCGAGCGCGGGGGAATTTCCCCCATCGCCATCGAGACGGAGATGAAGCGCTCCTATCTCGATTACGCCATGAGCGTGATCGTCAGCCGAGCGCTGCCCGATGCGCGCGACGGGCTGAAGCCCGTGCACCGCCGTATCCTGTTCTCCATGCACGAGAACGGCTTCTCGGCCACCGGCGCCTATCGCAAGTCGGCCCGCGTGGTCGGCGACGTCATCGGTAAGTACCACCCCCACGGCGACGCCTCGGTCTATGACGCCCTGGTGCGCATGGCCCAGCCCTTCTCCATGGGGCTGGTGCTGATCGACGGCCAGGGCAACTTCGGCTCGGTGGACAACGATCCGCCCGCCGCCATGCGCTACACCGAGTGCCGTATGACCCGCGCCGCCGAGGCGCTGCTGGCCGACCTCGACAAGGACACCGTCGCCTTTCAGGACAACTACGACGGCGCCGAGCACGAGCCGACGGTGATGCCCTCGCGCGTGCCGAACCTGTTGGTCAACGGCGCGGGCGGCATCGCGGTGGGCATGGCCACCAACATCCCGCCGCACAATCTCGGCGAGATCATCGACGCCTGCCTGGCGATCATCGACGACCCGGCGGTTGAGCTGGAGCGGCTGCTGGACATCGTTCCCGGGCCCGACTTCCCCACCGGCGGCGAGATCATCGGCCGTTCGGGCGCGCGCCAGGCGCTGATCAGCGGCCGCGGCCCGGTGATCATGCGCGGCAAGGCGGCGATCGAGACCACCAAGCGCGACCGCGAAGCCATCATCATCACCGAGATCCCGTATCAGGTGAACAAGGCCGCCATGGTCGAGCGCATCGCCGACCTGGTCCGCGAAAAGCGCATCGAGGGCATCTCGGACCTGCGCGACGAGAGCGACCGCGACGGCATGCGCGTGGTGATCGAGCTGAAGCGCGACGCCTCCGCCGACGTGGTGCTGAACCAGCTCTACCGCTTCACCCCGCTGCAGACCTCGTTCGGGGTCAACATGCTGGCGCTGAACCGTGGCCGGCCCGAGCAGATGGGCCTGCGGGTCCTGCTCGACTGTTTCCTCGACTTCCGCGAGGAGGTCGTGGTCCGCCGCACCAAGTTCGAGCTGACCAAGGCCCGCAACCGGGGCCACGTCCTGGTGGGCCTGGCGATCGCGGTGGCCAATATCGACGAGGTGATCGTGATCATCCGCTCGTCGGCCAACCCCAACGAGGCGCGTGAACGGCTGTGCGCCCGCGCCTGGCCGGTGGGCGACATGATCGAGCTGATCGGCCTGATCCAGGACCCGCGCACCGTGGTGGTGGAAGACGACAGGGTGCGGCTGTCCGAAGAGCAGGCCCGGGCGATCCTGGCCCTGACCCTGTCGCGCTTGACCGGGCTCGGCCGCGACGAGATCTTCGGCGAGGCCCGCACCCTGGCCGACGCCATCGCCGGCTACCTGGCGATCCTGGGCTCGCGCGAGCGGATCATGGGCATCGTGCGCGAGGAACTGGTCGAGGTCCGCGAGGCCTTCGCCGTCCCCCGCCGCACCCAGATCGTCGACGGCGACGCCGACGTCGAGGACGAGGACCTGATCCCGCGCGAGGAGATGGTGGTCACCGTCACCCACGGCGGCTACGTCAAGCGCACCCCCCTGTCCGCCTACCGGACCCAGCATCGCGGCGGCAAGGGCCGCTCGGGCATGAGCATGAAGGAAGAGGATGTGGTCACCCGCATCTTCGCCGCCTCCACCCATGCGCCGGTGCTGTTCTTCTCCTCGGCCGGCAAGGTCTACAAACTCAAGGTCTGGAAACTGCCCAACACCGCCGCCAACGCGCGCGGCAAGGCCTTCGTCAACCTGCTGCCGCTGGAGCCCGGCGACCGCATCACCACCGTCCTGCCCCTGCCCGAAGACGAGGCTCAGTGGGAACGGCTGGACGTGCTGTTCGCCACCTCGTCGGGCGACGTGCGCCGCAACAAGCTGTCGGACTTCGTCAACGTCAACCGGGCCGGCAAGATCGCCATGAAGCTCGGCGAGGGCGAGCATATCCTGGGCGTGCAGCTCTGCACCGAGGACCAGGACGTACTGCTGACCACCGCCATGGGCCGCTGCATCCGCTTCGCGGTCGGCGACCTGCGGGTGTTCCAGAGCCGCGAGTCCACCGGCGTGCGCGGCGTGCGCCTGGCCTCGGGCGACGAGGTGATCTCCATGGCCATTCTGCGCCATGTGGAGGCCACGCCGGGCGAACGGGTGGACTATCTGCGCCGCTCCGCCGCCGCCCGCGCCGCCATCGGCGACCTGGACTCGGCCGAAGGCGTCGAAGAAGAAGCTACCGAGATCGAGGCCGAAGAGGGCGTCGACCTGGACGCCAGCCTGACCCAGGAGCGCTACATCGAACTCGGCGCGGCCGAACAGTTCATCCTGACGGTCACCGACAACGGCTACGGCAAGCGCACCTCGGCCTACGACTACCGGCTGACCGGGCGCGGCGGCCAGGGCCTGATCGCCCACAACCTGCAAGGCCGCGGCGGCAAGCTCGCCGCCAGCTTCCCGGTCGAGGACAGCGACCAGCTGCTGCTGGTCACCGACGGCGGCCAGCTGATCCGCACCCGCATCCAAACCATCCGCATCGCCGCGCGCAACACGCAGGGCGTGACCATCTTCCGCACCGATGGCGAGCGCGTCGTCTCGGTGGAGCGGCTGGAGAGCGATGGGGAGGACGACGAGATCCTGGACGAGGGCGAGGAAGTCTAATTCTGCTTCCATGCCCCTTCGGGCAGGGGAGATGAGGCGGAACGGCCGACGCCGCTTGTGGAAAGCGTCGCCGCCCGCTACGGCTCGCTCAACGCCAACGGCGCGGCAGGATTTACGTGCTCACCGGCCTATATCCCGGGACTTTCGATCCCATCACCAACGGTCACCTGGACATCATCGGCCGGGCGGTGAAGCTGCTTGACCGGCTGGTGATCGGCATCGCCGTCAACCAGGAAAAGGGTCCCCTGTTCAGCCTGGAAGAGCGGGTGGACATGGTGATGCGCGAGTGCGCCCACCTGCAGGGCAGATGCGAGATCACGGCGCGTCCCTTCGACAGCCTGCTGATGCATTTCGCCGAGGAGGTCGGGGCCTCCATGATCATCCGCGGGCTGCGCGCGGTGGCCGACTTCGAGTACGAGTTCCAGATGACCGCGATGAACCAGCAGCTCAATCGCGAGATCGAAACCGTCTTCCTGATGGCCGACCCCCACCACCAGGCCGTGGCCTCGCGACTGGTCAAGGAGATCGCCCGCCTGGGCGGCGACGTCTCCGCCTTCGTGACGCCCGGCGTGGTCGAAAGCTTGAGAGCCAAATACCAGCGATGAACATTTCCACTGGGCGCGCCGTCTGCGCCGTAACCATGCTGGCCGCCATCCTGGGCGCCACGAGCCCCGCCCTGGCGCAGGAGTCCAAGCGGCCGCCGTCCAAGAACGCGACCCAGGCGCCGGCCATTCCGTTGCACGGCCTGGACCCGCTGACGCCCTCGCCCAAGGAAACGCCCGTGCCTATCGCCGAGGGCGACTGGCGCACGCCCGACCCTGACAACCTGATGGTGATCGACACCAACAAGGGCCGCATCATTGTCGAGCTGTCGCCCGAGGTGGCGCCGGCCAGCGTGGCGCGGGTGAAGGCCTTGGCGCGGCAGCACTTCTACGACGGCCTGGAGTTCTTCCGGGTGATCGACGACTTCATGGCCCAGACCGGCGATCCGAAGAACACTGGCGAGGGCGGTTCGACCCTGCCGGACCTGGCCGGCGAGTTCACCTTCCGCCGCGACCACAATATGCGCTTCGTCCTGGTGGCCGAGCCCTCGGGCGGCGCTATCGGCTTCATCGGCTCCATGCCGGTGGAAAGCCAACCCGACGTGATCATGGCCATGACCGCCGACGGCAAGGCGACCGCCTGGCCGCTGTTCTGCTCGGGCATCGCCGGCATGGCCCGCAGCGCCAGCCCGGACTCCGCCAACAGCCAGTTCTTCCTGATGCGCGAGAACTACCCCTCGCTGGAAAAGCGCTACACCGGCTTCGGTCGCGTGATCGCCGGCGAGGACGTGGTCAAGTCGTTCAAGGTGGGCGAACCGGCGGCGCCGCCGGCCGACCGCATGACCCGGCTGCGGCTAGGTTCGGACCTGCCGGCGGGCGAACACGTGAACGTGCGGGTGCTGGACGCGGGCAGCACCAGCTTCAAGGCGCTGCTCGACCGGGCGCGGTCGGACAAGGGCGCGGACTTCTCGATCTGCGACATGCAGCTTCCCTCTCAGGTCCGCTAAGCTGGCCGTGACCGCCGCCGCCATCACCGAGGCGGGCGCGGTCGCGGCCGAGGTTCGCGCCGCCCGCCGCGTGCGGCAGTTGATGTTGCTCGCCGTATCGCTGGGCTTCCTGGTGCTGGTGGGCGTCTCCATCCTGACCGTGGTGCTGGTGTCGCGCGACCAGGACTTCACCCACTGGGTGAACCATACCTATCAGGTCGACCAGAAGATCGGCGACCTGCGGGTCACCCTGGAGCGCACGGAAGGCGCTCAGCGGGGCTATCTGATCACCGGCGACGCCCTTTACCTCGACGGCTATCGCACCTCGGCCAACCGCTTGCCGCAGCTGGTCGAGACGCTGAGGGCCCTCATGGCCGACAATTCGGCCGAACAGCATAACGTCGACCTTTTGCAGTCCCGGATCACCCAGATGCTGGCGATGCAGGAGAGCACCTTGCAGGCGGCGCGGATGGACGCCCGCCCCACCGATCCCGCCGCCCTGATCCGCGCCGACCAGCCGCTGCTCAACGCGGTTCGCGACATCGCCCTGGGCATGGCCAACGAAGAGGGCCGGCTGCTCGAGGAGCGTTCCAGCGGCCAGGCCGCCAATGCCGAGATGCTGCTGGTGGTGGAGCTGGCGTCCGGGATCATGCTGGCCCTGATCGCGGTGGGCGCCTTCGTGCTCATGCGCCGCTACGCCGCCGACCTGGATCGGTCCCAGTTGGCGCTGCGCAAGATGAACGAGGGGCTGGAGGACGCAGTGCAGGCGCGCACCCAGGACCTGACCCGCGCCAACGAGGAGATCCAGCGCTTCGCCTATATCGTCAGCCACGACCTACGCGCGCCCCTGGTCAACATCATGGGCTTCACCAGCGAGCTGGAGGTGGCGCTGAAAGCCCTGCACCGCCTCGCCGACACGGTGGAGGCGGAGGCCCCGGCCTTGATGTTCCCCGATGCGCGGACCGCGGTGGAAGAGGACCTGCCGGAATCCATCGGCTTCATCCGCTCCTCCACCCAGAAGATGGACCGGCTGATCAACGCCATCCTGAAGCTGTCGCGCGAGGGGCGCCGCACCCTCAATCCCGAAGACATCGCCATGGACGCGCTGATCGAGGGGATCGCCGCTTCGTTGCAGCATCAGGCCGACGCGCGCGAGGCGGTGGTCGAGATCGAGGGGACGCTGCCCAATCTGCAGAGCGACCGCCTCGCCACCGAGCAGGTCTTCGGCAACATCGTCGAGAACGCGCTTAAATATCTCAAGCCGGGGCGTCCCGGTCATGTGATCGTGCGTGGGCGGACGGAGGGCGCGTTCAACATCTACGAGATTCAGGACAATGGCCGCGGCATCGACGCCAAGGATTACGAGCGTGTGTTCGAGTTGTTTCGCCGCGCCGGCGCCCAGGATCAGCCGGGCGAAGGCATCGGGCTGGCCCACGTCCGCGCCCTGATCGTACGCCTGGGTGGGACCATTTCACTCGAATCCGCGCTTGACCAGGGAACGACATTTCGCGTCTCTCTGCCACGCACGGCCCGCCGGATTGAGGACAAGCCCGTTTGACCAGCCATCAGCCCGTCACCATCGTCATGATCGAGGACGATGAGGGTCACGCGCGCCTGATCGAGCGCAACATCCGCCGCGCCGGCATCTTCAACGACATCCGCCACTTCCTCGACGGCACCTCGGCGCTGGAGTTCCTGTTCAACGGCAAGGACGGCCCGTCGATGAACGGCCCGGCGCTGATCCTGCTCGACCTGAACCTGCCCGATATGAGCGGGACCGACATCCTGGCCAAGATCAAGGCCGCGCCCTCGCTGAAGCGCACGCCCGTCGTGGTGCTGACCACCACCGACGACAAGGTCGAAATCCAGCGCTGCTACGACCTCGGCTGCAACGTCTACGTGACCAAGCCGGTGAACTACGAGGCCTTCGCCGAGGCCATCCGTCAGCTCGGCCTGTTCCTGTCGGTGATCCAGGTCCCCGAGGCCGGCAAGTGACGGAAATGGCGGCCGCCAGCGAGCGGCCGCGGCTGCTCTACATCGACGACGACGAGACGCTGTGCCACCTGGTGAAGCGCACGCTGGACCGGCGCGGCTTCAATGTGACCTCCGTCACCGACGGGCGGCGGGCGGTGCAGATGGCCTCCGAGCAGGCCTACGACGTCATGGCGCTCGACCACTACATGCCGACCCAGGACGGCCTGACCACGCTCGCCGAACTGCGCCGGCTGCAATCGCCGCCGCCCATCGTCTATGTGACGGGCTCGGATGAAAGCCGCATCGCTGTGGCCGCGCTCAAGGCCGGGGCGGCGGACTATGTGGTCAAGTCCGGTGCCGAGGATTTCCAGGATCTGCTGGCCAATGCGCTCAACCAGGCGCTCGACCAGGTGCGCCTGCGCCGCCAGCGCGATGCGGCCGAGCGCGCGCTGGGCGAGGCCAACGCCCGCCTCGAAGCCGTCGTGGCGCGCCAGGCCGTCATGCTGCGCGAGGTCAACCACCGGGTCGCCAACAGCCTGCAACTGATCTCCTCGCTGGTCCATCTGCAGAGCGCGGCGCTGTCGGACCCGGCGGCCCAGGAAGCGCTTCGCGACACCCAGGCCCGCATCGCCGCCGTGATGCAGGTTCACCGGCGGCTCTACACCTCCGACGACGTGCAGAACGTCGACATGAGCGAATACCTGACCGGCTTGGTGGACGAGCTCCAGCAGTCCCTGGCCGCCGACGGCGGCGAACGCCCGATCCGGCTGACCGCCCATGCGGTGATGCTGAACCCCGACAAGGCGGTGTCGCTGGGGGTCGTGGTCGCCGAGCTGGTCACCAACGCCTTCAAGTACGCCTACCCGGTCGGCCAGGATGGCGAGGTTCGGGTCATTCTGGAGGCTGGGGTACGGCAGCAACTGCGCCTGGTGGTCGAAGACGACGGCCAAGGCATGGGCGACGAGATCGTGGTCAAGGGCACGGGCCTGGGTCAGCGCGTCATCGCCGCCATGGCCAAGAGCCTTGGCTCACGCGTCGAGTTCGACCTCGCGCACCGGGGCACCCGCGCGGTGCTGGCTTTCCAAGGTTAGGCAGATTTCTCCTCCCCTGCGTCAGCAGGGGAGGTGGCGGCGAAGCCGACGGAGGGGGCTCCAGCTGTCTGAGCCCTATAAGCTCCCCCTCCCCCTCCCCCTCCCCCGCTTACGCAGGGGAGGAGAAACTATCTCACCGCGTCAGCAGCGCCGCCGCCTTGTCGAGGCGGTCGCTATAGGCGTTGATGCTGCGCGCTGTGATCTCGGCGAAGTGATCCGCCTCCGCCCACCGGCGGCCCTCGATCGCTTCACGCACGCCCGGAACCGTCTTCACGCCGTAACCGGTCTCCATGCCCGGCGCGTAGATCATGTTCTGATACCAGGGCCGGCCGGGCAGGCCGGCCGGGTCCATCAGCGCCTGATCGGCGCTCTGCAGCACCTTCTCCAGCTCCGCGCGGCGGGCCGTCGGCAGGGCGGCGACCGCATCGGCGCTGTAGGCCTGCTGGAAGTGGGCGGCGCTGGCCTTGAGCCGGGCCGCGGCCTGGTCCAGCGGCGCGAAGGCCACCGGCGGCACCGCCGCTTCAAGTTCCGGGGCCCCCATCGGGCGCATGGGATCGGCGGCGAGCGTGTAGGCGCCGGCCTTGATCGCCTTTTCACGCGAAACCGTCTGCTCGCGCGCATGATCGGCCAGCTTGTGCAGCTCGTCGACATAGCCCCCGACCGTCTCGGCGAAGCCGTTCACGTCCACCGGCGCGGCGTCGGCGTCGGCGTAGCGGAGCACGAAGCGCCCCACCGTGCGGGCCAGGGCCGCGCTGTACTTCATGCCCGGATCGTCGAAGCGGGTGTAGTGGTCGTAGGTGTCGTAGGCGGAGTGGTACTCGCCGCCGCTGGGCGCCTCGCCGCCGAAGCCCACGTTCAACGAGGCGATGCCCAGGTGTTGCAGGAACGGCGTGTAGTCCGATCCCGATCCCAGGGCGCCGATCGGCAGGTCGCCGCCGCTGGCCGCCGCCTTGGCCTCCTTGCGAATCTCGTCCGCGCGCGCGCCGGTCGGGTTCTGCCCCTCGACCAGGGCGCGGGCGCGTTGGCGGGCCAGCAAGGTGACGCCGGTCTCGGGGTCCTTCACGTCGCCGGCGATCTCGTTGCTGAGCCGCTGCAGTTCGTGGCTGCCCTCGACCCGCAGGAAGCCGCGGTCGATGTTGTCGGAGTTGATGTAGACGACCGCCTTCTTCTGCAGTTCGTCGGCGTGCTGCTCGGCCCATTCGGTGGAGCCCAGCAGGCCGGGCTCTTCCCCGTCCCAGCTGGTGTAGACCAGGGTGCGCTTGGGCTTCCAGCCAGTCTTGGCCAGCTGGCCGATGGCCTTGGCCTCGGCCATCAGCGCCACCTGACCCGACAGCGGGTCCTCGGCTCCGAACACCCAGCCGTCGTGGTGGTTGCCGCGCACCACCCACTGGTCGGGATGCTCGGACCCCTTCATCGTCGCCACCACGTCGTAGAGCGGCTTCAGGCTCCAGTCCGACTTGACGGCCAGATGAACCATCGGCCCCGGCCCGAGGTGATAGGTGATCGGCAGGGCGCCGCGGAAGCTAGGCTCCGCCAGTGGGCCGCCCAGCGACTGCAGCAGAGGCAGGGCGTCGGCGTAGGAGATCGGGATCGCCGGGATCTTCATCAGCGTCGGCGCGGTCTCGCGCGTCAGCCGCTTGGCGTCGGCGGTGGCGCCCACGCCGGGCGTCAGGGGATCGCCGGAATACAGGATGATGTCGTTGACCGAGCCGCGCTGCACGCCCTCGGGCGGACGCTGCGGCCCCTTGGGATAGATGTCGTCGCTGTAGTAGCCGTCCTCATGCGGGTCGGAATAGATGATGCAGCCGACCGCGCCGTGTTGCTGGGCCAGCTTCGGCTTCAGGCCGCGCCAGCCGCCGCCGTATCGCGCGATGACGATCTTGCCACGCACGTCGACCCCTTGGCGAGCCAGGGCCTTGTAGTCGTCCGGCATGCCGAAGTTGACGTAGACCAGGGGCGCTGTGACGTCGCCGTCGCCCTGGTAGGCGAGATACGGGGGCAGCACGCCCGGCATGTCGGCGGAGGTGCGGTCCCCGACCACGGCCGGCTCATGCAGCTTGGCGGTGTAGGGATGAGGCCCGAGCAGCTCCAGGCTTTCGGAGATCGGCGTCGGGTAGAGCACCTGGAAGGTCTCGATATGGGCGTCCCAGCCCCAGGCCTTGAACTGCTGCAGCTGCCATTCGGCGTTGTCGCGGTCGTGGGGCGCTCCGACTTGGTTGGGTCCCGAGGCCATCCGCAGCAGCCAGGCGTCCAGGTCGGCGGTGCTGACGCTGGCGTCCAGGGCCTGTTCGCGGGTGTGCTCGGCGGCGGCGTGGCCGGCGGTGAAGCCCAGCATGCCCGCGTCCTGCGCTATGGCGTCGTGGGACATGGCGACCGCCAAGGCGGCGAGGGAAAGGCTCGCAACGCAGGCGAGGCGGCGCAGGGGCATGCAGGTCTCCAGGTCGAGAAAACGGCGGCATTGCGACGATATCTTGAAAGTCGGGCTTGGCCATAGCCCCGCTCGAATTCACGCTGCTTTTCGCGATCGGATGGCGTTTTCGATCTGGATGCAGTGTATTTCGCCCATGAACACCAGTGTTTTCGATCTTTTCAAGCCCGGCGTGGGTCCTTCCAGCTCGCACACCATGGGCCCGATGACCGCCGCCGTGCGGTTCCTGGGCGAGCTGGCCGAGGCGGGACAACTGGCTGGGGTGGAGCAGGTGCGGGTCACGCTGCATGGCTCGCTGGCCTTGACCGGACGCGGGCACGCCACCGATCGGGCGGTGATGCTGGGCCTGATGGGCCATGCGCCCGCCACCCTGGACCCCGATGTGGGCGACGCCGCGCTGGAAGCCCTGCGCGCCAGTGGGCGGATGACGCTGGGAATGGGCGGGCCGACCATCGCGTTCGACGAGGCGCAGGACATCGCCTGGGAAGGCTTCAACCGCCTCCCGCGCCATCCCAACGCCCTGCGTTTCGCGGCCAATGTCTCAGGCGAGGTCGAGACCTTCGCGCGGGTCTACTATTCCACCGGCGGCGGCTTCGTGGCGTCGGAGGCGGAGATGAACGCCAACGCCCCGGCCGAATCGGCGCCCGTCCCCCATCCCTTCGCCTCGGGGGCCGAACTGGTGGCCAGCGCGGACGCGGCGGGGCTGTCGATCGCCGGACTGATGCTGGCCAACGAACTCGCGCTGCGCCCGGAAGCCGAGGTGCTGGCTGGCCTGGACCGCATCTTCGCCGACATGGAGGCCTGCATCGAGCGCGGCATGCGGATGGGCGGCGTGCTTCCGGGCGGCCTGAACGTGCGTCGCCGGGCCAGGCAGGCGCGCGACGAACTGGTCAGTCGGGCGGAGCGTCAGCTGGTCGACCCGCTGTCGGCCATGGACTGGATCAACCTGTGGGCCCTGGCGGTGAACGAGGAGAACGCCGCGGGCGGCCGGGTGGTGACGGCGCCGACCAACGGCGCCGCCGGGATCATCCCGGCGGTGCTGCGCTTCCACGACCGCTTCCATCGCGGCACGCCCGAGACCCGGCGCACCTTCCTGCTCACCGCTGCCGCCATCGGCGCGCTGTACAAGCGCAACGCCTCGATCTCCGGGGCCGAGGTCGGCTGCCAGGGCGAGGTGGGGGTGGCCTGCTCGATGGCGGCGGCGGGACTGGCCGCCGTGCTGGGCGCCACCACCGCCCAGATCGAGAACGCCGCCGAGATCGGCATGGAGCACAATCTGGGCCTGACCTGCGATCCGATCGGCGGGCTGGTGCAGATCCCCTGCATCGAGCGCAACGCCATGGGCGCGATCAAGGCCATCGACGCCGCCCGCCTGGCCCTGCTGGGCGACGGCCAGCACTCTGTCTCGCTGGACAAGGTGATCGCCACTATGAAGCGCACCGGCGACGACATGAAGGAGATCTACAAGGAGACCTCCCTGGGCGGGCTGGCGGTGAACGTCATCGAGTGCTGAACGCGTCTGCGTCCTTCGAGACGCCCCTTTGGGGCTCCTCAGGATGACGAGCGTGGGTGGGCCCGGGTGGTCGTACTCAATCCACAACCTTCGTCATGCTGAGGAGCGCGTAGCGCGTCTCGAAGCACGCAGGCCCCCGCCTACTTCACCGGCGTTTCCGCCCCGCCCTTCTTGGCGTCTGGAATTCCCAGCGGTGTGACCGGCGGGGCCTGCTCCCAGCCGCCGCCGAGCGCCTTGAATACGGTCACCTGGTCCGACGCCAGAAGTTGGCTGGAATTGGCCAGCGAGGACTGGGCGTTCACCAGCTCGGTCTCGGTGGTCAGCAGGTCCAGATAGCTGGCCGAGCCGTCGCGGTAACGCACCTGGGCCAAGGCGTACGCCCTCTGGTCCGCCTCCAGCGCCGCGGCCAGGGAGGCGTGGCGGCGCAGCTCGGAACCATAGCTGGTCAGGGCCTCCTCGGTGTCCTGCAGCGCCTGCAGCACCACGCCCTGGAAGTTGGCCAGCGAGGCCGAGGCCGTGCCGCGCGCCTGGCGGATCTGGGCCTGGGCCACCAGGGTGTTGGGGAAGTTCCAGGTCAGCATCGGCCCGACGCTCCACGCCAGCCCGCTGGCCGAGGCCAGGTTGCCGAGCTTGCTGGCCGATTCCAGGGCCGAACCGCCGATATCGATCGAGGGATACAGGTTGGCGGTGGCCACGCCGATCCGTTCGACATTGGCGGCGAGCTGGCGTTCCGCCTGGCGCACGTCGGGCCGGCGACGGAACAGGGACTGGGCGTCGCCCACGGGCAGGACCTGGTCCAGGACGGGCGGCGCGGTGCAGGCGTCGGCCGCCTTGGAGATGTCTTCCGGCGGGCGGCCGGTGAGCACGGCCAGTTCGAACAGGGCGGTGCGCCGCTGGCCCTCGAAGGTGGGGATGGTGGCGCGGGTCTGCTCGACCAGGGCGCGCTGGCGGGCGAGGTCGAAGTCCGACACCGAGCCGGCGTTCAGCTCTCCCGCGATGACGTCGTAGCCGTCGGTGGTGATCTTCAGCGACTGGTTGGCCACCGCCAGTTCCTGCGCGAATGCGCAGGCGTTGACGTAGGCGCGGGTGGTCTCGGCCGCGACGGTGATGCGGGTCACGTCGGCAGCGGCGGCCTGGGCCTGGTAGTCCGCCTTGGCCGCCCGGATCGAACGGGTGATGCGGCCGAACAGGTCCACCTCGTAGGAGACGTCCAGGCCGTAGGAATAGAAGGCTTCGGCGTTGGGGACTGGGCCGCTGCCCAGGCTCGAGCGGTTCTCGATGTCGGACACCAGCAGGGAGTCGCTGCTCACCCCATACTGGGCGCCCGCTGACAGCGTGGTGGACGGGAAGCGACCCGCGCGCGCCTGGGACAGCGCAGCGCGCGCCACGCTGAGGTTGGCGGCGGCCTGCAGCAGGTTGGTGTTGTGGGTCAGGGCGTCCTGGACCAGGGCGTCGAGCGCGGGGACGTTGTACAGCCGCCACCAGTTCGGCGGCGGGGGCGGCAGGGCGGTGATGTCGGGGGCGTTGGAGGCGAAGTTCCCGCCGCCGACCGCGTCCGGCGCGGGCGTCTTGGGCGGGACATAGCCCGGTCCGACCACGCATCCGCCCAGCGTCGCGACCAGGGCGGCGATCCCAGCGCCGCGCAGGACAGGATTTCGCAAGCGCTTGGCCATGCTCAAGTCTCCACCCCCGACGGCATGCCCCCGGTGGTCGGAACGTCCGGCTGCTTCTTTGGTGGCTTGGGCAGGCGATCCCCGAGCCAGCGCATCACCACGTAGAACACCGGCGTGAAGATCAGGCCGAAGATGGTCACCCCGATCATGCCGAAGAACACCGCCACGCCCAGCGCCTGGCGCAGTTCCGCGCCCGCACCATGGGCAAAGGCCAGCGGGATCACCCCCAGGATGAAGGCGAAAGAGGTCATCAGGATCGGCCGCAGGCGGGTGCGCGCCGCCTCCACCGCCGCTTCGAAGCGGTCGTGGCCATGCTCGATCTCGCCCTGGCGCGCGAACTCCACGATCAGGATGGCGTTCTTAGCCGCCAGTCCGATCAGCACTATGAAGCCGATCTGGGTCAGGATGTTGTTGTCCATCCCCATCAGGTTCACGCCGGTGATGGCGGCCAGCAGGCACATCGGGATGATCAGGATCACCGCCAGAGGCATGGTCACGCTTTCGTACAGCGCCGCCAGCAGCAGGAAGACCAGGATCACCGCCAGCACGAACACCAGCCCGGCCGTATTGCCCGCCGCCTGCTGCTGATAGGCCAGTTCGGTCCAGTCGTAGTGGAAACCCTCGGGCAAGACCCGGGCGGCCGCCTTTTCCATGGCGGCCATGGTCTGGCCGGTGGAGTGGCCGGGCGGCGTGCTCGCCTGCACTTCTGCGGAGGGATAGAGCTGGTAGCGCAGCACGCGGTACGGACCGGTGGTGCGGTGGACGTTGACCACCGCGCCCAGCGGCATCATCGCCCCGCTGGCGGTGCGCGTCTGCAGCTGCTGGATCTCCGACACGTCCTGGCGGTACTGGGTGTCGGCCTGGGCGAACACCTCGTAGGTGTGGTTCAGGTAGTTGAAGTCGTCGATATAGGTCGAGCCCAGATAGGTCTGGAGCGTGTCGAACACCGAGCTGTCGTTGACGCCGTAGTATTCCGCCTTGGTCCGGTCGATGTCGGCGAAGATGCGGGGCGTATTGGTGTTGAAGGTGAGGTAGGCGCCGGTGACGCTGGGGTCCTTGTTCACCTCCTCGACCACGGCCTGGGCGACCTGCTGAAGCCGCGCGTAGTCGGCCTTGCCGGTCTGGTCCTCCACGATCATCTTCACCCCGCCCTGGGTGCCGATGCCGCGCACCGGCGGCGGCGGCAGGATGCGGATCTGGGCGGACGGGTCGATCGAAAGCCGCTTCTGGGCGTCGGCGATCATGCCGTCCAGGGTGATGTGGTGCTTCTTGCGCTCGTCGAAGCTGTCCTCGATCAGGTAGGCCTGTCCCGCCGCCGCGTTGGTGGTCTGGCTGGAAGCGTCCACGCCGGCGTAGGAGGATGTCGCGATCAGGCCCTTCACCCCGAGCACCTGGGGGATGGTGCGCCGGATCAGCTCGTCGGTGCGCGCCAGCGAAGACCCGTTGGGCAGGTTCGCCGCCATGATCACGTTGCCCTGGTCCTGGGCGGGGATGAAGCCGATCGGGGTGGCGCCGATCCGCCAGACGGTGAGCGCGATCAGGCCCACATAGACCACCAGCATCAGCACGCCGAGCCGGATCAGCTTCTTGGTGACTGCGCCATAGCCGTTGGCCAGCCGGTCGAAGCCCTTGTTGAAGACGCGCGCAAACCCGCTGAACGGCTTCTCCCACGGCTTCAGGCGACGACCGCTGGCGTGCTTGGGCCGCAGCAGCAGGGCGGCCATGGCGGGCGACAGGGTCAGCGAGACGATCAGGGAAAAGATGGTCGCCGTGGCGATGGTCAGGGCGAACTGCCGGTAGAACTGGCCGGAGATGCCCGAGATCATGGCGGCCGGGATGAACACCGCCGACAGCACCAGCGCGATGGCGACCAGGGCGCCGCCCACCTCGTCCATGGTGGCGTGCGCGGCTTCCTGGGGCCCCATTCCGTGTTCGAGGTGGCGCTCGACGTTCTCCACCACCACGATGGCGTCGTCGACCACGATGCCGATGGCCAGCACCAGGCCGAACAGCGACAGGTTGTTGAGCGAGAAGCCCGCCGCCAGCATCACCGCGAAGGTGCCGACCAGCGAGACCGGGATGGCCAGGATGGGGATGATCGCCGCCCGCCAGCTCTGCAGGAACACGATCACCACGACGACCACCAGCAGCAGGGCCTCGAACAGGGTCTGGCGGACCTCGGCGATGGAGTCCTTGATGTACTGGGTCGGGTTGTAGATGATCTTGTAGTCGAGCCCCGGCGGGAAGCTCTTCTTCAGGACCTGCATCTCCTTCGTCACCGCATCGGCGGCGGCCAGGGCGTTGGTGCCCGGCAGCTGCAGGACGCCGATGGCGGCGGCGGGGTTGGTGTCCGGCTTGCCGTCGGTGAGGATGCCCAGATAGGCGTTGGTGGTGTAGTCCGCCGCGCCCAGGCTGACCCGGGCGATGTCCGAAACCCGGGTGATGCGGTTCTGGTCGTCGCGCTTGAGCACGATCTCGCCGAACTCCTGCGGCGTGATCAGGCGACCCTTGGCCTGGACTTGGAGCTGGTAGGCGGACGGCCGTGCGCCGAAGGGCGGCGAGCCGATATTGCCGGCGGCGATCTGGATGTTGTGGCTGCGCAGCTGGGTGACGATGTCGTCCACCGTCAGGTTGCGCGCCGCCGCCTTGTCCGGGTCGATCCAGATGCGGATGGAATAGTCGCGGGCCGCGCGGGTGCTGATGTCGCCCACGCCCTTTAGGCGCAGCAGCGGATTCTGAATCTGCAGGGTGACGTAGTTGGCGACGTAGGCCTGGTCGAGCGACTTGTCCGGCGAGTACATGTGCACCGCCAGCAGGATGTCGGGGCTGGACTTGCGGACGATGATGCCGGTCTGCTGGACCTGCTGCGGCAGGCGCGGCTGGGCGGTGGTCACCCGGTCCTGGACCAGTTCCTGGGACTTATCGAGGTCGGTGCCGAGCGCGAAGGTGACGGTGATCTGCAGCTTGCCGTCGCCGGTGGACTGCGAGGACATGTAGAGCATGTCCTGGACGCCGTTGATCTGCTCCTCGATCGGATCGGCCACGGTTTCGGCGATGGTTTCGGCCGAGGCGCCCGGATAGGTCAGCGTGACGTTGACCGTCGGCGGCACGATCTCGGGATACTGGGCGGCGGGCAGGTTCGGATAGGCGATCGCTCCCAGCAGGGTGATCAGGATGGCGATGACGGCCGCGAACACCGGCCGGTCGATCATGAAGTGGGAGAAACGCATCCGCGCGCGCCGCCCTTAGCGTGTCTGTTCGGCGAAGGTGCCGGCGGCCGGCGGCGGCGTCAGATCGGCCGGCGTTGGCGAGCTTCCGGGGTCGGGCGGGGTGATCGTGCCCTGCTGGATGCGCACCTTGACCCCGACCTTGGCCCGTTGGACGCCGCTGATGATCACATCCTCGTCGGCCTTGAGGCCCGAACGCACCACCCGCAGGCCGTCGACCGTGGGGCCGAACATGACCTTGCGCTGCTGGACCACGCCGTCATGGTCGACGACGTAGACGATCTGGTCGCTCTGCTGGCTGGTCACCGCGTCGTCGGGGATCAGCAGGGCGTCGTAGGCGCCCGAGCCCAGCAGCCGCAGATGCCCGAACAGGCCCGGCGTGAGCAGGTACTTGGGATTGGCGATCAGAGCCCGGCCGCGGATGGTGCCCGAATTGGTGTCGAGCTGGTTGTCCACGAAGTCCATCCGGCCATGGATGGCGAAGTCGGGTTGGTCCTGAAGGCGGATGTCCACCGGGTTGGCGAAGCGGCGCGACGAGGGGCGGTCGCCGGCCTGGGATTGCCGCTCGTACTTCAGATACAGCGACTCCGCCCCGTTGAAGGTGAAGCGGATCGGGTCGAGATCGACCACGTTGGTCAGGATGGTGCTGTCCTGGGTCACCAGGTTGCCCACTGCGAAGCGGCGGTCGGACGCGCGGCCGTTCAGCGGCGAGATCACCCGCGTGAACACCAGGTTCAGGGCGGCGGTCTCGACATTGCCCTTGGCGGTCAGCACGTCGGCGGCCGACTGCTGCTCGGTGGACAGGCGGGTCTGGTATTCCTGCTCGGAAATGGCGTGCGCGGCCAGCAGCTTGACCGCCCGGTCGAGCTCGACCTTGGCGTTGGCGAGGGTGGCCTCCGCATGGGCGAGCTGGCCCTGCGCCTGATCGAGCGCCGCCTTGTAGGGGCGCGGGTCGATGACGAACAGCACCTGGCCCTTGTGGACGATCTGGCCGTCGGTGAAGTTGATCGACTGCAGGTAGCCGGACACCCGGGGCCGCACGTCCACCGAGTTCACCGCGTCGAACCGGCCGACGAAATCATCCCAGTCGACGATCCGCTTGGACAGGGGCTTGGAGATGACGACGGTGGGCGGCGGCGGGGCGGTCTTGGGCTTGGCGTGGCAGCCCGCCGCGATCAGACAGGCGACGCTCATCAGCACAGCCTTGCGCATTCGATATAGTCTCCACCGGACGGGCGCGGGTTAGGACAGTAGAGCTACTGGCGCAACGCTTCTAACATTGCGTTTGGAAATGCTGAATGCGATTCGCCGCGCCGAGGCGCCGCTCATTTTCACCAGACATCGTCGGCGTTTACCGCACAAACCGAGCCTATGGAACAGATCATCGAGACACCGCCCGGCGCCGGCTAGTAGACGCCGGCGTCGGTTGAGCGCGCCCTGGGTTTTCGCGGATTCGCTTCCTTGCGGGTCCGCAGATTTCGATCGGCGTCATCCCCGGATCGGAGACGGTCCGCAAATAACCGTCAAGATTTCGCGGCGAACTTCTGGATCAGGCTGAGCGCCAGCCGCTGGACGGCGGAGCCGCCGAAGTCCGCGCCCCCCGCATTGCAGACCGCGATCACCGCAAGCCCCTTGGCCGGACCGATCATGGCGGTGGAGGACCAGTAGCCGTTGTAGCTGCGCTGGGTCAGCACCGGGCCCTGGGCCCAGCTGCGCTCGGTGCTGACCAGCCATCCCGGCGCCGGTCCGGTCGGATCGTCCACGATCGGCGAGGCGATGTGCGGCAGGCTGCGCGGCTGCAGGTAGTCGCCGCCGTTGGTCAGGAAGATGCGTACGAACTTGGCGTAGTCCTCCAGCGACAGGTGAACCCGACTGGCCGGACCAAACACCGGCGGGTCGTCCGCCTCGGCGGCGGGGTTGACCTGGAGGTTGTGCTTCTCGTCGAGCCGCGCATGGCCCCAGGGCTGGTCGCCCGTCGGCGCGCCGAAACCCGCGCTGTCCATGCCCAGGGGACCGAACAGCTCCGCCGAGATGGCGGTTTCCCAATCCATTTTTGTCGCCCGTTCGATCGCGGCGCCGACCAGCACATAGCCGGCGTTGGAGAAGACGTAGTCGCCCCGCCGTCCTACTGGCGGCGCGGCCAGCACGGCCTTGGCGAAGGCGGTGCGCTGGGCGGGCAGGGAGCGGGTGTCGTTCAGCCACTTGTGCAGGGCTTCGGGCGTGGCGAACGGTTCGTCGCTGACCCCGGCCACGTGGGCCATCAGCTCCTCGATGGTGACGTCGCGCCAGGACTCCTCAGGCGTCAGGTCGGGGAACAGGTCGGGCACCTTGGCCCCCCAACGCACCCGGCCGGACTCGGCTACGCGGGCGTACAGCGCCGCGGTCATGGCCTGGGTGTTGGAGCCGATCAGCCACAGGTCCTGGGCGGTGACCGGGATCTTCTGGCCGCTGCGCCGGCGTCCGATGGCCTCGAGCCCGACGATCCCCTTGGGGGTGATCACCGCGCCGCCGAGCGCCGGGACGTGGGACTGGTCCAGTAGGGCCGGCAGGGTGATGCGCGGCAGCACCCGCTGGCCGAGTTGGGCGATGCCGGCGCCACCGGCCAGCATCAGGCTGCGGCGGTCGATCACGCGACGGCTTCCGCCACGCGCAGATAGGCGCCCAGGCCCTCGACCACCGCATCCATGTGCTCGGGCAGGCCGACGGTGATCCGCAGGCCGTCGCCGATCTGGTAGCCGCCCAGGCCGCGCACCAGCACGCCCCGCTGCGCCAGGAAGGTTTCGGCCTCCGCCGCCGTGCGCCCGGCCTCGCTGGGGAAGCGCACCAGCACGAAGTTGCCGAGCGAGGGGTAGACCTTCAAGCCCAGCCGCTTGAGGCTGGCTTCCAGACGTGGGCGCTGTTCGATCACCAGCGCGCGGGAGCGGTCCAGAAACGCCTGATCCGCCAGCGCTGCCGTCGCCGCCGCCTGGGCCGGCAGGTTGATGTTGAATGGCGCGCGGATACGATCCATGGCGTCGATCATCGCCGTCGCCGCATAGGCCCAGCCGACCCGCAGCGCCGCCAGCCCGTACATCTTGGAGAAGGTGCGGCAGACGATGACGTTGGGCGCCGTGCGCGCCAGTTCCAGGCCATCCTCATAGGCGGGGTCGTCGGCGAATTCGGCATAGGCGCCGTCCAGCACCAGGACCACGTCGGAAGGCAGCGCCGCGTGCAGGCGACGCACCTCCGCCCCGGAAATCCAGGTCCCGGTCGGGTTGGACGGATTGGCGATGAACACCAGGCGGGTGCGCGCGTCCACCTGCTGGAGCACCTGGTCCACATCGATGCGGAACTCGGGCTCGGGGGCGAAGCGCACCTCGGCCTGGGCGGCGCGGGCGGCGATGCGGTAGGCCAGGAAGCCGTACTGGCCTTGCACCATGTTGTCGCCGGGCTGGCAGTAGACCTGACACAGCAGGGTGAAGATCTCGTCGGAGCCGCAGCCGAAGATCAGCCGCTCCGGCTCCAGCGCGAAACGCTCGGCCAGGGCGCCGCGCAGGCCGTTGCTCCGTCCGTCGGGATAAAGGTGCAGCTTGCCCGCGACGCCGACGTAGGCCCGCCGCGCTGCGTCGCTGGTCCCCAGGACGTTTTCGTTGGAAGACAGCTTCAGCGGGTCGGCGAAGCCTTCGGCGCTGGACTTGCCGCCGACATAGGGGGCGATGTCCAGGATGCCGGGCTTGGGCTTTGGGACCAGGGGCGAGGTCGGGCGGGTGTCGGTCATAGGGGTTCGAGGCGTTTCCGTTTCGCGCAGATAGCGCCTGGATCGGAGCGGCTTCAAGGCGGCCGAGCTTGCGCCTTGCAGCGGGCGTCCCGACCAGTGCAGAAAAAGGCGCGCCGGTACGGCCGCAAGATAGGCTAAAAATGAACGATCCAGACCACAGCGACGGGATTTCCGAGGTGAGGGCGGATCAATCGGCGACCGGGCGAGCCGGTCCGCACTGGGTGTTCGGCTACGGTTCGCTGATGTGGCGGCCGGGCTTCGACTATCTCGAAAGCCAGCCGGCGCTGCTGCGCGACCATCGCCGGGCCTTCTGCATCTATTCCGTCCATCATCGCGGCACGCCGGAGCGGCCGGGCCTGGTGCTGGGCCTGTCGGCGGGCGGGTGCACGCGCGGGACCGCCTATCGGGTGGACGACGCCATCTGGCCCCAGGTCTACGCCTACCTGCTCGAGCGCGAGCAGCCCACCGAGACCTATGTCGAGGCGCATGTGCCGGTGGTGCTGGCCGAGGGCGGCCGGGTCACGGCCACGGCCTTCCTGTCCGACCGAGACCACCCGCAGTGGGCGGGCGACCTCGGCGTCGAGCGCCAGGCCGAACTGATCGCCGGGGCTTCGGGTCTGTCGGGCCGCAACATCGATTATCTCCGCGACCTGGTCGCCCACCTGCACGAGGCGCAGGCGGAGGACCCCGACATGGACGCCCTGCTGGCCCGGGTGGAGGCGCTGGAAGCGGCGGCGTTGCGAACCGCGGTCTGACCGCTCTCCGTTCAGCTCGCCTCCAGCAGGACGTTGGACGTCGTCTCGATCTCCTGCTCCAGCCGCGCCATGAAGGCGTGGCGGCTCAGTCCCGGCGGAATGGGCGGCAGGAACTCGAACACCGCCAGGCCTGAATACTTGGCCAGACCATGGGCCGGCCAGACCAGTCCCGAATTGGAAGCCATCGGCGCGCACACAGCCTGGAGGTCCCGGTACAGCACCCCGACGCCACCCTTGTAGGCCGGCGGCGCACCGGGCTCGGTCCGGGTGCCCTCGGGATAGATCAGCACCTGCCGGCCCTGCGCCAGGGCCGAGGCGGTGGCGTGGTTCATGGCGCGCAGGGTGACTGCACCGCCCTTGCGGTCGATGGGGATCATCCCGGACTTCCAGGCGTACCAGCCGAAGATCGGAATCCGCATCAGCTGCTTTTTCAGGATGATGCAGGGATCGCGCAGCGCCAGCACCGCGATGATGATGTCGATCATGCCCTGATGCTTGGCCGCGACCAGGCAACCGGTGGTGGGCAGGTTCTCGCGCCCACGAATCTCCACCCGCGCGCCGACCAGCAGACGCAGCGCCAGGATCATCCCCCGCGCCCACAGCCGCATGGGGAACAAGGCCACCTTTCGCGGGGCCAGCATCACCGGCAGGAATAGCAATCCGATCACCAGCGCCGAGGCGAAGCTCCATACCGCCAGCAAGGCGGCGCCCACCAGGCTTCGCCGTCCGCGTCTCATGCCGCCGTATTCTCCGTCGCATTTTCCGAAGGTGTAGGTCCTGGCCTGGTCCGCTCCGGCGCGTCGCCGCCGCGATGATGCAGTCCGGACAAGCCGTTGCGACCGAGCACCGCCAGGTACTTGCAATACTCCAGCGCCATGCGCCGCGCCGCGCTCGGCGTCGCCCACCAGCGATGCGCGTCCAGGCTCTGGCTCGCCACCGGATAGGGATAGAGCGCCACCCCCGGCATGGCGGCGTGCAGTTCCTGGATGGCGCGGGGCATGTGGTAGTCCCCCGTCACCACGATCAGCGAGCGGTAGTGGTGATAGCGCGCCCAGCCGGCGGTCTCGTGAGCGTTGCCGAGCGTGTTCTCCGCCTCGAACCCCAGGTCCACGCAGCAGTCGAAGGCGCGGCCGGCGCTGGTGGTGGTGTCGCGCACCTGGGCGCGGGTCGCCTCCCGGTTGACCCCCGAGATCAACAGGCGCTGGCCGAGCCCCTGTTCCAGGAGTTCGGTGGCCGCTTCGATCCGCAGCGAGGATGCGCCGGTCAGCGCCACCACCCCGTCGGCCCGGGGCGGATCGGTCGCCG
Organism: Caulobacter sp. S45; assembly: GCF_009765965.1. Classification (GTDB taxonomy): domain Bacteria; phylum Pseudomonadota; class Alphaproteobacteria; order Caulobacterales; family Caulobacteraceae; genus CAHJWH01. The sequence goes on from NZ_LMUL01000014.1 coordinate 2,205,500, forward strand.
GGGTGGAGTCCGCGATCCGCGCGGCGAAGGCCCAAAGCCCCGCGGCCCAGATCACCACCAGGAGCAGCACCAGGGTGAGGGTCTTCACGCCATCCCCTTCATGTGGCTTGGCCCCTCATGTGGTCTGGCCCAGGATCGACATCGCCGTGCGCCGCGCCGCCACCGCCGCCACTAGGGCCGCGGCCAGGGGACAAGGGACGGCTGCCACCAGGTCGGTCCACGCCAGCGGCAGGGCGGGGGTGAAGCCATTGCTTCCGCCCAGGCTTCGCGCCAGGGCCGCCAGCACCACCGCCGCCAGTGCGCCGTACCCGCCTGCGCGTGCGGCGAGGAAGGCGAAGCGGCGCTGGAACAGTCCGGCGATGAAGCGATCCCTGGCTCCGGACAGGTGCAGCACCTCGACCACGTCGCGCCGCGCCGCCAATCCCGCGCGGGTGGCGAAGGCGATCACCGCCCCAGCGGCGGCGGCGACCAGGAGCGCCCCGATCGATCCTATGCCCCGCACAGCGGCGCCCGACGCCTCCACGTCCTTCATCCAGCGGCTGTGATCGTCCACGGTGGCGTCCAGCCCCTCGGCGTCCAGCGCGGCGGTCAGGGCGGCCGCATTGGCCGGATGGGCGGGGTCGAGCTCGACGGTCACCAGATGGGGGATGGGCAGGTCGTCGGGGATGTTGCCCTTGCCGAGCCAGGGTTCCAGCAGCTTTTCCGCCGCCGCGCGGTCCAGGGCCTGGGCCTCCTGCACACCGGGCACGCCGGCCAGGGCCTCGGCGGCGCGGGCGGCGGCCTCCGACCCGGTCTCGCCGGCCTTGGGCCGCACCTGCACCGTGGCCGACGCGCCCAGCTCGCGGCGCCAGCCCGAGGCCGCGCGGCCGGACGCCAGCATGGCGAACACGCTCATGCAGGCCAGGAAGCACAGCGCCGCCACCACGAAGGTCAGCGCCCGGTCCCGCCCGTCCTGGGTCGGCAGCAGGGGCGCGGGCCGCCAGTCCATCCAAGCATCATCCTGGGGGTCGCCCCGGGTGCGCGCCTCGTTCGCCGCCATCGTCGCGCTCATTCCTGAGGGCTTACGCGCTCGGGCTGCGCGCGCACAAGGCGACCATCGGTCAGATGCAGCACCGGCATGCCCGATTGGCGCACGAGAGTCTGGTCGTGGCTGGCGATCAATACGGTGGCGCCCAGGCGGTTCATCTCCACGAACAGGCGCAGCAGGCGAAGGCTCATGTCCGGGTCGACATTGCCGGTGGGCTCGTCGGCGATCAGGATTTCCGGACGCACCACCACCGCCCGCGCGATGGCCAGGCGCTGCTTTTCGCCACCGGACAGGGTCGGCGGCATGGCCAGCATCCGCCGGCCGAGCCCCACCCACTCCAGCAGCTCCGCCACGTCCTTGCGGTAGTCGTCGGGGCGCATCCCCGCGATCCGCAGCGGCAGGGCGACATTATCGAAGGCCGACAGGTGGTCGAGCAGGCTGAATTCCTGGAACACCACCCCGATCCGGCGCCGCAGCTTGGGCAATGCGGCCCGCTCCAGGGTCGAAACGTCCTGGTTGAACAGGTGGATCAGCCCCCGCGAGGGCCGATGGGCCAGATAGATCAGCTTCAGCAGCGAACTCTTGCCTGCGCCGGACGCGCCGGTAAGGAAATGGAAGGACCCCGGCGCCAGACTGAGGTTAATGTCCTTCAGCACCTCCGGAGCGCGACCGTAGCGCATGCCGACCCCCTCGAAGCGCACGACAGGCGCGCCGGATGCGGCGGACGCGCCAGCCCCCTCGCCCGTCCTGCGCGCAGCGGATCGGCGCGAGGTCGTGGGCGCGTTTGTGGGATCGTCTGGAAAAGGGTCGGGCCTGGGCATGGGAGCCGGAAGCGGCGATCTCCGATGGACAAGCGCTGAGGTTCAGGTTCAGGCGCCATGATACTGACCTGTCCTCACTGCGCCACGCGATATTTCGTCGATGAGGCCCGTCTCGGTCCGCAGGGCCGCACGGTGCGCTGCGCCGGATGTCAGCAATCCTGGCGCGCCGAGGCCCCGGAACCCGAGCCGCTCGAACTGACGCCCGAGGCCGATCCCGATCTCGAAGCCGCCGAGAAGTTTCCCGACGACCTGCCCAAGACCTTCCGCGCGCGCGTGGAGGCGAAGCGCCGCACGCGCCGCGCGGTCGCTGCGGGAGCCGTTTGGGCGGCGCTGGCGGCCGGTCTGGCGACCCTGATGCTGTCTGCGGCGATCTTCCGGGTCCAGATGGTGCAGCTCTGGCCGCGCACCGCCGGGGCCTACGCCGCGCTCCGCATGCCGGTGAATCCCCTGGGGCTGGCGCCCGACGGGGTGCAGGCCGCGACCGACCTGCAGAATGGCCAGGCGGCCCTGACCGTCACCGGCGCCGAACGCAATGTCGATCCCGGCGCGCGGGCGCCGGCGCCGCTGCGGGTGAGCCTCTACGACAAGGCGGGCCACCGGCTGGCGCAGAAGATCGTCCGGATCGCCCCCGGCCCGATCCAGGCCGGCGAGAGTCGCCCCTTCCGCGTCAGCTTCCTGAACCCGCCGCTGGCCGGCGCCCAGGTGGGCGTGGACTTCGTGTTCGAGCCCCGCGCCCGAGCCGTCGCCCGGCCGTCTCCTGACGCCGCAAAGAGGATCGCCAGCGCTGGTCCGCAACTCCGCGCGCGGGGCCTCGCCCTGCCGACCTTGCCGACGACGGCGGCGAAGCCGGCCCGGTCGGTGCCCCAGGGCTCGCCCTACGCCCTGCCCGCCGCCGCGCGGGGCCAGACCCTCCCGATCCCGAATGGCTGAACCCCAGGTCCTCCTCTCCGCCGGAGAGGTGAGCGCTGCGGTGGAGCGGCTGGCGCAGCGGATCGCGCCGGTGATCGACGATGAGACGGTGGTGGTCTGCCTGCTGACCGGCGGCCTCTGGTTCGCCGCCGACCTGACCCGCGCGCTTGCCGCCTGCGATCGCCACCCCCTGTTCGACGCCATCTGGCTGGCCTCCTACGGCGATACGCGGGCGAGCCGGGGCGAGGTGGAGGTGCGCGCAGGACTGCAGCGGCCGGCGACGGGCCGACGCGTGCTGGTGGTGGACGATGTGCTGGATTCCGGGCTTTCGCTTTCGCAGGCTCGGGGGATCGCCCTGGCGGCGGGGGCGACGGAGGTGCTGACGGCGGTGTTCGCTCGCAAGCCCTGGCCCGAACCGCGTGGGATCGAGCCGGATTTCGTGGCCTGGGAAGCGCCGGGACGTTTCCTGGCGGGTTACGGCATGGATGCGGCAGGGCGCTTTCGCGGCCTGCCTCAAATCATTGCATTGGACTGAAGACCGAAGGTCGGGCGGGAGCGGCTTTTACGCGCCGCTCCCGCGACAGTGGGGTCATTCGTATAAAGTCGATCAGAAGCCGGCGACCCGCCAAGCCGTTTGGATGGTCTTGCCCTGGGTGGCGTACTGCAGGGTCTGGCGTTGGGTCTCGCCAAGCTTTTGCACGGCTTCCTCGCGAACCGCCGTCCGGCAGACCGCCTGGGCGTTGAGGGACTTGCCGGCGTCGCGGCAGACATGGACCGCGGCGGCGTCCACGCGGGTCTGGAAGCGGGCCGCGTCGCTGGGATTGGACAGGTCGAGGTCGGCCACCTGGACATGGGCCCGGGCGGGAATCTCGGCGGCGTGGGCGACCGAACCGATGGCGGACAGCGGGATCGCGGCCATCGCGATGTAGGTCACAGAGGTCAGGATGTTGATGAACTTGCTCATTGTGGTCTCTCCGGGGTTTGAATGTCGCCCGCCTCAGCGGTGGGCCAACGAATAGTCGCCCATGCTTCGGAAAACCAATTAAGCCTGCGTCATGACGTCCTTTTAACAAACTTACGCAGGAGTCATGAAAGTAAATGAAGGTTCTGTAATTCTAAATTGCTCGTAATGTTCGAGTTTTAGTTGATTTTTGAGCTTGCGCACTTTCTCGCTGCACGAACGAAGCCGTGCAGATTGCGAGATGGAGCCTTTGCGCTGTCCTCTGGATAGACGCCCTCGGTCCTCCGCTCATCCCCGCGAAGGCGGGGACCCAGATTCATTCTGAGGCGTTGGCTGGCTTGATCTGGATTCCCGCCTTCGCGGGAACGAGCGGCTGGGGAGAGGCGCGCAAGGCTTCGTTAAAGGGCCACGCTGGCGCCAAGACGCCTTACCCGCCCAGCGTCTCCGCCGCGTCGTAGGCCTTCAGCAGCCGCGCGGGCGCCACGTTGCGCCAGCGGCGCTCGATCATCCGGCGCAGGGTGGGGGCGTCCAGGGACGCCAGGCGCGCCAGCACCGCCGGATAGCCGTCATAGTGCGGCGTGGTGTGGAAGGTCTGCGGGTCAGCCTCGATCAGCAGGTCGCGCTCGTCCATGGGCGTGTCCAGCAGCACCAGGCTGTCGTCCTCGGGACGCAGCCGGATCAGCAGCTTGCCGCGCACCTTCAGCGCCGGCGTGCCGTAGGAGGTGGACAGCTCCACCTCCGGCAAGGCCGACCCGATGGCGACCGCCTCGTCCCAGGTCACGGAGGGTTCAGCCGCCCTTGGCCGGGCCGGTGAAGCCCCAGGCGTGGCCAAAGGGGTCGCGGACCTTGCCCATGCGGCCGTAGAACTCGTCGTTCGCAGGGCGGATCACCGTGCAGCCGGCGGCGATCGCCCGGTCGAACCAGTGATCCACATCGGCGACGGAGAGCGAGATGGTGCAGGTGGTGCCGCCCAGCGCCTTGGGGCTGCGCATGCCGGTGATGGTCTCGTCGAAGCCGTCGGCCAGCATGACGTCGCCACCGTTGATGCTCAGCGTCGCGTGGCCCAGCCGGCCTTCCCAGGGATAGGTTTCGCGCACCTCGGCGGCGAAGGCGGTCTTGTAGAACTCGATCGCCGCGAAGCCGTCGTCCACGGTGAGATAGGCGCTTACTGGAGAATAAGAGGTCTGTTCGGTCATATATCCCTCCTTCTGAAAGCGCGGCCAGACTAGCACGGTTTGCGTCCCTTGCGGGTGACGACGCCCCCGTCGATGCGCTAGACCGCGTGTCTTCCGGGTGGAAAGCCCGGGTTGAAACGATCGGGAGGATCAATGGCCGACGCGTACGACCTGCCCAAGGGCGATCTGATGGCCGGCAAGCGCGGCGTGGTGATGGGCGTGGCCAACGCCAACTCCATCGCCTGGGGCATCGCAGCCCAACTCGCCGCCCAGGGCGCGGAGATGGCCTTCACCATCATGGAGATGATGGAAAAGCGCGTGCGCCCGCTGGCCGACAGCATCGGCGTCAAGACGCTGATCCCCTGCGAGGTTACCGACGACGCTTCCATGGAGGCCGCGTTCAAGACCATCGAGGACACCTTCGGGACCATCGACTTCCTGGTCCACTCGATCGCCTTCTCCGACAAGAACGAGCTGAAGGGCTCGTTCGTGGAGAACACTACGCGCGGCAACTTCGCCCGCTCGATGGACATCTCGGCCTATTCGTTCGTGGACGCCTCGCGGCGCGCGGCCCGGCTGATGCCCAGGGGCGGGTCGCTGGTGACCCTGACCTATCTGGGGTCCGAGCGGACCATCCCCAACTACAACGTCATGGGCGTGGCCAAGGCGGCGCTGGAGGCGTCGACCCGCTACATCGCCCGCGACCTGGGGCCGAAGAAGATCCGCTGCAACGCCATCTCGGCCGGCGCGGTGCGCACCCTGTCGCTGGCCGGCATCTCGGGCGGGCGGGGCATGCTGGCCCACGGCCGCGCCTGGGCGCCGCTGCAGGAGGACACCGCCGTGGAGAGCGTGGCGGGCTGCGCCTTGTGGCTGCTGTCGGACCTCGGCCGCTCCACCACCGGCGAGGTGGTCCACGTGGATGCGGGCTTCCACATCGTCGGCCTGCCCGACGAGGAGGGCGGCGCGGAATAGCCGCCCCTTCCACGCCTTGACCGGGGGACGCGACGCACGGCCATGATGGGCGCGAAGGAGACTTGGCCCTGACGCACGCGCCTGACGCCCCTACCCCGGATGTGGCCGATATCGGCGCCCCGGAACCGCCCGCCGCCGCCACGCCGCGCCGGCGGGCCAAGGCCGGCGACGTGCTGAAGGCGCTGGGGCGGCCCAAGGTGCTGGTGATGTTGGCGCTCGGCTTCTCTTCGGGCCTGCCGTTCATGCTGGTCGGCAACACCTTCAACTACTGGTTGGGCGACGTACATATTGACCTGGCGGTGATCGGGTTCGCCTCGTGGGTGGGGCTGTCCTACACCTATCAGTTCTTTCTGGCGCCACTGGTCGACAGCCTGTCCCTGCCTTGGATCGGTCGGCTGGGGCGGCGGCGCAGCTGGATCGGCCTGACCCAGGTCCTGGTCATGGCCGGCCTCTTCGGCATGGCGGCCAGCGACCCGCGCACCCACCTGGCGCAGGCGGTGATGTTCGCCATCTTTGCGGCCCTCGGCTCGGCCACCCAGGACGTGTCGATCAACGCCTGGCGCATCGAGTCGGCGGCCGACGGCATGGAACTGGACCTGCTGACCAGCGCCTATTCGCTGGGCTATCGCACGGCCAATATCCTGACTGGCTCGGTGATCCTGATCATGGCCGAGAAGCTGGGCTGGCCAACCTGCTATGCCATCTTCGCTGCTTTGATGCTGGTGGGCGTGGGCGCCATGCTCACCGCCCGCGAGCCCCAGGCGGCTGCGCGCGCCCTGGCCAAGCGCACGGGGCTGAGCCTGCGGCGGGCCTATGACGCTGTGGCGGGACCCTTCATCGCCTTCTTCCGCAGCCTGGGCTGGGCGGCGCTGCTGATCCTCCTGACCGTGACCACCTACCACCTGTGCGACTATCTGCGTGGGCCAGTGATCAACCCCTTCTACGTCCAGGTCCACCTGTCCAAGGCGCTAGTGGGCACGGTGCGACTGGTGGTGGGGCTGCCGGCCTCCATGATCGGCATAGCGGCGGGCGGCCTGTTCGCGGCCCGCTTCGGCCACCTGAAGGCGCTGATCGTGGGGGCGGTGCTGCAGCCCCTGGCGGTGGCCAGCTTCGCCATCCTGGCGACGACGGGGCCGGACACGCATGTCTTCATCGGCCTGATGGCTTTCGACGACTTCTCCATGAGCTTCGCGGGCGTGGTGCTGATCGCCTACATCTCCACCCTCACCTCGCTGGGCTACACCGCCACCCAGTACGCCCTGCTGGTCTCGGCGGTGAACCTCACCGGCAAGACGCTGAAGGGCTTCTCCGGGGAGCTGATCAAGCTCCAGGTCCGTGGTGCGCGGGACCTGACCCACGCCTACGCCCTCTACTTTATCGAGGCGGCGGCGGTGGGGGCTGTGGCGCTGCTGCTCTGCATATGGCTGGCCGCGCTCGACCGACGGCGGGACAGGCGGGCGCTCGCCGTCGCCTAAAAGGCGCATACCGCCCTGAACCTGTGTCTTCAGAGCACCGCCGCCCAGCGACATAAGGGCTGCGCCCGTCTCTACGCGCCTTCGTCGTTAGACTTTCTCAACACGTATGTTAGAGTTTCTATCGACGCTGCGCCTTTGGAGGGATTCGCATGCTTTCGCGCCTCTTCACCCAACATCCCCAGGAAATGGGCGAGACCTATTGGGAGCATCAGCGTTTCGCGCTCGGCTTCGCCTTCAGCCTGTTCTCGGCCGGAGCGGCTTGCGCGGTCCATGCGGTGGTTCCGGGGCTGTGCAAGCGCACCGGCAGCCGCGCGATCGAAACCTTGCACGACCGCTTGACGGCGAGCCGCAGACTGGGTGGCGCCGCCCCGTCCCAGCTCCCACATGCAATGCCGTAAGGTGAGCGCCCGCTTCATGTGAGACGGGAGCCCTATCTTCACCTTCGGCGTTTCGACTTCGTCATGCGGCGGACCAATTAAAGCCGCGGTCGCTTTCGAGAATGGTGTAAAGGGGGATCGCATGGCGCGTATCAGTTCCAAGCTCGTGACGATCGTGGCCGCCTGGTTCGCCCTGTGCAGCGCCGCCTTCGCGGCTGCGCCCTCGGATTCCACCGCCCCTTCGGCTCAGTCCCAAGCCCCGATCTCCGCTTCGATGAGTTCGGACCTGCCGGTGGCGACCACCACCGAAGACCAGACCGCCAAGCAGATCGACGCCTGGCTCGCCAACGACGGGTCCGGCGCTCGGCCGCCGCAGGGACCGGGGCCTGACCTGGGCCCCCCGCCGCCCCGCGCCATCCACGGCGAGGCCAGCGTGGGCATAGGGTCCAACGGCGCTCGCGAGGCCTATGTCGCCGCCGACATCCCCATCGGCGACCGCAGCGATCTCGGCGTTTCACTCTCCGACACCAAGCTGCCCAGCTATCACGGTCGCGGCGGCGGCGAGTACAAGTCCGTGGGCGTCAGCCTGTACATCGACACTTCCAAGAACGGCCGCGCGCCTTGCGGACAGCCGCGCTGGGGCGAGCCCCTGCCGTCCGACCAGGGCGGTCCGGCCTGCGCCGGCGGTGAAGCGGCCGGCCTGATGCCGGGTATCAACGCCATGGCGGCCCAGGCGGCCCGCTAGGGTCAGCCGACCTTGCGCGGCTGCGCCAAGGCGCGACGCCAAACCTCGCCGTCGTAGCTGAAATCGTTGTCGGCATAGAGCCGCCGCACCGGCCCGTTGCGCGAGGTCTCGACGATGCGCCCGACCGCCGCCGCGTCCGTCCGCGCCATGACCGACAGCATGTGCTCCAGGAAGCGGTGCTCCACCCGCAGCCCGATCACCCGGCAGCTCATGGCCAGGGCGATGATCTCGCCGCCTTCCACTACAGCCGCCGCCACCAGGCCATAGTCGCCGAAGCGGTCTCGGGCGTGGGCGATGAACACCTCGCCCGCAGCCGCATGCCGCGCCAGCTCGCCGGCGGAGAAGCGGCGGCCGGTGGTGGTGAACTGGGTGGTGCGTAGGAACAGCTCGCCCACCCGCTCCAGCGCCGGGCCTTCGCGCGGTTGATCGAAGCTGCAGACCACCCGGAGCGAGGCCACGAAGTCCTGCTCCTGGCCGCCGGCGCGCTCCCGCTCGCGGCCGAGCTGGGCCTTGGTCAGCTCCGTGCGGGCGGCGGACTCCTCGGTGACTTTCGAAACCTGCAATCGTGCATCGGACAGCAGGATGCGGCGCAGTGCGAACGGGTCCTCTCCCAGCACCTCCACCTCCGGCAGGGCCTGCCGGACCCGCTCCCGCTCCAGCGGGTGGTCGTCGATGAACACGAAGGCGTCGAGCGCGAAGCCCAGCTCCTCGGCGATCGAGGCGATGTTGGTGGGCTTGTCGGCCCAGTTGACCCGCCAGGTGACGAAGTCGTCCGGGGTCAGCAGCCGCTCGTGCGGATAATGCTCCGGATAGCGCCATAGCTCGCGCACCAGCGCCTCGTCGTTCTTGCTGACGCAGGCCAGCACGATCCCGCGTCGTTTCAACGCCTTCAGCGCCTCGTGCAGGCCGAAATACAGCCCGACATAGGAATAGGCTCCGCTGATCTCCGGGGTCCAGGCGAAGGGCGCGCCGGTCTCGGCCAGCACGCCGGGCCATAGGGTCCCGTCCAGATCGACGATCACGCACTTCTTGCGGTCGAGCCCAAGCAGGGCGCCGAGCGCATCCATGTGGGCCTTGGCGACCGTGGTCTCGCGCCCATAGGGGCTTCCACCCAGCGCGGTGGCCAAAGGCTCGACGTCCGGGAACAGGCCGTGCACCGCCGCCAGCTCGCTTTGCGGCCGCTGCAGCATCCAGCCTGGCGAGCCGAAATGGGTGAAGCCCACCAGCCCATCGTCGAGCAAGTGCGCCGAGCCCTCCGCATTGATCGCCGCCGCCACGTCCACCACGTGCACATCGCCATAGGCCGCCGCCAGCGTCTCCAGTTCCAGGTTCAACCGACGGAAGCGGTTGCGATGGCCGTGCACGCCCCGGTCGGCGAACCCGAGCGGCTGGACGGTGGGTTCGGGCAGGTTGTCGATCAGGATCGGCGCGTCGCTGTGCGCGCGCAGGCCCTGGATCACCTGACGCGCCTCGGCCAGATAGATCGCCGCCGGATCGCCGCCATGCTCGGCCGGCGAGCCGCTGGCCACCGCGCGGCGCGACCTGAGCGCCCCGATCAGGATCGCCTGGTGCGGCCGTTCCCCGGCCAGCCGGGCGTCGCCGGGAAAGCCGGTGGCCACGCGCACCTCGACGCCGCGCGCGACCCCCTCGCGCCGCAGGAAGTCCGCCTCCATCTGCAGCTCGCAATCCCCGAACAGCAGCACGTCCAGCCGGTGCTTGAGCGGTCGGCCCAGCTCGCCCACGCCCTGGGCCTGGGACACCGACCAGTAGGGATCGGCGCCCTCCTTGGCCTGGCGGCGCAGCTGGTCGAGCGCCTCGCCGGGATCGCGGCCGTGCAACTCCGCCAGCCGGGCGGCGACCTCGGCGGCCTCGCCCACGGGATCGCGATCGGTCAGCACACCCCGCTCCATCAACGCCGCGAGGCACCCCGCCAGCGTATCCTCATCGAAGCTGTAGCGGCCGTTGAGCCATGCCATGCCGTCGGGCATCTCGCGCGGCGTCTCGAACCAGGCCAGGATGTCGGCGACCTCCGCATCGACCACCAGGCGCAGATGGCTGATCGCGTGGATCACCAGGATGCGGTCGGCGTCGAGCGGGGTCAGGTGGACGTAGGTCGACCGGCGGATCAGCATTGGCGCACGGCCTCCTCACATCTCGCCGCAGCCTCCGCGCCCCGCATTGCCTCTTGGTTAACGGCTTGGCTCTTACACCTTCGATCCTGTCCGTTTGCGCGTGAAAACAGGCCGATGTCGCATCCTTCAGACGCTTCCCCGCCACCGCTTCTCCAGCCTGGGGATGTCCTTCCCTTCTGCTACGGCATGACCGGCGAGCAGCGGTACTTCTCCTTCGAGGATCAGGCGGGTCGCCCGGCGGTGCTGATCCTGGCGGGCGAGCAGCCCCCCTCCGCGGTTGCGGGGTTGATCGAGGCCTTCGCCTTGTTGACCAACGACTTCGCCGCCCGCGCCGCCGACATCTGGGTGCTGGCGATGGCCGGGGCGCCGGGCTGGGCGACAGCCAAGACGCCGCCGGGGGTGAGGCTGTTGCACTGCATGGATGCGGCCCTGTTCGCGGCTGTGGGTGCCTCGCCGGCGGTGGTGATCGCGGATCGGGCGCTGAGGCTCGCGGCGGTCGTGGACAGCCGCGACGCCGGGGCCGCCCCGGCCATAGCCCTCGCTATTCTGGACGCCCTGCCTGGCGACCCGGCCCACGAGGTCCGCTGCCCTGCGCCCGTGCTGATCCGGCCCGCCCTGCTGGACGCCGACCTGTGCCGCCGCCTGATCGCCCGCTTCGAAGCCGGCGAGCATGTCCAGGGGGCCATGGCCTCGATGGACGCGGAGGGCGCGGCGATCAACCGGGTGGATGCGGGCAAGAAGCACCGCCGCGACCTGATGCTGGACGCCGAGGAGCCGCTGCATATCGAGGTGATGACCGCGCTCTCCACGCGCCTGGTGTCCGAGATCGCCAAGGCCTTCCAGGTGCAAGTGGCGCATGTGGATCGCATCCTGATCGCCCGCTACGACGACACCGGCGGCTACTTCCGCCGTCACCGGGACAACTCCTCCGCCCATCTGGCCTATCGCGAGTTCGCCCTGTCGGTGAACCTGAACGCCGGCGCGTTCGAGGGCGGGCGGCTGCTGTTCCCCGAATACGACGACAACCGCTACGACCCGCCGACCGGTGCGGGCATGGTGTTCTCGGCTTCGCTGCTGCACGAAGCGGCGCCTGTGGTCCGGGGCCAGCGCTATGTGCTGCTCACCTTCCTGCACAGCCAGGCGGCGGAGATGCGCCGGCAAGCCTTCGTCGGCGTCGAAGCGGAACAGCCTGCCGCCTAGAGGCCGAACCAAGGCCCTTTTGCATGGCGCGATATCTCGCCATTAAGGGCGCACGCCCTCGATCCGCAGGGCCCTCGGGAGTTCCTGTGTCGCGTACGGTTTCCAGAATCGCCGGACTGCTTCCGCCCTCGCTGCGCCGGGCGGCTGCGGGCGCGTGGCTGGACGCCAAGAGCCTGCCTGCGCGTGTCAGGGACCCGGTCCGCCGGGGCGAGCCCTGGCAAACCCTGCACAATGTGGGCGGCGGCGACTTCGCCAGGGCCGGTCTGGAGAACCTGGAGCTTCTGCGCGCCTACGCCGGCCTGACGCCCGATAGCGACGTGCTGGATATTGGCTGCGGCGCCGGGCGCATGGCCTGGCCGTTGGCGACCTATCTGCATCCCGGCGCCGCCTACGTTGGCTTCGACGTTTCGCCCAAGGCTGTCTCGCTTTGCCGCCAGCGGTTTTCCCCCGTGCGGCCGGACTTCCGCTTCATCGAGGCCGACGTCGCCAACCGCGAGTACCGGGCCGGCGGCCAGGAGCCGGAAGACCGCTACCGGTTTCCGGTCGACGACGCCTGTATCGACGTCGCCTTCGCCACCTCGGTGTTCAGCCACATGACGCTGGCCTCGATCCGGCGTTACCTGAGCGAGACGGCGCGGACCTTGAGACCGGGCGGCCGATTCCTGTTCACCGGCTATGCGCTGACGCCCTCTCGGAGCGAGGCCCTGGCGCGCGGGGAGGGCCGTTTCGCCTTTCGACCGTGGCAGGAGGGTTCGATGGTGATCGATCCCCGCTCGCCCGAGCGGGCGATCGCCCACCCGCTTCCCGATTTCCTCGACGCCGTTCACGCCGCCGGCCTGACGATGGCCGACGAGGTCAAGCTCGCGGGTTGGCTCGGTCCCGCCGATTATCCGGGCGGCCAGGACCTGTTCGTCGTGCGCAAGCCTTCCGCCGCATAGGGCCGCCAGGTCTTCAGTGCGCCTTGCCCGTCCTGGGCGCCGCGCCGGCCCTGGTGGTCTGCGCCACGTGCACCGGCGCGCCCTTGGTGTTGGCTGTGGCGACCAGGCTGGCGCAGTCCGCGTCGTGCGCGAGGTTGAGGTTCACGAACGGCAGGATCACCAGTAGCGGATTGACCGCCGCCGCCAGCGCGGCCGCCACGCCGCCCTGGGCCAGCGCCCCACCAGGCGAGATGCCGAACTTGGGGCTGGAGAGGTGGCCGCCGATCAGGATCGGGGCGTTGATCTTGATCAGCCGGAACTTCTTGGGCTGGCCCTTGAAGGTGAGATCGACGCTCTCGTCGTTCAGGTTGATCGAGCCCGTTCCGTTGACCTGGACCACGCCGGTGTCGAGCACCACCTTTTGGGCCTGCATCACCCCGTTGCTGACCCGGAAGTCGGCGATGGCGCAGCGCACGTCGGTCTGGTGCTGATCCTTGGCCAGCAGCATGAACAGCCCTTTGGTGGCGTCGATCCCCATCAGTTCGGCCAGGGCCTGACGCACCACGCCCTTGGGCATCACCAGGGTCATCTCACCGTTGGAGGTCGATGCCGCCTTGTGGATCGAATCGCCGGTCGCGGTCGCCCGCACCCGCGCATCCAGAACGCCCTCCAGAGGGGCCGAGCCGTTTTTCTTGGTGATGAAGTTCTCCAGCGACACGCCGTTGAGGCGCAGGTCGATGGCGTCCTTCTGCACCGCGCCCCGCGCGTCGATCCTGGCGGTCCCGCTCAGGCGACCCTGGGGGAAGCTCACGTCGATGGGATCGAGCTCCAGCAGGCCATGATCGAGCTTGGCGCCCACCGACACCTGCCGCAGGGGCAGATTCGGCGAGGCGCGCACCGTCAGCGCGCGGTAACGCACGTCGGCGTCCATGCCGCGAATCCGCTGCACGTCCAGCGGCGCATCGGGAAGCAGCCGGCGGGCCGCGACCTGGGCCTGGGGCGCAGCGCTCAGCTTCGGCGCCGTCGGCGCGTTGGCGCCGGAGGCCCCGAACAGGGCGCCCAGGTCCTTGAAGTCCAGCATCCGCGAATGCAGGTCGGCGGTCATGTCGGGTCGGCCGTGATCGGAGGTGTCGACCTTGAGGGCGCCTTCGAGGTCGCTGTCGCCGACCCGGCCGGCGATCCTGTCGACGTTGTAGATCAGGTTGTCCCTGCTGACCCGGGCGGCGATGGAATAGGCCGGGGTGTTCGGCAGAGTCAGGCCGGTAAGGTAGTAGAGATCGGCCAGGTTGCGCCCGCTGATCGATACCGCGCCCTCGACTTGGCCGAGGTTGAACGGATGGGTCACCCGGCCCTTGGCTGTCACTCGGATGTCGCCGGCGCTCACCCGGGCGTCGAACGGGTAGGGCGTATTGGGCCGCACGTTCAGCAGCGGGCCGCCCGAGGCGTTGAGGTGGAAGGGCTTGTTGTTGAGCGTCCCCTGGCCGGTGAGGCTGAAGCCTTCTCCGCCCGCGGCGCTGGCCTTCTCGTGCGCATTGACCGTGCCGGTCAGCTTGAGCCGCCGCTGCAGGCTGATGATCGACAGCTTGCCGTCGTTGATGATGAAGTTCTGGATCGCCGGCAGCTTGGCCGGCTTGCCGGGGGCCGCGCCGTCGCTGAAGTCCCAGTTGGCGCGACCCGTCTGGTCCTGGAACATCGCCACGCGGGGCCGGTCCACCTGCACGCGGGGCAGCACGACATGGCCGGTGAACAGCGGCATGAGCGACGCCACCACCGTGATGCTGTCGATGTCGGCCAGGTCGGTCTTGGGCGCCCAGTCCGGTTCGCCGATCTTCAGCCCACCGAGGGTGGCCGACGGCGTCCAGCTGAACAGATTCACCCGTAGGTGACCGTCGATGCGCACCGGCCGATGCAGCTTGCCCGACAGCATCCGCGCCAGCGGCGGCCGGAACCAGTCCCAGTTGAACAGGGCCAGGAAGATGGCGATCGCCACCAGCAACAGGACGATCCCGCCCGCCACCCAGCGCAATACGGGGCGCCTGTGCGGGCCGGGAGGGCGCTTCGGCGCGGCGGGATCGGTGTCGCTCCGGGGTGCGGAGACGGCGGTGGACGTCATCACGGGGACCTCGTTCAAGCTGGTTGAACGCGTGAAGCCGCCGAAATCGTTCCCGTCCGATCAGCAGCGACAGCCTTCGCTGGGTGTGAGCGGGGTCAGGGTCGGGTGTGAAACGCTGAGGTGACGCCCAGCGGGGCGTGGCCAGTCAGGGCCAGGACCAGGCATCCACCTCGCGCACGACCATCTTCTGTTCCGTCAAGCTGGCCGAGGGCTGACCTGGCCACGCGCCGCCAATGTTCAGGTCGAGCAACAGGTACATGGGAACCGTGTAGTCCCCAGGCGTCGGCGTCTGGCCGACAAGCTTGCGGTCCACATAGTAGGCGATCGTATTTGCCGTCCAAAGCACGCCGTAGGTGTGGAACCCGAGCGTGCAAGACACCGGCGACGACACCGTGTTCGATGTCGCCACCCCAAGGGCGTCGCTATGGACCGTCCAGTAGGCGATCCCGGCGCCGACGATTTCGGGCGCATCGATTTCCCCGTGGAGAGGCCACACACCGGTTTCCGGCAGCAGCCAGAAGGCCGGCCACGTGCCGGGGACGCACGTCGGCATCTGGGCGTTGATCTCGAAATAGCCGTATAGCTGGCTGAAGCTGAACTTGGTGTTGAGGAGTTGGGACCGCCACGTCCGGCCGAACGGCTGAGCCTGTCGGGTCGCCGCGATCACCAGCCCGGCGGTCTCCACATAGGCGGGTGGAGAGCCAAGCCCGTCGCCCGAGCTTCCGAACCATGTATTCGTCGAATCGGAACAGCAGTCGGCCGTGGGCGGCGTCTGCGGGGCTTGCAGGATCGTGCGCCATGTGTGCAGCGGCTGGACGGCGGCGGTTGCATCCGGCCCGGCGTCCAGTGTTTTGAAGGTGTCCTGAAACGTCTGAGGGCCGAGGGTGGTGGGGTCGATGGTCGCCGGCGCCTGGGCTGACGCGGCCGACGCGTAGAGGGCGCCCGCCAGGGCGACGAAGCTGAACTTCATACAGCCGACATCCTCTTCGTCTTGAAGTCTTCCAACTGGGTGGTCAGGTGCGCACGCCACAATCCGTCGGGGCGGCGTCCGAGTCGCTCATATCGCCCGCGTGGCGCAAAACGCCGTTCGAGCCGCTTGCGGCAGCGTATTGTTGATGGCGATGCATACATAAGTCAACGCTCAGTCGAGTCATTGTTGCAACCAAACGGCGAATAACCACCGCACTATGCCATGAATCAAGATATATTGCTGCATAAATCCGTATTGAGTGGTCAAAAATTCCAATTTATTCTCTCATTTATGTCAATTCTGACAAATCTAAACCTATCGCCTCGCTCTGGAAGCTCGTCTGTATCTAGATCGTTCTCGAAGCGGTCGGAGGGCGTTCATGAGGTGGTCTGGCGACCCCTACCAGTCGGAGGCGCCTGACACATCCGTCAGGCCCGCATAGACTGGCGGCATGGTCGACACCCTCACCGCCAATATTGTTTTCGATTCGGGGATCGGGCGCGTCGGGCCGGAACGGATCGGCGTGCTGGACGCCATCGACCAGACCGGGTCCATCACCGGCGCGGGGAAGCTGCTGGGGTTGAGCTATCGCGGCTGCTGGGATGCGGTTCAGGCGCTGAACAACCTGTTCGGCGAGCAACTGGTGGCGACCAGCCCCGGCGGCCAGGCCACGCGCGGCGCGGTGCTGACCGACGCCGGCCGCCGACTGCTGTCGGACTATCGCGAGCTGCAGCAGGAGATGGCCGAGGTGGTGGAGCGGCTGCGCGCCCGCCTGGGTCCGCGCGCCAACAAGGTCTCGACCCTGCCGCTGGTCTCGGTGCGTTCGACTGCGCGCAACGTCTGGCGGGCTGTGATCTCCACCCTGATCGAGGGGCCGATCATCGCCGAGGTGGGGCTGGCCCTGGCCCCGGGCGTGGATTTGATCGCCACCGTGCCGGTGCGCAGCCTGGCCGACCTCGCCCTTGCGCCGGGGTCCTCGGTGCTGGCCCTGGTCAATCCGAACGGGATCGTCCTGGCCAAGTCCGACATCGGCCGCACCTCGGCCCGCAACCAACTGACCGGGGTGGTGATCCGGCGCGAGGACACCGTCGCCGGCAGCGAGATCACCCTCGATCTCGGCGGCGGCAAGACCCTGTTCGCCACCATGGGCGCGATCAGCGCCGCCGAACTGGACTTCAAGGAGGGCGAGCGGGCCTGCGCCCTGGTCAAGGCCACCGAAGTCACCCTGTTCGCGACCTGAGCGTGTCAGGCGGACGTTGCGATTGACGAGCAGTGGAAATTCAACAACCGTTTTGGGGGGCGCTGTGTATCCGTGGTCGGGGGATCGGTTGAAACTAAGGTTCTTTAGTCTGTGCACTTTGCTAGTCTTCGGGAGCGTGTGGCCGGCTGCCGCTCGGGCCCCAGCTAGCACGCTGCTGAAGGAGCAGGACGAAATCCTCTTTTGCAGTGTTAGCGACACGCTCATGGCCAATAATTGTAGCCCGTCGCCCGGCCTGCCAGCTTCCGCCCCAACCAAACGTACGGACGCGTTTATACAAGCCGAGAGCAACGCTCCCGACTATCTGGTGGGCGCGACGCCCGGTGAACATGTCTTGGTCATGATCCGTAGGTCCCTGGCGTCGCCACTCGACGACGCCAATCCTGGCCGTGCTGTCGTATCTGCGTCGATCGCTTCAGCGCCTATCGTCGATCCGGTTTGGGCGGTGATGCCAAGACAGGATGACATCGACGGCTATTTCCCCGACCGGCCTGCTCGGACTGCTATCTCGGGAAGCGCAACAGCGCGATGCACTGTCGGTCCAAAGGGGGACCTCCTCGGCTGTTGGATAGCTAATGAAAACCCGTCGGAGATGGGCTTTGGCTACGCGGCCTTGAAACTGTCGACCTCTATTCAGATGAAGTCGGAAACAAAGGATGGAGTGCAGACCGTAGGTCGCCCCTACGCGTTTCATGCCGCTTTCGATGTCAACATGAAGGCTCGAACGGCCAAGATCACGCTCTCAAGCGGACAGTAGGGGCGCCTGCGGACGGATCGGCCATTTCAGAATTTTGATAGGCCATCGCTGAAGTGACTGGCCACGTCCGCTTTGGGTCGAAACCCGCCATAACCACCCGGCCCGAAGCGGACCCAGCCTGGACCATCATGGTACACGCCTAGCCTTCGGACGGCGCTCCGCTCGGCGAGCGCCCCGGGACCGCATCGCCATCCTGGCCCAGCGTCGCGACCCGCAAGTTCGGCGTCGAGGGCTCACGGGCGAAGCGGATGGGCGTGTTCAGGTGCGGCGCGCCGTCCTCATCGGTCAGGATTATTCCGCGACTTTCCGTATGCGGATGAGCCAATGCTTCGGCGTAGGTCAGCACCGGGCCGACCGCGCCGGCCAGGGGCGCGAGGTGCTCCATCCAGTTGTCCAGGGTGTCGCTGGCGATAGTCGCCGTCAGGGCCGCGCGCAGCGCCGCCTGGTCCCGCCCAGGCGGCTTGTCGGCGATCTCGACCAGCTCGGCCATGCCCAGCAGCTTCAGTAGAGCCACGATCGTGCGTGGCTCCCGCGCGCCCAGGCATAGCCAACCGCCATCCAGGGTGCGGTAGGTCTCGGTCAGCGCCAGCCCGATCTCCGGCCGGAAGGCGCGCGGATCCTCGCGGGCGGCCAGGGCGGCGGCGGTCATCCCGCCGCGTACGGCAAGCGCCGCGTCGTGCATGGAGATGTCGATGTGCTCGCCGCCGTTCCCCGCCCGCGCCGACAACAGCCCCATCAGGATGGCCGACATGGCGAATAGCGCCGCCGCGACCCCGGCCAGCGACACCGAGGGGGGCGTCGGCCGTCCCTCGGCGTCGTAGGCGAAGGCGCCGGCCAGCCCCTGCACCACCGTGTCATGGGCGGCGAGGTCCTTCAGCGCGCCGGTCTGTCCGAAGGCGGACAGCGAGCAGTAGACCAGGTCCGGGTTGCGCGCCCGCGCCGCCGCGTAGCCGACGCCCAGCCGCTCGGCGACGCCGGGACGGAAGGACTCGACCACCACGTCGGCCTCGGCGATCAGGTCTAGCGCGGCTTCCTGATCGGCCGGGGCCTTCAGGTCGAGCACCACGCTCAACTTGCCCCGGTTCAGCACCTGGAAGCTGTCGCCCGTCGCCTGGCCCGGCCGGCTGCGCGGACCATGGCGGGTGGGATCGCCGCCCGGAGGCTCGATCTTGATCACCCGTGCGCCATGGTCGGCCAGCATGGCCGTGGTCATCGGCCCGGCCATGAACTGGGAGAAGTCCACGACCGTGACCCCGGACAGCTTCATGTCGAACTCAGCGTCCGGTGAAGTTTGGGGCGCGCTTCTCGATGAAGGCCTTCACCCCCTCGGTGGAGTCGGTGGAGCCGACCAGCGAGGACTGGGCCAACCGTTCCAGCATGCGGCCGGAATCGGTGTCGATGTTCTGGCAGGTGTTGGTGATGTGCTTGCCGATGCCGATGGCCAGCGGCGCGCCCTTCATCAGCAGCTTGGCGTAGGCCAACACCTCTTCCATCAGCTTGTCGGCGGCGGCCACGCGGCGGACGAAACGCATCTCGCGGATTTCGTGGGCGTCGACGGTGCGGCCGGTCATGACCATGTCCTTGACGTTCTCGATGCCGACCATCGGGATCATGCGCGAGCAGGCGCCCGACGCCGGGATCACCCCGATGAAGATCTCCGGCAGCAGGAAGGTCGCGGCGTCGGAAGCGAAGCGGAAGTCGCAGCTCGCCGCCAGCTCGATGCCGCCGCCGGCGCAGATGCCGTTGATGGCCGCGATCACCGGCTTCTCGATCGCCTCGAAGTCGTCGAGCATCTCGTGGTTGGCGCGGACATAGGCGCGGTAGTGGGGCAGGGGCATGCCGCGCTCGCCGCGCAGCTCCTCCACGTCGCGCCCGGCGCAGAAGCCGCGACCCTTGCCGGTGATCACGATCACCCGCACCCGCTCGTCGTAGTTCATCCGCCACATCGCCGCGCGGATCTCGCCGATCATCTCGGTGTTGAAGGCGTTCAGCTTATGCGGGCGGTTCAGGGTGATCAGGGCCACGCCGTCGGCGGGCATGGTGATCTCGAGCGTCTGGAACTCTTCGGGCTCGACCAGATAGCCGCGCGGGCCGGCTTTGGTGTCGGGGGTCCACTTCATGTTCGATTCCTGTCGTTTTCTTGAGGGCGGAGGTTTTGACGGAGTGGTCAGGCGGTGGCGGTGGCGAAACGCTGGCGCAGCTCACGCTTGAGGATCTTGCCGGCGGCGTTCATCGGGAAGTCGTCGACGAACTTCACCGCTTTCGGCGCCTTGTATCCGGCCAGTTTCAGGCGGGCGAAGGCGATCAGGTCGGTCTCGGAGACGCTCTCGCCCGGCTTGGCGATCACCGCCGCGGTGACCAGTTCGCCCCAGTCGTCGTTCGGCACGCCGAACACGGCGGCGGCCTTCACCGCCGGATGGTCCATCAGCACACCCTCGACCTCGGCGGAGGAGATGTTCATGCCGCCACTGAGCACCATGTCCTTCACCCGGTCGACCACGTGCAGCAGGCCCTCGGCGTCGAAATAGCCGACGTCGCCGGAATGGACCCATTCGCCGCGCAGGGTCGTGGCGGTCTCGTCGGGACGGTTCAGGTAGCCGGAGAAGTTGCTGGGCGAGCGCACGGTGATCTCGCCGGCCTCGCCCCGGATCGCGGGCGAGCCGTCTTGCAGACTGCGGATCACCACCTCGGCGTAGAGGGCCGGGCGGCCGACGGTGGAAAGCCGCGCCAACCCCGCTTCGTCGTCCAGGGTGCGGGGATGGTCCTCGGGCTTGAGGTAGGAGACCAGTCCGCCCATCTCGCCGCCGCCGAAGCCCTGGTAGAACGACCAGGGCAGCAGGCCGAGTGCGCGCCGGATCACCGCCGGGGGCATGGGCGAGCCGGTGTAGCCGAACAGCTTCAGCGAAGAGACGTCGTAGTCGCCGGCCTCGAACGCCTCGCACATCCGGCCGAGCATGGTCGGCACGCCGCAGGCATGGCCGACCCGATAGCGGCCGATGGCCTCCAGCGCGTCGGCCGGGCGGAAGGACTCGGGGATCACGTTGGCCACGCCGTGATAGGCGGCGGCGAACGCCATCCAGATGCCGGCCCCGGAGAACAGCGGCAGCAGCTGTAGGAAGGGCGCAGCCGGCACGTCCAGCTCGCGATAGAAGTTGGCGATGCTGGCCAGGATCTGGCTGTGGGTGCTGAGGCAGCCCTTGGGCGCGGCGGTGGTGCCGCTGGTGTAGCGGATGGTGCGCAGGTCGTCGGGGCTGACCGCGCCGGCGTCATAGGTCCCGCCCGTCAGTTTCAGCGCATCGGCGTCGTGCCAGTCGCGGGCCAGGCCCTCGATACCGCCGCGCACGACGACCGGGACGCCGGCCGAGGCCATCACGTCGCCCAGGCTGTCGACGAAGGCCCGGTCCACCAGGATGGCGTGGGGACGGCTGTCTTCCAGGATGGCGCGGACTTCGGAGACCGTCAGGCCGTAATTGACGGGAACGCCGAGGAAGCCGGCCTTGGCGCTGGCGAACAGGGCTTCGACCGCGCCGGCCCCGTTGCGCACCACCGTGGCCACCCGGTCGCCGCGCTTCAGGCCCAGCCCCGAAAGCCCGGCGGCCAGGCGATGGGCGGCGTCGTCCAGCTCGGCCCAGGTCAGTGAGGCCCCGCCGGGCTCGATCACGGCCAGTTCGTCAGGACGCGACGCGGCGTTGTGCGCCAACAAGTCACCAACACGCAAACGGCTCACTCAACGACCCTCCCTGGATCTGTCGACGCGGAAAGCAGCCCGCGCGCTCGTCCGGTCTTCTGCCGGCTTGAAGGGCGGGGATCAGGCGCTCGGGGCGTCGATCGGCGGGGTTGGTATCACCATGCAGTTCGACTGCATAGATATTACATGCAGAAATTTTGCATATAGGCGGACGTTGAGTGGCCGCTGCCCATAGCGCCGCAGCCAAGCCAGTCTGGATTCGGCTGCGTGGCATTAGGTCGGCTGATGTCAAACAAAAGAATTTCCCGCTTGTGGTAATGTCGAGCGTCGCCCAACACTAGGGTCAGATGGCGCGCCGTCGATCACAAGACATCGCAATCGATCGACGTTCAAATGCTGACGCCATGACCAATTTGCTTACCGGGAGATGAATTCATGATCCTTACCGCAGCACTGATGCATGGTTTGGGTATCCACCTCGGCGCCTGGATGGCGCGCGATGGCGAAGCCTCCGACTATGTTTCGCCCGCTTTCTACAGCGCCCTGGCCAAGAAGGCCGAAGCCGGCAAACTTCATGCGCTGTTCCTGGCCGAGCAGATCACCAACCAGGAGAATGGCGTCGAGCGCCCCTGCGGCACCCTGGACGCAGTGACCGTGCTGTCGTTCATGGCCGCGCAGACCTCGAAGATCGGGCTGATCGGCACGGCGTCGACCACCTACAACGTGCCCTACGAGCTGGCCCGCAAGTTCGCCACCCTGGACCACCTGAGCGCCGGCCGCGCCGGCTGGAACTCGATCGCCACCCAGAACCCCCACACCATCGAGCAGTTCGGCGGCGGCGAGCACCCCGACCACGAAGGCCGCTACGAGCGCGCCGACGAGTTCATCGACGTGGTGTTGAAGCTGTGGGAGAGCTGGGAAGAGGGCTCGCTGGTCGGCGACAAGGCCAACGCCGTCTTCGGCCTGGCCGACAAGGTCCATGAGATCAACCACATCGGCAAGAACTTCCAGGTCAAGGGTCCGTTGCCCTTCGCCCGCACGCCCCAGGGCCGCCCGGTGGTGTTCCAGGCCGGCGCCTCGCCGCGCGGTCGCGAACAAGCCGCCAAGTACGCCGACTGTGTGTTCACCGCCGCCCACCTGATGGAAGACGCCATCGACTTCCGCAACGACATGCGCACTCGCGCCCAGGCTGAGGGCCGTCACCCCGACAGCATCAAGATCCTGCCCGGCGTGTCGCTGATCCTGGGCGAGACCGAAGAGAAGGCCTGGGACCGCAAGAAGCAGCTCGAAGGCGTGCTGGGCGTCGGCCCGAACGTCGCCAAGCTGGCCCGCCGCCTGGGCATGCCGGTCGAGGCCATGGAGCTGGATAAGCCGCTCGACCTCAGCAAGATCATCCCCGAGTCGGAGTACAAGGGCTCGATCGGCTTCCGCCGCTCCATGCTCAACCTCGCCGCCAAGGAAAACCTGACGGTGCGCGAGCTGAGCCTGCGCTATGGCGGCGGCCACCAGGAGATGATCGGCAGCGCCGAACAGGTCGCCGACATGATGGAGACCTGGATGAAGGCCGGCGCCGCCGACGGCTTCACCATGATGATCGACATGCTGCCGTCCGGCCTGGAAGCGGCCGTGGACATGCTGGTGCCGGAACTGCAGCGCCGGGGCCTGTTCCACACCGACTACGAGCACGAGATGTTGAAGGACAACCTCGGCCTCGCCCCGCGCGACGCCAAGGTCACGGCCGAGGCCGCCTGAGGCCAACGCCGGTTAGCGACGGGACCCCTCCGACCTCCCCCGGAGGCGGCTCCCGTCGCGCCAACGCCTATCGTCGGCGTCGCGTCCGGAGCGCAACGGCTCGGACGCCCGCCCCACCCGTCTCGAACGAGAAGGTCCAAGGGCAATGAACAAGCCTTTTTCCATCGACCAGAACGCCACCCTCGAAGACCCTACCAGCGTGCCGGTGGTCCTGGGCATCGGCGGCACCCTGCGGCCGGGCTCGTCCTCAGAAGTGGCGCTGCGCCACGCGCTTAAGGCCGCCGCCGCCCAGGGCGCGGTCACCGAGATCATCACCGCCACCGAGCTGAACTTCCCGGCCTACGACCCGGAGACTGCGGACTCGGTGGAGGCCGCCCAGCGCCTGATCGAGGCCGCACGCCGCGCCGACTGCGTGATCATCGCCACGCCCGGCTACCATGGCGGCATGTCCGGCATGCTGAAGAACGCCATCGACTACCTCCAGGGCCTGGCCGCCGATCCGCAGCCCTATCTGCACCACAAGGCGGTCGGCTGCATCGTCTCCGCCGCCGGTTGGCAGGCGGGCGTCACCACCCTGGCCTCGCTGCGGGCGACCGTGCATTCGCTGCGCGGCTGGCCGACCCCGCTTGGCGTGGTGATCAATTCCACCACCAAGCCCTTTGGCGCGGCCGGGGAAGTGCTGGACGCCAAGGTCGGCGAACAGCTGGCCATGCTGGGGTCGGAAGTCACCACTTTCGCCAAGGCGCGGGTCAAGCACTTCGCCTGATCTGACAGAACCGCCAAGTTGAGCCTATAAGTCGCCATGCTCGACTCCAGACGGCTGGAAATCTATTGCGCCGTCGCGGAGGAGGGCTCCTTCACCGCGGCGGCCGCCCGGCTGAACCTGACCCAGTCCGCCGTCTCCCAGCAGATCGCCATCCTGGAGCGCGACGTCGGCTTGGCGTTGATGGAGCGGGTGCCGCGCGGGGTGAAGCTGACCCCGGCGGGACAGTTCCTGGCCAAGCGGGCGCAGGGTCTGCTGCGCGAGATGTCGGGCCTGGAGCAGGAGCTGCACCGCCTGGCCGACCCGCCCAAGGCGGTGACGCTGGGCGTGTTCGCCACCGCCGGCGCCCATCTGGTGCCGATGCTGGTCTCGCGATACCGCCAGCGCTATCCCGAGACCCAGCTGGTGCTGCACGCCTCCCAGCCCGAGGACCTGCCGGCCAAGCTGCTGGCCGGAGAGATCGACGTCGGGATCACCTGGGACTACGACTTCCTGATGCGGCCGGTGGGCGACCTGCATCGTCAGCACCTGCTGGCCGATCCCATGGTCCTACTGCTGCCGGCCGATCATCCGTTGGCGGACGAACAAGGGTCGTTGCGGCTGACCGAACTCTCCGAAGAGCCCTGGATCGTGCGCACCCACCGCTCGACCCGCTACGAGGACGCCTTCGAGGTGATGTGCCGGATCGCCGGCTTCGAGCCGCGCATCGTCTTCCGTACCGAGGACTACCAGTCGGTCCAGGGCATGGTGGCGGCCAAGGTGGGGGTGGCTGTGGCTCCGCGCTTGTCGATGCGCGCCCAGCGACCCGACATCGTCGTCCGCCCGATCCACAGCCCGGCTTTCGCCCGCCGCATCGACGCCATCGCGCTGCCCGGCTACCGCAGCAACCCGCTCGCCGAGCAGCTGCTGGTGCTGCTCGGCGAGCTGCGGGAAGACGCTGCGCCCTGACGGCTCGAGCGAGCGGTCAATTCCGTTTCCGCTCATCCCGGCGAATGCCGGGACCCAGATCGAAGGTCGCGGCCTTGGGATCGCTTGAGCGCCCTTATCTCCCAGTACTAAGCCCTATGATCTGGGTCCCGGCATTCGCCGGGATGAGCGGTAGTTGGGAACGGGCTAACCC
The DNA here is from genome assembly GCF_009765965.1 of Caulobacter sp. S45. Taxonomy (GTDB): domain Bacteria; phylum Pseudomonadota; class Alphaproteobacteria; order Caulobacterales; family Caulobacteraceae; genus CAHJWH01. The sequence continues at coordinate 2,230,632 of NZ_LMUL01000014.1, forward strand.
CGCTTCACGTCGGCAATGTAGGCGTCGATGGCTGTGGCGAGGACGGTGAGCGGCACGCCGCCGGTCTTGACCACCGCGTCGTCGAAGCCGCCCAGGTCGAAGCGCGGTCCTAGCGCGGTCCTGGCCTTCTCGCGCAGGCGCAGGATCTCGTTGTGGCCGGTCTTGTAGCCGCAGGCCTGGCCCGGCGCGACGCAGTAGCGGTCGGTCTCGCTGGTCATGGCGTCGGCGCCCTTGCCGGTCTGTTCGCTGAGGAAGGCCACCGTCTGCTCGCGCGACCAGCCCATGGAATGCAGCCCGGTGTCGGCGACCAGCCGGCAGGCGCGGAACTGCTGGGCCTGGAGATAGCCGATCTGGCCGAACGGGTCCTCGGCATACAGGCCGTGCTCGTCCACCAGTTGCTCGGAATAGAGCGCCCAGCCCTCGACGAAGGCGTTGAAGCCCATCAGCGAGGTGATCAGCGGGATCTCGGCATGGTGCTCGGCCAGGTAGGCGCCCTGCCAGGTGTGGCCGGGAATGCCCTCGTGGGCGGTCAGGGTCGGCAGCTGGTACTTGGGCCAGAGCGAGGTGGACTTCAGGTTGACGTAATAGATCGCCGGCCGCGACCCATCCAGCGCCGCGAAGTTCATATAGCCCAGCGCCGCCCCGTCCTGGATGTCGGGCGGCACGCGCTTGACCATGACGTCGGCCTTCAGTCCCAGGTGCGAGACCTGGGGCAGGATCGGGCGGATGCGGGCGATGCAGTCGTTCAGATAGGCGATCAGCTGGGCGCGGCCGGCGTCGGTGTTCGGATACAGGAAGCGCGGGTCTTTGTTCAGCGCCTGCACCCGCTCGCCCACCGTGCCCTGGGTCAGGCCCTGCTTCTTCAGCAGGCCGTCGATACGATCCTGGATGGCGCGGTTCTGTTCCAGGCCGATCTTGTGGACCTCGGCCGGAGACTGGGTGGTGGTGGTGCCGAGCCGTAGCGCCCAGGCGTAGAAGGCGTCGCCATGGGGCAGGCGCTGAAGGCCGGCGGTGTGGGACGCGTGGGCGGTGGCGGCGGAGAAGGCGGCGATCTGGCGATCCAGCGCCGGATAGACCTCGGACTCCACCAGCTTGGTGCAGCGCGCGGTCCAGTCGCCGGCGATCCCGGCCTTCTGGGCGCGTGAGGCCAGCGAGGTCACCAGACGCTGCTGGCCGGCAGGCGTGGCGCGGAAGCCTTGGAGCTGGCCCAGCGTGGTCGCGGCGATGAAGTCCGGCGGCACCACGCCCCGTCCGGCGTCGGCGCGGATGTGGGCGGTCTCTTCGTTGAGCTGGCGCGCGAACGCCGACACCCGCGCCAGATAGGCCTCGGCGTCGGCGGCGTCACGGACCTGGTGCTGGGAATCCAGGAACTCGGGCACGCTGGTCACAGCCCCGTTCTGCTGGCTGATCACATAGGGCGCCGCGCCGCCGCTAAACCCGGCTCCGGCCCCGCCGCCATAGCTGAAGCCAGCGCCCTCGATTCCACGGTCGGCGGCGTAGAGCACGGTGTCGTAGCGGATGCGGTCGGCCTCCGACAGCGACGCCCGGTCCACGGCCGACAGGCGGCGACGCATGCTGCGCACCTGCGCCGCCCACTCCGCATCGCCGGTCGGCGACAGGTCCGACAGCTGCGATTTCAGCGCGGCGTAACGACCCTTGTCGATGCCGAGCGAGGTGGCCTGCTCGGGCGACATGCGCACGATCTCGTCGGCGAAGGCGTCCAGGGTGGTGCGGAAAGCGTTATCTTGGCCGCTCGGGGCCGCCCGCGCCATCGGCGCGGCGGCGACCGCCGCCAGCGCCGCCCCCGCCTGCAGAATCCGGCGACGGTCGAACGCGGGCGATAGGGTCACAGACACAACTCCTCGGTATGAGCCGAACAGCTTATGCGCGAGCGCGGGCCTTGGCCAAGCCTTGTGGCGTCAACCCGCGCCTTTTGTCGATCCGTCCTCGATCAGAAGTCGAAGTCGAGGTTGGCCATGAAGGTGCGCGGGGCGCCGAGATAGGCGGTGTTGGCGCCGGGGCTGCCGACGATGTTGCCGTCCGCGATCGACGAATAATAGTGGGTGTCGGTCGCGTTGATCACCTCGAACCGCGCGGTGATGTGGTGGCCGTCGTAGTTGAACGGGTAGCGCACGCCCGGGTCGATGGTGACGTAGGATGGGGCGAAGGAGTTGTTGGTGTCGGTCGCCGCGCGCCGGCCCTCGTAGTTGACCGTGAAGGTGAAGGCCGCGCCGCCGGCGAAGGCGGGGTGGTAGTCGAACACCAGGTCGGTCTTCACCTCGGGCACGCCGACGATCAGCTTGCCGGCGGTGGTGGCGTTGTTGGAGTTCAGCAGCCGCGCGTCGATATAGGTCGCGCCGCCGAACAGGCTGAGATCGGGTGTGAGCTCGCCCTGGACGAAGGCCTCCACGCCATTGTTGCGCTGCTCGCCCACCACTTCGAAGATGTTGGAGGGGGCGACATTGGTGGCGAAGGGCCGGGTCATGTGGAAGGCGTCCAGCGTCAGCAGCACCTTGCTGGACAGGGCGTACTTGGCGCCGACCTCGTAGATTTCGTCCTGGTAGGGGGTGAGGAATTCGTTGGCGTTGGGCGAACCGGCCGGGGCCTGGTCGCCCTGCTCGATGCTTTGGGCCCAGGTGGCGTGCAGGCTGAGTTTGGGGATCGGCTTGTAGATCAGGCTGATGGTCGGGCTGGCCACGCCGTCGCGCTTGTCGTCGCTGGTGACCGCGCCGGTGGCGGCGAAGCTGATCGAGTGGATGAAGGAGGTGTTGACCACCGCCTGCAACGCCAACTGGTCGGTGAGGTGCAGGGTGTCGCCCAGGATGATCGACTGCTCGAACACATGGCTGGATTCGTACAGGCCGCCGTTGGCCGGCGTCGGCTTGGGCGTCAGCACCTGCGGGTCGGCCAGGTTCTGGGCGGGCGTGAGGTTCACCGCGATCGAGGTCTTGTGCGAATACTGGCCGTTGACGAAGCCGTTGGTGCCGATCGAGATGTCGTTCATCATGCCTAGCACCTGGACATGGCCGTTCAGATAGCCGCTGAAGCTGCCGATGGTGAACTGCGGCACGGCGGTGAAGTTCTTGGTGACGGTGTAGTCGCCGGTGTTGTCGGTCAGGGTGTTGGTGATGCCGGTCAGGCCGCGCAGGGCGTTCTGGTACAGGCCGCCGACCTCCAGGCTCCAGTTGTCGTTGAAGCTGTGCTTGATCTTGCCGAGCGCGGTTTCGGTGCGCAGGTTGGTGCCCGCGTCGGGCTGGCCGTAGCCCACGCGGGTGGGGTCGGGGGCTGCGGGCAGGATGCTGTTGCCCTTGCCGCCGGCCGCGGTGCTGGCGCCGTCGTAGACGAAGCTGCCGGGCAGGCCGTTCGCCTCGGTGGTGTAGTGGCTATAGTCCAGCTCGAGCACGGTCTTGGAGTCGATGTGGTAGTCCATGTCGAGGCTGACCAGGGTGCGATTGGTGCTGCTGCCCTCGACATAGCTTTCGCCCTCGCCGTGGACGACGTTCAGGCGCACGCCGAGCCTGTCGTCCGGCCCGAAGCGGCCGCCGACGTCGGCCTGCTCGGTGAAGATGCCGTTGGACTGGAAGCCTTCGGAGTAGCGCAGCAGCGGCGTGTCGGTCGGCCGCTTGAGGATATAGTCGAACACCCCGGCTGGGGATTCCGGGCCGTACAGGGCCCCGCCCGGCCCGTTCAGCACCTCGATGCCGGCGAGGTTCTCGGCCGGGATGGCGGTGGTGCCGATGATGTTGAGCCCGTCCAGGCGGGTGTTCTGCACGATGCTGCCCATGAAGCCGCGCGACTGCGGACGTGACACCTCAAGGCCCTGCTGATCGCGGATCTCCACCGACGGCAGGAAGCGCAGGGTGTCGTTGACCGTGCGGGTCTGCAGATTGACGATCAGGTCCTCGGGAACAACCGTCACCGCCTGGGGCGTGTCCAACAGATTCTGCTCGCCCAGCGGGCCGAGGGTGGCGACCGGCTTGTCGTACTGCGGCGGCGTGCCATAGGCTTGGTCGGTTCCGTGGGCGGTCACCGTGACGCCCCGCAGCTGGGTCGGCGGTGCGCTGGCGGGCGAGGAGTCCGTCTGCGCGAAAGCCGGCGCGCCCATGAGGGACACCAGCGCGGTCGCGCCGAGCAGTATGAGTTTCATGGAATTCGCCCCGATCGTTCCGGTCGCCAGCCACACGGACCCGATCTCGCCAGGCGGCGTCGACCTTCCGTATACGGAGGCGTTTCGAGCGTTATGCACTCAAAACAAATAGCGGCAAGATCGTGGATCGATCTAGGCGACCACGGTGGTCGGACTGCGGTCTATGGGCAACAGTTGGTCGGACGGTAAGACAGTTCGAATCACAGGGTGCGGTCTCGGCTGGGCGAGGTTTCGCCCAGTGTCGCTGGCCGACTGCTGAGGTCGTGGAAACCCGCGTATCCTTCGGACAGCCGACGGAATGAAGCCTTAGGCGGCGATCAGGCGCGAGGCGACGAGATCGCGCCGCACGCTGTCACGCTTGGCGGCCCATTCCTCCGAGAGAATGGCCAGCAGCACCACGTCGCGGAACTCGCCGTTCTTGAACGCGTGGCGGCGCAGATAACCCTCGCGGCGGAAACCCGCCGTCGCTTGGGCCTTCAGCGCGGTCTCGTGGCCGGCGGGCACCTCCGACCAGACCTTGTGCAGGTCGAATTCCGAGAAGGCGCGGTCCAGGCCGAGCGCCTGGGCCGCCCGTCCGGCGCCGCGACCGCGCGCCTCCGCCTCGCCGATGAACCAGCCCCACTGCGCTCGCCGCTGGGTGCGCGAGATGCCGTACAGGTGCAGGAAACCGCAGGGCGCGCCGTTCAGGGTGATCATCCAGCCGCGCCGCTTCGGGTCGGCGCGGTGTTCATCGAACCATTTCTGGTGTTCGTCGAACTGGCCGGGCGGCAGTTCGTACATCCAGCGGTCCACCTCCGGCTCGCGCCGCCAGCGGAACAGGTCGTGGACGTCTTCGTCCCGAAAGTCGCGGAGTTCGATCATGACCGCACCTCTCGCCGTAAATGGCGACAAAGCCTTAACGATGGCGCGTCAAGCTATGCTTAACGCCGTTTTCCGTCAGGTCCCGCGTGACGCCTTCCCAGACCACAACCGATCCCAAGTCGCCGCCAGGCTTCGCCATCGCCGGCCGCCCCGTGGGCCCCGGCTGTCCGCCGTTCATTATCGCGGAACTCTCGGGCAATCATAACGGCGATATAGACCGGGCGTTTCGCCTGATCGACGCCGCCGCACAGGCGGGCGCCGATGCGGTGAAGCTGCAGACCTATACCCCCGACACCATCACCCTGGACCATGACGGCCCTGGCTTTCGCCTGGAATCCGGCCTGTGGGAAGGGCGTACGCTCTATGATCTCTATACCGAGGCCCATACGCCCTATGCCTGGCATGGGCCCCTGTTCGCCCATGCCCGCGCGCGGGGCTTGATCGTCTTCTCCTCGGTGTTCGACGAGACGGCGGTCGAGCTGCTCGAAGGCCTGGACGCGCCGGCCTACAAGATCGCCTCGTTCGAAGCGATCGACCTGCCCCTGATCGCCCGCACGGCCAGGGCCGGCAAGCCGCTGATCGTCTCCACCGGCATGACCACGCCCGCCGAGATCGCCGCCGCCATCGCCACCGCCCGCGCCCACGGGACCGGCGATGTGGCGCTGCTCCACTGCGTCAGCGCCTATCCGGCCCGGTTCTCCGACGCTAACCTGCGCATGATCCCGCGCCTCGCCGCCGACTACGGCTGCGTGGCGGGGCTGTCAGATCACACCCCAGGGACGGCGGCCTCGGTGGCGGCGGTGACGCTGGGCGCGGCGGTGATCGAAAAGCACGTGACTCTGGCCCGCGCCGACGGCGGTCCCGACTCCAGCTTCTCGCTGGAGCCCGACGAGCTCACGCGCCTGACCTCGGACTGCCGGCACGCCTGGGAGGCCCTGGGCGAGGCGGCCTATGCGCGGGGTCCGGAAGAGGGGGTCAACCGCACCTTCCGGCGTTCGCTTTATATCGTGCGCGACGTGGCTCTGGGCACGCGCCTGACCGCCGCCGACGTGCGCTCGATCCGGCCCGGGTTCGGGCTGGAGCCCGAGCGGCTGGCCGAGGTGCTGGGTCGCTCCGCCATGCGCCCTTTGAAGCGCGGCGAGCCCCTGGCCTGGGACATGATCGGCGACGCCTGAGTCCGACGACCGCTCGGCAGGATTTGACGCCTGCGCCGGTTCGGGCGGCAGAAACCGCCGCCCCGCCCGGGCGAAGCTTAACGCGAACCGCGTCAAACCCTTACAGGACTGGAATTTAAGGTTAACCCAGACTGGCGCGGCGGTTGCTCCGTGATCTGCGATGAGCCTCGCCGCCGACATCGCGCTCCAGCGCCATTCCGCCACCTCCGCGTCCGGGTTCCGGTCGGCCGCCGCGTCGTCGTCGTCGTCGTCCGGGTCGGCGGCGGACGATTTCCACGCCCTGGTCCAGGACCAGGAACGGGGTGAGACGGCTCCGCCCAAAACCCAGGCGCAGGCGGTCGCCGACAGCGTCGGACGATCCGACTCGACTCACGTGCAGGGCGGCGATCGCTCGCGCAAGGATCAGGCCTCGACTGCCGTTACGGCCGCCGCCGCGACGACGCCCACGCCGACGCCCGTTCTTCCCCCGACACCCCTCGCGTCTTCGGCGGCGGCCCCGGCTGCATCCGCATCCGTCACCTCCGCGGTCGTCGCGGCTTCGGGTTTCACCTTGGCGCAGGATGGAACCGGAGCGAAAACGGCGACAGCGACAGCGACAGCGACAGCGACAGCGACAGCGACAGCGACAGCGACAGCGTCGCCGTCCACGTCGCCTGAAACCGCCTCCGCCGATGCGACGCCGTCCAACGCCGCGTCGCCCCAAAACGTGTCGCCTCAAAACGCGCCGCCCCAAAACGCGTCGGACGAGGCGGCGGCTCTGACGGCGACGCAGGTCGTCACGGACGCGACCGCTTCCGCCAATCCGGCTCCAGCCACACCGCTTGCGACCACGTCGAACGCGCAAGCCGCCTCCACGCCGCCGAATCCCGCGCCCACGCCCTCGCCGTCGTCCAACGCGGCGGTTCTGCTGCAGGCCGCAGGCGGCGGCGTCACGCCAGCCAGCCTATCCGCTCGGGCGCAGGACGGTTCGCAGTCCGGGTCCGATACCGCCGGCGCGTCGGCCGCTGCCGGGGCCGCCGTCGGGCCAGCGACCAGCGGTTGGACTGTGGCCCAGGCGGCCCAGGCCTCAGCCGCGCGCTCCGCCGCCAGCCCCAAGGCCGCGCCATCCGCCTCCTCATGGTCGGCTTCCGGCGCCGCCAAGGGCGACCCCGCTGGTTCCGGCTCGTCTGCGGACCCGGCCGATCCAGCCGTGGTCGCGGCGGCGCATAATCCGAACGGATCCGGCCATGACGCCGCCTCGGACGACGGGTCGGACGCCGACGCGGGCGACGACAGCCCACAGGCGTTCTCCGCTTCGGCTTCGAGCGGCGCCGACGACCTGCAAGGTCTGGGGTTCGCGCTGCTTGGAACGGCGCCGGTCCTGGATGCGGGGTCTGCGGGGTCGTCCGTCCCATCCAGCGCCACCGCCGCCGATCTCGGCGGCCAGATCGCGACCCAGGTTTCGGCGGGTGGCAGCCAATTCCAGCTCCAGCTCAATCCGGGAGGCCTCGGTCAGGTCACGGTGACCGTGCAGATCGGCGCCAACCGCCAGCTCACCGCTTCGCTGGCCTTCGAGCATCAGGATGCGGCGAGCGCGCTCAGCGCGCATTCCGACGAACTGCAGAAGAGCCTCGAGCAGGCGGGCTTCTCGGTGGCGGCCGGCGGCTTCAGCTTCACCGTCCACCACACGCCCACGGCGCAGGCGTCGGCGACATCCTCGGGCGGCGCCTCGGCCACGCCGAACAGCGGCGGCTTCACGGCGGGGGGCGGCGGCCAGAGCTTCGGCGATTCCTCCGCATCGAACCGTCAGGCCGCGGTCCCCCTACGCCTGGCGCAGGGCGCTTTCGTCTCCAGCGATGATCTCCAGACCTCCGCGCCTTCCGGCGCGTGGGGCCGCACCGGCGCCGATTCGCGTCTCGATATTCGGATCTGAGGAGACCTCGATGTCCAGCGTCTCAAACTTTGTCAGCAACCAAAGCGCGCCGCAAACCCAGGTTGGAAGCACCGGCGGCTCTGGCACCGGCAACGCCGCCGACCTGGCCTCGGGCGTCAGCAATCTCGACACGTCGTACCAGACGTTCCTCACCCTGCTGACCACCCAGCTTCAGAACCAGGACCCGTCCGCACCGATGGACCCCAACACCTTCACCACCGAACTGGTGCAGATGACCGGGGTGCAGCAACAACTGCTGTCCAACCAGCTCTTGCAGCAGCTCGTGACGGCGTCTCCGTCCAGCGGGGTGTCCAGCGCGGTGAACCTGATCGGCAAGGACGTCACCGCCACCAGCTCGGTCACCAACCTGACCAACGGCCAAGCGAGCTGGAGCTACAACCTGCCCTCCACCGCGGCTACAGCCACGGTCACGGTGAGCAACTCCGCCGGCAATGTCGTCTTCACCGGGACTGCGCCGAGTTTCGCTTCCGGGAACAGCACGTTCAACTGGAACGGCCAGAACAGCAGCGGCGTCCAGCAGCCCGACGGCGCCTACACGCTGAGTATCGCGGCGGCCGACGGCTCGGGCGGGACCATCACCCCGACCATCTCGGTCTCGGGCGTCGCCAGCTCCATCCAGAGCGCCGCCGGCACGACCATGGTCACCATCGGCGCCACCGCCGTCCCGGTCTCCTCCATCACCAACGTGACCAACGCGAGCGGATCATGATCCGGCGCGCCCAAACCCCGCTCCTCGGAGCGTCTCCAGCAAGGACCGAACCATGAGCATCAACAGCGCTTTGCTCGCCGGTGTGTCCGGCCTCGTCGCCAACTCCTCCGCCCTGGCCTCGATCGCCAACAACATCGCGAACGCCAACACCGTCGGCTACAAGACGGTGGACACCAACTTCTCCGATATCGTCAACAATTCCGGCGTTGTCGGCGACGCCGACGCCGGCGGCGTGTTGGCGACCAGCCAGCAGCTGGTGACCCAGCAGGGGACGGCCGAACAGACCACCTCCAACACCGACCTCAGCATCGTCGGCCAGGGCTTCTTCGTCACCACCGCCACTTCCGACCCGACCATCAGCGACGCGCGCAACTTCACCCGCGCTGGTTCCTTCACCGTGGACGCCAACGGTGATCTGGAAAACGCGGCGGGCCAGTTCCTGCAGGGCTGGCCGGTGAACCCGGACGGCAGCGTCACGGTTGATCCGTCCAACCTGGCTTCGCTGCAGACCATCAATGTCGGCAACGAGGGCGGCATCGCCGCGCCCACGACCCAGGTGAACCTGAACGCCAACCTGGACGCCTCCCAGCCCATTTCCGCCGCCGCCGCCGCCGCCGCCCAGACTCCGCCGGGCGCCGGGGCCTACAACGCCGCCACCAACAACATGGCGTCCTATGACCCTACGACGGGAACAGGGGTGAAGCCGGACTTCACCATGCAGATCCCCATCTCCGACAGCCAGGGCGGCCAGCACACGCTGCAGCTCGACGTGCTGAAGACCTCCTCCAACACATGGTCTGCCGAACTGGTGGCTGTGCCGGCGAGCGACGTGCAGGACGGGACGGGCCTGAATAACGGTCAGATTTCGACGGGCACCATCAGCTTCAACGCCGACGGCAGCATCAACATGGCCAACTCGTCGGTGTTCGGGGGCACGACCTCGCCCACGATCAACATCGGCGCTTCCGCCACCCCGCCGGCGGCTGGACAGGTGTCGTGGGCCACGAGCCTCGGCATCGGAGCGCAGAAAGTAAATCTCGACGTGGATACGGCCCCTGGCGGTATCAGCCAGTTCGCCAGCGCCTCGATCACCCAGTCGGTGGAGACCAACGGCACCCAGTTCGGAAACCTTACCGGCGTCACCATCGACGACTCCGGTTTCGTCACCGCCACCTACGACAACGGCGTCACCCGCAACATCGCCCAGGTGGCGGTCGCCACCTTCCCCAACCCCGATGGGCTGACGGCGGTGTCGGGCGATTCCTATCAAGTCTCGACCGCCAGCGGGAACTTCAACCTGAAGGAACCGGGCACCGGCGGCGCGGGCAGCCTCGATCCGAGCACCCTGGAAGCCTCGACCGTCGACCTTAGCCAACAGTTCGCGGGGCTGATCACGACCCAGCAGGCCTACTCCGCGTCAGCAAAGATCCTGACTACTGCAGATCAAATGCTACAGGCTCTGATAAACATACAACAGTGATTGGCCGCGTTAACGAATAGGCTCGCACACACCCTGCATTAACTAATGTGTGCCAGAAAGAGACACCAAAATTATGCTCTTGTTTACTACCGCCATTAAGCGCGCGTTATGCCACATGGGCTATGGTCCTTGTTGTAAGTGAGCAAGAGGGCGCAAGTGATGCTGCAAGCGCAGAAGCTGGACAAGCAGGGCGAGCGTTACGTTATCGGCCCGACTGGCACGCGTCTGACGCTGGAGGATCTTCCGCCGGCCAATACGCAACGCTGGGTCATCCGCCGTAAGGCGGAGGTGGTGGCCGCCGTCCGAGGTGGACTGCTATCGTTGGAGCAGGCGTGCGAACGCTACACGCTGACCAGCGAAGAGTTCGTCACCTGGCAGGAGGCGATAGACCGTCATGGTCTGGCCGGCCTGCGAACTACCCGGATTCAGCAGTACCGCTGAACCGGTTCAGGATGAATCACGGCCGGCCCCGGCGACGGGGCCGGCCGTTTCCGTTCATCATGTCGGGTGAATGCGCCGGGGCGCGATCCGGGTGTTTAAACCCAGGCCCGAGCTTCGTTCAGGTCAGGGCTTCGAACTCGTCGACCAGACGCTCCAGCCGTGCGCAACCCTCGGCCCAGAAGGACTTCTGGCGGGGGTCCATCTTGAACGGCGCCAGGGCCTCGACATAGGTCTTGGTCCCACCAGCGGCGAGCAGCCCCTCATAAAGCGGTGCGAAGCCTTCCGGGTCGGCGCGGCGCCGCTCCATCAGCGCCGAGACCAGCAGGTCCCCGAAGGCGTAGGCGTAGACGTAGAACGGCGCGTGCACGAAGTGGCTGACATAGGTCCAGTAGTGCTCGTAGCCCGCGTTCAGCCGGACGGCCGGTCCCAGGCTTTCGCCCATCACCTCCAGCCATAGGGCGCCGATCTGCTCGACCGACAACTCGCCCTGCACGCGTTCGGCGTGGAAGCGGGTCTCGAAGCGGTGGAAGGCGATCTGGCGGAACACGGTGTTCAGTCCATCCTCGATCCGCCCGGCCAGCAGGACGCGCCGCTCCTCGCCGGTCGCTTCGGCTAGCAGCCGCTCGAACACCAGGCCCTCGCCGAAGATCGACGCGGTCTCGGCCATGGTCAGCGGGGTGTCGGACAGCAGCGTGCCCAGCGGCGCGGCCAGGGTCTGATGCACCGCATGGCCGAGTTCGTGGGCCAGGGTCAGCACGTCGCGCCGCTCGCCCATGAAGTTCATGAGCACGTAGGGGTGCTTGTCGGACGACACGGGATGCGAATAGGCCCCCGACGCCTTGCCGGGACGCGGCCGGGCGTCGATCCAGGGATTATCGAAGAACCGTTGCGCCCGTTCGGCGAAGGCGGGGGTGAGGGCGCGGAAGGCGTCCAGCACCACGGTGCGCGCCTCCACCCAGGCGTAGCGGCGCTGCGGACCTTCGCCGAGCGGCGCATTGCGGTCCCAGTAGTCCAGCACGTCCTTGCCCAGGGCCTTGGCCTTCAGTGCGTAGTAGCGGTGGGAGACGCGCGGATAGGCATCCACCACCGCCGCCTCCAGGGCGTCCACGGCGTCGGCGTCGACCTCGTTGGCGATGTGGCGGGGTTGGGCGGGGAAGGTGAACTTGCGCCAGCGGTCCTCGACCTGCTTTTCGAACGCCAGGGTGTTGAGGCACAGCCCCTGCACCGGCGCGGTCGCCTCCAGCGCCGTGGCCAAGCCCTCGGCCGCCAACTTGCGCTGGGCCGGCGAGGGATCGGACAGCCGGTTCAGCGCCTCGGCCAGGGTCAGGCCCTCGCCGGCGACCGTCACCGTCAGCCGGGCCAGGGTCTCGTCGTATAGCCGACTCCAGTTGGCGACCGCCGGGCCGCGGTCCACCAGCAGGCGCTCCAGGTCGGGGGTCAGCTCGTGCTCGCGCACCAGCCGCACCCGGCGAATCCAGGGCCGCCACTTGGCGGCGACGGGGTTGGCCTTCAGCGCGCCCTCGATCTCCCAGTCCTCGAGCTGGTTCAGCTCCAGGGTCAGGAACACGGTGTCGGCGGCGATGGCGGCCTGGCGCGCGCGCAGGTCGCCCTCGAACTTGGCCCAGGCGGGATCGTCGCGCGCGGTCGAGGCGGACAGGCTGGCGTAGGCGGCGGAGGCGGACAGCAGGTTGGTGAACCGCTCGGTCAGGGTCATGGCCTGATTGATCAGCAGGCCCAGCCGTTCGGCGTTGGCGCGGGCGGCCACGAAGGCGCCCTTCAGCTTCACCAACTCGTCGACGGCGACGCGCGCGGCCTTCAGATCGGTTTCGATCGCGGGGTCGCTCGGGTCTTTGTAAAGGTCTGTCAGGCTCCACTCGGGCGCGTCTGAGGACAGCGACACAGGGGCGGCGACATGTACGGTCATAGGCGCCGTATGAACCCGCGCGCTTCGGCGATCAACGCGGAAAGGCGCGGTCCTGTTGGCGATCGCGTGCACATGAGCCATTGCTGACACATGCCTTCCGATCCTCCCGCCGATCCCATGGCCGTGCTTCCGGCCGCCCCGCCCTTTGCAGCCACCGTGCTGACCATGTTCCCGGACGCCTTTCCCGGCCCGCTGGGGGTCAGCCTGATCGGCACGGCCTGGCGGGAATCGGGCCTGTGGGCGCTGGAGACAGTGGACATTCGCGCCTTTTCCAAGGATAAGCGCGGGTTCCTCGACGACACCCCTGCGGGTGGCGGCGCGGGCCAGGTGCTGAAAGCGGACGTCATCGCAGCTGCCCTCGATTCCATCGAGGGCGCGGGACGGCCGTTTTTGTACATGAGCGCGCGCGGATTTCCCCTAACCCAGGCGCGCGTGCGCGAGTGGGCGGCGGGGCCGGGCGTGGTGGTGCTCTGCGGCCGGTTCGAGGGGGTGGATCAGCGGGTGCTCGACGCCCGGGGGTTCGAAGAGGTCGCCGTCGGCGATGCGGTCCTCGCCGGTGGCGAGGCGGCGGCGATGGTGGCGATCGAGGCGTGCGTACGGTTGGTGCCCGGCGTTCTTGGGCAGGCCGCATCGCTCAGTGAAGAGAGTTTCGAGGACGGTCTCCTCGAACATCCGCAGTTCACCCGACCGCGGACGTTCGAGGGGATCGACATCCCCGAGATCCTGCTTTCCGGCAACCACGCGGCGATCGCCAAGTGGCGGCAGGCGGAGCGGGAACAGGCGACGCGGGAAAGACGGCCAGATCTCTGGTCGGCCTATCTCGCCAATCAACAGGCAAAGGGCGGCTGAAGCCCAGTCATAGTCAGCGAAGGATTGAGACCGATGAACGTCATTCAACAACTCGAAGCCGAAGAAGCCGCTCGTCTGGGCGAGCGCCGCGCGTCGGTGGACTTCCAGGCCGGCGACACCCTGCGCGTCAACGTGCGCATCAAGGAAGGCGAGCGGGAGCGGATCCAGGCTTTCGAAGGCGTGTGCATCGCCCGCGCCGGCCAGGGCGTCCAAGAGAACTTCACCGTCCGCAAGATCAGCTTCGGCGAAGGCGTCGAGCGGGTGTTCCCCGTCATGTCGCCCAACATCGAAAGCATCGAAGTGAAGCGCCGGGGCGCCGTGCGCCGCGCCAAGCTCTATTATCTGCGCGATCGCCGCGGGAAGTCGGCTCGTATCGCCGAACGCAAGGTGACCCAGACCAAGGTCGAGGCCCCCTCGGAGGCCTGATCGCTGCCGGCCGCCGCTCTTGCGCGGTGGCGACAGGGTCTGTCCCCAAATACGATTGTCTAAGCTCGAACCTGAGCGCCCCGGGCGCTCAGGTTTTTGCGTATGGCCGCCGGCGGTCCCCGTCCCCAGTGTGTCGCCCTCGACACACCTGGGCGCATTTGTCGCGTTCGCGATCTATCAAGTTGAATCGCGTTGAACATTTTCCAGTCGAAGCCGCTTACACTCGACCAAGTAGAGTGGGGACGACGTGCGGTAATGTATTTCGTGGTCCGACGGACATGGCTCGCTGGCGCTGATCCGACCGGCGAACCGGACATCGTCAAAACGGTGGCCAAGGCTGTTTCGCACGAAGCGGCCGAACAGCGCGCCGCCATTCTGGCGCAGGCGTCCAGCCGGGCCCGCCTCGACGCTGAGCAGGGGGTGTGGCTGTGCAAGGCCCCCGACGCGCTGCATGTCTTCCAGGTCGTCGCCGAGGATGAAGCCTCCGCGACCGTGGGGGCGGCCAGGGGCGGCGCGCGGACGGAGGTCGTGCGCGTATCCATGCGGCTTCTGGGCGCCTCGGCCTAAGCGGTCGGCGAACCCAGGCGCGCCCTCAAAGCATGGAGGGCAGCACCCGGTCGGGCGGCTTATGCCCATCCTCGAACGCCTTGATGTTGATGATCACCTTGTCGCCGGTCTCCGCACGGGCCTCCGCCGTGGCCGAGCCCATATGTGGTAGCAACACGACATTGGGCAGTTTCAGCAGGCGCGGATTGACCGCCGGTTCGTGCTCGAACACATCTAGTCCAGCCCCCGCCAACGCGCCCTCCGCCAACATGTTGGCCAGCGCCGTCTCGTCGACGATCTCGCCGCGGGCGGTGTTGATCAGGATGGCGTGGGCCGGCATCAGCTTGAGCCGCCGGGCCGACAACAGGTGATAGGTGCCGGGCGTATGGGGGCAGTTGACCGAGATCACGTCCATGCGGGCGAGCATCTGATCCAGGCTTTCCCAGTAGGTGGCGTCGAGTTCCTGGGCGATGCGGGCCGGGACGGGTTTGCGGTTGTGGTAGTGGATCGACAGGCCGAACGCCTTCGCCCGCCGCGCCAGCGCCTGGCCGATCCGGCCCATGCCGACGATGCCGAGCGACTTGCCGCGCACCCGGCGGCCCAGCATCCAGGTGGGGGTCCAGCCGACGAACTGGCCGCGTTCCAGCGCCCGCACGCCCTCCACCATCCGGCGCAGGTTGGCCAGGATCAGCGCCATGGCCATGTCGGCGGTGTCTTCGGTCAGCACGCCCGGCGTGTTGGTCACCGTGATCCCGCGCAGGTTGGCCGCGGCGACGTCGATATGGTCGAAGCCCGCCCCGAAATTGGCGATCAGCTTCAGGTTCGGCCCGGCATGGGCGAGCGCTTGGGCGTCGATGCGGTCGGTGACGGTGGGCGCCAGTACGTCGGCCCGCGCCAGCGCCGCCGCCAGGGCATCGGCGTCCAGCGGCAGGTCATGAGGGTTCAGCTCGACATCGAACAGTTCGCGCATACGCGTCTCCACCGCTTCGGGGAGTTTGCGTGTGACGACGACTTTGAGCTTGCGATTGGCCATGAGGGGGCATGAATAGAGCGCGTGAGCACGCTCGGGACCACGGTCTGTAGCAAAGCGGCCGGTGGGGGCCAATGGGCGCTGAGCTTTGCGGTCGTCGCCGCCTTGTGCTTGGGGGGCTGTTCGCGTCATTCCGGGCAGCCGGCGCCTCAGGCCGGGCGCCAGACGCCCTCCGGCCTGCCGGTGCCGCGCTACATCTCGCTGAAGTTCGGCAAGGTGAACGCGCGCGGCGGTCCCGGCGACGAATACAAGCTGCTCTGGATCTACCAGGTGAAGGGCCTGCCGCTGCAGGTGGTGGCGGAGACGCAGGAGTGGCGCCGCGTGTGCGACTATAGCGGCGCCATGTCCTGGATCCACCGACGTACCACCGAGGCCCAGCGCACGGTGCTGAGGACCCGGGCCGAGGACCTCCAACTGCGCGCCCATCCCAGCGACACCGCCGCCGTCAGCGCCACCCTGGTCGGCCACGCGCTGGCCGACCTGAAGGGCTGCAAGGACGGCTGGTGCGAGGTCTCGGTCGGCCACGCCAAGGGTTGGGCTCCGGCCGGAGCCGTCTGGGGCGCCGCCGATCCGCCCCAGTGCCACTGAAGCCGCTTCGTTGTTTCCCGCGTCGCATCGATCTTCGCCTGGCCAATCTCACGGCCGCGGTTGAGGCGGCGGCCTTGGTCGTGTAACCGGGGCGGCTCGACCCGCCGGTTCCGCCACCGGCGGCTCTCGCTTAAGGATATAAGACCCCCGAATGACGGCCGCCGCCAAGACCAGTTTCGATACCGAGGACCTGCTGTCCTGCGCCCGTGGCGAGATGTTCGGTCCGGGAAACGCGCAGCTTCCCGCCCCGCCCATGCTGATGGTCGATCGCATCACCGAGATCAGCAAGGACGGCGGTACGCACGGCAAGGGCTTCATCCGAGCCGAACTCGACATCAGCCCCGAGCAGTGGTTTTTCCTCTGCCACTTCTATGGCGATCCGGTGATGCCGGGCTGTCTGGGCCTGGACGCCATGTGGCAACTGGTGGGCTTCTTCCTCGGCTGGTCCGGCGCGCCGGGGCGCGGACGGGCGCTCGGCGTGGGCGAGGTTAAATTCACCGGCCAGGTGACGCCAGCTGTCAAGAAAGTGGTCTACAAGATCGACTTCAAGCGGGTGATCATCCGCAAGCTGGTGATGGGCGTGGCGGACGGCGTCATGGAAGCGGACGGCAAGCCGATCTACAGCGCCCAGGATTTGCGCGTCGGCCTGTTCGACGCCAAGGACCTGGTCTGACCAGGTCCACACCGAGGTAGGGGGGCGGAGAGACTATGCGCCGCGTCGTGATAACCGGCATCGGCATCGTGTCCTCTATCGGCGGTACGGCCGATGAGGTGACGACCTCGTTGCGCGAGGCGCGTTCCGGCGTCGTCGCCGCGCCGGAATACGCCGAGCTGGGCTTCCGCTGTCAGGTTCACGCGCCACCCCATATCGACGGCAAGCCGATCGACTGGGAGGCGTTGGTGGATCGCCGCGCCGCCCGGTTCCTCAGCCCCGGCCTCGCCTACGCCCACCTGGCCATGGAACAGGCCATCGCCGACTCCGGTCTGCAGCCGGCCGAGATCGCCCATGAGCGCACCGGCCTGATCGTCGGTGCCGGCGGCCCCTCCACCCGCGCCATCGTCCAGGCCGCCGAGACCACCCGCGCCAAGGGCCCCAAGCGGGTCGGCCCCTTCGCCGTGCCCAAGGCCATGTGCTCGGGCCCGTCGGCGGTGCTGTCCACCTGGTTCAAGACGCGGGGGATCAACTATTCGATCTCCTCGGCCTGCGCGACCTCCACCCACTGCATCGGCGCAGCCTACGAACAGATCCAGCTCGGCAAGCAGGACCTAGTGTTCGCCGGCGGCTGCGAGGAGCTGGACTGGACCCTGTCGGTGATGTTCGACGCCATGGGCGCGATGTCGTCGGACTTCAACGACCGCCCAGCAGTGGCCTCGCGCGCCTATGACCGCGACCGCGACGGCTTCGTCATCGCCGGAGGGGCTGGGATCGTGGTGGTGGAGGATCTCGAACGCGCCCTGGCCCGCGGCGCCAAGATCTATGGCGAGATCGTCGGCTACGCGGCCAACGCCGACGCCCACGACATGGTCGCCCCGTCCGGCGAGGGCGCGGTGCGCTGCATGCGTCTGGCGTTGCAGGACGTGAAGGCGCCCATCGACTACCTCAACCCGCACGGCACCGGCACCCCGATCGGCGACGCCAAGGAAACCCAGGCCATCCGGGAGGTGTTCGGCGACAAGCTTCCCGCCATCTCCTCCACCAAGTCGCTGACTGGCCACAGCCTGGGCGCAGCGGGCGCGCAGGAGGCGATCTACTGCCTGCTGATGATGCAGCACGGCTTCATCGCCGAGAGCGCCCACATCGACAATCTGGACGAGGCCTTCGCCGGCCTGCCGATCCTGCGCGCGAGACAGGACGGAGCCCAGCTCCAGACCGTCATGTCCAACAGCTTCGGCTTCGGCGGCACCAACGGTTCCTTGGTGATTAGCCGCTACGATCGCTAGAGGTTTCCCAAGCCTCCGCGAGGTTGCTCCGTGCGCCGGACCTATATCGTCACCCTGACCTGCGCCGACCGGATCGGCATCGTCGCCGACGTGGCCGGCTGCCTGGCGGCCCAGGACTGCAACATTCTGGAGAGCGGCCAGTTCGGCGACGGTGTGGTGGGGCGGTTCTTCATGCGCTCGGTGGTGGAGGCGCCCAACGCCTTGACCCTGGACGCGCTACGGCTGGCGTTCGCGCCGGTGGCGGCCCGCTATGGCATGGACGTCCGCTTCTACGACCAGGCCGCGCCCACGCCGACGGTGATCATGGTGTCGCGGCTCGGGCACTGCCTGAACGACCTGCTGTTTCGCGCCCGCATCGGCGCCCTGCCCATAGATATCCGCGCGGTGGTCTCCAACCACGAGGACTTCCGCGACCTGGCCGAGGCGTCGGGCGTCCCCTTCCACCACCTGCCGCTGGACGCCGGCAAGGCGGCGCAGGAGGCGCGGCTGATCGAGGCGGTGGAGGCGTCCGGCGCCGAGCTGATCGTGCTCGCCCGCTACATGCAGGTGCTCTCGCCGGAGCTGTGCGCGCGGTGGAGCGAGCGGACGATCAACATCCACCATTCCTTCCTGCCCAGCTTCAAGGGGGCCAAGCCCTATCACCGCGCCCATGCCCTGGGCGTGAAGCTGATCGGGGCCACGGCCCATTATGTCACCAGCGACCTGGACGAGGGACCGATCATCGAACAGGCGGTGGAGCGCGTGCAGCACAGCCTGAGCATCGCCGATTTCGTGGCGGTGGGACGCGATATCGAGGCGCAGGTTTTGGCCAGGGCGATCAAATGGCACGCCGAGCGCCGCATCCTGCTGAACGGCAGCCGCACGGTCGTTTTCCCGTAATGCGCGTGATGGCTCCGATGTCTCCTCTGGGGAAGCATTCCAGCCGTCCGCGTTAGGGAAAATTCGTCATCGGATGTATACTTCCCTTAAAAATATAAGGGAGGCGAAGGTGACGCGTTCTGGCTTGTTAGGTGTGGCCCTCGCTGCGCTATGCGTGACCTCGACCAGTTCAAGTCACGCGACTCCGCCGGTGCTGACCGGGCCGATAACGCGCATCCCGACATCGCAGACCGACTCCCTGGCCGCCGCGCGCGACGCCGCCGACCGTATGACGGTGCCGGTGATGGTCAACGGGCAGGGACCCTTTCCCTTCGTCATCGACACCGGCGCGGATCGCACCGTGATCTCGGCCGAGCTTGCCGCCACCCTCGACCTCAAGCCGGGCGAGCCGGTGGTGGTCAACGGCACCGCCGGCGTCGACCTCACGCCCACCGCCATCATCCCCCGGCTCGCCGTGGGCGTGCGAGAGATCCTGGACGTGGATGCGCCGATGCTGACGGCGGCGAACCTCGGCGCCGTGGGCATGCTGGGCATCGACAGTCTGAGGGACCAGCGCATGGTGATGGACTTCCACGCCAAGCGCATGACGGTCGAGGCGTCCAAGCGCGAGCATTTCGCCTCCGACGTCATCGTCGTCCATGCCCACAGGCGGTTGGGTCAGCTCGTGCTGGTGGACTCCTCTATCGGCCGGGTGCCGATCTTCGTGATCCTGGACTCCGGCGCCCAGAACACTATCGGCAACTTCGCCCTGCGCGATTTTGTGCGCGGGCAGCGGCGGGGCGACAGCAAGTTGCCGGTCGACGTGGTCAGCGTGTCCGGCCGCACCACCCCCGCCCAGTTCGCCAGCCTGTCGAACGTGAAGATCGGCGGCGTGACCCTGCACAACCTGCCCATCGCCTTCGCCGACCTCCACACCTTCAAGGAGTTCGACCTGAACGACCAGCCGGCCATGCTGCTGGGCATGGACGTGCTGCGCCATTTCGACCGGGTGTCGGTGGATTTCGGCCGCAAGGAAGTCAGTTTCCGCGTCCCCGACGAGGGCTGAACCCCCTCCGCACGCATGGAAGACGCCGGGTCGCCTTGACCGCGGGCGGATCGCTCGCCAGGGAACAGCTTGGCCGTCGCAGCATGTCTCGGCGAGCCCTCTCGGAGCTGTACGCAGAGACATGGCGAGAAACATGCCCAGGGACACGCCATGAGCGTCGTCCCGCCTGCTTCCCCGCCTCGCACCGGCTGGCCGACACGTCCGACCCTGTGGGACGCGCTTTCGCTTCTCACCCTGGCGCTGTTCGCCTTCGCGGCCCTGGTCTGGCGTTACGACGCCACGCCGCTCCAGCTTTGGGACGAAAGCCGCAACGCCAACAACGCGCTGGAGATCGCGCTTAACGGCCACTGGCTGACCCCCACCTTCGGCGGCGTCCCCGACCACTGGAACACCAAGCCGCCCCTGCTGATCTGGCTGATGGCCGCGGGGCTGAAGCTCGGCCTGCCGCCGCTGATGGCGATCCGCCTGCCGTCCTGGATTGCGGCCTTCGGGACCTTGGGCCTGGTTTGGACCGCACTGCGTTTCGGCCTCAAGGATCGGATCGCCGCCTTCGTCGGCGGCGCCCTGATGCTGTCTTCGCTCGCCTATGTCGGGGCGCACGCCGCGCGCACCGGCGATTTCGACGCCCTGGAGAGCCTGTTCGTCGCCGGCTACGTGCTGTCGGGATGGGCGGCGTTCGAGGATGGGCGTCGCCGGGTGAGGTGGCTGGCGGCGACCGGCGCGTTCGCCATGCTGGCGGTGATGACCAAGGGGGTGGCGGGCCTGCTGGCGGCGCCGGGCCTCGTGGTCTTCGCTCTGGTCCGGTCCAAGGCCCTGCTCGCCATGGTGCGGGACTGGCGGACCTGGCTGATCGCGGCGGCGGCGCTCGGTGTATGCCTCGGCTACTATCTGCTGCGCGAGCGATTCGATCCCGGCTACATCCGCGCCGTCCTGGCCAACGAGGTCGGCGGCCGGTTCATGACCGTCAGCGACGAGCACCGGGGCGGGTCGGACTACTACCTCCAGGTCCTGGCGACACGCTTCGAGCCCGGCCTGATCCTGCTATCGACCGCCGTCCTGCCCCTGGCGGGGCGCGATGTCCGGCGGCGGTCCCTGGCGCTGGTCGCCATCCTGTCGGCGGTCGCTTTGCTGGCGGTGCTGTCGGCGGCCAAGAGCAAGCTCGACTGGTACGCCACGCCGATGATCCCGCTGTTCGCCACGGCGGCGGCGGTGGGGACCTCCGACCTGCTCGCCCGGCTCAAACCGAGGCTCGCCTCGGCGATGGGTATCGGGACGGGGATGGCGCTCGCGGCGGCGATGGCCTTCACCGTCTTCCTGCAGCAGACGGCCACGACCACCAGCCACGGGGACCTCGACGGCCCCCAGTTCGGCTACGCGCGGCTGTTCGCCCGGATCGAGGCCGCCCACGCCGCGCGTTCGGTGATCGCGGTGGACGACGGCTTCGCCAACGCCGCGGGCTTCAAGGCCTACAACCCGATCCTGAAATTCTACGCCCTGCGCGAAGCCGGCCGGGGGCTCCAGGTGGCCATCCTACCGGCGCAGGTATGGCTGGGCGTGGGCGCCGATATCGTCACCTGCGATCCGTCCGCCCTGGACCGGCTGCGCGACGACTATCGCCTGACGGTGCGGCTGCGCGACCGCGATTGCGTGCTGGCGCGGATCACCGGCCTGGCGTGAGCCGGGTGCAGCCGAGCACGCCGAAGCGCCCGGACCCGTACTGACGGCACCCCCAGCTGGGGTCCAGATGGGTGATCGCGGGGCGGATGCGGTTGGCGGCGGTGCCCTGGACCACGCTGTCATAGAGCCACAGGATCGCCGAACCCTGAGGTGCGGCCTCGCTGAGCAAGCGGATGTTGGGGTCCTCACCGGGCTTCAGGATCACCGCATCCACGGGGATTTGGGCGCCGGCGCGGTGGAGGAAGAAGCCGCCCAACGCCGCGAGCTGTTCGGGATGCAGCACCGGGTCCACCGGATGGTCCCACAGGAACACCAGGCGCGAGGGATGGCTTCGCGCGAGCGCCGCCGAGGCGCGCTCGAAGTTGTAGCGGCGCGGCGCCATGCGGAAATGCTGGGCGGTGAGGGCCCAGCCGCTGAGCGCCCCAAAGGCGACGATCAGGGCGGCGAAGGCGTAGACCGCGCGCTGGCCGGCCAGCAGCCGGGCCGTCAGAACGAACCCCAGCAGGATGCCCGGCGCGAACGGCGTCAGGTAGCGGAAGGCGAAGCTCGGCCGGAAAAAGCCCATCGTGATCAGCACCGACGCTCCGATCGCCGCCGCCAGCAGCGCGAACCAGGCGCTGGTCTCCCCCCGCTCCATGCGCCCCCGCCCCGGCCAGGCGAAGCGCAGGGTCAGCGATCCCGCCGCGATGAAGCCGAGCGCCCACAGCTGCGGCTCGCGCCCGGCGATATAGCCCGCCACCGCCCACAGCTGGGAGGGTTGCAGGGGCGAGTACCAGGCGATATCGGGCCGCGCGAAGGCCTGGATGCGGGGCAGGTGGAACACCAGCCAGCCGAACGCCGGCAGGAAGGCCAGGGCCGCCGGCCAAGTCTTCACGGCGCGCAGGCGGTGGACCGCGAGGTAGATCATCCCCTGGGCGGCGGCCAGCAGGATGGCGTCGTAGTGGGTCAGGATCGCCGTCGCGCCCAGCGCCGCCCAGACCGTGGCCCGTCCCGTGTCCGGTCGATGCATCAGGCGCAGGAAGGCGAGGGTCTGGAGTGCGCTGACGAACAGCAGCAGGGCGTAGCAGCGCGCTTCCTGGGCGAAGCACAGCGCGGGGAACCACAGCGCCGTCACGGCGCCCCAGGTCAGCCGCTCGGCGCGCGGGAGGCTCTCGACCGGCGTGAAGGTCAGGGCCAGGGGCGTCAGCACGGCGCAGATCAGGCTGGGCACGCGCATCGCCGCGTCGGACAGCCCGAACACGCCCTGCCACAGGTGCATCAGCAGGTAATAGAGCGGTGCGTTCACGTCCCAGTAGACCTGGTGGAAGGTGTCGATCCAGGAGCGCTGCCCGACGATGGCCCCGGTCCAGCTCTCGTCGAGCCAGAAAGCGTCGTTCCGCTGCACCCAGAACTCAAGCCACAGCGCCGTGAGTAGGGCGACGGCTCCTAGGATCAGCAAGGCTCTGGGCGGGGGTGTGCGCGTGGACGTCGGGCCGGTCTTAGCGAGGGGCATGTTTCTGCCCTAGAGCAGGTCGGGCCCGGATGGAAGCGGCGCCTCTCCAGGCTGGATCACTGAAGGACCGGCGCGTCAGCCGTTCTTGTGGAAGAAGCCGTAGACGCGCTCCGCCAGCGCCCGGCTCACCCCGTCCACCTTCTCCAGGTCGGCGACCGACGCGCGCGAGACGCCGCGCGCCGAACCGAACGCGTGCAGCATGGCGCGCTTGCGGCCGGGACCCACGCCCTCGATCTCGTCCAGCGGATTCTTGGCCATGTCGATCCGGCGCTTGGTCCGGTGGGTGCCGATGGCGAAGCGGTGGGCCTCGTCGCGCAGGCGCTGGAGGTAGTAGAGGATCGGGCTCTTGGGCTCGAACATGAACGGCGCCGCTCGTCCCGGCACGAAGAAGCGCTCCAGCCCCGCGTCGCGGTCCGGTCCCTTGGCCACGCCGACCACGGGAACATCGTGCAGGCCCAGGCCCTGCAGGATGGTCAGGGCCGCGTCGAGCTGGCCCTGGCCGCCGTCGACCAGCACCAGGTCCGGGCGCGGCGGGGTCTCGCCGGCTTCCTCTTCCTTCACCAGCCGGCCGAAACGGCGCTGCATCACCTCGCGCATCATGCCGAAGTCGTCGCCGGGGACCAGGTCCTCGCCGCGGATGTTGAACTTTCGATAGGCGTTCTTCTGGAACCCCTCCGGCCCGGCCACGATCATGCCGCCGACCGCATTGGTCCCCATGATGTGGGAGTTGTCGTAGACCTCGATCCGTTCCGGCGGCGCTTCCAGGCCGAACGCCTCGCAGACGCCCGCCAGTAGTTTGGCCTGAGCCGAGCCTTCGGCCATCCGCCGGCCCAGGGCTTCCTTGGCGTTGGTCATGGCGTGGGCGATCAGCTCGCGCTTCTCGCCACGCTGGGGGACGGCGATTTCCACCTTGTGGCCAGTCTGGATGCAGAAGGCCTCGGCCAGCAGCTCGCGGTTGGGCACGTCGGTGGACAGCAGGACCAGGCGCGGGACCGGCTTGTCCTCGTAGAACTGGCCCAGGAAGGCGTCGAGGATCAGCCCAGCCTCGTCCGCTTCCGTAGGCTCTTCGCCTTCCCGGATTTCGTCCCCGATCATGGTGTTCACTCGGGGGAAGTAGGCGCGGTTGCCCCAGTTCTGGCCGGCGCGGAAGAAGAACACCTGGACGCAGGCCTGGCCGCCCTCGACGTGAAGGGCGAAGACGTCGGCCTCGTCCACCGTCTCGGGATTGATCGACTGCTCCATCGAGATCGCCGAGAGGGCGCGGATGCGGTCGCGCAGGCGGGCGGCGCGCTCGAACTCCATCTCCTCCGCAGCGGCCGACATCTCGGTCGACAGCCGCTCCATCACCGCGCGGCTCTTGCCGGTGAGGAACTGGTGCGCCTCGTCCACCAGGCCGGCGTAGTCGGCCTGCGAGACCAGCCCGGTGCAGGGCGCCGAGCAGCGCTTGATCTGGTGCAGCAGGCAGGGGCGTGTGCGGCTGTCGTAGACGCTGTCCGAACAGGACCGCAGCAGGAAGGCCTTCTGTAGGATGTTGACGGTGCGGTTCACCGCCCAGGTGCTGGCGAAGGGCCCGAAATAGTCGCCGGGAATGGTGTGGGCGCCGCGGTGCTTGCGCACCTGGGGGGCGACATGGTCGCGGCGGAGCAGGATCTCGGCGAAGCTCTTGTCGTCGCGCAGCACCACGTTGAAGCGGGGCTTCAGCCGCTTGATCAGGTTGGCTTCCAGCAGCAGGGCCTGGGTCTCGGTGCCGGTGGTGATGAACTCCATCGACCGGGTCAGGTGGACCATGTGGGCGATGCGCTGGCTGTGGAACCGGCCCTGGGCGTAGTGGCCGACGCGCTTCTTCAGCGAGCGCGCCTTGCCCACGTACAGCACCTCGGCCTCCTCGCCGATCATGCGGTAGACGCCCGGCGCGTCGGGCAGGCGCTTAACCTCGTCCTGGATCAGGGCCATGCCGACGAGACGCGCAGCTTCGGGACGCTCGGCCTCGGCGGACGTGGCCTGGGGCGCGGCGGGGAGTTCGCTCATGGCGCCTATATAGGCGTGGCGATCCCGCCGCGTCGCGGGCGGGTTGTCGCCCTTGGGGGTCGCGGGTTTAGGCTTTGCGAGCCCGCAGAGTCTCGACCACGCGCTTGACGTCCTGGGCCCGGTCCTTGGGCAGCACCACCACCGCGCCGCCAGCGGCCACCACGATCACGTCGCGAAGGCCCACCACGCCCACCTGCACCCCGATGTCGGCCCAGACCATGCAGTCGTCGCTGTCCAGCACCACGGAATGGGCGGGGGTGACGTTGCCGCGCGCATCCTTGTCGCCCAGCCGCCAGAGTTCGCTCCAGGAGCCGATGTCCGCCCAGCCGGCCGTGCAGGGGGCGACCGCCGCCAGGCGGGTCGGCTCCATCACCGCCACGTCCACCGATTCGGAGGGTACGGCGGCGAAGGTCGCGTCGGTCAGGCGGATCGTCGTGTCTTCGCGCTCGGCGGCGTCCAGGGCGACCGTCACCGCCGTCAGGATGTCCGGGCGGTGGGCCTCGAGTTCCGACAGCATCACTTCCGGCGCGAACAGGAAGATGCCGCCATTCCATGAATAGCCGCCCTCCGCCACGTAGGCTTCGGCGATCGCCCGCGCGGGCTTTTCGGCGAAGCGGACCACTTCGAACACGCCTTCGCAGATCGGCGCTCCGCTCTGGATATAGCCGTAGCCGGTCTCAGGCGCGGTCGGCGTGATGCCGAAGGTGACGATCCGCGTCGACGCCGCCACGCCGCAGGCCACGGCCGCGCGAAACGCCCGTTCGTCGGCGATCACATGGTCGGCGGGCAGCAGCACCGCCAGGGCGCCAGGACAGAGCTCCTGCACCAGCTTCGCCGCCATGGCGGCCACGGCGGCGGTGTTGCGCCCGAACGGCTCGAGCACCACGGCGAGGGGCTCGACCCCGATCGCCTTCAGATGATCTCGCGCCAGCGCTTCGTGGGCGCGGTTGCAGATGATGATCGGAGGCAGGAAGCTCAGGCCCATTTCCAGGCCCGACTCCGGCGAGAACCTGAGTGCGGTCGCCTGGATCATGGTCGCGGCGCCGCCCAGGGGGTGGAACTGCTTGGGCCGTGCGTCGGTGGACAGCGGCCAGAGCCGGGTCCCCGATCCGCCGGACATGATGACCGGAACGATCCGCATCGGCGTCCTCGCGTCTGCCGCCATCAAATCCAAGCTCCTGTTTCATCGTTGCGTCGCCCCGAGTCAGGCGGACGGGGTTGTCCCAGCATGCTCGACACGTGCGACAGCCACTTGCGCCGGTCGAACACTTCCTCCGCCCTGGCGCGAGCTCGGGCGCCGAGGGCCGACCGTGCGCTCGGATCGGCGATCAGGGTGCGCAGCGCCGCCGCCGCCGCATCCAGGTCCGGATCTGCCCACCATCCGCCTGCATAAAGCGCCTGGGGATCTTCGACCGGAATGGGGCGCCAGCCCACGAGCACCGAAGACGCCTCATTCATGAAGTCCATATTGCCGGACCAGGCGGTGGCGACCACGCATTTTCCGAGCCACATGGCTTCGGCGGGCAACAAGCCGAATCCTTCGGCACGGTGCAAGGATAATAGGATGTCGGCGCTGGCGATCAGGCGCGTCATGTCTTCGGTTGAGAGGTCTTCCGAGAGCAACACGATATCGCTACGCGTTTCCGCCTCCTGTTTGAGCGCGTCGAACAGGGCGGGTTCCTGGCGCGCGCCGGACAGTTTGCAGACCAGCCGCACGCCCGCGCGCGGTTCGGGCATGGCGCGCCGGAACGCTTCGAGACCGCCCCAGGGGTTCTTGCGAGCGGCGGTGGACTTCAGGTCCAGGCCCATGAGCGTGATGCAGGCGTCCACGGGTAGTCCGAACCGGGCGCGATCGGCCTCCAGGCGTGGAATCATGAAGATCGGGTGCGGCACGACATGGATCGGAATGCCGGGAGGCGCAGCCTTGCGCACCGCCTCGGCTGTGAAGTTGGAGGGGCACCAGACCTCGTCCACATAGGCGAACGCCTTCAGCCAGCTTTGCGGAATGGTCGGCAACTCCCATGCCCAGTAGCCGATGTGCCGGCGTCCCCACAGCGCCTGACCAAGGGTGCGTGGCAAGAAGCGAACGAGCTCGGTCGGATTGAAGTGGGTCACGACCACGCCGCCCCTGAGCGGGTGGGCGGAGCGTAGGGGATCGCCAAGGTCCGCGGGTGCATGGAGCGTGGGCCCCACGTCCAGGGTTGCGACCTCGCAGGCGCCGGCGAGCGCCTGGGCGAACAGTCGCGCGCCCTGACCAAGTCCCGTGCTCGAGGAAAATAAGCCGGCGACCAGGAGGGGAGGGGCCGCCGGCCG
Organism: Caulobacter sp. S45; assembly: GCF_009765965.1. Classification (GTDB taxonomy): domain Bacteria; phylum Pseudomonadota; class Alphaproteobacteria; order Caulobacterales; family Caulobacteraceae; genus CAHJWH01. The sequence continues at coordinate 2,258,116 of NZ_LMUL01000014.1, forward strand.
TCCTCGGCGCCAGACAACGGCCATCAGCGTCGGTGTGATCGCCGTGAGCGCACGATCCCAGGATAGGTGGGCGGATCGGCGCCATCTTTCGGGCAGCCCCTGCCACGTTCGCCGCAGGAGGCTCGCCGTCATGGCGGCGACCTTGGATGGGCGGCTATGGCGTTTGGGCGTGGCGTCGGAATCTGCGGGCCTTACTGCGGCGTTGCGGGTAGGGGTGCGGGGTGAGGCTGTATACCGGCTGGGGCGGCAGGTACGCCGCTCATGGCGTTGGCTGGGGCGGCGTTCGGTGCGGCGGGGACGCTGTTGGCGGGTTTGGCGGGCTTATGGGCGACGACGCGCCAGGCGAGGGCGCCGAGGATGACGACCACGACGATGGCGATGATGATCCACAACTCGGCGCGAGTGCGCTCGGCCTCGGGGTCGTGGATCCTGGAATAGTCCTTGGGGGCCATGATCGCCTCTCAGGCCTCCGCCATCTTCAGGCCGCCGCCGCCGGCGACCCAGCCTTCGGTGGGACCGAAATAGGTGATGCGCCCGCTGTCCATCACGCACACCTTGTTGCAGACCTGCTGGGCGAGGGCGAAGTTGTGGGTGCCCATGACCACGATCTTGGCCCGGTCGACAAAGCCCTGCATCCGCTCCATCGCCTTGGTTATGAAGTCGGCGTCGCCGGCCGCCAGCCACTCGTCGAGCACCAGCACGTCGGCGTCGAACTCGGTGGCGCAGGCGAACATCAGCCGCGCCATCATGCCCTGGGAGTAGGTCTTCATCGGCAGGCGCACGAAGTCGCCCAGGCCGGAGAACTCCACGATCGCGCCCATGCGCGCGTCGATGGCCTTGGCGGGGATCATGCGCATGGCCCCCATCTTGCGGATATTCTGCAGGCCGGTGGCGTCCATATCCAGACCCGCGCCGAGCGCGATCATGCTGGTCATCTCGCCTTGGACGTCCACCCGGCCCCGGGCGGGCAGGTAGATGCCGGCGATGACCTTGAGCAGGGTGGTCTTGCCCGAGCCGTTATGGCCGATCAGGGCCAGACGATCGCCTTCCTCGAGGTTGAAACTGACGTTTTCCAGAGCGCGCACGACGGTGATGTCGCCCTGGTCCTTATAGAGCTTGCCGCCGACGGCCATGTTGAACACGGCGTTGCGCAGCGACTGGGCGCGCACGCTGTAGACGTAATAGTCCAGGGTGACGCCGTCGAGGCGGACCGAACAGCTCATGATCGCTCCCTACAGCCAGAACACGACGCGCTTGCGGAACAGCGCAAGCATGACGATGACGATCGCGAACTGGGCGAACAGGGTGGCGAAGCCCCACTCCCAGCTCAGCAGCGCAGGCGCGTGGCCGAGCAGGGGCTGGCGGACCAGTTCGAGCAGGTGGGCGAGGGGGCTGTATTGCGCCACCAACCGCAGGGGCCTCGCTGCGGTGGCCGGGGCCCAGAAGATCGGAGTCAGGAAGAACAATATCTGGGTGAGGAACAGCACCGTCTGGTTGATGTCGCGGAAGCGGGTGGAGGGGATGGCGACGATCAGGCTCATCAAGGTCATGTTGGCCAGCACCAGGGGCAGGCTGAGCAGGATGTGCCAGGTGGGCAGGGCGCCCAGGCGCAGCAGCGCCAGGACCACCCAGAAGGCGATCAACTGGGCCAGGAAGTTGATGAAGGCCCGGTGCATCATCAGCAGAACGTGGAAGGTCAGCGGCAGCTTCATCGTCTGCATAAGGCCGGCTGAGGCGAGGAAGACGCCCGAAGCCTCGCCGAGCACGCCGCCGATCAAGTTCCAGGCGAGGATGCCGCCGATGATGGTGGGGAAGTTGGTGCGGTAGTCGACGCCCGACAAAGCGCCGAAGACGAAGGCGAGCGCGAAGGAGATCGCCAGCAGGTTGGCGGTCAGCCAGAAAGGGCCCAGGATGGTGCGGCGGAAGCGGGCGACGGTCTGTTCCCAGCCCAGGCGGGACCACAGCGGCGTCAGCCGGAACCCGTCGATGATGTCGCGAACGGCGCCTTCGACAGCGTCCATCTAGTTCCAATCCAAGTGTGCTGATCCAGCCGGGCTGCGTGGCCGGCCGTCTGTCCAGGTGTCAAAAGGCGATTTTGGGGCGGCCCAGCTGTGCAAACGCCCTCAATGTTTCAGTTTGGAATATCCTTGCGAACCGATTGGCGACGAGCGCTGGTGAAGCGCTCCTGCCGCCGCTGATGTTCCCGGCGGAGCTAACAGATCGACCCCGACGAAACAAGACACGGCTTCCACGCGATCCTCCGGCACCCCACTCTACGACGAGTTGCGTCGCATCGAACGCGAACTGCTTGATCTAGCGCGGATAGGCGCTCGGCGCGTCGCCAACCAGCTTCTCCCCGCACATTTCCGCCGTACGGGCGTCGCGCGCGCCAATCGCCGCGGCCAGGGTGCGGTGAAGCTCGATGTCGGCGAGCTGCTCCGCCGGGCTCTGTTTCTCCATGGCGTAGATCCAGAACCGGGTGGCGATATTCTGCAGCGACACGACGAAGCGAGCCAGCATGGGGTTATGCGTCGCCGCCGCCACCGCCTTGTGGAAGCGGCGATCCATTTCCAGCAGGGCGCGGAAGTCGCCGGCCTCCACCGCCGCTTCGGCCCCCACGAAGGCGGACTCGATGGCGAGCAGGTCGCTTGCCGTGGCGTTTTGCGCCGCCAGGGCGGCGGTGCGCGCCTCCAGCATGTGGCGGACCTGGAAGGCGTTCTCGATCTCGCGGATGTCCAGGGGGGCGACGACCGTCCCCACCCGTGGTCGGCGCAGCACCAGGCCCTCCAGCGCCAGCCGGCCTAAGGCGTCGCGCACGCCGGAGACGCCCGCAACGTATTTCGCGGCCAGGGCCCGCTCGTCCAGGACCCCGAGGGGGCGAAGCTCGCCCAGGATGATGTCCAGCAGGAGCTGTTCGTAGACGCGCGCCTTCTGAAGTCCAGGCGACCAATCGCCATCCGCGGAGACGCTGGCGTCGGGGCCTTTCATTCGGCTGGCGACTTGCGGGGCGACGGACGTGTTCATGGTGCGTGAAATGTTACATCCGCATGTCTTTGCAATAGGTTGTCGCCCGTTCGTCCGTGACTGTAAAGCCGACGCCATGGGGACACCTAAACTGATCTACGTCGCCTTGGCCTTCGTCGCGCCTGGATTGGCGGAGGCGCAGACTACGGATGCGCCGGGCGCCACGACCGTGCAGGCGGTGGTGGTCGTCGCCGACAAGGCGGGCCTGCTCTCCCGCAAGGCCGGCAATGTGGTGCTGGGGATCGACAAGCCGCTGAGCGAAACGCCCCGCTCCGCCACCACCATCAGCGACACCACCCTGCAGCGCTACGGCGCCCAGACGGTGAACGACCTGGTGGCGCTGTCGCCGGGCGCCTTCACCGCCAGCTATTACGGCGTGGCGGGCGCGCTGAACCTGCGCGGCACGCTGGCGGAGACCTATTTCCGCGGCTTCAAGCTGATCGAGGACCGGGGCACCTACACCACGCCGATCGGCGATGCGGCTCAGATCGATATCGTGCGCGGGCCGCCCAGCCCCATCTATGGCGCCGGCAAGGTGGGCGGCTTCCTGAACATCACGCCCAAGACCGCCGCCGATCAGGCGGGTTCGCTGGACCAGCCCACCGGCGAGGTGTCCGCCACGCTGGGCAGCTACCAGCTCAAGGACTTCACCGCCCAGGTCGCAGCCCCGCTGAAGCTCGGGACTCTCGACGGCGGGGTCTACGGCTACGGCGACTATTACGACGCCCACAGCTACTATCGCGGCATCTATCCCAGCCACCAGAACGTCGAGCTGGCGGCCAACCTGAACCTGCCGGACGGCTGGCGGTTCGAGGTTGGCGGGATGTATCTGCACGAGGAAGGCAATATCCAGACGCCGGGCTGGAACCGCCTGACCCAGGACCTGATCGACAACGGGACCTACATCACCGGCCACAACACCACCCTGGTGGACTCCAACCACGACGGCCGTCTGGAGCCGGGCGAGGTCGGGCCGGGACCCGCCAGCTCCTATCCGTTCGGGACGTCGATCCTGCAGTTCGTCGGCGGGGCCGCAAAGCCCACGGCCGATCCGCGCTTCGTGCTCGACACCGGCTTGGGGACGACCCAGCTCAGCCCGCGCGACGTGTTCGTCAGCTCAGCCGACTTCTCCCACACCGACACCCATGTCTACTACGCCGACCTGGACAAGACCTTCTCCAAGGACAGCGACCTGAAATTCCAGTTGTTCTACAACGACTTGGATAACAAGCGCTTCGTCAGCTACGGCTTTCCGGCCTGGTATCGGACCTATGTCGCCGAGGCGCGCGTCCCCTACCATTTCAAGCTGTCCACGGCGGACGGCGGCCTGAGCGCCGACACGGTGCTGGGGGTCGACTACCGCTACACCCAGGCCCACCGGATGGAGAGCTTCGACTCCGGCCTGATCGCGGTGGACCGGCGCGACCTGTCGGTCGGCGCCACGCCGACGGACATCTTCGACAGCCCGTTCGACAATTCGCCGGGCGGGATCGGCTGGGAAATCGACAACCGCACGCGCGAGCGCGACGCGGGCGGCTTCGTCACCACCGACATCGCCGTGGCGCACCGGCTCGACCTGATCCTGGGCGGCCGCTACGACTTCTTCAACGTAGAGGGCCGCGACACCGGCATCTTCTCGTTCGAGCCCGCCGGCACGCTGCGCGCCGGCCAGGGCAAGGGCACCTGGTCGGCCAGCGTGACCTACAAGCTGCCGCTGGGGCTGATCCCATACGTCACCTATTCCGAAGACGCGGCGTTGGAGGTCAACCAGGCCAGCGACATCCCGACCTCGGCTATCGCCAGCGGCGGCTGGCTGTCCAAGTCCGACCTGCGCGAGGCGGGCGTCAAGTTCAGCGAACTCAAGGGCGCCCTGGTCGGATCGGTCGACGTCTACCGCCAGACCCGCTCCCAGTTCGCCGGCCTGAATTCCGCGGTGCAGGGCACGGTCGGCAAGGGGGTGGAGTCCGAGGTCCGCTGGTTGGCCACCTCCAACCTCAGCTTCACCTTCGCCGGCGACATCCAGCATACCGAGGTCAAAGGACCGGACGGCAGCCAAGTGCTGATCCCGCCCTCGGCGGTCGGCGTGCCGGACATCGACGGGTTCGGCGGGTCGTACTTCGCCACCATCTCGAGCCTGCCGGGGCGCGCGGGGAACTACGCCTACACCCTGATCCCGCACGGCACCTTCAGCCTGTACGCCAACTACATCACCGACCCGGCGGAGTGGGGACGCGCGGGCGCCACCATCGGCGCGACCCACCAATCGCAGACCTCGGGCGTCATCGAGGGGGCGGTGGTCTATCCGGCCTACTTCGTGGCCAACGGGTCGATGTTCTACCGCAAGGGACCCTGGGAGACGGACCTGAACGTCGACAACCTGTTCGACAAGACCTACTTCACCCCCGACGCCGATATCCTCTCGGAAGTGGCCGCGCTCCCTTCGGTGGGACGGACATGGCGGCTGACGGTGAAGCGGAGCTTCTAAACCTCCAGGCCAGGTAGCGCCGACTGCAGATCCACGAACCAGCCTCGCGCCTTGTCCAGCTCGGCCCAGGGGACCGCGCCTAGGGGGAAGTGGCCGGCGATCACCATGGCGATGACGGCGCTGAGCTTGGACAGCCGGTCGCGGTCGCCCTGCGCCGGGTGTTCGCGTTGCGCCTGGATCAGCGCCTCGCGGTAGGCGCTCAGGGCTTTGGTGGCGGCGGTGAAGGCGTTGCCGTCGTTGTGCGGCCGCCCAGCCAGGGCCGCGTCCATCCGCGCCAGGGCGTCGGCATGCAGACCGGCCAGCGCATCGGCGGCCGATACATGGGTGTCCGCCGCGCTCATGTCTCGGTCACCAGACGCAGGGCTTCCGGCAGGCGGCCCGCGCGGATGTTGCAGGTGAGCGCCTTGGTGACGTTGATGCCGGTGTTGGCGTCGCCAGTGATGGCGAGGAGCGTGTTGGCCGCCGCGCCGTGGGCGTAGCCCTTCCAGCCGAACACCCAGGGCATGCCGATCAGGTGCACCTGCTTGCGGCCGATCTTGAACGGTCGCAGGCGTTCGGTGACCAAGGCCTTCACCTCGATCTCGCCGCGCAGGGTGGACAGCACCGTCCAGTCCAGGGTCCTGATCCCGATCTCTTCGGCCAGCTCGGGCGAAATCTCCACGAACGCTTCCGGCTGCAGCTCGGCGGTATGGGGCATGATCCGGGTGCTGATGCCGGCGCAGTGCATCTCGGTCAGCCGGTAGGTGGTGAACACGTGCGGGAAGCGAGGGTCCTGCGGCGCGTGCAGCTCGTTGCCCTCATGGCGCCAGATGCGGGCGGTGGGGTTGAACTGGCGGCCGTAGAACAGGTTCTTCACCGGGCTTTCCACCGGCTCGTAATAGGTCGGCAGGGGGCCGTCCTTCAGGCCCGACGTCGCGAAGATGGCGCAGCGCCCGTCCGCGGTCATGATGAAGGGGTCCGAGCCGGATAGCGCGTCCATCCCCCGTGCGCCCTTGGACCAGTCGGGCTGGTAGTCGGGCCGCTTGTTGGCGACGAAGTCGGGCACGTCCAGGCCGGTCCACTTCCCGCCTTCCTCGTCCCACCAGATCATCTTCTTGCGTTCCGACCAGGGCTTGCCCTCGGGATCGGCGGAAGCGCGATTGTACAGGGTGCGTCGGTTGGCGGGCCAGGCGAAGGCCCACTCATGATGACCCGATGTTGCGTCGGGCGCGTCGGGAATGCGCGAGCGGGTGGCGTTGTGGGTCTCGGTCGGGAAGGCCCCGGCATAGATCCAGCAGCCCGAGGCGGTGGAGCCGTCGTCCTTCAGGTCGGCGAACTTCGCGATCTGCTTGCGATCGGCAGTGGTGTAGCCGTTGATTTCCTTCAGCACCGCCTCGGCGCTGGGCTCCATGCGGTCGCCCTGCAGCGGATAGTCCCAGGTCAGGTCCTTCAGCGCCTGGTCGGCCGGCTCCTGGCTGTCGGCGTACATGGCCTTCAGTCGCCGGCCCAGGTGGTAGATGAACCAGAGATCGGAGCGGCTGTCGCCCGGCGCATCGCAGACATGGTCGTGCCACTGCACCAGGCGCGTGGTGTTGGTGAAGGTGCCTTCCTTCTCGCCCGGCATGGCGGCGGGCAGGAAGAACACCTCGGTGCCGATCTGGTCGGGGCGGATCGTCCCCCGCTGCACCCGCTGGCCGTTGTTCCAGAAGTCGGCGGTCTCGGTCATGGCGAAGTCGCGCACGACCAGCCATTCCAGCTTGGATAGGCCCTCCTCGACGAACAGGGAGTTGCCGGCCCCCACCGCGGGGTTCTGGCCCATGATGAAGTGGCCTTTGATCGCTTCGTCGACCATGTTCAGGATCGAAGGCTCGTAGGAGGCGTCCCCGATCAGCTTGGGCAGGTGCTGGTAGCCATACTCGTTCTCCGCCGTGGCGGCGTCGCCGTACCAGGCCTTGAGCAGGCTGATCACGTACTTGGGCGTATTGGCCCACCAGCCGGTCGTCGGGGTCTCGGACCTTAGATAGCCCTCCAGGGTGGCGTGGTCCCGGAACAGCTTGGGCTGGGGCAGATAGCCCGGCAGGGTGTCGAACAAGGTCGGGATGTCGGTGGAGCCCTGGATGCTGGCATGGCCCCGCAGCGCCATGATCCCGCCGCCCGGCCGCCCCATGTTCCCGAGCAGGCCCTGCAGCAGGGCGGCCGCCCGGATCACCTGCACCCCGTGGGTGTGCTGGGTCCAGCCCAGAGCATAGCAGATGGTGGTCGTACGCTCGCGGCCCGAGTTGCGGGTCACCGTCTCCGCCACCCTCAGGAAGGTCTCCTTGGGGCAGCCGGTGGCCGCCTCGACCATCTCGGGGGTGTAGCGCGCATAGTGGCGCTTCAGGATCTGGTAGACGCAGTTGGGGTGTTGGAGCGTGGGATCGCGCTCGGCCGGCCCCTGGGTCATGGACTCGAAATCGCGTCCAAGCTCGGGCGGATCGGTGGCGATCTGGTGGTCCGGCAGCGGGGGCGGGACCATCTTGCCCTTATATTGCCAGGTGTCCTGCCGATAGATGCCGTTGTCCGGGTCGTAGCCCGAGAACACCCCGTCCAGCTCCTCGGTGTCCTGGAAGCCGTCTTCGATGATGTTGGAGATGTTGGTGTAGTTCATCGCGTATTCGCGGAACCACAGATCGTTCTCGATCACATAACGGATCAGGCCGCCGAGGAAGGCGATGTCGGAGCCCGAGCGAACCGGCGCATGGATGCCCGAAAGCGCCGAGGTGCGGGTGAACCGCGGGTCGGCGTGGATGACGGTCGCGCCCTTACGCTGGGCCTCGATCACGAAGCGGAACGCGATCGGATGGTTCTCCGCCATGTTGGAGCCCATGACGAACACGCAATCGGCGTTCGCCACGTCCCAGAGGGCCATCGTCGCCGCGCCGCGGCCGAAGGTGGCGCCCAGACTGGGCACCGATGAGGAGTGTCATATTCGAGCTTGGTTCTCGATATTGACCATGCCCAGGCCGCCGCTGAACAACTTCTTGATGAGGTAGTTTTCCTCGTTGTCCATGGTCGCGCCGCCCAGGTGGCTGATCGCGGTGGTCTGGTTCACCACCCGCCCGTCGGGCAGGGCGTGGACGTGGGTTTCGTCGCGCGCCTTCTTGGTCAGCTCGGCGATGCGGTCCATCGCCCATTCCAGGGGCTTGACCTCCCAGGTGTCGGAATTCGGGGCGCGATATAGGGTCTGGTTCACCCGCTTGGGGCTCAGCAGCATGCCGAGCGTGGCGCCGCCCTTGGGGCAGAGGCAGCCGCGGTTCACCGGGCTGCGGGGATCGCCCTCGATATGGATGGGCTTGCGGTTCTTGGCGTAGACGAGCTGGGCGCAGCCGACCGCGCAGAAGGGGCAGATGCTGGTGCCTATCGTGTCCGCCTCCTCCAGCCGGGGGCGGAGGTCGTTGGACAGGGAACTCTTGGATGCGGTCGAGAACATGTCCTCGCCCGCCAGTTGGCGCGGAACGGCCCAATCGCGGAGGAACCGCTCGGCGCGGCTCACAATGGTCTTACGCAGTCTCTTCACGCGACCCTCGTCGTCGACCCCGATGGGTGGACCCGATGGAAGATTGTTAGACCCGATGCGGGTGGGTTCCTAGCGTCGGAAAGGGAAAAGCGCCCTTTCAGATCGCGATTTCTGTTATCGTTTCACCGCCGACCGGGATCGCCGTCTTGAGTGGGGTCGGGAGGATGGATGCATGTCTAAAGCCGCCGCCGGCCCTATGGCCGAGATGGAAGGCGTCGTCACCGTGGTGCAGGAAGGTCGTTTTCAGCTCACCGACCTTGGCGGGGTTTCGCACAATTTCATGCTGAGCCGTTTCGCCCTGGCGGAGACCGAGCAGCTACCGGCGCTCCAGAACGCCCAGTCGCGGGTGCGCGTTAAGTATTCCCAGGCCGACAAGCTGATCGCCTATCTCGCCCACCGTATCGACCTGCTGGACGTCGCCTGAGGAGGCCGGCTGTGGAAATCCATCCTTTCGCCCGCGCCCGTGAGTATCCGGACTCGGTGTTTCACGACGTCATCCCCAACGAATCCGAGTTAACCGGCGGGGTGACGATCGAGCCCGGCAAGCAGTACGGCTTCTTCACCGACACCACCGTCTGCATCGGCTGCAAGTCCTGCGAAGTGGCCTGCAAGGAGTGGAACAACCTGCCTGCCGACGACATCGGGCTGACGGGGCAGAGCTACGACAACACCGGCGCGCTTTCCGCCAACACCTGGCGGCATGTGAACTTCATCGAGAAGAAGCAGGCGCTGGCGGACGACACCGCCGAGCGGCCCGCGCGCGGGGTGCGCGATAACGACCAGAACGCCTTCCAGAGCGGCTGGTTGATGATGAGCGACGTGTGCAAGCACTGCCATCACGCGCCCTGCATGGAGTCGTGCCCCACCGGCGCGCTGTTCAAGACCGAGTTCGACACCGTGGTGGTGCAGCAGGACATCTGCAACGGCTGCGGCTACTGCGTCTCAGCCTGTCCGTTCGGGGTGGTGGCCCTCAACCCGCTCGACGGCAAGGCCCACAAGTGCACCCTCTGCTACGACCGGCTCAAGGGCGGGTTGGAGCCGGCCTGCGCCAAGGCCTGCCCCACCGAGAGCATCCAGTTCGGCGAACTGTCCGACCTCTGGGAACGCGCCGCGACCCGGGTGGAGGACCTTCATGCGCGCGGCGTGACCAGCGCCTACACCTACGGCACGCCCGATGCGCCCGGCGCCACCGGCGACATGAAGTATCTCAACTCCTTCTTCCTGCTCACCGACCGGCCGGAAGCCTACAACCTGCCCGCCGCCCCCACCCGCCCGTCCAACCGGGTGGCGCCGGCCTTCGCCGCCGGCCTGAGCACGATCGCCGGGCTGGCCCTGGCGGCGGCGGTGTTGTTCGCCGGCGCAAAGACCACGAGAGACTAGGATGCCTGAACATCGCGATGGCCGCGCCGTATCCAAGGGCGCCGCATCCCCGGAGGCGGCGGCCTGGAAGGGGCCGACCTATTACGGCCGATCCCAGCTCAAGCCCTCGCCGTTCAACGCCTGGGTGGTGGGCGGCTACATCTTCCTGGCCGGTCTCTCCGGCGCCTCGGCGGTGGTCTCGACCGTGGCCGAGGCGGTTCAGGGCGAGCGGGGCGCGAGCATCGGCCGAAAGGGGCGCTACCTGTCGATGCTGGCGCCGCTGGTCGGCGCGCCGCTGCTGATCCTCGACCTGCACACGCCGACGCGCTTCTACAACATGTGGCGCATCGTCAAACGCACCTCGCCCATGTCGCTGGGCACCTGGATCCTCACCGCCTTCATTGGCGGGGCCGGGGTGGCGGTGGTCGCCCAGCTCGGCGTCGACCTGCTGGGGCTGAAATGGCTGAAGCGGATCGCGCGGCTGGGCTCGGCGCCGGCCGCGATCACCGGGGCGGGCATCTCGACCTACACCGCCGCCCTGCTGGCGGCCACCAGCGCGCCTTACTGGGCCGCCGACGAAAAGGGTTTGGGCGTGCGGTTCGCCTCGTCCTCGATCGCCGCGGGCTCGGCCGCCCTGGCGCTGGGGGAAAAGTCCCGTTCCACCCGCCGCACCCTCAACGCCATCACCGGCATCGCCCTGCTCACCGAGCTGGTCGCCACCGCCGTCCACCACAAGAACGTCAAGGCCAAGGGCGTCGGCGCCTCGCTGGAGAGCGAGTGGGCGCATATCGAGGAGGCGGCCGTGCTGGGCCTGGGCGTCCTGCTGCCGCTGGGCCTGTACGTCGCCTCCCGGCGGCTGGGCGACCGCAAGCGCGCTGGGGCGGTTTCGGACCTCGCCTCGCTCGCGGTGATGGCCGGAAGCGCCATGCTGCGGGTGTCCACCATCCGCATCGGCCAGGATTCCGCCAGCCGGCCGGAGGTGAGCCTGCGCTTCAGCCAGCCTGAAAACCTGCCCAAAAAGCGGAGGGCCTAGCCGCTTTGCGGGCCTTTTCTGAGCTGTCGACGTCGACCGCGCCCGCTCGCCGCAGGGTGGCGTCGCTCGCCCACACGCCAAGTTAAACATTAACCGGCACACTGGCGTCCGCTCGGCCTCCCCGCCCTACGGACTCGGTTCAAAATGTTTCAGATCATCGGCGTTGTGCTGCTGTTTGGCCTGGTGTTCGGCAGCTTCATCATGTCCGGCGGCAATATGGGCGTGATCATCGAGGCCGCCCCACACGAGCTTATGGCGATCCTGGGGGCGGGCGTGGCCTCGTTCCTGATCTCCAACAGCATGGTGGTGATCAAGGCCACCGGCGGCGGCTTCGGCAAGATCTTCAAGGGCCCGAAGTGGAAGGCCAAGGACTACACCGACCTGCTGTCGCTGCTGTTCGTGCTGACCAAGACCATGAAGACCAAGGGGGTCATCGCGGTCGAAGGCCACATCGAGAAGCCTTCCGACAGCGCCATCTTCTCCAAATACCCCAGGATTCTAAAGGACCACTTCGCCGTGGACTTCATCTGCGACACCCTGCGGATGATGACCATGAACCTGGAGGACCCCCACCAGGTCGAGGACTGCATGGAAAAGCAGCTCGAGAAGCACCACCACGAGGGCCTGGGCCCCGCCCACGCCCTGCAGAGCCTGGCCGACGCCCTGCCGGCGCTGGGCATCGTGGCGGCGGTGCTGGGGATCATCAAAACCATGGGCTCCATCACCCAGCCGCCGGAAATCCTAGGCGCGATGATTGGCAGCGCCCTGGTCGGGACTTTCCTCGGGGTGTTCCTGGCCTATGGCCTGGTCGGCCCTATGGCCACGCGCCTGAAGGAGGTGGTGGACGAGGAGAGCGCCTTCTACGCCATCATCCGTTCGGTGCTGGTCGCCCACCTGCACGGCAACGCGGCCCAAATCTCGGTGGAGATCGGCCGTGGCGCGGTGCCGTCCTCATCCCAGCCGAGCTTCATGGAGCTGGAAGAAGCCTTGAACACCATGTCTGCGGAGGCCGCATAAGCTCGGCCGTTTTCACGGAACCGCAGATCACGCTTGCGTGTTCAACCCTTCGTCGCGCATATTGTGCGAAGCGCTGCAGGTTTCGGTCCTTGCGGCCGGCGGGTCGTCCCCTCCGGTTCTAGGGTTGGGTCTGCGTTTTACCGCGCTCTAACCTCCAACTGGGGACCAAGGGACAATGACCTCGATCCGTAAGATCATGCTTGCTGGCGCTGCCGTCGCCGCTCTGGGCGTCGCAGCTTGCCACGGCGGTGGCTCGGCCACCAACGAGACCGCCAACACCACCACCACCGACACCACCACCACGACCACCCCGGACAACTCGACCGGCATGACCTCGAACACCACCACGACCAACACGGACGCTGGCGGCAACACCGAGACCACCAACACGACCACCAACTCTCAGTAAGAGTTGCGCGATCTCGCGTTGGAAGGGCCGTCCTCCGGGGCGGCCCTTTTTCGTTGTGCGAGCTGTAGCGATTAATCCGTGAGCGACGATCTCGACTGGACGGAATCCGGACCGCGCTCGCGCCGGTTCGACGATGTCTACTTCTCCGCCGTCGACGGCTTGGCCGAGAGCCGGGCGGTGTATCTGGCCGGGGCTGGGCTGCCGCAGGCCTGGCTGGGCCGCCAGCGGTTCACGGTCGGCGAGCTCGGCTTCGGGACCGGCCTCAACATCGCCGCCCTGCTCCAGCTCTGGCGCGAGACCCGGCCCGCGGGCGGTCGCCTCTCCATCTTCTCCGTCGAAGCCTACCCGATCACGCGCGAAGCCGCCGCCCGGGCGCTGGCCAACTGGCCCGAGCTGACGGACGCCGCGGCCCCCTTGCTCGACGGCTGGCCGGATGGGCGCCGGGGTTTTCATCGCATCGACCTGCCGGGGTTCGACGCCAGCCTCGACCTCTACATCGGCGAGGTGGCCGAGGCGCTGGCGGCCTGGGACGGGCTGGCCGACGCCTGGTTCCTCGACGGCTTCGCGCCGGCCCATAATCCCGAGATGTGGCGCGACGAGGTGCTGGCGCTGACCGCCGAGCGCTCCGCCCCCGGCGCGCGCGCGGCCACCTTCACCGTGGCTGGCCAGGTCCGGCGCGGGTTGGCGACCGCCGGGTTCGAAGTCGAGCGCCGTCCCGGCTTCGGCCGCAAGCGCGAGCGGCTGGAGGCGATCCGGCCAGGCGCGCCCTGGGCGGTCACGCCGCCGCGTTCGGCCGTGGTCATTGGCGCCGGGGTGGCGGGTGCGGCGTTGGTGCGGGCGCTGCAGGCCCTGGGCGTGGCCTGCAGCCTGGTCGACGCCGATGGCCTGGGGTCGGGAGCCTCGGGCAATCCAGCCGCCCTGGCGACGCCGCGCTTCGATGCGGGGCTGGGTCCCCCGGCGCGACTACACGCCCAGGCCTTCGCCCGCGCGGTGCGGCTGTACCGCGACAGCGGCGCCGTGTTCGCCGAGGGCGCGCTGCAACTGGAGACGCCCAGCCGCAGCCGCGATCGTTTCGCCCGGGTGGCCGGCTGGGACGGGTTCGCGCCCGAAAGCCTGCGCTTGCTCTCCGCCGCCGAGGCCAGCCTGCGCCTTGGCGAACCCTCGGCGATTGGCGGCATGGAGGTGCGCGACGCCCTGGTGCTGGAGCCTCGTATCGTGCTGGAGGCGTGGACGGCGGGTTGCGAGGTCCGCATCGCCCGTTTCGTCTCCCTGCTCCGGCGCGAAGGGCTCTGGCGTGTCCTGGGAGGCGACGGCGGAGAGTTGGCTGCGGGCGAAATCGTCTGCCTGGCCATGGGTGCGGACACCGCCGCCTTCTTCCCGGCCGGCCGTTTGCGACATGTACGGGGTCAGCTCGAACACACCGAGGCTCTGGCCTTTTCTGGCACGGCCGCCGCCTGGGGCGGCTACGCCATCCCGACGCCCGGGGGCGGGGTGCTGTTCGGCGCCACCCACGGCCGTGACGATGTCGGTAGGGATTTGCGGGGCGAGGATCGGGCGCGCAACCTTGATGAACTGGCCAAGGGGCGACCGGTCCTGGCCGCGGGCATGGCCGCCTTGTCGCCGGACGCGATTCACAGCCGCGCGGCTATTCGCACCGCGCCGCCAGACCACATGGCCCTAGCCGGCCCGATCCCCGGTCAGCCGGGCGCCCATATCCTGACCGGACTGGGCGGCCGGGGCTTCACGCTCGCGCCGCTCCTAGCCGAGCATGTCGCGGCCCTCGCGGTCGGCGCCCCCTCACCCCTGCCGCGCGACCTGGCGCGACTGGTTGCGCCGGGCCGGTTCTCGACCTAGCGGGGACGCATTTCCGCCGGCTCGAACGCGCACGGCGGGAAAGACCTCAGTGCTGCAGGCCCTGGGGTTCCTCGTTGAAGGCCAGGACGTCCTCGCTGAGCCAATGACCTTCTTCGTCGGCGATGCGCACGTTCCACATGCCGTCCTGTCGAAGTTCTCGCGCCTTTTTGAGCGCGCTTGGCGCGTTCTCGCGTTCGAGGGCGATCGCCCCCAGGAGGTTTTGCGCGAAGATGTTGTAGACCATCGCCAGCTCCTTCGTCTCTGAACGGACAAACGGACGCCTCGAAATGCGCGACGTCAAGCGCTCTGCTGGCCGATGGCGATCACATCGCCGCGTGTATACGAAACGCGAGCACGGATGCTGGTCCACGGTCGGCGTTGTAGGCGGGGTGTTCGAGGAACTGGTAGTCCACCGTCAGATGCAGGGCCTTGAACGCCGCCCAGTCGTAGTAGGTCTCCAAGATCTCCTCCGGCCCGGAATGGATGAGGCGCCCATCGCCGATCAGGATGCCGAGGCCGCCGGCGGCCAGGTAGTCCTTGAAGTCCTTGGAGATGTCGTTGGCCACCCCGGCCAGCCCGATCACGTCGTCGGGCCGCCCCCAGCGCTGGCCGCTCAGGGCCGCGCCCAGGCTGACGGTGCGGTTGACGTCGGTGAACTCGTAGGACTGCTGGTGGCCATCGTTGACGCCGGCGCGGGCGAAGACGCCGAGGTCGCCGCTGACCTGTTGCTCCAGATTGAGGCTGAGCCCCGCATGGCTGCGGTAACGGCGCACGTCCAGCACGTTGGGGATAGTCCCGTCGGCGGCGGCGAGGCGCAGGGCGTCGGCGTAATCGCCCATGCGCGCGCGGCTGTCGAAGCCGGTGAGCTTCAGCTTGCCCGGCTGGCCGTCCAGGCTGTAGCGGCGCTCGCCCTCGATCACGGTCTGGAACTGGTCGAAGGTCGGGTCGGGGATTTCCCCGTTAGGATCGCGCGACATGTCGAACAGGCCGAGCCTGAGCGCCCACGGCCCCTGATACCATTCGCCCGTGGCGCCGTAGGTGTAGCCCCAGGAGTCGGCGGCGTAGTCGAACGAGCCAGCGTCGATGATGGTCCAGTTCATGAAATCGCCGCGCGGGTCGTGGGCGTATTTGTTGGTGTCGAACACATCGCCGACCGACATCTTGCCCACGGTGAACACCAGCCGGTTGGCCGTCTGGACGCCGCCCAGCATGTTCTGATCGGGATCGACGCCCTGGACGTCGCCGCCGAGATCGATGGTCTGGCGCAGGAACAGCCGCTGGATGCGGATGTAGGGTTTGGCCTTGCCGACCTTGTAGGCCTCTCCGCTGGGAAAGCCCGCGGCGCCCAGGGTGTCGCCGAGTCCGAAGCCCTGGTCGACTTCGGGGTTGATCCACAGCTCCGCCCCGCGCCAGGGCCGCACGCCGGCGAACAGGGTGGCGTCCACCGTCTCACGCGTCTCGCCGCCGGACGGCAGGCTGTTGGCGCCGCTGTAGGGGGCGGTGAAGCCGAACACGCCCTGGGCGGTTCCGGTCGCCTGGCCGTGGATCGCCCAGACCTGGGTCGTGGGGAGCTTGTCGTCGGCGGGCGGGGTCTCGGGCTGCGACCCGGCCGCAGGCTGAGCTGCGTCCTGGGCGCGCACGATCGCAGGCCCGGACAACGCCAGAGCTATAGTCGCCAGTATGGCCGAAGGCCGGCTCCGGTATTGGGCCATCTGCACCCCCAAGAATTCAGACTAGCCCGCGTATGTGACGGCCCTTCGTGTACGGACCGAAAGCAGCGGGCGCGCTTTGACGCTGGACAAGACTTGCGAATGAGGCGCAGCTTCACCATCAAGGGTCTCGCTGCGTTCCGCGCCGATATACCCTAGGGGGCTATATGATCAAGTGTCTGAGAATGATCGCGCGATGAGTCACATCGAAAAGGAAAAGGCCAAGCTGCTGAATCGGCTGAAGCGGATTCGCGGCCAGGTCGAGGGCATCGAGCGCGCCGTGGCCGAAGGCAAGGACTGCGTGCGCATCCTGCAGCAGGCGACCTCGTGCCGAGGCGCCCTGGACGGCTTCATCGCCGAGGTGATCGAAGACCACATCCGCGAGCACCTGATCGACCCGGACGCGTCGCTGGACGATCCGCGCGTGCAGGCGGCCGAGGAACTGGTGGAGATCGTCCACGCCTATCTGACCTGACCGTCAGCGGGTATAGCGAACGGGTCAGGGCTTCGGTCGTTCGCCACCGACCCTTCCAGGAGCGGCCGCACATGAGACGCCTCCCGAACCGACTTCGTATCCACGGCGTCGCCGCCATGCTGGCCTTGGCCTTCGTCGGGACCCAAGCTCAGGCCGCTCGATCCGCCAAGTCGGTGGAGACGGGCCAGTGCTTCTATCTGAACCAGATCCAGGGGCAGGCGGTGCTCGACGATCGCACCCTGCTGTTCCGGGTGAATGTGAAGGACGTCTACCGCCTGGACTTCGCCCAGCAGTGCCCCGGGCTGCGCTATCCCCAGCCCAAACTGATCATCACCCCTTTCGGCGGGATCGGGCTGGTGTGCCATGCAATCGACCTGGACGTTAAGGTGGGCGATCAGGGGCCCGGCGGCTTCGCCACGGCCTGCATCACCAAGTCCTTGCGCAGGTTGACCCCCGAGGAGGTCTCGGCCATCCCCAAGGCCAAGCTGCCCTGATCCCAGCTCGGGCTCAGCTATGGACGGTCGGCGGGACGGTGATGACCTCGATG
Source organism: Caulobacter sp. S45 (assembly GCF_009765965.1). Lineage (GTDB taxonomy): Bacteria > Pseudomonadota > Alphaproteobacteria > Caulobacterales > Caulobacteraceae > CAHJWH01. The sequence continues at coordinate 2,275,563 of NZ_LMUL01000014.1, forward strand.
TTGTCGCGCAGCAGATAGAACATGTCCTCCAGCGCGGCGGCGCGAGCGCCCGGCGCGCTAGCCTGCTCCACCTCGGCCAGCTTCTTCGGCAGGTCTTCGGAGATGCCCTTCAAGATACACTTCAGGTCTCCGTCGGTGCCGCGCTTGGCCAGGTCGACATGACCCTTCATGTCCAGCTCCGACAGGGTGGCGAGGTCGGTCTTGAACTGGTCGAGTTTCGGCAGGGCGGCGTCCGGCGCGGCGCGGTAGGCCGCCACCTGGCTACGCAGCGCGCTCGCCCGGCGCACGATGTCGGCGTAAAGGGGCTCGCGCGCCAAGGGATTCTCCGCCTTGGCGGCCGCGGGTTCGGCCGCCGCCGGATTGGGCTGGGATTGCGCCTGTGCGTTCGAGGCCTGGAGCGCCGCCAGCAGCAGGGCGGCGGAAAGCGCGATGTTGCGGAGCATGGGCGGCGGCTTTCCGGAACTGAGCGACGAATCGCCCCGCAGTGGGCCAGCAAAGGGTAAACAGGATATGACCTTGGACGCCGCCTGGACCGCTTTCGAGGCCGCCGCGCACGCGACCGAAGCCGCCCCGACCCGCATCGTCGACCTGTTCTCTGCCGAGCCGGATCGGCTGCGGCGCTTCTCGGTCGAGGCCGCCGGGCTGAGCGTGGACCTGAGCAAGCAGGCCCTGACGGCGGCGGGACTGGAAGCCGGGCTGGCGCTGGTCCGCACCGCCAAGGTCGAGGCGGCGCGGGGACGGATGTTCGAGGGCTTCGCCATCAACACCTCCGAAGGCCGCGCCGTGCTGCATCCGGCCCTGCGCGCGCCCGACGGCGCCGCCTACACAGCCCTCGGCGAGCCGGTCTCGGGCGAAGTCGAGGGGGTGCGCGGGCGGATGAAGGCTCTGGCCGACGATCTCCGCTCTGGGGCCGTGCGCGGCGCGACCGGCGAGGCGTTCAAGGCGGTCGTCCATATCGGCATCGGCGGCTCCGACCTGGGCCCACGCCTGGTGTGGGAGGCCCTGCGGCCGCTGGATGGGCCGATCGAGCTGCGCTTCGTCGCCAATGTCGACGGGGGCGAGATCGCCGCCGCGCTGCATGGGCTCGATCCCCGCTCCACCCTGGTGGTGCTGGTCTCCAAGACCTTCACCACCCAGGAGACCCTGGCCAACGCCAATGTGGCGCGGGCCTGGCTGGCGGGAACCCTTGGCGAGGCGGACGCCGGCAAGCACCTGGCGGCCGTCTCCGCTGCGCCGGACAAGGCGGTGGCGTTCGGCGTGGCCGAGGATCGGGTGTTCGGCTTCGCGGACTGGGTCGGCGGACGTTTCTCGATCTGGTCGGCGGTCGGGCTGTCGTGCGCCATCGGCCTCGGCTATGCGCGGTTCGCGGAATTCCTGGCCGGCGCGGCGGCGATGGACGCGCACTTCCTAGAGGCGCCGCTGGAGCGCAACGCCCCGGTGCTGATGGCTCTGGCGGAGGTGTGGAACCGCAACGGCCTGGGGCGTGCAGTGCGCGCGGTGGTCCCCTACGCGCAGCGCCTGCGCCTGCTGCCTGACTTCCTGCAACAGCTGGAGATGGAATCGAACGGCAAGCGCGTCACCCGCGAGGGGGCGCCCGTCGCGCGCGCCACCGCTGTGGCGGTGTTCGGCGACGCCGGTACCAACGGCCAGCACGCCTTCTTCCAGATGCTGCACCAGGGGACCGACATCATCCCGGTCGACATCGTGCTGGCGGCCAGGGGCGAGGGCTCGTCCGACATGAACGCCAAGCTGCTGGCCAACGGGATCGCCCAGGCCGAGGCGCTGATGGTCGGGCGCAGCGAGGCCGAGGTGCGCGCCGAGCTGGAGGCCAAGGGCATGGACGCCGCCGAGATCGCCACGCTGGCCCCGCAACGGACCTTCCCCGGCGACCGGCCGAGCACGACCATCGTCATGGACGCGTTGGAGCCTCAGGCGCTCGGCGCGCTGATCGCGCTCTATGAGCACAAGGTGTTCGTGGAGGGCGTGCTGTGGGGGATCAACAGCTTCGACCAATGGGGCGTGGAGCTGGGCAAGACCCTGGCCGTGCGCATCCTGGGCGAGCTGGAAGGCGGCGCGCTGCTGCCGCACGACCCGTCGACGGCGGCGCTGATCGGGCGGCTGAAAGGCTGAGGATTTCTCTCCTCCCCTGCGAGCGGGGGAGGAGAAGTCGGAACGCAGAAAGGGGCGCACGAATGCGCCCCTTGATAAGGTCTGCAATGCGAGACGATGAAGGACCGAAAGCCCCCCGTCAGGCTTTAGCTCAGGCGGCGGGAGCCGCTTCGGCCGAGGCGGCGGCGACCGCGGTGCTGCGGGCCTTGACCTGACGCTTCAGCTTCAGCGCGCGAGGCGACAGCACATCGTCGCTGGCCTTCAGCAGGAACACGTCGAGACCGCCACGTGCGTCGAGCGTGCGCAGAGCCGCCTTGGACACCTTCAGGCGGAAGTTTTGGTTCAGCGACTCCGAGAACAAGGCCGTGGACGCCAGCGAGGGCAGGAACCGGCGCTTGGTCTTGATGTTGGAGTGGCTCACATTGTGGCCGACCATCGGGCCGACGCCCGTGAGTTCGCAACGGCGCGACATGAGACTTATATCCAGGTTGGACAATAGGTGATCGACGCGGCGGATCGCTCCGGCCACGCGGGAGGGGCGCTTATAGGTCGGTCCAACCCTCGGCGTCAAGTTTCCGCCGCCAGAGTCTTTCGGCAAGCTTCGTTGGGCGGAACGCAATTGTGCCTTGGACCGACCAAGCACACCATTAGTCGTAGTGAACGAATCGCGAGTGGGGGCGAGTCAGCGATTCGGACATGATTCGTTGCGCTCCTGTTCCGCCGCGTTAACCACGTCGTTTAATGCGGCCGAGGCGCTGTGAAAGCTTGCGCGAGCACGTCGGGAATCCGATCTAGGGAACAGCATGGCCGACCGTCCCTCCGGAGCCGCGCCGTCCCGTCTGGTGGCGGTGCTTGGACCGACCAACACCGGCAAGACCCATCTCGCCGTGGAGCGGATGCTCGGCCACGCGTCGGGCATGATCGGTCTGCCGCTGCGGTTGTTGGCGCGCGAGATCTACGACCGCATCGTCAAGCTGCGCGGCGCCCGCGCGGTGGCCCTGATCACCGGCGAGGAGAAGATCGTCCCGCCACGCGCGACCTACTTCGTCTGCACGGTCGAGGCCATGCCCCTGACCCGCGAGGTGGAGTTCCTGGCGGTGGACGAGATCCAGCTCTGCGCCGACCCGGCGCGCGGCCACGTCTTCACCCATCGGCTGCTGCATGCGCGCGGCAAGTACGAGACCATGTTCCTGGGCGCCTCGACCATCGCGCCCCTGATCCGCCGCCTTTTGCCCGAGGCGGAGTTCGTCACCCGCGAGCGCTTCTCCAGCCTGACCTATGCCGGGTCCAAGAAGCTGACCCGCCTGCCGCGCCGTTCGGCCGTGGTCGCCTTCTCCACCGAGAACGTCTACGCCATCGCCGAGCTGATCCGTCGCCAGCGCGGCGGGGCGGCGGTGGTGATGGGCAGTCTCAGCCCGCGCACCCGCAACGCCCAGGTGGCGTTGTACCAGTCGGGCGAGGTCGACTTCCTGGTGGCCACCGACGCCATCGGCATGGGCCTGAACATGGATGTGGACCATGTCGCCTTCGCGGGTCTGCGCAAGTTCGACGGCAAGCGCACCCGCTGGCTGTTGCCCCAGGAGATCGGCCAGATCGCCGGCCGCGCCGGCCGCTACCGCACCGACGGCACCTTCGGGGTCACGGGCGAGGCGGCGGAGATCGACGAGGACCTGGTCGCAGCCGTCGAAGAGCATCAGTACGAGCCGCTGCGGGCGGCGGAGTGGCGCAGCCCGGACCTGGATTTCAACTCGCTGAAGGCGCTGATGCGCTCGCTGGCCGCCCCGCCCAAGCGCGACGGGCTGAAGCTGGCGGAGGAGAGCCTGGACGAGACCACCCTGCGCCAGCTCGCCAAGGACCCCGCCCTGGAATCCCGTCTCGGCCGCGACCGCGCCCGACTGCGCCAGCTTTGGGAGGTCTGCCAGACCCCGGACTTCCGCAAGACCACGCTCGACGAGCATATCCGCCTGTGCCGCACGGTGTTCGACCACCTGTCCTCGCGCTCGGGCCGCCTGCCGGAGGAGTGGATCGCCGGCCAGTTCGCCAGCCTGGACCGCACCGAAGGGGAGATGGACGTGCTGGCCCAGCGGCTGGCGGGGGTGCGCACGCTCGCCTACGCCGCCAACCGTCCGGGCTGGCTAGGCGATCCCGAGCACTGGCAGGCCAAGATGCGCGGGCTGGAGGACCGGCTCTCCGACACCCTGCACGAGAAGCTGATGCAGCGGTTCATCGACCGGCGCACCTCGGCCCTGCTGCGGGGGCTGAACCTGCGCGAGGAGGTGCTGGCCGGGGTCGCCGCGGATGGGGCGGTGACGGTGGAAGGCCACTATGTCGGCCGGCTGCGCGGCCTGCGTTTCGAGATCGCCGAGGGCGGCGGCCAGCTCGAGGACAAGGCCCTGCGCGCCGCCGCCCAACGCGCCGTGGCCCCGGAGGTGACGCGCCGCCTGGGCGCCCTGGCGGCGGACGCGGACGAGGCCTTCGCGATTGGGCCGGACGGGGCGGTGAGCTGGAACGGCGAGGAGGCTGGACGCTTGTCGGGCGGGCGGCCGTTCGCACCCCAGTGCGTGCTCTATGGCGAGATGGGGCCGCCGCCCGCGCGCGAACGGGCCAAGCGGCGGCTCGAGGCCTTCGTGGCGGCGGAGGCCGGTCGGCGGCTGGCCCCGCTCAAGGCCCTGGAGGATGCCCTAGCCGACGGCGGCGTGCGCGGCTTGGCGCGCGGAATCGCCTACCGACTGGCGGAGGCCGGCGGGGTGCTGGAGCGCGGGGAGGTCTCGGCCGAGGTCGCTGCGCTCAGCCAAGGCGAGCGGCGGTTGTTGCGCAAGCTCGGCGTCCGCTTCGGCGCCTACGCCCTCTATCTGCCGGGCCTGCGCAACCCGGAGGCCAAGGCCTTGCTGCAAGCGTTCGCCGGCGTCGAGGCGCCCCGCTGGCGACCGTCCTGCGAAACCGTGGTCGCCCTGCCGTCGCCACCGCCCTCCGCCCGGACCTTGGGCTGGCGGGGCCTGGCCCGCTGCGGCGATCTCGCCGCGCCGGTGGAACTGCTGGAGGCGCTGGACGCCCTGATCCGCTCAGCGCCGCAAGCGGCGGGCGGGGTGCGGCTGGCGGACGAGGCCCTGGACGGGCTGGGTTTGGCGCCGGGAATGGGACGGCGGTTGCTGAAGGCGCTGGGCTATGTCGCCGCTAAGCGAGTCGAGGCGGGTGAGCTTCCCCTGTGGCGTCGCCGGGCCGCCGTTCCTCGCGCGAACCCTCCCGCTCCGCGTCCGCCCTCGCCCGACAACCCGTTCGCCGCCCTGGCCGCGCTCAAGTCCGAGGCCGTCCCGCCCCGCCGTCGCCGGCGCCAACGGCCGCGCAAACCCCGTCAGGCGGCCGCTTCTGCATGAACGGGGAGAACTCCCCGGACGCTTGCCGCATCGACGTGTGGCTATGGCGCGCCCGCTTCTTCAAGACCCGCAGCCTTGCCTGCCGTTTCGTGGAGGAGGGACGGGTGCGGCTGCATCGCGACGGCGCCGAGGTGCGTCTGGACAAGCCCAGCCGCAACGTCCGGCCCGGCGACGCGGTGGTGTTCGCCATCGGCGGTCGGATCGTCAGTGTTCGGATAGATGGCCTGGGTGAGCGGCGGGGACCGGCGTCGGAGGCGCGGGGGCTGTACTCGGAGTTGGGGTGATCGCCGCGCCTACTCC
>NZ_LMUL01000014.1:2281355-2361026 GCF_009765965.1 Caulobacter sp. S45
GCGCTTTTGGCATGGCGCGGAGAAGGCGTGTAGGCATGCTTCCGCCGCGGCAGCTGTCGTGGGTCGACGCGGATCCGGCCGCTCCATCAGGAAGGTGTCCACACCGGCTCCGTTAAACCCCACGTCGCTGGCCGATGCGCTTGAGGTCGTTCGCACTTTGATGTGCGCGTTGATTCGGAGAAGCCGGCGATGGTCAAATGAGGCGAAATCGCTTATGAGACCGGCGTCGTAGATCGGTGTCGCTTCAAGGGAACTTCTCAATTCATGGACGTCGAGCGGTGCGAGATACAGGGATTGTTTCTCGTAAAACCTAAGCTGCACTCCGACAGCAGGGGGGTATTTTCGGAGGTTTTCCGGCAGGACATCTTCGATAAACGGATTGGCTCGACGCGTTTTGTGCAGGAAAATCATTCACGCTCCCGCGCACGAGGTGTGCTTCGCGGCCTTCATTACCAAGCTTCGCCCCGTGCCCAGGGGAAGCTGGTGCGGGTCGTGCGGGGGGCAATATACGATGTGGCCGTCGATGTCCGCCTTGGGTCCCCGACCTATGGGCGTCATGTCGCTGTAGAATTAAATGCCGAAGGCTGGAGTCAGTTCTGGATACCCGTTGGATTTCTTCATGGTTTTTGCGCCCTGACAGATGATGTTGAGGTTATCTATAAAACAACAGACTTTTATAGCTATGATCACGACAGATCGATTGCATTTGACGATCCTGACATATCGATCAACTGGCCAATTAATGCATCCGAGTTATTGGTATCCGAAAAGGATCGGCGCGCGCCCCTTATGCGAGATGCGCCACCGCACTTTAATTTCGACGAACACAGCTCGATTGACGATTGGAGGCGAACATTCGGCTCGTCGTAACGGGAACCCATGGCCAGGTCGTGTCGGCTCTAAAGGCGATCGCCCGCTCGCGTGGAGAGGGTGTGGAGGTAGTCGCGGTCGGGCGGCCACATCTCGACCTCGAACAGCCCGGCGCCTGTGCGCGCGCTCTGGCGGAGGCCCATCCAGACATGATCGTCAGCGTGGCGGCATATACGGCAGTAGACCGGGCCGAGACGGACGTTCAGCGTGCGACCGTGGTGAACGCGGTCGCGCCCGGCTACCTCGCGGCGGAGGCGGTCAGGCTGGGTGTGCCGATTTTGCACATCTCGACCGACTACGTTTTCAATGGCTTGAAACTGGGCGAATATACCGAGGCGGACCGCGTCGATCCAAGAACGGTTTACGGCATCACCAAGCTGGCGGGCGAACAGGCCGTTGCCGCATCGGGGGCGGACTATGCGATTTTGCGCACCTCGTGGATCTATGGGCCGCACGGCAGGAATTTCGTGTTGACCATGCTGGCCCTCTCGCAAAGCCGCGACCGGATCGGCGTAGTCGCCGACCAGATCGGCAATCCCAGCTACAGCTTCGACATCGCTGCAGGGATACTGCAGGTCGCCACTGCCTTCACGGCGGGGCGAGGGCGATCGGGGGTGTTCCATATGGCAGGTGCGCAGGCGGCTTCCTGGGCCGAGTTCGCTCGAGCCATCTTCGAAAGCGGCGGCAAGCGTGGACTGCAGGTGGCCGAGGTTGATCCACTTCCGACTTCCGCCTATCCCACCCTGGCCGCTCGTCCGCCCAATTCCAGATTGAATTGCGCCAAGTTGGAAGAAATATTTGGCGTGTCTCTGCCAGGATGGCGAGCCAGTTTAGACAAGTGCTTGGACGAAATATGTATGCAAATTCAGGGTTGATGCAGTGAGGGGCATCGTTCTCGCAGGAGGGAGCGGCACTCGCCTACATCCGATGACTCTCGGCGTGTCAAAGCAAATGCTGCCTGTCTACGACCGACCGATGATTTATTTTCCGATAGCGACTCTGATGCAGGCGGGAATTCGAGAAATCCTGATCATATCCACGCCCGTGGATATGCCAATTTTCCAGCGTTTGCTGGGCGATGGGCGGCGTTGGGGAATATCGTTGACCTACGCAATCCAGCCTCGCCCTGAAGGAATTGCCCAAGCCTTCATCATAGGAAGGTCCTTCGTCGAGGGGGAGGCTTCGGCCCTAATTCTTGGAGACAACATATTTCACGGAGCTGGTCTTACGGACCTGCTGGTGTCCGCTCGTCAACGCGAGCGTGGCGCGACGGTGTTTTCGTATAGGGTCGCCGACCCTGAGCGCTTCGGGATCGTGACGTTCGATGAATCGGGGCGGGCGACCTCGATTGAAGAGAAACCGTTAAATCCAAAATCGAACTGGGCGGTGACGGGGCTGTACTTCTACGACGCCAGCATTGTCGAAATTGCAGCCGGCCTTAAGCCATCGCCGCGTGGCGAGCTTGAGATCACCGATGTGAATCGCATCTACCTCGAGCATGGTGGATTGCATGTCAAGCGAATGGGGCGAGGCACTGCGTGGCTGGACTCGGGCACGCCAGATAGCCTGCTGGACGCCGCCAGCTATGTACGTGCATTGGAGAACCGGCAAGGCGAGCGCATTAGCTGCCCTGAGGTGATCGCGTTTGAACATAAATTCATCTCCGTCGACCAACTCGCCGCCCTCGGGGCGGAACTCGGCAAGAGCGGGTACGGCCAATATCTCCTAAGGGTTGCAGAGGAGCGGGGTTGAGCCATGCAAGCGGTGTTCAGTCATGAGTTCTTTGAATCCGACCGCATTCTAGTGACCGGGGGCGCAGGCTTTATTGGGTCGGCGGTGGTTCGCTATCTGATAAATGCGACACCAGCGGCTGTGTTGAATTTAGACTCCTTGACTTATTCAGGCTCATTGTCCAATTTAATGGATGTAACTTCGAGCGATCGTTATCTATTTCTGGAAGCTGACGTCAACGACTCGAGTGTGTTGGCTCAGGCGTTGGGTGATTTTACCCCGACGGCTATAATTCATTTGGCGGCCGAATCGCATGTGGATCGATCGATTGCTGAATCGGATCCATTTGTAACTACAAACATAGTGGGAACGCATGGGCTATTGAAGCAAAGTCTCGTTTATTGGAGGGGGCTTGGTGAAGGAAAAAGGGAAAAATTTCGATTTCTGCATGTATCGACTGATGAAGTTTATGGAAGTCTTGGAAATGACGGGTTTTTTACTGAAGAAACGGCATATGCTCCCCGATCTCCTTATTCTGCATCGAAGGCGGCGTCCGATCATCTTGTTATGGCGTGGGTCGAAACCTATGGTTTCCCTGCGATAATATCCAATTGCTCCAATAATTACGGGTTTTATCAATTTCCGGAAAAATTGATCCCTCTTACAATCATAAACGGACTGTCCGGTCTCCCGTTACCTCTATACGGCCGCGGCGCTAACGTGCGCGACTGGCTGCATGTCGAGGATCACGTTAGGGCGTTGATGTTGATCCTGCGACATGGCCAAGTGGGCAGAAATTATAACGTCGGCGGTCGAAACGAGCGGACAAATCTTCAAGTGGTCGAAGCGATATGTGATGCACTCGAGGCCTTACGGCCTCGTGCGGGCGGCCTCTATCGGGATCTGATCAGATTTGTTGAGGACAGGCCAGGTCACGACCACCGCTACGCCATAGACCCCACGCGGATGGAGACGGAGCTGGGTTGGCGCGCTCAGGAGAGTTTTTCCACTGGCATCGAGAAAACCGTCAAATGGTATCATGACCGCGCGGACTGGTGGGAACCCTTGCGTCGCCGCTACGACGGGCGGCGGCTGGGTTTGACGTCCGCTCCTTCAATCTAAACCCGTGGCGGGCGAGCCGCCCATGGCCAAGGTGGGAGGATGGGCTGTCACGTGAAGCTGAGCCGATCCGCTGAGCGCCTTGGCGGCTCGTGCCGTGCTTGAATTTGGATCTTCCACCCCCTGGCTGTGGCCGTTAAGAGGCGACGCGACGGGGCTCTCCCTTAACTTATGGTCAAGGTGCGTGACGCAAACCGGTTCCCCCCTTCCCCGTGTTCTGATGTTGGTCGGATCCACCATCACGCAAAAGCGGCGGTCCGGCATTCATCGGGTTACCTTAGAGACGGCTCGCGCTCTCGCCGGCTTGGCGGATTTCGACCTCGTTCGCTGGGACGGACTGGAGGGCGGCCTGCGTTTCGTCGACGCCTGGGAGCTCGATGCCCTGTTCGGACCGGGCGATTGGCCGACCGGTGTGCGATTGCCTCGCCAGACTCGCCGTGTCGGGCGACCGTTTCACGAGCAGGTAGACCGGCTCGAGGAGGCTTGGCTGTTTATTCCAGAAGTGGCCTGGCATGAAGACCATGGGGTCGAAACCCTGTCGCGAATCATAACCCGGTGCCGCGAACGAGGAATGCGAACCGCCTGCGTTTTTTATGATCTAATTCCGATTAAGAACGCCGCCTATGCTGGCGGCCGGGCTCTGCATGAAGCCTACGTCGCCGAATTGACGAGATGCGATCTCGTCCTCCCTATTTCGGTCGATAGTGGCGTGCAATTGACCGACCTGTGGCGGGAGCGAGGCGTTTCCCCCACACCGCCCATCGTGCCGCTAATTCTGCCCGACGGCGGGTTCGCTTCGCTCGCCAAGTCCCCACCCAAGCGCGCCGGCGCCAAGTCGACCATCGCGTTGATCGGCACCGTCGAGCCGCGAAAGCGGCAGATTGAATTCCTCGGCGCAATGCAGGCTGCCCGCCAACTCAGCCGAGAGGTCGCCAAGCGTGAGGTGGTCGTGCTCGGCTCGCTTCATCCTTATGTCGCTGAGGCCTTCAACGCCTTTATCGCCCGACACCCCTGGGTCCGATACTTGGACTATGCGTCGGAAGCCGATCTCCACAGCGCTTTCCGCAACGCCGACTTCACAGCCTTCGTATCTGAGGACGAGGGCTATGGGCTGCCCATTAGCGAAAGCTTGGCGCTCGGCACACCATGCCTGTGCGCAAACTTTGGGTCGATGGCGGAAATCGCCGAAAACGGGGGCTGCTACACGGTTGATGTGCGCGATGGGGCTGCGTTACAGGCGGCGGTGATCGAGCTGTGCGAAATGCCTCAGCGTCTACGCCGGCTGCGCGAGGAGATTGTTGCACGGCCGTTTCAGCGGTGGGAGGACTATGCGCGAGGCGTGCTGGCCCGGATGGCCGCTGTCCCGAGGGCCGAAATCGATCTCGCCGTCGTCTGGGTGCGCGCGCCGATCGGATCGCCGACGAGCTTGGATGAGCGCGCCTTCGCCGATCTGGCCGAGGCCGATATCCTGTCGTTTCCGGAAAAGGGCGCCCGATCCGAGTTTGTATTGGAGGCGGCCCGGCGCGGTTGGCCCGCCCTATTGCCTGGGCGTCAACCTTTGCAAGGGGCTTCCAATGACGACGTCTGCGTCCAGCGGGGGCGGGCGGAACGGGAACGCATCGCCGGTGTCGAACGGGTTTACGCCAAGGCGCGAGCTACGATTCCCCCCGACATCCAGACTCGGCCGATTTTCCTGCGTATTTTGATCTCGACGTTAAACCGTCACGATTTCGTACTCGCTAATGTTCGCTGGCTACTCAAGGAGGTCATAGGGCCTGTAGGGGCAGGCGTAGACTTGCTAGTCGTCGACGGCGGCTCGACAGACGCCACTGTGCGTGCTCTTCGAAGGATCGCCGATCCGCGGCTGACCGTGATAGAAAGTCCGGTTAACGTCGGGATGCTCGGTGGGATAAGGGAGGCGGTCCGCCATCGAGGCGCCGAATATGTATGGGTGATCGGCGACGATGACTTCATACGGCCGGACGGATTTCGCGCTATGCTCGCCGGCTTGAGGCGTGTCGTCGGCGTCCCCTTGGCGTTCACGAATTTTTCAGTTTACCACAGAGCGGCCTTAAGCTCAGCGGACCGCCCCGCCGACCTGATCGCCGAGGCGCGGCCGATCGCGGACCAAGTGGCGTCGGATGGCCTGATCACGGTCCGGAAGGCCGCGGAACAGACCGACAATCTCTTCACGGCGATATATGGAATCCTGTGGCGGGCCGACGTGCTCTCCGCCGCCTATGACCATGCCTTCGACGGCGCGCCATTTTCCGATCTGATAGAGGCGATCCCGTGCACGGAGTTGATCCTGCGGAGCTTCGGGACATGTGACGCTTGGTGGCACGGTAAGCCGGCGATCGCCGGAAATGCGCATAATAGCTGGTCGCAATGGCGCCCCCGATGGCACGGCGTCGTGATGCCGAAAGCTTTTGCCCTGGCGCGCGAGGTGGGGGTGGATGCGCGTCGTTTGCAGGTCTGGGCGGACCTGCATCTGGGTCTGTTTCGCGAAGCCATGGCGATTGCACGAGATCGCGGCTACGATCACGAACTCTCGTTTTCCGATCTCGACCTCGCCCACCTGATGTTCCGCACCGATATTGCTCGGGAAATCTGACGTGAGTCGCGCTTTTAGGATGGCGTTTGCGCCCTGGCGGCTCATCCTCGCCATGCGGATTCACGGGGTGGGCCCGGTCACTAACTTTGTGGTGTTAACGCTGCGGCGGCGAGGCGCGCTAGGCGCCTTGCGGCTGGGCTTGACGGACCGTAGCAGCCGGGAAGAGGTGGCGGAGGCCGATCTCGCCTGGGAGCATGAAGGCGGGTCGCGCACGGCGGGAACTCCCGATCTGGATGGGGATCGATCTCTTACGGACGGGGCCTGGAAGCGGTGGGCGCCGTGGGTGGGCGTTCCCCGCCCGAGCGGGGACAGCCACGAAGACGCTTCTCCAGATGTCGCGCTCAGCTTCGTGATCCAAGGCGGATCGGAGCGTGCGCAGGCGTTGGCCATCACCCGTGCGGCGATCTCCCGCCTGCGCGGTGACATCGAGATTCTGTCCGACTCCGCGCCGCCGCCGTCAGCGGATCGTTGGGTCGTGTTCCTGCGTGCGGGCGATATTCCTTGCGAACGTTTTCCGCATGAACTCGCTCAGATCACCTGTTTCGGGATTGCCGAGGTAGTGAGTTTCGATCTCTTTCACTGTAAAAGCGGTCGCGTCTTTCCCGTTCTGTTGCCGGGCGCGAATCCATCTCTGTTGAGGGCGACGGACTATCTGTTCGATCGGGTAGCCCTGCGTAGCTGGCTAATCTCGCCCGAGGTTGACCGCTCGCGTGTCCGGGCTCACGAACTGGTGCTCGCTTGGCTGAAGGGAACCTCGACGCTTCAGGCGCGGGGGCGCTGGCGTCATGTCGGTCAGCCGATCCTCCAGGCGGCGATCGACGTAGGAGACGTCGAAAAGCGACGCGAGGTGGCCTTGGCGTCTGGCCGCACGCCCTCGGCGCTACCGTGCGAGGCGGCCTCGATCGTCGTTTGCACACGCGATAAGGGCCATCTCACGCGCCAACTGGTTCGCGGACTCCTCGCCCGGCCGGCGGACGAGGTGGCGGAGGTGGTGATCGTTTCGAACGGCACAACCAACCCGTATGCACTAGCTACGCTTGAGAATTTGTCGCAGGACCCTCGAGTGAAGATCCTCCGACGCGACACGCCGTTCAACTTCTCCCGCCTGTGTAACGAGGGCGCCCGGGCTACAGGCGCGGCGGGGCCGTTGTTGTTCCTCAACGACGACATCGCCCCCGTCAGCGAGGATTGGCTGCGCCGCCTTCTAGCAAGGTTGGGCGAGCCCGATGTGGCCGCCGTCGGCCCGCTTCTGCTCTATCCTGACGAACGGGTGCAGCATGCGGGGATGTATCTCGGCTTCCAAGGTATAGCCGGCCACGTCCTGCGGGGAGCGCAGCTCCCTCAAGAGGATTACCTCTTCACCGCGGTCGCGCCGCGCGAGGTCAGTTGTCTTACAGGCGCCGTGCTGCTCGTCCGGCGCGAGGCCTTCGAGGCCCTGAACGGTTTCGACGAGCAGCTCGGGACATATCTGCAGGACGTCGATCTGGGCCTGCGCCTCCGGCGATCAGGATGGATCAACTTGTTCGAGCCGGCGTCGGTTCTGATCCACATGGAGTCCACCTCGATCCGGACGCTGAGGACGAGTTCGGGGTTCAGCCGTCAGCGCGATGCGGAATACAGGCGCTTCGTGGAACGGTGGGGGAGCGCCTTGGTGAACGACCCGCTTCATCCGTCAGGGTTCGACATTCAAGACGAGAGCCTGCATCGTCTGGCCGGGGCCGGCGGCTTCAGGCCCGAAATGTTCCGCGATGCGGATGTCTAGGCGCCTCGAGGCAAGGCGGCATACCATTGTCGTGAAAATGGCGTATGCACGCCGCTTCTGCTAAATAGCGAAATGCGCTCGCTCTCGTCCACCAGGGCGAACGGTCCCATTGGGGGCGTAGCGTTGACGTGGAAATCCAAGCGGCTAGGAAAGGCGCCTGCGGTTCGTTTCGTATCGCAATGGCCGAGGGACTTTATGCACGGTAGCTATCAGCGTCTCGAGCGGTGTCGTGTGAGCGGAAGCCGCAATCTTATCCCGGTGCTCCATCTCGGGCATCAGGAACTGACGGGCGTATTTCCCCGGCCCGGTGAGTCTGTGACCGAGGGCCCGCTCGAACTCGTTTGGTGTCCAGACAGTGGGCTTCTCCAGCTTGGGCATAGCTTCGATCCGAGCGAGATGTACGGTGACAACTACGGTTACCGTTCGGGCTTGAACGCCTCGATGGTGAGCCATCTGACACAGAAAGTCGGGTTTCTGGAAAAGTTAGTAGATTTGAAGCCGGGAGACACCGTCCTCGACATTGGGTCGAACGATGCAACATCGTTAAAGGCCTATTCGAAGCCGGGTTTGAATCGGATTGGTATCGATCCGACGGGGGCTAAATTCAAGGCTTACTATCCAGACGACATATCCCTTGTGCCCGATTTCTTCTCTGCTTCGAACTTTCATAAAGTCAGCAAGAAGTCGGCCAAGATCGTTACATCCATCGCGATGTTTTACGATCTCGACGACCCCATTGCGTTTGCTCGCGACGTAGCCTCCGTTTTAACGCCTGACGGCGTGTGGCATTTCGAGCAAAGCTATATGCCGGCAATGCTTAGGACGGTGTCCTACGATACGATCTGTCACGAGCATTTGGAATACTATTCGCTCGGCGTTGTATTGCGAATTCTCGACGCTGCGGACCTTAAGCTGATCGACGTGCAGATGAATGGGGTGAACGGGGGCAGTTTTGCCGTCACCGCCGCCCCCAAGAGCTCGAGCCGTCTGCCCAACAGTGCGGTGATCGACTGGCTATTGGGCCAGGAAGAGCGGATGGGGCTAGGCACAGTTAGGCCGTTCCGAGAGTTTGAGGATCGCGTGTTCCGGCACAAGGCTGATCTGTTGCGCCTTTTGAAGGCGCTCGCTGCTGACGGAAAGAAGGTTTTGGGTTATGGTGCCTCAACCAAAGGGAACGTGACTTTGCAGTTTTGCGGATTGACGACCGCAGAGGTTCCCGCTATCGCTGAGGTCAATCCTGAGAAATATGGGCGTGTGACGCCTGGGACACGAATTCCCATCATCTCCGAAGCTGAAGCTAAGGCGATGGAGCCGGATTACTTTCTTGTTTTGCCGTGGCACTTCAAGGAGGGTATTCTTCGGCGAGAACAAGAGTTTACCGCGCGTGGCGGAAAACTCATATTTCCTTTTCCTGAAATCGAGATCATCTAGAAGCGCATCGATGCGATCTGATGGTTGCTGTGACAACTATTTGAAGGGGGTTCCGTTTGCCTAGGGCGTTGATTACCGGTGTAACAGGTCAAGACGGCGCATACCTGTCCCAGCTGTTGCTGGAAAAGGGTTACGAAGTTTTCGGTATGGCGCGTCGAACCAGCACCGGGGGATTCCAAGATGGGCGTCTCCGTTGGCTCGGCATCGTTGATCGCGTAAGGATCGTCGACGGCGATTTGACCGATCTCTCTAGCATGCTGCGCTTGATGAAAGACATCGAGCCGGACGAGGTTTATAATCTCGGGGCTCAGTCCTTTGTCGGGACGTCCTGGCACCAGCCCCTACTAACGGCCCAGGTGACGGCCCTTGGCGTGACAAACATTCTTGAGGCGGTGCGTGTCATGCGGCCGCAAGCGCGCTTTTATCAAGCGTCCTCATCGGAGATGTACGGGCTCATTCAGGAAGCGCACCAAAGCGAGAAGACGCCCTTCTATCCTCGTTCGCCATATGCCGTCGCCAAATTGTACGGCCATTGGATTACGGTCAACTATCGGGAAAGCTTCGGACTGCACGCTAGCTCTGGCATCCTGTTCAATCACGAAAGTCCTCTGCGGGGAATCGAGTTCGTGACGCGCAAGGTTACGGACGCCGCCGCGCGCATCAAGCTTGGTCTTGCTCAGAAATTGCCGCTCGGCAATATCGACGCCAAGCGTGACTGGGGCCATGCCCGGGATTATGTCCGTGCCATGTGGCTGATGCTTCAACAGGATCAAGGTGAGGATTATGTCGTCGCCACCGGTCGCACCACCACGGTTCGTGACATGTGCGAAATCGCATTCCGGCATGTCGGGTTGAATCTAGACGACCATCTCTTCATTGATCCGGATCTTTTCCGTCCTGCTGAAGTCGATGTGCTGCTCGGGGATCCAGCCAAGGCGCATTCCAAGCTCGGCTGGCAGGCCGACACTACGCTGGAATCGATGATCACGGAAATGGTGGACGCCGACCTTGAGCGGTTGCGTTCAAGGCGGGTTTGATGCGCCCAGTGCCTGCCGCCGACCGTCCCGCATCTTGACGCGCGTTCTCGTTACAGGCGGGAGCGGCTTTGTTGGCCGGCGTTTGATCGCCGTGCTGGAGGCAAGGCATTCCAACTGGTCATTAAACACTCCTGGGGGGCCTGGGGCTGGGGCGGACGGCGTCGACATGACTGACGCTGAACAGGTGTCGGATTGCATAGCCCGGCAAAAGCCCGATGTAGTCGTCCATCTCGCGGCGGTTGCGGCGGTGACCGCTTCGGTAAAGGATCCTCGCGCCGCCTGGAGGGTCAACCTAGGCGGGACCTTGAACGTGGTGTTGGCGCTTCAGGAGCATGCGCCCGACGCCCATCTTCTCTTTGTGAGTAGTGCGGAGGTGTACGGTTCCAGTCTGAATCTGGGCCATGCGGTTGACGAGGCGGCGCTGCTCCAGCCTGTAAATCCCTATGCCGCCAGCAAGGCCTCGGCGGACATTCTCGTGCGGCAGGCTTCGGCTGCGGGCCTGTCAGCGACTGTCATGCGCGCCTTCAACCATACAGGCAGGGGCCAGAACGAGGCCTTCGTGGTCCCCAGCTTCGCCGGCCAGATCGCACGCATAGAGGCGGGCCTGCAACCAGCGGTCATTTCGGTTGGCAGCCTCGACGACGAACGAGACTTTCTGGACGTCTCCGATGTTGTAAATGCCTACGAGATGGTGCTGAAGCGTCGTAAGGATCTTCCTGCGGGGAGCGTGTTCAACGTGGCGTCCGGCGTTTCGGTGCGTATCGGAGACCTTCTGGCGCAAATGCTTTCGCTGGCCAAGGTCAAGATCGAGGTCCAGGTGGATTCCCGGCGGCTTAGGCCCGCGGCTATACCGCGGGTGGTGGGGAATGCCTCGAAGCTTCGGGGTCTCGGCTGGACGCCCTGTATTCCACTCGCCGACACTTTGGCCGAAGTTCTCGAGGAGCGACGTGAG
This sequence comes from Caulobacter sp. S45, assembly GCF_009765965.1. Taxonomy (GTDB): domain Bacteria; phylum Pseudomonadota; class Alphaproteobacteria; order Caulobacterales; family Caulobacteraceae; genus CAHJWH01. The sequence goes on from NZ_LMUL01000014.1 coordinate 2,292,872, forward strand.
GCGGTAATGCAAAGCCTCGCGACAGGTGGTCCTGCTCGCTAGGCGCGGACGTCGGGCTTATCGGATGCCCGATGAGTTCCGTCTGCGAACAGCCAAGAAGCGTGATTTTACGATCCAGTTGACGCGCGCCGCACATGCCGCCCCCCCCTCCCCCCCCGGCCTGCCACGGTTCGACGCGTGCAGAGCCAATACGGGGGCCTTACTGAGCTTGCGCGGTTGATCGGACGCAGGGGGTCCAGCCGCGTCGATCCGCTTACACCGTCGGCCGGGAAGAGAGGGCCTTGAACGAAGGCGGTCAGCCTAAGGGTAGTGGAATATAACGCCGCCTCCGTTTCGCTGGCGGAGTGCTTCGCCCGGAGTTTTTCTAACCCCGCGCACCCCTTATCTACGCGGCCGATTCCTGGCGAAGCGGTTGCGAGGGTGATCGTTGGGGCGCGATCCAGGTTCGGGGCCTGTACGGAGGCAGAGGCGCCATCGTTTCTGGCTGTCCTCGGCTTGGCGCGTCCGAACGGGTCGGATCGCCCCAGCGGTCCAACGTCTGCTGGACATGAATAGGTCGCTAATTCATAGCGTACCCGTCCGAGATGAACGAGAGTGCGAATGCCGTCTAAGCAGACCGACCTGGCGTCAAACGAGGCAGCTGTTCGGGGTCGCCCCGCTGGCCGGTCGCCACTGACCAAACTTCACCGCGGAGTTCGGTTAGCCCGGCGATCGATTCGGATCTTGCGGAATTTGCTTCTTACCCGGACTTACAACACGCTGCTCCTGCGAGATGCGCTCGCTCAGAGAGCGCTCCCGCTCGTCGACGCTGTGGCCGAGGCGATCCTGGCGCGGCGCCTCGACGATCCGGCCCGCCAGGAGTATGCGACGGCGCTCATAAGCGGCATGATGACCTTGAGCGAATTTATTGAAAGATTGATGCGCCAGCATGAAGCGCGAAAGCGCTTCGACCAGGATATCATACGGGAATTCGTTCAAGGGGCCTACGCCGCAACGGTCAAGCGGCCTCCGAGCGAGACTGAACTGCGCCGCGCTGCCGAGCGCGTCTCCGAAACCGGCGCAGTCGAAGGATTTTTGAATGACCTGTATTCGTTGCCGCAGGCAAAACATAATTTATTCGTTTCCGCCTTAGGAGACGGCGGGGTGGCCGATTTAATACTGATTCATTTAAAAAATCAAAGCCAACGCGAAGAGAAATAACATGCGAATATTCTGGCTTGGCATGCATAAGGTTTTGAAGCCCACCGAATTGCGCTCGTTCCGAGAGCTTCAAGTCGAGGTGTTTAATCCTGCTTATATATCGCCTATATACGATCAATCGGCTGATTTGACTGTCGATCAAGGTCAGCCTACAACGCTTCCGGCTGATATATTTGCTCAGTTAATGGCTTATGATTTTTTCTACAAGCCAATTACGCCCGAGATTTCTTCTATATTAAATACATACTTCGACGCTGTGGTGGTGACCATAAGCGCTGATTGGCTCGCGACGATGTTGCGCGCATACCAGGGCCCGATCATATACCGAATATATGGGCAGCACTTTTCTCTCTCAGAAAAAATCATCGATATCGGCCTCTGGCGGACACTAATGTCGAGGGAAAATTTCTACATTGTGCCTTTCTGCCCGGAGTCCGTGGAAAACGAGCACCGATGGTTTCTCGACCTCGTCTATGATTTCGTTCCATATCAAATACCTGACGATATATTCGATTGTGAAAAGAAGTGGAGGTTCGAGGACTGCCGTAGTGAAATCGCGACGAGTATTCCCAATATTCAAAATCCTTATTTTTCTCATGAATATCATAAATTTTCTTCATGCTTCAGTGAGCAGTATTTCCGTATTTATGGGCCTCAGCGCGCAGTACCCAACGACGCTCGCTTGGTGGGGACTTTAAACAGGTCGGATTTTCTGGAGCGAATTCGTAGGTCTGCAGCTTTTTACTATAATTTTTCAGACGAAGTCTGTTACCTGCCACCCATAGAGATGATGCAGTTGGGGGGGCCCGTCGTTTGCGTTAGGGGTTCACTGCTGGCGAGATTTTTAGGGCCTCGAAGTCCGAATGTGGCCAATGACGTTCCTGAAGCTAAGAGGAAACTGCGGCGCCTGCTTGGCGGGGACCGCCAATTCGCCGAAGAGTTGATTTCCGCTCAGGAGGAGACGCGCCAGAGATACGACCGAGAGGCGGTCCAGTGCCGTTTCAGGGAGGTATTCGGCAAGCTCATCGCAGATATTCATCAAAGAAAAGCCAGTGTCAAGCTGGATGGCTCCATCATCCGTGCAACTGAAGTTTGTAGTGATGGAAGTCCAACTGTCATGATCCCACTCCATGCGGGCGGCTTATTCGGTCATCGGAACGGGCGTGCCTTTGCGTTCGAGGGAATTCCTCGTGTGGTCGACTCAATCGTTTCGACCTTATCCGAAGGCAACGCCGTGCGTTGCCTGGTAAGCTGTGCGAAGTCATCCACTCCTGCGGTATATGATTTCTTTATAGACCGCATTAAAGGAGGGGATGTCGCAATATTTGAACTGGACTATCAAGACGAGCAGCGAGACTCCCCTCATGCTGTAAAGCTCAGATTGGATCTTGTTTCGACTATCAGCAAATTGTCGATCGTGACGTCAGTTTTTGTTCCCCATTATTATCTATTCCCAGAATTTCTTTTGCTAACAAAAAGGTTGACGCTTTATCTTCCGGACTATTTTCCGCACCTTGTTCCGTCGGAGATTTTTGACAAGTCGCGTGATGTTGACGCCAGAAATAAACGCGTAGGCGTGGAGCTTGCGGGCAAGGCCGAATTTATACTTACAAATTCAAGCTTTACAAAAAATTATATTCCCGATGCGGGATTTGTTTCAGTGGAAGATGTGTCGAAGGTTATTGTGGCGCCAATCCCATTTCTTGGGGAATTTAGAGCAGGGCCGTTGACCTGGAGTGAGGCCCGAATGATGTTCGAGAAGGTGGGCATTTGTCCCTTCCTTTTCTATCCTACCGCCAATAGGCCCAATAAAAGGATAGATTTCTTATTGGATGTTTTTGCAGATTTGCGCAAATTATATCCAAGCCTTCGGTTGGTGCTTACGTGCCATCTTGATACACACGCACCCGCGAGAGAGGCGGCGGAGCTTCACGGTTTCTCGAACGAAATCATCTTTCTGCCTAGGTCAAGCGAAGGTGTATTGAAGTGGTTGTATGAAAATTGCGTTGCTCTTTGTTTGACGTCAATCATCGAGGGAAATTTTCCACCGCAGATTCTTGAGGCGTTGATGTATGGAGCCCCGGTCGTCGCAACGAACTTGCCGACGGTAGAGGAGGTGCTTGGTCCTCTGTCTTCGAAACTTCTGCTTTGTAAGGCGATCTGTAAGGAGGACTTTATCCAAGGAGTCAAGGCGGCGATGAATGCGCGCGATGTTGTGCTTGCGCGCCAAGGTGAGGTCGTTGATATTCTCACGTCTAAGGCGCGCAAGTCGGTATTCCGATCTCAAATCGCCAATATCTTTCCGGAATATAGTGCGCACGAGGGAGATCTGTGATGCGTATCGGAATTATGGTTCCGGATCTCTCGACCGGCGATGCGGTGAGTAATGATGCGTCAGGAATGTATAAGGCCCTGGAGCTCGCTGGGTTTGAGGTCCATATGTTTACAATTTCCGGACATTCCTCAACGGCGATTTCAGCCCTTCCATATGATCAAATCACATGGAGGCTTAATTCACAAGATGATTTATTAATCTACCATTTTTGCACTGCAGATCCCTACGCGGTTGCAATACTGCGTCAATTGAATTGTGGAGTGGCGCTTAAATATCACAACGTCACACCGAGTCGTTTTATGGCGCGTTATTCAGCAGGTCTGACCTGGGCGACCAAGCACGGGCGCTCGATGATTTCCGAGTTCGCTGAAATCGGTTTCGAGCTGTTTATTTCCGACTCGCTTTATAATCAGAGCGAATTAACAGCTCGTGGTGTATCAAGCCGTCTTTGCCATGTGGTGGCCCCATTTCATCAGGTTGACAATCTTCTTCTCGAAGAAGAAGAACCCGGAACTGTAGAATATTTGATGCATTCGTCAATGAATATATTGACCGTTGGTCGGGTTGTGCCCAACAAGGGTCATATCAACATGATTGAGGGTTTTGCTCGATACATGGAAGCGAGTGGTGTTCGAGCGCACTTCCATGTCGTGGGATCGCACGATGGGCGATTAAGGGTTTACTCGGACGAACTCCACCGGATTGCTCTCGACCTAAATGTGGCCGATTGCATAAGTTATCACCCTTTGGTTCCCCCAAACGCGTTGGCAAGCTACTATAGACATTGCGATGTCTATCTAACCGCAAGCCATCACGAAGGATTTTGCGTTCCGGCGATCGAAGCGATGGCGTTCAATCTGCCGATAATATCTAACGCCGCTGCAGCGCTTCCTGAGACTTGTGGAGACGCTGCAGTCTACGCCGTCTCGGCGGTAGAGATAGGCGCCGCGCTGGAGGCCCTGCTCGGCGACGACGATAGCCGGGAAAATTTAGCGCGCCGGGGGGCAAAGCGATACGCGCAAAATTACGCCGGTCGTTTGATCAAGCAGCGTTTTCTGACTTTGATTGATCGATGGCTCGAAGCGAGACGCAGCCCTTTCTTTCAAGCGGTCATCCCAGAGGGCGTGGATTGGTTCGATTTGCCCGAATTTGACGCTATATTGAAGGAAACGATCGATATTCATCCCGTGAATTTCGACTGGACGCTGCAGGGGGCCGACCGTAGGGCAGATCTAATCGATTGGATACTGCATACCGGAAGGCGTTCCTCGGCCGTCTTGGACAGATATGTGCGGTCCGAAGGCTTCAAGGAATATGCCGAGAGCGTCGAGCTTCCGAAGCACGCGGCTGATATCCCAACGATGGCTAAGATGATATGGAAATTCAACCGCTTTATTCGAGCGCAATATCCCTTGAATGATCTGGAGGGCGTCGGTGATTTCTTGAGGTGGTTCTGGAGCGAGGCCATTGTACTTTATGAGCTTGAGGGGTTACTTCAAGAATCAGAGAGGCGAATGTTGGGAAGCTTTAGAAATGAATCGCTAATTTGATGCGTACCAGGGCGTGGTTCTCTGCGACGGTCTGCATGGTGCGTGAACGGGGGCTTGCATGAAAGTGGATCGGTCATGGGGGGGCAGTGAACGATCCTCTAAAAGAAACAGCGACGTCTCGATCTCGACTTCACCGCGTTAGGTGGGTGTCGGTCTCGGAGGCCGGGCCTTAACTGAAAGAACGCCCCTATAGGGCCACATCGGCCTGCGTTTTCGTTTCGCCGGCAGCGTCGAAAATCTTAACGCCAAGCATCTCAGAGCCCTTAAATCTGGAGTTGATATGGAAAATGCTGAGAAATGGGACGTCGAGATCGAAGCCGCCACGGCGGCCGGCTTCACTCATATCCTGCATGCGCTGCGTACGAGGGAGTTGCGCGCGACCAAGGGTGCCGAGGGTACGATGGTGAGTGTGGGGTGTAATGGACTGGGCTATTTCGAGTGGATCGACCAAAATCTCGGTCGCCCCGAGCGACATATCGGCCTTGAATTCTACATTCCAAAGCCCGAGGGGTTGCAGGATAATGTGGAATGGATCCCAAATACCGCGGGTGACATGAAGGCTGTGGCGACTGGTACGGCAGATCTGGTGTTCGCAGGCCAAACCATAGAGCATCTTTGGTGGGAAGAACTGGCTGGCTTCTTCGTCGAAAGCGCCCGAGTTCTAAAGCCTCGCGGGCGGCTTCTTTTCGATAGTCCAAATCGAGAGATTAGTAATGCACTGAGATGGAACCATCCGGAACACACAATTGAACTTAGTCCCCAAGACGCCTTCAAACTTGCTTCACTTGCCGGGTTCGACGTAATCAAGATGGTGGGGCATTGGCTTTGCGAAACGCCGGACGCTCGTCTCTTGCCGCTCGACCAGGTTTCTGGCGAGGGAGGATGGACGGTGGAGCGCCGAATCCGTGAAGCCGAAGAAAGGCCTGAAGCCGCTTTCTCCTGGTGGTGTGAGGCGATCAAGGTTGAACGTGAAGTCGACGTCCCTGCAATTTATGCCTTTACGCGGTCCCTAATGCGCCAGCATTTCGCAAGACGCTTGGCCAAACTGTCGCAAAGCCAGCGTCCGGTTTCGCGAGCGCCGGATGGCTCCTGGGCGCATGCGCCGCGGGGGTGGCAGGGCGCGCTCGTGTTCGGCCCCTACGCCCCTCTACCGGAAGGCAGTTTCGTAGTCCGGTTTACGATGCAGCCGTATGAGACGAAGGGGAGTCCAGGATGGGCCGAGGTATTCTCCGTAAATGAAAACATCGTACTGTCTAGGGTCGACCTTCCGCCTCGGCTTGGGGATAAGCATATATATGTCAATCTCGACTTACCTCAAACGACGTTTGGTTTGGAGTTCCGACTTTGGACAAATGGTTCATGTGATCTGACGGCGCGTTTGGAGCCTGAAATATATCGCTATGGACTTGGTTGACGGCTCGTGAGCTGCAAGCGCCGGACGCTGACACCTGAGATCCCGCTGAGTTCAAGTGGGGGACCTAGGTCACGCCGGCGGATTGGGCCGCTCACCTATCCCAGGCTCGTGAGCGCGGTTAGCGCGACCCTCTAGGAAGACCGGCCGGGCGTAAAGCTACGGGCGGCGGTTCTTCGTGCCCCCATGCCGGGTCAATCCATGATTTTGCGGGGCCGAGCCGGGATGCCCATCACCATAGCGCCGGCCGGAATGTCGCGGACCACAACGCCGCCCGCTCCAACGATGGCACAGTCGCCGATCTTCATTCCCGGGATCACCGAGGCGCCTACGCCCAGGAAAACTCCGTCGCCAAGTTCTACGCCGCCCGCAAGGGCCGTGCGGGGGGCGACATGGACGCCAGCGCCGAGAACGCAGTCGTGGTCGATCGCCGCGAGCGTATTGACGACGCAGAAGTCCCCGATCTTGGCGCAAGCGTTGATGACGGCGCCGGCCATGACCACTACGCCACGGCCGAGACGGGCGCTCGGCGAAACGGTAGCCGATGGATGCACCGCGCTTGGAACATCAAAACCTTGTTCCAGCAAGCCTCGTCCGATCCTTAGGCGCAAGCTGTTAGAGCCCAGTGCGACGAAAGCGCTGCGCACACCCGACTCGCGTAAACGGAGCAACTGGCGGTCGTCGCCCAAAATGGGAACGCCCAGTACGTTGACAGCGGCAGCGTTCGCGTCGGTACAACCAACTATAATATAACGGCCCTCCGCTCGGAAGACCTCGATCACCACTTTGGCGTGCCCGCCAGATCCAACAATTACAACCGGCTCACGCCTCTGATGCTCGGATGCGTTGTTCATCAAATTTCCCCGTTACCTTTTAACCCATATCGCGACCCAGCGCTCGACCGCCATGGTGACGATGTCAATCGCGTTCGAAGCCGGCCTCCATCCGGTTCTGTTGGCGCGCGAGGCCAACGGCCGAGGGCGTCTAGCCGCTCCGGGCTGGACAGGATCACTTCACATATGTCAAATCGATTCGAGCTAATCGGCTCGTTATGAGGGCCAGCCTGCCTTACCAGCCGAGCTGACCGTCCAAAAAAATTATAGAGCGGCCACATGATTTACGTCTATCAGCCTGACCTCTCCGGGCGCGAGCGCGAGTATCTACTCGATGCATTCGACAGCAGTTGGATATCCTCCAAAGGTGAATACGTCGATAGATTTGCAAAAAACTTTGAAAGCTATACGGGCATAAAACACGCGACGGTCGTATCCAACGGTACGGTGGCGCTTCATCTTGCTCTTCACTGCCTAGGTCTCGCTCCTGGCGATGAAGTGATTGTCCCGTCCTTCACGTATATAGCCTCAGTCAACACCATCGTGCAGACCGGCGCGGTTCCCGTCTTTGCCGATTCGAACGCGCACGATTGGTTGCTGGATGTCGGTCACGTTGAAAGTCTGATTACGGATCGAACGCGCGCCATCATGGCCGTGCACCTCTACGGTGCAATATGCGATATGGATTCTCTCTGCGCTCTTGCCGAGCGGTATGGGCTCAAGATCATCGAGGATTGTGCAGAGGCTCTCGGCTCGACCTACCGGGGAAGACACGTCGGGTCGTTCGGCGCGGTCGGCACCTTCAGTTTCTTTGGCAACAAGACCGTTACCACAGGCGAAGGCGGGATGGTCACGACCAATGACGCCGCGCTGGCCGAGCGGTTGACCATCGTGAAAGGGCAGGGCCAGGATCCTAGCCGGCGCTATTGGCACTCCGAGCTTGGCTTCAACTACCGCATGACTAATCTCGCCGCCAGTATAGGGGTCGCGCAGCTTGAACGTATCGATTCTATTCTGGCACGAAAGCGTGAAATTGGCTGTCGTTACCGTGTTAATCTTGTTAACTCGGGGGTGCGGTTTCAGGATGTCCCCGATCATGTTGTCAGCTCGGACTGGCTCGTGAGCCTGCTCGTGCCCGATGGTGTCGATCGGGAGGTGATGATGGCCGAGATGGAGGGGAGCGGCATCGAAACTCGACCGGTATTCTATTGTGCTCACCAAATGCCGCCTCACTTTCGCGCGGACCTCAGCCTGCCTGTCGCCCAAGACATCGCTCAACGGGGCATAAGCCTGCCCAGTTATCCGGGGCTGGACGACGACCAAGTCGATTTTATCTGCGACGCCATGATGAATATCCTGCAGAAAGCCAAACGCAGGAGTGTTGCGGCTTAAGGCCGGCGCTAATTTATCGAATATATAGCCGGCTATCGGAGAATGAAATGCGTTGCGCAGTAATAATGCCTCATGGGTGGCTTGGAGGTATGGTGAATTTCGCCATACTGTTGTGCAACACATTAGTTGAGTTGAGCATAAGAGATGAACTCGTTGAGGTGAGTTTGTGCGTGCCGCTCGGCTATAACCTTGATGCAATCATCGGATTGAATAAGGCGGTAAATGTCATCGCCTTTGAGCATGTGCCCTGGAATCCAACGGAGTTTAGGTTTTCAACCTTCGTCGGCTCTATCGAGCCCAATCTGGAGGATTGTGGGGGGATGACCTATCCAAAGGCGGTTAACGGCGCGATGGATATTGTTATTGCTGATGTTTGGATACTTTTGACGGGAATATTTGGGCATGGACCGATCATGCCTCTTAAGCCTTATTTGGTATATGCGCCTGATTTCATTCAGCGAGTTGTACCGGAGATATATAGTTCAAATCCGGTGGATTCGCATTGGCTGATGAACGGCTGGCAATCCATCACCATGCAAAATAGCCGCGGCGTGTTGGTAACGTCGGTGCAAACTGGGCGAGATGCCGTCAGCTATGCTGGCGTCCCCAGTTCCAAAGTCCACCTACTTCCAATGGCCAATGCGCCTTTATTCTCAGTAGATTCAGGCGATCTGGATCGGAGTCGAGCTAAGACTGAGAAGTTGAAACGCTTTTTCTCTGGAAAGATTTCAACATCATCCATTCCATATAAAGTGACTGAATCGGGAATGGATCAGTCGCCATCTTCGCCATTGCTTCAGCTCTTGGAATCGAAGCGGCCGTATTTCCTGTGGGTGACAAACACTACTCGGCACAAGAATCAGGAGAGAGCTGTGGAGGCGCTTGAGCGGTATTATGAAGAATTTGATGGGCGCTTAGCCTGTATCATGTGCGGTCCCACGACAGAACTTTATCTTCAGCCATGTGGGCTGCCATGGGTGGACAAAATCCATCATAAAATTAAGAAGAGTCCGGCCTTGATCGAAAACTTAATTTTGGCTGGTACTCTAAGTACCGAGCGCTACAAGAGTTTATTGTCGGATGCAGCTTTCCTCTGGCATAACGTTCTCTACGACAACGGTACATTTTCTGTAATTGAAGCTGCGCGCCTCGGAACCCGTTCGCTCGTATCCGTCTATCCCCAGATGATGGAAATTGTCGATCATTTCAGGATCAATGCAGAGACTTTCGATCCTTGGGATGTGGAAGGTGCCGCTATTGCATTGAAGGGTATGGAAAAGAAGCTAATAGAGCAGGGGGCGGCGGCGACGTGCAATTTTGATGATGATGATGCTGTTGTGTTCAAATCAAAATTATCCATGCTTTTAGAGCACTCCCTAACTGAGGTCGCTTGAGATGGATTGCAATTCAATGGCAGTTTTCACTCGGGAGCATAAAGCCATTCGTGTTGGAATGCTTATTTCTGGCGAGCATCGATCCCCATTCGGGGAGGGTATTTTCCAATACTTAACTCTCTTGGTTAAGGGGGCGTCGCCAGGTGCGTTGCAATTTAATCTAGTTCTTTCCCAAAATTCGGTTGAGGCATTCGAAGTTTGGCGCGACCACCTTCCTCCCGAGTTGCAAGCAGATGTGGTCGTTATTGGGGCACCGGATAGGGTGTCGCGTAATTTTCATTCGATCGAAATCGATCTGGAAGTTGGTGATTGGATACGTGCGTTCGAGAAGGGCGTTGATGTTTGGTTTACCCTGCAGCCCCATTATGCAATTTTAACTGCAGCGAATAAACCAGTCGCGACTATCTTTGCTGACTGGGTATTTTCGGAATATTTCACAATGTTCCCTCCTGAAATCAATATTGAGCCCCAATATGAAGCCACAAAAAAAATGGCTTCAGTTGTCTCGCGATTTATTTGCTTTTCGGAGCATGTAAAAAAAAATCACATCTGCAAAGTTTTCGGCATCAGCGAAGAGCGTGTTGTGGTGCTGCCGCATGCCCGATTTGATTATGCAGATGTGACGGGTTGCTCATTTACCTCCAAAAAAGCAGCGGCGGATCGTATCCGAGATTATCTAGCGGACGAGGCCTTGACTCCGATTGAGGATCGCCCGAATCGCGACATATGGCAAAGGCGGTTACTTGGTAATATATTGAAAGGGTTTCCGTTCGAGGAGGTGGATTATGCATTGGTTTCCACCCGCGCACGGCCGCATAAAAATACGGGGATCGTGTTGCGGGCGGCGCTTGAGATGCGTCGAACCTATGCCAACACCAAAATCATTGTAACGGCACCCATCTCGTGGACGGCTCCGCAGGATGCCTTTAGTAAGGAAATCACTGATAGTGGCCTGCAATGGGATGTGATCGCGCTGGCTCAACTACCTTCAGAGGTCCATGCCGCCGTATATCGCTGCGCTGCGGTCACGGTTCATCCTTCGCCCTTTGAGGGCGGTTTCCCGTTTACGGCGTTCGAATCCCTATCCATGGGGACGCCGATCCTAATCGCGGATGGAGCCGTAGCGCGTGAATTTCTACCGATAGAAGATCGCGAACATTTCCTGTTCAATCCGACGTCGCCTTCTCAGCTTGCGGCTAGGATCGGCGAAACAATTCGTGATCGGGATAAGGTTCTGTCGCGTCAACTTCAAGCGATTGAGAAGTTCCCGCGCAGCCTCAGGCAGAACACCAATGAGCTTATCGCCTTATTCGAGCAACTAATCATGGCCCCCCCGCTTGGCGTCGCCCGAGTAGATGCCGGTGAGATCAGCTTTAATTCGGAAGACCAATCCGATCTGACGGCTGAGGGGTGGTGGCCAAAGGAGGACTGGGGCCGTTGGTCAAGCTCTGGCCGTTCAACCCTCCGCTTCTGGAACGCGCCGGGGAGCGCCGCCCATGCCATCGAGCTCCATCTTAGCGTGCCGCCCTACGAGGGTGCGGAGTTTATGGGGTGGATTACAATCAACGATGATCCAGCTAGCCGAATCACGATCAGCGACAGTGGAAACAAGCATAGCTTGATGGTGACTATCAACGGCCTGCCGGAAGGGCTGGTCACGGTCGCGATCAATACGCGTAAGCTGAGCCGACCATCGGATATGGGTAGCGCCGACGGTCGCGCGATGGGGTTTGGCTTGGGGCAGGTCCGGTTCTTGACGGGTGGACCAGGGGGGGGGGCGCATTGAATGTTCCCAGTTTAGACCGGGATTGCATGGACCCCTTCCTGTCGCCGGCTTAAACCGTACCTTCGGTCCGGCTCTAATTGAGAGGGGCTTTAGCGTGAGGATCAGGTAGTTTTTGTGCGGGCTGATCGGGATCGACCCCGACCGGCATCCAATCAATGGCTTGCTTGCGGAGCGCACTATTAATTCATTCTCATTTGATGAATGATCGTGTAGTTTAAGCCGATAATTCGGCAATCGCGATTTTCAACTATATGGGCATTTGAAATTCTATTGAGGGAGTGTGCGGTTGTGAATTTGCTTGTTTCTACTCCTCGCTATCTTCTTAGATACAATACCGATTCGAGGCAAACCTATATTGTTGATGACGGTAGGGGGGAGTATTATGGCATATCCTGGTTTGACGGTGCGGATTCGATAACGTTAAGTCATTCAAATTTGGACAATGCATCTTTGCAGACGTTCGTGGACTATGCGGATTCTGAGGTGGGGGTTCTTTCGTGCGGACATAGTTTATCGCAGCCTTTTCTCTCGCAACCTCATCAAATATTGTGCCTGAACGAAGTTGTTCTTGCAACTAATACCGGCCGAAATTGTCTGAGCGTTGTGAATTCAAAAGATTGGTCGGTTCGGCAGTACCGATATTCCAGAGCTATCTGGGATCGTTGCGGAAGCGGCATCGACGTCGGCAACCATATTAATTCCGTCACTGAAGACGATGAATTTATTTATCTATTAGCCAACAATTTCGGCAAGGGATCTTTTGCCTTAAAGGTGTCGAAAGGCGATTACAAACTTGTTGGTACGACGCATTTCGAGTGCACGGGATTGCATAACATCTGGCTTAGGGACAAGTCGACTACGATATCTTGCCACAGCGGTCGTCAGGCGATCGTCGACCTGGAAAGTGGCGTTCCGCTGTGGGTCTGCGACGATGAGTTGGCCTATACGCGAGGCCTTGCCGCCACGCCTGACAGCCTCTTTGTCGGAGTTTCGGAATTCAAAGAGCGCGCTGGCCGAAGCAACGGGATGACCGGTCTCTGGATTCTGGACTCGGGAAGCTTTAAGGAAAAGGATTATCATAGCATTGGTCCCTTTGGAGGGGTAAACGAGCTGCGGTTGCTTGAGGTCGCTGACCTTTGCCATGGCCGGACAGCTATGCCGTTAACTTCTCAACTTCTTGGTCAGCCCGTGCAGTCCTATTGGGCTTCCGAGAAAATCACCGAGTTGAAAAACAAACGCATTATAGCAACGAAATGGGAAATGGTTTCGGAAAATTTGATCAGTTTGACGCACGATTCTTTCCGATGTTCCGAAGCGGGTCTGGGCATGGCGCTAGCTCGCAATATCTCCGCTCAAGACGTAAAGATAAGCGCAACTCTGGATGTTTCTAAAAACATTGATGGACTGTCTTGTATTATTGCAAGATATAAAGGGCCCGAAGATCGGAATATGATCGCGGTCACTCTGGCTCGTGAGGCGGATTATGTCAGCCGTTTAGCATTCTGGACCAATATAGACGGAAACTGGTCAGAGAAATGTGGATGCGAATTCTACGGCAGAGTGGCCGACGTGGAGCTGATTGTGATCGGCAATTGTGGGAAAGTTTATTCCGATAAAAAACTGCTTTTGGAGGCGAACGGTTTCTGCGAGGATTCGGGAGATGGACGGGTCGGCGTGAGAATTTCCAAGGCTGAGGTGTCGAATTTTCAGGTTCAAACCCTTTAAATTCAGCAGTCAAGGTAGGTTGCAGCGAGCAAGGCCGCCATTTTGTAACAGTGCGTCAAATCGCTGATCGTGACCACGGGTATGGCGCTTTTGACCCTCGGCGGTCTGAGCCGGCTCGCCGATGGGATGACGACGGTCGCCTTCAACACCATCTGCTTCGGCGAGGCTTTAGCCCACCCACCCCTCGGAAGCTTAGCGCCTGGGTTCGGCGAAGCCGATTTCAATGGTCAGAGACGATGAGGCCTCAAGCCCCGCAATTCGCCTGGATCGCGTGGAATGCGCGGCTGGGAAGCCGTAAATGGGCGCAACAACTCGAGCACGTTCGGCCGTATGCCGATGGTTGGCCCTCAAGAGATTGTGTTTCGAAACCCGCGTGGCGGCCCGGAGAGGACTCGAACCTCCGACCTCCGGTTTAGGAAACCGCTGCTCTATCCTGCTGAGCTACCGGGCCGCGCGCCGTGCCGCCTTAGCGCCTTTCGCGGCGCGGCGGAAGATTGTCCTCAGTGCTGGTTCTCGGGCATCCGCACGATCAGGCCATCCAGGGCGTCAGTGACCTTGATCTGGCAGGACAGGCGGGAGTTCGGCTCAACCGCCTCGGCGAAGTCCAGCATCGACTCCTCCATGGCCGAGGGCTTGCCGACCTTGTCGGCCCAGGCGGCGTCCACATAGACGTGGCAGGTGGCGCAGGCGCAGGCGCCGCCGCAATCCGCGTCGATGCCGGGCACGTTGTTCTTCACCGCGCCTTCCATCACCGTCAGGCCGGGCTTCACCTCGATCGCGTGTTCGGCGCCGGCGAATTCGATGTAGGTGATCTTGGCCATGACAATCCGGGGATAGGTGGTGGTCGACGAAGGGGCGGCTTAGACCGCCACCTCCTTCATGGAAATCGTCGAATCGACAAGCCGGTCCAATGCGACCGGTTTGCGTGAGGCGATCAGCTGGCGGCCGGCCATGAATTCGGGCGGGGCGTTGATCGCCTCCACCGCCAGCACGCGGGCGGACGCATCCAGGTGGAAGATGGCGAAGCGCGCCGTGGGCGGGTGGCCGCGCACCACCACCTGGGTCGCGCCCAGCGGCAGGCCCGCGATCTGGAGCTTGAGGTCGAACTGGTCGGACCAGAACCAGGGCACTTCCGGGCTGGGCGGCTTGGTCCCGCACAGATCGGCTGTGGCCTGCTTGGCCTGTTCCAGGGCGTTGGGCACGCTTTCCAGTCGCCACATCTGCTCGTAGTGCGGCAGCGGACGTCGGGTGCAGTCGCCGATGGCGTAGATGGCGGGGTCGGAGGTGCGCGCGCACAGGTCGACCACGATCCCATTGTCGCAGGTCAGGCCCGCGGCCTCGGCCAGCTCCTGGTTGGGAACCGCGCCGACCCCGACCAGAGCGGCGTCGCAGTCGATCAGGCTTCCATCGGAAAGGCGCACGGCGGAGACGCGGCCTTCTTCGCCCTCCAGGGCGGCGACGCCCGAACCGAGGCGGAATTCGACGCCCCGCGCCTGATGATAATCGAGGATGAAGTCCGACAGGATTTCGTGGGCCACGCGCGCCAGCAGCCGCGGCTGCAGTTCGATCACCGTGGCGCTGCAGCCGAGCGCAGTGGCCGAAGCGGCGGCCTCCAGCCCGATATAGCCGCCGCCGATCACCGCCAGCCGCTTGCCGGGCCGGAGGACCGCCTTGAGCTTGTCCGCGTCGGCGGCGGTGCGCAGTTCGAGCACGTTGGCCAGCTCCAGCCCCGGCAGGGCCACGCGACGGGCGCGCGACCCGAGCGCCAGGATCAGTCGATCAAAAGGCAGTCGGCCGCCGCTCTCCAGCACCACCGTACCGCCGTCCTCGCCCCGCTCGATCGCCACGGCGCGTTCAGACAGGCGCATGTCGATGTCGGCCTCGGCGTAGAAGGTGTCGGGGCGTAGAGCCAAAGACGCGGCGTCGGCCTCGCCCTTCAGCCATGCCTTGGACAGGGGCGGTCGCTGGTACGGCGCGATCGGTTCCTCGCCCACCAGCGTGATCGGGCCGGTCCAGCCATGCTGGCGCAGGAGTGCGGCTGCGGTCCCGCCTGCGTGTCCCGCGCCGACTATGACGATACGCCCAGCCGTAGGCTCCAATCCCCGTCTCCCAAAGGTGCAGCCATAGGCGCGGCGGATGCGACAGCTCCTTAAGGAGGCCGCGCTTGCGGCGGTGGATAGCGCATGGGAAACCGGCCGTCCATGCAGCAGCCCCGCCCCGATCCGCGCGCCTGGACGCGCTTCGATACGCCCGAGGCGCTGGAAGCGCTGGGCGCCAGGATCGCGGGCGAATTGCGCGCCGGCGAGGCGCTCTGCCTGTACGGGGCGCTGGGGGCGGGCAAGACGACGTTGGCGCGCGGCTTGGTGCGCGCGCTGCTGGGCGCCCCCGACGCGGAGGTGCCGAGCCCGACCTTCACCCTGGTGCAGACCTACGAGGCGGAGGGTCTAACGTTGTCCCACTTCGACCTCTATCGTCTCAAGCGGCCGGAAGAGGCGTTCGAGCTGGGCCTGGACGAGGCCCTGGACGTGGGCGCGGCGGTGATCGAATGGAGCGAGCGGCTGGAAGGCGCCTTGCCACCCAACCGGCTGGACCTGCGGCTCACCGCCGAGCCGCCGCCGGGAGCCGAGCACGCCGGGGATGGGCACGCCGGGGACGGGCGCTGGGGGCAGGCGCGGGGGATGGGTCACTGGACGGCTGAGCGGACCGAGGCGGTTATGGCCGGAGCGATCACGGAATGAATGGACAGGACGTTGAGCGCGGGTCGAGGATCGCCGGCTTTCTCTGGGCTGCGGGCTTGGGGGAGGCTCAGCTGCAGTGGTTGCCGGGCGACGCCTCCACCCGACGTTATGCGCGGCTCCAGGCGCCGTCGGGACGCGCCCTGATCCTTATGGATGCGCCACCCACGGCGGAAGGCGCGCCGTCCGGGCCGCAAGCCGATGACGAGACGCGCCGGCGTGCGGGATACAACGCCATGTCCCGGCTGGCGGCCTGCCGGGTGGACGCGTTCGTGGGCGCCGCCACCTATCTGCACGGCCTCGGCCTATCGGCCCCCGATGTGGTGGCGTTCGACGTCGAGGCAGGACTGGCGGTGATCGAAGATCTGGGCGACGCCCTGTTCGCCCGCCTGATCGAGGCCGGAGCCGACCCAGAGCCGCTCTACGCTGCGGCGGTGGACGTGCTGAGCCGTCTCCACGCCGAGCCGGCGCCGAGCGAGCTGTCCGTCGCGAACGGCGAGGGGTGGCCGCTGCTGTCCTACGACGCCCTGGCGCTGAAGACCGGGGCTGACCTGTTCCTGGAGTGGTGGCCTCAATATTCGGGCCTGGGGTCCTTTTCCGCCGACGCCGTCGCCGAATGGGAAAACTTGTGGGCGCCGATCCTGGCGCGGGGCGAGGCGGGCGCGTCCGTGTTCGCGCATCGCGACTTCCATGCGGAGAACCTGGTGTGGCTGGAAGGACGCGAGGGGCTCGCCCGCGTCGGCCTGCTCGACTTCCAGGACGCCGTGCGCGCCCATCCCGCCTGGGACCTGCTGTCATTGCTCCAGGACGCCCGTCGCGAGGTCGAACCCGAGTTGGAGCGAGCCATGCTGGCCCGCTACCTCCAAGGCCATACCGCCGAGGCGCGCGAGGTGTTCCTGTCGGACTATGCGGGCCTGGCGGCGCTGAACAATGCGCGCATCACCGGCCTGTTCGCACGCCTGTCCAAGCGGGACGGCAAGCCGCGCTATCGCGCCTTCCTGCCCAGGATGTGGCGGCTGCTGGCGCGCAACCTGGAGCATCCGGACATGGCCGGGCTGCGCGCCTGGTTCGACCGCCACGTGCCGGTCGAGGCGCGGGCGTGAGCGCCGTTCCGACCACGGCGATGGTGCTGGCGGCGGGCCTCGGCACGCGGATGCGCCCGCTGACCGACGATCGGCCAAAGGCGCTGGTGGAGGTCGGCGGCCGGGTGCTGATCGACCACATGCTGGACCGGCTGGTCGGGGCCGGTGTCTCGCGGGCGGTGGTGAACGTCCACGCCTTCGCCGACCGGCTGGAGGCGCATCTCGCCAAGCGTAGGTCCGCGCCGGCCATCGTGATCTCCGATGAACGGGCGCAACTTCTGGAGACCGGCGGGGGCTTGAAAAAGGCCCGCGCCCTGCTCGGCGAGGCGGCCGTCTTCACCGCCAACATCGATGCGGTGTGGATCGAGAACGGGGAGCCGGCGCTGACGGCGCTTACCCGCGCCTTCGCGCCCGAGGAGATGGACGCCTGCCTGCTGATGACCCCCACAGATGAGGCGCTGGGCTTCGACGGGCCGGGCGACTTCTTCATGGCGCAGGACGGGCGGTTGAGTTTCCGCGGCGACGCTCCCAGCGCGCCCTACGCCTTCGCCGGAGTGCAGATCTTCAAGCCGGTCCTGGTGGATGGCGAGACCGAGGCGGTGTTCTCCACCTCGCGCATCTGGCGGCGACTGGCCGAGGCGGGGCGGCTGTATGGCGTCGTGCTCGATGGCGAGTGGATGCATGTGGGCGATCCGGCCGCGCGCGAGGCCGCCGAAGCCCGGTTGGCGGGTTCGGGCGCGTGAGCACGCCCCGCGAGACCCTGTTCGGCGGTTCCGGCCCGCGCTGGTTCACCATCGCCGCCCACCGGCCGTTCCTGGACGACCTCGCCCATGCGCTTGACGGCGTCTTTTCGGGCGCCGGACCTGAGGCGTTGGCGGAAGCGGTGGTGTTCACCCCCACACGTCGCGCGGCGCGGGCGCTGGCGGAGGCGTTCGTGCGCACCGCGTCGGAGCGGGCGGTGCTGCTGCCCCAGATCCGGGCGCTGGGGGATCTCGACGAGGGCGAGCCGCCGTTCGAGCCGGGCGAGCTGGCGCTGGACCTGCCGCCCGCCATCACCCCGCTGCGCCGCCGGTTCGAGTTGGCGCGGCTGGTAGTGGCCAACGCCCACCTGTTCGAACGCCGGCTGGACGCCGCCGGCGCGCTGGAACTGGCCGATGCGCTGGCGAGCTTTCTCGACTCCGTGCAGATCGAAGAGGTGGTCGATCCCGCCCGCGTCGAGTCGCTGGTGGAAGGCGACCTGGCGCGGCACTGGCGCCGCTCGGCCGACTTCCTGGCCATCGCCACCAAGGCCTGGCCCGCGCGGCTGGAGGAGCTGGGCCTGCTGGACGTCAACGCGCGTCGGATCGCCTTGCTGCGCGCCCTGGCCGGACAGTGGCGGGCCCGTCCGCCGGAACGTCCGCTGGTGGTGGCCGGGATCACCAACGCCGCACCGGCCATGGCCGAGCTGTTGCAAGCGGCGGCCGAGGCGCCGCGGGGGTGCGTGGTCTTGCCGGGCCTGGACCTGGACCTGGCCGAGACCGCCTGGGAACAGGTGTCCGACGCCCATCCCCAGGGCGGGCTGAAGCGCCTGCTGGACCAGGCGGGCGTCGCGCGCGGAGCGGTCAGGCCCTGGCCGGCGCCGGAAGCCCTGGCCGATCAGGCGCGCGCCCGCTCGCGTCGCCGGGTGGTGAACGAGGCGCTGCGCCCCGCCGACGCCACCGCCGACTGGCTGAAGACCATCGCCGAGCTGCGCCGCCAGGGCGAGCGCGACGGCGTCGATCCGATCGCCGAGGGCCTGAAGGGCTTGAGCCTGGTCGTCACCCGCGCCGAGGAAGAGACCGCCGAGGCCGCCGCCCTGATGCTGCGCGAGACCCTGGAGACGCCCGGCCGCACCGCCGCCATGATCACCCCGGACCCGGCGCTCGCCCGCCGCGTCTCGGCGCACTTGGCGCGTTGGGATGTATCGGTCGATTCCTCCGCCGGCGCGCCTTTGGCGGAGCTGGGCGCTGGCGTGTTGATCGGGCTGGTCGTGCGCGCCGTGGCCGAACCGCTGGAGCCCGCCAGCCTGCTGGCGATCGTCAAGCATTCCCGGGTGCGTCTCGGCCTGGATACTGAGACCTTGGAGCGCGCCCGGCGGCGCTTGGAGCGGCGCGGCCTGCGCGGCGCCCGGCCACGAAGCTGGGACGAGCTCGCCGCCCGTCTCAAGCCCCGGCCAAACGAGGACGCTGTCGCCGTCGTGGGCTCCGTCGAGGCGGCGCAAGCCTTGTTGCAGGCGTTTCGCGAGGCGCTCGACCTCGCCGCCGCGCCTTTCCGCGAAGGCTTCGCGTCTCCGGCCATCGCCGCACGGGCGCTTGCGGAGGCGTTGGAGCGGCTGGCCGCCGACGCCGAGGGACGTCCGGGCGGCCTCTGGGGCGCTGCCGATGGCGAGGCCGCCGCCGAGCTGCTGGCCGGGCTGATGCAGGAGGGCGACGCCCTGCCGGAGTGCTCACCCGCCGCCTTCGCCCAGGTGGTGCGCTCGCTGTTGGCCTCCGCGGCGGTGCGCAGCGGCGGGGCGAGCCACCCGCGCCTGCGCATCCTCGGCCTGATCGAGGCGCGGCTGATCGGCGCCGACCGGCTGGTGCTGGCCGGACTGGAGGAGGGGGTGTGGCCCCGTCCGGCCGAGACCGATCCCCTGCTGTCGCGGCCGATGCGGGCCCAGCTCGGCTTGCCGTCGCCGGAGCGGCGGATCGGATCGGCGGCGCACGACTTCGCCCAGAGCGCCTGCGCGCCCGAGGTGATCCTACTGACCAGCGAACGGCGGGGCGGTCAGCCGGCGGTGATGTCGCGCTGGCTGTGGCGGCTGCGCACCCTGGCGCGGGGCGCGAGGCTGGACCTGCCGCGTCGCGACGAGACGGTGGTCTGGGCGCGCGCGCTCTCGGCGCCCCCGGCCGAACCGCCGCCAAGCCTGAAGCCGGCCCTGCGCCCCGCCGCTAGGCCGCCCGTCGCCGCGCGCCCGACCCAGTTCTCCGTCACCGACGTGGAGAAGCTGGTCCGCGACCCCTACGCCGTCTACGCCCGCAAGGTGCTGGGCCTGCGCCAGCTCGAACGACCCGACGAACGGATCGAGGCGCGGGCGCGCGGCACCGCCATCCACGCGGCCTTCGAGCGCTTCGGGGCCGGCTGGCCGCCGCCGAACGCCGAGGACGCCGGCGCTGTCTTTGCCGACTTCTACATGCAGGCCCTGCGCGACCAGGGCGCGCCCGACAGCCTGCTCGCGCGTGAGGCTGTCCTGTCCGTCCGCGCCGGCGAGTGGGTGGCGGAGATGGAGCGGGAGCGCCGCGGCGCCTGCCGCGAGGTGCTGGTCGAGCGCCAGGGCGTCATCGAATTGGGCGACACCACCCTGACCTGCCGGGCGGATCGCATCGAGGTGACGACGTCCGGCGCCCATGTGCTGGACTTCAAGACCGGGCGCATCCCGACCGACAAGGAGGTGCGCACCGACTTTGCGCCCCAGCTGACCCTCACCGCGGCGATCCTGATGAACGGCGGGTTCGAGGGCCTTGGCCAAATGGCGCCGGGTGATCTGGTCTATCTCCAGGTCAATGGCCGCCGTCCGCCGGGTCGGGTCGAGGTGCGGGTAGGGGCTGTCGACAGCGAGATCGCGGCGGTTTCGGCGCTGGCGGGGTTCGAGGCGTTGCTGGAGCGCTATCGCGATCCGAATACGCCCTACGTCTCCCGCATCGCGCCGTGCTTCGTGGCCGAGCAGGTCAGTGACTACGACCACCTCGCCCGCGTGCGCGAATGGTCGGCCGCATCCGACGAGGAGGAGGGGGAATGAGCGTCTTGCATCTCGATCCCCAGGTCCGCGCCGCCGATCCCGATGCGTCGGCCTTCGTCACCGCCAACGCCGGGTCGGGCAAGACCAAGACCCTGGTGGACCGGGTGGCGCGGCTGCTGCTGCGTGGTGCGCGGGCCGAAGCGATCCTGTGCGTCACCTATACCAAGGCCGCCGCCGCCGAGATGCAGCGTCGCCTGTTCGACCAGCTTGGCGGCTGGTCGATGCTGGACGACGTGGCGTTGGGGGCCAGGCTCGCGGCGATCGGCGAGAACCCCCGCGACCTGTCGCGCGCCCGCACCCTGTTCGCCCGCGCCCTGGAAGCGCCGGGCGGGCTGAAGATCGAGACCCTGCACGCCTTTTGCGAGAAGCTGCTGCGGCGCTTTCCGCTGGAGGCGGGCGTCTCGCCGGGCTTCGAGGTGCTGGACGACGCGGCCGCCGCCGACATCGCCGCCCGCGCGAGAGACCGGGTCGCCCGCGCCGCCATGGCCGGGACGCCGGGCCTGGCGCAAGCCTATGCCGAGATGGCGGTGGCGCTGGACTTCGCCAGCTTCGAGCAGATGTTCCTGGATTTCCAGGTCCGGCGCGAGGCCATCGGCGAGCACCTGCGCGGGATCGGCGGCGTCGCGGCCCTGCCGCGGGTCGCGGCCCACGCCGCTGGGCTGGACGCGCCCGTCCCTGCCGCTGCGCTGGAGGCGGCTGCGATGAGCCCGCCCGCGTTCGATCCCGAGCTGTGGCGCGCGGGCGCCGTCGTCCTGACCGATGGTGGCGGCAAACAGGACGGCGAGCGGGCGCTGAAGATGGCGGCTGTGGCGGAAGGCTTGGCCCCGTTCGAGGACGCCGTCTCGATCTTCTGCACCGCCAAGGGCGAACCGGCCAAATGGCTGGAGACCTCGGCCGTGCTGAAGCGCGAGCCCTTGCTTCATATGCGCCTGCTGGCCGAGCGCGACCGCTTGCTGGCGATCGCCGCCATGGCCAAGGCCGCGCGGGTGGCCGAAGGCACGGTCCACGCCCTGACGCTTGCGGCCCACTACATCGCCGCCTTCGACGCGCTGAAGACCGAGCGCGGGGTGCTGGACTTCGCCGACCTGATCTCGCGGGCGCGGGCCTTGCTCAACGACCGCGAGGACGCCGCCTGGGTGCTCTACAAGCTCGACGGCGGCATCGACCACGTGCTGGTGGACGAGGCCCAGGACACTGCGCCGGAGCAGTGGGAGATCCTCTCAGCCCTGACCGCCGAATTCTTCGCCGGCTCCGGCGTGCGTGGCGAGGGCGCGGTGCGCACCGTGTTCGTGGTCGGCGACGAGAAGCAGTCGATCTACTCGTTCCAGGGCGCGATCCCGGAGCGGCTGGCGGAGGAGGCGGTGCGCTACGCCGACGCCGCGTCAGGGGTGGAGCATCCCTTCGCCCAAGTACCGCTGCAGGTGTCCTATCGCTCCACGCCCGAGGTGTTGGCCTTCGTCGACGCGGTGTTCGAGCCGCCAACCCTGCGCGCGGCGCTGCAGCCTCGGCCCGAAGGGCTGGACGGGGCGGACGAGTTGATCCGCCACATCGCCCATCGCTCCGCCGACGCCGGGACCATCGACCTGTGGCCGCTGGAGCGTGAGGAGCCGAGCGAGGAGCGTCGGGCCTGGGACGAGCCGCTGGACGTGGGTGCGCGTCGCGGCGCTCACCGCCGGTTGGCCGAACGGATCGCCGACGAGATCAAGGCCATCGTCGCGCGCGGCGACCGGGTCGGGAGCGGCGACAAGGCGCGCCCAGCGGTATGGGGCGACGTGCTGATCCTGGTGCGCAAGCGCAAGGCCCTGTTCCAGGAGCTGCTGCGCGCGCTGAAGCACAAGGGGGTTCCCGTGGCGGGCGCCGACCGGCTGGTGCTGTCGGAACATCCGGTGTTCGAGGACCTGCTGGCGCTCACCCGCTTCGTGCTGTTCCCGTTCGACGATCTGACCCTGGCGGCGGTGTTGCGCAGCCCCCTGTGCGGCCTGGATGAGGACAGCCTGTTCGCCCTCGCCCACGGCCGCAGCGGCGCGCTGTGGTTCGAGCTGCAGCACCGGGCCGGCGAGCGGGTGGAATGGGGGACGGCCCACGACCTGCTGGCCTGGGCGATGGAAACGGCGGCGCGCGTCTCGCCCTTCGCCTTCTACGGGCGGCTGCTGAGCCGGCTCGACGCGAACGGCATGTCCATGCGCCAGCGCTTCGCCACCCGGCTGGGGCCGGAAGCGGGCGACGCCCTGGACGAGATCCTGGCTCAGGCCCTGGCGGCGGAGCAGCACGGCGTGCGCGACCTGGAGCGCTTCGCCGACGCGGTGGGCCGGCTGCACTTGACCGTGAAGCGCGAGATGGACGCCCCGGCCGAGGGCGGCGCGATGGGCGAGGTGCGCATCCTCACCGCCCACAGCTCCAAGGGGCTGGAGGCGCCGATCGTCTTCCTGCCCGAGACGGTGGGCGCGGGTGAGCCGCGCGGCTCACCCCTGCTGGAGACTGGTGACGGCGGTTTCCTGTGGTGCGCATCCAAGGGCGCCGACTGCGAGGCGTCAGGCCAGGTGCGCGCCCTGCGCGAGGCGCGGGCGGCGCGCGAGGACATGCGGCTGCTGTACGTCGCCCTGACCCGCGCGCGCGACCGGCTGGTGATTGCGGGGCGGATCAACGCGCTGGCCAAGCTCGAGACGGTGAAGGGCTGGTGGGCGCCGATGCGCGACGCCTTCGACCATCCGGACCTGACGGGGCGGGTGCGGGACCTGTCGCGCGAGGACGGCGAGATCATACGCCGGTTCGGGCCGGACCCGGTCCCGGCGCCGGCGCGGCCTTCGACGCTGATCGAACATCAGGCGCCGCCGATGTGGCTCTGGCGGTTCGCGCCCGGCGAGCGGGAAACCGGCGGCCCGGCCGCGCCGTCCGGGGCGGAGCAAAGCTATCACGGCCCGGCGCCCTCCCCGCTGTCCACCCGCTTCGGCCTGGGGCGGTTCCGGCGGGGCGAGCTGATCCACCGCCTGCTGCAGGTGTTGCCCGACCTGCCGCCGCATCTGTGGGAGAACGGCGCGGCGCGGCTGCTGGAGAAGGAGCCTGGGCTTGACGCCGAGCAACGGGCCGAGATGGCCGAGGCGGCGCTGAGGGTGCTGAACGACGCCCGCTTCGCCGAGGTGTTCGGGCCGGGCTCGCGGGCGGAGGCGGCGGTGGCCGGCACGGCGTCGTCCTTGCCGGCGGGGATGACCATCTCCGGCCGGGTGGACCGGATGACGGTGTCGGCGGACCGGGTGCTGGTGGTCGACTTCAAGACCAACCGCCCCTCGCCCGACGTCATCGAAGACGCCGACCCGGCCTATCTGACCCAGATGGCCATCTATGTCGCGGTGCTGGGCGCGGTGTTCCCGGAGCGGCGGGTGGAGGCGGCGCTGGTCTGGACGGATGGGCCCAAGCTCATGCCGGTGCCGGACGAACTGATGACCGCCGCCCTGGCCAGGCTGCACGCGCAGGCGTGATCGCGACGCCCCTTGATTGGCGGCCCCGGCGGGTTACATGGCTCCCCTAAGGTGGACGGACATCGATTCCGTCCCGAAGGAGCACTCAGATGGCCACGGTCAAGGTCACCGACGACAGTTTCGAACAGGATGTCCTGAAGGCGGGCGGTCCCGTCCTGGTGGACTTCTGGGCGGAGTGGTGCGGGCCCTGCAAGCAGATCGCGCCGGCGCTCGACCAGATTTCCGAGGAGTTCGGCGGCAATGTCACCATCGCCAAGGTGAACATCGACGAGAGCCCCGGCACGCCCTCGCGCTACGGCGTGCGCGGCATCCCGACCCTGATGCTGTTCAAGGACGGGCAGATGACCTCGATGAAGGTCGGGGCCATGCCCAAGTCCAAGATCCTGGAATGGCTGGGCGAGGCGGGCGTCTCCCGCGAAGCCTAGCCGGCTAAGCTAGTCCCGTTCGCGCCGCATCTGGTCGAGCCTTTGCTTGGCCTGGTCGGCGCGGGCGGCGTCCAGCGCCTTCTGCGCGCCGGTGCGGCCGAACTTGACGCGGTTCTCCGCCGCACGCGCCTGATCCTCGGCCTTCACCCGCGCCTTGCGGGCCTTGTTCAGGTTGATCGGCTCGGCCATCAGGCCGCGGCCTTCTCGAGCGACCGCTGGAAAGCGGGCCGCGCCTCCAGGCGTTGCTTGTAGGCCTCGATGGCGTCGCTCTTGGGCAGGAGCCGGGCGGCGATCTGGAAGGTGCTGCCGATCAACACGTCCACAGTGCTGAACGTGTCGCCCAAGATGTAGGCGTTCTTCTCCAAGGTCTCGGCGAGGCGCTGCTCCATCAGGGCGGGATCGCCCCAGCCGACGCTGACCGGGTTGAACCCTTGGGCGCCCACGGCCTTGGACATCAAGCCCGGTTCGATCACGCCGGCATAGTAGGCCAGCCAGCTCAGATAGGCGCCGCGCCCGCGTTGGCCGACCTTGGGGCCGAGCTTTGCGGCCGGGAAGGCGTCGGACAGGTAGAGGCAGATGGCCGCCGACTCGGTGACGATCTCGCCGTCGTGGTCGAGCGCCGGGACCTTCTTCAGCGGATGGATGGCGCGGTAGCTCTCCGGCACGCCGCCCTCGGCGCGGATGTCGATCCGCTCCAGGGTATAGGGCTCGCCGATCTCCTCCAGCAGCCAGACGATGCGCGAGGAGCGGGTCTGGGGGCAGTGATAGAGCTTCAGCATCGGCGGTCCCTCCGGTCTATTTCTGCGTATCGCCCTGGGTGTTCTGGTTATCGAGCGTGTTCTGGCCATCCGGCGCGGGTGGCGTCCGCTCGATCAGGGTCTGCAGCTTCTGGTCCAGGTCGGCGTGCTGGCCCGGCGTGTAGACGCGATAGCGGATGTCCTTCGGCCCGGTCGAGGAGGTGATGTCCTGGACCGAGGCGAACACGTAGTGGCCCTGGTAGGAACCGGTGACGGCGGGCAGCTTGTGCATCAGCCGCCAACCCTCAAGGTGCATGGCGCAGGTCTCGAGGTTCTCGTCTCCGGGCGACACCAGCACCTTCTTCACCGGGGTCGTGGTGGAGAAGCTGTAGCAGACCTGGGCGTTGTCGGCGGTGGCCGCGCTGATGTTGTCGTGGCAGGCGGCGAGCGGCGCCAGGCACAGAGGCGCCACGACCGCCAGGACGCAGGTCAGCCGCCTCCGCGCAGGGGCGGCTGGGGACGTGCTGAGTACTCCTTCGGCCATGGTCATATCCAATATCATGACCCCGATCAGCCCGGAGAGATCATCTTCTCCGGGCGCACGATCTCGTCGAACTCCTGGTCGGTGACATAGCCGCCGCCAACCGCCTCCTGGCGCAGAGTGGTGCCGTTCTTGTGGGCGGTCTTGGCGATCTTGGCGGCGGCGTCGTAGCCGATCTTGGGGGCCAGCGCTGTGACCAGCATCAGGCTGCGCTCCAGGGCCGCCTTGATGTTGTCCTCGCGCGCCTCGATGCCGACGACCATGTGGTCGGTGAAGCTGACCGCCGCATCGGCCATCAGCCGCACCGATTGCAGGAAGGTGTAGGCCATCACCGGGTTGAACACGTTCAGCTCGAAATGGCCCGAAGCGCCGGCCATGGTCAGGGTGGTCTCGTTGCCGAACACCCGCGTGCAGACCATGGTCAGGGCCTCGGCCTGGGTCGGGTTGACCTTGCCGGGCATGATCGAGGAGCCGGGCTCGTTCTCGGGCAGTGACAGTTCGCCCAGGCCCGAGCGCGGGCCGGAGCCCAGGAAGCGGATGTCGTTGCCGATCTTGAACAGGGCGGCGGCGGCGGAATTGATCGCGCCGTGGCTGAACACCATGGCGTCATGGGCGGCCAGGGCCTCGAACTTGTTCGGTGCGGTGACGAAGGGCAGGCCGGTGATGGCGGCGACCTTCTCGGCCACCTTTTCCGCGAAGCCGACCGGGGCGTTCAGCCCGGTGCCGACGGCGGTGCCGCCCTGGGCCAGTTCATACAGGCCGGGCAGGGTGGATTCGATCCGCTTGACCGCATTGGCGACCTGGGTGGCGTAGCCGCTGAACTCCTGGCCCAGGGTGAGCGGGGTGGCGTCCTGGGTATGGGTGCGGCCGATCTTGATGATGTCCTTGAACTGCTCCTGCTTGGCGACCAGCGCCTGGTGCAAGTGCTTCAAGGCGGGGATCAGGTCTTGGGCCACGCCCTCGGCCGCCGCGATGTGCATGGCGGTCGGATAGGTGTCGTTGGACGACTGGCTCATATTGACGTGGTCGTTGGGGTGGACCGGCGTCTTGGAGCCCATCTCGCCGCCCAGCGCCTCGATCGCCCGGTTCGAGATCACCTCGTTGGCGTTCATGTTGGACTGGGTGCCGGAGCCGGTCTGCCAGACCACCAGGGGGAAGTGGTCGTTCAGCTTGCCGTCGATCACCTCCTGGGCCGCCTCGATCACCGCCTTGCCGATGGCGGGGTCGAGCTTGCCCAGCTCCATATTGGCCTCGGCGGCGGCGCGCTTGACCACACCCAGCGCCCGGATGACCGGGAGGGGCTGCTTCTCCCAGCCGATCTTGAAGTTGCCGAGCGAACGCTGGGACTGCGCGCCCCAGTAGCGGTCGGACGCGACCTCGATGGGGCCGAAGGTGTCGGTCTCGGTGCGCGTGGCGGCCATGCGTCGGCTCTCCTCGGATTTGTCGGGCGGCGGTTTAACACGGGCCCCTCCTCGATCAAGACGGGCGAGGATCGAGGCGCCTTGAACCAGCCGAGCGGAACAGTGGCTTGAGCCCCGCATTTCAGACCAGCGCCAAGGAAAAGTCCGTCATGTCCGAGCCGATCACCCACCCCTATGTCGACGTCCAGGACGAACTGCCCGATCCCGGTGTCCAACTCGAAGCCACGCGAGATGGCGTTGCGGTGGTGATGCTGAACCGGCCGCAGCGGGGTAATGCGCTTGGTCGCACGGACATCGCGGCGCTTACCGAGGCTTTCACGACCCTCCAAGGCGCGGAGGGCGTGCGGATCGTCTTCCTGCGCGGTGCGGGCGATACCTTCTCCATGGGCGCCGACCCCGGCGAGATGCGCGCGACCCTGGACACCGTCGAGGAGGACATCCGCCTCTATGCGCTGGACGTGGCCCACATGCTTCAGGCCCTGCGCGCCATTCCGGCCTTGACCGTGGCCCTGGTGGACGGGTCGGCGACGAGCCTGGGCGCGGCCCTGGTCGCCGCCTGCGACATGGCGGCGGCGACGGAGCGGGCGGTGTTCGCCTTTCCCGACGTGCGCATGGGCCTGAGCCCCGGCCCGCTTGTCCCCTTCGTGGTGGAGGCTGTGGGTGCGCGGGCGGCGCGGCGGCTGTTCGCTTCCGGCGCGTCCATCGACGCCGTCGAAGCGCTGCGGATCGGCTTGATCGACCGGCTGGTCCCCGATGCGCGGGGGCTGGAGGGCGTGCTAGATGGGCTCGCGACCGACATCATGGCCAGCGCGCCGGTGGCCATGGACGAGGCCAAGCGCCTGGTCGCCCACGTCGTCGGTCAACCGATCGAGCGCCCGCTGATCGAAGAGACCGCCCGTCGCTTCGCCCGCCATGCCGTGGGGCCAGAGGCGCACGAAGGCCTGAACGCCCTGATGTCAGGTGCGCGGCCGGTCTGGGCCGGCTGATCGCAAACGCGCCTAGGTCCTGGGACCGAGGCCATTGCCCGGCCGGGCGGCGCAACCGGCCAGGATGCGGTCGCCCACCGATACCTTGGCGGTCAGCGGATAGGTCATGCCGGTCGCCTCGTCGCGGCAGGCCTTGACCTCCGCCGTCAGCGTCAGGGCTGCGCCTGCAGCGGTCTTGCCGCCCCACTGCGCAATTTTTCCCTTGCCGGAGAAGGCGCTTATCGGGGCCGACAGGCTGACACCGGCGTCTGTCTCGATGTGGAGCTGGCCGGGGCGCACCTGGGCGGACCAAAGGGGTGCTTCGCCGCCGGCGTTGAGCGCGCCGGTCGCGCCCAGCGGTCCGACCAGGGCGGCGGGAAGCTTCGGGCGATGGGCGTCGTGACGCCCGCAGGCGCAGACGGTGGCGAGCGCCATCGCCACGGCCAGGGATCGGTAGATCGGAAAAGTCATTCCACCCTTTCGTTCAATCGGCGCCGCGCCGACGACGCAGGGACCGTGCATAAACCGTTGAAGCGGCGAATCGGTCCGATCTCTTGGCATAGCCGAATGGCGCAATGCACGCTCCGGCGCTGACACCGACGTCGCGGACGCCTATCCTGTGCGCAAGCCCGCGAGCCCTGAGAGAACCGGAATGGACGCCACCCCAGCCGCCGAATACGACGCCGCCCGCTTCAAGCGGGCCGGACGCGGGCGCATCTACGACAGCATCATCGACACCATCGGCGATACGCCGCTGATCCGCCTGCCGCGGCTGATGGCCGAGATTCGTCCGAAGGGCGAGGTGCTGGCTAAGCTCGAATTCTTCAATCCGATCAGCAGCGTCAAGGACCGGATCGGCGCCGCCATGATCGAGGCGCTGGAGGCCAAGGGCCTGCTGAACTCCGGCTCGACCATCATCGAGCCCACCTCCGGCAACACCGGCATCGCCCTGGCCTTTGTGGCGGCGGCCAAGGGCTATCACCTGATTTTGGTCATGCCGGAAAGCATGTCGGTGGAGCGGCGCAAGATGCTGGCCCTGCTGGGCGCGCGGGTCGAGCTGACCCCGGCCGAGAAGGGTATGCGCGGGGCGATGGCGCGGGTGCAGGAGCTGATGGATGAAATCCCCGGCGCGGTGATGCCGCAACAGTTCGAGAACCACGCCAACCCGCTGGTGCATCGGGTCTCCACGGCGGAAGAGATCTGGAACGACACCCAGGGCCAGGTGGCGGCGGTGGTCTCCGGCGTCGGCACCGGCGGCACCATCACCGGCGTCGGCCAGGTGCTCAAGGCCAAGAACCCGGCGGTGAAGATGATCGCGGTGGAGCCCGACACCTCCGCCGTCCTGTCCGGTGGCCAGCCGGGGCTGCACAAGATCCAGGGCATCGGCGCGGGCTTCGTGCCGGCGGTGCTGGACCGCACCATCATCGACGAGGTGATCACCGTCTCCAGCGCCGACGCCTTCGACTGGGCGCGTCGGGCGGCGCGGACCGAGGGCGTGCCCGTGGGCATCTCGTCGGGCGCAGCCCTGCTGGCGGCGTTCGAGGTGGCCTCGCGCGACGAATTCGCCGGCAAGCAGGTGGTGGCGATCATCCCCAGCTTCGCCGAGCGCTATCTCTCCACCGCCCTGTTCGAAGGGCTGTAGGCGCGAATTAGGTCAAGAGCCTTGGGCGCCGATGTCTTCACCCCCGAGCAGCGTTCCGCAGTCATGCGGGCGGTGCCGGGCAAGGACACCTCCGCCGAGCTGAAGCTACGGCGCCTGCTCACCCGGATGGGCCTGCGCTACCGCCTGCACCGGCGCGACCTGCCGGGCTCGCCGGACGTGGCCTTCATCGGACGCAAGACGGCGGTGTTCGTGCACGGCTGTTTCTGGCACGGGCACGACTGCCGGCGCGGCGCGCGCACCCCCAAGACCAATGCCGACTACTGGATCGCCAAGGTCGCCCGCAACCGAGCGCGAGACGCTGCAGCGGAGACGGCTCTGGCTACGATCGGCTGGCGTGCGGAGGTGGTTTGGGAGTGCGAACTGAAGGACGAGGCGGCGCTGGAGGCGCGCCTGCGTCTGCAGCTCGGGCCGGCGGGCGCCCCGAATTCGTCTGGGGTCTGATCCATGGGACGCAATCTCCCGCCAATCCCTTGGCAACCCAGACTGGAGGGGCTATGGGCTGCGTCTCGACAACCGGCGCCAAGCTCCCATTTCCGCGTCCAGCACGGGGCTGCGCCGGGCGCATTAGCGGAGCATATGGGCTGTGATAGATAAGTCAGCGGCGGGACGGACGAGCGGGCGGAAGAGCGCCCTGGGCGCCGCCACGTGCGCCCTCATGTTCGGGGCCGCAGCCCTAATGTCGACCGCGGCGCGCGCCGAGGAGCTGATGGGTCAGCCCACTCCCGGCGGCTGGGGCTTCCAGCCCTCCGGCGACGCGATCAAGCGCTCGGTGGTGTTCTTCCACAACGACATCCTGATGCCGATCATCACCGTGATCTGCCTGCTGGTGGCCGGCCTGATCCTCTACATCGCCATCCGCTTCAACAAGCGCGCCAACCCGGTTCCGGCCCGGTTCACCCACAACACCCAGATCGAGGTGATCTGGACCGTGGCCCCGGTGCTGATCCTGATGTTCATCGCCATCTTCTCGTTCCGGCTGCTCTACGCCTACCACGACATGCCCAAGCCCGACCTGACGGTGAAGGCGACCGGCAACCAGTGGTACTGGAACTACACCTACCCGGACCATGGCGCCCTGGCCTTCGATTCGCTGATCCTGCCCGAGGAGAAGGCTAAGGCGGCTGGCAAGCCCTATCGCCTGGGCGTGGACAATCCGCTGGTGGTGCCGGTGGGCAAGACGGTGCGGGTGCTGGTCACCGGCGCCGACGTGATCCACGACTTCGCCATGCCCGCCTTCGGCCTGAAGACCGACGCGGTCCCCGGTCGGGTCAACGAGACCTGGTTCAAGGCCGACAAGCCCGGCATCTATTACGGCCAGTGCTCGGAGCTGTGCGGCGTGGACCACGCCTTCATGCCGATCGAGATCGACGTGGTGACCCCCGACCAGTTCAACACCTGGGTGGTGGCCAAGGGCGGTAAGCTGCCTGGCGCCAAGGCCGCGGCTCCCGCGGCTCCGGCCGCCACCGCGCCCGCAGGCGGCGCCCCGGCCAACCCGGCGCCCGCCGCGCCGGCGGCCAAGCCCGCCCAGACCGCTGTCACGAACACCGCCAAGACCACTACCGCCAAGATTGGCCATGCGGCGCTCGCCGCCAAGGCCGCCTGAGGCCGAGGGGATTGAATTGACGACCTTTCTTATAATCAGAGCAGAGGCTTAGACCCCATGGCGACCTCGGCCGACGCCCACGCGCACGACGCGCATGAGCATCACGATCATAAGCCGCCCTTCTTCGTTCGGTGGTTCTTCTCCACCAACCACAAGGACATCGGCATCCTCTACATCCTGTTCGCCATCATGGCGGGCTTGGTGGGCGGCGCGCTTTCGGGCCTGATCCGCTGGGAGCTGGCGGAGCCCGGCATCCAGATCTTCCAGCCGCACTCCTGGCTGGCCAAGATCGGCATCATCGAGGCCTCCAAGCACGGCTACAACGTGGTGGTCACCGCCCACGCCCTGATCATGATCTTCTTCATGGTCATGCCGGCGATGATCGGCGGCTTCGGCAACTTCTTCGTGCCGATCATGATCGGGGCGCCGGACATGGCCTTCCCGCGCATGAACAACATCTCGTTCTGGCTGCTGGTCGCCTCCTTCGCGGTGCTGTGCACCTCGCTGATGGTGGACGGCGGGCCGGGCAAGGGCTTCGGCGGCGGCTGGACCATGTATCCGCCCCTGTCGACCATCGGCCACACCGGACCGGCCTTCGACCTGGCCATCCTGTCGCTGCACTTGGCCGGCGCCAGCTCGATCCTGGGCGCCATCAACTTCATCACCACCATCTTCAACATGCGTGCGCCGGGCATGACCCTGCACCGCATGCCGTTGTTCGTCTGGTCGGTGCTGGTGACGGTGTTCCTGCTGCTGCTGTCGCTGCCGGTCCTGGCCGGCGCCATCACCATGCTGCTGACCGACCGCAACTTCGGCACCAGCTTCTTCAACCCGGCGGGCGGCGGCGACCCGGTGATGTTCCAGCACCTGTTCTGGTTCTTCGGCCACCCGGAGGTGTACATCCTGATCCTGCCGGGCTTCGGCATGATCAGCCACATCGTGGCGACCTTCTCCAAGAAGCCGGTGTTCGGCTATCTGGCCATGGCCTACGCCATGGTGGCGATCGGCTTCGTCGGCTTCGTGGTGTGGGCTCACCACATGTTCACCACCGGCCTGAACGTGAACCTGCAGGCCTACTTCTCGGCCGCCACCATGATCATCGCGGTGCCCACGGGCATCAAGATCTTCTCGTGGATCGCCACGATGTGGGGCGGGTCGATCGACTTCAAGACGCCCATGCTGTTCGCCATCGGCTTCATCTTCCTGTTCACCGTCGGCGGCGTCACCGGGGTGGTGCTGTCCAACGCCGGCGTCGACTACAGCTTCCAGGACACCTATTACGTCGTGGCCCACTTCCACTACGTGCTGAGTCTGGGCGCGGTGTTCGCCATCTTCGCCGGCTTCTACTACTGGTTCGAGAAGATGTGGGGCGTGAAGTACAACGAGATCCTCGGCGCGGCCCACTTCTGGCTGATGTTCGTGGGCGTGAACGTGATCTTCTTCCCCATGCACTTCCTGGGGATGCAGGGCATGCCGCGCCGCTACGTCGACTATCCCGACGCGTTCGCCTTCTGGAACCGCATCTCCACCGACGGCTACATGATCGCGGCGCTTGGCGTGGTGGTGTTCCTGGTGATGCTGGTCGAGGCTGCGGTTCGTCGCCGCAAGGCCGAGGCCAATCCCTGGGGCGAAGGCGCCACGACGCTGGAGTGGACCCTGTCCTCGCCCCCGCCGTACCACCAGTTCAACGACCTGCCGCACATCGAGGCGGAGGGTCACTGAACCCCGAACCGTCCGGTTCTCTCCCGACTAGGGCTTGAACCGGACACCGATTGAGCGTTTGAAGGCGCGGCGGCCTCCCGTTTCCGGGACCGGCTCCGCGCCTTCTTCGTTTTTGCGCCGAGGATCTTGATGACCCAAGCCATGGCGACCTCGTCCGCCGCGACCGCCCAGCCGGCGCGCTCGGCGGACTACCTCGCCCTGCTGAAGCCCCGGGTGATGTCGCTGGTGGTGTTTACCGCCCTGACCGGACTGGTGTGCGCCGACACGCCGATGAACCCGGTGATGGCCATCATCGCGGTGGTCTGCATCGCGGTGGGCGCCGGCGCGTCCGGTGCGCTGAACATGGCCTACGACTCCGACATCGACGCCCTGATGCGCCGTACGCGGGGCCGGCCGGTGCCGCAGGGGCGCATCTCGCGCGCGGACGCGGCCGGTTTCGGCGTGGTGCTGAGCCTGTTCTCGGTGATGCTGATGGGCCTAGCGGTGAACTGGCTGGCCGCAAGCCTGCTGGCCTTCACCATTGTCTTCTACGCGGTAGTCTACACCATGTGGCTGAAGCGCTCGACGCCGCAGAACATAGTCATCGGCGGCGCGGCCGGCGCCTTGCCGCCGGTGGTGGGTTGGGCGGCGGCGACAGGGCATGTTCCCCTGAACGCGCTGCTGCTGTTCGCCATCATCTTCGTCTGGACGCCGCCGCACTTCTGGGCGCTGTCGCTCTACACCACCACCGATTACGCCAAGGCGGGCGTGCCGATGATGCCGGTGGTCAAGGGCGCCAAGTCCACCCGCCGCCAGATCTTCGCCTATTCGCTGCTGCTGGCCCCGCTGGGCGTAGCCCCGGTGTTCACCGGGTTGGGCGGTCCGCTCTACGCCGCCGTCTCCATCGGCGGCGGGGCGCTGTTCCTGCTGCTCGCTACCCGCGTCCTGCTCAGCCAGGCCGGCGAGGCGGGGGCGGAAGGCCCTGACGGCCTGTACGCCATCAAGCCCGGCGCCAAGGCGGCCCGCGACCTGTTCGCCGTTTCGATCCTCTATCTGTTCGCCCTGTTCGCCGCCCTGCTGGTCGAGCACGGCCTCAGCCCGCTGATCTCGCACGGCCTGTAGATGCACGATCCGACCCTCGACGTCCCCCCACCCACCGGCCCCCGCCAGGACCCGTTCCGCGAAGGCGCCGCCGCAGCGCGCGCCCGGCGGATGCGCAGCCTGGGCATAGCGCTGGCCCTGGTCGCCTTCGTGGTGGTGGTGTTCATCGTCAGCATCATCAAGCTCGCGGCCGCCTCGCATGTCCCCGGCTGAGCCCCCGCGTTCGCCTCGGC
This sequence comes from Caulobacter sp. S45, assembly GCF_009765965.1. Lineage (GTDB taxonomy): Bacteria > Pseudomonadota > Alphaproteobacteria > Caulobacterales > Caulobacteraceae > CAHJWH01. The sequence goes on from NZ_LMUL01000014.1 coordinate 2,327,977, forward strand.
GCAAGGGCCATGGCCTGATCGCCGGGATCTGCGGGGTTGCGGTGGTGGGCATGGTGGGGATGGCCTATGCGGCGGTGCCCTTCTACCGGGCCTTCTGCCAGGCCACCGGCTTCGACGGCACCGCGCGGCGGGTCGAGCGCGCGCCCAAGCTGGTGATCGACCGCAAGATCACCGTGCGCTTCGACGCCAACGTGCGCGGGCTGCCGTGGAAATTCACCGCCGACCAGGCGGCCCAGACCATCAAGCTGGGCGCGGCGGGCATGGCCTTCTTCACCGTCAAGAACACCGGCGACAAGCCGCTGACCGGCCGAGCCGCCTACAACGTGCTGCCCGAATCGGCCGGTCCCTACTTCCTGAAGACCCAGTGCTTCTGCTTCAGCGACCAGACCATCCAGCCGGGCCAGACCGAGCGCTTCCCGGTGATCTATTACGTCGAGCCCAAGTTCGCGACCGACGTCAACACGCGCACCTTCCAGGAGGTGACGCTGAGCTACACCTTCTTTCCCGCCCCCGATGTGAAGCCGGCGAAAGCAGGCTGACATTCCAGGTGGCGGAATGCGCCAAACCCCTTGGCTTCCCGGCGAGGGCAGGGCTATAGCGTTCCTGATCGAGCGTCGCGCCTCAACAGCCGCGGCGCCTTACGCCGCGCAAGGGGTTGTTCAGCGACCATGGCCGACCAAGCCGTTCATCACGACTACCATCTGGTCAAGCCGAGCCCGTGGCCCCTGCTGGGCTCCGTCGCCGGCGTCGCGACCGCCATCGGCCTGGTCATCCTGCTGAAGGGCGTCCTGGGTGTGCCGAAGGGCACTCCCTGGGTGTTCGCCATCGGCATCGCCGGGCTGCTCTACACCATGGCCGGTTGGTGGACCGATGTGGTCAAGGAAGCCAACGAGGGCGATCACACCCCGGTGGTGTCGATCGGCCTGCGCTACGGCATGATCCTGTTCATCGCCTCGGAGATCATGTTCTTCGTGGCGTGGTTCTGGATCTTCTTCGAGATGGCGTTGTTCCATCACGTCCGCACCGCTTCGCCCATCGACGAGGTCCGCGCCGCCTGGGCCAGCTGGCCCCCCAAGGGCGTCGAGACGCTGGACCCCTGGCACTTCCCGCTGATCAACACCCTGATCCTGCTGACCTCGGGCACCGCGATCACCTGGTCGCACCACGCCCTGATGCATGGCGACCGTAAGAACGCGCGCAATGGCCTGATCCTGACCATCGTGCTGGGCGCGATGTTCACCTGCGTCCAGGCCTACGAGTACCGTGAGATCATCATGGAGAAGTTCTTCTTCAACAGCGCCTCATCGGCCGCGGGCCTGTACGGCTCCAGCTTCTTCATGGCCACGGGCTTCCACGGCTTCCACGTGCTGGTGGGCACGATCTTCCTGACCATCTGCCTGTTCCGCCTGCTGGGCGGGGCCTTCAAGCCCAACCAGCATTTTGGCTTCGAAGCCGCCGCCTGGTACTGGCACTTCGTCGACGTGGTGTGGCTGTTCCTGTTCGCCTTCATCTACGTGGTGTTCCAGGGCCATCCGGCGACCTGACCCTTATGGCGGGCGTGAACCCCTTTCTGGCGGGTCTCGCCTGCCGCTGCCCCGAGTGCGGGCGCGGGTCGATCTTCGCGGGCTTCCTGAAGCTGACCGCAGCCTGCCCCGCCTGCGGCCTCGATCTGCGTCGTGCTGATAGTGGCGACGGGCCGGTGGTGTTCATCGTGCTGATCGTGGGGACCGTCGCCTGCTTTGGGGTGATCGTCACCGACCTGACCATGCACCCGCCGATCTGGCTCACCCTGCTGGTCTGGATGCCCTTCGCCGGCCTGCTGTCGCTGGGGCTGATGCGACCGCTCAAGGGCGTGATGGTCGCCCTGCAGTTCCACAACCGCGCGTCCGAAGCCCGCAATGGCTAGCCGTCACCTAGCGGGCGCGGCGCCTGTCCCCATGTCGCCGTTTCAGGGCGTGCGTCCGGTCTCGCTGATCGCCGTGTTGACCGGCCTTGTTATCCTACTCGGCCTCGGCGTGTGGCAGGTGCAGCGCTTGGCGTGGAAGGAAGGCCTGCTCGCCCGCATCGCAGCCCTCCAGGCCGCCCCGCCCGAGCCCCTGGGCGTGGTGCTGCATCGCCTGGGCGATCGCGGCGAGGTGGACTATGTGCGCGTCCAGACCACCTGCCCCACAGTGCAGCAGACTCCGACGCTTCGCCTGTACGCGGTCCTGGACGGGGTGATGGGTTATCGCCTGATCACCGCCTGTCCGATCGATTCGGGCCGCTACCGTTCGTTGCTGGTGGATCGCGGCTTCACCCCCACGGAAAAGGTTGGCGACGCGACGGCGCCTCAAGGACCGATCGCCTCGCCGGTCGTCGGCGTGCTGAGAAGAGCCGACCCCGCCACCTGGATGACCCAGCCGAACGCGCCCGCCCGCAACGACTGGCGCGCGCGCGACATTCCAGCCATGGCGGCCGCCCTGAAAGCCGTGGCCCCCGCGCCGGTGTTCCTGATGCTGGAGCAACCCGCCGCGCCGCCGCCCGGACCCCGGCCCGCCGCCATTCCCACCGACATCCCCAACAATCACCTCGGCTACGCCTTGACCTGGTTCGGTCTGGCGGCTGGCCTGGTCGGCATGTACGTCGCCAGCGTCCTGCGTTCGCGCCGGGGCTGACCGGACAGGTTTCCGCACCATGCGATATGTCTCCACGCGCGGCGGCGGCGCGCCGGCCGATTTCAGCCAGGTCCTGCTAGCCGGCCTGGCCCCCGATGGCGGCCTCTACGTGCCCGAGGAATGGCCAAGCTTCACCTCGGACCAGATCGCCGCCTTCGCCGGCCGTCCCTATTGGGAGGTGGCGACCGAGGTCCTGTCCCGCTTCACCGGAAACACCTTCTCGCGCGAACGGCTGGGCGCGATCTGCCAGGACGCCTACGCCACCTTCGCCCATCCCGCCGTAACGCCGTTGAAGCAGCTCGATTCGGGCCTGTTCCTGCTGGAGCTGTTCCACGGCCCGACGCTAGCGTTCAAGGACGTGGCCATGCAGCTGCTGGCGCGGCTGTACGACGCCGTGCTGGCGGGGAGCGGGCGGACCCTGACCATAGTCTGCGCCACCTCCGGCGATACCGGCGGGGCGGCGGTGGAGGCGTTTCGCGGCGCTCGCCACGCCCGCATCGTCGCCCTGTTCCCCGAGGGCCGGATCAGCGAGGTGCAGCGCCGCTTCATGACCACAGCCGCCGACGCCAATGTGCGCACCGTGGCGGTGAAGGGCTCGTTCGACGACTGCCAGGCCCTGGTCAAGGCCATGTTCCGCGACGAGGCCTTCCGCACCGAGGTGGACCTGTCCGGCGTGAACTCCATCAACTGGGCGCGGATCGCGGCCCAGGCGGTCTACTACTTCGTCAGCGCCGTGGCGCTCGGCGCGCCGCATCGGCCGGTGCGCTTCGCCGTACCGACCGGCAATTTCGGCGACGCCTTCGCCGGCTACGCCGCGCGCCGCATGGGGCTCGACGTGGAGCGGATCACCGTGGCCACCAACAGCAACGATATCGTGGCGCGCGCGCTCGGCGACGGCCGCTACCAGACCGGGCCGGTCGCTGTGACCCAGAGCCCGGCCATGGACATCCAGGTCGCCTCCAACTTCGAGCGGCTGTATTTCGAGGCTTCGCGCCGCGATGCGGTGGAGACCGCGCGCGCGTTCGAGGCCTTCGCCGGCCAGGGCCTCATCGACCTGGCGCCCCAAGCCCTGGCCTATATGCGCGACCTGTTCGAGGGCCGGATGGTGAGCGAGGACGAGACCGCCCGCACCATTCTGTCCACCCTCAACGAGACCGGCGAGGTGATCGACCCGCACACCGCCGTCGGCGTCGCCGCCGCCCGTTACGCCTCAGCCTCGTCTTCGCCGCTGGTCGCGCTGTCCACCGCCCATCCGGCCAAGTTCCCCGAGGCGGTGCGCGCCGCCACCGGCGCGGAGCCGGCCCTGCACGTCCGCTCTCGCGGCCTGTTCGACAAGGTTGAGCGATTCGACCGCCTGCCCGCCGACGTCGAGGCGGCCAAGGCCTATGTGCGGACCTTCGCGCGGGGTTAGATCAGAGGTTCAAGCCGCCCCGCGGGCCTCGAAGATCGAGGCGAACCCATCCGCCCGCAGACGCTGCGCCAACTCGCGCTTGAGCCGGCGGACCAGGCCCGGACCTCTGTACACCAGGGCGGTGTAGAGCTGCACCGCGCACGCCCCGGCCCGCACCTTGGCGTAGACGTCGGCGGCCGAACCGATCCCACCCGCGCCGATCAGGGCGAGGTCGGTGGTGTTGGCCTCGTGGAACCGCTGCAGCGTCAGGGTCGACAGGGCCATGAGGGGGGCGCCGGACAGACCGCCGGTCTCCGCACGCGCCGACGAGCGCAGGGTGTCGGGGCGGCTGACAGTGGTGTTGGAGACGATGATCCCGTTCAACCCGAAGCGGGCGGCCACGGAGACGATGTCGATCACCTCCCGTTCGCTGAGGTCGGGCGCGACCTTGAGGAACACCGGATAGTCGCGCGCCGCCTTCAGCCCGTCCCGCGCTTCCCTAAGCCGTCCGGCCAGGTCTTCCAGGGCGTCGCGGGACTGCAGCGTCCGCAAACCCGGCGTGTTGGGCGAGGAGACGTTGACGGTGAAATAGTCGCACAGCCCCCAGAGTCGGGTCAGGCCGGCCACATAGTCTCCCACCCGATCCTCGGAATCCTTGTTGGCGCCGAGGTTTGCGCCGACGATCCCGCTCCGGGGCGCACCCAGGCGCTGGGCGAAGCTTTCCAGGCCGCCATTGTTGAAACCCATGCGGTTGATCACCGCCCGGTCGGCTTGCAGGCGGAAGAGCCGGGGTTGCGGATTGCCGATCTGGGGCAGGGGCGTGACGGTGCCGCACTCCACGAAACCGAAGCCCGCGGCCAGCATCGGGTTGAACGTCTCGGCGTCCTTGTCGAAACCGGCCGCCAGGCCGATGCAGTTCGGCAGGTCCATGCCGGCGAGGCGGACGCTGAGCGCCGGGTCGCGCAGTCCCCCTTCGCGCGGGCCGAGCCCGGCCTGGAGCGCCTTCAGGGTCAGCCGGTGCGCCTGCTCAGGCTCCAACAGGCGAAAGGCGCGTGCGCCGAGATCGTGCAACAGGCTCATGGCGTCAGCGGCCCCGGATCGGGCCAACCGTCGGTGTTGAGGGGCAGCGGATGGACCGCAAGCGCCCGAGCGGGATCGAGGGCGGCGTACAGGTGAGGGAACAGGGCGCCGCCGCGGGAGGCTTCCCATTTCAGCGCCTCGCCGAAATCCTCCGCCCGCAGCTGCACCAGCACCAGGCCGTCCCGGCCGGCGAAGTGCAGCCGCGCGGTTTCGGCCGCCTGGGTCGCGCTCGACAGATGGATGTAGCCATCCTCGAGGTCGATCGCGGAGCCGGTGAAGCTTCCCTGCGCCCCGGCCGCCGACCACTCGGTCGCGGGTAGGATCTTGTAGACGTGGGTCACGTCGCCCCGCCGGAATGAGCGTTGAACACGCCAAGACAGCCGGTGCGGCCGTCCCCGAACTCGAACACCGCCGCTGTCGCGGTTGGGAAGCCGGCCTGTATCTCCGCCCGCATGGTCGGTTCGCACAGCGCTCCTTCGACTAGCTCCATCGCCAGGGCGTGGACGCCGGGATTGTGGGCGATGACCAGCACCGTATCGCCATTCGCCTTCTGGGCTGCGCGCAGCAGCGTCTCCGGGGCGGCGTTGTAGAGGGTGGGGACCAGCTCCAGCCGCACGTCGGGCAGGAAGGCCTTGGCCGCCTCGAAGGTCTGGCGCGCGCGCACGGCGGTGGAGACCAGCGCGAGGTCGGCGATCAATCCGGCGGCGGCCAGGCTCTCGGCGGTGCGGGCCGCGTCGGTGCGACCGCGCTCGGTCAGGGCGCGGTCGAAATCCGCTCCGCTGGCGGCTTGCCGCTCGGTCTTGGCGTGGCGCAGCAGGATCAGGCGTCGCATCCGGCGTTCCAGGAAGTTACAGGACTTCTTGCCTGTTCCCTGCGCCTTGCGCCAGCAGAACAAGTCGAGGGTTCAAGCCCCCGTTCCCACGAACGCGCCAACCTGCTCGATGGCCTCGACCAGGCCAACACGTTGCAACTCAACGCCCTCGGGCAGGCTGGAGAACAGGCGGGTAGGAGCGGCGGCGTCGAGCATGACGAACACCCCCTTGTCGTCGGCGCGGCGGATCAGACGTCCGAAGGCCTGGGCGATGCGGGCGCGGACCAGGGAGTCGTCGTAGGTCCCCTTGCCGAACCGCTCGCGCCTGGCCTTGTGCAGCAGGTCGGGGCGAGGCCACGGCACCCGATCGAACACCAGCAGACGCAGCGAGCGGCCCGGCACGTCCACCCCGTCGCGGATCGCGTCGGTGCCGAGCAAGCAGGCGTCCTCCTCGGCACGGAAGATGTCGACCAGGGCGCCGGCTTCCAGCGGATCCACGTGCTGGCCGTAGAGCGCGATCCCCTTGTCGGCCAGCGGGCCGGCGATGCGCTCGTGCACGGCGCGCAGCCGGCGGATGGCGGTGAACAGCCCGACCGCGCCCCCGCCGGACGCCAGGAACAGCTCGCGCATGGCCGATGAGACCTGGCGCACGTCGTCGCGCTTCACGTCGGTCACGACCAGCACCCGGCTGTTGGCGACATAGTCGAATGGGGAGGCGACCCGCAGTAGCTTTGGGCTCTCCTCCAGCCGCGCGGCGCCGGTGCGTAGTTCGGCGAGCGCGAAGGGGCTCTCGTGGGCGGAATCGGCCAGGGTCGCGCTGGTCACCAGCACCCCGTGGGCGGGGCGTAGGACGGCGGCCTCCAGCGGTTCGGTCGGGTCGATCCAGTGGCGGCGGAAGGCGGCGTCGGCCAAGCGGTCCTGAGCGAACACGGCCTCGAACCAGTCGACGAAGTCGACTTCGTCCGCCTCGTCCTCCAGCCGGGCCAGCATGGCGCGCCAGGCAGGTAGCTGCATCCGCGCCCGCCGTTCCAATCCGCGCAAAGCCCCTTCCAGGCGCGCGCGGTCGGCGGTGGGCAGGTCGGCGGCCTCGTCGTCCAGCAGGTCCTCCAGCGCGCGCACCAGGGCCAGCAGCGGCGTCTCGATGGCGGCGAGCGCGCGGGCGGCGGCGGGGGCGGCCTCGCGCACCCGGTCGATGGCCGGGCGGGCGGGGCACTCCATGCCCTGATCCGAGGCGGCGGCGCGGGCGCGCAGCTGGGCCAGGATCGCGGCCAGGAAGGTCTCGATGGGGCCGTTCGGCTGGGGTTCGGGCGCCTCCCCGTCATAGTCGGGGGCGGGCGCGATGCGGCCGGACCAGCCGTCGCCCGGCAGGGCGGAGGCGGCGCGGATCGCCTCGATTAGGGCCAGGCGCGCGGGCTCGCGCTCGGCCACCAGCTCGGCCAGCCGCTGTTCCAGCCCACGGCCCCGGCGACGGCCCTCGGGACCGCGAATCCAGCGCCGCACCTCCGCCGCCTCCTGGCCGGACAGGCAGGCGGAAAAGGCGCTGTCGGCGGCGTCGAACAGGTGGTGGCCCTCGTCGAACACGATCCGCTTCAGGCTGGCGGTCTCGACGTCGCGGCGCGGGCCGCCGTCGCCCTTCCTCCCCGCTCGCGCGGAGTCGAAGGCGGCGTGGGTCATGACCAGGGCGTGGTTGGCCACCACCAGATCGGCCCTGCGCGAACCCCGGATCGCCTTCTCCACGAAGCAGGTGCGGTAATGGGCGCAGCCGGCGTGGACGCACTCGCCCCTCCGGTCGACCAGATTGGCCGGCCCCGCGCGCGCGGTCGGGCCGACGGCGAACAGGGTCGGCAGCCAGGCCGGGAAGTCGCCGCCGGTCATGTCGCCGTCGCGGGTGGCGCGGGCCCAGCGGGCGACCAGTCCGGCGCCGATCACGTCGCCTCCGCCCATCAGCGCGCCCTGGGCCAGCTCCTGGAAGTTCAGCAGGCAGAGGTAGTTCTCCCGTCCCTTGCGCACCACGGCCTTGCGGGCGCGCACGGCCGGGTCGGGATAGACGGCGTGGCTCTCCCGCTCGATCTGGCGCTGCAGGGCGCGGGTATAGGTGGAGACCCACACCGCCCCGCCATTGGTTTCGGCCCACAGCGAGGCGGGGGCGAGATAGCCCAGCGTCTTGCCGGTGCCGGTGCCGGCTTCGGCCAGCATCAGGCGCGGTGCGCCCTCCCGTTCGCGCGGCGAGAAGGCGAAGGCGACCTCGGCGGCGTAGGTGGCCTGGGCGGGACGGGCCTCGTCCAGGCCGGCGCGGACCAGCAGGGCGCCCAACCGCTCGCGGGCGGCCTCGGGGGTGACGGCGGCGGAGCCGGGCTGGCCCTCGGGCGCCTGATCCTCCCATTCTGACAGGCGGCTCCAGACGTCCAGGCCGCTGCCGCGTGGATTGACCTTGGCCGGGACGCGTTCCAGCGCCTCGACCACGGCGGCGCCCCAGGCCCAGCCGGCGCGCTGCAGGGTCAAGGCCGTGGCCAGGGCGTCCTCACGGGTGGGACGCGGGGTCTCGGCCAGCTCGGTCAGTAGGGCGTCCGCGATCTCGCCCAGCGCCTGGGCCTGCGCCTCCAGCCCCTTGGGTTCGGCCTTGCCCAGCGCCCGGGCCAAGCCTACCGCCGAGGGCGCGCAGAAGGTCGCCGGCCGCACGAAGGCGTACAGCTCCAATACGTCGTGCAGGGCCGCCGAACGCGGCGGAGCGGGCAGGCCGAGCCGGCGCGCGGTCAGGCCGGCGTGGGCGACCATCACCGGCTCGCGCTGAAATAGGGTCCGCGCCACGCCGGACTGCAGCAGGCGCACGCCCTGGCTGTCGGCCACCCCGGCCCGTGCGCCGGGATGCACCACCAGGGCGGCTGGAAGCGTGCGCACGGCGATCATGCTTGGCCGTGCCTTGCCGGCGAGGAGGCGACGAATCGCTGGCGGTGGAGGAGGGCCATCTCGACACATCTACCCGCCCGGGCGATGAAACGGAACGCGAACATGCTATATGGCGACAGATGGACGCCATCGCCGCGCCGTCGCCGGAGCCCCGGGCCGAAGACCTGCTGCCGCAACGCTTCCGCGACTGGTTCGCCGGGCGCGACTGGGAAGCGCGCCCGCACCAGCTGGCCATGATCGAACGCGGGCGGGCCGGCCGCCACGCCCTGCTGATCGCTCCGACCGGCGGCGGCAAGACCCTGGCCGGCTTCCTGCCCAGCCTGATCGAACTGTCCGAGCGGCCTCCGTCCGCCGAGCCGCGCAGCGTCCACACCCTCTACATCTCGCCGCTGAAGGCGCTGGCGGTGGACGTGCACCGAAACCTCGGCGCGCCCATCGCCGAGATGGGCTTGCCGGTCACAGTCGAGGCCCGTACTGGCGACACCAGTCTGGCCAAGCGCGAGCGCCAGAAACTGCATCCGCCCGACATCCTGATCACCACGCCGGAACAGCTGGCCCTGTTCTGCGCCTGGCCAGGCGGGCGGGCCTATTTCGCCGAGCTGAAGGTGGTGATCCTGGACGAGATCCACGCCTTGCACGGCTCCAAGCGCGGGGACCTGCTGAACCTCGCCCTGGCGCGCTTGCAGATGTTCGCGCCGGGCATGCGGCGGGTGGGGTTGTCGGCTACGGTGAACGATCCGGACATGCTGAGGCGGTGGCTGGTCCCGCAGAACACCTTTTCCCTCCCCTTCGAAGGGGGAGGGGCAGGGGAGGGGGTGCGGCCGCAGCCTTTTCGGGAGACGCCCAATGAGGCGGCGCCTCAAGAGGCAAGTCCCGCACCCGACAGGACTCACCCCGATCCCTGCCCTTCCCCCTTCGAGGGGGAAGGGAACATGTATATGGCCGACCTCGTGCTCGGCGCGCCCGGCGCGCCGCCCGTGGTGGATATGCTGGTCAGCCGCAACGCCTCGCCCTGGAGCGGCTGGACCGCCAAGCACGCCATCCCCGACGTCTACGAAGCGATCAAGTCAGCCCGGACCGCACTGGTCTTCGTCAACACCCGCTTCCAGGCCGAGCTGAGCTTCCAGATGCTGTGGGAAATCAATGAGGAAAGTCTGCCCATCGCGCTGCACCACGGCTCGCTGGCGGTGGAGCAGAGGCGCAAGGTCGAGGCGGCGATGGCGCGCGACGAGTTGCGCGCGGTGGTCTGCACCTCGACGCTGGATCTCGGCATCGACTGGGGCGGGGTCGACCTGGTGATCCAGCTGGCTGCGCCCAAGGGTTCGGCGCGCCTGATTCAGCGCATCGGCCGCGCCAACCACCGGCTGGACGAGGCGTCGCGCGCCCTGCTGGTCCCGGCCCACCGCTTCGAGATCCTGGAGTGTCAGGCGGCGCGCGAGGCGGTGGCCGCGAACGACCTGGACGGCGATCCCGAGCGCATCGGCGCGCGCGACATCCTGGCCCAGCACATCATGGGCCTGGCCTGTGCGGAGCCGTTCGACCTGGTCGCCCTCTACGACGAGGTGCGTAGCTCGTCGCCCTTCGCCGAGCTGACCTGGGAGGGGTTCGAGCAGGTGGTCGATTTCGTCGCCACCGGCGGCTATGCGCTGCGAACCTACGACCGCTTCCACCGCATCGTGCGCAACCCAGAAGGGCTCTACACCGTACGCAACGGCGAGACCGCCCAGCGCCACCGCATGAACGTCGGCGCCATCATCGACATCCCGATGCTCAACGTCCGCCTTGCCTCCGTGCGCGCGAAGCAGAAGGTCGGCGGGCGCAAGATCGGCGAGATGGAGGAGAGCTATCTCGAGCAGCTCGCGACCGGCGACACCTTCCTGTTCGCCGGCCAGGTCTGGCGGTTCGAGGGCATCACTGGTCTGGACGCCCTGGTCACGCCCGCTCCACCGGGAACCGAGGCCAAGACGCCGAGCTGGGGCGGGTCCAAGTTCGCGCTCTCCACCTATCTGGCCGCCCGCGTGCGCCGCATGATCGCCGAGCGTGAGCGGTGGAACGTCCTGCCCGACGATGTGCAGGAGTGGCTGCAAATCCAGTCGGTGCGTTCATATATTCCGTCGACGGACGAAATGCTGGTGGAGACCTTCCGGCGGGGCAAGCGGTGTTTCCTGGTCTGCTATCCCTTCGATGGACGAATCAGCCACGGCACCCTGTGCCAGTTGCTCACCCGCCGGCTGGAGCGGCTGGGCCGCCAGCCCCTGGGTTTCGTGGCCAACGACTATGCGCTGGCGGTCTGGGCGATGAAGCCGCTGGACGACCTGGATTTCGACCAACTTTTCCAGGAGGACATGCTGGGCGACGACCTGGAGGCGTGGCTGGACGAAAGTTTCCTGATGAAGCGCGCCTTCCGCCACTGCGCCCTGCTGTCGGGCCTGATCGAGCGGCGCATGCCGGGCCGCGAGAAGACGGGACGGCAGGTGACCTTCTCCACCGACCTGATCTACGACGTGCTGCGCCGCCACCAGCCCGACCATCTGCTGCTGCAATGTGCGCGGGCGGATGCGGCGACCGGCTCGCTGGACGTGGCGCGGCTGGGTCGGCTGCTGACGCGCATCCGGGGCAGGATCGCGGTGCGCAGCCTGCCGCGCGTCTCGCCCTTTGCGGTGCCGGTGCTGCTGGAGATCGGACGCGAGACGGTGGCCGGCGCCGCCGACGCCTTGCTGGCCGAGAGCGCGGACGAACTGATCGCCGAAGCTATGAGGCTGGACGACGCCGAGGTCGCCGCATGAGCGCGCTGCACGCCCTGCACCGTGGCCGGCTGGAGGACCCCACGCCTTGCGGCTCGCTGTGGGTCATCTTGCACGGGACCGACTGCGCGCTGCGCTGTTCCGGCGCCCTGTGGCTGCCCGAGGCGCGCATGCTGGTCGCGGCCGACCTGCATCTGGAGAAGGGCTCCGCCTACGCCGCGCGTGGCCAGCTTCTACCGCCCTATGACACTGCCGACACCCTGTCACGGCTGGAGGCGGAGGTGGCCGCGCTCGATCCAGCCGTACTGGTGCTGTTGGGCGACAGCTTCCACGACGCGGGCGCCATGGGCCGGCTGGCGGCGGAGGCGGCGATGCGGCTAGCCGCCCTGGCGCGCGGGCGCACCCTGCTCTGGGCCGAGGGAAATCACGACGTGGAGCTGCTGAACGCCGCCGCCCTGCCAGGCGAGGTGGTCGACGAACTGCATGTCGCCAGCCTCATCCTGCGCCATGAGCCCCATCCTGGTCCCGCGCCCGGCGAGGTCGCCGGCCACCTGCACCCTTGCGCCAAGATCGTGCGCGGCCGTTCCAGCACGCGCCGGCGCGCCTTCCTGACCGACGGCCTGCGCCTGGTCCTGCCGGCCTTCGGCGCCTATGCCGGCGGCCTTAACGCGCGGGATGCAGCGTTCGCCCCCCTATTCGCCCATGCCCCCATCGCCGCCGTCCTGGGCGAGCGGCGGGTCTATCCGTTGGCCTGGGAGGCGCTGAGGGGGGACTAGGGCGACGGCCGTTTCAGCGGAGCGGTGGGCGGGCGATGAGGCCTTTAGTTTATTTTATAATTCATGTATCGTTGAATTATGGAATTATCTCAAGCTGTCACCGCGCTATCTGCGCTGGCTCACGAAGGCCGGTTGAGGGTCTTTCGCGAACTCGTCCAGGCAGGCCCCGACGGGCTCGCCGCCGGCGAGGTGTCCCGCCGCGTCGACATACAGCCGAACACCCTATCCGCTAGCCTCGCAGTGCTTTCCCACGCCGGCCTCGTCACTTCGCGCCGGGACGGCCGTTCGATCATCTATTCGGCCGCCTATGAGCGGATGAGCCAGGTCCTCGGCTTCCTGCTGCGGGACTGTTGCAACGGCTCGCCAGAGATCTGCGCGCCCATAGCCGCCATCCTCAACGCGGCCGCCTGTTGCGGCGGTTCATCCAGTCCGACAGGGGTCTAGCGGCGGATGATCCTCGCTGTCGGCGTCTTCGCCCTCACGCTCGTGCTGGTCATTGTTCAGCCCAAGGGTTTGAAGATCGGCTGGGGCGCCCTGATCGGGGCGGCGCTCGCCCTGCTGGCGGGCGTGGTCCACCTCGCCGATATCCCCACCGTCTGGGGAATCGTATGGAACGCCACCGCGACCTTCGTGGCGGTCATCATCATCAGCCTGCTGCTGGACCGCGCCGGCTTCTTCGAGTGGGCGGCCCTGCATGTCGCCCGTTGGGGCGGCGGCCGTGGGAAGCTGCTGTTCGCCGCCATTGTGCTCCTGGGCGCAGCCGTGGCCTCGGTGTTCGCCAACGACGGGGCGGCCTTGATCCTGACGCCCATCGTCATCGCCATGCTGGCGGAGTTGAAGTTCAGCGCCAAGGCGACGCTGGCCTTCGCCATGGCGGCGGGCTTCATCGCCGATACGGCCTCAACACCCCTGGTGGTCTCCAATCTCGTCAACATCGTCTCCGCCGACGTATTCCGGCTCGACTTCGGGAGTTACGCCCTGGTCATGGTCCCGGTGGTTCTGGTCACGGTCGCCGCGACCCTTGGAGTGCTGTGGTTGCGCTTCGGCCGCGACGTGCCGCCCAGTTACGACGTGGCGACGCTCAAGCCGCCCTCCGACGCGATCCGCGACCGGGCGGTTTTCAACATGGGCTGGCTGGTGCTGGGCCTGCTGCTCGTCGGCTTCTTTGCGCTCGGCCGCTTCATTCCGATCAGCGCCGTCGCGGCAGCCGGCGCGCTGGTCCTTCTCGTCACCGCCGCGCGGGGAAAGGCTATCCGCCCACTTGGCGTCCTCAAGGAAGCGCCATGGCAGGTCGTGATCTTCTCGCTCGGAATGTATCTGGTGGTGTTCGGACTGCGGAACGCGGGCCTGACGTCCTCCCTCGCACGCCTGTTCGAGCGGTTTGGGGATGGCGGCGTCTGGGGCGCGACCTATGGCGTGGGCGTCACCACCGCCGTTCTATCATCGGTCATGAACAACATGCCGGCCGTGCTGGTCGGAGCCCTGGCCATCCAGGGCGCTCATGTCGCCCCGGCGGTGCGGGAAGCCATGGTCTACGCCAACGTGGTGGGATGCGATCTGGGGCCGAAGTTCACCCCCATCGGATCGCTGGCGACCCTGCTTTGGCTCCATGTGCTGGGCCAGAAGGGCGTACAGATCGGCTGGGGCTACTACTTCCGGGTTGGGGTGCTGCTGACCACGCCGATCCTGCTCGTCACGCTCGGCGCGCTCGCCTTGCGCCTAACCCTGCCCTAGCCGAACGGAACGTCCATGACCCAGGATTTCCCGATCACGATCTACCACAACCCCGACTGTGGAACATCGCGCAACGTCGTCGCCATGGTCGCGGCGGCCGGCTACACGCCGCGCATCGTCGAGTACCTGAAGACGCCTTGGACGCTTCTCCTGCTGAAGGAACTGCTGGCGGCCATGGACGCCACGCCACAGGCGATCCTACGGGAAAAGGGCACGCCCGCGAGAGAACTCGCGCTCCTTGACGCCGATGTGACGGAGGAAACCATCCTGCGCGAGATGGTGGCGCATCCTATCCTGGTGAACCGCCCCATCGTCGTGACGCCAAAGGGCGTGAAGCTTTGCAGGCCGTCCGAGGCCGTGTTGGCGCTGCTCGAGCGCAGGCCTGAGAGCTTCACTAAGGAGGACGGCGAGGTTGTGCGGCTCTCAGGTTCGTTCTGAGACGAAATGGGAAGCTTATCCCGCCAGCAACCCTTGCAGGTCGTCGTACAACTTCCTCGGCACCGTCACGCCGTCGCGCACCGTCCGCTTGCGGGCCTCATAGCGGCGTTCGGAGGGCAGGCGGGCGCCTTGGGCGGTGATGGCGTCGAATACGGCTTCGGCGCGGGCCAGGTGTTCGGCCGCGGCGACGCCCAGGAAGCCTGCGGGGTCCAGCGCCAGGATCAGTTCGCCGCCATAGGGCGACGCCTTGGCCCCGGCGTCGTGGGCGATGGACTCCGCGCTGGTCATGTCGCCGATCAGCGGGCCGGCGATCAGCTCCACCATCAGCGACAGGGCCGAACCCTTGTGACCGCCGAAGGTCAGCATGGCGCCGGCGAGCGCGGTCTCGGCGTCGGTGGTGGGGCGACCCTCGGCGTCGACCCCCCAGCCTTCTGGGATCGGCTTGCCGGCCCGGCGGTGCAGCTCGATCTCGCCGCGCGCGGTGGCGCTGGTGGCGAAGTCGAACACGAAGGGCTCGCGTCCCGGCCGGGGCCACCCGAAGGCGATCGGGTTGGTGCCAAACACCGGCTTGGTCCCGCCCGCCGGCGCCACCCAGGCGTGGCTGGGCGTGCAGGCCAGGGCGACGAGGCCGTGGGCCGCCACTGCTTCGACCTCGGGCCATAGGGCGGAGAAGTGGACGCAATGGTTGATCGCCATCGCCGCGATCCCGGACTTGCGAGCCTTGTCGACCAGGGCGGGCAGCCCAAGGCGGAAGGCCAGCTGGTGATAGCCGCCCTGGGCGTCGACCTTGACCACGCCCGGCGCCGTGTCCTGCAACACAGGTTCGGCGTCGAGCACCACCTTGCCGGCGCGGATGGTGTGGTCGCACACCAGCAGGCGGTAGATCCCGTGGGCGGCGGCTTCGTCGCGCTCGCCAGCGACCAGGGTCTCGGCCACCGCCTCGACATGGGCGGGCGACAGACCCTGACGGGTGAGGACGCGCCGCGCCAGATCGCGCACCTCGTCCAGCGTCAGCCTAACCGTATCCATCATCTGCTCCCGCCGCCGATGCGGCCCTTGAGGGCTTCCGCGACGCGGGCCAGCGGGGGCGCGAAGGCCCCGAACGCTTCGGCCGCGAAGCTTCGGCTGTGCGCATACCAGGGATAGCCGTCGGTTCCCAACCGAGGCCACGCGGCCGGCGCGCCGACGAACCAGGTCTCGGCCCCGCAGGCGGCGGCTAGCGCCGCGGTGGCGTTGGGAACGGCGACGACGAGCTTGATCGCGCAGGCCAGGGCGGCGAGATCGTCCAGGTCGGTCTTCAGGTCGATGCCCGGCGGGCGCAGGATCGGCGCGCCGGCGATCTGCTCCAGGGCGTCCAGCTCTTCGGGCTCAGCCCCATACTGGAGATTGACGAACCGCACCCCCGACGTGCGCAGCACAGGCGCCCAGTCTTCCAACCCCGGATACTGTCGTCGCCGTTCCCCGACGAGGCTGCCGCTGCGCCAGGTGAGGCCGACCGATAGCGCGGGGGCGCCGTGGGCCTGAACGACGTCGCGCCAGTGGGCCACGCGCAAAGGGTCGGGGACGAGATAGGGGCTGCGGGGGAAGGCTTCGAGCGTCCGCCGAAAGCGGCGCAGCAGTGAGCCCATCGGCGCCCACAGGTCGGCGGCCTCGGCGTGGGGCGCGCTGCGAACGGCTAGATACCCCTCGCGGCAGGTGGCGTGGGGCGTGACCGTAGCGCCCGGGAAACTTCGGCTGAACAACGTGACCAGGCGCGGCTCGACGGCGAGGGCGAGACGGCCTTCCGGCCCGAGCGCTGCGATCACGTCGGGTAGGACGCCCGCGAACATGATCTCGTCGCCGAGCCCCTGCTCCGCCACCGTCAGCAGCCGACGTCCGTCGAGCGGGATGTCGGGCGTCCAGCGCTCGCCGGGGATGTCGAAGGCGGTAGGGGCCGGCAGGTCGGGGGACAGGCGCGCCTCGTAGGCGTCCCAGCCCTCGCCGAGATCACCCTGGGCTAGCCGCACCGTGGCGCGCGCGAAAGCGATCATGGCGCATTCGTGCGGGGTCGAGGCCAGGGGCAGGGCCGCGTCGAAGTCGGCGCGGGCGGCGCCCAGGTCGCCCAGGTCCATGCGCGCGCTTCCCAGGTTGTAGCGCGCCGTGGCCAGGTCCGGGTCGAGCCGCGCCGCCTCTTCGAAAAAGGTCGCCGCCAGGACGCTGTCGCCCTGCTGGTGCAGCACGGTCCCCAGCGTGTTCCACAGCCGTGCGTCGGCGGGATGCGCCTGGATGGCGGGGCGTATGACCGCGACGGCGTCCGTATAGCGGTGCTGGTCGCGCAACGCCCGGGTCAGGCCGTCCACCGCCTCCAGCCGCTCGGGCTCGCGCACCAGCAGGCGGGCGTAGAAGGCTTCCGCCACCGCGTGCATGCCCATACGGCCCGCCAGACGGCCCAGGTCGGCCAGCAGTTCCGCGTCGTCCGGCCTAGCTGTCAGCGCGCGCTCGTAGGCGGCCAGGGCGGCCGGTAAATCCCCGGCCTGCTCCAGGGCCACGGCCTGCGCGCGGAGGTCGGTCATCGAATCGCCTCGCTCATCGTGCCAATGGAGCGCGCCGGCTTGCAATCTGCAACGCAAGGTGAACGGCGGCTGCGTTCCGCACGCCGCCCCAGCCCGCTATAAGCCCGGCTGAACGTCAGGCTGCGGACGGCCGAATCGGCCCCGCGCCATCTCTTCGAGGACCTCACGTGAACGCGCCTGTGACCGCTCCCACCAAACCCATCCCCTTCATCGACCTGATGGCCCAACGCCGTCGCCTGGGCGAGCGGATCGACCAAGCCGTGATGGCGGCGGTGAACGCCGGCCAGTGGATCATGGGTCCGCAGGTGCGCGAGTTCGAACAGAAGTTGGCGGCCTTCGGCGGGGCGAAGCATGCGCTCTCCTGCGCCAACGGCACCGACGCCCTGGCCCTGCCGCTGATGGCCTGGGGCGTGGGGCCGGGCGATGCGGTGTTCTGCCCGAGCTTCACCTTCACCGCCACCGCCGAGGCGGTGTGCTGGACCGGCGCCTCCCCCGTCTTCGTCGACATCCTGCCCGACACCTACAATCTCGACCCCAAGGCGCTGGAAGCCGCGGTGCAGGCGATTCTGGCCGACGGCAAGCTCAAGCCGGTCGCCGTGATCGCGGTCGACCTGTTCGGCCAGCCGGCGGACTATCCCGCGATCTCCGAGGTCGCCAGGCGGCATGGGATGAAGCTGATCTCCGATTCGGCCCAGGGTTTCGGCTGCACCCTGGACGGCAAGCATCCCCTGCATTGGGCGGACGTGACCACCACCAGCTTCTTCCCGGCCAAGCCGCTGGGCTGCTACGGCGACGGCGGCGCGGTGCTGACCAATGACGCACGCATGGCCGAGCTGATCGATTCCCTGCGCATCCACGGCAAGGCGGTGGCGGGCGACGGCGACGTGGCGAGCTTCGGCCACGACCCCAAATACCTGAACACCCGCATCGGCATGAACAGCCGGCTGGACACCATCCAGGCGGCGATCCTGCTGGAGAAGCTGGCGATCTTCGAGGGCGACATCGCGCTTCGCAACGCCGCCGCCGACCGTTACGCGGCAGGACTGGCCGGCAGCGTGACCGTCCCGGCCATGATCGCGGGCGGAACCTCGGTGTGGGCGCAGTACACGGTGGAGACGGATGGGCGCGAGGCGCTGCTGGCGGGGCTGAAGGCGGCCGGCGTGCCGACGGCGGTCTACTACCCGGTGCCCCTGCACCGGCAGGTGGCCTACCGCGACTATCCCGCGCCGGGCGGCCTGCCGGTCACCGACGCCAAGGCCGAGCGCGTGTTCAGCCTGCCGATCTCCGCCGACATCGAACCCGGGGCGCAAGCCTATGTGATCGAGACGGTGCGGGGACTGGCGAAGGCCTGACCCGCCACTAGCGCCGCCGCACGATGCAGGCCGGCGTGGCGGTTGGCGAGGGCCGCGACGTCGCGATCGTAGCCGCCGCCGATGACGCCCAGGGTCGGGGCGACTGCGCAGCAGGTTTTCAACACGTAGCGGTCGCGCGCGGCCAAGCCGTCGTCGCTTAAGCTCAGCCGTCCAAGTCGATCGTCCGTGTGCGGATCGACGCCGGCGATGTAGAAGATCAGGTCCGGCTTCACCTGCGCCACAAGCCCCGGCAGCAATGTCTCCAGCCGCGCCATATAGGCCTCGTCGCCGGTCCCGTCGGGCAGTTCCACGTCCAGGTCGCTGGGGCCGCGGCGGACGGGGTAGTTCTTCTCGCCGTGCATGGAGAAGGTGAAGACGCGCGGCTCGTGGGCGAAGATGAAGGCGGTGCCGTCGCCCTGGTGCACGTCCAGGTCCACCACCAGCGCTTGGTTGATCGCGCCCTCGTCCAGCAGGGTGCGGGCGGCGACGGCCACGTCGTTGAAGGTGCAGAACCCCGCCCCGCCGTCTGGTCCCGCATGGTGGCTCCCGCCCGCCGTATTGCAGGCCAGCCCGTGCTCCAGCGCCAGCCGCGCGGCCAGCAATGTCCCGCCGGTCGCCGCCCGCGCGCGCGTCACCACCGAGGGCGTGATCGGCAGGCCGATGCGCCGCTCCACGTCGCGCGGGACCGTGCAGTCGAACACCTGGCGCACATAGACGGGGTCGTGCACGGCGGAGAGCTGATCGAAGCTCGCCAGCTCGGGAACCGCGAAGCCCTCCGGCGGGACCAGGCCTTCCTCAAGCAGGATCTGCGCCAGCAGGGCGTACTTGCCCATGGGGAAGCGATGGTCGGGCGGCATCTCGGCGGTATAGGTCGGATGGTGGACGATGGGCGGTAGGCGGCTCGCCGTCACGGATGGGAGGTCGGGGCGGGGGCGGGCGTGGACAGCGGCTTGGCCTTGTCCACGACATAGGTGGACAGCAGGGTCAGCACCTCGGGTCCGGTGTTGGCCACGCTGTGCGGTGTGGCTTGCGGGACCGAGAAGCTGTCGCCGGTCTGAAGCGTCTGGTCGGGCTGGCCGGCGACCTTCAGCAGGGCGTGGCCGTGCTCGACATAGCCGATCTCCAGCCCCGGATGGGTGTGACGCGCGACGATCCCGCCTTTAGCCACCTCCACCCGCATCAGCGTGCTGCGATAGACCGCGCCGGGGAAGTCGCGGCTCTGCAGCGAGGTGCGTTTGATCGCCGAGGGCTGGGCGAGGGCGGCGGTGGCGACGAGCGCCAGGGCGGCCGTAGCAAGTGGAATCCTGAGCATGGGCTTTCCTCCATTTGTCCGGCAACACCGCTCCTGGGCGCCGGTTCCATCCAGTGGCGGGTCGAGGATGGTGCGTGCTTCGAGACGCGCTCCGCGCTCCTCAGCATGACGAAGGTTTTTGAAACCTATCCGTCATCCTAAGGAGCCCCGAAGGGGCGTCTCGAAGGAGGCGGGACCCTGCAACAGGACCCTACAGGAGGTCGCGCAGCCAGGCGCATAGGGGCGCATCGGCGGGCGGCATCGGATAGTCGAACAGCTGGGCCGGGCGCACCCAGGCCAGGGCCGTGTGCTCCTTGCGCGTCGGCTGACCCTCCCAGCGGCGGATCAGGAACAGCGGCATCAGCAGATGGAAGCTCTCGTAGGTATGCGAGGCGAACACAAACGGCGCCAGGCAGGCGGCGGCGACCGTGATCCCCAGCTCTTCGTCCAGTTCGCGGATCAAGCAGGCCTCGGGCGTCTCGCCGGGCTCGACCTTGCCGCCGGGAAACTCCCACAGGCCGGCGAGTTGCTTGCCCGGCGGCCGTTGGCAGATCAGCACCCGTCCGTCCGCGTCGATCAAGGCGGCGGCGGAGACCAGGATGGTGGGCAGGCTCACGAGCGGTAGTCGCCGTTGATGGTGATGTAGCCGTGGGTCAGGTCGCAGGTCCACATCGTCGCCTGCGCCTCGCCGACGCCGACATCGACCGCGATCTTCAGCTCGGCGTGCTTCATGTAGGCGCTCATCGCCGCCTCGTCGTAGGTGGGCGAGGGCGCGCCGTGCTCGGCCGCGATCAGGTCGCCGAAGCGGATGGCCAGTTTCGTCCGATCCAGCGGCTCCCCCGCTCGGCCGGCGGCGGCGACGATACGGCCCCAGTTGGCGTCTTCGCCGGCGATGGCGGTCTTGACCAGCGGGCTCTCGCAGATGGTGCGCGCGATCTTGTAGGCCGAGGCGACCGACGTCGCACCGCTCACGCGCACCTCCATGAACTTGGTCGCGCCCTCGCCGTCGCGCACCAGCTGCTGGGCGAGGTCGAGCAGCACGCCCTTGAGCCCCGCGCGGAACGCCGCCAGCGCCGGGTCGGCGGGGTCGGATACCTGCGGTGCGCCGGAACGGCCGGTGGCGAAGAGTAGAAGCGTGTCGTTGGTGGAGGTGTCGCCATCCACGGTCACCGCGTTGAAGGTCTCGGCCACGCCTTCCTTCAGCAGGGCCTGCATCACTGTGGGCGTCAGGTTGGCGTCGGTGGCGACGAAGCCCAGCATGGTGGCCATGTCCGGCGCGATCATGCCCGAGCCCTTGGCGATTCCGGCGATGCGCACGGCGACGCCGCCGATCTGGACCTCCGCCACGGCGCCCTTGGGGAAGGTGTCGGTGGTCATGATCGCGCGCGCCGCTTGGCCCCACTTGCCGGGATCGAGCGAGACGGTGAGTTCTTGAAGCCGGTCCAGCGCCTTGCCGTAGGGCAGCACCACGCCGATCACCCCGGTGGAGGCCGCCATCACCGCCTCGGCCCGGCAGCCGAGTTCGGCGCTGACCGCGTCGGTGATCCGCCGCACCGCCTCGGCCCCCGCCTCGCCGGTGAAGGCGTTGGCGCAACCGGCGTTGACCACCAGGGCCCGGCCCTCGCCGCCAGTGGCCGCAAGCGCCGCCTTGCACCAGTCCACCGGGGCCGAGCCGACCGCGTGCTGGGTGAACACCCCGGCGCAGGCGGTGCCTTCATCGAAGCGGAACAGCACCAGGTCGTCGCGCTCGTGCTTGTAGAAGCCGGCGCGCGCGACCGCGATCTCCACCCCCTTGATCTCGCCCATCTCGGGAAAGGGGGCGGCGAGCGGTGAAATGGCCAGGCCGGGCTTGCCGGGGGCTGCGGGGCTGGTCGGGGCGCTCATGGTGCGGCTCCTGCGGCTGTCGGCGCCTTCCTTAGGGCCGAGGGGGTCCGGGGGCCAGACGGAACAAACGTCTTCTCCCCTTGCGGGAGAAGGAGGGGACCCACGAAGAGGGGAGGATGAGGGGTTTCTGGACGTTCGCGGCTGGGAGCGCCGCGCGACCCCTCACCTTCCCATCGCAAAGCGATGGGCCCCTTCCTCTCCCACAAGGGGAGAGGAATCGGAGCCGTCACTGCGCGAACAGGTACTCGCAGCTCGTGTCGCCAGGCGCGTGGCCCTGGATGCGGTCGTAGAGGCCGGTCTGTTCCGAGACAACGCGATCCATGTCCTCGGGCAGCAGGAAGCCGGCTGTCGCCACCTCGTTCGCCGCCGCCCTGACCTTGGCGACATAGGCGTCGCGGCTCCCATAGCGCGCTTCCAGCGAGGGGCGCGGGTCGTGATCGGCGCGGCGCTCGGCCTCGGTGCGGGCGAAGGGCTGGAAGGAGCCGTCGAAGCGCGCGGTGGCCCAGGCGAAGCCCACCTCGGGCGAGCGCTCGTTCCAGCCGGTGTGGGTGCCGAGCGGGACCCTTAGCTCCACCTGGCGCACCCCGGCGAGGTCGTTGCCGTCGGCGTCGGGGCGGGGGACGAGCGTGTTGAACGGCGTCCCATGGGTCGGCGGGATGGTGTCGGCGATCCCCTGTGAGGCGAAGCGCGGGCCTAGGTCCAGGCGCGGCGGCTTCAGGTTGGTTTCCGGCGGGGTCAGCGACAGGCCCTTGGGGAAGACCGCGCGATAGTCCTCCACCGAGATCAGCGTGCCGTCCGCGACCCGGGGATAGTTGCTGGCCGGCGGCGGCGTCCCGTCCTTCACCCACCGCTCCAGTCCCAGCAGCATGGCGCGCATGGCCAGGTAGTGGTCGGTGGTCGAAACGCAATTCAGATAGGGCGCGCGCTCGTGAGAGCGGCCGACATAGTGCTGGGAGCCGGCCAGGAAATACAGCCGCGTGTCCTTGTCCGGCGTCACGTCGGCGGTCCCGTCCGGTGTCGTTTCCAGCAGTCCGGCGGAGCGGTTCCAGAACTCGGTGGAGGTGTTGACGAACAGCAGCTTGGGCGCGCGCCCGTCCGCCGTGCGTGCGTGGTCGAGCAGCGAGCCTGTCTGGCCCGTCACCGGATCGCGCTCGGTCGTGGTGGTAAAGGGGAAGGTGTCGGCCGGGTAGTCGTGCTCCTCCAGCAGGCTGAAGTGCCGGGTCGGCTGGGCGAAACGGTAGTTGAAGCCGCCCTTGCCGGCGCCGGGCACATGGATGAAGGCGGCGTCGAACACCGGCCGCCCCTGCTCGTCCAGGTTCAGCCCGTTCAGCAGCATGGTCGAGATCACTCGGCCCGACTGGCTGATGCCGAAGATCAGGCTGCGCTTGGGCGGGGCTGCGCCTTCCAGCGGATGGTCGCGGAACCAGGCCATCAGGTCGCGGATGCCCGCCAGGCCGACGCCGACCACATAGGGATTCTGGGCGGTGTAGCTGACCTCGTACAGCACGCCGGGCTTGAACCCGCCGTCCAGCGCGATCTCCTGCACCGGGCCGCCGTCCTTGGGCGCCGCGAAGCGCCAGCGGCTGCGCGCGACCGGCCGGCGCGGATCGTCGGGACGGGCGCGCTCGGTCAGCACCGCCTCGGGGTCGTCAGCGACGGCGGGTGGATAGGTCAGGCCGTGCAGGCCGGCGAAGTTGGTCACAGCGGCGGGCTGGAGGACGGTGAACTCGTTCTCGACCTTGCCGGTGATGGTGCGGCCGTCCTCGGTGGCGACGGGCGGGCTCAGCACCAGCGGCCGGTCGCCGGGCGAGGGCGGAGCCACGTCCCAGGTCCAGGCCGACCACAGCAGCGAGAAGCCGTGCCGCATCAAGAACCCGTCGCCCGCGTCGGCTAGGGTGGTCGGATCGTTGTGGGCGGGGCTGTGGCCGTCGAGTTGGCCCAGGATGCCGATGCCGCCGCGGTTGTTGACCTCGTAGAGCAGGGTCGACTGGGTCGCCTTCACCGGGCGCAGCAGCAGGAAGTCGGTGGTGAACGTCACCCGGCCGTGGGGGTCGCGGGGGGCGCGCCTGAGGTCGACGATGGTCGCGTTGGCGGGCGTGTCGGGATCGAGGCTGACCACGGCGCGACCCCGGATCTTCTCATAGGCCCCGACCGTCCCGAACGCCCGTCCGCCGGCGAACGGGGTGCGCTCCAGCACCGTGACCTGCGTCACCGCCGCCCGCGCCGGAGCCTGCGAGATCGCTAGGCAAAGCGCCATCGCCCCCAGGCCCGCAAATCCGGTCTTCATGTATGGCTCCCCGCTCATCAGGACGTTGGCGGGTTTTGCAGGCGCGCTCAAGGGTTCAGCTATCGTCGCTCCGCGTCGCAATGGACGACTATAAGAACACATGCAAAGGTAGCGGTAACAAGGATGGCCGGGCGATAGACCGGGCCGCGACAGGGAGGCGTTTCTTGCCAGGCTTCGATCTGTATCCCCGCGCAGGCCGTCACCCGTGAAGCCGGCGGCCTACGGGGTGCGGGGACTGCGCTGGGCCATGATCGGGCTGATCATGGCCGGGTCGCTGCTCAACTACCTGACGCGTAGTTCGCTGTCGGTGGCGGTTGCGACCTCGCCGTTGATGGCCACACTGCACATGGGGCCGCGCGAATATTCCTGGATCACCGGCGCCTTCCAGGGCGGGATCATGCTGCAGCCGATCTGCGGCTATGTGCTGGACATGGCGGGGCTGAAGATCGGGTTCGCCATCTTCGCCACCGCCTGGTCGGTGATCACCATGGCGCACGGGCTGGCGACGGGTTGGCCGGCGCTGGCGGGGCTGCGCGGGTTGATGGGGTTCGCGGAGGGCTCGATCCACCCGGCGGGCATGAAGACGGTGTCGCTGTGGTTCCCCGCCAAGGAGCGCGGGCTGGCGGCCGGCGTCTACAATATCGGCGCCTCGTTCGGGGCCATGCTGGCGCCGCCCTTGGTCGCCTGGGCGATCGTCGCCTACGACTGGCGCGCGGCCTTCGTCATCACCGGCGCCATCGGCCTGGTCTGGGTCCTGGCGTGGCTGTTTTTCTTCCAGACGCCCGAGCGGCATCGCGGCCTGTCGTCGGGCGAGCGGGCCTATATCGCGGCCGGGCAGGAGCGCTTCGTCGACGTGGATGGCGGCAAGCCTTCGATCTGGCGGCTGCTGGGTCGGCGGGCGTTCTGGGGCATCGCCCTGCCGCGCTTTTTGGCCGACCCGACCTGGGGCACGCTGGCCTTCTGGGTCCCGCTCTATCTGAAGACTGTGCGGGGCTTCGACCTGGCCCACATCGCCATGTTCGCCTGGCTGCCGTTCGTGGCGGCGGACCTGGGGTGCCTGTTCGGCCCGGTGGTGGTGCTGGCGCTGCAGAAGCGCGGTGTACAGCTGGTCGACGCGCGCCGCTGGGCCTTCACCCTTGGCGCGGTGATGATGACCGGCATGATGTTCGTCGGTCAGGTGCAGAGCCCCTATCTGGCGGTCGCCCTGCTGTGTCTGGGTGGGTTCGCGCACCAGACCCTGTCGGTGACGGTGATCACCATGGCGTCGGACCTGTTCCCCAAGCGCGAGGTCGGCACCGTGGCCGGCATGGCCGGGACCTTCGGCAATTTCGGCGTGTTGCTGTTCTCGCTGTTGATCGGGGCGCTGGTGAGCCGGGTCGGCTACAGTCCCTTCTTCATCGCGCTCGGTCTGCTCGACCTGCTGGGGGCGGTGCTGCTGTGGACCCTGGTCAAGCCGCCCGCGCTTTCCGATCCGACCTCCGCCATCTCCGAGCCGCTGCTTCCATGACCGAACGCCTGATCCACAACCCGATCCTGAAGGGCTTCAATCCCGACCCGTCCATCGCGCGGGTCGGCGGGGACTATTACATCGCCACCTCGACCTTCGAGTGGTTCCCTGGCGTGCAGATCCACCATTCGCGCGACCTGGTGAACTGGCGGCTGGTCGCGCGACCGCTCACACGCGCCAGTCAGCTCGACATGCGCGGCGCGCCGGATTCATGCGGGGTCTGGGCTCCGTGCCTGAGCTACGCCGACGGCCTGTTCCACCTGATCTACACCGACGTGAAGCGATATGGCCGCACCACCGTGGGCGGCGCGTCGGGCGCGTCGCTGCGGGACTTCCACAACTACCTCGTCACCAGCCCGACCATCGAGGGCGACTGGTCCGACCCGATCTATCTGAACAGCAGCGGCTTCGACCCCTCGCTGTTCCACGACGCGGACGGGCGCAAATACCTGGTCAACATGCTGTGGGACCACCGGCCCGGCCGCAACCGCTTCGCCGGCATCGTGCTGCAGGAATACTCGGCCGTCGAACAGTGTCTGGTGGACGAGCGTCGGCTGATCTTCGAAGGCACGGCGCTGGGCCTGACCGAGGCGCCGCACCTCTACCAGCGCGACGGCTGGTACTATCTGCTGACGGCGGAGGGCGGCACCGGCTGGAACCACGCCGTGACCATGGCGCGGGCGCGGGAGATCGGCGGGCCCTACGAACTGCACCCCGATCGCCACATCCTCAGCAGTCATCGCCCGGACGCCGAGCTGCAACGCGCCGGCCATGCCGACCTGGTGCAGACCGAGGCCGGCGAGACCTATGCGGTCTATCTCTGCGGCCGCCCCTTGCCGAACCGGGGGCGGTGCGTGCTCGGGCGCGAGACGGCGATCCAGCCGATGGCCTGGGGCGAGGATGGCTGGCTGCGCACCGTCGATGGCCAGGGCCTTCCGCGCCTCGCCGTTCCCGCGCCCGACCTGCCGCCCGCGCCGGAGCCGACACCGACCGAGCGCACCGAGTTCGACACGGCTCATCTGCCGATCGATTTCCAATGGCTGCGCTCGCCCTATCCGCAGGAGCTGTTCAGCCTGGCCCGCCGGCCGGGCTGGCTGCGGCTGTTCGGGCGCGAGACCATCGGCAGCCTGTTCCGCCAGGCCCTGGTCGCACGCCGCCAGCAGGCCTTCTGCTACAGCGCCGCCACCCGCATGGAGTTCGAGCCGGCGCATTACCAGCAGGCGGCGGGGCTGGTCTGCTACTACAACGCCTCGAAGTTCCATTACCTGTTCGTCTCCCACGACGAGGCGGTCGGTCGCCACATTCGGGTGATGTCCAGCCTGCCCGACCAGCCCCAGGGCGACGCCTTCACCCCGCCGGTTCCGATCCCGGACGGTGTGGTGGAGCTGCGGGTCGAGGTGGACTACGAGCGGCTGCGTTTCGCCTGGCGCGTGGACGAGGGCGCGTGGAACTGGCTGGCGGAGCGCGTCGACGCCAGCATCCTGTCCGACGAGGCCAGCGCCCCCGGCCTGCCCAACTTCACCGGCGCCTTCGTCGGCATGGCTTGCCAGGACCTCGCGGGGACGGCCAAGCCGGCGGACTTCGATTGGTTCGACTATCGCGAGCGGGATTTCTCGGCCTGACCGCTCGAAATCGGGCGTTAAGCGCGCTCAATCCATGATTTGCTCTACTGTCGTTCGAAACGGAGCCGGGATCGGAGCCCATGACCAAGCCCAGCATCGAAACCGCGCTGGAGCGGGGCCTGTTCGCGACCCGCTGGCTGCTCGCGCCCTTCTACGTGGGTCTGGCCCTGGCCCTGGTGGCGCTGCTGGCCGTGTTCGGGGTGGAGCTCTGGCGCGAGGTCGTGCACCTGCTGCACACGCCCGGCGATCAGCTGGCCGAGGCGGGCATCCTGATGGCGCTTGGGCTGATCGATCTGTCGCTGTCGGCCAACCTGCTGATCATCGTGATCTTTTCGGGCTACGAGAATTTCGTCTCCAGGATCGAGTCGGCCAGTCCCGAGCAGAGGCCGGGCTGGATGGGCACGGTGGATTTCGCCGGCCTGAAGATGAAGCTGATCGCTTCCATCGTCGCCATCTCGGCCATCAGCCTGCTGCGCACCTTCCTCAAGATCGGCGACCGTCCCTTGGACCAGGCGTCCCTGTTCTGGCAGGTGGCGATCCACCTGACCTTCGTGGCCTCCGGCGTGTTCATGGCGGTGATGGACTGGGTGGTGTCCAAGACCGAGAAGCACTGAGGCCTGCGTCCGAATCAGGCGTCCGGCGCGTCCCGATCCGGCCGGACGGGTCCATAGCGCAGCCGACCCAGGCTGGAGGCGACGGCGTAGAGCAGGGCGATGGGCGGCGGCGCCTTGGCCTTCCACTTTTCGAACGTCATGACCTGGGCGATGCGGGCGTCCAGGTGCAGGCCGGCCGAGTCCCGCCCGCGCGCCAGCCGCACAGCCAGCGTGCTGGCCAGGACCGCGGCCAGGATGGCGCGCTTGGTGTAATGGTTCTCGTCGGTCGTGGTGTCGCCCACCCAACGCCAGAGCTCGTCGGCGGTGTTCCAGCCGAGCCGCAACGCGGTCGGTGCATTGCCCGGACGGCCCAGATACAGGCTGGCGGCGCGCACGGCTGCTTCATTGGCCAGGGCGGTCTCGATGCGGACATCCACCGCCAGGCGGATGCGTTCGCGCACCTTCAGTCGCGTCAAGTCGTAGGTGTCGAGCATCTTCAGCGCAGTCCGGTCGTGGCGTCGCCACAGCAGGGCCGCCAGGTCGCGTGCGCCGTTGGGGGTCAGCAGGGCGGCGTCCGCCCGGGACAGGCCGTTGGCTCGTGTGGCGCGTGCGAACAGGGCCTCGCCCCAGCCCGCCGAACCCACCAGGTCCAGGGCGTCGTCCAACAGCGCCTGCTCTCGCGCTTCCGCCCAATCCAACGGCGGATCGAGGGAAGGCGGGCGGGCGACGAGGGCGGGAAGGTTTGCCGGTTCGCTCAAGCTCATGCTGCTCACATAGCCCCGCTGCATCGTCGGCGCCATGCGGGCGGGCCGCCATGTCGCGCACGTATGTATAAGGTCATTCACAAGACAGACGCGTCCTGTCAGTTGGCGAGCCTGGACGGGCCGACGCTACGGGTCCAAACATCGGGGTGGAGGAACCATGGCCACCAATTCGGGCGTCGCGCGCAATGCGCTGGTGGTGATCGCAGC
This sequence comes from Caulobacter sp. S45, assembly GCF_009765965.1. Lineage (GTDB taxonomy): Bacteria > Pseudomonadota > Alphaproteobacteria > Caulobacterales > Caulobacteraceae > CAHJWH01. The sequence continues at coordinate 2,356,570 of NZ_LMUL01000014.1, forward strand.
GATCCTGGGCGGCTACACCCTGTATTGGCTGCGCGAAATCCTGACGCCCCTGGCGCTGTCCATCTTCTTGGTGGTGATGATCGACGGGCTTGCACGCCTGCTGGCCCAGCGCGTGCCCAGGATGCCCCCCTGGGCGCCGTTGCCCCTGGCGCTGCTGCTGTCGGTGGTGGCCGCGGGGCTGGTGGTCTATGCGGTGGCGGCCAACGCGGCGAGTTTCGCCGCCCAGCTGCTGTCGGAGACGGCCCGGCTCAACCTGCTGATCGCCAAGGTGGCGGGCGCCTTTGGGGTGCGGGTGCCGCCGACCCTGTCGCAGATCATCAACCAACTGAACCCCAGCCGCTATGTCGGCGACGTGGCCAGGGCGCTGCAAAGCTTCGCCTCGGGCGCGGTCTATGTCCTGGTCTACCTGGGTTTCCTGATCGCCTCGCGCCAGGGTTTCCAACACAAGGCCGTGGCGCTGTTCCCGTCCTCGTTGGAGCGGGACGGGGCGGCGACGGTGTTCTATCGCATCCGCGATTCACTACAGCGCTATCTGTGGATCCAGACGGTGACCGGGCTGATGATCGCCATCGCCTCGGCCCTGGCGATGTATGCGCTGGGACTGCAGAACGCGATCTTCTGGGCCTTCCTGATCCTGGTGCTAAGCTTCGTGCCCGTGATCGGGGGCGCCATCGGCAGCATCCTGCCCCCCCTGTTCGCCCTGGTCCAGTTTCCGACCCTCTGGCAGGCGGTGGTGCTGGCCCTCGCCCTTCAGGTCATCGGCTTCGTCGTCGGCAACGTGATCCAGCCGCGGATGCAGCGCGACAGCCTCAACATCGATCCGGTGGTGGTCTTATTGAGCCTGGCGCTCTGGGGGGCGGTGTGGGGTCTTCCGGGCATGTTCCTGTCCACGCCACTGACCGTCACCGCCATCACCATCCTGGCCCAGTTCGACGGTTCGCGCTGGATCGCCATCCTGCTGTCGGGCGACGGCGAGCCCGAGGGAAGGCCCAATGCGGCTGGCCAACAGGCTATCCTGCCGAGCCCCTCGACCGCCTGAGACCCAGCGATCACGAACCTGTGAGATAGGGCGACCTGTCGCGCATCGTTCGGGCGCCTATCTAGCAGTCTGGCCGGTTGTTCCCCCTCCCGGCCACGGCGCCCTCCCACCGTCCCCCCAGTTGGTCGGCGCCGCTGAAACGTTCCAACCGGCTTCCCCCGCTGGTGGAACCCGCGCCGCCAGACTCCCCCGTCTGGCGGCGTTTTCGTTTCCGCATCTGGGACGTCTCGGCTCTGGCCGTGTTGGGAAATCTTGACGCCATCGTCGTAGAAGCTCGGTTGATCCGTTACGTCGAAGGGATCATGTTCCGCCCCAACCAGGGTGGAAAGTTTCAAGAACATGTACGACGACGATCTGGCGCCCTTCTCGACAGCGGCGTTGCGGCAAGCTTTCGCCCGTGAGCTGGGGCATGACGTCCTGTCCGAGGCGGAGGCGCGGTTCGTCGATCAGGCCGCGGACGATGTGCGCGCCGAGGAGTTGCCGGATATCGGGCCTGGCGACCTGGCTGCGACCCTGGCCAAGTTCTGGCGCTTCGCCGAACAGCGCGATGGCGACGCGCCCAAGCTCCGCCTCTCGCACGCCCTGGGCGCGGACGCCCGCGACCTGAAGCTGGAGCTGCTGGAGATCGTCCAGGCCGACGCGCCCTTCCTGGTGGACAGCGTGATGGGCGAACTGGCCGCGGCCGGCATCGAGGTGCGGGCGATGTTCCATCCGGTGGTCAAGATCGTTCGCGACGCCAAGGGCGAACGATGCGCCATCGGGCAGGCGCACGAGGAATCCATGATCCTGGTGGCGCTCGGCGGCGTGGGCGAGGACCGGCGCGAGGCCTTGCTGGAGGCGCTGCGCCTGACCCTGGCCGACGTCCACGCGGCCATACGCGACGGGGCGGCCATGCACGCCCTGATGCAGTCGGTCGCCGCCGAACTCACCACCTCCCACGCCCCCTTCGGCGGCTACGGCGCGGAGGAATACGCCCAGTTCCTGCAATGGCTGAGCGCGGATCGTTTCATCATCCTCGGCGCGCGCACCTACGAGTATCCCCGCACGCCCGAGGGCGACTACGCCGCCGAGGAGCCGATCTTCAAGCCGGAGGGGTGCCTGGGCGTGCTGCGCGACACCTCGCTGTCAGTGCTGCGCCGGGCCAGCGAGCCGGCCATGCTCACCTCCCAGCTCAGCAAGTATCTTGAGCAGGCCGAACCGCTGATCGTGGCCAAGTCCACGTTGAAGTCGCGCGTCCACCGGCGCGGCCACATGGATTATATCGGGGTCAAGCGCTACGACGCCCAGGGCCGCGCGGTGGGCGAGGTGCGCTTTGTCGGCCTGTTCACCGCCGAGGCTTATGAGGACCCCGCGCGCCACCTGCCGCTGGTGCGCCGCAAGGTCGAGCACATCCTGGCCCGCGCGGGCGAGAACCCCAGCGCCCACACCGGCAAGCGCCTGCGCACGATCGTGGAGACCTATCCCCGCGACGACTTGTTCCAGATCGACGAGGATGCGCTCTACCAGATCGCCATGGGCGTCCTGCACCTGTTCGACCGGCCGCGCGTGCGGGTGTTCTGGCGGTTGGACACCTTCGACCGCTTCGTCTCGGCCCTGCTCTATGTGCCGCTGGACCATTTCGATTCCGAGCTGCAGGCGCGCGCGGGCGATATCCTCGCCGAGGCCTGGGGCGGTCGGGTGTCGGCGGTCTATCCCTACTTCTCCGACCAGCCCCTGGCGCGAATCCACTACATCATCGGGGTGTCGCCCGGCGACCATCCCCAGGCCGATATCGAGGCGGTCGAGGCCAGGATCGCCGAGGCGTCGCGGACCTGGCGGGATCGGTTCGAGGCTTCGGCCCGCAGCGGCGGCGTGGCCCCGGGCATGGTGGGCGAGATCCTGACCCGCTACGCCCACGGCTTCCCCGCCGGCTACCGCGACCAGTACGACGCCGCCGAGGCCCTGGAGGACATCACCGTCATCGAGGGCATGACCGACGAGGACGCCCTGCGCGTACGGGCTTTCCGTCACGAGGACGATTCGCGGACCCGCTTCCGCTTCAAGCTCTACCGCGCCGACAGCGCGGCGCCCCTGGCCGAGGTGTTGCCGATCCTGGAGAACATGGGGCTCAAGGCGTTGGCTGAGCACGGCTTCCCCGTCACGCGCAGCCTCGACCAGGGCCGCAAGGCGGTGGTCTGGGTGCACGAGTTCACCCTGGAGGACGAGCGCGGCGAACGGCTGATGTTCGCCGACATCAAGGCGCCGTTCGAAGAGACCTTCCTGGCGGTCTGGACCGGGCGTACCGAGAACGACGGCTTCAACCGGCTGGTGCTGGAGCTGGGCGCCTCCTGGCGCGAGACGGCGCTGATCCGCGCGCTCGCCCGCTATCGCCAGCAGAGCGGGCTCGACCCCAGCCAGGCCGTCCAGGCCGAGGCGCTGAGCGCGCACGCCGAGATCGCCCGCTTGATCCTGGACATGTTCAAGATCAAGTTCGACCCGGCGGTCCACGCCAGCGCCGAACAGCGCGGGACCCAGGGCGAGGAGGTGTTCGCCCGTATCGTCGAGGCTCTGCAGCAGGTCGAGAGCCTGGACGCCGACCGGGTTCTGCGCCGACTGGCCCTGCTGGTGGATGCGGTCACGCGCACTAACTTCTTCCAGTTGGACGTCGAGGGGCGGCCCAAGCCCTATATCAGTTTCAAGGTCGCCAGCAGCGAGCTGGAAGACCTGCCCGCGCCCAAGCCGTTCCGCGAGATCTTCGTTTGGGCGCCTCATGTGGAGGGCGTGCACCTGCGCTTCGGCCCGGTGGCGCGCGGCGGCCTGCGCTGGTCGGATCGGCGCGACGACTTCCGCACCGAGGTGCTGGGTCTGGTCAAGGCGCAGCAGGTCAAGAACGCCGTCATCGTGCCGGTCGGCTCCAAGGGCGGTTTCTATCCCAAGCAGCTTCCCCGCAGCGGCGGCCCGGACGCGATCCGCGCCGAGGGCGTGCGCGCCTACAAGACCTTCCTGTCCGGCCTGCTCGACATCACCGACAACCTCGACGCCTCGGGCGCAGTGGTCCGGCCCGAGGGGGTGATCGCCCACGATGGTGACGATCCCTACCTGGTCGTGGCCGCCGACAAGGGCACCGCCACCTTCTCCGACATCGCCAACGGCGTGGCCCAGGCCTACGGCTTCTGGCTGGACGACGCCTTCGCGTCCGGCGGTTCGGCCGGCTACGACCACAAGGTCATGGGCATCACCGCGCGCGGCGCCTGGGAGGCGGTGAAGCGCCACTTCCGCGAGATGGGCAAGGACATCGCCGTGGAGCCCTTCACCTGCGTCGGCGTCGGCGACATGTCGGGCGACGTGTTCGGCAACGGGGCGCTGCTGTCCAAGGCGATGAAGCTGATGGCCGCCTTCGACCACCGCCATATCTTCCTCGACCCCGATTCCGATCCGG
>NZ_LMUL01000014.1:2361036-2443023 GCF_009765965.1 Caulobacter sp. S45
AGCGTGGTCGCCTCGACCGGATTGACGAACGGGCGGCCTTCGCGGCGCGAGGCTTCCCATTCCCGCTTCAGCGCCTGATACCACTTGGCCTGCTTGTCGGCGTCGTCGATCCACAGCAGCGGCGGGTCGTAGCGCAGGCCCTGGTTCTGCAAGTTCACCATGTCGCCGTCCTGGTGCAGGAAGCGGCGCGCGCCGGCGCGAATGAAGGGTTTGAGCAGGGCGAAGGCCCAGTGGTCGGACCAGATCACCTGGGTGATGCGCGTCTTCGCATCGTTCACCGGCGTCAGGCAGGTGAGGGCCAGCACCTGGCGCGGCCCCACCTGGACATGCTCCCAGCGCAGGCCCGGCAGACGGAAGGTGATCTCGGTCTCGGGCTTGCCGCCGAGGATGCGGTAGGCGCGGCTGTTGGAGGAAGGCGCATGGCGGGCCATGGCGAAGCCCCATTCGCGCGGCTCGAACAGCTTGGCCTTGTCGAGCTGCTTGGCGGCCGAGCGCCACCACCACTGCTGATGCACGTACGGGCCGTGGGCGGGGTCCATCAGCCCGACGATGGCGTGGTCCAGGTGGCTGTCGAAATCCATCCGCTCGACGATCTTGGGCGCGCCGCCGACCACGCCCTCGAAGGTGGGCGGCTCATGGTCGGGCGTGGCGACGCCGCGTGGATCGGCTGAGATGTAGACGAACACCAGGCCCTGGCTCTCGCGCACGGGATAGGCGCGCACGCGGATGCGCTCGCTCTCCATCTCCTGGTCGCCGGCGAGCGAGGGGATGGCCGAGCAGGCGCCGTCGCCGGCGCGGAAGGTCCAGCCGTGGTAGGGGCACTGCACCGCCTGGGCGCCCTGGGCGTCGGCCACCAGCTTCCCGGCCGACAGCGGCGCGGCGCGATGGGGGCAGATGTCGCGGAGCGCATAGACCTGGCCCGCGCCGTCGCGGCCGAGCAGGATCGGCTGGCCCAGCACCTCGTAGCGCTGGAGCTTGCCCGGCTTCAGCGCCGCGCCCAGGTCCACGAAGTACCAGAGGTCGTAGAGGAAGCCGCGCCCGAAGACGGTCTTCGGTTCGCGCGTGGTCGCAGGTCTGACATCGCCGTCTGGCATGATGGGATGGATAGCAGATTTCTCCGGCTGGCTGCTTTTTCCTGAATGTCGCGCGTTTGATCAGGGCCGGGCGGAGCCGTGAAGCTGCTCCCCCATCCAAAGTGAGCGAGGAAACGCGCAACCCGTGAGCAACCCGCGCGCGCCCATGCTCACCGAAAGTTTCTTGCCTGAACTATCGCGATCGGGGATCGCATTTTGCATATTTAGGCGTTATGTGCGCCGATAATCCCCTCCATTGCGTTTGAGGGGGTCGTTTGTCCGCGACATAGAATTGCGGCTTCAGGGTGGACGTATGAAGAACAGCATACCGCTCCGGCTCCACGTGCCCGAGCCGCAGACCCGGCCGGGCGACCTGCCGGACTTCACCGGCATGGACCTGCCCGCCGCCGGCGTGACGGAGCGGCCGGAGATCGACACCCCGGCGCTGAAGATGCGCGAGCTGGCCTACGGCCTGATCCGGGTGCTGGACCAGGACGGCAAGGCGGTCGGTCCCTGGAACCCCCGCCTGGACCCCGAGACCCTACGCCAGGGCCTGCGGGCGATGATGCTGACCCGCGCATTCGACGACCGGATGTATCGCGCCCAGCGTCAGGGCAAGACCAGCTTCTACATGAAGTGCACCGGCGAGGAGGCGGTGGCCTGCGCCCAGGCCCTGGTGCTGAGCCGGGAGGACATGTGCTTCCCGACCTATCGCCAGCAGGGGCTGTTGATCACGCGCGGCTATCCGCTGACGACGATGATGAACCAGATCTACTCCAACGCGGCGGACCCGATCAAAGGTCGCCAGCTGCCGGTGATGTACTCGTCCAAGGAATTCGGCTTCTTCACCGTCTCGGGCAACCTCGGCACCCAGTATCCGCAGGCGGTGGGCTGGGCGATGGCCTCGGCCTACAAGGGCGACGACAAGATCGCGGCGGCCTGGATCGGCGACGGGGCGACCGCGGAGGGTGATTTCCACTCCGCCATGACCTTCGCTAGCGTCTATCGCGCGCCGGTGATCCTCAACATCGTCAACAACCAGTGGGCCATCAGCGCTTTCCACGGCATCGCCGGCGGCGAGCAGACCACCTTCGCGGCGCGCGGCGTCGGCTACGGCCTGCCGGCGCTCAGGGTCGACGGCAACGACTTCCTGGCCGTGCACGCGGCGACCCAGTGGGCGGTGGACCGGGCGCGCGCCAACCTGGGCGCGACCGTGATCGAACTGTTCACCTATCGCGCCGCCCAGCACTCCACCTCCGACGACCCGGCCCGCTACCGTCCGGCCGATGAACAGGGCCAGTGGCCGCTGGGCGATCCCGTGTTGCGGCTCGCCGCCCACCTGATCGGGCTGGGAGAGTGGTCCAACGAACAGCATGTCGCCCTGGCCGACGAGGTGGTCGAGGAGGTCAAGGCCGCCGCCCGGGTGTCCGAGAAGATCGGCACGCTCGGCCAGTCGCGCCCTGAAACCGCGACCATGTTCGAGGACGTGTTCAAGGAGATGGACTGGCGCCTGATCCGTCAGAAGCAAGAAGCTGGGGTCTGAACCATGCCGGCCATGAATATGATCCAGGCGCTGAACTCGGCGCTCGACAACATGCTGGAGCGGGACCCCAACGTCCTGATCTTCGGCGAGGACGTGGGCTTCTTCGGGGGCGTGTTCCGCGTCACCGACGGGTTGCAGAAGAAGCACGGCCTGACCCGCTGCTTCGACGCCCCGATCGCGGAGGGCGGCATCGTCGGCGCGGCCATCGGCATGGGCGCCTACGGCCTGCGTCCGGTGGTGGAGATACAGTTCGCCGACTACATCTACCCGGCCTACGACCAGCTGGTCTCCGAGGCGGCGCGTATCCGCTACCGCTCGGCCGGCGACTTCACCGCGCCGATGACCATCCGCAGCCCCTACGGCGGCGGCATCTTCGGGGGCAACACCCACTCCCAGAGCGTGGAGGCCCTGTTCACCCACGTCTCGGGCCTGAAGACGGTGATCCCCTCCAACCCCTACGACGCCAAGGGCCTGCTGATCGCCTCGATCCAGGATGACGACCCGGTGCTCTTCCTGGAGCCCAAGCGCATCTACAACGGCCCCTTCGACGGGCATCACGAGAAGCCGGTCTCGCCCTGGGCCGGCCATCCGGCCGCCGAGACGCCGGCGGACTACTACACCGTGCCGCTCGGCAAGGCCGCCATCGCCCGCGAAGGCAAGGCCCTGACCGTGCTGGCCTATGGGGTGATGGTGCACGTGGCGCTGGCGGCGGCCGCCGAGACCGGGATCGACGCCGAGGTGATCGACCTACGCACCCTGGTCCCCGTCGACATCGAGGCCATCGAGGCGTCGGTGAGGAAGACCGGCCGCTGCGTGATCGTGCACGAGGCGACCCGGACCTCGGGCTATGGGGCGGAGCTGTCGGCCCTGGTGCAGGAGAACTGCTTCTACCACCTGGAGGCGCCGATCGAGCGGGTGACGGGGTGGGACACGCCCTATCCGCACGCCTTCGAGTGGGACTACTTCCCCGGACCCCAGCGCGTCGGCCAGGCCATGCGCCGGGCGATGGAGGGCTAGGCCATGTCGCGTTTCACCTTCCGGCTACCGGACCTGGGCGAAGGCACCGCCGAAGCCGAGATCATCGCCTGGCACGTGGCCGTCGGCGACCGGGTCGAGGAAGACCAGGCCCTGGTCGATATCATGACCGACAAGGCCACCGTGGAGATCACCTCGCCGGTGTCCGGCGTGGTCGCGGTGCGCCGGGGCGAACCGGGCGAGATGTTCGCCGTCGGTGGTTCGCTGCTCGAGTTCGAGGTCGAGGGTGATGTGGCCGTCGCCGAGCCCCAGGCGCCGCCGGTTCCCAATCCCGCTGGCCAGCGCAACGTCGAGGCCCGCGAGGCGTCGGAGACCATGCCGGCCGAACCCGCCCACTCGGCGGAGATTTCGGACGTGGCCGACTTCACCTTCCGCCTGCCGGACCTGGGCGAAGGCACCGCCGAGGCCGAGATCGTCGCCTGGCACGTCAAGCCCGGCGATAGGGTCGAGGAAGATCAGCCTCTGGTCGAGATCATGACCGACAAGGCGACGGTGGAGATCACCTCGCCCGTCGCCGGCCGGATCGTCTCCACCCACGGCGAGATCGGCAAGATGCAGGCGGTGGGTTCGCCGCTGGTGCTGTTCGCCACCGGCAAGGGCGCGCCGCAGAGCCACGCGTCCGCCACGCCGAGCGTCTCCGCAGCGCCCGTCAGGCCCGCGCCGCCGGCCAACGCCCCGGCCTTCTTCCGCAGCGAGCCCGACCGGCCGCTGACCTCGCCCGCCATCCGCCGCCGCGCCCGCGAGGCCGATGTCGACCTGTCGACGGTGAAGAGTACGGGTCCGGAGGGCCGCATCACCCGCGAGGACCTGGACGCCCATCTGGCCAAGGGCTCGGCGCCCGCCCGCGCCGCCGTTCGCGACGAGATCGAGGAGGTCAAGGTCATCGGCCTTCGCCGCAAGATCGCGGAGAAGATGTCGGAGGCCAAGCGCCGCATCCCGCACTTCGCCTATATCGAGGAGTGCGACGTCACCGAGCTGGAGGACCTGCGCGTCCACTTGAACGCCACCCGCCGGCCGGACCAGCCCAAGCTGACGGTGTTGCCGTTCCTGATCCTGGGCCTGGCCAAGGCCCTGGCCCAGTTCCCCCAGATCAACGCCCGCTACGACGACGAGGCCGGGATCGTGCGTCGCTATCGCGCCGTGCACCTGGGCATGGCCACCCAGACCCCGAACGGCCTGATCGTGCCGGTGATCCGCAATGCCCAGGCGCTGGACGTCTGGGCTCTGGCGAGCGAGATCGGTCGCCTGGCCGAGGCGACCCGCAAGGGGAGTGCGACCAAGGACGAGCTGTCCGGCTCGACCATCACCCTGACCAGCCTGGGGCCGCTGGGCGGCGTCGCCCATACCCCGGTGATCAACCACCCCGAGGTCGCCATCGTCGGCCCCAACAAGATCATCGAGCGGCCGGTGGTGCGTCACGGCCAGATCGTGGTGCGCAAGATGATGAACCTATCCTCCTCGTTCGATCACCGCGTGGTGGACGGTTACGACGCCGCCGAGTTCATCCAGGTGCTCAAAGGCCTGTTGGAGCATCCGGCCACGCTGTTCATGATCTGAGACGCCTACGGAACCTCAGTCGATCTTCGTCGTTCAACAAACGAGACGAACTGAATTCCGTCGCCAATCGCGGCGCAAGCAAAGGCAGCCGTCATGCTCGGAACTATCCTGATTATTATCTTGATTTTGGCCCTATTGGGTGCTTTGCCGAGCTGGGGTCACAGCCGGTCGTGGGGGTATTATCCCAGCGGCGGTATCGGCCTGGTCCTGATCATCGTCATCATTTTGCTATTGATGCGCGTCATCTAGAGTATTCAAGCGCCCGAGGCATTTACATGCCTCGGGCGTCTTTTCTTCGGCCCATTCGTATGGACCTTTGACAGCGGGGCGCGCCACGGGCAGGTCCCGCTGTATGTCGTTATGGCCCTATCTCGCCCTGTTCACGTCCGGCCTGTGCTGGGGTCTCGGTCTGCCGTTCGGGAAGATGACCCTGGCGGCGACCGATCCCGCGCACATGATCCTGCTGCGCTTCCTGGTGGCGGCGGCAGCCGCTCTCCCTGTCATCCTGCGGCGACCCGAGACGCGGCGACTGCTGTTGCACCCGGCGACCGCCATCGCCGGGGTCTCCTACGCCGTGGGGTTCCTGGTGCAGTTCGAGGGGCTGGCGCGCAGCAGCGTCACCGTCTCCGCCCTGCTGGTCGGTGGCATGCCGGCCCTGATCGCGGTGAGCGCGGCGGCGATGGGCGAGAAGGTCGGACCGCTGGCTTGGATGGGCGTGGCGGCGGCGACGCTGGGCGCCGTGCTGATCGCCGGCAAGCCCGGACAGGCCACGGTGCTGGGCGTGGTCCTGTGCATCGCCTCGCTGCCGGTGTTCCTGGGCTGGCTGTTCGCCACTCGCAAGATTCCCGGCGGTCCGGTCGACGCCGCCTGCGCCTCGGTGGTGGTCGCGGCGGTGATCCTGGCGCCGGTGGTGATCCTCATGCACGGCTGGCCGAGGCTGGACCTGGGGACCAGCGCCTGGATCGGGCTGGTGGGGCAGGGGCTGCTGTCGACCGTGGTCGCCACGGTGTGCTGGCAGCTCGGCGCACCACGTGTCTCCACCGCGGCTGCGGGCGTGTTCATCAATGTCGAGCCGCTGGTGGGATCGGCGATCGGGCTGACGGTCTTCCACGATCGGCCGACCTGGTTCTCGGCGGCGGGGGGCGTGCTGATCCTGGCCGGCAGCCTGACGGTGGTGCTGGGCGAACGGCGCACGCCCGGCCACGCCAAGGCCGCCGAGGACGCGCCGACGCCGGCTTGAGAAGGCCCGACGGTTCCGTCGTGCGTGCTTCGAGACGCCTCTGCGGGGCTCCTCAGCATGACGGATGTTGGGAAACTCGTAGAATTCTACGTTATGCTGAGGAGCGCGTAGCGCGTCTCGAAGCACGCAGACCTGTTCAGGCCGCCGCTTCGATCCTTGTCGCCGCCTGGGCCAACTGGTCCAGCGCCAGGTCCAGCACCTCCAGCCCGGCGCCTGCCTTCACCGAACCGGTGGTCAGCACCCGCCGCCAGGCCCGCGCTCCCGGCTGGCCGGCGAACAGGCCGAGCATGTGGCGGGTCATCGAGGCCAGCGAAATCCCCTCGGCCAGTCGCGCGGCCAGATAGGGGCGATAGGCCTCCACCGCCGTCGCCGGATCGACATCGCCGCCCTCGCCGAACAGCCGCCGGTCCACCTCGCCCAGCAGGCCGGGGTCGTGATAGGCGGCGCGGCCCAGCATCACCCCGTCGACGTGCTCCAGATGCGCCTCGGTCTGGTCGAGGTCGGCGATCCCGCCGTTGATGATGACGGTCAAGGTCGGCCGCTCGCGCTTCAGGCGGTAGACCAGGGGGTAGTCGAGTGGTGGGACGTCCCGGTTCTCCTTGGGGCTAAGTCCTTGCAGCCACGCCTTGCGCGCATGCACCGCCACCGTCGTCACCCCTGCCGCCGCGCAGGCGTCGACCAGGGTGAACAGGCTGGTTTCCGGGTCCTGGTCGTCCACCCCGATGCGGCACTTCAGGGTCACGGGGACCGAGACGGCGGCGATCATGGCCGCCATGCTCTCGGCCACCAGCTGGGGCTCCAGCATCAGGCAGGCGCCGAAGCGGCCGCTCTGCACCCGGTCGGAGGGGCAGCCGACATTCAGGTTGATCTCGTCGTAGCCATAGTCCTCGCCGATCCGCGCGGCCTTCGCCAGCATCGCCGGGTCGCTGCCGCCGAGCTGCAACGCCACCGGCTGCTCAACCGGGTCGAACCCCAGCAGGCGCGGGCGGTCGCCATGCAGGATCGCCTGGGCGGTGACCATCTCGGTATAGAGCAGGGCGCGGCGCGTCAGCGTCCGGTGGAAGGCGCGGCAATGCCGATCCGTCCAATCCATCATGGGAGCGACGGAGAAGATTTTTCCGTTCAATTACATAGCCTTATCGTGTAGTCGACGCACTGCATCGGAAGGTGCGCACCCGCGTGCGCAGTAGAATATCCGGTTTTACGCGTCCCTACGACACGTCGTTGTACGCGGAGCGCACACCTGCCAAGCCGCGCCCATTTTCCCCTCAGTTGAACTCCGGCCTTCGTAAGATTCTCTCGCTTGCCGATCCGCTGTCACTCCGTCTGAGTGGAGTTGCGGTTGAGGGAAAAGCCATGTCGAACAGTATTAGCCGCCGAGGCGCGGTTTCCGGCGGCCTCATCATGGGTCTGGGGCTAGTCGGCGTGGCCCGTGCGGCGGTGGCGCCGACGACCCTGTTGAACGTCAGCTACGATCCCACCCGCGAACTCTACAAGGCCTACAACCCAGTGTTCGCCGCGGACTGGAAGCGCAAGACAGGCCAGGATGTCGTCATCCGCCAGAGCCATGGCGGTTCCGCCAAGCAGGCGTTGTCGGTCATCAATGGCCTGCAAGCCGACGTTGTGACGCTTGGGATATCCGCCGATATCGATGCGATCTCGAAGAAGGCCAAGCTGCTCGCGCCCGACTGGCAATCGCGCCTGCCGGAAAACTCCACCCCCTATACGTCCACGATCGTGTTCCTGGTGCGAAAGGGAAATCCGAAGCGCATCCGCGACTGGGGCGACCTGCTACAGCCCGGCGTCCAGGTGATCACCCCGAACCCCAAGACGTCCAGCGGCGCGCGGTGGAACTACATGGCCGCCTACGCCTGGGCTTTCAAGCATGGTGGCGATCATGCTGCGGTCGAGTACCTGCAAAAGCTGTTCGCCCATGTGCCGGTGCTGGACACCGGCGCGCGGGGATCGACCATAACCTTCGCCCAGCGTGGACTGGGAGACGTGCTGCTGGCGTGGGAGAACGAGGCCTTCCTCGCACAAAACGAGATGGGGCCGGGCAAGTTCGACATCGTGATCCCGTCGCTCTCGATCCTGGCGGAGCCGCCGGTGGCCCTGGTCGACAAGGTCGTCGCCCAGCGCGGCACGCGGACGGTCGCCGAGGCCTATCTGCGCGGTCTCTACAGCCGACGCGGGCAGGAGATCATCGCCCAGAACTATTATCGGCCCCGCGACGTATCTGTATTGGCCAAGCAGGGCGCGCGCTTCCCGAAGGTCGCCATGGCCAACATCACCGATTTCGGCGGCTGGCCCAAGGTGGAGGCGGTGCAGTTCGTGGATGGCGGCGTGTTCGACCGGATATACAAGCCCCGCTGATCTTCAGCCGCCGGAAGTGGGCGAATTGGAAAAGACCTGTCCGCCGCGCGCGGCGAGCTGGATGGGAGCGTCGGCGGCAAGTGCCGGATCGTTCGAGCGCGGGATCGCCGCCTCCAACGTGGCGCCGTCCGGCGTCCTGCAATCCAGCCAAAGAACGGGGCCGCGCGGCGTGATCCGCTCCAGCCATACCGCCAGGGCGCGTTCGTCGGGCGTCGCCGGCGCGAGCTGGTCCGGACGTACGAAGGCCAGGGCCGGGCCGTCGGGCGTGTGGGCCGCCGGCAGTTCCACGCCCGGCGCGCGGAAGACACCGGCCGTCACCTCGCCGGGGATTTGATTCGCCTGGCCGACGAACCCGGCGACGAAGGCGGAGGCGGGGTGGTCCAGCACCTCGCCCGGCCTGTCCAGCTGCTCGATCCGGCCGTCGTTCAGGATGGCGATGCGGTCGGCCAGGTCGAGCGCCTCCTCCTGGTCGTGGGTGACGAAGACCGTGGTCACGCCGGTGGCATGGTGGATGCGGCGCAGTTCACGGCGCAGGTTCTTGCGCACCGTGGCGTCCAACGCGCCGAACGGCTCGTCGAGCAGCAGGATGCGGGGCGAGACCGCCAGGGCCCGGGCGAGCGCCACCCGTTGCCGCTGACCGCCCGAAAGCTGGGATGGATAGCGGCCGCCCAGTCCCTCGAGGTCGACCAGGGCGAGCAGTTCCTCGACCCGAGCCGCCCGCTCCGAGCGCGTCGCGCGATCGCGCCTGGGTTTCACGTCCAGCCCGAAAGCGATGTTCTTCGCCACGCTCATGTGACGGAACAGGGCGTATTGTTGGAACACGAACCCCACCCCGCGCTGTCCGGCATGGGTCGAGGTCACATCCCGATCGTCGAAGCGGATTTCGCCGGTGTCGGGAAAGTCCAGGCCGGCGATCAGCCGCAGGAGCGTGGTCTTGCCGGAGCCGGACGGTCCCAGCAACGCCAGCAGCTCGCCGGGTTCGACCTTGAGGCTGACGCCGTTGAGGGCCGGATAGCGGCCGAAGCGCTTCTCCACATGGTGCAGCGAAACGGCGACCGGCGATGGGATCGGAGTGGGCGACAGGGGCTTGGTCTCCAAGGCGATGGGGACGGGCGAAAACGCGTTCAACGGGCGCGGCTTTCGGCCTGCGGCTGGAAGCGCTCCAGCGCGGTCTTCAGCACCAGCGTGGCCACCGCCAGCAGGCACAACAGGGCCGCTACGGAAAAGGCGCCAACGAAATCGTACTCGTTGTAGAGGATTTCCACATGCAGCGGCATGGTGTCGGTGACGCCGCGGATATGGCCCGAGACCACGGAAACCGCGCCGAACTCACCCATCGCCCGCGCATTGCACAGCAGCACGCCGTACAGCAGCCCCCAGCTCACGTTCGGCGCCGTGACGCGTCGGAAGATGGTGAGACCCGAGGCGCCGAGCGAGACGGCGGCCTCTTCCTCGTCGGTCCCCTGGGCCTGCATCAGCGAGATGAGCTCGCGCGCGATGAATGGGAAGGTGACGAAGACGGTCGCCAGCACGATCCCGGGGGTGGCGAAGATGATCTTGATTCCGTGCGTCTCAAGCCAGGGGCCGAACCAGCCCTGCAACCCGAACACCAGCACGTACGACAGTCCCGCCACCACCGGTGAAACGGAGAAGGGCAGGTCGATCAGCGTGATCAGCAGGCTCTTGCCGGGGAAGTCGTGTTTGGCGATGGCCCAGCTGGCGCACAATCCGAACGCCGTATTGACCGGCACCGCCAGGGCCGCCGCGATCAGGGTCAGCCTGACCGCCGCCAGCGCGTCGGGATCGCCCAGCGCCTGCAGCGACGCGGCGAGCCCCTTCGACAGGGCCTGGACGAAGACGGCGACCAGCGGCAGGACCAGCATCAGTCCAATAAAGCTCACCGCCAGGCCGATCACCGCGGCCTTGGCCCAGAAGGGGTCTTGCGAGGCGTCGGGCGTCGCGCGCGCCATGATCAGACGCTCCGCCGCGACCAGGCTTGGACGGCGTTGATCGCGAGCAGCATCAGGAAGGCGACCACGAGCATGACCGCTGCGATCGCCGAGGCGGCGCCGTAGTCGAATTGCTCCAGCTCGATCGTGATCAGCAAGGGCGCGATCTCGGTGCGGTAGGGCATGTTGCCGGCGATGAAGATCACCGAGCCGTATTCCCCGACCGCCCGGGCGAAGGCGAGGGTGAAGCCGGTGATCCAGGCCGGGGCCAACGCAGGCAGGATCACGCGGGCGATCGTGCGCCACCGCCCGGCGCCGAGGCTCGCCGCCGCCTCCTCGACATCGGCGGCCAGGTCCCGCAGCACGGGTTCGACGGTGCGGACGACGAAGGGCAGCCCCACGAAGGTAAGCGCGATCACGACCCCGACCTCGTTGTAGGCCGCCTTGATCCCCAGCGGCGCCAATACGGCGCCGATCCAGCCGTTCGTGCTGTAGATCCCGGCCAGCGCGATACCCGCCACCGCCGTCGGCAGGGCGAAGGGCAGGTCGACCAGGGCGTTGAGGATCGCCCGGCCTGGGAAGTCGTAGCGCACCAGCGCCCAGGCGGTGAGCAGGCCGAACACGCTGTTGACCGCCGCCCCGATCAACGACGCGGTGAAGGACAGAGCGTAGGCATGAAGGGCGCGGGCGGAAAACGCCGCACGGACGAACCCGCCCAAGCCCAGTTGCGTCGCCGCCGCGAAGACGCTCGCCAGGGGGATCAGCACGATCAGGCAAAGCGCGGTGAGCGTGACCCCGAGAGTGACGCCGAGGCCGGGGATGGCGGAACGGCGGCGGAATAACTTCCCGGTCCCCACCAGCAGCGGCCGCTTAGACGCTACCATGGACATGAGGGGCTCCTGGACGTCGTCCGATACGACCCGCGCGGCAGCCGCAGTCAACGCGGTAATCATGGGGCGGGCTTTACGAAAACTCATTGCCTCTGGATCTGGCGCGCAACGCCATCGGTCGCTTCGGGCGCGATGTCCCCGGCGCATGCTCGGCGCCCGTGCGCGGGAAGCGTATCTCACCGGATCACGGTGACTTTAGATTTCGCCTGCATTGCAGAGTCTCGAAACCGCTCGCGGACGCGCCTATGTTCTCTTGATGTCGATCTCAGCTCCCGCCCTGGCGTCCGAGGCCCGGATTCCCGACACCCGGATACGTCCGCTGATGGCGTTGCGCGCCGTCCTGCGGCTGCTGCGCGATCCCGAGGACACCTCTCAGGTGTTCGTGGCGGTGAAGGCGCTGCGGGGGAAGTCGGGGGTGCGGGTGTTCAAACGCTTCGCCCAGACCCCGGAGGGCGCACAGGTCTTGGCCGAGCGGCGATCGCTGCTGGCCTACCTCTCGGACGATGCGGCGCTGGCTACGGCGCCGGCGGGATCGCTCGCCCGCGCCTATCGGGCCTTCATGGCGGAGGAGGGCCTGAGCGCCGCCGGCCTGGCCGACGCCTCGGTTGTGCCGGAGATCGCCGACCTGTCGCCCGACGCCCTGCTGTTTCGCGACCGCATGCGCGACATGCACGACCTGATGCACGTGTTGACCGGCTACGGCCGCGATCCGCTGGGCGAGCTCTGCGTGCTGGCGGTTACCCACGCCCAGACCCGCAATCCCGGCCTGTTGCTGATCATGTTGCTGGGCGGACTGCGCATTGCGCGGGCCACTCGTCGCTTGGACGTGTTCGCCAGCATATTGGAGGCCCACCGCCATGGCGTCCGCACCCAGTGGCTGCCGGCTCAGGACTGGGAGGCGCTGCTGGACCGTCCGCTGGAGGCGCTGCGTCGAGAGCTCCGCATCGCCCAGCCCCGCCGCTACGCGCCGCTCGGCGGCTGATCCCGCAACAGGCGGCCGATCCGTTTCGACGCGATGCAGCGCTGGTTTTCCGAGAGGGTGGACGGTGGGCGGTTTCGCTCGCCGCGCCCTATCTCGGGCGGGTCATGTGGAACACCGCCTCGGGCGTCACTTCCACATAGGTCGAGGGGCCGCCGGCGCGCAGCACCGGGTGGGCGGCGGCGGTGTCGTAGACGCCGTCCTTGATGAAGCGCCGGTCAATGTGGGCGGTCACCACTTCGCCGAACACCACCCAGCTATCCACGTCGTCGCCGGCGGCGGTCTTCAGGCGCAGGATCTGCGTCACGCGGCATTCGAAGTTCACCGGGCTCGCGGCCACGCGTGACGGCTTGACCCGCAGGCTGGGCGCGGCGATCAGGCCGGCCAGTTCGAATTCGTCCACCTCAGGGCCTACGGTCGCGGCGGTGACGTTCATTTGCTCGGCTAGGGCGCGGGTGGCCAGGTTCCAGACGAACTCGCCGGTCGCCTGCACGTTGGCCAGGCTGTTCTTGGCCCCGGTACTGCAGAACCCGATGATCGGCGGCCTGTAGTTGAAGGCGTTGAAGAAGCTGTAGGGCGCGAGGTTGCGCACACCCTCGGCGCTGAGCGTGGACACCCAACCGATCGGACGCGGGCCGACGATCGCATTGAACGGATCGTGCGCCAGTCCGTGCCCCTCGGCCGGGGCGTAGATGTGCTTGTCCTCGGTCATGGCCATGTCCCGGATCAGGCGGCGCGGTGGGCCTCGGTGACCCGCGCCACCTCTTCGACCGAGCCCAGCACCACCGCCACTCGCTGGTGCAGCGAGGTGGGCTGGATATCGAGGATCGGCATGGTGGCGTCGGTGGCCGCGCCGCCGGCCCGTTCCACGATCAGGCCCAGCGGGTTGGCCTCGTACATCAGGCGCAGCTTGCCGGCGCGGTCGGGCTCGCGCGCGTCCCAGGGATAGAGGAAGACGCCGCCCCGGTTGAGGATGCGGTGCACGTCGGCCACCATCGAGGCGATCCAGCGCATGTTGAAGTCCTTGCCCCGCACGCCGTCCTTGCCGGCGAGGCAGTCGTCGATATAGGCGCGCACCGGCTCGGCCCAGTGGCGGCGGTTGGACATGTTGATGGCGAATTCGCGGGTGGAGGGGGAGACCTTCAGCACGATGTCCGTGCCCAGCCACTGCCCGGTCGCCGGATCGAGGGTGAAGGTCGCGACCTCTTCGCCGATGGTCAGCACCAGGGTGGTCTGCGGGCCGTAGAGGGCGTAGCCGGCGGCGAGCTGACGGCGGCCGGGCTGGAGGAAATCCGCGGCGGTGACCGTATGCGCGGCGGACGGCGCCGGGAGCACCGAGAAGATGGTGCCGATGGAGACATTGACGTCGATATTGCTGGAACCGTCGAGGGGGTCGAACAGCAGCAGGTGGCGCCCGCGCCGCTCGCCTTCCGGGAAGGCCAGGATGTCGTCCTCTTCTTCCGAGGCGATGGCGGCGACCTGGCCGCTGGCGTCGGCGGCCTTGATCAGGATGGTGTTGGCCAGCACGTCGAGGGTCTTCTGCGTCTCGCCCTGGACGTTCTCGGTTCCCGCCACGCCCAGCACGCCGCTCAGCGCGCCGCGCGCCACCAGCCCCGATATCTGGGCGCAGGCGGCGGCCACCGCCAGGATCAGGGCGGCGAGCCCGCCGTCATGGGCGGCTTCCGCCTCCAGATATCCGGCGAGGGTGCGATGGGTCAGGGCGGATTGTGCGGGCATATGGGATCCGGAAACGGCGACGGGCCGGGGATAGCAGATTTAGGAGGCCGCCGGGGAGAGTTGCAGCGCGTCGAGCGCGCCGATCACCGATCGAGCGCATTCGGCGGCCTGGACCCGGATATCGGGCACCGCCGTCACCTCCCAGAAGGCGCCGCGGGTGATGGGGCCGACCGCAAACAGGGTGGGGTGGTCGCAGGCCCCTCCGTCGCCGACGAGCCGCGAATCGGAATCCACGTCCACTCCGAGGCGGCAGGCGTCGGCGCGGATCAATCCCTGACGCACGAGATCGGCCACCAGGGGCTCGCCCGACCCGCCCAGGTCGCCGCCCGGGCCGGTGCAGTTGATGACCAGGGCCGCCCGGGTCCGGCGAGGCTCGGTCTCGCCCCGCGCGTTCCAGTGGATTTCCAGGCCTCCGTCCGCAGGCGTGATCCGCGCGATGCGGCCCGCCGCCGTGCGCAACGCGCCGCTGGCGGTCAGGTGGTCGATGCGTTCGGCCACGGGCGGGGCGAGGCGATGACGGTGGATGTCCCACCAAGGCCGGGCATGACGCAGGAAGCGACGACGCTCCGCCTGGGGCCAGTCGCGCCAGATGGCTTGCACATGCGGGCGCACCCCGTCGACCACCGCGCGCCAGTCGTCCGCCGCGCCGGCGGCGGCGCGGAGCTGACACAGCGCCTGGGTCACGGAGCCGTCCAGCTTGTCCATCGGCTCGGGCGCAGGCCCGGAGCCGAGGTGGCGGCGTGGCAGCAGGCCCCGGCGCGACAGGGCCAGCATCTGCAGGTCGGGCCGCGCCTGGGACAGGCTCAACGCCACATCCACCATGGTCAGGCCGGTGCCGAGCAGCACGACCTGCCCATTCTCGGGCGCCTGTTCCGGATCGAGCGTCCAGGGTTCCGCCGCATAGGCCGGCGAATGGGCGGCGTCCGGGTCCAGGGTGGCTGGCGGATGGGGCGGCAGGTTGCCGAGCGCGAGCACCACGGCGTCGGCCTCGAAGCCCCGTCCCATGGCCAGCTCCACCCGCCACCGTTCGCCGCGCCGATGCAGGGCGGTGACGCCGTCCGCCTCCAGCATCAGCCGGCCCGCCGCCCTCGCCGTCTCCGCGGCGGCGCGCAGCATGCTCTGCAGGTAGTCGCCATAGCAGGCGCGGGTGACGAAGGTGCGGCCCTCGCTGGTGACGCCGTTGCGCTCCAGCCAGTCCAGAAAGTGCAGGGGCTGTTCGGGCAGGGCGCTCATATTGGCGGCGCGGACGTTGAGCAGGTGCTGGGGGCTGGTGGTGGAATAGGCCGCGCCCTGGCCGAACCGCGCGCGCCGCTCCACCAGGCGCACGCAAGGGCCGTCCGGCGCGTCGAGCAGGCGAAGGGCTGTGAGCACGCCGCTGAAGCCCGCCCCGATCACCGCCACGGTCTGGCGTCTGCGCATGAAGTCTTCCGTCCGCCGGACCTTGCGATCCCGGCGCACAGCTAACCGGCTTTCACGCCGTACTGAAATGCTGTTCGGCTGGGGCGGCTGCAAGTTTTGTTGAATGTGGATCGAGCGAAGGCCGCGAGCGTCGTTAGCGATTGCTAGACCCTCCGGCGCCAGGGTGGGGCGAGCGGCCACGTCGGCCCTGCGAATCGAGCCGTCCGTGCCAAGCCCAGAGCCCCACGAAGCCTTAGCCGATAACGCCCCCCCGGCCCGTTTCCGCATCGAGCTGCGCGGGGACGAGCGGATCGTCCTGCTCGGCGCCGCCATGGACCTGGTGCGGCCCGAAGAGGTGATGCACTTCATCCGCGGCCGGGTGGAGGCGCGGGCCAAGGCGGTGGTGGCCAACCACAACCTGCATAGCCTCTATCTGATCCGACGCAGCGCCGAGATGCAGGCCCTGTACGCGCGCGCCGAGATCGTCGAGGTCGATTCGACGCCGCTGCTGGCCTGGGCGCGGTTCGTCCATGGGCGGGGGCAGGCGTTCCACCGCTGCACCTATCTGGACTGGCGCGAGATGTTCTGGAGCTTGGCCCAGGCGCAGGGATGGCGGGTCTACTATCTCGGTGGCGCGCCGGGGGTGGTTGAGGCGGCGATGGCGGCCCTGAACGTCCGCTGGCCGGGGCTGAAGCTCGGCGGGCGGCACGGCTATTTCGCGCGGGGCGACGAGGGGGCGGTGGCCGAGGAGATCTCCACCTTCGAGCCGGACGTGCTGTTTGTCGGCATGGGCATGCCGCTGCAGGAGACCTGGATCGAGCGCAATTTTGACGCCCTGCCCAATTGTGTGATCCTGCCGGTGGGCGCGGCCTACGACTACGAGGCCGGGGTGCAGACGCCGGCGCCGCGCTGGCTTGGCCGGCTGGGGTTGGAGTGGCTGTTCCGTCTCGTACGCGATCCGAGGCGGCTTTTCCGGCGGTATTGCGTGGAGCCGTGGAGCCTGATCGGGCCGGCGCTGGGGGATTTGAAGGTGCGGGCGGCGCGGCGTGGAGCGGGCTGAACAGCGGCGGATGATACGGTGTGCGTGCTTCGAGACGCGGCTTGCGCCGCTCCTCAGCATGACGAAGGTTTTCGCAATCAACTACGCCTCGTCATCCTGAGAAGCCCCGAAGGGGCGTCTCGAAGGACGCACACCCCCAAACGAAAACGCCGCCCCGAAGGGACGGCGTTCGTGAATCACAGAGCTATCCGACTGAAACGAATCAGGCGGCCTTGATCAGGGACTTGGTGAGCAGGCCCACCGCGGCGTCGCGGTCGATCTGTTCGATGGCGGCGACTTCGCGGGCCATGCGGTCCAGGGCCGATTCGTAGAGCTGGCGCTCGGAATAGGACTGTTCCGGCTGGTTGTCGGCGCGGTGCAGGTCGCGGACCACTTCGGCGATGGAGATCAGGTCGCCGGAGTTGATCTTGGCTTCGTATTCCTGGGCGCGGCGGCTCCACATGGTGCGCTTCACGCGGGCGCGGCCCTTGAGGGTGGTCATGGCCTTGGTCACCACGTCGGCGCCGGCCAGCGAGCGCAGGCCCGCGGTCTTGGCCTTCTTCGTGGGGACGCGCAGGGTCATCTTCTCGTGGTCGAAGGTGATGACGTAGACTTCGAGCGAAGTGCCGGCGACTTCCTGGGTTTCGACGGCCTGAATCGTGCCGACGCCGTGGGCGGGGTACACCACGTGATCCGAGATGGCGAAACCATCAGCGCTCTTGGTCATAGGTCATCCTTCATGCGTCTTGCGACCGTCCTGGGGGAGGAACGGACGAGCCGGAGCCGCGGACGCCGAAGACACGCACCTACCCGCCACGACAAGCGAGCATGCGATCTTTGGTTCGTTGGGAATCAGAACACCCTTCGGAAAGTCGGGCGCGCCTTGACCGGACGGCTGGATTGCGACAATCGACGGCGTTGGCGCGCGAATTGGGCCACCGACGTCGGTGTTAGCCTATAGCACAATTGTCGCATGTTTCAAAGACATGAGTCCGGCGGATGAAACCGGACGCCGTTTGGCGCATTCGCGTCGGCTTTCGCCGGCTCAGGCGCCCTTGCCGGGCGCGGGGTCGAAGTACTTCTCGAACTTGCCGGTCTCGCGCTCGAACTCGGCCCGGTCGGCGGGCGGCGTACCCTTGACGGTGATGTTCGGCCAAGCCTTGGCGTAGTCGGCGTTGATCTTCAGCCACTTGCCGTCGGCGTCGTCCTCGGTGTCCGGCTTGATGGCGTCCACCGGGCATTCCGGCTCGCACACGCCGCAGTCGATGCACTCGTCCGGATTGATGGCGAGGAAGTTCTCGCCTTCGTAGAAGCAGTCCACCGGACACACTTCCACGCAGTCCATGAACTTGCACTTCACGCAGGCGTCGGTGACGATATAGGTCATTAGGTCTCTGGCGGATAAGCGACGGCCGTTCGGGCGCGGACATCCCAGGCGCGGCGCCCGATGTCAATGCCGCGCGTCGGCGCCGACCGCACTCAGCGCGCAGGTGCGCCGCCAATGCGCGCCTTCCGTCCGGACCCGGCGTTCAGCATCGGTTCAGGCGGGATGGGCGTTGTTGCTGCGGCTATGCGATCCGCCACACGACAAGGAGCCGGCTCTATGCGGAAACTCACCATCCTTGCGCTCGCGACCGGGCTGGGCCTGCTGACGGCCGCCTGCGAGACCTACTATCCGCCGCCGCCGCCCCGGCCGATCCCCCCCGCGGTGGCGCGCGAGAACCATGTGCGGTGGTGTTATAACAACCACGGTGGCTACAATCCGCGCACCAACGTCTACATCGCCGGAGACGGCTCGCCCCACTACTGCATCGCGCCCTGGGAGCGGTGATTCGGGGCCTCTCGCCCAACCCTATTCCCGTCATCCCGGCCGTAGCGTAGCGGAGAGCCGGGACCCAGGCGCGTTTGCACCGCCCTGGGTCCCGGATAAGCGCTCACGCACTTTCCGGGATGACAGGTGGGGTGGGGCCTAGCCCTTGGCCACTTTTGCGGCGGCCTTGGCCTTTGGCGCAGCTTTCGGCTTTGCGGCGGGCTTGGCCTTCGCACTTGCGGGCTTTGCTTTCGCAGCCGCCGGCGCCTTGGCGCGGGCGGTCTTGCCCTTGGCCGGTGCCTTGCCGGCGCGGTCGGCCAGCAGCTTGACCGCCTCTTCCAGGGTGACCGCCGCCGGATCGGCGCCCTTTGGCACGTTGGCGTTGAGCTTGCCCATGTTGACATAGGGGCCGTAGCGCCCGCTCAGCACGCGGATCTGTTCGCCCGAGGTCGGGTGGGCGCCGAGCTCCTTCAGCGCGGCGGGCGCCGCGCGTCCGCCCCGGCCGCCGCCAGCGCGCTTCTCGGCCAGCAGAGCGACGGCGCGATTCTCGCCGACCTCGAACACTTCGTCGATACCGTCCAGGCTGGCGTAGGTCCCCTTGTGCTGGACATAGGGTCCGTAGCGCCCGAGCCCGGCCAGGATCGGCTCGCCGTCCTCGGGATGCATCGCCACCTCGCGCGGCAGGCTGAGCAGGCGCAGGGCCTTTTCCAGGTCGATCGATTCCGGCGACCAGCCCTTGGGCAGGCTGGAGCGCTTGGGCTTGGCCTTCTTGTCCTCGGGATCGACGGTCAGCTCAACATAGGGGCCGAAGCGGCCGATCTTCAGCCAGACCGGCTGGCCGCTGACCGGATCGGTTCCCAGCTCGCGGTCGCCGCCCTGGGCGTCGTCGCCCTCCGTCGCGCCGAGCTGGCGGGTGTAGCGGCACTCCGGGTAGTTGGAGCAGCCGATGAAGGCGCCGAACTTGCTGGCCTTCAGGCTCAGCTTGCCGGTGTGGCAGGTCGGGCAGACGCGCGGGTCGCCGCCGTCGTCGCGCTCGGGGAAGATGGCCGGGCCGAGCGCCTCGTTGAGCGCGTCCAGCACCTGGGACACCCGCAGGTCCCCGACCGAGGCGATGGCGGCGCGGAAGTCCTCCCAGAACTCGCGCAGCAGGACCTTGTATTCCAGTTCGCCGGCGGAGACCTTGTCGAGCTTCTCCTCCAGGTCGGCGGTGAAGTCGAATTCCACGTAGCGCAGGAAGAACTGCTTGAGGAAGGCGCTGAGCAGGCGGCCCTTGTCCTCGGGATGGAAGCGGTTCTTGTCCATCCGCACGTATTCGCGGTCGCGCAGCACGCCCAGGATCGAGGCGTAGGTCGACGGACGCCCGATCCCCAGCTCTTCCAGCTTCTTGACCAGCGAGGCTTCCGAATAGCGCGGCGGCGGTTCGGTGAAGTGCTGGTCGGCGCGGGCCTCGATCACCTTGGCGGCAGCGCCTTGCGCGATGGCGGGCAGGCGGCGGCTGTCCTCGTCGTCGGCGTCGTCACGGCCCTCCTCGTAGACGGCCAGATAGCCGTCGAACTGGATCACCTGGCCCACGGCGCGCAAGCCGGTCTTGCCGTCGGCCGTATCGAGATCGACGGTGGTGCGCTCGATGCGGGCGGACTCCATCTGGCTGGCGATCATCCGCTTCCAGATCAGCTCGTACAGCCGGGCCTGGTCGCCCTCGAGCCGGAGCTGGGAGGGCAGGCGGGCCAGCGAGGTCGGGCGGATCGCCTCGTGCGCCTCCTGGGCGTTCTTGGCCTTGGTCTTGTAGAGGCGCGGCTGCTCGGGGACGTAGGCGTCGCCGAAGCGGCCGGCGATGACCTGGCGGGCCTCCGCGATCGCCTCGGGCGCGGCCTGAACGCCGTCGGTCCGCATATAGGTAATGAGACCGCCGTTCTCGTCCACGCCCTCGTACAGCTTCTGCGCCGTCTGCATGGTGCGCTGGGCCGAGAAGCCGAGCTTGCGCGCCGCCTCCTGCTGCAGGGTGGAGGTGGTGAAGGGCGGGGCGGGCGAGCGGCGGGCGGGCTTCTTCTCCACCGCTGTGACGGTGAAGGCGCCGGCGGCCACCGCCGCGCGGGCGGCGTTGGCCACATCGGTATTGGGCAGGTCGAACTTCTTCAGCGACTTGCCATCGAGCTTGACCAGGCGGGCCAGGAAGGGATCGGAGCCGGCGGAGACGTCGGCCTCCACGCTCCAGTATTCCTGGGTCTTGAAGGCTTCTATCTCTTGCTCGCGGTCCACCACCAGGCGCAGGGCCACCGACTGCACCCGTCCGGCCGAGCGGGCGCCGGGCAGCTTGCGCCACAGCACCGGCGACAGGGTGAAGCCCACCAGGTAGTCCAGGGCGCGGCGGCCCAGGTAGGCGTTGACCAGCTCCATGTCGATCTGGCGCGGGTTCTTCATCGCCTCGGTGACGGCGGACTTGGTGATGGCGTTGAACACCACCCGCTGCACCTCGGCCGTCTTGATGGCCTTCTTCTTCTGCAGCACCTCGAGCACGTGCCACGAGATGGCCTCGCCCTCGCGGTCGGGGTCGGTGGCCAGGATCAGGCGGTCGGCGCCCTTCATGGCGTCGGCGATGTCGTTGAGCCGCTTCGCCGCCTTGGGGTCGACATCCCAGCTCATGGCGAAGTCCTCGTCCGGCCGCACCGATCCGTCCTTGGACGGCAGGTCGCGGACGTGTCCGTAGGAGGCCAGGACCACGTAGTCGGAGCCCAGGTACTTGTTGATGGTCTTGGCCTTGGCCGGGCTCTCGACGACGACGACGTTCATATAGCGGCTGACTTCCTGATGCGGCGCGGAAGGTGGTGGCGACAGGTAGCCTCTGTCAACTTCGTGATGAGAATGCACGTGAAACATATTTTCGGCCGAGCCTGGTCTTTGCGGCGATCCGCAACCACCCGCAGGCGCGCCGAGCAGGCGAGGGCGGTAAGCCCAGCATTGATCCGACCGGCCTCTTTCAGGAGAGGAAAACCCTGTCCGCCAATCATTAAATCGAGGTCATGACGGGAAATTAAGCTGTATCGACCGCGCTTAGAACCTACCCCTTTTGGCGAAATAGCTGGAGAGCGGGCGATGAGCATCCGGAATTTGTTTTGCGGCGTGGCGGTGATGGCTGCTTCTGCGAGCGCGACTGCCGCCTGTCATGCCGATGAGCCGCCGCAGGTGCGTATAGAGCACGCCGCCGCCCGGCTCGTGGTGATCGCGGAGCCCCGTAACAATGTCTCTGTCACTGTTCATCACGGCGATAACCGCCTGCCCGAACTCAACGTGCGCCAGGAAGGCGGTCGCGTGGTCGTGGACGGCGGCCTGGACGCCGGCATGTTCGGGGTGTCGAACGACCGGACCCGCTGTGTCGGCGCCTATGTCGTCACCCACATCGGGCCGATGACCCACATCCGGGACAACCGTGCGGTGTTCGTGCGTGGGGTCGGTCGGGTGGATTATGACGACCTGCCCGTGATCACCGCCCACGTCCCGCTCAGCGCGCGCGTCGCCGCCAGCTCGGCGGTGTTCGGCGAGGTCGGCCGCACCGACAGTCTCGACCTGTCCGCCGTCGGCTGCGGGAACTGGACGGTCGCGGACGTCCGCGGCCAGCTCTCGGTGAACAATGTGGGGTCGGGCGATATCCACGCCGAGGCGGCGGGATCGCTGCGTGGGAAGCTCGCGGGCTCCGGCGACCTACAGACGGGGGCGGTCGGCGGCGACGCCGACGTGTCGATCGCCGGCTCGGGCGATGTGACCACCGGCGCCGTCAACGGAGCGCTGCGCGCCAAGGTGGCGGGTTCGGGCGACGTGGCGGTGGCTAGCATCGCCGGGCCGGTGGACGCTGGCATCGCCGCATCGGGCGGCATCCGTATCCACGGCGGCCACGCCCCGAATGTGAAGGCCAGGGTCGCCGGCTCCGGCGACTTCAGCTTCGACGGCGAGGCCGGTTCGCTTTCGGCCGCGGTCGTCGGTTCAGGCGATATCTATGTCGCCCACGTGTCCGGCCCGGTGAGCAAGAGCGTCATGGGCTCGGGCGACGTGCGCACGGGCCGCTGAGCGCTCCGTCGTCTCGGCGAGGTCAGGGGCGAGGGATGCTGAAGTGGATCGCGGCGATGGGGCTTGCGGCCCTGGCCTTGGGCGCCTTGCCGGCCCTCGCCCAAAGCCCGTCCGGGGCGGCGAAGGTGATCTTGGATCGTGACATGCCCGGCCTGCTCGTCCGGGCCGCCGTCCCCAGCGTCTCGATCGCCCAGATCAAGGGCGGGCGGGTCGTGCTGACCGCCGCCTACGGCATGCAGGGCGCGGGGACGCTCGCCACCCCCGATACGCTCTACAATATAGCCTCGCTGACCAAGCCGCTCACCGCCGAGGTGATCCTGCGCCTGGCGTCCAAAGGCGGCCTGTCGCTGGATGAGCCGATGCATCCGGTCTGGACGGACCCCGACATCGCGGGCGACGAGCGGCGCAAGCTTCTGACGTTAAGGCGCGTGCTCAGCCACCAGAGCGGCTTTCCCAATTGGCGGGACCGCAAGACGGGCTTGGCGTTCCTGCGCACGCCGGGGGAGGGGTGGGGCTATTCCGGGGAGGGTTATGTCTACGCCGCCCGCTTCATCGAGAAGAAGACGGGCGTGGCCTTCGAGGATCTGGCGAACACCTATCTGTTCGATCCGACCGGCATGAGGTCCACCGCCTACACGGACAAGCCCTGGTTCGCCGGCCGAATCGCGCCCCCCACCGACGCCGCGGGCCGGCCGCTGAAGCCGCTGATCGCGAGCCGTTACATAGCGGCGGACCTCGTCTACGCCACGGCCGGCGACTACGCAGCCTTCATGACGGGGGTGCTGAAGAACCAGGGTTTGAGCGCCGTCATCGCCAAGGAACGCGGGCGCATCCAGGTCAGCACCAAGGCCTCGGCCTGCGAAGGCGCCAGGATGGCGAGCTGTCCCCGCGACGAGGGGTTCGGCCTCGGTTGGCTGGTGCTCGATTTCGATGAGGCGAAACTGCTGATGCACACCGGCAGCGACGCCGGGATCTCCACCTTCGCCTACCTGGATCTGGCCTCGGGCGACGGGGCGGTGATTCTCACCAACAGCGAGAACGGCGCAAAGATCGTCCCGCCCATCCTCGACCGGCTGGGGGCGAGGGCGGTTTTCCAGCGCTATCTCAAGGCCCAGGCCCAGTGAGTCCGCTGTGCAACGCCGGGCCCAAACTTCGCTTGACGTTTCGGGGCGAGATAGGCATAAACCGCCCTCTGCTGAATTGGCCGTAGGCAATCGCCTAGACGCAGTTCGCGGAACGAATAAGACATAGCGCGCCTGTCGGGTCTCCCGCGGTGCGACTTGATCAGGGCCTTCGCAGCATGCTGTGTCGGGCCCTTTCGTTTTGCGGCTCAACGTCAACGTCCGATCAGGTGGATTGGTTTGGTGGCGTTCGAGACGTAAGTACGGCCTACTCCTTCGGGATCGGGCCATGGTCTTTGAACTGTACGAGCGGAACGGGCGCGAGGACGGCATCGATATGGATCGTCAGAATATTCGTATTCGCCTTAAGGCGTTTGATCACCGGGTGTTGGATCACTCCACCCGTGAGATCGTGCAGACCGCCAAGCGTACAGGCGCGACCGTGCGCGGGCCCATCCCGCTCCCGACCAAGATTGAAAAGTTCACGGTGCTGCGCTCGCCGCACATCGACAAGAAATCCCGCGAACAGTTCGAGATCCGCACCCACAAGCGCGTGCTCGACATCGTTGACCCGACCCCGCAGACCGTGGACGCGCTGATGAAGCTCGACCTGTCCGCCGGCGTCGACGTCGAAATCAAGCTGTAAGGAGCCGGAGCAATGCGTACCGGCGTACTCGCCAAGAAACTCGGCATGACCCGCTTCTTCGATGAAGCCGGTCAGCACGTGCCGGTGACGGTGCTCTCCCTCGAGGGCTGCCAGGTCACCGCTCAGCGCACCCTCGATCGGGACGGCTACGTGGCCCTCCAGCTCGGCGCGGGCCCCAAGAAGGCCAAGAACACCAGCCAGGCCATGCGCGGCCACTTCGCCAAGGCGCTGGTCGAGCCCAAGCATCACGTCACCGAGTTTCGCGTGACCGAGGACAACCTGATCGACGTGGGCGCGGAACTGACCGCCGACCACTTCGTCCCCGGCCAAAAGGTGGACGTGCAGGGCGTGACCATCGGCAAGGGTTTCGCCGGCGGCATGAAGCGCTGGAACTTCTCCGGTCTGCGGGCGACCCACGGCGTGTCCGTGTCGCACCGTTCGCTGGGTTCGACCGGCCAACGCCAGGACCCGGGCAAGACCTTCAAGGGCAAGAAGATGGGCGGCCAACTCGGTGTCGAGACCGTCACCACCCAGAACCTCACCGTCTGGCGCATCGACGCCGAGCGCGGTCTGATCCTGATCAAGGGCGCGATCCCCGGTTCCGAGGGCTCGTTCGTCAAGGTCAGCGACGCGATCAAGAAGCCGCTGCACGCCGACGCCCCCAAGCCCGGCGCCTTCCGTCTGGCCGGCGGCGAACCCGCTCCGGCGGTCGCCGAAGCCGCTCCTGAGGCGCCCTCCAACGAGGGTGCGGAATAATCATGAAGCTCAACGTCATCACCCTCGATAGCGGCAAGGCCGGCGAGATCGAGTTGTCGGACGCCGTGTTCGGCATCGACGACATCCGCGCCGACATCCTGCAGCGGGTCGTCGTCTGGCAACTGGCCAAGCGTCGCTCCGGCAACCACAAGATCAAGACCCGCAACGAAGTCGCGCGTACGGGCAAGAAGATGTACAAGCAGAAGGGCACCGGCGGCGCCCGTCACGGCTCGCGCAAGGCGGCTCAGTTCGTTGGCGGCGCCAAGGTGTTCGGCCCGGTGGTCCGCAGCCATGCGCTCGACCTGCCCAAGAAGGTCCGGGCCCTGGCCCTGCGCCACGCCCTGTCGTCCAAGGTCAAGAGCGGCTCGCTGATCGTGGTCGACCAGCTGACGCTGGACGCGCCCAAGACCGCCGCGCTGAAGGCCCAGTTCGAGAAGATCGGCCTGACCAACGCCTTGGTCATCGCGGGTCCCGAAGTGGACAACAACTTCAAGCTGGCCGCCCGCAACATCATGCACATCGACGTGCTGCCGAACGCCGGCCTCAACGTCTATGACGTGCTGCGCCGCCACACCCTGGTGCTGACCCGCTCGGCGGTGGAGGCCATCGAGGCCCGCTACAGCGTCGAGACCGAACAGAAGGAAGCCGCCTGATGGCCGCGACCGCACGCCATTACGACGTCATCGTCGCGCCGCACATCACCGAAAAGGCGACTGTGCTCTCGGAGCAGAACAAGGTCGTGTTCAAGGTGGCCCATGACGCCACCAAGGACGAGATCGCCGCTGCGGTCGAAGAGCTGTTCAAGGTCAATGTGCTCAAGGTCAACACCATTGTGACCAAGGGCAAGAGCAAGCGCTTCCGGGGTATCCTCGGCAAGCGTTCCGACGTGAAGAAGGCGATCGTGACGCTGGCCGAAGGCCAGTCCATCGACGTCACGACCGGTCTGTAGGGGCGAATAGACTATGGCGCTCAAACATTATAATCCGACCTCGCCGGGTCAACGCGGCCTCGTGCTGGTCGACCGGCGCGAGCTGCACAAGGGCAAGCCCGAGAAGTCGCTGATCGAAGGCCTGACGAAGTCGGGCGGTCGTGGCGGCGGCGGACGCATCGCGGTGCGTTTCCGCGGCGGCGGAGCCAAGCGGCTGTACCGTGTCGTCGACTTCAAGCGGCGCAAGTGGAACGTGCCGGCCTCCGTCGAGCGGCTGGAATACGACCCCAACCGTTCGGCCTTCATCGCCCTGGTGAAGTACGCCGATGGCGAGCTGGCCTACATCATCGCGCCGCAGCGCCTGAAGGCGGGCGACGAGATCATCGCCGGCGAGCGGGTCGATGTGAAGCCGGGCAACGCCATGCCGCTCCGTGGCATGCCGATCGGCACCATCATCCACAATGTCGAGCTGAAGCCCGAGAAGGGCGCGCAGATGGCGCGCTCGGCCGGGGCCTACGCCCAGCTGGTCGGCCGAGACGCCGGCTACGCCCAGATCCGCCTCGGTTCGGGCGAGCTGCGCATGGTGCTCGACAGCTGCATGGCCACGGTGGGCGCGGTGTCCAACCCCGACCACATGAACCAGACCCTCGGCAAGGCCGGTCGGGTTCGTCACATGGGTCGTCGTCCGCACGTTCGCGGCGTGGCCATGAACCCGGTCGATCACCCCCACGGTGGTGGTGAAGGCAAGACCTCGGGCGGTCGTCACCCCGTGACGCCGTGGGGCAAGCCCACCAAGGGTCACAAGACCCGCAGCAACAAGACCACGGACAAGTTCATTATCCGTTCGCGCCACGTCAGGAAGGCTCGTTAACCCATGACCCGCTCCATCTGGAAAGGGCCCTTCGTCGACGGCTACCTGCTGGCGAAGGCGGACAAGGCCCAGGACTCGGGCCGCAAGGACGTGATCAAGACCTGGTCGCGCCGCTCCACCATCATGCCGCAATTCGTCGGCCTGACCTTCGGTGTCTACAACGGCATGAAGCACGTGCCGGTGATGGTCTCCGAGGACATGGTTGGCCACAAGCTCGGCGAGTTCGCGCCCACCCGCACCTTCTACGGCCACGCGGCCGACAAGAAGGCCAAGAGGAAGTAGCGATGAGCAAGCAAGCCAAGCCTCGCCGCCTGTCCGAAACCTCCGCCATGGCCAAGGTCACTGCGTTGCGCACCAGCGCGCGCAAGCTGAACCTGGTCGCGCAGTCCATCCGTGGCCTGCCCGTCCAGCGCGCCCTGAACGAGCTCGAGTTCAGCCACAAGCGTATCGCCAAGGATGTGCGCAAGGCGCTCTATTCGGCGATCTCCAACGCCGAGAACAACCACAACCTGGACATCGACGCCCTGGTCGTGGCCGAAGCCTTCGTCGGCAAGAACCTGATCATGAAGCGCTTCTCCGCCCGCGCCCGCGGTCGGGCTGCGCGTATCGAAAAGCCCTTCTCGGAACTCACCATCGTGGTCCGCGAACAAGCCGAGGCTGCGTAATATGGGTCAGAAGGTCAATCCGATCGGTCTGCGCCTCGGCGTCAACCGCACCTGGGACAGCCGCTGGTTCGCCGACGGCGAGGACTACGGTCGCCTGCTCCACCAGGACATCAAGGTCCGCAAGTGGCTGAAGGAACGCCTCAAGCAGGCCGGCGTGTCGCGCATCATCATCGAGCGCCCGCACAAGAAGTGCCGCGTCACCATCTACGCCGCCCGTCCCGGTGTCATCATCGGCAAGAAGGGCGCGGACATCGACAAGCTCCGCAAGGACCTGTCGGGCATGACCGAGGGCGAGGTGTTCCTGAACATCGTCGAGGTGCGCAAGCCCGAGACCGACGCCCAGCTGATCGCCGAGTCCATCGCCCAGCAGCTCGAGCGCCGGATCGCCTTCCGTCGCGCCATGAAGCGTTCGATGCAATCCGCCATGCGCCTCGGGGCGAAGGGCGTTCGGATCAACGTCTCGGGCCGTCTCGGCGGTGCGGAAATCGCGCGGATGGAATGGTATCGCGAAGGTCGCGTGCCGCTTCACACCCTACGCGCCGACATCGATTACGGCTTCACCGAAGCCACCACCACCTACGGCATCATCGGCGTGAAGGTCTGGGTCTTTAAGGGCGAAGTGCTCGAGCACGATCCCATGGCTCAGGACAAGCGCTGGGCTCTGGAAGCGACTGGCCCGGGCGGTGAAGGCGACCGTCGTGACCGTGGCGACCGTGGCGATCGGCGGGGACAACGCCGCGATCGCCAGGCCGAAACGCCGGCCTGAGGATTGAATCATGCTGCAACCCAAGAAAACCAAGTTCCGTAAGCAGTTCAAGGGCCGTATCCACGGCGTGGCCAAGGCTGGCTTCAGCCTGACCTTCGGCTCCTACGGCCTGAAGTCGCTTGAACCCGAGCGGGTCACTGCTCGCCAGATCGAAGCCGCCCGTCGCGCCATCACTCGTCAGATGAAGCGCCAAGGCCGGGTCTGGATCCGCGTATTCCCCGACGTGCCGGTGACCGGCAAGCCGGCCGAAGTGCGGATGGGCAAGGGCAAGGGCGCCATCGATCACTGGGCCGCGCGGGTTCACCCGGGTCGGATCCTGTTCGAGATCGACGGCGTGCCGGACGACGTGGCCCGCGAGGCGCTGCGTCTCGGCTCCGCCAAGCTCTCGGTGCGCACCAAGGTCGTCACCCGCCACGACGCGGGCGCGATCCACGAGAACGTCGAGGCCGCGTGATGAAGATGCAAGAGATCCGGGGCCTGAACCCCGATCAGCTCAGCGACCAGCTCATCGAGCTGAAGCGCGAGCAGTTCAACCTGCGTTTCCAGGCGGCGACCGGCCAACTGGAAAAGTCGCACCGTGTGGAAGAGGTCCGTCGGGACATCGCGCGGATCAAGACCCAGCTGCGCACCAGCGCGCCTGTGGCCAACTGAGGGAGACGATAGATGCCTAAGCGTATTCTCGAAGGCGTGGTCGTTTCCGACAAGGGCGACAAGACCGTGGTCGTGAAGGTCGAGCGGACCTTCCTGCACCCCGTGCTGAAGAAGACCGTGCGCCGGTCGAAGAAGTATCATGCCCATGACGAGGGCAATTCCTACAAGGCCGGCGATCTGGCTCGCATCATCGAGTGCGCGCCGAAGTCGAAGCTGAAGACTTGGGAGGTCCTTCCGAAGGCCGCCCAGGCTTCCGCGCACTAACGGAAGGTCTGAACAATGATTCAGATGCAAACTAACCTGGAAGTCGCCGATAATTCGGGCGCCCGTCGGGTCATGTGCATCAAGGTGCTCGGCGGCGCTAAGCGGCGTTACGCCAGCGTGGGCGACGTGATCGTGGTTTCCGTGAAGGAAGCGATCCCGCGCGGCCGCGTGAAGAAGGGCGACGTGCTGCGCGCCGTGGTGGTTCGCACCGCCAAGGACATCGCGCGCAAGGACGGTTCGGTGATCCGCTTCGACAAGAACGCGGCGGTGATCGTGAACAAGTCCTCCGAGCCGATCGGCACCCGCATCTTCGGGCCGGTTCCGCGCGAACTCCGCGCCAAGAACCACATGAAGATCATCTCGCTCGCCCCTGAGGTGCTGTGATGGCGGCCAAGATCAAGAAGGGCGACCGCGTCGTCCTGCTCACCGGCAAGGACAAGGGCAAGCAAGGCCAGGTCCAGCAGGTGATGCCGAAGGAAAACCGCCTGATCGTGGAAGGCCTGAACATGGTCAAGCGCCACACCAAGGCTTCGCAATCCGATCCCCAGGGCGGGATCAAGCACAAGGAGGCTCCCCTCCATGTGTCGAACGTGGCCTGCGTCGACTCCAACGGTAAGCCGACCCGCGTCGGTTTCCGTATCGAAGGCGACAAGAAGGTCCGTTTCGCCAAGACGACGGGGGAAGTGATCAATGGTTGATGTGCAAACCGATCGCTACGAGCCGCGGCTGAAGACCGAGTACAAGGCTCGGGTCCGCGACGCTCTGCGCGAGCAATTCGGCTACACCAACGAGATGCAGATTCCGCGTCTCGACAAGGTGGTGCTGAACATGGGTATCGGGGAGGCCGTGACGGACTCCAAGAAGACCCAGACGGCCATGAAGGACCTGGCGGCGATCGCCGGCCAGAAGCCCGCGCCCACCCGCGCCCGCAAGTCCATCGCCGGCTTCAAGCTGCGCGAGAACATGGTCATCGGCGCCAAGGTGACGCTCCGCAAGGACCGCATGTACGAGTTCCTGGACCGCCTGATCACCGTGGCCCTGCCGCGGGTGAAGGACTTCCGGGGTCTGCGGCCCACCAGCTTCGACGGTCGCGGCAACTACGCCATGGGTCTCAAGGAACACATTGTGTTCCCCGAGATCAACTACGACGAGATCGACCAGATGTGGGGCATGGACATCATCGTCTGCACCACGGCCAAGAGCGATGACGAAGCGCGTGCGCTTCTCAAGGAATTTAAATTCCCGTTCACCACCCAGGCGGGAGGCTGAGGACCGATGGCTAAGAAAAGCGCCGTCAACCGCAACAACGCGGTCCGCAAGATGGCGAAGCAGTTCGCCGCCAGGCGCGCCGAGCTGAAGGCCATCGCCAACGACGAGAGCCGTCCGCTGGAGGAGCGCTTCGACGCGCGCCTCCGGCTGGCCGAACTGCCCCGCAGTTCCTCGCCGACCCGCATCCGCAACCGCTGCGCCGTCACCGGACGTCCGCGCGCCTTTTATCGTAAGCTCAAGATGAGCCGGATCGCACTTCGCGAGCTTGGCTCCGCCGGCCAGATTCCTGGTCTCGTGAAGTCGAGCTGGTAAGGGGAGAAGAAGAGCAATGTCCTTCAACGATCCCCTGAGCGATATGATCGCTCGCATCAAGAACGCGGCCGAGCGCAAGCGTTCCAAGGTGTCCACCCCGGCTTCCAAGCTGCGCGGCCGTGTCCTGGATGTGCTCCAGGAAGAAGGCTATATCCGCGGCTACGCCCTGGTCGAAGAGGCCGGCAAGCACCCGGAATTCGAAATCGAGCTGAAGTACTTCGACGGCGCGCCGGTCATCGCGGAAATCTCCCGCGTGTCCAAGCCGGGCCGTCGGGTCTATTCCGCCATCTCCGAGCTCAAGCCGGTGAAGAACGGGCTCGGTATCTCCATCCTGTCCACGTCCAAGGGCGTGATGTCGGACCAAGCAGCGCGCGCCGAAAACGTCGGCGGCGAAGTCTTGTGCCGCGTCTACTAAGGGCCTGATCCATGTCCCGTATCGGAAAGAAGGCCATCGCCATCCCCGCCGGCGTCACCGTGACGCTGAGCGGCCAGGCGGTGTCCGTTAAAGGCCCCAAGGGCCAACTGGCCTACACCGCGCCCGACGAGATCGTCGTGACGCAGCAAGACGGTCAGATCACGCTCACGCCCACCAGTCAGAGCCAGCGCGCCCGCTCCATGTGGGGTTTGTCCCGCACGCTGGTGAACAACATGGTCGACGGCGTGACCAAGGGTTACGAAGAGACCCTGGAACTGGTCGGCGTTGGTTACCGCGCCGCGATCAAGGGCAAGACGCTGAGCCTCCAGCTCGGCTTCAGCCACGATATCGATATGCCGCCGCCCGAAGGCATCGCCTTCGCTTCGGCCAAGCCGACCGAGATCAAGATCAGCGGCATCGACAAGCAGATGGTGGGCGAGACCGCCGCCCGCATCCGCCGCATCCGCCCGCCGGAGCCCTACAAGGGCAAGGGCGTTCGCTACGCCGGCGAGAAGGTGCGGCGCAAGGAAGGCAAGAAGAAGTAAGCCATGGCCCTGTCCGCCCGCGAAACCTACAACCGCCGCGCCGAGCGCAATCGTCTTCGCCTGAAGGCCGTCGGCAACGGCCGTCCGCGCCTGTCGGTGCACCGCTCGTCCAAGCACATCTACGCCCAGATCATCGACGATTCGAAGGGCGTCACGCTCGCCTCGGCCTCTTCGCTTGAGAGCGGCGAGGGCGTTCCGGAAAAGGGCTCCGACAAGGCCGCCGCGGCCGCCGTCGGCAAGCTCGTCGCCGAGCGCGCCAAGGCCGCCGGGGTTCAAGCCGTGGTGTTCGACCGCGGCGGGTTCGTCTTTCACGGCCGCGTCAAGGCGCTGGCCGACGCCGCGCGCGAAGCCGGCCTGAGCTTCTGAGGATCAACCCATGGCTCGTCCCAACGAAGACCGCAACAATCGCCGCCCCCGGGACGGCGAGGACCGCGACAACGAAATCGTCGAAAAGCTGGTCCACATCAACCGCGTCGCCGCGACCGTGAAGGGTGGCCGTCGTTTCTCGTTCGCCGCCCTGATGGTGGTGGGCGACGGCAAGGGCCGGGTCGGCTTCGGTCATGGCAAGGCGCGTGAAGTGCCGGAAGCCATCCGCAAGGCGACCGAGGAAGCCA
Organism: Caulobacter sp. S45; assembly: GCF_009765965.1. GTDB lineage: Bacteria > Pseudomonadota > Alphaproteobacteria > Caulobacterales > Caulobacteraceae > CAHJWH01. The sequence goes on from NZ_LMUL01000014.1 coordinate 2,393,545, forward strand.
AGAAGACCATGATCCGCGTCCCGCTGCGCGAGAGCCGCACCCTGCACCACGACGGCCACGGCCGTCACGGCGCGGGTAAGGTGATGCTGCGCGCGGCGCCTCCGGGCACCGGCGTGATCGCCGGTGGTCCGATGCGCGCGGTGCTGGAAACCCTCGGCATCGCCGATGTGGTGGCCAAGTCGGTCGGCTCGTCCAACCCCTACAACATGGTGCGCGCCACGTTCGACGCCCTGAAGGGCCAAAGCTCGCCCCGTCAGGTCGCCAACAAGCGCAGCAAGAAGGTCGGCGACATCCTGGGCCGTCGCAGCGACGGTGCGTCTTCGACCGAAGTCGTGGAGGGCTGATCATGTCGACCATCATCGTCCGTCAAACTGGTAGCCCGATCCGCCGTCCCAAGGATCAACGCGACACGCTCAAGGGCCTCGGCCTGAACCGCGTCGGCCGCGTGTCCGAACTGACCGACACCCCTGCGGTCCGCGGCATGATCGCCAAGGTCGCGCACATGGTGCGTGTGGAAAACGAGGGCTAAGCTCTCGGTTCGCCTCAGTCGCCCTTCCTCCTGGTTCGCCGGGGGATGGGTGTTGAGGGGCGAGAATATCAACAGCCGAGTCGGCCCTGGCGCCGGCGCGAACTCCAAGGAGTAGGCGATGGTTAAGCTAAACGAACTGGCGAACAACGAAGGTTCGCGCAAGAAGCGTATGCGGGTTGGCCGTGGCGAAGGCTCCGGCAAGGGCAAGACCGGCGGTCGCGGCGTGAAGGGTCAGAAGGCCCGTACCGGCCACGGCATGGCGGGGTTCGAAGGCGGCCAGATGCCGCTGCACATGCGCATGCCCAAGCGCGGCTTCAACAATCCCTTCGCCAAGGAATTCGCCGAGGTGAACCTGTGGCGCCTGGCCAAGGCGGTGGAAGCCGGCAAGCTGGACGTCTCCAAGGCGATCGACGCTGCGACCCTGGTCGCCGCCGGCGTGATCCGTCGCCCCAAGGACGGCGTGCGTCTGCTGGGTCAGGGCGAGCTTTCCGCCAAGCTGAACCTGACGGTCTATTCCGCCACCGCCTCGGCGCGCGAAGCGATCGAGAAGGCCGGCGGCTCGCTCACCGAGACGCGTCCGGTCAAGGCGGAACCCGTCGAAGCTTGATTTCGGCTTAGCCGCTCGCATCCGGCGAAGGTTTCGCCTATCTCTGACGTCCAAGGACCGGCCGCTCGGCGTCTGCTGATGCGGCTGGTTTCATGTCCAAGTTCCCTGGGGGAGCCGAAATGGCCTCGGCCGCCGAGCAGCTAGCCGCTAACATGAACTACGGCGCCTTCCAGAAGGCGACCGACCTGCACAAGCGCCTGTGGTTCACCCTGGGCGCTCTGCTGGTCTATCGGATGGGCACCTATATCCCCATCCCCGGCATCGATCCTGCCGCCTTCGCCCAGGCCTTCAACGGCCAGGCCAAGGGAATCCTGGGCATGTTCAACATGTTCTCGGGTGGCGCGGTGTCGCGCATGGCGGTCTTCTCGCTGAACGTGATGCCCTACATCTCGGCGTCGATCATCGTCCAGCTGATGGGCACCATGTACTCGCCGTGGGAAAAGCTCCGCAAGGAGGGCGGCGAGGCCGGGCGCAAGACGCTCAACCAGTACACCCGTTATCTGACCGTGGTGCTGGCTCTGGTGCAGTCGTTCGGCATCTCCCAGGCCCTGCTGCACACCGGGGGCCACCTGGTGGCCCAGGAGCCGGTGTTCTTCACCATCACCACCATGGCCACCCTGACCGGCGGCACCCTGTTCCTGATGTGGCTGGGCGAGCAGATGACCACGCGCGGCGTCGGCAACGGCACCAGCCTGATCATCTTCGCCGGCATCGTGGCCCAGCTGCCCATGGCCATCTGGCAGATGTTCACGCTGACCCGCACCGGCGAGATGAACGGCTTCGCCATGTTCGCTATCTTCGCCATGGCCGTGGGCGTGGTGCTGTTCATCGTGTTCATGGAGCGCTCGCAGCGCCGGCTGTTGGTGCAGTATCCCAAGCGCCAGGTCGGCAACCGCATGTACGGGGGCGACAGCTCGTTCCTGCCGCTGAAGATCAACACCGCCGGCGTGATCCCGCCGATCTTCGCCTCGTCGCTGCTGTTGCTGCCGGCGACGGTGATGGGCTTCCTGGCGACCGCCCATCTGCCGCCCTGGGCCCAGTGGCTGCCGAGTGCGGTCGGCCAGCTCCAGCACGGCAAGCCGCTGTTCATGCTGCTCTACGGCGCCATGATCATCTTCTTCACCTTCTTCTACACCTCCATCGTGTTCAATCCGGAGGAGACGGCGGAGAACCTGCGCAAGTACGGCGGCTTCCTGCCCGGGATACGTCCGGGCAAGCGCACGGCGGACTACATGGACTTCGTGCTGACCCGGTTGACGGTGATCGGTGCGGCCTACATCACAGTGGTCTGCCTGGTGCCTGAGGCGCTGACGAGCTTCTACAACATGCCTGCGCTCGGCGGCACATCGATCCTGATCACCGTGACCGTGACCATGGACACCGTGACCCAAATCCAGTCGCACCTGCTGTCCCACCAGTATGAGGGGCTGATCAAGAAGTCCCGCGGCAAGGGCGGCGCAGGTGGCATGCGGCCCCGGGTGGCCGCACGATGAACCTGATCCTGTTCGGGCCGCCGGCGGCGGGGAAGGGCACCCAGGCCCTGCGGCTGGTGCAGCAGCACGGGATGGTGCAGCTCTCGACAGGCGACATGCTGCGGGCCGCCAAGACCTCCGGGTCGGAGCTGGGTCATCGCGTGGCCGAGATCATGAACCGGGGGGAACTGGTTTCCGACGAGATCGTGGTGGACCTGATCGAAGAACGCCTGCCCGAGGCCGAGGCGGCCGGCGGCGCGATCTTCGACGGCTTTCCGCGCACGGTCGCCCAGGCCGAAGCGCTGGACAATATGCTGGCGCACCGTCACGCTCAGATCGACATCGTGATTCGGCTGGTGGTGGACCACTCAGCCCTGCTGTCGCGGATCGCCAAGCGATTCGCCGAGCAGGGGCGGCCGGACGACAACCCGGAAGTGTTCGAGACGCGCCTGTCGGCTTACGCCGCCCAGACCGCGCCCCTGCTTCCGTACTACCAGCTTCAGGGCAAACTCGTTGAATTGGACGGTATGACGTCCGTCGACGAGGTGGCCCGAGGGATCGACAAGGCCTTGGAAAGAGTGGGAGTCCACACCTACTGAGGTCTGGGGCTCTAACGCGTGTGAACAGACAGTTGACGCGCGCGACAAGCTCTCTATAACACCGCATTCCGCGAAAGGGCGCGAAGGTTGTCGGCTGCGTGCAAGCACGGGGCGGACCTATTCGTGTTTTTTGTGCGCGTACAGGAGATTCGGACGTGGCCCGCATCGCAGGCGTCAACATTCCCACCAACAAGCGCGTCGAGATCGCGCTGCAGTACATCCACGGCATTGGCCAGCAACGGGCCAAGGAAATCCTCCAGACCGTGGGTATCGAGGACAGCCGTCGGGTGAACCAGCTCACCGACGCCGAGGTGCTGCAGATTCGCGAGACGATCGACCGCGAGTACATCGTGGAAGGGGACCTCCGTCGCGAGGTCTCCATGAACATCAAGCGTCTGCAAGACCTGGCCAGCTATCGCGGCCTGCGTCATCGCCGGGGCCTGCCGGTTCGTGGCCAGCGCACCCATACCAACGCCCGTACCCGCAAGGGCCCGGCTAAGCCGATCGCCGGTAAGAAGAAGTAAGGAACGGTCCCGATGGCCAAGGAACCGACGCGCGTTAAAAAGCGCGAGCGTAAGAACATCACCTCCGGCGTGGCGCACGTGAACGCCACCTTCAACAACACCATGGTGACCATCACCGACGCGCAGGGAAACACCATTTCCTGGTCGTCGTCGGGCACGATGGGCTTCAAGGGTTCGCGGAAGTCGACCCCCTATGCCGCCCAGGTGGCCGCCGAGGATGCTGGCCGCAAGGCCATGGAACACGGCGTGAAGACGCTGGAAGTCAACGTCGCCGGCCCGGGTTCGGGTCGGGAGTCGGCGCTTCGTGCGCTGCAGGCGGTGGGCTTCTCCATCACCACCATCCGCGACGTGACCCCGATCCCACACAACGGCTGCCGTCCTCCCAAACGCCGCCGGGTCTGATCCCAGTCCGCCATTCAATATGCGGGCGCCGAGCCCCCAGTTTTCGAGCTGGATCCAGGGCCGGCGCCTAAGCCCCGTTCGAGAGACGATCGTGATCGAAAGAAACTGGCAAGACCTTATCCGTCCCGAAAAGCCGCAGATCGAGACGGGTTCCGACAGCCAGCGCAAGGCGCGCCTGGTGGCCGAGCCGCTGGAACGCGGCTTCGGCGTTACCCTCGGCAACTCGCTTCGCCGCGTGCTGTTGTCCTCGCTGCAGGGCGCCGCTGTCACCTCCGTCCAGATCGACGGCGTGGTGCACGAGTTCTCCTCGATGGAGGGCGTTCGCGAGGATGTCGTCGACATCATCCTGAACATCAAGCAGCTGGCGCTGCGGATGCACTCGGAAGGCCCCAAGCGCATCACCCTGCGCGCCACGGGTCCCGGTCCGGTGACCGCCGGCCAGATCGACGCCCCCGCCGATATCGAGATCCTGAACAAGGATCACGTGATCTGCACGCTCGACGACGGCGCCTCGGTGCGGATGGAGTTCACCATCAACACCGGCAAGGGCTACGTCGCCGCCGAGCATAACCGTCCCGAGGACGCGCCCATCGGCCTGATCGCCGTGGATGCGCTCTACAGCCCGGTCAAGCGCGTCGCCTATCGCGTCGAGCCCACCCGCCAGGGCCAGTCGCTCGACTATGATCGCCTGATCCTGGAAGTCGAAACCAATGGCGCGGTGACGCCTGTGGATGCGGTGGCCTACGCCGCCCGCATCCTGCAGGACCAGCTGCAGCTGTTCATCACCTTCGACGAACCGAAGAAGAAGGTGTCCGAGGAAGCCAAGCCGGAACTGCCGTTCAACCCGGCGCTGCTGAAGAAGGTCGACGAGCTGGAGCTTTCGGTCCGTTCGGCCAACTGCCTGAAGAACGACAACATCGTCTACATCGGCGACCTGATCCAGAAGACCGAGGGCGAAATGCTTCGCACCCCGAACTTCGGCCGCAAGTCGCTGAACGAGATCAAGGAAGTGCTGACCGGCATGGGCTTGCATCTCGGCATGGACGTGCCGAACTGGCCGCCCGAAAACATCGAAGACCTGGCCAAGAAGTTCGAAGACCAGATCTGATTCCAACCTGAGCCTTCAGCCGGAGACGGCTGGAGGCTCTTATCCGCGCGCGCCGCGAGGCGCCCGCTACGCCCCCTCGAAGACGAGGGCGAGGCTTGAGGCCTGAGGAGAGACCAGAATGCGTCACGGTAACGCTCACCGTAAACTTAACCGGACCTCGGCCCACCGCCAGGCCATGTTCGCCAACATGGCCGCGAGCCTGATCAAGCACGAACAGATCACCACCACCCTGCCCAAGGCCAAGGAACTGCGTCCCTTCGTCGAGAAGCTGGTGACGCTGGCCAAGCGGGGCGACCTGCATGCGCGTCGTATCGCCATCAGCCGTGTGCGCGACGTGGAGCAGGTCGGCAAGCTGTTCGCCGCCATCGGCCCCCGCTACGCCGACCGCAACGGCGGCTATATCCGCATCATGAAGGCCGGCTTCCGTTACGGCGACGACGCTCCGGTTGCGGTGATCGAGTTCGTCGATCGCGACGTCTCGGCCAAGGGCAAGGACAGCGGCCCGGTCCAGGCCTACGACGCCGAAGACTAGGGTTTTCATCAGTTTTGCGTTTCCAAAGGCGGTCCGGTTCTCCGGGCCGCCTTTTTCGTTTTCCCGGCGGCTCCGACGGTGAGAAGCGCGGCGAAACGGCGTGGGGAAAGGCGTCAAACGCGGCTTGACCCCGGGTTCGCTAGGCCCTATTCACCCCACCTCGCGCCGGCCACGGTCGATTGCGGGTGTAGCTCAGTTGGTTAGAGCGCCGGCCTGTCACGCCGGAGGTCGCGGGTTCGAGTCCCGTCACTCGCGCCATTATCCCGATGGCTTGGTTCCATTTCCCTCGATCCACTTTGATATGCGGCCGAACGTTCGTTCTAACGGCCGCCGTCAGCACCATCTTCGCGGGGACGAGCGGTCTGGTGTGTAGATATGTCGGAGATGGGTCCGCGAGCGTGCAGGGGGGAGCCTGGCAAAGCCTCATTAATGGACGCTCAAGCCCATAATTCTGCGAACGTCTCGCATCTGCCACGTTTTGCTGCGGCGCCGTTTGAAGCCCTGCTTCGCTTGGTCTAGAAGGCTTCGATTCCCATCCGAGGGCCTGATGACCGCCTTCCTGCTGCAGTACCTACCGATCCTGATCTTCATGGGCATAGCCGTGGTGATCGGGTCCGCGTTCCTGATCGCGGCCTTCACCCTGGCTCCGAGCAATCCGGACCCGGAGAAGATCTCCGCCTATGAGTGCGGCTTCAACGCCTTCGAAGACGCGCGCATGAAGTTCGACGTGCGCTTCTACCTGGTGTCGATCCTGTTCATCATCTTCGACCTGGAAGTGGCCTTCCTGTTCCCCTGGGCGGTGACGCTGATGAAGCTGCCGCACGACCTGCAGGTGTTCTCCTTCTGGTCGATGATGTGCTTCCTGGCGATCCTGACCATCGGCTTCGTCTACGAGTGGAAGAAGGGAGCCCTGGAATGGGAGTAGCCACCCCCGCCAGCCCTGGCGCCGAGCCGACGACGTCGCGTTCGAGCGGTCTGACCCTGTCGCCCTCCGGCCTGCTGGTCCCCGCGGGCGCCGCCGCCCGTTCGGGCGTGCAGGGCTACGATCCCCGGCTGCACGACGAGGGCTTCGAACTGCTGTCCGGCCAACTGGCCGACAAGGGCTTCGTCACCGCCGCGCTGGACGACGTGATCACCTGGGCGCGCACCGGCTCGCTGATGTGGATGACCTTCGGCCTAGCCTGCTGCGCGGTCGAGATGATGCAGGCCTCGATGCCGCGCTATGACATCGAGCGTTTCGGCATGGCCCCACGCGGCAGCCCGCGCCAGTCCGACCTGATGATCGTGGCCGGCACCCTGACCAACAAGATGGCCCCGGCCCTGCGCAAGGTCTACGACCAGATGCCCGAGCCGCGCTACGTGCTGTCGATGGGCTCCTGCGCCAACGGCGGCGGCTATTACCACTACAGCTACAGCGTCGTGCGCGGCTGCGACCGGATCGTGCCGGTGGACGCCTATGTGCCGGGCTGTCCGCCCACCGCCGAGGCCTTGCTCTACGGCCTGCTGCAGCTGCAGAAGAAGATTCGCCGCACGGGGACCATCGAGCGATGAGCTTCACCGTCCCCGACGAAGAGCTGAAGGCGCTGGGCGAGGCGATCCTGGCCGATGCGCCGGGCGCGGCGACCGGCTTCAAGATCGAGTATGGCGAGCTGAGCGTCTCGGCCCAGCCGAACCGCATCGTCGATCTGCTGACTACGCTGCGCGACAACGCCAACTACCGCTTCGTCCAGCTGACCATGATCAGCGGCGCCGACTATCCCGAGCGGGCGCGCCGGTTCGACGTGGTCTACCAACTGCTGTCGTTCGTGAAGAACCGCCGCCTGCGGGTGACGGTGCAGACCGACGAGGACACCCCGGTGCCGTCCGTGGTCTCGGTGCACCCGGCGGCGGATTGGTACGAGCGCGAGGCGTTCGACATGTACGGGATCTTCTTCGACAACCATCCCGACCTGCGCCGCATCCTGACCGACTACGGCTTCCACGGGCATCCCCTGCGCAAGGACTTCCCGATGACGGGCTATGTCGAGGTGCGTTGGGACGAGGCGCTGAAGCGGGTGGTCTACGAGCCGGTGAAGCTGCCGCAGGAATTTCGCGCGTTCGACTTCCTCTCGCCCTGGGAAGGCTCGCGCACCGCCCTGGCGGGGACGGGCTATCAGTACGTGATCCCCGGCGACGAGAAGGCCATGAACGCCGCCGCCAAGGCGATCACCAGCGCAGGCAAGGAGTAGTCATGGCCGACGATATCTCCACGCCCGTCGCTGGGCAGCTCCCGGTCGAGATCGCTTCCACCACCGTCCCGGCCCCGGCGCCCGACGAGACGCCGGTGCGCAAGTTCAACATCAACTTCGGCCCCCAGCACCCGGCCGCCCACGGCGTGCTGCGCCTGGTGCTGGAACTGGACGGGGAGGTGGTCGAGCGGGTGGACCCGCACATCGGCCTGCTGCACCGCGGCACCGAGAAGTTGATGGAGGCGCGCACCTACCTCCAGACCATCCCGTATTTCGACCGTCTCGATTACGTCGCTCCGATGAACCAGGAGCACGCCTATGTGCTCGCCATCGAGAAGCTGCTCGGCGTCGAGGTCCCGGAGCGGGGCCAGCTGATCCGTGTGCTGTTCAGCGAGATCGGCCGCATCCTCAGCCACATCCTCAACGTCACCACCCAGGCGATGGATGTCGGCGCGCTGACACCCCCGCTGTGGGGTTTCGAAGAGCGCGAGAAGCTGATGATCTTCTACGAGCGGGCGTCCGGCGCGCGCCTGCACGCCAACTACTTCCGTCCGGGCGGCGTGCACCAGGACCTGACACCGGCCCTGATCGACGACATCGCCCGCTGGTGCACCACCTTCCCGCAGGTGCTCAAGGACATCGACGGGCTGGTCACGCCCAACCGCATCTTCAAGCAGCGCAATGTCGACATCGGCGTGGTGACCAAGGAAGAGGCGTTCGAGCACGGCTTTTCCGGCGTGATGGTGCGCGGTTCGGGCGTGGCCTGGGACCTGCGCAAGAGCCAGCCCTACGACGGCTACGAGGATTTCGATTTCGACGTCCCGATCGGCAATAACGGCGACTGCTACGACCGCTACCTGGTGCGCATGGAAGAGATGCGCCAGTCGATCCGGATCATGGAGCAGTGCATCGAGCGGCTGCGCAAGACGCCCGGCCCGGTGCTGACCACCGACGGCAAGGTCGCCCCGCCGCGCCGCGCCGAGATGAAGCGATCGATGGAAAGCCTGATCCATCACTTCAAGCTCTACACCGAGGGCTTCCACGTCCCGGCGGGCGAGGTCTACGTCGCGGTCGAGGCGCCCAAGGGCGAGTTCGGCGTCTACCTAGTCGCCGATGGCACCAACAAGCCCTATCGCTGCCACATCCGCGCGCCGGGCTTCGCCCACCTCCAGGCCATGGACTGGATGAACCGCGGCCACCTGCTGGCCGACGTCTCCGCCATCCTGGGCTCGCTGGACATCGTGTTCGGGGAGGTGGATCGGTGACCCACGGGGAATGGTTCGCATTTGGCGCCGGTTTCGACGTCGCCGCCTTCCTGGCGCTGATGGTCGGTACGGCGACGCTCTATTTCGGGCTGGACCGGCAGGGTGCGTCCCGCGGGAAGCGCGTGGCGCTCGCGTTGCACGCCATGTTGCCGGTGTTCACCCTGCTGCTGGTCGCCAGCGTGGTCGCTTTCGCCATGCCCTATAATATCGGGTGGGCGATCCCCGGCGTCCTGGCGATCCTGGGACCCGCCGCCGTGAACTTTGCGGGCGACCGTGTTCGGCGTCCCCTCTGGAACCGCCAAGGACAGATATGAGCGTCCGCCGTCTCGCCAAGGAACAGCCGCCGAGCTTCGCCTTCTCCCCGGATTCGATGGAGAAGGTGAACTTCTGGCTGGGCAAGTATCCCGAGCACCGCAAGCAGTCGGCCTCGATCCCGCTGCTGTGGCTGGTGCAGAAGCAGGAGGGCTGGGTCAGCGAACCCGCCATCCGCCTGGTCGCCGAGATGCTTTCGGTGCCGGTGATCCGCATCTACGAGGTCGCCACCTTCTATACCATGTTCATGCTGGAGCCGGTCGGCAGCGCCGCCTTGATCCAGGTCTGCGGCACCACGCCCTGCGCGCTTCGCGGGGCCAACGACCTGATCGAGATCTGCAAGACCGAGATCGGTCCGAAGAGCCATCTGAGCGCCGACGGCCTGTTCACTTGGGAAGAGGTCGAGTGCCTGGGCGCCTGCTGCAACGCCCCGATGGCCGCGATCAACGACTACTACTACGAGGACCTGACGCCGGAGAGCTTCCGCCAGATCATCGCCGACTTCCGCGCCGGTAAGAAACCCGCGCCCGGCAGCTACGCCGGCCGCCGCAGCTCCGAGCCCGCCGGCGGCGCCCAGACGCTGAGCGACGCCAGCCTGTACGATGGTTCGCGCGCCCAGCCTCTGGCCAAGATCCCCAACGCGCCCGAGCCCGAACCCAAGCCGGAGCCGGTGGCGTGACAGGCGGCTTCTGGAAACAGCCCCAGGCCAGCCGGGCCCTGCTGGCCCTGTTGTTCGGCGCGGCCTTCCTCGCCAATGGCGGGCTGGGCCTGTGGGTCGGGCTGAGCGCGCCCGGGCCGCACGTCAACGGCATGTCGGCGGTGATCTTCGCCTTCGGCCTGATCGCGCTTGCGGCGGCCGCCTTTCAATTCCTGCAAATGCGCAGGCTCAACCACGTGAAGAGCGCCTGATGGTCGGCATCCTCGAAGACAAGGACCGCATCTTCACCAACCTCTACGGCTTCCACGACTGGGGCCTGGAGGGGGCGAAGCAGCGCGGTTGCTGGAACGCGACCAAGGACATCCTGTCCTGCGGGCGCGACTGGATCATCACCAACATGAAGAACTCCGGCCTGCGTGGCCGGGGCGGGGCGGGGTTCAACACCGGCCTGAAGTGGTCCTTCATGCCCAAGGAGGTGAAGGACCGGCCGCACTACCTCGTGGTCAACGCCGACGAGTCCGAGCCCGGCACCTGCAAGGACCGGGAGATCATGCGCCATGATCCCCACCTGTTCATCGAAGGCTGCCTGATCGCCTCCTTCGCCATGCAGGCCCACGCCTGCTACATCTACATTCGTGGCGAATACGTGCGTGAGCGCGAGATCATGGAAGACGCCGTCAAGCAGGCCTACGAGGCCCGGCTGATCGGCAAGGCCAACGTCCACGGCTGGGATTTCGACGTCTACATCCACCACGGCGGCGGGGCCTATATCTGCGGCGAAGAGACCGCCCTGCTGGAAAGCCTGGAGGGCAAGAAGGGCCAGCCGCGCCTGAAGCCGCCGTTCCCGGCCGGGGCCGGCCTGTACGGCTGCCCGACCACGGTCAACAACGTCGAGAGCATCGCGGTCGTGGGCACCATCCTGCGGCGCGGGGCGGACTGGTTCGCGGGCTTCGGCCGGCCGAACAACACCGGCACCAAGCTGATGTGCGTGTCGGGCCACGTGAACCAGCCGTGCAATGTGGAAGAGGCGATGTCCATTCCGCTGAAGCAGCTGCTGGAGGACCACTGCGGCGGCGTGCGCGGCGGCTGGGGCAACCTGAAGGCCATCATCCCCGGCGGCTCCTCGGTGCCGATGATCCCGGCCGAGCAGTGCGAGACCGCGCTGATGGACTTCGACAGCCTGCGCGACCTGAAGTCGGGCCTGGGCACGGCGGCGGTGATCGTGATGGACAAGTCCACCGACCTGATCAAGGCCATCGCCCGCATCGCCTACTTCTACAAGCACGAGAGCTGCGGCCAGTGCACGCCCTGCCGCGAGGGCACCGGCTGGATGTGGCGGGTGATGGAGCGCATGGCGGCCGGGACCGCCGAGATGCGCGAGATCGACATGCTGCTCGAGGTCACCACCCAGGTCGAGGGCCACACCATCTGCGCGCTCGGCGACGCGGCGGCCTGGCCGATCCAGGGCCTGTTCCGCCACTTCCGCCCCGAGGTGGAAGCCCGCATCAGCCAATACCGCTCCGGCAGGCCGCACGTTCAGGGCGCGACCCTGATCGCGGCCGAATAGTCAGTCCGAAGGAAGTCGAATGCCCACGGCCAAGGTCAATGGCAAGGAAATCGAGTTCGAAGCCGGCCTGACGGTGCTTCAGGTGGCCGAGCTGGCGGGGGAGGAGATCCCGCGCTTCTGCTATCACGAGCGGCTGTCGATCGCCGGCAACTGCCGCATGTGCCTGGTCGAGGTGAAGCCCGGCCCGCCCAAGCCCCAGGCCTCGTGCGCCCTGCCGGCCGCCGACAAGCAGGAGATCTTCACCAATACGCCGATGGTGAAGAAGGCCCGCGAAGGGGTGATGGAGTTCCTGCTCATCAACCACCCGCTGGACTGCCCGATCTGCGACCAGGGCGGCGAGTGCGACCTGCAGGACGAGGCCATCGGCTATGGCCGCGACGGCAGCCGCTATGCGGAAAACAAGCGGGCGGTGGAGGAGAAGTTCCTCGGCCCGCTGATCAAGACCACCATGACCCGCTGCATCCAGTGCACGCGCTGCGTCCGCTTCTCCACCGAGATCGCCGGCGTGTCCGAGATGGGCATGATCAGCCGGGGCGAGGACGCCGAGATCACCTCCTATCTGGAAGAGGCGCTGACCAGCGAACTCTCCGGCAACCTAGCCGACATCTGCCCGGTGGGCGCGCTGACCCACAAACCCTGGGCCTTCAACTACCGCCCCTGGGAGCTGACCAAGACCGAGAGCGTGGACGTGATGGATGCGGTCGGCTCGGCCATCCGAGTCGATGCGCGCGGCGGCGAGGTCATGCGCATCCTGCCGCGCGTGAACGAGGACATCAACGAGGAGTGGATCTCCGACAAGACCCGCTACGTGCCGGACGGCCTGATGCGCCAGCGGCTGGACCGGCCCTATGTGCGCGTCGACGGCAAGCTGAAGCCCGCCACCTGGGCCGAGGCCTTCGCGGCCGTGGCCGGCCGTATCCGCGCGGTGTCGCCCGACAAGGTGGGCGTGATCGCCGGCGATCTGCAGGACGCGGAGTCGATGAAGGCGGCGATGGACCTGTTCTCGGCGCTGGGGGTCAAGAACCTCGACTGCCGCCAGGACGGCGCCAAGCTCGGTTACGGCCCGCGCGAGAGCTGGCTGTTCAACACCACCATCGCCGGGATCGAGAAGCTCGACCGCCTGCTGCTGGTGGGCACGAACCTTCGCAAGGAGGCGCCGCTGGTCAATGCGCGCATCCGTAAGGCCTGGCTGACCGGCAAGCTGCGGGTGGGCGTGATCGGCGAGCATGCCGACCTGCGCTACAGCTACGAGTATTTCGGCGCCGGTCCGTCCTCGCTGCAGAAGCTGGTGGACGGGGAGGGCGACTTCTTCAAGGACGCCAAGGGGGCCGCCATCGTGCTCGGCCAGGGCGCGCTGATCCGCGAAGACAGCTCCGCGATCCTGAACCTAGCCGCCAAGGCCGCCGGAACGTTCGGCATGACCGCCGAGGGCAAGAACGGCTTCAACGTGCTGCACACCGCCGCCTCCCGCGTGGCCGGGCTGGACATGGGCTTCGTCCCCAAGGACGGTGGGCGGCACGTGGCCGGCATGATCGCCGGCGCCGGCAAGGGCGAGATCGAGGTGCTGGTGCTGATGGGCGCCGATGAGATCGACACCACCGCGCTCGGAAACGCTTTCGTGGTCTATATCGGCAGCCACGGCGATGCGGGCGCCAACCGGGCGGACGTGATCCTGCCCGGCGCCGCCTACACCGAAAAGCCCGGCATCTACGTCAATACCGAGGGCCGGGTGCAGATCGCCGCCCGCGCCGTGTTCCCCAAGGGCGAGGCCCGCGAGGACTGGGCCATCCTGCGCGCCCTGTCCGAGCACCTGGGCGCCAAGCTGGCCTATGACAGCCTCGAGCAGCTGCGCGCCAAGCTGATGGCCAACCACCCCACCTTCGGCCAGGTGGACTATGCGCCGGGCGCTGCCAGCGCCGCCGGGCTCGACCTCGGTGCATTCGGCGAGGCGGGGAGCCTGTCCGACGCCGTCTTCGCCAGCCCCATCGACGACTTCTACCTGACCAACCCCATCGCGCGCGCCAGCGTGACCATGGCCGAGTGCTCCGCCTCCCAGGCGCAGGCGCTGGGCCGGTTGCAGGCGGCGGAGTAGGCCATGCCCATGCAAACCTTCTGGGGCACGCCCTTCGGCTGGACGCTGATGACGGTGGGCGGCGTGCTGGCCGTCACCGTCGGCGTGCTGATCTCGCTGGCCTTCCTGCTGCTGGCCGACCGCAAGATCTGGGCCGGCGTGCAGATGCGCAAGGGACCCAACGTGGTCGGTCCCTTCGGGCTGATGCAGTCCTTCGCCGACTTCCTGAAGTTCGTGCTGAAGGAGCCGATCATCCCGGCCGGCTCGGACAAGATCGTCTTCATCCTGGCCCCGCTGATCACCTTCATCCTGGCCTTCGGCAGCTGGGCGGTGATCCCGTTCGCGCCGGGCTGGGTGGTGTCCAACATCAATGTCGGCATCCTGTACCTGCTCGGCGTGTCGTCGCTGGGCGTCTACGGCGTGATCATGGGCGGCTGGGCGTCGAACTCGAAGTACCCGTTCCTCGGCGCCCTGCGCTCGGCGGCGCAGATGGTGTCCTACGAGGTCTCCATCGGCCTGGTGATCCTGACGGTGATCCTGCTGGCCGGCTCGATGAACCTGTCGGTCATCGTCGAGCATCAGGCCGGCGGCTTCTGGAACTGGAACGTGTTCGGCGGCGGGCTGAAGAACCTGCCGCTGATCGTGGTCATGGTCCCGATGACCGTGGTGTTCTTCGTCTCCGCCCTGGCCGAGACCAACCGCCCGCCCTTCGACCTGTCGGAAGCGGAGTCGGAACTGGTGGCCGGCTTCCAGGTCGAATATTCCTCCACCCCCTACCTGCTGTTCATGATCGGCGAGTACGCCAACATCGTGCTGATGTGCGCCATGCTGTCGATCCTGTTCCTCGGCGGCTGGACCTCGCCCATCCCGATGTCGTTCATCCACCTGCCGGCCTCGCTGTTCTGGCTGGCCGAGGTCGGGTCGTTCTTCTGGATGGCCGTGAAGATGCTGTTCTGGTTCTTCATGTTCGCCATGGTGAAGGCCATCGTCCCGCGCTACCGCTACGACCAGCTGATGCGCCTGGGCTGGAAGGTGTTCCTGCCCACCGCGCTCCTGGCCGTAGTGCTGGTCAGCGCCTGGCGCGTGTTCGGTCCGGCGGCGTAAGGAGCAAGCCCATGTCGTTCGGACAACGCGTCAAGCAAGCCGCCCAGGGCGCCGCCCTGATGGATTTCGTCGGCGCCTTCGGGCTGGCCATGAAGTACATGGTGCGGCCCAAGGCGACCATCTACTACCCCTTCGAGAAGGGGCCGCTGAGCCCGCGCTTCCGGGGCGAGCACGCGCTGCGCCGCTATCCCAACGGGGAAGAGCGCTGCATCGCCTGCAAGCTGTGCGAGGCGATCTGCCCGGCCTGGGCCATCACCATCGAGGCCGAGCCCCGCGCCGACGGCTCGCGCCGCACCACGCGCTACGACATCGACATGGTGAAGTGCATCTATTGCGGCCTGTGCCAGGAGGCCTGCCCGGTGGACGCCATCGTCGAAGGCCCGAACTTCGAGTTCACCGCCGAGACCCGCGAGGAACTGCTCTACGACAAGCAGAAACTGCTCGACAACGGCGACCGCTGGGAACGCGAGATCGCCAAGAATCTGGAACTGGACGCGCCGTACCGCTGACGGTCCGACGACGTATCAATACGGAAATGCGCCGGGAATAGGCGTGGGCCACGGGTCTGCGCTTCAACTCGGCAAGACAGTGCTTTAGGAAGGCGCGACTTCTGATCTGCGGTCCCGCGCCGGCCGCTGACATCGCCCGCATTCGCCGGGCCGAACGTGTAGGTACGAAGGGGACCGCCTTAGGCATGGAGGCCATAGCATTCTACGTCCTGGCCGTGGTCTCGGTGGTCGCGGCCCTGATGGTGGTCGTGTCCAGGAATCCGGTCCACTCGGTCCTGTTCCTGATCCTGACCTTCTTCACCGCCGCCGGGCTGTTCGTGCTGCTCGGGGCGGAGTTCCTGGCCATGCTGGTGGTGGTGGTCTACGTCGGCGCCGTCGCGGTGCTGTTCCTATTCGTGGTCATGATGCTGGACGTGGACTTCGCCTCGCTGCGTGAGGGCTTCGTCCGCTACCTGCCCATAGGCGGGATCGCGGCTCTGGTCCTGGCGGTCGAGATGATCCTGGTCTCCACCGCCGTCGCCGAGCGCGGGGCCGCCAGCCATGTGCACGCCGTCGTCGCCACCGGGCTGAGCAACACCGAGACCATCGGTTGGGTGCTCTACACCAACTACGCCTACTATTTCGAAGCGGCGGGCATGGTGCTGCTGGTGGCCATGATCGGGGCCATCGTGCTGACCCTGCGCCACAAGCCCGGCATCAAGCGCCAGAACATCGCCGCCCAGACCGCCCGCACGCCGGCCACCGGCATGGCGATCATCAAGGGCGTCAAGATCGGCGAAGGAATCGCGGAATGAGCGTCGGACTGCCCGCCTATCTCACGGTCGCCGCGATCCTGTTCACCATCGGGGTGTTCGGCATCTTCGTGAACCGCCGCAACGTCATCGTCATCATGATGGCCATCGAGCTGATCCTGCTGGCCGTGAACATCAACCTGGTGGCCTTCTCGTCCTACCTGCACGAGGTGACGGGTCAGGTGTTCGCCATGTTCGTGCTGACGGTGGCGGCGGCCGAGGCGGCGGTGGGCCTGGCCATCCTGGTCACCTTCTTCCGCAACCGCGGCGACATCGCCGTGGACAACGCCAACATGATGAAGGGCTGATCCGCACGTGAAGGCCCTGCTCACCACCCTCGTCTTCGCCCCCCTTCTGGGCGCGATCGTCGCCGGCCTGTTCGGGCGGCGGATCGGGGACAAGCTGTCCATGGCCGTGACCACGGCCCTGCTGTTCCTGTCGTGCGGCCTGTCCTGGTTCACCTTCGCCAACGTGGCCTGGGGCAGCTGGACCCAGCACTACGTGTTCCAGCTGCTGCCCTTCATCGACGTAGGCGCCTTCCAGTCGACCTGGTCGATCCGCCTCGACACCCTGTCGGCGGTGATGCTGGTGGTGATCAACACCGTGTCGGCGCTCGTGCACCTGTACTCCTGGGGGTACATGGCCGAGGACGACTCCAAGCCGCGCTTCTTCGCCTACCTGTCGCTGTTCACCTTCGCCATGCTGATGCTGGTGACCGCGGCGGACTTCATGCAGCTGTTCTTCGGCTGGGAAGGCGTGGGCCTGGCCAGCTACCTGCTGATCGGCTTCTGGTTCAAGAAGCCCACCGCCAACGCCGCCTCGATCAAGGCCTTCGTCACCAACCGGGTGGGGGATTTCGGGTTCGCGCTCGGGATCATGACCATCTTCTGGATGTTCCACACCATCCGCTTCGCCGAGCTGTTCCCGCTGATCGCGGCCAAGGCGGGCACGAGCTGGACCTTCGCGGGCGTCAGCTGGTCGGCGTTGGATATCGCCGGCTTCCTTCTGTTCATCGGCGCGGCCGGCAAGTCGGCCCAGTTCTTCCTGCACGTCTGGCTGCCCGACGCCATGGAGGGTCCGACGCCCGTCTCGGCCCTGATCCACGCCGCGACCATGGTCACGGCCGGGGTCTACATGCTGTGCCTGCTGTCGCCGCTATACGAGTACGCGCCGGTCGCGCGCGAGATCATCACCGTGATCGGCGCCATCACCTGCCTGTTCGCCGCTACCGTCGGCCTGGCCCAGAACGACATCAAGCGGGTGATCGCGTACTCGACCTGTTCGCAGCTCGGCTACATGTTCTTCGCCGCCGGCCTGGGCGTCTATCAGGCGGCCATGTTCCACCTGTTCACCCACGCCTTCTTCAAGGCGCTGCTATTCCTGGGCGCCGGCTCGGTGATCAACGGCATGCACCACGAGCAGGACATGCGGAAGATGGGCGGGCTCTATAACAAGCTGCCGATCACCTGCGCGGTCATGCTGATCGGCACCATCGCTATCACCGGCCTGGGCATCCCCGGCCTGGATATCGGTTTCGCGGGCTTCTACTCCAAGGACGCCATCCTGACCGCCGCCTTCCAGTCGGGCCACAGCCAGGCGTTCGGCTACTTCGCCTACATCGTCGGCACCCTGGTCGCCGGCCTGACCGCCTACTATTCCTGGCGTCTGGCCTTCATGACCTTCAACGGCACGGCCAAGTGGAGCCATGCGGCGGACCATGGCGACGCCCACGGTGGGGCGGCGGTCGCCCACGCCGGCCACGGCCATGCCTCATCGGCCCAGATCGAGACCCACTCCGAACCCGACGTCACCGCCGACCATGGGCACGACGCCCATGGCCACGGCCACGATTTCAAGCCGCACGAGAGCCCCTGGGTGATGCTGCTGCCGCTGGTGGCGCTGTCGATCGGCGCGATCTTCGCCGGCGGCGTGTTCGCCCACCTGTTCATCGGCGAAGGCCGCGACGCCTTCTGGCGCGGCGCCATCTACACCGGCGCCAACAACCACATCCTGGCCAACCTCGAGGAAGCGCCGAAATGGGTCGCGCTGCTACCGCTCGTCGCCTCGGTGATCGGCCTGCTGGTCGCGGCCTACTTCTACCTGCTGCATGAGGGGCTGGCGGCGCGGCTCGCGGCCAACAACGGCCTGCTGTACCGCTTCCTCTACAACAAGTGGTACGTGGACGAGGTCTACGATTTCATCTTCGTGCGCGGAGCCAAGGCGCTGGGCGACCTGTTCTGGAAGGGCGGCGACCAGAAGATCATCGACGGCCTGGGGCCGAACGGCGTGGCCCAGGTCTCGGCCAAGGCGGGGCGCGGGCTCAGCGTGCTGCAGAGCGGCTACGTCTATCACTACGCCTTCGTGATGCTGCTCGGCGTGGCGGGTCTTTTGACCTACGCCATGTGGGCCTGGGTGCGTTAGGGGGCTGCGATGACCGGTATTCTCAGCCTCGTCACCTTCGCGCCGATGGTCGGCGTGGTCGCCATCCTGGCGATGCGCCTGTTCGCGCCCAAGGCCGACGAAGCCGCGGTGGCCAACAGCTCGCGCTGGATCGCCATGGCGGTGACGCTCGCCACCTTCGCCCTGTCGATCCTGCCGATCCTGGCGTTCAAGCCCGCCCAGACCGGCATGCAGTTCGTCGAGGACCTCACCTGGTTCGCCGGCGTCCACTACCAGATGGGCGTGGACGGCATCTCGGTGCTGTTCGTGCTGCTGACCACGTTCCTGATGCCGCTGGCGATCCTGGCCAGCTGGAAGTCCATCGGCAATCGGGTGGCGGAATACATGATCTGCTTCCTGGTGCTGGAGACCCTGATGATCGGGGTGTTCTGCGCCATGGACCTGGTGCTGTTCTACGTCTTCTTCGAAGGCGGCCTGATCCCGATGTTCCTGATCATCGGCATCTGGGGCGGCAAGAACCGGGTGTATGCGGCCTACAAGTTCTTCCTCTACACCCTGGCCGGCTCGGTGCTGATGCTGGCGGCGATCCTGACCATGGCCGGTATCGCCCACACCACCTCGATCCCGGCCCTGACGGCCTACCACTTCGCGCCGGGCCTGCAGATCTGGCTGTGGCTGGCCTTCTTCGCCTCGTTCGCGGTCAAGATGCCGATGTGGCCGGTCCACACCTGGCTGCCCGACGCCCACGTGGAAGCGCCGACGGCGGGTTCGGTGATCCTGGCCGGCGTGCTGCTGAAGATGGGCGGCTACGGCTTCCTGCGTTTCAGCCTGCCGATGTTCCCCTACGCCTCGACCTATTTCACCCCGCTGATCTTCGCCATGTCGGCGATCGCCATCGTCTACACCTCGCTGGTCGCCTTCCGGCAGACCGACATGAAGAAGCTGATCGCCTATTCGTCGGTGGCGCACATGGGCTTCGTCACCATGGGCATCTTCTCGGGCAACCTGCAGGGCGTCCAGGGCGCGATCTTCCAGATGCTGTCGCACGGGGTGATCTCGGGCGCGCTGTTCCTGTGCGTGGGTGTGATCTACGACCGCATGCACACCCGCGAGATCGCCTTCTACGGCGGGCTGGTGAACCGGATGCCCTGGTATGCGGCGGTGTTCATGCTGTTCACCATGGGCAATGTCGGCCTGCCGGGCACGTCCGGCTTCGTCGGCGAGTTCCTGACCATGACCGGGGCCTACGGCGCCTCGACCACCACCGCCCTGTTCGCCGCCACCGGCGTGATCCTGTCGGCGGTCTATGCGCTGAGCCTGTATCGGCGCGTGGTGTTCGGCGAACTGGTCAATCCCAAGCTCGCCGCCATCACCGACCTGGATTGGCGCGAGGTGGTGATCTTCGCTCCGCTGATCTTCGGCGCCTTGGCGCTGGGCGTGTATCCGCATTTCATCACCGGCGTGACGCAGGCGTCGGTCAATCACCTGATCGACCTCTGGCGCGCCGGCGCCGGCGGGTGAGGGGACGTTACCCATGACCTTTGAAGGCGCGCTCTCCATCGCGCTCCCCGAACTGATCCTGTCCATCGGCGCCCTGGCGCTGCTGGCGCTGGGCGCGTTCCTCGGGAACAAGTCCACCCGCCTGATCGCCTCCGGCGCAGGCCTGGTGCTGGTCGTCGCAGCGGCGGCGGCCGTGCTCGGCCCGCGCGGCGCCGCCTTCCATGGCGGTTTCGTGCAGGACGCGGCCGCGGTCTATTCCAAGGTGGTGATCTATCTGATCAGCGCGGTGGGCATCCTGCTGGGCGAACCCTGGCTCAAGCGGGTCAAGAACAGCCGCTTCGAGTATCCGGTGTTGATCCTGCTGGCGGCGCTGGGCATGGGCATGATGGCCTCGGCCGGCGACCTGATCTCGTCCTATATCGGGGTAGAGCTGCAATCGCTGGCCCTCTACGTCATGGCCGCCTTCCAGCGCGACGATTCCAAGGCCTCCGAAGCCGGGCTGAAGTACTTCATCCTGGGCGCGCTCTCCTCGGGCATCCTGCTGTACGGCGCCTCGCTGATCTACGGGTTCGCGGGCTCCACGCGCTTCGTCGATATCTCCGCCGCCGTCCATGCGGGCGCGGGCACGGGGGTGATCTTCGGCGTGGTGTTCCTGATGTGCGGCATCGCCTTCAAGGCCTCCGCCGCGCCCTTCCACATGTGGACGCCCGACGTCTACGAGGGCGCGCCGACGCCGGTGGTCGCCTTTATGACCGCAGCGCCCAAGATGGCGGCCCTGGTGCTGTTCGCGCGGGTGCTGGAGAACGGCTTCCCCGGTGCTGTGAAGCAGTGGAGCCAGGTGCTGATCGCCATCGCCATCATCTCGATGGTCTGGGGCGCCTTCGCCGGCCTGGCGCAGAAGAACCTCAAGCGCCTGTGGGCCTATTCCTCGATCGCCAACGTCGGCTACGCCCTGGTCGGGCTGTCCACCGGCACGCAGGAAGGCGTGCAGTCGATGCTGGTGTTCATGACCCTGTACCTGATCGACGTCACCGGCTTCTTCGCCTGCCTCACCGCCCTCTCGCGCGACGGCCGGCCGATGGAGAAGTTCGAGGACATGGCGGGGCTGATGAAGGAGCGTCCGGGCATCGCGCTGTGCATGACCGCCTTCGCCCTGTCGGGCCTGGGCCTGCCGCCGTTTTCCGGCTTCTGGGGCAAGGTCTATGTGTTCAAGGCCGCGGCCGACGCCAACCTGGGGTGGCTGGCCGCGCTCGGCCTGCTGTCCAGCGTGGTGGCGGCCTTCTATTACCTGCGCCTGATCAAGACCATGTGGTTCGACCCGCCCGCCGGGCGCACCGACGCGGCGCCGATGGATGCGCGGGGCGTGGCGTTCGCGGCGGCGGCCTTCTCCTTCCCCGTGGTGCTGCCGGCCCTGGCCCTGCTCGACCCGTTGTCCCGCGCCGCCGCGTCCGCCTTCGGCTTGAACTGAGATCATGGCCCTCGCGGCCACGACCCGGGAGATCGGGACGGCGACGGATACGCCTGTCCTGCATTTCGACGAACTCGACTCCACCAACGCCGAGGCGCGCCGTTGCGCCGAGGTTGGCGAGATTGGCCCGCTGTGGATCACCGCGCGTCGCCAGACCGCCGGCCGAGGCCGTCGTGGGCGCATCTGGGAGACCGGCGCGGGCAACCTCGCCGCCACCCTGCTGACCGTCGTGGACAAACCGCCCGCCGAGGCCGCCGAGATCGCCTTCGTCGCCGCGCTGGCGGTGCGGGACCTGGCCGTGCTGCAGGTCCCCGAGGCGCTGGTGCGGCTGAAGTGGCCCAACGACGTGCTGGTCGGCGACTGCAAGGTCAGCGGCGTGCTGATCGAGTCCGGCAAGCGCGGGGACGGGCGCCTGTGGCTGGCGGTCGGCGTCGGAGTGAACCTGGCCTCGCCGCCCGAGGCGTCTGAACGCCCCGCCACCAGCTTCAAGGACCACTTGCGCGCCGACATCGCCGCGCCCCTGTCGCCGGATGCGGCGCTCGGTGAACTGTCCCGCGCCTTCGCCCGCTGGCTTGAGGTCTGGACACACTACGGGTTCGAGCCGATCCGCGACGCCTGGACCGCCGCCGCCGACATGGGCCGCGCCTGTATCGCCCGGCTGGACCGCGAGACCGTCGAGGGCGTGGCCGAGGCGCTGGAGGCGGACGGCGCCCTGCGTCTACGGCTGGCCGATGGTTCGGCGCGGCGGATCACGGCGGGCGACGTGTTCTTCCCGGACGTCATTGGGGAGCCGCGCTGATGCTGCTGGCGATCGAGCAGGGCAACACCAACACCACCTTCGCCCTGCACGACGGCGAGACGTGGATCGCCCAATGGCGCACCGCCACCGAGATGGCGCGCACCGCCGACGAATACGCGGTCTGGCTGCACCAACTCCTGGCGATGCAGAAGATGGAGATGTCGGCGGTCGACGACTGCGTGATCTCCAGCGTGGTCCCGCAGTCGATCTTCAACATCAAGAACCTGGCCCGGCGCTATCTCAAGGTCGAGCCCCTGGTGGTGGGCGAGAACGCCGAACTGGGCATCGACATCCGCATCGAGAAGCCGGCCGAGGCCGGCGCCGACCGTCTGGTCAACGCCATCGGCGGCTTCACCGCCTATGGCGGCCCGCTGATCCTGATCGACAGCGGCACGGCCACCACCTTCGACGTGGTGGGCCCGGACGGCGGGTTCGAGGGCGGGCTGATCGCGCCCGGCATCAACCTGTCCATGCAGGCGCTGCACACCGCCGCCGCCCGTCTGCCCCGCGTCGCTATCGCCAAGCCCGCACACGTCATCGGACGTGGTACGGTGGAGGCCATGCAGTCCGGGGTGTTCTGGGGCTATGTCGCCCTGATCGAGGGACTGGTGGATAGAATTCGCGCCGAATACGGCAAGCCCATGCGCACCGTCGCCACCGGCGGCGTCGCCTCGCTGTTCGAGGGCGCAACCGACAAGATCGATACATTCGATCCCGAACTTACCCTGCGGGGACTACTGGAAATCGTACGCCGTAACGGCAACATAAGGACTAGATGAAGAAAACTGAAAACGACGAACTCGTCTTCCTGCCGCTTGGCGGGTCGAACGAGATCGGCATGAACCTGAACCTATACGGTTTCGGCCCTCCGCACGCGCGCAAGTGGATCGTGGTCGATCTCGGCGTCACCTTCGGCGACCAGACCACGCCCGGCGTGGAGATCATCACGCCCGACCCGGCCTATCTGGAGACGATCGCCGAGGACGTGCTGGCTATCGTGCTGACCCACGCGCACGAGGACCATATCGGCGCCATCGGCTGGCTGTGGCCGCGGATCAAGGCGCCGGTCTACGCCACGCCCTTCACCGCCTTCCTGGTGCGCGAGAAGCTGCGCGACAAGAACCTGCTGGACCAGGTGTCGATCACCGAGGTGCCGCTGTCGGGCAATATCCAGATCGGGCCCTTCGACATCACCCTGATCACCCTGACCCACTCGATTCCCGAGCCCAACGGCATGGCGATCAAGACGCCCCTGGGCACCATCCTGCACACCGGCGACTGGAAGATCGACCCGGACCCGATCCTGGGCGCGCCCACCGATATCGACGCGCTGCGCAAGCTCGGCGACGAGGGCGTGCTGGCCATGGTCTGCGACAGCACCAACGTGTTCGTCGACGGGTCGGCAGGCTCGGAAGCCGATGTCCGCATCGCGCTGGACCACCTGATCGGCACGCTCAAGGGCAAGGTGGCCGTGGGCTGCTTCGCGTCGAACGTGGCGCGCATGGACAGCGTGATCCGCGCGGCCGAGGCCAATGGCCGCCGGGTTTGCCTGCTGGGCCGCTCGATGCACCGGATGTCGGCGGCCGCCCGCTCGGTCGGCTTCCTGAAGGACCTGAAGCCGTTCGTGGACGACCGCGACGCTGGCGGCGTTCCGGCCGATCAGATCCTGTTCCTCTGCACCGGCAGCCAGGGCGAGGCGCGCGCCGCGCTCTCGCGCATCGCCGAGGGTTCGCACCCGCATATCAAGCTGGGGCAGGGCGACAGCGTGCTGTTCTCCTCGCGCATCATCCCGGGCAATGACATCCCGATCCGCAACCTGCAGAACAAGCTGTCGGACCGGGGCGTGCGCATCTACACCGACCGCGACCATCCCGGCATCCACGTCTCCGGCCACCCGTGCCGCGACGAGCTGGCGCAGATGTACCAGTGGGCGCGCCCGACCATCGCCATCCCGACCCACGGCGAGCGTCGCCACCTGATCGAGCACATGGCCTTCGCCCGCGACTTGCAGGTGCCCCAGGCCCTGGCCCCTCGCAACGGCGACATGGTTCGCTTGGCGCCGGGTCCGGCCATGATCATCGACGAGGTGCCAGCCGGTCGCCTGTTCCTGGACGGCGGCGTGCTGACCCCGGAGAACAGCGATCCCCTGCGCGAGCGTCGCCACGCGGCGACCAACGGCGTGCTGATGGTCGCCGTTACGCTGGACCGCAAGAACAAGCTGGCCGCCGACGCCGAAGTGCGCGCCATCGGCCTGCCGGGCGATGACGACTACCCGCTGAAAGAGGCGCTGGACGACCTGGCCGAGGACGCCGAGGAGGCGGTCGAGGAATTGAGCGCCGAGCAGCGCGCCGACGACACCGCGGTGCGCAAGGCCGTGGCGCGGGCGCTCAAGCGCGCCTCGCAACGGATCTGGGAGCGGCGGCCGGTGGTGGAGACCCTGGTCACGCGGCTGTAGCTTTTCCTTCTCCCCTTGCGGGAGAAGGAGGGGACCCACTTCGTGGGGAGGATGAGGGGTCTCACTGACCCGTCCGGATAGCGTCCGTCGACCCCTCACCCTCCCATTGCTGCGCATCGGGCCCCACCCTCTCCCGCAAGGGGAGAGGGAAAGGTGGAGAAGGACTATGATCGGCAAACTGAACCACGTCGGCGTGGCCACTCCCTCGATCGACGAAGCGGCCAAGATGTATCGCGACCTCTTCGGCGCGACCGACATCACGGCCAAGAGGGCGCTCCCGGAACAGGGCGTGTGGGTCGCGTTCGTCAATCTGCCCAACGCCCAGATCGAGTTGATCGAGCCCTACGGCGAAGCGTCCCCGATCCACGCCTTCCTGGCCAAGAACCCCAAGGGCGGGCAGCACCACGTCTGCTTCGAGGTGCCCGACATCCTGCGGGCGCGCGATGAGATGCGGGCCAAGGGCGCGACCGTGTTGGGGACGGGTGAGCCGCGCATGGGCGCCCATGGCGTGCCGGTGATCTTCCTGCATCCCAAGGACGCGGGCGGGGTGCTGGTCGAGCTGATGCAAGAGCCGGGCGGGGGGCATTGAGGTTCATGACCATCTTGACGCCTCTATCCGGGCGCGTGACAGGCCAATGACGATGGGACCGGTCTGGACGCTTTCGATCTATTTCGTGGTCTGGTGGATCAGTCTGTTCGCCATCCTGCCGCTCGGCATCCGCAATCACGAGGAAACCGGCGTACGGTTGCCGCAGGGCGCCGACCCCGGCTCGCCGGTCAATCCGAACCTTAAGCGCAAAGCCCTGACCACCACCTGGGTCGCCGCGATCATCACCGCCCTGATCTGGATCGTGGTGCAGTTCAACCTGATCCCGATCCCCCAACTGCCCTGAGTTTGCGGTCATTCCGGTCGTAGCGGCGCACTGCGACGGGACCGCTGCGTGCTTCGAGACGCGCTACGCGCTCCTCAGGATGACGAATGTGTTTTTTATTCAATACGTTTCGTCATCCTGAGGAGCCCCGAAGGGGCGTCTCGAAGGACGCAGTACACCCACACCCAACGCTAAGACAGACAAGGACTACGGCTGTGTGGGCGGAGCGTCGTGCGGCGCTTCCAGCCGTTTGCCGCGGGTGATGAAGGTCAGATAGCGCTTCTGGACCAGCCTGCGCTCGCCTGAGACCGGGCCGGCGAAGGCGATGGGCGCGCCGCTCGCGCTGTCATAGGCGAAGGCGGAGAACTCCGCGACGCCGATGCGGCGGTTGGACGAATAGAACGAGATTTCCGGGATCGGAAAGGCGGTTATGGTGCCAGGGATCGGCAGGGTCTCCGCCGGCAGACCGAACACGACGTCCTTCTGGTCGATCGACAGCGCGCCGAGGCGCAGCTCCACCGTAACCTTGGAAGATTTCTTGTCCGGCGCCAGCGTCATGCCGTGGCGCATGAAGGCGGCGTCTATGGCCCCGATCGCGTAGTCGGCGCTGTCGCCCTTGAAGTGACTGACGTCGAGGAAAACCGGGGAGCGGGCGGAAAGGGCGGTCGCCAGCTTGTCGGCGGCGATCTCGGCGGCGTGGCTCGTCAGCAGCAGCTCGGTGGCGGCGTGGGCGGGCTGGGTCTCGCGGTAGGTGACGCACCCCGACACCAGCGGTGCGATCAGCGCGCCGGCGGCCGCTACGATGACGAGTCTGCGAGGCATGGGCGATCCTTGTGACGGCGCGCCTTGGATGGCGCGGGGGCGTAGGCGGGGTTTTCCGAAGGCGGATGGAATTGGACGGCTCGGATTTCGCACCTGCGAAGGGGCGATTTCTCAAGAACTCCGAAGCGGGCGGTATTGATCCTGCCCGTTCCCGCGGCGGGAATTCCCCCACGCGCCCGCAAAATAGGCGTGTCCGGTTTTCCGGCCTGTCCCGCTCGCTCGCCCGGCGACGCGTGGCGCAAGCGGGGGCAGGATGGTTATCGACAACTGTGATGGTTGTCGTTCGAGTGGCCCGATCGACTTAATAGCCGCGCGTTCATCCGCGCGGCTTTTTTTTCGCCACAGCTTTCCCTTTGCATGCTTGGCGTTGCGACCGTTAGAAGGTCGGCTCTCGATTCCACTCGCCCCAAGGGTCCCAATGCGCCTGTCGCGCTACTTCCTGCCCGTTCTGAAGGAGACCCCTTCCGAGGCGCAGATCGTTTCCCACCGTCTGATGCTGCGCGCCGGCATGATCCGCCAGGAGGCCGCCGGCATCTACGCCTGGCTGCCGCTGGGCCTGCGGGTGCTGAAGAAGATCGAGCAGATCGTGCGCGAGGAGATGGACCGCGCGGGCGCCATCGAACTGCTAATGCCCACGCTCCAGCTTGCCGACCTGTGGCGGGAGTCTGGGCGCTACGACGACTACGGCCAGGAGATGCTGCGCATCACCGACCGGCACGAGCGCGAGCTGCTCTACGGGCCGACCAACGAGGAGATGATCACCGAGATATTCCGCGCCTCGGTGCGCTCCTACAAGGATCTGCCCAAGAACCTCTACCATGTGCAATGGAAGTTCCGCGACGAGCAGCGACCTCGCTTCGGGGTGATGCGCGGGCGCGAGTTCCTGATGAAGGACGCCTATTCCTTCGACGTGGACGAAGAGGCTGGGCGCGCCAGCTACAACCGCATGTTCGTGGCCTACCTGCGCACCTTCTCGCGCATGGGGCTGACAGCGATCCCGATGCGGGCCGAGACCGGACCCATCGGCGGCGACCTGTCCCACGAGTTCATCGTCCTGGCCGAGACCGGCGAGAGCGCGGTGTTCTGCGACAAGGCGGTGCTCGACCTGCCGATCCCGCCCGAGGACGTCGATTATCGCGGCGACCTGACCCCGATCATCGACCAGTGGACCACCCCCTACGCCGCCACCGAGGACGTCCACGACGCCGAACGGTTCGAGCGCGACACCCCGGAAGAGCGCCGTATCTCCACGCGGGGGATCGAGGTGGGGCAGGTGTTCTTCTTCGGCGACAAGTACTCCAAGCCGATGCGCGCGGTGGTGGCCGGTCCCGACCAGGTCGAGCGGCCGGTGCAGATGGGCTCCTACGGGGTGGGCGTCTCGCGCCTGCTGGGGGCGATCATCGAGGCCAGCCACGACGAGGCCGGCATCGTCTGGCCCGATGCGGTCGCCCCCTTCGGCGTCGCCATCGTCAATCTGCGCCCCTCAGACGCCGAGGTGAACGGCGCCTGCGAGCAGGCCTATGCGGCGCTGACGGCGGCCGGCAAGGAACCGCTGATGGACGACAGCGACGAGCGGCCGGGCGGCAAGTTCGCCACCATGGACCTGATCGGCCTGCCCTGGCAGTTGATCATCGGGCCCAAGGGTCTGAAGGACGGCGTGGTCGAGCTGAAGCGCCGCGCCACCGGTGAGCGCCAGACCCTGCCATTGGCCGACGCCCTGAAGGCGTTGGGGGCGTGAGGGGGCCGAGCACTTCCCTCCCCCTCGAAGGGGGAGGGGCAGGGGTGGGGGTGTGGCCGCTCCGGCTTCCAGAAATGCCGATGAGGCCGCGCCGCCTCAATCGCCCTTCGCCAGGACGGTCTGCGCTCACCCCCATCCCCGCCCTTCCCCCTTCGAGGGGGAAGGGAGGCCACCATGTCTGACGTCCGTCCCTTCGGCTTGTGGGAACGCATCCTGGCGGTCCGCTATCTGCGGGCCAAGCGCAAGGAGGGCGGGGTCACGCTGGTGTCGTGGATCTCCTTCATCGGCATCCTGCTGGCGGTGGCCACGCTGATCATCGTCATGAGCGTGATGAACGGTTTCCGCACCGAGTTGATCGGGCGGATGATCGGCTTCAACGGCGACGCCTACGTCAACGGGCCCGCCATCAACGGCGCCAACCGTGAGCCCCTGCTGCAGCGCATCCGCGCCCTGCCGGGCGTGACCCAGGCCCTGCCGGTGCTCGAGGCCCAGGCGCTGGTGGTCGGTCCCGAGCAGGTCAGCGGCGCCTATGTGCGGGGAATCACGCCCGCCGACCTGAACGCCACCCGCATCATCGCCACCAACATCAAGGACGGCTCGCTGAAGGGCTTCGGCGAGGGCGAGGACGGCGGCGACATCATCGTGGTCGGTTCGGGCCTGGCCCAGGCGGCGGGCGTGCACGTCGGCGACAGCCTGACCCTGATGTCGCCCAATGGGCCGAGCACCGCCTTCGGCTCCACGCCCCAACGCAAGGCGTACACGGTGGGGGCCATCTTCACCGTGGGCATGAGCGCCTACGACTCCAGCTTCGTCTACATGCCGCTGTCCCAGGCGCAGCTGTTCTTCGGGCGCGATGCGAGCGTGGACATGGTCCAGGTCGATCTGGCCAACGCCGACAACATCGATCACATGCGCTCGCTGATCACCCACGCCGCCGGGCCCGCCGCGATTGTCACCGACTGGCGCGACCGCAACCACAGCTTCTTCACCGCCCTGCAGGTCGAGCGCAGCGTCATGCGACTGATCCTGATGCTGATCGTGGGCATCGCGGTGATGAACATCATCTCGGGCCTGGTCATGCTGGTGAAGAACAAGGGACGCGACATCGCCATCCTGCGCACCATGGGCGCCAGCCAGGGCTCGGTGCTGCGGGTCTTCTTCATGTGCGGGGCGATGATCGGTGCGTCGGCCACCTTCGCCGGCCTGCTCATCGGCGCGCTGTTCTGCACCTTCATCGACCAGATCCAGACGGCGCTGGAGGCGATCACCCACACCACCCTGTTCGGCTCGGACGTCTACTTCCTCTCTAAGATCCCCGCTCGGATCGAGTGGAGCGAGGTGGCCATCGTGGTGGCCTGGTCGCTGCTGATGAGCTTCGTCGCCACCCTGCCGCCGGCCTGGCGGGCGTCGCGCCTCGATCCGGTGGAGGCGCTGCGTTATGAGTGACGCCCCCGTCCTGTCCCTGCGCGGCGTCCAGCGCACCTACGTCACCGGCGCCGGCCGCGACCTGGTCGTGCTCCGGGGGGTGGACCTGGACGTGCGGCCGGGCGAGATCGTCGGCCTGATCGGGCCGTCGGGATCGGGCAAGTCCAGCTTGCTTCACGCCGCGGGCCTGCTGGAGCATCCGACCGCCGGCCAGGTGTCGGTGGCCGGTGTCGACTGCACCAAGCTGAACGACAACGCCCGCTCCAAGCTCAGGCTCGACACCATCGGCTTCGTCTACCAGTTCCACCACCTGCTGGCCGAGTTCAGCGCGCTGGACAACGTGGCCCTGCCGCAGATGATCCAGGGCGCCAAGCGTCCCGCCGCTCGCGAGCGGGCCAAGGGGCTGCTGGCCCAGCTTGGACTGGCCGATCGGATCGAGCATCAGCCTGGCCAGCTCTCCGGTGGCGAACAGCAGCGCGTGGCTATCGCCCGCGCACTGGCCAACAAGCCGCGCCTGCTGCTGGCCGACGAGCCCACCGGGAACCTGGACCCCGCCACCTCCGGCGCGGTGTTCCAGAGCCTGTTCGACCTGGCTCGCATCCAGGGCATCGCGGCCCTGATCGCCACCCACAACATGCAGCTCGCCAGTTTCATGGACCGAGTGTTCGCGCTGCAGGACGGCCGGTTGGTGGAACAGGGCCGGACGTAGGCGTATCGGCGTTGAACGCATCGCCACCTTGGCCGTTAGCAACGGTAGGAGGCTCCAATGCATACAACCCGATCGACATTGCTGACGGCCGAGGCCGTTCTGCTCATCGTGCTCGGGGTGGCCGCCCTGATCCTACCGGTGACGGCGGGCCTCGCCCTATCGCTGGTGCTGGGAATCATCTTGGTGCTCAGCGGCGGATTCGGCCTGGTCTCGGCGTTCGGGAGCGGTTCGCGTCATCCCAGGGGCTGGAGCCTGTTGTCGGCGATCGTCGCCCTGCTGGTGGGGATCGTAATCCTGGTCAACCCATTCGCCGGCGCGGTCGCCCTGACCGTCCTGCTCGGCCTGTATCTGCTGATCGACGGCGTGGCCATCATCGGCATCGCGCTGAGCCACCGCCGCCGGATGACGGCACGGTGGAGCTGGTTGCTGGCGTCCGGCGTGCTCGACCTGGTGTTGGCCGTGGTGCTGATCTTCATGAATGCGATCGGTTCGGCCGTGCTGATCGGCATCGTCGTCGGGATTGACCTGATCGCGGCCGGTATCGCCTTGCTGATGTTCCATCGCATGGGCTCGGGACCGATCAGCTCCAGTTCCGCCCTGCTCTGAAGCCTATAAGGACGTCATGACCGGCTTCGTCTTCGCCACCGGGGTCGAGAACAGCGCGCCCATCGTCGCCGGCGGCAAGCGGCTCGACGAGTATGAACTGTGCGGCCACTACGCCCGCTGGCGCGAGGACTTCGACGCGGTGCAGGAGCTGGGCCTGGGCTTCCTGCGCTACGGCCCGCAACTGTTCTCTACCTTTGTCGGCGAGGGCCGCTACGACTGGGCCTTCGCCGACGAGACGCTGAACGATCTGCGGCGGCGTGGGATCACTCCCATCGCCGACCTCTGCCACTTCGGCGTGCCGGACTGGATCGGCGATTTCCAAAACCCCGACTTCCCGCGCCTGTTCGAGGGCTACGCCCGCGCCTTCGCCCGGCGCTATCCCTGGGTGCAGATGTTCACTCCGGTGAACGAGATGTACATCTGCGCCAAGTTCTCGGCCCTGACCGGCTGGTGGAACGAACGGCTGACCGGCGACCGCAGCTTCGTCACCGCACTGAAGCACATCGTCAAGGCCAACATCCTGGCCATGCAGGCTATCCTGGAGACGCGTCCGGACGCCATGTTCGTGCAGAGCG
This sequence comes from Caulobacter sp. S45, assembly GCF_009765965.1. GTDB lineage: Bacteria > Pseudomonadota > Alphaproteobacteria > Caulobacterales > Caulobacteraceae > CAHJWH01. Next base: position 2,425,192 of record NZ_LMUL01000014.1, read on the forward strand.
AGTCCTCGGAGCACTATCACGCCGCCCTGCCGGGCGCGCAGGCCCGCGCCGCTTTCCACAACGCCCACCGCTACCTGTCGCTGGACCTGAACTACGGCCACCCGGTCGACGCCAACATGTACGAGTACCTGCTCGACAATGGCATGACGCGCGAGGAGTACGGTTTCTTCCAGCACAACACGACCCGGGCGCGCTGTATCCTGGGCAACGACTATTACCCGTCCTCCGAGCAGTGGGTGTTCCCCGACGGCCGGGTCGAGGGCGGCGGCGAGGTGCTGGGCTACGGCGAGATCACCCGCCAGTATTTCAACCGCTATCGCATCCCGGTGATGCACACCGAGACCAACGTGGCCCAGGGTCCGCACGGCGACGAGGGCGTGCATTGGCTGCGCAAGGAGTTCGCCAACGTGCTGCGGGTGCGCGAGGTCGGGGTGCCGATCATCGGCTTCACCTGGTACTCGATCACCGACCAGGTCGACTGGGACAACATGCTGCGCGAGGTGCGAGGGACGGTGAACCCGCTCGGCCTCTACGACCTGGACCGAAATATCCGCCCGGTCGGTCGCGCCTATAAGGAACTGGTCGCCGCCTGGAAGGACCTGACCCCGGTGCGGAGCGGGGTGCTGACCTTGCCCGTGACCCCGCTTCATTCCTGACCCATCTCCGGGGGCCCGAGCGCCTCGTTATCCGAAAGCACCCATGATCGCCCCATCCCCCTTCGCCAGCTTCTTTATGGCCGGCTTCGAGTGCTCGACCCAGAAGCGGCGCGACGGGCGCAGGCTCGACCTGATCGTCTCCACCCAGCACGATGTGCGGGTCGAGGCGGACTACCGCGCCTGCGCCGAGATGGGGATGAAGACCATCCGCGACGGCCTGCGCTGGCACCTGATCGAGCGGGCGCCGGGGGTCTACGACTGGTCGAGCTGGCGGCCGATGCTGCGCGCGGCCAAGGCTGCGGGCGTGCAGGTGATCTGGGACATCTGCCATTACGGCTGGCCGAACTTCATCGACATCTGGTCGGATCGTTTCGTCGAGCGGTTCGCCTTCTTCGCCGAGTCCGCCGCCCGCGTGTTCGCCGAGGAGATGGACGGGGCGGCGCCGGTCTGGTGCCCGATCAACGAGATCAGTTTCTTCACCTGGTCGGCGGGCGACGTCGGCTATTTCTTCCCCGCCGAAAAGGGACGCGGGCCGGAGCTGAAGCGCCAGCTGGTGCGCGCCGCCATCGCCGGGGCTGAAGCCTGTCTCAAGGTGGACGAGCGCGCCCGCTTCGTCTGGTGCGAGCCGCTGATCAAGGTCGAGCGCACCGAGCCGCACCTCAACGACGCCGCCGACGCGCACCACAACAGCCAATTCGAAGCCTTCGACATGATCGCCGGGCGGCGCGACGAGGACCTGGGCGGCCGGCCCGAGCTGCTCGATATCGTCGGCCTGAACTACTATCCGCATAACCAGTGGTACTTCGCCGGCCCGACCATCCCCATGGGCCACCACGCCTATACCGACATGCAGGAATTGCTGACGGTAGTGCACGCCCGCTACGGCCGCCCGATGATCATCTCGGAAACCGGGGCGGAGCGGAACGCGCGCGCGCCCTGGTTCCATTATGTCTGCGAGGAGGTCCGCGCGGCGATGGCGGCCGGCGCGCCGATCCAGGGGATCTGCATGTATCCGGTGCTGGCCTATCCCGGCTGGGACAACGACCGCCACTGCGACGTCGGCCTGTTCCGCACGCCCGAAGGTGGGGGCGAGCGCACGGTGTATGAGCCGCTGGCGCGCGAGATTCTGCGGCAGGCGGCCGAGTTCGGGGCTTAAGACCTCTCCCCTTGTGGGAGAAGGAGAGCCACCCTTACCGCCGCGTCGGATCGAACCGCTTCTCCAGGCCCTTCCAGCAATCGACGTATCCCTGCTGCAACTCGGATAATTCGGCGGCGTAGCGAGTGACGCGCTGGGGCAGGCGGGTCTCGAACATGAAGGCCATGGTGTTCTCCAGCTTGCGCGGTTCGAGCTTGGCGTTGCTGGCGCCCTCGAACGCCTCCGCGTCCGGGCCGTGGGGCAGCATGGCGTTGTGCAGGCTGAAGCCGCCGGGGGTGAAGCCCTGGGGCTTGGCGTCGTAGGCGCCGTAGATCAGCCCCATGAACTCGCTCATGATGTTCATGTGATACCAGGGCGGGCGGAAGGTGTTCTCCGCCACCGCCCAGCGATCCGGGAAGATCACGAAGTCCAGGTTGGCCGTGCCGGGCGTTTCCGATCCCGAGGTCAGGGTGGTGAAGATCGACGGGTCGGCGTGGTCGAACAACAGCGGCCCCACCGGTGAGAACCGCCGCAGGTCGTACTTGTAGGGCGCGTAGTTGCCGTGCCACGCCACCACGTCCAGCGGCGAATGCTCCAGCTCCGTCACCCACAGCGCGCCGCCCCATTTCACATACATGGCGGTCTTGGCGTCGACGTCCTCGTAGGCGGCGACCGGGGTGTGGAAGTCGCGCGGATTGGCCAGGCAGTTGGCGCCGATGGGGCCGCGCTCGGGCAGGGTCAGGGCCGCACCGTAGTTCTCGCAGAGATAGCCGCGCGCGGGTCCCCCGATCAGCTCGACCCGGAACTTGACCCCGCGCGGGACCACGGCGATCTCGCCGGGCGAGACTTCGACGATGCCGAACTCGGTGCGCAGGCGCAGCGCACCCTCCTGGGGCACGAACAGCATCTCGCCGTCGCCGTTGTAGAAGCACTCATCCGTCATCGATCGGGTGATGAAATAGAGGTGCGCGGCCATGCCGTTGCGGCTGTCCGCATCGCCGGCGGTGGTGATGGTGCGTACGCCCTCGAGGAACGAGACGCTCTCGCTCGGCATCGGGATTGGGCTCCAGCGCATGGGGGCGATGGGCGTGTCGTGCTCGTGGCAAGGCGCGGTGCGCCACAGGCCGATGTCGGCCTTGGTGAAGCGGCCCCAGTGCTTCACCGTTGGGCGGATGCGGTAGAGCCAGGAGCGTTCGTTGGTGGCGCGGGGCGCGGTGAACGGTGAGCCGCTGAGTTGTTCGGCGTACAGGCCATAGGCGCAGCGCTGGGGCGAGTTGCGACCGACCGGCAGGGCGCCGGGCAGGGCCTCGGTCTCGAACCCGTTGCCGAAGCCGGACATGTAGCCCTTGGCGGCGACGGTGGTGTCCAGCGGCGTGGTCATGTCCATGAGCGTATCTCCCTGTCGTTGTTGGCGCGGTCAGGTCCGCGCTGTGTCGAGAAGCATGGGTGCGGGCGCGCCGAGTTCGGCGCTCATGGCGGTGGCGCAATCCGCCAGGGCCGCTGCGAGCGGGCCGTCCAGGCGTGCGTCGAAGCTGGTGTTGGGGCCGAGCGTCGCGATCACGCCGGAAACCCCGCCGCCGAAGCCGAACACTGGCGCGGCCAGGGCGTCGACGCCGGGAACCACCAGGCCGTGCACGCTGGCCAGGCTGGTGGTGCGCACCCCGTCGAGGCGGGCCGCGAGCGGGGAGGCGGGAGCTTCGAGCTGGTCCTTCAGGTCGTGCAGTTCGTCGAACACGGCGCTGGCGGTGTCGACGCTGTCGAGGAAGGCGGCGAACACCAGCCCTGTCGCCGAGCCCAGCAGGGGCAGCACCGAGCCGATCCGCGTCACCACCGTCACCGCGCCGGGCGCCTCGCGCACCAGCACCACGGTCGGGCCGTGATTGGCCCACACCGCCAGCAGGCAGGTCTGGCCGATATGGTTGCGGAGCGCGCCCAGGTGTTTGGCGGCGATCTCGGTGATGTCCAGCCGGCCCAGCGCGGTCAGCCCGATGGAGAGCATCTCCGCGCCCAGGCGATAGCGCCCGCTCAGCGGTTCCTGTTCGGCTAGGCCGCTGGCGATCAGGGATTGCAGATAACGGTGGGCCTTGGCGGGCGGCATCGAGACGGTCTCGGCCAGTCGCGACAGCGAGGCGGAGGGCGCCAGCCGCGCCAGGGCCTTGAGGATGTCCGCTCCCGTCTCGGCCGACTGCACGCGTTGGCGGCGGTTCGGCGCTATGTCTTCCACGATCGCCATGGGTAGATTTTACGCTATCCGTAATTTTGTGGTCAACTGCGTAATTCTGGGACGTGAAATGCGTCCTTCGAGACGCCCTTTTGGGGCTCCTCAGCATGACGGACGTGAGTGGGTTCGAAAGATTTCCGCCTTCCCAACTTCGTCATGTTGAGGAGCGCGCAGCGCGTCTCGAAGCACGCAGCGCCTATCCGCTAGGACCTTCTGTCGGTTGCCCGCAGCCTGCTATAGCCGCTGCCTGGTATCCGAGAGGCCGCCCATGCCGTTCGCCCGCGCCTTGCATCGCCGCACCTTCCTGTACACGGCCGCCGCCGGCGGGCTGCTCGCCACCTCAGCCTACGCTGCGCCTGACGAGACGGACTGGAAAAAGCTTGCCGAAGACGTGAAGGCCGAGATGGCCTGGTCGTGGGCGCAATATGTCGAGCACGCCTTCGGCCATGACCAGATCCGGCCGGTCAGCGGTACGCCGCAGTCCTTCTTCTTCCCCGAACACAGGCTGGGCCTGTCGATTGTGGAGGCGCTGGACACCCTGTGGGTCATGGGCCTGGACGCTCAGTTCGAGCAGGGGGTGAACTGGTGCGTCGCTAACCTGCGCTTCGACATCGACGGCGATATCCAGCTGTTCGAGACCTCGATCCGGCTGGTCGGCGGGTTGCTGTCAGCCCACCACGCCAGCGGCGACCGGCGGTTGCTGGCCCTGGCCCACGACCTGGCCGAGCGGCTGTCGCCGGCCTTCACCAAGTCGCCGACGGGGATGCCATACCGCTTCGTCAACCTGCGCACGGGCGCGGTGCGCGATCCGATGACCAATCCGGCCGAGGTTGGCAGCTACCTGCCCGAATGGGGGACGCTGAGCCGGCTGACTGGCGATAAGCGCTTCTACGACCTGCCCAAGGCCGCGACCAAGGCGATGTTCGACCGCCGCTCGCACCTCGATCTGCTGGCCGACGCCATCCATGCTGAAACGGGTAAGTGGATGAGCCGCCGCGCCACCATCGGGCCGCCTTCGGACTCCTATTACGAGTACCTGTGGGACGGTTGGCAGCTGTTCGGGGATGCGGACTCCAAGCGCTGCTACGATGTCTGCACCACCGCCATCCTCAAGCACCAGCAGGACGTGCGCGACGGTCGGCTATGGTTCGCGGCGGTGGATTTCGAGACCGGCGCGCGGCTAGACCACCACCAGACCGAGTTGGACGCCTTCTATGGCGGGTTGCTGGGGCAGGGCGGGGCGATGCGCGAGGGCCGTGCCTATACGCTGTCCTGGTCGGCGGTGCAGGACCAGTTTGGGGTGATCCCGGAGGGCTTCGACTACGCCACGTTCAAGCCGACTGCGCCCAGCAACGCGCTGCGGCCGGAACTGGCGGACGCGGCGTTCAACCTGTGGCTCCTGGACAAGGACCCGCTGTGGCGGCGCATCGGTCGGACGCACTTCCTGAACATGAAGGCGTCGAGCCGATCCCGCTACGGCTATTCCGGGCTGAAGGACGTCACCGCCACGCCCAAGACCAAGGACGACTCGTGTCCCGGCTACTGGTGGTCGGAGCAGATGAAGTACTACTACCTGCTGTTCTCCGACACGCCCCGGTTCGATTACGCCAAGAACTACCTGTCGACGGAAGGCAACGTGCTGCTGGGCTTTCGGCGTCTGTAATCCCTCCCCCGTTCGAGGGGAGGGAGTTTAGTAGGCCGTCATCGAGAACGGCCGCTCCCCGGCGCCCGTCGCCCAGGTCTTGTTCGGCGTCGCCTGCATGACGAAGCGCAGTTCGCCCCCGGCCATGATCTCGTCGTGGCGGATGAAGCTGCGGGTCAGCGGCCGGCCGTTCAGGATCACGCGCCCGACATAGGGGTGGGCGTCCGACAGGCCCTCGGTCGTCACCGTGAACCGCTTGCCGTTGGGCAGGGCGAGCGAAGCCCGCTCCACGAACGGGCGGCCGATCACGTACTCGTTGGAGGCCGGGGCCACGGGATAGAAGCCCAGCGCGGTGAAGATCATCCAGGCCGACATCTGGCCCAGGTCGTCGTTGCCGACCAGGCCATCTGGGGTGGGGCGGTACTGGCTGTCGACGATCTGCTTCAGCCGCTCCTGGGTGCGCCAGGGCTGGCCAGCATAGGCGTAGAGATAGGCCAGGTGGTGGCTGGGTTCGTTGCCATGGACGTACTGGCCGATCATCCCGGCCATGTCCTCGACATTGGCGTACTGCTTCAGGTCGACCTTGGCCTCGAACATGGCGTCGAGCTTGCCGACCAGCTTGCCGTCGCCGCCCAGCTCGTGGATCAACCCGCCGATGTCCTGGGGCTCGTACCAGGAGTACTGCCAGGAATTGCCCTCGGTGAAGCCGCTCTCAGCGCCCGCCTGGGCCGGATCGAACGCGGCGCGGAAGCTGCCGTCGGCCAGGCGCGGGCGCACGAAGCCGACCTTGGGATCGAACACCTTGCGCCAGTTCTGCGCGCGCGCCTCGAAGGTCCTGGCCACCTCCTCGCGGCCCATGGCCTTGGCCATCCGCGCGATGGTCCAGTCGTCGAAGGCGTATTCCACCGTCTTGGAGGCGGCCTCGCCGTCGTTGTCCACCGGCACGTAGCCGAGCTTCATGTAGTCGCCGAGATGGCCATAGGGGGCGTAGGTGGCGGTGGCGACCATGGCGTCCAGCGCCTTGTCGGCGTCGAAGCCCCTGATGCCCTTCAAGTAGGCGTCTGCGATCTCGGGTACGGCGTGGTAGCCGATCATGCACCAGCCCTCGATGCCCTGGAACTGCCAGATCGGCAGCATGCCGAACGGGCTCTCCTGCTGGGACATCACCAGCGAGTTGACCACGTCGGCGGTGCGCCCCTCCGGCTCGATCAGGGTCATCAACGGCTGTTCGGCGCGATAGGTGTCCCACAGCGAGAAGGTCGAGACGAAGTCGAAGCCCTTGGCCTGGTGCACCTCGTTGTCCGGCCCGCGATAGCGGCCGTCCACGTCCATCGACAGGCTGGGCGCCATCAGCGCGTGGTAGAGCGAGGTGTAGAGGGTCTTGCGCATCGGCGCGGGGGCTTGGATGTCGACGGCGGCCAGGGCGTGCTCCCAGGCGGCGCGGGCCTCGCTGCGGGCCTTGTCGAAGTCGAAGCCCGGAGCCTCGGCGTCGAGATTGGCGACAGCGCCCGCCTCGCTGACCGACGAGATCGCCACCTTCACCGTCAGCGGCCCGGACAGGGCGCCGAAGTCGAACACACCGACCAGTCCACGCCCTTCGACCGCCTGGGTGTCGGCGGGGCTGTCACCGGGGGTCTTGAAGCCCTTGTAGTCGATGGGCGTCTCGCGGTCGTACAGCTCGTGCCCGGCCAGCGGGGCGGAGAAGCGCATGGCGAAGTAGAGCTGTCGTCCGGGCGCCCAGCCGCGCGTCTCGCGAAAGCCCGTGATCGTCCCGTCCGCGCGGATGCGGATGCGCGACCAGAGCGTCTTGCCCGGATAGTTGTAGATGCTCTGGCGCAGGTCGAGCAGCAGGTGGGCGGCCTTGCCCGCTGGGAAGGTGTAGCGGTGCAGGCCCGCGCGTGGGGTGGCCGTCAGCTCCGCCCGCACGCCGTAGTCCGACAACGTCACGGCGTAGTAGCCGGGCTCGGCCTTCTCGGTGTCGTGGCTGAAGCGCGAGCGGTAGCCGGAGCCAGGCTGGGCCTCGTCGCCGGGTTCGAGCTTCACGTCGCCCGCGATCGGCATGACCAGCATGTCGCCGAGGTCCGAATGGCCCGCCCCTGAGAAGTGGGTGTGGGAGAAGCCCTGGATGGTCTTGTCGTCGTAGCGATAGCCGGCGGCGTGGGCGTAGGAATGGTGGAAGTCGCCGATCCAGGTGTCGGGGCTGAGCTGCACCATGCCGAACGGGACCGTTGCGCCTGGATAGGTGTGACCGTCCGGTCCCGTGCCGATGAAGGGGTCGACGGCGCTGTAGGCGCTGGTCTGGGACCAGGCCGGGCCTGTGGCGGCGAGAGCGGCGACGGCCGAGCCGAGGGCCAGCGCGGCGCGGAGGCCCGTCCGGCGGTTACGCGATGTCATGTGACTAATCCTGGATCGGGGTCTTCAGCGGCTCGCCGGCGAAGAAGGCGGCGAGGTTGTCCTTCATCAACGCCATCATCGCCTGCACCGAGGCGAAGGTGGCGCCGGCGGTGTGGGGCGTCAGCACGGTGTTGGGGACGTCCGTCCAGCGCTCGGCCGGGGTGGGCTCCTTGACGAACACGTCCAGCGCGGCCCCACCGAGCCGACCGTCCTTCAGCGCCGCGATCAAGGCGTCCTCGTCCACCAGTTGGCCGCGCGCGACATTGACCAGCAGGCCGTCCGATCCCAGCGCCTCGATCACCTCGCGCGAGATCAGGCCGCGATTGGTCTCGTCCGCCCGGCAGGCCACGACCAGGATGTCGCTGTCGCGGGCCAGGGTGAGCAGGCTCTCCGCGCGGGGCCAAGCGGCGCCCGGCTTCTCGCGCGGGCCCCACCAGGCGACCGGCATCCGCATCACCTCGCAGCGGCGCGCCAGAGCCTCGCCGATGCCGCCGAGGCCGACGATCCCCACCCGCTTGCCGGCCAGGGAAGGCGTCAGGGTCTTGCCGGTCGGGAGCCATTCGCCCGCGCGCAGGAGCCGGTCGCCGTCGACGATCTTGCGCACGAAGCCGGTGATCAGGCCGATGGCGTGGTCGGCGACATCTTCGTGGTTGACGCCCGGCGCATGGGTGGCGGCCAGTCCGCGCGCCTTGGCCCAGGCGACGTCGATCCCGTCATAGCCGGCGGTGAAGCAGGCGATCAGGCCGATATTGGGCAGGCGCTCGATCAGGGCCTTGTCCAGGGCGAACTCGCCGGCGACCACCATGGCCCGCGCCTCCGCCATGTCTTCCGGCGAGGGGCGTTCCGAGTAATGGAGCACGCGGTAGTCGCCCTCCAGCTGGGATGACAGCCGCCCCAGGTGGGGCTGCATGATCATGATCGTCGGACGGCTGGCCATGGCGGGCGTTTATCCGTTCACTGCGAGAAGGACACGCTCTCGCAATACCAGCAGTCCTCGCCTTGGTCGCCGCCTTCGCCGATCGGCATGCCTGGCGGCGGCTCCAGTTGACGTCGCGTATCGGCGGCGGCGATGGCGGCCGCCCCGTCTCGGCTCGGGTTCAGGATCAGGTCGGCGTAGTAGCGGGCCTGGGCGATGTCGGCCGGATCGCCGGCCTTGGTCGCCGCCAGCCGCTGGCCGAGGCCAGTCAGCGTGGCCTTGAGTTCCGCCGCCACGGTGGGGTTCAGCGACTTCTCCTGTAGGGCGGCCGCGAGGCGGATGATGGTGCGGGCCTGGATGCGGCGGCGAAGCTCGCCCAGGCGGCCCGGACCGCCGGGCGCGTAGGCTGTGGCCACGGTCTTGTCGAGCAGCTCGGACAGCTGGAGTTGGGACGGATCGCGACCACCCTGGTCGGCCACCCGGTTCAGCCGGTCGGGGTCGAGCAGGTCGCCCAGCGTGATGTCCACCGCCGCGTCCGCCGCCGTGCCGAGGTCGAAACCCGGCGCGTGGGGATGGCCGAACACCTCCACGTCGAAGGCCTTGTCGCGCGGACTGTCGCGGCCCTGGGCCAGCAGGTCGATCAACGGGTCGGGCAGGTTCAGCAAGGACGGATCGAGGGTGGCCAGCAGCGCGTCCAACGCCCGGCGCTGGTCGGCCGGGGACACGACCTTCGAGCTTTCATGCGCGTCGCCCCGAACCGCGTAGGTGAAGTCGATCCCGCCCACCAGCTTGGAGGTCGCGTCCACCTCGTAGCGGTGGAACAGGTAGATCGGCACGATCACGCGGCGCAGGTCCGATACGGGCGCATCCTTGGGCAGGTTGGCGGTCCCGAACCGGTCCAGCGCGATCCGGCGCACCGCCAGCACGTGCTTCAGCCCCTCGACCGGGTCGGTCCCGTCGTCCCACAGCGAGCCGTTCGGGTGGGCTGAGCCGGTGGGGCGGCTGTCGTTGTCGCTGACATAGCGCAGGCCGTGGGCGTAGCCGTCGGTGACGATCTGGTCGAGCTGGCGGCGGCCCTCCTCGCCAGGTGCGACCGGGGTGTAGAGCCACTTGATGGCGAACTTGTCCCAGGTCCCGACGCCGACCTGGTAGGCGTCGGTGAAGTCGAGCTTGCCGTCGACGATCTTCACCCGTGGCGGCGGATAGTCCATCACCGAGGCGCGGTCGTCGAAGGTGCTGGCGGCGAAGTTGTGCTCCAGCCCGATGGCGTGGCCGGTCTCGTGTACGGACAGCTGGTGCAGGCGGGCGATGGAGATGCGGATCGGATCGTCCTGGCCGCCCGTGCCGGTCTTGTCGGCCCCGACCAGCCCCTCGAAGATCATCCGGTCCTGGCGCACCCGCAGCGAGCCCAGCAGCACCGATCCCTTGACGATCTCGCCGGTGCGCGGGTCGATGATGTTGGCGCCGTAGGACCAGCCGCGTGTCTGGCGGTGGACCCAGTTGATCACGTTGTAGCGGGCGTCCAGCGGGCTGACGCCCTCGGGCAGAACCTCGACCTTGAAGGCGTCGATGAAGCCGGCCGCGTCGAACGCCTGGCCCCACCAGCGCGCGCCCTCGACCAGGGCGGTGCGCACCGGCTCCGGCGCCGCGCGGTCGACGTAGAAGACGATGGGCTTCTTGACCGTGGAGCGGGCGGCCGTAGGGTCGGTCTTCTCTAGCCGGAAGCGGTGGGCCAGCCGCACGATGGTCGAGCCTTCCAGCGGCGTGCCGTAGTCGGCGATCAGTTCGCTGATCGCCCCGGTGCGCTGGTCGGCCTCGCGCGGGACGAAGCCGGGCGGCGGCAGCTTGATCAGCGAGTGGTGCTCGATCGCCGTCACGCTGCGTGGATCGGGGGCGATGCCGCGCACTTCGGGACCGGGATCGTCGCTGACGAAGGTCTGGTGGGCGTCGAACTCCAGGTTCTCCGGGAAGGCCTGCACGCCGGCCACGTCGGGATAGCTGAGCTCGGGCGAGACCTTGAAGCTGCCCTGCTTGGCCGCCTTCAGCATCTCGACCGAGCCGAAGGCGTCGCGGGTGAGGAAGCTGGAGACGTCCACCAGCAGCGTCCCGTCCGCGCCCTCCGCGACGATGGCGCCGGACCAGACGGTGGAGGGCGGGAAGGATTCCCGCACCGCCTGCACCTCGTCCGGGGCGCCGTCGCCGGCGCGGAAGTGGGTGTTCTGCAGCTCGGCGATCACCCGCTTGCCCTCGCGCTTGAAGGCGATCAGTTCGGTTCGGCTGGGATTGGAGCGGTCGATGCCGATGGGCGTCGAACCCAGGCCCGCGCGCATGTAGACTTGGTAGAGGAATTGGCCGCAGTCGCCGTCTTTGTCCGGGTTCAGGGCGATCAGCACCCGGCCGCCCCGCTTGTCGAGATAGACCGGCAGCAGGCCCTTGAGCGGCTGGAGGCCCTTGATCGCGTCGGCGAAGGACTTGCCGGGGGCGTCGGCGGTCTCGGTAGCGGCCTTGGCGGGCGGGGCGGCGAGGGCTTGGCCGCCAAGCGCCAGAAGCGCGGCTCCCGCCAACATCGCCGTTCGCACGCTGCTCGTCGCTCGCCCCATGGTGTCCCCCATTCCGATCAGGGGAGCAACCTAGCGGTTAAGCTGGACGACGGTCCAGCGGGGTGCGTGCTTCGAGACGCGCTTCTAAGAAGCGCTCCTCAGCATGACGAAGGTTGAGGCAGGTGTTTCCCTTTGGAACATTGCGACCGCCAGGCTCCCCAGCACGACGGGGATGGGGGATGAAGGCTCTACGCACCCGCCCACGCCCGTCATCCTGAGGAGCCCCGAAGGGGCGTCTCGAAGGACGCAGAAAGCCTAGCGGTTGCCGAGGAAGTCCGGCTTGCCGAGGTCCACGCCGTTATGGCGCAGGATCAGGTAGGTGGTGGTGACGTGGAAGTAGAAGTTGGGCATGGCGAAGTTCAGCAGCAGTTCGCGCCCGGTCATGACCAGATCGCCCGAGCGCAACTTGATCGTGAAGGACTTGTCCTGCGAGCCTTCCATGGCCGCCGCGTCCACGCTCTCGATAAAGGCGATGGTCTTGGCGATGCGCTCCTGCAGTTCGGCGAAGGTGGTCTCGGTGTCGGGGAAGCTGGGGACCTCGACGTCGCCGAGGCGCGCGACGCAACCCTTGGCGGCGTCGGTGGCGATGTGGATCTGACGGGTCAGGGGAAGCATGTCGGGCGCAAGCCGGTCGTTGATCAGCACCGAGGGTTCGATCTTGCGCGCTTCGGCGGAGGCTTCGGCCTTCTTCAGGATGGCCGACAGGTTGTTGAGCATCCGGACGAAGACCGGGGTGCTCGCTTCGTACATCGACAGGGACATGACGTTTCCGCACTGAAGGCCGCCGCCCGGATATCGGGCGGGCGGTTCGGAGCCGCTTGTCGCCGGGGGCAGGGCGGCGATCAAGCCCTCATAGCTGAGCTATCGCCGCTTTCAGCTCAGCTATCGAGCAGGCCCTTGCGCGCGCTCCAGTCCAGCACCGTGGCGATGCAGGTGGCCAGGTGCTCGGGCTGGCCCAGATAGTAGTGGGTGGCGCCCTTGATGCTGACGAATTCCTTGTCCGGGGTGGCCAGTGCGTCGCGGATCGCGGGGTTGTGAGTGGCGGGCACCGCGTCGTCGGCCTCGTTCTCGATCTGCAGCACCGGGGTGTGGAGGATGTGGGCGGCGTTGGCCGGACCCTTGGCGTTGGACAGGTCGTAGGACCACTGCGACAGCCAGGAGCGCAGGGTGGAGAAGCGCGCCAGACCGACCGGCCCGACGTTCACCGTGCGCGGATTGCCCATGTAGCACCAGTCGGGCTTGCGGCCGCTGGGGTCGATGGTGGGGTCCAGCCAGCGCACGTCGCACATGGTGCGATGGGTGACGAAGGCGCGCTCGATCTCGCCGTCCTGGCGGTGCTTCAGGGTTTCCAGCAGGTCCTGAGCCCAGGCGGTGATCTTGCGGTTGCGGGCGCGCTGGGCGTCGCGGAAGGCGGCCACGAAGTCGGACGTGAAAGGCGGCTTGTTGGGGCAGTCGGGGCTGTAGATGTCGAACTCGGGATTGCGCACGTCCGGGTTCAGCTCGTCGACGATGGAGGGGTCGAGCCACTCGGTCAGGGTCTCGGCGCGGCTGAGGTGGGCGGCGATGAAGATCACCCCGTCCGGCCGCTGGAGCCCGGCGGCGGTCAGGTCATAGGGGTCGCCGGCGGGCGTATGGGTGATGGTCGGATGCTCGGCCTGGGCGGTGTAGAACAGCGATAGCGAGCCGCCGCCGGACCAGCCGACCAGCACCACCTTCTTGTAGCCCATCTTCTCGCGGGCGTGGCGGATGTAGGCGCCCATGTCGAAGGCGACCTTCTCCATGATCAGGGCGCTGTCGTTCTTGGCGTAGCGGCTGCCGCAGCACAGCACGTGCAGCCCTGCGTCCGCCAGCGCCGCCGGCATCGGCAACAATTGGAGGGTGGATGTCGGGTGCATGAACAGGAACACCGTCTCCGCCGGCTTGCCCCTCGGCACGAAGTGCTGGCCTTCGAGCACGGTCAGACCCTGGCTTCCGGTGAAGCCGTAGGTCTCCGTCATCTTCAGGTTTTCGGAGAAGGTGATGATGACCGGCAGCCGGTCCCATTCATGCTTGGTCAAGACGGAGGCCTCGGGTCGAAAGGGTTAGTGTGCGACGAGCTGCGCCTTGGTGCGGGTCCAGTCGGCGAGCTGGGCGTGGGCTTCGGCGGCGGCGTGCTCGACGAAGCCGGGCTCCTCGGTGCGGGTGGTGATCTCCACCCGCAGGCCGTTGGGGTCGAAGAAGTAGATCGACTGGACGAAGTCGTGGTCCACCAGACCTCTGACCTCGACGCCGGCGGCCTCCAGGTTGGTCTTGTGCTTCAGCACGTCCTCGACCGCATTCACCTCCAGGGCCAGATGCTGGACCCAGTCCGGGGTGTTGGGCGAGGGCGCGGGCTTCTCGCCGGTGCCAAGGTCGAAGAAGGCCACGTAGGACCCGTCGCCCATCTGGAAGAAGATGTGGGCGTAGGGCCGCTTCTCGCCCGAGCTCGGCACCGCGTCGGACCGCATGCAGTGGACCAGCGGCAGGCCGAGCAGGTCCTCGTAGAAGTGGCGGGTCTCCTCCGCATCCCGGCAGGGATAGGCGAAGTGGTAGAGACCGTTGATCTTCGGCTGGTCCGACATGGCGCGCGTTCCCGTATCGATATATCTCATTGTAGCATGTTCAACGGCGTTTGGCGTCCGCGCGTGCAGTGCTGCGGCCGATGAAATAGCCGATCCAGATGGTGATCGAGGCCGCCAGCACCCCGCCGGCCGCCATCCAGCCCGGCTCCATCCACCAGTCGGCGGCGACTTCGCGGGTCTTCGCCGGCGCGCCGCTCTTGGCGGAGGCGCTGGATGAGCTCGACGCGCCGGAGCTCGCCGACGCCTCGGGCGCAGCGCCGCCACCGACATTGGCGCTGAACTTGTTGAAGAAGTCGTCGGCCATCTTCTTGGCCGAGCCCTCGATCAGGCGCGAGCCGATCTGGGCCAGCTTGCCGCTGACGTCGGCCTTGACGTTGTAGGTCAGGCGGGTGTCGTCGCCCTCGCTGGTCAGCTTCACCGTGGCCACGCCCTTGGCGAAGCCGGCGCCCGCGCCATTGCCCTCGCCGGTCAAGGTGTAGCCGTTGGGCGGGTCGAGGTCGCTGAGCGTGACCTTGCCGCCGAACTTGGCCTTCACCGGGCCGAGCTTGGCCACGACTTTGGCGACGAACTCGGTCTCGGAAGTCTTGTCGAGCGACTCGCAGCCCTCGATGGACTGGCGCAGCACGTCGGCGTCGTTGAGGGCGGCCCACACCTTCTCGCGGGACGCCGTGATCAGTCTCTCGCCGGTCATTTCCATGGTCGGTTTTCCTTACGCATCCAAGGCTGGCAGCAGGACCGCGCGGCACTCGCCGAAGCCGATCTGGACGAAGCCGTCGCGCCGGCAGACGCCACGGAATATCACCTCGTCCCCATCTTCCAGGAACTTGCGCGTCTGTCCCGACGGCAGGGTCAGGGGCTCGGCTCCGCCGCGGGTCAGTTCGAGCAGGCTCCCGCAACCGTCCCGGCCCTTGCCGGAGATGGTGCCCGTTCCGAACAGATCGCCGGGATTAAGGTTGCACCCGCCGCTGGCGTGGTGGGCCACGAGCTGGGCCAGGGTCCAGTACAGGTCGGTGGCGTTGCTGCCCGACAGCCGCTCGGGCGCGCCGCCCTTGGGGGCCAGCAGCACCTCCAGCGCGATGTCGACCGCACCCTCGGCCTGGTCGGCGGCGTCGGTCAGGTAGGATAGGGGCGCGGGATCGCCCTCGGGTCGCGCGGCCTGGGCCAGGCGGAAGGGCGCCAGCGCCTCGGCGGTGACGATCCAGGGCGAGACGGTGGTGGTGAAGTTCTTGGCCAGGAACGGCCCCAGCGGCTGGTATTCCCAGGCCTGGATGTCGCGGGCCGACCAGTCATTGAGCAGGCACATGCCGACGATATGCCGGCCGGCCTCGGCGATGGGGATCGGCTGGCCCAGCGCATTGCCCGGGCCGACCCAGACGCCCAGCTCCAGCTCGTAGTCGAGGTTGCGCGCGGGGCCGAAGGTCGGGACCGTCTCGGTCGCCAGCTTGCGCTGGCCGCTGGGCCGGCGGACCGGCTCGCCGGAGGGGCGCACGGACGAGGCGCGGCCGTGATAGCCGATCGGCACATACTTGTAGTTCGGCAACAACGGGTTGTCGGGGCGGAACAGGCTGCCGGCGTTCATGGCGTGCTGGATGCCGGCGTAGAAGTCGGTGTAGTCGCCGATGGCGGCGGGCAGGTGCAGGACGCAGGCGCTGGCCGCGTGCAGCAGCGGCTCGACCTTGGCGCGTTCGGGGGCGTTGTCCTCGAACAGCTCGCTCAGCCGCAGGCGCAGCGCCCGGCGCGGGCCGGAGGCTAGCGCCATCAGCGGGTTCAGCACGGGTCCCGAAGCGGCCCTGGCGGCGATCAGGGCGTCGCCGGTGAACAGGCCGACTCCGACTGCTGCGTTCAAGTCCAGGATGCTGTCGCCGATGGCGACGCCGCCGCGCGGGGCCTCGCCGGCCGGGCTGAACACGCCGAAGGGCAGGTTCTGGATCGGGAAGTCGTCATGCCCGTTGGCCGAGGCGACCCAGCTTTTCAGGGCGGGGTCGTGGCTGCGATCGAGGCTGGTCATTGATCTTGTCTCTCGAGTTGCGGTCGCGGGTTCACCTTAGACCGTTTAGTCGATCGACACGCTGGTGGCGTCGTAGCGGAACAGCCAATCGTAGCGCTGCTCGACCTTGGTCTCCTCGAACTCGCGGGTGACATAGGCCTCCGCCTCGGCGGTGTTGGACAGCACGTGGTTGTGGAAGCGCTTGGCGTTTTCGGCCGAGCCGCGCACGATCTTGCCGGTGCGCTCGATACGCGCCCGCTCGTAATGCTGCAGCGCCGTCTCGACGTCGTCATAGGCGTCCATGCAGCGGCCGAGGATGAAGCCGTCCTCGATCGCCATCACCGCGCCCTGGGCCAGGAAGGGTAGGGTGGGATGGCAGGCGTCGCCGATCAGGGTGATGCGGCCGACCGACCACTGGTCCATCGGGTCGCGGCCCAGCAGCGCCCATTTATAGGGCTGGTCGAGATGGCTGATGACGGTCTGGATGTCCTGGTGCCAGCCGGCGAAGTCGGCGGCGCATTCCTCGTTGGTGCCGCGCTCGGTCCAGGATTCGACCTGCCAGTCGCTGCGCTCGACCACGGCGACGAAGTTGAACAACTCGCCCCGGCGCAGCAGGTAGTGGACGATGTGGCCGCCGGGGCCGACCCAGTTGGCCCCCACAGGGCGGCGCAGGTTCTCGGGCAGCTTTTCGGCCGGCACCAGACCGCGCCAGGCGACGCAGCCGGTGAACGCGGGCTTGCTCGATCCGAACAGGGCTTGGCGGATGGTCGAGTGCACCCCGTCCGCGCCGATCAGGGCGTCGCCGGTGGTGGTGGTCCCGTCGGCGAAGGTCAGGGTTACGGACGTTCCGTCCTGGACCGAGCTGACCGCCTTGGCGTTCAGGTGAATGGCGTCGGGCTTAACCGCGCGGATGGCGTCCACCAGGATGCCGTGCAGGTCGGCGCGATGGATCATGAAATAGGGGAAGCCGTAGCGCTCGATCGACACCACGCCGAGATCGAACAGCTTCCAGGTCTCGCCGGTGTTCCACAGCCGGATTTCCTTGCCGGCCGGCTCCATGAAGGTGGCGCGAATCTGCTTTTCCAGGCCGAGTTCGAACAGCACCCGCGCGCCGTTGGCGCTGATCTGGAAACCCGCGCCGATCTCGCCGAGATGGGGGGCCTGTTCGTAGATGTCCACGTCGAAGCCACGCCGCAGCAGCGACAAGCCGGCCACTAGCCCGCCGATGCCGGCGCCCGCGATCAATACCCGTGCTTTGCCGCTCACGATCCGCTCCCCGAATTTTATCGTTGGTCGCATCGGGCGCGCCGAGACCGGACGCCCGCACTGAGCTGGGCCGCAGGTCGAGAGATCAAGCCACGCCCAATCGATCGGCCAGCGGAGGGCAGCCTGGATCGATACCTAGACTCTGATTGTGCATTGTCAAGTCGGATTTGTTATAAACGAAAGTCGCGACTTCACTGCGGTTGATCCGACCCCGGATTGGGTTAGACGCCTGGATTTAGCATGCATATGATGTGGAAGGGGAAACGGCCGACCGCCGTTCATAAAGGGGACGCGGCCTATGGCGAGGCGAGCGGAGGCGTCGACAGCTGCTGACAAGGCGGACGCGCCTGTCCCCCCCAAACTCGCCCGCGAGGATTCCCAGCGCTCGATCCAATCGGTCGAATTCGGCTTCAGG
>NZ_LMUL01000014.1:2443156-2506300 GCF_009765965.1 Caulobacter sp. S45
GCGGGTGGGCATGGTGGTGCAGGAGGAGGCCAGCGGGCGTTACAGCCTCGGTCCCTATGCGCTCCAGCTCGGCCTGGCGTCGCTGCGCAAGCTGGACATCGGCCGGCTGGGCCGCGCGGCGCTGCAGGACCTCAGCGACGAGGCGGGCGAGGCGAGCTATCTGGCGGTCTGGGGCAACCGCGGCCCCTGCATCATCATGCGGGTGGATGGGCCGCGGCCGATCCCGATGTCGCTCCAGGTCGGCTACGTACTGCCGGTGATCCCGACCGCGACGGGGCGCATCTTTCTTTCCTATCTGCCCCGCGCCGTCACCGCAGTCGTGGTCGAGCAGGAGCGGGCAGGGACCGATCCGCGCAGCGCCAATATCCCCGAGGCCGAGCTGGCCAAGGTCATCGCCGAGACCCAGGCGCGGGGCGTCTCGCGCACCGACGGCCTGCTCAACATCGGCTTCACCGCCCTGTCGGCGCCGGTGCTGGCCCATGACGGGACGCTCGCCGGCGCGATCACGGTGATCGGTCCCAGCGGCGGCATCGACACAGCCTTCAACGGCCGCACCGCGCGACTGTTGCGCAGCGCCTCGGAGAGCCTGACCGAGCAGATGGGCGGCAAGGCCCCGGGCTGACCTTGATCGTCGGGCGCCATCCGATGGCTGTCCGGAATGACGATCGCTCTGCTCTTCGCCGCTGTCGCGCCGTGATATTTCTTGAATTGTGCGCGAGAACCACGCCCGCGCGGCTCGCGTCGCGCGAGGCGGGTTTGTTGACAGGATTCTGGGCGGGTGATAGCGCGTACAACAGAATTTGATTTAAACAAATCGACCCATTTTTGGGAAGCTTAGGTCCTGGGAGGACGTGATGGGCGTTAACACGGGCGGCAAGCCGGATGGCCAAGCCATCGATTGCGACGCCTTTCGTCTGCGGACCTTCCTCCAGACGCTTGAGGGCACCGACGAACTCGAGATCGTCGAGGAGCAGGTCGACCTGGCCGATGTGGCCGACCGCCTCGAAGGCAATCCGCGCGCCGTGCTGTTCCGCAAGGTCGGGCCCGAGGGCGCCGAACTGGTCGGCAACGTGGTCGGCAGCCGTGAGCGCCTCGCCCGCGCCCTGGGTGTCTCCCAGGATAAGATGCTGTCCGAGCTGCTGGAGCGCCTGCGCCACAAGCCCCAGATCGTCGAGATCGCCCGCGAGGCGGCGCCGGTCCAGGAAGTGGTGCTGACCGGCGAGGACGCCGATCTCACCCAGCTCCCGGTCAATTTCCAGCATGGCCTGGACGGCGCGCCCTACATCTCCGCCGCCATCGACTATGTGCGCGACGTCAAGACCGGCCTGATGAACGTCGGTGTGCGCCGGCTGATGCTGCGCGGCCCGCATGAGGCCGGGGCTGATGTGGTGTCGCCGAGCGACCTTCGCGCCATCTACGAGGCCAGCCTCGCGCGAGGCGAGCGCCTGCCGGTCAGCTTCGTGGTCGGCGCCCACCCGCTGGACTACATCGCCGCCACGCTGCGCCTGCCGGTGGACGAGCTGGGCATCGTCGCCTCGCTGCGCAACGGCCCGCTGCCGGTGGTCAAGGGTGTGACCAACGACATCATGGTGCCCGCCGACGCGGAGTTCGTGCTCGAAGGCTATCTGAGCGAGAAGGGCTACGTGGAGGCCGAAGGACCGTACGGCGAGTTCCTCGGCTACTACGGCGGGGTCAAGCGCAATCCGGTGTTCCACCTGACCGCGATCACCAAGCGCCGCGACGCCATGTTCCAGACCATGACCATCAGCGGCCGGACCATGGGCTATACCGACAGCGCGCCGCTGATCGCGCTGCGCACCGAAGCCATGGTGTGGCGCGCGCTGGAAGGCGCCGTGCGCGAGCCGCTGGGGGTCTACGCGACTGGGGCCAGCGGCGGCATGTTCAACGTGCGCATCTCGCTGCGCCAGCGGGTGCCGGGCGAGGCGCGCAACGCGATCGCTGCGGCCTTCTCCAGCTTGGCCAACGTCAAGAACGTGTTCGTGGTCGATCCCGACGTGGACATCTTCTCCGACCAGCAGATGGACTGGGCGCTGGCGACCCGGTTCCAGCCGGCGCGCGACCTGGTGGTCAGCGACGGCTACCGCGCCCTGCCGCTCGACCCCTCGCTGGGCGAGGACCGGTTAGGGTCCAAGTGCGGCTTCGACCTGACCTGGCCCTTCGGCAAGGGCGGCAGCTTCGAGCGCCAGGCCCCGTTCCCGCCGACCTATCCGGGCGAGCGTTTCGCCTCGATCGAGGCGGCCCTGGCGGACGGGCCCAAGTTCTTCGAGCAGCTGATGGCCGCGACCGGGAGCCGGGACGGGCGCGAGATCGTTCGTAAGCTGGACACGCTGCGCGCCCACGGCCTCGGGCGCGACGCGGACGGCCGCTATCTGATGGGCGGTCCCACTGCGGGCGCAAAGAGCTGACGAGGCCCTGAGGAGACGTCCATGGGCGGCTACATCGGCAAGCCAATCCCGCGTGTGGAAGACCTCCGCTTCGTCACCGGGCGCGGGCGCTATACCGACGACATCAAGGTCGCGAACGCCTGCTTCGCCTGTTTCGCGCGCGCGCCCTACGCCCACGCCCTGATCCACCGCATCGACGTGAGCGCGGCTGCTGTGGCGCCGGGCGTGATCGCGGTGCTGACCGTGGACGACTATCTGGCCGACGGGCACAAGGGGATGTCCCATGTCCCGGTGCCGGCGGACGCGGTGGACGCCAAGCTGCCGGCGTTCAAGGCCACGCCCGAGACGCCGATCTTCGACGCGCCGCACCTGCCCATGGTGCGAGACAAGGTCCGCCACGTCGGCGAGGCCGTGGCCATGATCCTGGCCGAGACCTACGCCCAGGCCCGCGACGCCGCCGATCTGGTGGTGGTGGACTATGAGCCCCTGCCGGCGGTGGTGGTGACGCTGGACGCCATGGCCGAAGGCGCGCCGCAGATCTGGGACGGAGCGCCGGGCAACATCTGCTTCGACCAGAGCTTCGGCGACAAGGATGCGACCGACAAGGCGTTCGAGGGCGCCCACCTCGTGCTCGAGCGGACCTTCGTCAACAGCCGCATCATCAATTGCCAGATGGAGCCGCGATCGGCGATCGGCGTCTACGATGCGAAAGAGGACGTCTATCACCTGATCGCCGGCAGCCAGGGCGCGGTGCGCCAGCGGGTCGAGCTGGCCCAGTCGCTGGGCGTGCCGATCGACCGGACCCAGGTCGTCTGTCCCGACACCGGCGGCGGCTTCGGCCCGCGCACCACGCTCTACGCCGAGCAGCTCGCGGTGACCTGGGCGGCGAAGCGGGTAGGACGTCCGGTGAAGTGGACCTCCGATCGCAGCGAAGCCTTCCTGACCGACTACCAGGGGCGCGGCATGACCACCCGCGCGGCCATGGCCTTTGACAAGAAGGGCAGGATTCTCGGGATGAAGACCGAGGTCTATGGCAACATCGGCGGCCACACCGTCTCGTTCGTGCCCGTGTCCAACAACTACCGGGTCACCACCACCACCTACGCCGTGCCGGCCGCCACCGTGCGCGCGGTGGGCGTGCTGACCAACACCACACCGACCGCCCCCTTCCGCGGCGCTGGTCGGCCGGAGGCGCACTACGTCATCGAGCGGCTGCTCGACACGGCGGCCAAGACGCTGAAGATCGACCGGATCGAGATTCGTCGCCGCAACCTGATCCCCAAGAGCGCGCTGCCTTACCGCAATGCGCTGGGCCTGACCTACGATTCCGGCGATTTCCATGGCAACATGAAGAAGTCGCTGGAACGGGCGGACTGGGATGGCTTTCCCGTCCGCCGCGAAGCCAGCGAGGCCCAGGGCAAGCTGCGCGGGATCGCGGTGGCCAACTATGTGGAGTCGCCGGTGGGCGCGCCGCGCGAGCGCATCGTTATCAATGTGCGCATGGACGGCACGGTGGAGATCATGGCCGGCACCCAGTCCACCGGCCAGGGCCATGAAACCACCTTCGCCCAGGTGGTGGCCGACCATCTCAGCGTCGATATGAAGACCATCCGCCTGGTCACCGGCGACACCCGCATCATCTCGGTCGGCGGCGGCACCCATTCCGACCGCAGCATGCGGCTGGGCGGCACGCTGCTGGTCGAGGCGTGCGCCGACATCGTGGCGCAGGCGCGCGTGCTGGCGGCCCGCGCCTTCGAGCGGCCGGAATCGGAGATCGTGTTCGAGGACGGGATGTTCACCCACCCCTCCACCAACCGCGCCTATTCGATCTTCGAGGCGGCGGCGCTCGACACGCAGGCCATGCTGACCTCGGCCAAAGAATTCAGCGGTCGTATGCCCGCCTATCCCACCGGGTGCGCTGTCTGCGAGCTGGAGATCGACCCCGACACCGGCGTGACCCAGATCGTGCGCTACACCTCCATCGACGACGTGGGCCAGCCGATCAATCCGCTGATCGTGGACGGCCAGGTCCACGGCGGCATCGCCCAGGGCGTCGGCCAGGCGCTGATGGAGGACTTCCAGGTCGATCCGGCGACGGGCCAGGTGCTGGGCGGCTCGTTCATGGACTACGGCGTCCCGCGCGCCGACCACTTCCCCCACTTCGACATCGACTTCACCGAGGACCCCACCGCCGGCAATCCGCTGCGGGTCAAAGGCGGCGGCGAGAGCGGCATCACGCCTGCGACGGCGGTGATCATCAACGCGGTGGTGGACGCGCTCAGTCCCTACGGCATCGAGCATATCGACCTGCCGGCCACGCCGATGAAGATCTGGAAGACCATCGACGAGGCCCGCAAAGCTCAGAAGACGCCTAAGGCGAATGCTGCGCCCACGGTCGAAGCGGCATGAGCGACGTGGCGACCTCGGTCTCGGGGCAGGCCAGGCCTTCGCGGCTGGCCTATGTCGTGCTGGGCTCGCCCAAGATCGACGCCTGGCGGAGCTTCGCCAAGGACGTCATGGCGATGGATGTCCGCGAAACCGAGGGCGGCGGTCTCGCCCTGCGCATGGACGCCAAGCCGTTCCGCTTCGCTGTCGAACCCAGCGCGCAGGAGGGCGCGGTCACGGCGGGGTGGGAGTTCGACGCCGCCGCCGACCTGTCGGCCGTGGTGGACAAGCTGCGGGTCGCAGGCGTGGCCCTGGTGGAAGGCGACATGGCCGCCTGTCAGGCGCGCGGGGTGGAGCGGCTCTATGCGTTCGCCGATCCGGCCGGCAATCCGGTGGAGCTGTGCTTTGGCCATCGCGACGGGGACGCCCCGCACTTCCCAAGGCCCCTCGGCGGTTTCAAGACCGGCGACTGCGGCCTCGGCCACATGGTCTACGCCTGCATCGACAGCGCGCCGTCGGTGACCTTCTACGAGGACATCCTTGGTTTCCGGCTGAGCGACAGCGCCGACGAGCCCTTCGCCGCCACCTTCATGCACGTCAATCCGCGCCACCACAGCCTGGCCCTGGTCGAGGCCGGCCGCACCGGGGTGCACCATGTGATGGTGGAGCTGTACGCCTTTGACGACGTGGGTCAGGCCTATGACCGGGCCCAGCTCGAAGAGGGCAGGGTGGCGGTCACGCTCGGCCGGCACACCAACGACTTCATGACCTCGTTCTACGCCGCCACGCCCTCGGGCTTCATGATCGAGTACGGCTGGGGCGGCCGCACCATCGACCCTGAGCACTGGCGGGCCGAGGTGCTGCACGACGGGCCTAGTCTGTGGGGCCATGAACGCCAGTGGCTGCAAGGGCCCAAGCGCCAGCTCGCTCGTGACATGCGCCTGCGCGCCGCCGAGGCGGGGCTGAAGGCGCCGATGCAGGTCTCCGAAGGTTTCTTCGACATCGCTGGCCGCGCCGACGCGCCGGTCCGGCCCAAGGCTGTGGAGTAGGATCATGGGTGAGTTCATCGACCTGGTGAAGGACGGCGAAACGTCCATGCGCGCCTACAAGGCGCTGCCGGCGTCCGGCCGCGGTCCGGTGGTCGTGGTGCTGCAGGAAATCTTCGGGGTGAATGCGGCGATGCGCTCGGTCGCCGACGATCTCGCCGCCGAGGGCTTTGTGGCGCTGGTCCCGGACATGTTCTGGCGTATCCAGCCGGGCATCGAGCTTGGCTACGACGACGCGGGCCTCCAGCAGGCGCGCGCGGCGTGGGGACAGTTCGACCTGGGCAAGGGCGTGGCCGACGCGGCCGCCGCCATCGCCGGCGGCCGCAAGCTGGCGGAGGGGACCGGCAAGGTTGCGGTGCTCGGCTTCTGCCTGGGCGGCCAGGTGGCGGTGAAGGCCGCCGCCCGCGACGGCGCCGTCGATGCGGTGGTCTCCTTCTACGGCGTACGCCTGAACGAGAGCCTGGACGAGATCGCCGGCCTGTCCTGTCCGACCTTGTTCCACTTCGGCGACGCCGACAGCCATATCCCCGCGGAAACCCGCGACGCCATCGGCAAGGTCGCCGCCGACAAGCCCGGCATGGAGATGCACGTCTATCCGGGCGCGGGGCACGGTTTCTACAACGCGTTCCGCCCGGCCGGCTTTGACGCCAAGGGCCATGAGCAGTCCCGGACGCGTTCCCTGGACGTCCTGCACAAGGCCCTCGCCTAGACCCGCGCCGGCCGCCGTAACCTTTGGCGAGCCCAGCGATTATATCCAAGGCCTTCGGACATGGGCGCAGGCTCACGTCCGGAGGCGTCCACTCTCGAAGGCTAGTGCGATACCGATGACCGAAGTTGTTGAGCTCATCCGCCGGGACGCCCTGCTCGATGTCGTGCTGAACGACTCCGAGGGCGGCAACCTGATCTCCAACGAAGAGGGCGACAAGCTGGCCGAGGCGCTCACAGCCCTCGACCCGGCCGTCAAGCTGGTGCGTATCCGCGCCAAGGGCCACGATTTCTGCAAGGGGCGGGTGTCGCTCGTTCCCAAGCCCGGGACCGCCGTGCTCAGCGGGTTGGAGCTGAAGCAGAAGGTGGCGGAGCCGGCGCTGCGCGTCTACGAGGCGCTGCGCAACGTGCCGGTGCCGGTGCTGAGCGTGGTCAGGGGCGCCGCCCATGGCTACGGCTGCGGCCTGGTCGCCGCCAGCGATATCACCGTGGCCGCCGACATCGCCGAGTTCTCGGTGCCCGAGCTGGAACGCAACATCCCGCCGACCCTGGTGATGACCGCTTTGATGGGCCGTATCCCCCACAAGGCCATCGCCCAACTGGTGCTGAGTCGCGAACCGATCTCCGCCGCCCAGGCGCTGGAGTGGGGGCTGGTCACCAAGGTTGTGGCTCCCGCCGATCTCGACGCCGAGGTCGAGCGCCTGACCGACACCATCCTGGCCTATGCGCCGGAGTCGGTGCGCGCAGTTAAGGAATACATGCGTCATGGGCCGGGGCTTTCCGGTCAGGCCCAGGCCAGCCTCGCCGCCAATATCGCCGCCACCGCCCTGTCCGCCCGCTTCGTGCAGATGAAACCCTGATGCCGATCAAGGTCGAGATCACCGTCAACGGCGCGCCCACCTCGGCCGAGGTCGAGCCGCGCACCCTGCTGGTGCATTATCTGAGGGAATATCTGGGCCTGACCGGCACCCATGTCGGCTGCGACACCACCCAGTGCGGGGCCTGCGTGGTCCATGCCGATGGCCGCTCGATCAAGAGCTGCACGGCGCTGGCGGCGCAGATGAACGGCGCGAAGATCACCACCATCGAGGGACTGGCCGCCACCCATCCCGACGCCGAGGGCCTGCACCCGCTCCAGGCGGCGTTCCGCGACTGCCACGGCCTGCAGTGCGGCTTCTGCACGCCGGGCATGATCATGAGCGGCTCGGCGCTGCTGCTGGAGAACGCCGATCCCACCGACCACGAGATCCGCGACTGGCTGGAAGGCAACATCTGCCGTTGCACCGGCTACCATAACATCGTGCGGGCGGTGAAGGCGGCCGCCTCCGCCATGCGCGAGCCGAAGGACCCGCGTCCGCAAGAGACGGCGGCCTGAGCCATGCACGCCTTCGAATACATCAAGCCGAACACGGTCTGGGAAGCGGTCGACCTGCTGGACGCCGACGAGGACGCCCGTCCGCTCGCCGGCGGCATGACCCTGCTGCCGACCCTGAAGCAGCGCCTGGCCCAGCCGACCCAGCTGGTGGACCTGGCCGGGCTGGAAGACCTACAGATCATCTCCGAGGGGCCGTCCTCGCTGACCATCGGGGCGATGAAGCGCCACGTGCAGGTGGCGCGCTCGCCCTCGATCAACGCCTTCCTGCCGGTGATCGCGCACCTGGCCGAGGGTATCGGCGACCCGCATGTGCGCAATCGCGGCACCATCGGCGGCTCAATCTCCAACTCAGACCCGGCGGCGGACTATCCGGCCGCGGTGCTGGGCCTGGGCGCGACGGTGATCACCAACCGGCGCGAGATCGACGGACAAGACTTCTTCACCGGATTGTTCTCGACCGCGCTTGAGCAGGGCGAGATCGTCATGGCCATTCGTTTCCCGCTGCCCGAGCGCGCCGCCTACATCAAGTTCCCCAACCCTGCCTCGCGCTATGCGGCGGTCGGGGTGTTCGTGGCCAGGGTCAAGGGCGAGGCGAGGGTGGCGGTCACCGGCGCCGGTCCCTGCGCCTTCCGCCTGCCGCAGATGGAAGAGGCGCTGGACCGGTCTTTCGCGGTGGAGGCGATCCAGGATATCGAGATTTCGCAGGAGGGCCTGAACGCCGACCCCTCCGCCACCCCCGAGTACCGCGCCCACCTGATCGGCGTCATGGCCAGGCGCGCGGTGGAAGCGGCCGCCCGGTAGAAAATTTGTGGGCGGATTGTTTCCTTTCGAATACTCGACCATTTCGCCCTCGCGAACAGGACAAACATAATGGCTGGCTCCAACCGGCTCGTCGTCGGGATTTCCGGGGCGTCGGGCATCGTCTACGGCGTCAAGGCGCTCCAACTGCTGCGCGATGCGGGGGTGGAGAGCCACCTGGTCATGAGCCGCGCCGCCCAGGTCACCCTGGCGCACGAGATGGACATGAAGGTCGCCGCCGTCGAGGCTCTGGCCACCAAGGTCTACAAGGCCGAGGACATCGGGGCCGCCATCTCCAGCGGCTCCTTCGCCACCATGGGCATGCTGGTCGCGCCATGCTCGATCCGCAGCCTGTCGGAGATCGCCACCGGCGTCACCTCGACCCTGTTGCCTCGCGCCGCCGACGTGGCGCTGAAGGAACGTCGCCGGGTGGTGCTCTTGGTACGGGAATCGCCCCTGCACGCCGGCCACTTGCGCAGTATGCTGGCCGTGACCGAGATGGGCGCCATCGTCGCCCCGCCCGTGCCGGCCTTCTACGCTCGCCCCGACAGCCTGGACGCCATGGTCGAGCACACCGTGGTCCGGGCGCTGGACCTGTTCGGCATCGAGGCCGGAAAGATCAACCGTTGGGGCGGGGGCTGACCGTTCCTGCGTGCTTCGAGACGCGGCTGACGCCGCTCCTCAGCATGACGAGACTTTGTAGGCTGCAAAAACCTTCGTCATCCTGAGGAGCCCCGAAGGGGCGTCTCGAAGGACGCAGGACATCCCCGCCCATAGATATCGACCACCTCCGCGATCCGATCCGCGGCCTCGTTCTGCTGCGCCGCGTCGAGCCCCGCCATCGCGATGGTCGCCAGCCGCCGGTGCGCGGGCCCATCCCGATCCGCGCGCCCATAGGCCGGATCGTAGTGTTCGCGGATCAGCGACAACGCGAACTCCGTCCAGGCGCCCTGAGCCAGCAAGGCCCGCCAACCCTCGCGTTGCGCCTTGCCGAGATGGACCGGAAGCCGGTCGATCAGCGCATTCAGCGCGGCCACATCGGCGGTGACGTCGCCATAGGCCGTGGCCAAGTAGTCGGCGCGCGCATGGTCGGGCGCCTCCAGTTCGATCCGGGGGGCGTCCTGCATCACGCTCCACAGGCTGGGCGGTATCAGCAGGTCGCCGATCTTGCTGGATTCCGCCTCGATCACCACCGGGCGGGCGGGATCGAACAGCGAGAGCGCCGCCCATAACCAGCTTTCGAACAGCTTCTGGCTCGGTTGCGGCTTTCCGGGACGCGCGCCGAACAGCGAGCCACGATGATGGGCCAGCCCCTCCAGGTCCAGCGTCTGTATCCCGCGCGCCGCCAGCCGGTGCAAGATCTCGGTCTTGGCGGCGCCGGTATGGCCCGACAGCAAGACCGCCCGAATGGGCCAGGGCGCGCCGTACATCGCTTCGACCACCTGGCGGCGATAGGTGGCGTAGCCGCCCTGCAGCGTCGTGGTCCGCCAGCCGATCTGGGACAGCACGGTCGCCATCGCCGCCGACCGCTGCCCTCCGCGCCAGCAGTAGACCAGGACCCGATAGTTCGCCGGCCGGTCGTGCAGCACGTTGTGGAGGTGGGCGCCGATGTTCTGCGCGATCAGCGCCGCGCCCAGCCGTCGCGCCTGGAACTTGGATTGCTGGACATAGATCGTCCCCACCTCCGCTCGCTGCGCATCGTCCAGGACCGGCAGGTTGATGGCGCCGGGAACATGGTCGATTGCGAACTCGGAGGGGCTGCGCACGTCGATGACGTCATCGAAGGCCTGAGCCCAGATCGCCCCGTCGTACTGTTCCACCACCTTGTACATTTCCGCACTCATCGGCGGCGTGAGAGGGGCTTGCAAGGCCGGCGTGGGGCGGTTTCTGCCGGAGGGATGCGGCAAGCGCCGCCGTGCCAGACCGCGCGCTCAAGCTAATAAATTGAATTTCCTGCCCTTCTGGCCGGCATGCCTATTGCTCAGCTTGTCTCGAGCGCGAAAGAGGGTTGAAAGTGGAACAAAACAGGAATAAGAACAAACCCGCAACTTTGAGGGGTTCGCTATGATCCGTTTAGCTCGCGACTCGATGGCGCTTGCGTCCGTCGGCGGCTTCGTCTGGATGGTATGCGCGGCGGTTCAGTTCGTGCGGTGAGTCGCGCCGCCTGAGGTTCGGAGACGGCGATGGGCGAGCAGCAGGGATCGGGTCCAGGCGCCGCTCAGGACGCCGCCGGCCACGCGTTTGTGCACCTGCGGGTGCGCTCGGCCTACTCCCTGCTCGAAGGCGCCATCAAGGCCGGTGAGATCGCCACTCTGGCGGCCAAGAACGGAATGCCGGCCGCCGGCTTGACCGACCGGGCCAACCTGTTTGGGGCGCTCGAATATTCCCAATACATGAAGGACAAGGGCGTCCAGCCGATCATCGGCTGCGCCCTGCCGGTGTCGGGCATCGGCGAGGGACCGCCGGAGCGCTGGGCGCGCTGCCCGACCGTGGTGCTGCTGGCCCAGGACGAGACGGGGTGGCTGAACCTCACGGCCCTGTCGTCCATGGCCTTCCTCGACAGCGTGGGCGAAGAGCCCTGCGTGCCCTGGTCGGCGGTCGAGGCGCACGCCGAGGGGCTGATCCTGCTGTCGGGCGGCCCGGACGGTCCGGCCAATCCACTCTACGCGGCCGGCAAGCGGCCCGAGGGCGATGCGGCCCTGGCGCAGATGCATGCGGTGTTTGGCGACCGCTTCTACGTCGAACTTCAGCGTCACGGCCTGCCGGCGGAATCCGCGGCCGAACGCGGACTGGTGGAGTGGGCCTACGCCAACGACGCGCCGCTGGTGGCCACCAACGACGTCTACTATCCCGAGCCCAGCATGCACGAGGCGCACGACGCCCTGCTGTGCGTGGCCGACGGTTCGTTCCTGGGCGAGACCGAGCGGCGCACGGTCACTGGCCAGCACTGGTTCAAGTCCGCTAGCGCCATGCGCGAGACCTTCGCCGACCTGCCCGAGGCTTGCGACAACACCCTCGACATCGCCAGGCGGTGCGCCTTCCTGGTCTCCAAGCGCGATCCGATCCTGCCGCGCTTCGACACCGGGGCGGGCCGCTCCGAAAACGAGGAACTCGCCCACCAGGCGCGCGAAGGCCTGAAGATGCGGCTGGAGGCCCATCCGCCGGCGGCGCCGTTGGAGGACTACTGGGCGCGGCTGGAGCGCGAGATCGGGATCATCCAGCAGATGGGTTTCCCCGGCTACTTCCTGATCGTGTCGGACTTCATCAAGTGGTCCAAGGCGCACGGCATCCCGGTGGGACCGGGCCGCGGTTCGGGCGCGGGCTCGCTGGTGGCCTATGCGCTGACCATCACCAACCTGGATCCCCTGCGGTTCGGCCTGCTGTTCGAACGGTTCCTCAATCCGGAGCGGGTGTCGATGCCCGACTTCGACATCGACTTCTGCCAGGAGCGGCGCGACCAGGTCATCACCTACGTCCAGCAGAAGTATGGCGTGGACCGGGTGGCCCAGATCATCACCTTCGGCACGCTCCAGGCCCGCGCGGTGCTGCGCGACGTCGGCCGGGTGATGCAGTTGCCGCTAGGCCTGGTGGACCGGCTGGCCAAGATGGTGCCGGCCAACCCCGCCAACCCGGTGACGCTGGCCCAGGCGCTGGAGATCGAACCGAGACTGCAGCAGGCGCGCCGCGACGACGCCTCGGTCGCCGCCCTGCTCGACGTGGCGCTGAAGCTGGAGGGGCTGTACCGCAACGCCTCGACCCACGCCGCCGGCATCGTCATCGGCGACCGGCCGCTGACCCAGCTGGCTCCGCTCTACCGCGACCCGCGCTCCGACATCCCCGCCACCCAGTTCAACATGAAGTGGGTGGAATCCGCCGGGCTGGTGAAGTTCGACTTCCTCGGGCTCAAGACCTTGACCGTGCTCGACCGGGCGGTGCACCACCTGAAGAAGCGGGGCGTGCCGCTGGACCTGGACGCCTTGGCGCTCGACGACGCGCCGAGCTACGAGCTGTTCAGCTCCGGCCAGACGGTGGGGGTGTTCCAGTTCGAAAGCCAGGGCATGCGCGATGCGCTGCGCAAGCTCCAGCCGAGCGTGATCGAGGACATCACCGCGCTGGGCGCGCTCTATCGGCCGGGCCCGATGGACAACATCCCGCTCTATGTGGACTGCAAGCACGGGCGCAAGGAGCCGGACATGCTCCACCCCGCCCTGGAGCCGGTGCTCAAGGAGACCTACGGCGTCATCATCTACCAGGAACAGGTGATGCAGATCGCCCAGATCCTGTCCGGCTACTCGCTTGGCGAGGCCGACCTGCTGCGCCGCGCCATGGGCAAGAAGAAGAAGGAGGAAATGGACGCCCAGATGCTCCGTTTCGCCCAGGGTGCGGCGGAAAAGGGCGTCGATCCGAACCAGGCCAAGTCGATCTTCGAACTGGTGGCCAAGTTCGCCGGCTATGGCTTCAACAAGAGCCACGCGGCGGCCTACGCGCTGATCAGCTACCAGACCGCGTGGCTGAAGGCGAACACCCCGGTGGAGTTCTTCGCCGCCTCGATGAGCCTGGATATCTCCAACACCGATCGGCTGGCGATCTTCTATCAGGACGCCCGCCGCTTTGACGTTAAGGTGCGTCAGCCCGACATCAACCGCTCCGGCGCCGACTTCGAGGTCGAGGATGGCGAGGTGCTCTATGCGCTGGGCGCGGTGCGCAACGTCGGCGTGACCGCCATGCAGCACGTGGTGGAGGTGCGCGAGGCGGGCGGCAAGTTCACCGACCTGTTCGACTTCCTGGAGCGGATCGACACCCGCTCGCTGAACAAGCGAGCGCTGGAGAACCTGGCCCGCGCCGGCGCCTTCGACAGCCTGCATCCCAACCGGGCCCAGATCGTGGCCTGCGCCGACGTGCTGATCGCCTACGCCCAGAGCATGACCGCCGAGCGCGACGCCGCCCAGGTCAACCTGTTCGGCGGCGACGTCGCCGCCTCGCGGCCACGGCTGCGGACGGAAGAGCCCTGGCCCCACGCCCAGCAGCTCGACGAGGAACTGGCGGCCGTTGGCTTCTATCTCAGCGGCCATCCGCTCGAGGCGCTGTCCGAGCTGTTGCGTCGCAAGCGGGCGGTGCTGATGGCCGAGGCGACCCAGCTGGCGGAGGCCGGCCACGAGGCGTTCCGCATGGCCGGCGTGGTGCGCCGCAAGCAGGAGAAGCCGTCCAAGTCCGGCGAGAAGTTCGCCTTCGTCACCCTGTCCGACCCGACCGGCGAGTTCGACGTGCTGT
This sequence comes from Caulobacter sp. S45, assembly GCF_009765965.1. GTDB lineage: Bacteria > Pseudomonadota > Alphaproteobacteria > Caulobacterales > Caulobacteraceae > CAHJWH01. The sequence goes on from NZ_LMUL01000014.1 coordinate 2,457,142, forward strand.
TCCCGCCCGAAAGCTTGCGCAAGTGCCGCGAACTGCTCGAGCCGGGTCGTTCGGTGATGATCAAGGTCCGCTGCAAGGGCCGCGACGGCGAGGTGCGCTTCTTCGGCGACGACGCGGAAAGTCTGGATTCGGTGGTCGCCAACTCGACCTCGGCTTTGCGCGTGTTCGTCTCACCGGAACAGGCGGTGGTGGAGGCGCTGAAGAAGCGGCTACAGGGCGCGGGCGCCGGGTCGGAGCGGGGCGGGGAAGTGTCCATCGTCGCCACCGTCCCGAGCGGCGCGGAAGTGGAGATGAAGCTGCCAGGGCGCTTTACGCTCAACGCGGCGCTGCGGGGTGCGCTGAAGACTGCGCCGGGGGTGCTGTATCTGGAGGATGCTTAGGGGTTAGGAGGGGAGCGGGAGGACTCGGCCTTTCACCGTCTTTCACCGAGATCTACCCCCGCAACACTCCCGAATGCTCACGACGCTTGATATTTCGCTCGGTTTTGCCTATCTCCCGCTGCATCCCACACGCAGACGTGCGGTTGGCGGCCACAAGCCGTCCAGTCGCTTCCGGCGCTCGAAAGGGCGATCTTGTCTGCGGAGGCCTACCGGAAATAGGAAACCGACATCATGGCTCTGCCTGAATTCAATATGCGCCAACTGCTCGAAGCGGGCGCCCACTTCGGCCACCAGACCCACCGCTGGAACCCGAAGATGGAGCGCTACATCTTCGGCTCGCGCTCCAACATCCATATCATCGACCTGTCGCAGTCGATCCCGCTGCTGCACCAGGCGCTGCTCAAGGTGCGCGAAGTGGCGGCCGGCGGCGGTCGCGTGCTGTTCGTGGGCACCAAGCGCCAGGCGCAGGATCCGGTGTCGATCGCGGCCAAGCGCTGCGCCCAATACTACGTCAACCACCGTTGGCTGGGCGGCACGCTCACCAACTGGCGCACCATCTCCGGCTCGATCCAGCGCCTGCGGGAACTGGAAGTGCTGATGGAGACCGGCGGCGAGGGGCGCTCCAAGAAGGAGCTGCTGACCCTGACCCGCGAGCGCGAGAAGCTCGAGCTGTCGCTGGGCGGCATCAAGGACATGGGCGGCATCCCCGACCTGATGTTCGTGATCGACACCAACAAGGAGTCGATCGCCATCCAGGAAGCGCGCAAGCTCAACATCCCGGTCGTGGCCATCCTGGACACCAACTCCGATCCGGACGGCGTCGCCTATCCGGTGCCGGGCAACGACGACGCGGCCCGCGCGCTGCAGCTCTATTGCGACCTGGTGGCCGATTCGGTGCTGGACGGCCTGGCGGCTGGCCAGTCGGCGTCGGGCATGGACCTGGGCGCGATGGAAACGCCCGCGGCCGAGCCCGCCCTGCGCGAGACCCCGACGCCCGAGCCTGTGAAGGCCGAGCCCGTTGCGGTTGAGCCTGTGGCGGTCGAGGAAGCTCCGGCCGAGGCGACCGGGGAAGCCCTGGACGCGGCGGCGAGCGAGCCGGCTTCGGCCTGACGTCCTCGTTCCGCAGCGTGTAAGGCTGCGGCTGAGACGGTTTCGACATGCAGCCCCGCTAAGCTGGTGGGGCTGCATAGATTCGTTTGAACATTTCTAGAGGAGAGAGCCATGGCCGAAATCACGGCTGCGCTCGTTAAGGACCTGCGCGAAAAGTCCGGCGTGGGCATGATGGACTGCAAGAAAGCGCTCGTCGAAACCGGCGGCGACATCGAAGCCGCCATGGACTGGCTGCGCACCAAGGGCCTGTCCAAGGCCGCCAAGAAGGCTGACCGCATCGCCGCCGAAGGCCTCGTGGCCGTGGCCCTGCGCGACGACGGCAAGGGCATGATCGGCGCCGTGGTCGAGGTGAACGCCGAGACCGATTTCGTGGCCCGCAACGACAAGTTCCAGGCTGCGGCCCGCGCCATCGCCAAGACCGCGCTCGACGTGGACGGCGGCGTGGACAAGCTGGTCGACGCCAAGGTCGACGGCGGCGAGACCGTGGGCGAACTGCTCACCGGCCTGATCGCCACCATCGGCGAGAACATGACCGCGCGCCGCATGGCCCGCTTCGTGGTCTCCGAGGGCGTGGTCGCGGCCTATGTCCACAATGCGGTTTCGCCGGACCTCGGCCGGATCGGCGTGCTGGTCGCGCTGCAATCCTCGGCCGGAGACAAGGCCAAGCTGACCGAACTCGGCCGCAAGATCGGCATGCACATCGCCGCCACCTCGCCCCTATCGCTGTCGGTCGAGGACATCGATCCGGCTGCGGTGGTGCGTGAGCGCGCCATCTTCACCGAGCAGGCCGAACAGTCTGGCAAGCCTGCCGGCGTGATCGAGAAGATGGTCGAGGGCCGTATCCGCAAGTTCTACGAGGAAGTCGTGCTGCTGAAGCAGGCCTTCGTCATGAACCCGGACCAGACCATCGAGCAGCTCCTGGCCGAACAGGCCAAGGCGCTGGGCGCCCCGATCCAGCTCACCGGCTTCATCCGGTTGGCGTTGGGCGAAGGTGTGCAGAAGACCCCGGATGACTTCGCCGGCGAAGTCGCCGCCCTGACCGGCCAAGCCTAAGCGTCTTTTACGAACGTATTCGGAACGCGCTCCCCTTGTGGGAGCGCGTTTTCGTTTGGGCCCCTGGCCAAAGCAGCCTCCATTCGGTGGCCGACACCGGTCAGGTTCGGGCGTCACACCCCTTGATGAAGGCGTGGACCGCTTCAGCGACCTCGCCCGGCGCTTCCCGAGGTGGGAAATGACCGATCCCGTCGAGCAGCAGGCGCTGGTAGCCGGCGGTGAAGCAGTCCTCCATGCCTTCCGAGCCGGCAGGCTCGTCACAGAAGTCCGCACCGCCCTGGATCATCAGGGTCGGAGTGGCCAGGCGATAGACGCCGGTCAGCCGCTGTTGCAGCGCTTCGTAGCGGGGATCGACCTGCTGGCGGGTCCAACGTGAGCGATAGCCGCTCAGGGTGACCGCGACCCAGTCCGGATTGTCGAAGCTCCTGGCGGTTTCCTCAAACTCGGCCGTGTCGAACCAACCCCGTGGGCTCCAGGTCTCCCACTGGAGGCGGGCGAAGCCCCTGGGGTCGGCCTTCACCGCCGCGGCCCCCGCGTCGACCGACATGAACCATTGATACCAGAAGCTTCGCGCCTGGGAGAAGGTGGAGGTCCTGAAGGCGGCTCCGGGCTGGAACGCCAGGGCCGCTCCGACCACATGGGTCACGCGATGGGGGAACAGGGCGGCCAGGCTATAGGCGGCGCGGGCGCCCCAGTCGTGACCCACGATGGCGAAACGCTGGACGCCCAGGCCGTCCATGAGGTCGAGCGCGTCCTGCGCCAGCGCCACGCCACGACCGTCCCGGATCGTGTCCGGGGAAAGAAACCGCGTCGGGCCGAAGCCGCGCAAGTAGGGCGTTATCGTCCGATAGCCCATGGCCCGAAGGCGGGGCGCGACCTCCCGCCAGCCCCGCACGTCGTCTGGCCAGCCGTGCAGGAGCAGGATCGCCGGATCGGAAACGGCGCCGCCGTCCTCATAGTGGATTTCGAGGATGTCGGTGTTGAGCTCGGTCAAGGTCCCGCTCCATCCTTGGGTCGCCGCCCGCCAAGGCCGTCCCGCTGCAAAATTCTTTGCGCCTGCCTGGGGTTCCGTCCCCGCGCGTCTATCGCTGCGGGGAGAGTTGCCTGTAGAAAGCCCCAGGTCGCTGCGATCCGGTCATCCCCTCGCAAAATGGGCGGGTCGGCTCGCACGTCCACTTTTCGCGTGCGCCCCGGCGGGCGTAATGTAGTTTCCACCTGCCGATTCCGCGGCGTTGAAGCGGCCTGCCCATGACTCTTGTTTCGCCAGCCGCGCCATCGCCCGGCGCTCCCCGTTCGCGCTACAAGAAGGTCCTGCTCAAGGTGTCGGGCGAGGTGCTGATGGGCGATACGCCCTATGGCATCGACATGAACACCGTGGATGCGGTGGCCCGCGAGGTGGCCGAGATCGTGGCTCTGGGCGTGGAGCTCTGCCTGGTCATCGGCGGCGGCAACATCTTCCGCGGCCTGTCGGGCGCCGCCAAGGGCATGGAGCGGGCCAGCGCCGACTATATGGGCATGCTGGCCACGGTGATGAACGCGCTCGCCGTGCAGAACGCCCTGGAGCGCCACGGGGTCGAGACCCGGGTCCAGTCCGCCATCCCCATGGCCTCGGTGTGCGAGCCCTACATCCGGCGTCGCGCGCTGCGGCACCTGGAGAAGGGCAGGGTGGTGATCTTCGCCGCCGGCACCGGCAATCCCTTCTTCACCACCGACACCGCCGCAGCCCTGCGCGCCGCCGAGATCGGCTGCGACGTGCTGATGAAGGGCACCAGCGTCGATGGAGTCTACACCGCCGATCCCAAGCGCGACCCCAATGCGGTGCGTTACGACCGGCTGACCTATCTTGAGGTCCTGGCCCAGGACCTTAAGGTGATGGACGCATCGGCGATCAGCCTGATGCGGGAGAACGGCATACCGATCATCGTGTTCTCGATCCGACGCCCCGGCGCCTTGATGGATGTGCTGACGGGCGACGGCGTGCATACGGTGATCACCGAACAGCCGCCCACGGCGACCTGAGACGAACGAGACGATGAGCAAGCCCGATCTGACCAGTTTCCGCGATCGCATGGACAAGGCGGTCGACGCCCTGAAAGAGGAGTTCGGCGGCCTGCGCACCGGGCGCGCCAACGCCGGCCTGCTCGAGCCGGTGATGGTCGAGGCCTATGGCTCGACCATGCCGCTGACTTCGGTGGGCTCGATCAGCGTGCCCGAGCCGCGGATGATCACCGTCAGCGTCTGGGACAAGGGCCTGGTGATCCCGACCGAGAAGGCGATCCGCAACGCGGGCCTGGGCCTGAACCCGATTACCGATGGCCAGACCCTGCGCATCCCCGTCCCGCCTCTCACCGAGGAACGCAGGCGCGATCTGGTCAAGCTGGCCGGCAAGTACGCCGAGCAGCAGCGCGTGGCCGTGCGCAACGTGCGCCGCGACGCCATGGAGGACCTGAAGAAGGCCCAGAAGGACGGGGCCATCTCGGAGGACGAGAGCAAGAAGGGCGGCGAGGACGTGCAGGGGTTCACCGACGCGGCGGTGAAGCGCATCGACGACGCCTTGAAAAACAAAGAACAAGAGATCATGCAGGTTTAATGACCGAGGGCGGCGGCGGAACGCGGGGGCAAGAAGAGAGCGTTCATGTCGCCTAAACCGGTTCATACGGTCGAGTCGGACGCCGCGCGCCATGTCGCCATCATCATGGATGGCAATGGCCGCTGGGCCAAGGCGCGTGGGTTGCCACGCACGTTCGGCCATCGCGCGGGCGTGAATGCGCTCAAGCGCACGGTGGAGGCCGCGCCGGATTACGGCGTGCAGTGGCTGACCGTGTTCGGCTTTTCCACCGAGAACTGGCGACGTCCGGCGACCGAGGTCTCCGAGCTGATGAAGCTGATGAAGGCCTACGTATCCAGCGATCTCGATCGCCTGGCGCGCGAGGGCGTGCGGGTGCACGTGATCGGCCGCCGCGACAACCTCACCCGCGACATCCTGGATGTGATCGACCGGGCGGAGAGCAGCACCCGCCACAACGACCGCTTCCATCTGCAAGTGGCCTTCAATTATGGTGGCCGGGCCGATATCGCCGACGCCGCCCGGCGCTACGCCGCCGCCGTGCTGTCGGGTGAAACGCCCGCCGACGACGGCGATGCGGAGGCCCTGTTCCAGCGCTATCTGTCCACCGCCGAGGGGCCGCCGGTCGATCTGATCATCCGCACCTCCGGCGAGCGCCGGCTGTCCAACTTTCTGCTCTGGGAAGCCGCCTACGCCGAGCTGGTGTTCCAGGACGTGCTCTGGCCCGACTATGGTCCCGAGGCGCTGGGCGCCGCCATCGCCGAGTACCAGGCCCGCGAACGCCGTTATGGCGGAGCCGAGGTCGATGACGTCCTTGCGGCAGGCTAGGCGCTTCGATTGGTCGAACCTCAGGGTTAGGGCGGTGTCGGCGGCGGTCCTGGCGCCGCTCGCCCTGATCGCTGTCTGGTATGGCGGCGTCGCCTTCCTGGTGGGGGTCTGGATCGCCGTCGCGCTGCTGGCGCTGGAGTGGGGCACGATGAGCGCGCCCCAGCATCCGATCCAGGCCGCCGTGACCATGGCCCTGATCATGCTGCTGTCCGCGATCACCGTGGACCTGGGCTATTTCAAGAGCGCCTGGCTGGTGATCTGTCTCGGCGCCTGGGTGGCGGTCGGGATGGCGGCGTTGCGCAAGCTCGGCGACCGGGCGGCGGACGAGGGCTTTGGGGTGCTGTATCTGGGCGCGCCCACCGTGGCGCTGCTGTGGCTGCGCAGCGGCGACAGCGGGCGAGGCTGGGTGTTGTCGCTGCTGGCCGTCACCTGGGCGGCCGACATCGGCGCCTTCCTCGGCGGCAACCTCTTTCGCGGACCCAAGCTCTGGCCGCGCATCTCGCCCAACAAGACCTGGTCGGGTTTCTTTACCGGCCTCGCCGCCGCCATGGCCGTCGCAGAGGCTGTGGCCCTTTGCCTGGGTCGCCAAGGCGGACCTGTGGTAGCCTGGGCATGGCTGGCCGGCCTGATCGTGGGTTTGGCCACCATGGCCGGCGACCTCTGCGAGTCCATGATCAAGCGCCGGTTCGGCGTGAAGGATTCCGGCAGTATAATCCCCGGTCATGGCGGCCTGCTCGACCGAGTCGACGGGCTGATGTTCGCCACAGTGGCCATGGCCGCTGTTCGCCTTGCCGGCCGTTACGGAGCCTTTTCCTGATGCCCCCGCGTACGATTACAGTTCTGGGCTCCACCGGGTCCGTCGGCGTCTCCACCCTGGACCTGCTGGATAAGGCCGAGGGGGCCGAGGTTTCGATCCGCGCGCTGACGGCGGGGCGAAACGTCGCACTTCTGGCCGAACAGGCCCTCAAATGGCGTCCCGAACTCACGGTGATCGCGGACGAAAGCCTGCACAAGGATCTGCAGGATCGGCTGAGCGGAACGGGGCTGAAGACCGCCGCCGGCGCCGATGCGGTAGCCTCCGCCGGGGTGGGCGTCGAGTGGGTCATGGCCGCCATCGTCGGCGCCGCAGGGCTGCGTCCGACCCTGGCCGCAGCGCGTTCGGGGGCTGTTATCGCCTTGGCCAATAAGGAAAGTCTGGTCTGCGCTGGTCCCGCCCTGCTCGCCGCCGCCAAGGCCGCTGGCGGCGCCGTGGTGCCGGTCGACAGCGAACACTCCGCCATCTTCCAGGTGCTCCAGGCGCCGTGTGCGGACAAGGTGAAGCGGCTGATCCTGACCGCGTCCGGCGGCCCGTTCCGCACCTGGACGCGTCAGCAGATGGGGGAGGCCACGCGCGAGCAAGCTGTGGCTCATCCGAATTGGGACATGGGCGCCAAGATTTCGGTCGATTCGGCCACCATGATGAACAAAGGCCTCGAGATGATCGAGGCCTCGTACCTGTTCGCCATGCCGGAGACCAAGATCGACGTGATCGTGCATCCGCAGTCCGTGGTCCACAGCTTGGTGGAATATAGCGACGGGTCGACCCTGGCCCAGCTCGGCCCGCCGGACATGCGCGCGCCGATCGCCTGCGCCTATGCGTGGCCCGATCGGCTGCCCTGGCCCGCGCCGGGGCTGGACCTGGCCGCCGTCGGCTCGCTGACGTTCGAGGCGCCGGACCTGGAGCGCTTCCCGGCGCTTTGCTTGGCGCGCGAAGCCATGCGCAAAGGCGGTGGCGCTCCGGCGGCCTTCAACGCGGCCAACGAGACGGCCGTGGCGGCCTTCCTCGGCCGTGAGATCGGGTTCCTCGACATCGCCCGCGTGGTCGAGGAGACCCTGCACGCCATGGATCGCAGCGGCGAGCTGGTCTCGTCTCGCAACGATCCGGTCGAGGCGGCGATGGATGTGGACGGCGCGGCGCGGAAGGTGGCCTCGGGCTTGCTCAGTCGGACGGTGTTAGTCCATTGAGAATTCCGGGGCCGCAGACATGATCGCCTTCGCCGTCAACGCCGTGACCTTTGTGGTCCCCTTCCTTTTCGTGCTCACCCTGGTGGTGACGATCCACGAGCTGGGCCATTTCTGGGTCGCCAGGATGCTGGGCGTGGCGGTGGACCGCTTTTCCATCGGTTTCGGGCCTTCGATCGTTCGTTGGACCGATCGGAGCGGGGTGGAATGGCGGGTCGGCTGGATTCCGCTAGGCGGCTACGTACGCTTCAAGGGCGACGGCGACGCCAGCTCCACCGTCCCGGACGGGGACAGCCTGGCCGATCTGAAACGACGCATCATCCTGGAGCAGGGCGTCGGGGCGGAGAAGCAATACTTCCATTTCAAGCCGGTCTGGGTTCGGGCGCTGGTGGTGGTGGCGGGGCCGGCGGCGAACTTCCTGCTGTCGATCGCGCTGTTCACCGTCCTGCTTAGCGCTGTGGGCGAGACCATTGTGGCCCCGCGCGTCGGCGCCGTGGAGCCCAACAGCCCAGCGGCCCGCGCGGGTTTCCATACCGGGGACCTGATCGTCTCGGCGGATGGGCGTCGGGTCTCCGACTTCTTCGATTTCAAGTCCTTCGTCACCCTGCGCAGCAACGAGCCGATCCGCTTCGTGGTCCAGCGCGCCGGCCAGAGCGTCGATCTCGTCGCCACGCCTGAACGCCGCGCGCAGACCGACCCCTTGACCGGCTCGAGCTACAGGATGGGCTTTCTCGGCATCGGCGGCTCGCGGGACCCCCATGACGTCAGCCGGCGCCGCTACCCGCCCCTACAGGCGGTGGGCAAGGGCGTGGAGCGCACCTGGGGCATCGTCGACACCACGGTGCTGTATCTGAGCCGCCTGGCGACGGGGCGGGAGTCTGGCGACGCCCTGGGCGGACCGATTCGAATCGCGTCCACGGCGGACGCCGTGGCCAGGGCGGGCTCCGCCGGAGCGCCAAATTTGCAACTGCAGCTGCTTGGCGGTTTCGTCGCCCTGCTCAGCCTCGCGGCGGCCATCTCGGTCGGGATCGGCTTCATGAATCTGTTGCCCGTCCCCGTGTTGGATGGCGGCCACCTGGTGTTCTACGCCTACGAGGCTGTGGCCCGGCGACCAATGGCCGCGCGAATTCAGGGGCTCGGTTATCGGCTCGGTCTTGCTTTGCTGTTGGGTTTCATGCTGTTCGCCACATGGAATGACCTCCAGCGCCTGAACCTGTTCAAAATTTTCGGCAGCCTGTTTTCGTGACAGCCGACCCCCACGGTATGGTGAATGCTTAGACCCTTTCCGCGCCGTGTCGCGCTCCTGTCCGGCATGACCCTTCTGTTGGGGTCGAGTACGCTTGCGACCGGCGCTCTGGCCCAGACGGGCAGCCCGCCGCCGCCGGGTCCGACGGCTGTGCAGAGCCCCAGTCGGCCTTCGCCGGCCCCGGCGGCCGGCAGCACCGCGCCGGATGCTTCCCAGCCCGTGCCGGCTGCCGCCGATGCGGCGGCCAGCGCCACGCCGCCCCCTCCGCCGCCGAACCAGACCGGTGTGGTGCGGGCGATCCGGGTTCAGGGCAACGAGCGTATCGAGTCCGACACCATCGTCTCCTACATGCCGCTGGCGGTAGGCGACACGATCGACGCCGCGCGGATCGACCTCGCCGTCAAGACCCTGTTCCGCACCGACCTGTTTTCGGACGTGACCGTGACGCTGGACCCGGCGACGGGCCTGCTGACGGTGCACGTGACGGAAAACCCGATCATCAACCGGGTGGTGTTCGAGGGGAACAGCGCCGAGAGCGACGACAAGCTCCGCGACGAAGTCTCGATCCACCCGCGCAGCATCTTCACCAAGTCCCACGTCCAGCAGGACGTGCAGCGCATCGTGGAGCTGTACCGCCGCTCGGGCCGGATTTCCGCGACCGTGTCGCCCAAGATCGTCGAACTGCCGCAAAAGCGCGTCGACCTGGTGTTCGAGATCAAGGAAGGCCCCAAGACCGGGATCATCCGCGTCAATTTCCTCGGCAACCGAGTGTTCTCCGACAGCGCGTTGCGCGACGTCGTGGTGACCAAGGAAAGCCACTGGTACAAATTCTTCGCCTCCAACGACAACTACGACCCGGATCGGATCGAGTATGATCGGGAGCAGCTGCGTAAGTACTATTCCAACCGCGGCTACTATGACTTCCGCGTCACGTCTTCGATCGCCGAACTGCAGAGCGATCAGCGTAACTTCGCCGTCACCTACACGATGGACGAGGGCGCCAAGTACAAGTTCGGCAAGCTGCGGGTCACCACGGACCTGAAGCGGCTGAACGGCAACATCCTGCGCCAGCTGCTTCCGATCAAGGAAGGGCAGGTCTACGCCGGCGACAAGATCGAGCAGTCGGTCGACGCCCTGACGTTCGCGGCCGGCGCGGCGGGCTTCGCCTTCGTGGATATCCGTCCGCGCTACACCGCCAACCGCGACACCCATACTGTCGACGTGACCTTCGACATCCGCGAGGGGCCGCGCGTCTATGTCGAGCGGATCGATATCGTCGGCAATACCCGCACGCTCGACCCGGTCATCCGCCGCGAGATGCGGATTACCGAGGGCGACGCCTACAACCGCGTGCTGGTCGACCGCTCCAAGACCGAGGTCAAGCGGCTGGACTTCTTCAAGACCGTCGACGTGACCCAACAACCGGGTTCCGCCCCCGATAAGACCGTCCTTCAGGTCAAGGTGCAGGAGCAGCCGACCGGCGAACTGTCGGTGGGCGCGGGCTATAGCTCGCTGGACAAGCTGACGGTCGATTTCGGCGTCAGCGAACACAACTTCCGCGGCATGGGCCAGGACCTGCGTTTGCGCGCCGATATCGGGTTCCTGACGCAGAGCGTCGACCTGTCCTACACCGAGCCGCGCTTCCTCGGACGTGACCTGCGCGCGGGCGTCAGCCTGTTCGACAACCGAACGGACTATTCCCAGTTCACCGGCTTTATTTCCTCCACCGCCGGGGCCTCGGTCCACCTGCTGTTCCCGCTGAACATCAACGCCAGCTTTGCGCCGCACTACTCCTTGCACCAGGACTCCGTGAGCGCCGACGCCGGGAACTGCGAAGCCGGCCTGATCTCCATCGTGATCTGCGACCAGCGTGGCGAAAGCCTCACCTCGGCTCCGGGCTACGAACTCAATCTCGATCTGCGTAACGATCCTCTGCATCCCACGCGCGGCTTCACCGTCGGCTTCAGCCAGGACTTCGCGGGCGTGGGTGGCAACGTGCGCTATTTGAGGACCGACACGAACGTCAACTACTACTACGGCTTCACGCCGGCCTGGGTGGTGACCCTGAACGCCGACGTCACCTACATCCACGGCTGGGGCGGGGACTCGATCCGCATCAACGACCGCCTGTTCAAGGGCGGCAACACCTTCCCCGGCTTCGAGATCGCCGGCATCGGGCCTCGCGACACCGAGTTCGACGAGGCGCTGGGCGGCAATCTTTCCGCCATTGGGTCGGCCTCGCTGTCGTTCCCGAACTACCTGCCCGAGCAGTACGGCATCCGCACCTCCTACTTCGCCGACGTCGGCACCCTGGGTCTGCTCGATAAGAGCGTGCTGCGCACCAGCACCTTCATCCGTGACGACTTGGCGCTCCGCGCCTCCACGGGTATCAGCGTATTCTGGACCTCGCCCCTCGGCCCGATCCGTCTCGACTTCGCGCAGGTCATCAAGCGCGAGTCCTACGACCGGACGGAAGCCTTCAGATTCTCAACCGCAACGCAGTTCCAATGATCATGAAAAACATCGTCACAGGGGCCGCTACGGCCGCCCTGATGCTCGCGGCCGCAGCCGGAGCCAACGCTCAATCCAAGAAGAGCGCGACCACCAGCAGCCATACCGCTGCTGCGGCCGCCGCTCCCGCCGCCAGCGAACCCCCGCTGAACCACGGCCCGGCGATCGCCGGCATCTGCTTCTATTCCAACAACATCGCCATGGGCACCTCGGTCGTGGGCAAGGCGATGGCCGAGCGCATGCAGCAGCTGCGCGCCCAAGCCGCCGCTGAACTCAGCGCCGAGCAGACCTCGCTGCAGAACGACGAGAAGGCCCTGGCGGCCAAGCGCTCGACCATGAGCCCGGACCAGTTCGCTCAGCAAGCCCAGCCGATGGGTCAACGCGAGCAGGCCCTGAACCAGAAGGCCGACACGCGCACTCGCGAGCTTCAAGCCACCTACGCCCACCAGCAGCAGCGCATCGGCGTTGTGGTCGAGCCGATCGTGCGCACCATCTATGAACAGCGCCATTGTTCGGTGCTGTTGAACGGTGAAGCGGTGATGGCCGGCAACCCCGCCATGGACCTGACGGAAGAAGTGGTGAAGGGCCTGAACGCCAAGATGACCACCATCACCTTCGACCGCGAATCCGCACCCGCCCAGTAGGCGTCGGCGAGTTAGATGCCTGACTCTAGGTTCTACGAGACGCTCGCACCCGCGAGCGTCTCAGAGCTGGCTTCCCTGACGGGGGCGGAGCTCGCGGACGCGGCGAGCGGCTCCAGGATCATAACGGCGACGGCGCCGCTGCTCCGGGCGGCCGCGGACGCGATCAGCTTCCTGCTGGACCGCAAGCACATCGCGGACATGCAGGCCACGGCGGCGGGGGCTTGCTTCATTGCGCCCGCCAACGCCGAGACCGCACCCAAGGGGATGGCGGTGCTTCTGACCCGCGAACCTCAGGCCGCCTACGCCAAGGCGGCGGGGCGACTGCATCGCCCGCTCCGCCACAAGGCGGGTGGTCCGCCGGTGCATCCCACCGCCGAGCTCGAGGACGGCGTGATCCTCGGTCACGGCGTGGTGGTCGGTCCTGGCGCCCGGATCGGAGCTGGGACGGAGATCGGCTCCTGCAGCGTCATCGGGCCGGGGGTCTGCATCGGCCGCGATTGCGTTATCGGCTCCAACGCCGTGATCGGTTTCGCCCTGATCGGCGACCGGGTGCGCATCTTGTCGGGCGCGGTGATCGGCGAGGCGGGCTTCGGCATCGCCGGCAGCCAGGGCGGCGCGCTGGACATTCCCCAACTCGGCCGGGTGATCCTGCAAGACGGCGTGACGGTCGGCTCTTGCAGCTGTATCGACCGTGGCGCCTGGGACGACACGGTGATCGGCGAGAACACCAAAATCGACAACCTGGTCCAGATCGCGCACAACTGTCAGATCGGACGCAGTTGCGTCATCGCCGGCCTTGTCGGGCTGGCGGGGAGCGTGACGGTGGGCGACGGCGCCATGTTCGGCGGCGGGGCGGGCGTTGCGGACCATATCAATATCGGCCCGGGGGCTCGGATCGCCGCTGCTTCGGGGGTCATGCGCGACATCCCCGCTGGGGAGACCTGGTGCGGGGCGCCTGCACGACCGATCCGCACCTTCATGCGGGAAACGGCCTGGTTGACGCGAAGCGCAGCCGGGAAGAGCGAGACGGCCAAGGATAAAGTAGGATGAGCGAGACCGCGCCGGCCGAGGCGCCGGCGATCGAGGAACCGGCGGTCAACATCGACATGACGGAGATCCTCCGTCGCATTCCTCACCGCTACCCCTTCCTGCTGATCGACCGGGCGGAAGACTACCGCGCCCACACGTCCATCGTCGGCATCAAGTGCGTGACGATGAACGAGCCCTACTTCCCGGGCCATTTCCCCGGCAATCCGGTGATGCCCGGCGTGTTGATCTGCGAGGCCATCGCCCAGACTGGCGCGGTGCTGATGTCCAAGTCGCTCAACGCCGATGTCGAGGGCAAGGCGATCATGTTCATGTCGCTGGACAACGCCCGCTTTCGCCAGCCGGTGCGGCCAGGGGATGTGCTGCGGATGAAGGTCGAGGTGATCCGCGCCCGCGACGTGGTGTTCAAGTTCCGCGGTCGGGCCTATGTCGGCGAGAAGGTCGCCGCCGAGTGCGAGTTCGCCGCCATGGTGATCGAGGCTCCCAAGTGAATATCCACCCCAGCGCTATCGTCGACGCCAAGGCGCAGATCGGCGAGGGCGTGGAGATCGGCCCCTACTGCATCGTCGGGCCGGACGTGGTCCTGCACTCCGGCGTGCGACTGCTGCATCACGTGGTGATCGAAGGCCATACCGAGATCGGCGCGGATTGCGTGATCTCCTCGTTCGCCAGTCTTGGCGGTCCGCCTCAGCATCTGGCTCACCGGGGCGAGCCCACCCGGCTGGTGATCGGCGCGCGCAACTCCATCCGCGAGCATGTCACCATGAACGCCGGCACCGTCATGGGCGGCGGCGTGACCACGGTGGGCGACGACGGCCTGTTCATGGTCGGCTCCCACGTGGCGCACGACTGCACGGTCGGCAACCACGTGGTGTTCGCCAACAACGCCACCCTGGGCGGCCATGTCCAGATGGGCGACTACGTGTTTATGGGGGGCCTCAGCGCCGTTCACCAGCATACCCGGATCGGCCGCCAGGCCTTCATCGGCGGGCTGGCGGCGGTGACCAAGGACGTGATCCCCTTCGGTTCGGTCTGGGGCGTCTATGCGCACCTGGAGGGGCTGAACCTGGTGGGCTTGAAGCGCCGAGGTTTCTCCCGCGACCGGATCAAGGACCTTCGCTCCGCCTATCGCCTGCTGTTCGCCCACGAGGGCACCTTCCAGGAACGCCTGGAGGACGTCGCGCGGGTGTTCGCCGGCTCGGCGGACGTGCAGGAGATGGTCGACTTCATCCGTGCCGACGCGACCCGCCCCATGTGCCTGCCGTCGCCTGAATAGGCGGCGTACAAGCAACTTCGGAGGAATCGATTGGCTAGTCGCAAGCTCGGCCTGATCGTTGGGGGCGGCGAGCTGCCCCAGGCGCTCGCGGACGCGTGCATCGCCGCCGGGCGACCTCTGTTCGTGGTCCGGCTCAGGGGCTTCGCCGACGCGGGCACGTCCCGTTTTCCGAGCGCGGAGATCGGGATCGCCGAACTAGGCCATATCCTCGAGGCTCTAAAGCGTGAGGGTTGCGAGGCCGTCTGCTTCGCCGGCGAGGTCAAGCGACCGGATTTCTCGGCCCTCAAGCCCGATCTGCGCGGCATGCGCTCCCTGGCGGGGGTAATCGCGGCGGCCCGCAAGGGCGACGACGCCCTGCTGCGCTTCCTCATGCTCGAATTCGAACGCGAAGGCTTCGTGGTCGAGGGTGCGGAACAGGTTCATGCGGGCCTGACGCTGGGCTCCGGTCCGCTGGGCGCATGGTCGCCCCGGCCGGAGGACGACGCGGATATGCACCACGCCATCGAGGTCGTGCGCACCTTGGGCCGGCTCGATATCGGTCAGGCGGCGGTGGTGGTGGACGGGCTCGTGCTCGCGGTGGAGGCGCAGGAGGGCACCGACGCCATGCTCACGCGCTGCGCAGCCCTGCCGGCCAATGTGCTGGGCTCCGACGGGGCCCGGCGGGGCGTGCTGGTCAAGTGGCCGAAGCCGATCCAGGAACGCCGCGTGGACCTGCCCACTATCGGCGTGCGCACCTTGGAGGGTGCGGCGGCGGCGGGACTGGCGGGCGTGGTGGGTGAGGCGCGCGGCGTGCTGGTGCTCGACCGCGAGGCGGTGATCGCGGCGGCCGACCGGCTGGGCCTGTTCGTGACGGGGCTGTGAGCGCCCCATCGCCCGTCGAGCGGCCCCTGACGGTCATGCTGGTCGCCGCCGAGGCGTCCGGCGACATCCTGGGCGCCGACCTAGCCGCCGCCCTGCGCCGGCGCCTCGGCGAGGGCGTGCGTTTCGTCGGCGTCGGCGGCGGTCGCATGGCGGAGCAGGGGGTGGCCAGCCCCTTCCCGATCGCCGAGCTGTCGATCCTTGGTCTGTTCGAGGGGCTGCGCGCCTATCCGCGCGTGCGCCGCCGGGTGCGCGACACCGTGGCCCTGGCGCGCCGGGAGCGGCCTGACATCGCCGTGCTGATCGACTCCTGGGGTTTCACCCTGCGCGTGGCGCGCGGGCTGCGCGAGCTCGACCCCGGCCTGCCGCTGGTGAAGTATGTCGCGCCCCAGGTGTGGGCGTCACGGCCGGGCCGGGCGAAGACGCTGGCGGCCACGGTGGACCATCTGCTGGCCATCCATACCTTTGACGCCCCCTGGTTCGAGCGTGAGGGGCTGAAGACCACCTTCGTCGGCAACTCGACCCTGGCGCGTGCGGTGTCGCTGGATGGCGGTCCGCGCTTTCGAGCCCATATCGGCGCGGCGGCGGACGATCCGATCCTGCTGATCCTGCCCGGCAGCCGGCCCGGCGAGATCGCGCGAATGCTGCCGCCGTTTCGCGAGGCGGCGATGCTGTTGAAGGCGCAGCGCCCGGACCTGCGTCTGGTCCTGCCGGTGGCTTCGACCGTGGCCGAGCAGGTGAAGGCGGAGGTCGCGACGTGGCCGCATCCGCCCCTGGTGGTCGAGGGCGACGCCCTGAAGCTGGACGCCATGGCCGCCGCCACCGTCGCCATGGCCTGCAGCGGCAGCGTGACCACGGAACTGGCCCTGTCCGGTTGTCCGATGGTGGTGGCCTATCGGGTCGGGGTGCTGACCCATCAGGTGCTCAAGCGCCTGCTGACCACCCGCTACGCCACCCTGTTCAACATCGCCGCCGGCGAGGCCGTTGCGCCGGAGCTGATGCAGTACGACTGCACGCCCGAACGGCTGGTGGTGGAGCTGGGCCGCCTGCTGGACGACCCCGCCTTGCGCGCCCGCCAGATCGCCGCTCAGGCCGCGGCCCTGGAGAAGATGGGGCGCGATCCCACCCTGGTCCCAGCCGAGCGGGCGGCCGATGCGGTGTTGGAGATGTTGGGGCAGAGGGGGCTGGGATAGCCGCGCTGCGTGCTTCGAGACGCGGCTTGCGCCGCTCCTCAGCATGATGAAGGTTTTTGCGACCCACTAAGGGCGTCATCCTGAGGTGCCCCAAAGGGGCGCCTCGAAGGACGCACGAACACCCAAACAAAAGGCGCGCCCCGATGGAGCGCGCCTTCCTGTAGTTCCAGGTTAGAAACGAAAGCCGAAGCCTCAGCCCCGCTTGTCGACCGGCACGAAATGACGCTCGGGGGCGCCGGTGTAGATCTGGCGCGGACGGCCGATCTTTTGCGACGGGTCCTCGATCATTTCCTTCCACTGGGCGATCCAGCCCACGGTGCGGGCCAGGGCGAACAGCACGGTGAACATCTCGCTGGGGAAGCCCATCGCGTTCAGGGTGATGCCTGAATAGAAGTCCACGTTCGGGTAAAGCTTGCGCTCGATGAAGTACTCGTCGCTGAGCGCGATCCGCTCCAGCTCCAGCGCCACCGCCAGCAGCGGGTCGTTGTGCTTG
This sequence comes from Caulobacter sp. S45, assembly GCF_009765965.1. GTDB lineage: Bacteria > Pseudomonadota > Alphaproteobacteria > Caulobacterales > Caulobacteraceae > CAHJWH01. The sequence goes on from NZ_LMUL01000014.1 coordinate 2,474,348, forward strand.
CCGAGTTCGTCCAGCACCTCGTGGGCGGTCTTCTGCATGACCTTGGCGCGCGGGTCGTAGTTCTTGTAGACCCGGTGGCCGAAGCCCATCAGCTTGTACTTGCGCGCCTTCACGCCTTCCACGAACTCGGGGATCTTGTCCACCGTGCCGATGGAGCGGAGCATGTTCAGCGCTTCTTCGTTGGCGCCGCCATGGCTCGGACCCCACAGGCAGGCCACGCCGGCCGCGATGCAGGCGAACGGGTTGGCGCCAGACGAACCGGCCAGGCGCACCGTCGAGGTTGAGGCGTTTTGCTCGTGATCGGCGTGCAGGATGAAGATCCGATCCATGGCCTTCGCCAGGACGGGGTTCACATGATAGTCCTCGGCCGGAACCGAGAAGCACATGCGCAGGAAGTTCTCGGCGTAGCCTAGCTCGTTGCGCGGGAACACGAACGGCTGGCCGACGTAGTACTTGAAGGCCCGTGCCGCGATGGTCGGCACCTTGGCGATCATGCGGTGGGCGCTGATCTCGCGCTGCTGCAGGTCATGGACGTTGGTGCTGTCGTGATAGAAGGCCGACAGGGCCCCGATCGCGCTGACCATGATCGCCATCGGGTGGGCGTCGCGGCGGAAGCCCTGGAAGAAGCGGTCGAACTGCTCGTGCACCATGGTGTGGTGCGTGATGGTGTGGGTGAAGGTGTCCAACTCGCCGGCGGTGGGCAGCTCGCCATTCAGGAGCAGGTAGCAGACCTCCAGGAAGGTCGAGTGTTCGGCCAGTTCCTCGATGGGGTAGCCGCGATACAGCAGCACGCCCTTGTCGCCGTCGATATAGGTGATCTGGCTTTCGCAGCTGGCGGTGGAGGTGAAGCCCGGATCGTAGGTGAAGGCGTCGGTCTCCGCGTACAGCTTGCGGATATCCACGACGTCCGGACCGATGACGCCCTTCAACACCGGGAGCGTCACCTCCTTGTCGCCGATCTTGAAGGTGGCGGAGCCGTTGGGCACGACCTTGCTATCCATGCTGTTCCTCGTCTGCGGCGCGGCGCCTCATTGTGCGCCGCGGCATAATTCATATTCCGCGCGCTTTATAGACCTTCATGCGGGTTGGGAAAGGGCGTCGCCCAACCGACCCAGGCTCTCGGCCTTTCCAAGGGCGGTAAGCGCGCTCGCCAGGTCGGGCGCCGAGGCGGCTCCGCTGAGGGTGGAACGCAGCGCACCCCCAAATTTACCAAGGCCTACGCCTTCTATTTCAGCGAATTTCCGCAAGGCGGCTTCCAGTGAGGGCGCGTCCCACTGAGCTTCGCTGTTCAAGTGATCGTGAAGACGGCCCAGGCGCGCGAGGGTCTCGGAATCGAGACGTTTCCTGCTCTTTTCGTCCAAAACAACCGGACGTGACAGTAGGGTGAAGGCGGTCAGGTCGGCCAGCTCCAGAGTGGTGTGCGCGCCTTCCTTGACCAGTGGGATCGCCGCCGCCAGCCGCGCACGGCCCGCTTCGGTGATCGTGACGTCGCGGCTTTGGTGCACTGCAGCGACCATCTCGGTCAGGCGCGCGTCGTCGGCGTGGCGCATGTACTGCTGGTTGACGAAGTTCAGCTTGGCCCAGTCGAGCCGGGCAGGGGCCTTGACCACGTCGGCGATGTCGAACCACTCGGCCGCCTGGGCGTCGGTGAAGATCTCATCGTCGCCATGGCCCCAACCCAGCCGCGCCAGATAGTTGCGCATGCCTTCGGGGAGGTAGCCCTGGCCGGCGAACTCGCCCACCGCCTGGGCCCCATGCCGCTTGGACAGCTTGGCCCCGTCCGGCCCGTGGATCAGCGGGATGTGGGCGAAGGCGGGGACCGTCCAGCCCAGCGCCTGGTAGATCAGGGTCTGGCGGGCGGCGTTGTTCAGGTGGTCGTCGCCGCGGATCACATGGGTGACGCCCATGTCGTGGTCGTCGGCGACCACGGCCAGATTGTAGGTCGGCGTGTCGTCGGTGCGCAGCAGCACCAGGTCGTCCAGCTCCTTGTTCTGGAACCGCACCGGCCCCTTGACCAGGTCGTCGACCAGGGTCTCGCCCTCTAGCGGGCTCTTGAAGCGCAGGACGAAGGGGCGATCGCCGCCCTCGGCGGGATCGCGGTCGCGCCAGGCGGAGCGGACCACGCGGCCCTCGGCGCGGGCGGCGGCGCGCTCGGCTTCCAGTTCCTCGGCGATGGTGAAGTCCTTGTAGGCGCGGCCCTTGGCCAAAAGCTCGGCCACGACCTCGCGATGGCGGTCGATGCGGGTGTGCTGGAACACGGGTTCGGCGTCGGCGGCCACGCCCAGCCACGCCAGGCCGTCGAAGATCGCCTGCACGGCCGAGGCGGTGGAGCGCTCGCGATCGGTGTCCTCGACCCGGATCAGGAAGCGGCCGCCCGTATGGCGTGCATAAAGGAGGTTGAATAACGCCGTGCGCGCCCCTCCTATGTGCAGGTCGCCGGTGGGCGAGGGGGCGAAGCGGGTGACGACGGCGGATCGGTCGGTCATCGGAAATACGGGTCCAGAAAAGGTCGGCGCTCTTAGCACGCCCGCGCGTGCGGGGACTATAGCCGCCTGGGCGCGGGCTATGCGCGGTTTGCCTGCGACGCTCGCTGAACAGGCGGTGGCGCAGCTGGCGCGCTGGGTATTGTGGACGCCGGTGGCGTTCGGCGCGGGCGCGGCGATCTATTTCGGGCTGAAGATCGAGCCGCCGATCCTGGTTGGGATTGTGACCGCGGGCGTGGCCTTGGCGCTGATCTTGGTGGCCCGTTTGCTGGGGTGGCGATTGGGTTTCGCGGTTCCCACGATTCTGCTCGCGGTCGGCCTGTTCGGGTTCGCCGACGGCGTGCTGAGCACCGGCCTGTCGCGCGCACCCGTGGTTCCCGAGGGGACGGGCGTGGTGGAGGTGCGCGGCTGGGTGGTGGACGTGGCCAGCTCCAGCGCCGAGCGTAGCCGCCTGCTGATCGCGCCCTACGATATCTCCGGCCTGTCGCAGGCTACCCTGCCCAAGCGGGTGCGCGTGACCCTGCGCGAGGCGCCCGACGCCAGGCCGGGCGATGCGATCGCCGTGCGGGCGATCATCGACCCGCCGCCGGGCCCGGCCAGCCCCGGCGGCTACGACTTCGCCCGCGACGCCTGGTTCGCGCGGCTGGGGGGCGTGGGCTTTGCGCTGGGCGAGGTGCGCTGGACCGACCTGCCGGCGCCGCCCTTGGGGCTGAGGCTTGAGATGGGTCTGAACGCCGTGCGCTGGCGGCTGTCCGAGCGGCTGGCGACCGATCTGATGCGGCTCGGAGACAGCAACGGAGCCGCGGGTCTGGCGGCGGCGGTGGCGACCAGCCATCAGAGCTGGCTGTCGGAGGCCCAGGCCGACGACCTGCGCAATTCTGGCCTGGCGCACATGCTGGCGATTGCGGGGCTACATACGGCGGCGGTCACGGGCTTCGTGTTCGCCTTCATCCGCCTGTCGGTGGCGGCGTGGCCCTGGCTGGCGCTGCGGGTGTCGGGGAAGAAGCTGGCGGCGGCGGGCGGGCTGGCGGCGACCCTGGTCTATCTGGCCCTGTCCGGCGCCCATCCGCCGGCGCGACGCGCCGCGATCACGGCCGGTGTGGCCTTCATCGCCATCCTCTGCGACCGCCGGGCGGTGAGCATGCGCTCGCTGGCCCTGGCGGCTTTGCTGATCCTGATTCTGCAACCGCTGGCCATTGTCCAACCGGGCTATCAGATGTCCTTCTGTGCGACGGCCTCGCTGGTGGCGATGGCGGAGCTGTGGCCCCGGCATGGGCGTACGATCCACGCGCCCTGGTTCATCGCCTGGCCCCAGCATGTGCGCGACTGGGCGGTCGCCATGGCCATGGTCAGCCTGGTGGCGGGGCTGGCCACCGCACCCTTTGCGCTCCAGCACTTCAACCGCATGGCCACCTACGGCCTGTTCGCCAACTTCGCCGCCGACCTGGTCGCCAGCCTGGTGCTGATGCCGGCCCTGGTGATCAGCGGGATCGGCGAGGCGTTGGGCCTGTCGCCAGAAATGCTCAGGGTGCCGCTGTCGGTGGCGGGGTGGGCGGCCAACGCCATCCTGGCCATCGCCCACCTGTTCGCCACCCTGCCCGGCGCGGTGAAGACCCTGCCGAGCGCGCCGGAGGCGGCCTTGCTGACCGCCTTCCTAGGCATCGTCTTCGCCTGCCTGTGGCGGGGTTGGCTGAGATGGGTCGCGGTTCCCCTGGCCGGCGCGGTGCTGGTCTGGCCGCGACCGCCCGCGCCGGTGGCCTGGATCGCGGCGGATGGGAACAATGCGGCGCTGGCCATCGACAACCGGGTGGTGACGCTCAAGCCCAAGGTACGGGCCTTCGCCAGCGGGTCCTGGGCCACGCGGCGTGGCCTGGGCGCGCCGTTCGATCCGCAGGCCGAAACCGACCTGACCTACGATTGCGACCGCAGCTCTTGCTGGCCGAAGGAAGGAACCTCGCCGGCCCTGGGCGCCTGGTGGAGCAAGAAGCGCCTGCCGACCGAAGCCCAGCTCGACGCCCTATGCCAGGCGAGCGACATCCTGGTGCTTAGGGCGGATGTGGCGCCGCCTGCCACCTGCTCCAAGACTTTGGTGTTGACCTCGGAGGCCTTCGCACGCGGCGGTGCGGCCGAGGTCTACGCCCGACGTGGCGGCGGCTGGCGGCTGGAATGGTCGGAGACCTCGCGCGGACACCGGCCATGGTCGGCCGGCGCCGTCGACGAGCAGCAGCCGGACGCCCCGCCGCGCGACGCGGCTTCCGGCCTCAGTGATAGCGGCGGATGAGACCGACCAGCTTGCCCTGCACCTCGACTTGATCGGGACCGAACACCCGGGTCTGGTACTTGGGGTTGGCGGCTTCCAGGGCGATCGCCCCGCCGCGCTTGCGCAGCCGCTTCAAGGTGGCTTCCTCGCCCATCACCAGGGCCACGACGATCTCGCCGGTCTGGGCGGTGTCGCCCTTGCGGATGACCACATAGTCGCCGTCCAGGATGCCGGCGTCGATCATCGAGTCGCCCTGCACCTCGAGCACGAAATGCTCGCCCGAGCCCAGCAGGGCTTCGGGGACGGCGATGCGCTCGCGTTCCTGCTGGATGGCTTCGATGGGCGTGCCCGCCGCGATCCGCCCGAGCACGGGGATGGAGCGCGAATCATTGGCGACGTGGGCGGACTCGTTGTCGCCCCTCGCCGTGGAAGAGCGGAACGCCGTCCTCGCCCGAGGACCCGTGACCGCCGCTTGTTCAGGCAGCTTCACCACCTCCAGCGCCCGGGCCCGGTGCGCCAGGCGACGTAGGAACCCACGCTCCTCGAGCGCAGTGATCAGGCGGTGGATACCGGATTTGGACGCCAGATCGAGCGCGTCCTTCATCTCGTCGAAAGACGGAGATACGCCCGTCTCCTTGATCCGCTCGTGAATGAACATGAGCAGTTCGTGCTGCTTACGCGTCAGCATGATCGTCTCGCGAATCACGTCCGGCAAATCCGGAACGTCTTGCGAACGTTCTGTATGTGTTCTCTATTAATGTCAAGTAAACGCCAAGCGGGGCGGACGGCGCGAGACCTGTGAGCCCCGCGCCGCCGACATCCTACTTGGCGGCCTTCGACCCAGAGAAGAGGTTGACGATCGCCTGCCAAATCCGCGCGAACAGACCGGGTTGGGCCGTTGTTGCGGGAGGGGTCGAGGCCGAATCAATCGGGGCGGAGGCCACGGGCGCTTCCACCACGGCGGCGGGGGCGACCTCGACCGGCTGCGCGGGCGGCTCGACCACGGCGGCGAACTTCTTGAAGAACTGCTCGGCCATGGACTTGGCGGTGGCGTCGATCAGGCGGGCGCCGACCTGGGCGATCTTGCCGCCGACCTGGGCCTTGACCGTATAGGTGAGCAGGGTGCCGTTGTCCTGGTCGGTCAGGCGCACTTCCGCGCCGCCCTTGGCGAAGCCGGCCGGGCCGCTCTGGCCTTCGCCGGAGATTTTGTAGCCATTGGGCGGATCGAGGTCGGACATGATGACCTTGCCGACGAACTTGGCCGAGACCGGGCCGAGTTTCACGCCGGCGACGGCCTTCAGTTCGGTGTCGGAGATCTTCTCCACGCTTTCGCAACCGGGGATGCATTGGCGCAGCACCTCGGGGTCGTTCAGGCCCGCCCACACCGCGTCGCGCGACGCGGCGATAAAGCGCTCACCATTCATATCCATGGGCGGAGACTCCTCTGGAACCGATACGATCGCGCCGGTTCATTGTCCGTTGGTCATACAATTTAGGAAATGATAGGATGGTACGATCAGCGCCACGTAAAGCGGTGATCGGGTCAAGCGTTGCCTTATCGGCGGAAAAGCCGATCAATAGGTTCGCTCGTCCGACAAAATGAGAAAAATTGCTGTCGACGCCGATGCCGTCCCTGTGCGGATATATCGGCGCGGTCTTGGGGAGAATATTCGGGTGTCGATCGAAACCATTGGCAAGTTGGCGCCGCTTCAGCACCAGGCCGCCCCTTTGCGGAACAAGATCATTTCGGCGCTGCGCAACGCCATCGAGTCGGGGCTGTTGCAACCCGGCGCGCGGCTGGTCGAGCGCGACCTGTGCGGTCAGCTCAACGTCAGCCGGACCTCGTTGCGCGAAGCGCTGCGGGAGCTGCAGGCGGAGGGCATCCTGTTCCAATCCGGCGCGCGCGGCCTTGCGGTCGGGGTGATCACCCGCGAAGAGGCGGCCAACGCTTACCGCATCCGCGCGGTGCTGGAGGCCCTTGTGGTCGAACAGTTCATCGAACGGGCGACCGCTGTGGACATCCAACAGCTGGTCAAGGAGGCCGAGTTGCTCAAGGCCGCCTACAAGTCCGGCGTCGTTGAGCGGATGCTGGTGAGCAAGCGGGCCTTCTACGACCGCATCTGCACGGTCGCCGACAACGGACTGGCCTTCGACATCGTCAACCGCTTGGTGCTGCGAACCTCGACCTTGCGCAGCCGCTCGCTGGCGCGCAAGCCGCGTCAACAGCAGAGCATCAAGGAAATCGACGCAATCATCGAGGCGATCCGCAACCGGGACGTCCCGGCGGCCAAGCGCGCCGCCAGCGAACACGTGGAAAGCGCCGAGCGTTCCGCGTTCGAGGCCAGCTATCCTTCGGCTGCGTCGGACCCGTCGGTCGCCGCGACCCTCGTCACTGCTCCTGCGGTTGCTTCGCCCAAGCCTGCGGGCCGACGCAAGGCCGCCGCCTCGATCTGAGCTGACTTGGCGGACGACGCCAAGGCGGGCGGCGCCGGAGCGAACTCCGGCGCCGTTCGATTCATTCATGCACCGTGCCCTGGTGGGCGGGGGTCTCGGGCTTCATGCCGCCTTCGCGGCGGGCGTAGGTGAGTTCGCCCGACTTGCGCCAGTCGCCGTGCACCGCATCCTCGGCGTACTGCGTCCACAGCGGCGTCCACTCGCCCAGGTGATAGCCGTGCCAGGGCGACTGGGGCGACAGGCGGGGCAAGCCCAGCTCTTCCCAGATCTTCTTGGCCTCGACCATGTAGGGCTCGGCCGGCAGGGCCAGGGGCGGCAGGTCGTTCTTCAGCGTGGCGTCGATCAGCAGCGTGCTTTCCAGCGGCGCGCGGCCGGACTTCGGCCCGTGGCCGCTGGAGCGGAAGGGCGTGACCAGCACGTCGTGGGTGAAGTCGGAGCGGTAGGCCAGAGACCAGAAGATGGCGTCAGCGTTCTCCGGGTTGATGTCTTCCGAGACCGCGATCACCAACTTGCCGCACTGGGCTTGCAGCGTGGCCGCACCTTGCAGGCCGCGCCAGACTTCCGGCTGGGGCGCACCCTTGGCGAACTGCAGGAAGATCACCTTGCGCAGGTTGGTCAGCGGCTCGTGCATGACCACGCGCTTGATGCCGCGGATGCCTAGGGTGGTCTTCAGGTGCTCCAGGAACATCGGCTCATAGGCGACCTTCTTGATCACCGAGGATTCGCTGGGCGTGACCTGGCTGATGATCGAGACGAACACCGGCTTCTTCTTCATGGTGATAGCGGTGACGTGCATCGACATGTTGAAGTCTTCGAGCGCCACATAGCCGTGGCTCTCGCCGAAGGGGCCTTCGGGCTCCAGCCGGTCGGTGTCGATCAGGCCCTCGATGACGATCTCGGCGTCGGCGGGGACCATCAGGTCGATGGTCTTGCAGCGCACCACCTTGACCGAGCGGCCCATCAGGCCGCCGGCCACCGCCATCTCGTCCAGGTCGATCTGCAGCTTCTGCGGGCCGGTGAACAGCACCGCCGGCGCACAGCCGAGCACGATGGCGACCGGCATCTTCTGGCCGAGCTTGCGGTACTTCTCCCAGTGCAGGTATCCGCCCGCGCCGCTGAGGCGGCTGGCCATGCGCACGCCGAGGCGGTCGTTGGCTTTGAGCTGACCGCGATAGGTGCCCATGTTCTGCACCCCGTTCTCGGGGTCCTTGGTGACGCACAGGGTGGCGGTCAGGTAGGGCGCGGCGTCGAAGCCGGGGGTGGAGATCGGCACCGGCAGGACCGCCAGGCCGCCATCGGGCTTGGTCAGGTCGTCGCCGGTCAGCACCACTTCCTGGCAGGCCGCGGTCTCGACCACGGTGGGTTCGATCGGATCCGCCACCGCGTGGACCCAGACCTTGCCGATGGTCTCCACCGGCACGCCGAGGCCGATGGCGTAGATTTCCGGCGAGGCGGCCAGGCCGCCGACCAGCACGGGGATGTCGTACTTCTTGCCCTTGGAATCCACCACGTTGGTGAACAGGAAGGCGCGGCGTTCGTCCTCGTGCAGGCCGCCCTGGAACTGCCAGCGGGCGAGCGGATGAAGCTCGGTGTCCTTGTTGATCTCGCGATCGATGCGGATCAGCAGGCCCTTGGATTCCAGCAGGGCGATATGGGCCTGCAGGTCGTCGGGCGCGGCGGACATCGGCGCGGGGCCAGTATTTTCAGACACGATTGCCTCCAAGGGATCGGGGTGCGGCGGGCCGCTTATTTGAAAGACTGAATCTGGCCGGGCTTCTCGACCGCGCGCCGGGCCATCACCCGGATCAGGTCCGCGCGGTATTCGGCGGTGGCGCTCATGTCGCTGAGCAGCATGTCGGGATCGACGGTCAGGTGGGCGATCGCCTCAGGCCGGAAATCGGCGCTCAGCGCCTCTTCGAACTCGGGCAGCCGGAACACGCCGGACGCGCCGGCGCCGGTGACGGCCACGCGCACGGCCGAGCCGGTCTTCGACACGAACACCGCCACGATGGAGTAGCGCGAGGCCGGGCTGCGGAACTTGGCGTAGCAGGCGATGTCGGGAACCGGGAAGTCGATGCGGGTGACGATCTCGCCGGGCTCGCGGGCAGTCTCGTACAGGCCGACGAAGAAGTCGTCCGACGCCATCTCGCGGCGATCGGTGATCACGGTCGCGCCCAGGCCCAGCACGGCGGAGGGATAGTCGGCCGACGGGTCGTTGTTGGCGGTGGAGCCGCCGATGGTGCCGCGATGGCGCACATGCCGGTCGCCGATCGAGCCCGCGAGGCCGGAAAGCGCTGGGATCAGGCGGCGCACGATCGGGGAGGCGAACACGGTGTCGTGAGTGGTGGCGGCGCCGATCTTCAGGAACCCGCCGGCCTCCTCGATGCCCTGCATCTCGGGGATGCCGGTGACGTCGATCAGATCGCTGGGCGCGGCGAGGCGCTGCTTCAGCGTCGGCAGCAGGGTGTGGCCCCCGGACAGGAAGGTGGCGTCCATGCCCTCGCTGAACGCTTGCTGGGCCTCGGCGATGGTCTTGGGGCGGTGGTAGGTGAAAGGGTACACGCGCCTAGCCCTCCACCGAATGGGACGCGAGGGTGGGGTCGGTAATCTTGGTTCCGCGGATTTCAGCCCCTGCGGCCAGGATCGCCCTGACGATATTGTGGTAGCCCGTGCAGCGGCACAGGTTGCCTTCCATTTCCTCGCGCACGACGTGCTCGTTCAGCTCACCGGGATAGGTGGCGATCAGTTCGGCGCCGGCCATGATCTGGCCAGGGGTGCAGAAACCGCACTGCAGTGCGTGATGCTCCCGGAACGCCTTTTGCAGCGGATGCAGCTCGCCGCCCTTGGCCAGCCCCTCGATGGTGGTGACCGAGCGTCCGGCCGCCTGGCCGACCAACACAGTGCAGGACTTGGCCGAGACGCCGTCGATATGCACCACACAGCACCCGCACTGGGTGGTGTCGCACCCCATGTGGGTGCCGGTCAGCTTCAGCTTCTCGCGCAGGAACTCGATCAGCAGGGTGGAGTCGTCCACTTCCTGGCTAACCTGCACGCCGTTCACGGTCATGGAGATGAGGGCCATTACGCGGCTCCTTGCTGCTTGGTGGCGGCGATCGCCTTGCCCTTCTGGATTTCGCTCCAGATCTTCAGGGGGGTGAAGGGCATGGCGACGTCCGGAGGCCCGTATTCCAGCAACGCATCTTCCAACGCGCTGATCATCACCGCCGGCGCCGGCGTGGTGCCGCCCTCGCCGCCGGCCTTCACGCCGAGCGGATTGGTGGGGGAGAGCACCTCGGCGATCTCGCAGAGGAAGGACGGCATGTTGTCGAAGCGCGGCATGCCGTATTCGGTGAAGGCGGCGGCTAGGGGCTGGCCCGTTTCCGGGTCGATCACGCAGGCTTCCCACAGCGCCTGGCCGACGCCCTGGGCGATGCCGCCATGGGTCTGGCCGTGGACGATCATCGGGTTGATGCAGCGCCCCACGTCGTCGACGGTGGTGTAGCGCATGATCTCCAGGCTACCCGTCTCCGGGTCGATCTCGATCTCGCACATGGCCGAGCCGTTGGGGAAGACGGGCGTGTGCATCTCGTTGTCGCGACGCACCTTCAGGCCGCCGGCATGGTCGGGCGACAGCGATGCGGCCAGGCGCGACAGCTCGAACCAGTCGATGGTGCGGTTGGTGGCGTTGGTGCGGAAGACGCCGTCCTCGTACTCGACCTGACCGCCATCCACGTTCAGCGCCTCGGCGGCGATGGCGCGGCCCTTGGCGATCATGTCGGTCACGGCCAGCGAGATCACCGCGCTGGCGTGGCGCATGGAACGGCCGGAGTGGGTGCCGCCGCCGGCGGTCACCACGTCGGTATCGCCCAGCGTGATGGTCACCTGGTCGAAGGTGACGCCGAGCAGGTCGGCGGTGACCTGCGCGAAGCTGGTCTCGTGGCCCTGGCCGGCGGGTTGGGTGCCAATGATCACCTCGACTCCGTTCGGGCGGATGATCAGGTCGGCGCGTTCCTTCGGCGAGCCGATGGAGGACTCGACGTAGTTGGAGAAGCCGATCCCGTAGAGCTTGCCGCGCTTGATCGCCTCCGCCTTGCGGGCCGGCGCGCCGACGAAGTCGCCCAGCTCCAGCAGGCGGTCCATGTTCTTCTCGTATTCGCCGCTGTCGTACTCGGAGCCGACGGCGTTGGTGTAGGGCATCTGCTCGGGCGAGACGAGGTTGCGCCGACGCAGGTCGACCCGGTCGTAGCCCAGCTGGCGCGCCGCCTTGTCGATCAGCCGCTCGATGGCGAAGCAGACCTCCGGGCGGCCCGAGCTGCGGTAGGCCTGGGTCGACATGGTGTTGGAATAGACCGCCCGCGAATGCAGGGTGGCGTAGGGGATGTCGTAGGAGCCGGTGATCAGGCCGGAGCCCTTGCTGAGCGGCGACAGCGACACGCAGCGCGAACCCACGTTGGACAGGTTCTTCGAGCGCAGGGCCAGGAACTTGCCATTCTCGTCGATGGCCAGCGAGATATCCACGACAAGGTCGCGACCCTGATAGTCGGTCAGGAAAGCTTCCGAGCGGTCGGCGCGGAACTTCACCGGGCGGCCCAGCTTCTTGGAGCCGTACATCACCAGGCCGAACTCGACGAAGGCGCGGTTGCGGGTGCCGAAATTGCCGCCGACGTCAAAAGAGATGACGCGCACCTGGTCGGGGTTCACGCCCATTACCGCGGCGTGCTCGTGCTTCTGGCGTACCGCGCCGCCGCTGCCGGCGTACAGGGTGTAGCGGTCGGTCTGGGGGTCGTAGTGGCCGAGCGAGGCGCGCGGCTCCAGCGGCACGCCGGTGACGCGGCCCAGGTGGTAGTGCATGTCGACGACATGCTTGGCCTTGGCGAAGGCGGCGTCGGTGTTCTCGATGTCGCCGAAGATGCTGTCGACCAGCACATTGTCGGGCAGGGCGTCCCACAGGCGCGGCGCGTCGGGCTCGGCGGCGGCCTGGGTGTCGGCGACCCAGGGCAGGGGATCGTAGTCGACCATCACCATCTCGGCGGCGGTCTGGGCCTGCTGGCGGGTCTCGGCCACGACCATGGCCACCGCTTCGCCCACATGGCGCACGCGGTCGCGAGGCAGCAGGTAGTGCTCGCCGATATAGACAGGTGTGCCGCCGCGGCCGGTCAGCTTCACGTCGTACTTGGTCGAGGGGACGGGGTTGTGCGGGAGCTGGCCCCAGTTGTCGGCGGCCAGGTCATCGCCGGTGAACACGCCGAGCACGCCGGGCATCTCCAAGGCGGGCGCGGGGTCGATGCCGAGGATGGTGGCGTGCGGATGGGGCGAGCGCACCATCACCGCATAGACCTGGCCGGGCAGGCTGAAATCGTCAGTGAACTGACCACGGCCGGTGATCAGCCGCTCATCCTCCTTGCGGCGGAGGGGCTGTCCTACAGCCTTGAATTTGGGCTTGGGTTCCATAGCGCACCTAACTCGAAACGGGCCCCGGCGAGCGGGACCCGTCTTGGTAGTCTGTATTATGGTCGACCAAAAATCGCAACCGGCCGACGCCGGCGTCAATTCAGCCGAGTTGTTTGAGCGCCGCCTGATACGGACCGAGCAGCAGGTATTTTTCGATATCGGTCAGGGTGGTCTGGGGACGGCCGTAGCGCGAACGCAGGTCCAGCACCGCGCGCATGCCGTCCGGCAGGATATCGCCGTCCGGCGTCAGGCCGGTCTTGGGCGAGAGCACGCTGTCCATCACCGCACCGAGCACGCCAGGCTTCACCTCGGGCATCTTGGCGCCCAGCAGTTCGGCGGCGGCCTCGCGGTTGGCGGGGTCTAGCGTCCAGCGCAGGCCCTTCAGATAGGCGGCGAGGAAGGCGACGGTCTCTTGTTCGTGCGCTTCGACCCATTCCTTGCGGCCGGCGATGATGCCGCCCTGGTAGGTGGGGAACAGGTCGCCGCTCTGGGTCAGGACCTTGAAGCCCGCGGCCTTGGCCAGGCTGGTGAACGGCTCGATGGTGATGGTGCCGGCGTGCGTGCCGGCCTTCACCGAGGCCCAGCGCTCCGGCGTGGCGCCGACGCCGACGGCCTCGTAGGCGTCGCGCGGCAGGCCCAGGTGCGCCAGCAGGTCGTAGAGCACAAAGGCGAAGCCGGTGGACGGCGCATCCAGCGCTAGGGTCTTGCCCTTCAGGTCGGTCGCCTGCGCGATGTCGGGGGCGACGACGGCGCTGAGGCCGATCTGGGTCGCGCCCATCAGCACCCGGAAGTCAGGCATGGGGTCCAGCTTGGCCGCGCCCTGGCCCTCGCTGTAGGCCACCACGTTGTCGTAAGCGGTGAAGGCGATGTCGAACTCGCCGGTCCCGAACTTCTCGAACTGGAAGACCGAGCTGGGGGTGGTGGTCAGGCGGACGTCGAGGCCCGCGTCGGCGAAGAAGCCCTGTTCCAGCGCGACGAAGGTCGGCAGGTTGGGCGCGCCCGGGAAGGCGATGATGTTCAGTTGGGTGTTGGTGCTCATCCGGCTCACACTAAGAGGTCAACGAAATAGGACGCCGAGCGTTCAACGCCCGATCATGATTTGACGGAGTTCCTCCGCGACCTCCTCAGGGCATTCCATCGGCGTCAGGTGGGCCGCGCCAGGCAGGACCCGCAGGGTCGCGCCAGGGATGGCCTTGTGCATGGCCTCGGCCATGGCCACTGGGGTGGCGAAGTCGTCCGAGCCCACGGCGATGCGGGTGGGGAAGGTGAAGCCGGGCAGGGCGTCGCGCTTATCGGCGCGGCCGAGCATCCGGCAGGTCTCGACGTAGCAATCCAGGTCGTTCTTCAGGAACACCTGAACGGCGCCTTCGACCACCTCGGGGTTGGCGTCGGCCCACGCCTTGCTGAACCAGCGCGCCTTCTGAAAGCCGACCAGCACGGCCATGCCGCTCTCGACCGCCTTCTGGGCGCGTTCTTCCCATTGTTCGGGGGCCTTCTCGCCGTACCAGGCCGTGGTGTCGACCAGGCCCAGGCCCAACACCCGCTCAGGATAGGCGGCGGCGAAGGCGAGCGCGATGCAACCGCCCATCGAGGCGCCGGCGACCGAGGTCTTGTCCCAACCCACGGCGTCCAGGACGTCGGCGAGGTCGCCGGCGAACTGTTCGACGGTGTAGGGCCCGGCGCTCTTGGTCGAGCGGCCGTGCCCGCGACAGTCGAACACCAGCACGTCGCCGGCTTGCGTCAGATGCGCCGCCGCCCGGTCCCAGAACTCATTGTCCATCGCCAGCGAGTGCACCAGAGCGATCCGGCCCGGGCCTTGGCCCTTGATGATGCGGTAGGCGATTTCGGCGCCGTCGCGGGTCTTGGCCATGGAAAGGGCGGAGGAGCTGTCTGGGGCGGTCATTTTGCTGTGGGAACCCTTGATAATGTGAGGAACGGGATCGCCGCCGGCGTCAGGCCGCGTGATGGCTCGAGGCCGCCGAAGGCTCGTGCGGGCCGCCCACGGCCGCTCCCTTGGTGATCCGCTTGGCGCCCGGCAGCACGGCGGTCAGGAACAGCACCGAGAAGACACCGACGATGATGGGTTGGCCCAGCAGCAGACGGATGAACAGCGGCATGGCCTTCAGGGTTTCCGGCTCGACGAACAGGCTGCCGAAGCCGAGCATCAGCGAGAAGCCGGCGATGGCCAGCGAGCGCTCGTCCCACTCCACCTTGGCCAGCAATTCCACGCCATGGACGAACACGATGCCGAACAGCACCGTTCCCACCGCCGACAAGACGGGGGTGGGCAGGAGCACGAAGATGTAGTCGATCTTGGTGCAGAACCCCATGCAGATCAGGATGACGCCGGTGGTCATCGTCACCCAGCGCGACGCCACCCGGGTGGAACGCAGGATGGCCACGTTGGCCGGGTAGGGCAGGTTGGTGACCGCGCCGATGACGCTGCCGATGGCGGAGCCCAGCATCATGGCCAGCACGCCCTGTGACAGGCGGCCGGGGGTCATGACCTCGCCGCCCCACTCGCCCACCACGCCCATCAGGGTCATGGTCTGCACGTTCACCGCCACCAGGATGACGAAGTAGACGACGCAATACTCGACATTGAACGAAAAACCGAAGGGGAAGATCTTCGGCAACACCAGCCAGGGCGACTTGCCGACGAGGCCGAAATTGATCGGGCTGAAGACCTCGAACACCGCGGTGCCGACGACCAGGGCGATCAGCAGCGCCAGGCGGCGGACAATTGGCTTCTTGGAGCAGATCAGCACCATCAGGGTGAGGGCCGTGACCAGACCGGCGCCGAAGTTCACCAGCCCGAAGCTCTTGTCCGTCGGCTTGCCCAGCCAGTGGGGGAAGGCCAGGTCGGCGACCTGCATCATCACCAGCATGACGATGACCCCGGCGATGACGGGGGTCCGCACCACCTTGGACAGAAGGCCGACCAGGCTGACGCCCTTGATCGGGATCGACACCAGACACCAGGCCAGCGACGCGACGCACAACGAGCCATAGGCGACGCCAAGGCCCGTCGTCCCCGGCTGCATCTTGCCGAAGGCGAGCAGGGCGGTGAATATCCCGGCGTAGGGGCCGGCCACCAGGGGCATCTTGCCGAAGAGCATCGAGATCAGCAGCGAGGTGACGCCGCAGCCGATGAAGGTCGCGCCGTAGAGATAGGCGATGGTCTCGGGCGGCAGATTGAACGTGCGCCCCATGATGCTGGGGAAGACGAAGATCCCGGTCATCACGAAGACGTTCTGGAATCCCATCGGGATGGCGTTCTTGAACGAGATCTTTTCGTTGATCCCGATTTCGAAGACGGGGCGCCCGGAGGCGACCGTGGCTTCAGAAGCTGACATGAAGTCCTCTGAACGGCTTGATGATGAGGCGCGATCCGATGGTGCGCGAGGCGTAGACCGGGATCCGCCGTGCGTCGAGTCCAGAGCGCATCACGCGGTCGGACTGTATGACCATATTGAAGGCGGGCGATTGCGTGCGGATGTCTGACGTGAAGGCTTGAGAGCGATTTCGCGGGACGCGCCGGGGTCCAGAACGACGTTTAGAGGGACGCGGATAGCCGCGCCCCTCCAAGATAATAGTCAAGACTTGAGCGTATTTCACCGCCATCGGCAGATCAGTCCGAAAGGTTCGGAGCGAGCGGCAGGCCGAGGAAGGTCGCCAGGTTGAAGGTAATCTTGATCCCGAACGTCACGATGTTCTGGGGCAGGATCTTCGTCTTGGGGATGTTCGAGTTGTCGGGGTTGATGATGTAGGAAATATTCGGAGCCACGCGGGCGGAGTTGAACAGCAGGGCGCTGTAATCGGCTTCGAGCGCGAACTCGTTCGGATTGTTCACCCCGTGGCCGCCGGCCTTGATCCGCGAATCGCGCAGGAACTCGATCTCGCGCGACGTCAGGTCGATATAGGTGCCGGTGAGGGACACGATATCGTGCTCGCGGCCCGGGATCACGCCCCGCGCGACCGCGCCGGTAAAGACCTGCATGCTGGCGATCTCCTCGGTCTCCAGGCTCTGGTTATAGCCGGCGATCACCGTGACGCTCTTTTCCAGGGCCGGGTCGGGACGCCACACCGCCTTCTCGCCCATGATGTAGATGCCGTTGCGCAGGCTCGTATTGGCCGCCGCCGTCCCACCGAACAGGCCGAGCGACTGACCCTTGGTGTTGAAATAGGGGTCGCTGAAGGGGGCGGTGCTGACCCAACCGCCGAACTTGATGTCGCCGGGGTAGCGATAATTCGTCAGGTCGTAGTTGCCGAAGGACACCTCCTCGAAGGTGCTGACGCCCGTGGCCTTGTCGGTCGAGAAGTCGTAGCCGTTGGTGTGCTGGATGAAGGAGTTCACCTCGAAGGCGCCGGTCTGGAACGCGATGTCCTTGGTGAAGTGGTAGCGGACGTTGCCGCCCCAGGTCGCCGATGTCGGGAAGGTGATGTTGGATTCCGAGTTCATCAGCTGCGGCACGCCGCAGGTGATCCCGGATTCGGAGTAGCAGGTGTTGGACAGGCGGCCGTAGAAGGCCGAGCTGCCGAGGCGGCCGACCAGGACGTCGAGCTTGTCGTCGAACAGCTTCTGCTCATAGGCGAAGATGCTCATACGGAACGGGTGGAAGGCGTTCTTGTAGACTTCCTGCGACTTGATGAAGTCGCCGCTGAAGTTCTTCGCGTCGCTGTCGCCGTAGCTGCGGATCCAGCTGACGTGGAACTGACCGCCGGGAATGCCCACCAGCTTGTGCAGGTCGAAGCTGAGGCCGATCTGCGCCTGACCGGCGTCGGTGTTGCCCTGCTTGATGCCGCCGATGGGGTTGGCGGCCATTTCGTTGATCAGCTGGGCGCGAACGCGTATGCCGTCGTCATCGAGCGTCTGGCCAAAATCCGACAACAGGCCGGGCGTCGCCGTCCGTCCCGGCGCCTCCTGCGCGTTGGCCGCATTCGATGCGAATAGTGTGACAAGTATTCCGGCGTAAAGCCATGTGCGACGCATAGACATCTCCCCTCCCGTTTCGAGTGACTTTTCGCCACTTTTGTTTTTGCGCCGATCAAGCGAGCTATTTCGCAAGATTCGACAAATTTTATTTCCACATGAGCACACACTTGGGGCTCATCGGTTTTGAGCGTATCCGCCCACGTCTGAAGATGTGGTGAATGTATCCCCGACGATGACGCGGTGCGGGTGCGACTTTCTGTAGCAAATCCATAATGTTCCGGATTCGAAGGCCGAGGCCGTGAACCCGATGGATGGCATTATTGTCAGACCATCATATCGAAGTCAAAGCCTTGTCGCCCCCTTCCGCAGCGTTGAAACGCCGCGTCCCCGTCGCATCGGGCGCGGACGCTGCAAGCGCGGTCGCTGAAGATGTGAATGTGGCTCGCCTATTGAAAGCTTATCGGGATAATATGTATCGTGTATTGCAAATATAATAACATTATTTCGCAATAAATTCTTATTGAAGGGATTTTTTTGCTAAAAATGAATGTTTTGACGAAATTGGAAAATCCAAAGGCGTCTGCTCCGCTTGTCATTGAAACCGCCCTCGGTGCGGGCCCAAACCGACCTTGAAGAGCTGTCGGAGGGGGTCCCGAGCCCCGATGGCTGTATCCGAAGTGGCCGCCTGTCCGTATCGGCTATGGCCTGGCGACTGGCGAAGGGCCGAATCGTCTCCGCGTGAGCCCGCCGATCGCGCCTTGGGGTAAGGCGTTCAATGCGGGACGGGAGGCGACGCGGCCTTGGGCGGCGACTGCGGCTTGTCGGGAGGATTGTGGATTTCCAGGAAGGCGACGACCGCGGTGAGCATCTGCAACCGGGTTTCCCCGCGCGACAGCCAATGATCTTCGCTCTTCAACGTCACCAGTTCGACCGGTTTGCCCGCCCGCTTGAGGGCCGCGGCCATTTCGCGGCTTTGGTCGTAAGGCACCACCGTATCGTCCAGGCCATGGATGAGCAGGATGGGCATCGCCGCCCTGTCGGCGTGATGGGCGGGAGATATCTCGTCCAATCGCTTGTCGCCGGGCGAACTCGAACCCATGAAGCGATCCCAATACCGCAGCGTTTCGTTCTTTTCCCCCGAGGTCCGCTCGCGCTCGTAGTCGAGCAGCCGTCTCAGATCGGCCGGGCCAGCGAGCGACACCGCGCACCGATAGGCGGCCGGATCGAAGGTCGCGCCGGCGAGCGCCGCATAGCCGCCATAGCTGGCGCCGACGATACAGACCCGTTGTGGGTCGACGATCCCGCGCTTCACCAGCGCGCGGACCCCGTCGGAAATGTCGGTCTGCATCTTGCGACCCCATTCCCCGAACCCGGCGTTGAGGTGCTTGACGCCGAGCCCCGTCGATCCCCGGTACTGGGGCTGGAGCACGGCGTAGCCGCGTGAGGCCAGCGCCTGGGACCACCAGTCGAACCCTGGGTCGTCCTGGGCGGCCGGTCCGCCGTGAACCAACACCACGGCCGGGAGGTTCTGGGGCGCTGTGTCCTTGGGCAGGGTCAGATAGGCCGGAATGATCATGCCGTCCGCGGCCGCGTAGGAGATCGCCCGCTTTTCGGCCACCGCTTCGGGGGGGATCGACGCGTACATGTCGGTCAACCAGGCCGCTTGGTGCGTGGTCATGTCCACGGTGTAGTAGCCGACCCCGTCGCGTGGACCGTCCACCTGCACGGCGATCTGCTTGCGGTCCTCCGACCACGACGCCAATTCCACCTGCTCGTGGGGGAACGCCTTGGCCACCCCGTTCCAGGCAGCCTGGTCGGCCGGAGAAAAGAAGCTGTAGGCGGTCCCGCTCAGATCGTGTTTCAGTCCGCCGATGGCTGCACGGCTATGCGGATCGATGATGATCGCCTTGTCCCGCAGCGCCTCGAGCGGATCGGACAGGGTGGCGTCGGCCAACCCCATCTCGTGCGCGCTCCAGCCGTGTTCGCCATAGATGCTCAGCAGGACGGACTGGCCGTCGCGACCCAGGCCGTCGATTTGCGGATGCTCGATCATCGCGGTCTGGCGATAGACGTTCTTCCAATCGCCCTTGCGCTTGAGAAACAGCGTCCAGCGGCCGGTGCGCTGCTCGTAATCCGCGCGCGCGACAGCCTCGCCCTGATTGTCCAGCAGGAACTGCAACGTATCCACGTTTCCGGTCTCGACCCGCTCGGCGTGGTTACGCTCCAGGTCCACCTTGTACATGGCGAGCACTCCGTGCTCGTCCGGGAAATACTCGCTTTCAACGAAGACGGTCGCGCGCCCCTTGATCTCGAGGGCGGTGGGCAGCGCGTTGATCGTGTTCAGCGCCCTTTCCTGGCCGTCGAGCAAGGGGCGCACACGCTTGTGATCGAGGTCCAGGACCGCCGCCTGAAAGTACTCCCGCGTGGGTCCGCTAAGGCCGAAGATCCAGGTGGTGGTGGAGAAGATGATCAGCAGGTAGTGCGGACCGGCCCATTGCAGGGCGCGCACCTTGGCCGAGCCGATGCCATTGACGCTGAGGAGCTTGTGGTCGGAGACATTGCGAATCTGCACCTGCCGGTGGGTCGCGTCGCCGACCAGCAGGGCGATCCTGGCCCCGTCGGGCGATATCTCCACGTTCGAGACGTTCGGTAGGGCGCCATAGGCCTCCAGGGCCGGCGCGGCCGCACGCGCATGAAACGGCGAAAGACACGCCAGCAACGCCAGCGCCAAGCCTGATCTTCGCATCCCGAAATCGCGCCCTCTCAACCTTGGCGGGGAACTTACGGTTTGCAGCTCGCAAAGTCATTTCCGTGTTGAAATGTGCGGCCCTGCCGCTTCTGTTTTCCATACGCAGTGAGCGCGCGCTTTGTGTTGACATTCGTTTTGGTGGAATGACTGGATTTACATCCAGTAGATGCGGTCGTCGTTGCTTGGGGCCCCTTTGATGGCGAGCGCGCGGGCCTTTGCGGCCCACAGATGCGGTTTCGCCACGGGATCGTCGTGTGCAGAGGGTTTCCCAGACTCGACCGCCGAACTAGAGTGGGGGAATGAACGCCTTTGATCGCGATATCGATGGGCTTGCCCTGGTCCATTACGGTGACGGTGAATACGCCGTGATGAAGCCTGGCCGCTTTGTGCTCTGCGCGGTTTCGGGACGCCGCATCCCGCTCGAAGCTCTGAAGTATTGGAGCGCGCAGCACCAGGAAGCCTATATCGGCGCCGAGGAGGCGCTATCTCGCTGGAAGACGGCCGGATCGCTCTGATCGCGACATCTGCGCCTCTGGCGTCGGCGCTGTTATGACGATTTAATTGTAACTGTTTTGAAATATCCTGGCCGCATCTTGTTTAATGCGAAGAGTGTCGAGCCAGGATTTCCTCAAGGTCACAGCCGCTATGAGTGGGTCATGACGACGGGTTTGGAAGCGCTCAGGGTGCTTCTCGCCGATGACAATCCGCACATGCGAGAAATCGTGACTGTGCTGCTGGACAACTACGGCGTCAAAAACGTCCGCAGCGTCGCCGATGGTTCGCATGGCATGGCGGAGTTACGTAATTGGCAGGCCGATCTGGCCATCGTCGACTTCAAGATGGAGCCGATGGACGGTGTGACCTTCACGCGCAATGTTCGCAATTCGCCCGATAGCCGTAACCCCTATCTGCCGATCATCATGATGACCGGCCATTCCGCCCGTTCGCGCGTGTACGAGGCGCGTGACGCCGGGGTGAACGAGTTCGTGGCCAAGCCAGTGACCGCGCGCACCCTGCTCGACCGGATCGTGGCGGTGATCTACCACCCGCGCGCCTTTGTCCGCACCAAGGACTACTTCGGCCCCGATCGCCGTCGCCGCGCCGACCCCGCCTATCGCGGCGCCATGCGGCGATCCTCCGATCAGGTCATCTCGGCGGACAACATGCTGAGCGATCCGATGTTCGGGCGGGACCGCTAGGCGAGCGAGATCGCCTGGGCGGTCTAGCTCGGCGGCGCATAGTCCTCCTGCGGCCAGCGCTTGTGGACCCAGAACCACTCGGCCGGCCGTTCCCGGATGCGGGCTTCGACGAAGGCGTTGATCTGGCGCACCCCGGCCTCCACGTCCTGTTCGCGGTCGCCGGTCTTGGTCAGCTCGAGGGGCTCATGGATGGTGACGCGGAAACGCGCGCCGGGCAGGCGGGCGACCGACATCGGCTGCATCATCGCCCCGAACTTGAGCGCCACCCGCGTCGGCGCTCCCGCTGAGTGGACGGTGCGGCCGAAGAAGGGGGCGGCGACGCCGCCGTTGAACTTCTGGTCGTTCATGAACGACACCGACTGGCCGTCCTTCAGCGTCTCCAGCAGGTCGCGCGAGCCCATGCCGCCCTTGGGCGCGAACAGCTTGACCCCGTAGCGGGCGCGGGTCTCGATGATGCGTCGATCCACATAGGGATTGTTGGCTGCGCGATAGGTGACGCGGCAGTCCAGCCCGCTGGCCGAGATCACCGCGGCCATCACCTCCCAGTTGGCGAAATGGCCCGAGACCAGCACCGCTGGGCGGCCGGATGCGGCGATCGCCTGCAGCCGGTCCATACCCACCACCTCCACCCGACCACGCGCCGGCGTCAGGCGGTCGGTGAGCGGGAACTCGAAGAAGGTGCGGCCGACATTGTCCCACTGGGCGTCGAGCAGGCGGGTCCGGGCGGCAGGGTCCAGTTCGGGGAAGGCCAGCTCGATGTTGCGCTCAGCGATCCTGTGGGAACGGGTGAGGGGCCCGAGCCGTCGAAACACCGCCCCGCCGAGCGCGCTGATCCAGGCGACGGGCCAGGGCCTGACCAGGGCGCCGACTAGATCGAAGGCGAACGCCTCCAGCCGCCAGACCAGGTCCTTGCCGAAAGTCGCGCCGCGCTGTTCCACCATGGCCCGGTTTAGGCGCCTGTGGGACTGGGCGCAATCATCGACGCTCAGGCCGCCGCCGGCTCGCCCATGAAGGCGGGCATCCATCCCTCGTGGGCGTCGCGCAAGTCGGGTAGGGCGATGGCGAACAGCTCGGCCGAAGCGAAGGCCTCGCCGCCGGCGTGGCCGGCGATGCTGACGTGCACCTTGGCGGCGTGGGCGGCCTCGATCACCTCTTCCGGGCGCGTGGTGGCCAGCAGGTAGCGCCCCTGGTCTTCGCCGAACAGGTAGCCGTGGGCGTGGGCGTGCGAGGTGGCGCGCAATTCCACGCCGACCTTGGAGGCCAGCGCCATCTCGGCCGCCGCCCCAACCAGCCCGCAATCGGAAAGATCGTGGACGGCGTGGATATGGCCGGAGCGGATCAGGCCGCGCACGAAATCGCCGTGACGCTTCTCGGCCGCCAGGTCCACCGGGGGCGGGGCGCCGTCCTCGCGGCCCAGGATCTCGCGCAGATACAGGCTGGCGCCCAGTTCCCCGTGGGTCTCGCCCACCAGGATCAGGGTGTCGCCGGGCTTGAGGCCACCATAGCCGACCCGCTTGGCGTAGTCGGGGATCAGGCCGACCGCGCCTACCGTCGGCGTCGGCGGAATGGCGGCGCCGTTGGTCTCGTTGTAGAGGCTGACATTGCCGCTGACGATCGGGAAGTCCAGCGCCCGGCAGGCTTCGCCCATGCCATCCAGCGCGCGGACGATCTGGCCCATGATCTCGGGCCGCTCGGGATTGCCGAAGTTCAGGTTGTCGGTCACAGCGATCGGGTCGGCGCCGACCGAGGTCAGGTTGCGCCAGGCCTCCGCCACCGCCTGCTTGCCGCCCTCGTAGGGATCGGCCTGGACGTAGCGGGGCGTGACGTCTGAGGTCATCGCCAGGGCCTTCTTGGTGCCGTGCACGCGCACGATGCCGGCGTCGGCGGCGGTAGAGCTGTCGGCGAGGGTGTCGGCCATGACGTGGCGGTCGTATTGCTCCCACAGCCAGCGCTTCGAGGCCATGTCGGGGCAGGCCATCAGCTTCATGACCGCCGCGCGCCAGTCGGTCGGGGGCGCGACACGGGCGGGGTCGAGGCGCGGGGCCTTGGGCGGCTCGCTCCAGGGGCGGTCATAGAGCGGCGCGTCGTCGGACAGTGGACCCAGTGGCAGGTCGCACACCACCTCGCCCTTGTGCTTCAGCACGATGCGGCCGGTGTCGGTGGTGAAGCCGATGGCGGCGGCGTCCAGGCCCCACTTGGTGAAGATGCGGTAGGCGTCCGGTTCGCGGCCGGGCTTCAGGATCGCCAGCATCCGCTCCTGGCTTTCCGACAGCATCATCTCGTAGGCGCTCATGCCGGTTTCGCGCTGGGGCACGGCGTCCAGGTCGAGCTCGATGCCCACGCCGCCCTTGCCGGCCATCTCCACCGACGACGAGGTCAGGCCCGCCGCGCCCATGTCCTGGATCGCCTCCACCGCGCCGGACGCCATAAGCTCCAGCGTGGCCTCGATCAGCAGCTTCTCGGCGAAGGGGTCGCCGACCTGGACGGTGGGACGCTTCTCGTCACTGTCCTCGTCGAACTCGGCGCTGGCCATGGTGGCGCCGTGGATGCCGTCGCGCCCGGTCTTGGAGCCGAAATAGACCACCGGCAGGCCGGACGAGGGCGCGGCGGAGTAGAAGATCTTGTCCGCGTCCGCGAGGCCCACGCACATTGCGTTGACCAGGATGTTGCCGTCGTAGCCGGGGTGGAAGTTGGTCTCGCCGCCCACCGTCGGCACGCCAACGCAGTTGCCGTAGCCGCCGATGCCGGAAACCACGCCCGCCACCAGCCGCCGGGTGCGCGGATGCTCGGGGCTGCCGAAGCGCAGGGCGTTGAGCAGGGCGATGGGTCGCGCGCCCATGGTGAAGACGTCGCGCATGATGCCGCCGACGCCGGTCGCGGCGCCCTGGTAGGGCTCGATGAAGCTCGGGTGGTTGTGGCTCTCCATCTTGAAGACGCAGGCCTGGCCGTCGCCGATGTCGACGACGCCGGCGTTCTCGCCGGGGCCGCAGATCACTCTGGGTCCGGTGATCGGCAGCTTCTTCAGGTGCAGGCGCGAGGACTTGTAGGAGCAGTGCTCGCTCCACATCACCGAGAACACCCCGAGCTCGACCGGGTTGGGCTCGTGGCCCAGGCGGGTGAGGATCAGGGCGTACTCCTCGGCCTTCAGCCCGTATTCGCGGGCGAGGTCGGCCGTGGACTTGGCGGCGGGCGCGGCGGGAATCGTCATGGCGACCGGTTAGCGGATTTCCCGCGCGATGTCAGGGGTGGGCGTAGGGTATGGGCTCATCCAGCACACGAAATTGGGAAGGAACGTTGAACCCTCGCGTGCGCTCAGCACTCGACGAGTGAGTAAAGGAGGCTGTCATGCCTGACACGACGCCGAGCACGACCCCGACGGAGAACGCTCTTGAGGAGATGTTCGAACGGCCGTTGACTGCGCCGGAGGGCCCAAATGGGATCGGCTCCACACTGGGGATGGACGTGGCGCCTGTCGAGGAAGCCAAGACCAGCGCCCCCGAGGAGCGTTCCTTCATCCCGGCGGACGAACAGGTGCTGAAGGGCGCGCGCAGCCACTGACCCCGATTTTCCTCCCCTCGCTTGCAGGGGAGGAGAAAACTATTCCAGCCAGGGCGCGAAGGTGTCGCGGGCGAGCATTTCCTCATAGGTCGGGCGGCGGCGGGTGACGGCGAAGCGGTCGCCCTTGACCAGCACCTCGGGGATCAGCGGGCGCGCATTGTATTCGCTGGCCATCGACGCCCCGTAGGCGCCTGCAGACATGAAGGCCACCAGATCGCCTGCCGCAAGTTCAGCCATCTCGCGCCCGCGGGCGAAGGTGTCGCCGGTCTCGCACACCGGGCCGACCACGTCATAGACGACGCGCGGCGCGTCGGGCTTGGAGACGACGGGGCGGATGGCGTGGAAGGCGTCGTACATGGCGGGGCGCAGCAGGTCGTTCATCGCCGCGTCCAGCACCAGGAAACGTCGTCCGCCGGGCCGCGCATGCACCTGGATCACCTGGGAGACCAGCGCCCCGGCGTTGGCGGCGATCAAGCGGCCGGGCTCGAAGGCCAGCTGGACGTCGAGGTCGCCCACCACCCGCTCGACCATCTCGGCGTAGACGCGGGGCGAGGGCGGTTCGGGCTGGTCGAAATAGGGCACGCCCAGGCCGCCGCCAAGGTCCAGCCGGCGCACCTTCAATCCCTGGGCGTGCAAACGTTCCACCAGGTGGCGCATGGTGGTGAAGGCGGCTTCCATGGGCGTCAGGTCGGATATCTGGCTGCCAATGTGGCAGGCCACTCCCGCCACATCCAGTTCGGGAGCTGCAGACGCTCGGGCGTATAGCCGTTCGGCCTCGCCCAGGCTGACGCCGAACTTGTTGCCCTCGTCGCCGGTGGTGATCTTGGCGTGTCCGCCGGCGCCGACATTGGGATTGATCCGCAGCGCCACCGTGGGGCGCTTACCCTTTGTAGCGGCGAGCGCGATCAGGCGCTCGAGTTCGGGCTCGGACTCCACGTTGATCTCGGCCACGCCGACATCGAGCGCGAACGCCAGCTCAGCATCGGTCTTGCCGACGCCGGAGAAGACGATCCGCTCCGGCGGCGCCCCGGCCGCGAGCGCGCGCCGGATCTCGCCCTCCGACACGGTGTCCGCGCCCGCGCCGAGCTGGATCAGGGTGCGCAGCACCGACAGGCTGCCATTGGCCTTCACCGCATAGGCGATCAGCACGTCGCGCGGGGCGAAGGCGTCGTGGAAGGCGCGGTAATGCCGTTCCAGCGTGGCGCTGGAATACACATAGACCGGCGTGCCCACGGCCTCCGCGATGTCGGACAGCCGGACGTCCTCGCACCAGAGTTCCGCACCGGCGGGACCGGCGCGGTCCTCGAAGTGATTCATCTATTTCCGCAGTTCAGTAGGGCGTCACGTTGGTGGTGGGGCCGGCCATGTTGGGCGCGCCGGGCACCGGCGAGTTGCGCGGGTTGGTCAGCTTCTCGGTGGGGTCCTGCACGTCGCGGGTGGTGAGCGGCGCATTGTCGTCGCCGGCTTCGCGGTCGGCCGAGCCAACAGCGTTGGGATCGCCCTTATTGGCGGCGGCCCGGGCCTTGGCTTCCTTGTCCGCATAATAGTCGCGCTTGTTTTCCGCGCCCAGCAGCGGAGCGGGACGTTCGAGGGGACCCACGCCTCCGCAACCCGACAGGCCGGCGCTTAGCGCCACGGCGCCGAACGCCACGGCCAAGGTCGCGGTGCGACCGGATTTCAGCTTCCGGATCATTTCAGCAAACCCTCCCAGCGCGCGACCTGATTGCGGACCGCCTGGGGCGCTGTACCGCCATAGCTCGTCCGGCTCGCCACAGACGCCTGCGGAGAAAGCACATCATAAACCCCCGAGGTGATCCGAGGTTCGATATTCTGCAGCTCGGCGAGCGGAAGTTGCGCCAAGTCCACGCCCAGGGCCTCCGCGCGCTTCACCGTGGCGCCCGTGATATGGTGCGCCTGGCGGAATGGCAGGTCCAGCTCGCGCACCAGCCAGTCGGCCAGGTCGGTGGCGGTGGAGAAGCCGGCCCCGGCGGCGGCGGCCATCCGCTCGGTGTTGGGCAGCAGGTCGTCGATCATCCCGGCCATGGCGGCGAGCGACAGGTCCAGCGCCTCGAAAGCCTCGAACACCGGCGGCTTGTCCTCCTGCATGTCCTTGGAATAGGCCAGAGGCAGGCCCTTCATCACCAAGGTCAGGCTGGTCAGGCCGCCGAAGATGCGGCCGACCTTGGCGCGCACCAGTTCGGCGGCGTCGGGATTGCGCTTCTGCGGCATGATCGAGGAGCCGGTGGTGAAGGCGTCGGTGAGCTTGGCGAAGCCGAACTGGGGCGTGACCCAGATCACGATCTCTTCCGCCAGCCGCGACAGGTGGGTGGCGCAGATGGAGGCGGCCGATAGGTACTCGAGCGCGAAGTCGCGGTCGGAAACGCTATCCAGCGAATTGGCGGTCGGACGGTCGAAGCCCAGAGCGGCGGCTGTGGCGTCGCGATCGATGGGGAAGGGCGAGCCGGCGAGGGCGGCGGCGCCGAGCGGGCATTCGTTCATACGCGCGCGGGCGTCCTGGAAGCGCGAGGCGTCCCGGCCGAACATCTCCACATAGGCCATCATGTGGTGACCGAGCGTCACGGGTTGGGCCGGTTGCAGGTGGGTGAAGCCCGGCATCAGGGTGTCGGCGTGGGCCTTGGCCTTGGCCAGCAGGGCGCGCTGCAACGCCTTCAGTCGTGCGGTCGAGCGGTCGCAGGCGTCGCGCACCCACAGGCGGAAATCCAGCGCCACCTGGTCGTTGCGCGAGCGGGCGGTGTGCAGCCGACCCGCCGCCGAACCGATCAGCTCGGCCAGGCGGGCCTCCACGTTCATGTGGATGTCTTCGTATTCCTCGCGGAAAGGGAAGGCGCCGCTTTCGATCTCCTGCTCGATCCGGGTCAGGCCATCTTGAATCGCGGCCTCGTCCTGCCTTGAAATAACCCCTTGTTTGGACAACATCGCCGCGTGTGCGCGGGAGCCGGCTAGGTCTTGCGCCCACAGACGGCGGTCGACGCCGATCGAGACGTTGATCGCCTGCATCAATTCGGCGGGTTTTCGCTCGAATCGGCCGCCCCACATATCTTGACCCTTGGGCCCCTGTTGGGGCGAGCCGGAGTGCGCGTCGGACATGAGTGCGGTGGAACCTCAAGGGGCGCGGGGCGCCGGGTTAGGTCTCGGGTTGAAGGTCGGTCTTTATGCGGCCTTGGCCGTAGGGATAGCGGCGGTCCTATACGTCATCGGCGCCGCCCTCATCAAACC
Organism: Caulobacter sp. S45; assembly: GCF_009765965.1. Taxonomy (GTDB): domain Bacteria; phylum Pseudomonadota; class Alphaproteobacteria; order Caulobacterales; family Caulobacteraceae; genus CAHJWH01. The sequence goes on from NZ_LMUL01000014.1 coordinate 2,502,675, forward strand.
CAATACGGCGGGCGGGTTGCAGTCGGGCGTCAAGGGCGCGATGGCGAAGATGCAGATCCTGCCCCAGCCCATCCCCATCACGTCCGTCCCGTTCGTCGATGCGGACGGCAAGCCCGTGCAGATGGCCGACTTCAAGGGCCACCCGGTGGTGCTGAACCTCTGGGCCACCTGGTGCGCACCCTGCGTCAAGGAGATGCCCACCCTGGCCAAGCTCCAGACCGAGTTCGCCGGTAAGGGCGTCAAGGTGCTGACGGTCAGCACCGACAGCGCATCCGACGTGGAGAAGGGCAAAATCTTTATCGCCAAGTACCCGCCGCTGGACTTCCACCACGACAACGACCTGGCCTTCTTGAGCGGGCTGACGCCGCACGTGAGCGGTTTCCCGACCACGATCCTGATCGACCGCAAGGGCTACGAGCGGGCGATCTACGCCGGCGACGCCGACTGGTCGGGCCCCGACGCCAAGGCCATGGTGGAGCGGTTGGCGGCGGAGTAGGGCTGGATGCGTGGTGCGTGCTTCGAGACGCGCTCTGCGCTCCTCAGCATGACGAATATTTCTGAAGCCCAATCACATCCGTCATCCTGAGGAGCCCCGAAGGGGCGTCTCGAAGGACGCAGCGAGCTACCCGAACAGCTTCGCCACCGCCGTCCCGTTCGGCGCGCCCAACCCTGTACACGCGTCCCAGCCCTTGGCGGCGCTGTAGCCGATCCCGTCGGAGGTGTTGTTCCCGCTGGTGATGTCGCGGAACGCCGACGGATTGGCGTAGAGGGTCGCGTGGGGCTGGCCGGACAGCTTGCCCGCCTGCTGGTTGATCAAGGCGAACAGCCCCGCCCATAGCGGCGCCGCCGCGCTGGTGCCGCCCACCACCTGGGCCTGGCCGTCCACGATCACGCGATAGCCGGTCTCCGGGTCGGCGTCGGCGGCGACGTCGGGCACGCCCCGGCCCCTGTGGCTGGCGCCGTTGGCGGAGGCGGGCAGGGCGATGTCCGTCTGATAGGCGGGAACCGGGAACAGGTCGCTGATCCCGCCGCCCGTACCACCGCCCTCGCTGTTCCACACCGTCTCGCTGGAGATCGTGGTCCCAGAGCCTTCCAGCCGTACCCCGCCGCAGCCGACCACCAAGGGGCTGGAGGCCGGGAAATCCACGTGCGCCTTGCCGTCGTCCACGCCGTCGGTCGCCAGGTTGTCGCCGGAGGCCGCGAACACGCTCACGCCCAGGTCCGCCGCGTCCTGCAAGGCCGAGGTCATGGCCGTGACCGACTGCTGGGTCCAGAGGCTCTCGGCCGAGCCCCAACTGATCGACATGACGGAGGGCTTGTTGGTGGTGTCGTGGGCGGCCTGGGAGATGGCGTCCACGAACCCCTGGTCGGTGTTGGGGGCGAAGTAGACGGCATAGGCCGCGTCCGGCGCCGCTCCACCCGCCACCTGGATGTCCAGCGCCACCTCGCCGTCCGCCCCATCGGTTCCGCCCGGCGCATTGGAACCGCCCGATACAGGTATGGCGGTGAGCTTGGGCGGGGTCAGGCCCATCGCCTTGAAGGCGGCCTGGGTATCGCTGTCGGTGAAGCCACCGCCGAGCTCGATGAGCGCCACGCACTGGCCCTGGCCGGTGGCGTCGGGGAAGCCGTAGAGCTTGGCCACCTGATTGGGCAGGTAGCTGGCGGCCGCGGCGTCCGGGTCGGCCAGCCGGCGGTTCTTCGGCGTGGCGATGGGGCGTTGGTCCAGGCCGAGAACAGCCTCGATGTCGCCCGCGACATCGGCGGGGGCGGTCAGGTGCCCTGAGCGGCCTCGGAAACTGCGGCCATCCTGTGTGTAATGGTGGAGTTGCGTGCCGAACGCGCTCTGGAGCTTCTCCACCGTGCCCTGCAGCTTCACCAGCCGGCGGCCAGGGTCCCGTTCGGAGATGCTCAGTCCGTGCGCCTCGGCGAAGGCGGTCAGGCGCTTGATGGCGGCCTCGAGCGTCTGGGCACGAGAGGCGTGCAGGGTCTCCCGGTCATGGAAAACGCCTCCGCCGGCGGGCGGCCCGCTCGCGCATTTCAGGTAGACGCTGACCTCGGCCCTTTCCTGTGGATCGCAGGCGCCGGAGCGCTCTGCGGCCGGGGCGGCGCGTTCGCTGCCGGGAATAGGGATGCGGGGGTCAGCCATGGCGCTCTCCGTGTGCGCAAGCTGAACAGGTGGGAGGCGTGGCGGGTTTCGCCGCGGGCGATCACGCCCGCGAGAGTTTGGTGGTTAATCTCCTCCCCCGACGTGCGGGGGAGGAGATTAAGGTAGGCTAGGCCGCGTGTTCCAGGTTCTCGGACACCTTGTCCAGGAAGCCTTCGGTGGTGAGCCAGCCTTGGTTCTCGCCCACCAGCAGGGCGAGGTCCTTGGTCATCGAGCCGGCTTCCACCGTGTCGACGGTGACCTTCTCCAGCTTCTTGGCGAAGGCGGCCAGGGCCTCGTTGCCGTCGAGCTTGGCGCGATGCTCCAGGCCACGGGTCCAGGCGAAGATCGAGGCGATGGAGTTGGTCGAGGTGCTCTCGCCGCGCTCGTGCTGGCGGAAGTGGCGGGTGACGGTGCCGTGGGCGGCCTCGGCCTCCATGGTCTTGCCGTCCGGGGTGATCAGCACCGAGGTCATCAGGCCGAGCGAGCCGTAGCCCTGGGCCACGATATCGGACTGCACGTCGCCGTCGTAGTTCTTGCAGGCCCACACATAGCCGCCCGACCACTTCAGGGCGCTGGCCACCATGTCGTCGATCAGGCGGTGCTCGTAGTGGATGCCCGCCGCTTTGAACTTGGCGGCGTACTCGGCCTCGTAGATCTCCTGGAAGAGGTCCTTGAAGCGCCCGTCGTAGGCCTTGAGGATGGTGTTCTTGGTCGACAGGTAGACCGGGTAGCCGCGCTGCAGGCCGTAGGCGAAGCTGGCGTGGGCGAAGTCGCGGATCGAGTCGTCCAGGTTGAACATGGCCATGGCCACGCCGGAGCCGGGGTATTTGAACACCTCGTGCTCGATGGTCTGGCCGTCGTCGCCGACGAACTTGATGGTCAGCGTACCCTTGCCGGGGACCAGGAAGTCGGTGGCGCGGTACTGGTCGCCATAGGCGTGGCGGCCGACGATGATCGGCTGGGTCCAGCCAGGCACCAGGCGCGGCACGTTCTTGCAGATGATCGGCTCGCGGAAGATCACCCCGCCCAGGATGTTGCGGATGGTGCCGTTCGGCGACTTCCACATTTTCTTGAGGTTGAATTCCTTCACCCGCGCTTCGTCTGGGGTGATGGTGGCGCACTTCACGCCCACGCCGTACTTCTTGATCGCTTCGGCGGACTCGATGGTGACCTTGTCGTCGGTGGCGTCGCGGTGCTCGATCCCCAGGTCGTAATAGTCCAGGTCGAGGTCGAGATAGGGGAAGATCAGCTTGTCCTTGATCAGTTTCCAGATGATGCGGGTCATCTCGTCGCCGTCGATGTCCACGACGGGGTTGGCGACCTTGATCTTGGACATGGGCTCTCGACCTTCCTGCGATGGGGAGCAGCCGGGGCTTACAGCCACGGCGCGGCGGCGAGGTCTATAGACGCTGCGGTGGCCCGGGAAAACCCGTCCCGCAAAGCATCGCCGCGCGCCGGGCGGTTGCGGCGGGGGCCGCGG
>NZ_LMUL01000014.1:2506448-2517213 GCF_009765965.1 Caulobacter sp. S45
ACATCGGGGCGGTGGCGCGCGCCATGGCCAATTTCGGGCTGTCCGAGCTGCGTCTGGTCAGCCCGCGCGACGGCTGGCCCCAGGACCGCGCCTGGGCCTCGGCGTCGGGCGCCGACTGGCCGCTGACCGGCGCCAAGGTGTTCGCCACCGTGGCCGAGGCGATCTCGGACCTGCAGTTGGTCTATGCCGCCACCGCCCGCCCGCGCGAGACCCACCTGCCGGTGTTCACCCCGCGCCAGGCCGCGACCGAACTGCACCGGGTGGGCGGAGCCTTGCGCACCGGCCTGCTGTTCGGGGCCGAGCGGGCAGGGTTGGAGACCATGGACATCGCGCTGTGCAACGGCATCGTCACCGTTCCGGTCGATGCGAAGTTCCGCTCGCTGAACCTCGGACAGGCGGTGGTGGTGAACGCCTACGAGTGGCGCACCGTGACGCTCGATGCGCCGCCTGCGCCCTTCCTGGATGTGGCCGCGCCTGCCGACCAGGCGATGATGATGGGCGTGTATGAGCACCTGGAGGATGAGCTGGAGTTCTCCGGCTTCTTCTTCCCGCCGGAGAAGAAGCCCTCGATGATCCGCAACCTGCGCGTGGCGCTGGGCCGTGCGCGCTTCACCGACCAGGAGGCGCGCACCTTCCGCGGCGTGATCACCGCCCTGACCAAGGGGCGCGGCCGCACCCTGGCCCGGTTGGCCGAGAAGGGCGAATGACCGATCCGGCCTCGGGGGCGGACGAGTATTTCTGGCGGTGTAAGGCGCTTCTCGCCATCTGGGCTTGGCGCTAAAAGGCTCGTGGGCCCGCCTCGGGGGCCGCCCGTGAACGAGCCGCCGCCCATGCGCCGTCATCTGATTCCCGCCGTCGCCGTGCTGTTCGCGCTGGCCTCGTCAGCGGCTTTCGCCCAACCCGCCGCCGATCCGGACTACCGCCAGGACAGCGCCTGGCTCTGCCGGCCCGGCGAGGAGACGAACTGCACGACCGGCCTGGACGCCATGAGGGTGACGCCGGACGGCCAGCGCACGCCGGAGGCCTTCGTTCCGGCGACCGACCCGCCGATCGACTGCTTCTTCGTCTATCCCACCGTGTCGATGCAGACCTCCACCTACAGCGACATGACGGCGGGGCCGGAGGTGATCGAGACGCTGAAGGGCCAGGCTGCGCGCCTGACCTCGCGCTGTCGTCTGTTTGCGCCGATCTATCGCCAGCTCACCATGACCGGATTGAAGCAGGTGTTCGCGGGCGGGGCGCAGCCGAACTGGGACGGGCCGTATCGCGACGTGCTGGCGGCGTGGCGCGATTATCTGGCTCGCGACAACCACGGTCGGGGCGTGGTCCTGATCGGCCACAGCCAGGGCGCCATCCTGCTCCAGCGCCTGATCGCCGAGCAGATCGACGGCAAGCCTATGCAGAAGCGATTGGTCTCCGCCTTCCTGGGCGGCGATCCCGAGATTTCGGTCGCGGCCGGCGGTCGCACCGGCGGATCGTTCAAGCATATCCCCACCTGCGCCACGGCCGGCGAGACCGGCTGCGTGTACGCCTGGACCACCTACCTGTCCGACGACGCGAACCACCGCATGTTCGGACGCGACCCAGGCCATGGCCTGACCACCGCCTGCGTCAATCCGGCGGCCCCGGGAGGCGGTTCCGGCGAGTTGGACGCCTATCTGCCCAGGCCCAAGGCTGCGCCGACGGACGATCCGCCCTGGGTGCATGCGGTCGGCCAGCTGTCGGCGGAGTGCGTCAGGGATACGGGCGGCGACGTGCTGAGCGTGACCATCCAGCCGACCCGCTACGCCGCTTTGCTCCAGGCCGGCCTGCCCAGGTTCGTGCTGGCGCCCGGCTGGGGCCTGCATCGCCTGGACCTCAGCCTGCCGCAGGGCAACGTGTTGGACCTGGTGGCGGCCCAGAGCACGAGCTGGGTCAAACGATAACCCATTGGGGTTGCGCCCTGCGATCGCGGCCGGGGTAAGGCCATATCGTTGGAAGGCGGCGATAGACAAGAATTCTACTTTAAATTGAAATCTTATCGAATAAACCATCTGGCGACGAAACGTCTTCGCCGCCGCCGAGATGGGGTAAACAAGGTAAATGCCTCACAACCATACTGCTAATCGGCTTGTTTACTCGTTTCTGCGAATAGATGTCGAGATTGCCAGGCAAGCTTCGGGCTGGCGTGGGGCTGGATGAACTCGATGATCGATCGATTGCTGCATTCTTGTCGGAAAAATCTGCGCGGCCTGTTGAAGAGCAGAAGCGGGGCGATCGGGCCTCAATTCGCCATTTTGGCGATTCCGCTCGTGCTGGCTGCAGGCGCGGCGGTGGACCTCTCCCGCGTCTCCAACATCCATGGGCAAGTCCAGGACATAGCGGATTCGGCCGCCTTGGCCGGGGCCCATCAGTTCACCAGTATCGACGCCACGGCGGCGACCGATGCGCAGACCGCGGCGTCCAAGTACGTCCTCGCCCTGGCGCCCAGCCTGATGGACCACCCGTCGGTGACGATGTTGCCCCCGGTGACCGGGACGAGTTGCAACCTGTCGGCGCCCCAGGCCGCCGCCGGCGCCGTGGTCGGGCAGGTCTGCGCCACGACGCCGATCTCACCCAACTATATCGGTACGGTCCAGGTCGCGATCAGCTATGGCGTCAAGACCACGATCATGGCGATGGCCACGCCATCCATAAACACGAGCACGCAAGCCACCGCGCAGGGCGGCGTCGCCCGCCAGGTCACGGTGTCGGTGAACAATTTCAACACCAGCGCCTCGGACAAGGACGAAATCTACTATTACGCGGTTCCTACGAATTCGTCTGGAGTAATGCTCACGGGCAAGGCCCTTTATGAGTACGACCCAACTTCGGACATCGCCAACAACACGACGCAAAATTCCTCGACGCCGATCCTGTCCAACAAGGCTGGTTTTAAAAATCTATCCTCGATCAGCCTGCAAGTCCCGTACGGCAGCAGGCCTGCCTTCGCGATGTACAACACGACTGGCGGCGTCTCTGGTTATGGCTCTAACTGCTATAATCAGGCGCAGGGCGCCTTGAAGGAATATTTCTCCACACGAACAGAAGTCCCGACGGGCGCGACCAACACGACGCAGTACCACGATTATCAAGCGGCTACCTTCAGCACTCAGCCCGATACGGCCGCGACGAAGAAGGCTGCTGCGGTCGTCAAGTGCAGCAACTCGCAAGGCTCTCCTGCCGTAACGGTTTCGGACACGACCGGAACGGATTCCTATACGCCTCTGATCATCTGCACTTCGAGTTGTTCGAGCCTCACTTTCAAAGGCCCGGCGAACTATCTCTACACCTGGGGGAGCACGCGCAATCCACTGCAGTTCGGCAACCTGAACAGGAACGCCTCCACCGGCATCCCCAGCGGCGGGACCACCGATGGCGCAATGGTCACCGACTGTAGCCAGGGCACCACGACCTACAACTGGGACGACAACGGCGGTACTGGAGACGACAACGACTTCAACGACATCGTCTTCAGCGTGAACTGCCAGACCACCACGTCGCTGAACACCAGCGTGCGGCTCCTGAAATAGGAGCCGCGCCCGGCCAAACTTGACACGGGGGACGGGCGTCGGCATAAGCCCGCCTTTCCCGTCGCCGGGCCTGCTCGGCGGTGCGGGAATTCTATGACGGGTGATGTGAGCGCCGCCGTTGCAATCGTTCCGCCGATCGAGGTGGGACCGGCCCGCATCGAGCTGAGAGTCTAACTATGTCCAAGCGCCATTCGGCGAAATACAAGATCGACCGCCGTATGGGCGAGAACCTTTGGGGTCGCCCGAAGTCGCCCGTCAACCAGCGTTCCTACGGCCCCGGCCAGCACGGCCAGCGCCGCAAGTCCAAGGTCTCCGACTTCGGCCTGCAGCTGCGCGCCAAGCAGAAGCTGAAGGGCTATTACGGCAACCTGACCGAAAAGCAGTTCCGCCGCACCTATGACGAGGCCGCCCGCCGCAAGGGCAACACCTCGGAGAACCTGATCGGCCTGCTGGAGAGCCGACTGGACGCGGTGGTCTATCGCGCCAAGTTCGTGCCGACCCCCTTCGCGGCGCGTCAGTTCGTCAACCACGGCCACGTGCTGGTCAACGGCAAGCGCGTCAACATCGCCTCCTATCGCGTGAAGGCGGACGACGTGGTCTCGGTGCGCGAGCGTTCGCGCAACATGGCCCTGGTGCTGGAAGCCTTGCAGTCGGCCGAGCGCGACATCCCCGACTATATCGAAGTGGACACCAAGGCGATGACCGCCCGGTTCATCCGTCTGCCCGACATGGCCGAAGTGCCTTACGCGGTGAAGATGGAGCCGAACCTGGTGGTGGAATACTACGCCTCCTGATCCACGGTTTCGGATCGACGTTTGGAAAGGGCCCCGGTGACGGGGCCCTTTTTGTTTGGGCGCGGCGACATGTTGGCGCGCGCCGATTCGCGGCCGGCGTGGCATAAGCCCGGTCATGCTGTTTCGCCGTGCGCCCCAGCGCCTGCAGCCTGGCGATCTGATCGAGGTCGACGGCCGTCCCGTGCGCCTGACGGTGAACGGCCGGGCGCGGCGGATCAGTCTGCGCCTGGACCCGACCAAGGGCGAGGTGCTGGCGGTGGCCCCCTCGCTCAAGCGCCTGGCGGAGGCCACGGCCTTTGCACAAACCCGCAGCGCCTGGATCGCCGCCCACCTGGACAGCCTGCCCGCGAGGGTCGGGTTCGCGCCCGGAGCCAGGGTCGAGGTCTGTGGCGAGGATTATGTGCTGGAGCGCGCGGCGATGCGGATCAAGCCGCGCCTGATCGCGCCTGTGGGAGACGCACCCGGCAGGCTGTTGGCCTATGGCGAGGGGGAAGCCTTCGCACGCGCCGTGCAGCGCGGGTTGCGGGCGGAAGCCCTGCAGCGGCTATCGGTGCGCACAACCCGACATTGCGAGGCGCTTGGCGAGGCGGTTCCGGCGCTGGGGCTTCAGGACGCCCGGTCCCGCTGGGGGTCGTGTCGCCGGGCTCACGGGCTGGAACCGGCCCGGATCCGCTACAACTGGCGGCTGGTGCTCAGTCCGCCCGAGGTGCTCGACTACGTCGCCGCTCACGAATGCGCCCACCTGATCGAATCCAACCATGGCCCCAGGTTTTGGGCGGTGGTGCACGATCTCTATGGCGATCCTGCCATGGCGCGGCGATGGCTGCGCGTGAACGGGGCGGCTCTGCACGCTGTGGGGTGAATTTCCTCCCCCGCTCGCAGGGCAGGAGGATCGACGAACCTAATAGGGCGCCGGCGGGGGTGGGCGCGGGCCGGGCGGCGGCCCCGGCGGTGGGCCGATGGGCGGCGGTGGTGGCTGGCCGTCCTGGTCCTGGGCGTCACCGTCGGTCGCATCCGGTGCGCCTTGACTGAGGCCGGTGGTGTTGCCGAGCAGCTCGCCGATGGGGTCGTCGGTCAAAGGCGCAGGGCCTGCCGCGCCGCCGGGTATGGCCTGGACCTTCAGGCGGGGCAGGGCGGCGGTCATGAAGGCGCGCCATAGCTCGGCCGGCGCGGCGCCGCCGGTGACGTGATGCATGGGCGAGTTGTCGTCCTTGCCGGTCCACACCGCCGCGACGAAGCCGCCAGTGTAGCCGACGAACCAGGCGTCGCGGAAATCGCTGGTGGTGCCGGTCTTGCCGGCGAGGTCGTAGCCGGGGATGGCGGCTCGTGGAGCGGTGCCGGGGCTGACCAGCACGGTGCGCAGCATCTGGTTCATCCAGCCGAGCTGAGGCTCGCCGATCACCGAGTCGTGGGCGGGGGCGGGATGTTCGTACAGCACCTTGCCGTCGCGGGTGCGGATGCGCTCGATAGCGTAGGCCTGCACCTTGAAGCCGCCGTTGGCGAAGGCGTCGTAGGCCTGGGCCATCTCAAGCGGGCTGACCAGGCTGGTGCCCAGCGCCATGGCCGGGTCGGTGTTGATATCGGTGGTGATGCCCAGCTTGCGCGCGGTGTCGGCGACGTTGTTGCGGCCCACGTCGTCGGCGAGCTTGGCCGCCACGGTGTTGATCGAACGCTGCAGCGCCTCGTGCAGAGGGAGCGGGCCCAGGTTCTCCGGCTCGAAGTTGTGCGGACTCCAGCCGTTGATGGTCACCGGCTCGTCGACCACCTGGGTGTCGGGATTGTAGCGGCCGGTGTTCAGCGCGGTCAGATAGACGAAGGGCTTCCAGGACGAACCCGCCTGGCGGCGTGCGTCGATGGCGCGGTCGAACTGGCTGTCGGCGTAGCTGACGCCTCCGATCAGGGCGCGTACCCGGCCGCCGCCATCCAGCGCGACCACGGCGGCCTGTTGAACACCGAGCCGGCCGTTGCGCTCGACCACGGTGCGGGCGGCGGTCTCGGCGGCGGTGTCGATGGGCAGGTCGAGCGTGGTCTCGACGATCAGGTCGGTGGTGGGCTGGCCCACCAGCTTGCGCACCTGTCCGTCCACCCAGTCGACGAAATACTGGGCGTGCTGGGTCGCCAGCGCCGGCGAGACGCGCACGGGGTGGGACAGGGCCTCTTCGCGCTGGGCGGGGGTGATGGCGTGGGTCTCCACCATCTTGTCCAGCACGATGGTGGCGCGGCGTCCGGCGCGTTCCTGTTCGTTGACCGGGCTGTAGTGGGTGGGCGACTTCAGCAGCGCCGCCAACAGCGCCGCCTCGCCGATATCGATCTTGGAGGCCGGCTTGTTGAAGAAGGTTTCCGAGGCGGACTCGACGCCATAGGCGCCGGCGCCGAAATAGACCCGGTTCAGATACAGGGCCAGGATCTGCTTCTTGGAGTACTGGTGCTCCAGCCACACCGCCAGCAACAACTCCTGCACCTTGCGCTTCATGTTCTGGTCGGGCGTCAGGAACAGGTTGCGCGCCAGCTGCTGGGTGATGGTGGAGGCGCCCTCGGCGGCGTGACCACGGCGCAGGTCGGCGACCACGGCGCGCATGATGCCGACGATGTCGAAGCCCCAGTGCTGATAGAAGCGCCGGTCCTCCACCGAGACGAAGGCGGCGGGCACGTAGGCCGGCAGGGCGTCCAGATCCACCGGCGGTGCGTACTGGCTGCCGCGCACCGACAGCAGGGCGCCGTTGCGGTCCAGATAGCTGATCGAGGGCTGGCGATGGATCTGGTAGAGCTTGGAGGTGTCGGGCAGGCCGCGTGAGAAGTACAGCACCATGGCCGCAATCGCGATCAGCACCCAGACCGCCAGCACGACCAACCAATAGATGATGGAGCCGAGCAGCGAACGGCGACGCCTGCCTCCGCGGGGAGGACGTCCGCCTGATCCGCCGCCCGGTCGACCCGTAGCGTGATCGGCGTTGGCCATACCTCGAGAACTCCGCGAGCGACCCCGCCCCGCGGGTAGTTAGCTAACCAGCGATCTAAGCGCGAGAGGGTTTATGAGCGATGAACGGACGCAGTGGCCCCATAAACCAGACTATTCCGTGTCGAAAGCGGCGGATGTGGGCTCCAGATCCGAGGCCTCGGCCAGGACGTGGAAACGGGCGACATAGCGCTCCTGGGCGATGAAGGCCGGCTGGGGATCGATCCTGAGCGCATAGCCCGCGGGCGGTGCGCCGAACAGGTTCTGAGCCTCGGGCACGGAAAAGCCCGCAAGCTGCACCGCCTCGAAATAGGCCGAGGCGCGGTCGGCGGTCTTGATCAGCGCCTTGATCGCCGGCGGCGCCGCTGGGGGCAGGGCGAAGCGGATATGGATCGCCGCCTCCAGTCCCGCCTCGAACGCCCTGTAGTCGAACCCCAGCGCCGCCTTGAACGGCGAGATCATGTCGCCGATCACATATTCCGGCGCATCGTGCAGCAGGGCCGCCAGCCGCCAGCGCGGCGACAGTCCGGGCTGGAGATGGGCGCAGACCTCCTCCACCACCATGCTGTGCTGCGCCACGGAGAAGGCGTGTTCGCCCAAAGTCTGGCCGTTCCACCGCGCCACCCGCGCCAGGCCATGGGCGATGTCCTCGATCTCGATGTCGAAGGGCGACGGGTTGAGCAGGTCGAGCCGGCGGCCCGAGAGCATGCGTTGCCACGCGCGTGGCGGCGCCTGTTTGCCCGTGGCGCTTTTCGCCGAGGCGCCTGCCGGTCTGTGCGGGCTTTTCGCCATGTCGCCGTTTCCCTCCGGGTCGAGACGGTTGAACTGGCCCAAGGCGACTTTTCGATCAACCTGCGCTGTAAGTTTGAACGCCAAGCGCGTTCGGCCGTTTCGCTGCTGGAACTATAACGTCGGAAGGCCCGAAATGACCCTATCGCGCATCGTCATGCGTCTGGCGCGCAATCCTGGAACCGTGTTCGCCGATGGCGACGACCATCGTGGCTACACCCTGACCGCTCCGCTGACATCCGACGGGATGCTGGACGACGAGGCGGCGAAGAAGGCCGGCGCTAAATGCATCGTGCGCCGCTTCGCGCCCGACGAGGACGTGCAGGAGGGAAAGCTGGCTCGCCGGGGCAAGGCCTGGTTCTTCGACTATGGCGACGCCGCCGCCGCCGCCGGCGAGGAGCCTGGCTATCGCCTGGGCCAGCATCGCTTCGCCGTGGGCGAATATGTCAGCATCACCGACGAGGACGGCCAACTGCTGACCTACAAGGTGACCGACGTCGCGGAGGCGGCCTGATCGTTCGGCGCTTCCATTATGAGTTGAAGGGGGATGACGCGGTGTTTGGAGGCGCTCGCCGTTAGCCCCTGTTGCGTTGAGGCGGAGGAATCTCGTGCCCCCCGCTCTTGGCCCGCCTATATCTGCCGGCCAGGGAATCACGCAGCAGGTCGGACGATGAAGGATTTCGGCGCCATGATGAAGCAGGCCCAGGGCCTGCAGCAGAAGATTCAGGACGCCCAGGCCCGGCTGGCGGAGACCTCCGTCGAAGGCCAGGCCGGGGGCGGACTGGTGAAGCTGACGCTGCAGGGCTCGGGCGAGCTGAAGAGCGTGGTTATCGACCCGAGCCTGATGGGACCGGACGAGGGCGAGGTGTTGAGCGACCTGATGGTGGCGGCCCACGCCGACGCCAAGAAGAAGCTCGACGCCGAACAGGAACGCCTGATGCATGACGCGATGGGACCGCTTGCAGGCATGGGCGGCGGCGGTATGCCGGGCTTTCCGGGGATGAAGTTTTGACCCTAGCCATGGCGGTGGCTTGATGGCCGCCTCCGCTGGACCAGAGATCGAGCGGCTGGTCGCCTTGTTGTCCAAGTTGCCGGGCCTGGGTCCGCGCTCGGCCCGTCGGGCGGCGCTGGCCCTGCTGAAGCGACGCGAACAGCTGATGGACCCGCTGATCTCCGCCCTGGGCGACGCCTCGGCGCGGGTGCGGCCGTGTTCGACGTGCGGGGCGCTTGACACCTGCGACCCCTGCACCGTCTGCCGCGCGCCCGAGCGCGACGCGGGGCTGATCTGCGTGGTCGAGGAGGTGGGCGCGCTCTGGGCCATGGAGCGCGCCGGCGCCTATCGTGGACGTTATCACGTGCTGGGCGGCCTGCTGTCGGCGCTGGACGGCGTGGGGCCGGAAGCCTTGCGCATCGGCGAGCTGATCGCACGGGCGGCGGGCGGCGAGGTCCAGGAGGTGATCTTCGCCTTGCCGGCGACGGTCGATGGTCAGACCACCGCCCACTATCTGATCGAACGATTGAAGCCTTCCGGCGTTTCGGTTACCTCCCTGGCGCGGGGCGTGCCTGTGGGGGGCGAGTTGGACTGGCTGGACGACGGCACCATAGCCCAGGCCTTCCGGGCGCGCCGGCCGGCTTGAGGTCGACAGGGTCGATATCGCCTCTCGCTTGAACTTTGAAGCGTTAGACCTGGAAGCGCCTTAAACGGCTGCAGCGTGATGACAGCCGGATCACTTTCGGCCAAACACTTTAAACTGCCAGCATTCGGGGTCGCGTCCGCGGTGGGCGCACCGTAAACTGGCGGCGACCGATTGATTGCAGACGACACAAGGAGACTCGCGTGGCCCGCATCACCCTCAGACAGCTTCTCGACCATGCGGCTGAGCACGGCTACGGCGTCCCTGCATTCAATATCAACAATATGGAACAAGGCCTCGCCATCATGGAGGCCGCCGACAGGACCGACAGCCCTGTCATCATCCAGGCCAGCCGGGGCGCGCGCCAGTACGCCAACGACATCATGCTCGCCCGCATGATCGACGCCCTGGTCGACATCTACCCCCACATCCCGGTCTGCATGCACCAGGATCACGGCAACGACGAAGCCACCTGCGCCACCGCCATCCAGCACGGCTTCACCAGTGTGATGATGGACGGCTCGCTGGAGGGCGACGCCAAGACCCCGGCCAGCTACGAGTACAATGTGCGCGTCACCCGCGACGTGGTGAAGATGGCCCACTGGGTCGGCGCCTCGGTCGAGGGCGAACTCGGCGTGCTGGGCTCGCTGGAGACCGGCATGGGCGAGAAGGAGGACGGCCACGGCTTCGAGGGCAAGCTCGACCACTCCCAGCTGCTGACCGATCCCGACCAGGCGGTGGAGTTCGTGCGCGAGACCCAGGTCGACGCGCTGGCCATCGCCATGGGCACCTCGCACGGCGCCTACAAGTTCACCCGCCAGCCCGACGGCGAGGTGCTGGCCATGAACGTGATCGAGGAGATCCATCGCCGTCTGCCCAACACCCACCTGGTGATGCACGGCTCCTCCTCGGTGCCGCAGGACTTGCAGGACATCATCAACGCCTATGGCGGGAAGATGCCCCAGACCTGGGGCGTGCCGGTTTCGGAAATCCAGCGCGGCATCAAGCACGGCGTGCGCAAGATCAACATCGACACCGACA
>NZ_LMUL01000014.1:2517425-2552929 GCF_009765965.1 Caulobacter sp. S45
CTTCCAAGATCGTCCCGCTGCCGCTGTCCAAGATGGCCAAGCGCTACGCCGCCGGCGAGCTGGCCCCCAAGTTCGGCGTGGCCCAGATGGCGGCCGAGTAGGGCGCTTCTTCTCCTCCCCTGCAAAGCGGGGAGGAGAGAATTCACCCCCGGCGCGCGACTTCCCGGCCCAGGCGCATCAGCGCGCTTTTCAGCCCCCCGTCCGGCGCCTCGGCCAGCCCGGCCGCCAGTTCCGCCTCGACCGCAGCGTCCAGCGGGACCGGACGGCGGCGGGTCTTGGCCTCGGTCGCGACCGGCGCGCGGATCGGGCCCTGGACGATACGCAGCTTGTCCACCGCACCCGCGCCCAGCGCCAGGTTGACCCGAGCCAGGATGTCGGCGGTCTGGTGCTGGATCAGGGCGGCGGCGGGGCCGTCGACGCGGATTTCCAGGATGGCCGGCCCCTCCTTGCGCGGACGCACCAGCTTCACCGGCTCGCTACGCCGGGCCAGCACCTCGCCGGCGATCTCGCGCCAGCGCTCCATCAGCAGCTTCGGCCCCGGCCCGGTCTGGCCGAAGCGGCCTTCCAGCGTTTTGAGGTAGGCGGTCAGCGCCTTGCCGGCCGGCGGCGCGACCCGACGGGGCGGCCGCGTGCGCTTACGCGCCAGGATGTCGGCGGCCTCTGACAGGGAAGGAAGCGGGCGGCGGGCCATGAACCATCCTAACCCGCCCCGCGTCGTTTCGCGACCGCGCAGGGGCTTCGACAGGCGCGGCTTGAGGCCCTAAGCAGAGTGGCGTGAAGCCTTCCGATATCCGCGCGCTGCAGGGCGCCCTTTTGGCCTGGTACGACGCCGAGGCGCGCGACCTGCCCTGGCGGGTGCGTCCGGGCGAGCGCGCCGCGGGCCATGCGAACGATCCCTACCGGGTCTGGCTGTCCGAGGTGATGCTGCAGCAGACCACCGTCCCCCACGCCACGCCCTATTTCCTCAGTTTCACCCGCCGCTGGCCGACGGCCAGCGCGCTGGCCGCCGAGGCGGACGCCGAGGTGATGAGCGCCTGGGCCGGGCTCGGCTACTACGCCCGCGCCCGCAACCTGCTGGCCTGCGCCCGTGCGGTGGCGGAGGACCATGGCGGCGTGTTTCCCGATACCGAGGCGGCCCTGCTCGCCCTGCCGGGGCTCGGTCCCTATACGGCGGCGGCGGTGGCGGCCATCGCCTTCGACCGGTCGGCGGTGGTGGTCGATGGCAATGTGGAGCGGGTGGTCTCGCGGCTCTATGCGGTCGACGCGCCGCTGCCGGACGCCAAGCCCGAGCTGCGCTTGCTCGCCGGCGAGATCGCTAGCGAGACCCGTCCCGGCGACTGGGCGCAGGCGACCATGGACCTCGGCGCCACCATCTGCCGGCCCAAGGCGCCGCTGTGCGACCGTTGTCCGGTCCGGCGGTTCTGCGCGGCGACGGTCGGCGGCGCGCCGGAGACCTATCCCCGCAAACGGGCCAAGGCCGATCGGCCCCGACGCTTCGGCGTGATCTATCTGGCGACCCGCAAGGGGGCGGTGGCGCGGGTCCGGCGACCAGACAAAGGCTTGCTCGGCGGCATGCTGGCCCTGCCGACCAGCGCCTGGCGCGCGACCCGGTTCGATCTTGCCGAAGCCGTCGCCGAGGCGCCTGTGCACGCGGACTGGCGCTCGGCGGGCGAGGTGGAGCATGTGTTCACCCACTTCGCCCTCAGCCTGACGGTTTTGCGGGCCGAGGTGGCGGGCGACATCGCCGGCGCCGAGTGGACCCGGGCGGAGGCGGCGGGCGAGGGATTGCCGACGGTGTTCCTGAAGGCCCTGCGCGCGGGGCTGTCCAACCTTCTCTGAATTCTGTCCAACTGTAATCTTTCACGCTCGGCGTCCGTATTATGGACATGAGCTCGCTTCAGGTTCCGCCCATCATGAAACGCTTCGCCGCCTTCCTCGCCGGTTTCCTCCTGCTCGCCATGGCGCCGATGGCCCATGCCGCGCCCCTGCAGAGCG
Organism: Caulobacter sp. S45; assembly: GCF_009765965.1. Taxonomy (GTDB): domain Bacteria; phylum Pseudomonadota; class Alphaproteobacteria; order Caulobacterales; family Caulobacteraceae; genus CAHJWH01. The sequence goes on from NZ_LMUL01000014.1 coordinate 2,519,421, forward strand.
CGGTGTTCTCCGGCGGCTGCTTCTGGTGCATGGAGCACGACATGAAGGCCATCCCCGGCGTGGTCTCGGTGGAGTCCGGCTATACCGGCGGCACGGTCGACCATCCGAGCTACGAACAGGTGTCGTCGGAGACCACCGGCCACTATGAGTCGGTCAAGGTGACGTTCGACCCGGCCAAGCTCGACTACGGTTTCCTGCTGTTCCGCTATTGGAAGCTGATCGACCCGACCGATGACCGCGGCCAGTTCTGCGATCGCGGCCCGTCCTACCGGCCGGCGATCTTCGTGGCCAACCCCGAGCAGCGCAAGATCGCCGAACAGTCCAAACTCGACGCCCAGAAGCAGCTGAAGCACGGCAAGATCATCGTGCCGATCCTGCCGCTGAAGACCTTCTGGCCGGCCGAGGCGTATCACCGCGACTACGCCCACACCCACATGATCGAGTACAACCTCTACCGTTCCGGCTGCGGCCGCGACGCGACGCTGCGCAAGGTCTGGGCGCAATAGAAATCCGTCCTCCCGGATAAGCGCTGGCGTGCTTTCCGGGATGACAGGATCTAGGAGGTGGAGGGGGGAGAGGCTAGGCTCCGTCGAGGTAGCCGCCAGGTCTGCAGCACCTCCAGCCCCTTGCCGTTCCAGCCCATGGCGGTGATCTCCACCGCCACCGCATCCGCTTCGATCACATTGAAGCTGGGCGGCGTCCCGCGCGTACGCAAGGACAGGGTGCCCGCGCCCACCGCATAGGTGTGGCTGTCGCCATAGGGCAGGGCGATGGCGAACGGGTTGTGGATGTGGCCGGTCAGGACCAGGTCCACGCCGCCCAGCGCCAGCATCTCCGCCGCCTTGGCGCCGCGATGCACGCTGCCCGTGACCGGCGCGCCCTTCACCTCCATCAGCGGATGGTGGCAGCCGACGATGCGCAGGGTGTCGTTTGGCGTGGCGGCCAGGCTGGAGATGATCTCCTCGGTCATTTCAAGATCGATAGCGCCCTTTGACCAGTCCATGCGGGGTTGGGCGCCGCGAGCAGTGTTGATCATCCGGGCTGCGAAGCCGTCGCCGACGTAAAGTTCGCCCCGCACCCGCCCGATATGATGGCGATACCGCTCGAAGGGGACGAGCGCGCGCAGCGCCAGGTTCCAATAGGGCGTGTCGTGGTTGCCGGGCGTGCACAGGCGCGGCAGCGGCAGGCGCTTAAGCCAGGCCCCGGCTTCGCGGAACTCGCTCGGCAGGCCGTTGAGGGTCAGGTCGCCGGTGACCAAGGTCAGGTCCGGCGGTGAGCCTTGCAGGTAGTCGAGCGTGGCCTCCACCGCCGCGGGGTCCTCCCCGCCGAAGTGGATGTCGCTGATCTGCACCAACCGCACCGTCACGCGGTTCCCTGCGCCAAGGTCTTGAGCGGCTGGAAGTCGGCGGGGACCAGCGCCCGGAAGGCGTGGGGACGGAAGCTGAACTTCACCGGAGAGCTGAAGCGATGAGGTTCGCCGTCGAGCGTCGCCGCGATATGTCCGTTGGCCCAGGCGTCTCCGCTGCGGCAGATCTGCGTCGTCACCGCCGGATCGTCGCGCCAATGGCCGGTCAACGTCGCCATGCCGAGGCGGAAACCCTCGAGCGCATCGTGCGGATCGAGCGCGGCGGCCTCCAGCCCGATGTCCTCGTCCAATGCGCGGGAAACCAAGGGGCACATCAGGGTCAGCGCCTCCGCCTTCCAGGTGTGGCCATGGTCGAGCGTGTAGCGCAGTCGGCCGGAAAAGGCGCGCAGCCACGCCCGCCGCGCGTGCAGCATCATCATCCGTAGCCGCCCACGGCGCATGGCCTCGCGCGCCTCGGCCCACAGCGCCGGCTCGCCCAGGATGGCGGCGACATGGAAGGTCCGGCCCGCCACCTCGCCACCCGAGACGTCGACGATCCGCCGACTCTCCAGCGCATCCTGCAAGGCCTGGGGCCACGCGCGCGCGCCATATAGGGCGTGGGGCAGCATGTTCATGGTCCCGCCGGGCAGCGGCGCGAGCACCGGGCCATCGGGTCCGCAGAGCTCCGCCGCCAGCGTCGCGGTGCCGTCGCCCGCCAGCACGACCAGCAGGTCGGGCGCAGCGGCGACGGCCTCATTCAGCGCCGTGCGCAGCTGTTCGGGCGCGACGGCGGCGACCAAGATCTCCAAGCCGGCGGCCGACGCGATCTCGGCCAGACGGGCCGCCGCGTTCGGTCCCACCCCGCCGGAGGCCGCGTTCAGCACCGCACGCGCGGTGACGATGCGTTGTGGGGCTTGGGGTTGAAGCGAATCCGCGAGCGGCATGGACCTGCAACGCGACCAGACCTTGGCTGTTCCGAAGCGGACTGCGCCGGTTCAGGTGCGCAGGCGGTATCCCGTGCGGAAGATCCACCAGATCACGCCCAGGCAGGCGCACATGAAGGCCAGGGTCATGCCCAGGCTGACGCCCACCCCGACATCGGACACACCGTAGAAGCTCCAGCGGAAGCCCGAGACCAGATAGAGCACCGGGTTGAACAGGGTGATCTTGCGCCAGATCGGCGGCAGCATGGCGATCGAGTAGAAGCTGCCGCCCAGGAAGGTCAGCGGCGTGACGACCAGCAGCGGCACGATCTGCAGCTTCTCGAACCCATCCGCCCAGATGCCGATGATGAAGCCGAACAGGCTGAAGGTCAGCGCGGTCAGCACCAGGAAGGCGGCCATCCAGAACGGGTGGACGATCTGAAACGGCACGAACAGCCGGGCTGTGCCCAGGATGATCAGGCCCAGCAGGATCGACTTGGTCGCCGCCCCGCCGACATAGCCGATCACCGCCTCGATCCAGGAGACCGGCGCGGACAGCAGCTCGTAGATGGTCCCGGCCCACTTGGGCATGTAGATGCCGAACGAGGCGTTGGACAGGCTCTGGGTCAGCACCGACAACATCATCAGGCCCGGCACGATGAAGGCGCCGTAGCTGACCCCGCTGATCGCGTTCATGTGCGAGCCGATGGCCGAGCCGAACACCACGAAATACAGCGAGGTGGAGATCACCGGGGCCAGGATGCTCTGGGTCAGGGTGCGGAACCACCGCGCTAGTTCGAAGCTGTAGATGGCGCGGATGGCGTGCAGGTTCATGGCCGGCCCCTTCATGACTTGGTGCTGACCAGGCTGACGAAGATGTCCTCCAGCGAGCTCTGGCGGGTCTGCAGGTCCTTGAAGTCCACGCCCGAGGCGGCGAGCTGGCGCATCAGGCCGGCGATGCCGGTGCCCTCGTGCTGGGCGTCGAAGGTGTAGGTCAGCTCGGTCCCGTCGGCGGCCAGATCGAGCTGGTAGGCGGCCAGTTCGGGCGGGATGGCGGTCAGGGGAGCCTGGAGCTGCAGGCGCAGCACCTTCTTGCCCAGCTTCTCCATCAGGGCGGTCTTCTCCTCGACCAGCATGATCTGGCCGTTGGAGATCACCCCGATCCGGTCGGCCATCTCCTCGGCCTCCTCGATGTAGTGGGTGGTGAGCAGGATGGTGACGCCGCTGTCGCGCAGCTTGCGCACCATGGCCCACATGTCGCGCCGAAGCTCGACGTCGACGCCCGCGGTCGGTTCGTCGAGGAACAGGATGCGCGGCTCGTGCGACAGGGCCTTGGCGATCATCACCCGCCGCTTCATGCCGCCGGACAGGGCCTTGATCTTGCTGTCCTTTTTGTCCCAGAGCGACAGGTCGCGTAGGATCTGCTCGATATAGGCCTTGTTGGGCGGTTTGCCGAACAGGCCCCGGCTGAAGCTGACGGTGGCCCAGACGGTCTCGAACGCGTCGGTGCTCAACTCCTGCGGCACCAGCCCGATCTTGGAACGGGCCGCGCGATAGTCGACCGAGATGTCGTGGCCGTCGGCGATCACCTTGCCCGAGCTGGCGTTGACGATGCCGCAGATGATGCTGATCAGGGTGGTTTTGCCGGCGCCGTTGGGGCCGAGCAGGGCGAAGATCTCGCCAGCGTCGATCTCCAGGTCGACGGACTTCAACGCCTGGAACCCCGACGCATAGGTCTTGGTCAGCTGGGAGACGGAGATGATCGGGGGCAACGGTGTTCCAGACTGCGGTTGCGGACAGGCGCGACGCAGGGGCGGCCGCAATGCGCTCGGCCGCCGACGCCCCCATGTCGGCCATCAGATGAGCGTCGCCATGGGCCAGGGCAAGGCGGCGGCCCAGCTTTAATTTAGCTGTTTCCGCTCAGGCCGCGGGCGGGGCGCGCGAGGGCGGAAAGCAGGGCCTCCAGGGTGGCCAGTTCGTCCGCCTCGCGCGAAGGCTTGTCCCAACGGATGCGGTTCACGCGCGGGAAGCGCATGGCGACGCCGGACTTGTGCCGGGTCGAGCGCTGCAGACCCTCGAAGGCGATCTCCAGCACCAGGCCGGACTGCATGTCGGCGCGGATCGAGCGGACGGGGCCAAAGCGGTCGATGGTGTGGTCGCGGACGTACTTGTCGAGCTGTTTCAGCTCCTCGTCGGTGAAGCCGAAATAGGCCTTGCCGACGGGCACCAGGACGCGGTCGCCATTGGAATCTTCGCGCCAGACCCCGAAGGTGTAGTCCGAATAGAAGCCCGAGCGCTTGCCGTGACCGCGCTGGGCGTACATCAGCACCGCGTCGACCAGGTGCGGGTCGCGCTTCCACTTGAACCACAGCCCCTTGGGCCGTCCCGCGACATAGGGCGAGTCCAGGCGCTTCAGCATCAGCCCCTCGCTGAGCTGCGGATCGCCCGCGGGGGGATCGGCGCGGATGCCCGCCAGCGCCTCCCAGTCGGGAAAAGCCACCAGGGGTGAAAGGTCCAGGCGCGGGTTGGCGGCGCGCGCGACCAGCTTCTCCAGGCGACCGCGGCGGGCGGAGAAGGGCTGTTCGCGCAGGTCCTCGTCGCCGTCCATCAGCAGGTCGTAGGCGCGGATTCCGGCGGGGTGCTTGCCCATCAGGGCCGCGTCGGGGGTCTTGCGGTTCAGCCGCTGCTGCAGGTCGCCGAAGCCACCGATGGTGTGGCCGTGCATGACCAGCAGCTCGCCGTCGATCACGCCTTCGAAACCCAGGCTCTCCAGCACGTCGGGAAAGGCCTTGCCGATGTCGTCGCCGGTGCGGCTGTACAGGGCGCGGCGTCCGCCCTCGTTGACCGCCTGGACCCGGACGCCGTCCCACTTCCACTCCGCTGCGTAGTCCTGGGCGTCGTAGCGGGCGAAGTCGGTCGCTTCGTCGATGGCTTGGGCCAGCATCACCGGGCGGAAGCGGGCGGGGGCGTTGGGGCTCGGGCGCTCGCTGCGACCTTCCAGCCAGGCGAACAGATCGACATAGGGCGGGTGCTGACTGTGCCAGACCTCCTCGATCTGCTCCACCGGAACGCCGCCGAAATCAGCCAGGGCCTGCTTGGCCAGGCGCGCCGAGACGCCGACCCGCAACGCCCCGGTCATCAGCTTGAGCAGCGCCCAGCGCCCGTCCGCGTCCATCGCGTCCAGCCAGCCCTCCAGCAGCTTCGGAACCTCATGCTTGGACGCAGTGAGCAGGGCGTCGACCACCTGCGACAGGTCTGGCTCGCGATTGGCGCCGGGCCGCACCGGCCAGGCCAGGGCGACAGTCTCGGCCAGATCGCCGACATAGTCGTAGGACAGGGCGAACAACTGCGGGTCGATGCGCGCCTCCGCCGCGCTGCGGATGATGGCAGGTTTGGCGGCGCTAAAGGACAGAGCGCCGGTCAGGGCGGCCAGGGCCCAGCCCCGATCCGGGTCGAGCGTGGAGCGCAGGTGGTCGGCCAGCAGCACCAGCTTCGCATTGCGCGAGGGCGTGAAGGCCAGCCGGTCGAGCAGGACAGCGAAGGCGCGCACTAGTCGTCGTCCTCGTCTTCGTAGCCGACGATGGCCAGCGCCTTGGCGGGGATGTCGTTCAGCGCCGACCAACGCAGCAGCGCCTCTTCCGCGCCGTGCGTCACCCACAGCTCTTCCGGCCTCACCTCCGAGATGGTGTTGGTCAGCTCGTCCCAGTCGGCATGATCGGAGATGATCAGCGGCAGCTCCACATGGCGTTGCCGTGCACGCGCCTTCACCCGCATCCAGCCGGATGCGAAGCAGGGGACGGGGTCGGCGAAGCGGCGCACCCAGGTCCCTTCCAGCGCCGATGGCGGGGCGATGACCACCGCCCCCTCGAACGCGGCCTTCTTCTCCACCGTCGCCGGCGCCAGCGGACCCAGATCGACGCCGAAGCCGGTGTAGAGTTCGTCCAGCCGGGCCATGGCGCCGTGGGTGTAGATGACCTGGTCATGGCCGGCCTGGCGCAGCAGGCGGATGATCCGCTGCGCCTTGCCCAGCGCATAGGCGCCGACGATGTGAGTGCGTTGAGGAAACTGTTCCAACGACTTGATCAGCTTGGCGATTTCGTCGCTGTCCGGCGGGTGGCGGAACACCGGCAGGCCGAAGGTCGCCTCGGTGACGAAGACGTCGCAGGCGATGGGCTCGAATGGCGCGCAGGTGGGGTCGGCGCGGCGCTTGTAGTCGCCGGAGACCACGATGGTCATGCCCTTCCAGCGTAGCACCGCCTGGGCCGAGCCCAGGATGTGGCCGGCCGGGACCAGGGTCACATCGACACCGCCGCGCTCGATGGTCTCGCCGTAGCGGAGCGGTTCGACCCGGCCGGCGAAGTCCTCGCCATAGCGTACCGCCATGATCGCCAGGGTCTCCGGCGTGGCCGCCACCACCCCGTGGCCGGCGCGGGCGTGGTCGGCATGGCCGTGGGTGATCACCGCCCGGTCCACTGGCCGGGTCGGGTCGATGTAGAAGTCGCCGGGCGGGCAGTAGAGGCCGGCGGGGCGGGGACACAGCAGGGCTTGCGGCTTCAGCTTCACGCCTGGGCCAACGCTCGCATCCTCGCGTCGATCCCTGGCGGCGACGGTTTCAACGCGGGAGGGTCAGGCCATGCACCAGGGCGTAGGGTCGGGCTCGGCCCCGATCAGGGCGAGGCCCGAGGCGATGGACTCGAATTCGTCGCCGGTTTCCAGCGCCGCCTCGCCGAAACGGTCGGCGAAGATCGCCCGCACCGCCGGCACCAACGAGGAACCGCCGGTGAGGAACACCTTGTCGATCCCGCCGGCCTCCACGCCGGCCAAATCCAGCGCCTGGTCGACCGCACCCCGGATCATCTCCAGCTCCCGCCCGATCCAACGCTCGAAGTCGCTGCGGCGGATTTCGGCTTGGATATCAATGTCCTCAGCCTGGAAGTTCAGGACGGCGGCCTGCTCGGTCGACAGCGCTTCCTTCACCTTTGAAACGGCCTGGTAGAGGGCGTAACCGTGGTCGTTCTCAATCAGGCGGATGAAGCGGCCGAGCGCTTCGGGCTCCAGGCTGGTACGGGCGATTTCGCGGATTTCGCGCAGGTCGCGCGACCACTTCATCAGGGTCAGCTGGTTCCAGCGCGCGAAGGAGGCGTAGTAGCGGTTGGGCGTGTAGAGCACGTTCTCGCCCGACCTGTAGCCGCTGCCCTTGCCCAGGCGCGGCGAGACCACCTCGTCGATGATGCGGAAGTCGAACGCGTCGCCGGCCACGCCCACGCCCGAACGGCTGAGCGGGATAGCGGACATCTCACCGTCCTTGCGCTCGAACCGCATGACCGAGAAGTCGCTGGTGCCGCCGCCGAAGTCGGCCACCAGCACCGTGGCGCGCGCCGCCAGCCGCTTGGCGAAGAAGAAGGCCGCGCCCACCGGCTCGTAGGCGAAGGCGCGGTGGGTGAAGCCCAGGCGGTCGAAGGCCGAGGCGTAGCGGTCCATGGCCAGGGCCTCGTCGGGACTGGCGCCAGCGAAGATCACCGGGCGGCCGATGATGGTCAGGTCCGACGCGCCCCGGAGCGCATCGCCGCCGCGGTTGCGCGCCTGGCGCAGGAAGGCGGAGAGCAGGTCCTCGAACTGGAACCTGCGCCCGTGGATGGTGGTGCCGGAAAACGCCTCGCTGGCGGCGAAGGTCTTGAACGACTGGATCAGCCGGGCGCTTTCCGGGTCCTCCAGGAAGGCTTCGATCGCCCAGGGCCCGCCCTCGACCACGCCGGTCGGCGCCTTGGGCGTCGGCTCGCCGAAGCTGAGCACCGAGCGGAAGGCCGACGACGTGTGGCCGGACGGGGTGGCGAAGCGCACAAGCTCGGATACGCCGGTCTCGCCGGCCAGGGCGATCACGGTGTTGGTGGTGCCGAAGTCGATTCCCAGAACCGGCCGGTTCTCACCGCCCATGTCGTGCGCCCATCCTGCTCAGCTCGAAGCGCGCGACCCTATGCGCAGGCCCCGACCGGAACAAGCGCAAGCGGTTGCCGGCCTCGCGCCGCCCCGGATGTGTCGACCTAGAAGCCCGCCGTCATCGGGTTCGGCCCGATCCGTCCCTCGGGCGAATCCAGCTTGGCGATCTGGGCCATGTCCTCGGCGTCGAGCTCGAAGTCGAACACGTCCAGGTTCTGGCGGATGCGGTCGGGATTGACCGATTTGGGGATGACGATCAGGCCGCTGTCCAGGTGCCAGCGGATGATGGCCTGGGCCGGCGACTTGGCGTGCTTGTCGGCGATGGCCTTGATCGTGGGGTCGTCGAGGAACTGGGCCTGGCCGAGCGGGCTCCAGGACTCGGTACGGATGCCCATCTCATCGTGGACGCGGCGGGCATCGAGCTGCTGGAAGCGCGGGTGCAGCTCGATCTGGTTGACGGCGGGCGTGACCCCGGTCTCCTCGACGATCCGGCGCAGATGCTCGGGCATGAAGTTGGACACGCCGATGGACTTGGCGCGACCCTCCTCGCGCAGGCGCACCAGGGCGCGCCAGGTGTCGACATAGCGGTCCTTCTTCGGCACCGGCCAATGGATCAGATACAGGTCGACATCGTCGCGCCCGAGCCGCTTGGCGCTCACGTCGAAGGCGCGCAGGGTCTCGTCATAGCCCTGGTCCGCGTTCCACAGCTTGGTGGTCAGGAAGACCTCGCGACCGTGGACGCCTTTGCCGACGCCTTCCTCGTTCTGGTAGATAGCCGCGGTGTCCACGGCCAGGTAGCCAGCGTCCAGCGCGGTCGCGACCACCGAAGCGGCGTCGTCGGCCGGGGTGCGCCAGACGCCCAGGCCGAGCTGGGGCATTTGGCGGCCGTCGTTGAGCTCGATGTGCGGTTGGCTGGCCATGGAGGTCTCCTGCGGTTCCAGGCGCTCACTAGGCCCTAGGCGTAGTCGCTGCAACGACATGCGCTGGAAAACGGGAACGGCCGGGCGGCCTGACGCCCTGCGGGGGTCAGTGGCCCATGGTCGCGAACATGCCGATCGCGGCCACGCCCATCACGCCGGTCGCGATCCAGCCGATCGTGCGCAGGATCGGCGGCAGGGTGAAGCTGCCCATGGCGTCCTTTCGCGAGGCCAGCAGCATCATCATGATCATGACCGGCACCGCGACCACGCCATTGATCACCGCGCTCCAGAACAGCGCCTTGATCGGATCGAGCTTGGTGAAGTTCAGGGCGGCGCCGATGATGGTCGCGATGGTCAGGGTCGCATAGAAGGCCGGCGCGCGCCTGAGCTTGCGCCCCAGCCCCACATGCCATCCGAAGGTCTCGCCCATCGCATAGGCCGCCGATCCCGCGAGCACGGGTAGGGCTAGCAGGCCGGTTCCGATGACGCCCAGGGCGAAGACGATGAACACGAACGGGCCCGCGATGGGCCGCAAAGCCTCCGCGGCCTGAGAGGAGGTCTGGATGTTGGTCAAGCCGTGCGCGTGCAGGGTGGCGGCGGTGGTGAGGATGATCGAAAGGGCGACCGCGTTGGACAGACCCATGCCGAGATAGGTGTCCCAGCGAATGCGATTGCGTTCCTGAGGCGCCTGTTCCGGTGCGCGCGACAACGGCTTGGCGTCCTTGCGTTCCTTGACCTCCTCGACCTCTTCTTCCGCCTGCCAGAAGAACAGGTAGGGGCTGATCGTGGTGCCCAACACCGCCACCACCACGGTGAGATAGTCCGCCTTGAACGAGATGTTCGGCAGGACCAGGTGCAGCGCCACCTGACCCCAGGGGATGTGCACCATCAGCACCACGCCGACATAGGCGAACAGGGTCAGCGACAGCCATTTCAACACCGAGACGTAACGGCTGTAGCGGAGGAACACTTCCAGCAGCACGGAGAGGGTTCCGAACAGGGCGACGTAGAGTAGCTGAGGGCCGCCGACGACCAGTTTCAGCGCCGCTGCCATGGCCCCGAGATCGGCGCCAAGATTGATCGTATTGGCGACCAGCAGCAGGGACACCAGCCCATATAGGATCGGTTTAGGATAGTAGCGCTTCAGGTTGCCGGCGATCCCGCGTCCCGTGACCCGTCCGATCCAGGCGCTGATCTCCTGGATCGCGCACATCAGCGGCCAGCTCAACAACAGGGTCCAGCCGAGATCGAAGCCGAACTGGGCGCCGGCCTGGGAATAGGTCGCGATCCCGCTCGGGTCGTCGTCGGATGCGCCGGTGATCAGGCCGGGGCCCAGGATCTCCAGGATCTGGGGCCGGGTGGGTAGCTTGACCGCATCGGGCGGATTTGGGATCGCCGGCTCGTCGATTTCCTGCACGGCGGCCCCCTCAAGCGAATCGGATGATTAGAGTTTAACCGCAGCCCGGCAAATTGACGGCGCCGTGACTTTGAGCGCGCCTTTGTCGGAGGGACGTATGCCAAGAGACGCGAATATTCAGATGCGATCTGTATTGCGCCCTTTATCGGGCGATGGCGCCCAGACGTTCGGTCAGGGCCGCTGCGTCCGCGGGCGCGCGGACCTTCACGTCGTTGTCGAAATAGACGAACACGTCGCGTCCTTTCGTTCGAGGTTTCGTTGGCTTCAGGACTCGTTCGGCGTCGGCGAGGTCCTCGCCACGGACCCAGGCGCGTATCCGGTCCGCCCACTGGTCGAGCGCTTCGTCGTCGTAGCCGCTGACATAGAGTTCGGCCGACCCGTGCAGGCGGCAGTAGACGAAGTCCGAGGTCAGATCCATCAGCCGCGGCCACTCCACGGTGTCGGCGCAGACCAGCGCGGCGTCATGCCGGCGGAGTAGCTGAATGAACTCCGGGCTGCGGAAGCTGTCGTGGCGGATCTCCAGCGCATGGCGGATGGGCCGCTCGGCGTCGCCGTCGATCCAGAAGTCATCCGGTGAGCGGGGGTCGTGATGTTTAGCCAGGGCGCGAGCCTGTTTTGTGTCGCGCGGCAGCATTTCGAGGAAGGCCTCGAACAGATCGGGGTCGAACGCCATGCTTGGCGGAAACTGCCAGAGGAGCGGGCCCAGCTTCGGCCCTAGTCGCAACAGGCCCGACGCCAGGAAATTGGCCAGCGGCGTCTCGATGTCCTTGAGCTTGCGCAGGTGGGTGATGTAGCGCGACCCCTTGACGGCGAAAACGAAGTCGTCGGGCGTGGTGTCGCGCCATCGGTCGAATATTTCAAGCCGCTGGAGCCCATAGAAGGTGCTGTTGATCTCGATTGATCGAAACTGCTCGGCGGCATAGGTGAGCTCCTGCTTCTGCGGCAGTTTTCTTGGGTAGAACACGCCGCGCCAAGGCTTGTAGGCCCAGCCGGAAATCCCGATGCGAGCCCTTGGGAATGTCTTCATGGGTTGGTCCGTGGCAATGAGATCGAAACCCGGAGCAGTCGATTGAGGTCCTGAACAACAGGGTCGCAGGGACATCGTTCCGACCGGTCTTGCGGACGATTCCAGACTCGGCGATGGTCCCGCGTCGGACGGCTTGGCGCCTTGCTTCACGCATGGTCAATACAGCGCGTCGGCGGGGGAGAGCGATGCAGTCCTTGTCCGGTCGCCGCTACACCTCGTCCAATGATGTCGGGCGCGCCATGTCGATCGACGAATTGCGCGCCCAGGCCCGGCGCCGGCTCCCGCGTTTCGTGTTCGAATACCTGGATGGCGGGGCGGAGGACGAGGTCACGCTGCGGCGCAATCGCGAGGTGTTCGAGCAGCTGCAATTTTTGCCCCGCACCCTGGTCGCGGCCGGCGCCGTGGACATGAGCACCCAGATTTTCGGCCGACCGACGGCCTCGCCGATGATGATCGCTCCGGTCGGCTTCTGCGGTCTGCTGACCCGAGACGGCGACCTGGCGATGGCGCGGGCGGCGGCGGCGTTCGGGATGGCGTTCGTGCAGAGCACCGTCTCCAACACCCGGCTGGAGACGGTGGCCGAGATCGAGGGGCTGCGGCGCTGGATGCAGCTCTATGTCTTCCGCTCGCGCGACTCGATGGAGACCCTGGTGCGGCGGGCCGAGGTGGCGGGATGCGAGGCGCTGGTGGTCACCACCGACGCCACGGTGTTCGGCAACCGTGAGTGGGACCGCCGCAACTATCGGGTCGGCACCGATCCGAGCCTGCGCAACAAGATCGAGACCCTTCGCCATCCGCGCTGGCTGCGTGAGGTGGCGCTTCCCGGCGTGCCGCCGTTCGCCAACCTGCTGGATATGATCCCGCCGGAACAACGCACCCTGGCCGGATCGGCCACCTGGACGCGCTACGAGGTCGATCCGAACCTGGACTGGGCGCGTCTCGCCTGGCTGCGCTCGATCTGGCGCGGCCGGCTGGTGATCAAGGGCGTGCTGTCGGTGGAGGACGCCGCCCGCGCGCGCGATGTCGGGGCCGACGGGATCGTGCTGACCAACCATGGCGGCCGCCAGCTCGATGGGGTGGTGTCGCCGATGACGGTGCTGCCGGAGATCGCCGCGCGTTTTTCCGGCGACCTGACCATCCTGATCGACAGCGGTTTCCGGCGTGGGACCGACGTGGTCAAGGCGTTGGCGCTTGGCGCGCACGCGGTGCTGATCGGCCGCGCGGCCGCCTATGGCCTGGCGGCGGGCGGGGAGGCGGGAGCGTCGCGCGCGCTGACCATCCTGCACGACGAGGTGCGCCGCACCTTGGCGCTGCTGGGCCGGCCGACGCTCGCCCAACTCGGTCCCGACTGCATCCTCCAGATGCGCGAACGCCGTTTCGAAGAGCAGATCGACGGCGAACAGGTCGGCTCCGAAAAACAACTTTAAACCTAAAGGGAATGGCGCCAGTCTGCGTCTAAGCAGCAGCGAGGATCGCACCATGGACGCCCCATCCAAGGAGACGGTGGACGATCTGAGTTCGCTGATCGGCTTCGACACTACCTCGCGCAACTCCAACCTGGCCCTGATCGACTGGGCGGCGGAACGGCTGGAGGGCCTGGGCGCGACCCTGCGCTACGACTTCAACGACGAGAAATCCAAGGCCAACCTGTTCGCCACCTTCGGGACGGGCGAGGGCGGTGTGGTGCTGTCGGGCCATACCGACGTGGTGCCGGTCGACGGCCAAGCCTGGAGCACCGATCCCTTCCACGCCGACGTGCGCGACGACCGTCTGTACGGCCGTGGCGCCTGCGATATGAAGGCCTTCATCGGCGTGGTGCTGGCCAAGGCGCCGATCTTCGCCGCCGCCAATCTGCGCGAACCGATCCATGTCGCCCTGACCTATGACGAGGAGCAGGGCTGCCTGGGCGTGCCGGGCTTGATCGCCGACATCCAACGCGCCGGCATCCATCCCACCGGCTGCATCGTCGGCGAGCCCACCGACATGCGGGTGATCGCCGCGCACAAGGGCGGGCGCATCTATCGCTGCCACGTGCACGGGGTGGCGGCCCACTCCTCGCTGACGCCCCGCGGGGTCAACGCCATCGAGTACGCGGCCAAGCTGATCTCGCACATCCAGGACCTGGCCGACCACGAGGAGAGCAAGGGCGCGCGGCAGGACGGCTTCGACGTGCCGTTCTCCACCATCTCGACCAACGTGATCTCCGGCGGCAACGGCAAGAACATCGTGCCGGCGGCGTGCGAGTTCTTCTTTGATTACCGTTTCCTGCCAGGCCTTTCGCCGGACCACTTCATCAGCTCGATCCAGGCCTATGCCGACAAGGAATTGCTGCCGCGGATGAAGGCCAGGAGCGCCAAGGCCGGCATCGACTTCGAGTGCATCGGCCGCATCCCGCCGCTCGACACCCAGGACAGCGACGAGATCCTGAAGCTGGCGCTTGCCCTCTCCGGCGACAACAGTCCGGGCAAGGTGGCTTACGGCACCGAGGCGCCCTTCTTCGCCGAGATCGGCATTCCCAGCGTGATCTGCGGTCCCGGCAGCATCGAGCAGGCCCACAAGCCGGACGAGTACGTCTCGCTGGAGCAACTGGCGATCTGCGAACGCTTCATCGACCGGCTGGTCGGCCGGCTCTCCCACTGATCGCCGGCATGGGGTTCGCCGCGCCGCAGATCGACGAGAACGGGCTCTACCGCCGCATCGGCTGGCGGCTGATGCCGCTGTTGTTCATCAGTTATGTCATCTCCTACATCGACCGGGTCAATGTAGGCTTCGCCAAGCTGCAGATGCTCGACGACCTGCATTTCAGCGCGGTGGTCTACGGCCTGGGCGCCGGGATCTTCTTCGTCGGCTTCATCCTGTTCGAAATTCCCAGCAACCTGCTTCTTTATCGTCTGGGCGCGAGGCGCTGGCTGGCCAGCCTGATGGTGGTCTGGGGCGCGCTGTCGATGCTGATGCTGTTCATCCGCACGCCCACCTCCTTCTACGCCTTCCGCTTCCTGCTAGGCATGGCCGAGTCCGGCTTCGTGCCGGGAGCCATGTACTATCTGACCCAGTGGTATCCCGCTCATCGCCAGGGGCGGGTGTTCTCGCTGCTGATCACCGGCGCTTCGGCGGGCGGGATTGTGGTCGGGCCGCTGTCGGGCTGGATCATGGGCGCTTTCCAGCACGCGGGCGGCCTGCGGAACTGGCAGTGGCTGTTCCTGCTGCAGGGCGCGCCGGCCGTGGTCATGGGGCTGGTGCTGCTGAACCGCCTGGTCGAGACGCCCCAGCAAGCCGACTGGCTGACTGTGCCCGAGAAGGAGCACATCGCCACCCTGCTCGCGGTCCCGGCCAAGCATCAGGTGCGGCGCGGCGACGTGCTGGCCGCCTTCACCACCGCGCGGGTCTGGTTGCTGGGCGCGGCGCTGATGGCGGCGAACCTGGGCATCTATGCGGGGGTGTTCTGGCTGCCGAGCACGATCAAGGCGGCCGGCGTCTCCAGCTTCTCCACCATCGGCCTGATCTCGACCATCCCCTATGCGGGATCGGCGCTGGCCATGTGGGCCCTGGGCCGTAGCTCCGACCTGCGCCACGAGCGGCGATGGCACTGCCTGATCGGCATGCTGATCGCCTCGGGCGGCTTGCTGATCCAGGCCTGGTCGGGCGGGGCGTCGATGATCGCGGTCGGCGGCCTGGTGATCTCCATCTCCTTCTTCATCGGCGTCACCCCGCTGATCTGGGCCCAGGCGGGCGAGCTGATCGTCGGGCGGGCGGCGGCGGCGGGGTTCGCCTTCATGAACGTGTTCGCCGGCTCGGCCGGGTTCCTGGCCTCCTACGCGATGGGCGCGGCCCAGCAGGCGTTCGGCGACACGTCGGGCGTGTCCTATGTGCTGGCGGTGGTGGCGGTCGGCGGCGGGCTGATCTTCCTGGCCGTTCGCAGCGGGCTTCCGGCGCGCCAGCCGGTCTGAGCCTCCCGCCAGACTTCAGCGTTTATTGACGTACGCGCGCCGCACATCCGTGGCAGACTTCGGTGTCGCCGGCCCGATCGGCGAACTCGAACACCGAGGGAGGCCCCCATGCCCGGCTCCGCATTCTGCTGGTACGAACTTCTCACCTCCGATGTCGCGGCGGCCGAGGCCTTCTACGGCCAGGTGATCGGCTGGGGCGCCCAGGCGATGGGCACAGAGACGCCCTATACCCTGTTCACCGCCGACGCGGTTCCGGTGGCGGGACTTATGACCCTTCCCCAGGAGGCGCGCGATATGGGCGCCCGGCCGAGCTGGATCGGCTACATCGCCGTCGACGATGTCGACGCCATCGCCATCGAGATCGCCAAGAGGGGCGGCCAGGTGCATCGGGCGGCGGAGGACATCGCCAATGTCGGCCGTTTCGCCGTGGTCGCCGACCCGCAGGGGGCGAGCTTCGTGCTGTTCAAGGCCGCGCCGGGCTCCACGCCCACGCCGGACAAGCCCGAGACGCCCGGCTATCCGTCCTGGCGTGAGCTGATGGCGGGGGACCTGGATACGGCCTTCGCTTTCTACGCCGACCTGTTCGGCTGGACCAAGGACCAGGCCGTCGACATGGGCGCGATGGGCGTCTACCAGCTGTTCGCCGCCGACGGTAAGACGCACGGCGGCATGATGACCAAGCCGCCGGTCGTGCCCGCGCCGTTCTGGACCTTCTACTTCACCGTCGAGAGCATCGAAGCGGCGGTGGCGCGGGTGAAGGACGCCGGCGGCCAGATCGTCAACGGCCCGCACCAGGTGCCGGGCGGCAGCTGGATTGTCCAGGGGCTCGACCCCCAGGGAGTTCTGTTCGCCCTGACCAGCGGGAACGCTTAGGAATGTAACGCTGAGCCGGGAGGGGTTGCTTTCGGGTGTGGAAGGGATGGCGGGTTTCGACCCGTTGCCGACCTTGCGGTGAGATTGTAGAATCTTGCTCGTCAATCAGCGCGCGAGGCGAAGTGGAAGTGACTAATGATAGCCTTCACAGGTTTGCAAGGTTGCAAGGCTGGCTTGCAGCGCTGTCGGCATCGGTAGGGCTCCTGACTTGTGGGGCTGCATCCGCAATGCCCGGCGATAAGATCAGCATCTACTCTGGGGGTCTTGGTTTTCGCCTTCAGGCAATTATTGATTTGGACGCTGGGCAGGTTCTCAGACAAAGCG
Source organism: Caulobacter sp. S45 (assembly GCF_009765965.1). Taxonomy (GTDB): domain Bacteria; phylum Pseudomonadota; class Alphaproteobacteria; order Caulobacterales; family Caulobacteraceae; genus CAHJWH01. Next base: position 2,536,134 of record NZ_LMUL01000014.1, read on the forward strand.
CTCCTCTGGGGGTTAAGCAGCTCAGTCAAAGCGAGAAGCAACAACTTATCACTCTTGCGCGTACCGCTATTCGAGAAGGATTAGAGACAACAGCCTGCAGAGATCGAGATAAACAAGATCCCAAAAAGCCGCCTATCCTAAGAATCCCGCCGCCACCGCCTTTTGACGGGGGCTCGTCGCTCGACGTAGTAGTGGACGGCAGGAGCGCCGGTGAGCCAATGGAAGCGCAATGTCGTAATTCAACCTACGAACAGCTCTGGAATGCAGCCTTTCAATCCGCGCAACCGAAATAACCTAGAGGAGATTTAGTCCGAGTTCCACCCGGAGCCGACGTCCAAAACGTCCGCTTGCCGGAACTAAGCGCCCCTCAATACGGCGGAGCCTGCCGCGCGCGCTGGGCCTTGGCGGCTTCGGTCCACCAGGCGAGGTCGTCGGCGAAGCGGGGGAAGGTGTGGTCGAGCGCCTTGCCGGCGTCTCCGGTCGGTTCTGCCGCCTCGTTCAGCGCCTGCGAGATCGGCCCCACCGTCAGCGTGCTGGAGATCACCACCATGCCCATCTCCGACAGGGTCCCATGCCACGCCGTGTTGGACCGCGCGCCCGCGAGCCGTCCGGCGGAGTAGCTGGCGATGGCGGCGGGCCGCCAGAACCACTCCTCGAGGAAATGGTCGGTCAGGTTCTTGAGACCGGGCTGCATGCCCCAATTGTATTCGCCGACCACGAAGACGAAGGCGTCGGCGCCCCGGATCTTGGCGGCGAGCGCCTCCATGGCCGGCGGCGCCGAACCCGGCGCATGCTCCTTGTACATCCGGTCGAGCATGGGCAGGCCGACCGCCTTGGCGTCGATCAACTCGGCGTCGTCGCCGCGCGCGCGAAGGCCGGCCACGATATAGTCGGCCAGGCGGATGCCCATCCGGTCGATGCGGTAGGACCCGTAGAAGACCAGGATACGGTCGGCCATTGTGCTTATCCAGCTCCGCCCATGTGCGCCGCTTTCCAGTCCATGGCCTTGCGCACGCGATGCTCCACGCTCGGGTGGTCGTAGAAGATGAGCTCTTCCATGTCGGATGGCGAGGAGGCGCGATACTCGATGGTTTTCACCAGCGCCTTGGCCAGGCCGTCGGGTTCGTTGGCGTGCTGGAGCGAGAAGCTGTCGGCGTCCGCCTCCTCCAACCGGGTTATGGTGTTCAGCAGCGGCGTGGACAGCAGCGACAGGGTGGCGAAGATCACGGCGATCACCGGCAGGCCCGCCGGGTCGGCGACGCCGCCCACGTCCGCGCCCAGCAGGTTGGCCGCATAGGGGAACAGGCGGTCGGTGAGCCAGAAGGCCGCCGCCGCCAGCAGGCTGAACACCAGCACGGTCCAGATCAGGTGGCCGCGCTTGTAGTGGCCCATCTCGTGGCCGACCACGCCGCGCACCTCGGCGATGTCGGCGCCCTTGGCGAACATGGTGTCGCTCATGGCCACCCGCGCCGTCCCGCCGATGCCCGAGACGTTGGCGGTGTAGCGGTTGGACTGCTTGGAGCCGTTGTAGATGTAGATCTTGTCGTAGGGCACGCCCGCCTGCTTGGCCAAGGCCACCACCGCGTCGCGCACGGGCCCGTTCGGCGCCGGCGTATAGGTGTTGAACAGGGGCTCGATGAACACCGGGCCGATAGCGAACATGAACACGATGGCGCAGACCGCCAGGCCGCTGGCCCAGGCCCACCACGTCCTCGGCGCACAGCGGATCAGGGCGTAGAGCAGGGTCAGGAACAGGACGACGAACAACAACGAGACGGCGAAGCCTGTCGCCTGCTCGGCCAGCCATCCCGACAGGGCTTGGCTGGTGAGGCCGTACTGCTTTTCCCGCCACCAATGGGCGTAGGCCTCCCAGGGCAGCTCCAGCACGAAGTCGAAGACCAGGAACAGGGCGCCGGTCGCGGCGCTGGCCCAGACGCGATGCGGGCGCTTTCTCTCGATCGCCTCCCCGGCGCGGGCGAGTAGCCGACTGCGGACGATGATGAAGGCGGCGGCGACTGTGACCAGCCACCCCCACAGCAGAAGCCAGTGGCCGCCCTGGGTGTAGGCGGTCGCCTTCGCGTGCGCTGCGGCCGACAGTGTCGCCATGTAGGCGGCTGTCGCCGCCGCCGGATCGAAACTCGTCACATCGCTGCTCCGCCAAGGGGGGCGTTGAGCACGCGGATCGGCTTTCCGTCCGCGAACGCGATCACCGCCTCGGCCGTATCGCCATAGAAGGCCCGCATGGTCTCGCGAGTGAAGTAGCCCAGATGGGGTGTCAGGGTGGCGTTGGGCAGGGTGCGGAACGGATGGTCGTCGGGTAGGGGCTCATGGTCGAACACGTCCAGGCCCGCGCCGGCGATACGGTTCTCGCGCAGCGCGGCGATCAGGTCCGCTTCCTCCACGATCGGGCCGCGCGAGGTGTTGATCAAATAGGCCTCGGGTTTCATCAGCCCGAATTCGCGGGCGGCGACGAGGCCGCGGGAGCGGTCGCTGAGCTTCAGGTGGATCGAGATCACGTCGGCCTGTTGGAACAGTTCGTCCTTCTCCACCCGGCGGACGCCCACCGCCTCTGCGTCTTCCGCCTTCAGGTTCTGGCTCCAGGCGATCACGTCCATGCCGAAGGCCTGGGCGTACTGCGCCATCCGCTTGCCGATGCGCCCCAGGCCCAGCAGACCCAGGGTTCGACCGTGCAGGATCAGGCCGACGGTGCTCTGCCAGCCGCCCGAGCGCATGTGGTGATGCTCCTCGCCGATGTGGCGCACGGTCGCCAGCATCAGGCCCCAGGTCAGCTCGGGCGTGGCGTTGAAGGTGCGGGCGCGCTCGGCCTCGGAGGTCCTGGAACCGCAGACGGTCACCCCGTGCTCGCTTGCCGCCGCCATGTTGAGATTGGGCAGGCTGTCGCCGATGATGGTGATCAGCTTCAGGTTCGGCAGGTGCTCAAGCAGGCTGGCAGGCAAGGACATGCGCTCGCGGATGGTGCAGATCACGTCGAAGGGCTGTAGCGCGTCGGCCGCCTCGGCGGCGTCGAGGTGATGGTCGAACACGGTGATCTCGGCGCGCCCCTGCAAAGGCGACCAGTCCGCCGCCTCCAGGGCCAGACCCACATAATCGTCCAGGAGCGCGATCTTGAGCATGTGGGGGCCTATCTCGAAGCGACGTAGGGGTGGGAGGAGGCTAGCGGGTTTCTTATCAGGACCGCCAGTCCGGAGATGGCCGAAGGGTGTGGTCGCTGACGCCTGACCGACGGCGACGTCGTAGTTGAGCAGCTTCCAGGGTGCTGAATGGCAGGAACAGCCCCACCCTCAGACAGCGGACGAGCAGGGTGGCGATGATGGCGGTCACGGCGTTTCCGCGGCGCAAAGCGCGCCAACGTGGCGGCAACGCGTGCGGGGGGAAGCGCGTTGCGGTCGAGCTTCCCGAGCTGGACCCACATTCAAATTGCCGCTGACCTCGAAACGACTAGGAAGTCCGACTCCGAATGACGCGCCTGATCGAAGACTACGCCGTTATCGGCAACTGCGAGACCATGGCCCTGGTCGGGCGCGACGGGTCGATCGACTGGTTGTGCCTGCCCCGGTTCGACAGCGCGAGCTGCTTCTCCGCCCTGCTCGACGGGCCCGACAAGGGACGCTGGCTGATCGGGGCGGAAGCGCCCGATGCGCGGGTCAGCCGCCGCTACCAGGACGACACCCTGATCCTGGAAACCACCTGGGAGACCGCCGAGGGTGCGGTCAGCGTCACCGACTTCATGGGCCGCCGCGAAGGCGTGTCGGATGTGATCCGGGTCGTGCGCGGTCTGCGCGGCAGGGTGGCGATGCGTACGGAACTGATCGTGCGGTTCGAATACGGGACGACCACGCCATGGGCGGCCCGGCACGAGAACGGGACCTTGGGTTTCGGCGCGGGGCCGGACCGGCTGATCCTCGACGCGCCTGTCCGCCTGCACGGCGAGGACCAGAGCACGGTCGGGCGGTTCGAGGTCTCGGCAGGGGAGGAGCTCGGCTTCACGCTCAGCTGGACCCCGTCCTATCGCGCCGCTCCGGAGCCGCTGGTCGCCACTGAGGCCCTGGCGCGCAACCAGGCCTTCTGGGCCAAATGGACGGCGCAGTTCAAGCCGGCGGGCGAGTGGTCGTCGGCGGTGCTGCGCTCCCTGATCACCCTCAAGGGGCTGGCGCATTGGGAGACCGGCGGGATCGTCGCCGCGGCCACCACCTCCCTGCCGGAGAAGATCGGCGGCCCGCGCAACTGGGACTATCGCTACTGTTGGTTGCGCGACGCGACCTTCACCCTTTACGCCCTGATCAGCGCCGGCTTCCAGGAGGAGGCGCTGGCCTGGCGGCAGTGGCTGCTGCGCGCGGTGGCCGGCAACCCCGACGATCTGCAGATCATGTACGGCGTCGCCGGCGAACGGCGGCTGGAGGAACGGGAGCTGGCGAACCTGGCCGGCTTCGAGAACTCCGCGCCGGTGCGGATCGGCAACGCGGCGGCGGGTCAGGTCCAGCTCGACGTCTATGGCGAGGTGCTCGACGCCTTCTACGTCGCGCGCAAGGCGGGTATGGGCGACGACGCGGCGAGCTGGGCGCTGGAGACCGCGCTGCTCACCCACCTGGAGGCGATCTGGGATCAGCCGGACGACGGCATCTGGGAGGTGCGGGGCGGCCGCAAGCACTTCACCCATTCCAAGGTCATGGCCTGGGTCGCCTTTGATCGCGCCGTCCGTTCGATCGAGGAGTTCGGCATGGAGGGGCCGCTGGAACGGTGGCGCCGGCTGGCCCAGGACATCCACGCCCAGGTCTGCGAGGAGGGCTTCGACGCCGACCGCAACACCTTCGTCCAGTCCTATGGATCGACCGCCCTGGATGCGAGCCTGCTGCTGATCCCGATGGTCGGTTTCTTGCCGCCCTCCGATCCGCGTGTCGTGGGCACGCTGGCCGCGATCGAGGGCGACCTGCTGCGCGACGGCCTGGTGCTCCGCTACGATACCGAGAACCGAACCGACGGCCTGCCACCGGGCGAGGGCTCGTTCCTGGCCTGCAGTTTCTGGCTGGCGGACAACTACATCTTGCAGGATCGCTATGACGACGCCGAGGCGCTGTTCAAACGGCTGCTGGCCATGCGCAATGATGTTGGCCTGCTGGCGGAAGAATACGACGTGCAGGCGAAGCGCCAACTGGGCAACTTCCCCCAGGCGTTCTCTCACCTGGCCCTGGTCAATACGGCGCACAACCTGACCGCTGCACGGGGCCCCGTCCACCTCAGGTCCAGCGACGGGGCTAATCCGGCGGACTCGAGATAAGTCGCAGAAATATCAGCTGACGAGTTCGATCAAATGATCGTCTGGATCGCGAACGAGAAGGTTTCGAGAGCCGTTACGCTCGACAAGTCCTTTGGAGACGATCGGGACGTCACTGCGAAAGAGACGGTCTGATATTACACCCAGGTCGTCGACCGACATGACCAGTCGCGTTGCGCCGATGTCGTTCGGGGCGAGTGGGGCCCGGACGGCGGCCGGCGCTGGCGCACGATAATGCAGGAGCTCGATATGGGGGCCCGGCTCGCTTGAATAGAGCGCCAAGATATCGACTTCTGCGCCGTCGAGCCCATCCAAGCGATCTTGCTCGACACCGACGTTGAGGAAGCGTTCTCCTAAACTCATCCCGAGCAAGCCACAGTAGAAGGCGAGGCTTGCATTGAGGTCTCGGACGGCGATCGCCGAATGATCGATGCGCAGGAAGTTGGGCGATGGCGCCTTAGCGTGCTCATCCGGGTCTGGAATTTTGGTCGGCAGGTAGGAGAGTTCGAGCGGATTGCCGTCGGGATCGCGGAACTTGTAGGCGGTGACGGAGCCCGTGCTCGGCGGCAGAAGCTGTGGACCACCCCTGGATATCGCCTGCGGGTCTTGCGTGCTCAGTTGTCGGTAGGCCGGCGCCATGTCGGCGACGATGATCGCGAAATGCTGGAACCAGGGATCGTTGGCGGCGCGCGGCGTTGGGTACGGCTGTCCCGGCGGCTCGAACTGAAGCAGTTCGACGAATTGCTCGCCCAGGCGAAGCACCGCCGCGTCAGCCTGGACCGCGGGAATACCGAGCAGCTCGGTGAAGGCTTCGCTCCGCCTGGTTTTCCGCGTGACGAGCTGAAAACCGAGCCCGTGACTATAGAAGTCGAGCGCCCGTTCCAGGTCGGCGACCGCCAAGCCTATCCGCTCTATGCGCATAACCTTGGCGGCCACAGGCTGATCTCCGAGTTCAGTTTCGCGGTAGCATAGGCTTTCCCTCATGCGCGACCAGCAGGTCGTGCATGTCGTCGGTGTGCTCTTCCTCGACCACCAGGATACCTTCCAGCATCACCCGCGTCGCCGGATCGTCGTCGCCGAAATAGCGGATCAGTTCACGATAGTGGTCCACCGCGATCCGCTCGGCGATCAGGTTCTCCTTGATCATGTCGATCAGGTTCTCACCCTCGGCGTACTGCGAGGCGGAACGGCTGGTCAGGCCCTCCGGATTGAAGTTGGGTGTGCCGCCGAGCTGGTTGATGCGCTCGGCCACGGCCATCATGTGTTCCTGTTCTTCGCGGGCGTGCTCGGCGAATTCCGCCTTGACCGAGTCGCTGGAGATGCCGCTCGCGGCGATGGAATGCATGGTGTAGCGCAGTACGCAGACGATCTCGGTCGCCAGCACCGACTGCAGGATGTCGATGGTCTTCTCCACATCGCCTTCGTAGGTTGAGGTGATATTGCCCGTGTCCAGGTTCTGGCGCGCCCGATCGCGGAGCGTCTTGACGTCGGTCAGGAAGGGTTTCGACGCGGGCTTGGCGGGCTTTTCTGCGGTTTGGGTCGACACGGGGCGTTCTCCTGCTTTCCGGCCGTAACGCTTCGGAGCGTGGCGTGATCCCGCAGGTTCGGGTTCTTCTCAACCGAAGCGCTGGCCGCGGTGGTCAAAATCTGTTCGCTGGCGGTGGCGGGCTACAGTCTGTCGCGCGGGGGAGCGATCCGCTCTTCTTCCTGTCGATCGCCTGGGCTTATCTGTTGGCGCTGGTCCGAAACCAGTCGCCGCCGCGTCTGCGCGCATTCGACGAAGGGGAGGTCGCGCTTGCCTGATCTGCACGAGACGCCGGTCGACCTACTGGTGATCGGCGGCGGGGTGAACGGATGCGGGATTGCGCGCGACGCGGCCGGGCGCGGCCTGTCCGTCACGCTGGGCGAGATGGGCGACCTGGCTTCCGCCACCTCATCGGCCAGCACCAAGCTGATCCACGGCGGGCTGCGCTACCTGGAGCACTACGAGTTCCGGCTGGTGCGCGAGTCGCTGACCGAGCGTGAGGTGCTGTTGGCCGCCGCCCCGCACATCATCCGCCCGTTGCGCTTCGTGCTGCCCCATCACAGCGGGCTGCGGCCGGCGTGGGTGCTGCGGCTCGGCCTGTTCCTCTACGACCATATCGGCGGTCGCCGCACCCTGCCGCCGACGCGGGTATTGGACCTGAGGCGCGGGGCCGAGGGCGCGCCGCTGAAGGCCGCGTACAGGCGAGGTTTCGCCTATTCCGACGCCTGGACCGACGACGCGCGCATGGTGGTGCTGGCGGCCCTGGACGCAGCCGAGCGCGGGGCGCGCATCCTGACCCGCACCCGCCTAGTGTCCGCTCGGCGCGAGGGCGCGGTGTGGCGCGCCACGCTCGAGCACGCGGACGGTGGCCAGGAGACGGTGACGGCGCGCGCGATCGTCAACGCGGCCGGCCCCTGGGTCGAACAGGTCGTCCGTCTGCTGGGCGTGAACAAACCCGCCCGGTCGGTCAAACTGGTCAAGGGCAGCCACATCGTGCTGCCGCGCCTGTACGAGGGCGAGCACGCCTACACGCTGCAGGGCGGTGACGGGCGCGTCGTCTTCGCCATCCCTTATGAGGGCCGCTACACCCTGGTCGGCACCACCGACGTGCCGGTGGAGGGCGAGCCCGGCCCGGTCGAGGCGACAGGCGAGGAGATCGCCTATCTGTGCCGCACGCTGGGCGACTACTTCACCCGCGAGGTCACGCCGGACCAGGTGGCGTGGAGCTACGCCGGGCTCCGCCCCCTGCACGAGGACGGCCATGAGAACGCCTCGGCGGTGACGCGCGACTACGTGCTGGACCTGGATGCGCCGCAGGGCTCAGCGCCGGCGCTGTCTGTCTATGGCGGCAAGATCACCACCTTCCGGAGGTTGGCTGAGCACGCGATGGAGCTGCTCAAGCCGGCGCTTGGTTTCCGCCCCGGCCCCTGGACCCGCACCGCCCCGTTGCCGGGCGGGGACCTGTCGGCGGGGTTCGCCGCCTTTCGCGATCGGATGGCGGCCCATTATTCTTGGCTGGCGGAGCCGACGCTCACGCGCCTGTGCCGCGCCTACGGCTCGCGCCTCGACCGGGTGCTGGGCGAGGCCGCAAGCTGGGCGGAAATGGGCGAGGATTTCGGCGCCGGCCTCACCGTGCGCGAGGTCGCCTACCTCAAGCGCATCGAGTGGGCGCGCACGCCCGAGGACGTGCTGTGGCGGCGCACCAAGATCGGCCTGCACATGACGCCTGACCAACGTAGCGCGTTCACGTCCGTCTTCGCCTCGATGGGTGAGGATGGACGGACTGATCGGCGAATGACCGGGCGAGACGGACTGGAGGCATGACGGGCATGGCTGGCGGCGGACTTGTCATGGCCCTGGACCAGGGCACCACCAGCAGCCGCGCCCTGGTGTTCGACGCGGCCGCCGAGGTCGTGGCTGTCGCCCAGGCGGAGTTTCCTCAGCGCTATCCGAGCGAAGGCTGGGTCGAGCACGATCCGGAGGCGATCTGGTCCACCACGCTATCCACCGCCCGCGAGGCCATGCAGGCCGGCGAACGCTCGGGCGGGGTCGTCTCCGCCATCGGCGTCACCAATCAGCGTGAGACCACCCTGGTCTGGGACCGCCGCAGCGGCCAGCCGATCTACAACGCCATCGTCTGGCAGGACCGCCGCACCGCCGCTATCTGCCGCCAGCTGGAAACCGACGGGATGCTGGACGAGGTCCGCTCGCGCAGCGGCCTGCTGCTCGATCCCTATTTCTCCGCCACCAAGGCGGCCTGGATACTGGACCATGTCGAGGGCGCGCGTGGCCTGGCCCGGGCGGGGCGGCTGGCGTTTGGGACGGTGGACAGTTTCCTGCTCTGGCGGCTGACCGGCGGACGCACTCACGCCACCGACGCTACCAACGCCAGCCGCACCAACCTCTATGACATTCATCGGGGCGAGTGGTCCGACGAGCTGTGCCGCATCTTCCGCGTGCCAATGGAGATGCTGCCCGAGGTGCGCGATTGCTCCGGCGATTTCGGCGAAACCGCGCCCGAGCTGTTCGGGCGCGCCATTCCCGTCCTGGGCATGATCGGCGACCAGCAAGCGGCGGGCGTCGGTCAGTGCGGTTTTGAGGCGGGCGACGTCAAGACCACCTTTGGCACCGGCGGCTTCATGGTGGTCAACACCGGCGATCGGCCGGTGATGTCCAACCATCGCCTGCTGACCACGATCGCTTACCAGCTGGATGGACGGGCGACCTACGCCCTGGAGGGCTCGATCTTCGTCGCCGGCGCGGCGGTGCAGTGGCTGCGCGACGGGCTCGGCGTGATCAACGCCGCCGCCGAGACCGAGGGCTTGGCGCGCGGTCTGAAAAGCAATGGCGGGGTCTATCTGGTGCCGGCCTTCACCGGCCTGGGCGCGCCGCACTGGGACCCCGGGGCGCGGGGCGTCATCGTCGGCCTGACCCGCGCGACCGGGCGGGCGGAGCTGGCGCGCGCGGCGCTGGAGGCGGCCTGCTACCAGACCCACGACCTGTTCGCGGCTGTCGCCAACGATGGTGTCTCGCTCAACGCCTTGAAGGTGGACGGAGGCATGGCGGCCAACGACTGGATGCTCCAGTTCCTGGCCGACCTGATGGACCTTGCCGTGGAACGCCCGGCCGAGCTGGAGACCACCGCCTTGGGCGCGGCCTATATGGCGGGGCGTCGATCGGGCCTGTATGGCGACCTCGCCGAGTTCGCCGGGCTGCGTCGCAAGCACACCCGTTTCGAGCCCCAGATGCCGAACTCGGAACGGGAGCGGCTGCTGGCCGGTTGGCGCAAGGCCGTGGCCCGCACCCTGCTGTAGCGTCGGGAAGTTCCGGGGCTTATCCCACCGGCATGCCGACATGGCGCCGCATCGCGTCGATGATCGTCATGTTGGCGACGGCGTCCTCGCCTCCGGTGAGCGGCTCGGCCTCGCCGGCCATCACCGCGACCACGTGGGCGAGCTGGGCGTCGTAGGTGCTGGGGCCTTCGGCCGTCTCAACGTGTTCGCCACGCGCGGTGGACAGGGTCAGCTTGCCCCCGTTTTGGGGGGCCACGAAGGCGTCCAGGCGCAGCGTCCCGCGCCGACCCTCGACGGTGATCCAGTCGCGCCGCTCGCCCGCCATTGACGAGCGGAGACGGGCCGGGAGCCCGCCCGCAAACATCAGCTCGGCGTCCATCGTCACGTCCACGCCGTCCTGCAGCTCGGCGGTCGCCGATTTCAGCTCCGGCTCCTGGCCGAGCAGGGTCCTTAGCGCGTGGAGGGGATAGCAGCCGAGGTCCATCATGCCGCCGCCGCCCTGGGCGGGGTCCCAGCGCAGGGCGCCCGGATATCGGGGGATCTGGGCCTCGAACAGGCTTTCGGCGCCGACCAGCGGGCCGAGGGGGCCGTCGCGCACGATCTCCAAGGCGCGTTCGAACATCGAATGGAAGCGGTAGTGGAACGCCTCTAGGGCCGGGCGCCCGGCCTCGCCCGCCGCCGTGGCGATGGCCTGCGCCTGCTCGGCGTTCATCGCGAACGGCTTTTCGACCAGCAGCGCCTTACCGGCCCGCAGCGCGGCCAGACAGGTCTCCAGATGGCCGGCCGGGGGCAGGGCGCAATAGATAAGATCGACGTCGTCGCGCAGCGCCAGGTCCGTATAGCCCTCGACCGCCGCCGCGATGCCGTGCTCGTGGGCATACGCCTGCGCGATGGCTCCATCACGGGCGGCGATGGCCGAGATGATCACGTCGCCGTGTCGGTTCGCCGGACCGATGATGGCCTTGGGCGCGATGCGGGAGGCGCCGAGAAGGCCTATTCTTAGCGTCATGCGGGGCGCTCCAGCGGGCGAGGGGATGGGGTTGTGACCGCCTTAAAAGAGGCCGGCCACCAGATTGATCGTAAGCGCCAGGACCACCGTGTTGAAGACGAAGGCGATCACTCCGTGCACCGTGCCGATCCGGCGGAGCGTCTTGCTGGTGAACCCGATGTCGGCGGTTTGGGACGCTACGCCGATCACGATGGCGAAGTGCAGGAAGTCCCAATAGTCGGGGCACTCGTCCGCCGGAAAGGCCAGGCCGCCTCGCACGCCGCCCAACTCGTCGGCGGCGGGCGAATAATATTCATGGGCGTAGTGCAGGGCGAAGATCAGCTGCACCACGAACCACGAGAGCGCCACGGTCAGAAACGCCAACCCGATCCGGACCGTCTTCTCGAAGCCGTGCAACGACTTCGCCAGCGACAGCTCGATGCCGATGGCCCCGATGCTGACGGCCGCCGCCGCGAGCACGAGCGCCAGGATCAGCCCCTTTCCCTCGTCCTGGGCCGCCGCCCGACGACGGATTTCCTCCGGCGAACGTCCGGCCATCGCGATCAGGTTGGATGCGACCAGGGCGATACAGCCGCTGTCCCAGCCGATCAGGCCGCGGGAATAGGCGCTCCAGGGATGGGGGAAAACGCCAAGGAGCAGGCCCACGCCCACGCCGAAGAGCATGGACGCGGCCAGGCGGGGGCGAGCGGCGATGATGCGTATCGGGCCGATCACGGGTCTGTCGCTCCTTGAGCGGGAGCCGGCCCGCCTATCCTGAGGCTGCTTCTACAGGTTGCGCCGTGGAATGCGACTGGGCGCCGCGAAATCTAGCCTCGGTGGATTGAATCCTGGTCCACAGGTCTTCGAGTTGGCTGGTCAAGGAGTATTGCCGATAGGTCTTGAATTCCTGAGCCGCGAGCTGGGCCTTGGGAAACAACTCGCAGTAACGTTTCCAGATGGGGCTGGCGTCTCGCAGTCGCTTTTGCCATTCCGTTGGCGGGTCCCAAAGATCGGTGTCGGCCAGGGCGGTCTTGCAGCGGATCATGTCCGGAAGCAGGATGTACAAGTACAGGAACTTGGGGGTGGCCATCTCGGCGAACCGGGGGTTCACCTTCATGTGCCAGGCCCGGAAGGCTTGGCGAAAGGCGTCCTGGTGCTGCGGCTCGGCCGAAAACCAATTGATGTCTCCAAGTAGGGCCGACGCCACATCGGACTGCTTCACGAGTTCGTCCGGCTGACGCCCCGCATTCAATGCGGCGGCTATGCTCGAGAACGGCACGCCGAGGGACGTCGATAGCTTGGCCACCTCGACAGGCTGGCCCGAGATCATGGTCCATTGCGAATAGGTCGTTTCGGGCGAGGGCGGAGGTGGGGGCGCCGCAGGCCGCTTGGCGCCCTTGTGTTCCCACCTGCTGTCGTCGCCATAGGCGCGCTCCCCCAGGGTCGCGGCCAGGCGATAGTGCTCCCCTGGACAGGGGCCTACGCTGAGGAGGAAACTGCGGAAGTCTCGCCACACATCCGGAAATTTGGCGTTTCGATCAAATACGATCCGGCGATGCTCCGCCGACTCGAGCTTGAAATCGATCATAAGAAGGCGGAGTTTGGCGCGGCCGATCCTTTCTTGCCATCCCGGAGGAAAATCCGGAGCGGCTTTAGCGGATACGGATGTAGCGCTGCGCGTGCGGTCGTCAGACGTATGTGGGGATCGGACGGGGCTGGCGCTGCTACGGCTCATCGTCTGACTTTGCTTCCGGCGAAAGCGGCCAGCACGCGGCCTAGGGCGCAGACCGTGCGCCTGACCCCGACATTATAATCTGTCGCATCCTAATAGTTTCTATACAAACCTTCAATTTGGATAACGACCGTTAAGGTTGTTTTGCGGTTTCGCAACTAATAGGCGCGTCCAGGATGCATCTGTCTTTGATCGCGTTTGCGGTCGAGCTGCGTCTGCGTATGCCATAATTGCGTGGCGACATTGGGCAAGCCTTCCATGATCGGGTTGCACTTTCGGCGTGGCGCCCGGAAATGGGGTCTGCTCAAGCTTCGAGGATACCGATCCAGCCGATCTCCGAAGCTTGAGACAGCGGCCTCACGCCAGATCGTGCGTGTAGACGACGGTCTTCAGCAATCGCGCATTGGTGGGGTTCGGATAGGCCTTGAACGTCACGCGCTGGTCCGGGCGGATGACCAGTTGCACGCTCTGGATCGATTGCAGGTGGGTTTCCGCGGCGGCGGGGCCGGACGTCCCATGGGCGCGGGCGCCGGCGACCTCGATCACCGTCTCCAGGGTCGCGCCGTCGGCTGTGGCCACAGCCACGGTAGAGACCACCACCCGAACGGTGGTGTCCTTGGTCCGTTCGATCCAGGTCTCCGCCCCATCCGTGCCGGAGGCGACCAGCAGGCCGCCTTGCGGGATCGACAGGAAGCTGTCGTCGTCTTCGTTGAGCTTGAAATGGGCCATGGGCGCCTCGCGGTTTGAAGTCCCGAGCCAAACGCGCCGGAACGCCTGCCGCTCCCGCCCTTTTGCGCGGTTGCGCTTATTGGGGGGAGGCAGACGTGCGGGGGTGGGCTTCGCGCCAGGCCCGCATCTTGGCCGTGGCGTCCTGGCAGCCCTGACTGAACTGGGCTTGGTGGGCTGTCATGCACTGGCGCCGCGCCGTCCGGTCCTGACCCGCATCGCCGCAAAAGGTCTTCATGTCGGCGGCGCACGCCTCTCGCATCTCTCCCATCCCGGCCCCGCGGCGGTGCTCGCCGGCGGCTGGAACCTGGTCTGTGGATTGAGCTGGAGCGGCCGGCTGGGCGTACGCCGCGCCGGCCAGGAACAACCCAGCGAGGGCGAGGAGGGCGGCTCGGGTCATCATCATCTCCGGCGAGGGGGTGTCCGCGCCGACTCTGCACGCTCTGTCGGGCCCGATGATGTCGATGCTGAAACCGAACGTCTGTGCGGCCCGCACGTTGAGCAACGGTGTGAAAGGCGGTTCGCCAGTAGCCAGTAGTATGTCGCTAAGATGCAATGTGAGAAGGTAAATCCATGAGTGGGGTCACGGGTTAGATGGCCAGATGGGAGGTGCTGTGACGCAGGCGATTTCGCCCGGCCGCCCGGTGAGGCGTTCCCAGCCCTCATCCCTGCGCTTTCGTCTGACCGTGCTCACTGTCGGGCTGATCGCGGTCCTGCTGGCGATTTCGATCGCCCTAATCGCCGGCCTGCTCACCGTCCAACGCCGCGCGAGTGAAAAGCAGCTGCTGGCGACGGCGCGGGCCTTGTCGACGGCCGTGGACGGACGCGTGCTCGCCGCACAGGCGATGCTGCTGGCGCTGGCGACATCAGACTCGCTGCATGGCGGCGACCTCGCGGAGTTCGACCAGCGCGCGCGCAAGTTGGCCGCCGGCCGCGACCAATGGTTTGTCCTCTACACGCCGGACGGCCATCAGCTCGTCAACACCGCCTTTCCTGTGGGCACGCCGCTGATCAACGCGTCCTATCCCGCCTTGCGCGCCCGTCTGGACGCGGCGCTCGCGCAGGGCTCGGCGGTTTCCGGCCTGCACTATATCCGCCGTGAACGCTTGCCCCTGGTGTCGGTGGAGCGGGCGGTCACCGACGGCCGGGGACGCCGCCTGATCCTGACCATGGCCATTTCGCCCCGCGTCATCGAGCAGGTGTTCACGGCCCAGGACCTGCCCAAGGGTTGGAACGCCTCGCTGGTCGATGCGTCCGGTCTGATCATCGCGCGCAACGACGGTTCCGACAGGTTCGTCGGACACCGGGTCACGCCGCGCGCCAGCCAGGCCATGGCGTCCGCCGAGCAGGCGGTGATCAAGAGCACGAGCGCGTCGGGAAGACCGACGCTGCTGGCCTTCACGCGGTCCCATTCGACCAACTGGTTCCTGCTCGTGGGGCTTCCCCAAGGCGAGGCGGCCCTGCCGCCCGACAGGTGGGTGGCCCTGGTCGCGGGCCTTTCGGTCGCTTTGCTCTTCGTCGGGGCCCTTTGGGTCGTGATCACGATGCGCCAGGTCAGCGCCAGCCTGCGGATTCTGACGGACGCTGCGCTTCGGGTCGGCCACGGCCAAGCTGTGGCCGAGGTGGAGACCGGTATGGCCGAAACGGACGCCGTCGCGCTCGTGCTGGTCGAGGCTTCGACCCGGCTGCGCCTGCGCGACGCCCAGCTTCGTGAGTCGGCGGCCGACCTTGAGCGGCGGGTCGAGCAAAGGTCGGCGGAGTTGGAGGCCACGCACCTCCAGCTCGCCCACGCCCAGAAGCTGGAGGCGATCGGCCGACTGACCGGTGGCGTCGCCCACGACTTCAACAACCTGCTGACGGGCGTGATGGGCAATCTGGAGCTTCTGCAACGCCGGCTCGGCGACAGCCCGTTCCAGAAATACGTGATCAACGCCCGCCAGGCCGCTGAGCGGGGCGCCAAGCTTACGGGGCAATTGCTAGCGTTTTCCCGGCGGCAACGTCTGGAGCCGCGTCCGGTCGATCTCGCGCGGCAGCTCGAGGAGATCCAGCCGCTGCTGTTGAGCGCCCTGGGATCGAACGGCCGGCTGTGCATCCGCGCGGGCGAAGACCCGATCACAGCGATCGTGGACCCGGTTCAACTGGAACTGGCGGTGCTCAATCTCGTCATCAACGCCCGCGATGCGATGGAGGGCGGGGGAGATGTGACCCTGCAGCTGTCGCGGGTGGAGGTGGTCGATCCCCCCACGCGTGACGAGGAGCCCGCGCCGGGGCGATATGCGTTGGTGTCGGTCAGCGACACCGGCAGCGGCATGGCGCCGGAAATCCTGGACCACGTGCTGGAGCCCTTCTTCACCACCAAGCCGGTCGGCCATGGCTCCGGGCTGGGCCTGTCCCAGGTGGCCGGTTTCGCCAAGCAATCCGAAGGCGGGGTCCGGCTGTCGAGCGCGCCAGGGGCCGGGACGACGGTCTGGGTCTATCTTCCGATGACCGAGATGTCGGCGCCGGCGAAGGTTGCAGTCTCCGCGCCGACCGCCGGCGATCTTCGCCAGAAGGCGATTCTCGTGATCGACGACGATGCGGCGGTTCGCGACGTCGCCGCCTCCATGCTGGTCGACGCCGGGTGCCGGGTGACGGTCGCCGAATCCGGCGAGGAGGGTCTGGCGCGGGTGAGGAAGGCGGGGGAGGCGATAGATCTGGTCCTGGTCGATTTCGCCATGCCGGGCATGAATGGCGCCGAAGTCGCCGCGATCATCCACCAAGCCAATCCGATGTTCCCGATCGTGATGATGACCGGATATATAGATCAGGCTGAAATTCGCAGGACCTGGTCGGGCGCCGTCTTGAACAAGCCCTTTGACGAGACGCACCTGCGCAAGATGATTTCAGACGCCCTGTCGTGATTCTCTGTAAAATCGGCTTCCCGGAAGATGTCGACGGCGTGCATCACCAGGACCGCCTCGTCGTCCACGACGAGGATGATCGGCTTGAGGTTTAGGTCTGGGGCCATTGACCCCTAGCGGCCGTCGGTAGGTTTAAGCTTAAGGTTCCTGAATTGAGATCAGCTTCGATCTTGTCGTCCAGCGAACCCCGGTGGGAAGATAATCTATATGGCTGCCGCCCTCTGGATTTCCGGCCAAGCTCGATTGGATGAGGCGGGAGCCGAAACCTTTGCGAGAAGGCGGGGCGACCGGCGGCCCGCCGCTCTCTGTCCAGGTTAGTTCAAACACGGCCTCATCCGG
>NZ_LMUL01000014.1:2553012-2568817 GCF_009765965.1 Caulobacter sp. S45
AAGCGATGTCGATCTGTCCGGCTTCATTGGAGAGCGCCCCGTATTTCGCGGCGTTGGTGCAGAGTTCGTGGAGGGCCATGGATAGGCCGACCGCGGCTCGCGCCTGGATCTTCAAATCAGGCCCGGCGGCTCGGATACGCTCCGGCCCCGAGCCGTGGATCTCGGTCGCGGCCGCGATGATCGAGCCGATCGGCGCCGTCGACCAGCTAGTGCTGGTGAGGATGTCGTGCGCCCGTCCGAGTGAGACGAGCCTGTCCTCTATCTTGCGCCTGGCCTCCGCGGGCGTCGCCACGTTGCGCAGGGTCTGGCTGACGATCGCCTGGACGATGGCCAACGTATTCTTGACGCGATGCTCCAGTTCGCTGGTCAGGAGGCGGCGATCGCGTTCCGCCGCCTTTTCGCTGGCCTGCAAAGCCTCCTGGGCGCGGCGGAATTCGGTTCGATCCCGTAGAATTTTCAGAAAACCAACGGGTTGGTCATCTTCGTTCAGCAGCGGCATCATCTCGCCGCTGGCCCAGAATCGCGTGTCGTCCCGGCGCAGGTGCCAGCGTTCGTCCGAGGCGCGGCCGTGGGTCAGCGCATGTCCCATCTCGCGGTCGGGCACGCCTGCATCGCAGTCCTCCGGTGTGAAGAAGTCGTCGCAGAGGCGTCCGCACATCTCGGCCTCCGACCAGCCCAGGATGCGCCGGGCTCCCTCGTTCCAGCTCGTCACCACGCCTTTCAGGTCCATGGTGATGATGCCATAGTCGATGGCGCTTTCCAGGATACGGCGGTGACGTTCGTCGCTGGACCGTTGGCGCGCGAGCGAGCTGCGCAGCTCCAACTGCGCCATCACCTGACGACCCAGGGCGTCGAGAGCGGACTGCTGCGCCGGGCTCAATTCGCGCGGCGTGCGATCCAGCACGCAGAGGGTTCCAAGCGGAAGGCCCTCCGGCGTCTCGAGGGGAGAGCCGGCGTAGAACCTGAGGCCCGGGTCGCCTGTGACCAGGGGATTTTCGGCGAACCGTGGGTCACGGGTTGCGTCGGCGACAGTGAACAGGCCCTTCTGCTGGATGGCGTGGGCGCAGAAGGCGATCTCGCGCGGCGTTTCCCTGGCCTCGACCCCGAGGGCGGACTTGAACCATTGCCGTTCGCCGTCGACCAGGCTGATGAGCGCCATCGGCGTCCCGCAGATCTGCGCCGCGATGCGTACGATATCGTCGAACGGGCCCTCTGGAGGCGTGTCCATGACCGCATAGCTGGCGAGCGCGGCCAGGCGGTCCGTCTCGTTCCACTGCGGACTCGGTGGCGGGTCGTCAGGGTCCTGAGCGTCAGTCATGGAGGCGGGGCATGGATTTCCGGGGCCGTGACCAGAAGGTCGGTTGGCGGATAGGCGTCTGGGCACATAAGCGCCGTGTCCTCCCTAGTCCATGAGGCAAGCAGACCCACGTCGGTTTCGAAGGTGGCGTTTGTCGATGGTCGAAAAAGAGCTCGCGGATATCTTTGGATGGCCGCTCGAGGTGACGTAAGTTCCGCCGGGAAACGGGGCGCGTGCATGAAACTTCAAAAGATAGCCATCGCCGCGGCGCCGTTGATCGTCTTGGCCGCCGGAGCCTGGGCGCAGGAGCGTCAAAGCGAAGCCAGTATTGGTCCCGCCTACGCCGACGCACCGGAGATGGCGCCAAATCCCGCTCAGCCGGTCGGGGCGATCCACGCCTTGGTCATGGAGTCGACGGACAGCAGAATCTATCCGGGCATCCGGGTCCTGAAGAACGATGTCACGGCCAAACGCGACGCCTACGGGAACCACATCGCCGCGCCCGCCGATCAGCAATCGGAAGCCGCGCCATATAAGCGCGAGGTGCGTGTCTACGTTCCGGCGCAGTATCAGCCGGGAGCCGAGGCGCCGTTCATCGTGGTGCAGGATGGCGTCGGCTACGCGCCGAAAGTGGCGCGGGCGCTCGACAGTCTGATCGCCCAGCATCGCGTGCCGGTGATGATTGCGGTGATGATCCAGTCCGGCGGCGGCGACGCCCAGGGTTCCGAGCGCGGCTTGGAGTACGACGCCGTTTCCGGGCGGTACGCGGAGTTCGTGGAACGCGAAGTCCTGCCGCGTGTGGCGCACGACTATGGGGTCAAATTCACCCGCAATCCCGAGGGGCGCGCGGCCATGGGCGGCAGTTCGGGGGCGGCGGCGGCGTTCAGCATGGCCTGGTTCCACCCGGAATGGTACCGCCGGGTGCTGTCCTACTCGGGCACCTTCGTGAACCAGGCGTCGCCCGTCGATCCCAGGACGCCCGAAGGGGCTTGGGACTATCACGCCCACCTCATACCGGAGCACCCGGCCAAGCCGATCCGCATCTGGATGGAGGTGGGCGAGAAGGACCTGCATGCCGGCGATCCGGAATCCAGTTTCCACAACTGGCCGCTGGCCAACCAGCGGATGGCGGCGGCCCTCAAGGCCAAGGGCTACGCCTACCGCTTCGTGTTCGCCAAGGACGCGGCCCACGTCGATCCAAGGGTCGTGAGCCAAACGCTTCCCGAAGCGCTCGAATGGCTGTGGCGGGGCTATCCCAAGTAGCCGGCCGCGGCCTTTACGAACGCGCGGCGCCGGACCTGGACAGATGGAAGAGCGATGCGCCGTGCCAGGGCACGGTCGGCGCCCAGTCGCGGGCGACCGAACCGAGGTCCGCTTTTCGCCAGAGATCGCGCGCTTTGACGGCGCCGGAAAGCCCTAGCTCGCTCAGCGGCGCCTGGACCGGCAGGCCCTCGGCTGGATCGGCGTCGCGCCGGTCGCGGGTGTTGAACAGGGCCAGGTTCACACCGCCGCCGCGTTGGGGCCGCGACATCCAGGCCACCAGCCCGTCGCGGGCGTATAACTGCCGCGCGCCGTGCGCCCGCTGGTTGACCGCCAGCACCTCGTCGTTGGTGAGCAGATCGAGCGTGGCCGGGTCGAGATGCCGCAAATCTCCGCCCATGATCAGCGGCGACTGCGCCACGCACCAGAGCGTCATCAGGGTGCGCTGTTCGTCGGGCGTGAAGTTGGTTTGCCGGCGGCCCTGGTCCAGCAGGCCCAGCGGCAGCATGTCGGCGTCGGGCCACGCGCCCGGGACCTTCAATGGGGCCCAGGCGGCGAGACGGGCGAACTGGTCGCGCAGCAGGGGCCAGTGATCCCAGAAGTCGTCGCTGACCCGCCACATGTTGGCGTGCGCGCGGACGTGGTCGGCCGCAGCCAGCGGCGTCTCGCCCGGCGACAGGCTGAGCACCATGGGACGCCCGCAACGATCGATCGCGCGGCGGACCGCCTCGATCTCGGGGCGATGCTCGGCGTAGGGCCGGCTCATGTCGTCGACCTTGACGAAGTCCACGCCCCACGAGGCCAGCAGCCGGTAGACAGAGTCGTAATAGGCCTGGGCGCCCGGCTTGCTCATGTCGACGCCGTAGTTGTCGGCGTTCCAGGCGCAGACGCTGTTCACGTCGGCGATGTCGCGCGCGGTGATCGGGCGTCCACCCTTGCTGGCGCCCAGGATCGGCAGGTCGCGTTCGACCGCCTGCCGGGGAATGCCCCGCATCAGGTGATGGCCGAAACGCAGCCCCATGGCGTGGACACGCTCGGCGAGCGGGCGAAATCCTGCCCCGCCGGCTGCGGACGGAAACCTGTTCACCGCCGGCATGAGCCGGGCGTGGCCGTCCATCATCAGCGGCGGCTTGTCCCGATAGGTATAGCTGTTGGCGCCGGGCTCGAACCATTGGGCGTCGATGGTGAACACGTCGTAGCCGTGGGGCTTCAGCTTCTCGGCCATGATGGCGGCGACTTCGAGCGCCTGGGCCTCGTCGATGGCGGTGGCGAAGCTGTCCCAGCTGTTCCAGCCCATCGGTGGTCGAGGCGCGAGCGCGTGGAAGTCGGCCTGGGCGGCGGCGGGGAGGGCGAACGCGGAGCCCAAGGCGGCGCCCAGAACCAGCGTGTCGCGGCGAGAAAAATGACGCGAAGGCGGGGGAATCACTTGGGCGCCTCCGGATCGAGCGTCAGCAGGGCGACGCCTTGGCGGGGTAGGGTGAAATCGATGGCGGCGCGTCCGCCCGAAACCGCGACGGCGCGTGGCGGTTCGACGCTGGCGAGCTTGGCGGCGGTTTCCAGCGCGTCGTATTGCTTGGCGTCCGGCGAGGCGGGCGAGCCCATGGCCCGCCAGGCGGTGAAGGCGTTGGAGTGGGTCTTGTCGACCTGCCAGCGGGTCAGGCTGCGCGCACTGCCCGCCAACCCGGACAGTGAGAGATGCACGGCCGCATCCGGGCCGGGCAGGTCGTCGTCGTGGTAGTGCCAGACCAGCACCGCGATGCGGCCATGCGGCCCGCGCGTGGCGAGCACGCCGACATCGGGCGAACCGCGCACGCCCTCGGCGACGATGCGGTCGAGCCCTATCTGGTGGTCGCTCGTCGCTGCGATCCGCTCCGGCCCCAGCATGGCGAACAGGCGGAATACGTTCAGCACCGGCAGGTCGACGCCGTTGGTCGCCAGTTGGCGGTACCCCGCGAACCAGGGCTGGTCCTCGAAGGTGAACGACCAGCTTAGCGCACCTTTCAGGTCGACCTTGCGCCGGTCCGCCAGGTCCCACAGCCGCGCGAAGCTCGCCGCCGTGTAGCTCGAATACATGGTCCCGTTGCGATAGGCGTTCTGCGGGCCGGGGCAGGCGGCGCAGCCTTCTGGATCGTTCTCGCCGATCACGATCGGCTTGACGGCGAGCTGCGGCACGGCCGCGACCATGGCGAAACCCTTGTCGGCGGCGCGGAGCTGGGCCGCGATTCCCATGCGGACATGACCGTCGACGAACACGGGCGCGCCCTTGGCGTGGAAGGACAGGAAGTCGGTCGGCGTCCCGACCTTGCCGGTCGCATAGTTGGTCCCGCGCGAGACGTGGGCCAGGAAGGCGTTCATGAAGTCGCTGTCCGGTCCCGCGACCTCGGGGCCGCCGACACGGGCCGTGGGCAAGGCGCGGCGTACGGCGGCCACCGCATAGTCGTGCAATTTGAAGAAGTCCTCGCGCGCGCCGGTCCAGTAGGGGGGAAGGTTCGGCTCGTTCCAGACTTCGAAATACCAGCGCTCGACCTCGGGCCGGCCGTAACGATGGATGTTGTGCAGGGTCCATTGGTAGATCAACTCGGACCACTTTCCGTAGTCCTTGGGCGGGGCGTTCCAGGCGCCGCTGATCAGGTTGTAGTCGAACCCCGGCCGCCAGCTGTGCTGATAAGCCGTTTCGGCCGGAGCGCTGGAGAGCGCCTGCGGCATGAACCCGAGTTGCAGATAGGGCCTGACCCCGCGGGCGAGATAGGTGTCGAGGATGCGGTCGACCACGGTCCAGTTGTAGATCGGCTTGCCGTTGTGATCTTCGGTGTAGATGTCGGTGCTGCCCCATTTGAAGGCTGGCGTTCCGTCGCCGGTGTTGAGCAGGTTGTGGGTGCGGAAATAGACTTCGCCGGGCTTCAGAGCGCCGAGTTCGCCGATCAACTTGCGACCGTCCTTCATCGTCGCGTAGTTCGGTTCGTCCGCGCCGAAGAAGCGCCACATCGGCTTTAGACTGCCCATGGGACGGCCCGCGTCGACCTCGATCGCAACCGGCAAAGATGGCTGTGTGGTGGGAGTGGTTGGCGGCTGCGCATGGCCGATGGCGGGCGCCGCTAGGCCGAGCAGGAGCAGCCTCAGGAGCATCTGCCGCAGGCGAGACGGCGCCTTCGACACGCCGCCAGACCCTGTGAAAACCTGGTGGCGACGTGTCAGGATTCCCTCTCGTCTTCTTATTTGTATGATGTTTGAATGGTGTGCCGCGACCGTACGGCTACGTCAAGGCGCTCGTGTGATCGAGCGCCTGCCCATCATACCAATGGGTAGGGACCTAGCGGCCGGCTCAGTCGCGGGCCTGGTTGATCGTGTTCTGCGTGATCTTCGCCGCGCCGTCCGCGTCCAGGTCGATCCGGGTCGAGGCGATGCGGATCGGTTTCGGCATGCTGGCGTTGACGCGGTCTATGCCCACTGTGGTTCCGGCTCGCTTGGTGAACAGGTAACGCAGGGAGATGCGTTCGTGATCGGCCGCGTCGGGCTGGGTGCCGTGCAGGGTGCAGGCATGCCAGATGGCGGCGAAGCCGGTCTCCCCGGTCAGCACGCGCTGCTGCACCTTGATCCTGTCGCCCCGGCCGTCCGCATAGGTCCAGTCGCCTTGCTCGTCGCGTTTCAGGTCGTGGGGAAAGACGGTCGCGCCCAGGCGGTGACTGCCCTCAAGCAGGAACAGGGGCGCGTCGTGCACGGTGACCTCGTGCAGGTAGACGTAGAGCGTGACGAAGTCCGCGTCCCGATCCTTGTAGTCGATCAGGTCCTGATGGAAGTCGATGCCGTAGAAGTAGGTGATGTCCCGATAATCGGGATGCACGAAGGCGCCGAGGTTGTTGACGGGCGCGCCCTCGATCCGGGCCTTCAGCCAGGTGGGGACAGCTGAGGCGGGGACGCCGCAGACGATCTTGCGATTGAGGATTTCGTAATCCGGCCCCAGGAGCGCGCTCAAAGCCGAGACGATCTGCGGTGCATCTTCGACAAAGCCCAGGCGAGCCTGGAGCCGGTCGAGCAGGTTGCGCCCCGGCCGGGGGTTCACCCCCGTATATTGGGGATCGGCGTCGAACGCGGCTTCGCTCAGGAACAGGCTGTGATCGAACTGGCGCGTGCGCCTGATCTGGGTCAGCAGATCGTGCGCGGCGTCGGCCGAGACCGGGTCGGGCAGGATGTGGCGGCCGTGGACGGTGAAGTCGTCGATCATGCCGGCTTCGTCCGCAGTCGGTCGGTCCGCCAACGCTAACGCCATTCCCAGGTCTCCAGCCATGGCGAAGGCTAGGAAGACAAGGTTAACGAGCCTTCAATTTCGGCTCCGTCGCGTCGCGGCGCCTTCAGCGTCTTTCGACATGCCGGTTCAAGCCGAAGATGATGCACAGGCTGGCGACGAGCAAAGCGGCGCTGAGGACTAGCGCACCGTGGGAGTCCCGGTTGGTCACGACCAGGGAGGCCAGCACCGGGCCAACGGCGCCGCCGAACAGCTGGGCCCCGCCGATCTGGACCGCGGCGCGGCGCGACGGGTCGGCCTTGATGGTCATCGGCACGATGAACGGCATGATCAGCAGGGCGCAGAACCCGATCGACCCGCTCGCCCCTATGAATAGCCAGGGTGGCGCCCTCAGGGCGTAGACGCCCAGCCCTGCGAGCAGGACGAGGCCGCTGAACAGCAGCACGTCGAGGAACTTGGCGCGCCCCGATATAGCGGTCGCCAGAGCCCCGCCCACGACCTCCAGCGCCAGCGCCAGGGAGATCGCGGTCTGGGCGACGTTGTTGCTCAGGCCCGCCTGGAGGGCCAGCGGGACGATATAGACGGTGGCGCCCGCTATGGACGCCTGGAAGACGAACACCGCCAGCAGGGCGAACCATCCCTTCATCGGCGGCATCCCGCCGTCCATGTCCGACGGCAGCGCGCCATAGGCGCGAGGCAGGGCGAAGGCGGCGACGGCCCCGAGCGCGCTCATGACGGCGACCAGGAAATAGCAGCCGTCCACGCCGAAGCGAGGCAGGACGAGCAGCGAAAGCACGACCGCCGTAACCAGCTGGGAACTGGCCATGGCGGTGTAGAGCACCCCGGCGCGACGCTCTGGTGTCGGTCCCCGCGCAATCATCCCGATGACGATCCACAGCAACACGCCTTCAGGCCCGCCCGCCAGGGTGCGCACCGCCATCAGCTCGAGACCGCTCGCCCGGATCGTGGCTGCGTTGGCGGCGGCGAGCAGGAGCGACGCCACGATGCCGAGCAGGGGCAGGTTCCGAGGCTTGAGCACCGCGCCAGCGAGTCCCGTGGTCGCCGCCGTGCTCAGCAGCTCAAGGGTCGCGAGTTGTCCGATGCCGGTCGCGGAAAGCCGGTGCTCGTTCGCCAGCGCGCCGAGGAACAGCGGCATCAGCCCCGACATCAGGAGCGATATGACGCCCAGGGCTATCGCTGTGCCGACCTGCGGGCGGGTGAAGGTTCCCGCGGCGGCGATCGGAGGTTCGAAGGTCTTCAAGAGGCGGCCTGGGAATGCGTGTCTTCAACCATATGGCCTCCGCCATGCCCAGCTTCACCGCCGGCGTCCGCTCCATAATGCGTATTCATGTTTGAAGTGCCCAGAAAGGCGAAGACCGCCGAGCGTGGGGCGGTCGCCTCCAGCCTAACGGACAGCCGCTTACTCCGAGGTCAGGCGGCGTGGTCCTTCCTGGCCGGGATGATCGGTAGGATCACATGGGACGGACGGTCCTTGTCCAGGAAGACGGTGTTCCGGGCGATCTGGCGGGTCAGGCCTTGGCCTTCGGGCGCGCCGGTGTTGGGGTTCACGTCGAAGTGGGGGAAGTTGCTGGAGGAGATGTCCACGCGAATCCGGTGGCCCTTCTTGAACAGGTTCGAGGTGGGGAAGGCCGCCACCTTGATTTGAGCGACCTCGCCGGGCTTCAGCATCTCGGGCTGCTCCCACGAATGGCGGTATCGGACCCGCATGATCCCGTCGGTCAGGTTCATCGCGAAGCCGTCGGGATAGTCCTCGCTGGGCGGATAGACGTCGATCAGCTTGAGGGTGAAGTCGGTGTCTGGCCGATCCGACGCGATCCACAGCATGGCCTCGACCGGTCCCGTCACCTCGACATCCGCCGTCAGCGGCTCGGTCTCGAACACCAGCACGTCCGGGCGCGCGGCCAGCGGCAGGTAGGGCTCGACGCAGCCGAACACGCGCGGTCCTTCCCGCTGATCGTAGGCGCCGCCGCGCATCACCGGTTCGCCCGACGTGATCGTGCCGCCGATGCTGGGGACCGGATGGGCTGGGTCGAAGTCGTAGGACAGGGGCCGAGCGCCGGCCGCCTGCGGGTCTGGCGTAAGGCGGCCGTCGCCGTGCAGGTGGAAGGCGGTGTTGCGGGTGTCGGGGATCGGCCAGTCCGCCTCCGCCCGCCAGCGCCCGCCATGATCCAGGCGGCCCTGGGCGTTGCGTCGTCCACTGCCGCCGCCCATGACGAACAGGCGTACGGCCGGCTCGGCCGGTACGCCGTTGCGCTCGCCCTTCAGCCAGGTGTCGAAGAAACGCAGGCGCAGGCTCAGGAAGTCCGGCGCCAGGTTGCCGTCGATCGTCGCCGCCGGGCCGAAGTCCACATCCCCGGCATAGGTGCGTGTACGGTCGCCGTGGGTCCATGGTCCCAGGATCAGGCGCACCGGCCCCTTCTTGCGCCGCGACAAGGCGATGTAGTTGTCGGTGGCCGAGCGCGGATAGGGGTCGTACCAGGACGACATGAACACCATCGGCGCGTCGCGGAACGGGTCGTAATAGCCCTGGGCGTAGATGCCGAGCTGCTTCCAGAACGGGCCGAAGCTGCCGTGCTCCCACTGGTCGTAGACGTAGTTTTCGTATTCAGGCGCCGGGCTCATTGGGGAATGGCCGCGTTTCCAGGGCATGCGGGCGAACCAGCCCTTGATGTCGATGGCCCTGAGCGCCTTCACCTTGACCGGGTCGTTGGCGACGGTGGGGCTCTCGAAGGCCGCTTGGTAGGCCCAAGTCACCTGTTTCAACTCGAATGCCCCGCCCTGGCGGACGCCGTCCTGGTAGGCGTTGGCGAACCCGCCGCTGTCAAGGAACATGGCCGCCACGCCCGGTGGGTTGGTGCAGGCCAGCGCGCCCTGGGTGTGGGCGGCGTAGGACAGGCCCATGGTCCCGATCTTGCCGTCGCACCAGGGCTGGGCGACGATCCAGGCACAGGTGTCGTAACCGTCCAGCCCGTCGCTCAGGTACTTGACGAACTCGCCCTCCGATTTGTAGCGGCCGCGGCAGTCCTGGTAGACTACCACATAGCCGCGCGAGACGAAGAAGCGCGCCACCTCGGCCCGGTTCTTGGCCACGGGATCGCGGACGTCGATCTCCGAGCGGCTGGGCGTGGTCTTGCCGTAGGGCGTACGCTCCAGGATCACCGGGAAGCGACCGGGCAGGGGACGGCCGTCGCGGGTGGGGCGGTAGATGTCGGTGGCCAGCCTGACCCCGTCGCGCATCCGCACCATAACGTCGGAGGTCAGCGACACATCGTAGGGCGTCTCTGCAGCCTCGGCCGGGTCGCGCCCGGCCACGGCGGCGCCGAGGCCGGTCAGCAGTGCGGCGAATCCCCGACGGGTAAGGTGGAGCGGATGGCTCATGAAAACCCCGGAGGATGGCCGAAGCTGCAAACCTGGGCCGTGCGATGCGGAGCGTCAACGCGGTCGTCCCAATCCGTGGGGAGTTGCGAGGCTTTGACGAATGAGGGGGCGGCGCGCTGGCGTGATGCTCCTCGCGGGCCGATCCTGTTGCTATGGGACACCGGGATGGGTCTTCGGGTCGGCCGAGGATCAGACCATTCGAACGGACCGCACGCCAATGATCCGCTGGGTCCAACTCGATACTGCCAAGGCTCCCGATGGGGACGAAGAGCTGCGCCTGATGCAGCGGGGCGGCGAGTTTTCGATCATGATCGGCTCCAACGAGTTGATGAACAGCCGCCTTGGCGGGTCCGAAGAGGCGCTGGCGAGGATGTCCTGCGAGCGCCTCCGCGATCGTCCGGCGCTCCGGATGCTGATTGGCGGCCTGGGTATGGGGTTCACCCTTCGCGCCGCGCTGGTCGACCTCGGTCCCGAGGCCCGCGTCACCGTGGCCGAACTGGCCCCGGCGGTGGTGGCCTGGGCGCGAGGACCCCTGGCCGGCGTCTTCGGGGACAGCCTCGCCGATCCCCGCGTCGACATCCACGAGGGGGACGTGGCCGACCTGATCGCGGCCGGTCGGTCGAGCTATGACGCCATCCTGCTCGACGTCGACAACGGCCCCGAAGGCCTGGTCCGCCAGGCGAACGATCGGCTGTATGGTGTGGAGGGGCTGCTCGCCACGCGTAGGGCGCTTCGTCCCGGCGGCGTCCTGGCGGTCTGGTCCTCCGCGCCGAACCGGGCGTTCACCCAGCGGCTTCATACGACGGGCTATGAAGCGACCGAGGCCAAGGTGCGGGCCAACGGATCGCGCGGTGGGGCGCGGCACGTGATCTGGATCGCCATCGCTCCAGCGGCCTCGGCCGGCCAGGCCTGAGGACGCCGGCAGGCGCATCCGGTCTGGCCGGATGAGCTTGCCGACGCCGATCGCCGCTATGCCACGCTGTCAGCCAACAGACTGACGCGCCGTCTTTGCGGCCGCCACCATGTTGATCAGAGCGGCTCGGGTCTCTGGCCACTTGCGCGTCTTCAGCCCGCAGTCCGGGTTGACCCACAGCTGACCGCTGGCGAGGCGCGTCCGCGCCGCCTTCAGCAGGTCGGCCATCTCTTCGGCGGCTGGCACGCGAGGCGAGTGGATGTCGTACACCCCCGGCCCGATCTCGGCCGGATAGGCGTAGTCGGCGAAGGCGTCGAGCAGCTCCATCTTCGAGCGGGCGGTCTCGATGGAGATCACGTCGGCGTCCATCGCCCCGATGGCGGCGATGATGTCGTTGAACTCCGAGTAGCACATGTGGGTGTGGATCTGGGTCTGGTCGGCGACGCCGGAGGCCGAGAGCCGGAAGCACTCCACCGCCCAGTCGAGGTAGGCCTTCCAGTCGCCGCGACGCAGAGGCAGGCCCTCCCGCAGCGCCGCCTCGTCGATCTGGATGATCTTGGCGCCGGCGGCTTCGAGATCGACCACCTCGTCGCGGATCGCCAGGGCGATCTGGCGGCAGGCGAATTCGCGCGTGACGTCGTCGCGCACGAACGACCAGTTCAGGATGGTGACCGGGCCTGTCAGCATGCCCTTCATCGGGCGCGCAGTGAGCGACTGGGCGTAGCGCCACCACTCCACCGTCATCGGCGCCGGGCGCGAGACGTCGCCGTACAGGATCGGCGGGCGAACGCAGCGCGAGCCGTACGACTGCACCCAGGCGTTCTTGGTGAAGACGAAGCCGCGAAGCTGCTCGCCGAAATACTGCACCATGTCGTTGCGTTCGAACTCGCCGTGGACGAGGACGTCGAGATCGATCTCCTCCTGCCAGCGCACCACGCGTGCGGTTTCCTCGCGCAGGAAGCTCTCGTACTGGGCGTCGTCGATCACCCCCTTGCCATGGTCGGAGCGCGCCTTGCGGACCTCTTCGGTCTGGGGGAATGAGCCGATGGTGGTGGTTGGGAAGGGCGGCAGGCCGAGCCGGGGCGCCTGCGCGGCGCGGCGCTGGCCGAACCCGGAGGCGCGGCGGCTCATGGCCCCGGTTACTGCAGCCATGCGCTCCGCGACTGCGGGATCGTGAATCTTGGACGAGGCGCGGCGCGAGGCGGCGGCGAGGCGCGAGGTCTCCAGCATGTCGGCGACGCTGGCTCGACCGTGGTTGAGCGCCTTGGCCAGGGTGGCCAGCTCCTCGATCTTCTGAATGGCGAAGGCCAGCCAGGTGCGCACGTCGGGGTCCAGGGACCGTTCGGCGTCGAGGTCGATGGGGGTGTGTAGCAGCGAGCAGGAGGGGGCCAAGATCCAATCGCGCCGCCCCGCGACCAGCGGCTCCAGCCGGTCGAGCAGGCGCTCCAGATCGGCGCGCCAGACATTGCGGCCGTCGATCACGCCCAGAGACAGGACCAACTCGGCCGGCGCCCTGGCGATCACGACGTCTAGCTGCTCCGGCGCGCGCACCAGATCGACGTGCAGCCCGGCCACCGGCAGCGACAAGGCCGTTTCCAGGTTGTCGACGAGGCCGCCGAAATAGGTGGTCAGCATCACTTTGACCGCGGGCGCGGTCTTGGCGAGCGAGGCATAGGCGTGATGCAGGGCTGAGCGGTCGGCCTTGTCGAGATCGAGCACCAGGCAAGGTTCGTCGATCTGCACCCACTGCGCGCCCGCCTCCGCCAGGCGGTTCAGCACTTCGGCGTAGACCGGCAGGATCGTGTCCAGCAACGTGCGGGGATCGAGCCCTTGGGCCTTGCTCTTCCCGAGCTTCAGATAGGTGACCGGCCCCAGCAGCACCGGCCGCGTGTCCACGCCCTGATCACGCGCTTCGACGAACTGATCGACAACCTTGGTGGACGACAGGGCGAAGATCTGCCCTTCGGCGAACTCGGGCACGAGGTAGTGGTAGTTGGTGTCGAACCACTTGGTCATTTCCGACGCAGGCACGTCGAGGCCGTGACCGTGGCCGCATCCGGCCTGCTCCGTCTCGTCTTGGTTCTGGGCGCCACGCGCCATGGCGAAATAGGTGTCGAGCCCGACCTCTCCGCCGCTCCAGCCGTAGATGGCCGGGATCGCCCCGACCATGGCGCTCGTGTCGAGCACATGGTCGTAGAGCGAGAAGTCGTTGCTGGGAATGTGGTCGACGCCGAGGTCGCGCTGGCGCGTCCAGGTCTTGGCGCGGAGATCGGCGGCGACGGCGAGCAGCGCCTGCGCATCCGACTTGCCGGACCAGAAGCTTTCGAGGGCGGACTTCAGCTCGCGGCGCGGGCCGATGCGGGGAAATCCAAGGGTGGCGACGGTGATGGACATGGGCCTCTGCCGAGCTGTGTTGTGGCGAGGCTTGGCGCAGACGCGAGCCGGCGCACGCCGGCTATGGGGCCGAGAGCGCTTGACCAGCGACCTGACCGGGCACCCCGCCGGAGGACGTTATCTGACGAGGCAGGTCTCCTGGCTCACGGGTCGTCACGTCGGTCCAGGCCTTCCCGAAGCGCAAGCGCCCCAGTGACACAATGAAGGACCGCCGCTCGCCGCTCACAGTTGCGGGGGCAGCGCCGGATTCCGCCCCGAAGAGCGCCACCGGCTTCCCGTCTTAGCTCCAAGCCGCAAGCGGAATGGAGAACCTCGACAACGTAAGGAAACGCCGATCCCTCACCGCTGTCAAGATTCATATAAAGATATCCTTATATCATTATGTTGCTCGTTTACGCCTTCTTGCGTAAGGGGCGCATGAAGCCGGTTCCCGTGGGTTCGAAGCCGGTGGCGTGGCAGAAGGCTTGTAGTTCCAGCCGATCCGCTGACGCCTGTAGGTGCATCTCGCCGCAACCCGCCAGACGGGCCGCCTGAGCTGCCGCTTTCAATAGAAGGCGGCCTATCCCCCTGCGACGCGCGTCAGGCGCGACCAGAAGGCTGGTCACCTGGGCGACGGGCTGCGCCGCTTCGAGGGTCTGATACCAGTGAAGGATGATCAGACCGCTCGGCGGTCCCCATTCGAGCGCGACGAGGGCCACGCCTTGCTGATGCTGGAGAGCATCTAGGCGCCCCGCCAGGTTGTGGGAATCCAAGCGCCGGCCCGAAGCGGCCAGCAGTTCGCCGATCCCCGCTGCATCCCCAGCGTTCACGGCGCGGACCGTCAGACCGTAGCGGCTAGCCAAGCTTCCTCCGCCGAAGGGCGTGCGATCCGGCCTTGCAAATCCGCCATACTGCGGGCGGCGTTGCGTTGTAGACGGAATCCGAAAAATTCGAGAGAAGGGCGCAAGCTAAGGTGGAAATCCGTATGCCCGCCTCCGCGAACGCTGCTTCCAGCTTCCCGCCCGACGTGCGTATGTAGGAACCGATGGCCGAAGCTGGAATGCACCGTTTGTCCGCGGGACCATCCGCTCTCTTCATCCGCCGCCCGATCGCCACCACGCTGTTCACCCTGGCCATCGCCCTGGCCGGGATCGCGGCCTATTTCGTCCTGCCGGTCGCTCCGCTGCCCCAGATAGACTTCCCGATCATCCAGGTGCAGGCGAGCTTTCCCGGCGCCAGCCCCGAAGTCATGGCCACCAGCGTGGCGACGCCGCTGGAGCGTCATCTCGGCTTCCTGGCCGATGTCGAGCAGATGACCTCGCAGAGCTCCACTCGCGGTGGCCAGGGGTTCACGCGGATCGTGCTGCAATTCGGCATCGATCGTGACGTGAATGGAGCCGCGCGCGACGTGCAGTCGGCCATCAACGCGGCGTCCGGCCTGTTGCCCACGCTGCCCAACGCGCCGTACTACAGGATCGCCAACACCGCCGATGCGCCGATCCTGTTGCTGGCGCTGACCTCCAACACCCTGGCGAACTACCAGGTCTACGACGACGCCTCCCTGATCCTGCAGCAGGCCATCTCGCAGGTGCGCGGGGTAGGGGAGGTCGACGTATACGGCGCGGATACACCGGCGGTGCGGGTCGAGATGAACCCCTACGCGCTGAACAAGTACGGTATCGGCCTGGAGGACGTGAAGGCGGCGCTGCAGTCGACCAACGCCTTCCAGCCCAAGGGGTTCTACGCCGACGGCGATCGCCGGCTGCAGATCAACACCAACGATCAGGCGACCCGGCCCAAGGACTACGCCAGCGCCATTGTCGCCTATCGCAACGGCCGGCCCGTACGGGTGAGCGATGTCGCCGACGTCGTGGACGGGCCTCAGACGCTGCAGAACTTGGGGCTGGTGAACGGCAAGCCGGCGATCATCGTCCAGGTCACCAAGACGCCGGGCGCCAACATCATCGCCACGGTGGACCGGATCAGGAAGATTCTGCCCCAGCTCCGCACCGACCTGAACCAGCGCGGGCCGATCGACCTGACCGTCGCCCTGGACTCGACCAACACCATCCGCGCGTCGCTGGGAGAGGTGGAGCGCACCCTGCTGATCGCCACCTGCCTGGTCGTCGGCGTGGTGCTGGTGTTCCTGCGTAATGGCCGCGCCACCCTGATCCCGGCGGTGGCGGTGATCGTCAGCCTGCTGGGTACGCTGGCGGTGATGTTCCTGCTGCACTACAGCCTGGACAACCTGTCGCTGATGGCGCTGACGGTGGCCACGGGCTTCGTGGTCGACGACGCTATCGTGGTGCTGGAGAACATT
>NZ_LMUL01000014.1:2568827-2570245 GCF_009765965.1 Caulobacter sp. S45
GGGACGACTACGACAAGAGCCTGATCTCCAAGGGCGGCGGCGTGTTCGCCCGCACGGCCAAGTCGATCCCGCTCTCGCCGGAAGTGCGGGCGATGCTGGGGGTCGAGGACGAGGCCCTGCCGCCCGCCGAGTTGATCCGCGCCATCCTCAAGGCCGAGGTCGAACTGCTCTATCTCGGCGGCATCGGCACCTATGTGAAGGCCGCGTCGGAGAGCAACGCCGAGGCCGGCGACAAGGCCAACGACGCGGTGCGGGTGGACGCCACCGAGCTTCGCGCCAAGGTGGTGGGCGAGGGGGCCAACCTCGGCTTCACCCAGGCCGGGCGCATCTCGTTCGCGCGCACGGGCGGGCGGATCGACACCGACGCCATCGACAATTCCGCCGGCGTGGACACCTCCGACCACGAGGTGAACATCAAGATCCTGCTGGGTCGCGCGATCACCGACGGCACATTGGCTTCCGACGACCGCAACCCCTTGCTGGCCAGCATGACCGACGAGGTGGGCGCCCACGTGCTGCACCACAACTACGACCAGACGCTCGGCCTGTCCCTGCAAGAGGCCAACGCCCCGGCCGAGCTGGAGGCGCATGGCGCATTCATGCTGGACCTGGAGCGCAAGGGTCGGCTGAACCGCACCGTGGAAGGCCTGCCCCGCGCCCAGGCGCTGGCGGACCTGCGGGCGGCCGGACGTGGGCTGACGCGGCCCGAGCTGGCGGTGATCACCGCCTATGGCAAGCTGGAGCTGTCGGCGGCCATCGTCTCCAGCCCCGTTGTGGACGACCCGTACTTCTTCCGCACACTGAAGGCCTA
Source organism: Caulobacter sp. S45 (assembly GCF_009765965.1). Lineage (GTDB taxonomy): Bacteria > Pseudomonadota > Alphaproteobacteria > Caulobacterales > Caulobacteraceae > CAHJWH01. Next base: position 2,569,639 of record NZ_LMUL01000014.1, read on the forward strand.
TTTCCCCGAAGCGTTGGGCCGGTTCGAGGACGAGATGGGGCGCCACCGCTTGCGTCGCGACATCGTCGCCACCGTGCTGGCCAACGCTGTGGTCGACAAGGCCGGCCCGACCTTCGCCTCGCGTATCCTGACCGCCCTGGACTGCGACGTGGCCAGCTTCGTCACCGCCTTCGAGACCGCCCGCCAGGTGTTCCGTCTGGACGAGACCTGGCGCGAGGTGGACGGACAGGACTATCGCATCCCCGCGGCCGCCCAGTCTGCGCTCTACCAGGAGCTCGCCCGCGCCCTGCGCGGCCAGACCTACTGGCTGGCCCAGCGGGCGGAGCGCAGCCATGTCGGCGTGCAGGCCCTGATCGACGCCTACCGTCCCACCGTGGACGTGCTCCAGACCCACGGACTGGAGTTGTTGTCGGCGTTCGAGCGAGACGCCGTCATCGCGCGATGCCGCGCGTTCGCCGACGCGGGCGCCCCCGAGGGCCTGGCGTCCCGCATCGCCCTGCTGCGGGCCCTGACCGGGGCCACGGGGGTCGCCGACCTGGCGCGCGAGCTGGATTGGCCGCCCGAGGCCATGGCGCGGCTCTACAACGAGACCGGCTCGGCCCTCGGC
>NZ_LMUL01000014.1:2570561-2588064 GCF_009765965.1 Caulobacter sp. S45
CGCCAATGCGGCCCTGCGCGCTGTAGGAGCCTAGCTCAGTCCGGCGAGGTTGGGCCGAACGCCGCGATCAGGTGATCGCTGGCGGTCTTGAGAAGCTCGTCGGATAGCGCGCCCGGCCCGACCGCGCGCGCCAGGATCAGGGCGCCGACGAGCGTGCTGTAGGCGGCGACGGCGTGGGCTCGCGCCTTTCCGGGGGCAGGCGTGGCGATCATCCCGCTCACGCCTTCGATAGCCTTGTCGATATAGGCGGCGAATAGCTCCTGCTCGCGCGGGCCGCCGCGGGCCGCGTCGCCGGAAAGGGCGCCGGCCGGGCAGCCGGTTTCGGGACAATCGCGATGCTCTGGACTTAGATAGGCCCTCACCAAGGCCGCGAACGGTCCGTGTTTTCCCTGGGCCATCAGGGTTTTCGTGCGCTCGCGGCTCTGGCGCATGGCCTCCTGCAAAGCCTCGATCACCAGGTCCTCGCGTGAGCCGAAGTGTTTGTAGAAGCCGCCTACCGTCAGGCCGGCGCTCTTCATCAGGTCGGCGACGCCAACCCCCTCCAGCCCCGCCTTGCGGAACCGTTCGGCGGCGATCCGCACGATGCGGTCATGGGTCTGGGTCTTCTCCGCCTGTGAGTGGCCCATCCGTCAGCCTCCGTGCTGCATTGACAATCAGGATTATGATCATAATCTAAATATGCCAATTCGCAATGGAGACCAAGATGCGGTTCACCGACAAGAAGGCGTTCATCACGGGCGGGAGCAGCGGCATCGGCCTGGCGACCGCCAAGCTGCTGATCGCCGAGGGCGCGCGGGTCGCCATCACCGGCCGCGACCAGGCCAAGCTGGACGAAGCCGCCGCCGCCCTCGGTCCCGACCTGGTGACCATCCAGGCGGACGCGGGGGATGTGGCGGCGACCGAAGCGGCGGTCGCGGAGGCGGTGAAGCGTCTCGGCGGCCTAGACATCGTCTTCGCCAACGCGGGGTTCGCCGCACCGACGCCGGTCGGCCAGACCCAGCTCGCGGTGTTCGAGTCTATCCTGCGCACCAATCTCACCGGTGTGTTCTTCACCGTGCAGGCCGCACTTCCGTATCTGAAGGCGGGCGCCTCGGTCATCCTGAACGGCTCGGTCACCGCCACCATCGGCGCGCCGGGCCTGGCCGCCTATTCCGCCACCAAGGGCGGCGTGAACGCGATGGCCAAGGTGATGGTCTCGGAACTGGCTCCGCGCGGAATCCGCGTGAACGTGATCACGCCCGGCGGCACCCGCACGCCGATCTGGGAGGGGACGGGGGGACCCGGAGCGACCTCGGTGGTGGAGGAGCGGTTGAAGCATAGCATTCCGCTGGGCCGGTTCAACACGCCCGAAGAGGTCGCCAAGGCGGTGCTGTTCCTAGCCTCCGACGACGCGTCCAGCATCATGGGGATCGAGCTGACGGTCGACGGCGGCGTCACGGGCGCGCCGTCCGGGGCGCCGATCTATCGCGGCTAGCGTCTCGAATCGGACGCCTTCATCACTGTCCGCCCGCTCGTTCCCAGCCTGGTGGGGGATGAGCGGGTGTGGAGAGGGCTTGGAAACGCCTTGTGCGCCTATTCCGGTGTGAGCGGCGCGCGCACCACGCCGTTATAGGCGGTGACGAACTTGTTCAGCAGGGAAAGGAACTGCAGGCGTTCTTCCTCGGTGAAGGGCGTCATGACCTTTTCCTGCGCGCGCTCGACGGGACCCGCGAGCGCGATGAGCAGCGCCTCGCCCTCAGGGGTCAGCGCCAGCTCCTTGCGCCGCCGATCGTTCTGCGACGCCCGGCGCACGACCAGGCCGCCACGCTCCAGCTTGCCGAGCACCAGGCCAGTGGTGGAGCGATCCAGGCCGATCAGCTTGGCCAGACTGATCTGGTCCAGTCCCGGCCGGGCCCGCAGGATGTACATCAATCCGTATTGGGTGGTGGTGACGCCCGTCGCAGCGGTCTCATCCATGAAGATCGACACGGAAATCTGATGCGCGCGCCGCATGAGAAAACCGGGTCGCTTGTACAGCGTCCCCAGGTCAGTGACATCCAGATCGGGCAGGGCCTCGGTAGGATCGAACATGGGGGGACTATGCTCCGACATCGCCGACCTCGCCACTGCGCTCAACCTGCAGGCGGTTCTGAGTCGGGTTGGTTGTGCGGCATCCCCTGCTCGAACGCCGGCAGGGCGAGGCAGGCGGCGTGGATGCGCCGGATGGTCGGGTAGGGCGCGAGGTCGAGCTTGAAATTGCCTGCGTTGACCACCTGGGGGACCAGGCACAGATCGGCCAGTCCCGGCGCGTCGCCATGACAGAAGCGGCCGGTGTCCGGGCTCCCGGCCAGCAGCTTTTCCAGCGCCTCGAAGCCCTCGGCGATCCAGTGATTGTACCAGGCGACCACCTCCGGTTCCGGCTGGCCGAGCTCACGCCGCAGGCGGTTCAGCACCCGCAGATTGTCGACCGGGTGGATGTCGCATGACACCAGCTGCGCCAAGCCTCGCACCCGCGCGCGGCCGGCCTCGTCCTTGGGCAGCAGCGGCGGTTCGGGGCGGGTGGCGTCCAGGTATTCGATGATGGCCATCGACTGGATCAGCACATGGCCGTCGATCTCCAGCGCCGGCACCAGGCCCTGGGGCTGGAGCTGCATGTAGTCCGCCGCCCGTTGCTCGCCCTTGCGCAGGTGATGGGGGACGAGTTCGAACGCCAGGCCTTTCAGCGCCAATGCCGCACGCACCCGGAACGCCGCCGAGGAGCGGTAATAGCCGTGCAGCCGGATCATGCGGTCTCTCCCCAACGGACGCGCTAAAGTTCCCCAATGTGATCGGACGAAACCCGCTCGGGAGCAAGATCGTCAGACCTCTTTCCTTTGTAAGCGGCCGCCCCGTTCCCTCAGGGCGAGGCGCCGCTCCGCCCCTAGTGCCGGAACACCCGCACCCCTGTGAACGCCATGGCGATCCCCCGCTCGTCGGCGGCGGCGATCACCTCGGCGTCGCGGATCGAGCCGCCGGGCTGGATCACCGCCGTCGCCCCGCCCTCGATCGCCTGGATCAACCCGTCGGCGAAGGGGAAGAAGGCTTCCGACGCACAGGCCGAGCCGTCCGCCAGCGAGCCGGGCAGGCCTGCGGTCTCGGCGGCTTCGCGCGCGCGGATGGCGGCGATGCGGGCGGAGTCCCGGCGGTTCATCTGGCCGGCGCCGATGCCGGCGGTCTGGCCGTTCTTGGCGTAGACGATGGCGTTGGACTTGACGTGCTTGGCCACGGTGAAGGCGAACAGCATGTCGGCCACCTCGGTGTCGGTGGGCTGGCGCTTGGTGACGATCTTCAGGTCGGCGGCGCCGATACGGGCGGTGTCGCGCCCTTGAACCAGGAAGCCGCCGGCCACCGAGCGGAACACCTCGGCCGCCGCCAGCGGATCGGGCAGGCCGCCGGTGGTCAGCAGGCGCAGGTTCTTCTTGGCGGCGAAGATCTCCACCGCCTCGTCGTCGGCCTCGGGGGCGATCACCACCTCGGTGAAGATGTCGACGATGGCGCGGGCCGCCGCCGCATCTAGCCGCCGGTTCAGCGCTACGATGCCGCCGAAGGCCGAGACCGGATCGCACTGCAGCGCCCGGCGATAGGCTTCCTCCAGTGTTGCGCCGACCGCGACGCCGCAGGGGTTGGCATGCTTGATGATGGCCACGGCGGCGGACTGGGCCGGGTCGAACTCCGCCACCAGTTCGAACGCCGCGTCGGTGTCGGCCACGTTGTTGTAGGACAGCGCCTTGCCCTGACGCTGGACTGTGGTCGCCACGCCGGGACGAGAGGTGGAGGTGCGGTAGAAGGCCGCCGCCTGGTGCGGGTTCTCGCCGTAGCGCATCTGCTGCACCCGCTCGCCCGAGATCGACTTGCGGGCGGGGAACATCTCGCCGACCTGGCCGGCGAACCAGGCGCCGATGGCGGCGTCGTAGGCGGCGGTGCGGGCGTAGGCGCGGGCGGCCAGGCTGCGGCGTAGCTCCAGCGAGGTCGCGCCCTCGGCCTTCAGGGCGGCGACCACTTCGGCCATGGCCTCGGGATCGGTGCAGACGGCGACATAGCCGTGGTTCTTGGCGGCGGAGCGGATCATGGCGGGACCGCCGATGTCGATGTTCTCGACCGCCGTATCGAAATTGGCGCCCGAGGCGACGGTGGCCTCGAACGGGTAGAGGTTCACATACAGCAGGTCGATGCCGCCGATGCCGTGTGCCTGCATGGCCTCGGCGTGGGAAGGGGCGTCGCGCACGCCGAGCAGGCCGCCATGGACGATGGGGTGCAGGGTCTTCACCCGTCCGTCCATCATCTCGGGAAAGCCGGTCAGATCCGACACATCCTTCACCGGCAGGCCGGCGGCGGCGATGGCGGCGCGGGTGCCGCCGGTGGAGATCAACTCCACGCCCAGGTCGTGCAGCGCCTTGGCCGCCTCGATCAGGCCGGTCTTGTCGGACACCGAGATCAGGGCGCGCTTGATGGCCACATGGTCGGGCGTGGGCGGATAGTCGGGGGCGGCGGGCAAGGGCGGTCTCCTGGCGGGGAATGGCTTGGAGCCCAGGCGCGCGGCGATCGTCCCCCGCACTCCCCGGTGGTGGACCCACCTCAAGCGCCAGTCATGCGAGGCGGCGGAAAATAAGCAGGGGTCCTGGGCGACGCAAGGAAAAGGCGTGGTCCAAGCAAAAGGCGCCCCGACCTGGGCCGGAGCGCCTTGAATCACCTCGCCTCGGAGAGGCTAGACCTTACCAGTAACGGTAGGCCCGATGATGATGCGCGTCCCAGGGACCCCAGGCGCGGTGATGGTAGTGCTGGCCGTTCCAGAAGTAGTGCGGACCGCGCCAGCCCGGCGGCGGCGGCTGGGCCACGGCGGCGCCGGCGGCGGCGAGGGTGGTGGCGGCAAGAACCGCGGATAGGATCAGCTTTTTCATGGTCGCCTCTTTGACTTCTTTCCCCGACAGCATGGTTAAGCTCGCAGACAACGATGACTTGAGCCGGTCAGTTCCCTCGAATCGGTGTGAGTCGCGCTGCAACCTGGATGGCTATCGCGGATGAAGCCAATACGCGCAACGAATTTCACGCATTTGTTGTATGATTCGGATTCCTTGCGTCTGCACTGTTCAGGCAGGGTTCAGGTGAGATCTTCGCGCACTTTGCTGTATTGATCCGAGATCTTGGGAAGCGCCGCGCCGGGCGTGTCTCTTACCGCGGGTCAATTCTCAGGTCCGCTGGAACGCTGGCTCCAGCGCCTGCAGCTCGGCCAGCACCCGTGTTTCGTCGCGCGCCACGGCGGCGGCGAGCAGGGCGTCGATCGGGCCGGCTAAATCTGACCAGTCCGGCGCCGGATCGTAGGCCGACAGCACGCCGTCGATCTCGGTCGGGCGGACAGTCTCGGCGTCGTAGAAGATCTCCTCGAACAGCTTCTCGCCGGGGCGCAGACCCGTATAGACGATCTCGATGTCATCGCCGGGCTGCAGGCCGTGGAGCTGGATCATCTGGCGGGCGAGATGGTCGATCTTCACCGGCTCGCCCATGTCCAGGACATAGACGCTTCCCGCATCGCCGGGTTGAGGCAGGGAGGCGGCCTGGAGCACCAGGCTCGAGGCCTCCTGCACGGTCATGAAGAAGCGCTCCATGTCCGGATGGGTGACGGTGATCGGCCCCCCCCGCGCGATCTGACGCTCGAACAGCGGCGCCACCGAGCCGGTCGAACCCAGGACGTTTCCGAAGCGCACCACCGCCGTGCGGACAGAGCCGCCGCACGTGGCCGCTTGTACGGCGCGTTCGGCCACGCGCTTGGTGGCGCCCATCACGTTGGTCGGGTTCACCGCCTTGTCGGTGGAGATGAACACCATGGCCTCGCAGTGGTCGCGCGCCAGGCGGGCCACGTTCAAGGCTCCCCCCAGGTTGGTCAGCACCGCCTCGGCGGGGTTCAGCTCCATCAGCGGCACGTGCTTCAAGGCGGCGGCGTGGAGCACCACGTCCGGCCGCTCGCGCGCGAACAGCTCCTCCAGGCGCTTCACGTCGCGCACGTCGCCGAGTTCGACGCTCCAGATGGCGGGATAGCCTTCCTCCCGCAGCGCCTGGTCGATGGCGTAGAGATTGAACTCCGACGCATCGAGCAGGATCATCCGCTCCGGTTCGAGCTTCAGCGCCTGGCGGGTCAGCTCCGAACCAATGGTGCCGCCAGCGCCCGTAACCAGCACCCGCTTGCCCGCGATCAGGTTGCGGACCCGTTCGGGATCGAGGTTGCGGGGCGGACGGTCGAGTAGGTCGACCGCGTCCACGGCGACCACGCCTCCGCCGCTGCGCTCGCCGCGCACGCGCACGACGCGGGCTCCGGCCTCACCGGCGGCCGAGACCACCGCCTCCATCAGTTCGCGACCGGGACGAGGTTCGGTGAGCACCAGCTGGGGTTCGCGATCCTCGGCCGCACCGACGGCCTTCAGGATCGACGTCAGGCGGCGCAGGTCGCCGAGCACCTCGACCCCATGGATGGTGCGTCCGAACGGCGCCCCGTCCAGCGTCACCAGGCCCGCGATCCGCTGGGCGGCGTTGCGACGCCGGCTCTTCAGATAGGCCGACAGGGCCTTGGCCGAACCGACCGCCACCGCGGGGGGACGCGAACGGTCCTGGAAGCGAAACGGCGCGCCGATGTCGCCATGCGCCAGGGCGTGGGCCAGCACCCGCCCGAAGGCCAGGGCCGCCGTCAGCACCGGAGCCACAACCAGGGGCGTGGAGCGGGGAAAGTCCTGCGCCCGATCCACCGCGAACAGGATCGGCAGCAGGATCAGGTTGGCCACGATCACCGCCTGGGCCAGCTTGACCACCTCGTTCAGGGCGGTGAAGCGCCACATCGTGCGGTGCTGGCGAAAGGCCAGGAACACCACCGCGCAGACGGCGGTGAACCAGGCGGTGGTGTGGCTAAGCAGATGGTCGGGCAGCGGCTTACCCTCGACGTGATAGCGCACCGCCAGGACGCCGGACATCACCGCCGCCGCCCAGAGCAGGTCGTGCGTCAGCACCAGCCAAGGCGTCAGGCGCGCGGCGTTTTCCCGCGAAGTCGGTCGGCTCACGCCAGCATCTCCGGCATCGGATCGAGAGCGGCTTCGGCCCTGGCGGCCTTGGCCTTCGGCAGCGGCGGGTCGATGGGGGTCAATTTCCAGCGCATCCGCGCGGGACCGTCCAGCGGGATGTCGGATTGCAGGGCCACCTGCTGGGTGCGCCGGGGTTGGCCGTCGATAAAGCAGACGGAGGCTTCAAGCGAGACCTGGGCGGCGTCGTTGCGGAACCACCAGCCTCGGTCGGACGGCCCGCGCAGGATCACGCTGCGTCCGTCGCGCGCCACCGACGCTTGAACGCCCGGGAAAAGGTGGAAATGCACCGTGAAGGTCGCCGCCTTGGGCCGGGCGCCTTCTGAAATGGGGGTGAAGACGTCTTCGCCGCGCAGCTCGTCGCCGGTGCGATCGACGAACAGCCGCCTCGCATGGGTCAGGCCGAACGGCCTGTGCCAGCCGTCGTGGGACATCTCCAGCCAGACGCCGGCCTCGTTCTCCTCGCGATGCGACTGGACCGTCTGCGCCCCGTAGATCAGGCGTGGCCCGAGCGCGCGGGCGAGGAAGCCCGTCAGCGGCCACCCGGCCGAGCCGCGCCCCACCGCGGCGGTGTTGGCGGCCGCGCTCAGCCGCATGGCCTGCGGGCCCGCCGCATCGGGGCTCCAGCCGCCGTTGGCGAACAGACGGTCGGTTCCGGCCAGGATCTCCAGCGCTAGAGGCTGGCCGCAAGCGGTCAGGCTCCAAGGTCCCTCCGCCGGCGGACCGGCGTCCACCATCACCTGCAGGTTGGGGCCGGACAGGCGGTGATACCCGCTGTGGGGGGCGTGGACGGGGGGAGGAGCGTCGGAGCCCTCCTCGCTCATGACCGCCCGCACCCGCTCGGGCGCGACCGCCTCTCCGCCATGGAAGCTGGCGAGCCGTCCATCGGCCAGGGTGTGGAAGCGCGCGGCGGCGCTCAGCCGGTCCATGGCGTTGACCATGGCCAGAGGCGCCTCGCGACCGCGCTGGAGCAGGAGATCGTCGAGGGAGAGCAGGTCCAACAGCAGTTCCAAGCCGGCCTGGGGCGAACGGGTCCGGTGGCCGCCGTCCCCCAGCACCGCCTGCTGCAGGTCGCTGGAGAGCCGCTTCAGGCTCTGGGCCAGTAGCCGCTCGGCCGGGGCGCTGTTCAGGGCGGAGGCCGTCAGCGCCGCCGCCGCCGCCCGCTCGGCCGCGCGCGTGGGCGCTGCGCCCAGGCTCAACAGGTAATCGGCCTGATGCAGCAGGGCGGTGAACAGTTCCATCGCCTCCACGTCGGAAGCGACCGCGCTCAGCCGCCGCGCCGCGCAGGCCAGGTTGAACACCCGCCGCTCGAGCACGGCCGGCCCCCAGGCGAAGGCGTCCGGCTTTCCGAAAGCGCGCCGCCATTCCAGGAACAGGCGTAGCCCTTCCTTCGCGCCGGTCGCGCCGCAGGCGACGAGGTCCGGCAGGAAGGCGAAGCGGTGCAGCTCCACGGCGAAGCGGCGGGTCGGGCTGACCCGGTCCCAGGGATCGCCGCCGGGGCCGACGTCCAACTCCGCCCCCGCCAGCAGGAAGCGGCCGGCGATCAGGGCGCGGCCGACCTCGGGATTGGTGGGGCGGAAGTCGCGGGGCGTGGCGATCAGTTTCAGATTGCGCGAGCGGGCGGGACGCCGACGCCCGACGCCCAGGCCCCGCCATTCATCGGCCAGCCTTTGGCGAATCGTTTCGGCCGCCGCCGCCAGCGCCAGCGGCAAGGGCGCAGACGGGGCGCCGCCCTGGCCTTGGAGAGGGCGCGGCGTCATGGGTCAGGACGCCGGCGCCGGGCCTGCGGCGGCGCCATGGAGGCGGGCGTCCTTCAGCGCTTCGATGTTGCGGGCGTAGGCTTCAGGACCGCCTTTGAACACGGCGGTGCCCGCGACCAGCGCGGTCGCGCCCGCATCCACGCAGCGACGCGCGTTGTCGGCGGTCACGCCGCCGTCGACCTCGACGATGATGTCCAGCCCCGCCCGCTCCACCATGGTGCGCAACCGCTCGACCTTGGCGAGCTGGGAGCCCATGAAGCTCTGGCCGCCGAAGCCGGGGTTCACCGACATGACCAGCAGCAGGTCGATGTCCTCCAGCATGAATTCCACCGTCTCCACCGGCGTCGATGGGTTGAACACCACGCCCGCCTTGGCGCCCAGCTCGCGGATGCGCTTCAGCGAGCGGTTCAGGTGCGGGCCGGATTCGGGGTGGATGCTGATCAGATCAGCGCCGGCGGCGCGAAACGCTTCCAAGTGGGGATCGGCGGGCGCGATCATCAGGTGGACGTCGAACGGGATAGAAACCAGCGGTCGCAGCGCCTTGATCACCGGCGGCCCGATGGTGATGTTCGGTACGAAGCTCCCGTCCATCACGTCCACATGCAGCCAGTCGGCGCCGGCGGCTTCGATGGCGCGCGCCTCCTCGCCCAGCCGGGCGAAATCCGCCGACAGGATCGAGGGCGCGATGATCGGACGGGACATCGGGCGGGACGGGGCGGTCATCGATCAAGGACTAGAGCCGCCGCCCGGATGAGGCAAGGCGGTCAAGCGTCCTTCGGGCTCATGGCTTTGCAGTTGAGGGCTTCGCAGTTGAGGGCGTCGCCGGTGAAGCCGCCTCGGTCGCCGCGCTGGAATCCGCGGGCTTGACCTCGAACCGCCACGCCTTGTCGTCGATCAGGTAGGCGCGTGCGGCGGCGTTGACGTCGTCCACGGTCATCTTGCGATAGCCGGGGATCGAGCTGCGGATGAGCTCGAGCCGCCGGGGGTCCGTCTGGGCCTTGTGCAGCATGGCCAGCCAGTAGCCGTTGGTCTGCTGGCCCTTCTCGATGGCTTCGATCCGGGGACGCGTCGCCCGCGCCAGTTCGTCGTCGGTGATGCCCTTGGCGCGCAGGCTTTCGGAGATCTGCTGCACGTCGGTGTAGAAGCCCGCGACCTTGGTCGGCGGGATTTCGACGCTGGCGTAGATCGCGCCGTAGTCGGGGAAGGTGTCCGATTCGCTGGCGCCGGCGCTGGGCGAATAGGTGGCGCCCTGCTCGACCCGGATCTTGTCGGTCAGCCGCAGTTCCAGCACCTGACCGACCATGTTGATCCGCCGCGACCGCTGGGTGTCCGACAACAGGTCCGGCGTGGGCCACGCGATGTAGGCCTCGGCTTGGTCGGCGCGTCCGTGGTGCAGGCGCAGCACCGGATCGGGCGTCGGCGCAGGGAAGCGTATCCGCGCCTGATCCGAGGCGACGGGGGTCGCCGCGCGCGGCGGCAGGGCGCCGAAGGTGGCGGCGGTCTGCTGGATCGCCTGGTCCACCGTCACGTCGCCGGTCAGCACCACCTCGATCTCGCCCTGCTCCAAGGCCGGCTGCAGCAGGGCCTTGAGTTGGTCGAGCCGGGTGTCGGGAAGCTGCTCCAGCGTCGGCCACGCCCAACGGGGATCGCCGGAATGCTCCAGCGCCGGCAGTTCCAGCGCCTCTACGCCTTGGGGCGTGGAAGGAACCTGTCGCAGGGCCACCGCGATCATGTTGCGCGCGCGATCGAACGCCTCGGGCCGCCAGCCGGGATGGGTCATATAGGCGGCCAGCACCTGGAGCTGTAGGTCCAGGTCCTTGGGCCGGGTCGCGCCGTTCAGCAGGAAGGCGTCGTCCTGCACGCCGAAGCCGACCGAGTAGGTCTTGTCGGCCAGGACCTGTTGCAGGTCTTCGGAGGACAGGTCCGATAGGCCCCCGGCGATGAAGGCGGAGTCGGCCCAGGACAGGCTCAGCCTATCCAGCGGCTCGGCCAGCCGCCCATGTCCGAAATAGACCGCCGCCAGCACCTGGTCCTTGGTGAAGGCGGTGGGCTTCACCGTCAGGCGCACGCCGTTGGCGAACCGCACGAAGGTCACGCCCAGATCGGTCGCCTCGCGCCGCTCAACCACCTTGCCGGCGGGCCCGAAGTCGGTGTGGGTCCAGCGCTTGGCGGCGAGCGCCTCCGGAAGTTCGACCGGGTGCGTCTCCGTTGCATGGAAGGCTAGGGCCAAGGCGCCTTCGCCGCCGTCCGGCGCATCGGGCGTGACCATGGAGACCAGCGGGCCGGAGCCCGTGAACACGTCGTGCAGGGCGGCGTTGAGATCGGCCGGCGTCAGGCCCTGGGTGAAGCGCTGGAACAGCGACAGGTCCTCGGCGGGCGAGGTCTCGACCTCCTGTTCGTCGACCACCCGCGTCAACTCGTTGGCCAGGGCCGGGGTGAGGCGGGTGGAGGCGCCGGCGGCGGCGTTGCGGAAGGCGACGCCGGCTTCGGTGATTTCCCGCTCCAGTTCGGCCTTCGAGAAGCCGTACTGCAGGGCCTGGCGCTGGACCTGCACCGCCGCGTCCATCGCCTGGCGCCAGTCCTTCGAACGGAACGTCACGTTGAGGCGGGTCACGTGGGCGGAGCGCTCGAAATTCCCCAACCCGGCCCCCGCGCTCAGGAACGGCGGGCTCGGGGCGTGGGCGATGCGGGCGTAGCGGCGGTTCAGCGCGGCGAAGGCCAGGCTGCGGATCAGGTCGCGCCGCTGCTTGGCCTCGCTGTCGGGCGTGGTGTCGAAGGGCTGGACCCAGTCCACGGTGATCGAAGGCTCGGCGCCGTTGCGGACCACCAGCTGGGCGGTCGTCCCGCGCGAAACAGGTGCGCCCAGATCGGGTGCGGGGACTTCGGGACCGACCGGCTTCCAGTCCGAGAAGCGGGCCTCGATCTCGCGCTTCATGGCGGCGGGATCGATATCGCCGGCGATGATCAGGGTGGCGCGGTCGGGACGATAGTTGGCGCGGTAGAACTCCCGGATCAGGCTGACCGGAGCGGTCTGGACGATCTTCACCTTGCCGATCGGCAGGCGGTCGGCGGCCAGCTGGCCCTTGAGTAGGAAGCCGAGCCGCGCCTTCATCGTCTCATAGTCGGGGGTGTCGCGCAGTCGTTCCTCCGACAGCACCACGCCGCGTTCGGGCTCCAGCGCGTCGGGCTTCAGCAGCAGCTCGCCGCCGATCTCGCGCAGCAGCAGCAGGCCCTGGCCGACCGTGGCCTGGTCGTTGTGGGGCAGGTCGAACTGGTAGACGGTCTCGGTGTCGCCGGTCGAGGCGTTGGTGTCGGCGCCGAAGGCCAGGCCCAGGCGCTGCAGGATTTTGACCATCGAGTCGGGGCCGGGCGCATGCGGCGTGCCCTTGAAGGCCATGTGCTCCAGCACGTGGGCGAGGCCCTGCTGGTCGTCGCGTTCCTCCAGCGAGCCGGAGCCGATGCGCAGGCGCAGCGACACCTGGCCCTTGGGCGTCTCGTTGTGCTGGATGGCGTAGCGCATCCCGTTGGGCAGGATGCCGAACACGATCGATGGATCGGCCGGCAGGTCGCTGTAGCTCTGTGGCCAGACATGATCGCGCCGGTCGAAGGATGGGACCGTCGGCTGGGCGAGCGCCGGGGCGGCGAAGGTGAGCCCGGTGAAGCCCAGGGTCGCGCTCGCGATCAGCGCCAGTCGGAAGGAACGGCTCATCGAAATCCTAGGCGGCGGGGTACGCGCGGAAGTGGCGCCCGACGTCTTGGGTCACTGTGGATTCAGGCCTTTTTACGTGCGGACGATGGGGTTGCGGCGTCTGGCCTCGCTCTGCGCCTAGTTGCTGCCGCCCACCACGTCGAAGGTCGCCGTGTTGCCGATGGCGCTGGAGGAGCTCGACACCGAGTTGACGCCGAAGGTGCTGGTGGTGGCGGTGGTGTGCACCGATCCGGAGTTCACCTGCCTGTTCTTGATCGCCAGCGTACCGTTGCAGGTCGCGCAGGCGTAGGCCGACACTGCGTTGCCGACGCCGGTCGCGCTCACCGACGCCGCGCTTCCGGCCCCGCCGCCGGCGCTGCTGAGCAGGCTGGCGTTGATGGTGATGGCGCCCTCGTTGGTCTGGTCGTTGGCCACGCCGGTGTAGGAGCCCGCGTTGGAGACCAGCACCGAGTTGCCCACGCCGTAGGCGGCGCTGGCCGCCGTCCCGGACCAGGCGCCGATCGTGCCGTTGGCGGTGGCTGTGACCGCGCCGGCGTTGTCCTGGGTCGCGCCCACCGACGTGCCATAACTGTCGGAGACGATATTGGCGTTGTTGCCCGTCGCCGTGGCCGCGGTGGTGAAGTTGCCGGCGTTGTTCTGGGTGGCGAACACCGCGGCGTCGGTGGAGGCGCCGGTCTGGCTCTGGGAGATGCTCAGCGTCACCGGCGAGTTGGTGGTGGAGGCCTCCACGTCGTTGCCGACCGAGGTGGCGGTGTAGGTCGCCGTGCCCGATCCGTTGGCCGCCACATCGGTCTCGCTGTGGGTGACGCCGGTGTTGGACTGGGTGGAGGTCGCGTTCAGCGATCCGTCCGAGACGGTCCAGGCCTGGGTGTTGCCGACCGCGGTGCTGGAAGCCGAGCTGATGTCGGCGTAGCCGCCGAGGTTGGCGAAGGTGGTCGCGCTGGTCCCGGGACCGTTGTCGACCTGTTCGGTGTTCCCCGTCGCCGCCGCGCCTGTGGTGCCGGACGTGGCGTTGTTGCCGGTCGCCGAGGTGGCGGTGACGAAGGTCGGGCCCGCGTCGCCGTTCACCGACGGATTGCTCTGGGCCGCTGTGGTCCCGCTCATCTGCTGGTTCGACTCGAAGTCGACGGCGCCGCCCTGGCCGACGGCCGTGGCGCTGTTGCCGACCGCGGTGGCCGCCAGCGTGGCGCCGTTGGAGGCGCTCTGCACATCGAGGGTCTGCCCGGCGATCACGTCGCCGAGCTGGATCTGGGTGTTGAGCGCCTGGCTGCCCGTGGAGGCGGTCTGGCTAGTAGCGGCCCCGCAGAGCGACAGGGACGCCAAGATCGCGATGGGCGTCCCAGCGATTAGGCTCTTCGCGCGTCTGCCCATTGTTCTGATCCAGGTTGTTGTAGGCGGGATAGAAGCCGCCGGTGAGGCCGGTCGTGGTGGGCGGACCCACCGGGTCGGCGCCGTTCGCCAGGCAGGCCTGGGGGCCTGGCGCGCCATAGAGGTTGGCCATCATCTCCAGCACGGAGCGTTCGACCATCGAGCGGACGGCGAGCTGGATCGGCTCCAGGCCGCCTTCGCCGGCCGAGACGTCGATGACGTTGCTGCCGAAGAAGCTGAACAGCCCGAGGCCCACCTGCCGGCCGACGATCTGCTTCTGGTAGGAGACCACGTCGACCACTTCCATGGTCTTGGTCTCGACCAGGCGCAGGTCGATGCCGACGTTCATGACGTAGAGCTGGCCGGTGGCGACGCCGGTGCCCTTGGTGGCGTCCTGCTTGCCGCCCTGGGCGTCCAGGCCCGAGGAGCGGATGTTGTAGTTCAGCTCGGTGATGCCGCCGACCAGGTAGAAGTCGGAGCCCGGCACCTGTCCGGCCATGATCTTGCGATAGGGCTGGGGCCCGTCCGGACCCGCCGTGTTCGGCCCCTCGGGCGTGTCGGAGATCAGCTTGTTGTTGGCGTATTTGAGTTCGAGCTCCGACACGCTGGTGTCGTAGCGCTCGACCAGCGGCGCGCCGGCCTTGGCCAGGGCCGAGATCGCCATCAGCGAGGCGCCCTGCGTGATCTCGCGTCCGCCGTTGTCCTCGGCCTTGCCGGTGTAGTCGGCGATCCGGCCGACCGCGATCCGCGGCGCACGCACGCCATAGTGCTGGGCGTATTGCGACAGGCACACCAGGGCGGCGGAGTACGGGGTCGGGTTGGCGGTCACCGGCGCGTCCCCGATGGGACTGGCGTAGTTGCCGTTGCGACCGGCGACCGGGGACACGCACCCAGACAGGACCACAGCGGCGACGCTCGCCATGGCGACGAGCCTGGACCGCCGCCCGAAGGCGCCGACGCCGGAGGTCCTGGCCTCCGGGGTCTTGGCGATGATGCTATTGGCCGCCATCGAGGTTCACCTTCCCGTTCAGGGTCGTCGTCGCGGATATCGAGCCGGTATTGGTCTGGTTGGAGTTGACCACGACGGTGTTGTAGTTGCCCGAGACGTTGACGCTCAGGTTGTTGCCGATCGCAGTGGCGCTACCGAGCGCCCCGGCCCCGGAAAAGGTGTCGCTGGCCCCGCCGACCATGACGTGGCTGAACACGCTGTTGTCCGAACCCGCCTGGATCACGCCGTCGGTGATCACCAGGTTGCCGTTGGCGTCGCGGGTATTGACGTTGACCGGCTGTTCGAAGCCGCTGAGGCCTGTTCCGCCGTAGCCCGCCTTGAAGGCCGACAGGGTGCTCGACGCACTCTGCGCCTGGACCGCGCTGGCCGCGACCAGCACCGCCACGCCCGCTAGGCCGGCGAGGCTCGCGATCCGGCAGGCGCGGCGGGCGACGGCTCTATGTCTATGCATCGCGGCTCGCTCCGAAACTCTACTCGAAGGCGAGCCGGCATGGCGCCGACCCGAGCTCCGAATCGGAGGGGCGAATCACGCCGAAGCGCGCGCCGACCTTCCGGATTGTGCGGAAACAAAACAGACCAATGTAAATAATGGGTAAGCTTGACGACCTATTGTCGTGATCGTGAGGCGAGGGGGTTGCGCAAAATCGGACCCGCGCCGCATCTGCGGGTTCATTCGCCCTGGAGGCCGAGACTGTCCCCGACCCAATACGACGCTCCTCCGCGGCGTGAGCCGTTCCTGAACGCGCCCTGGCCGCTGCTGGCGATCGTTGCGGCGATCCTGGGCGGCTACGCCCTGCAGAGCTTCAGCGGAAATTCCGAAGCTGCGGTGCGGCTTCTGGGCTTTTCGCCTGCGGACCTGCGTGTGGGACGCTGGAGCGGACTTGTCACCGCGCTGTTCGTGCACGGCGGTTGGGCGCATGCGGGGCTCAACGCGGTCGGCGCACTGGCCTTCGGCGCGCCCGTGGTGCGGCTGTTCGGCCCCAGCGCGCGCGGCGTGGTCGGCTTCTTCGTCTTCTATCTCTTATGCGGGGTGCTCGGCAGCCTCGGCTTCGCCCTGGTGACGTGGGGATCGCCGGACGTGCTGGTGGGGGCGTCGGGCGCGATCTCTGGGCTGATGGGCGCCGCCTCGCGACTGGTGGACCGTCGGCCGGGACTGGCGCCCTTCCTCAGCCGCACCGTGATCAGCATGGGGTTGGGCTGGGTCGTCGTGAATCTGCTGATCGCCTTCACCGGTCTGGATGTGGGGCAGGGGAGCCAGCCGGTGGCGTGGGAGGCGCACCTGTTCGGCTATGCTGCGGGTCTGCTGCTGATCGGATCGATCGCGCGCGCCGCCGGGGCCTTGTCCGGCTGGCGTCGATGAAACCCCTATCGCACCCGAGGTGTTGATTCGGGTGCAAGGTTGCCGGCGCCCCCGGTTTGCGAGACCCTCCTTGTCAACGCGCGCCAGCCAACGTGCGCGCACGGAGAGAGACGCCATGCTGATCACCGAAATCCTCAAGGCCAAGGGCGATCTGGTCTTCACGATCGCGCCCGACGAGAAGGTCTCCGATGCGGTCGCGCTCCTGCATCAGCGTCGGGTCGGCGCCCTGGTGGTGCTGGACGCCCACGACAAGGTGGTGGGCATCTTCTCCGAGCGCGACGTGGTGCGCACCGTGGCCGCCGACGGCGCGGCCGCCCTGTCCCATTCGGTCGAAGCGGTGATGACCCGCGACGTCATCTTCGCGGAGCAGACCGAAACGGTGGACTCCCTGCTTAGCCGCATGACCGACCGGCGCATCCGTCACCTGCCGGTCTGCGAAGGCGAGCGGCTGATCGGCCTGATCTCCATCGGCGACCTGGTGAAATCCAAGATCGCCGAGAGCGTCGCCGAGGCCCAGAGCCTGAAGCAATACATCTCCGCGGGCTGATCGCAGACTCGATGCGAATGACGCTTGCGTGACGGCGGGCGTGGACCTATAAGCCGCCCTCCGCTGAACGGCGGGCCCAAAAGGCCTGACGAACTCACTATTGGCTCTTGCTTTCGGGCGGAGTTTTGGTTAGGTTCCGCGCTTCCAATCGAATCGCTTCGGACCTGGGAGGGTAGCCCCTCGGCGGCCCTGGGCGGTTCTTTGTCGCCATTTTCCTGGTTTGGAGGTGGCGCGACGCCTTTTCGGAGGTGGTTGACTTCGGGATCGTCGGTCTGTAGATCGCCGCTCCCCGCCGAGTTGGGCGGAAAATAACGGGCCGGATTTCGAATAGAGATTTGGTTGACAGGGTGGTGATGCAAAGTAAAAGCGCCGCTCTCCTGCTGGTTCGGCAAGTAAAGGCGGGCATCAATTCCTGAAAAGGATTTGATTGACAGCAAAAGTTGAGGCGCTTATTTATCGCCTTCGTCGGCCGGACGTAAAATGGCCAACTGGTTCTGAAAAGAACTTGTTGACACGGAATTCGGAGCTGCTAAATAGCTGCTCTCGCCGTCGCCGGGCGTTAAACGGCGGGCCGGTTAGCTGGTTGGGTCTTTGACATTGTTGAATGGAAAGAGAAACGCAGGCGGCGGCGTTCTGGCGATAAGCTTCGAGCTTATCAAAAATGGACGCTG
>NZ_LMUL01000014.1:2588074-2637801 GCF_009765965.1 Caulobacter sp. S45
TCCGCGAGTTCGCGGTGACCCTGGCGGTGGCCATCGGCATCTCCCTGCTGGTCTCGCTGACCACGATTCCGATGATGGCCGCGCGCCTGATCGACGAGCATCCTGGCGAGGACAAGCACGCGCTGCGGCGCTCCCTATGGCGCAAGACCTGGGGCGCGGTGGGCGACGGTTTCGAATGGGGGTTCAATCGGGTCCACGGAGCCTACGCGGTCTCCCTGGCCTGGGCGCTGGACCACAGCTTGGTCGTGGTGCTGTCGCTGATCGCCACCATCGTGCTGAACTTCTACCTCTACGGCGTCGTGCCCAAGGGCCTGTTCCCGCAGCAGGATACGGGCGCCCTGACCGGCGGCATCCAGGTCGATCAGGCCTCGTCGTTCTCCCTGACGGCGGCCAAGGTGCGCCACCTGGAGCAGATCGTGATGAGCGATCCCGGCGTGCAGACGGTGACCAGCTTTGTCCAAGCTTCCGGCGGCGGCATGTGGGTGACGCTCAAGCCGCGTAAACAGCGTCCCGGGGTCAGCGCCGACGATGTGATCCATCGTCTGAGTCCGCGCACGATGGGGGTGTCGGGCGCTCAACTGTTCCTGCAGTCCAACCAGGATATCCCGACCGGGGGCAGGGGTGGGAACGCCCAGTACCAGTACACCCTGCAGAGCGACAGCAGCGAGCTGCTGAAGACCTGGTCCGACAAGCTGATGCGGGCGCTGCAGACCTATCCCGACCTGACCGAGGTCAACACCGACCAACAGTACCACGCGCTGGAAAGCTACATCACCATCGACCGCGACACCGCCTCCAGGCTGGGCGTCACCTCGGCGCAGATCGACACCACCCTGAACGACGCCTTCGGCCAGGCGCCGGCCTCCATCATCTACAAACCGCTGAACCAATACCGCGTGGTCATGGAGGTGGCGCAGCGCTACCAGCAGGACCCCGAGGCGTTGAAGGACATCTACGTCACACCACCTCCCAGCGGTGCGGCTGCTTCGACATCCACGTCCCCGGCGACAAGCGCGAGCGGCGGCGGTGGCGCCGCTGTTCAGGCGAGCTCTTCGATCTCCCAACCCACCCCGATCGTGGGCGCGGTTTCGGGCGTTTCCAGCAGTCCGGGCGGCGGCCAGGCGTCCAGCTCCGTGGATGTCGCGACCGTATCCGGCTCGGGAGCGACCAGCGTCTCCGCCAGCGTGGCCGGCTCCCCGCTCACCTTCAGTCCCACAGCCCCGTCCAGCACCAGCGCGAGCGCTTCATCGTCTCCCACCTCGACGGGAACCGCGGTCTCGACCACGCTTGCAGGCGCAGGCATCCCGCGCACCTCGACCGGCGGCGCGGTGACCACTGCGACGGGCGTCGCGATCTCGACCGCGGCGGAGACGATGACGCCGCTTTCCGCCATCGCCCATTGGGCGCTCGGCAACACGCCCTTGGCGGTCAACCACCAGGGCGGTGCGGCCGCCGCCACCCTCTCGTTCAACCTGGCGCCGGGGCGCTCCCTCAGCGACGCCCAGCGCGACATGCAGGAGGCGATCGAAAAGATCGGCATGCCCAACACCGTGGTCAGCGGTTTCCAGGGGACCGGCAAGATATTCCAGCAGTCGCTGTCCAGCGAACCGATCCTGATCCTGGCGGCGCTGCTGTCGGTCTACATCGTGCTGGGCGTGCTCTATGAAAGCTTCGTCCATCCCTTGACGGTGCTGTCCACCCTGCCGTCGGCGGGGGTCGGCGCGGTCCTGGCGCTGTTGATCTGCCATATCGACTTCTCGATCATCGCCATGATCGGCATCATCCTGCTGATCGGCATCGTCAAGAAGAACGCGATCATGATCATCGACTTCGCCCTGGTGGCGGAGCGGGAGCAGGGGTTGTCGTCGCGCGACGCGATCTATCAGGCCTGCATGCTGCGCTTCCGCCCGATCCTGATGACCACCTGCGCCGCCATCATGGGCGCGGCGCCCCTGGCCATGGGCCTGGGCGAAGGCGGGGAAATTCGCAGACCCCTGGGCGTGACCATCATCGGGGGCCTGATCGCCAGCCAGCTCCTGACCCTGCTCACTACGCCGGTGGTCTATCTCTACCTCGACCGGCTGCGTCAGCCTGGGCGGCGGCGCATTCCGCGCGGGCTGGGCGGCGCGGCGGTGCGGCCGATGCCTGCGGAATAGGCCTCGTCGCGCATCAAGGGGGACAGCACTTAAAAGTGGAATCATGGCGCTCTAGGCTGTGCGACCTGCGCTTTAGAAGGAGCATCGCCCTGACGCCCTATCCCGACGGTCTGCCGACGCCCCGGCGCTATTGGGCCATGACCGTGATCGGGCTCGCGCTCGGCATGTCCGTGCTGGACTCCGCCATCGCCAACGTCGCCCTTCCCACCATCACCCACGCGCTGCACACCACGCCGGCCGAGGCGATCTGGATCGTCAACGCCTACCAGCTGGCCATCGTCGTCACCCTGCTGCCGCTGGCGTCGCTGGGCGAGATCGTAGGGTATCGGCGCATCTACCAGGGCGGGCTTTGCCTGTTCACCCTGGCCTCGCTCGGCTGTGCGATGTCGCACACCCTGCCGGAACTGATCCTGGCGCGGGTGGTGCAGGGGCTGGGCGCCGCCGGGATCATGAGCGTCAACGGCGCCTTGGTGCGCTTCACCTATCCTCACCGGCTGCTGGGGCGAGGCGTGGGATTGAATGCGCTGATCGTGGCGGTGGCGTCCGCCATCGGGCCCACGGTCACCTCCGCCATCCTCGCCGTGGGCACCTGGGAGGGCCTGTTCGCCGTCAACGTCCCGATCGGGATCGTCGCCGCCTTGATCGCCAACCGCGCCCTGCCGGAGACCCCTCGCGTCGACAAGGCGTTCGACTGGGTCAGCACCGCGTTCAATGCGGCGGCTATGTTCCTGATCGTCATCGGCGTGGACGAGTTCAGTCGGGGACGCAGCCCACTGCTGGCGGCGGCCGAGCTGGGCGTGGGCCTCGCGGCGGGCGCCTTCCTGATCCGCCGGGAGCTGAAGTTCGCCCGGCCGCTGGTCCCCATCGACCTGATGCGCATCCCCATCTTCGCCTTGTCGGTGGCGACCTCCATCGCCTCCTTCTCCGCCCAGATGCTGGCCTATCTGTCGCTGCCCTTCCTGCTCGAGGGGTTTCTCCATCGCAGCGCGGTCCAGACCGGACTGCTCATGACCCCCTGGCCGATCGGGGTGGGGATCGCAGCTCCGATCGCCGGCAGGCTGGCGGACCGCTGGCCAGCGGCGATCATAGGCGGGGCCGGCATGACGCTGATGGCTGTGGGCTTGGCCCTGCTGGCCATGACGCCCGCGACCGCCAGCGATCTCGACCTGGCCTGGAAGATGGCGGTGTGCGGCGCCGGCTTCGGCCTGTTCCAGGCTCCCAACAACCGGACCCTGCTCACGGCCGCGCCGCGGGAGCGGGCAGGGGCGGCGGGAGGGATGCTGGCGATCTCGCGCCTGATCGGCCAGACCACGGGCGCCTTGGGCGTGGCCTTCCTGTTCCGGGTGGCCACGATCCATGCAAGCCATATCGCGCTCGTCTGCGCCGCCGTGGTGGCCGCCGTAGGCGTCGTATTCAGCTTGACGCGCCTAGGCGCTCCGCCGGCTACAGCCCTTGCGCATGCACCGGCGGAAGCTCCGGAGTTCTAAGCCTTTCCAGGCGGCGAGAGGGTTGAGTCACATAATCCGGGCCGGTCGCAAAAAAAAGTGTTGATCTAATGCGGCTCCCGCCCTATCTACCCGCTCCCGGCGTCGGGGGGCCAAGGCCTCCGCCGCCAGAGACCACGCCTTCGGGACGGATTACATCCACCCAACGGAGCGGCCTCGATCGGGTTCCCCTAATAGGGCGCTCGTTCATACGGATCGAAACGCTTTCATGCTCCGGGCCATAGGCTTTGGGGTAGGGAAGTCATTTCGGTCTCGGGTCTTTGACATTGTTGAATGGAAAGAGAAACGCAGGCGGCGGCGTTCTGGCGATAAGCTTCGAGCTTATCAAAAATGGACGCTGACGAATGTGGTCTCTTGATACCATGCACCGTGGATGGCTGGGCTTAGGCTTGGTTGTTCGTGGGAATTGGGAACTCGTCAAGAAATACGCATAACTACGCCAAACGGTCTTCGGACTGTGATGCTTAGGTTAGCGGTCAACTCAACCTGAGAGTTTGATCCTGGCTCAGAGCGAACGCTGGCGGCAGGCTTAACACATGCAAGTCGAACGGACCCTTCGGGGTTAGTGGCGGACGGGTGAGTAACACGTGGGAACGTGCCTTTAGGTTCGGAACAACACAGGGAAACTTGTGCTAATACCGGATGTGCCCTTCGGGGGAAAGATTTATCGCCTTTAGAGCGGCCCGCGTCTGATTAGCTAGTTGGTGAGGTAAAGGCTCACCAAGGCTACGATCAGTAGCTGGTCTGAGAGGATGGCCAGCCACATTGGGACTGAGACACGGCCCAAACTCCTACGGGAGGCAGCAGTGGGGAATCTTGCGCAATGGGCGAAAGCCTGACGCAGCCATGCCGCGTGGATGATGAAGGTCTTAGGATTGTAAAATCCTTTCAGCGGGGACGATAATGACGGTACCCGCAGAAGAAGCCCCGGCTAACTTCGTGCCAGCAGCCGCGGTAATACGAAGGGGGCTAGCGTTGCTCGGAATTACTGGGCGTAAAGGGCGCGTAGGCGGACAGTTAAGTTGGGGGTGAAAGCCCGGGGCTCAACCTCGGAATTGCCTTCAATACTGGCTGTCTTGAGTATGGGAGAGGTGAGTGGAACTCCGAGTGTAGAGGTGAAATTCGTAGATATTCGGAAGAACACCAGTGGCGAAGGCGACTCACTGGCCCATTACTGACGCTGAGGCGCGAAAGCGTGGGGAGCAAACAGGATTAGATACCCTGGTAGTCCACGCCGTAAACGATGAGTGCTAGTTGTCGGGCGGCATGCCGTTCGGTGACGCAGCTAACGCATTAAGCACTCCGCCTGGGGAGTACGGTCGCAAGATTAAAACTCAAAGGAATTGACGGGGGCCCGCACAAGCGGTGGAGCATGTGGTTTAATTCGAAGCAACGCGCAGAACCTTACCACCTTTTGACATGCCTGGACCGCTGCAGAGATGCAGCTTTCCCTTCGGGGACTAGGACACAGGTGCTGCATGGCTGTCGTCAGCTCGTGTCGTGAGATGTTGGGTTAAGTCCCGCAACGAGCGCAACCCTCGCCTTTAGTTGCCATCATTTAGTTGGGCACTCTAAAGGGACCGCCGGTGGTAAGCCGGAGGAAGGTGGGGATGACGTCAAGTCCTCATGGCCCTTACGGGGTGGGCTACACACGTGCTACAATGGCGACTACAGAGGGCTGCAACCCAGCGATGGTGAGCCAATCCTTAAAAGTCGTCTCAGTTCGGATTGCACTCTGCAACTCGAGTGCATGAAGTCGGAATCGCTAGTAATCGCGGATCAGCATGCCGCGGTGAATACGTTCCCGGGCCTTGTACACACCGCCCGTCACACCATGGGAGTTGGCTTTACCCGAAGACTGTGTGCTAACCGCAAGGAGGCAGCAGGCCACGGTAGGGTCAGCGACTGGGGTGAAGTCGTAACAAGGTAGCCGTAGGGGAACCTGCGGCTGGATCACCTCCTTTCTAAGGATGAACCTCTATGGTCTCACGGCCTACTGGTTCGTCACAGACACCTAAACAGGTGCGGGACGCCGCCGTCTCCGTTTCTCTTTCCGCACATTCCCAGCCGCCCTGGACAACCGTTCGGGCTGTGAGGTTGGGAATGCGATCGCGCGCCTTTGCGGGCTTGAGGAGTCGTATGGCTCCAGCTGCAAGAGGCGGAGCGCTATCCCGGGCCTGTAGCTCAGTTGGTTAGAGCACACGCCTGATAAGCGTGAGGTCGGCAGTTCGAGTCTGCCTGGGCCCACCACACACTGTGTGTCACCCGGGCGGCCGGCCTGCCGGGCCAAGCGACGGATTTGAACGACAAGCTCACGAGCTTGGGCGGTGGCGCTGAAGGGGGCCATAGCTCAGTTGGTAGAGCGCGTGCTTTGCAAGCATGAGGTCGTCGGTTCGAACCCGTCTGGCTCCACCACGTCCATCCGATGGGATATCGAGCGCTGAAAGCGCGATCGCAAGCGAAACAAGTTTCTTACGCCGCCTTTGGGCGACGCAAGATGACATCGTGAATGAAGGGTTTGTCCGGCTTCTCCAGAGCTTTAAGGACCGATCTAATGAAGACATCGTCTGACAGAATATACAGTCCAGGCGCTGCGAAGACGGCTATCCCGGTTTACCGGGGCGGCTTCTTCCCCGCGCATGGGTTTTGCTGAGAACGATCAAGCAAATAAGGGCTTCCGACGGATGCCTTGGCATTGAGAGGCTATGAAGGACGTGGCACGCTGCGATAAGTTGCGGGGAGGCGCGAGCACCCTTTGATCCGCAAATTTCCGAATGGGGAAACCCACCTTTACGGCCTGCCAACTTGTTACTTGCTTAGGCGAGTGACCCGATTGGTAGGTTGTTAAAAGGTATGTTGGGCTGAATACATAGGCTCCAACAAGCAAACCCGGGGAACTGAAACATCTCAGTACCCGGAGGAAAGGACATCAACCGAGACTCCCTCAGTAGTGGCGAGCGAACAGGGACCAGGCCAGTGCTCATCTGAAATAAAGTCGAACGGCTTGGAAAGGCCGGCCATAGTGGGTGATAGCCCCGTAGACGTTAAATAGGATGAGACTCGAGTAGGGCGGGACACGTGAAATCCTGTCTGAACATGGGGGGACCACCCTCCAAGCCTAAGTACTCCTCAATGACCGATAGTGAACAAGTACCGTGAGGGAAAGGTGAAAAGCACCCCGACAAGGGGAGTGAAATAGTACCTGAAATCGGAAGCCTACAAGCAGTCGGAGCACCCAAGCGGTGTGACGGCGTACCTTTTGTATAATGGGTCAGCGACTTCATGTGTCATGCAAGCTTAAGCCGTTAGGTGTAGGCGCAGCGAAAGCGAGTCTGAATAGGGCGACTGAGTACGACGCATGACGACCCGAAACCAGGTGATCTAGCCATGAGCAGGTTGAAGGTAAGGTAACACTTACTGGAGGACCGAACCCGTAACTGTTGAAAAAGTTTGGGATGACTTGTGGCTAGGGGTGAAAGGCCAATCAAACCTGGAGATAGCTGGTTCTCCGCGAAATCTATTTAGGTAGAGCGTCGGATGTATTCTTCGGGGGGTAGAGCACTGGATGGATGCGGGCGACGCGAGTTGTACCAATTCTAACCAAACTCCGAATACCCGAAAGAACTATCCGGCAGACACACAGCGGGTGCTAACGTCCGTTGTGAAAAGGGAAACAACCCTAACCATCAGCTAAGGTCCCCAAGTCACGGCTAAGTGGGAAACGATGTGGGATTGCATTGACAACCAGGATGTTGGCTTAGAAGCAGCCATCATTTAAAGAAAGCGTAACAGCTCACTGGTCAAGCGATCCTGCGCGGAAAATGTAACGGGGCTCAAGCCGTGCACCGAAGCTATGGACTCGAAAGAGTGGTAGCGGAGCGTTCCCTAAGCCTGTGAAGCCAAGCCGCGAGGGTTGGTGGAGGTATGGGAAGTGAGAATGCTGACATGAGTAGCGACAAAGAGGGTGAGAGACCCTCTCGCCGAAAGTCCAAGGGTTCCTGCGTAAAGCTAATCTGCGCAGGGTTAGCCGGCCCCTAAGGCAAGGCCGAAAGGCGTAGTCGATGGGAACCAGGTCAATATTCCTGGGCCAGTTGGAAGTGACGGATGCCGTATGTTGTCCAACCTTATTGGATTGGGCGGGCAGCGAAGGCGTCCCTGGAAATAACTCCAACGGAGACCGTACCCTAAACCGACACAGGTGGACTGGTAGAGTATACCAAGGCGCTTGAGAGAACTATGCTGAAGGAACTCGGCAAATTGCACGCGTAACTTCGGGATAAGCGTGACTCTGCTATGCGCAAGCATTGTAGAGTGGCACAGGCCAGGGGGTAGCGACTGTTTATCAAAAACACAGGGCTCTGCGAAGCCGTAAGGCGACGTATAGGGTCTGACGCCTGCCCGGTGCCGGAAGGTTAAAAGGAGGGGTGCAAGCTCCGAATTGAAGCCCCGGTAAACGGCGGCCGTAACTATAACGGTCCTAAGGTAGCGAAATTCCTTGTCGGGTAAGTTCCGACCTGCACGAATGGCGTAACGACTTCCCCACTGTCTCCAGCATAGGCTCAGCGAAATTGAATTCCCCGTGAAGATGCGGGGTTCCCGCGGTCAGACGGAAAGACCCTATGAACCTTTACTGCAGCTTCGCCTTGGCGTTAGCGACGACATGTGTAGGATAGGTGGGAGGCTATGAAACCGGGGCGCCAGTTCCGGTGGAGCCAACCTTGAAATACCACCCTTGTTGTCGCTGACGTCTAACCGCGGCCCGTTATCCGGGTCCGGGACATGACGTGGCGGGCAGTTTGACTGGGGCGGTCGCCTCCCAAAGTGTAACGGAGGCGCGCGATGGTAGGCTCAGAGCGGTCGGAAATCGCTCGACGAGTGCAATGGCATAAGCCTGCCTGACTGCGAGACTGACAAGTCGAGCAGAGACGAAAGTCGGCCATAGTGATCCGGTGGTCCTGCGTGGAAGGGCCATCGCTCAACGGATAAAAGGTACTCTAGGGATAACAGGCTGATTTTGCCCAAGAGTCCATATCGACGGCAAAGTTTGGCACCTCGATGTCGGCTCATCACATCCTGGGGCTGGAGCAGGTCCCAAGGGTTCGGCTGTTCGCCGATTAAAGTGGTACGTGAGCTGGGTTCAGAACGTCGTGAGACAGTTTGGTCCCTATCTGCCGTGGGTGTACGAAGCTTGAGAGGATCTGTCCCTAGTACGAGAGGACCGGGATGGACATACCTCTGGTGGACCTGTCGTGGCGCCAGCCGCGCAGCAGGGTAGCTAAGTATGGAAGGGATAACCGCTGAAAGCATCTAAGCGGGAAACCCACCTCGAAACAAGGCTTCGCTGAGAGCCGTGGTAGACCACCACGTTGATAGGCCAGGTGTGGAAGTGGGGCGACCCATGAAGCTTACTGGTACTAATAGCTCGATCGGCTTGATCGTTATCTCAACTAAGCCCATGCGCGGCGACGAAGCCGCCGCATTGGACCCGTATATTCCAAAATCGATGTCTTCATCATCCAACTTGCCGACCTGGTGGCTATACCGGGGGGTCCCCACCCGATCCCATTCCGAACTCGGTCGTTAAGTCCCCCAGGGCCAATGGTACTTCGTCTTAAGGCGCGGGAGAGTAGGTCGCCGCCAGGTCCGCAAGTTGGATGTTCCGCTAACCACCATAGCTGAGATCAAAACCCTTCATACACAATGCCACGAAGAGCTTGTCGCGGGGTGGAGCAGTCCGGTAGCTCGTCAGGCTCATAACCTGAAGGTCACAGGTTCAAATCCTGTCCCCGCACCCAAGCTCCAATCACCCCAATACGCCAAAAGCCCCCAGCTCACACTGGGGGCTTTCGGCGTTTAAACGCAGCGCTCTGATCCGTTTATGTGATGTGCTTTGCTGAGACGGGGTCGCTGGCCGGAAAGGTCTCTTCGAGCTCGTGGTCCAGGCGGTCGCTGGCGGCTGCGGCGGCCTCTTCAGCGTCTCCGTCCTCCAAGGTGACGGCTACGTCGGCATTGGCCGAGAGGCGGACCTTCCCGCCTTCGATGTCCGCGACCAGGCCGCCATCGATGAAATGATGACGGTTGTCGCTGGAATCCTTCTTGGTCAGCTTCAGGCGACCGTTATCGACATGATCCACAGTACCGACGTGGACGCCGTCCGCACCGATGATCTCCATGTGGGGGTGAATTCGAGCGAGGTCGGTCATCGTGATCTCCTATTGTCGGATAGGGAACGCTTGGGTGGCGCCTTGGTCGCATCGCTGCCCTTGGCGGTAGCGGGCGACGATCCGACGCCCACATGCTCGGGGCCTTGTCCATGACGGTTCGGCGTGCTTAAGCGCCAAGGACTGGAGCTGTCCGCATCGGACGGATGGCCGTGATCCTGGGAAACGCCTCTCGATGAAATCGGTTCGTGCGCTTCGTCTGACCGCCGCCATCTCGACCCTGGCGATCTGTTCCGCCTTCGCTGTCCGGGCCGGTGCGGCCGAAGACCCGTTCTCATCACCGAGCACCCTGCCGTTCGAGGCGCCCCGGTTCGACCAGATCAAGGATGAGGACTTCCAGCCGGCGTTGGAGGGGGGCATGGCCCGCCAGATGGCCGAGGTCGAAAAGATCGCCGACAACCCCGCGCCGCCCACCTTCGAGAACACCATCGTGGCGATGGAGAAGTCCGGCCAGATGCTGAACCGGGTGCGCAGCGTCTTCGGCGCCCTGACCCAGGCCAACACCAATCCGGCGCTGCAGAAGGTCCAGACCGTCGAGGGGCCCCGGCAGGCCGCCCACCACGACGCCATCTACCTGAATCCAAAACTGTTCGCCCGGGTGCAAGCCATCTATGACCGACGCGAGCATCTGAAACTCGATCCCGAGGGCAGGCAGCTCATCGAGATCTACTACAAGGATTTCGTGCACGCGGGCGCCAAGCTGTCCGACGCGGATAAGGTCCGGCTGCGTGAGCTGAACAAGGCGCTCTCAACTCTTCAGACCGAGTTCGGGCATAGGCTGTTGGCGGGAACCAAGGCCGGCGCGCTGGTGGTGGACGACAAGTCCAAGCTCGCGGGTCTCAGCGAGGGCGAGATCGCGGCCGCGGCCCAGGCCGCAGCCGGGCGCGGCCTGAAGGACCGGTGGGTGGTCCCGCTGCAGAACACCACGCAGCAGCCTTCGTTGCAGGACCTGGAAGACCGCACCGTGCGCGAGGCGCTGTTCCAGGCGTCTTGGACCCGCACCGAAAAGGGCGACGCCAACGACACCCGCACCACCATCGCCGCGATCGCCAAGCTCCGCGCGGAGAAGGCCAAGCTGCTCGGCTATCCGAACTTCGCCGCCTATACGCTGGAAGACCAGATGGCCAAGACGCCGGAGGCGGTGGAGCGGTTCATGGCCCAGCTCACGCCTGCGACGGACGCCCGTATCCGTGCCGACGCCGAGACCATCCAGGCGATGATCGCCAAGGACGGACAGTCCTTCCAGCTCAAGCCGTGGGATTGGGAACGCTACGCCGAGCAGGTCCGCAAGGCGCGCTACGATCTCGACGAGAACCAGATCAAACCCTACTTCGAACTCGACAACGTGTTGAAGAACGGGGTGTTCTATGCGGCCAACCAGCTGTACGGCCTGACGTTCAAGGAGCGCAAGGATATCCCGGTCTATCAACCGGACGTGCGCGTCTTCCAGGTGTTCGACAAGGACGGCTCGGCGTTGGGCCTGATGTACTTCGATTACTTCAAACGCGACAACAAGTCGGGCGGCGCCTGGATGAGCAATTTCGTCGGCCAGTCCAGGCTGCTCGGCCAGAAGCCGGTCATCTACAACGTGGCGAACTTCCCCAAGCCCGCGCCGGGCCAGCCGGCGCTGCTGACCTTCGAAGACGTCACCACCATGTTTCATGAATTCGGCCATGCCCTGCACGGCTTCTTCGCCGACGAGACCTATCCGGCGTTGTCGGGCACCCACGTGGCCCGCGATTTCGTCGAGTTCCCCTCACAGTTCAACGAGAACTGGGCCTTATATCCCAAGGTGCTTCAACACTACGCCATTCATTACAAGACGGGCGAGCCGATGCCGCAGGCCTTGGTCGACAAGATCAAGACGGCTTCCGGCTTCGATCAGGGCTATCACCTGGGCGAGTTGATCGCCGCCGCCGAGCTGGACATCCAGTGGCATAGCCTGCCGGCGTCCGAGCCGGCGCAGGACGCGGACGCCTTCGAGACGATGGCGTTGAAGACGACCCACACCGATTTCCCGAACGTGCCGACCCGCTATCGCTCCAGCTACTTCCAGCACATCTGGGGCAACGGCTATGCGGCGGGCTACTATGCCTATCTCTGGACCGAGATGCTGGATGACGACGTCTACCACTGGTTCACCGAGCATGGCGGCCTGACCCGCGCCAATGGCCAGCGTCTGCGCGACATGATCCTGTCGCGCGGCCATACCCGCGACTATGGCGAGATGTTCCGGGCCTTCTACGGCAAGGACCCCGAGATCGGACCCATGCTGGTCCATCGCGGGCTGGCGACACCGGGGTCCTGAGCGGGCGCGAGCTCGCCTAAGCCGTCAGGCCGCCTGTTCCAGTGCGGCTTGACGCAGGGTGTCGCTGATCGCGGCGTATAGCCGTTTCAGCTCGATCGGCTTGCTGACGTGGCTGTCCATGCCCGCCGCGCGGTAGGCGTCGATCTGGTGGGTCATGGCGTCGGCAGTGAGGGCGATTATGGGCGTGCGGGTGCGGCCGGTCTCATTTTCCAGGGCGCGAATCTGGCGCGCGGCGGCGACACCGTCCATGATCGGCATCTGCACGTCCATCAGCACGATGTCGAAATCCTGCGCGGTCCAGGCCTCGACCGCTTCCCTGCCATTGGTGGCGAAGGCGATCTGCACGCCGAGGGGGTCGAGCAGGGCCTGGAGCACCAGGCGGTTGGTCGGATTGTCTTCCGCCGCCAGGATGCGGATGGACGTGGCCTTGAGCTCCCAGCCTGGATTTTCGGCGGCGGCGGCGGTTGCGAGGTGATGAACGCGTTCCAGGGGCAGCAGGAGGGTGAAGGTCGATCCGATCCCGACCGTGCTGGAGACGCTGATGGAGCCGCCCATCAACGCCGCCAACTCCCTGCAGATGGCCAGCCCCAGCCCCGTGCCACCGGTCCTGCGAGTGGCGGAGGCGTCGAGCTGTGAGAACTTCGAGAACAACAGGCCGATCTTGTCCGGTGCTATGCCGATGCCCTGGTCGACGACCTGGAACCGGACCGCGCCCTCGACTAGGTCCAGCGCCAGCCGCACCTCGCCGCCGTCGGTGAACTTGATGGCGTTGGAAACCAGGTTGAGCAGAATCTGCCGTAGCCGCGCGCCATCTCCCCGCCAGCCGCCGACGACGTCGTGCGCTATCTCCACCTCCAGGCCCACGCCCTTGCTCGCCGCTACATCGCAGTAGGCGTGACGAACGCCCTCGAGCACTTCCTCCATCTGGAAGTCGCCAGCGTGGAGTTCGAATTTGCCGGCCTCGATCTTGGACAGGTCGAGGATGTCGTTGAGGATTTCGAGCAGGGCGTGGCCCGAACGCGTGATCACGTGCACGCGTTCGCGTTGCTCGTCGTTCAACTCCCCCCTCTGCATCACCTGGGCCATGCCGAGCACGCCGTTGAGAGGGGTGCGGATCTCATGGCTCATATTAGCCAGGAATTGGGATTTGGCGGCGTTGGCGGCTTCGGCGGCGTCATGGGCCTTGATCAGTTCGGCCAGGGTGGACTGTAGGGCCTGGTCCTTGGCCACGCTGTGCAGGAACAGGCCTCGTATCCTTATGCCCAGCGCGGCGACGGCGATGGCGAGCAGCGCCAAGCCCAACAGGACATAGCCGCTGATTTTCTTCAGCACGTCCATGCCGGGTTTCAGCGGCTCCCACCCGATGTAGAGCAGAGGGCGGCCTTTCACGTCGGGAACGGCGGCGAAGCTCGTGTTCGGGGCAGGGCGCGCAAAGGACAGGCGCGCACCCCCGATACCCAAATCCTGATGGAGAGATGCGAGCAGTCTCCCGTCCACCTTCAGCCCGGTGACAATGACGGTGGATGGACGCGTTCCGTGTGCGACGCCGTCGGTGGGCGCGACCGTGGCTATGCCCAGCAGGTAGACCTCGCCCCCGGAGCGGACGGCCGAGCCGAAGAACACCGTATTGCCCGTGGCCTGCGGACCTGGCGGCGCCGCGCCCGTGCGCCTGCGAAACTCCAGCGACTGGGCTTGGCGTACGAAAGGCGACACGCGGCGCGAGAGGTCGGCGAATTTCGCCAGGTCGGCGCGGCGCCCCTCCTGGCCGGCGTAGCCCAGCCGGGCGTCAGGGGTGAAGATCAGCGTGAGATCGTGCCTAAAGGTCGTGTGGTAGTAGGTGGTGATACTGCGATCCGCCCAGGCCGGATCGATCGCGCCGCCGATGTTGCGATAGGCCTCGTCCCAGGACGCCGCGGTCGTGGTGGCCTCCACGACCTGTTCCAGGGTCCTGGAGATGGTGCGCGAGGCGAGTATGCGCTCACGAACAGCCTCCTGCTGGTTGATGGCCGTCCATACAAAGCCGATCAGGGCGCCGGCGCTCCCGATCATCAAGATCAGGACGGCGAGAAACGACACCAGGATGTTTCGGCGACTGCTGGTGCTGTCCCCCACGACCATGCCACCCCCTAATTATAAGTTATAACCAGGTGGATATTGTAAATCTTCAGTTAACTTCAAATTAATGTCTGGGATGAACTGTTATAATGTCGCGGTTGTGGGGCGGGAATCTTCAACGATGGCTGCGTTTTGGGCAAAAAAGACGCAACTTGCGCTCAGGTCGTCGTCTCCTCAAAGCGCGGGGTCGGGTGTGCCGATAGCTTATGGGTTGAGCGGAATGCTGGGGCGCCGCCACATTTTTCGGCGTTCTGGCCAAGACCATGAGGTGCGCTCCAGATGGCGCGTCGCAAGTTTTGTCATCCACGGCCAAGATTTGAAATGGGCGCTGCGTTGACCCGGACTAAAACGACATTTCCTCCAGCGATGGCGGCTGACTCGATCGAGGCGGCTGTGGCCCATGCGTGGCAGCTCCTTACGCAACGTCCCACGCTTGCTTCGCGTCAGGCGCATGAGATTCTGAAAATCGACGCCCGCAACTTGGACGCGCGGCTGATCCTGGGGATTTCGCTACGGCTCGGCGGCGACCCGGCGGCGGCGCGTGATCTCATGTCGACCCTGGTCCGGGAGCATGGCGATTCGGGCCGGGCATGGCTGGAGTTGGGACTGGCCGAAGCCGATCTTGGCGACGTTGGCGCAGCGCTGACCGCCGGTCGCGAAGCCGTGCGGTTGGAGCCTGACCTGCCGGACGTCTGGAGGTTTCTCGGGGATGTGCTGACCCAAGCCGGCGATCCGACCAGCGCCGATGTGGCCTATCTTCGCTACGTCGAGGCGGCCGTCGGCGACGCGCAGCTCATGCTGGCCGCCGACGCCCTCGCCGGCAACCGGCTCGACACGGCCGAGCCCATTTTGCGCGATCGCCTGCGCGTCCATCCCACCGACGTCGTTGCGATCCGCATGCTCGCCGAGCTTGGCGCCCGCCTGGGGCGATATGACGACGCCGCGGCTCTGCTCACGCGTTGCCTCGAGCTAGCTCCGGGCTTTACCGCGGCGCGCCGAAACTATGCCGGCGTGC
This sequence comes from Caulobacter sp. S45, assembly GCF_009765965.1. Taxonomy (GTDB): domain Bacteria; phylum Pseudomonadota; class Alphaproteobacteria; order Caulobacterales; family Caulobacteraceae; genus CAHJWH01. The sequence continues at coordinate 2,603,395 of NZ_LMUL01000014.1, forward strand.
TGCATCGCCAAGGCAAGGGCGCCGAGGCGCTGGTGGAGGTCGAGCGGCTGCTGGCGGCGGAACCGAGCGATCCGAGCTATCGGACCTTGCAAGCGGCGGTGCTGACGGGGCTTGGCGAATATGCGGCCAGCATCGAGATCTACGAAGACCTGCTGACGCGGCATGCGGACCAGCCGGTGCTCTGGCTCAACTATGGCCACGCGCTGAAAACGGTCGGGCGGCAAGACGACGGCGTGGAGGCCTACCGTCGTTGCATCGCGCTGGCGCCGGCGAAGGGCGAGGCGTGGTGGAGCCTGGCCAATCTGAAGACCGTCCGCTTCGTTTCCAAACAGGTCGAGGCCATGCAGGCGGCGCTGCATCAGGCGCGCCTGGGCGACGAGGACCGGCTGCACCTGCACTATGCGCTCGGCAAGGCGCTGGAGGACGGGGAGCGGTTCGATGAATCCTTCGATCACTACGCCCAGGGGGCGGCGATCCAGAAGGCGCGGCTCGGCTACGATGCGTTGGAGACCGCCCAGCAGGTCCGCAAGACGGCGGCGATCTTCGGCGCCGAGCTGTTCCAGGCCAAGGCGGCCCTGGGCGATCCGGCATGCGATCCGATCTTCGTGGTCGGGTTGCCGCGCTCGGGTTCGACCTTGATCGAGCAGATCCTGTCCAGTCATCCCGAGGTGGAAGGCACGATGGAGCTGCCGGAGATCGCCGCCATCGCCCGGCGGATCGGGGAGGGCGACGCCGGCTATCCTGCGGGCGTGGCGGATCTGGACGGCAAGGCGCTGGCGGCGTTCGGCGCACGGTTCCTTGAGCGGACCCAGGTGCAGCGGAAACTGGGACGCCAGTTCTTTATCGACAAGATGCCCAACAACTGGCTGCACGTTGGGTTGATCCGGCTGATCCTGCCCAACGCTAAGATCATCGACGCACGCCGCCATCCGCTGGCGACCTGCTTCTCGGCGTTCAAGCAGCATTTCGCGCGCGGGCAGAACTTCTCCTACGACCTGCATGACCTTGGCCACTATTACCGTGGCTACGTTCGGTTGATGGACCATTTCGACCAGGTGCAACCTGGCAAGGTCCATCGGGTTATCTACGAGGACATGGTCGAGGATACCGAGGCCGAGGTCCGTCGTCTATTGGATCACTGCGGGCTGAGCTTCGATCCGGCCTGCCTGCGCTTCTACGATAACGAGCGTGCGGTGCGAACCGCTAGCTCGGAACAGGTCCGCCAGCCGATCTTCCGGGACGGGCTGGAGCAGTGGCGAAACTACAGCGCGCACCTGCGGCCGCTCGAAGCCGCGTTGGGGAACGCGCTCGAGGCATGGCGTGGCGAGTCGAAATGATCTGAACAACAGGGACCACAAAGGTCCATTAGAGGGGATATCGGGGGATATGAATATCAGTAAGGCGATACAGCCGACAAAGGTTTCCAACACGCTGGTGGCGGGTCTGCTCGCATCCACCATGATGACATACGCTGGGCACGCCCTGGCCCAGGCCGCCGAGGCTTCAAGTGCGGCGCCCCAGGTGCAGGAAGTGGTCGTCACCGCCTCGCGGCGCAGCGAGAGCATCCAGAACATTCCGGTCAGCATCCAGGCGCTGGACAACCGCAAGCTCGAACAGCTCAACGTCACCCAGTTCCAGGACTATGTGAAGTACACGCCCAGCGTCTCCTTTCAGACCCAGACCCCCAGCCAGACCAGCATCTACATGCGCGGCGTGGCCAGCGGCGACAACGCCAACCATTCCGGCCCCTTGCCCAGCGTTGGCGTCTATCTGGACGAACAGCCGATCACCACCATCGGCGGCACCATCGACGTCCACCCCTACGACATGGCTCGTATCGAGGTGTTGCCGGGGCCGCAGGGTACACTGTACGGCGCCAGTTCCGAGGCCGGCACCCTGCGCCTGATCACCAACAAGCCGACCAGCGCCGCCTTCAGCGCCGGCTACGACATCCAGGGCAATACCTTCGATCACGGCGGTCCCGGCTATGTGGCCGAGGGTTTCGTCAACGTGCCGATCACCGACAAGATGGCCGTGCGCATCGTCGGCTGGGACGAGCACGACGGCGGCTATATCGACAACGTTGCGGGTTCGCGCACCTTCGCCACCTCCGGCTCGACCTTCACTAACGCTGGCCTGGTCAAGGACAACTTCAACAAGGTCGACACCTACGGCGGTCGCGCGGCGTTGAAGATCGACCTGAACAACAACTGGACCATCACCCCGAGCTTCATCGCCCAGGACCAGCGGATCGACGGCGTGTTCGGCTACGAGCCCGCCGTCGGCGATCTGAAGGTGCAGCGTTTCCAGCCCGACACCGACCACGACCGCTTCTTCCAGGCGGCGCTGACGGTGAACGGCAAGATCGGCAACCTGGACCTGGTCTATTCCGGCGGTTACTTCGCCCGCTCGATCGACTCGCGCACCGACTACACCGACTATTCGGTGTTCTACGACGCCATCAACGGCTCCGGCGCCTTCTGGACCGACAACAATGGCAATGTGCTGCCCAACCCGGCGCAGGAGATCGTCGGACGCGATCGTTTCACCAAGCGCAGCAACGAACTGCGGATCGTCTCGCCCGCCAGCGACCGGCTGCACTTCATCGCCGGCGTGTTCGAGGAACGCCAGACCCACTGGATCGTGCAGGACTACCAGATCGCCGGCTTCGGCGACGCGGCCGCTGCGAATCCGGCGAACAACTTCTCGGTTCCTGGCTATCCAGGCACGATCTGGCTCACCGATCAGGAGCGGATCGACCGCGACGTGGCCGCCTATGTCGACGCCACCTTCGACATCACGCCCAAGCTGAGCCTGACCGCTGGCGTGCGCGGCTACGCCTACAACAACTCGCTGCAGGGCTTCTTCGGCTTCAGCTCGAACTACAGTTCCGGTACGGGCCAGGCGGCCTGCTTCAACGACAGCCACTATCACAACGAGCCGTGCCAGGACCTGGACAAGACCGTCGCGGCGTCGGGCGAGACGCACAAGATCAACCTGACCTACCGCTTCGATCCCCAACATCTGGCCTACTTCACCTATTCGACCGGATACCGGCCGGGCGGGGTGAACCGCAACGGCAACTTCGGTCCATACCAGGCCGACACGCTGACCAACTACGAGGTCGGCTTCAAGACCTCCTGGTTCCAGCGACGACTGACCTTCAACGCCGCCCTGTACGACGAGGACTGGAGCAACTTCCAGTTCTCCTTCCTGGGTCCAAACAGCCTGACCATCATCGAGAACGCGCCCCAGGCCAACATCAAGGGCGTGGAGTTCAATTCCGACTGGCAGGCGACCGAACATCTGAGCTTCTCGACCGGCGGGTCATACAACGACGCCAAGCTGACCAAGAATTTCTGCGGCACCGACCAGAGCACGGGCCAGTTGATCTCCAGTTGCTCCAACGTAGACGCCGAGGCGGTGAAGGGAACGCAGCTGCCCTATACACCGAAGTTCAAGGGCAATATCATCGCTCGTTACACGTTCGATCTGTTCAATTGGAACGCGCATGTTCAGGCGTCGGCGGTCTATCTGACCCAGAACTATGTCGGCCTGCGCACCGCCGACACGGATTCCCTTGGCAAGATGTCGGGCTACGCCACGGCGGACTTCGCCTTCGGGGTGGAGAAGCACGGCCTGACGCTGGAGGCCTTCATCAAGAACGCCTTCGACTCGCGCGGCGAGGAGAACCGCTACACGCCCTGCACGGTCAGCGTCTGCGCCTCGACCTCGGTCCAGGGCGTGGCTCCAGCGGTCTACGTGGTGCCGATCCAGCCGATGCAGATCGGCCTCAAGATGGGGCAGAAGTTCTAGGGGCGAGATCGAAGGGCGGAAGCGCGTGCTTCCGCCCTTCGATTTTCGAGGTGAGCGAAGTTCGAATTATCGGAAAGTAGCTGTGGGGCTGATGACCCTTAGCGGTCCTCCAGTGCATCCGTTCTAGATTGGCGCGCCTCGGTCGCCGTCTCTGCGCGCTGCTTCAACGCCACGAGCAACCCCTCAATGGAATAGGGCTTTTTGAGCAACTCGAAGCCATGCGTGCCTTCCTCGGCGAGGACGTGGCTGTAGCCGCTGGTGAGGACCACCTCCAGGTCCGGCCAGCGTGCTTTGACTGCGTGTCCGAGTTCGATCCCGCTCATGCCTGGCATGACGACGTCGGAAAACACCAAGTCGAAGGCGTCGCGGTTCTGGTTGAGCGCCTCCAGCGCGCTTTGCCCATCTGCGACCCAGGTCACCGTTTGGCCTAGTTCGCTCAGGAGGCCAGCCGCAAAGTTGCCGACCCCCTCGTTGTCTTCAACCAGCAGGATTTTGCGCGTGGGCAGCGTAGCGAGATCGATAGGCGCGACCTTTGCCTCCAGCGCTCCAACACTTGCGGTTGATCGAGGAAGGTAAAGCGTGAACGCGGTCCCGACACCGAGTTGGCTGTGGACGTCGATCTCTCCGCCCGACTGCTTGGCGAAACCGTAGACCTGGCTGAGACCGAGCCCTGTGCCCTTGTCGATCGCCTTGGTGGTGAAGAAGGGCTCGAAGATCTGAGTCAGGGTCGCAGGTTCCATCCCTGTCCCTGTATCGGCGATCTCAACCGCCACGAAATCGCCCGCCATCGCAGCGTGACCTCGAACGGCCGGGACACCTGTGGAAGCCGACACCGATAGCTTGATCAGGCCGCCGCTTGGCATGGCGTCGCGGGCGTTGATGATCATGTTCAGGATAGCGGTCTCGAACTGGCTAGGGTCCGCTTCGACCGTGGGAGAGGTGTCGGGAAGATCGAGTTCGACCCGAACCGATGAGCCGATAGTCGTTCCGATGATCTGATGCAATCCGCGTAGCCGCGCCCCCACGTCGAACGCCTCCGGCCTGAGAGGTTGGCGGCGCGCGAAAGCAAGGAGCTGCCCGGTGAGCGTTGTGGCGCGTTTCGCCGTGTCGGCGATGGCTTGCGCGTACCGCAGGCGCCGCCGGTCGTCGAGTTCCGGCCGAAGGAGAAAGTCGGCCGAGGCGCGGATCACCGTCAGCAAGTTGTTGAAGTCGTGCGCGACTCCACCGGTGAGGCGGCCAACGGCCTCCATCTTCTGCGCCTGCACCAGAGCCTCGCGGGAGCGTTCAAGCTCCTCCTGGACCTTGCGCTTTTCAGTGATGTCGCGTGTCACCTTGGCGAAGCCGACCAGCTCTCCGCGGTCGTCGCGGATCGGATCGATCACCACGTTCGCCCAGAATCGTTCGCCGTTCTTGCGAACGCGGTGGGCCTCGCCTTCGAACTTCCCCTCGGCTAACGCCGTCGCCAGAGCCTTGGCCGGCGCGCCGGCGGCGCGGTCCTCCTCGGTGTAGAAGCGGGAGAAGTGTTGCCCGACGATCTCCTCGGCGGTGTAGCCCTTGATGGCTTGCGCGCCGGAGTTCCAATTGGTGACGTGGCCGTCTGGATCGAGCATGTAGATGGCGTAGTCGTGCACGCCCTGGACCAGCAGGCGGAAGCGCTGCTCGCTGGCCACCAGCGCTTCGTCCACGACCCGGCGCGCAGAGATGTCTCGAGTGATCTTGGCATACCCGATGACCCGGTCGCCTTCACCGATCACGGGGTCGATGACCACGTGGGTCCAAAAGCGGGTGCCGTCCTTGCGTACGCGCCAACCTTCGGACTCGAAGCGGCCTTCGGTGGCGGCGGTTTTCAAGGCCCGCGCGGGAAGCCCGGCTATCCGATCTTCCTCGGTGTAGAAGGTCGAGAAGTGCTGGCCGATGATCTCGTCCGCCGTGTAGCCCTTGAAGCGCTCGGCCCCCGTATTCCAGGTCGCCACGTGGCCTTCCGCATCCAGCAGGTAGATGGCGTAATCCTTGACCGCGTCGATCAGGACCTGAAAGCGCTCCACCTGCGCGAGGTCGGAAATCAGCCGGGGTTTGGGTGTCTGCATATGACCCTTGGGAACAGCTCGCGGCGGTCGCGACAAAAACCGTCGGCGGCAGTTCAAGCGCGACCATAGCCGCTTCGCGCTAGAGCGAGAAGGTGCTGACGGACCGCTTGCGGCAACTGTATTCGGCTCGCGTCGCGTCAAATGCAAAGCGCCTCACCCCGCCTTCGCCGCCCGTCGTCCCGCCATGCGACGACCGAAGTCCTTCAGGATTTCATGCGCTGCATTGTGGCCGGGGGCGCCGGTGACGCCGCCGCCGGGGTGGGTGCCCGAGCCGCACTGGTAGAGGCCCGCGACCGGGCTGCGGTAGTGACCGTGGCCCAGCACCGGGCGGGCGCTGAACATCTGATCGAGCGTCAGGGCGCCGTGCATGATGTCGCCGCCGACCAGACCGAAGGTGCGCTCCAGGTCGAGCGGCGTCATCGACTTGCGCGCGATCACCGACGCCTTGAAGCCGGGCGCGTGGCGCTCGACCGTGTCGATCATCAGGTCGGCGACCTCCTCGCGGTGGTCGTCCCAGGACCGGCCGTCCGGCAGTTGCGGCGCGACGTGCTGGCAGAACAGGCTGGCGACGTGCTGGCCCGGCGGGGCGAGGCTGTCGTCGAGGGTGGAGGGGATCAACACCTCCACGATCGGCTCCTTGGACCAGCCGTGGGCGCGGGCGTCGGCGTAGGCGCGCTCCATATAGGCCAGGGTCGGGGCGATGATGATGCCGCCGGTCAGATGGTCGCCGGGTTCCGGCAGGCAGGTGAAGCGCGGTAGTTCCGACAGCGCCACGTTCATGCGGAAGGTGGCCGAGCCGCAGCGATAGCGCGCGATGCGTTCGCGGAAGTCGTCCGGCAGGACCGTGGAGTCGACCAGTTTCTCGAACAACAGCTTGGGGTTCAGGTTGGAGACGATGGCGCGGGCGCTGAACTGCTCGCCGGCCTCGGTGACGACGCTGGTGGCGCGCCCGTTCTCGACCACCACTTCGCGCACCGGCGCATCGGTGCGGATGTCGACGCCGAGCGCCGCGCAGGCCTTGGCCATGGCCTGGGTGATGGCGCCCATGCCGCCGATGGCGTGGCCCCAGGTCCCCTTCTTGCCGTTCACCTCGCCGAACACGTGGTGCAGCAGCACGTAGGCGGTGCCGGGGCTGTAGGGGCTGGCGTAGGCTCCCACGATGCCGTCGAACCCGAAGGCCGCCTTGATCGGCGCACTCTCGAACCAGCCGTCCAGCCAGTCGCCGGCCGATTGGGAGAACAGGGCCAGCAGGTCGCGCCGCGCGGTCGTATCGAGCTTGGCCAGCGAGCGTCCGAGCGCCGCGCCCTTCAGCATCTCGGCGAATCCCGCAAGGCCGCCGCCCATTTCCACATTGGGCGGGGCCTTCAGCACCAAGTCGCGCAGCACGTCGGCTATGGCCTCCAGACGGTCGTTATAGGCGTCCAGCCTTTCCGCATCGCGCTTGGAGAACTTGGCGATCTCGGCCTTGGTGCGGCCCTCGCCGACGATCAGGTATTCGGTGTCGTTCAGCGGCAGGAAGTTGGCGGCCCGGCGATGGACGATCTCCAGCCCGTGGCCGGCGAGGTCCATGTCTGTGATGACCTTGGGGTTCAGCAGCGAGACGGTGTAGCTGGCGGTGGAGTTGCGGAAGCCCGGATGGAATTCCTCGGTCACCGCCGCGCCGCCGACGATGTGGCGGCGCTCAAGCACTGTCACCTTCAGCCCCGCCCGCGCGAGGTAGAAGGCGCAGACCAAGCCATTGTGGCCCCCGCCGACAATGACGATGTCGCTGGTATGGGTCATGCGGTTCGCCTTTTCATATGCTCTGAAATCCGCTCATCCCGGCGAATGCCGGGACCCAGATCGTAAGGCTCGGTGAGGTGAGGGTTTGCACAGCCACGCTTGGCAAGCCCGCGCCATAGGGTCTGGGTCCCGGCATTCGCCGGGATGAGCGGAGGGGGTCAAGCAGACTGACCCACAGGCGGGTGGGGCAGGGCCGCTTCCGGGATGGCCGCGCGCATCCGCGCGGCGAAGCTGGCCAGGCATGGCTCGGCCGGCGACAGCGGCCCGCTGACATAGCTGGACGACGCCATGCCCGCCTGCACCCGCTCGATCAGCACGGTGTCCTCAGCGTTGACCTGCCGGTTGATGCGCCAGTTCAGATAGCGGGCGGCGCGGGTTTCGCGGCGGCTGTCGGGATGGGCGTAGGCGATCTCGCGGATCAGGGTCTGGGTGGCCGAGACCGGGATGAACTGCATGAAGTCCACCTGGTCGGGATAGACGTCGAAGGCCATGTTCGGCCACAGCTTGTAATAGTTCCAGGTCCGCTGCAGCGGAGCGGGTAGGTGGTCGAACCCGCCGAGCAGGCCCTGGTAACCGCGCTCGGACCAGTTGGACGAGGGCGTCTTGGTGATGACGCCGGACATCTTGTCGACCCAGGGCTGGGCCTCCAGCGCATAGGTCCCGGCGAACAGGCGCGACAGGCCGGGATGGGCGACCGGGATGTGCAGCCCGTCGGCGTAGTTGTCCGACACGTTCTTCCAGTTCACCGGGCGGGGGCGCATCACCACCTTGCCGCGCGGTTGTAGCTTCTCGAAGGCGTAGGCGGATATCTCGGCGTCGTAGGGCGACATCATCTCGGCGACGCTGGGCAGGCCGGGCCCGAGGCGGATGAAGACGAAGCCGCGCCATACCTCCTGCTCGACCGGTTTCAGCCCGAGCGCGGTGGTGTCCTGCCCCTCGAAACCCTGCCAGCGCGGAATCGCCGCCAGCCGGCCGTCCAGGCCATAGCTCCAGGCGTGATAGGGGCAGACCAGCCGCCGTCCGCAATTGCCGTGCGAGCCGTCGGCCAGGCGCGAGGCGCGGTGACGGCAGACGTTGTGGAAGCTGCGCACCTCGCCGTCTTCGCCGCGCACGGTGAGGATCTTGTCGTCGAGGAAGTCGAACGCCTGGTAGTCGCCCGTCGCCGGGATGTCGTTGACGTGGCAGACGATCTGCCAAGTCTGGCGGAACAGCCGTTTCCGCTCCAGGGCGAAAAAGGCGGGGTCGGTGTAGAGCCAGGCAGGCAGGCTTTCCGACAGCGGTTCGGCCATGGCGATCTCCAGGGCAGGCGATTGCTATACGGTCGTATAATTGTCTACGCGAGGCAAGCCCTTCCGAAGCTCAGGCCAGTTCGGCCTTCACCCATCTGGCCGCGATCTGCATTGCCTCGTTTCGCGAGAAGGTGGATGGGTCCAGGCACAGCTCCAACCACAGTCCGTCGAGTAGGGCCGACAAGCCGATCGCCGACAGCCTCAAATCCAACGGACGCTCTCGCGCCGTCGCCATGTCCTCCAGCAGCCCTTCCAGCCTCCTTCGATAGGCGACGTAGGTCTCGCCGTGCTTGGCGGCGGTGACGGGATCGGTGCGGACCAAGCCCCAGAAGCCCAGCCAGGCCGAGAGCAGGTCGCGGTCGACCACGGTCTCGCTGAAGCTGGCCTCGACGAAGGCGTGCATCCGGAGGTCCGGATCGTCGCCGGCGGCGGCGACCGCCTGGTCGAGCGCTGCGTCCACCTGGGCGACCACGGTGGCGTAGGCTTCGGCCAGCAGGTTGGAGAAGCCGCCGAAATGGTGGCGGATCAGCCCCGGTGACACGCCCGCGCGCTTGGCGACGTCGCGCACCGACACCGCTCCCAGCCCCCTGTCCGCAAGGCTGGCCAGGGTCGCGGCGATCAGCGCCGCGCGCCTGACCTCCGTGGTCTCGCGCGAGAAGGCCTTGGCCACGCCACTCAATCCTTGGCCGACATCGCCCGGACCAGGCGGTCGACATAGGTCACGCCCGTATTGAAGGCCGAGGCCCGGATACGCTCGTCGCGGCCGTGTTCGCGGTGGTCGTCCTGGTCGATGAAGACGGTGGAGGCGACATAGCTCGGCAGGCCGGCCTCGCGCGTATAGACCGAGTCCGAGGCCCCAACTTCGAGGTCCGGGATCACCAGGGGATCGGGGTAGAGACCTGCCGCCGCCGCCCGATAACGGGCCAGGACCGCCGGCGAGGGCCTAGTCTCGGGGCTGGGATCGATGGGGCCGTCCATGCTCATGCGGATACCCGGATCGTCCAGCACCTTCGCCAGCGTTGCGCGCACATCCTGCGGGGTTTCGCCCGGCAGCAGGCGGCATTGGATCGTGGCTCGAGCGCGCTGGGGCAGGGCGCTTTCGCCTTCACCGCCATGGACGACGGTGGCCACGCAGGTGGTGCGCAGGGTGGCGTTCAGTTCGGGATCGGCGCTGAGCCGCTTCACCGCCCCCGCGTCGAGATCGCCCCCGGCGACGCGCAGCATGTCGGCCCTGACCTGGCCAGCCTGGGTGGTGGCGTAGGCCTTGAAGAAGGCGCGGGTGGTGGCGGTGGTGCGCGCGGGGAAGGTGAAGCCCTGGATGCGCTTCAGCCCGTCGACCAGTTGGTAGATCGCGTTGTCCGGCCGAGGCACGGAGCTGTGGCCGCCGCGGTCGGTCGTCTCCAGTTCGAAGGTCACGTAGAGTTTCTCGCTGGTCTCCACGCCTAGAAACAGGAGTTTGCCGTCCCGCATCTGGCCGCCCTGGCCGTCCTGGTTGATCGAGAAGCCGGCGTCCACCAGGTCGCGGTGATGGGCCAGCAGCCACTGCATGCCGTTGGCGTCGCCGCCTGCCTCCTCGTCGGCGGTGAAGGCGAAGATGATGTCGCGGTCGGGCCGATAGCCTTCGCGTTTCAGCCGGGTCGCCTCGGTCAGCAGCAGGGCGTCGTCGCCCTTCATGTCCTGGGTCCCGCGCCCGTACAGATAGCCGTCCTTCTCGGTCAGCTTGAACGGGGCGACGGACCAGTTGCGCGGATCGGCCTCCACCACGTCCAGATGGCCGATCACCAGCAGGGGCTTGGACAGGCCCTTACCGCGCAGACGGATGACCACGTTACCCTTGGTAGGGTGATCAGCGGGGGCCAGCACCTGCACGTCGGCCGGCGCATAACCCGCGGCCAGGGCTCGCGCAGCGATAGCCTTGGCCAGTTCTGTCGAGCCGTGGGCGTGGGTGGTGTCGGTCGTGACCATCTGCGCGAGGATTTCACGCGCCAGCGGCCGATAGTCCGTCGTCGCCGATAAGGCAGGGCGCGCGCCCGCGGCGAGCGCGGCCAGGGCGAAGACCGTGCCACGCCGCCATTTCATCCGCATCCCGACCCCGCCTGACCACTTCTAGGACAGCATTGGCTGGGCGCTGCGCGCTGGCGTCAAGCCTGAAGCAGTCGGCGCCCGGCCTGTCATGTATCGCTTGCCGGGTCCCAGGACATTCGATCACCTAAGGGCGATCTGGACGGAATCGCCGACCGGTCGTGGAGATGCGCGCGTGCCTCGACGCCGGATGCGGTTCCTGGACCTGGTGCTGTTCACTCTGGCCACTTCGGTGTCGATCCGATGGCTCCCGGCGGCGGCGGCGGCGGGGCCGGTATCGCTATTGCTTTGGGCGGCGGCCATGCTGGGATTCATGGTTCCGCTGGTGGTCGCCACCGCCGAACTCGCCACCCGCTTTCAAGGCGAGGGCGGCCTGTATGTCTGGGCGCGCGAGACGCTGGGTCCGTTCGCGGGCTTTCTGTGCGGGTGGCTCTACTGGACCAGCAACCTGCCGTTCTTCTCCGGGCTGGTGGTGTTCATCCTCAACGCCTTCGCCATGGCGGGCGGACCTCATGTCCAGGCGTTCATGGAGCAGCCCGCCGTCTTCCTTGCTGGATCAGTGAGCCTGGTGGTGGTGGTGACGGGCCTGCATCTCCTGGGACTCGGCGCCGGCAAATGGGCGTCCAACCTGGGGACGGTGGCCATGTTCGGCCTGCTGGGCGTGTTGGTGGCGGCGGGCGTGTTCCAGGCCGTCTCCCATGGGCCGGCGACGAACTTCCACCATGCGTCCTGGCGACCCCCGCTGGATGCGAACGGCGCCATCCTCTGGTCGACCATGGTGTTCGCCTTCGGCGGACCGGAAGCGCTGGCCTTCCTGCGCAACGAGATCGACGGCGGGATCAAGCGGATCGTGCGCATCCTGGCCTGGGTCGGGGCGCTTCAGGTCGTGGCCTATGGGCTCGGCACCCTGGCCATGCTGTCCATCATGACGCCGGGCGAGAACTCGCGCCTGTCGGGCATACCCCAGGCGCTGCAGCGCGGGCTTGGCGATCTGGGTCTGGCGCGGGTGGCGCCCATGGCCCTGTTGTTGCTGGGGATCGCCTTCCTGGGCGGCTTCAGCGCCTGGTTCGGCGTGGCGGCGCGTCTGCCGTTCGCCGCCGGCGTGGACGCGTTCCTGCCCAAGGCGTTCGCCCGGCGCGATCCGAAGACCGGCGCGCCGGTGGTCTCGATCATCGCCCAGGCGGCAGCCACCATCCTACTGGTGGTGATCAGCCAGGCCGGCGTCAACCTGAAGGCCGCCTACGACTTCCTCGTATCGATGAGCGTGCTGTCCTACACCATCCCGTTCCTGTTCCTGTTCGTCATCTACATGAGGGCTCAGCGTCGACCGCTTCAGGCCGACGGGTGGGGACCGCCCGGCGGTGCGCCCGTGGCCATGGCCCTAGGCGGCGTCGGGCTGGTGGTGACAGCGAGCGCCATCCTCTGCACCCTGGTTCCAAGCCCGGACGCTGTCGACAAGGTGGGCGCGGTGATCAAGCTGATCCTGTCTTCGGGCGTGCTGGTGGCGGCTGGGGTCGTGGCCTACGCCGCCGCCGCGTGGAAGCGGCGACCGGCGCCTCAGATCGGCTGATCGAGCGATGCCGCCAAGCCTGTGAACAGCTTGGGGCCCGTCTCGGTCATGTGCCAGCAGTCTTCCAGGCGGATACCGAACTCGCCAGGGGTGTAGAGGCCGGGTTCGTCGGAGAAGCACATCCCCGCCTGCAGCGGCGTGGCGTCGCCGTGCACCAGGTAGGGCGACTCGTGGCCATCCAGGCCAATGCCGTGGCCGGTGCGGTGCGACAGGCCCGGCAGGTGATAGCCCGGCCCCCAGCCCTCCTTCACGTAGAAGCCGCGCACCGCGTCATCGATGGTCCCGACGGGTATGCCCAGGCGCGCGGTCTCCAGCGCGATCTCCTGGCCGCGCTTGACCGTGTTCCACACCTTGCGCTGGCGGGCCGTCGCTTGGCCGTGCACCCAACTACGCGAGATGTCGGACTGATAGCCGTGCACCGTGCAGCCGCAGTCCATCAGGATCACTGAGCCTTCGCGCACCGATTGCGGTTGGACCGAGCCGTGCGGATAGGCGCTGGCCTCGTTCAGCAGCACCAGGGCGAATTCCGGCGAGCCGCCCATCGCCTGGGTGGCGGCGTTCATCAGGGCGGCGATGTCGGGGCCGCGCATGCCGGTCTCGACCCGCTGGTGGACGTGGCGCAGGGCGGCGATGGTGATGTCGTTGGCGGTCTGCATCAGCGCCAACTCGGCCGGCGATTTGATCAGCCGGCACTCGCGCACCAGGGTGTCGCCGGAGACGATGGGCAGATTTCCGCCGGCCGCCTCGCGCACCCCGTCGACGATGAAGAAGCGCGTGGTCGCCTCCACCGCCAGCGGGCCGGCGCCGGCGCCGCGGTCGCGCAAGGCGCCGTAGATGCGGGCGAAGGGGCTCTCGTGCTCGTCCCAGGGCCGGACCTCGCCGCCGACTTGCAGGGTCTCGCGCACCGAGGGCTCCTCGAAGGCGGGTGTGACGATCACCACCTCGCCCCGGGCCGGGATCACCGCCGCCGTGGTCCGCTCCGAGCGATGCCAGCGCACGCCGGTGAAGTATTCCAGGCTGGAGCCCGGTTCGATCAGCATCGCCCCGATCTTGCGGGCCTGCATCAGGGCCTGCAGCTTGGCCAGCCGGGCGCGGCGCTCCTCCACCGTGATCGCCTTGGCGTCGGTGGTCAGAGGTTTCAGGCCGGCGGTGTCGGCGGCGGCGGCCTTGGCCACGGCGGGCGCGCTCGCGATTGCGCCGGCCGCCATGAGCATTCCGCGTCGAGATAGTTTCATGGTCCGGTTCCCCCAGCTTTGATGCTGCGACGCCTTGCGCCGGGTTGCAACGGCGCGTGCGAAACGTTTTGTGGATTCAAGCCGCTGGACGGCTCGAAGCCGCCGCGTTCGGATCGGGACCGCCGGCCGCGATCCAATCGTCCAACACCGTCTCCAGGGTGCGCAGTGGCACCGAACCGAGGCTGAGGATCATGTCGTGGAAGCGGCGTTGGTCGAACCGGGCGCCGAGCGTGGTCTCGGCCTTGGCCCGCTCGCGCCGGATCAGCATTTCGCCCAGCTTGTAGGCCAGGGCCTGGCCGGGGGTGTTGATATAGCGGTCGACCTCGATTGCGACCTCGTGGTCGGACAGGGCGGTGTGGCTGGACAGGTAGTCGATCGCCTGCTGGCGGCTCCAGCCCATGTGGTGCAGGCCGGTGTCCACCACCAGGCGCGCGGCCCGCCACATCTCGTAGGTCTCGCGGCCGAACTCGTCGTAGGGCGTCTTGTAGATGCCCATCTTGGTTCCCAGCCACTCCATGTAGAGCGCCCAGCCCTCGCCATAGCCGGAGAAGTAGGTGGTCTTGCGGATCTCCGGCCGGTCGGGCGCCTCCAGCGCCAGGGCGGCCTGGAAGCTGTGGCCGGGCACGCACTCGTGCAGGGTCAGCGGCAGGATGGTGTAGAGCGGCCGCGCCGGCAGGTTGTAGGTGTTCATCAGGCAGGTATCGAGGCCGCCATTGCCGCCCGTGGCGTAGGGCGCCATCGCGGCGGGGGTCGGCGTGATGCTGAAGCGGTAGCGCGGCAGTAGGCCGAAGGTGAACTTGAGCTGGCCGTAGACCTCGTTGGCCACATAGGTCGACTTGGCGATCAGCTCGTAGGGCGTCTTGGCGTAGAACTGCGGGTCGGTCTTCAGGTACTTCAGGAAACCCTGGAAGTCGCCGGTCCAGCCGGCGGCCTTCATCGTCGCCTGCATGTCGGCGTCGATCCGCGCGACCTCCTTCAGGCCGATGGCGTGGATCTCCTCCGGGGTCATGTCCAGGGTGGTGAACTCGCGGACCTTGGCCCGGTAATAGGCCTTGCCGTCGGGCAGCGCCTCGGCCGCGATGGTGGTGCGGGCATGGGGCATGTAGTCGGTGCGCAGGAAGGCCAGCAGGCGGCCGAAAGCGGGCGCGACGCTGCCCGAGATCACCGCTTGGCCCTGGGCCTGCAGCGCCTCGCGCTCCGCGGCCGGGATGGAGGCGGGCATGTCTGCGAACGGCGCGTAGAACGGATTCTGCGACGCGCTCGTCTCGGCCAGAGGCGCTACTGGCCCGTCGCGGCCCTTCATGGAGATTTGCGGCTTGGTGAACCCCCGCTTCAGCCCGGCCCGCATGTCGACGATCTGTTCGTCGACATAGCGCGGCGTCTCCTGCAGCCGACTGAGATAGGCCTTGTATTCCGCAACCGTGCCGAACCCCTGGTGCGGGGCCATCCAGGTCCAGAAGCCGAAGCCGTCCTCGTAGTCCTTGAACCTGATCTGGGCGACGAAGGCCTCCAGCGCGGTGCGGAAGACCGCGGCGTTGATCTTGTCCTCCGGCGTCAGCTGGTCGAGCGGGATGGCGTCGAGTTCGTGCAGCGCGTCGGCCCAGTAGGCGAGGCGCTGCTGCTGGCTGGCTGCGTCGACATGGGGCAGGTGCTCGCGTCCGCCGACGTCCTCGTCGTCGGCGCCCATGTGCTGGTCGTGGGTGCGCCAGCGCCATTCGGCGGCCAGCAGCGCCTTCAGCTTCGCATCGCCCGGGCCGTCGACGGGCGCCTGGGCGTGGGCGGCGAGCGCAGTGCTCGCCATGAGGACCGCCAGCGTGGGCCCGATCAGTTTGGTCATGTCCACTCTCCGAGACATCGGTCCGCTCCCGCCCTAGTGGACCGCGCCCGTGTTCGGATCGACCGGGTCGTCGCCGCCCTCGGCGATGAACTGGTCCAGTCGCGCCTTCAGCACCGGCAGCGGCACCGAACCCAGCGACAGGATGGTGTCGTGGAAGGCGCGGGGGTCGAACTTCGGCCCCAGCTTCTGCTCGGCGTCGGCGCGGGCCTGGCGGATGGTCATCTCGCCCAGCTTGTAGGCCAGGGCCTGGCCCGGCCAGGCGATGTAGCGGTCGACCTCGGTCTCGATCTCGTGCTCGGACAGGGCGGTGTGGTCGCGCAGGTACTGCTGGGCCTTCTCGCGGCTCCAGCCCTCGTGGTGGATGCCGGTGTCGATCACCAGCCGGCAGGCGCGCCAGATCTCGTAGGACAGTCGGCCGAAGTCCTCGTAGGGCGTGTCGTAGACGCCCATCTTGGTCCCCAGCCATTCCATGTACAGCGCCCAGCCCTCGCCGTAGCCGGAGAAGCCGGTCTGCTTGCGGAAGTCGGGGCGGTCGCGGGCCTCGGTGGCGACGGCGGCCTGGAAGCTGTGGCCGGGATTGCACTCGTGCAGGGTCAGGGCGGTGAGGGTGTAGAGCGGACGCGACGGCAGGTCGTAGGTGTTCATCAAACAGGAATCGAGCCCGCCGCGGCCCCCGGTGTAGATCGGCGCCAGCTCCGGCGGCACCGGCAGGATGGTGAAGCGCCGGCGCGGCAGGAAGCCGAAGTTGGCGGCAAGCTTGCCGTCCACCCGCTTGGCCACATAGGCGGTGAAGGCCAGCAGTTCGTGCGGCGTCTTGGGATAGAACTGCGGGTCGGTGCGCAGGAACACCAGGAACTGGGGCATGCTCCCCTTGAAGCCGGTCTTGGCCTTGACCGCCTCCATTTCGGCGGAGATGCGCTCCACCTCCTTCAGCCCGATCTGGTGGATCTCGTCGGGCGACAGGTCCAGCGTGGTGAAGGCCTTGATCTGAGCGCGGTAGAAGGCCTTGCCGTCAGGCTCGGCCTCGCCCGCCAGGGTGGTGCGGGCGTGCTGCATGTAGTCGTCGCGGATGAAGGCCAGCAGCTTGGCGTAGGCGGGCGCCGCCGCCTCGCGGATCGCGGCCTCGCCCTCGGCCTTCAGCTGCGCCTGTTCGGCGGCCGGAATCGAAGCCGGCATGGCGTTGAAGGGGGTGTGGAGCGGGCTGTCGGTCGAGGCCACGACATAGGGCTCGATGGTCTTGTCGCGTCCCGTCACCACCACGCGCGGGATGCTGAAGCCGCGCTTGAGACCAGCGCGCATATTGGCGGTCTGCTCGTCGAAATAGCGCGGGATTTCGCGCAGGCGCGAGATGTAGTCGCGGTAGGCCTGGGCGGTGGGGAAGCCCCCCGAGCGGGGACTCAGACCCGTCCAGAAGAAGGTGTCGGCGTTGAAGGGCGCCTCGTAGGTCTTGAACTTGACGTTGGAGGCCAAGGTCTCGACGGATTCGCGGAACACCGCCGCGTTGATCTTCTCCTCAGGCGAAAGCTGGTCGACCTGGATGCTGTTGAGCTCCGCCAGCGCCTTGGTCCAATAGGCCAGGTGCGCCGCCTGGGTCGCCGCGTCGACGTGGGGCAGGTGGGCGCCGGTCTCGGACCAGTGGCCGTGCTTGTCCTGCACGTGGCCGAGTTCGGCCTGACGCCAGGACCATTCCGAATCGTAGAGGGTGCGGAGCCGCTGGTCGGCGCTCGGCGCGTCCGCCCAGGCCGGGGCGCTTAGAACCAGGCTGGCGACGCCGGCGAGGGCGAGTTGGCGGATCGCGTTGCTCATCTGGACCTGTCCCCCGACGCGTCTCTCGCGGCCCACACGGACATGTGGGATCAAGCAGAACGCGATTTGGAATACGGTATACGGTGACTGTTTCGTGTCAACGGAGCCCAGGCCGTGCGACGCTATTCGCTGCCCGCGACCGTTGGTTCGCCATCTCGGCGATAGGTTTTGCCGCCTTGCATCACGAAGTCGACGTGTTCGAACAGTTCCGGGTGGCTGAGCGGATCGCCTTTCACCGCGACCAGGTCGGCGTACTTCCCGGGGGCGATCGATCCGATGTCGTCGGATGCGCCGATCAGGTCGGCCGCGTTGCGGGTCGCCGTCAACAGGGCGTCGGACGGCGCCATGCCGTTGGCGATCAGCAGTCCGAACTCCATGGCGTGATCGCCCTCGCCGATGTCGGTGCCGTAGGCGATCTTGACCCCGCTGCGGATGGCGAGCGGCAGGTTGCGCTTGGGCAACTGGTCGTTGGCCATCTCCTTGGGGGCGGTGCCGGGCGTCAGCAGTTCGGGATGATCGCGCGCGGCGGCGTAGAACACGTCGTAGACGGTCAGGGTCGGCACCAGATAGGTCCCGTGCGCCTTCATCAGGGCGAAGGTCTGGGCAGTGGCGAACGAGCCGTGCTCCACCGAATCGACGCCGGCCATCACCGCGTTCTCGATCGCGCCCGCCGGGTAGATGTGGGCCGCCACCTTCAGCCCCAGGGCGTGGGCGGTCTCCACCGCGACGCGCATCTCCTCGTTGGTCATCAACTGCTGGCGGGGGTTGTCGCCGGTCGAGGCGATGCCGCCCGACGGCATCAGCTTGATCAGGTCCGCACCGCGGCGCCTGTGTTCGCGCACCTTCAGGCGCGCCTGTTCGGGCGTATCTACTAAGCCGTTGTCCCAGCCGGGATGCTCCAGCGCCGAATCCAGGCCGTCGTGGGGATCGCCATGGCCAGCCGTCGGGCCGAGGGGCTCCAGCGAGACCCATAGGCGCGGGCCGGAAATCTGGCCGGCCTTGATCGCATCTCGGATCGCAACGGTTTCATCGCCGCCGCCCACATCGCGGGCGCTGGTGAAGCCCTGCTGCAGCATCCGCCGCGCGAACACTGTTCCCTGGAAGGCGCGGTAGAGGTCGTTGTGGGTGAGCCAGTCCTCGGTCGCGTTGGTCCGGCTGGGTAGTCGGGCGCTGATGTGGACGTGGCAATCGATGAAACCGGGCGTCACCGTCTCGTTGGAGAGGTCGATCACCTGCGCGCCCGGAGGTGTCTGGAAACCGGACTGGACGCTCACGATCCGATCGTCGTGGATCAGGATCGATACATGGCTGCGAGCGGGCTGACCCGATCCGTCGAGCAATGCGCCGGCATGGACGATCAGGTCGGTGGCGCTCGCGCCGCCCGCCGCCATCAGCAACGCCAGGGTCCCCGACCCTACGGCCCAATTGCGCAAGCTCCGCATTTCGTTCCCCGCTCCCCAGTTTCCCCTCTGAGCTAACAGCAGGGCGCCCGATTGCACAGGCGGTTGCGCGGCGCCGGAGAATTCCTTCGAAACAGCGGAAAATGTGGGCGGGGCGGCCACCTCGCCCAGGGCGCTAGCCGAAGCGGGCTCGCGCGGTCGCCCCAGGTATGTTTCCTAGCCGGACAGGGGTTTGCGGGTGGGTGAAACGCATGACTGAGCCGAAGCCGTTTCGCGAGCGTCTGTCCTGGGAGGCGGTTCCTGGCGAAATCCGCGACGGCGAAATCCGCTACATCCTGGTCCGGCCGGACGCCTTGATGGCGATCTTCGCCGGCCTCGACCCGCCGGCGCGCGACGCTGCGCTGGCGGCGTTCCAGGATTCGGTCGCCACCTTCGGCGGACAATCCGCCGCCAAGTATGCGGCCACGGCGGAGCGGCCCCTGATCGATGTCGTCGCCGCGACCGCGCCACAGCTCGGCTGGGGCTGCTGGACCGTCGAGCCGACGTCGGACGGCTATCGAATCCTAGTCGAGAACAGCCCGTTCGCGGCCGGCTTCGGCGCGGCGGATCGGCTGGTCTGCACGCCCATCGTCGGCATGCTGACGGCCGTAGGGCGGATCATGGGCGGCGGCGGCGCGGAGGTGCGCGAGACCAGCTGCGCGGCCGAGGCGGGCGGCCACACTTGCCGCTTCGAGATCGGGATCGGGGCGTCGCAATGAACCCGATGCGCGGTGGGTCGCGGCTGAAGCTCGGCACGTTCGCCAGCAACGCGGACGGCGGTCTGGCCCTGACCACCGTGGCGGAGCGCTGGACGGCTGCGTGGGACGACTGCCTGGAGGCGGCCAAGATCGCCGACACGGCGGGTCTCGACTTCCTGCTGCCCATCGCCCGCTGGCGCGGCTTCGGCGGGGTGACGCGGGCGCGGGAATGGTCGTTCGAGACCCTGACCTGGGCGGCGGCGCTGGCGGCGGCGACCCAGCGGATCGCCCTGTTCAGCACGGTGCACGTGCCGCTGGTCCACCCCCTGTTCGCGGCCAAGGCGCTGGCGACCATCGACCATGTCTCCCACGGGCGTTCCGGCCTGAATATCGTCTGCGGATGGAATCCGGACGAGTTCGCCATGTTCGGGGTGACGCTGGATGCGGACGGCTATGTGCGCGCGACCGAATGGCTGGAGGTGATCGACCGTCTCTACAGCGCCGAGCGCCCGATCGACTTCGACGGTCGCTTCTATCGGCTCAAGGACGCGATCACCCGTCCGGTCGCCTTGCAGGCGCCCAGGCCGGTGACGATGAACGCCGCCTTCAGCCCGGCCGGCCGCGACTTCGCCGCGCGTGGCTGCGACCACCTGTTCACCACCTTCTCCGATTTCGACGAAGCCGCCCGCCACATCGCCGACGCGCGAGGCCGGGCGGACGCCGCCGGCCGCAGCATCGGGGTCAGCACGGTCTGCCACGTGGTCTGCCGCGAAAGCCAGGCCGAGGCCGAGGACTACTACCAACGGTTCGCGGTGGACTGCGCCGATACCGGCGCGGTGGACGAGCACGTGTCCAAGAAGAAGGCCTTCTCGGGCTCCCACGACGACGCCACCTATCTCCGCTATCGGCAGCGGTTCGCCGGCGGCGCGGGCAGCTACCCGCTGGTCGGGACGCCGGCCTTTATCGCCGAGCAATTGAACGCGATCGTCGAGGTTGGCTATGGCGGCGTCGCCCTGTCCTTCGTCAACTACCGCGAGGAACTGCCGTTCTTTTGCGCCCAGGTGTTGCCGCTGCTCGGTCGCATGGGCCTGCGCGACTGAAGTGTCCCTTGCGCCCATCCCCATACTGATCTCGCCTCTGCTGGCGTCGATTTGAAGCGTAGATTGGAGCGTCCGTTGAAGACGTCGATGTTGATCCTGGTCGCGGCCATCACGGCGTCATCCGCGCCCTACGTGTCCGCCCAGGACGCCGCGATAGCGATGTCGCCGGCCGACTTGGTCAACCCGCTGATCGGGACGGCCAACGGCGGGAATGTCTTCCCTGGCGCGGTCGCCCCATTTGGGATGGTGCAGTTCAGTCCGGAAGAGGCGCCCGATCCCAAGAAGGCCCGGCCCATCGCCGCGCCCGGCGGCTATGAGCACCATCTGGACCGCATTCGAGGCTTCAGCCTGACCAATGTCTCCGGCTGGGGCTGCGCCGGCGGATCGGGCGACATCCCGCTGACGCCGATCACCACCCCGGTGACCAGCTCGCCGTCGGCCGATTACCGCCACCCCTACTCGACCACCTTCACCCACGCCAACGAGCAGGCGCGAGCCGGCCGTTATCGGGTGCGGCTCGACAATGGGGTGGCGGTGGACCTGACGGCCTCGCTGCGTACGGGCTCGGCCCGCTTCGCCTTCCCGGCGGGCGGCGCGGCGAACCTGCTGATCCGCGCCTCCGACTCCGAGGTCGGGTCCGAGGACGCCCGCGTGCACGTCGACCCGGCGCATCGCACGGTGTCCGGCGAGGTGACCAGCGGCAATTTCTGCGGCCATATCAGCCCGGTGGACCGGCGCAGCTACTACACGCTGCATTTCGTGGCCGAGTTCGACCAGCCCTTCGCGACTCATGGCGTCTGGCGCGACGGGGTGGTCACGCCGGGCGGAATGGAGGCGTCGGGCGGCACGGGTTACGGCCCGAAAGGCTTCCCAGAGGACGGCAAGGGCTCCGGCGCGTGGGTCGGGTTCGATCCCACGGGCGCGGGCGCCGTCGTCAACGTGCGCATCGGGATCTCCTATGTCAGCGAGGCCAATGCGCGAGCGAATCTGGCGGCGGAAAACCCGCGCGGGACCCGTTTCGACGCGATCCGCGACCGCACCGTGGCCGACTGGAACCGGCGGCTGGGCCAGATCAAGATCCAGGGCGGGAGCCGCGATCAGCGCACGGTCTTCTACACCGCGCTGTACCACTCGCTGCTGGAGCCGGCGGTGTTCAGCGATGTGAACGGCCAGTACCGAGGCATGGACGGTCTCACCCACCGGGTTGAGGGCGGCCAGCGCGTCCAGTACGCCAATTTTTCCGGCTGGGACATCTACCGGGGCCAGTTCCAGTTGTTGACCTGGCTCGACCCCAAGCTGGGCGGCGACATCGCCCAGAGCCTCTACAACCAGGCCCGGCAGAACGGCGGGACCTGGGATCGCTGGACCCACGAATCGGGTGCGGTGCATGTGATGAACGGCGACCCGGCCGGCCCGGCGCTGGCGGACATCTGGGCGTTCGGCGGTCATGGCTTCGACGCACGCGGCGCCTTGGCCTCGCTGGTTCAGGCCGCCGACCATCCCACCGCGGCCGACCTGTCCCACGACGGCTGCCCGGTGGAGTGCGCCGGCCAGCGGCCCGGCCTGGACCAATGGCTGAAGCTGCACTTCATCCCGGTCGGCGCCCCGGCCTGGGGCGGAGCTGCGGACACGCTGGAGACAGCCACAGCCGAGTTCGGCGTCTCCAGCCTGGCCGACCGGCTGGGCGATCACGCCACCGCCGTCCGGTTCCTCGGTCGCGCCCAGTACTGGCGCAACCTGTTCAATCCCAGGGCCGCGCCCGATGGCGGCTATATCCAGAACCGCAACGCCGACGGCAGCTGGGCCCTGGTGAAGGAACACGGCGAGGCGCCTCATCCGTTCACACCCTCGACCGGCGACGGCTTCGTCGAGGGCACGGCGGCGCAGTATGTGTGGATGGTGCCGTTCAACGTCGCCGGCCTGTTCGACGCCATGGGCGGGGCCGACGCCGCAAGACGGCGGCTGGACGCCTACTTCTACACGCCCGCCGGCGCGATGGCGGTGACGGAGTCCGGCCCGCTGCACGCCGAGCTGAACAACGAGCCGTCCATCGGCGGCCCCTGGCTCTACGACTATGCAGGCCAACCCTGGAAGACCCAGGAACTGGTGCGGCAGGTGGTGGATACGCTGTGGATCAACAGGCCCGAAGGAATTCCCGGCAACGACGACCTGGGCGCGATGTCGGCCTGGTACGTCTGGGCGGCGCTGGGCGTCTATCCCGAGACTCCGGGCCGGGCGGAGCTGGTGGTCGGCAGTCCGCTGTTTCCCTTGGCCGTGGTTCATCGCCCAGGCGGCGACGTGCGCATCGCCGCCTCGGGCGCGGGTCCTGGCAGTCTCTACGTGCAGGCGCTTTCGGTGGACGGCTCGGCCGTCGACCGTCCCTGGCTACCGGAGAGCTTCGCGCTGCAGGGCGGTCGGCTGGACTTCCGTCTGGGCCCGCAGCCCGAGCGGTCTTGGGGTTCGGCGCCGGGGGCGGAGCCGCCGTCCTTCGACATAGACCCGAACGGGCGAGCGCCAAACTAGGCGCTCGCCCGCCGCATCGAGCGCTCTACCGCGAGCACCTACCGCGAGCGGCCGCGCGCGGCGACCGGCCAGAGCGCGCGCAGGGTATCGCCCTGGACCACGTGGAAGGTGTCGTAGAGGTTCACCGTCGGGTCGCAGTGCGGCGCCGCCAGCGTGACCACGTCCCCGAGTTCGGGCAGGTCTTGGTCGGCGAACAGCGCACCGTGCTCGTCGCCCATGAAGACGTATTCCGCGCCCGGCGCTCCCGCCAACACCAAGGGCGGCTCGGCGTCGGTGGAAAAGGCCTTGAGACCGGCGTCGATCGTGACCATGCCGGGCGTATTGGTGCTGATCACGCGCGCGTCGATCATCAGCGACGTCTCGAAGGGCGAGGCCGCTCCATCGCCCGTGAGATCGCAAGCCCCATACTGGCTGTCCATGAAGACATAGGAGCCGGCCTGCAGTTCGGTGAAGAGGTCGAACTCGATGTCGATACGGTGCGTGCCTGTACCGCCGCCGGTGACGATTTCGGGCTTCGCACCTGCCGAGGCGAGGGCCGCGATGACCGAGCGGGCGTAGTCGGTGCGCTCTTCCATGGCGGCCTTGCGCTCGGCGAAGGCGGCGATGTGCTGCTGCACGCCGCAATAGAATTGCACGCCGGCGAACGTCAGCGCGGATTGGGCGCGTATGGCGTGGAGCAGGTCGACGGCGGCTTCCGGCGAGGCCACGCCCGTGCGGTGAACGCCCGGGTCGATGTCGATGACGACCTTCAGAGCCTTGCCGGTCTTGCCGGCGGCATGGCCGAGGGCGGCGACGTTCTGGGGATGATCGACGACGCACATCAGCCCGTCGGCGCGCGCGTTCAGCGCGATCAGCCGGTCGATGGCGGCGGGGGAGACGATCGGAGAGGTGATGTGGAGGCCTACGACCACGCCGCCGTCCGCCAGGGCTTCAGCTTCGCCGAGCTTGGCGCAACAGGCGCCGACCGCTCCGGCGGCGATCTGGCGGCGGGCGATTTCGGGACTCTTGTGAGTCTTGGCGTGAGGTCGCAGCTTCACGCCCTTGGCGGCGCAGAACCCGGCCATCCGCTCGATGTTGCGGGTCAGTGCATCCAGGTCCACGACCAGGACCGGGGTGTTCAGGTCGCGGCGCGAACCCTGACGGCCGATGAGGTGGCGATGAAGTTCATTGTCGTCCACGCAGCGTATCTCCCCCAGGCTTTACACTTGTTATCAAGAGTTCGGTTGTGGATCTATTTCGGTTTGTCGGCCCGAACGGGCGGAGCGGCGGCGTCCTGTGGGAAGCATGCCGACGAGCACCTGATCCTTGAGCACGAAGTGATGCGCCAGGGCGGCTATAGCATGGACTGCGATGGCGGCCGCGAGCAGGTAGGCGTTGTAGATGTGGAGGGTGTGCGCAAGTCCGGCGTAGGGGCGGTTGCGCGTCAGCATCGCCGGGACCCGCCAGATGAACATATTGAACGCCCGACCGCGAAACAGGGTGTCGGCCATCCCGGTGAGCGGCTGTACCAGCAGGAGTGCGTAGAGACCATATTCGCTCATATGGACGCCGGCGATGTGCCAGCGCGTCATTCCAGATGGCGGTGGTGGGATGCGCATGCCGGTGATCCGCCAGACAAGGCGCAAGGCCATGAGGGTCCAAAGAACGACGCCGGCGGAGCGATGCACGGTCAGCAAGGCGACGGCCATCGGTGGAGCTACCCGATCTATCGACCAAGCGGTCGCGAACTGGCCGATGACCAGGAGCAGCGCCGCCCAGTGCAGCAGCATGGTCAACGGGTCGAACGGCGGGCGCGCCAAGCGTCCCGGCGCGTCGTTTGTCATGTCGGTCATGGTTTTCTTCTTGAGATTAAGCCGTCAGTTCCGGAGGGCGCTGACGTAGAGGTCGCGAAACTGATCCAGTTCCGTGCGGTCCAGGTCCGACACCGCCCAGTAGTTCAGTCCCCCGGCGGTCCAATGGACCAGATTGTAGCCGTTCCGCGCCCCGTCCCGCACCAGCCGATCACCGGTCTTGGCCGGCCAGACGAACACGTTGATCACATGCAGGCGACGGCGATAGACCAGGGCCGCGGCCCTCTGGTTCTCGACATAGTCGAGCCGGCCGCCGGCGAGCGGAAAACCTTTGCCGGCGAAGTCGATCACGGTGGGGGCGAAGGACACCTTGCCGTCGAACCATGGCTTGACCACGTGTCGGTCGGAGGTCGGCACGTCCATCAGGTGCTGGGCCAGCATCGAGCGTACATGATCGGCCACCAGCTCGTCGCCGAGCGGACTCGAGAGGCCTTGCACCCCCAACACGAGCATCGCGCAGGCCGCGGCTGCCGCCAGCCCTGCGCCTGACGTCCAGACCGGCCAGCGCAAGGGGCGGCGGGAACCGAGGCGACCCGTGCCGGCGCCGCGCGCCTGCGCTTCCAAGGCGATCCGCAGCCGTCGGCGGAAGGGTTCGGACGCGACGTAGTTCACGCCGGGCGACGCCAGCATCCCACGCACCGCCTTCAGGTCCGCCAGCGTCTCGGCGCAGCCCGGACAGGTCTTCACGTGCTGTTCGACGGCGATGACATTGGCGGCGTCGAGCTCGCCGTCGACCAGCGCGTTCAGCAGCAGGATCTTGTCGTCGCACGCAGTCATCGGCCGAACTCCCGCTGAGGCGCTTCGGCTGTGGACGGGCTCAGCCGGCGCGCCAGCAGTTCGCGCCCTCGAGCCAGGCGCGACATGACGGTGCCGATCGGCACCCCTGTCACCGCCGCCACCTCGCGGTAGGACAGCTCTTCCAGTTCGCGAAGGATGATGCTCTCCCGGAACGGCTCGGGCAGGGCCTCGATGGCGCTGCGCACCGCGCCGACGTCTCCCTGGCGCAACAGCGTCTGCTCGGGCGTGTCGTCGTCCGAAGACGCCGTCTCCGCGGCGTCCGCGACGGCATCCTCCGCGAACACGGCGCGTCCCGCCCGGCGTGCGTTGGACCAGTCGATGAACTCCCGGCGCACGATTGTCAGCAGCCAGGCCTTGGCGTCGCCGCCCCGAAAGCCGCCTAAGCCCTTGTGGGCCTTCAGCACCGCGTCCTGGACGATGTCCTCCGCGGCGTCGGCGTCGCGCGTCAGGTAACGGGCCAGGTTGTAGGCGGCGTCCAGATGCGGGAGCACGGTTTCCGCGAACCGCTCATCGGGCGCGGCGCTCTTCGTCTTGCGCCATGACGTGGAACGGCCGAGGCCGATCATGGAGGCGGCGAGCGCGAGAAGAGGAAGGGTCCGCCTCGGCTTGAAGCCGGCCGCGGGGCTCCACATCGGCCAATGCTGGGCAGGTGAAGCCGAGATCATCTGGACCTTGCTCCCGTTGAGGTCGTCGCATCGCCACCTTGCCCGTCATCCGAGGATGCGGCGAGCGGAAGTCCGAACATTCGCCCGGCGTCAATTCTCATGGGTTCGTTTCCGGCCCTGTTCAAACCACGAAGGTCCAGACCGGCGGACGATCGGATTTATTCCCCAAGCTGCCGAGAATCGCCAATGCGCTTTGCATCGCGTTCAATCGACCGAAGATTTTCCACCCCCAGGGAATAAAGCCGGCGGGTCATCGGTCTGGACCTCTGAAGCGCAAGGTTTGCGAGGGAGAGGTTCGATGAAAGACGATGAACGGGATGCTGGCTCTGAAGAGGGCTTGGATCGTCGCGGTCTTCTCAAGTGCATGACCTGGGGCGGTACGGGACTGATCTGGTCGCTGAGCGCGGGGCTTCCCAGCGCAATGCTTGTCGATCAGGCGCTCGGGGCGACCGCCGTGAAACCCTTCACCTTCATGCAGGTGTCCGACAGCCATATCGGCTTCATGAAGCCGGCGAACCCGGACGCCCGCGTCACCCTTCGCGAGGCGATCGCCAAGATCAACGCGCTGCCCCAGAAGCCGGATTTCATCATCCATACCGGCGATATTTCCCAGCTCTCCAAGCCGGAAGAGTTCGACGACGCCGACCAGATCATACGCGAGGCGGGACTTCCGGTGTTCTACGTGCCGGGTGAACACGACATGCTCGACGACGAGAACGGCAAGCTTTACCTCTCGCGGTACGGCAAGAACACCAAAGGCACGGGGTGGTTCAGCTTCGATCATGCCGGCGTGCACTTCGTCGGCTTGGTGAATGTCGCTAATCTGAAAGGCGGCGGCATGGGGTCGTTCGGGCCGGATCAACTGGTCTGGCTGAAGCAGGACCTGGCCGGGCGGCCCGCCTCGACGCCGATCGTGATCTTCGCCCACATCCCCCTGTGGACCATTTCCCAAGAATGGGGATGGGGCACCGACGACGCCGGCGAGGCGCTGACCTACTTGGCGCGCTTTGGTTCGGTCACGGTGCTGAACGGCCACATCCACCAGATCATGCAGAAGGTCGAGGGCCGCATCACGTTCCACACGGCCAACTCCACGGCCTTCCCCCAACCCGCGCCGGGCACGGCGCCGTCGCCCGGCCCCGTGAAGGTTCCGGAGGACAAACTGCGCACCCTGCTGGGCGTCACGCGTGTGGATTTCGTGCGCGGCGACAAGCCCCTGGCGATCCTCGACACCCCCCTTTCGGCCTGATCACGGAGACCATGATGTCCAGAGTCATATGCACGCGACGCCGCGTGTCGCCGCTTCGCGCCCTGGCGCTCGCCACCGTTCTCGCGGGTGGGAGCGCGTCTGTCGTCGGCGTCGCCGTACCGGCTTGGGCCGCCGAACCCGCGGCGGTTGGCCCGACCGTCAAGATAGACAACTTCACCTTCGGCCCGGCGGCCCTGACCATCAAGGTCGGGACCACGGTGACCTGGGTGAACGGCGACGACATCCCGCACACGGTCGTCTCGGTCGATCACACGACGTTCAAGTCGAAGGTGCTGGATACCGACCAGAGTTACACGTTCACCTTCACCAAGGCGGGCGAGTATCCCTACTTCTGCTCCCTCCACCCGCACATGACGGGAAAGGTGGTGGTGCAGAATTGAACGGACAGAGCGCGGGATGAGTATTGCGTTATTTTCCCCGCACTCTCGCACCACGGCAAGACTGGAGGACTAGGTCAGCGGCCCGAACACCGCTTCGATCTTTTCCTTCAGGGTGGTGATGGTGAAGGGTTTGACCAGGTAGTTGTTGACGCCGTACTGCACCGCCTTCTGCACCAGCTCCTTGTCGGCGCGACCGGTGAGCATGATGAAGGCGGTCTTCTTGATCGGCTCGTGGGAGCGCACGGCGCGCAGCAGGTTGAGCCCGTCGAGCTTGGGCATGTTGTAGTCGGAGATGATCAGCTGGACCGGCTTGACGATGAGCTGGCGCAGCGCCTCCTCGCCGTCGGGGGCTTCGTCGATATCCTTGAAGCCGAGCTGCTGCAGGCCGCCGCGCACGAGCGCGCGGATGGTGAGCTGGTCGTCGGCGACCATGACCTTGATGGAAGAGGCGGCGGGCATTCAGTGGCGCTCCACGCGCTCGAGGGCGGTGAGTTTGAGGATTTCCGACGCCATCCGGTCGAGGGGAAGCTGACGCTCCACCGCCCCGATCTCGAAGGCGACTTTGGGCATGCCATAGACGATGCTGCTCGCTTCGTCCTGTCCCAGCGTGTGGGCGCCGGCTTCGCGCATGGCCAGCAGGCCCTGGGCCCCGTCGCGGCCCATGCCGGTCAGGATGACGCCGGCCGCCTTGGAGCCCATCGTGCGCGCGACCGAATTGAACAGGACGTCGACCGAGGGCCGATGGCCGTTCACCGGTTCGCCCGGCCGTACGCGGCAGCGTAGCTGTGCGCCCCCGCCGATCTCGAGATGGGCCTCGCCGCCGGCGGCGATATAGACGTGGCCAGGTATCAGGAGCGCGCCGTCGGTCGCTTCGCTCACCGCGGGCGCGCAGAGCCGGTTCAGGCGATCCGCGAAGCTCCTGGTGAAGGTGGCCGGCATATGCTGGGTGATGACGGTCGGCGGACAGTTGGCCGGGAACTGCGACAGCACCGAGATCAAGGCCTCGACGCCGCCGGTCGACGAGCCCATGGCGAGCACGGCCCCGTTGGAGGCGAAGTCGCGCGCCGGAGCGTGTTGGCGGGTCGCCTCGCCAAAGGGACGGACCCGCGCGCGAGAGGCCGCCTTCACCTTGTCGGCCAGGTCGTCGAAGGCGTGCATCCCGGCGGTGGAGGGCTTGGCCACGCAGTCCACTGCGCCGAGCGACAGGGCCTCGAGCGTGGCTTCCGCGCCCCGGGCGGTGAGGGTGGAGACCATCACCACCGGCATCGGCCGCAGGCGCATGATCTTTTCCAGGAAGTCGAGGCCGTTCATGTTCGGCATCTCGACGTCGAGCGTGATCACGTCGGGGTCGAGCGTCTTGATGGCCTGGCGTGCTTCGATGGGGTCGGCGGCCTGGCCGACCACCTCCAGCTCGGGATCGCGGCGCAGCACGGCGGCGATCAGGCTGCGCATGGTGGCGGAGTCGTCGACGATCAGGACCCGGACCCGGCTCATGCGGCGTCTCGCAGGCGGTAGGTGGTGATGCCGTCGGTGTCGAAGCGGCTCGCGGCGTCGCCGCAGAGGCGCTCGGAGTGGCCGATGTAGAGGCGCCCGCCCGGGCTCAGCAGGGGCAGGAAGCGGCCCCAGAGCCGCGACTGGGTCGGCTCGTCGAAATAGATCACCACGTTGCGGCAGAAGATCGCCTGGAAGCGGCCCTTCATCGGCCAGTTCCCGATCAGGTTCAGCTCGCGGAAGGTGACCAGCGCGCGCGCCTCCTCGGACATGCCGACGGCCGGCTCGCCACGATGGTCGACCACCCTCTCGCACCAGCGCTGGCGCAGGTCCGCGGGGATGGATTCCGCCACGGTGCGGTCGTAGACGCCCTCGCGGCCCTCGGCCACCATGTTGGGGTCGATGTCGGTGGCCAGGACCTTGATGTCGTAGCGGTCCGCATCGGGCATCATCGACAACAGGGTCAGCGCGATGGAATAGGGCTCCTGCCCGTTGGAGCAGGCCGCCGACCAGATCCGCACCTTGCCGCCGCGCTTGGCCTCTTCCAGCAGAGGCGGCAACAGCTTGGTCTTCATGTGCTCGAAGTGGTGCGGCTCGCGGAAGAAGCGGGTGACGTTGGTGGTCAGCGCCGCCAGCATGTTCTGGCGCTCGTCCAGGCCGTCTTCTCCGGCGACCAGGGCGCAGTAGGCGCGGAAGCTTTCCAGCCCCAGCGCGCGCAGCCGCTTGGCCAGGCGCGAATAGACCAGCGTCGCCTTCGCCTCGGGCAGGGCGATGCCGGCGTCCGCGTGCAGCATGGACGCGATCCGGGCGAAGTCCTGCGCGGTGAACACGAACTCGCCGTCGACCAGGGACGCCGCCGCCAGGCCGCGTCGACCGGCGCCTGAAGTGGAGGTGTCCGGGCTCACGCGGCTTCCTGGACGACGTCGGGGAGGATGCGGCCGAGGCCGATGAGGCTGATCATGCGGCCGTCCATGGCGATCAGGCCCTGGACGAAGGCCTTCACCGCCTCCGGCGCGATGTCGGGGACCGGCTGGATCATGTCGTCGGTGACGGTGAGGATGTCGGACACCGCGTCGACCAGCAGGCCGACGAACTGGGTCCCGATCTGGGCGACGATGATGACGTGGCGCGCGGTGGGCTCGGACACGCCGTAGCCGAGCCGGTTGGGCAGGTCGACGATGGGCAGCACCGCGCCGCGCAGGTTGATCACGCCGCGCACATAGCTGGGCGACTGGGGCAGGGCGGTGGCGGCGGTCCAGCCCCGGATCTCGCGCACGGCCATGATGTCGACGCAGAACTCCTGCGCCCCGATGCGGAAGGAGATCAGTTCGCGGCCGTGGTGGGTGTGAGCGGCGTCGTTCATGGCTTTCATCCTATGGCGGCGGTGCGGAGGACAGGCGCGGGGGATTCGAGACCTTTCTGGCCCGCGACCAGAGCGTCGATGTCCAGGATCAGGGCGACGCGGCCGTCGCCCAGGATGGTGGCGGCGGCGATACCGAACACCTGGCGGTAATTGGCTTCCAGGCTCTTGATGACCACTTGGCGCTGGCCCTGGATCGCGCCCACCATCAGGGCTGCGCGGGCGCCGCCCTCGCCTTCGATCAGCAGGGCCACGCCCTTGGCGGGCTCCACGGCCTCGTCCGAATAGCCCAGCGCCAGGCCGACATCGATCAGGGGGACGTAGCCGCCGCGGATCGAGATCACGTGGGCGCCTTCGCCGATGGGATGCACCTCGGCCGCCTTGGGCTGCAGCGTCTCGATGATGGCGGTGAGCGGCACGACCAGGGTCTGGGACCCGGCCGAGACCACCATGCCGTCCAGCACCGCCAGCGTCAGCGGCAGGCTGAGGGTGAAGGTGGAGCCCAGGCCCGGCCGCGAGGCGACGCTGATCCGACCGCCCAGCGCCTGGATCGACCGCTTGACCACGTCCATGCCCACGCCGCGCCCGGAGATATCGGACACCTCGCTGGCGGTGGAGAAGCCGGGCAGGAAGATCAGGTTGTCGATCTCCTCGTCGCTGAGCACGGCGTCGGGCGCGATCAGGCCCTTCTCGATGGCGATGTCCTTCACGCGGGGGCGATTGATGCCCGCGCCGTCGTCGGACACCTCGATGACGATCCGGCCCGAGCGATGGGCGGCGGACAGGCGCACCACGCCTTCGCCCGACTTGCCGGCGGCGATGCGCTTGTCGGGGCGTTCCAGGCCATGGTCGATGGCGTTGCGGATCATGTGGGTGAGGGGATCGGACAGGCGTTCGATCACCGTCTTGTCGACTTCGCAGCCCTCGCCCTCGGTGACCAGGCGCACGGACTTGCCGGTCATGGCGGCGACTTCGCGCGCCAGGCGCGGCATGCGCTGGAACACCGACTTCACCGGCTGGGCGCGGATGGCCATGACGCTGTCCTGGATCTCGCGGGTGAGATGCTCCAGCTCGTCAAGGCCCGTGACCACGCCGGAGGAGCGGCCGAGGCCGGACTCCGTCACCCGTTGGGCCAGCATGGCCTGGTTGATCACCAGTTCGCCGACCAGGTCGATCAGCCGGTCCACCCGGTCCAGGTCCACGCGGATGGTGGCGGTGGTGGCCGTGGCGTTGGCGGCGTTGGCGGTCGCAGGGTGGGCGGCGGCAGGCGCGGGGACGGCGTTCGCGGGGGCGAGCACAGGCTCTTCGGCGGCCTGCGCCTTGCGGATCAGGGCGGCGACGTCCAGCGGGGCGGGTTCGGCGATCTGCGGGATCGGCGGCGGCGCTTCCATTGTCGGCGCCGGCGCCGAGGCGAGCGCCTTGGCCAGGATCAGTTCGATGGGATCGGGACCCTGTACCGAGGCGACCTCGGCCGCGCCGCCTTCGCGTTCGATCTTGAGGTCGCAGTCGTCCTCGACCCATTCGAAGGCGCCGCGGATCGCGTCCAGATCCCGCTCGGTGGTCAGCCGCACGGTCCAGGCCAGATAGGCGCCTTCCGGCTCCATGTCGGCCAGCGGCGGCAGGGTGCTGTCGTCGAGCGTGGTTTCGACCTCGCCCATCCGTCCCAGTTCGCGCAGCAGCAGGGCGCTCTCGTTGGCGTGGGCGTAGAGCGAGGCGTGGGGCCGGAAATGGATGATCCAGGTGGTGCGGCCGTCGGCGGCGGCCAGCTCGGGCGCGAATGCGAGTTCGCTTCCGATCGGCTCGAACGGGTCGGCCTCGATCGCTGTGGGTTCGAACGCCATCGGCTCGAACGAGATGGGTTCGAAGCTCAGGGGCTGGAAGTCCAGCTCGCCCATGCCGTCATCGCCGTCGCCGGTCTCGTCCTCGCCGGAGAAGGCGCCGAGCTCGGCGCGCAGGACTTCGCAGCGGGCCTCGTCCACCACGCCGCCGTCGCGTGCGGCGCGCACCAGGTCCGCCAGCACGTCGGCGGCGCGCAGCATCACCTTCAGTAGGTCGGCTTCGGGCGCGAGGCGGCCGGCGCGGACATGGTCCAGCGTGGTCTCGAACACGTGGGCGAAACGCACCAGGTCTTCCAGGCCGAAGGCTCCCGCCCCGCCCTTGATGGAGTGGACGGCGCGGAACACGGCGTTCACCGTCTCCGAGTCGGTTTCCCCGCCCTCGATGGCGAGCAGGCCCTGCTCCAGTTCGGCGAGTTGTTCCTCGCACTCCTGGAAGAAGGTCTGCTTGATGGCCTCCATCGGATCCACGTCGCGGCTCCGGCTCAGGCTGCGACGCGGCGGATGGCGTCCACCAGTTTCGCGCGGTCGAACGGCTTGACGATCCAGCCGGTGGCGCCGGCGGCGCGGGCGCGGCTCTTCTTCTCGGCGTCGCTCTCGGTGGTCAGCACCAGGATGGGGACCGCACGGTAGGTGTCGTCCCGGCGCACGCCCTCGATGAAGCCGAAGCCGTCCATGCGGGGCATGTTGATGTCGGTGATGATGACGTCGGGGCTGGAGCCCTGGAGCACCTCCAGGCCATGGATGCCGTCTTCCGCCTGGATCACGTTGTATCCGGCCTCCGACAGGGCGAGCTTCAGCATGTCGCGCATGGTGCGGGAATCGTCGACGGTGAGAACAGTCATGCTCATTGGGCGAGTTCCGGGATCAAGCGGGCTTCGGCGCCCATGAGTTGCAAGCCTTCACGGAAGGCGTCGGAAGGTTGGCGAACGGTGAGGACGGCGCCGTCCTGTTTCCAGGCGGCGGTCGCCGACAGCAGGACCTGCAGGCATTGGCCGCCGAGGCGTTGAACCCCGCTGGCGTCCAGCTCCAGGTCATGGCCTCGCAGCGCCAGCAGGTCCGCGACCAGATGGCTGGTGGCCTTGAGGTCCAGCACATCGGGCAGGGCGAGGGTCGCGGGGGGCGCGGTTTCCATCAGAACTCCTCCCATCCGTCGGTGTCGGCGGCGGGTTTGCGGGCCGCGCCGCCGCGACCGACCGTCTTCATCGCCGGTGCGGGGGTGGATGCGCGGGAACGGACGGGCTGGGATCGCGTCGGGCGGTTGAGAGCCGGCGCCTCGACGCCGGTATGGAACTGGCCGATCAGCCGGGCCAGGCTCTCGGTCTCCTGGGTCAGGCCGTGGCTGGCGGCGGTGGACTGCTCGACCATGGCGGCGTTCTGCTGGGTCACCTGGTCCATCTGGTTGATAGCGGTGTTGACCTGGGCGAGCCCGGTGGCCTGTTCCTGGGCCGAGGCGGCGATCTCGGCCACCACGGCGTTGATCCCGGTCACCTG
>NZ_LMUL01000014.1:2637811-2755287 GCF_009765965.1 Caulobacter sp. S45
TGATCTCGCCGGCGCCCGAACGGATCGCCGAGGTGCTGCCGACCACCGACTGCATGACCTCCTGCAGCCGATCCATCGCCGCATTGAAGTCCTGGCGCAGCTTCTCGTACAGGGCGGCGGAAACCTTGATCTCGAGCTTGAAGGGCTCGCTCAGGCGGAAGGTCATTTCGCCGGCGGCCATCTTTTCCAGGCCGGCGCCGATCGCCTGAAGCGCGGCGGTCTGCTGGGCGACGGCGGCTTCGCGGGCCGCGCCGTGACGGGTCTTCTCCGTTTCCGCGGCCTGGCGCTCGGCTTCGGCTTCGTCCTTGAGCCGGCTGTTGTCCGCGACGGCGGCCTTGAAGGCGTGGATCGCTCCGGCCATCTGGCCGATCTCGTCGGCGTGGTGGATCGCTGGGATGACGACAGCCGTATCGCCGGCGGCGAGCCGGGTCATGGCGGCGCTCATCTCCGCGACGGGTTTCCCGACCGTGCGGGTCAACGCCCAGGCCAGCAGGCCGGCGAAGGCGAGCGCCACGGCGCAGCCGAGCGTCAGGGCGGTCATGGCGTCTTGGAAGGCGCCTCGTTCCGCCTGCCGCCGCGCGCCGCGGATTTCGCGCTCTTGGGTGGCGATGTTTTTCACCACGTTGCGGATGTCGTGCAAGCGTCCGTTGGCGAGCACGTCCGCCCGCGCCTGTTCGACCTTGGCGGGATCGTGGGCCTGGGCGAAGGCCTGTTCGGCCTCCTGATGGAATTGTGCGGCCAGATCGCCGATGCGCGCGCCGTCCGCCTTTTCAGCCTCGCTGCGGGCCGCGGCCTGGAAAGTGGTCGCGGCGGAGGCGTAATCGTTTCCGTATTCGGCGTATTTCCCCTGGAACCGCTCGTCGGGTTTGGCGACGAAGCCGCGCATGGTGTCCTGCTGGTTGGCCAGGGCCGCCATCATGGCGCCGCTGAGCTCCAGCATCCGGTAGCTGTACTCGTCGGCTTCCACCGCCGTCTGGGTCGCCGACATGCGCGTGGCGATCACGCCGCCGGTCAACAGGAAAACAGCCGACAGCGCCGCAAACGCAGTCACCAGCTTCCGCGAAATTTTCCAGTTCGAAAAAAGCATATGCCCCCTCGGTGTCCGGCTTAAGGACCGGTTTGCTGCAACCGCGGAGGCGGGGTCGGCCGATACTGGGCCGACGCCCATACTGAAGACCATCCGATGTCGTGCAGGGGGGACTGTTGGCGTAAACGATGAAAATCTCGTTCATCAAACGCCGTGCCGACGCATCAATCGTGACGTGTGGGGCTCAACGCTGCACGAAAGTCATCCTGGCGTCGCTGTAGCGCGAACCGGAGACGGCGGAGAGGCCCTGTTCCAGCTGAAGCACGTCGTCGGGAGACAGGCGAAGCGCAGTCGCCGCGACGTTTTGCTCCAGATGGGTGCGGCGGCGGGTGCCGGGGATCGGAACGATGTCATGCCCCTGGTGCAGCAGCCACGCCAAGGCGACCTGGGCCGGCGTCGCATCGCGCTGGGCGGCGATCTCGCCCACGATCGCGGCGGCGCGCAGGTTGGCCTCGAAGTTGGCGCCCTGGAACCGGGGATCGTCCTTGCGGAAATCGCTGGCGGCGTAGCTTTCCGCCTTCTGGCCCGATCCCGCCAGGAAGCCCCGGCCGAGCGGCGCGAACGGCACCAGTCCGATCCCGAGTTCGCGCAGCAGGGGCAGGATGTCCGTCTCCAGCCCACGTTCCCACAGCGAGTATTCGCTCTGTAGCGCCGCCACGGGATGGACCGCGTGCGCCCGGCGGAGGGTGTCCGCCCCGGCTTCCGACAGGCCGAGGAAGCGGACCTTGCCCGCCTTCACCAACTCCCCCACCGCGCCGGCCACGTCTTCGATCGGCACGCCGGGGTCCACCCGGTGTTGGTAGAGCAGGTCGATGTGGTCGACGCCCAGCCGCTTCAACGAGCCTTCGACGGCGGCTCGGATGCGCTCCGGCCGGCTGTCCACGCCCACCGCCGCGCCGTCCTCGATCAACCAGCCGAACTTGGTGGCGATCACCGCCTGATCGCGACGCCCCTTGAGGCCGCGCCCGACCAAGGTCTCGTTGGCGTAGGGGCCGTACAGTTCGGCGGTGTCGAACAGGGTGACGCCGAGATCGAGCGCCCGGCCCAGGGTCGCCAGCGCCTCGCCCTCGTCGGAGGCGCCGTAGGCGTCGGTCATGGCGAAACAGCCCAGCCCGATGGCGGAGACCTTCAGGCCGCTGCAGCCCAGTTCGCGTAGTTCCATGCGGACGCCCTTGATGGTCCCGGACCTAGGCCGCGCCGGGAACTTCGCGGGAGCTTGGAAGGTTGGATTTCGACCAGCCACGGGAGGACCTACCATGCCTCAGGGCGACAAATCGAAATACACCGACAAGCAGGAACGCAAGGCCGACCATATCGCCGAGGGTTACGAAAAACGCGGCGTGTCGGACAAGGAGGCCGAGCGGCGCGGCTGGGCCACCGTCAACAAGGACGATGGCGGCGGCAAGAAGGCCGGCGGGTCCGGTCGCGGCAAGTCGACCGGCCATCCCGCCGCGCACAAGGGCGGCAAGTCGGGCGGCGAGGCCTCGGCTTCGCGTTCGGCCGTGGACCGCTCGGCTTCGGCGAAGAAAGCCGCCGCCACCCGCAAGCGCAACGCCGAACACGGCCACGCCCACCATTGACCGGGTCGATTTGCATCCCGCGTCGATAATCCACGTCTGGCGGCTTTAGGCGGCGAACGGTAAGTCCCTTCCAGGTGGACGCCCGAGGGACTGCGCTGCGACATGGCTGAGTATCAGGGTTCGGCGCGCGTCTCCGCCACGGTCGCCTGCTTCGGGGAGTTGATGCTGCGGCTGGCGGCCCCCGATAGCGAACTTCTGTTGCAGTCGGGGCGGCTGCTGGCGCAGTTCGGCGGCGCGGAGGCCAATGTCGGGGTGTCGCTGGCGCACTTCGGGCACCGGGTGCGCGCGATCACCGTCCTGCCCGACAACCCTATCGGCGAAGCAGCCCTCGGCGAACTGCGGCGGCATGGGGTGGACACGAGCTTCCTGAAGCGCCGTCCGGGGCGGATGGGGATTTACTTCCTCACGCCCGGCGCGGTGCTGCGCCCTTCCGAAGTGCTGTACGACCGGGCCGGCTCCGCCTTCGCCGAGACCGGGGCGGACGAATACGATTTCGAGACCGCCCTGGCCGGCTGCGACTGGCTGCACCTGTCCGGCATCACCCCTGCGGTCAGTCCGCAGGCGGCGGCGGCGGCCCTGGCGGCGGTGCGGATGGCTAGTCGGCTGGGGGTGAAGGTGTCGTTCGACGGCAACTACCGCGCCAAGCTGTGGGCGGCCTGGGGCGGGGATGCCCGGCCCGTGCTGAAGGAGCTGGTGTCCCACGCCGATCTGCTGTTCGGCGACGACCGCGACGTGGCCCTGATCCTGGAGCGCAGCTTCGACGATCCCGATCCGACAGCCCGGCGTACAGCCGCTGCGCAGGTCGCGTTCGACGCCTTTCCCAGGCTGCAGCAAATCGCCTGCACCCTTCGCACCGAACACGCCGTGTGCCGGCAAGCCTTGAGCGGCTTTATGGCGACGCGCCAAGGCGTGCATCGGGCGCCGGAACTGACGTTGGAGGGTGTGGTGGACCGGATCGGCACCGGCGACGCCTTCGCCGCCGGCGTGCTGCATGGCCTGACCACCGGGATGGAGGCGGAGCGCGCCTTGCGCTTCGGCTTGGCGGCGGCGGCGTTCAAGCATTCGACGCCAGGCGATTTCAGCCCCGCGCGGCTGGAAGACATCGAAGCCGGCCTTTCCGAAACGGGCCTGCATGTGCGACGCTGAGGTCCTGATCCACACAAACTGAACAAGCCGTCGAAGAACGGTTGCGGGAGCGGAACGACGATGGAAAATGATAGCGCTACCTTTGCGCCTCTCCGCTTCGCTGGCGGAGTCGCGGCCTTGGCGATCGCGGCTGCGATCCTGATGTCCAGTCCGGCATCGGCCATCGAGGTGCAGTCGTCGTGTCTCGGGGCTGCAGCCGTCTGCGAGGGCGGCTCGACCGCCGCCTTCGCCCTCATCGCGCAAGGACGGCCTGCGATCCTGGCGGTGGACGCCGGAGACCTGCCGGGCGTGGGCCGGGCCGCCGACGACGTGCGCGCCGACCTGGCGCGGCTGGCGGGCGGAACGGCGTCTCCGGATACGACGATCATCGCCGGCACGCTCGGCCACAACCCCGTCATCGACCGGCTGGTGCGCGAGGGGCGGCTGGACGTGAGCGGCGTCGCCGGCCGCTGGGAGGCGTTCGTGCAGCAGGTGGTGGAGCATCCCGCGCCGGGGATCGAGCGCGCCCTGGTGATCGCCGGCGCCGACCGTCGCGGAACCATCTTCGGCCTGTACGATCTTTCGGAACGCGCGGGCGTTTCGCCCTGGGCCTGGTGGGCCGACGTGCCGGTTCCGCATCGGCCCGACCTATACGTCACCGCCG
This sequence comes from Caulobacter sp. S45, assembly GCF_009765965.1. Classification (GTDB taxonomy): domain Bacteria; phylum Pseudomonadota; class Alphaproteobacteria; order Caulobacterales; family Caulobacteraceae; genus CAHJWH01. Next base: position 2,642,268 of record NZ_LMUL01000014.1, read on the forward strand.
GGCGACGGGTTGAAGCGCCGGCCGTGCGCTATCGGGGTATCTTCCTCAACGACGAGGACCCGTCGCTGAAGGGCTGGGTCGACGCGACCTATGGCGGGTTCAACCACCGCTTCTACGCCAAGGTGTTCGAGCTGACCCTGCGGATGAAGGGGAACTTCCTGTGGCCGGCCATGTGGGGCAAGGCCTTTGCCGACGACGACGCCGAGAGCCCAGGCCTGGCCAACGCCTATGGCGTGGTGATGGGCACCTCCCACCATGAGCCGATGGCCCGCAACCAGGCGGAATGGACCCGATACGGCAAAGGTCCGTGGGATTACACCCAGAACGCCGATGTGCTGCGCGGCTTCTGGCGCAAGGGGATCGAGCGGCTGGGGAGCAACGAGGCCCTGGTCACGGTCGGCATGCGCGGCGACGGCGACAAGCCGATGACCGAGGGATCGCCCATCCAACTGCTGGAGAAGATCGTCGCCGACCAGCGCAAGATCATCGGCGACGTCACCCATCTCGATCCGGCCCGCACGCCCCAGGTTTGGGCGATCTACAAGGAGGTGCAGGACTATTACGACCACGGCATGCGCGTGCCCGACGACGTGACGCTGCTGTTTTCCGACGACAACTGGGGCGACCTACGCCGTCTGCCGGAGTTGGGCCACACGCGGGCGGGCGGCTACGGCGTCTACTACCACTTCGACTATGTCGGCGGCCCTCGGAACTACAAGTGGATCAACACCAACCAGGTCGAGCGCATCTGGGAGCAGATGCACCTGGCCCACGCCTACGGCGCCGATCAGCTGTGGATCGTCAATGTCGGCGACCTGAAGCCGATGGAGCTGCCGATCCAGTTCTTCCTCGACTATGCCTGGAACCCGGACGCCTGGCCGGTGGACAAACTCGGCGACTACACGCGCCAGTGGGCCGCCGAGCAGTTCGGCGCCGTCCATTCCGCCGAAATCGCCGAGCTGCTGACCCGCTACACCCAGTACAATGCGCGGCGGAAGCCCGAGCTGCTGGAGCCCACGACCTACAGCCTGACCGACTATCGCGAGGCGGAGCGGGTCGCCGACGCCTATGAGGCCCTCGCCGCCAAGGCCCGCGTGATCCGAGCCCAGCTTCCGCCCGGCTACGACGACGCCTTCGTGGAGTTGGTGCTCTATCCGGTGGAGGCCAGCGCCAACCTGAACCGGCTCTATGTGACCACGGGTCTGAACCGGCTCTACGCCGCCCAGGGACGCGCTGCGACCAACCGCACGGCGGTCGAGGTCAAGGCCCTGTTCCAGCGCGACGAGGCGCTGACCCACCTCTACAACGACGAGGTCGCCCACGGGAAATGGACCCACATGATGGACCAGACCCACATCGGCTACACCTCCTGGCGCGACCCCAAGGTCAACATCATGCCTAAGCTCCAGACCCTGGCCCTCCCGGCGGCGGGCGCGCTGGGCGTGGCGGTGGAGGGCGATGCACGAGCCTGGCCGGCGGCGCCGGGCGCGCCGCGCCTGTCGTTTGACCGCTACGGCGCCGCCAGCCGCTACATCGAGGTGTTCGATCGCGGCGCGGGGCCCATCCGCTACGCGATTTCCGGCGGAGCGCCCTGGCTGCGCGTCTCCGATCCCGAGGGCGATGTCGGTGAACAGAAACGGCTCCTGGTCTTGGTCGACTGGAGCAGGGCGCCCACGGGCCACGGCGAGGCGTCGCTGACAGTGCGCGGGTCCGACGGGACCGCCGTGACGGTCGCGGTCTCCGCCGACAATGCGGCGGCCCAAGTCTCGAAAGACGGGGGCGAAGCCTTCGTCGAGGGTGACGGTTATGTGGCGATAGAGGCGGCGCACTACGCCCGCGCCGTGGAGGCGGGCGGAGTGGGTTGGGGTGTCGTGCCGGACCTCGGGCGCACCGTTTCCGGTGTGACCAGCTTCCCGGTCACTGCGCCCTCCCAGGCGCCCGGCGCTGGCGCCCACCTCGACTACGCCGTCATCTTGACCAAGGGCGGCCCGGTCGCGGTGCAGGTCGCCGTCGCGCCGTCGCTGGATTTCCGGGGCAAGGGCGGCTTGCGTTATGCGGTCTCCATCGACGGCGGCGCACCCCAGGTGGTCAACCTGGAGGGCGATCCATCCAAGGACGCCTGGGATCGCTCAGTCGCCGACAATGCGCGGGTGCTCGTCACCCGTTTCCCCACGGTCGTGGCTGGACCGCATGTGGTGCGATTGTGGCGGGTCGATCCGGGCGTGGTGTTCGAGCGGGTGGTGCTCGATCTCGGCGGGGTCAAGCCCAGCTATCTCGGGCCGCCGGAAAGCCAGCGGTTGGGGGCGCCCTGACCGCTAGTTCGGCGCGGCGTAGGCGTACATGCCCAGCATGGTCCCGACGAAGCCGTCGGCGACCTTGGTGCTGAAGATCGCGCCGTCCGCGTCCTTGACCAGGGTGCGCCACGGGCCGCCCGCTTGCGCATAGGCGAAGTCGTAACGGTCCCCCCGCGCTTCGATCCTCAGGCGGACGGGTTCGCCCGGCCGGTCCAGCGGCTCGGATGCAACTACGACACCGTCCAGCGGGTCCTTGGGATCGGCGCGACGCTCCACCCGGACCACGGCTCGGCCGTCCGCGTTCTTGGCGACGGCGATCAGCTCGTAGTGGCTTTCGTTCTGGAAGGCGGCGAGGCCGGCGCGGTCGCCAGGGCGTTCGGGAGCGTAGTGGACCATGACCGAAGCGGTGGCGAAGGCGTGCTGTTGCCGCCGGGCCAGGAAGCTCGGCTGGCCGATCCCGCCCAGCGGCTCCGACCGCGCTTGCAACGACAGCGATTCGGACCCGAGCCGCCACCAGGTTTGGCGCGGCGTGCGCAGCATCTCCCAATACGGCGCGAGCTTGGTGGAGACGAAATCGTCGCGCACGGCGAAGTCGCCCTGGGTCGGGATTTTCGGAGTAGAGTCGGCCGCAAGCTTCGGGCGCTCGGCGACGTACTTCACGTCCTCGCCGGGTGCGGTGATCTCCGGCCAGCCGTCCTTCCAGCGCACCGGCGCCAGGAAGGTCTCGCGCCCCGTATTGTAAAGGCCATCCGTATACGGACGGGTCGCCAGAAAGCTCGCCCACCAGTCCCCGTTCGGGGTGGTGACGAAGTCGGCGTGGCCGGCGGAGGTGATCGGGTCGGGCCGCTTTGGATCGAGGTCGCGCTGGGTCAGGATCGGTCGCGGGGCAGGGACGTAGGGGCCCTCGATCCGGGCGCTGCGGAAGGCGACTTCGGAGTGCTGGTCCTGGGTGCCGCCCTCGGCCGCGATCAGGTAGTACATGCCGTCGTGGCGCAGCAGGTGCGGCCCCTCGATCCAGCGGGGATGGGTGGCGATGTCCGTCCCGCCGTTGACCAGCACGGTGCGCGGGCCGATCAGCCGCTTGGTCTTCGGATCGAACTGCTGCAGCCAGATCGCGCGATGGCCGTCATAGAGCGGCGTCCCCTCCGGCGGCCCGTTATTGACCATCCAGGCGCGGCCGTCGACATCGAAGAACAGCGATGGGTCGATGCCGTCGAAGCCCAGCCAGATGGGGTCGGACCATGGCCCCGCCGGGCTCTTCGCCGTCAGCAGGAAATTCTCACCGCAGTCGACGCAGGTGTTGACCAGATACCAGGTCCCGTCATGGAAGCCGATGTCCGGCGCGAACACCCCGCGCGAGACGCCCAGGCGCTTGAAGTCGAGCTGCGTCGGCCGGTCCACCGCGGAGCCGATCTGGGTCCAGCTCACCAGGTCGCGGCTGTGGAAGATCGGCAGGGCGGGGAAGTAGGTGAAGCTGGAATTGACCAGATAGTAGTCCTCGCCCACGCGGGTGATGCTGGGATCGGGGTAGAAGCCCTCCAGGATCGGGTTGAGGTACTGGCCGGGGCCGGCCTTGCGTCCACGATAGACCGGCCAGTGGCCTTCATAGGCGAAGTGGCTGAAACGGGCGGTGTTTTGCGGTTCGGCGGCGTGAGCGGCGCCTGTAGACGAGGCCAACGCCAACAGGCCCAGCCAGGCGGCGCCGAACTGTCTTGGCTTGCGCGTCCCGCTCATCGGCTTGGCGCGCTGCGCAGCGCCTGGGCCACAGCTTCCCGCAACGGCTTGGCCTTGAGGTCGCCGTCGTAGAGCGTCGGGCGTTCCGGCAGTCCGTCGGCGCGCGGCGTCTCGGCCTGTAACCAGGAGTACTTGTCCACCAGCCCCCAGCTCAGCACCTGCTTCACCTGGCGGTAGCTGAGGGTCAGGTCGAGATAAGCGCGGGCGTAGTCCGCGACGGCCCTGTCGCGGACGGCGATATCGGCCGGCAGGTGTTTGTCGGCGACGTCGAATTCGGTGATCAGCAGATCGAGCCCCATGCCCGTGGCCGAATCCAGGAATCGCACCCACTCGGCGGTCTGGGCCGTCGCCAGTTTGCCGACGTCTTGGCCCATGGGCTGGATGTGGCTTTGCAGGCCCAGCGCATCGACCGGCACCTTGTTCGCCTTCAGCCGCTCCAACAGGCGCAGCACCCCGTCGCGATGGTTGGCGTCGGCGGGTTCCCAGCTCATGTAGTCGTTGTAGACCAGCTGGGCATGGGGCGCGGCGCGGCGGGCCGCGTGGAAGGCGATGTCGATCACCTCGGTCCCGAGATAGCGGGTGAACACCGTCTCGCGCATCTGGCCGGTGGTCTCATCGACGGTCTCGTTGACCACGTCCCAGGAGCGGATGTGCGGATAGTGGGCGCAGACCGTCTCGATATGATCGACCAGCAGCTTCTCGGCCGCCGCGCCCGGATTGGAGCCGAAGTCGTGATCGTTGACCCAGGCCGGCAGGTACTGGCTTCTATGCCAGAGCAGGTTGTGGCCGCGCATCTCCAGGCCGCCGGCGGCGGCCTTGGCCTGCATCGCATCGCCGCGCTCGAAGGTGTAGACGCCCGGCGCCGGATGCAGGGCGTACCACTTCAGTTCGTTCTCCGGGACGATCACGCCGCATTCCGAGGCCAGCAGCGCCCAGTAGCGCGGGTCGGCGTAGGAGCCGTTCACGCGCCCCGGCCGCCCTGCCCCGACCGCGCCGCCGAACCGCATCCCCCTGGCGCGGGCGAAGGTGTCGAGCGATGGGGACTGGGCCAGTGCGGGAGCGGCGCTCATGGCCATGCCGGCGGCGGCGGCGAGGGTGAGGCAGGCGCGTCTCGAGACCCGCTCGGGTGAAGAGGGCATGGTTAGCGCGCCCCCGGCGCCGTGATCTCCAGATCCGCGCTTTTCAGCTCCACCGAGTTCGGGCCGGACGAGACCACCATCGGCCCCGGCTCGTTGACGTCCTTCATCTCCAGGTTCCAGAAGGCGAAGTCGGCGGGTGTCAGTTCGAAGTCCACCGTGCGCCGCTCGCCGGGTTTCAGACTCACCCGTTGGAAGCGCTTCAGTTCCAGCACCGGCTGGGTGACCGAGGCGACCGGACGGTGGATGTAGAGCTGCACCACCTCGTCGCCTTCACGTGCACCAGTGTTCGTCACGTCCACCTGCACCTTGACCGGCTGGTCGGCGCGCACCTGGGGCGAGGACAGGCGTGGCGGGGAGATGTCGAAACGCGTGTAGCTGAGCCCGTAGCCGAACGGGTAGAGCGGCTTGGTGGTGTCGAACAGATATCCCCGTCGCGCGGTCGGCTTGTAGTTGTAGTAGATCGGCAATTGGCCCACTGAACGGGCGATGGACACCGGCAGCTTGCCGCTGGGATCGGCCCGGCCGAACAGCACGTCGGCCACCCCATGGCCGGTCTCCTGGCCCAGATACCAGCCCTCGACCAGGGCGTCGGCGCGTTCGGCCAACAGGTTGACCGACAGCGGCCGGCCGTTCAGCAGCAGCACCACGGTGGGCTTGTGCAGGTCGAAGATGGCCTTGGCCAGATCGTTCTGCTGGCCGACCAGGTCGAGGTCGTCGCGGTCGCCCAGGTGGTTGTCGGCCCAGGCTTCGCGACTGGTCTGCTCGTTGTCGCCGAGCACCAGCAGCACCACGTCGGACTTTTTCGCCACCTCGACGGCCTCGGCGATGCGCCGCGTGTTTTCGGCCGGGTCGGCGAGCTTCACCGCGTCCGATGCCCAGGCGTGGCCTTCGGTGATGCGGTCGCCCTCGGCGTAGCTGACGGTGAAACCCGCGCCGCCATGCGCCTTGGCTTCCTCCTGCATGGCCTCCAGCACGCCCACGACGTGGCGCGGGACGTCGCTGTAGCCGCCGATCGGGGACGTCTTGGCGTTAGGGCCGATCACGGCCAGCCTGCCGACCTTGGTCGGGTCGAGGGGCAGCAGGCCCCTGTCGTTCTTCAGCAGCACCATGGCTTCGCGCGCCGCCTGTCGGGCCAGCGCCACCGCATCGGGCGTGGCGGTGCGGCCTTCGGCCAGGGCGGCGTCGACATAGGGGTGCTCGAACAGGCCGGACTCGAACTTCATCGCCAGGATGTGGCGGACGGCCGTATCGATCTGGGCCATCTGGACCTTGCCGGCCTTCACCAGGGCCGGCAGGCGGGCGTAGGCCTCGCCGTCGGGCAGCTCCAGGTCCATCCCTGCGTCGAGCGCCCGCACAGCCGCGCCGTCCAGGTCGGCGGCGATGTGGTGGCGGGTGATCAGCTCCTTGATGGCGAAGTAGTCGCTGGTGGTCGCGCCCTTGAAGCCGAACTCGCCGCGCAGCACGTCGGTCAGCAGCCAGCGGCTGGCCGAGGACGGGACCCCGTCGATCTCGTTGTAGGAGGGCATGACCGCCTGGATCGGCAGGGCGGCGATGGCGCGCTGGAACGGCGGGAAGAAGTTCTCGCGCAGCGTCCGCTCCGAGATTTCGGCCGGGCCGACATTGGTGCCGTTCTCCGGCTGGCCGTGGCCGGTGAAGTGCTTGAGCGTGGCGAACACCTTGTCGTTGGCCAGCGGCAGCGTATCGCCCTGGAAGCCGCGGATCGCCGCGATCCCCATGGTCCCGACCAGATAGGGGTCTTCGCCATAGGTCTCCTCGATCCGGCCCCAGCGCGGCTCGCGCGCCACGTCGACCACCGGCGCCAGCGCGATCTGCGTGCCCCGCGCGCGCATCTCGCGGGCGGCGACGCTGAACACGCGGGTCAGCAGGTCGGGGTCCCAGGTGCTGGCCAGGCCGATGGCCTGGGGGAAGCTGGTGGCGTCCGGCGCGACATAGCCGTGCAGCCCCTCCTCGTGCATCAGCAGCGGGATGCCCAGCCGGGTGTGCTCCACCGCCCAGTGCTGGGCGGCGTTGGTGTAGTCGGCGGTCTCCCTGGGGCCGCGCCCGGGGGCCTGGTCCGAAGCGCCGGCCGCGCCGTTGTCGCTTCCCGCCGTCTTCACCCCGCGTCGATCGGAGGGGCGGCTGATCTCGCCGAGGCCGTTGGGGAAGGCCTGCTCCGCCCGTTCCAGCGAGAACTGGCCCTGGGGGGTCTGGATCAAGTCCTTGCGTTCCCAGACGCCGGTCATCTGGGCGACCTTCTCCTCCAGCGTCATGCGCGCGAGCAGGTCGTCGACGCGTTTGGCGATGGGCTGGCGGGGGTCCTTGTAGAGCGGCGCTCCCGCCGATTGCGCCATGGCGGCCAACGGGCCGGCGGCGATGGAAAGATACAGCGCCAGCGCGAGCGGCGCGCGCCGCCGGGAAGGGAGACGGGTCATGGACTCGCTTTCGAGGTCTTTTGCGGAGGGGTTAGCCGACCATCTCTTCGAGCTCGCGCCCACGGGTCTCGTGCACCAGCTTGCGGACGAAGAAGAACGAGACGAGCGCGCTCAGCGCATAGAAGCCGTAGGTGATCACCAGACCCAACGAGACCTGCATCACCGGGAAGCTGACGGTGATCAGGAAGTTGGCGATCCACTGCGCCCCGCCCGCCACCGCCAGGCCGGAGCCGCGGATCTGGTTGGGGAACATCTCGCCCAGCATGACCCACATCACCGGGCCCCAGCTCATGTTGAACAGCACCACGTAAGCGTTGGCGCTGACCAGGGCGAGCAGGCCCATGGCGTGGGGCAGCTGCACCTGGCCGTGCTGCAGGGTCGCGGTGGAGAAGGCGAAGGCGACCAGGGCGAGGGTCACGGCCATACCGGCCGAGCCAATCGACAGCAGCGGCTTGCGGCCGATCTTGTCGATCAGGCCCATGGCGGCGAAGCAGGCCAGGATCGAGAGCGCGCCGGACAGGATGTTGATCAGCAGCGAGTCGTTCTCGCTGAAACCGACCGACTGCCACAGCACCGCGCCGTAGTAGAACACGATGTTGATGCCGACGAGTTGCTGGAACACCGCCAGCCCGATCCCGACCCAGACGATGGGGCGCACCTTGCCGGCGGTCTTGTCGTAAAGGTCCGACAGCTTGGGCCGGTGGTGGTCCTTGGCCAGGCTGCTGCGGATGCTGGCGACCTTGCCGGGCGCGGCCTCGGCGCCGATCAGGCGGGCGAGCACGGCCTCGGCCTCGGCGTCACGGCCCTTGGCGACCAGGAAGCGGGGGCTTTCGGGGATGGCCAGCAGGCTGAGCAGGAAGACGCCGGCCGGAATCACCTGGACCCAGAACATCCAGCGCCAGGCAGGATGGCCGAACAGCTCGGCGGTGGAGCTGCCCGCCCAGCGCGACAGCAGGTAGTTGACCAGGAAGGCGCCGGTCAGCCCGGTGATGATCATCACCTGCTGCACGCTCGACAGTCGGCCGCGGATCGAGGCCGGGGTCACCTCGCTGATATAGACCGGGGTCAGCACGCTGGCCGCGCCCACACCCAGGCCGCCGACAAAGCGCGCCACGATGAAGATCGCGGAAGACCCCGCCGCGCCGGCCGCCAGCGCGCTCAGCACGAACAGGGCGGCCGCCGCGATCATCACGCTGCGCCGGCCGAACACGTCCGCCAGCCGTCCGGCCGCGAACGCGCCCACCGCGCAGCCGATCAGGATGGCGCCGACATTGACCCCGGTCCCGAGCTTGGACAGGCCGAAGGCGTGCTCCAGCCCCTGCTGGGTGCCGTTGATGACCCCACTGTCGTAGCCGAACATGAAGCCGCCGAGCGTGGCCACCGCCACGATGGCCAGCACGAAGGCCATGTTGACCTTCTCGAGCGGACCCGTCGCGTCCAGCGCCTCGTTCGAGGCGACATGCGTCATTCCAGCCATTGGCGTCCGTTCCCTGAGCCGTGATGGCCCGCGTTTCCTCGTCGTGACGGTCTTCGCCGCCTATCGGTCTTGTGCGTTATGTTAGCGCAAACATAATTCTCATAGTCAAGCTGCGGTCAATGGTTGTGCCGGGGGGGCTTCGCGGCCACCCCGCGATATTTGACCGCCATTTCCATTACCGCGCCCGTGTCGAGCTGTCCCACGGTTGAGCGATAAAGCTCTTCCCAAGGCGTGTGGCTCTCGGGAACCAGCGGCAGGCCATCGGCCTTGCGGCGTTCGATCTCCGCATCGCCCACCAGCATGTCGCACCGTCCCGCTTTCAGGTCGATGCGGATGAGGTCGCCGGTACGCAGCCAGGCCAGGCCGCCGCCTATAGCGCTTTCCGGCGCCGCATTCAGGATCGAGGGGCTGTCGGAAGTGCCGGACTGGCGGCCGTCGCCCAGCGTCGGCAGGCTGGTGATCCCGCGCTTCAGCAGGGCGTCGGGCGGCTGCATGTTGACCACCTCGGCCGAACCGGGCCAGCCGATCGGGCCAGAGCCGCGGATCACCAGGATGGTGCGCTCGTCGATCCCCAGCGACGGGTCGTTGATGCGGTCGTGATAATCGTCGGACCCGTCGAAAACCACCGCCTTGCCTTCGAACACATCCGGATGGGCGGGGTCGTCGAGGTAGCGGGCGCGGAACTCCTCGGAGATCACGCTGATCTTCATGATGGCGAAGTCGAACAGGTTGCCCGACATCACCAGGAAGCCCGCCGCCGGCTGGATCGGCGTGTCGTAGGCGGTGATCACCTCGCGGTCGCGGCTCTCCAGCCCCTTGATGTTCTGGGCCAGGGTATGGCCGGTGACGGTCATGGCGTCGCCGTAGAGTCGACCGGCGTCCATCAATTCGCACAACACCGCCGGCACCCCGCCCGCGCGATGGAAGCGCTCGCCCAGGTATTTTCCCGCCGGCTGCATGTTGACCAGCAGCGGTACATCCAGGCCGTATTCGGTCCAGTCGCCGGGCTTCAGCGTCACCCCGGCGTGGCGGGCGATGGCGGCCAGATGCGGCTGGGCGTTGGTCGATCCGCCGAGCGCCGCGATCGCCGCCACCGCGTTCAGGAAGGCCGGGCGGGTCAGGATGTCGGAGGGGCGCAGGTCCTCGTAGGCCATCTCGACGATGCGCCGCCCGGTCTCGTAGGCGATCTGGCCGCGCTCGCGATAGGGGGCGGGGATGGCCGCGCAGCCGGGCAGCGACATGCCCAGCACCTCGGCCACGGCGTTCATGGTCGAGGCGGTGCCCATGGTGTTGCAGTGGCCGAGCGAGGGGGCCGAGGCCGCCGCCGTCTCCAGGAATTCCTGCTCGTCGATCAGGCCAGCCGCCAGCTTGCGGCGCGAGCGCCAGATCGCCGTACCCGACCCCGCCAGCTCGCCGTCGTGCCAGCCGTCCAGCATCGGCCCGCCCGACAGCACGATGGCGGGGATATCCACGGTGGAGGCGGCCATGATCCCGGCCGGCGTGGTCTTGTCGCAGCCGGTGGTTAGCACCACCGCGTCGATCGGGTAGCCGTAGAGGATCTCCACCAAGCCGAGATAGGCCAGGTTGCGGTCGAGCGCGGCGGTCGGTCGGCGGCAGTTCTCGAAGATCGGGTGGACCGGGAACTCCATCGGGATACCGCCGGCGTCGCGGATACCGTCGCGGACCCGCCGGGCCAGCTCGACGTGCACCCGGTTGCAGGGGGTCAGGTCGCCGCCGGTCTGGGCGATGCCGATGATGGGACGGCCGGACCGAAGCTCCTTCAGCGTCAGGCCGTAGTTCATGAACCGCTCCAGATACAGGGCGGCCATGTCGGCGCGGTGGGGCGCGTCGAACCAGTCCTGCGAGCGGAAGCGGCGGGCGGGCTTGGTGGAGTCAGTCAAGGCGCAACTCCGCTTGCGGCAGTCCTGGAACGTCGACGGTGAAGCTGAACAGGCCGCCGGCCTGGGGTTGGGCCGCGCGCTCGGCCGTGTCCAGCCCCTTCCAGGCGGTGGTGGCGTAGACGGTCTTCAGGTCGTCGCCGCCGAAGGTCGGCTTGGTGACGTTGGCGCAGGGGAAGCGGACCTGGGCCAGCAGCTCGCCGGTGGGCGCATAGCGGCGCAGGCCCCAACCGCCGAACAGGCCGGTCCACACGCAGCCCTCCGCGTCGACCGCCGGACCATCCGGATAGCCCGCCCCGTCCTCGATCGCGGCGAACACCCGCCGGTTGGAGACATTCCCGTCCTGGCCGAGGTCGAAGGCGTAGATCAGCCGGCCGAGCGTGTCGGTGTGATAGAGCACGCCGCCGTCCGGGCTGAAGGCCGGTCCGTTGGTGATGACGTAGTTCCAGTCCACCGCCACCGGCGCCCCGCGCGCCTCCAGCCGGTACAGCGCGCCGCTGGAGGCGGTCTCGAGGTCGTGCATCGACCCGAACCAGAGCCGACCTTGCGCATCCACGCAGCCGTCGTTCAGCCGGTTGTCCGGCAGATGCGCCTCGACCGTCGACAGCAGGGTGAAGGCGCCGCTCTTCGGGTTGAACCTGTGCAGCCCGGTCTTCAGCCCGACCAGCCAGCCACCGCCGGCGATGGGGGCCAGGAAGCTCGGGTTCGACGGCGCGTCCCACGACCGGCGTGCGCCGGACACGGTGTCGAGGCGATGGATGCGCCGACCCTTGATGTCGACGAACCAGACCGCCTGCTCGGCCGCCGACCAGACCGGGCCTTCGCCCAGCTCGGCGCCCACGTCCCAGACGCAGTCGGGTTGCGCGACGTCGGCGATGGCGGGGCTAAGGCCGGCCGGCATGCTCAGCGCCAGCCCGCGTCGATCCAGTATTCGTGGCCGGTGCACATGCGCGCGTCGTCGGAGGCCAGGAACATCACCAGCGAGGCGACGTGGGAGGGGTCGATGCGGCCCTTCAGGCACTGGGCGGCGACGATCTCGGCCTCGCCTTCGGGCGTGTACCACTTCATCTGGCGCGGGGTCTTGACGTTGCCGGGCGCGATGCAGACCACCCGCGTCCCGTCCGGTCCCAGCTCGCGGGCCAGCGCGCGGGTCATGCCCTCGATACCGGCCTTGGCGGTCTCGTAGAGCACTAGGTCGGGCAGGCCCAAGTGCCAGGAGATCGAGCCGAAGTTGATGATCACCCCGCCGCCGGCCGCCTTCATCCCTGGCGCGACGGCCTGGGCGCAGAACAGCATGTGGCGCAGGTTGACGTTGATCCGGTCATCCCAATAGGCGGGCGTGACCTGGGCCAGGGTGTGGCGGTCGTCGTTGCCGGCGTTGTTCACCAGCACCTCGACCGGGCCGATCTCCTGCTCGATCTGGGCGAAGGTCGTCTTCAGCGCGCCCAGGTCGGTCAGGTCGCAGGCGAGGAAGCGCGGGGCGACAGGGGCGTCGGCGAACCGGGCGACGAGGGCGCGAGAGTCCGCCTCGGCCACGTCCAGGAACACCACCTGGGCGCCTTGGCGCACGAAACCTTCCACCAGGCCGGCCCCAATGCCGGACCCGCCGCCGGTGACCACCACCCGCTTGCCCTTGAGACTGGGATAGATGGCCGAGGAGGACGAACTCATCGGCGCGACCCCTGCGCCAGCGCCTGGGTGTTGAACATCGCCGCCATGCGGGTCCTTCTCGTGAAGCATCGCGATCTCGCTCACGCGACCGCCTCGGGTGCGCGCGCCGAAAGCAGGCCGCGTGCGGCCAGGTTGCGCATCAGCTCGCCGATGCCGAACCGCCAGGGCGGTGCGGCGTCGCAGTTGACGACCTTGTTCTCCAGCACGCCGAGCCGCTCGTTGGAGACGCGCACGATGTCGCCGGTCTTGTGGGTGAAGCCCTCGCCGGGCGCCCCGCGATCCTCGATGGGCGCGAACATGGTGCCGAGGAACAGCGCGAAGCCGTCCGGATACTGGTGGTGCTTGCTCAGCGTCTGGCCGACCAGCTCCAGCGGGTCGCGGCTGATCAGCTCCATCGAGCTGGAGCCCTCGAGCCGGAAGTTATCCTGGCCCTCCACCTCCAGCCGGACCACGGCCTTGCGCACGTCGTCCAGGGTGTAGTCGCCGTCGAACAGGCGGATGAACGGGCCGATGGCGCAGGAGGCGTTGTTGTCCTTGGCCTTGCCGAGCAGGAGAGCGCTGCGGCCCTCAATGTCGCGCAGGTTGACGTCGTTGCCGAGCGCCGCGCCGCGCACCTGGCCGGTCGTGTCGACAGCCAGCACGATTTCCGGCTCGGGATTGTTCCAGGCGCTGTCGCTACGCACGCCGACATAGTCGCCCCAGCCGACGGTCGACAGGGTCGGCGACTTGGTGAAGATCTCCGCGTCGGGCCCGATCGCCACCTCCAGGTACTGCGACCACAGGCCGTCGGCGATCAGGGCGGTCTTCAGCTTGGCGGCCTCGGGCGAACCCGGCTTCACCGTGCGCAGGTCCGAGCCGACCCGGTCGCGCAGGGCGTCGCGGATGGCCTGGGCCTGGCCGGCGTCGCCGCGCGCACGCTCCTCGATCACCCGCTCCACTGCAGAGACCGCGAAGGTGACGCCGCTGGCCTTCACGCACTGCAGGTCGAAGGGGGACAGCAGGCGGCGCGCGGTGCGGTCGCCATCGCTCCAGGCCGGGGCGAACTCGAAATCCTCCACCGGGCCGAGGTCGCGCCCTCGGACCTCGAGCAGGTCGGCGCGGGCTAGAAGCTCGGCGGTGGTCGGGGCGATGGCGGAAACGTCCTGCACCCGTCCGTTGCGCACGAGCACAGGCGTCGGGCCTTCGGGAACGGCGATGCGGCCGAGCAGGACCGCGTCACGCCAATCGGCCGGAAGATGTTGAATCATGACCTGCTCTGGAAAGGCTTGAACCGAGGATGGCGAGAGAAACCACCCTGAACTCTGATAGCGCTAACCTCGCCTGCCGTCATGAGATGTCAACTGCTTTACGCAGGACGTGGCGGGCTTGAGGACTGACGCTCCACCAGGGTGTGCGGCACGATCACGTCGGTGGGTTCCGGAGTCCGGCCGTCCTTGGCGGCGCGGGTCTCGCGCAGCAGCAGGTCGATGGCGGCGGCGGCCATGGCGCTCACCGGTTGGCGCACCGTGGTCAAGGCGGGCCAGAGCGTGGTGGAGATCGAGGTATCGTCGAAACCGACCACGGTGAGGTCGCGGGGCACGTCCAGCCCCCGCCGGTGCGCCACCGACACCACGGCCGCGGCCATGTCGTCGTTGCTGGCGAAGATGGCGGTGGGGCGGACCTCGGCATCCAGCAGCCGCTCGGCGGCCTCAAGGCCCGAGGGGAAGGTGAAATAGCCCTGCACCACCTCGGCCTTGGCGTCGGGCGCATGGCGCAGCGCCGCGCGGAAGCCGGTCAGGCGTTCGGCGCTGGCGGTCTGGTTGGGGTGGCCCTTGATGAAGCCGATCCGACGGTGGCCGAGATCGAGCAGGTAGCGGGTCATGTCTTCGGCCGCTGCCCGGTCGTCGACGCGCACGCAGGACAGGTCGCTGCGGAACCGGCCGGTGGCCACGCCCACGGTGGCGATGCCGGCGGCCTGCAACGCTTCGCGCACGGTATCGGATTCGCTGAGCGGCGGGGGCAGCACCACGCCGGTCACGGCGCTGTCGATCAGCCGTTGCACCGAGATGCGCTCGGCGTCGGGGTTGCTGGCTTCGCACTTGACCAGCAGCAGTTCCGCGCCTTTGCCCGCGCTCTCGTCCAGCACGCCGACCAGGAATTCGCTGAGATAGGCGGCGCTGGGGTTGCTGTAGATCACCCCGATGCGGACATGCTCGGCGCTGGCCAGGTTGCGGGCGGCGAGGTTGGGGACGTAGTTCAACTCCCGCACGGCCAGCAGCACCGCCTCGCGGGTGCTCTCGCGCACGTTCTTCTCGTCGTTGACCACCCGAGACACCGTCATCGGCGAGACGCCCGCAAGGCGGGCGACGTCGTTGATGGTGATGACGTTTCGCGTCCGTCGAGTGGACCTGTTCATTTGCATCTTCCGGCTCGTCCTAAGGCGCACAGCTTTGGAACAAGCTTCTTCCAGACAGGCGCGTCCGGCAATCGCTATGCCAACAGAGAGGCGTCACCTGATTTTCAATCGCCTCCACGCAGGAAAGGCGTCGGGTCGAAGGCGAGTTTTCGTACATTCACATGTAATCATACAAGGTGGCTTCCTGTATGGTGATGTGATCTGGATCGAAGCGGATGCTGCGGCCTTGATTGCTCTCGTCCCCGTTCAGCCGGCGAACGTCCATCAGCTTTCCGTCTATGATTTTCTTCTCGATAATCGATTCTATTCCGACCTGATGCGAGGCGTCGCCGCGCGGGTCGCCAAATCTGATCTCGCACCCCACGCCGACAATGAGAAAGCGATTCGTTTCCATCGGGATGATCAGGGCGCCGAACGATCGGCGAGCCTCGATGGAGGTCGATGTCGAGGACAGGCCGTCCGGCGCTCCGGGCGCGGCTGTCAGGTGGTTTGCGGCTGGACCGCCCGCGAAGCCGATTTCCAGCTGGTATCGCCCAAGCCGAATCGTTTGGGACGCGGCGTTGACGACCCCATCGTATGAAACGGGCGTCGAGACGCTGACGACGTCGGCGGGATGTTGCGTAAGCGGAACCGCCAGGGCCTTCAGGATGGCGTAGGTCTCGCGGATTCCCCCGTCCTTCTCCGGCGCGACGTTGTCGATCGAGAAGGGACTGAAGCCGATGGCGTGCAGGCTCCCGAAGCTCACCAGAGCGTTCACCGGCATCTGCGCCCAGCCGGCGCGGCCGGCTTCGGGAATGAACATCACATTGCCCGGGCGCGCATAACGGCTGGCCCAGTCGTCGAAGTTGGAGAAGTAGATGTCGGGGGCGATGAAATCGATGGAGGGCGTGGCGGCCTTCCAGATGTCGAGCAGGTGCGGGAGCGGGCCGCCGCTGGGGTACTGTCCCGGTTGCTTGCCTGGGCGGATCAGGGCGGCGTTCAAATAGAGGGGGAGCGGGTAGGCCGCCTTGCCGGCTTGCGCCACCTTCTGGGCGTAGGTGGCGAAGCCCCAGGCCGCGAAGAATTCATCGGTCTGAACGCCGGGGCCGAACACCTCGGTCCAGTCGCCCTGCGTCTTCTCGCCGTTCATCTCCCAGGCGCGCCGCAATTCGGGAGCGAGTTCGGCGCGGTGCGCCTGCATATAGGCGAGCAGTTCGGCGGGGACGGCGGCATGGAAGGCCGCCTCGGCCTGGGGGCTGTGGTCGCGAGCGACGGGGATCATGCCCATCTCGTTTTCCACCTGGACCATCAGCACGGTATGGTCGGCGTCGTCCGTCTGGGCCAGGCGTCGCATCAGGGCGGAGAAGGCGCGCGCATCCGCTTCGGCGTTCGCTGGGGCGTAGGGTGTGAGGATCTCCTGGGCCTGCCCGTCCTGCACCCGCGCCCTGGGGAACTGGGCTTGGTCCCGCTTGACCCAGGCGGGGACATAGCTGGACATGCTGTTCTTCCAGCTCCCGAACCACAGCAGCACCAGTTTCAGGTGATGCTCGCGGGCCGCGTGGACCAGCCCGTCGAGGTGCGAGAAGTCGAACCGCCCCGGCTGCGGCTCCAGCTGTTCCCAGGATATCGGGACGAGAAGGGTGTTGACGCCGAGCGCCTTGGTCCTCTCCCAGACCGGAGCCATGTAGCCAAGATCCGAGGCGCTGGAATTGGCGAGCTCGCCGCCCAGGATCATAAAGGGGGACCCGTCGACGACGAGTTGGCTCACCCCATCCGTGGACCGAAGGTGGGGCATGGGCTCCGCCGCCGACGGCGCCTTGGAAAAGGCCGGCGGCGCGACCGCCAGGGTCAGCGCGGTCGCCAACATGGCGCACCCCACCCAGCCCTGTTTGGAGCGTCCACCCCCGGGGGTCATATGGCTGGGTTGCGGCGCGCTCATCTGTCCGGTGTCTCCAACCCATGCCGACCCATCGACCGCCCCTTTATCGCCGCCAGCTTCGTGGCGGGTCGGGAGGGACGGCCGAGGTGTCGCTTGCAGATTAGAACTTCGCCCTCATCCCAACGATGTATTCGGGCCCCGGATAGTAGACGCTGTAGGGCGCATTATCGTGGCCGAACACCGTGCGTTGGATGGAGTTGTTGATGTTGATGGCGTTGAAGGTGATCTGGAACGCCTTGTTGTGCCATGGCAGCGTGTAGTTGGCCGCCAGGTCGAGCTGACCTTCGGGATCGGCGATGAGGGGGAGGTTGACGTTGTTTTGCGGCGCGGCGGCGGTGACGCGGCCATCCAGGTAGGTGTAGGTGATGTGGACCGAGACACCGTAGTTCTCATAGTAGCCGCCAAGGGTGTAGTTGTTCTTGCCGATGCCGGTGGCCACCGCGGCCGAACCATCCGAACTCTGCTCGATATGGGTGTAGTTGCCGTTGAAGCCGAAGCCGGTGAGCCCCCACAACAGGCGCTTGGTCAGGAAGTCCAGCGGCTGGACGTAGGTCACCTCGGCGCCCCGGATGTGCAGGGTCTGGCTGACATTGGTGGTGGTCTGCAGGGTGATCGGGGAGTTGGGCTGCAGATTGAGCAACTGTTGCACGCTGCTCAGCGACGAGACGGGGATGTTCAGGGAGCTGAACGGCACCTGGCTCTGGACAGTTTGGGTGAAGCCGTCGATGTCCTTGGCGAACAAGTCCAGGCCGATGAAGCCCGGGCCGCCGGTGTAGTATTCGCCGCCGATGTCGGCGTTGTTCGAGTAGTAGGGCTTCAGGGTTGGATTGCCCTGGCTGGCGACCTGTCCCGACGGGTCGCTGAAGGTGACGCCCGGCAGCAGCAGGTCCGGGTTGGCGCGGGTCATGGTGCGAGACCCGGCGATGCGCAGCACCAGGTGCTGGGTCAGGTCGATGGCCGCGTTGAACGAGGGCAGGAAGCCGTCGTAGTGGGTCTTGAAGGTCTGGAACGAGAAGGCGCCGTTCAGCTGTTGCGGACCGACGATGGTCTGCTCGGTGCTGAAGTAACGGATGCCGCCGTTATAGCGGAGCTTGCGGGTGAAGAAGTCGCTGACCCCGTTCAGCTCGATATAGGCGCCGTTGGTGGCTTCGTCGATGGTGCCCGACGGCGTGGCGGTGGCCGAACTGAGCGTGAAGGGCGCGGTTTGGTTGAAGAAGGCTGTGTTGGCCGCCTTCTCCAGCAGGGCGTAGTTCGGCTGGATGAAGGACTGGAAGCCGGCGGGGATGCCCGACTGCCTCAGGACGCCGCCGTCGCCCGGCGCGTATAGAGACGCGAGTTCGGAATTGGGGATGTTGGCCGCGGCGAAGGCCTGGGCGTTGTTGCTGTTGTCGTAGGCGGTGATCTCGCGATAGGCGTCGTCGTAGGCGTAACCTATCTTGATGTTGGTTTCCTTGTCCCCGAAGGTCGCGTCGAAGTGGGCGCCCTTCTCTTCGGTGACCCGTTTGATGTTCTGGATGCGGAAGGAGTCCAGCTTGGCCGCATTGGCCGGATCGTTCAGGTTCCCGCTCGGCGTGATGATCGGGAAATTGCCGTTCGACGGGTTGCTGTAGTTCACGGTCATCGGGCCGGTGTCGACGATGAAGTCGTCGTCGGTGCGGAAGAAGGTGCTCTTGTTATAGTTCACCTGCCCGTCGAGGGTGATCCAGTCGTTCACCTTGTAGTCGAAGCTCGGGTTGAGGTTGTAGAAGTCGACCGTTTCCTTATAGGGCTCGGCCTCGTTGAAGAAGTTCGCGTTCTGGAGCGTGGCCTGGGTCACGACGTTGTTCGAGTCCGCGGTGACCGCCACCGGGACGATCCCGGTGGAATTGCGGATGGCCAAGTCTTCGTCGAGGCGGTTGAAGTTGCGGTCCGCATGCCCCCACAAGGCGTCCATCGTGAAGTGGAGGTTCTCCATCGGCCGGTACTCGCCGGAGATCAGGGCCGACACCCGGTCGCGGGTGCCTTGGATCAGCGCCTCGCGGGCCAGGCGGGGGAACAGATCGTTGCTGAGCTGTTGCAGCGACTGGCCGGAGGTGGCGGCCGCCGCGTTTCCATTGCCGAAAGTGAAGCCCTGGCCCTGGGTGCCGCAGCCGGTGCACTTGATGGTGGGGGTGGTGTAACCCACCGTCTCGTAGCCGTCGGTGCGGAAGTTCTGCGCGGCGCCGGCGACGCCGACCAGGATGCCGAACTGGTCGCCCCAGGTCTTGCTGGCGATCAGGGCGCCCTCGGGGCTGCCGCGGTTGTCCTCGGTCCGGTCGCCTTCCTCGAAGGTCATGGTGATGTGCTGGCCCGGCGAGTCGAAGGGACGGGCGTTGACCATGTTCACGGTGCCGGCGATGCCGCCCTCGACCACGTCCGCGGTCGAGGTCTTGGCCACGGTCAGCTTGGTGAAGAGTTCGGTCGGGAACATGTCCAGATCGACTTCACGGTTGGAACTGCCTGATCCCAGAGGGCCGTCGGAGGCGACCTCGATCTGGGAGCCGTTCAGCAGGATCTTGGTGAAGCTGGGTCCCAGGCCGCGGATCTGGATCTGGGTGCCTTCGCCGTCGACATCGCGGGTGAGCTGAACGCCAGGAATGCGGTTCAGGGCTTCGGCGATGTTCAGGTCGGGGAATTTGCCGATGTCTTCGGCGAAGATGGAGTCGGTGAAGTTGACCGAACTGCGCTTGGTCGTCGCCTGATTGGTCAGGGCGCGGCGATAGCCCGTCACCACGACTTCCGACGCGAGCGTGCCGGAAGTCGTGGTTCCCTGGGCCGGCGCACCGAGGCCGTTGGCGCCGGCGCTGGTTATCGGCGCCGAAGTGTCGCTGGCCGGAGGCGTGGACGTTGGAGCGGCAACCGCTTGGCCGCCGGCGCCTTGCGCATTTGCCGTCTGGGCCAGCGCGCCTGAAGCCGCGCCGCCAGCCAGAATCGTGGCGCCGAGCAAGATGAGGCGCGCGCGACGGCCGCCCCGCAGAGCTTTGTAGGTCATGGTTTCCTCCCCGTACCCGTCGTACGCGCCGTGTCTTCTTTGGACAGGTGCGTACACATTTCGACCCTTGTGGGTCGTATCTTGATTTAGCGATTGCTCGACCTGACCAATCCTCGGCAGATCGAAATGATAGCGTTCACATTGGAAACGTTATTTAGCCGCACGCCAGATGTCAATACGGCCTTTTTCACAATTCCAATCCGTTTTGACGGAGGTGTCGATATTCTCGCGCCATACCTTCTCAGTGGGCCGTGCCGGCGGCGAACGGGAATTGCAGCCCCTCGTAATAGGCGAGCGGATGTTCCGGCGCCGCGTACCCGGTGGGCAGGGGGCGTTTGGAGAAGGTCTGGAAGTAGGCGATGCAGGCGTCCCGCCACCAGCGGGCCTCTTTTTCCTGGATGCGAAGGAAGGTGGCGGTCTGCGCGAAGCGTTCGGGGTCCACATAGGCGCCTAGCCCCGCCCAGGTCGCGCCCATGTCGGCTGTTTCCGAGACCCCGCGGCTGTAGCGCGCCACCATCTCGTCCCACAGGGTGCGGCCGGACGTGGTGCGGGCGTCCCAGGACACGTGGTGGAACCATAACAGGAAACGGTCCTGGTTGGCGGGGTCGTCGAAGGCCTTGACCGCTTGGGACGTGTACTGAGCAACGGCGTCGCTGCCCGTCGCCGTCCGGTCGAAGCCGATCCCCTTGTCGTCGGCCTTGTTGAAGTAGACCGAGGTCCAGTCCGGGCGCGGACCGCCCGCCACCCAGGGCCCGGGGCCATAGTGGCTGCTGCGCGCCATCTGGTGGTGCAGGCCGAGCGGGGTCATGTAGTCCACCGCCGCTTCGCGCGACCCCATCATCATGCCCACCACCGGCCGCACGAAGGCCGGGTCGTTGCTGAACGTCATGCGCGTCCAGTCCTGGGCGATCTCGCGCGAGGAGGCCGTCGGGTCCCAGGCCAGCCGGCCGAAGGCGTACCAGTTGGCCTGGTCGAAGATCGAGCCCGACCAGTTCCGATCGGTCCCCGTGTTGGCGACTCCGGCCATGCCGGTCAGGGCGTGACCGTCCAGCTCGCCGTCCACCACCTTGGCCACCGTCGAGCCCGGCCCCTTGGCGTAGGTGTCGGACCTCAGCGTCTCCTCGAACAGCGGGGCGAGGTAGACCAGGTGGGTCGAGAAGCCGAGGTATTCCTTGGTGATCTGGAATTCCATCATCAGCGGCGTCCTCGGCATCGCCCCGAACAGGGGATGGAAGGGCTCGCGCGGCTGGAAGTCGATGGCCCCGTTCTTGACCTGGACGATGACGTTGGCGTCGAATTGGCCGTCCAGCGGCTTGAACTCCGCATAGGCCTGCTTGGCGCGGTCGTCGGGCACGTCCTGCGAGTAGACGAAGGCGCGATACATCACCACGCCGTGGTGCGGCGCCACCGCCTGGGCCAGCGCGTTGGCGCCGTCGGCGTGGGTGCGGTGATAGTCCTGCGGCCCGGGCTCGCCTTCGGAGTTGGCCTTGACCACGAAGCCGCCGAAATCGGGGATCAGCGCGTAGATCTCATCGGCCTTGGCCCGCCACCAAGCCTTCACCTGCGGATCGAGCGGGTCGGCCGTCTTCAGCCCCCCGATCTCGATCGGCGCGGTGAAGCGGGCCGAGAGATACACCCTGACCCCATAGGGCCGGAACGCATCGGCCAGCCCGGCGGCCCGACGCAGGAACAGCGGCGTCAGGCTCTCTGCCTTGGCGTTGACGTTGTTCAGCACCGTGCCGTTGATCCCGATGGAGGCGTCGGCGCGGGCGTAGTCGGTGTAGCGCGGGTCGAGATAGTCGGGCAGCTTCTGCCAGTCCCACAGCGAGGCGCCGGC
The DNA here is from genome assembly GCF_009765965.1 of Caulobacter sp. S45. GTDB lineage: Bacteria > Pseudomonadota > Alphaproteobacteria > Caulobacterales > Caulobacteraceae > CAHJWH01. Next base: position 2,664,073 of record NZ_LMUL01000014.1, read on the forward strand.
ATAGCCGCGCTCGATCGTGCGATCCAGATTGTCCCAGTGATTCAACAATCGCAGCTTCACCTTGGGTGCGTCGGCGATATCGAGGCGGTCCAGGGGCTGGCGGGTCTGGATCTGGCGCAGGAAGCGGAAGGCGCCGTACAGCACGCCGATGTCGCTGTTGGCCGCGATCACGGTGACGTGGCGGCCCTGGATGACCACGCTGCGGATCAGGTAGCCCTCCGGTCCGAGGGGCTGCAACGGCAGGTTCAATTGCGCGATCAGGGGCGAGGACGCCGGGGTGCCGAACACCACCGCGCCTTCCGACGGCGCGCTCTGGGTTGCAGGGACGGTTTCGGCCAGCAGGCCATCCAGGCCATGCTGAAGCTCGGTCCTGACTGCGGCCAACTGGGGCGACGGCGTCGCGCCGACCAGGGCGGCGGCTTCGGCGCGATAGCGGGCCCGCCAAGCCGTTTCCACGGGGCGGTAGCGCAGCCACAGGTCGTAGCCGTCTTCGGCCTGGGCGGCTGAGGCGGCGGTCAGCAGGGCGCACCCGATTCCAACGACCGAGATCGTCCGCGCGACAGACTTGAGCATCTGCGTTCACCTCCCCGGTCGCCGCGCCTTATCGCCCGCCTTCGCCGCTTGGCGCACGGTTCAAACCGCTTCGCCGGCATTGACAAAGGCTGGCGTCCACTTATCGTGATAGCGCTAGCATTGCAGGGGTGGACATTGATCCCGCCATGCGAAAAAGACAAGGCGTGTAAAGCGCCGGGCGAGAGGAAACTTAGATCGAGCCTCTGGCGTGCTCTCCAAGCGCCGCCGTGGCTAGTGGTCAATCCAATTCAACACACGCCGGCGCGATCTGCTTTCGCGCCGGCGTGATCGGATGAATCCAGCACATCGGATGGGATGATGATCAAGATTACGGGCGCGAAGGTGATCGTCACCTGCCCAGGCCGCAACTTCGTCACCCTGAAGATCGAGACCGACCAGGGCGTCTATGGCCTAGGCGACGCCACCCTGAACGGGCGTGAACTGGCGGTGGCCAGTTATCTGACCGACCACGTCATCCCCTGCCTGATCGGGCGCGACGCCCATCGCATCGAGGACATCTGGCAGTTCCTCTACCGCGGGGCCTATTGGCGCCGGGGTCCGGTGACCATGAGCGCGATCGCAGCGGTCGACATGGCGCTGTGGGATATCAAGGGCAAGGTGGCGGGCCTGCCGCTGTACCAGCTGCTGGGCGGCGCGAGCCGCGACGGCGTGATGGTCTACGCCCACGCCAACGGCGTCAGCATCGAGGAGACGCTGGAGCGGGCCGAGCACTACATCGCCCAGGGCTACAAGGCGGTGCGGCTGCAATCCGGCGTGCCGGGGCTGAAGTCCACCTACGGCGTGTCCAAGGACAAGGACCGCTATGAGCCCGCCGACGCCGACATCCCGTCGGAAAACCTGTGGTCGACCGAAAAGTACCTGCGCTCGGTGCCGGCCCTGTTCGAGGCGGGGCGCGAAAAGCTGGGCTGGGACGTGCATCTGCTGCACGACATCCACCACCGGCTGACCCCGATCGAGGCCGGGCGGCTGGGCAAGGACCTGGAGCCCTATCGCCCCTTCTGGCTGGAGGATGCGACGCCCGCCGAGAACCAGGCCAACTTCCGCCTGATCCGCCAACACACCACCAGTCCGCTGGCGGTGGGCGAGGTGTTCAACTCGATCTGGGACTGCAAGCAGCTGATCGAGGAACAGCTGATCGACTATATCCGCGCCACCGTGGTCCATGCCGGCGGTATCACCCATTTGCGCCGCATCGCCGGGCTGGCCGACCTCTACAACGTGCGCACCGGTTGCCACGGGGCGACCGACCTGTCGCCGGTGTGCATGGGCGCGGCCCTGCACTTCGACCTGTCGGTGCCCAACTTCGGGGTGCAGGAATACATGCATCACACCGAGGAGACCGACGCGGTCTTCCCCCATGCCTATAGTTACGCCGACGGCATGCTGCATCCCGGCGAGGCGCCGGGCCTGGGCGTGGACATCGACGAGGCCCTGGCCGCCAAGTACCCCTACCGTCGCGCCTACCTGCCGGTGAACCGGCTGGAGGACGGCTCCATGTACAACTGGTGAGCGCGCCCACCGCCTCGGCCGAGGCCCCCCCGCCGGCCGGGCGGATGCGCTGGGTCGTGTGCGCGGTGATCTTCGCGGCGGTGGTGCTCAGTTACGTCGACCGCCAAGTCATCAGCGTGCTCAAGCCCATGCTCCAGCACCGCTATGGCTGGAGCGAGACCGGCTACGGCGACGTGGTGTTCTGGTTCCAGGCCGCCTACGGGATCGGTTATGTCGTGTTCGGACGATTGGTCGACCGGCTGGGCGAGCGGCTGGGCTATGCCCTGGCCGTGGGCCTGTGGACGGTGGGACACATGGCCCACGCCCTGGTCACGTCCACCCTCGGTTTCGCCCTGGTGCGCATCCCGCTGGCGCTGGGCGAGTCGGGCGCCTTCCCGTCGGCCCTGGCGGCGACGGCGGCTTGGTTCCCCAAGCGTGAGCGGGCGCTGGCCATCGGCATCTTCAACGCTGGCTCCAACGTCGGGGCCATTGTCACGCCGCTGATCGTGCCGGGCGTCGTGTTGGCGTTCGGCTGGCGGGCGGCCTTCCTGATCACCGGCCTGTTCACGGTGATCTGGCTGGCGGTGTGGCTCGGCTTCTACCGCCGCCCGCGCCAGAGCAAGCGCGTCAGCGCCGCCGAGCTCGCCTACATCGAGTCCGATCCCGTGGAGCCCAAGCGGCTGGTGAGCTGGCGTGTGCTTCTGACCACGCGGGAGACCTGGGCCTATGTGCTGGGGCGGTTCCTGATCGATCCGGTGTGGTGGACCTTCCTGTTCTGGCTGCCGGACTTCTTCACCCGCCGCTACGGCGTGGACATGAAGAGCTACGGCCCGCCGCTGGTGGCCATCTACGTCCTGGCCGATGTGGGCTCGGTGATGGGCGGTTGGGGATCCTCACGGCTGATGCGGCGGGGCTGGGGCGTGAACGCCGCGCGCAAGACCGCCATGGCCGTGTGTGCGGCTGTGGTGTTCCCGGTGGCCTTCGCCGGCTTCGCGCCCAGCCTGTGGATCGCCGTGCTGCTGATCGGCCTGGCCTGCGCCGGGCACCAGGGCTTCTCGGCCAATGTCTACGCCCTGCCGTCCGACCTGTTCCCCCGCTGGGCGGTGGGGTCGGTTGCGGGGTTGGGCGGTCTGGCGGGCGCGCTCGGCGGTATGCTGATGGCCAAGTACGCGGGCTATATTCTGCAGACCTTCGGGAGCTACGGTCCAATCTTCGCGGTGGCGGGCGTGACCTATTTCGCGGCCCTGCTGGCGATCCATCTGGTCACCCCGCGCTATGCGCCCGCGCAATTGCGGGACGAAGCGGCTTGAGCCGACGTTTTAGAGGAAGCCGAAGGCTGTGAGCGACGCTCCCCGTCCCCGCCTGTCCAACGCCACCCTGGACAGCCTGTCCGCCGCGGTCGAACGCCCAGGCTATGACCGCGGAGCCGTGCAAGCGGGCGTGGTGCACCTGGGCGTCGGCGCCTTCCATCGTGCACACCAGGCCGTGGTGTTCGACACCCTTATCCGGCAGGGCGACCCGCGCTGGGGCGTACGCGGCGCCTCGCTGCGGTCGGCTGGCGTGCGCGACCAGATGAACCCGCAGGACGGGCTGTACGCCATGACCGTGCGCGACGGGACCGACGAGCGCGTGCGCGTGATCGGCGCCGTCAAGGACGTGCTGGTCGCGCCCGAAGACCCGTCCACCCTGGTCCACGCCCTGGCCGCGCCCCAGACCCACCTCGTCACCCTGACCATCACCGAGAAGGGCTACAAGCTCGACCCCGCCACCGGTAGCCTGCTCGAGGACGACGCCGAGGTGGTGGCGGACCTGGCCGACCTGTCCCACCCCCGCACCGCGCCGGGCTTCCTCACCGCCGCGCTGTCGCTGCGCAAGGCGCGCGGGCTGAAGCCGTTCACCGCCATCTCCTGCGACAACCTCCCCCACAACGGCGAGCGGCTGAAGGCCTCGGTGCTGGCGATGGCGAGGCGATCCGACCCGGCCTTGCGCGACTGGATTGAAGCGGAGGGCGCCTTCCCCCAAACCATGGTGGACCGCATCGTCCCCTCGACCACGCCGGAGGATATCGAGGCGATGGCCGCCCGGCTGCGCGTGCTCGACCTGGCCATGGTCAAGACCGAACCCTTCCTACAGTGGGTGATCGAGGATCGCTTCGCCGGTGAACGGCCCGAGCTGGAGGCGGCCGGCGTGCAGGTCACGACCTCCGTCGCGCCCTGGGAAGAGGCCAAGCTGCGGCTGTTGAACGGCGCCCATTCCGCCATCGCCTATCTCGGCGCCCTGTCGGGCCGGACCTTCGTGCACGAGGCGACGGCCGACCCGGCGTTGCGCGCGTTCGTGGAACGGTTGTGGGACGAGTCCGCCGCCACCCTGTCGCCGCCGCCCGGCCTGGACGTGGGCGCCTATCGCCAGGCGTTGATGGCGCGCTTCGACAACGCCTCGCTCAACCACCGCACCCGCCAGATCGCCATGGACGGCTCCCAGAAGCTGCCTCAACGCCTGCTCGCCCCGCTGGCCGAGCGTCTGTCTAAGGACGAACCGTTCGAGGCCCTGGCGCTGGCGATCGCGGCCTGGATGCGCTGGCAGGGCGGGCGCGACGACGCCGGGGCGGCTTTCGCCGTGGACGATCCCTTGGCGGCGATCACCCGGCGCGCCTATGACAGCGTCCCGGACGCGGCTGGGCGCGTGGCGGCTTTGCTGGCGATTGAGACGATCTTCCCGCCCAGGCTGGCCGCGGCCGAGCCCGTTCGACACGCCCTCACGCAGCAGCTCGACCGGCTGGACCGCCTGGGCGCCCAGGGTGCGGTGGAGGCGTTCGGCCAGCCGGATTGAGGCTGGGCGCGCTGGCCTTGCGGCTGGCCCCGCGTCGCCGCACAAGACATCAGCGACAGGAAAATGGGGCGGGGCGGATGCGGCGGTATGGGGTTCTGGCCGGGGTGACGCTGGCGGTCGCCGTCGCGGTGGGCGCGGCCAGGGCGGGGGATCTCGATGGCGTCTGGGTGGTCGGGACCACGCCCAGCTTTCCCGGCGTGCGCATGTTCGAAATCCACGCCGGCCCCAGTCCGAGCGGGACCCTCACCACCGACTGGTACGGGGCCATGCCGATGCGCAACCTGCGCATCACCGGCGATGTCGCCAGCTTCGAGATCGACAACGGCAATCCTCGCCTACAGGCCCATACCTGGACCGCCACGCGCCAGGGCGACGGCGTGCGGCTGGTCGGCGATATCTGGTACCAGCACGTTGACGCCAGCGCTCATGCGGGGTCCGAGACCGAGCGCCACGCCTTGGCCTTCACGCTGCAGCCGCCGCCCATGGTCCTGCGCGCCCTGTCGTCCAATGGCCTGGCGCGTACCCCGCCGATGGGCTGGAGCAGCTGGAATAAATTTGCGACCAGGATCGACGACGTCGCCGTGCGCCAGATCGCCGATGCCATGGTCGCCTCGGGCCTGCGCGACGCCGGCTATGTCTATGTGAATATCGACGATGGTTGGCAGGGCGCGCGCGATGCGAACGGCGTGCTGCAACCCAACGCCAAGTTCCCCGACATGGCGGGGCTGGCCCGCTACGTCCACGCGCGAGGCTTGAAGCTCGGCCTGTACAGTTCGCCGGGACCGAAGTCCTGCGCCGGCTATGTCGGCAGCTACGGCCATGTCGTCCAGGACGCGCGGACCTGGGCCGGCTGGGGCGTGGACTACATCAAGTACGACCTGTGCTCGGGCGAGGGCTTCTATCGCAGCCCGACCGAAATCCGCGCGACCTACCAGGAGATGGGCGCGGCGTTGCAGGCCACCGGTCGGCCGATCGTGTTCAGCCTGTGCGAGTATGGCCGCGCGGACGTCGGCTCGTGGGGTCGCCTGGTGGCCGGAAACCTGTGGCGCACCAGCGGCGACATCAAGGACAGCTACGACAGCATGGCCGCCATCGGCTTCGACAAGGGCGGCAAGCCCGAGGACGCCGGTCCCGGCGGCTGGAACGACCTGGACATGCTGGAGGTCGGCAACGGCGGCATGACGGCGGACGAGTACCGCACCCATCTCAGCCTCTGGGCCATGCAGGCCGCGCCGCTGATGACCGGCAACGACCTGCGCACCATGACGCCCGAGACCGTGGCCCTGCTGACTGATAAGACCATGCTGGCCATCGACCAGGACCCGCTGGGCCGCCAGGGCCGCCGCCTGTTCAAGCGCGGAGACCTGGAGGTCTGGACCCGGCCGCTGGCGGACGGCGCCATGGCGGTAGCGGTGTTCAACCGCGCCGCCCAGCCGCTGGACGCAGAACTGAGCTGGGAGGAGCTCGGCGTGGCGGCGCCTGCGCGGCTGACCGGGGCGTGGACAGCGGCGCCGGTTGAGCGCTCCGCCTCCGGGTTCAAGGCCAGCGTGCCCACCCACGGGGTGGTGCTGCTGCGGGCCGGTTGACCCGCGTTCGTGCGTGATCTGCCCTGCTGGCCTGCAGGCTTGTTCTCACCTAAGAGAGACGGTTATCTCGTCACGTATAATAGGGTCTCCATTGGCCGATCTGGCTTTGATCGCTGCGCAGGACAGTGCCCATGCAGCATGGGCCGCGATCGGCTGGTCTAGAGCTTCATTCTGGGGTTCGGTGATCGTCGGGCTTCTCAGCATTGGGGTGAACGGCGTTCTGGCTTGGTTAGCCTTCGACGGACCCAGGAAGCAACGTGAGGCAGATCATGAGCTTGCTCGGCAGACGTTCGCGCATGAGGCCGGCAAAATCGTCAATCTTCAGCTTGGCGGACTGAATGTCTGTAAAGCTGTCTACCTTGCAGCGGATGATGCTCTAGCGCTCACCGTGAATGTAACAAATCAGAATGCGTCGGCTTTAAGAGCGAAACGACCCGATCTGGCCATACAAATTAGGCTCTTGGATTATTTCTTGAGCAAAGACATAGCTGATGTCGCCGTCGTGCACGCGATGATGAAAACGAGAGACGGCGCTGTGAATCTCCAAAGCGCCTTGGATTTTCCTGGTCTGCAGGGCGGAGCTACGCAGGCGGCTTTCCAGGACATTGCTCGTGTGATCTCCCATGTACTTGACCAATGCAGCACTGAACGCGGTAGGGTCGAGGAACGAATAGCTGCAGGTTCGGCTTTCATAGATAGTTTGACTTCGTAGAAGAGAGGGGGTGGCAGACTTCGCGCACTGTGTGCGCCTATGAAGCTGCTTTGGCGTTGTCTTTTGCGAGCACAAGTCTTAATCCGGCAACGCTTCTCCCAGCTTCCCGCCCCGGGCTATGAACTGGTCGATCTGGTCGTCCAGCACCGGAAGGGGCACCGAGCCCAGCGACAGCACCTCGTCGTGGAAGGCGCGGATGTCGAACTTCGGTCCTAGCGCGGCCTCGGCCTTGGCGCGCTGGCGTTCGATGTCCATCTCGCCCAGCTTGTAGGACAGGGCCTGGCCGGGCCAGGTGATGTAGCGATCCACCTCGATCTCGATGTCGTGGGGGGCGAGCGCGGTGTTGGTCTTCAGGTAGTCGATCGCCTGCTGACGGGTCCAACCGTAGTGGTGGATGCCGGTGTCCACCACCAGACGGCACGCCCGCCACATCTCGAAGGTCTCGCGGCCGAACTCGTCGTAGGGCGTCTCGTACATGCCCATCTCGCGACCGAGCTTCTCGACGTACAGGCCCCAGCCCTCGCCATAGGCGGAGATGTAGCTGCCGCGCCGAAACGCCGGCAGGCCCTTCTGCTCCCCCGCCAGTTGGAGTTGGAGCGAGTGGCCCGGAGAGCATTCGTGCAGGACCAGGGCGGTCAGGTTGTACAGTGGGCGCGAGGGCAGGTCGTAGGTGTTCATCAGGCACCCGTCCTTGCCGCCCCGACCCGAGGTGTAGAAGGGCGCTATGCTTAGCGGCACCGGGTCGATGCCGAAGCGCTCGCGCGACAGGTGACCGATATAGCGCCCGATCTTGCCGTCTTGCTTCTTCGATATCCACGCGGCTCGCATGAGCAGTTCGTCGCCGGTCTTGGCGTAGAAGCGCGGGTCGGTGCGCAGGAACTGCAGGAATTCGGGGAAGCTGCCCTTGAACCCGCTGGCCTGCATCGTCGCCAGCATCTCGGCATGGATACGCTCGACCTCCTTGAGGCCCATGGCGTGGATCTCCTCCGGCGAGAGGTCGAGCGTCGTATATTCCTTGATCTGGGAGCGGTAGAAGGCCTTGCCGTCGGGCATGGCCTCGGCCGCCAGCGTGGTGCGGGCGTGGGGCAGGTATTCGTCGCGGTAGAAGGCCAGCAGCTTCTGGTGCGCCGGGATCACCGAGCCCTGCACCGCCTTCAGCCCGGCCGCGCGCAGGCTGGCCTGCTCATCCGCCGGGATCGATTTGGGGAAGTTCTTGAACGGCTGGAAGAAGGGGTTGTCCTCGGGCTTGGCCGGGTCGGCCGCCGCCAGGATCGAGCCGTCGCGCCCGACCAGGGTCTCGCGTGGCACGCTGAAGCCGCGCTTCAGTCCCATGCGCATGTTGTCGATCTGCTCGCCGTAATAGCGGGCGATGTCGTTCAGCCGGGCGATGTAGGCCTGGTATTCGCCGGCCGAGCGGAGCTGGCGGCGCGCGCCCGAGGCCAGGCCCGACCAGAACGAGGAGTCGCTGTTGAACGGCATCTCGTAGAGCTTGAACTTCTGGTCGGCGATCAGGCTTTCGAGCTGCTCGCGATAGACCGCCCGGTTGATCTTCTCTTCGGGCGAAAGCTGGTCGACGGGGATGGCGTCGACGGCGGCCAGGGTCTCGGTCCAGTGCTTCAGGCGCGCGTCCTGGCTGGCCGCATCGATCTTCTGCAGGTGGTCGATCCGGGTGGGGTTGTCGTCGAAATCGCCGCCGGCGCGGGCGAACTCGACCTGCCGCCACTTCCATTCGGTGTCGTAGATGGCCTTCAACCGGGCGTCAGCGGTCCCGTCCGCAGCATAGGCCGCAAGCGCGCTCGCCGTCAGCGCCGCCGCGACGCCCAAGATCGCCAAGGTCTTCATCTGTCGTCCCCCTGAAGGTCGGTCAGATTGGACCAGCGTTCCTGCCTCTACAAGCTGTCAGCCGACGGAACGTATACGATATTTGCGTGCGGTGACCCAGGGCGCCTAGGCGTCCACGTCCAGCGAGTAGCCGGCGGAGCGGACGGTGCGGATCGGGTCCATCTCCTCGTCCTTGTTCAGCGCCTTGCGAAGCCGGCCGATGTGGACGTCCACCGTGCGCGCCTCGACATAGACGTCCGAGCCCCACACCGCGTCTAGCAGTTGCTCGCGCGAGAACACCCGGCCGGGGTGCTGCATCAGGTAGTCCAGTAGGCGGAACTCGGTCGGGCCGAGGTGGATTTCGCGGCCGGCCCGTTTGACCCTGTGGGCCACCCGGTCGACCACGATGTCGCCATGGCGCACGCGATCCTCGGCCAGGCCCGGCCGGATGCGGCGCAGCACCGCGCGGATGCGCGCGGTCAGCTCGGTCATCGAGAAGGGCTTGATCACATAGTCGTCGGCGCCGGTGTCCAGGCCGCGGATGCGATCGCTCTCCTCGCCGCGGGCGGTGAGCATCAGGATGGGGACGTTGCGGGTCTCCACCCGGCCGCGCAGACGCCGGCAGACCTCGATGCCGCTGATCTTGGGCAGCATCCAGTCGAGCACGATCAGGTCGGGCAGGCGCTCGTCGACCTGGACCAGGGCCTCTTCGCCGTCGGTGGCCACGCTGACGGCGTAGCCCTCCTTCTCGAGGTTGTATTGCAGCAGGGTGGCGAGGGCGTCCTCGTCCTCGACCACCAGGACATGGGGATTCAAGCGATCAGGCCTCCGGCTCGGCGGGACCGGAGACGCCGCTCCACTTGGGGCGGTCGCCGACGATTTCTTCGCCGGTCACTTCGTAGTGGACGATCTCGGCGATGTTGGTGGCGTAGTCGCCGATCCGCTCCAGGTTCTTGGCCACGAACAGCATGTGGGCGCAGGAGCTGATCGTGCGCGGATCGCTGATCATGTAGGTCAGCAGTTCGCGGAACAGGCTGTTGTAGTGCTCGTCGACTTCCTCGTCGTTCTGCCAGACGTCCATGGCGCGGTCGAGTTCGCCCGAGGTGTAGGCGTCCAGCGAGTCCTTCAGACGCGATGAGACCAGCTTGCCCATCCGCTCGATCGAGCGGGTCAGCGGCGTGATCGGCTCGGCTTCGGAGATGATCAGGGCGCGCTTGGCGATGTTCTTGGCGTAGTCGCCGGTGCGCTCCAGGATCGAGCTCATCTTCAGGGCCGACACCGTGCGGCGCAGGTCCTGGGCCACGGGTTGGCGCAGCGAGATGATGCGGATCGCCTTGCGCTCGATGTCGTGCTGCAGCTGGTCCAGCCGGCTGTCGCGGCCGACCACGTCCTCGGCCAGGGGCACGTCGCGACGGACCACCGCCTCGATGGCGTCGCCCACCTGGGCTTCGGCCAGGCCGCCCATGCGCGCGACCTCGGCCTTGAGCTGGTCCAGCTCCTCGCCGAAGAACTTCAGGGTATGTTCGTTCATGCTCATGACACAAATCAGGGCTGGAGCCGCAGACGAGCCGGAACTTGCCCGCGGAGTGCAGAGGGTGCGCGACGATTTTACGACAGTTTTGTTGCGCAGAGTCTTTTCATGACGATTGAAGACGATTTTTGCGCCTAGCCGCTACGCGGCAACGCCTTCGCCCTTCGATTCGCTCCGAGGGCTGACGGCCGAGCCGTCCGTCGGGGCGGTCGCGACGGTCGGCGCCATGGGCAGGTAGACGCAGAAGGCCGCCCCGCGCTCGGGGGCGCTTTCGACGAAGAAGCCGCCCCGGTGACGATTGATGATGTGCTTGACGATGGCCAAGCCCAGGCCCGTGCCGGTGCGTTCGCCGCTGTTCTGGCCCTCCACGCGATAGAAGCGTTCGGTCAGGCGGGGTAGGTGCTCGCGGGTGAGGCCGCAGCCCCGGTCGTCCACCCGCACCATGGCGAACCGCTCCGCCGCCGCCCGCACCGGGGTCAGCAGGGACATGCGACCGCCATCGGGGGCGGTCAGCCGACCCTCTTCCGGGCGCGCGGCGCTGACGGCCTCGAGCGTCAGGCCCGAGGCGATCTCGACCCGGACCACGCTTTCGGGCGGGGCGTACTTGACCGCGTTGTCCAGCAGGTTCTGCACCACCTGCACGATCTGGTCCCGATCGCCGGCGACCAGGGCCTTGTCGCCGACGGGACCCTGGACCTCGATCCGCACCTGCTTGGCGCTGATCTGGGGCGCCAGGGCGTCGATCACGTCGGTGGTCACCAGGCCGAGATCGCAGCGCCCGGACGGACGGATGTGCTCGTTCAGCTCGATGCGCGACAGCGAGAGCAGGTCGTCGATCAGCCGCGCCATCCGTTCGGCCTGGCGGCTCATGATGGCCAGGAAGCGGTCGCGCGCCACCTCGTCGTCGCGGGCATGGCCTCTCAGGGTTTCGATGAAGCCGGTGAGCGAGGCCAGCGGGGTGCGGAGTTCGTGGCTGGCGTTGGCCAGGAAGTCGGCCCGCATGCGTTCGTTCTGCCGCACGTCGGTCTCGTCGCGCATGATCACCAGCGCCAGCCGGTCGTGCGTGCTGGTGGGGGGCAAGGGCTTGGTCCAGACGCGCCAGAACCGCTCCTGAGGGCCGCTTTCGTAACTGAGGGTGCGAGGCGTGCGCCCGAACAGACTCTCGTCGATGGCTTCCAGCACGCCGGGATGGCGGAGCGCTGTGACCAGCAGCGCGCCGTCGCGGGGGATGCGCAGCAGTTCGCGGGCCTCGGCGTTGGCGAACAGCACGCGTCGCGCCGCCACATCGTCCGCATCGCCGCCGCTGACCAGCAGCACCGGGTTGGGCGCCAGCTCCAGCGCCAGGGCGTAGGTCTCCGCTTCTTCACGCGAGCCGGATACGGCCGGGACCGAGGGATGGACGGGGATGCGGACGGCGCCGGATTCCGCGCCCAGCGCCAGCAGGATTCCCAGCCCGAGCACGATCACGCCCGCCGAACCCACGACCAGCAGGTCGGCATGGCCGGACCAACCCGCCGCCGCCAGGCCGGCCAAGCCAGCCACGGTCGTCAGCAGCACCCGCAGTCGGGGGCGCCGCCGCCCGGCCGCGGCCGTCGTGTCCGCATCAACGCGCGGCATGGGCGACAGGGGGGAGGGTGGTTGGTTGAGCGGCATCTGACGGAAAGCGCGAAAAACGAGCGCGGGGCGAATGGGACTGCCCTTCAATCTGGTCGTGTTTAATGACGGTTTCCACCTCGACCCGTGTTGATCGCATGAAGACTTAGGCGACTTGAACGTCGTATCGGTGGGAAAGCTTCCTAGGGAAACAGTCAAGTTTGGAACCGCTGTCCCGGGCAGGGGTTTCGTCCCCAGACGCCGCGGATATGTCCAGATGCCGACCCTTCAAGACCTGTTCGTCAGCAAGCCCTTCGTCAGGGCCGTCCTGGTCGGGTGCGCCGTGGGCGCGGCGCTCGCCCTGTCCGCCTGCGACAACCGATCCGGCCAGGTGTCGGCGGACGACGCCGCCGCGCGCAGGCACGAGGCGATCCAGCACGCCGCCGACGCGCTCAACCATACCTCCGACGCGCTCGACCACACCGACGCAGCCCTGAACCACGCAGCCGACGCCACCCAACGTGCGGTCGCCGGGGCCGTGGACGACACCAAGCCAGCCCTGGCCCATGCGTCCAGCGCCATGGGACGCGGCCTCGACAAGATGGGGCAGGACGCCGGTCGCGCGGCGCAACACGCCGGCGCCGATCTCGCCCGCGCCGGCCACAATGTGGATCGGTCCCTGCAGCACCAGTCCGACCGGATGAACGCGAGCGACCACAACAGCATCGACTAGGCCTCGCCCTGCGCCGCGAAGGCGCATAGCCTCATTTTTCTCGTGTTCGGCGGGCAGCCAGGAATCATCGCTTCATGTTCAGCTTCATGTTCGCCACCGGGATCGAGAACAGCATCCCCACCATCCAGGGTGGGAAGGTGCGGGTCGACGAGATGGAGAAGTGCGGCTTCTACAAGCACTGGAAGACCGATTTCGAACTGGTCGAGGACCTGGGCGTGCGCTTCCTGCGCTACGGGCCGCCGATGCACACCACCTTCCTCGGCCCGGGCAAGTACGATTGGGAATTCACCGATGTGACGTTCGCCGAGCTCAAGCGGCGCGACATCGTCCCGATCGTGGACCTCTGTCATTTCGGCGTGCCGGACTGGATCGGCAACTTCCAGAACCCCGATTTCCCGGCCCTGTTCGAGGCCTATGCCCGCGATTTCGCCAAGCGTTTCCCGTGGGTCCAGCTCTATACACCGATCAACGAGATGTACATTTGCGCCACCTTCTCGGCCCGCTACGGTTGGTGGAACGAGCAGATGACCAGTGACGGGGCGTTCGTCAACGCGCTGAAATACTTGGTGAAAGCCAATGTCCTGGCCATGAGGGCGATCCTGGAAGTCCGCCCCGACGCCATCTTCGTGCAGAGCGAGTCGTCGGAGTACTTCCACGCCGAGAACCCCGCCGCCATCGGGCCGGCCGAGGTGATGAACTCGGAACGCTTCCTGTCGCTGGACCTGAACTACGGCCGCCGGGTGGACTCGGAGATGTACGAGTTCCTGTTGGACAACGGCATGACCCGGGAGGAGTACCACTTCTTCCTGGACAACCATCTCAAGCAGCACTGCATCCTGGGCAACGACTACTACATCACCAACGAGCACCGGGTGGCTGCCGACGGCATGACCTACGCCTCGGGCGAGATCTTCGGCTACAACGAGATCACCCGCCAGTATTACGAGCGCTACCGCCTGCCGGTGATGCACACCGAGACCAACCTTTCCCAGGGCGCCAACGGGGACGAGGCGGTGAACTGGCTGCACAAGGAGTGGGCCAACGTCCTGCGGGTGCGCAACAACGGCATCCCGATCCTTGGCTTCACCTGGTACTCGCTGACCGATCAGGTGGACTGGGACGTGGCGCTGCGGGAGAACAACGGCCGGGTCAATCCGCTGGGACTGTATGACCTGGACCGCAAGATTCGCCCGGTGGGGCTGGCCTATAAGCAACTGATCTCGGATTGGCGCGACGTCCTGCCGGCCCAGAGCGTCTGCCTGGTGGCGCCCATCGCCTTGCCCAGCGAACATGCCGACTCATGGGTGGAGGACAGCCAGGCCCGTGCGCGCGAACTGAGCGCCCGTAGCCCGGCCAATGCGAACAACGGGGCCGCCTGATCATGAGCGTGACGTCGTTCGGCAAGCTGCCCGATGGGCGCGAGGTCCAGCTTATCCGCCTCGGTCGTCCGGGCGGACTGCAGGTGGAGGTGCTGGACTACGGCGCCACGGTTCAGCGTCTGTGCGCGCCAACCAAATCCGGGTGCGTGGAGACCGTGCCGACCTACCTGGACCTCGCCGGCCATCTTGCGGGGACCGGATATCTGAACGCGGGCATCGGCCGGTACGCCAACCGGCTGGCGGGAGGGCGGTTCTCCATCGACGGGCGCGCCTACCAGGTCTCGGTCAACGAGGGCGGCAACACCCTGCATGGCGGCAAGATCGGGTTCGACAAGCGGCTCTGGCGTATCGCCCACGCCGACGACGAGCGCGCCGTGCTGGCCTATACCTCGCCCGACGGCGAGGAAGGGTTTCCGGGACGGCTGGAGGTGGAGGCGAGCTACACCGTCTCGCACGACGCCTTGACCATCGCCTACCGGGCCACGACCGACCAGCCGACGCCGGTCAACCTGACCCAGCACTTCTATTTCAACCTGTCGGGCCGGCCCTCCAGGTCGATCCTAGACCATCAGCTACGTCTGGCGGGTGAGGCGATCACCGTTGTCGGCGACGGGCTTATCCCGACCGGGGAACTACGCCCCGTCGCCGATACCGTGTTCGACCTGCGGCGCACCCAGCGGGTCGGCGATCTCGTGGCGGCGCCCGATCCTCAGATCGTCATGGCCAAGGGGATCGACCACAACTGGGTGCTGGATCGCGGACCCGAGCCCCAGGTCGAACTGCATTCGCCCGAGAGCGGGCTGACCCTGCATCTCGCCACCGACCAACCGGGGATGCAGGTCTATTCGGGCCAGGGGATGGGCGCGCCGTTCTTCGCGCACGCCGCCATCGCCTTCGAGCCCCAGGGTTTCCCCGACGCGCCCAACCACCCGAATTTCCCCGACACCATCCTGCGGCCCGGACAGACCTACCGCCACACCAGCACCTATCGCTTCACTCACTAGGAGGCGTCGCAGTGCCCCGGCTGATGACCTACAACGTGCATGGCTGCGTGGGCGTCGACGGCAAGCTGGACGTGGACCGTATCGCCACGGTGATCGGCCAGAGCCGGCCCGACGTGGTGGCGCTGCAGGAACTGGACGTCGGTCGCGCTCGCAGTGGACGGGTGGATCAGGCTCACGAGATCGCCTCGCGGCTGGGCATGCGCTTCCACTTCAACTCGGCCTTCCAGGTCGAGGAGGAGCAGTACGGCGACGCGGTGCTCACGACCCTGCCGGAACGGCTGGTCAAGGTCGGCCCGTTGCCGACCATCCCGCGCTCCCGACTGGAGCGGCGCGGCGCGCTTTGGATGGCGGTCGAGGCGGACGGGGCGCAGTTCCAGGTGATCAACACCCACCTCGGCCTGGTGCCCATGGAACAGCGGCTGCAGGTCGAACGCCTGCTGGGCCCGGAGTGGCTGGCCCATCCCGAGCTGCAGGGACCGACCGTGCTGATGGGCGATTTCAACGCCACCTCGCGTTACGCCGCCTACCGGGCCCTGACCGGCCGGCTACGCGATGTGCAGCGTGGACCGGATGGGAAGCGGATACGGCGGCGGCGCACCATCCGCACCTTCCCCTCGCGCGCGCCGATCCTGCGGCTGGACCACATGTTCGTCTCGCCCGAGATCGATGTGCTGAGTGTCCACGCTCCGGACGGCCCCCTGGCGCGCATGGCGTCGGACCACCTGCCGCTGGTCGTGGATATCCGGGTGAACCCGGGGGGCTAGGCGGCCGTCTCCATTGTCATCCCGGATAAGCGCCAGGGCGCTTTCCGGGATGACAGTGGGTATCGAAGCCTTATTCCGCCGCGGTGGCGACCACGTGCGCCGCCGCAAGCACGGCCATCGCCCTGCGTACGCCGGTCGCGTAGTCCGGGTGCACCTTGGCGAAATGGCCCATCTGGCGCTCGACGATGAACTCCGGCACGCCCTGCATGGCCTCGGCGAGGTTCATGAACAGGCGTGCCTTCTGGTCGGCGTCGAACAGCTCGAACAGGGTGCGAGGCTGCACGTAGTCGTCATTGCCCGGATCGTCGCGGTGGTTCCAGCGGGCGCCGTCGCCGACGATCTTCAACGGCGGCTCCAGGTACCTGGCGTCCTGGGTCGGACCGCCGAAGGAATTCGGCTCGTAATAGGCGTCGGTCGGATGGTTGCTGGCGAAGAACCGCAGCAGCCCGTCCTTGTGGTAGTGGTTCACCGGGGACTTCGGCTGGTTCACCGGCAAGGCCTCGTAGTGCGTGCCAAGGCGGTGGCGGTGCGCGTCGGCGTACGCGAAGATCCGTCCCTGCAGCATCCGATCCGGCGAGTGGGAGATGCCCCGCACGATGTTGGACGGCGAGAACGCCGCCTGCTCGACCTCGGCGAAATAGTTGTCCACGTTGCGGTTCAGCTCGATCTCGCCCACCGGGATCAGGGGATAGTCGGCGTGCGGCCAGACCTTGGTCACGTCGAAGGGGTTGTAGGACGTCCTGTCCGCTTCGGCCTCCGACATGATCTGGACGTACATGGTCCACTTCGGGAGGTTGCCGCTCTCGATCGCGCTGAACCATTCCTCCTGGTAGCTCTCGCGCGAGCGGCCGACCACGGTCGCCGCCTCGGCGTTGGTGTGGTGGCGATGGCCCTGCTGGGTCTTGAAGTGGAACTTCACCCAGTAGCGCTCCCCCGCCTCGTTCCAGAACGAATAGGTGTGGCTGCCGTAGCCGTTCACGTACTGCGGCGCGGTCGGCAGGCCGCGGTCGCTGAACAGGATCGTCACCTGGTGCAGGCTTTCCGGCGACAGGGACCAGAAGTCCCACATGGCGGTCGGCGAGCGCATGTTGGTGCGCGGGTGGCGCTTCTGGGTGCGGATGAAGTCGGGGAACTTCAGCGGGTCGCGGATGAAGAAGACCGGAGTGTTGTTGCCGACCACGTCCCAGTTGCCCTCCTCGGTGTAGAACTTCAGCGAGAAGCCGCGCACGTCGCGCTCGGCGTCGGCCGCGCCCAGCTCGCCCGCCACCGTGGAGATGCGGATCAGCAGGTCGGTCTTCTTGCCGACGGTGTCGAACAGCTTGGCGCAGCTGTATTTTGAGACGTCGTGGGTGACGGTGAAGGTCCCGAACGCGCCCCAGCCCTTGGCGTGCACCACCCGCTCGGGGATGCGCTCGCGGTTCTGGTGGGCCAGCTTCTCGATCAGTTGGTAGTCCTGCAGCAGCAGCGGGCCGCGCGGGCCTGCGCTCAGGGAGTTCTGGTTATCGCCGATCGGGGCGCCGGCGCTGGTGGTCAGGGTGATCTTGTCGGTCATGGATGCTCCTGGGCTGGACGCAGAATCGCGACGAAGTCACCCAAGAGCAAATCAATGCTTCTTTTAGTTAGGATAGGCGGGATCGATGGCCTGCGTCCTTCGAGACGCCCCTTTGGGCTCCTCAGGATGACGGGTCCCGGTGGGATTCAAAAACCTTCGTCATGCTGAGGAGCGCGTAGTGCGTCTCGAAGCACGCAAAACGCCTCAGTCCCGCAGCAGTTCGTTGACGCTGGTCTTGGAGCGGGTCTGGGCGTCGACGCGCTTGACGATCACCGCGCAATACAGCCCCGGGCCGCCGTTGACGCCCGGCAGGGTCCCCGGCACCACCACCGAATAGGCCGGCACCCGACCGCGGAACACCTCGCCGGTGGCCCGGTCGACGATCTTGGTCGAGGCGCCTAGATAGACGCCCATCGACAGCACCGCGCCCTCCTCGACGATCACGCCTTCGGCCACTTCCGAGCGGGCGCCGACGAAGCAGTTGTCCTCGATGATGGTGGGCGCCGCCTGCAAGGGTTCCAGCACGCCGCCGATGCCGACGCCGCCCGACAGATGCACGTTCTTGCCGATCTGGGCGCAGGAGCCGACGGTGGCCCAGGTGTCGACCATGGTCCCCTCGCCGACATAGGCGCCGATATTGACGAACGAGGGCATCAGCACCGCGTTGCGGGCCACGAACGCGCCCCTGCGCACTACTGCGCCCGGCACGGCGCGGAATCCGGCGGCCCGGAAGGCTGCCGCGTCCCAGCCGCTGAACTTGGACGGGATCTTGTCCCACCACGGCCCCGGCGCGTTCTCGTCGCCCATGATCGCATTGTCGTTGAGGCGGAACGACAGCAACACCGCCTTCTTGGCCCACTGGCGCACGGTCCAGGCCCCGTCGAGCTTTTCCGCAACGCGTAGCGCCCCGCTATCCAGCGCCGCCAGGGTGGCGTCCACCGCGTCGCGATCGGCGCCCTTGGAGGTGGCGTTCAGCGTGTCGCGGCGTTCCCAGGCGGCTTCGACGGCGGTTTCCAGCTCGGCGTGGTCGGTCATGCGTCGTCCAGTCCCTTAAGTCTCGCCCACCTGCGCCGTTTGCAGGAAGGTCGTCAGATCGTCGGTGCGGTAATCCACGAAGCCGGCGGTCGAGGTCGCCGCGTGCGGCCCCACCAGCACTGTAGCCATGCCGAGCCCCGCCGCCGGGGCCAGGTTGCGCTCGGTGTCCTCGAAGAAGGCGGCGCTCCTGGGCGTCACCCCGTGCAGGCGGATCAGGGCGTCGTAGGCGGCGGCCTGGGGCTTGGGCGTCAGGTCGGCGGCTTCCAGGTGGAAGACGTGCTCGAACAGGTCCGCATAGCCGAGCTTGGCCAGCACCCGCTCCGCATGGCCGGCCGAGGCGTTGGTGAACACCAGTCGTCGCCCCGGCAGGCGCGCCAGGGCCGTATAGAGCGCCTGATCGGGCGACACGCTGTCCAGCGAGACGTCGTGAACCTCTTCCAGGAAATGGTACGGGTCGACCCCGTGGTGGGACATCAGCCCGGCCAGGGTGGTGCCCTGCTCGTCCAGGTACTTCCGCTGCAGGGTATAGGCTTCCTCGGCCGACAGCCCGGTCTCGCGCACCACATAGGCGGTGATGCGCTCGTCCATCTGTGACTGCACCGCGCCGCCCATGGGGTAGAGCGTGTTGTCGAGGTCGAAAATCCAGGTGTCGACCCGCCGGAGGTCCGCGCCCCGGTCGTTCACGCGCAGACCAGGGTGCCGGAGCCGTGCTCGCTGAACAGCTCCACCAGCATGGCGTGGGGACGACGGCCGTCCAGGATCACCACGGCCTCGACCCCGCTTTCGACCGCCGAGATGGCCGTCTCCAGCTTGGGGATCATGCCGCCGGTGGCGACGCCCTCGACGATGGCGGCCTTGGCCTGGGCAACGGTCAACTGGCGGATCAGCTCGCCGTTCTTGTCCAGCACGCCCTTGACGTCGGTCAGCAGCAGCATGCGCTTGGCCTTGAGCGCGCCGGCCACAGCGCCCGCCGCGGTGTCGGCGTTGATGTTGTAGGTGTCGCCCTCTTCCGAGACGCCGATCGGCGCGATCACCGGGACATAGTCCTCGTCGGCGTAGATCAGGGCTTCCACGATCTTGGGATCGACCCGTCGCGGTTCGCCGACGAAGCCCAGGTCCACCGCCCGCTCGATATGGGAGTCCGGGTCCCGCTTGGTGCGGATCGCCTTTTCCACCGTGATCAGCCGGGCGTCCTTGCCCGATAGGCCGACGCCGCGCACATCGGCGTCGGCGCCGGCGCGGTTGATGAAGTGGACGATCTCCTTGTTGATCGCGCCGGACAGGACCATCTCGGCCACCTCCATGGTGTCCTCGTCGGTCACGCGCAGCCCGTCGATGAAGGTGGACTTCACCCCGGCCTTGGCCAGCATGCGGCTGATCTGTGGGCCGCCGCCGTGGACCACCACGGGGTGCACACCGACCAGTTTCAGCAGCACCAGATCGGCGGCGAACAGCTTGGCCACCGCCTCTTCGCCCATGGCGTGGCCGCCGTACTTGATCACCACGGTCTCGCGGTCGTAGCGCTGGATGTAGGGCAGCGCCTCCGCCAGCGTCCGGGCCGTGGCCCAGGCGGCTTGTTCGGCGGGTTCTAGGGTGTCCGTCATGGGCGGGGCTTAACCGAAGAGCGGCCGGGATGGGAGGGGAAACGTCGCGCGAAATTGCGACGTCTTGGTTACGCCGCTTCCGGCGCCAGTCCCGTGGCCAGCAATAGCTCTGCGCGGAGCTCGGGGATGCCTGCGCCTTTTTCCGACGAGGTCAGGGCCACGCGCGGGAAGGCGGCGGGCCGCTTGGAGATGCGCTTCAGCGTCGCTTCGGCCTGGGCCTCGCCTTCGCCGCGCTTGAGCTTGTCGGCCTTGGTCAGCACGATCTGGTAGGAGACGGCGGCGAGGTCCAGCGCATCCAGCGCTTCGTCGTCCACATCCTTCAGCCCGTGGCGGCTGTCGATCAGCAGGTAGACCCGCTTGAGGTTCGGCCGGGCGCGCAGGTAGGCGCGGCCCAGGTTCTGGAACTTGCGCGCCTCGGTCTTGGCGGCGCGGGCGAAGCCGTAGCCGGGCAGGTCGGCCAGGCGCAGCCGCTCGTCGACCAGGAACAGGTTCACCTCCCGCGTGCGGCCAGGCGAGTTGGACACCCGCGCCAGGTCCTTGCGCCCGGTCAGGGCGTTCAGCAGGCTGGACTTGCCGACGTTTGAACGGCCGGCGAACGCCACCTCCGGCAGGTCCGGCGGCGGCAGTTGCTCGACGGCGGCGCAGCCCAGCAGGAAGGTCGACGGACGCGCGAAGGTCAGCCGCGCCGCCTCCATCAGGTCGGGGGTGAACAGATCGTCCACTACCCCGCCGCCGCCGATGGGGTGCGGGCGCCGCGCAGCTTGGCGATCAGGCTGTCGATCGGGTTATCCACCTTGAAGCGGCGCATGATGATGTACTGCTGGCCGACGGTGAACAGGTTGCTGGCCACCCAGTAGACCACCAAGCCGGCGGGCGTGGAGGCGAAGAAGTAGAGCAGCATGACCGGCATCAGCTGCGACACCATCTTCTGGGTCGGGTCGGTGATGCTCTGGCTGCTCATGGCCGTGCTGAGCCACATCGTCGCCGCGTACAGGATCGGATAGACCCCGATGTGCAGCGGGCCGTCCAGGATGCCGCCGATCATCGGCACCGAGGCCGGGCTGAACGGCAGCAGGCCGAACAGGTTGACGAAGCTGGTCGGGTCGCGCGCCGACAGGTCCTGCACCCAGCCGAAGAAGGGCGCGTGGCGCATTTCCAGCGAGACGTAGAGCACCTTGTACAGCGAGAAGAAGATCGGGATCTGCACCAGCACCGGCAGGCAGCCCATCAGCGGGTTGATCTTCTCGCGCTGGTACAGGGCCATGGTCTCCTGCTGGACCTTGGCCGGATCCTTGTCGTTGCGCTTCTTGATGATGTCGATCTCAGGGGCGAGCTTCTTCATCTTCGACATGGATTCGTAGGACTTGTTGGCGAACGGGAACATCAGCCCCCGCAGCACCACCGTCAGCAGCAGGATGGCGATGCCGAAGTTGCCAACGTAGCCGTGGATGGTCTCCAGCAGCCAGAAGATCGGCCGGGTCAGGAACCAGAAATGGCCCCAGTCCACCGCGTCGTCGAAGTGCGGCACGCCCAGGGTCTTCTCGTAGTTGGCCAGCACCGACACCTTCTTGGCCCCGGCGAAGATGCGGGTGTTGGAGGTGGTGGTGGCGCCGGGCGCGAGCGTGCGGATCGCGCCGACGTCGTCGGCTTCGTAGACGTTGACCCCGTTCACCGTGTCGACGCGGAACTGGGCCTTCACCTGGGCGGTCTGGTCGGGGACGATCGCGGCCAGCCAGTACTTGTCGGTGATGCCGAGCCAGCCGCCGGTGGAGGTGAAGGTGGTGTCGCCCTGCTTCTTCCAGGGCTTGAAGGCGATCAGACGGAGCTGGCCGCCGAGCGAGCCCACCGCGCCCTCATGGATGATGTTGGTCTTGGACAGCTCGGGCTCGCCCTGCCGCTGCACCGAGGCGTAGGGGGCGAGCTTGATCGGGGCGGTCCCGTGGTTGGTCACCTGGTCGGAGACGGTGAACATGTAGTGGTCGTCGACCGCGATGGTGCGGGCGAAGTCCAGACCGGCGCCGTTGCTCCAGGTCAGGCCGATCGGGTGGCCGGGCGAGAGCACGGTCCCGCTGGCGAGCGTCCATTGCGTCAGGGGACCGGGCGTCAGGGCCGGGCCGACCCAGGTGGACTCGGCGAAATAGGCCTGCTTGGCGCCCTCGGGACGGAACAGCTCGACCGGCGGGGAATCCTTGGCCAGCCCCTGGCGGTAGCCCTTCAGGAACAGGTCGTCGAGCCGCCCGCCCTTCAGCGCCACCGAGCCCTGCAGCGCCGGGGTGTCGATCTGCACGCGCGGCGAGCCGGCCAGGGCCTGGGCGCGGTTCACATAGGTCGCGGCGCCGGGGGCGGCTGCGGCCACGGCCTGCTGCTGGGCGGCGACTGCGTGCTGCTGCGCCTGGCGCTGCTTCTCGCGCGGGCCGATCACGAAGATCTCGTAGAAGACCAGCAGCGCGACCATGCACACGAGGAAGATGGTCGTGTTACGCGCGTTCTCTTTATCCATTGGAGGGGTCTGACCTAGGAGTCTGTCGGGGGCGCGGGGCGGGCCGGCCGGAGGAGGAACGCGGTTTTCGCGCCGGGCGAGGCTCGTCGCCGCCGGCGGCGAGCCCTATCAGCGCGCTTCTCATATCGTCAAGTAAACGCAGCCAGTCGCGGTCCACCGTCCCGGCGCGGGCGACGAACACATAGTCGCAACCTTGGGTCCCGTGAAGCGGCAGAAGCGCACGCGCGGCCTCGCGAAGCCGCCGCTTGGCCCGATTGCGGACCACGGCGTTGCCGACCTTCTTGGTGGCGGTGAAACCCGCGCCGATGGCGAGGCTCCCATCTTCGCGCGCAAGCCTCTGCACCGCGACGGCCCCTCGGGCGAGGGACGCGCCCTTGGCGGCGGCCAGGAACTGGGCGCGGGTCTTCAGGCGCGCGACGGTGGGCGGCCGATCGGACGCTGGAACGCCGGAAGCCGCGCCCTGGGCGGGGCGCGGTTCGGACGGTGGACTGTGTGGGTTATCCACGGCTTGCGTCGTCCTGAGGCCCGAAGGCGCTATGAGGGACGCAGACGCCTGGCCGGGGCCAGGCGCGTTTGCTAGGCGGTCAGGCGCTTACGGCCCTTGGCGCGGCGACGAGCCACGACCTTCTGGCCATTCTTGGTGGCCATACGGGCACGATAACCATGACGGCGCTTGCGCACGAGTCGGCTCGGCTGATAGGTGCGCTTCACGGGTTGGCTCCGCTCCTAGAGGGGCTGGTCGAATGAGCGGGCGTGGATAGGTGAAGCGGCGGCGCATGTCAACAAAGCCGACAGGGCTTTCCATCTTTTGGGCCGCCGTTCTGGTCGTCGGTTTGGCCGGTTGCGCCGGATCGCCGTCGCCGGACGGCGCCGCGCCCCATAGCTTCAGCGAGCTCCGCATCGGTCGGCCGCGGCAGGAGGCTGAAATCGCTCCCGCCCAGGTCGCCCCGGAACAGGTTCCCGCGGCGCCAGCGGTTACGCCGCCGCCCGTGCGCCAAGCCGCAACGATGGACGGGGCTTCGCGACACCATGATGCGGTTGCCCGCACGCCTGCCCCCGTATCGGCCGCGCGTAAGGCCGTGGCGGCTACGAGCGTGACTACGGTCATACCCATGACCGATCCGGCCGTCGCCGCGCGTCGGGTGAACGCGTATCTTACAGCCCAGGGATTCTCCGCCGAGGACAGCGACCAGGGCGAGGTCCGGATCGTCACCGCCACCCGCATGGCCGAGCCGCGCAAGCTCGTCGGTGAGGCCGCCTGTTCGCTGGAGGCCATGCGTCGCCCTGACTTCTCCGCCACCAACCTGACCATACGCCTGACGCCCGGTGCGGCCGGCCTGGAGGTGGGCGTTCAGTCGAGCTTCGTCGAGGTGAACACCAACCTGGTCTCCGGTTCGCTGGTGCGAGAAACCTGTCGCAGCCGCGGCGTGATCGAGGCGGGGGTGCGTCAGGCGGCGCAGGGCGGTTGAATCCGCGCGCCTTCCTCCGCATCTCTCCACATATTGCGCTAATGTCGGCCCGGGCGGCGGCCCGACGCGGACGCCCCCTGGGGGTATAGGACTTGGACCCGGCGGAGCGACGACAAGGGCGATGGACGCCGCCGGGATGGGCCCGCCGCCTGTCCTGGCCGGTGGGCCTGTCCGCGCGCCTGCTGCTGCTCACCGTGCTGTTCGTGATGCTGGCCGAGCTGTTCAGCCTGATCCCGGCCCTGGCCTCGTTCGAGGAGGGTTGGCTCAGCACCCGCGTGCGGGCGGCCGAACTGGCGTCGCTGGCGGTGGAGGCCTCGCCGGCGGGCGTCAGCGACCATATGGCCGGCGAACTGCTGGAGGGTGCCGGCGTGGTCTCGGTGGCGGTGCAGAGCGACGGGGTGCGCCGCCTGCTGCTGCAGGCTCCGGCGATGGCGCGCTTTCCCGCCCTGATCGACCTGCGATACACCAATGTCTTCGACACCATCGGCGCACCGTTCCAAGTGCTGATCCCGGGCGGGCCGCCCATGCTGCGGGTGGTCGCGCGTCCGCAGTTCCGCACCGGCGATTTCGTCGAGATCGTGGTGCCCGCGGCCCCGCTCCGGCGCGAGATGGTCGCCTATATGGAGCGCCTGCTGGTCGCATCAGTGGCGGTGTCGGTGGTGGCGGGACTGATCGTCTATCTGGCGCTCAACGCCTTCCTGGTGCGGCCGATGCAGAAGATCACCCAGTCGATGGAGCGGTTCCGCGCCCGCCCGGAGGACCCGGAAGCGCGGCTCAAGCTGTCCGGCCGGCGCGACGAGATCGGCCGGGCCGAGGCGGAGCTGTCGCGGATGCAGGACGACCTGCGCACCGCACTCCATTCGCGCGCCCGGCTGGCGGCGTTGGGCGAGGCGGTGGCCAAGATCAACCACGACCTGCGCAACATGCTCACCAGCGCCCAGATGGTGGCCGAGCGGCTGCAAGGCTCCGGCGACCCGCGCGTGGCCCAGGCCCTGCCGCGCCTGGAGCGGGCGCTGGATCGGGCCGCGAGCCTGTCGCAGAACGTGCTGGAATACGGCCGCAGCGAAGAGCCGGCCCCGGTCCTGCGGGAGCTATTGCTGGCCCCGGCGGTGCAGGCGGCGGCGGCGGATGCGGGGCTCGATCCCCTTGGGGTGCGGCTGGAGATGGCGCTGTCGGTCGACCTGCACGTACGCGCCGATCCCGAGCAGCTCGACCGTATCCTGGTGAACATGTTCAAGAACGCCCGCGAGGCGATCGAAGGCTCGGGGCGCGAAACCGGTCGCGTGCGCCTGACCGCCGAGCCGCAGGCCCACCAGATGCTGATCCGTATCGTCGACGACGGGCCCGGCGTGCCGGAACGGATGCGTGAGCGCCTGTTCCAGCCGTTCTCGGGTTCGGGACGGCCTGACGGGTCCGGCCTGGGCCTGGCCATCGCCCGCGAACTGGCGCGCGCTCACGGCGGCGATCTGGAGCTTAAGGAGACGGGACCGGAAGGGTCGGTGTTCGAACTGCAGCTGCCGCAGGACTGAGGCGGCGGCGTCCCTACGCCGCCTTCGAGCGGCGGGTGAGGCGGTCCTTCTTCACCTTGGCCACCGCGCGGTCGCGCTTGAGGCGCGAGAGGTGATCGATGAACAGCACGCCTTCGAGGTGATCCATCTCGTGTTGGAAGCAGACGGCGAACAGGCCCTCGGCCTCCTCCTCGATCTGGTGGCCGTGGTAGTCGAGATAGCGCAGCTTGACCCGGGCCGGGCGCTCCACCTCGTCGTAGACCTCAGGCACCGACAGACAGCCCTCCTCGTAGGGAAGGGTCTCGTCCGCCGCCCACGTCACCTCGGGATTGACGAAGTAGCGCGGCGCCGGCGCTTCGTCCTCGCGCGCCAAGTCCATGACGATGACCCGGACGGGCTCGCCGACCTGGATCGCGGCCAGGCCGATGCCCGGCGCGGCGTACATGGTCTCCAGCATATCGTCCATCAGCGCGCGCAGGGCGTCGTCGACGGTCTCCACGGGCTTGGACACCTGCTTGAGGCGCGGGTCGGGAACGGTCAGGATTTCGCGGATCGCCATGGCGCTGAATTTAGGAGCCTCATACCCGAGCGGCAAGATCAGGTATGCGCAGGCGCCAGTGCGGCCTCGCTTTCCGCCTCGCTGTCGCGTCCCTTGGCGGGGTGGCGCGAGCGAAGCGGCAGTTCCGGAACCAGCAGGGTCAGGAGCAGGCCGATCGCCGAGACCAGCAGGGAGGCGAACACGACCCCCCGGATGGAATCGGTGACGATGGTGCGGCCGACCATGCCCAGCAGCGGTCGGGCGGCGTGGATCGCCGCGTGATGGCCGCCCGCGGTCTGGCTGGCCACCGCCATCCGTTCCAGGTCCGACAGGGTGAAGGCGTGCACCACCGCCCCCGGCGCGTGCGGCGCGCGTGCGGCGGACAGGGCCAGGTTCTGGGTCAGCACCGCGCCGAACGCCGCCACCCCGATGGTCGAGCCGATCTGGCGGAAGAACTGCGAGGCGCTGGTGGCCACGCCGATCTCCTGCGGCTTGACCGCGTTCTGCACCGCCAGGCTGAACAGGCTCTGCATCGGGCCGAGCCCGATCCCCAGCACCAGCATCCGCCAGAGGATGTCGGGTGTGCTGCTGGTGGGCTGGATCTGGGTCAGGAAGAAAGAGCCCAGGCACATGAACAGGGTCCCCGCCAGCAGGAAGGGCTTGTAGCGCCCGAACTTGGTGGTCAGCATCCCGGCTATGGTGCTCGATGCGATCAGGCCCAGCATCAGCGGCAGCACCGACAGGCCGCTGACGGTGGCGGGCACGCCCTGGCCGAGCTGCATATAGAGCGGCAGGAAGGTCACTGTGCCCATGAAGGCCATCGAGGTGACGAAGGCCGCCGAGTTGGCGGTGAGGAACACCCGGTTGGCCAGCAGGTGCAGGTCCAGGATCGGGTTGGAGGCGACGCGCTCGACCAGGACGAAGGCGGCCAGGCCCACGGCCGAGAGCGCGAACATGCCCAGGATCACCGGCGAGCCCCAGGCGTAGTCGCGTCCCGCCCATCCCAGCGCCAGCAGCAGCGGGGTGAAGGTGACGATGATCAGGCCAGCGCCCAGGAAATCGATCTTGCCCGGCCGACGATGGGTCAGGGCCGGCATCTTCACCAGCAGCATGAACAGGGCCAACAGGCTCAGCGGCAGATTGACATAGAACACCCAGCGCCAGCCCGCGATGCTCAGGGGCCCGAGATGGGTCGTGCCCATGTCGGTGAAGAAGCCGCCCAGGATCGGCCCGAGCACGCTGGCCAGACCGAACACCGAGCCGAAGATGCCGCCGAGCTTGCCGCGCTCCCGCGGTTCGAACATGTCGGCGATGATGGCGAAGGCGCAGGTGAACAGGGCGCCCCCGCCGACCCCCTGCACCGCCCGGAACACGATCAGCTGCACCATGCCGCCGCCGAGGATGGGCAGGTCGCCGAACTCCCCGGCCATGCCGCATAGGAACGAGCCGGCGGTGAAGATGCTGACGCCGGTCACCAGCACCGCCTTGCGGCCGTACAGGTCCGACAGCTTGCCATAGATCGGCACCATCACCGTGGACGACAGTAGGTAGGCGGTGGTCACCCAGGCGTAGAGGTTCAGTCCCTTGAGCTGGGCGACGATGCGGGGCATGGCGGTGGAGACGATGGTCTGGTCGAGCGCGCTCAGCATGAACACGATCATCAGTGCGGTCATGGTGATCCGCCGCTCGGCCGCCGAGAACAGCTGAGGCCTGTATTCCGTGGTCTGTTGGTCTTCCGCCATTCGCTCCCCCTGCTCCGCCAGTTTAAGCCGGAGAATCGAGGGGGAGCGAGGGGAAATCAGCCCTTCAGGCGGTTAGACGATGCTGCAGGCGGTCTCGAAGCTCAGACGTGGCAGGCGGGGGAAGGACTCGTCGGCGCCGTGGCCCAGCGCGCAGACGAAGTTGGACTTCACCGTCGTTCCGGCGAAGAATTCCTCGTCCAGGCTGGCGTTGTTGAACCCCGACATCGGGCCGCAGTCGAGCCCGAGCGCGCGGGCGGCCAGGATCAGGTAGCCGCCCTGCAAGGTCGAGTTGCGGAAGGCGGTGATTTCGCTGAGCGCGGGGTTGCCGGCGAACATGTCGCGCGCCTGCGGACGGGCGGGGAACAGTTCGGGCAGGCGGTCGTAGAAGGCGGTGTCCTGGGCGATGATCGCCACACAGGGCGCCGCCAAGGCCTTGTGGTTGCTCTCCATCAAGTGCGGCTTCAGGCGCGCCTTGCCGGCTTCGGTGGTGACGAAGACGAAGCGGGCGGGCGAGGTGTTCATCGAGGTCGGCGCCATCTTCACCAGATCGTACAGCTCTCGCCAGACGCTGTCGGGCAGGGTCTCGGCCTTCCAGCCGTTGCGGCTGCGGGCGTCGTGGAACAGGCGCGCCAGGCTGGCGTGGTCGAGGGAGGCGGACATGGAACTCTCTGTCGGGGTGGGGAACTGTAATCGCTACCGTGGCGATACGTAGGGCCTTGCGCAAGCTTCTGGCGGTGCGCCCTGGCGCGCCGGGACCAGCCGGTTACGATCCTAGGCCCAAGACCGAGAGGACGGAATGGCCGCACTGCTGACCTGGGACGCGCTCATCTCGTTTTTGAGCCTGACCTTTCTGGAGTTGGTGCTCAGCGTCGACAACATCCTGTTCGTGGCGGTGGTCGCCGCCCGCCTGCGCCCCGATCGGCGCGGCTTGGGCCGCCAGCTCGGCCTGTGGCTGGCCCTGCTGCTGCGGGTGGGCATGCTGTCGGGAATCGTCTGGCTGACCCGCATCGACAAGGTGCTGTTCACGGTCCTGAACGAGGCGGTGACGGTGAAGGACCTAGTGCTGATCGCGGGCGGCCTGTTCCTGCTCTATAAGGGGGCCACCGAAATCCACGATTCCATCGGCGACGGCGAGGCCGAGGTCGGCGCAGCCCCCGGATCGCCGCTCGGCCTTGTTTCGGCCGTGATCCAGATCGGCCTGATCAACATCGTCTTCTCGCTGGACAGCGTAATCACCGCCGTAGGCATGGCCAACCAGCTGGTGGTGATGATCGCGGCGGTCGCGGTGGCCACCCTGGCGATGATGCTCGCCGCCAAGCCGGTGGGCGACTTCATCGAGGCGCGGCCCACGGCCAAGATGCTGGGGCTAGCCTTCATCCTGCTGGTCGGGGTTTTCCTGGTCGCCGACGGCACCGGCTTCCATGTGCCCAGGGGCTATCTCTACTTCGCCATCGCCTTTTCCCTGTTCGTCGAAATTCTCAACGGATCGCGACGCAAGCGGGCGCTGAAGGCGCGCGGACCCCGCTAAGGTCGATCCCTGTCGAACAGGGGCGTTCTGGTCGCACATCGCCCCAGGTTGCGGCTCTGAAACCTGCGTGCTATCGACCGCCCAGCTCCAAGGGCGACGCCCGATGGGGATGAATCTTCGTGCGCTGATGATCCGACGCGGCTGCGCCCACAAGGGCGGGGCGATCCAGGCGTCGAAACGGCGCAGCAGACGGGCGATACTCGATTGGCGGTTGCTTCCTCATACGCGGACATTGGTGCGCGCTACGCTCAGGCGTTGTTCGAACTGGCCGATCAGGCCGGAACGATCGCGGCCGTGGAGTCGGACCTGGTCGGCTTCGAGCGGATGCGCGCCGAGAGCCCCGACTTCGCGCGGATGCTGACCTCGCCCGCCATCTCCCATGAGGACAAGGGCCGCGCCCTGTTGGCCATCGCCGACGCCGGCAAGGCCGATCCGCTGACCCGCAAGTTCCTGGGCCTGCTGGCGGCTAACAACCGCGTGGCCGCCCTGATCGCGGTGGCGGTCGCCTTCCGCAAGCTCGCCGCCGACAAGCGCGGCGTGGTGGCGGCCGAGGTGGTCTCCGCCGTGCCGCTCACCGAGGCCCAGGCCGCCGGCGTCTCCGCCGCCCTGCGCCAGGCGCTCGGCAAGGACCCCGAGATCACCACCCGCGTCGATCCCGCCATCCTGGGCGGTCTGAGGGTGAAGGTGGGCTCGCGCCTGTTCGACTCCTCGCTCCGCACCCGTCTCGACCACATGAAGTTCGCCCTCAAGCGCGCCTAGTTCGACCTTTCGACCTTCGCCGCGCCTGACCGACATAACGAAGATAAGAGCCACGACCATGGACATCCGCGCCGCCGAGATCTCGGCCATCCTGAAGTCCCAGATCGCCAACTTCGGCGAGGAAGCCGACGTGTCCGACGTCGGCCAGGTGCTGTCGGTGGGCGACGGCATCGCCCGCATCCACGGCCTCGACAAGGTCCAGGCCGGCGAGATGGTGGAATTCCCCAAGGCCGGGGTTAAGGGCATGGCCCTGAACCTGGAACGCGACAACGTCGGCGTGGTGATCTTCGGCGAAGACCGCCAGATCGGCGAGGGCGACGAGGTCCGCCGCCTGGGCGAGATTGTCGACGTGCCGGTGGGCCGGGGCCTGCTGGGCCGCGTGGTCAATCCGCTGGGCGAGCCGATCGACGGCAAGGGCCCGATCGAATCCACCGAGCGCCGCCGGGTCGACGTCAAGGCGCCGGGCATCATCCCGCGCAAGTCCGTGCACGAGCCGATGCAGACCGGCATCAAGGCTATCGACACCCTGATCCCCGTCGGTCGCGGCCAGCGCGAGCTGATCATCGGCGACCGCCAGACCGGCAAGACCGCCGTCGCCATCGACGCCATCCTGAACCAGAAGGGCGTCAACGCGTCGGGCGACGAGAAGGTCAAGCTCTACTGCATCTACGTGGCCATCGGCCAGAAGCGCTCCACCGTCGCCCAGATCGTGCGCACCCTCGAAGAGAACGGCGCGCTGGACTACACCATCGTCGTCTCCGCCACCGCGTCCGAGCCCGCGCCCCTGCAGTTCCTGGCCCCCTTCGCGGGCTGCGCCATGGGCGAGTGGTTCCGCGACAACGGCATGCACGCCTTGATCGTCTATGACGACCTGTCCAAGCAGGCCGTGGCCTACCGCCAGATGTCGCTGCTGCTGCGCCGCCCGCCGGGCCGCGAAGCCTATCCGGGCGACGTCTTCTACCTGCATTCCCGCCTGCTGGAGCGCGCGGCCAAGCTGAACGAGGACAACGGCTCCGGCTCGCTGACGGCCCTGCCGATCATCGAGACCCAGGCCAACGACGTCTCGGCCTATATCCCGACCAACGTGATCTCGATCACCGACGGCCAGATCTTCCTGGAGACCGACCTGTTCTACCAGGGCATCCGCCCGGCGGTGAACGTCGGCATCAGCGTCTCGCGCGTGGGCTCCTCGGCCCAGATCAAGGCGATGAAGCAGGTGGCCGGCGCCATCAAGGGCGAGCTGGCGCAGTATCGGGAAATGGCGTCGTTCGCCAAGTTCGGCTCCGACCTCGACGCCGCCACCCAGCGCCTGCTGGCCCGCGGCGAGCGCCTGACCGAGCTGCTGAAGCAGCCCCAGTATTCGCCCTTCCCGGTCGAGGAGCAGGTGGCGGTGATCTACGCCGGCACCCGCGGCTATCTGGACAAGATCCCCGTGGCCAAGATCGGCGCCTTCCAGGACGCCCTGATCGCCAAGCTGAAGTCCAGCTATCCGAGCTTCCTCGAAGGCGTGCGCACCAAGAAGGCCCTGACCGATGAGCTGGAAGCCCAGCTCAAGGAAGCGCTGGACAGCCAGATCCCGACGTTCGCCGCTTAAGTCGTTTTCACTACGCACCGCTCCTGGGTCCCGACTCTCCGCTCCACTGCGGCCGGGATGACAGGGGAGACGGAACTAAGACGAAGGACGCTCTAGGCCCATGGCCAGCCTAAAGGAGATGCGCAATCGGATCGGAAGCGTGAAGGCCACGCAGAAGATCACGAAGGCGATGCAGATGGTGGCGGCGGCCAAGCTCCGCCGCGCCCAGGACGCCGCCGAGAGCGCGCGCCCCTACGCCACCCGTATGGCCAGCGTCATCGCCAACCTGGCGCAGGGCGTGAGCGGCGACGGCGCGCCCCTGCTGCTCAAGGGCACAGGACGCGAGCAGAAGCACCTGGTGGTGGTCGCCACCGCCGACCGGGGCCTCGCCGGCGGCTTCAATTCCAGCATCGCCCGCGCCGCGCGCGAGTACATTGGCCGGCTGATCCGCGACGGCAAGGATGTCCAGATCATCTGCATCGGCCGCAAGGGCCGCGACCAGCTCCGCCGCTATTTCGGCGAGCGCATCCTGCACACCTACGAGATCGCCAGCGCCAAGACCCTGACGCTCGATCTGGTGCAGCCGGTCGCGACCCAGGTGCTGGAGCTGTTCGAGGCCGGTGAGGCGGACGTCGTCACGCTGTTCTACTCGCGCTTCAAGTCGGTGATCAGTCAGGTCCCGACCGCGCGCAAGCTGATCCCCGCCGAGGTGCACCAGGCCTCAGCCGGCGCGCAGCCCGACCTGAAGGGCGGCGTCTACACCTACGAGCCGGACGAGGAATCGATCCTGGAGGCGCTGCTACCGCGCAACATCGCGGTCCAACTCCTCGGCGCCCTGCTGGAAAACCAGGCTGGCTTCTTCGCTTCTCAGATGAGCGCGATGGACAACGCCACCCGCAACGCCGGCGACATGATCGCCAGTCTGACCCTGCAGTACAACCGTTCCCGCCAGGCCCAGATCACCAAGGAGCTGATCGAGATCATCTCCGGCGCCGAGGCGCTTTGATCCTCGATATGTGCTAAACCCCGCCGGACTTTCTATTCCGCTCGTCCCTGCGCAGGCCGCTGCGCCGCCGGGGACGGGATCGGAACCGACCAAGACCGGCCCCAGACCCGAATACGAGCCCGAGACCGACATGACCATCCAGCAGCCCATCTCCGCCGCCAACGCCAAAGGCCGCATCGCCCAGGTCATCGGCGCCGTGGTCGACGTCGAGTTCGAAGGCCACCTGCCCGCGATCCTGAATGCGCTCGAGACCACCAACGTCGACCAGCGCACCGGCCAGCCCTTCCGCCTGGTGTTCGAAGTGGCCCAGCACCTGGGCGAGAACACCGTGCGCGCCATCGCCATGGACACCACCGAGGGCCTGGTCCGCGGCCAGGCCGTGACCGACACCGGCGCCCCGATCACCGTTCCGGTCGGTCCCGCCACCCTCGGCCGCATCCTGAACGTCATCGGCGAGCCGATCGACGAAGGCGGCCCGATCGAGACCACCCTGCGTCGCGGCATCCACCAAGAAGCGCCGTCCTTCGCCGATCAAGCCAACTCCACCGAGATCCTGGTCACCGGCATCAAGGTGCTCGACCTGCTCTGCCCCTACACCAAGGGCGGTAAGGTCGGCCTGTTCGGCGGCGCGGGCGTCGGCAAGACCGTGACCATGCAGGAGCTGATCAACAACATCGCCAAGGCCTACGGCGGCTATTCGGTGCTGGCCGGCGTCGGCGAGCGCACCCGCGAAGGCAACGACCTCTATCACGAGATGATCGAATCGGGCGTGAACAAGGCCGGCGGCGGCGAGGGATCGCGCTGCGCCCTGGTCTACGGCCAGATGAACGAGCCCCCGGGCGCCCGCGCCCGCGTCGCCCTGACCGGCCTGTCGATCGCCGAGTACTTCCGCGACGAAGAGGGCAAGGACGTGCTGCTCTTCATCGACAACATCTTCCGCTTCACCCAGGCGGGTTCCGAAGTGTCCGCCCTGCTGGGCCGCATCCCCTCGGCCGTGGGCTATCAGCCCACCCTGGCCACCGAGATGGGCAATCTGCAGGAGCGCATCACTTCGACCAACAAGGGTTCGATCACCTCGGTCCAGGCCATCTACGTGCCCGCCGACGACCTGACCGACCCGGCGCCGGCCACCTCCTTCGCCCACCTGGACGCGACCACCGTGTTGTCGCGCGACATCGCCGCCCAGGCGATCTTCCCGGCCGTGGACCCGCTGGACTCCACCTCGCGCATCCTCGATCCCCAGATCATCGGCGAGGAGCACTACGCCGTGGCCCGCCGGGTCCAGGAGATCCTGCAGCAGTACAAGGCGCTGAAGGACATCATCGCCATCCTGGGCATGGACGAGCTGTCGGAAGAAGACAAGCTGACCGTCTCGCGCGCCCGCAAGATCCAGCGCTTCCTGTCCCAGCCCTTCTTCGTGGCCGAGCAGTTCACCAACCAGCCCGGCAAGTTCGTCGAGCTGGCCGACACCATCCGCTCGTTCAAGGCCATCTGCGAAGGCCAGTACGACCACCTGCCCGAAGCCGCCTTCTACATGGTGGGCGCCATCGAAGAAGCGGTCGCCAAGGCCGAGAAGCTGGCCGCGGGGGTCTGATGCATAGCCGGGCGGCGAGCTTCGGACTGACGCTCGCCGTCCTTCTCGGCGCGTCGCAGGCTGCTGTCGCCCAGACCGCGCAGGACGCCGCGATGAGCGCCTTGCTGACGGTCTGCAAGCCAGCGGCCGAGCGCCAGATTCCCCTGGCCATCGTGGCCGAGAAGGCCGGCTACGCCAAGGAATCCGCTCTCCCGCCGGGTCTTCCCATCGTGCGCAAGGACGCCCAGAGCTGGCGCGTCCCGTCCAGCGCGGGAGAGGTCCATCTGGTGTCGGGCGCCATCCCCGAGCCGGCCCAGGCCTCGGCCTGCATGGTGGCGGTGTACGGCGATCCGGTGATCGGCCTGGAGGAGGCGATCGCCAAGCGGGTCACGGCGCCAGACCTCCAGTTCGAGCTCGATCCGCAGCAGAGTTTCTCCACGTCCCAATACCGCGTCGCCCATTACACCGGGCAGCGTGGTTATCTCAGCCGCAACGTCATGGTGGTGCGGCCGGTCACGCCTTCGTCGGTTCACCCGACCCTTTCCATCATCGCCTTTCGCGTGGATTATTCATGGCTAAAATCCATTTCTCGCTAGTCGCGCCCGAGCGCGAGCTGTTCGCGGGCGACGTCGATCAGGTGGACGCGCCTGGGACCGAGGGCGACTTCGGCGTGCTGTACGGCCATGCCCCGTTCATGACCACGCTGCGGCCGGGCGAGGTGATCGTGCGCGATGGCGCCGCCAACCGCATCTTCACCATCCAGGGCGGTTTCGCCGACATCACGCCCGAGAGCTTCACTCTGCTGGCCGAGCACGCCGTCGAGATCACCGCGGCGAACTGAGGCTCGGGTTCAGCCCTCGACCTTAAGGCCCCGGAACGCCTCCAGCACCTGGGTGTAGACCGCGCGCTTGAACGGGACGACGGTCTCCAGCGCCTCGTGCAGCCGCACCCAGCGCCAGGCGTCGAATTCGGGGTGGACATCCGCCTCCAGGTCGATCTCGCTATCCTCCCCCTCGAAGCGGAAGGCGAACCAGCGTTGCGCCTGGCCAGCGTAGCCGCGCTTGTGGACATCGATCAGGTTGGCGGGAAAGTCGTAGGTGATCCAACCCGGCGCTTCGGCGAGGAAGCTGGCCGAGACGATGCCGGTCTC
The DNA here is from genome assembly GCF_009765965.1 of Caulobacter sp. S45. Lineage (GTDB taxonomy): Bacteria > Pseudomonadota > Alphaproteobacteria > Caulobacterales > Caulobacteraceae > CAHJWH01. The sequence goes on from NZ_LMUL01000014.1 coordinate 2,699,644, forward strand.
CTCCTGCAGCTCCCGCCGCGCGGCGGTCAGCAGTTCTTCACCCTTGTCCACGCCGCCCTGGGGGAACTGCCAGTTGTGCGGGCCGGCCACGTTATGGCGGCGGCCGACCCAGACCAGGCCCTGCCGATTGAACACGACGATGCCGACGTTGCGGCGATAGCGGGGATCGGGTTCGGGGAAGCTCACCGCCGCGTGATAGCGGAGGCCGGCGCGAGTTGATAGCCGCGACCGGGCAGACCGCCGGCCCAATGGATCACCTGCTCCACCGTCACCGGATAGGCGAAACCGGAGCCGAGCGCCGAGCCGTGCTGCAGGGCCTTGGCCTCTAGTCCCAATAGGGATTGGCTGATGGCGTCGGCCGAAAGCTGCTGGTCCACCACCGCATCGGCCGAGGCGCGAGGTGGGCCGCCGCCGCGATGGCCGGCCGAGCCGTCGTCGACGAAGGCCAGGCCGCGCCCCTTCAGGGCGTTGGTGAACGGGACCATGGCGCTGTCGGACGCCAGGAACCGGCCGCCCAGATAGTTGGCCACGCCGAAGTAGCCGCTGGCGCGCGACAACAGCCAGTCCAACCGCTTGATCGTGTCGGGGGGCGAGGCTGAGGCCATCAGGGTGTAGGGGCCCGGATCGTTGGTGGGATAGTCGATCGGCTCCATCGGGATTTCCAACAGCACTTCGTGGCCGTTGGCCCGCGCCAGGTCGATCCAGCCCTGGAGATTATCGGAATAGGGGACGAACGACAGGGTCACGTCGGGCGGCAACCGTTCGATGGCCGACTTGGTGGCGGCGGCGTTGAGACCGAGGCCGCCGACCACCAGGGCGATCTTGGGTTTGCCGTTGTCGTGGAAGGGACGGGCGTAGGCCTGGGCGGGGGTGCGTCCGTCCTTGCCGATGACGGGCAACAGGCCGCCGGGTCCCTGGGCGCTGAGGCCTGCCAGCGGCGCGACGGGCAAGGGCGGACTCTGCGGCTTGGGCGGCCCGGCGGTGGTGTCGGGCGCGGGTTCGAGCGTGCTCGATCCGCCGCTGACGGTGGCGCCTTGCGGCAGTGTGATCAGGGCCTGGTCGGCCGATGCGTCGGGCGCCGGGATCTCCTGCCCGTTCTTCAGGTTGTCCAGCGACAGAGCCGCGTTCTGATGCAGCGCGTTGAGATCGGTCTTGCTGGGCGGGGCCAGGGCCACGCGCACCGACGGCGCGCCGGCATGGGGATCGCCGGCGATCGCGATCAGCGCGCCGGCGGCCAGCAACAGCAGCAGGGCGGCCGCACCGGCGCCGACATAGGGATTGGCCGCCAGCGCCATCCAGCCGGTGGCGGCGGGCGCGGGCGCGGACGGAACGGTGGCGGGCTTGCGTGCGAACATGTCAGGTGATCGAGCGCGATCCATTCGGCTGCACTGAGCCGAAAGGGTGAACGAACACGGTTAAGAAAAGGAAAAGGTGTAGGCGGGCCCTAGGCGTCGGCGGAGGCGTTCAGGCGCTCGCGCAGTTCCTTGCCGCTCTTGAAGAAGGGGACCGCCTTGGCCTTCACCTGCACGGTCTCGCCGGTGCGGGGATTGCGACCGGCGCGACCGGCGCGACTGCGAACCGAGAAGGCGCCGAAGCCGCGCAATTCCACCCGTCCGCCCTCGGCCAGGGTGTCGCAGATGCCGTCCAGGATGATGGCGACCACCCGCTCCACATCCTTGTTGGTCAGATGCGGATTTTCTTCCGCCAGCTTGGCGATCAGTTCAGACCGGATCATTAAGCGCCCCCGCGTCGCGTCAGACCATGGGGGAAAGCTTCCGCCGGCTCAAGCCGACCGTCAGCCTTCTCATCGTTTCGCGACAAAAAACCCCGCGTGGCGAACCACGCGGGGCTGATTGCTGACTAAGATTCAGGCGGTTAGTCCTTGCCGGCCCGCTCGCGCAGAGCCGCGCCCAGGATGTCGCCGAGCGACGCCCCGGAATCGGACGAACCGAACTGCTCCATCTGATCCTTCTCTTCGGCCTGCTGCATCGCCTTGACCGACAGGGAAACGCGACGCGCGGCCTTGTCGATGTTGGTGATCATGGCGTCCAGACGGTCGCCCACGCCGAAGCGCTCGGGGTTCTGGTCCTGACGATCGCGCGACAGGTCCGCCTTGCGGATGAAGGCGGTCATCGGCGCGTCTTCCTCGCCGAACTTCACTTCCAGCCCGCCCGAGGTGACCTCGAGGATGGTGGAGGTGACGACCTGGCCGCGACGGAACACGTCGCCGGCGATCGGGTCGCCGGACATCTGCTTGATGCCGAGCGAGATGCGCTCCTTCTCGACGTCCACGTCCAGCACGCGCGCCTTGACCATCTCGGCGCGGTGGTACTTGGCCATGGCCTCTTCGCCCGACACGTTCCAGTCGATGTCGGAGAGGTGGACCATGCCGTCGATGTCGTTGTCGAGGCCGATGAACAGACCGAATTCGGTGGTGTTCTTGACTTCGCCTTCGACCACCGAGCCCACGGGATGGGACTCGAGGAAGACTTCCCAGGGGTTGCGCTGGGCCTGCTTGAGGCCGAGCGAGATGCGACGCTTGGAGGCGTCCACGTCCAGCACCACCACGTCGACTTCCTGCGAGGTCGACACGATCTTGCCGGGGTGGGCGTTCTTCTTGGTCCAGGACATTTCCGAGACGTGGACGAGACCTTCCACGCCCGCTTCCAGCTCCACGAAGGCGCCGTAGTCGGTGATGTTGGTGATGCGGCCGGTGAAGCGGGCGCCGACGGGATACTTGCCCTCGACGTCGTCCCAGGGGTCGGCCTGGAGCTGCTTCATGCCGAGCGAGATGCGCTGGGTGTCCGGGTTGATCTTGACGATCTGCACCTTCACCGTGTCGCCCACCGCCAGCACCTGGCTCGGGTGGTTGACGCGCTTCCAGCTCATGTCGGTGACGTGCAGCAGCCCGTCGATGCCGCCCAAGTCCACGAACGCGCCGTAGTCGGTGATGTTCTTGACCACGCCTTCGCGGATCTCACCCTCGTGCAACTGCGACACCAGTTCGGTGCGCTGCTCGGCGCGGGCTTCTTCCAGGATGGCGCGACGCGAGACGACGATGTTGCCGCGCGGACGGTCCATCTTGAGGATGGCGAAGGGCTGTTCCTTGCCCATCAGCGGGCCGACGTCGCGCACGGGGCGGATGTCGACCTGGGAACCCGGCAGGAAGGCGCTGGCGCCGCCGAGGTCGACGGTGAAGCCGCCCTTCACGCGGCCGACGATGGAGCCCATGACCGGCTGGGCTTCGGCGTAGACGCCTTCCAGGCGGGTCCAGGCTTCTTCGCGACGGGCCTTCTCGCGGCTGATCACCGCTTCGCCGGAGGCGTTCTCGACACGCTCCAGATAGACTTCAACGGTGTCGCCGACCTTGGGAACCGGCTTGCCGTCGCCTTGCTGGAACTCCTTTACGGAGATGCGGCCTTCGGTCTTCAGACCGACGTCCACGATCAGGAAGTCCTTCTCGATTCCGACCACCTGGCCGTGGACGACCGAGCCTTCGGCCAGGTCGCGGCCCGCAAGGGCCTCTTCGAGCAGCGCGGAGAAGTCCTCGCGCGAGGGTGTCATACTCATATCGTCAGCCATGAAGACTCCGGCAGATAGCGTCGGTCCCGGCGCGCATCGCGCAGCCGAGCCAGGACGCTGACAAGGGTTGATGGGAACAGAGGTGTGACGCGGGACGCAGGGCCTCGCGTGAAACCGAATGGAACGTGGTGTGCTCCGAGAGGGGCCCGATGGGATTAGCCTGAGCGGGATGTCTCCCACCGGCTGCGCGCCGCCTCGACGATACGGCGGGCCGCATCGACGGCCTGGGATATACCCAAATCCGACGTATCCAGCAAGACCGCGTCCGCAGCCTGGATCAGTGGGGCGGAGGCGCGGCCGGAATCGCGTTCGTCGCGGCGGCGGATATCGGCCAGCACCTCGGCCAGTTCGACGGCCTCGCCCTGGCCTGAAAGCTGCTTCCATCGACGCTCGGCGCGGATTTCGGCCGAGGCGGTGACGAACAGCTTGGCCGGCGCCAGAGGCGCGATCACCGTGCCGATGTCGCGCCCGTCGAGCACCGCGCCGCCGACGGTGGCGGCGAAGCGTTGCTGGAAGCTGAACAGGGCCGCGCGAACCTCGGGGATCGCCGCGATCTGGCTGGCCAGTTCGCCGGCGCTGCGGGTGCGCAGGTCGGGGTCTTCGAGCGCCTCGGCCTTCAGCGCGCGCGCGGCGGCGATGGCCGCGGATTCCCCGCCCCCGGCCCGCTCGGCCGCCACGCCCACCGCCCGGTAGAGCAGGCCCGTATCCAGATAGGGCAGGGCGTACAGCTCGGCGAGCCGACCGGCCACGGTGCCTTTGCCCGAAGCCGCGGGCCCATCGACGGCGATGACGAAATCCATGTCGCTTCCCATACCTCTCCGCTCCAGCGGATCAAGGTGGCGTACAGGTTGACGCATACGGGACCCCAAAGCCGGTTCAGCCGTTCCTTTGCAAACCTCACGCTTTCCCCATCGGGTGCGACATGTTCCAGACGCTCCGGCGCGATCTCCTGACCCGCCACATCTATCAATGGGCCAAGGGCGTGATGCCCGCCCTGTCGCCCACCGAGCGCGAGGCGATCGAGGCCGGCGACGTCTGGTGGGACGCGGAGCTGTTCACGGGCAATCCCGATTTCCAGAAGCTGCTCGACACCCCACAGGCTCGTCTGTCGGCCGAGGAGCAGGCCTTCATCGACGGCCCGGTCGAGCAGTTGTGCGCCATGCTCGACGACTGGAAGATCACCTGGGAGCTGGGCGACCTGGCGCCGGAGGCGTGGGCGTTCCTGAAGGAGAACAGGTTCTTCGGCATGATCATCCCCAAGGCCTACGGCGGCCTTGGCTTCACCAACTACGGCCACGCCGAGGTGGTGAAGAAAATCTCCACCCGCTCGGTGGTGGGGGCGGTGACGGCCATGGTGCCCAACAGCCTGGGGCCGGGCGAGCTGATGATGCGGTTCGGCACCGACGCCCAGCGCGACTACTGGCTGCCGCGCCTGGCCGACGGGCGCGAGATCCCGGCGTTCGGCCTGACCAGTCCGGAAGCCGGCTCCGACGCCGCCAACATGATCGACACCGGCGTGGTCTGCTGGGGCGAGTGGAAGGGCGAGCGCACGCTCGGCATGAAGCTCAACTGGCATAAGCGCTACATCACGCTCGGGCCGGTCTGCACGGTGCTGGGGCTGGCGTTCAAGCTGCACGACCCCGACCACCTGTTGGGCGAGCGCACCGACCTCGGCATCACCTGCGCCCTGATCCCGACCGACACGGCGGGGGTGGAGATCGGGCGACGGCACCTGCCGGCCATGCAGATGTTCCAGAACGGCCCCAACTTCGGCCGCGACGTGTTCGTGCCGCTGGAGAATATCATCGGCGGCCCCGAGCGCGCCGGCCAGGGCTGGAAGATGCTGATGACGGCGCTGGCGGCCGGTCGAGGCATCTCTCTGCCGGCCCAGTCGGGGGCTGCGGCCGCCTTCGCCGCGCTGACCACCGGCGCCTACGCCCGCGTGCGCCAGCAGTTCGGGGTCTCCATCGGCAAGTTCGAGGGCATCCAGGAGCGGCTCGCCCGGCTGGCCGCCAACGCCTACGTGGTCGACGCCGCCCGCCGGCTGACCTGCGCCGGGCTGGACCAGGGCCACCACCCCTCGGTGATCTCCTCGCTGATGAAGCTGCATGCCACCGAGATCATGCGGGTTTCGGCCAACGACGCCATGGACGTCCACGGCGGCAAGGCGATCATCGACGGGCCGAACAACTATCTGGGCGCCCTGTACCGCTCGGTGCCGGTCGGGATCACGGTGGAGGGGGCCAATATCCTGACCCGTTCGCTGATGGTGTTCGGCCAGGGGGCGATCCGCGCCCACCCCTATATGCTCAAGGAGATCCTGGCGCTGGGCGACGCCAACCGGGCGCGTGGGCTGGACCAGTTCGACGAGGTGTTCTGGACCCATGTCGGCCACACCCTGCGCACCATCCTGCGCGCCACCTCGCGGAGCTGGACGGCGGGCATGTTCGTCCCCACCCCCGACGCGGGCGCGGCGCGGCGGCACTACCGCGCGCTCGGCCGCTACGCCGCCGCCTTCGCCCTGACCAGCGACATCGCCCTGCTGACGCTGGGGGGCGCGCTGAAGTTCAAGGAGCTGCTGTCGGCCCGGCTCGGCGACATCCTGTCGGAGATGTATTTCATGTCCGCCGCCCTGAAGCGCTGGGAGGACGAGGGCCGTCAAGCTGAGGACCTGCCTTTGCTCGACTATGTGGTCAAGGCCGGCTCGGCGCGGATCGAGGCCACGTTCGACGAGGTGTTCGCCAACCTGCCGAGCGCGATCGCCGGCTGGCTGCTGCGCTTCGCCATCCTGCCGCTCGGGTCCAACACGCGTGGGCCATCGGACTATCTGGTGCACAAGTGCGCCGACATCCTGCTGGAGCCGGGCGCCACGCGCGACCGGCTGGTGGAGGGCGTCTATGTCGGCGGGGCGGACACCGCCGTCGCCAAGCTGCTGGAGGCGTTCAAGCTGACCGTCGAGACCCAGCCGATCCACGACCGTTTGCGCAAGGTCAGGATCAAGGACTGGAAGATCGGGCGCGCCCAGGGCCTAGTCAACGATGAAGAGGCCGTCCGCCTGGAGATCGCCGACCGCGCCATCGCCGAGGTGATCGAGGTCGACGACTTCGCCCCCGAGGAACTGATCAACCGCGCCGCCCGCAACGCCCCCGCCCGCGCCAAGGCGGCGAAAGCCAAGCCGGCGCCCGCTCAACATCCGGAGGCCGCCGAATGAGCGAGGCGCCAGGCCGGGCCGTCTACATCGTCGACGGGGCGCGCACGCCCTTCATCAAGGCCCGCAACGCGCCGGGTCCGTTCACTCCGGTCGATCTGGCGGTGCAGTGCGGCCGTCCGCTGCTGCTGCGCCAGCCGTTCGAACCCGACGCGTTCGACCAGGTGATCCTGGGCTGCGTCAACGCCATCGCCGAGGAGCAGAACCCCGGCCGGGTGGCGGCGCTCAGGCTCGGCTGTGGGCCGCAGATGGTCGCCTTCACCGTGGCCATCAATTGCGGCTCGGGCATGCAGTCGATCGACACCGCCTACAACTACATCAAGCTCGGCCAGTCAGACCTGATCCTGGCCGGCGGGGCGGAAAGCCTCAGTCATGCGCCGTTGGTGTTCAGCCAGGACATGGTGAAGTGGCTGGGCGCGTTGAGCGGGGCCAAGGGGCTGGTGGATCGCGCCAAGGTCGCCTCCACTTTCCGGCCGGACTTCCTCAAGCCGATCATTGGCCTGGAGAAGGGCCTGACCGACCCCATCGTCGCGCTGAACATGGGCCAGACCGCCGAGGTCGTCGCCCACCTGTTCGATCTCTCCCGCGAGGACGGCGACGCCTATGCGGTGGAGAGCCACAAGCGGCTGGCCCGCGCCCAGGCCGAGGGCTGGCTGAAGGGCGAGGTCGAGCCGGCCTTCGCCAAGGACGGCCAGGTCTACGACCACGACGACGGGGTGCGGCCCGACAGTTCGCTTGAGAGGCTGGCCAAGCTGCGGCCGGTGTTCGAGCCGCCCTACGGCAAGGTCACCGCCGGTAATTCCAGCCAGATCACCGACGGGGCCAGCTGGGTGATCCTGGCCAGCGAGGAGGCGGTCAAGCGCCATGGCCTGGCGCCGCTGGCTCGGCTGGTGGACAGCCAGTGGTCGGCGCTCGACCCGTCGATCATGGGCCTGGGGCCGACGCTCTGCGCCACCGAGCTTCTCAAGCGCCGGAGCCTGAAACTGCAGGACATCGACCTGTGGGAGCTGAACGAGGCCTTCGCCCATCAGGTGCTGTCGTGCCTGGCGGCTTGGAAGGATGAGGACTTCTGCAAGCGGGTGCTGGGCCTGCCCGGCGCGGCCGGGGAGATCGACCCGGAGCGGCTGAACGTGGACGGCGGCGCGATCAGCCTGGGCCACCCGGTGGGGGCGAGCGGCAACCGCATCGTGCTGCACGCGATCAACGCGATGAAGCGGCTGAAATTGAAGACGGGGATCGCCACCGAGTGCATCGGCGGCGGCCAGGGCGGCGCCATGCTGCTGGAAATGGTCTGAGGAGCGCGCCATGTCGAAGATGGACAAGGTCTGGGCGGCGCTCGAGGACCGCGATCTGGAGTTGGGACCCGAGCCCGCCGTCGCCGCGCCGAACCCGTATCAGCATTGGCGGCTGACCCGCGACCGGCACGACGTCGCCTGGGCGGTGCTCGACCGGCACGGCTCCTCGGCCAACACCCTGAACACCGCCGTGCTGGTGGAGCTGGACGCCATCCTGGACCGGCTGGCGGAGAGCCAGCCCAAGGGCCTGGTGATCCGTTCGGCCAAGCGCTCGGGCTTCGTCGCCGGGGCCGACATCTCCGAGTTCGTCGAGCTGAAGACCGCCGAGGGCGTCGCCCGCCAGATCGGCCGGGCGCACGAGGTGATCGACCGGCTGGAACGGCTGACCATCCCCACTATCGCGGTGATCCACGGTTATGCCCTGGGCGGCGGCCTGGAGCTGGCCCTGGCCTGCCACACCCGCATCGCGGTGACCGGGGCGAGCTTCGGCTTCCCCGAGGTGCAGCTCGGCCTGCATCCGGGGCTGGGCGGCGTGGCGCGCATGACCCGCCTGATCGACCCGATCGAGGCGATGAGCGCCATGCTGACCGGCCGCACCATCCACGACCGCAAGGCCAAGGCGTTGGGGCTGGTGGACGCCATCGTGCCTGAGCGCCATGTGCTGGCGGCGGTCGAGGCGGCGGTGAGCGGCAAGCTGCACGGCGCGCGTTCCAGCGTCTCGAATCGGCTGAAGGAGAGCGCCCCGGCTCGTAATCTCGCCGCTCGCCAGATGCGCGCCCAGGCGGAAGCCAAGGCCCCGCACGCCCACTATCCCGCTCCCTTCGCCCTGATCGACCTGTGGGAAAAGCACGGCGGCGACTTCGAGGCGATGAAACGCGCCGAGATCGGCAGCTTCGCCGAGCTGCTGGTCAGCGAGACTTCGCGCAATCTGGTGCGGGTGTTCTTCCTGCGCGAGAAGATGAAGAAGGCCGCCGGCAAGCCGCCCACGATCGCCCACGTGCATGTGATCGGCGCCGGAGCCATGGGCGGGGACATCGCCGCTTGGTGCGCCTGGAAAGGGTTGACCGTCACGCTCGGCGACGTCGATCCCAAGCCGATCGGCGGGGCGATCCGGCGGGCGGCGGCTCTATATGAGAAGATCGGCCACAAGGACGGGATCAAGGTCCGCGACGCGCTCGACCGCCTGATCCCCGATGTGAACGGCGAGGGGATCGCCCGGGCCGACCTGGTGATCGAGGCCGCGCCCGAAAAGGCCGAGCTGAAGGCGAAGATCTACGCCGCCGTCGAGCCTCGGATGAAGCCGGGCGCGGTGTTGGCCACCAACACCTCCTCCATCCCTCTGCAGAAGCTCGCCGAGACCCTCCAGCGACCGGAGCGGTTCGTCGGCCTGCACTTCTTCAATCCCGTCTCGAAGATGCAGCTGGTCGAGGTGGTTCGCCACGACAGGCTCGACGCGGAGGTGGAGGCGTTCGCGCGCGGCTTCACCGGCCTGATCGACCGGCTGCCCGCGCCGGCCAAGAGCGCGCCGGGTTTCATCGTCAACCGCGCGCTGACGCCCTACCTGGCCGAGGCCCTGATCCTGATGGACGAGGGCGTTGCGCCCGAGGTGATCGACAAGGCGGCCGAGATGTTCGGCATGCCGGTCGGCCCGATCGAACTTGCGGACCAGGTAGGGCTCGACGTGGCCTTGGCGGTGGCGGATTCGCTGAAGCGCGATCTCGGCTGGGCCATTCCCGATGCGCCGGACTGGCTGCGCAAGAAGGTCGCGGACGGTCATCTGGGCCGCAAGACCGGACAGGGGCTTTACGTCTGGAGGGACGGCGAGGCTGTGAAGGCCAAGACCGGCGGACCTTCGCCGTATCTCGCCGACCGCCTGGTGTTGCCGATGCTGAACGCCTGCGTGGCGATCCTGCGGGAGGGCGTGGCGGCGGACGAGGACACGGTGGACGGGGCGATGATTTTCGGTTCGGGCTTTGCGCCGTTCCGTGGCGGTCCGATGCATTACGCCCACGCGCGCGGCCCAGCGGAGATACGCGCCCGGCTGGTGGCGCTGGCGGAAGCGCATGGCGAGCGGTTCGCGCCGGACGCCGGATGGGCGGCGTTGGATGAGACCGTGGGCGGATAGAGGCCCAGCGCCGCTATCGCCCCTAGACCATCGCCCCCACAGCATGGGTCGCCGGCTTCACCTTGGCGGTCGGCGGCCGGTGGATGGAGAGGGAGAAGAACACCGTAGTGCCGACGCCGGGTTCGCTCTCCATGGTGAAGGCGCCCTCGTGCAGCTCGATCAGCGACTTGGTCAGCGCCAGGCCGAGCCCGGTGCCTTGCTGGGTTTTGGAGTGCTGGGTCTCCACCTGTTCGAAGGGCTTGCCGAGCCGCGCCAAGTCGGTGGCGGAGATGCCGATGCCGTTGTCGGCGACGCTGATGCGCACGCGCCGTCCGCTCTGGCCGTCCACCTCGCGCGCCGCCACGACGATGCGACCGCCCTGGGGCGTGAACTTCACCGCGTTGGACAGCAGGTTCAGCAGCACCTGCTTCACCGCGCGATAGTCCGCCTCCACCATCGACAGGTTGGAGGGGATGTCGATCTCCATCTGCAGCTTGGCCGCTTCCGCCCGGTTGCGCATCAGCCGCACCGCCTCGCCGACCATGTCCTCGACCTCCAGCGCCTCGAAGCTGAGATTCATCTTGCCGGCCTCGATCTTGGACATGTCCAGGATGTCGTTGATTAGGGCCAACAGGTGCTGGCCGGAAGACAGGATGTCGCCAGCGTATTCCTTATAGCGGCGGTCGCCGAGCGGGCCGAACATCTCCACCGACATCATCTCGGAGAAGCCGTTGATGGCGTTCAGCGGCGTGCGCAGCTCGTGGCTCATATTGGCCAGGAACTCGCTCTTGGCGCTGTTGGCGCTCTCGGCGCGGTGTTTTTCGGTCTGGTACTTCTGGGCCAGCTCCGACAGCTCGTGACGGCTCTCCTCCAGCCGCTCGACCGCGTGTTCGAGCGCCTCTTCGTTCAGGCGGCGCGCCTCTTCCTGGCGCTTGATGCGGGTGATGTCGGCTGCGGTCATCACCAGGCCGCCCTCGGCGGTGCGGCGCTCGGAAACCTGCAGCCAGCGGCCGTCCGACATCTCCATCTCGCGTTGGCCGGGCTTTGCCGCCTGGGTGGAGGGCATGTGGCTGCGCACCGCGAGCTGGGCCAGCTTCAGCACCTCGGCGCGCGTGGCGCCGGGCTTCAGCGACTTGGCCTCCAACGAGAAGAAGTCGCGGAAGTTCTGGTTGCACATCAGCAGCCGGCCTTGGCGGTCCCAAAGCACGAAGGCCTCGGACACGCTGTCGATGGCGTCGTGCAGCCGCCGCTCGGCCGCCTGGGCGCGCTGTTCGGCGATGCGCTCGTCGGTGACGTCGAGCGCTACGCCGATCAGCTTGGTGTAGGCTTTGCCGTCCATGCGGCCGAAGGCCTGGCCGCGGGCGTCGATCCACGACACCGCGCCGGCGGGGCGGACAACACAGAAGGTGACATCGACCGCGCCGAATTCCGATCCACCCTGCAGCGCCTGGCGCACACGGTCATGATGCTCGGGGGCGATGCGCGCCATCACGTCGTCGCCCCGGGCGATGCCGCCGCCGCCCCAGCCGAACATCACGCCGGTGATGTCGGACATGGTGACCTGGTCGTTCTTCAGGTCCCATTCCCAGATGCCGCACCGCGCGCCCTCCACCGCCAGGCGGAACTTGCGTTCGCTGTCGCGCCGGGCGGTCAGGGCGGCCTGCGCCTTGCGGGTCTGGACCATCAGCACCAGGGTCAGCAGCAGGCCGATCACCAGCGGTGCGAACAGGGCGAACACCTTGATCGCCAGCCGCGTATGCTCCGCGCTCGCCAGGGCCGCCTGCGGGATGGCCGTCACCGCGATCAGTGCGCCGTCCGCGCTCTCCGCCGTGGCGATGCGCGCCTGCTGGCTGGAGCCGAGGCGGCTTTGCAGGGTCGGGGTGGTGGCGTTGGCGGCCTTACGCAGGTCGGCGACCGACAGGCCGAGCAGGGTGCGTGCGGTTCCGCCGCTTCCGGCCGGCAGCCCCGAGGCGGCGAGCACGATCCCGTCGTCCGACAACAGCACCCTGGCGCTTCCGTCGGCCTTGCCCCGATCGGCGGCCAGCAGGGGAGCGAGGTCGGCGGCCACCACTACCTGGGCGGTATGGCGGCCGGCGGGTGTTTCGGCCACGGCGTAGAGCCGCGGGGAAGCTGCGTCGGCGCCTGCGCCAAGCGCCTGGCCGATCCAGGTTCCCCGCATGTCGGCGCCGGTCAACGGTTCGATCCGCCGCCAGGCGAAGCCGGCGCCGCCTGTGGTGGCCGTGACCACCCCGTCGCTCACCACCGCGGCGCTGCGCCCCGCGGGCGCGGCCAGGCGTAGCGCCGTCTGAGCCGCGTCGAGCGGCGAACTCGATTTCTGCTGTAGGCGCTGGGCCCCCGCCTGCGCGCTGAGGCGAAGGGTTTGCGAAATATCGGCGGCCCGGCCGGCCAGGCGTTCCGCTTCCAGTCGCAGCGGCATGTCGGCCGCGTCCGAGGCGGCGGGCGCGCGCAACTGCCGAGCGGCGAAGACGGCGTTGATGGCCAGCAGGAGCAGCGCCGAGAGCACGACGATGCGAAGCGTGACGGAAAAGGCGGACTCAGAGCCCTCGTTCCGCCTGCCTTCCTTCGCCATGGCGCCCGCGCCCTGAGTTGCACGGCTGGTCAAGCCGGCGCCCCTCCCCGATTCAATATGGTGAATCTTAACCGTGACGACTCCTGCGTGTCACCAACGCTTACGGTTTGGGGGCGGAGGTTCCTGGGGAAAGGCTAGGTGGAGCCAGCGCTCAATCGTCCAAAGCCTTGCCCACAAGCTCCGCCACATTTTTAGACAACCGCGGATGCGCGGCGATCCGCCCCAGTTCACGCCGCATTTCGCGGGCCAGATCGGGGCGGTAAAGGCGGAATTCGCCGAGCGGACTGACAAGTCGGGCCGCCATCCCAGGGTTGTAGGCGTCCACAGCCAGGATTTGGTCCGCCAGGAAGCGGTAGCCCGCGCCGTCTCCCGCGTGGAAGCGCACGGGATTGTTGAGGGCGAAGTTGGACACCAGGGCGCGGAAGCGGTTGGGCGTCCTGGGGTCGAACGCCGGATGGGCGGTCAGCTCCGCCACCCTGGCGAGCGTGTCTTCGGCGGCGGCGCGGGCCTGGACGGCGAACCACTTGTCCACCACCAGCGGCTCGGCCTGCCAGCGATCGTAGAACCGGGCCAGCGCCGCCTCGAAGCCCGCGCCGCCGAGCTGGGAGAGCGCGTTCAGCCCGCCCATGGCGTCGGTCATGTTGGCGGCCGCGGCGAAGTGGCCATGCGCGCGCTCTACGTTGGCCGCGTGCGGATCGGCGACCAGCATAGCCAGCACCGCGTTGCGAAGGGCGCGGCGTCCGGCGCTGCGGGCGTCCGGCGTGAAGGTCTCGTCGCTCTGCATCTCGCCGTGCAGGCGGGTCAGCAGTTCGGACAGGTGGACGGCGATGCGGGTGCGAAGACCGTCGCGGGCCTCGTGGATCAGGGTCGGGTCGGCGTTCGGGGCCATCTCCAGGGCCAGGTCCGCCTCGCTCGGCAATTGCAGCAGCAGGGCCTTGAACGCGTCGTCGGCGGACTGGTCCTGCATGGCGCGGCCCAGCGCATCGGCGAAGCGCACCTCGCTCACCTCGTCGGGCGCGCCGGACGCCCGCGCCAGGATCAGGGCCCGCGCCAGGCTCTGGCCAGCCTCCCAGCGATTGAACAGGTCCGGATCGGCGGCCAGCAGCACATAGGCGTCCGGCGCCGGCGCGTCGGTCGACAGTTTCACCGGGGCGGAGAAGCCGCGGAACGCCGACAGCACCGGCAGCGAGGCCACCTGCTCCAGCCGCACCCGGGTCTCGGCCTTGTCGAGCGTCAGCACCGCGCGATCGGACGCCGTATCGGCCCCCGGCGCCACGAAGCTGAGCGGCCGCCCGTCCAGGTCCAACAGCCCCAGCGCCACCGGCATGGGCAGGGGAAGCTTGTCGGGTTGGCCGGGCGTGGGCGCCGTGGCCTGGCGCAGGGTCAGGTCCAAGGCTTGGGCGGCCGCGTCGTAGACGGCCTCGATCCGCACCTCTGGCGTGCCAGCCTGCTCGTACCAGCGCATGAACGGGGCGAGATCGCGGCCCGAGGTCTCGGCGAAGCAGGCGACGAAGGCCTCCACCGTGGTCGCCGTTCCGTCCCAGCGCTCGAAATACAGGTCCATGCCGGCGCCGAAGGCCTGGTCGCCCACCAGCGTCGCCAACATACGGATGATCTCGGCGCCCTTCTCATAGATCGTCGCGGTGTAGAAGTTGTCGATCTTGGCGTAGCTCGACGGGCGCACGGGGTGGGCCAGCGGGCCGGCGTCCTCGGGGAACTGGCGCGCGCGCAGCAGGCGCACGTCCTTGATCCGCTGCACCGCCGCGCCGCGCTCCTGGGCCGAGAAGGACTGGTCGCGGAACACCGTCAGCCCTTCCTTCAGGCAGAGCTGGAACCAGTCGCGGCAGGTGATCCGGTCGCCGGTCCAGTTATGGAAATACTCGTGGGCGACCACGCTCTCGATGCGCTCGTAGTCCTCGTCGGTCGCGGTGTCGGCGTCGGCCAGCAGCAGCGAGCTGTTGAAGATGTTGAGGCCCTTGTTCTCCATCGCCCCGAAGTTGAAGTCGCGCACGGCCACGATCATGAACAGGTCCAGGTCGTACTCGCGCCCGAAGGCGGTCTCGTCGAAGCGCATGGATCGCTTCAGCGCATCCATGGCGTAGGCGGCGCGCGCGCTCTGGCCGGGATCGACGTAGATGCGCAGCTGCACCTCGCGTCCGGTCATGACGACGAAGCTGTCGGCCAGCTCGTCCAGCTCGCCGGCTACTAGGGCGAACAGGTAGCAGGGCTTGGGGAAGGGGTCGGTCCAGGCCGCGAAATGGCGGCCGTCGGGCAGCTCGCCCTGGTCGGTCAGATTGCCGTTGGACAGTAGGCGCGGATAGGCCGCCTTGTCCGCCTCGATGCGCACGCTGTAGCGCGCCAGCACGTCCGGCCGGTCGGGGAAGTAGGTGATCTTGCGGAAACCCTCCGCCTCGCACTGGGTGCAGAAGCGGCCGCCCGACATGTACAGGCCCTCCAGCGCGGTATTGGCCTGGGGGTCGATCTCCACCTCCGTCTCCAGGGTGAAGGCGTCCGGCGCGTTGGGGATGGTCAGGGTCTCATCGGTCAGGACGTAGGCGTGCGGCCCTAGCGGCGCACCGTCGACGGCGATGGATCGGAGTTTCAGCCTGACGCCGTCCAAGACCAAGGGCGCATCGGCGTCGCCCTGCCGGCGGATGGCGAGCCTGGCCGTGACGCGGGTGGCGGACGGCTCCAGCCGGAACTTCAGGTCGACGGTTTCGACCTGGAAGGCCGGAGGACGATAGTCTTCGAGGCGAATCTGGACGGGCTGGTCGGTGCGCATGAAGGCGATGTAGACGCACGACGGCGCCTTCGCCACCTGTGCAGGCGCTTGCGCCCTGCGCGCAGGGCGTTATCCCGTCGCCTGCATCTGCGGCTGGCCCTCGGGTGCGACCCGCTCGTCGTTGACGAAGTTGACTAGACCGCTGGCCTGGCGGGCGAGGCGGAGCACTTCCGGCGGCAGGTCCTCGGCGGCTTCGCTGGCCCAGTCGGCCAGGTCCTGCGCCAGGCGCATCAGCTTGGGCGCTGAGGCCAGCATGCGCGCCTGCTGCTCGATCTTGTAAGGGTCGCGATCGTATTCGGCGCCGGGCACACGCCAGCCGCCCCAGTCGGCGTCGTTGGTGACCACGACGGGAAAGGTGCCGGGCAGGGGATGATGGCCGCAGTCTTCGGGCGCCTGCCACTTATTGCGAGCCCTAAGCACCCGCCATCCCGCGCCTTCGCTTTCAGCGCTCGCGGGCTCGGCCGAGGTGTCGGCCGCCAGCTCGTCGGCCCTGAACTCCCGGCCCAGGCCGACGTCGTAGGTGATGCGGACGGGCTCGTCGAAACCCTTGGCCCATATGGGGATGATGCGTTCTATCGCGGCCCAGGAGCCGACCGACTCCACCCAGACCTTCTGATGCCGATGGAAATGCGCCTTGGCCATGCTCGTCGCCCGATCGTGCGCGGGCTCTCACCTGCGGACAACCACTTTACGTTGAAAGTGTTTACGGCTGGTCAATCGCGGGGGCGGCGGAGAATTAAAGCCAGGAAAAACCTTGGCTTGGCGTTGCCGTATGGGGGCAAACGAAGAGGGGCGGACCGTAGTCCGCCCCGTCCCCCACGCCCCGTACATCGTGCGTCCCCCGACGCGCCGATGCATGTAAACCCCGTAGAAACGTTCCGACCCGACCTGCCAGTTTAGGCTCGCCGAAGTCGAAGCGACTGTGGCGTGGGCGCGGTCGCGGCGTCAAAGGCGAAATGTGGCGGTATTGCGGATTTCCCGATTTTGTAGCGCCGGCGCAACAAATCCCAGGGCCTTGTTAGGTAAAGGCGACGCGCACGCCTCAAAAAGGCCGGCCAACCGCGCGACTTGGCGTCCGGTCGAGCGCTTGGCGGTCTAGCGGCGATCTTTTTCTCTGCTAAGCACAACAATCAAACTCAAGAGCTCGCGGGAGTTCAACGCGCGTGGATCATGGAACTCGGCAAGACCATCGCCAGCCGGGCGTAGGAAATCCCCAGGCTCCCGACTCCGTCGGGGGGCCGCCCCGCTACGCCCCGCCGCCGCGTCGCAGCCGGCTGACCTGGCTGTGGGTGCTGCTCGGCGTCCTCGCGGTCGGTCTGGTGGTCTGGCTCATCGTCAGCCATAGCGGCCCCGCAGGCGGCGCACATGGCGCGCGCGGCGGCCGTGGCGGTCGCGGCGGACGGTTCGGAGGCTTGCCCACCGCCGTCTCCACCGCCCAGGTCGCGCATGGCGACGTGCCGATCTACATGAACCAGCTTGGCGCGGTGACGCCGCTGGCCACGGTCAAGGTCAACAGCCAGATTTCCGGCTATCTCCAGCAGATCGCCTTCACCGAAGGCCAGATGGTGACCAAGGGCCAGTTCCTGGCCCAGATCGACCCGCGCCCCTACCAGGCCGCGTTGCAGCAACAGGAAGGCGCGCTCGCCCGCGACCAGGCCCAGCTCGCCGAGGCCCAGCTCGACCTCAAGCGCTACCAGACCCTGCTGGCCCAGGACTCCATCGCCCGCCAGACCGAAGAGTCGCAGGCCGCAACGGTCAAGCAGCTCGAGGGGACGGTGAAGACCGATCAGGCCAATATCGCCGCGGCCAAGCTGAATCTGATCTACTGCCACATCACCTCGCCGGTGACTGGCCGGGTCGGCCTGCGTCAGATCGACGTCGGCAACTACATCACGCCGGGCCTGACCAACGGCCTAGTGGTGGTGACCGAGCTGACGCCCATCGACGTGCTGTTCACCCTGCCCGAGGACAACCTGCCCCAGATCCAGGGGCGCATCCACGCAGGCGCCGTGCTGCCCGTCACCGCCTACGACCGTTCGGGCGCCACCGAGCTGGCCGAGGGCAAGCTGCTGACGCTCGACAACCAGATCGATCCCACCACGGGCACCGTGCAGGCCAAGGCGCGCTTCGACAACGGCGCGGGCACCCTGTTCCCACAGCAGTTCGTCAATGTGAAGATCCTGGTCGACACGCTCAAGAACGCCGTCGTCGCCCCGACCTCTTCCGTCCTTCGCGGGGCGGATGGGCTGTTCGCCTATGTGGTCCAGGGCGGAACCAACGCCCACACCGTGGCCGTCCGGGCCATCAAGACCGGCCCGGTCGACGGCGACAAGACCGCGATCCTCAGCGGCCTGCAGCCGGGCGATGTGGTGGTCACCGACGGCAGCGACCGCCTGCGCGACGGGGCCTCGGTGATCCTGCCGGGCGACTGCGTCCCCTCCATGCCGCAAGCCGGCGGCGGCGCGGGACGTCGTGGACGTCACGGCGGCGGCAGCGGAGCCCATGGCGGCGCGGGTGCTCGCGGCGCCTGCCCCGGCGGTCAACAGCCAGCGGGCGCACCCGCCAAGGTTGGCGACAACTCCACCCAGCAGGCGTCCACGCCCGACCAGGGTGGCGAGAACCGCGGTCCTGGCGGCAAGACCCAGGCCATGCTGGCCCAGCTGGACCTGGATGCGGACCAGCAGCTCAAGGCTCAGGCGCTGTTCACCACCGCCCGCGGTGAAGTGGTGACCGCGGCGGCCCAGGCGGGCGACGATCCCACCGCCCGCCGCCAGGCCTATCGGCAGGCCTACGACAAGGCCTTCGACCAGCTGAATACGATCCTGCGCCCCGACCAGAAGGCCAAGCTGGTGCAGATCCGCGCCCAGATGGCCCAGCATCAGGGCGGCGGCGGCCACGGACAGGGCGGCGGCCAGTAGATGAGCGACCAGGACCACGGGCGCGGGCCGGACCGGGAACAGACCGGCCCGGCCGCCGGCCCCGGCGACGAGGCGGTGAGCGGCCCGTCGCGTCTATTCATCATGCGCCCGATCGCCACCTCGCTCCTGATGGCGGCGATCTTCCTGGCGGGGGTGGTGGGGTTCCAGTTCCTGCCGCTCTCCGCCCTGCCTGAGGTCGACTACCCGACCATCCAGGTCCAGACCTTCTATCCGGGCGCCAGCCCGGAGGTGACGACCTCGCGGATCACCGCCCCGCTCGAGCGGCAGTTCGGCGAGATGCCCGGCCTCAGCCGGATGTCGTCGGTGTCCTCACAGGGCGCCTCGATCATCACCCTGCAGTTCAACCTCGAACTCAGCCTGGACGTGGCGGAGCAGGAGGTGCAGGCGGCCATGACCGCCGCGAACGCCCTGCTGCCGTCCGACCTGCCCAACCTGCCGGTCTACGCCAAGGTCAATCCGGCCGACGCGCCGATCGTATCGATCGCACTCACCTCCAAGACCATGCCGCTGAACCAGGTCGAGGACCTGGCCGATACGCGCATCGCCTCCAAGATCAGCCAGGTGGCCGGCGTCGGCCTGGTCAGCGTCGCGGGCGGCCAGCGGCCGGCGGTCAAGGTCCAGGCCAACCCCCGTGCGCTCGCCGCCTACGGCCTGTCGCTGGAGACCCTGCGCACCGCCATCGCCGCGGCCAACGTCAACGGTCCCAAGGGTAGCTTCAACGGCGCCGTGCGCGCCTACACCATCGACGCCAACGACCAGCTCTCCACCGCCAAGGACTACGCCGACACCATCATCGCCTACAAGAACGGCTCGCCCGTGCGGCTGTCGGACGTGGCGACGGTGGTGCAGGGGACCGAGAACAGCCAGCTCGGCGCTTTGCAGGACCTGACGCCGGCGGTGATCCTGAACATCCAGCGCCAGCCGGGCGCCAACGTCATCGGCGTGGTCAACCGGATCAAGCAGATCCTGCCCCGGACCTTCTGTTCGGGCGACAAGAAGTGCCTGGACAAGACCGAGCCCGGCTCCTTGGAACAGTCCCTGCCGGCCGGCGTGGACATGACGGCGACCACCGACCGCACCATCACCATCCGCGCCTCGGTCGAGGACGTGGAGTTCGAGCTGGCGCTGTCGATCTTCCTGGTCGTGGCGATGATCTACGTCTTCCTGCGCAACGTGCCGGCGACGATCATCTCGGGCATCACCGTGCCGCTGTCGCTGGTGGGCGCGTTCGCGGTCATGTACCTGCTCGGCTACAGCCTGAACAACCTGACCCTGATGGCGCTGACGATCGCCTCGGGCTTCGTCGTCGACGACGCCATCGTCATGATCGAGAACATCAGCCGCTACGTGGAGATGGGCTACACCCCTCGACAGGCGGCGCTGAAGGGCTCGTCGGAGATCGGCTTCACCATCATCTCGCTGACGGTGTCGCTGCTGGCGGTGCTGATCCCGCTGCTGTTCATGGGCGACGTGGTGGGGCGTCTGTTCCGCGAGTTCGCCGTGACCCTGGCGGTGACCATCGTCATTTCGGCGGTGGTTTCGCTGACCATGGTGCCGAGCCTGTGCGGCCTGTGGCTGACCCATCCCAAAGAACCCCGGCCCGGCAGCATGGGCCACCGTTTCGAGCAGGGCTTCGACTGGATCCTCCGTCAGTACGACAAGGGCCTGCTATGGGTCCTGCGCCATCAGAAGCTGACCCTGCTCGCCGCGCTCGCCACCTTCATCCTGACGGCTGTGCTCTATATGGCCATCCCCAAGGGCCTGTTCCCGTCACAGGACACGGGCTTGCTGCAGGGGGTCACCGAGGCGTCGCAGTCCATCTCCTACAACGCCATGACCGAGCGCCAGCGCGCCATGGCCGCGGCGATCCTGCAAGACCCCGACGTATCCAACGTCGCCTCCTTCGTCGGCGTGGACGCCCAGAACCAGACGCTGAATTCCGGCCGGGTGCTGATCGGCCTCAAGCCGCTGGGTCAGCGCCATCATTCGGCCCAGGACATCATCCGCAACCTGAACCGCGAAGTCTCCTCGGTGTCGGGGGTTTCGCTCTACCTGCAACCGGTGCAGGACCTGACCATCGACTCCAATGTCGGCCGCACCCAGTACGAGTTCATGCTGGGCTCGGTGGATATCGGCCAGCTGACCAGCTGGACCAACAAGCTGGTGGCGGAGCTGAAGAAGAACCCCAAGCTCGAGGACGTCACCTCCGACATCCAGAGCGAGGGCCTGGCCTCCTATATCGAGGTGGACCGCGATACCGCCGCCCGGCTGGGCGTCAGTCTGGCGACCGTCGACAACGTGCTCTACGACGCCTTCGGCCAGCGGATCGTCTCGACCATCTACACCCAGTCCAACCAGTACCGGGTGATCCTGGAGGCGTCGCAGGACACGGTGCATTCGCCCGAGGCGCTGGGCCAGATCTACCTGCAGTCCACCACCGGCGGGGCGGTGCCGCTGTCGGCCATCGCCACCATCAAGGAGCAGGCGACGGCGCTGCAGAACAGCCACGTCAGCCAGTTCCCCTCCACCACCATCTCGTTCAACCTCGCCAAGGGCGTGGCGCTGGGCAATTCGATCACCCTGATCGAGAAGGCCGAGAAGGACATCGCCGTCCCGCCGGTCATCACCACCACCTTCGTCGGCGCGGCGGAGGCGTATCGCGCTTCGCTGGGCAACGAGCTGTGGCTGATCCTGGCCGCGGTCGTGGCCATCTACATCGTGCTGGGCGTGCTCTACGAGAGCTTCATCCACCCCCTGACCATCCTGTCCACCCTGCCGTCGGCGGCGGTGGGCGCGCTGCTGGCCCTGTCGCTGGCGGGTCAGGACCTGGGCGTGATCGGGATCATCGGCATCATCCTGCTGATCGGCATCGTCAAGAAGAACGCGATCATGATGATCGACTTCGCCCTGGAGGCGGAGCGCAACGAGGGCAAGACCCCGCAGGAGGCGATCTACCAGGCGGCCCTGTTGCGGTTCCGGCCGATCCTGATGACCACCATGGCGGCGTTACTGGCGGCGATTCCGCTGTGGCTCGGCGGCGGCATCGGCGCCGAGCTGCGTCGTCCGCTGGGCGTCAGCATCATCGGCGGCCTGGTCTGCTCGCAGGTGCTGACCCTGTTCACCACGCCGGTGATCTACATCGCCTTCGACAACCTGGCGAAGCGCTTCACCAAGCGCGGCCCCAACACGGTCGCCGGCGACACGGCGCAGAGCGGCCCACGGCCGTCCGACGACCCCACGCCTGAGGGCGCGCCCGGGTGAACCCCTCCGCGCTGTTCATCCGGCGGCCGATCGCCACCACCTTGCTGACCATCGGCATCGCCCTGGTCGGGGTGGCGGCCTATTTCGTGTTGCCGGTCGCGCCCCTGCCGCAGGTCGACTTCCCCACCATCCAGGTCCAGGCCAGCCTGCCCGGCGCCAGCCCCGAGGTGATGGCCACCAGCGTGGCGACGCCGTTGGAGCGCACGCTCGGCGCCATCGCCGACGTCACCGAACTGACCTCCACCAGCTCGAACCGGGGCGGCCAGGGGTCCACGCGGATCACCATGCAGTTCGGGCTGGACCGCGACATCAACGGGGCCGCGCGCGACGTGCAGGCCGGCATCAACGCCGCCCAATCCTTGCTGCCGTCCGCGCTGCCGAGCGCTCCGAGCTACAAGGAGGCCAATCCGGCCGAGCGGCCGATCATGATCATGGCGCTCAGCTCCGACACGCTGGCCACCTACCAGGTGTTCGACGCCGCCTCCATCGTGGTGCAGCAGGCCCTGTCGCAGATCAGCGGTGTGGGCGAGGTCGATGTGTTCGGCGCCGCCTCGCCGGCGGTGCGGGTGGAGATGAACCCCTACGCCCTGAACAAGTACGGCATCGGTCTGGAGGACGTGAAGGCGGCGGTGCAGTCCACCAACGCATTCCAGCCCAAGGGGTCCTATTCCGACGGTCCGCATCGGTTCCAGATCAACACCAACGATCAGGCGACGGTGGCCAAGGACTACGAGAACGTCATCATCGCCTACCGCAGCGGCCGGCCCGTGCGGATCAAGGACATCGCCGAGGTGGTGAACGGGCCGGAGAACCTACAGAACCTGGGTCTGGCCAACGGCAAGTCGGCGATCATTGTCCAGGTGACCAAGTCGCCCGGCTCCAACATCATCGCCACCGTCAACCGGATCAACGCGATCCTGCCCCAACTGAGGACCGACATCGCCCAGAGCGGGCCGATCGACCTGACCGTGGCGGTGGACAGCACCAAGACCATCCGCTCCTCGCTGGCGGAGGTGGAGCGTACCCTGCTGATCGCCATCCTGCTGGTGGTGGTGGTGGTGCTGGTGTTCCTGCGGAGCGGCCGCGCGACCCTGATCCCGGCGGTGGCCGTGACGGTCAGCCTGCTGGGCACGCTGGGGGTGATGTACCTACTGCACTACAGTCTGGACAACCTGTCGCTGATGGCGCTGACGGTGGCCACGGGCTTCGTGGTCGACGACGCTATCGTAGTGCTGGAGAACATCACCCGCCACGTCGAGGCCGGCATGCCGCGCTATCAGGCGGCGCTGGTCGGCGCCGGCGAGGTCGGCTTCACGGTGATGTCGATCTCCATCTCGCTGATCGCGGTGTTCATCCCGATCCTGGCCATGGGCGGGATCGTCGGGCGGCTGTTCCGCGAGTTCGCCGTGACCCTGTCGGCGGCCATCGTCATCTCGCTGCTGGTCTCACTGACGACCACGCCGATGATGGCGGCGCTGTTGATCAAGGAACATCAGGGCGAGGACCCCAAGGCGCGGCGACGCTCCTGGTGGCAGAAGTTCTGGGGCGGCGCTTCGGACGGGTTCGAGTGGGGCTTCGACCGCATCCATAAGGGCTACGAGAAGTCGCTGACCTGGGCCTTGGACAACAGCTTTCCGGTCCTGCTGATGCTGATTGCGACAGTCGTCCTGACCGTCTTCCTCTATATCATCGTCCCCAAGGGCTTCTTCCCTCAGCAGGATACCGGCACCCTGATCGGCGGGGTCCAGGTCGATCAGGCCTCCTCGTTCAATCTGACGTCGAACAAGTTCAGGCGGCTGCAGAAGATCGTGATGAGCGATCCGGCGGTGCAGACCGTGACCAGCTACGTCCAGTCGGCCGGCGGTTTCATGTTCGTCGCCCTGAAACCACGCGGGGAGCGCCCCGGTGTGACCGCCGACCAGGTGATCCAGCGCCTGCGTCCCAAGACCTCCCACGTCTCGGGCGCCGCCCTGTTCCTGCAATCCGCTCAGGACATCCAGATCGGCGGCCGGCAGAGCAACGCCGCCTACCAGTACACCTTGCAGAGCGACAACAGCGACCTGCTGAAGGAATGGTCGGACAAGCTGTTGCGGGCGCTGCAGGCCTATCCCGACCTGACCGACGTCAACACCGACCAGCAGTCCCATGCGCTGGAGAGCTATGTCACCTACGACCGCAGTACAGCCTCGCGGCTCGGGCTCACCTCGCAGCAGATCGACAACACGCTCAACGACGCCTTTGGTCAAAGCTTCGCGTCGATCATCTATAATCCGCTGAACCAGTACCATGTGGTCATGGAGGTGGCGCAACGCTACCAGCAGGACCCCACTGTCCTGAGCGACATCTACGTCACCCCCCCGGCAGGGGGCGCTACGCCCACCACGGCGACCACCAGCACCTCGACCGGCGCCGGAGGGGCGGTCGCCACCCTGACCAGCACCGCTTCATCGACCGGAACGACGTCGTCTACGGCGACCGGCGGCGTTTCCGGCTCCGTCTCCGCGTCTCCCGACGTCGCCGTAGCGACGTCTTCGGTGGACACCGCCTCTGCTCAGACTTCGGTCGGGACGAGTTCGGGATCGGGCGGCGGATCTCAGGTCAGCGCAGCGGGGTCCGGCGGCGGGAGCACGGCGTCCACCACCAGCGCCACGGCGGCCGCCAGCACCCTGGCCGCCACCAACCTGGCCGGAGCCGGCGTGGCGCGCACCAGCACCGGCGGCGCGGTGACCACTTCCACCGGCACGGCGGTCTCGACGGCCGTGGAGACCATGACCCCGCTGTCCGCCATCGCCCATTGGGCGCTCGGCAACACGCCCCTGTCGGTCAACCATCAGAGCGGGGCTGTGGCGGCGACCCTGTCCTTCAACCTCGCGCCCGGAAAGTCGCTCAGCGACGCGCAACGCGATGTCGAGGACGCCAAGCAGAAGATCGGCATGCCCGCGGCTGTGGTCGGCACCTTCCGCGGCACCGCCCAGGCGTTCCAGGCCTCCGTGGCCAGCGAGCCGATCCTGGTCGTCACCGCCCTGGTCGCGGTCTACATCGTCATGGGCGTGCTGTATGAAAGCTACATCCATCCGCTGACCGTGCTCTCCACCCTGCCGTCCGCCGGCGTGGGTGCTGTGCTGGCTCTGTTGATCTTCCATATCGATTTCTCGATCATCGCCCTGATCGGAGTGATCCTGCTGATCGGCATCGTGAAGAAGAACGCCATCATGATCATCGACTTCGCCTTGGTGGCGGAGCGTGAGCAGGGATTGTCGTCGCGCGACGCGATATACCAGGCCTGCATGCTACGCTTCCGCCCGATCCTGATGACCACCTGCGCCGCCATCATGGGGGCCGTTCCCTTGGCGCTCGGAACGGGCGAGGGCGGCGAGATTCGCCAACCGTTGGGCGTCGCCATCATCGGCGGCCTGGTGGTCAGCCAGGTCCTGACCCTGATCACCACGCCTGTGGTCTATCTCTATCTCGACCGGCTGCGCCTGCGGGGCGTGCGCCGCTATCCCCGCGGCCTCGGCGGCGGGACCGCGCCTGTCCCCCTGCCGGCCGAATAAGGCTCACCCCATGAGAACAAAGCTTTCGCTTCGCACCGTCTCCGCCCTGGCTCTCTCGGGCGCCTTGGCGGCCTGCACCGTCGGTCCGAACTATCATCGCCCGACCGCGCCGATCTCGACCCACTTCAAGGAGGCGGACGGCTGGCGTCCGGCCCATCCGGTGGATGTGATCGACAAGGGCGCCTGGTGGTCGGTTTTCGCGGACCCCGACCTCGATGCTTTGGAACGCCGGGTCGCGGTCAACAACCAGAACGTGGCGCAGATGCTCGCCGCCTATCGCGAGGCGCACCAGGTCACCGCGGCTGCGCGCGCCACCTTCTTCCCGACGCTGGGGGCGAGCGCGGATGTGAATTACCAGCATTCCAACAAGGGCGGCAGCTCCACCACCACCGCCAGCGGCGCGATCATCACCAGCAGCGCCACGGCCGGTAAGGGCGGCAGCTCGGTCACCACCTACAGCGGCGCGCTCAATGCGAGCTGGGAGCCCGACCTGTGGGGCAAGATCAGACGCACCGTGGAGGGCGACGTGGCCAACGCCCAGGCCAGCGCCGGCGACCTGGCCAATGCGCGCCTGTCCGCCCAGGGCCAGCTCGCCACCACCTACTACGTCCTGCGCATCAACGACGCCGACCAGCAGCTGTTTCGCGACACCGTCGCCGCCGATCAGAAGTTCCTGACCCTCACCCAGAACCAGTACGCGGCGGGCGTGGTCGACCGCGCGAGCGTCGTCGCCGCCCAGACCCAGCTCCTCGGCGTCCAGGCCCAGCTCGTGGACCTACAGACCGCTCGCGGCCAGGCCGAGCACGCCATCGCCATGCTGGTCGGGGTTGCGCCATCGGAGCTGTCGATCGCGCCGATCGCGAAGAGCAGGTTCGATGTGCCGGTTGCTCCGGTCATCCTGCCGTCCGACCTGCTGGAGCGCCGTCCCGACATCGCCGCCGCCGAACGGCGGATGGCCAACGCTAACGCCCAGATCGGGGTTGCGGAGGCGGCCTTCTATCCGACCATCCCGCTGACGGGCTCCGTCGGCTCGAACGGGACCAACCTTGGCCAACTGTTTGACGCATCCAACGCGATCTGGACGGCGGGCGCGAGCCTGTCGGAGACCCTGATCGACTTCGGCGCGCGCCGGGCGAACGTGCGCGCCGCGCGGGCCGCCTATGACGAGGAGATCGCAGTCTACCGGCAGACCGTGCTCACCGCCTTCCAGGGTGTGGAGGACAACCTGGTGGCGTTGCGGGTCCTGCAGCAGGAGGCGGTCGTGCGCCAACAGGCGGTCGACGCCGCCAATCTTGCGGTGACGCTCGCCATCAACGAGTACAAGGCCGGGACGACCGACTACACCGCCGTCATCACCGCCCAGACCACAGCGCTGACCGACGCCCAGCAGGTGCTGACCGTGCAGCAGGAACAGCTCCAGGCCAGCGTGACCCTGATCCAGGACCTCGGCGGCGGCTGGCAGGCGAACGATTTGCCGAAGGGCTAGGAACCGGGCCCTCAGGACGCGGCGTCGGCTTTGACCGCCGCGTCCAGCACCGCCAGGGCCTGCGTCCGGTCGGTCGGAAAGTCGGCGGCGATCCACCAGTCTTCCACGATCCGCCGGATGCGGCCGATCTCGGGCCCTTCGACCAGGCCGCGCGCCTTGATGTCCTCGCCGGTGATGGGAAAGGCCGGCGGTCGCCAGGTTTGGGTTTCGCTCCAGAGGCTTGGCCAAGCCGGTTCGAGCGGAGCGGCGCTCCACGCCAGCCTCAGGCGATCCGCGGCGGCCTGTGGGCGCAGCGCATAGACAGCCCGGCGCGCGCCCTGGTCGGTCAATTCTTCCGCCCACGGATCAACGGCGTTCAGCAGGCGCGTCTTCAGGATATTGGCAAGTCTCAGCCGCTTTGAGACTTCCGTCACCATGTCCTTAACCGGCGGTAGCAGGGCGCTCAGCCGTAGCTCGGCGTCGGGGTCCAGCGATGCGATGTCTTCCAAGGCCAGCAGGGCGCCCAGCCGCGTCACATCCGCCCCCGGAAGCAGGGTCTCCAGCACCCCGGTCTCCGCCATGAGCTTCACGCTCGAACCGGGATCGGGCGCGGCAAGCAGCTTCAACAACTCCTTGGCGATGCGCTCGCCGGACAGGCTCTCGAGCCCCGTCGCCAACGCCGCGCAGGCGGCCAGGGCCGCTGCATCCGGCTCGCCCTGTCCGTACCAGGCATGGAAGCGGAAGAACCGCAGGATGCGCAGGTAGTCCTCGCGGATGCGGATTTCCGGTTCACCGACGAAGACGATCCGCCCGGCCAGCGCGTCGGCGATCCCGCCGCCGGTGGGGTCGTGCAACCGCCCATCCGCTTCGGCGTAGAGCGCGTTCAGGCGGAAGTCGCGCCGCGCCGCGTCCTCGTTCCAGTCCTGGGTGAAGGCCACGACCGCGCGCCGGCCATCGGTCTCCACGTCGCGGCGAAGGGTGGTGATCTCGAACGGACGGTGGTCGGCGATGGCGGTGATGGTGCCGTGCTCGACCCCGGTGGGGATGGCGCGCAGCCCCGCCCGCTTCAACGCGGCGGTGGTCTCCTCAGGCGTCAGCCGGGTGGCGATGTCGATGTCCTGGTCCGCTCGTGTGCGGCCGAGCAGGGCGTCGCGCACGCAGCCGCCGACGAAGCGCGCGCAGTCGGCGCCGCCCGCAGCCTCCAGGGCCGCGATCACGGCCCGGGTCGGGGCGGCGTCGATCCAGTCCTGAGGCGGGAGATGGGAGTGATCAGCCATCCGACGGCGGCCTCGATCGGCCGGACTTCACGTCGGAGCGGCGGCTCTTGCCGTCCAGCCGGCGCAGCTTGGACGCCTTGGTCGGCTTGGTGGGACGGCGCGGCTTGGGACGTTCGCTGGCCTGGCGGATCAGCGACAGCAGCCGGTCGATCGCATCCTTGCGGTTCATCTCCTGGGTGCGATGGCTCTGGGCGACCAGCACCAGCACGCCTTCCAGCGTCAGCTTGCTGCCGGCCAGCCGCTGCAGCCGTACGCTGACGTCGTTGGGCAGGGAGCGCGAGCCGCGCGCGTCGAAGCGCAGCTCCACGGCCGTGGAGACCTTGTTGACGTTCTGACCGCCGGGACCGGCCGCGCGCACGAAGCGCAGCTCGATCTCATCCTCGTCGATGGCGAGGTCGGGGGTGACGGGCAGGGGAGCCATGACGGGCAGCGTAGCGGGCTCTCCCCTCCCTGGGGAGGGGGTGATAAGTCCAGCCCATGCAAGACGATGCTTTCCCGATAACCCTATCGCCCGAAGCCCTCGCCGCCCTGAAGGCCGTCGCCGGCCCGGACGGATGGTCGGCTGACCCCGACCGGCTGGCGCCCAAGCTGAAGGAGTGGCGGGACCGCTGGCGCGGGACGACGCCGTTGCTGCTGTCGCCGCGCACCACCGC
Organism: Caulobacter sp. S45; assembly: GCF_009765965.1. Taxonomy (GTDB): domain Bacteria; phylum Pseudomonadota; class Alphaproteobacteria; order Caulobacterales; family Caulobacteraceae; genus CAHJWH01. The sequence continues at coordinate 2,728,354 of NZ_LMUL01000014.1, forward strand.
CGAGGTCTCAGCCCTCGTGCGCTGCTGCGCCGAGCACCGCATCGCGCTGACGCCCCAGGGCGGCAATACCGGCCTGGTCGGCGGCCAGATCCCCCAGGGCGAGGTGCTGCTGTCGCTGGAGCGGATGAACGCCATCCGCGAGGTCGCGCCGCTGGACGACGTGATCGTGGTCGAGGCCGGCGTGGTGCTGACCACGGTGCAGGAGGCGGCGCGCGAGGCGAACCGCTTCTTTCCACTCAGCCTGGCGGCGGAGGGATCGGCCACGGTCGGCGGTCTGGTCTCCACCAACGCCGGCGGCACGGCGGTGCTGCGCTACGGGACCATGCGCGACCTGGTGCTGGGGATCGAGGCGGTGCTGCCGGACGGCTCGGTGTTCAACGGGCTGAAGCGGCTGCGCAAGGACAACACCGGCTATGACCTCAAGCAGCTGCTGATCGGCGGCGAGGGCACGCTGGGCGTGGTCACCGCCGCCAGCCTGAAGCTGTTCCCGATCCTCAGTTCGCGCTCGGTGGCGATCGTCGGCCTGAACCGGTCGGAGGACGCCATCGCCCTGCTCGCCCGCGCCAAGGGCGAAAGCGGCGGCGCGGTGGAGGCGTTCGAGCTGATCAGCCGCCGGGGCGTGGAGCTGGCGATCAGGAACATCCCCGACGTGCGCGATCCCTTGGCCGAGCCTTACCCGTGGATCGTATTGATCGAGATCGCCAGTTCCGAGGGCGGTCATGCCGAGGCGGCGATGGAGCGCCTGCTGGCGTCCGCCTTGGAGGACGACCTGATCGCCGACGCCGCCCTGGCCCAGAACCAGGCCCAGGCCAAGGCGATGTGGCGGCTGCGCGAGGAACAGTCCGCCGCCCAGAAGCCGGAGGGCGTCACCTGGAAGCACGACGTCTCGGTGCCGGTCTCCCGCGTGCCGGAGTTTCTAGCCCGCGCCACGGCGGCGGCCGAGGCCCTGGCGCCGGGATCGCGGGTGGTGGCGTTCGGCCATGTCGGCGACGGCAACATCCACTACGACGTGCTCCAGCCGCTGGGAGGCGACGGCGCGGCCCACGCGGCCCTGCGCGACCAGGGTTCCAAGGCCATCCACGACATCGTCGATGCGCTTGGCGGCTCGATTTCGGCCGAGCACGGGCTGGGCGTGATGAAGTCCGGCGAGGCGCGGCGCTACAAGGACCCGCATACGGTGGAGCTGATGCAGCGCCTGCGCGCGGCCTTCGATCCCCACCGGATCATGAACCCCAGGGTGCTGTTCTAGTCCTGACCAACCGTTTGAGGGGAGCCGCGTCGATGGCCTGGACCACCTGCGACCTGTACGACCAGTTCGAGACCGAAGCCCAGGTGCCTGACGTCGTGCTGCGCGACTATGGCGGCCGGATCGCCTTCAGCGGTCGCATCGCCACCCTCAAGTGTTTCGAGGACAACGGCCGGCTCAGGGCGTTGAGCCGAACGCCGGGCGACGGGCGGGTGCTGGTGATCGATGGCGGGGGCAGCCTGCGCTACGCCCTGCTCGGCGACATGATCGGCGCGGACCTGGTCAAGAACGGTTGGGTCGGCGCGGTTATCTTCGGCTGCGTGCGCGACGTGGAGCCGCTCAAGGGCCTCGACCTCGGCGTCAAGGCCCTGGCCTCCACCCCGCGCAAGGCCGCGCGTCGCGACGAAGGGCAGATCGATCAGCCGCTGGCGTTCGGCGGGGTGATCTGGCGGCCGGGCGACGTGTTGTACGCCGACGCCGACGGGGTGCTGACGCTTACGCCAGACCTGGCCGTCGGCGCGGGATAGGGAGCGGGGCTAGCCGATCACCCCGCAGGCGATGCGCGCGCCGCCGCCGCCGAGGGGAGCCGGCGCGTCGCTGTAGTTATCGCCGCCCGCGTGGATCATCAGCGCATGACCCTTCAGGGCCGCGACCGAGGAGATGTGCGGGGCGGCGAGGCTTTCCTTGGCCGTGCCGTCGGCGGCGACGGTCAGCGCCGGCAGGTCGCCGAGATGGCCCATGCCCATCGGGCCTTCGTGCTTGCCGCTCATGGAGGGGTCCATGTGCCCGCCTGCCGCGCCAGCGGGGACGATCTTGCCGGTGGTCTTGTCGGGTGCGGCGGCGCAGCTGCCCATGGCGTGGACGTGGAAGCCGTGGACGCCGGGAGGAAGGCCGTGCAGGTCGGTGGTCAGGATGGCGCCCGACGGACCGTCGCTGATGGTCACGGTCCCGACAGGGGCGCCTGGGCCGGTGGGCGTGGCGAGCGCGACCGGAGCGGTGAGGGTGGCGGCCTGGGCCGTGCTCGCGAGGCCTGCGGCCAGGATCATGGAGCAGAGCAGCGTCTTCATGGGAGCCTCCGGACGTTTGGCCGCACCCTAGGCCAAGCGCACCGTCTGCGCGAGCAGAGAAGAGCGGAACGGGCGCGGATCAGCTCCGCGCGGGCGTCGGTTCGGTGGCGAAGGCGCGGACTTCCTCGACCAGGCCCTTGGCGGCGAGGGCGACGATCTCCGCACCCTTTTCCGGCGACGCCTGGCCAGGGTCGGAGCCCATGCGGCCGTCGGGATAGCGGGCCCTGAAGTCGGCGGCTTCGCGAATGGGCCCGGTCGGCGCGATGCGGGGCGCGTAGTTCGCCGCCTTGATCGCATCGGGATAGGCGTACTGAGTGATCGCGATCTCGGACGGGGTGGCGTGGCTGCCATGCCCCTCGGGGAACAGGTTGGCGCACAGGCGCAGCACGCCCGGCAGTTCCCACCAGTTGCGCAGTTTCAACGCGAAGCCGCGTGGACGGCCGAGATAACTGGCCTCGGCGTAGATCTCCGAGAAGGCCGCCTCGATGGTGGCGACGTTGCCGCCGTGGCCGTTCAGGAAATAAATCCGCTCGAACCCGTGCGCCGCCAACGAAACCGTCCAGTCGCGGATCGCGGCGATCATGGTGGTCGGGCGCAGCGAGATCGAGCCCGGAAAGCCCAGGTGGTGCTGGGCCATGCCCACGGCGAAGGTCGGCGCGATCAGCAGTTCGCCATCGGCGTGGGCCGAGTGGGCGATGATCTCCGGGCACATCCAGTCGGTGCCGAGCAGGCCCGTGGGACCATGCTGCTCGTTGGAGCCGATGGGGACGACCACAGTCTTGGAGCGGGCGAGGTGGGCTTCGATCTCGGGCCAGGTGGACTTGGCGAGCAGCATCGGTTCAGGCTTCTTCCAGGATCAGCAAGGGGCCCGCGCCTTCGGCCTGGCGCAGCAGGTCGGCGACGGTGATGTGCGACAATCGCTCGGAAGCCGCCCGCTCAGCCGCCTTGATGGCGTTGCGCACCGCTTCGGGAATCCGCTCGCCGACCGGGCAACCCTTCGCGCCGGGAGGGGGGCAGCCCATGCTTGCGCAGCCGCCGACCGCCTCTAGAACCTCGTCCAGCGTAATGTCCTGGGGCCGGTGCAGCAGCCACGCGCCGCCCGAAGCGCCCGTGCGGGTGGCGATCAACCCGAAGCGCGCGAGCATGGCCGTCACCCGCCGCACCACTACCGGGTTGGTGGGCATGGAGGCCGCCAGCGCCGCGCTCGACACCGCCCGCTCCGGCCCGAAGGCGTCGCTGTGGGCGAGGTAGGCCAGCGCGTGGGCCGCCACCGGAAATCGTTGGCTATCGGACATTTCTGGACGGATACCTTTCAGACCTTAAAGTAGCCCTCCGATCGGGCTGAGGTAAGGGGCGCGGAACCCATGCGCGTCCGGCGCGCTCAAAACACTGAAGTCCGACATGAATTTCGCCCGCCTTGGGAGCCGAGTTTGAAGCCTTTCATCCGTATCGCCGCCGTCGCCACCATCGGGGGCGCCCTGCTGGTTTCCGCTAGCGCCGTTCAGGCCCAGAGCCAGTACGGCCAGCAGCAGCCTGATCTGCACACCATGCTGCACATCCGGCCGGACCAGGAAGCGGCGTGGCGCACCTATCAGAGCGCTTCGCCCCAACCGGCCGAAATCGCCCAGATGCGTCAGGGCGCCCAGCAGCTCGGCTCCTTGACCACGCCCGAGCGGCTGGAGCGGATCAACGGCATGCTGACCACCCAGCTCACCGTGTTCCACCGGCAGGCCATGGCGACGCGCGGGCTCTACAGCGTGCTGAGCCCCGACCAACAACGGATGTTCGACCAAGCCACCGCGCCGCCTGCGGGACGAGGGGGTCCGCCCCAGCGCTGAGCGGAATTCGAATAATCCGGCTGCGGCGTGATGTTGCGGCGCCGCAAAACTGCGTGCGTCATGGTTGAACCGGCCCCGCGTTTGGAGTATCGCGACCCGCCGCCGGATGTGCGGCGTAAATGGGCCCGATCGGAATCGTCCGGCCCGGAGGACGCGGATGCCCCTGCAGGGCCCTAGCCTGGAGGCCGCTGAAAAGCCGGCCGAGGCGCCTGCCGACCCAGCTCGACAGATGAATGATCCCGCCCCGAATCTAGCTTGCGATCCGCCGGCGGAATCGGAAGAGGTCAACGGCGGCCAAACCAATGGCGCCCAGACCCACGGTCACAGGCGTCTTGGCTTCTGGGCCATGGCGATCGGTTCGCTGGGCGTCGTATTCGGCGATATCGGCACCAGTCCGCTCTACGCGTTCCAGGTCGCAATGGGACAGGCCGCCAAGGACCCCGTGACCACGCCCGCCGTTCTTGGCGTGGTGTCGCTGGCGCTGTGGGCGCTGATCCTAGTGGTGACGGTGAAATACGTGCTGTTCGTCATGCGGGCGGACAACAAGGGCGAGGGCGGCGTGCTATCGCTGATGGCCCTGGCGCAGCGGGCGCTGGGCCGACGCACCTTCCTGGTGTTCATCCTGGGCCTGGCCGGCGCATCGTTGTTCTACGGCGACGCCATCATCACCCCCGCCATGTCGGTGCTCGGCGCCTTCCAGGGCATGCACGACGTGCCGGCCTTGGAACACATGGTCACCCCCCGTGCGATCACCATCTTCTCGTTCGTGATCCTGGTGGGCCTGTTCCTGATCCAGTCGCGCGGCACCGCCAGGCTGGCCCTGTTCTTCGGGCCGATCATGCTGCTCTGGTTCTGCTGCCTGGCCTGGCTGGGCGTTTCCCACATCTTCGACGCGCCCGAAGTGCTGACGGCGATCAGTCCTCACTATGCGGTGCTGTTCCTGGTCCATCATGGGCTGGTCGGCTTCCTGGTGCTGGGCTCGGTGTTCCTGACCGTGACCGGGGCCGAGGCGCTCTACGCCGACATGGGTCACTTCGGTCGCTGGCCGATCCAGGCTTCCTGGCTGTTCCTGGCCCTGCCGGCGCTGGCGCTGAATTATTTCGGCCAGGGCGCCTACGTGCTGAAATCGCTGCACTGGTCGGCGGCTCACCACCACGCCTTCGTCAATCAGGACTGGTTCTTCGTCATGGCGCCTGACGCCATGCGTGCGCCGCTGGTGGTGCTGGCGGTGGTCGCCTCGGTGATCGCCAGCCAGGCGGTCATCACCGGCGCCTTCTCGCTCAGCCAGCAGGGCGTATTGCTGGGCATCCTGCCGCGCCTGACCGTGACCCGCACGTCGGAGACCCAGTCGGGCCAGATCTTCGTACCCCAGGTCAACCGCTTCCTGATGATTGGGGTGCTGGTGCTGGTGGCGGTGTTCCAGACCGCCGACAACCTGGCCGACGCCTACGGCCTGGCGGTGACTGGCACCATGCTGACCACCACTATCCTCGCCTACATCGTGGTCCGTCGGATGTGGAAGTGGAAGTTGTGGATGGCGCTGTCGATGATCGCGCCGATGATCTGCCTGGACGTGGTGTTCCTGGCCGCCAACGGATTGAAGATCGCGTCCGGCGGCTGGTTGCCGCTGACGTTGGGCGCCTCGCTGTTCCTGATCATGTACACCTGGGTGCGCGGCAGTCAGATCCTCACCGAGAAGACCCGCCGCGAGTCAGTGCCGGTGACCGAGCTGATCGAGATGCTGCGCGCCCGCCAGCCGCACCGCGTGCCGGGTACGGCCATCTTCCTGACGTCGGACCCAGACACCGCGCCGGTGGCCCTGATGCACAATCTCAAGCACAACAAGGTGCTGCATCAGACCAATATCATCGCCACGGTGCAGATAGCCGAGACGCCGCGCGTGCCTGAGAGCGAGCGCATAAAGATCACGCCGTTCAGCGACGACTTCAAGAAGCTGGTGATCCACTATGGCTTCATGGAGACGCCGAACGTGCCCAAGGCGCTGGGCCTGTGCCGCAAGCAGGGCGTGAAGTTCGACATCATGGCGACGTCCTTCTTCCTTGGCCGCCGCTCGGTGGTGCCCGCCGCCCAGACCGCCATGCCGATGTGGCAGGACAAGCTGTTCATCTTCCTGCTGAAGAATGGCACCAACCCGACCGAGTTCTTCAAGATCCCCGCCGGACGCGTGGTGGAACTGGGCGCGCAGATCAGCGTGTAGGTCCAGAAGAAGGCGAGCGCGCGTTCAGCGCCTCACCGGCCATTCCTCATGCGCTCGTCTTCCTCTTCGTCCCGCTGCCGTTCAACCTCTTCCGGCGCCAGTTCCGCCAGGACCGCTTCCGCCGCCGCGACCCCCGTCTCGTAAGCCCCGTGGGCGGTCGAGAAGGCATGCGGGGAGCAGGCCTCGCCGGCGAAGAACAGCCGTTCCCGCACCGGTCGGCGGAGCGCCTCGCGCATGTGCGCCATGCCTGGCCGCGCGTGGGAGTAGGCGCCGCGCGTGAACGGATCGATCCCCCAGTCGCTCTCGGCCAGGGGCGCCAGCTCGCGCCGGAAAGCTGAGCCGAATAGGGCGGTCAGCTCGTCGATGGCGAAGGCGGTGAAGGCGCCGGCGGGTTCGCGCTCCAATCCCTCCGCCAGCGCTCCGCCGAAGAAGCCCTCCACCAGGGCGTGGCCCAGGGGCCTGAAGGTGTAGGCGCCGGCGTCGGTGGTGTCGGTGCGCCCGACCGCCAGGGTGTCGGGCTCGAACGCCTCCGGCCGCGCCAGCTTCAGAAACACCTTGTCGACGTGGCCGAGCGGCAGGGCCTGGGCGGCGGCGGTCTTGTCGGGCAAGGGCGGTTCGAAGCGGATGTCCTCGTGCGCCAGTACCGCCGCCGGCACGGCCAGGATGACCACGCGGGCCTCGATGGTGGTCGACGGCGTGGTCAGCCGCATCATTGCGCCGCCGTGATCGATGCTCAGCACCGGGCTCTCGTAGAGGATGGGCATGGCCTCGGCCTGGCTGCGGATCAGCGCGCCATAGCCCTGCACCACCCGCCAGTTCTCGTCGGTGGGCTGGTAGGCGGCGTAGTCGTGCACCGAGATATCGGCGAACGGTGCGCCGTTGTAGTAGCCGGAAAAGGCGTCGAGCATCGGCCGCCAGCGGGCGGTGTCTTCATCGAACAGCTCGGCGGCGGGGCGATCCGGCTCCGAGGCCGCCGCGCGCAGCTTCGCCTCGAAGACGGCGAAAGCCTTGTGGTAGGCGCGCTGGTCGGAGATCGGGAAGTTGACGTCGATGCGCGGGCGCATCCAGGGCGCCTCACCCTTGTCGACGATGAAGCCGGTCGCCTCCGCGATCGCGGCCCAGGGATTGCGGTCGGCGGAATGGAGCCAGCCGCAGCCGAGGTCGATCGCCGCGCCCGAGCGGCCGGTCAGAGTATGCGCGCGCCCGCCGGGCCGGTCGCGCGCCTCCAACACCAGCACGCTGAGCCGCGAGTTGGCCAGCCGCCGCGCCGCGCCGATTCCAGCTGCGCCAGCCCCGATCACCACAACGTCGACGACGCGGGGCGCTTCAGGCCCCACCGTGTTCACATACATCTTCGACGTCTCATTTCAGCGTTGCGCTCTCGAGGTCGAGGCTGGCGGCGGGGATCACCTCCGCATTGGGGAACTCGGTCTTGAGCTTGCCCAGGAACAGCTTGCTGTCGCCCACGATAACCAGGGTCGCACGGTCGGCCTGGACCGCCAGCGGCGCGGCGGCGCGGGCTGCGTCGGGCGTCACCTTCTGCAGCGCGCGGGTGTAGCGGGCGATCTCGGCCGGGTCGATGTCGTAGATGGCGTTGGTGGCCAGATCGTTGGCCAGGCCCGAGCTGGTGGCCACGGTGCGGCCATAGGCGCCGACCAGGCCGGCTTCGCGCGCGTCGGTCTCCGCGTCGCCCAGGGGCGCTGTCGCCAAGCCGCGGGCCTGTTCCAGCAGCAGGCGCGCGACTTCGGGCGCGGCCTCGTTGCGGGTCTGGGCGGTGGCCACGAACAATCCGGTGTCGCGGCGCTCGTTCACCGAGCTGTTGGAGCCGTAGCTGAGCCCGCGCTTCACCCGCACCTCTTCGTTCAGGCGCGCAGAATAGCCGCCGCCGAGCACGGCGTTGGCGACCTCCACGTCGAAATAATGCGGATCGGAGCGGCCGATGGAGGGGGCGGCCAGGGTCACGGCGGCCTGACCCGTCCCCGGCAGGTCGATCACGATCACCCGCGGCGCGGTTTGAACGCGAGTGGGGAGCGGCTTTGACAGAGGTGTCGCGGGCGCGGTCCAGTCGCCGAAGGTGCGCTCGGCCAGGGCGAAGCCCTGTTCGGGGGTGATGTCGCCGGTCATCACCAGGACGGCGTTGTCGGGCCGCACCTCGCGCCCATACTGGGCCAGGATCGCCTCGCGGGTGATGCGGGCCAGGGATTTGACTGTCCCGCCGGAGGGGTGGCCATAGGGCGTGCCGCCGAACACCGCTGGCCATACCGCCTGGCCCGCGAGCTGGCCCGGCTCGCCCATGGCCACGGACAGGGCGTCCAGCCGCTGGCGGCGTATGCGGTCCAGCTCGGCCGGGGCGAAGGCGGGATGGCGCGCCACGTCCGACAGGATCGGCAGCCCCGCGTCGAGCTGGTCGGCCAGCACCGTCAGGGTGAGGTAGGAGCCGTCCGAACCGGCGCTGGTGTCCAGCGTGCCTCCCAGGCGTTCGACCGCGCTGGAGATCTCGGGCGCGGTCAGCGTGGCGGAACCCGAGGGCAGGAGCGCCGTGGTCAGGCTCTGCAGCCCCGCCAGCCCCTGCGGGTCCGAGGTCGCGCCGGCCTTGATGGTCAGCTCGGCGGTGACGAGCGGCAGGTCCGAGGTCTTGGCCACGATCACCCGCAATCCATTTGGCAGGACGCGTTCGGAGGGCTGGGGCAGGTTGACGGTTACATCCGGTCCCGGCGGCGGCGCGGTGTGCGGCAGGCTTTCGGGCGGGGCGACGGTGGCGACCGCCGTTGGGGCTGGCGCGGCGGCGGGCGGAGACGCCTTGCTGGGCGAGGCGGCCGGCGCGGGGGCCCCCTTGGGGCGATCCGCCTCCGCCAGATAGCGGATCGTCGTGCGCTTCTCGTCGGTCAGATACTGGCGGACGACGCGCTGGACGTCGGCGGGGCTGACCGCCTGGACCTCGGCGATATCGGTGTTGACCTTGGCGGGATCGCCCTCCAGCACGATGGTCTGGCCCAGCTCGTTGGCGCGGCCGTCCACGGTCTCCCGCTCGCGCAGGGTCTGGGCCATCAGCTGATTCTTGGCCCGCGCCAGTTCGTCCGGCGGGACCGGGGTGTCGGCCAGCCGGCGGAGTTCGTCGCGCAACGCCGTCTCGCCTTCGTCCACGCTCTTGCCGCTGGCCATGATCAGGCCGGCGTGGAACAGGCTGGACTGCTGGTGCAGGCCGGGGTCGGAGAAGGCGTCCTGGGCGATCTGGCGCTGGTAGACCAGGTCCCGGTACAGGCGCGAAGCCCGGCCGGTGGTCAGGATGGCGTCGATGACCGCCAGGGTCGCTGCATCGGAGCTTGAGGCCGCAGGCCCCAGGAAGGTCAGCTCCACCGCCGGCAGTGGCACCTCGGGACCATAGCCGGTGACCGTGTGCGGCGCAGTGTGGGGCGGCTCCACGGCGGTGACGCGCGGGATCGGCGCGGAAGGATGGCCGATGGGCGCGAAATAGCGATCCACCCAGCCGTCCAGCGCGGCCGGATCGAAGTTGCCAATCACGATCAGGCTGGCGTTGTCGGGCCGGTAATAGGTGGCGTGGAAGGCGCGCACGTCGTCGAGCGTGGCGTGATCCAGGTCCTCGATGCTGCCGATCACCGGCCGCTTGTAGGGATGGATGCGGTAGGACTCTTCCGGGGTCAGATAGCTGAACAGCCGTCCGTAAGGATCGGCCAGCACCCGCTGGCGCAGCTCCTCCTCGACCACCTGCCGCTCGGAGACGAAACTGGCCTGGTCTACCTGCAGCGAACTCATCCGCTGGGCCTCCGCCCACAACAGCCGTTCCAGATGGTTGCCCGGGACCACCTCGTAGAAGTTGGTGGCGTCCTCGGCGGTGGAGGCGTTGTTGAACCCGCCGACATCCTCGGTCAGCCGGTCCATGAACTCCGACGGCATGTCGCGCGTGGCCTTGAACATCAGGTGCTCGAACAGGTGCGCGAAGCCCGACCGGCCCGACGGATCGTCCTTGCCGCCGACGTCGTAGAATAGCTGGATGGTGACGTTGGGGGTGGTCTTGTCGACCACGCTGAACACGTGCAGCCCGTTGGCTAGGGTGCGCTCGCGATAGTCGATCGGCGGGACGGCGACAGTGGACGCCTTCACCTTGGGCGTACTCGTGGGTGCGGGCGTGGCGGCGGCCAGCGCCGTGGACGAGACGCCGGCCAGGCTGGCCAGAGCGATCAGGGAGGTGAGGGTGCGCCGCATGGCTGCTCCGGAAGGTCTTCCGTGTCCAAGGAGCCGTCAGGTGTGGCTGAAGTTGGGTCCGCCCGCCAGCTTCGTCTCGATCCGCCCGGCGCCCATTTCGCTCCTAGGCCGGGGCGCCCATATGCGCTCCCATGGTCCCGCTTTCAGTCCTCGATCTCTCCCCCGTGGTGGAAGGCTCCGACGCCGGACAGGCGTTGCGCAACTCCACTGAACTCGCCCGTCATGCCGAGCGGCTGGGCTATTCCCGCTATTGGATGGCGGAGCACCACAACATGGTCGGCGTGGCCAGCGCCGCGACCGCCGTGGCCCTGGCCCATGTGGCGGCCGCGACCTCGACCATCCGCATCGGCGCGGGCGGCATCATGCTGCCCAACCACGCGCCCCTGGTGATCGCCGAGCAGTTCGGCACGCTGGAGGCCCTGCATCCCGGCCGCATCGACCTGGGGCTCGGACGTGCGCCGGGGTCCGACCAGATCGCCGCCCACGCGCTCCGCCGCACCCTGTCCGGCGACGTCGACGCCTTCCCTAACGACGTCATGGAGCTGCTGGCCTATTTCGAGCCGGCCCAGCCAGGCCAGACGGTGCGCGCCGTGCCCGGCGAGGGACTGCGGGTGCCGGTATGGATCCTGGGCTCCAGCCTGTTCGGCGCCCAGCTCGCCGCCGCCCTGGGGCTGCCCTTCGCCTTCGCCTCCCACTTCGCGCCCGACGCCATGATGCAGGCGCTGGAGGTGTACCGCAGCCGCTTCAAGCCTTCGGAGCGGCTGGACCGGCCCCACGCCATGCTGGGGCTGAACGTGTTCGTCGCCGACACCGATGTGGAGGCCGTGCGCCTGTTCAGCTCGCTGCAGCAGGCGTTCGCGCGGCTGCGCAGCGGCCGGCCCGGCAAGCTGCCGCCGCCGGTGGACGACATCTCGGCCGTGCTCGCGCCGGTCGAGCGGGCGACGATCGCCCATGCGTTGCGCTGCGCGGTGGTCGGTTCGCCGGAGACGGTGCGCAAGGGCCTGAAGGACTTCGTGATCCAGACCGGCGCGGACGAGCTGATGGTCACCGCCCAGATCTTCGATCACGGCGCGCGGATGCGGTCGTTCGAGCTGCTGGCGGGCGTCGCGGGCGAGCTGGGGGCCAAGGCCGCGGCCTGACCTTTTCGCCACGGTTGAAGCGCTGTGCGTACGTCGCTAGGCGTAGGCCATCGGAGTGGGAAAACACCATGCATAGACGTGCGCTACTGCAAGGCGCTGGGACCCTGGCGGCGTCGGCGGTGCTTGGCCGACAGGCCTGGGCCGAGGGCGCGCCCGCCGGCGACGGCTGGCGCAGCTACGAGATGGTGACGGAAGTCGACCTGTCGCGCCCCGATGCGCCGGCCGAGCTGTGGGTACCCGTGGGCGAAAGCCGCTCTGTCTATCAGCATGGGGCCCTCCCCAGTTTCCAGAGCACCGGCCAGGCCAGGCTGGTGCGCGACGCCCGCTATGGCGCGCAGATGCTGCACGTGACCTGGACCCAAGCTGGCGGTCCGCGCACCGTGAAGGTCTCGCAGGTGATCTCCACCCGCGACCGCACCGCCGACGGCGCCCGCCTCAGCGCCAAGGAGCGCGCCTTCTGGACTGCGCCGGTTCCCAGCCTGCCGACCGACGGGCTGGTGAAGAGCACCGCCATGAAGATCGCGCTGAGCCACCCCGAGCCCCGCGCCAGGCTGCGGGCGATCTACGACTGGGTGGTGGACAACACCTTCCGCGACGCGGCCACGCGCGGCTGCGGCACGGGCGGGATCGAGAACATGCTGGAGACCGGCTATCTCGGCGGCAAGTGCGCCGACATCAACAGCCTGATGGTCGGCCTGTCGCGCGCGGCCGGCATTCCGGCCCGCGACGTCTACGGCGTGCGGCTGGGCCCGTCGAAGTACGCCAAGTGCCTGGGCGCGTCGGGCGACGTCACCCACGCCCAGCACTGCCGCGCCGAGATGTGGCTGGAGGGCGTGGGCTGGTTCCCGGTCGACCCCGCCGACGTGCGCAAGGTGGTGCTGGAAGAGAAGATCGCGGTCGACAGCCCTGAGGTGAAGGGCCATCGCGAACGGCTGTTCGGCAGCTGGGAGATGAACTGGGTCGCCTACAACAGCGCCACCGACGTGGCGCTACCCGGTGCGTCCAAGCCGCCGGCCGAGCACTTCCTGATGTACCCGCTGGCGATGACCCCGGCCGGCGAGATGGACCAGCTCGACCCCGACACGTTCCGCTACCGCATCGTCTCCACGCCCAAGGCGGCGTAGGGCGGCTCGGCGTGTCCTAGGCCGGGCCGCCGCCGAACAGCACGGCCTGGCGTCGGTGCAGGGTGTCGGCGATGGCGGCCAGTCCGTGCTCCAGGTCCGGCAGGGTTTCCACGATCGCCTCGCCGGTGCGGCCGTCCACCAGGGTGCGCAGCAGGTCTGCCTGGCCGATCAGGTCCTGGTCGCACTCTTCCAGCGCGACCAGGGTCGGCGCCTCCTGGCGGTAGCGCTGGGTCATGCGGTCGGTCTCGGGGACCGGCTGGTTGCGGATCTGCGCCTCCGTGCTTCCGATCGCCTTGGACAGCCGCTCCAGCGCCTGGGCGCCGGCGACCGCCGCCGGGTCGGGATAGGGATTGGCGCGGCTGGGTGGCGGCAGGTGCTCGCGCCGATAGGCCGCCTCCGCGCTCTCCACCGCCCCGCGCGACAGGCCGAGCAACCAGCACGCCTTCGCGCGGACGAGCTGGTCGTCCGCGCGAAGCTGGTTTTCCTTGCGATAGAAGTTGTAGCCCCAACCGTAGAACAGGTTGATGGCGACCTGACGCAGCGGCCCGACGTCGTAGAACCCGCCCACTACTTGGTCATGCCCGTCTCGGCCCCGACCGGATAGAAGCCGGTCGGCTGGCCGCCGATGTTGAAGGGCAGGCCCGCCGCCGCGTTGGGGGCCGAGACCAGGCCCTTCTCGGCCATCCTCAGCGCCAGATAATAGCGCACCGCCTCGATCGGGGTCAGGCCGATGGCCTGCAGCGAGATCAGCTCGCGCATTCGCTCGTCCTTGGGCATGATCAGGACCTTCAGGTCGTTGAGCATGATGCCGTAGACGCGCAGGAAGTCGGTCAGGTGGCCCTTCACGGCCTCGCGGACCTCGCCGATGTGTTCGTTGATGTTCTCCATCTTGGTCACCTGGACCACCTGGTTGATCGCCTGCTCGATGGCGGGGCCGGCGTAGTCGGCGATCTCGGCGGTGTCGATCACCGCGCCGCTGAACGGCATGTGGGTGATCAGGTCGAGCGCGCCTTCCTTGCTGTCGACGTGGATGTAGTAGTCGACCACATAGGCCATCTCCGCCATCTCGGCGCTGGTGGCGATGCCCTGGTTGCGCACCAGCAGCTTGGAGCGGTTGATGTAGATCACCTCGTACACCCAGGGCGAAGCGCCGCCGAAGAAGCCCTGGGCGATCGAGCCCAGGATCGGCTTGTCGGGCGTGGTCAGGGCGTACTGGCCGGTCTCGTAGACGTTCAGCACCGCCCCGCGCGACTTCAGGATGCCGAAGTGGTTGCTCTCCACCGTCAGCAGCGAGCCGGAGACGATGCTGTCGTCGGCGATCTTGAGCGCGAGCGTGCGGGTGCCGAGCGCGTCGGTCCCGTCGCGTTGCAGCGAGGTGATCACCTGACGGGTAATGGCCATGGAATACGTCCCTATGCGGCTTTGCTTTGCGCCGCGACCGTATGGGATGCGCGTGACGGTTGCGAGACGCGCGGCGGCGGCATCACGCGGTCGTGAGGGTGGGCCGGGTGTGACCCTTCAATCACCAGACATTTTGAGGAACACGCTGAAGCATGATGTCCGCCAACAGCTTGGCGCGCCGCATGTGTTCAGGATTGGTCGGGTCCAGCCGATCCTCGGTGGCGATCATCAGCAGTCCGCCATCGGATAAACGCTCGGCGAGGATGTCGGGTGGAGGGTGCAGGCCTTCAGCAAGCGGCGCGGATAGGTAGGACATCCACGGAGCTAGAAAATGCTGTCCCCAAAGTGCCTTATAGGCGGAAGGGATTGAGCCTGCCGCATCGTTCCAGCCTCCGGCGCGGGCGTTGGCCCAGGTGGGCGCCCATATGCGGATAAGGGTGCGAATCGCTAGACTGAAGATTGGGAAAGTCACAACCGAAGGGTCAGGCTCCATCCAGTATCCCCCCGCCATGAAATTGGCCCTATTTTTAAACTTTGCACCCGCGGTGATCGCTACGATCAGGTCTTTCGGGTTTGTGTTTTCGTCTTCTTCAAAATTATTGAAGGCCAATAAATCGTAACCAAAATCCTTATCTAATTGATTTGTGTCTTCATAATAATGGATGTGGCCCTTGACGAAATCAGTAATATTTTCGGAGGCTTGATCAAGTGAAATATTATGAGCATCCTCAAGCGCCGCGAGATCATGACTTTCGGGGACGTCGCTGACGCCCCAGTTTCGAAATATCTGATTTCCTCGGCTAAGAGAATTCAATGTGGCGATGAATTTTTCTCCAATAAATTTTGGATTTTCCGTTCTATCAAGCCAGACAGACTCTATAGAGTAGCCGCAATTGTTCATTTTTGACCTCGTTTCCAGGCAAGAAGGCGAATGTCGATTTGTCCGAGCCATGTCGGATTTTCTCTAGCTAAATCCTTAGCTTCATCCATCGCTTCCTGTGTGGAAAAATACCAAATTATATGCCGTCCCTGACTTGCTTGTACCTGCCTTTCCGCTTGGTAGATCAACTTTCCGGCTACTTCAAAATTTGGATTTCCCTTCCATGCCCTCAATAGCCGTGCATATGCCTCGCCCTTCGCGTCGATCAGATCGCCCGTGCTATGTTGGCAATCATCGTATTTAACAGGCCGAATCAAAGTGGGATGTGCAAGAGCGATGGCGAGGTCGCGTGGCGTCGGGGCAAGCGGATTGACGTGGCGCTTTACGAACTCCTCGTAATCTTTGTCGTTTTCCCTAGCACCGGGATTGTCCGGTGTCGGCGCTGGACAGTAGTTCGGCTCACCTTCCTTCACCAAAGCCGGCGAAATGGCTTGAAGCTGAATCGCCGTCCGGCCGTCGGGCAGGACCTTGCCTACGGTGCGGTTCTGGGGATCGCGGAGAACGCCGTCCGTGTCGCGGTGGGCCAGGAACGTCTGGTGCTGGCCGTTCGGGCCGTCATAGGTGAATCGCATATAGAAGTCGTCGGCGTGGCTGGCGTAGCGCCAGCCGGGCGCGCCTGGAACCGCCCCTTCGGCGTTCCGGCCGATGGTGGAGGGGAAGAACGCTACGCCCAGGAGGGCGGCGGGGCCGCCCAATCTGCCGGCCATGAGGGCGAGTTCGCCAAGCTCGGCCGGCGACAGGCTCGCCACGAGACCGGCGGCTTGCCGGCTTCCCGACGCCACGGCTCGGCCCGCACCCTCCGCCACCGCCCCGGCGGCGCGGCCGGCGATGGCCGCTTCCCGTCCGATCTCAGTGACCACGGCGCGCTCCGCCGCGCCGATCTCGCGCCCCACAACCGTCGCCTTCGCGCCGGCGGCGGCCAGGGCGTCGTGCACCCATTGGCCGCTCGGCCGGCCGGAGCCCTTGGGGACGCGGGGCTGGCTGGGCGAGTATTTCTCCATGTCCGGCAGCACCGCCGAGGCGTCGATATCCATGGAAGACAGGATGTCGGCGGGCGCCATTCCGGCCTTCATCAGCTCGTCGGCCATGAACAGCCGTCGGGCCGCCTCGCGCGGAGCCGGCAGGCGGTTCAACTGAGTCATCGCCAGATGCACCCGGGCCAGCGTCGCCTGACCTTCGTCCCAACGTAGGGTCGCCCGCTGGATGTGCTTCAGCACCTGGGCCGGTACCGGTCGGGCGTAGGCGACCGACAGCAGGGTCAGCAACCTCGCCTCGTCGTCCCCGTTGGGCGCCGGCGAGACCGCTTTCCGCTGGGCGAGTACGGTTCCCGCGCCGAGCACCAGCCCGTCGGGTCCGAAGTCCATCACATCATGGATCGATGTCGCGGCTTCGCGCGCACGCCATCGCTCCCGCATCTGCTCGAGCACGGTCACCTCTGGATGAAGCGCCCTTGGCCGGCGCGAATGTCAGGGAATGAGCGTGACCTTAGCCGCAGGAGTGAGGCCGATCAAGAACAAAATAGGAACATTTTGGGTGTGGATCAGCGCGTGGCCATCGCCCGGTGCGCCGAGGGTCGAGGCTTAAATCCCCGCCCCGTTGTCCATCGTCTGCACCCCGGCCTCGTGGGCGGCGGCTTCGGCGGTGACCCAGGCGACGAAGGCGCGGACCTGTTTCAGGCGGCTCTTGGTCTTGGGATAGACCAGGTGGTAGGCGTAATCGAGGGTGGTGGTGGAGGCGAGCAGCGGCGCCACCAGCCGGCCGGCGTCCAGGTCGGCCTGGGCCAGGGCGCCCTTGGCCAGGGCCACGCCGCGTCCGCCGACCGCGGCCTCGATCACCAGGCTGGACTGGTTGAAGCGCGGGCCGCGCGAGCCGTCCAGGCCCTTCACCCCGCGCGCGGTCAGCCACATGGCCCAGTCCGGGCAGCTCTCGTCGGCGTCGGGCGAGCCGTCGTGCAGCAGGGTGTGGTTGAGCAGGTCCTGCGCCTCGATCAGCGGCCGGTCGGCCAGCAGGGAGGGGGAGGCGACGGGCGTCACCGTCTCGCTCATCAGCCGCGTCACCTCCAGCCCCGGATAGCGGCCCGAGCCGTAACGGATGGCGATGTCCACCTCGCCGGTGGTGAAGTCCACCAGCTCCATGCCCGCCGACAGCCAGACGTCGATCTCGGGATTGGCCGCCTCGAACCGGCCGAGGCGCGGCACCAGCCACTTGGCGGCGAAGGAGGGGGCGGCGGAGACGGTGACGCGACGGCCGTCCACCGCGGCGGTGAGCTGGCTGGCGGCCTCGCTCAGCCGGTCGAACGCCTCGCGCAGGGCGGGCAGGGCGGTCTGGGCGGCGTCGGTCAGCAGCAGGCCCTTGGGCGTGCGCTTGAACAGCGGCTCGCCGATATAGTCCTCCAGGTTCTGGATCTGCTGGCTGACCGCGCCGGGGGTCACGCTCAGCTCCTCGGCGGCGCGGCTGAAGTTCATGTGCCGGGCCGCGACCTCGAAGGCGCGCAGGGCGTTGAGGGGCGGAAGTCGTCGTCGCATATAGATTTCCTAACAGCCTACATACCATGCAACGTCTTGCAAGATTGATCAACTGCCGCCATTTAGCAGGCTCAAACGCCGTATTAAGCCCATCGTGGCGAGGATGATGGGGCGAGCGGCGAGCTATCCACGCGCCGTCCGCCCTGGTTGTCGTTGAGGAGTTCTAACCGATGTCCCACCGCAGTCGCGATCGCGAGGCGGGGCTCGTCCTGTTGCGGGGCGGGCCGGATGTCGGCGCGCCTGCGCGGGGCGGCAAGGTGTGGCTGGTGGGCGCTGGTCCCGGCGATCCCGAGCTTTTGACCTTGAAGGCGCTGCGGGTGATGCAGTCGGCGGACGTGGTGTTGCACGACCGGCTGGCGCCGCAGGCGGTGCTCGACCTGGCGGCGCCCGGCGCGCGCCGGCTGTATGTGGGCAAGCGCAAGTCCAACCATTCCGTCCCCCAGGACGAGCTGAACGAGCTGCTGGTCGCGCTCGCCCGCGAGGGCTTGCAAGTCGTGCGGTTGAAGGGCGGCGATCCGTTCATGTTTGGTCGCGGAGGCGAAGAGCTGCTGGCTTGCCGCGCCGCTGGGGTGGCGTGCGAGGTGATCCCGGGCGTCAGCGCGGCCTTCGCCGCCGCCTCCGCCAGCGGCGCGCCCCTGACCCATCGTGGCCTGGCCCAGGCCGTCACCTTCGTCACCGGCCACGCCGCCATGACGCCAGGCGGGGCCCCGGCCGAGCCGGACCTGGACTGGATCGCCCTGTCGCGGCCGAACCATACGGTGGTGGTCTATATGGGATTGAGCACAGCGCCGGTGATCGCCGCGCGTCTGGCCGAGGCCGGCCGCGCGCTCGGCACGCCGGTGCTGATCGTGGAGCGGGCCAGCCAGCCGGCTGAGCGCCGCGTCCTGACCACGCTCGGCGCCCTGTCCGAGGTCGCCGCAACATTGGCGGGCCCTGCCGTGTTGATCATCGGCGAAGTGGCCTCGCTCGCCCAGGCGGACGGCCTGGTCGCCGCCGCTACGACCGCATCCGACATCGCGCCTGTATGCGCGTCCCAACCTACGAAGATTCGCTCATGAGCTACGCCGCCATCACCGCCAACGACCTGCAGACCGGCGACGTCGTGTTCTGGGCGTCTGGCCGCTGGGTCGAGCAGTTCGCCGAGGCCGAGCTGTTCGACGCCGCCGAGACCGGCGAGGCGGCGCTCGACGCCGCCAAGGCCCAGGCGACCAGGGTGATCGACCCCTACCGTATCGACGTGGCGCTGGAGGACGGCTTGCCGGTGCCGATCAGCTATCGCGAACGGGTGCGCGCGCTCGGCCCGACCATCCATCCCGACATGGGCAAGCAGGCCGAGGGCGGCTCGGTGATCAAGGCGATGCAGTCGGCGCACGGCGCCGCGCGCTCCTCGGGCCGGCTCGGCCTGATCCGGTTGAAGAAGTAAGGAAAGGGCGCCGCATGTATCGCTACGACGCCATCGACAAGAGCATCCTCACCGATCGCTCCAACGAGTTCCGCCACCAGGTCTCCCGCCGCCTGGCCGGCGACATGACCGAGGACCAGTTCAAGCCGCTGCGGCTGATGAACGGGCTGTATCTGCAGCTCCACGCCTACATGCTGCGCGTGGCCATCCCCTACGGCGCGTTGTCTTCCAACCAGCTGCGCCGGCTGGCCTGGATCGGGCGCACCTACGACAAGGGCTACGGCCACTTCACCACCCGCACCAACATCCAGTTCCACTGGATCAAGCTGCGCGACGCCCCCGACATCCTGGACGCCCTGGCCGAGGCGGACCTGCACGCCATCCAGACCAGCGGCAACTGCATCCGCAACACCACCACCGACCCCTATGCGGGCGCTACGGCCGATGAGGCGGACGACCCGCGCGTCTGGTCCGAGGCGATCCGCCAGTGGTCGACGATCCACCCCGAGTTCAGCTACCTGCCGCGCAAGTTCAAGATCGCGGTGACCGCAGCGCCCGAGGACCGCACCGCCGCCAAGGTGCACGACGTCGGGCTCCAGCTCCGGCGGGCGCGCGACGGCCAGCTCGGTTTCGAGGTGATGGTCGGCGGCGGGCTCGGCCGCACGCCCTATATCGGCCAGACCATCCGCGAGCACCTGCCGGTGCGTCACCTGCTGTCCTATCTGACCGCGATCCTGCGTGTGTACAATCGGCTGGGCCGGCGGGACAACATCTACAAGGCCCGCATCAAGATTCTGGTCGCCAGCCTGGGCGCCGAGGAGTTCGGCCGTCAGGTCGAGGCCGAGTGGGCCCAGATCGACCACGACAAGGTCGACCTGCCGGACACGGAGCTCGCCCGTATCCGAGGCGCGTTCAGCCGGCTGGACTTCGAGGCGCTGCCGGCGATCTCGCCGCTGTTCGACGCCACGCGCAAGGCCGACCCGGGCTTCGCGCGGTTCGCCCGCAACAACCTCAAGCCGCACAAGGCTCCGGGCTACACTATCGTCAACATCTCGCTGAAGCCGCCGGGCGGCGTCCCCGGCGACTGCTCTTCGGAGCAGATGGACGTGGTCGCCGACCTGGCGGAGCGCTTCGGTCACGACGAGATCCGCGTCACCCATGAGCAGAACCTGGTGCTGCCTCATGTGCGACTGGACGACGTTCCTGAGGTCTACGCCGCCCTGAACGCGGCGGGCCTGGCCACGCCCAATATCAGCCTGGCCAGCGACATCATCGCCTGTCCGGGACTGGACTACTGCGCGCTCGCCAACGCGCGCGCCATCCCGGTGGCCCAGGCCATCGCCGCCCGCTTCGCCGAGCCGGAGTTGGCCCAGAAGGTTGGGGAGCTGAAGATCAAGATCTCCGGCTGCATCAACGCCTGCGGCCACCACCATGTCGGCCACATCGGCATCCTGGGCGTCGATAAGAAGGGTGAGGAATACTATCAGCTCACGCTCGGCGGTTCGGGGGCGGAGGACGCGCGGCTGGGCGACGTGCTCGGCCCGGCGCTCGCCTACGATCAGGTGGCGCCGGCCATCGACGCCCTGGTCGACGCCTTCCTGAAGGAACGCCAGGGGGGCGAACGGTTCTTGGACACCTACCTGCGCGTGGGCCTCACCCCCTTTAAAGCCGCGGTCTACGCCGATGCTCATTAAGCTGCACGATCGCCGCCTGGAGACGGCGGAGGACGCCTTCGTGGTCCTGGAGGCCGACGAACCGGCGCCGACGCAAGGTGCGGTGCTCGTCTCGCTGGTCCGGTTCCAGGCTGACGGCGACGCCTGGCTGTCGGCGGGGCGCAAGGTCGGGGTGGTGCTCCAGCCCGACGAGCCGGTGGAGGGCTTGGCCTACGACCTGCCGCGCCTGAGCCTGGTCGCCCTGACCTTCCCCAAGTTCCGCGACGGTCGCGCCTACAGCGCCGCCGCCCTGCTGCGCGAGCGCTACGGCTTCACCGGCGAGGTTCGCGCGGTCGGCGACGTGCTGCGCGAGCAGGCCCACTTCATGGTGCGTTGCGGGTTCGACGCCTTCGAGCCGTCCGACGGCTCCACGCCCGAACAGTGGGCGCGGTCGGCCTTCCGCTTCCACCACGTCTACCAGGCCGCAGCCGACGACAGGGCCCCGGCCTTCCTCGAGCGGGAAGGCGCCGGGTCGGCGTCCCCGCCGCGGAGCGTCTGACATCCATGCCGTTCGAGGCCGACCTTCCCGAAGCCATCGACGTTTCCGCGCTGAACGGCGCGTTGCGAGAGGCTGCGCCGCAGGACATCTTGGCCGCGGCCCTGGCGACGGCGCCGGGGCGGACGGCGATGGTCTCTTCCTTCGGGGCGGAATCGGCGGTGTTGCTGCATATGCTGAGCCGGCTGGACGCGCGCACGCCCGTGCTGTTCCTCGACACCGGGCAGTTGTTCGCCCAGACGCTGGACTACCGCAAGGCGCTCGCCAGACAGCTCGGCCTGACTGACGTGCGCGATTTGCGCCCCGCCTACGCCGACCTCGCCCTGCACGATCCAAAGGCCGACCTGTACAGGACCGACACGGCCGCCTGCTGCGCCGTGCGCAAGGTCGCGCCCTTGAATGTGGCGCTGCGGAATTTCGACGCCTGGATCACTGGGCGCAAGCGATTCCATGGCGGGGACCGCATGCATCTGCCGGTGGTGGAGCGCAGCGATGGCAAGGTGAAGTTCAATCCCCTGGCCGCCTGGGGCAAGATCGAGCTCGACGCCTATGTGGCCGAGCACGCGCTTCCGGCCCACCCCCTGGTGCAGGCCGGTTACGCGTCGCTCGGCTGCTGGCCGTGCACAAAACCCACACAGGAGGGCAGCGACGTTCGGTCCGGCCGCTGGGCGGGTTCCGAAAAGACCGAGTGCGGCATACATACGCTGCGTCGCGGTCCCGACCCGACCGGCGAAGACGTCGGCGGGGGGATTTGAACGCCAAGACCTTTCGAGCCTGATCGCGTTCAGGCTCCAATGCGCTTCCGGATAGGTTTGATGAACGATATGAGCATGGGCGCCCTGAACGACGTCGCGTCCGCCCAGAACACCGACGGCCATGCGCCCGAAGCCAAGGCCCCGATCGTCAGCGCCACCCACAATGTGGAGACGGTGTTGTGGGTGAAGCACTGGACCGACCAGTATTTCAGCTTCGGCATCACCCGTCCGGCCAGCTTCCGCTTCCGCTCGGGCGAGTTCGTCATGATCGGCCTGCCGGGCGAAGCCAAGGAAGACGGGACCCAGGGCAAGCCGATCCTGCGCGCCTACTCCATCGCCAGCCCCTCCTACGCCGAGGAGCTGGAGTTCTTCTCGATCAAGGTGGCGGACGGCCCGCTGACCTCGCGCCTGCAGAAGATCCAGCCCGGCGACCAGATCCTGATGGCCAAGAAGCCGGTGGGCACCCTGGTGCTCGACGCCCTGTTGCCCGGCAAGCGACTGTTCCTGCTTGGCACCGGCACCGGCCTGGCGCCCTGGCTGTCGGTGGCCCGCGACCCGGATGTCTACGACGCCTTCGAAAAGGTGATCGTCGCCCACTGCGTGCGCGAGGTGCGCGACCTGGCCTACCGAGAGATGTTCGAGCACGATCTGCCCAACGACGAACTGTTCGGCGAACTGGCTCGCGAGCAGCTGGCCTATCTGCCCACCGTCACCCGCGAACCCTTCACGCGCCAGGGCCGGATCACCGACCTGATCGAGAGCGGCCGCCTGTTCGCCGACGCTGGCCTGTCTCAGATCAAGTTCGACCCGGCCGAAGACCGGATCATGCTGTGCGGCTCCATGGCTATGATCAAGGACGTGGCCCACATGCTCGAAGCCCAGGGCATGAAGGAAGGGTCCAACTCCGAGCCCGGCGACTTCGTGCTGGAACGCGCCTTCGTCGGCTGATTCAGCCCTAAAGCTTCGCCGACAACCTCACATAGGCCGTGCGTCCGTCGCCCGGCAACGCGCCGCCGCCGGTGCCGTCGCCGTACAGGAAGTTGCGGCGGTCCAGGATGTTCTTCACCCCGACGCTGGCGGTCCAGCGGTCGTGCGGGATCGAGACGGCGACGTCGAACAGCGGCGCGCCGGGCACCAGCCGGGTCTCGGCGGCGTCGGCGAACTCATGATTGCGATAGCGCGCGCCGAAGGCGAACTGCAGGTCCTCCACCGGCCCGGTAATCGGCAGGTGCAGGTCGTAGGTGGTGAAGGCGTTGGCCAGCAGCGACGGCACGCTCGGCACGCCGTGCCCGACGTCGGCGGGGGTGGCGGGATAGTTGGTTATGGTCGGGTCCTGCACCGCCAGATTGGCGATCACGTTCCAGGCGTGGGTCGGCCGCAGGTTCAGGTCGGTTTCCCAGCCCTGCACGCGGTAGGAGAACACCTGGGCCACGTCGATATTGCCCGTCCCGCCCGGCGCCGGCTCGGTCAGGAAGGTGAAGACGTTGTCGCGCGTCGCCCGGTACAGCGAGGTGGATAGCGACAACCACGCGCCGCGCTCGAAGCGCACGCCGCCCTCGAACTGGGTGCCGCGCTCCGGCGTCTGGCCGATGCTCTCAGGCTCCTCGGTGTTGAAGATCGGATAGGCGTCGCTGGAATAACCGCCGAACACCGACAGGGCCGGGGTCAGGAAGTAGACCAGACCCACATCGTAGGAGACCAGGGAGTCGTCGCGCTTGATCGGCTGACCCGGGACCCAGGGGCAGGCGTTGAGCTGGGGCGGGTTGCAGGGCTGTTCCTGGCCGGGGTTGGCCGGCAATAGCGTCTTGGCGTCCCCTTCCGTATCGAACCAGTCCTGGCGCACCGACAGGCGCACCTTCAGCGCGTCGGTGACGTCGATCTGGTCGATGGCGTAGAGGCTGTAGAAGTGGGCCGACAGGTTGGCGTCGTCGCAGCTGTGGCTGTTGTCGCACTTGAAGCTCAGCGACGAGAAGCTGCCGTCGTTCACCACCGGGGCCAGGATGTTGTTGATGTTGGGCAGGTCGGCGGTCGAACGCTCGGTGTCGCCATCGATGCGCCGCACCTCGAAGCCGGTGACCAGCACGTGTTTCAGCGACCCGGTGTTAAAGCGCCAGGTCGGCTCGGCCTGCAGATTCAGGTCGCCGAAGTGATCCTCCTGGTGGCGGAGTTGGCGGCTGGTCAGGGCGTAGGTCGCGCCGACCAGCTTCACCGTGCCGCCGGCGTTGCGCGCCAGGTCCACATCGCGGTTGGTGTAGGCGCCGCGCAGGTTGACGGTCAGATAGTCGTTCACCGTCCAGGCGTCGGTCAGGAACAGGCGCTCTATGTCCTGGTTGGCGAAGGCGTAGGGGGTCGAATAGGTGTCGTCGACCGGGACCTGGATCGGCTTGCCCGTGCCCGAAGGCGGCGAGAACGGGATGCCGGTGGCGTCCGGCGTGTTCTCCAGGTGATGGTATTCGAAGCGCAGCTCGACATCGTGCTGGGCGGGCCGCCATCTCAGCGCGCCGAGGAACTCGCCGGTCTCGTCGCTCAGGCCGCGGAAGCCGTCCGAGCGCTCGTATTCCCCGTCGACCCGGTAATCGACGTTGGCCAGACCCGTGGGGCCGGTGGCGAAGACGTCGGTGGTCGTGGTGTTATGGGAGCCGTACTGCTCGCTGAGGCCCGCGTCGAAGGCGTCGCTCGGCCTGTAGTGGACCAGGTTGATGGTCCCGCCCTCCTCGGTGCTGCCATAGAGCGCCGAACCCGGTCCCTTCAGCACCTCGACCCGCTCGACCCCGGTCAGGGAATGGGTCACGCCGGTCAGGTCGGAGGTCCCGTCCGGGAGGCCGTCGTTGAGGTAGGTGGCGTTCAGGCCGCGGATGATCACCCGGTCGAAGAAGCCGAAGGCGAACTGGCCGCCCTGGGTCACGCCGCTGACGTTGCGCAGCGTGTCGGTCAGCTTGATCCCGCCCTGCTCGTCGATCAGCTCGCGGGGCACGATCTGGATGCTGCGGGGCTGGTCCTGGATCGGCGTGCCGGTCTTGTCGATCGACACCACCTGGTCCAGCGGCGTTGTGCGGGGCGCTGTGACCACCACGGTCGACACCGTGTTGTCCTGCGCGCGCGCCAGCGAGGTTTGCGTCGCAAGAGCAAGCAAGGAGACCGTCGCGCCCAAAACCGCCTTCAAATTCATCTGGCCCCCGCCTAATCCGCTGGATCGTATACCAAATGGCACCGAAGCACGTTGCACTCACTTATGCCAGCGACGCGGTCTCGTCGCGAGGTGGGGCCGGAGGATTTCCGAAGTCAGCGTAGCCTTTAGGATACGCATGGAGGTTCGAGCCCATTTTTTCGCCGCTCGGCTCTGCGAAGACGACGCGGTGAATGGCCGTTCAATAATGAACCGAATCGTAAGGAGTAAACCTTACGGATACTCAGGTCAGTGGCGTGCGGCGCGGGTGGGCGCTGAACTCGTCACGATATGCCTGGGGGATCGGCTTGAAGTTCGCTGACATTCGTTTGACCGGAAAGCTCACAATCGGTTTCGGCGCCGTGCTGGCCATTGTGGCGATCACGTCCACCCTGATCTTCATGCGCGTGACCCAGCTCGCCGAGACCGAGCGGCTCAATTCGGTGTCCAGCGGGGCCATCGACCTGCTCGATCAACTGAACTGGCACCAGGAGGCCCTCAAGGCCAGCACCCGCAAGTTCATGATGACGGGGCAGAGCGAAGAGCGCGGCAAGGTCGATACCGACATCGAGATGATCGCCAAGGACATCACCGGCCTGCGCCAAACCTTGACCATCGATGCGCCCCAGTTCCTTCCCATCCTCGATCGCTACAGCGTGGTCAGCAACAACTACACCCACAAGCTGTCGAACACGGTGGCCAGCATGGTCGCCGATCCTTCGCTGCGGTTGAAGGCCCTGCAGATTTCCGCGAATTCGCCGATCGGCGGCATCCTCGACAAGATGTCCAGCAAGCTTCGCGGCGACATTTCCCAATGGTCCGACAACTGGACCCGCCGTAGCCGCGAGGCGATGGGCCAGGTGCAGACCTTCGTCCTGGGCGGCCTGCTGGCCTGCCTGGCGATCGGCGCCGCCATGGGCTGGACCATCACCCAGGCGATCGGACGCCCCCTCGGCGAGATGACAGCGGCCATGCGCCGCCTGGCCGCCGGCGACAATACGGTCCTGGTGCCGGCTGTCGGCCGCAAGGACGAGATCGGCCAGATGGCCGAAGCGGTCCAGGCCTTCAAGGCCGCCGCCGTGGAGAAGATCCGGCTGGAAGGCGAAACCGCGGAACATCGCCAGCAAGCCGAAGTAGCACGCGCCCGCAACGAGGCCGACAAGGCCGAGGCCGCCAAGCGCCAGACCATGGCCATGGAAGGCGTCGCGGTCGGACTGTCCACCCTGTCGGCGGGCGAACTGACCTTCCGCCTGAGCGAACCCTTCTCCGCCGAGTACGAGAAACTGCGTGAGGACTTCAACGCGGCGATGGATCGGCTGCAGGAGGTCATGAAGACGGTGGTCGGCAGCACCTCGGCCATCCATTCCGGCGCCGGCGAGATTTCGGTGGCCGCCGACGACCTGTCGCGGCGCACCGAGCAACAGGCCGCCAGCCTGGAACAGACCGCCGCTGCGCTCGACCAGATCACCGCCACGGTGAAGAAGACCGCCCAGGGCGCCATCGAGGCGCGCGACGCGGTGGTCGCCACCAAGTCCGACGCCGAACGCTCCGGCGTGGTGGTGCGCGATGCGGTCGCGGCCATGAGCGGGATCGAGCAGTCCTCCCGCCAGATCGGCAACATCATCAGCGTGATCGACGAGATCGCCTTCCAGACCAACCTGCTGGCGCTCAACGCCGGGGT
>NZ_LMUL01000014.1:2755297-2759429 GCF_009765965.1 Caulobacter sp. S45
AGCCGCTCGCGCCGGCGACGCGGGACGCGGCTTCGCGGTGGTCGCCTCCGAAGTCCGGGCGCTCGCCCAGCGTTCGGCCGAAGCGGCCAAGGAGATCAAGGGCCTGATCTCGGCCTCGGCCCAACACGTGGCCTCCGGCGTCAGCCTGGTCGGCGAGACCGGCAAGGCGCTGGAACGGATCGTCACCCAGGTGACCGGGATCAACGCCGTGGTGGCCGAGATCGCCGCCTCGGCCCAGGAACAGGCCACCGGGCTCGCCCAGGTCAACACCGCCATCAACCAGATGGACCAGGTGACCCAGCAGAACGCCGCCATGGTCGAGCAATCCACCGCCGCCAGCCACGGCCTGACCCAGGAGACCGAGAGCCTGGCCCGGCTGATCGGTCAGTTCCGCACCGGGGCTGAGGCCACCACCTCCGTCCGTCAGACGCGACCTTCCCCCGCTCCGAGGTCCCACGCCCCCGCATCGGCGATGAAGACGGTCGGGCGCGGCGGCGCGGCCCGCAAACCCGCCGCCGACACCGACGGCTGGGAAGAGTTCTAAGCCGACGCCTAAGCCGGGGCTGAAATCAGGCGCTCTAACCTGTCATCCCGGCCGCAGCCGAACGGAGAGCCGGGACCCAGGGGCGCGCCCACTCTCCTGAGTCCCGGATAAGCGCTAAACGCGCTTTCTGGGATGACGAGGTGGCGGGTTGAACGCGCCGCCGGACCTCATCCTTCCAGGGTGGCGTCCAGGGTGATGTCCGCCTTGAACAGCTTGGAGACCGGGCAACCGGCCTTGGCCTTGGCCGCCAGCTCCTGGAACTGCGCCTGATCGACGCCGGGAATCTTGGCCTTGAGGGTCAGATGCACCGCGGTGATGGCGAAGCCGTCGTCCTGCCGGTCGAGGGAGACCTCCGCGGTGGTCTCCATCCGGTCGGCGGTAAGACTGGCCTCGTTGAGGATCAGCGACAGGGCCATGGTGAAGCAGGCCGCATGCGCCGCGCCGAGCAGCTCTTCCGGGTTGCTGCCGGGCTTGCCTTCGAACCGGCTGGCGAAGCCGTACGGGTAGGCGGCGAGGGCGCCGCTCTTGGTCGAGATTTCGCCCTTGCCGTCCTTGAGACCGCCCTGCCAAACGGCGGAACCGGAAGTCTTCATTGTCATATCTCCTTTGGGAGTCTCGGGAAGGAAGCGCAGGGGAAACGCCGGGCTCGAATGGTGGATGCGCCCCTGCGACCTATTGCACCAGGGCGCCGGTCGCGCCCCAGGTGTCGGCCACCACATAGCCGGTCTGGAACGGGTCGGTCGGGTCGACCCGGTAGTGATGATAGCCGGTGATCCAGGCCCGCCCGCGGATGGTCGGGAGCACGGCCGGCCGACCGGCCACCGTGGTCTCGCCCACAATGCGTCCATGGAACTGGGAGCCGATGATGGAGCTGTGGATCAGTTCCTCGCCGACCCCGATCTGCCCACGCGCGCGCAGCACCGCCAGCCGCGCCGAGGTCCCGGTCCCGGTGGGGCTGCGATCCGAGCGTCCGGGCGCGACGATGCAGGTGTTGCGCGTCACCTTGCCCGGTCCCTGGAACGGCCCGGCGAACTGGACGATGGAGACCCCTCGTATGTCTGGGTTCTCGGGGTGGACGACATCGAGCTGGGCGCGCGCCGCCAACCGAATCTTCTCTCCTAGCGCGGCCAGCTCCCGCGCCTCCGACGGCGCGATGGAGAAGCCGAGCGTGTTGGCGTCGACGATGGCGAAGAACATACCGCCGTAGGCGACATCGATCCGGATGCGACCGACGCCTTCGACCTCGATCTCCGCGTCCAGGCGGTCGACGAAGCAGGGGACGTTGTCGAACTCCACCGACACGCACTTGCCGCCCTGGCAGGCGGCCCGGGCCCTCACCACCCCGCCCGGCATATCCAGCGTGACCACCGTTTCCGGCTCGTGCATGGGCACGATCCCGGTTTCCAGCAGCACGGTGACGGTGCAGATGGTGTTGGAGCCCGACATCGGCACGTACTCGGTCGGCTCCATGACGATGGCGCCGACGTCGCAGTCCGGGCGGGTCGAGGGGACCAGCAGGTTGACGTGGCGCGCCACGCTTCCGCGCGGCTCGCTGAGCAGGATGCGGCGGACGTCGTCGTGCTCGCGCTCCATAGTGCGCATCTTGTCGAACATGGTGGCGCCCGCCGGCGGCAGTACGCCACCGATAATCACGTCGCCGATCTCGCCCTCCGCGTGGCAGCCGACCACCGATATCATCCGTCCCGTCATGGCCGCTCCCATACATGCGCTCACCGACTGGGGGAGCGGCCGGGACCATAATCGGGTGAAGCGGCTCCAGGCCAGAGTCGATCAGATATCGCTACGCCCGCAAGTGGGCCTTCGCCCATGCGAAGCGCGCGGTCTCGAAATCATGGGCGGCCGAGTTCAGGAACGCCTGGGCGAACCGGACACGGCCGTCGAAGCTCGCCATCGACGCCATCTCGCCGCGGATTTCGCTCAGGCGCAGAGCATGCAGATCGGCCACGGCTACCCGAAATCCCGGCCGTTCGGCCGCGGCGGCGTTCAGCAGCATGGCGGCGTAGAACAGTCGGTTGGCCTGTTGCATGATGAAGAACCGCGCCCTGCGATCGTCGTCGGGCGCGGCGCCGAAATAGGTCTGGAGAATCAGCGCCTCCTCGCGCTCATCAGCGGCGAACCAGTTGGCGGCGGCGGCGAGGTCCATGTAGCGGTCGGCGGCGAAGGCGGACTCCCAGTCGACGATCCAGGTGCGGTCGCCCTCGAACAGGACGTTGCCGGGGTTGAGGTCGTTGTGGCTCGAGACCCGATCCTGTTCCCGGCGGGGGTAAGCCCTGGCCAGTTCGCCATGCAGCCGGGCCATCAGGTTCTGGCTGGCCCGCGGCAGGACCTGCGCCACGCCCGTCTGTGCAATGCCGGCGCCGATCCCTTCGAAGATGTCGACCAGCGGCGGGAACAGGGGGGCAGCGTGCAGTGTGCGGACGGTCTGCACCAGGGCGCGCAGCCGGTCTTCCCGCGTCCGGCTTGGATCGGGGGCGGCGACAGTCACGAAATCGGTGATCGCGACCCCATCCCGCGCGTCGGCGTAGATCAGGCTAGGCGCGACGCCGGCTTCGGCGGCGATCCGCATGCAGGCGTATTGCCGGGCGGGGTTGCGGATCGCGTCGACCGCGCCCTCGACGCGCAACAGCCGATCCGCGCCGCCGATGGTCAAGCGGAACACGCGCGCGGCCGAGGCGCCGCCGAGGACGGGAACGGCCGCATCGATTTCGGCCTTGGGGAAGGCGGTCTCCACCGCCCGCTGCACCGCTCCGCGCCGATCGAACGGGATGACCGCGTCGAGCGGGGAGGGCGGAAAGCCGAACGCGAGGGCTGCTAGCTTCCAAGCGTGCTCGCGGACATCGTCAGGCCAGGCCGCCGTCGCGCCCGCGAATCGCTCCGCCTCACCTGCAAACAGCGCCCGCAGCGCTTCTTCGTATCCGGGGGCGTCGCCCGCCATGGCGGTGGCGAACCGATACAGCGCGTCGCGCGCCTCACGGACCCTCTCGCCCGCTGTATCCTCGCGCCGCGCCTGTTCGACCAGCTTGCGCAGGGTGGCCGACGCGCCGCCGGGCTGGCGACCGAGCCAGTCCCAATGGCGGGGTAGCAGCGTGACTTCACGGGCGGTGACGCCGAGCCTGGGACGGCCACGCCGGGGGGCGTCTTGCTGGCCATCCGTCTCTGGCGCGCTCAGCCGCGTCAACACTTCGTCTCGTGAGCCGCGGAAATCGACCTCGATGAGGGCGCTCGTCCGATCGTCGAAGATCAGCACCGACGCGGTCGGGTCTACATCGAGCAGGGCCTTGGCCTGAGCTACGACCGTCGCCAGGTCGCCGAGGGCGATGCGGTTCACGCCTTTGAAGGCAATCGCGGTCCCAGACACCTGCGTTCCCCTCGCTCAAGCCCAAGCGAGGATTTAATTATCCGGATAGAAATCCGAAGCAAGATATATCCTGGTGATTATGGTTGGCGACCGCCGCTCACCATTATGTCCGGCGCGCGGAGCCCTTACTGCGGCGTTGCGGGTAGGGGTGCGGGGTGAGGCTGTATACCGGCTGGGGCGGCAGGTACGCCGCTCATGGCGTTGGCTGG
>NZ_LMUL01000015.1 GCF_009765965.1 Caulobacter sp. S45
CGGCCTGACCCTTCCGGGGCTGGGCCGGATGGGCCGGTTCGAGACCCACATGGACGCCGAGCCGCTGGCGGCGGTTCCCGCCGAGCGCCCGCCCGAGATCCGTGCGTTGCCGTCGATGGGCGATTGGACGGACGTGCGCAGCCTGGGCGTGAAGGGCGACAACGCTGCCGACGACACCGCCGCCCTGCAGCGGGCGATCGATACGCACCGGGTGCTGTACTTCCCGACCGGGCGCTACAAGGTCAGCGACACCTTGCGCCTGAGGCCGGACACGGTGCTGATCGGGCTGCATCCGAGCCTGACGCAGGTCTTCCTGGCCGACGACACGGCAGGCTATGCGGGCCTGGGCGGACCCAGGGCGATGATCCAGGCCGCCAAGGGCGGTTCCAACATCGTCTCGGGGCTGGGGCTGTACACCGGCGGGGTCAATCCGCGCGCCACCGCCCTGCTGTGGACCGCCGGCGCGGACTCCCTGGTCGACGACGTCAAGCTCCAGGGGGGGCACGGCACCCTGCTGGCCGACGGCAAGCGCCTGAACCCCTACAACACCACCCATTCCGCCGATCCCGATCCGCGCAAGCGTTGGGACGGCCAGTATCCAAGCCTGTGGGTGACGGACGGGGGAGGCGGAACCTTCGCGGACATCTGGTCGCCGAACACCTACGCCCAGGCCGGTTTCTACGTGTCCAATACTTCTACGCCCGGCCACGTCTACGAGCTGTCCAACGAGCACCACGTCCGCAACGAAATCGTGCTGGACGGGGTGTCGAACTGGGAGTTGATCGCGCCCCAGACCGAGGAGGAGGTGGGCGAAAGCGGCGATGCGGTCTCGTTGGAGATCCGCAACTCGCGCCACATCCTGGTGGCCAACTACCACGCCTATCGGGTGACGCGGAACGTCAAGCCGGCTTTGGCGGCGGTGAAGCTGTACAACTCGTCCGACATCGAATTCCGCAACGTGCACGTGAACGCGGAGAGCGGCTACGCTACCTGCGACGCGCAGGGCTGCGCCACCTATCTGCGCGCCAGCCGCTTCCCCTACGAGAACGCTTTGGTCGACGTCACCCACGGCCTGCAGGTGCGCGAGCGCGAGTTCGCCCGCCTGGACGTGCCCGAGGCGCCCGCGCCAGTGCAGTCCGCCAGCTTCGAGGGCGCAAAGGTGGAAAAGCTCCAGGACGGCTTCTACGGCCTGTCGGGGGCGGCGGTGGACGGTCAGGGACGGCTCTACTTCGCCGACCATCACGACCAGCGCATCTATCGCTGGACGCCCGAGCGGAAGCTTGAGGTGGTGCGCGACAATGCGCTCGATCCGGTTCAGCTGGCCTTCGATCGTTCGGGCGATCTGATGGTGCTGTCCTCCTACGGCGCCCAGGGCACGGTCTATAGTTTCCGCCCCGATGCGCCGGAGACCGAACTTAAGCTGATCGCGCCGACCCCGGCGGCCACCCATCCCGGCGCGCTCACCGCGCTTCCGGCCAACTGGTGGATCAACGGGGAGTTCAAGGATCAGCTCGATCCCAAGACCTACCGCTTCACCACCCTAGCGGAGATGTTCCAGGCCGAGGCCGGCGAGGCGAAGGCGCAGGAATATGTCTCGCCTGACCGCAGCCTGGTCCTGCCGGCGTTTCGGGTGTTCCAGCAGGGGCCGCCCGATCACCTGGGCTGGCGGTTCTCGCCGACGCTGGACGCCTCGGGGCTGGTCACGGCCGAGGTGGGCAGGAAGGTCTACGTCTCCAACGAATCGGAGGACGTCACCTACGCTGCAAAGTTGGGGGCGGGCGGCGCGCTCGGCGAGCTGAAGCCGTTCGCCAACCGAGGCGGGGAGAGCGTGGCGGTGGATGCGGACGGTCGGGTCTATGTCGCCAATGGCCAAGTGTTCGTCTACGCCCCCGACGGACACGAACTCGGCCGCATCGACATCCCCGAGCGCCCCATCGGCCTGATCTTCGGCGGACCCGACCGCAAGACCCTCTACGTGCTCTCACAGCACGCCCTGTTCGGCGTCCGCAAGTAAACGCTGGGACAGGGACGCATCAGAGTCCGACGGTTCGCCCCTCCCGGGCGGAGCGATAGATGGCGTCGATGATGCGCATGTCGCGCAGGCCCTCTTCGCCCGACACGATCGGCTCCGAGCCGGTCAGGACGCACTGCGCCATATGGTCGAGCTGGCCGGCGAACATGGTCTTGCCGGGGCCAGGCGGCGGCGCGACGATCTCCTGTTCGCGCCCGTCCTTGCCGATCCACATGTGGTTGCCGTCGTAGCGGGTGGCGGGCTCCAGCTCGATCCGCCCCTTGTCGCCCATG
Source organism: Caulobacter sp. S45 (assembly GCF_009765965.1). Classification (GTDB taxonomy): domain Bacteria; phylum Pseudomonadota; class Alphaproteobacteria; order Caulobacterales; family Caulobacteraceae; genus CAHJWH01. Next base: position 2,305 of record NZ_LMUL01000015.1, read on the forward strand.
AGCAGGATGTGATTCTGAGCGGCGCTGTACATGGACATGCACTGGCCGATGGCGCCGGAAGGGAAGTCCAGCGTCCATTGCATCATGTCCTCCACCTCGTGGAAGCGCGGGTCGCTGCGGTCGGTCGATGCGCGAGCGGTCACCGCCACCGGCTCTTCGCCGCTCATGTAGCGGGCGGCTTGCAGGCTGTAGATGCCCATGTCCATCAGCGAGCCGCCGCCGGAGAGCGCCGTCTTCAGCCGCCATTTGGACGGGTCGTGCTGCACGAAGCCATGCTCGGAGACCACGTAGCGTGAACGACCGGCGGCTCCGCTTCGAGCGAGGCGCATGGCCTCCAGGTTGAACGGCTCGAAGTGGCAGCGGTAGCCGATCATCAGCTTGCGTCCCGCGGCCTTGCAGGCGGCGATCATCGTCTCGCACTCGGCCGCCGAGACCGCCATCGGCTTCTCGCAGAGTACATGTTTGCGCGCCTTCGCCGCCCGGACCACGTATTCCGCGTGCATGGCGTTGGGTAGGACGACGTAGACCACGTCCACGTCCGGATTGTCCCGGATCCGGTCGAAGGTCTCGTAGCTGTAAATCGAGCGTTCCGGTACGCCGTAGCGCGCGGCGACGGTCCGCGCCTTGGCGGGGTCCCCGCTGACCAGGGCGGTCAAGCGGCTATGCCGGCAATTGGCGAACTGGGGGATGATGACGCCGAGACCATAGCCGCCGAGCCCGACGATGGCGAAACCGACCCTGCGGTCTTGGCCGACAGCCCTGGAGCTGGATGCGGTCGCCAGCGCGGCTGCCCCCATCAGGATGTCGCGTCGTGCGAGGCTCATGATGGATCTCCTCGGCAGGGAATGAGGTGGAATAGCCGCGTGATCAGGCGGTCGACTCAGGGCGCAGGCGCGGGGGCGGCCCCGCTGCGCGCCGCGCCATTGTCGGCCCGAAGCCAGCCGCCGTCGCTCAGCCAATCCGCCAGCCGGTCGGGCCAGTGCAGGATGGAGATGCGCTCGGAGTGGACGCCCAGGTTGAAGGCGTGATCGGTGTCCGCATACATGTGCAGCTCGACCGTTACATGCGCATGCCTGAGTTGGTCGTAGAGCTGCAGCGCGGGCGTCGCGCAACATGGATCGATCGACCCCGCGGTGATGAAGGCGGGCGGCGCGCCCTCGATGGCCTTGCCCGGCGTGCCGAGCGGCCCCGGATAGACCAGCACCTGGAAGTCGGGCCGGGCGCTGAGCTTGTCGAGCGCATCCACCGGCTGGATCGGCGGCGCCGGATTGTCGGCGATCAGCGAAACCAGCTCGCCGCCGGCGGAGAAGCCCATCACGCCCACCCGATGCGGGTCGACACCGTATTCGGCGGCGTGGGCTCGCACCCAGCGGATGGCGCGCCTTGCGTCCGCGGCCGCGTCGCCTTCGATGGTGTAGGTGGAGTGCGGTTCTCGAGCTAGGCGGTACTTCAGCACGAAGGCCGTCACGCCATATCGGTTCAGCATCTTGGCCGGGCCCACGCCTTCGTTGATCCAGACCAGCATGCGATGGCCACCGCCGGGAATGACGACGACCCCGGCGCCGTTGGCATGGCGGGGATCGGCGCGAAGCACCGTCAGGCTTGGGTTGTTGACGTTGTGGACATAGGTGTTCTCGATCACCTCCAGCTCCGCGCGTCGTCGCTCCGAGCCCGGTGCGCCGTTCGGCCAGAGCGACACGACGGGCGCGCCGGCGTCGAGCGCCGGCGGCGCTGGCTGGGCTGCGGCATGGGGTGAGGTCATTGCCAACCACGCCAGCAGCAGGGCCGCCACCCCTTGTACACATGGCTTTCCTGCGGGAGGGGCGGCGCGCATTTCAGTTTTCCTTTCGGTGAACGGCTTCGCCCGCTTGGGCGATGCGCGCCAGGCGGCCTAGCCACGCGCAGGCGTAACCGCAAAGATCCTGCGGCGGCTGGCGAGCGTCGAGCGCGAGGGCGGCCTCGTCGGGACCGGGCCGTTCGAGCGCCTTGAACTGGCTGGCGAGCAGGCTTGCCGGCATGTAGTGGCCCGGCCGGTTGTGCAGGCGGTGGGTGAGTTCGTCTCGATCGACGTCCAGGAAGATAAAGGCCAGCGGAGCCTCGATCGCCTGGCCCAGTCGTTCTCGATAGCGCCGCTTCAGGGCCGAGCAGGCGGCCACCCCGATCCCGTCCGCCGCCACCGCGGCGTTCAGCTCCGCCCCGATGCGGTCCAGCCAGGGCCATCGGTCCTCATCCTGCAACGGGTGACCTGCCCGCATTTTTTCCACGTTTTCGGAACTGTGGAAGGCGTCGCCTTCGACGAAGCGGCATTGCAGGATAGAGGCGAGCAGCGGACCGAGCGTGGATTTCCCGCTTCCGCTTACTCCCATGACGATGATCGCTTTGGGCGCGATCTGGGCGAGATCTTCCGGCGGCCGCACGTCGCTTTCCTCAAGCCGAGGGCCAACGCGCCAGGATAGGGCCGCAGGCGCCTCAGGCGCTGTAGAACGTCGTATCCGGCCCGGGCGGCGCCTGCCAATTACGACCATGGTCGAGGATGCGCGTGGGATCGCCCGCGATCTTAATGGTCGAGACTGGCGCGCCGGGCGCCGGAGCGGATATTTGACGAGCATGCAAATCGTGAAGGTAGTGCGGCGGAAATGGCTTGCGCTAACGACGGCGGCGGTGCTCGGCGCCCCCGTGGCCGCGCTTGCCTCCACTTCAGTTTTCACGACCCAGCCGGATGATCCCCGCGCGGTGACGGTCCAGGCGCCGGGCGATGGACGGATCGACGCCACCGCCGCGATTCAGGCGGCGCTGGATCGGGCGCAAGGCGGGGGAGAGGGGGGGGTGGTGTTCCTGCCGTCCGGCCGCTACCGGATCAGCCGCACCCTGTTTGTCTGGCCGGCGGTCAGAGTGTTCGGTGTGGGGCCGACACGGCCCGTGCTGGTGCTCGGCGACCGCACCGCGGGTTTCCAGCAGGGGGTCGCCACCATGGTGACTTTCACGGGCGAGGACCAATATCGCGTGGGTCGCGCGGCCTTCCCGCCACCGACCAGCGTTCCCTTCGACCCGAAGATTTACGACGCCAATTCGAGCACCTTCTATTCGGCGCTGAGCAACGTGGACTTCGAGATCGGTGAGGGGAATGCGGCGGCGGTGGGGGTGCGCTTCCGCGTCGCCCAGCACGCCTTCCTGAGCCACATCGACTTCCATCTCGGCTCTGGCTTGGCCGGGATTTATCAGGCCGGCAACGAGGCGGAGGA
>NZ_LMUL01000016.1 GCF_009765965.1 Caulobacter sp. S45
CCAGGCCGTACACATGGCCGCACCGACCATCTCTGCACGAAGCTCAACGAAACCCTTGCCAACGGAGAGCCGTCCACACAGGGCGCTGAGCCGTAGCGGCTTGGCGCGAACCAGCCCCGATCTATTTCATTGCCGTCTGATCCATGAATCGCCGCGATTGTGCGATCAGAGCGCGGCAGTCCGGCGAGGGCGTCGGCGGTCCGGCCGTCGGCAACAGACCCACAATAGGACTGACAGCGAGGGCGAGCAGGCCCTTGGGACCTGCGCGCTTGATGGCTTGACCCGTGAGCACCTGGACCTTGGGGTGCATGATCGGGCCGACGATCCTCACAGGTGCATTCAATTGCAGAATGCGACGCTGCGCTGGCTGGCCGTGGAATTCTAGCGCCAGCTGCTCGGGGCCAATGGAGAGCGATCCCTCGCCTCGAGAGACGCCGGCCGCCGTCACTACGGTCAACATGTCTGGCCGAACCGATCCTCTTCCAATGACGAGATCAGCGACAGCGCATTGCAGCGGGGTCTTCGCGTCGCGATCCCCGATCGATTGGCCGATCGCGTGCACCAGATCGCCGGCCAGAGCGTCCGCCTTCGACCGGGTGAAGGCGCCGTCGTGCAACTGCACGGCTAACCGCCCTCGAGCAGCGGCCGCCATCTCCTTCATCGAGGCGCCCCGCCCTTCGACGCGCACGGCGGCGTCCAGCGTACCGGTCAGGCTCTGGCCCATGTCCTTGCTCAGGGACTCGATCCGCAATCCGGTCACCGATCCCACCAGCGTCACACGCGCCGCGGCCGCACCCGTATCGAGCGTAAGCCAGGCGCGCCCGCGTCCTGCCCGGTCCAAGTTGAATGCAATGGGGCCGGCGGTCATACGGCCATCCTTGACCCAGACGCGGGCCTGGACGTCGCGCGCAGCGATCGCCGCCCCAGCCAGGATCCCGACCTTAAGGTGCATGTCCATGTCCGCCGCCTTCAACCCGTCCAACCGGAAGGGTCGGTCGGGCAGTAGAGGACCGGGTCGAGACTTGGGCGCGGCTCCGGACTGGGATCGGCTGATCGCATGCGACGGCCTCGGCTCGATTAAGGCGTGCGCGTCCTCCAGAGACAGGGTTCCGAATTGCAGGTTAAGCTGGATGTTCCGACGCCCCGAGACGTGGTCAGACAGGATTTCCCCAGCGACGTCGCTCCGCCCGAGCCTGGCCCGGATGTGGCTGACGTGGATTCGGGGCCCCTCCCGTTCGACATGCGCCTTGACGTCATAGGGCGTGGAATTGGGCGTGTGTATGTTGAAGAGGTAGCTCAGGTCGGCGAGGTTGGGCCCGGAGACGTGCGCCTGAACGTCGAGCTTGCTGAAATCGAACGGGCGTACACTGGATCCGTTGAGCTCCACGATGGTCGCCCCGTCGACCAGGTGGGCGATCAGCGGATACGGCTTCCCCGCAGGCCGCCGGTTCAGCCCCGCGCCTTGGGCGACGAGTGCGAGGGGGGAGCCCTTGTCTACGCCGTCGCCGCTTACCCGGAAGGGATAGGCGGCGGTCGGATCGCCGCTGTGGGAAAAGCGCACCTTCAGCACGACCTGACGTTCCGGATCGTCGAATTGCGCGAAGCCGCTAGCGATCGACAGTTTGTGGGTCTGGGAAAGAAATCGGCCCGGACCGCCAGCGCCGATCAGGTAGTTGTTCCGGTTATGCGAAAGACGCACGAGATGAAGGATGGGGGCTTGAAGCATCAAGTCCGCAGGTCTGAGCTGGCCCTCGAAAAGAGGAAGGATTTGCAGCCGGGCCCGAAGCCGCGGTGTTCGCAGAAGATCGGCCGAACTGATCGCTGGCGGGCTGCCGATCACGAGATCGGAAACGCTCAGGTTCGGATGAGGACCTGAAAAGTCTAATTCGAGGTGAGAGAAATGAACGGTGCGGCCGAGCTTCTTGCTCACGGCGCGTTGGATCACCTGATCGAACAGGCCATGGTTCAAAGATGTGATCATGATCGGCAGGCTGGCCAGCGTCACTATTGCGGCCACAGCCGCGACCACTCCTGTCGCAGTGCAGATTTTTCTTAGGGGTATCATTGAATAGACAGCCCCGTTTCATTTTAGGTCGCGGATGAGAGCTGCCGAAATGGTCAGCACACGATGTTGACAAGCACGTGCCGAGGTCGAGCAATGGGACGAACGTTTTCGCCACCTCCCGGATTTAATCCGGAGAGCATAAAATTAAGCCATCGGAAGCGTTTATTGTTCCGCTGATCGCGGGATCCAATCCCGCGCTCAATTAGGCGATGAGAGGCTTCCCAAGGTTTCCGCCGCCGTTCCGGCAACGTTCAAAGCCGGGAAGGGTGATCTCGTCCGAACTGCCCTCGACAGCCGCCATTGAAGCCGGCCTAAGCGCCGGCCGCGGGCCGATTCAAGCGCCCGCAATCCGGCAGAAGTTGGATGTCGGCAATGGGCGCGGAGCTACCGCCAGCGCCTCACTAGCCTCGCGTTTTGAAAACGGCCGAAAGGGTGGGCTGCCGTTGTGGGGCACGTGCCGATTGGCAGGGTGCCTTTAAGCGCCGCGGAATTCTTGAGTATCGTGCGCGAGCGGATCAAACGCCGACGACGTGGCGTGACGGCCTAGTTTTTGGGAAGATCCGTGGTGGTCCAGCCACTGGGCCGTGCGGCATCGTTCGGTGGGAAATCTAGGTGCTAGGTGGCCATGGGCGCCGGCGTGTTCGAAAGCGCCCGGAAGACCAGCAGGATTTTCAGCTGGCCGTCGCAAGTTGGCGGACGGCCGAGGCCGTCCGCCGCAGTTGCACATCACCAGCGACGATATGGATGAGCCCAGGGTCCCCAGTAGGGTCCGCGCGCCCAGTACCCGTAGGGATAGGGCGGATAAGCCCAGCCGCCGGCGGTCCAAATCCAGGGGCGGCGCCAACCCGGACCGTAGACCACGGGCGGCGGATAGACCGGGCCAGCCGCATAATAGAAGGCCGGGGCGCCAGCCGTGAGCGCATAGCCAGAGGGACAGGCTGGACCCTGAGCCGCATTGGCGCCGACCACGGCCCCCGCCGTCGCGCCCAGCGCGCCGCCGGCGAGCGCGCCGCCGAGATGGGCGCCCCGACCCGCCAGCCCCGAGCCGAGCACCGCGCCCAGGACGCCGCCGATCGCCGCGCCGGTGGCGGTGTCGCCGCGTTTGTCGACACAGTAGCGCGCCGCCCATCGCGCGTATTGGTCGGCATAGGCGCGGTCGTAGCCTTGGCCTTGTTGAGCCGTTGTCGCTCCGGCGGCTTGAGGCGCCGAGGCGTAGGCGCTGGGAGTCGCAGTGCCATTGGGGGCGCCGGTCGCCGGGTCGGCGCTGGCGAGGCCCGCTTGGGCGCCGACGCCGAGGGCGAGGATCGACGCCAGCACCTTGGGGCCCAAAGATGTTTTGAGGGTGCGGCGGTTGCGGTTGGAGCGACGGCTCCGGAGGGCGAGATGGGGCACGTTCATAGCTATTCCTCCTCTCAAAACGTGCAGGAAGAGCCGCCGGAGCCGGCGGCTCCGGCAGGGGGACGGCGCGTCGTTCAGGCAGCCTGACGATCGGACGGATGGTCTTCGAGGCGTTCGAGCTGGGACGAACCCGAGCCGCCGTTGGCGATCTCGATACGTCGCGCCTTCAGCGCCTCGGGGACCTCGCGCACCAAGTCGATGGCGAGCACACCGTCGGCGTAGTCGGCCGATTTCACCACAACGTAGTCGGCGAGCTCAAATCGCCGCTCAAAGCTGCGGCTGGCGATGCCATGGTGCAGATAGAGGCGGTTCTCTTCGCCCTGGCCCTTCTGGCCGCTGACGACCAAGAGGTTGGGCTGAGCGGTGACTTCGATGTCCGCCGGCTTGAACCCGGCCACGGCCAGGGAGATCCGGTAGGCGTCGTCACCAAGCTTTTCGATGTCGCAGGGCGGATAGTTCCCGTCACCCTCGCTCCTCATCGCCGCTTCGATGAGGGTCGCCATCCGGTCGACGCCAATCATCGACCGATAAAGCGGGGAAAAATCAAAGGTGGTTCTCATGTTCCATCTCCTCAGCAAGAGCAAGTTGGATCCAAGAGACGCCGGGAAGCGCCGGCGCCTCCTGAATGCGTCGGGCCCTTTCGGCGCCTGACGCCCAAAAAAATTAGGAAACTGAAAAACCGCGTCAAGAGGGCGAAAATCAGATTTTTTGCTGTTTACGAGCCTCCGAAACGGGGCGGCCGAGGGGCGCTTCGACGGGCCAGAATCCAGCCCCTATCCGCGGGCACAGGCGGCTCGGCCGGTATTTCGACGCGATCGATCCGTATCGCGTTCGACGCTACGCCGGACCGCAGCGGCTTTGAGGCCAAGCTGGTTCGGCGCCAACCGCCCGGCTTTGCTTGCTCGCCCCTCGGAACCCAAACCATGCGCCGGCGCGGGGGTGCCCCGCGCCACCTCCGCTGGAACCGGAGGTGGCGCTAGGAGCTAAGTTATTGGACGATAGGAGTTTGCAGTGCACCGTCAGGCCAAGGAATCGCCGGCTCTCTTGCTTATAGTGGGCTTAGCCGCCTGCTCTCCTGGGTCATCGTCGAGTGATGGTGGGACGACGTCCCGCGCGAAGACTGCCGCTCCCACGCCCGCCCCTTCGACGGCCGCTTCTCCGCCGTCTGCGGCGCGCCCACCAGCAGCCTTGCCGAACCCGAGCAATCGTGCGGCCGATGCGATCAACGACGCCAAGTTC
>NZ_LMUL01000017.1:0-24493 GCF_009765965.1 Caulobacter sp. S45
GGCTCATAACCTGAAGGTCACAGGTTCAAATCCTGTCCCCGCACCCAAGCTCCAATCACCCCAATACGCCAAAAGCCCCCAGCTCATACTGGGGGCTTTCGGCGTTTAAACGCAGCGCAACAGCCAGCCGCCCCGGGCGAATCATCTAAAGGGCGCGCCATGGACACCCGTACCCAATCCAGCCGGGGCGCAAGAGAGGGGTCTCGGCCGTAGCCATCCCGGTCTGAACTCAACCGGACCTTAAGCTTGACGACTTAAGGCTGTCGGCGTCCCCTCGGAGCGCCGCCCGGTGAAAGAGACCGTCGCCAACGAGTACAACAGCGTCGAGGTCGAGGTTCCGCCGGGTATCGAGCGGCTCGACGGCCATGTGCTGCGTGCACGTAGCCAGATCGTCTGGGGTGAGCACTGCTCGGAATGCGCCTATCCGGTCTGCTATGCGAGCTGCGCCTTCTACGATCCCCGGCCGGACCTGCACTGCCGGCGTTTCATCGCCGGGATCGAGGTGGCGGGCGAGGGTCTGAGCCGCATCCGTTTTCGCAAATGGGGCAAGCTGGAGGGCCACGGCCCGGCGCCGCTCCATGCCTATGCCGAGGCGTCGCGGCGTGAGCGGCGGGACGCCTCCGTATCGCGCGCCCTGGCGCAGGCTCCCCTGCCGTTCGCCATCAGCCGCAACGCAGCCTGGCGCTGGAACGCGCGCAAGAGCCGCGGCGACGCCAGCCATTCCGCCTTCGCACTGGACGCCTTCGTGGTGGAGGGCTGGTCTCGGGACGGATGTGAGCGTGGCTTCACCTTGACCTTCCTCCAAGACGGGCCGGAGCAGGGGACGTTCCAAACGCATTTCAGCCTGGGCGCAGAGGTGCGTCGCCTGATCGTGCCCGTGGTCGAGATCGCCGCCGCCATCCACCTCGATCATTCCTACCTGATCCAGATCGAGCCGGTCGGCGAGGCGGAAGGGGTGGACGTGGTGTTCGGGCTGACCGATTTCGTCGCCTTCGCCGAGACGGCGCTCCCCACAACGCTCGAGCCATCGGCTTCGTCCGCGCCGCCCGTGCTGGCCAAGGTGCTGGTGTGGGACCTGGACGAGACCCTGTGGACCGGCACCCTGGCCGAGGACGGTCCCTCCGGCGTCACGCCGCGGCCGGAAGCGGTGGCCGCGATCAGGGCGCTGGATGCGCGCGGCGTGCTGCAATCCATCGCCAGCAAGAATGATCCGATCGAGGGGCTGGAGGCGCTGCGCCGCCACGGCCTCGCCGAATACTTCCTGCATCCCGAGATCAACTGGGGACCCAAGAGCCAGTCCGTCGGGCGCATCGCCCGCAAGCTCGATCTTGGCCTCGACAGTTTCGTCTTCATCGACGACCAACCCTTCGAACGGGCTGAGGTGCAGGCCGGCCAGCCCAAGGTGCGGACCCTGTCGCATCTGGCGGTCGGCGAGTTGGGCGCTCACCCTTGGTTCGATCATCCGATCACGCCGGAAGCCGCCAAGCGGCGCAGCCTGTATCAGGCCGAGGCCGAGCGCACCGTGGCGCTAGACGTCCAGGGTGGCGACTATCTCGGCTTCCTGCGCGCCTCCGACCTAGTTCTGGATGTCCGTGTACTGAACAGGTCGGATGTGGCGCGCACTCACGAGCTATCCCAGCGCACCAATCAGCTGAACTTCACCGGCGCCAAGTTCGGGCTCGATCAGGTGGAGCGGATGGTCGAGCCGGATGCGGGCCGCGCCCGGCTGACGCTGCGGTGCGCCGACCGCTATGGCGACTACGGCCTGATCGGCTTTGCGGACCTGGACCTGGAGGCCGGTGAACTGGCCGAATTTTTCATGAGCTGCCGGGTGCAGAGGAAGCGGGTCGAGCACGCGGTGTTCGCGCATCTGGCCGCCCGGCTCATGGCCGCCGGGCATACGGGTTTCGGCGTGCGTTTCCACGCTACCGAGCGCAACGGGGCGTCGGTGCGGCTGCTGGAAGAGCTGGGTTTTGCATCGATGGAGCAGGGATGGACCCGCGCGCTCGGCAAGCCCTTCGAGGACAGCGATGTGGTGCGGATCGCCTCCGCGCCGTCGCGGGCGGCTTGAGGGCGCGACCATGGGCCTGATGCATCGCGCCAACAACTTCGTCACCCGCAAGCTGCCGCTGAAGCAGGCGCGTTCGCGGCTGGAGCGGTCCCTGGCCAGTCTGACCTTCGACGATTTCCCAAAGAGCGCCTGGACTGTGGCCGGCCCGATCATGCAGCGGTTCGGGGCGAGGGCGACCTACTACGCCGCCGGCCGGTTCTGTGGCGTGAGCGAGGACGGCATCGACTATTTCGACGCCGAGGACCTGCGCGCCGCCCATCGGGCTGGCCACGAGATCGGCGCGCACAGCTACGCCCACCGCATGGCGCCGAGCGTCGGATCGACCGAGCTCGCGGCGGACGCGGATCGCAACGCCGAGGCGCTCGGTGAAATACTGGGCGGCGTCCGACTGTCCAGCTACGCCTATCCGTATGGCGAGGCGTCTCCGCGCAGCAAGGCGCTGATGGGGCGCCGCTTCGCCAGCGCACGTGGCATCCGTCCCGGTGTGAACGCCGGCAGGATCGACCTAGCCCAGCTGCTGGCGGTCCCGATCGAGCATCGCCGTTGGCGACCCGACGAAATCCAGGCGGCCGCGCGCGAGGCGCGGGCGCGCAACGGCTGGCTGATCCTGTTCACCCACGATGTCGGCGACCAGCCTTCGCCCTTCGGCTGCACCCCGCAGATGCTGACCGAGGTGCTGGAAATACTGGCGGCCGAGACCATCCCGGTCGTCCCGGTCAAGCACGCCATGGCTGAAGCCGTGTTCGGCACACGGGCGGACTGAGCCGTTGACCGCCATTCCCCATATTCTGGGCCCTATCGTGGTCCCGCCCACCCGGCGGGCCTCCGCCTTCCTTGGCGAGACGCGGGAAGAGAAGATCACCTTCGTGTTGGCGGTGGCGCTGATCCTGGTGTTCAGCGAAGTCTGGATGAAGCCGCTGAACGGCAGCGCCACCGAGGCGGCCGACTCCGGCTTGATCCGGGCGCTCTACTATCCGGGCTACCTGCTTGGGATCGTCTTGCTGGCGCGGGGGCCATGGGACGCGGTGCGCGCGGCCATTCGTTCGCCGCTGCTGTGGGCGCTGGTGCTGTACGCCTTCGTCTCCGACATCTGGTCGATCGACAACGCGGCGACCATCCGGCGCGCGGTCGCCCTGGCCTTAACCTCGGCGGCGGCCCTGTCGGTGGCGGCGCGCCTGAGTTGGGTTGGGTTGACCAAGGTGCTGGCGACCGCCTTCACCATCATCGGCCTGGGCTCCTTCCTGGTCGGCCTGCTGCTGCCGAGCTACGGGCGGATGACGACGCTGTTCCCCGGCGCGTGGAGCGGCCTGTTCATCGAGAAGAACGGATTGGGCGCCATCGAGGCCCAGGGCGCGCTGTTCTGTGCGGCGGCCCTCTTCGTCGACCCCACGCGACGTAGGGTGTGGGGGGCGGCGACCGGGTTGGCGGTGCTGTTGCTTTTGCTGTCGACCTCCAAGACCTCGCTGGTGGCCATGACCCTGGGGTTCGCGGGTCTGGGCTTTGCGGTGATGGTGCGGCGAGGGCCGATCATGGCGGTGTTGGCCAGCTTCTTCGGTGTCCTCGGGGCCGGGCTCCTGGGCGCCGCCGTATGGCTGATGCCCGACCAGTTGCTGGGCCTGCTCGGCAAGGATGCGACCCTGACCGGGCGCACCCTGATCTGGGCGGCGGTGAAGCGCCAGATCGACACCCGGCCCTTGACCGGGTTCGGCTATGGCGCGGTGTGGAGCGATCAGTCCGGCTGGGGGCCGGTCTATTGGGTGGCCAAGCAGGCCGGTTTCCGTCCCGCCTACGCCCACGACGGCTGGCTGGATATCTGGCTGGGGCTGGGGATCGGGGCGGTCTGGCTTTGGGCGGCCTATGCGCTCGTTACCTGGGTGCTGACGATCTGGAGCACCTACCGCATCCGCGACGCCTATCTCGCGCTCGGTTTCATGCTGGTCTACAGCCTCACCACCCTGACCGAGAGCGTGGCGGTGGCCTACAACAACATCGGCTGGGTGCTGTTCGTGGTGGTGGCGGTGAAGCTGACCCTGCCCGACCGGGTCGTGGCGCCGCCGAGGGCTGTCGTCGAGAGGCGGTGAGCAGACCGCTGCGAGCGGCGGTTACGGACGAAAAGCGGCCGTCGATCCCAGCATCCGCCGAGCTCCGCTCAGCTTGCTGAAGGGTTGCGGCGGGATCAGCACAGCGATTCAATTCACGTCTTCAAGCCTGTGTCGAAGGCGTGTGGTGGCGAAGTCGAGAAACGAGCGCATCTTCAACGGGGACGCCCCACGCGCCGCATGTATCAGGTGGATCGGTATGGGGTCGGGCTCGAACTCGGGCAGGACGATGCGCAGTGCGCCGCTTCGGACCGCCTCCGCGCACTGATAGTGAAGAACCCGCGTCGCCCCCACGTCCTGGCTTGCGGCCCAGACGGCCGCCTCGGCGGTCGTGACCGACAGGCGCGGCGTGACAGCGATATCGACGCCGCCCGCTCCACCCGGTCGCCGGAACGGCCAGATGGACGCGCCCGACATCGGTTCGAAATTCACGCAGGGCAGCGATGACAGGTCTTCAGGCCGCTTTGGCGCGCCGTGGCTGCCGAGCAGGTTGGGGCTGGCGCAGACGACCATCCTCATCGAGCCGATACGGGTGGCGACCATGCTGCTGTCCGGCAGCGCGCCGATCCGCACCGCCATGTCGAGGTGCTCGTCCAGAAGGTGCAGGTTCCGATCCGACAGGGACAGCCGGACGGTGATGTCAGGATAGGCCGCCAGGAAGTCTGTCACGACAGGCAGGAGATGGAGTCGGCCGAACAGGATCGGCGCCGTCAGCACCAACTCGCCTCTCGGCGTATCGTATTCGCCGGACGCGACGCGCTCCGCCTCGGCCACCTCCTCGAGGATGCGCCTGGATGCGGCGACATAGGCGAGGCCAGCGTCGGTCAGGGAGAGCTTTCGGGTGGTGCGCAGGAGAAGCTGCGCGCCGAGGTGGGTCTCCAGATCGCTCACCTTTCGGCTGACAGTCGGCAACGGCATCCCAAGGGCCTTGGCTGCTGCGGTGAAGCTGCCCTTCTCCACCGTCAGGAGCAGGATCGACATGGCTTCGAGCCGGTCCATAATCATTCCATTTTATGAGATAAATATTCTCAATATGAGCCGATTATATCAAAATGAAGGCGCCGCTATCTCTGGAGCAGACGAGCCGATCCGGCTCGGTTCCGTAGGAGATTCCGATGTCCCGCCTTGCCATCCCGAGCCGTGACGACGCGCCCGTCGCTTCCCAGCCGATCTTGGACGCCGTGCAGGCGCAGCTCGGCGTGGTTCCGAACCTGTTCCGCCTGATCGCCCAAAGCCCGGTCGCGCTGCAGGGTTTCTCAGCCTTCTCGGGCGCGCTGCAGAAGACGCTGGACGTGAAGACGCGTGAGCGGATCGCCCTCGCCGTCGCGCAGGTGAACGGGTGTGACTATTGCCTGTCGGCCCACAGCTATCTCGCCACCAACCTGGCTAAACTCAGTGCGGAAGAGATTGCGCTGAATCGCAAGGGCGGATCGGCCGATCAGAAGGCGGATGCTGCGGTGGGTTTCGCGGCGAAGGTGACAAAGGCGCGGGGCCACGTCAGCGAGGCCGACGTTGCCGAGGTTCGTCTCGCGGGTTTCACGGACGGCCAGATCGTGGAGATCGTCGCCCTGGTCGCCGAGAACTGCTTCACCAACTTCCTGAACGAGGTGGCCAAGACCGACATCGACTTTCCCGTGGTGCTGGCCGCCGAAGCGGCCTGATCCCGGCATGCTGGCGGTTCACCCGGGCCGCCAGCCCCTGATTGCTCGAGGAGCAGCTGATCATGTCTTACGGATTCCTCGATATCGCCGTAACCCCAAGCGTGCGGGCGGCGCAGGTGGCCATGGGCAGCGCGCATCTCTGGGCGGACTTCAAGGGCGACCGGGCGTTCAAGCGGTTCACGGAGCAGGAAGCCGCCTTCATCATCCAGCGGGACAGCTTCTACATGGCCACGGTGTCGGAGACCGGTTGGCCCTATATCCAGCATCGCGGTGGGCCGGCCGGCTTTCTCAAGGTTATCGACGAGACAACACTGGCCTTCGCCGACTATCGCGGAAACCGCCAGTATATCAGCGTCGGCAATCTTTCGTCCGACGACCGCGCCGCCCTGATCCTGATGGACTACGCCGGCCGCGCGCGCCTCAAGATATACGTCCACGTCGAGGCCCTGGCGCTCGACGCCGACGCCGCCCTGGCGGCGCAAGTGGCTGATCCAGCCTACAGGGGCAAGCCCGAGCGCTTGCTCAAGCTCCACCTGGAGACCTTCGACTGGAACTGCCCGCAGCACATCACACCCCGCTTCACCGAGGGCGAGATCGCCGAGGCGGTCCAGCCGCTGCGGGATCGGCTCACCGCGCTCGAAGCCGAGAACGTCGATCTGCGAGCCAAGCTCGCATTACGGGGGGATCACTGATGGAGACCGAGCGGCCGCCGTCGCCGCTCTTGGATACGGAGCCCAGGGGTCAGCCTACCGCGGCGCCAGCCTGATCGCGCCATCCAGGCGAATGGCGGCGGCGTTCAGGTAGACGTTGCCGATGATGTCTAGCGCCGTGCGGGCGTAGTCGGCCGCAGTGCCAAGGCGCTTGGGAAAGGGGATGTTGGCGGCGAGGCTGTCCTGCACCGCCTGGGACATGCCGGCGACCATGGGGGTGGCGAACACGCCGGGCAGGATGGTGTTGACCCGTATCCCGTCGTTCATCAGGTCGCGCGCGATCGGCAGGGCCATGGCCAGGACACCGCCCTTGGACGCCGAATAGGCCGCCTGGCCGATCTGGCCGTCCTCCGCCGCGACCGAGGCGGTGTTGATGATCACGCCCCGCTCGCCGTCTTCCAGCGGCTCCAGCCCGACCATGCCGGCGGCGGAATTGGTGATGCAGCGGAAGCTGCCGAACAGGTTGATGCGGATGGTCCGCTCGAACAGCTCCTGGGGGAAGGTCGTGATTTCTCCCGTGTCCTTCTTGCGGCCGACGGTCTTGGCCCCGGTGGCGATGCCGGCGCAGTTGATCAGGATCCGCTCCTGGCCGTGGGCGGTGCGCGCCGCCAGGAAGCCGGCCGCGACCTCGGCGTCGGAGGTGACGTCGACCTTGCAGAACACCCCGCCGATCTCAGAGGCGATCTGGCGGCCGCGCTCTTCGTTCATGTCGAACAGAGCGACCTTCACGCCCTTCGCGGCGAGGGCGCGGGCCGTGCCTTCACCCAGGCCCGAGGCGCCGCCGGTGACCAGCGCGGCGATGGAGGGATCGAGCTTCATGGGATGCTTCCTACGGTTGCCTGTTCAGGCATTTGATGAGCGGTGGAAGGGGCAGGTGTCAAAAATTGGGTCCAGATACCTTAGGCGAACTCCACCAGCACTTCATCCGCCGCCACGCTGTCGCCGGCCTTGACGCCGATGGACTTCACTACGCCGTCGCGCTCGGCCTTGATGATGTTCTGCATCTTCATCGCCTCGATCACCGCCACCGCCTCGCCGGCCTTGACCTCGCGCCCGACCTCGACGTCCAGGCTGACCACCAGGCCCGGCATGGGCGAGACGATCAGGCGGGAGGTGTCGGCGGGCCGCTTCTTCGGCAGGCGCTCGTGCAGTTCGGCCGACAGCGGGGTGAGCACCAGCACCGTGGCCTTGGCCGCGCGATGGCGGATGACGAAGCCCTCGGCCGCCGCGCGGGTCTCCAGGCTGAAGGGCCGGCCGTCGAGCACACCTTTGAACAGGCGCTTGCCCGGCCGCCATTCGACGCCTTCCAGGCCGAGCTTTCGGCCCTCGCCGGTCAGTTCGATATCCAGCGACAGACCCTCGCCGGACAGCTTCACGGCGCGGGCGTCGTCGCCGATGCGCACCGCGAACTCGGTTCGGATGGGCGCCGCGAACAGCTTGCCGCCATTGCTGCGCGCCCGGCGAGCCTGCAGCCGGTGCATCCAGCAGGCCGCCGCCGTCATCAGGTCGAGCTGGTCCGGTGTGGGCTCAAGGCCGTGGAAGCCGTCGGGGAATTCGTCCTTGATGTAGTTGGTGGAGATTTCGCCCGAGCGGAACCGCGCCTGGTCCATCACCGCCGACAGGAAGGGCGCGTTGTGACCCAGGCCCTCGATCTCCAGGTCCTCCAGCGCGCGGGCCATGCCGTCGATGGCGCCCAGGCGGGTCGGCGCGTGGGTGCAGAGCTTGGCGATCATCGGGTCGTAGAACATCGAGATCTCATCGCCCTCGCGCACGCCGCTGTCGTTGCGCACCTGGTAGCCGCCGTGTTCGCCTTCCGCTGGGGGCTGATAACGCACGAGCCGGCCGATGGAGGGCAGGAAGCTGCGATAGGGATCTTCCGCATACAGACGGCTCTCGACCGCCCAGCCCTTGATGGCCAGATCGGCTTGGACGAACGCCAGCGGCTCGCCCGCCGCGCTGCGGATCATCTGCTCCACCAGGTCGAGCCCGGTGATCAGTTCGGTGACCGGATGCTCCACCTGCAGCCGGGTGTTCATCTCCAGGAAGTAGAACGACTTGTCCTGGCCGGCGACGAACTCCACCGTGCCGGCGCTGTCGTAGTTCACCGCCTGGGCGAGGGCGATCGCCTGGGCGCCCATGGCCGCGCGGGTTTCCGGGTCGAGCAGGGGCGAGGGCGCCTCCTCGATGACCTTCTGGTTGCGGCGCTGGATCGAGCATTCGCGCTCGAACAGGTGGACCACGTGGCCGTGCTTGTCGCCCAACACCTGAATCTCGATGTGGCGGGGCGAGGTGATGAACTTCTCGATGAAGATGCGGTCGTCGCCGAACGCGCCCTTGGCCTCGGCGCGGACGGCGGGAAAGCCTTCCTCGACATCGGCGCGGGTCCAGGCCACCCGGATGCCCTTGCCGCCCCCACCGGCCGAGGCCTTGATCATCACTGGGAAGCCGATCTCTTCTGAGATGCGGATGGCGTGGGCGGTGTCGTCGATCTCCCCGATGTGGCCGGGCACCGTGGTGACGCCCGCCCTGGCGGCGAACTTCTTGGATTCGATCTTGTCGCCCATGGCGGCGATGGCGTGGGGGTTGGGGCCGATGAAGACTATCCCGGCGTCGGCGCACTGTTGCGCGAACTCCGCCTTCTCCGACAGGAAGCCGAAGCCGGGGTGGACGGCCTGGGCGCCGGTGTCCTTGCAGGCCTGGATGATCTTGTCGGCCAGCAGGTAGGACTGGGCGGCCGGCGGCGGACCGATGAAGACGCTCTCGTCGGCCATCTCCACCGCCAGGCTGTCGGCGTCGGCCTCGGAATAGACCACCACGGTTTTGATCCCGAGGCGGCGGCAGGTCTTGATGATGCGGACGGCGATCTCGCCGCGGTTGGCGATCAGGATTTTGTTGAACATGGGGCTCACTCTGCTCCCTTCCCCCTCGAAGGGGGAAGGGCAGGGATGGGGGTGAGTGCAGGATGTTGCGGGGAAGGGCGCAGGCGGCTGCGCCTCCCTTGGACGATCGGTGAACGCGACGCGCGCACCCCCATCCCCGACCCTTCCCCCTTCGAGGGGGAAGGGAGATGCGCCACCCCTCTCACAGCGGAATGTTGTCGTGCTTCTTCGCGGGATTGGAGAGCTGTTTAGTCTTCAGGCTCTTCAAGGCGCGGACGAGGCGGCGGCGGGTGCCGTGGGGCATGATCACGTCGTCGATATAGCCGAGCTGGGCGGCGACGAAGGGGTTGGCGAAGCGCTGCTTGTACTCTGCCTCGCGCTCGGCGAGCTTCTGCGGGTCCGAGGCGTCGGCGCGGAAGATGATTTCCACCGCCCCCTTGGCGCCCATGACCGCGATCTCCGCGGTGGGCCAGGCGTAGTTGAAGTCGCCGCGCAGGTGCTTGGAGCTCATTACGTCGTAGGCCCCGCCATAGGCCTTGCGGGTGATGACGGTGATCTTGGGCACGGTCGCCTCGGCATAGGCGAACAGCAGCTTGGCCCCGTGCTTGATCAGGCCGCCGTATTCCTGGCGCGTGCCCGGCATGAAGCCCGGCACGTCGACGAAGGTGACGATGGGGATCTCGAAGGCGTCGCAGAAGCGCACGAACCGCGCCGCCTTGCGCGAACTGTCGATGTCCAGCACGCCGGCCAGCGACAGCGGCTGGTTGGCGACGAAGCCCACCGTGTCCCCGTCCATACGGCCGAAGCCGATGACGATGTTCTTGGCGTAGTCCGGGGCGATCTCGAAGAAGTCGCCCTCGTCCACGACCTTCAGGATCAGCTCCTTCATGTCGTAGGGCTTGTTGGGGTTGGAGGGGACCAGGGTGTCGAGCGAGCGTTCCTCCCGCTCGGCGTCGTCATAGCTTTCGCGATGCGGCGGCTTCTCCCGGTTGGACAGGGGCAGGAAGTCGACCAGCCGGCGCACCTGGGTCAGGGCCTCCAGGTCGTTCTCGAACGCGCCGTCGGCCACGCCGGACTTGGTGGCGTGCACCCGCGCCCCGCCCAGTTCCTCGGCGGTGACCACTTCGTTGGTGACGGTCTTCACCACGTCGGGGCCGGTGACGAACATGTAGCTGGTGTCTTTCACCATGAAGATGAAGTCGGTCATGGCGGGGCTGTAGACGTCGCCCCCCGCGCACGGACCCATAATCACGCTGATCTGAGGGATGACGCCCGAGGCCATCACGTTCTGCAGGAAGATGTCGGCATAGCCGGCCAGGCTCTCGACGCCTTCCTGGATGCGCGCGCCGCCGGCGTCGTACAGGCCGATCACCGGCGCCCCGAGCTTCTGCGCCTGGTCCATCACCTTGAGGATCTTCTTGGCGTGGGCGCCCGAGAGCGAGCCGCCGAACACGGTGAAGTCCTTGGAGAAGACGTAGACCACCCGCCCGTTGACCGTGCCCCAGCCGGTGACCACGCCGTCGCCGGGGATGCGGGTCTTGTCCATGCCGAACTCGACCGCGCGATGCTCGACGAACATGTCGAACTCCTCGAACGAGCCTTCGTCCAGCAGCAGCGCGATGCGTTCGCGCGCGGTCAGCTTGCCCTTGGCGTGCTGGGTAGCGATACGCTTTTCGCCGCCGCCCTGGCGGGCCTGGTTGCGGCGATGTTCGAGTTCTTCCAGGATGGTATGCATGCGGGATATGCCTTGCGCTCGCGAACCGGCTTCGACCTAACGCGGAAAGAACTTAAGTCCTTCGCAAAACGTGCCAAGTTGCGTAGGGCTATGCATTGCTGATTTGAAGTTTGCGAAACTGCGATGGTCGAGAAGCTTTTCATCGGGGCGCGCCTGCGCCGTCTGCGCGAGGCCCGAAGCTGGACGCTGGAGACTTGCGCCACGCGCCTGGGCCTCTCGCCTAGTTATCTATCGCAGATCGAGACCAATCAACGCCCCGTCACCGCCCGGGTGCTGATCGCCCTGACCCAGGTGTTCCAGGTCGACGCCGGGGTGTTCGACATCGGCGACGAGGGGCGGTTGGCGGCGGACCTGCGGGAGGCCACGGTGGACGCCGCCGCCTATGGCGATCCGCCGAGTGCGGCCGAGGTCAAGCAGGCGGCCAGCGCCACGCCCGCCCTGGCGCGCCAGTTCCTGGCCCTGCACCGCGCCTTTCGCCGGCTGGACGAACGGTTCAAGGCCATGGACGAGACCGTCTCGCTGGATGAGACCGCCGTCGCCAGCGCCAGCCTGCCCTATGAGGAAGTGCGGGACTTCTTCCACTACAAGGGCAACTATTTCGACAGCCTGGACGTGGCTGCCGAGGCCCTGTCCGCGCACATCCTGATCAGCAAGACCCAGACGCCGGAAATCGCCCTGACCCAGGCGCTGCTGGCGTTGCATGCGGTGACGGTGGTGCGCCGGCCGAGCGGCGAGGGCGTGCTGCGCCACTACGATCCGGAGGCGCGGCGGCTGTATGTGGACAGCGCCCAGCCGACCTCCACCCGCACCTTCCAACTCGCCTACCAATTGGCCCTGTTCGAGTTCCGCGACCTGATTGAGGCCGAGTTGGAGAAGGCTCGGTTCCGCGCGCCCGCCGCGCGCGACGTGTGCCGGGTGGGGCTCGGCAACTACGCCGCCGGCGCGCTGCTGTTGCCCTATCGGGCGTTCCTGGCGGCGGCCGGCGAGTTGCACCATGACGTGGAGCGGCTGCAGACCCGTTTCAGCGCCAGCTTCGAGCAGGTCTGCCACCGGCTGAGCACGCTGCAACGCTCGGGCATGCGGGGGTTGCCGTTCTACTTCGTGCGCATCGACATGGCCGGCAACATCACCAAGCGCCATAGCGCCACGCCGTTGCAGTTCGCCCGCTTCGGCGGCGCCTGCCCGCTGTGGAACGTGCACGAGGCGTTCGGGCGGCCGGGCGACATCCTGAGCCAGGTGGCCGAAACCCCGGATGGGGTTCGCTACCTGTGCGTCGCCCGCAGCGAGGTGAAGCGCTCGGGCGATTATCTGACGCCGGACCGGCGCTATGCGTTGGGCCTCGGCTGCGAGGTCCAGCATGCGCCCCAGGTGATCTACTCCGCCGGCCTGGACCTGGCGGGGCCGGCGGCCAGGATCGGGGTGAGTTGCCGTATCTGTGAGCGCACCGATTGCCCACAGCGCGCCTTCCCCCCGCTCGACCGGGCTCTGCGAGTGCCGATCAACGATCGCCGGACGGTCCCCTACGACCTTGTGGAGTTGGGGGGGTAAGATTCGATCTTTGGTTGTGTTCCCTGCATATTCTCCATGGGAAATGCGGGTGGGCGAATCCTTGGAAGCGAAGGGCGCGGCATGCGATACGCCGGGCTCGATAGTTTTTTGCCGCTAGGATGGCCGCGAAACGGGGCGGTGGAACCGAAGGCGCTGCGTTCTGCTACGATCGGAAAGCTAAGCGGCTTCGTTTAACCCTCAAGTGAACTGTGATGTGGCGATTTCAGCAAGCTTTCCTCTTGATGTTTCTCAAGTGAACCGCCTCCATTTCAGGTACAGATAAGATATTCCACGCGCTTTTCGCCAGGGAGCGCGAAGGAAAGTGGTTGTTTACCATTCTGAACTATTGAGAGTCCAAGGCGAGGACGGGTGTCATGGCGGACTTTTCAGTTCGGAGTCTACTCAACCTGGAGGCGACTGCTTCCACGGCGCGCGTCCTCAACCTGCTGGGTGTTTGGCGTAAGAACCAGGAAGACCCGGAGCACGCGGCGCGCCCGTTCTTCCGCAACGAAATCCTCAACCGCTCGATCATCATCAAGCATCGCCTGCGGCGTGACGAGCTCGACCTATTCCCCCGGGAGCGCACGATCTGCACCAAGGTCCTGCTTCCGATCGACTCGGCGGACCTGAGGCTCGGCGGCGTCAGCCTATTCGTCGGCGAGCGCCTGTTCGAAGAGTCCATGTGCGCGGCGCTCGGCCTCGCTCAGATGGACGAGGCCGACATGCGCCTGTTGCGCGCGCTGGACGCCATCCCCTCGCTCGATCCGTTCATCACCCGCGAGCAGTTGAAGCGTAAGGGGTTCGATCCGGCCCCCTGCTATTTCGAGATCAACCCCTCGGACCTGGCGCGCATGTCCGCCTTCGTCCGCGACGAGATCCAACCCCTGGTCACGCTCAGCCTGGGCGGGGGGATGGCCACATCGACCAGCCAGGCCGACCGTCTGGTGTTCAAGATCCTGTCCAGCCATATCGACGACGACATGGAGCCGCTGCGCCTGACGCTGCGGCTGCGCTCGGACGAGTACAAGGAGGGCGTGTTCTGCTGGAAGGGCTTCCTCTATTACAAGTGGTCGCTGAACACGCTCCTGGCCCATGTGGGCGGCGTCAGCGCGGCGCTGAAGGAGGTCAAGCCGGTGGGCGCCGCGGATCGGGAGGCGATCATGGCGATCGACCACAGCGGAAACAGGATCCAGCGCGCCCTGCGCCACAGCTGCGCCACCGTGAACGCGGCGCTCGGGGTGTATGATGCCGCCTACGCCAACCTGACCCGCAACGAGAGCCCGATGGCGTTCCGCGAGTTCCTGCTGTCCGCGCCTGGCATGTTCGTGGAACTGGGCGAGCGGCTGGGCGCGCTGCAACACATCGTCAGCTTTTGGAACTACCGCTTCCCGCTGGGGACCCAACCCCGGGCGCCGGTGGAGGAACTGCTGGATATCTTCCGCGAGTTTGAATCCAGCCTCAGCGCCGGTACGCGCGAGGAGAATTTCCGCGGCGGCCAGCCGGGTCTCTCGCTGCCTGCGCCACTCGTGCACGACTTCAGCGCAGCCTAGAGCGCCAAGCCCTTCACCACCTTGATGAACGCTGCGTGGGCTTCGCGCCGGCGGGCCTCCAGGGTCTTCTTCAGCTTATCGAAGTCCGCGCAGCCGCCTGCACGCGCCAGCAGTGTCCGGAAACGTTGGGGCTCGTCGGCCGGGTCGGCGCCGTCGGGCAGGGCGAGCTTCAGCAATTGCCAGAGGTTTTGCTCCAGGTTCCAGGCGGCCCAAAGCGCGTCGAGCGTGGCGGGGTCCGCCAGGCCGTGGTCCCGCATGGTGACGAGGGCCGAGCCGGTGTTGGTGAGCAGCGGACCCCCGCGCGAAGCGTGGACCACCTGTAGGGCCTGGGCGGCGAATTCGATGTCCACCAGTCCGCCGGGGCAGAGCTTGAGGTCCCATTCGCCTTTTGGCGGTCGTTCCCGCGACATCAGCCGGCGCATGTCGAGCACGTCGCGCGACACCGCCGCCGGCGCGCGCGGCCTGCGCAGGGCCTGGACGATGGCCGTCGTGGCCTCGATCGCGAACGCTTCGGAAGACGCCCAGGCCACTCTCGCCCGCGTCAAGGCCAGGGCTTCCCAGGTCTCCGCCTCCTCGGCGTAGTAGCGGCGAAACGCGTTCAGGCTCACTGCGATCGGCCCAGCCGCGCCGGACGGGCGAAGCTGCAGGTCCACCTCGTAGAGCCCGCCGGCCGGCGTCGAGGCCGACAGGGCGGTGGTCAGGCGCTGGCTGAACCGGGCGTAGAAGGTCTCCCCGCTCCAGCCCTTGCCCGCCGACAGGACGGTCGGGTCGGCCGTACGGAAGACGGTCATCAGATCGAGGTCCGAGCGGGCGGTCATCTCCCGCGATCCAGCTCGGCCGAGCGCTACTACCGCCACGTCGCCGAGGAAGTCGCCGCCGAGCCGCTCCGTCTCCGCTAGCGCCGCCGGCGCCAGCGCGCCCAGGCAGGCGTCGGCCAGGGCGGCGAAGCTACGCCCCGCCTCCCAGGCGTCGGCCGCGCCGGACATCACCTGGACGCCGATACGGAACGCCTGATCGTGATGGGCGCGCCGTGCGGCGTCCATGGCCGCTTCGAAGCCCGGCGCCCGGTCGACAGCCGCGTGCAAGGCTTCCGCCGCCTCGGCCGGATCGAGCGGTGCGAAGAAGCGCGCGTCCAGCAAGGCGTCCAGGGCCTCGGGCCGGCGCGCCAGGATGCGGGCGAGTTCGGGCGCGAAGGCCATCACCCGCACCACTAGTTCGAGTAATTCCGGCTTGGCCAGGAATAGCGACTGCACCTGTACGCCGGAGCCCAGGGCGGCGAAGAAGTCGGCGAAGCGGTTGAAGGCGTTGTCGGGCGCGCCCGAGGCGTGGGCGGCTTCCAACAGGCGCGGGACCAGGCGGGTGAACAACTCCCGCGCCCGCTCCCCACGCGTGGCGGGGACGCGTCCGTGATGCCAACCGCGGATGGCGGCCGAGACCTGGGCCGGGTTGGAAAAGCCCATCCGCTTCAGGGTGAGCAGGGTCTCCGGATCGTCCTCCACCCCGGTGAAGACCAGGCTGCCGAAGGCGGTGGACAGATCTTCGTCCTCGGCGAACAGGGCGGCGTAGCGGGCGTTGACCCGCTCCAGCACCTCGCCCACCTCCCGGTCGAACGTCGCGAGGTCGGGCGCGCCGGACAGGGCGCCGATCGCGCGCCGGATCGTAGGGTCCTCGGGCAGGGTGTGGGTCTGCTCGTCGGCGATCATCTGCGCCCGATGCTCCCAGCCGCGTAGTCGCCGGTAGGCGTCGGTGAGGTCGGTGCAAGCGTCGGGCGTCACATGTCCGGCGGCGGCCAGGGCGGCCAGCGCATCCAGGGTGCGGGGCGAGCGCAGGCTGCGGTCGCGACCGCCCAGGATCAACTGCTGGGTCTGGACGAAGAACTCGATCTCGCGGATGCCGCCCGCGCCCAGTTTCAGATTGTGGCCGGGCGCCACCAGTCGCTCGTCGACCTTGTGGACGTGGATCTGGCGCTTGATGGCGCCGATGTCGGCGATGGCGGCGTAGTCCAGGCTCCGCCGCCAGATGAAGGGGCGAAGGCTGTCGATGAAGGCCTGGCCCCGTGCGAGGTCTCCGGCGCAGGCGCGGGCCTTGATCATCGCCGCCCGCTCCCAATTCTGGCCGGCGGTCTCGTAGTAGGTCAGCGCCGCCTCGACCGGCATGGCCACGGGGGTGGAGGACGGATCGGGGCGCAGGCGCAGGTCGACCCGGAAGACATAGCCCTCCGCCGTCCGCTCCTGCAGCAGCGCCGCTAGTGCTTTGGTCAACCGTTCGGCCAGGGCGCGCGGGTCGACGTCGACTGCGACCGGCAGGGCCGAGGGTTCGTAGAAGACGCTGATGTCGATGTCAGAGGAGTAGTTCAGCTCGAAGCCGCCGTGCTTGCCGAGCGCCAGACAGAACAGGCCGGGCAGGGGACCGGCGTCCAGGACGCCGCCGACCAGCCGGCCGCGTTCATGTTCCTGGGCGGTCACCACGCTCAGCCCCGCCTGCACCGCCGCGTCAGCGAAACGGGTCAGGGCGGAGGTGACCCGATCCAGGTCCCACCGGCCGCCGAGGTCGCACAGAGCGGTCAGGAGGTGCAGTTCGGCCTTCAGCCGGCGCAACTCGCGCCCGGCCGTCTCCACATCCGTAGCCAGGGCGACGGCGGTGGTGCGGGCGATGAGGTCTTCCAGGTGCGCATCGGGGTCGGATCGCAGCAGCGTTTCCAGCCGCGCGGACGACCTCACGGCCAGACGGGCGAGATAGGGCGAGGCGGCGAACACCGGCTCCAACTCGGGCCATGCGCCATCGATGACCGTGGAAGGCCCCAGCCGCTCCCGCGCGCGCCGCGCCGCCGTCGCGTCCACGATCGGGCCGCAGGGGTGCAGGACGAGCGGCATCAGCCTTTTTGGCGGCGGGAGGACGTGGACCCCACCCTCAGAACCCTGCGCCGACCCGCTTCAGGCGCTGGTTGAAGGTGCGCAATTGCTTGTCGATCTCGGCCATGGTGCGGTTCAGCGCCCCCTGGTCGTCGCGCCAGACCTGCAGGGTGCGCGCCCATACCCGCGTCATGCCGGCGATCCTGATCGCGCCGACCGGGCCGCCGGTGTCGATCCCGGCCGCTTCGAGCAGGGCCTTGGCGGTGCGCGGCAGGTGAGGGGCGATGACCAGTATGCCCTGGGACCGGGCGATGGAGATCAGGGCGTCGCGATGCGGCGCCATCGCCTCCAGTCGCGCCATCACCGTTTCGAACAAACGATCATGGGCCTCGGCAGAGTCGTCGGCCTCGGCCGAAGCGAAAGCCGCTGCGTCGAAGCGACGGGACATGTGGTCGAGCAGGGCGGTCTTGCCCGGCGCGCGGGCGTAGAGTTCCGCGAAGGACAGGCTGGCCGCGCGGGCGATGTCGCGCAGGCTGATCTCGCTCCAGGGCTTGTCCATGGCCAGCGCCAAGGCCTGTTCTCCAGCCCGGTCCAACAGATCGACCGCGGGGGCTTCGGGGACCTCCGGCATCTGCGGCGGGGTCGACGCCTTCGGAGATGCGGACGCCTTCGAGGTCCCCGGTGTCTTGGGGGACGGCTTGGGCGCGGTGGACGCGGTCTTCCTGGCTACGGCCATATCAGTTCCAGCTCCTGCTCTCGCCTCAGATGTGGGCGAGACGGCCGCGAGGCTCAAGCGGTTCGCGGAGATGGAACGCCTAGGCCTGACCCTTGGTCTCGAACATGCAGGCGGCCATGGCGTCGTCGGGGCTCTTGGCGCCGCGCAGCATGAAGTCGAACGCTGGGTAGAACCGATCCGCCGCTTCCACCGCCGCGTCGATCATTGAGGCCGCCTGGGCCAGGGTCGGGCGCTCGCCGCTGGGCATGGACATGGAGTGGCGGAACACCACCTCGCCGTCCTCGGCCCAGCATTCAAAGTGGCCCATCCAGACCCGCTGGTTGATCAGGCTCAGCAGCTCATACATGGAGCCGCGCTGAGGCTTAGGGGCCTTCATGTCGATGGACAGGCAGAGCTGGAGACAATCCGCCTCCGGTCGCCACGCGAACCACAGCTCGTAATCCTTCCAGTCGCCGGTCAGGGCGAAGGCGAGGTCGCCGTCTTCGGTACGGTCGAAATCCAGGTTTTCCGCATCCAGCACCCGTTCGACCACATCCAGGGGATCGAAGCCGGCGTCGACGTCTTCGTTGTGAGGCGTGTCCATAGGCTTGATCCTCACGGTGAGGTCGGACGCGGAAAGCGCCTGACGGAATCACCCAGTATCATGTGTGAGTCTAACGGACTAAATGCGCAGGGCTCAACCACGGTCACGCGTCAGGCGAACCGGGAGAGGCTGGGCCCTTCAAAGTTGCGATTTCCGCGCGAAGCTGGGCGATTTCCGCAGACAGCGCTGCGCGCACTGCGTCCAGTTCGTCGCGCCGCACCAGATCGAGTTCGGCCGCCATGCGGTCGCCCTGGGCGCGGAAGGCGGTGCGGGCTTCCTCGCCGGCGGCCTGGGCCAGGCTCATGGCGCTTTCCATGACCTTGGCGGCTTCGTCGAAGAAGGGATTGCGGGTCTGCATGGGGCGACGGGTCCAAGGCGACGAACGTGATCGAAGCCTCTATATGGGGACTCCGAACCGATTGCGAACGCCGTCACCCCCGTGGCGCCTCGCCGCCCTGAGCGCACCAGCATGTTTCGAGCCATCCGCGAGCGCATGAGTCAAAGCGCCGCGCTTCCCGACCGCCGCCTGCCCGACGCCCGGCCGGACAACTGGGTCGATCGCTGGGCGCCGCTGTGGCTGCGGCCGTGGCTGAAGCTCGGCCGGTTCGACCGGCCGGCGGGGATCTGGCTGCTGATGCTGCCGGGCTGGCAGGGGGTGGCGCTGGCCGACGCCCTGCTCGGACATCTGCCGGACCTGAGGCTGCTGGGCCTGATCGCGGTGGGGGCCACGGCGATGCGGGCGGCGGGGTGCGCCTTCAACGACATCGTCGACCGCAAGATGGACGCCAAGGTGGCGCGCACCGCCAACCGGCCGGTCGCCTCGGGCCGCATCAGCGTCAAGGCGGCGTGGATCTATCTGGTCGGGCTGAGCCTGGCGGCCCTGTGCGTGCTGCTGTGCATGAACCTGACCGCCATCCTGCTGGGCGTGGGGTCGCTGGCCCTGGTGGCGGCCTATCCGTTCATGAAGCGGATCACCTGGTGGCCGCAAGCGTGGCTGGGCCTGACCTTCAACTGGGGCGCCCTGCTGGGTTATGCGGCGGTGCGCGGCAAGCTGGATTGGCCGGCGGCGGTGCTCTACGCCAGCGGGATATTCTGGACGCTGGGCTACGACACCATCTACGCGGTGCAGGACATCGAGGACGACGCGCTGGCCGGGGTGAAGTCCAGCGCGCGTCGGCTGGGTCGCGACGTGCGGGCGGGCGTGATGGCCTTCTACGCCATCACCATCCTGCTGCTGGGCGGGCTGACCAAGTTCGCGCCCCAGGGCTGGCCGCTGCTGTTCGCGGCGGCGGCGCACCTGACCTGGCAGGCGAGCCAGGTGAAGCGCGACGATCCCGAAGGCGCGCTGCGCCTGTTCAAGTCCAACCGCGACGTCGGCCTTCTGGTCTTCGCCGCCCTTGCCGTGGCGGGTTGGCGGCGTCTCCATCCTTGATCGCCGACAGGCGCGGCTTCATCCTCGCCAACACACGACTGCAACACCCATCCCACTGTCCCGAGATCGCCCTTCACCTCGCCGACGAGGTGACGCCGATCTGGCGGATGACCGAGGAGGCCCTGGGCGAACTTGGTTTGCCGCCGCCGTTCTGGGCCTTCGCCTGGGCCGGCGGACAGGCGCTGGCGCGCTACCTGCTGGATCATCCCGAAGAGGCGATGGGCAAGCGAGTGGTGGATTTCGCCACCGGCTCGGGCGTGGTGGCCATCGCTGTGATGAAGGCGGGCGCGCTGTCTGTGCTCGCCAACGACGTGGATGGCTTCTGCCGCGACGCCGTGGGCCTGAACGCGGCGGTCAACGGCGTGGAGGTCGACTTCACCGACCGCGACCTGCTGGATGCGCCGCCGCCCGAGGCCGACCTCATCCTGGCGGGCGACATCTGTTACGAGAAGCCGCTGGCGGAGCGGGTCGAGGCCTGGTTGCGCGCGGCCCATGCGGCGGGCGCCCGCGTGCTGATCGGCGATCCGGGGCGCAGCTACTTCCCGCGCACCGGGCTGATCCAACTCGCGGAATATGAGGTGCCGACCAGTCGCGACCTGGAAGACCAGGAGATCAAGCGAACCGGGGTGTGGACTGTGGCTTGACTCTCACGCACACAAATAAGAACAACACAGGAACGGGCGGAGGCTGGGATGCGGGTAGACGGCAAGATCGACTATGTGGAGTTGCCTGCCGGCGACATGGCCCAATCCCAGACCTTCTACAGCGAGGCGTTCGGCTGGAGCTTCGTCGACTATGGGCCGACCTACGCCGCCTTCGCCGAGGGCGTCGACGGCGGTTTCCAGTCCGATGCGCCCGAACGGACCAAGGCGCCGCTGGTGGTGCTCTATGCGGTGGACCTGGAAGCAACCCTCGCCCGGGTGCAGGCCAGCGGCGGGGAGATCGTCAAGCCGATCTTCGCCTTTTCGGGCGGCCGCCGGTTCCACTTCCGCGATCCTTGCGGAAATGAACTTGCAGTGCATACGGCGACCTAGGGCGCTTGCGCCAGCTCGAATAGCGGCCGGAAGGGACGGGCCGCCCAGTTGAAGTCACGTCGGGCCGGGACTGGATCGAAGGCGAGGTCCTCGCCCATGCGTGCGCCCATGGCGGCGGTGGCGTCCGGTAGCCGCGAGCCCATCAGGCTCAGCCCGAACCGCCAGATCGGCGGGGGGAGGGCGATGATCCGCGGTTTGCGACCCAGCCCTTCGAACACCCGTTCCACCATGACGCGATAGGTCAGGGTCTCGCCCCCGGGCAGGTCGTAGGCGCGGTTGAAGGTCTGCTCCCGATCGATCACCGCGAGCGCCGCCTGGGCCAGGTCGGCGGCATGCACCGGCTGACGCAGGCCGCCGCCGAAGCCGGATAAGGGAAGGACGCCGAAGCGCCGGATCAGCGCGGCCAGCCGGGAGATGTTGGCGTCCTCACCCTCGCTATAGATCAGGGTTGGGCGCAGCACGGTCCAGGTGATTTCGTGCGCCTCGCAGAAGCGCTCGGTTTCCGCCTCACCCTCTGTCAATCGGGCGGCGACGGCGCGTTCCTCCGGCGAGGGCGAGTCCGCCTTGGTCGTGCGGCTGGTGGAGGAGAAGGCCACGAGCCGTTTGACGCCCGCCGCCGCCAGGGCGGGGAGGGCTGTGGGCAGCAGCCAGACCGGCGACAGGCTAAGCGCGGTCTCGGCCTGTGGCAGGCGTCCGACGAGATCGCCATGGGTCTGATCGCCTCGAAGCCATTCCGAGCCGCCGTCCATGGGCGGATCGCGACTGATCGCCGTGAATGGCCGTTCCTGCGCACGCAAGTCTTTCAGCAGATGGCGGCCGATCAGGCTGGTTCCACCAAGGACCAGGATCGGCGTTGCGGCCGTCGTTTCGCTCATGCGTCTGGCCTCCTCTGCGGGGTCCGGAATGGACGTCGCCTTGTCGCGCTCGACCTTGGTGGAGCATCAGCCGCGCGGTCGACAGGAAAGCGCCGCAAGATCGCCCGATCAAGCTGGGCGACAACGAACGGCTTGGATGACCGGCAATGAGGGCCATCGTTTGGCGGGGATGCGAGATAGGAGGTGGGCGGTGGATCGAGAAGCGGAGCCGCCGACCCCCTAGACGTCCAGGTCCCCGGTCGCGAACTCGGCGTTTTCCTGGATGAAGCGAAAGCGCAGTTCCGGCTTGCGGCCCATCAGGGTCTCGACCAGGTCCTCCACGCTCTCCTCCGAACGGGGCAGGATCACCCGCGCCAGGGTACGGCGCTTGGGGTCCATGGTGGTTTCCTTGAGCTGGGCCGGCATCATCTCGCCCAGGCCCTTGAAGCGGCCGATCTCGGGCTTCTTGTTCTTGAAGGTGGTGGCCAGCAGCTCGTCCTTGTGGGCGTCGTCGCGGGCGTAGGCGGTGTTGGCGCCGTGGCTGATGCGATAGAGCGGGGGCAGGGCGAGGTAGAGTTTCCCGGCGCGCACCATCTCCGGCATGGTCCGGTAGAAGAAGGTGATCAAGAGCGACGCGATGTGGGCGCCGTCGACGTCGGCGTCGGTCATGATGATGATGCGGTCGTAGCGGAGCTCTTCTTCCTTGTAGCGCGAGCCGCCCTGGCACCCGAGCGCCAGCATCAGGTCCGACAGCTCCTGGTTCTTGGCCGCCTTGTCGTTGGCGGCCGACGCGACGTTCAGGATCTTGCCCCGCAGCGGCAGGATGGCCTGGGTGGCGCGATTGCGCGCCTGCTTGGCCGAGCCGCCGGCCGAGTCGCCCTCGACGATGAACAGCTCCGACCCGTCCATGGCCGAACCCGAACAGTCCGCCAGCTTGCCCGGCAGGCGCAGCTTGCGGGTGGCCGAGGCGCGGGCGACCTCCTTGTCCTTGCGGCGTTTCAGCCGCTCCTCGGCCCGGTCGATGACGAACTGGAGCAGCGCATTGGCCGACTTGGGTTGAGCCGTCAGCCAGTGGTCGAACGGGTCGCGCAACGTGTTCTCGACCAGGCGTTGGGCGTCGCTGGAGGACAGGCGTTCCTTGGTCTGGCCCTGGAACTCGGGGTTGCGGATGAAGACGCTGATCAGGGCGCCGGCTTGGGCGGCGACGTCCTCTGCGGTCAGGATGCCGGCGCGCTTGTCCCCGGTCAGGTCGGCATACTGCTTCAGGCCCCGCGTCAGCACGGCGCGCAGGCCGGCCTCGTGGGTGCCGCCCTCGGGCGTCGGCACGGTGTTGCAGTAGGACTGGGTGAAGCCGTCGGCCTCGCCGAAGCCTGCCCCGCTCCAGGCCACCGCCCATTCCACCGCCCCGCCGCCTTCGGCCCGCTCGATCCGACCGGCGAAGGCCTCGGGCGTGACGGTCTCGATGTCGCCGATGCGTTCCTTGAGGAAGTCGGCCAGGCCGTTGGGGAAGTGGAAGGTGGCTTCAGCCGGGGTCTGGTCGTGGATGCGTTCGGGCGCACATTTCCAGCGAATCTCCACGCCCCGGAACAGGTAGGCCTTCGAGCGGGCCATGCGGTAGAGCCGCGCCGGCTTGAACGCCACGTCCTCGCCGAAGATTTCGGCATCGGGGGTGAAGCGGATCAGCGAACCCTTTTTGCGCGAGGGCGCGCCCTGCTGGATCGGGCCGAGGGGGTGGCCGCGCGAATAGCTCTGCTTCCACTCGAACCCGTCGCGCCACACCGTCACGTCCAGCCGGTCGGCCAGCGCGTTGACCACCGACACGCCCACCCCGTGCAGGCCGCCGGAGGTCTCATAGGCCTTGCCGGAGAACTTGCCGCCGGAGTGCAGCATGGTCAGGATCACCTCCAGCGCCGACTTGCCGGGGTGCTTGGGGTGGGGGTCGACCGGGATGCCGCGCCCGTCGTCGCGCACCGCCAGCGCGCCGTCCGCCTCCAACGTCACCTCGATCAGCTTGGCGTGGCCGGCGACCGCCTCGTCCATGGCGTTGTCGAGCACCTCGGCGAACAGGTGGTGCAGGGCGCGCTCGTCGGTGCCGCCGATGTACATGCCCGGCCGGCGGCGGACGGGCTCCAGCCCCTCCAGCACCTCGATGTCCTTGGCGGAGTAGCCGCCGGTGGGTGCGCTCGATGGCGTGGGGGCGGCAGGCGATGCGCGGCTCGGACGCGGTTCGACATTGGCCTCCGCCACCGGATGCGGCGGCACGGGCGCCAGGGCGGCGTCGAACAGGTCGAAGGCGGGCGCGGGAGTAGACTTGGCCATGTCCCTATGTAGGCGAGTCGGGCGGTGGGGTGGAACCGTTGCCTCGCCGCAGGGGGCAATCCGTTCTCCTCCCCGCTTCGCGGGGGAGGAGAAGCGAGTCTACGGCTGGCTGTACTGCACCGGATAGCCGTTGGGGGCCTTCAGGTAACGGTCGCGCAGGTCGAGGTCGCGGTCGCGCAGCGGCATCTCCACCCCCTTGACGATCACTGTGGTCGGCGCGTTGAGCGGCTCCAGCGGATCGCCGCTCCAGACCACCAGGTCGGCGTCCTTGCCGACCGCCAGCGAGCCGATCCGGTCGTCGACGCCCCAGATCTTGGCGGGGTTGAGGGTGATCGCCGCCAGCGCCGCCTCGAAGGGCAGGCCATGGGCGACCGCGCGGCCGGCGTCGACGCGGGGCGAGCGCCCGCCATGCTGGACCGGCGGGGCTTCC
>NZ_LMUL01000017.1:24650-159491 GCF_009765965.1 Caulobacter sp. S45
AAGTTCCTCGAAGCTGTTGGGCAGGTCGGCGCCGGCGTTGAGCAGCACCGGCACATGGGCGGCGGCGATCTCGGGGGCGACCATCCAGCCCTCTTCCGCGCTTTCCAGGATCAGCTTCAGCTTCTCCTCGCGGGCGAGCTTGAGCAGCTGATGGATGTCGTTGGCGCGGTGGACGCTGACCACCAGGGGCTCGCGCCCCTCGACGACCGGGATCAGCGCCTCCATGTCCTCGCGCGACAGGCTGTAGGCGCGGCTCTGGCCATGATCGTAGGCGGCCTTGTTCTTGGCGTAGGTGCGCACGTCCTCGAACATGGCGCGCAGCAGCACGAACTCCGCCGCACGCGACCCGCCGGCCAGGTGCGCGCCCTCCTCGCCCATCACCAGGATCATGCCGGCGTGGTCCTTGCGGATCAGGTCGGGACCCTGGCCGAGATGGATCACCGCCGCCTGGCCGGCGAACAGCATGTCCTTGCGGGCGCCGGCGCGGTCATGGGGCATGTCGGGGGTGACGATGGCGTCGGTGACGCCGCCGAGCCGCACGATCGGGATCAGCAGCGAGGCCGGGTTGATCGCGTACTGGATATCGAAGGCGGCGCTCAGCCTGTCGCTGGCGGTGGAGTCGTCATTGGCCGCCGTCACCCCGTCGGCCACGTCGGCGGTGGCCAGCGCGGTGTTGGAGGCGATCAGTCCGGGCGTCACGATCTGGCCGTGGGCGTCGATCACGCGGGCGCCGGCCGGCACCGGAAGCGAGGCTCCGACGCCGGTAATCTTGCCGCCCGAGACCAGCACGGTCCCCGAGGCGATCTCGCCGGCCGGACCCAGGCTGTAGATATGGGCGTTGGTGATCGCCAGGGTCTGGGCGGTCGCGGCGCCGGCGATAGCTGCGGTGGCGACGCTCGCGGCCAGCGCGATGAGCAGATTGCGGTTCATCTCAGCGCGCTCCCGAAACGGCGGCGTCCTGGCCGGGCTGGCCGAGCATGAAGTCGGATTGGGGTTGATAACGCCGGTCGTGCGCGTCGTAGGCGAGGCCGCCGTCGATGAACACCTTGTCGGGTGTGGCGTAGACGCTGAACGGGTCGCGGCTCCACAGCACCACGTCGGCCATCTTGCCGGGCTCCAGCGAGCCGGTCTTGTCGGCGATGCCGAGCGCCTTGGCGGGGTTGAGGCTGATCCAGGCGAAGGCCTGGTCGCGGGTTATGCCCAGTCCGGCGCGGTTGCCGGCCCCCATCGCGAGGGCGGCCTCGACGTTGAGATGCTGGATCAGGTTCTCGTCGTCCGACGAGAGGGTGGCGCAGGCTCCGGCGTGCTGGAGCATGGCCACGTTCTCTTCGATGCCGTCGTAGGACTCCATCTTGAAGCCGAACCAGGTGGTCCAGGTCACCGAGCAGATGCCCTCGCGCTTCAGTAGATCGGCGATCTTGTAGCTCTCGGATGCGTGGTGGAAGGCGGCGATGTGGAAGCCGAACTCGTGGGAGATGTCGATCATCTGCGCCATCTCGTCGGCGCGGTAGCAATGGTTCTGGATGCGGATCTCGCCGCGCAGCACGCCGGCCAGGGTGTCGAGCTGCAGGTCGCGGGCTGGCGCCTCGGCCTTCTCGCCGCGGCCGATCTTGTCCTTGTAGTCGTCCCACTTGCGCAGGTACTCGCGCGCCTTGATCCAGCCGGCGCGATAACCGGCGACGTTGCCCATCAGGGTCGCGGGCGATCGGCCCTTGGAGCCGTAGACCCGCTTGGGGTTCTCGCCGCAGGCCATCTTGAGGTCGTAGGGCGCGCCGGGGAACTTCATCGCCTGGGCGGTGGTGGCGGCGACGTTTTTCAGCACCACCGAACGACCGCCGAACAGGTTGGCCGAACCGGGGAGGATTTCCAGCGTGGTCACGCCGCCGGCCAGGGCGTGGCCGAAACCGGGGTCTTGCGGCCAGACCGAGTGCTCGGCCCAGACCTGGGCGGTGTTGGGGTCCGTCGCCTCGTTGCCGTCCGACAGGGCGGGTACGGCGGGCGAGGGGTAGACGCCCAAATGGGAATGGGGGTCGATGATCCCGGGCGTGACCCAACGACCGTTGGCGTCGATCACCTGGGCGCCGGCGGGCGCCTGGACGTCGGGGCCGACGGCTACGACCTTGCCCTCGGCCATGACCACGGTCCCGCGCTCGATCTCACGACCGGCGGCGGTGAGGATGTGGGCGTTGACGATGGCGGTGGGGACGGAGGGCAGCGGTCGGTAGGTGGAGGGGAAGGGATCGGGATTGACGAAGGGGTCAAGTCCGGGCGGCAGCGGCTTGGGCTTGTGGGCCTCGGCGGTCTTGGGCGGTGGCGGCGGCTCGGTGGCGCATCCCGCGACAAACAGGCCCAATACCAGCGCCATCGTCGGCGCGATCCTGAAATTCGACACGGCCAGCCACGTCCCCCGTACTTCCAGCGTCCGGCATCTGACCCAAGCCCGCCGCGGCTGTCCAGCTTGTGGTCGATAGTCGTGGGCAGGAAAGGTGCAGGCGCCTCGATCTGGGCTGTCGTCGCATCCCCCGAGAGTTCGTCCTGCGCGGCGTGTCTGCGAATGGCGATCCCCGACCTGAAGGCCTCGGATAGGCTGCGATGACAGCTTGGTTAAGCCTGCGCCCGACCCAAGAAGTTACCAAGTCATTGATTTTTCAGGGCTCAACTTCTTCGGGTAGCTAACCCCGGTTTAAGGATATGCATGCCATATGAGCCTGCACAAAGTGCGACGGACACTCCCGTCGTCATAAGGGCGGGACGTTGGTGTCGATGACGGCGAAAAAGGTCCTCATCGTGGAAGACAACGAGCTCAATATGAAGCTCTTCCACGATCTGCTGGACGCACAGGGCTACGACACGCTGCAGACCCGCGAGGGCCTGTCGGCCCTGTCGCTGGCGCGCGAGCACCGCCCCGACCTGATATTGATGGACATTCAGTTGCCGGAGATATCGGGCCTGGAAGTCACCAAGTGGCTGAAGGAGGACCGTGAGCTGGCGCATATCCCGGTCATCGCCGTCACCGCCTTCGCCATGAAGGGCGACGAGGAACGTATCCGCCAAGGCGGATGCGAGGCCTACATCTCCAAGCCGATCTCGGTCGGCTACTTCCTCGACACGGTCCGGCGGTTCCTGGGATAAGGAGCAAGCCATGTCCGCGCGCATCCTGGTTGTCGACGATATCGAGGCCAATGTCCGCCTGCTGGAAGCCAAGCTGACGGCCGAATACTACGACGTC
The DNA here is from genome assembly GCF_009765965.1 of Caulobacter sp. S45. Lineage (GTDB taxonomy): Bacteria > Pseudomonadota > Alphaproteobacteria > Caulobacterales > Caulobacteraceae > CAHJWH01. Next base: position 27,880 of record NZ_LMUL01000017.1, read on the forward strand.
TTCAGCGCCCATGACGGCCCGAGCGCGCTCGCCGCCGCCGCCGAGATTCATCCCGACATCATCCTGCTCGACGTCATGATGCCAGGCCTGGACGGGTTCGAGGTCTGCCGCCGGCTGAAGGCCGATTCCGCCACCCGCCATATCCCCGTGGTGCTGGTCACAGCGCTCGACGGTCGCCAGGACCGCCTGACCGGGCTCAAGGCCGGCGCGGACGACTTCCTCAACAAGCCGATCGACGACGTGGCCCTGTTCGCCCGCGTGCGCAGCCTGACCCGGTTGAAGCTGGTGATCGACGAACTGCGCCAGCGCGAAGCGTCCGGGCGGCGGATCGGCGTGATCGAGGACGTCGCCAGCCGGCTCGGCGGCGGCGGTGGCCGGATCATCATCGCCGACGACCACGAGCGCCAAGGCCGCCGCATCGCCGACGAGCTTGCGGCGGAGCATCGTCCCGTCATCGAGGCCGATCCCGAACGCGCCCTGATGGCGGCGCGGGGCCGGGCGGACCTGCTGATCGTCAATATCGCTTCCAGCAGCTTCGATGGTTTGCGCCTGGCCGCCCAGGTCCGTTCGGACGAAAGCACACGCCATCTACCGATCTTGATCGTCTACGAACCGACCGATCGGCAACGGGCGCTGAAGGGGCTGGAGATCGGGGTCAACGATCTGATCGCCAAACCGATCGATCCGGAGGAACTGTCCGCCCGCGCGCGCACCCTGATCCGGCAGAAGCGCTACACCGACTTCCTGCGCAACAACCTGGACAACAGCCTGGAACTGGCGGTCACCGATCCGCTGACCGGCCTGCACAACCGCCGCTACATGAACGGCCAGCTTTCGGGTCTGGTGCGGCGCGCGGCGCTGGGCGGCGATCCGGTGGCGACGCTGCTGGTGGACATCGACCACTTCAAGCGCATCAACGACAGCTTCGGCCACGATGTGGGCGACGAGGTGCTGCGCGAGTTCGCCGTGCGGCTCGCCACCAACGTCCGCGCCATCGACCTGCCGTGCCGCACGGGCGGCGAGGAGTTCGTGGTGGTCATGCCCGACACGCCGCTGGCCGCCGCCGAGATCGTCGCCGAGCGCCTGCGTCTGCACGTGTCTGGCTCGCCCTTCCACGTCGCGGGCGTGGAAGACCTGATGCACGTGACCATCTCGGTGGGCGTCGCCTGCACGTTAGGCGAAGGCGATACGCCCGAAGCCCTGCTCAAGCGCTCCGACGAAGCCGTCTACGAGGCCAAGGCCAAGGGCCGCAACACGGTGATCGCGCGCGCGGCGTGACGCCTCTCGGCCGGTCCCGGTTCGCCTTCAGTTGGCGAAATTGACCATCGACTTGATCGATTCGTACGGGTCGCCGTAGCCAAGCGCGATGGAGTCGATGGCCACGGTCTTCTGATCTTCCGGGTCATAGCGCACGGGAAACTCCGCACCGACGTGAGCGATGCGGGCCGCCTTCTCGGGCGACGACAGGCTGGTGGTCAATTCCGTGCGGTAGGGCCAGCCCCGCTCGGGCGTCACCTCCAGCTCCAGCTTCCACTTGCTGAAGCCGCGGGCGGCCAGGACCGGCTCGCCCATCGCTATGTGCTCGGCCGCCTTCACCACCGCCTTCGCCTTGGCCCCGGCCTTGAGGATTTGTGGCCCGAGCACCAGGGCGTCGAGCCGGTTCATCCCGCGCGGCAAGGTCTGGCCGCCGGTCATGGAGGGGGGCAGGATCGTCACGGCGGAACGGTCGTTGGGATCGATCTGCACATAGACCCGGTCGCCGGCGTCCAGGCTCTGACCCGGGATCGCGTCGGCGGTCACCCGTCGTTTCGGCGCGCCGATCGCGTCCAGCTCCAGGCTGACGACAGGGGAACCGGTGATCGAGGAGGTCGAGATCACTTCGCCTACGCCGAGTTCCCCCTTCAATGCGGGTGGCGGCGTGGGGGCCTGCGCCGCGCCGGCGGTCGAGCCGCCCATGGTCTGGAACGCCGCCATGGCCTGGGCCTGGCCGGCGAGCGCCTGCGCCGCCATGTTGGCGAAGGCCGGCGGGAGGTTGGCGAAGGTGTCCGCGACGACGCCGGAAGTCAGCCTGGCCTTGCTGAGGTCGGCCGGGTCGTAGACGATGTTGACGATATCGCCGGGCCGGGGAATGGAGCCCAGGTCCAGGATTTGGACCGCGGTCGCCTGCCGGGGTGGACCGCCCTGGATCACCTCAAGTTCTATGCGCATCTGGGGCCGGTCGTTGACGGTGACGCCGGTCTGCGACGCCCGCAGCACGCGAGCCATCCCCGGCGCACCGCTCTTCAGCAGCTTGGCGTTGCCCATGGTGCGGCGGATCAGCGGCACGAACACCAGTATCATCACGACAACGACAATGATCGGCAGCACGATCGGCGCCAGCATCAACAATCCCATGTCCCACCCCGGAATGACGCCGGCTCCGCCAGCGAGTACTGGATATCGGGGACGGATCGGTGCGCGCCGCGCTCATCACAGCCCCCGCGTTAAAAAGCGTGACTGCAACTTTCGATCCGCCGGAACGTGTATTTTGGCGGGCGCCTACTTCTCGGCAGGGGTGTAGAAGTCGTACTCGGCGGAGTAGGGCACGCGGATCTGATCGCCGAGGTTATCGCCGTTGCAGGTTTTCGTGGGAGCCTGGCCGCCGGCGGTGTTCAGGCGCTGGACAAAGACCACACGCGCAAACAGGCCGGGGCCGCTGGTGGCCTTCGCCGACAGCAGCAGCCAGTCGATGGATGCGGCGTCGGGGCTGGCCGCCTTGGCGCGGACCTCGCCGACGACCTTGCCGCCGTCCGCCGCTTCCCAGGTCGGGCCGGCGTAGTGGCGGCCGATCGCTTTACCCCCCGCGTCGAGCAGGGTGGCCTGGGGCGCGACGAAGCGCCAGCCGTACTGGCCGGGACTGTCGGCGGGCTGCTCGCAGGCATAGGTCTGGACGCCCCGGCCCTCAGCCCGGAGGGCCAGGACCGCGCCGGCTGGAACAGCCAGTTGCACGGGCGCGGCCGGCGCCGTCGCCGCGAGGGCGGCGATCAGGGTCGCGATCATGGATCGACCTCAAGGCTTAAAGTGACATCGGGCGAGACGCTTAGCGTACCTCCGATGCGCAAGCCACTGGCGATCAAACGAAAAACGCCCGGCCGAGGCCGGGCGTGTTCGTCCGTCGAAGCCGGCGAACGCCTACTTGATCTTGCCTTCGCGGAACTCGACGTGCTTGCGCACGACGGGATCGTACTTCTTCAGCACCATCTTTTCGGTCTTGGTGCGGGCGTTCTTCTTGGTGACATAGAAGAAGCCGGTGTCCGCCGACGAGTTCAGGCGGATCTTGATGGAAGCCGGTTTGGCCATGGCGTAGCTCCGAGCGCCGGCCAACCGAGCGATGCCGGGCCGGTAAAATAGAGGCGGGGAACATACTCACGCAGGCGCACGAGTCAATGCGCATGCTTGGCCGCACGACACGATGGCGACCTATCGGTTTTCACCTAGAAAAACGGATGCGTAAAACTGTACGTGGCGGTCCAGTTTTACTCTCCTGCCGAAGATGTCCAAGTCTTCGCGGGGGTGTTGGACGGGATCGTCTAATCAACGAAACGGCTATTGCCGCGCAACGGGAAGCGTGTTTCCCTGGTTGGATTGAGATCGCACGTTAGATGCGGTGTGAGGAAACGAACAGGAGACGGCGATGATAACGCTGTTGCTTGGCGTATTACGAAACGTGATGGCGGCCTGCCACGAGGGAATGAGCCTTTACGGGCACGCTGGTCTGCGATTTTGACCAGCGCATAGGGGCATGGGTCTTCGGTTCGATCCGAAGGCCCTGCAGTCACCGTCATGGGCCTACCGGAATCAGCCGGTGATGGCGGGCGGGGCTCGATCTTGTGGCGGCGGCCTAAGGGCCGCCGCCATTTCATTTTCAGCTCTAGAGCTAAGCTTTGTCCTGGGTGCGCATCGAGACGATCTTGCCCGGCGTGCGCGGCGGCTCGCCCTTGGGCAGCGCGTCCACGTGATCCATCCCTTCGATCACCTCGCCCCACACCGTGTACTGGTTGTCGAGGAAGCCGGCGTCGTCGAAGCAGATGAAGAACTGGCTGTTGGCCGTGTTCGGGCTGTTGGTCCGCGCCATCGAGCAGACGCCGCGCACGTGAGGCTCGCTGGAGAACTCGGCCTTCAGGTTGGGTTTGTCGGAGCCGCCGCTGCCGGTCCCGGTGGGATCGCCGCCCTGGGCCATGAAGCCGGGGATCACCCGGTGGAACACCACGCCGTCATAGAAGCCGTCATTGGCCAGCTCGGTGATGCGGGCCACGTGGCCGGGGGCCAGATCGGGTCGTAGGCGGATGACGACGGGGCCGCTCTCCAGGGTCATCAGCAAAGTGTTTTCGGGGGTGTCGGTCATCGATAGGCGGCCTTTGTTATGGTCGAAATGTCTCTAACGCACGGGCTGGCGAGATCGAAGCTTCCGTTTTCACGGCCGAGCCCACGCGCAAGGGAAGTTAAGTCGCCGACCCGGCAAATTAAACCGACGTTAACCGTACACCCGGCAAATCCTGCCTATGGATATCGGCCAGATCGGAGGGCTCGGCGGGGTCGAGCAAGCGATCAAGCGCGCGGCCTCCGCAACGGGCGTCGATTTCGGCTTCCTGATGCGCACGGCTCGGCGTGAAAGCGGATTCGACGCCGGCGCCCACGCCTCCACCTCCTCGGCCGCCGGCCTGTTCCAGTTCGTTGAGCAGACCTGGCTGTCGACCCTCAAGCGGCACGGCCCGGCCCATGGCTACGCCCGCTACGCCGACCTGATCTCCCAGGGCGCCGATGGGCGGTTCTTCGTCCCCCAGGGCGCCGAGGCGCGCAAGACGATCATGGACCTGCGCTACGATCCGCATGCGGCCGCGACTATGGCGGGAGAGCTGGCGTCGGATCACGCGGCCTATCTACGCGGGCGGGTCGGACGCGAACCCACCGGCGGAGAACTCTACGCCGCCCATTTCCTGGGGCCGCAGGGTTCGGCCCGGCTGATCGAAGCCTACAACCGCAATCCCAACGTGACTGCCGCGACCCTGTTGCCCGACGCGGCGGGCGCCAACCATGGCGTGTTCTACCATTCGGGCCGCGCCCTGACCGTGGCCGAGGTCTACGCCAATCTCAGCCGCACGGGCGGCGACGTGGCGGTGCAGATGGCGGCGGCCAACGATCCGGGCGAGGGCGCCTTCACCGCCTACGCCGGGGCCGCGCACACCGAGCGGCTGAAGGAGGAGGAGATGCTGGTCAACTTCATCCTCAGCGATCACGACAGCGGCGGCGGTTCGCCGGTCAATTCGATGTTCTCCTCGGAGATGCTGAGCCTGTTGTCCGAGGCGCGGACCCACCGTCGGGTTGAGTAAATGCCCCATTAAGCTTGACGGCTCACACTGCGGTCCAATCCGCTAGGGAGGGGATGTCCGTCGTGCGTACCGGGCTGAACGAAACCGATATCCGGGCGCTGGTTCGTGGCGAAACGCCAGATGAGCGCGCCCTGGCCGCTCACAAGCTTTGCCGACGCATCGAGGCGGGCGTTCCCGACGAGGAGCGCGAAGCCGCGGGCGAGGTGCTGCGGCTGATGGCGTTCGACGCCGCCGAACTGGTGCGCCGCGCCCTGGCCGTGACGCTGAAGACCTCCCCGCTGTTGCCGCGCGACGTGGCGGTGAGGTTGGCCCGCGACGTTGAGAGCGTCGCCCTGCCGATCCTGAGCTTCTCGCCTGCGTTCACCGACGAGGACCTGGCCGAGATCGTGCGGGTGAGCGACGAGCTCAAGCGGCTGGCCGTGGCCAAGCGTGCGACCCTGTCGGAAATGGTTACCGACGCGTTGGCGCTCCACGCTGGCGAAGAGGCGCTGAGAACCGCCTTCGCCAACGACAACGCCCATTTCACCGAAGCGGCGATGAAGCAGGCCCTGGCGCGGTTCAACCGCAGCGAGGCCATGGCCTTGGCGCTGGCCTATCGCAAGATGCTGCCGGCCTCTATCTCCGAGAAGCTGGTCAGCCTGGTCAGCGATCAGGTGCGCCAGCGCCTGGTGGACCACCACGCGATCTCGCCCGAGACCGCGCTCACCATCGCCATCGGCGCCCGCGAGCGCGCCACGGTGGACCTCGTCGAGCAGGCGGCCCACATCTCGGATCTGGAAACCTTCGTCGCCCATCTGCGCGCCGCGGACAAGCTGACGCCGTCGCTGCTGCTGCGCGCGCTGGCGCACGGCAATATCGCGTTCCTGGAATGGGCCCTGGCCGATCTCGCGGACCTGCCGCATCACCGGGTCTGGCTGATGGTGCACGACGGCGGGCCGCTGGGCCTCAAGGCGCTCTACGAGCGCGCCGTGCTGCCGTCCAACCTTTATCCGGCCTTTCGCGCCGGGATCGACACCTACCAGGCCCTGCAGCAGGAAGATGGCGAGCTCGACCTGCCGCGCTTCCAGCAGCGGATGCTGGAGCGCTTCCTGACCGGCGCGGCGACTGTCTCGCCGCCGGCCGACGTGGACTATCTGGTGGAGCGGATGGACAGCCTCGGCCTTCGCGATCGCCGCGCCGCCGAAGCCGCCAAGCGGACGATCGCGGCCTGACGATGCGAGACGGTTCCAGGCGCTTGTCGGTTTCTCGGCCCGACGTTGGACGTTAAGGTGGGCGCCTAACCCCCCCCGTCAGCTCCGAAGGGGCGCGCGCCGCCCATGTCCACAGACCAGACGCCTGCGATCCCGGCGGCCAGCGTGATCCTGGTCCGCGACGCCCCCGAGCTTCAGGTGCTGATGGGCGAGCGCCCCCTCACCGCCAAGGCCTTCCCTGGCGCGCTGGTCTTTCCCGGCGGCAAGGTCGAGGCGCAGGACGCGGACCCCGTGTGGCGGGATCGGGTTGCACCGCTGGAGGGCGACGACCTGCTGGCGCTGCGGATCGCGGCGATTCGGGAGACCTTCGAGGAGACCGGCGTTCTGCTGGCGCATGCGGCGCCTGGATATACCCCCGACGTGGCGCCGCGTGACCTCGCCATCGCGCGCGAAAACGTGGCCTCGGGCGAGACGGACTTCTCGGTCGTGCTGGACGAGCTTGGTCTTTGGCCGGATGTGGCGGCGCTGACGCCGTTCGCGCGCTGGGTCACGCCGCTAGAGCAGCGGTATCGGTTCGACACTTGGTTCTTCATCGCCGTGGCGTCCGACGCGTGCGCCGAACCGGTCGCGACGCACGAATTCGCCAGCCTGGACTGGGCAGGTGTTCAGGCGATGACGGAAGCGGCGCGGCTCGGTGGGCGAAGTCTGTTGTTCCCCACCCGCGCCAATCTCGGCCTGCTGGCGGAGAGCCTCACCGCGGAGCAGGCGGTGGTGGCGGCGCGTGCGCGCACCATCCTGCCGGTGCGGCCTCAGGCGGAAGTGCGCGATGGGCGGACGGTGATGACCATCCGGGCCGACGCCGGCTATGGCGTGATTCAGGACCCGCGGACGGCCGTCAGATAGTCGTTGGTGTGGCGTTCGAGCTCGCCGACCAGGGCCGCGCCCACGGGATTGTCGCTGTCCTTCACCTGGTCGCGGACGGCGGCGTGGATGGCGTCGACATGGGCGTTCACCAGCGGCATCGGCGCGCGGGCGCGGGTTTCACCCTCGCCCAGCAGCTTGCACAGCGATGCGGCGATGCGGGTGACGATCGGATACTCGTAGGTCGTCCCCAGCCCCTTCAGATCATGGGCGTGACCATAGAGCTTGTCGACGGTGGCCTGGCTGAGCCCTTCGGTACGGATAGCCTGGCGGGCGGCTTCCAGCTTGTTGATCTCGTCCTGCAGCCATTGGCCGAACTGGGACGACAGCCCTTTCAGCGCCGCTTCCGCCTTGGCGATGGCGTCGAGATTGATCTTGCCGAAGCGCGGACCCAGGCGGTCGCGCAGAGCGGTAGGGGGCGCAAAAACCTGCCCCGTATTGCCCGGCTGGCTCGGATTGGACATGGAATATCTCTTGTTCAAGCGCTCGCCATCCAACTTCGCCGAACTTGCTTAAGAAAGATTGTCTTTGCGGCGCGTTCTTAGGGGACGGGTCGGCGAAATCGTCCGGACGCCGAGGTTTCGCGACGTCTCCGGGATTTTGTTGCGCCAGTCAGCTCTGGAACTGCTCCGCCAGCACACGTTCCTCAAGGCTGCGGCCGGCGTCGAACAGCATGGTCAGATGGATTTCGCGGTTTTCCACGATTTCCACCTTCTGCACGCGGCGCACCTCGAAGTTGTCGGCCACCGCGCTGACCGGGCGCTTGTCGGACTCCAGCACTTCGATGCAGACGTGGGCCTTGTGCGACAGCAGGGCCCCGCGCCAGCGCCTCGGCCGGAACGCACTGATCGGCGTCAGCGCCAGCACCCGCGCGTCCAGCGGGATGATCGGGCCGTGGGCCGACAGGTTGTAGGCCGTGGAGCCCGCAGGCGTGGAGATCAGCACCCCGTCGCAGACCAACTCCTCCATCCGCACCTTGTCGTCGATCGACACCCGCAGCTTGGCGGTCTGGCGGGTCTGGCGCAGCAGAGAGACCTCGTTGATCGCCAGGCCATGATGGACTTCCCCGGCGATGTCGGAGGCGGTCATCATCAGCGGATGGATGACGGCGCGCTCGGCGGCGTCGATCCGCTCCAGCAGCCCCTCTTCCAGGTAGTCGTTCATCAGGAAACCGACCGATCCGCGGTTCATGCCATAGATCGACTGGGTGGTCCGCAGGCAGTGGTGAAGGGTCTCGAGCATGAAGCCGTCGCCGCCGAGCGAGACCACGACGTCCGCTTCGTCCACGGAATGCGATCCGTAGCGCGCGGCCAGCCGCGCCTTGGCTTCCTGGGCTTCCGGTCGGTCGCTGGCGAGGAAGGCCAACCGGGGAGGGCCCGCGTGGCTCAAGGGAGGCTTGCTCGACAAGGGGCGCGGACCACACAGTTGTTCGGCGCACAAAGGCGACCCTGCGGCGGTTTGTCAAACCCTGGCTAAGGTCGGCGGCGATCAGGTGCGGCCGGCGGCCTGTTCGCGGAAAGCGGCGGCCGCACCGGCCTTGTCGTAATCGGAGGTGAAGCGGATCAACTCGGCCAGCGTCTGGCCCACGCCGGGGCGGCCATGGTTGAGCTGACGCACCAGGGAGAGCACGGTCGGCAAGGCGCCGCGATCCACGCCCACCGCCGCGCAGGCCAGCGCCAGGGGCTCTGCGCGCTCCGCATCCAGCGCCACGCGTACATCCTCAGTGGAGAATTCTCCCAGGCTGGCCAGCGCGATCGTAAACAGGGTCAGCTTGCTCTCGCGAAGCGCCCGCAACAGCAGGCCGGGGCGAAGCTGGCCGCCGGCCTTCAGCTTTTCCACCACCCGGTGATCCATGGCCACGCGCTCGTCCATCTCCAGGCTGGCGGCCTCCCCAGGCGCGCCCCGAGCGTGTTTGACCGCATGATCCACCGCCGCGCGGAACGCTTCGCCGTCCACTTCGAAGCGGGTCGCGAGCACGGCCCGAATGGTCTCGCCCACCCAGGCGTAGAGCATGGCCCCAAGCTCGGTGCTGAGGCGCGGATGGTGGCTCAGCGGGGCGCGAAGGCCGGCGATGGTCTGGGAGAAGGAGACCAGCCGCTCCATCGACAGCGGGGTGAGCTCGGCGGTCTCGTTGCCGCCCAGCGCGGTCAGCACGTCGGCCTCGCCCTGGGCCAGGATCGCATCCACCACCGAGGCGCTTAGGCCCGGACGGCGCGCCACCTCGATGTGATGCTCAAGGCTGGCTTCCACCAGTAGGCGGATCAGGTCGTGGTCTTCGAGCAGGGGGCTGCGGGCGATGATCGGGCGGGCGATCTCAACGTCGTCGCGCGCCAGGTAGACGATCAGTTCGTGGGGGGCCCAGGTGGCGCCGGCCAGTTTCTCGGCGAGCTGGCGGCGGATGTCGCGCTCGACCCCGCCGATCAGGCCCATGAACACGTCCTTCAGGACGGCCTGCACGTCGGGCTGGTCGCAGCCGCCGTCGTTTTCGCACAGGTCGGCGACGGCCAGCAGAAGCTGGTCCCGGTCTCCCGGCTGGCGGGAGCGGGCGAGATCGAGGATCGACCCGTGGATGTTCTCGGCGGTGTTCACTTGGTCCGATCCGCTGGGGCCTTATGGTTATCATCCCTCGTGGGCGTGAACATGCCCTTAAAGTGGACGAGGCCTAGCCGCGCGCCGAAAAATTAGGCGCTATGGTTGCTCCTCGCTCGAAGCAACCTTCAGGTAGGCGATGAGATCCCGACGGTCCTCGTTGTCCGGAATCCCGTAGAAGGTCATCTTGGTCCCTGGGACGTAGGCGCGCGGGTTCTTCAGCCAGCTGTCGAGCTGGTCGGCGTCCCAGGTCCAGGCCTTGGCTTTGAGGGCGTCGGAATAGGCGAAACCGGCCTTGCTGGCGACCTTGCGTCCGAACAGACCGTGCAGGTTGGGGCCGGTCATGTTCGGGCCGCCGTCGGTGATGGTGTGGCAGGGCTTGCACAGGTTGAAGTGCAGGGCGCCGTTGTCCAGGTCGGCCTTGGCGTAGGCGGGCGGCAATTCGGCCAGCAGATGCTTGTCGGCCTCGGGAACCGGGGGCGGCGCGCTGGCGGAGCTCGGCTGCTGCGATTGATGGCAGGCGCTGGCGACCAACAAGCCGGATAGGGCGATAGCCCTCAAACCGCGCGACATTCGATTTCCGCTCCGTCAGCCCAACGCTTGCGGCTCTTTAACCCCGCGCCGGCCGCGCTGGCGAGCCTTCCCAGCTGGTGCCGGCGGGCAGGGTTTCGCCCTTCATCAGCACCGACAGGTCGCCGAGCTGGGCGTCCGCCTCGATCACCGAATCGTACAGGACGATGGCCAGCGAGCCGACCGTCGCCCGCGCGCCGATCTCGACCGAGGAGACCTTCATCACCCGGTCCTCGAACAGGTGGGTCTGGATGCCGGCGTTCTCGTTCAGCGCCGCGTCGTCGCCCACCGACACCAGATCGTATTCGGTGATGTCGGTGGTGTCGGTGAACACCCGCTTGCCGATCTTGCAGCCGAGCAGGCGCAGATAGATGTTCAGGTAGGGCGTGCCCCTGAGCGGCTCCAGCAGCAGCGGCACGACCAGGTTCTCGTAGGTCGAGGTCACTAGCTCCGTACGCCAGACATAGGTGCTCCACAGCGGCTTGGTGATCGGCGCGTACTTGCCGGCCACCAGCCATTTCAGCGCCACCACGAAGGCCCCCGCCGCCACTGCGAACCAGATGTAGAGGAAGGGGAAGGCCAGCGTGATCCATAGCGCCGCGTGGCGCTTGTTGGACAGGTCGCCCACGATCGACAGCACCGCGCTGAACAGGGCGATGAACACCGTCAGCGACAGGGTGACGCGCACGTACTCGATGGCCAGGCGGGTGGCGATCAGCCGCTTGGAGGGCCGGAAGCGCGCGCCCTCGTCGAACACCGCGAAGCTCTGGCGGTGGGGCAGGCGGATGGCGGGCGAGCCGAACCAGGTGGCGCCGGTCTCCATCGCCTTGGCCGGGTCCTCCGGCGGCTTGGACAATACCCCGATCAGCACCTCGTCGCCCAGGTCCGTGCCCGTGGGCAGCAGGCCGGAATTGCCGACGAAGGTGCGTCGGCCGATGCGGGTGCGCTCCAGTACCAGGGCGCCCTGCTCGGCGCGGGCGGCGCCGAACACCACCCCGTCGGCGATGAAGCTTTCCGCACCGATGTCGATCAGGTCATGCACCACCGAGGTGGCGGTGGAGATCTCCGCCCGCGCCCCGACCTTGGCCCCCAGCGCCCGATACCAGGGGCGCACATAAAGGGTGGCGTACAGCGGATGCAGCAGGTCCAGCGCCAGCAGGCCAAGCTGGCGCACGAACCAGAACCGCACATAGAACCAGCTCCACAGCGGATAGCGGCCGGGTTTGACGCGGCCGAGCAGCAGCCACTTCACCGCCACCGTCAGCGCGCACATGGCAAGCACGTAGATCAGGGCCAGCACCGGCGAGAGCGCCATGTAGGTGTAGTCGCTGGTGCGCCAGTCCAGCTCGATCATGGCGATCAGGCCAGGACCGATGGGGATAACCGCGGCCAGCGGCAGCAGCGGCGCGGCCAGCACCAGACCCGTGTTCACCAGCACCTTGCGGATAAAGCCCGGCTGCTTGACGGGTTTGCGCTCGGGCGCACGACCGATCCGCTCGGCGGGAGAGCCGCTCCATTGCTCGCCCGCGGGGATCTGTTCGCCGGCGGGCAGGGCGGAGAGATCGTCCAAAACGGCGCCGTCGCCGACGCTGGCGTTGCGGCCGACCACCGCCATGGTGCCGAGGAAGGCGTCCTTGCCAATGTCCGCTCGGCCCAGGCGCAGCAGGCCCCGCTCGACCGAGACGGTGGCGATGGTCGCGCCCTCGCTGAGCACTGCGCCCTCGCCTATGCGCACCAGGTCGGCGGCGTCCATGTCGTTCAGGCCCATGAAGGCGCCCGAGCCGACGTCGGCGCCCAGCATCCGGTAGTAGAGCCGCATCATCGGCGTGCCGGACAGGAACTGCACCGGCACGATGGCCAGGAACCGCCGCACGAACCACCAGCGGAAATAGTAGGCGCCCCACAGTGGATAGTCGCCGGCCTTGTAACGCCCGATCACCAGCCACTTAACCGCGATCGAGACCAGCAGCACCAGGGGCGGCATGAAGACGAAGGCCGCGCCGGCCACCAGCAGCGGCAGGATGCGGTCCTTGTCGGTGGCCAGCGCGGTGTAGGCCAGATACGGGAAGATCCACTGCACCCCCGCCACCGCGAAGATCGGGATCAGCGCCAGGGTCTGGGCGATCACGCACAGGGTGCGACGCATCTGGGGAATGGGGTGGAAGGGCTCGGGCGGACGGGCCGCGGCGGCCGCGGTCGCCGCCGGGCGCGCCGCGTCCAGGCGTGCGGCCAGGGCGCGGATGGTAGGCGCCGCGTACAGGTCCTGGATCGAGATGCTGCGCAGGTCCGGGGTGGCGCGGGCCAGCGACACCATCTTGGCGGCGCGCAACGAGTGGCCGCCCAACTCCTCGAAGAAGTCGTCGGTCACCGAGATCGCCGTCTGGCCCAGCGCCACGCGCCAGGCCTCCAGCAAGGCGGCCTCGGTCGAGCCCGACGGCGGTTCGAGCACCCGGCTCTCGACCTCGATCCGGCGGGGGCGTTCCAGGGCCTTACGGTTGATCTTGCCCGAGATCAGCGTGGGCAGCGACTTGCGCACGTCGTAGGCGTTGGGGCGCATGTAGGCGGGCAGGCGGTCGACCAGGCTGGCCTTGATCCGCTCCAGGTCGACCTCCCCCTTGCCGCGCGGGGTGACGAAGGCGACCAGCAGCTCGCCGCCGTCGTCCTCGCGGTACAGGTTGACCACTGTCTGGGAGACGCTGGCGTCGTCGGCGATGGCGGCCTCGATCTCGCCCAGCTCCACCCGGTAGCCGCGGATCTTCACCTGTAGGTCGATGCGGCCGAGGAATTCGATGTCGCCGTCGGCGGTCAGTCTGGTCAGGTCGCCGGTGCGGTAGATGCGGGGATAGTCCCCGTCCTCGCCGACGAAGGGGGCGACGACGAACTTCTCCGCGGTCAGCTCCTCGCGATGCAGATAGCCAGGACTAACCGCCGGGCCGCCGATCACCAGCTCGCCCTCCGCGCCGTGGGGCACGGGCATGAGGTTCTCGTCGACGATCCAGGCGGTGAAGCCGGGCAGGGGCGTGCCGATGGTGACCGGCCGTCCGGCGCGAAGCTCGGTCCAGGTGGCGGTGACGGTGGTCTCGGTCGGGCCGTAGGTGTTGAGCATCCGCCGGCCGGGCCTGGCCCAGCGGCGGACCAGTTCGGGCGGACAGGCCTCGCCGCCGACATTGACGATGCGCGCGCTCGGCACGTCGTCGTCCAGCGCCGCCAGCAGCGAGGGCACCGGGCACCAGATCGTCACCTTCTGCGCCGCCAGGGTCAGGGCCAGGTCGGGACCGGCCTTGGCCAGGGCTTCCGAGCCGATCAGCAGCTCCGCCCCGTTCAGGAACGCCGCCCACATCTCCTCCACCGAGATATCGAACGACAGCGAGGCGCCGGCGAACACCCGGTCCTCGGCCGTGACGCCCAGGATCGAGGCCTCCGAGCGAATCTGGAAGCAGACGTTGGAATGGCGGATCACCACCCCCTTCGGCCGTCCCGTCGAGCCGGAGGTGTAGATCAGATAGGCCGCATCCTCGGGCGCCGCCTCGGTCTCGGCGCGGGGTAGGGGGTCGGTCGGGAAGGCGGCGACGTCGCCCAGCACCCCGTCTACCGCGATGACCTTGGACGCGGGCTCGACGGCGAAGGACGATGCGCGTTCGGCGGTGGTCAGCACCGCATAGGCCTCGCTCTCCACCGCGATGTAGTCGGTGCGGTCCTGCGGTGCGGCCCAGTCGATCGGCACATAGGCGGCGCCGGCCTCCAGCACGCCCAGCACGCTCATGTACTGGTCCACCCCGCGCGGCAGGCAGATCGCCACCCGATCGCCCCGCCGCACGCCCTGGCTGCGCAGGTAGCGGGCGAACTGCGACGCGCGGCAGCGGAGCTCGGTATAGGTCAGCTCCGAGCGGCGGCTGCTGTCGGGGTCGGGCTCGGCCAGGCGGACGGCCAGTCGGTCGGGGTGTATCGCGGCGGTGGCGGCGAACACCTCGTGCAGCATCTCGTCGCGGGCGTAGGGCCGCGTGTCGTAGGGCGGGGCGGCGGGCGCGACGCCGGTCGGGGAGGAAGCGATAGGTTGGTCCACCGGGTTTGCTTAGCAGAGTCCGCGAGCGCGCGGGCAAGCCGATGCGCGGATTGGCTGGGGTGGTTTCATTAGGGGGTCCGGGCAACGGTTCCTGGCGCTGGGAAATGCAACGCACGAAAGCCGGTCGGGTGGCGCGCGCCGTGTTTCGAGAGGCTTGGCTTTCGCCCTGGGGCCTAGGCGTCCTATATGCCGGCGTCCTTCATCGAGACCCCGTCCGCATGGCCCGCATCCTCATCACTTCCGCCCTGCCCTACATCAACGGGATCAAGCACCTGGGCAATCTGGCGGGGTCGATGCTGCCGGCGGACGCCTATGCGCGGTTCCAGCGGGCGCGCGGGAACGAGACCCTCTACATCTGCGCCACCGACGAGCACGGCACCCCGGCCGAACTGGCCGCCGCCGCCGCCGGCCAGGACGTGGCGACCTACTGCGCCGAGCAGCATGAGCTGCAGAAGACCATCGGCGCGGCATATGGCCTGTCGTTCGACTGGTTCGGTCGCTCCTCCAGCCCGCAGAACCGCGAGCTGACCCAGCACTTCGCCCATGTCCTGCTGGAAAAGGGGCTGATCGAGCCGCGCACCGACAAGATGATCTATTCCAACGCCGACGGCCGCTTCCTGCCGGACCGCTATGTCGAAGGGATCTGCCCCGTATGCAGCTTCCCGCGCGCGCGGGGCGACCAGTGCGACAACTGCGGCAGCCTGCTGGACCCCGTCGACCTGATCGAGCCCTATTCGACCATCTCCGGTTCACGGGACCTGGAGGTGCGCGACACCCGCCACCTGTACCTGCGCCAGACCGCGCTGGCCGACACCATCCGCGCCTGGGTCGATTCCAAGACCGAGTGGCCCGCGCTCACCAAGTCCATCGCCTACAAGCACCTGGACGAGGGGCTGATCGACCGGGGCGTGACCCGCGACCTCAGCTGGGGCGTGCCGGTGGCCTATGAGGGCGTGCCCCTGCCGGGGTTCGAGACCAAGGTCTTCTATGTCTGGTTCGACGCGCCCATCGAATATATCGGCGCCACCGCCGAGTGGGCCGCCGCGACCGGGAACGACTGGCGCTCGTGGTGGCGCACCGACGAGGGCGCGGGCGATGTCCGCTACGTCCAGCTGATGGGCAAGGACAACGTGGCCTTCCACAGCGTCAGCTTCCCGGCGACCCTGCTGGGGTCGGGCGAGCCCTGGAAGACGGTGGACATGCTCAAGAGCTTCAATTGGCTCAACTGGTACGGCGGCAAGTTCTCCACCTCCCAGAACCGCGGCGTGTTCATGGACCAGGCGCTGGAGCTGCTGCCCGCCGACGCCTGGCGCTGGTACCTGCTGGCCAATTCGCCGGAGGGGTCCGACACCGCCTTCACTTGGGAGCAGTTCGCCACGGCGGTGAACAAGGACCTGGCGGATGTATTGGGAAATTTCGTCAACCGCATCCTGAAGTTCTGCGAGACCAGATTGGGCGGCGTGGTGCCGGAAGGCGGCGAGGCCGGTCCCCGTGAACTCCAGCTCTACGCCGACATCGGCAAGAGCGTGGCGGAGCTGAACGCCAATCTTGAGGCCATCGAGATCCGCAAGTCGGCCCAGGCGGTGCGCGCCCTATGGGTGCTGGGCAACGAGTACCTGGCCGAGGCCGCGCCCTGGACGGCGATGAAGACCGATCCGGTGCGCGCAGGGGTGATCGTGCGCACGGCCTTGAACCTGACGGCGCTGTTCGCCCGCGTCTCATCGCCCTTCATCCCCTTCGCCGCCGAGACGATTGGCACGGCGCTGGGGCAGCATGAGAAGAGCTGGCCGGGCGAGGATATCGCCGCGGAACTGAACCGGCTGACCCCCGGGGCCGCGGTGCGCACGCCCGAGGTGCTGTTTCGGAAGATCGACGACGTCCAACTCGCGGAGTGGGGCGAACGATTCGGCGGGGCGGAAGCTTAACGCCGCCCACCCCGCCAACGGGAGAGGCGAGCGCGAGGCTCGCCCCTCCGTCTAGAGGGTCGGTGGGTCGCTGTTCTGGTGGGTGGAGCGCGGCCGGGTCGCGCCGGTGGCCTTGGGCCGACGGCGGCTCTGCATCACCCAACCGATCAGGACCGCGGCGATCAGCACCAGCAGGCCGATGCCGAACACGCGTCCCGCTCCGCCGCCGCCCGATTTGATCGAGCCCAGGGTTAGGCTGCGGTTGGAGCCGAGCAGGTTGACGTGGACGTCGGCGTGCAATGGTCCCGGGCTCGCGCCCTGCGTCGTCTGGGGCGTGACCTTCCAGTGGAATACGGTCGCGGCGCCCAGCGTCAGCGGCAGGGCCTGGGTTTCGGCCGGGACGACGCTATAGCCGTCGCCTGCAAGCGTCGCTTCCAAGTTCGCCGAGGCCGCCTGGTCCGACAGGTTCTGCTTGGCCGCTTCGGTGCGCAGGGTCTGGCCGAAATCGCCAGGTACGGTCAGGGTGACGTCTGTCGTCTGGCCAGGGGCGAGGTGGCTGGGGCCGAGCACAGCTTCGTGGGCGAACGCGGCCGTCAGCGCCGACTGCAACGCGTCATAGCGTTGATCCTCGGGCGTGGCGGCGGCCGTGGTGTTGTCGGCCGCGCCGGTGGTGTTGGCCGCGGTGTTTCCATTGGCTGCGGCGCTCGATCCGCCGGTTGCGGCGGCGACCGTGGCCGCGTCCGGGCCGGTGTGGGCGTGGGCGTGGGGCGCCTTGGGCTTCAGCAGCTGGGTCCCCGAGGCGGCTGCTGCGGCGACCGCGGCGGCGGCATGGCGTGCATGATGGGCGACCGGGGTGACGGCGTGCAGGTGGGCGGGCGCCGTTGCGATGTGGCTGTGGATGCGATGGCCGTGATGGACGACCGCTCCCCCGGCGTAGACCGGACCCCACCAGCCCTGGTGATGACGATGGTGGGCCGCGCGCCATTCGTGGCTATGGCGCGGTTCCTCCGGCGGATTGGGGATTGGGGCCATGGCGATGATTTCCACGGGCCCGCGCGGCGCGGCGCCGTACGGAGGGCCCGGGGGATAGGGCGGCGGCGCGCCCGGCCCATAGGGACCCGGACCCGGCCCATAGCCCGGCGCGCCGGGCGGAACCCCGTCCTGGGGCGGACCGACCTGGGCGTATCCGGGCGGCGGCGGCGGGGCGCCCATCAGGTCTGCCGAGCCCTGATCGGGCGCGGCGGCGGCCGGCTCGGCGGGCGGCGCCGTCGAGCCATTGCCTTCGCAAGCCGACAACGTGACGGCGCAGACGGACGCCAGGGCCGCAGCCGCGATCCAGCGGGCGCCGGCCTGCATTCCTCCGGTGTTAAGATGCCTCGTCGTCATGGTGCGCCTCGGATGCAACGTCGCCGTCCACGTTTGGGACATTTACACGTTGTTCAGCAAAGACGCGGCCAAGCCCCGAACGCAACGGGGTTCGCCTGAGGCGTGCGCGTGAAAGCGCCGCTCAGACGGGGGCGCGGCGCGGGCGGGTGGCCTCGTAGAGGGCGATGGCGGCGGCGGTGGCCACGTTCAGGCTCTCGAATCCACCGGGCATGGGGATGGCGGCCAGCAGGTCGCAGTGTTCCGAGACGAGACGGCGCAGGCCCTCTCCTTCCGAGCCGAGCACCAGCACGACCGGGCGGCCGTCGAAGGCTTGGTCGAGCGTCGTCTCGGCCTCGCCCGCCAGACCGATCGCCCGCCAGCCAAGGTCGGAAAGCGTCTCCAGCGCGCGCGACAGGTTGACCACCCGTGCGCAGGGCACCTTGTCCACCGCGCCGGCGGCGGCCTTGGCGAGCGCGCCGGACAGCGGCGGCGCGCGCCGGTCCTGCATGATGATCCCGCGCACGCCGAACGCGGCGGCCGAGCGGAACAGAGCGCCGACGTTCTGCGGGTCCCCCACCTGGTCCAGCAGGATCAGCACACCCTCGGCGGGGTCGGCCAGTTCCTCCAGCGTCATTTCGGTCGCGGGCTCGGCCAACAGCGCGAGGCCTTGATGGACGGCGCCGGTCGGCAGCAGGCGGGCGATCTCGTTGGCTTCCGCGATCTCGATCCGCAGTCCGCGCGCGCCCAGGCCCTCTTCGAGGTGCGACGCCTTGCCCGACACCGCCAGCAGGCGCTTCAAGCCTTCGCGATGCGGGTTGGCGACGGCGGCGTCCACCGCGTGGCGACCCCATAGCCACTCGGCTCCGCCGGACTCTGGAGGACGGGGGAAACGGCGGGATTCCGACGGCGATTTGTCCTTCTGATAAGGACGCCGGCGGTCGTTGCCTTTGGGAGATGAGGCCACTATAAGACGCGCTCCGTTTTGGGGCCCCTTCCGGGGCTTCCCGCTTCGGTCTGGTCTATACTGGCTGGACGGTCGTGGGGAGGCCTCGATCGAGCCTTGATCGCGTACGGGGGAATGTCCCGAGTGGCAAAGGGGGCGGACTGTAAATCCGCTGGCTACGCCTTCGTAGGTTCGAGTCCTACTTCCCCCACCATGCGCGATCACGGATCAAGGTTACGGGCTAGGGCGAGACAGCCGAAAGTGGGTTCCGGTCCCGGCGGCTATCGTGCTCTATTCCGGTCAAGGGTGTTGAGCCCGCAGGTATAGCACAGTGGTAGTGCAGCAGCCTTCCAAGCTGAGGATGCGGGTTCGATTCCCGCTACCTGCTCCAGCCTTTTCAATAAGTTAGGTCGAGCTTCCAGCGACTTTTGGGAATTTTTTGGGGATCGCCTAAGCCAAGGGGCCTACTGACTTCGCGTCGAGCGGGCGAGGGCGCGCCTAAATCAGATCCTCAGCGGGGATCAGCTTTCCCCAAGCTTCCATCGCCAACAGGAGCAGAAGATCATCATTCTGGTCGTTCATCTGGCGGACGGCCGCGTGCGCTTGGTGATCGTCTTCAGGTTCGTGAACGATGCGCGGCCGTGGGCCGAATTGGTTGCCGGCGTCTCTAACGGCTAGGACGTTCCCTACCGCGAAGGCACCGCTTTTCCGGACGGTGAGCGCATTTTTAAATCCGTCCGCGCAGTTTTTCATTAGGTCTGCGCCTGCTGGGACATAGAACTCCAACCATGCACACGAAAGGAATTCCTCCCCTTCGCGGCGGCGAAACGCCTGGGGGATTGCCATCCTGATCCCGGTCTCGGGATCGGTGGGAGACTGCTTGAAACTCAAATATTTTACGACACTGTCCGCGTCAGGGATTCGTTCGGGCAATCCACTGTCCAGCTTGATAGGGTTCAAGGACGGCTGGAAGGCGTCGCACATCTGTACGACCGGCAGCACTTTCACGGTCGCCGTTGATGGTGTGGGCTAGGACCCACCTCACCGCATCCTTGGGGATGCATTCTATGCTTAGCCGCCCAGCTTCGGACGCCCAAACGGCGACTATGTTCCCCTCGTGGGTGACGCCGACACCGGGGCGTCGAACCTTACGGAGGAACGTAATCATCCGGAGAAAGGTAGTGAAGGACTCTGGAGAAGGAAGGCGGTCAGAGAGGTCCCATTCCTCTGGGTCGAGAAGCTTGTCGATATCGCCGAAGAGTCCTTCGCGCCACGCCGTGTCGAGGTGAACAGTGAACAACCCGGCTTGCGCTTTCAGGTGGAAAGCTGCGACCGCTAGCCGAAGATCGTCCTCCGAGTCGTTTTCGGAGAGAGGTGCCGTGACAACGCTTTGGCTTGCGGACGAATTCAGGCTGATCGACTCGCCACGCATCACCGAGTCCGAGATTCGGGTCACATCGAGAGGGCCGCCACCCCATCCGCTGGTCACCGGAACAAGCTCGACTGGAGTCAGCCCGAGGTACATTATCGTATGATCTCCCGAGCGCGATCCGTGATGCAGGCTTCGAAGACGGAGGTACCCAAGCTTCGCATCTCGGATAAGGCTCCGATTATATCGTTCCACGATTGAGGGACGTCAACGTCTCGCCCAACATCGATGTCGAGCAAAAGTCCTGCGTGATCGATAAGGGGTGAGAGCGTCGTGCCCGCGATGAGGATCATCTCGTAGCCCTCGTGGCGGCTGTGGTCTTGGGCGCTGAAGCCAACGGTAGTTGTCGGCGATATTGGCGGCCGCGCGCGGAAGGTTAGAAATTCAGAGGGGTCTAGTCCGATGGCGGTTGCAACCGGGATGTCAAATCGATTCCGAGATCGAAGGCCGAGTCGCACGATCTTGCGTCGCCCGACCTCCTTAGACCAGACGCGCCATGCGCGCTCGGCGCGAGAAGTAAAGTCTTGCCAGCTAATGTAAGGAAAATTCCGAGTGTAAGTCATGCCGTAAGGTCTGGTTACGACGATATTGGCGGCGTCCGCCGACTTAAAGTGGACTGAGTCGATTCCGGCCTTGGATATCCTCGGATCTGATCCTGGCTGTATCTTAAATTCCCAGTTATCATGCTGCTCGCGTATTGGATATTCGGATTTAAGTCTTTTCCCGACGCGATCAAATTCATCCAAAACCCCATGAGGCTCTGTTCTGAACTCGACAATGACCTCGAACAATGGTGACTTGGAATAGCTCATGGCAGACTTTTTCTGAGAGCGGGCGCTAGATCCCACTTTGAGTTCAACTCGCAAAACATTGATGAAGATGGTTGTGCGCGGCCATCAGGGCGACCTTCCGTCGGCAAATTTCAAGTCTCATGACCTTGCCAGGGTCGATTTGGCTTCGTTCGACGCGACCTTCCTAACCAGCGCCTTCACGATCCGGTCCTGGTCGACGTAGCGCGCCAGGATCCGGCGGACCCGCTCGCGCTCCCAACCCATCACCTCGGCGATTTCTTCCTCGGTCAGGCCGGCGAGCCGGAGCCGTGTGGCGAACGTGCCGCGCGCGTCGTGCAGCGAGCGCTCGATCTTCACGTCGGCGGCGAACTTGGCGATGCGGTGACTGAGGCTGTTCGCGCCCCAGGCGCGGCCGTGAGCGTTCAGCAGGACGGTCTCGTCGGGATCCTTTCGGCCGATCTCCTTGAGGAGGGCGCGGGCGTCGGCGAGCAGTGGGATCGTCGCCGTCCGGCGCAAACCGCTCTTCGCGGTGGCCAGCTGGATGGCCAGATCTCCGACCTGGCTCCAGCGTAGTGTGACCAGGTCGCCGCGGCGCAGGCCGGTGAGGCAGGCGAGCCGGAGTGCCTGTGATATCGGCGCAGGCGCCTTGTCGCAGAAGGCGGTGAGGGCTGCAGCCTCCCAGATCAAGTCGGCCCGATCGCCCTCATAGAGGTGCGGGATGCCGGCGGCGCGGTTCGCGGAGAGAATGCCTCGCTCGACCGCGAAGCCGAGTACGCGAGAGAGGACCTGTACGCCATAGTCGGCCGCGCGCGGCCGGTCGGCGTACTCATCGCGCCAGTCCATCAGGTCGGCCCGGACGCGGGAGTCGTCTAGCATGCGCAGGCTCAGCTCGCCAATGTCGTGGAGCGAGATCCGGTCCAGCCAGCGCGACCATTCCTTCTTGGTGCTGGCGCTCAGGCCGGTGAACTCGGGCTTGGACTTGTAGAGGGTGACGAGGCCGGCGAGATTGTCGTTCCGCGGAGCCTTCCGATCGGCGACGGCCAGATTGTAGGCGGCCATGAACTCGGGCGAGCCGGGCTCGCCGGGCAGGCGAGGGCCGCCTTTCCAGGCGTACCAATAGACCGTGATGCCGCCGTCGGCCCGTTTAACGCGGACCTGGTTGAGCCCCTTGAGCCTTACGAGCGGCACGCCGCATTCTCCATTCCTCTAGGTCGTCACGCTGTGCAGCCGGCGAAGCGCCGGTCAAGACGCGTACGCCGCCGTCGGCGGTGATCTCTATGCTGGCCACATGCAGACCGGCGTCTTGGGCGGGCCTGATCGCGCGATCGATCTCGGCCTTCCGGGCGGTGGGTCTACGGAGCCTGGAGCGCTCGCCTATCATCGCGCCGGCGGCCCTCAGCAGGGGTGAGGTCGCATCAGCCATTGCTGCTGTCCGCCAGCGTAAGAAGGGTCTTCACCCGCACCATCGCGTTTAAGGCGCCGACGAGGTCGACAAGCCGCCGTTGCGCGCGGAGGTGCGGGTGCGAGTTCAAATCAGGAGGCTTTGGCCAAGCGCGCTGTCTCGGGCAGCTGCGGCTCCTCAGCAGCGTCGCCTCCGAGCATGGCGCAGACGCCAGCTAGGGACCCCTCCAAGATCTCATGGATATCAGAAGCGTTTCCCTGGAGATCCATGAGGCTGAGGCGGACGGCGCTCACTTTGACGGCGGCGTCCTGAAGCGAGCAGCACGGCGCCGCGTGGACGTCATCGAGGAGCTCCTCTCGCCTATCCCACAGCGGCGCCCCCAACCAGTGATCACCTTCCTCTGTGTAGTCTGAAATAGCGTTCGCATCGTCGCCGGCGCGACGGGCGTCGGAGAGCATGGCGGCTAATGCGGAGACTCCCCTGACGGTAGCCAGATCGCTTCTGAGCGCCCGCAGTGCTGCTGTAAGGCGGGCTGGATCGAGGGCGGCGCTTTCGAGGGCAGCTGCCTTTTCCTCGAGCTCAATCCAAGTCCGCGGAGGCCATCCGATCAACGCTGCGGCGGCGGCGTCGAACGCCCCTACTGCCGTGGTATAAATGGCAGCCTCGTCGGTGGTGGCCAGGCGCCCAAGGGCAACCTGATCGCTAAGGTGGCCCTTTCGAGCAAGATCTGCGGTTGCGTTCGAGAGACGCCATTGCAAGACATCCAGCGCAGAACAGGTTTGCGGATCGAGTGCGGGAACGGCGAGCGCTTCGGCGTAAGCGGTCGAAAAGTGATGGATCGTCATTTGGGTTTCACCTCAGTTGAGCGGCCATAAACGCGCTCCTGGCGGCCGAACAGGAGGGGGTGGTTCCCTGCAGCCGCGAGAGATCTCGGGCCAGAAGGAGTGGGATCGCGATCTGTGCCGGAGGTGCGGGCAGGTCTGGGCAAACGAGGCCGAGCCGACGTTTTCAAACCGCAATCGTAGCGCATGAGCTCCTCCACGCGATAAACGCTACAGAATATAACGCGATCAAGCAATATAAATTGTAGCGGCGCGCGTCAGCTAGGTGTTGTTGGCCCTGGTGTGGCGACCGCTGATCGTCTCGAGTGGCGTTTCAAGGCTCGCGACCGTCGGTACGTCATCTAGGCCGAGCTTCATCGGTGGACGCTGTACGAGCGTATATGCGGCGGTGATCACCCCTATCACCAACTCGGCTTCGGTCAGCGGGTGGTGATTCGAGCCGTCTAACGCGGAAAGCGAGAGGGTGCCTTCCGTCATTGCAAGGCGTCGAACCGTTATCTCCTTCAAGCCGGCGCGTGTTTTCTGCACTAGAACGGCGTCGCCGTCTCGAAGCCGAATCTGATCACCTGGGACTACAAAGACGTGGGTGCCATCAGAAAATTGTGGTTCGGCATGATTATCCTGGATTTGATAAATCTGCATGCCCGCTAATGTGTCGTTAGCGCCAGGAATATCGAGATTTCGCTCGGTTTCACGAAGTGAAGCGGTGGCATCTTCGACATACGAGCCAGCTTTAACAATTCCGACGACAGGAAGACGAAGCCCACTTACGCGATCGAATTCATAGCGGCTCAGCGATGTTCCTCGCATCAACCAATTTGGGGTTACATCATATGCGTGGCAGTAATCCGCGAACGCATCTGCAGGTATGCCGTTTTGGCCACTTTCGTGCGCTCGCACGGTGATGGGGTTCATGTTCAGGGCGCGAGCGGCTTCCGCCGCGGTAGCGAACTTAGCCTGCCGAGCCTCCTTGAGGCGTTCGGCGATTTCCAACAGTCTGTTGCGCGATCCACTGGCCATCGTGTCTCCATACTGGACCCTGCGATACAAATAATATTGACCAGATGCGCTATAAAACGTATCGCCGCTTCAAATGGAAGCTCGAACGGTCATCCTGACATTGGGAGGAGCAGCCGCCCTCGCGCGGGAACTCGGCATGCCTGCCGGGGAAAAAGCAGCCGGTACTATCCGAGCCTGGGCGCATCGTGGATCTATTCCTGGAGAATGGATGGCCGCCGTCTCAAGGGCGGCCGCGCGGCAGGGCCGACCCGAGATCAACGAAGCTATGCTCGCGGCAATAGCAGAGCGCCGTTCCCTAGCCGCGCGAGGATTATCAACCGGGAGCAGTGGGATCACGGCGCCTCCTTTGGGACGGTTGCAACGCCCTTGTGAGCCGACTGCATGATCCGCCCTCGGCGCAACGCCAAGCAGATCAGTTCGGCGCTCGGCCGTTCTAGGGCGTCCGGAATCTTAGCTTGGGGAGTTCCGTCCTCTTCAGGCCCGTCCTTCATTTCGGTCGTCACACCCGCCGCCTCCATCTGCAAACGCAGCATCGCTCCCTCGATCGCGAATTACTCCCTTGATTCCGACGGCTTTGTTCAATGAGCCGAGCTCTAGAGGCAGGGGAGCTCAAGGCGCTAGTCCGTGCGTTGGTGAAGGCTGCGGGTGGCGTCGAGGCTTGCGCCATCGAGCTCGGGATCTCGGGGGAGCGTGTTTCGCAGCTCCAGCGCCCCACCTGCCTTGATCAAATGTCGCTCCTTTGCATCTCACAGCTCGAGGCGGTGATCGGCCGAGCGATCGTCACCGGTGCGGCGGCGCGGGCGGCCCAAGGAGAGACTTTCTCTCCGATCGCCGTGGCGGTCGTGTCGTCGGTGATGGCGTCGGCCGCCGCGCTGCGGGTGATCTCGGAGATGGATCGGGACGGGCGCCGCGATGCCCGCGAGATCTGTGACGTGCAGAAGGCCGCTCAAGAAAACCTCCGCCTGGCGCAGGCGCTCGCCGACACGGCCGGACGCTTGCAGCTCGGGAGTGTCGCGTGATGCAAGTCGCGACCGCGAGCGCGCTTCTCATTTCTCGGCGGAGAGCGCCGCTCGCCCCAGCTGAGAAATCCTTCATCGCTGACCGTCGGCGCGCGGGCCTTAGCTGGCAGGCGCTGAGCGCCATCACTGGCGTGAGCCAGCATGGCCTGCGCCGAGCTTGTGATCCTGGCTACGGGATACGGTGGCGCCAGCGTGTCATTCACTGAGCCGCCCGTTCAGCGGGCGGCGATCGCCTCGCTCTTGGGCCCCTGGCGGCTACGGCGCCGAGATTCTGCCGCTACCGAGAGGGCGGCCGCCTCGCACGCCGCCATGCTCGCGACGATCGCGCGTGATCGCGAGCGACCTGGGCGCCCTCGTCCGCCTCACACCGCGATTCGGCCGCGCCCCCGCTCTGCGTCCCTAGCCTGGCAGCAAAAACGCTGACGGCGACGCGGCCAACCGCATCGATCAATACGGTTCCGACCAGAGCCGCTGCCGTCCGCCGAGCAAAGCCGGCGAACGAAGCTCCCGTTGGAGGTCCACCCTAACACGCCCCTCAATCGGGGGGTGAACGGGCGCGTGTGCCCCCGACGACGGGCTTCCCGCCGCGATGACTGAGGTGTCAGCGCGTTCGCGGGCGGCTGCGCCCTGTCGGAGCCATCGGGAGACTTTCCGATGGACGTGCATCGATATGCACCTTCCGCGCCCGCGGCGATCACCGCAGGCTGGCGCTTGGCTAAGCCCTCCGCCGTTTCCTCCAGGCAGCTTGCCGCGTGGCGGTCATGAGCGCGCGGAGTTGGGAACGCGATGGGGTGCTCCAGGCCCGCCCCTCGGCCGGCCGGCTAGATCCGGTGGCAGTCGCCTTAAATCTTGAGGCGCCGATGACTGAGACCGAGCCCTCTCAGCGGCGAACTGGGGCGAAGGTCCGGCGCTGTTCCCGGCCTTGGCAGTGGGCGGCGAGCTTCTGTAGGCATGTCGCCAAGGAGGCGATGAAGCGGATGCTCGACGCCTTGGCCTGGTATGCCGACCGCCTACCGCGTCGCCGGGGACAGGGCTACGGCGAGATCTCGCCCAAGATGATGCGCGTCTATCGTGAGTTGCTGGCGATTGCGGTCAAACCCGGTGGCGACATCCTTACTCCCGCGTACAGCCAGATCGCTTACAAGGCGCGGTGCTGCAGGGGTACGGTCGGCCGAGCTCTGGCGGTGCTCGAGCGGCACGGCTTCCTCGAGCGTCTGCGGCGCGTTCGTCCGCGGGCTGCCGGTGACGGCCGCTGGGAGCAGGATACCAACGCCTACCGGCTGATGACGCCGCCGGCGGCCGAGCGCCTGGTGAACGCTCCGCATCTTGGTCTCGACATGCGGGCTGTGCCGCGGCCCTGGCCGCCGAGGGAGAGGTGTCGGCCCATACCGCCGTTGCCTCAGGCTCAGGTCGACTTCCAAGCAGCCTTCCTCGCCGGCTTCGAGGCCGCGCAGGTTCAGAGTACGGCGGTCAGCCGGATTCCGTAGCTCCATTTTTCTAAGAGGCAGGATCAGAATGATGAGTGCGCCTGCCGGCGCACAAATTCGCCTTTAAGGCGTCGTTTCCCCAGCTTCAGAACCTTTGCGTCGCGCAAGGGCTCGCTGGCGCTCGCCCGAGTTAGCTCTCCGGCGAGAGCTCTCGATCCCGCACCCGCAACGGCGATTGGCGTCGTGGGCGCGGGAAGGCATTTGATTGAGAGGTGCCGAGAGGCGTTCGACGGGCACGCTTTGGCTCGCCGCGCCGCGGCTCGGTTCTGACTTCCCCTAACACCTGGGCTGCCGTAAAACGGCCTACCCGCGAGACACTCAGCGGACGGGAGCGGTTCTTTCGATGACGATTTTCGCGATCCTAATGCCAAGCCCTCAGGACGCGCTCTCGAAAAAAATCGAGGATGAATTCAAGACGGATTCCTTGAAGATTACCGACACTCAATACCTGGTATCTGCGCAGGGAACGGCCCAAGAGATTTGTGTCCGTCTTGGGATTTTTAATTCAGACGCAGCAGTTCCGGTAGTAGGTCAGGGAATTGTATTTGCAACGTCCGGCTACTTCGGGCGGGCGCCGGCAAATATCTGGGAATGGGTGAAGGCAAAATTGGAAGCGCCTACTTCGGCGACAACAAGCTAGTGAGCGAGGGCAGTCAGACACCCTTGGTGCCGGGACAAAAGGGGTACGCGGAGCCACCTCCGCCAAGTTTCCCTGTAACGACACCTTATGGAGACCTATCTCCGACGCAAACAATCTCGACGCCAGAGCATCTAGATTGGCATATGATACAAGATCATGAGCTAACCCAGCTTTCGAGCACCGAGAACGGGGTTATAGCGTCGCTTGCCTTCGCAGGATTGGGCGCAGCGATTGGACTCTGTGGACCTTTTCTGTCCGCCTATGAAAGAGTTAGAGCTCGGCCGCCTCAGGCTTTGGGTGCCGCGGAAATATTTTACCTCGTCACGTTTAGTGGAGCAGTCGTTCTAACGATCGTTTGCTTTTGCATTCACATTTCCAACAGGCGTCGAAACAAGAGCATTGCCGCCACGATTCGAGAGAGGCCAAAGCGTGGAATGGGCCCCAGCCATGGAGCTCCAAGATAGCGGCCGAGTAGTCCGCCGCACGGTGCTCAGTGACTGGCTCTCACGGGCGGCCACGTGATCGATCAGTCTGAGCCCCGGTTTCTGGTGCCCCATAACCCGATTGCCAGCGCTCCAGTGCCGGCCGGCGCAGCTTGGCGTTAGGCCGCATGGACTTTGTGCGCATAGGGAAGCATGACATCCGTTAGAAGCGGGGCGTTCGCCCCGAGCGTCCCCTGGGGGCCTTCGCCGACGCCAGCCTTGTTTAGTTTATCGCCCCTGTCAGTCGCCATGCGCCGAGAGGTTTGCCCTAACCTCTATCGGTTTTGGGCGAGGGCGATAATGTTCCTTATCGCCCAGCGTTAGTTTCCGCCGACAGGTCTCAGGGCCGCCTCGGGAAAGTCCGCTTGATTCGTGCCGGGTTGGTATTGAGACGTGCCCGGCTGTTCGCTGAACCAGCTGCATGTCCAGTTGCCCCGCTCGGTCTGAGCAGTGATGGTCATCTTGGGGCTTCCGCTCTTCAGCTCAACCACGTCGCCGATTTTTAGAGCCACAGGCTAGTTCTCCATCCTAACTCGCGCGGGAAATAATCCAGACGGGAACGTCCTAATAACATGACCCGAAAAGCCGCACAGCGTCCAATAACCCGTCAGGGGCGGGACATAATGCGTATTATGTCCCACTTCTTCTTCAGCAAAAATTTCTGAAATCAACGAGTTAGCGCGCGACGGGGTTTCGCGCCCACGGCTTTGCGCGGAGAGGCGATCTCCGAGGCTATCGAATCACTCCGAAAACCGTCGCGGCGCGGGGCTGTGGCGGATACCGGAAATCACGCTGATCGGGAGTGAGGGGCTTGTCTCCACCCTGGAAACGGCGGCGTGAACCCCGCAAATTTCGGGTCATAGGCGCAGCCAGGCAGGAGTGCACATAACTCCTCGTCAAGCCGAACAATAACTCCAGCTTCCAAAGGCCGATAGCGAACATAACCCGTCAGATGGCGAACATAACTACAGTTATGTTCACAATCGAGGCGGTGGGCGGCGAGACAAAAATCCAATCCGATCAACGGTGTATTTCGCAGACGCCTGTGACCATCTCGCCGTTCGCGCATGTTGACGCGGACCAACCCACAAATTCAGTGGGCTCACGAAGCAGATGCGCTCCGGCCGCTCGATTTCGCAACGGGGCCATCGCCGTGTGGGAGTTGCGGTCATGCGGGCGCGGGATTGGAGCGCCGCAGGCCGCTGCGGCCCCGCGCCGGGCGCGGCGGTTCAGCGCGGTCAAGTCGGTGTCAATCTCCGCGCCGCGCCTCACCTGCTCGACAGAAACGCCGGCGCATCGCTGCGGGTGGGCCGGGCATCATCGACGGCAAGGAGGCCGCAAAGGTGCTCGCCGCAGGGACCCCACCGTTTTGGTTCATCCTCGATCGGCGTTAGCGATCTTCAGCGCCGCGTATGTGGCCTGACCGTGCTCCCGCGTCAGGCCGAAAGGCTCTGCGACGTTCCCATGGCGAGCTGCGGATGAACGAAGCCGACCCAGCTCTCTCAGTTCATGCCTGCCAGCTTCCAGGCCTCGGAGAAAACTCATATGGCTGACGCCACGCCCGCCGTTGCGCCGATCACTGTTACCTCGGGAAAGGCTGTCCCGGACGATACCATCACGCTGATCGTCAACGGCCAGAACATCACCGGCTGGACCGACGTGCGGATCACGCGGCGATGCGAGGGGATCCCCAACGACTTCGAGCTCGGCCTGACCGCACTCAATCCGAGCGATAGTTCCCAGGTCGTGGCCTACGCGGGCCAGACCTGCGTGGTGAAGGTCGGCCGCGACACCGTCATCACCGGCAACATCGACCGGGACACCAACCAGATCGATGCCAATAGCCATCGGCTGGGTATCATCGGGCGCGGAAAGTGCGCCGACTTGGTCGATTGCTCGGCAGAATACCCTGGCGGTCAGATTAGCGGGGCGAGCGCGCTGGGCATCGCGGCAAAGCTGGCCGAGGCCTACGGGATCACCACCTCCCAAATCGGCATCCAGACTGAGACGCCCATCCCGCAGTTCAACCTGAGCCTCGGGGAAACGGCGCAGGAAATCGTTGACCAGATCTGCACCTACAGCGGGCTGCTCTACTACGAGGACGAGCTGGGAGATCTGATCCTTTCGCAGATCGGAAGCGAGCAGGCAGCCAGCGGTTTCGCCTACGGCCAGAATGTCCAGGCCTGGAACGTCGTCAATTCGATGGACCAGAGGTTCAGCAAGTATGTCTGCGCCATGGTCAGCATCTCGCCGCTGACCGAGCAGGAAAGAACCGACAACCTCTTCTTCACCGCGTTCGACCCCAACGTCACGCGGCACAGGACCAAATATCTCATCGCCGAGAGCGTCTCGGGAGCGAGCGAGCTGCTAGAATTCCGAGCGCTCTGGGAAGCCGCCCGCCAAGCCGGCCGAGGCACAGTGGTCACCTTGACGGCTGATAGCTGGCGGGACGCCGGCGGGACGCTCTGGACGCCGAACACACTCGCCCCGGTCACCGGGCCAGGCCTGCGGATGAGTCCAGGCGCGCAATTGGTGATCTCGGAGGTCGTGCTGCGCTACGATAACGATGGGGGGAAGGTGGCGGACGTGACTTTGATGCCGCCGGCGGCCTTTGCGCCCCAGCCCATTCAGATCCTGACCCCGCCGTTGGCTACGGCCATTGACCCGGACGGGTCGTCCTCGATCGGGTGAAGCTTGTGGGCGCGGAACCTGCGCTCACGGATTGGACGGGGCGCGCAGCCAGAACGAAAGATTCCATGGTCTGGCTCGGGGATAGGTGGCCGTGGCGTTCGGCTCAGAATGAGCAACGCCACGGGATCTTCGAATGCGGCAGCTACGCGCGGATCGAGCCCCAGGCGACCCCCACGCAAGTCGAAGATCGTGGGGCCGACATCGTTCCGCGCTGCAGGCCGCCTCGGGCCACGCAGTGATCCAGCAGCCGCCTGCACCGGCTGACTCAAGGTGATCTTGGGTCCTTCCGGGGCAATCGTGCGTCGAGGGTAATTCGAACCGCGACCTGTCTCCAGCTATGACCCCCAAAAAAGGGTCCGCACTGCGTAGTCCGCACTTTGAATCAGGTGCGGACCTCGTGCACCCATCCTCGCGCGGCATCCGAAACCCTTGTTCAGCAAGGCGTTGGGGAGCGCGCACCTGCGGAGGCGGGTGCGGACCCTAGGTGCGGACAAGTGCGGACAAAGTGCGGAGGGTCCGCACCCAAGCGCCGAAACTACGCACTTTGTCCGCACCTGGTCCGCACGACCCTCCGCACCCGCGCCGGCTCGAGCGATGCACGCGGCCGGTCAGAATTTTCCCCCTCTATCCAAACAGGAGAGCCACCCATGACGAAGTCCAGCCCCGCCGCGATCAAGGAAGCCGAGGAGGCTGCCCCGCCCCCGGCGGCCGAAAAGGCCGCCTATCTACTAGCTCGACAATCGCTCGCCGCCGCCCGTGAGAAGGCGACCAAACTCCGTGAGCGTCTGGTCGCCGTCGACGCCGAGATTGTTGAGCGCCAGGCTGCGCTCAGCGAGGCAGGGGAGCGGATGGCCTCCTCGCCCGATGACCTGGCGAAGTCTCAAGCCTTTTCGGAGGTGACCTCGCAGCTCACGAACCTCGAGGCGCAGCGGGCAGCCCTTCGTGATCGCCTTATCCCAGAGGCCGATTCGCAGATCGGGGAAGTCGCCGGCGAGCTCGAGACTGCGCACACAGCGCTGAACCGCGCTGACTTCCGATCTGCGGTGCGGGAAAAACTGTTGCCCGCGGATCGACGTTGGGTCGCGGCCATCGCCGAAATGGAGAGCGCCCTGGAGGCGTCCCAGGCTGTGCGCGTTGAGCTTCGATCTGAAGACGCCTTCCGCCCATTTTGGGAAGTCGATCGGGGCATGGGGCAGAAGCGAGACTTTCTCGCCACAGGCACGCTGCGGGCGGCGGTGACGTTCGGCCTGGCCCGCTTCATTCACACCTACGCAGCGAGCGGCCGCCACATCACCGCGTCGACGCCGATCCAGGACATCGTCGCGCTTCACATCCAGAATTTTGGCCTGGAGGAATAGCCATGGGGCTGAGTTACGACATTCGGAACCCTGCGAAGCCTCCCAGTGGCGCCAGGGAGTGGCGGTGGGACGCGAA
The DNA here is from genome assembly GCF_009765965.1 of Caulobacter sp. S45. Classification (GTDB taxonomy): domain Bacteria; phylum Pseudomonadota; class Alphaproteobacteria; order Caulobacterales; family Caulobacteraceae; genus CAHJWH01. The sequence continues at coordinate 60,031 of NZ_LMUL01000017.1, forward strand.
GGCGGGCCGGTGGATGTTTCAGCAGGCCGCCGGCGCAAAGCCGAGCAGGGGAGGTGCTCGCGCTGTTGTCTTCGTCCCTAAGCCAACGGCTGGCAAGGCCCCCACGTCGCCTCCCAAGGGGCGCCCAGCATCACCCTCGAAGCGCGAGGCTGCACCGGCGCCGCAGGGCGCCGGCGGTGTGGCGGCGGCCGCGGGAGGCGGGCGATTTGACCATCTGGTTGCGCATGCCGCCGACCCCGATCCATCAGACGAGGAGAGGCGCTATTGCACGGACTGTAATGGAACCGGAGCCGTTGACGGGAAGCCGTGCGAAGCATGCGCCGGAATCGGGATTATCGTTCCGGCTCGGGAGGAAGAGGATCGATCGGCCGCAAAGCTACGGGCCGCTGAAATCCTCAGGTCGGCAGCGATCGCACGTGGCGAGGTGTCGGGCTCCAAAGGAGGCCGCAAGCCGCCGCGCGGCTCGCTTGCCGAGAAGATCCTCGCGGCCGCCGCCAAAGCTAGGGGCGAGCGCTAAGGCTCTAGCCGCGGGTATTCCCGCTCTCGGTGGCGGACGCGCGCGCTTTTTCCGCCCGGTAGACATTGAGGCCGTGGCTGTCATGGATGCCCAGTGCGCGGCCGATCGCCATCCAGGTCGCGCCGTCGTCTCGCATGCGCACTAGCCGTTCCCGATCTTCGGCGGAGAGAGCGGTGTAGGGTTTCCGATAGGCGTAGCGCATCACGCCTGATCTGGCGCCGCGGGGACTTTGCGGAGCGCGTGATGGGAGCGAGCCGCCTGGTCGATATCCGAATAGGCGAGGCGGAGATTTTCGCACGCCTGGCGGACAACTGTTCCCTGTCCGTGAGTGTCCCCCTCGCCGGTGATCCTTTGGACCTCGGCCCGCCAGATTAGAGCCGAGCCGCACATCACAAGCGGCTGAACCAGAGCCCGCAGAACCGCCGCGTTTGCACGGCCAATCATGCTGAGGACCTGCTCAAATCGAGCGCCGGCATCGAGCATGCGAGCGTTTACCAGGTCGCCAGGTCCCCTCGGAGCCTGATCGATGATCTCCAGCGTTGGCCTCGCGTCTTCGGTGCGGATGCCCATGCTATCGCACCAGTCCTTGAAGAGCCGATTGGCCGCCTGAAACTGGCCTTCAGATAGGCCTCCCTTCCGATGCAGTAGTTCGAAGGGGTCGCACCTCTTGGCGTAAATCGCCCGCTTGTTCGGTTTGTTGGTCGTGATGCCATCCCCGCTGGGGAGGGCGAGGGTATCGTTGGCGATCGTCCAGTTTGACGGGTCGTTTGCAGCAACGCGCTCGTCAGCCCGCCGGCGCGCGGCCGCCAGCCGGATCTCCTCCGGGCTCGAGGGCTTGCCTCGTTTGCGAGCGGCACGGCTCATTGGGCTGGTCCTAAGTCGGGGCATCCTTCCTACGGCTGGGCGGTGCTATCGCCGATGCGGTACTCAGCCGCCTAATTCGTCGCACTGAAGTTGGCAGCAGCGGCGCCCGCAGCCACCAGGCCAGGCCGAAACCACCTCGGTGGGTCTTGATTGTAAGCCCTGCTGTCCTTCGGACTGACAGGGCTTTTTGCGTTTCGGCTCAGGCCACTATTACGTTGTCACGGTGAAAGTGACACGAGAGGCAGTCCCTGGGGCAAGCGTCACCAACTCCTCGCCTTCGCCAGCGGCGCGGGGGGACGGAACTGCGCGGCCGTCCGCCATGTAGGCCAGGATCGCCTCCTCGAGCGCATCAGCGGCCTCCAGACGCGCGGCCTCCAAGCTGTCGGCGCCAGTGACAACCTCGGGGATGTCCGGAAAGGTCACCACCCAATCGCCCGCCTCCTCTTCCTGAAAGACAGCAGGGAATGCCCAGATCGGCATTGGAGCTCCTCCTTCTCCGACTTGGCGTTAAGCGTGCAGTAGCTCAGCCACCTCGCGCTTGGCCTTTGCCGGATCCTTCATGATCTGCCGCAGGAGATAGAGCATCGCGGTGTCCGCGCTGGTGCGCCCCTGCTCAAGATCGCGTAGGCGCCCAACCGTCAGCCCGTAGGCCATGGCGAACTCTGGTTGGGTGAGATCGGCTGCAGCTCGCGCGGCGCGCACGGCGCGCACAGTGTCTATCCGCTGAAATTCTTCCTTGGTGAGGGGAGGGTTGTCGGGATCCGATTCGGCTGCGCGCGTGATCTCGACATCGGTCTTCGCATCCAAGCGCGCGCGGGTCTCCGAGGATAGCTTCGGGGGATTCTTCGGGTCGAGGGTGAACTTAACGTCGGCCATATTCGCGATCCTCGCTACGGTTGGTGGCGCGCGCGGAGATGAGCCGCAGGGCGGCGGCGCGCAGGGTGTAGACGACGGCGAAGAGGCGGCCGTCGATCATGCCGATCACCTTGCGGCGAACCTCTTCATCCGTGGCTCTCGACACGTCCAGGTCGACGGCGTGGGCGTCGGTGAAAACGGCCGTCGCTTCGGCGAAGGATATGCCGTGCTTTGCGATGTTGGCCGCTTCCTTCGCGGCGTCCCATTCGAATTGCGTCGGCGTTTCCATATCCACAATGTACGGGAAACCCGTAGTTTCGTCTACGGAAAACCCGTATGCGACACATATTTCGGCAGATCGCTATCTAGCCTAAGCGACGCGTTTTTGAAGGCGGGGCCGCCTAGACCTCTGAAAGCGGTCAAGCGCCAGATTGTGGCTCTGGAGGGCAACGCGCTCGCAGTTTAGCCTCCGAAGAACCGCCAAAGCGTTTCTCCGAACGGGAGCAGCCGCATAGCCCCAGAGACGAGATTGCCTACTGTCACGCTAGCCACATCCCGCCAGTAAAGAACGCGAGCCCACCCTGGGCCTAGCCGGGCGCAGCTTTTGGCGAAGGACTCTGCGGCATCGCCCAGCTTCTCCTCACGCTGTCGCGCGGGGCATACGAAACTCAGCCAACGTTCAGCAGAACGCGGAGGGCTGTCCGTTAGGGGGAGGGTCGAAGCGATCATCCCTTTTGATATAATTGTCTGACGGGCCGTCCACTGACGGAGCACGTCCATGGTCGAATGGCCGCTCACCTCGATAACGATCTCTTGGCGGCTGGGACTCACCAGGGTGACATGCGAAGGATTCTCACCCGAAAGCACAGCTTGCTCTAGGGCGAAGCGGACCAGGTTATGAGTGGGGATGCCTGCAGGATCTTGAACTTCGACGACAAGGGTGTGAAGCGGCGGCATCAACAAGCTCCCGCGGGCAAGAGCGAAGCGAACAGGTGCGGTTTCTCGCTCGAGCGCTCAAGCGCTAGAGCGCCAGCGCCCGTTACAGCGTACAGCCGCTTCCGGCGGCCGCCACGCACAGCGGTTGGTTCTCCCCATTGGGACGAAAGAAAGCCCTTCCTCTCTAGCCGCTCGAGGACGGTGTAGATTGCGCCAAGGCTAAGCGTCCGATGGTGTTCAAGCCGGTACGCCTCCTGCAGCGCAGCGCCATACGTATCTCTTGGCCGGCTAATCAAGATCGACAGAATGTCCATTTCAAGAGCGCCCAACGATGATCGGCCCATAATGCCTCCTCGGCTTCTGTAGGACATATAGGGGAAATAGATGAAATCGGCAAGCCGAGCGAGCTCCGCCGTTGCTGGGCCAATTCTAATGGCCCAGCAACGCCTTGCGCTGCAAAGGGAAGATCAGTCCTGAACGTTGGAGTTGTGCTGGAACGGCTCAACAATCGCTCGACCTGTCACGCCGGCGCTTTCGCAGCCCTGCGAAATCGCTGCCCCAGGAACAGACACGGAATTGCTTCCCGCGATTCCCCCACATTCGGGTGGGGAGTTCCCATTTTAGACGGATCTAAGACGTGGGGAGTGGGATGAGGTCTATCTATTTTCCCCTTACACCATCAGGGAGTGATGGTGTCGCCGGACAGGATTGAACTGTCGACCTCAGCCTTACCAAGGATGAGGTCAGTTCGGCGCGTGGGCATTTGTGGCGTAAAATCGTGCCTTGTTATTTTTGGGAGAAGTTCCCTAACCGATTGATTTGATTCAGGAGAAAAACAGGTGGTTTGGGAGCTAACTACCTAGACCCACAAGCTTATCCGCAGCCTTCCAAGCTGAGGATGCGGGTTCGATTCCCGCTACCTGCTCCAACCCTTTCAGTTCTCTAGCGCTTCCGGTCGGTCTTTTCGTTGGGCGCGCCCGTCGACGGATCGGTGCGGGTCTTGTTGGTGTGGCTGGAGCCTTCCGAGCCGTGCGGTTCGGTGGCGGGACGCGGCGGCTCGCCCGGCTTCAGGTTCTCGTTCTCGGTGGATTGGGAATGGTCCCGCTGGATTGGGTCGTGTTGCATGGGTGGCCTGATCTCGCTGTCGCTGCGTAACGCGCGCGCTTGGCCGCCGATCCGAACTCAGTCCATCCGCGCGACGAGACCGCCCGGCAACAGCTCGGCCCGGCCAGCCAGCGTCAGCTCCACCAGGGCGGCTAGGACCGTGGGTGTGGGCTCTTTCAGCGCGCGCACCACCTCGTCCAGAGGGACGGGCGTTGGCGACAGCAGGGCGTGGACGCGTTCCCGCAGCCGGTCGGCGGCGGCGTCCAGGGCCACGTCGTCCACGGGCGGTCCCTCGAACAGATCGAGCTGGGGTTCGCGCATCACGCCGATCCCCTGCAGCACCCGCAGCACATCCTCCAGGCCTTCGCATAGGTTGGCGCCCTGGCGGATCAGGTCGTTGGGGCCCTTGGCGCGCGGATCGAGTGGGGAGCCCGGCACGGCGAACACCTCGCGGCCCTGTTCGGCGGCCAGCCGGGCGGTGATCAGCGAACCGGATCGGGCTTCGGCCTCCACCACCACCACGCCCAGCGACAGGCCGGAGATGATTCGGTTGCGGCGGGGGAAGTCGCGGGCCTGGGCGCGGCGGCCGACCATGTTCTCCGACACCAGACAGCCCCGGGCGGCGATGCGGGCGTAGAGCTCGGCGTGCTCGGGCGGGTAGATGTCGTCGACGCCGCCGCCGAGCACCGCTGCGGTTCCAGTCTCCAGCGAACCTTCGTGCGCCGCGCCGTCCACCCCGCGCGCGAGGCCCGACACCACCAGATAGCCCGCACGGCCCAGATCGGCGGCGAGCGCCCGGGCGAAGCGCTGGCCGGCGGCCGAGGCGATCCGCGCGCCGACTACGGCCACGGCGGGCGTGGCGAGCAAGTCGGCGCGGCCGCGGGTCCAGATCAGCGGTGGCGGTGGGTCGAGCACGGCGAGCAGGCGCGGGAAGGTCGGCTCGCCCACGGTGGTCAGGGTCGCGCCCAGCCGCTCGCCGCGTTCCAGTTCCTGATCGGCTTCGGCGAGGGTGGTGACGTGGAGCGGACCCGTCCGGCCGCCGCGACGGGCGAGGTCGGGCAGGGCGGCCATGGCGCAGGCGGCGGTCCCGTAGCGGCGCATCAGTTCGCGGTAGGCGACCGGGCCGACGTTCTCGCTGCGCGCCAGGCGCAGCCGCTCGCGCCGTTCGGCGGCGGAGATCGCTGCGGCGGCCGTCACGGGGAGGGCGTTTGGGGCGACGAGCCGGATGTCTTGCCGAACTTCGGTTCCTGGCCGCTGGTCAGCCGGGCGATGTTCTGGCGATGGCGCAGCACCACCAGCACCGCGCAGGCCAGGATCAGCCAGATCACCGGCTGGGGCGCATGCCAGAGCACCGCGAACAGCGGGGCGAGCACCGCCGCGGTCAGGGCCGACAGGGACGATATGCGGCTGACGGCGAACACGACCACCCAGACCGCGAGCGCGGTCAGCCCGACCGGCCAGGCCGCCGCCAGCATCACCCCCAGCGCCGTGGCCACGCCCTTGCCGCCCTTGAACCTGAGCCAGACCGGGAACAGGTGGCCGACGAAGGCCGCGCCGCCCGCCAACGCCCCGGCGGTCTCGCCCAGCAGGGCGCGCGCCACCAGCAGGGCGATCGCACCCTTGGCCGCGTCTCCGATCAGGGTGATCAGCGCCAGGTCCTTGCGGCCGGTGCGCAACACGTTGGTCGCGCCGATATTGCCCGAGCCGACCTTGCGCAGGTCGCCGACGCCGCCGAGCCGGGTCGCGATCACCCCGAACGGGATCGAGCCGAGCAGGTAGCCGCCGAGGAGAACGCTCGCCAGCGTAAGGAAGGTCAGACCGAAGGACATGGGGCGACTTTAGGGCGAGCGCCGGGGACGGTGCAAGCCGGCTTGGCCGTTGCGCGCGCTCAGCCCAGGGGCTGCGGCTTCAGGCCGGCGGCGTAGCGGCGCCAGTTGCGGACATAGCGCGTGGCGCTCAGGGTCAACTGCGCGCGGGCCTCGTCGTCGAGCGTGCGCACCACGCGGCCGGGCGCGCCGACCACCAGCGAGCCGTCGGGGATCTGCTTGCCTTCGCCGATCAGCGCCTTGGCCCCGATCAGGCAACCCTTGCCGATCTTCGCGCCGTTCAGCACCACCGCGCCGATGCCGATCAGGCTGCCGTCGCCGACCTCGCAGCCGTGCAGCATGGCCAGATGGCCCACGGTGACGTCGCGTCCCAGCGTCAGCGGCGAGCCGGGATCGGTGTGCAGCACCGCGCCGTCCTGGACGTTGCTGTTCTCGCCAATCTCGATCGGTTCGTTGTCGCCTCGGAGCACGGCGTTGAACCAGACGCTGGCGTTGCGCCGCAGGATCACCCGGCCGATCACCAAGGCGCCCGGCGCGATCCAGTAGTCGCCGTCGGCAGGCGTCTCCACCGCGACGCCGTCGAGGCTGTAGGCGCCGGCCGTCACGCGGTCGCCTTGGGCGCGCGTTTGGCCAGGGTGCGCAAGGTCTGGTCCTCGATCTCGCGTAGTTCCAGCAGGGTCTTGGTCAGGGCCTCGCGCGTGGTCTCCAAGTCGTCGATCCGATGGCGGACAGCCTCCAGCAAGGTGCGCAACTGCTCCTTGTGGGTCGGATCGACGTCGTAGAGGTCCAGGAACTGCTTGATCTCCCGCAGCGAGAAGCCCAGCCGCTTGCCACGCAGGATCAGTTGCATGCGGGCGTGCTCGCGCCGGGTGTAGACCCGTGTGGTGCCGGCCCGCGAAGGCGTGATCAGCCCTTTGTCTTCGTAGAACCGCAGGGCGCGCGGGGTCACCCCCAGCTCCTCGGCCATTTCCGTCACTGTGTAGAGCCGCGTCGGGGCGTGCTCAGCCACCTCGGCAGCTGTCATGGGCTTGGTCTCCCGGCGCTCCCCGCGCCAAGACGGTATTGTCACACCGATTTGGTCCGACAAGGCTGCGGCCCGGAGACGCGCTCCCGACCGCAGCCGCTGGGGACTCAGAACGAGATGCGCGGACCCACAGTCGGAGGGAGAGGTGACAGCAGACGTCCGCCACTCCATGTTTCCGCCTTCGCTTTGACGAAATCGCCGCCCAGGCGTTGAGTCGCTCGAAGACCGATCCACAGAGGTTTCCCATGACCCCCGACGAACGCAGCATCCTGCAGCAGTTCCTCTACGATCTCGGCCAGACCCGCGGTGCGGCCAAGGATCAGGAGGCCGACGCCATGATCTCCCAGGTGACGCGCGCCAACCCCGACGCCATGTACCTGCTGGTCCAGCACGCCATCATCGCCGACCAGGCCCTGCTGGCGGCCCAGTCGCAGATCGAGCAGATGGAGCAGCAGGTCGCGGTGCGGCCCGGACCGACCTCCTTCCTCGGTGGCGCTGGCGGCCAGCAGCCGGTTCAATCCGGTGGCTGGAATCAGGGCCAGGGCCAAGGCGGCGGTTGGACGCCCGAACCGCAGCAACTCCAACCGCAGAGCCCGCTTTCGGCCAATAGCGGCCTGGGCAGCTTCATGCGCACCGCCGGCACCATGGCGGCCGGGGTCGCCGGGGGCGAGTTCCTGGCCCACGGCCTGTCCAACCTGTTCGGCTCGCGGGACTGGTAGGGCGGGTCGCATGTTGGCAGGTCGGGCGTAGGCGGCTGAGTCGATGAAGGACCGGCGTTGACCGTCGCCTGCCTCGCCTGCGGAACCGTGCAGGACACGCCGCCCGTCCCCACGGCGAGCGAGTCGTCCTGCTATGTCTGCACCTCACAGATTCAGCGCACCGCCTGGCGCAGCCGCACATGGGCGCTGGGCGTGGCCTGGACTGGCCTGATCCTGATGGCGGCGGCCAACCTGCTGCCGCTGGCGGACGTGAACCTGCTGGGCGTGATCCGGCGTAGCTATCTCGCCTCCGGGCCGGCGACGATCTGGAACGAGGGAATTCCCAGCATCTCGCTGGTGCTTGGGCTGGTGGTCGTGGTCCTGCCCCTGGCCCGCTTCGTCCTGCTGATCCTGGCCCTGCAGATGGCCGGCGGCGCGGGCCGTCCCCGCTGGCTCGGGCCTGTGTTCCGCTGGGCCTTGGAGCTGGAGACCTGGGCCATGCCCGACGTGGCGGTGCTCGGCTTCTGGGTGGCGCTCAGCCGTCTGGCCGCCCTGTTCCCGCTGACGCTGGGACCGGGCGCCTACGCCCTGATGGGCGCGGGACTGGCCAGCCTGCTCGGCCGGGCCCTGCTCGACAAACGCGAGGTCTGGCAGGACATCGCGCCGGATCGGCCCGATCCCGGCGGCGAGACCGTATCCTGCGGGACCTGCGACCTGCTGCTGCCGGCGTCGGCGGCCGGCGAGCCCTGTCCCCGCTGCGGGGCGCGGTTGGAGCGGCGCAAGCGCGACGCGCTCGCCCGCACCGCCGCCCTGGTGCTGGCGGGCGTGGTGCTCTACCCGCTGGCCAACCTGTTCCCGACCTTCACCATCGTCCAGTTCGGGGTCGGGACCAGCTACACCATCCTGGGCGGCGCGATCGAGATCGCCAAGGCGCACCTGGTCGGGCTGGCCATCCTGGTGGTGGTCGCCAGCTTCGTCATCCCGATCCTGAAGCTGTTGAGCCTGGGCTGGTTCCTGATCTCGATCCGGCGGGGTTCGCCGCGCCGGCTCAGGACCAAGACCCGGGTCTACCGGATCGTGGACGAGATCGGCCGCTGGTCGATGGTCGACCCGCTGACCATTTGCTTCCTGTTGCCTTTGCTGCATTACGGAAGCTTGACCTCCAGCCGTCCCGAGGTCGGCGCCGCCTTCTTCACCGGGGTGGTGGTGGTCACCATGCTGGCGACGCGCGCCTTCGATCCCCGGCTGATGTGGGACGCCGCGCAAGGGAGAGCCGTTTGACCGAGACGCCGGAAACCGAGGACGGCCAGGCCGCGACGCCGCGACGGACCTCCGCGCGCATCGAACCGAGCCGCTGGCCGGGCTGGGTCTGGGCCATCCCGATCGCGGCGATCCTGGTGGCGGGCTGGCTGGCCCTACAGGGTTTCGCCACCCGCGGCGAGACGGTGACGGTGAGCTTCGACACCGCCGTGGGCCTGGAGGCTGGCCAGACCCAGGTCAACTACAAGGGCCTGGAGGTCGGCGTGGTCAAGGCGCTGCAGCTCCAGCCCAATGGGCGGATCGTGGCCAAGATCCACATGCACAGCAATGTGCGCCCGCTGCTGCGCACCCACACCATGTTCTGGATCGTCGGCGCCAAGCCCAGCATCACCGACATCGCTTCGCTCAAGGCTGCGGTGTCCGGGGCGGTGATCTCCATGCAGCCGGGGCCGGGCGAGCCGGCCAACCATTTCATGGGCCTGGACGAACCGCCGCCCATACCGCCCGGCACGCCGGGCTCGGCCTTCACCCTGGTGGCCGACCGGCTGGGGCCGGTGCAGGAGGGCTCGCCGATCTTCTATCGCGGGATCGAGGCGGGGAAGATCACCAGCTACACCCTGACCGCCAGCAACGAGGTGCGCATCGGCGCCTTCATCAACGCGCCGTTCGACCGGCTGGTGCGCACCCATTCCCAGTTCTGGGTGCAGAGTCCCTTGCGCATCACCACCGGCGCCGGCGGACTGGAGGCCCAGATCGCCTCGCCCCAGGCGGTGCTGACGGGGGCTGTGACCTTCGACAACCTGAAGACCGGGCAGGACGCCGGGCCCCAGGCCGAGGGCGGCGATTCCTTTGTGCTGTACTCCGACCAGAACAAGGCTGAGGTGGCGCCGACCGGGTCCCAGATCGCCTATGGCGTGGACTTTCGCGATCCCGTGGGCGACCTCCAGCCCGGCGCGCCGGTGCAGTTGCGCGGCTTCCCGATCGGGCGCGTGACCATGGTCGGCTTCCACTTCGATCCCGCCAGCGGCACGCTGCAGACGCCGGTTACCATCATGCTCTACCCCGACGCCATGCACCTGCCTGTCGGCGGACGTGCGCCCTTGGACGACATGTTGCGCAAGCTGGTCGGGCGGGGCATGCGGGCCAAGCTGGTGCAGAGTCCGCCGCTGGTCGGCTCGCGCATCGTCAGCCTCGACTTCGATCCCACCGCCACGGGCGGCGCTCTGGGCCATAGGGCTGAGCTGCTGACCATTCCCTCCAGCAGTTCGGGCGAACTCAGCGACGTGGTGACGGAGGCCGATGCGGTGATGCGCAAGGTCAACCGCCTGCCGATCGCCGAGATTGGCGAGAACCTGCGCGCGCTCACCACCCGGCTGCGGACCCTGACCGACTCGCCCAAGGTGGACGACAGCCTGGACCACCTGGACAGTACGCTGGCCAACGTCGACGAGATGGTGAAGACCGCCAAGCCGCAGGTCGAGCCGTTGATCGCCTCCCTGCGCTCGGCGGCGGATCAGCTCCAGGGCACGGCCGCCGCCGCCGGCCAGCTGGTCAGCGGCCAGGGTGCGCCCCAGGGCACGGACCTGCCTTCGGCGATCAAGCAACTCAACGAGGCGGCTCGCTCGGTGCGCTCGCTGGCGGACTATCTCGGTCGCCATCCCGAGGCGCTGGTCCGGGGCAAGACAGGAGACGCGAAATGAGGCGCCGCACGGTTCGGTTCGCCGTCTTCTCGCTCGGGGCCGCGGGGCTCGCCGCCTGCGGGCACAGCGCGCCGACCCGCATCTTCACCCTGGATGCGGTCTCGCCCCAGGCCGCGCTTCCGACGGCGGCCGCACCCTACGGCGGCGCTCCGTTCCGGGTGGATGCGGTCCACCTGCCCTCGGCCCTCGATCGGGTCGAGGTGGTGCGCCAGACCATGGCCGAACGACTGGAGGTGAGCGACTTCGATCACTGGGGCGCCCCGCTCGGCGATCTCGCCCGTCGCGCCCTGACCCAGGACCTGGTTGCGCGCCTACCGGCGGGCGCGGTGATCTATCCCGATGCGCCCAAGCCGCCGGGGGCCGGCGGCCTGGTGGTGGACGTGCTGACGTTCCGGCGCACCGACCAGGGCTATGTGCTGGACGCGAGCTGGACCCTGCTGGCGGGCCCGGCGGGGACAGCGCCCTTGCGTCGTCAGGTCAGGCTGACGGACGCCGATGTCGGGCTCGGCGACGCGGCGGCGGAAGCGGCGGCGTTGAGCCGGCTCTTGGGTCAGCTTTCGGAGGCCATAGCGGCCGGTCTGGTCCCATAGCGGCGTCTCGGATGAGCGCTCACGCGCCGTCCTACGCTGCTACGCCCATATCCATTTCCGCTTCGGCAGGCGCGCCGTCGAGCGCATTGGCCACGCCGGCGAGCAGGTCTCCGGCGGTGATCGGTTTGGCGATATGGCCATCGGCCCCGACCTCGGCGCAGGCGCGCAGGTGTTCGGGCATGGCGTTCGCGCTCAGCACCAGGATCGGCGTGCGCGGCGCGGCGGCTTGCGTCTCGTGATCGCGGATCGCGGCGATGGCGGTCAGCCCGTCCATTACCGGCATCTGCAGGTCCATCAGCACCAGGTCGAAGCGGCTCGCTTTGAACGCCTCCAACGCCTCCAACCCGTTCTCCACGCAGGTCAGCTCCACGTCGGCTTGGTCCATGATCATCTGGACCACCCGGCGGTTGGTGGCGTGATCGTCGGCCAGCAGGATGCGCGGCGGGGCGTCGCTGGGCTCGGGCGACATAAGGTGGGTGACGTTGGACGGCTGGGCGCGGACGGCGGCGTGCTCCGCGTCGGGCAGGGGCAGCACCAGGGTGAATACGGCGCCCTCGCCGGGGGTGGATTCGGCGTCCAGGCCGCCGCCCATGAGTTCGGCCAGGTCCCTTGAGATCGCCAGTCCCAAGCCCGATCCACCGTAACGGCGGGTGATGGAGCCGTCCGCCTGGACGAAGCGCCCGAACAGGGCGTTCCTGCGCGCCGCGTCGAAGCCCACGCCGCTGTCGCGGACCTCGATCCGGTAGGTGTGTTCGGCGGGGTTCTCCGCCGCAACCCGCAGCACCACGGAGCCTACGGCGGTGAACTTCACCGCGTTGCTGAGCAGGTTGACCAGAATCTGCTTCATCCGCACCGAATCGCCGACCACGTGACGCTCGGCCGCCGGATCGATCTCCACACGCAACGCCACCTGCTTCTCAAGCGCCGTGGACACGAACAGGGCCGCCGACTCCCGCGCCAGGTCGGCCAGGCCGAAGGGTTCGGGATTGATCGAAAGCCGGCCCGACTCCACCCGTGCGATGTCCAGGATGTCCGACAGCAGGTGGTTCAGGGCGATGGTCGAGTTCTCAATGATCGAGACCATTTCTTGCTGGCGGCCGTCGAGCTGGGTCCGCGCCAGGACGCCGGTGATCCCGAGGACGCCGTTCAAGGGCGTGCGAATCTCGTGGCTCATATTGGCCAGGAACTCGCTCTTGGCTCGGTTGGCGGCTTCGGCTGCGTCCCGCGCCTGGGCCAGCAGCTCGGCGTTGCGCTTGCGCGCGGTGACGTCGATCAGGGCCGCGAGCCGTGCAGGACGGCCTTGGTAGATGGTCCTGCGGATGTAGGGCTGGACTTCGATCACCTGTCCGTCGGCGCGCCGATGGCGCCAGGTCTGCTGCGGGGTCTCGGATGGCGAGGCCGGGTCGCCCTGGTTTTTCAGGAAGCTCTTGTGCTGTTCGGGGTCGATGGCGCTGAGGATGTTCATGCCCAGCACCCGTTCCGCCGAATAGCCGTATTGGCGCAGGGCCGCGTCGTTGACCGCCAGCACGCGCATGGTGCGGCTGTCCCACACGCACATGGCCACCGGGCTTTCGCTGAACAGCAACCGTGACGTTTCCTCCTTGCCCTGTGACTCGGTCTTGGCGACTTCCAGCTCACGCGCCAGTTCGGTCATTTCGGCGGCGTGGCGATGATTGTCGGCGTTGGACGCCTGCAGCAGGCCGAGCGCGCTGCCGACCCCGACGTAGCGGCCCTCGTGCATCACGATGAACCCCTTGAGCAGGTCCGAGGGGCAGCTCGACAGGGTGTCGCGGATCAGGTCCGCCGGCGAGGCGGCGCCTTCCACCATCAGGGGGTGGGCGTTCATCACCAGCGATATCGACCGCGCCATATAGAGGGAGCGTCCGTATGGAGATCCGATCTTCAGGGCGAAGGCGTTGCGCTCGACCAGCCCGACGGGGGTCTTGTCCGCGTCCACCACCGCGATCACCAGCGTGTCGGGCTCCGCATTGAAGCGATCGAACACCACCTGACCGGGCGTTTCCGGCGAAACCGGAGCCAGAGGTTCGGCCAGATCGAACAGGGACTGCATTCTCACCACCACAACTCGGTCGTTGCGGGTCGTCTAACGCGGCGAGTTGAAGCAACGATTAACGGCGGTTTTAGTACTTATGTCCGTGTAGGGACGATCTATAGCCAAATTTACACATAACCGTCACATGCGAATGCTTCACATCGATGTCACAGAATCAGCTTAGCAGCGTGTTTCAATCCGCCAAAACGATGGGTGGCGGCCGCGGAGGGCGTCATGGGATTGTTCTGCCGCACCGTCTTCATCTCCGATGTCCATCTGGGCACCAAGGGATGTCAGGCCACCCTGCTTCTAGACTTCCTCGATCAGGTGCAGTGCGACACCCTGTACTTGGTGGGCGATATCGTCGACGGCTGGAAGCTGAAGAGTGGATGGCGTTGGCCTCAGGCGCACACCGACGTGGTGCAGAAGGTCCTGCGCATGGCGCAGAGCGGCGTCGAAGTCATTTATGTCCCCGGCAATCATGACGACCGCATCCGCGACTTCTGCGGCGTCCACTTCGGAGGCGTGGTGGTCGCCCGCGACGCGATCCACCAGGCGGCGGACGGCAAGCGTTACCTGGTCACGCACGGGGACGAGTTCGACGGCATCGTCAGCCACGCCAAGTGGCTGGCCTTCCTGGGCGACTACGCCTACCGCGCCCTGCTGTCGCTCAACACCCGCTGGAATGCGCTGCGCCACCGCCTGGGCATGGGCTACTGGAGCCTGTCCGCCTATGTGAAGCTGAAGGTCAAGAACGCGGTCCAGTTCATCGACGACTTCGAGCGCGCGGTGTCCGACGAAGCGCGTCGGCGTGGCGTGGACGGGGTGATCTGCGGCCACATCCACCATGCCGAGATGCGCGAGATTCACGGCGTGCTCTATGTCAACGACGGGGACTGGGTGGAAAGCTGCACTGCGGTGGTGGAGCACCAGGACGGCCGGTTGGAACTGATCGACTGGGCGCGAGTGCGCCAGGGCAGGGGTGCGGCCGCTTCCGCGCCGACGCGCGCGCCGGTCGATCTGTTCCCGCAACCCGTCGGCGTCTGATCTAAAGACGTGATCGCGTCTCTCGCCGGGCCCTGGCGATAGGATCGCGACTTCTCCCCCGTTTGGATCGGAAGCCGCGATCTCGCACGGTCAGTTCTGGCGGGCGCAGCGGATCGCCGCCTCGTGGCCGACCTTGCAGAAGAAGCTGCTGAGCAGGGCGCGGCGGATGATCATCTTCGTGCCGGGCTTGGGCGTGTCGGTCAGCGGCGTGGTGTCGATCTGACGCCAGACAGCGCCTTCGCTGGTCGTCAGCAGCCACTTGCCGTCAGCCTCCGGGCGGGCCGAGGCCAGTTCGACCTCGAGGTTGTTCACCTGGGCTTCCTTCGCCCCGCGGGAGAAGAGGCTGATGGAGGGCAGGTTGAAGCCGAAGGTCTGGCGGTTCACCTGGCGGACCTGCTCACGGTCCACGATCACCACGTCGCCCTTGTTCTGCGCCTGCTCGAAAGCGTCGGCGGCCCTGTCGTAGCAAGTCAGGCGAGCGGCGTCGTCGGCCTGCTTGCGGCAATCGGAGATGGCTTGCACGACGGCGGCCCGGCCCGGATCGGGCGCCCGCGCTGCGTTCGCCAGCGCTGGAACCGCCAGCAAGAGCGCGGTCATGGCCATCGTCGTCCTGATCACAGTCATACTCCAAGTCCTCGTTTGGATTGGCATTGGACCTCGCTGGAGGGTCGCATGCAATGGGCCCGTATGGCTCAGGCGACGCGGGCCACGCCGCCGTCGGTTCAGGTTACGAAAAGTGTGGCCGAACCCCCGTTCGCTATCGCGCGCGCCGGTGCAATGTGCGCGCTAGAACGCCTCTTCTTTGTGCGTTGTGGGCTCAGCCGGAGGCGGCAAGGGAAAATTTGAACTGGCAGACACATTTTGCCTTATTTGAAACATGATTAAGTATACGAAATACAGTCTATTGTGCCTACCCGTTCAGCCTCGCGCCTTAATTGCGGGCTTGGTGTGACCGTGCTGTGGCAACGATGCGACAGGCGCGCGTCAAACATCGGTTAGTTCAGTAACTTGAATTGACCCCCTGCCGTATGAAAGCCTCTATTTCGACCAACCGGCGGGTAACCCGACGGGGGCGTTTTCACATCGTGAGTAGGCTGGAGGCTGACGCCCGGCCGCTCCGGAGGGGATGAACTTGAAAATCAGATCCATGCGCGAGCGCCTGCTCGCGTCGACGGTCATCGTCGGCGCCTTCGCTGCGGCCACTACCGGACAAGCCTTCGCTCAGGCGATCCAATCCGCGCCGGTGTCCGGCGCCCAACCTGTCGGCCCGACGGGTGGCAACGACAGCGTCCCGACGCCGGCGACGAGCGCCGACGGCGCCTCCACCCAGGTGAAGGAAGTGGTCGTCACCGGCTCGCGCATCCCGCAGCCCGGCCTGACCAGCGTCAGCCCGCTGACCGTGGTCAACAGCCAGGAAATCAAGCTCGAAGGCACGACCAACGTCGAAGACCTGATCAACAACCTTCCTGCGGCCGTCTCCGGCCAAACCAGCCAGATCGCCAACGGCGCCACCGGCACCGCGACCGCCGACCTTCGCGGCCTTGGCCCGACGCGCACCCTGGTCCTGGTGGACGGCCGTCGCCTGATGCCGGGCGACCCGACCCTGCCCGCCGCCGACCTGAACGTCATTCCGGCCCAACTCGTCGACCGGGTTGAAGTCACCACCGGCGGCGCCTCGGCCATCTACGGTTCGGACGCCGTCGCCGGCGTCGTCAACTTCGTGCTGAAGCACGACTTCCAGGGCGTGCAACTCGACGCCCAGGGCGGCTTCTTCCAGACCGACAACAGCGGCAACGACAGCGTCCGCAACGCCATCAACAACTACAACCAGACCGCGGCGACCAAGATCGGCATCCCCGGCAGCACCGTGGACGGACGTAAGATCGACGTGACCGCGCTGTTCGGCGCCAACACGCCGGACGACAAGGGCAACGTCACCGCCTATGTCGAATATCGCAACCTGGCGCCGGTCACCCAGAACAACCGCCTGGGCAGCGCCTGCGGCCTCGGCACCACCCCGTCCGGCAAGACCAATGCGTCGGGCGCGAATATCTACGACACCCACGCCTGTATCGGCTCGAGCAACAACCCCAACGGCCGGTTCGGCGTTCAGTCGATCACCTCGCCAACGGGAACCGTGCTTGCCAATTCCACCGCTGGTCTGCAGGCCTTGGGCGTCAACACGGCCACGCTCTCCAATGGCACGACGCCGGGAACCTTCGTTCCGTACAACAACGCCCTCGCCTACAACTTTGGTCCGCTGAACTACTTCCAGCGTACGGACGACGCCTACCGCGGCGGCTTCCTCGCGCACTACCAGGTGAACAAGATGTTCGACCTGTATTCGGACTTCATGTTCAGCGACGACCGCACCGTGGCCCAGATCGCGCCCAGCGGCGCCTTCGCCGGCACCGGCGCCAATGGCGGCAGCACGCTGGCGATCAACTGTAACAATCCGCTCCTGTCGGCCTCACAGGCCTCCGCGCTCTGCGGTTCCCTGGCCGGGACTTCGAACCTCGCGAATGCGCTGGTCGGCTATCGCGACATCAACGCCGGTCCGCGCCAGGACGATCTTCGCCACACCGAGTACAAGATCGACATCGGGTCGCGCGGCGATCTTGGCCAAGGCTGGAACTACGACGCCTACCTGCAATACGGCACGTCGATCCTGAGCGAGGAATACCAAAACGACGCCTCCGTCTCACGCTTCCAGAATGGTTTGCTGGTCAATCCGGCCACCGGCGCCTGCGCCGGCGGCCAGGCTGGCTGCGTGCCCATCAACATCTTCAAGGCTAACGGGATCTCGCCCGCCGCCATCGCCTACACGGCCGTCCCGGGCTTCGAGGAAGGCAACACCACCGAGCAGGTGGCCAGCGCCTCGGTCAACGGGGACCTGGGCCAGTACGGACTGAAGAGCCCGTTCGCCAGCGACGGTATCGGCGTGGCGTTCGGCGCGGAATATCGTCGTGAGAACCTGGTCCTGAACACGGATGAGGAATTCTCTTCCGGCGACCTCGCCGGCCAGGGCGGTCCGCACCTCAGCAACTCGGGTTCGTTCGACGTCTATGAACTGTACGGCGAAGTCCGGGTGCCGCTGGTTCAGGACCGGCCGTTCGTCAAGAACCTGTCGTTCGACGGCGCGTACCGCTTCTCGGATTATTCGACGGCGGGGATCACCAACACCTACGAAGCCCAGCTTCAATATGCGGTGAACCGCGATATCGCCTTCCGCGGCGGCTACAACCGCGCCGTCCGGGCCCCGAACGTCAACGAGTTGTTCGGACCCAAGTCGGTCGGCCTGTACACCGGCGTCGATCCCTGCGCCGGCGCCACGCCGACCGCTTCGCTCGCCCAGTGCGCCAAGACCGGCGTGTCGACGGCCCAATATGGCAATATCTCCCAGTGCCCGGCGGGTCAGTGCAGCCAGCTCACCGGCGGCAACGCGAACCTGCAACCGGAAAAGGCCGACACCTTCACCCTGGGTGCGGTCTGGACGCCGACCCAGTCCTTCCTGCGTGGCTTCACCCTGACCGTCGACTGGTTCGACATCGATGTGAAGAACATCATCCAGGCGGGCTTCGGCGGGGCCAACAGCACGGTCACCCAGTGTATCCAGACCGGCAGCCCCACCTTCTGCGGCCTCATCAACCGCGATCCGACCAGCGGCATCATCTTCGGCCAGACCGGCTTCGTGAACGCCACGGAAACCAACTCCGGCTTCCTGCGCACCGAAGGCGTCGATGTGGAAGGCAACTACCACACCCGGTTCACCGACTGGGGCCTGCCGGACTACGGCGGGTTGGCCTTCAACTTCGAGGGCACCTACACCTACGAGTCGCTCGAGCAGCCCGTGTCGGGCGGCGGTGTGTTCAACACCGTCGGTTACTATGGTCCGACCTCGGCCGGCGCGACCGCGCCCATTCCTCGCTGGAGGCACAAGGCGCGCCTGACCTGGACCACGCCTTACCCGCTTACGGTCTCGGTGCAATGGCGCTTCGTGGATAGCCTGCGTTACGAGGGCAACTCCGCCAATCCGTTCCTCAATGCGTTCGACGATACGGCGGACGCCAAGCTCCCTGTGATGCAGTACATGGACTTGTCGGCGACCTACCGGATCAAGGACGGCCTGACCGCTCGCTTCGGGGTCAACAACGTGTTCGACAACAACGCGCCGGTCACCGACTCCAGCTACCTTGGCCTCGCGGGTCCTCCGTACGGCAACGGCAATACCTATCCGGGCCTGTACGACGCCCTGGGTCGGGAATTCTTCTTCGGCATCACCGCCGACTTCTAAGACTACGATCTGGCAAAGAACTGGGGCGGCGATCTTCGGATCGCCGCCTTTTATTTGTTCGGGTCTGGCTGCACCCGCGATGTGGATGGGGCCTGGAAGCTTTATTCTTCGGAATAGCCGAACCGCTCCACCCAAGGACGCAGGATCGGAAGGGCCGCAGCCAACTGATCCTTGTATCGGCGCCAAGTCCCAAACCCACTGCGGTTCAAGCCCTTCGCCACCTGCAGCGCGCTTGGCGTCGCGATCGCATGGGTCTGCAGGTGCGGCCCCTGTGTGAAGTTTCGCATATCCGCCGACCAATCCAGCCCGATGAAATCGCAGATCTCTCGCGTGCGGCGATCAAAATCGTCGACTAGATCTTCGTGGCGGGTGAAGTGTACGTCCAGCGGAAGCTTTTCAAGACACAGCATCGCAGCGCTCATATATGCCGCGTAGAAAGTTGCGCCGCGCTCCGTGTCCAGTAAATCGATGGTGTACGGAGCGACCCGGAACTGTTGACGAAAGCAGCTCAGCACGACATCCCTTGGGTCCCGCAGTGCGAACAGGATTTTGGCTTCCGGGAATAAGCGAGTGATGATCGGTAATTTCAGCGCGTTGAATGGAAGTTTGTCGATCAGGGTCTTTTCACTCGGCTCGATCCCGTGGGCGCGGACCCTGTTCCAGTAGGCCTGTCGCAGTTCGTCGCGTTGCCCGTGGCCGAGCCGTCGAAGGCGGTCGAGGCCGCTGCTCCCCGTCATGAACAGGAGGGCGGAGTCCACCAGCGTCTCCTTTTCCTCCAGGCTGACGACGGAGGGATGGGACGCCAGAACCTGTTCCAGCAAGGTCGTGCCAGACCTCGGGAAACCCATCAGGAAGGCGTGGATCACCGGTTCGTCGGGCGTTCGAATGGGCGGGGTCCCCACCGGTTCCCAGCGCGAAGCTGTGGAGAAGTAGGCCTCGGTCCAACGGGCGGCGTCCAGCCCCGTCCGGCCTTTCGCGACCTTGCCGCCATCCGCGACTTGCGCGCACCGGTTGCTTTCGGCGTAGGCCGCAAAGGCGTCCGGATATCTGTGCTGGGCGTGGCGAAGATCGGCGCGCAGGCCATAGGCGAGACGGCGCTCGAACGGACCTAGGCGCGGATCGGCCAGCAGGGCGTCGATCTTGGCCTCGGCGCCGGGATAGTCCCGCACTTCCATGTCCGCGGCGATCATGGCGCGCTTCGCCAGGGGCTGGTTCGGATCGATCGCCAGGGTACGTAGGGTATAGGCGCGCGCGCGGGGCCAATCCCCCCGCCGGGATGCGATCATCGCCAGCCGCCCCAGCGGTTCGGCGCTGCGGGGGTCCAGCGCCGCAACCCGTTCGAACGCCGCCTCCGCCGCGATCAATTCGCCGGCCCCTTCCAGCGCCCGGCCAAGATTGAAGAAGGCCGGCGCGAAACCGGCGTTGAGGTCCGTGGCGGCGCGATAGGCCGCAAGCGCCTCTTCCAGTCGATCGTGCTTCTCCAAGCACAATCCGTAGGCGTTGCGCACGATCGGATCTTCGGGGGCCAGCGACACGGCGAGCGCGAGGTCGGCCAGCGCTTCCTCGTCGCGTCCTTCACGCTCCAGCCAGAGCGCGCGCAGGTTGAACAACAGCGGATGGCGCTGGCCGGCTTCGAGGGCCGCGCGCGCCAGGCGGATCGCGCCGTCCACGTCGCCGCGCTGGATCGTGCTCTTGATCTCGCGCAGGCGATCGGAGTCCGCCACGATCGGGTTGGATGCGTCCTGCATCATCTTCCTCGTTCCACTCGCCCAGAGTGATGCCCATGACCAAGCCGCCCAGCAAGCAGAAGCCGAGACGACTGTGTGTCAGGGGACGCCTTCTTGTTTGTGGCGGGCGGCGACCGGCGATACGTTGGGTGCGAAGGCGGCCTGCGAAGCCGTAGGGCGTTGTGTCTAGAGCGGTGGGTATGAGCAAGACTTCCAATAAGCGCATGGCGTCGTCCGGCGGCGATGTCATGCCCGCCGTCCACGCGGCGCTTGCGGCGGGAGACACCACCCGTGCGGTCACGCTGGCGCAAGCCGCCCTGGCGCAGGGTGTGGAGGCGCCGCTGCTGTTGAACCTCTGCGCCTACAGCCTGGAGCTGGAGGGGCGGCTGGTCGAGGCGATGGACCTGCTGGACCGGGCGTTCCGGCTCGCCCCCGCCGATCCCACCATCCTGAACGCCATCGGGCGCAACTACTCCAAGCAGGGACGGGCCGACGAGGCCCTGCGCGCCTTCGACGTCGCCATCTCCGTGCTCCCGAGCTACGCGCCGGCCCATAACGGCCGTGGTCTGGCGCTCGAGATGCTGGGCGATCCCGAGGGCGCGTGGGCCAGCCAGGAGACGGCGTCCCGATTGGAACCCCAGTATCCCGACCCCCTCGGCGCCCTGGCCGCGCTGGCGGTGCAGCGGCAGGACTGGACCGCGGTGCGCGCGCATGCGGAACGCGCCCTGGCGCTGGATCCCTATCAGTCGGCCGCCACCCTGAGCCTGGCGACCCTGGAGCAGCATGAGGGTGACACCGCCGCCGTCGTCGCCCGCCTCGCGCCCCTGCTGCAGCAGGGCGGCCTCGCGCCCCTGCACGAAGCCTCCGCCCAGCGCATGCTCGCGGACGCGCTCGATACTCAGGGCCGCGCGGCGGAGGCCTTCCCCGCCTACGCCGCCGCCAATCGCCTGCTGCGCCACGCCCATCAGTCCACCTTCGGTCGCGATGGGGTCGAGGGCGGGGTCGCGCTGACCGAACGGCTGGGCGCCTATTTCGAGGCGGCCGATCCCGCAGCGTGGGCGGGCGCGCCGGGCGAGCCCGGCAAGGGGCCGGACGTCCTGGGCCATGTGTTCCTGGTCGGCTTTCCGCGTTCGGGGACCACCCTGCTGGAGCAGGTGCTGGCGAGCCATCCCAAGATCGTCGCGCTTGAGGAACGCCCCACGCTTGGCGATGTGGGCGCCTTCTTCTTCACCGCCGAGGACCTCGACCGGCTGGCCGATCTGGATGGACCCGCCGCCGATCGGCTTCGCGCGGACTACTGGAAGCGAGTGGCCGAATGTGGGATCGATCCCGCAGGCAAGGTGTTCGTCGATAAACTGCCGCTGGCCACGCTCTGGCTACCCTACATCGCCAAGCTGTTCCCCGACGCCAAGGTGTTGTTCGCCCGTCGCGACCCGCGCGACGTGGTGCTGAGCTGTTTCCGCCGCCGCTTCGTGGTCAACGGCGCCCTGTACGCCTTCACCGAGTTGGAAGACCTGTCGCGGTTCTACGCCGGGACCATGGGCCTGGCGGAGGTCTACCGCGAGAAGCTGTCCCTCGCCTGGCAGGTGCACCGCCATGAAGACCTGATCGAGGATTTCGACGCCGAGGCCAAGTCCATCTGCGCCTTCCTCGACGTGAAGTGGGACAAGGCCATGCGCGACTTCGCCGAGACCGCCAAGCGGCGCGACGTGCGCACGCCCAGCGCCAGCCAGGTCCGGCGCGGCCTGTATCGCGAAGGCATGGCCCAATGGCGCGCCTATGCCGAACCGATGGCCCCAGTGCTGCCGATCCTGCAGCCGTGGGTCGAGCGTTTCGGTTATCCCGCCGCTTGAGCGCCATCCTCGATATCGCCGCTTCGCCGGCCCTCTATCCGATCCAAGACCACGGCGCGGACGTCCGGTCGATCCGGCTGGAGGAGGGGGACTACGTCCGCGCCAGCTTCCTGGATGAGCGGTTGAGCGGGCCGGGGATGGTCGAGGATCAGCGCCCGTGGACCGAGGTGGCGGAGGCGGTCGCAGGCCTGCCTCGGCGCGCCGACTTCGTCTTCCATATCGGCCATGTGGGTTCGACCTTGATGGCGCGCCTGCTGGGCGAGCATCCCCGGGTGTTCAGCCTGCGCGAGCCGGCCCTGTTGCGTCCGCTGGCGGCGGTGTGGCCGACGCCCTCGCTCGAAGCGGAGGCGCGGCTCGACACGCTGATGCGCCTGTTCTCCCGCACCTGGCGCCCGGAGCAGACCGCGCTGATCAAGGCCACCAGCTTCATTTCCGAAATGGCGGAGGACCTGCTCGTGCGCGACCCCGAGGCGCGGGCGATCGCCATGGGCGTGACGCCGCCGAGCTATCTTCGCGGCATCCTCGGCGGCCCAGGTTCGCGCGAGGAGATCGCCTTCATGGTCCCCCAACGCCTGGCGCGCCTGGAACGTCGGTTGGCGGCGGCGGTCGTGATCCGCTCCGAGGGCGAACAGATCGCCATGAGTTGGCTATGCGAGACCCTGGCGCTGCACGCCGCCGCCGAGCGCCATGGCCCGCGCGTGCTCTGGATCGACTTCGACCGCTTCCTGTCCGATTCGGCGACGAGCCTCGGGGCCGCTTTCACCCATCTGGGCGCGGAGACGCAGGCGGATTTCGTCGACGGCCTGGTTCGCGGTCCCCTGATGCGGCGCTACTCCAAGGGGCCGGAGCACGCCTACGACGCCGATCTCCGCCGCCAGGTCCAGGCCCAGGCCGAGCAGGAACATGGAGTCGAGGTGCGCGCGGGCATGGACTGGCTGCAGCGCATGGCCCATGCGCATCCCCTGGCGCTGGCGGCCCTGCGCCGCGCCGCTGCCGCCGCCCGACCGGTTGCGGCGACCGTCCCCGCTCGCTAGAGCAGGATAGCCGAAAGTGGACGCCGGTTTCGGCGACTATCATGCTCTAACTATTAAAGAATATGAGCATTTTTGTTTCGAATCAAAAATGCTCTAGCCTGATCCTGCCGAGGCGGACCCGCTCATGTTCCTGGAAATCGCCGATCTCCTCACGCCGCCGGAACTGGCGCACCTGCAGCAGGCGGCGCGCACCGGCAGCTTCATCGACGGGCGCATCACCAACCCGCATTCCAAGGTGAAGAACAACCTGCAGCTCGGCTATGGCGATCCGCTCTACCGGGAGACTTCGCGGCTGATGGCCGAGGCGTTGCAGCGCCACGAGGACTTCCGCAACTCGGCCTTCCCCAAGATCATGGCGCCGCCGATGCTGACCCGCTACCCGCCGGGCAACGCCTACGGCGCCCATTCCGATTCGGCGTTCCTGCCCATCGGCGAGCGGCCCCTGCGCTCGGACCTGTCCTGCACCATCTTCATCTCGCCGCCCGGGGCCTACGAAGGCGGCGAACTGGTGGTGCGGCTTGGAACCCAGCAGGTGCGGATCAAGGGCGCGGCGGGTTCGGCGGTGATCTACCCTTCCGACACCCTGCACGAGGTGACGGCCGTCACCGCCGGCGAGCGGGTGGTCGGGCTGACCTTCATCGAAAGCCGTATCGCCGACCGGGCGCGGCGTGAACTTCTGTACGATCTCAACGAGGTCGCGGCGCTCGAAGGGCTCGGCATGAGCTGGGAGAACTACACCCGGATGCAGCACGTGCAGATGCGCCTGCTGCGCATGTGGGCCGATCCCGGTTGATGATCTCAGCCACATTGCGGGATGGACGCGGGCGGCTTAGGCTCTAACTCAGATTCTCTCGAAATCGCGGGTCGCCCATGTCCGACACCAACGCCCAGGAACCGACGATGGAGGAAATTCTCGCCTCCATCCGCCGGATCATCTCCGAAGACGATGCGCCGGCCGCTGCGGCGCCCTCGGAGAGCCATGTGCCGCCGTTGCAGGCCGAGCCCGCGCCGGCGCCGGTCCATGTGCCGCCGCCGAGCATCCTGCACGACGAGGACGACGTGCTGGAGCTGACCGAGCCGCTCGACCCGCCGACGGCCTACGTCGCGCCCGAGCCGATAGCCCAGGCGCCGCACTTCGAGGAGACGGTTGGCGATCTCGATGTCTTCTCCAGCAAACCCGCCGCGGTCGCGGCGACGCCCG
This sequence comes from Caulobacter sp. S45, assembly GCF_009765965.1. GTDB lineage: Bacteria > Pseudomonadota > Alphaproteobacteria > Caulobacterales > Caulobacteraceae > CAHJWH01. The sequence goes on from NZ_LMUL01000017.1 coordinate 84,614, forward strand.
CCTACAGCACATCTTCGCCGGCGCACGAGGAGCCGCTGGTCGGCGGTTCGGTGGCGGACAGCAGCGCCAGCCATTTCGGCGCGCTCGCCCGCACCGTGACCATGCCCAAGGATGGCCGCAACCTGGAGGACGTGGTGCGCGAACTGCTGCGGCCGATGCTGAGCGACTGGCTCGACCGACACCTCACCGCCATCGTGGAAGCCCGGGTCCAGGCCGAGGTGGAACGGATCGCCCGCCGCCACGACTACTGAGGCCGGGGCGCATCCGCCCGCCTGTCTCGACCCTGCGTCGCCTCATGGGGCGCAGGGCTTTGCGTCCAAAGCGACGGGCCCAGCCCCGTCTCGACGCTGACCCTCGCGACGTTCGCTCGCCAACGCCGATTTCGCTTGCCAGCCGTACGTGCATCGCGCTTTTCCGACCCCCATCATGCTCGACAAGACTTTCGACCCGAAATCCGCCGAACCCCGCCTGTATGCGACCTGGGAGGCGTCCGGCACCTTTCGTCCCGAGCACGTCCTGAGCCGCGATTCCCACGCGACGCCGTTCTGCATGGTGATCCCGCCGCCCAACGTGACCGGCTCGCTGCACATCGGCCATGCGCTGAACAACACGCTGCAGGACATCCTGGCCCGCTATCACCGCATGAGGGGCCACGCGGTGCTCTGGTTGCCGGGCACCGACCACGCCGGCATCGCCACCCAGATGGTGGTGGAGCGGCAGCTCGCCGCCGAGGGCAATGTCGGCCGCCGCGAGATGGGCCGCGACGCCTTCGTCGAGCGCATCTGGGCCTGGAAGGCGCAGTCGGGCGGGACCATCACCCAACAGCTCCGGCGGCTGGGCGCGTCCTGCGATTGGAGCCGCGAGCGCTTCACCCTGGACGAGGGCCTGTCGCGCGCGGTGCGCAAGGTGTTCGTCGAGCTGCACAAGGCCAACCTGATCTATCGCGACAAGCGGCTGGTGAACTGGGACCCGCACTTCCAGACCGCCATCTCCGACCTGGAGGTCGAGACCCGCGAGGTGCAGGGCAAGATGTGGCACTTCGCCTATCCGCTGGAGGGCGAGCCCATCGACGGGGTCAGCGAGATCGTCATCGCCACCACCCGGCCCGAGACGATGCTGGGCGACGGCGCGGTCGCGGTGCATCCCGACGATCCGCGCTACACCAGGTTCGTCGGCCGCCAGGTCCGCCTGCCGATCGCCGACCGGCTGATCCCGATCATCGCCGACGAATATCCCGATCCCGAGAAGGGCTCGGGCGCGGTGAAGATCACCGGGGCGCACGACTTCAACGACTTCCAGGTGGCGGCCCGCCACGGCCTGTCGATGATCTCGATCATGGACGAGCGCGCCCGCATGGCCGGCCCGATCCCCGAGCGCTATCTGGGCGTGGACCGCTACGCGGCGCGCAAGATGGTGGTCGAGGAGATCGAGGCGCTGGGCCTGCTGCGCCAGATCGAGGAGCGGGTGATCGCCCAGCCCCACGGCGACCGCTCCGGCGCGGTGATCGAGCCCTACCTGACCGACCAGTGGTACGTCGACGCCAAGACGCTCGCCGCCCCCGCCATCGCCGCGGTCGAGGACGGGCGTACGGTGTTCGAGCCGAAGAACTGGGAAAAGACCTACTTCGAGTGGATGCGCAACATCGAGCCCTGGTGCATCTCGCGCCAGCTCTGGTGGGGCCACCGCATCCCGGCCTGGTACGCGCCCGACGGCGAGGTGTTCGTGGCCGAGGACGAGGCCTCAGCCAAGGCCGCCGCGCGCGCCAAGCTCGGCCGCGATGTCGAGCTGCGCCAGGACGAGGACGTGCTCGACACCTGGTTCTCCTCCGCCCTGTGGCCGTTCTCCACCCTGGGCTGGCCGAACGAGACCCAGGACCTGAAGCGGTTCTACCCGACCTCGACGCTGGTCACCGGCTTCGACATCATCTTCTTCTGGGTCGCCCGGATGATGATGATGGGCATCCAATTCATGGACGAGGTCCCGTTCCAGCGCGTGGTCATCAACGGCCTGGTGCGCGACGAGCGCGGGCAGAAGATGTCCAAGTCCAAGGGCAATGTGATCGACCCGCTGGACGTGATCGACGACCTGGGCGCGGACGCCCTGCGCTTCTCCATGGCCATCCTGTCGGGCGCGCGCGACATCAAGCTGTCGAAGAACCGGATCGAGGGTTATCGCAACTTCGGCACCAAGCTGTGGAACGCCGCACGCTTCTGCCAGATGAACGAGTGCACGCCAGACGCCGCCTACGACCCGGCCGCGGTCAAGGAAACGCTCAACCGCTGGATTCGCAGCGAGACGGTGAAGACCGCCCAGGCGGTCAGCGCGGCGCTGGACGCGGCCGACTTCGCCGAGGCGGCCAACGTGCTCTACCGCTTCGTCTGGAACGTGTTCTGCGACTGGTATCTGGAGCTGGCCAAGCCGATCCTGAACGGCGACGAAGGGAGGGCCAAGGCCGAGACCCGCGCCACCGCCGCCTGGGCGCTCGACCAGATCCTGCGCCTGCTGCACCCCATTTCGCCCTTCATCACCGAGGAGCTGTGGGACAAGACCGCCGAGTTCGGCCCCCGCCGCGACGGCCTGCTGATCGAGGCCAAGTGGCCGGCGCTGTCCGGCGAATGGATTGACGAGGCGGCCACCGCCGAGATCGACTGGCTGATCGGGCTGGTCAGCGAGGTGCGTTCGATCCGCTCCGAGATGAACGTGCCGCCCTCCGCCCGGCCGCCGCTGGTCCTGGTGGGCGCGGGGCCGCTCACGCAAGAGCGGCTGAAGCGCAATCGCGACCGCCTCTGCACCCTGGCCCGGCTGGAGGCCGTGCGCGAGGCGCCCGCGACCCCGCATGGCGCGGTGCTGTTCGTGGCCGGCGAGGCGACGGCCGCCCTGTCGGTGGCCGAATACATCGACCTCGCCGCCGAGAAGGCGCGCCTGGCCAAGGCCCTGGCGGCGGCGGAGCAGGACGTAGCCCGCATCGCCAGGAAGCTCGATAACGCCGACTTCGTCGCCCGTGCGCCGCCGGAGGTGGTGGAGGAGAACCGCGAGAAGCTCGCCGAGGCCGAGGCCGCGCTGGAGAAGCTGAAGGCGGCGGCGGCGCGTCTGAAGACGGTGAGTTAGCCTTCTTCTCACCTGCGCGGCGGCTATGGGAACTCGTCGTGGGCGCAGAGCCTGCGGCCGAGCCGGGTGGCGCACATGCCCATGTCGTAGCTGCCGGAATGCAGCGGGACCCACTGGTCGAAGCGGCACTTGTCCCAAACCCGCATGTAACGGTGCTCGTCCTCGCGCCTGAACACCGGATGTAGGTTGACGGTGTAGAACGGCGTCATGTTGTCGACGCCCGTGTCCCACCGATTGACCAGCCCACAGATTTGGCCCCTCCGCGTGGACCACACCGCACCGAGTTCAAGCGGTAGGGGCTGCTGCGGCAGGCGCTGGACCAGACGGGCGTAGACGACGCGCCATGCCGCGTGAGCCGCCGGCGCGGCGGCTGCGGTCTCGGCCGGGGTGGGCGGTCTCGGCGGCGCCAGCTCGATCTGATCGATGGTCACTTCCACCACGACCGCGATCAGCCAGCAGAGCCCCAGCGCCGCGACCAGGATGTCCATAAGGCTGGGCCGCTGTCGCTCCATCCGGGCGCTCTCATGACGATATGGAACGACTACACTTGTAGATTTTGTCTATTACAAGCGTAATCTGCTCATATCAATCGAGCGCTTTAGTCTTTTCCTCCCCCGCTTTGCAGGGGCGGACAGCTGTCAGTCCCGGTAGTCCAGCCCGATATCCAGCACCCGCGCGCTGTGGGTCAGCCAGCCGGCGGAGAGCAGGTCGACGCCGGTTTCCGCGATGGCGGGGGCGGTCTGGGGGGTGATGCGGCCCGAGGCCTCGGTGATGGCGCGGCCGGCGACCATGGCCACCGCCTGGCGCAGCAAGTCTGGTCCCATGTTGTCGAGCAGCACGGCGTCCACCCCGATCGCCAGCACCTGTTCGAGCTGGGCCAGCGTGTCGACCTCGACCTCGAGCTTCACCAGGTGGCCGACATAGGCGCGGGCGCGTTCGATGGCGGGGCGCACGCCGCCGGCGACTGCGATGTGGTTGTCCTTGATCAGCACCGCGTCATCCAGGCCGAAGCGATGGTTCATGCCGCCGCCGAGCCGCACGGCGTGCTTCTGCAGGGCGCGCAGGCCGGGCGTGGTCTTGCGGGTGTCGGCGACGCGGGTGCGGGTGTGGGCGATGGCGTCGGCGATGGTGGCCGTGCCGCTGGCGATCCCGCTCAGGTGGCCAAGGAAGTTCAGGGCCACCCGCTCGCCGGTGAGCAGGCCGCGCGCCGGGCCGGAGACGATGGCGATGTCGTCGCCGGGGACGATGCGCGAGCCGTCGCCCTTCAATACCTCGATCTTCAGGTTCGGGTCGATCAGGCGGAAGGCCATGATCGCCACGTCCAGGCCCGCGACCACGCCAGGCTCGCGGGCGGCGAGCGCCGCGCGGGCGGTGGCGTCCGCGGGCACGATGGCGTCGGTGGTCAGGTCGCCCGCGCGGCCGAGGTCCTCCAGCAGCGCGGCGCGCACCAGCGGCTCGATCATCACGGCGGGCAGGGGGGGGGGAAGGGTCATCGGGGCCTGCGGCTTGGTGCGGGTGGGATGCGCTTGCAGGAGCTATCGCCCGTCCCCTTCATTGTCATCCCGGAAAGCGCGTCAGCGCTTATCCGGGACCCAGGGGCGGCGCGCGATCACCTGGGTCCCGGCTCTCCGCTCTGCTGCGGCCGGGATGACAGGACATGTAAGGCGAGGAGGGGGCTAGGCGCTGACCAGCAGCGACAGTTGGCGCTCGTTGGGTTCGTTGCGGCCTTCGGCGATCTCGCGGTCGAGCAGGCGGGTGGGGTAGTCGCCGGTGAAGTAGTGGTCGGTGAACTGGGGCGTCACCGGATCGCGCTGGCCGACGCCCATCGACCAGTAGAGGCCGTCCACCGATAGGAAACCCAGGCTGTCGACCTCCAGCATCTCCTTCATCTCCTGCATGGTCTTGGTGGCGGCCAGCAGGCGGTCGCGGTCGGGCATGTCGATGCCGTAGAAGTCCGGCCACTTGATCGGCGGCGAGGCGGAGCGGAAGTGGATCTCCTTGGCGCCGGCCTCGCGCACCATGCGCACGATCTTCAGCGAGGTGGTGCCGCGCACCACCGAATCGTCGATCAGCACCACCCGCTTGCCGGCCAGCACCTGGCGGTTGGGGCTATGCTTCATGCGCACGCCCAGTTCGCGCACGCCCTGGCTCGGCTGGATGAAGGTGCGGCCCATATAGTGGCTGCGAATGATGCCGAGCTCGTAGGGGATGCCGCTCTCCTGGGCGAAGCCAAGGGCGGCGGGCACGCCGCTGTCGGGCACGGGCACCACCACGTCGGCCGGCACCCCGGTCTCCTGGGCCAGCCGCGCGCCCATGCGCTTGCGCACGTCGTAGACAGAGCGGCCGTTCACCACCGAGTCCGGGCGGGAGAAGTAGACATACTCGAACAGGCAGGGACGGGCCTGGGCGGCGGGGAAGGGCCGCGAGGAATGAATGGTGCGCTGACCGGAGATCACCACCACCTCGCCGTGCTCGATGTCGCGCACGAACTTGGCCCCGATCATGTCGAGCGCGCAGGTTTCCGACGCCAGCACATAGGCGCCGTTCAGGTCGCCCAGCACCAGCGGGCGGATGCCCAGCGGGTCGCGGGCGCCGATCAGGCACTCGTTGGTCAGGGCCAGCAGGGCGTAGCCGCCCTCGATCTTGGACAGGGCGTCGATGAACCGCGCCTCCATCGAGCCTTTGCGCGAGCGCGCCACCAGATGCAGGATCACCTCGCTGTCGGAGGTGGACTGGAAGATCGACCCCTCGGTGACAAGCTGGGCGTGCAGGGCGCGGAAATTGGTCAGGTTGCCGTTGTGGGCGATGGCGATGCCGCTGGCCTCGAGGTCGGCGAACATCGGCTGGACGTTGCGGATCACGCTGGCGCCGGCGGTGGCGTAGCGGGTGTGGCCGATAGCGTAGCGGCCGGGCAGGCGATGCATGAGGTCGTTGCCCGAGAAGGCCTCGCCGACATGGCCCATGTGGCGCTCGGTATGGAACAGCTGGCCGTCGTAGGCGGCGATGCCGCACGCCTCCTGTCCCCGGTGCTGCAAGGCGTGCAGGCCGAGGGCTGTGACCGCACTGGCCTCGGCGGCGTTCCACACGCCGAACACGCCGCATTCCAGGCGCATCTGGTCGTCGTCGGGTTCTCGGACATGACCCTGCACGTCGCTTAGCGAAGTCAGACGAGGAGACGTCATAGGGTCACTCCACCGGCTCGGACGGATGAACATGGCGATGATGATGCGGCCGTTCCGGCTCGCCGGTCATCACTTGCAAAGTGCGGTGCGACGGCTCGGGCGGGGGTGGCGCGGGCGCATCGGTGTCGGGCGGGGGGGGCGGGGGCAGGACGGCGGAGACGCCGCTCTGCTCCGCGCCGGGATCGGTGTCGGAGGCCGCGTTGCTGGCCCGATCCTTCAGGATTCGGCCCAGGCCCGACATGTTGTGCAGGCTGCCCGGCGCCAGGGTGGCCAGGGTCTGGCCCGAGGCGCGGCAGAGCGGATAGAGCCGGGCGCGCGTCACCAGGGCGGGGGGATGGCCCAGCGGGGTGGCGTTGAAGATCAGGTAGAAGACGCCGAAGATCACCAGCGCGCGGACCACGCCGAAGCCCAACCCGACCGCCCGGTCGATAGTCCCCAGCGTCGCCTGGCTGCGCAGCGCCTTGGAGATCGAGGAGCCCAGCACCCGCAGTGCGATGTAGGCGATCAGGAAGGCGATGATCACCGCCACCGCATTGGCCGCCCAGGCCGGATGGACGCCATGGCGCGCGATCGGCGCAGTGAAGGGCAGCAGATAGACCGATAGCGCCGCCGCTATGGTGAAGGCGAACAGCGTCACCAGCTCCAGCACCGCCCCCCGGCTGAAGCCGACGATGGCGGAAACGAGGAGGATGAGGCCGGCTGCGAGGTCGAACAGGTTCACGCGCGCTTTCCGATTGGCGCTCCGTAGCCTGACGAGGTCTCATCGCCAATCACCGTCGCCAATTCGTCGCACGGCGTCGGCCAACCGCGTCGCGCCGGCCACGGTGACGGGACCGCTGACGGACGGGCCGGGGGCCAGCGCGCGAGCGAAGCCGAGCTTGGCGGCTTCCTTCAGGCGCGAGTCGGTGCGGCCCACCGCGCGGACGTCGCCCGAGAGGCTGATCTCACCGAAGACGACGCAATCCTGTGGCAAGGGCTGATCCAGGGCCGAGGAGGCCAGCGCCGCGGCTGCGGCGAGGTCCGCCGCCGGCTCTGTGATACGCAACCCACCGGCGACATTCAGGTAGACATCGCGATCCCCGAATCCAAGCCCGCAACGCGCTTCCAACACCGCCAGGACCATGGCCAGACGCCCGGAATCCCAACCGACCACCGCCCGGCGAGGCGTTCCGTAGGCGGACGGAGCGACAAGGGCTTGAAACTCCACCAGAACCGGACGCGACCCTTCGATGCCGGCGAACACGGCGGCGCCGGCCGACCGCTCGCCGCCGTCATTGAGGAACAGGGCCGAGGGGTTCTTCACCTCGCGCAGGCCGCCGTCGCCCATCTCGAACACGCCGATCTCGTCGGTGGCGCCGAAGCGGTTCTTCGCCGCACGCAGAATGCGGAAGGGATAGCCGCGCTCGCCCTCGAACGAGAGCACCGCGTCGACCATGTGCTCGACCACGCGGGGGCCGGCGATCTGGCCGTCCTTGGTGACGTGGCCGACCAGGATCACGGCGATGCGGCGCTTCTTGGCCAGCCGCACCAGTTCGCCCGCCGCCGCCCGCACCTGGGCCACCGAGCCGGGGCCGGCTTCGAGCTGGTCGCTCCACAGGGTCTGGACGGAGTCGATCACCACCAGATCGAAGGCGTCGCGCTTCAGCCCTTCGACGATGTCGCGCAGCGCCGTCTCGGCGGCCAGCTTCACCGTGGCGTGGCCCAGGCCCATCCGCTGGGCGCGGGCGCGGACCTGCTCGATCGCCTCCTCGCCCGAGATATAGGCGACGCTGGCCCCGTTGATCGCGGCCGACGCGCAAACCTGCATCAGCAGGGTGGACTTGCCCACGCCGGGGTCGCCGGCGAGCAGGATGGCCGAGCCGGGCACGACGCCGCCACCGCAGACGCGGTCGAATTCCTCCATGCCGGTGACGATGCGGGGCGGGGCGGGGGTTTCGACGTCGAGGGTCTCAAAGGTCAGTCCGCCCCGGACCTTGCCGGACTTGGCCGGGGCCAGCGCGCCGGGCGGGCGGCTGGATGACACCTCCTCGACCAGGGTGTTCCAGGCGCCGCACGCCGTGCACTGGCCGTTCCACTTGTTGTGGACGGCGCCGCAAGCCTGGCAGACGTAGATCGCGCCGTCGCGCGCCATGGGCGGACCTGCTGTTACGCAAGGAAAAGGAAGTCTGCCGCGAGTCGCACTTGCGCGCGCCCTTTGACAGCGTTGGCTGCCTAGATGCGCGCCTAAGTCGCCAGATCAAGTGGCCGCTGCGTTGCGCCGCAGCACGGCTGTCCTCTATAAGCCCCCGCAGCATCGCGAGCGCAGCAGAGTTCACAGACCCATGAACATCCACGAACACCAGGCCAAGGCCGTCCTGAAGGAATTCGGCGCGCCGGTCCCGCAAGGCTATCCCGCCTTCACCGCCCAGGAAGCCGAGGACGCCGCCAAGAAGCTGGGCGGCCCGGTGTTCGTGGTGAAGTCGCAAATCCACGCCGGCGGGCGCGGCAAGGGCAAGTTCGAGGGCCTGGGTCCCGACGCCAAGGGCGGCGTCCGCGTCGTGAAGTCGGTCGAGGACGTGCGCAAGAACGCCGAGGAGATGCTCGGCCGCGTGCTCGTCACCCACCAGACCGGCCCCCACGGCAAGCAGGTCAACCGCCTCTATATCGAGGAAGGCGCCGACATCGCGAAGGAGCTGTACATCTCGCTCCTCGTCGATCGTGCGACCTCGCGCGTGGCGGTGGTCGCCTCCACCGAAGGCGGCATGGACATCGAGGAGGTGGCCACCCACACCCCTGAGAAGATCATCACCATCCAGATCGACCCGGCCACCGGCGTGTTCCCGCACCATGGCCGCGCCCTGGCCGAGGCGCTCGAGCTGAAGGGCGACCTGGCCAAGCAGGCCTACAAGCTGCTCGGCCAGCTCTACGCCGCCTTCGTGGCCAAGGACATGGACATGCTGGAGGTCAACCCGCTGATCATCACCGGCGACCAGCAGCTCCGCGTGCTCGACGCCAAGATCAGCTTCGATTCCAACGCCCTGTTCCGCCACAAGGATATCGTCGAGCTGCGCGACATGTCGGAAGAGGACGCCAAGGAGATCGAAGCCTCCAAGTACGACCTGTCCTACATCACGCTGGACGGCGAGATCGGCTGCATGGTCAACGGCGCGGGTCTGGCCATGGCCACCATGGACATCATCAAGCTGTACGGTTCCGAGCCCGCCAACTTCCTCGACGTGGGCGGCGGCGCCAGCAAGGAGAAGGTGACCGCGGCCTTCAAGATCATCACCTCGGACCCCAGCGTGAAGGGCATCCTGGTCAACATCTTCGGCGGCATCATGCGTTGCGACATCATCGCCGAGGGCGTGATCGCGGCGGTGAAGGAAGTTGGCCTGAAGGTGCCGCTGGTGGTGCGCCTCGAAGGCACCAACGTGCAGCAGGGCAAGGACATCCTGAACGCCTCGGGCCTGAACGTGATCGCCGCCAACGACCTGTCCGACGCGGCCGAGAAGATCGTCAGCGCCGTCCGCGCCGCCGCCTAGTCCTACGCAAAAGCCGGCCGCATCGTCTCGACGTGCGGCCGGTTCCCTGGCCTGTTAAGCTCGACCGAGGCCGGGGGCTATGCGTGCGATTCTTTAGTCTGATCCCATTTGTCGCCGTCCTGGCCGCCGCTGCTTCGGGCGCGGCGAGCGCCCAGACCCTGGACGATGATTTCCGTACACTCTGTGTCGCGCCCAAGGGCGAGATGACCCGCACGACGACCCTGGCCGACGCGGCGGGGTGGAAGACCCTTCCCGCCGATGCGACGCCGCCCACCGTTCCGGGCGGCGCCAAGCTGAACAAGTACGCGATCCGCCTGCATTCGGTCGGCGCCACAACCCACCTGCTGGTGGTCGGCGAGGGCGAGCCGGCGCTCGCCCAGGGTGGCCCGAAACGGGTCCGGGTCTGCTTCATCGCCACGCCCCAGTTCGACGCCGTCAGCCTCGCGAGCGAGCGGGCGCTGCTGAAGGGGGCGCCGGTGTTTCTGGACGCCCAGTCGTCGGTCTATCTGGTGGACAAGACCACCGACCAGGTGACGGCCCTCCATGGCCAGGCCTCGACCGCGAAGATGAACGCCGGCGGCCTGGCGATGGTGATGCTGATCAACACCCCCCGCGCGACCGCGTTCGCCTACCAGACCCCGCAGCCCGACAAGTAGGTCGCGGCCGTCCAGGGACGGGGGTCGTAGCATCGTTTCGGGCCGCCGTGTCGCGCGCCCAATGTCATACCGTCATACATTCTGGCCGATGACGGCGCATAAAACGCCGAATAGGGTTTCCCCCGCGGCGATCCTGCGCTAATCCGAGCCCCGCCAACGGCGCTGCATGCTGCGCCTGCGAACGAGAGAGCTTGAGCGCGCCCGTGTCCATTCTGATCGACAGCAACACCAAGGTCATCTGCCAAGGCATCACCGGCGCGCAGGGCACGTTCCACTCCGAACAGGCCATCGCGTACGGCACCAAGATGGTCGGCGGCGTCACCCCCGGCAAGGGCGGCATGACCCATGTCGGCCTGCCGGTGTTCGACACCGTCGCCGAAGCGCGCGAGCGCACGGGCGCCGACGCCAGCGTGATCTACGTGCCGCCTCCCTTCGCCGCCGACTCCATCCTCGAGGCCATCGACGCCGAGATCGGCCTGATCATCTGCATCACCGAGGGCATACCGGTGGAAGACATGGTCAAGGTGAAGCGCTCGCTGTCGGGCTCCAAGTCGCGCCTGATCGGACCCAACTGCCCGGGCGTGCTGACGCCGGGCCAGTGCAAGATCGGCATCATGCCGGGCAACATCTTCTCCGCCGGTTCGGTGGGCGTGGTCTCGCGCTCCGGCACGCTGACCTATGAGGCGGTGTTCCAGACCACCAACGCCGGCCTCGGCCAGACCACCGCCGTGGGCATCGGCGGCGACCCGGTGAAGGGCACCGAGTTCATCGACATCCTCGAGATGTTCCTGGCCGACGACAAGACCGAGTCGATCATCATGATCGGCGAGATCGGTGGCTCCGCCGAAGAAGAAGCGGCCGAGTTCATCAAGCAATCCAAGCGCAAGAAGCCCATGGCCGGCTTCATCGCGGGCCGCACGGCGCCTCCGGGCCGCCGCATGGGCCACGCCGGCGCCATCATCTCCGGCGGCAAGGGCGGCGCGGAAGACAAGATCGCAGCCATGGAATCTGCGGGTATCAAGGTTTCTCCGTCTCCGGCGAAGCTTGGTGAAACCCTTTTGCAGGTTTTGAAGGGCTAAAACTCGCCACGAGGTTCCGGTAGGGGCTTCGGGGCACCACATACGCACCGCGCGATCCGCGTCTGCCGTCTTTCCCGACGACACCCTGGCCGGATCGGGGCAAGGGAAAGACTATGGCGGACGACGCAGGACTACGGAACACCGCTCGGATCGATCAGATCATGGGCGAGACCTCCTTCCTGTATGGCGGCAACGCCGCCTTCGTCGAGGATCTCTACGAAAGGTACGCCAAGGACCCGGGTTCGGTCGAACCGTCTTGGCGGGCCTATTTCGAGAGCCTGCGCGAACCGGCCCAGGCGATCAGCGCCGCAGCGGTCGAGCCGAGCTGGACCCGCAAGTCCGTCCCGGCCCAGCGCCCCGACTGGCTCTCGGCCATCGATGGGCTCTGGCCGGCGGTGGAGGCCAAGGTTTCTAAGGCCATCGCCGAGAAGAAGCCCGCCGCCTCCCAGGCTGACGTCCGCGCCGCCACCCTGGATTCCGTGCGCGCGATCATGATGATCCGCGCCTATCGCATCCGCGGCCACCTGTCGGCGAACCTCGATCCGTTGGGCATCGAGCCGAAGATCGACAATCCCGAGTTGGAGCCGTCCTCCTACGGCTTCGCGGAGAGCGACTACGACCGCCCGATCTTCCTCGACTATGTGCTCGGGCTTGAGACCGCCAACATCCGCGAGATCCTTGCGATCATGCGGCGCACCTATTGCGGCAGCCTCGGCGTGCAGTTCATGCACATCTCCGACCCGCAGGAGAAGGCCTGGCTGCAGGAGCGGATCGAGCACAAGGACAACGAGATCGCCTTCACCGCCGAAGGCAAGATCGCCATCCTGAAGAAGCTGATCGAGGGCGAGGGCTTCGAGCGCTTCCTGCACAAGCGCTTCCCCGGCACCAAGCGCTTTGGCCTGGACGGGGCGGAGGCCATGGTCCCGGCGCTGGAGCAGATCATCAAGCGCGGCGGCGCGCTGGGCGTGGACGAGATCGTCATCGGCATGCCCCACCGGGGCCGCCTGAACGTGCTGGCCGCGGTGATGGGCAAGCCCTACCGCGTGATCTTCCACGAGTTCCAGGGCGGTTCCTCGCTCCCCTCCGACATCGAGGGTTCGGGGGACGTGAAGTACCACCTGGGCGCCTCGTCGGACCGCGAGTTCGACGGCAACACCGTGCACCTGTCGCTGACCGCCAACCCCTCCCACCTGGAGATCGTCAACCCGGTGGTGCTGGGCAAGGCGCGCGCCAAGCAGACCCTGGACTTCCGCGCCGACCCGACCGCCGAGCGCAGCAAGGTGCTGCCGCTGCTGCTGCACGGCGACGCCGCCTTCGCCGGCCAGGGCGTGATCGCCGAGTGCTTCATGCTGATGGGGCTGAAGGGCTACAAGACCGGCGGCACCATCCACTTCATCGTCAACAACCAGATCGGCTTCACCACCAGCCCGCGCAACTCGCGCTCCTCGCCCTATCCCTCGGATACGGCGCTGATGGTCGAGGCGCCGATCTTCCACGTCAACGGCGACGACCCCGAAGCCGTCACCTTCGCCACCAAGATCGCCATCGAGTACCGCCAGCTGTTCGGCAAGGACGCGGTGATCGACATGTTCTGCTATCGCCGCTTCGGTCACAACGAAGGCGACGACCCCACCTTCACCCAGCCCTTGATGTACGCCAAGATCAAGGACCAGCCCTCCACCCGCGAGCTGTACAGCCAGCGCCTGGTCGCTGAGGGCGTGACCACCGACGCCCAGGTCGAGGCCTTGGTCTCCGAGTTCGAGACCTTCCTCGACCAGGAATTCGACGCCGGGAAGAACTTCCACGCCAACAAGGCCGACTGGCTGGACGGCATCTGGTCGGGCATGAAGCTGACCCCCGGCGCGGAGCTGCCGATCGGCGACACCGGCGTGCCGGCCCAGAAACTGCTCGACCTCGGCCAGAAGATCACCGCCATCCCCGAGCGGCTGAACGTCCACAAGACGCTGCAGCGCGTCCTCGACGGCCGTCGCAAGGCGGTCGAGACCGGCGAGAACATCGACTGGGCTCTGGCCGAGCACCTGGCCTTCGCCAGCCTGCTCGACGAAGGCTATCCCATCCGCTTGTCCGGCCAGGACAGCGTGCGCGGCACCTTCTCCCAGCGCCATTCCGCGGTGGTCGACCAGACCACCGAGGAGCGCTACCTGCCGCTGAACCACCTTCGCGAGGGCCAGGGCTATTACGAGGTGATCGACTCGGCCCTGTCGGAAGAGGCGGTGCTGGGCTTCGAATACGGCTACAGCGTCGCCGACCCGAACACCCTGACCCTGTGGGAAGCCCAGTTCGGCGACTTCGCCAACGGCGCCCAGGTGGTGGTCGACCAGTTCATCTCGTCGGCCGAACGAAAGTGGCTGCGCATGTCGGGCCTGACCCTGCTGCTGCCTCACGGCTACGAGGGCCAGGGGCCGGAACATTCCTCTGCCCGTCTGGAGCGCTATCTCCAGCTCTGCGCCGAAGAGAACCTGCAGGTCGCCAACTGCTCGACGCCGGCCAACTACTTCCACATCCTGCGTCGCCAGATGCACCGGCCGTTCCGCAAGCCGCTGATCCTGATGACGCCCAAGTCGCTGCTCCGCCACAAGAAGGCGGTCTCGACCATGGCGGACCTAGCCGAGGGTTCGACCTTCCACCGCGTGCTGCACGACGACGCCCAGCGCCGTCCGGCGATCGCGGGCGTGACCCTTAAGCCCGACGACAAGATCCGCCGCGTCGTCCTGTGCTCGGGCAAGGTCTATTACGACCTGCTCGACGCGCGGGAGAAGAAGGGCGTCGACGACGTCTACCTGATGCGCCTGGAGCAGTTCTATCCCTGGCCGATCCAATCGCTGCGCAAGGAGCTCGGCCGCTTCGTCAACGCGGAGTTGGTCTGGTGCCAGGAAGAACCCAAGAACATGGGCGGCTGGACCTTCGTCGATCCCTGGATCGAGCTGACGCTGAACAAGATGGAGATCGCCGCCAAGCGCGCCCGCTATGTCGGTCGCCCGGCCTCGGCCTCCACCGCGGCGGGCCTGATGACCCGCCATCTGAAAGAAGTCGAGACCTTCTCAAACGAGGCGTTCGCCTAACCGTCCGCCCACAAACGAAAAACCTGGGACCTCCTCCACCATGACCGACATCCTCACGCCGACACTCGGCGAGTCCGTCAGCGAAGCCACCGTGGCGCGCTGGACCAAGAAGCCGGGCGATCCTGTGAAGAAGGACGAGGTCCTGGTGGAGCTGGAGACCGACAAGGTCAGCCTCGAAGTCGCCTCGCCCTCCAATGGCGTGCTGGGCGCGATCTCGGCGCCGGAAGGCGCGACCGTGATCCAGGGCCAAAAGCTAGGCGACGTGACCGAGAACGGCGCCGCCCAGCCCGCCAAGGGCAAGGCCGCTCCGGCCGCTGCGCCTGCCAAGGCCGCCCCCGCGCCGGCCGTCGCTGCGCCCGCGCCGGCCGCCGTCGCCCCGGCCAAGGCGGTTGAAGCCTCCGCCGCCGTCGAGGTGGTCGTGCCCACCATGGGCGAATCTGTGACTGAGGGGACCATCTCCACCTGGTCCAAGAAGGTCGGCGACAAGGTCAGCCGCGACGAGGTCCTGGTCGAGATCGAGACCGACAAGGTCGCGGTCGAGGTCTCAGCCCCCGCCGACGGCGTGCTGAGTGAGATTCTGGCCCCCAACGGCGCCACGGTGACGCCGAATCAGGTCATCGCCCATATCGGCGGTGCATCCGGCCAAGTCGCAGCGGCTCAGCCTTCGGCCGCCGGCCAGTCGACCCCGGCCAACCAGCCGCCCGCCGCCCAGAAGGGCTCGGCTCCCGCCACCCTGTCGCCGTCGGTGCAACGCATCGTCACCGAGAACAAGCTCGACCCGTCCGCCATCTCCGGCACCGGGCCGGACGGCCGCATCCTGAAGGGCGACGCGCTCCAGGCCAGCGCCGCGCCGGCGGCGGCTCCTCCGGCCGCGCCTGTGGCTCCCGCCGCGCCGCGTGCACTGGGCGCCCGCGAAGAGCGGGTGAAGATGACCCGCCTGCGTCAGACCATCGCCAAGCGGCTGAAGGACGCGCAGAACTCCGCCGCCATGCTGACGACCTTCAACGAGGTCGACATGACCAACGTCATGGCGCTGCGCAACCAGTACAAGGACGTGTTCGAGAAGAAGCACGGCGTGAAGCTCGGCTTCATGAGCTTCTTCACCCGCGCCTGTATCGCGGCCCTGAAGGAGGTCCCCGACGTCAATGCCGAGATCGACGGCACGGACCTGATCTACAAGAACCACTACGACATCGGCGTGGCGGTCGGCACCGAGCGGGGCCTGGTGGTCCCGGTGGTGCGCGACGCCGACCTGCTGTCGCTGGCGGGCATCGAGAAGGCCATCGGCGATCTCGGCAAGAAGGCGCGCGACGGCAAGCTGTCCATCGAGGACATGCAGGGCGGCACCTTCACCATCACCAATGGCGGGGTCTACGGCTCGCTGATGTCGACGCCGATCCTCAACGCGCCGCAGTCGGGCGTGCTGGGCATGCACAACATCGTCCAGCGCCCGATGGCGGTGAACGGCCAGGTGCTGATCCGGCCGATGATGTATCTGGCGCTCAGCTACGATCACCGCATCGTCGACGGCAAGGGCGCGGTGACCTTCCTGGTGGCGGTGAAGAACGCCATCGAGGATCCGCAGCGCCTGCTGCTGGATCTGTAACCCATGCACGCCGAGGCGCTGGTCCAGGTCATCGAGGACGGGGAGGAGCAGATCGTCCTGCTTACGCCCGGCTTCGAGCTGGACAGCGCCGAGGTCGTGCTCGAGCGGGTCGGCGGCGCAGTGGCGATCCATCCGGTTCCGCGCCGGCCCGCCGGATCGGCGGCGTCCAGCCAATGACGACGCGCCTGTTTCTGCTCGGCGGAAACGACCCTTTCCGCGTCTACGATGCCGGCTTACCTGCGCACAGCGGCTGCGCGGAGGACCGGATGAACCCATCGGCGCTTTCTGCGAAGCCGCCGGCTCTGAGGATTTGACAAATGGCTGACCAAACCCAGTACGACGTCGTCATCATCGGGGGCGGTCCCGGCGGCTACAACGCCGCGATCCGCGCCGGCCAGCTCGGGCTGAAGGTCGCCTGCGTGGAGATGCGCAAGACGCTCGGCGGCACCTGCCTGAACGTGGGCTGCATCCCGTCCAAGGCCCTGCTGCACGCCTCGGAAATGTACGAGGAGGCCAAGACCGGCTTCGCCTCGCTGGGCATCAAGGTGTCGCCCGAGCTCGACCTGCCGCAGATGCACAAGCAGAAGGCCGACAGCGTCGATCAGCTGACCAAGGGCATCCAGTTCCTGTTCAAGAAGTACAAGGCCGACTGGGTCAAGGGCCAGGGCCGCATCGCTGGCCCCGGCAAGGTCGTGGTCAAGGCCGAGGACGGGTCCGAGCAGACGCTGGAGACCAAGAACATCATCATCGCTACGGGTTCGGAGCCGTCGCGGCTGCCTGGCGTCGAGGTGGACCAGAAGCGTATCGTCGATTCGACCGGCGCCCTGACCATCCCGGACGTGCCCAAGAAGCTGATCGTCATCGGCGCGGGCATCATCGGCCTGGAGCTGGGCTCGGTGTGGCGCCGCCTGGGGGCGGAGATGGAGGTGGTCGAGTATCTGGACCGCATCATCCCCGGCGCCGACGGCGAGGTGGCCACCGCCTTCCAACGCTCGCTGACCAAGCAGGGCGTCAAGTTCCACCTCGGCATGAAGGTGACGGGCGCAACGACGTCGGATACCGGCGTGAAGCTGACCGTCGAGCCCAAGGCCGGCGGCCCGGCCGAAACGCTGGAGGCGGACGTGGTGCTGCTGGCGGTCGGCCGCCGTCCGTTCACCGAGAACCTCGGCCTGGACAGCGTGGGCATCAAGGCCGACCCGCGCGGCTTCATCGACACCGACCACTACAAGACCTCGGCGCCGGGCGTGTGGGCCATCGGCGACGTCACCCACGGCCCCATGCTCGCCCACAAGGCCGAGGACGAGGCGGTGGCCTGTATCGAACTGATCGCGGGCAAGGCCGGCCATGTGAACTACGACGTGATCCCGGGCGTGATCTACACCACCCCGGAAGTGGCCTGGGTCGGCAAGACCGAGGAGGAGCTGAAGGCCGCGGGCGTCGCCTACAAGATCGGCAAGTTCCCCTTCTCCGCCAACAGCCGCGCCAAGGTGAACCATGAGGCCGAGGGCTTCGTGAAGGTGCTGGCCGACGCCACCACCGACCGCATTCTGGGCGTGCACATGATCGGGCCGTCGGTCGGCGAGATGATCGGCGAATACTGCGTGGCCATGGAGTTCGGCGGCGCATCCGAGGACGTGGCCCGCACCTGCCACCCGCACCCCACCCGCTCCGAAGCCCTGCGCCAAGCGGCCATGGGCGTCGAGGGCTGGACCATGCAGGCCTAGTTTCGTTTCTCCTCCTCTGCGAAAGCGGGGGAGGGGGACCGCGCGTAGCGGGGTGGTGGGGGCTGCAATCCGCAGCGCTTAACGAGCTCCCTCCGTCGGCTTCGCCGCCACCTCCCCCGCTGCGCAGGGGAGGAGAAGGGTCAGGCTGGCCGCGCCCCGAAAGCCGCCACGAAGGTCTCGACCGCCGCCTCGATATTGTCGTCGATCGCCTTGGCGCTTGGCGGCGCGATCACGTTCCAGAGGCGTGGGCGGTAGAGACCCGCAAGGCATAGCTCAAGGAATTGTTCCGCTGCGCGGCGCGAATCGGTGCTGCGCAGGCGGCCAGCCTGCATCTGCTCTTCCATGTAGGCCGATAGACGCCGCACGCCTTCACGCGGACCCGCCTCGTACATGGTCTGGCCGAGCGCGGGGAAGCGCAGCACCTCGGACACCAGCATCCGCGTGAAGGTCATCACATCGTCGCTGAGCACCATGGTGGTGTAACGGGCGCCGAGCGTGCGCAGGCCGTTGGCCACGTCGTCGTCATTGGTGGCCACGCCGTCGAACATCAGCGCCATCTTGCGTTCGCACTGGTCCTCGATCACCGCCCTGAACAGCTCCTCCTTGGACGCGAAGTAGTTGTAGAGCGTGCCTTTGGAGCCGCCGAGCCGGGCGGCGATGGTCGACATCGAGGCGGCCGCATAGCCGTCCTCCATGAAGGTCGTGCGAGCGATTTCCAGGATAGTCTGACGGCGGATGTCCTTCGCCGTGACCCTGATGCATCCGTCATCCATATCTCTGACCATACCGTACGGTTTTTTCTTGAACGGTCACCGATCAAGGTGTAACCCGCCGCTTATTGGCCGAACCGTACGGTACGGTCAGAAGATTGTCGAGATGCATATGACCCTTTTGTGTGTCGCCGGCCCATCCCGTGGCCGGCCGGGGCGGACCCGCTCCTATCGTGAAGTCCTGCTCGCGAGCCTGGCGTTGTGCGCCGCGGCCCTGTCGGCCTGCGCGCCGGACCTGGGCCCCGCGCCCAAGCTGTCCGAGCCGGCGGCTTACGCCACCGAAAAGAGCTTCGCCGTCGCCGGTACAGACTGGCCCGCGCAGGACTGGTGGACTGTCTATGGCGACCTGCAGCTGGACCAGCTGGAGGGCGAGGCCATCCATGGCGCGCCGGACCTGAAGGCCGCCCAGGCGCGGGTGCGTTCCGCCCAGGGCGTCGCCGAGCAGGCGCGGGCGGCGTTGCTGCCCCAGTTCAGCGGCGACGGCAGCATCCAGACCACCAAGCAGAGCGTGAACGAAGGCTTCCCGCCAGAATTCCAGGCCTTTCTGCCGCACGGCTATCATACCCAGACCCGCATCGCCGCCGACCTGGACTGGCAGCTCGACTTTTTCGGCCGCAATCGCGCGGCCCTGGCGGCGGCGACCTCTTCGGCCCGCGCGACCGAGGCCGATGCGGCGGCGGCGCGGCTGCAGATCACCGCGGCGGTGGCGAGCAGCTACGCCGACCTAGTGCGGCTCTACGCCGACCGGGACGCGGCGGCCGATGCGCTGCGGGTGCGCGAGGATACGCTGAAGCTGGTCGGCCAGCGGCTGCACAACGGGCTGGAGACGCGCGGCGAATACAGCCAGCAGGCCCAGACCGTGCCGACCGCGCGCGGCGACCTGGAGGCCATCGACCGTCAGATTCTGACTGTGCGCCATGAGATCGCGGCCCTGATGGGCGAGGGGCCCGACCGGGGCCTGGCGATTTCGCGGCCGGCGTCGACCCAGCTTCGCGCTTTCGGACTGCCGCCGCACCTATCGGCCGACCTGATCGGGCGTCGGGCTGACATCGTCGCCGCCCGCTTGCGAGCCGAAGCCGCCTCCAAGCAGGTGAAGGTGGCCAGGACCGACTTCTATCCGAACGTCGACCTGACCGGCTTTTATGGGGTGCAGTCGCTGGGGCTCAACACCCTGACCCAGTACGGCTCGGTGATCGGGGCGATCGGGCCGGCGGTGCGCCTGCCGATCTTCTCCGAGGGACGGCTCGAAGGCGCCTATCGCGGTGCGCGGGCCGAATACGACGCGGCGGTGGCCAACTACGACCAGGCGCTGACCAATGCGCTGCGCGATGTTGCCGACGCCGTCAGCGACCAGCGCGCCCTGCAGTCCCAGGTGGTCGACGCCGAACAGGCCCGCACCTCGGCCGAGGACGCCTTCCGCATCGCCAAACTTCGCTATCAGGGCGGCCTTTCGCCCTATCTGAACGTGCTGACCGCTGAAAACGGGGTGCTTACGGCCCGGCGCAATGTCGCCGATCTGCAGGCCCAGGCGCTGTCGCTGGACGTCTCCCTCGTGAGGGCGCTCGGTGGCGGCTACACTGAACCCACCCGTCTCGCCGTCCGCTGACCGAGGACTTCGACATGCCTGACGATATGAGCCCGCCCGCGGAAACGCGTCGCGTGGAAGCCGCCCCGGCCACCGCCGCCGCACCACATTCCGCAACAGCCGCCAAGCCTGGCCGCAAGCGCCTGTTCGGCCTGCTGGGCGCGGTCGTGCTGATCGCCGCCATCGGCTACGGGGTCTACTACGTGTTGGTCCTGTCCAACTTCGTCTCCACCGACAACGCCTATGTCGGCGCGGACGTGGCCCAGATCACTCCCCAGGTGTTCGGGCAGATCCAGGATGTCCGAGCCCAGGATACCCAGACGGTGAAGAAGGGTGACATCCTGGTGGTGATCAACCCGGCCGACGCCGATATCGCCGTCGCCCAGGCGCAGGCCCAGTATGGCCAGGCCGTGCGGCGAGTGCAGCAGTATCTGGCCAACAACCAGGCGTCCGGCGCCCAGATCACTGCGCGCAACGCCGACATCACCCGCGCCGCCGCCCAGCTCGCCGCGGCCCAGAGCGACGTCGACCGCACCGCCATCGACTACAAGCGGCGCGAGGCCCTGCAGGCTTCGGGCGCGGTGTCGGGCGAGGAGCTGAGCACGGCGCGCAACGCCTACCAGACCGCCGTCGCCAATCTGGCCGCCGTAAAGGCCGCCGGGGCCCAGGCCCAGGCCAACAAGACCGTGGCCGAAGGTCAACTCGCTTCCGGCGTGGCGCTGACCAGCGGTGTCGACGTGGCGCATAACCCCGAGGTCGCCGCCGCCAAGGCCGCCCTGGACAACGCCTTGCTCAGCCAGTCCCGCACCGTGCTGCGCGCGCCGTTCGACGGCGTGGTGGCCCAGCGTCAGGTCCAGGTCGGCCAGCGCGTGGCCATCGGCGACAAGCTGATGACCGTGGTGCCGATCTCCAAGGTCTATGTCGACGCCAACTTCAAGGAATCCCAGCTGCGCAAGGTCCTGGTCGGCCAGCCGGTCGAGCTGACCGCCGACCGCTGGGGCAAGGGCGTGAAGTTCCACGGTCGCGTGCAGGGCCTGTCGGGCGGCACCGGCTCGGCCTTCGCGGTGATCCCGGCGCAGAACGCCACCGGCAACTGGATCAAGGTCGTGCAACGCCTGCCGGTGCGCGTTTCGCTGGACCCGCGCGAGCTCGAGCAGCACCCGCTGCGGGTCGGCCTGTCCATGGATGCGGTCGTCGATGTCGGCGCCAAGGGCGAGGGACGTCCGGTCGGGGCCGACCGGCCGTGAGCGATCTCCCCGTCTCCGCCCAGGGGTCGGGCGAGGGGATGGCGCCCGTCGCGGCCGGAACCGGCGCGCCCCGCGCCGCCCGACGCGAGCTCAAGCTTCCCGCGGGACCGTTGACGGGCAAGGCCCTGTTGGCGGCGGGACTGCTTCTCTCGCTGGCCAACTTCATGGTGGTGCTGGACCTGACCATCGCCAACGTGTCGGTGCCCAACATCGCCGGCGGCCTGGGCGTGTCCTCCAGCGAGGGCACCTGGGTCATCACCTCCTATTCGGTGGCCGAGGCGATCACCGTGCCGCTGACGGGGTGGCTCGCCGGCCGTTTCGGGGCGGTCAGGACCTTCGTGGTCGCCATGGTCCTGTTCGGCATCTTCTCCGCCGCGTGCGGCATGGCCTCCTCGCTGAGCATGCTGGTGGTGTTCCGCGTCCTCCAGGGCCTGTCCGGCGGCCCGATGATCCCGCTCTCCCAAACCCTGTTGCTGCGGGTCTTCCCCAAGGAGAAGGCGGGTCAGGCCATGGGGCTGTGGGCGATGACCACGGTGGTGGCGCCCATTGCGGGCCCGATCCTGGGCGGGGTGTTGTGCGACACCTACAGCTGGCCGTGGGTCTTCTTCATCAACGTGCCGGTCGCCCTGGTGTGCGCCTTCTTCGCCTGGCGTCTGCTGAAGCCACAGGAGACGCCCACCCAGAAGCTGCCGGTGGACGTGACCGGCCTGGGGATCATGATCGTCTGGGTCGCCTGCCTGCAGATCGTGCTCGACAAGGGCGAAGAGCTGGACTGGTTCCAGTCGCACACCATCGTCATCCTGGGCTTGGTCGCGCTGGTGGGTTTCTTCGCCTTCGTGATCTGGGAGCTGACCGACGCCAACCCGATCGTGAACCTGCGGGTGTTCCGCTCGCGCGACTACTGCATCTCGCTGGCGGTGCTGTGCCTGTGTTTCGGCTCCTATTTCGCGGCGGTGGTGATCATGCCGCTGTGGCTGCAGACGAACATGAACTACACCGCCACCTGGGCCGGTTTCGCCGTGGCGCCGTCAGGGGTGTTCGCGGTGATCATGTCGCCGATCGTGGCCAAGCTGATGGGCAAGGTGGATTCGCGCCTGCTGATCTTCATCGGCGTGCTCGGCCTGGCCGGCACCATGTTCTGGCGCGCGACCTTCGCCTCCAACATCGACTTCCTCCACATCATCGTGCCGCAGTTCGTGCAGGGTTTCTTCGTGCCGCTGTTCTTCGTGCCGCTGTTCGGGCTGGCGCTGGGCGCGCTGTCTTCGGCGGAACTCGCGGGCGGGGCGGGGCTGCTGAGTTTCGCGCGGACCATGGCGGGCGCCTTCGCCACCTCCATCTCGCAGACCTTCTGGAACAATTCCGCGCGTTCCGGCCGCGTCCAGTTGCTCAACCAGTTCGACTCGGCCAAGTCGTTGGCCATGATCCACAGCGGCGGCATGAGCCATGCCGGCACGCTGCGGCAGTTGGAGAACATCGTGCAGGGGCAGAGCGTGATGCTGGCGACGGACAAGTTCTTCATGAGCATCGGGCTGCTGATGGTCGTGGCCGCCTTCAGCATCTGGCTGACTTCCAAGCCAAAGGCGGGCGGCGCGGCGGTGGCGGCGCACTGAGGCGGACGTGGCCATCCAACCCGTCTCCCTCAGCGGCTACCGCACCGACTTCGACGCCTTTTCCCGCGACCTCGGCGGCGCCTTCGAACGGTACGGCTTCGCGATCCTTTCGGATCACGACCTGCCGCAGCGCGAACTCGATGAGGCGCTGGCCCAGACCCGCGCCTTCTTCGCCCAACCCGAGACGGTCAAGCTGGCCTACAACGCACCGGGCGGCGCGGGTCAGCGCGGCTACACCCCGTTCGGGCGTGAGGCCGCC
This sequence comes from Caulobacter sp. S45, assembly GCF_009765965.1. GTDB lineage: Bacteria > Pseudomonadota > Alphaproteobacteria > Caulobacterales > Caulobacteraceae > CAHJWH01. Next base: position 108,044 of record NZ_LMUL01000017.1, read on the forward strand.
AAGGGCGCCAGCCTCAGCGACCTGAAGGAGTTCTGGCACATCGGCCGCGAGCTGCCGGCGGGCCATCCCTATCGCGCCGTCATGCCCGACAACGTCTGGCCCGCCGAGGCGCCGCAATTCCAGCTGGCCATGCTGGGTCTGTACCGGGCGCTCGACGATCTCGGCGCGCGGGTGCTGAAGGCGATCGCTCGCCACCTCGACCTTGCCGACGATGCGTTCGAAGACCCCACGCGCGACGGCAACAGCATATTGCGCCTGCTGCACTATCCCCCGGTCGCCGCGAACGCATCCGGCGTGCGAGCTGGAGCGCACGAGGACATCAACGCCATCACCCTGCTGCTCGGCGCGGAAGAGGCGGGGTTGGAACTGCTGGACCGCGACGGGCGCTGGCTGCCGGTCAACCCGCCGCCGGGCTCGGTGGTGTGCAACATCGGCGACATGCTGCAGCGGTTGACCAACCACGTGCTGCCATCCACCACCCACCGGGTGGTGAACCCGGCGGCGGAGCGTTGCGGCGTGGCGCGTTATTCCACGCCCTTCTTCCTGCATTTTCGGCCGGACTTCCTGATCGAGACCCTGCCGTCCTGCGTCGGGCCGGATCGGCCGGATCGCTATCCCGAGCCCGTCACCGCCGACGCCTATCTGAGAGAGCGTCTGCGTGAGATAGGACTGGCCTGAAGCTGGCGGACCTGGACAATGGCTCCGGCGTGCTGAACGGGCGTCAGGAGTCCAGATGGGGATGTTCACGAAGGGTTTGATCGCCGCCGTCTCGGGTGTGGCGACGGCCGTCGTCCTCGCGTCGTCGCCGGTTGCGGCGCGCCTGCCGCCCGCGTCCGCCTCCGCCGCCAAGGCTGCGAGCGCAAAGTCGGGCGCGCAAGGCTATCTCGCGCCTGGCAAGCTGCCCGACGCCATCCATCTGCTGGGTCCGCCGCCGCCCGAGGGTTCGGGGACCAAGACCGGCGATGTCGCCACCTATGAGGCCACCCGACTGCTGCAGGGGAGCGAGCGCTGGGTGCTGGCCGCGCACGATGCGGCGTTTGGGGCCGATGCGATGATGCAGGACTTCTCCTGTGCGTTGGGTGTGGAGCTGACGCCCGCGCGGGCGCCGATCCTGTATCGCATGCTGGAGCGTCTGGTGTTCGACGCCGACGGAGTGGGCGGCGCCGCCAAGGCCTATTACCGCCGGCCCCGACCTTTCGTGGAGAACGGCGGTCCGATCTGCGTCGAGGCGGAGGACTGGCTGAGGCGCAGCTATTCCTATCCGTCCGGCCATTCGACCTACAGCTGGGCCGTGGCGCTGGCCCTGACCCAGATCGCGCCGGACCGCGCCGAATGGGTGCTGGCGCGGGCCAGGGCCTATGCCGAAAGCCGGGTCGTGTGCGGCGTCCACTATGAGAGCGATATCCAGGCCGGACGGGTGACTGCGACCATGGTCTACGCAGCGCTGGAGGCCGACGAGGCGTTCCGGCGCGACCTCCAGCGGGCGCGGCTTGAGCTGAAGCGCCTTCGCGTCCATCCGGCGCCCCCGCCCAAGGAGGAGTGCCGCATCGAGGCCCAGGCCGGGGCGACGCCGATCTGGTGAGCCCGCCCCTCCGAGGGCCGCCGCTGCGGGCTTGCCGGTCCTAGCGTCGGCCGCCCGGAACGAGGGGAAGCGGCGTGCTGTAGGTGTTCGCGGCGCCAGTGGGCCCAAAGCCGTCGGCATAGGTCCGGCTGGTGGCGACCGCCGAACTGAAGCCATAGCCTTGCGAAGCGACGCCATACGCCATGGGCGCCCCTCCGGTGAAGGCGGCCGATCCCTGGGCGCGCAGGTTGTTCTCGACCACTGAGTCCCGAACCGAGGAGGCCGAGCTGGCGATGGCTTCGTCGGGGTCGCTGAAGCGGGATGCGGGGGCGTCGCTGCCGAGCGGGGCCTGGGTTACAGTGAAGGCCAGACAGGGCGTGGCGATGGCGAGCATGAGGGCCGTGGCCAGGGCGGTCTTTGTCGGGAGACGCATCGATACCTCCAACGGATCAACTTCGGATCAAGCCTTACGCCGACCCTGTGGTGCGGCAAAGATGTTTTGTTATAACATCGCATTTCCTTCGCCGGGCGATGCGCTAGGATCGATTCCACGATGGGAGATGGTCGGATGAGAAGGCTGCTGATCGCAGGTGCGGTTGCGCTGTCGCTGGGTGCGGGCGTCGCTTCGGCCCAGGCGCCGACCGCGCCCCTGATCGCGCGCGCCAAGCTGTTCGGCAATCCGAGCCGGGTCGCCGGCAAGCTCAGCCCCGATGGTCGCTGGCTGGCCTGGATCGCGCCGCGCGCCGGGGTGCTGAACATCTGGGTCGCCCCCGTTTCCGATCCGACCCACGGCAAGCCGCTGACCGACGAGAAGGCCCGTCCCATCCGGGAGTACTTCTGGTCGCCGGATTCCGGTTCGATCCTGTTCGTCAACGACAAGGGCGGCGACGAGAACTTCCATCTCTACGACGTGGACGTCGCCACCGGCGCGCAGCGTTCGCTGACCCCGTTCGACAAGACCCGTGTCGAGGTGGTCGAGGTCAGCACCCAGGTGAAGGACCGCATCCTGGTCGGGCTGAACAACCGCGACCCGCGCTGGCACGACGTCTACAGCCTGAACCTCAAGAGCGGGGCGCTCACCCCCGTGCTGATGAACATGGGCGGCTATGGCGGCTTCACCGCCGACGAAAGCCTGAGGGTGCGGCTGGCCGACAAGCCCCGTCCCGACGGCGGCGACGAACTGTTCCGGGTGGTCGACGACAAGGTCGAGGCCAAGCCCCTGGCCGAGATCGGCCCCGACGACGCCCGCACCACCGGCCCGGCCGGCTTCACCACCGACGGCCGCACGCTCTACTGGCTCGACAGCCGGGGCCGCGACACCGCCGCCCTGACCGCCCAGGACGTCGCCACCGGCGCCGTGACAGTGATCGCTTCGGACCCGAAGGCCGATATCGGCGCGGTGATGTCCGATCCCAGGACCGGGCGCGTGCAGGCCTATGCGGTCAACTACCTGAAGACCGACTGGACGGTGGTCGCGCCTGCGATCAAGGCTGACATGGCGTTCCTGAAAGCGCATCTGCCGGGCGAGTTCTCGGTCTCGTCGCGCACCTATGCCGACGACCTGTGGACGGTGACCGACGATCCCGTGACCGCGCCGCCGGCGACCTACCTCTACGACCGCAAGTCGAAGACGCTGACCAAGCTGTTCGTCAGCCGGCCGGAGCTGGAGGGCGCGACCCTCGCCGCCCAGCATCCGGTGGAGATCAAGACCCGAGACGGCTTGACCGAGGTCTCCTACCTCACCCTGCCGCCGGGTTCGGATCGCAACGGCGACGGCAGGCCCGACCATCCGCTGCCGATGGTGCTGTTCGTCCACGGCGGCCCCTGGGCGCGCGACGACTATGGCTACAGCGGCTACCACCAGTGGCTGGCGAACCGCGGCTATGCGGTGCTGTCGGTCAACTACCGGGGCTCGACCGGCTTCGGGAAGGGCTACACCTCCGCCGGCGACCACCAGTGGGGCGCCAAGATGCACGACGACCTGATCGACGCGGTGGACTGGGCGGTGGCCCACGGCATCGCTGCGCGCGACAAGGTGGCGATCATGGGCGGCTCCTACGGCGGCTACGCCACCCTGGTCGGCATGACATTCACCCCCGACACCTTCGCGTGCGGTGTCGACATCGTCGGACCTTCCAACCTCAACACCTTGCTCGAGAGCATCCCGCCGTATTGGGAAGCGGGGCGGGCGCAGATGTACCGCTCCATGGGCGATCCCAACACCGAGGCGGGCCGCGCCCTGCTGCACGATCGCTCGCCCCTGTTCAAGGCCGCCGCCATCCAACGGCCGCTGCTGATCGGCCAGGGCGCCAACGACCCCCGGGTCAACCACCGCGAGGCCGACCAGATCGTCGACGCCATGGCCGCCAAGCACATCCCGGTGACCTATGTGGTCTTCCCCGACGAGGGCCACGGTTTCGCCAGGCCGGAGAACACCATCGCCTTCAACGCCGTCACCGAGCAGTTCCTGGGCAGCTGTCTCGGCGGCCGGGCCGAGCCCATCGGCGGCGCGCTCAAGGCGTCCAGCGCGACCGTGCTCCACGGCGCGGAATACACGCCGGGCCTGGCGGCGGCGGTCGCCGCCAAATAACTGAAATCATGGATCTTAAGGCCGGTTCGGCTCCCGCCGAATCTGTCCAAAACTTAATTCTGCAAACACAGGGATGCGGTCTATGCCGCTCCCACAGGTGCTATCCAAGTCGTAGGGGATAATTGCGTTGAAAAAGACCTTGTTGCTGGCCGCTTCCGTGTGGGTGCTGGCCGGTGCGGCCCTGGCGGTCGATGCGCACAAGCCGGCCGAGGCCGATAGCTCCAAGTACGACAAGGCCGCCGTCCCGGCCGATCGCGTCGGCCTGTTCAAGCCCGAGAGCGTGACCACCGAGGGCTCGGTGACAGTGGAAGGCCAGCGGGTGGACTACCGCGCCGTCGCCGGCACCCTGGTCGTGCACGGCAAGGACTGGGACGACGCCGCCTGGCGCGAACAGGCGGTCAAGGACGACAAGGACCCGGGCGACAAGAACGCCGCCGAGGCCTCGATGTTCTACGTCGCCTACTTCAAGAAGGGCGTTCCCTCGACCGACCGCCCGATCACCTTCATCTACAACGGCGGTCCCGGCTCATCGACCGTCTGGCTGCACATGGGCGCCTTCGGGCCGCGCCGCGTAGTGACCAAGGACGACACCCACACCCCGGCCGCCCCCTATGAGGTGGTCGACAACGCCTACAGCCCGCTGGACGCCACCGACCTGGTGTTCATCGACGCGCCCGGCACCGGCTTTGGCCGCATCGCCGGCAAGGACAAGGAAAAGGCGTTCTGGGGCGTGGACCAGGACCGCGACGCCTTCGACCAGTTCATCCGCATGTTCCTGTCCAAGTACGGCCGCTGGAATTCGCCCAAGTACCTGTTCGGCGAAAGCTACGGCACGCCGCGTTCGGCCCTGGTGGTCAACTCGCTGGAGACCGCGCACAACGTCGACTTCAACGGCGTGATGTTGCTGTCCCAGATCCTCAACTTCGATCTCAGCGTGGACGGGCCCGAGGCCAATCCCGGCATCGACACCGCCTATGTCGTCGCCCTGCCGACCTATGCGGCGACCGCCTGGTATCACAACCGGCTCCCCGGCCAGCGTCCTGCCGAGCTGGAGCCCTTCCTGAAGCAGGTCGAGCAGTTCGCCACCGGCGACTACGCCCAGGCCCTGGGCCAGGGGGCCGAGCTCGACCCCGCACGCAAGCAGGCGATCGCCGAGCGGGTCAGTCAGTACACCGGCCTGCCGGTCGCCTACGTGCTGAAGGCCAACCTGCGCATCAACGGCGGCGAGTTCGAGAAGAACCTGCTCGACGACCAGGGCCTGACCACCGGCCGCTTCGACACCCGCTTCACCGGGGAGCCGATGGACCCGCTGAGCCAGGGCATCGACTACGATCCGCAGTCGGCGGCGATCAGCTCGGCCTATGTCACCGCCTTCAACGACTATGTCCGCCGGCAGCTCGGCTACGGCGAGGGCCAGATCTACAAGGAAGAGATCGACGTCTTCAAGTTCTGGGACTTCAAGCACCAGCCTCCCGGCGCGCCGTTCCCGTTGCCGGGTTCGACCAACGTCATGCCGGACCTGGCCTCGGCGATGAAGTACAATCCCAACCTGAAGGTGATGCTGAACGGCGGCTACTTCGACCTGGCCACGCCCTTCTACGAAGGCTGGTACGAGATGCACCACCTGCCCATGCCGGTGAAGCTACAGAGCAATATCGAGTACCATTACTATCAGTCGGGCCACATGGTTTACGCCCACCAGGAAGCGCTGAAGCAGCTGCACGACAACATGGTCGCCTTCATCCACGGGTCGGACAACCTGCATCGGTAGGGCTTGTCAGCGGGGAGGGTCGGCTGTCGAGGCCTTCCCCGCCCTCCGGCTCTGGACGCCGCCGCCGGGCTCTGCGTAGAGGACAGGGTGTCCCGCAACCTGCCGCCCCATTTTACCCTGCTCCAGGTCGTCCCGGCCCTCGACGCCGGCGGTGTGGAGCAGACCACGCTCGACGTCGCCCGTGCGGTGGTGGAGGCGGGCGGCCGTGCGCTCGTGGCCTCGGTCGGCGGACGGCTGGAGGGCGAACTGGCGGCGCGAGGCGGCGAACTGGTCCGCTTGCCGATGGCCTCCAAGAACCCGCTCACGGTCCTGCAGAACGGCGGTCGTCTCGAGCGGTTGATCGGTGAGCGCGGCGTCAGCCTGGTCCACGTCCGTTCGCGCGCACCGGCCTATTCGGCCTGGATCGCGGCTCGACGAGGCAAGGTCCCGTTCGTGACCACCTATCACGGCGTCTACAACGCGCACTCCGCACCCAAGCGGCTGTACAACCGGGTGATGGCGCGCGGAGACGCGGTGATCGCCAACTCCGAGTTCACCCGCGAGCACCTGCTGTCCGAGCACCACGGGATCGATCCCGCGCGGGTGACGGCGATCCCGCGCGGCGTGGACCTGGGCCTATTCGATCCTTCGGCGGTGCGAGGCGATCGGCTGGCGGCGACGCGCGCGGCCTGGGGGCTTTCGGTCGAAGACCCGCGCCCGGTGCTGCTGCTGGCCGGACGGCTGACGGCCTGGAAGGGGCAGGGGCTGCTGATCGAGGCGGTGCGGCGATTGAAGGCCGAAGGCGGCGAAGACCCGATCCTGGTGCTGGCCGGCGACGATCAGGGCCGCGCAGGTTACCGGGCCGAACTGGACGCCGCCATCGCATCGGCGGGCCTTCAGGACACGGTCAGGATCGTTGGGCATTGCACAGATATGCCGGCCGCCTACCTCGCCGCCGATTTCGCCCTGGCGCCGTCGCTGGAGCCCGAGGCTTTCGGGCGCACTGCGGTGGAGCCCCAGGCCATGGGCCGCGTCGTGCTGGCCGCCGACCACGGCGCGGCGCGTGAGACGGTGCTGGATCGCACCACCGGCTGGCGCGTCAAGCCCGGCGATGCGGACGCCTGGGCCGAGGCCCTGCGCGAAGCCCTGGCCACCCCGCCCGAGGTGCGCCGCGCCATGGGCGAGGCGGGTCGCGAGCGGGTGCAGCGGCTGTATTCGCTGGAGGCGATGACCGACGCCACCCTGGACGTCTACGCCAGGCTCATGCAGGAGACCGCGCGGTGATCGCGCGGCCGATCCGCAAGGTGCTGGTGATCAAGCTGGCGGCGCTGGGCGACGTGGTCCAGGCTTTCCCGCCGTTCGCCCATATCCGCGCGGCGCACCCGCACGCCCATATCACCCTTCTCACCACGCCGCCCTATGCGACGCTGGCGGCGGCCTCGCCCTATTTCGACGCCATCGAGACCGACGGGCGGCCCAAGCGCGTGTCGCAGACCGTGGCCATGCTGAGCCGTCTGCGCCGGGCCGGCTACGACCGGGTCTACGACCTGCAGACCTCCACCCGCTCCAGCGCCTATTTCTACGCCCTGTGGCCAGCGCCGCCGGAATGGTCGGGGATCGCGCCGCTGAGCTCGCACCCCCATCGCAATCGCGAACGCGACCATATGCATACCCTGGAGCGGCAGACCGAGCAGCTTCGCGACGCCGGCATCTGGCCCGACGCGCCGATTGTGCGGGGGACGGCGCCGGCGCCGGACCTGTCCTTCATGCTGGCCGACGCCGCGCCTGAGCGCCGGCCCCAGCATTTCGGGCTGACGGAGCCGTACGCGCTGTTGATTCCCGGCGCCTCGATCCAGCGGCCCGGCAAGCGCTGGCCCTGGGAGCGCTACGCCGAACTGGCGCAAGGGCTGATGGCGCGGGGCGTCCAGCCAGTGGTGATCGGCGGGCCCGACGAACTGGAGATCGCGGCGCAGATCGCGTTCCAGGCCCCGATGACGATCAACCTCGCCGGACGCACGGACTACGCCCAGATCGCCGGCCTGGGCGCGCGCGCGGCGTTGGCGGTCGGCAATGACACCGGGCCCTCGCACTTGATCGCGGCGGCCGGGGCGCCGACATTGGTGCTGTTCTCCGCAGAATCCGATCCCGCCCTCTGCGCCCCGCGCGGGCGACGGGTGGAGGTTCTGCAGGAGATACGGCTGGCCGATCTGTCGGTGGAGCGTGTCGATCAGGCCGCGCAGGCGCTTCTCGGCGCCGCTTGATCGGAATCGGTCGCACAACCATATTTCATGTGAGCCAGATTGGGCGCATTATGCCCACTCAGGTCGTTACGTACATTCGGATCAACGGTCCCAGGAGTCCAAGCCTATTCGCCGCCCCATGCAAGCGCCGCCGCCCCGCAACGACGGACCGCGTATCAACGAAGACATCCGCGTTCCCAAGGTGCTGCTGATCGACCAGAACGGCGAGAAGCAGGGGATCATGCCCACCGCCGCCGCCGTCGAGGCTGCGCTGGAGGTCGGGCTGGATCTGGTCGAGGTGTCTCCGAACTCCGATCCGCCGGTCTGCAAGATCCTGGACTATGGCAAGTACAAGTTCCAGGAGCAGAAGAAGAAGAACGAGGCGCGCAAGCGGCAGAAGGTGGTCGAGGTCAAGGAGATCAAGCTCCGCCCGAACATCGACACCCACGATTACGATGTCAAGGCCAAGGCCATGCACCGCTTCTTCGAAGAGGGCGACAAGGTCAAGGTGACGCTGCGTTTCCGTGGTCGCGAGCTTGCGCACCCGGAGCTGGGCATGAAACTGCTCCAGCAGGTGAAGACCGAGTTCGAACCCATCGCCAAGGTGGAGTACGAGCCCCGGATGGAAGGCAAGCAGATGATCATGATCCTCGCCCCGCGCTGAGGATCACGACGATCTGCAGAATGCGAAAGCCCCCGGCGATCCGCCGGGGGCTTTTTTCTTTTCGGCTGTAAACGTCGGGCAGTCGGCTACTGGCCACCATTGTTCGCGGCGAAGGCGATGGGGACCATCACGGCCGGCGGCGCGCTGCGCTGCGCTGGAGTGGCGATCGGGACCGAGACGGACAGGGGCGAGCCGGGAACCGGCAGCGCCGCCCATCCGGCGGCCTTCACCACGCATTGGCCGGTGTCCATCATCGCGTGCTGGCCCAGGCAGAAGACGTCCTCGTACTGAGGCCCCGCCACCGACAGGCATTGATAGAGGTTCAGCCGGGCCATCTTCACGCACTCGGTGGTCTGGGCGTCGGCCAGCAGGGGCACGATCTGCTCCCCGTGCTCCTCGTCCGCCTGGCCGAGCACCGCCAACGCCGCCAGCGCGAGGCCGCGGGCGACCACCGGCGACACCGGGCCGGCGGGCGTCATGGGCGATTCGCCGGATTTGCGCATGGCGACCAGCGAGGTCATCAGGGCGCCAGTGTCCTCGGCCTTCATGGCCACGGGCGTGTCCGACTGGGCCTTGATGCGGGTGAGTTGGACCTGCGGGGCCAGGATCGCCGAGTGGGACCATGCCTGGTGCTGGACGTCGTAGGCGGCGTGCTTCACCGAGGCGCCGGTGGTGTAGAGATCCGCGCCCATGCGTCCGAGCACGAGGGCGGCGCGAGCGGCCGCGCGCCCGGCGCCGGGCGCCTGCATGATCGCCTCGGGGTGGTCGATCAACTGGCGGGCCACCGCCATGCGGGCGTTGGGGTCGGGGCTGAGTTCACCGAGCGTCTCGACGAACGCGGGCTCCTGCAAGGCGGTCAGGGCGGCGTAGGCGACCGCACCTTCCTCGAGCTGGGCCTGATCGTAGGTGGCGCCCGTTTCAAGGGCTCGCGAGACCGCTTCCCCGCCGTTGAAATCGGGATGGATGGCCGAGGCCTGGCGCATGTAGTGTTCGAAGGCGCCGGCGGAATCGATCACCCGGCGGGCGATGGCGACCGAAGGCGAATTGTCGGCTGGCTGGGTGGGCTGGACCGCTTCAACCGGTTGCGGCGCCAGGAACGACTGCCCCGGGGCCTGGGTCAGGGCCGCATATTGGGCGTTCAGGGTGACGGCGGAAGCGGGCGCTTCGAAGGCCGCGCGCGGGGCGCCCATGGCGTCCTGCTGTTCCGGTCCCTGGCCAGCCGCAGCGGCGGCGTCATCGACATCGGGGAGCATATGGATCGGGGAAGGCGCGACTGGCGTCGACGCCAGGGGCGTGAGCGTGCGGGTCTGGGCCCCGGCCGCGGTCGCGGTCAGCGCCACGCCCATCAGGCAGGTGAGGGCGAGCGCCGCCCCTCGAGTACGGTTCGTCGTCATCGCCGGATATCTCCCCCGCGAGACGGCCTACCCGGACGACCGCCAATCGGCCGCCCCATCCGCCTCGCCACATATGAGGCAAGCTACCGGCTCATGATTAAGGAGCCATGTTTAAAAGCAGTCGCGGCGCGAAAAAACCTTTGAAAGCGGCGTTATGAAGCAGACCGTTCATTTTAGTCTGTTTTTGAACGTTCACCATCATGTCTTTATGCGGTTGTGATCGCGTGATGCACGGTGGAGGCGAAGGTAGCTCTGCCGTTCGCCGATGCACCCGGGCGGCTCGCGCCCGCCGGGAAATAGGGCGTTTCCGCGTCGGGCGAGGCGTAGACTTTACGCGTGTAAGTCTTTTTCTCCGCTGTTGTGCATTCCGGCGAACCGTGTTGCACTCCGGTCTGCGGTCCCGATCGCTGATAACAATAATAAGGGAGGTTACGTATGAGTTGGCTCCCCAAGTTGCATAGGGAGTTCCGGATCCAGGCCGATCCGGATCGATTGTCACACGATCTCGTCTCCGAACTGCGCCATCACGGCATGGCGGTGCAGAGCCATTATCCGGGCTCTCGTATCATCGCGTCGGTGCTACGCCCGATGGGGATGAGCGGGGGTCAGCAGGTGCGGGTTGATTTCCGGCCGTTGGCGGATGGCGCGATGGACGCGGTGGTGGAAAGCCGCTTCCGCTTTCCCGGCGTGGATTTCACCGGCGAGAACGAGAAAAACGTCAGTCTTATCGATGAGCTGCTTCACCGCTTGGCCGGAGCGGTTGCGAAACCGGTCGCCGCCTGAGCCTCTGAGGGCCGAAGGGCTACATCAGTGTAGAAGGCGCGCCGCACCCGAATGTCCTGGAGCCGTCACGTTCCGGGGACGTGGAAGGGTGTGGCCGCCGACTTCCAGCGCACTCGCCACCGTCTGGAGCGAAAGCAGCATGGCCTCAGTCGCGCGGCTGTCCACCAGCCGGGAAAGGTGAGCGCGTACGCCGGTCTCGTCGCCGTCGGACAGGGAGGCCTGGGCTTCGGCGAACAGGGCCAGGATCGCCCGCTCGTCGGGGCTGACGGCCATGCATCCCGGCACATGCAGGCGAAGCTTGCGCTGTCCGCACCACCCCAATGTACGCACCGTGACGAAGAAGCCGAGGAAGGCGTCGTCCGCGCCCTGGCCGAAGGTCATGGCGAACATCTGCCTCAGCGTGGCGCATTCGCCGTGGCCGACCGCGATGGAGCGCAAGGTCCACACGATCAACTGCTCGGTTCGTGCGAGATGGGCGAAGTCGTCGGCGGGGTTTGGAGCGGCGATGGGGACGGAAAGGCGAGCGGAGGGCATGGAGGGTTCCTCGAAACGACCTCCAGCAGCCTTTCATAAATGATAATGCGTCGCAAGAGCGATATCGGGGCGAGTTCCTGCTTTGAGGCCCCTTCAAAGCTGCGGATCAGGTTTTCCTGCTCTCGGGTCCCTTCCGTCCGTCATACCTGCCTCAGACGAAGCGCAGAGCGGGGACCCGGGCGAGTACGCGGCAGGGCGTGGCCCCGGAAAGCGCCTGAGCGCTTTCCGGGGTGACAGGGAACGGTGCGGCGGTCAGCCGTGCTCGTCTTGGTAGGTCTTCAACGCGGTCAGGGCGTTCTCGACGTGATGGTCCGGATTGCCGTCGGTGTAGGTGTAGAGGACCTTCCCGCCCGGGGCGATCACGTACGAGGTCCGGGCGGCGAACTTGAACGCCACGAGCGTGTCGTAGGCCTTGATGACCTTGAAGGTCGGATCGGCGGCCACCGGGAACTTGCTCTGGCACTCCGACACGGAGAACTTGTCCAGCTTTTCGATGTCGTCGGCGCTGACGCCGATGACGGTGGCGTGCATGGCCTTGAACTTGTCGATATTGGCGGCAAATTCATGGGCTTCGATGGTGCAGCCCTTGGTGAAGGCGGCCGGGTAGAAATACAGCACGACCGGTCCCTTCTTCAGGGCCTCGGCCAGGGAAAAGGTGAACTGCTTGCCGCCGATGGTGGCCTGGGTGGTGAAATCGGGGGCGCTGGCGCCCACCGTCAGGGCCGCCATTGCGGGGCTCGCAACCGCGCCTGCGAGGGCGAGGGCCGCCAAAAACCGCTTCATCGACTGTCTCCGGAAAGATTGATCGCCAAGCTTTATCATGCGGCTCGGATATTCGACACCGGACATGGGCCTTAAACGAACTTTCACAGGCGGCCCGGCATAAGTCGCAAAGTGCGCAGCGTAGGTGCGCGGCCGGGAACGCGTTTACATGGCCAAGACGGTGCTGATCGTCGACGACGACCCCACCCAGCGGCGGCTGATTCAAGCCGTGCTGGAGCGGGAGGGTTTCGCTGTCTCCCAGGCCGACGGTGGCGACGCCGCGTTGGACCGTATCGCTACGGGGCTGAAACCCGATGTGGTGATCCTGGACCTGGTGATGCCGCACACGCCGGGGCTGGAAGTGCTCAAGAGCCTGAGGGCCCAAGGGTTCGCCGCGCCGGTCATCGTGCTGACCGCCACCGGCGGGGTGGATACGGTGGTCCAGGCGATGCAGGCCGGGGCCCAGGATTTCTTCATCAAACCGGCGAGCCCGGAGCGGATCATCGTCTCGATCCGCAACGCCCTGCAGATGGGCCAGCTCACCGCCGAGGTGGATCGGCTGTCCAAGAGGGTCGGCGGTTGCACCGGCTTCGACGATCTTGTGGGCGCGTCGGCGCCGATGGAGCGGGTGAAGGCGCTGGGCCTGAGGGCGGCCAAGTCTTCGATCCCGGTGCTGGTGCTGGGCGAGAGCGGGGTGGGCAAGGAGCTGATCGCGCGCGCGGTCCACGGCGCCTCGGAGCGTGCGGGCAAGCCGTTCGTGGCGGTCAACTGCGGCGCTATTCCGGAGAACCTGGTCGAGTCCATCCTGTTCGGCCACGAGAAGGGCAGCTTCACCGGCGCCCACGACAAGCACTCCGGCAAGTTCCTGGAGGCCAGCGGCGGCACCCTGTTCCTGGACGAGGTCGGCGAACTGCCGCTGGACATGCAGGTCAAGCTGCTGCGGGCGTTGCAGGAAGGTGAGATCGACCCGGTCGGCTCCAAGCGGCCGGTCAAGGTGGACGTGCGCATCGTCTCGGCCACCAACCGCGACCTGGCCGGTCAAGTGGCCGCGGGCCGGTTCCGCGAGGACCTGTTCTATCGCCTGAACGTCTATCCGATCGAGGCGCCGAACCTGCGCGAACGGCGCGAGGACGTGCCGGCCCTGGTCGACGCCTTCGTGCGCCGCTTCAATGTGGAGGAAGGCAAGCGGGTGGCGGGGGCCACGCCCGCCACGCTGGCCATGCTCAAGGCTTTCGACTGGCCCGGCAACGTCCGCCAGCTGGAGAACGCGGTCTATCGGGCCATCGTGCTCGCCGACGACCCGTTCTTGCAACCGCACGACTTCCCGTCGATCTCGGGCGTTTCGGTCCCGCTACCTGCACCCTCGTCCGCGCCGGTGGGCGGGGCGGCGTCTTCGGCCCAGGCCTCCGACAAGGACGTTCCTGGCCAGCCCGTCCGGGTGCTCGACGAAAAAGGCCATCTGCGACCGCTGGAGGAGATCGAGCGCGACCTGATCCAGTTCGCCATCGAGACCTACGCCGGACGCATGACCGAGGTCGCCCGCCGTTTGGGCATCGGCCGCTCCACCCTGTACCGCAAGGTGCGCGAGCAGGGCCTGGAAGGCGTGCTCAGCGAGGTCGGCTGACGGCGAAGGTTGCCCTGAACGTACTTTCCGTCGAAAACCCTTCTCGGCGGGGGCGCCATTCCGGATAGGACTGCATGGGCGACCTGAATACGGCGATCACCAACCTGCTGATCGCACTCTTCAGCACCAAGGGCGCCGCCCTTGGTCTGGCTGGCCTTATCCTGCTCGCCGCGGTGGCGATCCTGATCGGGGTCTACTTCACCCGCGTGGTGCCGATCCGCAAGGCCGTGATGCGGCGCATCGTCGACTTCCCGCGCACGGTGGAGCCCAACGACCTGGAGCGCGTCTCCGGTCTGATGAGCCGGCCGGATCGGCAGAGCTTCAACCTCGAACGCGCCTGGGCCGCCTTCCGCAGCGCCCTGCTGCTGACGCCCGAGGGACAGCTGCGCAGCGGCGCGCCGGCCTGGACGGTGTTCAGCGTCGTCACCTCCGAGACCCAGGTGCTGGGCTGGTGGTCCAACCTGTTCGTGGCCATCGGCCTGATCTTCACCTTCCTGGGCGTGGTGGCCGCGCTGAGCGAGGCCACCAACGTGCTGGGCACGGGCGGCGGCTCCAACACCGCGGTGATGCAGGCGGCGCTGTCGGGCCTGCTCACCATCACCGCCACCAAGTTCTTCACCTCCATCGCCGGCATCTTCGCCTCGGTGCTCATGCGGGTGTACGAGCGCCGCTGGTCCTCGCGCATAGACAAGGCGGTGGAGGACCTCTGCGAGATCATCGACGTGCGCATCCCGCCGGTCTCGCCGGGCATGCTGGCGGGCGAGCAGCTCAACGAGATGAAGCGCCAGACCCAGATGCTGGCCGAAATTCGCGACGCCCTTGGCCGCGACGCCGCCCACGCATCGGCCCAGCGGGCGCGCGCCTCGTGAGCGCCATCGCCACGGTTCGCCGCCGTCAGGGCGGCGAGCAGGAGGAAAGCTACTTCGTCTCCATGACCGACATGATGGTCGGCCTGGTGTTCGTGCTGATGGTGATGCTGGTCTACTACGCCCTGCAGTATCACCAGACCACCGTGGAGCTGACCGACACCAAGGTCCGTCGCACCGAGCTGCTGCAGAAGCTCCAGGCGCGGTTGAAGGCCGAGCACCTCGACGTCGCCATCGACACCGACGCCGGCGTGCTGCGCCTGCCCGAGGGCGTGCTGTTCGACAAGGGCAGCGACGTGGTCAAGCCGGAGGGCCAGCAGGCCCTGGCCAAGGTCGGCCAGGCGCTGCGGATGGAACTGCCCTGCTACACCGATGCGACCCCGCCCAAGGGGTGCGCCTCGAGCCATAGCGGGCTGGAGTCCGTCTTCATCGAAGGCCACACCGACAACGACCAGATGAGCGGCGCGCGTGACAACTGGAACCTGTCGGCCGATCGGGCGGTGAACACGTATCGCAGCCTGGTGGGCCAGACCCCGGTGTTGAGCGGTCTGCGCGACGCGCGCGTGCGCCCGACCGATCCCCAGCCCGTGTTCGGTGTCAGCGGCTATGGGCCCACCCGCCCGCTGATGGCGGAGAGCTCCGAGGACGCCAAGCGCCACAACCGGCGCATCGACATCCGCTTCAACATGGTGACGCCGTCCCAGGCCAAGTGAAGTCCGAAGCGACCCGGGGCGGCTAGAACCGCCCCGGTCGTTTGTCTCCAGTCTATCGGATAGTTGTCGTTTATCTTTCGGATGACCGGGCCGCGTGGGCGTGCGAAAGGCAATGGGCTTGGCCGGGAGCGCCCGCGTTCTCGGCTGACGGGCTTTACGGGAGTTCGGAATGACTGCGATCGTTATCGCCTCCGCCGCGCGCACGCCGGTGGGTTCATTCAATGGTGGGTTGTCGAGCTTGCCGGCCCATGAGTTGGGCGCGATCGCCATACGTGCGGCGCTGGAGCGCGCCGGCGTGGAGGCCGACAAGGTCGACGAGGTGATCCTCGGCCAGGTGCTGCAGGCCGCCGCCGGCCAGGGCCCGGCGCGCCAGGCTTCGGTCAAGGCGGGCATCCCGGTCGAGGCGCCGGCCTGGAGCCTCAACCAGCTCTGCGGATCGGGCCTGCGCTCGGTCGCGCTGGCCTACCAGCAGATCGCCCAGGGCGACGCCCAGATCATGGTGGCGGGCGGCCAGGAAAGCATGAGCCAGGCGCCCCACGCCGCCCACCTGCGCGCCGGCCACAAGATGGGCGACCTGAATTTCATCGACACCATGATCAAGGACGGCCTGTGGGACGCCTTCCACGGCTACCACATGGGCCAGACCGCCGAGAACATCGCCAGCCGCTGGCAGATCACCCGCGAGGACCAGGACCGCTTCGCCGCCGCCTCGCAGAACAAGGCCGAGGCCGCCCAGAAGGCCGGCCGCTTCGACGAAGAGATCACGCCCGTCACCATCAAGGGCCGCAAGGGCGACACCGTGATGGACAAGGACGAGTACATCCGCGCCGGCTCCACCTACGAGGCCATGGCAGGCCTGCGCCCGGCCTTCGACAAGCAGGGTTCCGTCACCGCCGGCAACGCCTCGGGCCTGAACGACGGCGCCGCCGCCCTGGTGCTGATGACGGCGGACGAGGCCAAGCGGCGCGGGATCGAGCCCCTGGCCCGCATCGCCGGCTGGGCCACCGCCGGCGTCGATCCGGCCATCATGGGCACCGGCCCGATCCCGGCCAGCCGCAAGGCCCTGGCCAAGGCCGGCTGGTCGGTCGCGGACTTGGACCTAGTCGAATCCAACGAGGCCTTCGCCGCCCAGTCGCTGTGCGTAGTGCGTGAACTGGGCTTCGATCCGGACAAGGTCAATGTGAACGGCGGCGCCATCGCCATCGGCCATCCCATCGGGGCCTCGGGTGCGCGCATCCTCACCACCCTGCTGCACGCCTTGAAGCAGCGTGGCGGCGGCAAGGGCCTCGCGACCCTCTGCATCGGGGGCGGAATGGGCGTGGCCCTTTGCGTCCAGAGGGACTGATCGCGCGTTAAGGCAGGCACAACAGGGCGTAGACCCCTTGCATCTGATCGGGAGTTGAGACGAATGGCCAGGACGGCTTTGGTCACGGGCGGTACCCGTGGCATCGGTCTAGCGATCAGCAAGCGGTTGAAGGCCGACGGGTTCAAGGTCGCCGCCGGCTATGCCGGCAACGAGGAGGCGGCCCAGTCCTGCGCCAAGGAACTCGGCATCGTCATCGTCAAGGGCAATGTCGGCAACTTCGACGACTGCGTGCGGGCGGTGAAGGAGGTCGAGGACCAGCTGGGTCCCATCGACGTGCTGGTCAACAACGCCGGCATCACCCGCGATTCCATGCTGCACAAGATGACCCCGCAGCAGTGGAACGACGTGATCTACGTCAACCTGGCCTCGATCTTCAACATGAGCCGCCAAGTGATCGAAGGGATGCGCGAGCGCAGTTATGGCCGCATCATCAACATCTCGTCGATCAATGGTCAGAAGGGCCAGATGGGCCAGACCAACTATTCCGCCGCCAAGGCTGGGGTGATCGGCTTCACCAAGGCTCTGGCGCAGGAGAGCGCCGCCAAGGGCATCACCGTCAACGCCGTGGCGCCGGGCTATATCGATACCGAGATGATGTCTGCGGTTCCCCAGAATGTCCTGGACAAGATCGTCGCCGGCATTCCGGTGGGGCGACTTGGGCGGGCGGAGGAGATTGCCGCTTGCGTCGCCTTCCTGGCGCGCGAAGACGCCGCCTTCATCACCGGCGCCACCGTGACGGCGAATGGGGGGCAGTACTTCGCCGGATAAGCTTTGGCGTCTTTAAGATGCTGGCATAAGCGCCACAGTATGTGGCGCGCCCGAAACGCACACTCCTCCTGTCCAAAAAGCGCCCCACTCGGGGGGCATCCGGCATGGATGGTTCCACGCGTAGAGGTGAAGGCGGGCGTCGGCGTCGTATTGGCGTTATGCGTCGGGGCAGGTCATGCCTCGGCCGCCGACCCTGTGAGCCTGCACGACTTCCTGTTCGGCGGCCATTCCAGCACCTCGGACGCCCAGCCCACCATCGCCAAGTACAAGGCCGACGGCGGGGAAGGCTTCGTGTTCGACCGCACTTCCGGTCGCGGCGCGCTGATCAAGTACGACGACTCCTCGGAGATCTGGGCGCTGACGGCGACGCCCGGTCCGCGAGGCGATGTCATCTACAAGAACGACATGGGCCAGCCGGTCCTGCGGGCCACGCGGCTTGGCGGATTGACCCTGTTCACAGCCGACTATCCGGGAGGCACGGCGGCGGCGGCGGCGGGTTTGGCGGCGGCGCCTCGGCCCCCGCCTATCCTGGGTCCGGAGGCGTTGCTGAGGGTCCTGCTCCAAGCCGGCGCCCGCGCCACTCGCGCGGCCCAGCACCTGGTCTATTTCGACGCCGGCGACGCCAATGTGAGCCCCAGCACCGAGAGCGTGTTCGCCGACTGCTTTGGCCTCGCCGCCGACGCCATCGTCCAGGTGAGCGGGCAGGGCAGGGCGGGCCAGATGGTCGTCGGACGTCTGGTCAAGGTGCGCTTCATCCAGGGACCGGCGCCCAACGCCATGGTGATCGGATCGACCGTCCAGATCGTCGTCGCGCCGCAGATGGGGCTGGCGGGACGGCCCTCGTCCAAGCGCATCGCCGCGGCGATCTTCCGGCGCTGACGATGGACGACGTCAGCTCTGGGCGGCGACCCTGAGGCGATCGAGCGCGCCCTGGAGGATATAGGCCGCAGCCGCTCGGTCCACGACCTCGGCCCGGCGGGCGCGGGTCATGTCCAGCTCGTCGATCAGCATCCGGTTCACCGCCATGGTCGACATCCGCTCGTCCCAGAAGGCGATGCTCAGTTCCGGACGCAGCCGCAGCAGGTTGCGGGCGAAGGCCCGGTTGGACTGACAGCGCACGCCTTCCGTCCCGTCCATGTTCAGGGGCAGGCCGATGACGATGGTGCGCGCGGTGCGGCCGTCCATCAGGGCGAACAGCTCTTTGGCCTCCTCGGTGAACTTGCGCTTGTGGACCAGCGCCAACGGGCTGGCGACCGAGCGCATCACGTCGCTGACCGCCACGCCGATGGTCTTCTCCCCGAGGTCGAGGCCGAAGATCGCGGAATAGTCGCTGGGCAGGTCGAGAAGATCGAGCACGGGCATGAGCACCTCTTAGCGTGGGTTCGCCTGGGCCGTCCCGCCCTTCCGCACGCATCGCGATGACGGGTTCGCTTGCAAAGATGCGCGGGGAGCGGCAAACCCGCCGCTTCGAAAAGAGGTTGTCATGTCCATCGACGCCGCGACCGTGAAACGGGTCGCCAAGCTCGCCCGCATCGCTGTCCCAGAGGATCGGCTCCAGCCCTTGGCCCAGGAGCTGTCCGGGATCATGGCCTGGATCGAGCAATTGAACGAGGTGGACACCGACGGGGTCGCGCCGATGACGGCCTGCGTGACGTGCAAGCTGCCGCTGCGCGAGGACGTGGTCACCGACGGTCACAAGCGCGATGCGGTGCTGTCGAACGCGCCCAAGGCGATCGGCGGCTTCTTCGTGGTTCCCAAGGTGGTGGAATGAGCGCTTCCGATCTGACCGGGCTGACGCTGAAGGGGGCGCTGGACGCCCTGGCCGAAAAGCGCGTCTCCGCCGTCGAGCTGGCCCAGGCGCACATCGACGCCATCGCCGTCGCCAACCCGCACCTGAACGCCTACGTGCTCGAGACGCCGGACAAGGCGCTGGAGATGGCCCGCGCCTCCGACGACCGCCGCGCGCGCGGCGAGGCCGGGCCGCTGGACGGCGCGAGCCTGGGGATCAAGGACCTGTTCGCGACCAAGGGCGTGCGCTCCACCGCCGGCTCCAAGATCATCGGCGAGTTCATCCCGCCCTACGAGTCCACCGTCACCGCCAACCTGTGGCGCGACGGGGCGGTGATGCTGGGCAAGCTGAACATGGACGAGTTCGCCATGGGCTCGTCCAACGAGACCTCCGCCTTCGGGCCGGTGGTAAACCCGTGGAAGACCCGCGGCTCCAACCAGCCGCTGACCCCCGGCGGTTCGTCCGGCGGCTCGGCGGCGGCGGTGGCGGCGGACCTGTGCCTGGGCGCGACCGCGTCCGACACCGGCGGCTCCATCCGCCAGCCGGCGGCCTTCACCGGCACGGTGGGGATCAAGCCGACCTATGGCCGCTGCTCGCGATACGGCATCGTCGCCTTCGCCAGTTCGCTCGACCAGGCGGGGCCCATCGCCAAGACGGTTGAGGATGCGGCCATCCTGCTCCGTTCGATGGCGGGACACGATGCGAAGGACTCGACCTCGCTGGACGTAGAGACGCCGGACTTCACCAGCTTCCTCGGCAAGTCGCCCAAGGGCCTGCGTATCGGCGTGCCAAAGGAATACCGCATCGACGGCATGCCCGACGAGGTCGCCAAGCTGTGGGACCAGGGCGTGGAGTGGCTCAAGGCCGCCGGCTGCGAGATCAAGACCGTCAGCCTGCCGCACACCAAGTACGCCCTACCGGCCTACTACATCATCGCCCCGGCCGAAGCCTCGTCCAACCTGGCGCGCTACGACGGGATGCGGTTTGGGCTGCGCGAACTGGGCAACGGCACGCTGACCGACGTCTACGAGCAGAGCCGGGCCAAGGGCTTCGGCGAAGAGGTCAAGCGCCGCATCCTGATCGGCACCTATGTGCTCTCGGCCGGCTACTACGACGCCTACTATCTGAAGGCGCAGAAGGTGCGTCAGCGCATTGCCGACGATTTCGACGCGGTGTTCCAGGAGGTCGACGCCCTGTTGACTCCGACCGCGCCCTCCGCCGCCTTCGCGCTGGGCGACCGGGTCAGCGATCCGGTGGCCATGTATCTCAACGACGTGTTCACGGTGACCGTGAACCTGGCCGGGCTGCCGGGGATCAGCATTCCGGCGGGCGTGGACGCGGGCGGCCTGCCGCTGGGTCTGCAGCTGATCGGCCGGGCGCTGGACGAAGGCACCCTGTTCACCCTGGGCGGGGTGGTCGAGCAGGCGGCGGCGTTCCGCGCCAAGCCGGAGCGCTGGTGGTGAAGCTTACGTTCCGTTGGCCGCCGATCCAGCGTCGGTTGCTGGTGCTGCTGCCGTTCGTGCTGATCGGGCTCGGCGGCTGGTGTCTGATGGCGTCGCCCTGGCCGGAAATCCTCAAGGCCTCACTGCATGGAGCCCATATCGGCTTTGTGCGGCTGGGCTGGAGGACGGCAGGTCTACCCGCGGTGACGGTGGTGAGTTGGGCCGCAGCGATCTGGCTGTCGCTGGTAATCGGCCCCAGGCCTGGCAGGACCTAGCCGCCTCGGCCGCGAACGGCCGATGGGCGGCGGGTCAGCGCGCGTCGCTGACTACGTAGTTGACCTTGATCAGGTCGGCCTGGACCTGATTGAGCTTGGCCGTGGTGATGCGGCCGCCGGACATGCCGGCCAACGCCTTCAGGCTCATGCCCTTGAACATGCCGAACTCCGGACGTTCACACAGGCCCGGCAGGTCGTGATCGAGCACGGCCCGGCCCGCAGGCGCAGCGGCGATGGAGGAAAGCGGCGCGTCGATCGACAGGCGTGGACCCGAATGCACCACCTTCTGCTCGGGCAGAGGGACGCCCAGATCGTCGGGCATGTCGGAATCGGGCGCGTTCACCGTAGCCACCTTGACGGCTCCAGGCGCCGCTTTCGCGGCCGTTGTGGAGGCGCCGAGATATGCGCCCGACGTGGCGCAGCCACCCAGGGTCGCGGCTGTCGCGAGGCCGGCGAGCGCCAAGCCGGCGCATTGGCAAAACCTAAGATCGGAACGGGCGGACAAGACGTCTCTCCCTTGCTGTCCCACACCCGATGATAACGCGGATACGGATTTTTCGCCTCATGAAACTACGCGATTTTTCCCGGTCCATGTGTCTCCAATGTTACAGCGCCGGTCGGGGTCGCCTTGCTCGCGCGCGCCTGCTACCCAGACCGGGTCCGTCGCCCCTATATCCAGTGCGGCGGCCAGAGGTTTTGGAGTGGTTATGAGCGAGCGTGCGCCTTATCGGATCGACGGCCGCACCGGCGAATGGGAAGTGGTGCTGGGCCTGGAAATCCACGCCCAGGTGGCGTCCGACGCCAAATTGTTCTCCGGCGCGCCGACGGGTTTCGGCGCCCAGCCGAATGAGCATGTCAGCCTCGTGGACGCGGCCTTTCCAGGGATGCTGCCGGTGATCAACCGCCGCTGCGTCGAGCAGGCGATCCGCACAGGGCTGGGCCTGCGCGCGCAGATCAACCTGGTCTCGCGCTTCGACCGCAAGAACTACTTCTATCCCGACTTGCCGGCCGGCTATCAGATCAGCCAGTTCAAGGACCCGATCGTGGGTGAGGGTGTGCTCGAGGTGGAGCGCGACGACGGCTCGACCTTCAAGGTGGGGATCGAGCGGCTGCACCTGGAGCAGGACGCTGGCAAATCGATCCATGACATGGACCCCAACTGGACCTACGTGGACCTGAACCGGGCCGGCGTGGCCCTGATGGAGATCGTCTCGCGTCCCGACATGCGCTCGCCCGAGGATGCGGCCGCCTATGTGAAGACGATGCGCGCCCTGGTGCGCCGGCTCGGCACTTGCGACGGCGACATGGAGAAGGGCAACCTGCGCGCCGACGTGAACGTGTCCGTACGCAAGCCCGGCGATCCGCTCGGTACGCGCTGCGAGATCAAGAACGTCAACTCGATGCGCTTCATCCAGCAGGCCATCGTCTATGAGGCCCGCCGCCAGGTGGAAATCCTGGAGGACGGCGGCAAGATCGATCAGGAGACGCGCCTGTTCGACGCCCACAAGGGCGAGACGCGCTCCATGCGCTCCAAGGAAGAGGCGCACGACTACCGCTACTTCCCCGACCCCGACCTGTTGCCGCTGGAACTCGATCCGGCCTGGGTGAAGGCGATCGAGGCCACCCTGCCGGAACTGCCCGATGCGCTGCGCGCCCGGTTGCAGACCCAGTACGGCCTGTCGTCCTACGACGCGCGGGTGCTGTCGGCCGACCACGTGCTGGCGGACTATTTCGAGACCGCGGTTAAGGGGCGCGACGCCAAGCTGACCGCCAACTGGGTCTGCAACGACCTGATCGGTCGCCTCGGCAAGGAGGACAAGGGCATCGAGGACAGCCCCCTGCCGCCCGAAGCCATCGCCGAACTGGTCGCCCTGATCGAGGAGGGCGTCGTTTCGTCCAAGATCGCGCGCGACGTGTTCGAGCGGATGTGGGCGGGCGAGGGGGCGCCGAGGGCCATCGTCGAGGCTCATGGCCTGACCCAGATGAGCGACACCGGCGCGCTGGAAGCCGCCATCGACAAGCTGATCGCCGCCAACCCCGACAAGGCCGAGGCGGTGAAGACCAAGCCGCAGGCGCTCGGCTGGTTCGTCGGTCAGGTGATGAAGGAAACCGGCGGCAAGGCCAACCCGGCGACGCTCAACGAACTGCTGCGCAAGAAGCTGGGCTAGGGGCGGCTGAGCGCGCCGCCCTTCTCACATTCCATCTCATCCCGGCCATAGCGAAGCGGAGAGCCGGGACCCAGGGACATACGCGTCGCCCCTGGGCCCGGATAAGCGCTCACGCGCTTTCCGGGATGACGAGGGGCCTGGTCAATGTGGACCGGCCGCCACGTCAGTTCACCACCAGAACGCGCCGTAGACGGCGTCGACCACTGCGCCGTTGTAGGTGTTCACCAGCAGGGCGTCCGGCCCGAACTGCACCCAGCGGCAGCCGGGAGGCGGCGGTCCGAAGTTGTAGTTCGCATAGTCGTCGATGAAGTAGCTGTTGTTCAGGAACAACGCCGGCAGGAAGGCCCCGATCTCCCAGCGCTGATAGCCCCAGCCATAGGGGTAGACGAAGGGATCGACGTGGAACCGGCCGAAACTGCGTCCCCGATAGAAGAAGTTCCCTGTACCGTGGAAGCCGCCCCCGCGTCCGCCGTACCCGCCGCCACCATATCCGCCGCCACCATATCCGCCGCGTCCACCCTGGCCGTACCCGCCGCCGTTTCCGTTGTTGGGACCGCCGCGCCCACCCTGGGACCCCTGGCCACCGCGTCCGCCCTCACCGCCATTGGAGCTGCCGCGTCCGCCCTGTGCGCCTTGCCCGCCCGGCGCAGCTTGGGAGCCGCCTCGGAAACCGCCGGCCGCCGCGCCAGGGGGGCCTCGGAAGCCGGCTCCGGGCGCGCCAGGCGCGCCGCCCGGGGGTCTCGCCGGAGCGCCTGGCGCCGGACGCGCCGCGGCGGCGGGCCGGGCCGCGGGTGCAGGGTGACCGCCCTTGTCGTGTTCGTGGTCCTGCGCCCACGCCGCTGGCGCGCCGGTCAGAGCGGCGACCGCCGCTGTGATCAATAATCTTTTCATTGGCCCAGCTCTCCCTCGGGCAAGCCAGTTCCGCGACAATGGCTCCTCCCCGCGAGGCGCGCACGGTCAAGCTTGCGCCCATTTAAGCGCCGCACTCCACATCCGGTTCCAAATCTTCGGTGGAAATCGAGGCTTGGTGCAGGAGTCGAGCTCGACTCTGTTCGCATCTCGATAACCAGTCTTTTCAAGATGTGAACGGAGTTTTCGCTGTAAAGATTTGGGTGACAAAAAACATATTCATCCTGATTGCACGCTTAACCTTATGTTCAGCGGAAACGGACTTTCCTGCGTTCCTGACAAACGGGTCGGCCAGCGCCGAATGCGCCTGGAAGGAAAGCAAATGATCCAAGTGGAAGTGAACGAAATCGAAAGGCCGAGCATGCCCCTGCCAGGCCCGATGTCCACCGGCGACGAGCTGTGCCAGATGGCGCTGCTGTATTCGACCGGACAGGGCGGGGCGCCGCTCGATTATGTTTCGGCGCACATGCTGTTCAACCTGGCCGCCATGCGCGGTTCGGAAGAGGCCAAGCGCTATCGCAGCGAGATCAGCCGCGAGATGGATCGCGAAACCATCGCCGAAGCCCAACGCGCCGCGCGCGAATGGCTCGTTTCAGCCTGAGCTCCTGAGCCTCGGCGCCGATGGGCGGCGAAGCCCCTATGGCACGCCCGCAAAGGTCGTCGGGCTCAGGGAGTAGCTGAACTGGATCGGGACCAGGTCGCGTATGTATTGCTCGACGAAGATTCCCGCGTCGCCGATATTGGTCCTCGGCACATAGATCACATCGAAGCGGCGGAGCGGCACGGCGTCGACGCCTCCCGCGTTGAACACCGCCTGGCGCAGGTCGACGACCCGCATCATCGGCCGTCCTCCCTCGCCGCGTCGGATCACCACCACGTCGTGGCGCTTGGCCAGGTTGGTGAAGCCGCCGGCCATGATCACCGCCTGCAGCGCGTTGATGTCGCCGGGCATGTCCAGGATGCCGGGCTTCTGCACCTCTCCGCCGACGAACACCCTGAGCGGCGTCGCCGTCTTCACCAGCACGTCCACCTCCGGCCGCACCAGTTGGGTCGCATAGGCCTGCGACAAGATCGCCTGCAGTTCCGTCACCGAGCGATCCGCCGCCATCGCCGGCGCGACCAGCGGCAGGGCGATGCGGCCGTCCGGCTGCACCGTCACCTCGCGATTGAGCTCGGGCGCGGAGGGGAATGTCAGGTCCAGCACATCGCCGGGATACATCCGGTAGGCAGGCTCGTCCGCGCTCCAAGTGGCGTAGCCGATGTCCGGAAAGCCGCTTCCATGCGACGCTCCGATCAGGCCGCTGCGGGGCGTCTGCGACGAGGCGCACCCGGCGAGCGCCACGGCGATCGCGGTGGCGGGGATCAAGATCCGGATAGGCCGGGACATGGACGACCTCGGAGGCGGAAGGAGCCCCCTAAAGTTATGGTTAATTGGTAATGTTCGGTTAAGGGCTCTCGGGCACCGTCCACACAGTAGCGCGCGGACGGGTACAGATGCAGAACGCCTGGGCTTGGCGGACCGAACAGCCGCAGGTCGCCCCAGGCTCCGAGGCCGCGGTCGCGGTCTATACGCCGCACGACCTGCTGGCGATGCTGTGGCGCGAGCGCTTCCTGATGCTCGGCGTGTTCCTGACCATCGCCGTCCTGGGCCTCTTGGCCGCAACGCAGATGAAGGCGGTGTTCCAGGCCCATTCAAGCCTGCTGATCCGTCTCAGCCCCGAATACGTCTACAATCCGCGTGTCGGCGACGCCGCGCGCGGCCTGGCCCCGGAAACCGACCAGGTGGTCCAGTCCGAGACCGAGATCCTGGGCAGCGGCGCGCTGAAGACCCGCGTGCTGCACGACATCGGCCTGGGGCGGATGTTTCCCAAACTCGCCCGCGCCTACGCCGCCGCCGGACCCGCCAAGCGCGAGACCATCGAAGGCGCCGCGATCCACGCCATGGACACCAGCCTGAAGATCGTCAGCGCGCCGGACACCTCGGTGGTGCGGCTGACCTACACCCATCCCGACGCCCAAATGTCGGCCCTGACGCTGAACACCCTGGTTGACGAGTACCTGCGTTATCGCTCCAGCGTGCTGATGGGCCACGACGCGACGGTGGTCGGCGGACAGCGGCGCATCTTCTCACAGCGGCTGGATGAGGCGGACCAAGCCTATTCGCGCTTCCTGACCGACAACGGGATCAGCGACTTCGACAACGAGAAGGCGGCGCTCGGCCAGATCTACGCCCAGCTGCTGACCGACAGCTACAACGTCACCGCCCAGTTGGCGGAGGCGGAAGGCCGGCTTGGGGTCACCAGCCAGGAGATGGGACGCTCCCCGGCCGAGATCGGCCTGTATCGCGACGTGGACCACGCCGCCGCCGACAAGCTGGTCACATTGCGCCTGAGCCGCCAGGACCTGCTGTCCCGCTACAAGGCCGACGCCCAGCCGGTGAAGGACGCCGACCGCCAGATCGCCGAGTTGGAGGCGCTGAACGCCACGGGCGACGCGGCGGGACCCGGCGCGCGGCGGGTGGGGATCAACCCCGTCTACCAGACGCTGCAGACCGAACATAACCAGCTGTCCGCCGAGGCTGCTTCGCTGCGCAGCCGCAAGGCGGCGCTGGGCGCCGAACTGGGCCAGGTCAACGCGCGACGCCAGAAGCTGACCGACCTGCAACCCCAGTACGACGACCTGGTGCGTGAGCGCGATGCGCTGTCGGCCAACGTCAAGACCTTCACCCAGCGCGAGCAGGAGGATCAGGCCCAGCAGTCGATCACCCAGCAGCAGGGCGACGGCAACGTGCGCGTGGTCCAGCGCGCCATCGTCCCCACTGTCGGGACCAGCCTAAAGAAGCCGGTCATGCTGCTGGCCGTAGGTTTCGCCGCCTTCGCCGCGCTCTGCGTCGGCCTGGTGGCGGCCTTCCTGCGTCGGGGCGTGCCGACACCGGGCTTCGCGGAGCGGTCCCTGGGCCTGCCCGTGCTCGCCGCGCCGGGACACAAACCCGTCCACGCCTGAAAACATCTTGCAGTGAGGCCATGCGCCCGGCTGCGCTTAGGCCGGACCCGGCCTATGGTGGATTTCGTGCGCACAGGCGATTCGGTCATGGTGGACCTCTCTACGGACATGGCGGAGCTGGCCGGTCGGCTCCTGGCCACGCCGGGAGGGCCGGGCCGTGTGCTGCAGTTCGCCTCGGCCGAGAGCGGCGAGGGCGTCTCCACCGTCGCGCGCGAGTTCGCCCGCTTCGTCGCCCCCCACGCCCAGAAGGGCGTCTGGCTGGTGGAGCTGGACGTGCTCAAGGGCGAGCAGTACGCCGTCATCGCCGCCGACCCGGAAGGTTATGGCGCCCTGGGCGCGCCCACGCGGGCTAGTCCCAACGAAGCCTGTTTCTTCAGCGTCGATCCCAAGGTCCAGGGCGTGGACGGACGGCCCTGGCCGGATATCCGCTACCTGGACGCCTATCCGGTGGGTGAGGCGCGGTGGTGGATCACCCGCTTCCGGCGCGAGGCGCTCAAGCCCGGCCAGTCGGTCAGCATCGTCAATGCGCCCGGCTACTGGAACACGCTGCGCGCCCACGCCGACTTCGTGATCATCGACGCGCCGGCGCTGGAGCGCTCGCAGGTGGCGGCGGTGATCGCACCGCTGGTGGACGCGACCGTGCTGGTGGTCTCCGCCGACCGGGTCGACATGGACGGGCCGCAGGCGCTCAAGGCCGCCCTGACCTCGGCCGGCGGGCGCTGCGCCGGCATGGTGTTCAATCGCGCGCCCAAGCCCCCGCCGCGCTTCCTGTCGCGCTTGCTGCCTTGACCGCCGACGCGCCTGCGGTGTCGAAACGGCTTGACGCGACGGGTGCGGCGCCCTTGATCTCAGCCTCTACGGCCGTGCTCCGGCCCCGAAGCGAGGTTGAGGCGTCTTGAAGTTCGCCGGGCGTTGGGCCGCGTTCGCCGGGGTCGCCATACTGAGTGCCGTAGCTGTGGCCGGACTGGGCCTGGCCATCTATGCGGCCCTGCTTTTCAAGGACTTGCCCGACGCCGCCGATCTGGCGGAGTACCGGCCGCCGACCTCCACCCGCGTCTACGCCTCCGACGGCACCCTGATCGCCCAGCTCGGCCAGGAGCGGCGCATCTTCACCCCCTACGACCAGATCCCGCCCCTGGTGGTGCGCGCCTTCCTCGCCGCAGAGGATCACAAGTTCTTCGAGCACGGCGGTATCGACGTGGAGGGCCTGGGCCGCGCAATGTCGCGCGACGTGTTCCGCGCCGCCAATGGGCGCCGGCTGGAGGGCGGTTCGACCATCACCCAGCAGGTGGCCAAGAACATCCTGCTGACCAACGAGGTCACCTTCGGACGCAAGGTGAAGGAAGCCATTCTGGCCCAGCGGATCGAGCAGACCCTGCCCAAGACCCGCATCCTCGAAATCTATTTGAACCAGATCCCGCTGGGCTATCAGTCCTATGGCGTGGGCGCCGCCGCCTACAACTATTTCGGCAAGCCGCTCAGCGCGCTGACCCTCTCCCAGGCGGCCTTCCTCGCGGCGTTGCCCAAGGGCCCGGCCAACTATCATCCGATCCGCCACAAGGCCGCCGCCATCGGGCGCCGGAACTGGATTCTGGGCCAGATGGCCGAGCTCGGCTGGGCGACGCGCGCCGAAACCCAGGCGGCGATGAAGGAAGACCTGGTCGTCGAGACCAAGCCTTTGCGCGCCCACTATCACGACGCCGACTATTTCGTGGAAGAGGTCCGCCTGCGCGCGCGCGGCACCATCAGCAAGGATGCGGAGACCTCGGGCCTGTATCTGCGCACCACGCTGGATTCCAAGCTGCAGAGCGCCGCCCGTATCGCCCTGATGAAGGGGCTGGAGACCTACGACCACCGCCATGGCTGGCGCGGGGCCTGGGGCAATACCGAGGTCTCGGCCGATTGGTACAAGGCCGCCTCGGTCAAGCCGCCCCCGGCGGAGCGGCGCGGCTGGCGCGCGGCCCAGGTGACTAAGGTCGGCGGGGGCGTGGCCGAGGTCTCCACCATCGAGAACCAGACCGGGACCATCGAAGGCGCCGACGTGGCCTGGGCTGTCGCCGGCAAGGGGCTGAAGGTAGGCGACCTGGTGTTCGTCGAGCCGGTCGCCGGGACCAAGCGCTTCAACCTGCGCCAGGTGCCGGCGGTGAACGGCGCCCTGGTGGCGATGGAGCCGCACACGGGCCGCATCCTGGCGCTGGTGGGCGGCTACAGCTTCTCGCTGTCCAACTTCAACCGGGCGACCCAGGCGGCGCGCCAGCCGGGCTCTTCGTTCAAGCCCTTCGTCTACGCCGCGGCGCTGGAGAACGGCTTCACCCCGGCGAGCGAGGTGCTGGACGCGCCGATCAGCCTGAACGGCGGCAACGGCAAGGTCTACAGCCCGGAAAATTACGAGCACACCTATTCGGGCATGACGCCGTTCCGCAACGGGTTGGTCTATTCCAAGAACACCATGACCGTGCGCATCGCCCAGCGCGTCGGCATGCACAAGATCGTCGAGGCCGCCAAGCGCGACGGCGTGGCCGACAGCATGGCCCCGGTGCTGGCCATGGCTCTGGGCGCCCAGGAGGTGACCCCGTTCCGCATGGTGGGCGCCTACGCGGCCTTCGCCAACGGCGGCAAGCGGGTCCAGCCCCACCTGATCGAACTGGCGGAGGATCACTCCGGCCAGGTGGTGTGGAAGGCGGATCGGCGCGACTGCCCCCATTGTGACGCGCCCTATGACGGCGGCGAGAGCCCGCACATCCCGTTCGACGGGGCCCAGGCGATGGACCCGATCACCGCCTACCAGATCACCCTGATGCTGGAGGGCGTGACCCAGCGCGGCACGGGCGCGGCCGTCGGGGCGGCGATCCATCGCCCGATCGCCGGCAAGACCGGCACCACCAACGATTTCCGCAGCGCCTGGTTCGTCGGCTACACGCCCGACCTGGTGGTGGGGGTGTTCGTCGGCTTCGACGACAACCGCACGCTGGGCAATGGCGAGACGGGCGCCCAGGCGTCCGTGCCGATCTTCATCGACTTCATGAAGGAGGCGGTGAAGGACGCGCCGATCACCGACTTCGTCGCGCCCAAGGACGTGAAGTTCGCCTACACCCACGGCAATCGCGAGGCCTTCCGCCCGGGCACCGAACCCAAGCCCCTGCCGCCGGCTGTTCCGAGGCTGACTCCGGGCCTGATCCTGCCGCCGGGCAATCTGCAGGGCTTGCCCAATATCCAGCTCGCCCCGGCGGGCGCTCCACCCCCTCCGCCGCCGCCGGTCCCGATCAAGAAGCCCCCGCCGGAGCTGAAAGGCCTGTACTGAGGTTTCGCAAGCGCCGTTGTGTCGGCGCTTCACCCCCGCTATCCCCACCATCTTGGTTTTTTGGAGAACTCTCTCATGAGAGCGGATGTCGAGGCCGCATCGGCCGACATCGAGCAGTCCGTCGGACTGCTCAGGAGGCGTCTTTGACTGGGACCCTGCCCTTCGACGCCTGGACGAGCTGAACGCGCGTTCCGAAGACCCCACCCTGTGGGACAAGCCGGCCGAGGCCCAGGCCCTGATGCGCGAGCGCACCCGCCTGGCCAACCAGGTCGAAGCGGTCCAGGCGCTCGAGCGCGAGCGTAGCGACACCCTGGAGTTCGCCGAGCTGGCGGAGATGGAAGGCGACCAGGACAGCCTGGAGGAAGCCGCCCGCACGCTGAAGGCGCTGAAGGAACGTGCCGGCCGCGCCGAACTCGAGGCCCTCCTGTCGGGCGAGGCCGACGGCAACGACGCCTATGTCGAGATCAACTCCGGCGCCGGCGGCACCGAGTCCGCCGACTGGGCGCTGATGCTGATGCGCATGTACAGCCGTTGGGCCAACGCCCACAGCATGACCGTCGAGGTGTTGGAGGAGACGCCGGGGGAAACCGCCGGGATCAAGTCCGCCACCCTGCAGGTCAAGGGCGTCAACGCCTATGGCTGGCTGAAGACCGAGGGGGGGGTGCACCGGCTGGTGCGCATCTCGCCGTTCGACTCCAACGCGCGGCGCCACACCAGCTTCGCCTCGGTCTGGGTCTATCCGGTGGTCGACGACACCATCGTCATCGAGATCAATCCCTCCGACGTGCGGACCGACACCTACCGGGCCTCGGGCGCCGGCGGCCAGCACATCAACAAGACCGATTCCGCGGTGCGCCTGACCCACCTTCCCACCGGGATCGCGGTGGCCTGCCAGACCGAACGCTCCCAGCATCAGAACCGTGAGAACGCCTGGAAGATGCTGCGCGCCCGTCTCTACGAGGCCGAGCTGCAACGGCGCGAGGCGGCGCAGCAGGCGCTCGAGGACCAGAAGACCGACATCGGCTGGGGCCACCAGATCCGCAGCTACGTGCTGCAGCCCTATCAACTGGTGAAGGACCTGCGCACCGACGTGGAGACCTCCGACACCCAGGGTGTGCTGGACGGCGATCTCGACCCCTTCATGGCCGCCTCGCTGTCCCAGCGGGTGGGCGTGACCGGGGAAACAGCCGAGGGGTAGTTCTCTATTCTCCTCCCCTGCGAAGCGGGGGAGGA
The DNA here is from genome assembly GCF_009765965.1 of Caulobacter sp. S45. GTDB lineage: Bacteria > Pseudomonadota > Alphaproteobacteria > Caulobacterales > Caulobacteraceae > CAHJWH01. The sequence continues at coordinate 139,779 of NZ_LMUL01000017.1, forward strand.
GAATATCAGCCGCGTGCGCGCAGGATCGGCGCGGCTGTGACGGCCGCCAGGGTTTCACCGGCCTTCAGGAACCGGCTGGGGTTTTGCAGCTTGCCGTTGGCCCAGACCTCGTAGTGCAGGTGCACGCCGGTGGATCGGCCGGTGGAGCCCATGCGGGCGATGGTGTCGCCGCTGTTCACGCCCTGGCCCACGCGCGCGACGAAGCCCGACAGGTGGCCGTAGCGGGTCTTGAAGCCGTAGCCGTGGTCAACCTCGACGCAATTACCGTAACCGCTGCGCTGGCCGACAAAGGACACCACGCCCGGCGCCGTCACGTGGATCGCCTGGCCGTAGCTGCCGGCGAAGTCCACGCCAGGATGGAACGAGGCCTCGCCGCGGAACGGATCGATGCGAACGCCGAATGGGCTGGACTGGCGAGGATTGTCGACCGGCACGGCCAGCGGCATGGCGGCGGTCGCGGCGGCCAGGGTGCGCACGGCCAACAGGTCGCGAGCGGCGTGCTGGAGCTTGCGCGCCAGCCCCATGTCGATGTCCAGCTTGGCCGCCAGCACGTGGGCGTCGCGCAGCTCCAGCGGCGAGATCGCCGTTCGCGCTGCATCGGCGGTCATGTAGGGGCCGACGTTGAGGCCGGTGGCGCGGAAGGTGCGACGCATCTCGTCGATCTGGGTCTGGGCGCCGCGATCGGCGATGGAGATCATATCGCCTTCGGCGGCGCGCAGCCGCTGCAGCGAGGCCGCCTGGCCGCCCACCAGCGCCGTGGGGCCGGGCGGCGTGACCTGGATGGCGCCGAGATCGATCAGCATCGCGGAGATCGCTGTGCTCTGACGCAGGGCGGCTTGGGCCAGGGCGCCGGTGTCGGGTTTGGCCGGCCGGGATGTGGGCTGGTTGGCGATAAAGGCGGGCCAGGTCGGCGTGCTGTGCGGCATCGCGCCCCAGACGCAGGTCAGGCCGATCGCGCCTGCAAGCATGGCTGCGGGCGCGAACAGGGCGCTGACGGCCTGGGGCGTAAGCGGTCTGCGAGCGGCGATGTTCGCCAGCGACAGACTTATGAACCGCCCCGGGACCGCCAAACGCTCGATAGACATGCAGGAACCCGCACTTGTTTCCGTTGAGGCGCGACTCAACAAATGTGAGCCGATGACGCAAGGCCGTCCGTCGTCGCCCCATGCACGGCCGAGCTCGATGGTGGCGGAACGTGGCGCATGACGGCGGGAACAAGGCGCCAAAAACCGACGCGGCGCGAAAACTTGCACTGCTTGTACAGTGATTTGGCTGTTGTCGCCTACGCGGTGTGCGGAAAGACCTCGTTAAGACTTGGGCGCCAGGGCAGCGCGTGGCGCAGGCCGCCGTTCGGCCTCGTCTGGGCTATTGGCGAGCCTCAATATGCGACAATCTGTCTCGCGGGTCAGGCCCGCAGCGCCTTCGCCGCTTTCAGCACCGTGTCGACGTGGCCGGGGACCTTCACCTTGCGCCAGATCTGCTTGATCGTCGCGTCCGCTCCGATGAGGAAGGTGGCGCGCTCGACGCCCATGTACTTGCGGCCGTACATGTTCTTCTCGACCCACACCCCATAGCGTTCCAGCATCTCGCCGGTCTCGTCGGAAGCCAGCCGGACGGTCAGGTGGTGCTTGCCCTTGAACTTGTCGTGGCTGGAGGGGGTGTCCTTGGATACGCCCAGCACCGTGGCGCCGGTCTCCTCGAAGGCGTTGCGCATTTCCGAGAAGCCCTGGGCTTGGCTGGTGCAGCCCGGGGTGTCGTCCTTGGGGTAGAAGTACAGCACCACCGCCTTGCCCTTCAGTTCGGACAACGAGACCCGGCCCGCGCCGTCGGTGGGCAGGTCGAAGTCGGGGGCCTTATCGCCAACGCTCAGTTCGGCCATGTCGAGAGCTCCGGTTCGGGGTCAGACGGGTCAGACGGGTTTTACGAGGACGATCTTCTTCTTGCCGGCGGCCAGCTTGATCACGCCGTCCGGGCCGAGGTCGGCGAGGGTGACGGTGCGCTGGGCGTCGGGTTCGGCATTGTCGTTCAGGCGCAAGCCGCCGCCCTGGGCCAGGCGCCGCGCGTCGGAGCGCGAAACCGCCAGGCCGGCGTCGACCACCAGGGCTGCGAGTTGCACCCCGGCTTCGATCTGGGCGCGCGGGACCTCCACCGTCGGCAGGTCGCCGGAGACCTTGCCGTCCTCGAACGCCGAGCGGGCCGCCTCGGCGGCGGCCTCGGCGGCGGCGCGACCGTGGAGCAGCACGGTGGTCTCGTTGGCGAGCACCTTCTTCGCCTCGTTGATCTCGGCGCCCTGGAGCGCCTCCAGCCGGGCGATCTCGTCCAGCGGCAGGTCGGTGAACAGCTTGAGGAAGCGGCCGACGTCGGCGTCCTCGGTGTTGCGCCAGAACTGCCAGTAGTCGTAGGGGCTGCGCATATCCGCGTTCAGCCAGACCGCGCCCTGGGCGGTCTTGCCCATCTTCACGCCCGAACTGGTGGTCACCAGCGGGCTGGTGAAGCCGAACGCCTCCACCCCCTCGACCCGGCGGATCAGCTCCACCCCGTTGACGATATTGCCCCACTGGTCGGACCCGCCGAGCTGCAGGGCGCAGCCGTAGCGGCGGTGCAGCTCCAGGAAGTCGGTGGCCTGCATCAGCATGTAGTTGAATTCGAGGAAGGTCAGCGGCTGCTCGCGCTCCAGCCGCAGGCGCACGCTATCGAAGGTCAGCATGCGGTTCAGGGTGAAGTGGGCGCCGTAGTCGCGCAGGAACTGGAGATAGCCGAGCTGGTCCAGCCACTCGGCGTTGTCCACGGTGATGGCGTCGGTCGCGCCGTCGCCGAAGCTCAGATAGGCGTCGAAGGCCTTGCGGATCGAGGCCATGTTGGCCGCGATGGCGTCTACCGTCAGCATCTGGCGGCTGGCGTCCTTGCCCGAGGGATCGCCCACCTTGGTCGTGCCCCCGCCCATGACCACGATTGGCTTGTGGCCGGTCTGCTGCAGGCGGCGCAGCATCATGATCTGCATCATGTTGCCCACGTGCAGGCTGGACGCGGTGGCGTCGAAGCCGATGTAGGCGGTGATCACGCCCGAGGCGGCGCGCGCGTCCAGCGCGTCCAGCGCGGTGCACTGGTGCATGTAGCCGCGCTCGACGAGGACACGGACCAGTTCTGATTTTGGCTTGAAGTCGGACATCGGGGCGCGTGTAACACGGGCCGAGCTTCGCTTTGAAGCACATACAGACAGGCTTTGCCGTATGCGCGTCCTGGGTTTCATGAGCGGCACCTCGCTGGACGCGGTGGACATGGCCATCCTCGACACCGATGGCGAGACGCTCCAGGCCTTCGGGCCGGCTGGCGAACGCAAGCTCACGGAGGCGACCAGGGCGCTGGTGCTGGCGGCGACGGAGGCGGCCAAGTCCTGGCTACGCGGCGCACCGGAACCCGCCGAGTTCGCGCCGGCGGCTGAGGCCGTGGCGCGCGAGCATTTCGCGGCGGCCCAAGGCTTCCTCGAATCGTACGGTCTAGGCTGGAAGGAGATCGAGCTGATCGGTTTCCACGGCCAGACCGTCTTGCATGAGCGGCCCACGCCCGAGCGGAGCGGCCGCACGGTGCAACTCGGCGACGGCGCCCTGCTGGCCACGCTCACGGGTGTTCCGGTGGCCTTCGATTTCCGCACCGCCGACATGGCGGCGGGCGGGGAGGGCGCGCCGCTCGCGCCGATCTATCATCTGGCGCGGGCGCAGGCGTCGGGGATCGCGCGACCTTCAGCCGTGCTGAACGTAGGTGGCGTCGCCAACGTGACCCTGTTCTCGCAATCCGCCGATCCGCTGGCCTTCGACACGGGACCCGGCAACGGCATGATCGACCTGCTGGTGCAGGCGCGTGGACTGGGTCGTTATGACGAGGGCGGGCGGCTGGCTGCGGCGGGGCGCGTGGACCAGGCGGTGCTCGCGGGCTACCTGGCGCATCCCTTCTTCCGGCAACCGCCGCCCAAGTCGCTGGACCGCTACGACTTCAGCCTCGATGCGGTCGCCGCCCTGTCGGACGCGGATGCGGCGGCGACCCTGGTCGCCTTCACCGCCGAGGCCGTGCGTCTGGGCCTGGACGCCGCGACCGAGCGGCCCAAGGTGCTGATCGTCTCCGGCGGCGGGCGGTCGAACCCCCAGATCATGCGCGCCATCACCGAGCGCGCCGGCTGCGAGGTGGTGGCGGCCGAGGCGGTCGGCTGGCGCGGCGACGCCATCGAGGCGGAGGCCTTCGCCTATCTGGCGGCGCGAACCAGGATGGGGCTGCCGATCTCGTTCCCCGGCACCACGGGCGCGCCGAAGCCGATGACGGGCGGCCGGATCGTGGAGCCTTAGGCCCCTCTCCCCTTGCGGGAGAGGGGGGCATTACGTCAGCAATGGGAGGGTGAGGGGTCGACGGACTGGCGCCGGACAAGGCGGCGAGACCCCTCACCCTCCCCAGCAGAGCTGGTCCCCTCCTTCTCCCGCAAGGGGAGAAGGACAGATCCCCTCAGCCCGCCAGCCCGTTCATCCGCTGGTCCAGGTAGTGCCCGACCTTCTGCTCCACCGCGGGCAGGTGGTTGGACCAGTAGTGGTTGGCGCCTTCCACCAGCTCGTAGGCGATCGAGATGCCCTTCTGGGTGCGCAGCTTGGCCACCACGCGCTCGACCTCGACCGGGGTCGCCACCGTGTCGCCGCTGCCGTGCAGGATCAGGCCCGAGGCCGGGCAGGGGGCCAGGAAGCTGAAGTCGTAGACGTTGGTCGGTGGCGAGACCGAGATGAACCCGTCCGTCTCCGGTCGGCGCATCAGCAGCTGCATGCCGATCCAGGCCCCGAACTGGTAGCCGCCGACCCAGCACTGCGACGCGGTGGGATTGGTGGTCTGCAGCCAGTCGAGCGCGGACGCCGCGTCGGCCAGCTCGCCGATGCCGGAGTCGAACTCGCCCTGGCTCTTGCCCACGCCGCGGAAATTGAACCGCAGGGTGGCGAAGCCGCGCGTCATGAACAGGTGGTAGAGCTGCACCGCCACCGGGTTGTTCATGTGGCCGCCCGCCTTGGGGTGCGGGTGCAGGATCAGCGCGATAGGGGCGTTGTCGGTCTTGGGGGGCGCATAGCGGCCTTCGAGCCGGCCGCTGGCGCCTGTCAGAATAACCTCGGGCATCGGTTGTCCGTCCTCCTGTCCGTGGCGCGGGATAAAGCGCCGACACGCCACGGAATACTTGATCGCCGTACTTGGTTTTCCTACATCAGGCGCGTCGGCGAAACGCGCGCGCCCCGGAAAGCGACGGCCTGTAGCACAGGCTGAACCTCAGGTGGCGTCGTTTCGGTCGGAAAGCGTCCTTGGGGCGCTCACAAGCCGGTTTCGGGGCCCGTTTCGGTTTCGGCTTTCACAGGATTTGGCGGCGCATGCGCTTAGGCACCAAGGGACGGTATGCGGTCATGGCCATGACCGACCTTGCTCGCCATGGGCGCGAGCGGGCCGTGTGCCTGGCCGAGATCGCCACACGCCAGGAAATCTCGCTGGCCTATCTCGAGCAGTTGTTTGCGTCCCTACGCCGGCGCGGCCTGGTCTCAAGCGTGCGCGGCCCTGGCGGCGGCTACCGGCTGGCGGCGGAGCCGAGCCGGATCAGCGTGGCCCAGGTGGTGCTGGCGGTGGATGAGCCGCTGACCGCCACCCGCTGCGAGAAGACCGAGCGCGGCTGCCTGGGCGGCGGCGAGCGCTGCGCCACCCACGAGCTGTGGGATGCGTTGGGCGGCCACATCGAACATTTCCTCGACGGCGTCTCGCTGGAAGACGTGATCGAGCGCCGGGTCAAGCCGCCGGGCGCCCACGCCCCGGCCGAGGCGGCCTGATGGCTGTGTATCTGGATCATAACGCCACCGCGCCGATCCGGCCCGAGGCGCTGGAAGTGATCCGTGCGGCGCTGGAAGCCGGCGGCAATCCGTCCTCGGTCCACGCCTCGGGCCGTGTGGCGCGGGCGCGGGTGGAGGATGCGCGCTCGAGCGTCGCCGCCCTGGTCGGCGCCTCGCCCGAGGCGCTGGTGTTCACCGGCGGCGGCACGGAAGCCAATGCGCTGGCCATCGAGAGCGTTGTAGCGTCCGGCGAGGTCCGCCGCATCCTGGTCGGCGCCACCGAGCACGAGGCGGTGGTCAACACCGCGCGCGCCACGGGCCTGCCGGTCGAGATCTGGCCGGTCGATCGGCGCGGCGTGGCCGACCTGGACTGGCTCGCCGCGCGCCTGAAGGGCTGGGGCGCCGAAGATGGCCGCCCGTTCGTAGCCCTGATGCTGGCCAACAACGAGACCGGCGTGATCCAGCCCGTGGCCCAGGCGGCGGCGATGCTGCGCGAGGCCGGCGGCTGGCTGCACGTGGATGCGGTGCAGGCGGCGGGCAAGATCGCGGTCGATGTGACGGCGCTGGGCGCCGACACCCTGGCGCTTTCGGCGCACAAGCTCGGCGGCCCGCAGGGCGTGGGCGGCTTGATCTACGGCGAGCGCGTCCGTATCACCCCGCGCCTGCATGGCGGCGGGCAGGAGCGCGGCCTTCGCGCGGGCACCGAGAACGTCGCGGGGATCGCCGGGTTCGGCGCGGCGGCGGACGTCGCACGGCGCGATCTGGCGCAGGCCGCCGATCAAGCGGTTTGGCGCGACGCGGCGGCGGCCCGGCTGGCCGAGGCGGGTGCGGTGGTCGCGGGCGAGGGCGCGGAACGCTTGCCCGGCACGCTCTGCATCGCGACGGCGGATTTCCCGTCGGCGCTACAGGTGATGTCGCTCGACCTGGATGGGGTGCAGGTCAGCGCCGGCGCCGCCTGCTCGTCGGGCAAGGTGAAGCCGAGCGGCGTGCTGGCCGCCATGGGATACGGGGAACTGGCCGCGGGGGCGCTTCGGGCGTCGGGCGGCTGGAACACCACACAACAGGATTGGGACCGCTTCGCCGACGTCTGGCTGGCCGTCCACGCCCGCCGGACACGGCAGGGCGAACGCGTTAGGGAGTTGGCTTAGATGGCCGCCGTCACCGAAACCATTCGTACGGTCCAGGGCCTGGAGGCGGACAAGTACCTCCACGGCTTCGTCACCGACATCGAGCAGGAGTTCGCGCCCAAGGGCCTGGACGAGAGCACCGTGCGTTTCATCTCCGAGAAGAAGGGCGAGCCCGAGTGGATGCTGGCCTGGCGGCTGGACGCCTTTGAGCGCTGGCAGGCGATGGAAGAGCCCGACTGGGCCAAGGTCCATTATCCCAAGATCGACTATCAGGACCTCTACTACTACGCCGCGCCCAAGAAGAAGCCGCAGCTCAACAGCCTGGACGAGGTCGACCCCGACCTGCTGGCCACCTACGCCAAGCTGGGCATCCCGCTGCGCGAGCAGGCGGTGCTGGCCGGGGTGATCAATTCGCCGCGGGTGGCGGTGGACGCGGTGTTCGACAGCGTCTCGGTCGCCACCACCTTCAAGGCCGAACTGGCCAAGGCCGGCGTCATCTTCATGCCGATCAGCGAGGCGCTGAAGGAGCATCCCGAACTGGTGCGCAAGTACCTGGGCTCGGTGGTGCCAGTGTCGGACAACTACTTCGCTTGCCTGAATTCGGCGGTCTTCTCCGACGGGTCGTTCGTCTACGTGCCGCCGGGCGTGCGCTGCCCGATGGAGCTGTCGACCTATTTCCGCATCAACGCCCAGTCGACCGGCCAGTTCGAACGCACCCTGATCATCGCCGACCGGGGCTCCTACGTCTCGTACCTGGAGGGCTGCACCGCCCCCATGCGCGACGAGAACCAGCTCCACGCCGCCGTGGTCGAGCTGGTGGTGCTGGAAGACGCCCAGATCAAATACTCCACCGTCCAGAACTGGTATCCCGGCGACGCCGAGGGCAGGGGCGGCATCTACAATTTCGTCACCAAGCGCGCCGACTGCCGCGAGGCTCGGGCCAAGGTCAGCTGGACCCAGGTCGAGACCGGATCGGCGGTGACCTGGAAGTACCCGTCCTGCATCCTGCGCGGCGACGAGAGCCAGGGCGAGTTCTACTCCATCGCCGTCACCAACGGTCGCCAGCAGGCCGACACCGGCACCAAGATGATCCACCTGGGCAAGAACACCCGCTCGCGGATCATCTCCAAAGGCATCTCGGCCGGCAAGTCGTCCAACACCTATCGCGGCCTGGTCTCGTCCCACGCCAAGGCCAAGGGGGCGCGCAACTTCACCCAGTGCGACAGCCTGCTCATCGGCAAGGAGTGCGGCGCCCACACCGTGCCCTATGTCGAGGCCAAGAACGCCCACTCGGTGTTCGAGCACGAGGCCACGACCACCCGCCTGTCCGACGACCAGCTTTTCTACTGCAGGAGCCGAGGCCTCTCGGCCGAGGAGAGCGTGGCCCTGCTGGTCAACGGCTTCGTCCGCGACGTGCTGCAGGAGCTGCCGATGGAATTCGCGGTGGAAGCCCAGAAGCTGGTCGCTGTGAGCCTTGAAGGCTCTGTCGGCTAAGAATTGAGATCGAAGAAAAATCCGATGCTTTCCATCAAGAACCTCCACGTCTCCGTCGAAGAGACCACCCCCATCCTCCACGGCCTGTCGCTCGACGTGCCGGCGGGCGAGGTGCATGCGGTGATGGGGCCGAACGGGGCAGGCAAGTCCACGCTCAGCTACACCATCGCCGGGCGCGAGGGTTACGAGGTCACCGACGGCTCCATCTTGCTCGACGGCGAGGACCTGCTGGCCCTGTCGGCCGACCAGCGCGCAGCCAAGGGCGTGTTCCTGTCGTTCCAGTATCCGCTGGAAATTCCCGGCGTGCCGGCCCTGACCTTCATCCGCACCGCGCTCAACGCCCAGCGCAAAGCGCGTGGCGAACTCGAGGTCCCCGCTCCGGAATTCCTCAAGAAGGTGCGCGCGGCCGCCGCCAGCCTGAAGATGGACTTCGACATGCTGCGCCGGGGGCTGAACGTCGGCTTCTCGGGCGGCGAGAAGAAGCGGATGGAAATCCTGCAGATGGCCATGCTGGAGCCCCGCCTGCTGATCCTGGACGAGACCGATTCGGGGCTGGACATCGATGCGCTTCGCATCGTCGCCGAGGGGGTCAACGCCATGCGCGCGCCCGACCGCTCCATGCTGGTGATCACCCACTACCAGCGCCTGCTCGACTACATCAAACCGGACAAGGTCCACGTGCTGGCCAAGGGCCGCATCGTCGCCTCGGGCGGACCGGAACTGGCCCTGACGCTTGAGAAGGAGGGCTACGACCGGATCGTGGCGGAGGCGGCGTGAGCGCGCCCTTCCGGATCGACCTGCGCGACGTCTCCACATTCCCGACCCGTCGCGACGAGGCCTGGCGGTGGAGCGACTTCCGCCGCGTGGTCTCAAGCCCCGCCGCGCCTGCGCCCGAGATCGCCGCGCCCGAGCCCGGCGGTCCCTTCGCCGCGATCGAGGCGTCGGAGACCGCCTTCGCCAACGGCCGCCTGCCGGACGGCGACGCCACAGCCTATCTGACGCTCGATGGGGGCGTGCACCGGCTGCGCTTCGTCACCCAGGCCGACGCAAGCGGCTGGCAGGCCGGGGTGCGCATCCTGGTGCCTGACGGCGCCTCGGTCGTGCTGCTGGAGACCTATGAGAGCTCGGGCGGCGCCTACGTCGCCAACGCGGCCTTGACCTTCCACCTGGAGGACGGCGCGAGCCTGGAGCGCATCGTGCTGATGGACGAGCCGGCCGACGCCGTCTCCGTCTCGACCGCCACTGTCGAACTCAAGCCCGGCGCCAGATTCGCCCAGACCGTGGTCGCCACCGGCGCCCGGCTGCAGCGCCACGAGACCCACCTGGAGCATCCCGGACAAGGCGTGGAGGTGCGGATGGATGGGCTGTATCTGCTCGATGGGTCGCGCCACGCCGACCTGACCACCGTGCTGACCCACACCGGCGGCGGCGAGACCCGCCAGATGTGCAAGGGCGTCGTCACTGGCCAGGCCCGCGCGGTGTTCCAGGGCAAGATCGAGGTGCGTCCCGGCGCGGACGGGACCGACGCCCGCATGCGCCACGACGCTTTGCTGCTGAGCGATCGGGCCGAGGTCGACGCCAAGCCCGAGTTGGAAATCTACGCCGACGACGTGCAGTGCGCGCACGGCAATACGGTCGGCGCGCTCGACGACGAGGCCCTGTTCTACATCCGCTCGCGCGGCGTGCCCGAGGTCGAGGCCAAGATCCTGCTGACCCAGGCCTTCGTCGGCGAGGTGGTCGATCGCATCGGCTTCGAGCCCGCGCGCGAGATCGTCGGCCCGTGGGTGGCGCAACGGCTGGAGGCCCTGGTGTGATGGACGACGCACCTCATTTTCCCCAGACGGACGCCAAGACGGCCTTCGACGTGGCCGCCATCCGCGCCCAGTTCCCGATCCTGTCGCGGCAGGTGAACGGCAAGCCGCTGGTCTATCTGGACAGCGCCGCCTCGTCCCAGAAGGTGCGGGCCTGCATCGACGCCATGGTCCACTCCATGGAGCACTCCTATTCCAACGTGCACCGGGGTCTGCACACGCTCGCCAACGAGACGACGGAGGCTTACGAGGCCGCCCGTCGGAGTGTGGCGCGGTTCCTCAACGCGCCGTCCGTCGACCAGATCGTCTTCACCAAGGGCGCCACCGAGGCGATCAACCTAGTGGCCTCCTCGCTTGGCCTGCAGCTCCAGGCTGGCGACGAGATCGTGGTCTCCGAACTCGAGCACCACGCCAACATCATCCCCTGGCACTTCCTGCGCGAGCGCAAGGGCGTGGTGCTGAAGTTCCTGCCGGTGAAGGACGACGGTTCGCTCGACCTTGACGCCCTGCCGGCCCTGCTGGGACCGAAGACCAAGGTCGTGGCCCTGACCCACATGTCCAACGTCACTGGCGCGATCAGCGACACGGCCCGCATCGTCGCGACGGCCAAGTCGGTCGGGGCCCTGACCCTGCTCGACGGCTGTCAGGCGGCGGTGCACCTGCCGGTGGACGTGCAGGCGATCGACTGCGACTTCTACGTCTTCTCCAGCCACAAGCTGTTCGGACCCACCGGCATCGGCGCCCTGTACGGCAAGGCCGAGGCCCTGGCCGCGCTCGCCCCCTACCAGGGCGGCGGCGAGATGATCGGTTCGGTGGCCATGGACGCCATCACCTACGCCGATCCGCCTCACCGCTTCGAGGCCGGCACCCCGCCTATCCTGGAAGCCATCGGCATGGCCGCGGCGTTGGACTGGCTGATGCAGCAGGACCGGGCCGCGATCCTCGCCCACGAAGACGCGCTCTATGCGCGCGCGGTGGAGCGGCTGGCCGGCCATAACTGGTTCCGCATCCTGGGCGACGCGCCTGGCAAGGGCGCGACCCTCAGTTTCACGGTCGAAGGCGCCCACGCCCACGACATCGCCCAGCTGCTGGACCGCTACGGCGTGGCCGTGCGCGCCGGGACCCACTGCGCCGAGCCTTTAATGCGGCGCTTCGGTGTGACGTCGAGCGCCAGGGCGTCGTTCGCCCTATATAATACGCTGGGGGAGGCGGACGCCTTCGCCGACGCCCTGATCAAAGCCCGCGGCTTTTTCGCGTAATTTGTCGAGCAGAGTACCGATGGACGACCTAGCCTTCGACGCCCAGTCCCCGGCCGCTTCCGTCCCCGCGACGGAGGACGAGTCCGCCCTGCCCAAGGCGGAGCTGGACCGGCTGACCGACGCCCTGATCGCCCAGCTCAAGACGGTGTTCGATCCCGAGATTCCCGTCGACATCTACGAGCTCGGCCTGATCTACAAGGTCGACGTCTCCGACGAGCGAGACGTGGTGGTCGACATGACCCTCACCGCCCCGGGTTGCCCGGTGGCCGGCGACATGCCCGGCTGGGTGCAGGACGCCATCGAGAAGATCGAGGGCGTGCGCTCCTGCAAGGTCGAACTCACTTTCGATCCGCCATGGGATCCCTCGCGGATGTCCGACGAGGCCAAGCTTCAACTGAACATGTTCTGATCATGACCGACGCCGCGCCCAACCTTTCCAGCTCCGCCCCCCGCGCCCGCCGCCCGCGGCCCAAGGTCGTGACCCTGACCGAGCGCGCCGCCGAGCGCGTCAAGGCGATCATGGGCCAGGCCGAGAAGCCCTACGCCGGCCTGCGGGTGGGCGTGAAGAACGGTGGCTGCGCCGGATCGGAGTACGTGTTCGAGTACGCCGACACCGCCAACCCGCTGGACGAGGTGGTCGAGGACAAGGGCGTGCGCATCCTGGTCGATCCCAAGGCGGTGCTGTTCCTGATCGGCACCGAGATCGACTACGAGACCTCGCGTCTGTCGGCCAAGTTCACCTTCAATAATCCGAACCAGACCGACGCCTGCGGCTGCGGCGAGAGCGTGACCCTGCTGCCGGCGGTGCTGGAGGCCTAAGCCGCCGCCGAAGCCGAGGAGAAGCGGCCCTCGGCGTTGGTCACCCGGTTGCGCCCGTTGCGCTTGGACGCATAGAGCGCGGCGTCGGCCCGTTCGATCAGGGCGGCCGGAAGCTCCTTGCGACCGCGCTGGGCGACCCCGGTGGACACGGTCACTACACCCAGATCCTCGTCGGTGGAGCGACGCTTCAGGCTGCGCGAGCCGATCTCTTCGCGCACGGTGTCCAGGATCGCCGCCGCTTGTGCGCCGGTTTCTCCCGGCAGGATCACTGCGAACTCCTCGCCGCCATAACGCGCCGCGAAGAAGGGCTCTTGCGCCGCCCGCGCCAGGATGCTGGCGACATAGCGGATCACCTGGTCGCCGGTCTGGTGGCCCCAAGTGTCGTTGAAGCGCTTGAACAGGTCGATATCGACCATGGCCAACGCCAGAGGCGCTCCGGTCTCGTCGGCTTCCTCGCAGGCGTGGGTCAGGGCGATGTCGAACGCCTTGCGGTTGGGCAGGTTACTGAGCGCGTCGGTCATGGCCTCGCGCTGCGCCGCCTCCAGCCGCGCGCGCAGGCGCACGACCTCCCCGTTCGAGGCGGTCAATCCCGTTTCCAGGGCGTCGGTGCGGCGGCGGATTTGGTGGGTGGCGTCGGCGAGGGTCTCGACCAACTTCTTGACTTCGGTGGGTTCGAGGTCGTGCTCCAGTTCCTCGCTGGCGCCGGCCAGGGTGGCGCCGTATTGGGCGCTCGAGGTCTGTGCGGTCTCGATGACCCGCTGCACCTGCCGCAGTTGAAGGTCCAGGCCGTCGCCGGCGACGCGCACTTCTTCGGCCAAGCGGTTCCTGGCCAGGTGCTTGGCGGCCAATTCCTCGCTCTGCGCTTCGGTGATGGTCTCACCGCCCTGGATTATCCGCTCAACTTCTGCGTTCAGCGGCCCGTCCGGGTCGATGGTGATCTGAAGCCACAACTCGAAGTTCAGCGGCGTCGGCCAAACCCCCAGACGCTGCATCTCGGCCATGGCGGCGCGCGCCAGATCGTAGGCGTGGGGGCCGCGCAGCCGGGTTCGCAGATCGGTGGACATGGCGCTCCTACCGGTGGGCCTCGAACGGCCCGCCCTGAGCAGCCTATAACGCAGTTCCTGAAACGACCCGTTAAAACGCGGGCGCTTCAGCCTACGTCAGTCTTCCAGTTCGACCGCCTCCTTGGGCGGCAGGGGCGAGGCCCGCAGCAGGAAGGCCGGGGTGTCGGCGCCGAAGCCAAGCACGCCTGATTCGCGGCTTTCCCCGCGCGGGGGCCTGCGCTCGGAACCCTTGGCGGCTGGGCGACGGTCGCCGCCCGCGTCCCGTTCGGGACGCTCGCGCCGCGATCGCTCGCGTTCGGGTACGGCGCGTTCGCCATAGGCGCCTTCGGGGCGCTCACGCTCCGGTTGATCGCGTTCGGGTCGGCTGCGGCTCTCTTCGCGAGGTGCGGGACGGGCATGAGGCAGTTCGTCCGCCAGCAGGCCGAAGTCGACATCGGGCTGTTCGCCCTCGCCGGCGGTCGCGACAACGGTGCTGTCGGGTTCGGCTTCGCGTCGCGCGCCGCGTTCGCGCCTGGGACCACGTTCGGCGCGAACGCTGCTGCGACTACGTTCGCCGCGGCCGCGTTCGCCGCGTGCGGGCTCGCGGTCGCGGCTAGCGGCTTCGATGCCGCCCCAGTCGAGATCGAGGACCACGGTCTCAGGCTCTTTCTTGGTGAGCTTGAGCACCTTCTCGTAGTTCTTGGCGTCGGCGGGGGTGACGATCATGAACGCCTCGCCCGTGCGTCCGGCCCGGCCGGTGCGGCCGATACGGTGGACATAGTCGTCAGCGTGGTGGGGGACGTCGTAGTTGAACACCTGGCCCACCGCCGGGATGTCGAGCCCGCGCGCCGCAACGTCGGACGCCACCAGGATGGTCAGCTCTCCCTTGCGGAAGCTCTCCAGGGTGCGCGTGCGCTGGGACTGGTCCAGGTCGCCGTGGATGGCGGCCGCGTCGAAGCCATGCCGGGCCAGCGACTTGGCGACGATGTCGACCTCGGACTTGCGATTGCAGAACACGATGGCGTTCTTCACATCCGCGCCGGAGATCAGGGCCCGCAGCGCGGTGCGCTTGGCCTTGGGGTCGGCGCTGGGGATGTTGGCGACGTACTGGCTGATGGTGTCGGCGGTGCTGGCCGGACGCGAGACCTCGATCCGGGTCGGGTCCTTGAGGAACTGGGTGGTCAGCCGGGTGATCTCCGGCGGCATGGTAGCCGAGAAGAACAGGGTCTGGCGACGCGGCGGGGTCAGCTTGAAGATGCGCTCGATGTCGGGGATGAAGCCCATGTCGAGCATGCGGTCGGCTTCGTCCACCACCATGATCTCGACGCCGGTCAGCAGCAGCTTACCGCGTTCGTGGTGGTCGAGCAGGCGGCCCGGCGTGGCGATCAGCACGTCCACGCCCCGGTCCAACTTCTTCAGCTGTTCGTCGAACGAGACGCCGCCGATCAGCAGCGCCCAGGTCAGCTTGGTGCCCTTGGCGTACTTGTCGAAGGCGGAGGCGACCTGGTCGGCCAGCTCGCGCGTGGGCGCCAGGACCAGCGAGCGCGGCATGCGCGCACGGGCGCGGCCGGCGGCCAGGCGGTCGATCATCGGCAGGGTGAAGGCGGCGGTCTTGCCGGTGCCGGTCTGGGCGATGCCCAACACGTCGCGTCCGGCGAGGGCCACGGGAATGGCCTGTTCCTGGATCGGCGTGGGAACGGTGTAGCCGGTGTCGATTACCGCCTGGATGGTCTCGGGTCTGAGCCCGAGCTGGGAAAAGTCTGTCATATCACGCTGGGAAGCGACTGGGGCCGGCTGAACTGCCACCGGGCGGGCGTTGATCGCCGATCCGATTCCCAGTCTATGCCCGGCTACATAGGTTTTTGCTGGACAAAGTCAATCTCGGAGGGCTCTGCGGAGCCACGATCGGGGGGACTTCGAAGATGTTGGTTTGGCGGAACTTTGATCCAAGTGGTTTCGGCGCCACCGTGGTGTCGCTGGCCTGCGCCTTCGTGCTGGGCGGCCTGATCGGGCTGGAGCGGCAGTACCGGCAGCGCACCGCCGGCCTACGCACCAATGTGCTGGTGGCGACCGGGGCCGCGTCCTTCGTCGCCCTGGGCATGCGGCTGAACGATGCGCACGGCGCGACCCAGATCATCGCCTACGTGGTTTCCGGCATCGGCTTCCTGGGGGCGGGCGTGATCATGAAGGAAGGCGCCCAGGTGCGTGGCCTGAACACCGCAGCCACCCTGTGGGCGTCGGGCGCGGTCGGGGCGGCGTCGGGGGCGGGCTTCTTCGCCGAGGCGGCGGCCCTGGCGGCCTTCGTGGTGGCCGGCAACACCTTGCTGCGACCGCTGGTGGACTTCGTGAACCGCCTGCCCGTGAGCGCCACCAGCACCGAGGCGCATTACGCGGTGCACGTGGTCTGTCGCGCCGAGGACGTCTCGGAAGTGCGCGACCTGCTGTTCCAGGAGATCGAGCGCGCCAACTACCCAGTGCGCGACATCGAGATCCTGTCGGAGAATGAGGACTTGGTGGAACTCGCCGCCAGCCTGATCCCGACCTCGGCCGACTCCGACGAGCTGGATGCGGTGGTCGCGGCCCTGGAGAAGGCCGAGGTGGTGGAAAGCGCCACCTGGACGGTCAGCACCACGACATGATCTTTCTCCCCTTGCGGGAGAGGGAGGGGCCCATTGCATAGGCAATGGGAGGGGGCGACGGACGTTCGCCGTTGATATCGCAGCACGACCCCTCAACCTTCCCACGCGTCTATCGACACGTGGGCCCCTTCCTTCTCCCGCAAGGGGAGAAGGGCTACTGAGGAGCCAGCTTCTCCCACAGATAAACATAGTGCCGCGCCCAGCGCCGCGCGTTCAGTGTGGGATCGGCGTCGTTGGCGTGGCCGCCGAAGGTGTTCTCGTAGAACAGGTAGGGGTCGTGCAGGCTTTCCAGCTTGGCGGCGAACTTGCGCGGGTGGCCGGGGTGGACGCGGTCGTCCTCGGTGTTGGTGGTGATGTAGGGCTCGGGGTACTTCACGCCGGGCTTGAGCGCCTGGTAGCCGGAATATTTGGCGATGAATTCACGGTCGGCGGGGACGTCGGGATCTCCGTACTCCGCCACCCAGGAGGCGCCGGCCGACAGGTGGTTGTAGCGCAGCATGTCGATCAGCGGGCTCTCGATCACCACCGCCCCGAACAGCTCCGGGTGCTGGGTCATCGAGACGCTCATCAGCACGCCGCCGTTGGAACGGCCGTAGATGCCCAGATGCTGGGGCGAGGTGACCTTGCGCGCGATCAGGTCTTTGGCCACCGCGGCGAAGTCGTCGAACGCCCGCTGGCGATGCTCGCGCAGCGCCGCGTCGTGCCAGGTCGGCCCGAACTCGCCGCCGCCGCGGATGTCGGCCAGCACATAGGCCGCGCCGCGCTCGAGCCACAGCTTGCCCATCTCGGGGCGGTAGATCGGCACCTCGGCGATCTGGAAGCCGCCGTAGCCGAACATCTGGGTCGGCGTCGAGCCGTCGAACTTCATGCCCTTGGGCCGCACCAGGAAGTAGGGGATGCGGGTGCCGTCGGTGGAGGTGGCGAAGTGCTGCTCCACCACGTCCTTGCTGGCGTCGAAGCGAGGCGGAAGTTGCTTGACCTTGGCGGTCATGCCCGTGCCCCCGTCCGCCAGCCATAGCGAGGTGGGGTCGAGGAAGCCTTCCGAAGTGACGAACAGCCGGTTGGATTCGCGAGAGGCCGCCTTGATGGCCAGCGCACTGTCGGTGGGCAGGGCCAGCCGGGTCCCGACCCAGGCGCCGCTTTTCAGGGCGAAGGTCTCCACCACGCCCTTGACGTTTTCCAGCAGCTCGATGGCCACGCGGTCGCGGGTGACGTGGACCTCGTCGACGGCCTGGGCAGCGTTGGGCTGGAACACCACCTGGGGCTTGGGCGCGGGGCCGTCGGCCAGCAGCGCGGCGAGGTCGTAGGAAAGCACCGAGCCGGACTTGTAGCCCTGCCAGTCCTCCTTGATGTTGAAGATCAGCTGGCCCGAGACCAGGCCCTCGACCGAGGTCTTGGCCGGCAGCGGGATCAGTTTCGGCTCGCCGGAGGTCTGTAGGTAGTAACGGCTGCGGAAGAAGGTCACGCCCCGGTCGAACAGGATCGCCTTGGGCGAGCCGTCGGGCCCGCGCAGCACGCGGGCGCCAGCGCGGACCTCCTTGGGATCGCCGCGGAAAACCTCCTGGCCCGGCGCGTCCATGTGGGCGCGGTCGATGGTCTTGACGATGTAGGCGTAGCCGGACTTGGTGACGTCCTGGCCGGTCCCGCTCCAGTCGCGCGCGGCGATCCAGCGGTTCGGGCCCAGCCAGTCGACGTTCTGCTTGCCGACCGGCAGCTCCAGCCCGCCCTTCACGAACTGGCGGGTCTCGGTGTCGAACTCACGGATGGTCACCGCGTCGCCGCCGCCGTTGGATAGGTGCACCAGGCACAGCCGCTCGCTGGGATGCAGGCAGGTGGCGCCCTTGAAGAACCAGCTCTTGCCCTCGGCCTTGGACAGGGCGTCCAGGTCGATCAGGGTGGTCCACTGGGGATTGGCGGTGCGGTAGCTGGCCAGCGTCGTGTGGCGCCACAGGCCGTGCGGATTGGCGGCGGACTGCCAGACATTGTCCACCCCGTCGGCGCGGAACTCCGGCGTCGGGATGCGATCCTCGGCGGTGAACAGGGCCAGCGCCTGCTTGCGGAAAGTCTCGTAGCGGGGATCGGTCTCGAGCCGGCCGGCGGTGCGCTGGTTCTGCTGCTCGACCCAGGCCAGGGCCTTGGCGCCGTGAATTTCCTCCAGCCACTGGAACGGATCGGCGCCGCCGGGCGCCTCTTGGGCGATGGCGGCGACAGTGGCGACGCTGGCCAGCAGCGCGGCGAGGACGATGGCGCGTTTCATTGGGCTCCCCGAAAATCGATATCTTATGAGCGAAAAAAGAGGCGGCCGATCTCGTGATCGGCCGCCTCTTCGATCAGCTTACGACCCGGAGGTCGCGTCGTCGTAGAAGCGCGACAGGTCCGCCTTCAGCGACTTCAGGGCTTCCGGGTTCAGATAGACCATGTGCCCGGACGGGTAGTAGCCGAAGCGGATGTTGGAGCGGATGCTCTCGGGCAGCCCCATGTGCGCCAGATCGTACTCGGTGTTGAAGAACGGCGTGGCCAGGTCGTACCAGCCGTTGGCCGAGAACAGCTTCAGGTGCGGGTTTTCGCGCATGGCGGTCCCCAGGTCGATCGCCACGTTGACGGCGTTCTGCTTGCCCTGGCGTTGGCCGGGCGCCGAGTGGGTGAAGTCCCAATGCAGCGACCGGTCATAGTTGGTGGGCCGGTAGACCATGTCGGTGTGGAAATCGAGTTCGTTGGTGATGTAGCTGTTGAACGCCGCCACGAAGGCGCCGGTAATGCCGGTGTCGGACGGGTCATGGTCGGGGCTCTCGCCGGCGTCGTCCGGGTTGAAGCCGGTGAAGCGGCTGTCGTAGCGCCCGATGATCAGGCCCTGGCGGCGCAGCACTTCGGCGCGGAAGCGGTTCAGGTCCACCCGCAGGTGGTTGGCCTTGATGAACTCCACCGACAGGCTGGTGTAGGCCGAGAGCTGCTTGGCGATCGCGTCGGCTTCCTGGGGCGAGATGGCGTCGCCCTTGGCCAGGGCCGTCAGGTAGGGACCCGCCGCCCACTGGCGCACTTCGGCGAGATAGGTCGACAGGTCGGCCGGACGGTTGGCCAGCAGCTTGTGATACCAGGCGGTCGCCGCATAGCTGGGGACGTAGCCGACATAGGGCTCGTCATAGCCGGGTTGCTGGCGGCCGTAGTTCAGCACCGACGATAGGATGGTGGCGCCGTTGAGCTGCACGCCCTGCTCTTCCAGCGAGTAGGTCAGGCCGGCGGTGCGGGTGGTGCCGTAGCTCTCGCCGAACAGGAACTTGGGCGACGCCCAGCGGTTGCCGACCGTCAGATAGCGCTTGATGGCCCGGGTGAAGGCGTCGAGATCGGGGTCGACGCCCCAGAACTTCTCGATCTTGGTGTCGCCGAGCGGGCGCGAATAGCCGGTGCCCATGGCGTCGATGAACACTAGGTCGGACTTGTCGAGCAGGCTGGACTCGTTGGGCTCGAACTCGAAAGGCGCGTTGTGGGTGGCGGCCGGGCTGTCGGTGTGGATCCGCATCGGGGCCAGCGAGCCCATGTGCAGCCACATGCTCGAGGAGCCGGGACCGCCGTTGTAGAGGAAGGTCACTGGGCGACGGGTGGTGTTGGCATGGTCGGCCACATAGGCGACGTAGAACATCGAGCCGATCGGCTTGCCCGCGTCGTCGCGGATGGTCAGCGTGCCGGCGG
>NZ_LMUL01000017.1:159656-160569 GCF_009765965.1 Caulobacter sp. S45
GCGCCGGCGGTGTCGTCGCTGAGCTTGTCGGCGTGATCATGACCCTTGGACGGGGCCATCTTGTCGTCGGAGCCGGCGGCTGCGGCGGCGTCGCCATGGTCGCGGGCCGGGCGGTTCTGGGCGAGGGCGGAGGAGAGTGGGGCGGTGGCCAGGAGGGCGGCCAGGCAGACGCCTGAGATGAGGCCGGCAGGTGCGCGCATTGTGGTCCTTGAGCGTGGCGTGTGGGTCACGTCTGGAACGTGACAGCGCCGGGACCTTAACGCCCTATTTGGTTATATTATTTCAAATCGGAAACAGGACTCAGGGATTCATTCCGTTCGAATTGCTCGAAACGGCGGCAGAAATGCAGATGCTCAGCCGTGAGTGAACGGACTGCGGCGCATTCCAAACAGAATCATGCCTGCACAGGACGACAGCCCTATACAGAACTTGTGCGTGCGGATTTTAAGGCCGGTTCGCATGGCTGCACCTCTTGCGGCAGAAAACCCCAATTGGCGCTATCAGGTTCCTAATTTTGGGCGGTCTGACGGCTGCTTTGCGACGACAAGGCGGGCGGGGATGCAAAGGCGCCACAGGCGACGCGGAGCTCAGGCTTCCCAGCGGTCCCGCGGCCATTCGAATCCTTCCGCCCCGCCGTCCCGGAACAGTTGCTGGATCAGGTAGTCGAACACCCGCCCGGCCTCGAACAGCGCCCAGGTCTTCGCCCATCCCCGCCGGGCTGTTTCCCGTCGCCGCGCGTCGTCCGCTAGCAGGTCGCGCGCCTGGTCGGCCAGGCCGTCCAGGTCGTCATAGAAGCCGACCTCGTCCTCGCCGTAGAAGCGCTGGAACCCCGCCCGCCGGTCCAGCAGGATCGCCAACCCGGAGCCCAGCATGTGCGCCATCCGGTCCGAGGCGTAGAGCGGCTGGTCGTTAT
>NZ_LMUL01000017.1:160728-206088 GCF_009765965.1 Caulobacter sp. S45
GGACAGGCGCGATCCGGGCAGGGCGGAGGTCAGGCGCGCGACCGCCTCGCTCGGCCTTAGGCGCTGGTCGCCGATCTGGCGCAGGCTGTCGTCGCCGGCGGGAAGGATCAGGTCGACATCCGGCTCAAGCGTTTCGAACGCGCGACCGGTCTCGACCGCGGCGTCCACCGGGTTGGGCATGAAGGCCGCGAACGCCCCGGGTCCCGCCAGGCCGCGCAGGCCCTCGCCAGCGGTGGTGAGGAACAGGGCGTCCACCACCCCGCGTCGGCTCGCCAGCCGCGCCTGGGTCTTGGGATCGGGCAGGGGATCGATGTTGATGTCGGCGACCACCACGCCGGGGCTCAGGCGACGCGCCTGCGTCAGGCTGGCGTTGGAGATATCGTCGGCGAAGTTGAGCAGGATCAGGTCCGGGCGCACTTCGTCGACCATGTTCAGGAAGGCGTGGTTGCTGGCCTTCACGCCCAAGCTGCGCAGGCCCAGCGGCGCCGAGGTGCGGCTGACCGCCCGGTCGGAGAACTCCACCACCATGTGGCCGGCGCGGATAGCGGCGCGGCTCAGCTTCTGGCGGATGGCGAACAGGTCGACATTGGCGGTGTCGCGCTCGCGCCCCGTCATCCAGTTGAAATCGCCGACGTTGAGAATGCGCATGGACGTGGAGCGGCTCCGGGGCTTTACCCGATCAACCACGGCCCGCGGATGGGCTCAAGGCGGCCCGGCATGGAAGGACGCGCGATGGCGCTGAAGGTTCTCGCGGCTTTGGCGGCGGCGCTATCGCTGTGCGGCATGTCGGTGGCTGCGGCCGAGCCCGCATCGCCGGCCTGGGTGCAGATGGTGCAGGGCGGGGCCGAAGTGCGCGCAGTCAGCGCCGACGGCCATTGCCCAGCCCTGGCGTTCGACGGCGAGCCTGTCGCAATGACATTGCGCATCGCGGCCGATGACGCCTTCCCGGCCGTCTGCCAGGCGTCCGTGCCTAAGGTCGCGCGCCACGCCACGCTCGACGGGACGCCCCTGGCGCTGCCGTTAAGGCGTGAGGTGCGGCGGATCGTGGTGTTCGGCGACACCGGGTGCCGGATCAAGGGGCCGCTGGTCCAGGCCTGCAACGATCCCGAGCAGTGGCCCCTGGCCGAGGTCGCCCGCCGCGCCGCCGAGCGCCACCCCGACCTGGTGATCCATGTGGGCGACTACTACTACCGTGAATCCCCGTGCCCGGTGGGCGACGCACGCTGCGCCGGCAGCCCTTCCGGCGACCGCTGGCCGGCGTGGGAGGCCGACTTCTTCGCGCCGGCCGGGCCTCTGCTGCGCGCGGCGCCGTGGGTGTTCGCGCGCGGCAACCACGAGAGCTGCAAGCGGGGCGGGCTGGGGTGGTTCCGCCTGCTGGACGCAGCCCCTGAGGCCAAGGCCTGTCCCGCCGAGGCCGACGCTTTCGCCGTCCCTCTTGGCGGGCTGAACCTCTATATCGTCGACAGCGCCGACACCGAGGATCGCGACACGCCGCCCAAGCAGGTCGCCGCCTTTTCCCACCAGCTCGACATGCTGGGCGCGGGGCTGGCCAAGTCGCCGGGCTGGATCGTCACCCACCGCCCGGTCTGGGGCCTGACGCCGGTGGTGCGGGTGGGCCCGATCGGCCCGTTGAACGTGTCGCTGAACCTGACCGAGCAAGAGGCGGTCAAGGGCCACGACCTGAACGCCGTACGCATGGTGGTGTCGGGCCATGTCCACGACTTCTCCAGCTTCGACTTCGGCCCGACCCGGCCGGCCCAGCTGCTGGTGGGCACTGGCGGCGATGTGGGCGAGCCGGCCGACTCGCCGAAGATCACCCGCGATGTGGTGGTGATGGACGGCAAGACGGCGCGCAGGCTGGAATTCGACCGCTTCGGCTATCTGGTGCTGGATCGCCAGGGCGAAGGCGCCGACGACTGGGCCGGGGTGTTCTACGACGCCAAGGACCATCCGGTGGTGCGCTGCAGGCTCTACAAGCGGGCCCTGCGCTGCGCGCCCGCGGCCTGATCCCGCGCCTGAGGCCGCGCCGTTCAGCGGGCCGCCTATCGAATAAACAGCCCCGACCGGTATGGACGCCGGTCGGGGCCGCCTGCCTATCCCGCTAGCGGGAGGGCGCGCCTATCGATGGTGACCGCCGCCGCCATGACCGCCGCCACCGCCATGGAAGCCGCCACCGCCATGGCCGCCGCCATGGAACCCGCCGCGATAGCCGCCGCCACGGAAGCCGCGACCGCCGCCCCAGCCGCGCCAGCCATAGCCGCCGCCCCAGCCGAAGCCGCGCCGCCAGGCGTAGCCGCACCAGTAATAGCCAGGGCCGCGCCAGGCGCTGGGGTACCAGCAGTAGTTCCGGCCGCCGAAGACGTACTGGGCGTCGACGAGGGGCGCCGGCTGTCCGACCCGATCCGTTCCGATCACCAGCGGCGCTGTGGGCGCGGCTTCGGCGATGGTGGAAACAGGTAGCGTTCCAAGCATGGAAACCGCCAATGCGGCTCCCGTCACCAGCCTATGCATAGGTTCTCCTCCGATCAAAAGCGCGGCGCGTCTGCCGCTGCATCCTCGCGCCCCGAGGCGCACACCCAAACTTTTCAGTTTCGAAATGAACCGAACCTGAAAGTGGCGATCGGAAACCCGTCAGCTTTGGAAGGCGATCTTTTGGACGAAAGCCGGGCGCTCTTTTTAGGCCTTCGGCTCGAACCCTACCGCGCGTCCCCCGCATAGGGTTTGCCGTCGCTGGACAGCAGCACCGCGATCGGCCGACCGCCCTTGAACTCGGCCAGGATGGCCATGGCGATCACCGTAAGCGGGGTCGACAGGAAGGCGCCCGTCAGTCCCCAGATCGCGCCCCAGAAGGCCAGCGCCAGCAGCACCACCAGCGGGTCGAGGTTTAGGTTCTTCCCCTGCATGCGCGGCTGCAGCACGTGGCTGACGCCGAAGTGGATCGCCTCCATGCCCACCAGCAGCGTGATCGGCTTCCACAGCTCGGGGAACTGGACCAGGGCGAACACCGGGGGGAACAGCACGCCCACGGCCGCCCCGATGGCGGGGATGTAGTTGGCCAGGAAGATGATGAAGGTCCAGAACAGCACGTGCTGCAGCCCCATGGCGTACATCAGCGCCGCCGAGGCCGCGCCGATGATCAGCCCGACGATGGTCTGCACCCAGATGTAGCTCTCCACGCCCTTGCGGACCCGCTCGAACACCCGGTTGGCCTCGGCCATCTCGGCGGGGTCGTTGAACAGCTCGGCGGTCTTGCGCGCGAACCCTTGGCGCGAGGCGATCAGGAAGCCGAGATAGATCAGCACGAACACCGCCTGCTCGCCGGTGAGCTTCAGGGCGCCTGCGATTTTGCCGGCGTAACTGGCCGGGTTCAGGCGGTGGATCAGCTGGTCCACCGTGGGCGTCACCGCCAGGCCCAGTTTGCGCGACCCCTGCTCCAGCAGGATGTTCAGCCGGGCGGCGTAGTCGTGGGACTGGGCCAGGAAGTCCGAGGCGTTGTCGGCGATCATCCAGATGGCGAAGGCGAACAGGGCCACGATCAGCACGATGGCGGTGGGCAGGGCGGCCTTCTTGGGAAAACCCTTGATCCGGTCCTGCAGCACGCGCGCCAGCCCGTCGACCATCAGCAGCAGGAACACCGCCAGCATGAAGGGCGTCAGGATGTGGCGCAGCGCCCAGAAGGCGAATCCGGTCAGGATCACCGCCATCACCACGACGGCGGCCTTGACGGTGGAAAGCTCCCGGGTCGCGGGGCCCATGGCGCGTTTGAGGGTCACGGCGTCCTCGATTCTGACTTAATCATGGCAAGCATGGCACAGAACCATTGCGGCGCGGACAGTTTCGTCCGGGGCTAGCTAAAGCCGCGCGCCGCCGCCGCGTTCCCTCAGGCGGCCGCCGAAACCGCAGCCGCCACCGCGTCCGCCAGCCATTCGGGCGTATCCAAGCAGACCGGTTCGCCATCGACCGTGAGCCCCGCCCCCGCGGCCCGGTCGAGCCGCAGCAGCGCCAGCGCGCGGCCGGCGCCGGTGGAGCGGACTTCGCCCGCCCGCAGCGTCCCCGCCAGCACCTCGGCCCCCGGGGCCGGCGGCGGTCCTTCGAAGGTGATCGGAACCAGACGGGACTTCACCACGCTTCGCCTCTTCATCCGCGAGGTGGTCTCCTGCCCGACGAAACAGCCCTTCCTGAAGTCCACCGCATGCAGCAGGTCCAGGTTGGCCTCCAGCGCGTAGTCCTTGTCCGACAGGGCGTCGCGCAGGATGTCGGGGACGCCGAGCCTCAGGCGGTGGGCGTCGTAGTCCTCCGCCGCTCCCGTGCGCAGGCCGGCCGGGGGCGACGCTTCGCCGACCGTGCGCCACCCAAGCTCCGGAAGGCGCGGATCAAGCCGCCAGCCGGGACCGGGGGCTGGCGTCCCGTCGCCGCCGAACAAGACGTGGATGTCGCCATCCGGGGCCGAGAGCTCGACCTTGGCGCGCAGCCGATACAGCTTCAGCTTGGCCAGCAGGGAGTCGCGGAAGGCGCTGGGGACGTCCAGCGTCGCGCCCTCCGCGTGGCCGAACAGGAACAGGTCGTAGAGCAGCCGCCCCTGCGGCGTCAGCAGGGCGGCGTAGCGAAGCTCTCCGTCCGCCAGGGTTTCCACGTCCTGAGTGATCAAGCCTTGCAGGAAGCTGCGCCACTCGGGGCCCGCCACCGCGATCAGGGCGCGCTCAGGCAGCACGGCGCAGAGGGTCTCGCTGGAGGACGGCGGGTTCATGACGCAGACTTGGGTGTCGAGGCGTCGCCGCGCCAGGGTCATTCGGTGTGGGTGGCGCGCGGCGGAATGCGCTATTAGGACAGGTGTGATGGCGACCGCACGTTTTCCTGTCCTGTTCATCACCGCCAGCCGGGTGGGCGACGCCGTGCTGACCTCAGGTCTGATCCGCCGGCTGTCCGACGAAATCCCGCACGCGCGCTTCACCGTGGTGGCGGCCCCGCTGACCGCCCCGCTGTTTCGCGACCTCCCCAACCTGGACCGGCTGATCCCGCTGGAAAAGGAGAAGGCGAGCCTGCACTGGTTCAAGCTCTGGCGGATGGTGCGCGGGCGCCGATGGGGCCTGATCGTGGACATGCGCGGCTCGGCCCTGTCGCGTTTCCTGAATGCGCGCCGGCGCGCAGTCCGCAAGTCCCTGCCGCCGGGCATGGAGCCGGTCCACAAGGTGATCGAGGCCGCCCGGGTGCTGAGGGTGGAGGACGAACCGCCTGCGCCCTTCCTCTACACCAGCGCCGAGACCGAAGCCGCCGCGCTTGCCATGCTGGCGAGCGGGCAGGGGCCGATCCTGGCCATGGCGCCGGCCGCCAACTGGGTGGGCAAGACCTGGCCGGCGGAGCGTTTCGCCGTGGTCGCCGCCGAGCTGCTGGCCCAAAGCGGCCCGTTGCCCAATGGGCGGCTGCTGCTGCTGGGCGGTCCCAGCGACAGGTTCGCCGCGGAGGCGGTGCGCCGGGTGATCCCTCGGGCCCGGCTGATCGACGCGGTCGGCAAGGTGGACCTGCTCACCGCCTATGCGCTGCTGAAGCACGCGCGCCTGTTCATTGGCAACGACAGCGGCCTGATGCACCTGTCGGCGGCGGCGGGCGCGCCGACCCTGGGTCTGTTCGGCCCGTCGGACGAACGCCTCTATGCGCCGTGGGGCCGCAAGACCCGCGCCTTGCGCGGTCCGCGGGAGTTCGAGGTGTTCAAGCGGATCGACCCGCAGCTGAACCAGGTCGTCTGCCACATGTTCGACCTGCCCACCGCCTGGGTCACGGCGGCGGCGCGGAAACTTCTGGCGGAGACGGAGGAAGACGGGTTGGAAGCGCCGGCCGTGCTTCCCGAACCGTCCGAGGGGGCGATCGTGCTCCCACTTCCCGAAAGGCAAGCGGTGTTGGAAGCCCCGGCCGAGGCCGACGCCATCGAGCCCGGTTCGGATATGGACGAGCCGAGCGCTCCCGCATCTTCCTCTAGCTGAAACTTCAGCCCGTCGGGCGCATCTCCAGCGCGGCGGCGGCGCGCTCCAGCGCCCGGCCCGCCGTTTCGCCGGGACGCAGTTGGGCGGCCCCGGTCTCGAACTCCACCGTGAACGGACGCTCCGCGTCGCCGCCCGGGAAGGCGGTGCAGGCGATCACCGCGGCGATGCGGCTGGCGGCGCTGCGGGCGGCGGTCTCGTCGGCGCCGGGAAGCGCCAGGGCGAACATCTCTGGCCCGATGCGGGCGGCGGTGTCCTCGGCCCGCACCAGGCGGCCGATCATCGATCCGATCTGGGGCAGGGCCTTGTCCATCCAGCCTTCGGCCCGCGCCCGCCGCACCGCCAGCGTATCGCCGACCCGCAGCATGGCCAGCGCCATGGGACGGCGCAGGGTGGTCGCCCGTTCGGTCAGCCGCAGCACGTGGCTGGCGAACAGCGCCTCGGTGAACAGGCCGGTCGCCGGATCGATCAGGCCGGGTCCGCGCACCGATTCGAGCGCCCGCCGGATCGCGCCTTCGCGGCGATAGGCGTGGGCCAGGGCCACCGTGCGGCGGGCGGTCTCGGTTTCCGGGGTGTCGGCGCTGGCGATGTCGGTGAGGCCGCGGCGATAGGCGCTGGCCAGGTCGATCTGGTCCTGCGAGCGCAGGTAGAGCAGGGTCGGCAGGTGGTACAGGCGGCTGTTCCGCCGCATGCCGCCCGCAATCGAAAGCGCTTCGCCCTGGGTCTCGCCGGCCCACAGCACCACCGCGTCGAACGCGCGCTCATGCAGGTAGTCGAAGGCGGTGTAGGCGGTGAAGGCGCCGGTGGTCTCCGCGCCGAGCTGACGCAGGGCGTGGGTCAGGGCCAGGAACTTGGGCGCCGGTTCGCCTACTGTCAGCACCCTGAGCGGCCCGGCCTCGGCCTGCGGGCGAGGTGCGTCGAAGCCGTGCTCGGCGAAGGTGCGTCGGCGTAGCTCGAACTCTTCTTCGGCCGCTGCGATCCGCATCAGCTGTTTCAGGCGCAGCGCGAGTTGGGTGGGGTGGCAGGCGCGCGACAGGCTGAGGTCGAACACGCCCAGGTCGCCGAGATTGTTTCCGGTGGGCACGCTGATGACCGGCAGCAGGCCTGGGGCGCGGATGGCGCGCAGTCGCTCGGCGGTGGCCAGGGCGTCGCGGGGGTCCTCCTCGATCACGATCGCCGCTTCTATGGGCAAGTCTTCCAAGGCCACGGCGGCGGAATGGGCGCCGCGGGCGGTCACGGTGCGCCAACCCAACTCGTCCAGTCCACGGGCGAGCGGCGTCGCAAGCGCTTCGTCGCGCGTTACGATAAGGATGCGGACGTCAGTCGACACAGCTCATCTCGAACCTCACGCGCCGAAACGCCTTTACGCGGCCAGTATGGCGCTGGAATCGTTTATGGATCATACCCCTGAATGAACGGATCGGGTGGATTGACGTCGGCGGCCTCCATTATGAGGCGGCTCGGCGTGTTTCGCCTGGCCGACGCCGGCGGGCGTCCAGCCCTTTCTTGTCGAGGCCCGCTATTTCGAGGCAGCACCTGATCGTTCCGGGACTTGGCGTGCTGCGGCGCGCCCTGTCGCGGCTGTGGGGCCGCGACGTGATGCTGTACGTGGGCGGGGTGTCGTTCTTCGCCCTGCTGGCGGTGTTCCCGGCCCTGACGATTCTCGTCGGCCTCTACAGTCTCCTGGTCGCGCCGGATCAGATCGAGTCCCAGGCCGCCGCCCTGTCCAACCTGATGCCGCCTCAGGCGCAGGACCTGGTGCAGAACGAGCTCGGCCGATTGGTGGGGGCTTCGCGTTCGGCGGTTTCGGTGCAGAGCGCCTTCGCCCTGTGCATCGGCCTGTACGCCGCCCACCGGGGCTTCAAGGCCCTGCTGGCGGGGCTGTCCTTCATTTACGAGGAGGACAATCCGCGCGGGTTCGTACGCTTCAACGTACTGGCCCTGCTGGTGGCGATCGGCGCCTTCGCCATCCTGATCGCCTCGTCCGGCGCCTTCCTGGCGGTGCGGGTGCTGGCCACCACCTTCAAGCTTGAGCTGCTCGGCCAGTCCTGGCTGAACAACGAGTGGATCTGGGAGGCGGCCGGCCTGATGCTCGGCTTCCTGCTGCTGTACCGCTACGCCATGGCCAGCCACGCCCTGGGTTGGCGTTCCTCGGCCATGGGCGGGGTGGTGGCGGCGGCGATGTCGATCCTCGCCTCGTGGGCCTGCGCCTTCTACGTCGGACGGATCGCCAACTATGGGGCCACCTATGGCTCGATCGGAGCGGTCGTGGTGTTCCTGGTCTGGCTGTCGTGGAACGTGAACGCGGTGTTCTTCGGCGGTGCGGTGGCGACCGAGATGGAGCTGGCGCTCAAGCCTGGGACGGCGCACGGGCGGCGTCATCCGCTCGCTTCCGCACCCAGAACCGCAGCACCGGACCTTCCGACGCCATAGCCGTCACCTCGTGGCCGGCTCCGGCGGCGAAATGGGGCACGTCGATCCGGGCCATCGGGTCGTCGGCCACCAGCTCGATTGTTTCACCGGCTGCGAGGGTCTCCAGGGCGCGCCGCAGCCGTAGCGTAGGCGTGGGACAGCGATGGCCGCGCGCGTCCACCACCCGGGCCGTCTCGACGCCGATCGGGTCCGTCATGAAGGCCGCGCCTATTCCGGCGGCGTGCGCGGCTGGCCCATCGGCGCGCTTCCCAGCGGCTCCACCGGATTGGAGACGTTGGTCAGGGCCTTGTCGGCCTTCATGGCGTCGGCCAGGGTGCGGATCGGCTCCTCGTCGGCGGTGGTGAACGTGAGCTGGTAGGGGATGGCCGAACGCCGGCTGTAATTGCTGAAGTCCACCAACGGTGGCTGGTTGAACCAGACGGAATAGGTCTTGCCCGGCAGGGTGCGGCAGATCAGGACGAAGCTGCGCTGGTCGTCCAGCAGGCGCGGGGTCTGGGCGCAGTCCGGATACAGGCCCTTGGGGCTGGGGACGTACGACCAGCCGTCGACCCTCATCTTCTCGCTGAAGGTGACCCGCAGCACCAGCAAGCCGGGCGTCACCTTGGCGTTCAGCGCCGGGAAGGTGCTCTCCACGTGCGGTGTGGTTCGGGTGGCCCGAACCGTGATGTCTTGAGTTCGGGTGTTGAGCTCGGCCGCCGAAGGGGCGTCGGCCGGCGCATGTGAAGTCCCCTTCGGCGCGTCCGCGGCGATCGCCCCTAAGGCGCAGAGGGCGACGGCCAGAAGTGGGAAGGCGCACGGCGCGTGCGCCTCAGCCGTTCGGGGTAGATTGAAAAGACGGGCGAAAATGGCGGCTACCCCAGGTTCCGTGCGAACTGATCAAGCGCGCTCGGAACGGTTTTATCAAGGCCGCCGCCCTTTTGCGTATCTGCGTCGTCTTAGCCGCTCCGAGAAGCGAAAAACCACCAACCTCGGAGCGCGGTCAGAAGTTTCGACCCGATCTCAAAGACCGAGATCGCTTAGGCTCGGATGATCCGCGGGCCGCGGGCCGCTGCGGTCCCAATGGTATTTCCGTTCGTCCGGCCGGATCGACAGGTCGTTGATGCTGGCGTGGCGCGCGCGCATCAGGCCGTTCTCGTCGAACTCCCAGTTCTCGTTGCCGTAGGCGCGGAACCACTGGCCGCCTTCATCGTGGTACTCGTAGGCGAAGCGCACGGCGATGCGGTTTTCCGTGTACGCCCACAGCTCCTTGATCAGCCGGTAATCCAGTTCGCGCGCCCACTTGCGGGTGAGGAACGTCACGATGTCGGCCCGCCCGTTCAGGAACTCCGAGCGGTTGCGCCAGCGGCTGTCCACCGTATAGGCCAACGACACGCGCTCGGGGTTGCAGGTGTTCCAGCCGTCCTCCGCGCCTCGGACCTTCTGGATCGCCGTCTCCCGCGTGAACGGCGGCAGGGGCGGGCGGGATTGGACCGTGTCGTTCATAGGTCTGTTCCTCGGCTTTGCGCGGACTTGCGCGTCTTAGTCTCGCCGCGCGAACTTTCCAATGCGTGCGAGGCGAAGGACGCGATAACGATAATTCATTCGGCCGCTGATTTCCGGGTTGCGTGCATCGACGGCTCATGTCGCGCCTGATAAAATCTCACATGTGTAGATTTGGATCGATCACGTGTCGGCGCAGCTTCGTCTAAGCCTTCAGCGTTCGCCCTCCTACGCGCGTGCGGCTTTCACTGTGTCGCAGTCGAACAGCGCCGCGACGCGGGTGCTGGACGCATGGCCGGACTGGCGCGGCGGCGCCTTGGTGCTGGTGGGGCCGCCCGGGTCGGGCAAGACCCACCTCGCCGCGATCTGGGCCAGGCGCGTCGGCGCCCAAATGATCTCGCCCAATGGCCCCGAACCCGAAGGCCTGGATCGGCCGATCCTGGTGGACGACGCCGATCAACACCTGCAGGGCGAGGCCCTGTTTCATCTGATCAACCTGGCCGCCCAGCACGGGTCCAGCCTGCTGATGACTGCGCGCGCGCCGCCCAGCCAGTGGCCGGCGGACCTGCCAGACCTGCGTTCGCGCCTCAACGCCCTGCCGGTTGCCGAACTGCTGGAGCCCGACGATGCGGTGCTGACCGCCATGCTGGCCAAGTTCTTCCGTGAGCGGAGCATTCGCCCATCCGACGAGCTTCTGGCCTACCTGTTGCGCCGGATCGAGCGTTCCGCTGTCCACGCCCAAGAGATCGTGGTCAAGTTGGATGAAGCCGCCGACGCCGCCCAGCGTCCGTTGACCCGGGCGCTGGCGCGGCAGGTCCTGGAAGACATGAGTGAGGACGACGATGAGAACGCCGATCATGCCCAGCCGGTCTGAGCGCCCTTGACCCGCCGCCCGAAGCTCGCGGTCATCAAACGGTCGCCGCCCGATGTCTATGATGAGAGTATGAGCGAGATCGTCCACCTCGAACCCGAGGCCGCGCCTGCGCCCTCTTTGCCGCCGTCCGACAAGCTCAAGCTTGATCCGGTTCTGCTGCATTCGCCCGAGCGGTTCTTCAACCGGGAACTCTCGTGGTTGCGCTTCAACGAGCGCGTGCTGGAGGAGAGCGAGAACCGCGGCCATCCGCTCTTGGAACGGCTGCGCTTCCTGTCGATCTCGGCCAACAACCTCGATGAATTCTACATGGTGCGCATCGCCGGCCTTAAGGGTCAGGTGCGTGAAGGCGTGCGCGTGGTCAGCCAGGACGGCATGAGCCCCGTCGAACAACTCACCCGCGTCAGCAGCGCCGCCACCGAACTGATGACCGCCCAGCAGCGTATCTGGAAAACCCTCAGGGGCGAGCTGGCCAAGGAGAAGATCCTGGTCGTGGACGCTACCACGGTCACGCCGGCGGAGCGCAAGGCGCTGGAGGCGACATTCCTGGCCGAGCTGTTCCCGGTGCTGACGCCGCTGGCCGTCGATCCGGCCCACCCGTTCCCGTTCATGCCCAACCTGGCCTTCGCCCTGGCGCTGAAGCTGAAGCGGCGCTCGGACGGCAAGTCGTTCTACGCGCTCGCGCCCGTGCCCAACCAGGTGAAGCGGTTCTGGCCGCTACGCTACGAGGACCCCCGCAAGTCGCCGCGCGCCGAGCGCCGCTACATTGCGCTGGAAAGCCTGCTGGCCATGTTCCTGGACCGGCTGTTCCCCGACTGCGAGGTGCAGGCCCAGGGCCTGTTCCAGATCATCCGCGACAGCGACGTGGAGCTGGAGGAAGAGGCCGAAGACCTGGTGCGCGAGTTCGAGGCCCTGCTGCGCCAGCGTCGCCGGGGTTCGGTGGTGCGCATCGCGCTCGAAGCCTCGATGCCGGAAGAGCTGCAGGACCTGATCCTGCGCAACCTGCACTGCCACCCCGAAGAGGTGGTGCGCACCGACGGTCTGCTCGGCCTGTCGCAGCTGAACGAACTGATCCCGTCCAACCGGCCGGACCTGAAGTTCCCGCCCTACGAGCCGCGCTTCCCGGAGCGGGTGCTGGAGCATGGCGGGGACTGTTTCGCCGCCATCCAGGAAAAGGACATCCTGGTCCACCACCCCTATGAGAGCTTCGACGTGGTGGTGCAGTTCCTGCGCCAGGCGGCCGCCGACCCCAACGTGCTGGCGATCAAGCAGACCCTGTACCGCACCAGCCACGACAGCCCCATCGTCGCCGCCCTGATCGATGCGGCCGACCGGGGCAAGAACGTCACCGCCCTGGTGGAGATCAAGGCCCGCTTCGACGAGGCCGCCAACCTGAAATGGGCGCGCGACCTGGAACGCGCGGGCGTCCACGTCGTGTTCGGCTTCATCGAGTACAAGACCCACGCCAAGATCTCGGTGGTGGTGCGGCGCGAGGCGGCAGGCCTGAAGACCTACTGCCACTTCGGCACCGGCAACTACCATCCGATCACCGCCAAGATCTACACCGACCTGTCGCTGTTCACCTGCGATCCCGACCTCGGTCGCGACGCCAGCAAGGTGTTCAACTACATCACCGGCTACGCCCCGCCGGATCATCTGGACAAGCTGGCGATCTCGCCGATCTCGCTCAAGCCGTCGCTGCTGGATCAGATCGGGCGCGAGGCCGACCACGCCCGCGCCGGCAAGCCCGCCGCCATCTGGGCCAAGCTCAATTCCCTGGTCGACCCCGAGGTGATCGACGCCCTGTACGCCGCCAGCCAGGCGGGGGTGCGGATCGACCTGGTGGTGCGCGGCATCTGCTGCCTGCGGCCTGGCCTGGCCGGCCTGTCGGAGAACATCCACGTCAAGAGCATCGTCGGCCGCTTCCTGGAGCATGGCCGGGTGATCTGTTTCGCCAACGGTTGCGAGATGCCGAGCCCGCAGACTCGGGTGTTCATCTCTTCGGCCGACTGGATGCCGCGCAACCTCGACCGCCGGATCGAGACCCTGGTCCCGGTGGAGAACCCCACCGTCCATCAGCAGGTGCTGGACCAGATCATGGTCGCCAACCTCAACGACGAGGCCCAGACCTGGACGCTGGCCGCCGACGGCGTCTACAAGCGCTACGACACCAGCGAAATCCGCAAGCCTTTCTCGGCGCACGAATACTTCATGACCAATCCCAGCCTGTCCGGCCGCGGCCGCAACGTGAAGATCCTGCCGCGCGCGTTCGAGCACGTGGGGCCGAGGCGATAGTCCCAGCCGCTCCCACGCGTTCGGACATGTGGGCCTCGGGCGATCGGCCGAGTCGCGACGTCGCGGTCCTGGACGTGGGATCGAACTCGGTCCGCCTGGTGATGTATCGCCTGGAAGGCCGGGCGATCTGGACGGTGTTCAACGAAAAGGTGCTGGCGGGTCTTGGCCGTAGCGTCGGTGAGACCGGCGCCCTGTCGCCCGAGGGGGTGACGGCGGCGATGTCGGCGCTGCGCCGATTCCATGCGGTGCTCGACGGCTCCAGCTCCATCCAGGTGTTCAGCGCCGCCACCGCCGCCGTGCGCCAAGCCAAGGACGGCCCGGCCTTCGTCGCCCGCGTGCGCGCCGAGACCGGCCTGGATATCCGCGTCCTGTCCGGCGAGGAGGAGGCGCACTTCTCCGCCCTCGGCGTCGCCGCCGGCCAGCCCGATGCGAACGGGGTGGTGGGCGATCTGGGCGGCTCCAGCCTGGAACTGGTGCGCATCGCGGAAGGTCTTCCCGGCCCTGGCGTGACCCTGCCGCTCGGTCCCTTCGCCCTGGGAGCACCGGCGCCGATCGAGCCGTTGGCGACCGCCCGCGCCATCCGCGCCCGGTTGGCCAGATGCGCCGACGCCTACACCAGCGACACCTTCTATGCGGTCGGCGGGGCCTGGCGGAACATCGCCCTGATCCACATGGAGGCGACCGGCTATCCGCTGCGGATCGTGCACCAGTACGAGATGGGGGCCCGCGACGCGCTGGATGCGGCGCGCTTCGTCGCCCAGCAGTCCCGCGCCTCGCTGGAGCGGATGCCCGGCGTCTCCAAGAAGCGGGCCGAGACGCTGCCCTACGCCGCCCTGGTGCTGGAGGCGCTGGTCGAGACCCTGCAACTTCAGCGCGTCTGCTTCTCCGCCTATGGCCTGCGCGAGGGTCTGCTGCTCGACGCCATGTCCCCGGAACTGCGAGCCCAGGACCCGCTGGTCGAGGGTTGCGCCGCGCTCGGCGCGCGCATGGGCGCCAGCGACAGCCTCGGTCCGGCGCTGGAGGACTGGCTGCGTCCGTTGTGGACCGCGTTGCCGCCCCTGTTCGAGGGATCGCCGCCGCGCGACGCCCTGCTGCTCGCCGCCGCTTGCCGGCTGGCCGACCTGGGCGCGCGCCTGCATCCCGATCACCGTGCCGATCTCGCCTTCGACCAGGTGCTGCGCGCGCCGATCGCGGGGCAGAGCCACCCCGAGCGCGCCTACCTGGCCGCCGCGGTGTTCTCGCGCCATACCTCCCAAGTGGCGATCCGGCCGGACAGCGGATTGGCCCGGGTGCTGACCCCCGAGCGGCTGACCCGTGCGCGGGCGCTGGGTGCGGCGATGCGGCTGGCCTGCGACCTGTCGGGCCGCAGCGAGACCCTGCTCGCCGTCTGCAGCCTCGAACTTCGCGACGGCGTGCTGACGCTCACGCTCAAGCCGGGCGCGGCCGACCTGCTGCTGGGCGAGCAGACCCGCAAGCGCCTGTCCGCCCTAGCCGGCGTGCTGGGCTGCGGCCACCGGATCGAGTCGCCGGGCGCCTGAACCTTCTTCCGCATTGACGTCGCCTGGAAACCGACTCGATTGTGCAAAATGTTCATGTTATGTTCCGTTTCCATTGCTACCGGAGATCGAC
Organism: Caulobacter sp. S45; assembly: GCF_009765965.1. Lineage (GTDB taxonomy): Bacteria > Pseudomonadota > Alphaproteobacteria > Caulobacterales > Caulobacteraceae > CAHJWH01. The sequence continues at coordinate 175,411 of NZ_LMUL01000017.1, forward strand.
ATGGCGCTTCCCTTCCTGCGCAAGTTCACCACCGCCGGGCCGGAGGGCGATGGGCGCTAGGCCTATGTCAACGCCGACGGCGCCTTCATCGGCTGTGGCACGCCCCTGCTGGAACGCGACGCCTACGGGCGCTGGACGCCGCGCGACACCGCCGTGCTCGAAGGGCTGCTGACCAAGGGCTACGGCGTCCCGGTTGCGCTCGGCGGGCGGGCGGGCAGGGCGGCTGCGCAGCATCGCCGAGGCGCTGAACAAGGGCGACCTTGCCCTGGCCGAAATCTCCCTGGTCTATCTGGAGCTGCCGCCCCTGCCGAGCGACGCCCACGCCCAGGCCATGGCGAAGGCCAACGACCTGCTGTCCAAATACAACCGCGATCAGCCGCGCGCGCCCAAGGGCGACCCGGACGGCGGCCAGTGGGTCGGCGGCGGCGACGCCGGAGGCGGTCACGCCTCTGGCGCACACGAGGGTGGCGCTCATGCGGGGATCATCCTGGCTGTCGATCGGGAAGACCCGACCCACGCCAAGAAGCGTCGCTTCATCGAGGCGCATCTGGCCGACGCGCAGAAGGGAGCCGCCGAATTGCATGTCCCAGTGGAAAATATTCTTGGGATAACCGCACTAGAATCGGGATGGGGCACAGGGGATTTTGTTCAAGGCGGAAAGAATAATTATTTTGGAGCAGAATGGCCCGCTCCATTTTCTGGAAAACCTGTTTCAGCGGCGGGCAATCCCAAAAGGCTTATGGCGACCTTTTCCAGCTACAAGCAAAGTTTAGATAGTTTTATACGGAAAAATAAATCTCACCTATTTGGTGTTTCTGATCCAAGTTCTTTTGCAAAAATTGCACAGGAAATTGGAAAATTCAGGATAAATACCGAAACTGGAGAGCCGGAGCCACACTACACCAATAGTGTGGTTGCGACCATCCGTAGTGTCCGCCGTATGCTCGGCGAGAAGATCGCTTAGGAGCCGTGCCATGAGATTTCAAAAAAAGGTGTGGTGTGCGTTGAGCATATTCATCTGGGCATGCTCAAGTACGGTTCGGGCCGAAATCCCAAAGAAATTAACAGAACCGCAAGCTTATAAGCTTCTTAGAGGACTTTACGGAAATCTTCATGGGGGATTTTTTGATTACAGTCCTGATGTAGATAAGATTTTCTATGCATATCAAGGTATAGGTCGCCCTGGAACCGAAGGTGGATTCGGATTTTTTTCCGTCAATCCTTGGACGGGAGATGTTTGGGCGCTTTGGGGATGTTATAAGCTGAAGATGCCGGAGCTGCGGGCAGCGAAAGCCGAAATCCGCCGCCGCTTTACGGCTGCGGAGCTGAAACAGTACGATCGCCTGAGCCGTTTGAAGCCGGATTGCATCGTCGAGGACTGAAAGGCGGTTCAGCCCCCGCTCGCCGCCTTCGCCGTGGGCTGCGGCGCGATCTCGGCCACGCGCACCCGCGCGCCGTCGAGCACCAGGGCCAGTTCGCCGCGCTTGAGGCGCAGGGCGTCCTCGCCGAACACCTCGCGCCGCCAGCCGGTCAGGGCGCCGACGCCGGCGTTGTCGTCGGCGGCGATCTTCTCCAGGTCCGAGACGGTCGCGATCAACTTGGACGCCACGCCCGCATCCTCGGCCCGCGCCTTCAGCAGCACCTTGAGCAGCTCCACCGTCGCCCCGGCCGATTGCGGCGGCGGGGGCGGGCGCTCGACCACGGGGGCGTAGGCCTCCGGGTCCCGCAGCGCCTCGCGGATGGCGGCCAGCAGGTCCGGCCCGAACTTGGAGCCGGCGAATCCCTTGGGCACCGAGCGCAGGCGGTTGAGCCCGTCGGCGTCCAGCGGCGCCTGGGTGGCGATCTCGTCCATCGCCTCGTCCTTGAGGATGCGGCCGCGCGGCTGGTCGCGGGTCTGGGCGGTGCGCTCGCGCCACGCCGCCACGCCCTTGAACACCGCCAGGTATTTGGGGGTGAACTTGCGCGGTTTCAGCCGCCGCCAGGCCTTTTCCGGATCGACGTCGTAGAAGGACGGGTCGGTCAAGGCCGCCATCTCCTCCGCCACCCAGACCAGCCGTCCGGCCTTCTCCAGCCGTTCGCGCAGCTTGGGGAAGAACTTGGCCAGGTGCGTCACGTCCGCCAGGGCGTAGTCGAGCTGGGCCTCCGATAGCGGCCGGCGGCTCCAGTCGGTGAAGCGGCTGGACTTGTCCAGGTCGATGCGCAGCATCTGGCGCACCAGCGCGTCGTACGCGATCTGCTCGCCGAATCCCGCCGCCATCGCCGCCACCTGGGTGTCGAACAACGGGCGCGGGATCGCCTTGAGATTGTTGAAGATTTCCACGTCCTGGCGGGCGGCGTGGAACACCTTGAGGATGCGTTCGTCGCGCATCAGCTCCAGGAACGGCTCCAGGTCCAGGTCCGGCGCCAGGGGGTCGATCACCCCGCCGTGCTCGGGTCCGGCGGCCTGGATCAGGCACAGATTGGGCCAGTAGGTGGTCTCGCGCATGAACTCCGTGTCCACGGCGATGAAGGGCTGGTCGGCGAGATAGGCGCAAAATGCCTCTAGCTCGGCGTTGGAAGTGATCGGCGTCATGGGCTAGCTATAGCTCGCTTCGCCCCGGCTCCAAGGGAATCGTGGCGAATACGTGTTCCGATGGAAAGTGTTGCATGACGGACCAGCCCAACGGCCTAACCTACGCGCAGGCTGGCGTGGATATCGACGCCGGCGAGGCGCTGGTCGACGCCATCAAGCCGCTGGCGCGCTCCACCCGGCGTCCGGGGGCGGATGCGAGCCTGGGCGGTTTCGGCGCCCTGTTCGACCTGAAGGCGGCGGGATTCAAAGACCCGCTGCTGGTTGTCACCACCGACGGGGTCGGCACCAAGCTGAAGATCGCCATCGAGACCGGCCGCCACGACACCGTGGGGATCGACCTGGTCGGTATGTGCGTCAACGACCTGTTGGCTCAGGGCGCCGAGCCGCTGCTGTTCCTGGACTACTACGCCACCGGCAAGCTGGACGTGGCCGCCGCCAAGGCCGTGGTCTCCGGCATCGCCGAGGGCTGCCGCCAGGCCGGCTGCGCGCTGGTGGGCGGCGAGACGGCCGAGATGCCCGGCATGTACGGCGATGGGGACTACGACCTAGCCGGGTTCTCGGTCGGCGCGGTCGAGCGGGGCCATGTGCTGCCCGACCTGAACGGCCAGCGTGTGGGCGACCTGCTGATCGGGCTGGGCTCGTCGGGGCCGCACTCCAACGGCTATTCGCTGATCCGCCGTATCGTCGAGCGTTCGGGGCTGGGCTGGGATGCGCCGGCGCCGTTCGAGCCGGGCGTCAGCCTGGTGGAGGCGCTGATGCGCCCGACCCGCATCTATGTGAAGAGCGTGCTCCCGCTGCTGAAGTCCGGCGCGATCAAGGGCTGCGCCCACATCACCGGCGGCGGCCTGATCGAGAACCCGCCGCGCGCCATCGCCGAGACCCTGCGTCCGCGCTTCGACTGGAACGCCTGGGAGTTGCCGCCGGTGTTCGCCTGGCTGAAGGAGACGGGCGGGGTGTCGGACACCGAGATGCGGCGCACCTTCAACTGCGGCGTCGGCCTGGTGCTGATCGTCGCCCCGGCCGAGGCCGAACCGGTGATGGCCGCCCTGCTCAACGCGGGCGAGAGCGCCTTCGTCATGGGTGAGCTCGCCGCAGCATGAGTCGTGTTCGTGTCGCCGTCCTGGTCTCCGGCCGGGGCAGCAATCTCGCCTCGCTGATCGCGGCGGCGAAGGCCGAGGACTATCCGGCCGAGATCGTCCTGGTGTTGTCCAACAATCCCGAAGCCGGCGGCCTGGAGCTGGCGCGGGCGGCGGGGATCGCGGCGCTGGCCATCGACCATCGCCCGTTCAAGAAGGACCGCGCGGCCCACGAGGCGCTGATCCAGTCGACCCTGGAGGCGGCCGGCGTGGAGCTGGTGGCGCTGGCCGGCTACATGCGGGTGCTGACCGGCGCCTTCACCCGCGCCTGGGAAGGCCGGATGATCAACATCCACCCCAGCCTGCTGCCCCACTTCCCCGGCCTGCATACCCACGAACGGGCGCTGGAAGCCGGCCACGACCGCCATGGCTGCACCGTGCATTGGGTGGTGGAGGGGGTCGATGAAGGCCCGGTGATCGGCCAGGCCGAGGTTCCGGTGCTGGCCGGCGACACGCCCGACGTCCTGGCTGCGCGCGTGCTGGAAGCCGAGCACCGGCTGTACCCGGAATGCCTGGCGAAGGCGGTGCGCTCTCTTTCCTCCCCTGTGTAGCGGGGGAGGGGACCAGCCGCAGGCTGGTGGAGGGCGCTCGTCGAGCGCAGCGGATTGTAGCCCCCTCCGTCGGCTTCGCCGCCACCTCCCCGCTGCGCAGGGGAGGAGAAGATTTATCCCCGCCCAACACCCCCCGGCGTGAACGCGCCGCCGCCGGTCTGGGCGCGGTGGCGGAGCATGGCGTCGGCTAGCACGCACGCCGTCATCGCCTCGGCCACAGGGGCGGCGCGCAGGCCGACGCAGGGGTCGTGGCGGCCGGTGGTGCGCACCTCGACCTCCTCCCCGGCTTCGTTCAGCGAGCGGCGCGGGGTCAGGATCGAGGAGGTGGGTTTCAGCGCCATGCGGGCGACCACGGTTTGGCCGGTCGAGATTCCGCCCAGCACGCCGCCGGCGTTGTTGGAGTGGAACAGCACCCCGTCGTTGCCCATCGTCATCTCGTCGGCGTTCTCTTCACCGCTGAGCGCCGCCGCCGCGAACCCAGCCCCGATCTCCACGCCCTTGACCGCGTTGATCGACATCAGGGCGCCGGCCAGTTCGGCGTCGAGCTTGCCGTAGATCGGCGCGCCCCAGCCGGCGGGCACCCCCTCGGCATGTACCTCGACGACGGCGCCGGTGGACGAGCCCGCCTTGCGCACGGTCTCCAGGTAGTCGGTCCATAGCGGAACGGACTGTGCGTCCGGGCACCAGAAGGGGTTGGCCTCGGTCTCGGCCCAGTCCCAGCGGCCTGGGTCGATGCGGTGGGGGCCGATCTGCACCAGGACGGCGCGGATCACGACGCCCGCGCCCAGCACCTTGCGCGCCACCGCCCCCGCCGCCACCCGCGCGGCCGTCTCACGCGCCGAGGACCGGCCGCCGCCGCGATAGTCGCGCACGCCGTACTTGGCGAAGTAGGGGTAGTCGGCATGGCCGGGGCGGAACTGGGTGGCGATGTCGCCATAGTCCTTGGAGCGCTGGTCCACGTTCTCGATCATCAGCGAGATCGGCGTGCCGGTGGTGACCGGACCCCCCGTGCGCGCGTCCTCGAACACGCCGGACAGGATGCGCACGGCGTCGGGTTCGCGGCGCTGGGTGACGAAGCGGCTGGTGCCCGGTTTACGCCGGTCTAGCCAGTGCTGCACCTCGGCCTCGGTCAGCGGCAGGCCGGGAGGACAGCCGTCGACCACGCAACCGAGCGCTGGCCCATGGCTTTCACCCCAGGTGGTGACGCGGAACAGATGGCCGAAGCTGTTGTGCGACATGGCTTGGCCTTCTATCGAACCGCTCAACTCATCACAAATCCGGCGTGCGGTGAATTCGGAGGGTGTCCATGCAATCGGCTGAGCAACTCGAGGCCGAACAGGTGGACGAACGCCTGTTCCAGGGCGACGAGCCCTTCGCCCTGTTCGATCGCTGGTTCGCGGACGCCAAGGCGGGCGAGCCGAACGACCCCAACGCCATGGCGCTGGGAACCGCCGACGCGGACGGCCTGCCGGACGTGCGCATGGTGCTGCTGAAGGGCCACGATGCGCGGGGCTTCGTCTTCTACACCAACATCGACAGCGCCAAGGGGCTGGAGCTGGCCGCCAATCCCAAGGCGTCGCTGCTGTTCCATTGGAAGTCGCTGCGTCGCCAGGTGCGGGTGCGCGGGCCGGTCGAGCCGGTCTCCGACGCGGAAAGCGACGCCTATTTCGCCAGCCGGCCGCGTGGCAGCCAGGTCGGCGCCTGGGCCTCGGCCCAGTCGCGACCGCTGCAATCGCGCGCGGAGCTGGAGCAGGCGGTGGAGCAGGTCGAGGCGCGCTTCGGCGACGCCCCGCCGCCGCGTCCGGACTTCTGGCGCGGCTATCGCGTGCAGCCGCTGGCCATCGAGTTCTGGCGCGACCGGCGCTCTCGCCTGCACGACCGCATGGTGTTCCGCCGCGAGGGACTGGACGCGCCCTGGACCACGCTCAGGCTCTATCCGTGAGCGGCTGGACGCGCGGGGAGGTCGATCCCGAGCTCGACGCCTGGATGGCGGCTGGCGCGGGGGGCGACGAGGCGTGTTGTGCGCGCCACGAGACCCCGATCGCCAAGGTCTACGTCTTCGCCGAGCGTGTGTTGAAGCTGAAGAAGCCGGTGGACTTCGGTTTCCTGGACTTCAGCACGCTGGACAAGCGCGAGTGGGCGACCCGGCGCGAACTGGATTTCAACCGCCGTATTGCGCCTGACGTCTACCGCGCCGTCCATGCGGTGACCCGCGGCGCGGATGGCGCGTTGAGTCTCGGCGGGCGGGGCGAGACACAGGAGTGGGTGATCGAGATGCGGCCTTTCGACAGCGACGCGATCCTGGCCAAGCATCCGGAGCGGATCGACGGCCCTCTGGCCGAGCGGCTGGGACGCGAGATCGCCCGCGTGCAGGCCGAGGCGCCGCTGACGCCGGAAGGGCGCGGCGCGGCGGGGCTGGAATATGTGACCGGCTCCAACGCCGAGCAGCTGCGTAGCCTGAGCCAGGAACTCGGGGCCGAGGCGGTGGAGAAGCTGATCGCCGACACCCAGGCGGCCTTCGTCCGCCACGCCGGCCTGCTGGATCGCCGCCGCGATGCGGGTCTGGTGCGACGCTGCCATGGCGACTTGCATCTGGGCAACATCGTCGTGGAGGACGGCCAGCCGATCCTGTTCGACTGCATCGAGTTCAGCGACGTGCTGAGCGAGATCGACGTGATGTACGACGTCGCCTTCCTGCTGATGGACCTGGGCTTCCGGGGCTGCGCGGAGGCCGCCAACCGGGTGCTGAACGGTTGGCTGGACGAGGGGGCGCGCAGCTTCGACGCCACCCAGATGGAGGGTCTGGTCGCGCTGCCGCTGTTCCTGTCGGTGCGTGCGGCGGTGCGGGCGCACGTGACCGGCCACGCGGGCGAGCTGGGGGCGGCGCGCAAATATATCGAAGCGGCGCAGCGTTACCTGGAGCCGCCCAAGCCCGGCCTGTGCGCCATCGGCGGCCTCTCGGGATCGGGCAAGTCGACCTTCGCGCGGGCTCTGGCCGTGCGCCGGTGGGGCGCACCGGGGGCGGTGGTGCTGCGCTCCGACGAGGTTCGCAAGCGTATGGCTGGGGTCGCGTCCACCGACCGCCTGCCTAAGGAGAGCTATACCGAGGAACAGGCCCAGAAGGTCTACGACCAGATGTTCGCCGAGACCCGCCCGGCGCTGGACGCCGGCTGGCCGGTGATCCTGGACGCCACCTTCCTGAAGCTGGAGGAGCGGGTGGCGGCACGCACCCTGACCCTTTCCGCTGGCATGGGCTTCCAAGGGCTCTGGATGGAGGGGCCGCCCGAGGTGCTGCGCAAGCGGGTGAGCGAGCGCCGCGGCGACGCCTCGGATGCGGACGAGCCGGTGCTGGACATCCAGCTCGCCCAGAACCTCGGGAACATCGACTGGGAACGTATTGACGCGACGGCTCCCAAGGAGGCGCAGTTGGCTGCTGCGGAAAAGGACCAGACATGACTTCGACGGGGGGAAGCGTTTCACACGGCCTGACGGGGCGGGTGGTGCGGCTGCGGCGCTGGATCGGTATCGCGGCGGTGGTCTGCGCGGTCGCCGCGCCCTTGCTGGTGCTGCTGGGCGCCGTGGGCTCCAAGTCCGGCTGGTTCGACATCCATGTGGGCTTCGACTGGATGGCGGTGCGTATCGCCCCGGCGCTGGCCATCGTCGGCGCTGCCCTAGGCGCATTGGCCCTGATCGGCGCGCTCGTCCCCCCGCGCGGGGGTGTGGTGATAGCCCTGGTCGCCGTAGCCCTGGGCGCGCTGGTGGCGGGGAGCGCGGCCTGGTGGCGGGCCGCTGCCGTGCGCAGTCCTCCGGTGCACGACACCGCCACCGACTGGAACGATCCGCTGATGTTCTCGGCCGCGATGATGATCGCGCGCGGACCCGACACCAATCCGATCGGCAGCGACCCCCTGGTGCCCTTTAGCCGGTTCACCGCTCTGCTGGCCGGCCAGAGGGTGGCTGTGGTCAACGCCAAGACCTGCCCGGCCGCCACGCCCATCACCCTGACCTCGCCGCCGGACCAGGCCTACGCCCGGTTGAAGGCGGCGGCGCTGCGGGTGGGATTGAAGCTGGTGGGCGACGACTCCGCGCCGGACGCCTCTGGGCGACGGAGGCTGGAGGGAACGGCGACCGGCTTCTGGTTCGGGTTCAAGGACGACCTGGCGGCCCGGCTGACGGCGGCGGGGTCGGGGACGCGCATCGACCTGCGGGTCTCAAGCCGGATTGGCCTGACCGACTTCGGACGCGGATGCCGGCTGATCGGGCGGGTCAGGCGGGCTGTGGGTGGGTAGGGCGAAGGACGCTTCGCCCGTTCGTCACCGGAAGCTGTCGTCTGGCACGATCTGCACGGGCGCGCCGTAGAGGCGGCGGGGATGCTGGAAGCGGTTGTCCGGGCGCTCGAGGAAGGAGCGGTGCTCCAGCACTGCGCGCCACTCCGATGGGGTCAGTCTCAGGGGCGCCGGTTCTCGGGCGCCCCTGCCGGTCGCGGCTTGATCGAGCACGGGATGTCCCTCGTCATCTGGGGTAATGGCGCCCATCGAACGTATCCCTCTGAATCTCGTTGCGGCTTATGAGGGGTAAATCCGCCGAGATAGCGTCCGACACTTGACGAATTGAGGCGATCTGTTGCCAAATCAAATAGTTGTGTGATCGGAGAGGCCCGGCAGGCGATAGCTCGCCTCCATTGTCGCCGCCCCGTCGACGGCGATCTGGCCGCCCGCCGCCATGTGGATCAGGTGCGCCCACACCGAGCGGCGCGCGGCGGGGAACAGCCGCTTGTCGATGCCCGCATAGAGGCGCGGCGTCAGTTCGGCGATGGTGCGCGGGCCCGCCGTCAGCTCCTTCAGGATTTGCCGTTCTCGGCGCAGGCGGTGGTCGCGATAGGCGTCGATGAAGGACGAGACTTCCCGCACCGGCGGCCCGTGGGTGGGCCACAGCACGTCGAACCCGCGGGCTTGAACCTTGTCGAGGCTGGCGTAGTAGGCGCCCATGTCCCCATCCGGCGGGCTGATCACCGTGGTGGACCAGCCCATGATGTGGTCGCCGCAGAACAGGGCGTTCTCTTCCGTCAGCGCATAGCAGACATGGTTGGAGGCGTGGCCGGGGGTGGCGATCGCCTGTAGCGTCCAGCCGGGACCGGCTATGGTCTGACCATCCTCCACCTCCATATCGGGCCGGAAGGCGACCTCGTCCGCTTCGCCCTCGCTCGAGGGCTCGGGGGGCGAAGACCGCCCGACGATCACCCCACCGGCCAGTTCCTGCAGCGGATGGGCGAGGGGGGAGTGGTCGGCGTGGGTGTGGGTGGTCAGGATGTGGGTGAGCCTGCGCCCTTCCAGCGCCTTCATCAGCGCGGCGAGGTGTTCGTCCAGCAGCGGCCCGGGGTCGATCACCGCCACTTCGTCGCCGCCCACCAGGTAGGTGCCGGTGCCCAGATAGGTGAACGGGCCTGGATTGTTGGCCACGATCCGCTGGATGCGCGGCGAGACCTGGTCCGGCCGCCCGTACTCGAACGTCATCTCGCGCTGGAAAGGGATCATCGCGCGCGGCCCGCCGTTTGCCCCTGGGGTCTCGAATATGGGGTTCGGGAGGCGGTCATGGCGGTTGCAGCGATGCTTTTCGTCTCGAAACGGCTCACCCTGGTGGCGGCGGCCCTGTTGTGTCTCATGGCGGGGCGCCTCCTGGCCGATGTGAGTTCAGCTTCCGCCGCTTCCCCGACCGAGGTGCGGGTGGCGATCACGCGCTAGCGCCTAGCGCAGCAAGGGCGAGAGGTCGTAGCCGGCTTCCCCCGCCAACTCCACGATCTCGGTCTTGGGCCGCCTGCCGAGCGTGGCTTCCCCCATCGCCCAGATCGTCACCGACCGCGTGCCCGAACGGCAGAAGGCCAGCACCGGGCCTGCCGCGCCGCTGACGGCTGTGTGCATCGCCTCTATCTGGGCTGGGGCGGCCATGCCGCTCACCGGAATGTGAACATAGCTCATGCCGGCCGCTTCGGCGGCCTTGGCCATCTGTGCGCCGGTCGGTTGGCCGGGGGCTTCGCCGTCCGGGCGGTTGTTGACGATCAGCTTGAAGCCAAGGGCCGACGCCGTCGCCATCTCCTCCGGAAGCAGTTGCGGGGCGACGGAGAAGTCGTCGGTCACGCGGCGGATGTCGGCCATGATGTCGGGTCCTTGGTCGGTCGGGCGGTGGTCCTAGCATATAGCTGCGGCCGCTTCGAAACCCAGGGGCCGCGCGCAGCTTGACCCCGGGGTTGAAACCCCGACGCAAGCGCGTACCACTTCCAACCGCAGGACACCTCGCGTTTCGAGGGGCCGCGAGGAGCCGGACGCGTGAGCGATCCCGACCCACATTGCGGATCGTTCGCGTCGCTGCTATCTGCGTGTCACGGTTGACGTATAGGTAAACCAAAAGACGTTAGCGAAGCCTCGGCCGACCAACGGCCGGGCTGAGGCTTAGGGAGCTTTATTCGATGAAGAACGTGGTCATCGCGGGCTATGCGCGCTCGCCGTTCCATTTCGCCGGCAAGGGCGAGCTGACGCGGGTGCGCCCCGACGACCTGGCGGCCCAGGTGGTGCGCGAACTGGTCGCCCGCACCAAGGTGAACCCCGCCGACATCGAGGACCTGATCATCGGCTGCGCCTTCCCAGAGGGCGAGCAGGGCTTCAACGTCGGCCGGCTGGTGGCCCAGCTCGCCGGCCTGTCCGTGACCGTCGCGGGCGTGACGGTGAACCGCTTCTGCGGCTCGTCGATGCAGTCGGTGCACATGGCCGCTGGCCAGATCGCGCTCGGCGCCGGGGAGGTGTTCATCTGCGCGGGCGTAGAGAGCATGAGCCGCGTGCCCATGGGCGGCTACAACCCGCTGCCCAACCCGGAACTGGCCAAGACCACCGCCGCCTATATCAGCATGGGCGAGACGGCCGAGAACGTCGCGCGCAAGTACCAGATCCCCCGCGCCGTCCAGGAAGCCTTCGCCGTGCGTAGCCAGAGGCTCGCCTCCGAGGCCCAGGCCGGCGGTCGGCTCGACGCCGAGATCGTGCCGATCAAGACCAAGGCCGGGGTCGTGGACAAGGACGGCTGCATCCGCTCCGGCACCACCGCCGAAGCGTTGGCCGGCCTGAAGCCCGCCTTCGAACAGGACGGCACCGTCACCGCCGGCACCGCCTCGCCGCTGACCGACGGCGCCTCCGCGGTGCTGGTGACCAGCGAGGACTACGCTCGCGCCCACGGCCTGGAAATCCTTGCCCGCATCAAGAGCGTCGGCGTGTCGGGCTGCGCGCCCGAGATCATGGGCATCGGCCCGGTCGCCGCCAGCCGCAAGGCGCTGGAGCGTGGCGGTGTCTCGGTTGGCGAACTCAGCATCGTCGAATTGAACGAGGCCTTCGCCAGCCAGGCCCTCGCCTGCGCGGGCGAACTCGGTCTGAAGGAAGAGATCATCAACATCGACGGCGGGGCCATCGCGCTGGGCCACCCGCTCGGCGCCACCGGCGCACGCATCGTCGGCAAGGCGGCGTCCCTGCTCAAGCGCGAGGGCGGCAAGTATGCGCTCGCCACCCAGTGCATCGGCGGCGGCCAGGGCATCGCCACCCTGCTGGAGGCCGTCTGAGCCATGGCTGACCAGAACAAGTCCGAGGGGATCAAGAAGGTCTGCGTCATCGGCGCAGGCGTGATGGGGGCGGGCATCGCCGCCCAGGTGGCCAATGGCGGGACGCCGGTGCTGCTGCTCGACATCGTCAAGGTCGGCGAGGCCGATCGCGACGCGGTGGCCAAGGGCGCGGTGGCCAAGCTGCTGAAGACCGATCCGGCGGCCTTCATGTCCAAGGCCGCCGCCAAGCTGGTCGAGACCGGCAATATCGAGGACCACCTCGAGCGCATCGCCGAGTGCGACTGGGTGGTCGAGGCGATCATCGAACGGCTGGACCTGAAGCAGTCGCTCTACAAGCGCATCGACGCGGAGCGGAAGCCCGGGACCGCGATCAGCTCCAACACCTCCACCATCCCGCTGGGCCAGCTGGTGGAGGGCCTGCCGGACAGCTTCCAGCGGGACTTCCTGATCACCCACTTCTTCAACCCGCCGCGCTACATGCGCCTGCTGGAGATCGTCACCGGGCCGAAGACCGACGCGGCGCTCGCCGCCAAGGTTGGATCGTTCTGCGACCTGACGCTGGGCAAGACCGTGGTGCGGGCCAAGGACACCCCCGGCTTCATCGCCAATCGCATCGGCACCTACTGGATGCAGCAGGCGGTCAACCAAGCCATGGACCTGGGCCTGACGGTCGAGGAAGCGGATGCGGTGCTCGGCAAGCCGCTGGGCTTCCCCAAGACCGGCGTGTTCGGCCTGCTCGATTTGGTCGGGCTCGACCTGATGCCGCACATCAACGCCAGCATGAAGGCCACCCTGCCGCCGGGCGACGCCTTCCACGCGACCAACCGCGACGTGCCGCTGATCGCCAAGATGATCACCGACGGCTACACCGGCCGCAAGGGCAAGGGCGGCTTCTATCGGTTGAACAAGGCCGCCGGTAAGGTGAAGGAGTCCATCGGGCTGACCACTGGCGAATACGCCCCGTCCAAGCCCGTGACCCTGCCGTCCGCCCTGGCCAAAGACGCCCGTGCGCTGTTGGCGTCGGACGACAAGCTCGGCCAGTTCGCCTGGAAGACCATGGCCCCGACCCTGGCCTACGCCGCCAGCCTGGTTCCCGAGATCAGCGACGACATCGTCGGCGCCGACACGGCGATGAAGCTGGGCTTCAACTGGAAGTTCGGACCCTTCGAGCTGCTCGACAAGCTCGGCCCCAAGGCCGTGGCCGAGCGGCTGGAGAAGGACGGCGCGGCCGTGCCAGACCTGCTCCGCAAGCTGGGCGAGGGGACCTTCTACAAGATCGAGGCGGGCAAGCGCCTGTTCTTCGGGACCGACGGCCAGTACCACGAGGTCAAGGTCCCCGAGGGCGTGCTCAAGCTGGAGGACGTCAAGCGCGTCTCCCAGCCGCTGCTGAAGAGCGGCTCGGCCGCGGCCTGGGACATCGGCGACGGCGTGGTCTGCTTCGAATTCACTGGCAAGATGAACGCGCTCGACGAGGGGGTGATCGGCCTGCTCGGCAAGACGCTGTCCCTGGTCAAGGCCAAGCACAAGGCGCTGGTGGTCTATACCGACGCCGACAACTTCTCGGTCGGGGCCAACCTGGGGCTGGCCCTGTTCGCCGCCAACATCGCCGCCTGGGGTGAGATCGAGCGCTCGATCAGCGGCGGCCAGCAGGCCTACAAGGCGCTGAAATACGCGCCCTTCCCGGTGGTCGCGGCGCCGGCAGGCATGGCGCTCGGCGGCGGCTGCGAGATCTGCCTGCACTCGGATGCGATCCAGGCTCACGCCGAGACCTATATGGGCCTGGTCGAGTGCGGCGTGGGCGTGATCCCCGGCTGGGGTGGCTGCGGCGAGATGATCGACCGCTGGAAGTCCGCGCCCGGCATGCCCAAGGGCCCGATGCCGGCGGTGACCAAGGTGTTCGAGACCATCTCGACCGCCACGGTGTCTAAGTCGGCGGCCGAGGCCAAGGAGCTGATGTTCCTGCGCCCGACCGACGGGATCACCATGAACCGCGACCGCCTGCTGGCCGACGCCAAGGCCAAGGCGCTGGCCCTGGTGGAGAACTACGCCCCGCCGCCCAAGCCCGAGTTCCGCCTGCCCAGCGCCGGCGGAAAGACGGCGATGGATATGGCGGTGGACGGCTTCCACAAGCAGGGCAAGGCCACCGACCATGATGTGACGGTCGCCGACGCGCTGGCCACCGTCCTGTCCGGCGGCGACTACGACCTGGTCGACGTCGTCACCGAGCAGCAGGTGCTCGACCTGGAACGCGCCGCCTTCCTGCGCCTGCTGAAAACCCCCCAGACCCTGGCCCGTGTCGAGCACATGCTCGAGACCGGCAAGCCGTTGAGGAACTGAGACGATGCAGACCTACAATGCACCGCTCCGCGACATGCGCTTCGTGCTGCACGAGCTGCACGGCCTGGAGAAGCTCAACGCCTTTCCGAAATACGCCGACTTCACCCCCGACGTGGTCGACAGCGTGCTGGAGGAAGCGGCCAAGATCGCCTCCGAGGTGCTGCTGCCCCTGAACGCCACGGGCGATCAGGAAGGCTGCGTGCTCGAGAATGGCGTCGTGCGCACCCCCAAGGGCTTCAAGGAAGCCTACAACGTGTTCCGCGAAGGCGGCTGGGCCTCGCTGGCGTCCGATCCCGAATGGGGCGGCCAGGGCCTGCCGGAAAGTGTGAATAAGCTGGTGGAGGAGATGATCTCCGCCACCAACTGCGCCTTCGGCCTCTATCCGGGCCTGACCCACGGCGCCACCCGCGCGTTGGAGGGCCACGGCTCCGAGGAGCTGAAGCAGACCTACCTGCCGAAGATGATCGAGGGGACCTGGTCCGGCTCGATGTGTTTGACCGAGGCGCACTGCGGCACCGACCTGGGCCTGCTGCGCACCCGCGCCACGCCCAACGAGGACGGCAGCTATCGCATCGACGGCTCGAAGATCTTCATCTCGGCCGGCGAGCACGACCTGACCGAGAACATCGTCCACCTGGTGCTGGCCAAGATCCCCGGCGGCCCGTCGGGCGTGAAGGGTATCAGCCTGTTCCTGGTGCCCAAGTTCCTGCCGAATGCGGATGGCACGGTGGGGCCGCGCAACGGCGTGGTCTGCACCGGCATCGAGCACAAGATGGGCCTGAAGGGCTCGGCCACCTGCCAACTCACCTTCGAGGACGCCCAGGGCTGGCTGATCGGCCAGCCGCACAAGGGCATGCAGGCCATGTTCACGATGATGAACGTAGAGCGCCTGTCGGTCGGCGTGCAGGGCCTGGGCATCGGCGAGGCCGCCTACCAGGCCGGCGTGGCCTACGCCAAGGACCGGCTGCAAGGCCGTTCGCTCTCCGGCGCCAAGCGGCCCGATCTGGCTGCCGACCCGATCATCGTCCATCCCGACGTGCGCCGGATGCTGATGACCATGCGGGTCTATGCCGAGGGTTCGCGCGCGGTCGGCGGTTGGGTCGCTCACGCCATGGATGTGAGCGAGGCCACCGACGATCCGGCGCTGAAGGAGGAGATGGAGGACTTCATCGCCCTGATGACCCCGGTGGTGAAGGCGCTATTCACCGACCTCGGATTCGAGGCGTCGAACCTCGCGGTGCAGGTCTATGGCGGCCACGGCTACATCCGCGAGCACGGGGTGGAGCAGTACGTTCGCGACTGCCGCATCTCGCAGCTCTATGAGGGCACCAACGGCATCCAGGCGCTCGACCTGGTCGGGCGTAAGCTGCCCGCCCACATGGGCCGCTATCTGCGCCGCTTCTTCCATCCGGTCTCGGAGTTCATCGAGGCCAACCGCGACGACGCCGCCGTCGGCAAACTGGTCGAGCAGCTGGAGCGCGCCTTCGGGGCGTTGCAGCTCTCCACCGGCCAGATCGCCCAGGCCTCGCTGAAGGACCCGGAGGAGGCCGGCGCCGCGGCGACCGACTACCTGCGCCTGATCGGGCTGGTGGCCATGGGCTACATGTTCGTCAAGTCGGCCAAGATCGCCGCGGAGAAGGCGCCGACCGCCAACGGCGACGCAGGCTTCTACGCCGATAAGATCACCAGCGCCCGCTTCTTCGTCGACCGCATCCTGCCTCAGGCCACCGCCCTGTTCTTGGCCATCAAGTCGGGCAAGGCCTCGATGATGGCGCTCGAGGAGGCTGCGTTCTGAGCGTGGCTCCAAGTCCGGCCCCGGCTTCGACCCCGGCGGCAGCGGCCGAGCCGCCACCGGGGTTCGTGGAACTTCCCGCCCTGGGGCTCGGCGGTTTCGACGCCCTGGCCCGGCCGTGGTTCCTCAAGGACGAGGACGGATCGCTGGTCGGCGGCTTCCGGGTCATGCCGCACATGGCCAACCCCAACGGGGTCTGCCACGGCGGGATGCTGGCGACCTTCTGCGACGTGCACATGTCGGTGGCGACGGTCTACCGGCATGCCGAGCTCGCGCCGCGCCTGCTGCCCACCGTCAGCCTGTCGCTGGACTACCTCCAGCCGATCCCGCTGGGCGCCTGGGTGCAGGGACGGGCGCAACTGTTGAGGGCGGGCCGTCGGCTAGCCTTCATCCAGGAGCTGCTGACCGTGGACGGCGTCCCCGCCGTGCGCGCCAGCGGCACGTTCAGCGTGCCCTCCGCCGATACGGGCGGGGACGAGATGCGTAGGCGGTTACGGGGTTTGCTGGGCACGTGAGGCTCCTTCTCCCCTTGCGGGAGAAGGAAGGGGCCCGCGTCGCGGAGCGGCGTGGGAAGGTTGAGGGGTCTTGCTGCGTTTTCAGCCGGAAGCCGAACATCGACCCCTCATCCTCCCAGCAAAAGCTGGGCCCCTCCCTCCCCGCAAGGGGAGAGGCGTTAAGCGAGCGCCCCATCCGCCCGATACCGCACGTCCTGCACCCCATGCCCGGCGTCCAGCGCGATCACCGCATCCGCCCGCGCCGGCATCTCCGCCAGGATGTGGCGGGTCAGGCGCTCGTAGTGCTGGATGAAGCGGGCGATCTGCGCGTCGCTCATCACCCGGTCGCCGCCCTGCGATCCCAGCCGGGCGCGCAGCTTGTGTTCCTGCAGAGTGCGCCAGGCCAGCACCTGCCCGAAGCCCGGCGCCTGGATCAGCACCAGGGCGTCCAGCCGGCCGAACAGGCGTTGGTACTCCGCCCCCAGCCGCGCATCGACCTCGCGCCGCCACGCGCCGCTAGCATCCTCGTCGCGTTCCAGGGCGTTGATCGGCGTGTCCAGGACGGCGGCCTCTTCGGGCTTCGCACCAATGCACCAGCCCTCGAACAGCACCACGTCCACCGGCGCCTGCACACGGGGCCAGGTCTCCAGCGGCGCGCGAGTGTCGACCGACTTGTCGAAGCGGGGCAGGGCGACGGGGCCGACGGCGCCCGAGGTCAGGGCGTCCAGCACCCGTTCGCCCAGCGCCACATCGTGGGTGCCCGGAACCCCGCGCGTGGCGAATAGCGGGTGACGGCTTTCGGCCAGCGCCGCGCGCGCCTCTCGGGTCAGGTAGAGGTCGTCCAACGACAACACGGCGACCGTCCGCCCTTGCAGCTCCAGCAGGCCCTGGACGAAGGCGGCCATGGTCGACTTGCCGCTACCTTGTGAGCCGCAGACCCCCACGATCACTGGTCGCGCCAGCTTCCCGCGCAGGTGTTCGATCCGCAGGGCGAGCGGGGCGAGCACCTCGCGCGCCGTCCGCGCGTAGCTGTCGGGCAGGGCGTGCTCGGCGATCAGACCGGCGATCGCGGTCTCGGTGCGCGGGTCCATGCGGGTCGGCTCAGCCGAGCTTGGCGATCCGCCCGCTGCGGCGGACGGCGGTGTCGTACAGCACCGGATTGGTGAACACCGAGACTTCGCACAGGATGTCGCCGCCCTCCGCGTCCGCCCACAGGTAGTTCCGTTCCACCTGCACCGGCCGGCCCGACGGCGCGAAGCCTTCATAGGTGTCGCCCCAGGGCAGGATGGCCTTCAGCTCGCGCCACGACAGGGTCATGGCCCGCGTCAGCTCGTCGTCGGCCATCTGTGCGAATTCGGCTAGCTGTTCGAATTGCGGAGGAGCAGGCACGGCGGTTTCCCGGATTTTTTAACGGTGGCGGCGTGATGACGCTTCGTGAACGCGACCGATCCCTGTTAGCAGCGCCCACAGCCTGAGAGAAACCACCCTTATGCTCCGTCGTCTCTACGAACGCATCCTGGCGCTGGCCGGCAGCCGCTGGGCCCTGCCCGCGCTTGCGGCGGTGGCCTTCGCCGAGAGCTCCTTCTTGCCGATCCCGCCCGACGCCCTGCTGGGGCCGATGGTGCTGGCGCGGCGCGACCGGGCGTGGCTCTACGCCTTCGTGGCCACGGCGGGCTCGGTGCTGGGCGGCATCCTGGGCTACGCCATCGGCTATTATCTGGCGCCCTTAGGCATCAAGCTGCTCTCGATGATGGGCCATAGCGGGGGGCTCGAGAGCTTCCACGTCTGGTACGCTAAGTTCGGCCTGTGGGTGATCCTGATCAAGGGCTTGACGCCCATCCCCTACAAGCTGGTGACCATCGCCTCGGGCCTGGCCAAGTTCAACCTGCCGATGTTCATCGCCGCCTCGATCGCCACGCGCGGCGCCCGCTTCTTCCTGGAGGCGGCCCTGCTCCAGCATCCCAAGGCCAAGGCCATCGTCGACCGGCACCTGATCCTGCTGCTGGCGCTGGGCGTGCTGCTGGTGGTGATCGCCTTCGTCGCGGTGAAGCTTATCGGCTGAGGCGCCTTCCACAGGGCCAGGGCTCCGATTAGATATCGCGCCATGGCATGGCAGTCGAAATACAAGAACGTCAAACCGACCACCCCCACGTGGTTCATCCTGGCCGCGATCGCCTCGGCGGCGATGCTGGCCATCGCCCACGGCTTCGAGACCTTCGGCCATCTGGCCCCGTGCGAGCTGTGCCTGCACCAGCGCGAGGGCTACTGGGCCGAGCTCTGGGTCAGCGTCATCGGCTACGGCGTCGCGCGGTGGCGCCACACGCTCGCCAAGCCCCTGCTGCTGCTGGTGGCCCTGGTGTTCCTGGGCGAGACGGTGATGGCCGCCTATCACGCCGGGGTGGAGTGGAAGTGGTGGCCCGGCCCCGCCCGCTGCACCGGCGGTCGCCAGTCGACGGCGGACCTGTCGGCCAGCATGGCGTTGCTGCTGAGCGGGGCCAAGACCCACATCGTGCGCTGTGACGAGGCCGCGTGGCGGATGCTGGGCGTATCGATGGCCGGCTGGAACGCCCTGGTCGCGCTGGCGCTGACGGTCGCCAGCGTCGTGGCGGCGATGCGGGTTAGGCGCCGGCGATGAGCGCCAAGCCTCCCGCCCGTCCGGGTCCCGGCGCGGCCAGCGCGCGGTTGGCGGAAATCCTGCGGGTGGATCACGCGGGCGAGTTGGGCGCGGTGTCGATCTATCGCGGCCAGCAGGCTGTGTTCGGCTCGGCCCGGCGCGACATGCCCATCGCCGAACAGCTCGGTGAGATGCAGGCGCACGAGGCCGCCCATTTGGAGGCCTTCGACAAGCTGCTGACCGCGCGGCGGGTGCGCCCGACCTTGCTGGCGCCGCTGTGGCGGATGGCGGGCTTTGCGCTCGGCGCCGGAACGGCCCTGCTGGGCGAGAAGGCCGCCCACGCCTGCACCGAGGCGGTGGAGTCGGTGATCGAGCAGCACTACGCCGACCAGATCGAGGAGCTGCGGGTCCGCGAACCCAAGCTGGCCGAGGACCTCGTCCGCTATCGCGACGACGAACTGGCCCACCGCGACCAGGCGGTGGAGAACGGCGCCCGCCAAGCCCCCGGCTACGCCTTGCTGTCCTCGGTGATCCGCAGCGGGTGTAGGGCGGCGATCAAGCTGGCGGAGAAGGTCTAGGGCTAGTTCGGCGCCAGGATTGGGCGGTTCGTTCAATCCGCTGAGGGCGGCGCCGTCGTGCAGCCCAGCCGGAAAGATGAAATTCGGCCACCCCGCCGGTCACGGTGGGCGGAGAGCGAGTGGGATGATCGACTTGTCCGAAGGCCCCGACTGCCCAATCTGCCAGACGCCGGGGCAAGGTCCGCTGATGTCCCTGGCCTTCCGGCGCAAGGTGCACCTGCCGGACCAGACCCGTCTCTATGCCTGCCGCGACTGCGACTTGGCGTTCTCATGGCCGAGGGACCCGGACAGCTACAAGCGCCATTACGGACAGGTGGCCAACGACTTCACCACGGGCGTGGAGACGTTCCGGAACCTGGAACAACTGGAGCGTCTGTCGCGTGTCATCGCCAGACGTGGGCTGAGGCGAATCCTGGACTTTGGCTGCGGCGGCGGCGGCCTGGTATCGGGCCTGGCGGGCCGCCATCCGGACGCGGACTTCGTCGGATATGACGTGAACGGAGGGTTTCCTCCTGCTTCCGCCAACCTGGCCTTCACCCAGACCCTACCGGAGGGCGCTTTCGATCTGGTCATTCTCAGCCACGTGCTGGAACACGCGCCCGATCCCGTAGGCATGGTTCGCCACATCGAATCCAGGCTGCAGCCGCGTCATCTGTACGTCGAGACGCCCGATCCGCAGGGCTACGCATCCCGCGATCAGCCCCAGCATCTTTATTATGTGGACCGGCTGCACATCAATCACTTCGGCCTCAACTCTCTGACCCGGACGTTGGGCGGGGGCTACGGACTGGTCGAATACGGGCGATACGACATGCCCTATGAGGTCGGACCGGTTTATCCGGCTCAGTACGCCCTGTTCACCGTGGCCCAGCGCGATGTCGAGGGTTCGCTGATGGACTATCTGGCCGATCAGGCCCGCAGGGCGGCGACCCTGAGAACCCGGATCGAGGACCAGCGGTTCTACATCTACGGGTTCGGCGACAACTTCTTCCGCAACCGCTCGCCCAGCGGGCCCCTCGCGGGCCTGGACGCCAACATCCTGGGCGTCATCGACCGCAACATCGAGGCTCTGCGCACCGAGCTTCCGGAGAGTTGGGCCGCCGTGCATCCCAACGATCTGGGCTCGATAAACGGCAAACTGATCGTCTGCACCGTCACCCAGTCGGGTGGGCTCGCGGCCCTATTCGCAGCGCTCTGCCCGGACAGCGAAGTGATCCACCTCTAGGGGATCGCTCTCCGCGTCCTCAAGCGGCTACCGATCAACGCCTGAGGGTCGAAAGCCGCCCTCTGCATCCCCGACTGCCGCTCACCCCTTCGCCAGCGGGTGCGCCTTTTCCACGGTCTGGCGCAGGCGTTCGGTGGTGACGTGGGTGTAGATCTGGGTAGTGGCGATGTCGGCGTGGCCGAGCAGGGTCTGCACCGCGCGCAGGTCCGCCCCGCCCTCCAGCAGGTGAGTGGCGAAGGCGTGGCGAAGCACGTGAGGGCTGATCCGCACCGGATCGATTCCCGCCCGCGCCGCCGCCTCGTCCAGCAGCTGCCCCACCCGCCGGGGTGTCATCCGCTTGGATGCGCCGTGCGAGCAGAACAGCCAGGGATTGGCCTTGTCGCCCCTGGGCAGGAAGCCCCGCCGGTAGTCGAGATAGGTCTTCAGCGCGATGCGCGCCGGTCCGTTCAGGGGCGCTAGCCGTTCCTTGCCGCCCTTGCCCTTGACGATCAGATAGGCCGGATCGCGCGCCACCGCCTGTAGGGTCAGCCCCGTCAGCTCCGACACCCGCAGGCCCGCCGCGTAGAGCACCTCCACCATGCAGGCCAGCCGCGCGGCCTCGGGCGGCTCCAGGGCTTCGGCTGAGGCGATCAGCCGTTCGATTTCCTCGCGCGAGACCAGCTTGGGCAGGGCGCGGGGCTTCTTGGGCGCATCGACCCGGCGCGAGGGGTCGTCCTTGCGCCAGCCCTCCTCCAGGGCGAAGCGGAAGAATTGGCGCACCGCCGCGCGCCGTCGCGAGGCGGTGGCCGCCGACAGGCCGCGCGCGCCGAGATCGGCGAAATAGGCCTCAACCTGCTCCATCGAGGCCTTTTCCAGCGTCGCGCCGCATGTGCGGACGAAGGCGTCGGCGTCGGCGAGGTCGCGGCCATAGGCGAGCAGGGTGTTGCGGGCCGCCGCGCGCTCGGCCGACATCATCTCCAGGAAGGTCTCGATGTGGGGTGTCGGCATGGTTGGCTGTCGGTGGGCGAACAGGGTTGGCGAGCTGAGGGCGGGGACGTGGCGCAGGTTGGGCCGTTCGTGTTAAGTCCTGGTGTCTTATGGCGGAGCTGCAACACGCTTACCCGGAGACGGAGGCTTCCTCCGCAGTCCGGCCCCACCCGCGCCTGGCGGCGCGGTCCATCGTGCTTGTCGGGCTGATGGGCGCGGGCAAGACCACGGTGGGTCGGGCCCTGGCCGGCGCGCTCAGGATGCCGTTCCGCGACGCCGACCATGAGATCGAAGACGCCTACCGCGGCGCCATCGCCGAAATCTTCGCCGAGCGTGGCGAGGCCGAGTTCCGCGACGGCGAGCGCCGGGTGATCAGCCGCCTGCTGAGCCAGGAGCCGCCCCACGTGCTGGCCACCGGCGGAGGGGCCTTCATGCAGGCCGACACCCGCGCGGTGGTCCAGGCCCATGCGCTTTCGGTCTGGCTGAAGGTCGATCTCGACGTGCTGGTGCGCCGCGTCTCGCGCAAGTCCAACCGGCCGCTGCTCAAGGGTCGCGATCCGCGCCAGGTCTTGAGCACCTTGGCCGAGCAGCGCTATCCCCACTATGCCGAGGCGACGCTGACGGTGGAGGCCGGCGACGCCAGTTGCGCCGCCTCGGTGAACGCGGTGATCGACGCCATCAACGCCCACCTGTACGCCGCCGACGCCAGCACGGCCGCCGGAGAAGGTCTGTCTTGAACGCCACCGAACATCCGCGCCGCGTGCGTGTCGGCCTGGGCGAGCGCGACTACGAGGTGGTGATCGGGCCGGGCCTGATCGACCGCGCTGGTCGCTTGCTGACGCCATTTCTGCCCAGGCGCCGCACGGTGATCGTCACCGACGCCAATGTCGCCGCCCACCATGGCGAACGGCTGGCCTCGGCCTTGGAGGCGGGTGGGATCGCGGTCGACATGATCGCCCTGCCGCCGGGCGAGGAGACCAAGAGCTTCGCCGGGCTGGAAGATCTCTGCGCGCGCCTGCTGGCGCTGAAGCTGGACCGGGGCGACGTGCTGACCGTGTTTGGCGGCGGGGTGGTGGGCGACCTCGCCGGGTTCGCGGCCGCCATCTACAAGCGCGGCATCGATTTCGTGCAGATCCCGACCACCCTGCTGGCCCAGGTCGACAGCTCCGTCGGCGGCAAGACAGCCATCGACACGCCTGCCGGCAAGAACCTGATCGGCGCCTTCCACCAGCCCCGCGCGGTGCTGGCCGACCTCGACGTCCTGGCCACCCTGCCGGCGCGCGAGGTGCGGGCCGGTTACGCCGAGGTGCTCAAGTACGGCCTGTTGGGCGACGCGGACTTCTTCGACTGGCTGGAGGCCAATGGCGAGGCGGTGCTGCGGCTGGAGACCGGCCCGCTGGCCTACGCCATCGCCCGCTCGGTGGAGATGAAGGCGGAGATCGTGGTCGAGGACGAGCGCGAGGTCGGCCGCCGCGCCCTGCTCAACCTCGGCCACACCTTCGCCCACGCGCTGGAGAGCGAGACCGGATTCGGCTCGGCCCTGCTGCACGGCGAGGCGGTGGGGATCGGCTGCGCGCTGGCCTTCCGCCTGTCGGCCGAACTCGGCCTCTGCTCGCCCGAGGACGCCCAGCGCGCCGAATGCACCATCGCCAAGGCCGGCCTGCCGACCCGCCTGCACGCCCTGTCCAGCGCGCCGTTCCAGGCCGACCGCCTGCTCGACCACATGCAGCAGGACAAGAAGGCCGAGGGGGGCCGGCTGGTGTTCGTGCTGGCGCGCGCCATCGGCCAGGCCTTCACCGCCAAGGACGTGGATCGCGACGCGGTCCTGCGCTTCCTGATCGCCGAAGGCGCGCGGCCCTGACGCGCCCAGCCCAGCTGTTGCAGCCCTCATGATCGCCATCTTCCTCGTCGGCTTCCTGGTGCTGGGGCTGCTCTGCGTCTCGGGCCTGTTCTCGGCGGCCGAGACCGCCCTGACCGCCGCCAGCAAGCCGCGCATGCACCAGCTCGAACGCGACGGCGACAAGGCGGCCCGGCGGGTCAACCTGCTGATCGACGACCAGGAGCGGATGATCGGCTCGGTCCTGCTCGGCAACAACGTGCTGAACATCCTGCTGTCGTCGCTGGTCACCGAGCTGCTGGCCCATTCGATTCCCGGCGCGGAGGGGGTGGCGATCGCCACGGGCCTGGTGACGGTGCTGGTGCTGGTGTTCGCCGAGGTGTTGCCCAAGACCCTGGCCATCGGACGTCCCGACGAGGTGGCGCGCGGCCTATCCTGGCCGACCCTGGTGGTGGTGCGGGTGTTCGGTCCGGTCATCGCCGCGATCCAGGTCTGCATCCGTGCGGTGATGAAGCTGTTCGGCGTGGACCTATCGGACCTGTCCGACGCCGCCTTCGCCCAGGCCGAGATCCGCGGCGCCATCGACTACCACCACGACGAGGGCCTGGTGGAGAGCCGCGACCGTCGGATGCTGGGCGGGGTGCTGGACCTGGCCGACATGGACGTCTCCCAGGTCATGGTCCACCGCAAGAACATCGTCATGCTGGACGCCGACGAACCCGCGCGGATGGTGGTCGCCCAGGCGCTGGAGGCGCCCTACACCCGCATGCCGCTGTATCGGGGCGAGACCGAGAACATCGTCGGGGTGCTGCACGCCAAGGACCTCGCCCGGGCCATGGAGGCGTCGGGCGGCGACCTGGACTCCATCGACATCGCCAAGGTCGCCACCGAGCCCTGGTTCATCCCCGACACCACCAACCTGAAGGACCAGCTCAACGCCTTCCTCAAGCAGCGCAACCACTTCGCCCTGATCGTGGACGAATACGGCGCGCTGCGGGGGCTGGTGACGCTGGAGGACATCCTCGAGGAGATCGTCGGCGAGATCGAGGACGAGCACGACTTCGTGGTGGAGGGCGTGCGCCGCCAGGCCGACGGCTCGGTGAACCTGGACGGCTCGGTGGCGATCCGCGACCTGAACCGCGCGCTCGACTGGGACCTGCCCGACGACGACTGGGTGACGGTGGCGGGCCTGGTGATCCACGAGGCCCAGACCATCCCGGAGCCCGGCCAGACCTTCATCTTCCACGGACACCGCTTCCAGGTGCTCCGTCGGCAGAGGAACCAGATCACCGCGCTCAGGGTCAGTCCGCCGTTGGAAGAGGCGGGGTGAGGGGCTGCCTGCGATGGAGCGACGGTCGGACCGAAGCGGCGCATTGACGCAAAGCGACCGATGGCTTCCTCATCCGCCTATCCCCGCAAAGGCGGGGATCCAGGTGAAGGCCGCCGGCGTTTGTGGGTGGATTTGAAGCCTCGCCTTCGCGGGGGTGCGCGGTTTAAAAGTTAAGCGCTTCGCTTCCCTTCCGGCTTTCGCGCCAGAGGTCTCGACGCCAGCTCTACGATGCGATCTCCGCCATCTAGCCGCCTTCTCCCGGTGCGAAAGCCTGTACGGACAAGGCGTGGACCGGGCCGGCGAGTTCGGCGGCCAGGACCGCGTAGACCTGCCGCTGACGTTGAAGCCGGCCGACGCCGGTGAACGCCGAGGTGGTTATCTTAACGGTGAAGTGGCTTTCTCCACCCGCGCGGGCTCCGGAGTGGCCAGCGTGTTTATCGCTGTCGTCGACGACCTCCAGCCGTTCGGGGGCGAAGGCGGCGGTCAGCTTTGTGGTAATCTCTTGGGCCATGGTCGTCATAATGATCCCGTCAATGCTTGAACGTGAAAAGTTCAGCCGCATACTTCGCGCATGAGCGGCGCGTTCGAATACCGGCCCAAGTTCGTGGACATCCGCATCCGGCCCCCCAAGGCCGCGGCGGAGGCCAAAGCCGAACGTGAGGACGTAAACCATCTCAAGCCCGGAGAGCGGCGCTGCGAATGGCCGGACTGCCCGTCCAAGGCCATCTCACGCGCGCCGAAGTCGCGGGAGATGATGAACGAGCACTACTGGTTCTGCCAGCCCCACGCGGCCGAGTACAATCGCAACTGGGACTTCTTCGCCGGCATGAGCGAAGGCCAGGTCGCCGCCGCCCAGGCCTCGCGCCTCACCGGCGACCGGCCGACCTGGGAATTCAAGGCGTCGCGGATGTCGCGCGAGGCGGCGTCGATCGCCGCCAAGATGGGTACCGCGAACGGCAAGGGCGCGGGCGCCTATTCCGATCCGCTGGGCGTCTTCCAAGGCGTCCACACGCACAAGCCGGAAGCCACCACCCGCCAGCTTGGGCGGCTGGAGCGGCGGGCGCTGGAGGAGATGGACCTGGACGAGCGCGCCGACAGCGCCGCGATCCGGATCCGCTATCTGGAGCTGGTCAAGCGTTTCCACCCCGATTCAAACGGTGGCGACCGTTCCACCGAGCAGAAGCTCGCCAAGGTGCTGCGGGCCTACAAGACGCTGAAGGCCTCGAAGCTGGTCTGAGGAGGCCCGCATGGGACCGATCCTGATCGTGGGCGCGGGTCCGACCGGGCTGGCCGCCGCCCTTTTCCTCTCCGTCGCCGGCGTCGCCTGCCGCATCGTCGACCGGGCCGACGAACCCGCGCAGCTTTCCAAGGCGTTGGCGGTCAATCCCCGCACCCTGGAGCTGCTGGAGCCGACCGGGGTCAGCGCCAGGATCATGGCCGAGGGTCGCCCGATCCATCACTTCCAATTGCGCCGGGGCGGTGCGGTGGTGCTGACCATGGACCTGGACGAACTGGGCGCGGCCTATCCCATGACCGCCTTGCCGCAGGCCCGCACCGAGGCGCTGCTGGCCGAAGCGCTGGCGGCCTATGGCGTGCATGCCGAACGCGGCGTGTCCTTGAGCGACCTGTCCCAGACGGTCGACAAGGTGGTCGCGGTCCTGGCCCATCCCGGCGGCCGGGTCGAGACGGCGGAGACGCCGCTGCTGTTCGCCGCCGACGGCGCCCACAGCCGGGTGCGCCACGTGCTGGACATCGGTTTCCCGGGCTCGGCCTTCCCCGAGCCCTGGCGGCTGGTCGACGTCCGTTTCGAGGCCCCGGTCGAGGGGGCGGAAGGCTATGTCGAGTTGCATCCCCACGGCCTGGTCTTCGCCCTGGCGTTCGACCCGGCGCACTGGCGCATCATCTCCACCGTCGGCGATCCGTTGAATCATCTGCCCGCCGGGGCGGTGGTCAAGGACGTGCCCTGGGCGTCGGACTTCCACATTTCCCACCGCATCGCCGACACCCTGGCCGTCGGGCGGGTGGCGTTGGGCGGCGACGCGGCGCACCTGCATTCCCCGGTCGGCGCGCGCGGCATGAACCTCGGCATCGAGGACGCCTATGTCTTCGCCCATATCGCCAAGGAGGTGCTCGACGGTGCGCCGGAGCGGCTGCAGGACTATGGCCGCCTGCGCCACGTGGTGGACAAGGGCGTGGTGCAGCGGATCGAAGCGATCAGCCGGATGGCGCGCGGGGAAGGGCTATGGAGCGTGGTGCGCGAGGTCGCCCCGCACCTCGCCGGCTCGCTGCCGCCCCTGCGCCGGATGATGGAACAGACAGTCTGCGGGCTGGACCACGCCGTGCAGCTTTCCTAAGTGGTCTGTGTTGATTAGACAGGCCCGGCCATGGCGTTAGACACAGCTCCCCACGACACGCTCCTTTCCGTCACACCGGATCGTCAGGTCTCCCTGCGCGACGCGTTCGGCGTCGACTCCGACATGATGGTCCCCGCGTTCAGCGAGGCCGACTCGCACGTGCCGGACCTGGACCCGAATTATCGCTTCGATCCCCAGACGACGCTGGCGATCTGCGCGGGCTTCGCCTTCGACCGGCGGGTGATGGTCCAGGGCTATCACGGCACCGGCAAGTCGACCCACATCGAGCAGGTGGCGGCCCGGCTGAACTGGCCGCTGGTGCGGGTGAACCTGGACGCTCACGTCTCGCGCATCGACTTGGTCGGCAAGGACGCCATCGTCCTGAAGGACGGCAAGCAGGTCACCGAATTTCGGGAAGGCATGCTGCCTTGGGCGATCCAGCGGCCCATCGCCCTGGTGTTCGACGAGTACGACGCGGGCCGCCCGGATGTGATGTTCGTGATCCAGCGGGTGCTGGAGGCCCAGGGTAAGCTGACCCTGCTGGACCAGAACCGCGTGATCCGGCCTAATCCCTATTTCCGCCTGTTCGCCACCACCAACACCATCGGGCTGGGCGACACCACGGGCCTGTACCACGGCACCCAGCAGATCAATCAGGGCCAGATGGACCGCTGGTCGATCGTCACCACCCTGAACTACCTCGCTCACGAGGTGGAGGCCGAGATCGTGCTGGCCAAGTCGCCGGGCTACGACACGCCCGAGGGCCGGCGCGAGATCAACGCCATGGTCCGCGTCGCCGACATGACCCGCAACGCCTTCATGAATGGCGACATCTCCACCGTCATGAGCCCGCGCACGGTGATTACCTGGGCCCAGAACACCACCATCTTCGGGGATGTGGGCCTGGCCTTCCGTCTGACCTTCCTGAACAAGTGCGACGAGCTGGAGCGGGCCACGGTGGCGGAGTTCTACCAGCGCGCCTTCGGGACCGACCTGCCGGAATCGGCGCTTCGGGTGAAGGTCGCCTAGGCCGGCGCGCTGCGGACATCCGTCGCACCCATCTTACAATCCTGTGGGTTGAAGGTCAGAATCCAAGGCGCGATACCTAGGTCATGCCGCACAGACGGCTGACCGATCGGGAGTTCGGCTATGGACATCATCATCTACAGCCTCGAGACCGCGCGTGTGATCCACGAAGCGCCCGTCGCGACCCCGGTGGAAGCCCCCGCCAAGGCGGCCTGAGTCGGCGATGGCCCATGGCCGCTGGACTCCGAGTGAACAAAGCTTAATCGAACAGCGTTGCGGGCGGTCTGGAACCGTCCGTTCGGCTCGCCAAATAAGGGGCGGGCGGCGGAACGCCCGCCTTCGAGGATGATCGACTAATGACCCCGGAAGAACGCTCCCTTCTGGCCCACTTCCTTCAGGACCTGACCCAGACCCGTGGCGGGTTGAAGGACGCCGAGGCGTCCGACCTGATCGAGCGCACCGTCCGCGCCAATCCGGATGCCGCCTATGTGCTGGTCCAGCACGCCATCATCGCCGATCAGGCGCTGCACGCGGCGCAGGCGCGCGTGGTCGAGCTGGAGAGCCAACTGCGTTCCGGGTCGCAGCCCCAGGGCGGCGGCGCCAGCTTCCTCGGCGGCGGTCAGCCCGCCCAGCCGCAGTACGCGCAACAACCTTATGGCCAGCAAGGATACGCCCAGCAACAGCCCTATCCGCAGCAGGGCTATCCTCAACAAGCCTATGGGCAGCAGCCCTACGGCGCCCAGCCGCAGGCGCCGCCGCAACAGGCGGGCGGTCTGCTCGGCGGCCTGTTCGGTGGCGGTGGCGGCGGCCAGCCGGCCCAGCCTGGCGGCTTCGGCAGCTTCCTACGCACGGCGGGCACCACCGCGGCGGGTGTGGCCGGCGGCGAGATGCTGTTCAGCGGCCTGTCCAACATGTTCGGCGGCGGCCATCATGGCGGCGGCGGATGGGGCGGCGGCCAGCCCGTGGAGAACGTCACCATCAACGAGTATGGCGACGGCGACAGGGGCGGTGGTTATGACGACGGCGGCTACGACGACGGCGACACCTACTGAGCCCCGCCAGGCGGGACGGGTTTTTAACGAACGCGGCGTAGGCTGATCATCGATGAGCAGCCGAAACCGCCCGCCTTCCGTAGCCGATGACGACGCGCCGGCCGGCAAGTCGCTGGTCCCTGTCGACGAGCCTCCTGCTCCGAAGCGGGAAGGCGTACGGAGAGCCATCATGTCCGCCGCCGAGGCGCATCTCCTGGCCCAGGCCGAGCGCCGGCGAGGTCTGAAGGCCGGGCCGCAGGCCGTGGCGGCGGCGAAGTCGGCCTACACCGAGGCGGAATGGTCCGGCGAAGCCGACCGGCGTCGCCCGCTGGGCGCGATCACACGCAAGCGCGTCTGACGGAGGCGACCGCGCCGTCCACCTCTGGCGCGGGTCTTGCTGGGGCCTTCGGATACGATCCGGGGCGCCCATGTTCAGATACCTGTCTTTCGGGAGTTCGGCGTTCGGCGCCACGGCCTTGCGGACCTTCGACGTCCTGTTGGCGACCCTGATCTTCACCGCCCTGACCTAAGCCTGCGCCTCCGGCGGACCGGCGCCGCGGTGCGGGCAAAAAAAAGCCGCACCCGAAGGCGCGGCTAAAGTTCATAGGGAGGAAACGCCCAGGAAGGGCGACAACGTCGAAACGTTGGTGAGGACTATCTACTTCGCACCGCAGCATAAGGCAAGGGGAAATGTCGTTTTTCCGCGCAAAGGCGCATGGAATTGCCGGATTGTAAGGCCTGCGGCGGAAAAGTGGCCGCCGCGCCTAGTTTTTGCTTTGTTGCGTCGCACCATTTCCGGGTTCGGCATCGCCGTACAACCAGTCCAAATGTGCAGCTGAGCCGTCGGCGCCGGGGGCGCTGGCTCTCGCCGCAAAGAAGGTGGCGCGACGTAATGGGCGCGGCAGGTGGAACAGGCGGCCATTACGCCTCGCCCAGTTGCGGACGCGGGCGGTGCGGGGCCGCCGCTCGGCGCCATAGCTGGCCAGGGCGCTAATCGGATCGTCCCCGCCGTCCAGCCAACGCGCGAGCGCGCAGGCGTCCTCGATCGCCATGCCCGCGCCTTGCGCCAGGAATGGAACGGTCGGGTGGGCGGCGTCGCCGAGCAGGGCGATGCGGCCGAGACTCCAATGGGTCAGGGGCGGGCGGTCATGGATCGCCCAGCGCCAGCAGGTCTTGGTTTCCGCGATAAGCGCCGAGACCGGCTCGGGCCAGCCGATGAAATCGGCGGCGAGCCGGTC
>NZ_LMUL01000017.1:206248-236862 GCF_009765965.1 Caulobacter sp. S45
CTCCTGGCTCCAGGCCTGTCCATCCACCACACCGACGAAGTTCACCAGGGCGCCGTCACGCACCAGGTAATGCAGAAAATGCCGGCCGTTCCCGGTCCAGACCTGCGCGCGGGGTGGAATGAGACCGGGTCTCAGACGATCTGCGGAGACCAGTCCCCGCCACGCCACCTGACCGGTGAAGCGCGCGGGGCTCTGGCCGAACATCTGGCTGCGCACCCCCGAGTGCACGCCGTCGCAGCCGATCAGCACGTCGCCTTCCACTTCGCCGCTGGAAAGATCGGCGCTTACGCCAGCGGCGTGCTGTTCGACCGATTGCACGCGTGCGTCGGTTCTGATCTCCACCCCCAAGGCTTGGGCGGCGTTGAGCAGCACGGCCTGCAGGTCGGCGCGATGCACCTGGAGATATGGCGCCCGCCACCGGCGCTCCGCCGCCGCGCCGAGCGGAGTGGTCAGCAACAGGCGGCTATCGGCGCTGTCGCGGATGTCGACCTGTTCCGGCATGAAGCCGATCTCGCGGATTTCACACTCCAGTCCCAGCCCGAACAGACGGCGGGTGGCGTTCGGCGCGAGCTGCAGTCCTGCGCCTACCTCGGCGAAGGCGTCGGCCTGCTCCAGCACCACCGGCCGTGCGCCCCGGCGGGCGAGGGCGATGGCCGCCGTCAGGCCGCCGATCCCTCCGCCGACCAGGAGCACGCGTAGACTTTCGGCGCCTGTGGCCATGAACACTCGCTTGACGGTGGGGGCCTAGATACCGACCCTGACGAACCGCCGGACCATGGCGCCTCCGGGCGGCCGTCGTCGAGGCCATAGCCTTAACCGGATCGCCCGCCCATGACGCTCCACGCCAATCCGCTGTTCGCCGGCCTGCCGACGACGATCTTCGAGCTGATGTCCGGCCTGGCGCGCCAGCATGGCGCAGTGAACCTGGGCCAGGGCTTTCCCGAATCCGAGGGGCCCGACGATGTACGCGCCGCCGCCGCCCAGGCCACGCTCGACGGACCGAACCAGTATCCGCCGATGCTGGGGACGCCTGCGTTACGCCAGGCCTTGGCCGACCATTACGGGCGCGTCCAGGGCCTGACGCTGACGCCGGAGCAGGTGATCGTCACCGCCGGGGCGACCGAGGCCCTGGCCGCCGCCTTCCTGGCGCTGATCTCGCCCGGCGACGAGGTGGTGTTGTTCCAGCCGCTCTACGACAGCTACGAGCCGATGGTGCGACGCGCCGGCGGCGTTCCCCGTTTCGTCACCCTGCAACCTCCGGAATGGCGCATCACCGGGGAAGCTCTGGATCGGGTGTTTAGCCCAAAGACCCGACTGGTGGTGCTCAACACCCCGCACAACCCCGCCGCCGTGGTCTCGTCGAAGGCGGAGCTCGAACTGCTGGCGGACTGCTGCCGCCGGTTCGACTGCATCGCGGTGTGCGACGAGGTCTGGGAGCACGTGGTGTTCGACGGCCGCGTCCACACGCCGCTGATGGCGCTGCCGGGCATGGCGGAGCGGACGGTGAAGATCGGCTCGGCCGGCAAGATCTTCTCGCTGACCGGATGGAAGGTCGGCTGGACCATCTCATCGCCCGAGATCACCGCCGTGCTGGCGCGCGCGCACCAGTTCCTGACCTTCACCGTGGCGCCAAACCTCCAGGCCGCCGTCGCCTACGGCCTGAACCGTCCTGACGGCGCCCTGGACGAGATGCGCCACGACTTCGCCCGGTCGCGCGACCGGCTGGCGAGCGGCCTGAAGGACGCCGGCTTCGTGACGTTGCCGAGCGCTGGGACCTACTTCCTCAACGTCGATCTGCGGGCCTCGGGCGTCACGCTGGACGATCGCAGCTTCTGCCTGCGCGCGGTGGAGGTGGCCGGCGTGGCGGCGATCCCGGTCTCGGCCTTCTACGAGGAGGCGCCTGAGACGGGGCTGGTGCGGCTGTGCTTCGCCAAGCGCGACGAGACCCTGGATCGTGGAGTCGAGCGTCTGGCGCGTGCGCGAAGGCTGATGTCCGCCTGATCAGTCCGGCGCCTGCAGCCTGAGCGTGGTCCGCAAGCGGTTCATCACGCCGACGGGACGTTCCAGCACGCTCTCGTCGATCCGGTCGGCCAGATCGCCGAGGTTTTCGTAGAGGCTTTCCAGGGCGAAGGCGAAGCTGAACACCGCCCCCACCGCGTCGAAGGTCAGGTCCCGCGTCAGCCGCTCGCGGCGTAGGGCGGCGACGGCGTCTTGGAACTCGTCGTGGCTGGCGGCGAACATCGGTGGCTGGACCACGGCGGCCTGCTCGGTGACGGCGGTCATGCAGGCCGCCAGCATCGCCATCTCGGCCTGCAACATCCGCCGGCCCGGCTCGGCGAGTTGGGCCCGGATCGCCGGCGGCCAAGGTGTCCGCAGCGCCCGGCCCATCGCCACCGCCTCGCTGCGGATGCGCCACAGCGTGCGCGGCGTCGCCGGGGACAGGTGATGGTAGCCCAGCCGCGCCGCCCGTTCGCGCTCGGTGTCGGCGACCGCCGCCTCCACCCCGGCGATGCCGGCGCGGATGCGGTCGTGCAGGGCGTGCATCTCTTCGGCCGGTTCGACCTGGGCCGTCGCCAGCCATTCGGCGTAGTGGGCGAGCAGTTCTCCCAGCATCCGCAGCACCTTGGCCGCGCGTTCCGCCACCGCCGTCCGCGAGCGCGCCGGGAACACCAGCAGCGTCGCCGCCACCCCGATGATGCTGCCCAGGCCGATCTCGACCACCCGGTAGGCCGCCGCGTGCAGCGGCCCGAGCCGGCCGGCCGAGGTCAGGAGCATGATGGCCGCCGTCACCGGAGCCACCTTCATGTTCGGTCGCATCATGGCGATGTAGGCGGTCAGCGCGCTGGCGATCACCAAGGCCGCGCCGAGCCCGAACCCCGTCTGGGGACGCAGCCACGCCGCCAGGCCGCCTACCGCTGCGCCCAGCAGCGTGCCGTACATCCGATCGATCGCCGCGCCGACGGTGCCGCCGATGCTGGCCTGCATGATGATCAGGGTGGTGAACACCGCCCAGTAGCCCTGCGGTAGGGCGAACACGGCATAGGCCGCATAGGCGATCAGCACGGCGACCACGACCCGCGCGGTATGGCGCGCCTCGGCCTTGCGGGCCAGGAAGCCGGCGAAGACCCCGGACAGCGGGGAGGGCTTGGTCGAAGCTATGGGCATGTGGATCGAGCATAGTGCGACGCCTCGCCATCCAACAATCCGGCGAATTGAAGCGAATGCGGCCCGAGGGGCGGGCCGGCACTAGCCTCGTGCGCCTTCCCTCCCTACCTTCACGTTCATGCCCCGTTCCGCCAAGCCCGCCGCCTCGCGCTCGAAGCCCGCCCCCGCGCCGCTCGACCCGACGCCGTTCGCGCAATCGGGCGGGGGTGGTGGCGTGGCGGAGGCCTCCGCCAAGTTCGTGTTCGACCATCCGGCGACCGACGTGCCTCCCAGCGTCGCCGTCGCCTGGGCGCCCCATAAGCCGGCGCGTCCGGCCAAGTCCGAAGGTGGTCGCCGGTTCAAGCTGGTCAGCGACTACGAGCCCGCCGGCGACCAGCCGCGCGCCATCGCCGAACTGGTGGACGGGATTAGCGAGCAAGAGCCGGACCAGGTGCTGCTCGGCGTCACCGGCAGCGGCAAGACCTTCACCATGGCCAAGATCATCGAGGCCACCCAGCGTCCCGCCCTGATCCTGGCCCCCAACAAGACCCTGGCCGCCCAGCTTTACGGCGAGTTCAAGTCCTTCTTCCCCGACAACGCGGTGGAGTACTTCGTCTCCTACTACGATTATTATCAACCGGAAGCTTACGTTCCGCGTACCGATACATACATCGAGAAGGACAGCTCGCTGAACGAGCAGATCGACCGGATGCGCCACTCGGCCACCCGTGCGATCCTGGAGCGCGACGACGTGATCGTGGTCGCCTCGGTCTCCTGCATCTACGGTATCGGGTCGGTGGAGACCTACACCGCCATGACCTTCGAGCTGCAGCTCGGCGAGGTGGTGGACGAGAAGCGGCTGATGGCCGACCTGGTGGCGCTGCAGTACAAGCGTAACGACGCTTCGTTCGTGCGCGGGACTTTCCGCCGCCGCGGCGACAGCATCGAGATCTTCCCCGCCCACTACGAGGACCGCGCCTGGCGCATTTCGCTGTTCGGCGAGGAGGTGGAGTCGATCACCGAGTTCGACCCCCTGACCGGCAAGAAGACCGCCGAGCTGCCGTCGATCAAGATCTACGCCAACAGCCACTACGTCACGCCGCGCCGCACCCTGAAGCAGTCGATGGACGGCATCCGGGCCGAGATGGAGGCGCGGGTGAAGTGGTTCACCGAGAACGGCAAGCTGCTGGAGGCCCAGCGGCTGGAACAGCGCACCCGCTTCGACCTGGAGATGATGGAGGCCACCGGCTCCTGCGCCGGGATCGAGAACTATTCCCGCTGGCTGACCGGCCGCCAGCCGGGTGAGCCGCCGCCGACCTTCTTCGAATATCTGCCCCAGGACGCCCTGCTGTTCACCGACGAGAGCCACGTCACCGTGCCCCAGATCGGCGGCATGTACCGGGGCGACTACCGCCGCAAGTTCACCCTGGCCGAGTACGGCTTCCGCCTGCCGTCCTGCATGGACAACCGCCCGCTCAAGTTCGAGGAGTGGGAGGCGATGCGGCCCCAGACCGTCCATGTCTCCGCCACCCCCGGCCCATGGGAGATGGAGAAGACCGGCGGCGTGTTCGTCGAGCAGGTGATCCGCCCCACCGGCCTGATCGACCCTCCGGTCGAGGTGCGGCCGGTGTCCAAGGACGGCTTTTCCCAGGTCGACGACGTCATCGCCGAGGTGAAGGACGTGGCCCGCATCGGCTATCGCTCGCTGGTCACCACCCTGACCAAGAAGATGGCCGAGGACCTGACCGAGTACATGCACGAGCAGGGCGTGCGGGTGCGCTACCTGCATTCCGACGTCGACACGGTGGAGCGGATCGAGATCATCCGCGACCTGCGGCTGGGCGCCTTCGACGTGCTGATCGGCATCAACCTGCTGCGCGAGGGGCTGGACATCCCGGAGTGCGGACTGGTCGCCATCCTGGACGCCGACAAGGAGGGCTTCCTGCGCTCCGAGACCTCGCTGGTGCAGACCATCGGCCGGGCGGCGCGCAACATCGACGGACGGGTGATCCTCTACGCCGACCGCATCACCGGCTCGATGGAGCGGGCCATGGCCGAGACCACGCGCCGCCGCGAACGCCAGACCGCCTTCAACCTCGAGCACGGCATCACGCCCGAGAGCGTCAAGCGCGGCATCGCCGACATCCTCGACAGCCCCTACGAGAAGGCCGACCGCGTCACCATCCCGGCCGGCGTGGCCGAATCCGCGGGCAAACCGTTCCTGGGCTCCAACTTCCAGGTCACGCTGAAGGACCTGGAAACGCGGATGCGCAACGCCGCCGCCAACCTGGAGTTCGAGGAGGCCGCCCGCCTGCGCGACGAGCTGAAACGCCTGAAGATGCTCGACCTGGAATTCGCCAACGAGGTCCTGACGCCTGCGGGCGAAGCGGTGGACCGGAACGCGCCCAAGCAACTGCGGGCCGAGGCGCGGGCGGAGGCGGCGGAGCAGTTCCGGAAGGGGCGGCGGAAGTAGGGTGGAACTTCGAGGTGGTTGGCAAAGATTGCCAATGGATCTAGGGTTGGCCCATGGCGACGCGCAATGTGAACCTTACCGAAGGGCTCGACCATTTCGTCGAGGAGCGGGTCGCTTCGGGCGACTTCCAGAACGCCAGCGAGGTCGTGCGCGCCGGATTGCGTCTGCTCAAGACCCGCACAGACACCGACGCCGCGCGCCTCGCCCGGTTGCGCGCTGCCGTCCAGGTCGGGCTGGACCAGCTGGAGCGCGGGGAAGGGATCGAGGTCGAGGATATCGGCGCGTGGCTGGATGAACTTCAGGCGGAGGTCGAGGCAGAATTCCAGTGAGGCGACTGGTCATTGCGCCGGCCGCTCGCCTGGACGCCGCTGCAGCGCTGAGGGAAAGCCGCCGTTCCTTCGGACCGATCGTTCGTGGCCGCTACGGCAGCCTGATCTTGGCCGCCTACGAAGACATCAGAGCCGATCCGACGCGGCCAGGTGTCCAAACGGTCGAGATCGATGGCCTGGAGCTGAATCTTTATCATCTTCGTCACAGCCGCCTGCGGCCTGCTGCACAAGACCGTATCTCGCGGCCACGCCACCTCGCCATTTTCACCTTCGATCTTGAACGCGTGCGAGTTATTCGCCTGCTTCATGACAGCATGGACGTCGGCCGTCATATCTCGCCGAACGTCTGAGAGGGCCAAGTCCATGAAGCTCTACTGGGCCCCCCGCACCTGCGCCATCGGCATCCACGTGCTGCTGGAGGAGATCGGCGCGCCTTACACGCTCGAACAGGTGGACATGCGCGATGAGGCGAACCTGCGCGGCGGGTTTCCGCAGGTGAACCCCAAGGGCAAGGTGCCGGCCCTGGTGCGCGACGACAGGAGCGTGCTGACCGAATACGCCGCCATCGCCCTGTGGCTCGCCCGGACCTATCCCGAGGCGGGGCTGTGGCCGGACGACGCCGAGGCGCAGGCGCGGGTGCTGGAGGCGACCGACTATCTGGTCGGCACGGTGCACGCCCAGGGCTTCACCCGCTTCTTCCGCCCGGCCCGCTTCGATCCCGCCGCCGCCCACGACGAGACGGCCAAGGCGGCGGCCCAGGCGCGCGGGCGCGAGATCGCCGGCAAGGGGCTGGCCCTGCTGGGCGAGGCGCTGGGCGAGCGGCCCTATCTGGCGGGCGAGCTGTTCACCATCGCCGACAGCGCCCTGTTCTACGCCGAGCGCTGGATCGCGGTGGCCGAGGTCGCGGCGCCGGCCAACATCCTGGCTCACTTCGAGCGGGTGAAGGCGCGCCCGGCGGTGCGGCGGACGCTGGAGATGTGGGGCGAATAGAACTCATTCTCCCCCGCTGCGCAGGGGAGCATGAAGCCGCCTCAGCCCTGTTTGGCCATCCACTGTTCGAGCCAGTGGATGTGGTAGTCGCCGGCGGCGATGTCCTTCTCCAGCAGCAGGTCCTGGAACAGAGGGATGGTGGTCTCCACCCCGCCGACCACCATCTCGCCCAGCGAGCGGTTCATCCGGGCGATGGCTTCCTCGCGGTCGCGGCCGTGCACGATCAGCTTGCCGATCAGGCTGTCGTAGTAGGGCGGGATCGAATAGCCGGCGTACATCGCCGAATCCAGCCGCACGCCCAGCCCGCCCGGCGCATGGAAGTCGGTGACCTTGCCCGGCGAGGGGATGAAGGTGCGGGGGTTCTCCGCATTGATGCGGCACTCGATGGAGTGGCCCTCAAACAGGATGTCTTCCTGGCGGAACGACAGGGGCAGGCCGGCGGCGATGCGGATCTGCTCGCGCACCAGGTCGATGCCGGTGATGGCCTCGGTGACCGGGTGCTCGACCTGCAGGCGGGTGTTCATCTCGATGAAGAAGAACTCGCCGTCCTCGTACAGGAACTCGATGGTGCCGACGCCCAGATAGCCGATCCGACGCACCGCATCGACGACGACGGCCCCGATCTTGGCGCGGGTGGCGGCGTCGATGGCGGGCGAGGGGGCTTCCTCCAGCACCTTCTGGTGGCGGCGCTGCAGCGAGCAGTCGCGTTCGCCCAGGTGGCAGACATTGCCGTGGCTGTCGGCGATCACCTGCAGCTCGATATGGCGCGGCTTCTGGAGGTAGCGCTCCATGTAGACGGTGCCGTCGCCGAAGGCGGCGGCCGCCTCGGCTTGGGCGGTGGCGACCGCCTCGGCCAGGCTGTCCAGG
Source organism: Caulobacter sp. S45 (assembly GCF_009765965.1). Lineage (GTDB taxonomy): Bacteria > Pseudomonadota > Alphaproteobacteria > Caulobacterales > Caulobacteraceae > CAHJWH01. The sequence continues at coordinate 214,052 of NZ_LMUL01000017.1, forward strand.
TCCTTGGCCACCTTCATGCCCCGCCCGCCGCCGCCGGCGGCGGCCTTGATCAGGACGGGAAAGCCGATCTGCTCGGCCGCCGCGACCGCTTCCTCGACGGTGGAAACGCCGCCCTCGGAGCCCGGCACCACGGGGATGCCGGCTTCCTTGACCGTCTTCTTGGCGCTGATCTTGTCGCCCATGACCCGGATATGCTCGGGCTTGGGGCCGATGAAGGTGAAGCCGTGGGCCTCGACGATCTCGGCGAAGCGGGCGTTCTCCGACAGGAAGCCGTAGCCGGGGTGCACGGCCTGGGCGCCGGTGATCTCGCAGGCGGCGATGATGGAGGGGATGTTCAGATAGCTGCGCGCGGCCGGGGCCGGGCCGATGCAGACGCTCTCGTCGGCCAGGCGCACGTGCATGGCGCTGCGGTCGGCCTCGGAATGGACCGCCACGGTGGCGATGCCCATCTCCTTGCAGGCGCGGTGGATGCGAAGCGCGATCTCGCCCCGGTTGGCGATCAGGATCTTCTCGAACATCGGGCTATTCGATGACGATCAGGGGTTCGCCGAACTCCACCGGCTGGCCGTCCTCGATCAACACCCGGAGCACGACGCCGGCGCGCGGCGCGGGGACCGGGTTCATGGTCTTCATGGCTTCGATGATCAGCAGGGTCTGGCCCGCGTTCACCTTGTCGCCAACCTGGACGAAGGCCTTCGCGCCGGGCTGGGGCTGCAGGTAGACAGTGCCGACCATAGGCGACTTCACCTGATCGCCGCGCAGGGTCTCGCCCATGGGCTCGGGCGCGGCGGCGGCTGTCGCCACGGGCGCGGCCGGGGCGGCGATGGGCGTGGGCGCCGTGGTGTAGACCTGGGTCGGGGCGGCGACGGGGGCCAGGCGGGCGACGCGGATCTTCAGATCGCCCCGCTCCACCTCGATCTCGCTGAGATCGGTGTCCTTCAGGATGTCGGCCAGGCGACGGACCAGGCGGGTGTCGATGGGATCGCCGGCCGCTTTCGGCTTGTCGGCGGGAGGAGTGTCGGAGGCCATGTGGATTCCTATGCTTGGGCCGTGACGAGGCGGACGGCGGCGTCGACGGCGAGCTCATAGCCCGCTGCCCCGAAGCCCGTGATCATGCCTGTGGCGACCCTGGAAACGTAACTGTGACGGCGAAAGTCGTCCCGCGCGGCGGGATTGGACAGGTGAAGCTCGATCACCGGCAGCTCGGCGGCCTTCAGTGCGTCGAGCAGGGCGATGGAGGTGTGGCCATAGGCGGCCGGGTTGATGACGATGACCGAGGCATCGGCGCGGGCCTCGTGAATCCAGTCCACGAGTTGGCCCTCGTGGTTGGACTGGCGGAACACCACCGTCGTCCCGTGCGTGGCCGCACGGGCCTCGCACATGGCTTTGACCTGGTCCAGGGTGGTGGTCCCATAGATATGGGGCTCGCGGACGCCCAGCAGGTTCAGGCTGGGGCCGTTGAGCACGTAGATGGGCTTTGACATCCGTCTCGCCGAACGACTCGAAGCGGGGACTTGTATAGGCCGGCGCCTGCGGTCACAAGCACGGCGCTGGTATAGGAGGTCGCGGCCATCGGGTCCGCGACCCGCGAGGCCGATATCGTCATGAAGCTGGTGATCAATGGAGAGGCCCGCGACCTGGAGCGGGCGTCGACCGTGGCGGCCCTCGTCGGCGAACTCGGACTGGACGGGCGCAAGGTCGCAGTCGAGCGCAACCTGGAAATCGTGCCTCGCTCGCAATATCTGGCCACTGTGCTCTGCGACGGCGACCGCATCGAGATCGTCCATTTTATCGGAGGCGGCTGATGAACGCGCCTGTCACGACCCTGGCGACTGAGTCCGAGGACGTCTGGACGGTGGCGGGACGCACCTTCCGCTCGCGCCTGATCATCGGCACCGGCAAGTACAGGGACTACGCGGTGAACGCCGCCGCCGCCGAGGCCGCGGGCGCCGAGATCGTCACCGTGGCTGTGCGCCGGGTGAACCTGTCCGATCCGTCCCAGCCCATGCTGGTCGACTATGTGAAGCCCGACCGCTTCACCTACCTGCCCAACACCGCCGGCTGCTTCACCGGCGAGGATGCGGTGCGCACGCTGCGGCTGGCGCGCGAGGCCGGCGGCTGGGACTTGGTCAAGCTGGAGGTGCTGAGCGACCCCAAGCACCTGTATCCCGATATGGAAGAGACCCTGCGGGCGCTGAAGATGCTGGTCGCCGAGGGCTTCCAGGTGATGGTCTACTGCTCCGACGACCCGGTCTATTGCCGTAAGCTGGAGGAGGCCGGCGCCGCCGCCATCATGCCGCTGGGCGCGCCGATCGGCTCGGGCCTGGGCATTCAGAACCGGGTCAACATCCGCCTGATCGTCGAGCAGACCAAGGTGCCGGTGGTCGTCGACGCCGGTGTGGGCACGGCTTCGGACGCCGCCATCGCCATGGAACTGGGCTGTGCGGGCGTGCTGATGAACAGCGCTATCGCCGAGGCCAAGGACCCCGTGCTGATGGGCCGGGCGATGAAGCATGCGGTGCTCGCCGGCCGTGACGCCTATCTGGCGGGGCGCATGCCGAAGAAGCGCTACGCCGATCCGTCCTCGCCGCTGGCGGGGCTGATCTAGCCGACCGGACTTTCCACCCTATCTGTTGCCAGAGTTCCGTTCCCCAAAAGGCTTACCCATGCAGCGCACGGCCCTGGTCGTCGGCTCGACCGGCATCGTCGGCTCCAATCTGGCGCGGCGGCTGCTGGAGCAGGGCTGGAAGGTGCATGGCCTGGCGCGCCGTCCGCAGACCGACCTGCCGGGGCTACAGCCTCTCGCCGCCGATCTGACCGATGCCGAAGGCGTCAAGGCGCCGCTGACGGGGCTCGACCCGACCCATGTCTTCTTCGCCACCTGGTTGCGCCAGCCCACCGAGGCGGAGAACTGTCGGGTGAACGGGGCGATGGTGCGCAACCTGCTCCAGGCCCTGCCGCGGGGCGGTGCGCTGGAGCACGTGGCGCTGGTCACGGGGTTGAAGCACTACCTCGGGCCGTTCGAATCCTACGGCAAGGGCAAGGACCTGATCACGCCGTTCCGCGAGAGCATGCCGCGCCTGCCGATCGACAACTTCTACTACGCCCAGGAGGACGAGGTGTTCGCGGCCTCGGCCGAGCGCGGCTTTTCCTGGAGCATCCACCGGCCGCACACCATCATCGGCTTCGCGCTCGGCAACGCCATGAACATGGGCGTGACCCTGGCGGTCTACGCCTCGATCTGCCGCGAGACCGGCCGGCCGTTCGTCTTCCCGGGCTCGGCGGTGCAGTGGAACGGCCTGACCGACATGACCGACGCCCGCCTGCTGGCCCGCCAGCTGGAGTGGGCGGCGACCAGCCCCAATGCGCGCAACCAGGCCTTCAACATCGTCGACGGCGACGTCTTCCGCTGGAAGTGGATGTGGAGCGAACTGGCCCGCTATTTCGGCTTGGAGCCGGCGGACTTCCCGGCCGAGCCCGCCCCGCTGGAGACCCAGATGGCCGGCGACGCCGCCGTCTGGGCCGACATCGCCGCCAAGCATGGCCTGGTCGAGCCGGATATCTCGCGCCTGGTCTCGGCCTGGCACACCGACGCCGACCTCGGCCGGCCGCTGGAGGTGGTCACCGACATGAGCAAAAGCCGCGAGGCCGGCTTCCTCGACCACCAGGCCACCGACAAGGCCTTCTTCGAGCTGTTCGACGCGCTGAAGGCGGCGCGGGTGATCCCGGCCTAGGCGATACGCATGTCCACTGTTCCCCAGCCGCTGTCCCGTGGCCTGATCGTCTTCATGGCGCTGGCCTGCGGGCTGTCGGTCGCCAACCTCTATTACGGCCAGCCGCTGGCGGGGCCGATCAGCCAGGCGCTGGGCATGAGCAAGGCCGCCACCGGGCTGGTCGTGACCCTGACCCAGGCTGGATACGGGCTCGGCCTCGCCTTCGTGGTGCCGCTGGGCGATCTGGTGGAGAACCGCCGGTTGATCGTAGTGACCGCGCTATGCGGAGCGGTGGCGCTGGGACTGGCGGCGATCTCGCCCTCGGCCGGGCTGTTCCTGGCGGCCTCGCTGCTGGTGGGGTTGGGGTCGGTGGCGGCGCAGATGCTGGTGCCGGTCGCCGCCCATTTCGCCCCGCCCGAGGCGCGCGGGCGGGTGGTGGGCGACGTGATGAGCGGCCTGATCGCCGGCATCCTGTTGTCGCGCCCCGCCTCCAGCCTGATCGCGGATCATTTCGGCTGGCGGGCGGTGTTCTTCGCCTCGGCGGTGGTGATGCTGATCCTGTCGGCGGCGATCGCGCGCATCCTGCCCAAGCGCCAGCCGGAAAGCGACCATACCTATCCTCAGCTGATCGCCTCGATGGGCGCGCTGCTGGTGGAGACGCCGATCCTGCGCCGGCGGGCCTTCTACCAGGGCTGCATGTTCGGGGCCTTCAGCCTGTTCTGGACCACCGCGCCGCTGCTGCTCTCAGGCCCGGTCTACCGGTTGAGCCAGACCCAAATCGCCCTGTTCGCCCTGGCCGGCGCGACAGGCGCGCTGATCGCGCCGGTGGCGGGGCGGATGGCCGACCGGGGCTGGACCCGGCCGGCGACCGGAGCGGCCTTTGTGGCGGCGGCCCTGTGCTTCGTGCTGTGCTGGTTCGGGCGCGGCGGCGGACTTGGGCTGTGGGCCCTGGTGGGCGCGGGCCTGTTGCTGGACCTCGGTGTGCAGACCTGCCAGGTGCTGGGCCAGCGCGAGATCTACAGCCTCGCCGCCCACGCCCGAAGCCGTCTGAACGGCTTGTACGTGGCGCTGTTCTTCATCGGCGGGGCGATCGGGTCCGGGGTGGGCGGCGCCGTCTACGCCTGGGCCGGTTGGGCTGGCGCGGTCGCGCTGGGCCTGGTGTTCTGCGCCCTGGCGTTCGGCATGTATGCGACCGAGTTCATGGGGGCTCGGAGGATGGCGACCGAGGCGGTTTGAGCACGACGCCATCCCCCATCATCCGCTCGTTCCCGCGAAGGCGGGGATGAACGGTTGAAATGGAACGGTGGAGAGAAACGCCTACACGCCCCCGAACGTCGTCCCCGTCAGTTTCTCCGACACCTCCCAAAGGCGCGCAGCGACCTTCGGGTCCTTCGCCTGGGGCATGATCTTGGCGGGCTTGGGCGGGCCCTTCATCTCGTAGAATCCGCCCGGACCGTAATAACCGCCCTTGACGGCGGCGGGCGAGGTGGCCGCGAACAGGGTCGGCAAGGCGCCCTCGGCGGCCGACTGGCTGAGCGGCCGAAGCAGGGCGCCGAGCATGACCAGGGGGCTATTGGGGCCTGGGCCGTTGGCCATCAGGTCGGTGCGCGCATAGCCTGGATGGGCGGCGTTGCTCATCAGTCCCCATCCCTGGGCGTCGCTGCGGCGCTGGAGTTCCAGCGCGAACATCAGCATGGCTAGCTTGGATTGTTGGTAGGTCCGCCAGGGGCTGAAACGTCGCTCCGCCTGCAGGTCGTCGAACTGGATGGTCCCGCTGCGGTGGGCGAGGCTGCTGAGGTTGACCACGCGCGGATCGCGACCCTTGCGCAGCAGCGGCAGCAGATGTGCGGTCAGGGCGAAGTGACCGAGATAGTTGACGCCGAACTGAAGCTCGAACCCGTCCGAGGTGGTTTCGCGCTTGGGCGGCGTCATCACGCCGGCGTTGTTGATCAGGACATCGAGGCTGTCGCGCCGCCCTAGCATGCGCTCACCGAACGCCTTGACCGACGCCAGGCTGGCCAGGTCCAGCGGCTCGAACCGGATATCCGCCGCTGGGACCAGCGCCTCGATCCGGGCCAGCGAGGCGGCGCCCTTCTTGGGATTGCGTCCCGCCAGGATCACCTCGCCCCCAGCCCTCGCCAGGGCCAGCGCCGTCTCATAGCCCAGCCCCCCGGTTCCGGTCACGACGGCCGAGCGGCCTCGCTGGGAGGGAATGTCGGAAAAGGTCCAGTCGGCCATCGCGCGCGCCTATCGTCGTGAGAGTGGCGGAAGTTATATGCACTTAGTGCAATATTGCAAGGCGTGTCGTTGTTTGCCATGCTGACGGGGTGACGACCGTTCAGACCGATGAAACTGGAGCGCCCGAAGGCCTACGCGCCCGCAAGCGGCGGGAAACGCGCCACCGCATCGCCGAGGCCGGGTTGAGCCTGTTCCTCGCGCATGGCTTCGAGGCCGTCACCCTGGATGCGATCGCGGCGGCGGCCGACATCTCGCGGCGGACCTTCTTCCACTATTTCGACTCCAAGGAAGACATCCTGCTGGCGTGGGAGAGCGAGGCTGAGACCGCCTTCTTTGTCGCGATTGCGGATGAGCCGGAGGGCCGCACGCCGCTCGAGACCGTGCGGGACGGCCTGTCCAAGGTGGTCTGCCGATACGAGACCGATCAGGCCATGGGTATCGACCGGCTGCTGCGCTCCACCGAGGGGCTCCGCGCCCGCAAGCAGGGCAATTACGAGCGCAAGGAACAGGCGCTGTTCGCCCACTTGATCGCGCGTTGGCCCAACCCCGAGCGCCGCCGCGACCTTCGGCTCACCGCCATGCTCGCCATCGGCGCGCTGCGGCTTGCAGCCGAGGAATGGAGTGCGGACGGCGGCCAGCGTCCCCTGATCGCCTACCTGAACGAGACCTTCGCCGGGCTGGGCTCAGGCCCGCACGCAGGATTCGGCGTGAACAAACCCGAAGACGGGATTACACCTGGGGGAAACAAGACATAACGGGAGGAGAGGTCATGCTGCAGGCGGTCGCTCACGAACAGATGTCCACCGAGGAATGGCGAACGCGGGTCGATCTCGCCGCCGCCTTCCGCCTGGTCGCCCTGTACGGGTGGGACGATCTGATCTTCACCCATCTGTCGGCGCGGGTTCCGGGTCCCGAGCACCATTTCCTGATCAACCCCTACCAGTTGATGTTCGAGGAGATCACCGCCTCGTCGCTGGTGAAGATCGACGTGGAGGGCCAGCCGGTCGGCGAGACGCCCTACATGGTCAACGCCGCGGGCTTCACCATCCACTCCGCCATCCACATGGCGCGCGAGGACGCCCAGGCGGTGGTCCACCTGCACACCCCCTTCGGCCAGGCGGTCTCGGCCATGAGCGAGGGGCTGCTGCCGATGACCCAGACCGCGATGGCCACGCGCCACGACCTGGCCTTCCACGAGTACGAGGGCATCGCCACCGACCTGGCGGAGCGCGAGCGGCTGGTGGCGGACCTGGGGTCCAAGAACGCCATGCTGCTGCGCAACCACGGCACTCTGACGGTCGGCGCGTCGATCCCGGCGGCCTTCGTGCGCATGTACTTCCTGGAGCGCGCCTGCCAGGCCCAGGTGCACATGCTCTCGGCCGGCCGTGAGAACCTGCACAACCCGCCCCAGGGCGTGGCCGAGAAGGTCGCAGAGCAGACCTCGGGCGGCGGCATGCGCAAGCTGTCGGAGGCGCTGGCGTGGCCGGCCCTGCTGCGCAAGCTGGACCGGATCGACCCGAGCTTCAGGAATTAGCGAAACCCCTCTCCCTGGCGGGAGAGGGAGGGGCCCGGCATAGCCCGGAGGGTGAGGGGTCGACGGACGCTAGCCGCATATCACAGCAAGACCCCTCAACCTTCCCGCCTGTCTATCGACACGCGGGCCCCTTCCTTCTCCGGCAAGGGGAGAAGGATCGCGCGCCTATCCCTTAGCGACCGGCGCGCTCCACCCCAGTCCCAGGCTCTTCTGCAGCGAGACGTAGTCCGCCACCAGCTGCGCACGGGCGGCGGCGAGGTTCTGCTCGGCCGAGAGGCGGTTGCGTTCGGTGTCGAGCTGGTCGATCAGGCTGGCCGTCCCGGCCTGGTAGCGCTGCAGGGTCAGGACGGCCGAACGGTCCGCCGAGGCCTTCACCCGTTCCAGGCTGACCACGTTGTCGCGCTGGCGGCCGAAGCGGGACAACGAGGTCTCCGCGTCCTGCAGCGCCGAAAGCACCGCGCCCTGGAATTTCGCCGCCGCCTCGTCGCGGCCAGCCTCGGCCTGGGCGATCTTGGCGCGGGTGCGGCCGAAGTCGAGGATGTTCCACTGCAGCACCGGGGCGACCACCGGGGTGAAGCTGCCGCCGTCGAACAGGTGGCCGATGTCGGTGGAGCCCCAGCCGATATCGCCCAGCAGATTGATCTTGGGGAACAGGTTGGCCACCTGCTCGCCGATCTGGGCGTTGGAGGCCGCGAGCGCGCGCTCCGCCTGGCGGATGTCGGGCCGGCGGCGGATCAGGGCGCCGGGATCGCCCACCGCGACCATGGCCGGAAGTTCCGGGATCGGTTGGGCGGCGCTCAGTTCCTGATCCAGGGCGCCGGGTTCGCGGCCGGTCAGCACGGCGAGCTGGTCCAGGCTGGCCTCGATCTGGGCCTTGAGCGGGATCAGCGTCCCACGGGTGGTCTCGACCTGGGTGCGCAGGCGCTCGATCTCGGCGTCGGAGACCACGCCGCGCCGGCGACGCTCCTCGGTCAGGGTGAGTTCGCGGCTTTCCAGCTCGGCGGACTGGTCCGACAGGTCCAGCCGTCGCTGCTGGTCGCGCAGGCCGACATAGGCCTGGGCCACCTCGGCGGCGAGGGAGACGTGCAGGTCTTCCAGTTCCGCTTGCGACATCTGCGTCTGCGCCCGGGCCGCCTGGATCGCCCGGCGCGTCCCGCCGAACAGGTCCAGTTCCCAGGTGGCGTCGAAGCCGGCGTCATAGAAGTTCAGGTCGCCGCCTGAACCCAGCGTCTGGCCAGCCGTCGCGCTGTTGTTTCCGCCCAGGCCGGTGTCTGGGATGTGGGTCCGCAGATAGATCGCCGTGCCCGACGCGGTGGGCAGTTCGTTGCGCTTCTGCTGGCTGAGCACGGAGCGGGCCTGGCGCAGGCGAGCCTGGGCGGCGTGGACGTCGGGGCTGTCGGCCAGGGCAGCGTCGATCAGGCGGTCGAGTTCGGGATCGTCCAGCGCCTCCCACCAGCGGGCGGCGGGCGGTGCGGTGTCGGCCTTCGCCACAGGGGCGCGATGGAAGGCCTGGGCCTGTTCCGCGACCGGCGCGGCATGCGGCGGCCCCTGATAGTTCGGTCCGACCACGCAGGCGCCGAGCGACAGCGTGGCGGCGGTGGCGAGCAGGGAAAGGGCGATGTGGCGGGTCATGGTCAGCCTTGCCTCAATGCATCGCGGTGGGGCCGCCCCGGCGTGGGGTGCGCAGCAGGAAGACCAGCGAAATGCTCGCCAGCAGGGCGACGCCGAGCATCCAGAAACATTCCGAATAGGTGATCACCAGGGCCTGCAGATCGATCTGAGCGGCGAGCTGCTTGAGCGCCTGCATCCGGCCGTAGGCGAGGTCGCCGCCGCCGCTGGCCGCGAAGTTGGCCGCGCTGCCGGCGATGCGCGACTGGGCCAGCAGCGAATTGCCGGTGACCGCCTCGCGGATCATGTCGCCGTGCGCCTCCACCCGGCGATCGATGAACAGGCCGAGCAGGGCCAGGCCGATCGAGCCGCCGAGGTTGCGCGCCATGTTGTACAGGCCGGCCGCGTCGCCCGCGTCCTCCCGCGCCACCGCCCCGACCGAGGCCTGGTTCAGCGGCATCATCGCCATGATCTGGCCCACCCCCCGCAGCAGCTGGGAGGCGATGAAATCGCCGCCGGCGCTTTCGGCCGTCAGGTGGGTGTCGAGGAAGGCGCTCCAGGCCAGGCAGATCAGGCCTCCCGTGATCATCATCTTCATGTTCACCCGCCCCAGCAGTTGGGGCAGGATCGGCATCATCATGAAGGCCGGCACGCCGGAGATCAGCAGGATCTGGCCAGCCTGGAAGGCGTTGTAGCCCGCCACGTTGCTGAGGAACTGCGGCAGGATGTAGAGCACGCCGTAGAGCACCGAGCCCACCACCAGCACGATCAGGATCACGCTGGCGTAACTGCGGTTGAGCAGCAGGCGGAGCTTGATCACCGGCTCCTTGGCGAACATCTGCGAGAGCAGCAGCACCACGAAGCCGACGCCCGAGACGATCGACAGGCCGGTGATCAGCGAGGACTCGAACCATCGCTCCCGCTGGCCTTCCTCCAGCACCGTGGTCAGGCAGCTCAGCCCCGCCGTCATGCCGAAGATGCCGAACCAGTCCGCGCGCCTCAGCAGCCCGAAGTTCGATTTCGTGTGCGGCAGCCCCAGCAACAGCAGCGAGGCGAGGGCGAAATAGACCGGCACGTTGAGGAAGAAGCACCAGCTCCAGCTGATGTTCTCGGTCAGCCAGCCGCCCACCACCGGACCCACCAGCGGCCCCAGCAGCACGATCAGACCGAACATGGTCATGCCGATCGGCATCTGGCGCCGGGGCAGGCGGGTGGCGACGATGGTCTGCGCGGTGGGGATCAGCGCGCCGCCGGTGAAGCCCTGGCCGATCCGCCCGATGATCATCTCCGGCAGGCTGTGGGCCAGGCCGCACTGGATCGAGAACAGGGTGAACAGGGTGGCGCAGGACAGCAGGAAGGTCCGCAACCCGAACACCCGCGTCAGCCAGGCGGTGAGCGGGATCATCACCACCTCGGCGATCAGGTAGCCGGTGGCGATCCAGGTGCCCTCGGTGCCGCTGGCGCCGATCTCGCCCTGGATCTGGGGCAGGGCGGAATTGGTGATCGAGATGTCCAGCGAGGCCATCAGGGCGCCGAGCGACCCGGCGCCCACTGCGATCCAGTCGGCGAGCGAGGCGTTGGGCTCATGCGCCGGCTGGCGCGCGGCGGCCTCGCTCACTGGAGGTGCTCGCGGCGCATCTCGTCGCGACCGCTGCGGGTGTCCACGATCACCGTCGCGGACAGGCCTGGGATCAGCACCTTGCGGACCTCGGGGCCGGCGTCGATCTGGATGCGCACGGGCGCGCGCTGCACGATCTTGGTGAAATTGCCGGTGGCGTTCTCGGGCGGCAGCAGGGCGAACTGGGCGCCGGTGCCGGGCGAGAAGCTCTCCACCCGTCCGTGCAGCTTGGCGTGGGGCAGGGCGTCGATGCGGATTTCGACCGGCTGGCCGGCCCGCATCAGCCCGACCTGGGTCTCCTTGAAGTTGGCGGTCAGATAGACCTGCCGCACCGGCACGATCGACATCATCCGCGTGCCGGGCTGGACGTACTGGCCGACGCGCACGGTCTTGTCCCCGACGCTACCGGCGATGCTGCTCCGGATCAGGGTGTCGCCGAGGTCCAGTTCGGCCTGATGCGCGCTGGCCTGGGCCGCTTCGAGTTGGGCCTTCGCCTGTTCCAGGCCGGCCTGCAGGGTGGCGATCTGACGTTGAGAAGAGTCCAGGGCGGCCGTGTTGGTCTTCAGGGTGGCCTCGGCCTGGTCCTGGGTGTTGCGGAGCTGGGCGAGCCGCTCGGTGGTGTCGGCCCCGCTCGCGGCCAGGGGCTGGTAGCGGGCGACCTGCTGTCCGGCGAAGGCCAGGGCCACGCGGGCGCCGCCGAGCTGGGCCTGCGCCTGGGCGATGGCGGCCTGCTGCTGGTTCGCCTCGGCTTCGGCGCGCACGATGTCGGCTTTTCGCGCATCCACCGTGGCGCGGGCCTGGCTGAGGGTCGCGAGATAGGACCGCTCGTCCACCTTGACCAGCGGCTGGCCGGCCCAGACCGCCTGGTTGTCGACCACATAGACGGCGTCGACATAGCCGCTGACCTTGGGGGCCACGATCACCTGGTCGGCATGCAGGTAGGCGTCGTTGGTGGTCTGGAAGAAGCGACCATTGGTCCACCAGCCGAAGGCCCAGAACACCACCAGCACGACCACCACCAGCGCCGCCAATAGAAGCACCACCCGTGTGACGGGATTCCTGAACGGCGAGGGGCGCGCGCCGTTCGTCTTCCCGCTCGTGTCGGGGGTGTCCGCAGCCATGGCGGCCTCTCAATGGGAATGTATGCCGAGTGGAATATGTATTTCGCTTGGCACAAGTGTGTCAACTGGCATAAATTGTGACGCAAGTGTCGAATTAAGCCCGGTCGGGAGTTGGAGTGATGGCCTTATCCTACGTCCGCCGCCGTCCCACGGCCGGCGGATACGCCCGCGGCGAGGAGACCCGCCTGCGGATCATCGAGTCCGCCGTGGAGCTGTTCGGGGTCCAGGGGTTCGAGCGGACGTCTACGCGTGAGATCGCGGCCCTGGCCGGCGTGAACCCACCCGCGCTCCAATATTATTTCGACAGCAAGGAAGGCCTGTACGTGGCCTGCGCCGAGCACATCACCGCGCGCGCCTGGTCGATATTGGAGCCGGCCGTCCGCGACGTGCAGCGCCGCCTGGCGGGGGAGATCGACCTGGAGGGGCTGATCGACTGCGTCTGCACCATCCAGGCGTGCGCGGCCGAATTCCTGCTGCGCTCGGCCGAGGTTCGCAGCTGGTCGCTGTTCATCGGGCGCGAGGAGGGGGCGTGCGGCGCCGGGCTGGCCGGCCAGGTGCTCGAGAAGGGCATGCACAACGAGATCTACGCCACCATCGCCGACGCGATCGGGCGGATCATCGGCAAGCCGGCGGACGATCCCGAGACCCGGGTGCGGATGGTGGCCCTGAACGGCCAGGTCTCGATCTTCCAAGCCTCGCGCGACAAGGCGCTTCGCGCGCTCGGCTGGCAGGATATGGACGCCGAGGGCGTGGCCCTGATCAAGCGCGTGGCCCGCAGCCAGACCGAAGCCGCGCTCCGCGCCGCCGCATCGCCGGCCTTTGGCGCTAAAACCAAATAATCTTGGTGCGGACGAGAGGACTCGAACCTCCACGCCTTGCGGCGCTGGAACCTAAATCCAGTGCGTCTACCAGTTCCGCCACATCCGCATCGCCGCATCGATAAGGGAAGCGCGCCGGAATTGGGAGAGGGAATTGCATCCTTCGCCCAGGCGCTTTTCGATCCTGGCGCGTTCCTGCAGACGATCTAGAGGCGAAACCCGCGCCGCCTGCGCTCTTGACGCCGTTCTTGCGCCTTTGACGGGCGGGCGGGCGTGCCGTAAACGTCGCGGCTTCGCCGTCCAGGCCAGAGCGCTTTGGGCGGCGCACACATTTAAGGGACCCGCGAGGCGCCAGGCGTCGCCCGCGGGCGATGGCGGAAGACCACGATGGCGATTCAGATCACCCAGAAGTCCGGCGAGGGCCTCAGCCGCGTCTATGGCGTCACGGTTCCGATCAAGGACCTGCTCGACAAGCTCGAGGCCAAGATCGTCGAGATCCGCCCGCAGATGAACATCAAGGGCTTCCGTCCCGGCAAGGTGCCGGCGGCCCACGTCAAGCGCATGTACGGCAAGTCGCTGATGAGCGAGATCGTCCAGCAGACGCTGAACGACGGCCAGCAGCAGGCCCTGGACGAGGCCAAGGTGCGCGTCGCCACCTCGCCCGACTTGCAGCTTGCTGGCGACATCGAGCAGGTGCTGGACGGCAAGGCCGACCTGACCTTCGACCTGGCCGTGCAGGTGATGCCGGAATTCGATCCGGTGGACATCGCCACCCTGGAACTGAAGCGCCCGGTCCACGAAGTCGGCGACGATGAAGTGGACGAACAGCTCAAGACCATCGCCGAACAGAACCGCACCTACGAGAAGAAGGCCGGCGGCAAGAAGGCCAAGGCCGACGACGGCGACATGGTGGTCGCCGACTTCATCGGTCGCATCGACGGCGAGGCCTTCGAGGGCGGTTCGGCCGAGGCGGCCGAGATCGTCATCGGCTCGGGCCGTTTCATCCCCGGCTTCGAAGAGCAGCTCAAGGGCGCCAAGCCGGACGCCACCGTCACGGTGAAGGTCAACTTCCCTGAGGACTATGGCTCGAGCGAACTGGCCGGCAAGGCCGCTGAGTTCGAAGTGACGGTCAAGGAACTGCGCGCGCCCAAGGACGAGACCGCCATCGACGAGGAATTCGCCAAGCGGATCGGCTTCGATACGGTCGAGGCGCTGAAGGAAGCGATCCGCAACCAGATCGGCCAGCAGTATCAGGTCGCCAGCCGCTTCAAGGCCAAGCGCGCCCTGCTGGACGTGCTGGACGAGAAGCACGATTTCGAACTGCCCCCCGGCATGGTCGAGAGCGAGTTCGGCGCGATCTGGGGCCAGGTCGAGCAGGAACGCGCCGCCGGCGAGCTGTCCGATGAGGACAAGGACAAGACCGAGGAGCAGCTTCGCTCCGAGTACCGCAAGATCGCCGAGCGCCGGGTGCGCCTGGGCTTGGTGCTGGCCGAGATCGGCCAGCGCAACAACGTCCAGGTCTCCGAGCAGGAGATGCAGCAGGCCCTGATCAACGAGGTCCGCCGCTATCCGCGCGAGCACCAGCAGCAGGCGTTCGAGTTCTTCCGCGCCAATCCCCAGGCTTCCGCTCAGTTGCGCGCGCCGATCTACGAGGAGAAGGTCGTGGACCTGATCCTGGAGAAGGCCAAGGTCGAGGACGTTCCGGTGTCCAAGGAAGAGCTGTTCAAGGAAGACGAACTGCCCGAGGGCTACGGGGAGTAATATTTTCTCCCTCTCCCATTCGAGGGAGAGGGATCGTGGAGCCGCCTTGCAAGCGGCGCCGCGCCACGCGATATCTGGAGCGACAGCGCGCGGTCGTCCGGCCGCTGACGCCTAGCGACACGATCGAGAGAAAGCCGCCGTATGCGCGATCCCGAACTGCTTATGAGCCTGGTTCCCATGGTGGTCGAACAGACCAGCCGCGGCGAACGGGCCTACGATATCTTCTCGCGCCTGTTGAAGGAGCGGATCATCTTCCTGACGGGTCCGGTTGAGGACGGCATGGCCTCCCTCATCACCGCCCAGCTCCTGTTCCTGGAGTCGGAGAACCCGAAGAAGGAAATCGCCATGTACATCAACTCGCCGGGCGGCGTGGTGACCAGCGGCATGGCGATCTACGACACCATGCAATACATCCGCAGCCCGGTCTCCACCGTCTGCGTCGGCATGGCGGCGTCCATGGGCTCCTTCCTGCTGGCGGCGGGCGAGCCCGGCCACCGCATCGCGCTGCCCAACGCCCGGATCATGGTGCACCAGCCCTCCGGCGGTTTCCGTGGCCAGGCTTCGGACATCGAGCGCCACGCCGAGGACATTATCAAGACCAAGAAGCGCCTGAACGCGCTCTACGCCAAGCACACCGGCAAGCCGATCGAGGAGATCGAGCGCGCCCTGGATCGCGACAACTTCCTGTCCGCCGAGGAGTCCAAGGACTTCGGCCTGGTGGACCACGTCTACGAAAAGCGTGACGCGGCCGAAGGCCTGACGCCCGGCTCCTGACCTGCCGCGCCCCTCGCCTGGATTTCGGGCGAGGGGTCTGACGCTTGAGGACTAAGATGAAGGCGATTTTCCTGCCGCTGCTGGCGATTGCAACCTTGGCGACAGGACCCGCCCATGCCCAGCATGACGACACCCAGCACAACGGTTCGGTGACCTTCGCCGTGGACCACGTGCGCGACGACAAGGGCCACGTGCGGGTGGATATCTGCACCCGCCCCACCTTCCTGAAATCGGAATGTCCCTACTGGGGCTCGGCGCCCGCTTCCAAGGGCGTGACCACCGTGGTGATCCCCGACGTGCCGCCGGGGGTCTATGCGGCCCAGATCTATCACGACCGCAACGACAACCACGCTGTCGACCGGCGCCTGGGCATTCCGATCGAAGAGGTCGGGTTCTCCAACGACGCCTTCATCGGCCTGCACGGACCGAAATTCGACAAGGCCAGCTTCACCCACGACACGTCGGACCAGAACCTGACGGTCAAGCTGCACCGGTTCGAATAACCCGGCTGGGCTATTTGTCCCGAAACGATACGCCTAAATCCAGTTTTACGACACCTGGGCGTGTTTTTGATCGCCTTCTGGACGAATTTCCACGAAATTGCACAACCTGAGATGGCGCCGTTCCTGCTCCAGGGGAACCGGCTCCGCAGGGAGCTCCACGGCTCTTGGGGGGCTGTGGTCGCGGCCGTCCCCAGACGGCTCTCAGGAGACTGCAAGATGAACAAGACCATCGTGATCGTGGCGGCCTTTGCATCCGCCACCCTGTTCGCCGGCGCCGCTTCGGCCAACGGCCGCGGTTCCAGCTACGGCTCCAACCACAATTCAAACCAAGGCTACAGCCAGTCCAAGGCCTCGACGCCGGCGATCTCGGCCAATGTCGGCGCGAAGGTCGCCCCGCTGAACACCGCGGTCGGCGTCGGCGCCACGGTCGGCGGCCGCAACGGCCTGCTCGACGTCCAGACCGGCATCCATACCCCGTTGGCCAATATCGGCCTGGGCGTCCAGGCGGGCGGCCATGGCGAGCTGCTGTCGCTCGATCTCGGCGCCTTCAGCGGCGGCGTGGGCCACTAGCTGCAGCCTACCCGCTGCTCGTTCCCCCTCCGTGGACAAGCAGCGGGCGGCTTCGATCCACGCGGGCGCAAGTCCATAAAACGAACACCGGGCGGGGGCTCACACCTCCGCCCTTTCCGCGTGCGGCGGTCGCGGGGCGATCGGCGCGCTTGCAGGTGGGGGAAGGGGCGGCCATATGGCGGCCTTCGCTTCGAGTGAGCGCGTATGGGAACGCCGATGGACGCCGATCTGCTGCAAGACCTCGTATCCGCCGCCCTGCGCAGCGGCGCGGACGCGGCCGAGGCGGCGATGGCGGAGCGGCGCGCGCTGAGCGTCACCGTCCGTCTGGGCGAACTCGAAGAGGTCGAGCGCGAGGAATCCCGCGATCTCGGCCTGCGGGTCTTCGTCGGCAAGCGCCAAGCCGTGGTGTCCGGCTCCGACCTGTCGCCCGCCGCCCGCGCCAAGCTGGTGGAACGCGCCGTCGCCATGGCCCGCGTGGCCCCCGAAGACCCCTATGCCGGCTTCGCGCCGCAGGATCGGCTGGCCTCGGGCCCGACGCCCGATCTCGACCTCTACGATCCCTCCGAGTTCTCGGCCGAGACGCTGGAAGACCGCGCCCGCCATGCCGAGGATGTGGCGCGCGCCGTCGAGGGCGTGACCAATACCGACGGCGCCTCGGCCAGCTGGAGCAGTGGAAGCTGGGGCCTAGCCACCAGCCACGGCTTCCACGGCGGCGTCGAGGCCAGCAGCTTTTCCTTGTCCGCTTCGGCCATCGCCGGCCAGGGCGCCGGCATGGAGCGGGGCGGGGAGGGTCGCGCCGCCCGCCATGCCGAGGACCTGCCGTCGCCGGACTTCATCGGCCGCGAGGCCGGACGCCGGGCGGTGGACCGCGTGGGCGCGCGCAAGATCGCCAGCTGCACCGCGCCGGTCATCTTCGAGAACCGCCAGGCCACGTCCCTGCTCGGACCCCTGGTCGGCGGGATCAGCGGGCCGGCGGTGGCGCGGGGCGTTTCCTTCCTGAAGGACAAGCTGGGTCAGCAGCTGTTTTCCCCTGCCGTCACCGTGCTGGATGATCCGTTGCGGCTGCGCGGACTTGGCTCTTCGGCCTTCGACGACGAGGGGGTTGCGGCGACGCCGCGCGCCCTGATCCAGGACGGGGTGCTGACCACCTGGTTGCTGAACTCGGCCTCGGCCCGCCAACTCGGGCTCGAGACCACCGGCCACGCCTCGCGCGGGCTGGCGGGACCGCCGGGGGTGTCCACCCACAACCTGACGCTCCAGCCCGGCGAGACGTCGCTGGAGGAGCTGATGCGCGAGGCCGGAGCGGGCCTGCTGATCACCTCGATGTTCGGCCCGTCGCTCAACGCCAACACCGGCGACTGGTCCGCCGGGGTGTCGGGCTTCTGGTTCGAGGGTGGAGCGATCGCCTATCCGGTCACCGAGATCACCGTGGCCGGGAACCTGCTCGACATCTACGCCCGCATGGTCCCCGGCTCCGATCTGGAGATTCGCGGGTCGACCAATTCCCCATCCGTCCTGGTGGACGCCCTGGCGATCGCCGGGAAATGACCGGGGCCGCCGCCGATCTCGACCTGATCTCGGCGGCGGCGCTGGAAGCGGGCCGGATCGCGCTCGACTATCGCGCCCGGGGACTGGATGTCCGCAGCAAGCCGGGCGGCTCGCCGGTCACCGACGGCGACCTGGCCGTGGACGCTTTCCTGATGGACGCCTTGATGGCGGCGCGGCCTGACTATGGCTGGCTGTCGGAAGAGACGCCGGATACGCCCGATCGTCTGGGCTCCAAACGCGTCTTCATCGTCGATCCCATCGACGGCACCAGCGCCTATATGGGCGACAAGCCCTGGTTCGCGATCGCCATCGCCGTGGTCGAGGACGGGCGTCCGCTGGCCGGCGTGGTCCACGCCCCGGCGCTGGACGAGCACTATACGGCCGCCGTCGGGGGCGGGGCTCGACGGAACGGCGAGCTCATCCACGCCAGCGCCACCCGGGTGCTCGAAGACGCCACTATGGCGGGGGACGCCAAGCTGTTCGCCAGCCCGCGCTGGGGGGAGCCCTGGCCCGCCATGCGCATCGCCCAGCGCAATGCGTTGGCCTACCGGATGGCGGTGGTGGCGGCGGGCGAGTTCGACGCGGCGGTGTCGATGGGTTGGAAGAACGACTGGGACGTGGCGGCGGGCGACTTGATTGCGCGTGAGGCCGGCGCCCTTTGTACGGACCCCCAGGGCCATCGGCTGGTGTTCAATTCGCCACGCGCGCGCAATCCGGGCCTGGTTTGCGCCGCGGCGGCCCTGCACCCGTTGATCTTGGCGAGGACCGCGCCTATCGACCTGCCGGTCGACGCCTGACGTCGCCTTCAGACCGAGACCGCCATGGCCGAACCCACCGCCTCGTCCCAGCTCCTGCACATCGTCGTCGGCGGCGAGCTGAAGAGCGTCGACGGCCAGGATTTCCGCGACCTGACCAAGGTGGAGTTCGTCGGCGCCTATCCCAACTACGCCGCCGCCCACGTCGCCTGGAAGACCCGCGCCCAGGCCACGGTCGACAACGCCCTGATGCGCTTCTTCATCATCCACGCCCACCGTCTGCAGGACCCGACCAAGGACGCGCACTGAGGATAACGTTTTCTCCTCCCCGCTGCGCAGGGGAGGAGAGACCTCACTCCCGCCGCAGCAACGTCTCGGTGACGAAGCTCCCCACCATGCCGGCGTCAAAGTCGCGCCTGATCTGGTCGTGGTCGTAGGCTGGCGAGGACACCCACTCGATCAGGCTCAGCCCCTCGGGCTCGCCCTCCGCCAGGTAGCGCTCGAACATGTAGTCGAGCACGCCGGTCTTGCCCTGGCGCACATGCAGGGTGCGCAGCGACAGCTGGCTCAACGCTTGGCGCAGGGGCTGGCCCAGGTGGAAGTGGGCGTAGAGCACGCTCATCATCCCCGCTCGATCCGCACCCGACTTGCAGTGCATCAGGGCCGGGTAGCGGATGGTCTTGAACATCTCGGCGGCCGCCAGCACCTGCTCCCTCGACGGTGCGTCGCGCGAGGCCACGGCGAAGTTCACCAGCTCCAGCCCGAGCCGGGCGCAGGCGTCGCGCTCCAGCACGTAGAAGCCGGTCTCGTAGCCGCCGCCGCGCAGGTTGATCACCGTGCGCACGCCCTGGTCGCGCCACCACTTCAGCTGGAACGGCCAGGGCTGGTTGGTGCGCACCAGGTCGGGCCCGACCCAATGGGCGTTCTGGAATCCGAGCCGGAGATAGGCGTGGTCCTTCCACAGTAGGTCGCGATAGGCCCGCGTCCGTCCGCCGGATGTCGAAAGGTCGTAGCCGTCCAAACCGCGCCGCTCCGAAACAATGAGAGCGGTATATGGGGCGTCCGGCCGTTTCGCCACCGCGACCGATTTGGCGCACCCTGGCTGTGAGCGGCCGCGCCGGCTTGACACTGTGGCTTCACGGACCCACCCATCCGGCATGAAGGCGTCTCCCGCGCAGACGGCGGATACGGTCCCGCACCGCATTCTCGCCCTGCGCATGTTCCGAACCTACCTCGCACCCCGCTGGAAAGGCTTGGTGCTGGCGATGGTGCTTGCGGTGATCGTGGGCGGCCTGAGCGCCGCGCTGACGGCCGTGCTCAATCCGGTGGTCAAGCAGATCTTCGAGCAGAAGAAGCTGGCGAGCCTGATCCGCCTGCCGCTGCTGATCGTCGCCCTGGGCCTCGCGCGCGGTTTCGCCCAGACCGGACAGGCGTGGATCACCAACCGCATCGGCCACCGCATGGTCGGCGACATCCAGATGGAGCTGTTCGGCAAGCTGATCCGCGCCGACCTCGCCCGCCTGCGCAACGCCCACTCCGGCTCCTATGTCTCCTCGGTGCTGTACGACGCGGGGCTGATCCGCGAGGGCGCCACCACGGGCGTGGTCAACTACACCCAGGCCGGGGTGGCGGTGATCGCCAACCTCGGCGTCATGCTGGTGCAGGACTGGGTGCTGACGCTGATCGTGCTCTGCGCCGCGCCGTTGCTGTCATGGGTGCTGGCCCGGTTCCGCCGCTCCACCCGCAAGGCCGCCGAAGGGGCGATGAACGAGACCTCCGCCCTCTCCACCGCCGTGATGGAAGGTCTGGACGGGGTCAAGCTGATCAAGATCGACAACCGCGAGACCTACGAGGAGGCGCGGGTCGCCGAGGTGGTGGATCGCCGCCAGCGCCACATCATCAAGGGCGCCAACGCCCGCGCCGCCGCCGCGCCCGCCACCGAGACGCTGACCATGATCGTGGTGGCGTTGGTGATCGCCTACGCCGGCTTCCGCGCCATCCACGGCGGGGCGCATCTCGGCCAGTTCGTGACCTTCCTGGCCGCCCTGCTGGTGGTGTCCCAAAATCTGCGCCAGGTCGCCAACCTGCAGACCGTGATCACCGAGGGGCTGACCGCCGCCGGCCGGTTGATGGCCGCCATGGACGTCAAGCCCGAGGTGGTGGACTCCGCCAACGCCC
Source organism: Caulobacter sp. S45 (assembly GCF_009765965.1). GTDB lineage: Bacteria > Pseudomonadota > Alphaproteobacteria > Caulobacterales > Caulobacteraceae > CAHJWH01. Next base: position 234,791 of record NZ_LMUL01000017.1, read on the forward strand.
GACCGTTGAAACTGACCGACGCCTCGATCCGGTTCGAGGACGTCTCCTTCGCCTACGACACCGCCGCCCCCGCGCTCACCGGTGTGAACCTGGACGTTAGGCGCGGCGAGACCGTGGCCCTGGTCGGTCCGTCAGGCGGCGGCAAGAGCACCATCCTCAGCCTGATCCCGCGCTTCTACGACGTCACGTCCGGCCGGGTGAGCATCGACGGCGTCGACGTGCGCGACGTGTCCATGGCCTCGCTGCGCGACCACATCGCGCTGGTCACCCAGGAACCGTTCCTGTTCGACGACACCCTGCGCGCCAACATCGCCCACGCCCGCCCCGACGCCACCGACGCCGAGGTCGAGGCCGCCGCCCGCGCCGCCGCCGCCCATGAGTTCATCGAGACCCTGCCCAAGGGCTACCTGACCCAGGTGGGCGAGGCTGGAGCGCGCCTGTCCGGCGGCCAGCGCCAACGCATCGCCATCGCCCGCGCCTTCCTCAAGGACGCGCCGATCCTGCTGTTGGACGAGGCCACCAGCGCGCTCGACACCGAGAGCGAGGCCAAGGTCCAGGCGGCGCTGGAACGGCTGATGGCTGGGCGCACCACCTTCCTGATCGCCCATCGCCTTTCGACGGTACGCGCCGCCAACCGCATCTACGTCATCGAGAGCGGGCGGGTGGTGGAGGTGGGCGACCACGCCACGCTGTCCGCCCAGGGCGGGCTGTACGCGCGGCTGGCCCGCGCCCAGAACCTGGACGTTGTCGTCCGGGCGGCGTCGTGAAACAGGTTCGCATCCCCCTCCCCCTCGAGGGGGGAGGGGCAGGAGAGGGGGTGCGCCCCCTACGGGTTCGGGGTAGCCCTGTGAGGGCGCACCGCCTCCAGCGCCTATCCCTATCTCGCCTGCACTCACCCCCATCCCCGCCCTTCCCCCCTCGAGGGGGAAGGGAGAAATGCCTGCTATGAACTTCAAGACCGTCTTCCGTGCGCCCCAGGTTCAAGGGGTGCTTGCGGTGATCCTGTCGACCTATCTGGACTTCGCGCTGAAGACCACGCGCTGGACCTTCGAGAACCGCGCGCCGGCCGACCTGGCGGTGGCGGGGCCGAAGGGGATCATCGGCTGCTTCTGGCACGGCCGCATCCCGCTCGGGCCGGCCTGCCGCGCGGTGCTGGCGCACAAGCCCCGCAAGGTGATCATCTCGATGTCGCCGGACGGCGAGTTCATCGCCCGCGCCATGGCCCGGCTGAGTTTCGACTCCATCCGTGGCTCCTCCTCGCGCAAGGACGACAGCGCCAACGCCAAGGGCGGGGCCGGGGCGATGATGGAGAGCGTGCGCTTCCTGCGATCCGGCGGCGTGGTGGCGATCACCCCGGACGGGCCGCGCGGGCCGGCCGAACAGATGGCGGCGGGAGCCGTGGCCCTGGCCAAGGTGTCGGGCGCGCCGGTGTTCCTGTTCGGCCTGCACGCCAGGCCGGGTTTCCGACTGAACAGCTGGGACCGCACCCTGTTCCCGCTGCCGTTCGGGCGCGGCGCGGTGGTGTTCGACGGCCCGCTGTACGTACCCCGCGACGCCGACGATGCGGCGATGGAAGCGACGCGCCTGGACTGGCAGACGCGTCTCACCGCCGCCAACGCCCGAGCCGAGGCCGTGCTCGGGTGAGGCGTCCCCGGTGAGCCTGGCGCTGGGCGTCTACCGCGCGGCGACCGGCCTGCTGGAGCCGCTGGCGCCGAGCCTGCTGCGCGCCCGCGCTCGTCGCGGCAAGGAAGACTTGTCGCGCCTGCCGGAGCGGTTGGGGCGTCCTGTCTTGGCGCGTCCTGAAGGGCGGCTGGTCTGGCTGCATGGCGCGAGCGTTGGCGAAGGTCTGTCGCTGCTGCCGCTGGTCGAGGCGATGGCGGAGCGTGACCCGGCGCTGACCCTCCTCGTCACCTCGGGCACCACGACATCGGCGGACCTGCTTGCCCGACGGCTGCCCGAGCGCGCCATCCACCAGTTCGTCCCCGTTGACGGCCCTCGCTCGGCGGCCGGTTTCCTCGCGCATTGGCGGCCGGACCTGGCGGTGTTCGTCGAAAGCGAGTTGTGGCCGAACC
>NZ_LMUL01000017.1:236957-292846 GCF_009765965.1 Caulobacter sp. S45
TTCCCGCCGCCGCGCGCGCCGTGCTCGGCGGGTTCGACCTGGTGATGGGGCAGGACGACGAGGCGGCTACGGGCCTGGTCCGGCTGGGCGCGCGCGACGATGGGCGGCTGAACCTGAAGCTGGCGGGCGAGTCGCTGCCGGCGGATGCGGAAAACCTGGCGCGTCTGCGCGGGGAGATCGGCGAACGCCCGATCCTGCTCGCTGCCTCGACCCATCCCGGCGAGGAGACGTTGCTGCTGGAAGTGTTCGCCTGGCTGAAGGATCGGCCGGAGCGTCCGCTGCTGGTGATCGTTCCCCGCCATCCCGTCCGGGGCGAAGGCATCCTGATGGAGGCGCAGGGGCAAGGTTTCGTCGCCGCCCGCCGCGCTCTCGCCGAACCCTTGACGGGCGCGACCGAGGTCTATGTCGCCGACACCCTGGGCGAACTCGGGCTGTGGTTTCGGCTGGCGCGGCTGGCGGTGATCGGCGGCTCTCTGGTCGAGGGCGTGGGCGGTCACAATCCTCTGGAAGCGGCGCGGCTGGACTGTCCCGCATCGGCGGGCCCGCATGTGGTCAACTGGCGCTCGGTCTACGCCGCCCTCGAGGTCGAACATGCCGTCCGGCGTGTCGATGGCGCGGCGGCCCTGGCCGGCGTTATGGCTGAAGCCTTGACCGATCCCACGGCGTTGAGGGCGGAAGCCGGCCGGGCGAGGGCGTTTGCGGATCGCGAGAGCGGCGCGGTTCGGCCAGCCGCAGACTGGCTACTGGCCCTGATGAGGCGCATATGAAGCTCGCGACACCGCGCTGGTGGTATCGGCGGGAGGATGCGCCGGCGCCGCTGACCCGCGCCTTGCTGAAGCCGGCCTCCTGGGTCTGGGCGGCGGCGACGGCGCGGCGGATCGCACGGGCGCGCCCTCTCGATCCCGGCGTGCCGGTGATCTCGGTGGGCAACCTCACGGTCGGCGGTTCCGGTAAGACGCCCATCGTGCGCGAGGTGCTGGCGCGGCTTCGGGCCCAGGGCGTGGACGCCCATGGGCTGTCGCGGGGCTATGGCGGCCGGCTGGCGGGGCCGACGCTGGTGGACCTGGAGATCCACACCGCCGAGGACGTGGGCGACGAACCGATCATGTTGGCCCGCGATGCGCCCATGTGGGTGGCGCGGGATCGGGCGGCGGGGGCGATGACGGCCGCGGCGTCCGGGGCCAAGCTGCTGGTGCTCGACGACGCGCACCAGAACCCCAGCCTGGCGAAGACCTTGTCGCTGGTGGTGGTCGACGGCGATGTGCGCGAGGACGAATGGCCGTTCGGCGACGGCTCGGTATTCCCGTCCGGGCCGATGCGCGAACCGTTGGCGGTTGGGCTCGCCCGAGCCGATGCGGTGGTCCTGTTGCTGCCGCAGGGCGTCGAGCCCGATCCGGAGTTGCTGATCCTCTTCGGGGCCAAGCCGGTGCTGTTTGCGCGTCTGCAGCCCGATGCGCCGCCGGTGTCGGGACTGCAGCTCGCCTTCGCCGGCATCGCCAAGCCCTGGCGATTCGAGCGCAGCCTGCGCAATGCAGGCGTCCAACTCGTCGACTTCGCGCCGTTCCCCGATCATGCGGCCTTTGCGGAGCGCGACCTCGCGTTCCTGGCCGAACGGGCGCAGGTGGCCGGCGCCGGCCTGCTCACCACCGAGAAAGACTGGGCGCGTCTGCCCGCCGCCTGGCGGGAGCGCGTAGCGCCTTGGCCGGTGCGCGCGCGCTTCGAGGACGAGGCGGCGCTGGATGCGCTGCTCGCCTCGGCATTGCGGCCCGCTTCCCTGTCATCCCGGCCGTAGCGAAGCGGAGAGCCGGGACCCAGGGCGGTTCGCACTGGCCCTGGCTCCCGGATCAGCTTTGCAGGCTGTCCGGGATGATAGCGAAAGTTAATTCAGCGTCGCTGAAGTTGCTCCACATCCCGCACCGCCCCACGCGAGGCAGAGGTGGTCAGGGCGGCATAGGCCTGTAGGGCGGGCGAGACGTGGCGTTCGCGGCCGACCGGCTTCCAGGCAGTCGCGCCCCGGGCCAGCATCTCGGCCCGCCGCGTCTCAAGCTCGGCGTCGGCGACCGCCAGGACCAGCGAGCGGTTGGGGATGTCGATCTCGATCCGGTCGCCGGTCTGAACCAGGGCGATCAGGCCGCCTTCGCCCGCTTCCGGCGAGACGTGGCCGATGGACAGGCCCGAGGTTCCGCCGGAGAAGCGCCCGTCGGTGATCAGGGCGCACGCCTTCCCCAGTCCCTTCGATTTCAGATAGCTGGTCGGGTAGAGCATCTCCTGCATGCCGGGGCCGCCCTTGGGGCCTTCGTAGCGGATCACCACCACCTCGCCCGCTTTCACCTCGCCGGTCAGGATGCCCGAGACCGCCGCGTCCTGGCTCTCATAGACCCGCGCTGGGCCGGCGAAGACCAGGTTGGCGTCGTCAACGCCCGCCGTCTTCACGATGCAGCCGTCCAGCGCCAGATTGCCGGTCAGCACCGCCAGACCACCGTCCTTGGAGAAGGCGTGCTCGGCGTTGCGGATCACCCCGCCAGTGCGGTCCACGTCAACCTCGTCGTAGCGGCGCGATTGGGAGAAGGCGACCTGGGTCGGCACCCCGCCGGGCGCTGCGCGGAAGAAGTCGCGCACGGCCGGACTGTTGGTGCGCGCCACGTCCCAGCGGTCCAGCGCCTGGGCCATGGTCGGGCTGTGTACGGTCGGCAGGTCGGTGTTGAGCAGGCCGGCGCGGTCCAGTTCGCCCAGGATGGCGAACACCCCGCCGGCGCGGTGGACATCCTCCATGTGCACGTCGGCCTTGGCGGGGGCGACCTTGCACAGGCAGGGCACGCGGCGCGACAGCCGGTCGATGTCGTCCATGCCGAACGCCACCTCGCCCTCGTGGGCGGCGGCCAGCAGGTGCAGCACGGTGTTGGTCGACCCGCCCATGGCGATATCCAGGCTCATGGCGTTCTCGAACGCGCCGAAGCCGGCGATCGACCGGGGCAGCACGCCGTAGTCGTCCTGCTCGTAATGGCGCTTGGCCAGGTCCACGATCAGGTGGCCGGCCTCCAGGAACAGCCGCTCGCGATCCGAGTGGGTGGCGAGCGTGGAGCCGTTGCCGGGCAGCGACAGGCCCAGCGCCTCGGTCAGGCAGTTCATCGAGTTGGCGGTGAACATGCCCGAGCACGAGCCGCAGGTCGGGCAGGCCGAGCGCTCCATCGTCGCCACCTCGGCGTCGCTGACCGCCTCGTCGGCGGCGACCACCATGGCGTCGATCAGGTCGACCGCGCGGGTCTCGCCCTTCCACACCACCTTGCCGGCCTCCATCGGGCCGCCCGAGACGAACACCACGGGGATGTTGAGGCGCAGAGCAGCCATCAGCATGCCGGGCGTGATCTTGTCGCAGTTGGAGATGCAGACCAGCGCGTCGGCGCAATGGGCGTTGACCATGTACTCCACGCTGTCGGCGATCAGCTCGCGCGAGGGCAGGCTGTAGAGCATCCCGCCGTGGCCCATGGCGATGCCGTCGTCCACCGCGATGGTGTTGAATTCCTTGGCCACACCGCCCGCGCGCTCGATCTCGCGCGCGACCAGCTGGCCCATGTCCTTCAGGTGGACGTGGCCCGGCACGAACTGGGTGAAGGAGTTGGCGACCGCGATGATCGGCTTGCCGAAGTCCTCGTCCTTCATGCCGGTGGCGCGCCAGAGGCCGCGGGCGCCGGCCATGTTGCGGCCGTGGGTGGTGGTGCGAGAACGATAGACAGGCACGGAAGCGGTTCCTTGGAAGATCGTACCCTTTATAGGCGCTTCAGCTCATGGGCCAAGCATGACCGTGCCGCAACACGCCCTAGATCGGGAGCGAACGCCCCTGTTCGCCGGCCAGGTCGCGGATGAACTGGAACGCCGTGCGTCCCGACCGCCCGCCCCGCAGTTGGGCCCATTGCAGGGCGCGGCGCTCCAGCTCGGGATCGTCCAGGCCGAAACGATCCGCATAGGCGTGCGCGACCTCGAGATAGGTCGGCTGGTCCATCGGCGGGAAGCCGAGCCACAGGCCGAAGCGGTCGGACGCCGAGATCATCTCCTCGGCGTCCTCCGCCGCGGCCAGCCGATCCGCGTTTTCGTGTGTACGGGGCATCAGGTGGCGCCTGTTGGAGGTTGCGACGAACATGACGTTGCGCGGTGGTCCCGCGACGCCGCCTTCCAAGGCGGATTTAAGCGATTTCGCCGCCCCCGCGCCTTCCTCGAACGAAAGGTCGTCGCTCATCACCACGAACCGTTCGGGACGATCTCGCAAAGTTGCGAAGAGCTGCGGAAGCCCATTCACCGCGTCCCGGTCGACCTCGACCAGTTTGAGGGCGGAGTGTTCGGCTGCCAGCGTTGTCACCGCCGTCTTGACCAGGGAGCTCTTTCCCGTTCCCCGCGCACCCCACAGCAGCACATTGTTGAACGGTGCGCCGGCGATGAAACGGCGCAGGTTCTCCACCATCCGCCCCTTCTGCCGGTCGATGCCCAGCAGCAGGTCCAGGGGTAGCTCAAACCCAGGCGCAGCATGGAAGATCTGAGCCTGGGCGTCGTAGTGGAACAGCACGTCCCGGCCGAAGTCCGGCGCAGGAGGCGGCGGGGGGGCCAGACGATCCAGCGCGTCGGCGATACGGGTGAGGACCGCCAGGGCGTCTCGCGAAAATGTGTCGGTCAATCCGGGACTCCTGGACCACAAGGGTTGATGCGGGCCGCTGGCGCGGCTAGCAATATTGCAAATCGTTAAAGTGCGGCGCCACCGTTTGGGCGAGCACACGTTCAGGCGGCGTCAGCCGTGACCATGGAGACCCTCGTGACTCTAGCCACCGTCGTCCAAGGCCTCGATCAGGCGCCGACCCGTCACAAGAAACTTCTCGCCTGGGTGCGGGATGTGGCCGCTTTGACGGAGCCGGATCAAGTCTATTGGTGCGACGGTTCGGATGAGGAGTGGAAGTTCCTCACCGAGGCGCTGGTCGACGCCGGCACGCTGAAGCCGCTCAACCCCGCCAAGCGCCCCAACTCCTTCTACGCCGCCTCCGACCCCAAGGACGTGGCGCGGGTCGAGAGCCGCACCTTCATCTGCTCGGAAAAAGAGATCGACGCCGGCCCGACCAACAACTGGGCCGACCCCCAGGAGATGCGCACCACCCTGAACGGCCTGTTCAAGGGCGCGATGCGCGGCCGCACCATGTACGTGGTGCCCTTCTGCATGGGCCCGCTGGGCTCCAAGATCAGCGCGCTGGGGGTGGAGATCACCGACAGCGCCTATGTGGCCGTGTCGATGCGGGTGATGACCCGGATGGGCAAGGCGGCGCTGGACCTGATCGGCGACGACGGCTTCTTCGTGCCGGCCGTCCATACCCTGGGCGCCCCGCTGCAGCCCGGCCAGAAGGATGTGAGCTGGCCCTGCAACGAGACCAAGTACATCGTCCACTATCCCGAGACCCGCGAGATCTGGTCCTACGGCTCGGGCTACGGCGGCAACGCCCTGCTGGGCAAGAAGTGCTACGCCCTGCGCATCGCCAGCATCATGGCCCGCGACGAGGGCTGGTTCGCCGAGCACATGCTGATCCTCAAGCTGACCTCGCCCGAGAAGAAGACCCACTTCATCGCCGCCGCCTTCCCCAGCGCCTGCGGCAAGACCAACATGGCGATGCTCCAGCCGACCATCCCCGGCTGGAAGGCCGAGACCGTGGGCGACGACATCGCCTGGATGCGCTTCGGCGACGACGGCCGGCTCTACGCCATCAACCCGGAATACGGCATCTTCGGCGTGGCCCCGGGCACGGGCATGTCGACCAACAAGAACGCCATCGACGCGCTGACCGGCAACTGCATCTTCACCAACGTCGCCCTGACCGACGATGGCGACGTCTGGTGGGAAGGCCTGACCGACACCCCGCCCGCGCACCTGACCGACTGGCGCGGCCGCGACTGGACCCCGGCGTCGTCGGAGCCCGCCGCCCACCCCAACGCTCGCTTCACCGTGCCGGCCGGCCAGTGCCCGACCATCGCGGCGGAATGGGAGGACCCCAAGGGCGTGCCGATCAGCGCCATCCTGTTCGGCGGTCGTCGCGCCACGGCGGTGCCGCTGGTGACCGAGGCGTTCGACTGGGACCATGGCGTGTTCCTGGCCTCCAACGTCGCCTCGGAAGGCACGGCGGCGGCGGAGACCAAGCTGGGCGCCCTGCGCCGCGACCCCTTCGCCATGCTGCCCTTCTGCGGGTACAACATGGCGGACTATTTCGGCCACTGGCTGAAGATGGGCAAGAAGACCAGCGCCGATAAGCTGCCGCGCATCTACTTCGTGAACTGGTTTCGCAAGGACGAGCACGGCAAGTTCGTATGGCCGGGCTATGGCGAGAACATCCGGGTGCTGAAGTGGATCGTGGGACGGCTGGAAGGCGAGGCCGAGGCCCGCGACACCGCGATTGGCCGGCTCCCCACCGCCGCCTCGCTGGACACCTCCGGCCTGAACCTGTCGGAGCATCACCTGCGGCTGCTGCTGTCGGTGGACCGTTCGGTGTGGAAGGAAGAGGCTTCCGCCATTCCCGCCGCCTATGAACAGTTCGGTGACCGTCTACCGGCGGCGCTCTGGGCGCAGCACGAAGCCTTGGTCAAACGCCTGGAAGCCTAGCCGAGCCTATCGCGGGGTTTTCGGACCCCATTCGCCCAAGATCCACGAGCCCTTCCCCGACCCTCGGGGAAGGGCTTTGTCGTTCCGGATCGGGGTGGGCGACGCTTGCCCGGCAAAAATCGCCGTCAGTCGGCAAATTCGATTCACCATGCTCACGCGGCGCCTAAGGCAAACGTAGTAAATACAGAGGGTTAATTCCGAGATCAGAAGTGGTCCGGCGCTTGCCTTGCGCATGACCTGTACGCCGTCGACGTCGACAACGACGAGCCGGACCCTGATCTCGGAAGGACCCCCGTGGCATGTCGCTGAACAGTATCAACACCAATGTCGGCGCTCAGATTGCGCTGCAGACCCTGAACTCCACAAACGCCGCCCTCGAGAACGCTCAGAACCAGGTCTCCACTGGCCTGCGCGTCGCCGGGGCCGAGGATGACGGGGCCATCTGGTCCATCGCCCAAGGCCAGCGCTCCCAGATCACTTCGCTGGGCGCGGTGACCGATTCGCTGAACCGGGCTTCGTCCGTGCTGGACGTGGCCGTCACCACCGGCCAGACCATTTCCGACCTGCTGAACCAGCTCAAGGCGAAGGCCCTGGAAGGATCAGACACATCGCTCAGCACCAGCGACCGCGCCGCGTTGAACGACTCCTTCAAATCGCTGGTCAGCCAGATCAACAGCGCGGTGAGCAACGCCAGCTTCGACGGCGGCAATCTGATTTCCAGCGGCGCGCCCAATCTGGTCGCCCTGTCCGGTCCGAGCGGTTCCCAGAAGCTGACCATCGCGGCTCAGTCGCTGGCGCTGGGCGGCGCGAACGTAACCATTTCGGCGTCGGCGTCGTTTTCCACCGCGAGCCACGCCGCTTCGCTGCTGACCATCATCAACACCTCGATCACCAACACCAACGCGGCGGTCGCGGCGCTCGGCACCGAGGCCAATCAGGTGACATCGACCCTGACCTTCGTGTCGAACCTCACCGATTCGCTGACCAGCGGCGTCGGCAACCTGGTGGACGCGGACGTGGCGGCGCAGAGCGCGACCCTGCAGGCCCTGCAGACCAAGCAACAGCTCGGCATCCAGGCCCTGTCGATCGCCAACTCGTCGTCTTCCAACCTGCTCAGCCTGTTCAAGGGCTAAGCGGACCGCATCCTACCCGCCTGAGAGAAGGGCCCTCTCCCGAACGACGGAGAGGGCCTTTCCATTTCAGGGCGCCGTCCTGCCGGTATAGGCGATCCGCCGGACCGGGAGGGAGACCCGCCGTCCCCAGGCCCAGGTCGAGGTTGGCTATTCTCGTCGTTCCTCCGGTTTGCAAGTGCGCTTAGCTCTTTCTAGGTTCGGCGCGGCGCGCTATCGAGAGACGATTGTTCAGATCGCTTTGGGAGACGCGCATGTTGAAGCCGGTTGCAGCGGCAGCTTTGGCGATTTGGGCGATGGCGTCTGCGGCGCCCGCCTTTGCGGCCGGAGACGTCGCCCACGGCAAGTCCCTGTTCCAAGATCGCTGTGGAGTCTGTCACACCGGCGCGGCGGACGATGGCGACGGCGGCCAGGGCCCCGACCTGTGGGGCGTGATGGGCCGCAAGGCCGGCGGCGCGCCCGGCTTCAGCTACACGCCCGCGTTGAAGGCGGCCACCATGGTCTGGACCCCGGCGACGCTGGACACCTTCCTGGAAGCCCCCGCCAAGGTGGTCCCCGGCACCGCCATGCCGGTCAGCACCGCCAACCCCAAGGATCGCGCGGACCTGATCGCCTATCTCGGTACGTTGAAGGGCAAGCGCTAAGTCTCCTGCTCGCCGTCGCGGGGGCAGGGCGTTCGCTCTATTCGGCGATGAAGCGGTAGCCCACGCCGGGTTCGGTCACGATGCGATGGGGAGAGGCGGGGTCGATCTCCAGCTTCTGGCGCAGGTGGCCGACGAACACCCGCAGATAGGCCACGTCGTCCACGTGTGCGGGGCCCCAGACGGCGGTGAGCAACTGGCGGTGGGTCACCACCTTGCCGCCGCCCTCCACCAGCTTGGTCAGCAGGTCGTATTCGCGGGGCGACAGCCGGACAGCCGCGCCGTCGCGGGAAACCCGGCGACCGATCAGATCGATCTCCAGTTCGCCGCTGCGGATCACGCTGGAGATTCCCGACTGCGCGATGGTGTGGCGCAGCGCGGCCCTTAGCCGGGCCAACAACTCGCCGATGCCGAAAGGCTTCTCCACGTAATCATCGGCGCCCCGGTCCAGCGCCTCGATCTTCTCGGTCTCGCGGTCGCGCGCCGACAGGATCAGGATCGGGCCCGAATACAGGGTGCGCGCCTCGGTCAGCACGTCCTGGCCGTCCCGGTCGGGCAGGCCGAGGTCCAGGATCATCGCCTCCGGCGGTCGTTGCGACAGGGCGGCGAGCCCCTCCGCGGCGGTCATGGCACGGATGGCCTCGTAGCCGTTGGCCTCCAGCGCCGGACCGAGAAAGCGGTGGATCTGCGGCTCGTCGTCGACGACCAGAATTCTCGGACGGTGGGCGGACATGGACGGGCTGCCTACAGGAGCTGGTAGTGGGTGGGGGTTTCCTTGCGCAGGCTGATCAGCACCCGCGTGCCTCGGAAACCTTGGACCGCGTCGCCGTGGATCGGGCTAGCGGCGGCGATACGGCCGCCCATGATCTCGACGAAGCCTTTGGCGATCGACAGGCCAAGGCCCACGCCCTTGTGGCCGTCGCGGTCGGTGGGGGCCTCGATGCGCCGGAACTTGTCGAACACCCGTTCCAGCTCCGGCGTGGGGATGCCGCGGCCCTCGTCCTCGATGCTGATCACCACGTTGCCGCGATCCTCGTAGGCCGCCACCTCGATGGGCGAGCCGTCGGGGCTGTAGGCGATGGCGTTCTCCAGGATGTTGACCACCGCCTGCTCCAGCAGGCCGGCGTCCACCTTGATCAGGGACAGTTCGGCCGGGAAGTCGCGCACGAGTTTACGCGCGCCCAGCCGCCGTTCGACCCGTTCGATGGCGGCGGCCAGGACGTCGCGCACGTCGGTCCACTCCATCCGCGCATTGAGCGCGCCGCCCTCCAACCGGGTCATGTCGAGCAGGTCGCCGACGTAGCGGTTCAGGCGTTGCGCCTCCTCGCGAATGCTCTCCAGCAGGTCGCGGTAGATTTCCGGCCGCAGGTCGCCGCCGAAGTCGAGCAGGGTGGTGGCGGACCCCAGCACCGTCGACAGGGGTGTGCGCAGATCGTGGCTGATCGAGTTCAGCAGCGCGGCGCGAAGCTGGTCGGAGCGGCGCAGCGACTCGGTCTCGACCGTGGCGGCGGCCAGTTCCGCGCGCTCCAATGCCACCGCGCCCTGGTCCAGGGTGGCCAGCAGCAACCGCTCGGCCCCGCTGTCCAGCGACCGGCCCTTGATCGCCACCCCGGCGACGCCCGAGCGCGCCCGCAGCCCTTGCAGCGGCCAGAAGGTCCAGTCGATCTGGGGCAGGGTGCCGGTGCCCGCGCCCGCCGGTTCGCCCTTCTCCCAGGCCCAGCGGGCGGCGGTCATGGCGGAGGTGTTGAACGGTTTCAGGTCCGGGGAGCCGGCCGCCGGGCGGATCTCGCCCTTTTCCGGCAGCATGACCACGGCCGCGCCTCCGGCGGCGGCGGCGGCCTGCTCGGCCAGGGCCTGGGCGGCTTCGTCACGGGTCGACACCGCCGATAGCCGCCGGCTGGCCGCCAGCAGCGAGGCGATGGCCGAGGCGCGGTTGGCGGTGGTCTTGGCCTGGTCGCGCACCCGTCCGGTCAACCAGCCCGTGGTCATGGCCACGGCGAAGAAGACCGCGAAGGTGATCAGGTCGGCCGGATGACCGATCGACAGGCTCATCCGCGGCTCGAGGAAGAAGAAGTTGTAGGCGATCGCCGCCGCGCCGGCGGCCGCCAGCGCCGCACCGAAACCGAAAGCGGCGCCGGCCAACAGCACGCTGGCCAGGAAGATCATCGCCAGGTTGGCGTTCTGCATGTAGCGGTCGGCCATGGCCGCGATCCCGCCGGCCACCCCCACCATCGCCAGCGCGCCAGCGTATCCGCGCCAGGCCTGCCGCTGCATGTCCAGCACCTGGCGCACCCGCACGGCCGGTTCGTCGTGGGGCGCGGAATCGGTGATCACATGCAGCGCCGCGCCGCGCGTCTTCTCCAGCAGCACGTGGGGCAGCGAGCGGCCGAACAGGGCGCGGGTTCGCGAACCGGAGGTGCGGCCGATGACGATCTGGGTGATGTTGTTGCGCGCAGCGTATTCCTGCACCGTGGCCAGCAGGTCGTCGCCGGCGACAGTCACCACCCTGCCGCCAAGCTGGTCGGCGAGCTTGAGCGCCACGGCGGTCTGTTGGGCCGTGTCGGGCGTGGGCGGATGGTTCGGGCGCTCGACGTGCAGCACCGTCCACGGCGCGTCCATCATCAGGTCGGCCAGCCGGCGGCCCGCGCGCACCAGCGAGCTGGAGACCGGATCGCCGCCGATCAGCACCAGGATGCGCTCGCCGGCCGCCCACGGCCCCTCGATCCCCTGGCGGCGCATGGCGCCCACCAGCTTGTCGTCCACCGTCTGGGCGGCGCGGCGCAGCGCCATCTCGCGCAGCGCGGTCAGGTTCTCCGGCCGGAAGAAGCGGTCGGCCGCCAGGCGCGCGGTCTCGGGCACATAGACCTTGCCCGCCGCCAGCCGCTCGCGCAGCTCGTCGGGGGTGACGTCGATGATCTCGATCTCGTCGGCGCGGGACAGAGCGCTGTCGGGCACCGTCTCGCGCACTCGCACGCCGGTGATCTTCCAGACCACGTCGACCAGGCTTTCCAGGTGCTGGACGTTCAACGTGGTCCAGACGTCGATCCCGGCGGCGAGCAGTTCCTCCACGTCCTGCCACCGCTTGGGATGGCGCGAGCCCGGTGCGTTGGAATGGGCGTATTCGTCCACCAGCAGCAGGCCGGGACGCCGTGCGAGCGCCGCGTCCAGGTCGAATTCCATCAGCAGGCGGTCGCGATATTCGACCGGCTTGCGCGACAGGGTCTCGAGCCCCTCGCAAAGCGCCTCGGTCTCTTTGCGGCCGTGGGTCTCGACCACCCCCACCACCACCTCCACGCCCTCGGCCTTGCGGCGTCCGGCGGAGGTCAGCATGGCGTAGGTCTTGCCCACCCCCGGCGCCATGCCGAGGAATACGCGCAGTTCTCCGCGCCCCTCGCGCTTGGTGGCCGCCAGCAGGGCGTCTGGGTCGGGGCGGCGGGGTTCCTCGGGTGTCATCCGTTCAGGTCAGAAGCGATGGGACACGCCCATATAGGCCTGCCCCGCCGGGGTCTGCCGATTGAGGCCAATGTTGACCCCCGTGTCGAGCTGCAAATCATCGGGAAGTCGGCCGTGTCGCCGCAAGGTTGGCTGGATATCGTTGGATCGGCCTTGCGGGGTCGGAGCCTATCCGCAGGCAGTCGGCGGGGAGGAGACCCCGCCGACGCCTTTGACCGGCGCCGCGAACGACGCCGGTCTCGGTCATGCGATCAGAAGTGGATGATCGCATCGCCGGACAGGATCAATTCCTGCTGGCGGGCGTCGGGGACGCCGATGTTGCTGTTGCCGTCGAACGCCTTGCCCGCGTCGGCGCGGTAGTAGGCGATTTCCGGACGCAGCTCGATCTGCGGCGACAGCCAGTGCTGGACGCCGAACGCCACGCCTTCGTAGCCGGTGGCGACGCCGGTGCGCTGGCCCTGCATGTCGTCGAAATATTCTGTACGCAGGGTCAGGTTGGTCAGTGGCGTGAGCTGGTAGTTCCAATAAGCCAGCTCGGCCTGGACGTTGCTACGGCAGGTCAGTGTCGCATGGTCGTTGCACTGAGCTCCATCGGGGGCGTTGAAGCGGAAGTTGGGGCCGGAGAAGGGCGTACCTCCGTTAGACTCGATATTCAGCACCGTCGGGTTGTTCACGTTGGGAACATTGGTTTCGTGAACATTGTATGTTTCGAACGCGACGTGGAACTTGTCGGTGAACTTATGGTAGAGGGTAAAGCCCTTCCACTGGAGGTTATTGTAGCCATACGTGCCGCTATTGATGCCGTTGATGCAGGCATAGATGTCGGTGTTGGCGTCGCTGGTTTGATAACGGACGCACCCGGAGAACGACGGTATGGCGCCCGGGTCCTTCTTGAAGGTGCTGTTGGGGTAGATCGGGTTCGGGAAGGGGTTGGTCCTGTTCACCCCAGCGTTGCCGGCGAAGGTGTCGGTGCCGGCGACGATCCCTGCTTGCACCCACAGGTTCTTGGTCAACGCCAGGGTCGCCATGACCCCGGTGTTGGTGAAATTGTCGAACGTGTACGTCATCGAGTGTGAGTACATGTAGTTGTTCGGGGCGAGCTGGGCCTCGATGTCCGGGATCGAGATGAAGCGGCCGGCCCGGATCAGCAGGCCCTTGGCCACCTGCGGGATGTACAGCTCGGCGTACTCCATGGGCAGGTCCCAGCCGTAGTTCTTGTTCGACTTGGTGAGCTGGTTGCTGCCCAGGCCGTCGGAGATCGTATAGCGATAATCGACCCCGTAGATGCCCGAGATGCGGAAACCCCAGTCGATGTGGTCGCGCTGGACGGTGTCGGGCGTGCGCTCGATATAGAGCACCGTCTGGTCCATCTGGGCGGTGTTGGGGTTGTAGTCGTAGCCGGCCGGCGCGTTGCCGCCCTTACCGTGGCTGGTGCTGAGGTTGGCGCCGGCTTCCACCCAGCCATAGGCCTGGATGTGGGCGTCGCTCAGGAACTTGCCGAAGCCGGTGGGGGCCAGGGCCACCATCAGCGGGCTGTCCACCGAGTTGGGCCGGTTAGCGCCCAGCAGGGTCGCGGCGCCGTAGGGCCACTCGGTGAAGGGGTAGGGCGGCTGGGTGACGGGCTGAGGCGGATAGTCGTCGCGTCGCCCGGCCGGGGCGTTCGGATCGACCGGCGGGCCGGCCTGGCCCCACTCCAGCTTGTAGTAGTCCGCCATGCGCGTGAACACGTTGCCGCCCGTGGGTATCAGGGAGACGTTGTAGGCGGGCGTCGAGGCGGCGGCGGGCGTGGCGCCGTCCGTGGTTCCATCGGAAGCAGACGCCGGGATGTTGATATCCTCTGCATGGGCCGCGGCGGCTCCGATCGCCGCGGATAGCGCCAACGCCATCGCGCAAGAGGCGAAGTGACGGGAATTCATTCGAGTAGTCCCCTGGTCAAGTCTTGTTACGTGGCGCGATGTTGCGCCTTACGACCGCGCCGGATGGAGCGGATACTGTGCGTCCAGCGCGCGGTTCACGGCCAACACGTTTACGTGTGGCTGGCCGATGAAGCCGAGGGCTGGCTGCATGGTGTTGCGGGCGATGACCGCCTGCACTTCGGTGGCCGGGACGCCGCGCGCCTGGGCGATGCGCGGGGCCTGGCGGGTGGCGTTCTCGGGCGAGACGTCGGGGTCGAGCCCCGAGCCCGATTGGGTGACGGCGTCGGCGGGGATGGGGACGCCGGGCGCTTCCTTCTTGAGGGCCGCCGCGTCGCCGGCGATGCGGTCGGCGAGCTTCTTGTCCATCGGGCCGAGGTTGCTGGGCGACGAAGCCGTGGCGTCGTAGCCGTTCCCCGCCGACGAGCCGCGAGGATGCAGGTATTCCGGCTTGGCGAAGGCCTGGGCGATCAGGATGGAGCCTTCGATGGAGCCGTCGGGGCGGTGAAGCAGGCTGCCGCCGGCCTGGTAGGGCAGGGCGACCTTGGCGATCCCGGTGATCGCCAGCGGGTAGATCAGGCCGGTGAGGATCGTGAACAGCACGATCATCACCAGGGCGGGACGGATATGGGCGAGCATGGTTTTCGCTCCCTCAGGCCAGATGCAGGGATGAGACGATCAGGTCGATCACCTTGATGCCCACGAAGGGCGCGATGATCCCGCCGAGGCCGTAGATCAGCAGGTTGCGGGTCAGCAGGGCCTGGGCCCCGATGGCCCGGTACTTCACCCCCTTAAGCGCCAGCGGGATCAGCGCGATGATGATCAGGGCGTTGAAGATCACCGCCGAGAGGATCGCGCTCTCGGGGCTCGACAAATGCATCACGTTCATCGCGCCGAGCGAAGGCATCGAGACCACGAACAGGGCCGGGATGATGGCGAAGTACTTGGCCACGTCGTTGGCGATGCTGAAGGTGGTCAGCGCGCCACGGGTGATCAGCATCTGCTTGCCGACCTCGACGATCTCGATGACCTTGGTCGGGTCGCTGTCGAGATCGACCATGTTGCCGGCCTCGCGGGCGGCCTGGGTGCCGGTCTGCATGGCCACGCCGACATCGGCCTGGGCGAGTGCGGGCGCATCGTTGGCGCCGTCGCCGCACATGGCGACCAGGCGGCCCTTGCCCTGCTCCTCGCGGATCATCCGCAGCTTGTCCTCGGGGGTCGCTTCCGCGAGGAAGTCGTCGACGCCGGCCTCGGAGGCGATGGAGGCGGCGGTGACGGGGTTGTCGCCGGTGATCATCACCGTGCGCACGCCCATCCGGCGCAGGTCGGCGAAGCGTTCCTTGACGCCCGGCTTCACCACGTCCTTCAGGTGGATGACGCCGACCAGGCGATCACCTTCGGCCACCGCCAGCGGCGTGCCGCCGGAGCGTGCGATGCGGTCGACCGCGGCCTGCACTTCGCGCGGCAGATGGGCGCGCTCGGTCTTCAGGTGGCGGCAGACCGCGTCGACGGCGCCCTTGCGCCAGGTCAGCGAGCCGACCTCCAGGCCTGAGAGGCGGGTGGTGGCGGTGAAGGGGATCGATACCGCGTCGGCCGGGGCCTCGGCGACGACGCCCTTTTCGCGGGCCAGCTGCACGATCGAGCGGCCTTCCGGGGTCTCGTCGGCCAGCGAGGCCATCAGGGCGGCGCGCATGGCCGCGCCTTCCGGGATGCCGGGCGCCGCGATCACTTCGGTGGCCATGCGGTTGCCGAAGGTGATGGTGCCGGTCTTGTCCAGCAGCAGGGTGTCGACGTCGCCCGCGGCTTCCACCGCCCGGCCCGACGTGGCCAAGACGTTGAACTTCAGCAGGCGGTCCATGCCGGCGATGCCGATGGCCGAGAGCAGGCCGCCGATCGTCGTCGGGATGAGGCAGACGAACAGCGCGCCGAGCACTACCGGGTCGAGCTTCACCCCGGAATAGGCGCCCAGGCCCACCAGCGTCACCACCACGATCAGGAACACCAGGGTCAGGCCAGCCAGCAGCACGGCCAGCGCGATCTCGTTGGGGGTCTTGCGGCGGTCGGCGCCTTCGACCATGGCGATCATGCGGTCGAGGAAGCTGGAGCCGGCGCCGGCGGTCACCCGCACCTTGATCCAGTCCGACACTACGGTGGTGCCGCCGGTGACGGCGGAACGGTCGCCGCCGCTCTCGCGGATCACCGGCGCGCTCTCGCCGGTGATGGCGGCCTCGTTGACCGAGGCCACGCCCTCCACGATCTCGCCGTCGGCGGGGACCGCGTCGCCGGCCTCGACCAGCACGATCTGGCCGACCTCCAGCTTGTGGGCGGGGGTGGGGACAGTGGCGCCGGTCTGGGGATCGACCAGCTTGGCCATGGTGTCGACCCGCGCCGAACGCAGGCTGTCGGCGGCGGCCTTGCCCCGGCCTTCGGCCACGCTCTCAGCGAAGTTGGCGAACAGCACCGTCGCCCAGAGCCACAGGGCGAGCTGCAGCGGGAACAGGATTGGCTGATGGCCAAAGACTGCGGCGATGGTGGAGATGGTGGCGAGCGCCGCCACCACCTCGGTGGCCAGGATCACCGGGTTGCCGGTGAGCTTACGGGGGTCGAGCTTGACGAAGGCGTCGCGCGTGGCCCGGCCGAGCATCGCGCGCTGCGACCCCGACTTTGCGATTGCGGAAGGCATCTTCAGACCTTGCTTGAAAGGGTCAATGCGAGACGGCGGAGAGCATCTGGAAATGCTCGACGATGGGACCCAGCGCGAGCGGGGGGAAGTATTGCAGGCCGCCCAGGATCAGGATCAGACCGATCAGCAGGCCAATGAACTGCAGGCCGTGGGTCGGCAGGGTGCCGGCGGTCGGCTGCAGCTTGGGCTTGGCGGCGAGCGCGCCGGCCATCGCCATCACCGGGACGATGTAGGCGAAGCGGCCTAGCGCCATGGCGATGCCCAGCGTCGTGTCCCACCAGGGGGTGTTGGCGTTCAGCCCTCCGAAGGCCGACCCGTTGTTCCCCACCGCCGAGGCGTAGGCGTAGAGCATCTCGGTCAGCCCGTGCGGACCGGTCGCCGACACCGATTTCAGCGCGATCGGAGACACCGCCGACACCGCCGCGAACCCCAGGATGGTGACCGGCAGGATCAGGGTGGCGAGGACCGCGTACTTGACCTCGCGCGCCTCGATCTTCTTGCCGAGATACTCCGGCGTGCGGCCCACCATCAGCCCGGCGACGAACACCGAGATGATCGCCATGACCACGATGCCGTAGAGGCCCGAGCCGACGCCGCCCGGCAGGATCTCGCCGAGCTTGATCATGAACATGGCGGTCCCGCCGCCCAGCGGCGTGAAGCTTTCCAGCGCGCCGTTGACGCCGCCGTCGGAAGCGCCGGTGGTCATGGCGGTCCACACCGCCGTCGAGGGCGCGCCGAAGCGGACCTCCTTGCCTTCCATGTTGGGGGCGGCGGCCACGCCGGCGTGCAACAGGGCGGGGGTGACGCGGGTCTCGCTGGCGTAGATCGCCGCCGATGCGCCGACCAGCAGCACGACCATGGCGATCACCAGGGCGCGGGCCTCGCGGCCGGCCATGGCCACGCGACCGAAGGCGATGACGCAGCCGAAGCCGACCGCGTTCATGGCGATCTCTTCGATCAGGTTGGACCAGGCGTTGGGGTTCTCGAACGGATGGGCGGAGTTGGCGCCGAAGAAGCCGCCGCCGTTGGTGCCGAGTTGCTTGATGATCTCCTGGCTGGCGACCGGGCCGACCGAAATCCCCTGCTTGGCGCCTTCCAGCGTGTGGGCGTCGATGTGGGCCATCAGGGTCTGGGGCACGCCCGAGGCGACCAGCACGATGGCGAACACCACCGAGATCGGCAGCAGGATGTAGAGGGTGGTGCGGGTCAGGTCGGCCCAGAAGTTGCCGAGCGTCTCGCCCCGGTTGGCGGCGAAGGCGCGCGCCAGGGCGGCCGCCACCGCGATCCCGGAGGCGGCGGAGACGAAGTTCTGCACCGTCAACCCGCTCATTTGGGACAGGTTGGAGAGCGTGCTTTCCCCGGAATAGGACTGCCAGTTGGTGTTGGTGACGAAGCTGATGGCCGTGTTGAAGGCCAGGTGGGGGCTCATGCCCGCGAAGTGCATCGGGTTGAGCGGCAGCAGGCCCTGAGCGCGCAGGATCAGGTAGAGCAGGAAGAAGCCCGCCGCATTGAACGCCAGCAGCGCGCCCAGATAGGCCATCCAGCCCTGGCCCTTGGTCGGGTCGACGCCTGAGGCGGCGTAGAACAGCCGCTCCACCGGGCGCAGTACGGGGTCCAGCCAGGTCGACCGACCCTCCCAGACGCGCGCCATGTAGACGCCTATGGGCCAGCCGAGCAAAACGGCCAGCCCTAGCGTGAGGGCGATTTCCGCCCACCCCTGCCAGTTCATCGATGAGACCCGTGGATTTTTGTTAGAATTTGTCGGGGCGCACGAGGGCGGCCACCATGTAGACGCCGACCCCGAGGGCGGCGACGGCGTAGATCAGCGCGATCATCTCACAGCGCCCGAAGCAGGCGGCCGTACAGGCCCATGCCCGCAAAACAGGCCGCGCCGAGGATGATGAAGATCAAGTCGTCCATGACGGCTGCCCCTGGGTTTCGAGGGGCGCATAGTCGTTCAAAGCCACGTCAAGGTTCGAGTGCGCAGGACCGACGCGCTCGTAAAGGTTTCGTAAAGATCGGACGCGGAACCCGTAAGGATTCCGCGTCTTTGGCCTGTTTTACAAAGGCTTAGCTCAGGATGGGTTTTTCGCCGAGCGGCACGATGGCGCGGCCGAAGGTGGCGTTGGTGACCAGGGCGAAGCTGCCGTAGATCGCCAGCGTTCCGCACACCAGGCCCAGCCAGCCGCCCAGATGGCTGAGCGCGGCCTGCTTTAGAACTGCGCCGAAGCCGAGCAGGAAGAAGGTGATCCACAGGGTCAGGAACACCGCGAACACCACCTTGGTGAGCTTGAAGGTGCTGATCCACAGATACAGCGTCAGTACGCCCCACAGCAGCAACGCCACCCCGACCGTGGGGCCGGCGTCCTTGATGTCGATGATCCCGTTGTGGGCGAACAGCAGCAGCAGGGCGAACCACCACCAGAAGGCGCCGTAGCTGAGGAAGGCGGTCATGCCGAAGGTGTTGCCGACCTTGAACTCGAAGATGCCGGCGATCACCTGAATCAGTCCGCCATAGGCCAGGGCCAGCGGGATGACGACGCCTTCGCCGCCTGCCGGCAACAGCCCCGCATTGACCAGGCTGAGCAGCACGGTCGTCAGTCCGAAACCGACGAGGCCAAGCGCTGCGGGGTTCGCAGGCGATACAACCGTATCCGGCATCTTTTCCACCCTGTTGTTCCCGTCTTGCGAAGAGACGGGTGTTGCTTTGGACGAAGGATGGAAGCGGATCGAACCTATGGTCAAGCTCCGTCTTGTGACAATTTGAGCGGGTGTTCGGGGTATGAAAAAGGCCGCTCCGGTTTCCCGAAGCGGCCTTCCATCGTCGTCGCCACGTCGCGTGGCCGGCGACCAAACCTTGGGCGGTTAAGCCGTCAGGCGTGAGCCTTGCTAGAAAGGCTCCAGATCACCGGTTGAGACCGTAGCTGGAGACAATGAGACACTGGGTCACCTCCTTTCGACTGTTGGACAGGGACTCATAGTGTAGGGGACCGATGCGGCTGGCGAAAGACTTGCGATGCAATCCCATGAACAGGGTCCCCAATGAGCGGGGAAGCCATCGAGCGTGAGGTCGAGTGGGTCGGGATCGGCCGGGTCCGCGCCCGCGAGTTCGACGGCCACGGGCTGGAGATCACGGTCGAGGGCCTGACCACCCAGGCCAAGTACTACAAACCCCTGATCTACGAGTTCTTCCGCAAGGAATGGCGGCGCGCGCGACCTGCCTGGGGCGAGTACACCGTCGAGATCGCCATGGAGTACGTCGGCGATCCGCCCTGGCTCGACCTGGACAACCTGGCCAAGGCGCTGCTCGACGCGATCAAGGGTTACGCCTTCCACGACGACGCCCAGGTGGGGCGGTTGGTGGTGGAGCGCCACGCCGGCGAGCGGGAGCGGATCTTCATCCGGGTCAGCGAGCGATAGTCGCCACCTTTGGGGTGCGGCCAACCGTCAGTGCGGGCCGGCGCCGCCGCGGCTGCTGGAGTCGGTCAGCGATTGGCGGGCGTCGGCGCTCATCTGATCCCACTCCGCCTTGGTGTGGCACTCCTTCTTGGAGAACCGCGTACCGGCGGGGGTGAAGGTCTTGCAGACCTGCTTGGCCCCGGAGTCGCTCTGGGCGGTCGACGCCGGAGCCTGGGCCGCTTGGGCCGCCTGTGCGGGCGAGGCGGCGGCCGGGGGGGCGCTCATCGGCGGGGCTTGACTGCTGCTCATGGGCTGGGCGGCGACAGGCAGGGCCAGGACCGAGACGCCAAGGGCCGCGAGGATGACTGCGCTTCGCATGGAGGTCTCCTTTCGCGAGTGCGTACGGAGATCAACCTGCAGCGGCGCGAATCGTTGCGCCCCTCGCTTGGGCGCTACTTCTTACGGAACTGGTCCAGGGAGACGATCTTGGGGCCGTCGCCATCGGGCCGGGGCTCGTCGGGGTCCTCGGCCTCGCCTTCGACGGGCTCGGTGCGCGACCGCATCGGCAGGAACTCGGCTGGGGCGGGCGGGGCGTCCAGTTCCGGCGCCTCGAACTGCAGCAGGAACTGCACGCTGGGATCGTAGAAGCGGGTCACCGCCTGATAGGGCATCGACAGCCGCTTGGGCTGGCCGCCGAAGCGCAGGGTGACGGAAAAGAAGGTCTCGCCCGGCGCCAGGTCCCAGAACTGGTGCTGGACCACGATGGTCATCTCGTCGGGATACTTCTCCACCAGCTCCGGCGGGATCGAGACGCCCGGCGCCCGGGTCTTGAAGGTGATGTAGAAGTGATGGTTGGCGGGCAGGCCGCCGGGGCTGGCCGCCCGCTTGAGCGACGCCTTGACCACGCCACGCAGCGCTTCCTGCGCCAGCGTTTCGTAGCCCATCTGGTCCTGGTCTTGTCCGTCCTGGCTCATCTGAGGGCGATCCTGAACCATGTCCCAAGGCGCGCGGCCAGGAGCGACCGCTTCAGCGGCTGGGTTGAGGGATTGTCGCGGCGACTGCAAGAGGGAACCGCACATCGGGCCGATCCGCCGCTGATATTTGCCGCCCGGCCGACCGGATTAAGGGGAAGGTGGGGGGATTCTGTTGCCAGGCTCCCCCCGGGCCCCGCCTACGGGGGCTAACCCGCAGGGCTTCTAGGCGAGATCGTCAGAACCGCATTACGCGGCGATGGCGAACTCTTCAGCGAAGTTATCGTTCGCATTTACAAAATAGGCCGATCGCGGAGGCCCATACCGAGAGAAAGCAACGCCTTTAGACGTCCGTCGATGCTGATCGGCCCCAAGGTCGTCCACCGATAACGTGGAGGATGAGATTGGTGGAGCCGCCGGGAATCGCACCCGGGTCCAGTCCGCTTATTATACGCGCGTTTATCCCTATATTTCCGCCGAAGCGGAACATGCCGAATATGGGCCCTGATGGCGGGCGCGGCAAGGACCGTTGAGGTCGGCGCGGTATACTATGTCCTGGGGAAGGTTGCTCCGAGGAGCCTGCTCTTAAGCCCTACGCGGCTTCGCGCGCGTGAAGCCAGGCGGTCGACCGCGTCCAAGTGTGGATTTCGGCGCAGATCGCGCATCGAAATGAACGCGTGCCGTCGATCGCGTCGAATTCAGCCGGACGCATCCGATGTCCCGTGTGGACAGGGCGATCTTCGATCGTGCAAGTGAACATCACGGGAGAAATTTGCGTACGGATAGTCTGAGGCATGTCTCACTTTAGTCCATATCCCCTCAATTTGCGCGTTAATTCGGCCGGGGATTAATTTTCCACCACCGCGAGCTTTCGCTTGAGCGCTCCCCATATATTCATACGCTGCAGATGAAGCGCTTCGCGCAACGCTAGCGGTTCTAAGGTGCGTCATGTCCAAGCCTGTCCAGCCTGCGCCGCAATCCAAGTCCGGTCTCACCGATCCTCGTTCGACCGGCGCGCCGTCCCGCCCGCCTTTGGCCGATATCCTGGGCCTTCGGGGAACGATCAAATCTCCCGGCGGCGCCAAATGACGGGGCTCTCCGATCTGTTGGCGGGAATCCGGTCGCACTGGATTCCCGAGCAGGAGGTCCGGGCCGAGGCCTGGGCGCTTGGCGGCCAGTACCAGGGCCGGGTCATCGAGGGGGCGCGTTTGCAGCTCAAGAGTGCGAACCTGCCCTTTCGCCGGGCCATCCTTTTGAGAGCGGTGATCCGCAGCCAGGCCCGCGCCCAGGCCAGGGTCGGCGCAGGTTAGATGCCAGCTTCGCAAACAGCGGCCGGTTACATGTCCGGAGGTCAGTGAATGGATATTTCGGAGCGCCAACTCGTCGCCCTGCGCAATCTCGCGCGCAAGCAGGCGGGCGAAGAGGTCGACTGGATCAACATCAGCGACGCCCGCGCCCTGGTCGAGCTCGGCCTGGCCGAGCGCAGCCGTGAAGGGTGGAAGATCACCACCGCCGGCGAGGCGGCGATCAAGGACGCCCCGGTCGAGGTGGTCGACACCTCGACCGAAGTGGTCCCGATGATCGGGCGATAGGGGCTTAGCGCGTTTTAGCGCCTCAAGCGGCCGTCTTGGGCGCCCGGGCCGTCTCGGTGGTTGGCAGGGCGTGCACGACGCCGGCTCGCTGGCCCGGCTTCATGAACTTCACCAGCACCCGCTGACCCACTAGCAGCGGCGCGTTGTCCGCCGAGACCACCACCTCGACCACCCGCTCGTCGGTACGCTCGGTCGGATCGTCGGACTGGAGCTTGCGGGCGCCGAACTCCTCGGATCGGCGGAGCACGCGGCCGGCGAAAGCCTTGGTCGGATCGGCTTCCGGCACGATCTCGGCGTCCTGGCCGGCATGGATGTTGGGGATGTCGCTCTCGACGATCTCGGCGCGCACGATCCGCTCGGTGTTGGGCACCAGGTCGAACATGTTGGACACGTTCAGGGTCGAGGCGCCGGAGCCCGGATTGGCGTAGCGGCGCACGATGCGGCCGTCGGCCGAGGCGCGCACCTTGGTCAGCTCGAGCTGGTATTCGGCGGCGTTCAGCGCGGCCTGGGCGGTGACGATGGCGGCGCGCTGGGCCTCGATCTGGGCGGCGGATTCGTGGATGGCGTCCTCGGCCTTGTCCACGGCCTGGGTGGCGACGAACTGCTTGATCTTCAGCGGCAGCAGGCGGTCGTACTCGCGCTGGTTATAGGTCCTCTGCACCTGCAGCAGGTCGACCTGGGCCTGGGCCTGGGCCACGGCGGCCCGCGCATTGGCGACGTTCAGCCTTTGCTGGTCGTCCTCGAGCTGGGCCAGCATCTCGCCCTTCGTCACCGCGTCGCCTTCCTTGACGAAGACGGCGCGGATCACCCCGGAGGTGCGTGCAGCGACCTGGATCACCCCGCCCTCCACGTCGGCCTTGCCGTCGGCGATGGCGGTGTAGGGCGTGGGCGCCGCGGCCTTGGCCGCCTCCGCGCGCTTGACCTGGGCCTTCTTGGCGGCGGCCTGGTTGTAGAACACGGTCCCCCCGACCCCGACGGCCAGGACGATCAGCAGGCCGAGCCAGAAACCACGGCGGCGAAGGAAGGCGGGCATTGGGGGATCAGGCTCCGAGCGGGGCGAGGTGGACGGCGGGGTCGTGCGCTGCGACGGGACCGGGCTCGCGCGCCGGACGGACGTCGTCGAGGATATTGCCGTCCTCGATGTGGATGATGCGGTCGGCATAGGCCTGCAGCCGCGGGTCGTGGGTGACGCAGATCACCGCCGCGCCGTGCGCCTTGGCGGCGCGTTGCAGCAGGCGGATGACGATCTGACCGTTCTCGCCGTCCAGCGCCGAGGTCGGCTCGTCGGCGAACAACAGCTTGGGCTCCTTGGCCAGGGCGCGAGCGATGGCCACCCGTTGCTTCTCGCCGCCCGACAGTTCGGCCGGACGAAGGTTGAGCTTCTGGCTGAGCCCGACCTCCGCCAACGCCTCGGCGGCCTTCTTCTTCGCGGCGCCGGAGCTGAAGCCCGCGTGCTTCAGCACCATCGACACCTGGTTCAGCGCATTGATCGAGTTGAACAGGTTGAAGCCCTGGAAGATGAAGCCGCAATTATCCAGCCGGAACTTGTCGATTCGTCCCGAGGACATCTTCCACAGCGGGGCGCCGAGCGCGATCACCTCGCCCTCGTCGGGCCGCAGCAGGCCGGAGAGCATGGCGACCAAGGTCGACTTGCCAGAGCCCGACGGTCCCATGACCATGGTCAGCTCGCCGGCGCAGGCCTCGAAGTCCACCGACTTGACCACCTGGATGCGGGTGCGGCCGGTCTTGTAGCTCTTGAGCAGGCCCCTGGCTTGGAGAGCTGGCGCCTGTAGGACGGGCGCGCTCATCGCAGCAGGTCCGCAGGCTGGCTCTTCTTCAGCACGCCGAGCGACATCATGCCGGAGCCGATGGCGATGGCGAGCAGCAGCACGGCCACGTAGATCACGTTGGACAGGGGGTAGTACATCGGCACGCCGCCGGCTTGGGCCAGCAGGGTCACGCCCCAGACCAGCACGGCGGTCATGGCCAGGCCCGCCACGCCGACCCAGAACGACAGCTCCACCACGATGCGCCGCAGCGCGCCCATGGACACGCCCAGCGCCCGCAGGCTGGCGAATTCCTTGATATTGGCCAGCACCGCGCCGCGCAGGGTCTGGGAGGTGATGCCGACCCCGATCAACACCCCCAGGAACACCGAGAAGCCCAGCATCACCCCGATGATCTGGTCCTGCATCAGCTGGTTGCGATTGGCCTCGCCCAGTTCCGGCTTGGTCCAGGCGCGGTACTGGCCGTGGGCCACCGCGTTCAGGTGGTCGCGCACGATGATGGCGCGGGCCGGGTCGCGGATCTGCACCATCAGCGGGCCGGTGCGCTGCTCGTTCTGCACCATCTTCAGTAGGCGGAAGGTTTGGCGCGAGACGAAGATGTTGGGCTGGGAGATGTTGGGGTAATTGTCCAGGATCACCCGCACCTTGGCGGTCTGGTTGTTGAGCGAGGCGACGTCGCCGAGCTTGGCGCCCAGCCGGCCGAGCGCGCTCCGGTCGATGGCCACCGCATAGGGTTCCTGCAAGGCCAGGCGGGTCTGTTCGCTGAAATCGGTGGGTAGGGTCAGGGCGCCGGGCTCGGTGTCCACCGCGATCACGTCGACCCATTCGCGCTTGCGGGTCTTGGTGTTCTTGGCCTGGTTGGCGAAGGGCGCGTTGTTGTCGCTCATGTCGGCGACGTTGACGACCTCGGGGTCCATGTACACCAGGGGACCAACCCGGCGCGGCAGGCCGGAGGGACCGCCGAACAGGTTGTTGGCCTTGGCCCCCAGCACGAAGATATCGGCGCGCGAACGGTCGATGTTGGCGGTGTAGGCCTGGGCGATGCCGGAGAACATGCCGATCTGGGCGAGCACCAGCAGGCCGGAAAAGGCCAGGGCGACGACCGCAGCCAGATAGCGTCGCCATTCGAAAAGGACGGTGCTCAGCGCCAGCGACATGGCTGTTATATTTACCCGTACGCGTTGAAGATTTCCCTAGTGAAAGGCCTGGCGCGGCAGGAGCCTAGTTAAATCGCAGTAACGCCCGCGCGACCGCTGGGTCCGCGTCCATCGCTTGTCATCGCCGCGCCCTTCGTGGTCATACGGATCGGACGCGATCGCCCGGGGGGGACGCATGTACGGCTGGAACAACGCCCAGAGCCTGATCGGGCTGTTCGGGATCATGGCCGTGTGCTGGCTGGTCTCGGAGGATCGACGCCGGTTCCCGTTCAAGCTGGCCGCCGGCGCTGTGTGCGTGCAACTGGCGCTGCTGCTGGTGCTGTTCGGTTTCAAGCCGGCCCAGGGCCTGCTCAACGCGGTGGGCGCGGGCGTCGACGCCCTGGCCGGCTCGACCCAGACCGGCACCCAGTTCGTGTTCGGCTACCTGGCCGGCGGCGACCAGCCGTTCAGCGTGACCAATCCCGGCCCGCTCTACCTGTTCGCCTTCCGGGTGATCCCGGTGATCCTGGTGGTCTGCGCGCTGGCGGCGCTGCTCTGGCACTGGGGCGTGCTGCGGGTGATCACCCGTGCGTTCGGCTTCGTGTTCCAGAAGACGCTGGGCCTACGGGGCGCCCCGGCGCTGGGGACCGCCGCCACCATCTTCCTCGGCCAGGTCGAGGGGCCGATCTTCGTGCGGGCCTATCTCGACAAGCTGACCCGTTCGGAACTGTTCACCCTGATGACGGTGGGGCTAAGCTGTGTATCCGGCTCGACCATGGTGGCCTATGCGGCGCTCTTGAAGGGCACGCTGCCCAACGCCGCCGCCCACGTGCTCACCGCTTCGCTGATCTCCGCGCCGGCTGGCGTGCTGCTGGCCCGCATCCTGATCCCACCCAAGCCCGGCGAGGAGACGGAGGCCGGCGAATACGGGACCGACCGCCGCTACGACAGCTCCACCGACGCGGTGATCCGCGGCGTCGGCGACGGGCTGCAGGTGGCGCTGAACGTGGGGGCGAGCCTGATCGTGTTCGTGGCCCTGGTCTCGCTGGTCGACCGTCTGCTGGGCCTGGCCCCGCGCCTGGGCGGACAGCCGGTGACGGTGGAGGGCATGCTCGGCGTGGTCTTCACCCCGTTGGCCTGGGCCATCGGCGCGCCCTGGCGGGAAGCGGCGGCGGCGGGCCGACTGCTCGGGGTCAAGCTGGTCCTGACCGAGTTCTCCGCCTTCATCCAGTTGGGCAAGACGCCGGCCGACGTGATCGGCGGCCACACCCGGATGATCCTGACCTATGCGATCTGCGGCTTCGCCAACATCGCCTCGGTCGGCATCACCGCCTCGGGGTTCGGGGTGCTGGCGCCGGAGCGGCGGGGCGAGGTGTTCGGCCTGGTGTGGCGCGCGCTGATGGCCGGCTTCCTGGCCACCTGCATGACCGGCGCCCTGATCGGGGCGTTGCCGAACGTGCTGTTCGGGGTCAAGGCTTAGGGCCATGAAGCTCTACAGCGACCCCTTCGCCCCCAATCCGCGCCGCGTGCTCTGGCTGATGGCCGAGAAGGGCATCGACGATATCCAGGTGGTGCGCACCGAGACCATGAAGGCCGAGCACCGCGCGCCGGCCTACCTCGCCAAGGCCGGCCTTCCCCTGGTCCCGGCGCTGGAGCTGGACGACGGGACCGTGATCTCCGAATCGATCGCCATCTGCCGCTATCTGGAAAGCCTGCATCCCGAGCCGAACCTGTTCGGCCGCGATCCGCTGGAGACGGCGGTGATCGAGATGTGGACCCGCAGGGCTGAATTGCTGTTCGCCACGCCGCTGATGCTCGCGGTGCGCAACAGCCTGCCGGCGCTGGCCACGCTCGGGCCGCAATCGCCGGAGCGAGCCGCGAGCGAGGGCCGCATCATCGAGACCTACCTGCCGCTGTTCGAGCGCCGCCTGGGCGACAGCCCCTTCCTCGGCGCGGACCGGCTGACCATGGCCGACATCGTGGCGGCGGCCTCGGTCGGGTTTGGCCGGCTGATCCGGTTCGAGTTCCCCGGGGACTGCCCGAACCTGCGCCGTTGGTGGGACGTCATGCGCGAGCGGCCGGGCGCGAAGTCGGGGCGGTGAGGGGGGGCTTCGCGCCACCCATTGCCGTGCGGCCGTTTGGCCAGCTAAGCATTACGTCATGAAAGCGTCCCTCCTCGCCGCCCTGGCGGCCGGCCTGCCTGTCCTCGCCTTCGCCGCCGAGCCGCCGCCGCAAGGCGCGCTGACGCCCGAGCGGGTGTTTTCCAGCCCGTCCCTGTCGGGCCCCTCGGCGCGGGGCGTGGAGGTGTCGCCGGACGGGCGCTGGGTCACCTACCTGAAGGCCGAGACCACCAATCAGAACAAGCTCGACCTGTGGGCCGCGCCGGTGGCCGGCGGACAGGCCCGCCTGCTGGTCTCGGGCCAGACTCTGGAGCCGCCTGGCCAGCAGTTGACCGAGGTCGAGAAGAACCGTCGCGAGCGCCAGCGCGTCGCCGCCCTGTCGGGCGTAATCGACTATCGCTGGGACGAGCAGGGCAAGCGGATCCTGATCCCGGCCGGCGGCGATCTCTACACCGCCGACGCCGTCAGCGGGCAGGTGGTCAAGCTGGATGCGGGCGGCTCTGGGATCAGCGACGCCAAGGTCTCCCCGCTCGGCCGCTACGCAAGCTATGTGCGCGACCAGAACCTGTACGTGATCGATTTCGCCGACGGCCATGAGCGGGCGATCACCACCGCCGGCCAGGGACCGGTCAGCTACGGGCTGGCGGAGTTCGTCGCCCAAGAGGAGATGGACCGCTACACCGGCTACTGGTGGGCGCCTGGCGACAAGGCCATCGCCTATGCGCGGGTAGACGAAGGCCCGGTCGATATCCTGCCGCGCCTGGAGATCGGGGTCGAAGGCTCCAAGATCACCCAGCAGCGCTATCCCAAGGCCGGGCGGCCGAATGTCGGGATCGAACTCTATATCCAGGCGCCCGAAGCCGGGGCCAAGCCGGTGAAGGTCGATCTCGGCGCCGATCCGGACATCTACCTGGCGCGGGTGAACTGGTCGGCCGACGGACGCGACCTCTATGTCCAGCGCGAGACCCGCGATCAGAAGACCCTCGACCTGCTGCGGATCGATCCCGCCACCGGCGCGGCCAAGACGATCCTGACCGAGCGCCAGACGCCTTGGATCAACCTCAACGACGACTTCTACGCGCTGAAGGACGGTGACTTCATCTGGGGGTCCGAGCGCACGGGCGCCAATCACCTCTATCTCTATCATCGCGACGGGACCCTGGTGCATGCGATCACCCACGGCGACTGGCCGGTGACCGGAGCCGCCTCCGGCGCTGGGGCGCATGCGACCGGCGTGGCGGGCGTGGATGAAGCCAAGGGCCTAGTCTACTTCTTGGCGTCCAAGGACACGCCGGTGGAGCGCCAGCTCTACGTCGTCTCCTACCGCACGCCGGGCGAGCCCCAGGCCGTCACCCACGGCCACGGCTGGTGGACCGCCACCATGCCGAAGTCGGCCAAGGCGTTCGTCGGCTATTATTCCGACCCGCTCACCCCGCCGCAGACCGCCCTCTATGCACCCGACGGCCGTCGCCTGAGCTGGATCGAGCAGAACGCGCTGGACGCCGGCCACCCGTTCTTCGCCTACGCCCGCCGCTATCCCGAGCCCGAGTTCGGGGTGCTGAAGAGCGAGGACGGCCAGGACCTGCATTATATCCTGCAGAAGCCCGCCGGCTTCGATCCGGCCCGCAAATATCCCGCCATCGTCCAGGTCTACGGCGGTCCCGGCGTGCAGCAGGTGCAGCGCGCCTGGCGGCCGCCCAACGAGAAGCTGTTGCTGGAGGCGGGCTACGTGCTGTTCCAGCTCGACAACCGCGGCTCGGCCAACCGCGACATGAAGTTCGAGGGGGCGATCGCCAACCGCCTGGGCTCGGTCGAGGTGGACGACCAGCTGGTCGGCCTGGAGCACCTGCGCTCGCTGCCGTTCGTGCAGGCGGATCGGGTGGGGGTGATGGGCTGGTCGTACGGCGGCTACATGACCCTGCGCCTGCTCACCGATCCGCGCACCCACTTCCGGGCCGGCGCCTCCGGGGCCCCGCCGACCGATTGGCGCGAGTACGACACCCATTATACCGAGCGCTACATGGGCATGCCGCAGACCAATGCGGCGGCCTACGACGCCTCCGCCGTGGTCCCGCGCCTGGGCGACCTGTCGGGCCGGCTGCTGCTGTTGCAGGGCATGGCCGACGACAATGTGCAGTTCTCCAACTCCATTGCGGTGATGGCGAAGCTGCAGGGCCTGGGCACGCCGTTCGACTTGATGCTGTACCCGGGCCAGCGCCACCATATCGACGACGACCACCGGCCGCTCCAGCTCTGGCGCACCTATCTGCAGTTCTTCGCGCGCGAGCTGGGTGGACGCTGAATCTCCTTCTCCCCTTGCGGGAGAAGGAAGGGGCCCGCGTGTCGATAGACGCGTGGGAAGGTTGAGGGGTCGACGAACACCTAGCGTCTTTCCCCGGCGCGACCCCTCACCCTCCCATCGCTGACGCAACGGGCCCCTCCCTCTCCCGCAAGGGGAGAGGGGCTATGCACTTGCCCACGCGCAGCGCCGGGTCTAGACCGCCCGCCATCAATGACTTGAACGGCTCTGGAGACTCCACGCGATGGCTCGTGCGAAAATCGCCCTGATCGGCGCCGGCATGATCGGCGGCACCCTGGCCCACGTGGCCGCCCGCGAAGAGCTGGGCGACGTGATCCTGTTCGACATCGCCGAGGGCGTGCCCCAGGGCAAGGCGCTCGACATCGCCGAAGCCACCAGCGTGTTCGGCTCCGACGTCTCGCTGAAGGGCGCCAACGCCTATGCCGATATCGCCGGCGCCGACGTCTGCATCGTCACCGCCGGCGTGCCGCGCAAGCCCGGCATGAGCCGCGATGATCTGCTGGGCATCAACCTGAAGGTCATGAAGGCCGTGGGCGAGGGCATCAAGGCCCATGCGCCCGACGCCTTCGTCATCTGCATCACCAACCCGTTGGACGCCATGGTCTGGGCGCTGCGCCAGTTCTCGGGCCTGAAGGCCGAGAAGGTGGTGGGCATGGCCGGCGTGCTGGACAGCGCGCGCTTCGCCTACTTCCTGTCGGAGAAGATGGGCGTATCGGTGCAGGACGTGCATGCCTGGACGCTCGGCGGCCATGGCGACGACATGGTGCCGATGACCCGCTACTCCACTGTCGGCGGCCTGCCGCTGAACGTGCTGGTCGAGCAGGGCGCTCTGTCGCAGGAAGACCTCGACGGGATCGTCAAGCGCACGCGCGGCGGCGGCGGCGAGATCGTCGCCCTGCTCAAGACCGGCTCGGCCTTCTACGCCCCGGCCGAGAGCGCCATCGCCATGGCCAGCTCTTATCTTAAGGACAAGAAGCGCGTGCTGCCGGCCGCGGCCCACCTCTCGGGCCAGTACGGCCTCAAGGACATGTATGTCGGCGTGCCGGTGGTGATCGGCGCGGGCGGCGTGGAGCGCGTGATCGAATTCCCTATGGACGAGGCCGAAAAGGCGATGTTCGCCAAATCGATCGAGTCGGTGCAGGGCCTGGTCGAGGCCTGTAAGGGCATCGACGAGAGCCTGAAGGCCTGACCCCGTCCGGACCCCTTCCTTCCGTCGGGAGGAGGGGAGTCCTTCGTTGACTCGGGCGGCTGGATCACTATAGTCCGCCGCTCTTCGCCCGCGGGCTCGCTCGCGGGCGCTTCATTTTTGCGCGGATCCCGCGCCGAATTTCAGGGCGTTTTCCTATGTACGCGGTGATCAAGACCGGCGGAAAGCAGTACCGGGTCCAACCCGGCGATCTCCTTGTGGTGGAGAAGCTTGAAGCCGACGTCGGCGCCAATGTCGCCTTCGACCATGTGCTGATGCTGGGCGGCGCCGACGGCGAAGTCACCATCGGCGCCCCCGTCGTCGACGGCGCGGTGGTCAACGCCACGCTGATCGAGACCCGCAAGGGCGACAAGGTGAAGGTCTTCAAGAAGATCCGTCGCCAGGGCTATCGCCGCACCAAGGGCCACCGTCAGCTGGAGAGCGTCCTGCGCATCACCGGCCTCGAAGGCGCCGGCCAGAGCATCAAGTGGGACGGCGAGGTCGATCTGACCACGCGTCTGATCCTGCGCGAACGGGCCCGCAACCTGGCCCAGCGCGGCGCGACCTCGGTTGTGACCGAGACCGCTCCGGCGGTCGAAGCCGCTCCCGCCGTCGAGGCTGAAGCGCCCGCCAAGAAGCCGGCCCGCGCCAAGGCCCCCAAGGCCGAAACCGCCGTCGAGACGTCGGTCGAAGCGACGGCCGCCGAGACTCACGTCGAAGCAGCGCCCGTCGAAGCGGCCACCGAAGACAAGAAGCCCGCCAAGCCCGCCCGCGCCAAGAAGGCCGCGGCGGACGACAGCGAAGCCTGAACCCTAAGACCGTAGGAGAGCAAACATGGCTCACAAGAAATCCGGCGGCTCCTCCCGCAACGGCCGCGACTCGGCCGGCCAGCGCCTCGGCGTGAAGAAGTTCGGCGGCGAGAAGGCTCTTGCCGGCAACATCCTCGTGCGTCAGCGCGGCACCAAGTTCTGGCCGGGCGACAACGTAGGCCTCGGGCGCGACCATACCCTCTTCGCCACGGCGACCGGGGCGGTGAAGTTCACCACCAAGCGCAACGACCGAACCTATGTGAGCATTATCCCGGCGAACGATACCGTCGCCATGGCCGCCGAGGCCGCTGAATAGATCGCGATCCCTTCGACCGGATCGCCCTGACGATCCGGATCGCATCGAAGTCCCGCGGGGGAGTCCGGATCGCCGGGCTCCTCCGTTTTCGTTTCCCCTCGGGCGCGCCGGCTGGACCGGCGAGGGGGAGATATGTGCGCGCTACAACCCGAACCCAGGCCGAGGGCCAGGATCGAAACGGACCGGCTGATCCTGCGCTCGCCTGAGCTTGAGGACGCGGTCTACATCGCCGAACTGGCCAACGACGCCGAGGTGGCGCGGATGACCACCGGCATCCGCCATCCCTATCGCCTGTCCGACGCCGAAGCCTTCATCTCTCAGATGGCGGCCGGCGACGGGCGCGAGGACCGGCCTCTGCTGATCGAACACCGCGATTTCGGCCCTATCGGCATGACCGGTTTTCACCGCCACCCCCCGTCCGGCCTGATGGAGGTCGGCTACTGGTTGGGCCACACGTTCCGCCGCCGCGGCTTCGCCACCGAGGCCGTGCATGCAGCGCTTGTCTGGGCGCACGAGGGATGGGGCAAGCGGGCGGTGCTCTCCAGCCACTTCGCCGACAACCTGGCTTCCGCTCGGGTGCTGGAGAAGACGGGCTTCCTCTACACCGGCGACGTGGAGCGGCGCTTCAGCCTGGGCCGTGGCCAGGAGGCCGATACGCGCATGATGGTCTGGCTGGCCCCTTGATCCCTCCCCCTCGTAGGGGGGAGGGATCCGTTGCGACAGCAATGGGAGGGTGGGGGTGGTTGGCGGCGCCTTATCCTTTAAGCACGCTGCTTCCACCCCCACCCCGGCCCTCCCCCGTTCCAGGGGGAGGGAGCAAGATCACGCCGCCTTCAGCGTCTCCATGTCGATGACGAAGCGGTACTTGATGTCGCTCTTCAACATCCGGGCGTAGGCGGCCTCGATGTCGTGCATGGCGATCATCTCGACGTCGGCGACGATGCCGTGCTCGGCGCAGAAGTCGAGCATCTCCTGGGTTTCGGCGATGCCGCCGATGACCGACCCGCCAATGCTCTTGCGGCCCATGATCAGGATGCCGACGTTGGGCGAGGGGTGCGGGGTGGCAGGCACGCCCACCACCGTCAGAGCCCCGTCCCGCTTGAGCAGCATGGTGAAGGCGTCCAGATCGTGGGGGGCCGAGACGGTGTTGAGGATGTAGTCGAAGCTGCCGGCGTGGGCCGCCATCTCGTCCGCGTTCTTGGAGACCACCACCTCGTCGGCGCCCAGCTTCAACGCCTCTTCGCGCTTGGAGGGCGAGGTGGTGAAGGCGACCACGTGGGCGCCGAGCGCATGGGCGAGCTTAACCCCCATGTGGCCCAGGCCGCCGATCCCCACGATCCCGACCTTGCTGCCCGGCCCGACATTGTGGTGACGCAGCGGCGACCAGGTGGTGATGCCGGCGCAGAGCAGGGGCGCCACCGCCGCCAGATCCTTTTCCGCATGGGTGATCTTCAGGGTGAAGTGTTCGTCCACCACGATGGCGGCGGAATAGCCGCCGAAGGTGTTGGGGCCGCCGCCGAAGGCGAAGCCGTTATAGGTGCCGGTGAAGCCGTGCTCGTATTCGCAGTACTGCTCCAGCCCGTCCTCGCAGGAATGGCAGGTGCGGCAGCTGTCGACCATGCAGCCGACCCCGACCAGATCGCCGACCGAGACCTTGGAAACCTTGCCGCCGACCGCGGTCACCCGCCCGACGATCTCGTGGCCGGGAACGCAGGGATACTGGATGCCGGGCCATTCGCCCCGTGCGGTGTGCAGGTCGGAGTGGCAGACACCGCAGAAGAGGATGTCGATGGCCACGTCCTTGGGGCCGGGCTCACGCCGTTCGACGGCGGAGAGCAAAAGGGGTGTATCGCCGGACTGGGCAGCATAGGCTTTGACTTGCATGTTCATCTCCAAGCCCGGCCCGCGCCGGACGTTGATCGGATTGATATGTACCTATCGCGACGGCGTCGCGACGGAGCATGGGGGTCGGTTAGAGGTCGGCCATGGTGACGAAACGGGTCTGCAGATAGGGCTCGATCGCCTCGCTGCCGCCTTCGGAGCCGTAGCCGCTGTCCTTGATCCCACCGAAAGGCGTTTCGGCGAGCCCCAGGCCGAAGTGGTTGACCGAAAGCATGCCGCTCTGCACCTGCCGGCTCACCTTTTGCGCCGTCGTGGGCGAGGTGGTGAAGGCGTAGGCGGCCAGG
Source organism: Caulobacter sp. S45 (assembly GCF_009765965.1). GTDB lineage: Bacteria > Pseudomonadota > Alphaproteobacteria > Caulobacterales > Caulobacteraceae > CAHJWH01. The sequence goes on from NZ_LMUL01000017.1 coordinate 271,225, forward strand.
CCGTAGGGCAGGCGATTGGCCTCCGTCGTCGCCTCGTCCAGGGTGTCGAACGGCCTAATCAGGGCCAGGGGGCCGAACGGCTCCTCGTTCATCGCCGCCGCCTCCAGCGGGATGTCGGCCAGCACGGTGGGTTCGAAGAAGTTGCCGCTATTGCCGATCCGGCGTCCGCCCGTGGTCAGGCGCGCGCCCTTGTCCACGGCGTCGGCGACCAGTCGCTCCATCGCGTCGAGCCGGCGGGGGTTGGCCACGGGACCCATCTGCGAGGACGGGTCCAGTCCCGAACCGACCTTCACGGCCTTGGCGGCCTTGGTGAAGGCCTCGACGAAGGGTTCGTAGATCGGCCGCTCGATCAGCAGGCGGGTGGCGGTGATGCAGGTCTGGCCGGCGTTGCGGTACTTGGCGCCGCTGATGATGCGCGCGGTCGCCTCAACGTCGACGTCGCCGAACACCAGCACCGGCGCGTGACCGCCAAGCTCCATGGTGGTCAGCTTCATATGCCGCCCGGCCAGGGCCGCCAGATGCTTTCCGACCACGGTGGAGCCGGTGAACGACACCTTGCGCACCAGGGGATGGGGGATGAGGTATTCGGAAATCTCCGCCGGGGTCCCGTAGACCAGGTTCAACACGCCGGGGGGCAGGCCCGCGTCGGCATAGGCCTGGACCAGGGCGGCGCAGGAGGCCGGCGTCTCCTCGGGTCCCTTGGCGATCATGGCGCAGCCAGCGGCCAGCGCGGCGGCGGCCTTGCGGGCCAGCTGGTTGACCGGGAAGTTCCACGGCGTGAAGGCGGCGACGATCCCGATCGGCTCGCGCAGGGCGACCTGGGTGACGTTCTCGGCGCGGGACGGGATGCCGCGCGAATAGATGCGCACCGCCTCGCCGGCCAGCCACTCGTTGGTGTCGGCCGTGCGTTCGACCTCGCCGATCGCCTCGACCAGGATCTTGCCCTGCTCCATCGTCATCAGGCGGCCGATCGCTTCGGCCCGCTCGCGCATCAGCACGCCGGCGCGCCGGATGATCGCCGCACGGTCGCGCGCCGGGGTTCGTCGCCACACCGCCTGGCCGCGCTCCGCCGCCTCGAGCGCGAGGTCCAGGTCGGCGATGCGGGCGTGGGCGACCTGGCCGATCACCTCGCCGGTGGCGGGGCTATGGACCGGCAGGGTCTCCTTGCCCTTTGCATCGGTCCAGCGCCCATCGATGAAGAGCTGCGTGTCGCGATACATCGGATTCTCCCGGAACCTGTCGGCCATGCCTGTAGCGTCAGCGAGCCGATGTCGTGGTGTGCGAACGGCTATCGCGCCGGGCGAAGGCCAGTGAGCAACTAGGCATTCGATCCAAGCGCCGCAATCCCCGTCCCGCGGACTTTTAGGTCTGACGCCAGACGGAAGATGGCCGATCAGGTTCGGGCTGGAGCCAAAAGCGAAATGGCGGCTCGCCAGATGGTCAGGCCTTGATATCCACGACGAGACTGCTTTTCTTCTCTATCTGGTTTTGCATTGCCTGTTTTACCTTCTCGTGTAGTTTTTGATCATGATTAAAATTGAATTGGAAGTTTTCTCACGCTATCGTGAGGCCTTTGGCGAGCGATACCCGCTACGGATTGCCGACATGAGGCGGATTGAACATGCGAATTATGCTAATCCGCACCCTGGATGAGCAACATATATACAGTATATTCACTAGATCGTTATGTGAAGCTTTTCGTGCCTATGGCGTTGATGCCGATGTATTTGACTATCCTGATAACTCCAGCAATTTTGTATCTACGTTAATACATAATCGATATGATGTTGTGATTTCTTTTAGTTCTTTTATGGGTGACGCCACGATTGATAACGGAATATCGATTTATGATGCTTTGGGTGTTAATTTTTTGGGGTGGCAATTCGATCATCCAATATATATTGATCATTTTATATCCAATCCTGCCGTTCGCCGCCATTCGATTTATCCAAATGTCAATCATATAAGGTTTGTCGAAGCTGCGGGTTTGATTGGTGGCAATACTGTTCTATTACCAGGAGCCGATCCTAGCGACATTGTCGTGAAAGATTTCGCGGACCGCAACATGGACGTCTTCGCGGCTGCCACGTGGAATGGTCTTCCGATACGTCATTGGGAGGCTCTTGAAGATAGTCCCGCTAAGCGGATCATTGCGCGCGTCGTAGATTTCTTAATTGAAGATCCCGAGGCGTCTTTAATTGATTCCTATAAAAATACCCTTGATGATCTGGGATATAATGGCTTAGCCTTAAATAAGGATATATTCCCGTTATTGCGCGCAGCTCTAACCTATGTCCGCCATCTTGACCGGATCAAAGCTCTCAAAAATTTGGCAAGCTCAGGTATCTCATTAACCGTTTGCGGTGACGGTTGGGAAGAATTTCTATCTGAGCATAAAAACGTTCGATTTATTCCGAATATTCCCTTTCCGAAGGCAATCGCATTATATGGTGATGCCAAGGTTGCAGTAAATTTGAATGCAGGTAATGGGGGATGCGAGCGAGCTATTAATGCTATGATAAGAGGGTCTTGTGTTGTGTCGGAATTCAGCAGCACATTAAGTGCTTCTTTTTCAAAAGAGGAAATTAAATTTTTTGATCGTAGAAGCCTAAGTGGAATTTCAGAGTCCGTGGCTGAAATACTTGAAAGCGATGGGGCTGAAGATATTGCAGCTCGGGGAATGAAGAAGGCGGCGGGGTCAATGTTGTGGGTCCACAAAGTCGTGACTATAATGGATATTTTTCGGTAAGAATTTTATTGCTCATCTTCTTGATGGCTGGTCCGAAAGCTGCCCGTTCTGGTCTCTCCGGCGTCACGGCGTTTCGTCGATCACCCGCGCCAGCCGGCCGAAGATCTCGTCGATCTGCGCCGTCTCGACGATCAGCGGCGGCGATAGGGCGATGATGTCGCCCGTGACGCGGATCAGCAGCCCCTCGTCGAAGCAGCGGTGGAAAATCTCCATCGCCCGGGCCCCGGGCGCGCCGGGGCGGGGCTGCAGCTCGATCCCCGCCACTAGGCCGATATTGCGCACGTCGATCACCTTGCTCCGTTCGCGCAGGGAATGGGCGGCGTCCTCCCAATAGGGGGCGAGCGCGGCGGCGCGCTGGAACAGCTGCTCGCGTTCGTACAACTCCAGCGTCGCCAGGCCGGCGGCGGCGCACAGGGGGTGGCCGGAATAGGTGTAGCCGTGGAACAGCTCGATGCCGGGGGCCGCGGAGTCCACGATCTGGTCGTGCAGGGTCCGGCTGACCGCCACCGCCCCCATGGGGGCCGCGCCGTTGGTCAGTCCCTTGGCCATGGTCAGGATGTCGGGGACCACGCCGAAAACTTCGGCCGCCGTCGCTCCGCCCAGCCGCCCGAAGGCGGTGATCACCTCGTCGAAGATCAGCACGATCCCGTGCCTGGCGGTGAGCTCGCGTAGCCGTTGCAGATAACCCTCGGGCGGGACCAGCACGCCGGTCGATCCGGCCACCGGCTCGACCATCACCGCGGCGATGGAGTCCGGCCCATGCAGGGCGACCAGCCGCTCCAGCTCGTCGGCCATGTCGGCGCCGGCCTTCGGCTGGCCGCGCGAGAAGGCCGCTTGCGGGCTGTAGGTCGCCGACAGGTGGTCCACGCCCCACACCTGAGCCTGGAAGGCGTTGCGGTTGCCGCCGATGCCGCCCATCGACATGCCGCCGAAGTTGACCCCGTGATAGCCGCGCGCCCGCCCGATCAGCCGAAAGCGCCCGCCCTGGCCGCGGGCGCGCTGATAGGCCAGCGCGATCTTCAGCGCGGTGTCGGCCGACTCCGATCCCGAATTGGTCAGGAAGATGCGGTCCATCCCCTCCGGCATGATCGCGGCCAGGCGGGTGCAGAGTTCGAACGCCTTGGGATGGCCGAGCTGAAAGGTCGGGGCGAAGTCCAGGATCGCCGCCTGCTCTTGGATCGCTTCGACGATCTCGCGCCGCCCGTGGCCGGCGTTGACGCACCACAGCCCCGCCACCCCGTCCAGGATCGGGCGGCCGGTGGGCGTGCGGTAGTACATGCCCTCTGCCGAGGCCAGCAGGCGCGGGTTCTCCTTGAAGAACCGGTTGTTGGTGAAGGGCATCCAGAACGCCGACAGGTCGGGCGTGGAGTTCGCCAGCTCGCGTCGAGCGGCTTCGCCGGACGGGGATTGGGACGTCATGCTTCACCTTCGGCCGAGCTTCATGCACCGCGCATGGATGTCGCCTGGCGCGGGACCCAGCTTCGCCTTCGTTCGGATCGTCCCGCAAGAGGCGAAATACTAGGGCCTGGAACCATCTTGATGGCTTGACAGCCGGGTTTACGGGCGTAGCCTCTGCCTCCTACGGATGTAAGCTGATGAGCATCACACCGGCCGAAAGCCACATCATGGACGCCCTTTGGCGCCGCGGACCGCTGGCGATGGAGGACGTCGCCGCCGAGGTCGCGTCCCAGGGCTGGGGCGGGGCGACAGTGAAGACGCTGGTCCACCGGCTGATGAAGCGCAAGGCGATCCGATCCGAGCGGATCGACGGACGGGTCCGCTACGTGCCCGTGCTGCAGCGCGCCGACTATCTCCAGTCCGAGAGCCAGGGCCTGCTGGACCGCCTGTTCGGCGGTCGCCTGACGCCGCTGGTCGCCCATTTCGCCGAGCATCGCTCCCTGTCCCCCGACGAGGTCAAGCGCTTGCGTCGCCTGCTCGACGAGCTCGACGATGGAAGGTGAGATGTTCGTCCTGACCCTGCTGCGGGCCCAGATCGCGGCGGGTCTTGCGGTGCTGGCGGTGCTTCTCCTGCGCGGGCCGGTGCGGCGGCTGGCTGGGCCTAGCGTAGCTTACGGCCTGTGGGCGTTGGTCCCTGCGGCGGCCGTCTCCAGCCTGTTCCCCACCCTGGCGGAGTTCCTGCGCCAGGACAGCCTGTTCGCCGCCATGCCTACGCGCGCCGGCGGCGGCTGGCTCCGGGCGCTGAGCGACGACGGCGTCTGGAGGGGATGGGCGCCCGGGCTCGCGGCTGCGTGGTTCGCCGGGGCCGTAAGCCTGGCGCTTCTGTTCGGCTGGGGCGAGGCGCGCTTCCGCCGGTTGGCGAGACTTGGCCTGGCGGGTCCCGCGGTGATCGGCATCGCCGCCCCACGGCTCGTGACGCCACACGATTACACGGAGCGGTTCACCGAAACGGAGCGCGGCTTCATCCGCCGGCACGAGCGGACGCACATGCTGCGCCAGGACCATCTCGCCAACCTGATGATCGCGGTGGTCCAGGTGGTGGGCTGGTTCAACCCCCTGATCCATCTGGCGGCGGCGATCGCGCGACTGGACCAGGAGGCGGCGTGCGACGCCCAGGTGCTTGAGGGCCGCCCCTCGGATCGCCGTCCCTACGCCGAGGCGCTGCTGAAGGCGCACATGCAGGGGACACGAACGGGTGGACTGGCCTGCGCCTGGGCGCCGGCGAACCGCCATCCGCTCGAGCTGCGTCTGCGCCTGTTGGCTCGCCCGGAGCCAAGCCTGCGCCGCTACGTGGTGGGTGTGACCACGGTGGGCGCGCTGGCGGTGCTGGCCGCCGCTGCTGTCTGGACGCTGGCGCCACGGCAATCGCCCCGCACGGCGGGCGTTGCGGCCGTCGCCGTCGCCGGGGTCGCGACCACCTCCGTTTCGGCGTGACTTCGCTGGGGGACCGCCCCTCCAAAGGCGGAGCGGCCACGTCGGGACGCAAGCGCTGGAGGCTGGGACGGCCGGGCTCGATGTTGGACGCCGCCCTGCTGGTCGTCTTCGTCGGCGCCGTGCCGATCGGGCTGGGCGCTGTGATCTACGATCATGCGACCCGCGCCGCCGCCCGCACCCGCGCCGAGCGGATATGGACCCAGATGCAGCCGGTCATGGTCGCGCACCTCAAGCAGGGTCGGCCGCTGGAATACGGCGCGGTGTGGGCCACCCATTCCGGCTTGGTCTGCGGGTTGATCAACGGCTGGGGCAGTTTCGGCGGCCTATCGGGCATGACCCCCTTCTATGTCTGGAAGGCCGGCAAGCCGGTGTTCGCGCCCGAGGTCTCAGTCACCGACTTCGCGCCGGGCTGGCGCGACTGCGCCACCGACGCCTGGATCGAACTGGTCAAGGGCTCGATGGAGACCGGCTGGTGCGCCACCCGCCAGGGCGCCAAGACCTGCAAGATGATGAGCGGGTAGGGACGTTCCTTCCCTCGCCCTCAAGCTTGGCCTTTCACAAACCGTCTTGAACGCCCGCTAGGGTGGCGCCGTCTGGAGACGTCTGCGCGGGACCGGGCCATGGCCAACCAACTCGGCAAGATCGACCATATCGTCCAGTTGATGCTGGAGAACCGCTCCTTCGACCAGATGCTGGGCTTCCTCTACGAGGACAGCGGCAACAAATCTCCCGCCGGCCATGACTTCGACGGGCTGACCGGCAACGAGTGGAACCCCGACGACGCCGGCCGGCAGGTCAAGGTCTACAAGATCAAGTCGAGCGATCCCCACCCCTACCTGATGCCCGGCGCCGATCCCGGCGAAGGCTTCCAGAACACCAACTACCAGCTGTTCTCCACCGACGACCCCCAGCCGGGCGCGGTGGCCGACAACATGGGTTTCGTGCTGAACTTCAAGTCGGCGATCGCCAGCGATCAGGCCAAGCACTACAAGGACTCGCTGCCCGGCACGGCGATGACCCAGATCATGGGCATGTACACGCCCGACCTGCTGCCGGTGCTGACGGGCCTGGCCAAGGGCTTCGCGGTCTGCGACGCCTGGTTCGCATCGGCCCCGACCGAGACCATCCCCAACCGCGCCTTCGCGGCGGCGGGCACTTCGCAGGGCCACCTGGACGACCACGTCAAGGTGTTCACCTGCCCAAGCATCTTCGGGCGGCTGACCGACAAGAAGCTGGACTGGGCGGTCTACGGCTACAACCGCGACCCGCTCACGCAACATGACTTCCCCGACGTCTCGAGCGCCGACGAAAGCCATTTCGGTCACTTCCGCGATTTCCAGGCGCGCGCGGCCAAGGGCGATCTGCCCGCCTACACCTTCCTGGAGCCGGACTTCGGCGCCAACGGCAACAGCCAGCACCCCAACTACGACGTGGCGGCCGGCGAGCAGTTGATCCACGATGTCTACTACGCGCTGCGCAACGGTCCGAACTGGGGCTCGACCCTGCTGATCGTCACCTATGACGAGCACGGCGGGAACTACGACCACGTCTCGCCGCCGACCGATGCGACGCCGCCGGACGACGGGACGGTGGGGGAGTGGGGCTTCGACTTCACCCGTTTCGGGGTGCGGGTGCCGACGGTGCTGATTTCGCCGTTGATCGCGCCGGGCACGGTCTATCGCGCCACGGACGGGACGCTCGACCACACCTCGGTGCTGAAGACGATCCAGCAGCGTTGGGGTACGGCTGTGCTGACCAAGCGGGACGCGGCGGCCGGCTCGCTGGGCGACGTGCTGACCCTAGCCGAGGCGCGCACCGACGACCCGCTCGGCGGCGTGGCGGTCCCGGTCTCCAAGGCGACCCATCCCGGCCTATCCAAGCCGTCGAAGATCGACGCGATCCACACCTCGCGCGTCGCCCGGCTCCCGATCCGCAACGAGCAGGGCTACTACACCGAGGCGGTCACGCAGCCGGGTTCGAGCGCCGAGGTGGGCGACTTCATCCGTGATCGGACGGCCGCCTGGAGTCAGCACGTCGCCCGCCAGCGCCGTCGTCGCGGCCAGGGCGGCCCGACGTCTGCGAGCTGACGCCACAGGCCGCCGGCGTTCAGCGGTGGGCGTCCATCCAGTCGGCGATCTGGCCGACGACCTGCGTCTCGATCCCATAATAGCCATGCGGGGTCAGGGAGCCGCAGGCCTTGCGCGACTTGGTCGTCCCACCTGATACGTACATCACCCTGACGCCGCGCGAGTGCGACATGGCCTGGGCGATCCTCGGCGCGTCCTCGGGCGGCGCCACGTTGCAAGCGTCGTCGCGGTTGGCCACCACCAGGGCCGGGACACGCACATCCTGGGGATCGGCGTCGAACACCGTCTCGTGGCTACCCCCCATGCGCGAGACCGACTCGGTCAACACCACGCCCGCGAGCTGACCCGGGTGGGCGTGGGCCGCGCCGTTCATCGCCGCAATCGAGCCCTGGCTGGTTCCGAGCAGGAAGACGGGACCGGAGACCTTCGAGCGGGCGAACCCGACCAGTCCGTCGATCAGGGCGCCGTATGCGGGCGAGCTGCGCAGGCCACGCATGTTCTCGTGATCCAGGGCGTCGGGGATCAGGACCGCATAGCCTCGCGCCACCCACAGGCTGCGGGTGCGCACGACGAAGTTGTCGTCGTGGCGTAAGTCCCCGTCGCGCTCGACGCCGACATCGCCCGAACCGCCGGGCGCCATCACGATCACGCCGCTCGGCCTCGCCGGGCTGGCGTAGAGCACCCGCTGGGCCAGGCCGCCGCCGAGTGGGAGGTCGAGCACGCGCTCTCCAGCCGCCACCGTCTCGTCCATCGTCGCCTGTCGGTCTGGGCGGGGCGCAGCGGCCGCGAATTGAGGGACGAGGCAGCTCCCCGCGAGGAGCAGGGCGAGAACGGGCGAGGCTCTATGCATTGGGGCGGACCTAGGTGAACGGTCGGGACGTGGCGACGATAGGTAACACCCCGGCCTGAACGGCGGCGCCAGCTCGCGCTTCAGCCGCCGTTCACCGCTCAGCCTTCGCCGCGTCCGAGCACGACCGAAGCGTTTACCCCGCCGAAGCCAAAGCCGTTGGACAGGGCGTAGCGCATGGCCAGTTTACGCGGGGCCGATCCGACCAGGTCCAGCCCTTCCGCCTTCGCATCCGGATGCTCCAGGTTCAGCGTCGGCGGCGCGATCCCGTCGCGCAGCGCCAGCACGGTGAACACCGCCTCCAGCGCCCCGGCGGCGCCCAGCAGGTGGCCGGTGGCGCCCTTGGTGGCGGAGATTGCGGCGCCTGAGCCGACGCCGAACAAGGTCTTGATCGCCGCCAACTCGCCCGCGTCGCCCACCGGCGTCGAGGTGGCGTGGGCGTTCAGGTGGTCGATGTCGGAGGGCTGCAGTCCGGCCTGCTTGAGGGCGATCCGCATCGAGCGCAGCGCGCCGTCGCCGTCCTCGGGACCGGCGGTCAGGTGGTAGGCGTCCGCCGTGGTGCCATAGCCCAGCAACTCGGCCAGGATCGGCGCGCCGCGCGCCTTGGCGTGTTCGGCGCTTTCCAGGATCAGCACGGCTGCGCCCTCGCCCATCACGAAGCCGTCGCGGTCGCTGTCATAGGGCCGCGAGGCGCGCTGGGGCGTGTCGTTGAAGCCGCTGGACAGGGCGCGGGCGGCGGCGAAGGCGCCCAGGCTGACCCGGTCGATACAGGCTTCCGCCCCTCCGGCGACCACCACGTCGGCCTCGCCGGACAGGATCAGCCGGGCCGCGTCGCCGAGCGCCTGCACGCTGGCGGCGCAGGCGGTCACCGGCGCGCCCAACGGACCCTTCAGTCCATGGCGGATGGAAATCTGGCCCGCCGCCAGGTTGACGAGGAAGGACGGGACGGTGAAGGGCGACAGCTTGCGGGGGCCGCGCTGGTCGGTGATGCGGGTGGCCTCGATCATGGCCGGGAAGCCGCCGACGCCCGAGGCGATCACCGTTGCGGTGCGCTCGCGCGCCTCCGCGTCGTCGGCAGGCGGCCAGTTGGCCGAGGCCAGGGCTTCTTCGGCGGCGACCACCGCGAACTGGATGAAGCGGTCCATCCGCTTCTGGTCGCGCGGGGTGATGTGGCGGTCGATATCGAAGCCGCCCTCGGGGTCCTCGGCGAGTGAGGGCACGACGCCGCCTACCTTGCATCCGATATCGGCGGTGGTCTCTTCGGGCAGGCTGCGCAGGCCCGAACGCCCGGCGAGCAATCGCTTCCAGGCCAGCTCCGCGCCACAGCCAAGGGGAGATACGACGCCCAGGCCGGTGACGACGACGGATGACTTCACTTAGGGGCGTCCTTGCTCTGCAGGTCGACCGTGGCGGTCACCGACAGGCCAGGACGTAGGCGCCCCAGACCCGATTGGCCAGGGTCGAGATGGATACGCACCGGCACCCGCTGGACGATCTTGGTGAAATTGCCGGTGCCGGGCTCGAACGGCAGCAGCGAGAACTCCGAGCCGGAGCCGGGGGCGAAGCTCTCCACGTGGCCGGTCAGGCGTCGGCCCGCCAGCGCGTCGACCTTCACCGTGGCGGGCTGGCCGACCAGCATCCGCGCGGTCTGGGTCTCCTTGAAGTTGGCTGTGACATAGAGCGCCTGGGTCGGCACCAGGGTCAGCAGGCGCGTGCCCGGCTGCACATAGTCGCCGACTTGGGCCTGGCGATCGCCCACCACGCCGTCGATAGGCGCGCGGATCAGGGCGTGGCCCTGGTCTTGTCGGGCGAGATCGAGCGCCGCCTTGGCGCGCGCCACGCCGGCGATGGCCTGGGCCAGGGCGGCTTGGAGATTGGGGCGGCGCGCCTGGACCACGCTGGCCTGGTTGCGGCTGACCAGGAATTCCGCACGGCTGTGGTCGGCGTCGGAGCGGGCGGCGACGGCGGTGGCGTGGGCGACGTCGACCTCGTGATCGGCCACAGCCCCGCTGCCGGCCAGGTTGTCGTAGCGCTTCTGGTCGGCGGAGGCGCGGGCGTTCTGGGCGTCGGAGGCGGCGATGGCGGTCTGGGCCGCGCGGACCTGGGAACCGGCGAGTTGTTCTTCCGCATCCAGGCTGACCAGGGCGGCCTTGGCGGAGGAGACGTTGGCCTCGGCGTTCTGCAGGTCGGCTGAGGCTGCGGCGACGCGGGCGTCGAACTCCTCCGGGTCGATGCGGATCAGGGGCTGACCGGCCTTCACCACCTGGTTGTCGCGCACCAGGATTTCGGCGATCAGGCCACGCACCTTGGGGGCGACGGTGGTGCTGTCGGCGTGCAGGTAGGCGTCGTCGGTAGAGGCGGAGGGCTTGGCCGCCAGGATGTAGGCGGCGCCGGCGGCGAACAGCAGGGCGGCCGCGCCCACCGCGATCAGTGCGCGGGGCGAGGCCTTGGATGCGCCCTTGGCCCGGGTCGGGGCCTTGGCGGGCGCCTGGACTTGCTCGGGGCCGGCGAGGGTGGCTGTGCTCATGGGGTGATCACCAGCAGGGTCGAGGTTGCGGAGGCGAGCAGGCGGCCCGAGGCGTCGGTCAGCCTGGCTTCGGTGAAGGCGGTGCGACGGCCGAACGAGATCACCCGGCCCTCGGCCCGCACCGTGCCGGTCTCCTTGGTCATGGCCTTGTGGTAGGCGACCTTCAGTTCCAGCGTGGTGTAGGACTGGCCGGGCGCCAGCTTGGCGTGGACGGCGCAGCCGCAGGCCGAGTCGAGCAGGGTCGCCGCGTAGCCGCCGTGCACGGTGCCGATCGGGTTGTAGGCGTGTTGGCCCGGAACGCCTTCGAACACGGCGAAGCCCTCGGCGTCGATCTCGACCAGCTGGAAGTCGAGGCTGACGGCGATGCCGGGCCTGCGCCCGGACGCGATCAGCGCGGTTAGCTGCTCAAAGCCGGACATGGCGGCGAGGGTGGTTTCGTCGGACTGGCTCATGCCTGCGCTCCCAGGCCCAGCCGCTCGGCCACCGATGTGCGGGAGCGTGCCAGGATTGCATCGGATTGTACCGGGTCGGAGATGGCGCGGGCCAGAGAGACGGCGCCGATCATCTCCGCCAGGACGGAGCTGGCTACGACCTCCGCGTTCGGCTGTTCGAGCTGTTCGAGCTGGCCTTGGATCGAGCCGGTCAGCCGCGCCACACCTTTGGCGAAATACTCCCGGGCCGGATCGGTCATGCGCGGCAGGTCGCTCGACAGCACCGGTAACGGACAGCCGCTCTCGCGGGCGTCGCGATGTCCGGCGGAAAGGTAGAAGTCCACGTAGGCCTGCAGCGCCTCGCGGGGCGGTCGGCCTTCGGTGTGGCGTTGGAAGGTGTCGCGCGCGCCGTTGAACATCTCCCCGATCGCCGCCAGCACTAGGTCGTCCTTGGATTGGAAGTGGGCGTAGAAGCCGCCGTGGGTCAGGCCTGCGCGCGACATCACTCCCGCCACGCCGATGCGGTGCGGACCCTCCGCCCGGATCGCCTTGACGGCTTCCTTCAGCACCCGGGCGCGGGTGCGTTCCTTGTGCTCGGCGTCGTAGCGCATCGACCTTGCGTCCTCGCTTTATATGATACATGTAATATGAAGCTGGCGCGGATCGCAAGAGGGACGGCCCATGTTCAACCTGTTCCGCGCCGAAACCGGGGGAGCCACCCCGTTCCGGCCGCCCTCCGAACTGCCCAAGGCCACGAAGTTCCTGATCTTCTTCGTAATGGCGTTCGGCCAGTTCATGGCCCTGATCGACATCCAGATCGTCGCCGCCTCGCTGAACGACGTGCAGGCCGGGCTGTCGGCGGGGCCCGACGAGATCAGCTGGGTGCAGACCGCCTACCTGATGGCCGAGCTGGTGATGATCCCCTTCTCGGCCTTCCTGGCCCAGGCGATGTCGACCCGGGTGCTGTTCTCGCTGTCGGCGGCCTTGTTCACGATCTCGAGCGCGCTATGCGGCATGGCCTGGGACATCCAGTCGATGATCGTGTTCCGCGCCATCCAGGGCTTCGTCGGCGGGGCCATGGTGCCCACCGTGTTCGCCACCGGCTACGCCCTGTTCACCGGCAAGGACCGGGCGATGATCCCGGCCATCCTGGGCATGGTCTCGGTGCTGGCCCCGACGCTGGGTCCCACGGTCGGGGGCTGGATCACCGACGCGATCGGCTGGCGCTGGATCTTCTACATCAACATCGCGCCGGGGATCGCGGTGGCGGTGCTGTCGCTGGCGGTGATCAGAGGGGTGGACCGGCCGAACCTGGGGATGCTCAAGCGCATCGACTACGCCCACCTGGCCGCCATGGCGGTGTTCTTGGGGGGGCTGGAATACGTGCTGGAGGAGGGCCAGAGGAACGACTGGTTCAGCGATCCCAAGATCGCCATCGCCGCCTGGGCCTCCTTCGTCGCCTTTCTGCTGTTCCTGGAGCGCTCGTTCCGTTCGGCCTCGCCGGTGGTCAAGCTGACCCCGTTCCGCAACCCGACCTTCGCCTTCGCCTGCCTGTTCAACCTGGTGATCGGGTTCGGGCTCTACGCTTCCAACTATCTGATCCCGGTGTTCCTGGGGCGGGTGCGCGACTATAACAGCCTGCAGATCGGGCTGACGGTGTTCGTCACCGGGATCGCCCAGCTCGCCAGCACCTTCATCGCCGCGCGCCTATCCCAGCGGGCCGATCCGCGGATCATGATCACCGTCGGGCTCTGCCTGTTCGCCACCAGCCTGTGGATGATGTCCTACATCACCCCGGAGTGGGGGTTTGGGGCCCTGCTGGCGCCGCAGCTGCTGCGCGGCTTTTCGATGATGCTGTGCATCGTGCCGAGCGTCGGCATGGCGCTGGCGGGCTTCGAGGCGGCGGAGCTGCGCTATGCCTCGGGACTGTTCAACCTGATGCGCAACCTGGGCGGCGCCATCGGCATCGCCATCGTCAGCGTCTGGCTCTACGACCAGACCCGCATCCATACCGCGCACCTGGGCGAGGCCATGGACGTTCCCGGCCGCACCGCCGCCGGCTTCGTCGCCAGGCTGGCGCACCAGATGGGGACCGTCACCCCCGATCCCGCCCACGCCCTGGCCATGGCCCGAGGCGAGCTGGCCCGGCTGGTGGGGCGGCAGACCCTGGCGCTGGCGTTCGAGGAGGTGTTCCGCACCACCGCCTGGCTGTTCATCTTCGCCCTGGTCCTGGTCCCCTTCTGTCGCCCCGCCAAGCCAAACCAGGCCGCCCCACCGCCCGAGGCGCACTGAGGTGTGTTGATTTGGACCAAAGCTCTCTTCTCCGCTTATCCCGGCATCCGCCGGGATGAGCGGTTATTAAGTAGGAACCTAAACCAGCTCCACCGCCATCGCCGTGGCCTCGCCGCCGCCGATGCAGAGCGCCGCCACGCCGCGCTTGCCGCCGCGATGCTCCAGCGCCGACAGCAGGGTGGCGATCAGGCGGGCGCCGGAAGCGCCGATCGGGTGGCCGAGCGCGCAGGCGCCGCCATTGACGTTCAGCTTGTCGGCGGGAATGCCCAGGTCCTTGGCCGCCACCATGGCCACCACGGCGAAGGCCTCGTTGATCTCGAACAGGTCGACGTCGCCCACCGTCCAGCCGGCCTTAGCCAGGGCCTTGCGGATCGCCGGGACGGGGGCGGTGGTGAATCGGCTCGGCTCATGGGCGTGGGCGGCGTGGGCGACGACCCGGGCCAGGATCGGCATGCCGAGCGCCTTGGCCACGCTCTCGCGGGTCATCACCAGGGCGGCGGCGCCGTCGCTGATCGAGGAGGCGTTGGCGGCGGTGACGGTGCCATCCTTGGCGAAGGCGGGCTTGAGCGTGGGGATGCGGGCGGGGTCGGCCTTGGCGGGTTGTTCGTCCCTGGCCACGGTCTCCACGCCCTTGCGGGTCTTGACCTCGACCGGGGCGATCTCGCGGTCGAAGGCGCCGCTGTCGGAGGCCTGTTTGGCCTTGGTCAAGCTGGCGATGGCGTAGTTGTCCTGGGCCTCGCGGGTGAATTGGTATTCGCGCGCGGTGTCTTCGGCGAACACGCCCATCAGCTTGCCGGGGTCGTAGGCGTCCTCCAGCCCGTCCAGGTACATGCTGTCCTGCATGACGTCGTGGCCGATGCGCGCGCCCGAACGGTGCTTGGTCAGCAGGTAGGGGGCGTTGGACATGCTCTCCATGCCGCCGGCCACGATCACGTCGGCGGTCCCGGCCCTGAGCGCGTCATGGGCCATGATCGCCGCCTGCATGCCGGAGCCGCACATCTTGTTGACCGTGGTCGCCTCCACGCTCAGCGGCAGGCCGGCGCCCAAGGCGGCCTGACGGGCGGGCGCTTGGCCGAGGCCTGCCGGCAGCACGCAACCCATGAAGATCTGCTCGACCTTGTCGCCCGCGATCCCAGCGCGCTCGAGCGCGGCCTTGACCGCGACCGACCCGAGTGCGGTCGCCTTGACCGAGGACAGCGCGCCCTGGAACCCGCCCATCGGCGTGCGGGCGTAGGCGGCGATGACCACGGGGTCAGCGGCTTGGGACTGGGTGGGCATGGATGCGGCCTCCGAACGGTACGCCTGCACTCTGCGGTCCAGGTCTTGCGTCGGATATAGCGACGGCCGTGCGCCATCTCCAGCTTCGCCGGTTCAACTCACCTTGCGGCGGCGATCTTACAGGATGGTTCTGCCTTCAGCGCGCGCCCGAAGGTCAGGACGCGCCCAGCACCATGCAGGGATGGCCATGGGCCGACAGCGTGCGGCACGCGGCCTTGGCGTCGTGCTGGCTCAGGCCGAGGAAGCGGGCCCGATAGTTGCCGCCGGCGTGCTCGACCTGGCCGCGACCGTCGACCATCGATGCGATCTTATCGAGCTGATCCTTGGCCAGGCTGTGGTTCTTGTAGGCGCCGACCTGGATCATGTAGCCGCCGTCCTTGTGCTTCTCGGACTTGTCGGCGCGGGCGACCTGCGCCTCGTCGGCATGGCAGGCGGCGGCGTGGCGATGATGGCGACCGTGGGCCGTGGGGCAGGGCGCGGCGGCGGCCTGTTCGGTTTCGTCGCGATGGAGCTTGGCCTTGCGCGTCTCCGCCTTGGCGAGAGCCGCCTTGCAGGCCTTGGTCTCTACGTGGCGATGGTGGCGGCGATCGTGGCGCGTCGGCGCGCAATCGGCGGCTGCGGTCTTTTCCGCCTGCGCGGCCTCGCGTTCGGCACGGGCGGTCTCGCGCTTCGGCTCCTCGGACAAGGCTTGGGCGGCGGCCATGACCGGCATGGTGCGGACCTGGGGCTGCACCTCGACCTGCAGGCCGGCCTGATCGGCGGAGCCTTCCTCGATCGGCGGCCGCTCCAGCGGGCCGCTCATGTCGTCGGGCTCGGAGATCAGCGAGGCGATGGTCATGCGTTGACCGGCGGCGCGGCGGTTGATGACGTTGAAGCCGGCGTCGAGCAGCTCTTCGACGTTCTCGTCGCGTGCGGCGGTGGAGGGGCCGCCCAGCACCACGGTGATCAGGCGATGTCCGCCCCGCACCGCGGAGGCCGCAAGGTTGAATCCGGCGGCGTTGGTGTAGCCGGTCTTCAGACCGTCAACCCCGGGCATCTTCTGCAGCAGGTGGTTGTGGTTGATCAGCACCTTGCCGTGGAAGTCGAAGCTGCGCTCGCCGAAATAGGCGTAATATTGCGGATAATCGCGCATCACGGCGCGGGCGAGGATGGATATGTCGCGGGCGGTGACGATCTGTCGGCTGTCCGGCAGACCCGAGGCGTTGACGAAATAGCTGTGGGTCATGCCCAGTTCGCGGGCGCGGAGCGTCATCAGCTGGGCGAAGCGGGACTCGCTGCCGCCGACCTTCTCGGCCAGGGCGACGGCGACGTCGTTGGCGGAGTGCACCGTCACCGCCTGGATCGCCTCTTCGACGCTGAGGGTCTCGCCGGCGTGGGTGGACACCTTGGACGGAGCCATCGAATAGGCGTGCGGGGAGATCGTCACCGTGTCGTGCATCGACAGCCGCCCGGTCGCGAGCGCCTCGAACGTCAGATACAGCGTCATGATCTTGGTGATGGAGGCGGGGAAGCGCAGGGCGTCGGCCCGCTTGGCGTAGAGCACCTCGCCGGAGTTCGCGTCGAGCACGATGGCTGCGTATTTGGGCTGTGAGAACACGCCGAGCGCCGCCGCGGGCGTCGCCAGACCCGCGAGCGCCGTCGTCATCGTGACGGCCAGGCCGACGGCGGTGAAAAGGCGGCGGGCGGAGTTCATCATTGGGGCGTATCCGTTGAGATGGCGGCCCCCCCGACCGCCTTCAGAATGTTTTATGATGAGTGCCGAGTGTTTCTCCAAGGTAAACAATTGGTGACGAACGCGAATGTCGCAACCCTGCCTGTTTTCCGTACAGCCAAGGTTGCGTTGCAGCATGACGTTTTTGTGCACTGCACAAAATTCCATTGACCCTAAGGTTGAGGAGCGTCATTATGTGGTTGTGGCGAGGTTGTTTTTCGCCCACCCCCTGGGCGCGGGCGAGCGCTCAAAAACAATTCGCGCTCTGGGAGAAATCTTATGGCTGAAGCCGCCGTCAAAGAAAACGCCGCCAAGACCGCCGCCACCGAAGCCGAGAAGGCTACGGCGACTGGCGACAAGTTCATGAAGGACGCCATGTCCAAGGCCACCGCGATGGGCGACCAAGCCTTCCGCGAAGGCATGGACAAGTCGCTGAGCTCGCTCAATGAAATGAACGCGCACAGCAAGCGCAACCTGGAAGCCGTGGTGGCCAGCGTCACCGCCGCCACCAAGGGCGCCGAAGCGCTGAGCGCTCAGGCGATGGCCTACACCAAGAAGACCGTCGAAGGTCAGGTCGAGCAAGCCCGCGCCCTCTCCGGCGCCCGCAGCATGCAGGAAGTGGTCGAGCTTCAGACCACCTACGCCAAGTCGGCGCTGGAAGCCTACGTGGCCGAGCTGAGCCGCCTGACCGAGACCCTCTCCAGCGCGGTGAAGGAAAGCTTCCGCCCGCTGAACGAGCGCACCACCGCGGTGGTCGAGACCCTGCAGGCCGTCCGCTAAGCCCGACTTCCTAAACCTAGACGTTAGAGGGCCCGGGACGGCGACGTCCCGGGCCTTTCCCGTTTTGGACCAGTCGTGTCGAGCGCTTCGCAAATGCGGCGTGCATGGGCGCCGAGTTTACTTACCCGCGCAACTTCGGACGGAAGCGACTCCGGACCTACCGATCCGAGGTGCGGGCGACCATATGGCTTAGGGGAGAGGAGCGCCTTTTGGCGGAGTTCATCCCCACGGAGCCCATGTCTCGTGGGAAATCGACGCCTAAAGAGTGAACAGTCCCCATCCTTAATGTCGCGGCCCCTCTGTCAAGGCCTTCCAACCGGGACTGATTTCCATATCTAATCAACAGGCGGCGGAGTCGTTCTGCGCCGTGGAGACTGGTTTGAATGCCCGAGCGGAAACAAGGTAATCCGGGGGACGAGATTGGCTCTGCGGTCGTAACGCAGGTCAAGCCAAAGACTCAAAAGCCGTCGCTTTATCGCGTTCTGATCTTGAACGACGACTATACGCCTATGGAATTCGTGGTCTACGTTTTGGAGCGCTTTTTCAATAAGTCGCGCGAAGAAGCCACGAGAATTATGCTTCATGTTCATCAGCATGGCGTTGGGGTGTGCGGCGTCTTCACTTACGAAGTCGCCGAAACCAAGGTGGCGCAGGTCGTGGATACGGCCCGGCGGCACCAGCATCCGCTCCAATGCACCATGGAAAAGGATTGAGAGGTCCGCCCATGCCGTCCTTCTCGCGTAACCTCGAAGAGACCCTGCATCGGGCCGTCGCCTACGCCAACCAGCGTAAGCACGAGTACGCAACGCTCGAACACCTGCTGCTGTCGCTCGCCGACGACCAGGAGGCGACCGCGGTCATGCGCGCCTGCAACGTCGACCTGCCGGTGCTGAAGAAGAATCTCGTCAACTACCTCGACACCGAGCTGCGCTCGCTGATCGTAGAGGATGGCGAGGACGCCAAGCCGACCGCCGGCTTCCAGCGGGTGATCCAGCGCGCCGTGATCCACGTCCAGTCCTCCGGGCGCGACGAGGTCACCGGCGCCAACGTGCTGGTCGCGGTCTTCTCCGAGCGGGAGAGCCATGCGGCCTTTTTCCTGCAAGAGCAGGACATGACCCGCTACGACGCGGTCAACTTCATCGCCCACGGCATCGCCAAGAAGGCCGGCGCGTCGGAGCCCCGCTCCGCCAAGGGCGCGGTCGCCGATCCCGAGGGCGACGACAAGAACACCAAGACCGGCGGCGAGGCGCTCGAGGCCTATTGCGTCAACCTCAACGAGAAGGCGCGCGCCGGTAAGGTCGATCCCCTGATCGGCCGGATGCAGGAGGTCGAGCGCGCCATCCAGGTGCTCTGCCGCCGCACCAAGAACAACCCGCTGCTGGTGGGCGACCCCGGCGTCGGCAAGACCGCCATCGCCGAAGGACTGGCCCGCAAGATCGTCACCGGCGACGTGCCCGAGGTGCTGTCGGGCGCCACCATCTTCTCGCTCGACATGGGCGCGCTACTGGCTGGCACCCGCTATCGCGGCGACTTCGAGGAGCGGGTCAAGCAGGTGGTCAAGGAACTGGAAAGCCACCCCAACGCCATCCTGTTCATCGATGAGATCCACACTGTGATCGGCGCCGGCGCCACCAGCGGCGGGGCGATGGACGCCTCCAACCTGCTGAAGCCGGCCCTGGCCTCGGGCACGCTGAAGTGCATGGGCTCGACCACCTACAAGGAGTTCCGCCAGCACTTCGAGAAGGACCGCGCCCTGGTCCGACGGTTCCAGAAGATCGACGTGGTGGAGCCGACGCTTGACGACACCATCAAGATCCTCAAGGGCCTGAAGACCTATTACGAGGATTTCCACAAGCTCAAGTACACCGACGACGCCATCAAGGCGGCGGTGGAGCTGTCGGCCCGCTACATCACCGACCGCAAGCTGCCCGACAAGGCGATCGACGTGATCGACGAGGCGGGCGCCTCGCAGATGCTGCTGCCCGAACATAAGCGGCGCAAGAAGATCGGCGCCAAGGAGATCGAGCAGGTCATCGCCAAGATGGCTCGTATCCCGCCGAAGTCCGTCTCCAAGTCCGACACCGAGGCGCTGAAAAGCCTCGAGGACGACCTGAAGCGGGCGGTGTACGGCCAGGACGAAGCCATCGCCCAGCTCTCCGCCGCCATGAAGATGGCGCGCGCGGGCCTGCGCGACGCACAGAAGCCGATCGGCTCCTACCTGTTCTCCGGCCCGACCGGGGTGGGCAAGACCGAGGTGTCGCGCCAGTTGGCCTCCACGCTCGGTATCGAGCTGCTGCGCTTCGACATGAGCGAGTACATGGAGCGCCACACGGTCTCACGGCTGATCGGCGCCCCCCCGGGCTATGTCGGCCACGACCAGGGCGGCCAGCTCACCGACGCGGTGGACCAGCACAAGCACGCGGTGGTCCTGCTCGACGAGATCGAGAAGGCGCACCCCGATGTGTTCAACATCCTGCTGCAGGTGATGGACCACGGCACGCTGACCGACTCCAACGGCAAGAAGGTCGACTTCCGCAACGTGGTCCTGATCATGACCACCAATGCGGGGGCTGCGGACAACAACCGCAACGGCATCGGCTTCGGTCGCGGCCGGGTCTCGGGCGAGGACGACGCGGCGATCTCGCGCCTGTTCACACCCGAGTTCAGGAACCGGCTGGACGCCATCGTCACCTTCAAGACCCTGGCCCCGGAAACTATCCGCCACGTGGTGCAGAAGTTCATCATGCAGCTCGAGGCCCAGCTCGCCGACCGCAACGTCACCGTCGAGCTGTCCGACGAGGCGGCCGACTGGCTGTCGAAGAACGGCTACGACGAGCTCTATGGCGCCCGGCCGCTCGCCCGGGTGATCCAGGAGCACATCAAGAAGCCGTTGGCCGATGAGATCCTGTTCGGTCGGCTGGTGCGGGGCGGTCACGTCAAGATCGACCTGAAGGACGCCAAGATCATCTTCGAGATCGACTCGCTGTCCGGCGAGACGCGTCCCGGCGAGGTCGACGTCACCGCCGGCGACGTGCTGGAAGAGCCGCTGGACGAGAGTGATACGCCCGAGGCGGACGAGACCGCGCTGGTGTGATCTCGATCTTTGCTATCAAGGCGAGTAACGAGGGGCGCTCCGATCGGAGCGCCCTTTTTATTTGCACGAGAGCAATATGAGCTTGGCATTGATAGTTTTTGCCGTGGCCCTCGCGCAGAACGGGCCGCCGCCTCCCGATCTCGTGCATCCGACCGAGATGGATGCCTATGTCGCTTGGCGAAATGCGATCGAAAAGGCCCAAGCCGTTCGGGAACTCGCTGCAGGGTGCCAGGCGATTACGGCTTTAGGCGGCCATTCCGTTGGGACGGTGACGGACCTCGGCAAGCAATTCCAAGCTGAAGAGTTCGAGGGGCCGGCCTTCAAAGAGGTGTATCTGGCTCAAAGTTGCGCCGACAAGGTGCGCCACAACATACTCGTCCTGCGATATAAGGTTGGTGGGTGGCGCGCCAGCAAATTGATGGCAGGGGAGACGCTTCTCGGACCGGAGATGGTCCCTTCCGTAATGAAAGCTGCTTTCGGGGTTGCGGCGCAAAAGGAGCCCAGACTTAGCTGCACCCAGGAGGAAATGTTGAAGACCTACAAGGTCACGGATACCAAGGTGGTTTCCGAGAACTTCTCGGGTGGCGGGAATGGGGAGTGGGTCGAGCGCTGGACGCAGACCCCCTGCGGTTAGGATCGACCGGTGGAGATCCAATATCTGCACAAGTCGTCTGATGGTCCTTTGATTGTCAATCCAAAGCCCCTCTGGAACGCTTCAGGCGCGGTTGCCGGCGTAACGCCTTAGGTCATTCGTCCGGAACGATGATGTCCGGTGATTCCGGCAGGCGGTATTCGAACAGGCCGATGTCCAGCGGCTGTTGCGGCCGCATCGGCTGGAGCGGCTGGCGGGTGAGGGCGGTCAGGGCCTGCACGTCCAGGTCGCGTCCCTCCTCGGTCTTGCGCAGTTGGCGGGCTGCGTGGTCGGGCGTGGCGG
>NZ_LMUL01000017.1:293059-348279 GCF_009765965.1 Caulobacter sp. S45
GGGCGCGCCGGCGCCTTACGCACGGGCTTGCCGTCGGCCGAGGAGACTGGGACCAGACGCCGCCAGGCGTCTTCCGGCGCGACCTGCGGCTTGCCGGGGCGCTCGTCCTCCACCCGGCCGGCATAGGCGTCCAGCGCCGCCTCACGCGTGGCGAAGGCCGGTCCAGTCGCTTCGGTGACGAAGCGCACGGTCCCGCCCAGCCGTTCGGCGTCGCTTTCGCGGGCCGCAAATCCGCGTGGGAGATGCAGGGCGGCTTCGGCCGTTTCGGCCACGGGATAGAGGATCGCCGTCATCGGTTTCGATTTTGCGGCCTGAGCCGCTCCCAGCCAAGAGCGCGTCCCCTCCGAAGGGTGGGATGCACAACGGCCCTGCGCCCGCTACAAGGCGGACATGCCGATGTCCATGACCGAATCCGCCCGCTTCGCGCCCGTGCGCCAAACCTTCGACGCCACCTTCGCCGCTGGCGAGGAGCTGGGCGCGCGCTTCACCCTGGTGCGGGACGGCGAGGTGGTGCTGGACATCTGGGCCGGCCACGCCGACCGCGAGCGCACCCGCCCGTTCGACGCCGACACCCTGACCCCGGTCTTCTCCACCACCAAGGCCATCGCCTCGGTGCTGATCGCGCGGCTGGTGGACCAGGGGAAGCTGGACTACGGCCAGACCGTCGCCAGTGTCTGGCCGGAGTTCGCCCAGGCCGGCAAGGGCGAGATCACCGTGGCCCAGGTCATGTCCCACCAGGATGGGCTTGCCGGTTTGCCCGAGCCGATGGACCCCGGCCTGTGGATGGACTGGGACGTGATCGTCGACAAGCTGGCCGCCATGGCCCCGCTGTGGCCGCCGGGAACGGCCTCGGGCTACCACCCCATCACCTTCGGCTTCACCGCGGGCGAGATCTTCCGCCGCGTGGACGGGCGCACCATGGGCCGGGCGCTGCGCGAGGACCTGGCCGAACCCTTCGGCCTGGACCTGTGGATCGGCCTGCCCGACAGCGAGTTCGGCCGTGTCGCCGAGCTGGAGCGTCCCCACCGTTTCGCTGATTTCGGCAAGATCACCGAGCCCAAGAAGCTGGCCTTCCTGACCAAGTGGGCCTCGCCCGGCGGTCGGGGCGCGCAGGCGTGGCGGCGCGCGGAGATTCCCTCGGCCAACGGTCATGTCACCGCCCTCGGCATGGCGCGGCTGATGAGCGCGCTGGCGTGTGGGGGCGAGCTGGACGGGCGCGCGGTGCTGAAACCGGAAACGGTCGAGGCCGCGTCGCGCGAACGGATTCGGGGCCACGACCTGGTGCTGCCGTTCGAGATCAGCTGGGGCGCCGGCTTCATGCGCAACGTCCCCAACATGATCTACGGGCCGGGCCAGGGCAGTTTCGGCCACTCCGGCTGGGGCGGCAGCTGCGCTTTCGCCGACCCCGAACGCCGCCTGTCGGGCGCCTACGTCATGAACAAGCAATCCCCCGACCTGATCGGCGACCCCCGCGCGGTGAGGCTGATCGAAGCGGCGTACGGGTGTTTGTAGGCCGAGCGAGGGGGCAGGCCCAGACCCGACGCCGCCCACTCCCAGGAACCCCCGCGCCGATCACCTCCCGGCGTCGCCCCTACGATATTCAATACTCACTTCGTCCAATTGCGCCTTCAAGGCGCTATCCAGGTCGTAATCCGCGGCGGCCAGCGTATCGCCGAGTTGTTCAACCCGGCTGGCGCCCAGGATAACCGATGTGATGGTCGGATTTGCAAGAACCCAGGCTACGGACAAAGTCGCCATCGCCGTTCCGTGTTGTTCCGCGATCTTCTGCACCTGAGCAACCGTCTCAAATTCCCGCTCGTGCCAGTATCTCGCCTGATACATTGCGCCGAACTGACCTAGCTCTGGCGAAAAGCGGCCCGTTTCAGGCGTATCGTTATGCTTGTATCGGCCGCTTAGGAGGCCCCCGGCGAGGGGATTGAACGGTATCACCGCAAGCCCGTCTTCCTGGGCCAACGGAAAGAGCTCACGTTCCACCTCACGAAACAGCAGGTTGTAACGTGGTTGAGCGGACACGAAGCGCGTCAGCCTGAGTGCGTCCTGCCGCCCCAGAACCCTTGCCAGGCGGTAGGCGAGCCAGTTCGACACTCCGATGTAACGCGCTCTGCCCGAGCGCACGATCATGTCCATCGCCTCCGCCACTTCGTCGATCGGCGTGGCGGGGTCGTCCATGTGCAGCTGATAGAGGTCGACGTAATCAGTGTTTAGGCGGTGCAGGGAGGCGTCGATGGCGTCCAGGAGGCGCTTTCGCGAGTTGCCGACGTCCCAGGCCGCGGGACCCATTTTGCCGCCGCCCTTGGTTGCGAGGATGAACTGCCCGCGCTTATCTTTGAGCCACCGGCCCGTAATGATTTCTGCGCCGCCGACCCTGGCGCCCGGTGGATAGATGTCCGCGGTGTCGACGAAGTTCACTCCGGCTTCAGCCGCCCTATCGAGGATTCGATGGGCTTCAGCCTCGTCCGTCTGCTTACCGAAGGTTCCGGTGCCCAGGCACAGGCGGGAGACTGTTAAGCCCGTTCGACCGAATGGCTTGAACTGCATGGGAACTCCTGCGTCGGAGGAACGGGCGGCTGCGCTCGCCAATCGGGCGCCGGAAGGGCGCTGTGGATTGTATAGCGGTCGATATATTACGGGAGCGGCGGGCGTCAATGACAATTTATAGGGATCGCTATATATAGGCGAGGAGGCTAGAGCGGAAAGCAGATGGCGCGTCCACGGGTGTTCGATGTCGACAAGGCCGTAGAGACGGCCACCGATCTTTTCTGGCGGAACGGCTATGAGGCGACGTCGCTGGCCGATCTGACCGCTGCGATGGGGATTACGCCGCCAAGTTTTTATTATGCATTCAGCAGCAAATACGGTCTCTTCAAGCGAGTGCTCGAACATTACACGACCACGCGGTTGAGCTACGCGGAAGATGCATTGAACCAGCCGACTGCGCGGGACGTGGCGGAACAGACGTTATTGCGGCTCGTCGATCTCTATACGGACCCCACCCGGCCGCCGGGCTGCTTGATCATGAATAACGCCTTGCCCTGCAACGAGAATTCTACGCCGTTACATCGGGAGCTTGCCGGCTCTCGAGCTGCGCGGCGCGCGAGACTGTGTGACCGCCTCATACGAGCCCAAACCGACGGCGATCTGCCCGCCGACTGTGACCCGGACGGACTTGCGGGACTCATCCTCGTCGTCGGATGGGGATTGGCCTTCGCCGCGCAGTCGGGCGCGACGCGCGACGACCTCCAGCGCACCGTGGCGACCGCCCTTAAGGCATGGCCGAGTTGATACCCTAGCTTGCGAAGGCGTAGATTCGCTGCCTGACGATGGCGCTTGACCTACGAAAGGCCGAGGTCAGCTCGGGTTGAAAGCAACTATGGGCGCCTAAGCAGAAAGTCGCCGGCGTTGCCGCCTTCTCAACCTCCCAGCAGCTTCTCGATCTCCGCTTCCATATCCTCGGGCTTCACGTTGGGGGCGAAGCGGCCCGCCACGTGGCCGTCGCGGCCGACCAGGAACTTGGTGAAGTTCCACTTGATGCCCTCGGTGCCGAGCAGGCCCGGCTTCTCCGCCTTCAGGAAGCCGTAGAGCGGATCGGCGTTCGCGCCGTTCACCTCGATCTTGGCGAACATCGGGAAGTCGACGGCGTAGGTGGTGGCGCAGAAGTTGGCGATCTCGGCCGCGTCGCCGGGCTCCTGGCCGCCGAACTGGTTGCAGGGGAAGCCCAGCACCCGCAGGCCCTTGTCCGCATACTTGCGGTGCAGCGCCTCCAGCCCCTCGTACTGCGGGGTGAATCCGCACTTGCTGGCCACGTTGACGATCAGCAGCACGTCGCCGCTGTAGTCCGAAAGCGGCTTGGGCTGGCCGTCCAGCGTCTTGGCGGAGAAGTCGTAGGCGGTGGTCATGGCGGGCTCTGTCCTACGCCGGCGGGTCCGGTCCGCCGCGAGGGTACGCGACGGACCGATTTCCTCAAGCCCGGTGTGTTCAGGCCGGCTCGCGCACCAGCAGGCCGCGCTGGTCGAGCAGCTGGGCGATCTGCACGGCGTTGAGCGCCGCGCCCTTGCGCAGGTTGTCCGATACGCACCAGAAGGCCAGGCCGTTCTCCACCGTGGGGTCGGTGCGCAGGCGGCTGATATAGACGGCGAACTCGCCCTGGCTTTCCTTGGGGGTCATGTAGCCCCCGTCCTCGCGCTTATCGACCACCATGACACCGGGCGACTCGCGCAGGATCTCGCGGGCGTCGTCCTCGTCCAGCGGGGTCTCGAACTCGACATTGACCGATTCCGAGTGGCCGACGAACACCGGCACGCGCACGCAGGTGGCGGTCAGCTTGATCGACGGGTCCATGATCTTCTTGGTCTCGGCCACCATCTTCCACTCTTCCTTGGTGGAGCCGTCCTCCATGAAGACGTCGATGTGGGGGATGACGTTGAAGGCGATCTGCTTGGTGAACTTGTGCGGTTCGGTCGGGCCGAGCACGAACACGTTCTTGGTCTGGTTCCACAGCTCGTCCATGCCGGCCTTGCCCGCGCCGGAGACCGACTGGTAGGTCGAGACCACCACCCGCTTGATCTTCGCCGCGTCGTGCAGCGGCTTCAACGCCACCACCAGCTGGGCGGTGGAGCAGTTGGGGTTGGCGATGATGTTCTTCTTGCGGAAGCCCTCGATGGCGTCGGGGTTCACCTCCGGCACGATCAGCGGCACGTCGGGGTGCATGCGCCAGGCCGAGGAGTTGTCGATCACCACCGCACCTGCCTGGCCGATCTTCTCCGACCAGGCCTTGGACACGTCCCCGCCCGCCGACATCAGCACGATGTCCACGGAGGAGAAGTCGAAGCCCTCGATGTCCTCGCACTTGATGCTGTGGTCGCCGAAGTCGACCGACAGGCCGAGCGAGCGGCGCGAAGCGACGGCGTGGAGCTTGTCCACGGGGAATTTCAGCTCGTCCAGAATGACCAGCATTTCGCGGCCCACATTGCCCGTGGCGCCAACGATTGCGACGCGATAACCCATCGCGCTCTCCTAACCTTATCGATCCCGGTGCGGGGAGGGGTCGAGGTACGCCCGGACGGCCAGCGACACAAGGTGGGCGCGCGATACGCTGGTGTCCTCGCCGCCGGTTTTTGGGCAAGCTCTCGGGCGAATCGAAACGAAGGGACAGGCCGCCATGGCCTCATCGTCTTCAAGCCCCGTGTCGCACCTCTGGTATGTCCAGGCCGGGGACGGCGTGTGGGGGCCCTATACCGAGGCGCGCATGGCCGCCTTCCTGGCCGAGGGGCGGATCGCGGCCGCGACTCCGGTATCGCCCTGGAGCGCGGGGCCGTTCATCTCGCTGGCCAACACGCCGGAGTTCGCCGTCCTGTCGAAGCCCCCCGGGGCGGCGGCGGTCCAGCCGTCTTTCCCGACGCCACGGCCGCCCGCGCCCACCGCCGCAGCGCCGCAACCCGCCTACGCCGCGCCGGATGTCGTCCCGATCGCCGGTGCGGCGCGGCCGCTGCTGGTGTGGGCCTTCCTGGCCGCCATCCCCCCGTCCACCTTCCAGGCGGCGTTGGCGTCTTTCGGGCCCTGCGTGGCGATCCGCACCGGCCTGTGGCTCGTGCGCGCGTCGATGGGGCCGGCGGCGCTGCGCAACGCCCTGTCGCGGCACATGCGGGGCGGCGACACGCTGCTGGTGGTCGAGGCGTCGCTGGAGCAGGCGGCGTGGTTCAACCTCGACCAGGTTTCGGAGCACGACCTGCGCCGCCTGTGGCTCGCCTGACCCCCTGCGACGACCGTGCATGACGGTTTGGTTTCCCGCCGCTTAACCGTTCGGAAATCGGCTGATAGGATTCTAGTCAGGCGATTCGGAATCGTTTCCTTGTCCAGCGAGTCGCCATCGTGAGGTCAGCGTGACGGCATCCATGCGTTGGGGGTCCGAAGGACCGCCACCTGCATTTTTGGAGAGCGGACCACCTTCCGCGCTCATCGCCGTTTCGCCCTCGTTTGCAAGGACGCCGCCTCTGGGCCGCGTCCTTTTTTCTTGTCTCATCCCCGCTCCCACGGAGGTTTACGATGACCAAGCGTGCAATGAAGCGTCTGGTGCGTGAAGGCGAGTTCGACGCGGGTCAGTTTGACCCCGTCCCCTACGATCGCAGAGCCGGGAACGATGAGAATAAGGTGCGGCGATTGCCCGTGGAACGGCGCTGGTCGCCGATGGGCGGCGATGAACCGCGCGACCAGGGCTATCTGAAGACCATCAAGGCGAAGTCGCCGGGCCAGACCCAGCTGATCGAGGCGGTGGACGAGCACAGCATGGTGCTGGCGCTCGGGCCGGCCGGCACCGGCAAGACCTATCTGGCCATCGCCAAGGCGGTCGAGGCGCTGGAGGCCGGCAAGGTCGGCCGCATCGTGCTGTCGCGCCCGGCGGTGGAGGCGGGCGAATCGCTCGGCTTCCTGCCCGGCGAGATGGAGGACAAGCTGGCCCCCTATCTGCGGCCGCTCTACGACGCCCTGTCCGACCGGCTGTCGATGAAGCGGGTCAAGAGCCTGATGGCCGAGGGCCTGATCGAGATCGCGCCCATCGGCTTCATGCGCGGCCGGACCCTGAACAACGCCTTCGTAGTGATCGACGAGGCGCAGAACTGCACCTATGGCCAGCTCAAGATGCTGCTGACGCGGCTGGGCTGGAACTCGACCATGGTGGTCACCGGCGACCCGGCCCAGTCGGACCTGCTTCCGGGCATCTCGGGTCTGGCCGATGTGGCCGACCGGCTCGACAAGCTGAGCCAGGTGGCGGTGGTGCGGCTGATGGACGTGGATATCGTCCGCCACCCGCTGGTCGCCAGCATGCTGGGCGTGCTGTAGGTCGGGTTGCTCCAGCAGGAGCGCGTGCTTCGAGACGCGCTTCTGCGAAGCGCTCCTCAGCATGACGAACATGGGTGCGGTCCACTTCCATTCGTCATCCTGAGGAGCCCCGCAGGGGCGTCTCGAAGGACGCAGAACCGAACCCCGGTCCTAGACGCTCGCCGCCACGCTCTGGAACACCAGCGCCCCGTCGGCGGAGCCCAGTTCGGTTTGGAAGGCGCGGTCGGGGTGGGGCATCAGGCCTAGGACGTTGCCCTTGGCGTTGACGATCCCGGCGATGTCGCGGGCCGAACCGTTGGGGTTTTCCTGATAGCGGAACACCACCTGGCCTTCGCCCTCCAGGCGGTCGAGGGTGGCCTCGTCGGCGAAGAAGTTGCCCTCGCCGTTGCCGATGGTCATCACCGCGTCGCGCCGGTCGCCATAGGCGGCGGTGAAGCGGGTCTGGCCGTTGGTGATCTCCAGCGCGATCGGCTTGCACACATACTTCAGCGCGGCGTTGCGCAGCAGGGCGCCGGGCAGCATCCCCGCTTCGCATAGCACCTGGAAGCCGTTGCAGATTCCCACCACGGCCACCCCGCGCTCGGCGGCGGCGGCCACTTCGCGCATCACCGGCGACTGGGCGGCCATGGCCCCGCAGCGCAGGTAGTCGCCGTAGGAGAAGCCGCCCGGCAGCACGATCAGGTCCAACCCCTCGGGCAGGGCGGTCTCGGCGTGCCAGACCATTTCGGCCTTGGAGCCGGTCGAGCGCTCGATGGCGACAGCGCAGTCGCGATCGCAATTGGCCCCGGGGAAGACGACGACGGCGGACTTCACGCGGGCTCCAGGCTGACGCGATACCCTTCGATCACCATGTTGGCGAGCAGGCGTTCGCACATGGCGCGCACGCGATCCTCGGCCCGGTCGGGATGCTCGTCGCCCAGCTCGAAGGCGATGGTCTTGCCCACCCGCACCTCGGCCACGTCGTCGAAACCCAGGCCGTGCAGGGCGCCTTCGATGGCCTTGCCCTGGACGTCCAGCACGCCGGGCTTCAGGAATACCTCGACCTTCGCCCGCATCAGCCCACGCCTCCTTCGATCACCCGCGGCATCTCCTTCATGATCCCGAGCCGGCGGGCCACCTCGGTGTAGCTCTCGATCACGTTGCCGAGGTCGCGGCGGAAGCGATCCTTGTCGAGCTTCTCGTTGGTGGTGCTGTCCCACAGCCGGCAGCTGTCGGGGCTGATCTCGTCGGCCAGCAGCACGCGGGAGAAGTCGTTCTCCCACACCCGGCCGTACTCGATCTTGAAGTCCACCAGCGTGATGCCGACCGCGCCGAACATGCCGGTCAGGAAGTCGTTCACCCGCAGGGTCATCGCCAGGATGTCGTCGATCTCCTGGGTGGAGGCCCAGTTGAACGCGGTGATGTGCTCTTCGGTGACCAGGGGGTCCTGGAGCGCGTCGTTCTTGTAATAGAACTCGATGATCGAGCGCGGCAGGGCCTGGCCTTCGGGCAGGCCGAGGCGGGTGGACATCGAGCCCGCCGCGATGTTGCGGCAGACCACCTCCAGCGGAATGATCTCCACCTCCTTGATCAGCTGCTCGCGCAGGTTCAGGCGGCGGATGAAGTGGTTCTGGACGCCGATCGTGTTCAGCCGCGTCATCACGTATTCGGAGATGCGGTTGTTGATCACGCCCTTGCCTTCGAGCACGGCCTTCTTCTGGGCGTTGAAGGCGGTGGCGTCGTCCTTGAAATACTGGATCAGGGTGCCAGGCTCGGGACCCTCGTAGAGGATCTTGGCCTTGCCTTCGTAGATTTTCTTGCGACGGGTGGTCATGAGTTCGTTTCCAGGGCGGCGGGCGGGACCGAACGCACGGCAGGCCGCGCGCCGCAGGCCCCGGCGACGGCTTTCAGCCCCATATAGAACCTTGATGCACTTATAGGAATGCGATTCGCCGCAGTCGCGAGGCGAACTCTTGCGCCTGTGTCGTCCGGGCGCATGGGAGGGGGGATTTCGGAGGGTGTTAAAGCGTGAGGCGGCTTCCCCATCCTTACCCGCAGACCGAGATTTCCCGCGCCGATCTCCCACACCGCGCTCGTCTTCCCCCGACTGGATCGGGGAATCCATCGAACTGCTCTGTCAGCCCGTGAGGCGGTGGAAGTGTCGAGCCATGGCTCCCCCGATCCGGTCGGGGGAAGACGGAGGTGGGGGTGAAGGGAGAGAACTGAAAAGCTGACCGCTCCCTGTGAAGGGCCTTCTCCCTCACCCATCCACCCGACGATCAGTCCTCGTCATCCTCCGGCTCGGAGGCCACCAGCAGTTCGTCGGCGATCGGGCCGGCGTTCTTGCGCACGGCGGCTTCGATCCGGTCGGCGATCTCGGGATTCTTCTTCAGGAACTCGCGCACGTTCTCGCGGCCCTGGCCGATCCGCTGGCTGTCGTAGGAGAACCAGGAGCCGGACTTCTCGACGATGCCGCCCTTGACGCCGAGGTCGATGATCTCGCCGATCTTGGAGACGCCCTCGCCGTACATGATATCGAACTCGACCTCGCGGAACGGGGGCGCGACCTTGTTCTTCACCACCTTGACCCGGACATTGTTGCCGACCACCTCGTCGCGCAGCTTGATCGAGCCGGTGCGGCGGATGTCCAGGCGCACCGTGGCGTAGAACTTCAGCGCATTGCCGCCAGTGGTGGTCTCCGGGCTACCGTACATCACCCCGATCTTCATGCGGATCTGGTTGATGAAGATCACCATGCACTTGGACTTGGAGATCGAGGCGGTGAGCTTGCGCAGGGCCTGGCTCATCAGGCGGGCCTGCAGGCCGGGCAGGGAATCGCCCATCTCGCCCTCGATCTCGGCCTTGGGCGTCAGCGCCGCCACCGAGTCGATCACGATGACGTCCACCGCGCCGGAGCGCACCAGGGTGTCGGTGATCTCCAGGGCCTGTTCGCCGGTGTCGGGCTGGGAGACCAGCAGGTCGTCCAGGTTCACCCCCAGCTTGGCGGCGTAGCTGGGATCGAGCGCGTGCTCGGCGTCGACGAAGGCGGCCACGCCGCCCATCTTCTGCGCCTCGGCCACCACGTGCAGGGCCAGCGTGGTCTTGCCCGAGCTTTCCGGCCCAAAGATTTCGATCACCCGGCCGCGCGGCAGGCCGCCCACGCCCAGCGCCACGTCCAGCCCCAGCGAACCGGTGGAAATGGTCTCGATGTCCAGCTTGGAGCCCTTGGACCCCAGCTTCATCACCGAGCCTTTGCCGAACGCGCGATCGATCTGCGCAATGGCAGCCTCGAGCGCCCGCTGCTTATCGCCTTCGCCTTGTCCCACGAGTCGCAACACCGATTGGTTCATTGAAGGAGCCTTCCTGCCACGATTCTTGGCCGGCCGTCGGTTTTAACCCCCGCGACCCAGACTCAAATGTACATGTTTTGTTCCGGCATGCAAACGCTGTTCTCGCCGAAGCGGGAACAGCGGATGCGGTGCTTAGCCCGCCACCTTGAGCGGAGGCCAACGCAGGGGCTGGACCACCTCGCCGCCGGTCTGCATCCGCCACAGGCGGCTGAACGAGCCCCCGGCATGGCGCAGATCGTCCAGCGAACCGTCTTCCTGGATCTCGCCGTGCTCCAGCACCACGATGCGGTCCATGTCCACCAGGGTCGACAGGCGGTGGGCGATGGCCAGCACGGTGCGGCCGCGCATCAGCCGCTTCAGGGCCCGCTGGATGGAGGCTTCCGACTCCATGTCCAGGGCGGATGTGGCTTCGTCCAGGATCAGGATCGGCGCGTCCTTCAGGAAGGCGCGGGCGATGCCGATGCGCTGGCGCTGGCCCCCGGAGAGCTTGGCCCCGCGGTCGCCGACGATGGTGTCGTAACCCTCGTCCAATTCTTGGATGAAGTCATGGCAGAAGGCGGCGCGCGCCGCGTCGAACACCTCTTCGTCGCTGGCGTCGGGGCGGCCGAAGCGGATGTTCTCCAGCACCGAGCGGTGGAACAGGTTCACGTCCTGGGGCACCACGGCCATCTTGGCGCGCAGCGAGTCCTGGCGCAGGTGGGTGACGGGCTCGCCGTCGACCAGGATGCGGCCGACCTGCACGTCGTGCATCCGCTGCACCAGGTGGACCAGGGTCGACTTGCCGGCGCCGGAAGTGCCGGCGAAGCCCACGCGCTGGCCGGCCTGGATCTCCAGGTTGACGTTGCGCAGCACCGGGCGTTCGCAGTTATAGCCGAAGGTCACGTTCTCCAGCTTGATCGAGCCGCCGCGGGGCAGCGCCGGACGGGCGGCCTGAGGGTCGAGCACGGTGTGCGGCTGGCCGACCAGTTTCAGGGTCTCGCCGATGAAGCCGTATTCCTGGCCCATCTCGATCAGCGACAGGGCGAAGTCGCGCGAGCCGTGCAGCAGACGGAAGGTCAGGGTGGAAACCAGCACCACGTCGCCGGGGGTGATCTTGCCGGTGCTCCACAGGTGGGCGGACCAGACCAGGGTGGCGCCGGCCATCAGCACCAGGCCGATGTCGTTCACCACGCGGATCTTCTCGTTGTAGAGCCAGCTGGTCAGGTGGGCGCGCGCCTCCTTGGAGAAGGCGTTGGCCAGGCGGGTCTTCTCACGCTCGCGGGCCGAGAAGGTTTTCACCGCCCAGATGTTGTTGATCACGTCCATCAGCTCGCCGCCGGATGCGCCCGACTGCTCGGCATAGGCCTGGTGATGCGCCTGGCCGCGCATGCCGCACACGATCAGTATGGCGGTGATGGCGCTGACGAAGCCGGCCAAGGCGATGGTCATCGGCCCGTCGACGCTGGCGAACAGGATCACCGCGCCGATGAAGTTCACGCACGGCGGTGCGATATTCCACACCAGCCGGCTGACGATGGTGGAGAAGGCGTTGGCGGTCGACGTCAGGCGATGGCCCAGCGAGCCGGACAGGTTCTCGTGAAAGAACTTCATCGAGTGGCCGGCCATGTGGCCGAACAGGTCCACTCGGATATCCTCGCCCACCCGGATGGTGGTGCGCGAGCCCAGCCAGCCGCTCAGCCGCCAGAACACCGCTTCCAGGAAGATCAGGCTGATGAAGATGGCCAGCGCTACGTTCACGCCCATGTGGTCGCCATGGCGCTTGGTCGCCGCCATGGCGTCGATCATCAGCTTCATGCCGTATTGGACACCGACGCCGCAGCCGGCCGCGAACAGCACTAGAACCACCAGCCCTGCGAAGTGATAGGGCCGCGTGCGGACGTAGTGCCCCATGAAGGCGAGGGCGTTGCGCATCCACTTCGGCTGAGCCGAGGTGCGCGAAGAAGTGTTCGGGAAGAGGGAAATAGCTGACTCTTCGGCGAGGCGTTCTGACAACAAGCTGCGACCTCCAGGTGACGCATGCAGAACGATGAATCTAGGGACCCCGATCCCCTCGAAAGCTTATCGCTACCTTAAATCGAATCCAGGTTGGGCCTCGGGGAGTCATCCGATGGGGCGAATAGCCGCTGAAAGGACGGAAATTCCGCGAATCGGCCCTAAGTCGGCCGTGTTCGCCGTGTCAGCATTTGTTTAGATCGGAGCGTTACGGTGGAACGTGTGCTGAGTCGGGAGAACGAGATGGCGCAGGCCGGCTGCAAAGAGCTGTGTGCGCCAAGCGCCTTCGACGCTCCCTTCGCTATGGCCTTCCAGCCGATCGTCGACGCCAGAGGCGGCTGGGTTCACGCCTATGAAGCCTTGGTGCGGGGACCGGAAGGCCAGGGTGCGTCGAGCGTGCTCCAACGGGTGAACGCGGCCAACAGCCACGCTTTCGACCAGGCCAGCCGGATCAAAGCCATCGAGACGGCGGCCAGGCTCGGCCTTGCCGCCGGCCAGGCGCTGCTATCGATCAACTTCATGCCCAATGCGGTCCAGGACCCCAAGACCTGCACCCGCGCCACCGTGTCTGCGGCGCAGCGGGCAGGTCTTCCTCTGGATCGGCTGATCTTCGAATTCACCGAGGGCGAGCCGGTCGAATACGGCCATCTGAGCGGCATCCTCGCCACCTACAAGGCGCTTGGTCTGAAGACGGCCATCGACGATTTCGGGGCCGGCTATTCGGGTTTGAGCCTGCTGGCCAAGTTCCAGCCCGATCTGGTCAAGCTCGACATGGAGCTGATCCGCGACATCGACAGCCACCGCGTGAAACAGGTCCTGGTCTCGGCCATGGTCAAGGCCTGCGTCGAGATCGGGGTCGAGGTGGTGGCGGAGGGCATAGAGACCCATGCCGAGTCCGCGACGCTGCGCGACATGGGCGTGGACCTTCAGCAAGGTTTCCTGTTCGCCCGCCCCGGTTTCGAGAGCCTGCCCGAGCCGACCTGGCCGAAGCGACAGGCCTCCAAGGCCATCGCCGCCTAGAGGTTGGACACCAGGGCCGACAGGTCCGGCCGCTGGCGTTCCAGCGGCGCCTCGGCCGGTGTCCCGAGATGGATGAAACCGGCCACCTTCTCGCCCGCCGCCAATCCCAGAACTCGAATGGCGGCCGCGTCGTAGCTGTACCAGTCGGTGATCCAGTTGGCGCCGAAACCCATGGCCTCGGCCGCGATCAGCAGGGTGGTGCAGACCGCGCCGGCCGACAGCTCCTGTTCCCACACCGGCTTGCCGCCCTCGCGTGGGGCCGAGACCACCATCACGCTCAGCGGTGGTTCCGACAGCTTGATCAGCGCCGCCTGCGCCTTGCCGGGGCTGGGCTGGGCGCTGGCCAGCGCGCGCAGGCGCTCCACCAGGGCGGCCTTGGCGTCGCCCCGCATGATCACGAAGCGCCAGGGCGCCATCTTGCCGTGGTCCGGGACCCGGACGCCCAGCCGCAGCAGGTCGGCGAGCTGGGCCGCGTCGGGACCGGGCGCGCGCAGGGTCTGCGCCGAGCTGGAGCGGCGTCCCGCCAGCAGGGCCAGCGCTTCATCCGAGGCGTGGAT
Source organism: Caulobacter sp. S45 (assembly GCF_009765965.1). Classification (GTDB taxonomy): domain Bacteria; phylum Pseudomonadota; class Alphaproteobacteria; order Caulobacterales; family Caulobacteraceae; genus CAHJWH01. The sequence continues at coordinate 306,813 of NZ_LMUL01000017.1, forward strand.
AGGGCAGGGCGCGCCGAACTCTGGGGCTGCAGGGACGGGGAGGGTCATGAAGGAACGGGTTCGCTGGAAGGGGAAAGGATTTCGTATCGCCATCGGCTATAGCGACGTCCGCTGCGAGGCGGCCGGTCGGAGGTAGGTCCATGCATGATGATCCGCAATGGCTGGGCGCCCACGACGAGCCCTGGCGCGTGGAGTCCGGCGAGACGCTGCACGACAACCCGTGGTTCGGCGTCGACGCCTTCCAGGCCGTGTCGCCCACCGGCGCGCCGGCGGCCTACTATTCCCTGCGCTACAAGAACGCCGCCACCGGCGTGGTCCCGGTGCACGAGGACGGCACGCTGACCCTGGTCGGCCAGTGGCGCTTCCCGTTCCGGAAATACAGCTGGGAGCTGCCGGAGGGCGGCGCGCCCCACGGCGAGGACCCCAAGGTCGGGGCGATGCGAGAACTGCGGGAAGAAGCCGGCCTGGTCGCCGCCGACTGCCGGCTGATCCTGACCATGCAACTGTCCAACGCCTCCAGCGACGAGCGCGCCTACCTCTACCTGGCGACGGGGTTGAGCATGGTGGAGACCGAGCACGACGCCACCGAGGCGATCACGATCACGCGGGTTCCATTCCGCGAGGCGCTGGCCGCGGCGACCCGTGGTAGGATCGAGGACTCGCTGACAGTGGCGAGCCTGCTGCGCGTGCACCATATGGCGCATGAGGGGGAGCTGGACGCGGAGCTGACCCGTGTCCTGCTACGCTGAAAGCGTTTCGGAGAATTGTTCATGTCGCAGCGCCTTGAAGTCGTGACGTCCGAAACGCCCCCGCCGGTATGGGCGGCGCTCCGCAACGAGGCGGCCCACGCGGCCTCAACAGAGCCCAGCCTGGCCTCGATGATGCACGCGGTGATCCTGTCCCACGACGACCTGGAGCACGCGCTGTCCTACCAGCTCGCCCGCAAGCTGGGCGATCACGAGATGCGCGCCATGAGCATGCGCGAGACTTGCGAGGAAGCCTTCGCCTCCGATCCCAGCCTGATCGCCACCGTCCACGCGGATTTGCGCGTGGTGTTCGAGCGCGATCCCGCCTGCAAGGGCTATCTCCAGCCCTTCCTGTTCTTCAAGGGGTTCCAGGCGCTCCAGACCTACCGGGTGGCCCACTGGCTGTGGAACCAGGGGCGCGAGACCCTGGCCTTCCAGCTGCAGAGCCGGATGTCGGAGCTGTTCCAGCTCGACATCCACCCGGCCGCCCGCATCGGCTCGGCCATCTTCATCGACCACGGCACCGACATCGTTATCGGCGAGACGGCGGTTGTGGGCGACGAGGTCTCGCTGCTGCACGGCGTCACGCTCGGCGGCACCGGCGCCCAGCGCGGCGACCGCCATCCCAAGCTCGGCCGGGGCGTGCTGGTCGGCGCGGGAGCCAAGATCCTCGGCAACATCCAGATCGGCGACTACGCCAAGATCGCGTCGGGGTCGGTGGTGCTGAAGCCGGTGCCGCCGCACTGTACCGCCGCCGGGGTGCCGGCGCGTCTGGTCAACTGCCCGACCTGCCCCGAGCCCGCCCGCTCGATGGACCACACCCTGGCCGACGTGGTCTACGACTACGTTATCTGACGTTCCCGTCGCTCAAGCCGCCTGCACACGCCGCGTCGGGGTTCCCTCGCCGGGCGTTCGGCCTTAGTACCCGGCCTCAAGACCACTAGGAGCCTCAAGCCGTGAACGACCGGGACATCAAGCGCATCGAGGCGCACCTGAAGACCACCTTCGCCAACACCACCATCGGCCTGCGTCCGCGCCCCAAGCAGAAGGACAGCTGCGAGGTCTATGTCGGCGAGGAATTCGTCGGCGTGGTCTACCAGGACGAGGACGAGGACGGCTCCTTCCTGTTCGAGATGGCCATCCTGTCGGAAGACCTCGCCTAGGATCGGTACAGGGCCGTGGCCTCGCCCATGCCGGCAGCGTTCATCGGCCACGGCTCGCCGATGAACGCCATCGAGGACACGGCCTATTCCCGCGCCTGGACCGAACTTGGCCAGCGCCTGCCCAGGCCGAAGGCCATCCTGGCGGTCTCCGCCCATTGGGTGACCCAGGGTCCCGCGGTCACCGCCCAGGACCATCCGCCGACCATCCACGACTTCGGCCGCTTTCCCCAGGCCTTGTTCGACGTGCAGTATCCCGCTCCGGGGTCCGAGGCGCTGACGGCGCGGGTGGCGGCTTTGCTCGCACCTGTGCAAGTGAAGCCGGCCCAGGACTGGGGCCTGGATCACGGCGTCTGGTCGGTGCTAACGCACATGTATCCCCAGGCCGATATCCCGGTGGTGCAACTGAGTCTGGACGCCGGGCTGGACGGGCGAGGGCATTACGATCTGGCCCGCGCGCTTCGGCCCCTGCGCGACGAGGGCGTGCTGATCCTGGCCAGCGGCAACGTCGTCCACAACTTAGCCGCCGCTGACTTCCAGGGCGCCGCCCCACCACACCGCTGGGCGGAGCGGTTCGAAGCCGCAGCCCTGGCGGCGATCCGCGTGCGCGACCACGCCAGCCTGATGCAGCCGGCCACGCTGGATGGGCCGCAAAGCGCTGCGTTGGCGATCCAGGGGCCCGAGCACTACCTGCCGCTGCTCTACGCCCTGGCCCAGCAGGACGAGGACGAGCCGGCGGAGATTCTGCTCGACGGCGTGGTCATGGCCGCGATGAGCATGGCGTCGGTTGTGCTGGGGCAGGCTTAGTTTTCATCCTCCCCCGCTGCGCAGGGGAGGAGAAGTTACCGGCTCGCCAGCTTGATGTCGGTGGCGAAGTAGGCGTCGATGGCGCGGGCGACGCCGTCCATCAGCCGCCGCCGTTGTCCGGCGTTGGCCAAGCGCTTCTCGTCGTCCGAATTGGTGATGAAGCCCATCTCCATCAGCACCGCCGGCACGTCGGGCGCCAGCAGCACCATGAAGCCGGCGTCGCGATGGCTGCGGCGCAGCAGGGGCGTCACGTCGGAGATGCGCGACAGTAGGGTCTCGGCGAACTCCGACGAGCGGTTGCGGGTCTCGCGCTGGGTCAGGTCGAGCAGGATGCGGTTCACCTGCTGGTCGGGACCCGGCAGGGTCATGTTGATCCAGTTGGCCTTCTCGAACACCTGCTTGGCCGCGCGCGTGGTGCCCTGTTCGGACAGGGTGTAGACCGTCGCGCCCTTCAAGCCGGGCTCGGTGCCGGAATCCGCGTGCAGCGAGATGAACAGGTCGGCGTTGGCCCGGCGCGCGATCCGGACCCGCTCCTCCAACGGCACATAGACGTCGGCGGTGCGGGTCATCACCACCTTGTAGTGGCCCGAGCGCTCCAGCCGGGCCTTGAGCGCCTCGGCGGCCAGCAGGGTCAGGGTCTTCTCGTGCACGTTCTGTCCGGCGGCGCCGGGATCGTGGCCGCCGTGGCCCGCGTCGATCACCACCACCCGCCTGGACGGGATCAGGGGTGCGACCGGCGCCTCGATCCGCGCCATGTGGACGAGCTTGCGGGCCTGGGGCCCGGGCTGGGTGGCGCGCAGTTCCTGCGAGGGCGTGGCGGCGGCGATCTGGACCGCCGGGCGGCCCGGAGCCTGGGGCGCGGCCTGTTCCGCCGGCTGGTCGGAGACGTCGATGACGTAGCGGTAGACGTTCAGCCCGTCGCCCGGCGGCAGCAGGAAGCGCCGGCGTACGATGGCGGGCCGCGTCAGTTCGAGATGGACCTGGGCCGCGCCGGCGGCCTCCTCGACCCGCCAGCTCTTCACCAGGCCGGCGCCGTCGCCCTGCATGTCGCCGGGGACGTCGACATGGGCGAGCGCGATCGCCACCTTGTCGCCCATGGTGGGCGGGGTGATCAGGGCGCCGCGGGTGGCGCGATCCAGTTCGATCACGATGCGGGTCTGGTGGGAATCGCCGCCCAGGCGCACTTTCAGCACGCCGACGCTGGGTTGACTGTGGGAAGCGGCGGCCGCAACGGCTGCGACGGAAACGGCGCACACGGCGGCCACGATCCGACGGTGTCGGACCCCTGTGGCGCGCAATCGTGTGATCAGTCCCGTGCGCATCGCCGCTCCGCCGACCTTGAATATGCCTTATCGGCTCGATCGGTAGACAAAGGCTTAACCAAGCGGAAACATCGCCGCCGCTTCCAATTCGTGTCGCGATGTTGCAATGATCTCCGGCGCGCCCCTTAGATGAGCGGCGCTCGCTGCGCTAGGGCCGATTCGCGGCCTCGGCGCTCCTCTCGCTATTCGCGCCGTTTTCGGGCGCGTCAGGATTTTGAACCCAATGGGCCGCCTCGCCCTGCAACGCCAGCTCTCGACCCAACGGCCTTCGCCGTGCGGCGAGATCGGCGCGTGCGCGAGGCGCCGTGTCCGGCGCGCGGGCTATGAGCCCGTCTCGCGCCGCGGAGATCGTTTCGATGACCAAAAGAATGCTGATCGACGCCGCTCACGCGGAGGAAACCCGCGTCGCCGTGGTGGACGGCTCGCGGATCGAAGAACTTGATTTCGAAAGCCAGTCCCGCAAACAGCTTCGCGGGAACATCTACCTCGCCAAGATAACCCGGGTCGAACCCAGCCTGCAGGCCGCCTTCATCGAGTATGGCGGCAATCGCCACGGCTTCCTGGCGTTCAACGAAATCCACCCCGACTACTACCAGATCCCGATCGCCGATCGCGAAGCCCTGCTGCGCGAGGTCGATTCGGACCATCACGACGACGACGACGGCGACGATGCGGAGGACGACGACTCCGACGACGAAGGCGATCGCGCGTTCCAGCGCCGCCAGCGGCGGTTGATGCGCCGCTACAAGATCCAGGAAGTCATCCGTCGCCGGCAGATCATGCTGGTCCAGGTGGTCAAGGAAGAGCGCGGCAACAAGGGCGCGGCGCTCACCACCTACCTGTCGCTGGCCGGCCGCTACGGCGTCTTGATGCCCAACACCGGGCGGGGCGGCGGCATCAGCCGCAAGATCACCTCGGCCACCGACCGCAAGCGCCTGAAGTCGGTGGTGCAGAGCCTGGACGTGCCCACCGGCATGGGCCTGATCGTGCGCACCGCCGGCGCCAAGCGCACCAAGGCCGAAATCCAGCGCGACTACGAATACCTGCTGCGGCTGTGGGAGAACATCCGCGAGAACACGCTGAAGTCGGTCGCCCCCGCGTTGATCTACGAGGAAGAGGACCTGGTTAAGCGCGCCATCCGCGACATGTACGACAAGGACCTCGACGGCATCCTGGTCGAGGGCGAGGCGGGCTACCGCGAGGCGCGCGACTTCATGCGCATGATCATGCCCTCGCAGGCCAACAAGATTAAGCCGTACCGCGAGGCGACGCCGCTGTTCGTGGCGCACAAGATCGAGGACCAGCTCGCCCAGATCCACTCGCCGGTCGTGCCGCTGCGCTCCGGCGGCTATCTGGTGATCAACCAGACCGAGGCGCTGGTCGCCATCGACGTCAACTCGGGCAAGGCCACGCGCGAGCGCAACATCGAGGCCACCGCCTTCAAGACCAATATGGAAGCCGCCGAGGAGGCCGCGCGCCAGCTGCGCCTGCGCGACCTCGCCGGCCTGATCGTCATCGACTTCATCGACATGGATGAAGCGAAGAACAACCGCATGGTCGAGAAGGTGCTGAAGGACGCGCTTTCGCTCGACCGGGCGCGCGTCCAGATGGGCAAGATCTCCGGCTTCGGCCTGATGGAGATTTCCCGCCAGCGCCGCCGTTCCGGCGTGCTGGAAGGCACCACCCACGTCTGCGAACATTGCCAGGGCACCGGCCGGGTGCGCTCGGTGGAGTCCAGCGCGCTCGCCGCGCTGCGCAGCATCGAGGTCGAGGCGGCCAAGGCCGGTGCGGGCATGGTGAATGTCCGCCTGCCTGCGGCCGTGGCGCTCTATGTGCTGAACGAGAAGCGCGCCTACATCGCGCGACTCGAGCAGATGCACGATCTGGAGGTGACGATCCTGATCGACGAGGCGCTTTCGGCCTCGGAAGTGGGGATCGAGCGTATCGCCGCCTTCGAACCCGCCGAGGGCGAGGAAGGGGCCGCGCCGCGCCGCTCCAACCGCACCCCGATCCTGCTGCCGCCCGAACCGGCGTACGAAGAAGATCCCGTCTTCGAAGTCGAGGAAGAAGACTTCGAGGACGAAGAGGTCGAGGACGAAGCCGAGACCGAGACCGAAGGCGAGGAAGCCTCGGAGGATCGCTCGGAAGGGCGCGGCGACAAAAGCCGCCGCCGGCGCCGCCGTCGCGGCGGTTCGCGCGAAACCGAGGCCGATGCGGTCGAGGATGCGCCGCGCGCCGACGAGGATGACGAGGAAGGCTTCGAAGGCGCTTCCGAAGAAGAGAAGAGCGAACAGCGCCGTCGCCGCCGTCGCGGCCGTCGCGGCGGCCGGCGTATGCGCGAAGAGGGTGGCGCGCCGCGCGATCCCTACGCCTGGGTCCACGCCCATGGCGGTCGCGACCGGCCCCATCCCAACGACGATCCCTACGCCTGGCGCGATCCTCATGCGCCGCACGCCCGTCCCGAGGATCGCGTCATCGAGGCGCGGGCGGAGAAGGTGATCGAGGCCAAGCCCCAGCCTGCAGCCGTCCAGCCGGCGACGGGCGAGGCCGACCCCTACGTCTGGACCGAAGCCGGAGCCGAGGTGGAAGGCGAAGGCCGCACCCCGCGTTCGCGCACCCGTAACCGTCGTGGACGCGGCCGAGGCCGTGACCGCGTGCGCGGCGAGGAGACGCCGATGGAGGACACGGCCGCCGCCGCCGACCAACCCGAGGCCCCGACCGAAATCCCGGCCGATCCGCAAGGTGCGCCCGAGGTCGAGATCCCCGCGCCGACCGAGACCCCGGCCGAGTCTCCGATCCAGACCCCGGCTGAGCCTGAAGCGCCCCCGCCCGAAACCCCGGACGCTCCCATCCCCGACAGCCCGACGCCGGAAACGCCTGCGCCGGTCGAAACGCCGCACGACCTCGCCGCGCCCGTCGAGGCCGCCCCTGTGGCCGAACCGGAAGCGCAGCCTGCGCCTGAGCCAGCGCCCGAACCGGAGCCCGATCCCAACGAGATCACGGGGCTGGCCCCTGCGGCGCCTAAGCGCGGCTGGTGGCGCCGCAACGCCTGAGGCGCTATTACGACTGAGAGGGGGATATGCGATCAAGGTCGCGGCGCAGGTTGAGCGCAGGAGCGCAATCCCCCATGTCACCCAGCGCGGCCAAGCCTGACCTGCCTCGCCGGGCGCTGAGCCTGTCTCGGCGCCTGGTGCACGGGACGGCGAGCCTCGTGGCGGCGGGCGTCATGCTGGCGGCGCCGGTGGCGAGCGTCCACGCCCAGGGCGACCAGTCGACGAACATCCTCGACACCGAGATCAACGAGATCCTGCACGAGGAGTGCGATCCGGCCTTCATCGCGGCCGGCCTGAACCCCAAGGACGTGACGATCCTGCTCGTCACCCACGAGTTCAACGCCGCCACGGTCAACAACCAGGTGTTCATCCTGGGCACCGACCTGATCGAGAAGACCGACAACCCCAACCAGCTGATCGGGGTCATGGCGCACGAGACCGGCCACGCCGCCGGCTACCACGCCGCGCGTCGGGGCGAGATGATGAAGGCCGGGCTCGCGCCCTTCCTGCTGACCCTGGGCCTGGGCATCCTGGCCGCCGCCGCCGGGGCCGGCAGCGCGGCGGGCGCGCTGCTAGGCTCGTCGAGCTATTTCGGTACGCTTGGCGCGCTGGGCTATTCCCGCGAGCAGGAGGCGCGCGCCGACCAGGCGGCCATCACCTACCTGGAAAAGAGCGGACAGTCGGCCAAGGGCCTGGTGGACTTCTTCAACGAGTGGCGCTTCGAGGAGGTGTTCTCCGAAAGCCGGCGCTATCGGTTCTTCACCGACCACCCGATCAGCGGCGACCGGATCGACCTGCTGCGCCGCCGCGCGGAGGAGCAGCCGCACTACAACGCCGTCGACGATCCGGACCTGGTCTCCAAGCACGAGATCATGAAGGCCAAGCTGATCGGCTTCACCGAGCCGCCGCAGACCGCCTTCTTCAAGTACAAGGACGACGACCACTCCTTCATCGCCCGCTACGCCCGCGCCATCGCCTATTACCGCGAGACCGAGACCGACAAGGCCCTGACCGCCATCGACAGCCTGCTCGCCGACTATCCCAACAACCCCTACATCTGGGAGCTGAAGGGGCAGGTGCTGTTCGAGGCCGCCCGCACCAAGGAGGCCGAGGCCGCTCACCAGCATTCGGTGGACCTGAAGCCCGAGGCGCCCCTGCTGCACATCAACCTCGCCCAGGCGATGGTGGCGCAGAACGATCCGAAGAAGGCCGACGCCGCCATCGTCGAGCTTCGCCACGCCGTCGCGCTGGACCGGGACGACCTGGACGGCGGCAACAGCTTCGCCTACCGCCTGCTGGCCGAGGCCTACGACTCTAAGGGCGACCAGGGACATGCCCGTCTGGCCACCGCCGAGGAGCGCTACGCGGTGGGCGACATGGTGCAGGCCCGCATCTTCGCCATGCGCGCGCGCGAGTTCCTGCCGCAGAACAGCCCCGACTACCGACGCGCCACCGACATCGTGCTGACCTCAAGCCCGACGGATGACGACCTGCAGCGGTTGGGCCAGCGCGGCGGCTGATATTCGCTTTGGGGCCGGAAACGCCGCAAGACGATTTCGGCGGCCATGATCATGCTCTAGGAAGCGTTTGCGTCGCGCCCATTGGTCGACCTTGTGATTCTTAATCCTCTGATCTGAGCTGCGCCGGCCGGTGCGGCGGAGTTGGACGAAAATTGCCCGTGACCCGCCTACGTAACGTTCTGCTCGCCGTCGTCTCCGTCGCCGTCCTCGCGGGGGTCGCCGTCGGCTGCAACGCCCAGTCCTCCCATGAGGGCGCTCCGGCGCACGAGACCGCTTCCGATAAGGCGTTCGGCGAGCGGGTCCGCACCTACCTGCTGTCCCATCCCGAGGTGCTGGAAGAGGCCTTCGAGCGGCTGCAGTCCAAGCAGGAGGCCGACAAGCAGGCCCTGGCCAGCGGCGCCATCGCCAGCCACCGCCAGGCCCTGGAGCACGACCCCCGCGATCCCGTGCTCGGCAACCCGAACGGGACGGTCACGGTGGTGGAATTTTCCGACTATCGCTGCCCCTTCTGCAAGGCGGCCGAGCCCGAGGTGGAAAAGCTGCTGGCCGAGCAGAAGGACGTCCGCCTGGTGATCAAGGAGTTCCCGATCATCGACTGGGAAGACCAGAGCCACCTCTCGCGTGACGCCGCCTGCGTGGTGCTGGCCACCCTGCCTCAAGGCAAGTACGCCGCCGTTCACAGGGCCATGCTGGCCCAGAAGGCCAAGCTGGAGGACACGGTGGTCAACGAGACCCTGCTGGGCGTCGGGATCGACGTGGCCAAGGCCCGCGCCCTGGCCTCCGACAAGGCCATCGATGCGCAGCTGGCCGACACCTACAAGCTGGCCCACGAGCTGGGCGTCGACGGCACGCCTGGCTTCGTGGTCGGCGACACCCTGATCGCCGGCGCGCAGATGGACGCGCTGCGCACCGCCATCGCCGCCGCCCGGACGGCCGCGGTCAAGCAGCGCTAAGCCCGGCGTGGACGATCCCGACGCCGCGTGGCTGACCGTCGACCTGAACGCGCTGGCCGCCAACTTGGCGCATCTGAAAGCCCTGTCCGGCGAAGCGGAAGTCGCGCCAGTGGTGAAGGCCGACGCCTATGGCCTTGGCCTGGAGGCGGTGGCGGGGCGGCTGTGGGCGGAGGGCGCGCGCAGCTTCTTCGTCGCCCGTACGGCCGAGGGCGAAAGTCTGCGCCGCTTCCTGGGCGAGGCTCGCCAAGCTTGCATCTACGTTCTGGACGGCTGCACGTCCGGCGCCGGGCCGCGGCTGGAAGCGGCCGGTTTGACGCCCGTGCTGAACAGCCTGCCCCAGATCGAGGAATGGGCGGCCCATAGCCGAGGGCGTCGCCGCCGTTTGGGCGCGGCCCTGCATATCGACACCGGCCTGAACCGACTCGGTCTGCGCATCGAGGAAGCGCGCAGTCTTGCGCAGGCCCGCGACCGGCTGGGCGACCTCGATCTCGAACTGGTGATCAGCCATCTGGCCTGCGCCGACGATCCTCACAGTCCCATGAATGCACGGCAAGCCATCGCCTTCGAAGAGGCCGCCGCCGTGTTTCCTGGCGTGCGGCGGAGCCTGGCCAATTCGGCCGGCGTGCTGCTGGGCGCCGCCTTCCTGCATGATCTGGTGCGGCCGGGCCTTGCACTGTATGGCGGCGGTCCCACCGGCCGGCCCGATCCTGAGCTTCGCGCCGTGGCGACGCTGGACGCGCCGATCTTGCAGGTTCGCAGCGTCCGTCCCGGGGAGAGCATAGGTTACGGCGCGACCTGCATCGTCGATTCACCGCTTCGAGCAGCCGTGGTTGCGCTCGGTTACGCCGACGGTGTCTTGCGCGCGGGAAGCCCGCGAGGTTATGGATGGGCGAACGGTGCAGCTTGCGCCTTCCTCGGCCGGATATCGATGGACCTTATCGCCTTGGACGTCACCGGATGCGAGGCGACGCCGGGAGACCGCGTGGAGCTGTTCGGGGCCAACATCTTGCTGGATCACGCCGCCGCCGCGGCCGGCACGATCGCTTATGAACTCCTGACCCGCGTGGGGTCTCGCGTGCATCGCCGCTATCTCGGAGCAGGCGCATGAGTGCTGTCCGCGCCATCGGGGCCTCCACCCTGGACCTGCTGCAGAGCGCGGGGCGTCTGGCGATCTTCGCCGTGCAAGGCGTGGCCGCAATGTTCGCGCCGCCCTTCTTCGGACGCCAGCTGTTCCGCCAGTTCTATTCCATCGGGTTCTATTCGCTGCCGGTGGTGGGCCTGACCGCGGTGTTCACCGGCGCGGCGCTCGCGCTCAACATCTACACCGGCGGCGCGCGCTTCAACGCCGAGCAGATCATGCCCCAGATCGTGGCTTTGGGGATCACCCGCGAACTCGGTCCCGTGCTCGCCGCCCTGATGCTGGCCGGGCGGGTGAGCGCCGCCATCGCCGCCGAGATCGGGGCCATGCGCGCCACCGAGCAGATCGACGCGCTGCAGACCCTATCCACCGATCCCTACCGCTACCTGATCGCGCCGCGCCTGACCGCCGGCATCGTCACCATGCCGCTGCTGACGCTCGCCGGCGACATCATCGGGGTGGCGGGCGGCTGGCTGGTGGCGGTGGCGACCCTGCGCTTCAACAGCGACCTCTACATCCGCAACACGTGGAGCTTCCTGCAGTCCTGGGACGTGATCTCGGGCCTGATCAAGGGCTGCGTGTTCGGCTTCATCATCGCGCTGATGGGCTGCTACCACGGCTTCAACAGCAGCGGCGGCGCGCGCGGCGTCGGGCGTTCCACCACCAATGCGGTGGTCTCGGCGGCCATCCTGGTGTTCGCCTGCGACTACGTGCTGACGAGTTTCATGCGGTGAGCGCGCCTCTTCCCATCCCCAAGCTGGAACTGCGCGGGGTCTCCAAGACCTTCGGCGGCCGTAAGATCCTCGACTGCGTCGACATCTCGGTCGAGCGGGGCCGCTCGCTGGTGATCATCGGCGCGTCGGGGCAGGGCAAGTCCGTCACGCTCAAGATCGCCGTGGGCCTGATGCGTCCCGACAAGGGCCAGGTGTTCATGGACGGCGAGGACATGACCGAGCTGCGCACCGCGGAGCGCTCGCGCCTGCATGGTCGGCTCGGCATGCTGTTCCAGGGCGCGGCGCTGTTCGACAGCCTCAAGGTCTGGCAGAACGTGGCCTTCCGCCTGATCAACGCCGACAAGGTGCCCCGCAAGGAGGCCCGCGAACGCGCCATCGAGGCGATCGCCCGTGTCGGGCTGCCGCGCGACGTGGCCGACCGCTTCCCCAGCGAGCTCTCGGGCGGGATGCAGAAGCGGGTGGGCCTGGCCCGCGCGGTGGTCGCCCATCCCGACATCCTGTTCTTCGACGAGCCGACCACCGGGCTCGACCCGATCACCTCCGACGTGATCAACGACCTGATCATCGAGGAAGTGAAACGGCTCGGCTGCACGGCGGTGTCGATCACCCACGACATGAATTCGGCCCGCCGGATCGGCGACGAGATCGCCATGCTCCACGGCGGCAAGATCGTCTGGCGCGGGCCGGCCAAGACCATCGACGAGACCGACAACCCCTACGTCCTGCAATTCATCAACGGCCGCGCCCACGGCCCGATCACCTGCGACGCGTGAGCTAGGTCCGACGATCCTGCGTGCTTCGAGACGTCCCTGCGGGGCTCCTCAGCATGACGAGGTTTAGTCGAACTTCCCAACCTACGTCATGCTGAGGAGCGCGGAGCGCGTCTCGAAGCACGCAGGGACCGTTGACAACCCACCTGCTTGGCGGACCTGTACGCCCGCGTCAGGACCAAGCCTGGGCGAGCGCGGGGAATCGCGCTCAAATCATCTGTCGTCCAAGGGACATTCCATGCGCGTCACCGCCCGCCGTCTCATCATCGCGCTCGCCGCCGCGGGCCTGCTCGCCGGTTGCCAGAAGGGCGCGTCGAGCGCGGGGTCCGGGGGCGACGCCATGACCGCGCCGGAGATGAGTCTGGGCAACCCCAACGCCAAGGTCACGGTGGTCGAGTACGCGTCCGACACCTGCTCGCACTGCGCCCGCTTCGCCACCACCGTGTTCCCGGCCTTCAAGACCAAGTACGTCGACACCGGAAAGGTGCGCTACGTCTTCCGCGAGTTCCTGACGCCGCCCGAACAGGTGTCCGCCGCCGGCTTCCTGCTGGCCCGCTGCGCCGGCAAGGACAAGTACTTCCAGGTGATCGACGCCGAGTTCCGCGGCCAGCAGCAGATGTTCGAGAGCGGCGACGCCAAGGGGACGATGCTGGGCATCGCCAAGACCTTCGGCCTGGACGAAAAGCAGTTCAACGACTGCGTCCAGAACGAGACGGCGCTGAAGGCGCTCGGCGACCGGGTGCAGAAGGCCCAGGACGTGGACCACATCACCGGCACGCCCACCCTGATCGTCAATGGCAAGACGCTGGCTGAGGGCGAGGTGACGCTGGCCCAGCTCGACGCCGCCATCCAACCGCTTCTGGCCAAGTAGGCCGGGCGGGACTGCAAGGCGGGGCAGGTGCGCTTCCAGCGGCTCAGGCTCACGGGTTTCAAGTCCTTCGTCGAACCGACGGAGTTCCGCATCGAGGCTGGCCTGACCGGGATCGTCGGGCCGAACGGCTGCGGCAAGTCCAACCTGCTCGAGGCGCTGCGCTGGGTCATGGGCGCCAACTCCGCCAAGGCCATGCGGGCCGAGGGCATGGACGACGTGATCTTCGGCGGCTCCGATCGGCGCCCGGCCCGCAACCACGCCGAGGTGCTGCTCCAGATCGACAACGCCGAGCGCCGCGCGCCAGCCCGCTTCAACGACACGGCGGTGATCGAGGTGGTGCGCCGGATCGACCGGGGCTCGGGCTCGACCTACCGCGTCAACGGGGTGGAGACCCGCGCCCGCGACGTGCAGATGCTGTTCGCCGACGCCTCGACCGGGGCCAATTCGCCGGCCCTGGTGCGCCAGGGCCAGATCAGCGAGTTGATCGCGGCCAAGCCCTCCAACCGCCGGCGCATCCTGGAGGAGGCGGCCGGCGTGTCCGGCCTGCACTCCCGCCGGCACGAAGCGACGCTGCGGCTGAACGCGGCGGAGGCCAACCTTGCACGCCTGGACGACGTGACCGACGAGATCGAGAGCGGGCTGAACCGCTTGCGGCGCGAGGCCCGTAAGGCCGAGGCCTATAAACGCCTCGCCGCCGAGATCCGCGCCCTGCAAGGCGCCGCCCTCTACGCTCGCTGGGCCGAGGCGAACGCCGTCCTGGCCGAGGCTGAGACGGTGCTGGCCGCCGCCGATCTGTCGGTGGCCGACACCGCGCGCGACGCGGCCGAGGCCACCGCCGCCGCCCTGCGCGCGGCCGAATCGCTGAAGCCCTTGCGCGACGAGGAGATGACCGCCGCCGCCGTGCTGCAAAGGCTGGCCTTGGAGCGTGACCGGCTGGCGCGCGAGGTGGCCCTGGCGGAGGCCGAGGTGGCGCGGCTGCAGGGCGAACTCGCCCGCAACGCCACCGACCGCACGCGCGAGGACCAGACCGCCGGTGACGCCAAGGGCGTGCTGGACCGGCTGCTGCAGGAGCTGAACCAGCTGGTGCGCACCATCGATCAGGCGCCGGAGCGCACGCCGGAACTGGAGCATGCGCTGGAAGCCGCCGCTGCTCGTCGCGCCGAAGCGGACGGCGCGGTGGAGCGTCTCGCCGCCGAGGCCGCCGGGCAGGCCGCCCGGCGTCAGGCCGCGCTCGACCGACTTGCCCAGACACGCGGTGCGCAAAAGGCGGCCGAAGGTCGGCGCGTAGAAGCTGAGGGGCGGACCACGCGCTTGCAGGCTTCTTTGGACCAAGCCCAGCGCGAGGCGGACGGCCTGTCCAACCGGACCAACCCCGAGGCCGACCGAGCGCGCACCGCGCTCGACCAGGCCTTGGCTGCGCTGGCCGCCGCCCGCGAAATCCTGGCGACGGCGGAAACTGAACGCGCCGAGGCGGCCAAGGCCGAGACCGCCGCCCGCGAGGTCGCCCGCAAGACCGACGACGATCTTCGCCGGCTCAAGAGCGAGGCGCAGGGGCTGGCGCAGCTCGCCGCGTCGGCGGGCGGCAAGAGCCCCTATCCGCCGGTCATGGACCAGGTCTCGGCCCCGCCTGGTCTGGAGCGGGCGGTGGCGGCGGCGTTCGGCGAGGAGCTGGACGCGGCGCTGGACGCTCGCGCCAGCGCCTACTGGGGCGGTCGCGACGACGTGGAGGCGCCGGCGTGGCCGGACGGCGTGACGCCGCTGGGCGAGCGGGTGAAGGCGCCGGCAGCCTTGGCGGCGCGGCTGGCCTGGGTCGGGCTGGTGGATCGCGGTTTGGGCGCACGCCTGCAACGCACGCTGGAGGCCGGCGAGGCCCTGGTCTCCGTGGAGGGCGACCTGTGGCGCTGGGATGGCTTCACCGTCACCGCCGACGCGCCCAAGCCCGCCGCCACGCGGCTGGCCCAGAAGGCGCGCCTGGCCGAAATCGAGCGTGCCGTCGCCGAACTGCAGCCCGCCGCGACCCAGGCCGCCGCTGCGCACAAGGCGGTCGCCGAACGCCTGCGCGCGGCCGAAACGGCTCTGGCCCAAGCGCGTCGAGGGCCGGAGCAGGCCGAGCGCGCGGTGGGAACCGCCCGCGACGCCCATGAGCGCCATGCCCGCGAGGCCGCCCGCCTGGAGGCCCGCGCCCAGGCCTTGACGGAGACCCTGGAACGGCTAAAGGCCGACATGACCGAGGCGCAGGGCGCCCTGGACGCCGCCCGCCAGGATGGCGAGCGCAGCCAGGCGGCTGTCGCCGAGGCCGAGGCGCAGACCCCGGCCGGCGACGACGCCGCCGCCAACCTATGCATCGGCGAGGCGCGCAAGGCGTCCGCCGCCGCCCGCGAGGCCGAGGCCCGCGCCCGCTCGGACCTGGAGGGCGAGAAGCGTGCGCGCGAAGGCCGGCTGCGTCGCCGCGAGGGTCTCCAGCGCGATCAGGCGGACTGGAACAGGCGGGCCGAGGGGGCGTCCAAGCGGATCGCCGAATTGGACCGGGAACACGAACGCCTCGCCCTGGCGCTGACCCAGGCGCGAGATGCGCCCGACGCGCTGGGCGCCGAGCAGGCCGGTCTGCTCGATCATCTGGCCACCGCAGAAGCCCGCCGCACGGCTGCCGGCGACGCCTTGGCCAAGGCCGAGGCCGACGCCAGCTCGGGCGAACGCGCCGCCCGCGCCGCCGACCAGGCCGCAGCCTCCGCCCGCGAGGCCCGCGCCGCCGCCAGCGCCCGCCTCGACGCCGCCCGCGAGCGGCTGTCGGACGCCGCCGAACAGGTGCGCGAGACCACCCAGCTCGAACCCCAGGCCCTGGCCGAGCGGATCGCGGCGGAGGCCTTCGCCATCCCAACCGATCCTGGCGGCCTGGAGACGCATCTGCGCGCTCTGGAGCGGGAGCGGGACGCCATGGGTGCGGTGAACTTGCGCGCCGACGAGGAGGCCGGCGAACAGGCGACGCGGCTGAACGCGCTGAAGACCGAACGCGCCGACCTGACCGACGCCATCGCAACTTTGCGCGCCGGCATCGAGACCCTGAACCAGGAGGGCCGCGAGCGCCTGCTGGCCGCCTTCGCCGAGATCGCCGAGAGCTTCAAGGTGCTGTTCAACGCTCTGTTCGAGGGCGGCCAGGCGGAGCTGAGGCTGGCGGAGAGCGACGATCCGCTGGAGGCCGGGCTGGAAATCTATGCTTGTCCGCCGGGCAAGCGGCTGGCGATCATGAGTCTGATGTCGGGGGGCGAACAGGCGTTGACCGCGACCGCCCTGATCTTCGCGGTGTTCCTGGCCAATCCCGCGCCGGTCTGCGTGCTGGACGAGGTGGATGCGCCGCTGGACGACGCCAATGTCGACCGCTTCTGCAAGTTGCTGGACGAGATGCGCAAGCGCACCGACACCCGCTTCATCGCCATCACCCACAACCCGGTGACCATGTCGCGGATGGACCGCCTGTTCGGGGTGACGATGGCCGAGCGCGGCGTGTCGCAGCTGGTGTCGGTGGACCTGCGCCAGGCCGAGGCGATGGTGGCCTAGGCGCGGAAGCGAGAACAATTCTGATCCTGCTGATTTTCCCGCTCATCCCGGCGAATGCCGGGACCCAGATCGTATGGCTCGACCGGGAACCGTAAGAAGTTGAGTGAAACCTAGGACCTTATCTGCTGACCTCCCGCCCTGTGATCTGGGTCCCGGCATTCGCCGGGATGAGCGGATGGAAGGGGGCGCACAGAGGATGGCCCTAGATCCCCACCCCCTGGGGCGCGGTGAACACCGGGTCGACCACATCGCCCGTGTTGCGTACATCCGCCGGCTCGAAGATCAGGACCTCGGCTTCCTCGTCGGCGGCGGTGCGATGCTCGACGCCGCGCGGGACCACCACCATCTCGCCCGGACCCATGTCGACGACGTGGTCGCGGAACTCGACCCGGAATCGCCCCTTCCAGACCAGGAACATCTCGTCGATGTCTGCGTGGGTGTGCCAGGGGAAGACGCCCTGCACCTTGACCAGCTTGACCTCCTGGCCGTTGAGCTTGGCGGCGACCTTAGGCCGCCAGCGCTCGTCGATCAGGGCGAATTTCGAAGCGAGGTCGATGGCGTCCATGATTGCGACGAGCGCCTATTGCAGCGGCCCGACCGCCTGCAGCTTCATCTTGAACACCATGACGCTGTTGCCGGGGATCGGGCCCTTGGTCTCTGCGCCGTAGCCGAGGTTGGAGGGGATGTAGAGCTCCCACTCGTCTCCGGGCTTCATCATCTGCAGGGCCTCGTTCCAGCCGGGCACCAGCTCGCCGACCTGCAGCGAGGCGGGGTTCTCGTCGGTGGAGGAGTCGAACACCGTGCCGTCCAGCAGCCGGCCCTGGTAGACCACCTGCACCTCGTCGCCCATCTTCGGCGAAGCCCCGTCCGCGGGGCCGGCGTGCAGCACCTTGTACTGCAGGCCGGAGGCTGTGGTGACCACGCCGGGGGCGGTGGCGTTCTTGGCCAGGAAGGCGACGCCCGGATCGGCCACGGCCGAAGCGGCGCTGGCGGTCGGGGCGGTCGAGACCGGTCCATCGGCGGCTGCGGTCTGGGCCCGCGCCGCGACGGCGACGGCGCTGGACGCCAGGAGGAGGGCGGCGAGGAGGGCGCGGTGTGTCATGGTGCTTTATTGCCGCGCACAATCGTGGCGGGCAAGCGGCGGAGACGCGACGCCCCGCCACTGCGCGCCGCGACATTTTCGCTGGTAAGGCAATCGTGAAGGGGACGTCATAACTTTGGCGGCCGCGGAACTGGGGACGAGGATATGGACCTGAAGCTCGACAGCCGCGTCGAGACCCTGGCGCAGGCCACGGTCGAGACGCCGCTCGAACTGACCATCCTGATGCCCTGCCTCAACGAGGCGGAGACCATCGAGGTCTGCGTGCGCAAGGCGCGTGGATACCTGGAGCGGGCGGGCCTGCGTGGCGAGGTGCTGATCGCCGACAATGGGTCCACCGACGGTTCCCAGGCCTTGGCGCTGGAGGCCGGCGCGCGCGTGGTCTCGGTGCCGGAAAAGGGCTACGGCGCGGCGCTGATGGGCGGCATCCGGGCGGCGCGCGGTCTGTACGTGGTCATGGGCGACGCGGACGACAGCTACGACTTCGAGACCCTGGATCCGTTCATCGCGCGGCTTCGCGATGGCGACGACCTGGTGATGGGCAATCGGTTCAAGGGCGGGATCGCGCCCGGCGCCATGCCCTTCCTGCACCGCTATCTGGGCAATCCGGTGCTGTCCTTCCTGGGCAAGCTGTTCTTCAAGGTGCCGCTGGGCGACTTCCACTGCGGCCTGCGCGCCTTCAACCGCCAGAGCATGCTCGATCTCGGCCTGACCACGACCGGGATGGAGTTCGCCAGCGAGATGGTGGTCAAGTCCGCGCTGAAGAAGCTGCGGATGAGCGAGGCGCCGACCACGCTCAAGCCCGACGGCCGCTCGCGCGCGCCGCACCTGAAGACCTGGCGCGACGGTTGGCGTCACCTGCGCTTCCTGCTGCTGCACAGTCCCAAGTGGCTGTTCATCTATCCGGGCGCCGCGATCGTGGCGGCGGGCGCGTTGTTGTCGGCGGCGCTGGCGACCGGGCCGGTGCAGGTGACGCGCCACGTGCAGATCGACGTCCACTCCATGCTGGCCTCGTGCTTCGCGGTGATCCTGGGCGTGCAGTTGATCATGTTCGGCGCGCTCGCCCGTCGCTACGGCGAGATCGAGG
The DNA here is from genome assembly GCF_009765965.1 of Caulobacter sp. S45. Lineage (GTDB taxonomy): Bacteria > Pseudomonadota > Alphaproteobacteria > Caulobacterales > Caulobacteraceae > CAHJWH01. The sequence goes on from NZ_LMUL01000017.1 coordinate 325,628, forward strand.
GCTTCCTGCCGCCGACGTCGAAGGGGTTCAGCAAGATCGTGCTGGGCCTGACGCTGGAGACCATCCTGAGGGTGGCGGGCGTGGTGTTCCTGGCCGGGCTTGTGGGCATGGTCTGGGCCGGGGCGGGTTGGGCGCGCTCCGGCTTCGGGCCGATCACCGACGACACCACCATGCGCATCATGATCCCGTCGCTGACGGCGGTGACGGTTGGGGTGCAGCTCGCCGCGTCCGGCTTCCTCGCCTCGGTGTTCACCCTGCGCCGATGAGCGCTGTCCTGGCGCGCGACGGCCGCAAGGGGAGGCCGGTGTCGGCGGCTTTTGCGCTCAATCTGTCCAGAAACCTTGTCATGGGGTTGCAGCGTGCGGGGCTGATCGCGTTCGCGGCGGCGCTCCTGCTGTGGCCGGCGGTGGTGAACGGCCGCCCAGCCCTGTTCCCCGACACCGCCCTGTATTTTTCCGAGGCTGAGTATCTGATGGAGGCGCTGGGCGTGGTCGCGCCCGGTCATGGAGTCGTCCCTGTGGCCGACCCGACTCGCCTGCCCGAGGCGCCGGGTGCGCCAAACGTTTCCGCCGGCATAGACGGTGGGCGATCCCCCGTCTGGGCCAGCTTCCTCTACCTGCTGCAGAGGGCAGGGGGCGTGTGGCTGGTCGCCTACGTCCAGGCCTGTGCGGCGGCCTTCGCTGTCTACGGACTTTACCGCGTCGCCGCGCCCCGCGCGCCGCTTGCGGGCTATCTGACCGTGATGGGCGGCCTCGCGGTGGCGAGCAGTCTGCCCGTGTTCGCGACGCTGATGATGCCGGACGTGTTCGCGGGCGTGGCCGCGGTCTGCGCCCTGACCGCGCTGGTCTACTGGGACCGGCTGGGTTTGGTGAAGCGGATCGCCCTGCTCGCCCTGCTGGTCTTTTCGATCATGGCCCACGGCTCCAACGCCTTCGTCGCCGCGATCTTCGCGGTGCTGGGCGGGGCGCTCCTGGCTTTCAGCGGCGTAGGCGTGGCGCAGGCCCTGAAGCGGTCGGCCCTGGTCCTGCTGGCCGCGTTCATCGCCGTCGGCGGGATGCGGCTCGCCTATCAGCCCATGCAGGCGCGGGCCGGGGAGGTCATCGGTTCTCCGCCCTTCCTCAGCGCGCGGGTGCTGGCCGACGGACCCGCGCGCGCGTATCTGCGCCGCGCCTGCGACCGGGGCCAAGTCTTCGCCCTATGCCGGTTCGCCCGCCAGCCCCTGGCCAACAGTGACGAGATCCTCTGGTCGCGCATGCCCGGCCGGGCCGTCTTCACCCTCTCGGACGTGGCGACCACGCACCAGTTGGAGCGCGAGGACCTGCGTTTCGCCCTGTCCGCCCTCCTCGCCGATCCGCTCGGCCAGGCTGCGGCCTCGCTCCGCAACGCGGCCGAACAGCTGGTGCTGGCGGATGTGAGCGACAGCTTCGACGATCAGCGCACGTTCGTCACCGACGGCTATTGGCGGCGCACCAGCCTGCCGAAGATCATGCCCGACGCCGCCGCCTGCACGGTGCGGGGCCGGTGCGCGCCGCGCGTGCCTTCGATCGCCGTCAGCGTGCTGGTGGACGCGGTGCTGGCCGTATCGATCCTGTTCGTGGGCTGGCGGTTGGCCGGTTCGGACATGCGCGCATCCTGGCGGTCCGTCTGGGAGCGGCGAAGCGAGGACGACGACCGTGCACGGATGATCAGGCTCGCCCTGCTGGCGCTCGGGCTGCTGTTGGCGAACGCCGCGGTGTGCGGGGTCCTGTCCGGCCCGTTCCCCAGATATCAGGCGCGTATGGCCTGGATTGCGCCCATGGTGGCAGGATTGATGGTTGCGCGACTCGGCACAGCTGTTTCATGTCGCCGTCGCAATAGAAAATATTGAACCTTATCCGTAGGTTAGTGTGCGCTGATGACCGCCTTGACGCCTGGGGACGGCCTCTATAGGTTCCGCTCCATTCCAGCAGGCTGCGACGTACAACCGCCGCAGCCGTTTACGTGTCTGCTCTATGCCTGAGCCGCAGAAACCGCGGGACGAGGCGTTCAAGCGCTTCGATGCGCGCTACGACGCTCTCGATGCAACCACGCGGCGCAAGCCGAGCGGGCACGCCATGGAGAGCGGCGCGGGGGCGGGCTACCGGCTGATCGGGGAACTGGTGGGGGGTGTCCTGACCGGCCTCGGGCTGGGATGGCTCGTCGACCATGTCGCGGGAACACAGCCCATCGGATTGATCGGCGGCATGCTGATCGGCACCGGTGCGGCGATTTTTTTGGTCGTCCGCTCCGCCGGACGGATGAGCGGGGCCTCGGTCGCGCGGCCGGAGGTTCCTCCAGTCGCAGCGCCTACCCAGGATGAGAACGACGACGCAGGCTGAGGCCTGCGACGCAATTAGGATAGGGCGGATCGGGCATGGCCGGACCGATGGAGCAGTTCGAGATCCACCAGGTTCTCGCCCTGCCGAAGATCGCGGGGATGGATTTCTCCATAACCAACGTGACGCTGGCGATGTTCGCCGCGGCCGCGGCCGTGATGCTGTTCTTCGCCGTCGCCGCCCGTAAGGCCATCGTGCCTTCGCGCATGCAGAGCGTGGGCGAGCTGATGTTCGAGCTGGTGGACGACCTGTCGGAGTCGATCATCGGCCACGAAGGCCGCCGTTATTTCCCGCTCGTGTTCAGTCTGTTCATGTTCATCATGATGATGAACGTGCTCGGCATGTTCGTGGTCATCCCCACCGCCACCTCCCAGCTTTCGGTCACCGTCTCGCTGGCGGTCCTGACCATACTGGTGGTGGTGTTCGTCGGCTTCCAGCGTAACGGCCTCGGCTTCTTCAAGCTGTTCGCGCCGACGGGCGTGCCGTTGTTCATCATGCCGCTGATCGTGCCGATCGAAATCCTCAGCTTCCTGATCCGTCCGCTGACCCTGTCGCTACGACTGTTCGGCAATATGATCGGCGGCCACGTGGTGCTGAACATCTTCGGCGGCTTCGTGGTCAGCCTGGGCCTGCTGGCGCTCGGCGGCGGCATCGCCTCCCTGGGCATTCTGGGGTCGGGCGTGGCGCTGGGCAGCGTGGTGGCCCTGCTGGCGCTCGAGTTCGTGGTCGCCTTCCTGCAGGCGTTTGTTTTCGCCGTGCTCGCCTGCGTGTATCTGAACGACGTCGTGAACCTGCACAGCCACTAGACGTCGACAGCCTTTCTCCTTCCAAACCGCCTACCTCCAATCCAAACCACTCTTCGAAGGGAATTCTCTCATGGACGCCAATGCCGCCAAGTTCATCGGTGCCGGCCTCGCGATGCTCGGCATGATCGGTCCGGGCCTGGGCCTGGGCATCATGTTCGGCAACTATCTGACCGGCGCGACCCGCAACCCCTCCGCCGCTCCCGGCGAGCGTCCGATGCTGTTCCTCGGCATGGCGCTGACCGAAGCGCTGGGCATCTTCGCCCTCGTGGTCGCCCTGCTCGTCCTGTTCAAGTAAGCGCGTTCCAGACGGAGCGCCGCGCCGATGCCTCAGTTCGAGTTCGCCAACTGGCCAGGACAGATGTTCTGGGTGCTGATCACCTTCGCGGTGGTCTACGCCGTGCTGTCCCGCGTCTACATCCCGCGCATGCGCCACGGGATAGACGCGCGGCGCGAACGCATCGGCGCCGCCATGGCCGAGGCCCGTCGCCTGCGCGACGAGGCCGAGGCCCAGGCTGAGGTTGCTCGGGCGCAGATGGCCCAGGCGCGAGCCGAAGCCCAGCGCACATCCGCCGAGGCCAAGGCCAAGGCGGCGCAAGAGGCGGTTCGCCGCCAGGCGGCGCTGCAGGCCGACCTCGACGCCAAGCTGTCGGAAGCGGAGAAGCGCATCCGCGCCTCGCGCGACCAGGCCATGGGCAATGTGCGCGGCATCGCGGTGGATACGGCCGCCGCCATCGCCGAGAAGCTCTCCGGCGTCGCCGTCTCGCACGCCGAGGCCGAACGCGCGGCCGAGCTGGTCAAGGGCTAGGGGAACACCGCCATGTTGCTGTTGCAGAATGCGGAGTTCTGGGTCGCCGTCGGCGTGGTCCTGTTCTTCGTCCTCCTGGCCTTCCTCAAGGTGCCGACGATGGCGACCAAGTCGCTGGACGATCGCGCCCTGAAGATTCGCACGTCGCTCGACGAGGCCGATCGCCTGCGCGCCGAAGCCCTTCATCTGTTGGACAGCCTGAAGGCCCAGCGCGCCGAGGTCGAGGCCCAGGCCGCCCAGATGCTGCAGGACGCCCATGCCGAGGCCCAGCGCCTCGAGGCCGACGCCAAGGTCAAGCTGGAGGAGCAGATCGTCCGCCGCACCGCCCTGGCCGACCGCCGTATCGCCCAGGCCGAGCAGCAGGCCGCGACCGACGTCAAGGCCGCCGCCGCCGACCTGGCCGCCCATATCGCCGAGACCCTGCTGCGCGGACGCCTTGAGGGCATGACCTCCGATCCGCTGGTGGACCGGGCGGTGGAGCAATTGGGCGCCCGGCTGCAATAGCCGGGCTCCGCAGTTCGTCGCGGCTTTCGGGCTGTCGCCGTTTCTGGACGCCTGCTCCGCTCGCGTGGGCCGATTCAGTCCCCAAGTAGGGGGCTCATGACAATTCCATTTGTTCCGCGGGTCGGCCGCGCCGTCACAGGCATGCTGCTCGCTCCGCTCCTCATCCTGGGTGTCGGCTGCGCCAATCCGGCAGGCTACCGCCTGGCTCGCACGCCTAGGCCTGCAATCGCCTGCGACAAGGCTTCCACGCCGGCGCGGGGGTTAGCTGCTGAACGCAACCACGAAAGCCTCTACGCGACGCCGGTCGACCTGTTCGGTCGTCCGGAAAAGGGTTGGGCCGTCTACGCCCCGGCCATCGAAAGCCAGATCCACACCGACTGCGCTGCCGACACGCCCGGGTTCGCGGATGCGCTCGCCCATTGGTCCGGGACGGGAGCCGCTGACGGGGTGCTGGGTCCCGAGGCGCTCGCGCGGTTGAAGGGCGACTGGCAAGCGCAACGACCCTTCGTGATGCTGCGGACGAGGGGCGTGTGCCCACCACCACCCCCCTCCGCCGATTTGGCCGACGCCCCGCCGACCCTGGCCTATGGCGGCAAGGCGATCCAACTGCGGCGCGGCGCCCTGGCCGCCTGGACCCGGCTGGTGCACGACGCCCGAGCGGCGGAGCCGGAGCTGGCGGCCAATGGCGAACTGCTGCGGATCTTCTCGGCGTTCCGCAGCCCCGCCTACGACGACGCCCGCTGTGCGCACGACCAGAACTGCCAGGGCACGGTGCGCGCCGCCTGCTCGGCCCACCGCACGGGCCTAGCGATGGACGTGGTGCTCGATACGGCGCCGGGCTTCGCGGTCGACTCCTCGGCCGACGAGAACCGGTTGGCGATGACCCGAGGGCTGGCTTACCGCTGGCTGGTCGCGAACGCGGGCCGCTACGGCTTCGTCAACTACGTGTTTGAACCCTGGCATTGGGAATGGACGGGCGCGCCGCCGTAGGGGCGTCGTCGGACGGACCCCGGAAGCTCAGGACGGATGCGGGCTTGCGGCCCTCGAAGACCACCCCGGCCAGCATGGCCGCCACCCCGCCGAAGCCCCAGACATAGCTGGCGGTGACATAGCTCCAGAGCTGGATCCGCGTATCCAGCAGCAGGCAAAAATCGGTGAAGTTGGTCAGCAGCGCGCACGCCGCCGCCCACAGTACCCAGGTGCGTCGGCAGCGCATGGCGATGTAGATCAGGGCGCATAGCATGACCAGATCGGCCGCGAACACCCCCGGCTGGCCATGGTGGTTCCAGCGGCGATCCTGCAGCAGGGCCGAGGCGATGCAGTTCAGCAGCCCGACCAAGGTCCCCAGCCGCTCGGGCCAGCGTCCCCAAACCGCGGCCGCCGCGAACACGGCGACCGCGGCCCAGGCGCTGAACTGGGCCAAGGGGGTGACGAACAGGTGCAGGACCGATCCGCCACCCATGACGGATCAGGCCGCCGTACGCAGAGGCGCGGCCGGAACCGCCGTGGGCGCAGCCGCCATCGCGTCCTGGGGCTTGTCCTGGCCGTTGCCCATGCGGCTGGTGTCCAGGCCCATCCGCTTCTCCCACCGGCCCAACCGGCGGTGAGCTTCGATCAGGCGGTCGCGGACGACCGTCATCTCGGGGATGGCGGCGGCGATCTCGTTCACCGCGTCCTGGCCGACCATCATGGCGAAGTTGGCGTCCTGGCGGCTGCGGGTCACCGTGCCGAGCAGGCTCGCGAGTTCGCCGAACGCCGAATCCAGCGCCCGTTCCGTCGACCACAGTGCTTCGGCCACGGTCATTGCAGCTTCATTCTTGTCCAAGTTCATGACTCCCCCTCGGCGCCTCGGCGCCATGCTCCATAGTCAAGGGAGGAATAGTGGTGGCCTTGCTCGACCCGTATCCGATGGATGCTGAATACGAGGTCGTAAGAGCCGATCAGGGCGCCCACCGCGAGCGCGAGGCCCGCGGCGATCGCCAGAATCCAGCCTAGTCTTCGAAATGGCTCTGGTGTTCGTCCGTAAACGCCAAGGGCGCTCCATGCAGGAGTTGGCCCGTACTTATGATCTCCACCAGCAGCTCGTCCGGAGACATACCCTCCGAATCCGCCTTCAACCGTTCCAGCAACCAGCACACCGCCCTCCTCTGTCGCGGTGTATCGGCGATCGTATCCAGGGCTTCCCGAACGTCGGTCCAGGTGAACATCAGCAAGGGTTTGGCCATGGTTTGTATCGCCTCCACGGCTCATCTCATGGCTGGCGGGGACGGCCTGCGTCTCTGGGGTGAAGTCCGTATGGGGATCGTCCCCATGGGCTGGCGCGAGGATCTTGAGCGGCGAAAGGGGCTGGTCCGCCCTTAGAAGGCGGATGGCCGCCAGGCGGTCCGCCACGCCGAGCTTGCGGATGACGTCCTCGAGGTGCCGGTCGACCGTCTTGGGAGAGATGGCGAGGTGGCGACCGATGTCCTTCGAAGTCCAGTGCTGGGCGGCGAGGTCCAAACATTCGCGCTGCCTTGGCGTCAGGCTGGCGAAGGTGCGTTGAACGGCGTCGTCCATGATCGGTTCAGGCCCGGCCCATAGATGCCAAGCGCCAAGGCCCCACCCAGAGTAGTGGCGTCGCGAATCTCGCCTGGATGGGGCGACCATCAACCATATGAAGCTCCTACGGCATCAAGGCGACGGCTACTAGATGATCAACTGATATTACACGTTTTTGGCGACGATCAGGTGGGTGTTGGGGTTATATATGCTACGGAAAATTGCTATTACAATCATATAACTATCGGTTGAGTTCTCGATGTCTTGTACTGGGCCGGCCTGATCGAAGCTTCAGTCGATCTTGCGATACGGGCGGTAGTGGGGCTCCCAGACATAGGCCGCGATCAGCCCGTCCAGCGTTTCCACATCGCAGACCCGCGCCACCCCGTCGCGCTGGGCCTGACGAGCGACGGCCTTGGCGATGGCGACGGAGACCTCGCGCAGACGCCCGATGGGCGGCAGGAGCTGGGCTTGGCCGTCCGGCCCGGTCGTGGCCATGCGGGAGAGGGTCACGCCGGCGACCATGAACATCTCGTCGGTGACGCGCCTGGCGCCCGAGGCCAGGACGGCCAGGCCCATGCCGGGGAAGATGTAGGAGTTGTTGGTCTGGGCGATCGGATAGGTCTTGCCCTTCCAGTCAACAGGGAAGAACGGGCTGCCGGAGCCGATCAGGGCGCGCCCGTCGGTCCAGGCCACCAGTTGCTCTGCCGTCGCCTCGCTACGGGAGGTGGGATTGGATAGCGGCAGGATGATCGGCCGGGCGACGTGCTGGGCCATGGCGCGAACCACCGGCTCACTGAAGGCCCCGGCCTGACCCGAAACCCCGATCAGCACGGTGGGCTTGGCGTTGATCGCCACGTCCAGCAGGGTGATCTCGCCCGGCTCGCGCAGGGTCCAGCCCGCCACCGCCTCGCGGGCCTGGACGAAGGGCCTCTGCGCCTCGGTGATGTCGTTCATGTCGTCGACCAGCAGGCCGTGGCGGTCCACCGCGTAGAAGTTGCGGCGCGCGATCTGTTCGTCGGCGCCGGCCGCGATCATCGCCTTGAGGATCAGCGAGGCGATCCCGCATCCGGCCGATCCCGCCCCCACCAGGGCGACGCGCTGTTCGACCAGCGGGCGGCCGGTGATGTTGACCGCCGCCATCAGCGTGGCGGCGGCCACCGCCGCGGTGCTTTGGATATCGTCGTTGAAGGTGCAGAGGCGATCGCGATAGCGGGCCAGCAGGCGACTGGCGTTGTGGCCGGCGAAGTCCTCCCACTGCAACAGCACATCGGGCCAGCGTTCGATCACGGCCGAGACGAACTCCTCGACGAAATCGTCGTACTCGGCGCCGGTGATGCGCTCATGCCGCCAGCCCATATAGATGGGGTCGTCCAGCCGCTCCTGGTTGTTGGTCCCGACGTCGAGCAGGACGGGCAGGGTCTCTTCCGGATGGATACCGCCGCAGCCGGTGTAAAGGGCCAGCTTGCCGATCGGGATGCCCATGCCGCCCGCGCCCTGGTCGCCCAGGCCCAGGATGCGCTCGCCGTCGCTGACCACGATGACGCGCACCTTGTCGTAGCGCGGGTCGGATAGGATCTCGCGGATCTTGTCCTTGTTGGGATAGCTCAGGAACACGCCGCGCGGCTTGCGCCAGATCTCGCTGAAGCGCTGGCAGCCCTCGCCGACCGTGGGCGTGTAGACCAGGGGCAGCAGCTCTTCGATGTTGCGGGTCAGCAGGGCGTAGAACAGCGTCTCGTTGGTGTCCTGCAGGTCGCGCAGGAAGGCGTAGCGCTCGAAGTCCGTCCCGAAGGCGCGCAGCACCTTGAGCCGCCGCGCGACCTGCTCGTCCAGCGAGCCCAGGTGCGGGGGCAGCAGGCCGTGCAGGCGGAAGGTGTCGCGCTCGTCGCTGCTGAAGGCCGTGCCCTTGTTCAGCATCGGGGTGTTGATCAGGTCGTAGCCGGTCAGCTCGGTCTCGATCGGGCTGTCCCAGCCGGCGGGGGCGGTGGTCATGCGGCGATTCCTTCGATGTCGTTCCGGGCGGGATCGAAACGCCCGGTCGCTGGCGCGTGCGCCGGCCGACCACAGCCTTTGACCCATCGGTGTCTGGCGCGTCTATTTACCGGCTGGGCGCGGCTTGGAACAGGCGTCTATTGCGGATGCAGGAACAGGCCGACCGTCAGGCAGAGCCCGAGCGCGACGACGAAGCCCCGCATCAGCTTCTCGTCCACGCGCTTGAGCAGCATGGCGCCGAAGTAGCCGCCGACCACCGCCCCGACGCAGAGCACCAGCACCCGCATCCACGGAATGCCCGGGGTGAACATGAAGACCGCCACCGCCGCGGCGTTCATCACCCCGGCCAGCACGTTCTTGGTCGAGCCCGCGTGGCGCATGGACAGGCCGGCGGCCGTCAGGGCCGCTAACATCAGAAAGCCGATGCCGCCCCCGAAATAGCCGCCATAGATCGCGATCAGGAACTGCATGATCCCGGTGACCACGGGACCGAAGCTGCGCGGGGCGGCGGCGACGGGTCGTTTGACGAAGCTCCCGTAGGCGAACAGCGCGGTGGCGAACAGCACCAGCCACGGCACCATGCGGGCGAAGAAGCTGGACGGGGTCAGCAGCAGCAGGGCGGCGCCGATCACCCCGCCCGCCAGGCTGATGATCGCCAGGGCTCGGAAACCCAGGCCGCCGGTCCCGCTGACCATCTTGCGGCCCATCCAGCCGGTCGTCACCTGGCCGGGGAACAGCGCCAGGGTGGAGGCGATATTGGCCGTCCGCGCGTCCAGCCCGCTGAGGATCAGCGCCGGCAGGGTCACGAACGAGCCGCCGCCGGCTAAGGCGTTCTGCACGCCCGCCCAAAGTCCAACGACGAGGAGTAAAACCAGGATCAGCATAACGGCCCGTAACCTCTCGCATCGGGTCGAACAAGGCGGGGTTCGCCGCCGCGCGCCGACCGGCGCCCTAGTGCAGCTTCAGCCGCCCCGACACCCGCTTCTGCAACAGCCGGGCGACGGCGAGCAGGGCGGTCCTGACCGAACCTAGGATCGCGTGGTGGTGCATGAGGTGCAGCGACATGTACATCCACTTGGCCACCAGCCCTTCGACGAAGAAGTTGCGCCCGCCGAGCCCGCCCATCAGCGTGCCCACCCCGCGCCCTTCGCCCAGCGACACCAGCGAGCCGAAGTCGCGGTAGACGAAGGGCTTGTCCACCTCACGCTCCCTGAGCTTGGCCAGCAGTACGCCCGCCAGATAGCTCGCCTGCTGATGGGCTGCTTGGGCGCGGGCGGGGATGGACCGCCCTTCTTCCCAGGGACACTGGGCGCAGTCGCCTAGCGCATAGATGTCGGGCGCGGATGCGCGCAGCCGGTCGTCGACCACGATCTGGTTGGAGCGGCTGATCTCCAGCCCCAGGCCAGCGTTGGAGGACGCGGCCTTCACGCCGGCAGCCCAGACCACCAGTTCGGCGGGGATGTCGCCGGCGCTGGTCTCCAGCCGGTCCTCGGCGACGCGCGTGACCATGGCGTCGGTGAGCACGCGCACCCCTTTGCGTTCCAGAGCGGTGGTCGCCTGGCGGGATATCTTCTCCGGCAGGCCGCCCAGGATGCGCGGCGCGGCCTCGACCACGGCGACGTCCAGGCGGAAGCGCTGTTCGGCGACGAAGCCCTCCTGGTATTCCGAATGGGCCTCCAGCAGTTCCGCCGCCAACTCCACGCCCGTGGCCCCGCCGCCGACGATGGCCACGCTGAGCGCACGGCCGGAGGAGAACGAGGCGCGGGTGAAGGCGGCCAGCAGCACCTTGTGGAACAACTCGGCGTCCTCGGTCCGCTCCAGCACATAGGCCCGCTCGACGCCCGGCGTGTTGAACGAATTGGAGCCCGAGCCCACCGCCAGCACGCAGACGCCGAAGCTCAGGGTCCGCTCCGGCGAGATCGGCCGTCCATGCGAGTCCAGCAGCTCGCCCAGGGTCAGGCTCTTGGTCGCCGGGTCCATCCGGGTCATCTCGCCCATCAGGAAGCTGAAATGATTGCGCCGGGCCAGGACCGGATAGGACAGCCCCTCTTGGTGTGCGTCCAGGGTGCCGGCGGCGATCTCGTGCAGGGTCGGCTTCCAGATGTGGATCACCGCGCGGTCGATCAGGGCGACGCGCTCGCGTCCGCGCCGCGGCCCCAGCGCCCGGCCAAGCCGCGCCGCCAGCTCGAGGCCGCCCGCGCCGCCGCCGACGACGACCACATCGTAGTGCATGGCGTCTTCCCTTCCAGCGGTCTTCCAATCCAAGACCATTAGGGACGCATGCCGCGGCGGCGGATAGCGATTTCCGCTATCGGGTTTCGGAAAGGGCGAGGGGCGGCCTGGGCGCCTGGGCGCTGGCCATGCCGCCCGACGATCAGCCGCCCGTGCGCCGGCTGATCGAGACGAACACCGAGCGTCCGTCGCCCACCAGGCCGCCCGCGCCATTGGTGGCCACGAAATAGGTGGTGTCGGCGATGTTCTTGATCCCGACCGACGCCGTCCACTGGCGGTGCAGGTAGGCCAGCTCGATGTCGCCGATCACATAGCTCGGCACCCTGTTGGTGTTGAGCGTGTTGGCGAACATCCGATCGCGGTAGTCGACGCCGCCGCTGACGCGGAATCCGTCTTCGTCCCGCACGGGGAAGGTGTAGCTGGTCCAGATGTTGGCGAGGTGCTCGGGCACGCCGATGGGGATCTTGCCGGTGGAGGTCGGGCTGGAGGGCTCGGCGGTCAGCACGGCGTGCTGGGCGGTGACGTTGGCGGTGACGCGCCAGCGCGGCGTGGCCTGGATGTCGAGATCCGCTTCGCCCCCCCAGGTCGCCTGGTTGTCGAAGGTGGGAAGATCGCCCACCAGGGTGAAGACGTTGTCCCGCTTCACGTCGAACCCGGCCACAGTCAGGGTGGCGCGCCCGGTGAAGGCGGTCGCCTTCACCCCGCCCTCGTATTGCAGCGCCGATTCCGGAGCTGCGAGACCGGTCTGCGTCGACTCGGAGCTGTAGACCGCCAGATGACTCTCCGACACGCCCAGGAACGGCGAGATGTTGGGGGTCAGCTTGTAGAGCGTGCCGACGTTCCAGCTCACGGGGGCGTCGTGCCGGGCCATGTTCGAGCCCGGCTCGATGGGCTGGCCGTTCGGCGCCAGGCGGCCGGCGACGAAGACGGTTGGATCGAGTTCGGTGTCCCAGAAGTCCTTGCGCACGCCCACCCGCAACTTCCAGCGGTCGGTCAGGTCGAGCTGGTCGGTGGCGTAAAGGCTGAAGTAGGTCGAATACAGGTCGTCGATGCCGCCGGAATGGGTGGCGTCCCGCAGGAAGCTGAGGCTGCCTTGCGAGGTCTCCGGGATCACCGGGTCGAGGATGTTGGTGATGTTGGGCAGGGTCGCGGTGGCGCGATTGGTGTGCAGGGTCTGGTGCTGGGCCTCGAAGCCGGTCAGCAGGGTGTGGCCGATGCCTGCGGTATGGAAGGTCCAGACCGGCTCCAGCTCGTAGTCGAAGTCATCGATCTGATCGTGTTGCTTGCGCAGCGAACGCCCGGTGAGTTCGTCGCCCACCACCGTGCCGCTGTCGCCGTTACGCAGGATCGAGAGGTCCCGGTGCATGTAGGAGAAACGGTTGGTGATGGTGAGGTAGGGCGCCAGCGACCAGACATCCGAGCCGATCAGCCGCAGCAGGCTCTGGTCCCCGTAGCCGAACGGGGTGGAATACATGGTGTTGCGCGACACGCCCTTGATCGGCGCGCCGTTGACGTAGATCAGCCCGGCGGGGTCGGGCGTGCCGGCCAGATAGCGGGCGTCCACGCTGAAGGTGACCACGTGACGGTCGCCCGTCCAGCTCAGTTCGGGGCGGAATTCGTCGTCGTTGCTTTTCAGGCCGCGGAAGCCGTCGGAATGCTGGGCGAGGCCGTCGACGCGGAAATTCAACCCCTCCACGCCCGTCGGCCCGGTGACGTAGGCGTTGGCCGACACCGTGCCGAACGAGCCGCCCTGCAGCGTGCCGCCCAAGTCCGGGGTGGCGGACGGCGCATAATGGACGATGTTGATGGTTCCGCCCGGCGGTCCGCTGCCGAACAGGGCCGAGCCCGGACCCTTGAGGATCTCCACCCGTTCGACCCCGTTCAGCGAATGGGGGATGCCGTTGCGTTGGTCGCCATCGTCGAAGCCCTCATCGTAGATGCGCGCGTCCAGGCCCCGGATCAGGAAGCGGTCATAGAAGCCATAGCCGTCCTGGCCGCCCCGGCTGATGCCGCTGGCGTTGCGGATCGCATCGTTCAGGGAAACACCGCCTTGGGCGTCGACTACGTCGCGGTTGATCACCTGGACGCTGCTGGGCAGGTCCTCGAGCTTGGTGCCGGTCTTGTCCACCGAGGCCGGAAGGTTCAGCTCGTTGCGCTGGCTGTGCACGATGACTTCCGACGTCGTGCTTCCAGGCGCCGCGTCCGCAGCGGTTGCAACCGCGTCGGCGGCCTGGGCGCCTTGCGAGATCGACACCAGCAGCGCGGCCGCCGCCACCTGCACGAACAGTCCTCGTGCGCCGCTCTTCCTTCCGCGACCGAACGGGCCGGTGAAGCTCGAAGCGCATGGGATCGCGCGCGGCCGGTGCAAAGGCGAAGACATCGGGAATTCCAGATTATTGATACGCATTCGCAATTGCAGAATTGCAGCCTAGGTTGTCAATGCTTCTCATTCTGAAGTTTTGTTTCGGAATCGACATGTGGTTGACGATGGCGCGTCAACGCTGAGCCGAACGCTGGACAAGGTGCAGGCGTGGAGCGGCGGCCTTGGCCCGGCATTATCCACGCGTGACGCCAATACCCGAAATGGAATGCGGGAGAACGCAGGGCGCCTTTTGAACACAGCGCAACGAGAGGGCGCCTGGTAGCTGGAGGCGGGATCGAACCGCCGACCTGTGGGTTATGAATCCACCGCTCTAACCATCTGAGCTACCCAGCCACGGGCGCGCCTTACGTAGGGCGTGTTCAGGCGAGCGGCGGATATAACGAAAGTCGTCCTCCGCCTCAAGCCTTCTGCGTTGCGGCCTTGCGACAGGGTCACGCTCATCGGCCCGTTCCACCGTCGCCCCCTTCTGCGGGGCGGCCGTTACCGGTAGGAACGACCCATGACGACCCAAGCGCCATGACGGTCCTGCACCTTCTGGGGTCTCCCCGGCACGGTGGAGCGGAGACCTACTTCCTCGACCTGCTGGAGGCCCTGCATCGCGACGGCCTGCCCCAGGCGGCGGCCATCCACGCCAACGCCGACCGCGAGGCGGCCCTAGCGGCGATGGGCGTGCGGACCGATGTGCTGCCGTTCCATCCGCCGTTCGATTTCTCGACCGGGCGGCTGATCCGCAAGCTTGCCCGCGAGCTGGACGCGCGGGTGCTGGTGCAGTGGATGAACCGGGCCGGGCGGGTGGTTCCCAAGACCGGGCCGTGGGCGCGGATCGGGCGGCTCGGCGGCTACTATCACCTGAAATACTACCGGGGGGCCGATTTCCTGGTCGGCAACACGCGCGACATCGTCGACTATATCGTGCGCGAGGGCTGGCCGGCCGACCGGGTCGACTACATCCCGAACTTCGCCGTGCCCAAGGACGATCCGCCGGTCGACCGGGCGGAGCTCGATACGCCCGACGACGCGCCGCTGTTGCTGGGGATGGGTCGGCTGCACGACGACAAGGCCCACGACGTCAGCCTGACCGCCCTGGTCGACCTGCCGGGCGCCTATCTGTGGATCGCCGGGGCCGGCCCGTTGGAAGGCCAGCTGAAGGCTCAGGCGAAGCGGCTCGGCGTGGCGGATCGGGTGCGGTTCCTGGGCTGGCGGCTGGACGCCTCGGCCCTGTACCGCACCGCCGACATCTGCCTGTTCCCCTCGCGGTTCGAGCCGCTCGGCAACACCGTGATCCAGGCCTGGGCCCACGGCACCCCGCTGATCGCCGCCGCCAGCCAGGGACCCGGCGCCATGATCCGCCACGACGAGGACGCCCTGCTGGTGCCGGTGAACGACGCGGACGCCCTGGCCAAGGCGACACGGCGGTTGCTGGACGATCCGGCGACGGGGCGTCGACTGGCCAAGGCGGGTCGCGAGCGCATCCGCACCGAATTCGCCAGCGCCCGGGTCACGGCCCAATGGCGGGAGCTGTTCGCCCGCTACGGCGAGGCCTGAGGCCATGTGCGGGATCGCCGGCCTTTTGGGCGCCTCCGACGGTGCGGCCGTGCGCCGGATGATCGAGGCCATCGCCCATCGCGGCCCGGACGGCATTCGGGTGGAGGAAGGGCCGGACTACGCCTTCGCCCACGCCCGGCTGTCGATCATCGACCTGGAGGGTGGCTGGCAGCCCCTGCACGCCGCCGGCGCCACGGTGATCGGCAACGGCGAGATCTACAACTACATCGAGCTGATCGCCCGTCACGGCCTGACCGAGCTGCACACCGGATCGGATTTCGAGCCGTTGCTGCACCTGTGGCGGACGCAGGGGCCGCAGGCGCTGGCCGAACTGCGGGGCATGTTCGCGCTGTGCCTGCGCACGGACGGGGCGCTGGCCCTGGCGCGCGATCCCTTCGGCATCAAGCCGCTTTATCTGACTGACCGGGACGGCCGGCTGGCGTTCGCGTCCGAGCCGCGCGCCCTGCTGGTCGAGACGCCCAGGCCGGCGATGGTCCACGCGCGGGCGGAAGAGCTGCTGGCCCTGAACTATACGGTCGGGACCGGGACCATCTTCGAGGGCGTGCGTCGCGTGGCGCCGGGCGAGACCCTGGGCAGCGCGGTCGCGGCCCCCGCCTTCGTCGCGCGCACCCATGCCCCGGTCGCCATCTCGGAGGCCGAGGCGTTGAAACGGCTGGACGCGGTGCTGGAGGACAGCGTCAAGGTGCACCAGCGCTCCGACGTGCCCTACGGTCTGTTCCTGTCCGGCGGGATCGACAGTTCGGCCATCGCCACGCTGATGGCGCGGCTGAACAGCCGGCCGGTGACCGCCTATACCTGCGGCTTCGACGATCCGGACGCCAGCGACGAGCGCCGGGCGGCCGAGCAGGTGGCCCGCGCCCTGGACCTCGACTGGCGCGAGACCACGTTCGGGGCGGAGGACTTCTGGCGCATCGCCCCCGAGATCGCCTGGGCGCTGGACGATCCGACCACCGATTTCGCCACGCTTCCGACCTACAAACTCGCCGAAGCCGCCAAGGGGACGCTGACGGTGGTGCTGAGCGGGGAGGGCGGCGACGAGCTGTTCGGCGGCTATGGCCGCTATCGCCGCGCGCTCAGGCCGACCTGGTTCGGCGGCCGGCCGGCGGAGCCGCAGATCCGCGCCTCCTTCCTCAAGGACCGCGGCGTCGGCGCGCTGGCGCGCTGGCGCGAGGCGGCCCGCTCACAGGTTTCGACCGACGCGGGTCTCACGCCCCTGCAGCTGGCCCAAGCGGCGGACATCGCCACCTGGCTGCCGAACGACTTGTTGCTGAAGCTCGACCGCTGCCTGATGGCCCATGGCCTGGAAGGCCGCACGCCGTTCCTCGACCTGGAGGTGGCGGAGTTCGCGTTCCACCTGCCCGACCGGCTGAAGGTGCAGGGCCGTTTCGGCAAGCACCTGCTGCGCAAGTGGCTGGAACAGCATTGTCCCGCTGCCGACGCCTGGGGCCGCAAGAAGGGCTTCACCGTCCCGGTCGCCGGCTGGATCGCGCCGCGCGCTCGCGACCTGGGAGCCAGGATCGCGGCGGTGGAGGGGGTGCGAGAGGTCTGCGAGGTCGATGCGGTACGCGCCGTGTTCGAGCGCGACGATCACGCCGCCAGCCGCTGGCCCCTGCTGTTCTTCGCCCTGTGGTGGAGCATCCACATCGGCGGCATGAGCCGCGCCGAGGCGGCGGCAGCGGTCATCGGTTGAGGCGGCGCTGCATCCTTCGAGACGCCCCTCAGGGGCTCCTCGGGATGACGTATGGTGGAGCCTTAAATAGCCTTCGTCATGCTGAGGAGCGCGCAGCGCGTCTCGAAGCATGCACAACCTCGAGCCCATCCTGGGGCCGTTTCCGGGCCGCCCGTGTACTGCGGCGGATCTCGGCCTGCCCGTAGAAACCCAGCCGCACGCGCCAGAACACCTTGCCCAGGCCCTGCGCCGCGCGGTCGGCGAAGTCCGCACCCTGGCGATGGTGGAGCGCCAGGAGGAGCGCCGCAACCGGGGCGTTGGCCAGCACCTGCGCCAGCCCGACCGCCACCCACTTCGCCACGCCCGCTGGATCGCGCGCGGTGGCGGCGATCTGGGTGGGGCTCTGGCCATAGCCGAAGGCGCGCTTCAGGGTATAGCCGAGCTGGGCGCGATGGGCGGGGGCGTACTCAAAGACCCAGGCCTCCGCCGCCCACCCGTAGCGGGCGCCTTGTGCGCTCAGTTGCGCGAACAGGCGGTCGTCCTCGCCGCCGGTGGCGTCGGCGGCCGCATCGAACGGATTGGGGCCGACCAGGGCGAAGGCCCGTGTCATCATCGAATTGCCGCAGCCGTAGGGGGCGATGATCGGACCTGAGGTTTCGGGCCCGATGCGAGAGAAGAAGCGCTCCATATAGGCGCGTTCGCCGGGCCGCGCGTCCGGCGCCAGGCCGCGTACGGGTCCGAAGGTGACCTCGGTCCCCATCTCCAGGTGCGCTGCGTGCAGGGCTTCGAGCCAGCCGGCGGGCGCCTCCTCGTCGTCGTCCAGGAAGGCGACCAGGGGCGCATCGCTCGCCGCCAGTCCGGCGTTGCGCGCGGTGGCCACCCCCGGATGCGGTTCATGCACGAAGATCAGCGGCGCGGGGCAGGCCGGGCGTAGCGCCTCAACCGTCTCGCGGGCGGACCCTTCGGGCGAGTTGTCCACCACCACCACCGCCGCGACCAGCTCGGTTGCGCGATCCTGGGCGAATAGCGAGCGCAGCGCGCGCGTCAGGCTTTCCGGGCGGCGCAGGGTGGGGATCAGGACGTCGATCTGCGTCACGTCAAACCCCTCAGGCGGCGCGCACCTTGCGCCACCGTGACAATCTCGAACCCGTCGGCGACGGCCTTGCCGACCAGCCGTTCCCAGACGGCGATGCTGGTCCCGAAGCGCGGCGGCGTGGTTTCTACGCCGTGGGTGTAGAGGATCAGCCAACCCGCCCGAGCCTTGGCCCGTTCCATCCAGGCCAGCGCCAGCGCCTCACCCTCTTCGCCCTCCACGCCTACCGAAGGCGCTTGGTTGAGGTCCGATCCACGTCCCAGCACACCGTGGTGCAGGGCGCGTGACAACAGGAAGCGCTTGTCCGCCACCCGTTTCACCGGAGCGGCCACGTCGCCGTAAGGATAGGCGAAGGTCTCCAGGCTGGGCGCGCCCCATTGCGCCAGGGCCTCGACGTTGCGGGCGATGTCGGCCTCCACCGTCGCGGCGTCGGCTTGGCCGCAGTCCAGGTGGGAGAAGGTGTGGCAGGCGATCTCGTGACCGGCGGCGGCGACGCGCAGGATGTCCTCGCGTCCGCCACAGGGGCCGACGCCCACGTCGCGTCCCGCCAGCCCGGCGGAGACGAAGTAGGTGCCGCGCGCGCCATGGGCCTCCAGGATGCGCGCGCCCTCGCGAAACGCGGACACCGGCGCATCGTCATAGGTGAAAGAGATCATCGGCCGGCCGGCGGCGCGTGGGCTTGGACGGCGGTGCTGCAGGCGCACCACGCGACGGCGGAGCTTGCCCTTCAGCGAGGCGTCGGCGGAATAGAGCTCGCCCATCACACCACCTCCGAATAGAGGGCGGCGCGGTAGATTTTCATCGCCGCGACGCGGGCCGTGACGGGCGCTCGGTCGGCGAGCGCCAGCGCCTTGAGCAGTCGGCGCCACAGGCCGCGCGCCGGCAGCCGCTTCAGCGCGCGGGCCAGGCGATAGCTCGGATAGCCCCGTACGGCCTCGGGATGGCGGGCGAGCACGCGGGCGAAATTGTCCGGCGACTGCTCGTACTTGGCGGCCAGCGCCGCGGCGGTGTCCAGGCCCAGGTGGGTGGCGGAGTTGTCGATGTGGCGCACGCCGAAACGCCTACCGACGCGCAGGCCCCACTCCACGTCCTCCCAACCCCAGCCGGAGAAGCTCTCGTCGAACGCCTCGGCGGCGAACACGTCGCGCCGGACCAGCAGGTTGGAAGTGTAGACGTACTTCTCGGGCTGCTGGGCGCGCAGGCTGGCGGACAGGCACTCGCCCCGCTGCGACAGGGCGCGGTGCAGGGCGTGCTCGGGGCGCACCGGCGCCCGGTCAACCGAGAAACCGCCGAACACCACGGCCGGCTCTTCAACAGCGATCAGGTCCAGGTAGGCAGACAGGAAACGCTCGCTGTCGGGAGCCATGTCGCTGTCCAGGAACAGGGCGTGGCGGGCGCGGCTGTGGGCGATCAGCTGGTTGCGGCCGCGCGACCGGCCCTGGTTCTGCGCGAGGCGGATCAGACGGGCGGGCGACGCCAGCGTCTGCACGGCGGCGCGAACAGCTTCGGACAGGGTTAGGTCCCCGCCGCAATCGTCGAGCAGCACGATCTCCACCGCGCCGTCCAGGCGGGCGGCTTCTGCGTCCAGTGCTGCCAGCAGGGCGCGCGGGTCGTCGCGATAGAAGGGTGTCAGGACCGACAGGTGCGGCTTCGCCGACGTCCAGGCGGCGTTCTCGAACAACTCGAAGCCTGTCTGATCCGGCGCCGCGTCAAGCGGCGGAGCGGGATTCGGCGCGAGGGTCAGGACATCGCTCATGCGGCGGCTCGCGTGCGCAAGGTCTGCAGCAGCCGGCCGCTGTGGGTGCGGGCCTGGCCCGCGTCGAGGGCGAAGGCGACCAGGGCGTAGGTCATAGCTCCCACGCCGGCCTTCAGTGCCAGCTCGCCCACGCCGCCGGTCGAAGGCATCCGCAGCACCGCCGCCGCCATCGCCGCCGTCGCCAGGGCGCTGCGGCCCAGCGTGTTCCACGGGATCGGCAGGTACAGGCCGTTGCGCTGCAGGAGGATCGAGGCGACCGCGCCCAACGCATAGCTGGCGGTGGTGGCCCACATGGCTCCGTCCAGGCCGAAGCGCGGGATCAGCAGCAGGGTCAGCGCCAGGTTCGCCAACGCCGGCAGAGCGATGGCCAGGAACTGGCGGCCGGTGCGCCGGGCGAGCGTGAAGGCGGTGTTCAGGTAGTGGGTGGTCAGGCCGTAGAACAGGCCGCTGAGCGCGATCCAGGGCGTCACCCGCGCGGCGTTGTCGCGCAAGGCTGGCCCGACCATCAGCTCCGCCAGCGGGCGGGCGACCAGCGCCAGGCCAGCGGCGGCCGGCAGCGAGATCAACACCATGAACGAGGCCTGCTCGCGCGCCGTGTGTTCGAGCGCTGCGCGCCCGCCGCGCTCCAGGGCGGCGATGCAGGCCGGTCCGCCGGCCATGCCCAGCCACAGGAACATGACGTCCAGCGTCCGGTTCGAGAGGCTGTAGCCGGCGTGATAGGCGCCCACCGTCGCCTCGTTGGTGAAGGCCGCGAGCACGAAGCGGTCGGTGGTGGCCAAGGCCAGGCCCATGATCAGCGACAGGGCGATGGGCGCGCCATAGGCGGCGTAGCCCTTCAGCCGCTCGGGCTCGAACCTGCCGCGCCTGGCGGGACCGATCTCCGACGGCAGGGCGAACAGCAGGCACATCGCGCTGGCCGCGCCCGCGCCGGCCAGGGGCGCCGCGCCGCCCCAGCCGATCAGGGCGAACACGGCGCCCAGCGCAAAGCCGCCGCCTGTCTGGGCCATATCGAACAGGGCGTAGCCGCGCACCTGGCCGGCGGCGCGGCGGCGCTCCTGCGCCAGCTTCAGCAGGCTACGCACGATGATGGAGACCAGGCCGGCGCCGATGGCCAGCTTCAGCCCCGATCCCACCGGCAGCAGCACCAGGATGGCCACGGCCAGCGCCGGCAGGGCGACCGCCATTGCGGCGAAGGCGCGGTACAGGGTGGCGTAGAGGTTGGATCGCCCGACCACGGTCTCGGCGGCGTAGAAGCGGGCCATGGCCGCCTCGATCCACACGAACAGGCAGGTGTAGACCAGGCTGGTCACCGAATAGGCCAGGGCGTAGGCGCCGTAGTCGGCCGGCGACAGCATGCGGGTGAACACCACGATCGAGCCGAAGCCGGCGACCGCCTGGACGATGTTCACGGGCAGATAGCCCACCACGCCTTTCCAGAACATCGGGCCGCCCTCAGCGCACCGCCTGCCGGTCGCCGAACAGGCAGGGCAGGGTCATGACGATGATGTAGAGGTCGAACCAGAACGACTGGCGCTCGATGTACTCGATATCGAGCTCCACCCGCTGGCGGACCTCCTCGGCGGTATGGACCGGACCGCGCGAGCCGTTGATCTGGGCCCAGCCGGTGATGCCGGGCTTCATGCGATGACGCCAGGCGTACTCGGCGACAAGGCGGGCGGAGTCCTGGCCGGCGGTCTGCATGCCGATGGCGTGGGGACGCGGACCGACCAGCGACATCTCGCCCTTCAGCACGTTCAGCAGTTGGGGCAGTTCGTCCAGGCTGGTGGCGCGGATGATGCGGCCGACGCGGGTGACGCGGTCGTCGTCGGCGCTGACCTGGCGGGTGGCGTGCGCGTCGGCGGCGTCCGTGCGCATGGAGCGGAACTTCCAGACCACGATCTCTTCGTTGTTGAAGCCGTGGCGGCGCTGGCGGAACAGGATCGGGCCCGGGCTATCCAGCCGCACGAGCGCTGCGACGACAGCCATCACCGGCAGGGCCGCCAGCAGGGCCAGCCCGGCGACGACGAGGTCCTGCATCCGTTTGGCGAAGGCCAGGCGGTCGTCGGCCTTGGCGCCGGAGATGCGGTGCAGCGAGGCGCCGGACAGGCGGGCCAGGGCGGCGGTGTGGCGTTCGTCCCCCTCGCCGTCGAGGAACAGGCAGAGGTCGTTGGGCAGCGCCTTCAGCCGGCCGATCAGCTCGGCGCTGCGGGCCTGGCCGGCGGCGGGGACGGTCAGCACGATGCGGTCGATGTAGGGCAGGATCTTGTGGCGCAGCAGGGCGGCGGTGTCGCCAAGCACCGGCACGCCGTGGATGTCGTGGGGAATGCGGTCGGAGCGGTCGTCGAACACGCCCAGCACCGCCACGTCGCGGCCGGCGAGCGCATTGCGGATCAGCAGGGCGGCGTTCTCGGTCGCGCCCACCACCACCACGTTTGGGGTCAGCCGTCCCAGTCGCCGCCAGCGCCGAACGACGCTCCAGGCGACCAGGTGCGAAACGCACAGCGCGCCGATGCAGGCGAGCGCCCATCTGACCCCGAAACCGAGGGCGGCCGGGGCGGCTATACTGAGCGCCAACAGGATGACGGATGTGGCCGCCCCTGACGCCGCGCCGGCGCGGGCCATGCTGGCCCACCAGCTTTCGCGGGCGGCGAAGTCGTAGGTGCTGGCGGCCGACAGGCCGAAGGCGACCAGGATCGAGCCGAGGGTGAGGCTGGGCACGATCACCAGCGTCGCGCCAAGCGTTCCGGTCGCGGCCTGGGTCACGCCGAAGGCCGCCAGCAGGAGCGCCAGCAGCGTCGCGTCGGCGGTGCGGAAGCCCTGGGCCAGCATCCGCCCGCTCATCCTCTCGCGCACGGGACTGAGCACGTCGGGGCGGAAGGGGCCGCGGCGATAGGCGGGGACGGGAACCGCCAGCACCGTCTCGGGCGGCGCGGGATCGTCCTCCGGGGTCGGGG
>NZ_LMUL01000017.1:348412-370734 GCF_009765965.1 Caulobacter sp. S45
GTCCGCGACCCTAGTGGAATGTGATAAGCGGCCGGTTAACCTGAGAAAAGTTGGCCGATGCAATCAGCGGACGTAGGCGCGTTCCCCGTTTCGAGCCGGGGCGCCCTTTTCGTCTACATGAGGATGGGCGTCAGATTCCGCACGGCCTGGCCCTTGAGCTGGATGCGCAGGCCGCTTTCGAAGTCGCGGAAGATGTTGGCCAGTTCCTCCGCGGCGACGGTGGTGCTCTGGCGTCGTGGGAACCTGTACTGCCAGAAGCTGATGATGTGATCGACCGCCGCCAGCTCCTCGCCAAGCTGGGTGAAACGGGCGGGCGCCTGCAGCAGGAAGTCGCGGAAGCCCTGTCCGTCGCCCCGGCTGACCAGGCCATTGTAGGCGACGTCGTACAGGCGAAGGGTGTGGGACACGTGGCGGCAGGCGGTGCCGACCGCCGAATGGATGTTGGCGCGGGCCGACGAGATGTAGGACTGGGTGTCGTGCGTGCCGCGCGTGGCGGGTCGGATCGAGGCGACCTGGGCGGTGACTTCGCTGACGCTGGGCGCCAGCGCGGTCAGCTTCCATTTGTAATAGAGGAAGGCCTTCCAGCAGAACATGCACTCGGCGAACTGCTCGGCGTCCAGGTGCAGGACCTGGCGCAGGGGTTGGAGCGCCGCATCGTCCGCATTGGTCAGCAGTTTCTGCGCCAGCACGCCGCCCCGGTGCCCGCTCAGCTCGCCAAAGGCGATGTCCACCAGGGGTTGGATTTCCGCCTGAGCGAAGCTGAGCATCTGCGCGGTGTCGGAGGTCGACACGTTGAAATAGCAGGGCGCCACGTCGAACTGTCGCCGCCGCAGTTGTTCGCGCAGCAGGAACGGGTCGAACGATGGGATTTCGTTCAGGAAGGCCAGCATCTGCAGGTCGTGGCAGGCGGGGTCGGTCAGGCCCAGGTCCCATTCCATCATGCCGGCGTAGTCGCGCTGGCCGACGAAGAAGTACTTGGCGCCGGCGCGCAGGTTCTGGTGGTCGATCGGCAGCAGCACCTTGGTGGCCGAGGCGCGGGTCTCGGCGAACATCTCCAGCTCGTTGCCGCGCAGGTGATGCTTGACGATCAGGCTGCGGTTCAGCGCCGGGGTCTGGAAGAAGGGGCGGTTGCGGAAATCGGCGTCCTTGCGGTTGGCCAACGCCACCTGACGCAGGTTGAGCACGCGCCCTGTAGAGGCGCTTCCTTCCAGAAGCGACAGGTTGCGAACGCCAGGACTACTCATGCCGGGTACACCATCTCGAACCCATCTAGACGACGATGGGTTGAGGGCGGGTTATCGTGGCCGACTTTTGCGCGAAGAACCTAAATGACAGTTTTAAGCTGTCCCCCCGTGAGAGGGCTTCCAGAGAATCGGGCCGCCTGTCATAGGCTCACCGCCTAAGTTGGAGTGCGTCCATGGGCCAGATCATCGGCAGTGAAGTTGGACGGCGTTTCAGCCCCGGCTTCGCGTCCATCAGCATCCAGCCGGCGCGTCGTCGGCGCTTCCCGCGCTGGGCCGCCCTGGTGGGCGTGGCCGGCGTGGCGCTGAGCGGCCTGTTGCTGTTCCTGGGTCGCTGAACCCATAGGCGGGGAACGCAGAGCGAAGACCCTCAACCCGGTTCGGACCCCGGTCCCGGCAGGCCCTCGTTGGCTTGGCGCTCGCGCTGGGACAGTAGCCGCCAGCCGCCGGGCCGTAGCACTTCCAGCGGATTGAAGCGCGCCTTGTAGGCCATCTTCACGCTGCCCGAGACCCAGTAACCTAGATAGACATAGGGCACGCGGGCGGCCTGGGCCTGGCGCACATGGTCCAGGATGACGAAGGAGCCGAGGCTCCGACGGGCCAAGGCCGGGTCGTAATAGCTGTAGACCAGCGACAGCCCGTCCTTGAGCATGTCCACCAGCGCGCACGCGATCAGCTCGCCGGGGCCGCGATCGTCGGAGGGCAGGCGGTACTCGATCAGGTGGGTGCGGACCGCGGTGTCTTCGACCATGGCCACGTAATCCGCCCAGACCATGTCGGCCATGCCGCCTTCCGAATGGCGGGCGAGCAGGTAGCGTCGGAGCAGTTCGAACTGCTCCAGCGTCGCCTCCGCCTCGACCAAGTGACGTGACAGGTCGGCGTTGCGATCCAGCACCCGGCGCTCCGAGCGGGCGAACGGGTAGTCCTCCACCGGGATGCGCGCGGAGACGCAGCTGTCGCAGCCGTCGCAGGCGGGGCGATAGGCGATGTTCTGCGACCGGCGGAACCCGACCTCGGTCAGGGTGTCGTTGATGACCGGACCTTCGGTCAGGGGCAGGTGGGCGAACACCTTCCGCTCGCTGCGGCCGGGCAGGTAGGGGCATGCCGAGGGCGCGGTGAGGAAGAAACGGAGCTGGCGCGTGGCGAAATGGTGCGTCACGGCCAGGACGGAATCAGAGCGGGCGGGCGATCTGCCATAATCAGGATTTGGGACCGGCCAAGCCGGCTGCGCAAGGGGCGCGATGACGCTGACACCGCCCTGTGATCGGGCTGGATACGCGCCTTTGGGCGCGACCGTCAGGCATGGTCTGGCGGCAGCACCGGCTTCTCCCTCAGCAGGGTGATGGCGATACGGCGGTTGCCGGGGAGGGTCGGGTCGTCGGGATAGAGCGGGTCGGACGTGGCCTTACCCGAGACCTGGTAGATTCGGTCGGCGTCCACGCCCGATTCCTGCAGGATATTGCGCGAGGCGTTGGCGCGGGCCGAGGACAGCGCCCAGTCGTCGCCACCCTTGGCGCCCACGGTGGTGCTGGTGTGGCCAGCGACGGTGATGCGGTTGTGCAGCTGGTTGATCACCTTGGACACCGCGCGCAGCAGCAGGCGCGCGCGGTCGTTGGGCTTGGCTGATCCCTGCTCGAACATGGACCGGCCCTCCTGGTCCACCAGCTGGATGCGCAGGCCCTCGGGCGTCTCGTCCACGATCACCTGCTTGGACAGCTCCGCCAATTCCGGCATGTCCTGCAGCGCCTGGCGCAGGGATTCCGCCGCGCTCTTGAAGTCTTCCTCTTCCTTGCGGGCCTGCGCCTCCTTGGCCGCCTTGGCGGCGTCGTCGGCTGCTGCGCTGGAGGAAGATTTGCCGGCCTGCAGGGTCTTGGGCGCCTCGGGGGCGAGCTGCTTCATGGCGGAGGTCGAGCCTTCGCTCTTGGCCCCCACGTCGCCGAGCCCGGTGCCGCCGAGGATGCCGCCCGAGCCGCTGGTGGTGGCCGAGACGCTGGCGGGGGCGAAATAGTCGGCGATGCCGCGCTTCTGCTCGGGGCTGGTGGTGTTGATCAGCCACATCAGCAGGAAGAAGGCCATCATCGCGGTGACGAAGTCGGCGTAGGCCACCTTCCACGCACCACCGTGGTGGCCGCCGCCGACCACCTTCTTGACCTTCTTGATGATGATCGGCGCGTTGTCGCCGTAAGCCATCGCTCAATCCCACCCGTTCGAGGCCTGCTTAGGGGCGACAGCGTTAAGATGCGGTTGCACGCCCCGCTCGCGGCGCTTACCCAGCCTGGTCTGCTCGTTTCGGAGGCTTCCCCATGAAAGTCGGCTTCATCGGTCTCGGCGTGATGGGTGCGCCCATGGCGGGGCACCTGGCCACGGCCGGCCACACCCTGTCGGTGTTCAACCGGAGCTACGCCAAGACCGAGCGCTTCGTCGCCGATCATGGCGGGCTGGCCGCGCAGCAGATTTCCGAAGCCGCCCAGGGCTGCGAGGTGCTGGCCCTGTGCGTCGGCAATGACGACGACGTGCGCCAGGTGGTGCGCGAGGCGCTGGACCATCTGGCCCCGGGCGCGGTGATCGTCGACCACACCACCACCTCGGCCAAGGTGGCGCGCGAGATGGCCGAGCACGCCCAGGCCAGCGGCCGCCATTTCGTCGACGCCCCGGTCTCCGGCGGCCAGGCCGGTGCGGAGAAGGGCGCGCTGACCATCATGTGCGGTGGCGACGAGACGGCGTTCGAGCGGGTGAAGCCGGTGATCTCAGCCTACGGCAAGACCATCCAGCGCATCGGCGACAGCGGCGCGGGCCAGCTCGCCAAGATGTGCAACCAGATCTGCATCGCCGGCGTGGTCCAGGGCCTGGCCGAGGCGGTCCACTTCGCCGAGCGCGCGGGCGTGGACAGCGGGCTGGTGCACAGTGCGATATCGAAGGGCGCCGCCCAGTCCTGGCAGATGGACAACCGCTGGGGGACCATGGTCGAGGGGAAGTTCGACTTCGGCTTCGCGGTCGACTGGATGCGCAAGGACCTGGGCCTGGTGCTGGACGAGGCGCGCACGAACGGCGCTCAGTTGGCGCTCACCGCGCTGGTCGACCAGTTCTACGCCGAGGTGCAGGCCATGGGCGGCCGCCGGTGGGACACGTCCAGCCTGGTGGCGCGGTTGGAGCGGGAGTAGGGCGAGCCGGAGGCGTCCGGTCGTGGAACTGCGCCCCTTCAAGATCCAGATACCCGACGATCAGCTCGAGGATCTGAAGCGCCGTCTTCGCGGAACGCGGTGGCCTGACCAGATCCACGGTCTGGGCTGGGAGGACGGCTCGGATCTGGGATTTCTCCGGCGGCTCACGGATCATTGGCTGGGCGCGTTCGACTGGCGCGCCCATGAGGCGAGGCTCAATCGGCTTCCCCAGTACATGGCGAAGGTGGAGGACGCCGAAATCCACTTCGTTCATCAGCCGGGACGGGGGCCGGCGCCGCTGCCGCTCGTCATCACCCACGGCTGGCCCGGCTCCTTCGTCGAGATGGAGCATGTCATCCCGTTGCTGACCGACCCGGCGGCCCATGGCGGCGATCCCGCCGACGCCTTCCATGTGGTCGCGCCCTCCTTGCCCGGCTTCGGCTTCTCTCCGGCGCCGATGACGCAGGGCGTGAGCTCTCGTCGCATCGCCGAGTTTTGGCGGGGGCTGATGGAAGGGTTGGGCTATGAGCGCTTCTGCGCCCAGGGGGGCGATATTGGCGCCGGCGTTTCGGCCTGGATGGCGCGGCTGTTTCCCCAGACCGTCATCGGCGCCCACCTCAACTATATCCCCGGCAGCTATCGCCCGGCGCTCGGACCGGCGCAGCCCCCCATCACCGAGGCGGAACAGGCCTTCCTCGATCGTGGCGCGAAGTGGGCGGCCTCGGAGGGCGCCTATGCATTGCTGCAAAGTACGAAGCCGCAGACCCTGGCCTATGCGCTGACGGACTCCCCGGTCGGGCTCGCCGCCTGGATCGTCGAGAAGTTCCGGAGTTGGAGCGACTGCGACGGCGACGTGGAAAGCGTCTTCAGCCTGGATGCCCTGCTCACCGACATCAGCCTCTATTGGTTCAGCGGGAGCGTGGGCGCCTCGCTGCGCCTCTATAAGGAGAACAGGCTGGCGCCCCTGACATTCGAAGCGTCGGAACGCGTGAGGCCGCCGCTCGGCGTCGCCCTGTTCCCGCACGAGCTGTCGACGCCGCCGCGGTCCTGGGTCGAACGCAGCTTCAACGTCGAGCGCTGGACCGCCATGCCCAGAGGCGGCCACTTCGCCGCCATGGAAGAACCGGCCCTCCTCGCAGAGGACATCCGCGCCTTCTTCCGTCCGTTGAGGGAGCGGGCATGACGGCTTTGGTTTCGCCAATCGACTGCATGGGAGCGGTTATAAGGAGGTAGTAACCCAATCCTCACCGCCGCCGCTTCGACGCCGTCACATTCCGGTACGACCGGCCCAGCACATCACGCGCGGTGGCTTCATCGATGCGGTCCAGCGTCAGATGGGTCGAGCCGTTGCGGCCCCAGGCTCCGCTGGCGGGCGTGAACAGGTCCGGTTCCGCCTCCATCAGCATGGCCTGTTCTTCCGGCAGCAGTTTCACCACCGGCCGTCCTGTCGCGCCGCCGAGGGTGGCGAAGATCTTGCCGTTCACCCGGAAGTCCGGATTGCCCATGTGGGACCGCTCCTCCGCGCCCGGCATGGACAGGGCCAGCCGGCGGAAGTCCTCCGCCGTCACGCTCCCAGCATCCGCGCCGCCCTCGGCGCGAAGTAGGTGATCACCCCCGCGCAGCCGGCGCGCTTGAACGCCTGCAGGCTTTCCAGGATCGCGCGGTCCTCTTCCAGCCAGCCGTTCTGGGCCGCCGCCATCAGCATGGCGTACTCGCCCGAGACCTGGAAGGCGAAGGTGGGCACGGCGAAGGCCTCGACCACCCGGCGCACGATGTCCAGATAGGGCATGCCCGGCTTGACCATCACCATGTCGGCGCCCTCGGCGATGTCGAGCGCCACTTCGCGCAGGGCCTCGTCGGTGTTGGCCGGGTCCATCTGGTAGGTCTTCTTGTCGAACTGGCCGGCGCCCAGCTTGGCCGAGCCGATGGCGTCGCGGTACGGGCCGTAGAAGGCCGAGGCGTACTTGGCCGCATAGGCCATGATCATCACGTCCTGGTGGCCGGCCTGCTCCAATGCGGTGCGGAGCGCCCCGACGCGGCCGTCCATCATGTCGGACGGGGCCAGGATGTCGCAACCGGCCTCGGCCTGCATGACGCCTTGCTTGACCAGCAGCTCGACCGTGGCGTCGTTGAGGATGCGGCCGTGCTCCAGCACCCCGTCGTGGCCGTGGCTGGTGAAGGGGTCCAGCGCCACGTCGCACATGATCCCGACCTCGGGCGCCGCATCCTTCATCGCCCGGACCGCGCGGCAGATCACCCCGTCCGGGTCGTGGGCGGCGGTGCCCCGGTCGTCCTTCTTCACCCCGTCGATGAAGGGGAAGACGGCGATGGCGGGTACGCCCAGCGCGCGGGCTTGCCGAGCCGCTTCGGCCGCGCGGGCGACCGACATCCGCGCCGTACCGGGCATGGAGGCCACCGGGATTTCCGCCTCCTCGCCCTCGTGCACGACGATGGACCAGATCAGGTCGGCCGGGGTCAGCACGCTCTCGCGCACCAGGCGGCGAATCCAGTCCTGCTGGCGCAGGCGGCGGGGACGGAGCGCGGGATAGGCGGCGAGCGGGGCCTTGCTCATGGCGGTGTGGTATCCTGCGGCTGGGCTGGATCGGTTCAACCCCATCGTCGCCCTCACGACAAGCCGGCGCGGGGCTGTTAAGGAAGTCCGCCGAGGGCTGGAAGAGCCTAGGGGAGGACCCACGATGAACATCCGCATCCTATTCGCGTCCGTCATGGCCGTCGGCCTGGCTGGCGGCGCCCTGGTCCAATCGAGCGCGGCGCAACGGCCGATGGGCGCTGTTCCGCCCTACGTGCTCGCCGCTGTGGCCGATCCCCAGCGCCCCGACAAGGATCGCGACCGCGACGTGGACCGCAAGCCCGCCCCGGTGGTGGCCTTCTCCGGCCTGAAGCCTGGCGACACCGTGGTCGACCTGATCCCGGGCGGCGGCTATTTCACCCGCATCTTCTCTCGCGTGGTCGGGCCGGCCGGCAAGGTCTACGCCCTGGTGCCTGCGAGCCTGGCGGCGGTCGCGCCCCAGGCGGTGACGGCGGCCAAGGCGGTGGGGGCCGAGCCCGCCTACGCCAACGTCACCGTGCTGGTCGAAGGCGTCGGCCAGCTTTCAGCCCATGCCCCGATCGACATGGTGTGGACCTCGCAGAACTATCACGACCTGCACGGCCCCAAGCTGCCGCCCTCCACCGCGCTGGACATCGACAAGGCCGTGTTCGCCGCGCTGAAGCCGGGCGGACTCTATGTGATCGAGGACCACGCCGCCGAGGCCGGATCGGGTCTGCGCGATGCGGGGACGTTGCACCGGATCGACGTCGCCGCCGTGCGCGACGAGGTGACTTCGGTCGGCTTCGTGCTGGTGGGCGAAAGCCCGGTCCTGCACAACCCCGCCGATCCCCATACCGCGCGGGTGTTCGACCCCTCGATCCGCGGCCACACCGACCAGTTCCTCCTGAAGTTCCGCAAGCCGGGCTAGGCCCTGGCCCGGCGGGTTGGACGTTTCGTCCAGTCGACGCTGAAAACAGGGCGAGAGAATACAAGCCCGATCAATAGGCGTCGTCTATTATCCTAATCGAAGAACTCCGTTGGCCTCCGGCCCGTTCATGGGTCTATGAGGCTGCGGAAAGCGAAACGCGCCCCGGTCTTGTCCACAGGGGTAGCGA
This sequence comes from Caulobacter sp. S45, assembly GCF_009765965.1. Taxonomy (GTDB): domain Bacteria; phylum Pseudomonadota; class Alphaproteobacteria; order Caulobacterales; family Caulobacteraceae; genus CAHJWH01. The sequence goes on from NZ_LMUL01000017.1 coordinate 356,481, forward strand.
GGCATAGAAGGCCGAGATGACCGAGCGAGACTATCGGGCCGCATTTCGCACCGCCGTGGAGCAGGTGCGCCAGGAAGGCCGCTACCGCGTGTTCGCCGACCTGAAGCGGCACTGCGGCGCCTTCCCGCACGCCACCTGGACCTGCGACGCCGGCGTCGAGCGTGAAGTGGTGGTCTGGTGTTCCAACGACTATCTCGGCCAAGGCCAGAACCCCATCGTGCTGGCGGCCATGCAGGACGCCATCGCCACCTACGGCTCGGGCTCGGGCGGCACGCGCAACATCTCCGGCACCAACCACCTGCACGTCGAGCTTGAGCACGAGCTGGCCGACCTGCACGGCAAGGACGCCGCCCTGCTGTTCACCTCCGGCTACGTCTCCAACGAGGCGACGCTGTCGAGCCTGTACAAGATCCTGCCGGGCCTGATCATCTTCTCCGACGCGCTGAACCACGCCTCGATGATCGCGGGCATCCGCCATGGCGGCGGCGAGCGCCGCATCTTCCGCCACAACGACCTGGAGCATCTGGAAAGCCTGCTCAAGGCCGCGCCGGCCGACGCGCCAAAGCTGATCGCGTTCGAGAGCGTCTATTCCATGGACGGAGACATCTCCGACCTGGCCGGTACGGTGGCCCTGGCTAAGCGCTACGGCGCCTTGACCTATCTGGACGAGGTCCATGCGGTGGGCATGTACGGCCCGCGTGGGGCCGGCGTCGCTGCTCGCGACGGGGTGATGGACCAGATCGACATCGTCGAGGGCACGCTGGGCAAGGCGTTTGGGGTCATGGGCGGCTATATCGCCGCCGCCTCGGAGCTGGTCGATGCGATCCGGCTCTACGCCTCGGGCTTCATCTTCACCACCTCGCTGCCCCCCGCGCTCACCGCCGGGGCGCTCGCCAGCGTGCGCTGGCTGAAACAGCACGACGAGATGCGGATCCGCCACCAGGAACGCGCCGCCACCCTCAAGCGCCGCTTCAAGGAGGCCGGCCTGCCGGTGATGGAGTCGAGCAGCCACATTGTGCCGGTGCTGGTCGGTGATCCGGTCCACTGCAAGCTGATCTCGGACCTACTGTTGGCCGACCACGGCGTCTATGTGCAGCCGATCAACTATCCCACCGTGCCGCGCGGCACCGAGCGCCTGCGCTTCACGCCAACGCCCTTCCACGACGACCGGATGATGGACGATCTGGTGCGCGCCATGAACGGGCTGTGGACCCGCTGCAACGTCAAGCGCATGGGCGGCGTCGCGGCCTGACCTGTTCGTGCTTCGAGCGCGCTACGCGCTCCTCAGCATGACGAAGCTACTGAAATTCAGATACCCTCGTCATCCTGAGGAGCCCCAAAGGAGCGTCTCGAAGGACGCAATACTGTCTCGCTTACCCGTCAGGTCCCGGCCGCCGTGCGCGCGGCGCGGGACTGGCCGCGGACGCCCCGGCCCAGGCCGATCTGGCGGGCGAACTCGGAGCGGCGGGTGGCGTAAGACGGCGCCACCATGGGGTAGTCGGGCGCTAGGCCCCAGCGGCGGCGGTATTCCTCCGGCGTCAGGCCATAATGAGACGTCAGATATCGCTTGAGCATCTTCAGCTTCTTCCCGTCCTCCAGGCAGACGATGTAGTCCTGCTGGACGGAGCGGCCGATAGGTACGGCGGGCTTGGGCCGTTCGACCGGCGGCGCGGGTGCAGGCTGGCCGAGCTGGCCGAGCGCTTGGCGTACCGATTTGACGATCTCTGGCACTTCGGAGGGAAGCGCTCTGCTGTTGGCGAGGTAGGCGGCGGCGATCTCGGCGCTCAGGCGCAACAGCGTCGCGTCCTGCAAGGTGGCGTCGTCGTCGGATGAGGGCGTTGTCATTCCGGTCCCGTCGTAAAATCCGTTGCGGCGCCGGCCTTCGCCGACGCCCATTTGAGCCCCCCGTGCAGAACCAACCCCCTATTGTGCTCAAGGGTTCCAAGGAATGCGGGGTCCGGCGTTGTCGTGACGACGCTGTGGGCTTAAGAACGGCGCCTTCAGAGCCTTGCGAGTCGCCGCCATGTCCGAAACCCTGACCGCCCCGCGCGCCGACGTCCGTCAGCAGGGTTTTTTCCAGACCGACCTGCAGCAGGCGGACGCGGAAATCTTCGCCTCGATCCAGCGCGAACTCGGCCGCCAGCAGCACGAGATCGAGCTGATCGCTTCTGAGAACATCGTGTCGAAGGCCGTGCTCCAGGCCCAGGGCTCGGTGATGACCAACAAGTACGCCGAGGGCTATCCGGGCAAGCGCTACTACGGCGGCTGCGAGTATGTGGACGAGGCCGAGCGCCAGGCCCAGTCGCGCGCCAAGCAGCTGTTCGGCTGCACCTACGCCAACGTCCAGCCCCACTCCGGCGCCCAGGCCAACCAGGCCGTGTTCATGGCCCTGCTCAAGCCCGGCGACGTGTTCGTCGGCATGGACCTGGCGGCCGGCGGCCACCTGACCCACGGCAGCCCGGCCAACTATTCCGGCAAGTGGTTCAAGCCGGTCACCTATGGCGTGCGCCCCGACGACCACTTGATCGACTACGACGCGTTGGCCCAGACCGTGCTGCAGGAAAAGCCGCGCCTGATCATCGCCGGCGGCTCGGCCTATAGCCGCCACATCGACTTCAAGCGCTTCCGCGAGATCGCCGATACGGTGGGCGCCTATCTGATGGTCGACATGGCCCACTATGCGGGCCTGATCGCGGCCGGGGTCTATCCCAGCCCGATCCCCCACGCCCACGTCTGCACCACCACCACCCACAAGACCCTGCGCGGCCCGCGCGGCGGCATGATCCTCTCCAACGACGAGGACCTGGGTAAGAAGATCAACTCGGCGGTCTTCCCCGGCCTCCAGGGCGGCCCGCTGATGCATGTGATCGCCGCCAAGGCCGTGGCCTTCGGCGAGGCGCTGCGGCCGGAGTTCAAGACCTACGCCCAGGCGGTGATCGACAACGCCCGCGTCCTGGCCGCGACCCTGAAGGACGCGGGGATGGACATCGTCTCAGGCGGCACCGACAGCCACCTGATGCTGGTGGACCTGCGGCCCAAGGGTGCGACCGGCCGGGCGGCCGAGACGGCGCTGGGGCGTGCGGCGATCACCTGCAACAAGAACGGGGTTCCTTTCGACACCGCGTCGTTCACCGTCACCTCGGGCATCCGCCTGGGCACGCCTGCAGCCACCACCCGTGGCTTCGGTCAGGCGGAGTTCCGCAAGGTGGGCGAGCTGATCGCGCGCGTGATCGACACCGTGGCCGGCGATGAGCAGGGCGATGCGGTGGTCGAGGCCGCCGTGCGCACCGAAGTGCTGGACCTGACGTCCCGCTTCCCCATCTATAGCTAGACGGCCGAAGCGCTCGGCCAACCATAAGTTGGGGATTAGCCAGGGTGCGTTGCCCGTTCTGCGGCCATGCCGAAAGCCAGGTGAAGGACAGCCGTCCGTCCGAGGACAATGCGGCCATCCGACGCCGCCGTTTCTGCCCGGAGTGCGGCGGCCGCTTCACCACCTTCGAGCGGGTGCAACTGCGCGAGCTGACCATCGTCAAGCGCTCGGGCCGGCGCACGCCGTTCGACCGTGAGAAGCTGGTGCGCTCGGTCTCTATCGCGCTGCGCAAGCGCCCGATCGACCAGGAGCGCAGCGAGCGCATGGTTTCGGGCATCGTGCGCCAGCTCGAAAGCTGGGGCGAAACCGACATCCCCTCGTCCGTGGTCGGAGAGATGGTGATGAAGGCGCTGAAGGGCTTGGACGAGGTGGCCTATGTCCGCTACGCCTCGGTCTACCGCGATTTCCGGGAAACCCAGGATTTCGCCCGCTTCCTCGGTGAGGAAGGCTTGAACGAAGAGGTGGACGCTTGAACGCCGACGTCACTCCGGCGCCCGCGCCGCGCCCCGGCCGCCAGGCCCGCTCCGTCGCCCGGCTCGCCGCCGTGCAGGCCCTCTATCAGATGGAGGTGGCCGGCGTCGGCGTGGAGGCGGTGGTGCGCGAATTCACCGATCACCGTTTCGGCGGCGACATCGAGGGCCAGCGCCTGGCCGAGGCGGACGAAGCCTTCTTCGCCGATGTGGTCCGAGGCGTGGTCGCCGAGCAGGTGGCCGTGGACGCCCTGATCCGCCGTCGCCTCGCCGCCAACTGGAAGCTGGAGCGGCTGGACGCCACCGTGCGGGCCATGCTGCGCGCCGGCGCCTGGGAGCTGCTGCGCCGGCCCGACACTCCGACCGAGGTGGTGATTGACGAGTATGTGGACGTCGCCAAGGCCTTCGTCGACAGCAAGGAACAGGCCTTCGTCAACGGCGCCCTCGACGCGGTGGCCCGCGACGCCCGCCCGGCCTGAGGCCAGGCCCGATCCGGTGGGAGACGAGTTCGACCACATCGCCCGCGATCTCCGGCCCCTGACCTTCGGCGCGCCCGAGGCGCTGGACCTGCTGGACGACGCCGCCGTGATCCCCTCGCGGCCAGGCTTCGATCTGGTCGTGACCAAGGACGCCATGGTGGCCGGCGTCCACTTCCTGCCCGACGATCCGCTCGATCTGGTGGCGCGCAAGCAGTTGCGGGTGAACCTTTCCGATCTGGCGGCCAAGGCGGCCGAGCCCTACGGCTACTTCCTGGCCATCGCCTGGCCGCACGGGACCGGCGAGGGCGCGCGCGCGCTGTTCGCCGCCGGATTGGAAGCGGACCAGCGGCGGTTCGGGCTGAAGCTGTTCGGTGGCGATACGGTGTCCACGCCCGGGCCCCTGACGCTGTCGGCCACCCTGCTGGGCTGGGTTCCGGCTGGGGCCATGGTGCGCCGGGCCGGTGCGAGGCCGGGCGACCGGGTGCTGGTCTCGGGCGTGATCGGCGATGGCGGGCTGGGGCTAAGGGCGGCTTTGGGGACCCTGGCGGATGCGTCGCCGGAGGATTGCGCCGCGCTTGCCGAACGATATCGCCTGCCCGAGCCGCGCCTTGCGCTGCGCCAAGTCCTGCGCCGCTGCGCCAGCGCCGCGGCCGACGTCTCCGACGGCCTGCTGGCCGACGCGGGTCATGTGGCCAGGGCGTCCGGGGTCGGGATGCGGCTCGATCTGGATCGCTTGCTGTTGTCGTCCGCCGCCCAGGCATGGTTGATGCGGCAAGATGATCTGGCTTCCGCCCTGGCCGAACTCGCCAGCCTGGGCGACGACTACGAGGTGGTGCTGACCACGGCCGCCGATCGCGCGCATGAGGCGGTCGCTCTGGCCGCCGAGGGGGGCGTGGCGCTCACCGACATAGGCGAGGTCGTCGAGGGCGAAGGGATCGCCGCAAGCTTTCGCGGGGAGCCGTTGCGGATCGAGCGCATGGGATGGACCCACCAGTAACGCTTGGCGTCCATGTCGCGCTTGCCCGGCGCGCGCGGTCGACGGAAACTCGCCCGATGCGCATACGCCTGTTCGCCGCCGCCGCGGCCTGTTTCCTCCTCGCCTATCCGCTCGGTGCGACCGCGGCCGAACCCAAGGCCAAGGGCAAGGCGGAGCCGCCCGCTTTCGAGCTGAAGCCGATCGGCTTTCCGGTCGTGGTGAATGGAGAGCTGGTCAACTACGTCTTCGTCATCATGAAGCTGACGCTGAAGCCCGGACAGGACCCGGTCCCGTTACATTCCCGCGAGCCCTATCTGCGCGACCTGTTGGTGCGTCAGGGCTCGCGCGTTCCGTTCAACCGGCCGAACGACACGGCGCATCTGGACGATGTGCGGTTGAAGGCTGCGGTCCTGGATGCGAGCCGCACCGTGCTCGGGGTTGGCGTGGCGACCAGCGTACAAATCGTTTCGGAGACGCCGCAACACGTTGGGCCGCAGTAGCTAAGCCATTGTCCCTCTCCCCTTGCGGGAGAGGGAGGGCCCGTTGCGCAGCAATGGGAGGGTGAGGGGCCGATGGGCGCTCACCACATAACGCGGCGAGACCCCTCAACCCTCCCGGCTCCGCCGGGCCCCTTCCTTCTCCCACAAGGGGAGAAGGAGAGAGGAGAGCTACTCGCCCTTCGCCCGTTCGATGCCGGTCAGGATCAGCTCGGCGGCTTCTTCCACGTCGCCCCAGCGGACGATCTCGACCGACTTGCCCTTTTCCAGGTCCTTATAGTGGGCGAAGAAGTGGGCGATCTGCTCGGTCAGGATGCTCGGCAGCGAACGCCAGGACGCCACGTCGGTGTAGAAGGGGTGCAGGCTGTCCACCGGCACGGCCAGGATCTTCTCGTCAGCGCCCTTCTCGTCGGACATCATCAGCACGCCGACGGGACGGCAGCGGATGATGGCGCCGGGAACCACCGGGGTCGGGCCCACCACCATCACGTCCATGGGGTCGCCATCGTCGGCCAGGGTCTGCGGGATGAAGCCGTAGTTGCCGGGGTAGAACATGGCGGTGTGCAGGAAACGGTCGACGTAGAGCGCCCCCGAATCCTTGTCGATCTCGTACTTCACCGGCTCTCCACCTTGCGGGATCTCGATCACCGCGTTGAGGTCGTAGGGCGGGTTGGCGCCGGTGGGGATCTTGGAGAGGTCCATGAATATTCCGCTGTGCAGCAAGCGCTGAAGCCGCCGCTATAGCACGCCTCGCTGTCATGGAAATGCATGCGGCGAACTTTGTGGTGCATTGCAGCATTTGCGAGGTTGAAAGCACCTTTTCTCCCCCTTCGGGTGCGCGGTTGCGCTTCTGTGCAGATTGAGCGAGGCTCGGTCCAAATAAAGCAGGGGCAGGGAGCGGCGAGGGGGCGGTCGGGGTGCTTCACCCTGCGCGCCGCATGCGTCCTCCGATGCTTCTCAGGGAAGAAACGGGAGGACTGCGCTAGATGAATCCTTTGTTGCTCGTGATCGCGGCAGGTTTGCTCGCTGTCGCCTACGCCATCGCTCAGACCAGCGTGATCCTGCGTCTGCCCGCCGGCAGTCCCCAGATGAAGGAGATCGCCGCGGCGATCCAGGAAGGCGCCTCCGCCTATCTGCGCCGCCAGTACAGCACCATCGCCGTCGTCGGCGTGATCATCCTGGTGGTGTTGGCGGTGCTTCTGGGCGTGTTGCCGGCCATAGGCTTCGTGATCGGGGCGGTGCTGTCGGGAGCGGCGGGCTATGCGGGCATGCTGATCTCGGTCCGCGCCAACGTGCGCACCGCCTTCGCGGCGTCGCTGAGCCTGGACAAGGGGCTCAAGGTGGCGTTCGGCGCGGGGACGGTCACCGGCATGTTCGTGGCCGGCTTCGCGCTGCTGGGCGTGACGGGCTACTACGCCGTCCTGACCGGGCCGTTGGGGCTCGACCCCACCAGCCGCGAGGTGGTGGACGCCCTGGTGTCGCTGGGCTTCGGCGCCTCGCTGATCTCGATCTTCGCCCGGCTCGGCGGCGGCATCTTCACCAAGGGCGCCGACGTCGGCGGCGACCTGGTCGGCAAGCTTGAGGCCGGCATCCCGGAGGACGATCCCCGCAACCCCGCCACCATCGCCGACAATGTGGGCGACAACGTCGGCGACTGCGCCGGCATGGCGGCCGACCTGTTCGAGACCTATGCGGTGACCACCGTGGCCACCATGGTGCTGGCGGCGATCTATTTCCGCGGCTCCGACCATGCGACCGTGACCACCATGATGCTGCTGCCGCTGGCGATCTGCGGGGTGTGCATCATCACCTCGATCTTCGGCGCCTTCTTCGTGCGCCTGGGCAAGGACCGGAAGATCATGGCCGCCCTCTACCGGGGCCTGATCGCCACCGGGCTGCTGTCCATCGTCGGGGTCTGGTGGGTGATCCACACCCTGGTCAAGGCCCCAATCGTGGTCACCACCGGCACCGGCGCCCTGCTCACCTCCACCGTCATCGACGCCAACCGGCTGTTCTGGTGCGGGATCATGGGCCTGCTGGTCACCGCCGCCATCGTGGTCATCACCGAGTACTACACCGGCACCAACTTCCGCCCGGTGCAGTCGATCGCCAAGGCGTCGGTCTCCGGCCACGGCACCAACGTCATCCAGGGCCTGGCGGTGTCGCTGGAGTCCACGGCCCTGCCGGCGCTGGTGATCATCGTCGGGATCGTGGCGAGCTACATGCTGGCCAACCTGTTCGGCGTGGCGATCGCGGTGACCACCATGCTGGCCCTGGCCGGGATGATCGTGGCGCTGGACGCCTTCGGTCCGGTCACCGACAACGCCGGCGGTATCGCCGAGATGGCGGGCATGCCGGCCGAAGTGCGCATCTCGACCGATGCGCTCGATGCAGTGGGCAACACCACCAAGGCGGTGACCAAGGGCTACGCCATCGGGTCTGCGGGCTTGGGGGCGCTGGTGCTGTTTTCGGCCTACACCCAGGACCTGCACTTCTTCGCAGATCCGGCCAACCAAGCCCGCTTCCCCTTCTTCGCCGACATGGGGATGGTGACCTTCGACCTGTCCAATCCGTTCGTGATCGTGGGCCTGCTGTTCGGCGGCTTGCTGCCCTTCCTGTTCGGCGGGCTATCGATGACGGCGGTGGGGCGCGCGGCCGGAGCGGTGGTCGAGGAGGTCCGTCGCCAGTTCCGCGAGATTCCTGGGATCATGACCTACGAGGCCAAGCCCCAGTATGGGCGCGCGGTCGATATCCTGACCCGCGCCGCCATACGCGAGATGATCGCGCCGAGCCTGCTGCCGGTGTTATCGCCGCTGGTGCTGTTTGGGGTGGTCCTGGTGCTGGCGGGCAAGAGCAATGCGTTCGCCGCGCTCGGCGCGATGCTGATCGGGGTGATCGTCACGGGGCTGTTCGTGGCCATCTCGATGACCTCTGGCGGCGGGGCGTGGGACAACGCCAAGAAGTACATCGAGGAGGGCCATTACGGCGGCAAGGGTTCTGACGCCCACAAGGCGGCGGTCACCGGCGACACCGTGGGCGATCCCTACAAGGACACCGCCGGTCCCGCGGTGAACCCGATGATCAAGATCACCAACATCGTCGCCCTGCTGCTACTGGCGGTGCTGGCGCGGCGCGGGGTTGGCTGAGGCGAGCCGATCCTCCTCACTTGTCATCCCGGAAAGCGCGTCTGCGCTTATCCGGGACCTGGGGGCGGTGCGCACAACTCCTGGGTCCCGGCTCTCCGCTTCGCTGCGGCCGGGATGAGGGAGAAGGGAGTGCGTGGCTGAGAGGGCGGGGCGCTTAGCCGATCAGGCCGTCACCCAATCGCGACGGACGTCAGTAATGCCCGCCACCGCCGCCGCCGGTGCCCGGCCGCTGTTGGCCGGGGTCGTAGTCCTGGGGCAGCATGCCGCCGCCACGGCCGATATTGCCGAGCAGTTGCTCCAGCCAGTTCAGCTCGCGACCACGGGTCGGGGTTTCGCGGCCGTCATAGGCGATCTGATAGCCGTCCTTGAGGAACAGCTCCTTCACGTCCACCACCTTGTCCGCCTTGTCGAAGGTGATGGCGACCACGTCGCGCTTCTGGACCCTGGGCGTGTAGAAGACGTATTTTTCGGTCGTCTGGTTGATGTAGTACCAGGTGTTGTTGTCGAAGGCGCCGCTGGTGGTGGGCGAGCCAAGCTTGGACAGGACGCTGGCGCGGGTGTCCGCCCCGGCCTTGATGTCCTGCGGCTTGTTGTCCACGGCCTGGAAGCCCTGGGTCGCCATGGTGGGCGCGCAGGCGCTCGCGCCGGTCAGGCACAACGCGATGGCGACGGCGACGGTGGAACGGGACATTTAACACTCCGAACGCCGCCCGCGGCGACGATGTGGCTTTGACCTAACGCGCGCGCGGACCTAGTTCAACGGAAACGCAGGTTAGCCGATTGTCGCGGCGGAGACGAGGCGGATGATGTTCGAGAGATGGTTCCCGCCCCGCCCGGCCGTGGCGGCGGGACGGGCCCTGTACAAAAGCCTGTCCACACAGGCGCGCCAACCCGCGCTTTATCTGCAGGCGGGCGTGCCCGACACGGTGGAAGGCCGCTTCGAACTCTATGTCCTGCATCTGGTGCTGGTGCTGCATCGGCTGAAGGGGCAGGGCGCCCAGGCGTCGGAAACCTCGCAGGCCGTGTTCGACACCTTCCTGAGCAATCTGGACGAAGGGCTGCGCGAGATGGGCGTCGGCGACCTGTCGGTCGGCAAGAAGATGCGCAAGCTGGGCGAGGCGGTCTACGGCCGGATCAAGAGCTACGACCGCGCTCTGGCCGAGGGCGCCGACCCGGCCGAACTCGCCGTGGTGATTCGCCGGACGGTGCTGCGCGATCAGGAGGGACCTGGCGCTGAGATGCTGGCGGCCTATGTGCGCAGGGTGGAGGCCGATATCGCCGCCCAGCCCCTGTCGAATATTTTACAGGCCGAACTCAACTGGCCGCCGTTCCAGAGCGTATAATCCTTTCATGAGCGTTTCTTCGACCCCTTGGTCCGTCATCGTCAGGCTCGCCGAGGTGCAGCGGGGTTCGCCCGTTGTCGACCTCGCCGCCGACGCCGAGCGGTGCGCCGCCCTGGCCAAGCAGTTCGGCCTGGTCGAGCTGAAGCGCCTTTCCGCCGAGGTCCGCCTGGTTCCCTGGCTGGACGGCGCCGAGCTTCGCAGCCGCTGGAGCGCCGACATCGTCCAGATCTGCGGTCTTACGGTAGAGCCGTTCGAAACCGCGCTCCGTGGCGAGTTCACGGTGCGTGTGGTCCCCGCCGACAGCCCAGCGGCGGGCGATCCGGAGGCCGAGGTCGCCGACATCGATCCCGAAGCCGAGGATCCGCCGGACGTGCTGGAAGGCGACGCGATCGATGTCGCGGCCTATGTCGTCGAGCATCTGGCGCTCGAAATCGATCCGTTCCCCCGCAAGCCCGGCGCAACGTTCGAGCCGCCGCCGGAGGAGCGCCCGGTCTCGCCCTTCGCCGTGCTGCAGGGATTGAAGGGGGCGGACAAGCCCGAGGGCGATGAAAAGGCGTGATCCTGTGCGCTTGCATCGCGTAGGACGCGCGCTATCGTCCGGCCCGCATCGGGCCAGCCCCGCATGTATCCCGGCGTCGGCGGTTCGGCGCTTGCAAGGACTACGTCTGAGCCCGTGCCCGAACGCCTCGTGATTTCCATCGACGCCATGGGTGGGGACCACGGCCCCCCCGTCGCCATCGCCGGCGCAGCCCTCGCGCTGGAGCGTATGGCGGGACGCGACGTGTCCTTCCTGCTGCACGGCGACAAGGTCCAGATCGAGGCCGAGGTCGCCAAGCATCCCGCCCTCAAGAGCCGCTGCGAAATCCGCCATACTGACCTGGTGATCGCCGCCGAGGAGAAGGCCGCCCAGGCCTTGCGTCGGGGCAAGGGCTCCAGCATCTGGAACGCCGTGGACTGCGTTAAGCGTGGCGAGGCCTCGGCCGCGGTGTCCGGCGGCAACACCGGGGCGCTGATGGCGATCTCCAAGCTGCTGCTGCGTATGGTCGGCGGCGTGGAGCGCCCGGCGGCGGTGGCGAGCTGGCCGACGCTGCGGGGCGTGACGGCGGTTCTCGACGTCGGCGCCAACATCGCCAGCGACGCTGCCCAGCTGATGGAGTTCGCCATCATGGGCGAGGCCTTCCACTGCGCCGTCCACGGGCGGCCGGGCGAGCGCACCACGGTCGGCCTGCTCAACGTGGGCTCGGAAGAGCAGAAGGGCAGCGAGGCGGTGCGCGAGGCCCACCGCCTGTTGCGCGCCCACGATCTGGGTTTCGACTACTACGGCTTCGTGGAGGGCAACGACATCGCCATGGGCACGGTGGACGTGGTGGTCACTGATGGCTTCACCGGCAATGCGGTGTTGAAGACGGGCGAGGGCATGGCGCGGTTCTTCACCGCCATCCTGCGCGACACCCTGACCTCCAGCCCCATGGCCAAGGCCGGCGGTCTGCTGGCGGCGGGCGCGCTCAGGAAGATGAAGGCGCGGCTCGACCCCAGCTCGGTGAACGGCGGCCCCTTGCTGGGCCTGAACGGCACGGTGGTGAAAAGTCATGGCGGCGCGGACGCCAAGGGGTTCGCCAACGCCATCAAGATCGCCGCCGACCTGGCCGCCAGCGACTACGCCACCCGGATCGAACAGAATATGGAACGGCTGACCGCGGTGATCGACGCGCGACAGCCTGCGGAGGCCGCCTCTTGAGTGTGATGCGTAGCGTGGTGACGGGTGTGGGCGCGTACCTGCCCGCCAACATCGTCACCAACGACGACCTCGCCAAGATCGTCGACACCTCCGACGCCTGGATTCGCGAGCGGACCGGCATCGTCCAGCGGCACAAGGTGGCCGAAGGCGAAGCGACCTCCGATCTCGCCGTGGCCGCCGCCCGCCAGGCGCTGGAACGCGCGGGGCGCACGCCGGCCGACCTCGACCTGATCATCGTGGCCACCACGACCGGGGACCTGACCTTTCCCGCCACCGCCGCCATCGTCCAGCGCAAGCTGGGCGCGCCGGTGCTGATCGCCTTCGACGTGCAGGCGGTGTGCTCGGGCTTCGTCTACGCCCTGTCGGTGGCCGACGGCTTCGTCGCGCGCGGCATGGCGCGCTGCGCCCTGGTGATCGGGGCGGAGTCGATGACCAAGCTGATGGACTACACCGACCGTGGCACCTGCGTGCTGTTCGGCGACGGCGCGGGCGCTGTGATCCTGGAACCGAGCGAACAGCCGGGGACCACCGCCGATCGTGGCCTGCTCGGCTTCGCCCTGCGCTGCGACGGGACCAAGCAGGACCTGCTCTATGTCGACGGCGGCCCGTCCACCACCGGCACGGTCGGCCATCTGCGCATGGCCGGCCAGCAGGTGTTCCGCCACGCCGTCGTCAACATCGCCGAGGGGGTGGAGGCCGCCGCCGCCGACGCCGGGATCGAGGTGGCGTCGGTCGACTGGTTCATTCCCCACCAAGCCAACCTGCGTATCCTCAAGGGCGTGGCCCATCGCTTGGGGATCGACGAGGCCAAGGTGATCTGCACGGTCGATCGCCACGCCAACACCTCCGCCGCCTCCATTCCGCTGGCCATGGCCGAGGCTGTCGCCGACGGACGCATCCAGCCCGGCCAACTGTTGTTGTTGGAGGCCATGGGCGGAGGTTTGACCTGGGGCGCCTGTGTGCTCCGACTGTAGAGCCGCGATGGCCGCGAGTGGACGCCGTTCATGGCGACGACGGCGCTTTGTCTGACGATAGATCTGGGCTGTGATCGATTATCGCGCTCCAGCAACCTGCGAACCCTTTGACTTGACTTGGCTTTGGCCTCATGCGCCGATGTCGTGAATGAAGGGGGCTGGGCGCATATATGAAAAGTGAAACCCTGACCCGGGCGGATTTGACCGAATCCGTCCACCAGGACGTCGGCCTGACCCGCCAGGACTGCGCGGGACTGGTCGAACGCACGCTCGACCTGATCGCCGAGGCCTTGCAACGTGGCGAGACGGTGAAGCTGTCGGGCTTTGGCGTGTTCCAGGTCCGTGAGAAGCGGGCGCGCATGGGCCGCAACCCCAAGACGGGCAAGCCCGCCGCCATCGATCCGCGCCGCGTCATCAGCTTCCGCGCCTCCCAGATGATGAAGTCCAGGGTGGAGACGGCCGAGATTTCGACGGTCCTGAACGGGGCCGCGGAGGACTGATCGCCATGGTCGTCGCCAAGGGGCCGGACGCGTTTCGCACCATCTCCGAGGCCTCGGACGAACTTGGCGTGCCCCAGCATGTCCTGCGGTTCTGGGAGACCCGGTTCTCCTTCATCCGCCCGATGAAGCGCGCCGGCGGGCGTCGCTTCTATCGGCGCCAGGACCTGGAGGTTCTGGCCGGCGTGCGCACCCTGCTTCACCTACAGGGCTACACCATCAAGGGCGTGCAGCGGCTGCACAAGGAGTTCGGGGTCAAGCGGCTGATCGAAGCGGCCGGCGGCGATCCCGAGGCCGTGGCGATCCTGGAGGCGGAACGCGCCGCCCATCCGGAAACCCCGGACGACGCCTCGCCCCCCGTACCGCTGAGCGAAGGGGCTCGAGTGCGCCTCTATGCGGTTCTGAGCGAGCTCGACGCGGCCAAGGCGCGGATCGACGCCCTGCTTGCGCCATCGATACTGAATTCCTGATCGACCCGAATTCCCGATTGCGTCATCCGCGCTCGCCTCTATAAGGGCGCCTTCGTCGGAGCGTGGCGCAGCCTGGTAGCGCACTTGACTGGGGGTCAAGGGGTCGCAGGTTCGAATCCTGTCGCTCCGACCATCTGTGGTGAAGCCGGGGCTCAGCGGCCCCGGTTCATCCAGCTGATGAATGGGATCAGGGGCAGGCCCCAGCAGATTCCCGCCAGGGCGAAGAACACCAGTCTCAGAGCCGCATTGTCGGGCAGGTGTCCCGCGGCGGTGGCGACGACGGCGGCGTAGGCG
>NZ_LMUL01000017.1:370935-415306 GCF_009765965.1 Caulobacter sp. S45
GCCTCCGCATCTCGCCTGCGCGCGCCGCCGCCGATGGACGCCCCTGTGTGCAAGGTCTAACAGCGACGCTTGGGCGGACGAGGTCGAAGCGGGATGCGCTGGAGTTATAATCGGGAGCGCTCGCGGTCGGTGGCCGCATGGCTCTATCTCGTCGCCCTCCTGATCGTGGCCATGGTGGTGGTGGGCGGCGCGACGCGGCTAACCGGATCGGGGCTGTCGATCACCGAGTGGCGGCCGATATCGGGGGCCCTGCCGCCGCTGTCGGCTCACGCCTGGGCGGAGGAGTTCGCCAGGTACCAGCGCATTCCACAGTTCCGCTACGTCAACCCGACCATGACGCTGGCCCAGTTCAAGGGCATCTACGGTTGGGAATGGACCCATCGCCTGCTGGGGCGGCTGGTCGGGCTGATCTTCTTCCTGCCGTTTGCGGTGTTCCTGGCCCTGGGGCGAGTCCCCCGGCGGCTGGTCTGGCGCTGCTGGGTCTTGCTCGCGCTCGGCGGCCTCCAGGGGCTGGTGGGCTGGTGGATGGTGGCGAGCGGCCTGACCAAGCGGGTCTATGTCGCGCCCGAGCGGCTGGCCACGCACCTGGGCCTAGCCCTGGTGCTGTTCGGCTTCACGGTGTGGACCGGATGGGAGGCCTGGAGCGGCAGGGGCCGGCCCCTGTGGGGCGTGCCTCCACGCTGGCGAGCCCTGGCGGCGTGTCTCGCGGGCCTGGTGTTCGTCCAGATGCTGCTGGGCGCGCTGGTGGCCGGCAACCATGCGGGCCTGGTGGACAACGACTGGCCCCTGATGAACGGCCGGCTGTTCCCCAGCGACTACGCCCACGGCGGCCTGTTCGCCACCCTGCTGCACAGCCAGGCGGCCGTGCAGTTCAACCATCGTCTGGCGGCGTATCTGATCTTCCTGTTGAGCGGGGCGCTGGCGCTGTTCGCTGCCCTGTCGCGTGGGCTGCCGAGCCTGCTCAAGATCACGGTGGGCGGCGTGTTCGCGGTGATCTGCGTGCAGGTGCTGCTGGGGATAGTCACCCTGGTCGCAGGCGCGCCGCTGTGGCTCAGCATCCTGCATCAACTGTGGGCGCTCACGACCCTGACCGCGGCCCTCTTCCTGGTCTGGAAGATGCGTCGGAGCTGAACGAAGGCCTCAAACGGGCCTGAGCGCGGCCGGTAAAATAATACCGTATTGAAAATACCCAATAAAAACAATATGCTGAATGGGCTGGGTTGCTTTCTCGCCCCTTGACGCTGTCCGTATCGCCACGTAAAGACGCCCCTCACACCGGCTGCGCCCCCTGCGCGGTCGATCGCGCTTACGGATTACTCCCATGAACAAGACCACGGTTTCCCTGAAACCGGCGGACGTGGAGAAGAAGTGGATCATCGTCGACGCTGAGAATGCGGTCGTCGGTCGTCTCGCCTCCTTCATCGCCATGCGCCTTCGCGGCAAGCATCGCCCCGACTTCACGCCCCACGTCGACTGCGGCGACCACGTCGTGGTCATCAATGCGGACAAGGTGAGGTTCACCGGCCGCAAGCTGCAGAACAAGATCTACTACTGGCACACCGGTTATCCGGGCGGCATCAAGGAACGCACCGCGGACAAGATCCTCGGCGGCAAGTTCCCCGAGCGCATCCTGGAGAAGGCCGTCGAGCGCATGCTCCCCAAGGAGAGCCCGCTGGCCCGCCGCCAGATGACCCACCTGAAGATCTATGCTTCGGCCGATCATCCGCACGAGGCGCAAAGCCCCGAAACCATCGCGTTCGCCGAACTGAACGCCAAGAATGTGCGGAGCGCCTGATGTCCGACATCCCCACGACCCCCTCGGCGCCGACGCCCGCGCCCGCGCCCGCCACCGGTTTCGACGCGCTCGCGTCGATGTCCTCCAACCCGCAGATCGCCGCCGTCGTCCGCGAACCGCAGATCGACGCCCAGGGCCGCGCCTACGCCACCGGCAAGCGTAAGAACGCTATCGCCCGGGTGTGGATCAAGCCGGGTTCGGGCAAGATCACCATCAACGACCGCGACCAGGAAATCTACTTCGCCCGTCCGGTGCTGCGCATGATGATCGCCCAGCCGATGCAGATCGCCGAGCGCGCCACCCAGTTCGACGTCATCGCCACGGTCGAAGGCTCCGGCCTGTCCGGCCAGGCCGGCGCGATCCGTCACGCCATCTCCAAGGCGCTGACCTATTACGAGCCCGGCCTGCGCGCGGTGCTGAAGCCCCACGGCTTCCTGACCCGCGACTCGCGCATCGTCGAGCGCAAGAAGTACGGCAAGGCCAAGGCCCGCCGTAGCTTCCAGTTCTCCAAGCGCTAACTTCGGTTTTCAGCTCACGCGATCTGGCGGGCGCTCCGGGAAACCGGGGCGCCCGTTTTCGTTTCCGCCATCCCCTCATTCGCTTGCGGGAGTTCAGCCCATGACGGTCAAGGTCTTCATCGACGGCGAGGCGGGCACCACCGGCCTGCAAATCCGCGAGCGCCTGTCGCCGCGCGCCGATCTCCAACTGCTGTCGATCGACCCGGCGCGGCGCAAGGATGCGGCCGCCCGCGCGGAGCTGCTGAACGGGGCGGATGCGGTGATCCTCTGCCTGCCCGACGACGCGGCGCGCGAGGCCGTGGCCCTGATCGACAACCCGGCGGTCAAGGTGATCGACGCCTCCACCGCGTACCGGACCGCCGAGGGCTGGACCTATGGTTTTCCCGAGATGGCGGCTGGCCAGCGCGCGGCGGTCGCGGGGTCCAGCCGCGTCTCCAATCCCGGCTGCTATCCGACCGGCTTCATCGCCCTGGTGCGGCCGTTGGTCGAGGCCGGGCTGCTGCCGGCGAGCTGGCCGGTGACGGTGAACGCGGTGTCGGGCTATTCCGGCGGGGGCCGGGCCATGATCGCCGAGTTCGAGGATACGACTTCGGCGAACTTCACCCATGAGCCCTATCGGGCCTACGCCCTGAACCTCGGCCACAAGCATGTGGGCGAGATGCAGGGCCATACCGGCCTGGAACATCCGCCCCTGTTCGCGCCCGCCGTCGGCCGCTACGCCCAGGGCATGATTGTGGAGGTCCCGCTACAGCTCAGCGCGCTTCCGGGACGGCCGACCCTCGACGACGTCCACCAGGCCCTGGCCGCAGCCTATGCCGGCGAGCGCTTCGTCGAAGTCGCCAGCCTGGACGAGGCGAGGGCGCTGAAGGGCCTCGACCCCGAGGGTCTGAACGGCTCCAACCGGTTGAAGTTGTTCGTGTTCGGCGATCCGGCGCGCGGGCAGGCGCGGCTTGTCGCCCTGCTGGACAACCTCGGCAAGGGGGCGTCGGGCGCCGCGGTCCAGAACCTGAACCTGATGTGCGGTCTGGACGAAGCCGCCGGTCTATAGATCGCCACCTTTCAACTCTATGTCAGGGGCGGTTCTGCTGGATCGCCTCGCGGCGCCTGGCCACGAAGCGTTGGTGGGACTGGGAAAACGGCGGTTTACGACGCCGCCACGGCCGTCGGCCGGAGGAAGTCGGCGACCGCTTCGCCTTGACTTTGGGCCCCTCGAACTCTAAATCCGAACCCGTTAGCACTCTCGTCGGTCGGCTGCTAAAGCCGGTCGAGCGAGGGGTTAAATCGGACCACCGCACACTCTCAGGAGATATCCCTAATGGCGTTTCGTCCGCTCGGCGACCGCGTTCTTGTGAAGCGCGTCGAAGAAGAAGCCAAGACCAAGGGCGGGATCATCATCCCCGACACCGCCAAGGAAAAGCCCCAGGAAGGCCAAGTCCTGGCCGTCGGCCCCGGCGCCCGCGACGACAGCGGCAAGCGCGTCGAGCCCGACGTCAAGACCGGCGACCGCATCCTGTTCGGCAAGTGGTCGGGCACCGAAGTGAAGGTCGACGGTGAAGACCTGATCATCATGAAGGAATCCGACATCCTTGGCGTCGTCGCCGCCTAAGCTGTCTTCATACGTGTCGCGCGATCCCGCGCCGACACTCTTCCCCACAACTTCTGACGAAGAGAGCAAGCAACATGGCTGCTAAAGACGTCTACTTCGCCTCGGACGCGCGCGATCGCATGCTCCAAGGCGTGAACATCCTCGCCAACGCCGTGAAGGTCACCCTGGGTCCCAAGGGCCGCAACGTGGTGATCGAAAAGTCCTTCGGCGCCCCGCGCTCGACCAAGGACGGCGTGTCGGTCGCCAAGGAAATCGAACTGGCCGACAAGTTCCAGAACCTGGGCGCCCAGCTGATCCGCGAAGTCGCCTCCAAGACCAACGACAAGGCCGGCGACGGCACCACCACCGCCACCGTCCTGGCCCAGGCCATCGTCGTGGAAGGCCTGAAGTCGGTTTCCTCGGGCCGTAACCCGATGGACCTGAAGCGCGGCATCGACAAGGCCGTGATCGCGGTCGTGGCCCACATCAAGGCCACCTCCAAGAAGGTCGCCAACAACAGCGAGATCGCCCAGGTCGGCACCATCTCCGCCAACGGCGACAAGGACGTCGGCGAGATGATCGCCCGCGCCATGGAAAAGGTCGGCAACGAGGGTGTCATCACCGTCGAAGAGGCCAAGAGCCTCGAGACCGAACTCGACGTCGTCGAGGGCATGCAGTTCGACCGCGGCTACCTGTCGCCCTACTTCGTGACCAACGCCGACAAGATGGAAGTGGTGCTCGAAGAGCCCCAGATCCTGATCTTCGAAAAGAAGCTCTCGACCCTGCAGCCCCTGCTGCCGGTGCTGGAAGCTGTCGTGCAGAACGGCCGTCCCCTGCTGATCATCGCCGAGGACGTCGAAGGCGAAGCCCTGGCCACCCTGGTGGTCAACAAGCTGCGCGGCGGCCTGCGGGTCGCGGCGGTGAAGGCGCCGGGCTTCGGCGATCGCCGCAAGGCCATGCTGGAAGACCTGGCCATCCTGACCGGCGGTCAAGTGATCAGCGAAGACCTGGGCATCAAGCTCGAGACCGTCACCCTCGAAATGCTCGGCAAGGCCAAGAAGGTCACCATCACCAAGGACGACACCACCATCGTCGACGGTGGCGGCGAGCGTGAAGGCATCGAGGGCCGTATCGCCCAGATCAAGCGCCAGATCGAAGACACCACCTCCGACTACGATCGCGAGAAGCTCCAAGAGCGTCTGGCGAAGCTGGCCGGCGGCGTGGCCGTGGTCCGCGTCGGCGGCTCCACCGAAGTCGAAGTGAAGGAAAAGAAGGACCGCGTCGACGACGCCCTCAACGCGACCCGCGCGGCCGTGGAAGAAGGCATCGTCCCCGGCGGCGGCATCGCGCTGCTGAAGGCCACCAAGGCCCTCGACGGCCTGAAGGGCGACAACGACGACCAGAACGCCGGTATCGCCATCGTGCGCCGCGCGCTCCAGGCGCCGGTTCGTCAGATCGTCGAGAACGCCGGTGTCGAAGGCTCGATCGTCGTGGGCAAGGTGCTGGAGAACAGCGACCCCAACTACGGCTTCAACGCCCAGACCGAAGAGTATGGCGACTTGGTCGCTCAAGGCGTGATCGACCCCGCCAAGGTCGTGCGCACGGCTCTGCAGGACGCGGCCTCGGTCGCCGGCCTGCTGATCACCACGGAAGCCGCCGTGGTCGAAGCGCCGAAGAAGAGCGGCGGCGCGCCGTCCATGCCGGGCGGCGGCATGGGCGACATGGACTTCTAGTCCTAAGCGACCCCGTCGATGAATGGAGGCCGGGGCGGCGACGCTCCGGCCTTTTTCGTGTCCGCGAGGGCCCCGTCGGGAGGCGCTACAACGGCGGCCGGGCCCCGTCGGGCGGGCTTGGCGCAGGCGTCGCGGGCTAAGCCGCGAGCAGGGGCGATTTCTCCCCGTAAACGCCCTTGCGCCGTCCGCCCAAACCCGTTATCCCCCCATCCCTCGCCGCAAGGCATGTGCGCCCGTAGCTCAGCTGGATAGAGCATCAGACTACGAATCTGAGGGTCGGACGTTCGAATCGTTCCGGGCGCGCCAAACTTCCCAAGAAAATCAATAACTTACGGGGCTTGCCGCGAGCATCCCCGACTAAAAATTTTAATTAGCCGGGGGTTTAGTCGGGGGAATTAAATTCCGCCCTTCGGAGCGTCCGCTCCAGCGCCGACGACACGCCCACAGAGACCCTCTGTAGGCGGACGCCCCCGGATAATGTCGCAGCCCACAAACGCCGCGCCGGGTTCTTCTTACGGCGAAAGGCCTCAATTCCGTCCCTCTGACGCTATCATTGCGTTAGGCTCACACTTCAATCGAAGGCTGAGCGAAAGGGGATTTGGCATGAAGCTATCGGGACATTTCGGCCAAGGGCCGGACCCGATCGACGTGGAGGTGGGGCTGACGATACGTGAGTTGCGCCGGGCCCGCGGTTTAAGCCAAGCGGCGCTGGGCGAGAAGCTCCAGGTCACCTTCCAGCAGATCCAGAAGTATGAGCGCGGGACCAATCGGATCAGCGCTTCAATGCTGGTGAAAGCAGCGGAAGCGATGGATGTCCACGCCGCCGACCTACTGCCAAAATCCGATACGCCACGGCTGCCGGAAAAGGCCCGCTTCCTGACGACTCTCCGCGGGGCGTCCGAGCTCCTCGACGCCTACGCCGCCATCAAATCGCCGGCGCACCGGAAGGCTGTCCTGAAGTTGACGCAGAGCCTAGCCACCGCGAACACGACCGAGACCGGCGCCTAGAAGACGCGGCTGGGAAGCGCGGATGCTCTATGGCGGCCGATGTCGTCCAACACAGCGGGGGGTGCCACGCAGGGCTAGCTCGAATTCGCTTGCCGCGTCTCCGCCGCGACAGGACGTTAAGAGCGCCCGGATGCGGCTTGCGATTTCTCCCGCTTGGGTGGAAATCAGTTCCTGCTGGTGACGGGGGTCGCAATGCGGGTCGTTGACAGGCTGACGGATCGCGAACGCGAAATCCTGCGGCTGATCGGTCGCTTCCAACTCAGTTCGAAAGAAGCGGCCCAGCGGGCCGGCATCAGTTATCGGCGAGTGGACGACATCTGCGAGTCCGCCGTGCGCAAGCTCGGGGTCGCCAGTCGGCGCGAAGCCGTAAGGCTGGTCTTGGCGGATGCGGACCTTGCCGACCCTCCGGGGGAATCGGGGGCCGACTTCCCCGGAGTTCCGGCCGTCCGCCGGATCGGTCCTGATGGGGGCGTCTCCAAGGACGCATCCCATGCCGACCCTCTTCAACCTCCCTCAGCCCAAGCTCCCCCGGCCCCCACTCATGTTGAACGACATGTTGGTGACCGGGCTCTGTTGGGCCGATCTGGAGGAAGCCTGGAGAGAGATCGCCTCGCCGGACAATGCACCCCACGTGCAGGACTTCGTGACGGCGATCTGGAAGGAGAGCGCGTTTCTCCCGGAGGCGCACACTCTTCAACGCATCTTGGCCGCCACGGTTCTGCTCGCCGGGCCGGCCTGCTTTCCTGGGCCAGGGGAGGGGCCCATTACGCCGAGCTGACCCCACCGCAGCGATTTGGAGCCGTGCTCCTGCTGGCGGTGGCTTTTGTCATGCTCGTCGGCTGGGCCCTCATGGCGTCGCTGCAAGTCACAACCGTCATTCAGGGTTGGATGCCGCCAAGGATTCACAGCGAGCATCGACCCTGGATCAATCTGGGAACCCGACATGAAGCGATCCGAAGCGGTCCTTGAAGCCGCCCATTTTCTCCACACGGCCGAATACGCTATCGACGGCGCCTACGGCGAAACCGCCGCCCTCGCGACCAACCTCGTCAAGCTTCGCGCCGCGGCGGGCCTTTCCGCCACCGTCGGACAACCCGCCTTGGACGCCGTCACCGCGGCGATGAACTCCTTGAACGCGGCGCGTGCGCAGATTCTTCAGGCTCACGGCGAACTTGCTGAGGTGAAAACCCGCATGGGATGCCGGACCGTGGCGACGGGTGGTGGCGACAAGGACGACACCGATGCTATCGCTGCGCCTCAGCCCCTGGCCCTGGTCGCCGTAGCCGCCTAGCGAAAGCCGCGCTTGCTCTACTCCACTGTCGCTCAGATCGGCTTCGTCGTCCTCGTCGCCGTAACAGGGTTCGTGCTGTGGACGGGCGGCGGTTGGGCCCGTCTCTCCGCGGGGCTTCACGCCGTAAACTGGATGCTCGTGGCGGCTCTTCAGCGCCGCCACGAGCACCACATCTTTCAAACGGGCGATTTCATTGCGGACCTCCTCGGCGCCGGTGCGGCCTGCGCCATTGCCGTAGCGTCCCGGCGCCTATGGGCTGCGTGCCTAGCCGCGTTTCAAGTTCTGGGCGTGATCAATTACCTAGTCCAAGTGTTTGATCCGCGCGTCCTGCACCGGGCGTTCTGGACCGCCGCCTATATCTGGGAGGCGGGCGCCTTGGCGTGTCTGCTCGTAGCAGGCGCCGAAGCGCTTCGTGCACGCAAACGCGCGGGGGGAGGCGCCTAAACGAGGAGCGCCAATCGCCTTCTGTCACGCCGCTTAACGCAATGGGTGGAGCGGCGTTCAGACAGCTTGGCGGGGCGCGCCCGGCATCGTTTCCAGACCCGCCAGCACGAAAAGGCGGACAGCTTCGGCTCGGCTCACCGGCCTTTCCAGACTCTCGATTCAAGCGTCCAGCTGGATCAGCAGGTCGATCGGCAGGATCGCGGCGACGGCCTCGTTCTCCATCATCGGGCAACTCCCAGACGGTTTTCGATGAAGATAGGCGCGGCGGCGGGCGCATCAACGCCTGGGCTGCAGGCGCGCCCTTGTCAGATACCCCGAAAGATCGCGCCGGAGCTCCGGCGCGAACAGGCAGATCGCGGCGAGATTGGGGATCGCCATCGCGAACACCATGGCGTCGATGAATCGGATCGCCTGGGCGGGAGAGAGCACGGGGGCGACTACCAAAGCGCAGAGGAAGACGATCCGGAAACCTGTCCGCCGCTTGGGCCCTTCCCCAAACAGCCAACCCCAAGCCCGCTCGCCGTAATAAGCCCAGGCGATGGCCGTCTTATAGGCGAGCAACGCGACCAACAGGGCGAGGGCCGGAGCGAACCACGGTAGCACGGTTGGAACGCCGCCGACGCGATCTCCACGCCCCCCGCCTTGCCTGCCGGTATCGGCGCGCCCGCCGCGAGGATGACGAGGGCGGTGAGATTGCAGACCACGACCGTTGCTAAAAGAGGCTCGAACAGAGCGACCAGCCCTTCAGAGATAGGCTCGTCCGTCTTGGCCGCGGCATGGGCGATGGCCGAGGACCCCAGCCCAGACTCGCCCGCGAATACGGCCCGCTGGACCCCGACCACGAAGGCCCCGAGCACGCCACCGCCGAAGGCCGTTGGACTGAACGCGCCGTGCAGGATCGCCGCGAACACGGCCGGTAAAGCCGCCGCCTTCGCCACCAGCACCGTTCCCGTCGCGATGAAATAGACCAGCACCATGGCGGGGACGAGCCGCGTGCAGACGCGCGCGATGCCCTTCATCCCGCCCACAATCACCGCCCCGACCAGAAGGGCGAACAGCAGACCGAACAGAAGTGGGCTTTGCAGCCCTGTTACGGCGCGCACCTCGACGAACGCCTGATTGACTTGGAATAGGCTCGTCGAGGCTAGAAGCGTGGCCACGGAGAAGAACACCGCAGCGCCCAAGCCTAACGGCCTCAAGCCGATCTTAGCGAAGGCCAACGGCAGGTAGTGCATGGGGCCGCCGTTCACGACGCCGTCTACGCCGATCCGGCGGTATTTCACCGCCAGCGCGCATTCACAGAACTTCAGGCTCATTCCGAAGAACCCTGTGGCGGTCACCCAGAACACCGCACCCGGACCGCCGATGCTGATCGCCAGAGCGACGCTAGCGACATTGCCCACGCCTAACGTGCCGGCCAGCGCCGCAGTGAGCGCGCCGAATTGGCTGACCTCGCCCTTATCTGCAGTGGAGGCATAATCGCCGCGCACCAGCCGGAATGCTTGGCCTAGCCCCGGAGGTTGATGAACCCGAACCAAAGCGTGATTGAAACGGACGCTAGCGCCAGCAGCATCACCACGACGGGAAGATCGAGGGGGCCGACACGGGCGCGGACGAACACCAGGGCATTGGCCGTGTCGGCCAACGGACCCAAGGCGTGATCGATCGCCGATTCGAGGGTCTGGAGATTCACCCCTGCTCCCCGGCCGCTGGGGCGCCGTTCGGCGGAAGCGGCGCCTTGCGCCCACGGCTGGGGGCGAAACGTTGGGGTGAAACCGTCGACGGCTGCGGTGTAGGTGACCCACCCGCCGTTCGACCAGTCGTGGAGCTGAAAGCCCGGAGCCTCCATAGCCAGCGCTGGCGGCGCCCCGGGGGTCAAGGTCAGGGCGACCTGGTGCGCTGTGGAAGGCGCTGTCGAGGCGGGCACGCCGCGCCACAAGCGGTGCACGCCTCGATGGACGTGCCCGCAAACGATTCCGATCACATGCGGGCTCGCTTCGACCAAATTCCCGATAGGGTCGCTCCACCGCCGGTCGGGCGGATCGAGCCAATCTGGACCGCAGGCGAAGGGCGGGTGGTGCATCACTAGGATGGTCGGGTGCTGGAGGCGCACGGGCGACGGCGGCGCCGGCTGAACTGAGGCCGCGGACTGGAGCTCAAGCCGGGGCAAAGCTAACCGCGGTACATTTGAGCTGACAATGCGTGCAACGCGTTGTCTGATTGCGGTCTCCGCCGCAAGCACGCCTGCGATAGCTGATTGGGCGTCCACTCCGACGGGTTGCGCGCACTTGCAGTTGCGCCATCGGGGCCTAAGCATGATCGCCGCTTCAGGGGCGATTCTATCGAGCGTGACAAGGCGCTGAGGTTCTTTGATCAGATGCGGTGACTGAGTTCAAACTCATTTCATTCAAGGAGAAGTAGGATGGCTGCGGTGAAGGCGCTGGCGCCTGAAATGATTTCCCCAGAAACAGGCCAGACCCTCAAGCGAGGCGTCCGCCCTTTCCTCGTGGCCTACCGAGATCTCAAGACAACTGTCGACCTTCCGGGTTATTACCCAGACGGTGACGGCGAAGGCGTCCATGTCGGCGACGACCTGGAGATCGTCGATCAAGCCCTGAGAGCGCTAAAGGATCGCGCTGGCCTCCCGACGCCAAGCCGGATACGAGCCCTCCGCGAGGGATTGCGCCTCTCTCAACGTAAGGCGGGCGATGTCTTCGGCGTTGGGCCTAAGGCGTTTGACAAATACGAGCGCGGTCTCGTGGAGCCGAGTGGTCCGACGGTGCGGCTGATGGGCCTCCTTGAACGCCACTCGGAGCTTGTTGAAGAACTTGTTGTCTCGGCCTCGGTCACAGCCGCAAGCCGCGCAGCCCAGGGCGTAGCGTCAAACGCCTAGTTCCGCGAGCGGCTAACGCCGTCCTGACGTCGCCGACGGTCTGTTCCCAAGGCTTCAATTCTGGTGCCTCTCCAGCTCCGGCTGGCGAACCCCGGCCGGATTTCTCCCTCAGGCTTTTGAGGGGCGCTTCACCGGGGCCGCCTTGGCCCCGGGGGGCTAAATCAGCTCCTCTTCACAATCGCGATGTGAGAGGGCCGCTTCACAGACGCCGGCAGCTCCCCCTGCGCCTCTGCTTTGGGCAAAGGCGCAGGGGGCGATGCCTTGCTATCAGTGCGTGATGGTGAATTTCACCGAATGAGCGCCGGTAGTGAACGACGAACTCACCGTCGCCGAAGAGCAGTCCGCCGCCGGGGTGGCCCCGATGCTGAAGCTGTAGGCTCCCGTGGTGAAGGTTGGCGCCGCAGCGGTCCAGATGGTGCTGTAGTTGAAGCGGCAGCTGCCATAGGTGAACACGCCCGCGTCGTCGATTCCGCTCGTCGTCGTCGTGAAGGAGGCGGTTTCACCGATCGGGATCGAGGTTGGCGCAGCGGGGCTGACCGATCCGCTGACATTGGGAGAGCCAACCTCATTCTGCACGGAGGTCGTGGCGTTGACGATTTGCACGCTCGTCTTCAGCGAGGTGGGCTTCGGCTCCAATTGCGCGTGCGCTTGGCTCGCAGCTAGGCCGCTCAACGCGACTAGGCCGCCGAACAAGATCTTCTTAGACAACATACTCGTTTCCCTTTCTGAACAACGAAAAGACGCACCAACAGGTTGAAATACGGTCCACACCAAAAAGTTGTCAATGTCTTTAATGCTCGTTTACATTAAGTTCTTGTGACGCTAATTTCGCTTTACGGGATCATTTCCCTCGAACATTATATCTTTGAATTTTAGTCATTTTCCGTCGGCTTATGCGGTACGATGCCTTGGCGTCCGCCGTTCGCGGCGCTTGCCTGAATTAGCTATGCTGCGCGATCCGAAGCGACGGTGTGGACGGACTGTTAATCTTTTCGGCGGAATGCTGCTTGAGATTGAGTTTGCGTTGATCGAAGGTCTCCTATGGTTAGCTCTGTCGCCGCCGCCGGGGCACCGACAGCCCTCGCACCGCCTCAACCACAGGCGGCTTCAACGGGGCAGGCCGGCGGATCTGCGGCGGTTGGCCAATCCGGCGCCGCCGCTGCCTCAGCCTTAGGTAGCGCGGCAACCGCAGCGCCTGCGGTGACGGTGACGCTGTCTGCAAATACGCAAAGACTACAAACGGCTGAGGCGAATCTTGCGTCCGATGAAGCCGGCGCATCGACGGGGGCGTTGGCGTCGCAATGGGACCAGGACCTGGCCAATACCGTTGACAGCAGCAGCGAAGCCGCCGCCGACGCCGAGGTCGCTGCCCTGCCAAGTTCTGACCCGGACCATATCGCCCAGGCGACGTCGGCTCAGGCCTACATCAAGGCGAAGATGGCCAGCGCCGGAAACCCGGTCAGCGTAGCGAACCCGTTCGCAGGCCTATCGCAGAGCGCCCTTGCCGCGATCGCCAACGACAAATCAGGCCTCTACACGAGCTACGAGAAATCGGCGGCTGTTGACGAAAGCATGGATCAGACCACTGCGTGGGTCATGAAGTATGCAAGCGATACGCAAGGACAGGAGGCGGGTTTTTTCCAGGCGGCTCAGCAGCAATACAGTCAACTTTCGCCCTTGCAGCAGTCGGTCTATCCGGCTGATTATATGAAGGCACTAAAGCAACTGGAAAATGAGCAGTCAAATGCAGTGAAGACGCCGGACATCGCCGGCGACGCTTCAAATCCTAAGAAGGCCGACGCTAAGGTGGCCGCGCCGGCCACTGCAAGCGACGCCGCTCAGGCCGATACCGCATCGAACGGCGGACCTGCGTCGTCGATCAGTGCGTCCAATCCAGATGACCCGACCGATCCTAATGGTTCAACGGCGGCGGATATTTTGACGATCACGGCCGCGCTCGCCCTGCCGCCCGGAGACATCCTCAACCTCGTCGCCTGACGGCAAGTGAGAAGCCATACGCGGCCTCATTGAGCGGCTTACGACGCCTCATCGCCTATGGCTGACAAAAAAAAACAGCATACGCGCTATATCATCTCAAATAGACCGTATGGTTGAATTTCCTGTTGAGGTCGGGTCAGTGGCGTGGTCGATCGCGGACCCTCGGTCTTCAACCGGTCTATCGATGGGCCGCTATGAAGACGGCGGCGGACATAAGCCCGCAGAGTCACCCGTCTTCGTCTCAGATCCTCCGCGCATGTTGAGTTTTGCCGGTGTGGAAAAGGCCTATGGGGGAGACGGCGCGCGGACGGTGGTCCTCCGGGACGTGACCTTCGAGATCGGCTCCGGCGAATTCTGCGCGATTATTGGTCCGTCCGGATCGGGCAAGAGCACGCTGATGAATCTCATCGGGCTCCTCGATCGCCCGACGGCGGGGCGTGTTTTCCTGAACGGAATCGACGTGAGCGCAGCGTCGGCGACGCAGGCCGCTGAAATCCGCAACCGCACAGTCGGTTTTGTATTTCAATCCTTTCAGCTTCTGCCCCGGCTGAGGGCTTGGGAGAACGTGGCCTTGCCGCTCCTCTACCGCGGCGTCGCGAAGGCTGACCGCCGCGCGCCGGCGCACGACATGCTGCGTCGTGTGGGTTTGGCCAGCCATGCGGATCATTACCCCCATACCCTCTCAGGAGGCCAGCGGCAGCGCGTGGCGATCGCCCGCGCCCTTGTGGGCGAACCGCGCCTGATCCTGGCGGATGAGCCGACAGGAAGCTTGGACAGCCGCACTGCCGGCGATGTGCTGGATCTCTTTCAGGCGCTGAACCGGTCGCTGGACGTGACCATCATCATGGTGACCCACGATCAGGCGATCGCTGCGAGGTGTGACCGGCAGATCGAAATCCTCGACGGACGGTTGGTCCGCGACACCCGACGCGGCGACGCGTGATGGCGGCGAAAGGGGCGTCCATTCGCGAGTTGGTCGCTGATGCCCTGTCGAACCTCTACGCCTTGCGCCTGCGGTCCGCCCTCGCGCTCCTTGGCATCGTCATCGGCGCCGGATCAGTCATTGCGATGCTCACCATTGGGCATATGGCCGAGCGCGAAGCGTTGCGGGTGTTCAGCCGCATGGGGCTGCAGACGCTTGTCGCGACGGCCACGCTTCCCAATCCGGCTGCGCCCGGCTTCGATCGCGGCGACATCGAAGCGTTATCTCGTCGCGTGGCGGCAGTCGCCGAGTCAGCCCCGATCACGATCGCCTCGGTCGCCGTCGACGTCGACGGCGCCTCGCAAGCGGTCAACGTGGCGGCGGCGACACCGGCCTTGAAAGCGCTGGCCGGCCTTGAAGTCCGGGACGGTCGGTTCATTGGCCAGGGTGACGGCGATAACTTGGTCGTGGTTCTGGGCGCTGAGGCGCCTGCGAAGCTCTCTCGGCCGGGCGCCCCTCTCGGCGTCGGGCGTTCGCTCCGGCTTGGCCTCTACTTGTACTCGATCATCGGCATCCTGAGGGAAACCGAGACGACGGTGTTCGATCCGACGGATTTCAACAACGCGGTCATCATCCCCTTATCGGGGAGCGCACGGGCTTTGGGACGCCTGCCGATCACCGGCGCCATGGTTCGGGTGCGCCCCGGCGCCGACGTCGACGCGGCGGCGGCGATCGTCGCCAACGCGCTGAAGCGGGCGAACCCAAATGTTCGCCTACAGGTTCAGACGGCCCGCCAGCTGGTCACCGCTATAAGCGCCCAGAAGGCGGTTCATACCAAGCTCCTGGCCGCCGTCGGTGCGATCTCGTTGTTGGTCGGCGGCATCGGCGTGATGAACGTCATGTTGATGGGGGTCATGGAACGGCGGCGGGAAATCGGTTTGAGGGCGGCTATCGGCGCGCGTCCGCGAGACCTTCAGCTGATGTTTCTGGTCGAGGCCGGCGTCCTGGCGCTGGGCGGCGGGGTGGTGGGGACTTTTCTCGGGCTCGCTGCTGCGTACGTCGTCGCCCGGAGTTCGGGTTGGGCTTTCAGCGTTCCGGCTTATGCCGCGCCGCTTGGAATTGGGATGGCGGCTGGGGTCGGGCTCGTCTTTGGGCTCTATCCCGCGATCAAGGCGTCCCAACTCGATCCGATCGAAGCGCTTCGTGCGGATTAGGGCTGGCATAGGCCGGCACAGGCGCACCGGTGGGCGTTTCCATGGTCGGCTGGCCTGGCGCGCGCTTCAACTCCTTTGGAGTCGTGCAGCCCACGAGAAGGAACGCCGCGGCGAGCGGCCAAGGCCTAACTTTCACGGGGCGATCCTCGCAGCGATGGGCATTTCCGCATCCTCGTTCGCTTTTGGTCCAGTTGCGGCCGAGACCCCGCCGTCGCTCTCACCCGTCAGATCCCCGCCGGCGCCGTCTCCCACCGCAACGGGCCAGCCGGTCAAGCTTGGCCTCGCCGAGGCGCTGGCGCTCGGTCTTCGGGACAATCGCACCATCAAATCCGCCTATCTGGAGCGTATCGCCCAACGCTTCGATCTTGTCGTGGCTGAGAGCGCATTCGTCCCTAAGCTCAATCTCGTCGGTAGTGTCGCCGCCACGCGGAGCGGCGATCTTGCCGGCTCAACAACGTCTCTTACGCCAACGGCGACCTGGCTGTCTCCGCTTGGCACCCAGGTCCAATTCTCATGGGCACGTACTCAAACGGGTGGCCTGGGCGATGACGGCGCGCTCGAGACGACCAATCTCACCGTCACCCAACCTTTCCTTCGCGGGGCGGGCGTCGCTGTCAACCTCGCGCCGATCCGCATCGCGCGGCTTCAGGAAGACATCAACAAGCTCAGTCTCAAGTCCACGGTCAGCGACACCGTGACATCGATCATCTTGGCCTACCGCACCCTCCAAAAAGCCCAAGAACAGCTCCGCCTTGCGAACGTGTCGGAGGATCGCTCCAAGAGCCTGCTCACCACCAATCGGGCACTGATCGAAGCCGGCAGGATGGCGGCTTCCGATATCGTTCAGACTCAGTCCGACCTGGCGAGCCAGCAGGTCACCGTTCTCCAGGCCGAGCAGGCCCGCAACAGCGCCCAACTCGCCCTGCTGAGACTTCTCGCGGTCGATCTGCGAACAAACATTATCGCCGCAGATCCGATCAAGGCCGAGCATGTTGAGATTGCCCTGGACCAAGTCATCGCGCTCGGCCTCGACAACCGGATGGACCTGCTGTCGCAGCGCAAGGCGCTCGAGCAGGATCGTCAAAATCTTGTCGTCGCCAAAAATAATCGGCTGTGGAATCTCTCGGCGATCGGGTCTGTGCAGAACCAGAGCGGCGTGAGCTCGGGAATGGCGGCTGGGCTACCGAACGCGCTTCTGGGCTCGACCCGAAGCTTTGGCCTGCAGCTTAGCATTCCACTCGGGGACTACACTCTTCGGCAAGCCGATATTCAAGCGACGACGACGGTCAGAACGGCGGAGGTCCAGCTCGAGGACCTACGCCAACAGGTCGAGGCCTCGGTCCGGGATGCTGTGCAGGGCGTCGAGCTCAGCTGGCGTCAACGCGAGGTCGCGCAGCTGGCCCAAGACTTGGCGGCAAAGGCCCTTGACGTCGCGCGAGAGAAACTGCGCGCCGGCCGGTCCTCCAATTTCGAAGTCCTCACCTTCGAAGCGGACTTGCGGTCAGCCGAGACCCAGGCGCTTACCGCATCGATCACCTACCTGAACGCCCTCACCACCCTCGATCAGCAAATCGGTACAACGTTGGACACATGGCGGATCTCGCTAAACGATTGAGCCGCTCGCCACGATCGCTCTGGGGCGCCCTTGGCGTCCTGATGGTGATCGGCGCCGGTGTGGTCCTCGTTGGGAGGCTGCGCAGCCCGCCGGCGGCGTCCCTTGAGCATATCTACACCGTCCAGCCTCGACCGTTCACCTCGAGCATCAGCGTGGTCGGCACGGTCAGCCCGGCGGACAGCGTCGATGTGACCGCGCCATTCGATGGCGTTGTCAAAAGCTTGGGTTTCAAGTTTGGTGAGACGGTTCACGCGGGCCAGGTCCTCGTGGTGATGAACACCGACGATCTTGAGGCGCGCGCGAGGGAAACCGAGGCGGCCTACCTCAAGGCTGCCCAGGCGGAATCCGACATGGAGGGGTGGGCTGGCGGCACCGACGTCTTGCGCGCCCGCCGCAGCGTTGAATCCGCAGCCCTTGCGTTGAGAAACACGGACAATAAGGCGGCCGAGACGAAAGGGCTGCTGGATCGCGGCCTGGTCGCCCGCAGCGAGTATGACGGGCTGCTGCAACAGCGCGAAAGCGAGAACTCGGCCCTTAGCGCGGCTCAGCAGGATTTGGCGGCGACGTTGAAGAAGGGCGCCGGGCCAAACCGAGCCATTACCCGGCTCGAGCTTCAGAACACCAAAGCCAAGCTCGCTGAAATCGAGGCGCAGCTCTCAAGCGCGATCCTGAAGGCGCCCGCCGGCGGCGTGATGGGACGTCCCCCGGCCGGAAAGAGCGAGGGCGACACGATCCAACCCCGCGCGGGCGCGCGTCTAGACCAAGGCCAGTTGATTGGTACTCTTGCGCGATTTAGCGCCTTCGCCTTGGCCGTGAAGCTCGACGAGGCCGACGCCAATCGCATCCGCGTCGGTCAAGCCGCCTCGATTACCGGCTCCGGATTCGACGGTCTTACGCTCTCGGGTCATGTTACCGAAATCGCAGGCGAGGGGGTGCCCGAAGGCGGTGCGGCTGGCGCCGTGTTCGGGGCAACGGTGACATTGGATCCGCTGACTCCAACCCAGGCGAGCGCGGTGCGCATGGGCATGACCGCCAACGTGACGATCACGACCTACCAGGCCGCCGCAGCGATTGTGGTCCCCCCGCAGGCCCTGGCGCCCGATGGAGCTGGCGTGGCCGTCAATCTATGGGACGCAGAGTCCAAGCAGAGCCGTCTCCGCATTGTCGCAGTTGGCGCGGCTGCTCCGGATGGGGTGGAGATCCGATCTGGGCTGAAGCCCGGCGACGTTATTCGCTGGTCCGATCCGACAACTCCAGGGTCTTCGACGCCGAACTGATACGGCGTGACCTGCGGCCTCCGCCGAAAAAGCGCGTGCGATATTGATTGGACACGTACCCCGGCGGGTTGCGCGCACTGAATTCGCGCCATCTCGATCGCCCCAAGATCGTGCACCAGTTCAAACAGTCCGGTATACCGCACTCGACGCTTAGGACGCACGATGCGGATTCTCACAGTTGGATTGGACCACGGGGCCGATTTCGCGCTTGAGGGCGTTGACGTGGAGACGTTGGGACTATGTCGGGCGGAGGTTGATGCTGATCGCGCCGCGTTTCCACTCTACGAGTACGACGCAATCATCATTAACCCGCAATCCTTCTCGCGCTTCCTTTTCGGCGCGCCCACTGAGCACTCGGCCTTGGACACTGAACTCTTTTCGCTAAAGCGCGAGAAAGATGCCTACGACATCGATTCGCGGTTCGACCAGGCGGTGCGTGAAACGGAGCTCGTTGCGGCAATCGAGAGGGGCGCGACGGTCGTCTGGTGCCTGTCGCCTTCGCGTCGGCAGAACATGTTCGGCTACCGCGAAATGTTCCGGTCACCCGCCGCGTCCAAGCCGGCGCGGTGATCGTGGCCGGGATCGCCGCCGGCATGTCCTATCGTCCGGCGGCGGCCTGAATGAAGGCGGCGAAGATGCTGCGGAACGGCTTGCGGTGCTGCAGGAACTCCGGGTGGAACTGGACGCCCAGCCAGAACCGCTCGCCTGAGCGCTCAATCGCCTGGGCCACGCCGTTCTCTTCGCGGGCCGAGACCATCAGGCCTTCCCCGACCTTCCCGACGGCTTGTTTGTGGATGGAGTTGACGCAAAGGCGTTCCTGACCGGTGATCCGATGCAGCCGCGAGCCGCGCGTGATGAGGATGCGTTTGCGAAAATAGAGCTGCTTCCACCAGGTCTGCGGATAGCGCGCAGGCTGAAACTCCTCCGTTAAATCCATGTGCAGCGCCCCGCCAGCTGCCACATTCATGAACTGAGCGCCGCGGCAAATCCCCAATACGGGCAGCTGCAGGCGGTCGGCCCGCTCCAGCCAAGCCAGCTCCATGTGCTCGCGCGCCACATCATAATCGTATCCCGGCTTCGGCGGGGTGTGGAACCGCTTCGGATGGATGTCCGTGCCGCCGCCCAGCAGCAGGCCATCGATCCGAAGGCCGTCGCCGGGGCTGGAAGCCGACAGGCGAACAGGTGCGCCGCCGGCCAGCCGCACGGCCAGGCACATCGCGGCGAACGCCGCGTTGTCGCCCTGGCTGGGTTTGGTCACGCCGATCAGCGGTCTCGCCATGGCCTACTCCACCATCAAGTCGCTCGCTTTGGAGTCGTAGCGCAGTTCCGGCGGCAGGCGGCCGTGCCGCATCAGCGACGCCAGCACGAACAGGGCGCCCAGGCTGACCAGCGGGTCCTCTGAGCGGAACAGTTCGTTGGGGCAGTTCTTAGCCGTGCCGAGCGCCGCCTTCAAACGGCCGGCGGTGCGCCCGACATCAAGCCCCCCGGTGAGGGCGCGCCCCAGTTCGCGGGTGGCGTCCAACAGCTTGCCGGACTCAAACTTGTGGGCCGCCGCCTTCCACGCCGCCCGAGATGCGGCGAAGCCCTCATCGGAATCCGCGATCTCCTGGACCGCGGCCAACAGGTAAAGGCCGCCGACCTTGGTGAGCTGGCCGAGCCGCGGCGTGGCTGGGGTGGTGACCTGGCCGGCGGTGACCAGCTCGTAGAGCATCCAGGGGAAGTCCACCCCGGACTCCACAGTATGGAACAGTCCCGCCCAAAAGCGGGGATTGACCTCGATCAGATAGGGTTGGCCGGTCCCATCCCAACGGAAGTCCACTTCAACGACGCCGGTCCAGCCCAGCGGCCCGAACAGCGCACGGGCCGTATCGAGGAACGGGCTGTCGTCGACGGTCTCGCGCAGGACGCCGGCGCCCGTGTTGCGCGGGAACTGGCTGAGGTTGCGGTAGGCCGCGCTCGCTTTCAGGACGCCGTGATCGAACAGGGCGGTGAGGCAGTAGTCCTGGCCGACGACGAACTGCTGCAGCAGCATGACCTCCGGGTCCGGCGCCGCCTCGACCACGCGGGCTAGGGCCTCGGGCGTGTCGATCCGACGGATGCCTCGTCCGCCAACGCCCCACGCCGGCTTCAGCAACAGCGGAAAGTCGCCAGCCGTTAGGGTGCGTCCGGCGCGCAGTTCAGCCAAGGTGCAAGTCGCCGGCACATGCAGCCCGAACGCGCGGGCGGTCTTGAGCAGGTGGTCCTTCGGATCCACCGCCTCGATCGCCGCGATCGGCGGCGCGGCGACGGTGATGTGGCGCGACAGCCGCTCGGCGTGGCGGGCGATCAGCCGCGTCTCCTGAAAGCACGGCATGAGCACATAGGGCCGTCCGTCATCGGGCTTATTGCGAATGATGGCCGCTTCCAGGTCGTCGATGAACCGGTCCGGCTGCTCGGCGGCGGAAGCGTGAACGAAGGTGCGCTTGGCGTAGCGCGAGAAGCTCAAGACGGTCAGGCCGACGTCATCGCAACCGATCACCTCGACCCCTCGGCTGCCGAGGGAATGGGCGATGGTCAGAGCCATCAGGCTGCGCCCATAGGTGACGATCACTCGCCCGCGCGGAATATCCAAAGCCATTGCCCTCGATCCTTGCTTGATCTCTTGTGCCGATACTGGAGCTGCGTCTGCAAGGGCCATCCCCATTGGGTTTGGCCTTCTGCGCCCGCAACGGGATTTGCGGCGCGGCGGCCCTTGGCGCTGGGGCGCCCAGGCCTATCTCTTCCCCTCCAGCGAGACGCCTATCGTGGTGAAAGAGTTCGTCCATCAGACGCTAACCGTGTTGGAGGCCCATCAGGCCTTGGCGGGGCCCATGCTCAGCTTGGTCGCGGGCCTGGAAGGCCTGGCTGTGATCGGCGTCTTTGTGCCCGCGACCGCGCTCATCGTGGTGCTGGGGGGCGCCATTGCGTCGGGTGTCGTCACGCCGTGGCTGTTGGTTTGGTGCATGGGCGGCGCGTTCGCCGGCGCTTGGGCCTCTTATGAGGCCGGGCGGTGGGCGCGGCGCGGCGGGTCTCCCTTCCAAGGCGGCCGGTTCGCCGGCGCGGTCGATCAGGTCAGCCGTCTGTTCGCACGCTTTGGCGATGTGGCGATCGTGGTGGGGCGCTTCACCGGCGTCACCGCCGGGCTTGCGCCGTTCGCCGCCGGCTACATGGGCATGGGCCGGCGGCGCTTTGCTCTGGCGTGCACCGTCACCAGCGTGTCCTGGCCTCTGGTGATGGCCGCTGTCGGCTATGCCGGGGCGCGGGGAGCGATGGCGCTTTCCGGTGTCCACGCCGTGCGAGGCGCGTTGTTTGCCGCAGCGGTGGCCATCGCCGCCGGCGCGATCGCCGGCCTTCGTTGGCTCGGTTACCGAAGGCGCAAAGCGGCGGCGCAGCTCCCGTTGGCCGAGCCATCCGGCCGGGAAACACCGTAACGGGAAACAAGCCTCCGCAGGCCTACCAGCGGCGATAGCCATAGGTCCAGGCGCCCGCACGCCATCCGGGGCGCCAATAGGCGGGGTGGTTCCAATACCAATACCGGTAGGGACGATAGACCCAATGATTGTCGACCTAGACCCACGGCTGATACCAGGGCGGCGGCGCGTAAGTCGGCCCTGGGCCGTAGACCGCGCCCTCATAGTAGAAGGCCGGCGCCCCCGGCCGTATGAGATAGCCGGGCGGACACCCCGCGCCGGAATTGGCGTTCGCGCCGATCGCGGCGCCGGCTGTCGCGCCCAAGGCGCCGCCAAAGACGGCGCCACCCGCTCGCGCGCCATGGCCAGCCACGTTTGAGCCAAGAACGGCGCCCAGAACGCCGCCAATCACCGCGCCGGCCGCCGTGTTGTTCCTCTGGTCAACGCAATTCTGCGCCGCCCACCGCGAATACTGGTCGGCGTACTGGCGATCATATTGCTGCGCCGCGCGGTCGTACGAAGAACCGTTGGCCTCCGACCCTGCCGGCGGCGGCGCCGATTGACCGGCCGGCGGCGTTGCCGCAGGGGACTCGCCTGGGCTTGGCGTCGTCTGGGCCAAGGCCATGATGGGGCTGGTCAGAGCTGAGAGGGCGAGGGTCGACGCCAAAACCTTGGAGATATTCCCCAGAGCGGCGAACTAAAGCCATTGATGATTTGGCACAGAGGTTTGTCGTTCATCGGTCCAGCTCCGTTGATGCTGCGCCCAGAGGAGCGGTCATGATCTCGTTCACAACAGTGCATGCTTAAGACCGGCCGGATTTGATCTGCATCATGTCGTCGCGAGCTTTAGACGAGTGCGGGCCAGCGCAGTCTCTGGCTTATCCGCCTACACTCCGCCGCCGCCCCAGAGCGCTGCTTGGCGAAGGCCGTCGAAGATGAACTGGACCGCCAGTCCGGCGAGAAGCACCCCGGAGATCCGGCCGACGACATCGGATCCCGTCTGTCCCAACCGGCGCACAAGCGGTTCGGCGCCCCGCATGGCCGCGTAGGTCAGGCCGAGACAGACCAAGAGCAATAGCAGGACGCTAAGGCCCTCTTGCCACCGGTCCACGCGCCCCATCACCAGCACGATGGCCGATAGGCTGCCAGGCCCAGCGATGAGGGGAAACGCCAGGGGGAAAACCGCGATATCGCCGGGGGCCTTGGCGTCACGCGTTTCGCCGTCGCTGATCGAGGACAGTCCCGGGCTTGCAAAGGTCAGGGTCAGCGCCTGCAGGAACAGCAACACCCCGCCGGCCACGCGGAACGCCGCGAGAGAGACGTGGAGGAGGAACAAAACGGCTCCCCCGCCGACCGCGAAGAGGGTCAGGACGACTCCCGCGATCACGGTCGAGCGGCACGCTAAGCTACGCCGTTCGGACCGGTGCACGCCGGCGGTCAGACCGGCGAACACAACCGCGGTCTCCACCGGACCGATGGTCGCAAAGAGGGTGACGAAGACGGAAAGGAGATTCTGAGTAAGGGGCATGGCGGCTGAAAGGCGTCGGGGGGCGGGGGGCCCTTTGGGGGTTGAAAACGTCGACCGGGCCAGCAGGTAGGCGGCCGCAAAAAAATCTCAAGGCGGGGTCTTGAAGCGGTTTTGGACCCATCCCAAATCATCCGCCGTCGGGCGCTGAAACGGCTCGACGTTCGAGGGGCTCCCAAGGCTTCGTGGGCGCCTCTTAGGTCCAACTTGCTCGTTCGAGGAGATGGAAATGAGAACGGCATATGATCTCTCCCCTCTTTACCGGTCGATGATTGGCGTCGACCGCATGGCGGACCTCATCGATGCTGCGATGAGGAGCGAGGGAGACAGCAACTATCCGCCCTATGACATCGAGAAGACCGGCGAAGACAGCTACCGCGTCACTCTGGCGGCGGCCGGCTTCAGCGCCGCTGAACTCGAGATCACGGCTCAGCCGAACCTCCTGATCGTGGCGGGCCGGAAGGCCAAGGCCGACGATGGCCGGACCTTCCTGCACCGCGGCATCGCCGGCCGGAACTTCGAGCGCCGCTTCGAGCTGGCCGACTATGTCGTGGTCAAATCGGCCGACTACGCCGACGGCGTCCTGTCGATCAGTCTCGCCCGTGAGGTGCCGGAGGCCCTGAAGCCCCGCCGCATCGGCATCCAGTCGGGCGACGCCGCCGGCAACGTGCCGCGGCTCGAAGAGCCGCAGGCCGAGCGTCGCGCCGCCTAAGGCGGCGTCAGTGACGCACTTTTCCGGCGCCGGCTTGGTCCGGCGCCGGATCCCTTGTGCACGTCAGAAAGGAGGATTGTCATGAACGTGCGTGATCTCGTCCCTTGGACCCGTAGTCAGCCGCGCAACCCGACTGGGCCGTCCGGCTCGGCTGAGCCGGACTCGGCCAATTCCCTGATAACGCTCCACCGCGAAGTGAACCGTCTGTTTGACGACGTCTTCCGCGGCTTCGAGTCCGCCGCCCTGGGCGGCGTCTGGCCGAAACTGGAGGTCGAGGACACCGATACCGCCTACCGCATCACGGCTGAACTGCCCGGGATGGAGGACAAGGATGTGGACGTTGTCCTGCAGGACGGCGTGCTGATCCTTCGCGGTGAGAAGCGGGCCGAGTCCGAAGACCAGGGGCGCGGCTTCAGCGAACGGGTTTACGGCCGCTTCGAGCGGCGGCTGGCGCTCGAGGGCGTCGATGAGGAGAAGGTGCAGGCCGCCTTCCGCAACGGCGTCCTGACCGTGACCGCCCCCAAGACGGCCCAAAGCCAGGACCGGGCGAAGCGGATCCCGATCAATCAGACCGCTCACTAACCCGATGGCCCGTCCGCCCGTTTGCGGACGGGCGGGCCGCTTCCCCTTGAGGTGACCATGTTCGCCACATCGGACATCAAACCCCCCGTCGCCCGGGTCAGTGAAGCCCGCCAAAGGCTTCTGCGCCCGGCGCTCGGGTTCAACCGCCCCGTCGACGTCCTGAAGGACCCGATTCTGGATGACCGCGAGAAGCAGGCTATCTTGGCGTCCTGGGCCTCGGACGCCTGCGCCGTCGAAGGCCATCCGGACCTGAGATGGTTCATCGGCAGCGACGGGCCGGTCCCGCTCAACGAAGTGCTCGAGGCCCTCAACCGCCTCGATCAAAAGCAAACCACATCGCACTAGAAAGGAGGCGTTGCCGTCATGACGACACGAAGCTCAAAACTCAAGTCGAAGGCGCTGGCCTCGGCTCTGGTGCTGTCCATCCTCAGTCAGCCCCTGGCCGCCGCGGCCCAATCCGCGCCAAACATCCCGGCCTCGTCCACCCCGCCCGCGGGCCAGTACGCGCCGCCACCGGCAGGCTCTGAAAATGCGGGCTCGACCTACGACCAGCGGGCTCAGCAATACGACCGGGCCTACGCCGATCAATACGCGCGTTGGGCGGCCCAGAACTGCGTCGACCAGCGCAACAACACCGTTGCTGGCGCGGCGATCGGCGGCGTCCTGGGAGCGGTCCTCGGATCCAGCGTCGCCGGACGCGGCGCTCATGCCGCCGGCGCCGTGGCCGGGGGTGCGCTAGGCGCCACGGCCGGGGCGGCCATTGGCTCCAGCGCCACGGCGGCGTGCCCGCCGGGCTATGTTGTGGCGTCAGGGGCGCCCGCGTTCGCCTACGCCGGTCCCGTCTATCCGGTCGACGTCGTCTATGGACCGGCCTGGTATCAGCCTTGGGTCTGGGTGGACGGCCGGTGGGTCTATCGCCCCTACCGGTACTGGTACTGGACCAACCATGCCTACTGGCGGCCGGATTGGCGCCCAGGCCCGTGGCGCTACCATTACCACAGGTGGTGAGAGATAGCCCGGAACGAGCACGGGGCTGCCCGGCTTGGTCGTCATCGACGTCCGTGGCAGCCCCTCTGGCATGATGCATCGTTCTTAGATTCTCTCCAGCTACGCCATTTATGAGGGCGGCGCTGATCGACCAATGCATGGACGCCACAAGCGCGTAGCGACGCTTTGACGCTGCTCCCGAGGCGAAGGTAGCCTATGCATCAGCCGCACCGTCCGTTGCGTGGGCATCCACATGCTGAGAACAGAATCTTTACAAAGGCATAGGCTTGGAGCGTGGAGCCAGCATGAGGGTAAGAGTCTGGATAGCGGGAGCGGAGGGACCTTCTCGCGATTTTGAACTGGTCGAAGCCCCGCGCGTCGGGGACTGCATCAGCATTGCTCTAGCGGGCCAGTTCGAAGAGGGCATTGTCACGAGTGTGATCTGGCAACTCGTCGGCATAGAGCGAGCGGGCGCCGATCTAACGGTCGGTGTCGAACCGGTCGGCTCCGTGACTGTAGTGCATGTTATCTGCCAACCCCAGAAGGAGGACCGGACCGTGTTCGCAGAACGCGGAGTGCAGGAACTCCTATTGGAATCAGCGCAGGTTCAAACACAGTTGCCTCGTTAGGCTGCGGGCAGCCCAGCGCGCGAGCGGCCAGGGGTCTCGCTGAAAGCAGAGCCGTGGGAGTCCAGCTGCAGCTTGGCTGCGTCGCTCGCGCTTGCCCAAGCTGCAGCGACGTCTGAGATCGCCTAACTAGGCTCGAAGAGCGGCCGAAAGTCGACCTTCCCAAGGTCGCCTAGCGGCCGGGAGTGCCCTGGCCATTGAGGCAGGGAAGCACCCCGATATGGCGAGCTTGGACTTTCGCTAGCCTTCGTACTGCATCCAACAACGAGCAATGGGGTCTGGGAGGACGTGCATGGCGTGACGTTGGCGGCCATCGGCGGCGGGATGCGGCGTTTGGCGGTAATCGGCGGCTCCATCGTAGTAGAAGAGGTGAAATATATTTGTCGTTTTCATCCACCGTGGCGCGCCATTTTCCCTAATAAATCAAGAATTTACGGGACTTCTGGCGGAGGGCCCCGACTAAAAATTTCCATTAGTCGGGGGTTTAGTCGGGGGAATTAAATTCTGGCCCCCAGAGGCGCTTTCGCGCCCGCCGAAGGCTGGCTTGCAGGGCCCCCTTTGTGGGCGGAAGCCCCCCGCTAATGACGTCGCCCACAAATGTCGCGCAAGTGGCCGTTGTTGCAGCGGCAAAGCCTCAATTCCGTCTCGCTGACGCTATCATTGCGGTAGGCTTACGCCTCAATCAAAGGTTGAGTGAAAGGGATTGAGCATGAAGCTATCGGGCCATTTTGGTCAAGGACCGGACCCGATCGACATCGAGGTGGGGCTGACGATACGAGTTGCGCCGGGCCCGCGGCTTAAACCAGGCGGCGCTGGGCGATAGGCTCCAGATCACCTTCCAGCAAATTCAAAAGTATGAGCGCGGGACCAATCGGCGCCTCGATGCTGGTGAAAACAGCGGAAGCGTTGAGTGTCCACGCCGCAGACCTGTTGCCCAAATCCGATGCGCCGAGCCTGCCAGATAAGGCCCACATGCTGACGAGTGTTCGCGGGCGTCCGAGCTGCTCGATGCCTATGCCGCCAGCAGCTCCTCGGCGCACCGGAGGGCCGTCCTTAAACTGATGCGGGCGGCAAACACGGGCGATACCGACGCATAGACGGCCGAGGGGCGCGAAAGGCGCAGATGCCGGATACCAGCCAATATAAGCTCAGCGCAGGGCAGCACCCATCGGACGAGCCCGGGTTCGCTAGCTTCGCCTCCGCGCGACGCGGGCGTTCAAGGCCTCCGCATGCAGCTTGCGATTTCTCCCGCGTGGGTGGAAATCGGCTCCTGCTGTTGGCGGGGCGCAATGCCGCTCGTGGGCAGGCTGACGGATGGGGAGCCGGAGATCCCTGCGGCTGATCGGTCGCTTTCAACTCAGTTTGGGGGGGGCGGCCCAGCGCGCCAGCGTCAGCTACTCGGCGGGAGGCCGTCCGGCTGGTTCTGGCGGATGCGGACCTCGCCGGACCTCAGGGTAAATCGGGGGCCGACGTTCTCGGCGGTGATGAACCCTCTAAACGGCGCCCTTGCGTAGATCCTCGAAACGACCGTGATGAAAGAAGAAGCGCGCTAGCCCACTCGACATCGGTGGTTTGCATATCCACCTCCTTATGGGAGCATAAAGAGAATATATGCGTCGAGGCGAGTCCGATGCCTAACTTGCGCGGCGCGGGAGGACCTCGGAGAGTTAGGCGTTCGCACCTCGCAGCAGGCGCAGATAGCCGCCGTTCGTCGTCTCGAACGCACGGACCACCAGTCGCGTCGCTCGGGCGCGGACGGGCGACATCGTCCAGATAGTGGCCGGCAGCGCCGCAGCCTCTGGATCAAGCAGGTCGACGGCGATGCGCCGGTAGCTCCACCCCGACCGCCGCGCATCCAAGGCTTTAAGCATCAAGGTCAGGCGGGTGCGTTGCTGTTGGGTGAGGCGCCAGGCGCGGGGCGGCGGCCCAGCCGGGCGGCCACATAGGCGCCGCTGCAGGCGTTGGGTCGCTTCAAGTCGAACAGGCACATCG
Source organism: Caulobacter sp. S45 (assembly GCF_009765965.1). GTDB lineage: Bacteria > Pseudomonadota > Alphaproteobacteria > Caulobacterales > Caulobacteraceae > CAHJWH01. The sequence continues at coordinate 399,081 of NZ_LMUL01000017.1, forward strand.
CCGCCCATCGGAATGAGTGCCGCAAGAGCTCCTTCCTTGCGATGGACATCGACGAGACAAATGCGGTGATCGCCTTCAGGCTCGGCGAGCACAATATGTCGGCTCCCGGCGGTGGTTTGATCGAACCGGATTCCCTGTCCATGGAGACATAGTGTGTTACGTGAACAGCTGAATTCCGATGGGGCTGCGGTCAGAATCACCGTGGTAGGGATGAGTTCGGGTCTCCAGACGTTGACTGGATGGGGAGGCGGCCGATCCGGATCGACGGCGAAAGGCCAAGCCCCAATGCTGCCCGAGATGATCAACGGCCGCCTCGTCTGAGCAGCGCGTTTCGCGACGGCGCAAAGACTGGTAGGCACGCCTGTAGTCTGGATTGCGGAGCAGAAACTCCAGGGCGAAATCAGCCCGGTCCCAGCCTGCAGACGGCTCGACGAAATCAAGAAGCCCATTGTCACGCTTCCTCGCCATTTCCGATTTCCCATGCTCGCTCGCCGCAATGGCGACCGGTCGAGTATCGGGACCTAAGGGTGGCCAGATAGGCCCAAAAATCGCGCACCGTGATGCCTGCGAAGGCATGTGTCGGCGGTGATTTCCCAAAGGAGCTGACACCTCAGATGCCCAGAAATGGCATCCAGGTGCGAATGATGATGCAAGAGGCGATCAGAACGTGATGCCTGTGTAGCATCGCCTCGGCACCGGGAGCGCAATAGGCTCCGCCTCAGATCCGGCTATTGGTTGCAGATTGTCCGTAGGCGTTGGAGCGTGCTCTTCCGGAGCGCCGCGTATCTGAAGCGGTCTTATCGCGGGGACGCTGGCGGTGCTGGTGTGTTGGGTGAGCCGATTCGTGAAAAGCGGTGCTCTTTCACGAGGAATCCCAGCGCTTCACCTCAATATGAGATTTCCTCTGGAGATCTCGAGTGACTGAAGGACAGAGCGGTTGAGCTGAAGCATTTTTTCAGCATTGCCTGCATTGATCGCCTAGCCCCGATGGCTGGAGCTGTAACCGACGGGTAGCTTCCTGAAGCGCCGCACGAAGAGCGCGACGGCCATAGCGGAGCGTCGCCTCGCCCGCGCTACGGATCACAACCCGCAGCGGCCGAGAGGCTGCTCGGCGGAGCCCGGGAGCACAGCGAGCTTCGGAAGCGGCTCCGCTAACGTCGAGCTACACCACTACTGGGGACACGATCATGCCGATCGGTTGCATCGCGATCGAGCCGATCGTAAGACCGCTTCGACGGGTGTCGTTATATAGGGATGGTCTTGATGCCGGGGGACGTGCGGCTTCGCGCGTCGCGGATGCGGCCCGATCCTGAAGCAAACGAGCCTCTTTAAGCACCAGAGGATTCCAACACCCGCCCCCATCGAGTCACGCTTCGCCAAGCGTCTTGCGTGACGGTTTTAATTCATTCACGCTCAACCCTGCCGGCGCGAGAGCGCTGGTAGGGGCGTGGAATCCCCTGCCATGATGCATTGATTCATGAGCCTGGGCTGCTTTAGGCGTGTCCGTGCTCGCCAAGTCGTGCCTGCCGGGCGCGCGGATGCGCGCTGGCGTCGCCGCGCGTGGCGCAGGAATTCCAGCTGCGGTGTGTTTAATCCGCGGACGCCCCTCCTGTTGTTTTGGAGGAGCCTGCACATGAGGCGGCTGAAGGCGCAGGCGGAGGCGAAGGCGGAGGCGATCGACCCGGGCGCTGCTGGGGAAGTGAAGGTTGCCGAGCTTTATCACCGTCATGCCAAATGGCTTGGATCGGCGCTTCGCCGGCGGTTCGGGGCCGATCTTGCCGAGGATCTGGTGCAGGAGACCTACGCTCGCATCGCCCGATACCCGGCGGGGAGTGTCTTCGAACATCCTCAGGCGCTACTGCTTCGGATCGCGCAAAATCTCGCCAAGGATCAGATTCGGAGCCGCAAAGGCGCTAGGCTTGTCTCACTGTCGCCCGAGATCCAGTCGGAATGGGATAAGCCGGCCTATGCGGATCAGTTCGAGAGCGTGCTGCTCAAGCAGATCGTACTTTCGCTTCCCAAGCCGTACCGGGACGTCTTTATCATGAGCCGCTTTGTGGGATTATCCTATGAGGAGATCGCTCAGCTTTGCGGTTTGTCGATCAAGACGGTCGAGTGGCGAATGTCTAAGGCGATGTCGCTTTGTGCGAAAGGAATCCGCGGTCAAGGCGGACCATGATGGGCCGTAGCGTTGGGCAGGACGATAAGGCTCTGAAGGAGGCTGCGCAGTGGTTTGCGCGCCTGAACGCGCGATCGGTTTCCACCGCGTCCTTGCATGAATTTCGCGCCTGGCGGCGCCAGCCGGAAAATGACGCGGCCTACGGCATGGTCGAGACCGTCTGGCGGGGCGCCGACAGCCTCCAGAGCGATCCGGATATCCAGGGCGCGATCGCCGAGGCGATGGAGCGTACCGGGCGTTCGGTGAAAGGGACGAGGCGAGAAGCTTCATACGGCCGATGGGTCGGCACCGCTGTCGTCGTGCTTCTGGCGGTCGTGCTGTTTGGCGCTGGGCGGATACTCAGGCTCAGCCGGAGCTATGAAACCGCAGTGGGCGAGGATCGCCTCGTCCTGCTGGAAGATGGGTCGCGCGTCCGCCTGGACACAGATACCAGGCTTGCGGTGCGGTTCACGCCGACGGCGCGTCAGATTGAGCTGCTCAAGGGACAGGCCTTCTTCGATGTGGCTCATAATCCCGCGCGTCCTTTCACGGTTCAAGCCGGGTCGACGCGCGTGCGCGCGGTGGGCACGCGTTTCGACGTGCGACGCGATGGAGATCAGGTGCGGGTCTCGCTGATGCAGGGCGCGGTCAAGGTCGCCTCCCCAGCAACGAGTGGTCAGAGCCGGGTGTGGACGTTGGCGCCGGGCGATCGGCTGACGGCGAGTCCATCGGCTCAATCGCTTCACAAGGCGGATGTGGATGACGACACCGGCTGGATGACTGGACGTCTGATCTTTCATGACATCCCGCTCGCTTCGGCGATTGAAGAGGTCAACCGGTACAATCGCGGGAAGATCATCTTGAACGCCTCTAGGCTCGATGATGTTCGGGTGAACGGCACATTTGCGAGCGGCGATGCGACTGACTTCATTTCCGCCGTCACCGGCCTCTATGACCTTCGCTCAAGCCGTCAACCGGATGGATCGGTGGTGCTGAGCCCTGCCGGGAGCTCTTCGGTCAACGCATCGTAAAATAATTTCGTCCTCCCATTAGGGGCGCGCCCCCAATTTGGCGTCTACCCACTGACAGCTCCGAAAAGAGGGCTGGCGGATCGAGCCTGATGTTTGCAGGTCTTTGGGGGATCGCCGTTGACGAGACTGAAAATTAAACTCTGTATTTGCGTGAGCTTGGCGTCGCTGACGACTGGGTTAATGCGCGTTCCATCGGCGACGGCGGCGGCCGCCGCAGAGCGATTGGTCTTCATCAACATCGAGCCGGGGCCTTTAGACATCGCACTGCAGAGCTTCGCCGCGCAAACGCATCAACAGTTGCTGTACACGGCGGAGATCGCCTCCGGTCGCAAGGTCGCTTCGCTGAAGGGCAGTTTCGTTCCCGATAAAGCGCTGGAGCGCCTTTTGCGCGGCACCGGGATCGAGGTGCTGCGGCCTCGGCCCAATGTTCTGGTGCTGCGACCGCATGGGGCGCCGATCGCGGCGGCCTATCGCTCAGCGAGCGATCCCGAACCGATCGTCACCAACTCCGCCGAACCGGCTCCGGGCATCGCGCAGGCGGATGGTAGGTCTGCGGCCGGACAAAATGGTGCGGCGATACCGGCTAGGGTGGCGGAGGTGATCGTCACCGGCTCTCATATTCGCGGGGCGAAGGATAGCGGGTCTCCGGTGACGACGATCACGCAGGCGCAAATCCGCGAGCAGGGCGATGCGACCGTCGCCGATATGTTGGAGCGGCTCCCGCAAAGCTTTGGCGGAAGTTCCACGCCCAACACATCCTTTGTCGGATCAGATCCACTCGGCACCAACGCCGGCGAGGCTCAGGGGGTCAATTTACGGGGGCTGGGCGCGGCGGCGACGCTGGTCCTGATCGATGGGCGCAGGGTCGCGGGGAGCGGGCTACAGGGCGACTTCGCAGACGTGTCGTCGATTCCGACAGAGGCTGTCGATCATGTCGACGTCCTGCTCGACGGCGCTTCGGCGATCTACGGCTCCGACGCGGTCGGGGGCGTGGTCAACGTGGTGATGAAGACGGATTTCGATGGGGCGGAGACGCGACTGCGTTACGGCGTGGATTCGGGAGGCGTCGGAGACAGTGTGCAGGTCTCCCAGGCCTTTGGCTCTACGTGGAGCGGCGGCCATTTCCTGCTGACCTACGAATACCAGCACGACGACGCCCTGCCGGCCTCTTCCCGGTCCTATACGGCCAACACCGATCTCAGAGCGCTGGGGGGGACCAATCACGATCTGACCTACAGCGTACCAGGCAATCTGTTGGGCTTTGACCCCACCGTAGGAACCTATCTCCCGACCTACGCCATTTCACCCGGCGCGAGCGGAATGGGGCCTAGCTTTCTGCCCGGGCAATCGAACCTGTTCAACTATCGTGCGGGCTCAGATCTCACGCCGTCGCAGGATCGGCACGGACTGTTTGTGAGCGCCAGCCAGGATCTCGACAGCTCCACGACGGTGAGCATTGAAGGGCGTGCAAGCCGGCGAGAGTATGCAGGGACCTCGCCTGCCTCGTCGACCATTCTCCAGGTCACGCCCGCCAACCCGTATTATGCGACGCCCAACGCCAGTCCGTCTGAGTTGCTTGGCTACAGTTTCGCCGGCGACCTTGGGCCTCAGCGAAATTCCGGCACGGTCGACACCTTCGACGTCTCGGCGGGGTTGGATCGAGACCTTGGGCAAGGTTGGCGGCTGGAGACCTACGCCGCCTTCGCCGACCAAACCGAACACACCGCCACGTCCAACCTGCCGAACAACGCCTATCTCCAAGAGGCGTTGGGGAATACGCCGATCGCCCCGGGCGCCGGCTATAACCCGGCGGTCGACGGCTATTTCAATCCGTATGGCGGCGGCGGCGCAAATGCCAAAAGCGTGCTGGCCTATGTCGGCAGCGGCTACGACGACGCCGTCGATGTGAGCCAGGTGACGACCCTGAGCGCCCAACTCGACGGACCCGTGATCCGACTTCCCGGCGGTGAGGTGAAAGCAGCGGTGGGCGCCCAGTTTCGACACGAACGCTTCGAATCGACCCTGGTCGATTTCACCGGCGGGACAACGCCCGCTCTGAGCGGCGGTCCGCCGAGCGAACGCGATGTTTCCTCAGTGTTTGGCGAGGTGAATGTGCCGATTGTCGGCCCTGATAATGTGTTGCCTGGAATTCGCCGCCTAGTGGCGTCGCTGGCCGGCCGGATTGAACACTACGACGATTTCGGGACCACCTCGAACCCGAAGCTTGGCCTGGTTTGGCAGCCTATCGGCGACCTGAACCTGCGGACGACCTATGGGACGTCCTTCCGAGCGCCGGATCTGACCCAGCTCAGCCAGCCGCAGATCAATGTGCCGACCTTCCTGACCAATGGAAGCCAACAATCCCTGGTGCTGATCCAATACGGGGGCAATCCCGGCCTGAAGCCAGAAACGGCGACAACCTGGACAGCCGGCTTCGACTGGACGCCGAGCTTCCTCAAAGGCCTGCGCGTGAGCACGACGTGGTTCGACATCGATTTCTCCAACCAGATCGGTCAGCCGGCGCTTGAGAACATCAGCGAGGTACTGTCGAATCCGGCCTATGGGGCTTTCGTAACAACGCTTAACGGCGGAAATTCCGCCGATGTGGCCAAGGTCCAGGCCCTGTTGAACCAACCCAGCACGATCTCCGGCGCGGCTTACCCTGCTTCGGCCTATGGGGCGATCATCGACGCACGTTACACCAATTCCTCAGCGGTGCTCGTCCGCGGCCTCGACTTCGACGTGATGCAGACCTTCAGTATCGACCGCAACGTCTTTGGCCTGGCGGCTAATGCGACCTACCTTGTGGATTACCAGCGCAAGTTGACGCCGACAGCGGCGCCCCAACAGTTGGTCAGCACGGCCGGCGAGCCCGTAGATTTCAAAGGAAGGTTTACGGGGTCCTGGTCGCGAGGACCGTTCGGGGCGACCTTCGCTGTGAACTTCACCGACAGCTACCGCGATCCGGTCGCCGATCGGACGATCGGTTCGTGGACCACCTGTGATCTGCAACTGCGCTGGCGTTCGCAGGCGACCAGCGGTTCGACCAAAGGTTTGGAGCTGGCGCTCTCCGCACAGAATCTATTCGACCAGGATCCACCTTTCTACGACTCGCCGGTCGGTGTCGGCTACGACCCGGCCAACGCGACGCCTTTCGGTCGCATGGCGTCGATCTCGCTCGCCAAGCGCTGGTGAGCGCGGACCTCTAGGCCGCTTTTCCACTCGGACATCGGAGTGCTCATCAATGCGCGTTCTCACGTGTGCGGCGGTGCTTTGGCTTTTGTTGGGGCCGGCCGCCCAAGGCCGCCCCTTCACCGTTGAGGATGCGCTCCATCTGGCCTCCCTGGGGAAGGTGGTCGTCGCCCCTGGGGGTCGATGGGTGATTATCGAGAAGCGAAGGCCCTATGATCAAGCGCCGAGGTTCGACAACGACACCAGCGCCGACATCGTCCTGGATCAATTGTGGGCGGCGGATCTCGTTAAGGGCGGACCGGCTGCGCCGCTGTTCCCGCAAGCGAAAGGGGTGGGCTATCTGGCTGGCCCGATCTCGCCCTCGGGAAGCAAGATGCTTGTCTACCGGGTACGGGGGTACAGGTTCGACGCCGGTGTCGCCGAATTCGCTAAGCGCACGATCCGTTGGCTCGGTGTGACGCCTGAGCTTGCGGGCTGGGGGAGAAGCGCTGTTTGGCGCGGGGACGATCAGATCGTCCTGATTGAAAACCCGAGGAACATGGCGCCCTACATGGTGCGGACTAACTCCGCGAACATGCAGGCTCTGCCAAGGTTGTGGCGACCAACCATCCAGGGAACCGGCGCCTCGATCCGAGTGCTCGGAAGCGGGGCCTATCTCCAGGATCACCCTCGGGCTGCGTTGCGCAGGCTTCTTCTCGTCGATCCAAGGACGGGTGGCCGACGTGAACTGGCGCGCGGCGATTTCGTCGATCTGGAGCTGGCGACCAGCGGCCGGTACGTCGCGGTGTTGAGCGAGGGCGAGACCATGCCTGACCGACCCGACCGGCCGCTTCGCCAGGCCGACGCTACGCGGCGGACCGATCTTGCGTTGGTGGATCTTGAGACCGGCGTCGTGCGGCGCCCCTGCCCAGAGCTTGATTTGGCGAGGAGCCTTCTGACTTGGTCGCCGTCTCGCGACGCCCTGCTGGTGTTCGGCCGCAAGCCTGGCGAGGATTGGGAGCAGGGCGGGCTTCTGCAGGTCGAGGGCGGCGGCGGACCCGTCAAGGTGTTCACCGGCGCGGGTGTTCGACCACTGCTGGATTTCACGCCCTATGTTCATCTCCTCCATGTCCATGCCGATTGGCTCGGCGACGCCCCCGCCGTCTATGGGACGCTCAAGGCGATCCCTGCCGTGCGACCGGAATGGTATCGACTGACGCCGAGCCGTGCGGAGACGCTGTCTCGTGATCTTCGCGCGCCGCCGCCCGATCTCGCTGCTGTGAGCGCCGCAGGCGATGTCTTGCTAGCTGAGGACAGCGCATGGCGCCTCGGCTTGGACGGACGGCTGATCAAGCTGGCCGCGCTTCCCAAAGCCCAGGTCCGGCGTGCGGCTGAGCTGTCGGCGGGCCCGCGTATCTCGCTGGCGGCGCCGCGGGATGACTGTCTCGAGATACAGCGGACGGTCGACGCGCACCTCCAGTTTGACCGGGTTTGCATTTCCGGCAAGGCTACAGCGGAGGGCGCGCTCCCGATCAGCGTCCAACCCATCGGTCCAGGTGGGGGCGGGGCCTATGTTGGAATCCGCCGCGACGCCCAGGGCGCGCAGGTGGTCTTCCTTGGCGGCGGCAAAGACGGTGACCGTCGGATACTTGGCGTAAACGCCCAGCTGGCCTCAGTGGATTTCGCCGATCTGGTGCGCATCCATCACCTCGGACCTAAGGGCGAGGCGCTCACAAGCTGGCTCTATCTTCCTCGCGATAGGAAACCCGGCGTTAAGCTGCCCGTGGTCGTGATCCCGTATCCTGGAGTGGCCCAGGACGCGGAGCCCTATGAAGGCCAAGCTGGCGTCGCCTTCATGGGCGTCAATCCACAATTGGTGGTCGGCCAAGGCTACGCCGCCCTGATTCCAAGCTTACCGAGATCGGGCGAGGAGCCGGCGGCGGGTCTGGCCGACCAGATTCTGCAGGTGGTGGACGCTGCTGGCGAACAGGCGCCAGTGGACATCCAGCGGTTGGCGATCTGGGGGCACAGTTTCGGCGGGTATGCGGTGCTGGTCGTGGCGACCCAAACGAACCGGTTTAAAGCCGCAATCGCCGAGGCGGCCCCGACCGATCTTGCCGGCGGATATGGCGCGATAGACCCTCCCTATCGAACCGATCCAGAACTCACCACCTATCGATTGCAGGCCAACATGGGCTGGAGCGAAACCGGCCAGGGTGGCTTGGGCGCGGTGCTCTGGGACGCGCCGGAGCGATACCTTCGCAATAGTCCGCTGTTCGCTGCGAATCGGATCGTTACGCCGGTCATGCTGATCCAGGGCGATCAGGACATCATAGATGTCGGGGAGGGGGAAAAGATGTTCAACGCTCTGTATCGACAGAACAAGGACGCTGTCCTGTTGACCTATTGGGGAGAAAATCACACCGTGAGCAGTCCACCGAATGTGCGCGACAAATATCGCCGCGCATTCGCGTTTTTGAGGGATCAGCTGGGGCCGGCCTCATAAGCGGCGGGCGCAAGATAAGCGGACCAGCGGCGCGCCCAGGCTTCGAGACAGATGGTCATGCCGAGGTCGGCGAAACCGCCGTGCCAGGCGAGATGCTCTTCGCTGAGCGTCGCCTCCAGAAGCGGCCGGTCGAGTAAGCCATTGGCGGCCAGAACACCGTCGAGCAGGTACGGCCGCAGCCAGCCGACGGCGTTCGCCATCGCGCGTCCATAATAGGCGTTGGTTTCGCCTTTCGAGCGCCGGTTGAGAATCAATTCCGGGATTCGGTCAGCGAAGGCGAGACGCGCCAGTGCGCGGTCCCGGCCACCTTGGACCAGGATGTCGACCGGGATCGACAGGCAGGCTTCCATCACCGGCTGCGAAAGCAGGGGATGGATGAGTTCGGCGATCTCAGCTCGCCTGGCGTGACCCGAAAGGGTCAAGCCATCCGCCAGGTTGCGGATATGCACGCGTTTGGCGGGCGGAAGCGAGCTGAGATCGGCTAGCCAAGGATGACGGCCGACCGTGCTTGTGCGGCGACGTAGGCGCCGTGACAGGTATGGGGGAGGCGGTGCAGCTGGCGACGGCCCGTAGCCGGCCAGTGCGACGAGGGCGGTTCGCAGAACGCCCCAGGTCGAACGCCGGGTCCAGCGCGCGACGTCGACCAGATGGGGCGAATGCAATGCCGGGAGACCGAGCCGCTGGAGATGGTCTGCGAACGGCAGGCTGCTGGGCGGTTGGTAGAATACAGCGTCGCCGCCCTGGCCCGTCATGATGCGCGCCGCCCCTGTGCGACGGCATTCGTTGGCGAGAGTGATATCGTAATGGGTGTCGAACGCGACGAAGCTTGGACGAACCTCGCCCGCGGTCGCCTCCAGTTCGGCGGGGTTTAGATCTAGAGCCGGCTTGAGATAGGTCGTCAGTCCGACGCCAAGGTGGCCGGCCACGGTTTGAGCGTAGGCCCTCTCGTCGCCGCCCGGCTGGTCCACCGCGAAGTTGATCCAGGCCGTGACCTCAGCATCGGCCGCCTTCTTCAGCGTTGACGAGACGATCGCAGAGTCTAGCCCTCCGGATATTTCAACGACAGTTGGTCCGGGGCTCTTCCCGTGGGCGGCGACGCTTTGCTCGACCGAGGCCTTGAGCGTGTCGAGCGCCTGCTCAGGATCGGTGACGCGACGTCTGGCGAACGTGGCGGGTCGCCAAAGTTGGATTTCGGCGTCTGGCCGATCGGCATGGCAGAGCGCTCCTGGGGTCAAAAGGTGGACGTCGGTAAGTGGCGAGGTGGCCGTCGACACCAACGGCTCGCGGAGAATGGCGCCTACGAGAGTCCAATCGACTGCCAACGCGGTCGGACGAAAGCGGAGCAAAGGCCTGGTGTCCGAACTGGCGAGGGTGAGCCAGCCAAAGCGCCATATCAAGCACTCCACCCCGCCGGATGGATCGCGAAAGACCGAGAATGAGCCTGTGGAATCATCCGGCAGGAGAGCGACGTAGCGGCCCCAGTAGCGTTGGAGGAGCTGACCGGCGATACTGAGAGGCGTTGGTTGGCAAATGTCATCGAGCCGGACCGGCGCGGGGCGTGACGATCCGGCTTCGAACAGGCCGCCGATCACAACACCGGACCCCTGCGCCGTAGATCGCAATGGGGCCCGACGGGTGGCTGGACATGCGATCCATGACCCGCTCGTCTCGAACGCAACGCTCCAATCCAGATCATCGCGCAATTGCGCTCGCAGCCTGTTCTGCTGTTCATCGGCGCGCTCCTCGCCTGAGGTCCAGAGGGCTGCGAGAAATTGGGTCATGGGCGTTCAGGCGACCAGGATCGGGTAGAAGCTCACGAGGCCCTCGGCGTGGTCGTTGAGGACAACGTCGCCGACCTGCAGCCAGCAGTGGGCGAGAAAGGGCCAGGTACGCACCCCAAACACCCACATGGCGTCGTGGCCTTGTCGGCGCAGATAGAGCAGCAGCATCAGGCTTCGAAAGAGGCATGCGCCTTGGAACGGTATCCAGGGGTAGATTTGCAGAAACATTGCGACGCTATCGATGAGGGCGCTCGAGGGCGGCTCGGACGCTAACCGGTCAAGCGGTTGTAGGTGCTCGGCGGCGACTTCAAGCAGATGTTGAAAGTTTCGTCCGGGGAAGTGACGGCACATGCTCAACCCGGCGAGAGCAAGGTCGGCCCGCTCGGTTCGCGTCGGCGGCCGATGTTCTGTCCTTGGCAGATTCCGGTTGGCGTTTTCTACCCGTCGGGCCTTAGTCCTCACCTGCCAAGGCGCCGTTGCGAAAATCCCGGCCTCGATCAGCGTGCCTGCGAGCTCGGAATCCGTGACCTGCCAAACGAGGTTTGAGCTCCCTGCCGAAAGCGCAGTCCCTGCTCCAGGCAACATGTGGAAAGTGAAGTCGCGCCGGTCGAGGAAAACAACATCTCCGTCGACGTCGGTGGCGGCGTAGCGGTCGGAAAGTTGCAATTCCATGCGGGCTCGCGGTCATGGTCTGTGGGAGCGATGGAAAATGCTGGCGTCGGTCCGAGGGCCGACGCCAGCGTCGAGGCGTCAGCCCATCGGGATGGGTTGCTTGGTGAGCGCGGTCTCGACGAAGTCGCCGCTGACGCCTTGGATTAGGCGCTTAGCAGAGCCGAGCCGCATCAACTTGAATTTCGAAGACTTGATCATGGTGGTCTCCCGTCTGTGTAACCGCGTATTGCGGTCGGGATATTGCGCGCCATGGTCGAATATATAGCAAACTATATTCTGAATATATTTCGCCTATCTAACGGAGTGTGCCAACAATTCGAGATGCGATTTTTAGTCGGCGAGCGTGGTAGGCACGTATCTCGGTCTCGAGATCATCGATTGTGCTCTGGTCCAGGAGCTCCGCCAAGCGCTCTAATTCAGTTTTCAAGTCAGGGATGACCCGCGCCTCGGCCCGGCGTGCGAAGGCGAGGCGGTCCGCCAGGACACGGTGGGCGCTCGCGAGAACTTCGTTTCCGGCGCCGGCGACGATCTCCGCGTAAAAGGACTCGACATAATCGCGCAGAGCCGCGTCGCGATCCTTTGTGCTGGCGAGCATCGCCTTGAGTGCTGTTTTCCCCCAGATGTTTGAGGCGCGATTGGCGGCGGTATCGTCTCTCCGCAAGCGGAACGCGCATTCGACGTAGGTCAGATGCAGTTGGTAGAGGTCGACAAGTTCATGGATGTCCTGGCGCGGTGCGAAGTATCCACGGCCGCGACGGTCGATGATCAGGCCTTCTCCCGCGAGCCGGGAAAGGGCTTCGCGCACGGGGGTCGGACTCAACTTAAGCTTCCGGGACAGGTCTACGACGATAAGCGGATCGCCTCTGGCGTGCACGCCGTTTCGCAGGCCGTCGCGAAGGGATTCGAGCGCGATGCCGAATGGATTGAGAGCCCTCACCATCAGTTCCCTCCGTCCGGAAAATTGAGTCAGGTGACTATGATTATGGTCCCTTGATCAGCCTCTATCCACGCTGCCGAGGTCGTTGGCAAGAACGTCTCGGTCCCAAAAAAGTTGTCGTTGGATCAATGACATAGCTAACCGCAAAGACTTGGCGCGCTGAGTGCAAGAAACTTGCGCAAGGGCTCATCTCGTGCCTTCGAAGATGATCCGTATGCAGCTTTCGTTTGCAACGGTTGTTGCGATTGGCGTCCCGTAGCTTCGACCCATTGATTGCACGGAGGCTACAAGTCAAGGTTGTCTGGTGAGAGTAGGCTTAGCCGGTTTGTAGCCATGAGTGCCCAGGGGGAAGAGAGCGCGGCGCGTATGCGCAACCTGGCTCTGGCCCTACGCGCGGTGAGGCGCTATCGCCAACAGAACGCAAAGACCGTAGCCAGCGCCATGGGCATGCCGCTTCGGTCCTACCAGCACTTTGAAGCTGGGCGGGGCAGATTAAATATTGACTCGATATTTCGTTTCGCTGAAGCCACCGATAGTGACCCGCTTGCCCTGCTGGCCGCGGCGATTATTGGTGCGCCTCAATTCGCTGTACACTGTGCCGATAATAAGCTCGCGACAATATTGCGTTTCGCCTTAGAGGATTTCGAGGCGCGGGCCGGATCGACGATATCCGCCCTCAAGGCGGTCGATTTATTCAATACCTTTGGTGTGCTTTTCGACGACTTGGCCACCCAGGCGGAGAGGGAGAGTCGTGGGTTGGATGAATTGCTAGCCGAGTATAACCGGAAGAAGAGGGATTCTTCTATCGACGGCAGCTGAATCGGATTCGGCGAGGGGAGGGCGCGCCGTGCCTGGTTGAAAACCTGTGTTGGGAACAACATCAACTCCGGAGACGCCCAGTGCTGAGCCAAAGCGACAGGGACGCCATTGAGATTCGCTACTTGAGATACGCCATTGCTTCGGCGGAGCATCGTAGCTTCCGTCGCGCGGCGCAGGCGCTGTGTGTCAAGCAGTCGACCTTGAGCCGGCGGATCCGGGACATGGAACTCAAGCTGGGGGTGAAGCTTTTTGCGCGGTCTCGCGCGGGCGTTAGCCCTACTGAGCTCGCGGGTCCCTTCCTAAGGACGGCTACGGCGCTTGTTGAGACCGCCGAGTCGATGACCGAAACGCTCAAGGCGGCAGGACGGGGTGAACGTGGACGACTGACGTTGGGTGTTCGAGTGGCCCCGTCTCTGGGTGCAATGCGACACCTGCTGTTGACCTATGGCGCGTTGTTTCCAGATGTCGAGCTTCGTATCGTCCAGGCAACGCAGGACCGCCTGCAATGGGGCTTGCAGATGGGCGTAATTGATCTGGCGATCGCGCCGGGCGAGCGGCCGGTCCGTTCAAGGTCGTGTTTAGCGCTATGGAGCGAACGCATCCTTGCGGCCTTGCCCGAAGCTCATGCGCTTGCAGGATCCGAAAACGTGTCTTGGAGTGATTTAGGCGGCGAAACGATCCTTGTCGCCGAACAGGAGGACGGCGCTTGTGGAGCCTTGTCTATGGCGCTCTGCAAGTTAAGGATAAACAGGGCCACGCAATTGCGCCATCACCGTGTGCCGGGAGACTATGTTTTATCCCTGGTTGGGTGCGGCCTTGGCATCGCCTTGGTGCTCGAGGGTGGCGCGGGCATTACGTGTCGCGGGGTAGTCTATCGCGAGGTTTGCGACACGCAGGGATCGATCCGTTTCGGGTATGTGGCGTCTTGGCAGGCCGAAAATCCAAACCCGGCCCTCAAGCAGTTCGTGAAGTTGCTCCGCGATCACTATCCGACGCTCGATGATATCCCTCCTTACCAAACGGGCGAGGAGGGCAGTCGTGACAGCGCGGGGGGATGAAGGATGGGGCACGAAGTTGTCTCTCCAGGCCTGGCCACGGGGAGGTCTCTGCGCCCCCTTCAGCCAGGGTTCGGCGACTGCTTCGCTGCGGCCGTTTGTGGCGTTGAGGGGTGCGTCCGGGCTAAAAATCATCGAAATACCCGATAGGTTGATCGGCTCCGAAGCCGGTCGCGCAGGGTTCAAGCTAAGGTCAAACTCGGACGCTTCCCGGCTTCGCCGAACCAAGCGCAATGAGTTTCTGAGCACGCTGGCGAACAATCTCAGCAAACCGATTTAGCTCTGGACCGTCAAAACCTGCGGCGGCGATCTCTCCCGCCACTTCATCGATCCGAGCCAAGATCCTTTCCGCCAGCGCAAGCGCGCGGCGGCGCACAAAGGCCGCGCCCATGCCAATTTCACGCGCGAAGTCTTCCCAAGTGCTCGGCGTGAATTCATCCAAGGCAGCGCGTTTGCCGATCTTCATCGCGAGCTTTGCGTGAACACCTGGATAGGCCGCCGTGCACAATAGATCGTAGAGCGGCGCGAACCCGAGCCTTTCGGCACGGTATAGCAGGCTGTAGTTCTTGCCGTGTGCGTCGGCATTGCCGACAGCGACGTTGAAGATTGCGGCATCCAGCAACTGGAGGACCGCTGGCGCGGGCTGGGCGCAAGCTGCTCGGATCAGATCGAAGCAGGGTGGAAACGTCGGACCGCCCTCGGACGCATACTTCCGTTCAGGCGCAATGCCGAGCGCTTGGCAGAAGTCCTCCTGGTGCAGCCGGCGGATCGCGCCGTCCGCCTCGACGGTACGGTCATATCGCTCGATCAAGAGGTAGGGGCGATCTGCGGTTCGGCGTGGTTCGACCGCTGCGGTTGGTAATCCTATCGCGGCCGCCAGCCGCATGGCCAGCGCCTCGTTCTCTGTTGTCGCCGACAAGCTTGTAATAGGCGGCTTGAGGATATGAGTGCTCGGTTGGCCTGGCGCCGGGAGCGCGATACGGCCATTGATCAGCACCACGGGCAGCTTCTGCTGTGCGCCGGCCAGCGATAGCCGGACGCCCTCGTCGCCGGCTAAGAACGGCCGCGTCGGCAGGGTATCGAGGATAGCCAGAAGACGCTCGTCATCAAGCGGCTCTGATGCCGACACCGTCTGGGGAGGCGGAGGAGACTCCCCCTCCGGCCACAGCGTCAAAGCGCCCGCCACATCCCCTCCAAGCCGTTCAAGCAGACGGAAGTCGTTCGACTTCGACACGCCCAAGGCCCGGGCCACGGCGTCGCGTTGGCCTTCGTCCGGAAGCAGACCTGCGAAGAAGGGACGGGTCTCGCGACGGTTGAAGGTGTTCGCTCGCTTTGGAAGCGATATCGATATTGCGAATTTCTGGGGATCGGTGAGCCAGTCCGCGGCGTAGGTAAAGGCTAAGTCGCCGTGCTCATCGATTTGAAGGGCGCCGACAAGAGCGCGCTCCCACCATACCGAGAGCGACTTGATCATGTCGGCTTTCGTGTCGAGGAAGGATGGCGCGCTACGAGTTGGACGTCCAGGCCTACGGCGCCGAGCACCAAAAGCGTGCGACCTAGCTGAACGGTCGCCTTGCCTCGCTCAAGTTCGACAAGGAAGCGCAAGCCGACCCCTGACGCTGCCGCGAGTTCGTCCTGCCGCAGGCCCATCGCCTTGCGCGCCTGCCGGATGGCTTCGCCGATACTGGATGGGCTTATCATAACGGTTATCCCGATCAGGAAACTTATGGCAGAGGCGCCGCCGTGGCGTCAAGAATTTCCCGATCGGGTTAAATGAGCGTCCGCGGGGCGAGCCTCACCAAAAATATCCCGAACGGGATATCTGCCCGGCTGGCCTGTTGAAAGCCCGAAACGAGACAGGCCGGCGGCGATTGTAGCGAAGCGCTGCTGGTTCAGTATCGATCGAATCCGCAGATTGGCCGCCTATGATGACCTACCGACATCGGTCTTAAATGCCCAGGAGCGCTGCAGTCGATCATCGACGGTAGGTGGTGGTGGACCACGAGCGGTTGACCGACGGGTTGGAGTTCTGGGAGGGGGCCGAGCAGCAGCTGCTCAGCGAGCTGTCGGCGGGGGTTCGCCTGCGCACGCCGGTG
>NZ_LMUL01000017.1:415464-452104 GCF_009765965.1 Caulobacter sp. S45
TCCCCAGCCGCTGACGCCCTCGCACGCGTTGGAGGAGGCTGAGCAGCATTTCGAGGAAGGGATTGGAAGCGCCGACGATTTTCTAGAACAAGCCCGTCATGCGGTGACGCGGGACCGTCCGAAAATCGCAGCATTTGAACTCCACCAATCCGTGGAACGTTTATACCAATGCACCTTACTTGTGCTAACGCTCTATTCCCCCAAATCTCATAACCTTGTCCGTCTGCGGAAACTCAGCGAGGCGTTAGATGTCCGCCTGGCTGTGGTCTGGCCGGCCGAGAGCAAGTTCGAACGTCGATGCTTCGAGTTGCTCCGCGCCGCCTACGTCAAGGGGCGCTACTCGCGGCACTATAAGGTGAGTGATGAGGAGCTGGTTTGGCTGCAGGAGCGGGTGGAGATCCTGATGGGCGTGGTCCGCGAGATTTGCCAGGAGCGGTTGCAGGCCTTGCGCGACGAAAGCTCGCGCGATTAGGCGCGGGCCTTTCTCCAATTTTAGTGCTCGTTACCCGAACGAAACGCCATGTGGAGCCTGCTCATTCATTGGCGCGGATTCTCCAAATGGTTGGCGCTACTCGCTGTTTGCAGCTTATCCGCAGCGGCAAATCATGGCTCATAGCTGCCGGTGGGTATGTCCGCTTGTCGGCATGTGGAGGTGCCGAGGTGTGGAGCGGCAGCTTGACCGGCAGCAGCGGACATTAGGTGTCCGGACCGACACCGCAAGCGGACAGGGCCGGAGTGGCCATTAGTGGGTGTTCAGAGCGTCCGATACAGGCAATGCTCCGCGAAGTGCTGCGGACTAAAGGGTTTTTCGTGGATGTTGGAGGGCGACATCCGGCTGTGGGTGTCTGACGGTGAGAACCATAATGCTATGGTCTAAAATCAGCTGGCACTGTGTAAGACGGTATTAGACGAACCAAATCGTGTATTACCTTCGTTTGCTTTTGTTCGTCTGACGCTGCGGAATTTCATCACACGCGGCTAATAAGCGCTCTCCGAAACTGCGTGAGGCGTCGGCCACAAACGCCGGCCGAACCGCAAGGAGCCAAGCGGCCATCACACCAATTAGACCAACCTCCGCCGCCGCGCCTATCCAGTAGCGCGTGTCGACGGCTGCCCAGCGAACTACAACAGCGGTGGTGTTGATGGCCAGCGCCACCGCCAGCACCGTCAGGGCGATTGGCTTGAGGGCGAACAGATTGCGGCGATAGCCGTAGGCGATGTTCTCTTCGGCCAGAAGGTGAAAGCGCTCCTTGTCGCGGGTCTCCGCCAGGAGCCAGGTCACGCAAGCCTTGTAGGGCGCCGGGCCAGTCGCCGCTTCCTCGGCGGCAGTAGGAAGCGTCAGCCCCTGCGTGGCCAGGAACTTGTGGTAACGCGCCTTGGTCATCGGGTCGATCACGCCGTCGGCGTGGCTGAGCAGAGTGGCGCTGCTGTCGGGGCCCAGGTCCGGTCGCTTGGCTTGCAGCTTGCGGCCGCGTTGGCGGGCGATCTGCGCCATCAGCACGGTCACCCCGCAGGTGACCAGCAAGGCCGACAGGCCGCCCAGCGCCGTCCAGACCTCCGGCAGCCAGGCCGCCGGCAGCACCAGCAGCGGCAGCACGCAGAAGAGCGCTGGTTTGAGCCGGGCGTTGACCTCATAGCGGTCAGGGCCGGGCATCCGGAAGGGTTTGGCCATCAAGCTGTATCCTCATGCAAGACCTCGGGCGTCGCCGCGATGATCGCACGCAGGCCGTCGGCGCCATGGATCAGAAAAGCCATCGGTCTCGGCTCCACCAATCCCACCAAGGCGGCAGAGGTCTTGTCGCGCCCCGACGGCGTCGCGGCGCCCAGGTGGCTGTGCCAAGTGCCGACGCAGACTATGGCGGACTGGGTTTCTTCAGCGATGGAGACCAGGGTCTCTCGCAGGCCTTGGGTCCCGAGCACGAATTCGGTTCGACTATGGGTGCTGTCAGGCGGCGCGGGTAAAACGCTTGTGACGTAGATCTGGCGGGCTAGCATCGACACCGAGCCCATCAACACTCCGCCGGTTTCGACTCGCGGATAGTCCGCAACCTCGGCGATGATCGCTGCGAATGCCCGCTCGGAGACGCTTATCGTCCAGCCTTCCAGCCCCTCTAACGGCGCTCGGCGGCAGGGCGGTGCGGGCAGGACATCATGTCGAAGGCCGAGGCCATTGCGTTCCAGAAAGTCGATCTGACCTTCGGGGCCGACGGCGGCGAGGCCGGCAACCAACTCGCTCATTGGCGCGGCCAGGGCCGAGATCGCCGCGTCGCTCACCTGCATCGTCAAGGAGGCGCAGCCCTGGCCGATGGTCACCGTCCCGAGATCGCCATCGCCGCCGAACAATCGCTTGCCGAGGTCAGCGCGCGCGCGCGCCACCTCGTAGACTTCGCCCAACAGCTCGGCGGTGTTGGGATTGCGAGCTTCGCCCTCACGTGTGACGACGCCGAGGCTGGCCTTATCGAAGAGGATGGCTTCCACCACTCGCGGCGTGCCCTCGGCAGGTTGTTGGGCCAGATCCTCCCGCGCCACCGTTGAGGCGGTGGCGTTGATCAGCCAAGCCGGCGCACCCGGCGTGGCGCGCAGGTCCGTGAGCAGCGCCCGCTGATCGCCGTCGATTATCTTAGTCAGCTGGCCCAGGCCTTGGATGGCCGTGGCCATCGCCTCGGCCTTTGGTCCCCCCCAACTAAGCTGCATGAACCGTGGCTGCGGATAGAGGGCGTGGCGGGCGGCGTTGTGAGCGCGAAGCACGCTGGTGTCGGCGCAGACGGTAGGCGCCGCCCCCGAACGGGCCCGGTGCAAGGCAATCTTACTTCCGAGGCTGCCGCATCCCAACAGGACCCAGGGCGCAGCCGGGGCTGCGCCCGACATACGTGCCAGAAGCGATGCCGAGGTACGCTCGTAGTTCGCCAATTGGCTGACCTTGGGGTTCGGCACCTTTTTGGCGCCGGCCAGATCGAGCGGCACGAGATAGCTGCAGAGCTCGATCGGGCTATCTTCGCCGATGAGGTTTAGCGGTCGGCGGACCAGAAGCACCACCGGCAGGGGGATCACGTCGCCCGCATCGCCGGCGCGGCCTAACTTACGGATCGTCTCCAGGCCTGAGCGGACGAAATCGTCCAGCCGGAGTGCTTTGGTCCGCGCCATCAAGCCGTCGAAATCGTTGACCGCATCCGGGGCGTAGGAGTCGCAGACTACCGGGCCGCCCGACGGCGCCCGGCCGGCCCAGACCACCAGGGCGACGCCAAAGCCGTGACCCCACCCATCCTTGTCCGCCTCGGACTCGAAGGTGGCGAGCTTGGCCGTGATCGGCTTCTCAGCTTCGCCGAAATAGGCTGGCGTGTCGTCGACCCCGCCGCGCTTCCACAGGTAGCGCGTGTCGAGGAGCTTGAAGCCGCCAGCTGGCGTCGCTAGGGCGCGAACCGCCGAGGCATCGCAGACCAGCATGTCGGAGAGGTCGTCCCGGCGAGTCGGCTCCCAACCCTGGGACTGGTCGATCAAGCGGCCTACCGCTGCCCGAATGAGCCAGCGCACCGTCTGGTCGATCAGCCGGTAGTAGCCCTGGGCGGCGACGAACTCGCTGATCTTGCCGTCCACCAAGCACGGCGCTACACGCCCCTCGGCACCCAGCCAGGGCTGGATGTGCGGGTGGTTGCGGCTGAAGTCTTGCCGAAACGAGACCCGCGCCGCTACCCTGGGGAAGTTAGGTCCAAAATCGAGGCGAATCTCCTCGACAGGCCGGACCCCGGTTGGGCTGGTGCCCTCGGCCTCCCAGCGCGACCCGAGCCGCAGGTTGAGGCCAAAGGTTACGTGGGCGCAATGAGCCCCGAACACCGGCGCCTGCAGGTCCTCGACGTCCGGGTGGGCCGCGATCTCGTGGATCGCCAGGAGGACCGCGGCCTTGTCGATCGCCATGGCTCAGCCGTGGCCGACGCGCGCAGCGCCGATCAAAGCCGGCGCACTGACAACAGCGGCTGCTTTGGCCGCCCGCGTCAGGCCGCCGGCCTTGATGTCATAGGCCAGGGGTTCGGGGCCGCCGTCGCCGACACAGACGAATTCGCCGACTACATCCTTAGCGATCGCTTGATACTCGCGCTTGGCGCGGATGCAGGGCGGATCGTCCTTGTCGTTCTTGATTGTCTTGGAGCTGGCCACCAGCTTGGCGCCCTTGCGGGCCTGAGCCAGGGCGCTCCGGGCGTCGGGGCTGACCTTGGCGTCCTCGCCCTTTTGACTCCAGCTGTCCCAGGACAGGCTGTGCCAGGAACAGTGATGGGGCGTCTGCAGCAGGTCGTAGGCCAGCTTGTCCTTCTTGCCCCTGTAGCGCTCCCAGATTTTCTCCCAGATCAGCACCTCGGCGTCGCCGCCAGTCAGGAGCTGGCAGGCGTCGGCCACGCCGCCCGCGCCGATCTTGATCCGGCAGACGACGCTGGAGTTGTTCTTGCTGAGGTCCTCGTCCTCATCATCGTCGCTGGCCTTCAGCGGCGCGATCAACAGGCCCTCGAGGCCGGCGTCATAGGCGCCGTTGATCTTGGTCCAAGTGGCGTCGGTCTTGACCAAGATTGCGCCGAGGTCGTCGGTCTTGCCGTCGATGTCTTCACCCATCAACAGGATGCGGTCGCCGTCGCCGAGCCAGCTGTTGATGCGGAACTTTTCGACGCGGCGACGGGCCTCCGCCGACCACGCCTTGGCGTCGTCGCCTAGGACGTGGGACTTGGAAGCGCGCCGAAACACCAGCGGCGACGACCACATCTCACGGACGACGATCTTGCCAGCCGACTTGCTATAATCGGCTAGGGGGCCGGTGTGGAAGTGGGTTTTGAAACCGCAGATGTGGTCCTTATCCGGATGCGAGTTCAACATGGCATCGACATATGGACGGCCGTCGCCGTCCTTCTTCAGCCGGTCTTTCAACTGGCTCGCCACGTCGGGCGTTTCGTCGTCCGGATCGTCAGCGCTCTTGCGGATGTGACAGTCAATCAGTAGCGTCTTGCCGCTCTCGAATGTCACAAGAGTCATGTCTCCGTTATCGACGCGGAAAAATTCAACTTTGGCAGTCATTAGGGCTCTCCAATCATATGAAGTTTCGCCGATGCTGCAAAAGGTCTTTGCCTCCGCAGATCGGCCTGAGGCCGCGCCAAGCGAACTCTAGCGATCGTCGCAATCGACGAGCGAGGCGGACAACCTTCCGGCGGAAAGGGGGCATTGCCGTAGCTGTTGCGGCTCCGTCCAGACATTGAAATCAATTTCATCTACGATTGGGGGTTGCGCCAATTGCGATTTCCGCCTTCGATTGAGTGTGATCGGCTCTCAGAGATGAAGGCTGGCCAGAGGGCAGGGCTCGGACATCCGGCCCAAAAATTTTCTCGGTCTTGTCCGAGGTGGCGACTTCGCCAGCCTTATGACGTGGGGGCCGTACAAGGACGGCGGGGTTAATGACGGCGGCGCTTGATATCGAGGAGGTGCGGGACGCGGTCGCGGCGCTCACGACCGCGGATCGCCTCAGGCTCCAAAGAATCGGCGCGACCTACGGGGTTAGTGTCGGCCTTGAAGGCATGGACTTGGTAAACGAGGCAATCAGCCGGGCGCTGAGCGGCGCGCGGGCTTGTCCCAAGGATGTGCCTCTAATCATCTTTCTTAGGAATGTCATGCGCAGCATTGCGTCGTCAGAACGAGCGAAGGTGATGGAGGAGCCGATGTTGGAAAGCATAACACACGGCCTCGATGACCGCTCGGCAGTTCTAGATCGACCGTCCAGTGGTCGGAACGCCGAAGAGAGGGTTCTAGCGCAGGAGGACGCGGCAGGCCGCCTGAAGGCGCTGGAGCAGCTTTTCGTCGACGACGAAGACGCTCAGCTCGTCCTCATGGGGGACCTAGACGAAATGCCGGCAGCTGACATCCGAGCGATGAACAGCTGGAGTGAACAAGACTACGCATCGGTACGTCGACGAATGCGGCGGAAGCTGTCTGTTGCATATCCGAACGGTTGGGTTCCATGACCCGCAAGCCTGAAAAAAAGCCAAATCTGTTCCAATTCGCTGACGCGCTGGTGGACGATTTAATGGCGTTGTCCGATGAGGAATTGCTAGAAGAATTTCGTAAGGGTGGTGCCGATCCGGACGCTTTAGCGAAGCAGATTCGCGAAAATATTGATCTTAAAATCGCGATTGACAATAAAGCGCGTCTCGCGAAGGCTCGCGATGAGCTGAACATTATGCGCGCCGCTCGTGCTGGCTCCGGGATAGCCAGTTTATCGATGGCCCGGAAGCAACAGATTTTGGGGCAGTTCGCCGCAAATGATGGCCAATTGCGACAGCGGTTGACCATGGCGGCGCGAAAGGGCGAAGGCGCATCAGAACGGGAGGTTGATGACATTTTACGCGACCTTCTTGACTTGGGTGCCATCGACGATGAGGGCAACCCACGTTGAGAGGGCTAACGCCAGCGGAGAAGCTGTTGCAAAGCCTAGGCATCACATCGCCGAACGAAATCGATGTGGAGGCCATTGCTTGGGACGCCGGTGCCGAAGTCCGCTTTGCAGAGCTGGATAGCTGCGAGGCGCGGATCATCGGCTATGGCGACCGAGCTATTATCACCGTCGACCAGCGGTCGATACCAACGAGGAAACGGTTCTCAGTGGCACACGAGCTTGGCCATTGGAAATTTCACCGCGGGCGATCTTTTGTATGTCGCAAGGAAGACATCGGAAACCAAGCGCGCGGTCCCGCGGATCCTGAGCGTGTCGCCGACGCCTATGCAGCGGACCTGCTCTTGCCAGGCTATCTATTCGCTCCTCTCGCCTCTAAGACAAAGAGAGCCACCTTTGAGGCTGTCGACAACATCAGGGCAGAATTTCAGACAAGCAGGACCGCGACGGCATTGAGGATGGTGGACTACGGCCCCGAGCCGGCCATGCTCATTTGCCATAGCCCACAGCGGCGCATCTGGTTCAAGCGTGGACGCTACGTTCCTGACCGTTGGTTTCCACGCGACGAGCTGGACGCCGAGTCTCCTGCCTTCGAAGTCCTGCACGGTCGAGCTGACCGAACACCCCGCAGCTTGGTAGGTGCTGATGCCTGGTTTGATCGCCGGGGCGCCGATCAGTTTGAGGTCTTCGAACAGACCGTCCGGACGGCATCCGGGGGCTCGCTTACCCTGCTCACCTTCAAGTCCGCCGAGATGCTGGACTAGATAGGCTTGGCCACGTGGCGACGTGGCTCTTCCCGAGCCGCAGTCGACCGCCGCCGTGAAGCGGCACCCCAACCCGGAGGCCGAGCGTATATCTTGAAAATTTCACAACTGAGCCGACGGGTTGAGCTTAGCGTCAGCCCGACATATGCCGTGTGCACATTCAACTTCACGCTGTAGCGATTGAATTGATCGCTTAAGGGGGGCGGTCCATGGCGCATCCACCCATTCCATTCGGCGATCTCGACAGCCTCCTCGGCACGAATAACGTTGGCCGAGTTGTTTTCGACATCCCGGAGGCCGCTCGCGAGGATGTGGCAGCGGCTTACCACCAGCGCATCGCCGCTCTCGGCCAATACCGCTTCTGGATGGAGGGTGCGGAAGTCTATCGGCCGCCGGTGGGCCTTCGCGCCCCACAGCGCCGCGCTGTCGCCTTCGTCCAGGCCTATCTCGCCGCCCGCGCCACGCCCCAGGCCGGCGTCGAGCGAGAGGCGGCGCTGATCAAGATGCCGACCGGAACCGGCAAGACCGGCGTGATCGCCGCGCTCGCCTGCGCCGCTGAACGCCCCTTCAAGACCTTGGTTCTCACGCCGCGTAAGGCCCTGGTGCGGCAGATGGCGCGCGATCTTTCCATCCGGTTCTGGCGCAACCTCAAGGCCGCCTACACCACTGAGGGCCTCCACGAAGGTCTTGACGACGATGGGTTAGAGGCGCTCGGCCGCCAGCAGCGCGGCAAGACCAACCCTGTCCGCATCCTGACCGCGGACCAGTACGAGACGATCTGGCAGGAGCGCCTGCGCGAGCGCCAGATCTGGGTCGGCACCTTCAACGCCCTGCACCGCCTGCTGCACATCGAGCCCCCGGCCCATCGTGACTTCTACGGTCGTGAGGCGCAGGCGGCGGCCACGAGCCTGTCGACCCTCGACGAGGAGACGGACGCCGACACCACCGAGGAGTTCCGCGACCTGATCCGCAGCGTCGACCTGGTGATCGTCGACGAAGGCCACCATGAACCCGCCTACTCCTGGGCGCAGGCGGTCCGCCGGCTTGGCAAGCCCACCGTGGTGTTCTCGGCGACGCCCTACCGCAATGACTACAAATACTTCCAACTGACGGGCCGGTTCGTGTTCAACTTCTCGTGGGATGAGGCGGTGCGCGAGCAGCTGATCCGGGACGTTGAGGTCCTGCCGCCGAGCGGCGCCGCCCAGGTTCGCCTCAATCCGGGAGAGCGGTACGGCGCCGCGCAGTTCGTCCAGGAGTTCGCCGCCGACCTCGCGGCCCTGCCGGCCGGCAAGAAAGCCATCGTCCACGCTGGAAGCTTGCACGGGCTGAAGACGATCCAGCGGGAGTTCCTGCGCCAGACAGGTGAACGCACCGTCCTTATCCATGATCGCATCAAGGGCGGCGAGAAGGAGAATCCGCGCGATCTGCGCAGCCCCGCGTTGGAGCCACTGAAGGCGTTTCGATTCGCCGAGGTCTATCTGGCCGCTAAAGATCCCGACGCCCAGGGGGCGCGGGTCTGGCTGCACCAGTGGAAGTTGTTGGAAGGCATCGACGATCCCGCCTTCGTGGAGATCTGGCTGTACGATGGCTTTGGGGCCGCCCGCCAGTTAATCCAGCAGGTCGGGCGCGCCATCCGCCGACCCGACCTCACCGACCCGAGCGGCGCCCGCGCCATCGTGCGGGGCTCAAGCCAGCGCCTCGATCGTTTCGAGGAGGCGCCCAGTGTCGGCGAGCTTACCCACCGCCGGTGGGACGCCTATTTGCAGTTCGAGCGCTATGCCGAGGAGCGGCCGGATATCGCCTTCTCCGCCGAGACGCAGCTCCTGCCGATCCTGAAGCGTGCCTCGCCCAGGGTGCAGTATGTCGCGGGGGAGTTTCGGGGCGCCCACTGGCTGGAGCAGACGCCGACCATGGAGGCGTTCGTGCTGCCGCGACGCGGAGTCGTGTGCCGTCTGCTGGACGCCGATCCTGACGATGACCAGCCGATCGATGACGCCTTCCTCGATCGCTTGCAGGCCCAGGCTCTGGAAGCCGTGCAGCTTGAGGACCGCTTCGACATCGCGGTGGTTAAACCCACCGCGGCGGGCGCGCCCTTCGACGATGTGCGCATGGTGCGCTACCTAATCTGGCGCAACTCGCCGTTGCTGCGCGCGCATCAGATCCCCGAATGGCGCCTGGGCGTCCTAATCATGGTCCGCGCGGGCCGCTACGTCGTCATGCTGGACACCGAAGGCAACTGCCTGGACTACCATCGGCTTGGCCTTGCGGCACCGGAGGCCGTGGAGCTTCGGCGGCTGTTCGCCAAGGCGGCGGATGGCGAAGCGAACCGGGTTCGCATCGTCGAAACCACCGCGCGCGGACTCGACATCAGCGAGCTGGGTCTGCGGTCGATCAGCGTCCGCCGCCAAGCCCTGGACGCCAGCTATTTCGATCTGGCCGAAGCCAGCCAGACCCCGACGTCGATCGAAGGCTATAGCCCGCTCGGCGGGGAGACCGCGCGCCGCCGGCTGTCCTTGTCGCGGGCCAGCGTCGCGGACGCCACGAGCCAGCCGCTGTCAGTCAAGGCCTACGCCCGATGGGTGCAGGATCTGACGGCAGTGATGGCGGACGAGACCATCGTCCCGCACGACTATTTCGATCGCTTCGCCAAGGAAGTCACCGCGCTTTCTCCCGACGCAGCCGCCCCGCGATCGATCCTGCTGGACGTGCAGGACCTCTTGCCCGAGCCCGGCTCGGTACGCGATGTCGGCTGGGACCGCGATGCCCTGAACGCGATATTGAAGGCTGACACCTGCCTGGAGATCACCGACGAGGAAGACGAGGACACGGGCAAACACACCTACAGCTTCACCTTCGACGGCCACCGGGTGGAGATCGCCTACAACTACCGCAACGGCATCCCCGCCTGGGGCCGTTACGCCTTGAAGTCCGAAACGCTCAACGAGGAGGTCACGCGGACCGACGCGAATGATGTGGATGGTGCCCCGGAAACAGAGGCGGAGGTGGACGGCTTCGGCCAAAAGCTCTCCCCCTCGCTCACGCGGCTGATCAATGGCGAACAGGCCTTCCAGATCATCACCAGCGAAGACGGCGTGGTCTATTCGCATGGCCACTTCTATCGGCCGGACCTCGGCGAAAACCTTCTCGGGTTGCTCGAGGGGTATGCGCCTGTGCGCGTCGCGATCAGCGAGAAGGGCGACACTCGCCTGGAAGACGCCGCGGACTGGCCAATCAAGACCCTGTTTGGACAGGTCCGCGCCTGGGGCACCGCAAAGGGCCTGAAGAGCGACACCATCGGCGCCGACATCGCCGCGTGTGATACGTTGATCTGCGACGACAGCACCTCGGAGACTGCGGACTTCTATGGGATCGACACCCGGCGCAAGCGCGTGCTGGTCGTCCATGCCAAGGCCGAGAAGGTCAGGAACCCGACCGCCTCGGCGCGCAAGCTCCAGGAGGTGGCGCGCCAGGCGCTAACCAGCCTTGCCCTGACCGGGTCGGCGCGACAGACCTTCCCGTTGCCGGACACCTGGGCGGATGCCTGGAGCGTCACCCTGAGCGCGGCCCAGGATGCGGTCATCACCTATCCGCGGCTGTGGAAGGCGCCGCAGGGCGGGATCGCCGAGGCCCACCAGCGCCTGCGCCAGGCCCTGGCCGATCCGCACTACACGACCGAGATCGTGGTGCTGAGCTCCGGCTTGCTCAGCCAGCGCGCGGCTGAGACGGCCTTCCAACGCCGAAACCTCGCGGACCTGCAATTCCTCTACTATCTCGCCTCGGTCCGATCGGCGTTTGACCGCGCCGGCGTCCGCCTGCGCGTGATCTGCAATCCCTAGATCGTCCTCACCGCCAGCCTCGAGGTCCCCATGCCTGCCTCCTCCCTGCAAGACCTGAAGACCCAACTGGCCGATCCTCACATCGCCTCAAAATTCACCCAGGCGTTCGCGGCCCGCTATTTCAGCGTAGCGCTCGGCGTCTTGCCGAAGGGCGAAGTCGACCAGCTAGTGTTCGATTGCCTGGTGGAGGTCGGCCTGATCGATCCCGAGGGCCCGATCTTCGCGATCACCCGCGCCCTGAACGTCCAGCCGGCTAAGGCCAAGGGGCTGCTGTTCCAGCATCAGATCCGCGAGCCGCTGGCCTACGCCGACCTCGACCGAAGGATCCTTATGGCGCTAGGTAAGGCCCGCTTCAGCGTCGACGAACAGCGTCTTGCGTTCGGGGTCGAGTCGCCCCTGGTGCGGGCGGCGATCCAGGCCCGGCTGAAGGCGCTGAACATCTTCCCTGACATCTCGCTGAGCGGCGAGATCCTGCGCGTGCCGGTCTCCGATCTCGGCGAGTTTCTGACCAGCTTCCTCGGCCCGGAGGACATCAAGCGGATCAAGGCCCGGCTGCAGAAGCATGGCGACCTGCCCAAAGGCAAGCTGGTCCAACTGATCGATGAGGGCGGCAAGAAGGCGCTTGAGGAAGGCGGCAAGGAAGCGTTTAAGGCCGCGCTGCCGCACTTGATCGACTTCCTGGCCAGCGCGGCGACCACCGCCGCGCCGGCGCTGATCCTGAAACTGATGGGCGGTTAAAGCCCGTCGGCGAGCTCGAATTCGCCATCGGTAAAAGGAGGGATAAGCGTCAAGCGGGCGAGCCCAATGTCCGAAAGCTGCCGCTAAGCCAATTTCCGCTAGGGGGGTTAGTGTGCCAACTTCCAAAGAACGGCGACCGGGTCCCATGCTGTTCGCACTACGATTGCGATGAGGAAAACGGCCACAGCCCTCAAACCAAATGCATGCGTCATTTTGATAAAACTGATTTTTTCGTTCACAACGCGCCGCTCATAGCGCACGCAAGCTAGAATGCCTTTGACAAGATCTGTTTTGCGGGCAGGCGTAGCCCAGATTTCGATGAGATCATTGACGTCTAGCCTATGCGAAATCGCAACTCTGAGCGTCCGGAAGGCCCAAATGGCGCCACCGAATAGGTACGACGCTGCGGCAGCGAACAATGCGAGCGTCACGAGCGTCTTCGAAATATCCTTTGTAGGCCCAAGCGCCACTGGCGCAACTGCTGCCAGCAAAGTTATCAAAACACCTACGACCGTAAGATAACCGGTTGCGCGAGTATCGGCACCCTTTCGCCGTTCTCCCTCGGCATCGAACAGCCGCCGCGCCTCAGCCAATAGCACGTCGATGTCGTCATCGAATTTAGCGGATCGCACGGAGTCGAGGTCCTGTTGTAGCCTTTGCCCCTCGCGAACTAGATGCTCGTCGTCGGGCCGCTCCAGCACTGGCCAAATCCAATCCCAACGGCTCATCCCGATCGTTTCCGAAGAAGCTCATCAACGAGCGCAGCCGTAATCGGTTGACCCGTTCGGTTCTCGATCCAAGCCCATTGGCCGTTGGGATTGATTTCCAAAAACCAGAACCGGCCGTCCAGGGCCTGCACCAAGTCAATCGCCCCAAAGGTCAGGCCGAGCGACGCGACCAGGGCGCAGCATTGTTCCGCCAGGGACGGCGGGAGATCCATTGGTGCATGTGTCAGCTCCAGCCCATCGCCGCGCCTCCAATCGACCTCACTTTCAGTTCGATCTTGAGAATGGATTGCGGTGGTGAAAACGCGATCACCTATAACCGTCACTCTAACGTCAACTTTCTTCACGATCTCGCGCTGCAGGATGAATGGAGCTGCCGCGACGGCGGCTGCATCCCGAGCGATGGCTCGATCGACTCTAGATGTGAAGATCACCGCGTCTGAGCTTCCTTCAAGTAAAGCATGTCGCAGCGGCTTTCCTACCGAGGTGGGCCCGGCGATAAAGGCTTCTAGCTCGTCTGGATCGTTGGTGACGAGCGTTTCGGGAACCTCAAATCCCAAACTTCGCGCCAAAATAAGCTGGCGGGGTTTATCTTCAGCGAGCGCAATGGCAGCTGGGTCGTTAAGCCATAAATGACCGATTCGCCCGTAAAGAGTTTTCAAGATCGCAGCCCATTCGGCGGCACAGTATGCCCGCTCTGCGGGATCAGATATTGCGTTCGAAAGCTCAGGCCCCCCCGGACGGCGAAAGTAGGCGGCGGTAATCTCGTTACCGTGGATCGTTTCGTCGGCGCGCGTGAGCGACCAGTCGCTATCGGCCTCCATACCCAGCCGCACGGTCATCTGCGGCAATCTCTCGGTGTTAAGGCGCACGAAGGGCTCGCCCCGCCGATCAAGCTCTCGGACGAGGTAGTCAGTCGTCAGATCGCGCTCATTTGTGACGAGTAAAATCATTGAAAGCGGCGCGAGACCGCTTTCCCATCCTCCCAAACCTGTGGGCTTGTCAGCCCGAGTGTGAAGGTATGGTCCTCGCTTTCGACCTGTGCGTGCGTCTTAGTTGAAATCTCGGCCAAAGCGTTAGTCGAAGCATCAAGGTCATCGCCCTCGACGTTGACCTTGGTATGCGTGGTGGTACTCGCTAGTTGTAGCGGCGAGGTGTCTGTGTCATCCTGCTCCATCCGGACTGCAGTAGAAGTCGAGGTGCCGCCGACGGTCAGTTCCGTCTCAATGAGCGGCTGTACACCCTTGGAGGTATCGACAACCCAAACATTTAACGTTGGGTCATAGCGTCCGGGGATATGCGCGTCGCCAGTTCGCGGTACTGCATAGGCTGCTAAAAATGGGCTCACTCGGGCTTGCATAAAAGCGAATCTCCAAAATCGAAAGTCTAACATCGATTCGCGAGACGCGCTCCTAATGTGGGGCCAAACCGTATTCCCGTAATGTTGCGTTATGGGCGGGGAGCTCGCAGCAACTGTCGGTCGCCAACACGTATGAGGCAGTTCGGGGAACTCGCCGTTCGGGCATGTCCGCTTTGCGGAGACGAAGCGGAGTCTGTTTTGCCCTCGAATGCGGACGCCGCTAGCCGGCGAAAGGAGCTCAAGGCTTCGGCTTGAGAGTCGTGTTTTTGGAAGAAGGGTTGAATCCGCTTCTCTAATCGGGCAGCCAGGTCAAGCTCAGGTTTTCATCTCAGCCGGTAGGTCGCGCACGCGGGTCACGCTTCTCTTCGCAGTCTGGTGGTCCCTGTTGAGCGGGGCCGCTGCACGCATGCATCGGATCAGGGTCTGGGGAGCCTTGCTAAGGGACGCGCTCGAGGCGCAGCAGACATTTTCGGCTTCACCCATCCCGTCGTCCGCGTCGGACGTTCCGGCTAGGTCTGGGGTGGTGGTGCGGTCAGGTCATGTCGCCGCCTCCTGCGATCCCAGCCGGAAGTTGGAGCCGTCGGCCCACATGCGGTGGAGCACGACGGCGATCTTGCGGGCCACAGCGACGATGGCGCGGCGGCGACCCTTGGTTTTCATCAGCTTCACGCCCCAGGCCTTCAGGCTCGACCAGGCGATCGAGCGCATCAGCATGGCGTTGGCGGCCGCGTAAAGGGCGGCGCGCATGTCCCGGTCGCCAGCGTGGGAGATGCCGCCGGGGTTGTCCTTCTCGCCGGACTGGAAGCGCCGGGGCGTCAGGCCGAAGTGGGCGCCAACCGTCCGCGAGGTCTTGAACCGCGCGGGGTCGTCCACGGCGGCTTTGAAGCTGAGCGCGGTGATCTCACCCACGCCCGGCACGCCCATGAAGCGGCGGCAGACCGCGTCCTCGCGGGCCTTGCGCTTCACCCGCCTATCCAGCTCCAGGAAGGTGTCGAACAGCACCCCGCGAGCCTGCAGCATCGGCAGTAGGGCATGGCTCAGCGCCGGGTCGCTCTCGATGGTGTCCCGAACGGCCTCATTGAAGGCGCCCCTGGAGAGCCGCATCGGAAGCTTTACCCCGAACACCTTCAGCAGGCCCCTGATCTCGTTCTCCAGGTCAATGCACTTGCGCTGCATCACCTTGCGGCTGGTCAGCAGCGCACGAGTATGGTGCGCCTCGACGCTCTTCACGTGCACCCGGCTGTACCAACCCGCCCGGAGGATCTGGGCGATGCCGCGGGCGTCGTGCTTGTCGGTCTTGTTGCGCATGGCCGACAGCGCGGCGTTGACCTGCCGAGCTTCCATGCACACGATGTCGAACCCGGCCTCACGCAGGCCATAGGTGAGGTGCTGGGTCAGCGTGCCCGCCTCCAGGCCCACTTGGTGGATCGGCTGGCCGAACTCACGTAGGCAGCGGACCAGATCCGGCACCTCTGATGGCACGGACCGCTCCAGCTTCACCTTGCCGTCCTGGTCGATGATGCAGACGGCCACCGACCTCAGCGACACGTCCAGCGCAACGTAGAACATCTCGATCTCCCTTCACCTCGGCTCTGCCGAGACACTATGGGAGCTTGGCCCTCGCAGGGCCCGCCCGATTGCACATGCTAAGGGCGCGCTATGAGCTGTAGCCGCAGCACCAGCGCCCGCATGGGCTGCAGCAGGGTGTCGTGCAGTTCTCGCGCGATACGCTCACGCTCGGCCATGCGCATCCGGATGCGCCCGGCGACCACCTAAGTTCCCAAAATCTAAACCCATGTGCGAAGAAGGCGGCGCGAGGTGAACGTCTCAACTTACAGGCGGTTTATTGCTCGCCAGATGTCCATTCCCAGGCAACGAATTAGTCTTCGTCCTCCTCGGTGTTTGTCGGCGGCGAGTAGACCGTCACTTCTCGATGGATTTCTACACCATTAGCTTCCCCGACAATTAATGTGTCGCTGTCGCTTTCCACTCCGCCCCAGGCTTCGGCGATCAACGCCTCAATCACCCGGACCGGGGTTGCACTGACGCCTTGCGTTATGGCGGCGATCCAATCGCTCCGGTGGGTTTGGCTATAACGCCCGTTCGTGGTCTGGCCGACTTCGCCTTCGGCCTGGAAGTAGCGCTCGAAGTCGCGCTTGGTGACGTCGTCATCCTCCTCATGGGTGATTGAACCCTCGTGCAGCACAAGCCGATCTAGGGTCTGCAGCGCCGCCGAAAATTGGGCGGGCGTCATCCATTCCTCTTGCCAAAAGATGATTGGCAGGTCGGCGATCTGACCGCCGCAGGCCAGGATGATTGCGGCGGCCTTAGCCTTTTCCCCGTCGGGCACCTCAGCCTTGCTCAGGATAATCGCCTGCTCCGACGCCCAGGCGGCGAGAACAGGTGAGGGGACAACAGGCCGCGCCGCGTTCCGCGACGCCGTCGTCTCCACCCCGATCAAAATACCCGCGACCGAACTGATCTTGCTGGCGGCGAGCCCATCGACCGTCACTAGGCCCCTGGAGCTCCAGGCATTGCCCACATCTATTCGCGCGCGGCCATAAATCCTGCCCTCTTCGTCACGAAGTTCGGCAAGCTCTTCCCAAGGCCGCATCTTCGCCGACGCAGGTTTGCCGCCACCGTCGATCCGGCGCATCAGGGCGGCGGAACTGATCTCGATCCAGTCGCCGGCCTCCGTAGAGCCCTTGGTCTGCGTCTCTTCCAATACCTTGACGGTCACGTCGCAAGCCGGCGCAAGCGACGCTATCATGTCCTCAAGCTTGGCCACGCTCTCCTCGAAAGGCGTCTTGCGGTGAAGCAGCCCGTCCGGCTCGGTCGGCGTAAGTTTCAGGCGAACCTCGACTCGGGTACCGCCGTCCAGCGGAACCTCTTTGGGACTGGCGTCGCGCAGGTTCGGCCGCGAGGCGACGCCATTGCGGAACTCCAGCACCTTTGCCGAGCGCATATCGCGGTCGTAGCGGCGGGTGATGACACGGACCTGGTCGCCGAGCATGAAGACCGAGAAGAAACCGATGCCGTACTTGCCGCGAGCCTTCATGCCCGCCGCGGCTAGCCCCGGAAATTCCTGGATGGCAAGCGAGGATTTCCAGAAGGAATTGCCAAAATCGATCAGCGGCCCGGTCAGTACCAGCGGTGACATGCCTACACCGTTGTCTTCGAAGCAGAGCCAATAGCCGTCGGCGCGCTTTTGGAGCACGATCTGGAGTTCGCCCCATTTGCTAGGGCGGCCCTGCAGCCTGCGCCTAGCGGTGATCGCATCGAGGCCGTTCTGGATCAGCTCGCGAATGGGAGCAGCCACACCATCACCGTAGAGCTTGCTTCCGCCCAAGGTGGCGACGATGTTGGGCACATCGCTAACCCGCACGGTGCTGTCGACCGGCGTCCAGCCCACCGTTTCGACGTGCCTGGCCAACTCGCTGGGCGAATGAACGCCTTCGACGCGTCGCACCACGAGCGACGGCTTTTGGCGATCACGTAGGACACGATCGACATCGCGCAACTCGCGGTCGACTACCTGCAGGGCGTCGAAAGCCGTCCACCAAGCTTCGGCCAAATCCACCTCGAACGGCGGTTGGGCCGTGTAGACTAGCGCATCGCCCTGGACGAAGGGAGTCGCCATCCGCTCCTGGAATCTCCAGTGGTCCGCCGACACCCCCGTTGGCTGGGTCAATGCAAACTCGAAGGCCGGCGCGCGCCGCTGGTCCAGGTGCATGGCGTCGGCCACCCGCAGGAGGCAGGCGACCTTGAGGAGGTCGACCGTGCAGTTGGTAACGCCAGGTAAGGCCCCGAGCGTGCCGGCAAGGTCTTCCTCGACTTGGGCGACCGACCACCAGTGGCTGTAGGCGAGCTTGCCAATCTTCGGCCCATAAAACTTCCGTACCTGCGGGTCCTCGATGATGAACAGGGCTTCCTTGTCAGGCCCGACCCAGGACACCATCGGCAGGTTCTCGGCCTGCCGGGCGTGGAGCAGGCGCAGCGCATCGGCCGTCGCCCGATCCTCGGCCGTCTTCGCCGCGACACTGTTGTTAAGAGGCGCAGCGGCGGCGTAGCGTGCGTGCAGGTCGCGCCATTCGGTCTGCTGGCGCAGCTCCGATATCCCGCCGGGAAAGGCGGCCAGGGTCATCGCCGCGTCGTGCAACAGCACCGCGCCGCCGAACACGAAGGCTTCGGCCGGATTGAGTTCGAGGCTCTGGCCCGCGGCGATTGAGGCCATCTCCCACAGCGCGTCGAGATGGGTCACATCATGTACGGTCATGTACGGCAGGTCGACGGCGATCTTTGCGGCTAACTTGCTCGCGCGCTCGCGCATCTTGTCGTAGGCGCCGGCGAGCTTGGCCTGTTCTTCGGAAGTGGCGTCGCCGCGCGGCCGCTGGAACGCTGTTTCCCAAAGGATCGTCTGCTTGAAGGACATGCGCCACCCTTGAACGGCGATGCCTCTCGATCGCCAGCGGAGGGGCAGTCGATACATGAACGCACGCCTAACGGGAACCGCGTATCACCCCTGCTCTAAGAACTCGCCCTCCTGCCATGTGCGCTCTTTGGCGGCCGATAGGCGTCCGCTTCACTGCCAACTTCGGCTGTTGGTGGCCGCCGATCGACCTGGCCAAAGCCCTCCTGAATGTCGCAAAGCTGGAGCAACTGGCGTGTCGCCTATGGGCGCAGAGCCCGTGTCGGCCCTCTCGCCGGAAACCCGTTGGCTTCCGGCCGACAAGCGGACGCCGGGATCGACGGGGTCGGGTCGCCAACGGACGGCATGTTCAGCGCGGAAATTGGCCGCCAGCGAGAGTTGGCGCATCATCGCGAAGCCTGAGGGTTAGAAAGTAGGGTTGAACCCTCCCTCCGGACCGATGAGTCCAGCAGATAAAGCGCCAACGGCTTTCGACGGGGGCGGTGGGCTTGGTCGTGTCGGAGCGTAGGTAATCGACGCGCCAGACGTCGCCCCGGTCGGCTTCGGCTGTTTTCACGGCAGCCTGTGTAATACCGCCCCTCTGAATCACTTCAATCGTCAACACCCTTGCACAAGGGGTGTTAGGAGGCATGGAGCGCACGTAATACGACGCTCCGTGCGGTTCCAAGCTCGGAAAGTTGGGGGCGGCGTCAACGGGCTGCATTCCGCAACCTGAACCACGTGACTACGGCGGCTTTGGGTCGACAGCACGTATGGGTGTGGCTCCGGACACTCCCCTTTGCCGATGTCAGCTATGCAGCGCGGGAGCTTAGTCCGCTAGGCCTCCAACTCCCGACATCAGCAACGGGCAGAATCGAGCGTTGCCGCCATCCGGAATGTCGCATTTCCGGCGGAAGGCTGGCGTCTCCTTAGGGCGCGATCTCGTCGCGGGCGGGGCGCGGGCTTTGCAGTCGGAGATCCGACATCCTGGGCGACGGGATGGGCCGGTGGCGCGGTTGGTCGAATTCCCATCACCAAACCTATTCCGACCGTAGCGGGGCCCAAGTTGGGCTGCCCTGTTGCGACTAGAGATGGTTGGCCAGAAAAGCTCAGCTGCGCCATAAGTGTGGTGACGGCTCACCGGAGCTCGAAGAGCCGGGACCAGAATCCCGTTCGCGGCTTTGGAGCTTCTGGCGGCAGATCCTCGTCTCGCGGACGGCAATAGCCGTTGCAGTCGTACCAGTACTTGGATCCCTTAGCCGTCTCCGAGCCGGCGAACCGCTGGTGCAGCAGGTCGAAGGCGGCGTGCGAATAGGCTCCGTGTGGTCCCGCCCAATCACACCCCCAACGCGTGGTCTGGATTGCGAGGGCCAGCGCCTCTGGTTGGCTTGAACGAGTGCCGAACAGCCCTGGCCGCCGGATCCAGGCGATGGTCCGCTCCGTCAGGAGCTTCGGCGCGGTCTCGATGCGACTCAGAGCGGCGAGTTCCGCGGCGTTGTTGGTGCGGAGGATGAAGCTGGAAGCGAGCATCGCCCCGCTCGCAGGTAGGCGCTGCGGGGTCCAGTCCTGGGGCGCCGTCGTCTCCCAGCGATCCTCGGAGACCATGGCGGTGTAAATGGCGTCGACCTTCTGCGCCTCGACGCGCTTGGGGATTATTGGACACCACCAGTTGTCGTCGTCGTTCTTGTTGTGGTCGATCCCGGCCACCGTGTGGCCTGGGTTGGCGGCGTCGGGATTGGCGTGCCGACGCCCGTACGCGTCCAGGGAGACATTCAGAGCCGGGGTGGCGAGGACATCGAGAAGCGCCACGTGGTCTGCGGGACGGATGGCGTCGTCCGGACTGGAGAGCCACCCCTGGGTGATGTCCGGATTGAGCGAGCGCATCAGCCGGTTGAGATCTGGGGCCACCGGCTGTCCCAGTGCATAGGTCCGCGCCCAGGCGAGCCGTGCGAAGGTCGCACGATCCTCCGTAGCCACGTCACGCCGCTCGGCCAGCCTGCGCAGCTCGGCGATCAGCAGGCGGTTCAGAAGACCCGCCGTGTCGTAGGCGTCGCCGGAGAGCAGGGGAACCAGATGGTCTTCATCCTCGGCCAGGAGGATCAGAACATCGATCAAACCCTCCCGGCGCATGAAGGCGTCATCCGAAAGGCGGTCCAACCCCAGCGCATCGCGCAGGCCCCGCGCCTGGGCGAGCCGCCCTGTCGCCATCAGATAGCGCAGGCTCTCCCGCAGCGTTGCGCCGTAACTATGCGACTTTGGAAAAGGAAAGCGCTGCAGATGCATCACTGCGGCGGTGAAGGCCGGCGCGGACGGCTCGTCCTCGCGCACGCCGTACATCAGCGCCGTGCGGACCTGGTGGAACAGGTCGAGCCCCGCGGCCGCCAGCGCTCTATCGCCGCCACAGCGCGACGCGTCCGCCCCCTCCTGCTCGACCATGCTCCAGACCTGCGCGTCATAGCCGTGCTCGCGCCACGCGAGCGCCTGATGGACCCAGGGATTGGAGGGGTCGAGCCTGACGCCGGCCCTGCGTTCCAGGTCCGCCTGAACTCGCGCCATGCCTTCGACGCCGTTCACCGTCGCCCAGGCGTGGGTCTGGTAAGGCGAAACCGGCAAGACGATCCAGGCCGCGAGCGGATCGGTCTGCGCCGCTGCGGCCATGGCGCGGCTAGAGGTGTGCTCCTCAGATATGGATCCGTCGAGATATGCGGCTTGGTCCGGAAAGGTGCTGAACTCGAAGCGGAGGTCAGAACGGGCGGCGCTGTAGCGTCGGTGGGCTTCGGGATCGGCGGTGATCCTCGTCAGGGGTTGTTCGAGCGCATCGAGCCCCTGGCGCGCCTGCACCGTGTGGGCTGCGGTCGTCCCGTCCTGGGCGGCGATCCAGCCGATCAGGTCATAGGCCAACGGATGGACCTCGATCAGCTTGGGATCGGCCAGGATCGACTGGGCCTCGTGGATCGACTGCGCAGATGGGATCAACGGAGCATAGCCGCTTCCGTAAGGTTTAGGCTCTGTCCCGGCTCGAATCGCCACGGCCATGTAGTGCGCGAACGCGCGGTGTGGCCCCGGCCGCGTTCCGATCCGTTCGAACGCCTTTGCAGCCTCCCGCGCGCGGTGCTGGTAAAACAGCAGCGCCGCCGCTTGGTAGGCGCGATCCTGACGCTGCAGTTGGGCCAGGGCCCTATCGGCCAGTGGCATCGGGGGCGGCAGCTGGTCCGCGCCGCCGAGGTCATTACGAAGGCAGCGAGATAACACCGCCTGCTGGACACGAAGCCATTGTTCGACATAGGGCGCATGCGTCCCCAGCGCGGCGATGCGAGCTTTCAATGTCGCAACCGGCTGCTCCAGTCGGCAAGCGCCGACGTCGTAGGTGGGGAAACTGTTGGCGGTCAGCGCTACAGACGGAAACAGGCGATGCAGGAGGTCCCTGTCGGCGTGGTCGTCGATCTGGAATGCTGGTCTCCCATCGTCCCAGTCGCTCAGCCCGGGATCGCCGAGCCCGGCGAGGGCGCGATAAGCGTCAGGCCCTTGGGAATTGGCAAAGTAATAGTCCAGGCGGTCGGCAGGCCCGGGCCGCGGCTCGGCGGCCGTAGCGTGGGGCGGCTCGCAGGTCTGCGCTGCTGCCTGTCCTGTGGCGGCCATCCAGGTCAGCAGCGCCGCCGACGCGCGCCATTTAATCCGCATGACCTGCTCCTTCGCCTAACCCCTGTTCTGGCGCGAGTTCGTCTTCGCAGCGAGCGTCGTCATCGGCCAGCTTCAGCCACAGTCGGCGTCGCTCAGCTAGGCGCGGCGAAAATGTCCGGCTATGTCCGGATTTTAACGGATCGAGAGCCGGATGGAACCCGAGGAGCTTAACGAGGAGGAGAACCGCATGGCGGCGCTTCGCATCCGCGAAGCCCTGGCGCGCCGCCGCATCTCGCGCCAGCGCCTGGCGGATGAGGCCGGGGTCGGCCTCTCCACATTGGAGAAGGCGCTCTCCGGCAGCCGAACTTTTACCCTTTCGACCTTGGTGCGACTTGAAGGCGTGCTGCAGATTAGCTTACGCGCCGCCGCTTGCGCATCGGAGGCCCCCGCCTCGATCGGCGGCTATGGCCGGGCCAGCGTAGAATGGCTGAGTGGAGCCTATCTGACGCTTCGGCCGAGCTTCGAGCAGGCCCACGCCGTATACGCCTATCTGACCGAGATTTGGTGGGACGAGACGCAGGCTCGCCTCTTGTTCCAGGAGACGAATCGCCTCGATGCGCCCTTCTCCCAAAAGGGTGAAGTCTCGCTGCCTCACCAGTCCGGCCAAATCTATTTCGTCACGAACGACCGTGGCCAGTATCGACTTATTACGCTGGCTCGGCCAACAATCACTGGGGAAATGTTTGGCTTGCTAAGCACCCTCCACGCTGGGCGCGGAGGTCGTCTTTCGCCCATCGCAGCGCCGATCGCTCTGATCCGCTGCGAAAGCCCGAACACAGCGAGCTTTGGCCTGATTGATCCAACCCACCGAGACTATATACATTATCGAGGTTGCCTCGACCGCACATTGCGCGAGGAGTTTGCTCGAATACTATCCTCTTGATCTGGAGTCGAAACGCCGGCTGTGTCTGAGCAGCTTAGCGGCGCGGCCGTGCGAGCCAAGGGCCAGGGGCCGGACGGATGTCTGACTAGGGTCGTCTATCACCCCGAGCACCCGTCCCGAAAGCTGCCGCCGGCAATGTCCGAAACGCGGCGGGGGTAATTCCGTCGGGACTACCCCAACTCCAGACATCAGGGCGCAGTGGAATCGAGCCTAGACGGGGCTCGTAATGTCGCGTCTCCGGAAGAAGGCCTAAGTCCGCAGAGGGCGCACTTTCCCCGAGCAGGTTGCGGCCCATGCGGTTGAACACGCATTCGGAACTTAACCGTTTCAATGCATCGGAGCCTTGCGCCCGCCCCGGGAATTCAGCAGTGCTCATTGAAAGCGGACGCACGAAAGTTAGGGCACGGGCTGCGACGGCTTGGTGGGATTGAGCCCTGTCTCGGACGACGACCTTTTCGTTTGAAGGCCCTGCACGAGCGCCATGAAATCCGGCGGCAACGCGTGTGCGTTAGCGACAACGAATT
Organism: Caulobacter sp. S45; assembly: GCF_009765965.1. Taxonomy (GTDB): domain Bacteria; phylum Pseudomonadota; class Alphaproteobacteria; order Caulobacterales; family Caulobacteraceae; genus CAHJWH01. The sequence continues at coordinate 438,805 of NZ_LMUL01000017.1, forward strand.
CGATAAGAGCCTGCTCGTTGGCGTCGACACGGCCATTCAGTCCGATCCTTCCGAGCAACCAATGTTCCTCATCCTCGGTGACCGCCTCGGCGGCGGCTTCCAGGGCTTGGTCGGCTGCGACCCTGCTTCCGAGCTCCGCTAGATCCTGACCGTGGAAGTCCCATTGGACAACCTCGTGAAATCCTTCTCCTACATCATGAAGGAAATGCCCACTTTCGGCTTCCGCCTCTATTCGCCTGAAGGGATGGATGCCGTGATCCGCGATCCAGGCTTCCTCGGCAAGCTCCTTGTTCGCGTCGGGTTTCCAGGGCGATTCGAATAGGATGGCGTTAGCGACTGCGCGAATGAAAAAGTCGCTCCAACCTTCTGCATCAGCGCCGCCCAAGGCGTCATTGATGTCGAACAGTATCTCGGCCTCCTTGCGCGAGACCCCGTCGTTGGCGTCGCTGCCCTTGCCAAAGACGGCGCGCCGCAGGCGCTCGACATCGACCCGCTCCAGTCGACCGTTACGCTTCAGTCGCCACAGCGTCAGCGCCTTCAGCATGTTGAGGATGAACGTCTCGAAAGCTCCCGGGGTCTGATCGGCCTCATCGAGTATGTGAAGGAGGAGCTCAACCTCGTCCTCACGAATTCGCGGATAGCTCGAAATGGTGCTGATCAGCCAGTTGGCTCGATCGTCATCGACATATCCGACAGGATGGGTCTGCCGGACGACATAGTCGGTGATGACCTCGACGAAGAGGTTCCGCCACTCTTGCGAGTGGCTCCCGGCATTGGCATTTAATTTAAAAATCGCTTCCGCGTCTCCACGCGAGATCTCGGCCGATTGCCCATAAAGGTTGGAGCGGGCCGCCAAAGCGTCCGCCGGAGATAAAGCAGGCTTGCCGTCGAGTTCGGCGAGGACGGATGCAGCACTCATAGCGAAATCTCCGGGAAGCGCTCTGCACCCTTAGTTGCACAGCGTTGCCGAGGGCCTAACCAAGTGAAGTTTCTGGCGTGGCGACGACGGCCCCCGCCTCAGGCTTTCGATAGAGGTGATAAGGCTCACGCCGGCGTTCCCCACGCGGGAGGTCGGCAGGATTTATTCCGTCCGCATTACCCTTATATCGCCCTCGGATCGCCCATCGAGCTTGGCTCGTCCGCTGTGCGGCCGCGCAAGTCCGCTTGACCGCCAGCTTCGGACATCAGGGCTCCGCGGATATCGAACTTGGCCGGCGCGCATAATGTCGTGTTTTTGAAGGAAGGCCTGAGTCCACAAAGGGCGCGTTTCGCCGTCAGGCCGTGCTCAAGCTTAGCGGCTGGAAGCGACCGTGTCGATCGGCGGGGTCGGGGCGGGCCTATTCGTAGAACTTCCCCTTACAGACCGACTCAGCGCCTTCAAGAGGGAGGCTACCCCTGTCAGAACGATGGCTTTTCCCGGCAATAGCAGTAGGCAGAAATCGGACTTCACTACCATTGCGGGCAACGATATGCAGTGCGTTCGTCGGGAGAGATTGGCTTTGCGTATTGCTCTCGGAATGATGCTGCTGGCGGGCGTGGCTGCGCCTGCATGGGCGACGGACACGCCTCGTTATGAGCCGGCGCCGCCATGGATCCTGCCCGCTCCGCCGATAAAGCAGGGCGACTCGGGTTTGCCGCTCTTTGCGCTTCTGGACGAACAGACGCGGATCGCCGACGGTGCGGTGTGGAGTTATCACGAGATGGGCTCCCGCGCGATTTCAGCCGAGGCGCTGGCGCGTATGGGCACGGTGACGCTGAACTGGCAGCCCTTCCACGGGGACCTGATCATTCATCGCGTCGAGATCATCCGCGACGGCAAACATATCGACGTCCTCAAGGCCGGCCAGAAATTCAGCGTCATTCGGCGCGAGCAGGGTCTCGAGAAACTCGAGATGAATGGGATCCTAACAGCGACGCTGCAGGTCGAGGGATTGCGGGTCGGCGACGTCCTCGACGTCGCCTACTCGGTCTCGGTCAAGGATCCAGCCTTGAAAGGTGGTGTTCAGGCCAGCGCATTGGCGCTATCGGAGCCGTTCAAGGTGGATTTCGCCCGCGCTCGGATGCTCTGGCCGGTCGGCTCGCCGATCCGGTGGAAGGCCTATCCCGCCGGGCTGAAGGCGACGGAGAGCGATAAATCGGGCTGGCATGAGCTGAGCTTCGTCTTACCCGCGCCGAAGCAGCCCGATATGCCGGCCGACGCGCCGAAACGCTTCCAACCGTTTCCCGCGATCGAGGCCAGCAGCTTCGCCGACTGGACTGCGGTATCCGCTGTCTTCGCGCCCCTGTATCAAACCAAGGGGCTCATCGCGGCGGGTACCCCACTTGCCCAGGAGGTGGCTAAGATTCGCGCCTCGGAGACAGACCCGAAACGGCGGGGCGCCGCAGCGCTCGCCCTGGTCCAGGATCGCATCCGCTATTTCGCCGATGGCATGAACGGCGGCAACTACATGCCCCAGTCGCCGGACAAGACCTGGTCCGCCGGCTATGGCGACTGCAAGGCCAAGACTTTGCTGCTTTTGGCCATGTTGCACGACCTCGACATCGACGCCGAGCCAGTTCTGGCCAGCATCGGCCAGGGCGATCTCGTCGCGATCCGCCTGCCCGCGCCGGCCGCGTTCAATCATATCTTTGTCCACGCAAAAATTAGCGGCGAGGATCTGTGGCTGGACGGCACCGGGCGTGGCTCCCGGCTGGAGGACATGGGCGATCCTCCCCCATTTCGATCGGTGCTGCCGGTACGAGAGGGCGGCGCGACGCTGATGCAACTGCCATTGCGGGCACCGGCGCGGCCGACCCGCACGATTTCCGTCGACATCGACGAAAGCGCGGCTATCGGCATGGCGGCTCCCTTCTCGGCGACCGTGACCGTGCGCGGCGGCGCGGCCGATGTGCTACGCGCCGTTGCGGCCCAGCTGGACAACGACAAGCTGTTGGCGCTTTCGCTCGCGAGCCTTGGCGGCGCGGCTGGACCAGGCGCTTTGCCGGTCACGCAGAAGTTCGACTTCGACGCCGCTACTGGCACGGCGACGGTCGCCGTCACCGGCATCGCCAGACCCGCCTGGAGGCGGCAGGATCACGCCTATCGTCTGCGGCCGGCGAGCGGAATTTCGAGCCTTGCACTGAACAGCGATCGCTCCCGGACGGCATGGAAGGACATACCGATCGCGACGGGCGATTCCGGCCACAGCGTCCTCACCACGCGCCTCCATCTTCCGGATGGCGGCCACGGGATTACCTTGGAGGGCGATCCCGCCCTGGATCTGGATATCGCCGGCCGCAACTACGTCCGAAAAGCCAGCCTGGCCGGTGATCTCCTGACCCTTGAGGAGCGGACCACGAGCAGTGGCGCGGAGCTGCCGCCCACCGAGCTGCCGTCGGCGCGGGCGAAGCTCGCCACCGCGCAGGGGCGAGTCTTGCGCCTCGTCACCGTTCCCGACTACCCGCCGGTCTACCAGCAGATCACCGCCGCTCGCCGCACGCACAAACTCGACAGGCTGGCCGCCCTTTTCACCACTCTTATCGCGACCAAGCCCGATGACGCGGTCCGGTATCTCGCTCGTGCGACCTTCTATGAAGGCACCTTCCAGCGGACCCTGGCGCTGGCCGATCTTGACAAGGCGATATCGCTGGATGGCGCCGCCGCCACCTATCTGCGCCGCGCCGCCCTATTGGAATCGATGGGAGAAAAGGACAAGGCGGCGGCCGATTATCAGGCTGCGCTGGGGATCGAACCGTCTTCAAAGACCGCGCTCACTCAACTTGGCCTGCTTCAGATCGATGCGGGACGAAAGGATGTGGGCCTGGCGCCTATCGAGCAGCATCTCGCGAGTGCGGACGAAGACAAGCCGGATTGGCTGGCGATCAAGGCCGAACTGATGGCCAGGATCGGCGATGCTGAAGGCGCACTGGCCGCGATGAACGAAGCGATCGCCGTCAAATCGGCCAACGCCGTGTTCCTCAACGAACGTTGCTGGATCAAGGGAACCCTGGCTGTGCAGCTCGACGGCGCGGTTCAAGATTGTACGCGCGCCATCGAACTCGCAGAAAATAATGCTTCTGCACTCGATAGCCGCGCGCTTGTCTATTTCCGGCTGAACCGGTTGGACGAGGCCTTGGCTGACATCGACGCCGCACTGGATCGACGGCCGGCGCTCTCATCCTCGTTGTATCTGCGCGCGGTCATCGAGCGAAAGATGGGCAAGGCTCACGACGCCGATGAGGATGCTGCGAACGCCCGCTTGATCTCGCCACGCATCGATGAAGAATATGCGCGCTGGAAGATCAAGGCTTGATCTGCAGGATTTGGCGGTGCCCCGATTTTGTACGTGATCTTAGTTCAAGACCATCCACGGGTTTGGGTCGCCTAGCGCTGTGGCGTAGTCCGAATCAGCCGCCGCCAACGTCCGCAATTGGAGAAGGGTAATTTCGGCCGGATTACCCCAAAAGGCGCCATCCAGGCTGTCCTTAGCGAGGGACTACCGGTGCTAAAAGTGTCCGGAACTCGGCAGAGGCAGAGAGCGTATGTCGGCATTGGGCGCGACGCCGCCTTTGGCAGTTGGAATTTGACCTGCACCGCGACAAGCCGAGCATCGGGCCTGTAGATTTGACATAGCTTTCTATCTGGCAATTCAAGTGCAACGTTGTCGGGGTAAGGTCAATCGTCGCGGTTGCGTGGACCGGATGACATTGATTTAGCGTCATTCAGCGCTGAGAGCGGAGATCGTCTCGTTGATCCGCGGCTGCTGCCTCAGAGGGGATCGTCGCATGCTCCGGGCCATACCCATCGTCGCCGGATTGGCGATGCTATCTGGCCCTCCGAGTGTGGTGGCGGCTTCGCCAGCATGTTCCAACCCAGCGTTCTTGCCCGAAGCTCGATCGGCGATCCAGGCTTACGACCAGGGGGATGCGTTCTCGGGAGCCGTGTTGGTCGCCGTCGATGGACATCCGGTGCTGCGTCAGGGCGTAGGGATGGCCGACCGCGAGCTTGGGGTTCCGAACGCACCGGAAACGAAATTCCGCATCGGATCGATCACCAAGCAGTTCACCGCAACCGCCATCCTCCAGCTCCAGGAGGCCGGCAAGCTGTCGATCGACGATCCGATCTCGAAGTATTATCCGGACGCACCGGTGGCTTGGTCGACGATTACGCTACGTCATCTTCTGACCCACATGTCCGGTGTCCCGACCTATACCGCCATCTCAGGCTTCTTTGATCGTGAGGCCCGCCTGCCACACACGATCGATGAATTGATCAAGCTTACCCGTGACAAGCCGCTCATGTTCAAGCCGGGGAGCAAATTCTTTTACGACAACTCTGGCTACATACTGCTCGGTTACGTGGTCGAGAAGGTGTCGGGGCAGCGCTACGAGGATTATTTAAAGAAGCACATCTTTAGCCCTCTCGGTATGAGCGGGTCGGGCTATGACGATCCAGAGAGGATTATCCTCGGTCGGGCGTCCGGGTATGAGCGTGATCTGGATGGAGGTTGGCGTAACGCGCCGTTTCTCGACATGAGCGTCCCGTTTGCGGCTGGCTCACTCTATTCGACTGTCGACGACCTTTTGACCTGGGACCATGCGCTCTATACGGCACGGCTGCTGAAGCCGGAGTCGCTGCAGACGATGTTCACCGACTACGGCCACAGCTACGGCTTTGGATTCGTGATCGACCAGAAGTGGGGCCAGGATCGCATCTGGCATAATGGCGGCATCAATGGCTTCAGCGCTTCATTCCAGCGGTATCCAAAGTCCCGTGTGACCGCCATCGCGTTCGCCAACGAGGTCACACCTAGCGTGGACAAGCTGGCGGCCGACCTGGCGGGTCTCTGCATGGGAGCGGAGGTCTACCCCCGTGAAGCACCCGAAGGGGGCGCCGCCCTAGCGCGCTACACGGGCGAGTACAAGCTTTCGCCCTCCCAGGTGGCTAAGCTGGAGATCCGCGGCGACGCGCTGGTTGTTTCGATCGGCGCCCAACCGAAGATGATGCTCTACCCGCAGGGCCAGGGAAAGTTCTTCGCCAAGACCAACCCTATGAAGATCGAATTCCAAATTGGAACCGACGGGCAGGTGAGCGGCGCGCTTGTCAGGCGAGGCGAGCAGGGGGAGCCGCTTACCGCCAAGAAGATTGATGCTGCGGAGGCGGAGCGTATGTCACGCGATATGGCTGAGCGCGCCGCCGCAGGCGTACCTACGCCCGGGACGGAAGACGCCTTGCGTCGCATCCTCGGTGAGCTACAGCGGGGCGCGCCAAATTACGACCTAATGAACCCGGACCTGGCCAAGGTCGTGCGCAGCACCCTGGACGAGGTCAAAGCCCAGCTCGTCCCGCTGGGCGCCGTTAAGTCGATCAAGTTCAAAGGAGTAGGTCCGGGTGGCGCTGACATCTTCATGGTCACCTTCGACAAGGGCGCTATTGAGTGGCGTATCGCGCTCGGAGAGAGCGGGCGCGTTGAGGGACTGTCTTTGCGGCCGGCATCCTAGAGCCCTTTGTCTCGGGTAGTGCGCCTCGTCGCCGACGTTGGCGCATGCCTCCAGAAAACAGACGCCCGCCGGCCGAAGTGGGTCGCCCTCTGCCCTGACCGGTCGCGCCGAAACTCGCCCCCGGGAACGTCCAGTTTTAGGCGGGGGTGATTTCGTCGGGACTACTCCCAAAAGCCGCCGTTGGGCCGCCCTTGAACAGCGGAGTTCGGGCGCTTGAGATGTCCGTTATCCGGCGGAGCCCGCATGGCGGCTATGGGCGCCGAGCGGACTTCCGCCTCGGTCCGGCGGGCGTTTAGCGCTGCACGATACCGAGTTCGCTTTCGCCAAACGGGTCCGCCGCAAGCGCCTCATGAACTGTCCTGATCATGGATTCAGAAGAGGTCGAGAAGGTTAGTTCGTAGGGCGCGGAGGGGCGACCCGAGAGACCTACGAAATGCTGGAATTGATTCGAGTTGAGCCATAGGCCCCACCTTTCGTTGGCGCGAACCGCACAGAGAAGGCGGAATGTGCGCCGGTTATCGCTGAGCAGCATAGCCCGCTTGCCCGCCGGGTAGCAGGGGTAAGGGAGTCTGGGCGCCGTGACGAACGAATAGCCGCAAGACATCGGTTGATCGAAGGTCACTCGCATGACCAGCAGGCCGGGCCGTACGGTTGCACCCATGGCTGGATAAGTGCTGATTATCCTAGGCGCTGGCGTGTTTCGATCTGCGGGTTCATCGGGTTTCAGGCATTTGTGCGCCGCAGTAATTGTGACGCTGTTGGGTCGCGATGCGATGACCGTGACGCCCGCCACTGTCGCATTTGGCCAAGTATCATCGCGCGGGGTACTCGCCTGCGTGGTAGCGGCGAGGAGCAAGCTAGCCAAGCGTAGTGCAGCCATCAACTTACCCTCCGGACGGCAACTGCTGATTGCGTATCGCGCCCGCAAATCCGCTGCAAGCTACGGCGATTAATGACTACGCCGAGACGGGAGTTTCGTCCGATCTACCTCCGAGATTCGCCATTGCCCCCCCTGAACGGGCGACTCCGCTCCACCTGGACGTCCGAAAATCGGCACGAGGTGCATGGCGGTTATGGGCGCAGAGCCGCAGGCATGGGCATCTCCAGCCCTCCCGCCGGAGAGCGGACATCGAATTGGGCCGGGTAGGGTGGCAAAGCGACTCTCGCCAGCTTCGTGTTAGAGTGCCGGAAAGGCCGCGAGTTAATGCCGATGACACCTATTGCCGCTGAGAGATCAATCTACGGCACGGTCGATGAAGTCGAGATCAAGGTTGTTGTGCGACTCTTAACACCCGAACAAACCGAGGAAGGGCGTGCCCTATGCCGTTACACATTCCAAACCGACAGCGATAAAGTCGCTCTCACCGATGGTATAGCTTACGGCGTCGATAGCATGCAGGCGCTGATTGAGGCTCTTCACGGTGTAGGCTGGACTTTGGATCGTAGCGGGGTCGAATGGTCGATGTTCTCGGAGGAGGAGCTTCAGGCCGACGAGTCCAATGGATTGAGGGAGGATGGCTTCCCGCGTGCTGGCCTGAGCGTGATGTTTCTCGGCGCAGACGTCCGCAAACGCATCCAGAGCTATGTTGAAGGTGAGAAGCTCATAGCGATGAAGTCGCTTCCGAAGCCGAGGAGAAAGCCGACGCTACGGCCTCTGTAACAGGATTCACCATCCGTCTGCTCAGGGTGGGGGGGGGGCGCTTGAGGCCGGCCAGGTCGCGACCCTGCAGGAGATTTTGGGTCCTCTCGCACGTCTCTGGCTGCCGGCGGTTTTCGAGGACAGCCCGCTCGAAGTGCTCAAGCCCTTTAGCACCGACGCGGGCGCGCTCGCGGCTTTCCGCAGCGACCTTGTCGCCTTCCTGGAGGCCGAAGCGGCCCGGACCTCGGCCCTGGCCGAGACTGAACAAGCCTTTCCCATTGACGACCCTGAACCCAGGCGCGACTGGGAGGCGCAGCACGCCCGCGGGCTTTGTCAGCGCAAATTGACGGCCAGAGGGGAGGGGGCTAAGGCCGAGCCCCATGGCCAAGCTTAAGCCCCCGCCCAATCCGTTTCGCTGGTTCGACAGCTCGCCGGAAGTGATCCGGTTGGTGGTGCTGATGTACGTGCGCTACCCGCTGTCGCTGAGAAACGTCGAAGACCTGCTGCACGAGCGAGGGATCGACATCTGTTACGAGACGGTTCGCAAGTGGGTGGACCGCTTCGGCCCGATGTTCGCCTCAGAGATCCGCAAGCGACGGGTCGAAGCCATGCGCCAGCATACCCATTGGAAGTGACGCCTCGACGAGGTCTACGTGAAGATCAACGGCGAGATGCACTACCTCTGGCGGGCGGTGGATCATGAGGGTGAAGTGCTCGAGTCCTTTGCGACCAAGGATCGGGACAAGGCGGCTGCGCTGAAGTTCATGAAGAAGATCATGAAGCGGCACGGCTGCGCCAAGACCATCACCACTGATGGCTTGCGCTCCTATCGAGCCGCCATGAACGAGTTGAACGTTGCCGACCGCCAGGAGGTAGGCCGTTGGGCCAACAACAGGGCGGAGAATTCCCACCAGCCCTTCCGACGACGAGAGCGGGCGATGCTGAGGTTTAGGAGGATGAAAACACTCCAGCAGTTCGCCTCGGTTCACGCATCCTTCCACAACCACCTCAACCAGGAGCGCCACCTCGTTAGCCGACAGACCTACAAAGATCGACGCTCAGCCGCCCTGGCTGAGTGGCGGCAGGTCATGGGGTAGAGCTAGCTCGGGTTTGGGAGAGCTACGTCTAAGCGGAGATAAGTTCGCGTTGGACTGACAGCACCGATGGAACGCCAGCCGTGCGGCGGTTCGCGGCCCCCCTCCAGTCCCCGAACCAGATCTTCGGCGTATTGGAGCGCTCCGTGTCAACGGACTGGCGTCTACGCCGCAGCGCGTGGCGTAGACGCACAAGTCGCCGGCGCTACGTGGCGACAGCAAGGGCAGCCTGGTTGATCACATCGACCACGACCTCAGGGAAAGTAACGGGGATGGCGTGCGATGAGTTCAGCTCAATGACGTGAGCGTGGGCGCGATCGGCTTCGAACTTGAATTCTTCCTGGGGGATCACGGGATCCAGCAAAGGCCTGATTTGCCAGCTCGGCTTGCTCGTCCATGCCGCGGAGGTCAATTTCTCGCTGAGGGCCAGCAGGTCGACGGGGCGCTGGGTGGCGATCATCAGGGCGAGCACGCTCTCAGGCACGTCGGCGGCGAGGAGGTAGCCGTATTTGTCAGCCTGAACGAGGGCATACGTGCCTTTGGTTCCGTCGGGCAGGGTGTATTCGGTCAGATCGACGGACGAGGCGAAGTCGCCGCCGGGAAACCGTTCGAGACAATCATTTGTAGATTCCCCCAACCCGGGCATGGGGGAGCCCGCGTAGACGAGGCCCTTCACCTTGGGATCGTCCCCGGCCTGGGTGATGACGGCCCCGCCGTAGGCGTGGGACACGAGGATCACGGGCCCCTCGATCGTGTCCAGCAAGCTGCGCAGATAGGCAGCGTCGACCGCCAGGCCCCGCAAGGGATTGGAGAAGACCTTGATCGGGAAGCCGTCGCGCTGGAGCCCCTGGATCACGCCGTGAGTCCAGAGCGACGAGTCTTCGACGGCCCCGTGCACAAGTACGATCGTCGGTTTGGTTGAGTCGAGAGCCATTGTGGTTCCTTCCGAAGAGTGTTGCGGTAGGGGATGGGCGGCTGGCATGTCATTGAGCGCAGCCGCCCAGGATCAACATCCGTTTGGTAATGAAGAGCCGCAGTATGGCCTTACTTTTCGACGACCACCTGAAGCCGATAAACCTTGGGAGCCACGGAAAATAGTTCCTCCGCGTGCACCACAAGCTCCTGTCCGGCCTCGCCGTTCAAATGGGCCTCGCGGGCGACTTCATCATCGAAGGTGTCGAAGATTCTATAGCCGCCGGGCTCACCTTCGACTGACGTCGCGTGCCACGACAACGTGCCGGGCTCTCCACGGACCAGCGCGGCTTCCTTCTTCAGAAACGCCTCGACTTCCGATTCCTTTCCCGGTTTAGCCTTCAATTCGACAAGTAACGCGAACTTAGCCATCGGAGATATCCTCTGTTGAGTGGTGGGGGTCTTAGTGTTCGGTTCGAGGCAAATGCCTGCGAACCGCAGCAACCGAGTTGGCTTACATCGCCAGCTCTGTTTCCTTGATGTTGGCGACGGGCCCGAGGATTGCGGGATCGAAGTCTTTGAGGGCGCCACGCTCAAACAAACGCCGAGGAAAGTCGGGATTCGCCAGCGCTCCGCGGCCGATGGTGACGATGTCCGCGCCGTCTTCCAGCGCAGCGACCGCCTGCTTGATGTCGTGCAAGCCGCCGTTGGCGAAAATCGTCGCTCCGGGGGCGTAGCGCTTTGCGAGGTGCATTAAGGACGGACCGCCCACGGCGAAAGCGGGCTTCCATGCCTCGAACTCGGTCACATGGATGAAATCGGCGCCGGCGTCGGCGAGGCTGCCGAAGATGATTTCCGCATCGCGCTCCGCGCCCGCCCACTTGTGGTGATAGTCGTTCACCTTGCCCTGGGAGATGCGCACGCCGACCGGCGTCTTGGCGCTGATCTTCGCCCTCACCGCCTTGAAGGTTTCGAGGATCAGTCGCACGCGGTTTTCCGTGGCGCCCCCCCAGCGATCGGCTCTGTTGTTGGCGTAGTTGGTCAGGAACTGGTCGAGCAGATAGCCGTTGGCGCCATGAATTTCGATTGCGTCGAACCCGGCGACCTCGATTGCTCGCGCGGCCGAGTCGGCAAAGCCGGAAATCGCGTCGGCGATCTGCTCGTCCGTGATCTCGGCCGGCAGGGCGTAGCGGTCCTTGCCGTGATAAAGCGTCATCTGCACGCCCTTGGGCTGGATGGCGGACGGGCCCACCGTGCCGTGGCGAAAGCGATTGCCTTGGCTGATCGCACCGGCATGCATCATCTGGGCGATAGCGAAGGCGCCGTGCGCCTTGATGCCGCTGACGACCGGCCTCCAGGCATTGGCCTGCGCCTCGTCGGTCATGCCGGGCTGGTGGAGATAGCCCTGCGAAAACGCCTGGTCGGTGTAAATGCCCTCGGTGATGACCGTCCCGAACCCGCCCCGTGCGAAGCGCTCGTAATAGCGGGTCATGGTTTCGGAGGGCCGGCCGTCCTCGTTCGCCGTGACCCTAGTCATCGGCGCGACAGAGAGACGGTTCTTCAGGCTATGGCCGTTTATAACGATCGGCGCGAAAAGCGCGTGAGTATCGACGTCCATCGTCCTGACCTCCAGATGCGCCGGATCGGGCGCTTTCAGCTCAAGAGCAAAGAGAACCCTGCTCCCTGGAGCTAGATCTAGCCTCTGCTGGTGGGGCCCAGAAGATGAGGTGGACGATAAGCATCATATCGCTTAGCGTTATAATATGGATCTTGCAGATGTGGCTCTCTTTCGCACCATTGCGACCGTCGGCAGCCTGTCGGCGGCGGCGCGTCAGATGAGCACGACACCGATGCTGGTCAGCCGCAGGTTGGCTGGCCTCGAAGCCGAGTTAGGCGCGCGGCTGTTCCACCGCACGACGCGGTCCCTGTCCCTGACGCCCGAGGGAGAGGCGTTTTTGCCTCATGCCGCCGCTCTGATAGAGGCGCGCGATTCGGCGTTCGACTCGGTTTCGTCCGGGGGCTCCGGCCTCTCAGGCGTGTTGAAGATTACAGCGCCCAACGTCATCGGCCACTCTGTCGTTGTCCCTGTTGTGGCCCAGTTGATCGCCGACAATCCCGCGCTACGTGTCGATTTGACTCTGAGCGACGGTGTCGTCGACATTGCGACGGCAGGACTGGACGTGGCGGTCCGCGTGGCGGCCATGAAACCTTCGGACATGATCGCGACGAGGGTGGCCGACAATCCGTTCACTCTCATCGCATCGCCGGGCTACGTCGCCCGTCTCGGTCAACCAGCCACGACAGAAGACCTGGTGAGCCACTCCTGTATTAAGCTTCATGCGATGGACGCTTGGCCCTTCACCCGGGGCGGCGAGGCGCACCGGGTTCGGATTAGCGGTCCTTTGTCGGCGAACACCGTCGATGCGGTGCGAGCCGCCTGCATCGCGGGCGTTGGAATCGCCATGTTGACCTACTGGGACGTTCACAAGCACATCGCGCGCGGAGAATTGCAGCGCATCGTCCTCGCTGACGTCGAGCCGCTGGAAGTCGGGATATGGGCCGTTTTCCCGACCCGCACGCACGTGCCCGCCCGGGTGCGGGCCTTTATCGACGCGTTGCGAGAGCGGCTGCTTGGCGGCGCCCATGCAAGTTCACTGTGACACCAAATCAATCACGCCTGGGGACACTGTCAGCTGAAATATAGGCTCTGTCAGGTGAAATGTACCTTGCGGTGAGCGCGGCCGGGGGTGGGGAGGGGGATGCCCCGCCGGAAGCCTCCGCCTAACCCATTTCGCTGGTTCGACTCCTCGCCCGAGGTGATCCGGCTGGTTGTGATGATGTACGTCAAATACCCCCTTTCGCTGCGCAACGTGGAAGACCTCCTGCACGAGCGGGGGATCGACATTTGCCACGAGACGGTGCGGCTGTGGTGGACCCGCTTCGGTCCGATGTTCGCTTCCGAGATCCGCAAGAAGCGGGTCGAGGCGATGCGCCAGCACACCCATTGGCGGTGGCACCTGGACGAGGTCTATGTCCGCATCAACGGTGAGATGCGCTACCTGTGGCGGGCCGTCGATCACGAGGGCGAATTGCGCTGGCGTTCGCGGTCATAGTCACGCCCTACCTTGCTTACCCCTTGATGCCTCTCGTGCACCTACCCGATTTCTTCCAGTCT
>NZ_LMUL01000018.1:0-13425 GCF_009765965.1 Caulobacter sp. S45
AGCGCCTTCTTGTCGGAGTCGGAGGTGAGCTCTTCATAGGCGGTGAAATATTCGTCGACTTCCCGATGGTCCGCTACCAACAGGTCTATGGCGTTTTGCGGCGCGCCCTTCGGCGCGGGCTTCGATTTGGACACCGCCGCGCGGGCGGCGGTCTTCTTCGCCTTGGTTTTTGCCGTTGTGGCCATTGGATCGCCCCTATGTTGCAGTGGCGCCTTAACCCTGGGGAATCGATCCGGTTCCACTGTCATAAAGGCGACAATGCTCAATAAATTGAGCTGCTTACTGCAAAGGTTAACTGCGCGGCCGCGCCAATTCTCTCGCCGTGAACTCAAGAAACATTTGCCGACGGTCTTCGGGACTCAGCTGCGGCGGGACGACCGAACATGATCTCCGCCCATCGGGACGTGGAGCGCTTTTGGCGCTTGCTGCGCCCGCCCGAAAAGCCGGGGGCGCAAAGCGCCGCGAGCGCCTTAGACGCCCCGCTCCAGAGCGGGGCGTCCCTGGTCGGGCTTGAACGCGGGGTCGGTTACGCAATAATCCCGCGACCGTCCGTTATCGACGCGCCCAGCGCGAGCGTTCGATCTCAATCTCGTCGTCGGCGTAGGGCGACGCGGATTCGTCGAAATGAGACCAGCCGCCCTGGCGATAAGCAGCCCCGCGGGCTGCTACGTCGACGTAGCCGACGTTGCTGACGGCGTCTTCCGCCAGCGCCAGCTTGTCCTCGGCGACCTTCGCGCTGACGAGCGTGCCACCGCGACGAACCCCTTCGGCGTAAACCTCCGCCTCTTCGCGGCTCACGCCGGCGTTCGTCAGCGCGCCGACGATACCGCCGGCCGCGCCGACCACCGCGCCGCCGACGACGGCGCCGACAGCGGTCGACGCCAGCCAGCCCGCCGCGACCACGGGGCCGAGACCCGGAATGGCCAACAGGCCCAACCCGGCCAGCACGCCGCCTGCCGCCCCGACGACGCCGCCGATCGCGGCGCCCGCGCCGGCGTCCTTGGCGGCGGCTTCGCCGGCCGTGTTGTCGTGCGGCTCGCGGACATGGGCGCGGGCGTGCTTCTTATCGGACTTGTGCGAGACGATGCTGATGTCGCCGTGGGGAACGCCGACGCGCTCAAGTTCAATGACGGCGTGTTCAGCATCGGCGAAGCTATCGAATAGACGGGTGATGATTTGGCTCATGGGATATTCCTTATGCCAGCGGATGCCGACGGACTTGGGGGAAAGCGACTACTGTGCGGCGACGTTGCCTTTGTAGTCGAGCGCGACATTCACAGTCTGGCCGTCACGGGTCGCGTGCGCCTGCCAAAGGCCGTCAGCGTCGAGCGTGAGGTCGGTGACGTTGGCGTAGCCGGCCTTACGGATGCGGCCTCTCGCCTGCGCCTTGGTGAAGGAGTTGTGCCCTTTGGCCAGGGGCGCTTGCGTCATGTCCTTGGGGGATTTGATCGCCGGGTTCTGCGTGGCGTGCGGATCGGCCATGGGCCCCGCCTGGTCCTGCGCGGAAGCGAGGCCGGCCACGCCGAGCGTCAATGCGGTCGAGATCGCGAGCGTTGTGAGACGTTTCATGAAGGGTGCCCTCTTAGCGTTGGCATCCAAACAGCTGATCTCTCGGGAAGTTCCGCTCAACAGCGACGGAGAGGACTGTCGGATACGACATGGTCAATATAGACGGGATGGCGCCGGAGTAGTGGCGATGCGCCCACACTGAGCCGCTGAAGCTTAGCCTTGTGGAGCTGATTTAGATGTTTGCGCGCCGGGGATTGATCTCTTCGGGGATCAATCTCATGGGGGAAACGGCCGAGGGCGGTCGTGGCGATCCGGGCGGCGCAGGGGCCGATCCAGGTGATTTTCACCACCGCATCGCCAGATGCCTACGCCGCTTGCAGCTATCCTGTTCTGGTCCTTAGCAAACCGGTGGGCCACGCGTCCATCTGCGCCGCCTTCAGCGCCTGGCGCTGATCCGGTCCTACGCGTCCAGTTAAAGTTCGGGCGAACCCGAGACTCCACCGGCTGGACCCGGTGATCGGTTGATCCCTATGGACCTACGGCCGGCGCGCCGGCGCCGTTCGCGAGAGGCCGATCCACTGCGAGGTTGAGGCGTTATGGCAACCTGAGGCCCCGTTTGGGATTAGGGGCTAAGCGTGAAACCCGCGCCTGTCTTTTGGAGGACGCATGGACAACCCCGCTGACGATCGCGACCCCGAGACGATCTCCACGGGGAGCCCGGGGCTCGATAATATCCTGGGCGGCGGCCTCGATCCTGAGCGCATGTATCTCTATGAGGGGCGACCGGGGTCGGGAAAAACCACCCTGGCGCTCCAGTTCCTGCTGGAAGGGGCCGCCAAGGGCGAGCCGACGCTCTACATCGCGCTGTCGGAAACCGAACGCGAACTGACCTTGGTCGCCAAGCGACACGGCTGGTCGCTAAACGGCGTCACCGTCTTCGAGCTCGTGCCGCCGGAGACCGTCCTGGATCCGGGCCAGGAGTTGACGCTGCTGCAGCCCGCGGACATGGAGCTGAATGAGACCACCCAGCTGATCTTCGACACGGTCGAGAAGCTCAATCCCACTCGCGTGGTGATCGATAGCCTGTCGGAGCTGCGCCTATTGGCGCAGAGCCCGCTGCGATATCGCCGTCAGATTCTTGCCCTGAAGCACTTCTTCTCAGGCCGCAACACCACTGTCATTCTGCTGGACGACCTGTCGGCTCAACACAACGATCTTCAATTGCACTCGATCGCCCATGGGGTGGTTCTGCTCGAACAACTGGCGATCGACTATGGCGCCGCCCGCCGGCGTCTGCGCGTAGTCAAGATGCGTGGGATCGATTTTAAAGGCGGCTTTCACGACTTCACCATCGCGCGCGGCGGTCTCAAAATCTTTCCTCGCCTGATCGCGGCCGAACACCACAAGGATTTCGAGGGCGATCTCGTGCCCAGCGGCAATTGCGAACTCGACACCTTGTTGGGCGGCGGCCTCGAGCGGGGCACCAATGCGCTCCTGATCGGCGCAGCGGGCGTCGGCAAGTCCTCCCTCGCCCTGACCTACGCCATAGCAGCCGCCGGCCGGGGCGAGCGCACCTTCATCTTCGCCTTCGACGAAGGACGCGGCACCATGGGCGCACGGGCGCGGACGCTTGGGTTGCCTTTGCAAGCGGCGATGGAGAAGGGGCTGATCACCGTCGAGCAGGTTGATCCGGCCGAGCTATCTCCGGGAGAGTTCACCGACCGGGTGCGCAACGCAGTGGAGGTCGAGGACGCGCGCATCGTCATCATCGACAGCCTCAATGGCTATCTGAACGCGATGCCGGACGAGCGCTTCCTGGTTCTGCAGATGCACGAGCTTCTGAGCTATCTCAGTCAGCTCGGGGTGATGACGATCCTGGTCCTCGCACAGCATGGTCTGGTCGGCCCCATGGAGACGCCGCTGGACATCAGTTACCTGGCGGACGCCGTCGTCATGCTGCGCTATTTCGAGTACGACGGCACGGTCAGACGCGCGCTTTCCGTGGTCAAAAAGCGCAGCGGCAAGCATGAACACACAATTCGCGAGTTCAGCTTGAGCGGTCATGGCGTCGGGGTAGGGCCGCCGCTTAAGGGCTTCAGCGGCATTTTCAGCGGCACGCCCACCTATCACGGCGAGGCCAAACCCCTGCTGCCGACCGAGGCGGTCAATGCCGACTGAGGCGGCGCCCGGTGCCGTCCTGATCCTGGCGCCGGTCGGTCGGGACGCCTCGGCCAGCGCGCGCCTGATCGAGCAGGCAGGGTTTGCGACGCGGGTTTGCGCGGATCTGGCGTCGTTGCTCGCCGCGCTCGACGATGACCTGGTCGCGGTCGTCGTGGCGGAAGAAGCGCTCTATGGCCGGTCGCTGGAAGCCCTCGCGGCCTGGGTAGAGGCCCAGGCCCCATGGTCGGACCAGCCATTTCTGATTTTGACCAATCGTAACGAGGGGCCCAAGTTCACCGCCTTCCGCAGGCAACTGGTGGACCGACTGCAAAACGTCTCGTTCCTGGAGCGGCCGCTGCAAGCCATCACCCTTCAGGTTGCTGTCAAGGCCGCAGGCCGCGCGCGACGCCGCCAATATCAAGCGCGCAGTTATCTCGAGGCGCAGCGTGGCGCCGCCGCCGAACTCGAGCGGCTGGTGGGCGAGCGCACAGGTGATTTGCAGCGAGCCAACGATCAGCTTTCCGAAGAAAGCCTGCGTCGGGAGCGGGCTCAATCGGCGCTGTTGCAAGCGCAAAAGATCGAAACCATGGGGCAGTTAGTCGGCGGCGTCGCCCATGATTTCAACAATCTCCTGATGGCGGTTATCGGCAACCTCGATCTTCTCAGTAAAAAGATAGGGCCAGACCCACGCACCGCCAGGTTGCTGCACGGTGCGATGGAAGGCGCACGCCGGGGCGCAACGCTGACGCAGCGGCTGCTGGCCTTCGCCCGAAAGCAGGAATTGCAGGCCCGCCCGACCGACGTTTTCGCTTTGATCGAAGATATGCAGAGCCTGATCGAGCGGTCCATCGGCCCGCTCGTCCAGGTCGAAGTGTCCGCGCCCCCCGACCTGCCGGCGGTGACCGTCGATCCGAACCAGTTGGAAATGGCGCTCTTGAACCTGGCGGTGAACGCGCGCGACGCCATGCCCTCCGGCGGCATGCTGCAGATCGGATTGGCGGACGCCGAGCTTGAGGACGCGTCGGCGCTTCGCCTGCCCGCGGGCCGCTATGTCAAGCTATGGGTCCGAGACACGGGGATGGGCATGAACGCCGAGACCTTGGGCAAGGCGATCGAGCCCTTCTTCTCCACGAAAGGTGTGGGCAAGGGGACGGGCCTCGGCCTGTCCATGGTTCACGGCCTGGCGGACCAGACGGGTGGGGCGTTCCGTCTGACGAGCGTGGAGGGGGAAGGGACAACGGCGACGCTCTGGCTGCCGGTGGCCAGCCAGACGCCAGCCGCCAGGACGGCCGCCGTCGCCCGGCGGGACGACGCCGCGCCAGCGACTATCTTGCTCGTCGACGACGACCCTCTGATCGCGGCGAGCACGGTCGCGCTCCTGGAAGATCTCGGCCACGACGTCGTTGAGGTGAATTCAGGCGCCGATGCGCTGGGCGCCCTCGAAAACGGCCTGCGGCCCGATCTGATCATCACCGACCATGCGATGCCCGGCATGACCGGCATGGAGCTCGCCGTGACCGTGCGCGTCCGCACGCCTGATATGCCGATCCTGTTGGCCACCGGCTATGCGGAGCTCGATATGGCGGAAGCGATCGATCTGCCTCGGCTTGCAAAACCCTACACGCAAGATCAGTTATCCGCTCAGATCAGTCGGCTACTGCCGCCGCGAACTACAGGACAGTAGGTGCCGCGCGCAGACCGGCGAGGCGTGCGGTAGAGGGTCTGACTACATAACGAGCGCGGCCTCATCCGATGGGAGCGAGCTTCAGATGTGCAACGAAACCGCCCAGCGCGAAGCGTTCGAGACCACGCTGGGCTAGCAATTCCTCACATCGCGCAAGCCGATTGAGAGCCGAAAAATAAAGCCACGCCGGGCTTTGTCAGCGCAAATTGACGACCGATAGGGGAGGGGGCTAAGGCCGAGCCCCATGGCCAAGCTTAAGCCCCCGCCCAATCCGTTTCGTTGGTTCGACAGCTCGCCGGAAGTGATCCGGTTGGTGGTGCTGATGTACGTGCGCTACCCGCTGTCGCTGAGAAACGTCGAAGATCTTTTGCATGAGCGCGGGATCGACATTTGCTACGAGACAGTACGCAAGTGGGTGGATCGCTTCGGCCCGATGTTCGCGTCAGAGATTCGCAAACGACGGGTCGAGGCCATGCGCCAGCACACGCACTGGAAATGGCATCTCGACGAGGTCTACGTGAAGATCAACGGCGAGATGCACTATCTCTGGCGGGCGGTGGATCACGAGGGTGAAGTGCTCGAGTCCTTTGCGACCAAGGATCGGGACAAGGCCGCTGCGCTGAAGTTCATGAAGAAGATCATGAAGCGGCACGGCTGCGCCAAGACCATCACCACCGACGGCTTACGGTCCTATCGAGCCGCTATGAAGGAGCTGAGCATTGAAGATCGTCAGGAGGTAGGCCGGTGGGCCAACAACAGGGCGGAGAACTCCCACCAGCCTTTTCGACGACGAGAGCGGGCGATGCTGAGGTTTAGGAGGATGAAGACACTCCAGCAGTTCGCCTCGGTCCATGCATCCTTCCACAACCACTTCAACCAGGAGCGCCACCTCGTCAGCTGACAGACCTACAAAGATCGACGCTCAGCCGCGCTGGCTGAGTGGCGGCAGGTCGCTGGGTAGAGCTAGCTCGGGTTTGGGCGAGCTGCGCCCGAGTGGAAGACAAGTTCGCGTTGGAGTGACAGCACCCATGCACCTGTTCGCAGACGACCAAAGCACCAATACGGCTACAAATACACAGCACGGCTGCGAGGGCGAAGAATGACGAGAGGGTAGGTCTCGTCAGATCGGTCATCACCGGGACCGCAGCTTGCGGCTTCGCCGAAGCATGGCGCCCGGCGTGACAGACTGGCTGGGACTTACGACCTTGGTCGAGGATGGCGGCCCGGCGATCTGCTGCCATCCTCTTCGGAGCGGGTGCGAAAATGACACCCGGCTAAGGCCAAGGGGAGATGATACGGCGCCATGCTTAACCGGGCTTGTACTCCAGCTGGTCTCGCGTACCGGCGCTTTCTGCTGTCGGGCGCCGCGCTCACGTTCGGCTTCGTCGCGACGGCGGCGCGTGCGCAGCAAGCGCCTTCCGGCGCCCAAGACCCTTCCGCCTCGGCAGCGCAAGCGACTGCGGGCGGCCTGCCTCTCCCCGTCCAGTCGGCCGACCCCGCTGCGCCCGCTCAACTCGTTGCTCCCCGCGCCAAATCGGATCAATCGTCGGCCGCCTCTGTCCAGGAGGTGGTGGTCACCGGGACGCGGATCACCTCCAGCGGCTTCAGGGCGCCGACGCCGACCCAGGTGCTGGGCGCCGCGGAGATCGCCAAGAACGCCGAGCCGAACATTTTCACCACCATCGCCGAGCTTCCCTCCCTCCAGGGCTCGACCGGCGTCACCACGGGCACCAACAGCACCTCGAGCGGCTTGCAGGGGCTGAGTTCCTTCTCTCTGCACGGCCTCGGCACGATCCGCACCCTAACCCTGCTCGACGGCCAGCGCGTCGTGGGCGCCAATGTGACCGGGGTCGCCGATATCAGCGAATTCCCCCAGTTGCTCATCCAGAGGGTGGACGTGGTCACCGGGGGCGCTTCGGCTTCCTATGGCTCGGACGCGGTCGGCGGCGTCGTCAACTTCATCACCAACAAACGTTTCGAGGGCTTCAAGGCCAACGTCGAAGGGGGAATCACCACCTACGGCGATGACGGCCAGGCGCTGCTTCAGGTGGCCGCTGGCAAGGCCTTCCTGGACAATCGCCTGCATGTCGAGGGTAGCATCGAATACGATCACGAGGCCGGCGTGCCGGCGGGCGGATTCGGCGAACAGGCGCCCAACGGTCGCGACTGGTATTCGACCGCTACGTTGATCAACCGCGGCGTCACCAACGACGGTTCGCCCCAGTACCTCTACGCTCTGCACGCCCAGGCTTATCAGTACACCAAGTATGGGTTGATCACCGCCGGCCCGCTCCAAGGGACCGCCTTCAACGCCGCCGGCCAGCCCTTCGCGTTCCAGTATGGGTCCAACGGCGTTCCCGCCCGCAACGCTTCGGGGGCGGTGAGCGGCTGCTACACGGGTTTCTGCGAAGGCGGCGACCTGTCGGGCAACGTCGGTATCGGCACCTCGCTACAGTCCGAACTCCAGCGGATCGATGGCTATACCCGCATTGGTTACGACCTGAACGCCAACAACGAAATATACGCCACCGTCAACATCGCCCAGGTCCAGACGCAGAACCAGCCGAACCCCGGGGCGGCCAAGTCCGGCCTCACCCTTCAGTGCTCCAATCCCTTCGTGCCGACATCCATCCAGCAGGCCTGTGGGACAAACGGGATCACCAGCTTCCAGTACGGTCTCAGCAACGCCATACTGCCCAATATCTCCGTTGAGCCGACGCGCATGCAGTACCGCTACGTTGTCGGCGCTGACGGTCATTTTGAAGTCTTCGGCAAGACGTGGAACTACGATGGCTATTATGAGCACGGCGAGAACTACACCGACATCGCCGTCCAGAACATGACCCTTACGCCGCGATACAATGCGGCGATCCAGGCTATCTCGCTGAATGGCCAGACTGTCTGCTCCAGCGCAGTCGCACGCGCGAGCGGGTGCGTGCCGATCAACATCATCGGCGGGGGCGCGCTCACCCCTCAGCAGCTCGCCTACATCGAGCCGGCGAACGGTCCCTTCCAGCACACCCGCCAGACCCAGGACGTTGCAAGCCTCAACTTTAGCGGGGAGCCATTCTCGCTTTGGGCGGGGCCGGTGTCGCTCGCGTTCGGCGGAGAGTATCGACGCGAATACTATCGTGTGAACGCCGACGCCTATGGCAATGGCGTCAGCGCCGTAAGTAACTACACATCGGCCTATCCGGCCGATCCGTTGCTCAGCACCGCCGGCGGGAACTGGTATGCCGGCGACTATCACGACGGCAGCGGCGCCTACGACGTCGGCGAGGCCTTCCTCGAAACCAATATCCCCTTCCTGGACACGCCGATGCTGGGAAAAGCGAACCTGAACGCGGCCGTCCGGTGGACTGACTACAGCACCTCGGGCGTCGTCTATACCTGGAAGATCGGGGGCACGTGGGATACGCCGCTGCCATGGCTGCGGTTCAGGGCGGTGACCTCGCGCGACGTGCGCGCGCCCAACCTCTCGGAATTGTTCGCCGCGCCGGTCTCGGTCAACGTGCCGAACTTCACCAATCCCTTCACCGGGACGTCGGTTAACATCTCCCAGAACACGGTCGGCAACCCGAACCTAAAGCCCGAAATCGCCCGCAACACCGAGGCCGGCGTGATCTTGTCCCGTCTGCCCTTCCTGCCGGGCTTCAGCTTCTCGCTCGACTACTATCGGATCCAGATCGACGGAGCGATCGCGACCCTGTCGGCCCAGGACCAGGTCAATTACTGCCATGCGGGCGTGACCCAGCTCTGCGGCACGTTCAACTTGAGCGATCCGACCAATACGTCAAACTACGTCAATCTTGAGCCGTTCAACCTGGCGTCGATCTTCACCGACGGGTTCGATATCGAGGCGAGCGACTCCTTCGCCCACCCCTTCGGGCTTCCGGGCCGCGTCACGACCCGCGTCCTGGCCACCAACGTCCGCAACTATATCACCAACACCGGGTTGCCTGGCGCGATCCCGATCCAGCAGGCCGGTGTGAACACCGGCAACACGCCAACCTGGAAGCTCCTGGCCGTGCAGAGCTGGGACACCGACAAATTCGGCATCAACATACAGGAGCGTTGGTTTAGCGACGGTACCTTTGGAAGTCAGTATGTCGTCTGCAATACGGGTAGCTGTCCGGTGTCCACCAATAACAACCCAACGATAAATTATAATAAAATGCCAGGCGCCTTCTATATGGACATTGGCGGAACTTACAATATCACGCGCAAGCTGGTTGCCTATGTGAAGGTTGACAACCTATTCAACAAGGACCCCGTTCCATCGCCATTTACAAACACCGGGATCGACATCAATCCGGCCCTCTACGACACCTTGGGTCGACTGTATCATTTTGGTATTCGCTACAATTTTTGAGTAACGGAGAGGTCCTTACGCCTCTTTGTGCCGGCCTCCCTGGCGTGGGATCGGGACGCCGAGGATTCGATGACGGTTCGCTGGTCGTCGCCGGTTTGGCAGCCCGCTTCGCTCCCTCTCCCGCGTGTGCGCAGGATCGGTTACGAGCGCCCCTGGACAGGAGTTGAGCGTGCTGGATCGAAGAAGTTTGCTCGCCGCGCTAGCGCTTCCGGCCTTCCGTGCGCCTGACCTCCTAGGCGCTCCGCCCGCCATCGAGCTCTTCGCGGGAACCTATAGGGTTGAGGGCGGTAGAGGACTGGCTCGGATAAGGTTCGAGCCTAAGACGGACGCAGCGACGATTTCCGGCTATCTGCCGGTCGAGGACGCATCCTACGGCGCTTCGAGCAAATCGACGGGTAAGCGCTACTTCGTGGGCGAAAGCGATCAGGGTGTCGTCGCCGCCTATGACAAGGCCTTGACGCCGCGGGGGTCCGTCTCCACCGGGGGCGCGGGTCCATGCTTCCTCGCGCTGGACGGCCGTCAGGGCGCGCTTGCGGTCGCCAACTATGGGTCGGGCAGTGTCGCGGTGATCCGGCTCGATCCCGTCGACGGCCGCCCGTTGGGAGCGGCGCAGGTCGTGGCGCACGTGGGTTCCGGGCCGGTCCGCCAGCGCCAAGCGGGGCCACATGCGCACTGGGTCGGCTTCAGTCCCGATCAGCGCTGGCTCCACGCCATCGATCTCGGGGCGGATGCGATCTTCGCGCATCGCTTCGACGCCGAGCACGTGATGATTGGGGAAGGCCAGGTCGCCTACGCCGCGCCCCCAGGGTCCGGGCCGCGGCATCTGGTCCGCCATCCCACCTTGCCGCTCGCCTATCTCGTCTCCGAACTCGCCAACACGCTGACCGTCCTCTCCACTCGCGACGATGGCCGGTTCGATCCGCTGCAAATCCTCTCCACCCTGCCGCCCGGATTTGCGGGGCGGAGCCAGGCGGCGCACATCGCCATCGACCCCGCGGGACAGCGGCTCTACGTCTCCAACCGTGGCGCGAATACGCTTGTCGTCTTCGCCTTGAACGCGGCTGGTCGGCCGACCGTGCTGCAGCAGGTCGCGTGCGGCGGAAACTGGCCCCGGTTCTTTCTTTTGCTGGAGCGGGAGAGGCGGCTGCTCGTCGCCAACGAGCGATCCGGCGAGGTGGCGATCTTCCACGTGCTCGCGGATGGGCGGCTGCAGGACAGCGGCGGCCGTATCGCGGCGCCGGGCGTCGTCTTCCTGATGCTCTAGCGACCGGCGGCGTCTGCTGACTAGCTCGACCTTGGTCGATGATGTCCGCCGGGTAAGCGCCGACTATCGTGACGCTTCGGATCGAAGAGCGAGGCCCAGCGCAGTGAGCACCGGACGGTCGTTTTGGATGGCTTTGCAAGGTCGACGGCGGCTTCTAGCCGGTGTCGCGAGCCTGGCCTGCCTCGTGGGAGTCCCAGGCGTGGCTGCGGCGGCGTCGACTTTCGCCAGCCAGCCCAATGATCCACGCGCCCTGGTGGTCAAGGCCACGGGCGACGGACGCACCGACGATAGCGCCGCGATCCAGGCGGCGCTGGATCGGGCGCAAGGCGGGGGAGAGGGTGGGGTGGTGTTCCTGCCGTCCGGCCGCTACCGGATCAGCCGCACCCTGTTTGTCTGGCCGGCGGTCCGGGTGTTCGGTGTGGGGCCGACACGGCCCGTGCTGGTGCTCGGCGAGCGCACGCCTGGGTTCCAGAACGGGGTTGCGGCCATGGTCGTCTTCGCCGGAGCCGGGCCAGGGTCGACGCGCCGGCCACCCTTTCCCGTCGCCAATAGCGTGCCGTTCAGCGATCGGATCGCCGACGCCAACCCCGGAACCTTCTATTCGGCGCTGAGCAACGTGGACCTCGAGATCGGGGAGGGGAATGCGGCGGCGGTGGGGTTGCGCTTCCACGCTGCCCAGCACGCCTTCCTGAGCCACATCGACTTCCATCTCGGCTCTGGCTTGGCCGGGATTTATCAGGCCGGCAACGAGGCGGAGGACCTGCACTTCTATGGTGGGCGCTACGGCATCCTGACCGAGAAGACCTCGCCCGCCTGGCAGTTCACCCTGATCGACTCCAGCTTCCAGGGCCAGCGCGAGGCGGCGATCCGCGAGCACGAGGCCGGGCTGACCTTGGTCAACGACCGCTTCCGCGACACCCCTGTGGGGGTGGAGATCGATGAGGGCTACGGCGACTGGCTCTGGGGAGAGCACCTGCGGTTCGACAACGTCTCTCGGGCCGGGGTGGTGATCAGCAACGAGGACAACGCCTACACCCAGGTCGGCTTCGAGGACGTGGCGGCCAGCCGCACGCCGGTGTTCGCCCGCTTTCGCGACAGCGGCAAGACCACGGCCGGTCCGGGTCCGGTCTACCGGGTCAAGAGCTTCACCCACGGCCTGACCCTTCCGGGGCTGGGCCGGATGGGCCGGTTCGAGACCCACATGGACGCCGAGCCGCTGGCGGCGGTTCCCGCCGAGCATGGACCAGCCATCCGGCCGCTGCCGCCTGTGGGGGAATGGGTGGACGTGCGCAGCCTGGGCGTGAAGGGCGACAACGCCGCCGACGACACCGCCGCCCTGCAGCGGGCGATCGATACGCACCGGGTGCTGTACTTCCCGACCGGCCGCTACAAGGTCAGCGATACGCTGCGGCTGAAGCCGGACACGGTGCTGATCGGGCTGCATCCGAGCCTGACGCAGGTCTTCCTGGCCGACGACACGGCAGGGTATGCGGGCCTGGGTGGACCCAGGGCGATGATCCAGACGGCCAAGGGCGGCTCCAACATCGTCTCGGGGCTGGGGCTGTACACCGGCGGGGTCAATCCGCGCGCCACCGCCCTGCTGTGGACCGCCGGCGCGGACTCCCTGGTCGACGACGTCAAGCTCCAAGGGGGAGGGGGGACGCTGCTAGGTGATGGCAAGCGCCTGAACGTCTTCGCCGACCAGCGCCACCGTTTAGATGGCCAGTATCCGAGCCTTTGGGTGACGGACGGCGGCGGTGGAACCTTCGCGGACATCTGGTCCCCGAACACCTACGCCCAGGCGGGCTTCTACGTGTCGAACACCTCAACCCCCGGCCACGTCTACGAATTGTCCAACGAGCATCACGTCCGCAACGAAATCGTGCTGGATCACGTCCAGAATTGGGAGTTCTTGGCGCCGCAAACCGAAGAAGAGGTGCGCGAGAGCCAGGACACGGTCTCGCTGGAGATTCGCAACTCGCGCCACATCCTGGTGGCCAACTACCACGCCTATCGGGTGACGCGGAACGTCAAGCCGGCTTTGGCGGCGGTGAAGCTGTACAATTCCTCCGACATCGAATTCCGCAACGTGCACGTGAACGCGGAGAGCGGCTACGCCACCTGCGACGCGCAGGGCTGCGCCACCTACCTGCGCGCCAGCCGCTTCCCCTACGAGAACGCTTTGGTCGACGTCACCCACGGCCTGCGGGTGCGCGAGCGCGAGTTCGGCCGCCTGGACGTGGGCGAGACCCCAGCGCCGGTCGAGCCGGCCAGCTTTGAGGGCGCGAAGGTGGAAAAGCTCCAGGACGGCTTCTACGGCCTGTCGGGGGCGGCGGTGGACGGTCAGGGGCGGCTCTACTTCGCCGACCATCACGACCAGCGCATCTATCGCTGGACGCCCGAGCGGAAGCTTGAGGTGGTGCGCGACAATGCGCT
>NZ_LMUL01000018.1:13435-17022 GCF_009765965.1 Caulobacter sp. S45
CACCTTCCGTCCCGACACGCCGGAGACTGAGCTGACCCTGATCGCGCCCACCGCCACAGCCGCCCACCCGGGCGCGCTCACCGCGTTGCCGGCCAACTGGTGGATCAACGGGGAGTTCAAGGATCAGCTCGATCCCAAGACGATGCGCTTCACCACCCTGGCGGAGATGTTCCAGGCCGAGGCGGGCGAGGCGAAGGCGCAGGAATATGTCTCGCCTGACCGCAGCCTGGTGTTGCCGGCGTTTCGGGTGTTCCAGCAAGGACCACCCGACCACCTGGGCTGGCGGTTCTCGCCGACACTGGACGCGTCGGGCCTGGTCGCAGCCCCCACGGACGGGCGGGTCTACGTCTCCAACGAATCGGAGGACGTCACCTATGCCGCAAAACTCGGGGCGGGCGGCGCGCTCGAGGAGCTCAAACCGTTCGCCAACCGGGGCGGAGAGAGCGTGGCGGTCGGCGCGGACGGTCGGGTCTATGTCGCCAACGGCCAGGTGTTCGTCTACGCCCCCGACGGACACGAACTCGGCCGCATCGACATCCCCGAGCGCCCCATCGGCCTGATCTTCGGCGGACCCGACCGCAGAACCCTCTACGTCCTCTCACAGCACGCCCTGTTCGGCGTGCAACGGTGAATAGGGTTGAGCCTGACGCCCTTGACGCTTTGACACTGTCCAAGGGCCGGGGCGTCCGACATCAGAGCGCCCCAGTAACTGCCATCTTCGGCGCCATATCGACCGTGTTCAGGGCGCGGCGGCTCGCTCGCGCCCAGCTTCTCAGATCGACGGCAGTTGCTCGCCGCGCGCTAAGCCCCTCAGGCGGCTTGGCGCGCGGCGATGGCGACCTGAGTGCGGTTGCGCACGTTGAGCTTGCGCATCAAGGCGGTCATGTGCGCCTTCACTGTCGCTTCCGCGATTCCGAGTTCATAAGCGATCTGCTTGTTAAGCTGCCCGAGATAGACGCCTCTGAGCACCTTCATCTGGGTCGGTGTCAGCGTGGCGAAGATGTCCGCCGCCGGCTGCTGCGCCGGAATGGCTGTTGGGGGTTCGAAAAGGCTGCTGACCTCAGACATTACAAAACTTCTCCCTCGCCTAAATTCCTCTGTGCGGGCGGTTGTAGCCGCCTCGCAGAGCCGCTTTGGCGCGGCCGCTTCGTCCGGGCTTTGAGGTGGGCCCACCTGGCCTTACTGAAAGCTGTTGGACAGATTGAGGCTAGACCTTGGTCTAATTTCCGTCAATCTCGGTTTTCGACGTGCTTCACAGAAGAAGGCTGTCTTACAGGATTTTGATGGGCGACGGAATCATGAGGTGCTCGGTTTTGATCGTCCAGATCCTAAGTATGGAGGCAGGCGAAACCGCGCCTGCGACGCCGCTCAGCCCGGTCTCCTCATGACGGCGCAAGACGTCCGCCTCCTGCTGGCTGCGGTCCTCGGCGTCGCGCTGGCAGTCGTCCTGATTCTGCGGGGGCGGCTGCATCCGTTTTTCGCGTTGCTGTGCGGCGCCTTCCTAGTCGGCGCAATCGCCGGCCAAGATCCGGGCGAGACCGCGAATGCGATCCAGAAGGGCGTCGGCGACATCCTCGGCGGTACGGGATTGATCGTCGCCCTAGGGCTTTCGCTTGGGGTCATGCTCCAGCTTTCCGGGGGCGCGGCCAGCTTGGCGGGGAGCGTATTGCGCCTGACGGGTCTGGCCGCAGCGCCCTGGGCCAGCCTCGCCGCAGCCATGCTGGTCGGTTTGCCCCTCTTCTTTGAGACCGGGCTCGTCCTGCTGATGCCGGTCGTCGGCGCCGCTTTGACCGCACTGCCGGGCGTTGTCGATCGGGACCGCATGCGGCTTCGCGTCATGCTGCCGGCGTTGGCGGGATTGTCGGTGCTGCACGCCCTGGTGCCACCCCATCCCGGGCCGCTGCTGGCGATCAGCGCTCTTGGCGCCAACCTGGGCCGCACGATGATCTATGGCCTGGTCATCGCAATCCCCACGGCGGTGATCTCCGGGCCGCTGCTGGCCATACTGATCTCACGGGGCGTGCGGATCACGACGCCACCGGTCGACGCCCAGGCCGTCGCCCTAGCCAAGACCCCGCCGATCTGGGCGTCCGCCCTGGTCGTGCTGACGCCCGTCGTGCTGATCGCCCTCGGCCAGTTCCAGGGCCTGCTCCCCACGGCAAGCCGGGCGGATTGGGCCTGGATTTCCCGGTTCAGCAGCCCCGTCCTAGCGCTCCTCTTCTCCAACCTGATAGCGCTTCCGCTCCTATTCGGGCGAGCCATGACCGACGGCCGAATCCAGGAGACGGTGTGGGCGGAAGCCGTCAAGCCGGCGGGCGCGATCCTGCTTGCGATCGGCGCGGGCGGCGGCCTCAAACAGGTCCTGGTCAGCATCGGGCTGTCGGACCTGCTGGCGCGCGTGGCCTTGCATAGCAGTCTGTCGCCGCTGGTCCTCGGCTGGCTCGTCGCCGTCTTCGTCCGTCTTGCGACTGGCTCCGCTACGGTGGCGACGATAACCGCCGCGGGGCTCATGACGAAGCTGGTCACCACGACGGGCGTTTCGCCGGAGTGGATGGTGCTGGCGATCGGCTCGGGGTCGCTGTTCTTTTCGCATGTCAACGATCCGGGGTTTTGGCTGGTTCGGGGCTATCTCGGAACGAGTACGGCGGGCGCATTTCGGACCTGGTCGGTCCTGGAGACGGTCATTTCTATCGTCGGACTGGTCGGCGTACTGTGCGGCAGCCAGTTGATCTAGCGTGACCCTGGGGAAGTGCGCATGGGCGAAATCAGATTGGCGGACCGGGCCTATTCCGAGATCATACGATTGATCGTGCGGGAGAACATCGCGGTCGATCACAGGCTGCCCTCCGAGGGACGGCTCGCCGAGCTTTTCGGGGTGTCGCGGACCATCGTGCGCGAGGCGCTGGTGCGGCTCGCCTCCGACGGCATAACGGAGGCGAGGCGCGGCTCCGGCTCCTACGTCAAGCGCCGCCCCTCCGAGCGCCTGGCAAACCATCTTCCATTGGATGAGCTCCCCGCCGCCCTCGGCACCTACGAGGTGCGCTTCGCGGTTGAGGCCCAGGCGGCCAGCCTAGCCGCCACCCGTCGGTCTTTCGAG
This sequence comes from Caulobacter sp. S45, assembly GCF_009765965.1. Taxonomy (GTDB): domain Bacteria; phylum Pseudomonadota; class Alphaproteobacteria; order Caulobacterales; family Caulobacteraceae; genus CAHJWH01. Next base: position 16,533 of record NZ_LMUL01000018.1, read on the forward strand.
CATATGGACAACATCGGGCGGGCGCTCGACGCGCTGCGCAAGGCCCTGCTCTCGAGCGGTCCCGCACATGCCGAGGACCTTGAGCTGCATCGCGCCATCGTGCTCGCCACCGGCAACCCGGTATTCGTGTCCGTGTTCGACCACATGCAGGCCGACATCGACCGGATCATGCGGGCAGGCGTGGACATCTCGCGAAACAGGCCGCCCGAAGCCATCCGCGCCATGATCTCCGAGCACGAGATGATTGTGGAGGCGATCGGCGCACAGGACCCCGAAGCGGCGGCCCTCGCGATGCGCTGGCACCTTTCGCAGGGCCGCAAGCGATTGATGCCCTGAACAAGGGCATTCAGGGCTCTGTCAGCGCAAATTGACGGTCGGAGGGGAGGGGGCTAAGGCCGAGCCCCATGGCCAAGCTTAAACCCCCGCCCAATCTGTTTCGCTGGTTCGACAGCTCGCCGGAAGTGATCCGGTTGGTGGTGCTGATGTACGT
>NZ_LMUL01000019.1:0-38505 GCF_009765965.1 Caulobacter sp. S45
TTCATCGCGGCAGCCGCCGAAGGGCGGATCTGGGCGCGCGAGCCGACCGTGCGGCTCGTTCCCTAGACCGGTATGGCGCAGGCGCTTCTGGTCAATAGCCTAGGCGTCGCTGCGGCGGGGTGCTCGATGGCGAGCTTCCTGCCGCAGTTGGTCAAGGTGATCAAGCCCGAGAGACAAGAGGCGCTAGCCGCTCCAACCCGAAAGCAGAGGTGAGCCGTGACCGAAATTCTGGACTGCCTCGTTATCGGCGGTGGCCCCGCCGGGCTCACCGCCGCGGTCTACCTGGCGCGGTACCACCTTCGGGTGACGGTGGTCGACGCGGGCGGCAGCCGAGCCGCTCTGATCCCCTGTAGCCGAAACATACCGGGGTTCCCCGACGGGGTGTCGGGACCGGAGTTTCTGCATCGGATGCGCCGGCAGGCTGAAGCTTACGGGGCGCATATCGAACCTGGCCGAGTCCACCGCCTGGGTCGAGGCGAGCGCTTTTTCACCGCCGAATATGATGATGTGGCCGTGGCCGCCAAGACTGTTCTCCTCGCCACCGGCGTCACCAACCGGCGACCGGAAATGGCGTCGGACGTCCATGATGCGGCCCTCCAAGCAGGACGACTGCGATACTGCCCGGTCTGCGATGGGTTCGAGGTCACCGATCAGAGGGTTGCGGTGATCGGGTCGGGAGATCACGGCGTCCGGGAGGCGGTGTTTCTGCGGGCCTTCACCGCCGACGTGACGCTGATCGCCAACGGGGACCGGCACGATCTGGACAGCGCCCAACGTCAGCAGTTGGAATCGATCGGCGTCGCTGTCGTCGACGGGCCGGTCGCAAACTTTCACCTCACCGAGGCCGGGCTGGCGTTCGACTGCGCGGGGGGTGCGGTCCGTTTCGACGCGGTTTACCCCACGCTCGGCTCTGACGTGCATTCACCACTGGCGGCGGCCTTGGAGGCCGACTTGACGGCGGAGGGCTGCATCAAGGTCGATGCGCACCAGCGGACCTCTCAGCCAGGCCTTTTTGGGGCGGGCGATGTGGTGATTGGTCTGGACCAAATCAGCCACGCCTGTGGCGAAGCCGGCGTCGCGGCGACGACCATCCGCAACGATCTGGCCGCCGATCGGCCGCTACTGCGGTCGCCGCGGCGCCGCGCCATCCCACTGAGCTAAAAGCGGTCTATCGCGCAGTATTGGAGGTTGATGGACGGCCGCGCGACTGCTGTCTGTTGGGCGCGGCTTGAACAAATGCAGGCCCGATTTGGACGATCGTGTTCTTCCAACCGGCTGCAACGGGGAAGATTGGGTGCGGAGCGGCCTCTTCAATTCGGAAATGAATGTCTACGGGAACGGCTGCGCCAGATCGTGTACGAGAGCGAGCGCGTTGACCGGCGCCCGTCCGGTTGCGGTGTTATCGAAGATGGTCCAGACGTCATGGCCGGCCGTCGAAAGATTACGAACAAACATGGCCTGCCGGTTGATCGTAGCGTCTGGATAGTCAGACCAATAGATACGCGGCGAACCGTGCAGGCGAAAATAGGCCAGACGGCGCCACCCTCCTGGCGATGAGCCAGCCGGTGTCACGGCCGGATCGGCTACAACTCGTGCGACTTGTTCGGCGGCGAGAAGTGCATCGGCTTCCTCGCTGAACCAGGTCATGTGTCGCGGCTCACAGACGATTGCGCCACCGAGGACGTGACGGGCTTCGGTCAGGAACCGCTGCGCAGCGGCAAATTCGAAGCCAAGGCTTGGTGGCAACTGCACGAGGATAGGCCCACGCTTCCCTCCTAGTCCGATGACCTCACCGGCGAAGCGCTCAAGTAGGGCGCTGCAATCGCACAGACGGTGTTCATGCGTGATTGTCTTCGGCAGCTTTACGGCAAAGCGGAACCTGTCCGGCACGCTCGCCGCCCAGCGCTCATATGTGGATCGTCTATGGGGTCGGTAGAAGCTGCTGTTGATCTCGACGGCGTTGAAGCGCGATGCGTAGCGTTCGAGATGGCTGCCGCCATGATCGAACCGGTCGGCGATTGGAGCGGGTATCGTCCAGCCTGCTACGCCAACATATAATTCCGGTAACGCCAGTGCAGCACCTCGTTCACATCGGACGACATAGCTTCCTATGCACAAGCCTCGCCCGGCAACCTTTATGTGCAGGATACCGCTCGGAACATCAGCTTCGAGCAGGCCGACAGCGGCAGTCGGCGATCACACGCTGTGGGCGCTGTCGCCGCCGGTCACGTCGATCGTTGTCCCCGAAACCAGGCGCGCCTCGTCGGAAGCCAGCCAGACGTAGGCGTTCGCGATATCCGCAGCCGGCAACCACGGCAGCTTCAAGGGCGTCTTCTTGATCATCGCCTCTGCAGCTTTCTGTTCCAGTTGCCTCAGGTCCTCAGGAACAAGCTGTCCGGCTTCTTCGACGGCCTGGGTGTAACGGCTGGAATTCCGCGTCAGCGCAGTGTCGATCAGGCCCGGGATAACCGCATTGACGCAAATCCCCTTTTCTCCGAGCTCCAGCGCCAGAGACTTCATAAGCCCGATAATGCCGTACTTCGAGGCTGAGTAGGCCGACCCGAACTTAGTGCCGTGACGTCCCTGGGTGGAGGATGTGACGATGATCCGCCCGCCTTCCCCCACCATTGGCCCAAAAGCCCGAAGCGTTTTCGCCGTGCCCGTCAGATTGACGGCGATCTGATCGTCCCAGTCCTCGTCGTTCATATCGAGCAGCGCTTTGAAGCTCTGAATTCCGGCGACCGCGGCGATGATGTGGATCTGCCCGAACCTTTCCTTGACCTCTGCCGCAGCGGCTCGAAGCCCTTCACCATCGCGGATGTCCGCTTGGATCGGCAACCATTTCCGTCCCAAGGCCTGAACCATGCCGCCGGTTTCAGCGAGATCCTGTGGAGTGGGGAGTTCGTAATGCTGGATCGAGCTGACCCGTCCGGCCACGTCCAGGCCGGCGATGTTAGCCCCCTCCCGCGCGAACGCTAGAGCAACCTCCCGTCCGATGCCGCGCGCGGCGCCTGTGACCACTGCAACCTTGTCCTTCAGCCGATCACCCATCGCGTAGACGCCTTTCGAGAATCCTCTGGCAGCAACAGGCTATCCCTGATGGTCGTTCCGTTCGCGGCGCGCCGGTCGGCGGTCAGGGCTTACGGGTGATGGTCACCCGTTCCAGCTTATGGGGCAGGTTGCGGAACGCCTTGGATGATCTCTTGAACACCGCGCCAAGCACGTCTGCTGGGATGGCGACGTCCGGCTGGGATCGCAGAGGCCGCCGCCTCCGGGAGAACCTCGCGGAGCTAGATTTGTGTTATGGTGGTTGAGCCTCGAGAGAGGATGGGCGTCCCTTTGAAGCGGCGCCTTTAGCCAAGAACGCCGCGCGTCGCGCTGCTCCTGACAGCGTCTCCAGCAGTCCATGACCGAAGCGTATCTGGACCTAGGCGCTATCCTCAACGAACCGGATACGGACGTCGCCGCCGTCATCTTCCCGGACGGGGCCATCCTGTCCGTCGTCACCATGATGGAGGACGGCCGTAGCGTGAAGAGCTTGACGATCGGACGTGAAGCGGGTTCGGCCTGCTCAACGCGTTGGGCTCCAGGCCTACCTTCCGCCAGGTCATCGCCCAGGTGCCGGGGCGGGTGTATCGAATCCCCTGCGGCGCGTTTCGGGATGCGGCGGCCGAAAGCATGGCGCTTCTCACCCTTATCGTCCGCCACGCCCAGGCCCAGGCGACCCTGAGCGAGCAATCCGCCGCCTGCAACGCCGTCCACCATGTCGAGGCCAGACTTTGCCGGTGGCTGCTGATGTCCAGGGATCGCGCGGGGGCGAACATGTTGCCGCTGACGCAGGAGTTCCTCAGCTTCATGCTTGGCGTGCAGCGCACCACCGTGACGGCGGCGGCCCGCAGCCTGCAATCGGCCGGGTTGATCCGCTACAGTCGGGGCCGGCTGGAGCTGCTGGACATCGCCGGCCTCGAAGAGGGCGCCTGCGAGTGTTACGCGACGGTGAAGCAATGCACTGAGGAATTGTTGGGCTGAAATCGCGATCCCTGACGAGGGTCGGGAACCCGACATAGTCGTCTCCGTTTCCGTCGCGAACCCCCCATCGGCGACCTTTCCGGCGGGCGGCTTCCGGGAGCGCCTGTGGCGCTTTCGCCTGAGCTGGGGATTGTCTTTGCACCTGTCGTTGCGCAAGCAAGCACCTGATCTGCTCTGCCGATCGTGCGAGGCTGGCGTCTAAATCGACGACGACGCACCGCCGGATCGGCTCGAGCATTGTTCGACGTGCGGCGCGCTGCTCGGCAGCCATGGTGAATTGCTGGAATCGCAGCCCAGGGGCTGGGCCCCGAAACTACGCTATTGGCTGGCTGGATGAGCCGGCGGCCACCGCCCGTTTTCGATCAGCCCCGGCTCTCGCGCTCCAGGCGGCCCTTGCCCTGGTCGATCTCGGCCACCGCAGCCAGCAGCCGCCTCGCCGACTCCGCCGCCGCATCCGGTGTGAACGATGCGGAAAGACCGTGAGGGCCCATGATCACCACCTCGCCATCCTCGGCCGAGACGTGCATTGGCTCAGAGTACGCGGGATGGGGGATGAAGCTCATGCCCCTCAATTATCCTCTGGGTCGTCGCGGAACGCGAGGAATTTAGTCGCCTTCTAAGTCGAGAATGCGACCGACAACCGTTCGAAAGCGTAGCAGGTTAATGACGCGTAGGTGCACCTAAGCGCGACTGCTGACGTCGCAATGGGGTGCGCTTCCTCGTCAATCCAGCCTTTGCCGGGTTCCTTGCGGGTGAGACGATGCGGACACAGGATCTAGTTGGTGTCGCAAGAGCAATGATGATCGAAGGCCGAAACGATTAGTACATCGAAGCGGCGACAGGTCTGACCCTTTTCGACATCGTCAGTATACGGGCGACCGCCGCCGTCGCGCCGCCCAGGCCGCCGCCTCGCGCGCGGACGGCCGGTCAAAGCGCTCACGAGCACCGCAGCTAGTCTACGATCCGGCTTCGCAGGCCCGATAGTCGTTTGCTCGCGCATCGCCGAGTGGACGTCGCCCCCGCCCGCACTGACGCCTTTTGCGGCAGTCCACGCCCCTCCGCAATTTCAACCCGCCATTGGCCGGCTCCAACGACATCGACGCCGGGAAACGCTCTGCTCCCGGCCTTCATGGCCAGGCGCCTCATCCTTCCTTCTTCAGGACTGCGTCGGCCTTCTTGTTGATGGTGGTAGCCTCGGCTTTCGACATGCGGCCAGCCTTCACGGCCTGCGTTGCTCGAGCCTTCGCATTGCAAGCGTGCGACTTGTCTTCGATTGGGTAGGCGCGCTTTTCTGGCTCAGCGAATTCCTTGGCCGGAAGTTTGTTGCGTGATTTGGCATGAAGCTCGGACATTGGGTTGCTCCGTCATTCGACTCCAACCCGCTGGCCCCGAGGATCGTTCACGCTGCGGCTGCAGCGGTAGTAACAAGACTGCGATGACGTCTTCAGCCTGCGTTGACGATTTGGCCCTCCCTTGGCTTCCTCCTCACGGGTGTGCCGCAGCAGCCGCAAGATTTTCGGATCGGCTTCTCCTGCGCACCAACGCTCCCACCGCTGCTCGGTATGGACCATCGGCGCCGCTAGCCGGATCACCTCCGGCGATGAGTCGAACCAGCGGAACGCGTTGGGCGGGATTTTCTGCGGGGGCATGCCCTCCCCTACCCCCAACCTGTACCGCAGGGTACATTTCACCCGACAGAGCCAACGTGACAGGTCTAGGTGATTCTAGATCAGCTTCTCGATCCGGATCGGTAGATCGCGCACGCGCTTTCCGGTGGCGTGGAAGACGGCGTTGGCGACAGCCGCGTTCATGCCGACGATGCCGATCTCGCCGATCCCCTTCACGCCCAGCGGGTTTACCCGCTCGTCCTTCTCAGGCACCATGATGATATCGATCTCGGGCACGTCGGCGTTCACCGGCACCATGTAGTCTGCGAGGTTGTTGTTGACGTAGCGCGCCGTCTTCGGGTCGACCTCGGTCGCTTCGTGCAGTGCGGAGGACAAACCCCAGATCACGCCGCCCATGAACTGGCTGTGGGCCGTCGTGGGGTTGACGATGTTTCCGGCCGCGAAGGCGCTGACCACGCGCGGGGTCCGGATCTCGCGCGTTCGGCTGTTCACCCGAACCTCGACGAAATGGGCGCCAAAGGCATAGGTCGTGACGTCCTTGCGGCTTCCGCCGCGCAGCATCGTGGCCGTTCCCTTGTAAAGCGAGCCAATGGCGGTGGGCGGCAGACCTTCAGGCACATTCTCGGCGTGAATCTCCAGCGCCCCGCCCGTAACCCGTCCCAGCGCCTTGGCCAGCGGCTCGTGCCGGTTATCGCCCACCAGCATCCCGTCCGACAGGCGCAGGCCTTTGGGATCGGCGCCGGTGAAGACGCTCTCATGGTCAGCCACTGCGGCTGCGGCCAGCCGGTCACGAACCTGTTCACAAGCCTTGGCCGCGACGTTCAGCGTGCTGGCGGTGTTGTTGGAGCCGCCAGCGACCGGTACCGGCGGCAGGTCGCTATCGCCCAACATCACCACGACGTCATTCAGCTTGAGCCCAAGCGCACGGGCCACAGTCAGGCCGATGGTGGTGTAAGCGCCGGTGCCGATCTCGTGGGCCGCCATCTGCACCGTCGCTCGGCCGTCCGGCGTCACCGACAGCCGGATCGCACAGGGGGCGATATTGGTCGGGTAGCAGGCGGTGGCGCAGCCCCACCCGATCAGCCAGTCGCCATCGCGCATCGAGCCCGGTTTGTGATCGCGGCGCGACCAGCCGAACCGCTCCGCCGCCTGATCGTAGCAAGCTGTCAGCGAGCGGCTGGAAAAGGGTAGACCGCTGACCGGGTCGGTCTGGGTGTCGTTGACCAGCCGCAATGCGACCGGGTCCATGTTCAGCGCATAGGCGAGCTCGTCCATCCCGCTTTCGAGGGCGAACATGTAGGGTGTCTCGGCCGGCGCCCGCATGAAGCCCGGCGTGTTGCGGTCGGCATGGACCACGTTCACCGCGGTAGCGATGTTGGGGCAGGCGTACATGCGCGCCGTCGTGTCGACCCCGCCGACATTGTAGCCGGATGGCCGCGAGGTGACCTCCCAGCCCTCATGGCTGAGGGCGACCAGCTTGCCGTCCCGCGACGCCGCAAGCTGGACATGCTGGCGGGTCTCGGCGCGGTAAGTGGCGATGGTGAAGCCCTGACTACGCGTGGCGACCAGCTTCACCGGCCGGCCCAGCCGCCGGGCGGCGATGGCGATCCAGGCCGTGCGCGAGGTCGTCCCACCCCGAGATCCAAAGGCGCCGCCGACGAAGCGGGAGACGGTGCGGATGTTGGCCGGGTCCATGTCGAGCTGCTTGGCCACCGCCGCCTTCAGGCCCCACATGAACTGGCTCGGCTCGTAGATGGTCAGCTTGGGGCCGTCCCATATGCAGGTCGTGGTGAACAGTTCGATCGGATTGTGGTGCTGCGTCGGCGTCGAATAGTGCGCGTCGATCTTCACCTCCGCGCCCGCCAGGGCTGACGCGGCGTCGCCGACCTTGGGGTTTTCCTTTTGCTTCTTCGGCTCGGCGGTGACGCCGGAACTGTCGAAGCTCGCGCTCGGAAGCTCGACCGCATAATCGACCTGGACCTTATGGGCGGCTTCCCGCGCCGCTTCGAACGTCTCTGCCACCACTACTGCGATGATCTGCCCGTCGTGCTCGATCCGGTCCGTCTCCAGGGTGTTGGTGGCCTTGTCGCCCGTCATGGAAGGCGGAGGCTTCGCCTGCGACCCGACATTGCCGTGGTGGAGGATATCGAGCACGCCCGGCACCTCCCGGGCCCGCTCCAGCTTCATGTCGGCGATGCGCCCGCGCGAGATCGAACTGGTGACCAGGTAGGCGAAGGCCGGATGGGCGATCGGCTCGTCGGACCCGTAGCGTGCGGCGCCGGTGACCTTGGCGACCCCGTCGATGCGAGGCGTGGGGACGCCGAACCAGGATGCGTCATCAGCCATGCTCAGGCCTCCATCGTCTTGGCGGCAAGTAAGGCGCGAACCATCGTGCGGCGACCCAGCTCGGGCTTGTAGGCGTTGTGGCCGTGAGTGATGGCGCCGGAGAGCGCCTCGCGCGCCGCCGCCTCGGCGGTCTCCTCTGTCAGCGGCTTGCCTTTGAGCGACGCCTCTGCAGCTTCCGCGCGCCATGGCCTGTACGCCAAACCGCCCAAGCCGATCCGCGCCTGCCGCACCACCTCTCCGTCCATGTCGAGCGCGACGGCGGCCGAGGCGATGGCGAACTCGTAGGAGGCGCGGTCGCGTACCTTCAGATACAGCGACCGCCGCGTCCAGGGACCGGCGGGCACGCGGAAGGCGGTGATCAGTTCGCCGGACTTCAACGTGGTCTCGACATGCGGCTTGCCAGCAGGCCGATGGAGTTCGGCGAATGGGATGCGGCGGGCGCCGGCCGCTCCGCCCAGCTCGACCTCCGCCCCCAGGGCGATGAGCGCCACGCCGAGGTCGCCCGGATATTGCGCGATGCAGTTCTCGTCCACGCCGAGCACCGCGTGGTTGCGGTTGACGCCCTCCAGCGCCGCGCAGCCCGAGCCGGGCTGGCGCTTGTTGCAGGCGGTCCAGCTCGGATCGCGATAATAGGTGCAGCGGGTGCGCTGGAGCACGTTGCCGCCCAACGTCGCCATGTTGCGCAGTTGCGGGCTGGCCGCCAGCTGCAGCGACTGGGCCAGCGCCGGATAGGTCGCCAGCACCTCCGGATGAGCGGCCACCGCCGACATCTTGGCGAGCGCACCGATCCGCAGGCCGTCGGGACCGACCTCGATCTCGCTATGACGCGCGACCAGGGGATTGATGTCGACCAGGCGCTGGGGCCGAAGCACGTCGAGCTTCATCAGGTCGATCAGGGTGGTGCCGCCCGCCAGGAATTGGGTCGGCGCATCGGTCTGCCCCTGCCCGGCTTCCCGGCCGAAGCGCGAGGCGGAGGCGACGTCGGCGGCGGTTTCGTAGGCGAAGGGCCGCATCAGCCGCGCTCCATCGAACTACGGGCCTGCTTGATCGCGGCGACGATGTTGGGATAGGCGCCGCACCGACAGAGGTTGCCGCTCATATATTCGCGGATGTCGGCGTCGGTCCGCGCATTGCCCTCGTGCACGCAGGCGACAGCGGACATGATCTGGCCTGGCGTGCAGTAGCCGCACTGGAAACCGTCATGGTCGATGAACGCCTGCTGCATCGGATGAAGGCCGCCGTCCGCGCCCGCCAGCCCTTCGATGGTGTTGATCTTTCGCCCCTGGACGGCGACGGCGAGGGTTAGGCACGACAGCTCGCGCTTGCCGTCGACATGCACCGTGCATGCGCCGCACTGGCCCTGGTCGCACCCCTTCTTCGCGCCGGTCAGATGCAGATGCTCGCGCAGGGCGTCGAGCAGGGAGGTGCGAACATCGACCTTCAGATGCTGATCGCGCCCGTTGATGTTGAGGACCATATCGCTGGCGCCAGAGGCGGGCGCCGAGGGAGCAGCCTTGCTAGGTGTCGCAGAAACAGGTTGTGCGGCTAAGCTGGCCATGCCTGCCACCCCGGCTACGCCTCCGAGCAGAAGTCGGCGATGCGGGTCGGAAGGCGCGTCTAGCTTACTCATCGGCGATGCTTCAACTCTGCAGTGGAAAGGGGTCCGGCAAGCTGCGCTTAGGGATGCTCGTCACGCTGCTGTCCGCCGAGCGCGGCCGCCACGCAGGCGATGAAGGCGCCGACGAGCATGCCGATAGCTGTGAAGGCGGCGAATCCCGCGGCCGCTTTGCGAGCGGCGTCGACCGCGCCGGCCGACGCCGCGTCCGAGATGGCGGCGGCGTGAGCGGAAAGGTCGGATCCACCCGACTTCGTCACCAAGACGCTTACGGCCGCGACCGCCACGGTCGCCAGCGCCCAGGCGATAAAGCCGTTTGCGGTATCTCGAAAGAAGACTTCATGAGTATGGAGATTATGCCACCGGGTACGAAGACGCCCGGTGATATACCCCCCAATACCAGACGACACCCACTGGGTGACGATCAGCCAACATCCGGCGAAAGCGGTGAAGGTCTTCAGCCCGATTCCCCCGTTCGGCCATGCCCTCAGACTCCCCACGCCGAATCCAACGGCCAACGTTGCAAAGATAATCGTGATCGCCATAGCAACGACAGCGCCCGCAAAGACCGCCGACCAGGACACTGCGGATACTGAAGGCTCTGACGTCGAAGACCAGGAAGATGTTACCTCAACCATCGATCCATCCCCTCAATGCCAGAACAGGGCGAGTAGAATCACGACGGGAAGCGGAACACCCAAAAAGAGAAGGAGAATGCTGCGGCCCATATCTTCCTCCTGAACGAGTTGTGAATCCAAACGGCTCAAGCCGCTCACCGTTCCACTGCATTTGACAGCGAAAATTTACCCGGAGAGTGACCAAAGCCTCTTATTTTTCAGGCTCTGGTTCCGATGCGTGCTCGAACGCCACCTCGGCCTGCAAGCTCGCCATGTCTCGATCCAGCGTGACCACGGCCAGAAGTATGCCGTCCTTTTCGTAGCGTACGGTGGCGTCATAGTCCCTCACCGAGCCGTCCACCTTCGGCGGATCGAAGCTTTCCGCATGGCCATCGTAATGGAAGGCCGCCTCATAATGGGCTGACCAGAAGAAGGGGACGTCCGCATAGGGCTTATCCTCGCCCATGATCGCCCGAGCCACATGCTGGCCCTGCCGCTCGGCGTGCACCCAGTGCTCCACTCGGATCGCCTGCCCGGAGATGGAATCGGGATAACGGGCGATATCGCCCACCGCGTAAACGTCTTCGGCGGCGCGCAGGTGATCGTCCACCACCACACCATTGTCGACTTTCAAGCCGGCGGCTTCGGCGAGGGCGACCCGGGGTTTCACGCCCGTACCGAGCACTACGATGTCCACCTTGATTGAGCGGCCTTCGTCCAGGTTCAGGACCCCGTCGGCATAGGCGTGGACCTTCCGACCGAGGTGGAACACGACACCCTTCTCCTCGTGCACGCTCTGCGCCCAGCGCCCGACCTCGACGCCAAGGACCTTTTCGAACGGGACGGTTTCGGGGGCGACCACATGCACCTCCAAACCGCGCTTTTTCAACGCTGCGGCGGCCTCGAGCCCGATGAAGCTGGCCCCGATCACCGCGGCGACCTTGGCGGTCTCCGCCGCCCTGGCGAGGGCGGCGGCGTCCCGCAGGCTGCGCAGCAGGAAGACGTTGTCGCCATTCAGCCCAGGGATCGGGGGGCGTTGCGGCTCGCCGCCGGTGGCCAGGATCAGGATGTCATAGGAGACAGCCTCGCCGCCCTTGATGCCCAGTTTCTTGGCTTCGAGATCCAGATTCTCGACCTCGGTGTTGAGGCGCAGATCGATTTTCTGGTCCTTGTAGAAAGCCTCGTCCCGCAGAGGCATCCAGTCAGCCGGAGCCTCGCCGGATAGGAAATCCTTGGAGCAGTTGGGCCGGTCATAGGGTGCATCCGCGTCCGCGCTCAGTAGGACGAGATCGCCAAGATAACCCTTGCGCCGCAGCATCTCCGTCGCCGCAAAACCGCCCGCGCCTCCGCCGACGACGACCACCTTCTTTACGGAGGCCGGAGCCTTCAGCGTTTCGAACCTGGTCTCGAGCTTGTCCTTGACGAAGACCAAGCCCTCCTTCTCATCCACCTTGTAGCAGGCCACCGGATCGAAGGCGGGGGCGCCTATAGCTTCGCCAGTCTTCAGACTGAAGCAGGCGTGATGCCAGGGGCAACGCACGACCCCGTCCTTGATCAAGCCATCGGCCAGAGGGCCATGATAATGGGTGCATTCCGCACCGATAGCGTGCAGGACGCCATCCATACGGACGACCAGCACGGCCTCGTCTCCAACGTGGCCTGCCAGCATCCCGCCTTCGGCGATGTCGCTCGCCGCCACGCCTTTGCCGAAGTCAGGGCCTTCGGGCGTCTTGCCTTCGCTCATGGCGTCTCTCCTGGTTGTAAGCTCAAACGCGCTTCGGCAGTTTGGGATCAACGGCGGTTTGCACACAAATCGCGCGCAGTTCTTTGAAGGGGACGAGGATCACAACACCCCCTCTTGGATGGTCGGGCCGCAGCTTGCCGAAAATCGACTGGAGATCACCCTCTAAGGATTTTGCCTAGCTGGCCTAAGCTTTGCTTCCACAATGTCGGCTTTCGAACACAAGGCCTTCCAGATAAATCAATATGGAACAACTCTCGCCGTTCCGGCATTGGCGCTCAGCTAAATAGCGGAGCTAAAATGAGGCGTATCGCAGTCGGGCTCCCGGCCTGCAATGAGGCGGAGCGGATCGTGGCCTGCGTCGGCGCTTTGCTCGATCAAGCCGGCCGTGCGCCCGATAAGATCGTGGTTGTCGCCAACAATTGCACCGACGAGACATCCGCCCGCCTTCGTCAAGCGTTCGGCTGTCACCCAAGCCTGGATTTGCGCGAGCTAAGTCTGCCAAAGCCCTTCAACCATGTCGGCTGGGCGCGCCGGTTAGCCATGGATGGCGCGGCCGACTATCTCGATGACCCATTCGACGTCCTGATGACCACCGACGGCGATACGACGGTGGCGCCGAACTGGGTGGAAGCCAATCTCCGTCACCTGGAGCACGGTTGCGACGTGGTCGCGGGCTCCGCCCACCTGATGCGCCAGGAACGCATGTTGCTCTCGCCCCAACATCGCCATCGGCTATTGATCGCTGGCAAATACCTCACCGCCCTCGCCTACCTTCGGGCGGAAAATGCTCCCCCACATGACCCCTGGCCTCGGCACGACTATGAAGGCGGCGCCAGCATCGCACTGCGGTTAGGCGTTTACCGAAAGGCGGGGGGATCGCCGGTCCTGCCGACGGGAGAAGACCGCGCGCTCTTCAACGCCGCCCGATCCCACGGCGCGCGCGTGCGGCACGCCACCGACGTGCGAGTGTCCACCTCCTGCAGATTGGTCGGCCGCGCAAGCGGTGGGACTGCGGACACCCTGGGACTCTGGGAATCCCTGGCAGACAAAATGCCTGCTCACGGTCTTCCTCGGCTCGACGATGCTCTCCGTGGGGTACTGGACGGAGAAGCCCTTTGCTTCAACGTGCTTGAGCAAGAGCTTGCACGCGCCCAGGCGATGATCCGCCAAAGCCGAGAATCAAGAGCATTCGACCTCGGCGCGGCGACGCCAAAGATCCAGCCGGTAATCGTCGGTGCGTTGCGCGAACTCGAGTTCGAAGGCCTCGCCTGCTGAGGTCGACAGTTCAGCGACGGCGCCATCGGCCGTCTTCGGATAGTCCGTCTCGCCGGTCCAGTGGACCAGGAGCACCCAACCGCCCGGGGTCACCTTGGCCCTGAGGATCTCGCCCATCCGCATCAGGTCGCCGCTGTCCCAGTAATAGGCGACCTCCGACAACAGGATTAGATCGAAGACACCGGAGGGCGTCTCGTTCGGCAGGCCCATCCGCCCGAACGCCACATTGGCGAGGCCGGCGCAACGCGACCTTGCCGCTTCGAGAGCCGTCTCGCTGACGTCGACCGCCAGCACCGATCCGCAGCGCCCGGCCAATCGCGCCGTCAGCACGCCGACAGAGCAGCCCACCTCCAGCACTCGGCCGACAATACGGTCCCCCAGCGCAGCCAGGGTCGTATCGTATTTGGCCTGTTCGTATGGACTGGTCTCGAATTTCCAGGGATCCGCCTCTTTTCGGTACATGGCCTCGAAATAACCGGCGTCGAGAGACTTGGTCCGGCGCATCACGCCTCCGTCGATCGGAACAGGACCTGGACGTCGGCGACGGTTCGCTTCATCGCCGGGGGCAGTCTGAAACCACCGGGACTGTCGCTGACGACCCCGCCCAGTTGGGATCGGTGTTGCGCCAGGGCGGCCCGACGGCGGCGTGTCATGGCGGCGGGACTGAGGATCGGCAGCGCCGCGGTCCGCTCCAACTGGCGGCTTTCGGGTATGGTCCAGCCCCAGACGACGCACCAATAGAGCCGCACCCTACCCCGCTGGCGTCTTGCGACGGCCTGACCTAGCGCTGCGGCCGCGGCATGATCGCAGTGCGGCTCGAGCGGCCAGGTCGTCGCTAAATTCGTGATCTGTTCGCTCTGGATGAGCCTCGCCAGGCGCAAGGCCGTGGCTGCAAACAGCGACGAGTCCGGTGCTGGTGGAGCTGCGTCCGGCCAATCGAGGAAAACCGGCTCTGGTGCGCCCACGCCACAAAGTCGTCGGAGCGCGGCGCGCGCTTCGCGTCGCCGCAACCCCGCCAGTCGTCCTCGCGACCAGGTCGGCGAACCGGGATGCGATGCAGAACCGTCTGTAAGATAGACGACTTGTGCGGGACGCCCGGCATCCGCCAAAGCGCACAGTAGCGCGCCGGCTCCCAACGTCTCGTCATCTGGATGCGGCGCCAACACAAGCCAGCGACCAGCCGCCAGCATTCGGTCCCTCTCACCCGGCCTGCTACGGAGGATAGCGCGGCGCACGGCGCCGACACCTCTCACCACCACGGATCGGAGCGCCAAGGATCGGCCTCCAGCCAAGACTCCGCCGCGCGATCAACCGCCTTGTCCGGATGCGCCTGGCGTAGATACAGGCCGAGATCGCGCGTGATGCGATCCACCTCCTGATCGTCGAAGAAGGCTCGGGTACCGATCGCACGGGCGACGATCTCCATGACCTCCAGGCCCGCCCGTTCGACCACCCCACGCGTCATCGATGTCAGTGGGACGGCCGCTACGTCTTGCGCCGCCGTCAGCCTGGCCGCCTCCCGCACCCAGAGATTCGCCGTGCGCGCCTGTACGACCGCGCGAGCGAAGTGGGCGCGCTGCACCGGGTCGTCGGCGGCGCCGCTGCGGCGCATATGGTCTCGCAGAAGGATCACCAGCTGCTCGACGCCGCCCAGTTGGACAGCAGTAAAGCGCCATGCGCCCCCGGTGAACCGCGGCTCGCGCTCATAGTCCCCGACCCCGCCCAGACGCATGGAAGGTGACACCGCCACCCCCGTGAAATCATAGAGGCCGCTTCCGGTCGCGCGCATGCCGCGTGTGCGCCAGCCGCTTGCATCGGCTCGCTCAGCGGTCACGGGTGCGATCACCAGATGCTTGTGACCATCCACGGCGCGCGCGGTAATGATCGCCCGCTGGATAGCCAAGGCGCCCGTGGCGAAGCTCTTAGCGCCATCCAGCATCGGCCCCTCAGGCGTATCGAGGATGCGGACGCCTGGCGGAGGCTCTGTCGCCCAGACGCCGAACAGCCTGCGCTGCGCGATATCCTCGGCCAATGTCCGCTTCTGCGCTTCGTCTCCGTACCAATCGATCAGGCGCACGGCGTTGACGTGACCTTCGAAGATACGGCCAAGGCTGAGGTCCGCTCTTCCGATCAGGCGCAGCGCATCGAACAGCTCCAGGGCTTGAGACTCGGCTAGACCAGCAAAAGCGTCGAGCACTCCAATGCGGCGTAGGATGGCCACGCCCTCGGCCGGAAAGGCGCCGGTGCGATCGCAAGCCGCCGCAGCCATCGCCAATTCGTCCAGCGCCTCGACAAGGGCGACCAGGGGCGGTGCTTCGACTTCGATGGAAAGGGAAATGGCGTTCATCCGCACGATCTTCGTCACCACACAACGCATCGCGGGCCTCGAGGTTCGCGGCGGCGGCGAACGGACTTCACGGAAGGGTTAATGTTGTCCCGAAACATCTTATTGCAACATTACTCACCGATTTTCCAAAATCACTCACGGCCTATGCCGCCTAATATCAGCATCTTCGAAGTATTTCTGTGCGGTCCTTGTCGTTCAAGCGCCATCGCTTCCCCGCCGACGTGATCCGTCACGCGGTGTGGCTGTCCTTTCGATTCACGCTGAGCTTCCGCGACGTCGAGAAACTGCTCGCCTCGTATGAGGGTAGCTTGTTACCGGCGAGGTCTATTCGGCCACCAGCGGATCCGAGGCGGTAGCTTAGGTTCGGATAAAGGAGCGGCGTCCCATGACACCGCTCTTTCGTTCAATTGGAGACGATCATCTGGCTAACCTTGGCCGCAAGCTCATCCAACGAAAAGGGCTTGGTGACCATGGACATGTTGGCGCCCAAGAAGCCGGAGCGGATGGCGGCATTTTCGGCATAGCCCGTGATGAATAGGATCGGCAGGCCAGGCCTGTGAGCGCGAGCCGTTTCCGCCAACTCGCGGCCGTTCATACCCGGCAGGCCTACGTCGGAGATCATCAGGTCGATGCGCTCCCCAGAGGCGAGGTAGGGCACAGCTGCAAACGGGTCGGCGAACTCCACGGCCTGGTACCGCAGCTCCTCCAAAACTTCGCGAACCAGCATCCGCACTGCCGCATCGTCTTCGACCACCAACACGCGCTCGCCGTCTCCAGGCGTCGCGGATGACACAACAATGGAAGGAGTCGCAGGGCGCGCCTCGGTGGTTGGAAGATACAGCGTCACAGACGTACCGAGACCGACTTGACTGTGGATGCGCACTTGACCGCCGCTCTGCCGGACGAACCCGTAGACCATGGATAGGCCCAGTCCCGTACCCTGCCCTAGCGGCTTGGTGGTGAAGAACGGATCGAACACCTTCTCGATTAGATCGGATGACATGCCGACGCCCGTGTCCGAGACCGCGACCATCAGGTAGCGACCCGGCGTTATCCCCGCTCGCGTGGCGGCGTAGATTTCATCCAGGACGACGACGCCGGTCTCGACCGTGAGGGCGCCACCGTCAGGCATGGCGTCGCGTGCGTTGAGCGCCAAGTTGAGAATCGCGTTCTCAAGCTGGTGAGGATCAACGATGCCGGATGGGAGATCGGGGGCCAACACGACTTTGAAGTCGATCTTCTCGTCCACTGCTTGTTCGATCAGATCCGACAAGGAGCGGATTAGGCCGTTGATCTCGACGGGTTTGGGGTCGAGCGATTGCCGACGGGAGAAGGCGAGAAGGCGCTGAGTCAAGGCCGCAGCCCGTCCCGCGGATGCAGATGCGGCGTCTATATACCGATCAAGATCCTTGAGCTGGCCCTTGGCCGCCCGTCGTCGCATGAGGTCGAGCGATCCTATGACGCCGGTCAGCATGTTATTGAAGTCGTGAGCAATGCCGCCCGTCAACTGGCCAACGGCTTCCATCTTCTGCACCTGACGGAGCGAGGCCTCGGCACGCTCGCGCTCGGCCGTCTCGGCTTTCAATCGGGCCAGAGCATCTTCAAGCTCCGCCGTTCGCGCCCGAACCTGTTCTTCAAGCTTATTCGCCGCGTCGGCGAGAGCCGTTGTACTGGCCTGGAGCGCGTCCCGCTGGACCTGGATTTGACGGCGCTGTTGGTGGAGGTCGAAGAAGACGTCGGCCTTGCCGCGAAGGATATCGGGCTCGATCGGCTTTTGAATAAAATCGACCGCGCCGGCCTCATAGCCGCGGAAGCGACGCTGAGTATCCGCGCTCCCCGCCGTGAGAAAAATGATCGGGATGTGTCGCGCGCGTTCGTTTCCGCGCATGAACTCAGCCAACTGAAAGCCGTCCATCCCGGGCATCTGCACGTCGAGCAGGGCCAGGGCCACGTCGTGCGTCAAGAGGATTTCAAGGGCTTCGTCGCCGGAGCGCGCTTTGAGAAAGGCCAGTCCTTCGCGCTGGAGCAGGGCCTCCAACGACAGAAGGTTCTCCTCGAGGTCGTCGACGATCAGGAAGTTTGTCGGTTCCAGCATGCCGCTCACGAGGTCCCCAAGCCCACAAGGTAGGCAGCTATTGCGTCAAGCGACATGGACTGCGCCTCGGCGCACAATTCGAGCGCGGCGCTCGGCATCGCCGGCGCGAAGGCGGCCACAGGGTCCTCCGCCAAGGCGACGCCCCCAGCGGCGGCGACCGCCCGCAGGCCCGCGGCGCCATCCTCGTTCGCGCCTGTCAGGATCACACCCACCAGGCTGGCGCCATAGGCGTCCGCAGCACTCTCGAACAGCACATCGATCGAAGGGCGCGAATAGAGCACCGGTTCGTCCGCCGAGAGGGACATGGTGCGGTCAGCCTCCACCAGCAAGTGATAGTCGGAAGGTCCAAAGTAGACGAATCCCGGGAGGATCGGCTCCTTATCCTCAGCCTCCTTCACCACGAGGCGGCACCTGGCCTGAAACAGCGGCGCAAGGAGGTCCGATCGGTCGGGCGGAATGTGAACCACGACCAGCACAGGGATGGGATAGGCGGCGGGCAAGGCAGGCAGGATGCGGGACAGGGCTTGGATAGCCCCGGCCGACGCACCGATCACAATGGCGGCTGCCCCGCTCATGGCTCTCGCCGCTGGTATATCTTCTCTTCACGGACAAACTCGGTGAACGCGCAGGCGTGACCGGAGAAGCGCAGGTTCTCTTTCGAGCCCAGGCCCAGGAAGCCCTTTCGTACAAGCGAATCGCGGAAAAGCCCCACCGCCCGGTCCTGTAGAGGTCGGTCGAAATAAATCAGCACGTTTCGGCAGGAGATGAGCTGAGCCTCGGCAAACACCGCATCGGTGACCAGACTGTGGTCCGAGAAGACCACACGGCTGCGCAGCGTCTTGTCGAACACAGCGCGGCCATAGGCGGCGGTGTAGTAGTCGGACAAGGATGACTTGCCACCCGACATTTGATGGTTCTCCGTGAACGCCTTGATGCGGTCCAGCGCGTAGACGCCGCTGGCGGCGATCTCGAGGGCGCCTGGGTTGATGTCCGTGGCGTAGAAAAGCGTGCGGTCCAGAAGCCCCTCTTCGCGAAACAGGATCGCAAACGAATGAAGTTCTTCGCCACTGCTGCACCCCGCGATCCACACCTTTAGCGAGGGATAGGTTCGAAGGTGCGGCACGACCTTCTCACGGATCGCACGGAAATAACCGGGATCGCGGAACATTTCGCTGACCTGCACAGTCAGGTAGTTCAACAAGCGGGGGACCATAGCCGCATCGTGCAGCACGGCATCCTGAAGGGCTGAGAAGCTGTGAAAGCCGAGTTGCTGGCGGGCCTGCTTCAGTCGCCGTTTGATGGACGCCGGGGCGTAGTGACGGAAGTCGTAGTGGTAGCGCCGGAACAGCGCCTCCAGTAGGAGGTGAATCTCGATATCCTCGACATCGTCACCCGCCTTGGTCACTAACGGGGCATCCACACGCGTACGAGGGACAGCAGTTTGTCCACGTCGAGCGGCTTGGCCATGTAGTCGTTGGCACCCGCCGAGAGGCAGCGTTCCTGGTCGTCCGGCATGGCCTTGGCCGTCAGCATGATGATCGGCAGCTTGGCCCAGCGCGGATCCAAGCGGATGCGACGGGTGGCGTCCAGCCCGTCCATGACTGGCATCATCACGTCCATAAGCACGAGGTCGATGGCCCCAGAGACGGTCGCCTGCCGATCGAGAGCGTCGAGCGCCTCCTGACCGTTGCGAGCAATCTCCATGATCGCGCCTCGCGGCTCCAGGATGCTCGTCAGGGAATAGACGTTACGAATGTCGTCTTCGACGATCAAGATTCGCCGCCCCTCCAGCACCGCGTCGCGGTTGCGAGCCTCGTGGATCATCTTCTGCTGCTCGGCGGGCAGCTCGGAGACCACTTGATGTAGGAACAGCGAAACCTCGTCCAGCAGGCGTTCGGGCGACTTGGCGCCCTTGATGATGATGGAGCTGGAATAGCGGCGGAGCTTTTGCTCGTCCTCGGCCGACAAATCGTGGCCAGTGTAGACGATAACCGGCGGGAAGGCGTAATCGCCCTCCTTGCTCAGGGTCTCCAGCAGGGAAAAGCCCGAGGCGTCCGGCAGGGAGAGGTCGAGGACCATGCAGTCGAAGGTCTGCGCCTTTAGCAAACGCAAGCATTCGGCGGCGGTGCCGGCGCTCACGGTCTCCACCTCGCCGGAGCTCAAGAGCTTGCCGACGGCGTCCCGCTGCACCGGGTCGTCCTCTACGATCAGGACCCGGCGCACGGTGCGGGTGAGTTGGGCCTCCAGGGCTTGGAGGACCCCAGCCAGGTCCTCACGATTGACCGGCTTTATCAGGTAGCCGACGGCGCCCAAGGACAAGGCGGTCTGGGTGTGATCGGCGCCGGAGACCACATGGATGGGGATGTGACGGGTCTCGTCGTCGCGCTTCAGGCGGTCGAGCACCGCGAGGCCCGATTGGTCCGGCAGGCCGACATCCAGCACGATGGCGCTCGGCTTGAAGCGCTTGGCGAGATCCAGGGCCTCTTCAGCGGTGCCTGCCACCAGGCATTGGAAACCCACCTCGCGAGCGAGGTCGCGGACGATGCCGGCGAAGCTCTGGTCGTCCTCCACCACCAGCAGAATGCGACGTGCGTTTGCGAGCTGCTCGCGGTCGTCGTCCACCGAAAACGGCAAGGGGGCCGACCCGGAGGACGGCGCGGGCGTCCCCGCCGCACCGGGCGAGGGAGACGCGGGTTCTGGCCGGGGACCTACATTGGCGGAATTATAGGCCAACGGGATGGCGACGGTGAAGGTCGAACCCTTGCCGGGCTGGCTCTCGAGCGCGATGGAGCCGCCGAGCAGGCGCGCCAACTCCCGGGAGATCGACAGACCCAACCCCGTACCGCCATACTTGCGGTTGATGGCGCCGTCGGCTTGGCGGAAGGCGTCGAAGATCGCTTGTTGCTGCTCGGCCGAGACGCCGATGCCGGAATCGGTGACAGCGAGGAAGAGGCTGTTGCCCGCACACGTGACGCGCAGGTCCACGCCCCCCTTCTCGGTGAACTTGAAAGCGTTTGAGAGCAGGTTCTTGAGAATCTGCTCCAGCCGCTGGCGGTCCGTGGTGATCGCGGGCGGACAGTCCTCGACGATGTCGATGGCGAAGCTCAGATGTCGCTCGCGAGCGACGGGATCAAAAGTTTGGCGCAGATCGGCGGCAAGCCGCGTCAAGGATACGGTCTCGGGCCGGACCTCGATGTGCCCCGCCTCGATTTTCGACAGGTCGAGGATGTCGTTGATGAGATTGAGTAGATCGGCGCCCGACGACTGGATGGTGCGGGCGAACTTGACCTGTTCGTCGGAGAGATTGTGGTTAGGGTTGTCGCCGAGCAGCTTGGACAGGATCAGCAGTGAGTTGAGCGGCGTGCGCAACTCGTGGGACATGTTGGCCAGGAAGTCCGACTTGTATCGGCTGGCCTGCTCCAGTTCTCGGGCCTTCAGTTCCACAGCAGCGCCGGTTCGGACTAGGTCGTCGCGCTGGACCTCGAGCTGCTGAGCCTGTTCCTCAAGCTGG
The DNA here is from genome assembly GCF_009765965.1 of Caulobacter sp. S45. GTDB lineage: Bacteria > Pseudomonadota > Alphaproteobacteria > Caulobacterales > Caulobacteraceae > CAHJWH01. The sequence continues at coordinate 21,208 of NZ_LMUL01000019.1, forward strand.
GTATTGGTTTGTTCGAGCTCGACCTGCTGCTGCTCCAGCCGCACCTGCTGTTCCTTTAGGCCGCGGCCCTGCTCCTCCAGCTCCTCGTTGGAGACGCGTAGCTCCTCGCTCTGAACCTGCAGCTCTTCGGCCTGGCGCTGGGTCTCCTCGAGGAGGTCTTGCAGCTCGGTCCGGTATCGCGCAGAGCGAAGGGCCACGCCCACCGGCCCGGCGACCTGTTCCAGGAGCGCCTGGACGCGATCGTCGACAGGATGCAGAAAGCCGAGCTCGATGACGGCGTTGACCACCCCATCGGCGTTGAACGGCGCGATGAGCAGGTGGCGCGGCTTGTCCCGCCCGAATGCCGAGCCCACGGTCAGGTAGCCCTCGGGGACGTCGTGCACGATGACGGGCCGGCCGTCGGCGGCGACGCGTCCGAGCAGCCCTTCGCGTGTAGCGAAGCGTTTGGGGATCTTGGCGTCCGCCGGCACGCCCAACACGGCGGCTCGTTCGAAGTGGTCGCCGTCGCCCTTGAACAGCACGCCGGCCTGGGCGCCCAGGTACGGAGCCAGGAAGTCCAGGATGCTGTCGCCGAGCTGCTGAACGGTCTTGTCCCCGAGCATCGCCCTGGCGAGCCCCACCTGTCCGGCCTGCAACCAGGCTTGCCGCTGACGGGCGCTGGCCGCCCGGTGAACCAGAACGCCCGCCACCAGTGTCAGCGCCATACCGAGCAGCGCCGCCAAGACGCCACTGACCGTCGCCGTGCTGGACGCGGCCTGCATTTCCGCGACACGCGCTAAGCGCAGCCGCGCCTCCTCCTGCCCCATGACGCCGAGCTGGACGCGGATAGCGTCCATCTCCACCTTGCCGCGATCGGTCTTGACCACGGCCAGGGCGGCTGCGGCGCCTTCGCCGCGATGTAGGTCGATGGTTTGCTTCAGTTCGGCGAGCTTGCCTTCGACATGGGGTCTGAGGTGAGCCAGGTTGGCCTGCTGGGTGGAATTGTCCACGGTCAGCGTAGCGATGCCGCTCAGCTCCGAATCGACCTTGGAGAGAGCGTCCTCGTAAGGTTGAAGGTATTTCTCATCGCCGGTCAGCAGGAAACCACGCTGCCCCGTCTCTGCGTCCTGCATCGTGGACAGAAGTGTGTCGAGGGCGCCGATAACCTCATGCGAATGCACGATCTTCTCGTTGTCGGTCTTCAAGACTTGGACGTCGGAGAATGAGACGCCGCCGCTGATTAAGAAGAACAACAGAGCCGCAATCACGCCGAGCGCGGTCCAAAGCCCCGTCCTCGATGCAGAGGTCGGGGCGCTGCGGGATTTGTCCTGCGGCATTATGTTCTCAAACACGGAAGCGAAGCGCTTGCCTATCGCCTTAGGGCCCAACAGATCAAGCTTGGCCGTAACGGCACGCTTTCGATCACGCATCTGCTCCCGAAGTCTGCCGCGGGGTGGCGCAGCACGGAACTCCCAGCGCCATGCCAGCAGATGCAATCAAGGCCGCATCGAGCCACTCTGGTATTCGAAGGGTGGCCGAACACCGGATCATCTCAGCCTCCAGCCACCTGATCCCCTGCGAAGCGCACGTCGCCCTGGCCACGGAGATCGCCAGAGGTGCTGTCAGTCTAACGCTAACTTGTCTCCACTTTGGGCTGCCTAAGGCTCTTGAGGAGCAAGGGTTTCCATGAGGCCACTGTCATTCAAGCGCCATCGATTCCCAGCCGAGGTGATCCATCACGCCGTGTGGCTGTACTTTCGGTTCACGCTGAGCTTCGGCATGTGTGAATTTGCGCTGACAACGCCCTTGGCGCGGCTGTTTCCCGAGGGATCGGGGTTCCTGCGGACCTAGGCACTAAGCGGCTTCTGCAGCACGATGAAGTGCAGATCGTCTCTCGGGGGATCGACGGGCGCGAAGGGCGACGTCTCGCCGGTGAGGATGTAGCCTCGCCGCTGGTACCACGCGATGAGGGTGTCTCGCAGATGCACGACCGTCATTCGCACGGTCCGGCCGCCTTCTCTGCGCACCACAGCTTCGGCCTCGGCCAGCATCGTGCGCCCAAGCTGTCGGTCCTGGAGATCGGGCCGCACCGTGAGGAGGCCAAGATACCATACCTCCCGATCGTGAGGCTCCAGCCAGACGCAACCAAGCAGCCCGCCGTCGGCCGAGTTTCGCATCAGGTAGAGTTTCGCCGCGGGATTGGCCTTGAGGTCAGCGCGGAGCGCCTCCAGCGTCGTCCGCTCGCCATCGATATAGTCGGCTTCGTTCGCCCAGCCCTGGCGGGAGGTCTCGCCCCTGTAGCTGGCATTGATCAGCTTCACAGCTTCAGGAAGGTCGGCGTCTGTCGCGAGCGTGAGCATCGTTGGCCTAAACGCAGAACCAATCGATCGTGTCTAGCCCGTAGGCTGGGTTCACAGGGGCTGGAGGGCGCCCATTGCAGACGTTGGCCGCGGCCCAGAAAGGCGAAGTTCGCCAACGGCCTCCGGGCAGGCCTGGTTCCTTTAGAGGTCGTCCGGATCGTCGTCATCGTCCTGGTCACCGGGAACGGTCGCCAGGGTGCTGTCAGTCCAACGCGAACTTGTCTCCGCTCGGACGTAGCTCCCCCAAACTCGAGCGAGCTCTACCCAACAACCTGCCGCCACTCAGCCGGGGCGGCTGAGCGTCGGTCTTTGTAAATTGTGCGGCTGACGAGGTGGCGCTCCTGGCTAAAATGATTGTGCACCATCCCGTGCACCGAAGCGAAGGTCTGGAGTGTTTTCATCCTCCGAAACCTCAGCATCGCCCGTTCTCGTCGTCGGAAGGGCTGGTGTGAATTCTCAGCCCGGTTGTTGATCCAGCGGCCAACCTCCTGACGTTCGGTCCCGCCGATCTCCTTCAGCGCCGCCCCGTAGGATCGGAGCCCGTCGGTGACAACGGCCTCGGGGCGGCCGTGGCGTTTCATGGCCTTCTTGATGAATTTCAGCGCGGCCGCCTTGTCCCGCTCCTTGGTGACAAAGGATTCCAGCACCTCGCCTTCATGGTCCACCGCCCGCCAGAGGTAGCGCATCTCGCCATTGATCTTCACGTAGACCTCGTCGAGGTGCCATCGCCAATGGGTGTGCTGGCGCATCGCCTCGACTCGCTTTTTGCGGATCTCCGAGGCGAACATCGGTCCGAAGCGGGTCCACCACAGCCTAACCGTCTCGTGGCAGATATCGATACCCCGCTCGTGTAGCAGGTCCTCCACGTTCTCAGCGACAGCGGGTATTTGACGTACATCATCACTACCAGCCGGATCACCTCCGGCGATAAGTCGAACCAACGGAACGGGTTGGGCGAGGGCTTCCGGCGGGGCATCCCTTTCCCTACCCCCGACCGCGATCACCGCAAGGTACATTTGACCTGACAGAGCCCTCGCAACTGATCAGCCAGTTCCCACCGTATGATCGCCTCGTTTTCCACGATCAAAACGGTCGTAAGCGGATGAGCGCGAACAGGAGCCATTCTCGGTATCGCCTCACCGGCCCTAAGGTCCCCGGCTTTTCGCGACAGGCCGACTGGGGGCCGCCGCCCCCAAAGCGGGCGTCGAACGACGTGCCAGCATCGGTCGCGAAAGGGCGACGCGCCAGCGCGCTCGCTCCGCGCCGAGTCCATTGCGGCACAAGGCGGCAAGCCAAGTTGGAGGCCGTGTCGGGAATCCTACAATCCCACCGGTGCACCTCCGGTATGGCTGAGGCTGCACCGGCTGGAAATTGCGACGAACATGATCAAGGAGTCGGAGTCGTTTGGAGGAGGAGAGCGGACCGTCGCCGCCATCGTCACTAAATTCCGGCGGAGCGCTTGGTCCAGATGAGCCTGGCGACGGCAGACTTAGCGGCTTTTTGCGACGCGCTTCCCCATCCAGTTATCGTCCTCGGCATTGGAGAGGGTCAGGATTTCGCCAACCAGCGTTGGCGCGACCACACCGGCGCCGCCGTCGTCATTGATCGCGACTGGATTGATCCCATCCACGTGGACGATCGCCATCTCTTCGACCATTTCGCGGGTGACGTCGCACCCCACGACGAAGCCTTTCGAATAGAATGCCGCCTACGCGGCCGCGACGGCGATTTCAGCTGGTTTCTGGCCCAGGCTGGCGCCCTGCGCGAGCCGGAAGGCCCGACCGTTCGCTGGCTGATCACCTTCACGGACATCGAGATCGTGAAGCGCTCAGAACAGGTCTACATGACATTGGCCCATGAGCTTGGCCACCGCGTGAAGAATATCTTCGCGATCTTCTCCGGCCTCGTCAGGTTATCCGTCCCAAAACACCCTTCGGCCGCAGACTTCGCCGCCGAACTCGACGGCCGTGTGGGCGCCTTGGCGGTGGCGAACGAACTCGCCGTGCCGGGCGCCAATGCGGGGATCTCCACGACGGTTGCGGCCCTGATCGAGCAGTTGCTCACCCCCTACCGGACCCTGGATCGGGATCGGATTTGCGTCGACCTCGAAGATCTGCCTCTCGGTCTCACCGGCGCCAACGCGCTCGCCCTTGTCGTCCACGAGCAGGCGACCAACGCAGTGAAGTATGGTTCCTTGTCGACAGCGTCCGGCACCCTCGCGGTGCAGGGGCACCGACGCGACGACCGATACGTCGTAACGTGGGCTGAATGCGGGGGGCCGCGACTGGACGATGCGCCACAACATAAGGGATTTGGAACGCGCCTGACCGATCAAACCGTGTCCAGGCAGCTGGGTGGACGGGTTGAGCGGCGCTGGCTTGCCGAAGGATTGTCGATGGAAATGCGCTTCCCAATCGAAAGGCTGCAGTCTTGAGAACGCGGGGCCCCGGCGCGGTCAGCAACGCCGTGCTGAAGCAGATCGAGCCCGATGTGTTATCGGCTGCGGCCGGGCATTTTCATATCAAACCCATGACCAAGGGCGAGGTGCTGCAAGAGGCCGGGGAAGACGTCACCTGGGTCTACTTTCCGGAAAGCGGCCTAATATCGCTCGCCACCGAAACGCCGTTCGGCGAGACGGTCGAAAGTGCGCTGATCGGCGCCGAAGGCGTGCTGGGCGCCTTTGAAGCCTGCGGAAGCCGGCGCGCCTACGCCCAGGCTCACGTCCAGATTCCAGGCGAGACCTTTCGGATCCGGGCGGCGGACTATCGCGAGCTTTTCCAAGCGTCGAACGCACTTCGGATTCAGATCCACAAGCAGATTGAAATGCTGCTGGTCCAGGCCCGCCAGTATGTCGCCTGCAACGCGCTCCACAGCGTCGAGGCGCGCCTCAGCCGCGCCCTGCTCGACGCCTTCGACCGCAGCGGCGACCTCGCTTCGATCCCCCTGACCCAGGAAGCGCTTGCGCATATCCTCGGGGTTCAACGGACGACCATTGCGGTGGCGATGTCCAATCTTCAGCGGGAAGGCGCGCTTCGGACTGGGCGAGCATCGATCGAAATCGTAGACTATGCGCGGCTTGAGCGGTTCAGCTGCCCCTGCCGGGCGACCTTGCTGGCGGTCGAGCGCGAAATCCGCAGCAGTACGACCGAGGTGTGCGAAACTTAGTCGGTCGTCTCGGCGTCCCCGCTTTGCACCGATCTGGCCACCTCGATCATCCGGCGACCGGGCTCAGCTGCCGCAGGCGGCATCAGCGCGATGGCGAGCGCATTATCCTGCGCCGTGACAACGACCTCGCCCTCGGCGGCGCTGACGTTCAGCGGGACATCGGTGGCGCCCAGTCCAGCCTGCTTCATACCATCACCGACGCAACGTCCTTACGATTCTCCGATGCCGGCATTGTCATCTGTGGACGGGCTGATCGGCCAATGTCTGCAAGGCGGGCCACGCAAGCTCCGGCAGAGCCGTAGGCTCGGCGTGCATCCGCTCTATCAGCCCCTGGACGGCGCGAACGCCCAAGGGTGCGACCAAGCCGAACTCGGCGCAGTGGCCGCGGATCGCGTTGGCCAGCATGGTCCTTTGGCGCACCAGCAGCTCGCGGCTGCGGTGTAGCACCAGAACCGCCTGCCGCTCGGCGCTCTTCACCGGCACGAACCTCATGCTGGGGCGGCTCACCTCCTGTTCGGCGCGGCCGCGTCTAGCCGCTGGATTCCCAACTGCCAGACGGCTGCGCGCCCATAGGAGACATGCGGCCTCTGCCAGATAGCGGACATTCGGAGGCTGCTCGTCATCAATAACAGAGTCGGCGTCGTTCAGACCCAATCTGGGCCCCCCAACCGTGGCGTGGCGCGGAGCCAATGCCTAGGGAGCAGCTTTGCAACTGAGTGCATAACGTTGGCCTTGATCCTTTTGGTTGATGATGACGAAGTCTTCCGCAGCGTGACTGCCCGTATGTTGAGGAGCGCGGGGCATACGGTCAAAGAGGCCTGTGATGGCATCCAAGCCCTCCAGGCATTGGAGCCAGCACCACCCAACATTGTGGTGACCGACGTTCTCATGCCCAAATGCGATGGGATCGAGCTGATTTCCCATCTGAAGAGGAGTTATCCTGATGTTCGAATTTTAGCTCTTTCCGCCAAAGAAAGCCTTGGATCGCTCGGGCTGCTAAACCTTGCGCGGATCGTCGGCGCCGACGTCACGTTGGCCAAGTCTACAGTCTCGGAGCGTCTGCTTTCAGAGGTGGAGGTGCTTGCATCAAAGCTCCTGTGAGGTCGCGCCTTCGTCCAGCGCCTGTTTGTGGATCAGTTCGGTCACGACCTCGAAATGCCGGATGGCGAGATGCTCGATAGCGATGCGCGCGTTCGCTAGCCGCTGATAGGCCAAGGCGGTAAAGCGCAGATCATCCCCCTCGCGGTCAATCCAACCCGCCGCGATCAGCTCGCGAACTTTCCGGCGGACAGTCTCTCTCGGAACTCCGATGGAGTCGGCGATAGATCGGACATTCGTTCCCAGGCTGGGGAAAACTGGCACTTCGCCGCTTAGTAATTGCTCTTGAGTATAGCCTGAGAAGCGCTTGTCTTCCGTTGTTCGCACGGCCACCACTAGCATGATTATAAATTTATCGGCGTCTCCGCCACAAGCTTCGCGAGAGATGCTGTGTAGGTCCAGAATAGGCCGTAAAAGCTCATGCGCGATCACAGGATAATTCTCGGCCACCAGGGCCGCCAGGACCGGCCTTGTGAGAGGCGCTCCGCTTATATCGACTTGCATTCTCACGCCCTCCGCACGCATATGAGAGCCCAAAGCGGTGGCGTCGCAAGCGTCATCTCGGTCAAGGGCGCCGTCGACTTTTCCGAAATTTGCCCCGAGAGGCTCAGAGCCGCCCTCCCCTCCCTTCGCAATCACGATATTACGAGTGCCGGCCACGGTCGATTTCAGCCGCGCCCTGACGTCCGGAATTGGCGGCCAAGTGGACGCGCAACCGTGGCCGCATAGCGGTCATGGCCAAAGGGCAAGCCTCCGGAACCGACACGATACGCGCTAGCGACTCTTTCTGACCCCCTAGTCACCTTCAGCCGCGATTTCATGATTGGCGTTGCGGCCGGATCGTCTAATATAATGTTTGATGCCAGTCTCACTCCCAGGCGTAGTTGTTGTTATCTGTACGTCTGGCGGCATGCTGGTCGGCGCTTGTTTCGATCACCTCTCGCTTGGAGCGGGGGTAGGCCTAGCGGTCGGGCTTTGCGTCGGTCTTTTGCTGCTCCCGCGAAACCGAAAGAAACCTCACGCTTAGGGCTTCGCGTCCATCGCCCACTTATCTTCGAACCGACGGAGGTCATGCGGCGCTTCCCGGTCGACGAGGCTTGGGTGGGGGTATCTGGCGCAGATCCACAGGACAGGTTGCGCCCTAAGCGGCCGTCAGCGTTCCTCCAGTTTCCAGACATTCGGAGCGCCTATGAGGGGCTATCAAGCCGTCCTCCAGTGGCCGCAATTGAAGATGGTCCGGACATAGCTCTGGCGACTGATAGCGGACATCGCCCACCGGCGAGTCGGGGCCCAAACCAACTCATGCTAATGGCCCTGGCCGGACACCTACGACGTGCGCTCCCCTCACGCCTCGCTCCCGTTGCATTCTATGCAGACTATCTTCATGTCGTGGAAATCGCGCTACCGCGAATTGAAGCGGCGCGGGCCGCAACAGCCTAGGCGCGCTGGTCAGTTACCAGGGTGCCCTCAGCCGGCTTGGTCTTGCGCAGTTGCCCCAGTCGGAAAAAGCTTAGCGCATCAAAGCTCTTCTTGCTGCGGCGCGCGATGCCGACGACCACAATGTCAGCTGCTTCCACATCTGGCAGAATCCGCATCGCCAGATCGCGCGCCGTCGGATGCCAGTCGAGCTCGGAGGGAGGCTTGGGCACAAGATAGACCGCTATTGAAAACAGGCGCCCCGCGATGGTTTCCTGGGCGAACATCAAATTTCCCGCTTTGTCAGACTCACCGCGGCGCCAACGGCGAATGGATCGCTCTAACGCGGCCCTGCGCGGGGGTGTCTGATTTAGGATGTTGATGATGATGTCGAAGCGATTGAGGTGTTCCGAAAGCGCGTAGACCTCTTTTACTACGGTGAGCCAAAACGAGGTGAGATGCACGCCGGGAAGATCGACGAAGGTTCTGTCCGTACGAGGTTGCTTCGACCGCCTCACCAGCCAGTCGACATTGTTTAGGAAAAGGCGCTGCCCGGCCAATGCCTCCTGATCGAAGTAAAAGCCGTTCGTCAAATAAACGGAGAGGAGGTCCTGTTCGTCGCCCTCCACATCGATCTGCTGCTCAAGCGAGGCGCGCCGACTAAGATAGTGGATGAACGAGATTTCCGAATCCAGGAACCGATCGAGCATCAAGACCTCGCCGATCGAAAGCACCGGTGCCCAGGCCGTCTCCCGCTCGATTAGCCCCAATTCCGCCAAGTACCGTTTCGCGCTCGTAAGCGCAGCGAAATGCTCAATGCAAATGCTGAACCGGAAACACGAGTTTGGGTCGATCAAGACGGAGGTTGATCAACTCTCCGCCCTTCTTCAACCGCATGACCGCTTTTGACTGATGAACGTCTAGGTAATCTTGCAGACGCCAAGCTTGCAGGCCCGGTTCTACGAACAGTTCTTTGAAGTTTTTTTTCAGGCTATCGAGCCCGCCCCGACGGGAAGCATCCTTGATACGCCGGATTTAGCTTCGAACAGGAAGATAAAATTGCCGACGATCGCGACGACGTCGTTCTCCCAGGTCTTACCCGTGTCAGGATCGGTCCAGACAACGCCCTGATAACAGCGCGCGCTTGGAACCGCTCGCTGAACTGTCTCTTCGATCGCGGCCTCGAGATAGTCCGCGCGGGCCTTCTCATATGCCGCCTGAAGGTGCTGTCAGTCCAACGCTAACTCGTCTCCGCTCGGACGTAGCTCCCCCAAACCCGAGCGAGCTCTACCCAACGACCTGCCGCCACTCAGCCAGGGCGGCTGAGCGTCGGTCTTTGTAGGTTGTGCGGCTGACGAGGTGGCGCTCCTGGCTAAAATGATTGTGCACGGTCCCGTGCACCGAGGCGAAGGTCTGGAGTGTTTTCATCCTCCGAAACCTCAGCATCGCCCGCTCTCGTCGTCGGAACGGCTGGTGTGAGTTCTCCGCTCGGTTGTTGGTCCAGCGACCAACCTCCTGGCGCTCCGTGCCTCCGATCTCCTTCAGAGCCGCGCCGTAGGACCGGAGCCCATCGGTGACGATCACCTCAGGTTTGCCGTGGCGTTTCATCGCCTTCTTGATGAACTTCAGCGCCGCCGTCTTGTCCCGCTCCTTGGCGACAAAGGATTCCAGCACCTCACCCTCGTGGTCAACCGCCCGCCACAGGTAGCGCATCTCGCCGTTGATCTTCACGTAGACCTCATCGAGATGCCACCGCCAGTGGGTGTGCTGGCGCATCGCCTCAACCCGCTACTTGCGGATCTCGTTGGCGAACATGGGCCCAAACCGCGTCCACCACAGCCGCACCGTCTCGTGGCAGATGTCGATGCCCCGCTCGTGCAGGAGATCCTCCACGTTTCTCAGCGACAGAGGGTATTTGATGTACATCATCACCACCAAACGGATCACCTCCGGCGATGAGTCAAACCAGCGGAACGGATTGGGCGGAGGCTTCCGGCGGGGCATGCCCCTTCCCTACCCTCGACCGCGCTCACCGCAAGGTACATTTCACCTGACAGAGCCCGCAGCCCATATGACAACGGCTCCGACAAAGCCGACGTCACCTTCGCTCAAACAAGCGGTTCATTGAGCTGATTAATCTGACAACGCCGATTCTGGAGCCGAGTGGTCTGCGACAAAGCGGCTAAAAGCCGTGGCGGCGTTAAGCAGGTGCGCGCGCATCCGGCGAGCCGCCTGCTCCCCGTCCCCTTCCGCCATGGCTGCGAGTATTTCAGCGTGCTCGATTCTTGAGATCAGAATACGACCGGATTGGCGTAACTGGGTGCGGCGGAAGGCGTCTAGCCGATTGCGCAGGGAAACGGCGTGCTCGCGCATGAATCCGTTGTGTGTGGCTTGGTAAATCAAGACGTGAAAATCTCGGTTGAACCTATCGTAGGCGTCGACATCACCTGACTCGGCCATAAGACCGGACGCCTCGTGCAACTCGACCAGCTTGGCACGCTCCATCGGCGTCACACGGTACGTCGCCAGACGAACGCAGAGCGCCTCGACCTCCGCTGCGGTCTCGAACATCTCCATAATGCGTTCGGGGCTGAGGCGGGTCACGAATACACCGCGTCGCGGACGGATTTCCACCAACCCGCCGTTGGAAAGCTGGCGGAGCGCCTCGCGCACCGGCGTGCGGGAAACACTGAAACGTAAGGCCAGTTGCTGCTCGTCCAGAGCCGACCCCGGTTGCAGCACGCCTGCGGTGATCTCGTCGGTAAGCGCCTTTCGTATCCGCTCGGACAAGAGCCCCCGCTCCGTTACGGCGCTGTCCATCTCATCCATACTGTTCATGTCGCCCGTTTTGTGCCGCATGTGAAAGATGCAGGCGGCGACAGGACAGTCCCCGCTTGCGCTGCGCCATCAAGGCTCCGATGCCGAAATCGTTCGTCGGCGCGTCTTGGCGATCCGCCCAGCAGACCGCTTCGTTGACGTTTCGGCTAAGCGCGGCCATGACGAGCCCATTGGACGTAAAAATACGTGATCGGCAGATCGCCTAGGATTGTATACAGAAACGGATCTCGCTGTATCCTTAATCTCACCAACCGGCGGAATAGGTCTTCATGCGCATCATCGCTCTCGAAGAGCATTTCAACGATCCGTCCCTGATCGGCCGGATCGATCCAGACGCCATCGTGCGGCGGGGATTTCCTTCTGGCGACACGCCTCCCGCAGCAAAGAAGCGCGAGGCGGCGCTGCATGACCTCGGACCCGACAGACTTGCCGACATGGACGCCGCAGGCATTAGCCTCCAGGTCCTCTCCATCGTCGGGCCGGCCTCCGATTTGCTTCCGGCCGGCGAAAGCCTCGCCTGGGCCCGGGATGCAAACGATCTGCTTGCCCGCTCCGTCCGAGCCAATCCTGGGCGTTACGCTGGCTTCGCCCATCTGCCAATGACAGCGACAGACGCGGTCGCCGACGAGTTGGAGCGCGCGGTAACCGAGCTCGGCTTCCGCGGCGCCCTAATCAACGGCACGACGGAAGGCCGTTTCCTTGACGACCCCCTCTATGCCCCGTTGCTGGCGCGCGCGGAGGCTCTCGACGTCCCTCTATATCTCCATCCGGGCCTACCGCCCGAAGCCGTCCGCCAAGCCTACTACGACCATCTGCCGGGGAAGACCGGCTACTTCCTGTCCACTACCGCCTGGGGCTGGCATCAGGAAGTCGCGATACACGTCTTGCGCTTGGTCCTTTCCGGCGCGCTCGACCGTCACCGCGGCCTGAAGATCATTATCGGTCATATGGGAGAGGGATTGCCGGCGATGCTTGCGCGTTGCGACGACGTCTTCAGCGCCGGTGCGACGCCGCATCTGAAACGTAGCGTCAGCCAGACCATCCTCGACCAAGTGTGGATAACCATCAGCGCCTTCTTCACGCTTCCACCGTTGATGGCGGCGCTCCTGACTTTCGGGACCGACCGTATTCTGTTCTCCGTCGATTACCCGTTCAGCTCCAATCTCGCCGCTCGCCAATTCCTCGACACCCTTCCCCTCTCGCCGGCCGACAGGATGAAGATCGCCCACGGCAACGCCGAACGCCTGCTGAAGCTGAAGGCCTGATTGTCGGAAGGCGGGAGACGACAGGGCCGATCAAAGTCATTGCCAAGGCCGTTTGGGGAGCGCTATGTATACAATGCGGGTTCCGGGTCGGACATTAAAAAGCAAGACCCTCCCATTCTACGCCGTGTGGATAATCGACGCTCCACCTGACGCATGCCGCAGCGATACAATAGGGGCCCTAGGCCCCTTGGGTTGGCACGCTCGTATACGACAGTGAGGCCACCCCTGCGGCGCCTTGCGATCCCACCGTGGAGCTGACGATCATGTTCCGCTTCGATGCATCTTTTGATTAGGTCCAGAAACGAGAACGATAATGCTTTCCCACCAGACGCAAACGGGCGAGGCGCTAATATCCGTCATCTGATGGGCTGGGCGCCTCAGCACCCAGCTTAAAAATTAAATGCAGCGCTGTCGAACAATGCGCGAAAATAAAAAGCCTTTAGGGAGGCAAAATGATACCGGGAAAGAACATTGTTGATGTCGTAGATATTATTGACAGATCCAAGGTCAGCCTCCTCCAAATCCAAATCCTTGCGATCTCGTTCATCCTCATGCTCTTCGATGGCTATGACATCACAGCCGTGGCTTTGGCGGCGCCGGCAATAAGCAAGGAATGGCATGTCCATCGCGGATCTCTGGGCCCGCTATTCGGCGCCACCCTGTTCGCCGGCCTATTTGGATCCCCGATCTTCGGCTTCATTGGAGATCGGCTCGGGCGAAAGACCGGAATCATCGGCGGCGTCATGGTGTTCGGGCTGTTCACCCTGCTGTCGGTATGGGCCCCCTCCGTCCAGGTCCTGACGGGCCTGCGTTTTCTCGCAGGACTAGGGATTTCCGGCCTGATTGTCGTTGTCGTGGCGCTGAACAACGAGTTCGCCCCCCGCCGCCTGCGCGCAAGCATGGTTATCCTGATGTTCCTGGGAGTGACCTTCGGCGGCGGCCTATCCGGCGTGGTCGCCGCGCAGACCATGGCTGCCGACGGCTGGCGGCTGCTCTTCTGGATCGGCGGCCTAGGGCCGATGCTAATCGGTTTGGCCCTGATCTTCATTCTGCCCGAGTCGATAAAATATCTTGCGATCCGGCCTTCTCGGCGCGCCGATCTGATCCGACTGCTGAAACGCCTAGCCCCTGGGATCGACATCGACGCGGACGCGCACTTCGTTGTCGGGGTCGAAAAGAACCAGACCCGCTTCAATCCAAGCGCCCTGTTTGAAAAACACCTTGCGATCCTCACCCCGATGTTTTGGATTTCAAACGCGTGTGTGCTCGCGGTGTTCTATTTCATCAATCAGTGGGTCCCCACCCTTCTGTCCGATTCCGGCGTATCTCTTCAACATGCGACACTTGCGGTGACAGTGTTCCAGTTCAGCGGTACGCTTGCCGGAGTGCTGATCATGCGGCCGCTGGACAGGGTAGGATTTATACCTGTGCCAATCCTGTTCGCACTCTCTATTCCTGTGGTCTTCCTGATCGGCCGGCCAGGACTGCCCGAATGGCAATTGATGCTGCTGTTGGGCTGCTCCGGCTTCTGTTTGCTTGGCCTGCAATTCGGCAACATCGCTATGCAGAGCCCGATGTATCCGACCTACATCCGCAGCACCGCCGTCGGATCTCAAGTGCTGATCGGACGGGTCGGCGGAGTGCTCGGACCGGTCATCGGGGGCATGATGTTGAGCAAACTGATCCCGATCGAGCAGGTATTTCACCTGATGACCATCCCCCTGATCGTCGGTCTGCTCTCGGCGATCATCATCACGCCCATCTACCTACACCACGTCCACAGGGAGGGCCGTGGAGAGCGATCGCTCGATCCAGCCACCGTGCTGGAGGTCGCGCCATGAACCTCGAGATTCTCGAAGGCATGAACGTCGCTCACCACGGCGTGCGCAATGGGACGACGGCGCGTCGACAATCGATCGCTGGAGATGAGCTATGACTATCCGTCGAATTGTGACCGGCCACGACGCAGCCGGGGTGGCTATTGTGGTCCAGGACGGACCCGCAAAGAACGTCCGCGTTCGTCAAGCAGCCGGCGGCCTCGTCTCGACCCTGTTGTGGGTGACCGATGGGGCGCCGGCCGACATTTCCAGCAACGCCGACACGGCCGAGCGCGAGATCGCAGTCGGACCGCCTCCGTCGGGTGCGATCTTCAGGATGGTGGACTTCCCCCCATTGAAGGATACGGCGGCCTTGGATCAGGACGCCATCCTGCGCGAGATGGGGGTGGAGCACGACCGTAGCGGCGGCGGCGCGCGCCATCCCTTCACCCATCGCACCCGCAGCGTAGATTTTGTCATCGTCCTGTCCGGTCGCATTCGCATGCTGCTCGACGAGAGCGAGGTGACGCTCCAAGCCGGTGACGTGATGGTGCAGCAAGGCACCAACCACGCCTGGATCAATAGCTTTGACGAGCCCTGTCGCATCGCCTTTGTTCTGATCGACGCCGATGCGCCCCCCGCCTGGGACCACGCTAAGCCGCACTAACCGTGCCCTGCGCCCGAAATATGAGGAGTGAAGCTGTGACCGATCAAGATTGGCGCTCACGCGTGTCCCAGCCGCAGTACGGCGTCGTCGAGGAACGGAACGCCCGCGTGCAGATGAGGGACGGCCTGCACCTCGCCATCGACGTGTTCCGCCCCGATGGGGACGGCAAGTTCCCTGCCCTGCTGGCCTATTCGCCCTACGGCAAGGACGTGCAGCGGGTGATGGAGCAGCAACAGCCGCACAGCGCGCGACTAGGCAATGGAGGGCAGGAAGCTGGCGACACGGGCTTCTTCGTCAGTCGCGGCTACGTGCACGTGATTGCCGATGTGCGCGGCTCGGGGGACTCCGAAGGCACGTACAATTTCCAGGGGCGTAAGGAGCAAGAGGACGGTTACGACCTCATTGAATGGATCGCTCGACAGCCTTGGTGCGATGGTAACGTCGGCATGCTCGGCATGTCCTATTTCGCCGTCGTACAGAACCTGGTGGCGGCGACCCAGCCGCCATCCCTGAAGGCGATCGCACCTTACGAAGCCTACACCGACCGCTACCGCCACTCCGTCTACCATGGCGGCCTGTATGATGAAGGGTTTTTCCATCAGTGGTTTGAACACCTGAGCGTGCGGCCACAGAAGCCCCTCATCTACGATTTCCTCTCCGCTGAAGAGGTGGACCGCCGCAAGCAGGCGCTATTCAATACCCCCGCCGTGATAAACAGCCCATATCTTCATATTCAACTTAAGTATGAAACAAAAAATCCACTTACTTTCGATTTCCTGATAGAGCCGCACGACGGACCTTATTATTGGGAAAGGTCGTCCAACCGCGTCCTTGATAAGATCAAAGTACCCGCGTTGATAATGTCCCGTTGGAGCGGATGGCAGATTCACCTCGCCGGCGCCTTCGAGGCCTGGCGCGGCATCCAGCCCACCAAGAAAATGATTATCGGCGATACCGAATGGCTGACCGGGCCGAAGCGGCCTTGGCGCGACCACCAGGATGTAATCCTGCGATGGTACGACCACTGGCTGAAGGGTCTCGACACCGGCATGCTCGACGAACCGCCCATCACCCTCTTGATCAAGGGTAAGAACGAAGTCCGTCATGAACATGAATGGCCGCTGGCGCGCACCCAGTGGACCAAGTTCTTTTTGCAGGCCGATCACACCTTGTCATCGCAGGAGCCCCAGTCCCGCTCCACTTCTGGGTTCGCCAACGATCCGCATCTGCCACCCAACCGCGCGTCCACCGGCCTCGATTTCGCTACTCCACCGCTGGACGAAGACCTGGAGATCACAGGCCCGATCGCACTCTACCTGTCGGCCACGCTGGATAAACCGGACGCGACCTGGGTGGTGACCATGCGAAACCTGGCGCCGGACGGGAGTCGTCCGATCGTCAGCAAAGGCTGGTTGCGCGCATCTCACCGTGAGCTCGACGACAAATCCAAGCCCTACCAGCCTCACCATCCCCACCACCGGGACGTGCCGGTCCCGGTCGGCGAGATTCAAGAATACGCTATAGAGCTTCGTGAAACTTCAATGCTGTTCAAGAAAGGGCATCGGCTCTTGCTGGAAATTCGCGGCCAGGACACGCAGGTCGAAGAACCTCTATGGTATCACACCTGCAACCCGTTTAAGACCCGTCACGAGCTGGAGCTTGGAGGGACGCGCGCATCCTACCTGCTTCTGCCCGTTATCCCCTGATATTCTCCCCTGCATTCCAATCTGGGATGCAACACGTGGACACTGCGCTTCGGAAGGTCGGTTAAGGGCCACGGCCCAAACCGCACCTTCTAGCAGGTAAGGGCGCACAACGCCCTTATTCTTGTGGGACGTCGATCATCGCCTCGGGCCGGCGGCGGTAGAACGAGTATCTGAGGCGCTTGCCTTCACCGACGGCTCTCGAATCCGTGCCGAAGTTCCTCCAGCGAAACCATTCGGCGAACCGGATCGCCTGGAAGATTCCGGATGGTGCTGTCAGTCCAACGCGAACTTGTCTCCGCCTGGATGTAGCTCCCCCAAACCCGAGCTAGCTCTACCCAGCGACCTGCCGCCACTCAGCCAGCGCGGCTGAGCGTCGGTCTTTGTAGGTTGTGCGGCTGACGAGATGGCGCTCCTGATTGAAGTGATTGTGGAAGGATGCGTGGACCGAGGCGAACTGCTGGAGTGTCTTCATCCTCCGAAACCTCAGCATCGCCCGTTCTCGTCGTCGGAAGGGTTGGTGTGAGTTCTCCGCCCTGTTGTTGGCCCAACGGCTACCTCCTGACGATCTTCAATGTTCAGCTCCTTCATAGCTGCTCGATAGGACCGTAAGCCGTCGGTGGTGATGGTCTTGGCGCACCCGTGGCGCTTCATCAGCTTGCGCATGAACTTCAGCGCGGCGGCCTTGTCTCGATCCTTGGTGGCGAAGGATTCGAGCACTTCGCCCTCGTGATCCACCGCCTGCCAGAGGTAGTGCATCTCGCCGTTGATCTTCACGTAGACCTCGTCGAGATGCCACTTCCAGTGCGTGTGCTGGCGCATAGCTTCGACCCGTCGCGTGCGGATCTCTGAGGCGAACATCGGGCCGAAGCGGTCCACCCACTTGCGCACCGTCTCGTAACAAATGTCGATCCCTCGCTCGTGCAGGAGGTCTTCGACGTTTCTCAGCGACAGCGGGTAGCGGACGTACATCAGCACCACCAACCGGAT
>NZ_LMUL01000019.1:38515-55522 GCF_009765965.1 Caulobacter sp. S45
GCCGGCCGTCAATTTGCGCTGACAAAGCCCTGGCGACGAATCCCGGCGACTGTTCGTGGGCGGCCTCGAGGTTGTCTGGTGGCTGGCCGGGGCTTGGCTGGCTGTAGGGGCCCTGCGAGCTTTCCTGATGCTGGGGCGATATCCGCGCGAATCGAAACTGGTCCAGGATCTGCTGGCCGCGCTGATCTACCTCGCCGCAACCTTCGCGATTGTCGCCTATGTGTTCGATCTGCCGCTGAAGGGCTTGCTCGCGACATCGGGCGTGCTGGCGATCGTGATCGGCCTGGCGCTGCAAAGCTCGCTCGGCGACGTCTTCTCCGGCATTGTACTCAATATCGAGCGCCCCTACCGATTGGGCGACTGGATCATCCTCGACGACACCGTCCAAGGGAGGGTGATTGAATCCAATTGGCGCGCGACGCACATCCTGATCGGACGCCAGGATGTGGCGATCGTTCCCAACAGCATCATCGCCAAGTCCAAATTGGTGAATTGCAGTTCGCCGACCAAGATCCACGGCGCGAGCATCCGTGTGAAGCTGGAACCTGTGCTGACGCCCGCCGCGGGCCGCAATTTGCTGAAGGAAGCGCTCCTCGGTAGCGCGCACATTCTGCGAACGCCCGAGCCGAGCGTCACCATCCAGGATCTCAGCGCGGAGATGATCGACTTCGAGCTCTCCTATTCGGTCGGCGACGTCGGCGACGTCGACCTAGCGCAGAATGAGCTTTTCGACCGCGTCCATCGTGCGGTCGCGGCTGCCGGAGCCAAATTCTCTGCCCGCTTGGCCGGTGCGCCAGCGCCGGCCGCGCCTGAGGATAAAGGGGGGGTGGGATCCATCGAACGCCTGCTGGCGGGAATCGCCCTCTTCTCGACCTTGACGGCGGAGGAAAAAGCCTCGCTAGCGTCGCAAATGCAGCCCAGGGACTACAAGCCCGGTGATGTCATCGTAAGGACCGGCGCGATCCTGCAATCCTTGTACATCGTCAGTCGCGGCGTTCTGATCGCCTCAGCGGAGGACAATGGCCAAAGGATCGAGGTCACCCGATTGGCGCGCGGAGACTATTTCGGTGAGAACGGATTGCTCATCGGCGAGCCTATGAACGGCCAGATCGCGGCGCTCACCAAGGTCGTGATCTATGAGATCTCCAAGGATGCGCTTTCTCCGCTCGTCCAGGCCCGCCCCAGCATGGCCGAGGACCTGAGTGAAAGCCTGGCGAGCCGGCGGCTGGCCCGCCGCACGGTGCTCGATCATCATCACGAATCTGACTCGCAGGAAGGGCGGCTGGCGAGCCGGGTCGCCGCCAATATCCGGCGCCTGTTCGCACTCCACTGACGGCGGCGGTCATGGCCCCTGCGTTATGAACGGCGCTTGAGCCTGGCGAGAGGGAGCGCCGAGGGTCGCGACCCACTTAGTCGACGGCGAAGGGGTTCTCGATGGTGCTTCCCGTCGTGTTCAGGTCGCAGGCTGCCCGAATCATGTCGATGAGCGCGCGCAAGGCCGCCGGCACCTGGCGGTGACCGGGATAGTACACAACCAGACCTTCGAAGGCTGGCGACCAGTCCTCCAATACGCGGACAAGCTGTCCTGAACGCAGATAGGGTTGGGCCTGGGCCGCGAGCAGATACGCGATCCCCAGCCCGTCGACGGCCGCGCGAGAGGCCAGCCTGATGTCGTTGACGGTGATGCGGCCGTCCACCGCGACCTTTCGCGACTTCCCGGCGCGTTCGAACGACCACTCCAGAAGGGGGCCATCGCCTTGCCGGCGATATTGAATGCAGTGGTGGCTGGCGAGATTATCCGGAGTGCGCGGCGGATGGCGCTTGGCGAAATAGAAAGGCGCACCGACCACCGCGATTTTCAACGGTCCCGACACGCGCACGGCGATCATATCGGTCGCCACCCCGTTCAGCGGCGCGATCCCGGCGTCGAACCCCTGCGCCACGATGTCGATGGGCGCCTCGCTAACGTTCAGCTCAAGCTGGACCTCGGGATAGGCCGCCAGGAAGCGATGCCAGATCGGCGTCACCACCGCCACGGCCGCCAGGTGGGTCGCGTGGATCCGCAGCCGTCCAAACGGCCGGCTTCGTTCCTGGTTCAAGTCCTCCAACGCGTCGGCGATCTGATCCATCGCTGGGCGGAGACGATCCAGGAGGCGCTGGCCCGCGTCGGTCAGCGCTACGCTGCGCGTCGTACGGTTCAGCAACCGCATGCCAAGACGCTCCTCAAGCAGCCGCATGGAATGGCTTAGCGCCGATGGCGTGACGCCAAACTGGGACGCCGCGACCTTGAAACTCAGGTGCTGGGCGATCGCCGCGAACACGGTCAGATCAGCAAGATTGTCCCGCTGCATTACTGAAATTTCCTCACTATGGAATGCAATTTATATAGGGTTTTCAATTTGGAGCGCCGTCAATAGGTTTCTGCCGAACGAATTCAGGCGCGAGACGCGTTTGTGTGTCCGGTATCGGGAGAAGCGTTTTGAGTTCCGACACCGCTTTGGCTTCGACGGCAAGAACCGAAGCTCCGCGAGAAAATTCCGATGATCCCATTAAACAACTCGATCTGCTGGACAAGCCGCAGCCTGCGAGGCGGGGTTGGCTGCGGCCGGCGCTGTTTACGGCACTACCGCTCACTCTGATCGCTGGCGGGTATGTGTATGTCACCGGCGGCAAGGTGATGTCCGTGGACGACGCCTATATCGAGGCGGACAAGGTCGGCGTCTCGACCGACGTCTCGGGCGTCGTCAAAGAAGTCGACGTCGCGGAGAACCAACACGTCGCGCCGGGCCAGGTTCTCTATCGCCTCGACGACCTCCCATTTCAGTTGGCGCTGGCGCGGGCCGAGGCGCAGGTCGGCACGGTTCGAAACGACGTGAACGTGCTCAAAGCCAACTACAAAGATATGCAGGCGCAGATCAAGCAAGCGCGGTACGACGTCGGCTACTATTCAACGCAACTCCACCGCCAACAGGACCTGCTGAATGCGCACGTCGCGTCTCAGACGACCTTCGACACCGCGCAACGTGGTCTGCAGAACGCCCAGCAGAAGTTAGCCTCCGTCAATGACCAGCTCACCGCAATCGCGGCGAGCCTCAGCGGCGACCCCAATATTCCGGTTGAGCGGCAACCACGCTATCTCGATGCTCTGGCGCAGCGCGACGAGGCGGCGCGCCAGCTTGCCCACACCGTTGTCAAGGCGCCGTTCGCCGGCATCGCCACCAATGTGCCTTCGATCGCGCCCGGCAAGTATCTCCCGGCGTCGACCACCGCCTTCAATCTGGTCGAAGCCGATCATGCCTGGGTGGACGCCAATCCCAAGGAGACGGAACTGACCTATGTGCGCGCCGGGCAGAGGGCCACGATCAAGGTGGATACCTATCCCGACGCCCGTTGGCGCGGTGTGGTCGAGAGCATCAGCCCAGCGGCGGCCCAGGAATTCTCGCTACTGCCGGCGCAAAACAGCAGCGGCAACTGGGTCAAGGTGGTGCAACGCATCCCAATGCGTGTGCGCGTCGACACAAGCGACAAGAGCCTGCCGACGCTTCGTCCC
Organism: Caulobacter sp. S45; assembly: GCF_009765965.1. Lineage (GTDB taxonomy): Bacteria > Pseudomonadota > Alphaproteobacteria > Caulobacterales > Caulobacteraceae > CAHJWH01. Next base: position 42,066 of record NZ_LMUL01000019.1, read on the forward strand.
GGGATGAGTGTCGAGGTCGAGATCGAAACCGGCCACAGACGCGGCCCGCCGCACTTCCTTACGGCCTTGTTCGGTCACACCGGGCGGAGGGGGTGATGTCCGAGGACCGCGCGCCGGACGGCGTCAATCGCGCCGCAATTACCATCTGCGTGATCCTCGCGACTCTCATGCAGGCGCTGGATACGACCATCGCCAACGTCGCCCTACCGTATATGCAGGGCAGCGTCTCGGCGACCCAGGACCAGATCGGTTGGGTGCTGACCTCCTACCTCGTGGCCGCGGCGATCATGACGCCAACCACCGGATTCTTGGCCGGGCGCTTCGGGCTGAAACGTGTCTTCCTCGTCTCCGTCGCCGGCTTCACGGTGGCCTCGATGCTCTGCGGCCTGGCGCAGTCCCTGGTTCAGATCGTCCTCTTCCGACTCCTGCAGGGCATGTTCGGGGCGGCGCTGGTTCCGCTCTCGCAAACTGTGCTGATGAACATCAACTCGAAAGAGCGCCAAGGCCCAGCGATCGCGTTGTGGAGCGTCGCTGTCATGGCCGGCCCGGTCCTCGGACCGGTGCTCGGCGGCTGGCTGACCTCCGCCTTTAGCTGGCGCTACGTCTTTTATATCAACCTGCCCATCGGCATCGGCGCCTTCCTCGGCATGAGCGCCTTCCTGCCGAGCGCCGTTGGAAATGCGCGCGCGAAGCTGGACTGGTTCGGGTTTGGGACCCTGGGCATCGCGATCGCCGCGGCGCAAATCCTGCTCGACCGGGGCGAAGAACTCGACTGGTTCAGCTCCGGCGAGATCGTCACCGAAGCCATAGTCGCCTGTTCGGCGCTTTACCTGTTTCTTGCCCACACCTTCACCACGAAGGAACCCTTCATCAAGCCTTCGCTGTTTCGAGACCGCAACTTCGCCGCCGGCTGTCTGTTCACCGTAATTGTCGGCCTCACCTATTACGCGTCCTTGGCGCTGCAGCCTCCGTATCTGCAGAACCTGATGAACTATCCGATCGTCAGCGCAGGCCTAGTGCTCGGGCCTCGCGGCATCGGCACGATGGGCACCCTCCTGGTGGTCGGCCGGTTGGTTGGGCGGGTTGATACGCGCGTCCTGCTCGCCATCGGGCTGGGACTCACCTCTTGGTCGTTCTATGCAATGACCGGCTGGACACCCGATGTTTCGCGAACGACCATCATCGGGGTCGGAGTGATCCAGGGTATCGGCCTCGGTTTTCTTTTCGTGCCGCTGAGCGTGGCGACTTTGGCGACGCTGCCAGCCGAGACGCGAGCGGCAGGCGCAGGATTTTACACCCTGGCGCGCAATATCGGCTCGAGCGTCGGCATCTCGGTCGTGAACACCCTGCTGACCCGGAACACCCAGATAAATCACGCCGCCATTTCGAAATCTGTCACCGCCACCAACCGAGTGTTTGAAGAGCCGACGATCGCCAAGTTTTGGAACCCGGTCGCCGCCACTGGGCGCGCCGCGCTCGACGCCGTGATCACGCGGCAAGCCCAGATCATAGCCTATGTCGACGACTACAAGCTGCTGATGATCGCGACGATCTGCGTGATCCCGCTGCTCCTCGTCTTCAAGAAGCCGGCCAAAGCTGGCGGCTCCGACCATACGATGGTGATGGAATGATGAGGCGAGACAAGTCCAGCCGGGCCGGTTCCGCGGGTGCGGCCAGATGCGGTCGCGGCGGCCCGTTCATTGCCGCCGCGCTCGTCATGGCGGCGGCCGGTTGCACCACGGTCGGACCGAATTTCAAGCCGCCGGCGGCGCCGTCAACCGCGGGCTATACCGCACCGGGCGAGCGAACAGTGGCTGAAGCCAATCCAGGGCCCTCGGCGCCGAAACAGACCATCGCGCTTGGCGAAAAAGTGACCGCGGACTGGTGGAGATTGTTCCAGTCGCCGGACCTCGATGGGTTGGTGAAACAGGCCATCGCGGGTAGCCCCACGCTTGATGCCGCCAAGGCCAGGCTTTTGGCGGCGCGCGAGGAGATAAATGCCGCCACCGGCGCCCTTTACCCACAGGTCAGCCTCAGTGCGGAAGCCGCCAGGGAGAAGCAGAGCGCTGCGTCCTTTGGACTAACAGCCGCCCAGGCGCCCCTCCCGCCGAATTTCGACTTCTTCCAGATCGGCCCCAATGTGAGCTACACCCCCGATTTCTTTGGGGGGACCCGTCGTCGCATCGAGCAGCAATCGGCGCTTGCGGATTTTCAGCGCGACCAACTCGATGCTGCGTATTTGACCCTGACCGGCAACGCCGTCACCCAGGCGATCCGAGTCGCCGCGGTCCGCGCGCAGCTCAAGGCCGTCGCCGAGATCCTTGAAATCGATCGGCAGAACCTGGACCTCGTGCGCAAAGAGCGCCAAGCCGGAACCATACCGGATAGCGACGTGGTCACCGCTGAAAGCCAGCTTGCCGCCGACGAGACACTGCGGCCCGGACTTGATCAGCAACTAAGCGCGGCTAAACACGCTTTGGCGGTTCTCACTGGCCGCGCGCCGGGCGATTGGTCGCCGCCGGACTTTGATTTGACTACGTTGATCCTGCCGGGCGAACTACCGATCAGCCTGCCGTCGGACCTTGTCCACCAACGCCCTGACATTCAGGCGGCCGAAGCGCAGCTTCATGCCTCTAGCGCACGGATCGGCATCGCGACAGCGCAGCTCTATCCCAGCATCACCCTCTCAGCGGGAATAAGCGCCTCATCGCTGAACGGCGGAAACCTGTTCAGCCCGGCCGGCCTCGTGTGGAGCATAGCGGGCGGCCTCACCCAACCTGTCTTTGATGGCGGCACGCGGCAGGCTGAACGCCGCACGGCCCTTGCGGATTTTAAGGCGTCCGCTGCTGACTATCAACAGACGGTGCTGCTCTCCTTCGGTCAGGTCGCCGATATTCTGCAGGCGCTCACCCACGATGCGGACCTCCTGGCTGCCCAGCAGCACGCGCTGAATCTGGCGTCCGAGTCTGTGCGCCTGCAGCACATCAACTATGTCGGCGGCGGCTCCGGCCTGCTCGGATTGCTCGACGCTCAGCGGCAACAACAGCAGGCGTTGCTCGGCTATGCCCGCGCTGAGGCTCAGCGCTACCAGGATACGACACAGTTGCTGGTGGCCATGGGTGGAGGCTGGTGGGACGCCAGCCTGGCGGTGGCCGACAACACTCGCGCTGGCGAAAGGAACAGCCAGTGAGCCCTGTGCAACGACAGCGTCTGAACGACTTCCCGGTGATCGCGGCGCCGCAGTCGTACGCATCCAGCCGCCCAGAAGACCAATACCATCCCTGTTCGTCGTTCACTCGCCCCAACTCTGAACACGAACGGGTCGCCCCGGCGCCCGCCACCCCGAGCGCCGGGAGGGCGCCCCGACGCTTCTCCCCCACGAGCGTCGGGGCCCCCAATCCGATACGGGGCATTGTCAGCGCAAATGTTCCGGGTCTAGCTCCGCCTCGGCTGATTCCTGTTTGGAGGCAGCCGTCATCGCATTCCGTTGCAGAACAAGGGGGTATGCGGGCGACGGACCCTGCAATTCTGATCCATCCGCCCTAAAAAGGCGTGAACAGCGGCTTCCGGTAGTTTGGTTTGCCAGTGCCCTACAAAGCTGTGGGAGCGAGGCGATCAACGCGGTGACGACCCTATTCAGGGAGATGCCTAAGGCCGCGACGGTCTGAGGTTGCCTGGCAAGAGCGCCGCCGTCGGCACCCATCGCCTGAAGTGTCTGGAATACAATAAGGCGGATTGTATACGAAAGCGCCTTTTCGCCGGCGCGATCGCCCATCCCGACGGCGCCGGGCCACTGGAATCGCGAGCTTGGCCCGGCCGGGGGGGCGAAGCTTGACCGCTTGGTCCGGCGTCGCGAAGGTCCGTCTGCGCTGAAGCTCGCGCAGTCCGACGGGGGGACCGACCTTGCACAGACGTGATTTCCTGGCCGCCTGCGGCCTGACGGCGGGAGGCATGCTGCTGCCGGGCTTCACCGGACGGGAGGTGCATGCCGAAGAGCTGCGCTCCACCATGGAGGTGGGGTTGAAGAAACGGCTGGCGGATGCGGCGCTGAACGCCGCCACCAAGGCTGGGGCCACCTATTGCGACGTGCGGATCGGCCGCTATCTGCGCCAGTTCATCATCACCCGCGAAACCCACGTAGAGAACGTCGTCAACACCGAGTCCGTCGGGGCCGGGGTGCGCGTGATCGCCAACGGCGCCTGGGGCTTCGCGGCCACCAACGATCTGACCGAGGAGAGCCTCGCCCACATGGCGCAACTGGCGGTCGCCATCGCCCAGGCCAACAGCCACAACCAGACCGCGCCGGTGCAACTGGCTCCGGTCAAGGGCGTGGGCGAGGTGTCGTGGCGCACGCCGATCCAGAAAAATGCCTTCGACGTGCCGATCAAGGATAAGGTGGAGCTGCTGCTCCAGGTCAATTCCGCGGCGCTCGGCGCAGGCGCCAACTTCGTCAACTCCACGCTCTTTGCGATCAATGAGCAGAAGTACTTCGCCAGCACCGACGGTTCCTACATCGACCAGAACGTCTTCCGGCTCTGGGCGCCTCTGAACGTGAGCTGCGTCGACAAGGCTGCCGGCAAGTTCCGCACACGCGCCGGCCTGAGCTCACCGGTAGGGATGGGGTACGAATATCTGGACGGGTCGCCTGGCGACAAGATCACCCTACCCAGCGGGGTGGTCGTCTACGGCAAGACCTACGACATGAAAGAAGACGCGATCGCCGCGGCCAAGCAGGCGCGCGCCAAGCTGACCGCCCCATCGTTCAAACCGGGCAAGTACGATCTGATTCTCGACCCCACCAATATGTGGCTGACCATTCACGAGTCGGTGGGCCACGCCACGGAACTCGACCGGGTGCTGGGCTACGAGGCCAATTTCGCCGGCACCAGCTTCGCGACGCTGGACAAGCGCGCCAACCACTTCAAGTACGGCAGCGAGCACGTCAACCTCGTGGCCGACAAGGTGCAGGTGGGGAGCCTGGGTGGGGTCGCCTACGACGACGAAGGCGTCAAGACCAAGCGCTGGGACATCGTTCGCGACGGCGTGCTGGTCGATTTCCAGACCATCCGCGACCAAGCCCACATCCTGGGCAAGACCGAGAGCGATGGCTGCTGCTACGCCGACTCCTGGTCCAGCGTGCAGTTCCAGCGCATGGCCAATATCTCGCTGGAACCTGGTAAGGCCAAGATGTCGGCGGCCGATATGATCAAGGACGTCGAGAACGGGGTCTATATCGTCGGCGATGGTTCCTATTCGATCGACCAGCAGCGCTACAACGGCCAGTTCAGTGGCCAGCTGTTCTTCGAGATCAAGAACGGCAAGGTGACCCAGCAGGTCGAGGACGTCGCCTACCAGATCCGCACGCCGGAGTTCTGGAACAGCTGTGTTGGCGTGTGCGACGCCAGTGACTATCGCCTTGGCGGCTCCTTCTTCGACGGCAAGGGCCAGCCCACCCAGATTTCCGCCGTCTCGCACGGCTCGTCGACAGCGCGGTTCAACGGCGTCAACATCATCAACACCGCCCGCTCGCTCGGCTGACGCGCGCCAGGACCAGAGATCGAGCATGAGCATCTTCACCGAAGACCGAGCCCGTACGATCGTCAGCAAGGTCGTCACCCTGTCCAAGGCCGACGAGTGCACCGCCAGCCTTACCGGCACGGTCACAGGCAACGCCCGCTTCGCCCTGAACAACCTGACTACCAGCGGCATCGTCGAGAACACCTCGCTGGTGGTGGAGGTGGCGTTCGGCAAGCGGCTGGGCACCGCCACCGTCAACGCCTTTGACGACGCCGCTTTGGAGCGGACCGTGCGGCGCGCCGAGGAGCTGGCGCACCTGGCGCCCGAAAGCCCGGAATTCTCGCCCGCCGTGGGCCAGCAGACCTATCTGGCCACCCAGACCTTCAGCGAGGCCACCGCCGCCATCACCCCGGACTATCGCGCCCAGGTGGCCGCGGACTCGATCGCCGCCTGCAAGACCGCCAAGCTGACCGCAGCGGGCTATCTGGAGGACGCCCAGGGCTTCGAAGCCTTCGCCAACAGCCGAGGCGCCACCGGCTACCAGCGCTCCACCATGCTCGACTACTCCTGCACGGCGCGCACCGAGGATGGCCATGGCTCGGGCTGGGTGGCCCGTAATCTCCAGGACTCCACTAGTCTCAACACGGGCGCCGAGGTGCGCACGGCCATCCGCAAGGCCGCAGCCTCCAGCGATACCAAGGCGCTCGAACCCGGCAAGTATACGGTGATCCTGGAGCCCGCCGCCGTCGAGGGCATGCTCGGGCCCATGCTGAACCTGTTCAACGCGCGCCAGGCGGACGAGGGGCGCAGCTTCCTGTCGAAGAAGGGCGGGGGAACCAAGGTGGGCGAGCAGGTTTTCGGCCCGCAGGTGACGCTGTTCTCCGACCCAACTCATCCCGAGGCTGCGGTCCTGCCCTGGGACGACGACTACCTGCCCCGCGCCCGCCTGCCGCTGGTGGAAAACGGCAAGGTGATGAACCTGGAATACAGCGCCTACTGGGCGCAGAAGCAGGGCAAGGCGACTGTCGCCCGCCCGGGCAACCTGATCATGTCGGGCGGCGCCAAGTCCACCGCCGACATGATCCGCAGCACCGAGCGCGGCATCCTGGTCACCCGCCTATGGTACATCCGCATGGTCGATCCCCAGACCGTGCTGCTGACCGGCCTGACCCGTGACGGCACCTTCTATATCGAGAACGGCGTGATCAAGTATCCGATCAAGAACTTCCGTTTCAACGAGTCGCCCGTGATCATGCTCAACAATGTGGAAGAGATGGGCCGGCCCGTGCGGATCGTCGGCGAGGGCGGCGGTGGCGGTGGCGGCCGCCGCGGCGGCGGCCCCGGCGTCGGCGGTGCGCTCGGACGCAGGGTGATGTTGGTGCCGCCCATGAAGGTGCGCGACTTCACCTTCTCCTCGCTGTCAGACGCCATCTGAGCCGCATGTCGTCTCCTGTATCCGATGTGGATCGCGCAAGTTTCCTGCGCGGCCTGGCGGCGCTTGGCGTCACCGCGCTTGCGGGCCGGGCAAGCGCCGCCAGTCCGCTCAAGACGGCGGCGAGAGCGCCCGTCGCTTCGGGCAGCGGCGCCTACGACTTCTGGTTCACGCGGCTGCGCTACGACTCGGGTGACTGGGACCTGGACCAGAAGATGCCCAGCAACATCATCACCTCGCTGATCGACTACACCAACCTACGCGTCGATCCGAAGGAACATGTGCTGCCCCTCGCCGATCCGCGCATGCTGACCGCACCTTTCTGCTATCTGACCGGGCACAAGCTGGTGGAATTCAACGCGGCGGAGCGGCGCAACTTCGAGCGCTACGTCCGGAGCGGCGGCTTCGTATTCGTCGACGACTGCAACCACGATATCGACGGCCTGTTCGCCAAGTCGTTCGAAAAGCAAATGTCTTCGATCTTCGGCTCTCGGGCGCTGAAGCCGCTACCCAAGACCCACCCAATCTTTCGTCGTTTCTTCAAGTTCGCCGGGCCGCCGCCCACCGGGCTGGAGCTGAACGGCTGGGGCGACGACCTGGTGCACGACTACATCAAGGGCATCGACATCAACGGCCGCCTTGGCGTGCTCTACAGCAACAAGGACTACGGCTGCGAGTGGGACTACGACTGGCACAACAAGCGTTTCCTGGCCGAAGACAACACCAAGTTCGGGGTGAACATCGTCATGTATGCATTGACCTCATGAGCGTCATAGAGATCACCGAAGGCCAGGTGCAGGCGCAGCTCCAGCGGATGGATACGCTGCGCCAGGCGTTGGCCCAGGCCATCGTCGGGCAGGAGGCGGTAGTCGAGCAGCTCTTGATCGGGCTCTTGGCCGGCGGCCACGTGCTGATGGAGGGCGTGCCGGGCCTGGGCAAGACCCTGCTGGTACGCTCGCTGGGCCAGGTGCTGGACCTGCCCTTCCGCCGCGTGCAGTTCACGCCCGACCTGATGCCGGGCGACATCCTGGGCGCCGAGATCCTGGAAGAGGACCATGGCACGGGCCACCGCAGCTTCCGCTTCCAACCCGGCCCGGTCTTCACCAGCTTGCTGCTGGCCGACGAGCTGAACCGCACCCCGCCCAAGACCCAGGCGGCGCTCCTGGAGGCCATGCAGGAGCGCACGGTCAGCTTCGCCGGCGTCACCCACCAATTGCCCCGCCCCTTCTTCGTGCTGGCCACGCAGAACCCACTGGAACAGGCGGGCACCTATCCCCTGCCCGAGGCCCAGCTCGACCGCTTCCTGCTGCACGTCCGGGTGGACTATCCCACCGAGCTCGAGGAGCGCGCCATCCTGGCCCAGACCACCGGCGCGCCCGTGGGCGACCCGCCACGCGTCATGGGCGCCGAGGAGGTGCTGGCGCTGCAGGCCATGGTGCGTCAGGTGCACCTGTCGCCCGACCTGCTGGCCTGGATCACCCGACTGGTGCGCGCCACCCGCCCCGGCGATGCGGCCGCGCCGGCCGAGGTCGCCACCTATGTGCGCTTCGGCGCAGGCCCGCGCGCGGGCCAGTCGCTGGTGCTGGCCGCCAAGGCGCGCGCCCTGCTTCGCGGCCGGCTGGCGGCCACGCGCGAGGACATCGCAGCGCTCGCCCCGCCGGTGATCCGCCACCGCCTGCTGCTGGCCTTCGCCGCCGAGGCGGAAGGGCGCAGCGCCGACGAGGTGATCGCCGCGGTGCTGCGCGCCACCTCGCCCCCCGGCGCATAGACGGGCGCATGCCGCCCTCGGGGCCTCCACCCTTACTGCCGCCTGAGGTGCGCCACCGGCTTCGGGGGCTGAAGCTGCGCGCCCGCCGTGCGGCCGGCTCCGCCTCCGGGGTTCACTCCAGCCGCAACCGCGGCACGGGGCTCGAATTCGCCCAGCACCGCGCCTATGCGCCGGGCGACGAGCCGCGCATGGTCGACTGGAAGCTCTATGCGCGCTCCGACAAGGTGTTCGTGCGCGAGGCCGAGCGTGAGAGCCCCCTGACCCTGTGGATCCTGCTGGACGCCAGCGGTTCGATGGGCCAGGCCGACGCCGCGCGCCCGGACTGGTCGCGGCTGGACGCGGCCAAGGCCCTGGCCGCGGGGCTGGCGGAGATGGCCCTGGCCGGCGGCGACCGTTTCGGCTGGGTGACCCTGGCCGGCGACCGCCCGCACCTGCTGGCCCCGGGCGCTGGCGGCCGCCAGCGCGACCGGCTGTGGCTGGAGATGGCCACAGTGCATGCGGCGGGCGGCTTCCCACCCCCGCCGCGCTGGGCGCCGCTCTGGGACCGTATCGGCGCTCACGACCTGGTGGTGCTGCTGAGCGACGGCTTCGATCCTCAGAGCGTCGATCTGGTCGGGCGGCTGGCGGCGGCGGGACGCGAGGTGCTGGCCATCCGTCTGCTGACGGTGGAGGAGCGCGACTTCCCCTTCCAGGGCGGCCACCGTTTCCGCGATCCCGAGACAGGAGATGAGCTGCCCGGCGACGGCGCCTCGCTGCGCGCCGACTTCCTGCGCCGCTTCGGCGAGGCGCAGGCACAGATTGGGGCCGAGCTCGACACCCGCGGCGTGCGCCATGTTGAATATGTACTGGACGAGCCGCTGGACCAGCCGCTGCGCCAACTGTTCGGGGGCAAGGCGTGAGCGCGGCCCTGCTGGCGCCCCTGGGGCTGGCGGCGCTGTCGGCGCTGCTGCTGCCGCTGCTGATCCACTTGGCGCGGCGCGACACCCAGCGGCCCATCGACTTCGCCGCTTTGCGCTGGCTGGAGCCCCGGCCCAAGCCCCAGCGACGACCCCGCCTGGACGAGCGGGCGCTGCTGGCGGCGCGCCTGGTGCTGCTAGCCGTGCTGGCCCTGGTGCTGGCGCGCCCAGTGCTCTGGGGTGAGAGCGGCGCCCAGGCTTGGCTGGCGGTCGCGCCAGGGGTGGATCCGGCGGCGGCGAGGGCGCTGGCACCGAAAGGCGCGCGGGCACGCTGGCTGGCGCCGGGGCTTCCCGACCTGGGGCGGCCGGCTCCTATCGGCGCGGCGCCGATCTCCAGCCTGCTGCGCGAACTCGATGCAGGCCTGCCGCGCGGCGCGACCCTGACCGTGGCGGTCCCGGCGGTGCTGCAGGGGGTGGACGCTGAGCGGCCTCGACTATCGCGCGCGGTGGACTGGCGCGTTCTGCCCGGCGCGACCCCCGCCCCCGCCAAGCCCGCGGCGCACGCTGCCCCGCCCACCCTCGTCATCCGCTCCGCCTCGGACTTCGCGGCCGGCGCCCGCTATCTGCGCGCCGCCGCCGCGGCCTGGGCGCGTTCGCCAGCCGCCTCCGCGCCAGACGCTGGCCCGTTGAGCGAGCCCCTGCCCGAAGGCGTCCGCGCCATCGCGTGGCTGGCCCCTGGCCCCATCCCCGCCGCCGTGCGCGACCGCCTGGCCCAGGGCGCGGTGCTGCTGCTGCCGGCCGAGGCCTCAATCGACGGTCTGGGGGCCGCCACGCCCCTGTGGCGTGACGGCCAGGGTCTATCCCTGGTCGAAGGCGGCGGCCTGCGCCGCGGGCGCTGGCGGCGCTTCACCCGGCCGCTCGACTCCGAGACCACGCCCGAGTTGCTGCAGCCCGACTTCCCCACGCGGCTGGCCGCGCTGATGGCCGATCCGCCGCCGCCAGCAAGGGTCGAGGCGCGCGACCATCATCCTCTAGTCGGCGCCCGCGCCGGCGCCCCCGCGGCCCGGGACCTGACCCCCGTCCTGGCCCTGGTCGCCGCCGCCCTGTTCGCTCTGGAACGCTGGCTCGCCACCCGGCGGCAGCGGAACCGGACGCCATGAGCGTCACCCTAATAGATCGCTGGACCAACCAGGCGCGCCAGCGCAGTGGCCTGGACGACGCCCTGGCCGGCGCGCCCCTGGCGCTGCTGGCCGCCGGAGCCGCATGGCGACTGGCAGGCGCTCCCGCCGCCCTCGGCGGCGTCGTGGTCGGCGTGGCGGCCCTGGTGGTCGCAGCGTTGATGCGCGCCCGCCGCTTCGACCGCGCCTGGACCGTGCGGCGCCTGGACGGGATGCGGCCCGAGCTGGAGGACAGCAGCGACCTGCTGGCCGCCGACCGCGCCGGCCTGGCTCCGCTGCAGCGGCTGCAATACGACCGGGTGCAGAGCCGGCTGGCGGCGGCCGCGCCCGACCTGCGCCCGACCTGGTCGGTGCGCCGCATCGCCGTCGCCTGGGCCGTGGGCGCGCTGGTGCTGCTAGGCCTGATGCTGTGGCCGCACGCCGGCGCCCTGGCCCCCGCTCATGAGGGCGCGGCCTCGCCTCCCGGAGTTCCTCACCTGGTCGGGCAGAGACTGCGCGTGATCCCTCCAGCCTATACCGGCCTGCGCCCACGCGATCTGACCGGCCTGGACGGCCAGATCCCGCAGGGTTCGCGGCTGGAATGGAACCTGCGCTTCGCCCCCCAACCCACCGGCGCCGAGCTGTCTGTGGTACAGGGCCAAGCCCTGGGGCTGAAGCCCGCAGGCCAGGACTGGAACGCGGGCCTAACGCTGGACCGCTCGCTGCTCTATCGCGTGGTTCCGCAGGGCGCCCCCGCCACCGCGCCACTGCACCGGCTTGACGCCCTCCCCGACGCTCCACCCCAGGTGAAGGTGCTGCGCCCGGCCCAGGGCCTGACTCTGGTGACGCCGGGGCAGAAGACTTGGTCGGTGGAGTTCGAGGTGACCGACGACTATGGCGTCGCCCCCGAGGCCAGCCTGCACCTGACCTTCGCCGAGGGCGAGGGCGAGCAGGTCAAGTTCCGCGAGCGCACCCTGGTCTTGCATGGCGACGGGACCGGGCGGCGACGTCATTTCACCGCCTCGATGGATTTCGCCAGCCTGGGCTTCCAGCAGGGGGGCGACCTGGTGGTGCAGCTGATGGCGACCGATAACCGCGCGCCCGCCCCCCAGACCACCGCCAGCCCCAGCCTGATCCTACGCTGGCCCGCAAAGGTGGAGACCATGGGCGAAGGGCTGGACGCGTCGGTGAAGAAGGTGCTGCCCGCCTATCTGCGCAGCGAGCGCCAGGTCATCATCGACGCCCAGCAGCTCCTGAAGGATCGCCGCGGCCTGACCGCCGACCGCTTCCTGGCTCGTTCGGACTCGCTAGGGGCCGACCAGCAGGGGCTGCGCCTGCGCTACAGCCAGTTCCTGGGCGGCGAGAAGGAGAAGGCGGAAAACGCCATGCCCACCGCCGATGACGACGACGCGCCTGCAGCCAAATCCGCCGCGCCCGCCAAGCCGTCCCTGCCCACCGCCGACGCGGAAACGCCTGCCGCCCCGGCCGCCGCGATCTCCGGCTTCGGCGGCGAGGTGGATGTGCTGCACGCCTATGGCCACGCCCATGACGAGACCGAGGGCTCGGCGGTCGACCCCGGCAGGCAGGGCAAGCTGAAGCTGTCAGTGGACCAGATGTTCCAGGCCGAGACGCACCTGCGCCAGGGGGATCCCGCCGGCGCCCTCCCCTTCGCGGAAAAGGCCCTGACCTTCCTCAAGGAGGCGCAGCAGGCCGAGCGGGTCTATATGCCCCACGCCAGCAGCCAGACCCCGCCCATCGACGAGTCGCGCCGCCTGACGGGCAAGCGCGAGGGGCTGGAGCACGGCGCCCTGGAGCTGGCCCCCGCCGACACCCCCGACCCGGTTCCCGCCGCCGCCTGGCGCGCCCTGGCCGAGGGCGGCGCCACCGACCCGGCCCCGGTGCTGACCAGCCTCGAAGCCTGGCTGCGCACGGATGCGAGCCACGGTGTCGATCCCCTGGCCTTCGCCGCGGCCATCGACGCGGTGCGCCGCGACCCCGGCTGCGCCGCTTGCCGCGCGAGCTTGCGCGGCCTGGTCTGGACCGCGCTAAAGCCACCGTCCCCGCACGTGGCGCGCCGCCCCGAGGCCGACGCCGCGGGACGCCGCTATCTGGAAGCGCTGGGCCGCGAGGCGGCGCGATGAGCGTCTCGCCATCCCTCGGGCTGTGGGTAGGGCTGGCCCTGGCCGCCATCGCCTTGGCCGCCTGCGTTCGCCTCACGCTGTGGTGGAGGCGCGCGCCGAAAGCAGAGCGCGCGGCCCCCTGGCGCCTGGTCCTGTTGCTGGCGGCCCAACCGCTGCTGGTCGTGTTGCTCTACCTCACCCTGTTCCCGCCGCGGATGGCGGGGGCCGGGGCCGGGACCCTGAGCATCGCCACCCGCGACGCGCCCCGACGCCTGACCATCGCGGGCGAGCGGCTGATCGTCCTGCCCGAGGCCCCCGCGGGCCTGGGGGGCGAGGCCGCCCCGGACCTCGCCACCGCGCTGCGCCGCCATCCCGAGGTCGCCCGGCTGCACGTGCTGGGCCAGGGGCTGGAGCCGCGCGACCGCCCCGCCGCTCAGGGCCGCGCCGTGGTGTTCGACCCCGCGCCGACGTCCATAGGGCTGGCCGAGCTCTATCCCCCCGCCACCTTGGCTCCAGGCGCGGGCTTCACCGCCACAGGCCGGGTCAATGGTGTGAACGGCGGGACGG
>NZ_LMUL01000019.1:55719-62012 GCF_009765965.1 Caulobacter sp. S45
CGCCGCCCTGTTCGCTGTGCGCCTGCGCGACACGGTGCATACGGTGGAGACGGTGGACTTGCCGGTTTGGACCGCTACGGCCATCGCCCCGAAGGTGTTGCTGCTGGCTGGGGCTCCGGACCCCGAGGTCAAGGAACTGAGGCGCTGGGCGGCGGATTCAGGGATCGCCCTGCAAGCGGCCCTGACCCTGGGCGGCGGCCTGGAACTCGGCGATCCACGCCCGCAGCTGAACGCCTCGACGCTCGGCCGCCTCGACCTGGTGGTGGTGGACGAGCGCAGCTGGGCGGGACTCTCCGCTGGTGATCGCGCCGCCCTGGCGGCGGCGGTCCGCCAAGGTCTCGGCTTGTTGCTGCGCGTCACCGGCCCCTTGCCCGCCGGCGTGCGCGACTCCTGGCGCGCCCAGGGCCTGCCGCTCGCCGACGGCGAAGCGACCATCGCCACGCACCTGGCCCCTTCCGGACCGCCAACGGCGTCCAACCCCGACGAGCTCCCCCTGCCCGAACTGACGCGGCGGCGGGTGGATGTCCCAGCGCCCGACTCCACCCCGCTGCTACGCGACGCCACGGGGGCGGTGCTGGCGCGCTGGCGGGCCGAGGGCCAGGGCCGGCTCGGCGTCTGGTCGGTGACCGACAGCGCCGGCCTGGTCACCGCGGGATTTGGGCAGCGCTATGGGGAGCTGTGGGGGACAATGTTCGCCGGCCTGGGCCGCCCCGCCCCGGCCGCGATCGCGGTGAGCTTCGATGCCGACCCGCGCGAGGGCCGCCGCCTGGGCCTTTGCGGGCTGAAGGGCGAGGCTCAGGTGCGGGAGCCTTCCGGCGCCTGGACGCGCGTGCTGGTCGATCCGGCAACGGGGCCGGCCGCCTGCGCGGGCTACTGGCCTGCCGGCCCAGGCTGGCGCGTCCTGCGCGTGGCCCTACCGGGTGAGACTGCGCCCCAGGAGCAGGGCTTCTATGTCCGCCCCGCCGCCCAGGCCCCGGCCCTGGCGGCCGAGGACAACCGCACCGCCACCCGCGCCCTGGCGGCTACCCCTGCGGCGCGGGGCGCAGCCGCCGGCGCCGCCCCCACCGCGCCGGGCTCGCCCTGGCCCTGGTTCCTGGGCTTGCTCTTCGCCGCCGCCGCCCTCTGGCGCTTCGAGCGCGCTATGCTGGGCCGCGCGGGGACAACGGCGCCGGCGAGCTAGAGAGGGGCCACAAGTTTTGTGCCTTGCGCCCATAACCGACCTACCCTTTCCACCAGATTCCAGACGCTCCCGGGGCCTCAATCGTGCACGATGGGCGATCCGGATGGCAGATGTCAGGGATAATTCAGTCGGAATGGCCTCGTCAGATCGCCTCGGCCAACTGCGCTGGAGGGTGCTGGCCCAGCACCGCGTCCAGCGCGGCCTGCAATGCCGGAAGCTCGATCGGCTTGGCGACGTGGGCGTCCATGCCGACCGCCAGGCATTCGTTGATCTGGTGGGTGAAGGCGTTGGCCGACAGCGCGATGATCGGTGTCCGCAGGCGTCCCTCCTGCAACTCAAGCATGCGAATCTCGCGGGTCGCCTGGACGCCATCCATGATGGGCATCTGCATGTCCATCAGGATCGCATCGAACGTCTCGGCGCGCCACGCCTCCACCGCCTGGGCTCCGTCCTCCACCATCACCAACCCGAAGCCGAACACCTGCATGATGGTCGACAACACCAGACGGTTGGTCGGGTTGTCTTCGGCCGCCAGCAGCCGCAGCGGACGGGCGGCCATTTCGGGCTCCTGCACCTCGTCCGAAACGTCAGTCTCCTCAGGAGCGTAGCCAACGAAGGGCAGCATCAGGGTGGCGAAGAAGGTCGAGCCCTGGCCCTCCACGCTCTCGGCCCAGACGCGTCCGCCCATCAGGGTCGTCAGTTCCTGACAGATCGCCAGCCCCAGCCCCGTTCCGCCGAAGCGGCGCGTGGTGGAGGCGTCGACCTGAGAGAACTTCTGGAACAACCGCCGCATCTTGTCCGGTGGGATGCCGAGTCCCGTGTCCTTGACACCGATCTGCAGGCCGTCATGGCCGTCAGCGCCCAGCCCGACGATCTGGATACGCACGCCGCCAGACGCTGTGAACTTCAGCGCGTTTGACACGAAGTTGGCCACAATCTGGCGCACCCGTCCGGGATCGCCCTGGCGAAGCCCCTGGGCGTTCGGCGCGACGTCCAGCGAAAGTTGCAACCCCTTGGTTTCCGCTGTCGCCGCGAACCCGGCCAGGGTCGCCTCGAGCACCTTCTCGACGTCGAAGGCGATGTCCTCTAATTCTAGCTTCCCAGCCTCGATCTTGGAGAAATCCAGGATATCATTGATAAGGTGCAGCAAATCCCGGCCGGACTGGCGCACGACAGCGAGCCGTTGTCTCTGCGCCACCGGAAGCGGGTCGCGGTCCATCACATCGGCCATGGTCAATAGGCCGTTCAGGGGCGTCCGAATCTCATGGCTCATATTGGCGAGGAACTCGCCCTTGGCCCGGCTTCCCGCTTCGGCCTCGGTCCGCGCGGCCCTGAGCTGGCGCGACACGCGCCACTGCCAGGCCAATATGACCAGAACCGCTAGGCCGATAAACCCGGCCGCCCAGCCCATCAGTCGCTGATCCCGCACCACCCGGTCGACCAGCGCCAGGTTCTTTTGGGACGTCTCAAGCTGGAGCTGACGGAAGTTGAGCTGCTCAGCCATGAGACCCGTCAGTTGCCCCACGCCGAGGCTGAAGGACATAGCCTGCGCCCTCTGGTGGTCGTGGGCGTAGCGGCGGAGCGCCTCGAAGGCCGCATGGTCGCGACCCTCCGCATGCAGGATTGCGGCCTGGACCTCGGGCATGCGCTCAAACACGGACTGCTTGGCTGTCCGCATATCCCGCCGCAAGCGTTCGAACGCCGCCATGTCACGCCGCGCCGCCCGAAGCCGGCCAAGACGCGCATAGGCGATCGCACGGCTGGGCAGCACCCTGGGCGCCAGGAACCGGGCGTCGCGGAGCTCCGGCCCGAGGGATCGTAGGCAATCCAGGACGCGAGCAGGATCATCCCGCGTTTCCGCCACCGCCGCGCAGAGGTGGTCGTCCCAGGCCCACAGGCTGGGCATCTTGGACTTTCGCGCCAGCCGATGCTCGACGCCATAGAGGGTTTCGGCGAGATCGGTGCGGCCGACCTTGGCGGCGAGCCCGGTCAAGTTCCAGATGCTGTCGAAATCCGGCCGCGGATAGTCCGGCCGCCCGAACTCGAACTGTGATCGCCCGAACGCGATTGCGCTTCCGCTCAGGTCCTGAAGTTTCATGAGGGCTAGGCCCTCCGTTTCCCATATTTCCGCCCGGTCTTCTCGGGACTTGGCGGCGATCACCAGATGATCAGCTTCGGCCAAAAGACCGAGCGCCTCCGCCGCCTGATTGCGGACGGTGAGGAAGTAGGCTTCTAGCATCATCGCATGCGAACGGACTCGCCAGTCCGCCCCGCTGTGCACGACGGCGATGATCCCTCCCTCCGCCGAGACATCATCCTGGTCGTAGCGGCTTCGCAATCGGTCCAAGTCGGCGATCGCTACGTAGCGGGCGTCGCCAGCCTTGTGTGCTTCCTCCCTGAGCAGGTCGTTCCAGTAGGAGAAGCGCGGATAATCCGACTCGCCCAGCTCAAGCCACGCGACATGCTCCAGCCGCTGCAGACGGTCGGGCCGATTGCCGACCAGGGCGTCCCGGCCGAAACGCTCCAGGTCCTCGAAGCTGGCGCTGGAGGCCTGGCGCTCTACCGCCGCAGCGAGGGCCTGAGGCGTCCAGATGACGCGTTCAGCCGCTTCAGTAGGAGCCGGAATAGTTGTCAGAAAGACAAAACTGGTGAAGAGAAACGTCAGTAGGCGCAGAAACACGTTTCAGACCCCACCGTCCAGACGAACTTCCGCATGTATAGCTCGTTATCGGTTCACAATCGATTTACAACCACGGGCGGTGACATAAAGACACAGGCCTAATCAGGTCATGATCTCGAATGGGGCGCTAATCCTTAAATTGATTAAACTTTATCTGTACGCCGTCGCGTTGTTGTGGGTCAGCGCCGTCAGGGCAGTGGGCGAACCAAGTTGGACCTTGGGCGTCCCACCTAAAGGAAACTACCGTGGCTCGTTTGGACCAGACTTGCTCGGAAAGGGCGTCGGCATGACCGTTCCTAGAAGGCCCGCCTTCCAGTCCATGAGTTCCGTCAACAACGGTCTTTGGCCGCGTGGGCATTGTCAACCCAAACGCGAAATCGCGTAGCCTCTGGCGCTCTGCTTATTTTCGCCGGCTTGGGTTGGGCAACAGGGATCTACAGCATCAGGCGTTGGCGAGGACCGGCGGCTGCGCGACCCCTTCATAATCAGCTTGTGTGAATTTGGTCTGACAGTGCCGACGGCTGCGTAACCAACGCCCAGAGCCCCGTACCCACAAGGCTGTCTGCTAGGCGCCACAGGAAATCTGGGGCCGCGGCACAGCCATGGCTTGGTAGTCCTATCGGATGGCGGTGGAGTTAGACCGATGATTGCTCGAAATGTGCGGGCGGCGATCGCACTTTCACTCGCCGGTTTCGTCGTCGCCAGTGCTGGCGGCTCGCCTGTAAGCGCCCAGCCATCCCCGAAGACCTATCAGGTGGAGTGGGTGTATCGCGTTCGATATGGCTTTGAAGACGAGTGGTGGCGACTGTTCCAGAAGTACCAAATCTCCGCCCTGGATGAAGAGAAACGGCGCGGCTATGTTCTAGACTATGTGGTGGTCCGCCCGAGCTTACACGTCAGCGAAGAAGCGCGCTGGGATTACAGGGTCGTCATCACCTACAAGGATCACGATGCAGCCAGTCATGAGAGCGAGGTCGAACTCGCCCTCTTCCCGGACGTCGTAGCACGCAAACGCGACGAGAACCGCCGTTGGGAGCTGACCGCCAATCATTGGGATCTTCCGATTCACCAGATCGATCCGCACGGTTCAGAATAGATAGAAGCGCCTGGAAAGGTCCCGATGCACCATAATCATGGCATGGAAAACCTGCTCGACACCCTGAGCTTGGCCTGACGACGATGGTTACTTCCTGGCCAATCCACCCAAACCGCAGGGTCATCCTTGCCGTCGCGCCGGCCTTGTTGTTGGACGCGTGCCATCCCAAGGCCGGTAGCAGCCGCGTTCGCATCGGCTATCAACGCGACGGTGTGCTCCTGCTCGCCCAGTCCGAAGGCCGGCTGGAGACCGAACTCAAGGCGGTCGGGGTGACGGGGGTGGAGTGGATCCTGTTTCCCTCGGGCCCGCCTCTCCTCGAAGCGATGCGCGCAGGCGCAGTCGATTTCGGCGCGACGGGCGAGACCCCGCCCATCTTCGCCCAAGCGGGAGACGCGCCGCTCGTCTACGCGGCGGCCGAACCCGTCACCGGCGCGGGCCAGGCGCTGCTCATACCGCGCGGCTCCACGGTCCGATCCATAGCGGAGTTGAAGGGCCGCACCCTGGGCTTCACGCCGGGGTCCACGTCCCACCTGTTCGCGCTCCAGGCGTTGAAGGGCGCCGGGCTGACGCTGAACGACGTCCACCAGGTCCCGCTGTCGCCGCCGGACGGCGCCGCAGCCTTCGCCAAGGGGGCGCTGGACGGCTGGATCGTCTGGGACAGCTATTTCGCCCTGGCCGAGCGCGATCTCAGCGCACGTCCCATTCTCACCGCGAACCAACTGCCGGGGACCAGTTCGTTCTATCTCGCCTCCAAGGCCTTCGCCGACGGCTCGCCGAAGGTCCTCTCCGCGCTGCTGACCAGCCTTTCTCAGTCCGCCCAGCGCGGCAACGCCAGGCCGGATTTAGCGATCCGCACGATCGCCCGGGCGAGCGGATTATCCGAGGACATCGTCCGCATCTCCCGACGTCGCGGACCCTTCGCCGTGGCGCCGCTGACCGACGCGCTGATCGCGCGCCAGCAGGTCGCCGCCGATACATTCTCCGAGGCCGGCGTCATCCCTAAGCGCATCCGCGTAAATGATGCGGCCTGGAGAGGGTGGATGGTCGCCGCATGATATCGCCGCCTCGGCTATTCTGGTTCCTGCCGACCTCAGGCGACGGCCGCTACATCGGCTCCCCCCAGGGCTGGCGTCCGCCGGAGGTTGGCTACCTGAGAGAGATCGCCCAGGCGATCGACCGCCTGGGATTCGAAGGCGCACTCCTGCCCACCGGCCCCAGCTGTTTCGACGCCTGGACGCTCGCTTCCGCGTTGGCGCCCGTCACCGAGCGGCTGAAGTTCCTGATCGCTCTGCGGCCTGGCATCCTCTCGCCGACCTTGGCCGCGCGGCAGTCCGCGG
>NZ_LMUL01000019.1:62122-68146 GCF_009765965.1 Caulobacter sp. S45
GAGCTGGCCGCCGACGGCCTGCACCTCGACCACGCCGCCCGCTATCGCCAGACCTCGGAGTTCCTGACCGTATGGCGCGCAACGATGCGCGGAGAACCCATTGATTTCGAGGGTGAATACTTCCGCATTCGCAATGACGGCCCGCTCGACATCCCGGCCGTGCAATCGCCCTACCCGCCCCTCTACCTGGGAGGCGCCTCGGAGGCCGCGATCGAGGTCGCCGCCGAGCACGTCGACCATTATCTGACCTGGGCCGAGCCGCCATCGAGCACCGGCGCGCAGATCGCGCTCGCTCGCGTCGCCGCCTTGCGCCTCGGTCGATCGCTCAAGTTCGGCATGCGGGTGCATCTGATCGTGCGCGAGACCGCGGCCCAAGCCTGGGCCGCCGCAGATCGACTGATCTCCAAAGTGGACGACCCACAGATCGAGGCCGCCCGGCTAGCGCGAGAACGGCGGTCCCAGTCGGAAGGGCAACGTCGCCAGACCTCGCTGCACGGGTTCCGCAGGGAGGCGCTGGAGGTCAGCCCCAATCTGTGGGTGGGCATGGGACTGGTCCGCGAAGGCGCCGGGGCGGCGCTTGTCGGAGATCCCGAGACCGTCGCCGCCCGCATCGCCGAATACCAGGCCCTGGGCGTCGAGACCTTCATCACCTCCGGCTATCCCCACCTCGAAGAGGCGTTCACGGTCGCCGAACTGTTGTTTCCTGCGCTCGGCCTCGGCTCAAGCGCCTCGACGGGGCTGCGACGGGATCGAGAGTTCGGCGCCTCGACTATCAGCGCCGGCTAAGGCCCATGTCGCCTCGCCGCCTCCTACCCTGGGCCGTTCCGTTTGGATTGCTCGCCGTCTGGCAAGTCACCGCTTCGATCGGCGTCTTGCCGGCGCTGGTGCTGCCCGCCCCATCGGCCGTATTGGCGGCGGCGGTGCGTCTGACGGTTTCCGGCGAACTCCCGGCGAACCTGGTCGTCAGCACCTTGCGTGCGCTGGCCGGGCTCGTCATCGGCGGCGGCCTCGGCTTCGCGCTGGGGCTGGCGAACGGCACGTCACGCTGGTCGGAGGCCGTGAGCGACTCCAGCCTGCAGATGCTGCGGAACATCCCGCACCTGGCCTTGATCCCGCTGGTGATCCTCTGGTTTGGCGTCGGCGAAACCGCCAAGATCTTCCTGGTCGCGCTTGGGGTCTTCTTCCCGATTTATCTCAACACCATGCATGGAGTGCGTTCGGTCGATCCCAAGCTTTTGGAGATGGGCCGGGTCTACGGGATGAGCCGGCCGGAGTTGTTCCGGAGAATCGTGCTCCCTGGAGCCCTGCCTTCGATCCTGGTTGGGCTCCGCTTCGCGCTCGGCCTGATGTGGCTGACCCTGATCGTAGCCGAGACGATCGCGGCGACCTCGGGGATCGGGCACATGGCCATGCAGGCCCGCGAGTTCCTGCAAGTGGACGTGGTGGTGCTGTCGATCCTGATCTATGCGGCGCTTGGAAAGGTGGCCGATCTTCTGGTCCGTGCGTTGGAGCGGTGGCTGCTTCCGCAAATCCAGAGCGGCGAGGCCATATGACCGGCGCCCAACTGCACATCCGAAACCTGTTGAAGACCTATGGCGCTCGCTCGGTTCTGGCCGGCATCGACCTGGACGTCGCCGCCGGTGAGTTCGTCGCCGTCGTCGGGCGCAGCGGGACGGGAAAGAGCACCCTGCTCCGCCTCATTGTGGGTCTGGAGCAGCCCAGCGCCGGAAACATCGAGGGTCCGATCTCCAATCAGATCCGCCTGATGTTCCAAGAACCGCGCCTGCTGCCCTGGGCTCGCGTTGGCGCCAACGTCGAGGTCGGTCTTGGGAACGGCCATGATCGAGCCCGCGCGCACGAAGCGCTCCAGGCGGTTGGGCTGGCGGACCGCGCGGATGCGTGGCCGGATATACTCTCGGGCGGCCAGCGTCAGCGGGTCGCCTTGGCGCGCGCCCTTGTATCCAATCCAACGGTCCTAGCGTTCGACGAACCGCTTGGCGCTCTGGACGCCCTCACGCGCATCGAGATGCAGCGGTTGATCGAACGTATCTGGCGCGAGCAAGGGTTCACCGCCCTGCTGGTTACGCACGATGTGTCGGAGGCTATTGCCTTGGCCGACCGGGTTTTGGTCATTGAGGGCGGACACATTGCACTGGATTTGGCTATCGACCTGGCTCGCCCGCGAGCAAGAGGCTCCGCGGCCTTTGCCGCGCTGGAAGGTCGATTATTAGCGGCGTTGCTCGCCCCCGCCGTCGATTAGGCGCCGCCCCCCCTGGACGCCTGCGCTTCTTTCGCCGCCCACGCGATGGCATAGATCTGAGCCATGCACGTGCACGCCTTCCGCCTGACGCCCGGAACCGACCTGAAACACGAGTTGGAGCGTCTCACCGAACAGTACGCGCTTCGTGCGGGCTGCATTCTGTCCTGCGTGGGAAGCCTCTCCCACGCGCGCCTCAGGATGCCGGGGGCCTTCGGCGAGGAGGAGGTCTTCAGAGCATTCGTCGAGCCGATGGAGATTGTGTCGTTGGCTGGCACCCTTTGTTCGGACGGTCTGCACATCCACATCAGTCTCGCGCGACGGAACGGCGCTTGCATCGGCGGCCACCTCTCCCCCGGCTGCATCGTGAACACCACCGCAGAGCTGGTGATCGGAGAATTGCCGCAGATCCAATTCCGCCGGCCGTTGGACTCAGCAACCGGATATGGCGAACTCAGCGTGCAGCCGCGGTCAACCGACGATGCGCCTTGAGCAACCACGCCTTGCGCAGGGCGCCTCTCGGTCCCCATTCTGTCCGTGGAGTCGGGCATGGGCTCGGCGTACGATAGCCCTTTCACTATACGGCCGCTGGGCGCCTCCAGACCGGCACGGAGGCGTGATCTGTATGCTGTTTCGTCTGGTTCTATCCGTAGCGGTCAGCGCCGCCTTGACACTCGCCAGCTCGACGGGGAGCGCGGCCGAGACTCCGCATACCTTCGTCCTCACCTACCGCGACTTCGGTCCGGTTACGGGGACGAGTACGTTCAAGAAGGCGGACGGGTACGAGGTGCGTTTCGAGGGCTGCTTCGCAAAGCATAGCGAGGAAGCTATCTGCGGCTTCACGATCCGGTCTGCGGTACCGCTCACGCTTACCACTGCCCAAAACGCGTCTCACGGCGCCGACGCCGCTGGATCGGCGATTCGGACCTGCTGCCTGTTCATCCAGGGGGATAACCGGGGCTTCCCGATCAGCGCGGCATCTGGAACTACTGCCGGAGCGGCCATCCTGAATCGTGTTGTTCAACCTGGCGAGACCTTGGGCGTCATGCTTCGCGTACCGAGCTACAAGGCGTTCGGGCCTCTCACTGCGATCACGTTCTCCCGCGGCCAAGGAGATTTGGGCGTCCAATTTCCAGCACACATCATTGAATTGCCCTAGATGCTGGGTTGGGTTCATCGGCAGCCCGTTTGACGGCGAGATTGCGCCCAAAGCAGCCCTTGGCTTGGCGCCGGAAAGGTGACATTGGCCAGCCTCGGTTAGACTGACAATTCCGCCAGGATGCTTTGATGTCCGCCGCCCCCGTCCCACTGCCGCGCTGGTTCACACTGATGCGGAGCCTCGTGGTCGGCGGGTACATCCTCGTCGGCTTTGGCTGCATGGCGTCGGGCTTTGTCACGATGGCCATCGGCGCGGTGGTCTACCGGGACTTCTCCTCCTACAGCCTCTACGGCAATCCCTGGGAGCCCAGCAGCTTCCCCTGGTACGTCATCTGGCCGATGCGCCTCATGAGCATCGTCGCCCTGCAAGTGGTCGTCGCCGTCGGGTTCGTCATTCTTTTCGTCAGCCTGGCTGCGCTCTGGCCCGCCCGTCTCGGAACGCCGCTGACCAAGCGGATGACCATCGGGTCCATCGCGACCCTGATCGAGCTGGGGGCCGCGGCCTGGTTTGGCAGGTGGTTCGGGTAAGCTCCCCACGGACTCTCTTCGATGTTCAGCCGGATCGTTGACTAGGGGAGCGCCGCGCCGACGGGCGCTTTGCCGTCAGCAGCTTGAGTCCGCA
The DNA here is from genome assembly GCF_009765965.1 of Caulobacter sp. S45. Classification (GTDB taxonomy): domain Bacteria; phylum Pseudomonadota; class Alphaproteobacteria; order Caulobacterales; family Caulobacteraceae; genus CAHJWH01. The sequence goes on from NZ_LMUL01000019.1 coordinate 66,160, forward strand.
CACAACCTGGCCGCGGAGGCGCTCATGACCTTTTCGGGTTCCATGAACGCCTTGAGACCGGTCTGGTCACGGTAAGGCAGGCCGATCGCCCGCGCCACGACGTCAGACCTGGGCGTCCGCTGGTCGGAAGCAAGGTATTTGCGACCTGTCTCATAGTGCGCCGGTCCAACCAGGCGCCCTCCACGCCAAGTCCAGGTGCTGATCACATAGGGATGGGGCGAGGCTTCGGACTCTCCGCTCGCATCGGCGACCCAGGTGACGACGCCCTCGCCCCCACGCGCAAGCGGCCCAAGGTAGAAACCATCCTTGCCCGTGTGGCGGAACTGCGCAACCAGACGCAGCCTGCGACCCCGGAAGGCCAGGAGCCGGTGCGTGAAACCTGTGCCGTCGCCGGCAGGCTCCAGGCTGACGAACTGGAGGACATCTTCGCTTCCCAGGCGCCGGACGTCGAACCGGTTCTCCAGTCCATCGACCGTGGCCGTCCACTGAACGCGACAGCGAGCGTCGCGTACGATCAGGCGTGAATGGTCTTCGGCGTCTGCGGCCGGAATGGAGAGAGCGGCGACGTTCAGGACGCGGTGGTTCAGCCAGACGCGTCCAACCTGGGTCGCGACAAGCGAATGAGGCAAGGCGCAAGCCTGCGCCCAGGCGGATGCGGCCATGGCCGCCCACCCAAGACCTGTGATCACTAGAACCCAACGAGTCATTTCGGAAAGGTAGCAGGGCCAAGCGTTGTCCGCCCACATGTGCGAGCCGCATTCGGATGGTCAGCGACGATCTGTGTCCATCGGACCGTATCGGCAGAGCCGGACAGGGCGGCGCCTCGAGGCCGAAGCGACCGCTCCGCGCCCATAGCTGCCACGCACCTTCCTCCAGGAAGCTGCCGCTGAGGATGCCTGCCAAGCTCGATTTCCGGGCGGCCAGGTGACGGGTTTCGGGGTGGAGCGGACCTCGCGGCGGCGCTCCAAAGCGGACGCCCAACGATGACAGGTTCCTGGAGGTTGGTCGCCGATAGAGGGCACGCCCCATAGCGGAAGAAGTGGCGGCATGGACCGGCTATCTACGCCGGCCAAGTCTCGCCCTAGTTCGACGCTGGCTTGTTCCCGGACGCCCGCGCCGCGTCCACAACCTCCTGAAGCGCCCTGACCACGGCGTCCGGACGGGCGCCGTAGATCCAGTGGCCGGCCCCTTCGACGATCCGGTGCTCGCCGCGCGTGGAGTCGCGCGCCTCGTCCTCGTGCGCGCCCGTCCAAACCGCATAGAGGCGAGCCTGATCGTCGTTGCTCCGAGCGGCGGAGAAACGATCCTCGTTGCCTCGCGACAGGATGATGAGCGGGATCGAGCCGAGCTTGCGACGCGCGGTCTCAACCTCGTCGGACGAACGGCCGTCCATGTTGTCCGATTGGGAGATCCAGGTCTCGAACCGGGAAGGCTGGGCGTGAATCTGCAGCATCAGCTGCTTCTGTTCGGCGATCCACTGCGGAGGGAGCGCTTCTACGCAGGGGTCGGTCTCGCCCGGCGCGATCTCTCCGGCGACGATCTGGCCCACCTGGGCCTTGGCGAGGCAGGCGCGATTGAACGCCAGCTGCTTGTCGCGCAGGGCCTTCGGCGTTCCCATCCTGTCGGCGGTATGCTCAATCCTCGGATCGGTCAGCAGGAGGCCCGAGACCATCTGGGGATGCTCGTAGGCGAACAGCCGCAGCTCGAGGCCGCCGAGCGAATCGCCAACTAGGATGAACGGCCCCTGCATATGGGACGACTTCAGCGCCTGATAGAGGTCGGAGGCGGTTGCCGCCGCGTCGCGCGGCATGGGGCCGGGGTCGCTGAACCCTAAACCCGCGCGGTCGACCGAACAGGTCCGCGTAATTTTCGACAACTTCTGCTGCGGCCAACGCCAGTCGAGAGTCCAGTCGTCGAGGCCTCCGAGCAAGATCGCCGTCGGCGCGCCGTCGCCCATGCACACCATGTTGAAGCGCCGCCCGTCAGG
>NZ_LMUL01000019.1:68389-68863 GCF_009765965.1 Caulobacter sp. S45
CAAACCCGAACTTCCGCTCACCACCCCACCCGGTCCAATTCGATGTCCGCTCTCCGGCGGGAGGGCTGGAGACGCCCATGCCTGCGGCTCCGCGCCCGTAGCCGACATGGGGCTTTGCCGAACTTCGGACGTTTGAAACGCCCCAAGGCCGCCGCCTAGGCCGATTTAAATGGCAGTTGTCGGGGTGGGGCGAACGAGATTTCCGCCGCCCTGCTTCAGCCATTGCTGGCGGCGGCTGTTGGGATGAGGGCTCAGGGCGTAGGGCGGCCGTCAACTGGGTGCTGTCAGTCCAACGCGAACTTGTCTCCGCTCAGACGTAGCTCTCCCAAACCCGAGCTAGCTCTATCCCATGACCTGCCGCCACTCAGCCAGCGCGGCTGAGCGTCGATCTTTGTAGGTCTGTCGGCTGACGAGGTGGCGCTCCTGATTGAAGTGGTTGTGGAAGGATGCATGGACCGAGGCGAACTGTTGGAG
>NZ_LMUL01000001.1:0-1312 GCF_009765965.1 Caulobacter sp. S45
CGCTCGAGGGCGGTGAGTTTGAGGATTTCCGACGCCATCCGGTCGAGGGGAAGCTGACGCTCCACCGCCCCGATCTCGAAGGCGACGCCGTTATTGTTGATGAGACACGCCTTCAACATAGCGCTCAATTTCCAGATAGGGAGGCCCAATCCCTCGTCGTCTCCAAGAGGGCTTGGCTGAAAGTAAAGAAATGCGATTTCAGTCGAGCAACCGCCACGGTCTCGTCCGACCCTACATCCACGGTCAGCATCACTTCAATTTTTTGCTCGTTCTCCACAAATATCTCGAATCTGCCCGTCGCTACCGTGGTGTAGCTCGTGGAAAGCTTGCCCAGCGCTGCATCGTAATCCGTGTCGGCAAGCTTTTGCTCAAGTTGAATTGAGCGCAAGTCAACACGATGCACCGCAGTCATTCGAAATCTCCAGAACGGATTTACGATGGCCCATCAAACACGAAAGCGTTAAAACTTGGCGCATCCCAGCAAGTGAGCGGTAACGCCCTTACGGCCTCATCCGCCTCGCGGCTTCACACACGGTCAACCGGACAACCGTTTCCTGCTGCTTAGTAGCGCCAACTGGTCAGGTCGGCGCCCGGCGGGGCCGTGTCGGCGATGCGCTTCAAAATCTTGGGCAGATACAAGACGTTGTAGTGCAGGCGTGTGTAGGCGTTCGCCAGCTTGGGGTCGCCGTTCCAGCAGTGCTCGGCGCGATCCCCATAGGCCACCTCACCGCCCCAGGCCGGGTCGCGCAGGCTCTCCAGCGTGTCCTGCGCGAAGTAGACGGCGTCGGTGAGGAAGTAGGTGTCGGCCGAGCCGACATAGATGTGCAGCTTGCCCTTGAGCTTGGGGCCGAGCGTTCCCCAATCGCGCTGCACGATGTGGGTGAGGTCGAAGTGATCGCGCCAGTAGGCGGCGACTTTCGGATCGATGACGCCGGTCTCCTTGTCGAAGATGGGAACGGGATATCCGTCCGGTCCTTGAGGCCCGAACACCGCCTGCCAAATGTCGTACTGGCCGCCGGAGCGACCACGATCGCCGAGCACCAGCTCCATGTGGTTGGAGTCGCGCTGGGTGGCCAGCGTGCGTCCCAGATAGTCGCGCATCGAGGGCCGTTCGATGGTGTTGGCCACGCCATGCTCGGCGTACATGTCGCCGTCCTTGTAGAGGTCGACATTGGTGAAGGCCCGGAAGTCGATCGGGTCGGGGCAGGCCACGAAGGCGCCATTGTACATGTCCGGATAGAAGACCTGGGTGGCCATCGCCTCCCAGCCGCCGGTCGACCCGCCATAGGTGAAGCGCGCCCAGCCCTGTCCG
>NZ_LMUL01000001.1:1472-3123 GCF_009765965.1 Caulobacter sp. S45
AGGGGATCAGCTCCTTGTTGATGGCGTCGCCGTACGGCCCAAGGTTGGCCGAGTTCACCGCGTAGCTGTCGTCGTAATAGGGATTGGCGTGCTGGATCTCGACCACCAGGAAGCGGGGGAAGTGCGCCGACGTCCAGGATTTGTAGAGACTATAGGCCTCCTCCTGCTGGATACGGTTGTAACCGGCGAGGTGGAAGCGCTCGGAATAGTCCGGTTTCAGGTTCGGGTCGGGCGGCGTGGTGCGGAATGCGGAGATGTCGTCTGGGAAGTGGCCCTGGAAGACCATCAGCGGAAAGCGCGCGTCCGGGTGTTCCGCAAATCCCGCCGGCAACAGCACGTGCGCGCCGAGATAGACGTCGCGGCCCCAATAGGCCGAGAGCAGGGCGCTGCGGATGCGGATATGGCGCACGAACGGCGTGTCCGCCGGCGGAGTGATCGGGGCGATGACCTGGTCGAGCGTCAGCTTGAGCGACGCGGCGCCGCGGCCGATGTGGACCCGCAGGGGGCGGGAATAGAGGTTGCCGGGTTTCAGGTTCCACTGCTGCCCTTCGCCCATCTCTGGCGGCAGCTTGACGGTCGAGCCGTCGGCGCGATGGAAGGTCTCGTAGCGGTTCAGCACCGCCTGGATGGTGTAGTCGCCTGGGGGCAGGGCGGAGAGGCGCCGCACGGGCCAGCCATAGGCGTCGTCGCCGACCACCACACGACCGCCGGGGCGAAGGCCGTCGACGTTGCGTCCGAATATGAACGGCGTGCGCAGGGGCGCTTCGAGTTCGACCTGCAGGCGCGGCTCGGGGGTGGCCTTGGGCGAGACGATCAGCACCACCCTGCCGTCGATCGCGGTCGCGGTCGCGGTCTTGGCGGGGAGGGTGACGGTCACGCTCGCGGCGTGGGTGACGCCCGTGCCCGCGATCGCCCAGGCCAGTAAGGCGGTCGCTCTCGACTTAAGGCGCGATATCATTGCGTGTCCCCGACCTGCCGCGGCGGGCAGCAGAACTCAACTTGCCGGGCGGGGCAAGCCACGCGGCGGCGGGGTGTTCGAGCCGCGTGGGCGGGGCCCTGGGCGGGATCGGGTCCGCCGATGGCTCACCAGATGTGGACGCGATCCTCGGGGGCGACGTAGAGCTTGTCGCCGGGCTTGACGCCGTAAGCATCGTACCAGGCGTCCACATTGCGCACGACGGCGTTGACGCGCGCCGTCTCGGGCGAGTGCGGATCGGTGTGCAGGCGCTGGATCAGGGCGTCGTCGCGGGTCTTGCCACGCCACACCTGCGCCCAGCCCAGGAACACACGCTGGTCGCCGGTCAGTCCGTCCACGACGGGCGCGGGCTTGCCCTGCAGGCTGCGATGATAGGCCTCCAGCGCCAGGTTGATCCCGCCCATGTCGCCGATGTTCTCGCCCATGGTGAGCTGGCCGTTGATGTGTTCTCCCGGCAGCGGCTCGAAGGCGGAATACTGGGCGCCCAAGGCCTTGGTCTTGGCGTCGAACTTCTGCCCGTCGGCGGGGGTCCACCAGTCGCGCAGACGGCCGAGGCCGTCGGACTTGCGGCCCTGGTCGTCGAAGCCGTGGCTCATCTCGTGGCCGATCACCCCGCCGATGCCGCCGTAGTTGATGGCCGGGTCGGCCTGGGGATCGAAGAACGGCGGCTGCAGG
>NZ_LMUL01000001.1:3225-41744 GCF_009765965.1 Caulobacter sp. S45
GGATGGCGGCCGGGAACACGATCTCGTTCATGGTCGAGTTGTAGTAGGCGTTCACGGTCTGGGGCGTCATGCCCCACTCGGTGCGATCCACCGGGCCGCCCAGCCTGCGGGCGCGGCGGGTCCACTCGAAGGCCTGGGCCCGCTTGGCGTCGCCGTAGAGATCGTCGGGCGTGATGGCGAGCTTGGAGTAGTCGCGCCAGGCGTCGGGATAGGCGATCTTGACGGTGAAGTGGGCGAGCTTGTCCAGCGCCTGCTGCTTGGTGGCCGGGGTCATCCAGTCGAGCTTCTGGATTCGCGCGGAGAAGGCCCCCTTCAGGTTGTTGACCAGGGCCAGCATCTGGGCCTTCGCCTCGGGGGTGAAGTACTGGGCCACGTAGAGCTGGCCGACGGCCTCGCCCATGGCGGTGTTGGTCGCCGTGACCGCCCGCTTCCAGCGCACCGGCTGTTCGGGCTGACCCGCCAGGGTCTTGTTGCGGAAGTCGAAGCGCGCGTCGCTGAAGGGTTGCGACAGGTAGGGCGCCGCCTCATCGGCCATGTTGAAGGCCAGCCACGCCTGCAGCACAGGGACCGGCGTCTGGGCGAATACGGCGGCCTTCTTCGGGAAGGCGGTGTTGTCCGAGAGGATCGCGCGCTGCGCCTGTCCGATTTCCGACGCGGCCAGGAAACGGTGGAAGTCGAAGCCCGGGGCGTAGGCCGTCAGTTCGGCCAGGCCGATGGGGTTGTAGGTCTTGTCCCGGTCGCGGCGTTCGGCGCGCTCCCAGCTCGCCTCGGCCAGGCGGGTTTCGAACGCCACAATGTCGGCGGCCCGCGCCTCGGGCGACGGCCAGTGGGCCAGCGTCAGCATCCGGGCGACATAGGCCTGGTAGGCGGCCTTCTTCGCGGCGAACGACGGCTTCAGGTAGTAGTCCTTGTCCGGCAGGCCGAGGCCGCCCGTGCCCATGTTCAGGACGTAGAGGCTGGGGTCCTTGGCGTCGGGCGACACGTTGGCGGAGAACAGGCCGATGGAGGCGGAGAACAGCGCGTGGTCGCCCATCAGTTCGGCGATGTCCCCCTGCGTCTTGGCCGCCTTCACCTTTTCCAGGTCATGCTCCAGGGGGATGGCGCCAAGGGCGTCCACGCGCGCGGCGTCCATGTAGGCGCGGTAGAAGGCGCCGATCTTGCCCTGCGGGGTTTCGGGCGAGGCGCCGGAGGCGGCGGCCTGTTCCAGGATGGCGTGGACACGGCTTTCCGACAGCACGCTCAGGGCGTCGAAGGCGCCGACGCGGGTGCGGTCGGCAGGGATCGCGGTCCGGTCCACGAAACCGCCGTTGGCGTAGCGGAAGAAGTCGTCGCCCGGCTTGACGGCCCGGTCCTGGCCGCCGGCGTCGAAGCCCCAGCTTCCGTAGTGCGGCGTGGCCAGTGCGGTGTTCGCGGTTTCGTCGGGCGAACCCGCCGCCAGGGTCTGGCTCGACACCACGCCGACCGCCAAGGCCGCGGCGCCTGCAGCGGTCAGGGGAAGGACCCGGCGCAGGAAGCGGGTATGGGCGGAAGCTGGCTTGGACACAGGCGACCCTCGAGACCTCGACACCCATCTCGAGTGCAACCTTGGCGTAGCAAATCCAAGCGTCGCCGCAAGTCGGTGAAGTTCGCCCGCGCGGCTTTTCCCCACCCTTCGCCCCTGGGCGCAAGGGGCGGGTGCGCCGCCGCCTCGCAGCACATCGCGTCGGGTTCAGTTCGACGCTTGCCTTTGGATAGGGGCGATTACATCCTCCGGCTCCTTTTGGTGCAAAAAGAGGCTGCTTTTGACTTGGCATGTTTGGTTCGCCTTCGTGGCGGCGTCGGCTCTGATGGGGGTAATTCCTGGGCCGGGCGTGACGAGCATCGTCGGCTACGCCCTCGGGTCGGGGCGACGCACCGCGCTCGCCTCGGTCGGCGGCATGGTGGTGGGGAACGCGGTCGCGATCACGCTCTCGCTAGCGGGCGTGGGCACGCTGCTCGCGGCTTCGGCGCTCGCGTTCTCGATCCTGAAATGGGCCGGCGCTCTCTATCTTGTTGGCCTTGGCCTTCTGACGCTCTTGAAGGCGAGCAAGCGCCTGGACAGCTCCGCAGCAGCGGAAAGGGCGGTCGCTCCGCGCACGGCGTTCTTTGGCAACGTGGCTGTGGGACATTTCATCCTAAGACGATCGTGTTCTTCGTGGCTTTCGTCCCTCAGTTCATCAGTCCGCATCTCAGCTATCCGATTCAGGCGACGCTGCTGGGCTTCACCTTCTGTGCGGTGGTCGCGACGACGGACACGGCGTATGCGCTCGCCGCTTCCCGCGCATCCGGCCTGCTCAGACGCCCCGGGGCGTCACTTTGGTCCAAGCGGGCCAGTGGAGGCGTGCTTGTGGTCGCGGGCCTGGCCACGGCGGCGGCCAAGCGCTGATCGATCTCACCCCCGGGGCGTGAATCTCCTGGGGTAGGCCCCTATCCTCGGCGGCGTCAGGCGATCCTATCTGTTCGCGACTTTCACCACGGAGACGGTTCGGTTGAAGCCGACGCTGCGCCCCAAGGCTCGGCTGTCGTAGAGTTGGCCGTTGCGCACCACCTTCACCACGCGCCGCAGATCGCTGATGTCGGTCAATGGGTCGCCCTCGACCAGCACGAGATCGGCTCGCTTGCCGACCTCGACCGAGCCTGATTCACGGTCGAGCTTCATCGCCCGTGCGGCGCCAAGAGTGGCGGTCTGGATGGCCGCGATCGGCGGCAGTCCGGCCTGGACATAGAGCTCCAGTTCGCGGTCGATCCCGTAGCCGATCAGTCCGGTGTCGCTGCCCGCCACGATCGGGACGCCGGCCTCGTAGAGCGCATCGATCACCTTGCCATTGGCCTGCATGCGTTCGTGGAAACGGGCCTCCTCGATGGGGCCGCCAAGCGCCTCGAACTTGGACGACAGGGTGAACGGGGCCGCGTCCAGGCCGGGTTCGAACGAGGCCGCATGCACGGTCTTAGGATGGCCCGCCATCTCGCCCCAGCCTTCGGTCGGGTCCACCACGATTTGCCGCGCCTTCAGGAGCGCTATCAAACTCTTGGCCCGGTCGGAGGCGAGGTCGACCTCGCCGCCGCGCTCGCCCTTGTTTTCGGGGGGCAGCATGGCGCGGGTGACGAACTGCAGATGGTTGATCTGGTCCATACCGTCCGCGACGCCTTCGAACGCGTCCATCGCCGCCGGCACGTGGCCGGTGACGGTCATGCCCCGCCGATGCGCCTCGGCGCTGATCGCCCTGAGCACATCCGGTTTGATCTGGGTGTAGACCTTGATCTGGTCGAAATGCGCGTCCGCGTAACGGTCCACGGCGGCGACGCCCTGTGCGGGCGTCTCGGCGTCGACCGCACCGAAGCCGAGCGGGCCGCCGCTATCGATCAGTCCGGCCAACAGCAGCCGCGGGCCGAGTGCATTCTCCCTGGCGATCTTGCCGCGCACCGTGGTCAGGAAGCCGAACTCGCCGCCGCAGTCACGCGCCGTGGTCACGCCGGCGGCCATCAGCGCGGGGCCGAACTCCACGCCGGAATAGTGCGAGTGCATCTCCCACAGGCCGGGCAGCAGCGATTGACCGTCCGCATGGATGATCTTGAGGCCGGGCGGCAGCTTGACCGATCCCTTGACGCCGGCCGCGGTTATCCTGCCGTCGCGCACCACGACGACGGAATCCTCGATCGGCGCGGCGCCCGTGCCGTCGATCAGCCGTGCGCCGACGATGGCGAACGCGCCCGTCGCTTCCGGCCGCACCTGCTGGTCGAGCGCGTCGAGGTCCGACATCTCCTGGCGCACCCCGCTGCGGACCAGTTGCTCGAACGCCGGCCGATAGGCTTCCAGGATCTGCTCCTGTGGCAGGCCGCCGGCGAACGTCATCAACGCGGCGAGACGGCCCTGCGTATCCATCCACACGATCTCGCGTCCGAACATCAGGTTGGCGACCGTGTAGCGGGTCAGCCGGACCTGGGCGCGTGAACGTCCGGGGAGCGTGATGGCGTCCTCGCCGACGCGCCGGATCTCCAGCGGAAGCGCCTTTTCGCTGGCGCGCAGGATGGGCAGGCTGGCCGGCTCGTGATGCAGCTTCCAGTAGCGCATCATCATCATCTGCAGGGCGGCCGGCATGGTGGGGAAGCCGACATAGGCCGTCGCCGGCCTGGGCATGGTGCGGGTGGCGGCTACCTCTTGAATCGTCGCCGAGGTCGCGCCGACTCGGGTCGACCATGTCTCGCCAGCGGGCGCGCCGTCTCGTCTGAATTCCAGCGCGGTGGGAGCGAACCCCGGCCCCATTGTCAGAGTGGTGTTCCCGGCGCGCGTGCTCCCACGATCCGACAGGGTAGAGGCGATGGTCATCACCGATGCGCCTGCTCCCGATGGGCTCACCGCATAGGTCTCCGAGCCGACCTCGTGCAGCAGGAGATAGGTCCGGTACACGCCGTGCTCTTGCGGCGCGGCGCCCACGCCCTTGGCGAGGCAGGGGGTTTTGAGCGCTGGAAGAATGCAGATCAGGGCCGCGAAAACGATGCGCCGCATGGCTTTGGAGCCCTTGTGTGAGATTCGCACGAACCCGTTCACCCTAGGGGCGCCCATGAGCGCACACCAGCAGCGACGGCGGCTCGCGGCTATAGCTGGGGCGGTCGTGTGTCGTAGGCCGCCCTGGATGCACGGATTGCGGAGAAGTTGTGCTCCGCCCAGTCCACCAGACCGGCCAGGGGACCCAGGACCGAACGGCCAAGAGGGCTCAGGCTGTACTCCACCTTGGGCGGGCTGGTCGGGAAGACGCGTCGCTCCACCAGGCCATCGCGTTCGAGTTCGCGGAGCGTCTGGGTCAGCATGCGCTTGGAGATATCGGGGATGGCGCGGTGCATCTCGCTGAAGCGCCGCGCATCGGGTGCAAGCGCGGTGAGGGCCAGCAGGGTCCACTTCTCTCCGACCCGATCAAGCACGTTGCGGATGGGGCAGGCCGCCGCGTCGAAACCGGCCGCGCGCCAGGACTCGAACGAGGTCGCGAGAGGGGACGGATCGGTCATGGGCACTTCCCGGTTACCTGGTCTGGAAAACCTGCCTCCTTACGCAGGATCTGAAGAGCGCGTAAATGAGGGATGGTCTCGTTTTGAGACCGAGAAGGATAACTGTCATGTCGACGTCTAGCCAGCCCCGTATCTTCATCACCGGCGCAACCGGGGAGTTGGGCGCTCTCGTCCTCGATCAACTGCTGGCGACCGTCGCGTCTGGGGAGATCGCCGTGGGGGTCCGTGTCGCCGACGATGATCGCGCGCGTAAGCTCGCGGCCAAGGGCGTCCAGGTCCGTGTGGCCGACTATGATCGACCCGAGACGCTCGCGACCGCCTTCGCGGGTGTGGAGCGTCTATTGTTCATCTCTTCCAATTCGCTGGATCGCAGGCCGACCCAGCACCGCGCCCTGATCGACGCCGCCGTCCAGGCGCGGGTGGGCTTCGTGGCCTATACCAGCCTCCTGCATGCCGACGTCTCGCCTTTGGGTCTCGCCGCCGACCACAGGGCGACCGAAGCGATGCTGGCCGCCTCCGGCCTGCCGTACGCGCTGCTCCGCAACGGCTGGTACACCGAGAACTACATGGCCTCGGTCGCCCCAGCCCTCGCGCACCACGCCTTCGTCGGCTCGGCTCGGGACGGCCGGATCTCTTCGGCCTCGCGCGCCGACTACGCCGCTGCGGCTGCGGCTGTGGTGCGTTCGAACGACGACCTGGCCGGTCGGGTGTTCGAACTGGCGGGCGATACGGCCTACACCCTCTCGGAGCTGGCCCAAGAACTGTCGCACCAGTCTGCGGAAACGGTCCCCTATGTCGACTTGCCGATGGCCGAATACCGGTCGGCGCTCGTGGGCGCGGGCTTGCCGGCCGATGTCGCGGCGCTGCTCGCCGACAGCGACGCCGGAGCGGCCGAAGGGGCGTTGTTCGACGAAGGCCGCCAGCTCGGCGCCTTGCTGGGTCGCCCGACGACTCCGCTGGCGTCGAGCATCGCGGAAACCTTGCGGGCGCTTGGCCGGTAGCCCGGACGCAGGGGCGGCGGTGGTCTGGCCAGACGAGCGGCACGTGAGCGCGGCCTGAATTCCCGCTTGCCATCGCACCGGCGGATCGGGAGGTTGCCGAAATGGCCCTCGACCAAGACACCCCGCCAACGATTGGCTTGATCGGTTTCGGCGCTTTCGGGCGACTGATGGCCCGCCACCTGCGCCCCTGGTTCCCTATGCGCGCCTTCGACCCGTCGCTTGTCGCGGGGGATACGGTCGAAGGCGTGGAGATCGCCGATCTCGCCTCGACCGCTGCTTGCGACATCGTGGTGCTGGCGGTGCCGGTGGATCAGCTCGCCGCCGCCATCGCCCAGGCGGGGCCGTATATGAGGTCCGGCGCCCTGGTGCTGGACGTCGGCTCCGTGAAGTCGCGCCCGGCCCGCATTCTGCGCGAGCAGTTGCCTGAACACGTGGATATCGTGGGGACGCATCCGCTGTTCGGTCCTCAGAGCGCGCGCAATGGCGTGGAGGGCCTGAAGATCGCGGTCTGCCCTATTCGCGGCGGCCAAACCCCGCGTGTGGCGGCCTTCCTTCGCAAGCGGCTGAAGCTGCGCGTGATCGTCACCACGCCTGAGGCCCACGATCAGGAAGCGGCCGTCGTGCAGGGCCTCACCCACCTGATCGCCAAGGTGCTGGTCCAGATGGAGCCTCTGCCGACCCGCATGACCACCGCCAGCTTCGACATGCTGATGCGCGCGGTGGACATGGTGCGCCACGATCCGCCCTCGGTCTTCCTGGCGATCGAGCAGGCCAACCCCTATGCCGAGGCCGTCCGCGAACGGTTCTTCGGACTGGCCGAGCAACTGCACGCGTCTCTGGAGAAGGGCGAGGCGTAGTCGTCCTCGCCGCTAGCCCTGGAAGCCGCCGTTGGCGAGGTAGTCGAGCTCCTCGGCGGTCGAGACGCGCGCCAGCAGGCGATTGCGATGAGGGAAGCGGCCGAAGCGGGCGATGAGCTCGGCGTGAAACCTGGCGAAACGCAGATAGTCTGTCTCGCCCGTCCGTTCCGCGTACCCGCTGAACAGCTCGACCGACCGGGCCTGGGAGACCGGGTCTTCATGGTGCTCGAAGGGAAGGTAGAAGAACGGCTGCAGGGCAGGGGGACTGGCCAGGTCGAACCCCTCGACGAGAGCCTGTTCGGCGACGTCGCGGGCCATCGGGTCGGTGGCGAAGGCGTGGGCCGATCCCCGGTAGAGGTTGCGGGGAAACTGGTCGAGCAACAGCAACAGGGCGAGCGCGCCTTCCCCGGTTTCCCGCCAGGCTTCGAAGCCGGCTCGAGACGCTTCCAGATGCGCGGTTTCGAAACGCGAGCGGATGGCCTGATCGAACTCGGCGTCGCGGCGGAACCAGGCTTTCGGCCCGGCGTCGCACCAGAAGCTGATCACCGCGTCCGGTGTGATGGGGAGGGGCATATTGGCCTTCGACAGCCTTATTGAGTTTGGTGGATTCGAAACGGCTTCTATTCGGTCTGAACGTCCGCGCGACGTCTTTTGGCGGTGACCTTGACGTCGTGCACGCCTGGTTCGCGGCGCAGGCGTAGCGTCGCCAGTCGGATGTCGTTGGAAGAGACCCGGGAAAGCTGGATGACGATCTGCTGCGTGTCGCCTCCTTCCGCGTCGCGGATGATCATGCGCTTCACCTGGTTGGCGCGTACGCCGATCGCCTTGGCGACCCCCTGTTCCTCCAAGACGTCGCGGTCAGCCGACACCTCCAACCGACACGTCTGCACCCTGGCCCGATAGGCTTCTTCCAGCGGTTTGACCCCGGCCAGGATGGCGATGATGATCGCCGTCGAGATCGTCGCCGCGAAGAACAGGCCGCCCCCCGCCGCCAGCCCGATCGCCGCCACCGCCCATATGCTCGCCGCCGTCGTCAGGCCTCGGACGATTTGGCCGCGCATCAGGATCGCGCCCGCCCCCAGGAACCCGATACCGGAGACGACCTGGGCGGCGATACGGGACGGGTCCAACACCACGCGTGGCATCAGCAGGGCGTGCTGGAAGCCGTAGGCCGAAACGATCATCAACAGGCAGGCGCCGACGCTCACCAGCATGTGCGTACGGATGCCTGCCGCCCAAAGCAGCCGCTCGCGCTCGAAGCCGATGATGCTGCCGAGCACAGCGGCCAGCAGGAGACGGATGGTGATGTCGATGTCTGAGATCATATGCGAGCTTTCGCCCATTTGCGCCCAGGCTACGGACGGATCGTCAGCTTCACACTAAATGGCGCGGACGGGGAAAACCTCTTGGTGCGACCCGCCCAGCCCCCATGCTGATCCTCCGGTCGCGGCGAACGAGGTGGAGCTTCAGCGCCGCGACCAGCGCTGCCAGAAGATGGTCGGGCCGCCGCCGAGCCCTAGGTAGAAGCCCAGGTCGTAGGCGGCGCTCGTCGCCCTGGTTTCGTACAGGTGGGTCTTCCACGGCAACAGGTGGGGCAGGACGCGGTTGATGATCTCGACCAGCAGGGTGATCGGCCCGATGATCCCGTGCCAGAGGCCCAGCACGAACTCCGACAGCAGGCCGCCGGAGGCGGCGTGGGCGGATTCCCCCGAGCCCGCGACGCAGGCGGTCAGGGTGAGGACGACAAGTCCCGCGGCGGCGATCTTGATGGCCTGTTTCATGACTTGAGCCTATCGCCGTTCCGGAGCGGACGACAAGGCGCGATCCGCGTCAGCCATGCGTATCCATCCAGCGTCGGGCCCCGGCGATATAGTCGGCCATGGCCTGGCGATGGGTCGAGAAGGTGTCGTCCACCACCGTCAGGGTGGGGATGGCGCGCTGGTCGGCCTTGATCTCTTGATCGTACAGCGAGAATCCGGCCTCGTGCACGCCGGTGGAGCCGCGCCCGGGCGCCGGGCGACTGAGGTGCTGGTATCCGCGGACATAGGCGTCGTAGCCCGCCGGCCACGCCGGATAGCGCATCACCTGGCTCATCGGCGTGCAGGCCATCTGGGCGTCGTAGAGCATCTCGCCGATCGGTGGTTTGCCGGGGTGGCGCAGAGCCAGGTTGGCCACCAGCCGGCGGTGGCCTTCGAACATGTCGCCGTGCAGGTTGTTCTCCCACAGCCCGGCGATGTCGAGGAAGTAGCCGTCGGCGCCGAATTCCGACAGGACCGACGCAATCCTCTCCGTCAGCCACGACCGCCAGCTGTCCACGGCCAGGTTCATCACCGGGGACCAGCCCTCGCCGCGCCGATCGTTGTCCCAGTCGACCCAGTTCAAGTCGAAGGCGTCGCCGTCGATGTGACGCACGCCGGCGTCGCGATAGGGGGCGGGTTCCGGCAGGGCTAGGTTGGCCGAATTGCTGCCGAACATCGGGACGAGGTGGAAACCGAGCCTGTGGCCCTCGTCCATCAGCCGGCGGAACCCGTCCGCCCCGCCCATCCTGGGATCGGGCAGGTAGCGGGGATAGTTCCAGTAATAGCGCCCGTCCCAGGCGGGCAGGAACACCATGACCCGGGCCGGATCGACCTGGGTCGCCGTCCAGCGCAGGATTTCGCGCTGACGCGCATAGTCGTTGAAGATGTAGCCGGTCCAGTGCGCCCCGTGCAGCGCGAGCACTAGGCCCGTGCGGCGCATCCAGTCGGGTGCGTCGGGCCGGGTTTCCCAATGCGGGATGGCGTAAGATTTCTCGACGTGGGCGAAGTGTTTGGCGGCGGCGATGTCGAAGCTGGGCTCCTTGCCGACCCGCCACAGCGCTGTCTCGATATCGGTGCTGCGGTTCCAGCCCTCGTGCTCGTGTATCAGCTCGACCCTGTAGCCTTCCGGTCCCGGCTGGAAGAAGAAGCGTGCGGGCCTGACGGCGATCTGACGTGCGGAGAGCGCCCAGACGCTGCCGTCGTCGCCCTGTAGCGCCGCCAGTGGCGTGGACATGGCGCCCTTCAGCTGCGGGTATTCGAAGATCAGTTCATCGTCCCCGTGATCGATGAACTCGCCAGCTGCGATCGACAGCTGTCCGCGCGGCAGGCCCCGCACCACCGTGGTGATGGACTTGACCGCGAAGGCGGCGCTGGCGCGGACCTTCCATTGGACCGCGCCGTCGGCGTCGCGATGGAGCTCCGCTGTCAGCCGGCCCGGCGCGGGTGTCTGGCCGCCGTCGCCCAGCAACCCCTCGCAGACGATGCGCAGGCTGTCGCCCGACCACTCCAGGCGGGTGCGAGCGGCGTCCAGGGCGTAGGCGTTCTCGAAGGTGTTGACTCGGAAGCCGAACAGCAGGCTGGCGAACGGCGCGGACGGTTCCGGGAAGTCGAACCCGAATTGGAGCGCCGCCTTGCCGCGCGCTGGGGTGTAGACGCCGCTGCGCGAGGTCAGGGGCTGTAGGCCGTCGCCGCTTGCACCGCCTGTCGCCGCGGCGGCTGCGCCTGCGGCCAGGGTTTCACGTCGTGTCAGGCTGACCATGTGACTCCGTCGGAATGGAAGAGCGAGGCCTCAGTCGATCGCCCCCGGCCCCCGATGCGCCCACATCCGGCGAGGACGTACGACGATGCGGTAGTACAGCGCCGACAGGACGACAACGACCGCGGAGGCCAGCAGGCCCTTGCGTCCATCCGCATCCAGCAGGTCGGTCAGGCCGACGCCGGCCAGGGCGGTCAGCGCCAGGATGGGCAGGACCGGAAACCACGGCATGCGATAGGGCGAATGGGCGGCGACGCCCGAACGACGGCTGCGCAGCGCGGCGAGGCACATGCAGACATAGATGGCGGCTGTGCCGTCGCCGATCAGGATCACCAGCACCTCCAGCTTCACCAGACACCACAGGATGGAGGTGACGCCGACCGCGAGCGTCGCAACCCAGGGCGAGTTGAAGCGAGGGTGAAGCCGCGCGAACGCGTGGCTCAGATGGCGCGGCCACGCGTGGTCGCGGCCGCTGCTGTAGAGCTGCCGCCCGCCCATCAGTGCTGAAGCGATCATGGCGTTGAACAGCGCCAGCGCGATCCCGAGGCTCATCGCCTTGGCCAGCGCTGGACCGCCGACGTCACGTATGAAGCCCAGCAGAGGCGATGGCGCGCGCATCAGCGAGGCCAGGTCCGGCGCGCCGACCAGGACCGCCAGGATGGGTGCGAGCTGGAACAGCGCCGCCAGCCCCAGCGCCCAGAACACCACCGCAGCCATGCGGCGCGGCGCATCTCGAATCTCCTCTCCGAGATAGACCACCGAGCCATAGCCGTCGAAGGCGTAGATGGCGGCGGCCACGCCGATCCCTATGCCCGCCAGCGAGACGGGCGCTAGCCGCCCCGCGCCCGTGAGCATGACGGGATGGGTCACGAGCGCGACCGCGCCCCTATGCGCGTGGGTGAAACCCAGGAAGGCCACGACCGCCAGGGAGGCGAGCTCCAGGCTGAGGAATAGGCCTGTGACCACCGCGTTCAGGCGCACGTTCAGGACCGAGAGGCCCATGCAGAGCGCCACCAGAGCGATGGCGACCGGTATGGGCGCCATCCCCGGGATCACGGCGTCCAGATAGGTCGCGACGCCCAGCGCGGTCATGGCCGGGGCGATGCTGAAGGTGAGCAGGTTGAGCCCCAGCATCGCGAAGCCCCAGGCCGGCCCGAGCGCGCGGCCGACGATGGTGTATTCGCCCCCGGTTTCCGGGAACGCCGCGGCGAGCTCGGCATAGACGTTGGCGATGGCCACGCCGAGCAGGGCCGCCGCGACGAAGCAGATGAAGGTGGCCGCGCCCGCTTGGTGCAGCACGTCGGAGCCGACCACGAAGACGCCGATGCTGGGCGACAGGCCGGACAGGGTGATCAGAAGCGCCCCAACCCCGCCCATGGTGCGGGCCAAGTGGCCGCCCCCGACGCTCCGCGTCGCTTCGCCGTTCATCGCCCCTCCGTCCTGGCGCCCCGGCGGGCCGCGCGTTGTCACGAGCCATCAACCGATTGCGGTGCTGCTGGGGCGCCACGTGCCCTACCTCGCGTCGCCTCCGGGGTCGTCTACGCTGTCGTGGTCCTGGAAAACAAGAACCGCCCCGGCCGTGGCCGGAGCGGTTCGGAATCAAGCTCTGGAAAGCCCGCCTATTTGAGCTGCCAGACGAGCGGGATGGTGACGATCCCCTGCACCGCTTGGCTTCCTTGCATGGCCGGTCTCATCTTGAACAGACGCGCGACCTTGAGGGTCGCCTCGCCAAAACCAAAGCCCACGGGGGTTTCGGAGAGCACGCGGCATCCGCTCAGTGAACCGCTCGTGGTCACCGTACACTGGATCGAGGCGCTGCCGGTCTTCTCCAGTCGCTGGGCCCGGTCTGGATAGTATTGGGCCAGGTCATCTCCGTTGGGCTGACGCACCCAGTCGGGACTGGTGATGACCGGCGGCGCGGCGTTGCGAGCGGGTTGCGCCATCGTCGGCGGCTGAGGCGGCGTGGGGTCGAGCGTGACCGGCGGCGTCAACGGTTCATCCGGTGGCTGGAGCGTCGGCTCAAACTGCAGGGGCGTCGTCGGGATCGTCGGCGTCGGCGTGAGGTGCGGGGCCAGGGACGGCGACGTGCGCGCGATCGTTGGCGGGGGTGGAGGCGGTGGCGTCAAGAGCGGATGCGCCATCGTCAGGCTCACGCCCGGATCGGGGGGAGGCGGATCGTAGTGGGGCTGGAAGTTCACCTTCCACAGATAGAAGAACAGCCCTGCGTGCACGATCACCGAGATGATGATGCCCACCATCGCGCCGGTGCTGAGTTTCTTTCGGCTTCGGCGTTCGTCCAGTAACGGGTCGTAGCGCCGATGAGGATTTCCAGCGTATTGATTGATCATATCGCCTTCCTCGCTTGATATGGTCCCCAACCAATCAGGGCCATGACACAGACTAAGCTTAAATCATCGGGCGAGCGCAACCTTCGGGCGAAACGTTTTTACCGGTCGAGGCATAGACCTGCCCAATAAAGGATCAGTGCGAACGTAAAATCTGGCGCCGCTCTTCTTAGGTAGCGCTAACTTTTCCTATTCCCGCTTCCTGTCGATCCCGGCTCCCCGCGCCGACTCGGTGAGCGACATCGGAATCGGGCGCGAGGGGAGTAGAGCCGTCTTGGCGGAACGGGATGGTCGAAGCCGATCCGAAACTGGCGTATCAGCAGCCGAGCGGAGGGCCACGCGACTGGGGTGGCCGACAGTAGGGGATGAGGCGCCTGACGTATCAGCGGCTTGAGGCTGTCCATGATTGTTCCGCGCGAAGCGGCGTCACGATGTGCATCCACACCTCATGAGCGGGGCCGATCGACCGATCCAGGGCCGTATCAAGCAGGTCATCATCGTCGATCGGTCGCTGAACCTTCCGACCGGCAAACTGGCCGCACAGGTCGCGCACGCCGCCATCCTGGCGTTCCTGAAGGCCACGCCCCAACTGCAGAGGACCTGGTTCGAGACGGGGATGGCGAAGATCGTGCTGGCCTGCGATTCGGCCGAAGCCTTGCGCAAGTTGGCCGATGAAGCGGCGGCGGCGGGCCTGTCCACAGCGCTCGTGGCGGACGCCGGCCGCACCGTCGTTTCGGCCGGGACGATCACGTGTCTGGGCGTCGGTCCGGATGAAGCGTCCCGGGTCGACCTGATCACCGGGGCTTTGCCGTTGTTGAGGTGAAGCCTCCTCCAGCGATGGGCTTTTAGGGGCCGTGTCTGGATCGGGGTGCGATTTCTAGGGCCGCTGATCGTGCACTTCGGCGATGTAGCCGCCGGGGAACGTCAGCATCGCTGCGTGTCTGTCGCCGGAACGGTAAGGGGCGACGAGCACCGTCGCGCCAGCCGCCTTCTGGTGTCGTCACACCGCCGTCCCGCCTGAGTTCGGTTGTTCGGCCGCCCTGCACGCGTGGTGCATGGGGCACCTAAGCCTTCCGCAGATCGATATTCTTCAGCGGAAGCCGTCGCACCCGCTTGCCGGTGGCGGCGAAGATGGCGTTGCAGACGGCGGGAGCTATCGGCGCCACCGAAGGTTCCCCGATGCCGCCCCACTTCTTGCCGCCGGACAGCGACATGTGCACCTCGATCTTCGGTGTCTCCGACATCTTCAGCAGCTTGTAGGTGTTGAAGTTGGCCTGCACCGGCGCGCCGTCTTTGATCTGGATCTCGCCGTAGAGCGCCGCCGTCAGGCCATAGACCACGCCGCCTTCGATCTGCTGGGCGATCGTGTTGGGGTTGACCGCGTGGTAGCAGTCGACCGCCGCCACGACCCGGTCGACCGTGACCTTGCCATCCGCGCCGACCGTGACCTCCGCCACCTGGCCCGTCACCGTGCCGTAGGTCTCGACGATGGCGATGCCGCGACCTCGACCGGGGGGCAGGGGATCGCCCCAGTTGCCGTGCTTGGCGATGGTGTCGAGCACGCCCAGGTAGTCTGGCCGATCCAACAGCAGCGAACGCCTGAATTGGTAAGGGTCCTGGCCCGCCGCGTGCGCCAACTCGTCGATGAACGATTCCAGGAAGAAGGTGTTCTGCGAGGCGCCGACGCTGCGCCAGAACATCACCGGGATGTGGGCGTTCTTCAGCATCACGCCGACCTGGTTGTTCGGCACCTTGTAGGCGTGGGTGGCGAGCACCTCGACCGCCATCGGCTCGATCCCGCTGGGCACATCGTTGAGGCCGAGCGAGCGTAGCAACGAGCCGACCGCCACCCGCGTGTCCATCGCCGTGGGCTTGCCGTCCGCGCCCAGCACCGCCTTGAAGCGGATCGCCGCCTGGGGACGGAAGCGGTCGCGGCGCATGTCCTGTTCGCGATGCCAGATCAGCTTGACCGGCTTGTTCACCACCTTGGCCACGGCGATGGCGTGCACCAGTTCGTCGTGCTTGCCGCGTCGGCCGAAGCCGCCGCCGAGGAATTGGTTGTGGACGTAGACGTTCTCGGGCGCGACGCCGGATTCCTTGGCGGCCAGCTTCAACACGTCCATTGGCGATTGGGTGCCGATCCACACGTCCACGCGCTCCGGCGCCAGCGTCACCGTGCAGTTCAGCGGCTCCATCGGCGCGTGCGCGAGATAGGGGACCTCGTAGAGCGCCTCGACCACCTTGGCGCCGGGCTGGGCCAGCGCCGTCGCGGCGTCGCCCTGGCTCTTGGCCGTGACCATGGGACCGTCCAGCGCGTCGCGATAGGCCTTGTCGAGCCGGGCGCTGTCCACCGTGGCGTTCGCGCCGGGCGCCCACTCGGGCTGCAGCAGGTCGAGGGCGGCCTTGGCGCGCCAATAGCGATCGGCCACCACCGCGACGGCGTCGTCCAGCTTGACCACCGCGATCACGCCGCGAAGGCCCTTGACCGGCGCCTCGTCCACCGCCTTCAGCTTGCCGCCGAACTCGGGACAGGAGACCACGGCGGCGTAGACCATGCCGGGAACCTGGGTGTCGATACCGAACTGGGCCGAGCCGTCCACCTTGGGCAGGGTGTCGAGCCGGGGCGTCCATTTTCCGACCAGCGTGTATTGGTCGGTGGTCTTGATGTCCGGTTCGACGTCCATCTTGATCAGGGCCGCAGCTGGAGCCAGCTCGCCAAAACGCAGGCTGCGATTGGAGATCAGGTGCAGGCACCTGCCCTTGTCGACGCTGCACTGGGTCGGATCGACCTTCCACTGCTGGGCGGCGGCGAGGCGCAGGCGCTCCCGCGCGCTGGCGCCGGCCTGCTGCATCATCTGCACCGAGGTCCGCACGCCGGAGCTGCCGGCAGTCATCATCGAGCGGTAAAGCTTGCCGCCCTCGCGCTGGTTGCGGTTGGCCGAGGCGTACTCGATGCGGACCTTGGACCAGTCGCAGTTCAATTCCTCCGCGACCAGCATGGCCAGGGCGGTCGAGGTGCCCTGGCCCATCTCCTGGTGCGGGATGCGGATGGTGATGGTGTCGTCGGGGTCGATCACCAGCCAGGCGGTGAGTTCCGGATGGACGTCCTGGCCGTCCGAGAGGTGGATGCGTGCGCTGGCCTGGGCCGCGATCGGCAGGCCGATGGTCAGGCCGCCGGCGGCGGACAGGCCGGCGAACAGCAGGGTGCGGCGGCTGGGGGCGAGGTTGGCTGGCGCGTTCATGCCCGTCACGCCTTCTGGGAGGTCAGCGCCGCGGCGCGGTGGATGGCCTTGCGGATACGGGGATAGGTGCCGCAGCGGCAAAGGTTGGTCATGCCCTTGTCGATATCCTGGTCGGTGGGCTGCGGATGGGTCTTCAGGAAGGCGGCGGCGGCCATGATCTGCCCGGACTGGCAGTAGCCGCACTGGGGCACGTCCTCGACCGCCCAGGCGAGCTGGACCGGATGGCGGCTGTTGGGCGACAAGCCTTCGATGGTGGTGATCTGCTGGCCGACGACGCTGCTGACCGGAAGCATGCAGGTGCGCTTGGCCACGCCGTCCACCTGCACGGTGCAGGCGCCGCATTGGGCGATGCCGCAGCCGAACTTGGTCCCGGTAAGGCCGAGCTCGTCGCGCAACACCCAGAGCAGGGGCGCTTCCGGCTCGACGTCGAGCTCGTGACGTTGTCCGTTGACCAACAGAGTAATCAAGCAATCCCCCGACGTTTTTTATTGCTCTATTTGCAAGCCGTTCCGTTGAGTGGCTAAGCTGCATAACGGAAGCTTGCATGGCATCTAGATTGACCAATGCACGCTAACCGTGCCTGGCTTCGCCGTCCATAGATGCGGGAGGCGTCGAGCGGATTTTAAACCCGCTCGAACACCCGACAGAGTCCGCCGCTTGCTGTGAGCGGCGGACCTACGCCCACCCGAGAGGAGGTGGGCATAGGGGATGCGCCTCGCTTTCAGCTAGCCGTCGTCACCATCGTCATCGTCCGTCTCGGCCTCCGTGGAGGCGTCATCGTCCTGGTCGTCGTCGTCCTTGTGAACGGCGGGCGGTCTGGCGGTCAGGGGCGTCAGCCGTCCACTGGCGAGCGTGCTGTTGAACGCTGCGACATCCTTCGCCATCAGCGTCTTGTAGTGAGCCGTCGCGCTCTTCAGGTCGTCTTCGATTGTGGTCAGCATGGCCGGCATGGTGTCGGTCGGGCGCTGCTCGGCCCCGCCGGCCATGTCCAGCACGCCGCCATTGACCCCGGCGTAGAGCCATTCGAGGTTGAAGTAGACCTTGTAGGCAGAGACGTAATATTTGTCGTCGCTCGGCGCCATGTCCTTGTTGAACAGTTCGTATTCGACCGTTTGGAGTTTCTGATCCATCTCCTCGGCCGCGCGCTTCATGCCGGCGTTCTTGGCCAGCTTGGGCTGCATGTCCTCGATCTGGCGGCGCATCCACTCGATGTGGTTGACCATGTCCGATGTCTGCTTGACGTCGTCGCGCACGCGAAGCTGGAACTTCAGCATCGCGGTCAGGTCGGCGGTGGTGCCGGGGCTGTTGGGATCGAGCAGGATCTCCATCGGCGCGGTCTGGCTGTGGTCGTCGACGGTCAGGCGCACGCTGTAATGGCCGGGAGGGACCAGCGGTCCCTTCTGGCGGGGCGCCATGCCCCATTGGGTGACGGTGCGATAGGCGCGGCTGTCCTTGAAGCGCGGCTCGTTCCAGATATCGGGGTCCTGGGGCGGCGTGGTGCGCAGTTGCAGGGTGGACAGCGGTTCGTAGCGCAGGTCCCACTGGACGCGGTTCAATCCCGCCTTGGCCTTGCGATGCAGGGTGCGGATCACCGTTCCGTCCGCATCCAGAATCTCGACGCGGATCGGCTCGTGCGGCGCGGCCTTGAGCGCGAAGTTGACGTAGGCCGCCTGGTTGCGGGGCAGGCGGTAGGTCGGGCGCGGCGTGAACAGCCTCACCGCCGGCTCGGTCTTGCCGACCATGGCGTCGGCCGACATCTGTTCCAGCGGCGAGATGTCGGACAGGATGTAGAAGCCGCGGCCCCAGGTCGAGACGGCCAGGTCGTGGAAGCGCTGCTGCACCACCGTCCAGGTGATCGGGGCAGGGGGCAAGCCCTGCTTCAGCCGCTCCCAATGGCCGCCGTCGTTCAGCGAATAGTAGAGCGCATTGCCGGTCCCGGCGAACAGCAGGCCCTTGGCGTTGGGGTCCTCCGAGACGTTGCGGACATAGGCGAGTTCGCCCCTGGGCAGGTCGCTGTCGATCCGGGTCCAGGTCTTACCGAAATCGCGGGTGCGATAGATGTAGGGGTCGCGATCGTCGTTGATGTGGAAGTCGATGGCGACATAGGCCGTGCCGGCGTCGAAGGTCGACGGCTCGATGCTGGCGATGGTGCCCCAGGCGGGCAGGCCGGTCATGTTCTTGGTGAGGTCGGTCCAGTGCTCGCCGCCGTCCAGCGTGTTCCACAGCTTGCCGTCGTTGGTGCCGGCCCAGATCAGGCCCTTCTGCTTCTTGGACGGGGCGATGGCGTAGACCACCTCGCCGTAGAACTGGCCGAGGTTGTCGCCGGTGATGCCGCCCGAACCGCCGAGGCGGCTCGGGTCGTTGGTCGACAGGTCGGGGCTGATGATCTTCCAGCTCTGGCCGGCGTCTTGCGTGCGGAAGATCACCTGACAGCCGTAGTAGACCGTCTTGGGATCGAACGGGTCGATGGCCAGCGGCGAGGTCCAGTGGCAGCGGTACTTGGCGTCGCCCGGCGCGGAACTGAGGGTGTGCAGCCAGGGGCTGACCGAACGCGCCATCCGGGTCTTGGCGTCCCAGCGCGTCACCTCGTTGCCGTAGCAGGTCGCCCAGACGATGTTGGTGTCGCTGGGGTCGGGCACGGTGTAGCCCGACTCGCAGCCGCCCATGCCGTGCTCCCAGCCGGTGTGGTCGCCCAGGCCCCATGAGGTCGAACCGAACGGGACGCTCGGTCCGCGCATGGTGCTGTTGTCCTGCATGTTGCCGTAGAAATAGTAGGGGATCTGGTCGTCGACGGCGACGTGATAGATCTGGCCCAGCGGCAGGCCGACCTTGTGCCAGCCCTTGCCCCCCACCGTGGTGATGTCCAGCCCGCCGTCATAGGTGATGGCGAAGTGGTTGGGGTCCTTGGGGTCCATCCAGATGTCGTGGTTGTCCCCGCCCCAGTGGGTGATCTCGAAGGTCTTGCCGCCGTCGGTGGAGACGTGGAAGTTGCTGCTGGAGACCAGCACCTTGTTCTCGTCGCCGGGCGACACCGCCAGCTTGATGTAGTAGCCGGCGCGGCCGGTCAGGGTGCGGTCTCGGCTGGTCAGCGCCCAATTCTCGCCGCCGTCGTCGGAACGCCAGACCGACCCCTGGGTGTCGGTCTGGATCAGGGCGTAGACCCGCTTGGGGTTGGTGGGGGCGATGGCGACGTCGATCTTGCCGAGCGGCGAGGTGGGCAGGCCGTGGTCGACCACGCGCTTCCAGGTCTTGCCGCTGTCGTGGGTGATGAATATCCCGCTGCCGGGGCCGCCGCTGAACTCGCCCCAGGTGTGCATGACCACCTGCCAGGTCGCGGCGATCAGGGTGTTGGGGTCCTTCGGGTCCATGGTCAGGCCCGAACAGCCGGTGTTGGGATCGACGAACAGCGATTGCG
The DNA here is from genome assembly GCF_009765965.1 of Caulobacter sp. S45. Classification (GTDB taxonomy): domain Bacteria; phylum Pseudomonadota; class Alphaproteobacteria; order Caulobacterales; family Caulobacteraceae; genus CAHJWH01. The sequence goes on from NZ_LMUL01000001.1 coordinate 22,663, forward strand.
TCCAGGTCTTGCCGCCGTCGGTGGTGTGGAAGACGCCGCGCTCTTGCTGCGGCCCGGTCATCCGGCCGGCGGCGCAGACCCAGACATCGTTGGGATCGGTCGGGCTAGCGATCATGTGGGCGATGCGGCCGGTGCCCTTAAGGCCGACATTCGCCCAGGTCTTGCCGGCGTCGGTCGAGTGATAGACCCCGTCGCCCATCACATCCATGTCACGGATCGCCCACGCCTCGCCGGTGCCGGCCCAAACCACCTTGGGATCGACCGGGGACACCGCCAGCGCGCCGATCGCGGCCACCGACTGGTCGTCGAAGATCGGGTCCCAGCGGTTGCCGCCGTCCACCGATTTCCAGACACCTCCGGACGAGGCGCCGGCGTAGTAGGTGGTCTTGTCGCCCGGCACGCCCGCCACCGCCGCCACCCGGTTGCCCTGGGTCGGGCCGACGAAGTGAAAGCCGAAGGTGTCGGGGTCCGGCCTGGACCGTTGCGCCATGGCCGTCCCGGCCGAGGACAGCGCCAGCAGCACGGCGACACTACGAACCAGACGGATCAGCATACAAATTCCTCGCGGGCCTACGCAGGCGCATCGTATACTAAATACGGGATCGAATATGTCGATACAGGTTCGGCAATATTGTCAGGATACGCCTTGCCGCACCGATCGGCAGTTGGCCTAGCGGCATATGCAATGTCACCCAATTGAACGCTCGGGTGCAGGGGCGATATAGCGCTGACGGCCCAACCTTGCCTATGCTGCTTGCGATGAGCAACGGACGCGAGGTCGGCGCGTTTGGGCCGTCGTATGGGAAACCAAGATGGCCTCCATCCCCCCTGTCCGTAGGTTGTTTCTTTTATGCTGGTTCGCCTCGATCGGCCTGTCTGCCGGCCCGGCCGCCGCCAAGACGGCGCTTGATGAAGCATCGGCGCCAGACCGGTTCGAGAAGGTCAACCGGGTCGTCTTCTACGCCAACGGGGCGCTCGATTTCATCGTGATCCGCCCGGCGGCCATGACCTACAAGCGGGTCACGCCGCGCCCGATCCGGACCGGACTGCGCAATGCGTTCTCGAACATGGGCGAGCCGACCGTCGCGATCAACGACGTGCTGCAAGGGCATGGCAAGAAGGCCGTGAGAACCGTGGGTCGCTTCGCCATGAACTCCACCGTTGGGGTCGCTGGGTTGTTCGACGTCGCCCAGGGGGCAGGTCTGAAGCATCATGACAACGACTTCGGGATCACCCTGGCGCACCATGGCGTGAGATCGGGGCCATACCTGTTCCTGCCCGTGTTGGGGCCGGCCACGGTGCGGGACGCCGCCGGTTTCGCCATCACCATCGGCATTGATCCGTTCACCTATCTGCGCTTCCCCCAATCCACGCCTGTCATCGTATCTCGTATCGTGGAGACCGCGCTCGACGAGCGGGCCACGGAGGATCCTGAAATCAAGGCGATCATGGCCCAGGCGACCGACGTGTACGCCTCGATCCGATCGCTATATCTGCAGAACCGGGAAGCCCAGATCAGCGGCGGCAAGATAGATCCCGGGCAGCTGCCGGACTTCGACAGCTCAGCTCCCGATCCGAAATCTCCGACCCTAAACCATTGAAGAATAGCGAGGGATTTAGGTCGGATGCGTCCTCCAGCGCGCCTCCGATTATGCAATGGAGATCGTGTGGAATGGTGATGCTTCGCCTGTAACCGTCTGGAAGGTCACGAAATGGCCTTTTTGAATCGACCACTGTTAACGTGCGGAAGTCCTTGGGGGGCTGCCGTACTGTCGGCGGCCTCGTCCCTTCCGCTCGGGAAAACAAGGTCAAGAGGTCTAAATGAAGGTCTATTCCAGCGCCTGGATCGTGGGCGCAGTCATGGTCGGCGCCGTCGGCATGAGCGGCTGCGCCACCAAGGGGTACGTGCGCGATCAGGTCGGCGTCGTCGACCAGAAGGTCAACGCCCATCAGGCGCGGCTCGACCAGGACGACACCCATTTGGGCGATCTCGACCGCACTTCGAGCGAGGCGCTGGAGCGGGCCAAGGCTGCTGGCAAGCTGGCCGAGGGCAAGTTCCTCTACTCGATGGTGCTGTCGGACGACTCGGTGAAATTCCCGGTCGATCGCGCCAAGCTCTCGCCCGAGGCCCAGGCCCGGTTGATGGATTTCGTGCAGAAGCTGAAGACCGACAACCGCAACGTCTACGTCGAAATCCAGGGCCATACCGATTCGACCGGATCGGCAGAATATAACCATAAGCTGGGCGAGGATCGCGCCGAGGCCGTGCGCCTGTTCATGAACCAGCAGGGCGTGGCCCTGAACCGGATGTCGACCATCTCCTACGGAGAGACGGCGCCGGTCGCGCCCAACTCCACGCGGGCGGGTCGGGCCCAGAACCGACGCGTGGTCGTGATCGTACTGGCTTGATCTATGGGGCCGCAGGTCGCGGCCCCCTTTATCTTTCACGCGCGATCAGCGCCAATGATGCGCCTCCGGCTGCGCGGTAGAGGCCTATCGCCTCGACATGGTGTCCGGGACCGACGAGCGCGGCGTCAACAGGTCGGCCCAACGCCATTCGCGAGACCCGACCACAAGGCGCGGGGTTCCTGGGGCGTCGGCCAGGGAGATCAGGACCAGGCCTCGCACCGGCTCGTTGCGGCAGGCCGCCGGGGCGAAGGCGACCTCCCACATGATCGCTTCGCGGACGGCGGCGAGCCCTTTCCCCTCCTGGCCGAGGGTTGCGACCCAATCGCCGTTCCAGACCATGATGGCCTTGCCGGCCGCCCCCGGCGTCCGATTGGCGGGCGCCACGGCGGCCTGGACCAGGGCGTCCTTCCGCAGCGCATCCTGCAGCAATCTGACCATGTCGCAGGCGCGGCCGCCTCCGCCGGAGCCGCCCTGGCCGGAGCCGGCCGTCGCTGCACCGGCCAGTTCAGCGTCGCTCAGCTCGGACGCCCCTTCCTCCGCGACGGCCTGGTTCGCGGCCGGGAGATCGACCTCGGGACGCGCGGGCGTCGGCCTGAAGATGCTCCGCCGCACGACAGGCTTCGTAGCGGCGGGCTTGGCGGCCGATCGCTTTGCTGCAGCCGGCTGTGCTTTGGCGAGCGGTTTCGCCGCCGGCGCCAGGCGGGGTGCGTCGACCAACGCCACCGTCATGGGCGCAGAAGAGAGCGCCTTCGGCGGCTGCGCCTGAACCGAGAATAGCGCGAGAAGGATCAACAGGTGGAAGGCGGCGCTGAGGACGGCGGCGAACAAACGGCCACGCTTGGCAGACCGCTGGCGTGGGGTGGGGTGTTCTACTTTTCCTGGTTGTTGGCGTCTGTTCACCGGAATCCCAAAAGCTGATCTGAGGCCACAGCAGATCGCCTAGATCACATGCTCGAGTCAGGAGCATGGCCATATTGGTCGAGCGGTCTGGGACATGAGCGAGCCGGCCTGGCCCGCTCCGTTCCGCAGACGCTGGCCCACATGGTCCTCAGGAGGGAGTGGCAGTCGCCGCTGTGCAGTCCGAGTTCATTTTGATTGGGGCTGGATCGGACGGCTGATACCATCTCCGATCTCGAAGGCGTTCGCCTCGGGAATGCCTGGAGGTATGGGGTGACAGTCGAGTCGCTACCGCGGCTGATGCAGTCGACGGCGCCGCTTCGTGAAAAGATCATCAGCGCCCTGCGCAGCGCCATCGAAACCGGCGAGTTGGCGGCAGGCGCCCGATTGGGAGAGCGGGACCTGTGCGAGCAGCTGTCGATCAGCCGCACCTCCTTTCGCGAGGCGATCCGCGAACTGGTCGCGGAGGGCGTGATCACCCAGCGGGGACGCGACGGCCTGGTCGTCGCGGAGGTGACGCTGGCCGAGGCGCGCGCCGCCTACAGCCTGCGGGCCGTGATCCAGGCCCTGATCGTCGACCAGTTCATCGAGCGGGCGAGCGAGGATGCGCTGGCCCTGCTGGAGAGCGCCACCAAACGGCTGATGCAGGCCTATCGCTTGGGGGATGTGAAGGCGATCCTATTGGCCAAGCGCGGTTTCTACGCGGAACTCTGCGCCGGCGCCGACAACGCCATGGCCCAAGACATGATCGAGCGGCTTTGCCTGCGCGTATCGGGCCTGCGTAGCCGCGCGCTCGGTCGCCGCGAACGCAACGCGCTCAGCATCGAGGAGATCGGCCGGATCGTCTCGGCGATCAGCCGACGCGACCGCGAGGCGGCGAAACAGGCGGTCGCCGATCATATCGACAGCGTCGCGCGATGGGCCTTGTCGATGGCGACCCCCGAACCGGACGATGGGCGCCTCATCGTCGGCCAGGGTGGGGAAGGGGCTGCCGGGATGACGGCGACCGCCTGAGGCCTCTAAGGGAGCCGGTGTCTTCCGCCGGCTAACCCTGAACTTCGGTGTCCGGCCGATCGACGCCTTGGACGAGTTCCTCGTGCCAGCGGCCGTCTGCGTCTTCGAACGAGATGGCGGCTTCCTCACCGGAAAGCCTTTGCTCCCGAGCAGCGCGTTCCGCCGCCCCGCGCGCGAGGTCATGCGAGCGATAGGTTTCGGAAAACACGCCGTCCGCCTGGTAGGCCCAGCCTCCATCGTGTTGGACGATATGATAGACGACCTTGGCCATGAAGGTTTCTCCGCTGCGCCTCAGCATCGGCCTCGGGCCGGCGGGAGGCAAGGCGTAAGCGGCTCGCGGCGTGTTCCGGCGGCTACCAGTTCAGATCGCCCATCAGCCCTGCGTAGGTTTCCACGCCGTCCCAGAGGTTCTGCAGGCGCATGTTCTCGTTGGGCGCGTGCTGGCTGTTGTCGTGGTTGACCACCGGCAATCCGATCAGCGCCGTCTTCAGCATGGCGTCGAACACATAGATCGGGACACTGCCGCCCATCATCGGCAGCACGACGACAGGGCGCCCAGCCGTGCGTCCAGCCGCCGCGATGACCGCCTTGGAGACTGGGGCGTCCAGGTCGGCCCGGAACCCCGGATAGCCCATGTCCCACGTCAACTTGATCAGTCGGGGATGCGCCAACCTCATGGCCAGATCGGGCGTCCGGTCGCAGACGGTCCAGCCCCTGGCCGCCAGAAAGGTTTCGACGCTGCTCCGGACGCCGTCAGGGGTCTGGTTCGGAACCAGCCGGAAGTCGAATGAGACCGAGGCTTCCGTCGGGATGGCGTTGTTGGCCTCGGCCCCGATCCCGCCGGAGCGTATCCCCCTGACATTGATGGCTGGGCGTAGCGTGCTGGCGGTCAATCCTTCCCCGCCCTCGGTGCGGCCGATCCCGAACTCCCGCTTCAGGGGCTCCTCCACCGGCGGCAGGGCGGCGAGCGCGGCCGTTTCCGATCGGCTGAGCGGCCTGACCTCGTCCGAGAACCCCGGCACGAGGATATGGCCCTCGTCGTCGCGCATGGCGGTGATCAACTCGGCGGCCATGACCGCGGGGTTGGGGACCCAGTTGCCGTAGTGGCCGTCGTGCAAGGCCCTCACCGGACCGTAGACTGTGGCTTCGAGCCCCATGCTGCCGCGCGCGCCGAAGTAGAGGGTGCTACGGCGCGACTGGTGGACGGGCCCGTCGCCGATCAGCCAGAGGTCCGCCTTGAGCAGGGCGGCGTTCGCCCTGAGCACTTCGGCCAGATGAGGCGAGCCCGCTTCCTCCTCGCCCTCCCAGAGCACGCGCAGATTGACGCTCGGCCGGTGGCCGGAGGCCTTGAGCGCGTCGAAGCCGGCCAGGAAGGCGACGATGGAGGCCTTGTCGTCCGCGACGGCGCGGCCATACAGCCGCCACTCCGGATCGAACGGGGGCTTGGCATGACGCCAATCCACGTCGCTCGGCTTGGACGCGAGCGGGCCCGTCCGCATCACCGGAATGAAGGGGTCGGACACCCACTGGCTTCGCGTCACCGGCTGACCATCGTAATGGGCGTAGAAGACCACGGTGCGCCGCGCGCCGGGGGTGTCGTAGCGACCGAACACCACCTTGGGCGCCCCCGCACTGGCGGAGAGCAGGTGGGTGTCGAAGCCCCGCGCCCGTAAAAGCCCCTCCAGGGCGGTCGCCGCGACGTCCAGTTTCGCAGGCTCGGCGGCGATGCTCGCAATCCGGGTGAGATCGTCGAGCTGGCCGACGATTTCGGCTTCGTGCTGCATCCGCCACTGCCGGACATCGCGGTTCAGCGGCGCCGCCGAGACCGCGTGAACGGCCAGCAGGGCGAAAAGGGCGGCGAAGCCGATCGTTCTCATGCTGAAGCTTTTGTCCTCATCGACGGCTGAGAAGGCGCGCCAGCACCGAGGCGAGCAAGCCCCAGGGCGGCCCGATCCGCTCGAACGCGTTGAAAGCCCCGATCTGGTGCACGCCGCGCGCATGGCTGAACCGACAGAAGCCTTCGTAGCCGTGATAGGCGCCGATCCCGCTCGGGCCCACGCCACCGAACGGCAGGCTCTCCTGGGCGATGTGCAGGAGCGTGCCGTTCAAGGTGACGCCGCCTGAGGTCGCGCCATCGAGCAGGCGGCGATGCTGCTGTTCGTTGTGGGTGAAGGCGTAGAGTGCAAGCGGACGGTCGCGCGCGTTGATGAAATCAAGCGCGTCCTTCAGGCTGTCATAGGCGACGATAGGCAGGACCGGGCCGAATATCTCCTCGGTAAGCAGGATGCTCGTCGCGGGAAGATCCAAGACGACCGTCGGGCCGATCTTGCGCGCGGCGGCTACGCCCGCGTCCTCGTGGGTCAGGACCGTCGCCCCGCTCGCCCGTGCGGCTTCGATCGCCTGCGCAAGCCGGTCGTAATGGCGTTGGGTGATCATCGACGTGTAGTCGGCGTTGTCCGCGATCCTGGGATAGTCGCGCCGCGCCTGCGTCATCACCGCCTGTGCGAAGGCGTGCGCACTGGCCTTCGGCACGAGCACGTAGTCGGGTGCGATACAGGTCTGGCCGGCGTTGACGAACTTGCCGAAGGCGATGCTGCGCGCCGCCTTTTCGAGGGGGTAGTCGGGGCAGATCACGGCCGGCGACTTGCCGCCGAGTTCCAGAGTCACCGGGGTGAGGTTGACCGCCGCCGCCTGCATCACCTTGCGCCCCACCGCCGTCGAGCCCGTGAACACTAGGTGGTCAAAGGGCAGGCTGGAGAAGGCCTGCGCCGTGTCGATCCCGCCGACGACGACCGCGACCTCCGTCTCCGCGAAGGTCCCGGCGATGAGGCTGGATAGGAGGTTGGAGAAGTTCGGCGTCAGCTCCGACGGCTTCAGCATCGCGCGATTGCCGGCCGCGAGCGCGTCCACGAGCGGCGACAGGGCGAGGAGCAGGGGATAGTTCCAGGGCGAGATGATCCCCACCACGCCCAGGGGCTCGCGCCGCACCCAGGCCTTGGCGGGCTGGAACATGATGTCCACGCGCCGCCGCTCGGGCTTCATCCAGCCGGCCAGTCTGCGCCGGGCGTAGCGGATCGCGCTCAGGGTCGGCACGATCTCCAGTAACTGGGTCTCAGTGCGTGACCGCACGCCGAAGTCTGCGGAGATGGCGCGAGCCAGCGCCGCCTCATGGCCGGTGATCAGGTGGGCCAGCCGTCCAAGTCTATCCAGGCGCGTGGCCAAGTCCGGCGCGGCTTGATGCCGGGAAGCGGCGTGTTGAAGATCGAAGACGCGCTGCGCTTCGGTGTCGGACGTCGGTGGCGGGCCCTTCATGGACCGATCCTATTGGGGATCAAACCCCCCGTCTCCGTGTCTCGGCGCTTCAGATCTGGAAGCTCACGTCTTTGGCGGCGACGGGACGTCCGGGGCCGGCTTACGGGGTTCCAGCCAAGGCGTGCGCTCCATGGCTTGCCGCTCGACAGTGCACTGGCGCGCGGCTGGCGGGCCGCCAGCCTGGCTCAACAGAGCGGTCATCTCGCCACGGGCGGCGTCGAGATCGGCCCGGAATTGCGGATCGGCGTGGAGCGCGGCCACCAGCGCCGAGCCGTTGACCCGCCCGGCTTCTACGTCGCTGACGGTATGGACGCCGCAGACCACCCGGCTCTCGCCATAGGCCCGCGCACGGGCGAGTATTTCGGTGGCGTGGCCGGGTGCCAGTTCGGCCAGGATCAGCCCGTAGGCCCAGCTCATCGTGGTGTGGCCGCTGGGATAGGACCAGCTCTTGGCCAGGGCCTTGCGGTCGTCCTCGGTGCAGATCGGGCCGCCGTAGGTGACGAAGGGACGGGGATGCTGGAAACGGTCCTTGGGGAAGTTAGTGATGGCGCTGGCGTCGGCGCGCACGCGGGCCAGCAGTTTCAGCGTGATCGGTGCGGTCTGTGGGCCGAGGTCCACGCCCAGCGCGCAATCGAAGTCGGCCGCGACAGCGACGGGGGTCTGCACCGCGTCTCGTGCCGCCAGGGCCCAGCGCGGCGTGCCCTGGAGTTTCCGGGTGGCGATATAGGCGTCGTGGTCCACGCGCTCGGCGTCCTCGCCGGTGTTGGGCGTCGGAGGTGGCGGAAGCACGACGAAGGTGTCGGGTATCGCGCTCGACTGGAGATATCCGGGGGCAGGTTTGGAAGCTTGTTCGATCGTCGCCTTTGCAGCCGGCGGGGCGAGCCCGGGAGATTGAGCCAGCGCCAAGCTCGAGCCGGCCAGCGCGACCGACAGCACAGTGGTGAAGAGCAATCCTTGGTTGGCGACCATGCGGATGATCTCGTTCGAGCTTAGCGAAAACTCTTAGCACACCGTATGAGGAGCGACTCCAGACGGCGGAACGGAACCGCGCCTGGAGTCGTCAACCTCATATTTTGGCGGGGACCGTCAGTTGGCGGCCGCCAGGTGGGTGGGGTGATCGGCTTGGGCCACGTTGGCCTGTCCGGCGGTGCTCGGCCCGTAGAACAGGCCGTTGAAAAGGAATTTGAACGTGGCGTAGGGCTGACCGCGCTGGGTCACCTCCGGACCGAGCAGGAAGACGTGTCCCTTGCCCAGCGAGGCGTCGATGATCCCGGCCTTCCCGTTCAGCAGCTTCTGACCCCAGGCCCAGCCGGAAACCAGGGGATCGTCGCTGTAGTACCAACTGACCTTGCGCACGCCGGGGCTGTTGTCGGCGACCGTGAAGCTCGGGCTGTTGTAGTAGAAGAGGTTGGCGTTTTCCGGCACGCCGTAGGCCAGCGGATCGGTGATATCGACCTTGGCGGCCAGGATCGAGCCGGGGACGTAGAACTTGGTGGTGGGGATCGGCTTCTCCTTGCCGTCGTCGCCCTTGGTGACCAGCACGTTGGTGACCGGCAGGCCCAGGGCGGCCCCGATGTTGGAGGCGTTGCCGACGGTGATGACCGTGCCGCCGGCCTTGGCGAAGTTCGCCAGCGCCGGATAGGTCTTCTCGGAGGATATCTTGCCGAGCATCGGATGGAACTCGGCCGGGATGTCGGCGGCGTTGGGCAGCGGACGGCCCGATCCTTCTTCGCGATCCAGGATGTCGCTTTGCAGGATCAGCACGTCGTACTTCTTGTTCAGATCGCCATGGTCGAGCTCAGGCGGATAGACGCGGGTGAAGGGGAACTCGAACTGGTCGAAGATCCAGCGGGTCCAGCCCGACGCCATCGAGCCGCCGTAGATGTCGACCAGCCCGATGCGCACGGGCTTGACCGCGATGGTGTCGCCCGACGGCCTGGCGTCCACCGCGTAGGCGTCGATGCCGAGCGGCGCGACGTTTGACGTCACGATCGCCTTGGCCTTGGCGGAGGCCGGGATCCACAGCGCGCCCGGCGCCAGGGTCTGGTCGCCGGCCATGGTCGGCGCCTTCAGCCAGTAGACCGGCAGCTTGGCCTTGAGCAGGCGGTTGGTCAGGATGAAGCTGTTGTCGGTGGCGTGGCTGACCACATAGCCAGCCGAGCCCGTGCCGATCACGCGACCGGGCGGCGGGGCCTCGATCACGTCCGGCACGGCCGGGAAGGCCTGCGGCGCGCCGTCCAGCATCCGGTCGAACTTCACGTTCATCTGCAGGGCCAGCGTATAGCCGGTGATGTCGTAGGGCTTGATCGGCGGCCCGCCGGGATAGGCGAAGTCCTGCGGGTGGTCCTGGGGCTCGAACATGTCGAGCACGTGCGGGCGGAAGGCCTGGTCGGCGCGCACGACGTAGGAGCCCGCCGGATAGCTCTTGCCGGCGAACTGGAACGGCGTCGGCGCCTGCTGCACCTCCACCCCGTTCTTGATCAGGGTGTTGAGGAACTTGACGGTGGTCGGCATGTCCGGCTGGCTGTCGGCCGGGATGATGTAGGCGCGCGGCGCCCGCTTGGACGGGTCGTGCAGGACGGTGTCGTAGAGGCTGGAGGCCACCGTCAGCTTCGCATCGCGGCCGTGATAGTCGCTCTTCAGGTTGGCGCCCGCGGTCTTCGCCGCGTCGATCCGCTTGGGCGTGATCACCCAGCTGTCCTGGGAGCCCTTCTGGATCTCGTTTCTGCCCATGATGTAGCGGTTGTAGAGCACCGTCTCGCGGTAACGAGAGGCGAAGTCCATCGCCGCTCGGTCCATCTCCTTCACATAGTCGATGGATTGCTGGAAGTACCAGGTCTGAGGCGCCACGGTCATCACCTCGTCCTCGCGGGCGAGTTGGTTGCTTAGCACCAGGGGTATCTTCTCCGGCGTGGGACTGCCGATGATCTCGGTGAGGATGCCGATCTGGTTGTGGAAATAGCCAACCGTGCGGAAACCGCCGTTGAACCAGGTGGAGTAGGGGGCTCCCGACCGCATGATCGAGCCGCCCTTGCCCTGTTCGACCAGGCGGGCGTGCATCAGTTCGCCCAAGACGTCGGTCTGGTTGATGACCAGCGGCTCGTCGTTGTAGTTGTAGGGATCGCGGAACGGCGGGATGAACACCACCGCGCCGGTCGGTCCGGTTTGGTGTTCATTATAGAGAATCTGCGGGTACCAGACCCGATAGTTGATGTTGTTGACGTTGGTGGTCTCGGGCTGGGTCGAGGCGTAGCTGTCACGGTTGTCGTCGTGGCCGATATACTTCTGGTACAGGATCGGTAGGTTCTCGTAGGTGCGCTTCTTGATGTCGGTCGGGCGCATATACCAGTCGGCGACCAACTCCAGCCCGTCGGGATTGGCGAAGGCGAACAGGGTGATGTCGTCGCCCAGCAGCCGCAGCGTCTCCGGATCGTTACGGGTGAGCATCTCGTGGATGATCTGGATGTGGGTCTGGGCGTTCACCACTTCGGAGGCGTGCAGGCCGGCGTCGATCCAGACGATCGACTTGCCTTCCTGGGCCAGGGCATGGGCTTGCTCGTCGCTCAGCCCCTTGGCCAGCGCCAGTTGCTGCGAAATCTGCCGGTAGTGCTCCAGTTTCGAGATGTTCTCGGGCGAGGAGATGATCGCCATATACTGCTCGCGACCCTCGGCGGTCTTGCCGATGCTGACGAGCTTCATCCGGTCGCTCTCGCCCGCCACCTGCTTCAGCCACGCTGAGATCTGCGTATAGTTGGCCAGGAAGTAGTCGCTGCCGGGTTTGGCGGGCAGCATCTTGGCGGGGTCGGTGACGGCGGCCTTGGTCGGCGGCGCATCGGTCGCGCGAGCGGGCGCCGAACTTATGGCCGACATGGCGGCGAGCATCGTCGTGGCGAGCAGTAAACGTCGCATGGAGCACCCCTTTACCCGCAGCCGTCCGGTGGGCGGCCGCCGTCCCTATTTTTTTTGCCTGGTTGCGCCTTAGCACGGCGCTGGCGATCTGCAACGCTGGGATCATCACTTTCGAACGGGGGCGGTCGCCCTGGCCTGATTTGCCTGAAACAGTTCGACTCTGCCTTTCCCTCGCGCTCGGGACCGCCTCTGCTCACCTTCCGAGATGTCATCGGTACGACGCGGTGAGATGGGGCGTGGCGGCCGCCGGGTTCTAAAGCTCGATAAACCCTAGAAGGCGACCTGGGTCCGCAAGCTCACCGCGTTCGATTCGGCGCCGACCGGAACGCCAAGCGCGGCGCCCTTGACCGCGGCGCCGTTCGCCTTGTCGTAGTCGATGTGGTTGTAGTCCAGCAGCAGTCGGAACAGGTCGTTCGGATACCAGTTCAGCCCCAGCGTATAGCCGGTCTGGCGTCCGCCATCGACGGCGGCGGGATCGGTCGCGAGTGCGGCGCCGGTTCGGAAATTGCTGTTCAGATCGACATAGCTGACGCGCGCGGCGATCTCCCAGGCGCCCCAGCCGCCCTCGGTCAGGGAGAAGGGATGCTTCGGGTAGATCCGGAAGTATGAAGCCGACTGCGGATTGTAGGTGTGGCTCTCGCCGGTGAGGGCCCAACTGACCTGTCCGTAGGCGCCGCCGAAATCCGCATCGGGCAGGCCACGGCGCTCGACCTTGTATTTGTAGAACTCACCCTGCCAGAACAGGCTCTTGTAGGTGGACGCGGTCTCGAGATCGAGCACGTAGCCGCCGCGCGCGGGGTTGGCCGCCGTGCCGATGGCGCCGGTGCTCAGCAGGGTGGTGGGGTCGATCCGCAGTTCGGGCTGGTCGCTCAGCGACACTGTCTCGGGCGTCCCGTTGCCCGCATTGGGCGGCGCGATCAGTTCGTCGACGCCGAAACCCAGGTGCACGGTGTAGTCGGGACCCTTCAACACCTGGAACGCGGCGCGCTGGAAAGAGCCGAACCGCTCGCCCGTGAGCGTGTGGGAGTCGCCGCTAGCCGGTCCCGTCAGGTATCCGCCGAGCCAGTAACGGTCGCCGAAGAAGCGCACGCCGGCGTTGGACCTGGCGTCGCCGGTGTTGAAGTTGGTGGCGATGTTGGACGGCGAGGCGCGCTCCAGGAACACCGTGTCGTTGGAACTGGTGGATTGGTCGAGCGTGAAGAAGGTGTTGGAGTAGCCGATTTCGAAGGCGGCTCCACGCAGGCCGCCATAGACGATCTGCGCCGTCTCGATACCCTTGGCGGTCTGGTCCGAGGAGTTTCCGGCGTCCCAGACCAGGCCGAAGCCCCAGGGGCCGGCCGTCCCGGCGATCCCGATCCGGGCGCGTCGCGCGTTCACGCCGTCCGAAAGCTGCTGGGGCCCGACGGCCTTGGAATCCGGGTGGAAGCCGAGATAGCCGCCGGCGTCGATCTGAACGTCGCCGGTCAAACCGATGGAATACTGCCCGTCGGCGCTCTGCATGGTCAGGCGGTGGCTGGAGTTCTGGATGATCCGCGGAATACCGAATCCTTCGTCCTCGGTGCGCTGAGGCGCCACCGAGGCGATGGTATGTGAGGTGGCGTTCTGCAGCGCGCGGGGCAGACCGTTCTGGGCTTCGGCGGGCGTCGTGTCCGCCGGAGCCGCCATGGCCTGTCGCTGTGCGGAGGCCGTTTGGGATAGCTGCGCCTGCAAGGCGTTCACCTGCGCGGAGAGGGTGTCGATCCGCTGCTGGTCGCGTTGGGAGATCGACTGCACCAGTGAGGTCAAGGCCTGGATTTGGGCCCGAAGGTTCTGACTGTCGGACGGATTGTTCGTGGGGACCTGTTCGGCCATGGCGGGGTTCGCGCCGGCGGTCAGCCACACTAACCCGGCAGCCGCGCCAAACAGGCTCCGCTTCAACGACCCGACGGGCGAGATCATCCTACCCCCAACACAGTTGCGCCGAGGGCAATGGAAGATAAAGCGCCGGTTTCCCACCCAGTTGAATTCGGGTCTTCGTCAGATTCTCTCACATGCCGGTGCGCTTGCGCTCCGCCTGCGCGGAGATGCGGTGGAGGGGGAGTAGTATCGGTCGTCGAGGGGCGCCTTCCGGCGTCGTCGTGGCTGGCGATAGGCGCCAAGCGGCGATGCGCTGATAGGGCGAGCCCGGGCGCTCGCAATCCGAGGCTGACCTGGCCTCAGGGCGTGATACAAGCGCCTTCAAAGCTCAGCTTAGTTCGAACAAGGCAGCATGAACCGCGCCGCTCTAACCCAGGCCATCCGGCCGATCGTCAGGTTCCTGGCGGCGTCCGCCCTGGCGTTCCTGCTCGCGGGGATCATTGCGCCTCGTCTCGTCAACGCCCGCGATACGACCCTGCTGGTGATTGCGCTGGTGCTCTACCTGCTCGCCGTCGTGGCTTTCGTCTGGGGGCTCGCAGCGCTCATCGGCGGACTTCGGCGATATCTGCTGCGAACGAACGGAGGCTGACCATGAAGCGATTGCTTATGGTGGGAGCATGTTGTGTGGCCCTTGCGGGGTGCGGCCAGGTCAAGCCTGGGCATGTCGGAATAAAGGTCAACCAGTATGGGTCCGGGGCCGGCGTCAGCGACCAGGCGCTCGGCGTGGGAACCTACTTCACGCCGTTCGGAACGACGATCTACGAATATCCGGTGTTTACCAACACCTACACCTATTCGACCAACTCGCATGAAGGCAATGCCGACAACGAGGAGTTCAACTTCCAGGACAAATCGGGTCTGGCGTTGGCCGCCGACATCGGCGTGAGCTATTCGGTCGATGCTTCCCGAGCCTCGATCCTGTTCCAGAAATACCGGGTTCCAAGCGAGCAGATCGTTTCGGGACCGCTCCGCAACGCCATTCGCGATTCCCTGATCACCCGCGCGGCCCAGCTGAACATCGACGACATCTACGGCCCGCGGAAGGCCGAATTGCTCTCCAACGTCCAGAAGGACGTCCAGCGCTATTTCGCCCCGTTCGGGTTGCGGGTCGAGCGGCTGTTCTGGGCCGGCAACGTGCGGATGCCCGATAGCGTGCTCGCCCAGATCAACGCCAGGATCGCCAACGAACAGCACGCCCTGGCGGCCCAGGCCCAGGTCGCGACCGTCCAGGCCGAGGCGCAACAGCGGATCGCCCAGGCGGAAGGCGAGGCCAAGGCCATCCAGGTCCAGGGCGACAGCCTGCGCACCAATCCCGAGGTGCTGAGGCTCCGTGCGATCGAGAAGTGGGACGGCCACCTGCCGCAGGTCACCTCCGGCGCCACGCCGTTCATCGAGCTCAATAAATAAGCCGCCCGAAAACCCGCGGACCAGCGAGTCGCCCCACCCAGTCGGAAGGGTAGGGCGACGAGCGGGCATGCGTAGCGATCGTCAGCGTCGTTTAGCCATCCACAATGCTGCAATACGAGCCCTAGAATCAGGCTGTAAGGACGAGGCCGGGTGGGTCGAGTCAGCAGGCGTTCCGTATGGCGGCGCAAAGAAATATCTCGACGCCCGGAGCGCTCCAAGGGCTGCAGCGCCAAAATTCCGAGGGCGACAGAAATCCAGCCCTGCTTTGCCAGCGCGCAGACGATCTGTCGGCCGCCGGCCGGAAAGAGCAGGCGAAGGCGATATATCTGGAGGCGCTGAATTTAGACCCCACCCATTTCGCCACCCTGATCAACTTCGGCACGCTGCTGTACGAAACCGATTTCCGCACGGCGGCGCGTACGGTGTTCGCCCAGGCGGTTCGGTTTCATCCGCATGAGCCTATCGCCCATGTGAATCTCGCCAACACCTTGATGTACGCCGATGAGCTTGCACCGGCGCGCGAGCACTACGAGATCGCGTTGAAGCTCGATCCGGACAACATCCACGCCCACCAGCGGCTGAGCAGTCTCTTTCAAGATCTCGGCGATATGGACGCCATGAGGCGCCACCACCGGCTGGGCTTCTCCAAGGCTCCGCCGCGCCAGCTGCCTTGTCTGGGTGATGGTAAGGCGATCTCGCTGTTGCTGCTCTCTTCCGCGCCGGGTGGCGACGTGTCCTGGCGGCGGCTGATCGATCGCCAGGTTTTCTCCGTCACCGAGCTGACGGCGGAATTCCACGACCCCGCCACGCCGCTGCCGCCGCACGACCTGATCTTCAACGCCATCGGCGACGCGGACCTGTCGGGTGAAGCGGCGGTGGCGGCCCAGGCCCTGGTCGCCCGCTCGAGCGCCCCGGTGATCAACGATCCGACGCGCGTCCTTACGACCGGCCGTATGGCCAACGCGCTGCGCCTCGGTTCCCTCCCGGGCGTGACGGCGCCGCGCACCCGGCTCTTTCCGCGCAGCCTGTTCGAAGATACGGACGCCGGCGATCGGCTCGCGCAGGAGGGCTTTGCCGATTATCCGCTGCTGCTGCGTAGCCCAGGGTTCCACACAGGACGCCATTTCGTCCGCGTCGAGACCCGCGAGGTGCTGAACGCTTCGGCGGCGGTGCTGCCAGGCGAGCAGCTCATGGCCATCCAGTATCTGGACGCCTGTGGAGCGGACGGCCACGCCCGCAAGTATCGGGTGATGATGATCGGGGATCGGCTCTATCCGCTGCACCTCGCCATCTCTCGGGACTGGAAGGTGCACTACTTCAACGGCGCGATGGACGGCGCGGCGGACTTCCAGGCCGAAGAGGCGCGCTTCCTGGACCACATGCCCAACGCGCTCGGACCTCGCGCGATGGCGGCGCTGCAGGCGATACAGGCCGCGCTGGGGCTGGATTACGCCGGGGCGGACTTCGCTCTGGACGCCGATGGCGGGGTGCTGCTGTTCGAGGCCAACGCCATCATGAACATGATCCCGCCCGGCCCCTCGCCGCAATGGGACTATCGCCGCCCCGCCATCGCCCGCGCCATGGCCGCCGCCCAGGCCATGTTCGTCGCCAAATGTGCGCCGCGATGACGGATGGACCCGCGTCCACCAGCCTCGACCCGCAGGACTGGAGCGAACTGCGCGCCCAAGGCCATAGGATGCTGGACGACATGTTCGACTTCCTGGCCGCCGTCCCGGACGGGCCGGTCTGGCGACGCCCGCCCGACGAGGCGCGTGAGCGGCGATACACGGCGCCGCCCGTCCAGCCGACCCCGTTGGCGCGGGTGCACGAGGAGTTCCTGGACGATGTGCTGCCCTATGGAGGCGGGAACCTGCATCCCGGCTTCATGGGTTGGGTCCAGGGCGGCGGCTCATCGGTCGGGATGCTGGCGGAGATGCTCGCGGGCGCGCTCAACGCCAATCTGGGCGGACGCGACCACATGCCGATCGCCGTCGAGCAGGAGGTGCTGGGCTGGGTGCGTCAGATGTTCGGCTTCCCGGACACCGCGACCGGCCTCTTCCTCACCGGGACCTCGCAGGCCAATTTCCTCGCCGTGCTGATCGCGCGCACCCGTGCGCTCGGAAAGGGCGTGCGCCAGGACGGGTTGCAGGCTGGGGATCAGCGTCTGACGGCCTATACGTCGGCCGCCGGCCACGGCTGTCTCGACGCGGCCATGGAGATGGCGGGGCACGGTTCGCGCAATCTCCGCCGCATCCCGGTCGATGCAGACCAGAGGATGGATCTGGACGCGCTCCGCGCCGCGATCGCCGCCGACAGGCGCGCCGGCCTGCGGCCGTTCATGGTGGTCGGGGCCGCGGGAACGGTGGATGCGGGGGCGATCGACGATTTGGCTGGGATCGCGGATATCGCCCAGGCCGAAGACCTCGCCTTCCATGTCGACGGCGCCATCGCCGCGCTGGCCGTGCTGTCGCCTGAGCTCGCCCCAAGGATGGCTGGGATCGAGCGATGCGATTCCCTTGCGTTCGATTTCCATAAATGGGGTCAGGTCCCCTACGACGCTGGCTTCCTCCTGGTGCGCGACGGCGAGGCCCATCGCGCCACGTTCGCGGCCCGGACGGCCTACCTGCAGAGGTCGGATCGCGGGCTCGCGGCGGGGGACTGGTGGCCATGCGACTACGGTCCGGACCTGTCACGTGGTTTCCGCGCCCTGAAGGTCTGGTTCACCCTGAAGACCTACGGATCGGCGGCGCTCGGCGCCGTGATGGCGCATACCTGCGCGCTCGCCCAAGAGCTTTCGGCTCGTATCGAAGCCGAGCCCGAGCTTGAACTTCTAGCGCCGACCGCCCTGAACATCGTCTGTTTCGGCTATCGGGCGGCCGACGCCGATCGCTTGAACGCCCAGATCGTGGTCGAGCTGCAGGAGGCGGGCGAGGTCGCGCCTTCGATGACCCGGATCAACGGGCGCACCGCTATCCGCGCCGCCATCGTCAATCATCGTACGCGACGACACGATATAGATGCGCTGGTGGAGGGCGTCCTCGCTCTCGGCCGGCGGCGTGCTCAGCTTGCGGACGCCCACGCGTCCGCAAGCGCTTCGGTGAAGATCGGGAGCGTCGAGGGCGTCCAGGCTTGACCCTCGACGCCTGCTTCGCCCCGCCGTTCCTTGGCGGGGCGAAGCGACTGGCCTTTGCTCAGATTTCGGGAGCCGCGGTGGCGATCTGGTCGATGGTCGGAGCGGACGCCGCGCCGAAGTCCAGCCGTCCCAGCAGCGGGATCAGCCCCAGGATCGCCAGGCCGCCGATCACGCAAGGGATGCCCATGGCGATGAACAGGCCGGAGATGGGGATGTGCCGCGCGACCAGCAGGCCGAGGGCGATCGGCCCGAGGATTTGGCCGAAGCGGCCCACGCCCATGGCCCAGCCGATGCCCGTCGAGCGGATCATCGTGGGATAGACCGCCGCCGCCAGGGAGAGCAGCATCGAGATCGATCCGCCCACCAGCAGGCCGTTGACGATCGAGGTGATCATCAGCGCGGGGATGGAGTGGGTGACTTGGCCGAACACCGCCAGCGATATGCCGCCGACGATCATGGCGGGGGCCAACACCAGATGGGGTCCGTACTTCTTGAGCAGATGGCCGCCGACGACGGCGCCGACGACGCCACCCAGATTGTTCGCCGCCAGGATCAGCACGCCCATGGAGATCGGCACCGAAGCGGCCTTCAATAGGGAAGGCGTCCAGGTCGTCACCGTCAGGATCACCATGAAGCCGGTGAAGAAGGGGACCCAGAGGATCAGCGTGGTCGGGGCCCGGCCATCCTGGAACACGGAAGCGAGCCTAGATTTGGCCTGCGGGATCACCAGCTCGCCACCCACGATTTCCGCGTCGGTGAAGTCAGTCCGCGGGGCGATCTTCAGCAGGATGCGCTTGATCGTGTCCTTGCGGACGCCCTTGGCCACCAGGAAGCGTAAGGATTCCGGCAGCCAGACCGCGATCAACGCAGCGATCAAGAGCGGTCCGACGCCACCGATCACGAACATCGAACGCCAGCCGAAATGCGGGATGGTGTAGGCGCCGACGAAGCCACCGATCGCTGCGCCGAGCGGAAAGGCCGAATAGAGCGCCGCCACCGTGATCGAGCGCAGCCTGCGCGGGGCGTACTCCGCACCCATGGCCAGGAAGCTGGGCGCGGCCCCGCCGAGACCCAGTCCCGCCAGAAACCTCAGGACCAGCAGTTC
>NZ_LMUL01000001.1:41855-55122 GCF_009765965.1 Caulobacter sp. S45
GGGTGAAGGCGCTGAACAACAGGCAGGCGGCGCACAACAGCCACTTGCGGCCAAACCGATCCGCTAGCGGGCCCAGGGCCAGCGCACCCACGGTGGCGCCGACCAGGCCCGCCGAGAAGATCGTGCCGAACACCGCCATCTTGGCGTGGATCGCCAGCGCGATGAGGGGTGCGGTGTAGCCGATCGCCTGGGTGTCGAGACCGTCCATGGCCGCGACGAGGGCGCAAATGACGAAGATACCGATCTGGAATGCGCCGACCGGGCTGGAGTCGATCACCTCCGCCGCGTTCACCGTCCTGCTGCTCATACCCACCCCGTTTTGATTTTCTATAATCTGATTATAGCGTTGATACCGCCTCTTCGCCGACGATGCCAGACAGCACGTGTGGGCCGCGAACGGACAGGGCTTTAACCATAAAACCGATCCTCGATACCGGTTACAGACGCGCTGTCTCTTCCAACAGCAGATTATCGATCAGACGGGTGTGGCCAAACCGTATGGCGAGGGAGGCGAGGGCCCGGGTGTCGATCAGGACCAACTCCTCCATCGTATCGGGGTCGGCGAGGCTGACGTAATCGACTTCCGCCTCCGGCGTGTTGGCGATCACGTCCCGCATCGCGTTTCGGAGCGTTTCGGCGTTGCGCTCACCGAGGGTGAATGACGCCTGCGCCTTCGACAGGGCGCGGAACAGCACAGGCGCGGCCGTGCGCTGCTCCGGCGTCAGGTAGGCGTTGCGGCTGGACAGGGCGAGGCCGTCCGCCTCTCGAACTGTGGGTGCGACCACGACCTCGACCGGCAGGTCCAGGTCGCGGGTCATGCGGCGGATGACGACGCTCTGCTGTGCGTCCTTTTGGCCGAAATAGGCGCGGGTGGGCTGGACGATATTGAACAGCTTGGCGACCACGGTGGCCACGCCCGCGAAGTGACCGGGACGTGAGGCGCCTTCCAGCGGACCCGCGACCGCGCCTACCTCGACGCGGGTGCTGAAGCCCAGCGGATAGATCTCGGCCGGCTGGGGCGTGAACACCAGCTCCACCCCGGCCGCCTCCAGCATGGCCAGGTCGCGCGGGAGGTCGCGAGGATAGCGGGAAAGGTCTTCGCTCGGGCCGAACTGGGTGGGGTTGACGAAGATGCTGACGGCCACGGCGCCGCATTCGGCCTTGGCCCGCTCCACCAGGCTCAGGTGCCCCGCGTGCAGGAAGCCCATGGTCGGGACCAGGCCCAGGGACGTCAGGCCCCGCCGCGCGGCGCGCACCTCGGCGATGGTCTCCAGCACCTGCATGTCAGTGAACCTCGCCCAGGGCGGCGGCGAGTTCGGCCTCTTCCATGGTCGAGCTTTGCGCGGCGGTCGGGAAGGCTCCGGCCCGCACGTCGCCGACATAGGCCTTGAGCGCGGTTCCGATCGCCGCGCCGATGTCGGCGTAGCGCTTGGCGTGGCGAGGCGTCTTGCCGTCGTCCAAGCCCAGCAGGTCGTGCCAGACCTGCACTTGGCCATCGCAACCCGCACCGGCCCCGATGCCTATGGTCGGGATGCGCAGGCGGCGCGTGACCGCCTCGGCCAAGGGCGCGGGCACCAGTTCCAGCACCACGGCGAAGGCGCCGGACGCCTCCAGCAGCAGCGCATCCTCCAACAGCCGGCGCGCCCCGGCGGCGTCCTTGCCCTGGACGCGCAGGCCGAGCTGGTGCTGGGCCTGGGGCGTGAAGCCGAGATGGCCCATCACCGGCACGCCGAGTTCGGTGAGCCGCCGGACGCTGGACGCCACCGGCGCGCCGCCCTCCAGCTTCACCGCCTGCACACCCGCCTCCTGCATCAACCGCCGGGCCGAGGCGACGGCCTCGGCGTCGCTGGCGTAGGTCAGGAACGGCAGGTCGCCTACCACCAGGGCCTGCTCGGCGCCGCGTACCACGGCGGCGGAGTGGCGGACCATGTCGTCCAGGGTCACGGGCAGGGTGGTCGAGTGGCCGTGCACCACCATGCCCAGGGAGTCGCCCACCAGCAGCATGGCCGCACCGGCGCGGTCGGCGAGGCGCGCGGACGGATAGTCGTAGGCGGTGATCATGGCGATGCGCTCGCCCTGGTCCTTCATCCGCTGCAGGTCACGTAAGGTGGTGCGCATCGTTGCTCCAGCGGCCGCGAGTGCGGCTCGGCTTCGGCGCTTTTAAGCAAGGTGGGGACGAGGGGGAAGCGGCGTCAAAGCGTCTTCGAGGGG
This sequence comes from Caulobacter sp. S45, assembly GCF_009765965.1. Taxonomy (GTDB): domain Bacteria; phylum Pseudomonadota; class Alphaproteobacteria; order Caulobacterales; family Caulobacteraceae; genus CAHJWH01. The sequence continues at coordinate 44,067 of NZ_LMUL01000001.1, forward strand.
TACAGGGCGACCAGCCACGACCGGAAGGCGGCCATTGCGGCGGTGGGCTCTCTAGACTTGAGCCGGGTCAGCCAGTAGCCCCCGACGTCCACCTCGATCCGGAACGGCCTGACGAGTTGGCCGCTTTCCAATTCGCGACGGAATAGGCCGTGGGGCGCGAGCGCGACGCCTTCGCCCCGGATCGCGGCCTGGGCCATGATCAACGAGCTATCGAACAGCGGCCCCCGAAGGTTCGCCGGCTCCAGCCCCGCCGCCTTGAACCAGAACAGCCAATCCTGTGGCCGATAGGAGCGCAACAGCGGCGCACGTAGCAGGTCGGCGGGTTCGGCGAACTGCTCGGCAACGCCCGGTGCGCACAGGGGCGAGAGCGGCGCCGTGCAGATCAGCTCTGCGTCCGAGCCATGCCATGCGCCGTCGCCGAACCGGATCGCATAATCCAGGCCCTCGGCCACGATATCGACCTTGTTGTTGTTGGTCAGGATGCGCAGGTCGATCAGCGGGTGTGCGGCGCGAAAAGCCGGGAGCCGCTCCAGCAGGGCGCCGACCACGAAGGTGCCCACCGCGCTGACGGTCAGCACCTCCCGCACGCCGCCTGCTTCGAATTGCTCGAACAGGCGGTCGATGGCGCCGAAGGCTTCGAACAGGGTCGGCGCCAGCGCGACCCCTTCGTCGGTCAGCATCAGTCCGCGATTGGAGCGCCGGAACAGGGCGACGCCGAGCCGATCCTCCAGGCCTTTGACCTGATGGCTGATTGCGGCCTGGGTGACGCACAGCTCATCGGCGGCGCGGGTGAAGGACAGGTGGCGCGCGGCGGCTTCGAACGCCCTCAGCGCATTGAGCGGTACGACCGAACGCGGCATCGATCCCTAGTTTTCCTCATGATCCGGCTGCGGTCTTATCCTTTGTCCCGCCGTCCTGGAACGGGCATCACGAATGGGCAGGCATAATTCGGGAGCTTGGGTATGAACAGACATTATGGTCGCCGCGCCCTAGGGCGCGTCCTGGGCGGTCTTGTGGCGCTCGCAGCCGTCACGCCAACTGTTGCGGCCCCGAATGGGCGTCCGGCGGCGTGGACCCAGGCGGTGGAGCCGTTCCGGATCGTGGGAAACGTCTACTATGTCGGTTCGCGGGGATTGGCGTCCTACCTGATCGTCTCGCCCGCGGGCGACATCCTGCTGGACGGTACGCTTGCGGAGAATGCGCCGTTGATCGAGCGGAACATAGCAAGGCTCGGCTTCCGGCTCGGGGACGTGAAGGTGCTGGTCAACAGCCACGCCCACTCAGACCATGCCGGCGGTCTCGCTCGGCTCAAGCAGGACACCGGGGCGGTGATGCTAGCGAGCCAAGGCGACCGGTGGTCGCTGGAGCATGGCCGCCATCTCGGGGACAACGTCTTCGGTGCAGGGAGCTTTCCGCCGGTCAAGGTCGATCGCGTGGTCAAGGATGGCGAGGCCATCCGCCTGGGTGGGACGGTCCTGACCGCCTATCTAACCCCTGGCCACACCCCCGGCTGCACCACCTGGTCCTTGCCGGTGAGCGAAGCGGGTCGGCGGCTTCAGGTCGTCATCCCCTGCAGCATGACGGTGGCCGGCAATGTCCTGGTCGGCAACCGCGCCTATCCCAATGTCGCCACCGATTACCGCAGCAGCTTCGCCCGTTGGAAGGCGATGAAGGCGGACGTGGTGCTGACCAACCATCCCGAGGTGGCGGATGTGCTCGGAAGGCGTCGACGCCAATTGGCCGGCCAGCCCAACGCCTTCGTATCCCGTGGGGAGCTCCAGCGGATCGCCGTGGCCGCCCAGGCCGACTTCGACAGGGAGATGGCCAAGCAGGTAGGCGCCAAGCTTCGGACCGGCGGAAGCCAGACCGCTAAAGGAGGGCGAGGCGGTTAGATTTCGATCTGGCGGGCGATTTCCACGGAGTTTTCCGGAGGCAGGTGGAACCGGTCGACGAATTTCAGGGCGTTGCGGTACAGGAAGGCGAACACGGCGAGCCGGCCGTGGGACAACACGCGGCTTCCAGGGCGGTGAACGACGAGGTCTCTCGTTCCGAAGAAGACCGCCGACTTCAAATCGATCGAAGGGTCCAGGGCGCCGATGTGGGACAGGGCGGTTTGCAGGTCGGGCGTTTCGAAGAACCCGAAACGCGCCGTCATCCGCCAAATTCCATGGGTCAGGTGCTCGACGCTGCAGCGGCTCTCCTCGTCCACGTGGGGCTGTTCTTCGAACACGACGGACAGGGCGATGACGTTGCGCTGAAGCGCGCCCATATGTTTGATGTGGTCGGCCATCAGCGGGGGCATGCGCTGGGTGGTGCGAGTGAGGAATATCGCCGTACCGGGCACTCGCGGAATCTTGCCCTCATCCAGCACGGCGAAGAAGGCTTCGGGCTCCGTCGAGCTTTCGGTCACACGTTTGCGCACGACGTCCACTCCCGTTCGCCACGTGGTCATGATGAAGAACACCAGGGCCCCGAGCGTGAGCGGGAGCCAGCCCCCGTCCAGGATCTTCAGGAGATTGGCGCTGAAGAAGCCGAGGTCCACGATCAGGAACACGGCGCCTATGCCGGCGCACACCGCTGGCGGCCAACGCCATACCCGGCGCATGGCCGTGTAGAGCAGGACCGTGGTCAAGAGCATGGTGGTTGAAACGGCTGTCCCATACGCGCCGGCCAGCCGATCGGAACTGCCGAAGCCGATCGTGATCCCGATGGTGGCCGCCATCAGCAGCCAGTTCACGGTGGGGACGTAGATCTGACCGTAGGCCTGGTTCGAGGTTTGGCGGATGCGCATCGCCGGCAACCAGCTCAGCTGCATCGCCTGGCGGGTCATCGAGAAGGCGCCGGTGATGATGGCCTGGCTGGCGATGATGGTGGCCAGGGTCGCCAGAACCACGAGGGGATAGATCGACCACGCCGGGGCCAGCTGGAAGAACGGATTGCCCTGGATCGTCCCTTTCTGGATCAGCAGGGCGGTCTGGCCGGCGTAGCTCAGGAGCAGGGCCGGAAGCACGACCGCGTACCAGGACAGTCGGATCGGAAACCGGCCGATATGGCCCATGTCGGCGTAGAGCGCTTCCCCGCCGGTGATGCAGAGGAACACCCCGCCCACCACCAGGGGACCGACCGCGCCGCTATGGGCGAGGAAGCTGATCGCATATCCGGGGAAGACGGCGGCCAGGACGTCGGGTCTGCGGACGATGCCGCCGACGCCCAGCACGGCGATGGTCACGAACCACACCAGCATGATCGGTCCGAACGCACGTCCGATGATCGCGGTGCCGAACTTCTGCAGGACGAACAGGCCGAAAAGGATCACGACGGCGAGCGGCATGATGAAGGGCTTCATCGCGCTGGTGACGATGTTCACGCCCTCCAGCGCGCTCAACACCGAGATCGCCGGGGTGATCGCCCCGTCGCCATAGAGCAGAGCGGCGCCCAGGAGCCCCATCATCGTCAGCAAGGCGCCGCGCCCCTTCAGCGTGTTGGCGCCGATCAGCGACATTAGGGCCAGGATGCCGCCCTCGCCATGGTTGTCGGCCCGCATGACGAAAACGCAGTACTTGACCGAGATGGTGATGATCAGGGTCCAGACGATCAGCGAGAGCACGCCGAGCGCGCTCTCCGGCGTGAACCTTCCGCCCATCGCCAGCACCACGGTCTGCAGGGTGTAGAGCGGGCTGGTGCCCAGGTCCCCGTACACGATCCCGAGCGCGGTCAGGGCCGCGAGGGGCGTGGTCGATTTCAGCGTCTTGGACGGGGATCGATCAGAGGTGGTCATGTGCCCGTTGCGCTGGAGCCGCTCGACAGCGGGTCATCTGAATCATCTAGACCATAGATATGCGACGTTGGGATTAGGGACAGACGGCTGAGCCGAGGCTTTGAGCGCCGTGCATCGTGCTTGCGGCCTTGCGCCCTATGTTCGAGCACCAGTCGAAAAGAAACGGGCGTGGCCCGCGGGCTGAAGGTTTTGGACCTTTATTCCGTGTCGCCTTCCAACGCGCCGGAAGGGGTTTCGGTTTTCCAGGGCTCGCCTAGCGCCTCAACAAGAGGCCCGAGGTGATGTTCAAACCTGCGCCAGCGTCCGACCGAACTCGCATAGATCGGTTGGCGGACCTGGGCGAAACTGGCGGTGCGCACGTCGCGCTGGGACTCGTAGAACCGCAGGCAGGCGTCGTCCCATTCGAGCCCGCAATGGGCGACGAGCCGCCGCGACCAAGCCTCGACGTCCTGGATCACCGCCTCGTATGGAACCTCGAGCATTCGTCCAGGCGGGAGCGCCGCGCGCCAATGCGCCATCAACTCGTCGTAGGCGCGCCAGTAACGCCCAAGCTCGGTAAGCTCGTAGGCGTAGTCCTGTCCGTCGCCGAACCGGGTCGCAAAGCAGGAAAAACAGGCGTCGCGCGGGTCGCGTCGGCAATGGATGATGATGGCGTTCGGCAGGCACAGGTGGATCAGACCGAGGTGTCTGAAGTTGAGTAGCGTCTTGTCGACGATTCGCGTCTCGCCGCCTGGGGCCGCGGGCAGGGCGTCCAGATAGGCTTGCCCCAGATCGTGGCGTTCCCCCGGCGTCAGGTTCCGCGCCCAGGAGGGATAGGCCGCGCCGCGGCGTTCGCCTTGCCGGATCACTAGGCTCTCGAGGGTCGGTATCTCGCCCGCGCCATGCACCTCCGGATGGGCGCTTAGGATCTGCTCGATCAACGTCGTGCCCGAGCGGGGCATGCCGACGATGAAGATCGGTCGATCACTGGCGGCGCCCCCGTTTCTCAGCCGCTCGAACAGCGCGCCGTCGAACGATCCGGCGATCGAGGCGGTCAGCCGCTCGGCCTCGACGATGTCGAAGGGCCGAACCGCCCGGTGGAGCGCGTTCGCCCGAGCCAGGGACAAGAAGGCGAGATCGAACTCGCCCCGGCTCTCCTGGGCCTTGCCGAGGGCGAACAGCAGCATGGCGCGCTGCATCGGCTGGAACTGCTCGAGTTGGCCAAGCTGCTGGCTCAAAAGCGCGAGCGCCGTGTCGGCGTCGGGCGAGGCGCTGTCCATCGGCAGTTGCAGCGCGAGGTTATAGTGCGCCTCTGCATAGTCCGGTTTGATGGCGATGGCGCTTCGATAAGACGCCGCCGCCTCTTCGAGACGCCCCTGATGCTGGAGCGTGACGCCGAGATTGTAGTGGGCCTTGGCGTGATTCGGCCGGGCGGCGAGCGCGTTGCGAAACGACGTTTCCGCTTCCCCATACCTTCCCTGCGCTCGACGGACGATGCCTAGGTTGTTGTGCGCTTCGGCATGATCGGGCCTGAGGACCAGGGCTCTTTCGTAGGACGAGGCGGCCTCGTCCAACCGGCCTTGGCGGCCCAGGATCACGCCAAGATTGTAATGTGGCTCGGCGGCTTGCGGATTTAGGGCGACCGCTCGCCGGTAAGCATCGGCTTCGTCAGCTGATATCACTGTATAAATGCTCCAACCGACGTCCTCTCGACATGCTTCGACATGGTCAATAGGGGGTGCAACTTTAAGACGTGGATGTTTCCAGGCGCCTTCACTGACCTTCATTACCGTTCGTGTCGGATTTCACCTGACATCCGATCGCCATCCTCATCGAAAATGGGGCTGGATAGGCGAAGATTTAGGCTTTCTTCACCGGCTTAACCAACAGATGTCGGCGTTGGAAACCTTTGGCCTGACCCAGGCGGAGCGCTCATGCCGATCACGAATTTCCCGATCGCACAGAAGGTCGTCATCGGCTTTGGCATGATCGCCTTGACCGCCGCTCTGGTCGCCGGGGGCGAGATGTCGAGGCTTTCCGCCATTCAATCCTCGGGCGGCGCGCAGGTCGCCGGCGCCCAGATGACGGTGCTCGCCTTGGGCGCAGCGGTCATGATCGGCGTGTCCCTGTGCGTCGGGTTTGCGCTGCTGCGGGCGGTGGCCAAGCCGATCAAGGACCTCAACGACGCTGCGCGTCGCCTGACGCTTGGCGATACCACCGTGTCCATTCCGAAGACGGGCGCCCGGGATGAGATCGGCCAACTCGCCGAAGCCCTGAGGATTTTCCAGGCCGCCGCTGTCGACCATCTTAGACTCCAGCAGGAAGCCGAAACGGAGAAGGGGGCCGCCGATGCGGACCGGACCCGCGCTGCGGCGTCGCGTCAGGCCGCGATCGATCAGCAAGGCGTCGCTTTGCAGGCGATGGGAGCCGCGCTGGAGAAGATGTCTTCGGGGGACCTGACCTTCCGCATCAGCCAGCCTTTCGATCTCGCGATCAAAGGATCGGCCGCCTTCTACGAGAAGCTGCGGGTCGAGTTCAATATCGCCATGGACAGGCTGCAGGAGACGATGACCGCGGTGGCGATCAACGCGACGGCGATCCGGTCTGGTGCGAGCGAGATCACCACGGCCGCCGACGACCTGTCGCGCCGCACCGAGCAGCAGGCCGCCAGCCTCGAAGAGACAGCCGCAGCGCTCGACCAGATCACGGCCACGGTGAAGAAGACCGCCCAGGGCGCTAACCACGCCCGCCAGGTCGTCGGCGAAACCAAGTCCGATGCGGAGCGCTCCGGCGTGGTGGTGCGCGACGCGGTGGCGGCGATGAGCGGCATCGAACAGTCCTCGCGCCAGATCGGCAACATCATCAGCGTGATCGACGAGATCGCCTTCCAGACCAACCTGCTGGCGCTCAACGCCGGCGTGGAAGCCGCACGGGCCGGCGACGCGGGACGTGGCTTCGCGGTGGTCGCCTCCGAAGTCCGCGCCCTGGCTCAGCGCTCGGCCGAAGCGGCCAAGGAGATCAAGGGTCTGATCTCGGCCTCGGCCCAGCACGTCGCCTCGGGCGTCAGCCTGGTCGGCCAAACCGGCGAAGCGCTCGAGCGGATCGTGGTCCAGGTCACCGAGATCAATACGGTCGTCGCCGATATCGCCGCTTCCGCTCACGAGCAGGCGGTCGGTCTGAACGAAGTGAACACCGCCATCAACCAGATGGACCAAGTCACCCAGCAGAACGCGGCCATGGTCGAGCAATCCACCGCCGCCTCCTACGGCCTCACCCAGGAGACGGAGGCGTTGAGCAACCTGGTCGCCCAGTTCAAGACCGGCGCGGCGACCTCCACGGGCAGGACGCAATCGCGCAATTCGGACGGCGGCGTCCGCCGGGCCGTCGCTGCATAGGGGACGACGCAGCAAGGCGTAGTTGTCAGTATCCCCAGGGCCGGCTCTAGCTCGCGTTTGAACGGAGCGCGGCTGCATAGGCCAACCGGACCCAATGGGCCATGATCTCCGGATCGTCGAAGGCGTCTTCGGGGATCGACCAGTAGGGCATGTTGACCGCCTTGCCCTTCTTGCCTTCGTAGCTCCACCGCCGCGCGCCGGCGGCCTCGAACTCCGGTGCGCTGACGTCGTCGGCCTTTAGCAGTATCTCGCCGTGGAACTCGACTGCGACGATGCTGCCCAGGCGATAGACGCCCTTTCCGCCGAACATGCGCTTGATCGTGACAGGCCCGAGCGCCGAGAACATCTCCTCGATAGCGGCAGTGTCCATGCTTCGCGCTCCAGGCGGATGTGGGCGAACTGCGTCCGACGATACGTTCATCGCGCGCCGCCGTGGAAGCCGTCAATCGGAACGCGCGGACGGGATAGACCGGCTTCAGCGGTCCTGGCGGCCCCACCAACCGCCGCCCAGCGCCTGGAACAGCGCCACGGTGTCGGCGTAGCGAGCGGCCTGGGCTTGGGCCTCGGCCTGCAGTCCATTTCGATAGGCCTGCTCGACCACCAGCACCTGCGCCCCGGAGGTTTGTCCGAGCCGTTGCTGGGCCTGGGCGAGCTGGAAGGCCTGTAGCGAGGCCTGTTCGGCGGCGGCGGTGGCGCGCAGGGCCTGGGCGTCGATCTCCACGGCGTGCAGGGCGTCGGCCACGTTCTGGAACGCCGCCAGCACCGTCGAGCGGTACTGGGCGCGGGCCTGCGCGTACTGGGCCTCGGCCTCGCGCTGCTTGGCCAGGAGCTGGCCGCCCTGGAACACCGGCTGGGCGAAGCCGCCGGCCAGGGTCCAGAAGTTGTTGCCGTTGGTCAGCAGCGAGCCGATCCCGGTCGAGGCGCCGCCCCCGGTGGCGTTCAGGGTGATGCTGGGCAAGCGCGCGGCCACCGCCACCCCTACCGCCGCGCTGGCGGCATGCAGGTTCGCTTCGGCCGCGCGGATATCGGGGCGCTGGTCCAGCAGCTTGGAGGGCAGGCTGACGGGCAGGGTGTCGGGCAGGGTCAGGTCGGCCAGCCGGATCGGCGGGGCGGTGAACTCGGCTGGCGTGCGGCCGGTCAGCTCCGCCATCAGGTCCTGCTGTTGGACCAGTTGGCGGCGCAGCGGCGCCAACTGCGCCTCGGCCTGGGCCAGGGCCGCCACCTGGGCGGCCACGTCGACCTGGGCGAGCTGGCCCAGCGCCTTCTCCTGGCCGTAGAGCGTCAGCAGATCGCGGTCGATGGCGACCAATCGTTCATAGGCGTCGATCTGGGCCTGCAATCCGGCGGCCTGGATCGCGGCGTTGGCGACGTTGGTGGTGATGGTGAGGTAGCTGGCCTCCAGCTCGTAGCGCTGCTGCTCGGCCAGGGCCCGGGCGTTCTCGACGCTGCGCCGCACCCCGCCGAACACGTCCGGCGTGTAGGAGATGGCGAGCTGCACCGTATAGAGGCTGAACATCGACAGGGGCTGGTTCAGGGTCGGCGAGAGGGTGTTGCTGTCCTTCTCGCGGCTGGCCTGACCGCTGATGGCGGCGGTGGGCAGCAGGCCGCCACGCTGGAACTGCACCTCGGCCTGGGCGGCCTTCAGGGCGGCGCGGGCGGAATCCAGGTCCGGATTGGCGCGGATCGCATCGGCGACCAGGGCGTCCAACGCCGGGCTGTGGAACAGCGTCCACCACTGGCCCGGCAGGTCCTGACCGTAGGCGAGCGTCTGGGCGTCCGCGCCCGCCAGGCCCGCAGGTCCAGCCTCAGTTCGCGCGGGCAGGGGCCCTTGTGCATAGCCAGCCTGAGCGGGTGGCGGGGCTGGACGATGGAAGTTCGGACCCACAGCGCACCCGGCCAGCAACGCCGCCGTCAGCGTTCCGCCAAGGGGTCTTATCGCCAGCCGGATCATCGTGTGGGCTCGTGGGCGGCGTCGCCTTCGCCGGTATGGCGTCGGACAGATCGACCCTTGGGCGAGAACAGGTCGATCAGCACCGGCAGGACCAAGAGGATCAGCGCCGGCGCGAGCAGGATGCCGCCGACCACGACCAGGGCTAGCGGCCGCTGCACCTGCGAGCCGATGCCGGTGGACATGGCGGCCGGCAGCAGGCCCACGCAGGCGGCGAAACAGGTCATGGCCACGGGGCGCAATTGGGTCTCGCAGGCCCGCCGCAACGCCTCGCCCCGCTCCAGGCCGCCGAGGACCAGATGGTTGAACGAGGAGATCACGATAATCCCGTTCATCACCGAGATGCCAAACAGGCCGATGAAGCCGATGGTCGCCGAGACGCTCAGCGCCGTGCCCGTGAGCGACAAGGCCAGGATGCCCCCCACCATGGCCATCGGCATGACGCTCAGCGCCAGCAGGGTGTCGGTCAGCGAGGAGAAGTTGATGAACAACAGGAAGCCGATCAGCGCCAGGCTGATGGGGATCGCCACCTCCAGCCGGGCCAGGGCTTCGTTCAGTTCGCCCAGTTCCCCGACCCACTCCAGTCGATAGCCGCCCGGCAGCTGTACCTTGCGCGCCACGGCGGCCTGGGCGGCGGACACGGTGCTGCCGAGATCGCGGCCGCGAACGCTGAACTCGATGGGAATGTAGCGCTGTTGCTGCTCGCGATAGACGAAGGCCGCGCCGGAAACGAGTTTAACGTCGGCGACTGCGCTCAGCGGGACCTGCACTACGCCGCTTCCCCCGACCGCCGTGGTGGGAGCGGCGATCATCAGGTTGCGGATGTCGTCCAGGTTGGCGCGATGCTCGGGCGCCAGGCGCACCAGCAGCGGGAAGTTGCGGTCGCTGCCGTCCTCGTAGAGATTCCCGGCCGCCTGTCCGCCCACGGCGGCTGCGATCACCGTATTGATGTCGCCGGGCTGCAGGCCGTAACGGGCCGCGCGCACTCGGTCCACGTCGATGCGCACGGTAGGCTGGCCGAGCGCGCTCAGCACCTGCAGATCTTCCACTCCAGGCACCGTCTTCATGGCCGCGCCGATCTTGTCGGCGGTGGCTTGGAGCGTTTCCAGGTCCGGGCCGAACAGCTTGACCGAGTTCTCGCCCTTCACGCCGGAGGCAGCCTCCTCGACATTGTCCTCGATGGTCTGGGAGAAGTTGAACTCCACGCCCGGGAAGCGTCGTTCCAGATCGGCGGAGAGCTGTTGGGTCAGCTTCTCCTTGCCGATGTGGCCGGGCCAGGTGTCGAAGGCTTTGAGCGGTACGAAGAACTCGGCGTTGAAAAAGCCGGTGGCATCGGTGCCGTCGTCCGGGCGGCCGTGCTGGGACACCACGGTCTGGACCTCGGGATAGGACTTTATCACCGCCCGCATGCGGTTGACGTAGCTGTCGCCCTCCTCGAGCGAGATCGCGCCCGGCATGGTGGCGCGGATCCAGAAGTTTCCTTCCTCCAGGTGGGGCAGGAACTCGGTGCCGAGCGAACTGGCCGACAGCACGGTGATCGCCAGCAGCACGCCCATGCCGCCGAGCGTCAGGACGCGGTTGGCCAGCGCGAACTCCACCGCTGGGCCGTAGGCGCGCCGAAGCTGGCGGACCAGGAAGGTCTCCTTCTCGGTCAGATCGTTCGGCAACAGCAGGGCGGACAGCGCCGGGGTGATGGTGAAGGTCGCCACTAACCCGCCTAGGATGGCGTAGGCATAGGTGCGAGCCATGGGCCCGAAGATGTGGCCCTCCACCCCGGTCATGGTGAACAGCGGTACGAAGCTGGCGATGATGATGGCGGCGGAGAAGAAGATCGAACGGCTGACCTGGGCGGCGCTATCGGCGATCACCGCCAGCTTGGCGCTGTGGCGCCGGTTGGGCGCGGGGGTGATCCCCGAATGCTCGGAGATGTGGCGGTAGATGCTTTCGACCATGATC
>NZ_LMUL01000001.1:55275-233557 GCF_009765965.1 Caulobacter sp. S45
GGATGGTCACCGCCACGATCACCGCGCTTCGCAAATTGCCCAGGAACAACCACTGGATCACGAAGATCAGGATCATGCCTTCCAGCATGTTGTGCAGCACGGTGTGGGTGGTCACCGCGATCAGATCCGAGCGGTCGTAGATCTTCTCGATGTGCACGCCGGGGGGCAACACGTCGGTGGTGTTGATCTTCTGGACCTCGGCCTCCACCGCCTTGATCGTGGGCATGGACTTCTCGCCGCGGTGCATCAGCACGATGCCCTCGACCACGTCGTTGTCGGCGTCCTGGCCGGCGATGCCGAGGCGGGGCAGGTGGCCGACCTCGACCTTGGCCACGTCGCCGATAGTCACCGGCGCGCCGTTGGGCGCGGCGATCAAGGTGTGGCGCACCTGGTCCATGGAGTGGATCAGTCCCACGCCGCGCACGATGGCCGCCTGGGGTCCGATGTTCAGGGTCTGGCCGCCGACATTGACGTTGGCGTTGTTCAGCGCCGCGATAACCTGGCTCAGCGACACGCCGTAGGCCAGCAGGCGCGAACGGTCGATATCGACCTCGTAGGCCTTGGTCTTGCCGCCCCAGCCGGTGACGTCGACCACGCCCGGCACGGCCTTGAAGCGGCGTTGCAGCACCCAGTCCTGCAAGGTTTTCAGGTCGGTGACGGAATAGCCGGGCGGTCCGACGACGCGATAACGGTAGATCTCCCCGATGGGGCTCTCGGGCGAGATCAGCGGTTGGGCGTTGTTGGGTAGCTGGCCTAGCTGGGTCAGCCGGTTGATCACCCGCTGCTCGGCCTCGTCATAGGAGAAGTCGTAGGAGAACTGCACCTTCACGTCGGACAGGCCGAACAGCGAGATGGTGCGCACACTGGTGACATGCGGGATGCCGGCGAGCTGGATCTCGATCGGGATGGTGATGTAGCGCTCGATCTCCTCCGCCGACTGGCCGCTGTTCTGGGTGACGATCTCGACTAGGGGCGGGACCGGGTCGGGATAGGCCTCGATGTTCAACTTCAGGAAGGCGGCGATGCCGGCGGCGAACAGCACGGCCATGAACACGAGCATCAGCCCGCTGTGGCGCAGCGCGAAGGTGACGACCCGGTTCATCGGAGATCAGTCGCCCTTGGCCGCGCGGTCGATGAAGATGGCGCCGGAACTGGCGACCCGGTCGCCGGCGTTCAGGCCCGCGAGTACCTCGACCTGACCGTTCGCCGTGCGTCCGGCCTTGATTGGGCGCAACGCCAGGGTCCGATCCTGGCGCACCACCCAGACCCTGGCGGTGTCGCCCTCGAAGATCACCGCCGACGCCGGCGCCCCCAGCGCTTGCTCGGACGGTCCCGCGCCCAGCGCGAAGTCCGCGAACATCTCGGGCTTCAGCAGGCCGCCGGGATTGGCCAGGGTGGCGCGGACCGGCAGCCGTCGGGTGGCCGGGTCCAGCGTCGCGCCCACGAAGTCGATGCGGGCATGGAAGCTGCGATCGGGCAGGCCCGCCACCCGCACCTCGATCGGTTGGCCCACGTGGATGCGCGCGGCGTCCTCCTCGCGCACATTGGCCGTCAGCCAGACCTTGGACAGGTCGCTGACGGTGAAGATCGGCGTGGTCGCGCCGTTCGAGGTGGCGTTCAGATACTGGCCCGGGCCGACCTGGCGCTGGATCACCACGCCGGCGATCGGCGAGCGGAGGGCGGCAAGACCGTTGGAATTGATCTCGCCCTGGCTCACGACGCCCACGTCCAGCACTTTCAGCCGGTCACGCACGACCGCCAGGGCCGCGATATCGCTCTTCACCGCGCCCTGGGCGGCGGCGAGGTCGCTTTCGGATTGCTGCACGTCGCGCTGGGCGGCGCCGCTGAGTTTGAACAGGGCCTGCTGGCGCGTCGCGTTGGCGGAGGCGACCTGGAGCTGGGCCTTCGCGGTCGTCAGCGCAGCTTCGGCGGCGGTCAGGTCGTTGCGCGCCTGCGCCACCTCGGAGGCCTGGGCGGTCAGCATCACCTGCCTCTTCGCCACCCGGTCGCCCGCGCGGACGACCACCGAGATCACCCGACCGGAAAAGGGCGGGGTGATCTGCACGGTGGCGTCGTCGTCCACCGCGATCTTGCCGTCGGTGGAGACCTGGTCCGCGAAGCTCATCGCTCGGATCGGCGCAAAGGTCAGGGTGCGCCACTGCTCGGGGGTGGGCTTGAAGGTTCCCGGCGGGGGTTGCGGCGGCGCGACGTCCGGCTTGGCGGCGGCGGCGCGCAACGCCCAGGGGATCGTCACCAGCGCGAGGATCAGGACTGCTGCGAGTGCGATCAGCAAGCCGACCTGAGCCGGCGTCGACAACCGTCGCCGAGGCGGCGTCAACGAGGGCGTCTGGCTCAAGGTCGCGCTCCAGCAGGAATGGCGCGCGACCGCTGCTGGATGATTGCGGCAGCTATTTGTCCTGAGGCCAATCTAGCCAGCCATGCGCCGTTCGGCCGCTAAGCTAAGCTGTTAGGTCGCCTGCTGGGCAACGGATGCCTGTCGGACTCACTCGCCGGCTGTAAGCTCTGCGCGGCGGTCGAAGCGATGGGGGGCGATCATGGCGTCCCCGGCGTCCGTACTGAAGCGGAGCTGGCCAGCCTGGATGCGAACGCGCAGGCCACGATACCTCACCAGGTAGTGGAGTCCGACAATCGCCGCGGCGAAGCCCGAGGCGGCTCCGACGACCAGGGCCCAGCGTGGTCCAAACCTGTCGGCGATCCATCCGACCAGCGGTGCGCCAAGCGGCGTGCCGCCCAAGGCGATGGCGAGCAGGATCGCCATCACGCGTCCCCGCATCGCGGGCTCGGTGGCGAGTTGCACCGTGCTGATCGCGGTGGTGGTGAAGGTTTGCGCGGACACGCCGATGACGATCAGCGCCAGGCCGAACAGCCAGTAGTTGGGCATGACCGCGGCCAGTGTGAAGCCGAAGCCGAATACGGCTGCGGCGGCGAACAGGAGCGCGATGTGCGGCTTGGCGCGTCTGGCCGACAACAGGGCGCCGGCGACCGAGCCGATGGCCATGATCGAGGTCAGGAGCCCATACTGGCTGGCGCCCGCATGGAAGGCGGTGACGGACATGGTCGAGATGAAGATCGGAAAATTGACCCCGAAGGTGCCGATCAGAAACAGCATGAACAGGATGGCCTTCAGGTCCGGTCGCTTCCAGACGTAGCGGAATCCTTCAACGGAGCTGCCTCGGGTTCGAACGGCCTTGTCCTTCCGATGAAGCTCGCCGCCGCGAAGCAGGCCCAACGAGCAGAGCACCGCGACGAAGGACACAGCGTTGATCAGGAACACCCACCCCGTGCCGACCGAGGCGATCAACAGGCCGGCGACGGCTGGACCGATCATCCTGGCCGCGTTGAACGATGTGGAGTTCAGCGCCACGGCGTTCGACAGGTTCGCCTCCCCAACCAGGTCGGAGACGAATGTCTGGCGCGCGGGCGCATCGAAGGCGGTGACGCAGCCCAGCAGGAACGCGAACACGTAGACGTGCCACAACTGGACCAGGCCCGTGACGGTGAGCAGGCCCAGCCCAAGGGCCAGGGCCCCCATCGCCGCCTGCGTCGCGATCAGCAGCTTTCGCCGGTCGAGGTGATCCGCCGCGAAACCGGTCAGCGGCAGCAGCAGCAGCTGGGGTCCGAACTGGAGCGCCATGACCACGCCCATATCCGTTGCATTCTTATGGGTCAGCTGGGTGAGCACCAGCCAGTCCTGGGCGGTGCGCTGCATCCAGGTGCCCACATTGGATACGATGGCCCCGCCGGCCCAGACCCGGTAGTTGAAGCCGTGCAGCGAACGGAAGGCGCCGGCCGGACGATCGCTCATGTCTCGCCAGGCGAATTGCCGCCGTTGAACCGGCCAAACATGCGCGCCGTCATGATCCCGATAAGTAGAGCGCCCAATCCGGAGGCGACGACATCTTCAGTGGATCGGAGCTCGAAGGTTCCGACCCGGCATATAAGACCATACCCGACCGCCAGGTTCAGAAAACCCCAAAGTACATTTACCGTCGAGGAAGAAAGGCCCTGACCGGGCGGCTTCGCAAACGGGCTTTGGAAGGGCCGTCCCATCAAGCCGCTGACCAGGTGTGGAGTGGCGTTGACGAGAAAGGCCCCGCCGAAGAAGTAGGATATGTCGTGAAGCCAGTTCATCGTCGGCGCCTCATGCTCGGCTGCTGTCGAGCAGATCGATGATCTCCCGAGTCGTGCCGGTTTCACCCAGTTTCGGGAAGATGCGGGTGACGCTGTTGGTGTGGGCGTCGAGGTTCATGTCGGTCATGGCGTCGACGGCGAGGGTGACGTTGAAGCCGAGTTCGTAGGCCTGGCGAGCGGTCGACTCGACCCCGGCGCTGGACGAGACCCCGGCGATCACGACCTGGGTCACGCCCAACCTCTTCAGGTGTGCTTCCAAATCGGTGTTGGTGAATGCGCCCCAGGTCCGCTTGGTCACCACATGCTCCTGGGGCTGCTGGTTCAGCTCCGGGATGATGTCGGTCCAGCCGACCGGAAATTCGGCGGGGGGACGCGCTCGCTCCGTCCGACCCGGCGCGCCTCCGTCGACGTTGACGAGCACGACCGGCAAGCCTTGGCGCCGGAATGCGTCCGCCAGGGCGGCGGCCCGTTTCACGACTTCGTCGATGGGATGGACGGTCGGGTAGGCGACGATGCCCTTTTGCAGGTCGATGACGACCAGGGCGGTCTTCGGATCGAGGGTGGTCAAGGCCACGGGTGAATGCCTTTCGGGTTTCGGGGGATCACGTCTCGACGAGGCGTTTGAGCAGTTCGACGGCGGTCGCGAGGGTTTCCTGTTCACCCGGCGCCAGCTTGGTTTGGATGGCCCAGAACAGCCAGTCCTCCCGCGCCGTCCGGCTGGTCTTGATCATTTCCCGGCAAGGGGGGGTGAGGGACAGAAGGGTCTGGCGCCCATCGGCGGGGTCCGGCGCGCCGCTGATCAGCCCTGCCTGCTCCAGGACGGAGATGGTGGCGCCCATGGATTGCGGGCGCACGCCTTCGGCCCGCGCCAGGGTCGTCACCGTGGCCGATCCCTCGCGCTCCAGATGGACGAGCACCGCCTTCTGGGACCAGGTCAGGTCGCCGGGATTCGTCTGGTCGCGGAGCCGGCGGCTCAATTTCCCGAGCTGGACACGAAGGTCCACAGCCAAGGCCAAGGCGCGCGCCGCATCGAGATCGCCCTGGGGATCGTTCATTGCCGCAGTCTAGCAGGTAGGAAGGAAAACTACAAAGCTAACCTTCATATCGTGGCGATAGAAACGAACGCGGCGCCCCGGCGCTAACTGCTGAACCTCGGATTGTTCAGATCGCGGCGAGGCCGAAAGCCTGGACCAGCAGCACGAAATTGAGCGCCAGCACGATGAAGGCGCCCAGGATCGCGACAGCGTTCGTCAACAAGCTGTTCGCAAATTCACCCATGATGTCCCGGCGCGATGTGAACAGGACCAGCGTCACCATCGGCACGGGCAGGATAAACGAGAGGACCACCTGGCTCAGGATCAACGCCCGGGTCCCGTCGAAGCCGATGGCCACCACCGCGAACGCCGGCAGCATGACCACGCCGCGCCGCACCCAGATCGGGACGCGGACGCCCATGAAGCCCTGCATGATCATCTGACCCGCCATGGTGCCGACCACCGAACTGGAGACGCCGGAGGCGATCAACGCGCATAGGAAGACGCCAGCGGCTCCAGCGCCCAGGAGCGGCGTCAGGATACGATAGGCGGTTTCGAGTTCCGTCACCCCGCTGTGCCGGGCGTGAAAGGCCGAGGACGCCATCATCACCATCGACATGTTGATCATGCCCGCAAAGGCCAGGGCGACGACGACCTCCCGGTTCGAAAAGCGCAGAAGGGAGCGGCGCTCCCGTGCACTGCGTGCTGGGGCCCTGTTCTGGGTCAGGCCAGAATGGAGATACAGGGCGTGGGGCATGACTGTGGCCCCGACGATGCCGATGGCTATGGTCAGCGCCCCCGCCCCAGGCAGGGACGGGACGATCGCGTGCAGCCCCGCATCCTTCCAGGCGATGGGGGAGATGGCCAGTTCGACCAGGAAGCAAAGTCCGATCGCCGCGACCAGCGCGCCGACGATGAGTTCCATGACGCGATAGCCGCGCTTCTCGAACAGCAGCACGCCGTAGGTGACCGTCGCCGTCACCGTCATTCCGGCTAGCAGCGGAATCCTGAACAGCAGGGCGAGGCCGATGGCGCCGCCGACGAACTCGGCCAGATCGGTCGCCATGGCCGCGATCTCGCTGGCGGCCCAAAGGCCGTATACGGCCCACCGCGGAAACTGCGCGCGGCAGACCTCGGCGAGGTTGCGGCCCGTGACGATGCCGAGTTTCGCGGAAAGTCCCTGGAACAGCATGGCGATCAGGTTCGCCAGCACCACCACCCAGAGCAGGGCGTAGCCGTAGTGGGCGCCCGCCTGGATGTTGGTCGCGAAGTTTCCCGGGTCCATGTAGGCGACCGACGCGACCACCGCCGGCCCGGCGAACAGCAGGCTGGAGCGCACGCCCCGTTTACGGCCGGCGAGGACATCTCGGATGGCCGCCGTCGTCCGATCGGTGACGGGAAGGGCGCTGAGATCGGCTATTTCGCTCACAGCCCTCCGCCGCCTTCCGCGTCAGATCGTGGATTCGGCCACGGTGCGACCCGACGATGAGGCCGCGCCGCGTTCACCGCTCGCGAACGCGTGGGCCCCGCGGGCGCTCAGCCATCCCATCAGGCCGAAGAGCGCTGCCGATGAAGCGATTACGAGGCTGAACACGCCCAGGATGTCATAGAGAGGCCAGCGCCGCCTGAGGAGTTCGCCGAGCAGGAGTGGGCCGAAGATGGACCCGCCCTTGCCCACCCCCATCGCCCAGCCAAGGCCCGTGGAGCGCATGAAGGTCGGATAGAAGCCGCCCGCGTGGGCGTTGGCGCCGTGCTGACCGCCAGCCACGCAGAACCCGGCGACGAAGATCGTCGCGGTCAGGGGGAGGAACTTCACGCCCACAAGGCCGATCGAAACCGTGCTCACCGCCGCGACGAAAAGCACGAGCACCAGGACGCGGTAGGGATTGGCGCTGTCGATGAAGCGTCCGACGCCCACGGCTCCGCAGATGCCGCCGATACTGAAGACGGAGACTATGGCGGCGGCGTTGGCGATGCTCAGCCCCATGCCGTGGACCAGGGTCGGTAGCCACGGGATGAGGGTGTAGAGCGCCGCATTGTTGCAGAGGAAGGCCAGCCACATGACCACGGTCAGCGGGCCACGCCCTTCGGTGAACAGATGCTTCACCGGAAGCCCTGTCCGATGCATTTCCGATATGGAAAACACCGTGGAGGCGTCGAGGACCAGGTCGGGCGCCATGCGCCGGACGATCTTCTCGGCGGCGCGCCTTGATCGCTTGCGGATGATCAGAAACCGCAGGGACTCGGGCAGGAACCCTACCAGTACAAGCACGAGCGCGAGGGGCGCCAAGCCGCCGATATAGAAGACCGCTCTCCAGCCGAAGTGCGGCAAGACCTGCGAGGCGATCAGGCCGGCCAGCGTGGCCCCGACCGAAACCCCGGCGCCCACCGTGGTCATCATGGTGATGCGATGGGAGCGCGGCCCGTACTCGCCGGACAGGGCGATCGCGTTGGGCAGGGCGCCGCCGACGCCGAACCCCGTCAGGAAGCGCAGCAGGACCAGAGTGTCGATGGAGTTGGCGAAGATGGTGAGAAAGGAAAACAGCCCGAACAGCACCGTCGAAATGATCAGTATGGTCTTGCGGCCCCAACGATCCGCCGCCGTTCCCATCGCCAAGGCGCCGATGAGCAGGCCCGCGAAGCCGGCGCTGAAGACGGAACCGAAGGCGGCACGGCCCACGTGCCATGTGCGCGCCATGCCGCTGATGACGAAGCCGACGATCTGGGCGTCGTACCCATCCAGCAGCGCCGCCGAAAAGCAAAGGATCAGGACAGTCCACTGGAAGGGGCCGAATCTTTGTTTCTCGATCAGTCCTTGCACGTCAATGTCTGCTATCGCCGACACCTTTCCTCCCGCTGTGTTATTATTTCTATTTTATCGCAACGCTCTGCAAGGCTTCCCGTTCTGACCCGTGACGCCAGCCGCCGACAACGGGCGGGCGGTCAGTACATCAGATTTTTCCGAATGGTCGGTTCGAGATTGAAGATCCGGGCGGCGTTCAGGCCGAGGATGTTGCGCTTGGCTTGCTCGCTCAGATAGGGCAGGTCGTAGATCATCTGAGGGAGGTCGAAATCGAAATGCGGCCAGTCTGAAGCAAACAATAGCTGCGTCTCTGCATTTATCATTTCAAGTGTATTCTGGAGCGCCTTGGGGTGGGTCGTTTCCATGGGTTGGGTGGTATACCAACAGTTGTCGCGCATATATTCGCTGGGCAGGCGCTTCAGTTGCGGCGCTTCCGATTGGCGCATCAGGTACTGGTCGTCCAGGCGCTGCATCATGAACGGAACCCAGGCGAGACCGCTCTCCACCCAGATCGGCTTCAGCTTGGGGAAGCGCTCCGGGATGCCATTCAGGATCCAGTTGGTCATGTGGACCATGTTGCACCACACGAAACCGAGCGCATGCATGCCGATGAAGCGGTTGACTGTGGCCAGAGACGGGTCATGCCAATGATAACCGGCATGGAACGCCAGAGGTTTTCCGGTCTCTTCGATCATGGAATACAGCCGCATATAGTCGTTGTGATGCACCGGCTTGTAGCGTGTGCTCGGAACACAGAAACCGATCACACCCTTCTTGTCGGCGAATTCCGCCACCGTACGCTCGGCTTCCTTCGGTGTGTTGAACGGAAGGCAAAGCAGGGTCTTGATGCGGTCGTCCTCGGAAAGGATGCGGTCGATCAGCCAGCGATTATAGGCGCGGGTGAGCCAGACCTCCATTTCAGGTTGCGGATGCATGCCCAGGAACAGCATCGGCGTCGGGAATATGACCATGTTGTCGACGCCGATGGAGTCCATCGCTCGCCGGGTCAGTTCAACGTCGCGGTGCACGCCGGTGTCGGGGATTTTTTCCCTGCGCTCGTCCTGATGGGGGATGCGTCCACCGACCGAAGTATAGCGAAGACCCAGATCGCCGTTCAGTCCGTAAGGCGGTGCGCCTGTACGTTCCGAATGGAAACGCATGGCGTTGTCGCGGATGACGGGGTCCTCGATATATTTAACCACTTCGTGCCAGGAAATACTTTCGACATGGTGCGCGTCCACATCGCAGATGAACCAATCGGCCAATCCCCGCTTCAAGGCGTTCTTGCGCGCGTGGGCGAGCACATCGCGCGTATCGGTAAGGCCGTCGATAATTTGTATTGGAGCGGGATTGGCGTCGAACTTCGTTTGGATGTTCATCGTTGGTCTCCGAACTATATTATGTCTGAATCGGGGCGACGGCGATACCAGAGCGCCAGCTCCATTGGCCCCAGGCGCATGGCGCGAAGCAGCTCCGAGACGGCCGAAAGCAGTTCTGTCGGGCAGAGTTCGCTGTCGCGTTCGCCGGCGACGGGGCTGAACGTGCGCTCCTCGCCATCGGTCTTGGCGACGTAGAGGCGGATGGCGGCGGTCATGATCTGGGCGACCGACTGGTCCGACACCCGCGCCGCCTCGCCGTCGGTGAGCAGTTCACGCGAGGCGCTCAGAAGCTGGGGCGCAGCCTCATCGATCCAGGCGTAGCGATCGTTCCTGCGGTCGTGATCAGAGGCGAACATAGACCTGCCCCTCGCGCACAAAGACGTCCGCCGGGCGTAGTCTCACACGAGCATTTCCAGGGTGAGAGCCGGTCTTGATGCTGAATTCATAGCCGTGCCACGGGCAGACAATGTGCTTTTGACTGTCGTCGTATTGTTGTCCTCGCGTACAGCCCTCAGCGTCGGCGATCTCCAGCACCCGGCTCATCACCCGGCCTGTGCACACCGGGCCGCCTTGGTGCGGACAGAGATTGTGCCACCCATAGAATTCGCCATCGAGCTTGAAGATGCCGATCTCTTTGTCGTCGCAGGCGACGATACGCCGTTCATCATCGGCGAATATGTCGGCTGGGCCTACCTTGTATTCAGGCATTATCTGAACCTTCCATCCCTATAAGATTATCTACTTTGGAAGTGCAATTTCCTTCCATTCTCCCGTCGGGCGCGCATTCGGAATTCATTGGTCGCGCATGGCGATCCACGAAATGAGCGCGCTCATTTTCTCCACGATTGACACGCCGCCATGATGTCGTCAAGGGAGATCGAACCCGACGATCCGCAAAGCTCCCGTTGGCGATGACGCAAATGATATTCCAGATGGGAGCCGCAGTTGTCCGGCCGTCGTGAGAACAACAAGGTCGAACGGCGAGAACGTATCCGCTGCGCCACGCTCGATATTCTGGCGGAGAAGGGGTTCGAGGCTGCGACAACTCGCGAAATAGCGCGTCGAGCGGGGGTCGCTGCCGGGACTATATTTCTTTATGCTGAAAACAAGGTCGACTTGTTTTTGATGAGCTTGAATGATGAGTTGGATCGGCTTAACGACGCCGCCTTCGCCGGCCTGGAAGGCGACCAACCGCTCATCGAGCAGATCATCGTCTTCCTAAGGCCTCGCTATGAATTCTGGAGCCGGCACCCTGACCTCTACCGGGCGTCGACGGGCGACAGGGCGGCCTATTCCGTTGTCGAAACCAGTCAGGCGCTGGCGCCTGGCATCGGCCGCCGCGCCCATGCCCAGCAGAGGTTGGGCGAAATCCTTCGGCGAGGTTCGGCAAACGAGGAGGTGCGACCCGAACTCGATATCGATGGGCTCGCCAGGATAATACTCGACGTCTATCTGACCGAACTCAGGTTTTGGCTGAGCGCAGATTCTCGAGATATCGAGGACGGCCTTCAGAAGCTCCGGTACCTCTTGAACATGATCGTCGCCTCGATAGTCGAGGGGCGTTCAGCCTAACCCAGCGCCCGACCGGCTGGCGTGCGCCATCAACGCCGCCTTGGCTCCGGCGATGTTGGTCAGGCGCATCTCGGCGTATTTGCGCGACAGCACCACGCCCGAGGCGCCGGCTTCCAGGGCGGAAGCGGTGGCGGCTTGGACGTCTTCGGGACGGGTGCGCTTTTCGTCCAGCGCGGTCGGGATGTCGATGTCGATACCCGGATAGATCGGGATGGCGCCTTCGACATCGGCCACGGCGCGCCGGGTCTCCACCCCGACCGAGGCCCCCGACAGCCCGGCGGTCGGCAACTGCGCGAGCGTCGGCTCGCCGGACAGGCCCATCATCCGGTAGTGCATGTCGAGCACCTGCTCGGGCGTGGAGTCGCGGAAGATGGTCGACTGGACGTTGCGGATATACTGCGCCAGCCGTGGGCCGGCGCAGTTGTTGTAGGGCGACGGCTTGAGGAAGTCGGCGATGTGGGCCAGGCGGGCGTAGTCGGTGTCGGCGCTGTAGAAGGGGCTCATCGTCACCAGGTGCATGATGTGCCACCCGACCTGGAGTTTGGGCTTGATCGCCTTGGCGGTCCCATAGATCAGGCCGTACGCCTCTTCCTGGCTGGAGTACCAGAACCGCTCCCACGCCAGCAGTTCGGGATAGTTCAGCAGCACCCGCCACAGCGACACGAAGGTCCCGTCCGCCACCCGTGGACCGGCCAGGGTCTGGGTGACCCACCGGTCCAGCGCGAAGAAGCCCTCCTTGGCGCGCGGGCCGTCGATGCCCAGGTCGCGCGCCTTGCTCATGCAGTGCCCGCAGAAGCAGCCGATGGTGGACCGCTTTGCCTGCACCGAACCGAAATGCGCGCCGAGCATGTTGTTGAGCGGGCCCTGGCGCTCGGACTCCCACATCAGCCCGTCGATGTCGTTGCTGGTCACCCAGTCCGACACCATCGAGGCCAGGAAGCTGCGCGCATCGGGGTTGTTGAAACAGGTGGTGCGGCCGGTGCGGCCGTACAGGTCGACCTCGGCGATCTTGCCGAAGTTGGGGATCAACTTGGGGTTATAGTTCTCCTCGAACAGGGCGTAGGTCTGCATCCCCTTGGCCTTGGCGCGAGGGATGACGTCGGCGAGGATGTCGAACGATCCCAGGTCCGGCGCGCGGATGTCCTTGATCACCGAGCCGGCGTAGAACTCTGGATGCACCGCCGCATAGCTGCCGCCGTGGATGGTGTCGTAGGCCTGCACGCCGTGATCGGGCAGGGGCTCGTCGCTGGATTGGCGGCCGGCCAGCCCGGTTCCGTAGGTGAACACCGCCGCCATCACCACGTTGACGCCGCCGGTCTCGTGCAGGGTGTCCAGGCAGTGGTCCACCCCCTCGTCTACGAAGGAGCGTGCGCCGACCTGTAGGGCGACGAAGGGGTCTCGAGATGCGGGGCTCGAACCGTCTCGATGGGGGACAGGCGCTGGGGTCGCCCGGGCCGCCGTCGCGGCCAAGGCGGGCGCGGCGACCAAGCCCTGGAGCAGGTTGCGCCGCGACGTGTCCGTGGCTGATTCGTTCACGCCCGCCATCACCGCTCCCCGTTCATCGTATACGGTATCATCTGCGGGGCCGTTATCAACCGGCCTGATTTCCGACCTTCCGCTGTGGGCGTTCCAGCAGAGGAGACGTCACTGGCGCCTTGTCACTCCATCCGAATCCACCTGGTCCAGGGCCTGGACCACGCCTTCCCAAGGTGGGCGCGCCGCATTCTTGACCCGGTCGAAATGGCCTTTCGCGTCGTAGGCGGGCTCGGCCGGCAGGAGGTCATGGATTTCCAGCCGGCCGCTGGCCTCCAGCACCGACGCTTCCGCCAGGATGGTGTCGTGCCGGCTGCGGGCCAGGGCGAGCTGGGCGGAACGCAGGTTCTCGTCGGAAAGCAGCACGTCCCGGGTGGTGCGCAGGCCATAGCCGTACTCCGCCTGGGAACCCTTGAGCGCCAGGTCGGCGGCGGCGACCTGCGCCGCGTTGGCCTTTACCCCGGCCTGTCCCGACAGGAGTTGGTTCCAGGCCTGGGCGACGCTCTGAACCACTTGGCGGCGAACCATCTCGATGGCCACGCGATCACTGCTGTTGAGGGCCGTGGCCTGACGCACCTGGGACGCGGTCAGGCCGCCGGTCAGCAGGGGCAGCGTCATGGTCACGCCCGCCGTCACGTCCTGGCCGTAGTCGCGCGTGTCCAGCGGCGAGATCGGGCCAATGTAGCCATAGGTCCCCTGCAGCGCGACGGTAGGGCGATAGGCGGCCTTGGCGGCGGCGATCTCCGCGCGCGAGGACTGCTCCTTCAGCCGGCTCTGCGCGAGCAGGGGATTGGCGTCCTCGGCCAGTTCGAACGCCTGGTCCACCGAGATCGGCAGGCCCGGCAGTCCCGTGGGTTCGAGAAGCTCTCCTGGCGGCTCGCCCACGGCGGTGGCGTATTCGGCGCGGCTGATCTGGAGCTGTGCGTCGGCGGCCGCCAAGGCTGCGCGCGCGGATTCGAGCTGGGCTTCGGCCTCGGCGACGTCGGTCCTGGTCACCTGGCCGAGCTTGAACTTGGCGGAGGATTCCGCGACCTGACGTTCCAGCGTGGCCGCGTCCGCCTGGCGGACCTGTAGAATCTGCTGGTCGCGCAGTACGTCGACATAGCCCTGGATCACCGACAGCAGGACCTGCGACTCCGTGGAGCGCAGACCCTCCCGTCCGGCGCCGACGGACGCCTCGGCCGCCTTCACCGCCCAGGCCGTGCGCCCGCCCGTATAGAGCGGCTGGGTGACGGTGATGGCCGCCTGCCCGGAATTGCCGGACGCGAAGCCCTGGCTGAAGTCGGTCGAGTTCGGCCCGCGCTCGTACTGCGCGCCGGCGCTGAAGCTGGCGGTCGGACGCCATCCGGCCTTGGCCTGGACGTAACTCTCGTCCAGGGCCTGCTGCTGGAACCGCTGGCCGGCGAGCACCGGATTGGTGCGATAGGCCATAGCCAGTGCATCCTGTAGGGTTTCGGCGAGGGCCGACCCGGGAAAAGCCGAAACGGCCAGCCCAAGAAGCACCCACCCACGCCTATTCATGACGCAGCGCCTTGGCGGGTTCGGCCCGCGCCACCGCGAACGCCTGGCCCGCCACGGTAGCGAGCGCGATCGCCAGGGTCAGGGCGGTGGCGGCGAGGAAGTAGAGCGGGCTGAGCCCGATCCGCTGGTCGAACCCCGATAGCCAGTTCTGCATCGCCAGATAGGCCAGGGGCCACGCGATGAGGTTCGCCAGCAGAACCGGCCGCAGGAACTGGCCGACCAGCAGCTTGAGCACATCGCCGGTCGATGCGCCGAGCGTCTTGCGGATGCCGATCTCCTTCACCCGCCGCGCGGTGTTGAACGAGGCCAGCCCGTAGAGGCCGATGCAGCCGATGCCGACCGCCAGGACCGCGCCTATGGTGAACAGGCGTCCGTGCTGGTCGTCGGGGCGATAGTAGTGCTGGAGACTGTCGTCGATGGTCTTGGCGCGGAACGGCGATGTGGGCGCGATACGCCGCCAGGCCGTAGCCAGGCGCGCCATGACCGCCTGGGGATCTGCGCCGGAGAAACGCACGCCCGCCGCCGACTCCTCGATATTGACCAGCGAGAACCGGTAGATGGTTGGCGGCACCGGATCCCGGGGGGAGCGGAAGCGGATATCCTCGACCACGCCGATGATGGTGTGGGGTACGAAGGTGTTCAGCCCAGCGCCTTCGCCTATCGTCTTGCCGACAGCTTCCTGGGCGCTGTGAAAGCCCAGCGCGCGCACCGCGCTCATGTTCAGGACGACATTGCCAGGAAGCGGCTTGACCTTGGCGCCTTCCGGCGGCTTCGGCGGAAAATCGCCGCCGTGGCTGCGGTCCGGGAAGCGACCCGCGATCAGGCGGGCGCCATAGGTCTGCAGGAAGTCCTCGCCGCCCCAGACGTAGTTGAAGCTGCGACCTTCGCCCGGCGTCCCAGGCAGCTTGGTGTTGCCGGAGTTGGTGTTGTCGTCCACGCCGGGAGCGATGTCGCCCAGGGTGGCGTGCACGACCCCCGGCACGGCGCGCCAGGCGGCAAGTATGTTGGCGCGCTGATCCGCCGTCAGGGCCGAGTCGTTGATGGACTGGATAACGATCAGCCCCTCGCGCCGGAAGCCGAGGTCGGCCCGCCGAAGATAGCCGGTCTGGTTGACGATCACGCCGGTGCCGATGGTGAAGGCTATGGCGATGGCGAACTGGATCACCACCAGCACCTCGCGCACCCGCCCTCCGGCGCGGCCGCCGCCAGGGGTCCGCGCCGAAGCCAGCACCGCCGCCGCGTGGAACCGGGACAGCACCAGAGCCGGATAGAGCCCCGCGCCGAACCCGACCACGGCCACCACCAGAAGCACGGCCAAGAGCAGACCGTCCGAGCCGAAATAGTCGATCTTCAGCGACAGCCCGCCCGCGGCGTTCACCAGCGGCAGGGCGATTTCGCACATCGTCAGCCCGATCAGCGCGGCGAGCAGGGCCGTCGCCAGCGCCTCGCTCATGAACTGGACCATCAGCAGGGAGCGGGTCGCGCCCATCACCTTGCGCACGGCGACCTCACGCGCCCTTAGCCCTGCGCGGGCGGTGGCGAGGTTCACATAGTTCACCCCGGCCAACAGCAAGGTAAGCAATCCCACCGTGCTCAGGCCGGCGACTACGGCTGCATCCTTGGGGTTGAGCAGGTGCGCCGCCGTCAGCAGCAGCGTGCGGATCCGGATGGTCGTGTGCGCGGGCCCTGGACCGAGATCGGACCCCGCGTGCCGGTCGGAAAAGCGGTCGAAATCGTCGTCCAGCGCCTTGGCCTGCTCGGGCGTCTGGAACCGCAGGTAGGTTGAAAGCTGCTGGCTCCCCCAATGCCGCCAATACGGGTCTTCGGCGAGCGAGGGGATTTTCAGCGGAACCAGGAAATCAAGCTGGAGCTCGGTGTTCGGCGGCAGATCCTTCAGGACGCCAGCGACCCGGTAATCGTGCGCCTCGCCCCTGAAGAACAGCGTCAGAGGCCGGCCGATCGGGTTGGCCGCGCCGAAGTAGAGCTTCGCCTTGGCCTGGGTCAGCACCACTTCGTCGGGGCGGCGTAGCAGTGTCGCCTTGTCACCGGCGATCAGCGGCAGATCGAACACCTGGAAAAAGCTCGGATCGACCTGGGTGAAGCCCTCCGGCGTTATGCGCGCGCCCTGTCGAACCGAACCGCTCGCCCCCCAGGTGCGGACGCCGACGAGCTGCGGATAGTCCCCGTGCAACTCGTCCAGTATTGCGCCCATGCTGCTGTTCACGGGCGGCAAGCCGCCGCCGGGGCCCACCCATGAGGTGCGCAGCGTGTAGATCTGGCTGGCGTTGGGGATCCACCGCTCGAAGCTGGTCTCGAAGCGCACGTCGAGCCACAGCACGAGGAACACCGCGATCCCGACCGCCAGGCCGAACACGTTCAGCGCCGCGTATAGCCGGTGACGGGTCAGCGAGCGGTAGAGCGTCAGCAGGTAGTGGCCCCACATCGCCTGGACTCAGATCGCGCGGCGGGCGGAGACGACAACGCGGCCGTCCAGCATGTCGATCCGGCGCTTGGCCAGGTCCGCATGGCTGGGGGAGTGGGTGACCATGACGATGGTGGCGCCCTCCGCATTCAGGCCCTGCAGGATGTCCATCACCTGAGCGCCGTTCTCGGTGTCGAGGTTGCCGGTGGGCTCGTCGGCCAGGATCAGGCTGGGGCGGCCGACGATGGCGCGGGCGATGGCGGCGCGCTGCTGTTGTCCGCCGGAGAGCTGGTGCGGATAGTGCTTGGCCCGGTGCGCGATCCCTACTCGGTCCATCGCCGCCTCGACCCGCACACGCCGGTCCTTGCCTGCCCAGCGGCGGTAGACCAGGCCCAGCTCGACGTTCTCGGCGATGGTCAGTTCGTCGATCAGGTTGAAGCTCTGGAACACGAAGCCGAGGTTGTCGCGGCGCAGGCGGGCCAGTTCGGCCTCGGACAGCTCGGTGATCTCCTGGTCGCGGAAGCGGAATTTACCGGACGTCGGCCGGTCGATCGTGCCCAGGATGTTCAACAGGGTGGACTTGCCGCAGCCGGACGGCCCCATCACCGCGACGAACTCGCCCTCCTCGATGCTGAGGTCGATGTCGCGCAGCGCGGTCGTCTCCACCTCGTCGGAGCGGTACAGGCGATGCACGTCGGCGAGCGTGATCATGGGGCTCTCTTCTCGATTCAATGCAGGATCAGGTGGGTGAACTTGTCGAACCCGGCATAGCTGGAGACGATCACCCGCTCGCCGGGATCCAGGCCCGAGGTGATCTCCACCTGTTCTGGATTGCGGCGGCCGATGGCGATGGTGCGGCGGTCGGCGCGATGTCCGCCCGCAGCGACCACAAAGGCGTAGGTTCCCCCGCCGCCCTCCAGCCAGCCGCTGTTGGGCAGCACCACGGCGGGGCGGGTGTCGCCGAGCGTGATGCGGATATCCACGCCTTCCCCGCGCCGCAGACCCGCCGGGGGCTGACCCTTGAAGATCAGCTCGGCGCGGAAGCGGCCGTTGGTCACTTGGGGCAGCACCCGGCTGACGCTGAGCATCACGCTGCGACCGTCCAGGTCGGCGCTGGCCTGCTGGCCCGGCGTCACCCGGCCGAGATAGAATTCGTCC
Organism: Caulobacter sp. S45; assembly: GCF_009765965.1. GTDB lineage: Bacteria > Pseudomonadota > Alphaproteobacteria > Caulobacterales > Caulobacteraceae > CAHJWH01. Next base: position 72,850 of record NZ_LMUL01000001.1, read on the forward strand.
ACGTCGGCGGTGAGCTTGTAGGCGCCTTCGGAGTCGATCTGGCCGGCCGGATCGCCGGCCTTGAGCGATTGTCCGGGCTCCAGGGTGAAGTTGGTCAGCCGCCCCGCCACCGGCGCGCGCACGACCAGGGCGTCGAGGCTGGAGCGGACCACGTCCAGGTTGCTGTTCAGCCGGCCGCTGGTTTGGTGGATCTGGGCGGCCTGGGCCCCGGCGATGGCGTCTTCCTGATGCTGCCCGGTCTTCAGGTCCTTCAGCCGGTTCTGGTAGTAGTTCGCCTCGTCGCCGTAGGTCTTCACCTCCGCGTCGGAGACAAAACCCTGTTCGTGCAACCGCTGGCGGATGTCCAGGTCGTGGCGGGCCTTGAGCAGGCTGTAGTCGGTCTCAGAAATCTCCTTCTCCCGGTCGAGGCGGTTGCGCTCCAGGGTGAGCTGCTGGGCGCTGGCGTCGCCCATGCGGCCGGCGATCTCGGCCTCCTTGGAGGTGACGTCGAGCTTGAGTTGGGGGTTGGTCAGGGTCGCGAGCGCCGTTCCGGCCGCCACCTCGGTCCCGTCCAGCACGATCACCTTGTCGACCTGACCGCCCTCCACCGCGGTGACGAACACGGTGTGAAGCGGCGCAACCTCGGCGCGGACGGGCAGGTAGTCCTGGAACGGCGTACGCGCGACCTGGCCGATCTCTACATCCGAGGTCTTGACCGTCAGGCTGCCTGGCGGCGGGATCAGGCGTACGGCCAGGGCGACCACCGCCACGGCCAGGACCGCCGCGCCCACGATCAGGGCCAGCCGGCGATGCTTCCAGCGCGGCTTGGCCACACGCCGGTCCATACCCTGTCCGGCGGCGGGGAGGGGAGGTGTCTGCGATTCCAGGTTCGGGCGGTCGGCGATATTCACCCGCACAGCTTACGATGGGCGGCCGCATAGGCTAACCATCGGTCTCTATTGACTTTTTCTTGTGTTGAACGTTGCATGTGTTCGGCTGAAGACAGGACTGTCCGGTTCCGAACATGCAAGACGAACTGTCAAGTGCGGCCAGCGCCGCGCGCCGCGACCATGTGCTGTTCGTCGACGACGACGCCGATGTGTTGAAGGCCGCCGGCCTCCTGCTCGATCGGCACGGCTTGCGCATGACCGGCGCGCGTCATCCGAGCGAGGCCTGGAGCGTCCTGGCGGCGGAGCCGGTGGATGCGATCCTGCTCGACCTGAACTTCGCGCGCGGCGCCGTTTCCGGCGAGGAGGGCTTCCGTTGCCTGGACGAGATCATGGCCCACGATCCGGATGCGGTGGTGGTGGTCGTCACCGGCCATAGCGGGGTCAATGTCGCTGTGGCCGCCATGCGGGCGGGCGCCAGCGACTTCGTCACCAAGCCCTGGAGCAACACCCGGCTGATCGCGACTTTGGAGACGGCGCTGGAGCTGCGTCGACGGCGGCGGGAGTCCGCGGCGTTGAAGGCCGATGGCGCCGCCCTGCCGCGCGAAGTGGGCGATACCGACATGCTGTTCGGCGACAGCCCCGCCATCGGTCGGGCGCGGGATCTGATCCGACGGGCGGCCCCTACGGACGCCTCGGTCCTGATCCACGGCGAACCGGGGACCGGTAAGAGCCTGATGTCGCGCATGCTGCACCGCCAGTCGGCCCGCGCGTCGGGCCCCTATGTGCCGGTGGACCTGACCGCCCTGTCGGCGGACGAAATGGAAACGGCCCTGTTCGGCGATCGGCGCAACGACGGCGAGACCTTAGGGGCCTTGGCCGACGCCCGCGGTGGGACCCTGTTCCTGGACGAGGTGGGCGCGTTGACCCCCGCGGTGCAGGCGCGCCTGCTCGCCGCGTTGGAGGTGCGCGGGGTCAGGTCGCCGGGAGCGGACCGGACGGTCGCGACGGATGTGCGTATCGTGGCGGCCACACGACGACGGCGCGAGGAATTGAATGGACGCGGCGGCCTGCGCGCCGACCTGTTGTATCGGCTGAACACGGTGGAGGTGTTCGCGCCGCCTCTGCGAGAGCGTGGCGGCGACACCTTGATGCTGGCCCACTATTTCCTGCGCCTATTCGCCCTTCGCTACGGCCGGCCGCTCAAGCCGCTGACGGACGAGGCGTCCGATGCGATCGTGGAGGCCTCGTGGCCCGGCGATGTGCGGGCCTTGCGCCAGGCCATGGAGCGGTGCGTGATCCTGGCGGAGGGCGATCGTTATGAGATCGCCGATATCCCCTTTCCCAATAACGGGGGGGAGGGTGAAGCGTCGATGCGTCCAAACCTGAACCTGGGCGAATCCGAACGCGCCCTGGTGGCGGCCGCCCTGAAGCGCAACAGTTTCAATGTCAGCCACGCCGCTAAGCAGCTCGGCCTCACGCGCGCGGCGCTCTATCGGCGCATGGCCAAGCATGGGCTTTAAGCGGGTCGTCCTGCTCGGCCTGGGCCAAGTCCTGCTGTTCGCCTGCGGCGTGGGCGCGACTGTTTCGATCCAGGCTGGACTATACGCGTGCGCCCTGGCCTTGGCCTTGACCGCGCTGTGGCTGGGCGCCTCAGCCGCCTGGGCCGGGCGTCCGAGCCCGCCCATGCGCGCCGCTCCACCGATGCCGGACATGGAGGCCGTCCGGGCGGATCAACGCCTGCTTCGCAGCCTGATCGACCAGACCCCCGCGCCCCTGCTGATGCTGCATCCCGACGGCGTGATCACGGCCGGCAATCGCGCGGCGAGGACCCTGTTTCGCACCGACGACCGCCTGGTCGCGCCGCCAACGGCCCTGACGGAGGCGCTGAAGGCCGGCGCGAGCGGCGGGCGGCTGACGGTGGAGTTGGTTGCGGAGACCAGCCGGCGCACCTACGCCATGTCGCTGGCCGATCTCGCCGGCCCCCATGGGACCATCCGATTGGCGGCCCTGCTCGATATCCAGCCGGAAATCCATGCGGCCGAGGCGGCGGCCTTGCGCGACCTGATGCAGGTGCTCAGCCACGAGATCATGAACGCCCTCACCCCTGTGGCCTCCCTCGCGGCGACGGCGACCGAACTGCTGGCCGACGAAACGCCAGCCTCGCTCGCCTTGGCGCGGGACGCCGTGGCGACCCTGGCCCGTCGCGCCGAAGGGCTGATGCGGTTCGTGGACGCGTATCGCACCCTCGCCCGACTGCCGCCGCCCGACCCTAAACCGACCAGTCTGGCGGGACTGATGGAGGAGACCGCGCGGTTGTTCCGCAGTCGCTGGGAGCCGCGAGGCGTCCGCTTGGAGTTGACCTGTCCCAGTCCAGACGTCGTGCTGGAGCTGGACGCCGACCTGGCTATCCACGCCTTGTCCAACATCCTTTCCAACGGCGCGGAGGCGGCGCTGGAAACGCCGGCCCGCACCCCGACCGTGCGGTTCGCCGCCCAGACCGATCCGGCGGGCGCGACCTTGACGATTTCCGACAGCGGACCCGGCGTATCGCGCGAACACCGCGAGCGCATCTTCCAGTCCTTCTTCACCACCAAGCCCGAAGGCGCCGGGGTGGGGCTGAGTTTCGCCCGCCAGGTCGCGCTCAGCCATGGCGGGGACCTGACCTTGTCGGCCCAGGCGCCGGGCGAGGGCGCGGTGTTCCTGATGCGGCTGTGAACGTCTCTATGCGTGCAGTCCGTTGTCGGCATGCGGCTCAAAGCGAAGCTGGTGGCGACGGCCCGGGGCTCCGGCTAGGCTCCCACGTGCGTTCGTGCGCTGGAGGGTAAGCTGATGAAGAGGTGGCTTTGGCCGATGATCCTGCTGGCGGCCGGATTCGCCGTTCAGATGAGCGGCGTGGCCTTGGCGGCCCTCCCTCCCGGTTCGACGGATGAGGAGCGCGCGTTCCTGCAGAAGAACGCGACCGCCGAAGGCGTCGTCACCTTGCCTGGCCTCCAGTACAAGGTGCTGAAATCGGGACCGGCCGACGGACCTCACCCGCTCCGGTCGGACGAGATCAAGGTCCGTTACGAAGGCAGGTTCATCGACGGCAAGGTGTTCAACACCTCTCCCGACGCGGGCGTGGGCGAGACGGACTTCCCCCTGCAGAAGCTGATTCCGGGCTGGATCGGCGCGCTGCAGATGATGCGTCCCGGAGACGTCTGGATGCTCTACATCCCAGCCTATCTGGCCTACGGGGCCGCCGGCAAGACCTACATCCCGCCGAACAGCACCTTGATCTTCCGGGTCGAGCTGGTGGCCGTCAGCAAGCCCCAGCCCGAAAAACCGTAGGGGACCGACGCCGGCTACTTCCCGGTGATTTCCTTGATGTGCGCCTGGACCTGGGCCTTGCCGCCGACGCTCCAGACCAGCTTGAGGTGCGCCAGGGTGCGGGCGGCGGCGCCTTCGAACTTCCACTCGCAGTTGTCGAAGCGGCATTGGTCGAAGATCGGAACCGCCTCGCCGGTGTAGACCAGGCGGCAGTCGCGGAATTCGCAGCCTTCGAAGCTCTCGCCGTCCAGGACGACGGTCTCATGATTGTAGCTGGTCGAAACTTGCATAGGGATTTCCTCAGGCCTCGTCGGTCGATGGCGCGGACGGGGCGTCGTTGATGGCGGCTTGGGCCAGGTCGTGTTCACGCTGCAGGCGCTTGGCGTCGGCCTTCTCGGCGGCCTTGGCCGCCTTGAGGCGCTCACGTTCCTTGCGTTCGAAAGAGTAGTTCGGCGGTCGCGCCATGCTGGTGACTTCCTGCTCGTAAGGGAGCGCGGACACCGGACATGGCGCGCAAAACCCGGCGGGGTGACGGTTGGATTAGACGGCGGAGCGCTTATCGCTCCCTCCGGCTCGTGTCGAGCTTACACTGGCTTGAAGCCGTCCGGCTGACATTTCGCCGACGCCTCGGCGACCATGGCCGAAACCAGGGTCAGGACACCGGGCGCCTGCCGGTCTGGTAGCGGACGATAGTGGTGGATTGCGGTGGCAGCACGAGGCGGAAGATCGGGCGGCCATCCTTGACCCCGGCCTCGTGATCGGCGCGCACGAGCGAAGAGCCGGCGGGCAGGGACAGGCGCAGTTCGAACGTGCGGGGTTGGGAGCTTGCATTGCTGATCTCCACGCGGTTCTCGTCGTCCAGGCGCGCCGAGATCGCCCAGAGCAGCCCAGGAATGATGGGTATGGGCTGTAGGTCGGTGCGGTCGATCGTGCGATGTTCGTGGGTCTGGACGATCTGCAGGTCCGGCGACTCGCCCAGCCGCCACTCCACCTCCTCGTCCTCGGCCAAGTCGCGGGTGTTGGTCTCGCCGACCAGCAGGGGCCGTCCGCCGCCTGGCTGGAAGATGGCGATGCGGCCCGACGGCAGGGGCAGGCCGAGGTGATGCGCGGCGTCGTTGCGGGTGCGCAGCAGCACCGATGCGGCTTGCGCGGGCCGGTCCAGTTGGCTGGGCAGGTCCGCGCCGTAGATGCGCTCGACGGGGACGGCGAACTTGTCGAGCAGGCGGACCTGCTTGGACTGGCGGGATGCGATGGTGGTGCGCGAGGGCGTGCGGTAAAGCTTCAGGTCGCCGAGCTGTTCGAGTTTCGCGCTCGCGGTGACAATGACTTCACGGACTGACATGGGCGCCGGCGCAGCACCGGCGGCAAAGGCGTAACCGCCCATCAGGAAGTTGGCCGACGCTCGTCTCATCTCGAGCCTGACCGGCTCTGGCGTATCGCTGGTCGAGCCTCGCGGCCAGCACTTGGCGAGGATCGCGGTCCCCGCGTCGATGGGCTCGACCTGGCCCGTCCGGTGGTTCAGCCGGCCAGCGACCACCTGGGTCCGCGCCTCGGGAAAGCCCGTCCCGTTCGAGTTGGCCAGGGTCAGCCATGCGCCGAGGTCCAGCGTGTTTCTGTCCTTCGACAGGGTCGCGACATAGTCGGCCGACCAGTCGAACCCGCGCGCCAGATAGGACAGGGTCACCGTGGCGGTCACCGGCTTGGGACTGCGGGTCAGCACCGACAGGGTGGGCGTGGCCGACAGTCCGGTGGTGTCGCTGGCGAAGCTGAAGCTCTCCGACAGGCCCGAGCAGCGCAGCGCCTCGATCCCGGCCGAGGTCTCGAACACCACCCCGCCCTCGGCGTCCGACAGGATCCGCCCCGCCACTCGCTCGGTCCCGCCGCCCTTGGGGTGGGTGCGCACCAGCTCGACCGGATGACCGACCGCGAGCGCGATCAGGGCCGAGGGGCTGAGCAGGTGGGCGTCGCGGTTCTTCTCGATCACCCCGGACGGCAGGCCGACGACGATGGCGCTGGCCGGATCGATCCCGTCCGCCACGCCCTCGAACCGCAGTCGGCTCTCGCCCGCCGGCAGGGTGACGACCCGCGTCTCGCTCACCAGCGCAAAGCCGTTGAGGAATCGGAGGTCGATTCCGCCCGCGCCGCGATACGGCGAGCGGTAGACGGTCACCGACAGGTCGCGGGGCGGCGAGGCGGCGATATCGGCGGCCCGGACCGGCGCCGCGATCGCCAGGGCCAACAGCAGCGCGAGGCCGGTGCGCACGCGAGGCTTCTTAGAATCGAGTGTCGAAGGTGGCGGTGACGTGCGCCTCCCCGTTGGCGGGTACGCTGACCTTCCAGACGGCGACATCGGCGCTGCGCCGCTCGCTCTTCTGGCTTTCGGTCACGATGCGGGTGTCGCCGACCAGGCCGTCCTGCAGCAGGTCCACGGTCACCGGATGGGGCATGGCGTTGGTCAGGGTGTAGCGCATGGCGGTCTTCCAGCGGAACAGCCCCTCCTGCTCGCGCGCCGTTTGGACGGGTTTGACCTTGACGTCGAAAGCGTCGCCGGTGGACAGCGACAGGGTCGAGCCCATGGGCGTGTGGTCGATGCGGCTCTCGCCGATGAACTGCGGATCGCCACGCCTGTCGCGCATGTAGAAGCGCAAGACGCCTGCCGGAAGCTGGTCGCCGAGCCCGGCCGTCGAGCCGGTGCTGAAGCGGTAGACGCTCTTGGCGCTCTGCGGCTCGTCGGAGGTCTGCAGCCAGCCGTTGCGGTACTCGTAGGCGTGTTCGGCCGGCACCCCGTGGACGTCGAGGAAGCTCACCTGCTTGGTCTGCTGGTTGGCGATCGTGGTCCGCTCCGCCAGCGGGTAGAGGTAGAAGTCGCCGAGCCGCTCGCGCCCGCCGCTCTCCACGCCGGCCTTGACCAGGGTTGGGCGAGATTGTCTCCACGGCTGGTAGACCGCTCCCTGGTTCTCGTCGCCAGGCGAGCCGGCGACGAGCACGGTCTCGGCGTTCTCGAACGTGGTCCCGGTGGTGTTGGTCAGCGTCACCCAGCCCTGCACGTCCAGCTTGCTCGCCGCCTCGTCGTAGGAGGCCACATAGTCCGCCCGCCAGCCGAGCCCCGGCGTCAGGTAGGACAGGGTCGCAGGCCGCGCGCCGCCACGCCTGGCGTCGACGATCACCGACAGGGTGGGGCGCGCGCGCAGGTTGTCGGGCACCTTCTCGAAGATCACCCGCACCGGCAGTCCGTCGTCGCGCAGCACCTCGATCCGCTGGCCGATCTTGAGCACCGCGCCGCCGTTGGTGGCCAGCACCTCGGCGGTTTCGCGGGTCTCGGCGCCGGTGGCGGGGTTGGTGCGCACGATGGTGACGGTCTTGCCCACCGCCTTCTCCATCAGCTTGGCGGGGGTCAGCAGGTCGAAGTCGAAGTTCTGCTCCACCACCCCCAGGTCGGGCGCGCCCAGCGACACCGTCTCGGGCCGGATCTTGCCGGACACGTCCTGGAACTCGATCCGCTGGCGACCGGCGGCGACGTCGATGTCGCGGCGGTCCTGCACCAGGGAGAGGTCGTTGTTGTAGATGGTCACCGCCAGGGTGCGTCCGGACTCGGCGGCGCCGGCGGAGGCGCATGACACAACCCAGGTCGTGGCCGCAACGACGGCGACAGCCGCAATTTGAAAGCGCAGCATCGTCTTCCCCAACTTCGAGGCGAAGATGGAACATGCCGCGCGCGCTGTCACCTGGGTGTTCGCCCTGCAGACCGCCTTCGTCTCGGCCGGAATGGGCCGTTCCCCTGGGGTTGGAACGCGCAAAGCGGTGGGTTCGGACATTCGCTAGGCGACGTCGGTAGCGGAGCGCACCATGAGGGGCAGTCGGTGTTCCGCTCGTGAGGTCTATGCAGAACGCCCTTTCCATCGGCGGGGCATGCAAACACACTGCCGCTGCGGAAGATTTCGGGGGCGAGATGAAGCGGGCGGATCGACTGAATGTGGCGCGGGCGATGGCGGTGGGGCTCGCCGGGCTGGCCTGGGCGAACACGATGGCGGTGGCGGCGCCTGCATCCCCTTCGCCCGCCGCCGACCCACCGACCAACCCGCTCTGGAGCGAGCAGAAGGTGCGCAACTACCTGCCGGACATGAGTTGGCCGGAGGTGGAGGACCTGCTCAAGCGCACCGACATGGTGATCATCCCGGTCGGGTCGTTGGAGGAGCACGGGCTGCACGGCCCCATCGGCACCGATTTCCTGAACGGGACCGAGCAGGCCAAGCTGATCGCACAGAAGACCGACGTGCTGGTGGCGCCGATCCTGATGCCCGGCAATTCGCCCTACCACATGGGTTTTCCGGGCACGATCACCCTGTCGGCCGAGACCATCGAGAAGGTGTATTTCGAGGCGGTGCAGAGCCTGATCAAGCACGGCTTCCGTCGCTTCCTGCTGCTGAACGCCCACGGCGGCAACGCGGCGACCACCCGCTTCATCGTCGACCGGATCAACCAGGAGACGCCCGGCGTGGCGGTTGAGCTGGGCGAGGCGGCTGGGCCCTTCATGTCGGGCGCCTACAAGGCCGCGGTGGCGAAGGGCGCGAAAGAGTTTCCGGAGCCCAGGGTGTTCGACCGCCATTCCGGCGTCGGCGAGACCAGCGATTCGCTCTACCTGATCCCCAACCTGGTGAACATGAAGGCGGCGCGCACCGCCAAGATGACCCTGCCGCCCCACCTCCAGGCCATGCTGCCCCAGGTGATCGCCAAGGACCGCACCGCCAACCTGGTCTTCCTGGCCGAGGCGCTGAAAGCCAAGGAGACCGGCAAGCACACCTCGACCCGCGAGATGTCGGACACCGGCGTCTGGGGCGTGGCCGACATCACCACCGCCAGCGCCGCCCAGGGCAAGGTCCAGACCGAGACCTTCGTCGACGCCTCGGTCCAGTTCATCGAGGCCTGGAAGAAGCTTCGTCCGATGGGCGTCAACTGAGACGGGTCACGTCGCCGCGGAGATCGCGATGATGCCTATCGGGGCTGCAGCGAGGCGGCGATGACGTTGTCGCTCTCGGTGCGGATGGTGCGCTTCTTGTCGTTCAGGGCCTTCCAGGTCGGATCGTCGACCAGCCCGGCGCGCACCTTGGCCACCACGGCTTCGCGCCGTCCGAACGCGGCGAGGTCGCGGTAACGGTAGACGAACAGGGAGTCCCAGCGTCGGCCGACCGGATCGCGGTTCATGTAGATGCGGTAGCCGGCCAGGACGCCGTCCTTCATCCAGCCCCGCACCTGGGGGATCACATAGCCGTCGACATAGGCGGAGTACTCAGCCTCGCTGTTGTACTCGTAGGGGATGACGTAGAAGACGCTCCCCGCGCCGTCCCAGTCCCCGTCGGTCCAGGGCATGTCGGCCGAGTAGGTCTGCGCCGGCGTCCCCAGCGCCAGGCCCTGCGCGTCCAGGCCGCCGGGTTGGGTCCGCTCCACCTGGTCCTGCCAGCGCCCGACCGAGGCATAGTCCGGAAAGCGCACCACGAGCATGGCGTCCCAAGTGTCCACGTCGTCATAGACGTTGAACAGGATCTGGTAGTCCTTCAGCAGGCCCTTGGCTTTCCAGGCCGCCAGCCGGGCTAGCTCGACGTGCTCCAAGTAGGTGCGGAACGCGGGGCGATCGGCCGGCTTGCTGCGGTAGGTGATCAGCAGGTTCTGCGGGCCGTCGGCGGGCGTTTCGGCCCTGGCGGGCTTGGGCAAGGGGAAGAGCCCAAGCCACGCGACCGCCGCGAGGCCGCAGGCGAGGGCGCGACGAGACGGCTTGGGTCCGGGACGGAACATGCTTCTAACCTCTCGTTCGGTCGCATCGGTGGCTTGATATGCTCCGTGCAGCATCGACCTCATCGGCTGTCGCGAACCTGTCACCGGCATTTGATCCGTATACGGATTTTTCCTCTACCTCGTCTCCAACACGACGATGTCGAATGCGCCGGGGGCCGGGACCTCACGTCCGCCGGTGGCGGATTTCACCATCCGCTTGGCGGCCGGCAGATAGACGCGACCCGTGCGGGGGTCGAAGGCGCCGGTGCGGGCGCCGGTCTCGGTCGCCGCCATGCTGATCACGCGCGGCGCACCACCGGACAGGGCCGTCACGGTCAGGCTGCCTCCGTTGGCGGGCGAAGGTATGAGGGCGCGGTCGCGGGCGGCGTCGTAGAGCACCGCGTCGGCGTCCTCGCCGGTCTTCAGCATCGCGATCGTCCGGCCTTCGGGCGAGATGACCTTGGCGAAGCCGTTGCCGCAGGCGGTCACCATCACCTGGGACTTCGGCGAATAGATCAGTCCGGTCGGGCCCTCGCAGCCCTCGAGCTTGAAGCGGGCGGCGACCTTGCCGGTGCGCAGGTCCACCTTCACCAGTTCGTTCCTGTCCTCGACGTTGACGAACAGCGCGCCTCGACCGTCCACGACCGCGGCTTCCAACTTGCCGCCGATCGGGATCGGGGCGCCGGCGACCTTGGCGGCGAGGGGGTCGATCAGGGTGATGTCGCTCGAGGCGCCGTCCATGACCGCGACCAGCTTTGTAGCGGGATCGTACACCGCGCCGTCCGGCTTCTTGCCGGTGGGCAGGGTGGCGACCACCTGGCCGCTGCCGATGTGGAACAATACAGCCGTTGCCGCGTCCCCGTTGGTCGAGATCGCCAGGTCGCCGAAGGGGAGCGGCAGGGCGGAATGGACGCGCTGGCCGGGGAGGAGTTTCTCGGTCACTACGCCGCTATCAAGGTCCACCGCCATCACGCCGTAGCCCCGCGCCACCAGCAGGCGATGCGGATCGGTGGAGACGCTGGCGTAATCCCAGGGCCCATCCGGGCCGGCGATGTGAGCCACCACTTTCGGCGGCGCTTCGCCTCGGGCCGCAGGGGCTGCGGCCGCCAAGGTTAGGCCTGCGAAAAGTCCAAGGTGTCCGAGCCGCATCGAATAGGTCTCCTTTGTCCTCGTCACGCTAGGCGGGGCGCCTTACGGCAGCCTGACGGCGGCGCCGTCAGGCTGGGGACAGGTCGAACGCGCAGGAATTGGCTGTATTAGGGTTGGCGAACGCGTGGGTGGGTCCACGCGCTGGCCTTCACCCCAACAAAGACGGTCCCATGTCCCGCGTCCTGCTCGTCGAAGACCGTGCGCCGATGCGGTTGCTGATCGCGGCGCACCTGCGTGAGCGCGGCTTCGTGGTGGACGAGGCGGGGACGGCGGCGGAGGCGCGCGATGCGCTGGCGGTCGGGGTGTACGCCGCCCTGGTGGTCGATCTCGGCCTGCCCGATGGGGATGGGTCCGAGCTGCTGGGACCGCAGGCTCAGGGCTTTGGGCGTTCAGCCCCGCCGGCCCTGATCATCACCGCGCGCGACAGCGTCGGCGATCGGATCGCGGGGTTGAACGCCGGGGCCGACGACTACCTGACCAAGCCGTTCGACCTGGAGGAACTGGAAGCGCGATTGCGCGCGATCCTCCGCCGGCCCGGCGCGCGGCGCGATGTGCGGCTAAGCGTGGGCGATCTAGTGTTCGACACCACCGCGCGTCAGGCCTGGGTGGGCGAGACCGCGCTGCCGCTGCGCCGGCGCGAGTTGCTGCTGCTGGAGACGCTGATGGTCTCGGCCGAGCGGATCATGGTGCGCGACCTGCTGGAGGAGCAGCTCTACGGCTTCGAGACCTCGGTCACGCCCAACGCTTTGGAGGTCTCCATCTCCCGGTTGCGCCGCGCGCTGGAGCAGGCGGGCTCGACAGTGCGATTGGAGACCAACCGGGGCATCGGCTACCGCCTGACCGCCGAGACCGCGCGATGAGGGTCTTTGCAAGTCTGAGGGCGCGCCTGGTGGTGGCGCTGACGACGATCTTCCTCTTGGGCGCCGTGGCCACCTTGCTGATGATCTCCAGCCACGCCCGCAGCGTCGGCGAGGTGCTCGAGGACGCCAGTCTCGAGACCCAGGCCCATGACCTGATTGGCGCCCTGCGGTTCGACGCCGCCAAGCGGCTGGTCGCCGTGCGCATGCCACCGGTCTGGGCCCAGGCCTACGCCACCGGCAAGGCCGCCTACGCCGTCTATGGTCCCGATGGCCGACTGGAAGCTCGTTCGATGGGCGGGGGAGCGCCGCCGGCGCGGTTCGCGCCGAAGCCGGGGCAGGACGCCACGCCGCTGCGCCTGGTCGGGTCGGCGCAGGACCTAGCGCTGGGGGCGAGCGCACCATTTGGCCGCTCGGTGGCGGTCACGCGGATCAATCCGGGCCTGCCGCATCCTGACGCGCCCGATCCCTGGGACAGCATCGTGCCGCTGACGCTGGTGGCGACCTTGGCCGCCGCCGCGGTGCTGGCGTCGTGGCTGGTGGCCGGCTGGAGCCTGCGGCCTCTGAGACGAACGGTGCAGGAGGCGACGGCGATCGGACCTGAACGCCCGGCCGCACGCCTGTCGGTGGCGGGCCTGCCTTCGGAGTTCCAGCCCTTGGCCACGGCGCTGAACCGGGCGCTGGACCGGGTCGCATCGGCCTACGTGGCCGAGCGCCGCTTCACCGCCGACGCCGCCCACGCATTGCGCACGCCATTGTCGGTGCTGGACCTGAGGCTGCAGCGCGCCCAGGCCGGCGGCCATGTCGACTGGCCCGTGGTGCGCGCCGATCTGGCTGAGCTGGCGCGGGTGGTCACGGCCCTGCTCGCCCTGTCGCGCGCCGATCGTGTGTCCGGGCCCGAACCGCACGCCGCGCTGAACCTGGCGCGCATGGTGCGCGAGGTCGCCGCCGCCATCTCACCGGCCTTGGAGGCCGAGGGCCGTGGCCTCGGCGTGTCGGCCCCGGCCACCCTGAGTCTCAAGGGAGACGCGGGCGAACTGCGCGACCTGCTTTACGCCCTGCTCGACAATGCGCGGGTGCATGGACGCGGCGAGGTGTCGGTCATGCTCCATCAGGTCGAGGCGCGGGCGGTGCTCATCGTGCGCGATCAGGGCGACGGCGTGCCGGAAGCCGAGCGCGAGCGGATGTTCGAACGCTTCCGCCAGCGCGATGCCAGCCGAGGCGGCGCTGGCCTGGGCCTGGCCATCGTGCGCCAGGCGGCGAGGAATCATGGCGGCGAGGCGCATTTCAGCGGCCCGGCCGAGATCGAAGTTCGGCTGGACCTGGGCTGATCGTCCTCCAGTCAGGCTGACGTAAGCCAACCGGGTCAAGTTGGCGCCATGCCGAGCCTTGCCAGACTCTTGTCGACCTGCGTGGCGCTCTCCGCGACCCTGCTCGTGGCGGGATGCGCCAGCTATCGCCCGCTGCCGCTCCCGACCACGCCGACGCCCACAGTCGAGGCCGCCGCGCCTTTTCCCGATGGCCCGCTGACATCGGAGCAGATCACCGCCCTGGTGCTGCGGGATGACGCCGAACTGATCGCGGCGCGGCGACAGAAGGGCGTAGCCGAGGCGCAACTGCTGCAGGCGGGCCTGCTGCCCGATCCCAGTTTCGGCGGGGCGATCCTGCCGCTGACGGCGGGGCCGGGGACGACCTTCGCCTGGAACGCCAATATCCAGGAGGACCTGCGCGCCCTGGTGACGCTCAAGGCGCGCAAGCAGGGCGCCCGCGCCGCCTCGCTGCAGGTGGACGCCCAACTGCTCTGGCAGGAGTGGCAAGCGGTGGGCCAGGCGCGGTTGCTCTACGCTCAGATCGTCTCCGGCGAGCGGGGCATGAGGCTGTTGGTCGAGACCCAGCGGGTGTTCGCCGACCGCACCGCGCGGCTGGACCGGGCGCTGGCGGAGGGGAACGCCACGCTGACGACTTCCGCGCCTGATCTGGCGGCGCTGCAGGCCGCCCGCGCCCAGGTGGACGCGCTGGAACGCCAGCAGCTCGTGCGCCGGCACCAGCTCAACGCCCTGCTGAACCGCGAGGCCGACGCGCCCCTACGGCTGGCCGACGCGCCCGCCGCGCCGGACGTGGACCTCGCCGCCGTCGACGCCTCGGCCGTCGAGATCGCGCAGCGTCGCCCCGACATCATCGCGCTCCGGCTCGGGTACCGGGCGCAGGAGGCGCGCACCCGTCTGTCGATCCTGATGCAGTTCCCGGCCTTCAACTTCGGCGTCGGCGGGGGCAGCGACAACAGCAACGTGCGCTCGGTCGGCCCGCAGTTCAGCACCACCCTCCCGGTGTTCGACCGCAACCAGGGTGACGTCGCCGCCCAGCACGCCACCCGCGAACAGCTGCACGCCGAATACCAGGCCCGGCTCGACGCCGCCTATTCCCAGGCCCGCGCCGCCGTCGCCGAACTGCGTCAGGCGGAGCGCCAGCTGGCGGTGGTGCGCGCCGATCTGCCCGGGACCCGCCGCGCCGCCGCCCAAGCCGCCAGCGCCTTCCAGGCCGGCGCGTTGGACGAACTTGGCTACGTCGACCTGATCTCCGCCAACCTGACCAAGCAGCAGGAGATCGTCGCCCTCGAACAGACCGTGCTCGAACAGCAGGTGGCGCTGGCGACCCTCACCGGCGCCGGCCTGCCCGCCATCGACGCCCTTCCGGACACCGCCGCATGACCCGTTCGTTCGCCCTCGCCCTGCTCGCTGTCTCCGCCGTCGCCGCGCCCGCGCTTGCGGACGGGACCACCCTGGTGCGCACCGAGACGCCGCGCCGTGGAAGCGCGCCCCGCACCTTCACAGCCTATGGCTCGGCGGCGGCCTCCAGCTTGGCGGCGCGCTCACTGACCCTGCCGCAGACCGGGCAGGTGGTCTCGGTGCTGGTGACCCAGAGCCAGGCGGTCCGTAAGGGGCAGGCCCTGCTCAGTTTCGCCACCGCCCCCTCGGCGATCAGCGGCTATCGCCAGGCCCAGACGGCGGTGACGCTCGCCAGGGCCCAGCAGCAGCACGCCGTCCAGCTCTTGGCCCAGCAGCTCGGCACCAAGGACCAGCTCGCCGTGGCCGACAAGGCGGTCGCCGACGCCCAGGCCCAGCTATCCGCCCTGGCGCGCGAAGGCGCGGGCCGGGCGAGCGTCACGCTCACCGCCCCCTTCGACGGGGTGATCGCCACCGTTCCTGTGGCTCCCGGCGACCGCCCGGCCGCCGGCGCAGCGCTGGTCACGCTGAACCGCAGCTCGGGGGTGCAGGTCTCGCTGGGCCTGGAGCCCGGCTGGAGAAGTCAGGTCAAGGTCGGCCAGGCCGTCCGGCTGGAGCCGCTGGGCGGCGGCCCGGCCATCGACGGCCATGTGATCCGGGTCGACGCAGTGCTGAACCCGCGCTCGCGCCTGCTGGACGTGGACATCGCCGTCCCCGCCGGCCAAGCCATCTCCGGCGAGGCCTTCCGCGCCCGCGTGGCGGTAGGCGTGCTGCAGGGCTGGCTGCTGCCCCACGAGGCGGTGCGGGTCGAGGACGGCAAGGCCTTCGTATTCCAGGTCGCTGGTGGCAAGGCCCACCGGGTGGACGTGGAAGTGGCTCAGGCCGGACGCGACGTGGATGTGGCCCAGGGCCCGCTCGATCCCGCCCGGCCGTTGGTGACGGTGGGCGCCTATCAGCTCGACGACGGCGACGCCGTCCGCACCCGCTGAGACCGAATATCATGGGTTTCGCCGATTTCGTGAAGAGCCAGGCGCGCGCCCTGGTGGTCATCGCGCTGGCCCTGGCGGCGGCTGGGACGGTGGCTGGGCTCGGCCTGCCGGTGGGCCTGTTTCCCCAGACCTCGTTCCCCCGCGTGGTGGTGGACCTGGACGCCGGCGACCGCCCGGCCGACCAGACCGCCCTGCTGGTGACCAAGCCGATCGAGGAGGCGGTGCGCGCCGTGCCGGGCGTGCAGGACGTGCGCTCGGAGACCACGCGCGGCTCGGCCCAGATCTCGGTCGACTTCGGCTGGGGCCGCGACATGCAGGTCGGCACGCTGAACGTCGACGCCGCCATCGCCCGCGCCCTGCCCAACCTGCCGGCCGGGACCGCCTATGGCGTGCGCCGGATGGACCCGACCGTCTATCCGATCATCTCCTACGCCCTGCGCTCCGACACCCTGACGCCGGTCCAGCTCCAGGACCTGGCCGAGCTGCAGATCAAACCGCTGCTCTCCTCCATCCCCGGCCTGTCGCGGGTCGACGTGCAAGGCGGCCACGTGGCCGAGGTGCAGGTGCTGGCCGATCCGCACCGGCTCGACGCCTACGGCCTGGCCCTGTCCGACCTGACGACTGCGGTCGGGGCCGGCAACGTGATCAAGGCCACCGGCCGGGTGCAGGATCGCGACAAGCTGTTCCTGGTGCTGGCCGACCGCACCCTGCATTCCGCCGCCGACGTCGGCGAGATCGTGGTGCGCTCCGATGCCGACGGCGTGGTGCATGTGCGCGACGTGGCCGATGTCGTGGACGGCGAGACGCCCAACTGGATGCACGTGTCGGAGGACGGCCGCCCGGCGGTGCTGTTCAACGTCTATGAGCAGCCCGATGGCAATGCGGTGACGATCGCGAAGGCGGTGCGCGACAAGCTGGCCGCGTTCAGGCCGCCGACGGGCGTGCGCATAATCAACTGGTACGACCAGAGCCAGCTCGTCACCCAGTCCGCCGACGCCGTGCGCGATGCGGTGCTGATCGGCCTGGTGCTGGCCGCCATCGTGCTGATCGCCTTCCTGAGGAGCTGGCGGGTCACCCTGATCGCGGTGATCGTGGTGCCGGCGACGCTCGCCATCACCGTGCTGGTGCTCAGCCTGCTGAAGATGAGCTTCAACATCATGACGCTGGGTGGGATCGCGGCGGCGGTCGGCCTGCTGATCGACGACGTCATCGTCATGGTCGAGCACATCGCGCGCCGGGCCGGGGCGGTGGACGAGCACGGCGAGGTGGCCGGGGCGGACGCGGTGCTGCCGGCCGCGCGCGAGTTCCTGCAGCCATTGACCGGTTCCAGTCTCGCCACCCTGATCGTCTTCATCCCGTTGAGCTTCCTGTCTGGCGTGACCGGTGCGTTTTCCAAGGCGCTGTCGATCACCATGGCCGCCTCGCTGGTGATCTCCTTCCTGCTGACCGCTGTCGTGGTCCCGGTGCTGGCGCGAAACCTGATCGATTTCCGCAAGTGGCGCGATCCGGGCGCCAAGGGCGACGGGCCGCTGAACCGCGTGCATGAGCGCCTGCTCGACGCCCTGTTGCTGCGGCCCTGGATACTGGCCATCGCCCTGGTCCCGCTGCTGGTGCTGGGCTTTGTCGCCGCCAAGGCGGTCCCGACCGGCTTCATGCCCAAGGTCGACGAGGGCGGGTTCGTGATGGACTACTACACCAAGGCGGGCACCTCGCTGATCGAGACCGAGCGCGAGATGGCCCAGGTCGACGCCATCATCCGCGACATGCCCGAGGTGGACACCTTCTCGCGACGCCTGGGGACGGGGCTCGGCGGCGACCTGGGGCAGAGCTATCACGGCGACTACTTCGTGCGCCTGAAGCCCGACCATGCGCGCTCCACCCCCGACGTGATGGAGGCGGTGCGCAAGGCGGCCGAGGACCAGGTGCCAGGCGTGGAACTGGAGCTGGCCCAGCTGATGGAGGATCTGATCGGCGACCTGACCTCGGTGCCCGAACCCGTCGAGATCAAGCTGTTCGCTGCCGACCCCTCGGTGCTGATCCCCCAGGCCAAGGCCATCGCCGCCGCGGTGCAGAAAATTCCCGGCGTGGTCGAGGTGAAGGATGGGCTGCAACTCGCTGGCGACGCCCTGGACGTGAAGATCGACCCCGCCCGCGCGGCGGTGGAGGGCGTCACCCCTGACGACGTCTCCCAGGCGGTGGACCAGGCGCTGAACGGCGCGCTCGCCACTAGCCTGCCACAGGCGTCCAAGGTGGTGGGGGTGCGGGTGCGCATACCCGGGGCCATGGACCTCAGCGAGGGCGACCTGGCGGATCTGCCGATCCGGGCCAAGGACGGCCACGTGTTTCCGCTCAGTCGCGTGGCCGACATCGTGGCGGTGACCGGCCAGCCCCAGATCGCGCGTGAGAACCTCCAGCCCATGATAGCGGTCACCGGACGTATCGAGGGCCGGGGGGTGACGGCGGCTATCGGCGATGTGACCCGCTATCTCGACAAGCCGGGCGTACTTCAGCCGGGCGTGCGCTACGACCTCGGCGGCCTGTATCAGCAGCAGAAGATCGCCTTCGCCGGACTGACGCGGGTGTTCGCCGCCGCCCTGATCGCGGAGTTCGTGCTGCTGCTGGTGCTTTACCGCCGGTTCTGGACCCCGGTGATCGTGATCGGCTGCTCGCTGCTGTCGACCACCGCGGTGTTCACCGCGCTGTGGCTGACCCATGTGGAGCTGAACATCACCGCCCTGATGGGCATGACCATGATCATCGGCATCGGGGCGGAGATGGCGATCTTCTACGTCTCCGAATGGGAAGAACTGCGCGTCCACATGCCAGCCCGCCAGGCCCTGCGCGAGGCCAGCCGCAACCGGGTGCGTCCGATCACCATGACCACGCTGGCGGCGATCCTGACCCTGGCGCCCCTGGCGCTCGCCATCGGCGCGGGATCGGGCATCCAGCAGCCCCTGGCCATCGCCATTATCGCCGGCCTGCTGCTGCAGTATCCGTTGGTGCTGCTGGCCATGCCGGTGTTGTTCGGGCTGACTCTACCGAAAGCGGAGGCGGGTGGAGCGATCCCCGATCCCGGTTGAGGCTGCGTCTCGAACCGGGAGCCTTATTCGTGTGCAGGTTCGGCCGGGATGACGCGCGACATCCGGAGCCACGATAGGAATTGTGCGGGCCAATCGGCCGTCGTGGAGCCGGGACGGCCCAGGCCAAATCCATGGCCGCCGCGCTCATAGAGATGGACTTCCAGCGGGCGTTTCGCCCCCCGCCAGGCGTCGAGCAGGCCGTATCCCCTCCCGCCGAAGGTCGCATCGTCCATCGCCGACGCGATAAACAAGGGAGGCGCGTCCGTCGGCGCCGGGATCGCCTCCAGCGGCCCATATATCGATGCGACGAAATCCGGGCGGGCGTCGGTGTTGGCGGCGGTTGCGACTTTCAAGGCGGTGATCGCGCCGGCCGAAAATCCAAGCATGCCGACCCGATGCGGATCTAGTCCCCATTCACGAGCGTGCGCTCGGATCGAGCGGATCGCGGCCTGTCCGTCCGAGACGGCTTCGGGATCGCTGTAGGCCATGTAGGCGCTCTCGCGGCTTGCGGCGTGCAGGTCCGCCATGATCTGTCCCATGAAGGCGACCCGGTCGGCGGGTGTCGGCTTGAGCCGGTATTTCAGCACGAATGCCGTCACGCCATGGTCTGCAAGATAATGCGCGACCCTGAGCCCTTCAGTGTCGATCGCCAGATAGCGGTAGCCGCCGCCCGGAAGGACGATGACCGCTGCGCCGGTCGCGCGACCGGGAGCTGGGAGAACCGGGGTGAGGGTGGGATCGCTGACGTTGCGGACACCGGGGCTGTCGAACACAGTCTCGGCGATCTCCGATGAGGAAGGCCCGGCCATGCGAGGCGGCTGCCCGTAGAGGTGGATCGAGCCATCTGGAGTCGCCGGTCCGCTCGGTGCCGCCTCGACGATAGGCGCCCCGCAAAATAGTCCCAGGAGGATCAGCAACAGGCTCACAGGCGGCGGCTTGATCCGCCTAAGGCCCCCCAGGCCAACTCGGAAATCGTGCCGATCGAGCCGATCCGTATCGTTGGCTCTGGAAACCGGGTTTGGGGTGCGGTGGCTGGGCCGGCGTGGCGATTCCAAGTTCATGTCGCACCGCATGAGGGCAATTTAGGATTGCTGCGGTATTTGGTTCTGTCGCGTGTGGAAAGAGCCGTTGAAGGGCTCGCGGAGGTCGCGCGGGCGATCCGCCAGCCCGGAGCCTCTCCGGCCTTAGCGCTTCCCAGGTTCCGACGAGGGCTCCCACAGGTCGGGCGTCGTTGCGGCTAGCGACTTACTGTCGGTCCAGCTCCGCGCGCCCGGCGCCGTCTTCTGTCCAAGCGTCGCCGCCGTGGCGAAGGCGATCATGCGGCCGAGGACGCGTTGCTGTTCCGCCTCGGGCCAGGTTTCGATCGGATGGGGCGCGCGCACCACCACCAACTCCTTCAGCCCGGTCGCGCGGTCATAGGCGACGACGGCGCCTTCCAGGCTCTCGGCGAAGTCCCACAGGCCCCGGCCGATGAACAGGGCCGGCCACTTGGGTACGCTGGCCAGGATCGCCGAGCTGGGGAAGAAGGCGATGTGGTTCTGCACCTCCGTGCCGCCTTCGAACAGGATGCGGTCGTCGTCCTCTTCGTCGGTGGGGTAGGTGATGTAGCCGGGGCCCGCGGTGTAGTCGGAAAGCTGCATAACGCCGACGAGGTTCTTCAGCCCCACGGGCGGTCCGCAGGCGACGGTCGGCATGTCGTATTCGCAGGTCTTGTCGAAGTTGCGCGCCATGGCGAAGCCGCTGGTCATGGTGCCGCGCGAACTGCCCATCAGCAGGACGGGCAGGCGCCCCGCGTCCACCCCCGTCATCACCGCCCTGGTCGCAGCGCGGCCCTCGAGCACCTGGCCCGTGGGCGTCGCCACCCGCACGCCGTCGCCGGTCTTGAGCTCGGTGATAACGCGGAGCACGTCTCGGGCCTGCTGCACGGTGTCGGTGTCGTCCACGCCGCTGGATAGTCCCACGCCACGCCGGTCGTAGCTCAACACGTCGAAGCCGGCCTGGTTCAGGATGTACATGAACCGGCGCCAGGCCCGTTGACCGGTCACGCCGCTGACAGCGCTCGGCAGCTTGTTCAGCACGCTGCGGCCCGTCTTGGGGTCCATGTGGTAGAGTTGGTTCGTCGGGTCCTCGATGGCCACGATCCGGCCGCCGCCACCGGCGCTCATGATGATCAGGGAGCGGACCTTGCGCCCCGCGCCGTCGTCCACCCCTTGGCCCCGCATATACCAGCCGCGCAGCTTGACCGGCGTATCCAGATGCAGCGTCAGCCGTTCATACGGATCGCGGTCGGTGGTGAACTCCACGACGAAGGTGTCCGCGTCGGCCTGCGCGATCGGCTCGCGCCAGGGCGCGGCGCCGAAGAAGGCCGGCCGTCGGATCGATGTTAGGTCGCCGGTCCCATCCGGGTTCACGCGACCGAGCAGGTAGAGCCCGTGCGGGTCGGTGGTGCGATGGTCCTTGTTCGGCGGCGCGCGGCCGGTGATGTGGGGCTCCAGCCGCGCGTCGCAGGCCGTATCCGCCTTGCAGACAGCCCAGGCCGCCCGCATCTTGGCGTCGGTGAATTCGTCGACGTAGTAGTCGCCCCGGTAGCCGGCTGGCGGCTTGGCCGTGGTGGCGGTGAAGGGCACGCACCGCCGCGCCCCGTCCGACGAGGCGATCAGGTAGCCGGGAAGCTCCGCATTCAGATTGTAGCCAACATGGGCCCTGCATTCCGCGGGCGCGATCGGGCTGGGCGTCGAGGGCGCGGCTTGAACGATTGCGGCCGCCCCGAGGGCTGAGGCGCAGGACGCCGCGAACAGCAGCGGTGATCGGAAGGTCTTGGGGCGAGGGCGGGCTTGGCGCATTGGACGATCATCCGCCTATAGGCTGACGCGAACCTGTCACCCCTTCGGTTTGCGTCCGATCAGAACGAACCCCGCCTAACCTTTCTGCGCCTAGGGCGACGGCGCCTGTGTGACGCCGGCCGTAGCCAGTTCGCGACGCGCGGCGTCCAGCTCCGGCTTCAGCGCCGGCGCGCGCA
The DNA here is from genome assembly GCF_009765965.1 of Caulobacter sp. S45. GTDB lineage: Bacteria > Pseudomonadota > Alphaproteobacteria > Caulobacterales > Caulobacteraceae > CAHJWH01. Next base: position 94,611 of record NZ_LMUL01000001.1, read on the forward strand.
GCAGCTCCACCCCGATCGCTACGCCCATGGCCTGACCGGCGACCACGTCGCTACGGTAATGGGCGCCGCAGACCAGACGGTCGTGGGCGTAGTCGGCGGCCCGGGCCAGCACCGACTGGGCCTGCTCGGGCGCCAGGTCGGCCATCACCACGGCCAGGGTATAGCCCAGGGTCGAATGGCCGCTGGGATAGGCGGACTTGCCCTTGTCGCCGCCGTGCGGGCAACCGACGATGGCGGGGTCGGCGACCCAGGGCCGCGTGCGATGGAACTCGCTCTTGGCGCGCTTGGAGATCGCGGCCTGCTCGGCGCGGACGTCCTGCAGCAGGCGGGCGGTGGCGGGCAGCTTCGCCAGGTCGAACTTGGGGCCCATGGCGGAGGCGAAGGCGGTGGCGTCCTCATGCTCTGCGTTCCACTTGGCCCGCTCGAACTCGGCGGGCGTACGGGTCGCTTGAAGGCGGCGAAGCTCGGCCAGTTCTTCGGCCTGCGTCGCCGATCCGTCCACCGGGAAGGGCGGCAGCAGCCGCAGGGGGTCGATGGCGATCGGGTTCAGGATCTGCGGTCCAGCCGCGCCGCCGGCTGGTTTGGCTTGAACGACGCCGGCATGGGCGAGCAGGGCCAGCGCCAAGGCGCCGCCGAGAAGGCGGAGGGACATGGAAACTCCGAGAAGGAAGAGGGGGAGGGGCCGCGACATGGCCCCTCCGCAAGGTGTGCGCCCTTAGAGCGTGGCGCGCAGGGTGAACTGGACGCTGCGGCCCGGCTGGAAGAAATACTGGTCGTGGTTATTGAGCGGGCTGGGAGCCGGACCGCCGAACACCGCCGTGCCATCGTTCTGGGTGATGGCGGTGACGTTGGTGTTGTCGAACAGGTCGTAGATGCCGATCTGCGCCTTGATGCGACCGAAGTCGTAGCCAAGGATCAGGTTGGAGGTGTTGTAGGGGTTGATCTTGTAGTTGCTTGGCTCGCCGGCGATCGCCCACTGTGGGCCGATAAACTTGTTCAGCAGCGCGACGCTGACCTTGTTGTACTTGTAGATGCCGCCGATGGCGGCGACCCAGGTCGGGGCTTCGGCCACCTGCTTGTGGGTGCTGTCCTCGGCCGAGTTGGTCGAGCCGTTGGCGAATACGGCCAAGCCCGGATAGAGCGCGTAGGTCGCCTCGCCCTCGATCCCCTTGTAGATCGAGGTGCCCGGATCGTTGGCTTCCACCGGGTTGGAGTCGGAGCCGGTGACCTTCACGATCGCGTTTTTAAGCTCGATGTAATAGTAGTCGGCGTCGAAGGTAAATTTGTTAGTGTTGTACACCGAGCCGACTTGATAGTTGGTCGACGTCTGCGGCTTAAGTTCTGTGGCGCCGGGGGCGAGCACGTAGAAGATGCTCAGCGGCGGGGCCAGGAAGCCCTGGGCGTACTGGGCGTAGGCCGACCAGTTGTGAGCGATCAGGTAGTTGGCCGAGGCGAACGCCAGCGTCCGCTGGAAGGTCTCGGCGCTGACCGTGTCCTCGACCCGGGTCTTGGAGTTGACCGGCGAGTCGACCTTGCGGTCGAGGTTGAAGTACTTCACGCCCGGCGTGATGGTCAGCCCGGGGAACGGCTTGATGTCCACGTCCACGAAGGGCTCGTAGTGAATCCACTTCGAGCGCTCTTGGAACTGGATGTTGGCCGGCGGAGCGGGGCCGATGGCGGGCGCCTTCTCGATCGGGTTCGGCGCGTTGTCCAGGGTGCGGTCGAGGTCGAAGCGGTGGCGGTTGGTGACTGCGGTCTCGTACCAGAGGCCGGCGCGGACATCGACCATGCCCAGGTCTTCCTTCAGGCGCAGGATGTTGCCGAAGACCCTGTATTCGTTGAGCTTGTCATAGCCCAGCACATCCAGGTTGCCCTTGGGGGCGGCCTTGGAGCCGACGGCGTCGGTGGGAAAGGTTCCGGCCGCCACTTCCGCGGCGTCCTGGGTGGTGTCGGTGGCCGACAGGGTGTCGTTACGATAGGCGTAGGTGTAGACGCTGTCCTCGAAACTGAAGCCGGGGTCGTAATTGCCCTTCAAGCGCATGTATTCGAGGTCGGTCTCCTTGCTGACCGTGTTGTAGCCGTAATAGGTCGGCGAAGCCGGGTTGTTGGTCAGCGAGAAGTTCTTACCGTACTTCTGCTCCTGGGCCATGGTCACGCCGGGATTGTCCGGCTCGTTGTCGGTGCCGCTGTTGTGGGTGGCGAAGGCCGAGAAGGTCAGGTGCGAGTCGATCGGTGTTTCGATCTTCAGGAACTGATTGTACTCGTGGACGTGGTTGAAGCTCAGGGCGCCGCTGGAGTCCAGTTCCTGGAACCCGGCTGCGATGCGGGTGTCGTGGAGCTGGCTGATCTTGCCGCTTTGCAGGGTGGTGACGAAGTTGCTGGTGTCCCAGCTGCCGTAGGTGGCCTTCTGCTGCAGGTAGGCGTCGTCGGTCAGGGTGCGCGAGAACAGATTGATCGAACCGCCGTAGGTGGCCTGGCCGAGGTTGCCCGCATCGCCCGGACCGCGGTCGATCTGGACTGCGCCGAGGGTGGAGGCGGGGAAATAGGCGGTGGAGTGGTGGGTGGGGTCGTTGGTATCGGCGAAGGGGATGGCGTCGAAGGTGACGTTGTACTCGCCGTCCGTAAAGCCGCGCAGGGTCGGCTCGCTCTCGCCCAGGCCCGGCCCGTTCGAGGACGGGGCGGCGGTGACACCGGGCGCGAACATCACGATCTCGTTGTAGTCGCCGGTGTCGGGGACAGAGTCCTCGATGAAGGTCCGGTTGATCACCGAGGCCGGCTCGCGCGTCGTCAGGGGCGCGGTCGCAGGCGCCAGGGCGGCGGCGGTGCCGCGCGAGGCGGTGACCACCACGGTCTCCAGCTCGGGCGCATCCTTGGCGTAGGTGGTCGGGCCGGTGTCCGGGGCGGCGGTGGCGACAGGCGCCGCGGCGTCGGCGGCCCGGGCGGTGTTGGCTGCGCCTGCGAGAACGCCCGCTGCGGCCAGGGCGAACAGCGAGCCGGCGGTGGAGGCGCGGCCCGTAAGATGGCGAGAACGGCGTGACATGAGTGTATCCCCCGGAAGTTGGGCGGCTTTCACCCGATCCCTCCCCTCCGCGACAAGTGAAGGATAACCGTCAGTTTCTTGTCAGTTATATTACAGTGTCGGCTAAAGTGTTGCGGCGTCAGCGGAAATCGACGCAATGGAAGCGCGGGTAATCCGTGTCCGCCCTACATTGAGATATCTCAATGTTTGCTGTAGTTGCTTGGTTCGCCGAGACGGCCTATTCGGGACGATCCGGCGATCCACCTGGATTTTCCGTCATGACGGTGCAACCTTTTCGGGAAGACGCGTTTCAGGCCCTGCGGTTGCTCGTGATCGAGGACGAGGCCGAGGCCGCCGCGCGCATGGCGCGCGGGCTTGAGGACGCCGGTTGCGCCGTGGAGATCGCCCCCGATGGCGAAGACGGCCTGAGCCGCGCCTCCGCCGGCGGTTACGACGTGATCATCGTCGATCGCATGCTGCCGCGCCTGAACGGCCTGTCGGTGGTGCAAGCTTTGCGGGCCGGTGGGAGCCAGACCCCGGTGCTGTTCCTCACCGCCATGGGCTCGGTCTCCGACCGGGTGGCGGGTCTTGAGGGCGGCGGCGACGACTATCTGGTCAAGCCCTATTCCCAGGCCGAGCTGAACGCCCGGGTCAACGCCCTGGCCCGCCGCGCTGTCGCCCCCTTGCGCGAACGCACGGTGCTGAAGGCCGACGACCTGACGATGGACAGGTTGGAGCGCACCGTTCGGCGGGGGAACCGCGAGATCGATCTGCTGCCCCTGGAATTCAAGCTGCTGGAGTTCCTGCTGCTGAACGCCGGTCAGGTCGTCACCCGCACCATGCTGCTGGAGCGGGTCTGGGGCTTCCACTTCGATCCGCGCACCAATATCGTCGAGACCCACCTCAGCCGCCTACGTGGGAAGATCGAGACGGAGGGCTCCGCGCCTATGATCTCGACCATACGGGGAGCGGGCTACGTGATCGGCGCCGCATGACGCCGCCGCGCGGGATGTCGCTCCGCCCTCTGATGGCGCGCACCGGCGTGCGGCTGGCGCTGGTGAACGCCGCCGTGGTGCTGGCGGCCTTCATCCTGGCGGGATGCATGGCCCTGCTTTCGATCCAGCACCTGAGCCGGGAGAACATCCGCGACCACGTCTACGGAGAAGTCGTCTCGCTGGACGACGAATTCGTCCAGAAGGGCGCGGTCCACCTGCGCCACACCATCGCGAAGCGGGAGCGGCTGTGGCGCGGCTTCGACTATCGCCTCACCGATCCCCAGGGCGTCTATCGCGGCGGTCGCCTGCCGAGCGGGGTCGGCCCGGGCTGGACCGACCTGCGCGTCGGATCGCGCACCTTCCTGGTGTTCTCCAGGCGGTTGCCGGATGGCGGATTGCTGACGGTAGGCCAGGACCTGACGGCGGCGTCGGGTCAGATGGCCTCCACCGCGCGCAGCCTGCTGGTGTTCGGCGGTCTAGGCGTGGGGTTTTGCCTGCTGACCTCCTACCTGTTCAACCGCCAGGCCTGGAGGCGCATCGGCGCCATCGCCGACGCCGCGCGGCAGGTTGCGGACGGCCGGCTGGATGTTCGCGCGCCCGTGCGGCGAGGGCGTCGGCGCGACGATCTCGACGAATTGGGGCAGATGTTCAACGGCATGCTCGAGCGCATCGAGGTGCTGCTCGACCAGCTCCGACAGGTGTCGGTGGACATCGCCCATGACATGCGCACGCCGCTGACCCGCGTGCATCAGAAGCTCGAACGGGTACGGGCCGGCGCGGCGCGCGATCCCGCGCTGCTGGCCGAGATCCGGGGCGTCGAAGACGATATCGCCGAGGTGTTGCGGACCTTCGACGCCCTGCTGCAGCTATCGGAGATCGGCGGCCAGAGCGGCGGGCCGTCCGACCCTCGGATCGACCTGGGCGAGGTCGCCGAACGCGTGGCGGAAGCCTTTCGCCCGGATATCGAGGACAGTGGTCGGCGGCTGGAGGTGGATTGCGCCTCGGCCCATCTCCACGGCGACGGCCAGCTGCTGGCGCAGGTGGTGTCGAACCTGCTGGAGAATTCGCTGCGTCACACGCCGGTCGGCGCGCGCGTCCGGGTGGAGGTCCGCCACCAGCGGGGTCATGTGGCGCTGTGCGTCAGCGACGATGGCCCAGGCGTTGCGCTGGCGGACCGCGAGGCGGTGCTGAAACCCTTCGTCCGGTTGGAGCCGAGCCGGCACACGCCAGGCTCGGGTCTGGGTCTCTCGATCGTCTCGGCCATCGCCGCCCGGCACGGCGCCAGCCTGAGTCTCAATGACGCCCGGCCCGGCCTCGGCGTCGAGCTCGCCTTCCAGGTTCCGGACCTCGAGACCAGCCGCTAGGCGAGACAGCCCAATGGGACGTCCACCTCGGCGTCTAGCCGTTCGGGCGGCGCGCCGCTTCCTTGATCAGCTGGCGCGCGATGATGTTCGTCGGCTGAGAAAGCCTTGCGCGTTGAGGGTTTTGTCCTACCCATAGGCGAAGCAGGGCTAGGGCGTGACGGGTGCGGCGAACGGGCGACAAGGGTGGCGACGGCCGCTGGGCGTGCGCCCGGCCGCACACCTTGGCTCTGGGTCCGAGATGATGGCGAAGCCCGGGACGGATGCGACGCCCAGGGCGCGGCTATTCCTCGGGCACCCCCTTGGCCTTGGCTATCTGACTTTCGCCGACGCCTGGGAGCGCTTTTCCTTCTCCGGGATGCAGGCGCTGCTGGTGCTCTATATGGGGCAGCGGCTGCTCCTGCCCGGCCATGTGGAGCATGTCGCCGGCTTCGCGGCGTTTCGCGGTGCGGTGGAGCACCTGTATGGCCGTCACCTCTCGGTCGGCGCATTGGCCTCGGCCATCTTCGGTCTCTACTCCGGCGGCGTATACCTGACGCCGATCGCCGGCGGCCTGCTCGCCGACCGGGGGCTCGGGCGGACCCGCACGATCACGCGCGGCGCCTGCCTGCTCGTGGCCGGCCACTTTCTCATGGCCTTCGAAGCGCCGTTCCTGGTTGCTCTCGCCTGCCTGGTGATCGGTGTCGGGTGTTTCAAAGGCAATATGGCCACCCAGGTGGGAGAGCTCTATGCGCCGGGCGATCTGAGGCGCGCGGACGCCTTCCAGATCTACATGATCGGGATCAGCATGGCGGCGATCGTATCGCCCCTGGTCTGCGGCGCCCTGGGCCAGCGGGTCGCCTGGCATTGGGGCTTCGCCGCAGCGGGCGTGGGCATGCTGGTCGGGCTTGCCGTCTATCTCTCCGGAACGCGCCTATATCCGGAGGCTCGGCGCACGGGGAAGCGCGATGACGCGCCCCGGCCGAGGTTGGTGAAGGGGGAGGGGCTGACCATCGCCGTGTTGTTGGCGCTTTTGCCAGCGCTCGCCCTGTCCTCGGTCGGCAACCAGCAGATGTTCAACGCCTATCTGGTCTGGGGCGACGCGCACCTTAACCTTCGGGTATTCGGCCAGGCCCTGCCGGTGACATGGCTGATCTCGGCGGACGCCTTCATCGCCACGGGCGCGATGGCCTTCACGGTGATGTTCTGGCGTTGGTGGGCGATCCGACGCCGCGAGCCCGACGAGATCGTAAAGCTCGTGCTTGGCGTGGCCATCTCGGCGACGGCTCCGCTGATCCTGGCCCTGGCGAGCGCACACGAAGCCGTCAGCGGACGGCGGATCGGGCTAGCCTGGGCGTTGGCGTTCCATTTCGTCAACGAGGTCGGCGTGGCCAACGTCTTTCCCGTCGGCCTCGCCCTGTTCTCCCGCGCCTCGCCGAAGGCCGTGGGCGGGGTGATGATCGGCGTCTATTATTTGAGCCTGTTCGCCGCCAACATGCTGGTCGGCTGGCTGGGCGGGCTGCTGGAAACCATGACGCCGACCGCCTTCTGGCTGCTGCACTCAGGCCTGGTCGCCTCAGGCGGCGTCATGCTGCTGGGGCTGGCCCTGGCTTTCCGGCGCATCCTGACGCCGATGGTCGATCCGGAGGCGAGCGCCAAGGTTGCGCCGTCCCCTACAGCTCAGGCGAACCCGGCCATTTCGTGAGCCTGAGCCTCGAGGTCTTCAGTCCGCGATTGCAGGCGTTTTAGCTGCTGGTCTCAGCGGTGCGATGTGAAGCTCGCCGAAGCGACTGTCTTAATTCCCGGCGCGTTCGCAGCATGCGCCGCCAGCACCGTCGCTATGGCGATAACCGGAAGCACGAACGCGATCACATAGTCGCGGACTGTTTTCGAGCGGGAAGGCGACGTGAGCTTGAGCACGGGCGTTGCGGGTCCGGTCTGACGTAGCCCATGCATGCCCGTCGCCACGGCGGATGGCCAACCAGCTCTTCTGAAGGCGCTATTAGAAATGGCGTCACGCCGGGGGCGGCGGAACGGCTATTCCGCGCGCCAATTTATCGGCGTTTCCAGGGTGGTCGCGGGTCCGTACGGGCCGGGCGTCAGCTGGAGCAGCTTGGAGAACTTCAGGGTCGCGCCGCCAAAGCCGTAGCCCTTCGGGGTTTCCTCCAGGACGGTGCAATTGGTGAGCAGGCCCGAGGGCCGCACCCGGCACCTGATCCGCACCCGGCCGTCGATGTGGGCGGCCTTGGCCTTGCGCGGGAACAGCTTCGCGACCTGACCGCCGGTCGGCACCTTGAGCCAGGGCTTCTCCCCCACCGCGAGCGGCCGGTTGATCAGCGCATCGGGTGCGGGGGCGGGCGTGAGTCCTGGCGCCGGCCGATGGCGGGCCGCCGTCTGGCAGCCTCCCAACGCCAGGACCGTCGCACTCGCTAAAAGGACTGGGGATCGCATGGACCGATGGGGTTAGGCGCTCTTGGACTTGATGTAGCTGTCGATCACCCCGTCCAGGATGTCCAGCGGCACGCGGCCGTAGCTTAGCCCGGCCTCGTGGAAATCCTTGATGTCGTAGCGCGGTCCCAGGGTGTGCTCGGCGCGGGTGCGGGCGCGGGTCCACACCGTATGGCCGATCTTGTAGCTGCAGGCCTGGCCGGGCGTGGAGGTGTAACGCGCCACTTCGCGATCCGAACGGCCGGGGGAGTCGCCGTCGGTCTGCACGAAGTAGGCGATGGCCTGCTCGCGGCTCCAGCCCATGTGGTGGATGCCGGTGTCGACCACGCAGCGGCTGCAGCGGAACAGTTGCGCCTTCAGATAGCCGACCCGGCCGACCGGATCGTCCTTGTACATGCCCAGTTCGTCGGCGAGCTGCTCGGCGTACAGCGCCCAGCCTTCGGCGTAGCTGGAAAAGCCGCCGACCTTGCGGATCAGCGGCAGGTCCTTGTTAGACAGGGCCAGGCCGCCTTCGAGCTGGTGGCCCGGCAGGCCCTCGTGGAACACCGTGGTCGACAGGGCGAACCTCGGCCACTCGGCGGTGTCTTGCAGGTTGATGTAGACGAGGCCGGGCCGGGACCCGTCGATGGCCGGTCCCTGCGAGAAGGCCGAGGCGGCGCCGGCCTCGGTCTGGGGCGGCACGCGGCGCACCTCGAACCTATAGGGCGGCAGGCGCTTGAACGCGCGCGGCAGCTCCGGCGTGATCTCGGCCAGCCGCTTGTTGCCGTACGCGATGCAGGCGGCTTTGCCGGCGTCGGTGTTGGGATAGAGGTACTGCGGGTCCTTGTAGAGGGCCGATACGCGGTCGCCGACCGTGCCCTGGGTCAGGCCCTGGGTCTTCAGCACCTCGTCCATACGGGCGATGATTTCCTTGCCCTGCTCCAGGCCCAGCTTGTGCACTTCGTCGGGCGTCAGGTTGGTGGTGGTCGCTGCATGCAGGGCTGCGGCGTAGAAAGCCTCGCCGTCCTTCAACCGGCGCAGGCTGGCGTCGTGGCCGGCGCGGGCGCGGAACCTGCGCATCTCCGCGGTCTGGCGCTCCAGCGCCGGACTGATCTTCTCGGCGTAGATCTTGGCGGCGTCGGCGGCGTAGCGATCGGACAGGCCCTTGTCCTTGGCTCGTTTGGCGATCGAGGTGACCAGCAGCGACTGTTCGGGGGCGGTATGCATCGCCGCCATCTGGGTCAGGCTGATGTCGCAGATGAAGTCCGGCGGGATCACGCCCAGGCCCGCGTCATGGCGCATCTGCGCGGTCTGGTCGTCCAGTTGCACGGCGAAGGCGGCCATGCGCGAGAGGTAGGCGTCGGCGTCCTCAGTGCTCGTGATCTTGTGCTTGGTGTCCAGGAAATCCGGCACGCTTTGGTAGACGCCGGTGAGCTGGCTGACCACGTAGGGCGACGGCCCGAACGCCGCGCCGCCGAAGTCGAACGCCTGGACGCGCCGCGCGCTCTCGCGGGTGTAGACCACCACGTCGTAATTGATCCGGTCGGCCGGCGAGAGGCTCTCGCGCGGGAAGGCCTTGAGCCTGGCGAGTTGGGCGGCGGTAGACGCCTTGACGGCGGCCCGGCCGGTGACGCTCTCGTCGCGCAGCTTGCCGCGCAGGTCGGCGTTGGGGCCCTTGTCGAGGCCGAGTTGGGTGGCGCCCTCGGGGCTGAGGCGCAGGTCCTCCTGGAACAGCGCCTTGAACAGCTCGTCCAGCCTTGCGTGGGAATCGTTGTCCGCCTGCGCGAGCGCGGGGCCGGCCGTCAGCGCAGAGGCGGCGGCGGCCGTCGTGTAAAGGAAACGCCTACGATCCATCCGATCTTCCCCATCGACTCCGTCTAAGGACGGCGGAGTCCGCTACACTTCATCCGCGACGACTTCGAACTTCGTCAAGAGAGCGGCGCCAAAGCTGGTGCTGATGGCGACATCGGTGGCGTCTCGGCCGTAGCCTTGAAGGATGCGCCCAATACGTGGGCGGTTGTTGCGCGGATCGAAGATATACCAGCGACCGCCGATGAAGACCTCCATCCAGGCGGAGAAGTCCATGGGCGGGACCAGCGGAACACCGATGTCGCCGAGGTAGCCCGTGCAATAGCGCGCCGGGATGTTCATGCACCGGCATAGGGCGATGGCGAGGTGGGCGTAGTCGCGGCAGACGCCCAGGCGATCGACATGGGCGCTGTTGGCGGTGCGGTCCAGCCGGGCATGGTGATAGCCGAACTGAATCCGGTCGTTCACGTAGTCGACGATGGCCTGCACCCGCCGCCAACCGCCCTGCACACGGCCGAACTCCTGCCAGGCGACATCCATCAGGACGTCGGTTTCGCAATAGCGGCTCGCCAGCAGGAACAGCAGCGTGTCGTCCGGTAGATGCTCGATCCCGTGCTGCTCGGCGTCCAACACCACCACGTCCGGTTCGCCGGAATCCGAGATGGTGAAATCGGCGCTGAACCGGATCGGGCCGCCGGGAGCCAGCAGGCGATGACAGGTGTTGCCGAACTGATCGTGATAGACGCTGACCGGGACGTCCGGGGTCACGGCCATGATCTGGGGTGTGAGCAGGTCCGGCAGGCGCTCCGGGCGGATGCTCAGCACCAGGAGCATGGGCGTCGGGCCGAGGCAGTCGTAGCCGATGTCGTAGCCCGCGCGTATCTTCAAACTGGTCGATCCTGCCCGGCGCCGGCGGATGCTCGACCTGACAGTGAGAAGCCAAGCGGCTGCGGAAGGCAATGGGCGGCTCGATCAGGCCCCCGGTAAAACCCCGATTGCCCTGGGGCGGTGGTCTGCGCATGCCTGCAACGCCTGACCCCGGAGCAGATCCTGGGGTCCATCCAGAAGATCTATGCTCCCAGATCGGGCAGGAAGGCCTCGCACCCGGTATGGGTGGCGCCGGGCTCCGAACGCGTTCTCGTTTTCAGTGGGTCGAGCGTAAGAGACGCCATGAACGCGACGCGCGTTCAGCCATGGCGGCCATCCTGTCCCACCGGACGTCTGACGTCCTGGGTCCGTGTGTGCTCCAACACCACGCACAGAAGCATTCGGAGAGCCGTATTGAAACCGAATTGGCCCGTCTTGGCGCTCGCCGTCGGCGCATTCAGCATCGGCGTCACCGAATTCGCGCCCATGGGGCTTTTGCCGGTGATCGCCGACGGCCTGCACGTCTCGATCCCCACGGCAGGTATGTTGGTCACCGGCTATGCGCTGGGCGTGCTGGCCGGCGCGCCGCTGATGACTCTGCCGACCGGCGGTTTTGACCGCAAGCACCTATTGTTGGGGCTGATGGCGCTGTTCACCCTAGGCAGTTTCCTGTCGGCGGCAGCGCCCGGCTATGGCTGGCTGATGGCCTCGCGGCTGGTCACCTCGCTCTGCCATGGGGCCTTCTTCGGGGTCGGCTCGGTGGTGGCGACCAAGCTGGTCGGCAAGGGCAAGGAGGCCGGCGCGGTGGCGGCGGTGTTCAGCGGCCTGACCATCGCCAATATCGGTGGGGTGCCGCTGGCGACCTGGGTCGGCCAGCACATCGGCTGGCGCGCGGCGTTTGCGGGCATCGGTGGGCTGGGCGTGCTGACCCTGATCGCCTTGGCTGTGGCCCTGCCGCGCATGCCGAGCCACGAGAAGGTCGACATCGGCCGCGAGCTGCGCGTGCTCGGCCGTCCCGCGGTGCTGCTGGCGCTGGCGACCACGGCGCTGGGGTCGGCGGCCATGTTCACCGTCTTCACCTATATCGCGCCGATCCTGCAGCACGTGACCCATGCAAGCCCGACCTTGGTCACCGTCGCCCTGGTGGTCTACGGGATCGGGCTGACCATCGGCAACGCGCTGGGCGGCCGGTTCGCCGACAAGGCGCTGACGCCGACGCTGGTGGTGGTGCTTGCGGCCCTGACCGGCCTGCTGCTGCTGTTCGCGCTGACCATGCATTCCGTCATCCCGGCGATCGCCACGGTGTTCGCCTGGGGCGTGGCCACCTTCGCCCTGGTGCCGGCCTTGCAGGCGCGCGTGATGCAGGTGGCCCACGATGCGCCCAACCTGGCCTCTTCGATCAATATCGGGGCGTTCAACCTGGGCAATGCAGCCGGCGCGGCGCTCGGCGGCGGGGTGATCGCGCTCGGCCTGGCCTATCCGTGGGTCTCCGTCGCGGGGGCCGGCATGTCGGCGGCGGGCCTGCTGATGGTGCTCGTCGCCGGACGATCCGGCCGCAAGGGCTGACCCAGCCGCTCGGCGATATGCTCCGCCACCCTCAGCGCATTGGCGATGATGGTCAGGGTCGGGTTCACCGCCCCGATCGAGGGGAAGAAGGAGGCGTCGACCACGTAGAGGTTGTCCACCTCGTGGGTCCGGCAGTTCAGGTCCAGCACCGAGTTCTGCGGATCGGTCCCGAAGCGCAGGGTCCCGGCCTGGTGGGCGGTGCCGCCGATGGGGATGTCCTTGCCCAGATAGAGCGAGCGCGACAGCAGGTGCGGATGGGCGTCGACCGCCGACAGCAGCCCCTCCAGCTTATGGCGCAGCCGCCGGTGCGCCTCGTCGCCGGTCGGCTTCATGTCGAGCATCACCCGCCCGTCATGGCCCAGCGTGATCCGGTTGCTCGCCAGCGGCAGGTCCTCGGTCATCACCCAGAAGTCCAGCGAATGGCGCGCCAGTTCGTCGAACGGCTTTTCCGGGAAGAACGACAGGAACGGGGGCAGGGCTTCGCCGCGCACCTGCTCCCCGTGCGACTTGCCGATCATCTGGATGCAGCCCATCGGGAATTGGTAGTCCTCGGCCCCGAAGTAGAAGTCGCAGAGCGACAGGGTCTTCTGGAAAACCGTGTCGTTGGGCTCGCGGGAGATGGCCATGAAGGCGGAGTTGTTGTGGCGCATGTAGTTGCGCCCCACCTGGTCCGAACCGTTGGCCAGCCCGTTCGGATGCGCCTCGCTGGCCGACCGGAACATCAGCAGGGCCGACGACAGCGCTCCGCAGGCGGAGACCACGATGTCCGCGCTATAAATCTCCGAAGCGCCGTTGCGGGTCACGTGCACGGCGGTGACCGTGCGGCCAGAGGCGTCGGTCTCCAGCCGCTCGACATAGGCGCCGGTCAGCAGGGTCACGTTGGAATGCTGGATCGCCGGGTCGACGCAGATGATCTGGGCGTCGGCCTTGCCGTTGGTCAGGCAGGGGAAGCCGTCGAAGGCGTCGCAGCGCACGCAGGCGCTATGGGGCGAGACCTTGCCGTCGACCTCGTCCAGCAGGATCGCCAGCGGCTGGGGATAGGGGTGGTGTCCGGCCTTCTCCAGGGCGTCGTTCAGGGCCTGGATGCGCGGCTCGTGACGAACGGGCGGATGGGGGTAGGGCGCGCTGGCCCAGGGCTCGGTGGGATCGGCGCCGCGCAGGCCGTGGACGTGGAAGAGCTGTTCGGCGCGGGTGTAATAGGGCTCGAACACGTCGTAGCCCAGCGGCCACGCCGGCGAGACGCCGTCCTGGTGGACCAGTTCGCCGAAGTCCTGCTCGCGCAGGCGGAACAGGGCGCCGCCATACACCTTGGTGTTGCCGCCCACCACATAGTGCAGGCCGGGATGGAAGGCGTGGCCGGTCCCATCGTACCAGGTGTCCTTGGCCTGGTACTTGCCGTCGACGAACACGGCCTTGGAGTCCCAGTTGTCCCGCTCTCGCTTGAGGTAGTCGCCGCGCTCCAGCAGCAGGATGCGCTTGCCTGTCCGCGCCAACTCCAGCGCCAGGGTTCCACCGCCGGCGCCCGATCCGATGATGATGAGATCGTAGCGGCCGTCGACCATGGCGCATCCCCTTGTGACGCCGCGCGTTCATCGGCAGGGGGCTAACGCCAAGCTTGCGCGTCCGATCCGCCCCCTTGGGAATTCAGCCATGGTTTGGACGACGGCGGCGATCTGGATCCTGGCGCGGGTCTGCCTGGTGGCGATGTTCCCCTTCAGCGCCGCCGACAAGGTCTGGCACTGGAACAATTCCCTGGCCCAGGCGCGGTCCGACAAGCTGCCGGGCGGGGCGGTCATGTTGGTGCTGGCCATCCTGGTCGAGGCGATCACGCCGATCTGTATCGTCACCGGCCTGTTCGACCGACCGGCGGCGGTGATCCTGGCCGGGTTCTGCGTGGTGACAGCCGTGCTCTACCACCCGTTCTGGGCCTACCCGGATTTCTTCAGCCCAAACGACGACAGCAAGGGACGCGACCACTTCTGGCAGTTCCTGAAGAACTTCTGCATCGTGGGCGGGTTGATCCTCGTGGTTTTCGCCGGTTCGCTCACCCCGCTGGGCGATGCGGTCAAGCCATCGACCTGGTCCTCATCGGGACGTTAGAAGCTGAACGCCTCCACCGGCGTGCGGCGGCCGAGCATGAAGGCGTCCGCCACCAGCTGGAAGGGCGCCGCATCGACCTTGGACTGGGATGCGTCCAGTAGGGAGGCGAATTCGCGGTAGATGTCGGGATACTCGTCGGGCGGCCCGATCAGGGGCGGCTGGCCCGCGATCTCGAGCCTAGCGCCGCCGTCGCTGAGTTTCAGCTTCAAGCCGTCCGTGGTCTCGACATCGATCTCCCAGGTCTGCGGCCCGGTCTGGCGCCAGTCCAGCACGCCGCGAAGCTGCTCGTCGGGTTGCAGGCCGGTGCTGAAGCTGAGATCGGCCGCGATCGGCCCTTGGCGGTTGGCCGGAACGTAAAGCTCGGCCGAGCTGATGAAGATGGGTTCGGGCATGATCCGGGTCAGGATCGACATGGCGTTTATGCCCGGATCGAAGATACCGAAGCCGCCCGCGTCCAAGATCCAGTCCTGTCCCGGATGCCAGCGTCGGATGTCTTCCTTCCAGGTGACTTGCAGCACCTTGACCCGCTTACCGGTCAGCGCCGCGGCTGCGGCCTTCACCGCCGCATTGTGCTGGGCGTGGTAGGTGGCGAAGGCGACCTTGCCGGCCGCCTTGGCGCGATGCTCGATGTCGGCAACCTCGGTGACCGTGCCGGCCGGCGGCTTCTCGAGCAGGATGTTCTTGCCAGCGGCCAGGCAGTCGGCGGCGATGGTCCGACGCGGCCCCGGCGGGGTGCAGATCGCCACGGCGTCCAGATCGGCGACCTGTTTGAGCATTTCAGGATAGGTCGCGAACGACGGAATCGAGCCGGGAGAGGGGCCGCCGCTCACATTCGAGATCGCGGCGAGCTCGAAGTTGGGCGAATTGACGATCGCCGGCGCATGCTGATCGCGCGCGATCTTGCCGAACCCGATGATGCCGATCTTGTATTTGGCCATGCCGCAGACCTAGCACGGCTTGGATCGAAACACGCACGCTGCCGCAGCAGGGCCTTCGCCGATCCGGCTTCGAGCGCTTTTCCGTGACGCCGAAACGGGCAGGGACCTACGCTTCCAAAAAGTCGCAGAGGTGGGAATGCGGACGGCGCACGAATATGTCCCGCCCATGCTATGGGCGTGGGATCGGTTTGCGCCCCATGTCCGCGATCGGCGCGACTGTTCTGTGTTCGTCGGAGATCGAGCGTGCTTGTCGCTGAGGCTTACGGGATCATAGGTGATGTGCTCGCACCGCTGCCCGTCGGCGACTTCTTCGACAAGATCGTCGGGCAGCAGTTCATCAAGGTGGCCGCCCAACCGATAAACTACAGGACCACGCTCCTAGGCCCGAATCCGGAAGATTGTCTCTTGTCGGCTTTCGCCGCCGTCGCGCCCAAGATCACGAGCCACGCCGCCGCGCCCATGGTTCCGCCGCCCCGCTCGGAGTCGGTGGCGAGCAAGGAAGCCTTCCGGAGCAAGATCGAGGCGTTCCACACCGGCGGATATACCGTCCGCATTCCCGATCTCCGTTCGCTTTCGCCTGGCTTGGACGCGTTCATGCGGGCGTTGGAGATCGTGCTGCACCAGCCGGTGGAGGCCGCTGCGTTCTGGAGTCGAGGGGATGCGGCGGCGCCGTTGCATCACGACGATCAGGACATCGTCGTGATCCAGCTCCAGGGACGCAAGCGGTGGCATATATCGTCTGGGCGATCCCCGCTTCCGAATGTCTGGAAGTCAAGGCCCAGCGAAAGTTATGAGCTCCAAAGCTACACGGAAGTCGAGGTGGGTCCGGGCGATCTTCTCTACCTCCCGCGAGGGACCGCACACCGTGTGGATGCGCTATCGGACTCCCTGCACCTGTCGATCGGGTTCGTGCCGCTGACGTTGCGGGAGGCCGTCATAGCGACCCTGGATCACCTGTCGGACCTGGATCGTCCATGGCGGGAAGGTGTGAGCAAGCATCTGGCTCTGGATATAAGGCGAAACGAGTTCAACGATTTGCCGACCAAGGTGCGCGCCGCACTGGGGCAGATGGCGCATCTGGCCGAGGACGACGGCTTCATCGCCCAGGCCTTGCAGCGGCGGTCGTCAAGGGTGATCGGCGATCTGAACAAGATGGCGCCCTCGACCTTCCGCCCGCCGCTGAACGCCACCACCTTGCTGCGGCACGCGACATTGGCGACCTGCCATCTGTCAGCCGACGACGACAGGTTGGACGTCAGCTATCCGGGCGGACATATCTATGTTCATCGCGCGGTCGAACAGAGCGTTCTGTTCATCGTCCATACGTCGCAATTCCGCATCCAGGATATTCCGGGCGTCCTGACCGACGAGGTCCGCGAAGCGCTCGTGGCGAAGTTCGTGGATAGCGGCTTTCTCCACGTCGTCCTGGAATCCTGACGCTTGGCCGACGGGCGGCGGCGGCGGGATGGATACGGCTTCGGCATACCGGCTCCTCACGCGGCGAAAATCCTCGCAGACATTGCGGCTGGCCCAACACCCGCCTAGCGTCGGGCCAGGGTTTGACGGGGTAGGCGATGAGAACGGGTATTCGGCGCGCGGCGCTGGCGGGTGTGGCCGCACTGGCGACGATCTCTGCGGGTGCGGCGGGTGCGCTCGACATTCCCGCCACCAAGGCGGCCATCGACCAGGGCCTGGATCGTCAGTATCCGCACCTCGACGCGCTGTACAAGGACATCCACAAACACCCCGAGCTCGGCTTCCTCGAAGTGAGGACGGCCAAGACCCTGGCGGCCGAGATGCGCGCTCTGGGCTTCGAGGTGACCGAAGGGGTCGGCAAGACCGGGCTGGTGGCCATCTATCATAATGGGCCGGGTCCGACGGTGATGGTCCGCACCGAGCTCGACGCCCTGCCGCTGCCGGAGAAGACCGGCCTGCCTTACGCCAGCACGGCGACCCAACTGTGGAAGGGCGTGGAGACGCCCGTCGCCCACGCGTGCGGCCACGACATCCACATGGCGGTCTGGGTCGGGACGGCCAAGACCCTGGTCGATCTCAAGGCGCGCTGGAGCGGGACCCTGATGTTCATCGCTCAGCCGGCGGAGGAGCTGGCCAGCGGCGCCAAGGCCATGGTGGACGACGGGCTGTTCACCCGCTTCAGGAAGCCTGACTACGGCTTCGCCCTGCACGTCGGCACCGATCCGGTCGGCGACGTCGCCTATCGCTCCGGCGTCATGAGCTCCAATTCCGACGAACTGGACGTGCTGTTCACCGGTCGGGGCGGCCATGGGGCCAAGCCGCACATCACCATCGATCCGGTGATGATGGCCGGCCGTTTCATCGTCGACGTGCAGAGCGTGATCAGCCGGGAGAAGGACCCATCCGCCTTTGGTGTGATCACCATCGGCTCGGTGCAGGCGGGCAACGCCGGCAACGTGATCCCCGACACCGCCCTGCTGCGCGGTACGATCCGCTCGTTCGATCCGGAGGTGCGCACCAAGCTGCTCGACGGGATCAGCCGCACCGCGCGCGCCGAAGCCATGATGGCCGGCGCGCCCGAGCCCAAGGTGACGTTCGGGGCGGGCGGCAAGGCGGTGGTCAACGATGCGGCCCTGTCGGATCGGAGCATCGGGGTGCTGAAGGCCGCCTTCGGGGCCAAGGCCGAGGCGATGGAGCAGCCCAACTTCGCCAGCGAGGACTATTCCGAATACATCATCGCCGGCGTCCCCTCCTTCTTCTTCCGTCTGGGCGGCATCGATCCGGGGGTGCTGGCCAAGGCCGAGGCGGCGCATACCTCGGTGCCGGGCAATCACTCGCCCTATTTCGCGCCTGTCCCGGAGCCTGCGATCCGCACCGGCGTCGAGGCGATGAGCCTGTTGGTGATGAGCACGCTGCAGCCCGCTGCTTCAGGCCAGGTCGGCGTCGTAGCGGCTCAGCGAAGCGGAGAATGACCGGGCGGGGCTGGGTCCTTATCCAGTCGCCTAGGCTTCTCCGGGGTTGAAGTCGGGCCGCAATCGGGCGGGGCGCACGAACCGCAGCGCCGCTAGCCAGCGTCGCAGCGGCCGGTCGTAGACGTGATCGGCCAGGGCGCCGATCATGACCAGGCCAAGCAGGAACAGGCCGCCGTTCACGAGCACCGACACCCCTTGCCCGCGATCGACCACCAACCCCACCAGACGGCCCAGGGGGTGATGCAGGACGTAGACGGCGTAGGACACTGCGCCGAGGAAGCCGAACAAGGCGCCGCTGACGCGCCCGGGCTCCCGCTGCACGGCCATGCCCACGATGGCGGGGAAGGCCAGCATCACGGCGCCCAGTTCGTACAGGTGCCGCAGGCTGGAAGACGGCCTCGCCATGAGCGCCGCCGCCAGGACGGCGAGACAGGTGCAGGCTGCGATAGGGCCGCAACGCCTAGGCAAGCGCAGGCGGAACATGGACACTCCCAGGAAGAACGAGAAGCTGAGCCGGGCCATAAGCAGGGGGAAGGCCTTCGCGCTCCAGCCCTCGTCCAGGGATCCGTAGGCGTATTCGG
Source organism: Caulobacter sp. S45 (assembly GCF_009765965.1). Lineage (GTDB taxonomy): Bacteria > Pseudomonadota > Alphaproteobacteria > Caulobacterales > Caulobacteraceae > CAHJWH01. Next base: position 113,201 of record NZ_LMUL01000001.1, read on the forward strand.
CCGCGACCAAGCCCGCGCCGGACAGCGCCACGATGGTCCACAGCGCCCGCCGTCCCAACCGCTTCACCGCCGCCGCATAGACGAGGTTCACCGCGAGTTCGGGCGCCAGGGTCCAGGTGGGGCCATCGAGGATCGAGCCGCCCTTGGGCAATAGTGGAAGGGCCGGAAGCATCAGCAGCGCGACCGCCAAGGTCTGCACCAAGGCGGCGGGATCGAGGCCGCCGCCCTCCACATAGGCCGTGGCGACCCACGCGACCACACCGAGTCCGAGGCCGAGAAGATAGAGCGGGTAGAGCCGGATCAGCCGCGTCTTCATGAACGATAGCAGTGACCGGCCGGCGAGCAGGCGGGCCTCGTAGGCGTGGGCGACCACGAACCCGCTCAGCAGGAAGAACAGGTCCACGGCCAGGAAACTCTCCGGGAACAGGTTTCCGGGAAAGATCGCGCCGACGTGGCGAGTGACCACGATCAGGGCCGCGACGCCGCGTAGTCCGTCCAGGGTGCGGTAGGCTCGACCGGGATCAGGTTCGCTCATTCGATGGTCCGCGCCGCCGGCGGCGCGCCAGCCAGCGGCACGACATAGCCGAAGGGGCGCGGGATTGTCGCTATCTTACCGCCACTGCATCCCGCTGGGATCGGATCAGGAGGGCGCCGAGCACGAACACCGTCAAGGCGAACGCGGCGGGCGCCCATAGGCCGCCGTAGATGTCGCCGGCGCGAAGCGCCAACGCAGAAACGACGAAGGGGGTCATCCCGCCAAACCATCCGGTTCCGAAATTGTAGGCCACGCCGATGGAGGTGTAGCGGATGCGGGGCGGGAACTGCTCGACCAGGAACGCCGCCAGGGGCCCGAAGACCATGGCGCTCAGCACCGCCAGCCCGATCAGCACCAGTTCGATCATCACCACATTGACCCGCGCCGGATCGGGCTTTGCCGGGTAGCCGGCCTTCGCCAGGGCCTTGGCGAACTGGGCGGGTTCGAACCCCGCCAAGCGCTGACCGGCGATGGTGGTGAGGACCTCAGCGCCAGCTTGGCTCGGGACGGAGGCGTAGTTGAGGCCGGCCTTGTTCAGGAAATTCTTGGCCTTGTCGCAGGTGGATAGCTTGGTTGCGGGCGTGACGAACAGACGAAACCGGCAGGTGTCGGAGGCTACGGTGATCTGTGTGCTGGCCTGGAAGGTCTCCAGCGCCGGATTGCCGAAATGCACCAACGCCTTGAAGGCTGGGAGATAGAACACAGCCGCCAGCAGGCAGGCGGTCAGCATGATCCACTTGCGGCTGAACCTGTCCGACAGCCAACCGAAGAAGGGCTGGAACGGCAGGCTGACCAGGATCGAGACCGCCACCAGCACATCGACCGCCGACGGCTCCATGCGCAGGGCGCCGGTGAGGAAGAAGACCGGATACAGCGCGCCCGTATACCCCAGCACGCCCTGACCCGCGCAGAGGATCAGCGCCGCCAGGATACGTCTGAGGTTGGCGGGATCGCCCAGGCTTTCGGCCAGTGGCGAATGCGAGGTGCGCTTGGCCTGCTGGATCGCGCGGAATACCGGCGACTCCTCCAGTCCCAGCCGAATCCAGACCGACAGCGCCAGCAGGATGATCGAGAGCAGGAACGGCAGGCGCCAGCCCCAGGCGTCGAACGCCTTTGGCCCTATGGCGTGCTCGCAGGCCATGATCACGGCGAGCGCGATCAGTTGGCCGCCGGTCACGGTCATCTGCAGCCAGCCGGTGCGTGCGCCACGCCGGCTCTCCGGCGCATATTCGCCGACATAGGTGGCGGCGCCGCCATACTCGCCACCCACCGAAAGGCCCTGGATCAGCCGCAGCGTCACCAGCAGCGCCGGCGCCCACCAGCCGATCTGGGCGAAGGTCGGCACGAAGCCGAGGGCGGCGGTGGACAGTCCCATCAGGGAGATGGTGATCAGGAAGGTGAACTTGCGACCGACCTTGTCGCCGAGCGGGCCGAACACCAGGGCGCCGATCGGGCGCACGATGAAGCCCGCCCCGAAGGTCGCCAGCGAGAACAGCAGGCCCGACGCCTCCGATCCGCGGGGAAAGAACAGGGCGCTGAAATGCACCGCCAGCAGGGCGTACAGGAAAAAGTCGTACCACTCGAAAGCCGATCCCAGCGCCGCGCCGACCAAGGCCCGCCAGCCGCCGCCCGGATTGACCGAGAGGGTTTGCTCCGCGCCTGGTCGCTGCTGCATCTTCCGCCCGCCCGTGTTGTTTCTTGGCGACCGGCGCCGGTCGCAATTGGCGGAATCGCTCGCCCGCGTCGCCCGAGGCCGAGTCTGTCACGCACGACAATTTGCTGTCAATGTCGATTTGATTACTTACAATAATCTTTGATATCGGATAATTGGCGATATCGGCAGAACGCCCCGCTATGACGGGGCGATGTCCTCCGTTGGTCGAGGGAACAGCGTCATGGCGATAGGGCGAATCGCGATCGTGGGAGCCGGCATCGGCGGGATGACCGCCGCGGCGGCCCTGCACCGGCTGGGCCTGCGCGCGGACGTCTACGAGCAGGCGTTCCAGCTCGGGGAGGTGGGCGCCGGTCTGCAGCTCGCGCCGAATGCGACCAAGGTGCTGGGCAATCTTGGCCTTGGGGACGCCATCGCCGAGGTCGCGTTCGAACCCACCGACATTGTCTCGCTGAACTGGAGCGACGGCGCGTTGCGCTTCCGCGAACCGCTGAAGGCGGTGACCGCCGAGCGCTACGGGTCGCCCTACATGATGGCCCATCGCGCCGACCTGCACGCGCTTCTGTCAGGCGTCACCCCGGCCGAACACATCCATCTGGGTCGGCGCTGCATCGACATCGAGACCGGCGGCTCGGGCGCTGTCCTGACCTTCTCGGACGGGGAGCGGGTCGAGGCCGATGTGGTCATCGCCGCCGACGGCATCCATTCCGCCGTGCGCGAGCGTCTGTTCGGCAAGGCGCCCGCCCGCTTCACCGAGCAGATTTGCTGGCGCGCCACCGTTCCGATCGAGAAGGTCCCGACGCGCCTGGGGCCGGACGGAGGGGTGCGGCTGGACGGGACGGAATACTTCCGTTGGCTGGGCCCGACCGGACACGTGATCTGCTATCCGATCCGGGGCGGGTCGGTGCTGAACATCTTCGCCGGCCGCGTGTCCAGCGAATGGTTGGACGAATCCTGGTCCGCGCCCAGCAGCCGCGAGGAGCTGACGGCGGCCTACGCCGGATGGGACCCGGCCATGCTGGAGATGTTCGCCCACGTGGAAGGCTGCTTCAAATGGGGCATCTACGACCGCGATCCCCTGCCGAGCTGGCGATCCGGGAGGGTGATGCTGATGGGCGACGCCGCGCATCCGATGATGCCGACCCTGGCCCAGGGCGCAGCGATCAGCATGGAGGACGGCTATGCCGCCGCTCTGGCGCTATCGCGCTTCGCCGACGACCCGGATCGGGCGATCGCCGCCTTCGACGCCGAGCGCCGTCCTCGGGCCGCCAAGGTCCAGCTGCAGGCGCGCACCCAGTTCGCCAACAACCGCAAGGTTCCGGCCCCGCCGCCGATCGATTGCGACTGGATCTACAGCTACGACGTGGCGCGCTACGACCCCGCCGCGTAGGGGCGTCCCGCGCCGGGAACACAGACGCCGCGAGAGACGGCTGCTCGACGATAGCCATCGGAGGAAACATGCAGATCCAAGCCGCCGTATCGTACGAAGGCGCTCCGGCGCCCGTGCTTGAAACCCTCGAACTGGAGGTCCCGCGCGCCAACGAGATCCTCGTACGTATCGTCGCCACCGGCGTCTGCCACACCGATGTGAAGACCCACGAACACCTCGGTGCACGTCCCTTCGTATTGGGCCACGAGGGCGCGGGCGTGGTGGAGCGGGTCGGGTCGGATGTGCATACGCTCAAGCCCGGCGACCATGTGGTGCTGAGCCTGAACACCTGCGGCGTGTGCCCGGCGTGCCGGAGCGGACAGGCCACCTATTGCAGGGACGTGGGGCGGCGCAATTTCAGCGGCGCCCGGATGGACGGCGCCAGTCCCCTGTCGAAGGACGGGGAGGCGGTGGCCGGCTTCTTCTTCGGTCAATCCTCCTTCGCCACCTATGCGATCGCCGAAGCGGCGAGCGCGGTTGCGGTTCCCAAGGACCTGCCGCTGGAAAAGCTCGGCCCGCTCGGGTGCGGGGTCGCCACGGGCGCGGGGGCGATCCTGGAAGCGCTGAAGCTCGCGGAGGGCCAGACCCTGGCGGTGTTCGGCGCCGGTTCGGTCGGACTGAGCGCGGTGATGGCCGCCAAGCTGTCGGGGGCGTCGCGTATCATCGCGGTCGACGTCGTCGCCTCCCGTCTGGAGCTGGCGAAGTCGTTGGGCGCGACGGACGTGTTCGATGCGACTACGCCGAAACTCGGCGAGCTGATCCGCGAGCACCTCGGGGGCGGCGTCGATTTCTCCTTCGTCACCGCCAGCGCCAGGAGCGCCTTCGACGCGGGCCTAGCGGCGCTCGCGCCCCGAGGCGCCCTGGGCTTCGTCACGCCCCCGCCCGCCGACTGGGCGCCGGACATGCGCTGGCTGATGCAGGGCGGTCGCCGGATCGAGGGCATACTGATGGGCGGCGCGCCGGCCTCGCAACTGATCCCCAAGCTGATCGCCTACTACCAGGAAGGCCGTTTCCCCTTCGACCGGCTGATCCGCTTCTACCCCTTCGCCGACATCGCCAAGGCCTTCCACGACATGGAAACCGGCGAGACGCTGAAGCCGGTGCTGCTGATGCCGGCCTAGGCGCGGTTCACTCGGCCGGCAGCGGCGCGGCGATGGCTATATCCTGCGGCGGCTGCCGACGAGCGGCGAAGGCCATGACCAGCACGGCCAGCGCCGCGACCGCGCAGGGCGCCGCCACCACCAGAAACAGCGCATTCACCGGCCAGCGGGTTGCGATCAGGACGGCGCCGGCGGTCGGGCCGATGATCGAGCCGATGCGTCCGATCCCCAAGCCCCAGCCGATCCCACTGGCGCGCGCCGAGGTGGGATAGAAGCTGGTCGCCAGGTAGTTCAGCCCGGACTGACCGCCGACAAGGAAGAAGCCCGCCCCGAACAGCACACCCAGCAGCACCGCGCCTTGTGACGCCAACCCGATCGCTGCGATGAACACCGCCGCGCCGATATAGGCGCCGACCAGCATGCGGTAGGGCTTGGTCCGGTCCAGCAGGCGGCCGATCACCAGCGTGCCGGCGACGCCCCCGAACTGCAACAGCGAGGCGCCGAGCACCGCCAGCTTGAGCGATTTGCCGCCGCTGTTCAGCACGGTGGGGAGCCAGCTGGCCAGGAAGTAGATGTCGAGCAGGCTCATGAAATAGACCACCCACATCAGCAGGGTGCAGAGCGCGCGGCCGTCTTGGAACAGGGCTGTCACCGGGATGGACCGCTTTGCATGGCGGATCGCGGCGACCAGGGTCACGTCCCCGGCGTCGGGCGCGAGCCGCCGAAGCGCGGCGGAGATGCGTGCTGCGGGTGCATTGCGGTGGACCAGGAAGGCGATCGACTCCGGCATCAGCAGGGCCAGGATCGGCGTCAGCACCAGCGCCATCGCGCCGCCGACATAGAACACCGCCCGCCAGCCGTATTCCGGCAGGATGGCGTTGGCCAAGACGCCCGCCAGCGCGCCGCCGAGCGGGAAGCCGCAGAACATGGCGATGACCATCCACGCCTCCGCCCGGCGCGGCGAGACCTCGGCGGTCAGGGTGATGGCGATCGGCATGGCCCCGCCCAGGCCCAGACCAGCCAGGAACCGCCAGGCGACGAGCTGGCTGAGGTCCTGGGAAAAGCCGCTGGCGACGGTGAACACCCCGAACGCCAGGGTCGAGGCCACCAGCAGGGCCTTGCGACCCAGCACGTCGGCCAGCACGCTGCAGCTCAACCCGCCGATCATCAGGCCGAACAGACCCGAACCGAACGCCGCGGCGATACGGCCGTGGCCCAGGTGCAGGCTCTTGGAGATGGCGGGCGCGGCGTAGCCGATCAGCTGGGTGTTGATCCCGTCCAGCAGCACCACCAGCCCGCAGAGCACGACGACGAAGATCTGGAAACCGCCGATGCGGCGCGCGTCCAGGACGTCTTCCAGCGTAGCGGTCTTTGTCATCGTCACTCCCTATCGGCCGACGTCTGACGCGCGGCTCCAATATGTTCGGGTTAGGCGGCGTCGACCCTGACCTGGATCGTGCCGATGTTCTGGATGCTGGCCGTCATCACATCGCCCGCCACGACCGGGCCGACCCCCGCAGGCGTGCCGGTAAGCAGCACGTCGCCTGGCTGCAGCGTGTAATAGGCCGAGGCGAATTCGATCAGGTCGGCGATCGACAGGATCAGGTCGGCGGTGTTGGCGCGCTGGCGCGGCTCGCCATTGACGTCGATGGCCAGATCGAGCCGGGTCGGGTCGCCGATCTCGTCGGGCGTAACCAGCCAGGGACCCAGCACCGTGTAGGTGTCGATCGACTTGCGGAAGCTGCGCTCTTCGGGGCCGCGGAGCGTCATGTCCAGGCCGATGGCGTAGCCGGCCACGTAGGCGAAAGCGTCGGCCTTGCTGACCTTGTTGGCCGGCTTGCCGATGATGACGGCGAGTTCGACCTCGTGATCGTTGCGCCGGTCGGTGTGGCGCAGGCGCACCGGCTCGGAAGGCCCGATCAGCGAGCCCGGCGATTTCAGGAACAGGCCGACGGTCTGGATTTCCTTGATGCGGATGTTGTTGTGGATTTCGGCCTGGTCCTTCACCTCGGCCAAGTGATCACGGTAGTTAACCGGTGCGGCGACGATCTTCTGCGGGTTGGCCACGGGCGACAGCAGCCGGACGGATGCGAGCGGCTTGGCTTGCGCGGTCTTCGCGGCCTCCAGGATCGCCGGCTTCAGCTCGTCCAGCGCCGCGATCATCGGGTCGTAGGCAGGCAGGGGCAGGCGGAACGGACCCAGCCGGTCGAGCACGGAGGTCACGTCGCGCACCTGGTCGCCCTCGACCAGGCCAAGGCGGTTATCGTCGAAACGGCAGAGCTTCACGTCAGGGCCTCGGCTTCGGGTTTGGCGGTTGCGGCGCGGCGGGTGGGAGCCTCGGCCTTCTGCAGCGATTTGACCTCGCTCTGGCCGCTGGAGATCACCCGGCTGAGCAGGTCGATCAGGGTGCGCCGCTCCTCGGCCGACAGCCCCTGGAGCAGCGCGTCGTCGCGCCGGGGCAGGAAGGCCATGACCTCGGCCAACACCTGGCGGCCGCGAGGGGTGAGGCTCAGCGAATGACTGCGCCGATCTTCCGGCCGGCGGGTGCGAAGCACGTAGCCGTGCTGTTCCAGTCGGTCGAGCGACTGGAGCAGGGTGGGGCCCTCGACATTCATGATGCGGGCGAGCGCGGCCTGGGTCAGCCCATCGCGCTTGTCGATCATGACCATCATGCCGCCCTGGACGGGAGTGATCGGCAGCTCGGAGCCGCGGAAGGTCAGTTGCCAGTGCAGGGCGAACAGGCCGTGGGCGCGGCGCAGCAGATAGCCCACCACTGCGTCCAGCGGCTCTGGGACCAGGTCGGGATCGGGCGCCTTCATCGCGTCTCCTCGCGCCACAGGCCGATCTTCTCCTGCACCACCCGGTCCGAACAGACAAACAGGAAGCAGTCCTCGTCCGCCTCGAAACTGCGCCAGGTCCAGTTGGGGACCGCCAGCACGTCCTTGGGTCCGAACGTCAGGGTCTGATCGCCGATGCGCAGGCGGCCATGCCCTTCAGCCACCGCCACGATCAGTCCGTCGGTGGAGCGGATGGGCGCGGTGGAGAAGCCCGAGGGCAGATGGGTCATCCAGGCGGCGATGGTGGGCATGGCCCAGCCGCCGTCCAGCGGATTGGCGTACTTCAGGGTCGCGCCGTGGTGCGGATCGAGCGGCGCGCCGGCCGCCATCGCTTGCAAGGCTGCGTGGGAGCGGGCGTAGGGATAGGAGAAGCTGGGCGAGGTCAGGCCGTAGGGGCTGGTCGCCCCGATCGGCAGCAGGCCCGAACCGAACCGCGCCTGGGCGTCGCCCTCCGGCCGGCCGATGGGCTGGCGTTCGGCGTTGTGGCGCTCGGAAAAACCCGCTTCGAAGAAGCCGACGATGGGCACATCCAGCACGTCCAGCCACAGCACCGGGTCGTCGCCGTCATTACCGTGGTCGTGGAAGGCCCAGGAGGGCGTGATGACGAAGTCGCCAAAGCCCATGGTCACCCGTTCGCCGCCGACCGCGGTGTAGCCGCCTTGGCCCTCGAGCATGAACCGGAGCGCCGACTGGGTATGGCGGTGGGCGGGCGCGACTTCACCGGGCAAGACCAGCTGGACGCCGGAATAGAGGGTGTCGGTCGCGCGCGACTGGCCGGGGAAGGCGGGGTTCTCCAGCACCACCACCCGACGCTCGGCCTCCTCGGCGGTCAGCAAGACGCCGGCTTCGAGCGCCAGAGGCCGCACCGTGTCCCAGCGCCAGACATGGGCCCGCATGGAAGGCTTGGGTTCCGGCGGCACCAGCCCCTTCATCACCTCCCACAACGGAGCCAGGGACTGCTCGGACAGGCGGTCGTAGAAGCCCTGGCGTGTATCTGCTGGAGAGAGGGTGAGGTTTTCGGCGATCGTCATGGGCGCCTCCTGGCGACGGACCGGGCTCAGTGGACCTGCGCGGCGTCGCGCACGGAATTGATCATAGAGCTTTCCATCAGATAGGCCTTGGCCTTGACGGGATCGGCGGCGGTGGCGCCCAGTTCGTGGAGGTGCTGGCGGCGCACGGCTGGATCGCGCTCCTCCAGGATGCGCTTGTTGCGGATGCTCATGGCCTGGACGGCCTTGATGTTCACGGGACGACGCTGACGGTCGTAGAGGTCGAAGGCCTGCTGATGGTCCGAGCCCTCGCGCCAGATCGGCGCCAGTTTTCCGGCCAGGTTCACGGCGTCGTGGATGCCGCCGTTCAGGCCCAGGCCTCCCAGCGGATTGTTGAGGTGGGCCGCGTCGCCTACCAGCACTGTCCGTCCGACGGCGAAGCGATCGGCGACCCGCTGATGCACCTTGTAGATCGAGGCGTATTTCAGCGGATATCCACCCACGGGGGCGGCCACATTGCCGGCGAGCACGAGCTTCAGCCGATCCTGGATTGCTTCGGGCTCCAGCACCTCGGCCTCGTCCTCTTCGGCTTGGATCGGGTAGGCGATGCGCCAAAGCCCGGGCGGGCCGTCGTCGGGGACGTGGAAGACCGCCGCCCAGTGGGTCGGGTCGGCGATATAGCCCGCGCCCGAAAAGCCATGCGCGCCCAGGTCGTGCGAGGTGCTGGCGACCAGGAAGCGGTCGGGCCAGGTGAAGCCCTCGAACCCGACCTGCATGCCCCGGCGAACGACGCTGCGCGCGCCATCGGCCCCGATCAGGAAGGAGCCCCTTAGCGCCGACCCGTCTTCGAGGCGCACATCCACGCCATCGGCGTCCTGATCATAGCCGGCCACCGGGCTGGCGAAGCGCACCTCGACCGTCGGCGCGGCCTTGCGGATGCGATCGAGCAGGATCGGGGTCAGCCGATGTTGCTCCAGATGCAGGCGATAGGGAAAACGGGTCACATCCTTGAGCAGGGACATGTCGAATTCGGCCACCACGCCCGCCTCACGATCGCGAATCTGCCAACTGGGCACGACGATACCGCTCTCGTGCATGGTCTTGGCCACGCCCAGGCCGTCGAGCATCTCGACCGTGGGGGGGTGATAGGACCCGGCGCGCAGATCGATGGTCAAGGCCGGCTCGGCCTCCAGCACCACGACGGAGGCGCCTTCGAGGCCTAAGGCGAGGGCGGTGGCTAGCCCGGTCGGTCCCGCGCCGACGATGATGATGGGATCGGCTTTCAAACAGAGCGTCCTTCAGGGCTCGGCGTCAGTCTCTTACGAGGCTGTTTCGGCTTCACCGAACACGTTATTGGGCCATTCGAGCGGCTTGATTTAATCGTTAGGTACCCTACTATTCTCTAGCCGGACGACTGGCAAGAGGGGGAGCCCAATGCGAAGACAGTCGTCAAATCGAGCGGCTGGTTTTTTCCGCCCAGGTCAATTTTTTTGCTCGAGCTTGGCTTTCGCTTCTTGTCGCCGCGAATTCACCTGTGCGCCGTCGATCCGCCTTGTCCATCAAAATGGGGGACAAGTGATTACTCACATTTCCAAACGGCGTTCGTAATTATACAACCACGTCAAATGGATGTGCGAATTAATCCTCCATGCCGACCATAGATCAATCGTGTCTGACCTTTAGATCGAGCTGAGCGTCGACCAGTTATGGTTGGCCTGTTGAGTGATAAGCGAAGTTCATAAGATCGTCGAAATGAACGATCTACAGTAACGAGAAAAAGCGCCGCAAGCGTATAGGGGGAAACGGGAATGGATATTGGATTTTCAGGCGCCGCCGCATTGCGACCGCTGCGCCGTCTCGTCTTTGCGACGGTTGCGATCGCGCCTTTGATTCTGGCTCCCGCCGTGTCGAAAGCGCAGTCCGCCGCCCCAGAGCAGCCGGCGCAGTCATCGACGCCACCCAACGAAACGCAGGCGCCCGCCGCCATGCCGTCGACCTCCATGCCGCCAGTGGTCGTGCAAGGAGGGAGCAAGCCCTTGTCGATCGCTCCGTCGGCCACAACCCCGAGCCAGCGGGTCGGGGCGACGGACAACAGCTACCCGCCCGTCACAGGCGCGCGACCTATTCCCGCGAGCCAGCTCTTCTCGGTCCCTGGCGAAGACCCTGGCTACTTCTTCAACCTGGCGACATATGGGCAAGGTTTCGGAAAGAGCCTGGCCAGTCGGGGGATATATCTGCATGGGAGCTATCAGCAATCCGATGTGAGCGTTGTCGACGGCGGTCATAAGGACGTAAGCAATTACCTCGGCCTCGGCTTTTTCGGTGCAGATCTCGACACCGAAAAAGCTTTCGGCCTCAAGGGCGGCCTTGTCGATTTCACCATCACCGCACAGATGGGCAATCCGACCGGTGGCGGCGACGGGGTCGGGACCCAGGCCGCGGTGCCCTACAGCTTCGGCGATGAGGTCAGGTTGCTGGTCTTCGACTACACCCAAAGCTTCTTCGATCATGCCTTGCAGATCACGGTCGGTCGGATGGGTTCCACGACCGGGACGCCTTATCTTTCACCCGGCTTCCACGTCACGCAATTCTACTGCATCTTCTTCACCAATTCTTGCGGGCCGCCGAATGGGTTTGCGTTCAACGCCAGCAAGGCGCCTTATGAGGTCGGGTCCTGGGGCGGTTTCATAACCTATCATCCGGCCCCATTCTGGTACGCGAAGATCGGCGTATTCGAGAACCAACCGCTGGAGACCACCAGCGTGACCCACCTCGGCTTTCCAGGACGGGATTGGGGTTTGAACGAGGCGAACGGAGCCTACTTCCCGGCTCAGGTGGGTTACATCACGACGCCCGCGAGTTCGGCTTATCCGACCAACTTCCATATTGGAGGGTTCTTCGACAGCGCGACCTATCCCGACAAATACTACAACTCGAGGAACCTGCCGGCGCCCCTGTTTCCGGGCGCACCTCGACTGGATAATCGAGCGGCCGGGATGTTCGCGGCCATGCAACAGACTGTGTTCCGCTTCAGCAGCGATCGTAATAGCGTACGGGGCGTGGCGTTGTTCTTCTCAGGCGACTGGGATATCGACGACATGGAAGATGATCAGCAGGATTACGAAGCTGGCTTCATCATCACGGGGCCTTGGAAATCCCGCACGGCCGACTCGATCAATTTCATGTACACAAGGCAGGTATACGATCAGCGTCTGAAGGAAGACCGAGACACTATCGCGGCCATCCATGGCATCCCCTACACGATGCAGGACCAGTCGGTGTTCGAGATCAATTACGGCCTGGCCTTGGCTCCCGGCGTGGTGCTCTATCCGTATGTTCAATACTATGATCACCCCGACCAGCTGGTGCTTTCGATTCCCGATCCACGCGACACCCATGCGACCACGGTCGGAGTCAGATTCTCGACCCGCTTCGATCAGCTGTTCGGGCTGCCTCAACCGGGCGGCTGATCTGAGTGTGGGGGATTGCGTTCGTGGGCGTTAAGCCCGCGAACGCCCCTTCACCCAAGCGGTTGTCGGCGATGGACGGGGAGCGACGCAAAGTGTGGTGGGGCGGGGATGTTTCCCCCTATTCGCCGGAGGGCTCGCCTATATTGGCGCATGACAAATAACTGTTGCGCCATTTCCTAATTGGCGGCTCATGTGGCCGCAAACATCTCCTGGTCTGAAGTCAAGCTTGGCGGCTGGCGTTCGGCGCGGGTCTATAAGGGTTGCGGAGGATATCCCATGGAAGAGCTACGGATCTATATCGACGGCGCGTGGCACGGCGCGGCGGGCCGCGTGACCGAGCCGGTGGTCGATCCCGCGACCGGCCAGCCCTTCGCCGACCTGGTGCACGCCTCCCGCAGCGACCTGGACCTGGCGCTCGGGGCGGCCGAACGGGCCATGCCGGCCTGGCGGGCGACGCCGGCCTCGGCCCGAGGCGCGATCCTGGCGAAGGCCGCCGCTTTGCTTCGCGAACGCGCCGACCAGATCGCCAGGATCATGACCATCGAGCAGGGCAAGCCGCTGCAGGAGGCGCGCCTGGAGGTCGGGCTCACCGCCGATATCGTGGCGTGGAACGGCGAGGAGGCGACGCGCCTGTACGGCCGCATCATCCCGGCTCGCAACGGCGCGCTGCGCCACATGGTGCTGAACGAGCCGATCGGCCCGGTCGCGGCCTTCACGCCCTGGAACTTCCCGCTGATGATGCCGGGCCGCAAGGTGTCCTCGGCGCTGGCCGCCGGCTGCACCTGCATAATCAAGGCGTCGGAAGAGACGCCCGGAACCGCGATCGCCCTGGCCCAGGTGATGCATGACGCGGGCGTGCCGCCGGGGGTGCTGGCCTTCGTGTTCGGCGTGCCGGCGGAGGTCTCCGAATACCTGATCGCCTCGCCGGTGATCCGCAAGGTGAGCTTCACCGGCAGCGTGCCGGTCGGGCGCATCATCGGCCGGCTGTGCGGGGACCAGGTCAAGCCGGTGACGCTTGAACTGGGCGGACACGCGCCGGTGCTGATCTTCGACGACGTCGATCCCGTCCGCGCCGCCAAGATGTCTGCCGCGACCAAGTTCCGCAACGCCGGCCAGGTCTGCATCTCGCCAACCCGCTTCTACGTCCAGGAAGGCGTGCACGATCGCTTCGTGACCGAGTTCGCCGAGGCTGCTCGCAAGATCAATGTCGGGCCGGGGATCGAGCCGGGCGTGGGCATGGGCGCGCTGGCCAATCCGCGCCGCGTCGCCGCCATTGAGGGCATGGTCAACGACGCCAAGGTCCACGGCGCCAAGGTCGAGGCGGGCGGCGGACGCGTGGGCAACGCCGGCTTCTTCTTCCAGCCGACCGTGCTGTCCGACATGCCCGACGCGGCCCAGGCCATGTCGCTGGAGCCGTTCGGCCCGCTGGCGGTGGTGCAGTCGTTCCGCAGCGAGGAGGAGGCGCTGCAGCGCGCCAACAGCCTGCCTTATGGGCTGGCGGCCTACGCCTTCACCGCCGACGCCGATCGCCAGGTCCGCCTCGCCGACGGGATCGAGAGCGGTATGGTCGGCCTGAACACCTTCCACATCGCCGCCGCCGACACGCCGTTCGGCGGTGTCAAGGATAGCGGGCACGGCTCTGAAGGTGGCGTCGAGGGGCTCAGCGCCTTCACGACCACGAAGTTCGTCGCCCAGGCCTCAGCGCACCCGCACTGAGATCGCCAAACGGTCGACTGCGCCGGCGACGAGACGAGCGCCGGCTCAGTCTGCCGGCGCAGGTCGACCGATCTGGAGACGATTCATGTCCGATCACCCGATGATGCAGAGCTGGCGGCTGCCGGAGTTCGGCCAGCCCCTGGTCCTGCACACCGAAGACCCGCCGGTCCCGGTCGGCCGCGAGGTGCTGGTCCGCATCGCCCACTGCGGCATCTGCCATAGCGACCTGCATGTGCAGGACGGCTACGTCATGGCCAACAATACCGACAAGGTCTCCTTCAGCGCCATCGGCGTGCGGACCCCGCTGACGCTCGGACACGAGATCATGGGGCATGTGGCGGCGGCAGGTCCTGATGCGCAGGGGAGCGTGGCGGTGGGCGACCCCTGCGCGGTATTTCCCTGGATGGGATGCGGGGTCTGCGAGACCTGCAAGGCGGGGCGTCTGGAGGACTGCCCGACCCCGGCGGCGCTCGGCCTGCGCCGGCAGGGCGGGTTCAGCAACTATGTCCTGGTCCCCGACCCGCGCTACATCGTTCCGAGTGGGACTTTGTTGCCTGAACTGGTCGCGGTCGCCGGTTGCTCGATCCTCACCGCTTATGGCGCCTTGCGCAAACTTCCGCCGCTGACGTCGAGGGACTGGATCGTCATCATCGGCGCGGGCGGCGTAGGCCTGGCCGCCATCGCCCTGGCCCGTCACGTCACCGCCGCCCGGGTCCTGGCGGTCGACACGTCGGATGCGGCGCTGGAGGCGGCCAAGGCTTGCGGCGCGACCGAGACGATGAATGCCGCCGACGGATCGGCCGGGGTACTCGCCCGCACCGGCGCCGCCGCAGGCGTCATCGACTTCGTCGGCGGCAAGCAGACCGTCGAAACCGCCCTCGCGGTCATCGCGCGCAACGGCGTGATCGTCGTCGTCGGCCTGAAGGGCGGCGAGGTGGGACTGCCGCTGACCCGGCTCGCCCTGCGCAGCCTGACAGTGCGGGGGTCCTATACGGGTACGCTGAAGGAATTCCGCGAGGTCATGGTCATCCTGGAGCGGGAAGGCGGCCTGGACCTGCCGCTGACCCCCGTGGCGTTCTCCGAGGTGAACCAGGCCATGGATACGCTGCGTCGCGGCGGATACGTCGGCCGGGCCGTCATCGCCGTTCCCGGACCCTAGGCGTTCAGAATTCCCATTACTGGTAAAACTCGATCCCTCCAAAGTCGATCGGGGCTAGTTTCGGCGTTGACACCTGCAAACGCCGGCCTGTATTTTATCGTAAAAGATAATTATATAATGCTGAACGGGGCCGACGGCCTTGGTTCGCGGGTTGGGGATGGGAAGCGCAACTTGGGCAAGATGATGATGGACGCGACATCGCTCTCGAGCGCGAAGGATGTGCGTCGCGATAGGATCGCGCGGATGTTGTCGCCGCGCTCCCTGGCGATCATCGGCATGTCGGCTCGCGAGGGCACGGCCGGGCACATGGTGCTGCGCAACTTCCTGGCCAACGAATTCGCCGGGCCGATCCATCTCGTCGGTCGCACGGCTGGTGAGATCGAGGGCCTGCCGATCGTCACCGACATCGCCGCCCTGCCGGAAGGGATCGACACGGCGGTGCTGGCCTTGCCGGCGAACGGTGTCGCCGAGGCGCTCAGCGCGTGTGCGGCCAAGAAGGTCGGGGCGGCGGTGGTGTTCGCGTCGGGCTTCGCGGAACTCGGTGAAGAGGCGCGCGCCGAGCAGGCTCGCATCGGTGAGCAGGTGCGGGAAAGCGGGCCGGCGGTCGTGGGCCCCAACTGCATCGGCTATTCGAACTATATCGACGGCTTCACGGTCGGCTTTACCAATGTGGCCAAGATCCCCCGCGTCGCGCCGGATCGCCGCGACGCGGTGGCCATCGTCGCCCAGAGCGGCGGCCTGGCCGGGCACCTACGCTTGGGGCTGATCGCACGCGGCGTGCCGGTCTCCTACAACATCTCGACCGGCAACGAGATGGACCTGTGCATCGCCGATTTCGTCGACCACCTGCTCGACGACGCGGCCACCCAGGTGGTGCTGGTCTATGCCGAGACCATCCGCCAGCCCCAGGCCTTCCTGGCGGCGGCGCGGCGCGCGCGCCAGATGGGCAAGCCGATCCTCATGCTGCAGCCCGGCCGCAGCGCGCAGGCCCAGGCCGCCACCCAGTCCCACACCGGGGCCATGGCCGGCGACTACGCGGTGATGCGCGCCTATGTCGAGCGCGAGGGGGTGGTGCTGGTCGAGACCATGGACGAACTGCTCGACACCTGCGAGCTGCTGGCCCGGTATCCGAAACCCAGCGCCGGTGGCCTGGGGGTCGTGACCTTCTCGGGCGCCTATTGCGCGATCGCCCACGATTTCTGTGAGGATATCGGCGTCGCCCTCCCGCCGCTTTCGGACGCGACGGCCGAGGCGCTCAAGCCGCAGATGCCGCCCAATATCGAGCCGCACAACCCCCTCGATCTCGGCACCCAGCCGATCTGGCAGCCAGAGCTGTTGGGCGTCGGCGTCAAGGCCCTGCTCAACGACCCCGCGATGGGCGGCGTCGCCATCTCGATCGCGGCCGGTGCGCCGGCGAAGTCGATGGCGTGGCTCGAACAGGTGGTCGAGGCGGGGCGGGGCAGGGACAAGCCGCTGGCCCTGACCTTCCTGGGCGACACCTCGCCCCTGGCCGAGCCCATCCTGCAGACGGCGCGCGACAACGGGATCGTGCTGATGCGCTCGTCGGACCGCATGTTGCGGGCCATGGGCCACATGATCGCGCGCGCCGACACCGAGCGGCTTTCGGATACTTCGGATGAGCCGTTCCTGGACCTTCCCGACCTGCCGGACGGCGCCCTGCCGGAATGGCGGGGCAAGGCCTATCTGGCGGCGGCGGGGATCTCGACGCCCAAGGGCGGTTTGGTCCAGTCCGTGGACGAGGCGATCAAGCTCGCCGACAGAATCGGCTATCCGGTCGTCCTGAAGGCCCAGGCCGGCGCGCTCGCCCACAAGACCGAGGCCGGCGGCGTCATTCTCAATCTTCGCGACGCCCAGGCGGTGCGGGCGGCATGGGAGACCGTGCTGGCCAATGTCCAGCGCGCCCAGCCGGGCCTGGTGCTCGACGGGGTGCTGGTCGAGGCCATGGTCGGTAAGGGCGTGGAGCTGGTGATCGGCGCCAAGCGCGATCCGGAGTGGGGCCCGGTGCTGCTGATCGGGCTTGGCGGCGTCTTCGTAGAGCTTTTCCACGACGTCTGCCTGTTGCCGGCCGACGCCTCCAAGGCGGAAATCGTCGAGGCCTTCGGCGGCTTGAAGGCGGCGAAGCTGCTGCAGGGCTTCCGCAACGCCCCGCCGGCGGACCTGGACGCGGCGGCCGAGATCGCCCACCGGATCGGCCAACTGATGCTGCAGCAGCCCGCCATCTCGGAGATCGACGTCAATCCCCTGATGGTCCACCCGCGCGGCCAAGGCGCGACCGCGCTCGACGCGCTCATCGTCACCGCCTAGCGGCGAAAGGAAGACGCAGGTGTCCACCGATCTTGTGACCTACGAGCTAAAGGGCGACGTGGCCCTGATCGGGCTGAACCGGCCCGACAAGCGCAATGCGCTGAACGAGGCGACCGTCACCGCGCTCGGCGAGGCGATCGACAAGGCCGGCGATGAAGCGGCGGCGGCGGTCCTGTTCGGACACGGCAAGGTGTTCTCCGCCGGGTTGGACCTGGCGGAACTGGCTGCGCGGCTCGATCCCGACGCGCCGTTCCCGCGCCGCCGGCCGCGCCAGCTGTGGCACGAGACCTTCGACCGCATCGCCCGCGGCTACATCCCGGTGGTGGCGGCGGTGCATGGCGCCGTGGTCGGCGGCGGCTTGGAACTGGCGGCGGCGGCCCATATCCGGGTGGCCGACGAGACCGCCTTCTTCGGCCTGCCTGAGGGCCAGCGCGGCATCTTCGTCGGCGGCGGCGGTTCGGTGCGGGTCCAGCGGATCATCGGCTATCCGACCATGGCCGACATGATGCTGACCGGCCGGCTCTATTCCGCGCGCGAGGCGGTGGAGATCCGGCTGGCCCAGTATGTCGTCCCGCCTGGCGAGGCGGTGGCCAAGGCGGTCGAGCTGGCGCAGAAGATCGCCAAGAATTCGCAGAACACCAACTGGATGATCACCAACGTCCTGCCCCGGATGAACGACATGTCCCATGACGACGGACTGTTCATGGAGCACCTGAACTCGGCCGCCAAGAAGCCGCCCTCGTCTCTGGAGCGGCTAACGAGTTTCCTCGACAAGAAGGCCGAGCCGCTCAAACAACCGGAATAGACGCGGCCGCCGGATAGAGGTCGAACGTAAACGAACCACCGGCCGCATTTGGGAGGAACGACCACCGTTGCAACAGAACATCGTCATCGCGGGCTATGCCGAGACTCCGATCGCGCTGAAGACCGGGCGAAGCGCCTTCGACCTCGCCGGCGAGGTCTTCGCCGACCTGCTGGCCAAGACAGGACTTAGCCCGCGCGACATCGACGGCCTGTCCGCCACCCTGCCGCTGAGCGAGAGCGGCAACGTCTTCCTGGCCGCCTACATGGCTGACGCGCTCGGCCTGACCCCGACCTGGCTGAACGCCAGCGGGCTGGGCGGCTGTTCGGCCGTGGGCGGGGTGGCGCGCGCCCAGTCGGCGATCCGCGACGGGGCCTGCAAGATCGCCTTGGTCGTCTCGGCCGACGCGGTCAGCCTGAGCGGGCCGGGACACTTCGGCGCCTACCGGGCGGAGTTCTCCGAACCCCAGGGCGTGCAGACCCCGGCGGCGGCCTTCGGCCTGCTGATGAGCCGCTACGATCACCAGTACGGGCTCGACCCTACAGCGCTCGGCAAGATCGCGGTGACCCAGCGCGAGCACGCCTGTCTGAACGCCAATGCGCTGGAGAAGCTGCGCAAGCCGCTGACGATGGAAGATTATCTTAAGTCGCGCATGATCGCCGATCCCTTGCGGGTGCTGGACTGCGTGATGTTCTGCGACGGGGCCAACGCCTTCCTGGTCATGGCCGAGTCCGAGGCCCGGGCGCGTGGCCTGAGCAAGATGGTGCTGCCCACCGCCTACGCCGAGATCACCAACTATGCCGGCGACCAGTCCTGCCCTGACATCACCGAGAGCGGGTTCTGGCGGATTGGCCCGCAGGTGCTGGCCAAGGCCGGGCTCAAGCCCGACGCCATCGACATGTTCCAACCCTACGACGACTTCACCATCGCGGTGATGATGCAGATGGAGGCGTTTGGCTTCTGCGAGCGGGGCCAGGGTTCGGCCTATGTGCTGGCGACCGACCTGTCCCACCGGGGCGTGCTGCCGCTCAACACCGGCGGAGGCCAGATCTCCGCCGGTCAGCCGGGCTTGGCCGGCGGCGGGCTGAACCTGGCAGAGGGCGTGCGCCAACTGTTCGGGGAAGGGGAGGGCCGCCAGATCGCCGATCCCAAGACCGCCCTGGTCACCGGCATCGGCACCATTCCGTACGGGCGCAACTGGTCGACCAGCGCCGCCATGATCCTGGAGGCCTGACCATGACGTCGCCCGCTCCGCGTCCCGTCCCGCGCCCGGATGTCTATGTCCACACCCAGCCGTTCTGGACCGGTGCGCGCGAACGCAAGCTGCTGCTGCAGTTCTGCACCGACACCGGCCAGTTCCAGCATCATCCGCGTCCGGTGAGCATCCATTCCGGGAGCCGCAATCTGGAATGGCGCGAGGTCTGCGGGCGCGGCGTCATCTACGCCTGCAGCATCCTGCGGGTCGGGCGGCCGGATGCGGCGGCGCGGCTTCCGCTGGATATCGCGACCATCGAGCTGGAAGAGGGCGTGCGGATCATCGCCAACATCATCGACAGTCCCGCCGACAGCATACGGATCGATGCGGCGGTGGTGCTGGCCTGGGACATGCTGGACGACGACATGCCCTATCCCGCGTTCAAGGTGGTGGGCTGACGATGGCCGCGCGATCCCCGCAACCGGGCAGGCGGCGATCCCATGCTGCGTCCTGAGACACCCGAGCAGTCCGCCTTCCGGGCGGAGGTGCGCGCCTGGTTCGAGGCGGAACTGCCGCCGTCCCTGCGCGACCTGACCTTCCGGCCGGCGCGCGAACTGATCATGCCCTGGTACAAGCGGGTGTCCCAGCGCGGCTGGCTGGCGCCCGAATGGAAGCGCGCCGATGGCGGCATGGAGGCGACGCCGGTCCAGCAGATCATCCTGATCGAGGAGGCTGCTCGCATCGGCGCGCCGGACCTGCCCACCCAGGGCGTGCACCAGATCGGGCCGATCCTGCGCCGCTTCGGCACCAAGGAGCAGCAGGCGCGCCACCTGCCGCCGATCCTGGCCGGGGACATCCTCTGGTGCCAGGGCTATTCCGAGCCCGGCAGCGGGTCGGACCTCGCGTCGCTGAGCACGCGCGGCCGGGTCGAGGGCGACGAGATCGTCATCACCGGCCAGAAGACCTGGAACACCTGGGCCCACAACGCCGACTGGATGTACGCCCTGGTGCGCTCTAACGAGGATGCGCCCAAGCGTCAGAACATCACCTTCGTGCTGATCGACCTGAAGACGCCGGGGATCACCCGCCGGCCGATCCTGACGCTGGCCGACGATTATGAGCTCTGCGAGGTCTTCTTCGACGAAGTGCGGGTCCCGCTCGAGAACGTCGTCGGCGAGGTCGACAAGGGTTGGGACATTGTCACCGCCCTGCTGACCAACGAACGGGTCCAGATCGGCTCGCCCTCCAACGCCCTGCGCGCCCTGCAGCGCGTGCGGCGGATCGTGCGGCTGCTGGGCGAGCGGCTAGATGCCAGCGGTCGGGACAAGGTGGCCCAGGCCGAGATCGAGGTCGCGGCCCTGACCGCCGCCTTCCTCCAGGCGCTAGAGGATCTGGCGGCGGGCGTTCAGTGCGACGCCTCCTACCTGAAGATCCTGGCCTCCGAGACCACCCAGTTCGTGCTCGACGTCGAGCAGGGCCTGTGCGGGCCGGCCGCCGCGCTGAAGTCGCCGGAACGTGTCGGTGAGGACGTGATCGATTTCAGCGAGTTGTTCCTGCAGTCGCGCCGCCTGTCGATCTATGGCGGCACCAACGAGATCCAGCGCGGCTTGCTGGCGGCTCGGGTGCTCGAACTTCCCAAGGGGCGATGAATGTCTGACAGCGCCTCGGAACGCGGCCTCCTGCGCGACAGCGCCAGGCGGCTGCTCGACACCGGAAGCCAGCTCGGGCGGACGCGTGCGGCGCGCGCAAGCTGGCCCGAGGTGGACCGGAAGATATGGGGGGAGGTCTGCCTGGCCGGTTGGCCCATGCTGCTGGCCTCCGAGGTGGACGGCGGATGGGGCGCGGACGCCAGCGACATGGTCGCCGTCCTCGACGGTGTCGCCGACCTGCTCGCGCCTGAACCGTTCGCGGCCAGCCTGGTGGTCGCGCCCTTGTTGCTCGCTTGCGGGACGTCGTCGGCGCGGGCCGTGCTGGACGACATGGTCGAGGGCCGCTCCATCGCCCTGACAGCCTTGGGCGAAACCTTTCCGATGGCGGGCGACCCGACCCACGTCGTGGCCGAAGCCCAGTGGGCGGATCGTATCGTCTGTGCAGATCGGACGGGCGGGGCGTTCCGCCTGCTGGCGGTCGAGCGCGAGGAACTGGATCAGGCTTGGCCCGCACGCAGGACAGTGGACGACGGATCGCTGCGCTTCTTCTCGATCGAAGGGGTTGCAGGTCAGGAACTCGGCCTAGGCCCAGATATCCAAGGGGCTTTCGAGGCGGCGGGGAACCTGTTGCGGCTCGGCGCGGCGGCGAGCCTGGTGGGCGTCGCCCAGCGCGCCTTCGACATGACGCTGGACTACCTGAAGGTCCGGCGTCAGTTCGGCGTGCCCATCGGCTCCTTCCAGGCGCTGCAACATCGCGCCGCCTCGATGCATGTGGGCTGCATGGCGGCCAGGGCGCTGGTCAGGGAGGCCGCCTTGGCGGTCGGGACCTCGAACGAGGGACGGGCCTGCGCCATGGCCAAGGCCAAGGCGTCGGCCATGGCCGTCGGGCTGGTCAAGGAATGCGTGCAGATGCACGGCGCCATCGGGTTCACCAACGAATACGACCTAGCCCTCTACTTCCGGCGAGCCGTATCGCTCGCGTCTTCCTACGGCGGGGCGGATATGTGTCGTCAGCAAGTCTTCGACGACACTGTGCAGGCCTTCATCAAGGAGCAGGCGGCATGATGAAGTTCCATTTCATGCACCTGATGCCCTACGCCGCCATCGATCAGGCAGAACGAGCCAAGTACAACTCGGCCTGGGTGACGCTGCCCAACAGCCTCTACGATCCCGAGCAAGGTTCGCGTCTGTATCACGAGTACATCGACGACCTAGTCCGCGCCGACCGGTTGGGCTTCGACGGCGTTTGCGTGAACGAGCATCACCAGACCGCCTACGGCATGATGCCGTCGCCGATCGTCATCGCCTCGATTCTGGCGCGCGAGACCAAGACCTGCAAGATCGCCATCCTAGGCAGCGCGATACCGCTGCGCGATCACCCGCTGACGCTCGCCGAAGAGCACGCGATGATCGACACCATCTCAGGTGGCCGGCTGATAACGGGGTTCGTGCGCGGGATCGGGGCGGAATACCACGCCTTCGGGGTCAACCCGGCCAAGTCGCACGAGCGGTTCCACGAGGCCCATGATCTG
The DNA here is from genome assembly GCF_009765965.1 of Caulobacter sp. S45. Classification (GTDB taxonomy): domain Bacteria; phylum Pseudomonadota; class Alphaproteobacteria; order Caulobacterales; family Caulobacteraceae; genus CAHJWH01. Next base: position 135,611 of record NZ_LMUL01000001.1, read on the forward strand.
ATCATCCGGGCCTGGACCGAGCCGGGTCCTTTCGCCTTCGAGGGCAAGCACCACCAGGTCAACTATGTGAATATCTGGCCGACGCCCTATCAGAAGCCGCATCCGCCGATCTGGATACCGTCGCAGGGCTCGCAGGAAACCATCGAGTTCGCCTCCCACCCCGACCACAAGTACACCTACCTGCAGACCTTCAGCCCTGCGGTGCAGGTGAAGAAGTTCCTCGACGCCTATCGCCAGCAGGCCGAAACCTACGGTTACGAAGCCGACGACAGCCAGCTCGGCTGGGCGGTGCCGGTCTATGTCGGCGAGACGGACGCCCAGGCGCTCGAAGAGGCGCGGCCGCACTACGACGCCTTCCGCAACGTGTTCGCCAAGATGCCGCTGCCGATGCTGATCCCACCCGGCTACACCTCGGTCAATTCGCTGATGCGGCTGATGGGCAAGAGCGGGCCGGCCAATACCGTGACCTTCGAAGAGTCCGTGCGCGACGGCATGATCATCTGCGGCGGCCCCGACACCGTGCGCGAGAAGCTCGAAGCCTATCACCACGATATCGGCTTCGGCCACTTCCTGGCCAACCTGCAGTTCGGCACCATGCCGTCGGAGATGACGGCGGCCAATCAGCAGCGCTTCGCCGAGGGGGTCATGGCCCCGCTGCGCGCCCGCTAGCCCTCGTCGCAATGCACCGCTTGTTGGCGTTTCCGCCAAGCGTGACGTCGCCGCGATGAGCGCCCGCAGGATACTTGGATCGTCCGGGCGCCGGATCCGCTGAAGCGGGCGACGTGCCAATCCTGACGTTTGAGCCTTGCGCAGGTGGGGAGGGGGCCTCCGCCGCCGCGCATTTGACGCCAAGATATCATGACGTCATGATGTCTTATCGCGCCGCCTTATAGTGTCCAGGGTTCGGGATGTCTGACCGGGGCCGCGCGGCCAGGTGTGGTTGATGAGTGTGGAATTCGAGCTTTGGCTGTTTGTGGGCTCTTTCGGCGCAAGTGTGCTGGGTGGAATGCTCGGGATGGCCAGCGGCGTCTTCATCGTGCCGATCCTGACGATCTTCGGTCGTCTTGATATTCATGCCGCCATCGGCGCGAGCATCGTGTCGGTGATCGCCTGCTCTTGTGGCGGAGCCGGGCCGTTCCTGAAGGCCGGCCTCACGAACTTGCGGCTTGCGGTCGTCCTGGAGGTCGCCACCACGCTGGGCGCCCTCAGCGGAGTGGCCCTGGCCGGGCTCGTTTCCGCCAGGGCGCTCTTCCTGATCTTCTCGATGGTTCTGGCGGTCTCGGCTTGGCAGATGCTGATGGGTCGCCGAAAGCCCGATGTCGCGGCTGCGACGCCCTCTGCCAAGTCTTCTCGGCTGCGGTTGGACGCCAGCTATCCCGATCCGAAGCTCGGACGGGACGTGCATTACAACGTTGAGCGGCTCCCCCTCGGCATGGGCATGATGTATGCGGCCGGCCTGCTGTCGGCGCTCCTGGGCATTGGAAGCGGCGTGCTGAAGGTCCCGGCCATGGACGCCGTGCTTCGCTTGCCGATGAAGGTATCGTCCGCAACGTCCAACTTCATGATCGGCGTGACTGCGGCGGCGAGTGCGAGCGCTTATTTCTTCCGTGGCAATATTGTCCCCGGCATCGCGGGCCCTGTCGCCCTGGGATCGGTGGCGGGCGCGGCGCTCGGCGCGCGCATCCTGTTGATCGTTCCCACTGACAAGCTGCGGGGGCTGTTTATAGGCGCCCTGGCGATACTGGCGGTGCAGATGCTGCTTGCGGGGTTTGGCGTGGATTTGGCGCGGCTGAATTTATGACGCCCGGCGATCCAAAAGCCGCCAGCCTGGACGCGCGCCTATCGGCGACGCTGCGCTGGGGAACGCGGCTCGGCGTGGTGCTGATCGCCCTGGGGCTCCTGGTCCCTGCCGGCCGCCCGCTTGGGGCGGTGCTGGTTATGACGGGGGTGGGTGTCTTCATCCTGCTGCCAGCCGCATGCGTGGCCCTGATGTCTTGGGCCTTCGCCATGGCCCGCGATCATCTTTTCATGGGGATCGCGGGCCTGGTCCTGGCCATTATGGCGCTGGATGTCGCCATGGTCCCGGCTTCGCGTCCTAGCCGCGCGCCATCGCATGGCGCCGGGCCAGCCATCCGTCGACCGAGAACGGTCCTGCACCTCTAAGCACCAGAGACACAAGCCCCGCCAGGTAAAGCAGATCCGTCTCATAGCCAGGTTGGCCGAAGTGAGCGCCCGTGGCCGTCACCGATTGCAGCTTGATCGAACTGAACCCGTTCGGCAGGTGGACGGTGACGATCGCAACGGCGAGGACGGCGGCCATGGGTATGCTGGCCAGCGGGATGAGCGCGCCGGCCAGGACGGCGAGGCCGCCCAGAAGCTCCACCAGGATCGTCGCCCAGGCCATGAAGTGGGGGGCAGGCACGCCGAGTGCATGAAGTATCTGGGCGAAGGAATCAGGGCCTCGCGCCAGCTTGGCGTATCCATGTTCCACGAAGCCGTAGCCGACCATCAGCCGAAGCGGGATCGGCGCCCATCGCACGGCTCGTCCCTCCAGCGCGCCCCAAAACCCGTTCATCATCGTCACGTCCCTTCGCGGCAGGCTTATGATCGTTGGGAATTCGTGCGCGTGGCCGAGTAGGTTACAAGAGGTGCGGACGTCATGATGTCTGGGATAAAAATATGATCGATTCGCCGCCTGACCGATCTCCCCTGTACGCGCGGGTCGAATCCGCCCTGGCTGAGCGCATTCAGCTCGGCGCCTTGTCGCCTGGGGACCGTCTGCCGTCGGAGGACGAGCTTGCGGACGAATTCGCGATCAGCCGCACCACGGTCAGATCCGCGATCCAGAGCCTCATCCAGCGTGGGCTGGTGGAGATACGCCGGGGTCGCGGGACGTTCGTCACCTCCCCGAAGATCGTCCAGGAACTCACCAACCTTACCGGTTTCGTCGAGGACATGGAGGCGCTGGGCCGTGAAGCTACCGCTGAGCTGCTGGATCAGCGTATCGTGCGGGCCGACCCCGCCGTCGCGCGGCGCCTGGCGATCGCGCAGGGCACGCCTGTCACCCGCATCCGGCGAATACGCCTCGCCGACGGGACGCCGCTTTCTTATGACGAGACCTTCCTGCCCGTCCATCTCGGCGAGAAGGTGGTCGCCGACGACTTGGAGACCGAACCGATCTTCGCCTTGTTGGAGCGCAAGTACGACACGCCCCTGGTCGAGGCCGAATACCAGCTTGAAGCCGGCGTTGCGGACTCAACCATTGCGGCCGCGCTGCGAGTGTCGCTGGGCAGTCCAGTCTTCCTGATCGAGCGCACCTCCTACACCACGGGCGGCCTACCTGTGGACTATGAGCGGCTTCACTATCGAGGCGACAAAATCCGATTCATCACGCGCCTAGCCCGCAGAGGCGCGGTTGGTTCTGGAAGCTGAGGCGGCGGGCGCCTTCTCGCTGTGGCTGGTTTCTGCGGGGGCAGGCAGCTCGGCCGGGCCCATGAAAAAGGTCGGGCGATCGATCATCTGAGGCCTGCGCCTCGGATCGATCGCCCGACCGATTGTCCGGTGGACGGGGCGGCTGCTGGATCAGGCCGAAGCATTGGCCTTGCTGAAGACCCGTTGGACGTCTTCCTTGAGTAGGTAGACGGACACGGCCAGAAGAACGACGTCCTTCATCAGGAAGGGGACATTACCGACCATGGCCGGAAAACCGCCAGCGGACGGAGCCCACCCATCGGGCGTGAAAGGAATGATGGTCACGGTGCCGATGAACGTGGCCACCGAGCCAAGCGCACCGAGCACTCCCAGCTTCTTATTCCAGAACCCGGCAAGCAGAAGCGCTCCGAAGGTCCATTCGCTGACGCCCAGGAAGGTGCTGGCGCCGCGGATACCGAAGGCGGGATATAGCCAGAAGATCAAGGGCCCGTGGCTGATGTATGGGATCAGCACCTGAGCTTCATATGCGAACCACTTCTGATAGCCGAAGAAGGCGAAGATGATGACCATGGCTCCCCGGAGCAGGTGGTAATCCAGGTCACGCCGAAGCAGCCCGGATTTCGCAAGCGTGTTGACGATGACGTTCATTGGTTTTCCCCTGTGGAAAGCACTGCTGAGTTCGCTCCGAACTGAGCGCGGGTTGGAGGGATGCGACCTGGATGGAAGGATCGGACGCTGCAGGTGCAGCGTCCGCTCGGGTCAATCGATCAGTGCACAGCCGGGAAATCGACGACCGTGTTGTTGATGCGGTTGAAGACGTTGGTGAACACAGTCACCGCGATCGCCAGGCTGATCTCGACCAGTTGGGTGTCGGTGTAACCGGCGTGCTTGATTGCTGCGAATTCGGCTTCGTTGATGGTGCCGCTGGTGTTTGCGAGCACCTTGACGAAATGGACCAGGGCGTCGCGTTTGGCGTCACCCGTCGGCTGACCGTCCCGCAGTTGCTTCAGGACGTCCTGCGGCAGGCCGGCCATCTTCCCGAGCAGGCTATGGGCTGCGACGCAGTAATCGCAGCCGGCAGCGACACTGACGACGAGCTTGATCGTCTCTTGATCCGGCTTGCTGAGCGATCCGCCAGCCAGCACGCCATCTGCATTCAGGACGGCTTGCAGGGCTGCTGGCCCGTGCGCCCCGATGGTGGCGAATGTGTTCGGCACGCTCCCAGCCATCTTCTTGATCTTGGCGTAGACTTCGGCGGTTTGGCCGGTCGCGCTGTCGAGAGCCGGGGTGATGATGCGAGACATGTGCGTTTTCCCTTGTGCTTGCGGGCGACGTCTTCCCTGACGACAAGGGCCAAGATAGGCGCAATGGTGGGATTGCTAATCCTCATATGGCTCAATAACATGCTCGTTAGTTTCAATGTCGGGATGTGGGTGAGATGGAGCCGATTGACTGGCTAAGCCGCCTGCTGGTGATGATGCCCGTCAGCGGGCGAGCCGAGCATCGTTGCTTTTTCGGTGCGCCGTGGCGTTTGGAAAACCCGCCATCCGATGCCGGGGAGGTCCCGTATCATATTGTTTTGGCGGGCTCGGCGGTCCTGGATGGCGTCGAGGGCGCCCCATCCCGCCGCCTCAAGGCCGGCGACATCCTCCTATTGACGCACGGTCCGGCGCACATCCTTCACGATGGCGGCGGGCAGGAACCTTCGCCTAATCGACAGCGCTTTGGGCCCATCCTGACGATCGACGAGAACGACGGCGACGGCGAACGACTCGATATGCTCTGCGGACGATTCATCTTCTCGCCGGCACATGAACGGCTCGTCCATGACTACCTACCCGCACGCCTGGTGGTGAGCGCAGCCGAACATTCGGCTGGAACCGCTCGCCCCGGCGCTCGCGCGCAACTGGCCAGCCTTGTCGGATTGATGCGGTCGGAATCGGCGGAGGAGAACCTGGGCGGCAGAGCCATGCTTGCCGCCCTCTCGACGGCGATGTTCACGCTCACGCTGCGCCTGGCCAGTGAGGACGTCGAAGCGCCAAGCGGACTGCTGGCGCTGGCAGGCCATCCGCGACTTGCACCTGCGCTGACGGCGATCTTCAACGAACCGGCGAAGCCCTGGACGCTGCCAGAGCTCTCAAGCCTCTGCAGCATGTCGCGGGCGACCTTCATCCGTCAGTTCCAGCAGAGCCTGGGACGCTCGGCCACCGATCTCCTGACCGACGTGCGCATGACCGTGGCCGCAAACGAACTAGGCTCATCCTCCACCCCGACCGGCGCGGTGGCGGAGGCTGTGGGCTATCAATCCGAGGCCGCCTTCCAGCGCACCTTCAAGCAGCACATGGGCGTGACGCCGGCGCAATATCGACGCCAGGCTGCCGCCTCCAACCTACACCGGCGGGGAGGGGACGTGCAGCCACCCTCTCCTGCGGAGCCATGATTGTCGGTGCGTGCGCTGGGACGTACCGTTAGCGATCGATCATGGTCATCATCTTCTCGCCATAGCGCGGACCTGACACCCTCTCCGGCGCCAAGGCGTGGTCGAGCGCTTCCATCTGTGCGGCGTCGAGTGCGATGGCGGCGGCGGCCACGTTTTCTTCCAGATAGGTGCGGCGCTTGGTTCCCGGGATCGGGACGACGTCGTCGCCCTTGTGCAACAGCCACGCCAGCGCGATCTGGCCGGGCTTGGCGCCCAAGCCGTTGGCGATATCGCGCACCGCCTGCGCCGCCTTCACATTGGCGTCGTAGTTCTCGCCCTGGTAGCGCGGGTCGTTGCGGCGGAAATCGCTTTCGGGATAGTCCTCCGCCCGTTTGACCGCCCCAGTGAGGAAGCCCCGCCCCAGGGGCGAGAACGGCACCAGACCGATGCCGAGTTCGCGCAGGACCGGGATCACGTCCTGCTCCAAGTTGCGTTCCCACAAGGAATATTCGCTCTGGATCGCTGAGACCGGATGGGTGGCGTGAGCGCGGCGGATGTTAGCCTCGCCCACTTCGGAAAGACCGAAGAACCGCACCTTGCCCTGTTTCACCAGCTCCCCGACGGCGCCCGCCACCTCTTCCATCGGCACGTCCCGATCGACGCGGTGCTGGTAGAGCAGGTCGATATGGTCGGTTTGCAGCCGCCGGAGCGAGCCTTCGACAGCTTCCCGGATGTGCTCGGGCCGGCTGTCGGTACCGGCCATCTTGGCGTCCGTGATCTTGAAGCCGAACTTCGTCGCGATCACGACCTGGTCGCGTTTGCCGGCAAGGGCGCGGCCCAGCAACTCCTCGTTGGCGAAAGGGCCGTAGACCTCGGCGGTGTCGAGGAAGGTGCAGCCGAGTTCGATCGATCGATGCAGCGTGGCGACGGACTCCGCCTCGTCAGCCGGCCCGTAGGACTGGCTCATGCCCATGCAGCCCAGGCCGATCGCCGATACTTCCAGACCCTGGCGGCCAAGCTTTCGTGTGGTCAACGTCATGACAAACTCCTCAAAACAACGGCGGAGAACCTGGGACCATTCTGTGTCGCACAGCGGTTGCCCTCTCCAACAAATCCCAGGAAACCGCCTTACGAGAGCGAGACCGGTCTCTCTAGGAACTACGCGTCTCGGTCGACTCATCCTGCCCAAGGCGCGCCGGGTCCATTCCATCCAAGGCGAAGGCCGCCCCGATAAGCGCGAGGTGTGAGTAGGCCTGTGGGAAGTTCCCCACCAGGCGCCGCGCGACCGGATCGTACTCCTCCGCCATCAGGCCGAGATCGTTGCTGACCGACAGCAGGTGATCGAACAGCGCTCGGGCTTCCTCGGTCCGACCCTGGAGCGCGTACACGCTGACGAGCCAGAAGGAGCAGGGCAGGAAGGCGCCTTCGCCGGGCGGCAGGCCGTCGTGTCCATCCTCGGTGTGGTAACGCAGCACGAAGCCGTCGATCAACAGGTCGCGCTCGATCGCCTGAACGGTGCCGATCATGCGCGGATCGTTTGCGGGCAGGAAGCCGACGATCGGGATCAAGAGCAGGCTGGCGTCCAGCGCAGGTGATCCAAAACTTTGGGTGAAGGTGTTGCGCTCCGCATCGAAGCCTTTTTGGCAGATGACCGCGTGCATGTGATCGCGCAGGGTGCGCCATCGATCCAGGGGCGCATCCAGCCCGAATGTTTCGGCGTCGCGTACGGTGCTGTCGAGCGCCACCCAGGCCATGATTTTCGAGTGGGTGAAGTGCTGCCGGTCGCCGCGGACCTCCCAGATGCCGTCATCCGGTTCTTCCCAGATCTGTTCGAGGTGCTCCACCAGCGCCAACTGGAGAGCCCAGGCCTGGGTGGCGTCGCTTTGACCAAGGCGACGCGCGATGGACAAGGCCCTGATGACCTCGCCGTAGGTGTCGAGCTGGAGCTGGGTGGCCGCTGCGTTGCCGATGCGCACCGGAGCGGCGCCCTGGTAGCCCGGCAGCCAATCCAATGTCCATTCGGAGAGCCGCCGCTCGCCTCCGATCCCGTACATGATCTGCAGTTCTTCCGGAGCGCCCGCGACCGCGCGATGCAGCCACCGACCCCAGGCGGTCGCTTCGTCCATGTATCCACCGACCATAAGCGCCAGCAGCGTCAGGGTGGCGTCACGGAGCCAGCAGAAACGGTAGTCCCAATTGCGCGACCCATCCAGGTGTTCGGGAAGGGAGGTGGTCGGCGCGGCTATGATCGCGCCGGTGGGGGTGAAGGAGAGGGCCTTGAGCGTCATCATGGAACGCAGCACGGGTTCGCGCCATCCTCCGGCGTACTTGCAGCGCCCGGACCAGTCCCGCCAATAGGCGCAGGTCTTCCGCAGAGCCGTTTCGATGTCCAGGGCCTCAGGCTCGGGCAGATGCGACGGATTCCAGGAGAGGACGAAGTCCTGCACCTCGCCGTGGGCGATATCGAACTCGGCCACGGTCGCCCTGGCCTGGCCCTCAAGCTCGACCGGTGCGCACAGGACGACCCGGTTGGGACCTGCGACCGCCTGCACGCCGCCGCCCTTGGCCAGCCGCGTGACCCAGGGGGTGACTGCGCCGTATTCGAAGCGCAGCACCAATTCCGTCCGCATCGAGACCTGGCCGCTGCGCCCTTCGACCCGTCGCATGACGGCGTGCTGCGGTGGGTCGATCGGCATGAAGTCGATGACGGCGACGCTGCCCCCGTCGGTCTCGAACAGGGTCTCCAGCACCAGGGTGTCGCCCTGGTAGCGCCGGCTCACACGCGCCTGGGCGTCCGCCGGCGCCAGCAACCAGCGCCCATGCCGGTTGTCCCCCAGGAGGGCCGCGAAACAGGCGTCGCTGTCGAAGTGCGGCCAGCAGAGCCAGTCTATGGACCCGTTGCGACCGACCAGCGCGGCGCTGAGGCAGTTGCCGATGATGGCGTAGTCCTCGATGGGCGATGCAACGTCCGCGCGTTCAACTGCGCAATCGCCGCCTTCGCGAGGGGCCGCTGGGTCTGGGGTCAAGGGGGGTCCTGCCGTTGGTCAGCCCCTAAGGGCCAAGTTGCTACAGCGATTGACGCTGCGCGACGTTCCCGCGCGGCATGGGAACGTCTGGACCGGCCGCTGAATGGGATCGGTCCACCGGCGTTTAGGGTGTGAGCGCCCCCTTGATCGGAACCATTCTCACCGCGCCGGATTAGCCCCGTCTACGTATCAAGCTGCGCAGCGATCTCCTCTGAGGCGATCGCATGTAGGCTGAGAAGGCATGATGCTGCTTGCAGGCGATATCGGTGGCACCACGGTCCGGCTTGCGCTCGTTTCGCCAAAAGACGGACCCCGAAAATTCCTGGTCGAGCGGGAGTACCCAAGCGCCGACTTCAAAGGCCTGAAGCCCGCTGTAGAAGCGTTCCTGGCCAAGGCCGACGGTAAGCCCAGCTCGGCCTGCTTTTCCGTGGCGGGCCCGGTGGTCGGGGGCCGCGCCCACCTGACCAATCTTCCCTGGGATATCGACGAGGCCACACTCGCCGCCGATCTCGGTCTACGGCGCGTCGATCTGATCAACGATCTGAAGGCCATAGCCCACGCCGTTCCGCATCTGGAGCCCGACGAGGCGGAAGTGATCAATGTAGGCGAAGCGACTGAGCATGCGCCGATCGCTGTGGTCGCGCCGGGAACGGGGTTGGGCGAGGCTTTCCTGATCTGGGACGGGCGTGGCTATGTCGCGTGTTCCTCGGAGGGGGGGCACGCCGACTTCGCGCCGACCAATTCGTTGCAAGCTGGCCTTTGGAGCTTTCTCAACGACCGATTCCGTCGGGTGGCCTATGAGCGAGTCTGCTCCGGGTCGGGCTTGCCGGACGTCTACGATTTCGTCCGCTCGCGGGACCCGTCTTCGGAAAGCGCCGAGTTCAGCGCCGCACTGCGGGCCGCCCCTGATCGAACACCGGTGATCGTGGAGGCCGCCGTAAGCCACGCAGCGACCAATCCCCTTGCGGCCCAGACGTTGAGGGTCTTCATCGACGTCCTGGGCGCGGAAGCCGCCAACCTCGCCCTGAAGGTGCTGGCGACCGGCGGAGTCTATCTTGCGGGCGGGATGCCGCCGCGGCTGCTGCCTCAGTTGCGCGATGGGGCCTTCATGCGCGCGTTCACGTCGAAGGGACGTTTCAGCGGTCTGTTGCAAAACGTGCCGGTGAAGGTCGTGACCATCAACGCAGCCCTGCTCGGCGCCGCCATCTATGGCCTGGAACAGAAGCCTGGCCGGTAGGCGCAGGTCGGTTTTTTGGCCGGTTGCGCCTGTGCCGGTAATTCAAAGACGGCTTGCTCCTCGACGGCCGAACGGGCGGAACGGACCGCCTACCGGGGCATTCATTCCGAAAGCCGCTGGCCGCCGCTAGGCGCATGCAGTCGTGCGTGCCGCTTACACGCTCGGGAGGGCCCGCAGGAGCGCTGGTCGGAACCGATAGGCGGTGCGTCAAATCGGCGTTGGAGCATAGCCAGACGCCACAGCGCCGCGTTCGTTCGACGGCTCTGTACGATCTCGGCCTACGGAGAAGCCAGATGGATCAAAAATACGCTGACGCCGAGCCCGACACCCGGGCGCAATCCGGCCCCTCCGAGGGTTCCATAGACAAGCTCTCCATCGATACGATCCGCACCCTGTCGATGGACGCGGTGCAGAAGGCCAATTCCGGACACCCCGGCACGCCCATGGCCCTCGCGCCGGTGGCCTACACGCTGTGGCAGTCGTTCCTGCGCTACGACCCTGATGAACCGAACTGGCCGAACCGCGACCGCTTCGTCCTGTCGAACGGCCACGCGTCGATGTTGCTCTATTCGATCCTGCACCTGGCCGGGGTGAAGGACGCGGATCGTAAGGGCGAGCCGCTCGCCGTTTCGCTCGACGACATAAAGGCCTTCCGTCAGTTGGACGGCAAATGCCCGGGCCATCCGGAGCACGGCATGACGGTCGGGGTCGAGACCACCACTGGCCCGCTCGGCCAGGGCTGCGGCAACAGCGTCGGCATGGCCATGGCCTCCAAGTGGTTGGCGGCGCACTTCAACAAGCCGGACCTGAAGCTGTTCGACTTCGACGTCTACGCCATGTGCGGCGATGGCGACATGATGGAGGGCGTGGCCAGCGAGGCCGCCTCCCTTGCCGGGCACCTGATGTTGGGCAACCTCTGCTGGGTCTACGACAACAACCGCATCACCATCGAAGGCCACACCGATCTGGCGTTCAGCGACGACGTCGGGGCTCGGTTCAAGGGCTATGGTTGGAACGTGGAATACGTCGGCGACGCCAACGACACCGGCCGTCTGGCCGAGGCCTTCCAGAAATTCCGCGACACTCACGACGCCCCGACCCTGATCATCGTCGACAGCCATATCGGCTATGGCGCGCCTCATAAGCAGGATACCGCCGCCGCCCACGGCGAAGCCCTGGGGGTCGAAGAGATCCGCCTGGCCAAGCGTCACTACGGCTGGCCGGAGGACTCCGAGTTCCTGGTGCCCGACGGGGTGCGCGAGCGCTTCGACGCCGGCGTCGGCAAGCGCGGTCGCGCGTTGCAGGCGGACTGGTCCAAGCTGCTGAAGGCCTATGGGGCCAGGTATCCCGAGCTCGCCGCCCAGCTCGAGCGGATGCAGAAGCACGAGCTGCCCGAAGGCTGGGACAAGGACCTGCCGAGCTTCCCCGCCGACGCCAAGGGCGAGGCTAGTCGGGCGACGAGCGGCAAGGTGCTGAACGCCGTCGCCAAGCATTACCCCTGGATGATCGGCGGCGCGGCGGACCTGTCGCCCTCGACCAAGACCGACCTGACCTTCGACGGCGCAGGCAGTTTCGAGGCCGGCAAGTACGGCGGCCGCAACCTCCACTTCGGCATCCGCGAACACGCCATGGGCTCGGTGGTGAACGGCTTGGCGCTCTGCAACCTGCGCGCCTACGGCTCCACCTTCCTGATCTTTTCCGACTACATGAAGCCGCCGATCCGGCTCAGCGCCCTGATGGAGCTGCCGACGATCTTCGTGTTCACCCACGACTCCATCGGCCTGGGAGAAGATGGGCCGACCCACCAGCCGGTGGAGCAACTGCTGTCGCTACGCAGCGTGCCGGGTCTGATCACGCTGCGGCCTGGGGACGCCAACGAGGTCGTGGAAGCCTGGCGGGTGATCGGTGGCCTCAAGCATCAACCGGCCACCCTGGTGCTGAGCCGTCAGCCACTGCGGACCCTGGACCGCAAGGTCTACGCCTCGGCAGCGGGGGTGGCCAAGGGCGCCTATGTCCTGGCCGACGCCAAGCCCGGCGAGCCCGAGGTGATCCTGATGGCTTCCGGCAGCGAGGTGCAGCTCTGCGTGGAAGTATTCGAAACGCTCAAGCAGGAAGGCGTCGCCGCTCGGGTGGTCAGCGTCCCGTCCTGGGAGCTGTTCGAGAAGCAGGATCAGGCCTACCGCGACAGCGTCCTGCCCCCGTCGGTCAAGGCGCGGGTCTCGGTCGAGGCGGCGTCGGTGCTCGGCTGGGACCGCTATGTCGGGCCGGGCGGCGCGATCATCGGCATGCATACCCTGGGCTCATCGGCGCCGATCAAGGACCTGATGAAGAAGTTCGGTTTCACGCCGGAAAAGGTGTTGGCCGCCGCTAAGGACCAGATCGCCAAGGCCAAGGAGACGGCTCAGTGAACCCGCTCAAGCAACTGGAAGCCTGCGGGCAATCGCCGTGGCTCGACTATCTCATTCGCAGCCTAGTCGAGAAGGGCGATCTGAAGACCATGATCGAGCGGGACGGCCTGAAGGGCGTCACCTCCAATCCGTCGATCTTCCAGAAGGCGATCGGGGAGAGCGACGAATACGCCGCGGCCATGAAGGCCTTCCTGGGCAAGGCCGACGCCAGCGTCATGGAAATCTACGAACACCTAGCGATCGCCGACATCCGGGCCGCCGCCGACGTGCTGCGTCCGGTCTACGAGCAGACACACGCGCGTGATGGCTATGTCAGCCTGGAATGCTCGCCCTACCTGGCCAACGACACCGAAGCCACCGTGACCGAGGCTAAGCACCTGTGGAAGTCGGTCGAGCGCCCGAACCTGATGGTCAAGGTGCCTGCGACCCCCGAGGGCGTGCCGGCCATCCGCCGGATCATCGCCAATGGGATCAATGTCAACATCACCCTGCTTTTCTCCATCCAAGCCTACGAGGCGGTGGTCGAGGCCTATATCGCGGGGCTCGAGGACCTGAAGGCGGCGGGCGGCGACATGTCGAAGATCGGCAGTGTCGCCAGCTTCTTCGTCAGCCGCATCGACGCCTCGGTCGACAAGGCGCTGGACGGGATCGCCGACAAGGGAGCGGCGGATGCGTTGCGCGGCAAGGTGGCCATCGCCAACGCCAAGCTCGCCTACGCCCGCTATCAGGCGCTGTTCTCCGGCCCACGCTGGGAAGCCTTGGCCGCCGCGGGCGCCAAGACCCAGCGTCTGCTGTGGGCGTCCACCAGCCCCAAGAACAAGGCCTATAAGGATACGCTCTACGTCGAGGCCCTGATTGGCCGTGACACGGTCGACACCATCCCGCCCGCGACCATGGACGCCTTCCGCGACCACGGGATCGCCAAGGCCGACGTGATCGAGCAGGACGTGGCCGGCGCTCAGGCCACGCTCGACAAGCTGAAGGCCCTGGGCGTCTCGCTCGACGAGATCACCACCGAGCTGGTCAAGGATGGGGTCCGCCAGTTCGCCGATGCGTTCGACAAACTGTTCGGCGCCATCGCGTCGCATCGCCGCGAAATCCTAGGCGACGCCAAGCCCACCCTCAGCATTGAGCCCGGCTCCGACGAGGCCAAGGCCGCCTTCGAGGCGGAGATGGAGGTCTGGCGCAAGGGCGGGCTGATCCGCAAGCTCTGGGCTGTCGACAAGACCCTGTGGAGCAGCGCCGACGAAAACAAGTGGGGCGGCTGGCTCAATGTGGTCGAGACGGAGCTGGCCGACATCGCCACGCTGCAGGCCTTCGCTGCTGAAGTGAAGGCGCAGGGCTTCAGCGACGTGGTGTTGCTCGGCATGGGCGGATCGAGCCTCGGCCCGGAAGTACTCAGCGAATCGTTCGGCCACCAGGCCGGCTGGTCCCGGTTCCACATGCTGGACAGCACCGATCCGGCGCAGGTCGCGGCGATCGAGCAGGCGGTGGACCTAGGCAAATCCCTGTTCATCACCTCGTCCAAGTCCGGCGGCACGCTGGAGCCCAACATCTTCACCGACTACTTCCTGGATCGCGTCGGCGCGGTCCTGGGCAAGGACAAGGCGGCGGGGCGTTTCGTGGCGGTGACCGATCCGGGGTCCTCGCTCGACAAGCGGGCCAAGGCGGCGGGCTTCTGGCGGATCTTCTACGGTGCGCCGTCGATTGGCGGCCGCTACTCGGTGCTCTCCAAGTTCGGCCTGGTTCCGGCCGCAGCCATGGGGATTGACGTCAAGCGCCTGCTCGAGACCACGCGGGCGATGGAGCGCGCTTGCGGGGCGGACACGCCGCCGAGCGCGAATCCGGGTGTCCAGCTTGGCGTCGCCCTGGGCGTCGCGGCCAAGACGCTCGGACGGGACAAGGTGACGATCATCGCCTCTCCCGGCATCGCCGACCTCGGCGCCTGGTTGGAGCAGCTGATTGCGGAAAGCACCGGCAAGCAGGGCAGGGGACTGATCCCCCTGGCCGGCGAGCCGCTGGGCGCGCCTGGCGTCTACGGCTCGGATCGCTTCTTCGCCTACCTCGAACTCGAAGGGCGGGCCGACGCGGCGCAGCAGGCGGCGGTCGCGGCCCTGGCCAAGGCCGGCCATCCCGTGGCGCGGATCGCGGTCAAAGACGTCTGGGCCATCGGCCAGGAGTTCTTCCGCTGGGAAATCGCCACGGCGGTGGCCGGCGCGGTGATCGGCATCAACCCGTTCGACCAACCCGACGTGGAGGCCAGCAAGGACAAGACCCGCGCGCTGACCCAGCAATACGAGGAATCGCAGACGCTTCCGACCGAGGAGCCAGTGTTCCGCGAAAACGGGATTTCCCTTTACGCGGACTCGCGCAACGCCGGCGAGCTGGGCCGCCACAACACGTTGGGCGGCTATCTGAAGAGCCATTTTGGCCGGGTCCACGACGGGGACTACGTCGCCTTCCTCGCCTATGTGGATCGCGACCCCGCCCATATCGCGACCCTGACCGAGGCGCGGTCCTTCGTGCGGGACAAGACCCGTGCGGCCACCTGCGTCGGCTTCGGCCCGCGGTTCCAGCACTCGACCGGCCAAGCCTACAAGGGCGGCCCCAACTCGGGCGTGTTCATGCAGATCACCTGCGACGATCCCAAGGACATCGACGTGCCGGGCCACGGCTACAGCTTCGGCGTCGTGAAGGCCGCCCAGGCGCGAGGCGATCTGGATGTCCTGGTGGAACGGGGGCGACGCACGCTGCGGGTCCATCTCAAGGATGTCGACGCGGGGCTGCCGGAACTGGCGCGCGCGATCACCGAAGCCCTCGCCTAGGCGACTGTCGTTATAGGAGTAACCGAATGCAGATCGGCATAATCGGCCTTGGCCGCATGGGCGGCAATATCGCGCGGCGCCTGATGAAGCACGGCCACGAGTGCGTGGTGTTCGACGTCAACCCCAAGGCCGGGCAGGACCTGGCCAAGGACGGCGCGACCGCCGCCGCCTCGGTGGAAGAGATGGTCAAGACGCTGACCAAGCCCTGCGCCGTCTGGTCCATGCTGCCGGCCGGCAAGATCACCGAGGACATGGTGGCCAAGCTGGGTGAGTTGATGGAGAAGGGCGACGTCGTCATCGACGGCGGCAACTCCTTCTACAAGGACGATATCCGACGCGCGAAAACCCTGGCGGAAAAGGGCGTCGACTATGTCGACTGCGGCACCTCGGGCGGAATCTGGGGGATCGGGCGCGGCTACTGCATGATGATCGGCGGCCCCAAGGCGGCGGTGGATCGCCTGGACCCGATCTTCAAGACCCTGGCGCCGGGGATCGGCGAGATCGACCGCACGCCGGGCCGCGACGCCCAGGACCCGCGCGCCGAGCAGGGCTACATCCACGCTGGCCCCTCGGGCGCCGGGCACTTCGTCAAAATGGTGCACAACGGCATCGAGTACGGTCTGATGCAGGCCTATGCCGAAGGCTTCGACATCCTGCGCAGCAAGAACTCCAAGGACCTGCCCGAGGACCAGCGCTTCGAGCTGAACATCCCCGACATCGCCGAGGTCTGGCGGCGCGGCAGCGTGGTCTCGTCCTGGCTGCTGGACCTCAGCGCCATCGCCCTGGCTAAGGATCCCCAGCTGTCCAACTTCTCCGGCTATGTCGACGACTCCGGCGAGGGACGCTGGACCATCGAGGCGGCTATCGAGGAGGCGGTGCCGGCCGACGTGCTGACCACCGCGCTGTACGCCCGCTTCCGTTCGCGCCAGGAGCACACCTTCGCCGAGCGGATGCTGTCGGCCATGCGCTTCGGCTTCGGCGGCCACGTGGAGGGCCACGAGCCGGTCGATCCGCACGCCGCCAAGGAGAAATTGGCGGACAAGGCAGCGCAATAGCATGGCCGATGATCAGCCAATTGGCGGTTCCGCCACGCTCGCGGCCCCCGACAGCGCTTCCCACCACAAGCTGAAGCCAGCCGACCCCTGCGCCATGGTCCTGTTCGGCGCCACCGGCGACCTGGCCAAGCGCCTGGTGGTCCCGGCGCTCTACAACCTGTCGTGCGCCGGCGAACTGCCCGAACACTTCGTCCTGATCGGGGTCGCGCGCGGCGAGGACGACGTCGAGAGCTGGCGCCAGACCCTCTACGACGCGCTCAAGGGCTTCGTCGGCAACGGCTCGGGCACGTTCAGCACCGACCGCATCGACGAGGACGCCTGGAAACGGCTGGCCGACGGCATGTTCTTCGTCCAGGGCGACCTCACCGAGCCGGAGCCCTACACCGAGCTCTGCACCGTTCTGGGCGACGTGGCGAAGAAGCGCGGTACAAAGGGCAACGCCATCTTCTATCTCGCCGTGGCCGACCAGTTGTTCGGGCCCGTGGTAGATCAGCTGAACAAGGCCGGGCTGACCGAGCAAAAGCTCGACGACGCCGGCAAGCCCACCCATTGGCGGCGCGTGGTGATCGAAAAGCCGTTCGGCCACAGCCTGGACTCCGCCCGCGCCCTGAACGCCGACATCGGCAAGGCGCTGGCCGAGGACCAGATCTTCCGTATCGACCATTTCCTGGGCAAGGACACCGTCCAGAGCATCATGGCGTTCCGCTTCGCCAATGGCCTGTTCGAGCCGATCTGGAACCGCGACCGCATCGACCACGTGCAGATCACCGCAGCCGAGACGGTGGGCGTGGAGAAGCGCGGCGACTTCTACGAGCGGACCGGCGCGCTGCGCGACATGGTGCCCAACCACATCTTCAGCCTGCTCTCGCTGGTGGCCATGGAGCCGCCGGTCGGGTTCGATGCGGCCTCGGTCATGGCCCGCAAGGCTGACGTGCTCGCCGCCATCCCGCCTGCCAAGCCGGCCGACGCTGTGCGCGGCCAGTACGGGGCGGGCGAGGTGAAGGGCGAGAAGAAGACCGCCTATCGCGACGAACCCGATGTGGCGAAGCACTCCAAGGTCGAGACCTACGCCGCCCTGCAACTGGAGATCGACAACTGGCGCTGGGGCGGCGTGCCCTTCTTCATCCGCACCGGCAAGCACCTGTCCGGCCGGATGACCGAGATCGCCATCCGCTTCAAGCCTGCGCCCTATTCGGTGTTCCAGGACACGCCGGTCGATCGCATCCGGGCCAACTGGCTGGTCATGCGCATCGCGCCCGACGAAAGCATCTCGCTGCAGTTCGAGGTCAAGCAGCGGGGGCCGCTGATGGAGCTCGCCGCCGTCGACATGGCCTTCAAGTACGACGACTGGTTCAAGAAGGAACCGAATGTCGGCTACGAGACCCTGCTCTACGACGTGATGATCGGCGACCCGACCCTGTTCATGCGCGCAGACATGGTCGAGCATGGCTGGCGCATCGTGCAGCCGGTGCTGGACGCCTGGGAGAAGCCGGAGGCCGACTTCCCCAACTACGCCTCGGGCAGCGAAGGCCCCAAGGCGTCCGACGAACTCATCGGCCGCGATGACGACCGCCGCCGTTGGCGGCCGGTCGTGGCGCCTGCAAAGCGAACCGCATGAACCGGGCCAAGGACATCCGCCTGCTGCTGAGCGACGTCGACGGCACGCTGGTCAACCAGGACAAGATGCTGACCCCCGGCGCGATAGCGGCCGCCAAAGCGCTGCGCGACGCCGGGATCGGCCTGGCTGTCACCAGCAGCCGGCCACCGTTCGGCATGGGCATGCTGGTCGAGCCGCTGGGCCTGAAATTGCCCATCGCGGGGTGCAACGGCGGCGTCCTGGTCAATCCGGACCTGACGGTGATCGAGACCAACCTGATCGACGCGGCGGCGGCCCGGAAGGTGGTCGACTTCCTGCGACAGATGAAGGTCGACGTCTGGCTTTACACCGAAACCGAGTGGGTGGTTCCTGACTCCAAGGGCGCCCATGTCGAGCGGGAAGCCTGGATCGTGAAGACCGATCCCGTGGTCGCTTCGAGCTTCTCCGCCGCGCAGCTGGCCCATGCGGTGAAGGTCGTCGGCGTGTCGCAGGACTTCGACCGGATCGCCGAATGCGAAACGCGCGCCCAGGCCCTGTTCGGCGACACCGTCAGCGCCACGCGCTCGGCCAACTACTTCCTCGACGTCACCAATCCGAAGGCCAACAAGGGCGGGGTGGTCGACACCCTCGCCCGGCGGCTGAATATCTCCACCGACCAGATCGCCACCATCGGCGATATGCCCAACGACGTGCTGATGTTCGCCAGGAGCGGCTTCTCCATCGCCATGGGCAACGCCAGCGACGCGGTGAAGGCCCAGGCCAAGGCCGTGACGACGTCCAACCAGGAGGACGGGTGGGCCCATGCGGTGCGCACCTTCATCCTGCCGGCCGGCGCCGCCTGATCATCCGGCAACTAGGGAGTCCGCCATGACGCCGCGTGTAAGAGAAATCCTGAGCTGGTACGGCGCCGAGAACGTCGGGACGCTGACCAACCTGGCGCGCATCCTCAACCACGGCCGGTTGGGAGGCACGGGCAAGCTGGTGATCCTGCCGGTGGACCAGGGGTTCGAGCACGGCCCGGCCCGCTCCTTTGCGCCCAATCCTGCGGCCTACGACCCACGCTACCATTTCGAGCTGGCCATCGAAGCGGGCTGCAACGCCTACGCCGCTCCGCTGGGCTTTATCGAGGCCGCCGCGCGGGACTATGCGGGCGAGGTCCCGCTGATCCTGAAGGTCAACGACGACGACGTCCTGCTGAGTGAGAAAGACCCCAACCAGGCGCTGACCAGCAGTGTTCGGGATGCGCTTCGGCTAGGCTGCTGCGCCATCGGCTTCACCATCTATCCGGGCTCGGCCCATCAACTGGAGATGTTTGGTCAGCTGCGCGCCTATGCCGAAGAAGCCAAGGCCCATGGCCTGGCTGTCGTGGTGTGGTCCTATCCGCGAGGGTCCGATCTCAGCAAGGAGGGGGAGACCGCGATCGATATCGTCGGCTACGCCGCCCAGATCGCCGCCCAACTCGGCGCCGACATCATCAAGGTGAAGCTGCCGACGGCCCACCTGGAGCAGGTGGCGGCGCGCGAGGTCTATGAGAAACAGCAGGTCGCCATCGCCAGCCAGGCGGATCGGGTGCGCCACATCGTTCAGTGCGCCTTCGCCGGGCGCCGCATCGTCATCTTCTCGGGCGGCGCCGCCAATTTCGACGACGACGCCCTGCTGGAGGAGATTCGGGCGATCTATTCGGGTGGCGGCTTCGGCTCGATCCTCGGCCGCAACTCTTTCCAGCGGCCCAAGGACAAGGCGCTGAAGATGCTCGGTGAGGTCATGGACATCTATGCGGGCGCCGCGGCCTAGCCATGCCGGCTGAAGGCGTCATCGTCGCTCCCTCGATCCTGTCGGCCGATTTCGGGCGATTGACGGAGGAGGTGCGCGCGGCGGACGCCGCCGGCGCCGACTGGATCCATGTCGACGTGATGGACGGCCGCTTCGTGCCCAATATCTCCTTCGGGCCGGTGGTGTTGGAAGCGGTCCGGCGCGCCACCGACAAACCGCTCAACGTGCACCTGATGATCGTCGAACCGGAACGCTATCTGACGAGCTTCGCCAAGGCTGGCGCCGACCACATCCTGGTCCAGGCCGAACCCGCCTCGACCACCCACCTGCACCGCACGCTTTCCCAGATCCGCGAATTGGGCAAGAAGGCGGGCGTAGTGCTGGACCCGGCCACCCCGGTCGAGTGGATCGAATATGTGCTGCCCCTATGCGACGTGGTGCTGGTGATGACGGTCAATCCCGGGTTCGGCGGCCAGGCGTTTCTGCCCGACATGCTGCCCAAGATCCGCAAGCTGCGCCGCCTGTGCGACGAGCGCGGCCTCGAACCCGTGATCGAGGTCGACGGCGGCCAGAATGCGGGCCATGCGCGGGAGGCCGTGCAGGCCGGCGCCACCGCGATTGTCGCGGGCAGCGCCATCTTCGGCGCGCCGGATTACGCCGCGGCGATCACCGCCATTCGCGAAAGTTGCAGCTCATGAACGGCCGTGCGCCAGAAATCCGGACCTGGCCCGACCCGGCCGCTCTAGCTCAAGGTGTCGCCGATTGGCTGCTCGATCTGGTGCTGGCCAAGACAGGGGTGTTCAGCCTGTGTCTGTCCGGTGGCTCGACCCCCAAGGCGCTGTACCACCTGCTGGGACGGGCGCCCTATCGCGACTGCTTTCCGTGGGAGCGAATCCACCTGTTCTGGGGCGACGAGCGTTTCGTGCCTGCGGACGACGCCCTCAGCAACTACAGGATGGTGCGCGAGACGTTACTCGATCTGGCGCCGATCCCACCCGGGAACGTCCACCCCGTACCCACGTGGGGCGCGGACCCCGAGGTTGCGGCGGCCGCGTACCAAAAGGATTTGCAGGCCTTCTACGGGGCCGATCGTCTTGATCCGACCCGGCCTCTGTTCGACGTCAACCTGCTGGGCTTGGGCGCTGACGGACATACCGCATCTCTTTTCCCTGACACCAAGGTTCTCGCCGAGCGCACGCTTTGGGTCGACGCGGTTGTCGGGGCGAAGGCCGAGGCTCGCATCTCCTTGACCTATCCGGCGCTTGAGAGCAGCCGCCATGCGGCGTTCCTGGTGGCCGGTAAGGAAAAGGCGGCGGTCCTCGCCCGAGTGCTGCATGGCGATGAGAGCCTGCCGGCCGCAAATCTGCATCCAACGGGCGATCTGTGGGTTTTCTGCGACACGGCGGCCCAGGGGGCCCCGTGACCGACGTGCCGCTGAAGCCGGTGCGCTTGGAGCCTATCGCCTTTTGTCCCTTGCTCGTGGGCAACTGGAAAATGAATGGGCTGGGCTCAGCCGTGGCCGAAGCCCGCGAGGTCGCGGAGGCGCTTAGGGCCGAGCCGGTGCGCGCTCGGGTCGCGATCTGTGCGCCGGCGACCCTGATCGAACGGCTGGCGCGGGCCGTGAAAGGGTCGGCCCTCATCATCGGCGGCGAGGACGTCCATCCGGAGGCGAGCGGCGCCTTTACCGGCGATGTCAGCGCCGCGATGCTGGCGGACGCAGGTGCGCGCATGGTGATCGTCGGCCACTCCGAGCGCCGGCAGGCCTATGGCGAAACGAACGCCCTGGTCGCGCACAAGGCCATGGCGGCTCTGCGCGGCGGCTTGGAGCCGATCATCTGCGTGGGGGAAACACTGGCGGAGCGTGAGGGCGGCCATGCCCTGGATGTCGTTTGCCGACAGGCCCGCGGATCGGCGCCTCTGGCGTCGGACGGCATGGCCTTTTCCCTCGCGTACGAACCGATTTGGGCGATCGGCGGTGGTCAAATCCCCACGCGAAATCAGATCGAGGAAATGCATGGGGCGTTGCGGGAGGTTTTAATTGAAATGTTCGGTGTGCCGGGCGGTGTCGTTCCAATACTTTATGGCGGTTCGGTTGATCAGGGCAGTGTCGCCAATGTTCTCAAAGCGCGGGAAGTGGGTGGCGCCTTGATCGGCAGAGCGTCCTTAAGCGCAACGGAATTTTTGAGCATCGTGCGTGCAGCGGAATAAATGCCGCTATGAGCCGGAGATGCCCTGATTTTTGGGGAGATATGAGGCCTGCGATTTGAAGCCCTGTCTGGGGATAGGCTGCGGTTAGTTTGACGGTGCCGGTTCAAGGTGTTCCTGCGTCGATTGCGCCCTCGGGCAGCATACGTCCCAGAATGCCGTTCTTGCCCCAGATGAGGTGGAAGGCGACCGCGCTAAGATGCAGGACAATCAAACCGTAGACGGGCCATTGGCCGAGCGCGTGCAGGGTGGCGAACAGATCGGCCAGCTCTTGATTCTTGGGGAAGAGTTCTGGGGTGGCGATCAGGTTGAACAGCTTGATCGGATAGCCGTCATAGGCGCTATTCATGAAACCCGTGATCGGCATCCAAAGCATCAGCCCGAAGAACAGCCAGTAGGTGAGGTGCGCCAGCGCTCTGTCCCAGGCTGCGATCTTCGGGGGGTAGGCGGGCGGACGGTCGATGAAGCGCCATACGATCCGAAACAGGGTCAGCAGCAACACGGCCAGGCCCAGCGTCTTGTGCCAGTTGTAGGTCGCGTGCTGCAGGGACGACCCTACCTTGGCGTTGGTCATCACCCAGGCCAGCGGCAGGACGGCGAACATGCAGAGCGCGGTGATCCAGTGAAGGGCTTGGTTCAGGGCGGAGTAGCGGGGCTGCATCATGGCTCCTCGTGAAGACGCTCGCTTCGGCGAGCGCGCACTCGTTTCGGGCGAGACGGTGAGCTTGCGTCCCGCTGGCCAGGGCGGAGAGGGCATGGTCGAGGCGGGGTCTTCATCCCGTCGTCCCAGCGCAACTGTCGCTCGACGTGGGACATGGCCCAATGTCGACCGTTTGATCCGTTGGTGTCTGGACGAGGGCGGAAGGTTCAATCCGATCGGTCTTGTGGAATTACCCGTGGGCTGAATTCTCGCCGCCCCCTCCTGGGCTCAATGGACGATGACGTGGCCCTTCATGCCGAACATGGCGTGGAGCGGATGCGTACAACGCATCTCGTAGTCGCCGGCTTTTCCGGTGGCGAAGGCGACATCCACCGTCTCGCCCTTGGGAACCTCGATGTCGCCGTCCCGCACCTTGTCGGCCGAGCCAGGTGCGAAGGTTACGGTACGAAAGAAGGCCTTGGCGCTGAGATCATGCGCGACGCCGCCGACATTGCTCACGCGCAGTACGTAGCTATGGCCCTGCTGCAAATCGATGCTGGCGGGACTGTAGTGGAACTCGGTCAGCTGCACGGGGATGACCGTGGGCTCCGCCGGTTGAGCGTACACGCGTGCGGCGGCCGTAATCAGTCCGAAAGCCAAGGCGGCCCCGCCGAAGCGCTTCGTCGTCGAATTCATCTGTAACTCCAATCAAGGGCGGTTTCCGCTCGGGAGCAAAGACGTCGACCAGACGCGTCGCTCCGACACTTCCAACACCTGGGCGCGAACCCGCCCGCCTCGCCCAGTCAGCATCCTCAGGGCGAGGCGACGGCGCGGGGCGGGCGGGGTGGTGGCGCGGCCTCAGGCCGCGCCACCGATCCCGGGGCAGAGGGCTGGGGGCGCCCCGGAATGGGTTGCGGTGCGAACCGCATCTCTACGGCCTTCGTTGAATTTCGCGGACGAGGGCGTTGCGCCTCTACCGTTCCGTAAGTGCCGGGCCGTCGGCCATGCGTTCAAAGCGATGGAGAAAAAATCCTGATCAGAAGAAGCCTGTGGCGCTGAGGATCAGCGCATTGTTCTTTTGTCTGAAGTTGATCGGATATTCGACCTTGGAGGTCACGCCCGTCCACGCCAGCCGCAGCTCGGCGTGATGCAGCTCCCAGACGGCTCCTGCGCCCAGATCAAAATGTTCACGGTCGCTTTCCGCGCCCTTAGAGCTATCCAGCGGCGTCAGCGCTCCAGCATGTCCATAGAGTCGAAGTTGGGGGATCGGTCGGTACGCGGCGTTCAGGTCCAGATAGGCCGTGCTGACGCCCTGGTTCAGGTAATCGGGGGATATGTAGACGCGTGCGCTGATGTCGTGGACGGACACCCCGCTGTAGAACTCGCTGTAATCGGCCCGGTAGCGTTCGGTGGAAGCTTGCTTGTAGGTCGTATTCTGAGGTGAACGCAGCAGGGTCGAGGCGGGGATATAGAGGGTGATCTGGGTGTTGGTCGCGCCTACATCCCAGATCCATCCATTGGGGAGTGGCTTGGCGAAGCCGAGATAGGCGATGTAGCCTAGCGGCTGGACGCCATTGCGAGCGGTGTCGCCGAGGATGCCGGATAGACCGCCGTAGGCGCCGCTCGCATGATCATAGGTTAAACCGAACCGTATATCCGGCTTGGCGTCGTTCAGCGAAACGCCACGTACATTGTACTGGGACTCCACCGTCGCACTCGCGCCGAGTTGCGCCCTCGCATCAGTAGGCTTGATCAGTTGCAGAGAGATAATTGACGATATGAATATAAATATACGAGCCGATGACGACCACGTATTACTTATGAGCGATCGACAAGTGCTCACGTGAAAGGCCGCAGTCGCAATCACATGACCCTGACGTTTGCAGAAGTGTCGCACATGCGTTGATCGTATCACCGTGATAAGCGACCACAAGGGCTGAGGCGTTGTGGACTGACGGCGTTCTCTGCCGGACCAAGGCGAACAAGCCGCTCACATGCGCCGCCGCATACGAGCTGCCGTTGACGAGGAACCACCGATTCCCGGTTTCTGTCGTGGGAACATCGCGTCCCGGCGCGCCGAAAACGCCGGCGACGTGCGGATCGGCTGTTTCGTCGGCCACAGCCACGACGCCTTTGTGGGAGGCCGGGAAGCCGCCGTTGGGCAGGTTACGATCATAGGCGGCCACGACGATGATCTTGTCGGTCAAGGCGATATCGACCAACCGGCCCAGTAGCAGGTCGGGCGGCCCGCTGAGGCTCATATTGATGATCTGGGCCTTGTGGGAGATCGCGAAATCCAGCGCCTTGGCCAGGCTGAGGCTATCGCAAAGTGTAGGCGCGGTGCTTTCCGCCTCGCCGGCCCTGGGCGTTTCCTGCCAGCAGGCCCGCAGTCCCATAAGCCGAGCCTGGGGTGCGACCCCCGCCATTCCCAGATTGTTGTCGGCATGCGCGGCGATCACGCCGGCCACGCCGGTGCCGTGGTCTTCGGGAATGTCGGGTCGATCCGGAACGAAGTTCTTGGTTAGCTCGATTTGGCCGACCAGGTCTCGGTGTGTTGTCTCGATGGCGCTGTCGATGACGGCGATGCGGACGTCGCGACCGGTCGATATCTGGTGAAGCTCCGCCAGACGCCATTCCCGCGCGGCGGGCTGGACCCGATATAGCGGGTCGTTGTGGGCGATTGGTTCGCCCTTGGCGTGGTAGGTGTGCAGGGGTTCGGACCAGGAGACGCCCGGATCACGCCCAAGACGCGCCGCCACCTCTTCGGGGGAACGATCCGCAGGGACGGTCATCAGATAGCAGTCCACGCCCAGGACGGGCATCGGCCACTCGTCGGCCACCGACACGCCCTGTTCCTTGGCTAGACGGCGTGCAATCCGCCAACGGGCGCTCCGACCCTCGCCATCGCCATAGCTCCCGCCGTAGCCATCGGGCCGGAAGTGCTGAGGGGCCATCCGCAGCATAACCAGGACCTGCTGGATCGGCGCGG
The DNA here is from genome assembly GCF_009765965.1 of Caulobacter sp. S45. Lineage (GTDB taxonomy): Bacteria > Pseudomonadota > Alphaproteobacteria > Caulobacterales > Caulobacteraceae > CAHJWH01. The sequence goes on from NZ_LMUL01000001.1 coordinate 161,217, forward strand.
CGGGCGCCGGCTGATCGGCCAGCGGCGTTTGCGCCAATCCCAGGCTTGCGGACGCGGCGACGAGGAGGCCCAGGACCAGGGGACGTAGGGAGGACAGCATCAGCGGCTCATCCCGCATCCACCGGCTCGGCCAGGACGACCTGGGTCTGCCGGCGCAGTTTCACCAACGCGGCCGGGCGTCCGGCGCTTGGAACGTAGAGTAGGTAGGCGTCGGCCTCCGTGGGACCGTCGACCAGGCGCGCATCGTTCGACTTCAGGATCGCGCGCAGGTCCTTCTCGGGGGTTTCCGGACGGAAGATCACCACGATATTGGCGGCGCGACTCGCGGGCGCCGAGCCCAGCGCATGGTAACGAGCTGGTTGCTCGATCCGCCAGATGGCTCCGCCCATGACCAGCATCAAGCAAAACTGAGCCGCGACAGCCCAGCGCAGCCAAGGCGTCTCGGCGCCAGCGCGTGGGGCGAGAATCCGCTCGATCCATGCCTTTAGGGGCGACCCTTTTGGCGCTTCCCTTTCGAGCTGCCGGCTGATCGCCGCCCAACCCTGCTCGACATCGAAGGACGAGCCTGACGCCGGCAGGGCGGTGAGGTGCGCGGCCAGGACGACCTCTTCGCGCATATCGGCTTGGCATTCCGCGCAGTGGTCGAGATGCGCCCGGATCTCAGCCTGTTCCGCCCCTTCGAGGCGGCCGGCGGCGTACCAGGGCAGCAGCGCCTTGAGGTCCCTGTGGTGGTCCCGGGGCAATGGAATGATGCGTCGCGTCATGCTCGCCTCACAGCCAATCCGTCAGGCCGCCTGGCAGGGCGGTCTTGAGGTTACGCCGGGCATGGAACATGCGCGTCTTAACGGTATCCACAGGGCAGGCCATGATCTCCGCGATTTCCTTGTACCCGAACTCGTGGAAGTAGGTGAGGTCCACGACGGTGCGATGGTCGGCGGAAAGCTGGCTCATCGCGCTCAGCAGCGCCTCCTGGACTTGGCGCCGGCCCAGTTGCTGTTCCGGGCTAGCCTCATCGCTCACCCGGGTCTCGGCGCCCTTGTCTTCGATCGGCTCGTCGAAGCGGGACCGCGCCCGAAGCGCCTTGCGGTAGGCGATGGCGAACACCCAGGTCGAGAGCTTGCTCGCCCCGGTGTAGCTGTCTGGCCGACGCCACACCGCCATCAGGGTGTCGTTCAGGACCTCCTCCACCATTTCCGGTTTGCGCAGCAGATTCGAGAGGAACCGCGTCAGCCTGGGATGGTAGATTCGGTACAGTTCCTCGAACGCCCGGCGCTCTCCCGCCGCGATGCGCCGGAGCAGGCGCGCCTCGTCCTTTGGTGCGCTCGCCGTGGCCGCGCTTACATCGTTACGCTTGAGGACGCTTTGAATGCTCACCCGCCGCACCTTTCTTGCTCATTAGTGCTCTTGTGTGGGCATAGGGTTCAAAGCTGTGGCATCCTGATGTTCGGCGTCACGCCATAGGCAGCTTGCCAACGATTTCGAAATACACCACCTTCGATCGTTAATAACAGCGCGTGGCTCCGGAAGTAGCGGCCATCAAGCACCGCCACGCACTCGGTCAATTCTTATTGGCCTAGAGTTTAGATGCGTAAAATCCTCCAAGGCGCCTGAGAGCGCTTCGACATCCTAGAACCAGCTGCGTACGCCGGCCGTGAACCGAAGATCGTCGGGGCGTTCGTTGTCCGCTCGCGCGAAGTCGGCCGAGCGGGCGAAGCGCTTCTCGTAGGTCAGGCCGACATAGGGCGCGAACTTGCGGCTGATCTCGTAGCGCAGGCGTAGGCCGGCATCGAGGTCCGACAGCCCCGAGCCCGTGCGCCGGGCGGAGTCGCTGCGGGTGTACAGGTTCAGTTCTGCCTGGGGCTCCAGGACCAGGCGTTGGGTGAAGCGGATCTCGTTGGAGGCCTGGAGCTTGGCGGCGTAATGGCCGGTGTCGCTGGCGTAGCCGGTGGCCGAGACGGTGAAGAAATAGGGCGCGAAACCCTCGATCCCGAACGCGCCCCAGCCCCGTCCGGGCCGGGAGTCCAGATCGTAGCGGGCGCCGGCCTGGAGGTCGAAATAGGTCGTGACCGGGCGGTCGTAGAACAGCTCCTGCTGGCCGTCCTCGACCTTGCCGCGGGTGACCTCGCCCTCGCTCTTCAGCCACAAGCGGTCGAAGTCCCCGCCGACCCAGCCTTCGCCCTCCCAGCGGAAGCTCTGGTCCGCGCCCAGACGGCCCTCGAACTCGTCCAGAAGGCCGTGCACGAACAGCCGCCGGTCGTCGACGGGATAGCCGAACGGCGAGGCGGAGTTGGGATCGGCGCCGGGCGTCTGGGCCAGGGCGGGCGAGGCGGTGACGAAGGCCGCAACCCAGGTCGCCGTCAGAATGAGGCCGCGCATCAGGCCACCACCACAGTGCGGAACATGCCGGTGTCCATGTGGTACATCAGGTGGCAGTGGAAGGCCCAGTGGCCCGGCGTGTCGGCGCTGACCAGATAGCTCAGCCGCTCGCCCGGCTTGACCAGCACGGTGTGCTTCAGCGGACGATGTGCGTCCTGGCCGTTTTCCAGTTCGCTGAACAGGCCGTGCAGGTGGATCGGGTGCTCCATCATGGTGTCGTTGATCAGCACGAACCGCACCCGCTCGCCGAGCTTCAGCCGGATCGGCTCGGCCTGGGCGAATTTTTTGCCGTCGAAGCCCCAGCTCCAGCGCTGCATGTTGCCGGTGAGGTGGAAGACCAGCTCCCGCGTCGGAGGGCGTGTGTCGGGCGCGGGGGAGAGCGCCTTCAGGTCGGTGTAGACCAGGGTGCGCCGGCCGTCGTGGTCCAGCCCGGTTCCAGCCTCGCCCTGACGGTCCTGGGTCTCCATCGCCACGTTGTCGACGTTCACCGCGCCCTTGAGCGCCGCGGCCGCGACCCCGTCGGCGTTGGCGCTGGGGACGTTCGGTTTCGGGGCGGCGGAGGTCATCCCCTTCATCCCCGCCATGCCGGACATGCCCATGCCCTTCATCCCGGACATATCCATCCCGGCCATGCCGTGGCTCATGTCCATGCCGGGCATGCTCGACATATCCATTCCCGGCATCCTGGCCATTCCGCCCATGCCCATGTCGGCCATGCCGCGCACGGGGCGGGGGTCCATCGGCGGGACGGGCGCGCTCATGCCCATGCGGGGCGCGAGCGTGGCGCGGGCGTAGCCGGAACGGTCCATGGCCTGGGCGAACAGGGTGTAGGCGTGCGCCCCGGTGGGCGTGACGATGACGTCGTAGGTCTCCGCCGTGCCGATGCGGAGCTGGTCCACCTCCACCGGCTCCACGTCGCAGCCGTCCGCCTGCACCACGCTGAGCTTCAGGCCCGGAATGCGGACGTCGAAGATGGTCATGGACGAGCCGTTGATCAGGCGCAGCTTCACCCGCTCGCCCGGCGCGAACAGGCCGGTCCAGTTGGCGCGGGGCGGGGCGCCGTTGACCAGGTAGGTGTAGATCGCGCCGCTCACGTCCAAGATGTCGGTGGGCGTCATGCGCATCCGGCCCCACGTCGACCGTTCCCGCCAGGTCGCGGCCATGCCGTCCTGCTTCACCTCGTGCACCAGGTCGCCGACGGTGCGCTGGCCGTAGTTGTAGTAGTCGCCCTGTTGCTTGAGGTTGGCGACGATGCTCATTGGGTCCACGTCGGTCCAGTCGGTGAGCAGGATCACGTGCTCGCGGTCGGCCGGGTGGGGATCGGCGCCGCGCGGCTCGACGACCAGGGCGCCGTGGAGGCCCATCTGCTCCTGCATGCCGGAGTGGCTGTGATACCAGTAGGTCCCCGCCTGCTTGACCGGGATACGGTAGGTGAAGGTCTCGCCCGGCATGATGCCGTGAAAGCTCAGCCCCGGCACGCCGTCCATCTCGGCCGGCGCGCGGATGCCGTGCCAGTGGATCGAGGTCGGCTCCGACATCCGGTTCGACACGTTCAGCGTCACCGTATCGCCCTCGCGCCAGCGCAGGGTCGGGCCGGGCGCCAGGCCGTTGACGCCGCAACCCATCCGCATCCGGCCGGTGACGTTGACGTGGGTCTCGGAGATGGCGAGGTCGAAGCGATCCCCGCTTAGGACGGCGGGATCGGCGGCGCGCGCCAGTCGGGGCGAGAAACCGGCGCCGCCGACGGCTGCGAGCGCCACGCCCTGCACGAACCGGCGGCGGGAGACCGATGGCCGCCGGGTCATCGGTCGGACCGGCTGAACACTTCGATCAGCTCCGCCACCTTACGGCGCTGCTGCTCGGGGTCGCCGCTGAGGATGGCCTGCTCGACGCAAGAGCCGAGGTGGTCCGCCAGGATGACCTGCTCGACCTTGGCCAGGGCGGCGCGGGCGGCGCGGACCTGGGCCACCACGTCGAGGCAATAGCGGCCGTCCTCCACCATCTGGGACAGGCCGCGCACCTGGCCTTCGATCCGGGCGAGCCGGGTGGTGATCGTCGTTTTCGTCTCGGACGTCATGGGCGCCTGATACCCCGTCAGGGTATGCGCGGCAATCCGAACGTCCTTGGATTTCGAGCGCACGGAAGTGAGGAAGGGCTTGGTGGGAGCCGAGCGAGGGACGGGTGCGCCTTCGTCCAGGCGGCGGGTGCTTTATGGCCCGACGGCCCAGCACATATTGTTCGTTTACGCCGCCTCCGATTAGGGCTGCGCGATGAAGTGCGTCCAAGCCATCGTCGCCCCGCTCGAAGCCGACGTTGTATGCGAGGCGCTCTTCGACGCTGGCATCCAGCAGTTCACCACGACAGACGTGCGCGACTATTGCCCCGGCAAACGACCGGCTGAAATCTATAAGGGCGTCCGATACGCGATGCACTACGTGCCGCGGGTGAAGGTCGAGGTCGTGGTGCGCTCCGACTTGACGGATCGGGTCATCGCCCTGATCCGCGCCTCGAGCATTACCGACAAGATCTATGTGCTTTCGGCCGAGCCGGCCCTGTGTGTCCGCATGGGTGAAGGCGCACGCGCGGCGTAAACCGTCTGCGCGGTTCCCACGGCGGCGTTCGATCCGCCGTGGGTTTTCACCGATGCTTGGCGAGCGGGCTTGGTTAGAAGTCCGCCGTGATGCCGAAGAAGAAGGTTCTGCCGAGCGCGTCGTAGGTGCCCGGGAAGGTGTTGCCGTTGCCCAGCGACGGTCCGGCCGCCGGGAAGGTGACGGCGTCGACCACCGGCGGGTCCTTGTCGGCCAGGTTGTTGATGCCCATCCGCGCGGTCAGACCGTCCTTGATCCGGTAGGTGGCCGAGAAGTCGACATAGTTGTAGGCCGGGATATTGGCGTCGACGGCGTCGAAGGTCGCCTTGTGCAGCAGGGGATTGCTCGAATTGCCGTCGAAGCTGGTGCCCCCGATGTAGCGCCAAGCCAGCGACAGGGTGAACGGCATGGGCGGCGACCACGTCAACCGGACGCGGTGACGCCACGCGGGCAGGGGCTCGCCGCAGGTGTCGCTGCCGTACAGGCCCTGGCAGTTGTAGGTCGGTCCGCCCGACACGGCCTGCTTGATGAACTCGGTCGTGTAGGTGCCCTGCAGCGAGAAGTCGAACACGCCGACATTGGGCACGTTCATCCAGTCCGTCGGCCGGAACCGATAGGTGGAGTCGATGTCGATGCCTTCGGTGCGCAGGAAGCCGGTGTTGATCTCGGTGGCGGTGACGAAGCCCTGGGTGCCGAAGATGCCGCCGCCGGCGGGGTCGCGGTGGATCAGGCTGCAGTAGACGGGGCTGCCGGTGGCGATGCACTGGTTCAGCGTCACGCTGGCGCCGCCGACGCCCGCGGTGATGATGTTGCTCACCTTGATGTCGAACCAGTCGACGGTCAGGGTGAAGCCCCGGAAGAAGGTCGGTGTGAACACCGCGCCGATGGTGAAGGTGTCGGCCTTTTCCGGCTGCAGGTTGACGTTGCCGCCGGTGAGCTGCGAGCACTGGCCCGATGCGCACTGGATGATGCTGCCGTACTGGGCCGCGGTCACCCCCGTGCGCTGGCATTGGGCCAGGGTGGCGGTCGGCGTCGCGCCGGCGCAGGGGTCGGAGCCGGAGAAGAGGCTTGGGGCCTGCGCGGCGAACAGCTCGTTGACGTTGGGCGCCCGCACCGCTCGGCTGTAGCCGCCGCGGAAGCTGAGGTCGGTCACGGCCTGGTAGACGAACTGGCCTTCGAACGTGTCGGTGCGCCCGGCGGTGGAATACTGCGAGAAGCGGTACGCGCCGTCGAACGACAGGCTCTTGATTAGGGGCTTGTCCTGGACGAGCGGCACGCGCGCTTCACCGAACAGCTCGTAGACGTCGAAGCTGCCGGAGTTGGCGATGGTCGGGCCGCCGGAACCGCCCAGGTCGCCGCTGCTGAGCTCCTCGTCGGTTCTGAGGGCCAGGTTCTCACGACGATACTCCGTGCCGAACGCCACGCCGACGCCGTCGGTGGCCAGCGGGCTCTTGAAGCCGTACTGGCCGAGGTCGCCGGTGATCGAGGCGCTGGCCACCTGTTCGATCGTCTGTCCCGCCTCGAAGCCGGGGGTGTAGACATAGGCCAGGGAGGCGGGCGTCAAGCCGTTGACGTTGAAGACGTTCAGCGGCACGCAGCCCGCGGCGCCGCTCATGCAGGTGCCGTTGGGGTTCACCAACAGGGCGTTCTGGACCTTGGTGTTGGAGACGCTGTTGATGCTCTCCTGGGACGAGATGGCGGTGCCGTACTGCAGGTAGGCGTCGTAGTTCCAGCCCGGCGCGATCTCACCCTTGGCGCCGATGTCGATCTTGTAATCGGTGTGGCGAATGTCGGTGATCCGGGGCTGCGCGCCGTCGTTGAGGAAGCGGTAGGCCGCGTTCACGTTCGCGATGTTGGCGGTGCCGGCCGAGCTGCCGCAGAGCGCCGCGGCCTGGGTGGCGGACAGCAGCGGGTTGTTGCAGTTCACCTTGAAAGTGCTGGACCCGGGCGCCGCACTGCCGGCGAACAAGCCGCCCGGAGCGATCTGGGCGACGGTATGGTCGTCGGCGAACATGAAGTCCGAATACAGCTCGACGTGGTCGTTCACCCGGTAATGGGCGAAGTAGCCGGCGGTGTAGCGGTCGTCCTCGCGCTGGATATAGTTCAGCGGCGCGCTGCTGTAGGAGAGCAGGCTGTTGTACGGGACGAAGGTGCTGGTCCCGTTGGGGTTGTTGGACAGGGTGCCGGTGTTGACGCCCTGCGCCGCCAAGGTGGCAGGTGTGCTGGCGATGGCGCTCCCGCTGGGATTGGACAGCGAGGTCACCACGAAGTGGCCGAAGTTGGTGTTGCTGGAGCCGGTGCAGGTATGGGTGTCGGCCACGCCCGGCGTGGTGGTGATCGTCGCGGTGATGGAGCAGGCGCTGTAGGATCGCGTGTTCTCGGTCACCGGCTGCATGTTGCGGTATTCGACATAGGCGGTGACGTTGCCCTTGTCGTCGGGCGTGTTGGCGCCGAAGATCGCCGTCACGTCCATGGTACGGCCGTCCACCACGCTGCTCGGGTAGGTCGCCTTGGGACCCGGGGTGGCGGCGTTGAAGGCGGAGATGGCGCTGTCGACCGAGCTGTTGGGGCCGTTGGTGTGCTGGGCGAAGCCGCCTTGGACGTCGAGGCGCACGCCCTGGAAGTCATGCTTCATGATGAAGTTGACGACGCCGGAGATGGCGTCCGAACCGTAGATGGCCGAGGCGCCGCCCGTGGTGACTTCGACCCGGTCGACCAGCTGGGCGGGGATGTTGTTCAGGTCGGGCACGGGGTTGTTGGGATCGCCCGGCATCAGGCGACGACCGTCGACCAGCACCAGGGTGCGGTTGGCGCCGATGTCGCGCAGGTTGACTGTCGCGGTGCCGTTGGAGCCGTTGGCGACCGAAGAGCTCTGGGCGGAGAAGGCCTGGGGCAGGCTGTTGATCAGGTTTTCGACGTTGGTGGTGCCCTGGAGCTTGATTTCCTGGTCGCTGACGACCTGCAATGGGCTCGGGCTGGTGAGGCCTTTCTGGGCGATCCGGGAGCCGGTGACGACCACTTCTTTGACCGCGGTGGTGGAGGCGGCGGCCTCGGGGACCTGGTTCACGGACGGCGTCGCGGCGGTCGCGGGCGGCGCAACATCGTTTTGAGCGGTCTTGATCGTCTGGGCGCTGGCTTGGGCCCCAAACGCCAGCAGGCTGACGCCAGCCATCATAGTGGAAGCAAGCAAACGCTCACGCACGCCGTCGCGCTTCATTTTAGTATCCCCCTCAAGCTTCAGTGCTTCAATTTCAGAAATACAAAGATTTAGCTCATCGACATGGCGGCGACCGGAGTTGTTATAACATTCGGTCGGAATAGACGTGCTCACGCCGGCAACCTAGTCATTCCTCCCCGAGGAAAGGCTAGGTGCAAGTATCAAATATGCGTCGTCCGTGTTGCGTTTATCGCAACGCCCCTTCAAACACGCGGACAATGCATGTCTTTAAGGAGGTTCGCCCTACTTGACGGCTTATTCAATGAGCAACTTGGCTTGCGTTGTCGATTCGCAGTCGACGCCTAGTCGTATAATTTTACCGTGTCATATCCGCAACGGCATGTTGGTGGTAGCCGGCTCGGTTGGTGAGGTTGGCATGTACGAATGCTCGTTTTATTCCAGGCCGGCACGCGGCGACATCGGTGTGTGACTGCTCTAAATTGCGGAACTCAACATTTATATCCAGGGTCATTTTCTCGGCGGAATTGAGAGAAAATCTATACATATCAAATTCCTCGAGCCGTTTCTTGCGTTCTGCGCTCATCTCCCTCATGCAGCGCTTTTTCCACCTCCTCGATATAATGCCGAAGCGCTCTTGAGATGCGGCGGTCGTTCCGCATGATCAGGGTGATGCGGCCCTGGTCCAGCATGGGCTCGGTGATCGGCACAAGCGTAAGCTGGCCTTGAAGCGCGGGACCGCTCGCGGCCCCGCGCGTGATGATCGCGCCCCCGAGTCCTTCGACGGCGAAACTCTTCAGGACATGCAGCGAACTGCTCGACAGCAGGGGGGAGACGGCGAAGCCGTGCGCGCGAAACGCCAGGTCGATCAGCCGTCGGACGCCGTATCCGGTCTCGTGAATCGCCAAGTCCAGATCGACGAGATCGGTCATGGTGATCGACGCTCGGCCGGCCAGGCTATGGGAGGGTGAGACCGCCAGCACCAGCGTCTCGTTGATTTCGCAGACGAAGCGAAGCTCTGGATCGGGGGCGGGGTTCAAGGTGACGCCCAGATCGCAGGTCCCCGCCTTGACCGCCTGTTCGACATCGGACGCCGTCAGGGTGAGGATGCGGAAACTGGCGTTCGGGAAGCGAGGACGCGTCGCCTGCAGAGCCACCAGGGGTGGCCCGGCCGCCAGGCTCTCGATCGCCGCGATCCGGATCATCGTGCGGCCGACTCCGCGAAGATCGTCGATGTCCGCCCGCAAGGAATCGTAGTCCAGCAGAACCCTACGGGCGAAATCGTGAACCAACTTGCCCGCGTGAGTCAGTGTTATGCCGTTCGCGGACCGGTCGAACAGGTTCGTACCGAATTGATTCTCCAATACGACGATCTGCCGACTGATCGACGAAGGTGCGACGTTCATGTTTTCACCTGCCTTCCGTATACTTGAAAGGCGCGCGGCTTCATTGAAATATCGAAGTGTAGTGAATATCATTTTCAGTTCCTACCGATCGTCTGGATCGCATCCGAAGCTGACACTGGTCGAAGAGACCTTGCGGCCAACCTGCTCCGAGAGCGCGAACAGCTCTACAAGACGGGTCTAGGGCGCCGGGGTGAAGTCTCGCAGGCGCGCCACCGTAGGCGCATCCAGGCGCTTGATCATAGCGACGACAACATCGACCAGCCGGTCGAAGTCGTCGCGGTTCATGACCCCGTTGTGGGCATGGGTGTAGCGGACAGGCACGACCAGGTTCACCGTCGGGGCCCCACCGCCGGCGCGTTGGATTTCAGCGGAGTCGTCACCGTAGCCCTGCGCCAGATCGAACTGCAGGGGCGAGCCGATCTTTGCCGCCGTCTCCTTCGCCAGCGCGACAAGGCGCCGGTTGGGCACTTCGCTCGAGTCGTAGAGGAACAGGCCTGGTCCGGCCCCCAGCCGCACCTGGCTCTCCTCCGGGTGGCCGCCCGGCGAGTCGCCAGTGACGCCGCCCTCGATGGAAATGCCGATGTCGGGACGGATCGTTTGAGCGGCGGTCTGGGCTCCGCGCAGGCCCACCTCCTCTTGGGTCGTCGCGGCGACGAAGAGTTGATTGGGGTGGCCTGAAGCGGCCAGACGGCGCAACGCCTCCAGAACGACCGCGCAGCCGACGCGATCGTCCCAGGCCTTGCCGACATAGTTCCTCGATCCGTTCAGGACAGCGAAAGAGGAGTCCGGGACCACCGGATCGCCGGGCTCCACCCCCATGGCCGCGAGTTCCGCTTCCGACTTGGCGCCGACGTCCAGCAGGATCTGGTCGCGCGGCGTGACTTTGGTCCGCTCGTCGGCGGGTGTGTAGTGGACGTCTCGTATGCCGGTGACGGCGAGCACCGGTCCTTTCGAGCCGATGATGATCCAGCGCTGATCCGGCAGGGCTTGGTCCAGCCATCCTCCCAGCATCTGCATGCTCAGGAAGCCGTCCCGGGTGGTCCGCCGGACGATCCCGCCGAGTTCGTCCATGTGGGCGTCCAGCATGATGCGGGGTCCGGTCGAGCCGTTCTGGGCGATGACCGAGCCCAGGCCATCGTAGGTGATGCTGGCGTAGGGCTTCATCTCGCGCACCATGATGCGCCGCACGTCGTCTTCGAACCCTGGCGGCCCCGCGGCCTCGGACAATTCGCGAAGCAGGGCCTGGGTGCGGTCGGGGACTTGGGCCAACGCCATGCCGGCTGCAGCCGCCACCTGTAGCGAAACCGCCGCGATCAGTATCAGACGCTTCATCCCACCCACCCCCAAATGACCCGATCCGCGATTGTTCCCCGCGGAACGTTCGAACGCCAGCGCTTCGATATCGGAGTTCATGCCTGAGCCGCGCCCTGCTCGACATCCAAGCGCCTTACGCGGCGGCGGGGGGGTATTGTCCATCGCTAGACGGGACAGACAGGTATGTGTGCGTCTGAAAGCGTGGCGTACTTCGAGACGCGCGGGGCGTGTTACCCTGCGTGATCACGCTCATCGACGAGACGCCGAATGGCGCAGGCGCCCGCATCGTATCAAGCGGGCATGGGGGAACGATGTCGGCCAAGGTGATCGACGTAGAACGTCTGATCAACGAGAAGAAGATGAGCGCCTTCCATATCGGCGTCATCTTCATGACCTTCCTGGTGGTGACGGTGGATGGGTTCGACATCACCGCCGCCTCGTTCGCGGCGCCAGGCCTGATCAAGACCTTCCACATCTCGCCGACCTCGCTCGGCGCCCTGTTCAGCGCCGCCCTGGTGGCGGGCCTGATCGGCACCCCGGTGTTCGGCTTCCTGGCCGACCGGTTCGGGCGCAAGCGGGTGATGCTGTGGGGCAGCGTCTTCTTCGGCGTCTTCACCCTGGCCGCCCTGGTGGCCCAGACCTTCCAGCAGATGATCCTGTTCCGCTTCATTGCCGGCATCGGGGTAGCGGGGGTGTTGCCGACCTCGGTGGCCTATGTCTCGGAGTTTGCGCCGCGCAAATTCCGCGCCACGGTGGTCTCGATCATGTTCACCGGCTCGCCGGTGGGCAGCATCATCAGCGGCCTGGTGGCGGCCAAGCTGATGCCGATCTACGGCTGGAAGATCCTGTTCTGGATCGCCGGCCTCAGTCCCCTCGTCCTGGCTTTGGCCCTGGCCTTCCTGCTGCCGGAGTCGATCCACTTCCTGGTGCGCCGGCCCAAGGCGCGCGAGCAGCTGGCCGGCATCCTGCGCCGCTTCGAGCCGGGCCTGCAGTTCGATCCGGACACCCGCTTCGTCTCCGCCCGCCACCAGAGCCTCAAGCCGATGCCGACCTCGGCCCTGTTCGCCGGCCGGCTCAAGCTGCTGACGCCGCTGATCTGGGTGGCCAACGTCCTGTCGCTGATGACCTTCTACTTCGCCAACCAGTGGCTGCCGACCCTGTTGGCCCACTCGGCGGCCGGTCCTAGCGGGGCGGCGATGGCCACCACCCTGTTCATCTGCGGCGGTGTCGTGGGCGCGCTGGTGATCATGAGGCCGATCGACAAGTGGGGTTTCTTGCCGGTGCCGATCCTGTTCCTGTGCGGCGTTCCCGCCCTGATCGCGGTGGGCGCGCCGGGCATGGGCGTGCAGGTGCTGCTGTCCATCGTGGTGATGGCGGGTTTCTGCCTCTACGGCGTCCAGTACGGCCTGATCGCTTCGGAGGGGCCGTTGTTCCCGCCGCCGGTGCGCGGACGCGGGGTCGGCTTCTGCTTCGCCGCCGGGCGGGTGGGGGCGACCTTCGGGCCGCTGATCGGCGGCTATCTGATCAGCCGGCACCTGCCGATGCAGACCCTGTTCATGGTCGCCGCCATCCCGTTGGGACTCGGCGTCCTGGTCTCGGCGGTCATCACCCCGCTCTATCGAAAGCAGGTGCTGGAGGTCGAAGGCAGCGTCTCACCGGCATTTGATTTCGACGCCCAAGCCCTCAGCCAGGCGGCGGCGCCGTAGCGGTTCGCTCTTAGAGGCCCTTCATCGATGGGGTGACTGGGCGGTGGGCTTGCTTGGTGTCGGGCAGGAACGCCGCCAGCAGGCCGATGAGCGGCAGGAAGGCGCAGATTTGGTAGACGGCCTCGATACCGAAGCGGTCGGCCAACTGACCGAGCGAGGCGGCGCCAAGTCCGCCCATGCCGAACGAGAAGCCGAAGAACAGGCCCGAGATCATCCCCACCTTGCCCGGGACCAGTTCCTGCGCGAACACCACGATCGCTGGAAAGGCTGACGCCAGGATCAGGCCGATCACGACGGTGAGCGGTCCTGTCCAGAACAGGTCGACGTGCGGCAGCAGCAAGGTGAACGGCAGCGCGCCCAGGATCGAGAACCAGATCACCGGCTTGCGTCCGAAGCGGTCGCCGAGCGGGCCGCCCAGGATCGTGCCGACCGCGACGGCGGCGAGGAAGGCGAACAGGTGGAGCTGGGCGTTGCGCACCGGCACGCCGAAGCGATGGATCAGATAGAAGGTGAAATAGCTCGTCAGGCTGGCGAGATAGACATACTTCGAGAAGATCAGCGCCAGCAGCACCAGGATGCCACGTCGAGCGTGGCCTTCGGGCAGGAGCACCGCCTTCTTGCCACCGTCGGCGGCCCGGATCAGGGTCAGGCCGTGATGCTTGTACCAGGCGCCGACATTCCACAGGACGGCGCCTGAGAGCAGCGCCAACAGGGCGAAGAAGTGCAAGCTCGACTGTCCCCACCGCACCACCACCAGGGCGGCGGCGAGCGGCCCGAGCGCCTGTCCGGCGTTGCCGCCGACCTGGAACAGCGATTGCGCCAGGCCGTGGCGGCCGCCCGACGCCATTCGTGCGACCCGTGAGGACTCCGGGTGGAACACCGACGATCCCACGCCCAGCAATGACGCGCCGATCAACAGCACCGGATAGGCATGGGCGATGGAGAGCACCATCAACCCCGCCAGCGAGAACAGCGTCCCGCCAGGCAACGCCAGCGGCGTGGGTCGACGATCCGCGTACAGACCCACCAGCGGCTGCAGGATCGAGGCGGTGATCTGGTAGGTGAGGGTGATCAGCCCGATCTGTCCAAAGCTCAGGTGGAAATCCGCCTTGAGGCCCGGATAGATGGCCGGCAGCAGCGACTGCATCATGTCGTTGAGCAGGTGGCAGAAGCTGATCGCGAAGATCACGCCGAACACGGTGCGTTCGGCGCGAGGCCTTCCTGAATCCGCGATGGCGATAGATTGGACGCTCATGGGCTCTCCTGCAGGAGAGCGGTTTAGGCCTGTTGTGTCCGTCCCGCATTCGGATATGGGTCATTCGAGTTTGAGTTTGGGACATTCATGACCCGCCGCGATCCGGACGAGTATGAGGATACGCCGCGTCCGATCGTGGCGATCGGGAACGACTATCCGCCGGCTTTCGAACTGCGCCTGCATCAACACCGGCGTGGGCAGTTGCTCTATGCGGCAAGCGGCGTGGTCGCCGTCAGCACACCGCAAGGCGCCTGGGTGGCGCCGCCCGAACGCGCGGTCTGGATTCCGGGGGCGACGCCGCATGCGGTGCGCATGGTGGGCGCCGTCAGCACCCGCAGCGTATTGATCGAGCCCTCGGCCGTCGCTTCGCTGGGGCAGGTCTGCCGGGTCGTCGGGGTGTCGGCCTTACTGCGGGCCCTGCTGGTCGCCGCCGCCGACCTGCCACTGGAGTACGACGAGGAGGGTCGGGACGGTCTGGTAATGGCGCTGCTGGTCGCCGAGATCGCGCGGGCGCCGATCATCCCCCTGGCGGTGCCGTTCCCGACCAATCCGCCGCTCGCCGCGCGTTGCCACCGTTTCCTGGAGCGTCCACAGGCCTGCGAGACTATCGACGCCTGGGCCGACGATCTGGGCATGAACCGGCGGCGTTTCACGCGCCTGTTCCGGCGCGAGACGGGCATGAGTTTCGCCGAATGGCGTCAGCAGGCCTGCCTATCGGTTGCGCTGCCAAGACTGGCGGCCGGAGAGCCCGTGACCATGATCGCCCTCGATCTCGGCTACGAGAGCCCCGCCAATTTCTCCACCATGTTCAAGCGCGTCCTGGGCATGCCGCCGAGCCGCTATCGCCCCTGACGTGGGCTATTTCGTCAGGTCGACCTCCTCGATGGTCATGATCCCCTGCGGCATACCGCGGGCGGCCTTTTCCTTGGCCACCATGTCGCGGATCTCGGCGCGCAGCTGGCGGGCGTCGTAAACGATGCCGTCCTTGATCGTGTACTTCACCCCGCCAACCTGCTCGGTCTTGCCGGTCGCATCGTTCAGCCGCAGCGTGCCGGTGCCGAACAGCAGCTTCATGTTGGCCAGCGGGTTGCCGTCGACCACGACCAGGTCGGCCTTCTTGCCCACGCGGATGGTGCCGAGCTCCTGCTCGTGGCCCAGGGTCTGGGCCCCGACCTGAGTCGCGGCGTGGATGACCTCGAGCGGGGTGAAGCCCGCCTCGCGCAGCAACTCCAGCTCCTGGATATAGCCGAAGCCGTAGAGGTTGTAGATGTAGCCGGAATCGCTGCCGACCGCGACCCGGCCGCCCTTGTTCTTGTACTCGTTCACGAACTGCATCCACAGATGATAGTTCTCTTTCCAGGCCATCTCGTCTTCGGTGGTCCAGTTGTACCAGTAGGAGCCGTGGTGGACACGGCTCGGCCGGTAGTAGTCCCACAGGCTGGGCAGGGTGTACTCGGCGTGCCAGGTGGCGCGGCTCATCCGCATGAAGTCGCGGCCGGTCAGATAGGCGGTGAAGGTCGGGTCGATGATGAAGTGGCGCTGCAGTAGCGTGTTCATCACCGCCTCCCACTTGGGCGAGCCCGGCGGTGCGGTCTGGGCCCATAGGCGGCCCGACTCGCCGAAGCGTTCCTCTTCCTCGTTGTTGACGAAGTCGTTGGGCCACTTCTGGAACTGCTTGTCGGTGAACATCGCCTCGGGCAGGCCGTACCAGTGCTCCATCGACTGCATGCCATGGGCGGAGGTGGTCAGCACATTGGCCCAAGCTACGCTCTGCTGGGAGTGGTGCATGGTGGTGTGCAGGCCCTGGATCTTCGCCTCGTCCAGCGCCGCCCACAGCACGTCCTCGGGCACGTAGTTGATGAACTTGACCCCGTCGGCGCCACGACGCTTGGCGTCGCGCACCGCGATGCGAGCTTCTTCGGGGGTGTTGGGCGCGGTCTTCTCGATGTTCTGGAAGAAGGGATAGACGTCGATGCGCGGGGCGACGATCTCGTTTTTGGCGCTGCGGGCCTTGATCGCGGTCAGCCATTCGATCGGCCGCTTGCTGCCCAGTTCGCGCACCGAGGTGACGCCGTTGGCCATCCAGAGCTTGAGGATGTAGTCCGACGGCACGTGCTGCTCGTCGTCCATGTCGTGCAGGTGGGTGTGGGAATCGACGAAGCCGGGCAGCACATAGTGGCCGGTGAGGTCGATCTCCTTGTCGCCCGGCGCGGCGCGCGCATTGGGATTGATCGCGCCCGGCGCGCCGATGGTCCTGATCTCGGCGATACGGTCGCCGGAGATGACGATGTCGACGGGCCCCTGGGCCGGGGAGCCGGTTCCGTCGACGTAGGTGACATTGCGTAGGATCAACCGTCCGTACGGACCCATTCCCTCGGTCCGCGCCGGGATTTCGCTCGCCGTCGCCGCGCCGGCCGCCATCAAGACGACCGCGGCGATCACCGCCTGAACCGTTCGCAACATCGTTCGCCCCCAAACTTTCGAGGCGACGATAGCGCATTAGATCGTATACGAAAATGGCCTTGCCTGATCGCTTCCGAGCGGAGGATTCGGTGGCTGCATCCGAGGGCGTCGTTCGACGCGTTGAGCCCAGGTCCTGAGGCTGTATTCGCTGTTTACGTCCAAAAGTAGCGATGATCTAAGTTGCGTATGATCAAGAACGCCGCGCTCTCGCTCAGCCTCATTCTCACCACGCCGACATTGGCCCTGGCGGAGACGGCGAACTTCTCGGTCATCTTCGGAGGCAAGAACGTCGGTCATCTGATCGCCGACACTCAAGGCGATCGGACCCTTATCGACTACGACTTCAAGAACAACGGGCGCGGCCCGACCATGAAGGAGACCATCCGTTCCAACGCGGACGGCCTTCCGATCGCCTGGACGATCACCGGCGCCACCACCTTCGGCAGCAAGGTCGATGAACGGTTCAGCCAGTCGGGGTCGCACGCCGAATGGGTCGATTCGACCGGCAAGGGCGCCGCCACCATCCGCAAGCCCGGCCTGTATGTCGCCCAGAGCGGCAGTCCTTGGTCCGACCAGATCATCGCCCATGCGCTGCTGAAGGCGCCGGGGATGAGCCTGGACGTGTTGCCGGGCGGCACGCTGCGGCTCGAGAAGGGCGAGGCGCTGACCGTTCAGGGAAGCGGCGGGCCGGTCCAGCTCACCCGCTACGACCTGAGCGGCGTCAACCTCAATCCCGGGACCATGCTGCTCGACGCCAAGGGCGCCCTGTTCGCCGAGGTCAGCCCGAACTTCATCATCATCCGCAAGGGCTACGAGGGCGAGGAGCAGCGCCTGCGCAAGCTGGCGGCCGACTGGTCGACCCAGCGCTTCGTCACCATGGAAAAGCAGGTGGCACACCACTACGGCGCGCCCGTCCGCATCCGTAACGTCCGCCTGTTCGACCCCAGGACCTCGGCTCTGACCGGGCCGATGTCGGTGGTGGTGCGCGGCAAGGAGATCGCGGGGGTCGAGCCGCTGGATAGCCCACCCACGCCCGGCGAAGTGACCATCGACGGGGCGGGCGGCACGCTGGTCGCGGGCATGTACGATATGCACGCCCACCTGCAGCAGGATGGGGCGATGCTCAACCTGATCGCCGGCATCACCACCGTGCGCGACATGGGCAACGACAACGCCGTGCTGGACCGGCTGATCCAGCGCATGGACGATGACGTGATCGGCGGCCCGCACGTGGTCCGCTCCGGCTTCATCGAGGGCAAGAGCCCTTACAGCGCCAACAACGGCATCCTGGTCGACAGCCAGGACCAGGCGATCGACGCGGTGCGCTGGTACGGCGCGCGGGGCTACTGGCAGATCAAGATCTACAACAGCATGAACCCCGCCTGGGTGCCGGCCATGGCCAAGGAGGCGCATCTGCTGGGCATGCGGGTCGCCGGCCACGTCCCGGCCTTCTCGACCGCCGACCAGATGATCGTGGCCGGCTATGACGAGATGACCCACATCAATCAGTTCATGCTGGGCTGGGTGATGCAACCGGGCGAGGACACCCGCACCCTGTTCCGCCTGACGGCGTTGAAGCGCCTGCCGGGCCTCGACCTGCAAAGCCCCAAGGTCCAGCACACCATCCAGCTGATGGTCGACGGCAAGAAGGCCATCGATCCCACCCTGGGCATTCACGAGCAACTCACCCAGAACCGCGATGGCCAGGTTCCTCCGGGTGCGGTGGACTATATCGACCACATGCCGATCGGCTATCGTCGCGACGCCATGAAGGCGTGGGTGGACACTTCCGCGCCGGGCGACGATCAGGCTTATCGGCAAGCGTTCGACAAGATCATCGCCACGGTGCGCATGCTGCACGACCGGGGGATATTCATCGTCTTCGGCACCGACACCGGCGGCTCCTTCACCTACCACCGGGAACTTGAACTCTATCAGGGCGCGGGCATGACCCCGGCCGAGATCGTCAAGCGGGCCACTTTCGATTCGGCGCGCTATGTCGGTCAGGACCAGCGGATGGGGTCGATCGAGAAGGGTAAGCTGGCCGACTTCTTCCTGATCCCCGGCGATCCGACCAAGGACCTGAAGGCGATCAAGACCATTCGCATGGTGGTGAAGGATGGCGCCTTCTACTATCCCAGCGAAGTCTATCCCAAGTTCGGCATCAAGCCGTTCGCCGCGGCGCCTGACGTGAAGGAGCCGGCGCTACATCCGTAGCGCCCGTCGCCGCTGGCTGGAGCGCTCGAACCCCCGTCGTGCTCCCAAGCCGGCTCTGTAGCTTGGGTCGCGGGATCGGCTCGCGATATCCCAGCCGATCGACCGTCCTAGCGCAGGTCCTGCAGCGCGAAGCCGGCCACGCGCTTGTAGTGGTCCGACAGGGCGCGGAGTTCGTCCTGGCTGATCACGCTGTCCAGGTTCTCGAACGGGCGATCTCCCGTCAGTTCCTCGACCCTGATGTTGATCACGTCGGGTGGGTTCGAACGGTTGGTGCGCACCACCTTGGCGGTGGGTTCTAACCGAGTGGCCTCGTAGGCCTTGAGCGCGGCTTTGGGCGCCAGGTCGGTGGCCAACAGGTCGGCCAGGGTGCGGGCGTCGATCAGGGCCTGGGCTGAGCCGTTCGAGCCGCGCGGATACATCGGGTGGGCTGCGTCGCCGACGAAGGTGGTGCGCCCGAAGGTCCAGCGCGCCACCGGGTCCTTGTCCACCATCGGGTATTCGAAGATGGTCTCGGAGGCGCGGAACAGGGCCGGCACGTCCAGCCAGTCGAATTTCCAGTCGGCGTAGTAGGGCAGCAGGTCCTTCAGGTCGCCGGGCTTGTTCCAGTCGTTGATCACGTCGCCGGTGGTCTGGACCTCGGCGGTCCAGTTGATCAACTGATCGCCCGTGCCGTCGATATCGTCGATGATCGGGTAGACCACCAGCTTGGCGTGGGTCAGCGAACCGATGCGCATATAGGTGCGTCCACCCAGGATCGGTTTGCGCCGGGTCACGCCGCGCCAGGTGTTGATGCCGGTGAAGGCCACGGTCTCGTCGGGATAGAACTGCTTGCGGATGGTCGAGTTTACGCCGTCGCAGGCGATCACCACCTCGGCCCGCACCGGCTCGGCGGCGGCCCCCGTGATGCTCTCTTGCAGATGCAGGGTGGCGCCGACCTCGTCCTGCTCCACGCGCAGGGCGCGGCGGCCGGTGAGGATGCGGTCGGCGCCGAGCTGCTCCAGCGCCGCACGGTACAGGACCGTGTGCAGCTTGCCGCGATGGATGCCCAACTCTGGATAGGCATAGCCGGCGTGGACGCCGCGCGCCTCGCCATAGATGCGCTGGCCGAAGCGGTTGAAGAAGGCGCTTTCGGTGTTCTCGATGGCGATGCTGCGCAGTTGGTCCTGCAGCCCGAGCGCGGTCAGCTCGCGCATGGCGTGGGGGAGCAGGGTGATGCCGACGCCGAGTTCACGCACCTCGGGCGCGGCCTCGAACACGCGGCAGTCGATCCCGCGTTTGTGCAGGTTTAGCGCGAGGGCCAGGCCCGCGATGCCGCCGCCGGCGATGGCGACCCGGGTCATCGGCTTGCCCACGCTCGGCATCAGGCGGCGATACGGATGCGCAGGTCGTGCAGACCCGCGATGTGGCCGTGCATCTCGTCGCCGGGCCCGACCTTGCCCACGCCCTCCGGCGTGCCGGTGTAGATCAGGTCGCCTGGCGCCAGGGCCACGTAGCGCGACAGGTAGGCGATCACCTCCGGCGTGCTCCAGATCAGCTTGGACACGTCGCTGGATTGGCGGGTTTCGCCGTTGACCTTGATCCAGATGTCGCCCTGGTCGAGCGGCTTGGCTGGATCGGCGCGGGTGATCGGGCCGATGGGGGCGGAATCGTCGAAGCCCTTGCCCATGTCCCAGGGACGGCCGAGCTTCTTGGCTTCGTTCTGCAGGTCGCGGCGGGTCAGGTCGACGCCAACCGCATAGCCGAACACGTGGTCCAGCGCCTCGGCCTCGGGGATGTCGCGGCCGCCCTTGCCGATCGCCACCACCAGTTCGATCTCGTGGTGCAGGTTGCTGGTCATGGAGGGGTGGGGGATGGTCGCGCCGTCCAGCACGATGGTGTCGGCGGGCTTGGTGAAGAAGAAGGGGTCTTCGCGGTCGGGATCGTGGCCCATCTCGCGTGCATGTTCGGTGTAGTTGCGGCCGACGCAGAAGATGCGGCGCACCGGGAACTCGCCGCCGCCGTCGACGGGCACGGTGGGAACGGCGGGGGCGGGAAAGACGAGGGCCATGCGGGTTTCCGAGAACGAATGGTGGGGATCAGGCGGCGCGGCGTTCGCGCCAGAGGCCGAGCTTTTCCTGGGCCGAGCGGTCCGAGAAGCTGAACAGCACCGCTTCCGATGTGGCGTGATGGACGTGTTCGGCCCAACTCGGCACGACGAAGACGTCGCGCGGTTTCCAGCTCAGCGTCTGGCCGCCCACCACCGTGCGGCCTTCACCCTCGACTACGGAATAGACCGTGCCATCCGTGCTGCGATACGGCGCGCTGGCGAAGCCCTGGGGCAGCAACTGGACGAACGCCGAGATGGTGGGGGTGACGTGGCCGCCGCTGGCGGGGTTCACATAGCGCATCTTGTAGCCGTGATGCGGATCGGGGTCCCCGTTGGCGGCGAGGGTGGTCAGGGCCTCGCGGGTGCGGGCGTAGGGATAGTTGAAGATCGGCGAGTTCTGCGTCGCCGGCTTCCAGTCCACCGGCAGCAGGTTGCTGGCGTAGCGCGCGGTGCTGTCGCCTAGCGGTCTGGACACCTCCTGGCTGTCGGCGTTGGCGGCCTCCGCGAAGCTGGCGTCGAAGAAGCCGACCAGTGGGATGTCCAGCGCGTCCAGCCACACCATCGGCCGGTCGCTGTCGTTGCCGTGGTCATGCCAAGTCCAGCTCGGCGTGATCACCAGGTCGCCTGGACGCATCAGGGTGCGCTCCCCGTCTACCGCGGTGAAGGCGTCGCAGCCCTCCAGGATGAAGCGGAGCGCGGTCTGGGTGTGGCGATGGCCGGGCGCGACCTCGCCCGGCAGCACAAGCTGTAGGCCGGCATAAAGGCTGTGGGTTACTGACGCCTTTCCCGGCAGGCCGGGGTTCTCCAGGATCAGCACCCGCCGTTCGGCCTCCTTGGCGGTGATCAGGCCGCCGGCCTCCATCAGGTAGGGGCGGACCTGATCGTAGCTCCAGAGGTGCGGCTTGACCGGCGTCACCGGCTGCTTGGACACCAGGACGTGCAAGCTTTCCCACAGCGGGGCCATGCTGTGCGCGCCGATGCGGTCGTAGAAGGCGGCCCGTTCGGGAGCCGGAATGCGGGCGTCGTCGGCCATGTTCGTCTCCTCCGCTCGGCGTCGACGTGAAATCGTCAGACGTCTTTCTTTCTTGTTAGATTGGTCTGACAACTTTGTTTGTCAACGCCAGTTACCGGGAGCAGCGCTCAAAGATGGCGCTTCATGGCTGTCACTTGGCGCATCCAGCGTTCCAGGGTGGGTTCGGGCGCGTTTAGCCGGAAGCTCGCCAGGGTGTCGAGGTAGGCGTAGGGCGCCTCGTGACGACGTACGTCCACGATCTCGCCCGCCGTCAGGTGGGAGCCGTCTTCGGTGACGACGTCGAGCGCCGAAACCTTCAGCCGCGTCTCCCACACCAGGCCTTCCGCCGCCGCATAGAGTACGGCCTGCCCCGTGCGGACCATGTTGGCCGTGGTGCGTGAGCGGGGCCAGGTGGCCGTGACCAGGCGCTTGCGGTCCTTGGCCACCACCTCGCCCATGCTGAGGAAGGCCAGGTGTGACCAGCCGCCGTCGTCCACCGTGGCGAGCAGGGCCGTCTCGCTGATCTTGTCCGCCAGCCGCTCGCCGTCGAACAGGGCCAGCCAGGCGGTGGGCAGTTGGGCTTCGGTGGTCATCGCATCTTTCCTGTCATCCCGGCCGTAGCGGAGCGGAGAGCCGGGACCCAGGGTCGCTGCACCCGCCTCCCGCGCCAGATAACCGATTAGGCCTCTTCCGGGATGCCCGGATGCGTAAATTGCTCAGGCGCGACACCTCAAATCCGCTTGAGGATGGTCTCGAACTTGGCCTCAACCGCCTTCAGCAGCTCCGGGCTGGCGCGGGCCACCTTGGGGAAGTCCTTGATCCGCTCGAACGGGCGGCAGGCGTCGATCACCGCGCGCGAGCTGGTGGTCACGCCGCGCGGCAGCCGCGGGTCGAGCGGGCCGCTCCAGGCCTTGCGGATGAAGTCGATGTCCTCGATCGGGTCGCAGCGGGTGCACATGGCCCACATCACGTCGAACATGTCGCTGGGGTCCACGTCGTGGTCCACCACCACGGTGAAGCGGCCGAGATAGGAGCCCGACTGGCAGTTGGCCGCCAGCATGGCCGCCTGCTTGGAATGGCCGCCATAGGCCTGCTTGATGGCGATGACGTTGAACAGCCGCGCGGCGCCCGCCTCGTGGCACCAGACTCCGGTGACGCCCGATAGCCCCGCGCGCTCCACCTCGTCCCAGATCATCCCAGCCTTCATCACGCACTTGCTGAACGAGAAGTCCGAGGGCGGCCGCATCGGCGAGGCCATGGTCAGGATCGGGTCGCGGCGGGAATAGACCCGGCGGATGCGCACCACCGGCTGCTCGCTCGGTTCGCTGGCGTAGTAGCCGGTGAACTCCCCGAACGGCCCCTCCATGCGCTCGTCGCCCAGCGTGATCTCGCCCTCCAGCACGATCTCGGCGTGGGCGGGCATGGGCAGGCCGTAGAGTTCGCTCTTGACGGTGTCGAAGGGCAGGCCGCGATGGCCGCCGGCGTAGTCGTACTCCGACAGGCCGAAGCGCAGTTCGTTGCCGCTGGCCAGGAACAGCAGCGGGTCCATGCCGACGCAGATCAGCACCGGGCAGGGCTGGCCGCGGTCGGTGTACTTCTGGCGAATCTGGCGGCCCTGCTTGCCGGGCGACATCCACAGGCCGACGCTCTTCTCGTCGTGCACCATGACCCGGTAGGCGCCGGCGTTGACCCAGTCCTGTTCCGGGTCGCGCATGATGACGTAGTCGTGGGTGCCGATGTAGCGACCGCCATCCTCCTCGTGCAGGCGCGGCACGGGGAACTTCAGCACGTTCACCTCGTCGTCGCGGTCGATTACCTCGAAGATCGGCCCGGTCTCGACCTCGCGTGGCGGCAAGGGACGGTGGGTCTGCATCCGGTCGCGGTAGGCCCTGACCACATCCAGCGGGTGGGACGGCTCGGGAAAGCCGAGCGTGATGGCCAGCCGCTTGGACGAGTTGGTGGCGCCCGACAGCACCCGCATCCCGGCCGGATAGCCGGGAATGTCCTCGAACAGCAGGGCCGGCGCTTCGGGGCGCTTGTGGTTCACGATCTCGGCCAGGGCGCCCATCTCCAGGTCCCAGTCGACGCCTTTCATCCGCACCAGTTCGCCGGCGGCTTCGCAGCGGTCGATGAACTCTCGCAGGTCCGCATAGGGCTGCACGCGGCTGGCGGCGAGGGGCGTGGCGTCATCCATGGGACTGCTCCGTTGCGCAGGTGGAGTCTACGGGATCGTGGGGGCATTCGGCCATCATCGGCGGGGAGATGGTCAAGCTTTCGTGCGGGGGTGTTG
Source organism: Caulobacter sp. S45 (assembly GCF_009765965.1). Taxonomy (GTDB): domain Bacteria; phylum Pseudomonadota; class Alphaproteobacteria; order Caulobacterales; family Caulobacteraceae; genus CAHJWH01. The sequence goes on from NZ_LMUL01000001.1 coordinate 185,105, forward strand.
TTCCGCCGGATCATTACCGGAAGGCTAGGAGACAGTATGACGTCTGTCAATTATACGCAGACGTCATACAATGTTTGCGCGTTGGGAATTTCAGCCTAGGTTGGCGTCCATGAGCCCGTCACGGCGCACCTTCGTCCTTATCCACGGAGCCTGGCACGGGGGATGGGTCTGGCGGCCCGTCGTCGACCGGCTGGAGGCGCAGGGTCACTACGTCGTCACTCCGACCCTGACGGGTCTGGCGGATCGCTCGCACCTTTTCAGCGCCTCGGTCGATCTCGACATGCATATCGCCGATATCGTGAACACGTTCGAATGGAACGATCTGACGGATGTGACCCTGGTCGCCCACTCCTATGGCGGCTGGCCGGTCTCCGGCGCCATTCAGCACATTCTGCCCCGCCTCAGTTCGTTGGTGTATCTCGACGCCTTCGTTCCCCATGAAGGCGAGATGGGAACCGACACCCAGACGCCTGAGAACGCCGCGATCTTGAAGGCGGCCCTTGCGCGGGGCGAGCTCTCCCGCCCGGTTCCGCCCGCCAGCTTCTTCCACATCCGCGACCCGAAGGACGCGGCCTGGGTGGCGGCCAAGATGACGCCTCAGCCTCTTGGCGTGGCGTTCCAGAAACTCAAGGCGGCCGATGCGCGGGAAAAGGTGAAGCGGAAAGCCTACATAAGGGCGAGTGAATCGCCGTCACCGTTCTTCGCCCAATACTACGCCGAGGCGAAGGCTAAGCCCGACTGGCGGACCGCCCTATTCGACAGTGGCCACGAGATCATGCTCGACGCCCCCGACCATCTGACGGAGTTCCTGTTGCAGTCGACTTAGGCGTCTGCTCCTCCAGGGTGGAGGACGGGTCAAGAGCGTAGACGGGCCACCATCCAGAAAGCAGACGTTCCCGACTTCGGAGAAGAGTGGATGTCTACCGTTACCCCCATGTCCGGACGCCCGGCTTCAAAGCCGAGATGCAGGTGGGCCCCTATTTTTTCGCCTCAAACTTCGCCTTAAACTTCGCCCTCAACGCGTCCTTCGCCGCAGACGCCTTCGCCCCGTTTGCCAATTGCACTTCCATTTTAAATATCTCTTCTACTCTGTAGCTGCCAGCGCCCGTCACCCCTGCCTCAATGCTAGCCGCCCGTGCTATATTGGCTGAACTCGTCTGCGGGCCCACCACTTTCAAATGCGCCTTCTCCAGTGGCACCTTCGCAAGCTGCCGGTACTGGTCTAATGATTGGGCCTTTGCGACCAATGGCGTGAACATGATCGACGTCGCGAAAGCGATCACCGGAAGTCTTTTCAACATGATGAAGAGCTTTCTCACGGTTAAGCCATCCCGGTGCTTTCAGGGTCCGACTGGGCTGGCTTTATAGAATTTTGCGCCTGCGTCGCGCGCCGCCTAGGGTGGCGTGGAATGTTTGTAGGGTAGCCTGCGGACCTTTTCCGGGTAGGATGAGGTAATCTAAACTGTCTCGCCGTGGCTCCAGAGGTCTTACGTCCGATTAGGGTCGAAACCCATCACCGCCCTCACGCCCGAAGCGGACACCACCTCACTTACCGGCGCACACTTATCCCTCTGCGCTGTCCGTCCCGCTCTGGGGCTCGACAGCCTTCCACTTGCGGGCGTTGGGTAGGAACAGCAGGTTATCGGGGGCGGCGCCGCGCGAGAAGCCCTTGGAGATGAATTTGGCTACCGGCATCGGCTCCGGCTCGCCCAGTCCGTCGGCGTTCAGGGCGTCGGGATCGGCGTTGGCGAGGTCCTGGCGGTCCAGGTACGACACGCCGAGTTCGCGGAAGATGTAGTCCAGGATCGAGGTGGACGAGCGGATGCTGTCGTTGCCGGTCACCACGCCCGCAGGCTCGAAGCGCGTGTAGACGAAGGCGTCGACGAACTCCTCCAGCGGCACGCCGTATTGCAGGCCGATGCTGATGGCGACGGCGAAATTGTTCATCACCGAACGGAAGGCGGCGCCCTCCTTGTGCATGTCAATGAACACCTCGCCGAGTTCGCCGTCGTCGTATTCGCCGGTGTGCAGGTAGACCTTGTGACCTCCGACCGAGGCCTTCTGGATATAGCCCTTGCGACGGTCGGGAAGGCGGCGGCGGGTGCGGTCGCGCTCGACGATCCGCTCGACGATGCGTTCCTGGGGCGGGGGAGGCGGCGTGGCCGAGGCGGGACGAGCGGCCGGCGCGGGCTCTTCCTCCGGCAGGTGGAGCGCGGGCGGCGCGGCCACGCGGATCAGGCGCACCAACGGCGCGCCGGCCTTGAAGGCGGCCGCCTGGGCTTCGATCGCCGTGGCGGGCGTCGCGTCTCCGGCTAGCGGCGCATCGAGCGTCGGCGCCAGGTCGGCGAAAGGCATGCAGCCCGCGGCCATGGCGATTAGGTCGTTCGCTTCCAGTTCGTCTGCGCCTGCGAACACCGACTGGGCGTGCGCATCCAGTCCGGGCGCGCCGCGCAACGTTCCGGTTCCCACTAGCTGCTGTTCGGCATCCGCGACCGTCTCGGTGTCGAAGCCGGCGAGGGCCAGCACATCGGTGTCAGCGCCTTCGGGCGCGCCGAGCACATCGTGGACGAAGCCTTCCCCCAGCACGTCCGGCGCGAAGGCGTCGACAAGGCGGCGCACGCTGGCCAGGGAGTCCTGCGCCTTGCCGATCTCCAGGTCGGTGAAGCCGGCCGCAAGCAGGGTCGGTCGGTTCACGCCATCGGCCACGTTCAGGTCCCGGACGCCCAGCGCATACGCGCGCGCCGCGGCGACGTCGCTCCCCAGGATGAGCAGGCCGGTCGTCGCAGCCTTGCACAGCACCGGTAGCACGGTCCCATCCTCGGTTTCGTCCAAGGTGCAGGGACCCTTGTAGGGTGCGATGCCCGTTGAGCCCGTTCCCACCGCGAGGCGAAGGTCGGGATGCGGTGCGAGGTCCAACACGGCGCGCCGCCACAAGCCGGTCTTCGCCGCGCGTGCGATCGCGGCGGCGAGCAGGTCTCCGGCCTTGGCTGCGGCGTCCGTCGCCAGTCCCGACGTCGCCGCTCGCATCCGCTCCAGGGCGTCGATATCGGGGGCGCTGGTCGCGACGGTTCCCTTGATATGTTCGGCCATTTCGGCGGCGGTGTTCGCGGCGGCGGCGGCGGCAAGGGCCGTCAAGCCCGCCGTTTCCAACCGGCCTTGCGGAGACCCATAGGCCAGGCCCTGGGCGATCAGGGTCTCGTGCAGGCCCGCCAAACCGATGGCGGTCGCCGAGGTTTGCACCGCTTCCTTGGCCTGTAGGGCCAGCACGACCGCCGCCAAGCGAACCGCGCCGGCGAAACCTTCCGCGTCGAAACCCGCCTCGCCCACGAACCGATGGGCGTTGACGACGGCGCAATAGGTCGGCCGGGGGCGGGAAAGGGCTTGCGCATAGGCAGGCGAGGGCGTCGCAAGCACCTCGCCTGTTTCCCATCCAGCGTGGGCGGCGAGAGGGTCGTGGGCCTGCGCGATCACCACCACGTATGGGGTCTGCGTTTGCGCCTGGGGCGTCGCCGCCGCGTCTTGATCCCACACCGTCGCCAGCGCGATGGCGTCCAGGATCATGGCGTCGTCGGCGCCGGACTGACGGGCGGCGCGGGCGGCGCGGGCCAGGCGGGCGTTGCGGCGCGGGTCCCGGCAGGCCTCGCCTTCGCCCTCGCAGTTGCGGACCGCCAAGGACACCGCGCGCAGGTGATCTTCAAGGGCGGCGCCCGCCGCGCGTCCGGCTCGCCGGCTGCGCCAAGTCGCCAGCCATCCGCCGAACGACGTCCGACCATCTTCGTCCGACAGGTCGAACAGAATCGGCGCGGGCGTGTCGGCGACCGGGTCCGCACGCCGCAACGCCAGCACGCCATCCAGGATGTCGGCCATGAGGGCCCGGCGGAAGGCGTCCGCTCCCGCGACATCGAACAGGCCAAGCTCGCATCCGGCCACGCCGAGGCGGGTCGAGTAGGTCCGCAGCGCCTTGCAGAGATCGAACTCGGCCTCGGCCAGGCTTTCACCGTCCGCCCATTCCAGCCACGCCGCCGCGCGCGCGGTCGGCCAAGCGGCTGGAACCACCGCGCGGATCTCCCGTCCAGCCTGCTCGAGCCACCGGGTTTCCTGGGCTGGCATCCTGACCGATTGGCCTGGACGATGAGCGATATGCATGCGCCGACTCCGCCGTTCGGGGCGCAAGGCTAGGCGTTCGATCCAGGAGGCGCAATATGTTGAGCGAGCCTGCCGCGCCGCATACCAGATATGGCGTGAGCGGGAGCGCTGGACGGGCTTTCGCCTGCGACCTATAGTTCGCGCGCTCAAGCGTCGCGGCGGTCAGATCAACGTGTTCAAACAGATTTTCACTTGGTGGAACGGAGCCACGCTCGGCGCTCTGAACACCATAAAGAAGCGCGCCGTGTTCGTAGGCGAGGATTCGTACGGCAACCGCTACTTCGAGGCCAAGGACACGCGCGACAGCTATGATGGTCGTCTGCGCCGATGGGTCACGTACAAGGGCTATGCCGAGGCCAGCAAGGTGCCTTCGGAATGGCACGGCTGGCTGCACTACACCTTCGACGAACCGCCGACCAAGGAGCCCATGCTGACCCATGCATGGGAAAAACCCCATCTGCCCAATCTCACCGGCACGCCCTATGCGCATCGCCCGGCGGGATCGATCGTCCATGCCGGCGAGCGCGCCCGCGCCGCCGCTGATTACCAGCCCTGGTCCCCGGAGTAAGTCGTGGCTGAACGCGAACAATGGGCCGAGACGGGTCTCGGCGCGGTGGTGCTGCTCGCCGCCATCGGCTTCCTCGGTTACGCCCTGGCTCACGCTGGCGGCATCGGCGGGGGCGGGGGCTATAAGCTGAACGCCCGCTTCGGCGAGGTCGGCGCCCTGGCGCCCGGCGCGACGGTCAGCGTGGCGGGCGTGAAGGTCGGCGCCGTCAGCTCGGTGGCGCTCGATCCGAAGACCTACCTGGCCGATGCGGTGATGATCATCGACCCCAAGGTGAAGCTGCCCAGCGATTCGACGGTGAAGATCACCCAGGACAGCCTGCTCGGCGGCCAACACCTGGCCATCGAACCGGGTGGCGCGCTGGACGACCTGAAGCCCGGCGGCACCTTCCAGAACACCCAGGGCGCGGTGGACCTGTTCGGTCTGATCGGCCAGGTGCTGCGGCCGCAGGGCGGCGCGGCGGGTCAGACGCCTTCCGCCGGCGGCGCAGCCGGCGCCGGTGCGAGCCCGGCGGCGGCGCCCGCTTCGCCGGGCGGCTAGATCCCGTGACCCGCAACCAGGGCCTGATCGTCGGACTGGCGCTGCTGGCGAGCGCGGCTGGTGCGGGACTGAGCCTTGCTCAGGACCCGTCCAACACCGTTGTCGCCCTGCCTCCGCCCGAAGCGGCTCCGCCTCCGCCGGTCTTGCCGGCGGCCAATGTGCCGCCGCCCGAGGCGTCGGCGCCTCCCGTCGCCATGAATTCCGAAGATGACAAGCCGGATCGAAGCGCTAAGGGGAACGAGACGGACGCCGGTCCGCCGCCGCCTCCGCCCGCGCCGCTGAAGCGGCCGCGCTACACCGCCGCGGTGCTCCAGGCGCTTGACAAGGTGACCGCCGAGACGCTGCGGTTCGAAGCCAAGGTGGGCGAGCCAGTTCGCTACAAGGACTTGGTGATCACCGTCCATGCCTGCGAAACCAATGCGGCGGACGAGGTCTCCTCGGAATCGACCGCGCATATGGACGTGCAGTATCAGCCCGACGTCCTGCCGACGGGCGCGGCGCGGACGGCGCGGCAAATCTATCGGGGCTGGATGTTCGCCAACTCACCCGGCCTGCATCCGCTTCAGCACCCGATCTACGATCTCTGGGTGATCGCCTGCAAAACCCCTTCGCCGGCCGCGCCCACGCCCGCAGGGGCCAGCTTGTAGAAGTCGGCGGGCGCGACCAACGCCTCCAGTAGCCGGCGACGATAATCCGCACGCGGAATTTCCAGGGCCCCGAACTGGGCCAGGTGCTCGGTCATGAACTGGGCGTCGAGCAGTTTGTAACCCCCCACGATCAGCCGTCCCACCAGATGGACCAGGGCCACCTTGCTGGCGTCACGCTCCAGCGAGAACATGCTCTCGCCGAAGAAGGCGCCGCCGAGCGATACGCCGTACAGGCCGCCGACCAGCCGTTCGCCCTGCCAGCACTCCACCGTATGGGCCTGTCCGCGGGCGAACAGCTCGCGATAGAGGTGGCGGATGGCGTCGTTGATCCAGGTCTCTGGACGGTCTTCGGCCTGGGCGGAGCAGCCGTCGATCACCGCTTCGAATGCGGTATCCACGCGCATGTCGAACGGCTCGGCGCGAACGGTGCGGGCCAGTCGGCGCGGCGTATGGAAGCCGTCCAGCGGGATCACCCCGCGCTCTTCGGGATCGATGAGGAAGACGCGTGGATCGTCGCGCGCCTCCGCCATGGGAAACACGCCCCGCTTGTAGCAGGCGATCAGTTCTTCGGCGGTGAAGCCGGGCACGCATCCTCCGTCAAAGCCTGATCCGGCGACGGTTATTAGGGCCTGATGCGCTGATAGGATAGGCCGGAGCGCTCTCATTTGCAGCATCTGCGGGGTTGACCGGGCGGCGGTGGCGGGCCAGTGCGGCGTGATGATCAAGACTCAGCCCCGCGTCGCCTTCCAGGGCGTCTTCGGCGCCTTCAGCCATGAGGCGTGCGTCGCTTGCCTGCCCCAGGCCGAGCCCGTTCCCTATGAGAGTTTCGAGCAGGCGTTCGGGGCCGTGACATCGGGCGCTTGCGAGTACGCCTTCATCCCCGTGGAGAACTCCAACGTCGGCAGGGTGCCGGAAGTGGCCGAATTGCTCCCCCAAAGTGGATTGAGCATCAAGGCGGAGCACCTGTGGGCGGTCCACCTGCAACTGATGGTGTTGCCCGGCGTCGCCCTGGAGCAGGTCGAGGTCGTGGCCAGCCATCCGATGGCGCTGAAGCAATGCCAGAGCTTCCTCACCGGGCTCGGCCTGCGCGCGGAGGCCGCCTTCGACACCGCGGGCGCCGCTCGGGACCTGGCGGCCTCGAACGACCGGCGCCGGGCGGTGGTGGCCGCGCGCGCCGCCGCCGAGCTCTATGGCCTGGAGATCGTTCGGACGGACGTGGAGGACGCCGAGGACAACACCACGCGTTTCCTCGTCCTGCACCGCGCCGATTGAACGATGCGGCATGATGCGTTTCCACAGGCGTCTGCGCCCGACGTCTTAAAACGGTAATCATAAGTACCGTATTAGCGCTCGACCTGCACGTCCTCAGTAGGGCGGTCGCCTCCCAGGTCATGGTGCAGAAGATCAGATGACCAGGACAAATCGCGCCGCGTCTCCAACCTGGCCCTGGCGCGCGATCGCTCCATCCAGATATCTGGCGGCTATCATCTCGGTGGCCGCCCTGGTCGGCGGGTCAGCCTCTGTCGTCCGGGCGGACCCGGTGGATTGGGTGAACCTCTACATCGGCACCGGCAGCGGGCCGATCGGCTATGGCCGCACCATGCCCTATGTCACGCCGCCGTTCGGCATGACCAGCTGGACGCCCCAGACCCGTCAGAACCGCCAGGGGGGCACCTCGTACAAGTACGAGGACAAGGCCATTAGCGGCTTCATGGGCACGCACCAGCCCGCTCTGTGGATGGGCGACTACGGCTACGTGACCCTGATGCCCGAGATCGGGGCGCTCAAGACCAAGCCCGAGGATCGCAAGCTGGCCTACGTCCATTCGGACGAGGTGGTCAGGCCCGACTACTACGCGGTGTCGATGGACGCCGGCCAGGGTCGCAAGATCCGCACGGAGATCACAGCGACCGCGCGCGCCGCCTATCTGCGCTTCACCTTCCCGGCCGATGCGGCGTCGACCGTGCTGATCGAGGCTTCGCGGCCCGGACACAAGGGCTTCGCCCACGTCGACGCCGCGGCGCGCGAGATCACCGGCTACAATCCGGATCGGATGGACGCCAACCTGGGCCCGATGGCTCTGCCCAATTTCAAAGGCTATTTCGTCGTCCAGTTTCGCCGGGCCTTCGACGACGCCGGTCTCTACGGCGACGGGCAGGCGGAGCCGACCCAGGCTATCGGCGCCTACGCCCACTTCAAGACCCGCGAAGGCGAGGTGGTCGAGGCGCGTATCGGCACCTCCTTCATCAGCATCGACCAGGCGCGCGCCAACCTTCAAGCCGAGATACCAGGCTGGGACTTCGAGAAGACGCGCCAGGCGCTACGCTCGGAGTGGAACACCAAGCTGAGCGAGATCGACATCGGCGGCGCGACCGACGACCAGCGGCACGTCTTCTATACGGCCTTTTACCACTCGCTGCTGTATCCGCGCCGGTTCTCCGAGCAGGGTCGTTATTACAGCGCCTTCGACGACCGGGTGCACAAGGGCGAGTCCTATACCGACTACTCCATGTGGGACATCTTCCGCGCCGAGTTCAGCCTGCTCAGCCTGACCGCGCCGGAGCACACCGGCGGCATGGTCCAGGCCCTGCTACAGAACTACCAGGAGGGCGGGTGGATGCCGAAATGGCCCAATCCCGCCTATACCAACATCATGATCGGCACCCACGCGGACTCGCTGGTGGCGGAGGCGATCAGCAAGCATTTCAAGGGCTTCGATTACAATCTTGCCTGGGATGCGGTCTACAAGGACGCGATGTCGCCGCCCGATGGCGACACCACCCGCCGCTGGGGCGACCGCGAGGAGCATACGCCCTACGAGGCGCGCGCGGGTCTGACCTACCTGAAAAAGCTCGGCTATATCCCGGTCGACAAGACCTCGGAGGCCGCGTCGAGCACGTTGGAGGATTCCTACGACGACTGGTGCGTGGCCCAGGTGGCCAAGGCGCTTGGCAAGACCAAGGAGTACCAGTTCTTTCTCAAACGTTCGCTGAACTACAGGAACATCTTCAATCCGAAGACCGGTTTCATGCAGGGCAAGAACCTGGACGGCTCCTGGGCCGATCCCAACGCCGGTTGGACCGAGGGCGGAGCCTGGGTCTACACCTGGGCGGTGATGCACGACATCCCCGGCCTGATCAAACTGATGGGCGGGAATACGATCTACAACAAGAAGCTCGACGAATATTTCGATGGCGACCACAACTGGCACAGCAACGAGCCGAGCCATCACTTCGGCTACCTCTACGACTATAGCGGCCAGCCGTGGAAGACCCAGGCCAAGGTGCGCGAGATCGCCAACTGGGAATACGCCAACCTTCCGGGCGGTCTGGACGGCGACGACGACTGTGGACAGATGTCGGCCTGGTACATGTTCACCGCCATGGGCTTCTATCCGGTGAACCCGTCGTCCGGCGACTACATGATCGGCAGTCCGATGTACGGCAGCGCCACGATCCATCTGGCCAACGGCAAGGACTTCTCGGTGCGTACGCAGAACAATTCCGACAAGAACATGTACATCCAGTCCGCTACCCTGAACGGTAAGCCGCTGAATATACCCGTGCTGCGCTATGCCGACATCATGAAGGGCTCGACGCTGAAGCTGGTCATGGGGCCGAAGCCTTCGGCCTGGGCGTCCGGCTGGCGGCCGACGCCGGTCGCGGCGACCCTCGCGGTCGCCGGCAAATGAGCGGAGCGGGACCGATGAAGCGGTTGGGAGAGTTCATGCATCCGGCGATGAGGTTGGCTCTGCTTTTCGCCCTGGCTGCGCCCGGCCTGGCTGCGGCGCAAAACCACCCGGACCTCAGCGGAACCTGGAAGCTCAACGCCGCGCGCAGCGACTACGGCGACATGCCTGGCGCGCGCGAACAGACCGACGTCATCGAGCAGTCCGGCTCGACCGTGCGCGAGAGCATCGTCTCCACCACGCGTAACCGTACCCAGACCTATGTGCTGAGCTTCCCCACCGACGGCCAGGAAGTGATCCTGCCGGAGGACAAGGTGATCCATATGGGCCCGGCGAGCCTGCGCAGGGTCTCGGCGGTCTGGCGCGGCGACCAGTTGATCGTCACCCAACGTGTGGAGTTCCAGGACGAGAAGTTCGTCTTCCCCAGCGCCTACAGCCTGTCCGCGGACGGCCGTACGTTGAGTGTGAAGGCGAGCCTGGGCCGGGATTCCACGACCATGGTGTTCGAGAAGGTCGTCGACGGAAAGTAGCGGCCCGTCGTGCGTCAGGCACTGGGGACGCGCTTTCGGCTGGACGCTATAGTGGGCGGCCCGGTTCCCGAGTCGCCATGACCATCCACCGCCTTCCCCCCGAGACCGTCAACCGCATCGCCGCCGGCGAGGTGGTGGAGCGGCCCGCCAGCGCCGTGAAGGAACTGGTGGAGAACGCCGTGGACGCGGGTTCGACCCGGATCGAGGTTCAGGCCGACAATGGCGGACTGTCCCGTATCCTGGTCGCCGACGACGGATGCGGTCTCTCGGCCGACGAACTGCCGCTGGCGGTGGAGCGTCACGCCACCTCCAAGCTGCAGCCGGACGGGGAGGGGGTTTACGACCTCTTGCGCATCGGTACCTTCGGTTTCCGGGGCGAGGCGTTGCCCTCGATCGGTTCGGTGTCGCGGCTGTCGCTGTCGTCGCGGGCGAAGGGCGGCCAGGATGCGTTTCGGCTGGATGTGGACGCCGGGGCCATGTCGTCGGTCTCGCCCAGCGCCTTTCCCGGTCCGCACGGCGCACGGATCGAGGTGCGCGACCTGTTCTACGCCACGCCGGCGCGCCTGAAGTTCATGAAGTCCGAGCGCGCCGAGGCGCTGGCCATTACCGAGGAGGTGAAGCGCCAGGCCATGGCGCGCGAGGCGGTCGCCTTCAGCCTGGATCTGGACGGGCGCAAGGTGCTGCGCCTGCCGGCTGAGCATCCGGGCTCGGAGGGGCGGCTGGCGCGGTTGTCGGCGGTGCTGGGGCGCGACTTCCAGGACAACGCCATCGAGATCGACCAGTCGCGCGAGGATGTGCGCCTGACCGGGTTCGCGGGCCTGCCGACCTTCTCGCGGGGCAATGCGGCGCACCAGTTCCTGTTCGTCAACGGCCGTCCGGTGCGCGACCGGCTGCTGAGCGGGGCCTTACGCGCCGCCTATGCCGACTTCTTGGCCCGCGACCGGCACCCGGTGGCGGTGCTGTATGTGGAGCTGGAGCCCTATTTGGTCGACGTCAACGTCCATCCGGCCAAGGCCGAGGTGCGGTTCCGTGACTCCGCCCTGGTGCGCGGCCTGATCGTGGGCGCGCTTCGCCATGCCCTGGCGGCGGCGGGCCATCGGGCGGCGACCACGGTCGCGGCGGACGCCTTGGCGGGATTCCGCACCGAAGCGAGGGGCGGCTATGCGCCGTCCGCCTACCCCTATACGCCACCGCCCTCGGCCGCGGGCTGGAGCGGAACGGGGACATGGCGCAATCAGGCCCCGGCGCCCATCCTGCCTGGCCTGTCGGAGACATCCGCGCGGGTGGAGCTAGTGGCCGAACAGACCAGCGTCCATGCCGGCACAGGCGAGATCGTCGATCTGGTGGACTACCCGTTGGGCGCGGCGCGGGCGCAGGTGCACGAGACCTACATCGTCGCCCAGACCCGTGACGGCATCGTGGTGGTGGACCAGCACGCCGCCCATGAGCGGCTGGTCTATGAGCGCATGAAGGTCGAGATGGACGCGGGCGGCGTCGCGCGCCAGGCCTTGCTGCTGCCGGAGGTGGTGGAGCTCGACCCGGCCGAAGCGGAGCGCGTGATCGCCAAGGCGGACGAACTGGCCGAACTCGGCCTGGTGCTCGAGGCGTTCGGCGGCGGGGCGGTGCTGGTGCGCGAGACCCCCGCTCTGCTGGGCGAAACCGACGTCCAGGGCCTGGTGCGCGACATCGCCGACGACCTGGCCGAGAACGGCGCGGCCTTAGCGCTGAAAGAGCGGCTGGGGGCTGTGTGCGGGACCATGGCCTGCCACGGCAGTGTGCGCGCGGGTCGCAGGCTCACGGCGGCGGAGATGAACGCCCTGCTGCGCCAGATGGAGGCCACGCCCCATTCCGGCCAGTGCAACCACGGGCGTCCCACCTATGTGGAGCTGAAGCTCGCCGATATCGAACGGCTGTTCGGCCGGCGCTGAGGGCGTCTGCTTGAAGAAATAGGAAGGACGAGGCTCGGCCCTCGTCCCTCCCACCTAGAAAGTTCAGCTGATCCGCGCGTTGTGCTTGGCGCGGTAGATGGCGTGGCTGATGTGGTTCTCATGGCGCGCCAGGACACGGCGATCATGGTGGGTCAGGCGGCCGCCGTCGCGGACCCGCATGATGACCTCACGGCGTTGCAGGCGGGCTTCGCGATGCTCCAGCCGGGCGGTCTCGCGCGGGGTCAGGGCGCCGGTGCGCACGCCCTGGGCGATTCGGCTTTGTTGGACAGCTTCGCGGTGGGTGACGGGCTGGGCGTTGGCCGCAGCGGTGAAGGCGGGCAGGGCGGTGGCGACCGAGGCGATGGCGGCCAGGCTCAGGATCAGACGGTTCATCGGAGGAAGTCCCGAAGGCATCGCGGTCATCAGCGACCGTGCCTTGGGTTTTAGGGAGCGTGTCCTGCACTGTGTCTGAGCGCCGCCGACAGCTAAGGTTCAGCTAGATGAAGCCCCGATGAACCGGAGGAAGCCGACCTGGGCGGCGCCGTAGGTGCGCGTATCCAGCACCTCGTAGCCCGCAAGGGCCAAGGGCGGCTCGTCGGTCGCACGTTCCAGCATGCACACGGCGCCGGGGTTCAGCCATCCCTGTCCGGCAAGTTCCTGCAGCGCACGCTCGCCCAGCCCCTTGCGATAGGGCGGGTCGAGGAAGGCGAGATCGAACGGCTCGCCCGCGCTTCCCGGCTTCGGGCCGAGGTCGGTGGCGTCGCGGCGATGGATGCGGGTGGCGCCGAAAAGATCGATGGCCTCGATGTTGTCGCGGATGGCGCCGCGCGCGGCCTCGTCGGTCTCCACGAATAGGCAGAATACCGCCCCGCGCGAGATCGCCTCCAGGCCCAGGGCGCCGGAACCGGCGAACAGGTCGATCACCCGCTTGTCCCGCACGCCGGCCGACCAGGGCGCGTGCTCCAGGATATTGAACACCGCCTGGCGCGCGCGATCGGAGGTGGGACGGGTGGCGTCGCCTTCAGGCGTGCGCAGGATCTTGCCGCGATGGCTGCCGGAGGTGATGCGCATGGAAGTGGGCGATCAGGACTTGGGCGTGCGTGGCTTGGCGGGACCGTGCCGGGTGGGCGGCCGGGGCTGGCCCGGACGAGCCGAACCGGGACGAGCTGAACCGGGGTTGGTGGGGCCGGGACGAGGCGGGCTGGAGCGGGCGGGGCCTGGGCGAACCTGACCCGATCGGGTCGGGATCTGGGTGGCTTCGGGCGGATGGGATCGGGCATGGAGCGGTTTCGCCGAGTCCGGTCGCGCCCGCTCGGGCGGCGCCTCGTCCAGGTTGGTCTGGCCCGCGCGGTCCGCCTTGCGCTTGGGCGGCGCGTGCGGGTTCTTGGGCTTGGACGGCTTGGCCCAGCCGGGCTTGTAGACCTTCTTTTCCCGCTCGACCTTCACACCGTCCACGACCGGAGGCCCGTTGGGGCGACGGCCTGGAGCGAGGACGGTGGCGGGCGTGCGCGAGCCGGTGGGCATGTTCTCCGGCGCGATGACGTCGGCCAACTGTTCGCGGATCACCCGCGGCCCGACCTCCTCGACCGCGCCGAGCGGCAGGGTCCCCAACGCGAACGGACCGTAGGCCAGGCGCACCAGCCGGTTCACCTTCAGGCCCAGCGATTCCAGCACACGACGCACCTCGCGGTTCTTGCCCTCCTTGAGCGAAACGGTGATCCAGCAGTTGGCCGGCGTTTCGGCGGTGTCGCCGGGACGGCGCTGCACCTTGTCCAGCTTGGCGTCGATGGGGCCGTAGACCACGCCCTCGACGGTGATCCCGTTCTGCAGCCGGTCGAGCGTCTCCTGGCTGGTGCGGCCGTAGGCGCGGGCGCGATAGGTGCGCACCCAACCGCTCGACGGCAGCTCCAGCGCCCGCGACAGGCCTCCGTCGTTGGTCAGCAGCAGCAGCCCTTCGGAATTCAGGTCCAGCCGCCCGATGGAGATCACGCGCGGCAGGCCCTCGGGCAGGGCGTCGAACACCGTGGGACGGCCGTGGGGGTCGGCGTGGCTCGTCACCAGGCCGACCGGCTTGTGGAAGCGCCAGATTCGCGTGGGCTCGGCGGCGGCGACCCGGGCGCCGTCGACGGTCAGCACGTCGCCGGGTCCGATCTTGACGGCCGGCGTGTCGAGCCGCTGGCCGTTCAGCTTCACGCGGCCCTCGGCGATGTAGCGCTCGACCTCGCGGCGCGACGCGACGCCGGCGCGGGCCAGCGCCTTGGCCACGCGCTCGCCGGCGCCTGGAATTTCACCCTCCGTGTTTTCAGCGCGAGGGGTTTCGGCTTGACCTCGGCGCGCGGGCGCCTTGGGTTCTTTTACGTGATCGACCATGACCTGATGAACATGCGCATCGCGCTCGACCTCGCGCAAGCCGCAGCCCTCGCCGGCGAGGCGCCGATCGGCGCCGTGGTGGTCGATCCTGCATCCGGGAACGTGATCGCTGCCGTCCACAACGCCCCCATCGCGCTGCACGATCCCACCGCCCACGCCGAGATTCGCGCTCTACGCGTCGCGGGTGAGGCGGTGGGCAACTACCGGCTGACGGGGCTGTGGCTGTATGTGACGCTGGAACCCTGCGCCATGTGCGCGGGCGCGATCAGCCACGCACGGATCGGCCGGCTGATCTACGGCGCCGACGATCCCAAGGGCGGCGCGGTTACGAACGGCCCACGCTTCTTCGAGCAGCCCACCTGCCACTGGCGGCCCGAGGTGACGGCGGGGGTGCTGGGGACGGAGAGCGCGGAGTTGCTGCGGGGCTTCTTCAGGGCGCGGCGGACGTCGGGGCCACGCTAGGCGTTGTCGCCGAACCTTTGCGGAAAAGGCTTTCCACGGCTCAGCCTGACGCTTTAGGTTGCAATGGGGGGCGGTGCATGCGCGCGGGCTATGCGACCAGGTTGATGAACGGCAGTCTGCAGGACGCCTTCGCCAAGGTGCGCGCGGACTCCCGCCTGCAATTCGTCTTTCCCAGCGTGACGCCGCCGCCCAAGCCGCCGCATTGGCTGGTGGCGCTGTCCCAAGGGCTGATGGTGGTGTTCAAGCTCATCGGATCGCTGTGGCCGGTGCTGAAGGTCGTGATCTGGCTGGTGATCGTCACGGCCTTGATCACCGGCGTGGTCTATCTGGCGCTTTTCGCCTGGAGGTGTCGTCGGCGGTCGTCCCGCGCCCCGAAGAAGACCGTCGCGATGGCGCTCGAAGCCTGGCGGCCGAGCGAGGGCCAGGCGCGGGCGCTGCTGGCGGAGGCGGATGCGATGGCGGCTGCCGGGCGGTTCGAGGAGGCCGCCCACCTGCTGTTGCTGCGCAGCGTGGAGGATATCCAGAACCGACGACCCGCCGCTGTGCGTCCCTCGCTGACCAGTCGCGACATCGCCAACCTGGATGCGCTTCCGGCTGCGGCCCGGGACGCCTTCTCGACCATCGCGGCGGTGGTGGAGGCGAGCTGGTTCGGCGGCCGGTCGGTCGACGCCGATGGTTTCATCAGATGCCGGCGCGTCTACGAGGCCTTCGCCCTTCCCGAGGCCTGGGTCCGGGCGTGAGCACGATCGTCGCCGGCCCGAAGATGACGCCCCCGGTCAAGGAGGCCGGCGCCTTTTCGTCCGCCGTCGCACTATGGCTGATCGGCGCCGCGCTGGTGTCGGGGGCGATGTTCGTGATCCTGCTCGCCTTCGGGCCTCAGCTTCGCGGAAATCCCGGCGGCGCGAACGCCCTGTCCCGCTCGGCGGTGGGCTACGCCGCGCTGGTCCAGATGCTGCGGGCTGACAGGGTCCCCGTCAGCCTGAACAGCAATCCGGTGCTGGCGGGAGCGGCGCCCTCCGCGGTGCTGCTGATCATGCCCGAGTTCGGACAGGCGCAAACACCCCTGCCGGCTTCGACCCGCACCTACTTGACCGTCGTCGTCCCGCCCAAGTGGGTCACCGCGTCCAACCTGGGGCACAAAGGCTGGGTGACCAAGCTGGCGGCCTACGACCCAGGTCTCTTGACCCAAGGCCTCCTGAGCCCGCTGACCAAGGCGAGCTGGTTCAAGCCTGCCGCGCCAAAATCGCCTCCGGGCAAGCCGACGCGGGGCAAACTATTTCCGGGTAAGCCGGCGCTTGGGGCGGACAGCTTCATCACACGGCGCAACGGCGTCACGCGCCCGATCCTGTACAGTCAGAACGGCTTCTTCGCGCCGCCGGACGAAATCCAGCTCGCCGCGATCGACCGGTTCCAGACATTCTCCGCCTTGCCCGCCGGTTGGGAAGCTGTATTGGCCGACGAGCAGGGCCGCACGGTCATGGCTCTGGATCGACAACGACGGCTACTGGTGCTGTCCGATCCCGACATGCTGAACACCCAGGGCCTGGCGACCGCGCAGGGGGCCCTTGCCGCCGGCACGCTGATCGAAGACCTGCAGTTCGGCGACCATCCGGTGGTGTTCGACCTGACCCTGTCGGGGGTTGGCGGCCGGTCGGACAAATACGATGCGCTCAAGCTGATGCTGACCCCGCCCTTTCTCTCCGCCACCCTATGTGGGGTGGCGGCCGCCCTGTTGATGGGCCTGCACGCCACGATCCGGTTCGGTCCCCAGCGCCGCGAGGGACGCAGCTTCGCCCTGGGCAAGCGGGCGCTGGCGGACAACTCCGCCGCCCTGATCCACATGGCCAAGCGCGAAGCGTCCATGGGGCCTGGCTACGTCGCGCTGACCCGCGACCTGGCGCTGGAGGGTGTCAACGCAACCCGAACCGACGACACGGCGGCGATCCACGCTCAACTCGGGCGTATCGCCAGCGCCCGGCGGGTCGATACGAAGTTCGAGGACCTGGAGCGCGAGGCCGGCCGCGCCAGGGATGGTCCGAGCCTGCTGGCGGCCGCCCAGGCCCTGTATCATTGGCGATTGGAGATCACGCGTGGACGTTGATGGAGTCAAAGCCCTAGCCGAGCGCGTTCGCGCCGAGGTGTCCAAGGCCGTGGTTGGCCAGACCGCGACGGTGGACCTGCTGCTGACCACCCTGTTCGCGGGCGGCCATATTCTGCTCGAAGGACCGCCGGGCGTGGCCAAGACCCTGATCGCCCAGACCTTCGCCCGAACTCTGGGCATGGCCTATGGGCGAATCCAGTTTACCCCGGACCTGATGCCCGGCGATATCGTTGGCGTGAACCTGTTCAACTTCCAGACCAGCCAGTTCACCGTGCGCAAGGGGCCGGTGTTCTGCGACCTGCTGCTCGCCGACGAGATCAACCGCACGCCGCCGAAGACCCAGGCGGCCCTGCTCGAGGCCATGCAGGAGCGACAAGTCACCTTGGACGGTCAGCGCCATCCCCTCAGCCCGCGCTTCACCGTGGTGGCGACCCAGAACCCCATCGAACAGCAGGGCGTCTATCCCCTGCCGGAGGCCCAGCTCGACCGTTTCCTGTTCAAGCATGTCCTGGCCTATCCGAGCGTTGAGGAAGAGCGCGCCATCGTCGCGGCTCACGGCGCGGGCGTGGGCCAACCCAGCCCCGAGGCGCTGGGCGTGACCGCGGTGCTGGACGCCGCCGCCATCGCCGAGGCGGTCGAGGCGGTCGCCCGGGTGCGGCTGACCGAGGCGGTGATCGGCTATGTCGTCGCCCTGGTGCGGGCCACGCGCGAGAGCATGGACCTACAGAGCGGCGCATCGCCGCGCGCAGCCGCCATGCTGGCCGCCGCCGCCCGCGCCCGCGCGGCGCTGGAGGGGCGCGACTATGTGATCCCCGACGACGTCAAGGCGCTCGCGCCGGCGGCGTTGCGTCACCGGGTGATCCTGTCCGCGTCCGCCGAGATCGAGGGGCGCCACGCGGACGGCCTGATCGCGGGTTTGATCGATCAGGTGGAAGCGCCTCGGTGAGCCTGGCCGCCCGCACCGTGGCGAGGCCGACGCGATGATCCAGCCGACGCGTCGCGTCGTCGTCATGGTCGCGGCGGGCGCCCCTGTGTGCCTGGTCGTCGGGCTTTTCGCGCCGGTGCTTTGGGCAGTGGGCCTCGTGTGGATCGCGGCCGGGGTCGCCCTCATGCTGCTCGACGGGATGCTGGCGGCGGCCCCGAGAGATTTGGACCTGGACCTCCAGGCGCCCGCGACCCTATCGGTGAACGCCACCGGCGAGGCGCGGCTGGAGCTGGGTTTTCGCCGCCGCACGCCGCATGCCGTCGATGTGTCGTTGGAGACTGGCCCGGAGCTGGAAGCGCGTCCTGCCTACGCACATCTCATGCCCCGTTCGGAAGGTTCGATCCGTTTCACGCTTCACCCCGCACGTCGGGGCGAACGGCGGTTGGATCGGGCCTGGGTGCGGTGGACGGGCCCAATGGGTCTCGCACGGCGACAGGCCGTCCGCACTCTGGACCGGCGTATCGCCGTCACCCCCGATATCGAGGGTGTGAAGAGCGAAGCCGTGCGCCTGTTCTCCCGCGACGCCATCCACGGCCTGAAGACCCAGCTCGAAGCCGGGGAGGGGGCGGAGTTCCACGCCCTGCGGCAGTTCCAGTCCGGCATGGACGTGCGCACCATCGACTGGAAGCAATCCGCTCGCCATGTCGAGCTGCTCGCCCGTGAGCACCGTGCGGAGCGCAACCATCCCATCGTGCTGGCGCTGGACTGCGGGCGTTCCATGTCCGAACCGATCGCCGGGATGGCGAGGCTGGACTGGGCTTTGAACGCGGCCCTGCTGTTGGCCTATGTCGGCCTGAAGATGGGCGACCGGGTCGGGCTGTACGCCTTCGACGCCAAGCTGCGCACCGCAAGCGGGCTGGTGACGGGCGCCCGGTCCTTCGGGGCGCTGCAGAAGCTTGCGGCCGAGATCGACCATCGGCCCGAGGAGACCAACTATACGCTGGGCCTGTTCACCCTGGCGGAGCGGCTCGAACGCCGCTCGCTGGTGGTGGTGTTCACCGAATTCACCGACGCGGTGTCCGCCGAGCTGATGATCGAGGCCGTGCAGCGGCTGTTGGCCCGCCACCTGGTCCTGTTCGTGGTCTTGCGGGACGAGGAGATGCAGGCGCTTCGCCGCGCGGAGCCGAAGACGTCCGAGGACGTCACCCGTGCGGTGATCGCCGCCGCCCTGCTGCGCGAGCGACAGACGGTGGTGGCGCGCCTGCGCCAGCTCGGGGTTGAGATCGTCGACGCCCCGGCCGATCGCATCCGCGCCGAAGTGCTGAACCGATATCTGGACCTGAAGCGCAGGAACCGCCTGTGAGCGCGCCGCGATGAGAGACACCCTGCGAAGCCAGCGGTTCCGCCAGGCGCGGGAGGATCAGTGGCGCACCCTGGACCGGTTGCTCGACCGGGCGGAGCGGGGATCGGTTTCGAACCTTACGGACGCCCAGCTGTTGTCCATTCCGGTCCTGTATCGGGCGACGTTGTCCTCGCTTTCGGTGGCGCGGGCGACATCGCTGGACCGGAACCTGACGGCCTATCTGGAGGCCCTGTGCACCCGGGCGTACTTCTTCGTCTATGGCCCGCGGACCACGCTGCTCGAACGAATCGGGGGCTTCTTCGTGACCGACTGGCCGCGAACGGCGCAAAGGCTCTGGCGCGAGACCCTGATCTCGTTCGCCTTGATGCTGATGGGCGCAGCGATCGCCTATGTCCTGACGCTGCACGATCCGGGCTGGTATTCGGCCTTCATTCCCGCCAACCTCGCCGGGGGGCGTACGCCTGAGGCCACGACGGCGGCGTTGAGGGTTGTGCTCTACAGCCAGGATAACAAGGGATGGCTGGCGCCGTTCGCCGCCTTCCTGTTCACCCACAACGCCCAGATCGCCATCCTGGCGTTTGCGCTGGGCTTCGCCTTCTGCCTGCCCACAGGCGTGCTGATGACGACCAACGGGTGCGCCCTTGGCGCAATCTTCGCGCTGTATGTAAGCCATGGCCTGGGGTTCCAGATGGGCGGTTGGCTGCTGATCCATGGCGTGACCGAGTTGTGGGCGGTGACGCTTTCGGGGGCCGCGGGTTTCCGTATCGGCTGGCGGTTCGCTTTCCCAGGCGAGGCGCAACGGCTGACGGCGGTGGCCGAAGCGGGACGGGAGGGCGCCATGTTGATGTTCGGCGTGATCGTCATGCTCTCGATCGCGGGCCTTCTGGAAGGTCTCGGGCGTCAGCTCATCACGTCCGACTGGGCGCGCTACGCTATCGCGGGGTTCAGCGCGGTGGCTTGGGGCGTCTACCTCTATGCGCCGCGTCCCGGCGCGCGGCGGGAGGGCGCGCAGTGACGGACACCTATGTTCCGCCGTCCCCGCTGGATACGCACCGCATTCGTGAGCTGGTGACGCCCGAAGGGGTGGACCTGCAGCTCCGCCTGGCCGACGCGGGCGAGCGGGCCGGCGCCTTCCTCATCGATGCGGCGGTCATCGTGGGTGTTCTCATCGGGGCGACCATTGCGCTGGCCTTGATCGCCGTGGTGGTGCGGGCGCCGTTCATGCCCCAGGCGATGGTGGTGGTCTGGCTGCTGGGCTTCTTCCTGCTGAGGAATTTCTACTTCATCGGTTTCGAGCTGAGCGGGCGGGCCGCGACCCCAGGTAAGCGCATGATCGGGCTGAGGGTCGCATCGCGCAACGGCGGCCCGCTGACCGCCGACGCCATCTTCGCCCGCAACGCCCTGCGTGAGATCGAGGTCTATCTCCCCATGAGTTTCATCCTAGCCAATGCAGGCGGTCTGGGCGGCTGGATGGTCACGGCGGGCCTGGTGTGGAGCGGTGTGTTCGCCCTGTTCCCCCTGTTCAATCGCGACCGGCTCCGGGCTGGGGACCTGGCGGCCGGCACCTGGGTTGTGCGTGCGCCCAAGCGACGCTTGGGGATCGAGCTCGCCCGGCGTGCGGAAGCGGAGGCGCCCTTTGCGTTCACGGCGGCTCAGATCGGCGCCTATGGAGAGGCCGAGCTGCAGGTGCTGGAGGACGTGCTGCGCTCCAACAACAGCCGGGTCGTCGCCGATGTCGCGATGCGCATCCGTCGCAAGATCGAATGGACGTCCACGCCGGGCGAGCGCGACGGCGCGTTCCTGGACGCCTACTACGCCGCCCTGCGTGGCCGGCTGGAGACCGGGATGCTGTTCGGTCGGCGGCGTCGCGACAAGCACGACCGTCCGGTCTGAGGCGGCGTTTCCAGAGCCGGTGGTGGCGGCCTCACATCTTTTCTAGTCGAAGACCTGCGCGACGCCGCTTGAGCCCACACCTTCCTTGATCGTTCGCAGCTCCGCATAGATGGATACGGCCAGATACGTACTGATTGGGGTGAAGATCGTGGCAAGTACTCCATCAATGATGTCGTTCATCACCAGGGCGGGCGTCAGCACGTCCTCCCGCATGGGCTTCAAACCGAAACCAAACGGCGCCAGGAAAACCGCGTAAATCACCGCGCTTCCCAGCCCATAGATCAGGAATAACAAGAAGATTTCCCAGCGAAAGCCTTTGGTCAGGTCGGCGCTGCGACTGGCCGATCCGAACACGCCGGTATCTTCTATGACTAGGGCGGGTGTGCTCACGGACCATTTGATTGCGAAGATCACGCCCGGAACGATCAGGAGAATAAGGCCGAATCCGATGGCTATCTGCAATAGGATTGCAAGGCCAAACACGGGCAGTACGTAGGGGAACCCATCGGAAAGCATTTTCCAAATGCTATCCGTTCGAGGCTCGATTAAATTCTTGATAATCGCCGCCTGAAAAACGGATGCTAGGAAAGTGGGGATCAGGGAAAAGACGAATTTCAGAAGTAACGCGCCGACGCCGTTTATCTGTGATGAGTTGTGTGAAATCGTGATCGCGCGCAGGAGGCCGAAGACCACTCCCGGCAGACCGGCCAATAAGATCGCTAGGATGGTGCGATTGAGGATGTTGCTCCTAAGATAGGTTATGGTTCGGTGGAGAACGCGCGCTTTGTCGAAGTGGTCACGATCCAGTTCAATGGCGACCATCGCGCCCTCCGTTCCAACTAAGCATTACGGGTAGCTGATGGTGCTGCGCGGCGCAGACACCTCTTACGGATGCCCGATCCGTCGTGTTTCTGTTATGATAAAGGTGATCGGAACGGAAAGGGCCGGCTCTCCAGGAGCCGGCCCTTGGAACACCTCGGGCGCCCGATCAGCTTTCTGTAGGATTGGTGGTGGCGAGGCTCGGCTTGTCGCGCCCCGCCTTTGCCTCACCCAGCAGGCGGGCGGCGAGACCGCCGAGCACGCCCCCGACGATGGGCGCCAGCCAGAACAGCCACAGTTGCGAGATGTAGGCGCCGCCGGCGAACAGGGCGGGCCCTGTGCTCCGCGCCGGATTGACCGAGGTGTTGGTCACCGGGATCGAGATCAGATGGATCAGCGTCAGGGCGAGACCGATGGCGATGGGCGCGAACCCGCCCGGCGCGCCGGGTGCGGTCGATCCCATGATGATCAGCAGGAAGAAGAAGGTGGCGACCACCTCCATGACCAGGCACGACACCAGCCCGTAGTGGCCGGGGCTGAGATCGCCGTAGCCGTTGGCGGCGAAGCCGCCCGCGACGAAGCCCGGCTTGCCGCTGGCGATCAGATACAGCACCCCGGCCGCGGCGACCGCCCCGAGGACCTGGGCGACGACATAGGGCAGGATATAGCTCGCCGGGATGCGCTTACCCGCCCACAGGCCGATGGTGACGGCGGGGTTGAAGTGTCCGCCCGAGATCGGGCCGACCGCGTAGGCCATGGTCAGCACTGTCAAGCCGAACGCCAGCGACACGCCCACGAAACCGATGCCCAGGCCGGGGAAGGCCGCAGCCAGGACCGCGGCGCCGCAGCCCCCGAAGGTCAACCAGAATGTGCCCAAGAATTCTGCGGCGGTTTGTTTCAACGTCGTCATTATCAACCCCTCTACACATTGGAACAGAATGTGTTCCTCGGTTGGCAGAATGGTCTCTGCACCTCAGGGATCACCCAGCCCGTCAGATACTCTTGCAAGATTCCCGTTTTTTGCAACGATTGGTTTCACATCTGCGAATTCTGGATTTCGGGGGCCGGGCCGACCTCGCCCATCCGTGCTTGGTTGGCGGGGTGTTCGTGCTGGCGACGGGCGGGCGGCTTCTGTAATCGGTGACGAATGCGAAGCCATCGAACTGTCAGGGCGCTGCAGGACCGGATCCGCTCGGGGCGGTTTCGACGGACCTGCGTTTCGGTCGGCGCCGCGATGGCCGTGTTCGTCGGCGTCTGCACGACGGCTGGACGAGCGGACGGGGTCCGCGCCGCGCCGGCGGTCTCCACCCGATCTCCGATACAGCCGCCTCCCGCCCTTGCCGCCCGCCTGCAGATGCTGGGGGCCGGGTTCGACGGACAGGTGGGGATCGCCGTCGAGGACGTGCGTGAGGGCTGGGTTGCGGACTACAACGGTTCGATCCTGCGTCCGCAGCAGAGCGTCAGCAAGCTCTGGGTCGCGTTGGCGGTGTTCAAGACGGCGGACTTCGGCGGACTGAAGCTGTCCGACCCGGTGCTGGTGCGCCGCAACGACATGAGCGTGTTCAACCAGCCGATGCAGAAGCTGCTCGGCAAGGATGGGTACGACACCACCATCGACGGCCTGCTGGTGGGCGCGATCGCGCAGAGCGACAACGCCGCCAACGACATCCTGGTGCGCCGGCTGGGTGGGTCGACCGCCGTGCGGCGGGCGCTGGCCGACGAGCGCATCATGGGGATCCGAACCGGTCCCGAGGAGCGTGTGCTGCAAAGCAAGATCGCCGGGGTGCGGTGGAGGCCCGAATACTCCTTCGGCCGCGCCTTCTGGGCTGCACGTGATCTGGTGGCGCTCGATGTGCGCCGGGCGAAGCTGAACGCCTACGTCGCCGACGCCGACGATGGCGCGACGCCGCTGGGGCTGGTGGACGGCCTGAGCCGGCTGCAACGCGGCGAACTCTTGTCGTCGCCGTCCACGGCGCGCTTCCTGCAGATTCTGGCCTCGACCGAGACCGGGCCAATGCGTCTGAAGGCGGGCCTGGGGTCCGGCTGGTCGATCGCGCACAAGACCGGGACCGGACAGGACCTGGGCGATCTTTCCACCGGCTACAACGATGTGGGTCTGCTGACCGCGCCGGACGGCCACACCTATGCCGTCGCCGTCATGATCGGCGCGACCCGCCGACCGATACCCGAGCGGCAGGCGCTGATGGCCGACGTGGCGCGCGCGGTGGTGGCGCAGCACGACGATCGTCAGGGTCCTGCCGCGATGGCGCGCTGAGGCGCGTCAGCCGCCCCCGCTTCCGACTCCGCCGACGACGTTGAACACGTCGCGTCCCATCGGCTTGGCGCTCGGCTGCGCTGCGTAGCCAAGGTGCGGCAGGTGGAAGATGTCCTCCAGCGTGCGCAGCAGGCTGTAGTGGTTGTAGGGCAGGTTGGAGACCGTGCCGGGCGCGATGAAGGGCGACAGCATCACCGCCCCGATCTGGCCGCCGCCAGGCCCGATGATGCCGGGCCCCTGGATCGTCGTGCCCTCCACCTTGGCCTTGCGGTCGATGTTGGGTCCCGGCAGTTCCCCGCAGCAGGCCGAGGCGTCGCCGTACAGCACGTCGCGCTTGTTCACCTTGTCGCGTCGGTGATGCATGTCGGACTCGTCGAAGGTGATGATGATCAACCCGTCCTGCTTGTAGGCGGGCGAGGCCATGATCCTGGGAACCCAGGTCTTCAGGAAATCGTCGACCGTGGCCAGGCCGCTGGCTTCGTGATCGACGCAGCCTTCGCCGCCCGCGCCGTCATGGCCGTCGTGGCAAAGGTTCGGAACGATGTAGCTGAGCGCCGGGGTGGTGGCGATGTCGGCCAGGTCCGTCGCCAAGGCGGGCAGGGGAACCACGGCGCGTTCGCAGGTCGGCGAGTCGATGATGGAATGGAAATAGACGAAGGGGTCGTGCCGGGCCGCGTACTGGTCCTTGGGCGTGGCGACCTGGGTTCGGTCCTTGGTCCCGATGGCGGGATGGCCGCATCGCGCCGCCTCCCGCGTGGGGTCCGCGCCCATGTCCTCCATGTAGCCCTTCCAGTTCAGGCCCGAGGCCGTGAGCTGGTCGGCGATGGTGTGCACGGCCTTCGGATAGACGCAGCCCTTGCCGACCGCCTGGCCATAGGCCGCCCAGCCGGTTTGGACGAAGGGTTCGAACACCTCGCAATCGTCCTGGGTCGTGGCGTTGACGCCCTGGCCGCTGATCATGGCCAGATAGTTCCCAAGGCTGTTGTGGGCGGTGCCGTAGTAGCGGGTCAGAAGCGCGCCCTGGCTGGCCAGGTCCTTGGATAGGTAGATGGCTTTCGAGACATGCCCGAAGGTTATGTTGATTTCCTCGTTTTCCATCATGATGATGAATACATGTCGAACGGGCGGGGTGGTGTTCGCCAGGGCGCTGGCTGGCGTAATGATCAGGAAGGTAAATGCTGCGATTCTGCAGAGAATAGTTTTTGATATAAATCTGCAAAATGAATGTATTTTAAATGTCATCGACGTTTGACCTGCGAAGTGCCTTTGGATTTGTAGGCGCCGCCGATGAATTTGTCAGCTGAGTTGTGATTCTTTTCCGCATTAATCGGCCTGTCGGTGCAACTGCCCGATGGGGACTCGGGTATGTCACGGGAAGGCGCTATGCTGGACGTAGGTTTGTGCAGGAGGCGATATGTTCTCACGCAATAACGAAACGCGCAGCTCGGTCTCGGAAGCGCCGCCTACGCCGCAACCGGAACCCGCCGCGCAGAGGCGGACCACCCCGCGCCCAGCTTCGGTGCTGGCGTCCGACCTGGTGTTCGAAGGGCATATCCGCGGCAAGGGCGAATTGCAGATCGACGGTGTATTCTCGGGCGACATCGAGGCCCGCCGTTTGCTGGTGGCGCACAGCGCACGGATCGAAGGTACGATCCGCTGCGAGGTGGTCGAGATCCGCGGGCGGGTGAAGGGCGACATCCAGGCCAATGTCGTGAAGATCTACGAGACCGCCCACGTCGAAGGCGACGTACTACACCGACAGCTTTCGGTCGATGCGGGCGCCGTGTTCGAGGGCCGCTCCCAGCGCATGGCCCCGGAGCCGGAAGCCGCGTCCCCGCCGTCGCCGCATCTGCTGGAAGGGCCGCCTGTCCTGGAGACCGCCGCCGCCGAGCCAGTGGACTGATCGTTTCCGAGGGCGGTGGGTCTACAGGCCGCCGAGGCGCCCAGCCTGATAGTCCGCGATCGCCTGAACGATCTCCTCCCGCGTATTCATGACGAAGGGCCCGTGCGAAACGATCGGTTCGCCATAGGGAAGGGCGTGGCCGAAGATGAACACCGCATCTGTCGTCACGAAAGGCGCGATGCTGCCGGACAATGTGGCGCAGGCCCATGGGCATCCTCAGCGGTGGCGACCGCAACGCCAGACACGTTTGTGACCGCCTATTTGCCCGTTTCGGTTCCCCTGGAACAGGGGGCGGAGCGGCGGGCCTCCACATTAAAGCGCTGCGTCCGGCGCTAAGTGGCGCTCATATGGAAACATGGACTTGCAGGCGCACCGCCGCTGGGTATATTCCGCGCCCTTCGCCGGTCTTTCCAACCGCGAAGCCGCCCTAGGGCGCGTATGTCCCTGTGGTGGGGTGGCCGAGTGGTTGAAGGCGCACGCCTGGAAAGTGTGTATACGGGAAACCGTATCGAGGGTTCGAATCCCTCTCCCACCGCCAGGGACTAAACGCCACCCGTCTCTCCTGAGGCGAAAGTCGTTGGAATTCCAACGACATATAGGTCTTTTGCGCTTCCGAACTGTAGCCACGAATCACCCAACGAACCGAAGTTCGTGTCGCGAAACGGGGAAGTGCAAGGCGCGCTGCGGAGACCGCAAAACCACTACAGTTCGGGATTTGCGTCGACGTCATAGTGAGCGTTTGAGTGGCCTGGGGCTAATTCCCCCGTTGGCGCGTAAGGGTTTGCTGAGGCTCCCAGGCAGGCCGCATTTGGGCGCCTCAAAACGATAGTCGTCGAAGTACGCTTTTGCGCTATTTCAGGCTTATTTTGCGGCATTTCGCCTCGATTTTCAGGGGAGGGCCGTAATTCCCCACCCCCTTTCTCATTGAATTTCAAAGGCAGGGTTACGGCGGGCGACTTGTGCGCACAAATTCGATTTCTCGACAGACATACAAGCACGCGAAAAAGCGACTTTTGGGCTAATTCCCCATAACCCCTCCACGCGTATTCGTGAGCGAAAACAACAATCTTCCCCACTGAAAGTCTGGATAAGTACGGGGGATTGGGGTTTAAAGCGACTGCCGTTATTCCTACCTCTTTCATGCACGTCGCCTCCCATCGCAGCGCCTGGTGAGAGACGGTGCCGAACGGATGAGTTTTAGGGGCATTACGGTGCGGCGAGACTTGTAGGGGCATTTAGCGTGCGGCTCACCGTCGACGACGTCCCCCGCATGGACGTCGAGGATCTGTTCACCGAGAGGCTGCTGGACACAGACAGGAGCGCTCGCTGCACTTTATCCGGTTGGCGCTGCTGGAGTGATTATCAGTGGTGCAATTTGTACATTGACGCGCATTGGCTTCATCTTGAAAGTCGCTTGCGGGTGGAGATCCGAGCAGACCGACGCGTGGTCGCGCAATATTCAATTCGCGTTGAGAGATCGACCTACCGCGAGACAGACCGCACGTATCTGATCTGCCCCAAGAGTGAAAAGCGCGTGGAAACGCTCTACCTTGTCGATTGGATATTGGCTGCCCGTGAAGTGCATGACCTCCGGTATCCGCCGAGGGGATCGGCCCGTCGGCTCACGGTCGCCGATAGGAACGCCGCCGCTGCTCAGCGAGAGAACATCAAATTCTGGGAACAGGAAAAAAAGCGGAAGGCAGCTGAGGCGGAGAGGGATCGGCTGTACGATCAACAAAGGGACGATCCGACGACGCGCGCCGCCCTCAGGCGATTTGGTCATCAACATCCCCGATATGTAGAAAATTCCGCCAACCAGATGATCAAAAATCTTGATCGAGACAACGACGATTCCAAGCCGAACTACACGACGCTCAATCTACCGATGGCGATCCTGGAAGATCATCCGATGATCGATATAAGGGTCCTGGCAGCGGAGGGATACCTGCGACGAGGTGAGCGGACGATTGTTGGTCTTGATTGGAGCTGCGAGCCCGGGCGAGTTTTTGTAATGTTCAATTTAATGGAACGATCATCGCCTTGGGCGGGAATTCTGTTTGCTCGTGGCGTGGCTGGTCGTGATGTCTTGCAACAGGTGTTCGAGCTCACACCTCCACCCGATACGGGTCGCCACCGCTACAGCTTCATCTGTCCAAACAGCGGCAAGCCCGCTGAGGTGCTGGCTTATCGCGGAGGACGCTTCGCCCCTCGGCAGGCGCAGCGCCTGGTCAATCGGTCCCAGCGCAAGACCAAGCCGTAATAGCTCCTATAGAGCGCGAAACCACTTGCGCTGGGCCGTCCACTCAAGAGGGACGTCGGCCTCCAGCAGCATCTTGGTGGTGAGGCTCGGTGAATGCCGGCCGCCCAGGATATCGAGCTGGATGTCGGGGGCCAGGAACGCCAGTTGCGCCAGACGCACGAGGTAGGTGCTGGCCGGGGCGGCCTTGATCTGCATCTGTCCCTTGAGTGGAGATCCGCCGAGCGCGCTCACCACCGCATGGGCCTGGCGCAGCGCCCTCACCAGACCTCGATTGGCCGCGCGCGGCGCGGTGGTGGCGATTTGAGGCGCAGCGCCGCGGATCCATGTGCGGCCACCGCGAAACTGCATCCGCACCGGCAAGCTGATCCGCAGCGTCGTGCGGTCCGGCTCATTGACGATCCGCTCGCCATCGCCGAGCCGACCGCGGAGTTCGTCACCTAACAGGTCTGGATGCAGATCGGGTCGCAGCGCCTCTTTGCACACCACCAGTTCGACGCTCGCCTCGCGCAGATCGATCCGTCGGAGCATTTGGGGAAGGTCGTCGGTGGTGAGGCTGGGCTCGAGTGTGAATCTCGAGAGCTGCTGCACCATGAACCGTTCAAAAGGCTCAGCGGGCACCCGTCGCGGGGGAGCAGATGGATCGTCATCGTCGGATTGGGCGGCGTCGACATAGTAGCGGTAGGCCTTGCCGTGCCGGTTGCGCCCGAAGCTTGGGGTCAAAGGTCGATCGCCGCCGGTGAACACCAACCGCTTCAGCGGCGCGCGCACAACCGAAGCGACCACATCGGCGCGACGCCGCTGGTTGAGCCGAAGCTGGCGTTGAACGTTCTCGAACAGCTCCACGGACACGATCGGCGGATGCTGGCCTGGGTAGAGAAGATCCTTGTGCTTGATGGACCCGACATAGTGCGCGTTGGAGAGGAGATGATAAAGCGACCCGCTGTTGAACGGCAGGCCGCCCATGGTGCGGCCCGCGCGCGTGACCCAGGCTTTTGAGCGCAGGCCGACTGCGCGCAGTTCGTCGAGCAGGGGGTTTACGGAGCCTAGTTCAGCATAGCGATTGAAGATCAAGCGCACGACCTGCGCCTCGGTCTCGATCACCACCAGCCGTTTGTCCTTCACCTCGTAGCCGAGGGGGAGGATGCCGCCCATCCACAGGCCCTTGGCCTTCGAGGCGGCGATCTTGTCTCGGATCCTCTCCCCGGTGACCTCGCGTTCGAACTGAGCGAACGAGAGCAGGACGTTGAGCGTCAGGCGTCCCATCGAGGTGGTGGTGTTGAACGCCTGGGTGACCGAAACAAACGAGGCGCCCTTGCGATCGAAGATCTCCACGATGCGCGCGAAGTCCGACAGCGAGCGGGTGAGGCGATCAACCTTGTAGACCACCACCACATCGATCAGTCCGAGCTCGACGTCGGCGACCAGCCGCTGCATGGCCGGTCGCTCGAGGTTGCCCCCGGAGAAGCCGCCATCGTCGTAGGCGGTGGGCAGCGCCTGCCAGCCTTCAGACTTCTGCGAGGCGACATAGGCCTCGCAGGCCTCCCGCTGGGCATGCAGGGTGTTGAAAGCCTGCTCCAACCCCTCCTCGGTGCTCTTGCGGGTGTAGATGGCGCAGCGGCGAGGAACGGGCGCGGTCATGCGCTGCCGCTCGCGCGCAGACCGAAGAACCGGGGCCCGTTCCACCGAGCGCCGGTGATCTCGCGGGCGACCGAGGAAAGGCTTTCGAACAGCCGGCCCTGATAGAGCACTCCACCCTCGACCACCTCGGCCCGGTGGCGCACCCCCTTCCACTCCCGGATTAGCACCGCGCCGGCCGGCGGACCTGGGGCGACTGTCGCGCGCGTACGCAGGGCCTCGGCCAACCGCGGATCGACGCCGCCGGCGTCCTGCACCTGCAGCTGCCAAGCCAGCATGCAGCGCAGCAGGCCTGGCGAGCGCAGGGGCGGGGGATCACCGTAGCGTTCCGCCCAGAAGGCCCGGAGCGCCCGGAGGTCCATGACCTCGAGGCGCTCCACAAGCTCAACCGTCTTCGCGCTCACTGCGGCGTCTCAGCCTTGGGGCCGCGCTTACGCTTCGGCTTGGGCGGCTCGATCCGATAGAGCCGCGTCCCGGCTGGCTTCTCTGAGATGATGACGAACCTTTTGGCCTTCAGCGCACCGGCGATGGCGCCGCGGATGGAGTGAAGCTGCCAGCCGGTGGCGTCGGAGAGGTCGTAGATGCTGGCGCCTCCGGGCCGTTGCATCAGCTCCACCAGAATGGCGAGCTTGCCGGTCAGCTTAACCGGCTGGGTCGGCGCGACCGCGGCGGCCGTCGCCGTCGCAGGGGCAGGAGGAGGGGGCGCTGCGCCTTCAGCTGTTGGGCGCGTTTGGGAGGAGGTCATGGTCGGTTCCTTCAGGTCGGCCCGTCCGGATGGGCGGTGCACGACCTCAAGGCCCCCGTAGGCGTCCCTCGGCGGCGGCGGCGGCCCAAGGCCGCGCGCAGGTCCGACAGGCGCTCCGCTCAGCGCCGTTGTCCAGCGCAAAGGTGCTGCAGATCGCCCTTGGGCGGGACGACAAATAAGCCCCACGCCGCGGCTGCGACGTGGGGCCGAAGTCTGGCGATCAGGACAGGCTGGGCCGGCGATCGCCGCCGATCACCGCGATCTTACCGCCTGTCTGGATGGGCGTAATCGGTCGTGCCGGTGTGGGTCGCCGGATGCGCCGCGTCGACGCAAGAGTCGTTCCAGTAGATCATCTCAAATATGGAGGTGGGCTGCGAACCATTGACCGTGCCGATCGTCGCCTGCTTGTTGTCGTCGGTCTCCAGGGTGACGATGAAGGTGTCGAAGGTCCCGAACTGGGAGTTGTCGGACTGGTTGGCGACGAACCTCACACCGCCGTTATAGGCGCCAAAGCCGTTCTTGCCATCGACGACGCCGCAGGTCGCCAGCATCTGAGTACCGGATTTATCCCGGGGGTGGCGGACGACGAACTCATTGGAAAATCGTGCTGAGGGCGGATCTTTCAGCCTCGCGCTGACCGCGTGCTCCGCTGAGATCTGCGCGCGGGTGTCAGGGGAACAGCCGCTCAGAGCGGCGATCGCAAGCGTCCCCAGAAGGCAGGCGGGAAGGCGCGGTCGGCGGCCGATGGTGATCATGATGTCCCTCAGGTCTGTCGCCCGGTCTGGGCGGTGCACGACCTGAAGGCCGCTGGCCGAAGGGGCCTGCGGCGGCGGGGAGCGCCCGAGCGCCTCCGCAGACCGACAGGTGCTCGACGTGTTTAGGAAGTCCAGCGGATTTGCGCTGCACTGGCCCTCTAGCCGCAGTCCATCGGCTTCGATACTCTCCCGCCTGGGTTGGTCCACAGACCAACCTGGGGCGTAGGAACCCCTCGATTAGGCGGCTCGTGTGCAGCCGTCACCAGCACTCCTCGACCATGCGGTCGGGGAGGCGTCAGAGTATGTCCAGGGCGCAAGCCTAAAGTCTGGCGCGGCTCTCCTAATCGAGGCTTCCTAACTCCCCGATCACCAGGGGGAGTCGGGATCGTGGAAAGTATCGACGTATTTGTGGTTCTGCTCGCCATTTGCGGCTTGGGCGGGCTGCTGCCCGCGTCGATAGCCTCTAAGAAAGGGCACAGCTTCGGGCCATGGTGGATATACGGCTCAGTCCTGTTTTTGATCGCGTTGATCCACGCCTTGGTCCTCGGGCAAGCCCGACGTTGTCCCCACTGCGCTGAGGGAATCCGCCAAGAGGCGAAGGTCTGCCCTCACTGCCAGCGCGACTTGCCGGCCATGCAGCCCTCTCTCGTCGCGAGCTGAGCCCGACCATGCCCGAGGTTCAAAAGGCCGGCGGATATGCCGATCCCGGCCTGGTCTACATCCTGACCAACGCCGCCATGCCGAACTATGTGAAGATCGGCCTGACCCGCAAGGACGACGTCAGCGAGCGGCTGAAGCAGCTCGACACCACCGGCGTGCCCATGCCATTCGAGTGCGCCTACGCCGCGCGGGTCCCGGACTGCGCCAGACTTGAGAACGTGCTGCACCGGGTGTTCGGCGACAAGCGCGCCCGCAGCAATCGGGAGTTCTTCACCGCCGACCCCGAGCTGGCTCGGCTGATCATCGACCTGGTCAAGATCGAAGAGCGCTCGCTCAGCGACGCCGAGCAGGGCATCAGCTCCGAGGAGCGCGAGACCATTGAGGCGGAGAAGGAGCGCAAGGCCGCGCCGCTGACGTTCGACAAGCTCGGGCTGCCGCCGGGCACGGTGTTGCGGTTCATCAAGGACCCGAACGTCACCTGCGAGGTGGCGGGGCCGAAGAAGGTGCGTTTCCGGGGCGAAGAGGTCAGCCTCTCCCGCGCCGCTCTGACGGTGCTGCACGAGATGGGGTTCAACTGGCCCACCGTCTCCGGCTGGACCGCCTGGACCTACGACGGCGTCAAGCTCTCCGCGATCAAGCCGGTTGAGGGGTGAGGATGCCGATCTCAGCAGCCAGGCCTCGCCTGCTTGCGGCGTCGTTCGTCGCGCTCGCCACGCTGACCGCATCCGTCAGCTTCGCCGCCACCTCAAAGGTGACTGTGGAGGACGACCGGTTCAGCGCCAACGCGACCTTGATGGGGCCGCCCATCTCCATCAAGCCGCCTGGCGAAACGTACCGGACGTGGCGCATCCGTAGCTTCGTGGGCAAGAAGGCTGGGCGCGTCACCCACCAGCTCTATGTGCAGATCAGCTATGTCGACTCCGGTTGGCGTCTATATGAGATCGCTGCCGACGATGCCGCATCGCCACTCGAAGTGACCAAGATCGCGAGCAGTGTCGAGGAGTGTAGCCGTGGGACCTGCACCTATATCGAGACGGTCGGGGTCGATCTCGACGACGGCGTGCTTAAGAGCCGTATCGGTAAGACCTATGATCTAAAGCTCAGCGCCAAAAGCGGCGACAGTGTTATCTTGTCGGTCTCGCCGGATCAGATCAGCAAGCAGATGGATGCGATCGAGGCCGAGAAGGCGGTGCTGGCTGGTCTGCCGCCGCCGGCGCCGAAGGAAGAGCCCGTCGTCCCACTCGCGCCTCAAGGACCGGGCGCTACCGCCGCGATTGCTCAGCCAAGCGACGCTGTGCTCGCAGTCGCGCGCAAGGTGCTGGTCAGCCAGGGCTATACCTTGGCCGCCGTCGCCGATCCGAACATCGTCGCAACCTTGCCGCTGGCCCACAAGCTGACCACGCGCCAAGCCGACTGCGGCAAGAAATTCGGCATCCCCTACCTGTGGGATGGCCGGGCCAAGACCCAGGTCACGTTCACGGTGACCGCCGCCGACGGAAAGCTGACCGTGCGCGCCGGGATGGACGGAATCTTCAAGGTCGCCGTCGGCGTTGACGACCTGCCACTGACATGCACGCCGACCGGCGCGCTGGAGGCTGAGAACTGGCGGCGATCCAGGCGGCGCTGCCGCGGCCTTGACCGGTGTTTGGCTTTTCTCAGACTCTCAGCGAGTCCGCTTTCTGGAAGTGCCCTTTTCCGAAGCCACTCATCGCAGCTCCGCCCTCAGGAGCGGCCCTTCGCCGGCCGGTTGGCCTCTGAAAGGCACCATGGGGCTGCCTCATAGACGAGCTTGCCGGGAAGGTCGCCTTCCCCCCTCCCGAACGCCTTACGCAACCTCGGACTGCCCCGCAAGGTCGCCCAGGGGCGAGGACCGCGTTTGCCTGCTCCAGAGCGTGGTGATTCGCGAAGTTCAACTTTGGATGGTTAACGGTTAAGGTCGCAAGGGGCGAATGATTCTTGCGATCGCCCGGGGGGGTGGCGATCGATGAGTCTTCTCGACCTTGAGAAGCCCTTGAAGGCGACGGCGGCCGGGCAGTATCTTGGGTATTCGCTCCAACAACTTCGTCTGTGCCATCATCTCCTGAAAGTCCCGGACGGCGATACTGTGTCGCTGGAATACGTCGACGACGTCGCGGTCCATCGATCAAATGGGACCCTGCTTTTAGAACAATCCAAGAGCGCCTTGACGGGCAATCCCGCGGCGGACCGTGCCGAAGATCTCTGGAAAACCTTCGCCAACTGGGCGGACCTTTGTGTCGCAGGGACTGTGGACCCCAAGACCACTGACTTCCGGCTCTATGTGACGCCTGTTAAAATAGGGGCGTTGGCCGGTGAGTTACACGCTGCGATGGGCGCAGACGCGATTGCAGCCGCCCTCATCAAGATCAAGAAACTCGTCGATCCGAGGAAGCCTGACGTGGGCTGCGCGCCGCAGGTGAGCCGCTTCCTTAACGCGGGCGATGAGGTCTGTAGCTTCATCATCCAGCGCTTCCAACTCGCGACCGAGGCCGATCCGGTAGAGAGCGTCCGTGAGTTTGTGCGGGTCGGCGTTCCTTCCGAAGCGCAAGACGACCTGACCGCCGCCGTAGTGGGCATGGCGCGGGACCGGATCGACAAGCTCATCCGGGACAGGCAGACGCCGGTGATGTCGGCAACTAATTTCCGGCGTCAGTTTCAAACATTTGCGCGACGCTCCAACCTTGCGAACCTGCTTACCTCTAAAGCGCCAGAACCGACCGACAGCGCCATCAAAGAGGTCGTCAGCACGGGGCCGACGTTCGTGCGTCAGCTCCAGGTCATCAAAGCCAGCGATGATATGCTGGTCACCGCCGTCAGCGACTATCTGCGGACGACCACGGACAAGGTGCTCTGGGCCGACGAGGGAACAATTGTCGAGGAGTCGCTGGATGACCTCGATGCTCAACTGGTCCGTCAGCACAGGATCATCAGGGACGAGATTGAGGATACACTCGCGAGCAATGACGAGCCCGCCCGCGGCCGGGCCATCTACCGGCGCTGTGCGGCGACCACGCTGCCGCTGGACGGCCAAACTTTGCCCAACCATTTCGTGGCCGGCGCCTACAATTGCCTGGCCGACGGACGTCGGCTCGGCTGGCACCCGTCCTATCAGACCCTTTTTCCGGAAGAATAGAGCGGCATGGCTGAGTCTGAGATGTCGCCCGTCGCCCTCGTTCAGAACCCCGCGTTCGGCTCCCTCCTGTTGTGGAGCTTTGGCCGCGGCTATCAGGCCGAATGCGTGGGCGACCTACCTGTGCTCACCTCCCTCTTCCTGACGTTGCCATTGGTGCTCCACGGCCCGACCATGCGGCTCATCAAGCAAACCAATCAAAGCTCCGGCCTCGCAAAGTTTGTTTCCAAGCTTGGCGACGAGCGTGAGCGTTTGTTTGCAATCCATGACCGCGCCGTTGCCATGCGCCCTCTGACGCTGGAATCTCTTGCTGCAGGCGTTTCAGCGAAGCTTTTAAAGATCGACTATGACACCGCTTTGGTCCGCTCCAACGAGGCGAAACCGCCAGCGGGGCCTGAACGCTTGAAATACCATGTCGCGAGCGCTGAGAAGATTGGGCGCTGGTTCGCTCGGCTACCGCCAAATCAAGTCTTCTCGCTCCTGCAGATCGAACCCTGATGCACTTCCAAATCCTCAAGCTGATCCTCTGGTCCAAAGCTGGTCATTCGCCGCGTGTGGTTGAGTTCGAACCCGGGATGGTCAACGTCATCAGCGGCGCCTCCAAGACTGGCAAATCGGCGGTCATTCCGATCATCGATTATTGCCTCGCCTCGGGAAAATGCAGCATCCCGGTCGGGACGATTCGAGACGCTTGTTCCTGGTTCGGCGTCGTCATTGAGACCATGGAAGGCCAGAAGCTGCTCGCGCGGCGGGAACCCGGCGACGCGCGCCAAACCGGCGACATGCTCCTTTTGGAGGGAAACACGGTCGAGATTCCCGAAGAGGCGCCCACCAAGAACACGACGGCTGACAGCGTAAAGCGGATGTTGGATAAGTTGGCGGGCCTCTCCCAACTGGGGTTGAACCCCGAAGCGGAGATCGCCCGCGTCAGTTTTCGTGATCTGACGGCGTTCACTTTCCAGCCGCAATACATCGTCGCAAACCCGATGGTGTTGTACTTCAACGCTGATACAACTGAGCACCGCGAGAAGCTGAAGGCGATCTTTCCCTACGTTCTGGGAGCCCTGACGCCCGAAATGTTGGCGGCTCGGTGGGAGATCGAGCGGCTCTCGCGTGATCTCCGCCGGAAAGAAGCCGCCCTGCAGGCGGCTAAAACCGCGGTTCGCGCCTGGCAGACCGAAACCCAAGCCTGGATTCGCAACGCCATTGAGTTTGGGCTTCTGTCTGTCGACACCCAGATTCCAACCGCGTGGAATGAGGTGGTCGACCTGCTCCGTCGCGCCGCCAACGCCAATACCCGCGCCTCGTTCGCAACCCTGGGCACGATAGAGCCGACAATGCAGCAATTGCACGCTCTACGCCAAGCCGAGAGCGATGCAGCGGCGAACCTGGCCGACCAGCGGCAGCGGTTGAACGAAATCCAGCGGTTGCTGAGCACAAGCGAGACCTATGGCTCGGCAATCCGGATACAACGAGATCGCCTGAACATAGCCTCCTGGATGCGCGCACGGGCGGACGACGCGGGTGATCCGCTAGTGGCGCTCGGCGAAGGGGGCCGCGACAAGCTGGACGCGCTGACCGAGGCGCTCGCCGGAATAGATGTTCAGCTTCGAACGCAGCCCAGGATGTCGGATTCATTCGACAAGGAGCGGCTGAGGTTGCGTGGTGAGGTCGAGGCGGCGACTGCCAAGTTAACCGCTGTCCGGCAGGAGATCGCCTTGCTCGAACAGAGGTCAGAGCAAGTCCGAACTGCAACCTATCGGCAGGACCGTATCGAGCGGTTCATCGGCCGGCTGGAACAAGCGCTCATATCGTTCGACCGTTCCGAAGAAGGCTCCTCCGTGGCCGACGAGGTCGCCCAATTGAAGATCAGGATCGAAGAACTTAGGGGAATCTACTCCGAGGGCCAGGTCGGACGAAAGACAGCCAATGCGCGGCGTCAGATCGAAAACTTCGCCGCGACGATTATTCCAATGTTGGACGCCGAATGGCCGAACGCCCCTATTGAGCTCGTCATCAACGACCTGACGATCAAGGTCATTCACACGGAGCGCGAAGACTATCTCTGGGAAATCGGCAGCGGCGCGAACTGGCTCGCCTACCATGTCGCCGTCACGCTCGCTCTGCAGCGCTTTTTCACGGGCGAGGTGAATCACCCGGTGCCCGGCATAGTGATCTACGACCAGCCCAGTCAGGTCTATTTTCCACGCGGGTTTGATGTTGTCGACCCGACGAGCCTCCTTGGCCGAACGCGTGACGAGGATATTGCTGCGGTTCGGAAGGTTTTCGAAGCGATAGGACGAGAGATTGTGCGCGCCAAGGGTCAACTGCAGGCCATCGTCTTGGACCATGCGGGCGCGGATGTCTGGGGTGAACTCGAAGGCGTGACCCTTGTTCAGCAGTGGCGCGGTGCCCAGAAGCTCGTGCCGCCGGAATGGCTTGGGGAGGTAGGCCAAGCCGCGCCAGATGGCGATGAATAGGCTTGTCGAGGATTCAACGGGGCAGTGTCAGAGGGAGCTGACAACTTAACCGATTTGGGTCGGGGAGGGGGCTTGGACGACTTCAGCCTTACGCGGCTTGGCTGGCGATCGCCCACTCGCGGTGAGCGGCCGCCCGTAGGGTGCGGTGACCGGCTCGGGAGATCAGATGAGGTTGGGTGTCGAAGCAGTTGTAGATGGCGGCGTGGGTGGCGAGGAAGCGCTGGGCTGAGCCTTGGCTTTTGAATTTGAGCATCTTCCGCTCTCGCCTGCGGATCGGCAGGTGCGAATTTTCCGCCCGGTTGTTCAGGCGCCGCCCCTCGGTTCGATGGCGGTCAACCAGGCCGAGATCCTTCAAGGCCGGGCGATACGAGGCGAGCTTGTCGGTCGTGATCGTTTCAGGGTGAACGCCCTGGCGCTTCAGCAACCGCCGCAGCAGCTTCAGGGCGGCGTGTTTGTCGCGACGCTTTTGTGCGAGCATGTCCAGAACAACGCCTTCGTCGTCGACGGCCCGCCACAGCCACATGCGCTGGCCACCAATCTTCACCACCATCTCGTCGAGATGCCATCGGCCGGTAGGCGAGGGGCGTCGCCGGCGCAGGTTGGCCGCGATCAGCGGGCCGAATTTGTTGACCCAGCAGCGGATTGCCTCGCGGCTGACCGCGATTCCGCGCTGGGCGAGCAATTCCTCGACGTCGCGCAGGCTCAAGCTGAAGCGAAAATAGAGCCACACCGCATAGCGGATCACCTCGGCGGGGAACCGGTAGCGCTTGAACGACAGCGGTTGGACCATTTCCACCTCCAAAAGCCGGTTTCAGGCCCAGACTGGAGACGTTTTAACGTTAGACTGCCAGCTCCCACGTTACCTCGCATAAGTGCACATGCCACCGTCTGCACGCAGCTTAACAGTTAGGCTCAACTCACTATTCTCGAGCAAACCTTTATGAAAAGGGTTAAACAAAGAGATAACGATTATCCGTGGAACGATAGTTTTAACTCAGACCACGCGTTCTTAGCTAGGCCTTCAAGCAAGTCCAGCGGCTCGTCCCTGTATCGCCTCACCGCCACGTGACTTTCGAGAGGAGCGTCCGGCTCGTGCGAAACCCGGGGTTTGACGCCGAACTTTTCGCATTCATCCTTGATTTCTGATACCAAACCCAACGCAAACGCAGCGCTTTTCTTGACATCCATCGCCGCCCTGAACTCAGCCTTTACGGCAGCAATCTGGGCGTTCCGGTCGCCGTCGTGTATATTAAGCCAAGCCGCCGAAAGAAAAGCCTCCTTGTGCCCAGATGTCTCACGCAGGCTAAATGCTTCAGGGAAGACGCCATGCAGTCCGGTCTCGGGGTCAGTAAACCAGAGACGAGGCTTCACATACCTGACAAGGGTATGCTCGTCAGGAACGTAGGTTGTTGGCACTACGAAACCACCTATTGGGTTGGAAAGCAGCCAAATCCGTCTTCAAGTTCGAGGCGGCGCAGCTACCAGACTTAGTGCTGCCGTCGGCCGTCAACACCCAACGCAGTTGATCGTCAGGACGATACTCGATTGTAAGTCGATCTTTCCCAGTGATCCAACCGGCGAGAATATGTCCATCACAAGTTGCCCCGAGCCCCGGCCGCCTGATCTTGCCTAAAAATATAGTGGTTCGCAAAAACGTCACAAAAGACTCAACCTTCGGCAAGGTATCTGATAGGTCCCACTCGTCAGCGTCCAGGAGCTGATCAAGCTCATTAAAGAGACCGGTTCGCCAGGCAGTCTCAAGATGCATTGCTAAGGAAGACGTTTTCACCTTGAGGTCTACTAGGCGGTCAAAAAGACGCTGCTTCGGGGAAGCTTGCTCTTCCGCAACAACTCTCTCATCGTAGAAGGTCGATGTTGCTGTAGAGGCAATGCCCCGCGCGCCTTTGATTGATTCTGCGACGGAGCTGCCGAAGCCCTGCGATGCACCTGATCCGTTGCTTAGAGCTGTGCCTGCCTTAGCTTGGGACAAACCGCCCCAGTGCACCTCGAAACTCATCGGAAAAGCTCGCGAGTCCGATCGGTTATACAGCTCTCAAAGACCCTATTTTTTTGGTCGTGAAGCGCGCCTATTGCAGCCCACACTTCATCGTCTCCTTTAACTGCCACAGCTGTGTGAAACACGTCGATGTCTAAGACCAGTGATAAATGGTCGATTAACGCTGGGGGCACAAGGGCTGTGGCTATCTTCACGCCGATCTCTTGATTCAGCGTGCCCGCTATGACTGATTGCGCCTCATTGGCGCTCAATCCAAGCTCATCGGGAAATTGCGAGTAGACGGTGAACCATTCCTCAGGCTTCACTACATTCCCGGGTATGTCCACCCTGTTGATGTAGCGCATTCCCAGCCGCTCTACCGGTCTTTTGCCCACAACCCTCCGCCAAATCGTATAAACGCAACGAAACTGCTTTTGAAAATCGAGCCAACCGACGTACGGAGCCAAGTTCGAAAGCGCGACACTCGACGCTCCGAGCTGAACGATCCAAGCACCGTTTTCTGATGTGAGCTTATACTTCTTCCCAGTTGGGGGGGGGGGGGGTGGCTGTGTGCCGTCTAGCGAAAAAGCGATTAGGAACTCCGTGACGGGTTCAACTTTGGCGTATTCCGGTGCGAGCAGCCTCTGAAGTTTGTCGACGTCATCGTCGGGTATGCGGCCGCCAATCCTAAGCTCGACCGTTGCCTCCACGATTGGAGGGTGCGCGTATGTCAGCGAGTTGTCGGTCAAACTAGGGCTCCCCGTCACTGTTCATGACGCAATCGGAGCGCTTAGGAAAGCCCCGGCACAATCTGCCGTTAAGTGGCGAGTCACGCGCCTATCTCCTGAAACGAGCTATCGCCGACATTGGCGGGGGAGCCTACCCGGCGACCATTAGCGGCGCAAACCCATCTAGCTCAATCTCCGCCATGTGCGCTGTGTCAACGGGCGCAGCATACACGTTGCCGCGGATACCGCACACACTGGCCGGCTGCCCCGCCGCCGAGCGCGTCGACCACTGGAGTCCAACCCAGCCCGGCGCCGATGTCGCGGAAGG
Source organism: Caulobacter sp. S45 (assembly GCF_009765965.1). Taxonomy (GTDB): domain Bacteria; phylum Pseudomonadota; class Alphaproteobacteria; order Caulobacterales; family Caulobacteraceae; genus CAHJWH01. The sequence goes on from NZ_LMUL01000001.1 coordinate 225,995, forward strand.
GCTTTGTCAGCGCAAATTCACATATGCCGGTTATGGCGGGATCGCCCAGTGGTCCGACCCCGCCAACGCCTTATGGTGTCGATACTTGCTGCCCAAACCAAGCCCGCGAAAACAAGCGGGACGCCAGAGGCTATGGAATTCCGGGTTTGGGCTGACAATGCCCCCCAGGCTTACGCACCGAGCTTTCGCGACGGTGTGGTAATGAAGTCGAAAAAGACCTCTGAGGCTTCTGCTAGCAGTGCGTCAAGGTCCGGGATGCATCCCGGCCATTGCGACGCCTTGAACATCGCGCGTTGGGTCGCATCTCCCAAGAAAGAACTCATAACCGGTTCAACCCTGACGGCGATGACGCTTCGTCCCGGTCGGCGGCCTGCGTAAGTCCCCGCCTTCGGGTCAACCAGTAGCTGTCGCGAGCCTCCGATCGCGGACCGCTGTGAGATGAACCCTGTCACGCGGGGAGATTGCCGTGTTTTAGCCTCCACCGATCGCTCATAGCAGAAGAGGGCCACCAGGTCCTGGTCCCGGACCGGCTGGGGCGCGGACGTCGAACCTTGGGGACCGGAGGAGAAGGTGATGCTCATCGTGCCGGGCCGTGCCAAACGCACCTGAAATTGGTGGGTGAAGGCAATGCCGGAGGCCGGAGGCGTGACGCTTAATTGGACGCCAGCCGAGAAGGCGAAATAGCTCTGCCCAGAGCTTCGTGGCCTCCAAGGGGCGGCATCGGCAATCGGCGCCACCGACGTCTTCAGGCCAGCGCCGTCATCGACGATGACTGCCAGCTTTTCGAGTTCGGCATGGGCCCAAGCGACGAAGGACGTCGTCACGTTGTTGAGGATCGTGCGTTCCTGGGTTCTCGCATCCGCATCCTCGGCCCTTATCCGCACCGTCTCCAGCGATTGGCGGCGGAGCTTTTCGATGCTCGCCAGACCTGCCGAACTAGTCGGGATCAGCTTCGCGCGCCGGTCCCAGGTTTCGATGTCGTCTAGCCGGGCGAGGATCTTATCGACGCTGTCGAGGCGTCGCCCCAGGGGGCAGACCATCTGGTCGACCAGCAGGCCGAGGTGGCGCAGCCGTTCGCTCTCGGTCTCGAAGAACTGCCGGTATTCCGCCTCATGGCCGCGTTCGCGCGGAATGATCACCCCGCCGGTGAGCATATAGTAGATCACCTTGCCCAGCGAATAGATGTCCGCGGCAGCCGTGGCCTCCTGCTTGCCGCCGCCTTCCAGTTCGGGCGCGATGAAGGCCCTGGGACCGACCACCTCGCCCATCTCCGTCGGCCGGTTGGCGTCATCGACTAGGAGGCAGAGCCCGAAGTCCGCGAGCCAGAGATCATGGCCGGCGCCGGTGAACAGGATGTTAGCCGGCTTGACGTCGCGATGAATTACCCCCTTGGCGTGAGCGGCTCGAAGGCCCGAGGCAACCTGCTTGGCGACCTGCAGCGTCGCTTCCACCTGGTGGGTGTAGAGGCTTAGCCGGTCCGGCTTGCCGAGGTCGCCGCCTTTGGCGATCGGCATGACCAGAAACGCGTCCGCCTCGGATGGCGCGTCGATCGGGGAGTGGTCGACCAGCTTGATGACATTGGGATGGCCGGCGCGTGTGGCACCTAGAACTTCGTTACGGAAGCGCGCAAACCGGGCTTTGTTCATCAGCCTCTTGAGCGCGAAGTCGCCGTCATGCTCGCCGGTCAGGTCGGCGACCGGAAAGACATGGCCTTGGCCGCCCTGGCCGAGACCGGGACCGCTGGTGATTTTCCATCGTCCACCGAAGATCGTCGCCATGTTCCCTCGTCCCGCCGGCCCACGGCTCCGGACTGGAGGTGGGAGAGCTTCCAGGCGCGTCAAGGTGCTCCTACGTGCGCCGGCCGCAGTCTGACTCAACGTTTAAGCGAGAAGAAACCTTCTTGGTGGGGCAGGTTCCCAGACGGTCGCCTTCTGCCCAGAGCCCACGGCTGGAAAGTTGCCTCTCGGTGATCGTTCGTAAATGTCTGATTTCTGGAGAGAGGCAAATGACCGCTGTGGGCGCAGAGCCCGTGTCGGCTCCCCTCGACGCAACCCGTAGGCTTCCGGCCGACAAGCGGACGCCGGGATCGACGGGGTAGGGTGGGTTTTGGGCGAGGGCGGCCGTTGATGACCGGGTAAACAAGCTGCTCTAAGTTGCAGTCCGCACTTAGGTCGACCTTGAGGGGATTCGCTTCGGCGAATCGAGAATGGCAGCATGCAAAAAGCGATTGTGGTGCTGTGCGTAGGATTCGCGGTGTTGACGCCCCTTGCAGTGATGAACCTGAGCAGTGCCCGGCATGAAGAAGTTCGCCATGAGCGTATGATTTATGCGCCGACGTATGAGTTACCACGTGGATGCACGCTAAGAAAGTGGGCCGTCGGAGACAGTATATCAACCGCCTGCAACGTCTCCTTATATTGGGATGATGGAAACGATAAATTACCTCACATTAATCGTGTGAACGGCGCAAATAAAACTATCCGATGGCTGAGAGTTGGAAGCGATGCCCTGATGGTTCATTGTTTATGGGATATGTTCACAGGACAATGTAAAATAGAGCAAGTCGAGCCGGACTTCTACGGGCGGCCTCTGAGCTAAATTTCTGGAATGCATCAAGGTCTAAGGTCCGCTTTGGGTCGCCCTACGCCATGAGCCGTCGTGCCGAAACTCACCCGCTGGCAGCGTTTGGTTTTAGGCAGGGGTGATTTCGTCCGGACTAGCCCTGAAAGCCGCCATTGAACCGCCCGTGAACGGCGGAGTTTTAGCGCTTGCGATGTCCGCTGTCTGGCAGAAGGCTGATGGCGGCTAAGGGCGCGAGCTCCCCGGATCTGGTCGGCCTAAGCGTTGCTGACCGCGCAAAGGCCGTAGCGTCCGCTATGTGGGCCGCACATTTTCCTGCGACTAGAGGTTGGATTTGTCTTGACGGCTACTTGCCTGTGTCCGGAATCGAGCAATCGTGCCGGCGACCGAACAGCTGCTGGCGCACGGAGGCGCTAAGTCACCGTTTTATATGGCGTTTTGCCGAAACTTCGCCAGGCGTTAAGTTCGCTGCATGACGCGGTCGGCTCAGCCTGGCGCACACGTCCTAACAGCACCATCGGGAGCAGCATGTGTTAGGCCACTACCTGTTGACCCTGTACCGTTCGCTCAGTCGGCACCGGCTTTATGCAGTGCTGAACGTATTCGGTCTGGCGGTCGGGATCGCCGTCTTCCTGCTGCTGTGGCTCGACGTGCGTTTCGAGACCGGGTTCGAGCGGTGGATCCCGCATGCCGACCAAATCTATGAAATCAACGGTCAACCTATTGGGCCTCAGTCGGACGGGCGGCCACCGATTTTTGCTACCATGGGCGGGTTGCTCGATGAGCTGCGAGGTGAATTTACCGACCTGGTGGGGACGCGAATATCGGGAGGCGCGGGGACACTGCGTCTGGGTTCACAATTCGAACCCAGAACAGTCTCCTTGGTCGACAAGAATTTCTTCGACGTGTTTCCTATACCCTTGGTTGAAGGTAACCGGGCTACGGCTCTCGCCGCCCCCGATGGGGTGGTGCTGACCCGATCAGAAGCAACACGCGACTTTGGTAGTGTCGACCCATTAGGGCGTAGCCTTACGCTCCTATTTAATCGCGGTGACCATGTTTATCGCGTCACAGGTGTCATCGCCGATCCACCGACGAACACAAACCTCGATCTTGATCTTATCATTCCGCTACATATACCAACTGTTGCGCAGGATCCGGCTTGGTACACCTGGGGTACTATGGAGCTGACCACCTACCTCCGCTTCCCAAACGCCTCAGCCGCTCGGTCGCTGGAAGCCAATCTCGACGGGTTCACCGACCGGCATGGCGTGCGCGACTTTGGCACCAGACACGGGCATACCGTTTTCCGCCTACGCGTCGCGCCGCTGCTCTCCGTGCATCTGAGAAACCCTAAGGATGCCATCGTCGTTGCGAGCCTGGGTGCGGTGGGCGTGCTGACCTTGCTGCTCGCCGTCGTCAACTACGTGAACCTAGCGACTGCCCGCGCGGGACTGCGAGCGCGGGAAGTTGCGGTGCGGAAGGTCATGGGCGCGACCCAGCCTGCGCTGATGGCGCAGTTCATGGGCGAGGCCATAGCCACTACGGCGCTGGGCGCGTTGATCGGGCTCGCCTTGTTTGAACTCGTTTTGCCGCTGTTAAACGCCGCCGCCGGCCTGTCGCTCAAGATCGTCTATCTCGGCCCATCTGGTCTGCTGCCCGTTGTGTTGGCCCTGGTAACGACGGTCGGGCTCAGCGCCGGCCTCTATCCGGCGCTGATCCTGTCCAGATACCGCCCAGCTGCGGTGCTCGCTTCGGCTCGGACGCCCGGTGGCGGGCGCGCAGGAACGCGGGTGAGGGAGGGCCTGGTGGTTCTTCAGTTTGGCGTCGCCATCGCCTTCACGGTCGCCACCAGCGTGATCTTGGCTCAAACGCAATTTCTACGTCAGGCGGATGTAGGCTTCCGACGGGAAGGCCTAATCACAGTCAAGTCGTTCGAGGACTCCGCAGTCACGGACGCTCAACGCGCCAGCCTTCTGGAAGCCTGGCGTGCCGTGCCGGGCGTTACCGCGGCGGCCGCGGGCGACATCGGTCCCGGCGATGAGGACAGCAACTGGAACACCAATACGCGTCGAGACGGGCAGCCCGCTCCCGGTCCGGCGATCTTCTACGTCCGCGCCACGCCTGGTTTCTTCACCACCTATGGCGCTCGTTTATTGGCCGGCCGGCTGCCCGATCGGAACCACGGCGAGGACTTTTCTGTCTTTACGTCCCCGACCGCGGCTACCGGACAAGTCCAAAGCGTCGTGCTGAACGTGGCGGCGGCTCGCGCACTCGGTTTCGCCAGGCCTCAGGCGGCCGTGGGACAGCCGTTGATCAATACCCTTGAGCCAGGCGTGTCCCAGCGGCTGACGGTCATCGCCGTCGTAAGCGACATCCGTTTCCGGTCGCCTCGCGATCCGGTGCCTCCCACCGCTTACCTGTCTTACACTGGCCCTTTTCCGCAGACCTCGGCTGGAGTCCGCTACTCCGGGACTGATTCGCAGGCGACGATGAACAGGCTGCAGGCGGTATGGCGGACTATCGTCCCCTCCGTTCCTTTCCGGGCGCATACGGCGAAGGTCAACTTAGAGCGCTACTACCGCCCCGATGACCGCAATGGCCGCCTCTTCGTCGTGGGGGCCGTCCTTGCTGTGGCGATCGGCTGCGTCGGCCTCTACGGCTTGGCCAGCTTCAACACTGCCCGTCGTACGCGCGAGATCGGTATCCGTAAGACTTTGGGCGCCTCAACCGCCGACGTGCTGCGGCTGCTGATCGGCCAGTTCTTGCGCCCGGTGCTGTTGGCTAACCTGATCGCATGGCCGCTGGCTTGGCTCGCCATGCGGAGTTGGCTGACAGGCTTCGATCAGCGCATCAATCTCGGCCCGCAATACTTTTTGGGCGCCACCCTGCTGACCCTGCTCGTGGCCTTGCTCACGGTCGTCGGCCAAGCGCTGCGCGTTGCGCGCGCTGTTCCATCCAAGGCGCTGCGCTATGAGTAGAACTACCCTAATCTTGTTCAGCAAACTGACGGTGCTTCCAAAACCGGTCGTTCCCAACTTTGGGAAGGGGCGGCCCTGTCCTGAGCAGCCGCCCCGGAACCGCCATTGGCGACGTCCGGAATCGGGCGACGTCGTTTCTTCCGAATGACCCTCAACATCTGCCATCGGGATCGCTTGGCGTGGCAGGTTCATCGCCCTGAGAGCGTCTGGAATCGGGCAGAGAGCCTCCGGCAGCAATGGGCGCTTACTCCGAAACCGCATCGTTACCAAACGATCCTCCGGGCAAAACGACCGAGCGAGCATTGTCGTGGTATATATCCGCAACTGTGTTAAGCATAAGGCTTAACTTTGTAGGGCAAAGATCATGAGTGTGCCGACCGACGTTTTTAAGGCAATGTCGGCGCGTTCTTATGCCGATTTGCGCGACGATATCCGACAGGGCGACCTTTTACTTTTCTCGCAGGGAGGCTTCATGCCTCACCTGATTGAATTTGCTACCAACTCACCCTTTAGTCACATCGGTTTCGTCATCCGACTTGAGGAAATCGACCGCGTTATGCTGCTTGAGGCTCTTCCCTCTGGTGTCACCAGCGCGGCCCTTAGCGTCGTCGTGAACGGCAATGGCTCTGGCGCACAAAGGCCTTACCGAGGCGGCCTTGTCCTTGCGCGGCATGACGACTTCGCCAAACTCGTCACCGCCCAGAAACTTCACGAAATTAGTGAATTCGCCTTCGACCGCTTCGGCGCGCCCTACGCCGCCTCTGAAATCGTGAAGATCGCCCTGCGCGTTCTTGCAGGGCGTCTGAACATCAAGATGCCGCGTCTGCTTCAAGCGGACGATGAGTACATCTGCTCTGAATACGTCGGGGCGTGCTACCAGAAGGTCGGGATATCGATCCCTTGGAACGGCCTCGGGTTCCTCGCACCATCGGATTTCGCGAGCGATCCCAAAGTCCAACCGATTGCCGTTATCGCGAACGCAGCGTGACGCCATCCTAACGTCCGAGGAGCGGCGGCGGGTGATTTCGGCCGGATTGCCCCGACGTCTTCCATCCGGATCCCCCATCATGCGCGATTCCTTACGCCTGGCGCGTCCGGAATCTGGCGGAACACCTAGGGCCGCTTAGGGCGCGATCTCTCCGCTAGACCGTCTTAGGGGACGTACATAGGAGGGCCGGCCTACAGCGACCAGCCCTCAACCTTACAACGTGATCAGGCGGCCTTCGGCTTCGGACCGCGCTTGGCACCGGGCGCTTTCACTTCAGGAGCCGGCGCGGGAGCCGCCTTGCGACCCAAGCCGAGGCTTTTGGCTAAGGACGACCGTTGAGCCGAATAGGCTGGGGCGACCATGGGGTAATCCTTCGGCAGGCCCCATTTGGTCCGGTACTCATCGGGGGTCAATCCGAAGCCCGAAAGGTGCCGCTTCAGGGATTTGTACTTTTTGCCGTCCTCAAGACTGATCAGGAAGTCGGGGGTGACAGACTTCTTGATCGAAACCGCCGGGGTCAGGATCGGAACCTCGGGAACAGGCTTGGAGGCGCCAGACAAAGCCGCATGGGTGGCCGCAATCAAACCCGCCAGATCGGCAACCGAAACATTGTTGTTCGTCACATAGGCCGCAACCACCTCAGCGGTCAGTTCGGTCAGATTGGCGTTCGTGTCTTCGATCATGCTTCAAAAATCCCACTCGAATCAGGTGGTGATACTGACAGAGTATTCCCGATCCCTTAACTCTCGATTTCGAGCCGGCAATGATCTTAGATGAGCAAGCCATGATCGGCGAATATATCGTCAAAGCCGGCCCAGACGTGGGTGATCGCTTGGAGATGGCCAAGATGGCGATCACAGGGCTGGATGGAAAAATCGAGTTTGAATGGCGCAATCCCAAAGGGGACCGGACAATTAGGGGCTCTTTTAAGCGGGAAGTGGACCTTAGAGCCGCTGAGATAGCAATGGACGCCTATGTCTGGCCGCGTTCCATTATAGAGATTTGATGGGCCGA
>NZ_LMUL01000001.1:233567-234296 GCF_009765965.1 Caulobacter sp. S45
ATGATCGCTTGGAGATGGCCAAGATGGCGATCATGGGGCTGGATGGAAAAATCGAGTTTGAATGGCGCAATCCCAAAGGGGACCGGACAATTAGGGTCTCTTTCAAGCGGGAAGTGGACCTTAGAGCCGCTGAGATAGCAATGGACGCCTATGTCTGGCCGCGTTCCATTATAGAGATTTGATGGGCCGATAGCTTTGCTATGGTGGGGTCGATCATTGGCCTTCTAGCCAACTCTGCTCATTATACTCCTCCATCCCACGCTCTATCTCACGTCGGATCGCGTCTCCCTTCGTCTTCAGTTGTTCGCCCTTCAGCTCTTCGAAGAGCTGGGCTTCTGGCAACGCACGCTGCTCACCACGCGATTGGCCTGACCGGCGTCGGTACGGCCATGTTCGCAGTCCTTGCAGGCGCTCAGGTGAGAATGCTGCTCGCTGAGCGCTGACCGAAAGCGGCCCCTTCCAATGGCCGCAAGGGGTCGTCCTCTTCCAGTAGCCCACCTCCAGGAAGCTGCCGCCGGCGAGCGTCCGCTCTGGAGCGCCGTTGCGACGTCCGCTCCTCCGCCACCTTCGGCCATTCACTGCCTCCGGTTAGGCCACCGGCGCCCTATCTGAATGTCGTGTAGCTGGAGCAAGCGGCATGTCAGCAAATGATGCGGTGGACGGCTCTCCACCCCCGCGGGAGCATAGGCTTCTGCAGAACAGGAGAGAGCTATGGGTCAGGTCGTCACG
>NZ_LMUL01000001.1:234306-234992 GCF_009765965.1 Caulobacter sp. S45
GGAAGGCGACCGCGAGCAATGTTCCAAAATGGTGGTCTACCGCCCCGATCTAACTAGGCATGAAAAATTTTCGCGTCTTTCAAGAATTCCCAGATCGCAATCACTCCTAGCCACGCTGTAATACATATACTGATATACAAGAAATTTCTAAATGACGCCGGCTGAGTGGCTTTATCTATTTTCGGCATCCGCGGCCCTAGCCCAAACTCCCCACTTCGAACTCCATTAACAGTGATGAATAACCAGACAAGGGAGCACAGGCCGTTGCCTATTCCGTAGCTCATAGCTCCCTCGCATACTTACAAAGAAGGTTGTAAACGTGACAGCTGAAAGCTCCGTCTGAAATTTTTAATTTTTGGCCTGCGCGCTAAAATGCCCCGCATCAGCCGTCAATGGGTATGCGCTAGCGCTTCTGTGATGTCCGCACGGGGTGGAAAGGAGACTTAATACCTCATCTTCGCTCACTTATTTTGGACGAGCGGCTCCCAACCTTTACCCCGCCACACATCGGTGATCGTAACAGCGCGGTGAGAGTAATCTCCGTGGCAAACCTGACGAGGTGCGCCGTGCTCAACCATGTCCACAGTCATGAACTCCTGCCTGTCCCCTTCGGGCTTGCGTGCGCCGACCGACTGGCTGAGCAGGTAGGTTCTGCCGTTGACGCGCTTCCAAACTGGTTTGTCGTC
>NZ_LMUL01000001.1:235002-235176 GCF_009765965.1 Caulobacter sp. S45
GCCGGAGCTGGCGCCGTAGAGGTACATGCGTACGGGGTGTCCGTCATTCATGGCGTCCACAACGACGCTCCCATCGATGACGGTGATCCCGCCGGGGACGTCGCGTCCAGGAACCTCGCCCATCGCGCCAAAGGGCGTGGGCTTCATCGTCTCGCCGCCGCTATTCCAGATCAC
>NZ_LMUL01000001.1:235186-236018 GCF_009765965.1 Caulobacter sp. S45
CGCGCAAGTGCGGCGAGCATAGGCGTCAGTGACATCCAAGCCCTGGGCGGCGTTCCAGGCCTTATGGACCGTCGATGACGGGTCGTTTGGCGCTGTGTCGTAGTAGCTGAGGTCGCACCCAGGTCCAGCACCGGAGCTGGCGCCGTAGAGGTACATGCGTACGGGGTGTCCGTCATTCATGGCGTCCACAACGACGCTCCCATCGATGACGGTGATTCCGCCGGGGACGTCGCGTCCAGGAACCTCGCCCATCGCGCCAAAGGGCGTGGGCTTCATCGTCTCGCCGCCGCTATTCCAGATCACGCGACAAATGTCGGCGTCGGCAGGGCGTACCGGAGACAGCTCGACGTTCACTTGAGTCACAAGCCGGCAGAGCGGACGCTCCGATAAGTCGTCCGTCAGAGCGCCAACATACTCCGGATAGCCGTCGCCCCAATCACCGTAGCGCGCGACGAACGGTCGTCCTTTGTGGAAGAACCATTTGGCCGTCACGGACCAGGGCTGCTGCTCATCGGGTTTTCCCCCGTAGGCGTCAATCGATCTTGTTACGCCCCTCGCCGCCACCAAAGCCTCGCTCGTGTGCATCGTCCCTTCATCATCGGTTCCCAGCCCCACATCAGACGCGCCGTTGCGCCACGAGGCTGCGGCCAGGAAGGGCGATGATTTTGGTCGGGCAAGCGAGTCCCGTTCCACGGTCTCGCCGACAGCGCGACAGACTTCTCGGTCCTCATCGGAAGTGTCCGGGTAACTTGGGTCAGACCTGGGCGCGTTCGGGTCAAACGGCCCGTCTAGTCCGTCTGCCATGGCTTTTGGCGCCGCTTCCAGCTCCCCA
>NZ_LMUL01000001.1:236028-236156 GCF_009765965.1 Caulobacter sp. S45
TGGACCAGGGCTGCTGCTCATCGGGTTTTCCCCCGTAGGCGCCAATCGATCTTGTTACGCCCCTCGCCGCCACCAAAGCCTCGCTCGTGTGCATCGTCCCTTCATCATCGGTTCCCAGCCCCACATCA
>NZ_LMUL01000001.1:236166-236293 GCF_009765965.1 Caulobacter sp. S45
GGCGCGACAGACTTCTCGGTCCTCATCGGAAGTGTCCGGGAAACTTGGGTCAGACCTGGGCGCGTTCGGGTCAAACGGCCCGTCTAGTCCGTCTGCCATGGCTTTTGGCGCCGCTTCCAGCTCCCCA
>NZ_LMUL01000002.1 GCF_009765965.1 Caulobacter sp. S45
GGTGCTGCAGGAATTCCAGCGACTGGTTGCGCAAGTCAGCGCCAGTCTGGATGCCCAGCCTGTGCATCTTGGCCGCCGTCACCGGCCCGACGCCGTAGAACTTGGTGACCGGCAGCGCTTCGACGAACGCCGGCCCCATTTCGGGCGGGACCACATACTGGCCATTGGGCTTGCGAAAATCCGAGGCCAGCTTCGCGATGAACTTGCAATAGGAGATGCCGGCCGAAGCCGTCAGGCCGGTCTCCTCCAGAATGCGCGCCCGGATTACTTTGGCAGTCGCCGAGGCTGTCGCGATGCCGCGGAGGTTCTCGGTGACGTCAAGATAGGCCTCATCGAGCGACAGTGGCTCGATCAGCGGCGTGTAGTCGGCGAAGATCTCGTGGATCTGGCGTGAGACCGCCTTGTAGACGTCGAACCGTGGCGGTCTGAAAATGAGGTCCGGGCACTTCTTTACCGCCGTCACCGAGGGCAACGCCGAGCGCACCCCGAACTGACGCGCCTCGTAGCTCGCCGCCGCCACGACCCCGCGCCGCTCGGGGTAGCCGACCGCGACCGGCTTTCCCTTCAGGCTCGGATCGTCGCGCTGTTCCACCGACGCATAGAAGGCGTCCATGTCGACGTGGATGATCTTGCGGACTGGCGCCTCGGTCATGACGACCAGAACTAGCACAAGAACAAAGGCGAAACATCTGGCTCGCGCGATAGCCGATCTGGCGTTGACGATTCGGTAGCCTACAACGGGCCAATGATCGCCACCCACCCCGCCGAGACCGCGCCCAAAGACGGCCGTGTGATCCGCGGCTGGTTCAGGTTCGAAGGCGGCGCCCAGTTGATCGCCGTCAGCTGGGATCGCGAATGATCAGTGTGGGTCGATCTGAACGGCGAGCCGCTGTCCAAAGCCGCTACGCTCAAGAATTGGGGCGACGACTAGCGCGGCCGGGCAATGCTCAGCCTCAAAACCTTCGGCGTCTTGGGTAGTCTGCTCGGCGCAAGGCCCTGCAAGAACGCCTGTCGATCATCTGGTAGCCCGGCAGCCGACCGGACAAGCGCGTCGGCGACCTGCCGGGCCAAGCGCCGCGCCGCGACGCGCGCGGCCCCGCTAATCGCTTCCATCGACCGACCGTGGACATACTCGCTGCGCAAATTGAACAGCTCGCCGTAGGTCGCGGCGGCCGCGGAGTCCTGAAGCAATGCACTCACCCGCGCGCTTAGAACTTTCTCCCTCGAGATGTCGGCGCGCAGGCCCAGGCTGGCCTCAAGCGCGGTCAGGTGGCCGATGAACTCGTCGATACCCTCGCCCAGGAACGCAGAGACGAGAAAATGCACAACCGGGGTCGAGAACAGATCCGACGCCAAAGCATGCTCGACGGCGCGCCAGCGCTCGTCACTGACCACGCCGTCGAGGCTGCCGATCGGCGGCTGGAAGCGGTAGGCCGCCGGGCGCTCGTACTCCACGCCCTCCGCAGTCCCATCATCGTGGAACTGCGTGTCCCAGGTCAGGCTGTCGGCCGACGCCAAGGCGGCTGGCCGGACAAAAAGATCATCTTCCACCGTGTAGACCCAGGGGATCCGGAAGGCCCGCCAGTCGAAGTCGGCATGGTCGACCAGATCCTCCCAAGGGGCGAGCAGCAGCGCGAAAATCGCCTGCTCGACCGCCAGTGGGAACCGGCGCTTATGGGGCTCGATCCGCGCGAAGTCCTGCGTCATGTCGAAGAAGAGCGGAAAAGCGCGGCGGCCAGGCTCGTGTTCGATCGCGACGCGCTCTCGAACAACAAGCCAGCGAAACTCAGTGAAGCGCGGATCGACCGCCGCCGCGCCGGGGCCGATCGGCGCCAGCACCTCCTGCAGCGCCTCCATGGACAGGCAGGTGACGCTGTTGGGACCAAAGCGGAGGTCGGGGAGCTCGTCGGCGGTGTCCAGGGGGCAAAGGTGGACCCGCTCGATGTGGGTCGCCTGGAAGGCGTCTTCCAACCGCGTCGCCGCCCTCGCGACGTCCGCGGGCTGCGCGCCAGGCCGACGGCCGACACCCAGTCGGTCGAGGGCGGCGCTGAGAGCGAAGTTAAGACCGTCCTTGGCGCCAACCCCTGGGAAGCGGACCTGGACGTATTCCCTCAACGCCACGAAGTCTGGTTCGGAAAAGGCGGTCGCGCGCTGCGCCGGGTGGCTAGCTAGCACCTCAAGTAGCCTGACGAGGCCCGGCGACGCGCTCATCGCGCTCGCCGGGGCCCGCCACTGTCTCCAATAACCGGCAGCGCATCGGCGGACCGCATGGCGGACGCCCGCGCGGCCTGGACGACGGATGTGTGCGCCAGACAGGGATTGTCACGGATGTTGAGCGGCAGTGGCAGACCCGAGGCCAAAATCTCCCGCTCCAGACGCCAGGGGTCGGCGACCGGCCGCCAGGCTACGCGGCAATGGTCAGCCATCCAGGCGTCGAGGCGCTGCTCGCCGGGATTGGTCAGGGTGTAGCGATCCCCGCTCCCGACGCGGCGCAGGGCGATACCGAGCTCGTCAGCCAGAAGACAGCCCAGCGTTTTGCGCAGTGTCGACCCGGCGGCGTTGCCGGCGAAGTGCGTGCGCAGCCTCTGGCGTAGGGTCGAACGCGACGGCGCCCGGCCGTTCGTCGGCGGCTCCTTGGGCGAAATACCCACGTAGAGCAGCGTCCAGCCGTCGACGATGTAGCAGCCACTGGCATCGATGCCGACGGGGACGGGGGAAAAGAACCAGGCGTAGACCCCCGCAACTGTCGGCGCTGGGCAGGGCCGCGCGACAAGGTCCTCCCGAGACCAGGTCTCGGACAGTGCAACGCGGGGAAAGGGATCGGATGTTTGAGCCACGCCGGTTCACTAGCCGGGCGGACGGGGCAGGTCGAGGCTGGCCAGCCAGCCTGCATAGATCGTGGTCCTGGCCATGTGGCGGTTGAGATCCGGCGATCCGTCCGTCCACCAGACCGGGCCGCGTTCGCCGAGGGCGATCTTGGTGTTGTCGACCTCGGCTCGAGCCTTTGCCTCGGCCTCGCGATCTTCCCGCGTCAACGCATCGCGGACCGCCCGACGCGCCGCCATCAAACGGTGTACGAGCGCCGAGCGATTGTCCTCCTCCAGCGCAGGATTGCTCCGACGCCAAAGGCGCCCGCGAACGACAAAATACCGACCATCCGGCGTCACGGGATGCCCCTCCCCCCTCACCGGTCAAGCTCAATCCACGCCGGGGCGTGGTCACTGGCGCCATCTACGCCGCGAACCGCGCGATCGACGCCGGCACCGACCAGTTGCTTAGCGAGGTTCGGGGATAGCAGCAGGTGATCGAGACGCAGTCCTTTGTCGTTCGGCCAACGGTTCCGGAGATAGGCCCAAAAGGTCCAGAGTGGCCCCTGGGGATGGATGGCGCGTAGGCTATCGGTCCAGCCCTGCCCCAACAGTCTCTGGAAGGCTTCACGCGCCTCCGGGTCGACCAAGGCGTCGCCGGCCCACTTGTTGGGCTGATAGATGTCGGCCTCGGTCGGAACGACATTGTAGTCGCCGGCCAGCACGACCGGCGCGCCCGTCTCCAGCAGGGCCGCGGTATGGAGGAGCAGCCGCTCCATCCAGGCCATCTTGTAGTCAAACTTCGGACCCGGGTTCGGATTGCCATTGGGCAGGTAGATCGAGGCGACGAGGACTCCGTTCACGGCCGCCTCGAGATAGCGCGCCTGGCTGTCGGCGGGATCGCCCGGCAGTCGGGTGCGGGTCACGATCGGATCGGTGTCGCGCGCTAAGATGGCGACCCCGTTCCATGTCTTTTGCCCGACCCAGGCGGCGCCGTAGCCGGCCGCCTCGATCTCAGCGAGCGGGAAGGCCAGCTCTTCGGACTTCAGCTCCTGCAGGCAGACGACGTCGGGCTGCGCCGCCCCCAGCCAGGCCAGCAGGTTGTTGAGCCTGCGATTGACGTTGTTGATGTTGAATGTTGCGAACTTCACGGGGCGCCGGCTCAGCACGCGCAATGAACGCGAGTATTCAGAACCTTCACAAGCTGTCCTCGTTCCCGCCCAGCTTTACGGTTGATTGCGTCGGGAGACTGACGAGATAGTCCGTCTTCGCCGCTCAGAGGTCCACTTCGATGTCAGATGCAAAACCTGAACCCGACCTCGGAGCGGCGGACCCGCAGCCTGGTGCAGACCCAGAGCCTGCACCCGCTGGAGCACCACCCGCCGCGCCCGCCGCCGCGCCGCCTCAGCCGGCTCCGGCCGAGCCACTCCCGCCGTTGCAGCGCCACTGGAACAACTTCATCGGCCTGATCAAAGATTTCGGCGAAATCGCAAAGTTTGTCGCCCTGCTCCTCGCCATCGCGGGCTTCGTTGGATTGTATTTCCCGACGGCGCGCACCTGGTTCGAGATGCACACGGACCCGGGCGCCTGGTACTACATCGGCGCCATCAAGGGTGGGACCTTCGGGAGCGAACCCTTCCAGCACCCCGCCTGGAGCGGCGGCTCCGCCCCCGAGGCCGCATTGGATCAGCTTCCGGGCACCACCATGGTGACGCTTGGGAGCGGCCTTCACATCGGTCGGCAGGGTGCAGGGGGCGCTCAGCCCATTCGCACCAACTACGCCGGCGGCGTGTGCCTTCGGGTGACTGAGCTTAAGCGGACGCACGATGGGCAAAAGCCGGACGCGTATATCTGGGCGAGAGCCGTCAAGATTACCTGCTAGTTCAACCTAGCGGGGGCGACGCAGCGATTCAGCTGCCGCTGCACTGAGATTACGCGACGCCTATGGGAAGCTACTGCGCCATCCAATTTGACGACATGGAGATCGTCACAGCGAAGTCCTACGTGCCGGACGACTTTGCCGCGCTTTTTCAGGAAGGCGACCGTGACCAGGCTCGCCGACTCAGCGATGAATCCGACGAGGAGGCGTGCGCGAGCTTCCGGTACAAGGCTTCCCGCGAGACGATCCTGCGCCGTCTCGCCCTTCTCGGCGCGACGCGCGAGGCCGCCATCGAATCCTTCGAAACGTGGCTCAAGGATCTCCGGGAGACGTGGGGCAGCTATGCTGAGGACGGGTGGGGCCAGGGTGTCTCCGCCGCCGCCCAAGCGCTTTCGCTAGCCGAATGGAGCCGCCGGGTCCCCGAGGTCCTGGCGACCCGGTATCTGCACGACGCCACAGAGCGTGAACCCGTCGATGAAATCGACCGGCACATGCGCGAGCTGCAGGACGACTGGTTATCGTTCGACGCCTATGGATCGCTGTTTTCGCTGCGGGCCATGCTCGACGCTTGCGTGGATGTGCAGTGGGTCACGCTCGACATGACGGACGTGGTTGAGGCCGGTTACTACGAGACGGAAAGTCCTCTCGAGGCTGAAGCGAGGCGAAGCGTCTTTGCCTCTTACAACCCCCTCACGCCCACCCTCATCCTCGCCGAAGGCAGTACCGATATCATGGTGTTGCGCTCAACTTTGCCTGTGCTGCATCCTGAACTGGTCGACTATTTCTCGTTCTTCAATCACGCCGAACTCTCCGTCGACGGGGGCGCGGCCTATCTGGTCAAATTCCTGAAAGCGTTCGCCGCAGCGAACATCACCAACCGGATGATCGCGATCTTCGACAACGACGCGGCCGGCATTCAGGCCTTCCGGCAAGCCTCCGCATTAGCCTTGCCACCCAACATCATTGTGACGCGCTTGCCTGACTGCTCGACCGCGAAGCGTTACCCCACGGTAGGGCCGCAGGGCCGCCACGAAATGGACGTCAACGGCCTCGCTGCGGGAATCGAGCTTTACCTCGGCCTCGAGGCCCTGGCCGTCGATGGTGCTCTCCGGCCAGTCCGATGGACCGGATATGTCGCCGGTGCCGACACCTACCAGGGCGAGGTCGAAGGGAAGGCCGAGGTCATGAAAGCCTTCGTCGCCGCCTTGGCCAAGGCTGTTGATCGGGACGACGCGCGGACCAAGTTCGCCGACCTGGTCGGTGTTTGGGACCACCTCATCGATTTGGTTGAAAGCGCGGCTGAAGCGTCCTCGCTGCGGGCCTGGACACGGCTGCAGCGTGAGTTTTGACCGGCGGCAACGGCGAGCAGGCCGCGTTCGCCCTGTAGCGGGCCTGCGCCCGTCCGATCGGAGCCGTTAGTGGCGGTGATGGTCGCCGCGGTCGCCCTGGCCAGGCCCAGCGTCGTGCTTGGCCTTGTGACGAGCGTCGTCGGAGAGTGATTTTCCTTCGTCGACCTCGCTCTTGAACTGGCCTTGGTCGTCACGGCGCACGTAGCGTTTGTCGCCGGGGTTGGGCTCGATCTCTTCGCGCTTGGACATGACAGATGCTCCTTTGGTCTGGAGAATCCGGGCGTGGCCTAGGAGTTCCCAGCCAATGGGTCAGCGGGCGCAAACTTGAAATCCACCGATTGCCAGCCCGCAACGTCATAGGCTGGCGTGTAGATCTCGCCGACCTTCCACATCGGCGCCTCGACGAAGGTGTAGTTGGCGATGAGCAATGCGCCGTCACCCAACGCGCGCTCGAGGCCGAACTGCGCCACCGCCATCACCACGCTGGCCAGCACAGCTTCAATTGCACTGCGCAGCGTGGCCCGAGCGAACCGGCCATCGCGGTCATGTTTGGTGTCGTTGTAGGCCTGATACCACGGCAAATCCTGGCTAGGCTTGTCGCTGGCGCCCCAGGTCCGAAACGGGGCGATGGGCTCGAGCCACGGGAACGCGGCAATGGAGATCGCGTAGTCAGTCAGCCGCATGGGTCGGCAGAGCTTGACGTAGTCGGCCGTGTTTGGCCGGTCGGGCTTCAGGCCGTTGGCCTGTAAAATCCCGCGCCAGTGCGCTTCGACTTCGGTGCAGGCGAGTATCAGCAGGTTGCGAATATCATGACCGTAGACGTCCAGGTTCGCACCCTCGGGATGCACCGTCTGGCAAAGCTCCTCTAGCGTTCGGGTGAGGACCGACAATTGACCCCGGATTTTGGCGATCGCGATCCGGTCCTCGTCCTCGCCAGGACAGAAGCCGACCTCGCCAAGCATGTCGGGCGCGCTAGGGCGCGCCATCCTCGGGTGATACTGGCCCGGAGCGAGGTCCAACTTTTGGAATGTCGCGTTCGGCCCCTCCCGGAACCAGGCGCATTTCTCACCGATGAAGTCCCACAGGTCGACCCCGTCCGGCGCTGTGAAGTGATACATGCCGCCGCGCCCGGGCGTAGTGTCGATCCGGACACAGTCTCGGTCCGTGAACTCCCAAGTTCCGATCCGACCATTCAGGTGATCGAGCTGGACGTAGTGTTCCACCATGGTCGCCTTTGACTTTCTCCCGCCGTAATCTTTCAATGAACCCAAGCGATCATGGAGGCGAGCGCGCGTGTGTAATCTCTACGCCATGATGCGCGCCCGAGCCGAGGCGGCCACCGCAGCCGGCGCTATGCGCGACAAGAACAACAATCAACCGCCAAGCCCAGGCGTCTACCCGGACTACCCAGCCCCCGTCGTCCTTGTCGGAGAAGACGGTCAGAGGGAGATGCGCGACCTGCGCTGGGGAATGCCCAGCTCGAAGAAGGCGCTGATGGATGCAGCAACCAAGCGCGCCGACGGCCTTCGCAAGAAGGGCACCGAGTTCGAGTTCGCCGAGCTGCTGAAGATGGAGCCCGACAAAGGCACCACCAACGTCCGTAACACCACCAGCCCCACGACCGGCCGGACGAATGCCCATTGGGCGCCCTGGCTCGGCGCCGCCAACCGCTGCCTGGTGCCCTTCACCAGCTTCAGCGAGCCGGACCAGGACTTCGAGCAGACCCGCAAACCGATCTGGTTCGCTTTGGCCGAAGATCAGCCGCTCGCCTTCTTCGCCGGAATCTGGACACCCCATGCCTGCGTCCGGATGAAGAGCAAGGGCTGGGAGGAGATCGAGGCCTACGGCTTCTTGACCACGGACGCGGCCGAACCGGTCAAGACCTATCACCGCAAGGCCATGCCGGTGATCCTCACCACAGCCAAGGACCGCGACCTGTGGCTGAGCGGCGCGCCCTGGGACGAGGTCAAGCACCTGCAGCGGCCGATGGAGGACGGCGCCCTGGTGATCGTGCCGGCGCCGCCAAAGAGGGAGCCGGAGGGCCTGCTCCTTTAGCCAGACCTCAGAAGGGCAGCTCGGCGGCGAGAAGCGCCTCCGGCTCGGGCTTGATGGCGCTCGGCTTCACCGCCCACGGAAACAGCACCATGTCGTGCGAACCGCAGCCCGCCGGCTCGCCGCAGACGAGCTTCGGCAGCAGGTCGATCAGTTTCAGGTGGCGATAGGCGCCGAAGCGCTCGGCGATGGCCTCGGGCTTCATCTCGATGGTCCGCGGGCAGTCGCGGCAGCAAATCCCCAGCGACCAGCCGTTATCGAGCAAGGTCCCGATCGTGTCGGCGCCGATCATCCAAGGCCTGAAGCTGCGGATTTCCTTTTCCGGTCGCCGCTTCAGCTGCGTCGGTCGGCCGGCCGGAATGGTCTCCGTCTCGCGGATATCCGTATTCTGCACAGCCAAGCCCATGCGATGCTCTTTAATCTCCTCGGCCGAGGCCGGAACAAACGATGAACCCGAATATAGTCCACGCCGTCCCAGAGTCCACCGCCACGCATGACCACCACCACGCTGTTTGACGAGGATTTGCAGCGGCGGGCCCGGCGCCTTCTCAATGGCGATCATCGGGTCGGCGACCTGGACCGGTTGTACCTCGGCATACGCGCCCGGGCCCGCGGCTTTGACGCTGTGCGGGAAATCGGCGACTTCGTCGCCCACCGCGACACGCGCGACAAAGGCCTGATCACTCAGGTCGGCCGGGACGTGTTCACCAGCGTCGACGTCTGGAGCATGGCGATGCGCGGCCTGAAGGCCACTTTGGCTGATCTCGGCCGCGCCGCCGACGCCAATCTGCGCCTGGCCACCGAAGACCAGGTCAAGGCGGGGTGCGGGTGCGGGCGCGCCCGGGCGCGCAAGCGCGTCGAGAGCGCGCTGGAAAAGATCGGTCGCGGCCACTCCATGTCCGAGGCTGAGGCCCGAGCGCTGGACTATCTCGGTAATCGCTTCGTCTGGCGGCCGGCCTTTTCGGCCGATCAATTGATCGATGAACTCGGCAGGCTGCTTATCCGGGTCGGCCTGATTGAGCCTTTAGAGCAGGCGAGACTGGCGCAGGCGCGCACCTTTGTCGCTCTTCATGCGCTCTCGGTGATGCACGGATCCTCGATCACGATGCCGTCTGGGCACAAAGCACGGCTCTTTGCCGGCTTCAGCAACCGGGACCGGTGGCTCGAGGTGAAGATCGAAATCGTGTTCGCTGAACTCGGCAAACCGCTGATGACGCCGATCTGCCTGTTTCTGACCGACCTGTTGCCCGAAGACCATTGCGCAACAAGTCTTGTGACGTCCGAGCCGGTGCTCATCGACTTCTGGAAAGACCCGGTCGAAGTGGGTCCGGACGGCCGATTGGCGCTGCTCGCCTAGTTCAGCCCCGTGGACAAGCTGACATCGCGCTTGACTCCATGACGTCTCGGGCGGAACAAATAAGGAACATGAACCCTGACCCGCCGCTCCGGAGCCTATGCTCGCAGACCCCGCCCATCGCGCCTTTGATGCGCTCCGCACCGAGATCGCCAAGATTGAGGCGGGTGGGCGCGTGGGCAAGGGGGTGCTCCCCTTCGGGGTTGCGGACCTCGATGCCCGCCTCCCCGGCGGGGGGCTGCCGCTCGGCGCCCTACACGAGGTCGCCGGCGGCGGGTCCGGCGCGGTGGATGGCGCAGCCTCGGCGCTGTTCGCCGCCGGCCTCGCCGCGCGGACAGTCGGCCAAGTGCTCTGGTGCGTCACCCGCGCGGATCTGTTCGCCCCGGCCCTCTTTCAGGCGGGCCTGGCGCCGGAAAGGGTGATTTTCCTGGAGGCCGGCGACGAGAAGACCGTCCTGGCCTGCTGCGAGGAAGGCCTGCGGCACGGCGGCCTCGGCGCCGTGGTGGGTGAGGTTTCGCGCCTCTCCCAGACCGCCTCGCGGCGCCTGCAGCTGGCGGCCGAGACCGGGTCCACCCTGGGGATTGTCGTGCGGCGCTGGCGTCGCCAAGCCGACGCGGCCGACTTCGGCCAACCGACAGCGGCCAACACCCGCTGGCGGGTCAGCCCCCTGCCCTCTTCGCCCCTGCCGACCACGGGGGTCGGCCGGGCGCGATGGTTCATTGAGCTCATCCGCTGCAAGGCGGGCGAGCGTGCGGAGTTCGAATTGGAAGCTTGTGATGCGGCGGGTCGTCTCGCTCTACCTGCCGACGTGGCCGACGGACCGATGGCGGCGCCGTCTTGGGAAAGACGCGCCGCCGGCTGAGGCCCCCGTCGTCCTGATCGGTCGCTCAGGATCTAAGCGGCTGGTGCTGGCGGCCAATGACGCCGCCAGGGGACTCGGAATCTACCCCGGCGCTGCGGCCGCCCGGGCCCAGGCCGTAGCGGCCGAGCTGATCATCCAGGACGCGGATTTGGAGGGCGATCGCGAAGGCTTGGAAAAACTGGCCCTCTGGGCCCTCAAGACATTTTCCCCGATAGTCGCGCCGGACCCGCCTGATGGCCTGGTGATCGACGCCACCGGCGCCGCCCACCTCAAGGGGGGCGAAGCCGCTTACTTGAAGGACTTGGTCCGCCGCTTGGCCGAGGTCGACGTGGCCGCCCGAGCGGCGATGAGCGGCAGCTGGGGCTCGGCCCACGCCTTGGCCCGCTACGTCGCCAACCCGACCATCATCGCCGATAGCGCCGACAGCGGCCGCGCGATGGCCCATCTACCCACGCGGGCGCTGCGCCTGCCCTACGAGACCATCGATGGCCTCTCCAAGGTCGGCTTCGACATCGTCGGCGAGCTGGAAGCCAGCGCTCGCGCGCCGCTCGTCCATCGCTTCGGACCCGAGGTCATCCGCCGGCTCGACCAAGCCTACGGTCGCTCCGCCGAGCCAATTGAGCCCGTTGAGGCGCCCGAGCTGGTCCAGGTCCGCCGCGCCTTTGCACCCGAGCCGATCGGCGCGCCCGAGACCCTGGCCCGATATACGATCAAGCTGGTCGAGGCCCTCTGCGCTGCCCTGGAAGACCGCGGCCTTGGGGTCCGCATCGCCGACCTGCGCTTCTATCGGGTCGACAACCGCATCGAGGCGGTTCGCGTCGCCACCGCCAAGCCGATCCGCGATCTCAAACGCCTGTCGCGCCTGCTATGCGACAAGATCGAGACCATTGATCCGGGATTTGGGGTAGAACAGATGGTGTTGGCCGCCATCGCGACCGAACCTCTGGTATGGAAGCCCCAAGCCAACGACCTGACCACCACGGCCGCGCCGGATGTCAGCGACTTGATCGACACCCTGGCCAATCGCCTGGGGCGTTCGGGGCGACTCTATCGTCTGGACCCCGGCGACAGCTTCGTGCCCGAGCGCTCGGTGCGGATGGTGACGCCGAGCGCCCCGGCCTCCGAGTTGGCCTGGCCGCTCAACTGGCCCCGGCCCACCCGCCTGCTGGCCAAGCCCGAGCCGGTCACCGCTATGGCGCTGCTGCCTGACCAGCCGCCGACCGCCTTCACCTGGCGCGGCCAGCGGCGGCGGGTGCTCCGCGCCGACGGGCCCGAACGAGTGCATGGCGAGTGGTGGCGCCAGCCCGGCGAGCTCTGGGCCTGCCGCGACTACTTTCAGCTCGAGACCGACAGCGGCGAGCGCTTCTGGGTGTTCCGCCGGGGCGACGGCGAGTGGGCGCCGTCCGGCGACCTCAGCTGGTACATGCACGGGCTGTTCGGATGAGGACCAAACCCCATCGCGCAGAGGTGTTTATTGGTTCAACGCAGAGCGAGGCAGGCCAACCATGCTCTGAGCGACGCCGGACACGAGCGAGATTTCGGGAAAGAAGCCGAGACGGTGCAGCTGGCCGAGCAGACCTTCGAACTGCGCATAGCGCGCTTTCCCGTCCAGGGCCGACACCGCGAGCGCGTCCAACTCATCGGCGATTAAGGCGACGTGCTGGGTGGTGCGAGCCTTGTCCGCCGGCGTGGCCAGAGCTGGCCCATCGCGAACAGTTGTCGCAGCGTGACGCCGGACGTAGTCGGCAATGGCGATCAGCGCCTTGTTTGAGGCCCGCGCCTTGGAGAAGGAGTCGGCGATCCAATAGACCGCATCCTGAATGTCCGGGTTATCGTCGATGCTGGGCGTGCGGTCGCGCCGTCGATAAGTGGTCGGAGAGAACCCGCCGTTCCGTAAACGGTAGAACCCTACCTCGGCGGGTCCGAACGAGGCGGTGTCCTTGGCCAAGTCGACGGTCCAAGGGTTGGCGGGGCCGCCACGCGCCTCGACCTCTATCAGAACCTGCGCCAAGTCTCGGTCGTAAGCTTCCATGCGTTCCATCTGATCCTGATCATTTGCGAGCAGAGACATGGTGTCCGGTTTCCAAGGCAATTGCCGCTGATCAAGGCTGCGCCAGGCCCGCAAGGCCGCTTCGACCGGTCCCGGGACACTCTCCCCCTCCGCCCAACGCCGCAGCGTCCGGTCCGAAATGCCAAGCAGCTGAGACGCCTCGGCCTGAGATAACCGCAAGACGGACAAGTGCTCGACAAACTCGACGCTGGACATCATGTCCGGACCATATCGGACATTCTGTCCTATGACAACTGGCCAGAATGTCCGGTACGCCGAGCTGCAGGTGACCTCCCACTTCAGCTTCCTACGCGGCGCCTCCAGCTGCGAGGAGCTGTTCAGCCAGGCTGCCCTGTGCGGCATTGAGGCGTTGGCGGTCTGCGATCACAACTCGATCGCCGGCATCGTCCGCGCCCATGAGGCCGCCAAGGTCACGGGCGTGCGCCTGATCGTCGGCTGCCGCCTCGATCTTACCGATGGCACGGGAATCCTGATCTACCCCCTGGACCGGGCTGGCTACGGTCGCCTTTGCCGTCTGCTGTCCCTGGGCAAGTCCCGCGGCGGCAAGGGCGCCTGCAAGATCGACTGGCCCGATCTCGCCCACTACGCCGAGGGCTCGGCCGCAGTCCTCATCACCATCGAGGCCGACGCGCTTTGCGCGCTGCGCCTAAAGCGCCTGCGCCAGACCTATGGCGACAACGCCTACTTGGCCCTGTCGCGCCGATACCGGCCAGGTGACGCCTTGCGGCTTCACACCCTCTCCAACCTCGCGCTCGCGGCTGGGGTCGCAACCATTGTCACCAACAACGTCCTCTTCCACGAACCGGCCCGCCAGCCGCTGCAGGACGTGATGGCCTGCACCCGTCTCAAATGCACCGTCGATGAGCTGGGCCTTCGCCGCGAAAGCCAGGACGGCAACGCCCTGAAGCCTCCGGCGGAGATGGCACGCCTGTTCCGAGCCTACCCCGAGGCCCTGGCCCGCACCGTCGCCCTGGCGGACCGCCTGCGCTTCAGCCTGGAGGAGTTGGCTTACCAGTACCCCGACGAGGTCTCCGAACCTGGCGAGACGCCGCAGGAGACCTTGGCCAAGCTGACCTGGGAAGGGGCCGCGCGGCGCTACCCCGAAGGACTGCCGCCCAAGGTGATCCGGCTACTGAAGCACGAACTCGGCCTGATCGAGTCCTTGGATTACGCCCCGTACTTCTTGACCGTGAACTCCATCGTCCGGTTCGCCCGCAGCCGCGACATCCTCTGCCAGGGGCGCGGCTCGGCCGCCAATTCCGCGGTCTGCTACGTGCTCGGCATCACCTCCATCGACCCCGACCGCAATGACCTGCTGTTCGAGCGCTTCATCAGCCAGGAGCGCAAAGAACCGCCCGACATCGACGTCGACTTCGAGCACGAGCGGCGCGAGATTGTCATGCAGTGGGTGTTCGAGACCTACGGCCGCGACCACGCGGCCCTCTGCTCGACGGTGATCCGCTATAGGGCCCGCGGCGCCATCCGCGACGTCGGCAAGGCGCTGGGCCTGCCCGAGGATATGATCAAGGCGCTATCGGGCCAGACGTGGGCCTGGTCAAAGGAAGGCATTGAGGACAAGCACGCGAAGGAATTGAACCTCGACACCGCCGACTGGCGTCTCAACCGCACGCTCGAGCTGGCGCGCGAACTCCACGGCACGCCGCGTCACCTGTCCCAGCATCCAGGCGGCTTCGTCCTGACCCGCGACCGGCTGGACGAGCTGGTCCCGATCGAGCCGGCCCGCATGGTCGACCGTCAGGTCATCGAATGGGACAAGGACGACATCGACGCCCTCAAGTTCATGAAGGTCGACTGCCTGGCGCTGGGCATGATGAGCTGCATGAAGCGCGGCCTGGACCTGCTGCGCGCACACAAGGGCGTCGACCACGACCTGGCCACCATCCCGGCCGAAGACTGGCGCACCTACCGGATGATCCAGAAGGCCGACACCCTCGGTGTCTTCCAGATCGAGAGCCGCGCGCAGATGGCCATGCTTCCGCGCATCAAGCCCCAGACCTTCTACGACCTGGTCATCGAGGTGGCGATCGTGCGCCCGGGTCCTATCCAGGGCGACATGGTGCACCCCTATCTGCGCCGGCGCGAGGGCAAGGAGCCGGTCGACTATCCGACCCCGGAGCTGGAGCGGGTGCTCGGCAAGACCCTAGGCGTGCCGCTCTTCCAGGAACAGGCCATGCGGGTGGCCATAGAATGCGCCGGGTTCACCGCCGGCGAGGCCGACCAGCTGCGCCGCGCCATGGCCACCTTCAAATTCACCGGCGGCGTCTCGCACTTCAAGGACAAGCTCGTGGGCGGCATGATCGCGCGCGGCTACACGCCCGAGTTCGCCGATCGGACGTTCAGTCAACTAGAGGGCTTCGGCTCCTACGGCTTCCCTGAAAGCCACGCCGCCTCCTTTGCCCTGATCGCCTACGCCTCGTCTTGGCTGAAGTGTCACCACCCCGATGTCTTCTGCGCCGCCCTGCTCAACGCCCAGCCCATGGGCTTCTACGAACCGGCCCAGATCGTGCGCGACGCGCGTGAACATGGCGTCCAGGTGCGGCCCGTCTGCGTCAACGCCAGCCGTTGGGACTGCACCTTGGAACCCACCGACCGTGAGGATCGCTTCGCCGTGCGCCTAGGCCTGCGCATGGTGCGTGGCCTGCGCAACGCCGACGGCGCCAAGCTGGTCCTGAGCCGCGACGAAACCCCGTTCCAATCCTTGCCCGAGCTTTGGCGGCGCGCCGGTCTCACACGATCGGCCCTGGACCGCCTGGCCGAGGCTGACGCCTTCCGACCGGCCCTGAAGCTTGCCCGGCGCGAGGCGCTTTGGACGATCAAGGGCCTGCGCGAGGCCCCCCTGCCCTTGTTCGACCTCGCCGCAGACGGCGAAGATCTCGCCCAACTGCCAGAACCCGACATGGCCCTAAAGCCCATGACCGCCGGCCGTGAGGTGGTGGAGGACTACGGGACCACGGGGCTCAGCCTGCGCGCCCACCCGGTCAGCTTCCTGCGCACCGAGCTGAAGGCCCGCGGCATCGTCAGCTGCGGCGAGGCCACGACCGCGCGCGACGGCCGCTTCCTCAAGGCCGCTGGCATCGTCCTGGTGCGCCAACGGCCGGGCTCGGCCAAGGGGGTGATGTTCATCACCGTCGAAGACGAGACCGGCGTCACCAACCTAGTGGTCTGGGAGAAGGTGTTCGAGAAATACCGGCGCACTGTCCTGACCGGATCAATGTTGATGATCGACGGGCGCATTCAGCGAGAGGGCGAGGTGGTCCACTTGATCGCCTATAAACTGGAAGACCTGACGCCGATGCTGTCCAGTCTCGGCCAGCGCGACGCGCCCTTCCCACTCGCCCATAGCCGCGCCGACGAAGGCCACCGAGGCCCAAACGGGCCGGACCCTCGCGGCCCCCGACCGGCGAGGGACATCTACGTCCCCGATCTGCACATCGACACGCTCAAGCAGAAAGCCCGGGATTTCCGATAGGCGGAGGCCCTAGGCATCCACAACTTCATAGCCGTCTGCACCCCATCCCACGACCCGCCTGGCGGCCTTCAGGCGCCGGCCCGAGGGCGTGCGCTCGATGAACAGGATCAGGTTTACCGCCTGGGCGATGGCGCGGTAGGGGATCCGGGCGGTCACCTCGCCGATCAGGTCCTCAAGCCGGGTCAACGCCTCATCCGCGCTGTTGGCGTGGATGGTGGCCAATCCGCCCGGGTGGCCAGTGTTCCAGGCCTTCAGGAGATCCAGCGCCGAGCCGTCGCGCACCTCGCCGATGACGATCCGGTCCGGCCGCAAGCGCAGGGTGTCACGCACCAGATCGGTCATGGTCACCACAGGCTCGCTGCGCTTGGTCAGGAGCGCCACCTTGTCGGCCGCCGAGCACTGCAGCTCCGCCGTATCTTCGATGAGCACGACCCGGTCCTCTGCAAACGCCGGTTCGGCCAAAAGCGCATTGGCCAAGGTGGTCTTGCCGCTTCCTGTGCCGCCCGCAATGAGCAGGTTTTCGCGTGCCACCAAGGCCGCGCGGATCTGCTGGGCCTGGCCCGCGTCCATCACCCCGTCGCGCAGATAGTCGTCCAGGGTGAAGACCAGCTCCGGGCGCTTGCGGATGGCGAACGATGGCGCCGTAACCAGGGGCATGAACTCGCCCTGGAAGCGGTCGCCCGTCACTGGCAGGGTCGCGCTGACGCGCGGCCGATCGCGGGTAACCACCTCCCCGCTATGGTCGGCCAGCAGGCGCAGAATGCGTTCGGCGTCGTCGGCGCCAAGGGTCTCGCCCGAATAGCGCCGGCCCTCCCCCACCCGGTCGACCCAGATCTTGCCGTCCGGATTGACCATCACCTCCACAACGCGCGGTTCGGCCAAGGCCGAGGCGATTACCGGGCCCATCGCTTGGCGAAGCGCTTCAGCTTTGCGATCGACCACCTGCGGGTGGGTCTGGGGCATCAGATGCGGCCCATCGTCAGTCCGCCGTCGTCCAGCGGTCGTAGCGCCGCCTGGAAGGCGCCGTCATCCGGCGCCTCGGCGCCAGCGGCGTCCGCCGCCGTGGCGGCGCGCACGACGGCGCCGACGGGGCGCACCCCGATCCAGTCGATTGGCGGGCGAGCGGGGACGTCGAGGGCTTCGGGGGTCTGGCGCACGCTAGCGCGCTTGCCGTGGAAATAGTCTGTCGTCACCGTCTTGAACCAGGGGTCCTCGTAGTAGCGCAGCTTGTCGGCGAGGATCGGCTTGGTGTTGTTGACGAACAGCAGCTGCTGGGTGGCGGGCAGCTCGCGCACATCGTTCTCCGACAAGATCTCGCGCCGCTGCTCGCTCAGGGAACGGCTGTAGTGAGCGCGCCCGAAAATCGTCGACGGCGCGCTGAAGCTTTCACGCATCTCCGTGGCCCGTCCCGCCCGGGTGACGATCCCGCGGATGCTGTTCGGCTCGGAAGTGGCGAAGCAGCAGGTCACGTGCATGTTGTCGAACAGCGAGGTGTTCTGGCCGTAGGCCTTGTAGACGTCGTTGAAGCTTTGGCAGACCAGGTGCGCGGTCAGGCCGTAGCCAGCCATTTCGCCCAGCCCATTTTCGATGAACGGCAAGGCGCCCAGCTTGGGAAACTCGTCCAGCAGCAGCAGCAGATGGTGCTTCTTCGCGCGGCCGCGGCTGTCCAGGTGCGCGTCCTCCATCAGGCTGTTGAACGTGGCGCGCAGCATCACCCGGACCAGGAAGGCCAGCCGGTCGGCGTGGGCCTGGGGGGTGATCAAGTAAAAGCTGACCGGCGCCTCGGCGCAGACAAGGTCGCCCAGGCAGAAGTCCGACCAGCTGGTGGCCCGCGCCACCAAGGGGTCGGCGAACAGCTCCAGCGCCGTCTGGGCGGTCGACAGCACGTTGGAGCTGACCCGGTCGTCCATGCCTCGGAAAGCTGTGGCGCCCATCCATACTTCCGGATGCACCTCGGGGATCGGCTCGCCGCGCGCATCGTGCTCCAGCACGCCCGGCGCCGACAGGTCCGGCTTGTAGCGATGCTGGGTGCTCAGCATGGCGTCCAGCGTCGGCTCGATGTTCATCAAGAGCTGGCGGACGTGGGTCAGGTTTTTCTTGTCGTCCGGCGCCGAGTAGAGGACGTGCAGGATGACGGCGACGAAGAAGGCCTTGGCGCTCTTGTCCCAAAAGTCCAAGGCGCCTTGCTTGGCGCCGAGGGGATCGACCAGGATCCCGACCAGGTTTTGGATGTCGGCAATCTCCAACGGCCCCTTCCTGACCTCGAACAGCGGGTTCCAGCGGGCCGTGTCCGGGTCCGTGGGGGCGAAGTAGAAGGTGTGGCTGAAGCGGCGGCGATGGTCCGCTGTGATGTGCCACAGCTCGCCCTTGCGGTCGTAGATCATCGCGCTCTGGGCCCAGGCGCAGGCGGTCGGCACCACGTGGCCGGCGCCTTTCCCCGAGCGCGACGGGGCGACGATGATCCCGTGCTCGACCCCCTGGTAAGTGAGGAGCTTGCCCTCGAACCGGCCGAGCACACGGCCGGCCGGCGCGCCATCAGGCCGGATGAAGCCGGCGCGGCGCACGTCGGCCAGCTGCGCCCAAGCCCCCTGGCCGAAGGCCGAAGGCGTTGGGCGGCTGCGGCGGGAGCGCGCGATCAGAACCAGGCATGGCAGGGCGATCACGGCGAAGCCCGCCAAGGCGGCGCCGTCGAAGGCATGGGAGTAGGCCTTCTGATAGCGGCCGTACCAGACCAGGAAGCTCCAGGGCGCGTAGATCCGCTGGCGAGCGACGTCGATCAGGCCGCCGCCGAACTCGATCGGATAGTGGAAGCGCGCCGCCACCGTCTGGGTGGCGACGATCCCGGCCACGAGCAGCAAGGCCGCCGCGCCGATGAGCACGCGCGCGGGTTTCGCCGCCATGATCGACCTCCGTCGCCAGCGGACCCGCCTTCGGCTAAGTTCGCAACCCGCAGCCCTGCGGGTGCGCCGGCTCCCTCGGCTTGGCGGCGGCTTCCCGCTAACTTCTTCTTCGTGTAAACATCGTATTGCACTAACCAGACTTACCGCAAAGCGATGTTGACATGCCGACACCTCACCGCCCGCCCCTCGCTGTCCGTCGCGCCCTACAGAAGCTGGGCGGCGATCTGCGCGACGCACGCAAACGCCGCGGCCTCACCGCCGAGATCGTCGCCGAACGCGCCTTCACCAGCCGCCCCACCCTGCAGCGGATCGAGGAAGGCGACGACGGCGTCGGCATCGGCATCTACGCCGCCGTCCTCAACGCCCTGGGCCTGCTGGACCACCTGGGCACCCTGGCCGATCCCGCGCGCGACACTGTCGGCCAGCAACTCTCGGCCGACAAACTGCCCGAACGCGTGCGGGTCCGCCGCTCCAAGACGAGCCCCCAATGAGCGACATCGAGGTCCACATCGAACTGCCCGGCGGCCCGAGGCGCGTCGGGACCCTGCGTCGCACGCCGCGGCGCGGCGGCGAGAGCGTGGTCTTCGAGTACCACGCCGACTGGCTGGCCGACCCGCAGCGCTTCTCGCTCGAGCCGGCCCTAGCCATGGGCCCCGGCCCCTTCGTGCCCGCCGCTGGCCAAAGCTTCTTCGGTTCGATCGGCGACTCGGCGCCCGACACCTGGGGCCGGCGCCTGATGCAGCGCGCCGAACGGCGCCGCGCGGACCAGGAGGGACGCCCACCTCGGACCCTGGCCGAAGCCGACTATCTGCTGGGAGTCTCCGATGTCTCTCGGCTCGGCGCCTTGCGCTTCCGCGAGGTCGGCCAGGACGTGTTCCAGGCGCCGACCGCCGCCGGCGTGCCGGGACTGATCGATCTGGGCCGCCTGATGGGCGTCACGGAGCGCATTCTACGCGACGAAGAGACCGACGAGGACCTCCAGCTGATCTTCGCCCCGGGCTCGTCCCTCGGCGGCGCCCGGCCCAAGGCCTCGGTGATCGACCAGCATGGTCGTCTGGCCATCGCCAAATTCCCGAAGGAGACCGACGACTATTCGGTCGAGCGCTGGGAGGCGATCGCGCTCGATCTGGCGGGCGCTGCCGGCGTCCGCACCTCCGAACACGAGCTGCTCGAGGTCGGCGGCCGCGCTGTCCTGCTGTCGCGCCGATTCGACCGCGAGGGAGAGGCCCGTATCCCCTTCCTGTCGGCCCTTTCGATGATGGGCTTGAAGGACGGCGAACACGCCTCCTATCCCGAGCTGGTCGACGTGCTCACGCAGCACGGCGCCGACGCCCGCGCCGACGCTGCCCAGCTTTACCGACGGATGGTCTTCAACGTGCTGGTCTCCAACGTCGACGACCATCTGCGCAACCACGGCTTCCTGTGGCGCGGCGCGGGCGGCTGGGTGCTCTCCCCCGCCTACGATCTCAACCCCACGCCGACCGACCTGAAGCCACGGATTCTCACCACCAACATCGACGTCGACGATGGGACCTGTGACCTCGACCTGGTGCTGCAGGTGGCCGAGTTCTTCGCCCTGGCGCCGGCCGACGCAAATGCGATCGTCGGCGAAGTCGGGCGTGTCGTGGCGGGGTGGCGCAAAGCGGCCGAAGGGCGCGGCGCGCGGCAAGCCGAGATCAAGCGCATGTCGAGCGCCTTCGAGCACGCCGATCTGGAGCGCGCGCTACGCCTTTGATTTGATCGCCCTAGAGGTCGGGAACGGGCCCGCGGGGTCGGACGCGCTGCTGGGCCTTCACTCGGTCGTAGGCGCGGCGCTGGGCGTCGGGGGTATGCTGGCGGATCGCCGACAGGGTGGAGGCGTCCATCGCCCGAACGAACTGGGTGGTCCCCCCCGTCTTGGAGGGGACCTCAAGGGTGTGGTGTCCCAGCTCGCGCGCGATCAGGGCCTTGACCCTCACGTTCTCGACCGCCTCGGCGCGCTTGGCGATGCGCTTCATCCGTCGCTCCAAGGTGCGCTTCTGGCGATAGGCGTCCTGCGCCGAAAGACCCGCCGGCGCGATGTTTTTAGCGACGTAGATCTGCCCCGGCTCTGACCGCAGCCAGGCCTGCCGAGCGGCGAGCCGCGCCGAGGCCAGCCGGAGGGCCGCTTTGGCCTCCGCAATCGCGTTCAGCTCGGCGTGCTTGGCCCAAATCATCCGGGCTGGATTTCGCACCCATCGGGCCAGGGCATTTCGCCGCGTCCGTACCGATCCGACCCGGCCCTCCACGCGCTCCAATCGGGCCTTGGCCAGCACCTGTTCCCGACGCGCCGGCTGCAGCACCTCGGCCGCCACGGCGCGGGGGCTTTTCGCACCCGATACCACGATAGCTTCGCGGGCCTGGGACAGTCTTCCATGCTCGCGTAGAAGATCGCCATGCAGCGCGGCGAACTCGTCGGCGAGCGCCTGCGCGCCGCGGGCCGATTTCGGCGCCTTGCCGACCACTTCGTCCTCGGTCTTGCCGAGGTCCTTCTCGAGGCTCTGGCGCTCGGCCGCAGTCTCATGGATGGCGCGGTTCACATCGCCCCGATCCGACCGCTCGCCGCGCCGCTCCATGCCCGACGCGGACGGACCCAGATGGATGGTTGGATCGCGCTCGATCCCCTGGTCGGCCAGGCTCTTGTCGGTGACCTGCGGCGCCGTCCGGCCTAGCGCCCTTTGCAGGTGCTCGTTCTGCACCCGCGCCCAGCCTTCACGCCAGTGGCGGACCAACTCCGGTTTGGTCCAGGCCTCGACCTTCCGGCCGAACCCCTCCGGCGTCATCTCGCGGGTCGTGACCAGGATGTGGGCGTGGTGGTTACGCTGATCGCCCGCCTTGTCCGGGCCATGCAACGCGACATCGGCGATCATGCCATGGGCGACGACATGCTCGGCCACGAACGCCCGAACCAAGGCCAGGCGTTGCTCAGCGTCCAGCTCGTGCGGCAGAGCCAGAAGGATCTCGCGCGCCGGCCGCGAATCCGACCGCTTGTCCGAGAGCTCTGCGGCGTTCCACAGGCCTTGGCGATCGAGCAGCGCGGCGGGGGCGCCTTCAGGGGCCATGATTTCGGTGTGCTCGACGCCGCCCCGCGCCGAATAGTCGAAGGCCATCTCCAGGCGCTGATCGTAGAGGGCGGCGCCGGCGCGGTAAGCCGCAGCCGCCACCGCCGAGCGCCCCTGGGCGCGCTGAATCCCCTGCACTTCCAGACGATAGAGCGCCATCGGCGAGATCGGCTCCCTGGCTTGAACGGCGCCTATCGCCGCTCTGGATCGCTAAGGGGCCCGCCCCTTGGCTCGACCTCGCCAACGGGCGGGGATCGAGGGGTGTCGGGATCGCCCGACCGCAGGGGTTGCACAGCAACCTGTAACTGCGCCATTGTCAACACCGCACGCCAGAACCCGTCCGACCATGGGGGGATTCTCGCCGCCGTTGGAGTCCGCAAAGCATGGCTGACACCGCCGCCCGCCCGCTGAGCCTGCCCCAGATCGGCGCCGAGCCGAGACGCCGCAAAGACCGCGAGACCGAAGAGCAGCGGCAACGCCGCCTCGCCCGCCTGGCCGTGCAACTCGCCGAACGTGAACGCCGGGCCCGCCAGGAGATCGCCGCCGCCACCGGCTCGCTCCCGCGCAATCGCCACGGCTCAATCACCCCGCTCTCACAGATCGAAGATCCGGAGCGCCGACTGGAGGTGCTGAAAGCGCGGGTGGAACGGCTCGAAGCCGTACTCTCCAAGCTCAACCGCAAGCGAGAAACCCGCGCCAAGATCGTCATGGGCGCGGCGCTCTATGCGGAGGCGCGCGACCTTGGCGACGCGGACCTACTCGACCGGTTTCGCGACATCCTCGATCGGCGGGTCGAGCGGCCGCAGGACCGGCTGGCTATTCTGGAAGCGTTCGGGATCGATCTGCAGCCGGTCCGCGAGGAAGCGGGTCAAGGCGCCGAGCCCCCTGCCCTGCCCGACTTCGACACTCTGATCCCTAAGTCCGCGCGCTCGACCACGGTCCGCGGAGGCCGCGTCCACCCTGACTACAAGGGGCTCCGGATCACCAAGGACAACGTCAGTGATCGCTCGCCGGACGCGGTAGGTCCTCCGTCAGGCGACCGTTCGCAAGAATGAAAATCCCGCGTTCGGGCGGGGTC
The DNA here is from genome assembly GCF_009765965.1 of Caulobacter sp. S45. Taxonomy (GTDB): domain Bacteria; phylum Pseudomonadota; class Alphaproteobacteria; order Caulobacterales; family Caulobacteraceae; genus CAHJWH01. The sequence continues at coordinate 22,923 of NZ_LMUL01000002.1, forward strand.
GGCGGCGCTTGTGTCGTCGCGTCCTGGGCCTCAGCGGGTGGGATCGCCTGCGCCGGCTTGCCGATGAAGATCGGATCGGCCGCCACGGTCTTGTCGATCCGATCCTGCGGGACCGGGCCACCGTAAAATGCGTGATCTCCCACCACGGCCAGCGGCGCTCGCCCGCCAAAATTCAAGCGGTCCGCCGGTGTGGTCCCCGCCGCGATACGCGACGCCACGATCCTCGGGTTCTGGAAGTAGAGCGCGCCGCCGACGAAGTCCGGCATCCGTCCGTCGGCGACCAGCGCCAGAATGGTGTCGACACGGGCGCTTTGGGCCTGCGTGGGCGCCGGTAGGCGCCGCCAATCTCCGCCGACCCGCGCCACCGGTTCAAACTGGTGGGGCGCATCGACGACCGCCTCAACAGTCACGCCCCATCCGCCCGACACGAGCCGATTGAGGATGGTCTGCACCACGGCGGCGATCCCGCTGTCGCCCTGGTTGCCCGCCTCAGCCACCGCGACGCGCGTCAGCGCGTCGCGGTCTTCTAGGCTCAACGTCAGGGACGGTGTGGCGGCGATGGCGTTCGAGGCGCCGAGCATCGCGGCGGCGGCGCCGACGGCAAGCGTCATGAGGGGCCGCAACCTCACGCGCGCACCCAGAGCGGCCGGTAGACGCCGATCACGGCGCCGACCGGCACGGGCCCGAAATATCGGCTGTCGAAGCTGTTGGGCACGCGGGTGGAGAGGACGAAGACCTCGCCCAGCGCAAGACGGCGACACCCTATCCAACGGGGTAGCGGCTGGCCCCTCGCGTCCTGTTGCGCGACAGGACCGGCCAGGGCGCCGTTTATCCGGGCGGTCCGCCCATCCGAGCACACATGGTCGCCGCCGACGGCCGCCACGCGCTTGAGAAAACTATGAAATCGCCGGAGGTGGCCGTCGCCCACCCGGTTTGCCACGGCAGGCGGCGCAAAGGCGATCAGCGCGTCCAATCGCACGGGTCCCGCGGCCCGCAGATAGAGGCCGGGCGGCTCGCTCGGCGTGATGTTGACCAGCACCAGCGGCGCCGGACCCGCCAATGGGCCGCTTGCGGCCGTCAAAACCCCGACAGTCAGGGCTGCCCCCAGCCACAGACGATTTTCGCGCGGCCGAATCCCATCGCCAAAGCCAAGATGCAGGGTTGGTGAGTGTCCTCTGCGGCGCCGGGCCAGATCGCCCGTCGAAAACAAGCGTCGTAGAGGCCGGTTCATGCTCCGCCCTCACCACCACCCCGAAAAAGACGGCGACCAGGGCGCACGCCCCGGATTCCGACCCACAGCGCCGTTTCCGCCGCCGCTGACCTCCCCAGCCTCACACCGACAGAAAACGCTGCCTTCCTCGAAGGCAATTGCGACGGTTGTGTCGGTTGCTGGTTTTGGGTTTTGGTCTTGGGTCTTTCTACGATCCTGGGGGTTGCCGGGTGGGAAGAACGCGAAGCGTTCTGGGGCGAGCTTTGCGAGCGAGCCGGCGGGGGCGTAGCCCCCAAGAGGCGGAGATAAAAGAGTCCTTCGGCTGGGTTTTCCACAGGCGGTCGCAGTTAGAGAGATTCTGTTAGATATAGGGAAGTTAGAAGGTTAAGCCCGGAAACTAGGCCGTTTTCTACCCGTAAATCAACGGGTTGGGCGACGGGGGCGCCTTCGATACCACGTGCTATTGCATTCGAAGACACGAAGCGCCCGCATCTGAAACCACGCGCTCAACTGCATCCGATAACACGGCAAAATCTCAAAATCGGGCTGCACCTGAAACCACGAATAGTCCTGCACCTGTTCCCACGAGTGGGGCTGCATCCGAAACCACGACATGCCCTGCACCTGAAACCACGATGCGTCCGCGCCCACCCCGAAATCCATGGCTGCATCTGAAACCACGAGTGTCCGGCCGTCCAAGGTCGCGAATCGGCTGCACTCGAAACCACGACGGCGCGCCTGACCGAGCCAGCGCGGGCGCTGTCGGCGGCCTGCACTCGATACCACGATGGGGTTAGGCCCCGTTGGAGGCGAAAACCGCCATTTCGGCGGTCGGAATGACCCTGGCCGGCCTGCCGGCGTGGACTCCCGCCCAGAATCGTGGCTGACAAAGGCGGTATCCTGACCTTTCGCCTGACGAGAAATCGCCTTTCGAGCGCTGCTTGCACTCGAAACCACGTCGGCTTTTTCAGCCTCTTTCGGCGCCCTCAGCGCCGCCGCCGTGTCGCCACGGCAGCTTCATCAATTCCCGTAAGTGTCAGTTGTCGCGGGTTTTTTCCCCCGTCGATTAAGGCAGCGCGCGCATCCTCTTGAGCGATGCGGGCCTGACGCGCCTCGCGGGCTTTTTCCTGTTTCATCAAGGCCACGGCATCGGCGATGTCGCGGTCCACGAAGTGCACCGCCTCACTGCCATCGTTGGTCTTGGTCATCGTCATCCGATAGCGCGGGAGCTGCTGCTCGGTGCCTTCCTTGGCGGCCAATTTGCGCACCCTGAGGGCAAAATTGCGCACGACTTCCTCGCTGCCGGTCTTCTGCTGCAGCGTCTTGATCTTGACCGTCCAGCCCTGCTCCTGCGAGCCGGCGTGCTTGCGGGCGATGCGGTAAACCGCCTTCTCCAGACCCCCGGTGAGGAGGAAATATTCGCGGTCCAGGGTGAGCACGCCGCCGGACTCGCGCAGGCCGTTGAACAGCCAGCGCGGGATGGTGAGCGAGATGGATCGCAGCTGGGTCGGATCGTTGGGGTCAGCCCCCTCCCCTTCGGTGTCCTCGATCCACTTGAAGGCCGCGTATTTGCGCCGCGGACCGGGCCGGATGTTGGTTTCGACTTCGGTGTTTCGCAGGCGCCGAAGCGCGTTCATCAGGTCGCGATAGTCGGCCCCGCTGGTGCCGCGAGCGATGCCCTTCAGCAGCTCGTAAGGCGTCGTGTAGATGGTCCGCTCGATGTCGTTTCGACCCCGGTCGATGTCGGCCATGATCTTGGAAATACACCAGATCAGGATGTCGGCGTCCCAGATCGTCGCCATGCCGTAGTTGGGGTTCGGCGTGACCTTCACATAGACGCTTTTGTCCTCGCTCTCGTACTCGATCGGGATGTTGCGCTTGCGCTTCTGCAGCGAGAAGAACGGCCGCTCCATCATGTCGCGGCTGTCCTTGGGCGCATAGTCGACCAGGTCGCCCACGAAGAAGTCGCGGATGGGATGCGGATCCTGGCGCTGCGTCATCAGACGGTCTTGCCGGTAATCTGGCCCTCGAGCGCGGCCAGGGCCCGCTCGAACGTCTCGCCCAGGCCCCAGCCATTGGCGTCGGCCAGCGCGTAGAACTGATTGAGGCAGGCGTCCGTCACCTTGACGTTCAACTGCTTGTCACGCCCGGTGCGCCGCCGGCGCAGACGGGCCTCCTGCGCGATCGGCTCGGCGGCCGGCGCGGCGATGGCGACCGGCCTAGGTGCCGCAGCCGGCGCGGCCTCGCGGCTCACGAAGCCCCTGGATTCGGCGGTTTGGCGCACGGCGGCGACCGCTTGCGGGTCGCGCGGACGGGGCGCCGCGGCGGGTTTGAACCCGGCGACGTCCAGGTCGTCTTCGTCGTCGCTGAAGATCGATGCCCGCTCGGTCATGCCGCCTGCCCTCCCCTACCCTCGGCTTCCGCCGATTCCGCCGCTTCGCGAAGCAGCCTCAGGACCTCGTTGGTGAAGGTGCGCGCGTTGGCCACGGCCTTCTCGATGTTGCGCACTGCGGCCGGGTCCAGCGTCTCCAGGGCTCCGCCGAACGAAAACATCGCCCGGAAGGCTTCGCGCTCGTTCAATTCGGACTCGAACATCCGCACCCCATGCTTCTTCAGTTCGCTCTGCACGTGGGCCAGGCTGCGCGAGCGCACCGCCACGGCCGTGCGGGTGAGCAACACCGCATGCAGGATGGTGCGCCGCGTCGTGCGTTCCTGCTTCTTGACCAGCGACAGCGCGCGCGCAGCTTCCTTGGCGTCGAGCTGCGAGCCTTGGGTCGGCACGATCACCAGGTCCGCCGCACTGATCGCATAGGCCACAGTCAGGGACGAGGTGCCCTCGCAGTCGACGATGACGAACGGGGCCTTGGTGGCCGCCTCATCGATCTGGTCGAGGATGGTCTCCTGGGTGACCTTCGTGACCACAGACAGATTCTCGGGCGTATTGCCGAGCTTGGCCCAGGAATCCACGGGCTGGTTGGGATCCGCATCGATCATGATGACCGGGGCGCGGCGCGCCAGCTGGGTCGCCAGGATGGTGGCCGCTGTGGTTTTTCCGACCCCGCCCTTGGGCGAGATGAAGGCGATCGTTGGCATAAGGACCTCCGCGCCGCCGCCTGGTCGCTACCAGGTAGCTATCTAGTATCCACCGATTCTCTGAGCCCGGCGGCACTCGCCACCTTGCCTCGACAACCGATAGCTTCCAGGAAGCCTATCAACTCGAAAGCTTTCGGAAAGGTTACCGGAAGCTTTCGAGAAGCTATCTGGAAGCCCGCTATCTGGTAGCTACCAGTTTAATAGCCCCGAGAAGGTGACCCATTCCAAGCGGCAAAGACGCTGATAACCTCCTGACGACCCTAGACGATTCGGCCCGCCCTCGGAAGCCCCTAACAGGACGCTTCCCGGTAGCTATCTAGTAGCTACTATTCCGACCACTTGACTTCGCTTGCCACCGAAAACCCCGCCCGGCGAACGCCGGGCGGGGCAGGGCAGGGGGCTCATGCCGCTTCGACGACCTCTTTCTGGTCGGGCTTGTCGAGGGACTTCAACTCGTGCTGCGGCGTGGCCACCACCACCTTGGAAAAGAAGCGCTCGACGCCGTCCTTGTCGGTGTAGCGGTCGTGACGGATCTCGCCTTCGACGAACACCTTGGTCCCGGTCGGCAGGCTGCAGCCTTCCAGCCACTTCACGGTGCCGGCGTTCCAGACCTCCACGGTGTGCCAGGTCGTGTAGTCCTTCTTCGCCCCTTCCTTCTTGGTGTAGCGGCTCGTCGCCACCCGCAGGGTCGCCACCTTCTTGCCGCCCGCCGTGGTGCGGACTTCAGCTTCGGCGCCGGTGAAGCCGATCAGTTGGACCTTGTTGAGCATCGTCTTTCTCCATCTTCCGCCCAGAAGAGCCCGGGCGGCCCGCGGTCCCTGCCGCGATCACGAGACCGCCCAGGACGGGGACAAGGGAGGGGATGAAGCTCGGCGGGGCTGGAAACCGGTCTGCAGCGGCGCTAGCTGCGAAGACCGGAGGGTCCGGGCCGGCCGCCTCGCTGGCGAGGTCGGCTTCAACCCCGAGCGACCCGGCCTAGGTTTACGTGATTGATCGCGCGGGAACGTCTGCCGCCGCGGCTGACCGGGGAAGAGCGAAAGCGGGCCTCAACGCCCCACTGAACCTTCGCCGCCCGAGATCAGAGCCGCAATCGGCCAAGGCCACCCTGGCGATCCAGCGACGAAAGGCACAGGCGCCACGAGAGGGAAGGGGAGGGCGCAACGCCAAACCGACCGGACCTGGGATGAACCGGCCACCCCGGGCAGGAAACCCAGACCCCTAACCGGGCCAAGGCTGCTCCACCGAAGACCTTCACCAACGCCCCCACCCACTTGGCCGCCGTGAATTCCGCCAGGATATGGGGGGCCACCCTCCACCGAAGCCCGCAAGCTCGGGCACCTTCTGGCGACGCCGGCCCCATCGCGCCACCGCCTGCCATCCTCGCCGGCGGGGAAACGGGCGGCGCAAAGCCCGGCGGACTGAACCGCCGACAGAACGAATCACCAACCTCAACCGGCGGCGCCCCACCCGGCCTGACCCCCTAGCCGTTGGAAAGTGTTCCCCGCCTGTTCAACAACACAACGACGGCGGCGCCCGAGAGTGCCGCCATCAGAGCCGTCCGCGCCCCCTCAGTGAAGGGTTCGATCGACCGCGATCAGCTTGGCGAAATGCGAAATGGCGCCCGCCTCGAGTTGAAAGATCGTGCAGGTGATCTCTTCCTGCCGGTCCAGCTCCTCGAGCACCGACCAGACGTCCCAGCACTCGGCGACCACGTACCAGCAGTCAACGTCGTAGAATTGATTGGCGTGTTCCAACACCGCCTGCGCCATCGCCATGCTCGCCATCGTCCATCTCCCGTCTGGATCTGCGGGCTCATCCCGCGATCATGCGACCGGCCGGGGCGGGGAGAGGGGCCGGCCACAAGGTCGGCGGCGGCGGAAACCGGCCTGCACGGCGCGCAGCAACGGAAGGCCGGAGGGTCCGCCGACGCCGCCTCGCCAAGCGAGGTCGCCTTGTGGCCGGACGGCCCCGTTCCAGGTTTGCATGTCGATCGCGGTCAGCCCGCGCCCTGGCCGGAGAAACCTCGGCGCCTTGGTAGGCCCCTCGCGGAACACCAACCGGCTTCGAAAACGCGAAAAACGGCGACCTCTCGGCCGCCGCCTCGCCGGGGTGTCAGGCCTTGGCCCGAACCGGATGGTGACGAATGCCCCGTTCGTTGGCCTTCTGACCCAGGTTCAAAGCAGGTCCGAAGTCATGCATGCCCTCGCTTCGACCCGGGTTGACCGAATTGGCCAGGGTGAGGACGCAGACCGGATCCAGCTCGAGCATCTGATCGTTGGCCCGGAACGGGGCCGCCCGGCCGTTGCCGTCGAAGTCCGCCTTGGCCAGCACCAAGGTGACGCCCTTCTGGTTGGCCCACTTGATGGCCAGCTTCTCGCCGCCTCGCGCGCCCGAGGTGGCGAGCGCCATGTCGGGCCATTGGCTGCGCGCCCAGTTCAGAGCATCGAAGATGCGCCCGGCGTCCTCGGCCGTATCGGCCTGTGGCGCGGCGCGAAAGGCGACGATCGTTGAGCCCGGGTGGGCGATCTGGTGTTTGCGGGCCTTCTGGGCCCGCAGAGCCTCGCGCGCGTCAATCTGGGCGGCCGTGGTACGCGACGCCTTCACCGAGCCCTTCCAGGGGCTCCAGACCTCGCCCGTGGTGGTGGTGTAGCTCGCCGAAGCCGCATCGCGGATCAGCTCCAGGGCCAGGGTGGCCACATCGGCCGCGCGGGCCCGGCGGGTCGCTTCCTGGATCTCGACGTCGAGGATTTCCGACCCATCGAAATCCCGCACCAGACCATTGAGGGTGTCTCGCGCTTTGTCGCCGTCGCGCTCGATGCGCTGCGCCGCGGAGTGGAAGGCGCCGATCAGCGCTTCGCAGACGACGCCCGCGACATCCTCCAGGGCGGTCTCGGTCACCAGGTCCAGAACCTCGTTCATCAGGCCATGGCCCAGCTGCAGCAAGGCGTCTTCCTGCGGATAGGGTCGCGGATCCTCCAGTTCGAGCGCTTGGGACTCGAAGAGCGTCAAGCGGTCGTCTGTAGGGAGGGGGGAGAGAAGGGGCATGGGATCGTCCTGTCGGTTGGAGGGGGAGCCCGTCGGCTCGTGACCGCCCGCGCCGACAGACGGCGTTCGCCACAAGGGCTTTGAGCGCAGCGTCCCTTGTGGCGGGCGCCGGATGGTGGCGAGGTCATTCGAGCCAAAGGGCTTGCGCCTCACCCAAAGGCCTGACCTGCCTCGCCGCACCCGACAGTCGGGCGCGCCCTAAACGAGACCCGCCAAGGCCCGACGAACCACCGGGTCGCGATCCGCCCGCCAGGCCGCGCCCGCCCGTACCCCCTGGGCGCGATGAGACGGGCAGTAGGGGCCGTGGGCCAGCCGCCCGCAGAAGCTGAAGTCGTCCGCCTTCGGATCGCCGATCGGCCATTTGCAGGTGTGGGCGCCCAGCGCGGTCATCGACGTGATCAGACCCGGGCCCTCCATCGACGGTGCGGGCGTCGGCGACACCGGTCGTGGTTCGAGGCGCCGTCTGACGGGAGCCGCTGGCCTGGCCGACCGGACCTTGGCCGGCTTGGTTGGGCGTGAGGGAACCGCGCGACCGCCCAGCCCCAAACGATGGACCTTGCCGATGACGGCGTTGCGGGTGACTCCGCCCAGCTGCTTTGCGATCTGCGCGGCAGACAGCCCGTCGAGCCAGAGCTTCGAGAGGGTAGTGACACGGTCGTCGGACCAGGCGAGGTCGGACATGGGAGAATCCTCCAGACGCGCTCGGATCGAGCGCACCCAGCCCCGCCCTTCCTCCACCTCCCCGCGGAGGAGACCGCCTACATCAGCCCAAGGGACCTCAGGCTCGCCACCTGGCCGCCCGCGACCACGAGATGATCGTGCACGACGATCTGCAGCGCCTTGGCGGCCTCCACCACCAGCTTGGTCATGTCGATGTCGGCTCGGGAGGGCGTGGGGTCGCCCGAAGGATGATTATGGGCCAGCAGGATCGCACTGGCCGACAGCTCCAACGCCCGGCGCACCACCTCGCGCGGATAGACCGGAGCGTGGTCGACGCTGCCGACGCCCAAACACTCGTCGGCGATCAGGCAATTGCGCTTGTCCAGGAACAGCACGTGGAAGACCTCCCGCGGCAAGGCCGCAAGACGCACCCGCAGGTAGGACCTGACCGCATCGAACGAGGACAGCACCGTGCGCTGGCGCAGGGGATACTCCAGCGCGCGCTGGAGCAGAGCGTGCAGCAAGCTGAGCTGACGCGCCGCGTCCACGCCAATCACCCTGGCCAAATCCGCCTCGGCCGCACCGAGGATCCGCCCGACGCCGCCGAAGCGGCCAAGCAGCGCATCCGCCGCCAAGATAGGATCGGCGCCGGGCGCAAGGCACCGCGAGAGCACCAAGGCGAGGGTGTCGCCTTCATCGAGCCCTTCGACGCCGCTGGCGACGAAGCGCTGTTGCAGGTCGATGCAGCCAATAACCCCCCCGAAGGCGGGCCTGGACGACGCCTCGGCGACGCCGCCCGCGAATAGGTCGCCTTGCTCAGTCATCGGCCCGCTCTCCGGCCGAGGCGGCGACGCCGAGCAACTGGGCGTGGTACGGGTGGTAACGCTGGACCGTGCGGACCGCAGCCGCCCACACCTCCGCGGCGCGCGCCGCGTCCACCTCGAAGGCGTCCAGACCCAGCGCGAGGTAAGGCAGGGCCCAGTCGCAATCTTCCTCGAACCAGCCGTCGCAGCTGTAGGCGGTCGAGCGGACCGGATCGGGCATCCGGGCCAGCGCGGTCAGGGACACGCGCAGGCCCCCATGCGAGGCGGTCGTTACAGACACCGCCTCAGGCCCCAGCGGGGTGACGGTTTGGATCGGGCCCCACGGCGAGGAGCTCCCAGGCTTGGGCGGGAAGGGGTAGAGCATGGCCGGCGTCCGCGTCGGGCGGGGACCATTCCCCAGCCCGGCTCGCCTCCCGGACCCCTTCCTCCAAGCTCCCTACGCCGCCTTCGGCAGCACCGACTGCGGCGGCCATTTGGCCAGCACCGCCGCCAGCACCTGCGCCTGCTCCACCGGCACGAACACCCGCGGCGTGTAGGCGATGATCTCGGTGAAACAGCCAAGCGCCGCGAAGGACGACCGCTGGGACGCAGCCCCCACCACCTCGATCCGCATACGGTCCATCACCTTGGCGCGGCGCAGCCACAGGCCGCCGGCCAGGCAGAGCGCCACGCCGTCTTCGAGGATGAGCCGGGAGACCTGGTGCGGATCGCCGTAAGCGTTGGCGACGTCGGACAGTCCGAGCGCCACCTTCAGGGCGGGGACCTGCCCAGGATCGATCAAGCGGCCGAGCCAACGGCGCCCATCCGGAGCCTTCAACCGCCGCACCGAGGTCCCCTTGTCCGGCAGGTGGGTCCAGATCGGCAGCAGCAGGCCCGAGACCAACACCAGGTCGCGGGTGATCCACGGATCGGCCTCCGCCACCTCCTTGTCCCAGGCCCCGCGCCACGCGGCCTCGCCGGTCGCCTCCCAGGCCGATTCCTCGAACCCCTTCAACGACGCGATCGTCCGCTTCTCGGGGCGGATCAGGCGCACGGCCGGGATCAGGTGGTCCTGGTCGTCCGTTGTGGTCAGGCCTTGGACCACGAGGGCGGCGCGGCCGGACTTGCTGTTCACCGCGAACACAACGCCGTCGCGCTCGAGACCCGCCAGGGCCTCGTCGGGCGAGGTCAGCTCGCGCCGGGTGCGCACCTGGAAGCGCAGAAGCTTGGTCTGGGCCCCGGTCACGGCATCTGTGCGAACCACTTCCTCGTCCAAGATCGCCACGTCGTCGGCGACGATGTCCTCCATCCCCCGGTCCAGGAGACCGGACTGAGCGGCCCGCTCCAGGATCGAGGACAGGATCGCGTCAAAGGCCGCGAACAGCGCGTTCTGGTCGGCGATCCTCAGCGCCAACAGGCGATTGAGGAAGGTGTTCATTGGCGGCATGTCGTCGGCGTCCTTGAGATTGCCCTCATGATCGAGCAACCGCAGACCGGTCTTCTCCTCAAAGGTTGGCCGAGACATCGCCTCGACGTTGCCAAAGTGCAGGCCGACGTAGAAGGCCTGCAGGGCGCGGTGCGCGAAGGGGCTTTCCAGATTGTCCTCGGCGCGGAAAAGGCCGTTGCCCGCCGTCCGCCGCTCGCCCCGGGTCAGGGCGCCCAGGCTGTCGAGACGCCGAGCTATGGTCGAGGTGAACCGCTTCTCGCCGTGGATATCCGTCGTCACCGGCCGAAACAGCGGCGCACAAGCCTGATTGGTCCGGTGCGACCGGCCAAGGCCCTGGATCGCGGAGTCGGCGCGCCAGCCCGGCTCGACCAGATAGTGGACCCTGCGTTGCTGGTTCTGGGCAGCAAGGTCGGCGTGGTAGCTGCGTCCCGTGCCGCCGGCGTCGGAGAACACCAGCACCCGCTTCTTGCCCGCCATGAAGGCGTCGGTCTCGGCCTTGGCGGCCGAGGCGCTACGGCGCTCAACCACGCGCCGGCCGTCGCGGACGATCACTCGGCGCGAGCGTCCGGTGATCTCGGCGACCTGTTCGGTCCCGAGGTGGTCCAGCACCGCGTCCAGCACCCCGGGCACGGCCGGCAGACAGGCGAGGTTGGTGACAAGCTCGTCGCGAAGCCGGAGGGCCTCCTGGCTGGCCACCGGCCGCCCGGCCTCGTCGGTCACCGGGACCATGGTCACCGCGCCGCTGTCATCCTCCACGGCCTGCATCGCCATCACGGGGAAGGCACCCATGAGATAGTCGAGCACCTGGTCCTTGGGCGTCAGGTCGACGGCGAGGTTGTTCCACTCCTCAGGCGGGATTTCCGCCAGGCGCCGCTCCATCACCGCCTCGTTGGTCGAGACCACCTGGACCACGGCGGAACGGCCGGCCGCCAGGTCCTCCCGGATCGAGGCCACTAGGGACGGGGCCTTCAGGCCCGAGAGCAAATGGCCGAAGAAGCGGAGCTTCGCCCCCTCGAACGCCGACATCACCGCCGACGCCGCTTGGCCGGACTTGGGCTTGCCGTCCTCGCTGACCCCGACCGCGTCCAGGGCGGCGCGCAGGTTCCTGTGGATCAGCTGGTAAGCGTCGGCCCAGGCGTCCCAGACGCCGATGTCGTTTTCCGAGAGGGGATGGCGAAGCGCCTCGTACTCGACCCCCTCGAACGACAGAGAGCGGGCGATGTAGAGGCCCATGGCCTTCAGCTCCCGCGCGATCAGCTCCATGACCGCGACCCCGCCGGTTTCGACCGCGTTCATGAAGGCGTCGCGGGTGGGGAAGGGGGCCTCAGGGCCGCCCCAAAGGCCGAGCCGGGCTGCGTAGGCTAGGTTTTCGGCCGTGGTGGCCCCGGTCGCCGAGACATAGAGGATCCGCGCATTGGGCAGGCGGTTCTGCAGCGCCAGTCCCGCCATGCCTTGCTGGGAAGCCTTCTTGGTCCCGCGCGCACCCTTGCCGCCGCCGGCGGCGTTGGCCATCGCGTGGGCCTCGTCGAACACGATCACCCCGTCGAAGTCCGCGCCCAGCCAAGTGACGATCTGGTCGAGCCGCGAGGGCCGATCGCCTCGGGCCGGCTGCCGAAGGGTGGCGTAGGTGGTGTAAAGGACGCCCTGGTCCATGCGGATGGCGTCCGCCTGCTTCCAGGCCGACTGCGGGGTGATGTCCGCCGCGGTCCCGCCGATGGCCATCCAGTCGCGCCGCGCGTCCTCCAGCAGGGGATCGTTCTTCGACAGCCAGACCGCGCGGCGACGGCCCTGGGCCAGGTTGTCGGCGATCACGCCGGCGATCTCCCGGCCCTTGCCGCACCCGGTGCCGTCGCCGAGGAAGTGGCCCTTGCGGAAGCGCACTGCGCCCGGATGGTCGTCGGCGGTCAGCACCACCAGGTGCGGAGCCTCGCCGAGGATCCACGCCCCCGGCAGCAGTTGGCTGTGCGCCTCGCCGGCGTAGATCACTGTCTCCAGTTGGGCGTCGGAGACCTTGGACTCCGCGACCAGGCCAGTCGGCAAGATGGGCCGGTAGGTCGGCGCCGGCGGCGCCACCGAGGCCATCGGTCCAGATTCCACGAGCGGGGAGGGGTGGGGCGCGCAATGCGCGAACACCACCCTGCCCAGCCGGTAAGCCTGGTAGAGGCCGACGTCGTGGCCTTCGCCTGACCAGGGACAGGTCTCGTAGGCGACCGGAGCAGTATCGGCGAGGAACGCCAATCGGCCCGCCGGCGCGGCGAGGGCGCGGGCCCGGGGCGCCAGGATGGCCACCGTGTTGAGCGAGCGGAACTGCCGCGCCTGGGCGCTCGGTCGCGCGACGATCCCAGCCGCCGACTTGGCCGCGTCGGCCAGGGTGTCGGCCGAGATCACCGGCGCCATCGGCTCGGCCTCGCCGCCCCGGTCGACCACCAGCAGGCCCGTCTCCACCGAGGTCCCGTGCTTGGCGTAGGCCCGCTCGGGAAACCGCAGGCGAAGCACGACGCGGCCGCGGGCGGCGAGCGCGCGCAACGCCGCCGCGTCGTCGAACAGACGCGCCGGCACTATGGCCGCCAGTCGGCCGCCGTCGGCCAGGCCATTCAAGGCGGCGTCCAGATGGGCCTCAAGATGCTGGAAGGGCGGATTGACCAGGGCGACGTGGAACGCACCCGAGGTCTTCAGGAGGTCCGGCAGGTGGACGGCGTCGTGCTGGGAGCGGTCAGCCAGGGGGAAGAGACCTTCGAGCAGGGCGTAGCGGCTCGCCGCACGTTCGTTCAAGCTCAGCGTCCCGCCACAGGCCTCGGCCAGAATGGCCAGAAGGCCGGTGCCGGCGGACGGCTCCAGGACCAGGTCCCCCGCACGCACTTGGGCCGCCAGAACCGCCAGCGCGCCCAGCTCGGGCGGGGTGGAGAACTGGTCCAACGCCACCTGCTCCTCCGAGCGGCGGGTGTGGGTGAGGGTCAGGCCGGACAGGTTGGCCAGAAGCGCGACGATGTCGGCGGGCGCGTCCTCCAGGCGGCCGATCTGCGGCGCCAACCGGCGCAGCTGGAACACCAAGGCCGCCTCGATGGCGTCATAGGCGTCCCGCCACAACCAGGCGCCTTCGGCGTCGGATCCGCCGAAGGTGGTGGTCATGACGCCGGCCACCAGTTTGCGGTCCAGCGCGCGCGACCGGTTGAGGTGAGGGGTCAGCGCGCGGGCGGCGGCAAGAAGGTTGGCGGCATGATGGTCCGCGCCGGCGGCGGCTATGGTGAAGAGCGGAAGCAGAGCGTTCATGACCGGGGTCCAGATCACCCGCGGCGGAGGGCGCCTCCCTCCAGTCCCGACGGGCTCGCCCCGTCCCCTCCCTGCCTCCTCCTCCCCTTACGCGGCGGCCAGGCGCTCCAGATAGGTCTCGGCCCGCGCGCGATTGGCCGGCGAGCGGAGGGGGTCCGTGGCCGCACGGGCCAGGGCGGCGACGGCGTCGCCCGCCTGTTGCTCGGGTCCCACGCCAAGGTGGGCCCAACCGGCGGCCAGCTGCGGGTCGCGCGGGGCGGGCAGGGGATGGCGCGCGATGCGGAACAGGATCGCCAAGTCTTCGTCTTCTCGGCCGTCAAGATTGGTCATGGGGGTCTCCATTGGGGGTCAGGTCCCGCGACAGCATGGAGTCACGACCATCAGCCGGGGCAAAAAAAGAGCCCACACCGTGAAGCGGGGGCTCAAGGGTGAAGGCCCCGAGCGGTTAGGCCGCGACCGCCAGCACCTCGGCATCGTCTGGAGCGGCATCGGCCTCGGCGCTCGCCTCAACCGCCTGCTCCACAACCGGCGTCTCCCAGGACAACGCCGCCGGCGCCCATTGCCGCTCGGCCGCCGCCTCGGCGACGAAGGTCACCAGGTCGTCCTTCTTCAAGGTCTTCGCCCGGTCGTCCTCTATCCCCATCTCTTCCAGGAGCGCGGTCAGCTGCTTCTTGGAGTGGACGGCGAGGTACGGGTGATCGGGGGTCCAATGGGCCGAGATATCCGCGGCGCACAGCGCGGCGATCTCGGCGGCCTCGGCCCGGGCGGCGTGGCGAATCGAGGTGGTCCGGTCTTCACGCAGGTTCAGCGATACGGCCACCAGCTCGGCCATCAGCGCCATCTTCTGCCCGTGCGGCAGGGTTTCCACCCAGGCGATGGGGCGAAGTCCCGACGCGCGGTACGCGGCGCGCCGGGCGTCCAATCGATCGCGCACCTCGCCGTCCAGAGCCGCAATCGGCGAGGTGTTCCCGCGCCGATAGGCTGTCGCCGAGATGTGGGCGGCCGACCCCTCCAGGCTGCCCGCGCTGTGCAGGGCCAGTTGCTTGAAGAGCTGGGCCACCAGCACGGTCAGAGCCGCGCCCGGATCATCGGCCAGGTCGCGGATCAGACCGCGGGTGGCGACGTCGGTGCGGGTCTCATGCAGGACGTGGCTGGAGCCCTCCACCTCGACATCGGCCTTGGGCACCTCGACGTCGTCGTAGGCCTGACGGCCGTAGCGCGTGACGGTCGCGTCCGGCTCGTCGTCGCCGTCCTCCTCGGTCTCGTCCGCCAGGTCGTCTATCGGCAGGGGCTCGGCGTAGAAGGTCGCCTTTACCCCATAGCCTTCGGCGGCTGGCGAGATCAGCACTGCGCCGATCTTGGCGTGAACCAATCCCACGCCGGCCTCGGCCGCCATCGCCATGAGAAGCGGGCCGAGCGCCACCGGCGCGTCATCGGCCTCGGGATCGAGATCCTGCAGGGCGCTGGAAACCTGCGTCACCCGGTAGCGCGCTTCCTCCAGGGCGGTCGTCTCTTCGTCGCTCAGCCGGTGCTCGTAGAGGTAGGGCACCCGGTTGAACCCGTCCGGCGCCCCGAACCCGCCATCGGCGCCGACGAACACGGCCAGGGCCTCGGCCTGCAGATGGTCGACGAGGGGCTGGACCCGGTCGCGCCAAACGGTCTGCAGGATCTCCGGATCGAGCAAGGCGTCAGGAAACTCGCCGAACAGGTCCGAAGAGACCCGGCCGCCGGCGGCGACGTAACGATCCATGCCCACTAGGGCGAACCTCGCGTCCTCCACCGTGACCTTGTCCTGATGCAGCATGGCGCGCAGCTGGTAGTCCTGCAGGTGGCCGTCGAGCGCCGACTGGGCAATCTCGGCCTGCTGCTTCTTGTCGGGCAGGCGCGCGAACAAGCGCACCTGCTTCAAGGTCAGCTTGCCGCCGCGCAGCGCCGTCAGCACCTTGATGTGCACGCCCGACAGCGCCTCCAGCCGCTTGATCTCCAGTTCGGCGTAGCCCAGGGCGGCGGAGATGGCGCGAGTGTCCATCTTGGCCTTGCGCAGCTTGCCGATGGCGACGATCACGTCGGCGATGTGGACCGGGGCGTGCTCGGTGTTGGGCAGGACGATGGCGGCCATCTGCTGAGCCGGGGTTTCGGCCAGCAGGCAGTCCACCAGGTAGTCGTCGTCAATCTCGCCGCGCTCGCGCAGCACGATCAGGGCGAAGCGGCGGCGACGCCCATCCAGGGCCATGAAGGCCTGCTCGGACTTCTTGCCAGGGCGAACGATCGGCGGGATCACCACGCCGGCGGCGGCGATGGTGTCGGCCAGCTGCGGCACGCCGTCGTCGGCCGGTTCGTGGAAGCGCAGATTCTCCTTGGCCAGGCCCAGGTCGCCCAGGCGCACCTGGATGCGGGCCATGGCGGCGGGCGCGGCGGCAGGGGAAGCGGTGTCGGTCACAACGTCGGTCATCAGGATCAGGCTCCAGCGCCTGGGCGAGGGTCATCCTGCCCCTTCGGCGCACCCCACCGATCCCTTCCTCTCTCCTTTCAGAGCAGCCGCCGGCCCCCTGTCTCGGCCATGGCCAAGTCGGGCCAGTCCCCGTGCGGCGCGGGCGGGAAGACCATCTCCGCCGCCACGCCCTGATCTTCCAGCCGAACGGCCAAGCGCGCCGCTGAGGCCTCGCCGTCGGACCCGTTGTCGCCGGCGATCAGCACCGCTTCCACGCCCTCCGGGGCGATCCAGCCGCGCAGGTTGGAGGTGGACAGCAGCGCCCAAGCCGGCAGGCCGAAGCGCTGGCTCGCCACCAACGTGGTCACCCCGCCCTCGGCCACCAGCAGCTTGGGACCCGGCGTATCGAAGCGCACCGCGCTGGCCTGCGGCATGACCCCAACGGTCTTGCGCGAGAGCTTCAGGTCCGTGGCGCGATGGCCGCCAGGGGTCAGGTAGGTCAGCTCAATGGCGCTCAAACCCCCGTCCGGCCCTCGCACGCCCAACATCAGCGCGGGGCGGGTGCGGCTCTTGGCGGCGTAGGCCGCGGTCGGCGCCTCGGCCAGATAGCGGGCGGCGTCGGGGCCGGGTAGGGCGCGGGTCACGCCGCGCCGGCGCAGATACTGCGCCGCCGGCGAGCGGCCGAGCGGGCGGCCGGTCTCCCACAGGCGCTGGGCCGTGGCGACGCGCAGAGTCCGCGAGGCGGGCGGTGCGCTGATGCGGGGCGCGGCGGAGCCGATCACCAGGCTGGTCGGGCGGTTCTCGCCGTCGATCAGGCCGCGGCCGCGCAGGTCGTCCAGCACGGCCTTCCAGTCGCCGTCGCCAAAGCAGTGGGCCACCACCCGCTCGTTTTCATAGAGCAGCGACACCGAGCGGTCGAACCGGCTGTGGCCGGGCGCGGGCACATTGGCCCGCCGGCCGCCCTCATAGAGCTCCCCTCCAAGCGCGCGCACGATCTGAACCAGGGACATGGCTGGCGACCTCCTTCAAACGTCCGCCACCCAGGTCCCTTCCTCCTGCTCCCGGGGCGTTGCGGGTCCGCCCGCAGAGGGGGTCGGACGAGACGGGGCTCGGCCGCAGGGGGAGACCTCCCCCTCCAGCCTGCGTCAGACCAGGAAACCATGTCCGTCAGAGCCCGCCACCCGTAGGCTTCAGGGTCCCAGGTCAGTCTCGGGGTCGCCGCTTGAACAGGGAGGGGCCCTTGGCCGTCACCTCCGCACGCCCCGCCGCACCCAGCAGGACTTCGCGCGTGACGTAGAGCCCGATCGAGACCGCGCCCAAGGCGAAGAACAGATCAGCCGAATGGATGATCAAAGACCAGAAGGCCGCCAGCGCGAGGATGGCCATCACGACCTGAGAGCCAAGATACAGGCGAAAGGTGCGCCGCTCGAAGACCTGCCGGCGATCGAAGATCAGCCAGACCAACACCACTTCATGGGCGATATAGGCGGCGATGACGGCAAGACCGAAAAGGGTGGGCGCATCGTCCATGGTGCGGCTGCAGGCCTATTCGTTCTGAAGCGGCGCCAAGAGGCCGCCAGCCCTCGAAAGACCAGGTCTGCGCGGGATGCAACCCGTAGGCCTGCGGGTCAGAACGGCGGGGCGGGTGGTCCCTTCAGGTAGGCGTCGAACCCCGCAAGCTCGTCCCAGCTCTGCGGCGGCTCCTGGAACATGGCGCGAAGCCCTTCGGCCAATTCGCGGTGACTGGTCGTCCCCAAAATCCCCGCGTCCGTCGACAGCTCGAAGTCGATCGACCCGTTCCACAGATTGATCCGGCCATAGCCCGGTGCGAACGCCACTGAGTCCCGCTGCTTGGGCACCTCATGCTTGGCCAGCGCCATGCGCAGGGCCTCCATCAGACCGAAGGTCACATGGATCCGCCGTAGGTCCGCATCGAGGACGTCCAGCGCGTTGGGAAGCGCGGCGATGGTCCGCAGCTGGCTTGCGCGCATCTCGCGGGCGGTGTGCCGGTAGGAGAGGGGCTTTTCCAGCTGCGCGAGGCGCGCCTCGACGCGGCCTTCCTTGATCAGCTTCATCGTGTCCTTCACCCGCTGCTTCCAGGTGCGCAGCAACTCGTAGGCCGCGAATATCCACATCTGCGACTGGGCAAGCACGAAAGCGGTGTCGGGCGGGGTCCCGTCTTGCGTCATCCGCTCGCGCATCAGCCGGCTCTCAAGCAGATTGATGAAGGTGTCGACCAGGCCGAGATTGGTCACCTGCATGCTGAGGAAGGGGTCGCTCCCCAGCATCGTCAGTTGCCGCAGGGCGGCGGTAAAGGCGCCGGGATCCAAGGTCGCGGCGTCCGCCCAATCGGGGCTCTGATCAGGTTCGTCATAGTCTTCAGGATAGTCCGACGGGTCCATGGCGGGTCCTCCCGCACGAGACCGTGCGCAGACGTAAGTCTGCCCGCCCGCCCGGCGAAGACCTAAGCCTTCGCGTCCGGCTCGACGGCGGGCGTCTTCAACAGATCCAGAGGCTCCGCGCCCAGGACCTCGGCGAACTTCTCGACCATCGCCAAGGTGGGATTGCGCTGACCGCGCTCCAGCTGGCCGACATAGGTGGTGGCCACGCGGACATCATCCGCCAACGCCTCGATCGACAGGCCCTTCTTCTTCCTCAACTGTCGGACGTTCTGACCGAACGCTTTACTCAGACGCATACCGCACGGACTGGCGGAACGCCGATCTTCGCCAGTCACTATAGTGACTTATCTCTAGCGTCTTTGCGGTCAGCTTCGGTATGGGTGCATCCTGGCCCGCCGACCGGGCGACACGGCTCCACGGGGCAGACGATGGAACAGCAACAGCTGAACATGGAACGGCTCAGACTCGGGACGCGGCTGCGGGCCTGCCGCACCGCCGCCGGCCTGACCCGTCAGGCGCTCGCCGATCGGCTGCAGCTGAGCAAACGCCGAATCGGCGCCTTCGAGCGCGGCGCCGCCGCGATCTCCGCCGTTCAGTTGCTGGAGTTGGCGGTTATCATGAAGGCGCCGATCACCGACTTCCTGACACTCTCAAGAGACGCGCTCCAAGGCGTGCCACCGACCGCGATCGACCTCCTCGCCGCCACCGACGAAGGGGCCGATCTGGCTGAGGCCTTCACCATGTTGAAGAGCCGCCGCTTGCGCCGGCATGTCGTCAAGCTCGCCCAAGAACTTGTCCACCAGGAGGATCAGCTCGGCGCATAGCCCGGTGTCGTTGAGGCATAAAATCCACCGCGAACCGGGCTCGCTATCACCCGTGTGACAGCGACCGTGACACGGGGCGGCCGAACGCCCGCCATCACCGAACTTTATGCATCTGAATTCATTGCCTTAATACCACTTGCGCGACCGACGCGACAATGGAAGCCTCGCCCTGTAGTATCATTATAAATAGCGCAGTGTGACAAGGAGGGTCTTCCTTTGAATCCGGTCGAAATGATCCTTCTGAACGAAGGCCCCGGGCTCTCATCCGACATCGCCCGTAAGCTGGTGGCGCAAGGCATGTCCCCCGATGTGGCGCGGCAGCGGATCAGCCGCGCGGGCCCCAATGTTCATCGTCTCATGGGATTGGTGTTTCCTCGAAACGCAAGGTTCCTCTACCACGTCAAGCACGACGGCAAGGAAGTCTACTGGCGCTCGCTGGCGCGCGACATCCACGAGGCCAGCCCAGCCTACGGTCCGGCCTTGGCGGCGCTGCAGGCGCGCGATGGTGTCGTCCCATTGGACGAGTTTTCGATCATCAGCGGATCGCCGATCCGGCAAAAGGGCCAGGTCTCCAGCGAAACGGTCCTGCAGCGCCTCGAAGCGGTTCACCTCGTCGAACGAGGGGAACTGCAGGGTCTGGGCCCCGTCGTTTCGCTGCGGGCGGATGGATACCTTGGCCACCCGAACTATCAGCGGCTGAGGGCTCGGATCCTGGTCGAGAAGATGCTGCTGCTGGCGCTACGGGACTGGGCGAGGCGGCTCGGCGTGGCCAGCTACGACAAGATCGAAATCCGCGGGGAGGCCGATCACCTGCCCACCTTCGGGACCTTCAACTGGGATCTCTGCGGACCGTCCTATATGACGCCGATTGTCCGCCGCCGAAAAGACGGCGCTCCCCAGCCGGGATTTCTCGTCGCCGATGTGATCGCCGGGGCGGCCGTCAACGAACACGCCGTCGCGGCCTTCGTTCGCAAGTTCACCCTGTCGAGCTACCTGAAGAACCTGCCCCCGTTCCTGCCGATCCTGATGGCGGACGGCTTCACCCAGGAGGCGTTCAATCTCGGCCGCCAAAAGGGTCTGATGCTGGCGACACCGAAGAATCTGTTCGGCCGGGACGTCGCCGTCGGCTTGGCCACGCTACTTGAGACCCTCAGCAAGGCTGCCGCGATCGCGGTCGCCAAGCCGGAAGTGATCGGCGAGCTCTTCGACAAGCTGGGCAGCATCCATGGGGCCGATCGAAATCTGCGCGGCTCCTTGTTCGAACTCGTCGTCGGCCACGTCGTACAGGCGCGCTTCGGCGGCTCGATCGACATCAACCACCTCGTCCGTCTCGACGATTTCCGCGCCGAGATCGATGTGCGCCGGATCGTCGCCGGCGAGGTCTGGATCTACGAGTGCAAGGGCTACCAGCCCGATCACCTGATAGATGTCGAGGAGATCGATAAGTGGCTGACGGACACGGTGCCCGGGCTCTACCGGGCCACCAAGTCGGAGGATCGATTCAACAGCTCTGAAATCCACTTCGAGTTCTGGACCAGCGGCGGATTCACTGATGCCGCGGTCGCCCGGCTGGAGGAAGCGCGCTCCAAAACGCGCCGGTACGCCATCGGTTGGAAGACCGGTCCCGACGTCCGCGCGGAACTTGCGCGATTGTCGGCGTCGGGAATGGCCACGATGTTCGACCAGCACTTCCTGAAACATCCGGTCGCCGTGTTCAATCGTCGGTACGACGGCGCGGGGGCTCTCGCGAACCTCGATTTCGATGTCCCGGACGACGACGGCGCCTTCCCCCTCATCCCCACTTTACCGCGACCATCTCCGCCGTCCCCTGCTGACAGCAGAGCCCAAATCCAAGCCCTGCTGGCCTATGACCGGTCTCCGAAGGGCGCCGCCGCCGCCGAGTAGGCCGGCGCGGTCAGATCTGGGTCACAGAGACGCTGGCGCCCGTGCCGGCTATCAGCGCCCGGAGCCGTTCGGCCTGGGTTCGCGGCAAGGCGATCACCAACAGCCGCTCCGCCCGCGAGGCGCCCACATAGATTTTCCGCGCCTCCTCATTGTCGGCGGCCGCGCCGCCGGCCGTCAGATGATCGATGATCCCCTTGGCCGTCGTGGTCATCACGACGCAAACGGCGGGAAACTCCATGCCCTTGACGCTGTGGATGGTCCGCGCCGGGTGGCCGTTCGGGGGTCCAGCGGCAAGGGCCTTGCCCAGGTCATCGTTCGATCGGAGCTTTTGCTTGATCGTTCCGCCCCCGAGCGGGAGCAGGGGCTCGAAAAGGCGGCGTGCTTCATCGAGCCACGCCTGCGCCGTCGCGAACCGCTCGGCGCGGAACTTCAAGGCGTCGGCGATCGCGAGCGCGCTCGGGCGCCAGTCTGCGGGCTCGATATCTGCCTCGCTCAGATGCTGATGGTAGGTCTTGACCCCAAGCTGGCCGGCAACCTGGAGCATGATCCGATGGATCGCCTCCAAGGCCTCCTTGCGCCCTCCCATCTCGAACGAGAAATGGAAGTCGCTGATGGCGACGGCCAGCCGGTAGCTGAGGTCGCGAACGCCATCATCAGGGGGATGCCCCAAGGCGTTGGCCCCGGTCCGCCGTGTGGCGGCCACCACGGGGCAGTCCTCCGCGGCGAGGCCCAGGGCGTGCGTCAGCTCGCGGAACGTCACCCCGATGGCGGCAGGCACGCCGCGGCCGGAATAGGACAGGATCCGCACCGCGGTCGGCTCATCCCGGTGCACTCCGAGCGCCTCATCGATCAGGGCTCGTTGAGGGGCCGGGCGCAGGGCGACGATCCCCCGCGCGATGTGCCGGCTGGACCGAAAGTTGCCCGACATCGGCAGGCGCTCGGCGTCGGGGAAGCTCTGGGCGAACTGGATCAGCTCGTGGGTCACCCCGCCGCGGAAGCCGTAGATCGCCTGGTTGGGATCGCAAATGACTTTCACCGGCGTGCCTGCCTTGCGGAACCAGTCGATGATCTCAAGGTCGACGGGATTGCAGTCCTGGGCTTCGTCGACGATCAGCTCTTGGAAGCGGCCAGCCAAGGCTGGACCCAGCGCCGCGCCGCACGCCGGGTCACGAAGCCGCTTCAAGGCGACCTCCCGGGCGTCGGCGAAATCGAGCTCGCCGCGGTCAAGGAGCCGTTGGCGCAGGTTCCGAGCCGCCGTCTCATGGGCCTTGATGCTTCCGCGAAAGCCGGCGCGGGTGAGTTTCTCCGCGATCGCCGCGCCGGTCGACCGATCGAAACAGTCCAACTTCAGGACCTGCGCCCCGTCATAGGGCTGGATGTCCCGGGCATCCTTGTCGGGGATCAACCTTGGTCGTTCCGCGCAGCCGTCGATCCCGAACGGCGCGATGAAAAGTTGCCACAGGAAGGCGTCGAAGGTGCCGATGAAATGCGGGAAGGCTGGCGTGTCGATTAGCCCTTCCCGGCGGAGCCTGTCTTCAAGCTCCGAAACCGCCGCGATGGTGAAGGACAGAAACGCGATCCCGCGGCCCGATCCCCGGGCGGACATGCAGCGCCGCGCCCGTTCAACCATCACCCGGGTCTTGCCCGCCCCTGGGCAGGCCGCCACGAAGGCCGAACCGCCGTGCGCGATGACGCGGGCCTGTTCGTCCGTGGGCTTGAACGGCTTGGTGATCACACCACCAAGGCCTCGATGGCCAGCTTTAGATAGCCGGGCACGGTGAAGGCGGCGTCCTGGTTGATCGCATCGGCCAACACCTGGGCGTAGTCGCCCTTCCGGGTGGTCTCGAACAGCTTCTGAACTGCGGCCGCCTGCGCAGCCCCGGCCTGACTCACCGCAGCGTCCCACTTCGCCCCTGATTGCGGATGAAGGACTTCGTAGGCCGCCTTCATCGTGGCCGCATTACCGGCGCGCACTAGCTCGCTTTCCAGCGAATAGTCATTGACGATGACGTCGAGCAGCGCCTCGGCGCCCAACCCCTTGGCCAACGCGGTCAGCTTACGCTTGCGCGCGGCCCCCGGCGTCTCCTGCCCGGCCGCTACATCCCCGCCGTCCCCATCGGTCAAAACGACCAGCCGGTCGGCGATACGCACGTCCTCGTAGGCGGTGAGCAACAACTTCGCATAGGGGTCGAAATCGACGCCGTCGATTGGGACGAACACCGCCGAGCGGAACAGCCGCAGCTTTTCGACATCGTCCTTCAGGATGATTTTCTTGGCGATCACCGGCAGCAACAGGGCTTCGGCGATGCCCTCCACCAGCAACACCCGCCCTCCGAACAGGAAGGCCGACTTCGTCACATCGAGATAGCGGTCGATCTTGCGCCGCTCGATGTCGGTCAGCGCCAGCTTCGCGAGCGGGATACACCGGGTGACCCGCCGGGGCCGACCGGCCGCAATAACGGGGTTCGGCTCGATCTCGGGCATGATCTCGGCCGGGACGCCAGCCAAGGGCTGGGCCGGCTCCTCTGTCGCAGCCGCCACCTCGGGAACAGGGTCGGGGGCTGGCGGCAAATGGGACCGGAAGAACACGAGCTTCCGGCTCTCGACCCAGGCGGACAGATTGGGCGAATGGGTCGCCACAATGATCTGAAGTTCACCTGCGGGTCCTTGGTGACCTTCGCGCGGGATACGCGACTTGGTCGCCTGTTCATCCAAGAAGCTCAACACCGCGGCCTGAAGTTGCGGGTGCAGGTGCGCCTCGGGCTCTTCGACCAGAAACAGGGTCAGGTCCGCGTCATTCACCTTCTCCAGCTCCACCGCGATGGTGGCCATGTAGAGAAGGTTGGCGTAGCCGTGGCCGGAGTAGCGCAGATCTTCCGGCTCGATCCCGTGATCGGCCAGCTTGAACCTGAGATCGCGAGCGATATCGATCAGCTTCTCCTCGCTCGCAAAGCCGAGCGAGGCGGCTTGGCGCCGAACGCCCGCCGTCAGCGCCGACAGGCCAATTTCAACCGCGCCGCCGACCTTGCCGAGAATGTCAGCGTCGGCGCCTCGACGCAGCGCCTTGGCGACTTCCTCTGGCGAACCGCCGTCCAGGAAGTGGTTGAGCAAGGCATAGATCCGGGTCGGATTGCCGGACGCCAGCGCGCGTTTGGCGTCGCGGAGCGGCGGCAGATAGACGTGACGAACGCACTCATGACAGCCGGGCTCGGGGTTGCCCCGTTGGCTGCCGGCCCACACCTGGGGTCGGACGGGGAAGCGTCCCGTGGTCTCGTCGTATTTCACGCCGAAGACACAACCCGAGATGGCCGTATCGGTCGCGGCGGTAATCAAGCGCCCTCGTTGTCCGGGGCTCAGGTCCGTGAAGGCCCCGCTGAGTTCAAACATCCTGTTTGAGCTGCCGAACCGAATATCTGTGGTTTCGCAGTAAATCTCCCGGCGGCCCCCGAGAGGCTGGGTTAAGAGCCGGATCGCGTCGATGGCGTTGCTTTTGCCGCCATTGTTCTCACCGACAAGGATTGTCAGGTCCTTGCACAGTGGGATTTCCGTCTGCTCGAAGGAGCGGAAGTTTTTGAGCCCGAGTTTCTCTAGGTACACCAGGCCCTCCCGCATCGCGTCGGGCCATCGATCTAAACCGATTCCAGGCTCCGCATTTGGCGCCATGGTGAAGCCTGGGTTGTGTTCGGGCAATACGCTGCGGACATGGCGCGCGTGAAGCCATCTTCAGACCGCTAGCTACTAGCTACCATATGGTTTGGGCGCTATTCCGCTGCCGCCTGCTGGCGACCATTGCGCCACGTCCGAAACGCGCGGTCCGATTGGATATAGGTCTCCAGCATGTGCGGGATCAGGGCCTCCAGCTCCACCTCGACGCCATAAGCTTCCTTGTAGGCGGCCCGGTAGGCCTCCAGCTCCTGA
The DNA here is from genome assembly GCF_009765965.1 of Caulobacter sp. S45. Classification (GTDB taxonomy): domain Bacteria; phylum Pseudomonadota; class Alphaproteobacteria; order Caulobacterales; family Caulobacteraceae; genus CAHJWH01. Next base: position 47,931 of record NZ_LMUL01000002.1, read on the forward strand.
CAGAGGCGGCCTTTGAGGCTGAGCCGAAGGTGCTTGGGTTCGTCGATCTCGATCTTGGGCAGGGCGACATGGGCCTGGTCACGCGTGCGCGCCATAAGCGGTCCTTTCTGAGGGTATGGAAAACTTTAGTCAGTAGGGTTCGAGCACCAGGTCCTTGCTGACTAGAACGGTGAGCGGCCAGCCCGGGCGGACCTTGATGGTCGGCTGCCGGTTCAGCTCGCGATCGACGAAACGCTGCCCAACCTGCGACGCCTGCGAGGAGACCCCGCCGGCGGCGTCGTTGAGCACCAGGTTGCCGCTGGAGCGCGCCGCCGAGTTCTCGGCGATGGCGCCGCCCACGGTGATCGCGGTTGAAAGCGCGATCGCGCGCATCATGGGACTGATGTGGCTGTCGACCTGGTCGGCGAGACCGCTGGCGCCGGACAGGTCGGCGCCCGTCATGACACCAAGATCGATGGACCGCCCATCCGGCAGGATGATGCGGTTCCACACGATCAGGGCACGGTTCTGGCCATAGGCGACCTGGCTGTCGTACTTGCCGACCAGCCGGGCGCCCTGGGGGATAAGAAGAGTCCGGCCCGTGGCGTGGTCAAAAACGCCTTCGGTCACCTGGGCGATGATCTCGCCCGGCAAATCCGAGTTGAGCGCCGTGATGAGCGCGGCCGGGATGATGCTGCCGGCCTTCACTTCGAAGGGCGAGACGGGGTGCTGATAGGCGTCGGCCACGTAGTCAGCCTTTTGGCCGGCGCTTTCGATAAAGGCGCGCTTTTGATCCTGCATGTTCTGGACGGCGCTGGCTGGAAGCATCCGGTCGGCCGCACCCGCGCCGCCAGCTGGGCCGGACGGCGTCGCGCCTGGCGCCAGCGCAGGGACCGCGAGGGGAAAACCCGAGTAGGCCGGCGCCTGGGTCGGCGCTGGGACGCCATCGGACCCGTGTGCGAAAAACGGGCTGGCTGTGCGGGCGTTGCGCGCCATGTCGATCGACTGCTGCTGGTCGGGGGAGGGGGCCTGGACCCGCGTCGCACCCGTGGCCGCGTTCCCCGGCGCCGTCGTCTCCCCGTTCGGCAGGCTCGATGCCGCCGGCGCCTGGCCGATTGGCCCGTTCGGATCGCCGTAGCTCTTGGCCAGGGTCCCGAAGTCCGGCCCGGCGAGGCTTCCGCCCGGCGTGGCGGTCTTGTCGGCATCGCCCGGCCCCTTGGCCACGGGCTTGTTCGGCCGAAAGCCGATCATCAGGGCGACGGCGAAGATGACCAGGACCGTCACGGCAATGGCCGCGACCACCTGGCGGCGATAGCGGGTGACCGGGTTGCGGGGCACGCCGAGAATGGCGGCCGCCGGCGCCTTGGGCTCCGGCCCGCCGACGGAGGCGGTATCGCTCATCCGCGGCTCCCCGTGCGGGTGATGCGCACGATGGTCTGCGGCTTCTCGCCCAAGCGCAGCTCGGCCACGTCGATCAGTCGATCGACGATGTAGAAGTCGCCTTTGACCCTGTAGTTGACCAGCTCGGCCTGACCGCCGGGGCCGACCAAGAACAGAGGCGGCGCAGCGCTCGAGCCCATGGTGGCGGGAAACTGCAGATAGGTCTTGGATCCGTCGTCGAACACCCGCGAGGGTTCCCAGGGCGGCGCATGCTTGGCCTTCGGATGCTCGATGCGGTAGCCAAAGTTCAGGCGGTCGATCGGCAGGTTCGCCTGCACGACCGGCGCGGCGTGGGCGGCGGCCGCGGTCTCGGCCAGGAGCTTGGCCTGAGCGGCGGCGGCCTGAGCCTCGCGCATGTCGTCGAGCGGATAATTCCAGGAGATGACGCTGGTGTAGATCGGCTCGTCGTGGCTGACCGCCTCCAGGAAATAGGTTCGTTGGTCGGTCGTCAGCACCAGGTTGGTCCGCTGGCCGCCGCGCACGGGCTTGAGCACCACCTCGACCTGCGCCCGGTCGCCGGCTCCTTGGCTGGTCTCGCCCACCGACCAGCGGATGGTGTCGCCCGCGGCCTTAGAGATCAGATGCTCGCCCGGCCGAAGCACGATGGTGGTCAAGAAGCGGGGACTGGCGTCGATCCGATAAAGACGTCCCGCCTCGTAGTCATAGATCAGCGCGGCGTTGACGAAGGCATTGGGCGCCGGACCAGACAAGGCGGCGGCGTTGGCGGCGCGAATGGCCCGCATCTGCGGCGTGACCGCCTCACGGCGGCGCTTGGCCATCGGCGGGACGGCGGGCGGCGGGGTTGCGGCCGGCGCGGTCGCCAACCGCGCGTAGGGGACCGGCGCGGGCGGCAGGTTTGCGGGCGCGGGCGCCGAAGCTGGCGGGATAGGCCCCGGCGCGGCGTCAGCCACGGGCGAGACGGCAAGGGCAAGGCTCGCGACGGCGGCGACCCTGAGAAGTGTGCTGGGCGTCGCCATGCTTAGAGCTCCCGACTCCATTGGAATGAGGTGATGAGCAGACCGAGCGGGTTGGCCCGTAGCTCCGCTTCGTTCAGCGGCGGCTTCTGCGTGGTGGTGAAAAGGCCCGTCCAGTTGGAGGTCTCGCCCCGGCCGCCCTGGTCGTAAACCGTCTCGCGCCACTGGACTTGGTAGGTCTTGGGCGAGCGCGGCAGCACTGAGACGACCTCGACGTCGACGGCCTCCTGGCCGACCTTGGCGAAGGGGTCGTTGGTCCGCGCGTAGGCGGTCAGCTGGACCCCGGCCTCGGCGGAGACGAAGTGATAGGCGTTGGTCCAGTTCTGCCGGACGATGATCGGGTCTGTGCTCTTGGAGCGAACCAGGCGCACCCAGTCGGCGACGAAGTAACCCAACTCGGCCTGGCTGGGGCTGTAGCCCGCGCCGGCGACCTCGATCCGGCCGGGCCGTCCGTACTTGTCGACCGGAATCACGTAGGTGGCGATGTGGGTGTTCTGGCGCTCGTAGACATAGCCGCCGAAGGTGGCCAGCTCGAGGGCCAGAAGACCGAAGGCCATCATGCGCCAGTTGCGCGCGCTGACGACGGACGAGCCGATGCGCTGGTCCCACTCCTGGGCGGCGCGCCGATAGGGCGTATCGACGGGGGTGGAGTCGCCATAGCGCTCCTGGGGTCGCGAGAAGGCCGACTTCATGGCTGGGGGGAAGCTCCCATGGCGTTACTCGCTCTTCGGATCGTTGGGATGCAGAGTCGGGGTCATGCCGGCGCCGCCGCCGTCTTCGTGCGCCTGGGTCGCCATCCGGGCGCCTTCCATGGCCACGACATCGGACAGGTTCGAGCGGCGCGCCTTCAAATTGGCCACGGTTTGCGCGGGCTCAGGCGGCGGGGGCGAGGGCGCTTCGTCTTCGTCGGCCGCGGCGCCGCGCGCCCCGCCCGAGAGGCCCCGAACGCCCGCGGCGACGAGGGACTGGACGGGCGCACGCCGGATCGAGGCGATCGTTTCGGCCGGACTGACAGGTGCTGGCCCGCCGCCGGGGGTGTCGCCCCCGCCCGAGCCGCCTCCGCCGCCGCCGCCGCCTCCACCGCCGTCGCCGTCGCCACCGCCGCCGCCACCGACGCTGGGACCGCCGCCGCCGCCGGGCGGCGCGGAGCCGGACCTTTCGCTGCCGGCGCCCGCCGCCGCATTGGCGGCGCTGACCTTGGAGGCGCCCTCGGAGCCCTGGGCGACGCCGCGCGCGACGACGGCCCCGGCCATGCGGCCGGCCAGCGCCATGCCGCCGACCCCGGCGGCCAGGGCGGCCGCCCCCGCGATGGTCGAGCCGCCGCTGAGCTGGGGGCCGCCGCTGATCAGGGCGCCGGCGATGCCGGGAATCTTCAGGGCCAGCATGAGCATGACCACGCTGGCCAGCAGCAGGCCGCACTCTTCGGGCACGGTCGGTTGAGCGGAGACGGTGTAGCTGGTGAAGACGCTCTCGCCGATGGAGACTACCAGGGCCAGGGCCATCAGCTTGATGCCGACCGAGACCACGTAGCCGATGGCGCGTTCAGACATGAAGGCCGTCTGGGCGAGGATCCCGAACGGCACCGTCACGAAGGCGATCAAGGTGACGATGTGGAATTCGATGATCGTGACCGCCAGTTCGACGCCCAGGATGATGAAGGCGATGATGATGCCGATCGCGGCCACGGCGGCGACCAGGATGACGTCGAAGTGGTTGAAGAAGCCGAGGCCGTAGCCCTGCTGCGAGAGCTGCCCGATGTACTGGACGAGGGCGAAGGCGTCCTTGAACCCGTCGCCGACGATCTTGGACGGCGAGGTCATGAAGTCGGAGATCGAGAGCGAGCCGGAGCCGGCCTTCAGGCCGAGCGCGGTGAACCCCTCGACAACGGTCACCGACAGGCTGTGCCAACTGCTGATCAGCCAGGCGAAGAAGCCGACCAACAGGATCTTGCGGATGAAGGCCGCCGTGACGTTCTGGGTCTCGTCGATGGCCCAGAGCAGGGCGGTGATCGCCACACTGATCACCACCAGGACGCCGAACACCGAACCCACGTCGCCTGAGATCAGGCCAAACCCCGAGTCGACCTGGGTGCGGAACGTGTTGAGAAAGTCGTCGAGCGCCGCAGAGTCAGCGGTGGCCATGTCGATGCCTCCCCCTCGCGCCCATCAGAGCTGGCCCGGGTTCTTCAAGCGGCTGGCCGGCGGCTGGTAGGGCAGGGCCCTTTGCGATTCCGCCTCGCCCGCCGCCTTTAGCGCGGCGAGGCAGTCCGACGCGCTGGCGCCGCCGGGGTTGGACGAACAGTCCGCCACCTCGGCCTGGCGGGCGTCGGCGTTGGCCCGGTAGTAGGCCACGTCGTGGGACGGGTGTGGCTGGCCGCAGGCGGACAGCAAGCCCACAGCGGCGCCAAGCATGAGGATCAGCCGCCGCATCACAGGTGCCCAGCGTTGGTGATGCGGCTCGCCGGCGCGGTGTAGGTCAGCGCCCGCGTGGATTCCGCCTGGGCGGCGGCGGTCTGAGCCTGCTGCTCCGCCTGAGCGGTCTGGGCCGCCCGCGCCGTGGTCATCAACAGGTTCTGCAACTGGGTCAGCTGCGTGGAGACCGTGGCCAGGAGCTGGTTGGTCGCCTGCACCGCCGCGGTCTGGCCGCCGGCGGCCTGGGACAACGTCACGGCCGAGCTCACCGCCGAGGAGGTCGTGGCCTGGCCCGCCACCACCTGGTTCTGCATGGCCATGGCGTCCTGCAGGGTCTGGCGGGTGCGCGCCTGCCAGTCGGCCAGGGCCGCGTTGATCTGGGTCGCGCTCTGCCCGGTCATCGATGTCGGGTAGGCGGTGTTGAACCCCGACGCGAGGTTGGCGGTCTGGTAGCCCAGCCCCTGCGCCTGCTGCATGATTTGCAGGGCCTGATTGCGGATCTGCAGGAAGGGGCCGGTGACGTCGCCCGGGATCGAGGCGAGCATCGACTCGGCCTGGGTGATCTGGGTCTCCATCTGCGAGATCTGTTTCAGGCTGTTGGAGACCTGAGACAGCATCTGGCCGTAGGTGGCGGGATCGTAAACCGTCAGCTGCGCGTGGGCGTTCGGCGCGGCGATCAGGGCGAGGGTCAGGGACAGGGCCGTCAGACGACGGACATGGGTCAGGCGGGTCATGCCTTTGGCTCCGGTTCAAATGAGGGGGGCGGCCACAGACCCATGCCTTCGAGGCGGACGAACTGTGGCTCAGTGATGAACCGGGCGCAGGCGACGGCGCAGCCCAGAAACAGGCCCGAGGCTAACCCTGCGGGCCGGTGTGCGGCAACGCCTATCGCCACCGTCCCCGCCGCCAGCGAGGCCGCCGCGACCAGCGTGATCCGCCGCCGACGCGGCGTGCGCGTCAGCGCGGGCGGCAACCTGGCGAGGCGGCCGAGCCTCCGGGCGTCCTGGCTGGAGAGCGCGGCCGGCCTCATCCGCCCTCCAGAAAGGCGGCCACCTCCGGCAGGCCTTTGGCGGCAAAGAACCGTGCGGCGAACCCCCCGTCGTGGGGCTCAAGGACGCGGTCGATCATCTGCTGGTCGCCGGGCGAGCTGCTGGCGACGGCGGCCAGGGCGACCGGACCCAGGCCCAGTTCGAACAGGCGGTTCCCGGCCGTCGACTGGTAGTAGTATTCCCGCTTGGGCGCGGCCTGGCTGATGATGCGGATCTGCTGGGCATTCAGTCCGAACCCTTCATAGAAGCGCGCCACCTGCGGGGTCTGGGCGTCCGGATTGGGCAGGAAAATGCGAGTCGGGCAGCTCTCGATCAGGGCCGGCGCGATCGACGACTGCGCCACATCCGCCAGGCTCTGGGTGGCGAACACTACGGCCACATTGAGCTTGCGCAGGGTCTTCAGCCACTCGCGGATCTTGCCCGCGAACGCGCCCTGGTCGAGGAATAGCCAAGCCTCGTCGAGCACCAGGAGGGTCGGGCGGCCGTCGAACCGACCCTCTAGGGCGCGGAAGATGTAGGTCAGCACCGGGACGACCGCGGAGCGGTTGGCCATCAGGTCGGCCATTTCGAACGCCTGCCAGGACGCCGCCGACAGGGTGTCCTCCTGGGCGTCGAGCAGGACGCCGTGCGGTCCGCTCAGCGTATAGGGCTGCAGAGCCGCCTTGACGGCGTGGTCCTGGATAGTCGCCGCCAGCATGGTCAGGGTCCGCTGGGTCCGCGGCGCGGCGGCCAGGTTGTTCAGCGCCGTCCAGACCTCCTCCTTGACCGCCGGGGTGACGGGCGCACCCTGGGCTGCGACCAGGTCCTGCACCCATTCCTGAGCCCAGGTGCGGCTCTCGCGCTGGTCCACGTCGGCCAGCGGCTGGAAGGCGAGATCGCCGCCGGGTCCGAGATCGAAGAAGGCGCCGCCGGCCAGCAGCGTGGCCGCGCGGGAACTCGCCCCCTTGTCGAAGATGACGACCTGGGCCTCGGGATAGCGGCGCCATTGCAGGGCCAAGGTGTTGAGCAGCACCGACTTCCCCGAGCCCGTGGGTCCAACGATCATGGTGTGGCCGACGTCGCCCTGGTGCAGGTCCAGCCGGAAGGGCGTGGTGCCGGCGGTCCGCGCGTGCATCAGGGGCGGTTGGTCGCCCGGATGGCCGCGCTTGGGCAGCTCCTCGGAGAGGTGGCCGTTGCGCCGAGGGCCCGGCCACACCGCGCTCATCGGCAGCATGTCGCAAAGGTTCAAGGTGCTGACCAGCGGTCGGCGCAGGTCGGCATAGGCCTGGCCGGGCAGGGACCCGAGCCAAGAATCCACGGCGTTGACGTCCTCCACCTTGGTGACGAAGCCGACCCGATGGATGGCGGCCTCGACCTCGCGCACCTTGGCCGCCAGGCGGTCAGGATCGGGGTCGGTCAAGGTCACCGTCGGGGTGAAATAGCCCATCGAGGCCGCGTCGCCACCGAGGATGGCGAGGGCCGCATCGGCGTCCTCGGTTCGCGCGATGGCGTCGGAATCCTCAAGCACGGTCGGCTCGCGGGTGACGGCCTCCTTGATCAGGGCCATCACGCCCTTGCGCTTGGCGAACCAGCGCTTGCGGATGGTGTTGAGGGTGGCCCGCGCATCCTCCTTGTCGAGGGGCAGATAGCGGCAGACCCAGCGATAGCCCACGCCTAGCGTGTTGAGCCGATCGAGGATCCCAGGCGAGGACGCCGACGGATAGGCCCGGATCGACAGGGTGCGCATGTAGTGGCTGCCGAGCCGCGGGTAGAGGCCGCCCTGGAAGTCGTCGTCGGTCAGGAAGGCGTCGAGATACGCCGGCGTGTCGGGCGTCTTGACCCAGTGGCGCTTGGTCGAGATGCAGGCATGCAGATAGGTCAGGGTCTCGTCGTCGCTGAGCGGCGCGACCTCGGGCATGACGCCCGCGAGGATGTCGGCGAGCTGGCGCACCGTGGCGCGAAAGTCGTTGAGCGCGGCCCGGTAGAGGGCGTCGGCGCCGCGCCCGTTTGGCAAATTCTCCACCACCAGGCTCTCGGCGCGGCCGATGGAATCCTCGGGCGGCAGATAGGTCAGGGTTAGGAAGAACCGGCTCTCGAAGTGCCGCTCCTCCGATTCAAAGGCGGCGCGGCGTTCTTCGTCGACCAGCGCCGAGACCGGATCGGGGAAGCGGCCGTCGGGGTAGTGCTGCGATGGCTCGCGAACAGCCTCGACATGGAGGCACCAACGCGATCCAAGGCGCCGCAAGGCGTTGTTCATCTGGGCCCGCGCGGCCACCAATTGGCTGTCGGTGGCGCTGGCGAGGTCGGGTCCACGGAAGCGCAGCGAGGTCTGGAAGCTGCCGTCCTTGTTGAGCACCACGCCCGGCGCGATCAGGGCCACCCATGGCAGATGGTCGAACAGCCGGGTGGCCTTCGGCCGGTACTCGCGCAAGTACAGCATCAGGCGTCCAGATACGGCTTCTGGCGCAGATGACGGCGCAGGTGATCGAAGAAGTAGGGATCGGTCTTGGTCAGCCAGAAGGCGACCGTATGAACCGCCAGGCCGAGGGGAATGCCGAGCCACGGCACCTGCAGGCCCAGCGTGATCACTGCGGCCATGGTGCCGTTCAGGATCGCCACCATGCGCGGCACGCCGGCGATGGTGATCGGCTCGGAGAGCGCGTTGTGGAAGGCGATCTCCAGGCCCTCGATGCGCCCGGACATCAGAACACCGCCCCGCCGGTGACGCTGAAGAAGCTGGTGAGGAAGGTGGTGGCGGTGAAGGCGATGGCCAGGCCGAAGACGATGCCGAGGCCCTTGCGCAGGGCGGAGCCGCCCTCGGCAAAAGCGAAGCCAAGCCCTGTGATGGCGATAGCGATCACGCCGATGGCCTTGGCGACAGGGCCGGTGATCGAGTCCGCCACGCTCTGCAGCGGCGCCTCCCACGGCATGGCCGTGCTGCTGGTGGTGGCGTAAGCGGGTTCGGCCAGGGCTAGGGCAAGCAGACCCCCAAGCAACAGCCATGGCAAAGCCTTGCGCATACAAGCACTCCCTCGTCTTCGCGAGGCCTGTGCAAATCACCTAGCCAGCGCGGCGCAATCGTGTGAGGCGCGCCGACCGTATGGCTAAGGTCGAACCTAGGACGGTGCGTTGAGATTACTTTTGCGCGACATGGCGTTTTCTTCGACCCGCAAGGTTACGGGTCAGAACAGGCCCAGTACGACGGCGCGCGCGACCGCCTGAATTCGGGTCCGAACACCGAGCGCTTCGCAGGCGTGGCCGATGTGCTCGTCGACCGTGCGGGCCGAGATTCCAAGGATGTGGCCGATGTCGGCGGAACTCTTGCCCTGGCGGGCCCAGTAGAGGCACTCCAACTGGCGCGGCCTCAGCTCCACCCCGCCACTCCTGGCGGCCTTGAGGCGACGCAGGAGCTTGGCCCCTGCGGCATGGAAGGCCGACGCCAGCGCGCCAGCCGCAGTCCGGGCGTCGATCCCCAGCTCGGCGGCGTCGCTCACCATCAGGACGGCCCGCACCCCGCCCTCGGGCAAATGGACCGGCCAGACGTAGCAGTCCGTGTGACCGTAAGAGCCGAAGCGCGCGAGGAACAGCTGGTCTTCAGCCACCTCGTGGCGCGGCGCAAGCTCGGAGAGAAAGGCCGGCTCCGCCGACCCCAGCATGTGCCGCATCCGAGGATCGACCCCAGCGAGCCGCTCGCGATCGTAGACGTCGACCCAAGCGGCATCGGGTTGACCGAACAGCACGTTCAGGGTCCGGTTCTTTGGGATTACAGACGCCTCGACGACCGAAAAGTAAGTAAACCCCATGTCATTCACGGTCGGCTTGAAGACGTCCGTCAATTCCTGAAAGGTTTGCGCTTCTGGCGCCGCGCGCAAAGTGTCAAAGACACGCTTCGCCAGCCCTCTTTGCGCTTCATAGGTCAACGTGCGTCTCGCTCCCTGACCCCTTAGAGAGCCGCTTTCTTACGTCGAGTATGAGTCGAGAATTCCGCGCGCAGTAGTTGTATGCAACGCCGTAAGCTCCACACCGTAGGACTACGGGTCTCTCCGGGTGCGGACCATCCCCGGCCTAACCGGAGCTGTGAATTAGGTGTCTTCGCCCTCGGCCTCGGTCGCCACCGAGGCCGACCCGCCGAGCGCTTGGTAGCGGCGTTCGGCCAGCCACTGGAGCCGCTTGGACTGGGTCAGAAGCACGCGCCGCAAGCCGCCCTGCACTTTCCGCTCCGCGATCACTTGGGCGAGGCGGGAGATGATCAGCGCGCGGCGGGCGATGCGGAAGTCGGGGTGCGAGCGCAGCTCGTGAACCCGTTCGGAGACGATGCGACGGCGAAAGGATGGCGGGGCTTCCACCGCCAGCTTGCCCGGAGGCGGGTCCTTCTCGTTCAAGATCGCCTTGAACTGCGAGCGTTGGACCGCCTCCTCGGTGATCAGGCGCTCGAGCGCGTCGAGATGGTGTCGGGCGTCCAAGTCGTTTCGGTTGGAGGCCTCGAACTGCGGCAGCGGCCAGACCTCGATCTCGAACACTTCGAAGGGGTCGAGCACGGACATGGCCACCGCGTCGGTCCGCTGATTGGTCAGGTGTCGGCGAATGCGTGTGCGCAGGCGCTCGTTGGTCTGGCCGACATAGATCGGCTCGCCGTCGTAGTCGAAGAAGGCGTAAACGCCCCACCGGTAGTTGCCGACCAGGTGGGTTTCTCCCGATGGATCCTGGAACGGAGAGTCGAGGAAGGTCGTGAGATTGGACCGCAGGTCCTCGGTCTCGAACGGCGGAAAATTGACGGAGTCCGGGTTGCGGCTGAAGAGGTCGCTCACGCGACCTCGCGCGCCTGGACCGCCTCGCCCAGCAGGGGTTCGAAGATATGCTGGGCCAGGTGGCGCACGACGTGCACCGCCACCCCGTCGCCGGTCAAATGGTAGGCTTCGTTGTAGTTCTTCGGCAGCTTGTAGTCGTCGGGCAGGCCCATCAGCCGCGCAGTCTCGCGCGCGGAAATCAAGCGCGAGCGGATCTTCTTGCCGTCGATCACCAGAATCGTCTGGCGGCTCGACCCGCCGGCCGGGGTGCGCAGGCAACCGGACACATCGTCGAAACGAACCTCGGCGCGCTGCACCTTCACGCCGCGCTCGTTCAGGCGGGTCCGATTGTAGACGCCGCCGACCATGCGCCGTCCCGCACGTTGGGCGGAGGTGACCTTGGCCTTGTTGACCGGCGACATCTTGGCCAACAGGGCCTGGGTCTCGGCGGGCGTGTGCCAGGCGACGCTCAAGGGGTTGTCCTCGATCTCGTCGGCGAACGTGCGCAGCCGATGGCTTGGGGTCGGCAGGTTCCACCACAGCATCTTGTTGCGCAGCGCGGCCGGCAGGCTCGCGACGGCGCGGCAGAGCCCGCGGGTATGGAACGGCTCCAGCGGTTCAGGCGAGAGCAGGGCCGGGTCGATGGCGACGTCGGCCCGCACGCCGATGACAAAGAGGCGCGGACGCGACTGCGGCAAGAAGAGGTCGGCGTTGATGACGAGGGCGCCGCACCGGTAGCCCGCCTTGGCAAAGGTCCGGCAGATCGCCTCGAAATCCTTGCCGCCGTGCGATGTCAGGGTCCCGCAGACATTCTCCAGGGCGACCATCTTGGGCGCGCGCCCATCGGCGCGAAGGGCGGCGATCACGTCCCAGAACGGATAGAAGGTCCCGGACCGTTCGCCCTTCAAGCCGGCCCCGACGCCGGCCAGCGACAGGTCCTGACAGGGGAAGGACCCCCAGACCAGGTCGGCCACACCCGGCAGGTCGCCCGCCGTGACCTTGCGGATATCGTCGACCTTCAGCTCGGCGGCGCCGAAGTTGGCCTGATAGGTCAGGCCCTTCTTGAAATCAAAGTCGTTGGCGAAGAGGCACGACCATTCGGGGCCGAGACCCATGCGCGCCATACCGCCGCCGGCAAAGAACTCGTAGAACTTACCCATGGACGCGGCGCCCTGTGACGTGGAGCGGTTGGCCCGAAGTGCCCTCTCGCGCGAGCTTTTCCTCCACGGCCTCGGTAATCCAGGTGTTGCGCGAGACGGCTCCGGGCCGGGTGGCCCGCATGGCGTCGATTTCCGCGAAAGTCTCGGCCGGCAGGCGCAGATTCAGGCGATCGAGGTTGCGGACGGTCGTAGCGTTCGAATCAGAGGACATGGAGCCACTCTGGCGCCTCAGTGGCGCCACGTCGAGGCGAGGTTTCTGCTTTGTTCACCCCCCAGATTTTAAGCCACAGGTGGCCGGATCAGTCCGACAGTGAGGGCGATGGCGACCGCCTGGATCCTCGACCTGACGCCGAGACGGCGGCACGCGACGGCCAAGTGGTCGTCGATGGTGCGGGCCGATAATCCGAGCCGACGGCCGATTTCGGCGGAGGCATGGCCTTCCGCCGCCAACTGCAAACACTCAAGTTGCCGCGCCGTGAGCAAGGCTGCCAGCGTCTCAGCGCTGGGATTGCCCGACAGGTCTCCGTGACCATCCATTCCGCTCAGACCTTCACACCCGACCCTGGAAGAGGCGGGCATCGCCACTGCCGGCGTCGAATACGGACAGACCCGATGGGGCCGTGGGAGCTGGGGCGCCGCCGGGGTGCCGGGATCGCGGCAGCCGCGCGCGTCGGGGGAACGGGATTCAACTCCAACCGCCGCCCAACGCCTTGTAGATCGCGACGATGTCGGTGTTGCTCGCAGTTTGCGCCTGCGTCAGGGCGTCTTCGCCCTGAAGTTGGACGCGCTCGGCGTCGAGGACCCGCAGGTAGTCGCTGCCACCCGCTTGGTAGCGCATCCGGGCCAGGTCGGCCGCCTTGCGGGCGCCATCAACCTCTTCGACGAGCTTGGAAAGCTCGGTCTGCCGCAGCTTGTAGTTGGTCAGGGCGTCTTGCAGGTCCTCGATCGCCCCCAAGACGGTCTTTTCATAGGCCAGCTGACTCTCGTGTCCCTTCGCCTTCTGCGCCCGAAGCTGCGCGAGCTGACTGCCGATGTCTAAGGCGGGCCAAGTGACGGCGGGGCTCACCGTCCAAGCCTGGCTATTCTTGGCGAACAGGTTCGAAACGTCGCCGGTGAGCAGGCCGACAAACCCTGTGACGGTCACACGCGGGAAGAGATCGGCCGTTGCCACGCCGGTCCGCGCCGTTTCGGCGGCGAGCCGGCGTTCCGCGGCGCGCACATCTGGACGTCGGCGCAAGAAGGTCGAGGCGTCTCCAATCGGCAGGGGCGTCACCCGCGGCGCGATCGTAACCGGCGCGGCCAGCTCAACATCCAGCGCGCCAGGCCGCTCACCCGTCAGGACCGCCAACCGTTGGGCGGCTTGGGCGATCTGCGCGTCGAGGGCCGGGATCAGCGCCTCGACGGCCCCGAGTTGGGCCTTGGAGCTCTCGCGATCGGCCGGCTCCGCGTACCCCTCCTTGACCCGCAGGCTCGTGAGTTTGAGGGTCTCGCGCTCACTTTGCGCATTCTGTTCGACAACATTGCGCCGGGCCTGTGCGCCGCGAAGCTGCAGGTAGTTCATCGCCACTTCGGCGGCGACGGACACCTTGGCGCCGTCAAGATCCGCCTGCGCCGCCCCGGCTTCACGCGCCGCCGCGTCCACGCCGTGTCGGACACGACCGAACAGGTCAACCTCCCAGGCGGCGTCTAGACCAATGTCAGCCGACTCGATGTTGACCCGCCCGGGTGTAAGGCCAGGGATTTGCTCGTCGCTGCGGGTGTAGCCGGCGTTGCTGGTGATGTGCGGCAACAGCTCGAACTTGGAACTGGAGAACAACGCCCGCGCCTGGTCGACCCGAGCCACCGCCTGGCGAACGTCGAGATTCGACCCCAGGGCGCGTTCGATCAGGCTGTCCAGGACAGGGTCGCCGAAGCTGCGCCACCAGGTCGGTTCGGGAGACGTGTCGGACTCCAAGGCCGGGTCGGTGTTTCGAACCGCCACGGCGGCGTCGACCGGAGGCTGATAATGGGGTCCCACGGCGCAACCGCTGAGCAGGATGCCGCCGGCCAGGCCGGCCAGCAGGCCGATATTCGCAGAACGGATCATGGCTGAACGCCCTCCGGCGGATGCGGGTCGGTGGAAACCTCGGTAGGCGCGCCGCCGCGACGGGTCTTCAAGGGGCGCACGCCTGTCAGGCGGCGGATCGTCCAGTAGAAGATTGGCGTCAGCCCCAGGCCGAACAGGGTGACCCCGAGCATTCCGGAGAACACCGCCACGCCCATGGCCCGACGCATCTCCGAGCCCGCCCCGGTCGCCAGCGCCAAGGGCAGAACCCCCATGATAAAGGCGAACGAGGTCATCAGGATCGGCCGAAGACGCAGTCGACAGGCGTCGAGAATAGCGGTGAGCAGGGGCTCCCCCGCGATCTCTCGCTCGCGAGCGAATTCCACGATCAGAATCGCGTTCTTACAGGCGAGGCCGACCAGGACGATCAGGCCGATCTGGGTGAAGACGTTATTGTCCGACCGCGTGGCCAGCACGCCAAGCAGCGCACAGAGCAAGCACATCGGCACGATTAGGATAACCACGAGCGGCAAGGTCCAGCTCTCGTACTGGGCGACCAGTACGAGGAAGGCCAAGAGCACGCAGATCGGGAAGACGAACAGCGCCGTGTCGCCCGCCAGGATCTGCTGGTAGGTCAGGCCCGTCCATTCGTACCCCATGCCCTGCGGCAGGGTCTTGGCCGCGATCTCCTCAAGCGCCTTCTGCGCCTGGCCCGTCGAATAGCCCGGGCCGGGCAGGCCGTTGATCTCGGCCGTCAGATAGCCGTTGTAGTGCGAGGCGTGATCCGGTCCGGTCGACAGGTTGGTGGTGATGAAGGCGCCGAGCGGGATCATCTGACCAGCCGCGTTGCGGGTTTGGAGCCGCTCCACGTCTTCCGGCTGGAGCCTGTAGGCTTGGTCCGCCTGGACGTTGACCTGGTAGGTGCGTCCGAACCGGTTGAAGTCGTTGACGTAGAGCGAGCCGAGATAGACCTGCAGGGTCTCGAAGAGGTCCGTCAGCGACACGCCCTCGACGCGCGCCTTTTCCCGGTCGATGTCGGCATGAACCTTCGGAACGCCGATCTGGTAGGAGGAGAAGACGCCGGCCAGGCGGGGATCTTTGGAAGCCGTGGCGATCAGGTCCTCGGTCGCCTTGTTGAGCGCCTCCGCCCCCAGTCCGGCGCGATCCTCGAGCTGCATCCTGAACCCGCCGATGGTGCCGATGCCCTGCACGGGCGGCGGGGGAAAGACCACGGCCTGGCCGCCCGGCAAGGCGGCGAATTTCTGGCTCAGGCTCTGGGTGATCTCGGCCGCCGACCGGCCCTTGGCATGGCGCAAGCTGAAGTCGTCGAGGATCACGAAAAAGGCGCCGGAACTCGGGTTGGCGACCAGTCCATCGATCGACAGACCGGGGAAGGCGAAGGTGTGCGCCACACCCGGCGTCTTCAGCGCGATCTCGTCCATTTGGTGCAGCACCGCGCGCGTCCGGTCGACCGTGGCCGAGCTTGGAAGTTGGACCATCCCCGCCAGGTAGAGCTTGTCCTGCGGCGGCACGAACCCCGAGGGCGCCTTGCTGAAGGCGAACAAGGTCAGTGCGATCAGTCCGGCATAGAGCACCAGCACGACGGGCGAGCGGCGCACGCCGCGCTGAACAAGCCCGACATAACCGCCGCGGGCGCGGTCGAAGACGCGGTTGAAGGGATGGAACAGCCAGCCGAGGTAGCGATCCATCGCCCGTTCCAGCCAGTCCTTGCGCGCATCGGCGGACTTCAGAAGGACCGCGGCCAGGGCCGGCGACAGGGTCAGGGAGTTGAACGCCGAGATCACCGTGGAGATGGCGATGGTCAGGGCGAACTGGCGATAGAACTGCCCGGTCAGGCCGGTGATGAAGGCGGTGGGCACGAACACCGCGCACAGTACCAGGGCGGTGGAGACGATCGGTCCGGTGACCTCCTTCATGGCGTTACGCGCCGCCTCGAAAGGCGGATGACCCAGCTCGATGTTCCGTTGCACGTTCTCGACGACCACGATGGCGTCGTCGACCACGATGCCGATCGCCAGGACCAGGCCGAACAGGGTCAGGGCGTTGAAGCCGAAGCCCAAGGCCATCATGACCGCGAAGGTGCCGACCAGGCTGACCGGGACCGCGATCAGCGGGATCAGCGACGCTCGCCAGCTTTGCAGGAACACCACCACGACGAGGACGACGAGCAGAATCGCCTCGAAGAGGGTGTGGACGACCGCGTCGATCGATTCCTGCACGTAGCCCGTGGTGTCGTAGTTGGTGTGAACGTGGACGCCCTGCGGGAAGTCCTTGGACAGCTCGGCAAGGGTCTTCTTGACCTCCCGCTCCATCTGCAGGGCGTTGGTGCCCGGCCGAAGGAAAATGCCCATGGCCACGGCGGGCTTGTCATCCAGCAACGCCTGCACGCCGTAGCCATCGGAGCCGAGCTCCACCCTGGCCACATCGCGCAAGTGGGTCACGCGCCCTTCGTCGTCCGTGCGCAGGACGATCTCGCTGAACTGGTCTTCAGTCGTCAGGCGGCCGGTGGCGTTGAGGGACATTTGGAAGGCGGCCTTGCCGGCCGTCGGCGACGCGCCAACATTGCCGGCGGCCACCTGGACGTTCTGCTCACGCAGCGCCTTGACCACATCGCCCGCGGTCATGCCCGTGGCGGCGAGCTTGTCCGGGTCGAGCCAGATCCGCATCGAATAGGGGCCCGCCCCCAGCTGCTGGATCTCGCCAACGCCGTAGTCGCGCGCCAGAGCGTCCTTGATGTGCAGCTGGGCGTAGCTCGACAGGTAGAGCATGTCGTAGCGGGGCAGGTCGGAGGTCAGATGGACCACCATGATCAGGTCCGGGGAGGCCTTGTTGGTGGTGACCCCCACCTTCTGCACCTCCGGCGGCAGCCGTGAGAGCACCTGCGCCACGCGGTTCTGCACCAACACCTGCGCCTGGTCGGGATTGGTCCCGAGCGCGAACGTGATGGTCAGAGTCATCACGCCATCGGCGGTCGACTGGGAGGATTGGTAGAGCATCCCCTCGACGCCATTGATGGCCTGCTCAAGCGGAGCGGCGACGGTTTCGGCGATTTCCGACACGTCCGCGCCGGCGTAGGCGGTGCGGACCACGACGGTCGGGGGCACAACCTCGGGATATTCGCTGACGGGCAACAGCGGCAGGCAGACCAGACCCGCGAGGACGATGATTAGCGACAGCACGCCCGCGAAACGGGGGCGGCTCAGGAAGAATCCGGAGATGTTCACTTGGCGCGTCCTTGCGAGGGGGCGCCGGCCGATCCGTCACTGGCGGGACCGAGCGCGGCTTCCGCTTCGGTCGAGATCGTCAGTTCGGTGCGCTTGGGGGTGACCGGATCGCCCGGCTTTACCTTGTTGAGGCCCTCGACGACGATCAGCTCACCGGGCTTTAGACCGTCGGTGATGACCCGCAGGTCGGCGACCGCCGGCCCGAGAGTCACCGCCCGGTACTGAACGTGATTGGTTTGGTCGAGCACCAGGACGAAGCGCTTTCCAAGGTCGGTTCCGAGTGCTTCCTCCGGCACCAGGGCCTGGGGCGAGGCCGTGGAGCTGACGACCCGCACACGGGCGAATAGGCCGGGGGTCAAGAGCCCTCCCGCGTCATCGAACACCGCGCGGGCGCCGATCGTGCCGCTCTTGGGATCGACCGTATTGTCGAGGAAGCGCAGGGCGCCGCGATGGGGGAAGCCCTTCTCGGTCATAAGACCCATGAAGACCGGCGACCCCGCCCCCCGCTGGGACGCGACATAGCGAAGGTAGGCATGTTCGTCGGCGTAGAAGGTGGCGTAGATCGGCCCGTCGGAGACGACCGTGGTCAGGAGGCTCGAGGAGTCCACCAGGTTGCCGCGCGTGATCAGCGCCTTGGACACGCGCCCGTCGATCGGGGAGGCGACCCGTGTGAAGGACAGGTTGAGCTTGGCGGTATCCAGGGCGGCGCTGGCCGCCGTTACATTGGCCTCGGCCGTTTGCGCAGTAGCGTCCAGGCGCTCGAACTCGTTGGTGGCGATGGCGTTCTCGCCCAGAAGCCGCTTCGCGCGGTCCGCGTCCGACCGCGCCAACCTCGCCTGAGCGCGGGCGGCGAGGAGCTGAGCGGCCAGACGTTTGACCTCCGCTTCGTAGGGACGAGGGTCGATCTGGACAAGAAGCTCGCCCTTGTGAACGTGCGCCCCTTCCGGGAAGTTGGCGCTGTCGATGGCGCCGCTGACGCGAGGGCGAACATCAACACTCTGGATCGGCTGCAGGCGCGCTGTGAAATCGTCCCAAGAGCGCAAGGTCCGCGTGGCGACCGGCGCGACGGAGACGCCTGCCGGCGGCGGCGCGGGCGGCGGAGCGGCGCCGCAGGCGCTGAGCAGCAGGGTCAGAGGGGCGAGGCCGAAGGCCGCGCGGGTCAGTGCTGGATGTAGCTGCATTTGGCGGCCCTTCTTGGCGTACTGGGTCATTGCCAAGCTCGGAGGTTCGGAAAACTCCGATCCTGACTTTCAAACCCAAGTCAGTGGTGCGTGGTGGACGACCGGCCGCCGGTGGCCTGGGGCGGCTCAGCAAACCGATCGGTGAAGGCGGGCTCGGTCACGGATGGGACCGGATGGCCATCGAGGGCCAAACGCCGCTGACGGATGTCGGCCAGCACATTGATGCTCGACAGCGCCCTGCGCAGGGCGGTGCTTGAGGTCGAGACGGTGTAGGGGAAATAGACGACCTCGACGCCGACCTGCGCGAAGGCCCGTTCCAGGCGCAAACCCTTCTCCGTGCCCTTCCAGTCGTCGCCCTTAAAGAAGACGTCGAATTGAAGCTCACGCCAGATGGCCAGCTTGTCGGCGAGAACTGCGGGGTGGGCTTCGTCGACGCATCGGATGTTGCGAACGATCTCAAGCCGTTCAGCCAAGGGCACGACCGGGTCGACGCCCTTCAGAGATCGCAAAAGCTCGTCACTGACGACCCCGGCGATCAGTACATCGCACCGCTCCTTGGCACGCTTCAATAAGTTTAGATGTCCGACGTGGAATAGATCGAATGCACCTGAAGCATATCCAACCGTAGACATTTTGATTTCCCCTACAGTGGAGTTGCCACTTGGTCAGGTAAATCTAGGCCTTCTGTCAGATCAATCGCTCCGGTTCTTGCTCCCGTATCAAATTGTCTTCGCGACTATCAAGAGGCTAGTTCAGGCGCGTGATCGTTGACGCGCCGAGGAGAAAGATCTCCCCGGTTAAGAACCGCACTTCGATTTCGCCGTTTTCGAGCGGCGACAGGCTGGCCTGACCGGCTTCCGCCAATTGGCTGAGGAAAGCGAAAATCTCGACCTTGGCCAAGTCTTCCGGGTGGGCGCTGGCTGTCCCGCAGGCTTCGATGCGGGGGTCTCTCTCGGGATTGGTCGCGCTGGCGGACATGATAGCGGGCCTCGCTGGCCTGGGCTGAACCAGCCTCGGGCGTCGGCGCCAGGGCCGCTGACGGCGGGTCCTGGCGAATGGGAACGGCTCGATCAAAACACGTCTGCCTTCGGATCGAACTCCGGAAGTTGCGTTCAAACCGGCTTGGTCTGCGGCTCCAGCGAGGGATAAAGAACCGCACGGTAGCCGGCGCGAAGCGCGCCAAGCGTCGATGGCGGCGTCACCAGGCCGTCGATCGGGACATTCGTCTTAGCTGGTGCATAGCCGTCGGCGCTCCAGGCAAACGGCCGACCGCCGGAGACGACGAATGCGGTTCCATCAGCGGCGAAGACGGCGCCGTCCGGAAGATCGTCCATGTCGCCGGAGTAGGGATGCAGTCGCTTGGCTCTGCCGACCAGCCGCTCGCCGTGCAGGACGCCGTCCATGTGGCCGACCATCGGCGCGGGCCCGCCCGTGAAGCGCGCCCAGGCGGCCTGGAAGGCCAGCGCCGCCTCGCGTCGGCAGAGAAAACAGGGTCGATGCCCGGCGGCGAGCGCGACGGCTTCATCCAGGAAGAACAATTCGGTCCAACTGCGCGTGGCCATCGGGTCGCGATGGGCGTCCTTGTAGGAACAGCTGCAGATGATCCACGCCTTGGTGGCCCAGCGCTTGGGCAACAAGGTCTTGGTGGCGGGATCGTGGATGATGCCGCGATTTCCCGTGAAGAGGCCCCGTTGCGCAATCGCGACAACCTCGCCAAAGGGCGTGACTCGATTTTGCAGGCTCATGATCAGCGCGGGGAAGCGGCGTGGGCGTCAAGCGCCTCAAGCCCGCGGTTGGAAAGGGTGACCGCGCTCAGCCCGGCGAACATCCAGCAGATCGGATCGGCCATCTGCGGGACCGGAGCGCCCAGCGCAATCCAGACGGCGAGCCCCGAATAGGCGATCGCTCGGTCGCATTTGCCGAACGGTCCCTCAAGGCGGCGAGTTTTCCCGACTAGGTGGCCGAGCAGGCCAACCCCTTCGACGCCCGCCGCGAGCGCAGCCACGAGCATGATCAGACCCGGATTCATCGGCGCCACGGCGGCGAACGTGGCGATCAGCGCCACATCGGAAACGAGGTCGCCAATTTCGTTGAGCGCCCCGCCGAGCCGGCTCTTTTGGCCGAACTCGATCGCCATCGTGCCGTCCAGCGCCGCCAGCACGGTGCGAAGCCCCAGCCAGAGCGGCAGGAGAAGGTACATCGCCCGATTACTCGATCCCCCTGCGACGATCCAAGCCACGGCGAGGGAGCCCGCCAGCGACATCAGCGTCACCTGGTTGGCGGTGATCCCAGCCGCCACCAAGGTGCGCGCAGCGGGGCGAACGGCCGACTTCAGCCAGGGCTTCAGAAGCGTAAGGGACGTCCCTGCCAGAATGACGCCGGGCAGCGGACGCGATTGGCCGCGGGCGGATGAAGCGAGCATGGCGTTCCCCGTGAATACCGACGTGAGAGGACGGTCGTGCTAGGCGGCGAGACCCGCTTCGCGATCCAGAAGATCGCGCTTGCGCGCGACGCCCCAGGCGTAACCGGACAGGGAGCCGTCGTTGCGCACGACCCGATGGCAGGGAATGGCGACCGCGAGGTTGTTGGCGGCGCAGGCGCCCGCGACGGCGCGCACCGCCTTGGGCGATCCGATCCGACGTGCAACCTCTGCATAGGAGACGGTTTGCCCGGCCGGGACTTCTCGCAGCGCCCGCCACACGCGCTGTTGGAAAGCGGTGCCGCGAACGTCCAGGGGGAGATCCAAGCCGATGCCTGGCGCTTCCACAAAGCCCACCACCTGGGCGACCAGGGCCTCGTAGTCCTTGTCGGCCCCCATCAAGCGGGCCTTTGGGAAGCGGTCCTGGAGGTTGCGGACTAGCGCATCGGGATCCTCGCCCAGAAGAATGGCGGCGACGCCCTTCTTGCTCGACGCCACGAGGATCGCGCCCAGAGACGACTGTCCGACGGCGAAGAGGATATCCTCGTTGGCGCCGCCACCCCGATACTGGGTCGGGGTCATGCCGAGCATGTCGGTGCTCTTCTCGTAGAACCGGCCGGAGGAGTTGAAGCCGGCGTCGTACATGGTCGATGTGACCGATTGCCCCCCGCTCAGGCCTTCGCGGACTCGAGCGGCGCGATGCGCGGCGGCGTAGTCCTTCGGCGTGAGGCCGGTCGCCGCCTTGAACAGGCGATGGAAATAGCTCGGGCTACGGCCGACCGCCTCGGCCAGGCCGTTCAGGGAGGGCTCGTCTTCGCTCTCTTCGATCAGCCGGCACGCGCGGGCCACCAAGGCCGCGTTTTCGGCATCGATGGACAGGCCATCGGGATTGCAACGCTTGCACGGGCGAAAGCCGGTCGCCTTGGCGTCCCGAAGTGTGGTGTGAAGGCCGACGTTCTTGGGGTTGGCGGTCCGTGAGGGACAGGAGGGACGGCAATAAATCCCTGTGGTCGCCACGGAATACCAGAATTGCCCGTCGGCGGCGTGGTCGCGCGCGAGCACCTTGGCCCAGCGCGGATCGGCTTCCGTTGGCGAAGGCTGGGCGGTTTTCGTTCGTTCCGTGACTAAGGCCATCGTCAGATCCATTCGTTCAATCATCTGAGGCGACTTTGCCGGCGGGCGATACACCCGGCACTCCGGGTCTTGCTTTCAAATTGAAAACTATCGGCCGGGCTCGCCTCAGTCTGGCGACCTTCGGACGTCGAACTGCCCCCGCCCACCCGGAACTTGCGGGCAAAGCAAAGCCGCGCGCCCGGGGGGAGGGCGCGCGGCTCGCTCGTTCACAAACGGCGCCCGAAGGCGTCGGTCGTGGCTCAGGCCACCTTGATCAGGCCGAGCTGGGTCAGCGCCTTGACGCCATCGTCCAGGCCGATCTCTTCGACGATCTTGCCGTCTTGGAGCTTCAGGACAGTCGTGCCCGTGAAGTGCATCTTGCGACCCGTGTTCGCGGGCAAGCCGCCAACCAGGAAGTCATCGAGCGCCGCGCCGGTCTGCGTGCCGCCGCCTTCCCAGCGCCCGACGACGTAGTCGCCCTCGGCGATGAGGTCGGCCGCGCCCCAGAAGTTGAGGTCGGGGAACGCGGCGCGGAAACCGGCCATGAACGCTTTGATGTCTTCACGGCCGCGGCGCGGCTCGTGCAGAGAGTAGTGGAGCAGCATGTCGGGCGAAGCGATTTCGTCGACGATGTCGGGGTTGTAGGTCTTGCCCCAGAAATTTTCGAACCAGCGGCCAACGACGGCCTTGTTGTCGTCTTCCTTGGACATGGGATTTCCTCGTCTAAACTGCCAATGATGGGGGGGGCGGGGCGCGGGACTGGCTGATCCGCACTCCGAGGTCATGGATAGGACGGGGGAGGGGGGCCTAAACTCCGTTTGTTGACTTTGAATTGGAACATTCACGAAGGCGCGGGCTCGCCGCCTCGCACCGCCGCCGGCCAGCGCGCGGGCCAGGCGAAGAAGGCCGACACCGCGATGACGATCGCCAGCGAGGTCCAGGTCGAGACGAACGCCAAGGGGATGGCGATCAGGTGCAGTCCCATCCCGATCAGGTTCTTGCGCGCCGCCTGCCGATCACGCTGGCGCGACACTTCGTCTTCACGAGGCCGGTGACGGGCGATGCTCGCCGAAAGGACGCTGAACCACAGCAAGCAGCTGAGGAAGAGCCCGTTGTAGATCGCGACCGGCAGCGGCGAGCGGATGTGAGCCGACAGGTAGGCGGTGGCGAAGGGAATGAAGGACATCGTGAACATCATCATGATGTTCGACCAAAGGGTCGCGGTGCTGATGACGCGCGCCGACTGCACCAGGCTGTGATGGTTCACCCACACGATGGCCACGAAGACGAAACTGGCCGCGTAGGTCGCGAACTTCGGCCAGATCTGGAGCAAGGCCGGCAGGTCGGCGGTGTCGGGGGGTCTCAGACCGAACACGGTGATGGTGACGATGATCGCCATGACGCCGTCGGAGAAGGCTTCGAGGCGCTGCGACCCGGGGGCTTCACGACGCATGGCGAGCCCTTTGGGTCAGGTTGACGGGCGCAGGAGTCGTCCGGACGGCGGGCGTGCGGGCGCCCGCCGCCGCGGTGCGGCGAGGGTCTGGGATCATGGCGTTCACCGTGGGTGTGCCCATCGCCGGGTCGGCGATGGGGCTTGAGGAGGTCGGTAGGCGAGGCTCAGGCGGCGGCTTCGAGCATGTCCGGCGTCTTGTAGAGCTCCTCGGGAATCTCCCCGAGGGTGGAGTGGTAGGCCTTTGGCCCCAGGCCGTAGAACTGCTGGAAGTTGAAGATCAGGGGCCGCCACTTGTCCGGATCGATCCGGTCGGCATGGCCATCCATCAGGATCGTGTCGTCGACGTGGATCCGATGGACGCGCATCTCGAACGTGGTGAGAAACCCTTCAAGCGGGCCGCCTTCATCGAGCGGTCGTTCCGCCACTAGCAGCGCCTCGAGTTGGATGGGACACTCAAGGACGCGCGGCGGGGCGATCGTTTCGGAGGGGACAGGGGTCAGGCCCGCGGTCTCGAACTTGTGCTTCTCGTAGCGAAATCCGCGAGCAAGCTTGTCATCGGGCACGACCTCCGTGCCCGTGGTCTTGGCCAACTTGTCGACAGCAGCGACGAGATCGACCGACGCCATATTGATGACCATCTCGCCGGTCCGGCGCAGGTTCTCCACCGTCTTGGAATTGGCCTGAAGACCAAGCAGAGCGCGCCAGCTTACAAAGATGGTCGAAGACATGGGGGCGAGGTTCGCCGTGCCGTCTTCGTTGAGCGTGCTGAGCAGGGCGACTGGCGTACCGAAATACAAGATGTTGGGTTTGCAGGCGACGTGCATTGGAGAAGTCCTTGTTTGGGGGGCCTCTCCGTTCTGACTTTCGTTTCATCGCAAGGCTCTCCGGTTCTTGCTTTCGAACTCAAGTCTTCAGGCGACGCGGGGCCTGACGGGTCTATTTCGATTTGAGAGCAAGAGGCGGAGTGTCGGTCTCCTTCGGAAGGCCGATCTTGGCTCCTACGAAAAGGAGCCGGACTATGGATACGACCCATTCCCATCCCACCGCCGAGAGCTTTCTCGTCGGCTTTGGCGAGACTGGCCTCGGGTCGGTGCTCGTCGCCAGCAGCGCCAAGGGTGTGAGCGCCATCCTGTTGGGTGATGATCAGGCCCGCTTGCGCCGCGAACTGGCGCAAGCCTTTCCAGGCATCAGCCTGGTGGAAGACGCCGGGCGCACCGCCGAAACCGTCGCCAAGGTGGTCGCTTTCATCGACGCGCCACACCTCGGCCTGGATCTGCCGCTCGACCTTCGCGGGTCGGACCTGGAGCTGGCCGTGTGGGCTGCCCTACGCGCCATTCCGTCCGGCGAGACCCGCACCTATGGCGGTTTGGCCAAGGCGTTGGACATGCCGGCCACCGCACAAGAGGTGGGCGCGGCCTGCGCCGCCAACGTCGTGGCCGTCGCCGTCCCGTGTCACCGGGTGGTCAAGGCCGACGGCTCGATCTCAGGATATCGCTGGGGCGTCCCGCGCAAGCGGCGCCTGATCAACATGGAGGGCGTCGCGTGAGCACCGTCGAAACGATGGACCGCACAAGCGCGGTGGACTGGACTCAAGTCTCGACTGACCTCGACGCCCAAGGCTGGGCGGTGCTGCCGAAGCTGCTGAGCGCGGCGGAGTGCGGGGCGATCTCGGGGATGTACGATGGCGGCAAGGGTTTCCGCAGCCATGTGGTTATGGGCCGCCACGGCTTCGGGCGTGGGGAGTACCGCTACTTCAGCTATCCGCTGCCGCCGCTGATCCAGGACCTGCGCACATCAGTCTACCCCCACCTTGCTCCGCTCGCGAACCGCTGGCACGAGCGTATGGGCAAAACGGTCCGGTTTCCCGACGACCACGCCGCGTTCATAGAGCGCTGCCATCAAGCCGGCCAAGTGCGGCCTACGCCGCTGCTGCTGCAGTATGGGCCAGACGACTACAACTGCCTCCACCAGGATCTCTATGGCGAGCACGTCTTCCCGATCCAGCTGGCCATCCTATTGTCGGACCCGGAAACGGACTTCGAGGGCGGCGAATTCGTCATGACCGAGCAACGGCCCCGGATGCAGACCCGGCCGATCGTCGTGCCGTTGAAGAAAGGCGACGCGGTGATCTTCGCGGTCAACAGCCGACCCGTCGCCGGCGTGCGCGGCGACTATCAGGTGAAGCTGCGCCACGGCGTCAGTCGGCTTCGGTCCGGCCATCGCCACACCGTCGGGGTGATCTTCCACGATGCCACCTAGCGCGCTCGAACTAGACTTTGGACCCGTCGAGCGGGACCCGCACCAGCCCCTGGCGGCCGGCGCCGTCCTGTTGGGGGGGTTCGCCCTCCAGGACGCCGTGGCCCTCCTGGCAGGATTGAAAGCTGTCGTCGCCATCTCCCCCTTCCGCCACATGGTGACGCCTGGCGGCTGGCCTATGTCGGTATCCATGAGCAATTGCGGCGCGGCCGGGTGGGTCACCGACCGACGGGGTTACCGCTACGATCCGGACGATCCGGAGACCGCGCGCCCATGGCCCGCGATGCCGCTGGTGTTCAGCACCCTGGCGGCGCGCGCGGCCGAGGCGGCCGGGTTCGCCGGCTTTGTCCCTGACGCCTGCCTGATCAACCGCTATGAGCCCGGCGCCCGTCTGACCTTGCATCAGGACCGAAACGAGCGGGACTTCGCCCATCCGATCGTCTCGGTCTCGCTGGGTCTGCCGGCCACCTTCCTATGGGGCGGCGCGAGCCGATCAGAACGTCCCCGGCGGATCCCTCTCGTCCATGGCGACGTGGTTGTCTGGGGCGGTCCGGCGCGGATGACCTTCCACGGCGTGGACACGATGAAGGACGGCGCGCATCCGCTCACCGGGGCCATCCGGTTCAATCTGACGTTCCGCCGCGCCAACTGAGGCGTATCCCTATGGCCGGGTCTTTTGTTCGAGCGCATTGCTGAAGAATGGCGAAGGATCGCGCGAAAACCTGGCGAAGTGCTGCGCTTGGCGAGACGCTGTTCTTGACGGCCGAGTACCACCAGCAACGCTTCGACCGGCACTTCCACGACGAATTCGCTATCGGCGTGATCGACAGCGGCTGTCAGGCCTTCGTCTACGACAACAACCGTCGGCTCGACATGCCGAAGGGCTCGGTGGCGCTGATCGCGCCCGGCGTGGTCCATGCGGGCTGGCCGGGCGCGGAGGAGGGCTGGCGCTATCGAATGCTCTACCCGGCCGCCGCATTGGTTCGCGCCGCTGTCGAGGACGCCTTCGATGGATCCGACACAGCGAGCTTTCATCGACCGGTCGTCGACGACCCCGCCTTATCGCTGGCCCTATCGAGGTTGCACGGGCTCAGCGCGCTTGCCGCGACCGATCCGCTGGAGCTGGAGAGCCTCTATCTCCTCATTATCCGCCGCGCTTTCGAGCGCCATGCCGGCGCCCGGCCTGGGGCCGCGAGCGACGGCGACCGTCGTTCGGTCGCGCCGATCCGGGAGATGTTGGAAGCCGATTTCCATCGACCCATCGCGCTGGCCGACCTGGCGGCGCGGGCGGGCCTGTCGCGCTTTCAAGCGCTGCGTCACTTCAAGGCGGTCTATGGCCTGCCGCCCCACGCCTTCCTCCGTCAGATCCGGGTCAGGCGCGCGCAGGCGCTGATCATGCAGGGGGAGGCCCTGGCCGCCGCGGCCGCTGCGGTCGGGTTCGCTGACCAAGCCCATATGACGCGCACCTTCCGCCAGACGGTTGGCTACACGCCCGGCGCCTTCGCCCGGGCCTAATCGCGGTCTGCAATAGCCTTCAAGACCGGACCGGTGCGGCCCGCCATGCTCTCGCGGATTGGAGCCCGCCATGATTGATCTGCGCAGCGACACTTGCAGCCGCCCGACCCCTGAAATGCGTCAGGCCATCGCCAACGCCGATGTCGGTGACGACGTCTACGGCGACGACCCAACGGTCAAGGCGCTCGAACGAACCGTCGCCGAGCTGCTGGGCAAGGAGGACGCGGTCTATATGCCGACCGGCACCATGACCAACCAGGTCGCCATCCGGGCGCACACAGAACCTGGCGACGCGGTCCTGTTCGACCAGAACGCCCACGTTTACATCCTTGAAGGGGGGGCGCCAGCCGCCTTTTCCGGCGTGCTCCCACGTCTGCTGCCGGGGGTCAGGGGCATCTTCACGCCCGCCGACGTTGACGCGGCGATGGGCATCTCCCACCCATTCTTCCCAGCGACCATCCCGGCGCCCGTGCGCCTGCTCTGCCTGGAGAACACGCACAACATCGGCGGCGGATCGATCTGGCCGTTGGAGACCCTCAAGGCCGTGACCGATGTCGGGCGACGACATGAACTGGCGCTGCATCTCGACGGCGCCCGACTGTGGCACGCCACGGCGGCAACCGGGATTTCAGAGGCGGACTATGCCCGGCCCTTTGACACGATCAGCGTCTGCTTCTCCAAGGCCCTGGGGGCCCCCGTGGGCTCGTGCCTGGTCGGGACCAAGGCGTTCATCACCCGCGCGCGGCGATTCAAGCAGCAGATTGGCGGCGGCTTTCGTCAAGCCGGGATCATCGCGGCCGGCGCGCTCTACGCGCTGGAAAACCATCGCGCGCGGTTGGGCGACGTCCATGAGCTGGCGCGCCGCTTCGCTAAAGGCCTAGCTCAGATCGAGGGGGTGGAGATCGACCCGGCGACCGTGGAGACGAACATCGTACGTTATCGGCTGAGCACGGTAAGCGCCGGGCGCTTCGTCGAGGAGGCGCACCGGCGCGGCCTGTTCATGCTCCCCTCCGGTCCCGATGCGGTGCGCGCGGTCTTCTACCTCGACATTGCGCAAAGCGACGTCGACGACGCTCTGAAGATCATCGCCGACAGCCTCCGCGCCCTGCCGGCCGAGCCGGGAGAGTTCGCTCCCTCGCGCGCAGGCGCCGCTCCTGGGTCCGGATATTAGGCATGGCCCAAGGGAGGCGGCTCGCAGCCCCCTAGAGCGGCGGCACGAAGCTCTTGCAGAGGATGACCGAGGTGTTGTCGGTCGCCTCAGCGCGGACCAGCTTCAGCGGGACATAGTCAGGGTCGTCGTAGAACGCCATGGCGAGGTCTTCCGAGGCAAACTTGAGGACGACGGTGAACAGCTGGCTGTCGCCTTCAAGGATCTTTCCCTCGAGGTCGATCACCAGGATCTCGGCCTGATGCCTTTTCAGCAACGGCTGCACCGCCGCGCCGTAACCGCGGAGCTTGTCCAGGTCCGTCACATCGAAACGAAAGATCATGTAGACGCTCATGGTGCTCCTCCTTGTTGGAAGCCGCTGGGGACGGGGGCTTTAGGCGCGCTCGATCCGGGCTGCGTAGCAGCCGGGGCGGGCGTAGTGGGCCTGCAGGTAGGCCACGTCCGGGTTGTCGAAAAACCGGGCGATGATCGGCGGGAGTTCAGCGCCGACCGCGAGATCGGCGCTCGCCAGCTCGTGGTTCGCGCCGAACGCGCGGATCGAGATCATCTTGCCTTGCATCTGATCAGGGATGGCGTCGACCAGATCGCAAGGCGCTCCGGCGCCTTCGGCGATAAAAATGGCGTGGCTTGCCCGATAGGGCGTGTCCGCCGGCTGGTGGACGTAGTTCAGCAGGATCGCGGTCTCGCCACCCTGCAGCTCACGCACGCCGATCCGATCCGGAATGCCCTCGCCGTCGGCGACGAGCCGGCGGCGGGCGCCGAGCTTGGCCAGGCCCTCGTCGCTGAGACCGAACAGGTGGGCGAATTGGTCGGGATCGAGCCCTCGCACGCGATAAGCCATGGATTCTCCTGTGAGGGCCGAGCCTCAAACGAATTAAAAAATGGGACGCATCGCCGGCCCGCCACGCGGTCCGGCGACCTACGACCGGCTAGCCGTTGAGCACGGCGTTGATCATCTGAGTCATGGTGATGGTGGGGCGGCCAATCAGCCGGGAGAGGGTGCGGCTGTCGTCGAAGAGGGCGCCCTTGGCGGCCGAGGCGTCGGCGTTGGCGACGATCTCGGCGACGTGCTCGGGAAGCCCGGCGCCGATAAGCGCCTCCCGGTACGCGGCCTCCGAGATGTCCTTGTAGGCGACGGGCTTGTCGGCCGCCTTGGAGATCACCTCCGCCAGATCCGCCAGCGTCCAGGACTCGTCACCGGCCAGCTCGTAGACGCCGCTGGTTTCCGCGCCGGCGAGCGCCACGGCCGCCGCGGCGGCATAGTCCGACCGCGAAGCGGTGGAGATGCGGCCGTCTCCGGCCGCGCCGAAGAGCACGCCGCGGGTCACTGCGGGGCTGACGCCGTTCAGATAGTTCTCGGCATACCAGCCGTTGCGCAGGAGAACGACGCTCAGACCGGAGTCCCGCAGGGCCGCCTCGGTCTGACGGTGCTCCTCCGCCAAGCCGATCGCGGATCGGTCGGCATGAAGCAGACTGGTGTAGAGGACGACCGACACGCCGGCGGCCTTGGCGGCGGCGATGACAGCTTGGTGCTGCGTGACGCGCCGGCCGACGGCGCTGGACGAGATCAGCAGCAGGCGCTCGACGCCCTGAAAGGCTGCTTCCAGGGTCTCGGGCCGATCATAATCAGCTTCGCGAACCTGAATGCCCTGAGCGGCGAGGGGCGCGGCTTTGGCCGGGTCGCGGACGGCGGCGATGATCGACGCGGGCGGCGTGGTTTTTACCAGGTCGGCCATGACGTGGCGGCCAAGTTGGCCGGTAGCGCCGGTGACGGCATACATGGGTGTGTTCCTCTTTCCGATGGAGAGGTCATCGCCCCGCCGCCGATCGCGAACACTCCGAATCCTATTCTGTAATCAGACTCCTTCCGACGCCCCGTCGCGGTCAGAGGGCGCCATCCCTAAATGAAGGCCATGACCGGCCCGACCAACATCCCGAAATACCATCACTTCGTCCCCCAGATGGTTCTGCGGCGCTTCACCGACGCGAAGGGCAAGTTTTGGATTTACATCAAGGTGGCCAACAAGGTCGTGCCGGGCAGTCCTGAGACCCAGTTCGGGGAGACCCATTTCCACACCGTCGAGGATGCGGACGGGCAGAAGGACACCAGCGCCGAACAGCGCCTGTCCGTCCTCGAGGGCAAGGCCAACCTCATCATCGAGAAGATCGTGGCGGCGGCCCGGGCGGGAAAGACGCCCGGCCTGACCGCCGAGGAGAAGGCCACATGGGACACCTTCTTTCACCTCCAGTGGAAGCGGGTGCCCGACATGCTCGACAAAGCGGCTACCTTTCAGAACCCAGACACCGCAGTCGATGCGGTGCTCGTCAAGGCGAGGGCGCTTTATCCGGATCAAGAGGAGAAGATCGCCGCCCTCGACAACCCGGAGGCAAGGGCTCGGCTGCTGCAGGGCGGCAAGGTTCGGGCAATTGAACAGTCGGGCGGCAAGGTCCCCGCGGTTCTCGCCGGACGGGGTCTGGCGATCGCGCGCATCACCGCGCCTGGGGAAAGCTTCGCCATCGGCAGCCTGCCCATGGTGCGGTTGAAAGGTGATCTGACCGATCCAGACTCCGAGGTCTGGATGCCGGTCGCGTCCGACGTCGCCGTCGGCGTCGGTTTGGCGAGTGGTGAGGAGACCTTGATCGACCTCTCGGATCTGAAGCCGATCTGGGATTTCAACGCGGTGACGGCGGCCCAAAGTTCGAAATTCGCCGCGGCCTCGAAGGCCCTGGTCGAACAGTTGAAGGCTTACGTCGAGACCCTTCCACCACCCGCCGGGCCTCAGTCCTCCGCGAAGTAGGCTTCGAGCATGGCCACATCGGAGATGTAGGTGTCCAATCGATCGATCCGATCGCCCTCCATCTGCATGATCGTCGTCAAGTGTTCGTCGAGCACCCGCTCCCCCTTGCGGCCGGTGTTGTGGAGCAGGAGCCCGAACCCAAAGAGGCCGTAGACGACGTGGAGCACCTTGATGTTGACTTGGTGGTCGCTCAGCATCTGAGCCCGCTTCAAGATGCCGTCCACGCCGGCAGCCACACCGGAGATCGACGCGTTTCCGGGTAGGGTCCAGGTCACCTCGCTTGTGGTGATCGAGCTCAGAGCCTCCCGATCCTGCGTCCGCACCGCGGCGGCGAATTTCTCGGCGATCGCCCTCAAGTCATCTTCGGTCATTTCGGTCTCCAGAGTGAGGACAGCTGAACGATATTCGGGGATCAGGCGGGGGCCGCCGCGCGCGGCGCGGCGCGGTCGCCCTGGTCGCGGGGAATGCGCCAGAGATACCAGGCCGCCACCGTCCGATGCGGCGACCAGGCCGCCGACAACGCCTTCAGCGCTTTGGGAGCGGGCTGTTGGGGGAGAGACTTTAGACGCCGATAGCCCTCGCGCACGCCGAAGTCGTCGACCGGGAAAACATCGATGCGCTCCAGGGAATACATGAGCATCATCTCGACCGTCCATCGGCCGACCCCCTTGATGGAGATCAGGCGCGCGATCAGCACCTCGTCGTCCATCGTGTCCGCCACTGCCCGCGTCGGAACCAGGCCGGATAAGGCCCCGGCCGCGATCGCCTGAATGGTGGCCGACTTGGAGCCAGAGAAACCGCAGGCGCGGAGCGCTTCCGGCTCCAAAGCACAGATCTCAGAGGGCGACGGGAAGGGCGTACCGGCCATCGCCTTCAGGCGCTCCACCATCGCATCGCCGGCCTTCGCCGTGAGCTGCTGATAGGCGATCGCCCGCACTAGGGCTTCGTAGGGCTCGCGGGCAGCCTTGGGGTCGTGCAGGCAGGGACCGACCTGTTGAACCAGCCGGGCCCAGTCTGCGTCGTGCTCCCGCAGGAATCGCTCCGCAGCCGCGTATCTGCTGGCGGGACCGTTCGGGTTGGTCATCATGCCAACCCCTGTCAGAAGCCCGGGATGGGTCGGCCGCCGTGCTGGGCTAGATGCATGACCCGGCCAAGCATCGCATCCTCTTCCGCCCCGCCGGCGCAGAGGTCAGCACCGGGGAAGCGGGCACGAAATTGGTCGAGCAGGCCGTCCAACGCCTCACCCAGCAAGACCGCGACGAACTTTCCCCCCTCCGCCGCGATCAATACGCGTCCAAGGGCGGTTTGACCGGAAGCGTAGCGGATGGTGAGGTCGGATCTCGCCGTGGCTGCCGGGTCTGAATGCTCGCGTTGGCTCATGACCGCAGCTCTCCTCTGGTCGAGAGTGCGTGCGTAGGGGACAGCGCCAGGCGCCGCCCTCCGTCTCTTACTTTCAAATCCGAAAAGGTCCGGCCGATCGACTTCGCTGGCGCCCGACAAGGCGGTAGCCCCTGAGCCGAGCCGACCAATTTTGATCGGGCTGGCCCAGGGGTCCATGCTTTAACGTCGAAGGGTGAGATCAGGCCGCGCGGCGACCGAGGTAGGCTTCGCGATCGAGCAGGGTGCGCTTGCGGTCCACGCCCCACCGATACCCCGACATCGCCCCGTCCTTGCCCACCACCCGATGACAGGGGATGAGCACCGCGATCTTGTTGGCGGCGCAGGCGCCGGCGACCGCGCGGGTCGCGTTGGGGTCGCCGAGGCGCGCCGCGATCGCCGAGTAGGTGTCGGTGTCGCCCGAGGCGATGTCCGCGAGGGCCGCCCACACCCGACCTTGAAAGGCCGTGCCCCGGACGTCGAGGGGCACTTCGACATTTGCCGTCGGGTCGTCGATCCGGCGCACAACCTTGCCCAGGAGGGCCAGTTCGCGCGCTCCGCCGGCCGAGAGGACAGCGTGGGGAAAACGAGCCTGCAGGTCTTCGGTCAGGGTGTCCGTCCGGTCACCCAAGAGCACCGCAACGACCCCCTTGGCGCTAGACGCCACGAGGACCGTGCCCAGGCTGCAGGCGCCGGAAACGTAATGGAGGGTTTCGCGCTGGACCCGGGTCCGCGCAGGTTTCGAAGTTTTGACAGAGATGCTCACGGTCGGCTCTCCTCTATGAATTAGCCTGCCTGCACTGTCTGCGAATCCTCTGCCACCCACACTCCGGGTCTTGCTTTCAAATCGAAGGAAAGCGGACTTCCAAGTGTTTCGCGCCACCGCCGAGCAGACTATTGCCCGCGAGCCGGTTCCATCACCTGGACCGACCTCCCGGGAAGACGGCCTCTACTCTTCCATGGGGGCGATTTATCGTTCAGACACGCCGCCCGAACCGGCCAGCCATTGGCCGATCCAGCGGAAACAGAGGCTGAGGCGATGAGCCAGGCATCCCTCACCGAGCAGACGATAGGCTTGCAGGTCGAGCACTTCTACGAGAAGGCCCGCGAAGATGCTCTTCTCGGTCCGGTGTTCTCTTCAGCCATTCAGGATTGGCCGCCGCATATTGTCGAGATCACCGACTTCTGGTGCGGCGCGCTGCTGGGCGTGCGCCGTTACAAGGGCAATCCCCTTGCGGCCCACGCAAAGCATCCCCTGACGCCGGCGATGTTCGATCGCTGGCTCGCCCTTTGGGGGGCGACGGCGGACGACGTTTTCGAGCCAGGAGACGCGGCGATCGTGAAGGACCGTGCTGGCCTGATTGGCGAGAGCTTGAAATCCGGACTGTTCTTTCGCCCGGCCAAAGGCCCTTAGCGTATTCGGTGAGCGCGTGGTCGAACACGCTCAGGCCTGATCGGCGGCCGACCGATGACTGGCCGAGCCGACGACCTGCAATAACCTTCAAGACGATCAGCCCCAGCTGGGCCACCGTCTGGGGAAGATGAAAAACCGCTCCTACAGCCAGTTCGGACCCGGCACACGCGCCTTGCATGTCGACCGGGAGATGGATCCCGGATCGGGGGTCGCCCCTGCGATCCAGCAATCGGTCACCCACTTCGCCGAATCCGGCGAAGAGTTCAGCCTCAAGGCGTCCGAACCCCTCAACGACCAGTTCTACGCCCGCCACGGCAATCCGACCGCCTCGCGGCTCGCAAAAATCCTCGCGGACCTGGAAGGCGCGGAGGCGGCGATGATCATGGCGTCAGGGATGGGCGCTATCGCCACGACCGTGCTGGCCCTCGTTGGGCAGCGGGATCATGTCATTGGCCAAACCAGCCACTACATCGGCACCACCAACCTGCTGACCCAGGTGCTGCCGAAGTTTGGGGTGGAGGTCACGCAGGTCGATCAGACCGACGCTGAAGCGTTCCGAAGGGCGATCCGCCCTGAAACCAAGCTCATCATCGTCGAGACCCCGGTCAACCCGACCATGCGCCTGACGGACTTAACCGCCGTGGCCGAGATCGCGCGCCAAGCCGGGGTTCTAACCCTCTGCGACAACACCGTGGCGACGCCTCTGATCACACGCCCCATCGACATTGGAATCGACCTGGTGGCGCACAGCGCCACCAAATACATCGGCGGCCACCACGACCTGCTCGCCGGCGCGATCTGCGGTCCAAAAGCGCTTCTGGACCGGATTTGGGACATGACCATGAACCTCGGCGCCATATCCGCGCCGTTCAACGCCTGGCTGGCGCTCCGGGGAATACGGACGCTAGGCCTTCGCATGGGTCAGCACAGTCGAAACGGGATGGCGATCGCCGAATACCTGTCGAGTCACCCCAAGATCGCGCGAGTGAACTATCCGGGCCTGCGATGCCATCCGCAGCACGATCTCGCCCAGCGCCAGATGAACGGCTTCGGCGGCCTCTTGAGCTACGAGGTGGTGGGCGGCTACGAGGGCGGGCGTCGCTTCATCCAGGCCTTGCAGCTCCCGTTCAACGCAGGAAGCCTCGGCGGGGTCGATAGCCTGGTGATCCAACCCGCCGCGATGTGGGGCGGGCGCTTGCCGGACGAGGTGGTGCAAAGCCAGGGGGTCGGGCCCGGCCTGATACGCATGGCGGCTGGGATCGAAGAGACTGCGGACCTGCTTGCAGATCTGGCGCAGGCGCTGGACCACATCTGACTACCGAGCTTCGAGCCGCCAATCGTCTATAAAATCAGCCGCTTATAAATCCCGCATAACATTGGTTATCACAAATTACAGTAGACGCCGGCTCGTTTGTCGACGGAAACGCCAGTGCGTGCGCCGGGCACCTGAGAGCCCGACGCACATTCCGAGTCCTATGGCTAAGCGGCGGCAATCTCGGCGGCCATCACATCAACGGTCTGCGCGAACGCCGCAGGCGACGTGACTGTGGACTTCAGGTCATCCGCCCAGTCGGGGCGCTTGGCCGTCCATGCTGTAAATTTCGACATTCCCAGGCCGAGCGTGCCGCCCAGGTACTGCGCCGAGATCTTCGCCGGAACGGACTGAAGGACGATGCCGGCGTTTTCGGGGTGAATGGTCGAGAACAGGGACACGGTTCGCGAAAACTTGGCCATCTCACCATTCTTCGCCAGCTCGGAGAGCAGAGTCAGAACGGCGCCAGAGGGTTGGTTGTACGCTTTTGAACCCTGCTCAGTAATGGCGTCAGCCACCCGAAGCGCGTCGGAAACCCCGATCGCGGCCAAGGCGTCCCTTATTGCGTTAGCCGCCTCACGCATATGCTCGCTGTCCTCGGACCAGTGTTCGGCCATGCCCGTCTTCGAACGCAAGACCTCTTCTACAAGGTCCATGCCCAGGGGTGGCAGAATGCGCATCGCTCGACCGGTAAATTCCAGGATTCCATTTTCAGTCAGGGTGGCCAGTTCCTGCTCGAAGCGGGGATGGTCAGCATCTCTGCGGTAGAGCGACGCGAGATCTCCCTCAAAGATCAAAGCCAACGAGTCCGGCTCCATAAGAGGATAGGGCCGCTCGCCCCCGTGAATATTCAACATCAGGCCGACCACCAGATTCTCGCGCAGACGTTGGCCCGCGCCAGAACCCGGGCGAAGCAGCGCGGTCCTGGCGCGGTGCAGCTTCGTCGAAGCCATCAAGTATGGAAAAACATCGCGATACCAGCGGCGCGGAACACCTGGGTCTATGACTGCTTCTCTCGGCTCGCCGTCCAGCCACGCCTGCACCGGCGCGATCAATGGCGACGGAATCGCATCTAAAAGGCGTTTGCGAAACTGAGCGGGCTCTACCAGCCGGGGCGTCGACGTTGTCGAACGCTCCAAATCGAACCAGTCGCGATAGCCGCCGGCGACGGCTCCGATGTTCTGACACTTCTTCAGGGAATAAACGAAGCCGCTGTCGTCAGCGACGCGCTTCAGGGATTTGGCGAATTTCTTGGCGCCATCAATTGTGGAGTACATGCGCAGATCCTTCTTCTGGCCTGATCGGAAACGCGCTGCTCGTTTCTGGCGGCCGGAATCGGGGTTTCGGGCGCGAGATGTATTAAACTCGTTGAGCCAGGAGCTCTTCGCCAAGGCAGCGGCCACGCCGACGGTTACGGCGCTGACAATAGAGGTAGGCGTGCCGCGCCAGGTTGCAAGCCCTTGGCTAGGGCAATTGTGATCCACCGGCGAACATCGAGGCGCCTAGGACAACGGTGGCTCGGAGGGAGCGTCGCCTGACATGGTGACGGCTGCCAAGGCCGCTGGAATACCAAGAAGGAAGCTCCGGACGTGCTCGGCTCGCGTGGCGACCACGAACCCGAGGCCTGAGGGCCAGCCCCAAACGACGCCTGCGACCTTTGCCATTTCGGGGCTCCAGGTCAGACCGAGGGCGCGGGCTTCGACAAAGCATGTGTTCCAAACGATTGAGCCACTAAGGCCTGGCGGCGTAGGTAAGCCCCGGTCGCCAACGACAGTGGTTGCGAGATCGGGATTGTAACTGAGAGCGAAGTGAAAACGGCTGTCCCAGCGGTCGTCTTCGGGAAGCTCGGTCTCCTTCGCTAAGCTGGTGGTGGCGCCGAACGCCAATCCTCCGAAAAGGAACTTGGTTTGCTCGCCGGCGTAACCAGCGAGCGCAAAAATCTCCTCGGGGTAGGGGGTGTGTGCGAGGGCGATCTGATCGACGGCTATAGCTTCAGCCATATGAGGGATGCAGGTCCAAGCCTCGTTACTGACCGGGATCGCGGCCAAGTCCCACGGCCAAGCTTTTTCGCAGTGGTTTCCACCGAGGACCACGAGATCCTCCTGAGCTTCGTAGCGGATCCCGAGACGGTCGCCGTCGTGTCGGACGGTCGCGACATGCTGGTTGGTGAGGACGAATTTCGAACCATCGATCTCGACAAAACCGCCAGTCCCCCATCCATCCCCATAGTCGCCTTGATCCTTAAACACCGGCGTCCGGTAACGCCTGAGGACATCCATCATGTCCTTGGTCAGCTGCGGCATTGCCGCGTCCCACTCTTCTTTGGTGAAGAGCAGCTGGAGCGTGATAGGTTCGAGGTCTGACATTCTTAACCCATTGAAATTTATGAGTAATTTCCGATAATGCTTATTATGCGCAAGACGTATCAGGCCGTTAGTAGGGTGAATCACCAACCCGGCGCCGGCAGCCTGGCAAGGCGCGGCAGACCTCTCCCCCGAGGGGCGGATGGGGCTCGTCTAAGAATTCTCTAAGCTTCATCCGACCGGATTTACAGCCGCCGAAAATGGGTGTCGCTGCCGATTCGGGGGCAGCGCCGGAATGGCGTTGCGGTCTCTCCGACGGCGGCAGATTCGCTCAGCTTAGGAGGCATCCATGCTCGAAATCATAGTCACCAACCCCGTC
The DNA here is from genome assembly GCF_009765965.1 of Caulobacter sp. S45. Classification (GTDB taxonomy): domain Bacteria; phylum Pseudomonadota; class Alphaproteobacteria; order Caulobacterales; family Caulobacteraceae; genus CAHJWH01. The sequence goes on from NZ_LMUL01000002.1 coordinate 85,687, forward strand.
CTTCTGCTCGCACTCGGATCATGTATCGCGGTGATCATCGCCGCGGTGAGGCGCAAGCGATGATCGCCGCTGGTCAGAACATTGCGAAACGGCCGTCGCAGTTGGGGCCGAGGCCGTCGTCGACACTTTCAGCCAAAGCGCGGACTCAGGCAGGACCCCGCTTGATGGCCGCGATCTGGCCCGCCAAATCCGGCCGACCAAGGATGACCAGTCCTCTAGCAACTCCCGTCTGCAGGTTCGTCTTCGTCACCAAGTAGTGGACGGCCTCCCAGAGATCATCCCCCTGAAGGTGTCGCCGCTCACATGCGAGCTTCAGGATTTGATCGTAGTGCTCGGCGAACTGGTTGAGGCGGCCGACCTGATAGACGGCTTCAAGATCGGCGATCTCGTCCAGACTGAGCGCCCTCCGAATGGCATCGATGACCGTCTGGTCCACGCTGTGGCGCGCAGCGATCGCTTCGAAATCACGCGGCGCGCCGTAGTCGAGGCCCAGGCCGCCGGCCGCGGGCTCGTGCGGATGGCAAAGCGCCCATTGCTCAATTGCATAACGCGCATGCGCGTCCGTCAGGTGCTTGAGCGGGGTCATTTGGCCGATCCGCCGACAAGTCTCGCGGCTAGACTTGATGGCGGTGACAGCCGCGCTGAATTTTTTTCCGCTAAGGCCAAACTCAGCCATTACCGCCGCCTTGACCTCGTCAAAGACAGGATCGCGCCATTTATCGATCGGCGGAAGCCGGTCGGCGATAGCAATGAGGTCGGTGCGCGAGCATTCGGGCGTGAAAGTGCCGGTAGCCCGCTCTTCGCCCAGATCGATCGCCCGGTACTTCAAGGCTTCGATCACCTTGCCGAGCTGGATGACGCTATCGCGAATGACTGCGATGTTCGCCAGGGCCTTGCCTTCGAGGCTTTTGCCGCCGGCCCGATTTTCCGCGTAACGCAACTCCTGGCCGTCGTCGTCGATCGTGGCGAGACTTTCGACGTAAGGCTGGAGGTCGGCGATGAGCCGGCGCAGTTTCACATCCCCTGCCCCGGCCTGAGCGAGAAATTCCCAATGGGACCGGATGTCGTGGTCCTTCGGGTGAACCTGCGGGATGGCGCCCATTCGATGCAGCCGACTGATCGCCAGCTTTAGCGCCAGCTCGACGCCGTGCCGGGTGTTGTAGAGGATCGGCATGGCCAAGGTGTCGCGCTGGCCATGCAACCCTTTGTCGATGACTGCTGACGCCAACTCGATCGCCGCTTCGATATAACCGTCGACGTAGTTCTCCTCGGTCCCCTGCCGACCAATGCAGGCGTTCCACTCGGAATCGTGAGGCAGGTCGAAAAAGGGATCCGAGGTCGCGGCCATGTCGAATTTCTGTCCATATCGTCAATCACGGCATATTGGCCTGCGGACAAAGCTTCTCAACGTCGCTTGGCGCGCCTCCGCGTCAGCACCGGTCCGAAAACCGGTCGTAAGCATCGACCCGGCGCGTCAGCAGATCGATCTCCCCCCGGTAAATCTCGGCCTTTAGGAAAGCCAACTCCGGTTCGCGGACGGCCTCCGCCACGTCGATGTACCAAGCGCGCGGGCCGCCCCCCGCTTCAGCATTCCAGCGATAGCCGCGCGCCTTGAGCTGATCCTTGAAGTCAAAGGGGGCGTTCTCGGCCCATATGCGCCAAGAGGGCGCCCGGGCCCGGTCCAGGAGCTGGGCCAGCCCCGTCCGCCGGCTGACCGGATGGACGCGGGCCAGAAGCTCCAGCGCCGCCAGGCAGTCGTGGGTGGCGCGATGGCGCTCGTAGAAAAAGCCGGCGCTGGAAGCAAGATATGCCAGCTTGACGCCCTCGTAGCCCTCCCCTGCCCAGTCCACCTCGCTCATCGAGCAAGCCCAGGGCTTGGTGTTGAACACGTCGCTGTAGCGCTCAAGGAATTTGCGGTCGAAGGCCGCGTTGTGGGCGATCACCAGCGCCGCCGGCGCCGCGAAGGCGGCCACCGCCTGCGTGTCGATGGCGTGGCCCTCCACCATCGCATCGTCGATGCCGGTGATCGCTGTGACCTCCGGCGGGATCGGCTTGGAGGGTTGGCGCAGCTGCTGGAACGCCTCACCGATCCCGTAAATTTCACCATCCACACCGTAGGTGAAGGGCACCATGGCCAGCTCGATGATCTCGTCCCGTGCCGCGTCCAGGCCCGTGGTTTCGGTGTCGACGAACAATCCTTGCCGGAGCTGCACACCCGTCGGCGGCTCCCGCCGCGTCAGGGGCTCGAGGCGCCGCAGCACCCGATAGCCTCCAGACCGCTCGAGGGCCTGGGCCATAGTTTCGAGATCCTCGACGGTCTCGGCCGTGGGGTGGGCGTTGATCAAGCGGCGTCCGACTCGTCCAGCAACGAAGGTTCGGCTCCGAGCCTAACCGCCTCCGGCGCGAAGTTCGACAGTGTCACGCCCACCAGCCTCACGCCCTTGGGCGGAGGAAAAACCGAACGGATCAAACCGAGGCTCGCCTCGTGGATCTTGGCCTTGCTGTCCACCAGCCAAGAAAAGGACTGGCTGCGGGTCGATTGCTGGAAATCGGCCCATTTGATCTTCACGGTGACCGTGCGCGCCCGACGGCCGGTCTTTTCGCACCAAGCCCAAACATCGTCGGCCATGGCGAGCACCCCAGCCTCGATCTTATCTGGATCGACCAGATCCTCGCTGAAGGTCGTCTCCGAGCCCGACGACTTGCGTTCCCGGTCTGGGCGAACGGGCCGCTCGTCGCGGCCGCGGGCGATCTCATAATACCAGGGCCCCGACTTGCCAAAGTGGTGCTGCAGGAATTCCAGCGACTGGTTGCGCAAGTCAGCGCCAGTCTGGATGCCCAGCCTGTGCATCTTGGCCGCCGTCACCGGC
>NZ_LMUL01000003.1:0-23614 GCF_009765965.1 Caulobacter sp. S45
GGGGAGGGGCAGGGGTGGGGGTGCGCGCGCCGCGGCTCTACGGACGCGCGCATGAGACGGCGACGCCTCGCGCTCCCTTCGCCCAACCGGAGCGGGTTCACCCCCATCCCTACCCTTCCCCCATCGAGGGGGAAGGAAGCGTGTACCTATGACCGGCAAGCTGATCCTCGTAGGTCGGGTGTCGGGCGGTTTCGGCGTGCGCGGCGAGATCCGTATCGCCACCTACACCGAAGACCCCCTGTCGCTGCTGCGCTACCGCACCCTGTTGCGTGAGGATGGCAGCCCAGCGCTCACCCTGCAGACCGCCCGCGCCACCAAGGATGGCCTCGTCGGCCGCGCAGCCGAGGTGGACGTCAAGGAGGCCGCCGACGCGTTGCGGGGCCTGCGCCTCTACGTGCCGCGCGAGCTGTTGCCGGCGATCGAAGACGAGGACGAGTTCTACCAGACCGACCTGATCGGACTGGAGGCGATCACCCCCGAAGGCGTGTCGCTCGGACGCGTGAAGGCGGTGCACGACTACGGCGCCGGCGACATCCTGGAGCTCGATCCGGGCGGCGGGCGCACCAGCCAGTTCCTGCCGTTCACCCGCGCCACCGTACCCGAGATCGACCTCGCCAAGGGCCGCCTGACCGCCGTCCCGCCGACGACCGTGACCGCGGAGCCGGGCATGGACGCACAAACGCCTCAAGCGGAATAGAGACTGCCCCCATGCGCCTGCCCCGCCTCGTCTCCGCCGTCCTGGTCGCGCTCGCGCTCGCCGCCTGCGCCACCGTCCCGCGTTTCGAGGCGGCCGGCGACATCCACGCCTTCCTGGTGGCGATCCGCGACGGCGACCAGCACACCTTCGACGACCATGTGGACCGCAGCGCGCTGAAGGCCCAGATCAAGTCGCGCCTGATCGCCGGACAGGCTGGCTCGCACGGCGACAGCAGCTGGCAGGCGTTGGGCGCCCTGATCGCCGGACCGCTGGTGGACGTGGGGGTCGACGCCTTCGTACAGCCCGACACCTTCCGCGCCGTGGCGATCCGACTGGGCTACGCGCCCGACAAGCCCATTCCCAACCGCCTGCAGATCAGCGCCTTCCTGCGCGCCACCGGCGACGGGACGGTGTGCGTGGTGACCAAGAAGGACGGGGAGTGCAGCCTGGTGTTCAAGGACGAGGCCGGGACCTGGCGGCTGATCGGCTATGAAGGCGACCTCGGCAAGCTGCTGCACCGGCATGGCTGAGGCGAAACACCTTTCCCTTTCGGCGATCTTGCTCTAAGTCCGCCCGCTTCCCGGCCGCAGGTTCGCGGCCCACTTGCTCCCAGGCGCGTCCGAACCGCGCGGTGAGCCGGAGAGATATCCATGAAACAAGGCTCCAAGAGCCGGCGCGACGCCGGCCCGACCCAGCGTCAGTTGCGCGCGGGCGAACTGGTGCGCCACGCCCTGGCCGAGGTGCTGCGCCAGGAACAGATCAACGACGGCGCGCTGGAAGGCGTCTCGGTGACCATCACCGAGGTCCGCATGAGCCCGGACCTGCGCCACGCCATCTGCTTCGTCGAGTCGCTCGGCGGGGTGCACGTGCGCGCGGTGATCGAGGGGCTGAACCGCGCGGCCAAGTTCCTCCGCGGCAAGCTCGGCCGCCATATCGACCTGAAGTTCACCCCCGACCTGCGCTTCGTCCACGACGAGAGTTTCGCCGAGGCCGAGCGCATGGAGCGCCTGATCGCCGATGCACGCCGGCACGATCAGGTCCTGTTGGGGGAAACCCCGGCCGAGGAAGAGGATGAAGAGGCCCCCGCCGGCTCGGTGCGCGTCTTCCCCACCACACCCGCCAAGGACGGGGACCCGAGCTGATGGGCCGCCGCAAGAAGGGCGACGCCGTCAGCGGCTGGATCTGCCTGGACAAGCCGATCGACCTGGGCTCCACCGATGCGGTCGCGCGCATCCGCAGGCTGTTCAACGCCCAGAAAGCCGGCCACGCCGGCACGCTGGACCCGCTGGCCTCGGGGATCCTGCCCATAGCGCTGGGCGAGGCGACCAAGACCGTCCCCTTCCTGATGGAAGCCGGCAAGAGCTACCGCTTCACCATCCAGTGGGGCGCGGCCACCGCCAGCTTCGACCGTGAGGGCGAGATCATCGCCCGCTCCGACGTGCGCCCCACCGTCGACCAGGTGGAAGCCGCCCTGCCCGCCTTCGTCGGCGAGATCATGCAGGTCCCGCCGAACTTCTCCGCCATCAAGGTCGACGGCCAGCGCGCCTACGACCTCGCCCGCGAGGGGGTCGAGTTCGAGCTGGAGGCGCGTCCGATCACCGTCCATCGCCTGGCCGTGACCGAGGCGCCCGACGCCGACCACGTCACCTTGGAGATGGACTGCGGCAAGGGCTCCTATGTGCGCGCCATCGTGCGCGACCTGGCGATCGCGCTGGGGGCGTACGGGCATGTTTCCGCGCTGCGCCGCACCCGGGTGGGAGGGTTCAACGAGGAAAACGCGACCCCTCTGGAAAAACTCTTCGAAATGGAGCATATGAACGACCGCCTGGAGGCATTGCTTCCGGTCGAGACCGCGCTGGACGACATCCCGGCCCTGGCCTTGACCACCGAAGACGCCTTCCGGCTCAAGCAGGGACGTAGTGTCGTCCTCGTTCCCCGTCAGGTGGAGGAGCTTCGCCCACGTCTCGTCTCGCGCACCGTCGCGGGACACGACGCGGGTCGAACCGTTCTCGCCACCTTCGAGGGACGGGCGCACGCCCTCTGTGAAATGCGCGCGGGCCGGCTCAATCCGACCCGTATCTTCCACCTTGACCTGGAGTCATGAACCGATGTCGATCACGCCCGACCGCAAGGCCGAACTGATCCATACCCACGCCCGTACCGAAGGCGATACCGGCAGCGCCGAAGTGCAGGTCGCGATCCTGTCCGAACGGATCTCGAACCTGACCGAGCACTTCAAGACCCACAAGAAGGACAACCACAGCCGTCGCGGCCTGCTGAAGCTCGTGTCTCAGCGCCGTCGTCTGCTGGACCACCTGACGATCACCGACAACGGCCGCTACAAGGCCCTGATCGAAACCCTGGGCCTGCGCCGCTAAAATACCCATAAGAGCTGTCATCCCGGCCGCAGCGAAGCTGAGAGCCGGGCCCCAGGATGGCGATCGCCGCCTTTGGGTCCCGGACAGGCGCTTTCGCGCTTTCCGGGATGACGGCTATTTGAGATCCCGCCCTTCCACCGTCACAGACTTGCGGTGAAGAGCGGCTATTCGGGCTCTACGCCCGTGCTACGCGAGGGTCACAGCGATCCTCGAACCCTAGCCCCGCCCTCATGGGAGCGCGCGGGGTCGATTGGAGAGGAACAACCCGGACCCGCCATTGCGTCGCGCCCGTCCTGTCCGCCCCGCGAGGAATGGGCCTTGCGGAACCGAAAGAAGAACATGTTCGATATCAAACGTAAGAGCATCGAGTGGGGCGGCCGCAAGCTGACGCTCGAAACCGGCCGCATCGCCCGTCAAGCCGACGGCGCCGTGCTCGCCACCTACGGAGAGACCACCGTCCTGGCCACCGTCGTGGCCGCCAAGACCCCCAAGGCCGGGATCGACTTCTTCCCCCTGACCGTGAACTACCAGGAGAAGACCTTCGCCGCGGGCAAGATCCCCGGCGGCTTCTTCAAGCGCGAAGGCCGTCCGTCGGAAAAGGAGACCCTGGTCTCCCGCCTGATCGACCGTCCGATCCGCCCCCTGTTCGTCAAGGGCTTCAAGAACGAAGTCCAGGTCGTCGTCACCGTGCTCAGCCATGACCTTGAGAACGACCCCGACATCGTCGCCATGGTCGCCGCCTCCGCCGCCCTGACGCTGTCGGGCGCGCCCTTCATGGGCCCGATCGCCGGCTGCCGCGTCGGCTATATCGACGGCGAGTACGTGCTCAACCCCACGCTCGACCTGCTGACCTCCGCCAACAAGATGGACCTGATCGTCGCCGGCACCGCCGACGCGGTGATGATGGTCGAATCGGAAATCCAGGAACTGACGGAAGAAGTCGTCCTGGGCGGCGTCACCTTCGCCCACAAGGCCATCCAGCCGGTGATCGAAGCCATCATCGAACTGGCCGAACACGCGGCCAAGGAGCCGGTCGACTTCAAGCCGACCGACGACCAGCCGATGATCGAGGCGATCAACAAGCTGGCCGGCGCCGACATCCGCGCCGCCTTCTCGATCAAGGAAAAGGCCGGCCGTCAGGCGGGCGTCTCCGCCGCCAAGGCCAAGGTGTTCGAAGCCCTGGCCAAGTCGGAAGCCAATCCCGAAGGCTTCGATCCGATCAAGCTCGGCTCCGCCTTCAAGGAAGCCGAAGCCCACGTCCTGCGTCGCGACATCATCGAGAACGGCCACCGTGTCGACGGTCGTAATGTGACCACCGTGCGCCAGATCGAGTCCGAAGTGGGCGTCCTGCCCCGCGCCCACGGCTCGGCCCTGTTCACCCGCGGCGAGACCCAGGCCCTGGTCGTGGCCACGCTCGGCACCGGCGACGACGAGCAGTTCATCGACGCGCTGGAAGGCACCTACAAGGAGAAGTTCCTCCTCCACTACAACTTCCCTCCCTACAGCGTGGGCGAGACCGGCCGCATGGGTTCGCCCGGCCGCCGCGAGATCGGCCACGGCAAGCTGGCCTGGCGCGCCCTGCGCCCGATGCTGCCTTCGGCGGAAGAGTTCCCCTACACCCTGCGTCTGGTCAGCGAGATCACCGAGTCCAACGGCTCGTCCTCGATGGCCACGGTCTGCGGCGGTTCGCTGGCGCTGATGGATGCGGGCGTGCCGCTGAAGAAGCCGGTGTCGGGCGTGGCCATGGGCCTGATCCTGGAACCGTCGGGGGAGTTCGCGATCCTGACCGACATCCTGGGCGACGAGGACCATCTCGGCGACATGGACTTCAAGGTCGCCGGCACCGCCGACGGCATCACCTCGCTGCAGATGGACATCAAGATCCCCGGCATCACCGAGGAGATCATGAAGCAGGCGCTCACCCAGGCGCAGGCCGGTCGCCTGCACATCCTGGAAGAGATGAACAAGGCCCTGTCCGGGTCGCGTGACAGCCTCGGCGAGCACGCGCCCAAGATCGAGACCATCAAGATCCCCACCGACAAGATCCGCGAAGTGATCGGGACCGGCGGCAAGGTGATCCGCGAGATCGTGGAGAAGACCGGCGCCAAGATCGACATCCAGGACGACGGCACGATCAAGATCTCGGCCAGCGAGGGCTCGAAGATCGAGGCCGCGCGCGCCTGGATCCAGTCGATCACCGAAGAGCCCGAGATCGGCAAGATCTACGACGGCAAGGTGGTCAAGGTCGTCGACTTCGGCGCCTTCGTGAACTTCTTCGGCGCCAAGGACGGTCTGGTCCACATCAGCCAGATCAGCCAGGAAAAGGTCGGCAAGACCTCCGACGTGCTGACCGAAGGTCAGATCGTGAAGGTCAAGCTGGTCGGCTTCGACGATCGCGGCAAGACCAAGCTGTCGATGAAGGTCGTTGACCAGGAAACCGGCGAAGACCTGACCGAGAAGCTCGCCGCCGAGCGCGCCGCTCGCGGTGAACCGGAAGAGGAAGAGCGCGGCGAACGCAGCGATCGTGGAGACCGCGGCGATCGCGGGCCCCGCCGTCGTGATCGTGGCCCCCGCCGCGACTAGGCCGAGCTGAAGCCTGAATGACAGAACCCCGCCGGAGCGATCCGGCGGGGTTTTTCGTTTCCGGGAAACGGATGTGGCGTATGGGCGTGACCGCTAAGGGAGCGATCTGGCGGGCGCGGCTGACGGCGCTGGCGCTGTCTCGGCCAGCAGCGGCGAAACCACCGCATCGAAACTGTCCTCGTTGAAGGCGCCGGCCTTGGCGTAGCGGACGATGCCGGATCGATCGATGATGTAGTTGGTCGGCACCGCTCCCTCTATCGTCCCAAAGCCCCACGAGGACAGCTTTCGAGCAAAGGGAAACGGCACGGCGGCGGCCAGCGATTTGTAGACGCCATTGGGAACATAGTTCTCTGTCGAGACCTCGACGATCACCAGATCGGGATTATTATGCGTCTTGGCGTATTTCCAGAAGCTGAGAAGCTCGGCTCGACAAGGCCCACACCAGGTCGCCCAATAATTTAGAACTACGACCTTTCCATGAAGGTCGACGGATGTGATCTGCTTGTTATCGTAGGTGTTCAGCGTAAAGTTTGGGGCGGGTTTTCCTACCCCGGTTGCAAAAGCTGCTCCGCCGATCAACGCGGACAACAGTCCGATCGCCACAATCTGGCGTATAGATGCCCTGTACATTCAGCCTTCCCCCGCCGTGCAATCTTGGCGTGCACGAGGGGGGAGTGTCAACGCGTGACCGTCAAGCTCCGGTTCACCGGCTTGGAGTCTACCCCCGCGCCCGCAGCCAAGCCACCACCGCCCAGGCGTGACTCTCGTGGCGCAGGCGGGTGATCGCCTCCAGCGGGTCGAGCCAGACCAGTTCGTGGTCGGCCTCGATCTTCAGGCCGGCGTCCTCGCCGGTGATCTCGGCCTCGAACAGGGTGGAGATGTTGTTGGCGGGCTGGCCGTCGCTCTTGACCATGTACTGGTTGGCGCGACCCAGCAGCCGCCCGACCTGGACGACCAGCGCCGTCTCCTCGCCGAACTCGCGCACCACAGCCGCCTCGGAGGTCTCGCCAGGATCGATCCCGCCTCCGGGCAGATCGAAATACGACCGCTCGCCCTTGCGCGTCACCTTCACCGCCGCAACCTTGCCGTCGCGCTCGGCCACCCCGAACGCCGCCGGACGGTCAGGATAGCGCTGGCCGGGAACCTGGACGCCGAACTGCAGCGGCCCCTGCGAAACCAACACCTCAGTCCTCCCCGACCAGCGCGCCGATCGGCACCGGCTTGCCGGCCTCGGCGTCGCGCACGGAGAACTTCGGATAACCCACCGAGCTGTCCTCGCTCGCCCGCCAGGCGTCGACCACTAGGTCGCGCAGCTCGCTGGCCCCGGCCGCCACCCGTTCGGTGGTGAAGGCGACGGCCTTCGGGTCTGCATTCTGGAACACGCCCGTGCCCCAGAGCTGGTAGAGCGGCTCCACCGTCGCGCCGGTCGTGGCCAGGTACTGCGCCGTGCAGGTCGCGATCGGCGTGCAGGCGCTGAACGGCTTCATCCCCGCCTCCACCGCCGCCAGCGTCACGTGGTCATGCACGAAGGCCCCTTCGAAGGGCGCATGGATCTTATCGGTGGTGTAGCCGTGCGGGTTGGAGGACCTGCCCCAGCCGTTGAAATGGATGCTGACGTGCATGGGCTGGCTGCCGTCGCCCACGAAGTGCGCCCAGTAGCCGAGGTCGCGCAGCAACAGCACTTCGCGCAGCGTCAGGTCCCGCAGAATCCAGGCGCGGTCCTGGGGATCGGACGTGGTCTTCAACGCCGCCGTCTCGATGCGCCAATAGGCGAAGTCGGTGACGAGTTGCTCGTAGCCCTCCTGGATCGTGTAGGGCAGGTAGCCCGACTTGAACCCGTCCGTGCCCACCGCCTGCAACGCCGCCTCGTAACCCTCGCGCGTGGCGGGCAGGCTGGCCAGCAGCGGGCCGCCGTTGATCTTGCCCTCGTCGTCCAGGTCCACGAAATGGCCGGGGTCGAGGTCGGCGTCGTGAGGCGCGCCCGAACCTTTGGAGCGATCCGGCTCGCGGGCCAGTTCGCCGATCTCCTGCACCGCGGCAGGAGTGCGCAGGAAGGCCGGAAGCTCGCTCGGAAACGCCGCCGTCGCCGCTTCGCCGATCAGCCGATGGCCCGTGGCTCCCCACGCCCAGGCGCTGGACACGGCCAGCGGGGATGCCGCCAGCAGGGCGGCGAGGACTGCGGCGCGGGCGGTTGATGTCGGCATGAAAGGCCTCGTCGGTTGCGAGGCCCAGTCGATAGGCGAGCGCACCGTCCGAGGCAACGGCGGCCGGCAGGGCGATGGACGTGCTTGAGCGGGGACGCGAACCCCTCTATAGCCTCGCGCCGCATGGACAACGCCCGGGACGACGCCGGCGACGTCGAGGCCGCGATCAAGGCCAAGGTGTTCGCCTTTCCCCACCCCCATTTCCTGGGCGTGGATCGCCTGGATCGGCCCACCGTCGACGCCCTGCTGGACCTTGGCGACACCTTCGTCGCCCTGAACCGGCGGCTGGAGAAGAAGCTGAGCCTGCTGCGCGGGCGCACCCTGGTGAATCTGTTCTTCGAAAGTTCGACCCGCACCCAGTCCTCGTTCGAACTGGCGGCCAAGCGACTGGGCGCCGACACGGTCAACATGTCGCCCAAGACCTCCTCGATCACCAAGGGCGAAACCCTGATCGATACGGCGGTGACGCTCAACGCGATGAAGCCGGACCTGCTGGTGGTGCGCCACTCGGCCTCCGGCGCGGCGGCGCTGCTGTCGCAGAAGGTCAGCTGCAGCGTGGTCAACGCCGGCGACGGCTGGCACGAGCATCCCACCCAGGCCCTGCTCGACGCCCTGGCCATCCGCCGCGCCTTCGGCCAGGTCGGCGGGCTGACGGTGGCGATCTGCGGCGACGTGCTGCATAGCCGGGTGGCGCGCTCCAACGTCGGCCTGTTGCAGCTGCTGGGCGCGCGGGTGCGGCTGGTCGGGCCACCGACCCTGATGCCCGCCTCGGCCGACCAGTGGGGCGTCGAGGTGTTCCACGACATGCGCCGAGGCATCGCCGGGGCCGACGTGGTGATGATGCTGCGCCTGCAGCTCGAGCGGATGGACGGGGCCATGGTGCCCTCGACCCGCGAATACTTCCGCTATTTCGGCTTGGATCGCGAGAAGTTGGCCTCGGCCGCGCCCAATGTACGGGTCATGCACCCCGGCCCGATGAACCGGGGCGTGGAGATCGATTCCGAAATCGCCGACGACGTCTCGATCAGCCTGATCCAGGATCAGGTGGAGATGGGGGTGGCCGCGCGCATGGCGGTGCTGGCCTCGCTCGCCGCGCGCCTGAGCAACGACCGATGAGCGCCACCCGCCCCACCGCCTACGTCAACGCCCGCCTGCTGGACCCGGAGAGCGGTTACGACGGCCCCGGCGCCCTGGTGGTGACCGAAGGCGTAATCGCCGGGGTCGAGCACAGGGCGAAGATCGAAAACCCCTCGGCCGACCTGCTAATCCATGACTGCGGGGGCGCCCTGCTGATCCCGGGCCTGGTCGACCTGCGGGTCAAGACCGGCGAGCCGGGCTCCGAGCCCAAGGAGACGCTGAAGTCCGCCAGCCTCGCCGCCGCGGCGGGCGGGGTGACGACGGTGGTGGTGCAACCCGACACCGACCCGGTGGTGGACGAACCGGCGGTGGTGGACTTCATCCTGCGCCGCGCGCGCGACATCGAGCTGGTCCACGTCCTGGCCGCCGGCGCCGCCACGCGCGGGCTGGAAGGCAAGCGCATGGCCGAGCTGGGGCTGATGGCCGAGGCCGGCGCGGTCTATTTCACCGACGCCGACCGTCCCATAGTCGACTCCAAGGTGTTCCGCCGGGTGCTGAGCTACGCCCGCGCCTTTGGCCGTCCCGTATCCCACCGCCCAATCGAACCGCACCTGTCCTCCGGCGCCGTCGCCACCGAGGGCGAGCTGGCCGGCCGGCTGGGCCTGCCCTCGGTCCCGGCGGTGGCCGAACGGATCATGCTGGAGCGCGACCTGGCCCTGGCCGAGCTGACGGCTGCGGACCTGATCGTCGACCAGATCACCACCGCCGGCGCGCTCGACAGCCTGCGGCGTGCGCTGGGACGCGGTGTGAGGGCGACCGCTACGACCTCGATCAACCACCTCTGCTTTAACGAGATGGACATCGGCGACTACCGCACCTTCTGCCGGCTCGATCCGCCGCTACGCGCGGAGGCCGACCGCCAGGCTCTGATCGCGGCCCTGGCGGACGGCGAGGTCAAGATCGTCACCTCCGCCCACACGCCCGCGCCCGCCGAGGATAAGCGCCTGCCCTTCGCGGAAGCCGCGCCCGGCGCCGTTGGGTTGGAAACCTTGCTGGCCGCACTGCTCGGCCTGCACCACGAGGACGGGCTGGCGCTCATGACCCTGATCCGCGCGGTGACCCTGGCGCCGGCAGAACTGCTCGGTCTGGCGTGCGGCCGGCTCAGGCCCGGCGCGCCGGCCGACCTGACGCTGTGCGACATCGACGCCCCGCGCGTCATCGACGCCGACAAGCTGCGCTCCAAGTCCAAGAACTCGCCGTTCGACGGGCGGCGGGTGCAGGGCCAGGTGCTGTTGACGGTGGTCGACGGGCGGGTGGTGTTCGGCGGCTGACGCGGTCTGCGTCCTTCGAGACGCCCCTGTTGGGGCTCCTCAGGATGACGTAGGCTTTTGCAGTCCGCCAAGTTTCGTCATGCTGAGGAGCGCGTAGCGCGTCTCGAAGCACGCACTCCGTCCGAGCTGCCAATCAGCGCTAAGCCGGCTCTTCCGTCCCCTGCCCCAGCAGATCCTCCACGAACGGACCCAGCCAGGCGTTGCGCACGCGACGGCTCCGTTCGGCGTGGTAGATGTGCGCCAGCTCGGCATAGGCGTGGTCGAAGTCGTCGTTGACGATGACGTAGTCGTACTGGCCCCATTTGGCGATCTCTTCGGCCGCGCGCGACAGCCGGCGCTCGATCACCGCGGCGCTGTCCTGGGCGCGCGCCTCCAGGCGACGGCGCAGGTGGTACATCGACGGCGGCAGGATGAAGACGCGCACGACGTCGTCCGGCGACTGGGCGGCGACGCTGGCCGCGCCCTGCCAGTCGATGTCGAACAGCACGTCGTGGCCACGCTCCAGCGCCGCCATCACCGGGGCGCGGGGCGTGCCGTAGCAGTTGTCGTGGACCTCGGCCCATTCCAGGAAGGCGTCCTCCGCAATCATGGCGTCGAAGCGCGGGCGGTCGACGAAGACATACTCCCGCCCTTCCTGCTCCCCAGGCCGAGGCCCACGGGTGGTGCAGGAGATCGACAGGTCGAGGTCGGCATGATCGGCCACCAGCCGGCGCGACAGCGAGGTCTTGCCCGCGCCCGAGGGGCTGGACACCACCAGCATCAGGCCGCGACGGGGTTTGGCGCCGGCGTGGATCAAGCAGTCACCTGTGTTCGAGCGGAGGAGCGGCCGGGGCGCCGGCGAGCGTGACGGTCTGAGCCTGGCGTTTCTCGATCGCCCGCCAGCGCGCCACGTTCTTCTCGTGCTCGGCCTCGGTGTCGGCGAACGCGTGGCCGCCCGATCCGTCGGCCACGAAGAACAGCGCCTTGATGTCGGGCGGGTCCATCACCGCCGCCAGAGAGGCGCGGCCCGGATTGGCGATCGGTCCCGGCGGCAGGCCGATGTTGAGATAGGTGTTGTAGGGGCTGGCCGTGTGCAGCTCCGACACCCGCAGGCCGTGACCGAGCGGGGCGCCGGCGCTGACGGCGTAGATCACCGTGGGGTCGGCCTCCAGCCGCATGCCTTGGCGCAGCCGATTGATGTAGACGGCCGCCACCTTGGGCCGCTCGGCGTCGAGCGCGGTTTCCTTCTCGACGATGGAGGCCATGGTCACCGCCTGGTTGACGTCGGCGAACGGCAGGCCGCTGCGACGCTTGCCCCAGAGCGCGGCCACCAGGCGATCACGGGCGTCGGTCATGCGCTGGAGCACCGCCGAGCGCTGTTCGCCACGGACCACCTCGTAGGTCTCCGGCAGGATCGCGCCCTCCGGCGGCGGGGCGACGGTCCCGACCAGCACGTCGGTGCGCATCAGCACGTCCACCGCCTGGCTGGAGGTCAGGCCCTCGGGGATGGTGACGCGATGGTGCACCACATCGCCCCGGCGGATGCGGCGGATGACCTGGGCCAGCGAGTCGCGCGAAGGGAAGGCGTATTCGCCCGCCCGCAATCCCTTGGCGGCGCGCGTGACCTGGACGGCGGCGAGGAACAGGGGCGCGGAATTGACCACCCCGGCCTGCTGGAGATCCGCCGCGATCTCGGACACGCCGGCGCCCTTGCGCAGGATGACCGTGGTGACCTCGCCGTTACGCGCCTTGGGACCGGCGCCCTTGTAGATCCACAGGCTGAGGGCGCCGAACGCCAGCACCGCCACGATGAGGACGACGAGCGCGCCGGCCGTACCGGCGATCAGGCCGCCCCCGCCTCTGACGGAGCCGGTAAAGCGGCTCACTGGACCTTGGCGAGGACGAGCGAGGCGTTGGTGCCGCCGAAGCCGAAGCTGTTGGATAGGGCCACGTCGATCTTCATCGGCTTGGCCTTATGCGGGACCAGGTCCAGCTTGGACTCCACCGACGGATTGTCGAGGTTGATGGTCGGGGGCGCGATTTGGTCGCGGATGGCCAGGGCGGTGAACGCCGCCTCGACCGCGCCGGCCGCGCCCAGCAGGTGTCCGATAGCCGACTTGGTCGAGGACATGCTGATGCCAGAGGCCGCGTCGCCCAGCAGCCGCTCCACCGCGCCCAGCTCGATCTCGTCGCCGAGCGGCGTGGAGGTGCCGTGGGCGTTGATGTAGTCGATGTCCTTGGCCTCGACGCCGGCGTCCTTCAACGACGCCTTCATGGCGCGGAAGCCGCCGTCGCCGTCCGAAGCCGGGGCGGTGATGTGATAGGCGTCGCCGGACAGGCCGTAGCCCAGCACCTCGGCGTAGATGTTGGCGCCCCGCGCCTTGGCGTGCTCGTACTCTTCCAGCACCAGGGCGCCGGCGCCCTCGCCCATGACGAAGCCGTCGCGGTCCTTGTCGTAGGGGCGCGAGCCCTTCTCGGGCGTGTCGTTGAAATCGGTGGAAAGCGCGCGGCAGGCGATGAAGCCGGCGATGCCCAGCTTGCAGACTGCAGCCTCGGCCCCGCCCGCCACCATCACGTCGGCGTCGCCGTACTTGATCATCCGCATGGCGTCGCCGATCGCATGCGCCCCGGTGGCGCAGGCCGTGACTACGGCGTGGTTCGGGCCCTTGAAGCCGTGGCGGATGGAGATGTGGCCGGACGCCAGGTTGATCAGGGCCGAGGGGATGAAGAAGGGGCTGACCCGGCGTGGGCCCTTGGCCTCGAGTTCCAAAGTGGTCTCGGCGATGGTGTTCAGGCCGCCGATGCCGGAGCCGAAGATCACGCCGCTACGCTCGCGGTCTTCGTCGGTCTGGGGCGCCCAGCCGGAATCCTTCACCGCCTCGTCGCCGGCGGCGATGGCGTAGAGGATGAAGTCGTCGATGCGCCGGCGATCCTTGGCCGACAGCACCTGGTCGGGGTCGAACGAGCCCTCGACATCGGGACCGCCGCCGCCACGCCCGTCCACCCGCGGGACCTCGCAGGCGATCTGGCAGGCGTAGTCGGTGGGATCGAACGCAGTGATGCGGTTCGCCCCCGACTTGCCGGCCAGAATGGCGCGCCAAGTGATCTCGCGCCCCCAACCGAGGGGGGTGACGAGACCGATGCCGGTGATGACGACGCGACGCATATTCTTCCGCCTGAATTAAGAGCCCGCGCCCGCAACCCGACGCCCAAGGCCGCCAGGAAGCTTCAGAAGCAGGGCGGCGAAGGGCGCGGGCGCAATACGGCGCGGATTACTGACCCAGGCGCTCCTGGATGAACTTCACTGCGTCGCCGACGGTCTGGATGTGTTCGGCGGCGTCGTCCGGGATTTCGATGTCGAATTCTTCTTCGAAAGCCATGACGAGTTCAACGTTATCCAGGCTATCGGCGCCCAGGTCGTCGATGAAGCTGGCCTTCTCGGTCACCTTCTCCGGATCGGCGTCCAGGTGTTCAATGACAATCTTGCGGACGCGTTCGAGGACGTCGGAGGACATGCGATCAAGCCCCTCTCTCTAATAAGGCTAAGGCGTGGGCCCGGAATGGTCCGCAGTGCAGATGATTCCAAGCTTTGTAAAGTCGAAAGCCGGTCCCCGGTATCTCCGAGTCCGGCTGTCCGGCGAGCCGTAGCACACTCCTTTTTGGGAGACTAGCGGTTCGCCGGTTGTGCGGAAGTCCTTTAGATCATGGCCATTCCGCCGTTGATGTGAAGTGTCTGCCCCGTAACGTAGGCCGCTTCCGCACTGGCCAGATAGACGCAGGCCGCCGCGATCTCCTCGCCTTCGCCCAACCGCGCCGCCGGGATGCGGTCCAGGATGGTCTTGCGCTGGGTTTCGTTCAGCGCGTCGGTCATCGGGCTGGCGATGAAACCGGGGGCGATGCAATTCACCGTGATCCCGCGCCCGCCGACCTCCTGGGCCAACGCCTTTGAGAAACCGATCATGCCGGCCTTGGACGCGGCGTAGTTGGCCTGGCCCGGGTTGCCTGTGACGCCCACGACGGAGGTGATCCCGACGATCCGGCCGTAACGACGCCGCATCATGCCCTTCATCGCTGCGCGGGTGAGGCGGAAATAGGCCTCCAGGTTCACCTGCTGCACCACCGACCACTCCTCGTCCTTCATCCGGACCAGGAGGTTGTCACGGGTCAGCCCGGCGTTGGAGACCAGGATGTCGAGCGGAGCGCCCGCGACGGCCTCCGCCTGGCCCACCAGGCCGTCCACGGCCGCGGGATCGGACAGGCTGGCGGCGACCGCGAAGGTCCGCGCGCCGAGGGTCAAGGCCAAGTCCTGTAGGGCGGCTTCGCGGGTGCCGGACAGCACGACGGTCGCGCCCTGGGCATGCAGGGCCTTGGCGATGGCGCCGCCGATGCCGCCGCTGGCGCCGGTGACCAGCGCGGTCTTGCCGCTGAGATCGAACATGGAATCCTCCCGCCGCTTCGTCGGCGCGTCGCTGATGGCCGAACCCTTGGGGGTTCAATGGCTCGTGGGGGTCAGAGGCTTTCGGAGAAAGCTTCCAGGTCTTGGGGGGTGCTGAGCGCCACCGCCTCGGCGTCGGGGCCGATGCGCTTGACCATGCCGGTCAGCACCTTGCCGGCGCCGAGCTCGACGAAGCGGGTGACGTCGCCTTCGGTGGACATCCACTCGATGCTTTCACGCCAGCGCACCCGACCGGTGACCTGCTCGACCAGCAGGCGGCGGATTTCGGCGGGATCGCTGGTCGGGCGGGCGGTGACGTTGGCCACAAGGGGCGTCGCCGGGATCATGATCTGGACGCCGGCCAGGGCCTCGGCCATGGCGTCGGCGGCCGGCTGCATCAGCGGGCAGTGGAACGGCGC
The DNA here is from genome assembly GCF_009765965.1 of Caulobacter sp. S45. Taxonomy (GTDB): domain Bacteria; phylum Pseudomonadota; class Alphaproteobacteria; order Caulobacterales; family Caulobacteraceae; genus CAHJWH01. The sequence continues at coordinate 15,104 of NZ_LMUL01000003.1, forward strand.
GGACACGTTCAGCGGGATCGCCCGCGCGCCCATGGCCTTGGCGGCGGCGATCGCGGCCTCCACCCCGGCCTTATCGCCGGAGATGACCACGTTGCCGAGGTTGTTGTCGTTGGCGACCACGCAGACGCCGACCTTGGCGCCTTCCGCGGCGGCGGCCTCGGCCAGGGCCACGTCGACCTTGGGCCCGATCAGCGAGGCCATGGCGCCCAGGCCGACCGGCACAGCGCGCTGCATGGCCTGGCCGCGCAGCTTCAGCAGACGCGCGGCGTCGCCCAGGCCGATCGCTCGCGCCGCCGCCAAGGCCGAGTATTCGCCCAGCGAGTGACCGGCCACGAAGGCCACGCCGTCCACACCGATATTGAATTCTTCCTCAAGTGTGCGCGCCACCGCAATGCTGACCGCCATCAGCGCGGGTTGGGCGTTCTCGGTCAGGGTCAGCTGGTCTTCCGGCCCCTCGCGCATCAGGCGCGACAGGTGTTGGCCGAGCGCGTCGTCGACCGCTTCGAACACCTCGCGGGCGCAGGTGAAGGTGTCGGACAGGGAGGCGCCCATGCCCACGGCCTGGCTGCCCTGGCCGGGAAATTGGAAAGCGAGGCTCACGCGGGGTCCGCTGGAAGCTGATGACGAAGGGGCGCGGTGTAAGAGTAAGTGGCCCCCGCGGCAAGTTCACATCGCTGCGCCCTATTGCACCGGACAAATTTCCCAACAGATATAGGGATCACGACCGCGTGTTCCTGTGCGGAAATCATCGCTTCACCCGTAGACGCCGCCCAAAATCACGCCTCGTCCTGATCCGAATCGTAGGACCCTTGTCCCGATGAACGCTTTCGCGCGCCACGTTCCCGCCCAGGAGGCCGCCTCTCCCGAGCAGCCGTACCTCGACCTGCTGGCCGACATCCTGGCCAACGGCGTGCGCCGCGACGACCGCACGGGCACCGGCACGCTGGGCGTGTTCGGCCGGCAGATGCGCTTCGACCTGGCGCGGGGCTTTCCCCTGCTGACCACCAAGAAGCTGCACTTCAAGTCGGTGGCGGTGGAGCTGCTGTGGTTCCTGCGCGGCGACACCAATGTGCGCTGGCTGCAGGATCGCGGCGTCAGCATCTGGAACGAGTGGGCCGACGCCGAGGGCGAACTCGGCCCGGTCTATGGCAAGCAATGGCGCTCGTGGGCCGCGCCGGACGGCCGCTCCATCGACCAGATCGCCAAGCTGATTCACGGGCTGAAGACCAATCCCAACAGCCGCCGCCACGTGGTCTCCGCCTGGAACCCGGCGGATGTGGACGACATGGCGCTGCCGCCCTGCCATTGCCTGTTCCAGTTCTTCGTGGCGGAGGGAAAGCTGTCCTGCCAGCTCTACCAGCGCTCGGCCGACGTGTTCCTGGGCGTGCCGTTCAACATCGCCAGCTATGCGCTGCTGACCCACATGGTCGCGCAGGCGGTGGGGCTGGAGGTCGGCGACTTCGTCCACACGCTGGGCGACGCGCATCTGTATCTGAACCATGTCGAGCAGGCCGAACTGCAGCTGACCCGCACGCCCTATCCGTTCCCCACCCTGACGCTGGCGCCCAAGGACGACCTGTTCGCCTTCGACTACGAGGACATCACGCTGGCGGGCTACGAAGCCCATCCGCATATCAAGGCGAAGGTGGCCGTTTGAGCCGATCCATATGAGCCAACCCATCCTCTGCCTCGTCGCCGCGCGCGCGCGCAACGGGGTGATCGGCAGGGACGGCGTCCTGCCCTGGCGGTTGAAGTCGGACATGGCGCACTTCAAGGCCGTCACTCTCGGCAAGCCGGTGATCATGGGCCGCAAGACCTGGGACAGCCTACCCAAACGGCCGTTGCCCGGCCGCGCCAACTTCGTGCTCTCGCGCGACGGGACCTTCGAGCCCTGGGGGGCTGTGGTCTGCGAACGGCTGGAGGATGCGGTGTCGATGGCGCGCGAACAGGCCGAGGACGACGGGGTGGGCGAGGTCTGCGTGATCGGCGGGACCAGCCTGTATGCCCTGGCCCTGCCCAAGGCCAAGCGGCTCTACCTGACCGAGGTGCAGACCGAGGCGGAGGGCGACGCGGTGTTTCCGAGCTTCGACGAGGGGTCGTGGGCGGAGGTGTCGCGGGAAACGCACGACGCAGGGGACGGCGACGAGCACCCCTTCGTGTTCAGGGTGTTGGAGCGCGCGTCGCTGGGATAATTGCGTGCGTGCGGCCTAGGGTGTGCTGCGTGCTTCGAGACGCGCTACGCGCTCCCCAGGATGACGAATATTTTTGAAATTCAATATGTTTCGTCATCCTGAGGAGCCCCGAAGGGGCGTCTCGAAGGACGCAGCACGTCCCTACCGCGGCTCGTAGCGCCCTTCGCGCGCCAGGTTGCCGAAGCGCACCGTGTCGTCATTGAAGCTGAGCTTCACCGTGCCGATGGGACCGTGGCGCTGTTTGCCGATGATGACCTCGGCGACGTGGCGGATCTGGTCCATCTCCTCCTGCCAGGCGAGGTGTTCGGGCGAGCCCTCGCGCGGCTCGGCCCGGCCCTTGTAGTAGGCCTCGCGGTAGACGAACATCACCGCGTCCGCGTCCTGCTCGATCGAGCCCGATTCACGCAGGTCGGAGAGCTGGGGCCGCTTGTCGTCGCGGCTCTCCACCTGGCGGGACAGCTGGGACAGGGCGATCACCGGCAGGCCCAGCTCCTTGGCCAGCGACTTCAGCCCCATGGTGATCTGACTGACCTCCTGCACCCGGTTCTGGACCGCGCCCACGCCGCCGTCGCCGCCGGTGGTAAGCAGCTGGAGATAGTCGACCACGATCAGGTCCAGCCCGACCGACCGCTTCAGCCGTCGGGCGCGGGCGGTGAGCTTGGAGATCGACAGGCCGCCGGTGGCGTCGATGTAGAAGGGGCTCTCCTGGATCTCCAGGGCGGCGTCGCGCACGCGGGCGAACTCGCCCTGGTCGATCTCGCCCTTGCGCAGGCGGTCGGACGACACCCCCGACACGTCAGCCAGCATGCGCATGGCCAGCTGCTCGGCCGACATTTCCAGCGAGAAGAAGGCCACCACCCCGCCGTTCTTGGTCTTGCGCGAGCCGTCGGGCTGAGGCTCCCAGGCGTAGTTGCGGGCCACGTGGAAGGCGATGTTGGTGGCCAGCGCGGTCTTGCCCATCGAGGGACGGCCGGCGAGGATCAGCAGGTCGGAAGGGTGCAGGCCGCCGAGCTTCTGGTCGAGGTCGATCAGTCCGGTGGATACCCCCGCCAGGCCGCCGTCGCGGCTGAAGGCCTCGGCCGTCATCTCCACCGCGCCCTGCAAGGCGTTGGCGAAGGTCTGGAAGCCGGTGGACGACGACCCGCTCTCGGCCAGGCTGTAGAGCTGTTGCTCGGCCCGCTCGATCTGCTCGCGCGCCTCGGTCTCCGCGTCGTTGACCGCGTTGACGGCCATCTCGCCGCTGATGCGCAGGACTTCGCGGCGCAGCGCCAGGTCGTAGATCACCCGCGCATAGTCCGGCGCATTGGCGGCCGGCGGCGCCCGGTCCACCAGATCGGCCAGGTAGCGCAGGCCGCCGAGGTCGTCGAACGCGGGATCGCGGCGGAACCGCTCCATCAGCACGATCGGCTCGGCGAGCTGGCCCTTACGGATATAATCCTCCATCGCCTCGAACAGGCGGGAATGGAAGGGCTCGTAGAAGTGGCGCGCCTGCAGCCGGTCGGTCAGCCGCTCGTAGGCGGCGTTGTCGAACAGGATCGACCCCAGCAGGGCCTGTTCGGCCTCCAGATTATGGGGAGCCGTGGCGATCGGCTCGTCGGTCGGGGTGGGCGGTAGGGTGAAGGTGGCGACGTTCATGTCCCCCCATCTTACGCTTGCGCGCGACAGATCGGGTCGGATCGACGTCGCAGGCGACGGGTTTTCCCCTGGAAATTGCGAGGCTGTGGATAGTCCCGCAACCGGTGATCACGCCGCGCCGACTGCGGGCATGAACCGTCCCTCCGGGCCGCGATACGCCGGGCGCGACGTGCGCGAAATCGGCCGGATGCGGCCGTCCATTCCGCAAAACTATTACACTTATTCGAGCGAACATAATTAGAGTGCGTCAGAGTCTCTGGATAGGGAGACCGCTGGAAACGCGAGGGGGCTTATGAACTACACACAGACCTGCGATAATTTTGCGCAATTCGCAAAGCGCAAGGCGGAGGCCATGAAGCGGGCCCCGCTCAGCCTGCTCGCCGGCTGCATGCTGGCGGGCGCCTATATCGGCATCGCCCTTATCCTGGCGCTTACCTGCTCGGCCGGCCTGCCCGCCGGCGTTCGGCCGCTGGTCACCGGCTCGGTGTTCGGCATCGGCCTGCTGCTGGTGCTGTTCGCCGGCGCCGACATGTACACGGGCTATGTGATGTATGTGGTCTTCGGCGTGGCCCGGCGCACCATCAGCCTGATCGACGCCATCCTGCTGCTGGTGTTCGTGTGGGTCGGCAACCTGATCGGAGGGGCCCTCTTCGCGTGGCTCTACACCGCCTCGGGAGGAGGCGTGGTGTTCTCCACCCCGAACTTCCTGCACGACTACGTGATGCACAAGGAGGTGGTCGGCTGGGTCCCGCTGCTCGCCAAGGCCACACTGTGCAACTGGCTGGTCTGCCTGGCGATCTGGACCCCGGCGCGGCTCCAGAGCGAGTCCGCCAAGATCCTGGCGCTGGCATGGTGCCTGCTGGCCTTCGTGGCCTGCGGGTTCGAGCACTCGGTGGCGAATATGACCGCGGTGCTGGTCGGCCTGATGGCCCCCGTTGGCGTCGGCTTCGGCACGCCCGCCCTGGCCGCCTACAACCTGGCCATCGTCACGCTCGGCAACTTCATAGGCGGTGGCGTACTGGTGGCCGGCGCCTACCTGCTCTACGCGGGAGCCGACCAGGACAGCGCGCCTCAGAAACCCGTCGAGCGGACCCACCCCGCCCACGCCGCCTGATCTTCTCCATATCGATATCCTGTTCCGCCCGGCGCGCCTCGCGCGCCGGGCGTTTTATCGTCTAAGGTCCGGCTTCGAGGCGCCCCCGGCGTCGTTAGCGTTCGAGGCGATGGCATGTCTTCCTTCGATCTCGCCGCCATCTTCCTGGTCCTGGTGGCCTTGATCGGCTGGTTGAACGCCAGGGTGCTGCACCTGCCCACGGGTGTGGCCATGCTGCTCGTCGGGCTGACGGGCGCGTTGCTGGCCCAGGCCGGCGAACACGCGCCCTTTGCAGCCCACCTGTTCGGCTACCTCGGCAAGTTGGTCGGGCGGGTGGACTTCTCCCAGACCGTGGTCGGCTACATGCTGGCCTTCCTGCTGTTCGCCGGCGCGATGCAGGTCGACCTCGCCCAGCTGCGCCGCCAGCGGCTGGCGGTGCTCAGCCTGGCCACGCTCGGCGTCGCCGCCTCCACCCTGATCGTCGGGTTCGGCGTCTATGGCGTGGCGAGGCTGTTGGGGCTGGGGCTCAGCCTGCCGTGGGCCCTGGTGTTCGGCGCCCTGATCAGCCCCACCGACCCCGTCGCGGTCCTGGCCGCCCTGCATCGCGGCGGCCTGTCCGCCTCCATGCAGGCGGTGCTCCAAGGCGAGGCGCTGTTCAACGACGGCGTGGCCATCGTCGTCTTCCTGGCCATGGTGGAGTTCGCCATGGGCGGCGCGGCGCCCCACCCCCTCATCATCCTGCGCACGGTGGCGGTGGAGGCCCTCGGCGGGCTGGGATTCGGCCTGGCGGCCGGCTGGGTGGTGCTGCAGGCCACCCGCACCATCGACGACTACGCCGCGGAGGTCTCGCTGACCCTGGCCCTGGCCATAGGGAGCTACGCCGGAGCCCACGCCCTGCACGTCAGCGGCCCGATCGCGGCGGTGGCGGCGGGACTGATCGTGGGCGATCGCGGCGTCGCCAACTTCATGAGCGATGTCACCCGGCGCTATGTGGTCGGGTTCTGGACCCTGGTGGACGAGATCCTCAACGCCCTGCTGTTCCTGCTGCTGGGGCTGGAGATGATCGTGCTGCCCTTCGACCTGCGCCATGCCGGCCTGTGGGCGGCGGCGATCCCGCTGCTGCTGCTGGCCCGCCTGGCGGTCGTGCTGCCCTGGGGCGCCTTCTTCCACTTCCGCCGGGCCGAGCGCGGCGCCGGCCTGATCCTGACCTGGGGCGGCCTGCGCGGCGCGCTTTCCCTGGCGCTGGCGCTCCAGGCCCCCGCCGCCCCGCAGCGCGAACTGATCCTGTCGCTGACCTATGCGGTGGTGGTGTTCTCGGTGGTGGTGCAGGGGCTGAGCTTCCCGATGCTGATCGCGAAGCTGAACCGAGCGCCGCGCGGAGCCGCATGACGTCCCACCCCGCTTGCCGGACGCCAGCGCTGCGCCTATTGGCCGGAGCATGATCCCCGGAACCAAGTTCCTGGCCAATCCGGCCCGCTTCATGGCGGTGTCGCGCTGGCTCGCCCCCGTGCTGGGGGCGCTGGCCGCCGTCCTGCTGGCGGTCGGGCTGTGGCTGGGCATGGCCGTCCCGGACGACTATCAGCAGGGCGCGACCGTGCGGATCATGTTCGTCCACCTGCCCGCCGCCTTCATGAGCATGATCGTCTACGCCCTGCTCGCGATCGCCAGCTTCCTGGGGCTGGTGTTCCGCCACGCCCTGGCCGACGCCGCCGCCAAGTCCGCCGCCCCGCTGGGCGCCGCCTTCACCGCGCTGGCCCTGATCACCGGCTCGCTGTGGGGCCGGCCGATGTGGGGGACGTGGTGGGTGTGGGATGCGCGGTTGACCTCGGAGCTGGTGCTGCTGCTGATCTATCTCGGCTACATGGCCCTGCATGCGGCGCTGGACGACGAGACCAAGGCGGCGCGGGCGGCCGCGATCCTGGCCCTGGTGGGGCTGGCCAACCTACCGGTGATCCACTTCTCGGTGACGTGGTGGAATTCCCTGCACCAGGGCGAGTCGATCTTCGTGAAGGGCGGTCCGAAGCTGTCGGCCGTCTACCTGTGGCCGCTGGGGATCATGTTCCTGGCCTATCTCGCCCTGTTCGGCTCGCTCTGGCTGGTGCGCATCCGCGGCGAGGTCTGGCGCAAGCGGGCCGGCGCGCGCGCGATGGCGCGGGCGATGGCCTGACCGCATGAGCCATATCCCGCTCCCCAACCTGGAGGTCGGCCGCTACGCCGCCTTCGTCTGGCCCGCCTACGCCCTGTCGGCCCTGGCGCTGCTGTGGATGCTGGCCGACAGCCTGCTGCGCGCCCGCCGCTGGCGGCGTGAGGCCGAGGCCGGACCCCAGGCCGCCCCCGTCGCCTCGACCGATCCGACGGCGCAATGAAGCGCTGGATCGCGCTGACGCCGCTCGCGGTGCTGGGGACGCTGGGGGTGCTGTTCGCCACCTTCGGCCTGCACCACGATCCGCACTTCACCCCCGACGCCCTGGTCGGCCAGCCGGCGCCGGCCCCCACCCTGCCCGCGCTGGATACGACCCAGCCCACAGCCCTGGCCACGGCGCGCGCGGGCCAGCCGGTGGTGATCGACTTCTTCGCCTCCTGGTGCATCCCCTGTCTGCAGGACGCGCCGGCGCTGATGGCCATGAAGCAGGAGGGCGTGCGCGTGATCGGGATCGCCTACAAGGACGACCCCGCCGCCAGCCGCGACTTCCTGGCGGCGCACGGGGATCCGTTCGCCTCAGTGCTGGTGGACCGGGACGGCCGCACCGGCGTGGATTTCGGCGTCACCGGCGTGCCGGAAGCCTTCGTGGTCTCGGCCGACGGCAAGGTGCTGGCCAAGCATTCCGGCCCGATGACCCCGCCCGACGTCGAGGCGCTGCTGGAAAAGGTCCAGGGGCGCTAGACGCGCCCCACCTTCCCTAGAACGGGATGATGTGGCTGCGCCGCGAATAGGACAGGTAGCCGACATTGGCCCCGCCGCGCAGGCCGACCCCGGTGCGCATGGGGGCCAGGACGATGTCGTTGGCCCGCTGGTAGTTCACCCCGATGCCGGCCACCACGTAGATGGTGCCCTCCACGCCCGGGAAGCGCTGGAAGATCGCATCCGGGTACTGGAGATTGTAGCAGAGGGTGAACACCCGCGAGGCGTTGCCGCCGAAGTCGAAGCCGGCCGACGGCCCCTGCCAGTGCACCCGCTCGGGCTGGCGATGCTTCATGTACAGCAGGCCCTTGCCATAGCGCAGGCCGACGATGAAGGCGGCCGAGGCCTCTTCGCCGGCGATGTAGCCGGTGGGCCGGCCATTGTCGCGGAACACGTGCTCCACCGCGTTGGCCACCGTCTCGCTGGCCACGCCGAAGAAGTTGGAGACGTTGTGGACGATCTCGTTCTGGTCGTAGGTCTCCGCCTGCCCCTGCGGCCCGCCGTAGTTCGGATCGTAGCGGCGGTCGTCGGGGTGGTTGTCCGCGCCCGGGGGCGGACCATAGGCCCCGCCCTGCGACGGTCCGTGGGGGCCCTGCGGCGGTTGGCCCTGGTCGTAGGGGCGGTTGGTGTCGGCGGGCCCCTCGGGCTGCGCCCCGGCGCGCGAAGCGTAGGCGGCCAGCGCCGCGCCG
>NZ_LMUL01000003.1:23816-167978 GCF_009765965.1 Caulobacter sp. S45
GTCGTCGCCCACATCGACCACGGCAAGTCCACCCTATCCGACCGCCTGATCCAGGAGACCGGCGGCCTCACCGCGCGTGAGATGAAGGAGCAGGTGCTCGACAGCATGGATATCGAGCGCGAGCGGGGCATCACCATCAAGGCCCAGACCGTTCGGCTCGAGTACAAGGCCGACGACGGCGAGACCTACATCCTCAACCTGATGGACACGCCCGGCCACGTCGACTTCGCCTACGAGGTGTCGCGCTCGCTGGCCGCCTGCGAGGGCAGCCTGCTGGTGGTCGACGCCTCCCAGGGGGTTGAGGCCCAGACGCTGGCCAACGTCTACCAGGCCATCGACAACAACCACGAGATCGTCCCGGTCCTCAACAAGGTCGACCTGCCCGCCGCCGAGCCGGAGCGCATCCGCGCTCAGATCGAGGACGTTATCGGGCTGGACGCCTCGGGCGCGGTGCTGTGTTCGGCCAAGTCGGGCCTGGGCATCCACGACGTGTTGGAAGCCATCGTCACCCGCCTGCCGCCGCCCAAGGGCGACGTCAACGCGCCGCTGAAGGCCCTGCTGGTCGACGCCTGGTACGACGCCTATCTGGGCGTGGTGGTGCTGGTGCGGGTGATCGACGGCCAGATGCGCCGAGGCCAGCGCCTGAAGATGATGCAGACCGGGGCGGTCTACGGCATCGACAAGCTCGGCGTGTTCCGGCCCAAGCCGGTCGACGTCGAGGTGCTGGGGCCGGGCGAGATCGGCTTCTTCACCGGTTCGATCAAGGAGGTCGCGGACGCCGCGGTGGGCGCCACCATCACCGACGAGCGCCGCCCGACCGACGCCCCCCTGACGGGCTTCCGCGACGTGCAGCCGGTGGTGTTCTGCGGCCTGTTCCCCAGCGACGCCGCCCAGTTCGAGGACCTGCGCAACGCCATCGGCCGGCTGCGGCTGAACGACGCCAGCTTCTCGTATGAAATGGAGACCTCGGCGGCGCTCGGCTTCGGTTTCCGCTGCGGGTTCCTCGGCCTGCTGCACCTGGAGATCATCCAGGAGCGGCTGAGCCGCGAGTTCAACCTCGACCTGATCGCCACCGCGCCCAGCGTGGTCTACCGCATCACCCTGATCAACGGCGAGGTGGTGGAGCTGCACAACCCCGCCGACATGCCCGACGTGATGAAGATCGAGAGCATCGCCGAGCCCTGGATCAAGGCCACCATCTTCACCCCTGACGAATACCTCGGCGCGGTGATCAAGCTGTGCCAGGACCGACGCGGGGCTCAGCGCGAGCTGTCCTACGTGGGGTCACGGGCGATGGTGGTCTACGACCTGCCGCTGAACGAGGTGGTGTTCGACTTCTACGACCGGCTGAAATCGATCTCCAAGGGCTACGCCTCGTTCGACTACTCCATCGAGGAATACCGCACCGGCGACCTGGTGAAGATGACCGTGCTGGTCAACGGCGAGCCGGTCGACGCCCTGTCCATGCTGGTCCATCGCGGCCGCGCCGAGATGCGGGGCCGGGGCATGGTGGAGAAGATGAAGGAGCTGATCCCGCCCCACATGTTCCAGATCCCGATCCAGGCCGCCATCGGCGGCAAGATCGTGGCCCGCGAAACGGTGCGGGCCCTACGCAAGGACGTGACCGCCAAGTGCTACGGCGGCGACGCCACCCGCAAGAAGAAGCTGCTGGAGAAGCAGAAGGAAGGCAAGAAACGGATGCGCCAGTTCGGTAAGGTCGACATCCCGCAGGAAGCGTTTATCGCCGCGCTGAAGATGGATGCGGATTAGGCATCGCCATCGGCGGTGTGCGTGCTTGGAGACACAGCGCCTGCGCCGCCGTTCCTCCGCTCGTTCTCGCAACTCACATTCGTCATGCTGAGGAACCCCGAAGGGGTGTCTCGAAGCACGCACCTCCGGTTCACCGCCGACGACGCGAGGCCAAGGTCGAGATTACAGCGAAGTCCCCGGCGACCAGGGCGATCTTCTTGGCGCGCGACCAGCCCTTGATCTGGCGCTCCACGGCGATGGCGTCATCGATGTGCTGGAATTCCTCCACCCAGACGAGTTGCACCGGAAGACGCGCCGCCGTGTAGCCGCCCATCGTCCCGGCCAGGTGTTGGCCGATGCGGCTGTCCAGGTCGGTCGTACAGCCGACATAGAACGACCCGTCGGCGCAGCGCAGCATATAGGTCCAGGACGCCATCGGCGGTCTGCGTGCTTCGAGACACGGCGCCTACGCCGCCGTTCCTCAGCATGACGAATGTGGGGGATTGGAGAAAGCAGATGTGCGCCTCGACAAGCGTCAAGTCTGCGGCGCAACGCCAACAGCCGCTAGGACCCTAGTCGGACATTGCGCCGGACCGGTCGTAGGGCGACACTGCTGTATGAGACCACTTTGGCCAATCGAAAGTGCTGTACTAGAAAAGCTCGCAGAGCTTCACACTTCCATAGAAAGCGCCCTTCGGTTGCAGATTGCATCAGCTGAGGTGACATTTTTTGAGAACACCGGGGCTGGGTTCTTCTCTGAGCTGAATGTTGATCCTGCCGCACCAATCATCTCCGGGGATTCGCCGCTCGGGGAAGTCCATGGCGAAGTTCTTGGCGTGCCGCATGGGATGGGATTTCTGCTCTTCATAGGAAACGGGAGGGCAGCAATGCTAGAAGGGTTTTCTCTTGCGGGATTTTCGACCGACACTATTGATTTCGAGCGCGCCATTTACGCGCTGATGTCCGGCTTTCCCCATCCGGGCAAAGCGCCATAAGTCCGCTTACCATCCGTTTTCGAAGTTCGGAATGTGCGCTTCCCGGACCGCCTACAACGACATTTCCTCACTTAAAGTTCTTCCGCCACTGGATCGACAGTTGCGCGTCGCCCTGGGTGCCGACCTGGGAGATGATCGAGAAGCTGCGGCGCACGCGCCATTCCACCGAGGCCGAGGGGCCTTCGCGGCCGCCGCCGGTCAGCTCGATATAGATGTTGTCGGTGACGTACTTGCCGCCCGAGACGCTGGTGCCGCTGGTGTTGGCGCCGCTGGCGGTGGTGGCCTGGCCGAGCGCCAGCCGGTCCAGCCCCGCGAACTGGCGCAGCCGGCCGAGGAAGTCGAAACCGCCGCCGCCCGCCAGCGACGCCAGGGCCGAGGCCAGCTCGGCGGCCTGCCCTCCCGAAAGCTGGGCGGCCGATGAGCCGAACAGCACCTGGGACAGCACCTCGTCCTGGGGCAGCACCGGGGTCGAGGTCAGGCGGATCTCCGGCTTGGCGGCGGTGCCCGAGACCGTGATCACTGCGGTCAGGGTCGGGTTGCTCAGGGTGGCGGTCAGGTCCAGCCGGATCTGATCGGCCTGGGTGGCCAGCGTGACCGAGCCGCGCTGGTCGAAGTCGAACCGCTTGCCGGCGAAGTCGTAGGAGCCCAGCACCACGTTGGCCTTGCCGGTCAGCGTCGGGGCTGTGACCAGGCCGCCGACGTGGGCGTCCAGGGACAGCTCCACGTTCAGCCCCTTGCCCTTGACGAACACGCCGCGCGATGCGCGCAGCGCCACGTCCAGCGTCACCGGCGGCCCGACCGCGGAGGTCCTGGCGGCGGCGGCGGCCGGTTCGTCGGACTTCTGCGGCAGGTTGATCTCGCGCACCTCCAGGTCGACCACCCCATTGGGGGTCGGCGTGTTGGGGGTGATGTCCGCGCGGTCGATCTTCACCGTGCCCGAGACCCTGGCCGCGCCATTGGTGTCGCGCACCACCGTCACGTCTCCCGAAGCGGTGGCGCGCACCGTCTCGTTGTCGATCAACCGGAACTTGGCCAGCGACAGCTTGAAGTCCGAAGCGCCGCCCTTGGCCAGGTTGATATTGCCCGAGCCCGACATCTTGCCGCCATGCCCGTCGGAGCCGGAGGCCTGGCCCATCTGGATGCTGTTCTGGTCGAACTGGGCGCTTAGGGCCAGGTCCTGCAGATTCAGCCCGGTGGCCGCGTTCTGGTAGCGGCCGGCGCTGAGGGCTGCGTGGCCGGCGGCGTGCAGGCCGTTCAGGCTGCCGCTGAGCACGCCCTGGGTGACGACATGGCCGGACAGGCTCTGGTCGCCGCCCACCAGCAGGTCCCACAGCGGCCGCAGCTCGCCGTCCGCCGAGAACGACCCGCTGAGCGGCTTGGTGCGGTCGATGGCGATGCGGAAGGGCGCGGCGGCGGCCTCCGCGGGCAGGACCATCTGCAGGTTGGACTTCAGGCCCTGGGCGTTGGTGGCGTCAGCGGTGATGCTGAGCTTCGATCCGGTCAGTTCGGCGCGCATCTGCCCGGCCAGCGCCAGGTTGGCCGGCGCGTCGCGCGAACGGGCGCCGCTGAGCGTGGCGTTCAGCACCCCCGACAGGGCCGAGCCATGTCCACCCACGCTCAGGTCGGCGTTCACCGCCCCGGCCAGGTCGGGATCGATCGCCTCCAGGGTGACGCCGGCCAGCTTGGCGTCGGCCTTGAGCGCATCGCCCTGTTCGTGGACGGTCACGTCCGCCTGGCCGCCGCTCACCGCCAGATGCAGGGCGAGGTCGCGGGTGTGATCGTCGAAGCGGAGTGTGGCGGGCTGAAGGGTCTTGAAGTCGACCTTGCGCACGCGCCCGGCGCCGGTGAGGGACAGCTGGCGCATCGGCGCGCTCTGGTCCAGCACCCCGCTCCCGGCGAAGCGCCAGGCCACGGGATTGCTGCTCTCGGCCGAGAGGCGGAACGGCAGGCGGCTCCACGGGCCGTCGGCGTGCAGGCTGACCGTCTTCAGCGTCACCGGCGCCTCGGGCGCGGCGATGTCCTGTCCGTCCAGCGCAATGTGAGCGGTCAGGCCGCCGCCGGCCGCCTGGGTCAGCTTCACCGCGCCGGACAGCTGCCCGTGGTTGAGGAAGGCGCCGGCCTTGGCCTGTAGCGTCAGGTCGGCGGTGGACGGCGCCCCGTCCCGCAGCGCCAGGCTGCCGGCCGCCTTGATCCCGCCCGCGTCGGCGTCGAGGTCGTGCACCTCCAGGCCGCCGCCGGCCCACTGGAACGCCGCCTTGATCGAGGTCGGCCCATAGGCGCTGGGCCCGGTGAAGGCGAGCGCGCCGCCCAGGGCGTCGCCGGCCTTGTCCAGGGTCAGGGCCAGGTGCGCCGGCTTGACGATCAGCCGCCCAAGCGCGAGCGATGCGAGGTCGGCGGTCAGGTCGATCTTGGGTGCGGCGATGCTGCCGGTGAGACGGCCCGTCCCGCTGGCGGCGCCGGCGATCTCCAGCGGCCCGGTGTCGAACGGCCCGCTGGCCTGCCAAACCACGTCCAGGCCCAAACCGCCCTTGGGATCGAGCTTACCCTTGACCCCGGCCGACAGCGCCGCGCCGGTGAACTGGGCCTGGGCGATCTCCAGTCCGGCCGGCCCATAGGCGGCGGTCGCCTTCAGCTTGGGCGTCGGGCCGATGAAGTGGTCCGCCTGGGCGATCCCCAGCGCGAACTTGGACGCGCCGCCGTCCAGGGTGAAGCGCCACGCGCTCGAGCCCTTGGCCTGGTTGGCCGACCAGGCGGTGACGATCACGCCCTTGGCGTTAGGTAGGGCGACCGCCAGGTTGGACACCTCGGCCGATCCCTTGAACGACAAGTCCCCAAGCAGGCCCTGGCCGCCCTGGGCCGACAGCTTCAGGCCCGAGCCCTGGGCGTCGAGCTGGCGTACCAGCAGCCGACCATCGGCCAGACGCGTCCCATCGAGCTTGGCGTGCGGGCTGCGGCCCAGCAGGGCGAAGGGCGCGCCCTTGCCCGCCCCGCCGGCGCCGGTGAGGTCGGCCTGCACACTCCACTGGGCGCCGCGTCGCGCGAGCCCGACCGAACCCGATATCCGATCCAGGGCGTAGCCGCTCTGGGCGAAGCGCCGGCCGTCGATCGTCCCCTTGTAGGTGAAGTTGGCCACATCGCCCGACAGCACGCCGGCGGTGGACGTCGCCCCGAGCGTCAGGCCCGGGACCCAGCGCGACAGGTCGGCGACCTGGAGGCGGGCGTTGAGGTTCGAGCTGCGGATCGCACGCCAGTCGAAGGGCCCGTCCACAGCGAGACTGGCTGCAGGCGCGACCAGGGCGGCCTGGAGCTGGAAGCTGTTGGCGGCGAGATGGCGCGCGGTGGCGGTCAGGTCGGCCTGGGGCCCCGCCCGCGCGGCCAAGAGGGTGGTCCAGCGCGAGGCGGTGAGGTCGATATGGGCCTTCAGCCGCGATACGCCGCCCTTCCAGTCCGATTCGGCGGTCAGCGACTGGCGCGCGCCCGACGTCGCCAGCACCTTCAGCGCGCCGGCGTCCGCCGTGCCTTCCGCGCGCACCTGGACCCCCAGGCGCTGGTCGGCCGCCAGCCCCAACAATCCGGCCAGACCGCCGCCCGAGGCCTCCACCGCATCCGCGCGCAGCTCGATATGGCCGTGATCGCCCAGATGAAAGTCGGAGGTGAACCCGTCGCCCGCATGCAGGCGGCTGCGCGCGGCCAGCCGGCCGGTCGCCGCCAGATTGCGCTCCAGCGTGAAGCCGCCGTCGATGTCCCAGGCGCCATGGCGGATGCTGATCGCCGGCAAGGTCTCCAGCGCCACGCGCACGCGATCCACCTGGATGGCGATCGGCAGGGTGGGCGGCCCGCCCTTGGACGGGGGCTGGGGTGCGATGTCGGGCGCACGCAACACCCGCAGCGACCCCGCCGTCAGGCTCTCGGCATGGAAGCGGCGCCGGACCAGGGCCCAGGGCAGCCAGCGCAGCGACAGGTTGCTCCCGTCGAGCCAGACGCCCTGCGTATCCACGATCTGCAGCCGCTTCAGGGTGAAGTCCCGCAGGGGATCGCCGCCCAGGCCGGAGATCCGCAACCGGCCGATCGGTCCAAGCGGCAGGCCGTTCAGCGTGCGCGTCAGCAGGGCCCGGCCCGGATCGGTCCGCACGCCCACCCTGGCTCCAGCGAGCGCCAGCGCCAGCAGCACGACGAGCGCGCCAAGCGCCAAGGCGATGCGACGGCCCCAGCGCCCCTTGCGCGGGGCGGTCGCCGGGTCCGAGGTCGCGGCTTGCGTCTCCTTAAGCGGCGGATCGTGGGGAGGTGGAGCTTCGGTCAAAAGCTTTGCCCGACGCTGAGATAGACCTGGAGCGGATTTTGCGACGCTCCGCTGAGCTTGTTGATCGGCGTGGCGAAATCTATCCGGATCGGCGCGAAGCCGAGGTCGTAGCGAAATCCCACGCCGATGCCCGAGGCGATGTGGGTGAAGGTCGGCGTGGCCTGGCTTCCCACCGTACCGGAGTCGAGAAACAGCACGGCGCCGAATGGGCCGCTGATCCGACGACGCAGCTCGAGCGAGGTCTCGATCAACGACAGGCCGCCCTGGGGGGTGTTGTCCGAGTAGTGCGGGCCGACGCCCTGGTAGGCGTAGCCTCGGACCGAGCCCCCGCCGCCGGCGTAGAAACGGTCGGGCGCCGGCACCAGCGGGATCTCGCCACCGATGATCGAACCCGCATGGACACGGGCGGCGAAGACGGTGTCCTCGCCCACGTCGAGCGGGAGGTAGGTGCTCGCCTGGGCCTGGATCTTTAGATAGGCCAGCGCCTCCTGATGGTCCTTCATCCCGGCAGGCGCGCCGACCCTTTCCTCGTAACCGGCGGTGGGTTCGGCCCGCGCATCGAACTTGAAGCCCTGCAGCGGATCGAGGGTGTTGTTGGTGTGGTCGAAGGAGACCGCAATCAGCGGCCGTATCGTGGCCACGTTGACGCCGCCCTCGTGGTCGTCGATGCGGCTCGCCACCAAGGACAACCCCTTGGTGAAGAACGAATATTTCCCGTATCGCTGAGTAAGGTCCGCGACCAGCTCGCCGCCCAGGTTGGAGTAGGCGGCGGTGTCGTCGCGGAACACGTCCGGACCGAACTTCAGCGTCTGGCCGGGACTCCACCAGTCGGGCAGGCTCTCGCTGACGCCGATGCGGCTGTCGATGGTCTGGGCCTTGGCGAACACCGTCAGGGTGTCGGCCCGGTGCAGGATGTTGAAGGTCGAGAAGGTGCTATCCACCAGCACCCCCTCGGTGGTCGAGTAGCCGAACCCCAGCGACAGGGCGTGCCGGGTCCGATCCGCCACGCTGACCACCACCGGCCGCAGGCCGTCCGCGTTCGGCTGGGGCGCGAGCGCGACGGTGACGCTGTCGTACACGCCGGTGTCGAGCAGCCGGCGTTCGAGTTCGGCCACATGGTCGGGCTTGTAGATCTCGCGCGGCTTCCAGGGCGCCAGCTTTAGCAGGAACTTACGGTTGGTCCGGCCCCCCTTGTTGGTGAGTTGCATCCCGTCCATGCGCACCAGGGCGCCGGCCGCGATGCGGAAAGTCGGGCGCATGGTCTTGTCCGCATGGTCCACGACGATGTCGTGCGACGCGGCCTTGGCGTCGGCGTAGCCGTGCTGCTGCAGGATGGCGACCAGCCGGCCCTCGGCGGACAGCACCTCGACCGCGCGGGCCGGCCCGCCCGGCTTCAGCTTCAATCCGGCCCGCACCGCGACGTCCGTGGCGTCCACCGGCGGCGTGCCGACCCACTCGATCCTGCTCTCCCCCAGGATCGTGCGCGGACCCGGCGTGACCTTGAGTATGCCCTTGGGATGCTCGCCCTCGCCGATGTCGGGAACCACCTCTGAGTCGTAGTAGCCTTCGGTGCGCAGCAGGGCGGTGGCGCTGACGGCGGCCTGGGCGGCGCGGCGGCGGGCCTCGATACGGTTGGCGACTTCGCCGGGCGCATCGCCCACGGCGCGCTCGATCGCCTGGCGGAGCGTCTTGTCGGCCACGCCTTGGACCTGGGCGCGGGGTTCAGGCGTGGGATGGCGCGCCGCAGCCCGGGCCGCGCAGACCGGAAGGCTCAGCACGGCGATGGCGGCGAGGGCTAAACCCAATCGTCCCAAACAACGGTTCCCAGTGCTGGCGTTGCGCAGCGGACTGTCGCCCCCTTGTCTGTTCTTAGGCTGGCGCACGGGAGCTGTCACGCCGGCTTGCGGCCACGTCGCGGCCAGGTTTCACAAAACAATCAAAACGCTGATTTTGTATGAGCGAAACAGACTGGCCCCCACCCCGACGTCCCCTTACTTCGGCGTGATCTTCAACCCACCGCCCGCACGCGTAACGCGAGCTTGACCGGAACAAAAGGTGAATTTAGGCTGCAGTCTCGCTGAACACGAGGATCGTTTGAAACACCGCTTCCGCTTGACCAATGAACCCGGAGCCCTGGGACTAAGTTGCAGCGCATCCGGACTGGCGCTCGCGGGGGTGGCTTTGCTCGACAAAGGCGAAAACGGCTTCACGCCGCGATCCGCCGACGACATCGAAGCCTTGCTCAAGCGCGCCTATCCCGAACACGACGGGCCGATCGATCTGTCGTCCGGCCTGGCCGTGGTGGCTAGCGCGCTCAACACTGGCGACCTGACCAAGGCGATGATCGCCGCGGTCTTCCTCAAGCTGCCTGAGCTGGACTGGGACGGCGCGGTGCGCATCGCCCGCGCCGACGAGGCCCTGGCGAAATACGATCCCGCCCAGCCCAGGGATTGGCATGGCCGGTGGACGACCGGCGACGGCGCCCATGTCGCCGCCAACCTGCTCGCCCGCAGCCATAGGCCAAAGGGCGTGGACACCCGCCAACTGGCCGCCGACCTGGCCGAACTGCAACGCTCCGTACCCGCCGACCGATTCCAGGCGACCCTAAAGGCATTGGAGGCCCGCCTGTCCGCCGCCGACCGCGACCGCCTCGCCGAGGATCGCCGCCTCGAAGCCAGGATGCCGGAGATGGGACGCGTCTACGGCCCGACCGCGCGCGCCGCCGGCGAACAGGCCGTGCGCATCGAGCAGACCGCGCCAGGGATGCTCACCGTCGACGCGGTCAAACAGGCGCTGACAGCCATCCACGCCGCACGCATGAACCCCGCGACCTCTTCCGAAGACCGCATGCACCTGCTGCCCGCCTACTTCGGCGTCTACACACGCGGCGTCAACGAAGGGCTGCTCTCGGTCGAACTTTCCCATGAACTGGTCGAACTGGGCCTGGGCGCAATGGCCTATGACGACGGCGCCCTGGCGCACGGCGCGTCACGGGGCGTCCATGAGCCCGATCTCACCCTGCCCCGCACGGGGAGCAAAAAGGTCCTTCCCGAAAATGCGCCACGCGGCGCCACGGTGGGGTCGGCAAAGCGCAAGAAATATAAGAAAACATATGTCGATGACGTTCCGGATTCCGATCCAGAATCGGAAGTCCACCACGCCATACCACAGGCCGCCCTTACTCTTTACCCAGACCTCTTTACGCCCGAGGAAATCCATTCACCTGAAAATCTACGAGGCATTCCAAAATCAATTTCTCGTTATATTCATCAATCTCAACTTGGGAAAGAGTTTAGCAAGTTTCGTAGAAAGCATTCAAATCCGTCAAGGCAAGACCTTATAGATTACGCCAGCTATACAGATTGGAAATATGGGGAATTTTATATTCCAAAAATCAGCAAAATTTTATACATCTATATCATATAATTAAATCAAATTGAAACATAAAAAGATCCGAAGAAAATTTCCGTAAAGCAATGAGGTGGAATTATGGAACCAAATTGGGGAATCGTAGAAATTCTTCTAATCGGCGGCCTGGAATACATGTCAGATCATGTTTCAAAGACCACGACTCATATGATATATGATGATTTAAATCGTTTTAGATTTGGAGATGTATACGAATTACTTACCTACATAGCCAAAAAACACAATCTGGAAAATCTTGCGACTGAAGAAGCGGGGCGCCTTATGGGCTTCCTACCGCCCACTTCGCTAGAAGACGCTACAGAACAGCCGGCGCAGCCCAAGAGGCAAATTAGATTTCCGATTAAAGCTCCAGCCCCCTTACATTGGTCAAAATCCGAAATTAGTCAGGAATTAAAAAGAATTATTTTTGACTCAAACATCCAAGAGCATAATTTATGGAGCGATTTCATAAGAAAAGACAGTATTTACAGAGGCATAAAAATTAGAACGATATACACTTATGAAAATGAAAAATTATACATTTGCGAATATCACCCAATGAACATTCCATTCACCCCTCAACGCAACGAAGTTGGGGCGCAAAGAGCAAATATAGAATCTCTACTATTTGATACTTTGTATCAATTGAAAAGATTCATGCCGGCGGTGGACTATGAAACCTATCGCGACGCAATCGAATACGGTCTTTATAAATTCGCATATGCCGCCCTGGGAATATCTTCACAAAAATGCGATATTTATCCAGAGTCCCTAGAACGGGCCGGCCCGCTTCTGGGCTATCCCGACGACCCATCGCCCGTTGAGCCCTAAGCCCCGACCGGCTATTGAGCAGCTTATCCACGAGCGCGAGGCGAGCATGTCTAAGGTCGAGGCCAGATTGGCCGAACTGGGGATCACCCTGCCCGTGCCGGTGGCGCCCCTCGCCAACTACGTCCCCTTCGTGCGGACCGGCAACCTGCTGCACATCTCCGGCCAGGTGTCGCTCGGCCCGGACGGCGGGATCGTCGGCGTGGTGGGCTCCGAGATCGATCTCGCCACCGCCCAGCGCGCCGCGCGCCAGTGCGGGATCAATCTGGTGGCCCAGATCAAGGCGGCGACCGGCGACCTCGACCAGGTCAAGCGCATCGTCAAGCTCGGCGGTTTCGTCCAGGCCGGCCCCGACTTCTTCGACATCCCGGCGGTGGTCAACGGCGCCTCGGACCTGATGGTCGAGGTGTTCGGCGATATCGGCCGCCACGCCCGCTCGGCCGTCGGCGTCTATCGCCTGCCGCGCAACTTCGCCGTCGAGGTCGACGCGGTGGTGGAGCTGAGCTGAGCTTGCGCGCGCGGATCGGGAGTATCGGGGCTTGAAGATCAAGGCCGAGATCTCGGTCCACACCGCCATCGACGAGATCGGCCGCGACGCCTGGGACGCCTGCAACGCCGCCGCCGACTATGCCGACAACCCCTTCACCGCCTACGACTTCCTGCAATCGCTGGAGGAGAGCGGCTGCGTCTCGCCCCGCACCGGCTGGGCGCCCCACCACCTGTCGGTGCGCGACGCCGCGGGCGAGATCGCCGGGGTCATGCCGCTGTATCTGAAGTCCCATAGCCAGGGCGAATACGTGTTCGACCACGCCTGGGCCAACGCCTACCAGCAGGCGGGCGGCGACTATTACCCCAAGCTGCAGGCCGCGGTCCCCTTCTCGCCGGTGACCGGCCCGCGCCTGCTGGTTCGCGACGGCGCGCCCCGCGCGGAGGCGCAGGCGATCCTGCTGGCAGGCGCACGGACCCTGTGCGGGCGGCTCGGCGCCTCGTCGCTGCACGTGACCTTCCCGCTGGAGTCCGAGTGGCGGGCCATGGGCGAGCAGGGCCTGCTGCTGCGCCAGGACCAGCAGTACCATTGGGAGAACGCAGGCTATTCCACCTTCGAGGACTTCCTGGCCGCGCTATCTTCCTCGCGCCGCAAGACCATCCGGCGCGAACGGCGCGACGCCCAGGCCGAGCTTGAGATCATCGCGGTCAGCGGCGCGGAGCTGACCGAGGAGCACTGGGACGCCTTCTTCGCCTTCTACATGGACACCGGCGCGCGCAAGTGGGGCCGGCCCTATCTGAATCGTCGCTTCTTCTCGCTGCTGGGCGAGCGGATGGCCGACAAGGTGGTGCTGGTGCTGGCCCGGCGCGAGGGCCGCTGGATCGCCGGGGCGCTGAACCTGATGGGCCGCGACACCCTGTACGGCCGCAACTGGGGCGCGCTTGAGCATGTGCCCTTCCTGCACTTCGAGCTCTGCTACTACCAGGCCATCGAGCAGGCCATCCTGCGCGGGCTGAAGCGGGTGGAGGCCGGCGCCCAGGGCGAGCACAAGATCGCGCGGGGCTATCTCCCCTCCCCGGTCTACTCCGCCCACTGGATCGCCGACCGGGCGCTGCGCGAGCCCGTCGCCCGTTATCTGGAACAGGAGCGCATGGCGGTGCAGAGCGAGATGGCGCTTCTTGAGGCCGAATACTCCCCGTTCCGGGAAGACTGAGCCGTCAGCGCTTCTGCGACTTCTCCAACGCCCGCGCCTGATCCAGCGTGATCGGCTCGATGCTCTGCATGAAGCAGGGCGTGGAGATGATGTCGCCGCTGTTGGCGACATAGAGCTGGGCGTCGTGGATATCGCAGATGCGCGATCCTCCGCGCATGACGGTGGTGATCCTGGGCAGCGGACTGGCCAGGCTCTGGCACTTGGACGTCGTCACCCGGAAGGCGCGCCCCACGCTGCGCAGCAGCAACGTGTGGTCGTCCAAGGGTTCCCAGTTGTTGGACAGGGTGGTGTCGATGCACTGGCCGCCCGGCAGCGAGGTAGGCGGCGACGGGGTCTTGTCGGGCTGGGCCGCGGCGGGACCGGCGAGCAGAACGGCGGCGAGGAGAAGGGGCGTTGCGGCGCGCGAGGAGGTCACGTGTGTCTCCTATGCAGGGTTGAGCCACGAGTTTGCCCTGTCTTGGCGACCGCATGATGTCCGAGGTGGAAACCGACGGGTCGGGAATCTCAGTGGTCGCTCACTGGAGCCCTCCCCTCGCTCATCCCCGCCTTCAGGATCGCTCCCAAGCTCGGCGCATCAATTCGGCCACCTCCGCGTCGACGTCCTCGGCCGCAGCGAGTTCCATCACCGCCGTCAGCCGCTCGGACCAGGATTCCCGGCCAGGCGGGGACACGCGGGGATGGGTATCCTCCGGCGGCAACGCCAGACCCAACCGCACGCGTCCGCCCTTCAGCGGGCGCACGGCGGCGAACTGGACGCGGCGGGAGAAGGGCGTGTAGCCCTTGCGCCGGCCGACCAGCACGCCTTCCAGCCCGGCGACGGTTGCGGCGATGGCGTCGAACACCGCGCGGGCGTGGGGATCGGCCCACAGGGGGTCGTCGCCCTCGCCGTCCGTATCGTCGGTGTCGAAGGCTGTCGACAGCACCAGCGAGGCGCGGTTCTGCGCCAGGCCGTGCGTGTCCTTCATCCATTTCAGCCGGGCGCGATGGGCCGTCTCGGGACAGGCGCGGGCGATCTCGGCCCAGGCGTCGAGGGTGCGGCCGGTGTCGCGCTCAAGACCCTCGCGAAGGGAGGCGAACCATTTACGCTGCTGCTCGGTGAGGGTGTCGGCGTCCCATTTCGGCATGTCTGCGACCGCCTCTTTCGGCTATCAGGCTCGCGCGAAGCGTACACCGCACGGGAGATTTGGTCATGAGCCTCGAAGGCGCCTACGAGCACGACAACATCTTCGCCAAGATCCTGCGTGGCGAGCTGCCCTGCGCCAAGGTGTTCGAGGACGCCCACGTGTTCGCCTTCATGGACGTGTTCCCGCAGTCGAAGGGTCATGTGCTGGTGGTGTCCAAGACCTCGCGGGCCCGCAACCTGCTGGAGATCGAGCCCCAGGCGCTGCAGCTGCTGATCCTGGGCGTGCAGCGGGTGACGCGCGCCACCCAGGCCGCCCTGCAGCCGGACGGGCTGACGGTGACCCAGTTCAACGGGGCCGAAGCCGGCCAGACCGTCTTCCATCTGCACTTCCACATCATCCCCAACTATGCGGGCGTGGCGGTGGGACGGCACGCACAGGGCGGCATGGCCGACGCGGGGGAACTGGCCCAGCTGGCCAAGGCGATCGCAGCGCAGATTTCTTGATTCCTTCTCCCCTTGCGGGAGAAGGAAGGGCCCGCGTGTCGATAGACGCGTAGGAAGGTTGAGGGGTCGACGAGCGCTTATCGGCTTATGGCGGCGAGACCCCTCACCCTCCCAGCCCGAGGCTGGGTCCCTCCCTCTCCCGCAAGGGGAGTGGGTCAGCCCTACTTCGCCTTCGCTTCCAGCGCCGCCTGGGCCGCGGCCAGGCGCGCGATCGGCACGCGGTAGGGCGAGCAGGAGACGTAGTCCAGCCCCACCGCCTCGCAGAAACCGATCGAGGCCGGGTCGCCGCCGTGCTCGCCGCAGATGCCGAGCTTCACGTCCGGTCGCGTGCTGCGCGCGCGTTCGACGCCGAGCTTGATCAGCTCGCCCACGCCTTCCTGGTCGATGCTGACGAAGGGGTCCTTCTCGATGATGTTCTTCTTCAGATAGGCGTCGAGGAACTTGCCCGAGTCGTCGCGGCTGATGCCGAAGGTGGTCTGGGTCAGGTCGTTGGTGCCGAAGGAGAAGAATTCCGCCGTTTCGGCCAACTGGTCGGCGCGGATGGCGGCGCGGGGCAGTTCGATCATAGCCCCGACCTTGTAGTCCAGCTCCACGCCCTGTTCCTTCAGCACCGCCTTGGCGGTGTTGTCGGTCAGCTTGCGCAGGAAGGCCATCTCTTCCTTCTTGGCCACCAGGGGGTGCATCACCTCGACGATGGGCGCCTCGCTCTTCTTCTTCACCGCGCAGGCGGCCTCGAAGATGGCGCGAACCTGCATCTCGTAGATCTCGGGGAAGGCCACGCCCAGGCGGCAGCCGCGCCAGCCCAGCATCGGGTTGGTCTCCGACAGCTCGGACCGGCGGCGCTTCAGCTTTTCGAGGTCCAGCCCGGCAGAGGTCGCCAGTTCTTCGATCTCGGCGTCGGTATGGGGCAGGAACTCGTGCAGCGGCGGATCGAGCAAGCGGA
Organism: Caulobacter sp. S45; assembly: GCF_009765965.1. Classification (GTDB taxonomy): domain Bacteria; phylum Pseudomonadota; class Alphaproteobacteria; order Caulobacterales; family Caulobacteraceae; genus CAHJWH01. The sequence goes on from NZ_LMUL01000003.1 coordinate 39,367, forward strand.
TCGTCACCGGCAGGCCGGCCATGATCTCGAACAGCTCGGTGAAGTCGGAACGCTGATAGGGAAGGATCTTGGCCAGCGCGGTGCGGCGACCCTTCTCGTCGTCGGCCAGGATCATCTCGCGCACCGCCGAGATGCGGTCCTCTTCGAAGAACATATGCTCGGTGCGGCACAGGCCGATGCCCTCGGCCCCGAAGCCGCGCGCGGTGCGGGCGTCCAGCGGGGTCTCGGCGTTGGCGCGCACCTTCAGCCGACGCACCTCGTCGGCCCAGACCATCAGCTGGGCGAAGTCGCCCGACAGCTCGGGCTCGATCATCTCCACCGCCCCGGCCAGGACCTCGCCCTTGCCGCCATCGATAGTGATGATGTCGCCGGTCTTGAACACGCGACCGCGCGCGCGCAGCTCGCCGGCCTTCTCGTCGATCTGGATCTCGCCGGCGCCGGAAACGCAGGCTCGGCCCATGCCGCGCGCCACCACCGCGGCATGGCTGGTCATGCCGCCGCGGCAGGTGACCACGCCGCGCGCCGCGTGCATGCCGTGGATGTCCTCGGGCGAGGTCTCCTCACGCACCAGGATCACCGCCTCGCCGAGTTCGGCCAGGCGTTCGGCCTCGTCGGCCTGGAAGGCGATCTTGCCGGTGGCCGCGCCCGGCGAGGCCGGCAGGCCGACCGCGATCAGGTCGCGCACCGCGCCGGGATCGATGGTGGGATGCAGCAGTTGGTCGAGCGAGGCGGCCTCGACCCGCATCACCGCCTCGTCGCGGGTGATCAGGCTTTCGGCCACCTGGTCTACCGCCATCTTCAGCGCGGCCTTGGCGGTGCGCTTACCGTTGCGGGTCTGGAGCATGTAGAGGTGCCCCCGCTCCACGGTGAACTCGATGTCCTGCATGTCGCGGTAGTGGCGTTCCAGTCGCTCGACCACGTCCTTGAACTGGAGGAACACCTCCGGCATCGCCTCCTCCATCGAGGGGGCCTTCTCGCCCATCTCCTCGCGGGTGGCCTTGGTCAGGGCCTGGGGGGTGCGGATGCCGGCGACCACGTCCTCGCCCTGGGCGTTGATCAGGAACTCGCCGTACAGGCGGTTCTCGCCGGTCGAGGGGTTGCGGGTGAAGGCGACGCCGGTGGCCGAGGTGTCGCCCATGTTGCCGAACACCATCGACTGGACGTTGACGGCGGTGCCCCAGCTCTCGGGGATGTCGTGCATGCGGCGGTAGAACTTGGCCCGATCGTTCATCCAGCTGGCGAACACCGCGCCGACGGCGCCCCAGAGCTGGTCGCGCGGGTCCTGCGGGAAGTCGCTGCCCAGTTCGCGCTTCACCGCGACCTTGTACTCGGCGACGACCTTTTCCCAGTCGGCGGCGGTGAGCGCGGTGTCGACCGAGACGTCGAGCCGGTCCTTGGCGTCGTCCAGGATCTCCTCGAACAGGCTGTGCTCCAGGCCCAGCACCACGTTGGAATACATCTGGATGAAGCGGCGATAGCTGTCGAAGGCGAAGCGCCGGTCGCCCGACAGCTTGGCCAGGCCCTCGACCGTCTGGTCGTTCAGGCCCAGGTTCAGCACCGTGTCCATCATGCCCGGCATCGAGGCCCGCGCGCCCGAGCGCACCGAGACCAGCAGCGGATTGGCCGCGTCGCCGAACTTCTTGCCGGCCAGGGCCTCGACCTTGGCCAGCCCGGCGTCGACCTGACCCTCCAGGTCGGGCGGATAGCTCTGGGCGTTGGAATAGTAGTGGACGCAGGCCTCGGTGGTGATGGTCAGGCCGGGCGGCACCGGCAAGCCCAGCGCGCTCATCTCCGCCAGGTTGGCGCCCTTGCCGCCCAGCAGGTTCTTCATCTTGGCGTCGCCGTCCGCCGACCCGCCGCCGAAGGAATAGACCCAGCGGGTGGTGGCTGCGGCGCCCTTGGGGGTGTCGTTGAAGCCGTCGGCCATGGGTAACCCTATCCGTTGGAAACCAGTGAGAAGTCCGCGATCCGGTTCGCGGCGTCCCGTACAGCGCTTAACAGCCGCAAACGGTTCAGTCGAACCGCCGGCTCCGGGTCGTTGACCAGCACCTTATCAAAGAACGCGTCCACTGGCATTCGCAAGTGCGAAAGGAATCGCATCGCACCTGCGAAGTCCTCTGCCTCCAGAGCGGCGTCCACCTGCCCTTGGACTGTGCGCAGCGCGGCCGACAGCGCCTTCTCCTCGGGCGCGGTGAGCAGCTCCAGGCTCTCGTTGAGGGCGTGGTCCTCGCCCGGCGCCTTCTTGGCCTCGGCCTTGAGGATGTTGGCCGCGCGGCGATAGCCGGCGAGCAGAGACGCGCCGTCCTCGGTCTTGAGGAAGCCGTCGAGCGCCTCGACCCGGCGCACGATGCGCGCGAGGTCGTCGTCGGCTTGTCCATTTGTAGGTGCGAACACGGCGTCTACGAGGTCGTGGTGCTTGCCCTCGTCGCGAAGTTGAACTTTTAAACGATCGGCAAAGAAAGTGAGCAATTGATCGGCCGCCCGCCGAAGCGCAAATATACGAGCCTCTTCGCTAGCCATCACAGCTTGATCAATTATTGACGGCGAAGATTTAAATGACCCCAAGATCGGGTGATTAATTTCCACAGATTCCTTGCCAGCCGCTATCAGCGCGCGACTAAAGACCTCTTCATTTTCGACTGTAATGGACAAGTAACGCTCATGCGCGGTCCATAGTACGGAAAGTATGCTAACGTTACGATCAGCTTCCAGAATTAACCGGATCACCCCCAAAGCCGCCCGCCGCAACGCGTAAGGGTCGCGCGACCCCGTCGGCCGTTCGTCGATGGCGAAGAAGCCGACCAGGGTGTCGAGCTTGTCAGCCAAGGCCACGGCCACCGTCACCGGCGCGGTCGGCACGCTGTCGGAGGGGCCGACCGGCTTGTAGTGGTCGCGCACCGCGTCGGCGACCGTGTCGATCTCGTCGGGCGTCAGGCCGTGCAGCCATCTCCCTTCCCCCTCGAAGGGGGAAGGGTCGGGGATGGGGGTGTGGCCACCGTCATCCGCCTGGTGAACTGTGGAGGCGCCGCCCGCGCCTTCTGAAGCGCCGTCTGCGCCCTGCACCCCCAACCCTGCCCTTCCCTCTTCGAGGGGGAAGGGTGAGGCGTCGACCATCTGCTCGACAGTCGCCAGCGGGTCCTCGTCGCCATCGGACTCAGCGGACAGATGAGCGACGTCCACCCCGGCGCGCGGCGCCGGGTCCTGCGCGACGCGGGCCTGGCGCACATAGTAGCCGCCCATGATCCCCTGCAGTTCGGGGAACTCGCCGACCATGCCGGAGACCAGGTCCGCCTTGCACAGCTTGGCAGCGATCTCGGCCAGCTCGACCTCGCGCGGGGTGCACCCCACCAGCGGCGCGATCTCCTTGGCCAGCGCTGCGATCCGCTCCACCCGCTCGGCCATGGTGCCGAGCTTGGCGTGGAAGGTGACGCCGTCGAGCTTGCCCAGCCAGCGGTCGAAGTTCCCGGCCCGGCTGTCCTCGTCCCAGAAGAAGCGGGCGTCGGACAGGCGCGCGGTCAGCACCCGTGCATTGCCGTGGGCGATCACCGCCCCGCCGTCGGTCGGCTCGATGTTGGCCGTGACCACGAAGTACGGGGCCAATCTCCCAGTATTTGGGCCGCCGGTCTTGGGGTCGCGCACGGCGAAATAGCGCTGGTGGGTGCGCATGGAGGTGCGGATCACCTCGGCCGGCAAATCCAGGAAGTCCGGGTCCATGTCGCCCAGGATCGGGACCGGCCATTCCGCCAGGCCCGTCACCTCGTCCAGCAAACCCTCGTCTTGAACCCACTCCAAGCCGCGCTCGGCGCAGACCGTCTGGCAGCCGGCGGCGATGCGAGCGCGCCGCTCGGCCGGGTCGAGCACGACGTAGCGGCGGCCCAGCTCGGCCGCATAGGCGTCGAAGTCGCGGGCGGCGAACGGCGCGTGCTCGGCGCCCATGAAGCGATGGCCTTCGGACAGGTCGCCGCTCTCGATCCCGTCGATGGCGAACGGAACGATCTCGCCATCGAACACGCACAGGATGCGCTTGAGCGGCCGGACCCAGCGCAGCGTGCCGGAGCCCCACCGCATCGACTTGGGCCAGGGGAAGCCGCGCACGGTAGCGTCGACCATCTCGGCCACGATCTGCGGCGTCGGGCGGCCGGCGCGGTGCAGGGTGGCGAACAGCACCCCGTCGCGCTCAGTCAGTTGCTCGCGGGTCAGGCCGGTGGAGCGCAGGAAGCCTTGCAGCGCCTGGTCCGGCGCATTGGCGCGCGGGCCCTTGCGCTCCTCGGTGCGGTCGGCCTGGGCGGCGGGCAGGCCGTCGACCACCAGGGTCAGGCGGCGTGGGCCGGCGAAGGCGCGCAGGGTGTCGAAGGCGAGGTCGGCGGCGGTCAGGCGCTCACGCGCCATGCGCTCCAGGTCGCGCGCGGCCTGGGCCTGCATGCGCGCGGGGATTTCTTCGGAGAGCAGTTCGAGCAGGAGCTGGGGCATGGCTTACTCTCCCTTCCCCCTAGATGGGGGAAGGGTCGGGGATGGGGGTGTCAGCGCTGCGGTCGCAATCATGGCCACCACGCCGTTAAGGTCATTCACCACCGCCGCATTGGTGAAACGGAGCGTGCGGTAGCCCTGCATCTCGAACCAGGCGTCGCGCTCGGCGTCATGAAGTTGGTTCTCGGGCAGATCGTGACGCGCGCCATCCACCTCGACGATCAACCTCGCGGCGTGAATCGCAAAGTCAGCGACGTAGCGGCCGATGGGCGTCTGCTTACGAACATGCAGGTCTAGCTTGCGCAGCTCCGACCACAGCAGCTTTTCCGGCAAGGTCATCTCACGACGTAAGCGGCGGGCTCGGTCGATAGCGCCTCGAGCATTTCTATCGTCTGATGGATGCGCCGAGACACCCCCACCCCGACCCTCCCCCATGGAGGGGGAGGGAGCGCTGGGTGAACCGCCGCCGCCAACCTCGCTCACGTCTGGCGCTCCATCTCCACCCAGGCTTCCGCGCAGGCTTTGCACAGGTCGCGGATGCGGCCGATGTAGCTCTGGCGCTCGGCCACGGCGATCGCACCCCGAGCGTCCATGATGTTGAACAGGTGGCTCGCCTTCAGCACATGGTCGTAGGCCGGCAAGGCCAGTTTGCGCCCCTGGCGGCTACGCTGCTCCAGGATGCGTGGGACCTCCCGCGCCATGTCCTCGAACTGGCGCTTGAGCATGTCGACATCGGCGACTTCGAGTTCGAACTTGGAGAACTCGCGCTCATTCTCCAGAAACACCTCGCCATAGGTGAACTGGTCGTTGAACCGCAGGTCGTAGACGCTCTCCTTGCCCTGCAGATACAGCGACAGCCGCTCCAGCCCGTAGGTCAGCTCGCCGGCCACCAGCTCCACGTCCAGCCCGCCGACCTGCTGGAAGTAGGTGTACTGGGTCACTTCCATCCCGTCGCACCAGACCTCCCAGCCCAGGCCCCATGCGCCGACGGTGGGGTTCTCCCAGTCGTCCTCGACGAAGCGGATGTCGTGGACGGTCGGGTCCAGGCCGATGGCCTTCAGCGAGCCGAGATAGAGGTCCTGCAAGTTCTCCGGATTGGGCTTGAGGATCACCTGGTACTGGTGGTGCTGGTGCAGTCGGTTGGGGTTCTCGCCGTAACGGCCGTCCGCCGGCCGGCGCGAGGGCTGGACATAGGCGGCGCGCCAGGGCTTGGGCCCGAGCGCGCGCAGCACGGTGTTGGGGCTGAGCGTGCCGGCGCCGACCTCGACATCGTAGGGCTGCAGGATCACGCAACCCTGCTCCCCCCAATAGCGATGAAGCGTCAGGATCAGGTCCTGGAAGGTCAGGGCGTCGCTCATGAGGGTGCGCAGGGCCGTCCAGGCGGTCAAAGAAAAGCCGGCGGACCATAGGGTCCGCCGGTTTGGGGATCAAGGCGAGCGGCCGAGGCCGAGGAAGTCCAAGGCCGCTTCAGGTCTTAGGCGGAGGGGGTCAGCACCTTGTCGACCACATAGATCACGCCGTTGGAGGCCGGCACGGCGGCCTGCAGCACGTTGGCGTCGTTGATCCGGATCGGGGTGGCGGAACCGTCGATGCTGACCTGCTTCTGGGCGGCGGTCATCACCTTGCCGGCGGCGTGGCCCTTGACCTGCGCCTCGGTCACCTGGGTGGTGATGATGTGATAGGTCAGCAGGGCCCGCAGCTGGGCGGGGTCCTTCTTGATCGCGTCGAGCTGGCCGGGCGGCAGGGCGGCGAAGGCCGCATCCGTCGGCGCGATGACGGTGATCTTGGGCTGGGCGCCCTGCAGCACGCTGGTCAGGCCGTTGGCGTCGAGCGCGGCCAGTAGGGTGGTGAACTGACCGGACCCTTTCAGCTCTTCATAGATGGTGGAAGACGCCGACGGCGTGATGATCGGGGCGGAATTCAAGGCTTGAGACGCGCCCGGCGTGGTCGCTGGCGGCGCGCTCGGGTCCGTTCCACCCTGTGTCTGGCTGACACCGGACGTCGTCATGGTCGAAGACGGGGTCGACCCGGCCTGGGCGAAAGCCGAGGACGCCATCAGGGTGGCGACGGCGGCGCCGGCCAGCAGGCGATCGATCTTCATCACGTATTTCCTTCAGCAACGCGAACTGTGCGCTGTTTACCTACCGGCTCAGCTGAGAAAAGGTTTCTCCAGTTCACGGGTTCGTGAACGCGGACAACAGCTCATTTCCTCAGCTCGGGTCAGGCCACGGGCCGCCGAAGCGGCAGGCCTGGACCCACCAGCCGGGATGCTCGCGCTCGAAACGGCGGGCCAGGGCCGCTGCATCGGCAGCGTTGCGGCAAAGCGCGAAGGCGGTGGCGCCAGAACCTGAAAGCCGGGTGAGACGCGCTTCGGGCGCCGCTCGCAATGCGCCCAGCACAGCGTTTATTTCAGGGGCGACGCCAAGCGCCGGCCCCTCCAGATCGTTTCGGCACGCGGCCAGGAAGGCGATCAACGTGTCGACATCGTCGAACGCGTCGGGCGTTTCCGGCCGATCCGCTGCGCCGGCCGCATGGACGTCATAGGCGCGATAGACCTGTCCCGTGGAGCAGGGAACACGCGGGTTGACCAGCACGGCGTCCAGCACCGGCATGACCGGGGGTGGCGACAGGCGCTCGCCACGACCTTCCGCCATCACTGGCCGCGCAGCCAGGCAGGCCGGGCCGTCCGAGCCCAACTCGCCGGCGATGGCCATCAGCACATCGTCGCCGGCCTGGGGGACGAAAGCGTCCCGCACCAGCCGCAGCCCCGCGCCCGCATCGCTCGACCCGCCGCCCAGCCCCGCCGCCACCGGCAGGGCCTTGATCAGCTTCAGCCGGAATGGCGGCGGTTGCACGTCGAAGCGGGCGAGCAGGGCCTGGACCGCCCGCCAGGCCAGGTTGCCGGCCGGGTCCTCGCCCGCCAGCGCGGCGGCGAACGGACCCTCCAGGTCGAAGCCGGTCGTGTCGGCGGCGCTCAGCTCCAGCCGGTCGCCGATGTCGGCGAAGGTCATCAGGCTGGCCAGCGGGTGATAGCCGTCGGGTTGCAGGGGGGCGACGTGGAGGAAGAGGTTGACCTTCGCCGGCGCCAGGGCGGCTGCGATCAAGGATGGCCTGCGTCTTTCGGCGCCGTGGGTCCGCCGGCCGAGCCCAGTCCATCGCGCGCCAGCTTGCCCTCGACGGAGGAGCGAGCCTTGGCGTCGGGCTCCAGCGTCAGCACGCGGCGCCACTGGTACTGCGCCTCCAGCTTGCGGCCGGTGCTGAAGTAGGCGTCGCCGAGGTGGTTATTGATATCGGGATCGGACGGGTCGAGGCTGGCCGCGCGCTCCAGCTCCTTGACTGCCTGGGGATAGCGGCCGAGGCGATAGTAGGCCCAGCCAAGCGAGTCGACCACCGCGCCCGAGTCGGGCGCCAGGGTGGTGGCCTTGGTCAACAGGCTCAGCGCCTCGTCTAGGTGCTCGCCCCGGTCCGCCCAGGCGAAGCCCAGATAGTTCAACACTTCGGGATCGTCGGGCTTCAGGTCCAGCGCGTGTTGCAGGTCCTTTTGCGCGGTGTCCCACTGGCCCTGCCGTTCCAGCGAGGCGCCGCGAAGGTAGTACAGCCGCCAGACCGCGGCGGTGTCGCGGCCGACCAGGGCGATCAGCTTGTCCAGGGTCTGCACGGCCTCAGGATAGCGTTCGTCGTCGCGATAGATGTCGGCCAGGACCAGCAGGGTGTGCGGGTCGCTCGGCCGGTCGGCCACGGCGGCCTGGGCCACCTTGAGCGCCTCATCCTTGCTTCCCGCTTCCTGCAGGTTGATGGCCAACCGGCCCTGGGCCGTGGTGTATTCGGGCGAGGTCGGCTTGACTCGGCGATAGGCGTCGCGCGCGGCCGCCGGGTCCTGCTGCGCCTCAAGCGCGTCGCCGACCAGCACCCAGCCCTCGGCTAGGTTGGGATCGAGCTTCAGCGCCAGGCGCAGATAGGCCAACCCCGCGTCGGGTTGTTTCTGCGCCAGCAGCAGGGCGGCCGGGCCGATCAGCGACTGCGCCGCGCCGGTGAGGATGGTGGGCGCCGCCGGCGCGGTCGCGCCCGCCGCCGCACGCGCCTTGGCTGCGGCGAAGGCCGGGTCGGTCGGGTCCTTGGACAGACTCTGGCCGTAGAGCGCCACCGCCGCATCGCGTCGGCCGCGCCGTTCGAGGAAGGCGCCATAGGCCAGGGCGAACACGCCGCCCCGAGGGGCCATGACCTGATATTCCGCTTCGGCTTCGGGGAACTTGCCAGCGCGCTCCAGCAGCAGGGCGTGGTTCAGCTGCCCGAAGGCCTGCACCGCCCGGTCGCCGCCCCCGGCGACCGGCGTGGTGGCTGCATTCCAGTCCCCGGCCGCTGCAGCCGCCCAGGGCGTCAGCAAGGCCGCCGCCGCCCAATGGGCGCCCATGCTCGACGCCGACAGCAGGTCGTAGGCCGCCTTGCCGTGGTCCGCCGACAAGGCCACCACCGCCTGGGTGACCCGGCCGAGCGCGTAGGCCGCTTCGTCGCCTTCGCCCGGACGCGGGGCCAGGGCGGCGGCCCGGTCCACATCGCCGGCCACCAGGGCTGCGGCGAAGGCGCGTTCCTTGAGGAAGCCGGCGTCGGGGCTGCGCGCGCTGGCCTGGCCGAGATACATGGCCGCGTCCTGGCTGGCGCCGTTGTCGAGTGCGGCCTCGCCCGCGAGATACAGGCCATAGACCGAGGTGTCCCCCAGTCGCGAGTCCATGCTCGAGGCGTCGGCATGGGCGGCCGGACGCAGCGCAGGCGGCGACGCTCCGGTCGCGCAGGCGGCGAGCACGGCGGGAAGGGCCATAACGGCGAGAGCGCGGGCCAGAACCCGATTGGTCTTGGACATCAGGATTTACATCCACCCTTTGCGCCCGCCGGGCAAGCGCGCGCCGCCATCTCGCACCTATAACGCGTGAGACGGCTCACATGTTCGGATAGTTGGGACCGCCGCCGCCCTCCGGCGTGGTCCAGACGATGTTCTGCGACGGGTCCTTGATATCGCACGTCTTGCAGTGAACGCAGTTCTGCGCGTTGATCACAAAGCGCGGATCGGTCCCCTCGTCCTGCACCACCTCGTAGACCCCGGCCGGGCAATAGAGCCGGGCTGGCTCGCCATACTTGGGCAGATTTACCCGGATCGGGACGGCGAGGTCGCGCAGCTTCAGATGGCTGGGCTGGTCCTCGTCGTGGTTGGTGTTGGAGATGAACACCGAGGACAGCTTGTCGAAGCTGATCACGCCGTCGGGCTTGGGATAGACGATCGGCTTGTAATCCTTGGCCAGGCCGGTGGACTCCGCGTCGGTCTTCTTGTGCTTCAGCGTGCCGAGGAACGAGAAGCCGCCGGTCAGGTTGGTGACCGTCATCTCCATCCCCGCCGCGATGGTGCCAAGCACGGTGCCGAGCCGGGTCAGCAGCGGCTTGGCGTTGCGCACCAGCATCAGCTCCTTGCGGATCGCAGAGGCGTCGTAGGCGGTCTGATACTCGCTCAGCACGTCGCCGCCCCGCCCGGCCGTCAGCGCGCCGTAGGCCGCGTCCGCCGCCAGGATGCCCGAGCGGATGGCGTTATGGCTGCCCTTGATGCGCGGCACGTTGACGAAGCCGGCGCTGTCGCCGAGCAGCACCCCGCCCGGGAAGGCCAGCTTGGGCACCGACTGCGCCCCGCCCTCGCAGATCGCCCGCGCGCCATAGGAGATGCGCTTGCCGCCCTCCAGGTGGGGCCGCACCTCGGCATGCTGCTTGAAGCGCTGGAACTCGTCGAAGGGCGAAAGGAACGGGTTGGCGTAGTTCAGGTGGACCACGAAGCCGACGGACACATAGTTGTCCCCGAAGTGGTACATCCACGAGCCGCCGCCGGTCTTGTCGTCCAGCGGCCAGCCGAGCGTGTGCTGGACATAGCCGGGCTTGAAGGTCGCGTCGGGGACTTGCCACAGCTCCTTGATGCCGATGCCGTACTTCTGCACGTCGACGCCTTCGCGCAGGCCGTACTTGGCCTCGACCAGCTTGGACAACGAGCCGCGCACGCCTTCGGCCAGGAACACGTAGCGGCCATGCAGCTCCACGCCGGGCTGGAAGTCGGGCTTGTGATGGCCGTCCTTGGCCACGCCGAACACGCCGGCGACGACGCCCTTCACCACGCCATCCTGGTAGACCAGCTCGGACGCCGACATGCCGGGATAGATCTCCACCCCGAGCGCCTCGGCCTCCGTCGCCAGCCAGCGGCACAGATTGCCGAGCGAGGCGATGTAGGCGCCATGGTTCTTCATGAACCCCGGCATCGGCAGCCAGGAGATGTCCAGCGATCCGTGCGGACCGAGATAGATGAAGCGGTCCTTGGTGACGGGCGTCTCCAGCGGCGCGCCCTTTTCCTTCCAGTCGGGGAACAGGGTGGTCAGGCCGGAGGGGTCGATCACCGCGCCCGAGAGGATATGGGCTCCGACCTCGGAGCCCTTTTCCAGCACCGCGACGGAAATATCCTCGCCCCTCTCGGCGGAGAGCTGCTTCAGCCGGATGGCGGCGGCCAGGCCGGCGGGACCGGCGCCGACCACCACCACGTCGTAGGCCATGACCTCGCGCTCGGGCGAATCGGCTTCCACGCCGCCCATTTCGTTTTCGATCTCTTCCCCGCCCATGCCCTGTCCCCTACCGCCCGTGGATCGCGCGTCGTCTTGAGGTGCGAACGGATCGCGCGACGCCTTGATCCTTGATAGGACTTATCTGAACCTCTCGACAGCATGGTCAAGCGCCGTGCGCCGAACCGGATTGCATGGCCCAACCGCATCATCCCGCCGATCTCCGCGCACTCGAAGGCCTGCTGGCCTTCTGGGCCGATGCGGGGGTGGATTGCGTCTATGCCGAGGAGCCGGTGGACCGGATGGCCGAAGGCGCGCGCCGCTTGGCGCCCCAACGGCCGCCGACTGCGCCTCCCGCCAGGCAGACGGCCGCCGCCGCGCCCTCCGTTGCGCCGCATGTGGGCCAAGCCCTGGTGGAGGCGCGCGCGGCCGCCACAGCCGCCGGGGACCTCACCGCCCTGCAAGCCGCCATCGCCGCCTTCGAGGGTTGTTCGCTGAAGGCCGGGGCGACCAATACGGTGTTCTCGCGCGGGCGGCCCGATGCGAAGATCGTGATCGTCGGCGAAGGTCCCGGCGCCGAAGAGGATCGCCAAGGCCAACCCTTCGTCGGCCCCTCCGGACGGCTGCTGGACCGGATGCTGGAGGCCGCGGGCCTCGCCGACCAGGTATTCATCACCAACACCGTGTTCTGGCGCGCGCCGGCGAATCGCACCCCTTCGCCGCAGGAGCAGGCCGTCTGCCTGCCCTTCGTCGAGCGCGCCATCGCCCTGGTGCGACCCCAAGTCTTGCTGCTGATGGGTGGGGCCTCGGCCAAGCATCTGCTCAAGCGCCCGGAAGGCATACTGAGCCTGCGCGGCCGTTGGCAGGACTGGGTTTCCGAGGACGGCGCCCAATCGATCCCGGCCATGCCGACCCTGCATCCGGCCTTTTTGCTGCGACAACCCGTCGCAAAGGGGCACGCCTGGCAGGATATTTTGACCCTGCTGTCAAGACTTGAAGGGCCCGCTTAGCTCGGTCAGGGTCCACCTGCCTAGTTCTAACTAGTGAAAAACCCACGTGCAGCCCGCCCATGACGAGATCATTCGGGGGCGGGCGGCCGAGCGGAAGGTTACTGAATGACGGTGTCAGGACGGGGTTCTCGCCCGTACGCCATGAGCTTAGCCATCGGCGTTTTCGGGTCCATGTCCCTGGCCGGCGCCGCCCTCGCCACCCCCATCCCCACCTCCGACCTGGCTAACGCCGCCTCCCCCGTCGCGACGTCGGCAGCGCTGAAGGTGCTGTCCGCCGAAGACGCCCGCCGCTATGGCCAGGCCTTCGCCGCCATGAACCGGGGCGACCTGATCGCCGGCCAAAACCTGGCCAAGGGCGTTTCCGACCCCTGCTTGCTCGGCCGCCTCGAGGCCGCCCGGCTGCTGAACCCCAACTACCGCGCCAACTATCCCGAGATGGCCGCCTGGCTCGAACGCAACGCCGACCTGCCCGAGGCCGAGCGCGTCTACGACCTGGCGATGAAGCGCAAACCCTCCGGCGCCGCCGCGCCGCGCGCACCGCTGACCGCCAGCGCCTCGACGCCCAGCGCCGTAAGCCTGGGCGAGCGGGTGTCGCGCAGCCTGCAAGGCGCGCCCGCCCCCAGCGCCGGCCAGCGGGCCGCCCGCGACGCCTTCTACCACGGCGACCTGGAGCAGGCTTACGCCCTGGCTGTCCGCTCCAACGAGCGCTGGATCGCCGGCCTCGCGGCCATGCGGCTGAAGCGCTATCCCGAGGCGCAGAGCAACCTCGAAGCCCTGTCCGGCGACGTCCGCCAGAGCCCCTGGATGCGTTCGGGCGCCGCCTACTGGGCGGCCCGCGCGGCGGCGGCGCAATCGGACGGCGCCAAGGCTCAGGGCCTGCTCAAGGTCGCCGCCCGCTCGCCGGACACCTTCTATGGCCTGATCGCCGCGCGTGAGCTGCAGCAGCTCAACGCCAAGTCGCCCAAGGCCGACGCCATCGCCGACATCCTGGCCGCCTCGACGCTTAGCGTCGACGACGCCGCCGCCTTCGCCAAGTCCGACCCGCGCGCTCACCGCGCCGCCGCCCTGATGCAGATCGGGCTGCCGCTGAACGCAGGCGAGGAATTGCGCACCGCCATGACCACGGCCAGCGACGCGGATCGCCCGCGCCTGACCTCCCTGGCCCTGGCGCTGAACGCGCCCTTGGGCGACGCCGACCCGTCCAAGGCCGGTTGGGCGCGCTTCGACGTGGGCCACTTCCCGACCCCAGTGCTGACGCCGCTAGGCGGCTTCACCATCGACAAGGCGCTGGTCTACGCCCTGGTCCGCCAGGAGAGCCGGTTCGACCCCAACGCCGCCAGCGGCTCGGGCGCCTACGGGCTGATGCAGCTGACCGCCGACACCGCCGCACGGCTCGCCGGCGACGACAAGCTGCGCCACAATCCCGCGGCGCTGCGCGATCCCGGCCTGAACCTCAAGCTGGGCCAAGCCTATGTGACCAAGCTGCTCGCCGCCGCCAAGGGCGACGTGCTGAAGGCGGTGGCCGGCTACAACTCGGGTCCTGGCGTCGTGCAGAAGCTCTCCGCCAAGATGGGTCAGGACGCCGACAGCCTGATGCTGGTGGAAAGCATGCCCAGCAGCCAGACCCGCGACTACGTTCAGCGGGTGATGTCCTACTACTGGACTTACCGGCAGATCTTCGGCCAGGACGCGCCGGCCATCGCCGCCGTCGCCAAGGCGAGCTTCTAGGGTCTGGACACGGTCCGGCTCACGCTCGAGCCGCACCTCGGCTTTCGACGATTAGGGCGCGCCCCTACCCTCCACGGCTCAGGCCCCCATCTCCGCCTTGAAGAGGGTGCAGACGACGGCGAACGCTAGAAGGGCAGGCTACGCCGCTTCAATTCCACCCGTATGATGCTGGCCCGCCCAGGGTCGGGATAGACCAGGGCTAGCACGCTAGCGGAACGGTTTCCGGCGTCGAACGCTGCGCTGGCGGCGCGGACACGCTGGGCGGCCGTCATGATACGTTGCGCACCCGCCGTCTGCTGAGCCAGCAGCAGGCAGATCGCCAGAGCCGCGACGGCTTGGGACAGCTTGGGAAAGCGGCTCCACGCCTGATGGACCGGCGCGATCAGGGCCAGGATCAGGCCCGCCTGAAGCAGGCTGGTGAACGGGAAATAGCGGGTCGGCACGATGGGCTGGGGCAGTTCGTCCACTCGTCCGAACGTCGCCATGACCGCGGTCAGCAGGCTGAACAGGATCAGGTTGCAGCCGATACGCTCGATCCGCCCCAGGCCGCCGGGCGACCTCGCCCCACGCAAGGCCAGCAGACCTCCGCCCAGCGCGCATGCGATCCCGAACAGGTGCGCGGGGATCTTGGCGCCGCTTCCGCCCGACCAGGGCAGAGCGCAATAGCCGGTGAAATAGACGAACATCTTAGCCAGGTGCGCTGGAGCCACCATGTTCATCTCGCCCAGATGCCGACTGGGCGCGCCGAGTCCGCTCATCGAAACGGCGATATAGACGATGGCGACGGCGACGGTGGCCGCCAGCCGCCATTGCAGATGACGGTTGCGAACAGCGGCGTAGATCAGAACCGGCCACACCCCGAGACCTGCCGCATTTCCAAATCCGGACAGCACGCCGCAGACGAGCGCCGCGAGGAAGAACAAGGCTCCGCTCTTCTCGCCGTCATGCAACTCAACGGTGCTGAGCGCCATGGCGGCGAACGCGGAAACGAAGATGTAGACGCTGAAGACCGGAAAGCTGCAGTCTTCGCAGGCAGCCGCACTGATCAACGTCATGACCACGAACGTGCAGGCCAAAACCGCGAAGTCGCCCTTAGGCAGATTGCGGATCACGATCCCGGCCAAGACGGCCACCGACACGAACAGGGACAGCAGCGTCCCGATCAGGAACGCTGGAACCCGCTCCTTCCCGAACACGCACATATCCAGATAGGTCAGGATTCTGGCGAAGACGATTCGCTGATTGGTATGGGGCGTCCAGAGATATCCCAGCCAATTGCCTGCCTTCTGGGTCGCAAAGACCAGCGCATCCCAGTCATGGGGATCGCCGTAGGGCGCGGCGAGAACGCTTCTGGTGGCGGCGAATACGAATATGGCGATGTAGATGATCGCGCAGAGCGAGGACAAAACCAGGACGCTTGGGTTAATTTTCGAGTCCACAATCCTTGCAGCGGTCGCCTGGGACGCACCCATGGGCTCGGATAGCGGCGTAAGCTTTCCAGCAGCCGTCCGCACGCTTGCATCACGCCACATACACAACCCCGCCGCGAATTGATCGCAGCGTTCTAAGTCGAGGTGTAGCTTGGGGCTAGACTATACCTAAGCTCGAACACGGCTAGGTTGACGCAGGTCTCGACAACAGGTCGTCCAGCGCATTCATCGCCTCGCGGCTTTCCCGGATCATCGCGGGGTCGATCAGGTCGGCCGGGGTCAGGCGGTCACGATAATGGTGTTCAGCCCAGGCGGTCAGCCGCCGATGCAGCGCGTCGGTGAGCCGATAGCCCGGATTGGCGGCGGTCAGTTGCGCAGGCGTCAGCACCACCCGAAGGCGTAGGCAGGCCGGGCCGCCGCCGTTGCGCATGCTTTCGCGTACGTCGACATATTGCACCCGGCCGATGGGTCCGTTGGAAGCGGCGATGCGCTCGGCCACGGCGTGGGCGAGCGGGTTCTCCGCCACGTCCATGGGCGCGATCAGCACCAGCCGATCCTCGCCGGGAACCTCGATCAGCATCGAGTTGAACAGGTAGCTGGCGATGGCGTCGGCTAGCGGCAGTTCAGCCTCGGACACCTCGACAAACTGCGGTTCGAACAGGCCGTCGGCCGCGCGGCGCACCTTGTCCCGCATGGCGGCAGGGTCCTCAAAGGCGGTCTGGTGGTAGAACAGGCAGGTTCGGGCCCCCACACAGACCACGTCGTTGTGGAATGCCCCCGCCGCGATGGCCGCCGGGTTCTGGCGCAGGAACACCGGACGATGGGCGCCGTGACGCCGGGCGACCGCCTCGGACGCCTCGCGGGTCTGGCGAGCGGGGAAAGGGTGGGTCCAAGGCACGTAGGCGTCGCGCCCATAAGCGAACAGGTTCACCCCCGGCGCGCCATGCTCGGCGCACAGGCGCACATGGTTGGCCGCGCCTTCGTCGCCGAGATGCGGTTGGGACGGCAGGGCGTCGTGGACGGCGAAATGGCTTTCGTCAGGGAAGATGGTGCGAAGCTGAGCCGCGGTCTGAGGGTGCTCCAGGCTGCGGTGCAGGTTGGCGACGAGATTGGCGGCGCTCAGATGGACGCGGCCGTCGGCGCTGTCGGCTGACGGGGTGACGGTGGCCGCGTTTGCCGCCCACATGGCCGAGGCCGACCAGGCCGCCCCGGCCAGCAGCGGCGCCGTCTTCCAGGCGGCTTCGTTCACCTGGGCGTCGGAACCGCCGAACCCCAGGCTGCGTAGGAAAGCGAAGTCCGGCCGGTCGTGCGGCGGCAGCACGAACTGAGGCACGCCCAGGTCGGCCAGCAGCTTCATCTTGGCCAGGCCCTGCAACACCGCCGCGCGCGGGTTGGAGAGCGCGCCGAAGTGGGTCTGGCTGGCCAGGTTGCCGGGAGACAGTCCCGCATAGTTGTGGGTCGGTCCGACCAGGCCGTCGAGATTGGCCTCGACCGCAGGCGCGCCGACGCCGCTCATCCGCGCAGTCCCTTGATCTCGCCGAGGGTGGGGACCGCGTGGTCGGCCTCGAAGCTGGCGACGGGATAGGCGCAGTAGTCGGCGGCGTAATAGGCGCTCGGCCGATGGTCGCCAGACGCGCCCAGCCCGCCAAACGGCATGTTTCCCGCCGCCCCCGTGGTCGGGCGGTTGCGGTTGACCACGCCCGCGCGCGACCGGTTCAGCAAGGTCCGCCAAAGCGCGTCGTCTTCGCTGACCAGACCCGCCGACAGGCCGTAGCGGGTGGCGTTGGCCGCCTCGACGGCCTGATCGAAGCTCTCAACCCGTTTCACCAGCAGCACCGGCGCGAAGATCTCCTCGTCGGGGGGAACGATGTCGCTCACATCCAACAGGGCGGGGGTGACGAAGGCGGCGCTCAGGCCTTGCACGGCTTCGAACGGCATGAGCACGCGCGCGCCCTGCTTCACCAGCGCCTCGCCCCTGGCCTTGGCGGCGTCCGCCGCGCGGGCGGAGATCAGCGGGCCCATGAACGGTTCGACCGCGCCGTCCCACGGACCGACGACCAGCCGGCTGGCGAGCGCGATGGTCGCCTGGACGATCCGGTCGCCCACAGCCCCGTGCGGGACTATCAACCGCCGGGCGCACGAACAGCGCTGGCCGGTGGTGACGAAGGCGGACTGGACCACGATGGCGGCGGCGGCCTCGGGATCGACGTCCTCCCAGACGATCAGCGGGTTGTTCCCGCCGAGCTCGAGCGCCAGGATCACATCGGTGCGGTCCACGAACTGGCGGCGAAAATGGGCGCCGGCCTCCGCGCTGCCGGTGAACAGCAGCCCATCGATGGGTTGGTCTAGCAGGGCGGCGCCGGTCTCGCGCCCACCTTGGATCAGATTGAACACTCCATCGGGCAGTCCGGCCGCCCGCCACGCCTCGGCCATGCGCCGGCCCGCGAGCGGGGTCAGTTCGGATGGCTTGAACACCACGGTGTTGCCCGCCAACAGGGCCGGCACGATGTGCCCGTTGGGCAGGTGGCCCGGAAAGTTGAACGGCCCCAGCACCGCCATCACCCCATGCGGCCGGTGACGCAGGACCGCCCGGCCGAAGCCCGCAGCCGCCTCGCGCTCGCCAGCCCGTTCGGCTTGAGCTGAGATGGAGACCTCGACCTTGGCGATCATCGAGCCGAGCTCGGCCTTGGTTTCCCACAACGGCTTGCCGGTCTCGCGCGAGATATCGGAGGCGAAGTCGGCTGCGTTCGCTTCCAGCGCCGCCTTGTAGCGACGCACGTGCTCGATCCGTTCGGCCAGGGGCGCGTCGGCCCAGGCGCGGAACGCCTTGCGCGCGGCGGCGACGGCCTCGAACACCTCGCGGCCCCCGGCGGATGGGGCGTCGAACACCACGGCGTCGGTGGCGGGGTCGGTGGAGACCAGGCGCGGGCCTGAACCCTCGCGCCAAGCGCCGTCGAAAAATTGCTGGGCCAGGTCGGTGCTCATGGGGCGATCCTGATGATGTCGCCTTCGGACAGGCGCAGCGCCTCGGCGGTCTGGAGCGTGATCTCGGCCTCCTCCGCTTGGACCAGCACGGGCGCGCGGACGGCGCGGAACAGGTCGACCGCGTCCACGGCGATGAGCTGGCTCGGGCCGGTCACGTCGGAAACGATCTTCAGCCGACGCCTGACGCTGCCCTTTACGGTGACGATGTCGTCACGCCGGCAGGAGACGCTCGGCCCCGCGTCGAACAGGTCCACCAGGTTCTGGTAACGGAAGCCCTCGCGCTCCAGCATGGCGCGGGCGGCCTCACCCTCGCGGTGGACGCGGCCCACGCCCGTGCGCGCCGCCTCGGGCAGCAGTTCGAGATAGATCGGGTGGCGCGGCGCCAGGTCCAGGATGAACTGGCCGTCGGTGGAGGCGCTCATCAGGTCGGCTTCATCGAACGGGAGGCGGAAGAAGCGCATGCCCACCGTCTCCCAGAACGGACAGATCCCGTCGTCGTCGAACCAGCCGCGCAGCTCGGCCAGCACCATCTCGGCGAAGCGCTGAGGGTCGGCGGCGATCAGCATGTAGCGCGACTGGGCCAGCAGCCGGCCGGCCCCGCCCTTGCGGCTCTCCGGCCGCAGGAACAGCGAGCCCACCTCGGTCCAGCCGGAGCACTCGTTCACCAGCACCAGGGCGGAGTGGTCGAAGCGGGTGGCGATGGCGGACGAGAACTGGGTCATGTTGACGACCCGGAAGCTGAAGAAGGGTCGCTTCAACCCGACGGCGGCCTTGACCCCCGCCACACCGACCACCTGGCCGGTGTCGGCCTCCTCCAGCATCAGGGTGTACCAGGCCTCCAGCGGCGCGGTGGCGCCGGAGAAGCTATCCCATGAGGTCAGCAACCGTTCGCGCAGCGTCGGCTCGTCCTCGGGCAGGCTTGTGAAGCCACGCCCCGAGAGCCTCGCCAGCTCGGCCATCGACTCGTAATCTTCAGGCCCCGCAGGACGCACCACCAGCATGGCTTAGCTCTAAACGAGCCCTAGGCGGCAGAACACCCCCTCTGAGGCCTCGTCCAAGGGTCGTTCGTCGCCGGAAGTCGATTGGCTCGGCTTAAGAGGCGGTTCGGCGGCCCAGGGCGGCGATCCAGCGGTAGAGCCCGATCGTGACCACCCCGAACGCCACCAACCCCAATGGCGCCGCCACCGCCTGGAAGGCCCCACCCACCAGGGCCAGGGGCTCGCTCTTACCGGTCGCCACGATCAGGCCGGCCAGGGCCACGCCCCACAGGCTTTCGCCCACGATCAGGCCGGAGGCCAGCAGCACGCCCATGCGCTTGACGCCCTCCCCATTGGGCAGCTTGTCGGCCCAGCGGTCGTAAGCCCAGCCGATCACCGCGCCCACCACCACGAAGGCGGTGGTGGAGGACGGCAGGTAGATGCCCAGCCCCACGGCGAGCGGGGGAACCGAGCCCTTCTTCGAGGCGCGCAGCAGTTCGTCCACCACGATCAGCCCGATCCCGACCACGACCCCTATGCCGATCAGGCTCCAGTCGAGTTGGCCGGTGATGACCCCCTTGGCCAGGGCCGAGATCAGGGTGGCCTGGGGCGCGGGCAGCGGGTTGGAGGTCGCCGACAGGCCGGGCGAGCCGGCGAAGCCGTAGGCGCGGTTCAGCAGGTCGATCACCGGCGGGATCACCAGCGAGCCCATGATCACCCCCACCAGCAGCGCCACCTGCTGGCGCCACGGGGTGGCGTCGACCAGTTGGCCGGTCTTCAGGTCCTGTAGGTTATCGTTGGCGATGGTGGCCACGCTCAGCAGCACGGCGGTGACGAACAGGGCGAAGGCGACCAGGGCCTGGCGCGCCGCCGGATCGATATGCGGCCCCGCCACCATCAGCAGCATCAGCCCCGCGCCCAGCACCGCCAGGATCGCCAGCCCCGACACCGGGCTGTTGGACGAGCCGATCAACCCGGCCATGTATCCGCATACCGCCGCGACCAGAAAGCCGGCGACCACGATGTAGAGCACCGCGCTCGCCACCAGCGGAACGATGATCCCGCCTAGGGGACCGCCATGGAGAAACACCGCCAGCAGCACGGCCAGGGGAACCAGGCAGGCCAGGCAGATCAGCCCGACCACCACGATGGGAATGTCCTGCTCGGTGCGCGGCAGGTCCGCGCCCTGGCCGGACATGTGCTTGCGCGAGGCCGCCATGGAGGACTTCAGTCCGTTCAGCACCGGCATAGCCAGCTTGCCCAGGGTCCAGATCGACGAGGCGCCGATGGCTCCCGCCCCGATGAAACGCACCTGATGCGACCAGACCGAAGTGGCGACGGCGGCCGCAGCGCCCGCCGCCGGATGCAGATTGGTCAGCAGCGGAACCGCCACGGCCCAGGACAGCACCAGCCCGACCAACATGGCCAGCCCGACCTGTAGGCCCACGAGGTGCCCGGCGCCCAATAGGGCGAACGACAGCGAGACGTTGAAGCCGGTCGCGCCCCGCCCGATGCGGAAATAGGTCCCGGCCTCGCTGGCGAACAACTTGGCGGCGCTGACGATGGCGAACCCGGCCGAGGCGACGGCGCCCCAGATCACCGCGGCCAGCCCGGCCTTGCCCTCGGCGGCGGCCTCGGCCTCGTGGGCGCGCGAGCCCACGCCGACCTTGAGCACCTCGGCGGCGGCGACGCCCTCTGGATAGGGCAGGTCGCTTTCGGTGACGAGCGCCCGGCGCAGGGGAATGGAGTACATCACCCCCAGCACCCCGCCGATGGCGCAGATGCCGAAGGTCGGCAGAAAGGGGATGTGGCCGGTCCACCAGCCGATCATCACCAAGCCCGGCAATACGAAGATGATCGAGGACAGGGTGCCCGCTGCCGAGGCGACGGTTTGGACGATGTTGTTCTCGTAGATGCTGGTCGAGCGCAGCATCCGCAGCACCGCCATCGAGATCACCGCGGCGGGGATCGAGGAGGCGAAGGTCAAACCCACCTTCAGCCCCAGATAGACGTTGGCGGCGGTGAACAGCAGGGTGATCAACCCGCCCAACACCAGCCCCCGGAATGTCAGCTCCAAACGATCGGGCTCACGCCGAACGGCGGGGCTTGCGGTCATGCGAATCTCCGGCGGCCGAACGGCCAGACCTAAGCTGTAGCGCCAGACGCGTCCGAGCGGAAATCGCGAGTTTTGGAGCAGGCTTTTGCGGACCCGGATGATCCGCCGACATTGCTTCGCGGGACGTCAGGCGGAGGCGGTGAAATCCACCGCCTCCGCAGATCAGAGCGCTAGCGCAGGCCGCCCGCCGTCTGGATCAGCTCGCCCGTCACCCAACCGGCGTCGGCCGAGGCGAGGAAGACCGCGACCCGCGCGATATCCTCGGGCTGGCCGATGCGGCCCAGCGGGGTCTGGGCGACCATCTGGGCCTCCATCTCGCCGCCGATGATGCCGGCGGTATGGGTGCCCTCGGTCTCGACCCCGCCCGGATTGATCGAATTGACCCGAATCTTGCGCGGGCCGAGTTCCTTGGCGAAGGTGCGCGTGATCGTGTCCACCGCGCCCTTGGTGGCCGTGTAGACCGCCGCCGCCGGGGGCGTGAGCGACGTAACGACCGAGCCGATGTTGATCACCGCGCCGCCACGCTCGCCGAACTGCCTCGCCGCCGCCTGGGTCGCCAGCAGCAGGCCAAGCACGTTGGTGTCGAAGTGGCGGTGGAAGTGCTCCTCGGTGATGTCGTCGAGCGGGGCGAACTGGTAGAGCCCAGCGTTGTTGACCAGGATGTCGGCCGGCCCAAAGGCCTTTTCGCTCTCGGCGAACAGCCGGGTGACATCGGCGATCTTGGCCACGTCGGCCTGCACCGCGATCGCCTTGCCGCCCGCTCCGGTGATCGCCGCGACCACCTTGTCGGCGCCTTCGCGGCTGGTGGCGTAGTTGACCACGACGGCGGCGCCCTCGGCCGCGAAGGCCTTGGCGATCGCCGCGCCGATGCCCTTGGAAGCGCCCGTCACCACCGCGACCTTGCCTGCCAGCTTACTCATGATTGTTCTCCGATCCTCGTTCGAGGCTCGTCATTTAGACGCTCGTCGAACTGAAACAAGAACGGTGGCAGTTATTGAAGGCGGAGAATTTCTATCAAGGGCGGGTAGGCTCGCCTACCGCCGCTTGAACTGCTTTTTGGGCGTGCCTTTGGGATCGGCCTTGTCGCCGCCGGGAGCGAACGGGTTGTTGCCGGCATTGCTCTTGATGGTGATGCGGATCGGCACGCCGGGCAGGTCGAAGCTCTCGCGCAGGCTGTTGACCAGGTAGCGCCGGTACTGCTCGGGCAGTTGGTCGGCGCGGCTGGCGAACAGCACGAAGGTCGGCGGCCGGGCCTTGGTCTGGGCCATGTACTTGGGCTTGATCCGCTTTCCGCTCACCGCAGGCGGCGGGTGGCGCTGGACGGCCATGGCCAGCCAGTCGTTCAGGTCGCGGGTCTTGACCTTGACCGACCAGTTGGCGTGGGTGGCGAACACCGCCGGCATCAGCTTGTCGACATTGCGGCCGGTCTCGGCCGACAGGGCCACCAGGGGCGTGCCGCGCAACTGGGGCAGGTAGCGCTCGGCGGTCTCCTTCAGCTCGGCCAGGCGCTCCTGGGGGTTCTCGACCAGGTCCCACTTGGCGATACAGAAGATCAGGGCGCGGCCCTCGCGCTCGACTAGGTCGGCGATCTGCAGGTCCTGGGTCTCGAACGCGTTGGCGGCGTCCATGACCAGGATAACCACCTCGGCGAAGGTGATGGCGCGGATAGTGTCGCTGGTGGAGAGCTTCTCGAGCGTCTCCTGCACCTTGGCCTTGCGCCTGAGACCTGCGGTGTCGACCAGGCGCACGGAGCGGCCGTCGAAGGTCCAATCGACCGGAATGGCGTCGCGGGTGATGCCGGCCTCGGGACCGACCAACAGCCGATCCTCGCCGATCAGCCGGTTGACCAGGGTGGACTTGCCGGCGTTGGGGCGGCCGACGATGGCGATGCGGACCGGCTTCTCGGCCCCGTCCTCCTCCTCGTCCTCGCCCTCAACCAGGTGCTCGGTATAGGGCAGCAGCGCCTCGTAGAGGTCGCTCATGCCTTCGCCGTGCTCGCCGGAGATGGGGATGGGCTCGCCGAGGCCGAGCGAGAAGCCCTCGCCGATGCCGGACGCCGAGGCGCGGCCCTCGGACTTGTTGGCGCCCAGGATCACCGGCTTGTCGCGGCGGCGCAGCAGGTCGGCGAAGATGCCGTCGAGCGCCGTCACCCCTTCGCGGGCGTCGTAGATGAACAGACATACGTCCGCATCGTCCACCGCACGCTCGGTCTGGGTGCGCATGCGCGATTGCAAGCTCTCGTCGTCGACGTCCTCGAAGCCGGCGGTGTCGATCAGCTCCAGGTCGAGGTCGCCCAGCCGGCCTTCCGCCTCGCGACGGTCGCGGGTGACGCCGGGCCGGTCGTCGACGATGGCGAGCTTCTTGCCCGCCAGCCGGTTGAACAGGGTGGACTTGCCGACGTTGGGACGTCCGACGATCGCGATTTTCAGTGCCATGAACGGCTCATGCCTGCGCCCGCCTCAGCGGATCGCCACCACTTCACCGTTCAGGGTCAGAACGTACAAGGTCCCGTTCACGCCGATCGGATTGAGGAAGGCGGGGGCGCCGAGCTTGAGGGTGGTGGTGGTGGCGCCGGTCTTCGGGTTGAGCGCCACGGCAAGACCCTTGTCGTTGACGACGATCAGCCGGCCAGCGGCGAGCACCGGGCCGGAATAGATGGCGCGCTGCTTCTTCTTCACGTTCCGATTCAGGTCGCGAATCCAATACACCTGCCCGGAATCGCGCGCGATGCAGATCACGCGGCCCGAGGTGTCGGTGACATAGATCACGTCCCCGGCGGGCCAGGGCGAGGTGACGGTGGTGATCGGAACGGCCCAGCGGCGGTTGCCGGTGTGCAGGTCGATGGCCGCCACGATGCCCGCATGGCTGCCGGCGATCACGTCGCCGCGATAGACGATCGGACGGCCGGCGATGTCGCGGATTTCCGACAGTGCGTTGTTGCGGTTGGTCAGTGACAGCTCGTCTTCCCAGAGCTGGGTGCCGTTGATGGTGCTGAGCGCCACCACCTCGCCCGAGGCGAAGGGGGCCACGACCACGCCGCTGGAGACCGCGGCGCTGGAGGCTTCGAGCATCCGCGCCGGCTCTTCGAGCGCCTGGAACTCCCACAGCGACTTGCCGGTGGCGGCGTCGAGCGCGAACAGCTGGTCGTCCACGTCGGACACGAACAGCTTCCCGTCGACCACGGTCGGCGCGCCGTGGATCGGGGCGGCGGTGTCGACCCGCCACTTGACCTTGCCATCGGCGGCGTTGACGGCGGCGATGAAGCGGAAGCCGGAGGAGACGAACAAGGTGCCGTCGGCATAGGCGACGCCGCCGCCGAACGCTTCGGTGTCGCGGCCACGACGAGGCGCGAACTGATCGCGCCAGATCTCGCGGCCGGTCTCGTCAAGGGAGGTGACGCCGCCCTCGCCGTCCAGAGTGAAGATGTGGTGGTCGCCCACCACCGGCGCGCCGGTGATGTGGCCGCGGCGGCTGGTGCCGGTCCCGATCCGGCGACGCCAGGCCACGCGGAACTGCGCGCCGGCTGCCATGTGGTCGACCGCCTGCTCGGCGTTGCCGCCCGGCAGCGGCCAGTCGGCCTGGGCCTGGGGCTCGGGGATCGAGAAGTCCACGCCCTTGAGCGCCGGGGCGACCTCGACGGAATCCGACGCGCCCAGCACGGAGATACGCTGGCCGACGGCGGCGTGTTCCTTGCTCTTCCCGCCCTTGTTCAGGCCGAAGAAGCTGGGCGTGCGGATGCCCGAGCACGCGTAGAGGCCCGAGCTCAGGGCCAGGCCGACGAAGCCCAGGGCCGCGGTGCGCGCCAGATTGCGGCGGATCATTGGTCGGCTCCGGTCTGGGGCGCGGGTTGAGCGTCGGGAGCCTGCATGGGGGCTTGCCCAGGTGCGGCGGCGGTCGGCGGGGGCGTGACCGGGGTCAGGCCGATAGCCCCCTTGGCGATGGCGGCGATATTGGCGGTGGTCCCCGCCTGCAGCATGGCCAAGGCCGCGTTGGCGCGGGTGCGGGTGACTTCTGAGCTGTCCGAAGACAGCGACAGCACCTGGAAGTCGCCGCGCGCCTCCACATTGTGACCGGCCGCCAGACGCTCCATCGCCAGGGCCTCGCGCGCCAGGTTGCGATAGGGGCGGTCCTTGCCCGTCAGCGGGCTCAGGCGAGCGTAGATGTCGCCGTAAGCGGCGGTGTCCATGAGTAGGTAGGCGGCCTGGAGCCGGGCGGCGTCGCCCATCACCTGGTTCGGCGCGGCGGCGGCGGCCTGGTCGAGCAGACGCGCGGCGCCCGGTGCGTCGTTCGCCTTCAGCCGCAGCCCGGCCTCCTGCATCAGCGACAGGGCGCGGAAGGCCGGCGTGCCCGACTTGGCGAGCGCGGCGAACCGTTGCTCGGCCAGCTTGGCGTCGCCGGAGGCCAGGGCCTGGGCGGCGTCGGAATAGCCCGCGGACGCCTTGGACGCGGCGCTGATCTGATACTGGCGATAGCCCCACACGCCGAGCGCGATCACCGCGACGACGGCGGCGACGACAAGGGCGTAAGGCCAGCTCTTACGAAACAGCGCCTGGAGACGGGCCGAGCGAACCTGCCCGTCGACCTCGAGAAAGACATCGGCCACTTTTTACGAGGCTCCGCACCTACAAACGAACGGCCGCGAACTTATCGGCCCGGCCTCGGCGCGGCAACGCGACGCCTCCGCCCAGGTTAAACCCGCAAAGCCTGGGGTTCATGACTTTATTTTGACCGGCGCGCTAGTCCGGAAGCGTCCAAGGCCGCGGCGTGCGACCTCAGAACGTCTCGAACACCCGCGCCGCCAGCAGCGCCAGCCCCAGGGCGGCCAGACCCGCCACCAGCCAGATCGCCTCCCCGCCCATCGGCAGGATGTGCGAAACGTCGACCTGCAAGCCCGTCTGACGGGCCACGCTCGCGGCCATGTCATGCAGCTTGAGCGAGGCGCCTTCCGACGCCAGGTTCGCCCGCTCCGCCAGGTTGGAGTCGACGAACTGGGCCGCCGCGATCAGGCCGCCGGTGACGCCGGCGACGCCGATCAGCCCGCGACGCAGCGCCCAATTGCGGTTCAGCCGTTGCTGGACCCCGGTGGCGAAGCTCGCCCCATCCGCGAAGGGCGGCGGCTCGGCATAGAGCCGTTGCAGATGTCGTTCGAAAGAGGGTTCAGCCATGCTCGCCTCTCGCCGTCATGCTTTCAGCGCCGCCCCCGGTCGCCCCGTTATCTTGTGGCGACAATCGCGCCTTGAGTTTGTCCAAGCCCCGCCTCACGTGCGATTTCACCGTGCCCAACGGCGTCTTCAAGGCGTCCGCCGCTTCCGCGTGGGTCAACCCCGCCCCGCAGCACAGCGAGACGCACAACCGTTCCGCCTCGCTCAGCGCCTGCAGCGCATCGTCCAGGTCGAGACGGAAAGCCGCGCTCCCCTCGCCGCCCACGCCCAGGTCGGGCGCCTCGGCGTCGTCCAGCGCCTCCAGCCGGCCACGCCTCCGCCAACGCTTGATGTAGAGCCGCGCCGCGATCCGCTTGATCCAGCCGGCGAAGGCCCCGTGGCCCCGAAGCTCCCCGATCCGCTCGTAGGCGGCGAGGAAGGCGTCCTGGGCCACGTCGTCGGCGGTGGCGGGGTCCGCGCCCATACGCCGCAGAAGCGCGCGCACCGCCGAACCATGGCGCCTCACCAACTCGCCGAACGCCTGCCGCCCTCCGGCGGAAGCGAGGGCCGCCAGCTCCACGTCGGGCAGAGCCGACAGCGGCGGTCCTCGGGTCTCGTTTCCTCTGGCCATGACGGCTCGCCCTCAGGCCGCGGGATCAGACCTTGGTCCTACCGCGCCCAAAGAACCAGAGACCGAGATAGGCGACGCCGATGAAGGCCGGGATCGCCCCGATCGCCGCGAAGGAGCCGAACGTCTCCTCCGAACCGCCGACATTGTAGAGCCCGGCGTAGAAGGCGCCGCCCACCGCGACCAGACCCAGCCCCACCGCCAGCCAGAGCACGCCGCGACGCAGATCGCGCTGGGGCCGGTCAGGGACGGTGTAGACCGGCTCGTCGTAGGCGCGCGGCCGACGACCAACCTGCAGGGCTTCGACCAGTTCGGGCGGAACCGGCTGGCCCCGCTCGAACGCCAGCCGCAGGGTTTCGTGCAGACGCCCACGTTCCTGGTGCCGCAGATACTTGGGCACGAGGATGATCGCCGCCAGAAAGGCGAAGAAGAAGAAAGGGGCCAGGTCCACCATATGCGCCTCCAGCGCGAACGTGAGGGCCGGTCGAAGCCGGCTTCACATACAAGAGGCTCCCACGGACCCGTTCGGATGCGAAGGGCGGGATGAAATATTGTTAAGCTAAGGCTTAGGCCGCCTTCAGCCCCGCGACCCGGCCCTGGACCTGGTCCAGCACGCCAGGGACCAGACCCCGCCAGAGCACCCGGCGCGGATCGACCGGCCCGGGCAGGGCGACGCGTCCCGGCGGGGTCGGCTCGAACCCCTGGGAGGCGAAGATCGGCAGGCCGCCGACCAGCAGCACGATCCGATCGCCCTCGCGCAATCCGGCCTCGCAGGCCCGCTCGGTGAGGGCCGCGGCCAGGCCCTGGCGGCGATGGTCGGGACGCACCTCGATAGGCCCGAGGAACAAGGCCGGCGTCTCGCCGATACGGATCGACCACAGCCGCACCGCGCCCACCAGCGTCTCGCCCGACCAGGCGCAGATCGACAGGTCCATCCGCTGGTCGGACGCCTCGCGCAGACGCTCGGCGGTCTTGGCGAACCGGCCCGGCCCGAACGCCTGGTCGATCAGGGCGTCCACGCGCGCCGCGTCCTGCGCCTGTTCCGTCTGGAAACGCACGGCGAGGTCGGAGGATGGCGGGACCCGGGAGGGATTGGAGATGGCGTTCATTTCAGCGCAACGGCCGCCGACGGCGGCGCGGCGCGCAAGCGCTTAAGATCTACGGCCGCCCTAGGTCAACAATGATTGCGCGAAGCTTTGCAGCTCGCCATGGTGCGCCGCCACATGGACTCATCCCCGACACCCTCCTTATCGGTGTTCAGACACCGCGCCTTCGCGCTGTTCTGGTGGGCGCGTGTGCTCTCCACCCTGGCGGTCCAGGCCGAGAGCGTCACCCTCGGCTGGCAGGTCTATATCATCGCCCGCCACGCCAACGGCGTGGCCCAGAGCGCCTTCCTGGTCGGTATGGTGGGCCTGGCCCAGTTCGTGCCGTTGTTCATCCTCACCTTCATCGCCGGGGCGACCGCCGATCGGCGCGACCGGCGGACCATCATGCTGGTCTGCACGGGGATCGAGATCGCCTGCGTGCTGGCCCTGGTCGCGCTGTCCCTGCACCCGAGCCCGAGCCTGATCCCGATCTTCGCCATCGCCGTGCTGTTCGGGGCCTCGCGCGCCTTCCTGTCGCCCGCCAGCGGCGCGATGGGGCCGATGCTGGTCCCGCGCGACATCTTGCCCCGCGCCATCGCCTGGAACTCGCTGGGCTTCCAGGCCGGGTCGATCATCGGGCCCTGGATCGGCGGCGCGCTCTGCGCGGTGTCGCCGGCGGCGGCCTATGGCGGATCGGCCGTGCTCTACGCGGCGGCGGCGGTGGCGCTGCTGGCCATGCGCGCCAAGACCCGCCCCGACCACCAGCCCGGCTCGCAGCTGGAACTGATCCGCGAGGGGCTGGTCTATGTCTGGACCAACAAGATCGTGCTGGGCGCGATCTCGCTGGACCTGGTCGCGGTCCTGCTCGGAGGCGCCACCGCCCTGCTGCCGGTGTTCGCGCGCGACGTGCTCAAGATCGGGGCCCATGGCTTCGGCGTGCTGCGCTCCGGCCCGGCGATCGGAGCGGCGGTGATGGCCTTCTCGCTCAGCCGCTGGCCGCTGCATCGCCATGCCGGGCGCTGGATGTTCGCGGGCGTGGCCACGTTCGGCGTCTCGACCCTGGTGTTCGCCGTCTCCAAGTCGGTGGTGGTCTCGGTGATCGCCCTGGCGGCGCTGGGGGCGGCCGACATGATCTCGGTCTATGTCCGCCAGTCGCTGGTCCAGATCGTCACCCCCGACCCCATGCGCGGGCGGGTGTCGGCGGTGGCCAACCTGTTCGTCGGTGCCTCCAACGAGCTCGGCGAGTTCGAGACCGGGGTGGTGGCGCGCCTGATCGGCCCCATCGGCGCCGCCATCTTCGGCGGCGTCGGGTCGCTGGTGGTCACCGGGGCCTGGGCTGGGCTATTCCCCGCCCTGCGCAAGGCCGACCGGCTGGACGAATCCCAGGCCTGAGCCCCACCTAAGTCCACAGGAGTTGAGCTTGACCCCCCGCTTCGATTTCGCCTCCGACAACACCGCCGGCGCGGCGCCCGAGGCGCTGCAGGCCCTGATCGAGGCCAACAGCGGCTTCACCTCCGGTTATGGGACCGATGCGGTGACCGCCAGGGCCGCCGACGCCGTGCGCGCCCTGCTCGACGCCGACGCCGACGTGCGGTTCGTGGCCTCGGGCACCGCCGCCAATGCGGTGGCCTGCGCCGCCCTGTGCCGCCCGTTCGAATCGATGCTCGCCCACACCCACGCCCACGTCATCACCGACGAGACCGGCGCGCCGGGCTTCTTCGGCCACGGCCTGGGTCTGACCCCGCTGGCCGGCGCGTCCGGAAAGATCGACCCGGCCGCGCTGAAAGCGGCGCTGGGGGTTCCCGAAGCGTCCTACCGCCAGTCGCCGGCGGCCCTGACCGTGACCAACGCCACCGAATACGGCACCGTCTACACCACCGAGGCGGTCGCCGAGCTGACCGGGATCGCCAAGGCGGCCGGGCTGCCGGTGCATCTGGACGGCGCGCGGCTGGCCAATGCGGTAGCGTCCGGCTTCGACCTCAAGGCGCTCAAGACCCTGGATATCGACATCCTGGTGATGGGCGGGACCAAGGCCGGCATGCCGCTGTCGGAAGCCGTGGTGTTGTTCGACAAGGGCCTGTCGCGCCGTTTCGACGCCCGGCTGAAGCAGGCGGGTCAGCTTCCGTCCAAGGGACGGTTCATCTCGGCGCCCTGGATCGGCATGCTGGCCGACAACGCCTGGGCCCGCTACGGCGCCCACGCCAACGCCATGGCCAGGAAGCTGGCGGCGCTCATGCCCTTCCCGGTCACCCACCCGGTGGAGGCGAACGGCGTGTTCGTCGCAATGGACGAGCCGACCCTGCTGCGCCTGCGGGCGATGGGCTGGAACGTCTACCGCTTCACCGACGGCTCGGTGCGCTTCATGTGCTCGTGGGCGACGACAGAGGCCTCGGTCGAGGAGCTGGGCGAGGCGCTGAAAGGGTTGGCGTAGACCCTTTCACGACTCCCTCATTGTCATCCCGGAAAGCGCGGCAGCGCTTATCCGGGACCCAGAGGTGGCGATCACCGGCTCCTGGGTCCCGGCTCTCCGCTTCGCTACAGCCGGGATGACACGGGGGGGTAGGCAGGGAGGCCCCTCAAGGGCGCCGTGGGACGACGACCCTACCCGAATGAGCGGCCGATGGCGTAGAAGCGTTCGGCGCGCTGCTTGCGTAGCTGGTCGGGCGTCAGGCTGGACAGCGCCTTCAGCTCTTCCTCCACCACATCGCCCACCGCCTTGATCGCGGCCTCGGCGTCGGCGTGCGCGCCGCCGGTGGGTTCGGTGATGATGCGGTCGATGATCTTCAGGCCAATCAGCTCCTGGGCGGTGATGCGCATGGCGCGCGCCATATGCGCCGCCTGGCCACGGTCGCGGAACAGGATCGAGCTGCCGGCCTCGGGCGAGATCACCGAATAGATCGAGTGCTCGAGGATCAGCACCTTGTTGGCCCCCGCCAGCGCCAGCGCCCCGCCGGAACCGCCCTCCCCGGTGATGGTGGCGATCATCGGCGTGCCCAGCACCAGGCCGCGCTCGGTCGAGCGGGCGATGGCCTCGCCCTGCCCGCGCTCCTCGGCGCCCACGCCCGGATAGGCGCCGGCGGTGTCGACGAAGGTCAGGACCGGCAGGTTGAACTGCTCGGCCATGTCCATCAGGCGCACCGCCTTGCGGTAGCCCTCGGGCCGGGCCATGCCGAAATTGTGCTTCAGCCGGGTCTCGGTGTCGCGGCCCTTCTCGTGGCCCATGACCATGACCGGTACGCCCCGGAAACGCCCCAGACCCGCAACGATGGCCTGGTCGTCGCCGAACACGCGGTCGCCACGCAGCTCGACGAAGTCCTCGATCAGCCCGGCCAGGAAGTCGGTGAAGTGCGGACGGTCGGGATGACGGGCGACCTGGGTCTTCTGCCAGGGATCGAGCCGCGCATAGACGTCGCGGCGAAACCGGTCCGCGCGACTGCGCAGAGCGTCGATCTCGGCCTCGAACGCGCCGGGTTCGGCGGTTTCGGACAGCTTGGAGAGTTCATCAAGCTTGGTTTCGATCTCGGCGATGGGCCGTTCGAAATCCAGGTAATGACGCGGGGGCGTCGACATGCGCGATCGGTATCCAAGGTCTAGAAAAGCGGGCCGGACCTTAGGCGCAAACCTGGCGCGGGACCAGAGCGTGCGCCGTCATGCATCTACGCGCCGGCGGGGCGAAGGATGCGTTTGCCCTCCAGGGCCTGCCAGGCGAGCAGCGGCGGCACGCCGAGCACGACGTCGCGGGCGCGCTTGAGCAGGCTGAGGGCGATGGAAATCTCGGGCGTCAGGCCGAACACCTGGCCGAGCAGGGCGTAGGCCGCCTCCTGCACGCCCAGCCCGCTCGGGGCCATGAAGGCGGCGCTCTTGACCGCCGACAGCAGGCTCTCGATGGCGATCATCGCGGCGAAGGACAGCTTCACGCCCATGAAATTCAGCGCCATCCAGCTCAGCGCCGCCGACCCGACCCAGCCGCCCAGGTGCAGGAGCACGCTCCAGGCCAGCCGGTCGGGCTTGCGGTTCAGCTCGGCGATCCAGTCCTTCACGCCCTGCATGTGCTGCACGGCGTCGGGCGCGATCCGCTCCAGCACCTTGCCGAACAGGTCCAGCCCACGCATCTGGGCGAACACCAGCCCGCCGATCATGCCCAGCGCCAGCACGATGGCCCCGCCGAAACAGGCCAGGAACACACCGCCCAGGTTGGTGTGCGACAGATGCGCCGACAGCAGGACGAGGCCCAGGATCATGTAGATGATCTGGGCCACGATCTCGGTCATCAGGTCCACCGCCAGCGAGCCGTAGGCTGAGGCGTTGCTGACGCCCAGCAGGGTCACGCCTCGCGCGCCGATCAGCACTCCGCCCAGGCTGGAGAAGGGCAACAGGTCCCCCGCGCCCTCGCGCAGGAACCGGCCCCAGATAAAGATCGCCAGGGTGCGCGGGTTCACCTCCCTGGCCAGCACGCCCCAGGCGCCGCCGGTGAAGGGGAAGACCAGCAGGCTGGCCGTTATAAACACGGCGAAACCGCCCCAGCCGATCCGCGCCAGGGCCGAGAGCACCGCGCCGAAGCCGAACCAGCCGATCAGCCCGACCGCCAGCATCGCACCCAGGGCGCCGGCTATGAGCACGCCGACCCGGACCTTGCCGCCGCCGGGCTTGGGCGACGCGGGGTCGATAGCGGCCGCAGGGCCGTCTTGAGGGGTAGAGCGTAAGTCCATTGATTCATGCCGCGAGTTGCGGCGCTCCGGTAAAATCCGCGAAGCCGCCGAGCTGCACGTCGGTGGCGCGGATGGCGGCGATCACGGTGGGATCGGTTAGGGCCGCGAACTCCTCGGCATAGCGATAGCCCTCGGCCGCGCCTTCGAAACCGCCCCGAACGGCGGGATGCAGGTAGATCTCGCTCAGCCCGTCCGGCAAATGGCGCACCAGGGCCTCCAGCCGCGCCGCCGTCAGCGCGCCGGACCAGCGTAGGCCGAACACGTGGTCGGCGGTGGCCACGCCCGCGCGCCGCAGCCGCCGCCGGACCAGCTCCGACCAGGGGCCGGTGACATAGGCCGGCCCGAAAGCGGTCTCGGGCTCGGCGAGCGCCAGCACGGCGCGGGGCTCGGTCGGCACCCGCATAGCCTTAAGGCCGTAGTCGCGGCCAATCTTCAGGATGGTCCCGGCGATGGTCGGGTGCAGGTGGAAATGCTTGTGGGTGTTGACGTGGTCCAGCGGCAGGCCGGTGGCGCGATAGGCCTTGAACTGGGCCTCGACCTCGGCGGCGAGCTGCCTGCGGGCGGCGGGCTTGAAGAAAATGTCCACCGCGCACGCCACCATGTCGCGCCGGAAAGCGCCGGTAGCGTCGACCAGGTCGGGCACAAGCTCGGGTGCAAGGATCGGGCGTCCCTCGATCAGGACGACATGTAGCCCGACCCGCAGGGACGCCAGCCGCCGGGCGCGGGCCACCGCGTCGTCGACCGCCCCGCCGCCGACCATCAGGCTGGCGGCGGTGAGCACCCCTCGCGTGTGGGCCTGCTCCACCGCCTCGTTGACCTCGGCGGCGACGCCGAAGTCATCGGCGGTGACGATCAGGCGTTTCACGCCGGCGCGGACTGCGCCGCCACCTTGCGGTCCTTGAGGAAGTCGCGGAATTCCACGCCCTCGCGCAGGCGCCGCTTCATCATGTCCGGGCTGGTGATCATCTCGCCGACGATGGAGGCGATCTTCTTCGGCCGGAAATAGAAGGCTTTGTAGAAGGTCTCCACGTTCTCGAAGATCCGCTGGTGGCTCAGGTGCGGGTAGTGCAACGGCGCGATCTGG
This sequence comes from Caulobacter sp. S45, assembly GCF_009765965.1. Lineage (GTDB taxonomy): Bacteria > Pseudomonadota > Alphaproteobacteria > Caulobacterales > Caulobacteraceae > CAHJWH01. The sequence goes on from NZ_LMUL01000003.1 coordinate 73,308, forward strand.
ATGCCGTTGTCGTCCACCAGCTCGGCGTTTTCCGCGTCCAGCCAGCCGTTCTCGATGGCCTGCTTGTATAGGAAGGTGCCCGGATAGGGCGCGGCCAGAGACACCTGGATGGTGTGTGGGTTGATCTTGCGGGCCCAGTCGATGGTTTCGCGGATGGTCTCTTCGGTCTCACCTGGCAGGCCCATGATGAAGGTGCCGTGGATGACGATGCCCAGCTCATGGCAATCCTTAGTGAACCGTTCGGCCACCTCGATGCGCATGCCCTTCTTGATGTTGTAGAGGATCTGCTGGTTGCCGCTTTCGTAGCCGACCAGCAGCAGCCGCAGGCCATTGGCCTTGAACACTTCCAGCGACTTGCGCGGGACGTTGGCCTTGGCGTTGCACGACCAGGTCACGCCCAGCTTGCCCAGGCCCTTGGCGATGGCCTCGGCGCGCGGCAGGTCGTCGGTGAAGGTGTCGTCGTCGAAGAAGAATTCCTTGGTCTGGGGGAAGGCCTTGGCCGCCCACGCGATCTCCTCGACCACGTTCTCCACACTGCGGGTGCGATAGAGGTGGCCGCCCACGGTCTGGGGCCACAGGCAGAAGGTGCAGTGGCTCTTGCAGCCCCGGCCGCTGTAGACCGAGATGTAGGGGTGCTTCAGGTAGCCGATGAAGTAGTTCTCCATCGTCAGGTCGCGCTTGTAGATCGGCGTGACCCAGGGAAGGCTGTCCATGTCGTGGAGCAGCGCACGGTCCTCGTTGTGGACGATCACGCCTTCCGCATTGCGGTAGCTCATCCCCTTGATCGAGGCCCAGTCGTGGTCGTCGGCGACTTCCTTGATGGTGAAGTCGAACTCGTTGCGGGCGACGAAGTCGATCACCGGAGCGTCGCGCAGGCTCTTGTCGGCGTCCACGGCGACCTTGGCGCCGATCATGCCGATCTTCAGGTTGGGGTTCTCGGCCTTGAGCGCCTCGGCCACCTTCACGTCCGACTTGAACGACGGCACGGAGGTATGGAGCACCGCCATGTCGTTCTTGCGGGCGTGGACCAGGACGTCGGCGAGGCTCTGCTTATGCGGCGGGGCGTCGATCAGCGTGCTGTTCTCGACCAAGGCCGCCGGTTGGGCGAGCCACGTCGGATACCAGAAAGATTTGATCTCGCGCTTGGCCTGGTAGCGGGACCCCGCGCCCCCGTCGAAACCGTCGAAGGAAGGCGCCTGCAGGAACAGGGTGCGAAGCATGAAAGAAGGACTCCTTGGCCGGGACCAGAGCCCCGTCCGTGCCAATGCAGAAGCGGCGACCGCGCCAGGTCACCGTCTTACCAAAAGATGCGCTCAGAAAAACGGCGAACGAAAAGATGTCGCGCATAGGTAGGAGCCAAAGCGCCTTGATGCGGGCGCCCGTGGCAATATCGACACGGTGGACCACATAAAGACGGGCGGCAAGCGCCAGCATCACCGCCGCTCCTGTGACCGGATTCGGCCCCGCCAACACACAGCCCAGCAGCGCCCACGGGATGGCGTAGGTGAACCCTTGGCCGAAGAAGCCGCCGGGATCGATCATACGGATCGTGCGGGCCCAGCGCGCCTCGTGCCGCCAGAGCTCCAGGAAGCTGCGCTCCGCGCACAGGTGCGACACCGAAACCGACGCCACCTCGCCCCGATAACCTGCCCGCCGGATCGCCCGACCCAGGTCGTAGTCGTCGGCCAGTTGGTCGCTCAGCGCCTCGAAGCCGCCGATCTGGGGCAGCACGTCGCGCCGGAACGCCACCGTGGCGCCGAAGCAGGGCTCGGCCATGTTCAGCCTTAGGCCGGCGGTCACATTGGGCAGGAACTGGTAGTTGATGCCCATGGCCGAGAGCCGCGACCAGACCGCGCCGGTATCCTCGCCGGTATAGAGGCAGGTGACGACGCCGACATTGGGCTGCAGCAGGCGCTCGACCACGCGCTCGAGATAGTCTGGCGCCACCCGGATATCGCTGTCCGACAGCACCACGATCTCGTGGGCGATGGCGCGGGCCATGTTGATCATGTTCGAGACCTTGCGGTTCTCGCCATGGACGCGCCCGTCCACCACCAGGCGGATGTCGAGGGTGGGATAGGTCCGCTGGAGATCGCGGACGACGGGAACGGCCCCGTCGTCGGCGCTGTGCACCCCGAAAACGATCTGCACCGGGCCGGGATAGGCCTGCCGGCAGAAGCTCTCCAGATTGGCGCGAAGCTCGTCCTCGGCCCCATGCAGGGGCTTGAGGATGGTCACGCCGGGAGCCGGTTGCGCGCCGATGTCGACGCCAGCGCCCGATTCCGAGGCCATGTATGCGCCAGCCCAGCGCGCCGAAGCCACCGCAAAGGCGGCTCCGAAAACGCCGATGCAGGCGGCGATCCAACCGAGAAGGGCAATCACGTCAGGCATTTCCCTTCCGGTCCAGAGCCGCAAGGCGTTTCAGGGAGCTAGCGAGCAAAGGTAAAGCGAACCAAAGCGGCATAAGTTCGCCACTTCAAATGAGAAACAATGTGTCCAGGGCGTGACACTTGTCACCAAGCGCCGATATTTTTCATCGAGACCCACGGCTCCGCCGGCGGCAGGGCCTCGCCCTTCTGCAGCAGTTCGATGGAGACCCCGTCCGGCGAACGGATGAAGGCCATGCGCCCGTCGCGCGGCGGCCGGTTGATCACCACGCCGCCGGCCTGGAGCTTGGCGCAAAGCGCGTAGATGTCGTCGACCTCGTAGGCCAGATGGCCGAAGTTGCGGCCGCCGGTGTAGGTCTCAGGGTCCCAGTTGTAGGTCAGCTCGACCACCGGCGCCTTTTCGGCCTGGGCGCGCTCCACATCCTGCGGCGCGGCCAGGAACACCAGGGTGAAGCGCCCCGCCTCGCTGTCCACGCGGCGGGTCTCAGTCAGGCCGAGCTTGGCGCAGTAGAAGTCGAGCGCCGTGTCCAGGTTCGCCACGCGGACCATGGTGTGCAGGTATCTCATGGCGCGGTCCTCGCTGGCCTCGCCGCTTAAGTTGTTCGCGGCGAGCGGCGTTCAAGATAGGCGCGCAGCTTTCCCAGGCCCTGTGGCCGGACCGTGGCCGATGCACCTGAAACCTGTCGCCCTAAAACCACGCTCATAGGGTCCCGCGACCGCCCTAGGGATCGCGAGATGCGTTCGCGGCGCGTCCGATCGGGAGCGTTGCGCGGAAGGAGAAGGACGCCGAAGCGATCGCCTACATCTTCCCCGCAACCGTTTCCGCGCGTTGGCCCTCGCCCGCGGCGAGGGCGGCGCGGATCGCGGGCAGCACCTGCTCCACCCGCTCCACCGACAGCCAGGTGTCGCCGAGCCACGAAGGAGAGAGCTTGGCCTGCGCGGTGTGGCGGATCAGGTCGTAGAAGGGCTGCCAGAAACCCTTGGCGTCCAGGAACAGGATGGGCTTGCGGTGCAACTCGAGCCGGCGCCAGGACAGCAGTTCCACCACCTCCTCCAGCGTGCCGATCCCGCCCGGGAACACGGCGAAGGCGTCAGACTGCTCGAACATGATGCGCTTGCGGTCATGCATGTTGGCGACCACGATCGTCTCCACGTCGTCGTAGATCACCTCGCTTCGGCGCAGGAAGTCCGGCATGACGCCCAGCACCTTGCCGCCGGCGTTGTGGGCCGCCTTGGCCGCCGCCCCCATCAGGCCGACCCCGCCGCCGCCATAGACCAGCCGCACGTCGGCATGGGCCAATTCCAAGCCGAAGTCGCGAGCGGCGGCCAGGAAGTCGGGATCGGTGGCGTCGGACGAGCCGCAGAACAGACAAATCGACAATCCCGCGTGCTTGCGGCCGGCATAAGCCCCGTCTGGCATCTGCAATCCTTGAGAGAGGGTCTGATTCGGGCTTGTTGAAGCGCCCTTGGGCTGGGATGTAGCACGGCCCCACGCGCCGAGGGAGGTGGGCGTTCGCGCCTTGGAGGCCGCAATTTGTCCGACCCGCACGCCTCGAGAATCCTGACGCGCACGACGGGGGCCCTGCTCGCCTGCGCGATCCTGGGGGGCTGTGAAAAGCCAACCGCCCGCGAACCCTTCGTGCACCTCGATCTGGAGAACAGCACGGCGGAGGCCAGCTATCTGGCGCCTCCCAGCGTGACCGGCGCCGTGGCCGACCGGACGGGCGCTGTGATCGTCACGGGTCGCGCCGGCCCCAAGGCGCAGGTCGTCCTGTCCACCCCGGAAGGCGAAACCCTCCACGCCTCCGCCAACGCTCAGGGAGTCTGGACCTTAAGCCTGCCGCAGGCGGGCCATCCTCGCCTGTTCGCCATCTCCAGCCGCCAAGCCGGTCGGACAGTCCACGCCGAGGGGGCCCTAGTGACCCTTCCGCACGCGCGGGTCGCGGCGGTGATGGTCCGGGCGGGCTATGCGGCCCTGCCCATCGGGACGGGAGGACACCTCGACATCGTCGCGGTGGATTACGACCCGAACGGCTTCGCCGGCGTCTCGGGCGTCGCCGCGCCCCGCTCGCCGGTTCGGCTGTCGGTGGACGGCCTGCCCGCCGGCGTGACCGAGACCGACGCCCAGGGTCGTTTCGCCGTGCTGGCGGCCAACCGCCCGCTGAGCTTCGGGTCTCATGTGCTGGAGGCCGCCACACCAGGCGGCGTCGTGCGCCAGACCGTGGAGCTGACCCCGCCCACCCCGCTCAACGGCCCCTACAGCGCCAGCAGCGTCCCTGCCGGCTGGACGGTGGAGTGGGCGCTGAACGGCGGCGGCGTCCAGACCACCCTGGTGATGGCGCCGCCGCACGCCTGAGGCGCTCGAGTGCGGACGCCTAGGCCCGACGATTCAGGGTGATGGCGGAGGCGTCGTTGGGCCGGGCCTTGGCGCGCGGGCCGTACCCGGCCGCCGGCATGCGCTGGGAGGCCACCTCCTCGGCGATGGCGCGGACGACGCCCTCGGTGACGATCTTGGCCGCCTTCACCGATCGCCCATGCCGAGCCAGCACGGCCTCGAAAGCGGTGGTGGCGGCGATCAGCTTCTGGCGCCGGTTCAACGGCCCGCCGGCGATCAGCGAGGGGTTGGCCCTCAGTTGCGCGGCTTCACGCCGATATAGGTTGGCGAGTTCGAGCGTGTCGCCGGAGTTGCGCGCGACGTCCTGCGGGCGACGGGCTTCGAACAGGCGGGTCTCCGCCTCCAGGCGCGCGGTGAGCCGCTCGGTCAGCGCGATGAGCTGCTCCACCCGGTCGGCGGCGTTGTCGGCGGCGAGCGTCATCAGCTCAGGCCCTGCATCTTCAGCATTTCCTGCGCGACCGAACTGGCCAGCCCAATCCCGCCCTTGTTGGTCATCGACTTGCCGATGGCGTCCATCATGAACGAACGGAAGGCGGTCTCGCCCTGGCCGCCGCCGAAGGGCGCCTCGGCCTCGGTGCCCTCGAACATCTGTCCCATCATGGTGGACAGGAACGAGGCCTCGAAGCTCTTGGCGGTCTTCTGCACGTGGGCGCGCTGTTCCGGCGTCGCCTGGGGCAAGGGCGCGACCGCGCCGGATGCGAAGTTGGCGGACAAACCCATCACATCACCTCGATATCGGCCTGGAGCGCGCCCGCGGCCTTGATGGACTGAAGAATTGAAATCATGTCGCGCGGCGTCACGCCGAGTGCGTTCAGCCCTTTCACCAGGGTCGAGAGCGAGGCGCCGGCGTTCAGCATCACCAACTTGCGCCCCTTCTGCTCGTCCACCTTGACCGTGGACTGCGGAACCACCGTGGTCTGGCCCTGCGAGAAGGCGCCCGGCTGACTGACCTGGGGGGTCTCCTGCACCGATATGGTCAGGTTGCCCTGGGCGATGGCGACAGTGGAGATGCGCACCTCGTCGCCCATCACCACCACCCCGTTGACCTCGTCGATCACCACCTTGGCCGGGGCGTCGGGGTCGACCTCGAGCTGCTCCACCATGGTGATGTAGCTCACCAGGCTCTGCCCCGCCGGGGGTTTGAGGGTGACGATGGTGGGATTGTCGGCCGTGGCCGATCCGGGGAAGCGGACGTTCACCGCCGCGGCGATACGGTCGGCGGTGGTGAAGTCGGGATTGTGCAGGGTCAGGCGCAGGCTGGCCATGTGGGCGAAGTCGAAGCCGAGCTCACGCTCCACCGTGGCCCCCTCGGCGATCCGGCCGGCCGTGGGCACGCCCCGCGTGATCGAAGACCCCGACGCGCCACTGGCCGAAATGGCGCCGGTCTGCACCGTGCCCTGGGCCACCGCATAGACCTCGCCGTCCGCGCCCAGCAGCGGCGTGCCCACCAGGGTGCCCCCCAGCAGGCTCTTGGAATCGCCCATGGCGGAAACCGAGACGTCGATCTGGGAGCCCGACGCGGAAAAGGCCGGCAGGTTGGCGGTGACCATCACCGCGGCCACGTCCTTGGTGTCGATGTTGGTTGTGCTGCGGGTGTTGACGCCCAACCGCTCCAGCATGGATTGGAGGCTCTGCTGGGTGAAGGGCGCGTTGCGCAGCGTGTCGCCGGTGCCGCTCAGACCGACCACCAGCCCGTAGCCCACCAGCTTGTTCTCGCGCACCCCCTCGAAGGCGACCACGTCCTTGATGCGCGAACGGGCTTGAACCGGCGCGACCGAGGTCGCCAGCGCGAGGAAGACACCGAACAGCAGCAGCGCCGAACGCGAAAGGATACGCCACATTTCCAACTGGACTCCGATGCGGTCGGCGCAGCGCCGCAGCCTCGCCCTTGCGACCTCCGTGCCAACTCGGCGTTCTTATTTTCCCCATTACGATCAATGTATTATATGATCCGCAAAGGGCTCGGGTCCGGAGCCTGGCCTCACAACGGGCAAAAGCTGCCGGGCGCATTAACCATTCACCAAGTTTCAAGGGCAAAACTCGCCCTGAACTTGCGGATTGCGGGGCTATGAAGGTCAACGGATCGGCGCCGACAGGCGCGGCGGCGCCGACATCGCGCCCCGCCCGGGACACGGAAGGCGGCTTCGCCCCCTCGGGCGTCGCCGACAGCGCCCGTGCGGCGGCGGCCGGCCGTCCCGGCTCGCTAGCCCCGACCACCTCCATGGACATGCTGCTCGCCCTGCAAGAAGAACTGACGCCGAAGGAAAAGCGTCGTCGCGCCCTGCGCCGGGGTCACAGCATCCTCGACGCCCTCGACGCCCTCAAGCTGGCGACCTTCGAACCCGAGGGCATGGACGCCGGCGTCCTGCGCGGTCTGCGGGAGGCCGTGCGCTCGGCCCGCGACGAGACCGAAGACGGCGAGCTGAACGAGCTCCTCGACCAGATCGAACTCCGCGCGGCGGTGGAGCTGGCGAAACGGGAACGGAACGGGCTCACGGCCTGACCAAATGGTCGCATGCCTCCCGCATTGCGCGAGGGGGTTTGCAGCGACGCCACAACGCCGCTATACGGCCGCAATTGTTGCGCTTTTTGCGTGAGGGCGTTTATGCAGGCTTTCGCGTCAGCGATTGAGACGCTCGATAGTACGGCGACCGATGACTATCGGCCGAGCGACGATGAGCCGTTCATGAATACTCGTCAGATCGAGTATTTCCGTAAAAAGCTCATGAAATGGAAAGATGACATCCTGCGCGAGTCGCGGGAGACATTGACCAATCTCCAGACGGCCACCGAAAACCATCCCGACGTCGCCGATCGAGCCTCTTCGGAGACCGACAAGGCGATCGAATTGCGGGCGCGCGACCGTCAACGCAAGCTGATCTCCAAGATCGATTCGGCGCTGCGCCGAATCGAAGAGGGGTCCTACGGCTACTGCGAGGAGACCGGCGAACCCATCGGGCTGGCCCGCCTGGACGCCCGCCCGATCGCCACCCTGAGCCTGGAAGCCCAGGAGCGGCACGAGCGTCGCGAACGCGTTCATCGGGACGACTGACCTTGCCGCCCCTGGACGGCGAACAGGTCTATCGTGACGGCGTCGACCTGCTGCTGGGCCGCAACGCCCCTCCGGATGCACGCGCGGCGGCGGCGCAGTTCGCCCTGGCCGCCGAACATCGCCATCCCGACGCGGCCGCCGCGCTCGCGGCCCTGACGGCGGCCTCGATCCTGGAACCGCCGGACTGGGCCCGCGCCCTGGACCTGCTGAGGCAGGCGGCGGACTACGGCTCCGACCGCGCCCAGCGCCAGCTCCGGCTGCTGGCGGGACCGGACGGACGGATCGACCTGTCGTCCTGGTTCACCCCGCCGACGCGCGACATCCTGTACGAGACGCCACGCGTGCGTTTCGCCAAGGATTTCGCCCCGAGCTGGGTCTGCGACTGGCTGATCGAGCACGCCCGCGATCGACTCGCTCCCGGCATGATGTACAGCGGCGCCACCCGCGCGGACGGGGTCGAGGCCACCCGGCGTTGCAGCGACTACCAGTTCGAGATCCTGAACACCGACCTGGTGCTGCTGCTGGTGCGCGAGCGGATTTCCGCCCTGACCCGGCTGCCGGTCGCCGCCATGGAGCCGCCGCGCGTTTTCCACTACGCGCTCGGCGAGGAGATCAAGCCGCACTACGACCGGCTGAACGACGGCCCGGGCCGCTTCGGCGAGTTGAAGTCCTACCAGGGCGACCGCATCGCCACCTTCCTGCTCTACCTGAACGACGATTTCGAGGGCGGGGAGCTGGACTTCCCCAAGGTCGGCTTCCGCCACAAGGGCGCCAAGGGCGATGCGCTGTACTTCACCCACGTGGACGTGGCCGGCAAGCCGGACAAGCTCAGCCTGCACGCCGGCCTGCCGATCACGCGGGGCGAGAAGTGGGTGCTGTCGCAGTGGATCCACGACCGGCCCTTCACCGCCTGAGCCATCGACACCGGCGCGGCCAAGGGCCGCACGACGGAACTCCCCCGCCCGCCCGGCGCGTTGAACGCCGAACGATCGGGAGTTCGGAATCATGATCAAGCGTAAGCTCGGCCGGCAGGGCCTGGAAGTCACCGCCGAGGGCCTCGGCTGCATGGGCATGTCGGAGTTCTACGGCGCCGGGGACGAAGCGGAATCCATCGCCACCATCCACCGCGCGCTCGAGCTCGGGATCGACTTCCTCGACACCGCCGACATGTACGGCGCGGGCGACAACGAGGAACTGCTGGGCAAGGCCATCGCCGGCAAGCGCGACCAGGTCGTCCTGGCCACCAAGTTCGGCAACATGCGCGGCGCCGACCGCAGCTTCAAAGGCGTCAACGGCCGACCCGAATACGTCCACCAGGCCTGCGACGACAGCCTGCGCCGGCTCAAGGTCGATCACATCGACCTGTACTACCAGCATCGGGTCGACCCCAATACGCCGATCGAGGACACCGTGGGGGCCATGTCCGAGCTGGTGATGGCCGGGAAGGTCCGCTTCCTGGGCCTGTCGGAAGCTGCGCCCGCCACCATCCGCAAGGCCCACGCGGTCCATCCGATCAGCGCGCTGCAGACCGAATACTCGCTGTGGAGCCGCGAGCCGGAGGCCGAAATCCTGCCGACCGTGCGTGAACTATGCATCGGTTTCGTGCCCTACAGCCCGCTTGGGCGCGGCTTCCTGACCGGGGTGTACAAGAGCGTCGACGATCTGGCCGCCGACGATTTCCGCCGCAACGCCCCCCGCTTCCAAGGCGACAACTTCCGGAAGAACCTGGAGCTGGTGGACGAGATCAAGACCATCGCCGCCGACAAGGGTTGCACCCCGTCCCAGCTGGCCCTGGCCTGGGTGATGGCCCAGGGCGAGGACATCGTCCCCATCCCCGGCACCAAGCGCCGCAAGTATCTGGAGGAGAACGCCGCCGCCGTGGACGTGAAGCTGACGCCCCAGGACCTGGAGCGGATCGACCGCGTCCTGCCCTCGGGCGCTGCGACCGGCGAACGCTATCCGGCCGCCAGCATGGCGGCGGTGAACAGGTAGCGCCTTCTCCTCCCCTGCGCAGCGGGGGAGGAAAGTGACCTCGTTTTCGGCTGCGGCGCGATCTTCTTCTGTTCTCGTCCGATCGGCAGTAGCGGACCGGCGCTCGCGCACTACATCATGGGATGCGCCGCCGGGTGGCGGGCGCGCATCCCGAGCGAGTCATGGCCGAACCGGACAACGCCTTCATTCGCGTGCGCGGCGCGCGTGAGCACAATCTCAAGGGCGTGGATGTCGACATCCCGCGCGGACAGCTCGTGGTGCTCACGGGGCTGTCTGGGTCCGGCAAGAGCTCGCTCGCTTTCGACACCATCTACGCCGAGGGCCAGCGTCGTTACGTCGAGAGCCTGTCGGCCTACGCCCGCCAGTTCCTAGAGCTGATGGGCAAGCCGGACGTGGACCTGATCGAGGGCCTGTCGCCGGCCATCTCGATCGAGCAGAAGACCACCTCCAAGAACCCCCGCTCCACCGTCGGCACGGTGACGGAGATCCACGACTACATGCGCCTGCTGTGGGCGCGGGTGGGCGTGCCCTATTCGCCCGCCACCGGCCTGCCGATCGAGAGCCAGACCGTCAGCCAGATGGTCGACAAGATCACCGCCCTGCCCGAGGGTACGCGCCTGTACCTGCTGGCCCCCGTCGTGCGTGGCCGCAAGGGCGAGTACAAGAAGGAGATGGCCGACTGGCAGCGCCAGGGCTTCCAGCGAGTGAAGGTCGACGGCGAGTTCTACGCCATCGAGGACGCCCCCACCCTCGACAAGAAGTTCAAGCACGACATCGACGTGGTCGTGGACCGGATCGTCGTCAAGGCGGGCCTGGAGACGCGCCTGTCCGACAGCCTGGAACAGGCCCTGCGCCTGGCCGACGGCATCGCCTTCGCCGAGTGGGCCAATATCGAGGACGGCGAGACCGAGCCTAAGCGGCTGCTGTTCTCGGAACGGTTCGCCTGTCCGGTCTCCGGCTTCACCATCAGCGAGATCGAGCCGCGGCTGTTCTCGTTCAATAACCCCTTCGGCGCCTGCCCGGCCTGCGACGGCCTGGGCTTCAAGCAGGCGTTCGCGGCCGACCTGGTGATCCCCGACCCGGACAAGGCCCTGCACAAGGGCGCCGTAGCGCCTTGGGCGCGCGGCCCCTCGCCGCTCTACACCCAGACCCTACAGGCCCTGTCGCGCCACTTCGGCTTCTCGATGGACAAGGCCTGGAGCGACCTGCCGGACGAGGCCAAAAAGGTGATCCTGTACGGCACCGGCTCGGAGAAGGTGAAGTTCACCTACGACGACCAGGCCCGTAAGTACGAGGTCGTCAAGCCGTTCGAGGGGGTGATCCCCAACCTAGAACGCCGCTGGCGCGAAACCGACAGCGCCTGGGTGCGCGAGGAGCTGGGCCGCTACCAGACCGACACGCCGTGCGAAGTCTGCAAGGGCGCACGCCTGAAGCCCGAGGCCCTGGCGGTGAAGATCGGCGCACAGTCCATCGCCTATGTCTCCGACCTGTCGATCCGCGACGCCCGCGAATGGTTTACCGCCGTCGAACCGCAGCTGACGGCCAAGCAGCTGGAGATCGCGCGGCGCATCCTGAAGGAGATCAACGACCGCCTGCGCTTCCTGGTCGAGGTCGGGCTGGACTATCTGGCCCTGTCGCGCGCCTCGGGCACCCTGTCCGGCGGCGAGAGCCAGCGCATCCGCCTCGCCTCCCAGATCGGCTCGGGCCTGACCGGGGTGCTGTACGTGCTCGACGAGCCGTCCATCGGCCTGCACCAGCGCGACAACACCCGCCTGCTGAAGAGCCTGAAGGGCCTGCGCGACCTCGGCAACTCGGTGCTGGTGGTGGAGCACGACGAGGAGGCCATCCTCAGCGCCGACTACGTCATCGACATGGGTCCGGCGGCCGGCATCCACGGCGGCCACATCATCGCCGAAGGTACGCCGGAGCAGATCAAGGCGTCCGAGGCGAGCATCACCGGCCAGTACCTGACCGGCGCGCGCGAGATCGCCGTACCCGAGCAGCGCCGCAAGCCCGGCAAGAAGACGCTGAAGATCATCGGCGCGCGGGGCAACAACCTGAAATCGGTCACCGGCGCGATCCCGGTGGGGGTGTTCACCTGCATCACCGGAGTGTCGGGGGGCGGCAAGTCCACCTTCACCATCGAGACGCTGTACAAGGCCGCCGCCCGCCGGCTGAACAACGCCTCCGACGCCCCCGCGCCCTACGACAAGATCGAGGGGCTGGAGAACTTCGACAAGGTCATCGACATCGACCAGAGCCCGATCGGGCGCACCCCGCGCTCGAACCCGGCGACCTATACCGGCGCCTTCGGCCCGATCCGCGACTGGTTCGCCGCCCTGCCGGAGTCGAAGATGCGCGGCTACGGGCCGGGACGGTTCTCGTTCAACGTCAAGGGCGGTCGTTGCGAAGCCTGTCAGGGCGACGGGGTGATCAAGATCGAGATGCACTTCCTGCCCGACGTCTACGTCACCTGCGACGTCTGCAAGGGCAAGCGCTACAACCGCGAGACGCTGGAGGTCCTGTATCGCGGCAAGTCGATCTCCGACGTGCTCGACATGACGGTCGAGGAGGCGGCGGACTTCTTCAAGGTGGTCTCCTCGATCCGAGACAAGATGGAGACGCTGAAGCGAGTCGGGCTCGGCTACATCAAGGTCGGCCAGCAGGCGACCACGCTCTCGGGCGGCGAGGCCCAGCGGGTCAAGCTGTCCAAGGAACTCAGCCGCCGCGCCACCGGCCGCACCCTCTACATCCTCGACGAACCCACCACCGGCCTGCACTTCGAAGACACCAAGAAGCTGCTCGAGGTGCTGCACGAGCTGGTCGACCAGGGCAACACCGTGGTGGTGATCGAGCATAACCTCGACGTGGTGAAGACCGCCGACTGGCTGCTCGATTTCGGGCCGGAAGGTGGCGACGGCGGTGGCAGAATCGTGGCGGAAGGCTCTCCGGAGCAGGTCGCCAAGGATAAGGGGAGCTGGACCGGCAAATATCTCGCTGAAGTCCTCGACCGCCATGAGCAGAGGCGGCGCGATCGTGTCCAAGCCTTGGGCAAATCGGTGCGCAAGAAGCAGCGCGCGACGGCGTGAGCCCGCAGCCATCTTGCAACATTAATCGGTTTGAGTGAAAATTACCGCCTATCGGGAGGAGTAATCTAACCTATGTCGGTCATGTTCATCATCGCCGCTGCGGCCGCCGCCGCCACGGCCGCAACGTCTCCGCCGGCCGTTCCCGCCGCTGGCGTGCCCGCCGCGACGGCCAAGACCGTGGCGATCGCCAATCCCGACGAGAAGGTCTGCAAGCGGATCGTCACCACCGGCACGCGCTTCTCCAGCTCCGACTGCCGCACGCGCGCGGAGTGGGCGCAGCTGTCCGCCGACTCGCGTCAGGCCACGACCGATATGACCACGCGGTCGACCGGCTTCAGCGGCAAGTAGTCCGACACCTCCCGGCGGCCCACAGCCGCCGGGGACGCCACACGCCCTACGTCAGCCCGGGTTCAGGGGCGACAGCGGCGTGAAGGGCGAGAACCCGTAGTGCTTCAGCCAGCGCACGTCGCTGGCGAACATGTCCCGCAGGTCCGGGGCGCCGTACTTCAGCATCCCCAGCCGGTCCACGCCGAAGCCGAAGGCGAAGCCCTGCCATTCCTCGGGGTCCAGGCCGCAATTGCGTAGCACGTTGGGGTGGACCATGCCGCAGCCCACCACCTCCAGCCAATCCTCGCCCTGACCGATCTTGATCTCGCCGCCCGAGCGGTCGCAGCGCACGTCCATCTCCGCCGACGGCTCGGTGAACGGGAAGTGGTGGGGCCGGAAGCGGGTAGTCACGCCTTCGGTCTCGAAGAAGCGCGACATGAAGGTGTCCAGCGTCCACTTCAGGTGGCCCATGTTCACCGTCCGGTCGATCACCAGGCCTTCCATCTGGTGGAACATCGGGGTGTGGGTCTGGTCGCTGTCGCAGCGGTAGGTGCGGCCGGGCGCGATGATGCGGATCGGCGGCGCCTGGCTCATCATCGTGCGCACCTGCACCGGCGAGGTGTGGGTCCGCAGCACCTTGCGCTCGCCGTTCTCGTCGGGGGCGAAGAAGAAGGTGTCGTGCATCTCGCGCGCCGGGTGCTTGGGCGGGAAGTTCAGGGCGGTGAAATTGTGGAAGTCGTCCTCGATGTCGGGGCCTTCGGCCACCGCGAAGCCCATCTCGGCGAAGATGGCGATCATCTCGTCCATCACCCGCAGGGTGGGATGCAGGCCGCCGCGCCGACGGGTCGGGGCCGGCAGGCTGAGGTCCAGCCGCTCGTTGGCGAGCTGAGCATCCAGCGCCTCGGCTTCCAGCACCGCGCGGCGTTCGGCGATGGCCGCCTGCACCTGGTCGCGCAGCCCGTTGATCTGCGGCCCGCGTTCGCGTCGTTCGTCCGGGCTCATGGCCCCCAGCGACTTGAGCAGGGCCGAGATCGACCCGGACTTGCCAAGCGCCGCGATCCGGATCGCTTCCAGCGCGTTCAGGTCGGCCGCCGCGGCGACGGCGGCGGAGAGCTCCGCGCCAAGCTGAGGCAGCGCGTTCGGATCGAGATTGTCGGGGCTGACGTCGGACATGGCGTCTTAAAACACGAAAGCCCCCGCCCTCCACAAGGCGGGAAGCACGAATTCCCCTGGATTAGTGCGTCAGCTTGGCCCCGACCAGCATCAGCATGGCCGCCAGGAACGGCCGCAGCATCAGTTCCGGGATGCGCGTGGTGAGATAGCTGCCGACGATGATGCCCGGGATCGACCCCACCAGCAGCTCGCCCAACACCCTCAGGTCCACCGTTCCCAGCCACAGGTGGCCCAGCCCCGCGATCAGGGTCAGCGGCACGGCGTGGGCGATGTCGGAGCCGACGACCTTGGCGATGGGCATGCGCGGATACAGGAACACCAGCACCGTCACCCCGATCGCCCCGGCGCCCACCGAAGACAGGGTGATCAGCACGCCGAGACCCGCGCCCAGCAAGGTGGTCAGCCAGGCGGTCTTGCGCGGGTTCGGCTGGGGCCAGCGGGCCGCGGCGTAGGCCAGCAGCCGGCTGCGGAACAACAGGCAGACCGCCGTCAGGATCAGCGCGAAACCGAGGGTGACGGAGATCAGCTTGGAAGCGCCGTCGCTGTGGACGCCCAGGCCGTAGAGCACGCCCAGCGTCGCCAGGGCGGC
Organism: Caulobacter sp. S45; assembly: GCF_009765965.1. Classification (GTDB taxonomy): domain Bacteria; phylum Pseudomonadota; class Alphaproteobacteria; order Caulobacterales; family Caulobacteraceae; genus CAHJWH01. The sequence goes on from NZ_LMUL01000003.1 coordinate 88,312, forward strand.
CGGGATGCTGCCGAGCGCCAGGCGGCCGGTGATCTTCCAGTCCACCGTCTTGTTCAGGCCGTGGACCGCGGTGCCCACCGTCTTGGTGCCGGAGGCGAACAGCAGGTCGGTGCCGACCGCCGCCCCGGGATGGAAGCCGAACAGCAGCACCAGCATCGGCGTCATCAGCGATCCGCCGGCCACGCCGGTCAGGCCGACCAGGACGCCGACGACGAAACCCGACAGCGAATAGAGCGGGTTGATGTGCAGCGAGGGGGCCAGCATCCACGCGCCGCCCCGATCCAGCGCCGCCACCACCCCGGTCAAGGCCAGGAAGCCGGTGACAGCGAACAGCAGCACCCAGATCCGGGGTTTCAACGACGGGAGGTGAGAGTGCGCAGTGTCGATGGTCATTCGCCGCTCGCCTTCACCTTCCGCAACGCGCGCGGCCGAGGCTGGATCATTCGCCTTCGATCACGTTCCGTCGATCCCAAGTTTCTGTGATCGGCCATTAGAAGCGCTGGGGGCGCTTGTGCGGGAACCCGGCTTCGGGAACAGTGGCTTGAGCCACGCTGGGCCGAGGAAAGCTGGGGCCGCACGTGCGATCCGTGGTCTTTATTGTCGCCGTGGCGCTGGGATTGATCCTGGCCGCCATGGCCATCCGCCCGCCGACGGCGCGCCCGGCCTCCGCGCCGGTGGAGGTCTTCTCCGCCCAGCGCGCCATGACCGACGTGCGTGTCATCGCCCAGCGCGCCCATCCCACCGGCTCAGCCGACCTCGCCCGCGTGCAGGCCCATGTGGCCGATCGTTTCCGGGCCCTGGGCCTGGATGTGTCGATCCATGCCGGCGATGGGGTGGACGACCGGATCAAATGGGCGCCCGACCTGGTCGTCGCCGCGCATGTCCGCAACATCGTCGCCGTCCTGCACGGGCGCTCGCCAACCGCGCCGGCGGTGATGGTCATGTGCCACGCCGACAGCGTCGCCAACTCGCCAGGCGCCGCCGACGACACCGCCTCGGTCGCCGCCGCCCTGGAGATCGCCCGCAGCCTGAAGGCGACCGGGCCCTACGCCCGCGACGTGGTGTTCCTGATCACCGACGGGGAGGAAGCCGGACTGCTGGGCGCGCAGGCCTTCTTTGCAACCGACCCGCTTCGCAGCCACATCGGCGAAGTGCTGAACATGGAGGCGCGTGGCGACGCCGGCCGGGCCGCCATGTTCGAGACCGGACCGGACAACGGCGCCCTGATCGACATCTACCGGCGCACGATCCCCCATCCCGACACCAATTCGCTGGCGACGGCGATCTATCGCCTACTGCCCAACGGCACCGACTTCACCCCCGCCCTGGCGAGCGGCCACACCGGGATGAACTTCGCCTTCATCGGCGACCAGCTCGCCTATCACACGCCCCTGGCCACGCCCGAGCACCTCAGCACCGGCAGCCTTCAGCATATTGGCGAGCAGGTGCTGGCCGCGACGCGCGCCCTGGCCAGCGTCCAGAGACCGCCCCCGCCACGCCCGGACCCGGTGTTCTTCGACCTGATGGGGCGGACGATGGTGGTCTATCCGGTCTGGCTGCAATGGGCGCCGATCGCGCTCGCCGGCGTGCTTATCGCCATGGCCATCCGCCGGGCGCGCAAACGGGGTCGTCCCAGCGGCCCCCTGGCGACCTGGCCCACCATCGCGCGGGGCGCGGCGGGCATGGGCCTGGCGGTGGCGGGCTCCGCGCTGGCGCTGAGGCTGGCGGGACAGGCGTTGGGCGCGGGGAACGCGCGCATCTACGCCCTGGTCGGCCATTACGACCTCCTGCTGACGGGCGCGGCCCTGCTGACATTGGGGGTCTGCCTGAGCGCGATCGGGGCCATGCGCATCGGTCGCCACCGTGTTCCTGTCGCCATCCTTGCGCTGATCGTCGGCGCGGCGTGCAGCCTGTTCGGCGGCTTCGATCCGCTGGGGGCCGGGCTCGGCGTCGCCGCCGCGCTGGCGGCGGTCTTCGCCTTGGACAAGCCCGTCGACGCCTGGAACGGCTGGTTGGGCGCGCTTCTGGCCACGCTGCTCGTCGCCGTCGTCGTCCAGGTTCTGCTGCCGGCGGGCGGCTTCATGCTGGTCTGGCCATTGCTCGTCGCGTCGGCCGCAGCGCTGGTCACGCTGTACAGCGGCGAGATCCGCATCGGGGCCCCGCGCGCGGTATGGATTCCAGGCGTCGCCGCGGTGATCGTCGTCGCCCAGACCGCCGTCTGGAGCGAAGCCTTGTTCACCGCCGTCGGCCCATCCTTCCCGGCGATCCTGGCCGCAGCCGTGCTGATGGTCTTCGCGACCCTGGCCCCGCTAGCCAACGGCGTGGTGTGCACCGAGCCCGGGCGGTTGGTAGGCGTGCTTGTAGCCTCGCTCGGCGCCCTGATGCTCGTCCTGGTCGGCGCGCGAGGCCCCAGCGCCAGCCGCCCAGGGCTGACCCAGGCGATCTATGTGGCCGACCAGACCACGCCCGGCGCATCGCGCGCCTTCCGCATCGACGCGCTGCCCCATCTCGATCCCTGGGCCAGGAGGGTGCTGACGTCCAACGGCGACAAGCCGACGCGAACACGGCTGGACGCCTTCCCTGTCGGTCCCGTCTGGCGCGCGGCCGCGCCTTTGGTCTCCACGCCGCCGCCCAGCGTCTCCATCGACCCCGTCGACGGGGTGGCGATCCTCAAGATCGCGCCGTCCGGCGAAGGGGCGGAAGGCCTGGACATCCTGGTCAAGCCCGACTTCGCCTTCGACGACGCCCGCTTCGACGGCGATCCGGTCCGCTTGAAGGGCCGCCCGGGCCAATGGTCGGAGGTGAGTTTCCAGGCGCCGTCGGCGGACGGGTTCAGCCTGGTCCTGCCGGCGCCGATCCATGGCGCGGTGGATGTGCGGGTGCGCGAAGTGCGCGACGGCTGGCCGGCCGGGCTCGCGCCGCCGCCCAAGCCCCGCAACCGGATGGGCTTTGGCCTCTCCGACAAGACCGAGACCATCGCACGCGCCCAGGCGAAGTGGTGAAGCGGGCAAGGATTGGACTTTGCCTCGCGCCCTGGACTATGCAGCCCGCACCGGCCCCCGCGCCGTTCGGAGTTTGATGGTTTGAGCGCGCTCATCGATGGTGTCGGCTGCTGGGCCTGGACAGGGCCCGTGCGCTTCGACGGCCGCGCCGCCCTGTTCCTCGACCGCGACGGTGTGATCGTCGAGGAGACCGACTATCTCGGCCGGCCGCAGGACGTGGCCCTGATCCCCACCGCCGGCGAGACCATCGCCGCCTTCAATGGAGCCGGCGTGCCGGTGATCGTGGTCACCAACCAATCCGGCGTGGGTCGGGGCTATTTCAGCTGGGACGATTTCGAGGCGGTGCAGGCGGAGATCGCCGCCCGGCTGGCCACCTTTGGCGCGCATGTGGACGCGGTGTTCGCCTGCGCCTTCCACAAGAAGGGGCTAGGCGACATGGCCGTGGCCGACCACCCCTGGCGCAAGCCGGGCGCCGGCATGCTGTACGAGGCCCACGCCCGGCTGGGCGTGGCGCTGGAGCGATCCTTCATCGTCGGGGACAAGGACAGCGATCTGGGGGCCGGACGGGCGGCGGGGCTGATGGGCGGACTGCACGTCTCCACCGGCCATGGCGACGCGACGCACCGCGCCGAGGCCCTGGCGCTGCAAACCTCCGCATTCGAGGTTAGGCTGGGCGACGATATCGGGGCGGCCAAGGTTTTGCTGACCCGGCTCGCGGGAGCTTGAGGCCATGCTGATCGACAAGATCCAGGGCCGGCGGGTGCTGGTGGTCGGCGACGTGATGCTGGACCATTACGTCTCCGGCGTGGTCGAGCGGGTTTCGCCCGAAGCGCCCGCCCTGGTGGTCAACGTCACGGAAGAACGCTCGATGCTGGGCGGGGCGGCCAACGTCGCGGCCAATATCGCGGCGCTCGGCGGCCAAGCGGTCCTGGTCGGCGTGATCGGCCAGGACGCCGGCGGTCTACAGGTCGCCGACCTGATCGCCCGCCAGGGCGGAGCGGTGATCGACGCCATGGTCCGCATCCCCGGCGCACCCACGACCCAGAAGACCCGCTATCTCGGCGGCGACCGCCACCTGCTGCGCGCCGACCGCGAGCGGATCGGGCTGGACGCCGAGGCGAAGGCCCTGGTCAGCGCGGCGGTCCACGCCCATCTGGCCGACTGCGAGGCGGTGGTGATCTCCGACTACGCCAAGGGCGTCGCCTGCCCCGAGGTTGTGCGCACGCTGATCGTGGCGGCGCGCAGGGCCGGCATCCCCATCGTGGTCGACCCCAAGCAGGCCGACCTGTCGATCTTCGAGGGCGCCAGCCTGCTGACCCCCAACCGCAAGGAGATGCGGCTGGCCACCGGCGAGCCCTGCGAGGACGACGCCTCCTGCGACGCGGGCGGTGCGAGGATCGTGGCGCTGACCCATTCCGCGGTGCTGCTGACCCGCTCGGAAAAGGGGATGCGGCTCTATCGCAACGGCCACCCGCCCTGGAACGAGGCGGCGCTGGCCAAGGTGATCCGCGACGTCTCGGGCGCCGGCGACACCGTGATCGCCGCCTGCGCCCTGGCGCTCGCCGCCGGGGCCGGGCTGCCGGACGCCGCCCATCTGGCCAACGCGGCGGCGGCGGTGGCGGTGGGCAAGAGCGGCACCTCCTGCGTCACGCCCCAGGAGCTGAACCATGCCCTGCTGCACGGCCCCGACCACGACCTGGCGGCCGGCAAGCTGGCCCCGCTGGCCACCGCCCAGGATATCGTCGCCCATTGGCGTCACGCGCGCGCGCGCATCGGCTTCACCAACGGCTGCTTCGACCTGCTGCACCCCGGCCACGTCAAGCTGCTGGCCGCCGCGCGCGAGCTGTGCGACCGGCTGGTGGTGGGGCTGAACACCGACGCCTCGGTCAGCCGGCTCAAGGGGCCGGAACGCCCGATCCAGAGCGAACTGGCGCGGGCCGAGGTCATCGGCGCCCTGCGTTCGGTCGACCTGGTGGTGCTGTTCGACGAGGACACGCCGCGGAACCTGATCGCGGCGTTGCGGCCCGAAGTGCTGGTGAAGGGCGCGGACTATACGGTGGAGACGGTGGTGGGATCGGACCTGGTGCTGGGTTGGGGCGGCGAGGTGAAGCTGGTGGAGCTGGCGCCGGACCAGTCCTCGTCGCGCCTGATCGCGCGCTCCCGCCTGACCACGACCAACGGCGGCGCGGCGTGAGCGGCCTGACCCTGGTCACCGGCGCGGCCGGCTTCATCGGCTCCAACATCGCCCGGATGTTGGCGGAAGAAGGCGCGGACGTGGTCGCCTGCGACTGGTTCGGCCAAGGCCCGCAGTGGACCTACCTCGCCGACGTGCGCCTGCACGACATCGTGCGCCCCGAACGCCTGTCCGACTGGCTGGCCGGCGAGGGCCGCGAGGTGGAGACGGTGATCCACATGGGCGCCATCTCGGCCACCACCGAGACCGACGTCGACCGGATCGTCGAGCTGAACGTGCGCGCCACCCTGGACCTGTGGCGGTTCGCGACCGAGCGCGGCGTGACCTTCATCTACGCCTCGTCGGCCGCCACCTATGGCGACGGTTCGGAGGGTTTCAACGACAATGATCACCCCGATCAGCTGGCTAAGCTGCGCCCTCTGAACGCTTACGGCTGGAGCAAGCATCTGGCCGACCGCCGTTTCGTCCACGACGCCGCGAGCGGCCGTCCGACGCCGCCGAAGTGGGCGGGGCTGAAGTTCTTCAACGTCTACGGCCCTAACGAGGCGCACAAGGCCGGCATGCGCTCGGTGGTGCACCAGATCTATCCGCTGGCGGCGCGGGGCGAGGCGGTGAGCCTGTTCCGCTCCGACAACCCGGCCTACGCCGACGGCGGGCAGCTGCGCGACTTCATCTACGTCAAAGATATCTGCGCCATCGTGCGCAACATGCTGGGCGCCGAACAGCTGTCTGGAATCTACAACGCCGGCACGGGCCAGGCCCGCAGCTTCGCCGACCTGGCGCGCGCGGTGTTCTCGGCGCTCGGCCAGCCCGCCTCGATCACCTATCGCGAGATGCCCGAGGCGCTGAAGGGCAAGTATCAGTACTTCACCGAAGCCAACGTCGCCAAACTTCGCTTGCATGGCCTGGCCCCGAACTTCCACGGCCTGGAGGACGGGGTGGCCGACTATGTCCGCCATCTCGCCATGGAGTTCGGCGATTAGGGTTGGAGGCGCTCGCCTCAGGCCGCGATTCCGGCCTAAGACATGATCCACATCCTGGAGCTGCACCAATGGACGAGCTGAAGCCGCTGGCCGCCGACCTCAAGCGTTGGTTGTTCGAGGACGCCCTGCCGCTGTGGGCGAGCACGGGGGTGGATGCAGCCACCGGCGCCTTCCAGGAGCTGATCGACCTGGATGGCCATGTCGTTCCCGCCGTCCGGCGCGCGCGAGTCCAGGCCCGGCAGGTCTACACCTACGCCACCGCCGGGGCGCTGGGCTGGGACGGCCCCTGGCGCGAGACCATGGAGCGGGGACTAGCCTACTTCGTCGCCCACTGGCGTCGGCCCGACGGCCTGTTCCGCACCAAGGTGAACGCCGACGGCACGCCCGCCGACGACACCGCCTGGGTGTACGACCAGGCCTTCGCCCTGTTCGCCTTCGCCGCCGTCGCCAAGGCCGTACCCGAGCGCCGCGACGAGCTGGCCCGCGAGGCGAGCGCCCTGCTCGACGCCATCGAGGCGAACCTGACCCTGCCCATCGGCGGTTTCCGCGAGGCGGACCCGGCGCGGCCCTACCAGTCCAACCCGCACATGCACCTGTTCGAGGCCTCGCTGGCCTGGGAAGCGGTCACGGGGGACGCGCGCTGGAGCCGCATGGCCGACAGCATCGCCGCCCTGTGCCGCAAGCATTTCCTGGATTCGCGCAGCGGCGCGCTACGCGAGTTCTTCGACGCCGAATGGAAGCCGGCGCCGGGCACCGACGGCTGCATCGTCGAGCCGGGCCACCAGCTGGAATGGGCGTGGCTGATGCAGCGCTGGTCTCTGCTGCGCGGCGACGAGGCGGGTAGCGCCGCCGCCGAGCGGCTGTTCGAGATCGGCTCCGTGCAGGGCGTCGACACCGTGCGCAACGTCGCCTTCAACACCCTGGACGACCGGCTTACGCCCCAGGACCTGTCCGCCCGCCTGTGGCCGCAGACCGAGCGGATCAAGGCGGCCATCATCATGGCCCGCACCGGCAGCACCGCCTGGATTCGTTCGCAGGGTCAGGCGCAGGCGGGCGCTGGCATCGCCGGGCTGAAGCAGTACCTGGATGTGAAGACGCCGGGCCTATGGCGCGACAAGCTGCAGACCAACGGCCAGTTCATCGAAGAACCGGCGCCGGCCAGCTCGTTCTACCACATCATCTGCGCCTGCGCGGACGTGATCGCGGCCGCCGCCTAATTCCCCCCACATTGGAGGTGTTTCTCCGCGCCGGCCTCGATTCAGACAAGGCGTGAACTTGACCGACTCCCAGACCCCAGGCCCCGCGCCGAACCCGCTTGCGGCCTCGCTCGTGATCCTGAACCGGGAGACGGTGTGCAAGCACCTCACGATGGAGCGCTGCATCCCCCTGATGCGCCAGGCCGCCATTGACCTGTCGAAGGGGGTGATGCGGTTGCCGCTGCGCTCGGTGGTCCCGCTGGCCGGGGCAGGCAAGTTCGGGATCATGCCCGGCGCCCTGGCCGAGGACGGGCCGTTCGGCGCGAAGCTGGTGGCCGTCTACCCGCAGAACTTCGAGTACGGCCTGCCCTCCCACCAGGGCGTCGTCGCCCTGTTCGACCCCGAAAGCGGCGCGCCGATCTGCATCGCCCATGCCGGCGAGATCACACGCGTGCGCACCGCCGCCGCCAGCGCCGTGGCCACCGACGCCCTGGCCCGCAAGGACGCCACACACCTGGCGCTGCTGGGCTATGGCGAGCAGGCCGCCGCCCACCTGGACGCCGTCGCCTGCGTGCGCAAGCTGGAGGTCGTTACGGTGTGGGGGCGTTCGCCCGAGCGCGCCAAGGCCTTCGCGCAGGACGCCGCCGCGCGGAAGGGCCTGCGCGTCGAGGCCTGTGCGACCGCCGCCGAGGCCGTGGCCGAAGCGGACATCGTCTGCACGGTAACCAACGCCCGCGATCCGATCCTGAAGGCCGCGTGGGCGCCCAGGGGCGTGCATGTGAACGCGGTAGGCGCCAGTACGCCGGACGCGGCCGAAATCGACAATGCGCTGGTCGCCCGCGGTCGCCTGATCGTCGATCACCGCGAATCGGCGCTACGCCAGGGCGGTGAAATCCAACGCGCGATGGCGGCGGGTCTCGTGGACGACGGCTGCGTGGTCGGGGAGCTGGGCGAGGTGCTGTCTGGCGCGATCGTGGGCCGGACGAACCGGGACGAGATCACGGTCTACAAGTCGCTCGGAAACGTCTCGCAGGATCTCACCAGCGTCGCCTGGCTCTACGCGGCCGCCATCGCGCAGGGCTTCGGGAGCCGGGTCGGGTTCTGAAGCCGGCTCTTCGCCGGCCAACGCGTCATACGTTTTAGGCGATCAGCCCCCGCAACGGCCTAGCGTCAGCGCTGCGGGGAAACACCACCGTCTCCAGCGCGCGGCCGTCCACGCCCATGTGCTCGACCAGCACGCCCTTGAACACCTGGCGCACGTCCAGGGTCGGGGCGAGGTCGCGGTTCTCGAACAGCTTGGCCTGATCGAGCGTCGGCCAGTCCCCCACGATCCCGCCCCGCGCCAGCGCGCCGCCAGCCAGGATGACGGTGGAGGCGGTGCCGTGGTCGGTGCCGGCGGTGCCGTTGACCCGGGCGGTGCGGCCGAACTCGGTGGCGACCACCACCACCGTCTTGCTCCATTGATCGCCCATGCCGTCGCGCAGGCCGGTCAGCACCTTGTCGAGCACGCCCAGCCGGTTGGCGAGCTGGCCCTGGGCCGCGCCCTGGTTGGCGTGGGTGTCGAAGCCGTCGAGCGACAGCACCGCGATCGACGGGCCGTCGGGCGCGCGCAGGAATTTGGCGGCGGTGACGGCGAAGGCCTGGACGTCGCCGCCGCCTGGCGCATGGCCGCCGTTCAGCGCGCTGGCCTGTCCCTCGGTCTTCAGCCCGGCCGCGAGCGCCGGTCCCAGCAGAGCGTCGTCCTTGTAGAGGTCGCCCAGGATGCCGGCGATGCGCGCGGTGGGATCGAGCCGGCCGCCCGGCGACCAGCTATCGGCCTGCATGGGGCCGTGCAGGATCAGCGGCTCCTGGGCGCCGATGGACAAGGCGCGGATCGGCCGGCGCGGTTGCACCGCCTGCAGCGTGCGGTTCAGCCAGCCGGTGGCCGCGCCATAGAGCTGGCCGGAGCCGTTCTCCAGCATGTCCTGCGCCTCGAAGTGCGAGCGGATGCGCTGGGGGATGGCCACGGCGGGGGCGATGCGCGCCTGGCCCGACTGGATCATGGCGTAGAGGCCGGCGAGCTTGGGGTGCAGGCCGAAGGTGCCATCCAGCTTCAGCGCCTGGTCGGGCGGGATGGCGATGGCGCCGCGCAGCACCGCATAGTTGGGGTCGCCCACGGGGGGCGAGACCGACAGGCCGTCCATTGCGCCTCGACAGATGATCACCACCAGCTTGCGGTTCTCGAACGTGCCGGCCTGCGCCCCGCCCGCGCCGATGAAGGCGGCGGACAGGCCGGTGGAGGCCGCAAGCGCCAGGGCGGAGCGGCGGGTGAAGTGCTGGGTCATCGGCGTTGGAACTCCGGGGACATGAGCAGGATGGCGAACGCCTCCGGCCGGCTTTCGGCGCGCTGGACGGCAGTGAGGGTGGCGGGGGCCAGCCGCGCGCCGAGGCTCTCCTGGGCGACCTGGGCGGGCGCAGGCCCACCGGCCTTGGGGGCGTGGGCGTTGGCGAAGCCCTGGGCGAAGGTCACCCGCTTGATGATGGCGTCCGGCGCCGCCCAGTCCGCCGCCGCATCCGACCAGCCGTTCGGCTGGGGGGCTGCGAACGGCCGGTGGCCGAAACCGCCCAGCGGGCCCAACACGTCCTTGTGCGCATCGGTCGGCCCGGTCCCCGCCGCGCGGTGGCTGGAGATCAGGAACTCGTAGGGCGTCTTCAGCTTATGGGCCGCCGGCTCCCAGGCCTCGGGCGCGGAGATCAGCGCATTGGCCACCTGGGCCAGGTCGCCGTCGCTCGAGCGATAGGCCGCCTCCAGCCGCGCGATTAGGGCCGGGGGTGGATCGTCGGCGACGAAGTGGACGGCGAGCTTGTGGGCGATGTGACGGGCGGTGTGGGGACTGGCGGCGAAGTCGTCGAGCGCCGCCTGGGCCTGGCGCTCCTGGCCGGACGCATAGACCTTGCCGAACACCCGCCGCTCGCCCGGCTCGTGATAGGGTTGCTGGTAGAGGAACGTGCCCTGCTGCTCCACCGCCGCGCCGGGGCCGCCCATGGACCAGCCGGTCAGGGCGCGGGCGAACTCGGTGACGTCGCCTTGGCTGTAGCCGGCGTCGACGCCCAGGCTGTGCAGCTCCATGATCTCGCGGCCGAGGTTCTCGTTCAGCCCGCTATTCTTGCGCTTCAGTCCAGCCGGGCTGCTCGGCCCGATCGAGTTCTGCTGGTCCAGATACATCAGCATGGCCGGGTGGCGGCTGGACGCGGACAGCAGGTCGGCGAAGCGGCCGAACACGTGGGGCCGGATCGCCTCGCGCTCGAAGGCGGCGGCGGTCGCGCCCACATCCTCGCCCTTCATCAGGCTGACGGTGAAGTGGTTGCCCCAGAACAGCGCCCAGCGCTCGCGGAACGGACTGGGGGTGACGGCGGCGAGCCAGGCGCGGGCCAGCACCTCCTGGGCCAGGGCGTCATCCAGCGGTTGGCGGGCGGCCTTGCGCGCCATCGGGTCCTGCCCCGCCGCATTGATCGCTGCACGATAGGCGAGGAAGGCCTGGTAGCTCTCGGGCGTACCGGCGAGCACGCCGCCGCCGCCGGCCTGGGGCTGATCGGCGCCGTTCGGGCTGATCTGGGCCTGCAACCAGCCGTGAGGATCGTGCCGGGCGAGCGCGATCTCGCCAGGGCGGGCGCCCAGCCCGAAACGGGTCGCGGCGACGGCGGCTTTCAGATCGGCAGTGGAGCTGAACGTCATGCCGGCCTCGCGATTGGGTGCGGACCCCTCTACATGCCACCTACACCCACCAACCTGACTGGAGCATGAATGCCGTCGCCCCGATCCGAGTTCGAACGGCCGCGCCGCTTCTACACCTCGGTCAGCGTGGAGCCGACCGAGGCCGGATACGCCGTGCGGCTGGACGCCCGCACCGCCAAGACCCCCGACGGCGCCCCGCTCGCAACCCCCACCGAGGCCCTCGCACAGCTGATGGCCCAGGAGTGGGAGGCGCAGACCGCCCATATCGAACTGAACGCCATGCCGACTACACGCATGGCCTTCACCGCCATCGACCGCACCCGCGAGGCGCGCCAGGTCGTGGCCGAGGAGGTGGTGCGCTTCGCCGGCTCCGACGTGCTCTGCTACTTCGCCGAAGGGCCCGTCTCGGTGCTGGAGGCGGAGGTGCGCCACTGGGTCCCAGTGCTGGACTGGGCTCACACGGCGCTCGACCTGGAGATGGTGCGGACCAGCGGGATCGTCCATCGGCCGCAAAGCCCTGCGACCCTGGCCCGGGTCGAGACGCTGGCCCTGGAGCTGGAGCCCTTCGCCTTGACCGGCCTGGCCTTCTGCGCCGCCCTGTTCGGCTCGGCGATCCTGGCCTTCGCCGTCCAGCGAGGGGAATTGACCGGGGATACGGCCTACGAGCTGTCGCGCCTGGACGAGGCCTTGCAGATCGAACGCTGGGGCGAGGACGCGGAAGCCGCCGCCCGCATCGCCTACCAGCGCGCCGAAGCCGAGATGGCCGAACGATGGTTCACAGCCCTGCGCACGTAACCCTTGGCGCGGCGGAAGCGGGACGGTTAGAGAATGGTGCGAACAGGTTTCAGCGCGGCGCCCCGATGACAGTCACGCCTTCGTCGAACAAGGGCCGCTGGCGGCTCTGGATCACGCTCAGCGAACTGGTGGGCGTGCTGGCGCTGCTGGTCGCCGGGTTGAGCTTCTGGGACGCCCATCGAGACCGGGTCGGCGCCGAAAAGCGCCAGGCGGCGGCCGAACAGGCGGCGGCGCGGCAAGCGGTGGCGCGCACCAGCTTCGTGCTCACCGCCCATCCCGAAGGCGATGGCGCGCGCCTGGTGTTCCAACCCATGGCCCCCGAACAGGCGATCCAGAGCCAACGCTTCCTGCTGCCCGCCGCCCTGGCGGATCACCCGATCGACTCCGTCCAGCCCCGCATCGAGCGCGACTGGCTGGCGAAGGGACTGAAGCAGGCCGTGGAGGCCTCGCGACGGGCCAAGACTGCGGGTGCGGCCGGCGACGGCGAAACCCCCGTGGGCGTGGTGTCCACCTATATCGAGGACGGCGACGTCAAGACCGACCAATCGATCTATCGCATCAGCTACGCTTGGCGCACGCCGCTGCTGGGCGGGCCACGCTTCACGTTGAACGGGGCGGCGCTGGCGCGCCGCGCAGTGAAGGGCGATGTGCAGCGGATGGTCGACGCGCAGTGGCTTGCCGGCCATCCGGAGACGGAGCGGTAGGGCTAGACCACAGCCTGCAGCAGCTTCGCCTCGCCGCGGTGCAGCGGGTCGGGCAGGTCCTCGTCCTCGGCCACGAATTCCAGCGACACCGAGTTGATGCAGTAGCGCAGGCCCGTGGGCGCCGGCCCGTCGGGGAAGACGTGGCCCTGGTGGGAGTCGCAGCGGGCGCAGCGGGTCTCGGTGCGCATCATGCCGTAGCTGTTGTCCACAATACCCAGGACATGCGCCTCGTCGTAGGGCGTGGTGAAGGACGGCCAGCCAGTGCCGCTCTCGAACTTGGCTTTGGCCCGGAACAGGGGCAGACCACAAAGCCGGCAGCAATAGGCGCCGGCCTTCTTGTTGTTCAGCAGGCCGCCGCAGAACGGCGCCTCGGTGCCGTGATGCAGCAGGACCCGGCGCTCATCCTCGGTCAGGCCGGCTTCCAGGCGCGCACGTTCGTCCGCCGTCGGCGGCGTCAGGTCGAAGCCGGCGGCCGAGCGATGCACGGGCGCGCCCACGGGGGTTGGAGCGTTCATCTGGTTCCTTTCCACGGACGCGCCGGATATGGGGTCGCGCTCGCGGTTACGCACCTGGGCGAGCTTCGAGACGCCCGCTCCAGCCTAGCTCTGCAACGCGGGATATTGGGCGACGAACTGGTCGAGCTTCTTGCCGATCAGCTCACGATCCCAGTCGCGCAACTCGCCATTGTAGCGCGACATGCGGAACTTCAGCTCGCTGCGGATGGCCTTGAGCTGCGACGCCGCGCGACGCGCCTGCCCCGCCGGCAGGGCGGAGATCGCCTGCTGCAGGTGATCGATGCGCGCATTGACGTCGTAGAAGGCGTGCGGGGCCACCCCGGCGTAGGGACCGGGCGCGCCCGGATCGGCGTCGGAGGGTGCGGCGGCCGGAGACATCACCGGCGCCGAAGAAGGTTGGGCGACCGCCGTGTACACGACGCCCGTGAAGGCGAGACCGGCGATGGCGAGGGTTGAAAGCGTGCGCATAGCTTGTGACCCGGTGCGTTCCATGACGTCCTGGAAACGCTGAAGTCAGGGTTCGGATGCACGTAATCCCCCAAGACGTTTGGACATCGTAGGCGAGCTGTTAGGATTGTCGCCTAGGGTCGGGCGTCTGTGAACGGCTCGGCCCGGGTCGAAGAGGATGAGCGCCCCATGCCGATGTCGGTGGACGACCTGGAAGCGAGCCTGAAGAGCGCCTTTCCCGATGCGGACCTGCACATCGAAGACCTCGCGGGTGATGGCGACCACTATCGCGCCCGCATCGTCTCCACCGCGTTCAACGGCCTGACCCGCATCCGCCAGCACCAGCTGGTCTACGCCGCCTTGAAGGGACGCATGGGCGGCGAGCTCCACGCCCTGGCCCTGGAGACGGCGCCGCGAGACGCCTAGGCCGTGCGTTATCGTCCCTTCAACCACTCGGGCTTGTCCACATCCGCGTTGACCCTGGCGATCCCGGCCGGAAGCCTGCGCGAGCGCGAAGCCTTCAAGCTGATCTGCGGCGCGCTCGAACACGGGATCAATAGTTTCGAGGTGGCCGACGGGGACGAAGCCGCCGCCGGCGCCCTGCGCCAAGCCATCGCCTCGGTGGGCCGACGGGTGCTGGTGCTGATGCTGCGGGCCTGCGGGGTCGACGCCGGGAACGATCTCGCCGCCACCGTGCGCGCGGCGCTGCATGCGTCGGACGCCCAGTATTTCGATGTGCTGATGTTGGACGAGGCCTGTGCGTTGGGGCCGGCCCAGCTGGCCCAGGTGGAGGACCTCAAGACCGCCCGCCTGATCCGCATGGCGGGTCTGGCCGGAGACGGCGAGAGCGCGGACAGGGGCGTCGGCCTGGCCCAGCTCGACGTCCTCAGCATTCCCTACAGCTTCCGCTCGGGCTGGCCGGAGCGCAACCGCATCAAGGCCGCCACCACGCGCGGTATGACCATCGTCGGGCGCGATTTCCACGTGGACCTCGTGCGCGCGGCCAGGGGCCAGGGTCCCAGGGGTCTGGGCCGCCTGTTCCACAAGCCGAACGCGCAGGAGCAGCAGGCCTACAGCTTCCTGCAGACCACACGGAACTGGACCGCCGACCAGATCGGCCTGGCCTTCGCCCTCACCGAGCCCGCCCTGGCGACCGTGCAGGTGGAGACGACGTCCGCCGTCCTGGTCGAACAGCTCGCCCAGACCGTGGAGCGCGAGCTGCCCGCAGGCGTTGCAGCGCAGATCGAACTTGCACGCTTCGCCGCCCTCAGTGTCCCAGACGCTTGATCTGGAGCGTCCGCGCGCCTAGGTGCGGGATCACCGTTGTTTCTTCCGAGGTCTCCATGACCGACACCCTCGCCGCCGCCGATCCCGTCCACGCCTTCATCACCAAGACGGTGCAGGAACATCCTATCGTCCTGTTCATGAAGGGCGTGCCGGACCAGCCCAAGTGCGGCTTCTCCTCGCTGGTGGTCCAGGTGCTCGACCACCTCGGCGCCGAGTTCGTGGGCGTGGACGTGCTGCAGGACGAGAGCCTGCGCCAGGGCGTAAAGAGTTACAGCGACTGGCCGACCATCCCGCAGCTCTATGTGAAGGGCGAATTCGTCGGCGGCTCGGACATCGTGCGCGAGATGTTCCAGTCCGGCGAACTGAAGCCCTTGCTGGTGGAAAAGGGCGTTCTCCCCGCCTGAGACTGATCGGGGCGACTTGCTGAAGTCGCCCCGCCCTACACCGCTTTACCTTGCGTCGTGACGCAGGATGAATTCACGCACCCGCGGATAGATTTCGTCGCGGAAGCGGCGGCCGTTGAACACGCCGTAGTGGCCGACGTGCGGCTGGACATACAGCTCCTTGTGCTTGTCCGGCAGGCCCGAGCAGAGACCATGCGCCGCCTGGGTCTGGCCGACGCCCGAGATATCGTCGTTCTCGCCCTCCACCGTCATCAGGCCGATGTCGGTGATGGCGTCCAGCTTCACCTTGCGGCCGTCATGATGGACCAGCTCGCCGCGTGGCAGCAGGTGGCTCTGGAACACCACGTCGATGGTCTGGAGGTAGAACTCCTCCGTCAGATCCATCACCGACAGGTATTCGTCGTAGAATTCCAGGTGCGTGTCGGCCGCGTCGCCGTCGCCGCTGACCAGGTCCTCGAAATACTGCTGGTGCGCCTGCTTGTGGCGCTCGGCGTTCATGCTCATGAAGCCCATCAGCTGGACCATGCCGGGATAGACCCGCCGCATCGCGCCTGGATAGGGCGGCGGCACGGTGTAGATCAGGTTGGACTTGAACCAGGCGAAGGGCCGCTCCTCGGCCAGCTTGGTGGGCACGGTGGGCGCCAGACGCGCATCGATCGGCGAACCCATGAAGGTCATGGAGGCCGGACGTGACTCCTCCTTGTCCTCGGCCATCAGGGCGGCGGCGGCGAGCACGCACGGTCCCGGCTGGCAGACCGCGACCAGATGGGTGCTCGGGCCGAGCGCGCGCACCATCTCGCGGATATGGTCGATATAGTCGTAGAAATCGAAACGGCCTTCCGCGACCGGCACCTCGCGCGCGTTCACCCAGTCGGTGACGTAGACGTCGTGGTCCTGCAGGAAGGTCTCGATCGTACCGCGCAGCAGGGTGGCGTAGTGGCCCGACATCGGGGCCACGATCAGCACCGCCGGCTCCATCGTATGGCGCCCCGCGCGGCGCAGGTCGGTGCGGTAGCGGGCGAAATGCACCAGCTTGCACCAGGGCGAGGACCAGTCCACCGCCTGGCGCACCCGAACGGGCGTGCCGTCGATCTCGACGCTGTCGATGCGCCAGTCCGGCTTGCCGTAGCGCCGGGTCAGGTTGTTGAACAGGTCCGCCGCCGCATAGATGTTGCGCCCGAACGGAGTGTCGGCGGCGGGGTTGAGCGGATTGTGCCAGAAGTCCCGCGTCATCCGCGCGGCCCACCGCGCCGGGGTGACGGCGTTGTAGGCCATTTCGCTCCAAGCATAGAGCATGGGTGATGATCCTCCGGCTGTCTCGGAAGACTAAGCGTCGCCGCTTAAGATTCCGGAACGAAGCTCTTGCGTGGTCTCAAACGCCACTGCTGCAGTGCAGTATCACAACGCCGACGCCCCCGGTTAGGGTTTCAGCGCCCCGTCAGCCGTGCATGGCTGCGGCGATCTGTTGCGTCAGTTGGGTTGGCGGCGCGGCCTCGTCCAGCGGACGCGAGAACCGGCCCTTCGGGTCCATCAGATAGACCCCCGCGCTATGCTGCATCCCATAATCGGCCCCGGTCCCGGCCTTGGCGTAGAAGACGTGGTAGCCGTTGGCGATCGCGGCCACCTGGGCCGGCGAACCGGTCAGGCCGATCAGGCCGCCCGGCGGATAGCCCTGGTTGGCGACGTAGAGCTTCATCTGCGCGGGCGTGTCGCGGGCGGGGTCGATGCTGACGAACACCACCTGGAAGTCCTTGCGCGCCGGGCCCAGCTTGGCGGCCGCGACGTTGAGCGCCAGCAGGGTGGCCGGGCAGGTGTCGGGGCAGTTGGTGTAGCCGAAGAAGACCGCGCTCCACTTGCCGGCCAGCACCCGCTGGTCGACGGCGCGACCGCCCTGGTCGACCAGGGCGAAGGGTCCGCCGATGGACGCGCTCGCATCCCCGGATGGCGCGGCGGAAGAGCCCGGATGGGGCGCGCGCAGCACCGCCACGCCGAGGCCGGCGACGATCACCGCCCCCAAGGCCAACACCGCCAGACGCATCGGGTTGGGCGTTCGGGAACGCCTGGGCGACGAAACGCCTTTCGTTCCCGGCTTGCCTGACGCACCCTGTCCACGGGTGTCACGCCCGGAAGTCTCTTTCAAATCTCGAACCATCGTCCGTGCATGGCCTCATCCCCCCAGACAGCGCCGCCAACTCCCCGGTTCGATAAGCCCCGCACCCGGGGCTGGCAAGCCGGCTGGAACCAGCCCGAGGTCGCCGACGCCGGCGAGGGCCGGCTGTGGGATTGGGCCCAGGCGCGCCGGGGCCTGAGGCTGCGGACCCTGGTGCTGCTGCGCTGGGTGGCCATTTCCGGCCAGACCTGCGCGGTGGTCTGGGTGGTGCTCATGCACCTGACCGCGCCGGTGGGCCTGTGCCTGCTGGTGATCGCGGCGGCGGGGTGGCTGAACCTCTCGGCTACCCTGACCTGGCCCGGCGTGCGGCTGGCCGGGAACCGCGAGGCGGTGCTGCAGCTGGCCTTCGACCTGATCGAGCTGGCCGTCCTGCTTGGACTGACCGGCGGGCTGAAGAACCCCTTCGCTCTGTTGCTGATCGCGCCGGTGACAGTGGGCGCGGCCACCCTGCCAACCCGCCACGCGGCCATGCTGGGCGTCCTGGCCCTGGCCGCCACGGCCGTGCTCGGCTTCTGGTCGGCGCCCCTGCCCTGGCCGTCCGGCATCCCCTTCTCGCCCCCGCCGCTGTACGTGGCCGGCGTGGGGATCGCGCTGGCGGTCGGCATCGTCTTCACCGCGGCCTACGCGTGGCAGGCGTCGGCGGAGGCTTCGCGCATGGAGCTGGCCCTGGCCGCCACCCAGGCGGTGCTGGCGCGCGAGCAGCGGCTGTCGGCGCTGGGCGGCCTGGCGGCGGCGGCGGCCCACGAGCTGGGCACGCCCCTGGCGACCATCCAGGTGGTGACCAAGGAGATGATCCGCAGCCTGGAGCCCGGCCCCCTGTTCGACGACGTCCAACTGCTGATCGAGCAGGCGGAGCGATGCCGCGCCATCCTGCGCAAGCTGTCCCAGGAGCCCGACACCGCCGACGCCCATCACGCCCGCATGAGCCTGTCGCAGCTGCTGGACGAAGTGGCCGACCCGCATCGCGACGGTGTCGTGGTCATCGACTGCGAGGTCTCTTGCGCGCCCGGCGCGGCGATCCTGGAGGTCCAACGCATGCCGGAAGTGCTGCACGGCCTGTCGGCCTTCGTGGAGAACGCGGTGGACTTCGCCGAATCGGCGGTGGACCTCACGGCCTATTACGACGACGCCCAGCTGATCATCGAAGTGCGCGACGACGGTCCCGGCTTCTCGGCCGACGTCATCGGCAAGCTTGGCCAGCCCTACATAACCACCCGCAGCCAGGGGGAGAATTCGCGCTCGTCGCACCTGGGGATGGGTCTCGGTTTCTTCATCGCCAAGACGCTTCTGGAGCGCACCGGCGCCCTGGTCGAGTTCCGCAACGCCAAGCGCGGCGGCGCCTGCATAACGGCCCGTTGGACACGCGAACGCATCGCCGTGCAGGAACCTGTTTAAAACTCTTGTGTTGAGGGCGTCGGGACTGCGACATTATGGCGAGACGCGTGTTACGGCCGCACGCTGAGCTTTGGAGCCCAGAATGACCGACATCTCCGCTGCTATTGCAGCCCTAGCCGAGAAATCGGTTCTGGTGCTGGACGACGACGCGCCGCTGCGTACACGGCTGGGACGCGCCCTGGAACAGCGGGGCTTCGAGGTGGTGCTGGTGGGCAGCGTCGCCGAGGCGGTCCAGGCCGTGAAGGAAAAGCCCCCCGCCTTCGCTGTGCTCGACATGCGGCTGGAGGACGGCAACGGCCTACAGGTGGTCGAGACCATCCAGGCGGTGCGCCCTGACGCGCGAGTGGTCATGCTCACCGGCTACGGCAACATCGCCACCGCGGTCGCCGCGGTTAAGGCGGGGGCGGTCGACTACCTGCCCAAGCCCGCAGACGCCGACGATGTGGCCCGCGCCCTGCTGGCGGCCCGCGAAGGCGGATCGCCCGCCCCGCCCGAGAACCCGATGTCCGCCGACCGGGTGCGCTGGGAGCATATCCAGCGCGTCTACGAGCTGTGCGGCCACAACATCTCCGAGACCGCACGGCGGCTGAACATGCACCGCCGGACCCTGCAACGGATTCTGGCCAAGCGGGCGCCGCGCTAGGAAATTCTTCTCCCCTGCGAAGCGGGGGAGGAGGACTTCAGCCGGTGAATACGCCCAAGGCGGCGGCCTGCGCCGCTTCCCGCGCTTCCACCTCATAGGCCCGAGCTACGCCGACACCCCAGACCGGGCCGGGCCAGGCGACGTCGTCCCGGCGGCGACCCACGATATGGATGTGGAGCTGGGCCGTCACATTGCCCAGCGCCCCGACGTTCAGCTTGTCGATCGGGCGGCCGAGCGCCTCGCCCATCGCCCGCACCGCCGCGCCCGCCAGGACGATCTCGTCCATCAGCAGGCTGCGTTCGTCCCGGCCGAGTTGCTCGATCTCCGTATGACCCGCACGCCGGGGGATCAGCACGATCCACGGCCAGCGCCCGTCGTCCTGCAGCCGCGCGTCGCACAGCCCGAGCGAGGCAAGCGGCCTGGAGCCGGTCAGGAACGCGGGATCGACGGCGAACTCCGCCGCCTCGGCTTCCACCTCAGGCGGCGTTGGAGACGTCATTGGCCGCAGTCTGCAGGTCGAACGCGCGGCCGATCTCTTCCAGCAGGCGGGCGGCGGTGATCGGCTTGCCGACATGGCGGTCGGCCCCGGCGGCGAGCGAAGCGGCCACATGTTCGGCCAGCACGTTGGCGGTGAGCGCGATCATCGGCGTGCGCGGCAGGTGGCTGGCGCTCTCGAACTCGCGGATCGCCCGCATGGCGGTCAGACCGTCCATCACCGGCATCTGCAGGTCCATCAGCACCAGGTCGTAGCGGCCATGCTGGAAGGCCTGCAGCGCCTCGGCCCCGTTCTCCACCGATGTCAGCGCCGATTCCGTGGCGCCGAGGATCAACTCGACCACCTGGCGGTTGGTAGGATGGTCGTCGGCCAGCAAGACCCGCAGCGGATGGTCCGCCTCGTCCGCATCTGCGGTGGCGTAAAGGGGCTCGGCCCACTCGCTCGTTTCGCCGGTGGCGTCGATCCCGTCGGGCGCTTGGGACAGGGTGACGTTGAAGGCGAAGGTCGAGCCTCGGCCCGGATGCGAGCTGGCGGTCAGTTCGCCGCCCAGACGCTCGACGATCCGGCGCGACAGGGCCAGGCCCAGTCCAGCTCCGCCGAACTTGCGGGTCATCGAGCCGTCGGCCTGCTCGAAGCCGTCGAACAGGCGATCCGCCCGCGCCGCGTCGAAGCCCACGCCCGTGTCGACGACCTCGAAGCGCAGGCGGCGGGTCTGATCGGTCTCCTCGGCCTCGAACAGGACCAGCACCCCGCCGGTCTCGGTGAACTTGACCGCGTTGCTGAGCAGGTTGGTCAGCACTTGCCGCATACGCGCGGCGTCGCCCATGGCGCGAAGGTTGGGGCGGCTGCGGATATCGACTTCCAGCGCAATGCCCTTGGCGTGCGCGCCCGGAGTGAACGCCAAGGCCGCCTCGCGCACCACTTTCGCGGGGTCGAACGCCTCGTGGACCAGCGTCACCTCGCCCGACTGCATTTCCGAGAAGTCCAGGATCGAGGAGATCTGTTCGGTCAGGTTCTGGGCGGAGGCGAGCATCGCGTCCACCATCAGGCGCTGCTGGTCGTTCAGCTCGGTGCGGGCCAGCACGTCGCCCAGACCCACGACCCCGTTCAGCGGCGTGCGCAGTTCGTGGCTGAGATTGGACAGGAACTCCGTCTTGACCCGATCCGCTGCTTCGGCGCGGGCGAGAGCCGCCTTCAGATCGGTCACGTCGGTGGCGACCGAGATCAGGCCGCCGTCGACCGTCCGCTTCTCCTGGATTCGTAGCCACTTGCCGGCGCGATTCTGCTCCATCGTCCGGTTCTCGAAGCCGCCGGCGCGTTCGGCCATATGCTCTTCGATCCACTCGGCCTCGCGTCCGAGCGCCTCGGGATAGAGGCCAGCGGCGACGCTCGCCTCGAGCGATGTGCGGTAGGGCAGGCCTTCGGCGAGCTGCACGCCGTTGAGACCGGTTCCCTCTTCGTAGCGCCGGTTCCAGATCACGGCCGCGTCGGCGGCGTCATGATAGGCGAGCGACGCCGGCATGGCCTCGATCAGCTCGCGCAGACGCGACAGTGCGCCGGCGCTGGTGCGGGCGTTGATCATGATCGCCAGTACGGTCATGCTGATCGCCAGCAGCAGAGTCGCCGCCACGCTGATCGCCAAATACAGCGGCGGCATCAGGCCGGCGCCGAGGGTCACACGCGGGTCGGGCGTGATCGTCAGCGCGGTCACGCCGACGAAATGCACCGAACAGATGGACAGGGTGAGGACGCCGCCGCTGAGCATGCGGTCGCCCCAGGTATGCAGCCGCCTTACGAACACCGACCCCAGGCCGGCGATCAGCGAGGCGGCGACGACGGAGGCCGTGACGTAGCCGTAGTCGATGTGGAACACGCCGGTGGTGCGGTACGCCCCCATGGCGACGTAGTGCATCGCCACGCCGGCCAGCCCGAGGCCGCATCCGGTCGCGAACCGGCCCCGCCAGGTCTTGGATCGGCTGAGCATGAAGAAGGCCAGACCGGTGCCGACGACAGCCACGATCCAGCCGGCCAGCACCGTGACCGGGTCATAGGCGGCCGGCATGCCGGGCCTGAAGCTGAGCATGGCGATGAAATGGGTCGCCCAGAACCCCGAGCCCGCAGCGATCGCGGAGGCGCCGAGCCAGAGCAAACCGGCTTCCCGCTCCCCCCGAACCGCCTTGTCCAACAAGCTACAGGCCAGGACGCTGACCCCGAAGCATATCAAGCCCGCGAGCACGACCAGTCGCAGGTCATGTGCGGTCGCAATACAGCCGACCACTTTGAACATCACATGCTCCAACCGCAATGTGGACAACATGAGCCCAAAAAAGATTAACCAACGATGTAATGGCCCTGCCGGAAGCCTCGTTAACCTTTCATTGTCCATGGATGTTCGGCTTCCACGCGATAGGGCCACCCCGAAGTTGACTTTCGAGTCCAGGCGGTCGAAACGTCGCCGCCTTCCGTCCTCGGATTCCATCCGGGGACCTTTCGCTTTTTGGGAGACGCCGAATGGCTTCCCCGTCGCCACACGCCGCAACGGCCACGGTTCCCGCCGACCACCTGATGGGCGTCTACAGCCGCGCCCAGCTGGCGTTCGACCGAGGCGAGGGCGTGCGACTGTATACGGCGCAAGGGGAAGCCTATCTCGACTGCATGGCCGGGATCGCGGTGAACGCACTCGGCCACGCCCACCCCAAGCTGGTCGAGGCGGTGAAATCCCAGGCCGAAAAGCTCTGGCACACCTCCAACATCTTCCGCATCCCGGGCCAGGAGGCCCTGGCCAAGGCGCTGACCGACGTCAGCTTCGCCGACGTGGTGTTCTTTACCAATTCGGGTACCGAAGCGATCGAGTGCGCGCTGAAGACTGCGCGTAAATATCACACCGCCAACGGCCATCCCGAGCGGATCGACATCATCGGCTTCGACGGCTCCTTCCACGGCCGGTCCTATGCGGCGATCAACGCGGCGGGCAATCCGTCCTATGTGGAGGGCTTTGGCCCCACCCTGCCCGGCTACGTCCAGCTCAAGTTCGGCGACCACGACGCCTTGAAGGCCGCCATCGCCAGCCCGACCACGGCGGCGGTGATCATCGAGCCGGTCCAGGGCGAAGGCGGCGCGCGCGCAGTCCCCGACGCCGACCTGCGCGACATGCGGGCCCTGTGCGACGAGCACGGCGTCCTGCTGATCTACGACGAGGTGCAGTGTGGGCTGGGACGCACCGGCAAGCTGTTCGCCTACGAATGGTCGGGGGCCGCCCCCGACATCATGACCCTGGCCAAGGCGCTGGGCGGCGGCTTCCCCGTCGGCGCCTGCCTGGCCACCGCCGAGGCGGCCAAGGGCATGACCGCGGGCGTGCACGGCTCCACCTACGGCGGCAACCCCTTGGCCATGGCGGTGGCGTCCGTGGCCCTGGAGGAACTGAGCAAGCCGGAACTGCTGGAGCACGTGAACGACGTGGCCGGCTATTTCGTCCAGCAGTTGGAGGGGCTGAAATCGCGCTTCCCCGACGTGGTGCTCGACGTGCGCGGACGCGGCCTGCTGATCGGGGTCAAGCTCGCCACCAACAACCGTGCCTTCATGCAGCTCGCCCGCGACCAGAAGCTGCTGGTCGCCGGCGGCGGCGACAACTGCGTGCGCCTGCTGCCACCCCTGGTGATCACCCAGGAGGAGGCGCGCGAGGCGCTCGTGATGTTCGAAGCCGCCTGTGAAGTCGCCCGCGCCTCGATCAAGGCCGAGGACGCGTCCGCCTAAAGGCGGCGCGTCGCCTCGCATGACCGCCAAGTTGCGCCATTTCATCGACCTGTGGCGTCTGGACGCCGCCACCATCCGCGCTCTGCTGGACGAGGCCGCGCGCCGCAAGGCCGCGCGCGCGGGCTGGTCCCAGGGCCGCTCCGATCCGGACGCGCCCGCCGCCGGCCGCACCCTGGCGATGATCTTCGAGAAGAACTCGACCCGCACCCGCTTCTCGTTCGATGCGGCCATGCGCCAGCTCGGCGGCCAGTCCATCATCGCCTCTGCGGGCGACATGCAACTCGGACGCGGCGAGCCCGTGGAGGACACCGCGCGGGTGCTGTCGCGCATGGTCGACGCGGTGATGATCCGCGCCAAGCGCCATGACGACGTAGAGCTGTTCGCCCAGGCGGCCAGCGTGCCGGTGATCAACGGCCTGACCGACCGCAGCCATCCCTGCCAGATCCTGGCCGACATCATGACCATCGAGGCGCATCGCCGTGCGCCCATCGCCGGCGCCACGCTGGCCTGGGTCGGGGATGGCAACAATGTCTGCGCCAGCCTGGTCCATGTGGCGGCCAAGCTCGACTTCACGCTGAAGATCGCCTGCCCGGTCGACTACCACCCGGACCTGATGGACCTGTCGCGGGCCGGCGAAGGCGCGCGAGTGGAGATCACCCACGACGCGCGCGCAGCGGTGGAGGGCGCGGACTGCGTGCTCACCGATACCTGGGTGTCCATGGGCGACGTCGACCACGACGAACGCATCCAGGCCTTCGAACCGTTCCAGGTGAACGAGGCGCTGATGCGGCTGGCTCACCGCGACGCCATCTTCCTGCACTGCCTGCCCGCCCATCGTGGGGAGGAAGTCACCGACGGCGTGCTCGACGGACCGCAGTCGCGTGTGCTGGACGAGGCGGAAAACCGCATCCACGCCCAGAAGGCCGTCCTGGCGTGGTGTTTCGGGGGCGTCATCTAGACGTCGTCTTGGCGTTGCAATGCAAACCACGCCGTCGACCTGGATCGGGGCAGGATTCTCGGCCCGAAACGGGCCAGAATGCCACATCTATTGCGGTTCATCGCCACGTTTACCTATCCATCATCGATATGGAAGAGAGTGTCCGACAGGGTCCGGCACGAGTCGTACATTCAACCCGTCAGGACCAAGCCACTCCAGGGGCGTCACCGATGACCGTCACTCCCGAACAGATCGAAGCCGAACACCACGAAGCCCTGGCCTCGCTGAGCGATAGCCAGCGCCGCGCCATCGTGCGCCTGCAACAGGCCAAGCAGCGCACCGCCTTCAACGGCCGGCTGACCAACGAGAACCTCCAGGTGATCTTCCAGGCCGAGGCCGAGTCGCTGACGCGCCAGCTGGCGGCGTAGGCGACTACCGCCCCCCGATCTCGGCCCCCAGCACCGCCGCCGCCTCGGCGGGGGTGCGCTTGTCCCGGTCGCGGTCCACCGACAGGTTGGCCGCGCGCATCCGATCCACCGGGATGGCGCCGATCAACGGCCTGAGCGCCGCCTTCAGCCTCTCATCCCCTACGCGTCGCGGCGAGATCAGGATCACCGCGTCGTAGGCAGGCGCAGCGCCCTTGGGATCGGTCAGGGTGATCAGGTGGTCGGCGACGATGCGGCCGTCCGACGAGAAGGCCGAGATCACGTCGGCCTCCCCATCCTTCAGCGCGCCGTACATGAAGGTCGGCTGGAACCGGCGCTCGGCCTTGAAGTCCAGGCCATAGGCCCGCTGGATCGCCCGCCATTCCGGCCGCGACAGGAACTCCAGGTCCGACCCCAAGGTGAGCGACCCCGCCCTGCCCGTCAGATCGGCCAGGGTGCGAACACCAAGGCTCGCCGCCCGATCGCGCTGCATCGCCAGGGCGTAGGCGTTCTCGAACCCGAGCGAGCCCAGCACCTCCACCCCGTACCGCGCTTTCAGCTCACGCCCGACCCGGGCCAGCAGTTCGGCGCGCGGCGGCGTGTCGGAATGACCCAGCACGTTGGTCCACAGCGTGCCGGAATAGTCCACGTAGACGTCGAGATCGTTGGCCGCCAGAGCCCGGAACGCGATCGCCGAGCCCAGGTCCGACCGCAGACTGGTCCGCGCCCCCGCATCGTGCAGGCGAGCTTCGATCAGGTCGGCCAGGATGTACTGTTCGGAGAAGTTCTTGGCGCCGATCACATAGGCCGGGCCGCCTACAGCCGGTGCGAAACGCGGGGCCAGCGCCAGGATCGCCCCCGCGACCAGTCCCGCCGCCCCGCCGATCAGCCGCCAGCGCGACCGCCGCGCCAGCCCGGTCTCGATCAGGGCCAACAGCTGGTCCACGATCAGCGCCAGGGCGGCGGAGGCGGCGCACCCAAACAGCACCAACACCCAGTTCTCGGTCTGCAGGCCGGAGAAGATGTAGTCGCCCAGGCTGCTCCATCCGACGGCGGTCGATAGGGTGGCCCCGCCGATCACCCAGACCGCCGCCGTCCGCACCCCGGCCATCATCACCGGCGCGGCCAGCGGAATCTCCACCTGGAACAGGCGTTGGGTGCGCGTCATGCCCACCCCGTCGGCCGCCTCGACCACCGCCGGGTCGAGCCCGGTCAGCCCCGTCACCCCGTTGCGCAGGATCGGCAGCAGGGCGTAGAGCGCCAACGCCAGCAGCGACGGCAGGAACCCCAGGGCGGGAAAGCCATGCCCGGTCAGCTTCAGCGCCAAGGCCGACAACGCCAGCAGCACCGGATAGAACAGAGCCAGCAGGGCCAGGCTGGGGATCGTCTGCACCAGGCTGGCCAAGGCCAGGACCGGCCACCGCACCCGAGGCGATCGCGCCGCCAGCAGGGCCAGTGGCAGGCCCACGGCCAGCCCCAGCACCAGGGCTGAGGCGCTCAGGATCACATGGCCGGCGAGATAGCCCGGCAGCAGCCCCCAGGCCTGGGCGATCTGACCGTTCATACGCCCCGGACCAGGTCGAGGCCGGCCGGATCGCGGGCGCCCGGATCACGAGAGCTCAGGCGTTCGGCCACCCGCTCCGCCAGCCGGCGCGGGGCGTCCATCAGCTCGCGGACGTAGGGATCGACGTCCCCTGCGGCCAACTCGCCCGGCGTTCCGTTCGCCAGCAACCGTCCGTCCTTCATCACCGCGATCCGATCCGCCAGCAGCACCGCCTCGGACACGTCGTGGGTGATCATCACCGTGGTCAGGCCGAGTTGTTCGTGCAGGCGGCGGTAGTCCTGTCCCAGGTCGGCGCGGATGATCGGGTCGAGCGCGCCGAACGCCTCGTCCAGCAGCACGATGGTCGCCTCGGCCGCAAGCGCCCGCGCGATCCCGACCCGCTGGCGCTGCCCTCCGGAGAGCGCGTCCGGTCGACGGCTCGCATAGGCGCGCGGCAGGCGCACCAGGTCCAGCAGTTCGTCCACCCGCCCGGCGATCCGCGCCGGCTCCCAACCCAGCAAGCGCGGGGTGACGCCGATATTCTCCGCCACGCTCAGGTGCGGAAACAGGCCCACCCCC
Source organism: Caulobacter sp. S45 (assembly GCF_009765965.1). Classification (GTDB taxonomy): domain Bacteria; phylum Pseudomonadota; class Alphaproteobacteria; order Caulobacterales; family Caulobacteraceae; genus CAHJWH01. The sequence continues at coordinate 115,495 of NZ_LMUL01000003.1, forward strand.
TGGAACACGTAGCCGATACGGCGGCGCAGGATATGGGCCGGATCGGCGTCGGCGGGGCGGCCGTCGATCTGGACCGTCCCCGTATCGGGCTCCACTAGCCGATTGATGGTCTTGACCACCGTGCTCTTGCCCGAGCCGGACTCCCCGACGATAGCGAGGAAACCGCCCCTGGGCACATCCAGGCTGACATCGTCGACCGCCCGCGTGCGCCCGCCGTCGAAGGACTTGCAGACGTTGCGCAGGGCGATCATGGGCGCCTCATATGGCTTGGCCGTAGCCTTTGAACTGGACGAACACCTCGCCCATCTGGTCGGCGTCCAGCAGCTTGGGGCCGCCGATGGCCAGCGTACCCCAATAGACGGCGGCCTGTTCCTCCACCTCCTCGGCGATGACCAGGGCCCGGTCGAGATTTGCGGCGGCGACGATCTGGCCGTGGTTGGCCATCAGGCAGGCGTAGCCGCCCTCGAGCGCCTCGGCCACGTTTCGAGCCAGGGCGTCTGTGCCGAAGGTCGAATAGGGCGCCAGCGGCACGAAGCTCTTGCCCCCCACCGCGACCATGTAGTGCATCGCCGGGATCGGCTTGCCGGCGCAGGCAAGGATGGTGGCGTGGCGGGAATGGCAGTGGACCACCGCGTTCACGTCCGGTCGGCGGGCGTAGAGCCCCATGTGCATGCGCCACTCGCTGGACGGGCGGGACGCGTCGGCGCTGACCGCTCCGTCCATATCCACGAAGACGACGCCGTCCACGGTCAGCTTGTCCGGCGCCACCCCGCTCGGCGTCACCAGCATGCCGGTCGCGAACCGGACGGAGACATTGCCCGACGTCCCCCGATTCAGGCCGCGCTCGGCCATGGCCCGCGTCACCCGCACGATCTCCGCGCGCAGCTCGGCTTCGGTGGGCTCGCTCATGACTCGTAGGCTCCGATCCGACGAAAGGCGGTGGGCGACCCGCCGCCCGCGGCCTCGATCCGCGAGACGGCTTCGGCCAAGGGCTCCACGGCGACCGCCATGTGGTGGGCGTTGGCGTGGATGAGACGCTGCGCGTCGAGCATCATGGCGACGTGGCCGCGCCAGAACACCAGGTCGTTGCGCACCAGATCGCCCTGCCCGGCCGGATGACCCATTGCCGCCTGCATGTCGGTGTCGCGTGGCGCGACACGGCCGCAGGCGTAGAAGGCCTGCTGCACCAGACCCGAACAGTCCAGCCCCAACCCGTCGCGCCCACCCCACAGGTAGGGGACTTCCAGGAAACGCTCGGCGACACCGGCGGGGTCGGCGGCCCAGGTCCCCAGCGGGCTGAGGTGCTCGCGCACGATCCAGCCCGAACCGGCGATGCGCGCGAAACGCCCCTCTTCCGCCTCCACCGCGACCAGGGCGTTGATCGACAGGCGATGGCGCGGCGCGGTCTTGATCGACGGTTCGCTGAAGGCGTGGGCGCCGAGCGCGCAGACCCAGTGGGTCGGCGCGCCGAGGGTCTCACTCAAACCGGACTGCGGCGCCCAGCCGACATAGCCGTCCCGCTGGGCCCGGCCGAAACTCCAGCCGTCGCGGGTCTCCAGCACGTCGAAACGCTCGCCGAACACCAGCTGGTCCATCTGCTCGGCCTCGGGCGACGGCGTGCGGCGCAGGCCCAGCACCGACGCCGCGACCTGCCATTCCCGGGGCGCGACGTAGCGAGGCGCCGCGACGAGGCCCTCCAGGGCGATATCCGCCACGCCGTGGTTGGCCAGGGTCAGGCGGGGGTCGAGGCCGCTCACGCCGCGCCGCCGTAGCGGGTCTGCAGCAGCTGGAACAGGGCGCGGATCGCCTGCGCCTCGCCGCCGACCGCGAAGCCCGGCCGCTTGCGCGGGTTCCAGCCGAAGATGTCCAGGTGCAGCCAGACGCCGGTCGCGGGAGCGAAGCGCTTCAGGAACAGGGCGGCGGTGATCGAGCCCGCCTGGGCCCAGGCGTCGGGATCGTTCTTCAGGTCGGCCACATCGCTGTCCAGCGACGCCTCGTAACCCGCCCACAGCGGCAAGCGCCAGAGCGGGTCGCCGACAGCGCGCGCGGCGTCCGCCAGATCGGCCGCCAGCGCCTCGTCGTCGGTGTAGAAGGGCGGCACGTCGGGCCCGAGCGCGACGCGCGCGGCGCCGGTCAGGGTAGCGAGATCGATGGTCAGCGCGGGCTCCAGCTCGCCGGCGCGGGTCAGGGCGTCGGCCAGGATCAGCCGGCCCTCCGCATCGGTGTTGCCGACCTCCACCGACAGGCCGGCGCGGGTCTCCAGCACGTCGCCCGGCCGCATGGCGTCGCCGGAGATGGCGTTCTCCACCACCGGCAGCAGCACCGTCAGCCGTATCGGCAGGCCGGCGTCCATCACCATGCGGCCCAACGCCAGGGCGTGGGCGGCGCCGCCCATGTCCTTCTTCATCAGCCGCATACCGGAGGAGGGCTTGATGTCCAGGCCGCCGGTGTCGAACACCACGCCCTTGCCGACCAGGGCGATGCGAGGCGCGGTCTCATCCGCCCCAGGTCCGCTCCAGTCCAGCTCGATCAAACGCGGCGCGCGGGCCGCGACCGCCGCACGGCCCACGGCGTGGATCGCCGGATACCCGGCCTCCAGCAAGTCGTCGCCCGTGGTGACGCTGATCCGGGCGCCGTAGGCCTCGGCCACCTCGCGGGCGATGGTCTCGATCTGCAGCGGCCCTAGATCGTTGGCCGGAGTGTTGATCATGTCGCGCGCCAACGCCGTCGAATGGACGATGCGGCGCAAAGTTGGAATATCGGCGGATTGCGAGATCACCAGGCGCGGGCGCGGCTTGCCCCTTGCGGCCTGGTAACGGTCGAAGACATAGCTGCCGAGACCCCAGGCCAGGGCCGCCGCCGACGCCTCCGACGCTCCGGCCCCCTCCAGCACGTAGTCGCCGGCCGGCAGCTTCGCCGGCAAGGCGCGCAGGACGTTCGGCGCGTCGCCCCTGCCGATCCCGGCGAGCACCCGCACCAGTCCGCCCTGGGCGTCGCTCAGCAGCAGGACGGACCCGCCCTCGCCCTTGAAGCCTTCACGCGTCGCCAGGGCCTTGGCGGCCGATCCCGCCGCCCCCAGCGCGACGTCCAGATCAATGGACGCGACCAGCTGGATCGGGATCGGCGCTGTCGCGACTTCGGCGGCGATCAGGACTTCGGATGCATCGTGGGACACGTACGCGGACCTCCCGCCGGCGGTCCGGCGATCATGCTTAACGCTTGGTTGACGCCGACGAGCGAGACTGCGGCTCGTCGGACACCGACCAGGATCACCCAGATGTGTCGCAAGCCTTTGCGAACCGCAACCGCTCTCACCGCCCTGCTGGGCTCGATCGCCCTCGCGGCTCCCGCCTCGGCGTGGCCGTTCGCCGCCAAACCGGCGGCTTCCACGCCCCCCGCCGCCGCGCCCGCGAGCAAGGCGACGACGCCGGCGGACGACGGTCCCAAGAAGGCCTCACCCCAGGAGCGCGCCGCCGCCGAACGGATGGACCCCTTGGCGCGATCGGTGTTCTGGGCCCACGAGGCCAACCAGGACCTCACCGACGCCCAGGCCTGGGTCTCGCTCGCCGCCAGCCTGCGCGCGCTCGGCCGTTATCAGGAGGCGGGGGAGTCGGTCGACAAGGTGTTGGTGCTCTACCCCGCCAACCTCGACGCCCTGCTGGAAAAGGCCCGCGACCATATCGGCGCGGGCAAGGGCTTCTACGCCCTGGACCCGCTGCGCAAGGCCGAGGCCGCCGCGCCCAGGGACTGGCGGGTCTATTCGCTGATGGCGGTCGCGCGCGAGCAGAACCGGCAGCCGGACGAGGCCCACGCCGCCTACGAGCAGGCGTTGGTCCTGTCGCCGGATAATCCTGGGGTGCTTTCGAACCTCGGGCTCTGGTACGCCAGCCACGGTCAGCGCGCCGAGGCGGAGACCTATCTGCGTCGCGCCGCCGCCCAACCCACCGCCACCGCCCAGGAGCGCCAGAACCTGGCGCTGGTGCTGGGCATGGAAGGCCGGCTTGCCGAGGCCGAGCGGCTGATGCGCGAGGACCTGCCCCCCGACGTCGCCGACGCCAACCTGGCCTATCTGCGCGAGGCGTCAAAGACCGGCGGCCATGGCCTGCTCCCGCCGGGTCCGATGGCCCAGGCGCGCTAGGCTACATCACACCCTAGGCGGTCATTTTCCGGGCGTGGCCGAAGCGGCCGCATGGTTGTGTTTCTGGGTGTCCTGCACCTTGATGATCGCCGGCCCCAGGATGACGATGAACAGCACCGGCAGGAAGAACAAGATCATCGGCACGGTCAGCTTGGCCGGCAGCTGCGCCGCCTTCTTCTCCGCCGCCGCAATCCGCATCTCGCGATTCTCCTTGGCCATGACCCGTAACGCGCTGCCGAGCGGCGTGCCGTAGCGTTCGGCCTGGATCATAGCGGTCACCACGGCTTTCACCCCCGGATGGCCGGTGCGTCGGGCGAGCCCTTCGTAGGCCATACGACGCTCGGGCAGGTAGCTGAGTTCGGCGGTGAGCAGGGCCAGTTCTTCCGCCAGTTCGATCGAGCTTGCGCCGATTTCGGCGCCCACCTTCTGGATGGCGGCCTCGATCGACATGCCCGATTCCACGCAGATCAGCAGCAGGTCCAGCGCATCCGGGAACACGGCCATGATCGAGGCCTGCCGCTTGCCGATGCGATTCTGGAGATAGAGGTTGGGCGCGTAGTAGCCGCCCACGAATAGGGCGGCGACGGCGACGAAGCGCACCTGCGTCGTCCAATGGGTGGCGTGCAGCACGAATAGATACAGCGCCGCCAGCACCGCCAGGATGAACGGCATCAACAGGCGGAAGAAGTAGAAGGTGGAGATCGGCCGGGGACCGCGCAGGCCCGCCCGGGCCAGCTTGTCCACGACCTTGGGGTCTTCCAGCAGCTTGTTGAGCTGGAATCGATCCACGACCTTCTTGGCTAGGCTCTCGTCCACATGGCGCAGGCTGCCGTCGCGGATCTGCTGGCGGGAACGCCGGCGAAGCTCCTCGCGCCGGTTGGCGACCGACTTCAACCGGCCTTCCAGCTTGTCGCCGCGGAGCAGGGGCGCAGCCAGGGTGGCGACGGTGCCGAAACAGACCATGGCGGTGGCTGCCGCCATGATGTTGAGCGGGTTGTCCAGAAGGCTGACGGGATCGAACATCTCGCGCCCTCAGAACTTGAAGTTGATCATCTTGCGCATGACGAACACGCCACACGCCATCCAGAACGCACCGATCATCAGCATAATGTGACCGCGAGGGTCCGCGATCATCGGCGCCATGTAGTTCGGCGTCGTCAGCGACACGAGCATCATGATCCCCGGCGGGAGCGAGGCGATGATGGCGGCGGAGGCCACGGCCTCGCCCGACATCGCCTTGATCTTCTCGACCATCAGTTTGCGCGCGCGCAGGACCACCGACAGGTTGCCGAGCGCCTCGGCCAGGTTGCCGCCGGTCTTCTGCTGAATGGACAGGACGATGGAGAAGAAGCGCACTTCCGAGGTCGGCATGCGGCCATGCAGCTTGTCGAGCGCCTCTTCGACCGACTGCCCCATGGACAGGCCTTCCACCAGCTTCTTGAACTCGCCGGCCAGGGGTTCGGGGCTTTCGCGGGCGATCACCTTCAGGCAGTCGTTGACCGGCAGGCCCGACTTGATGCCCCGGACGATGATGTCGGTGGCGTTGGGGAAATCGGCGGTGAATTTCTTCAACCGCCGCTTGCCCAGGAAACCCAGCACCCATCTCGGCAGTCCCAGGCCGCCGGCGAAACCCACGCCAAGCCCGATCAGCGGATTGTGGCTGACCGCGAACGCGCCCAAGCTCAGAATGATCGCCAGGACGCCGCTGATGATCCAGAAGGTGCGGACATTGGGGTTCAGGCCGGCCTGGTTCAGTCGGCCCTCCAGGGTCACCGTCTTCTTGCGCTGCTGCTGTTCGACGGCCTTGAGGTTCTGAAGGATCTGCTTGCGCCGGTTGGCCGCGGCGTCCTGGGGCGTGCGGCTGCGCTCCGACTTGGCGGCCGGACTCGTCGCCGCCTGCATCCGCTTCAGGCCCTTGGTCTGGGAACTCTCGCCGCCGACCAGGGCGTAGCCGGCGCCGCCGATGGCGATGAAGGCGAGAACGCCGACCAGGATCAGCAGCATCATCGGCGCTACTCCGCGTCGTCCAGGGCGTCGGCCAGTTCGCGCTCCAGGCCGTAATAGCGCGCCCGATCCCAGAAGCGCGGGCGGGCGATGCCCGTGGAACGGTGACGCCCGGCGACGCCGCCATTGGCGTCTTCGCCGGTGATCTCGTAGACGAACAGGTCCTGGGTGATGATCACGTCGCCTTCCAGGCCCACCACCTCGGTGATGTGGGTGATTCGGCGCGAGCCGTCGCGCAGGCGCGCGGCCTGGATGATCACGTCGATGGAGCCGACCACCATCTCGCGGATGGTGCGCGACGGCAGGCCGTAGCCGCCCATGGTGATCATCGATTCGATCCGGCTGATCGCCTCGCGCGGGCTATTGGCGTGCAAGGTGCCCATGGAGCCGTCGTGGCCGGTGTTCATGGCCTGCAGCAGGTCGAACGCCTCGGGTCCGCGGACTTCGCCGACGATGATCCGCTCGGGACGCATCCGCAGGCAGTTCTTGACCAGGTCGCGCATGGTGATCTGGCCCTGCCCTTCCAAGTTGGGCGGACGGGTTTCCAGGCGCACCACGTGGGGCTGCTGCAGCTGCAGTTCGGCCGCGTCCTCGCAGGTGATGACTCGCTCGGTCGGGTCGATGAAGGCGGTCATGGTGTTGAGCAGGGTGGTCTTACCCGAACCCGTACCGCCGCTGATCAGCACGTTGCATCGCGAGGCGCCGATCACGCCCAGCACCCGCGCCCCCTCCGGACTGATGGAGCCGAAGCCCACCAGATTGCTCATGGTGAGCTTGTCCTTCTTGAACTTCCGGATGGTCAGGGTGGGACCGTCCAGCGCCAGCGGCGGACCGATGACGTTGACGCGCGAGCCGTCCGGCAGGCGGGCGTCGCAGATCGGGCTGGATTCGTCGACGCGACGGCCGATCTGGCTGACGATCCGCTGGCAGATGTTCATCAGCTGCTGGTTGTCGCGGAAGCGGACATTGGTCAGCTGAACCTTGCCGCCCACTTCGATGAACACCCGGCCGGCGCCGTTGACCATGATGTCGGCGATGTCGTCGCGGGCCAGCAGGGGCTCCAGCGGACCATAGCCCAGCACATCGTTGATGATGTCCTGGACCAGGTGCTCCTGCTCCGCGCCGGACATGGAGACGTTCTTGATCGCCACCAGTTCGGCGACGATGTCGCGGATTTCCTCAGCCGCCGCGCGTACATCGAGCTGGGCCAGCTGGGCCAGGTCGATGGTGTTGAGCAGGGCCGTGTAGATGGTCGTCTTGGTGGCGTGGTAGTAGTCGCTCTGCTCACGGACGATCTCGGTGACCGCCCCGTCCTTGCCGCCACCGCCCTGCGCGGCCTTGAGCTGTTCCAGCGCCGCCGTGGCCCGTGGCCCGCTGGAGGCCGCCGTGGGCTTGGGCGCGGGAACCATGGCCGCCTCGAGCGGGCGGGGCGCTTCCTTGCGTTGGGGACGCGTGGCGATCTCCGCGCCGCCTGGGGGCGGCGGCGGGGGGGCGGCCGACTTGGTCGGACCGTCGAGGCTACGCTTGCCGAACATGAACTGACGCTCCTCAGCCGCGCTTGCGCAGCCGCTCGATGAGCGACTTGGCGGTCTTGGGCGCCGCCGTCGCCGCTTCCCGGCGGGAAAGCTGCTGGGCGAACTGCGCCAACCCCTCGGACACCTTGGACTTGGCGTTGACGTCCTGGATCATCTGACCGTTGTTGGCGGCCTGGCCGAACAGCTTGGCGTCGAAGGGCAGCACCAGCGAGGGCTCCAGGCCGAGCGCCTTGGCGAAGTCCTTCACGGGAATCTCGGGGCGGCCCGGCACCCCGACCTGGTTCAGGATCAGCTGCGGGGGGTGGTCGTTGGGACGTCCCTTGCGCACCAGGTCCAGCAGGTTCTTGGCGTTGCGCAGCGAGGCCAGATCGGGCGAGGCCACCACCACCACGTCGTCGGCCGCCAACAGGGTGCGCCGCATCCAACCCGTCCAGATGTGGGGCAGGTCGAGCACCACATAGGGCGCGGTCGCGCGGATCTTGCCCAGCACCTCTTCGTAGGTGTCGGCGCTGTAGTCGTGATCGTCGTCCAGCGACGCCGGGGCCGCGAACAGGCTCAACCGCTCGCCGCAGCGCGCGGTCATCCGATCGAGCAGCACCGGGTCCAGTCGATCCGGCTTTGACAGGGCGTCGGCGAAACCCTGCAGCGGGTCCTGGTTGAAATCGAGTCCGGCGGTGCCGAACGGCAGGTCGTAGTCCACGATCACGGTCGACGCCTGGGTCTGCTCGGACATGGCGTAGGCGATGTTGTGGGCTAGGGTCGACGAGCCCACCCCCCCCTTGGCGCCCACGAAGGCCAGGGTGCGGCCGATGAAGGGCGTGGCCGGATCGGAATACAGGGTGGTGACGGCGCGGATGAGCTGCAGGGTCTGCATCGGCGGCACGAGGTACTCGCTCACGCCACGCCGCATCAGCTCGCGATAGAGCGGGATGTCGTTGTGGGTCCCGATCACCACCACCTTGGTGCCGGGGTCGCAGACCTCCGCCAGCCGGTCGAGCCCGGCCAGAAGGGACGCCGCGTCGGCGGTGCTTTCGACCAGGATCAACGAAGGCGTGGGCTGGTTCTGGTAGAGGGCCAACGCGTCATCCAGGCTGCCGCCACGGATCACCGTGCTGGCGCGCGCCAGACGGCGGTCGCCCTTCATCTGCTCGGCCAGCGCCTCGGTCTCGCTGCGCTGGAAGAAGACGTGGATACTGATGCGCGGCACCGCCGCCTCGCCCAATGCGGCTTCTCCGCCGATGAGCAGCGCGCCCATGGGGTTGACGGCCATGGTCGAGGTTTCGACGGCCGGAAGCTCCACGTCGGGAGCGGCCAGGGTTAGGTCCGGTTCTTCCCACGCGGAGACGTCGATCGGAGTGTTGGAAGCGGCGGCCGGCATGGCGAAGTCGTCGTCCACGTCGAAGCCCGAGAAGTCCTCGTCGAAACCGATCTGTCCGAAATCGGCCTTGGCGGTGCGCGTCATGAGGCTCTCCCGCTACGCAAGCTCTTAAAATAGATCATTGCGATGTAGCCGCCGAAACCTTGCCGGACGCCTGATCATCGGACGTCGTCGAGGTGACCAGGCCGTTGCGGTATTTTCCCAACACCACGGCGCGCCGGCTGTTATCGGCCGGCGTCACGACCGCAGGTGCGATCAGGTCACGCGGATTGGCGATCTGCGCGCCCATGTTGGCCGTGACAGAACAACCGAAAGCGGCATAGGCTTGGTTGTCGAAGTGGGCCATCAGACTGTCCCAACGGTTCGCGCAGCGCGGGCCGGTCGCCTCGAACCTGTCGTAGCTCACCAGCACCGGGGCCTGGGTCGCATCGGGTCCGGCGACGTAGGCGCTGGCCTGCACGTGGTCGGACGGCACGCCCAAATGCTGCAGATAGGCGGAAATCTGGTCTGCGATCTTCTTCGTCAGCAGGATGGCCGGGGCGTCGCTGGGCGTGCGGACCACGACATCGCCACCGCCATTGTCGCGCCATTCGCTGACGAACTGGGCCAGGGCGGACTGCTGGTTGGGCGAAAGCCCCTCCGCGTGCAGCCCGATGGCGATCTGCTCCGGTGCGGTGGTCACCTTCAGCGCGTATTGTTCGGTCGGGGTGACGGCGGGCGGCTGGTCTGCCAGGATCGCGTCGCGCTTCGTGGCGCAGCCGTCCAGCCCGGCCGCCAAGGTCAGTATGGAAGCCAAGGCGAGCAGGCTGCGGCGCATGGGATCACTGGACGACATAGCCGAAGGGTCCCTTATAGGTTTTGCCGGCGGTGGTCGGGGCGGCGGCGGTCCCCATGGACTTGTTCAGTTGTCCGAGCAGATAGGTCGAAGCGTCGTCGGCGATCACCAGACCGTCGGCTGGTGTCTGGAGCTGGTCGGGCCGGCTGGGCTTGACGAGATAGGGCGTGACGATAACCACCAGTTCGGTCTCGCTCTGCTGGTAGTCGCGCGAGCGGAAGAGCGCCCCCAGGACCGGCAGCTGGCTCAGACCCGGCAAGGCGGCGATATCGCTTCCGGTTATGGATTCGAGCAGGCCCGCGATCATCATGGAACCGCCGGAAGGTAGTTCGACCACCGTCTGCGCCCGGCGGATGCTCAGGCCTGGAATGGTGACGGTGGGCGTCGTGGTGATGGTCGAGCCGCCGCCGCTGGTCGTGCCGCCCGTCGTCGGCGTCGTCGTCGGGGTGCTCGAGCCGACGCTGGTGCTGGACGAACCTTGCTGGGTCAGGGCGCCGACGTTGGTGAGCTGGGAGTATTCCGTCGAAATCTTCAGGGAAATCCGCCCAGCCGACAGGACCACGGGCGTAAAGCCCAGGCCGACGCCGAACTGCTTGAAGGTGACCGTGATACGGCCCGTGCTATCCTCACCGACGGGGACAGGGAACTCGCCCCCGGCCAAAAAGTTCGCGGCCTCGCCGGAGACGGTGGTGAGATCGGGCTCTGCGAGAGTGCGCACCAGTCCGGCCTGCTCGAACGCTTGCAGAGCCGCTTGGCCGGTCGCCGTCTGTGCGCCGTTCGTATAGGTGTAGCTGCCGCTGGTGAGCCCCCCGAGCAAAGAACCGTTGATGCCATAGGTCGCAGCGTCGGCCAGGTCGAAGCGCGAGTTGCCGACGTGGGCCACCAGGGCGTTCAAGTTTACGCCCAGCTGCTTCACGATCTGGCGGTTCACCTCGACGATGCGGACCTTGAGCATCACCTGCTCGGGTCCGGCGACGGCGAGCATGTTCAACACCTTTTCCGGCTTGTCGACGAAGCTGGCGGCGATGCGTACGGCCTTGTCGGCGTCGCTGGCGTTGGGGACCTCGCCGCTGAGGATCAGGGAATCGTTGAGCGCTTCGACATGCACCGAAGAGCCCGGCAGGACGCGGTTCAAGGTCTCGGCGACGGCGGAAACATCCTGGTCCACGCGTATGTTGAGGCGCAGGATCTGATGGCCCATGCCGTCCACGAACACCGCGTCGGTCGAGCCGGACTTCTTGCCGAGCACATAGATGCGGCGAGGGCTGGAGAGCACCACGTCGGCGGTGGCGGGGTCCGAGACCAGGACGTCGCGCGCATCCACCGGCAGTTCGATCACCGCCGACTTGCCGCGCGGCAGGGCGAGGTTGCGCACGCCCGCGCCGTGGAGGTCCAGGGCGACGGTCTGATTGGGGGAAACGGCCGGAGCGCCGGCCAGGGAGGCGTCGGCGGCGGGTGGGGCGGCCATGTCGCGCCAGGGGGCCGGGCTGGCGGCGCGAGCGCCGGCGGCGTGGGCGAGCACGGCGGCGCCGACCGCAGCTAAGGCCGCCAGATGCGCCAGAGCCGTCTTCATCGGCGCGGAGCCCAAAGGCGCGGGACGAAACACCTTGCTCATTGGGTCACCGTGACGGGAGTAGAGGCGGAGGTGCGGAACACGCGCACGACGTTATCGGCCTCGATGCGGTGCGGCTGGACGCCGATCTCGGCTGGGCCGGCGGCGTCCGCATAGGAGCGCAGCATCAGGGTCAGGCTACCCGACGCCTTGGCCACCACCAGGTACTCGGCCTGAGAGGCGGTACATTCTACCGTGGCGGTGGCGCCGATCTCCGCGTTGGTCTTGGGCGCCCCGATGCTCTGGTCGATCGCCAGCACGCGCACATTCTTCATGATCGTGTTGGTGACGTGGGTCTGATTGCCCCCGCCCCCGTTCGGAACGCCGGAGGAGGCGGACGCGCTGGCGTCAAGCGTGCGCGTCAGCAGCACGTCCACATGATCCCCGGGAAGGATGAAGCCGCCCGCAGCACTTTCCGCCGTCAGCGGAAGAGCGACGGCGCGCATGCCGGGATCGAGCGTCACCGCCATCACCCCGCCGGCGCCCGGATGGACCAGCTTGGTCCGAACGATGGGTTCGTTGGCGATGATGCGCTCGCGCACGATGGAGGCGATCAGGCTCGCGCCGGCGCCCTTCGCGGGATCGGACATGGCCGCCTTGACCGCGTCGGCGGCCTGATCGACCTTGCCGGCGAGTTGGCCGGTCGGCGCTGTCCTAGGCGGACCGTCGGTGATGAAGGCGGGATTGAGCGCTTCGGCCGGCCACGTCTGCCAGGACATGTCGTCGGGACCGACCTTGTCGCCGACATTGAGGTCGTGCTTGGCGACCAGCACCCGCACGACGGGATGAGGCTGAACGGGTGCGGCGATCACCACGGGCGCGACACGGCGCGCGGAGGCCATGCCGTGCAGTACGACGCCCACGCAAGCTATGCCCGCAATCAAGGCGACCACCAGGATCGCCATGCGTGTGGTGTTCATGTTCCGATCTTTCCAGGGGCGCACGCCGGAGCGCAGCCTCTTCAGAATCCATTCGCCGCCAGGGGAACATGCGCCCGGCTGGTTAACGCTCGCCTAAGTAAGCGCGTTAAGATCTGTGAAGGTGGCTCAGCAAGGGCGCGCCCGGAAGGGCGATCAGCGCGCCCGCCGCAATGGCGACTCCGTAGGGGACGTCCCCGCCGGGCTTCATCAGCCGCCCGAACCAGGCCGGGCCGAAACTCGAAAGCGGCAGAGGAGATTTGCGCAGGGACATCAGGCCGAGCGCCAGCACCCCTCCAGCGATCGCGGTCCAGAGCAGGAAGGGCGCGACCGCGCTCGATCCGAGCCAAAGCGCGCACGCGGCCAGAAGCTTGGCGTCGCCGCCGCCGATCCAGCGCAAGGCGAACATGGCGATCCCAAGCGCCAGACCGACCACCCCCAACCCGACGGAAACGGCGAACACCTGAGGCGACACGCCCATCGCCAGTGCGGCCGGTATGAAGGCCGCGGCCAGGAAGGCCGAGAGGCGGTTTGGAATGGTGTAGGATGTCGCGTCGGTCATGGCCGCGGCGATGACCCCAGCCGGGAAGACCGAAACAAGTACGATTTGAACGGCCGTCATAGTGGCGGACTCCGGCTGATGTTCGTCTTATGCGCCGTCTGTCTGAAGGAACGGTTGATCGCGTCGCTGCTCAATGCCCAATGAGATTATTTGATACAATGCCAAAAGCCGTCAATAGGCCGGAAGAAATGGCGTTTAAGGCTCCGATTATAGCTACGCATATCAGAGCGACGATCACGCCATATTCGACCAGCGTTGCGCCGGCCTCATCGGCGAAGAAGCTTCGAATATGGCAACACATGACACCCCCAAGTAAAAAGGGCCGCGACGAAATCGCCACGGCCCAAAATCTACTCTCTGCAAAATAGGCGTACTAGCTATTGGCGGTGGAAACGCCGTTGGAGACTTTGTTGAACGTGGCGCCCAGGTTGCTGCCCAGGGTGGTGGCGCCGGCGATGATGACGACGGCGATCAGGGCGGCGATCAGACCATACTCGATGGCGGTCGCACCGGATTCGTCGGTCAGGAAGCGCGTGACAAACTTCGACATTGTATATCTCCTAGTTGCACAAGCGGAAAACGGGTCCCGAGCCGTTCTTGCCCGCTTGACCCTCAACACCAGGCCAACATGCCCGCAGCTCCTTAATGTGGAGTGAAAGCCGCCTGCGACATCTATGATTATTTAGTTTACATCGATTTACTATCTTCATTTACTTCTAAATCACCCTAAGAAAGCACCGCCATTATATACACCAGCCGCCTCCTTATTCGGGAACAGGGAACAGAGGACGAGGCTCTCGCGGAAGCGCACGCGAGAGGGGGATGTCCCCGGGACGTTCCGGCGGCGTGGCCGATGACGCCCGCGACAATGGCTATAGAGGCTGCCTCGGGCCGCCCGTGTGGACGTCCTCCACCGCCCGGCGGGAGCCCCGTCCCGGCGGTCGCCGGAGTCGCACCCTTAATCCAGCGGCGTTTTGAGACTTTGTTGACGCTTGCGGAGCATTTTGTGGCGAAGTTTCCCGCAGGTCCGTCCATGCGCTCCATGATCGTCCCTATCGTTCTGACGTTGACGGCCCTGGCCGGCGGCGCCCATGCCGCAAGCCTGAACGTCACGCTGGATCACTCCACCCGCTTGCCGGTGCAGGGCGCCGCGTCGGTGGTGGTGGGCAATCCCGGCGTGGCGGACGTGACCGTGGTCGGCACGAACGCAGTCTACGTGCTTGGCCGCAGCTTCGGCTCCACCGACATCGTGGTGCTGGACAAGGCGGGCCGGACGGTCTTTTCCGGAGACGTTACGGTGACGCGCTCCAACGCCACCGTGGCCCTTTACCGGGGCGTCGACCGCACCGATTTCACCTGCGCCGCAAGCTGCGCCCAGAACGAACATCCGGGCGGAGGAGCCGCCCCCGCGGCTCCAGCAGCCCATCCCTGACACCTTCCCCTCCCCCATGCCGATAAGCAAAACGCAGACGCGAAAAGCTCTGACAGGATCGCTGGCGAAGGCGTTCCGACGCCTGCGCGCGGATCAGCGCGGCGCCACCGCGGTGGAATTCGCCATCGTCGTGGGCCCGTTCATCTTCATGATCTTCGCGATCCTGGAACTGGCGCTGGTCTTCATGGTCAATGTCAGCCTGGACAACGCCACGGCCATCGAAGGACGCAAGTTCCGCACCGGCCAGGAGTGCATCGACAATTCCAGCGACACCGTCGCCGTCAACAACCTGAAGCAGAATATCTGCAACAACATGTCGTGGCTTCAGGCCCAGTGCATGAGCAATCTTTACGTGGATATCCGCACGTTCAGTTCGTTCACCGGCGCAAGCTCCCCCAGTCCAACGACGGGCGCCTCTTTCGATCCGACCAAACTACAGGACACTTCAGGTGGGGCGCAAACAACCAACGTGATGACCGCCTATTATAAATGGACGCTGCTCACGCCCTTCCTGTACGGCGGCCTGCAAACCTACCCCGGCACCGGCCAGCATCTCCTGGTTTCCACCGAGGTGTTCGACACCGAGCCCTTTGGCACGACCACCGCCAACTGCACCCAGGGATAGTGGCCGTGCCAAAAAATCGAGCCGCCGCGTTCATTCGGCCAATACTCAGGGACGCTCGCGGCGTTTCGGCCATAGAATTCGCCTTGATCGCGCCGGTCCTGATCCTGCTTTACTGTGGGATGGCGGAGCTGTCCTCGGCGCTGATGGCGGCGCGCAAAACCGATCACGCCATCTCCACCGTCGGCGATCTCGTCGCCCAGACCCCGGCCACCCCGGCCCTGCCCACGCCGACGATCAACCCCAGCCTCATGGCCAACAACTTCCAGGCCGCCGTCGACATCATGGCCCCCTACCCCTCAACCTCCGGAAGCAGCTCCACGCCCATCCTTCTGTTAAGAGCCACCAGCCTGGTCATGCAGGCGGACAACAGCATCCAGGCGATCTGGAGCTGCACGCCCTCCGGCCAGAACGGTTTGACGCCCATGGCGAAGAACACCGTGGTGGTGCCCAAGACTGGCGCGACGACCCCTGGCGGCGTCACCATCAGCAGCCTGCTCACCAACCCGGGCGACAGCGTCATCATGTCGGAGGGGCAGTACGCTTTCACATCACCGGTGAGTTACTTTATTCCGAATGCGCTGAACTTCAGCAACACCTTCTATCTCAAGCCTCGCCAAGGCGCCTCGATCGCATATGCGACCACCGGCTCCGGCGCCAGCTGCAACGGCTAGCATCCGACACGGCTATCGGAAGTCAGCCGCCTCAGGGTCCATCGACCTTCAGGCCATCGCGGCGCAACATCGCCGGCACCCCCTCCGACCCGATCAGATGGCCGACCCCCACCACCACGAAGACGTTGCGCCCCTCTTGGGCCAGCTGCGCGATCCGCGCGGCGAAGCGGCGGTTTCGCTCCACGATCAGGCGTTCGTAGAGGGCGTGATCGTCGCGCTTCATCGGGTCGATCGCGTCGCGTTCGACGGCCCGGACGTCCCCCGCCGCCCAGGCCTTGGCCATGCGGTCGAAGATGTCGGGGTCCTTGTCGATCTCGTCCAGGGTCTCGCGCAGGGAAGCGATTTGCTCGGGAACGGGGTCGCTAGAAAACAGGTCGATCTGGCTATCCACCGTCTCGAAGGCCCCCCGCGTCGCGTTTGGCGAGACGCCAGCCGATAGCTGGTCCTCCACCCCGAGGTCCGCCCGCGCGCCCTGCTTCTGGAAGTACATCAGCGACAGGGTCAGTTCGGCCATCCACGGCCGCAGCCGCTGGAGCGAAGCGACCGGCAGGCCTTCGCGTGCAGCCAGGGTGGCGGTGCGGGCGTAGAGCTCGGGCGGCAACAGCTGGTCCAGGGTCTGGCCCGCCGGCAGCAACCCCTTCTGCAGCGCCAGCTTGCCCGCCTCGGCCTGAGAGGCGGCGTCGAAGGGGATTTCGAACCAGATGGCGCTGGAACCCGCCAGATCGGCGTCGAGCGCCGGATTGCGCCAACGGGTGGCGTCCGACAGCAGGTGAACCGATCCGAACAGGGTGATGTGGCCGCCGCCGGCCTCCTGCACGTGCCAGACCGGCGGGTCCGCCAAGGCGGCGCCTGCAAGGGCCAAGCCGCCCACGACGGCGGCCGCAAGGCGTGCGATCGCAGCGAACAGACGAGAGCGGAACCGGGCGATTCGGATCATGGGGCCATCATGCCTTAGCGCTGGCAGGTCGCGCAGAAGAAGGTTGACCGGCCGCTCTGCACCAGCCGCCGCACCACACCCGAACAGCGGGGCTTCAGGCAGGGCTGGTCCTCGCGACCGTAGACACGGAAGGCGTGCTGGAAATAGCCCAGGCCGCCCTCGGCGTTGCGGTAGTCCTGGAGCGTGGAGCCGCCGGCCTCGACCGCCGCCTCCAGCACGGTCGTCACCGCCGTGGCCAGCCGCTTGAGCTCGGCCGCGCGGATGTCCCCCGCCTGTCGTTCCGGGTCGATCCCCGCCCGGTGCAGCGCTTCGCAGACGTAGATGTTGCCGAGCCCCGCCACCACCCGCTGGTCGAGCAGGGTAGCCTTGACACTCTGGCGGCGGCCGGCGAAGCCCTGGGCCAGCACCTGCGGCCCGAACTCCGGCCCCAGCGGCTCGGGTCCAAGCCCGGCGAACCAGGCGTGGCGCTCCAGCTCGACGGTCGGGATCAGGTCCATGTAGCCGAACCGGCGGGCGTCGTTGAACGAGACGGTTGCGCCGCGCTCGGTGTGCAGGACGATATGAGTGTGCTTGGAATCGCCGCCGGCCTCGTGGACGAAACGAGCGGGACTATTGTCCTCGATCAGGAAACGGCCGGTCATGCCGAGGTGGGCGACCAGGGTCTCGCCGGTGTCGAGCGGCGCCAGCAGGTACTTGGCCCGTCGATCCAGCCGCTGGATGGTCGCCCCCGTCAACCGCGCCACGAAGTCGTCCGGCAGCGGAAAGCGCAGGTTCGGCCGCCGCTGCTCCACCCGCACGAGCCGCGCGCCCTCAAGATGGGGCTGCAGTCCACGCCTTACGGTCTCGACCTCGGGAAGCTCGGGCATGGGATGCAGATAGGCGATGGATGCTTCGCCTGTCGATGAAAATGGCTGGGGCCTGACGCACCCGGGCGCCTTGGGCTAAAACACCTATCTCTGAGCGGCTTCGTCCCAGCATGCCGCAGGACGAGGCCGCCGCCGGACACGTCATGACCCAGACCCTGCCCTTCGATTCCCCCTACGCCCACGGCCTGATCCGGCTGGGCGTTTGCGTGCCGCGGCTACGTCCCGCCGATCCGGTGTTCAACACCGATCAGATGCTGGACCTAGTCCGCCGGGGGGACCGGGACCGCGCCGCCCTGCTGCTGTTCCCCGAACTGGGCGTCAGCGCCTACGCCATCGACGACCTGCTCCAGCAGGGCGCCCTTCTGGAAGCCGTGCAGGCCCAGCTCGCGCGTCTGGTGGAGGCCAGCCGCGAGGTGCTGCCCGTGATCGTGGTCGGCGCGCCGCTGCTGCATGGCGGGCGGCTCTACAACACCGCCGTGGCGATCTATCGGGGCAAGGTGCTGGGCGTGGTCCCCAAGCTGTATCTGCCCAACTACCGCGAGTTCTACGAGCGCCGCCACTTTGCCTCGGGCTCCGGGATGTTCGGGGCCGAGATCGACGTGGCGGGAACCCAAGCCCCGTTCGGCCTGGACCTGCTGTTCCGGGCCGAGGGCGCAAGCCCGTTCACCTTCCATATGGAGATCTGCGAGGACGTCTGGACCGCCAATCCGCCCAGCGGCATCGCGGCGGTGGCGGGGGCCGAACTGCTGCTCAACCTGTCGGCCAGCAACATCGTCATCGGCAAGGCGGAGATGCGCAAACTGCTGTGCGCCTCGCAATCGGCCCGCTGCATCGCCGCCTACGCCTATTCGGCGGCGGGACCAGGCGAATCCACCACCGACCTCGCCTGGGACGGCCAGGCGTCGGTGTTCGAGATGGGCGACGACCTGGTGGAGACCGAGCGCTTCGCCCGCGAATCCACCCTGGCCGTGGTCGACGTGGACCTCGGCCGCATCCGCTCGGAACGCATGCGCACCGGCAGTTGGGGCGACAGCGCCGTACAGGCCGGGCTGAAAGCGCCGCCCTGGCGCACCGTCCGCTTCGACTTCGCCCCGCCGACCGAGCCGATGGCGCTCAAGCGCAAACTGGAACGGTTCCCCTATGTCCCGTCGGACCCGGCGCGGCTGGCGGCGGACTGCTACGAGGCCTGGAACATCCAGGTCCAGGGCCTGACCGAGCGCCTGCGCGCAGCCGGCGTGGACAAGCTGGTCATCGGCGTGTCCGGCGGCCTGGACTCCACCGAGGCCCTGGTGGTGGCGGTCAAGTCCATGGACCTGTTGGGCCTGCCTCGCACCAATGTGCTGGCCTACACCCTGCCGGGCTTCGCCACCTCGGACGGCACCAAGTCCAACGCCTGGACCCTGATGAAGGCGCTGGGCGTATCCGCCGCCGAACTGGATATCCGCCCCGCCGCCCGCCAGATGCTGGCCGACCTCGACCATCCCTTCGCGCGCGGGGAGAAGGTCTACGACGTCACCTTCGAGAACGTGCAGGCGGGCCTGCGCACCGACTACCTATTCCGGCTGGCCAATCGTTACGACGGGATCGTGCTGGGCACCGGCGACCTGTCGGAGCTGGGGCTGGGCTGGTGCACCTACGGGGTGGGCGACCAGATGAGCCACTACAACCCCAACGGCTCGGTCTCCAAGACGCTGATCCAACACCTGATCCGCTTCGCCGCCGAGTCCGGCGAGTTCGGGGCGGAGGCCTCGGCGGTGATGCACGCCATCGTCGCCACCGAGATCAGCCCCGAACTGGTCCCCGCCGGGGAGGACGGCAAGGGGCAGTCCACCGAGGCCATGGTCGGGCCCTACCCGCTGCAGGACTTCAACCTGTTCTACTTCACCCGCTACGGCTTCAAGCCGTCCAAGATCGCCTACCTGGCGTGGCAAGCCTGGCGCGATGCGGGCGCGGGCGAGTGGCCGAGGGACATCCCCGCCGATGCCCGGCGCGCCTACGACCTGGCCGAGATCAAGCGCTGGCTGGCCCTGTTCCTCAAGCGGTTCTTCGCCAACCAGTTCAAGCGCTCGGCCATGCCCAACGGCCCGAAGATCACCTCGGGCGGATCGCTTTCGCCGCGCGGCGACTGGCGCATGCCCAGCGACGCCTCGCCGGCGGTGTGGCTAGCGGAGCTTGAGGCGAACGTGCCGGATTGAGGGCGCGCTTTTTCCTTCTCCCCTTGCGGGAGAAGGAAGTGGCCCGCGTGTCGATAGACACGTGGGAAGGTTGAGGGGTCCCGCTGCGGTATCGGACGGTAAACATCCGTCGCCCCCTCACCCTCCCAGCAGAGCTGGGTCCCACCCTCTCCCGCAAGGGGAGAGGGGCCAATCGCCATAACCGACGTGACGCGCCCGCCCCTCCTGCGCTAAGCAGCCTCCATGACCGGAACCCGCGCCACCTTCGGCTTCAAGGATGTCGAGCCCGACGAAAAACCCCGCCTCGTGCGCGGCGTATTCGACCGGGTCGCCTCCCGCTACGACCTGATGAACGACCTGATGAGCGCAGGCGTCCACCGGGTGTGGAAGGACATGACCGCCGCCCGCCTCAACCCCCAGCCCGGCGAGCGCATCGTCGACTGCGCCGGCGGCACGGGCGACATCGCCAGACGCCTCGCCAAGCTCGCCCGCCAGGCCCAGGCCCGGCGCGGCGGCGAGGACGCCGAGATCCTGGTGGTCGACTACAACGCCGAGATGATCGGGGTCGGCCGCGAGCGCGTGACCGAGCCCGAGATCGCCTGGACCGTCGGCGACGCCCAGCGCCTGCCCCTGCCCGACGCCTCGGCCGACGCCTATGTGATCGCCTTCGGCATCCGCAACGTCACCGACATCCCCACCGCGCTGCGCGAAGCCCGACGCGTGCTGAAGCCCGGCGGCCGCTTCCTGTGCCTGGAGTTCTCGCGTCCGCCGGCCAAGGCGCTGCGCAACGCCTACGACGCCTATTCCTTCAGCGTCATCCCGGCCGTGGGCCAGTGGGTGGCCAAGGACCGCGACAGCTACCAGTACCTGGTGGAGAGCATCCGCCGCTTCCCCGACCAGCAGACCTTCGCCGCGATGATGGAGACGGCCGGCTTCTCGCGCGTGACCTTCACCAACTTCACCGGCGGAGTGGCGGCGCTGCACCACGGCTGGGCGATCTAGCAACAGATGCCCTCACGCATCGCCTCCGCCCTGCGCCTGGTGGTCGCCGGCTATGTGCTGGCGCGCCATGATGCGCTCGCCCCGCGCGAGGTGGCGTCCCTGTTGCCGGCGACGGCCCGGTTCGGCGCCGGCGCACTGCGGATGCTCGCGGGCGGAAGCAAGGCGCCAGGACGGCCCGGCGAGCGGCTGGCCCGCGCGTTCGAGCAACTCGGCCCCGCCGCGATCAAGCTCGGCCAGCTGCTGTCGACCCGCGCCGATATCTTCGGCGAGCAATTCGTCGACGACCTGGGCCACCTGAAGGACCGCCTGCCGCCCTTCCCGCTCGCCGTCGCCCGCGCCCAGGTGGAGAGCGAGCTGGGACGGCCGATCGACAGCCTGTTCCTCGACTTCCAGCCGCCCATAGGCGCCGCGTCGCTCGCCCAGGCCCATCCCGCGGTCATGATCGACGGCCGCCGGGTGGCGGTTAAGGTGCTGCGTCCAGGCGTCGAGCGGCGGGTGATGGCCGACATCGGCGCCTTGCACCTGGGCGCGGCCTTGGCCGAATGGCTCGCGCCACCGCTGCGCCGGCTAGAGCCGCGCGCCTTCGCCCTGACCGTCGCCCGCTCGCTGGAGCTGGAGCTGGACCTGCGGCTGGAGGCGGCCGCCTGCAGCGAACTCGGCGAGGTGATGGCCGAGAGCAGCCACATGCGCGCGCCCAAGGTGATCTGGGAAGGCGTGGCCAAACGGGTGCTGACCCTGGAGTGGGTCGACGGCACGCCCCTGTCGCGCCCCGAAGCGCTCGATCTGCCGGGGCTGGACCGGCCGGCGCTGGCCAATCACGTCACCCGCGGTTTCCTGACCCAGGCGCTCGACCACGGCGTCTTCCACGCCGACCTGCACGAGGGCAACCTGTTCGTCAGCGCCCCAGCCATCGTGGAGGCGGTGGACTACGGCATCGTCGGCCGGCTCGACGCCGACGCCCGGCGCTTCCTGGCCGAGATCCTCTGGGGCTTCCTGCGGCGCGACTATCGCCGGGTGGCCGAGGTGCATTTCGAGGCCGGTTATGTGCCCGCCGGCCAGGACGTGGCCCTGTTCGCCCAGGCCTTGCGCGCGGTGGGCGAACCGATATTCGGCCGACCGGTCAAGGACGTCTCGATGGGCCGGCTGCTCGGCCAGCTGTTCGAGATCACCGGACTGTTCGGCATGCACCTGCGCCCCGAACTGGTGCTGCTGCAGAAGACCATGGTGGCGGTGGAGGGCGTGGCGCGCCGCATCGACCCCGAGCACGACATCTGGGCCGCGGCCCGCCCGGTGGTGGAGCGCTGGATGGCGCGCGAACTGTCGCCGGTTCGTCGCGTGCACGACCTGGGCGAGCGTGTGCTGCGGGTCGCCGAAAGCCTCGCGCGCAAGGCCGAGACGTCCCTTCCGGCGACCGTCGTGGTCCAGCGCCGCGCGTCTCGCATCGCCTATGCGGCGCTGGCCCTGGCCATCGCCGCCCTTGCGGCGACGGTAGAGCTGTTGATCCGAGGCTGAAGCCTGGCAAGACGCGGCCGGTGGCGTCAACGCACCGTGGGGACGTCCACCCCGAACGTATCCAGCATGTATTTTCGAAGGCGGTCGAGCACCCGTCCCTTTAGGGGCGAGCCCTCGGGAAAGGCGATATAGTTCCAGACCTGGGAGCGTTCGAAATTCTCGGCGCGCTCCATCTCCACGCCGAAGAAATCATAGACCCGGTAGCCCATCGGTCGCAGGAACTCGAGCAGGTCGGCCGCGTCGTAGTCGAAGGCGCGAGCCGAGATCACGTCGAATTCGAATACGACCACGGGCTTGAACGCATCCAGCAGGCGCACAGCCCCGCGCATCGCAAACAGCTCGGCGCCCTCGATATCCATCTTCACGAAGGAGATCGGTTCGCCGGCGAGCTCAACCACGTCGTCCAGCCGAACGAGTTCGACCGTGCCCTCGACCTTCTCGAAGCCGACATTGGGCCTGTCCTTCAGGCTGTTCAGACCGCCGTGGCCTGGCACCTGGAAGAAGCTCGCCGTGGTCGCCCGGTCATAGGCGCCGGCGGCGATGATGGTGACGATGTTGGCGAAGGCCGGATAATGGGTCGCGAGTTGTCGCCGCAACTTCGCCGCCAAATCCGGCGCCGCCTCGACGGCGATCACCTTTCCCCGCGCACCGACGCAGGGCGCGACCTGGAAGGTATGGTCACCATTGTTGGCGCCCACGTCCAGCACCCGATCGCCGGGCCGCACGACCTCGCAATAAACTTCCCGGACGAGCTGTTCGAAATCGAACCAGACGCCGCCCGCACGTTGCAGCACAGCCCTGTGAAACGCTTCGATACCGCCTTCGAGGGCCTCGACGTCCTGCACCACCGGCGCCACCTCGCAAGCTGGATCATCAAACACGCGGGCGCGCACCTGCCCCGCTTCTGCAAACCTCGCGCATCCGCCACTTCAAGTCGAGACGGGCGGAGCCGGAACCCGGACATGAACGCGGCCGGGGTTTCGACTCCCCCCGATCTCGACACGCAGACGCGATAACCATTATCGCCCGAGCCCCCGCAATCCGGCCTAACGCTCCGGCGGGATGCGGCATATGTACCGCCCCATCCCAGCGGAGAAACCCACCATGGACTACGTCAATCTCGGCGCCACGGGCCTGAAGGTTTCGCGCCTGTGCCTCGGCTGCATGACCTACGGGGCCAAGAGCTGGCGGGACTGGGTGCTGGACGAAGAGGCCAGCCGGCCCTTCTTCAAGCAGGCGCTGGAAGCGGGTTTCAACTTCTTCGACACCGCCGACATGTACTCGGTCGGCGTCAGCGAGGAGGTCACCGGCCGGGCGCTGAAGGACTTCGCCAAGCGCGACGAGGTGGTCATCGCCACCAAGGTGTTCCACCCCATGAGCGAGAAACCCAACGCCGGGGGCTTGTCGCGCAAGCACATCATGTCGGCCATCGACGCCAGCCTGAAGCGGCTGGGGACCGACTACGTCGACCTCTACCAGATCCACCGCTTCGACTACGACACCCCGGTCGAGGAGACCATGGAGGCCCTGCATGACGTGGTGAAGGCCGGCAAGGCCCGCTACATCGGCGCCTCGTCCATGTTCGCCTGGCAGTTCGCACGGATGAACCACGCCGCCGACCTGAACGGCTGGACCCGGTTCGTCTCCATGCAGCCCCAGTACAACCTGGTCTATCGCGAGGAAGAGCGCGAGATGCTGCCGCTGTGCGAGGCGGACGGCATCGGCGTGATCCCCTGGTCGCCGCTGGCGCGTGGCTTCCTGGCCGGCAACCGCAAGCGCGGCGGCGGCGGCGAGACCACCCGCTCGGGCTCGGACCCCTTCGCCGACAAGCTTTACGGCGACGACGACTTCGACGTGGTCGACGCCCTGACCAAGGTGGCCAAGGAGCGTGGCGTGTCCAACATGCAGGTCGCATTGGCCTGGGTGCTGTCCAACCCGACCATCACCGCCCCGATCGTCGGCGTCAGCAAGGCCCACCACCTGCCCGACGCCCTGGCCGCGTTGGAGATCGAACTCAGCGACGCCGAGACGACGGCGCTGGAAGCCCCCTACCGGCCCAAGGACGTCAAGGACCACGACTGAGCCTGATCGAATGAGCAAGCTGGCGCGCCTGCGTCCCGACAACTTCACCCTCGCCCTGCTCTGCACCGTGGCGCTGGCGACGATGCTGCCGTGCCGGGGCTGGGCGCAGCCGGTGTTCGAGACCCTGACCACCTGCGCCATCGCGCTGCTGTTCTTCCTGCACGGGGCCAAGCTGTCGCGCGAGGCGATCGTGCAGGGGATCGGGCACTGGCGGCTGCACCTGGCGGTGCTAGCCTCCACCTTCCTGCTGTTCCCCGCTATGGGGCTGCTGACGCGCCTGGCCCCGCCGGAGGTGGTCAAGCCCGCCATCGGCGCGGGCGTGCTCTATCTGTGCCTGCTGCCGTCCACGGTGCAGTCCTCGATCGCCTTCACCTCGATCGCCGGGGGCAATGTGCCGGCGGCGGTGTGCAGCGCCTCGGCCTCCAACCTGATCGGCATCTTCCTGACCCCGGTGCTGGCGGCCCTGCTGATGGGCGCGCACGGCCGCAGCGGCAACGAGGTCGCGGCGGTCGAAGGCGTGGCGCTGCAGTTGCTGGTCCCCTTCGTCGCCGGCCACCTGTCGCGTCCGTTGATCGGGCGGTGGGTCGACAGGCACAAGGCGATGCTGGGCGTGGTCGATCGCGGCTCGATCCTGATGGTGGTCTACACCGCCTTCAGCGCCGCCGTGGTCCAGGGCCTGTGGCGGCGGCTATCCGGCGAGGACCTGTTGATGGTGCTGCTGCTCGACGGCGTGGTGCTGGGCGCGGCGCTGGCGCTCACCACCTGGGCCGCCCGGCTGCTGGGCTTCAACCGGGCGGACGAGATCACCATCGTCTTCTGCGGCTCCAAGAAGAGCCTGGCATCCGGCGTGCCCATGGCCGGCGTGCTGTTTCCCGCCGCCCAGGTCGGGCTGCTGATCGTACCGCTGATGATCTTCCACCAGATTCAGTTGATGGTCTGCGCGGTGCTGGCCCGCCGCTACGCCGCCCGCGCCGCCGCAGCGCCAATGCCGCAGGTTGCAAAACAGGCGAGCGCCTGATCGGGCGGATCGGGCGCTGGCCCCTCGCCTAGCGGATCGCGAACCAGACAATCACGCCCAGGACCGTGCACAGTCCCATGGCGACCAGCAGCGGCAGGAATAGAATCGGGTCGGTGGCGATGGCGACCAGGACGTCTTTCAGTCCCCAAAATGAACCAGAGGATTTACGCACTGAACTACACCATGACGCGAACTAAGAAAATACAAACCTCAGATTGAGGCTCGTACTTAATTACTGTTATGCAAGTTCAAGACCAACGTATCGTTTTCCCGCCAACAAAATCATCAGGCGCAAAAGCGTGAGCAGGTCGAGGACGATCCTTCACACCAGGAGGGACGTGCGCCGGCCGTTGCGACTATGCCGCTAGGGCTGGGGCTCGGGCTTTGGCGCCGGTTTGGGCGCCGCATAGGTCGCCACCAGCTCGCCCCGCGCGATCACATGACCCTTCATGGCGCCCAGCACCCGGTCGAGATGGGCGCCGGGATGGACGTGCAGGACGCGATCCAGGGCGAACACCTGGAAGTGGTAGTGGTGCGGCCCGTCGCCGGCCGGCGGCCGGGGCCCGGTGTAGCCGACGGTGTCGTGGGAGTTCCAGCCCTGGGCCGCGCCCAGCGGATTGGTGGGTTCGGGCGTGTTGCGCATGCCGCCGGGCAGGCTGAACACCTTGGCGGACATATCGTAGACTACCCAATGGATCACGGCCTCGGCCATGTGCCCGTCGGGGTCCTGTAGGATCAGCACATAGCCCTTGGTCCCCGCGGGGCCTTCGGTCCAGTGCATCGGCGGCGAGACGTTCTTGCCGTCGGCGGTATATTTCGCCGGGATCGGCCCGCCCGCGATGAGGCCCGAAGCCGTCACGCTGATCGTTTCGGGCGCTTGAAGATCGGGGCTGTCGAAGGCGATCGGCAGGGCCGCCACCGGACCCGCCGCGAGCCCCAGAACACCCGCCAGGGCCACCGCCGCCGCGCAACCCAAAAGGCGCGATCCACCCATCGTCACACCCCCATCGCCAGCAGGGCCAGCGAGACCGCGCCCGCCAGCCAGCAATAGATGGCGAAGGGGTCGAAGGCCTTGAACTCGTGCTTCTTGAACCAGCGCATCAGCGCCCACAGGCTGACATAGGCCACCGCCCCCGCGACCACGCCGGCGCCCCAGGCCTGGGTGCTGAAGTGAGCGCCCTCCTTGTGCAGCTTGGGCACTTCCAGCACCGCCGCGCCCAGGATGATCGGGGTGGCGGTCAGGAAGGAGAAACGGGCGGCGTCCTCGTGGTCGAGGCCCGACAGGAAGCCGCCGACCATGGTGGTGCCGGAGCGCGAGATGCCGGGGATCAGCGCCAGGCACTGGCACACCCCGATGAACAGCGCGTGGCCCCAGCTCAGCTCGTCGATCCGCCGCGTCGCCTGGCGCTTCAGCCGCTCGGCCGCGAACAGGATCACCCCGTTCACGATCAGGAAGATCGCCGCGATCATGGCGCTGGCGAAGACGTGGCGGAGCAGCTTCTCGAAGGCGAAGCCCACGACCACCGCTGGGATGGTCGCCACCACCACCCGCCAGAACAACCGGCGGTCCTGCTGGGCGCGGGCGCCGCGGTTCAGCAGCACGGCCATCGCGAAGTCCCACCAGTCCCGCCAAAAATAGACCAGCAGGGCGACCGCGGTGCCCAGGTGCATCACCACCAGGAAGGGCAGGAACCCCGCTCCGTTCTGGTCCACGTTCCAGTGCAGCAGCGACGGCACGATCACCGCATGACCAAGGCTGGAGACGGGGAACAGCTCCGTCACGCCCTGCAGCACCGCCAATAGAATGACCTGGATCGTCGACACCCGCCGCCTCCGCGTTGCAAGCCCTCCTTCTAGAGGGTGATCACGGAAAGTGGAGGCCGGTTTCGGTCGCGGCCGCGCTGTTTCTTCGAGAAACGCGGCGTGTGATCGATCCACGGGACCGAGGACGGGGTTTTGCGCGTAATTTCGCCCAGGTTCCGCATAGATAGGAGACCATGTTCAGACAATCCGCCTTGTCCGTCTCCCTCGTCGCCGCCCTTTCGGGGGTCTGCGGCGCCGCCGGGGCGCACGTCGTGCTGACCGAGCCCATGGCCCACGCCGGCGCCTCTTATGTTGGCCACTTCCGCGTCGGACACGGCTGCGCGGGCGCGGCCACCACCGCCGTCGAGGTCCGCCTGCCTGAAGGCGTGACCGCCGCCAAACCCCAGCCCAAGCCCGGCTGGACGCTTGAGATCAAGCGCGAACCCCTGACCCAGCCCGTGAAGGGCGAAGGCGGCGGCTTGCTGCATGAGCGGGTGGCGGCGGTGATCTGGCGCGGCCGGTTGCCGGACGATGAGTTCGACGAGTTCGCCCTGATGGCGAAGCTGCCCGCAACGCTTGGCCCGCTGTACTTCCCGACCCTGCAGACCTGCGAAAAGGGCGAGGAACGCTGGACCGACATCCCCGCGCCCGGCGCGGCCTGGGGTTCGGTCCCGCATCCGGCGCCCGTCGTGACGCTGGAGGCCGGCGGCGAGGACCCCATGGCCCACATGCATCACTGATCAGGACCCGATAATGCGTCTCTTCCTCGGCGCCGCCCTCGCGCTCCCCGTCGCCTTCGCCAGCCTTGCGTCAGCCAACGCAGCCGCGCCGACGCCAGCCGTTTCCGTCAGCAATGCGTGGAGCCGCCCCGCCCTGCCCGGCATGTCCACCGGCGTGATCTACCTGACCGTGACCAACCACGCCGCCAAACCCATCAGCCTGATGGGCGGCTCGACCCCGGTGGCCGCCACGATGGGCCTGCACCGCTCGGCCATGTCGGGCGGCGTCTCGACCATGGAGATGGTCGATGAAGGGCTGGAGATCCCCGCCGGCGGGACCGTGAAGCTGGAGCCGAACGGCTACCACATGATGCTGATGGGCCTGAAGGGCGGCCTCAAGGCCGGGACCAGCTTCCCCGCCATGCTGGGCTTCGGTCCGGCCGGGTCGACGAAGATCACCGTGCAGGTGCGCGCCACCCCACCGGAG
This sequence comes from Caulobacter sp. S45, assembly GCF_009765965.1. Lineage (GTDB taxonomy): Bacteria > Pseudomonadota > Alphaproteobacteria > Caulobacterales > Caulobacteraceae > CAHJWH01. The sequence goes on from NZ_LMUL01000003.1 coordinate 143,804, forward strand.
TAAAGAAGGGCTTGGCGTTTAGGCCCGAGGGAGGCGGGAAGCGGAGGCCTTCGAACAATAGTCGCTCACCCGGCGAACCGCTGCATAGGCGATCCCGCCACGTCCAGCGGGATCGCGAACAGGGAACCGTCCAGCGAATCCGGAGCCATGCTCTTCAGCTCCTGGTAGGCGGACGTCACGTAGAGCGTCCGAAGGTCCGGGCCGCCGAAACAACAGCTCGAGGGCTGCCTGACCGGCAGCTCGATCGTCCGGTCGACCCGCCCATCGGGGGTGAAGCGGATCACCTGGCCCGCGCCCCAGCGGGCGTTCCACAGACAGCCCTCCTCGTCCACCGCGGCGCCATCCGGATCGCCGGGAAACGCCTTGTCGAGGAACAGCTTGCGGTTGGTGATCGCCGGGCCGTCGGGATCGTAGTCGAACGACCAGACCAGGCCCTCGCGGGTGTCGGCGGTGTAGAAGCGCGTCCCGTCCGGGCTCCAGCACAGCACGTTGGTGATGCCGACATGGCTCAGCATCTGCTTGGAACGCCCCTGGGCGTCGACGCAGAACAGGCCGCCCGACGAGCGGGTCAGCGGGACGCCCGCGCCGTCAGGTCCCAGATTGTCGGCCATGGTGCCGAACCAGATCCGCCCCTGGGGATCGGTGCCGCATTCGTTGGAGCGGTTGCCGGGGTCGGCGTCTGGCTTGGCGAACACCTTGGTCGCCCCGCTCTCCAGGTCGAGCCGGTACAGGCCGTCGCGCAAGGCCACCATGGCGTCGCCCTTGGTGGTCGGGAACACCGCCGAACAGAACAGCTCGAAGCTCCAGCGGGTGATCGCCCCGCTCGACGGATGCAGCCGCTTGGCCTGCTTGCCGGGAATATCGGCCCAGAACAGGCTCTGGCTCTCGACGTCCCAGAACGGCGCCTCGCCGAGCTGGTCGCGCTCGGGACGTTCGATGATCTCCCACGCTGGCATCGACCTGGATTTCCTCCGTGTTTCGAAGCTCTGGCGTGGGACGGGCCTGCGTGTAAAGGGGTGATGGCATGATCCGCCTGTTCGTTCCAGAACCGCTCGCCGGGGGTGCAGACCTCGCCCTGTCGGTCGAGCAGACCCACTACCTCGTCAACGTCATGCGGCTTCAGCCCGGAGCCGAGCTGCTGGTGTTCAATGGGCGAGATGGGGAGTGGCGCGCCGTCCTGGCGCAGGCCGGCAAGCGCGGCGGGCGGCTGGCGGTCGCGGCGCGGACACGACCTCAACAGCTTCCGCCCGACCTCGACCTGGTCATGGCCCTGGTTAAGCGTGCACGGCTGGAGACCATCGTCGAGAAGGCGGCCGAACTGGGCGTGCGCCGTGTGCGCCTGATCACCACCCGGCGCACCAACGCCGACCACATCAAGGTGGCGCGACTGCAGGCCATCGCCACCGAGGCCGCCGAGCAGACCGGACGACTGGACGTGCCGGAAATCTGCGAGCCCGTGGCGCTCGACCGCCTGCTCGACGGCTGGGACGCCGACCGCGCCCTGATGTTCTGTGACGAGGCAGGCGACGCGCCCGACCAGCCCTGGGGCGGCGACACGGGGCGCGCGCAGCCGGCCCTGGCCGCCCTGGCGGCTCCCCCCGGCGGCCCGTGGGCGGTGCTGATCGGGCCGGAAGGCGGCTTCGCCCCGGAGGAGCGGACGCGGCTGCGCGGCCTGCCCTTCGTCACGCCCACCACGCTTGGACCCCGCATCCTACGCGCCGACACCGCCGCCATCTCCGCCCTGACCTTGTGGCAGGCGGCGCTGGGGGACTGGCGGCCTTAGAACCGTGGGCGTGCTGCGTCCTTCGAGACACCCCTTCGGGGCTCCTCAGCACGACGAGCCTTGGTGTTGCATAAACCTTCGTCATGCTGAGGAGCGGCGATAGCCGCGTCTCGAAGCACGCACTGCGGCTCTTGAGCGCCGTTCTCCGGAAGCCTATGTGGCGCAAGGGCGGCCGGGTCTCGAGACCGGGCCGGCCGTCGTTAGAGGACACCTTATGGGCGACGCCGCTTTGCAAGACACGCCGCTCCAGCTTTCCGACCTCGCCGAATACCTGGCCAGCGGCTGTAAACCGCCGTCGATGTTCCGCGTCGGGGCCGAGCACGAGAAGTTCGGTTTCCGCACCACCACACTCCAACCCATTCCTTACGAGGGCGATGACGGGATCGAGGCCCTGCTCCGGGGTCTGATGCAGTTCGGCTGGACCGGCGTTTACGAGGCGCGCGACGGTGGCGAGACCCTGATCGCACTGACCCGCGACGGCGAGAACGTCAGCCTCGAGCCCGGCGGCCAGTTCGAGCTCTCCGGCGCGCCGCTGGAGACCATGCACGACATCTGCATCGAGACCTCCAAGCACTTGCAGGAGACCAAGATCGTCGCCGACAAGCTGGGCATCTCGTTCCTGGGCCTGGGCTTCTCGCCGATCTGGCGGCGCGACCAGGTGCCGGTCATGCCCAAGGGCCGCTACAAGATCATGCGCGAATACATGCCCAAGGTCGGCTCGCTCGGCCTGGACATGATGTTCCGCACCTGCACCGTCCAGGCCAATCTCGACTTCGCGTCGGAGGCCGACATGGTGAAGAAGTTCCGGGTCAGCCTGGCGCTCCAGCCCGTGGCCACCGCCCTGTTCGCCAACTCACCGTTCACCGAGGGCAAGCCCAACGGTTGGCTGTCGGCGCGCGCGGCGGTGTGGACCGACACCGACGCCGACCGCACCGGCCTGCTCGACTTCGTGTTCAAGGACGGCTTCGGGTTCGAGACCTATGCGAACTACGCCATCGACGTGCCGATGTACTTCGCCATGCGCAAGCACCGTTATCTCGACCTGTCGGGCAAGTCGTTCCGCGCCTTCATGGCCGGCGAGCTGGCCGAGCTGCCGGGCGAGCGGCCGACGCTGAAGGACTGGGGCGACCACCTCACCACCCTGTTCCCCGAGGTGCGGCTGAAGACCTATCTGGAGATGCGCGGCGCGGACTCCGGCCCGCAATCCAGCCTGTGCGCCCTGCCCGCGCTATGGACCGGCATCCTCTACGACGACGCCGCGCTGGAAGCCGCCTGGGATCTCTGCAAGCACTGGACGACCGAACAGCGCACCGCGCTGCGCGTCGACGCTGCTCGCCACGGGCTGAAGGCGGTGATCGACGGCCGCTCGCTGCAGGACGTGGCCAAGGACGTGGTGGCCATCGCCCGCGACGGCCTGAAGACCCGCGCCCGCTTCAACGCCGCCGGCCAGGACGAACGCGCCTTCCTCAACCCCGTCTCTGAAGTCGCGGACAGCGGGATCACCCCCGCCGAACGCCTGCTGGAGCTCTACCACGGCCCCTGGGCGGGCGATGTGAACCGGGTGTTCGAGCTGGCCTACTGAGGGGGCATTCTTCCCGCTCCGCCGGTTGGCGATGGGCGTCGTTACCTGGCGGCAACCATACCTGAAGGCGAAACATTTACTCGGTCGCGGTAAAGTCGAATCGAAGCAGATTAGACCTTATCCCGAGGCGGAAATGGCCACACCTTTCGAAAAGCCGTGGTTCGAGCGCGCCGCAAGCGCCCTGGTCATTGGCGGCACCTGCGTCCTGATGGCCGCGATCACCCTCTTCATGGGCCTGACCAACGGCTAAGCGAGCTGGGCTCGAGCGGCCATACGCCTGTGGCTGCTCTCGACCGTTGCAGCCCGCCCACGCAAATGCGATGCAATCAATCGTTGCGCTTCCGCCCACGTGGGACTTGGGGCGCCACGCTGAGGGGCAAGCGCATGAGAATTGACCGGATCGGCATCGCCCTGTGCAGCCTAGGACTTTCGGCGGTGTATCCGTTGGCCAGCTCAGCACAGACGAGTTCCGAAGCGAATGTGGCGGATACGCCTGCCGCCGCGGGACAAATAATTCACTGGGAAAAAATCCCCAGCAAAGGCGACCTGAGCAACTATGAGCCAGAACGCGCTCAGCGAATGGCTCAGAACGGTGAATCTTCCATGAGGTGCAAACTTCTTGCGGCAGGTACGCTAACCGATTGCGCAATAACTAGTGAAAATCCCCCAGGATTTGCGTTTGGCGTCGCGATGATTAAAATTTCCAAGTTTTTCAAGGCGACACCTACCAGTGAGGACAGGATGGTGTCGATCTTAGTTCATTGGGACTGGCACTATGGAGACACGTCAAGGATAGTAGCGGCCGTCACCGTCAACTGAGTCCCGGTCGTAGAGGTATTGCTTATCGAACTTGAGCGCGGTTCCGGTCCCAATCGAAATTCTGAATCCGCTTCGCCTTATAAGCGCCCCGCAAGAGGTCTGCTATAGCTCCAAGCCGGCAAGAGCAATGTGGTGACTACAATGGCGGCGGCTCAAGCACAGATTCGCGTCGGTATCGGCGGATGGACCTACGAGCCCTGGCGCGGGACCTTCTTCCCCGACAAGCTGCCCCAGACCAAGGAGCTTGAGTACGCATCGCGCCAGCTCACGACCATCGAGGTCAACGGCACCTACTACCGGACCCAGCAGCCCAAGACCTTCGCCAAGTGGGTCGAAGAGACGCCGGACGACTTCGTGTTCGCAATCAAGGCGCTGCGCTTCTGCACCAACCGCAAGGTGCTGGCCGAGGCCGGCGAGTCGGTCGGCAAGTTCATCGACAGCGGCCTGACCGAGCTGGGCGACAAGCTCGGCCCGATCCTGTGGCAGTTCATGCCCACCAAGAAATTCGACGCCGAGGACTTCGGCGCCTTCCTCGACCTGCTGCCCGACGAGAAGGACGGCCACCGCCTGCGCCACGCGCTCGAGGTGCGCCACGACAGCTTCCGCACGCCCGAGTTCGTCGCGCTGGCGAGGAAGCGCGGGGCGGCGATCGTGTTCGCCGATTCCGCCACCTATCCGACGCTGGCCGACATCACCGCCGACTTCGTCTACGCCCGGCTGGAGGACGCCAAGGAAAAGGTCGAGACCGGCTACACCGCGGCCGAACTCAACCGCTGGGCGGAGGTGGCCAGGACCTGGGCCGAGGGTGGCGCGCCGGAGGGGCTGGACTATGTCGATCCCGCCAAGCCGGAAAAGACCCCGCGCGACGCCTTTGTCTACATGATCAACGGGGCCAAGGTGCGCGCACCGGCGGCGGCCAAGGCTTTGCTGGAACGGCTGTAGATGCGGCTGGACCTGCGCAATGTGGGGGTGGCGATCGGCCTGGGGCTGTTCGTCCTGGTCTGCGCCGCCTCGTTCTATTTCCTCGCTCACGACCCGAGCACGCCCGACGTGTTCAGCGGCCACGTCTACCCGCTGATCTCGCGCAACATGCCCACGGTCTATCTGACCGACACCGAGCACGACCTGCTGCGCATCTGCTTCTTCGGCGCCATCGCCTGCATCTTCGTCGGCGTGGCGCTGCGGGGCGTCATTCGCGATGGCCGGCGGCGCTGAGCGTGCAGCCCCCTTCCGACGTGGTCGCAGCGCTGGAGGCCGTTACGGTGGACTATGGCGGCAGGCGTGCGCTCGGCCCGCTGTCGCTGGCGCTGCGGGTGGGCGAGACCGTGGCCCTGGTCGGGCCCTCCGGATGTGGCAAATCCACCGCCCTGCGCCTGCTGGCGGGGCTGGAGACACCGACCTCGGGCGAGGTGCGGCGCACGCCGGGACGCGGCGAGACCTCGGTGGTGTTCCAGGCGCCCACCCTGGCCCCCTGGAGCTCGGCGTTGGCTAATGTCGCCCTGCCGCTCGAACTGGCGGGCGTGGGCAAGGGCGAGGCGCGTGAACGGGCGCTGGCGGCCTTGTCCCAGGTCGGACTCGGCGGATCGGAGCGGTTGAAGCCGGCGCAGCTCTCCGGCGGCATGGCCATGCGGGCGTCGTTGGCCCGCGCCCTGGTCACGCGACCCCGGCTGCTGTTGCTGGACGAACCGTTCGCGGCGCTCGACGAGATCACCCGCCGCCGCCTGGCCGATGACGTGCAGGCCCTGGCGGCGGCGCTCAGGCCCGCCGTGGTGTTTGTCACCCACAGCGTCGAGGAAGCCGTCTATATGGCGTCGCGCGTGGTGGTGATGACCCCGGCGCCGGGGCGGGCGGCCAGCGAGACGGAGGTCGACGCCCCCACGCCTCGGCCGGAGGGTTTCCGAACCACGGCCCTGTTCCGTGGCGCGGTCGAGGCCATCTCCGCCCGGCTCGCCGGGGCGATGCGTTGATAGGTCCGAGGGAATGCGGCAGGAAATGCGCCGCGACATCTTCACCAAACGCCCCAAACGCACTACATAGCCGATTGATTGCTGTGGCCGGACTCGGTTGGGGCGATCGCCCCCCGCCAACGTCATTGAAAGCTATATGAAGCAACCGACCAATCCGGGATTCGCCGACCGTTTGACCGCCCAGGCGGAAGCGAAGAAGGCCATGCTCGCCCGGTTCAAGCCCAAGCCCACCGTCGTCGCCGAAAACCTCGTCGACCGCACCGCCCGCCGGGAACAGGAACTCGAAGCCGTCCGTCGCGCCCGGATCGAGGACCGTGAAAAGGCTCGCGCCGATCGCATCGCCGCCTTGGAAGCGGTCAAGCAGACCGCCGAGGAGGCCGAACTGGCCGCCCTGGAGGCCAAGCGCGCGGAACGTCGCGAGCGCAAGGCCATGATGCGGTCGGACACCCAGTCCCGCCGTTCCGCCCGCCTGGCGATGTACGCCCGGAGCTAGATCGCCCCGGTCGCCGACGGGGGTTCAGCCCTCGACGGATCGTCCCATACGCCTCAGGATCTCCGCCGCCGCCCGATCGGTTTCGCGCAGCGGCGGGTAGGTCCAGTTCGCCAGCTTTCCCGCGAATGGACGCGCCACCCCGAGCCTTGCAAGCTCGGCGTGGAAGCGTCGTTTGCGCGCCTGTGCCCCGTCCATCGCCAGCAGATGAACCGGCCGGCCCGTAGCCGCCGCCTCGGTCGGCATGTTGGCCGAGTCCTCGGTGACGAGGATGTGGTCGGCGGTCGCCAGGAAGGCGAAATAGGGGTTGGCCCCCTCCCCATCCCACAACCAACCCGGCAGCGCCCGGAGACGTTGCGCCAAGATCGCCTTGGCGTCGTCGGGCGTGCGGCGCGAAAAGGTCAGCAGCAGCGAGCCGCCGCTGGCGCCGACCGCCTGGCCGATCTCGTCGGCCAGGACCTGGGCGCGCGCCGGCGAAAGATCGAACGCCCTGGACTTGCCGCCGATCAGCACCGCCACATGCGGCCGCGGCAGGGTGTCTAGCCGCGCTTGGAAGGGCTGCAGTTCACGAGCCAGCCGCTCGGGCGTCACCCGATGCGGCGTACCGGTGATGGGAAACACGTTAGGGCCGTCCAGCCCATCGTGGTGGGGCGGGATCACGACATCGAACCGATGCGAAGAGCGCAGCGGGTCCTGCAGCTGGACCACGAAGCTTCCCCCCGCCGACCATCGTCGCACGCCGATGGACAAGGGGATGGCGGCGCGGCCGTTGGCGACCCACAGGTCCGGCCAGGGAGGGACGATGGGATCGGACCCCTTGGCCAGCAGATGCAGGGGCGCGAGGTTCAAGGCTGACGGCAGCCGCCGCATCCAGCGTGGCCAGCCGATGCGCTTGACGACGATCTCGGCCGGAACCAGGCGCGCCACGGCCTCGGCCAGACCGACGGCCTGCGCCTCGATCCCGGCCCGGCCGTCCGACACCGCCCAGATGCTAAGAGGTCGGGCGCCGAGAGCTCCGGTGTCGAGGGGGCGACTCAAGCGACGCCTCCCTCAGGAGCGCGCGCCTAGACCCACTCGACCTTGAGGATCTCGTAGGACTTCACGCCGCCGGGCGTATAGACCTCGACCACGTCGCCCTTTTCCTTGCCGATAGTGCCCCGCGCCAGCGGCGAGGTCAGCGACAGGCGGCCCTGCTTCACGTCGGCTTCGTGCTCACCGACGATCTGGTAGCAAGACTCCTCCTCGGTGTCCTCATCGACCACAGTGATGGTCGCGCCGAACTTCACCTGCTTGCCGGACAGCTTGGAGACGTCGATCACCTGGGCGCGACTGAGCTTGTCCTCGATCTCGGCGATACGGCCTTCGATCCAGCCCTGTCGGTCCTTGGCGGCGTGATATTCCGCATTCTCCGAAAGGTCGCCATGGGCGCGCGCTTCGGAAATTGAGGCGATCACGCTTGGGCGCTCGACCGTCTTCAAACGCTTCAGCTCTTCGTCGAGGACCCGGTAGCCCTCGCCGGTCATCGGGACTTTATCCATGGGAATTTATTCGGCCTCGCCCAAATCGAAATGGGATTTTCCGGTCGCGGGACGAAACGACCGGCGAAGAAAGGTAAGGTGCGCCCCGGAATTGTTCAAGGTCGCCGACTTGCGACGACCCCACTCTACGCCATTCGGATGAAATCCGGACCGCCCGTCTGCGCCGCACCCGGCGTGGCGGTGAAGGTGAAGCCCACCTGGCGGTTCACGTCGCGGATTTCGCTCAGGCTGTAGACCATGATGTCCAGATCGATCCGCCGATCGCCCGCCTGACCCAGGCCGCCGATCTTCCAGGCCGCGCCCAGCTCGGGAAACTTGCCCTCCAGCTCCACCCGCATCAGCTTCGCGCCGCCAGGCACGAACCGGACCTGCAACGGCGCTCCGGTCGGGATCAGGCGCACCAGGAACACCATGCCGTCCAGATCGAACGACATGTCCTTGTCCTCGGGGCCGAGCACCAGCACGCCGGAGGCGATCACCTCCCGATCGTGCACCCTCGCTCCAAACCGCATAGATCGATATCTCCGGAATCATGCGCTCACCCGGAGCAACGCTCGGGGCGGCACGCTTATGGGTCGTCCGAACGAACCGCGCAATCAAAAGCCGCCGAACCGTTCAGCGCGCCGGATGCGCGGGATGCGGCTTACGCCGCCGAACGGGGCGCTCCGCCGAGATGAGATTGGCCACCATCATCCACCCCGCAAGCGCCAGAACCGCAAGGATGGCCGCGCCGCCCAGGGCCAACCCAGCAGCGACGCCTGCGGCCGAAAGCGCCGCGAGGCCGACCACGGCCGTGCCGGTAAAGAGGATGAACTGCAACGGAGTGAAGTTGCGCATAGGGGCCTAACGGCCCGCGGGCGCATGGGTTCACCGTATTCGATCACACCTCAGGGAGCCAGCCGGTCGGCGATTCCCGCAAATTCGTCTCTCAGCCTTCAGACGTAGCTCTGCAGCGGCCGCACCTCCAGCACGCCCTGGGTCACCGCCGCAATGGCCTGGGCGGCGGCGAGCGCGCCGGCCGTGGTGGTGTAGTAGGGGATCTTCATCATCAGCGCCGTGCGGCGGATCGAGAAGCTGTCCTGCAGCGACTGGGTGCCCTCGGTGGTGTTGAACACCAGTTGCACTTCGCCGTTCTTCATCGAGTCGACGATGTTGGGACGACCCTCCAGCACCTTCTTGATCGTGGTGGCGGGCAGCCCCTGCGCCTCCAGATAGGCGGCGGTGCCGTCGGTGGCGATCACCTGGAAGCCCAGCCCCACCAGCCGGCGCACCGGATCGACGATGAAGGGCTTGTCGGCCTCCTTGACCGAGACGAACACCGCGCCCGAGGTCGGCACCTTGGTGCCGCCGGCGATCTGGCTCTTAGCGAAGGCGCGGGCGAAGGCCGCGTCGGGCCCCTCGCCCTCGCGCCGCCAGTCCAGGCCCATGACCTCGCCGGTGGAGCGCATCTCCGGCCCCAGCACGGTGTCCACACCCGGGAAGCGGGCGAAGGGGAACACCGCCTCCTTCACCGCCACGTGGTCCGCGGAATGGTCCTTGAGATTGAAGCTGGAGAGCTTCTCGCCGGCCATGACCTTGGCGGCGATGGCGGCGACGGGGGCCGCGATAGCCTTGGCCACGAAGGGTACGGTGCGCGAGGCGCGAGGATTGACCTCCAGCACGAAGATGCGGGGCTCGGGCCCGTGCGGCTCCTCGATGGCGAACTGGACGTTCATCAGCCCCTTCACGTTCAGGGCGAAGGCCATCTGCTCGGTCTGGCGCTTCAGCTCGGCGATGGTCTGCGGCGTCAGCGAGAAGGGCGGTAGCGAGCAGGCGCTGTCGCCGGAGTGCACGCCGGCCTCCTCAATGTGCTCCATGATGCCGGCGACGAACACCGTCTCGCCGTCGCAGATGGCGTCCACGTCCACCTCGGTGGCGCGCGAGAGGTACTGATCGATCAGCACCGGGCTGTCGCCGGAGACCTTGACCGCGTCGCGCACGTAGCGAGCCAGTTGCTCGTCGTCGCGCACGATCTCCATGGCCCGGCCGCCGAGCACGTAGGAGGGCCGGATCACCACCGGATAGCCGACCTGGTTGGCGGCGGCCTTGGCCTCTTCCGGCGAGCGGGCGAAGGCGTTGATCGGCTGCTTGAGACCGATCTTCAGCAGCAGTTGCTGGAAGCGCTCGCGGTCCTCGGCCAGGTCGATGGCGTCGGGCGTGGTCCCCAGGATCGGCACCCCGGCGGCCTGGAGGTGCTCCGCCAGCTTCAGCGGCGTCTGGCCGCCAAACTGGACGATGACGCCGAGCAGGGTCCCGTTGGACTGCTCGACATGGATCAGCTCCAGCACGTCCTCGGCCGTCAGGGGCTCGAAATACAGGCGGTCGGAGGTGTCGTAATCGGTGGAGACGGTCTCGGGGTTGCAGTTGACCATGATCGACTCGATGCCGAGGTCGGCCAGCGCGAAGGCGGCGTGGCAGCAGCAGTAGTCGAACTCGATCCCCTGGCCGATCCGGTTCGGACCGCCGCCCAGGATGATGGCCTTGCGCTTGTTGGTCGGCAGGCTCTCGCACTCCGCGACCTGGCCCAGCGCCCCGGTCTCGTAGGTCGAGTACATGTAGGGGGTGCGCGCCTCGAACTCGGCGGCGCAGGTGTCCACCCGCTTGAACACCGGACGCACGCCAAGCGCCTGGCGCGCGAAACGCAGATCGGCTTCCGGCCGCCCGGTCAGCATGGCCAACCGCGCGTCGGAGAAGCCCATGGCCTTCAGCCGACGGAAAGCGGTCGCTTCGGCCGGGACGCCGTCGCGGCGGATCTCGGCCTCGGTGGCGACCAGTTCCTCGATTTGGCGCAGGAACCAGGGCTCATAGGAGCAGGCGGCCTCGATCTCGTCGACCGACAGGCCGTGGCGGAAGGCCTGGGCGATCACCCGGATACGGTCCGGCGTCGGCTGGCCCAGCGCGCGCAGCACGGCGGAGCGCACCTGCGCCTCGTTCTCGGCGTCCGCGCCGGGGATGGCGATCTCGTCGAAGCCGGACAGGCCGGTCTCCAGGCCGCGGAGGGCCTTCTGCATGCTTTCCTTAAAGGTGCGGCCCATGGCCATCACCTCGCCCACCGACTTCATCGAGGTGGTCAGGTAGGGCTCGGCGCCCGGATACTTCTCGAAGGCGAAGCGCGGGATCTTGACCACCACGTAGTCGATGGTCGGCTCGAACGCGGCCGGCGTGGCGCCGGTGATGTCGTTCATCAGCTCGTCCAGCGTGTAGCCGACCGCCAGGCGCGCCGCGACCTTGGCGATGGGGAAGCCGGTGGCCTTGGACGCGAGGGCGGACGAGCGCGACACCCGCGGGTTCATCTCGATCACCACCATGCGCCCGTCCCGCGGGTTGACCGCGAACTGCACGTTGGAGCCGCCGGTCTCCACCCCGATCTCGCGCAGCACCGCGATCGAGGCGGTGCGCATGCGCTGATATTCCTTGTCGGTCAGGGTCAGGGCCGGGGCGACGGTGATGCTGTCGCCGGTGTGCACGCCCATCGGGTCGATGTTCTCGATCGAGCAAATGATGATGCAGTTGTCCGCCCGGTCGCGGACCACCTCCATCTCGTACTCCTTCCAGCCGAGCACGCTCTCCTCGATCAGCACCTCGGTGGTGGGGGATGCGTCCAGGCCGCGTTCGACGATCTCCTTGAACTCTTCCTGGTTGTAGGCGATGCCGCCGCCGGTGCCGGCGAGGGTGAAGCTCGGGCGGATGATCGCGGGCAGGCCGATGGACTCCATCGCCACCTGGGCCTCGGCCAGGGTGTGGGCGACATGGGATTTCGGGCTCTCCAGGCCCAGCTTGTCCATGGCGTCGCGGAATTTCTGGCGGTCCTCGGCCTTGTCGATGACGTCGGCCTTGGCCCCGATCATCTCCACACCGTAGCGCGCCAGGGCGCCCGAACTTTCCAGCGCCAGCGCGGTGTTCAGCGCGGTCTGGCCGCCCATGGTCGGCAGCAGAGCGTCGGGCCGTTCCTTGGCGATGATCTTCTCGACCATCTCGGGCGTGATCGGCTCGATATAGGTGGCGTCGGCGATGTCCGGATCGGTCATGATCGTGGCCGGGTTGGAATTGACGAGCACGATCCGGTAGCCCTCGGCCCTGAGCGCCTTGCAGGCCTGGACCCCTGAATAGTCGAACTCGCAGGCCTGGCCGATGACGATGGGGCCGGCGCCGATGATCAGGATGGACTTGATGTCGGTACGCTTGGGCATCGTTATCTTTCGCGCGCGCGGACCCGGCGCGCAGCGGTCGCGCACGCCGGTCGGTCGAGTTATGGGCTAAGCGGCGGGTTTAGAGACGCGAACGCGGAGGGGCAAGGGTGTGAAGCTGCACCGTCGTCACACGGCGTCGGAGGCTTCCAGCATCTGCGGCCTGCTGACGAAGGAAACCAAGGTGTAGGAAACGATCATCAGCAGGAACCAGGCCTCCAGCTTTTCAATCGGCACCATCGCCCAATGACGCGCCTGGCTTGGATAGCGCCAGACGCTCATCCCCGTGCCGATGTTCTCGGCGAACCAGATGAACAGGGCCACCAGGACGAAGCCCAGCAGCAGGGGCATGCGGCGGTAGCGGCGCCAGACGCGGAAATAGACGGTGGTCCGAGCGAACAGCAGGGCCGTCGCCACGATCAGCCCCAGCCGCAGGTCCGGCAGGTAGTGGTGGCTGAAGAAGTTGACGTAGATCGCCATCGACAGGACCACCATCGTCCACATCGGCGGGTGGCGGGTGAAGCGGAAGTCGAACAGTCGCCAGGCCCGCGCCAGGTAGCTGCCGATGGCGGCGTACATGAAGCCGGTGAACAGGGGCACGCTTCCGATGCGCAGCAGGCTGGGCTCGGGATAGACCCACGAGCCGATCGAGGTCTTGAACAGTTCCATCGCCGTGCCGACGATGTGGAACATCAGGATCGCCAGCGCCTCGTCCCAGGTCTCAAGCCTGGTCGCCAACAGCAGGGCCTGCAAGCTCACCGCCACGATCACCAGCAGGTCGTAGCGGGCCAGCGGAGCGGAATGCGGATACCAGAGCTTGGTGGCGATGATCGCGCCCAGCAGCAGGCCGCCGAACAGACAGGCCCAGCCCTGCTTCACCCCGAAGCGGACGAACTCGTAGGCCGCCAGCGTCAGCCGACCATGCCGCTGCGCCCACGCCGCGAGCCGCGCCTCGTCGCGGATGAAGCGCGCGATGGGCGGCCAGTTCAGCGCCGCGCTTGGCGCAGGTGTCCGTATGGCAGGATGAACGCGGCCGGGCCGAAGCGGCGGCTTAGGGTCTATGCTCAACTCCCGCTCATCCCGGCGAATGCCGGGACCCAGATCCTATGGCGCAGGCTTGGCTAAACGTGGCTGCGACAACCATCAACCCCACAGAGCCTTACGATCTGGGTCCCGGCATTCGCCGGGATGAGCGGGAGGAAAAGTCCTGGAAGCCTATGAATTCACCTGCATCCAATTTGGTCTGGATGCTTAGTGCGCCGCTTCCATCAGCTTGGCGAACCGATCGAACAGATACAGCGAGTCGGTCGGTCCGGGGCTGGCCTCGGGGTGGTGCTGGACACTGAACACCGGGCGGTCCTTCAGGCGGATGCCGGCGTTGCTGCCGTCGAACAGCGAGACGTGGGTCTCCTGCACCGCGTCGGGCAGGCCGTCACGGTCGACGGTGAAGCCGTGGTTCATCGACACGATCTCGACCTTGCCGGTCTCCAGGTCTTTCACCGGGTGGTTCGCGCCGTGGTGGCCCTGGTCCATCTTGATGGTGGTGGCGCCCAGCGCCAGCGACAGCATCTGGTGGCCAAGGCAGATGCCGAACACCGCCTTGCCGCTGTCCACCAGCTTGCGGATCTCGGGCACGGCGTATTCGCCGGTCGCCGCCGGATCGCCGGGGCCGTTGGAGAGCAGCACCCCGTCGAACTTGCGCGACAGCACCTCTTCGGCCGTGGTCGTGGCCGGCAGCACAGTGGCGCGGGCGCCGATCGAGGTCAGGGCGCGCAGGATGTTGCGCTTGATCCCGTAGTCGATCACCGCAACCTCGAACTTGGGCTCGGGCAAGGGCTTGGCGTAGCCTTCGGGCCAACCCCACAAGCCCTCGTCGAAGGTGAAGCTCTGCAGGGTGGTGGCGTCCTTGGCCAGGTCCAGGCCCACCAGGCCCGACCAGGCGCGAGCCTCGGCGACCAGGGCGTCGAGATCGAAGTTCCCGTCCGGGTCGTGGGCGATCACGGCGTGGGGCATGCCCTTCTCGCGGATCAGCTTGGTCAGGGCGCGGGTGTCGATCCCGGCCAGGCCGACCACGCCGCGCGCCTGCATCCAGGCGTCCAGCGCGCCGGAAGCGCCGGCCTCGGCGCGCCAGTTGGCGGGCGGGGTCGGGACGTCGCGGAAGATGGCGCCGCGGGCGGTGGTGCGCGCGCCGCCGAACCCGCCCTCGCGGCCAAACTGCTCCACATCCTCCAGGTTCACCCCGACATTGCCGACGTGGGGGAAGGTGAAGGTGACGATCTGGGCCATGTAGGAGGGATCGGTCAGGATCTCCTGGTAGCCGGTCATGGCGGTGTTGAAGCAGACCTCGCCCACGGCGTGGCCGACGCGGCCAACGCCGATCCCCTGCAGCACGGTCCCGTCGGCGAGCGCCAGGACGCCGGTGGCGCCGGGGATCACGCGGTTGGGGCTGGTCATCGGGGGTCTCCTCGTCTCCGCAAATGGGGCGGCGCGCCCTACATAGGTCAAACGCGGCCTTTGCGGCGCCCCCTAGACGCGGCAGGGCGTCGCGGGCGCGCTTAACGGAGACGGCGCGCTCAGGCGGCCCGGACGGGCGAGCGGCGGCGCAACAAGCCGCTGACGGGCCAGGCCAGGACATCCAGCCAGGTACGCGGAATGCGGCCGGTGTCCAGCCCCGTGACCGGCCGCTCGCCGGGCCGGGCCGGGCGGTAGGTCCCCAGCATCACGTCGAAGATCGGCAGGATGGCGGCGAAGTTCACGTCGAAATGCTCCGCCGAAGCGGAGTGGTGGATGCGGTGATAGGCCGGCGTGTTCAACGCCCAGGACCAGCGCCGCAGGTCCAGCTGTGTGTTGGAGTGGATCACGTAATTGTAAAATCCCACGCCCGCATAGATCAGCGCGATGGTCGGGGAAGCCTTGAACAGCAGCCCCACCGCAAGCCAAACGCTGACGCTCTTCAGGAAGGGATCGAGCCAGAAGTGACGCACCGTGGTGGTGGTGTCGAACGAGGTGTCGCTGTGGTGCAGCGAATGCATGGCCCAGAGCCATGGAAAGGCGTGCTGGGCCCGGTGGAACACATACTCGGCGAAGTCCATGGCCACGAAATAGACGACCGCGCCTAGGGCCAGACCCCAGCCGGTCGACGGCAGCACGATCCATCCGCCGCCAAGGTGGTTGACGACCAGGGTGACAGCCGGTCCCAGGGCCGGCAGCAGCAGGACCTGACCGGCCAGGAAGCTGGCCCAGACCTTGGCGTTGCTGCGGTCGGTGGGTTCGCGGGACGGATGCGCGGGCCAGCGCCGCTCGGCCCAGAGCTGCATGATCGCCATTGCGATCAGACCCGGCGCCATGGCCACAACCAGCAACAGCGAGATGTCCAACAGGTACGCGCCCATCCCCTGGCGCATAGCATCGTCAGCCATACGGACTCGTTAATCCGCGCCGCCAATCGCTACCTCCAGTTAAGATCGATCAACTATCCTGGCGGAAGACAAGGATTGCGCCGCCCTTGACCGAAATCTCCCCTCGCCTGCCGGAAAGCGGCCCCGCACCCGATCGCGCGCCTTCGGGGCGGGCGCGCACGGCGCTGATCAAGCGCCTGGCGGACGTGGTGTGCCTGCCCTCCAGCCGGGTCAACGCCTTCGAGCGGTCGATGACCGCCGACGTGCTGGTGGAGATGCTGCGCGAGGGCACGCCGGCCGAACGCATGCGGGTGGCGCGCCGCCTCGGCATGTTGACCGAAGCCCCCGCCCGCCTGCTGCGCCTGTTGCTGCGCGACGAGATCGAGGTGGCCCGCCCCCTGCTGGAAGAGGACACCCCGCTCAGCGACACCGCCCTGATCGACTGCGCCACCCAGGCGGGACCCGAGCACAGGATGTTGATCGCGCGCCGCCGCCACGTCAGCGAGATGGTGTGCGAGGCCCTGATCTCCGCCAGCGAACCGCAGGTGGTGGACATCCTTCTGGGCAACGAGGGCGCGGACTTCTCCGCCGACGCCCTGGACGCCGTGGTCGCGGCCTCCAAGCAATACGCCCAGTTCATCCCGTCGCTGCTGCGCCGGGCGGAGCTTCGCCCGGCCCACGCCTATGTCTTGTTCTGGTGGTCCGCCCCGGAATCCCGCCGCCAGATCCTGACCCGCTTCGCGGTGTCGCGTGAGGTGCTGCAGGAGGCGGTGAGCGACGTCTTCCCCATGGCGGCGGAAGAGAACTGGCAGGACCCGCTGGTGCGCAAGGCGCTGCAGTTCATCGAACGCCGGCAGCGCAACCGGGCCGCCATCGCCCGCTCGCCCTACGCCAGCCTGGACGAGGCGGTGGCCGACGCCCAGAACGGGCTGAGCCACGAACTGGTACGCGAGCTGTCCTTCCTAGCCGGGATCAAGCCCACCACCGGGGCCAAGATCTTCACCGACCCCTACGGCGAGCCGTTGGCGATCCTGTGCAAGGCCACGGGCTTGCCGAAGAGCGCGGTCGTGGCCCTGTGGCGCGGCCTGCGCCGACCCGAAGCGGATTCATCGGGCGAGATGACCGCGGCCCTGGAACGCACGCTGATCATCTACGACATGATGGCGGTGGACCGGGCGCAGACGGTGCTGCGCTACTGGAACTGGTCGCTGTCCTCGGCCCTGACGCCAGCCCTGGTCCGCGCCATCCGCGAAGGCGACGACAGCGCGCTCGACGAATATTCCCCGCCCCAGCGCGCCGCCATGCTGGCGCTCGCCGGCGACCTCGGCGGCTAAGGCCGTCCGATCTTCCGGGGATAAACCGCACAGAGTCGGATCGACGCATTGGCGGGGAGTCACAGCTTCCGTAGGCTGCGATTCGATATGGCCTCCATCCTGCTCATCGTCACTCTTGTCGCCGCCCTGGCCGCGGTCGGGACGAGCCTGCTCGTCCTGATGCGGATCAACCGGCCGGACGAAGCGCCGCCCGAGCTGACCGCCCGTCTGATGCGGCTGGAACAGGACGTGGCGCGGCTGCCCTCGCTGCTGCGTGACGAGGTGCGCGGCCTGCGCGAAGAGCTGCAGGGCGCGCTGACCCGCCAGACCCAGACCCACGAGACCCGCTTCTCCAGCTTTTCGCGCGAGATGGGCGAGGGCCACACCCGGCTGGGCGAGGTGCTGAAGACCTCCACCGACAGCTTCGGCCTGACCCAGACCACGCGGCTGTCGGAAACCAACCAGCAGATGAAGGACCTGCGCGAGCGGCTGGAAGCCCAGGCCCTGCTCGCCCAGAAGGCCCAGAAGGAGCTGCTGGAAGGCGTCTCCGCCAAGATCGAGGCCCTGACCGTGGCCAACGGCGAGCGCCAGGAGCACCTGCGCAAGACCCTGGCCGAGAGCCTTGAGCTGCTGCGCAAGGAGAACGACGCCAAGCTGGAGCAGATGCGCGCCACCGTCGACGAGAAGCTCCAGGGCACGCTCGACAAGCGCCTGGGCGAAAGCTTCCAGCTGGTCAGCGAGCGGCTGGAGCAGGTGCATAAGGGCCTGGGCGAGATGCAGTCCCTGGCCACCGGCGTCGGCGACCTGAAGCGGGTGCTGACCAACGTCAAGTCGCGCGGCGGCTGGGGTGAGGTCCAGCTCGGCATGCTGCTGGAGGACATGCTCACCCCCGAGCAGTACGCCTCCAACATCGCCGTGCAGCCCGGCGCGTCGGAGCGGGTGGAGTACGCCGTGCGCCTGCCCGGCAAGGCCGAGGATGGCCAGGTCTGGCTGCCCATCGACGCCAAGTTCCCCCACGAGGACTACGATCGCCTGCTGGCCGCCCAGGACGTGGGTCTGGTGGAGGACGTCGAGCGCGCGGCCCAGGCGCTGGAACGTGCGGTCAAGCTGCAGGCCAAGACCATCTGCGCCAAATATGTGCATCCGCCGCACACCACCGACTTCGCCATCATGTACCTGCCGACCGAGGGCCTGTTCGCCGAGGTGATCCGCCGGCCGGGCCTGGTCACCGAGCTGCAGCAACAGCACCGGGTCATGGTCACCGGCCCCACCACCCTGGCGGCGATCCTGAACAGCCTGCAGATGGGCTTCCGCTCGGTGGCGATCGAGAAGCGGTCCAGCGAGGTGTGGAAGGTGCTGGGCGCCGCCAAGGCGGAGTTCAGCAAGTACGGGACCTTCATCGAAAAGGTCTCCAAGCAGCTCGCCACCGCCCAGAACACCCTGGAGGACGCCAGCAAGCGCACCCGCGCGGTGGAGCGCAAACTGCGCGAGGTCGAGACCCTGGATGCGCCGGAGGCGGAAGGTCTGCTGCTCCCGCCGCTCATCGCCGAGGACGATGACGAGGCCGCCTAAACCATCTCGCCGATAAAAGCTGGGGGAAAGAAAGCTGTGGGGAAAAGGCCTCGCCCACACCCCTGACAGGTGAATACGATTCCCTGTTGCATCGAATCAACAGTCAAATTCGTCTGCAAAATGTCCCTTGCCGCACGACGTAGGTTAAGAGATAGTAACCTTACCGATTCAGGGGCTTGGCGGGGAATCTGAAAGTGTTGGCGCATCACAGCGGATCGGGGGCGGCGGTGCGGGCTCACGAAGAGCTGTTCGCCTATTGGGCGTCCAGACGCGAAGGCTCGCGGCTACCGGCCCGGTGCCAGATCGATCCCGGCGACTTCAAGCGCCATCTTCCCACAGTCAGCCTGACCGATGTGCGTCACAGCGAGCGGCGCGACTATCGCCTGCGCCTGGCTGGCACCGGTCTTTACGGCGTCTACGGCCGCGAGATCACCGGCCTGAGCCTTGAGGACGTCTACGATTCCGCCTCGGTGGAATACTGGCGCACCCAGCTCGACGGGGTGGTGGACGGGCGTCGCCCGGCCGTCGGCTTCCACTCGATGTCCTGGCGCGGGGCGTCGCACATGTCGCTGCTGTGGCTGCGCCTGCCGTTGGCCAGCAACGGGCGGGACGTGGACATGATCCTGGGCTACGACGTCCTGGTCGGCGGAGCCGCCGCCGAGGAACGCCCCACCGGCATCCGCGCCGCCTAGGCCGTCGCCGGCGCCGCTGCGTCGCGTCGGATACGCTCCACCATCGAAGCCAGGCCGTTGGAGCGCTGCGCCGACAGCATGCTGTCCAGCCCCAGCCGCTTGAGCGCCGCCTTGACGTCGAAGGCGGAAATCTCCGCCTTGGTGCGTCCGGAATAGAGCCTGAGCAGGATCGCGATCAGGCCCCGCACCATGGGCGCGTCGGAATCGCCCCGGAACACCAGCCGCCCCTCCCCGCCGTCTTCGGTCACTAGCCAGACCTGGCTGGCGCAGCCCCGCACCTTGTTGGCCTCGGAACGCTCCGGGTCGCTGAGGGGCTCTAGGTTGCGGCCGAGATCGATCGCGTAATGGAGCTGGGATTCCCAGTCGCCCAGGACGTCGAATTCCTCCGCAAGTCCGTCAAGTTCAGCGTCGATGGTGGAAGTCATGTTCAGCAGCGTCCTCTGGCGACCACTTAGGGGGCCGGCCGGACGGGCTCAAGCGCTTACGACCTCTCAGGCCCCGCCTCCTGGGGCGCCCCGTCTTCCGATGCGGGCGCCGAGAGCAGGCGGACGCAGGCGGTGAGCCCCTGGCCCGGCGCCGACTTCAGCATCAGCCGCCCGCCCATGTCGCGGCACAGCAGCGTGACGATCGACAGGCCCAGGCCCGCGCCTTCGGATCGGCGCACCAAGGCGTTTTCGCCCTGTTCGAAGGGGCGGACCAGGCGGGCGATATCCTCGGCCGGGACGCCTTCGCCCTGATCCTGGATCTCGAACAGCACCGAGTTGCGACCGCCCCGCACCGTCACACGGATCACGCCCCCGTCGGGCGAAAAGGCCACCGCGTTCTGCAGCAAGTTCTGCAGGATAGTGTGCAGCCCCCGCGCGTCCGCCAGCACCATGGGCGTGTCGGGCGCGATTTGCAGGTCGAAGGTGATCCCGCGCAAATCCGCCTCGTCGGCGAGGATCTGAGTGCTCCGCTTCACCGCAATGGCGGGCGATTCCGGCTCCAGCCTCAGATCGGCGGCGCCGGCGTCCAGGCGCGCGATCTCGAGCACCTGGTTCACCAACTTGAGCAGCTTCTGCCCACTTTCGCGGATGACCTCGGCGTGCGCCTTGTAGCGGGGGTCCCCGATCGGGCCGTGGAGTTCACGACTGATGATCTCCGAAAACCCGATCACCGAGTTCAGCGGCGTGCGCAATTCATGGCTGACCATGCGCAGGAACGAGCGCTTGACGTCGTCCAGATCGGGAGCGTGCACGATGGTGGGCGGCGGGGGCGCCTTCACGGGGGTGGCCTCGACTTCTAACACCGGTGGAGGCATGGCGCGTTTTTCATCACCGGGCCATAGTGATGACGGTGGCTTACCATCAGGTTGCTGTGGACGACCTGGGGATATCGGATCGCCTGCCGATTGTACGGCCTCGCGATGGCCACGCGGGCTCGATAGGATCGTCCCGTCGTCGATACGATGAGATCGGATCCCCCCGCCTCGTGACCGCCACCCCCATCCTCATGCCTGGAAAAGGCGTCGCCCATGAAGGGTCCGTGTTCCAAGCCGCGGTCGGGCCCCGTGCGACAGCCAACTGGCACGCCGTCTGGGCGTTGGCGGTGGCCGTCGGCCTGGCGCTGATCCTAGCGCTGCTGGGTTCGGCGCCCCGGACGGTGGTCATCGCCCTGCTCTGCGGCATCGCCCCCGGCGTGTTCGGCTGGCTCGACCGCTCGCCCTCGGGAGCGATGCGCGTGCTGGTCGCCTGGGCCATGGGGTGCGGGCTGGCCGCCGGCCTCACCGGCGGGATCACCGGACCGCTGATGGCCTGGTGCGCCGGCCCCGTGATCGCCGCCGCCGCTTACGGTGGTCTGTGGCGTCATGGCGCAGCCCTATCGTTCGCCGTCCTGGTGGCGGTGGCGGTGCTACAGGCGGCCGGAGCCACGCCGATCCCCCCGCAGGGCGGCCTGGGCTTTTCATTGGGCCTGATCGGGCTGGTCACTACGCTGGGCGGGGCCGCCGCCGCGGTGATGATGCTGAACACCGGCCGCGTGTCGAGCGAAGCGCCGGTCCGCGCGTCTGCTCCGATCATCGAACCGCCCCTGGACACCCGCCTGGCCGAGGCCGAGGCCGGTCGCGAGCGCGCCGAGGCCGAGGCCCGCGCCAAGGCCCGCTTCCTGGCCAATATGAGCCACGAGCTGCGCACGCCGCTGAACGCCATCATGGGCTTCTCCGACATCATGCGCTCGCGCCTGTTCGGCGACCTGTCGCCCAAGTACGGCGAATACGCCGAGCTGATCCACGAGAGCGGCCAGCACCTGCTGGACCTGATCAACGACGTGCTCGACGTCACCAAGCTGGAGGCTGACAGATACGAACTGTCGGCCGAGACCTTCGACGTGCGCGACGTCGCCAACGCCGCCCTGCGCATCCTGCGCCAGCAGGCCGACGATGCGGGACTGAAGCTGCGCGGCGTGCTGCCGCCCGCCGCCCTGCTGGTGAAGGCCGACCGCCGCGCGATCAAGCAGATCGTGCTCAACCTGGTCGCCAACGCGTTGAAGTTCACGCCCAGCGGCGGCTCGGTGACCGTGACCTTCGCCGAGGTCGCGGGCGAGCTGGACATCGTGGTGGCCGACAGCGGCGTCGGCATCGCCCCGGAGGACCTTGCCCGGCTCGGCCGCCCGTTCGAGCAGGCCGGCGACGCCCAGGACCGGGCGCGCGGCACCGGCCTCGGCCTGTCCCTGGTGCAGGCCTTCGCGCGGCTGCATGGCGGCGAGATGTCGGTGGAAAGCCGTCTGGGCGAAGGCACCGCGGTGACGGTGCGCCTGCCCGTGCTGGTCCCGAAGCCGGAAACGGCCGCCGTCGTTGTGGAACCCCCTAAGCCCTAGGGCCGCGTCGGCATGTCGCCGTCACCGCCTCGCCTTGACGATATGGCCCGAGGCGAGGAAGGCCTCGGCCGCCGCCAGATCGCCGATCTCGATCCAGGCGGTGGCGATCCGGTCGCCCTTCACGCCGGGATAGACCAGCTCCAGGGTGGCGAACTCGCGCGGGTCCAATCGGGCCAGGGCGGACAGGGCCTCGGTGGGGAACTGGTAGGTCGTCCCGCTCGACGCGCCAGCCGGCAGCAGGGATTTCGCGGCCGTGGAACGGCTGCGGGCGATGAACACCTGGGAGACGTCGCGGGGCGGCGCCTGGGCCGCGAGTTCACGCCGGCCGGGATCGAGATAGGGCTGCGCCAGACGGGCGGGATCGCGCATCACCAGCCGGGCGGAGGCGGCGGGAGCCGCGTGCGGACGGGCGTCCAGGACCGTGACCACGCCGCCGGTCGTCCCGAGCAGCACCCATCCGCCCTGCCCCAGCACCGCCTGCAACAGCCCCCATCGCGGACCGCCATGGTAGTCGGGATAGGGTCGCTCCGCCCGCCAGGCCGACTGGGGGCCGGGGAACCGCATCACCTGCAGCTTGGCGTAATCAGCGAAGGCGGTGCGCAGGCGCTCGGCCGCCAGCGCCAGCCCGCGCGACCCGCAATCCACGCCAGAGGCCTTGTCGACAGCGCGCCGCTCGGTCGCCTCCACCGCCGTCGACGAATCGCCCGCGCGCAGCGCCGCGTTGCGCGCCTGGACCCGTGCGGCGGCGAGCGCGTGGCCGACCTCGGGGCTGAACAGGTGGCAGCGCGCGTCGGCCGCATTCATCAGCGCCCGTTCGTACAGGTATTCGGCGGCGGCCGAGGCCGAGGCGGTCGAAGGCGCGGCGAAACCCGCCATGGCCGCCGCCAGGGCCGAAGCGAAGGCGATGCGGCGAGGCGTGCGGGCGAAGAGGCTCAAGGTATGGGTCCGCTCGGGGAAAGCGCCGAGCTTAACCACAACATGTTTCAGCGTGATGAGCGACGCGCGACGGCGCGCCCCCCTTAAGCCTTTTCGCGTGCTCAGTGCGTGGGCGGCTGGGGAAAGGCCAGCACTTCGGAGGTGTAGGTTTCGACCACCTCGCTGAACGGCGTTCCGTCGGGCAGGGTCAGCACCGCACGATGCTGGAGCACGTGGGCCGGGATCGAAAGCGACCCGGAAGCCGTGGAGGACGGGGCGGCGCCCATCTCCCACCCCGTCGGCAACGGCGCCCACAGCAGTTCGGCGGACAGGGTGCGGCGCTGGAAATGCAGCGCCTGCACCGCCCGACCGAAGGCGATATCGGAGCTGTCGAGCGTGCGGTTCATCTCCGGCGTCAGGCGGCTGGGCACATACCAGTTGTCGGCCTCCGACAGCACGTGGCCCCCGCACGACAACCTCACCCGGCGGTAGCGGATCGTCGCGGCGTCATCCACGCCCAGGAGCCGGCGCTGATCCGGCGTGACCGCCTTGTCGACCCCGCGCACCCGCTCGGCGACGATCTTCGCCGGCGAAGCCAGGCGGTGCGCTTCGCACCAGCGATCCAGGGTCAGCGTGGCGCTGTCGTGGCTGAGCAGGTCGGCGTTGAGGGTCTGCAGCAGGGCCAGCGCCTCGAGCCGGCCAACGAACCCGTCCGTCCATGCCGGCGCCTGCGGAACGGGCTGTGCGGTAGCCATAGCGGTGGTGAGCAGCGAAACGCCCAAACCGATCATCGCCGCCTTGGCGTGCAGGTGCATGTACCGATTCCAACATTTCAGGTTCGAGGCCTGTACCCCTTTCGCTGTCATTCCGGAAAGCGCGTCTGTGCTTTCGGGGTGACGGCGGTTGGATGTGGACCGCGATGGACCCGGGCGCCCTGCCCTGCGAAAATGGCGGGGCCATGCTGCTATCCACCGACATCTGGGTCTCCGCCCTGCTCCGCCGCGCCGAGCAGGCGGGCGCCTTCCCC
>NZ_LMUL01000003.1:168220-196476 GCF_009765965.1 Caulobacter sp. S45
AACGGGCCGTGCGCATCGATCCGGACCTGTGGATCGTGGAGATCGACGACACCCAGGGCCGTCATTTCCTGACCGAGAAGGTCGAAAAGAATTAACCGCCTTCCTAAACCGGACCGCAAGCCCGTTGGGCCTAGGGTGCTTTCCGACGAGTTGTGGAGCATCCATGCTTTTTCTGCTGAACGACACGGTTCTGGACGTGGACATGCGCAAGCTGGTCCCCCCGGCGCAGCGCGCCCGGTTCCAGGCGCTGTCGCTCCCCTTCGTGATGGACCTGGGCCGCGAGATGTTCGCGGAATTCCCGCTGCTGCATAAGGAGCCGGCCGAGCGCGTGCATCGCCTGGCCGCCCTGATCCTGTCCAAGGCGCCCGGCGTGAACGCCGCCCTGTTCCAGGCCGAGCGGGCCGGCTGCGCCCCGGAAGAGGTCGCCGCCGAACTCACCGAGGTCAGCCTGCCGGTGCTCGGCGCCCTGTACGAACGCCAGCAACAAGCCGCCCTCACCCCCGTCGCCGTCGACCGGGAAGTCTGGCGGCGCATGGCGGCCTGACCGCACAGTTTCATCGCGGGACGTGACAGCGCCCCTCGTGCGCCCTATCTGCGCGAGCCATGTCCGCTAACACGCCCGCCTCCGAGGCCGCCCGCCGGCGCACCTTCGCCATCATCTCCCACCCCGACGCCGGCAAGACCACGCTGACCGAGCAGATTCTGCTGGCCGGGGGCGCGATCCACCAGGCCGGCGCGGTGCGTGCACGCGGCGAGCAGCGTCGCACCCGCTCCGACTGGATGAAGATCGAGCGGGAGCGCGGCATCTCGGTCTCGGCCTCGGTGATGACCTTCGAGTTCGGCGACAAGCTGTTCAACCTGCTCGACACGCCGGGCCACGAGGACTTCAGCGAGGACACCTACCGCACCCTGACCGCCGCCGACTGCGCGGTGATGGTGCTGGACGCCGCCAAGGGCATCGAACCGCAGACCCTGAAGCTGTTCGAGGTCTGCCGCCTGCGCGACATCCCGATCATCACCTTCATCAACAAGATGGACCGCGAGGCGCAGGACCCCTTCGCCCTGCTCGACGAGATCGGCTCCAAGCTGGCGCTCGACCCCGCGCCGCTCTACTGGCCGGCGGGATCGGGCAATCGCTTCAAGGGCATGATCGACCTCGCGGGCGACCGCTTTCTGCCCTACGTCCGTCACAGCGACGATCCGGAGGATCGCGTTCCCATCCCGCTGCAGTCCAACGCCATCGTGCGCATCCTCGACGCCGAGGAGTTGGAAGAGGTGCAGGACGGCGCGCTCCTGGTCCAGGGCGCGTCCAAGCCGTTCGATCCGCAAGCCTTCCTGGAGGGCCACATGACCCCGGTGCTGTTCGGCTCGGCGCTGCGCCACTTCGGGATCGCCGAGTTGCTCGGCGCGCTGGACGCCTACGCCCCGCCGCCCCAGGACCGCAACGCGCTACGCGCCGGCAATCCGGTGGAGGTCCACCCCGGCGATCCGGAGGTGTCGGGCTTCGTGTTCAAGATCCAGGCGAACATGGACCCCAACCACCGCGACCGCATCGCCTTCGTCAAGCTGTGCGCCGGGCGCTTCACACGCGGGATGAAGCTGAAGGTGCAGAACACCGGCCGCCAGATCAGCGTCCACAACCCCATCCTGTTCCTGGCCGCCGAGCGTGAGTTGGCCGAGGAGGCGTTCGCCGGCGACGTGCTGGGCATCCCCAACCACGGGGTGCTGCGGGTCGGCGACAGCCTGTCGGAGACGGGCCTGGTACGCTATGCCGGCCTGCCCAACTTCGCCCCCGAAATCCTCCAGCGGGTGCGGGTGAAGGACCCGCTCAAGGCCAAGCACCTGAAGAAGGCGCTGGAAGGCCTGGCCGAAGAGGGCGTCACCCAGCTGTTCCGCCCCCAGATCGGCGCGGACTTCATCGTCGGGGCGGTGGGCCAGCTCCAACTCGAAGTCATGGCCGACCGGCTCTCCAACGAATACGGGCTGCAGGTGGCGTTCGAGCCGTCACCCTATGGCGAGGCCCGCTGGCTGTCGGGCGACAAGGCCGACCTGGAGGATTTCGCCGGCAAGCACCGCTCGGCCATGGCCTTGGACATCGACGAAGAGCCGGTGTTCCTCAGCAAGTCGGCCTGGGAGGTGAATTACGTCACCGAGCGCTTTCCCAAGATCGCCTTCCTGCGCAGCAAGGAACGCGGCTGATCGCCGGGGATTGGGGTTAATCGCGGCCCCGCCCTTGCTCCCTGTCTCCCGACCCCAGGCCGGACGTGCCGGGATGGGACGACGCGGGAGCGTGGTGGATGCATTTCGGCAAGATTACCCGGGGACCTGTCCATGAACGGCGCACCAGCTCGCTGCTGTCGGATTCCGGCCGCCTGGAACTGCTGAACATCGCCGCGGTCACGGCCCTGGTGTCCACGCCTGCGGGTGTGGCCTTCAACAGCGAGGCGCGCGCCGCGGTCGAACTGGAACAAGCCATCCTGCTGCGCGAACTGGCTCGTCGCACCGGCGATCTCGCCTGGCTGAGCCGCGCCGTCGCCGCCGCCAACCGCGCCGCCCAGGGCGCCGGCGCCACCAGCCGCCTGTTCGCCGCCGCGCGCCTGCAACGCGCCCTTTGCTCCTTGCTGAGCGCGGACCTGTTCGCCGATCCCGACGGCGACACCGACGCCGCCCACGCCCTTGCCGAAGCTGAGTCTGTACTGAACTGCGCGCCCGGCCGCCTGAACGGTCCCGGCCTGATCGGCGTGCGCCTCAGCGCCCGTTCCGCCCTGAACGAAAACGACCGCGACGCGGGCCTAGCCGCCGCCGCCCGCTTCGAAGAGGCCGCCGACGGTCTCGAAGCCCGCATGCGGGCCACCGGCTCGGGCGAACCGGAATGGGTCGCCGCCGAATGCGAGCATGCCGAACTGCTCATCGGCCTGGGCGTCAGGCGCAAGGAAGCCGGTCCGCTGGATCGCGCCGCCCGCGACCTGGCGCGCCTGGCCGCCCGGATCGACGCCACGCGCCTGCCGCTGTCCTGGATGCGGGTGGAGACCCTGCACGGGACCGCCCTGCGTTGCCTGGGCGAGATCACCGGGGAGGCCCGCCTGCTGAAGGACGCCGCCCACGCCTTCGCCGCCGCCTGGGACGCCATCCCTTCCGGTCACAGCCCGATGGACCGCGCCCGCGCCGCTCATGGGCTTGGCCTGTCGATGCAGTCCCTGGCCGAAGCCGCGTGCGAGACCAAGCTCTACGGCTCCGCCCTCACCGCCTTCGACCACGCCCTGATCGAAGCCCCCCTTGGCGCGGCGCAGTTCCGCTCGATGGCGGCCTACGACCGGGCCGCCTGCTTGGCGCGCCGGGCCGAACGCAACGGCGACCTGCCGGCCCTGGCCGAAGCCGAAGCGGCGTTCCGCGCCGACCTGGCGATCCGCTCCGCGGGCAAGGACCCCGTGGCCTGGGCGGTGGTGCAGATCGGGCTCGCGCGCATCTACGAAGCCCGCTCCGAACTGACGGGGAGCACAGCCGAGCTGAACCACGCGGCCTTCGCCCTTTCGGAAGCCCTGGACGTGTTCGCCGAACGCGGCCTGCGCAGCCTTTCCGACATCGCCCTCACCGCCCTGGAGCGCGTGAAGGCCCGGCGTTAGCGCTGGCTTCAGGCGGCGACGGCGTCGCCTTCGCGGCGGATGCGCCAAAAGCGCAGGGTGCGTAGCGCCGTTTCACGAGGCAACTCGGCGTAGACCTGGCCATAGACCTGGGCGCGGTTGGTTTCCCTGCGGTCGTCGCCGAGCAGGACCGCGAAGGTCATGAAACCTGCCCGGTCCAGGTCCGCCGCCTTGCAGACGATCGCCAAGGCGTCCAGATCGCTGGCGTCCACGATCCGGCTGAGGATGGCGTATTCGACTTCGCTCAATCGCGACAATGCAATTAAGAATTGAGTTCGCTTGCCAGCGCGCAAATATCCCGCTAGAGTTGCGGGATCGAGGCGCTTGAGGCGAGCGGCGCGGGAGACCTCGGCCTCGGCGCCAGCATAATCGGCCGGCAGCGCCCCGTCCTGGGCGGCGACTCGCGTGCGGCCGGCCATCAAGGCTGCTTCCAGCACGACGGGATCGACCTCGGCGTTGCGGGTGAGAATCCTGTCCCGCAGCCGCTGTTCGACCACGAAATACATCTGGTTCAACAGGTCGACCGGCAGGGACCTGCGCGAAACCACCGCCTCGTGCAGGTCCGGATTGCCGACCGCCCGGTCCACCACCGCCTCCGACGCCCAGCGCGAGAAGGCCGCCGTCTCGTTGCGGATCAGCACGCCGAGGGTGTCGTCGTCGCCTCGCTCCACGATCACGTCGGAGACCGCCTCGGTCAGGCCGTCCCGGCCGGAGACGACGCGTAGGTGATCCTGGCCACGGGTGCGCACGACATCGAGGAGATCGTCCTCAGACAACAGCTTCGAATTGGACAGGATCGGCCCCGCGACGGCGATCTCGTCACGCGCCAACCGCCGGGCCAGGCCCGCAGGGGCCATGTCGGCGAGCGCGAAGCGGCGCGCCAGTTCGCCGCGCACTTCTTCTTCCATCTGGTCGCTGAGGACGCAGAGCACGTCGTCGAAGCGTTCCATCTCGGTGCTTGCGGAGGCGGGCTCGTAGGCCAGGAAGGTCTCGGTGATCCGGCGCAAGAGCTCACGCCGACGCACGCTGGAGGTCTCGTGCGCCAGGGCGACGAGATCCTGGAGACGGGTGGTCTCGCTCACGAGGCTTACTGCTGCCCCGTGCTGGCGTCGGAACTGTCGGCGGCGCGCACCGTCCGCGTGGTCGCAGCGGCCCCGCTGCCCGAGGTCAGGCGCTGGATCGGATTGGGTCCCTGCGGTTCGGACATGTCGGCGGTGTTGGTGAAGAACTGCGGCGGGATCGGCGCCGGATCGGGCTGCAGACCGTATTGACGGTGCAGGGAATAGAAATGCACCCGCTCGTCCCCCTGCGCCGTCTGGGCGACGCCGGGGCGGGGCGGGACCGAAGTCCCCGCTGCTGCGGCTTGGCGTGGCGGGGCGGCGTCGTAGATCGAAGCCGGCGCGCGCTGGGGCGCGCCGGCGAGCGTCGGGGTCGAGGGCGGGGCCGCCGGAACCGGAGCCGCGACCTGCGCTGCGCCAACCGAACGGGATGGTGGGATATAGACCGGCGCCCAGCCCGAATTGGCCCGAACCGGGGCGGCGCGATAGGCGGCGAGGTCCTTGTACGCCGGCTGGGCCAAGCGCGAAGCGCCGGCGACGGCGCGAACCGGGGCTGGAAGCCGCGCGGGAGCCTGAGACGTCGCGCCCGGACTCGGGGCGCTCAAGGTCTTGGCCCCCTTGCCAGGCCAGGACAGGAAACGGCCGCGCGCGGAAACGGGGGCGGAAACGGGCGCGCCGTTCGGGGCTGAAGCGGGATCAGAAGCGGGCGCCGACGTGGGCGCGGTGGGGCCGTAGCGGTCTTGAGCCTGCGGCGCGGCGACGACCGCCAGCTCGATCACGGCGGCCAGCGTCAGAATGGGTAGGATGGTGACGCGCGGCATCAGCGGCCCCTCGATCCGGCACAGTTGGGTTGTCACCCTAACGAACGGGAATTAAGCGGGCCCTAACCGCGCCCCCGCCAGCGCGCTAACGCCGCACGTTCGAAAAGCCCCATGACTGCGTGCAACGCCGCGGCCATGGCCGCGAGCACCGCCAGGGCCGCGAACATCTCGGCGGTGCGGAGCTGGTGCTCGGCCTCCAGCACGCGCCAGGCCAGGCCCTGCGCCTCCCCGGAGCCGGCGACGAACTCGGCCACCACCGCCCCGATCACCGCCAGTCCGACCGCCACCTTCAGCCCCTCGAGCACGAAGGGCGCCGCCGCCGGCGCACGCAGGCGGAACAGCCTTTGGATACGGGAGGCTCCATAGAGATCGAACAGCCGTTCCAAATCCGGGTCGGCGGACTTGAGCCCGGTCAACGCGCCCGAGAACAATGGAAAGAAGGCCACCACCGCCGCCAGCACGACGATGGCGCGACCGGCGTGGTCGAGACCGGCCCAGATCGTCACCAGGGGCGCGATCGCCACCACCGGGGTCACTTGCAGCGTCACGGCCAGGGGTTGCACCGCCCGTTCCGCCGTCGGGCTCAGGGCGGTGGCCAGCGCCAACGGGATGGTGACCGCAATGGCCAGGGCGAGGGCCGCTAGGGCCATCCAGAGGGTCGCAAGCGCCGAGACCAGGAGTTCGCCCGCATGGCTCCAGAACGCTGCGGCGACGTCGACGGGGGCCGGCAACAGATAGGCCGGGACACGCAGCCCGACACAGGCCGCCTCCCAGGTTGCGAGCAGGACGGCTGCAAGCGCCCAAGGCGCGATCGCCGAGACCAGGCTTTCCCTTGCGACGTATCGATCCATGCCCCCTCCGCCGCCCTGCCGAATCTTCCGCCTTAAGCGCGAATTAACCATGCCTGGCCCAACCGTGGGCAACTATCCACAAGATGATCGCCTTTCGCTGCGGCGCACCCAAGATATAGAGCGCATGCCTCGTTTACACACCATCGGTGGGTCGCTAGCGTCGAATGGGGCCGGTCTGGATGATTCTGGCGACCCGTGGTGGGAGCTATCTGGGATGACAGCGGCCGGACCCTGGAGCGTCAAAGGGATCGACCCCAAGGCGCGGGAAATCGCCAAGGACCTCGCGCGTCGCTCCGGCATGACGCTCGGCGAGTGGCTGAACCAGATGATCATCGACGGTGGCGAGAGCGAACCGCCGCCGTTCGAAGCGCCGCCGCAACCCGCGCCCTACTCCGACACGCGCCGGCGCGTGCTGGACGAACTGTACCGCGAAGCCCGCACCGCGCGCACCAATCCGCCGCCGCTGCGCCAGCCCGAGCCCCGCTTCTACGACCAGCGTCCGTCGGATGCGCCCGAAGTCACCCGCGTCGCCCGGGCGCTGAGCGACCTCTCGCTGCGCATGGAAGCGGCGGAGCAACGCTCCACCCTGGCGATCAGCGGCGTCGACCAATCGGTGATGGGCGTGCTCTCGCGGCTCGACGATCTGGAGCGTGAACAGGGCGCCGGCGGAATGCGCCTGGAAGGCTCCGTCATCGAGGTCCGCGCCGCCCAGGCCCAGGTGGCCGACCGGCTGCGCCGGCTCGAACACGAAGACAGCGCCAGGGTGGAGGCGCTGAAGGCGCTGGAGTCCGCCCTGGGCCGCATCGCCGGCCACATGCAGCAGACCGACGCCACCACCGGCGCCGCACGCGAAGCCTTGGACGCCCTGTCCAAGCGCGTCCAGCAGGTGGAGACGGCGACCGCGGATGCGCCCTCCGCCTACGCGGATGCGGAAAAGGTGGACACGGTGTTGTCGCGTCTGGCCGAGCGGCTGGACCAGGCGGAAGTCCGCACCTCCGCCGCCGTGCAGTCCCTGCAGACATC
Organism: Caulobacter sp. S45; assembly: GCF_009765965.1. GTDB lineage: Bacteria > Pseudomonadota > Alphaproteobacteria > Caulobacterales > Caulobacteraceae > CAHJWH01. The sequence goes on from NZ_LMUL01000003.1 coordinate 175,615, forward strand.
CTTCGCCGGCCTGGACGCCCGTTTGCGCCACGGCGAATCGCGCAACGTCGGCCCGTCGAGCGCCGAATTGGAACGCCGTTTCCAGACCCTGGTCGAGGACCTGTCGCAGCGGGTGGAAGCCTCCCGCGCCGAACTGGCCCAACGCCTGCAGGCCGTCGCGGGCGACCGCATCGACGGGATGGAAGCCGCGCTGCGCGACCTCAAGGGCCAGGTGGACCAGGCCGAACAGCGTTCCGCCCAGGCGATCGAACGGATCAGCCGCGAGGTCATGCGCGTCGCCCAGGGCCTCGGCGAGCGCGTCGCCGCCAGCGAACACCAGATCAAGGCGCGTACGGTCCAGGCCGACGAGCGCATTGCAGCCGTCGAGGCGCGCAGCGCCGCCGCTGTGGAGTCCCTGGGCGGAGAAGTCGCCCGCATCGCAGATGTGATGGAAACCCGCATGCGTCAGACCGACGGCGCCCAGGCCGAAGCTCTGGAGAAGCTGGGCGGCGAGATCGCCCGCATCGCCGAGCGCCTGGCCGAACGCATCTCCAGTTCCGATCGTCGGTCGGCCGAGGCCATCGACGAGGTCAGCGACAAGGTCGTGCGCATCAGCGAGCAGATGGACGAGCGGCAGACCCGCGGCGTCTCCGAACTCGCCGACCGCATCCGCCAGAGCGAAGAGCGCACCGCCAAGCTGCTCGAGGACGCCCAGGCGAGGCTGGACCAGCGCCTGAACGCCCGCCCGGCGGCGGTGGAAACCCCGCCGCCGCCACACACGGCGCCTGCGCCCCCGAACGATATGGCCGCCTTCGCAGCCAGGCCGACGGCGACCGCCGGGCTGTCGAACAGCGACCCGTTCGGCGGCGCCCCGCCCCTGGAAGACCCCCTGTTCGCCCCGGCGCCTCAACCGCCCGCAGCGCCCGCGCCCCAGGCCCACTCGCCCCAGGCCGCGCCGCCGTTCGCGCCCATGCCGGCGCCTGCGCCGGCCCCAGTGAATTTCGACGCCGACGACTTCGCCCTGGACAACGACCCCTTCGCCCACCGCTCCGCCTTCGCGGGCGAGTTGTCGCCGTTCGATCCGCAGGATGATTTCGAGCCGGCCCCTCGGGCGGCGACGGCGAGCCTGGCGCCAGGCCTGTCTGGCGGAATGGCGCCGCCGTTCCCGCAGCCTTCGGCCCTCGAACCGCCGCCCATGCCGCTCTCGATCGGTCCGCCGGCCGCCTTCTCCGAGCCCTCGGCCACCCCCGCCTTTGCGGCGCCCGATCCGGCCGCTGCGTCCTTCATGGGCTTTTCGGTCAGCGATTTCGCACCGGCCGCTGCGGAAGCCGCGCCCAGCACCGCGCAGATGTCCACGCGCGAGATGTTGGAAGAGGCGCGTCAAGCCGCCAAGCGCGCCGCCGGAGGCCGTGCCGAGCCCCCGCCTGGGTCGGTCCCGGCCCCGGCGCAGGACGCCGCCGCCCGCGCGCCCCGTCCGTTCGGCCTGAGCCTGCCCAAGCGCAAGAAGGAGACTGCGCCCACGCTGCGCACCGTGGCGCTCGCCTCCCTCACGGCGGTGGCCGCGACCACGGCGGTCCTGGGCGCCTACAAGCTGAGCCGCGGAGCTCACAACGGTCCGGACGCAGGCGATCATCACGCGACGAGCCCGTCCGACCTGACCGCAGCCGCCGCCCCCTCGGCCGCCCCGCCGCTCGGCGCATCGAGCGCGACGCCTAGCCTGGCGGCGGCTTTGACCCCGCTGTCCATCGCTCCGGGCGCCAGCGCCAAGCCGGCGACGGCGACCCCCGCCAAGTCCAAAGCCCCTGCCGTTCCTCCGGCCCAAACGATCGAAGCGACCGCAAAGACCGCACCCGCCAAGCCGGCTCACGCCATCTACACCGATGCGGTGAGCCGCATCGAAACCGGCGACCTGACCGCCCTCACCGACCTGAAGAAGGCGGCGGCGATGGGCGACGGGAGCGCACAGTTCTATCTCGCGCGCCTGTACGAAGCGGGCGGGGCGGGTCTGTCGAAGGACATCTCCGAAGCGCGCCGCTGGACCCAGAAGGCGGCCGAGGGCGGCGATCCTCTGGCCATGTACAACTACGCCTCCTACGCCTACGCGGGCGACGGCGGCGCCAAGGACATCGGCACGGCGGTGACGTGGTTCCGCCGCGCGGCGGATCGCGGCGTGGTCAACAGCCAGTACAACCTCGCCCAGCTCTACGAGAAGGGCTACGGCGTGCCGCAGGACAACGCGGAGGCCTACAAGTGGTATCTGGCCGCATCCAGCGCGGGCGACGCCGGCGCCAAGGCGGCCGCGACGGCGCTGAAGGCCAAGCTCGCCCCCGACGCCCAGGCCAAGGCGGAGAAGGCTGCGACCACCCTGCATGCGCAAACCGCCGTCGAGACGTCGAAGACCGCGCAAGCCACACCCCGGCCCTGATCGCCCGCGAACCTCGCACCGCTGTTGCCCACCGCAGGCGGGGCGTCCTACTCTGATGCCGGATGCTCAGGAGGCTCACGCCAAGGTGAGAGGCTCGCTTGCGATTTCGGGGTAAAGGCTGCTGCATGCGGGTAGCGCTGCTTCTGTCTGCGGCCGCCGTCAGTGTGTGCGGCGTCGCCATGCCAACGGCCGCCGGGGCCGCGCGGCCCTCCCACGCCCGGGCGCCGGTGGTGGTCGAGCTGTTCACCGCCCAGGGCTGCGCCTCCTGCCCCCAGGCCAATCTGACGCTGGGCAAGCTGGTCGATCGCAAGGACGTGCTCGCCCTCACCTTCCCGGTGGACTACTGGGACTATCTCGGCTGGCGCGACACCCTGGCCAAGCCGGAGTTCACCGAGCGCCAGCGCGCCTATGTCGCCCGCCTGAAAGTGCGGGAGATCTACACTCCCGAAGTCGTGGTCGATGGCCGCAAGGAGGCCCGCGGCCTCGATCAGGACCGGGTCGACGCCCTGATCAAGGCGGAACAGCCGGCGGGGGGAGACATGCCCTCGGTGCGGCTGCAGCGCGGCGGGGCGCGGGTCGAGGTCAGGCCTTCCCCCTCCCATCGCAGCGTCGACGTCTGGCTGGTGCGCTACGATCCGCAGCAGCAGGACGTGCGGGTCAAGACCGGCGACAACAAGGGCAAGCTGGTGACCCAGCGCAACGTCGTGCGCGAACTGGTCAAACTCGGACGCATCTCCGTGCACGCCCGCGGCTTCACCCTGCCGGCGGCGGGACGTGAGGGCCTGAAGACGGTGGTCGTGGTGCAGGGCGTGCGGGGCGGCCCGATCCTCGCGGTCGCCCAGACGGATTGAATCCCCGAACACGCTTCGTCTGAATACACTTCGGATGAGTTGGCGATCGTGGCGCCAGCTCTACTCACATGCGCATTGCGGACAGCAAAAGACCCGCATGGCGGAGGGGGCGGCCACGCGGGTCTCTTTGTTAGGCGCCGGCCGATCGAGCCATCCGACCCGGAGGGGCTGGGGGGGCTGTTCAGGATCCAGACCGGAGGCTTTTCCGATCAGCCGACACTCACCTTATCGAGGCCCGATGCGGCGCGCCCGCGTCCGGAATTAGGCCATTTCGTGACCCTTGGAGTCGCTTTGGCAACGTGCGGTGCAGCAAAGTGGCCCGGCAGCCTCTTTCCTGCTCGTCCTGGACGCCTAGATTGGGTTCGGCCGAAAGGAAGACCCAGCACCGCGCATGAGCATCGACAGCGCCGCCCCCGCCTCGCGTCCCATGGTCTTTTTCGAAAGGCGGGAGTTGGACGCCCTGACCCAGCTCTACGGCCGCATGGTCGCCGCCGGGGAGTGGCGCGACTACGCCATCGACGGCTTGCCGGACGCGGCGGTCTTCTCGGTCTTCCGCCGCAGTTCGGAGGCGCCGCTCTATCGCATCGAGAAGCGGCCGGAGCTGGCGCGCCGCCAGGGCGCCTGGGCGGTGATCGGCCACGGCGGCGTCGTCCTGCGTCGGGGCCATGACCTCAGCCAGGTGCTGCGCCTGTTCGAGGGGCGGCGCTTCCGGGTGGTGGAGTAGGACCGCCCGAGGCTCTGGCGCCGCGCACAGCAAAACGCCCCGGCGTTTCCACCGGGGCGTCAGGAAGGCTTGGATCGCGTCTGGGTCTAGCGACGGCTGCCCATGAAGCTCAGCAGGAACTGGAACAGGTTGATGAAGTCCAGATACAGGCTCAGCGCGCCGAAGTTGGTGGCCACGCTCATGGCCGCCTGGTCGCCGCCGACCTGGTAATAGGTCATCTTCAAGCGCTGGGTGTCCCAGGCGATCAGCCCAGCGAAGATCAGCACGCCGAGGAGGCTGACGGTGAAGGCGACCACCGACGAGTGCAGGAACACATTGACGATGCTGGCGATCACGATGCCGATCAGGCCCATGATCAGGAAGCTGCCCATGGCCGACAGGTCGCGCTTGGTGGTGTAGCCGAACAGGCTGAGCCCGCCGAAGCCCGCCGCGGTGACGAAGAAGGTGGTGGCGATCGACGTGCCCGTATAGCGCAGCAGCAGCACGCCCATCGACGCCCCGATCAGGCTGACGATGGTCCAGTACAGGATGCCGGAATTCTGTGGCGTCGCGCTGCGCATGAGGAAGCGCGACCCCAGGATGACCACCAGGGGCGCGAACATCAGCACCATGCCGATCGCCGAAACGGTGTGGCTGAGACCGTAGGGGGTCTGCACCGTCGGGAAGATATAGTTGACGAGCGGGGCGTGGGAGGTGAGCCAAGCCAGCGCGCCAGAGACCACCAGGCCCAGGGCGACCTTGTTGTAGACCCCGAGCATGAAGGACCGCAGGCCGGCGTCCACCGACATGTCGGCCTGCGCCGGCGCCGGGCGCACGAAACCGCGATTGAAGTCGCTCATTTGCGAACAAACCTTTTGTGCCGCGCCCTGAAGGCGCCTGCACAGATATCGTTGAGGTTGGGGCTCCATGCAAGAGCGCCCCGATTTGCCGATCGCCCAGGCCCGCTTAAGTTTGCGTAATGATCGTCGCTCGCCGGCGGAGCCGACCTCGATCCATCGCGCTATACCCATGACACCTACGCATCCTTCGGGAACCTCATGATCGCTTCGCCCACAGCCGCCCCTCGCCCGCGCCGCAGCGCCCTGTATCTGCCGGGCTCCAACCTGCGGGCGTTGGAGAAGGCGCGCACCCTGCCCTGCGACGTGGTGATCCTGGACCTGGAGGACGCCGTCCTGCCCGAGGCCAAGGATGTGGCTCGCGCCCAGGTGATCGCCGCGCTTGAACAGGGCGGCTTCGGGCGGCGGGAAGTGGTCGTGCGGGTCAACGGCGTGGACACGCCCTGGGGCGCCGACGACCTGGAGGCGCTGAGCCGCACCGCGCCCGACGCCGTGCTGGTCCCCAAGATCGCCGACGCCGGCGACCTGGCCCGCTACGACGCCCGCCTGTCGGATGCCCCCGCCCCCACACGCCTATGGGCGATGGTGGAGACCTGCCGCAGCCTGTTTCACCTGGACGCCATCGCCGGACTGGCCGCCAGCACCCGGCTGGCGGCGCTGGTGGTCGGCGGCAACGACCTCTGTAAGGAGATGGGCGCGGCCATGGGCGGCGACCGGGCGCCGATCCAAGCGGCGTTGACCCTGACGGTGGCGGCCGCCCGCGCCCATGGGATCGCCGCCCTGGACGGGGTCTACAACGCCCTGGAGGACGCGTCCGGCTTCGCGGCGGAGTGCACCCAGGGCCAGGCTTTCGGATTCGACGGCAAGACCCTGATCCATCCCAACCAGATCGAGCCCTGCAACAGCGCCTTCAGCCCCTCGCCCAAGCGGATCGCCTGGGCCCGCGCGGTGTCGGACGCCTTCGCCGCCCCGGAGAACGCCGGCAAGGGCGCCATCCGCGTCCAGGGCGAGATGGCCGAACGGCTGCACCTGGTCCGCGCTGAACAGATCCTCGCCGCCGCAGAAGCCCAGACCCCCTCAACCCAGGACCCGTCATGAAGGAAGAGACCTACGAAGCCTCGCTGGAGGCGCTGCAACTCGCCCTGGTGCGCACCCAGGCCGCGGCGACCGCGTCCGGGGAGCGGATCGTCGTGGTGCTGGAAGGCCGCGACGCCGCCGGCAAGGACGGAGTGATCAAGCGGATCACCGAACACCTCTCCACCCGCGCCACCCGCGTCATCTCCCTGCCCAAGCCCTCCGATCGGGAGACCAGCCAGTGGTGGTTCCAGCGCTACGTCGCCCACCTGCCGGCGGCCGGCGAACTCGTGATCTTCAACCGCTCCTGGTACAACCGGGCCGGGGTCGAGCGGGTGATGGGCTTCTCCTCGGCCGAGCAACAGGCGCAGTTCCTGTGCGACGCGCCGGTGTTCGAGCAGATGCTGGTGGAGAGCGGGCTGAAGCTGGTGAAATACTGGCTCGACATCTCCAAGGCCGAGCAAGCCCAGCGGCTGGAGGCCCGCCGCAAGGACCCGCTGAAGCAGCTCAAGGTGTCGGACATGGACGCGGTCGCCCAGACCAAGTGGGACGGCTACAGCGCCGCCCGCGACGAGATGCTGACCCGCACCCACACCCCCTTCGCGCCCTGGACCTGCGTGCAGGCCGACCACAAGCGCCGCGCCCGCTTGGCGCTGATGGCGCACCTGGTGCGCACGGTGGGGCCGAAGAAGATCGCGGCCGGGGTAGAGGCGCCGGACGAGAAGGTGCTGTTCCCGTTCGGGCCGGACGTGATTACGGACGGGCGGCTGGCCAAGTAGTCTGCGTGCTTCGAGACGCGGCTCTCGCCGCTCCTCAGCATGACGAATCTTGTTGAATTTCTTGTTGGATTGCAAAAAACCTTCGTCATCCTGAGGAGCCCCGGAGGGGCGTCTCGAAGGACGCAGCACGCCCCGAGCGGCCCTTTAAGGCCACTTCACCTCGGGCGGCAGCGAGGAGAGGATCGATTCGATGTTGCCGCCGACCTTGAGCCCGAACAGGGTGCCCCGGTCGTAGAGCAGGTTGAACTCGACGTAGCGCCCGCGCCGCACCAGCTGCTCCTCGCGCTCCGCCGCGGTCCAGGGCTCCGCCATCCGTCCACGGACGATGGCCGGGTAGACGTCGAGGAACTGTAGGCCCACGTCGCGGGTGAAGGCGAGGTCGCGCTCGAAATCGCCGCTGTCGTGCTGGTCGTAGAAAATACCGCCCACGCCCCGCGCCTCGTTTCGGTGCGGCAGGAAGAAGTAGGTGTCGCACCATTCCTTGTACTTGGCGTGCCAGTCGGGATCGTGGGCGTCGCAGGCCGCCTTCATCGCCGCATGGAAGCGCGCGGCGTCCGGCGCCTCCTGGCTGCGCTGGTCGGCCAGCAGCGGCGTCAGGTCCGCTCCGCCGCCGAACCGGCCCTTGCTCGTAACCACATAGCGCGTGTTCATGTGCACCGCCGGGACGCGCGGGCTTCTCATGTGCGCGATCAGGCTGATCCCGGTGGCGAAGAAGCGCGGATCGTCCTCGGCGCCGGGCATGGTCTTGGCGAACTCGGGACTGAACTCGCCATGGACGGTGGAGATGTGGACCCCGACCTTCTCGAACAGGCGGCCGTGCATCATCCCCATCACGCCGCCGCCGCCGCCCTCGCGATCCCAGGGCTTGAGCGTGAAGCGGCCGGGCTCGCCGGGATAGAGGTCGGCGGGCGCTTCATCCTCCAGGGCCTCGAACGCGCGGTGCAGGCGATCGCGCAGTTCGGCGAACCAGGCGCCGGCGCGCGCCTTGCGGCTGTCCAGGTCGGCGTCGGAAGCGGAAACGTTCGAAGGCGTGAGCATCGGCAAGCCCCATAGCCGGTTCGGCGGAGGCCGGAAACTCGGCGCCGATTCGAAAAGCGCGCTGCGATTCGAAAAACGCCTCAGATTTTTTCGAGCGGCGGAAAATCTTTCGTTTGTCGCAGCGCCTCGCCCAACACCATCGCCGCGCTGACGATCACGTTCAACGAACGGGCGTCAGAGGCCATCGGGACCAACAGCCGGGCGTCGGCGGCGGCGTGCACCGAATCAGGGACGCCGGCGCTCTCGCGGCCGAGCAGCAGGGTGTCGCCAGGCCGGAAAACGTAAGCGCAGTAAGGGATGCTGGCCCGTGTAGTCAGCAGCAGCAGCCGCCCCGGCGCGCGATTCGCCAGGAAGGCGGTCCACGAATCATGGCGTCGGACCTCCGCCGATTCGCCGTAATCCATGGCCGCACGCCCGACTGCCTTATCCGACAGCGGAAAGCCGCAGGGCTCGATAATGTCGAGCCCAATCGCCATGCAAGCGGTCAGCCGGATGGCCGCGCCGAGGTTTTGCGGAATGTCTGGTTGAAAAAGGGCCAGTCGCATTCTAATCGATCCCGCGAAGCGCGACTGTCGCGCCCTTGCCATCCATGAGGCCGAGCAGTGGTCGAAACGACCAACGCCAATCCCAACGTTGATCCCGGTCATAGCGCCGAACCCGGTGACGGCTCCAGCCGCCGGGATTTCATCCATATCGCCGCCATCGCGGTGGGCGGCGTCGGCGCGGTTGCGGCCGTGTGGCCATTCATCGACCAGATGAACCCCTCGGCCGACACCTTGGCCCTGGCCTCCATCGAATACGACTTCTCCAAGGTCGCGGTGGGCTCCCAGGCCTCGATCAAGTGGCGGGGCAAGCCGGTGTTCGTGCGTCACCGCACGCCCAAGGAAATCGCCGACGCCGTCGCCGACGACCATGCGGCCATGCGCGATCCGGCCACCGACGCGTCGCGACACAAGGCCGGCAAGCCGGAATGGCTGATCCTGATCGGCGTCTGCACCCACCTCGGCTGCGTGCCCAACCTGGGCGGCACCTACGGCGGATGGCTGTGCCCCTGCCACGGTTCGGTCTATGACACGGCGGGACGCATCCGCGCAGGCCCGGCGCCGCTGAACCTGCTGATGCCGGACTACGAGTTCCTGTCGGCCACCAAGGTCAAGATCGGCTGATCGGCCGGAAAGCGCGCCAGAAAAACATGAGCGGACATTCCAATTACGAACCGAAGACCGGGATCGAGCGCTGGCTCGACGCGCGTCTGCCGATCATCCGGATGGCCTATGACAGCGCCATCGACTACCCGACGCCAAAGAACCTGAACTATTGGTGGACCTTCGGCGGCATCCTGGCGGTGTGCCTGGTGGTCCAGATCGTCACCGGCGTGGTCCTGGCCATGCACTACGTGCCCAACTCGGACCTGGCGTTCAACAGCGTCGAGTCGATCATGCGCGACGTGAACTACGGCTGGATGCTGCGTTACATCCACGCCAACGGCGCCTCGATGTTCTTCCTGGCGGTCTACGTCCACATGGCGCGGGGGCTGTACTACGGCTCCTACAAGGCGCCGCGCGAGGTGCTCTGGCTGCTGGGCTGCGTGATCTACCTGCTGATGATGGCCACCGCCTTCATGGGCTACGTCCTGCCCTGGGGCCAAATGAGCTATTACGGCGCGGTGGTGATCACCAACCTGTTCAGCGCCCTGGACAACGTCATCCCCGGCGTCGGCACCGCCGTCACCACCTGGCTATGGGGCGGCTTCGCGGTGGACAACGCCACCCTGAACCGCTTCTTCTCGCTGCACTATCTGCTGCCGTTCATGATTGCGGGCGTCGTCGGCCTGCACATCTGGGCGCTGCACGTGCCGGGCAACAACAACCCGACCGGCGTCTCGGTGAAGTCCAAGGCCGACACCGTGCCCTTCCATCCGTACTACACGGTGAAGGACGGCTTCGCGATCCTGGCCTTCATGATCCTGTTCGCCTGGTTCGTGTTCTTCGAGCCCAATGCGCTCGCCCACGCCGAGAACTACGTTCCCGCCAACCCGCTGCAGACCCCGGCCCACATCGTGCCGGAGTGGTACTTCCTGCCCTTCTACGCGATGCTGCGGTCGGTCCCGAACAAGCTGTTCGGCGTCATCGCCATGTTCGGCGCGATCGCCCTGCTGTTCGTGGTGCCCTGGCTCGACACCTCCAAGGTGCGCTCCATGCGCTACCGTCCGGCGGCGCGGATCTTCTTCGCCATCTTCGTCGTCAGCGTGCTGGTGCTGGGCTGGTGCGGCGGCAAGGAGCCGGACGACGTGGTCATCGCCATCGGCCGCGACGCGGCGGGCGACCCCACCGGCCTGTCGGTGACGGTGTTCTCGCGCTTCTTCGTGCTCTACTACTACGGCTACTTCCTGCTGGTGCTGCCGATCCTCGGCCTGCGCGAGAAGGTCCTGCCGGTGCCCGACACCATCTCCACCCCGGTCCTGTCGCACGGGGGCTCCGCGCTTCCGACCGGCGCGACCGCCGAAGCCTCCAAGAAGGGTTGATCCGACGATGCTGCGCAACGCGCTCAAGAGCGCCCTGCTTGGGGCGGGCGTCGCGGGTCTGCTGCTCGCCGCGGGCGGAGCCTCCGCCAAGACCAAGGTGGAAGAGCCCCGCAACGGGCACTTCTCCTTCGAGGGTCCGTTCGGCAAGTTCGACCAAGCCGCCCTGCAACGGGGCTACAAGGTCTATGCCGAGGTCTGCTCGAGCTGCCATGCGATGAACCTGCTGTTCTATCGCAACCTCGGCCAGCCGGGCGGCCCGTTCTTCGATCCCAAGCACCCCAACCCGAACGACAGCCCCTACGCCAAGGCGATCTCGGCCGACATCAAGGTGCCCGACATCGACCCGGACACCGGCGACACCATCCAGCGTCCCGCCACCCCGGCCGACCACTTCCGCGCCCCCTTCCCCAACGAGGCCGCCGCCCGCGCCACCAACGGCGGCGCCTATCCGCCCGACCTGTCGGTGATCGCCAAGGCCCGTGAAGGCGGGGCCAACTACATCTTCAGCCTGCTCAGCGGCTACGCCCCCCCGCCCAAGGGTCTGACGGTGCCGGCTGGCAAGTACTACAACCCCTACTTCCCCGGCGATCTGGGCTCGTTCTGGACCGGCCCCAAGGACCAGGTGCCCAAGGGCGGCTTCATCTCGATGCCGTTCCAGCTCACGCCGGGCCGAGTCACCTTCGACGACGGTACGAAGTCGACCACCGAACAGCAGGCCCACGACGTGGCGACCTTCCTGGCCTGGGCGTCGGAGCCCAAGCAGGAGGAACGCAAGCAGACCGGCCTGGCGGTGATGATCTACCTGTTCATCTTCACTGGCCTAGCCTACGGCTCCTACCGCCGGATCTGGCGGAACGTGGCCCACTAAGAGTGGCGCGCCCGCGTCGATGGATTGAGAGGGCGGCCATAGCGGCCGCCCTTTTCACGTGTGGAACGCAGGGCATGGCCCAGTCGACGCCGATGTCGTGGGCCGAGCTGCGCAGCCGACCCAGCCCCAAGCCGACCCGTTCGATCGCCTATGGAGGCGACCCCAGCCAGGTCGCCGACCTGTGGCTGCCCGAGGGCGAAGGCTCGCATCCCGTCGTGGTGCTGATCCATGGCGGTTGCTGGCAGGCGTCGGTCGCCGACCGAAGCTATTTCAACTCCGCCGCCGAAGACCTGCGCCGGCGCGGCCTCGCGGTGTGGAACATCGAGTACCGCGGCGTCGACCAGCCCGGCGGCGGCTATCCGGGCACCTTCCAGGACGTGGCGGCCGCCATCGACCGGCTGGGCGTCGAGGCGCCGAAGCTGCATCTCAGCCTCAAGAATCTGGTCGTGGCGGGCCACTCCGCCGGCGGCCATCTGGCCCTGTGGGTCGCCGCTCGCCATCGCATCGCGAAGTCCAGTCCACTGCACCAGGCCGCGCCGCTGCGGGTGTCCGCCGTGGTGGATATCGCCGGCATCCCCAACCTCGAGACCGACACCCACACCGCCTGCGGTGGCGACGGGATCAAGCAACTCACCGGCGTCCCGACCGAGGCGCGCCCGAACGTCTTCTCCGACACTTCGCCGGCCCACCTGCTGCCGCTGGGCGTGCCCCAGGTGGTGATCCACGGCGCCCAGGACGTGACCGTCGCCCCGGCGGTGGGCGAAGCCTACGTCAAGGCGGCGCGCGCGGCGGGCGACCATGTGGCCTTCCACACCCCACTCGGCGCCCACGTCGAGGAGGTCGCACCCGGCACGGCCGCCTGGGCCGACGTTTCCGCCACCATCATCGCGCTGGCCCATGGGAGACCCGTGACATGAGCGACTGGACGCTGGGCGTCATCGGCGGCTCGGGCCTGTACGAGATCGCTGGCCTGACCGACCGCGAATGGCGGCGCGTCGACAGCCCCTGGGGCGCGCCGTCCGACGAGATCCTGTTCGGCACACTAAACGGGACCGCCGTGCGGTTCCTGCCCCGCCATGGTCGAGGCCACAAGGTCTCGCCCAGCCACATAAATTACCGCGCCAACATCGACGCGCTGAAGCGGGCCGACTGCACCGACATCGTCTCCCTGTCCGCCGTCGGCAGCCTAAAGGAAGAGCTTCCGCCCGGCGTGTTCGTGGCGGTGGACCAGTACATCGACCGCACCTTCGCCCGCGAGAAGAGCTTCTTCGGCGATGGCGCGGTGGCCCACGTCTCCATGGCCCACCCGGTGTGTGAGCGCCTGACCCGCCTGGCCGCCACAGCCGCGCGCGCGGCGGGCGCCCGGGTGACGGAGGGCGGGACCTATCTCTGCATGGAAGGCCCGCAGTTCTCCACCAAGGCGGAGAGCGAGCTGTACCGCTCGTGGGGCTGTTCGGTGATCGGCATGACCAACATGCCCGAGGCCAAGCTGGCGCGCGAGGCCGAGCTGCCTTACGCCAGCCTGGCTATGGTCACCGACTACGACTGCTGGCACGCCGACCACGGCCATGTGGAGGTCGCCGACATCATCCGGGTGATGCACGCCAACGCCGACCACGCCAAGGCCGCCGTGGCCAACCTGGCCTTAGCCCTAGCCTCCACGCCCCGCACGCCATCGCCGATCGACACCGGGCTCGATTTCGCCCTGATCACCCCGCCCGAGCACCGCGACTCCGCCCTGCTGGCCAAGCTGGACGCGGTGGCCGGTCGTCTCCTCAAGTCTTGAGAGCCCGTCCTTGAACCTCGCCGACGCCATCCGCACGATCCCCGACTATCCCAAGCCGGGCATCATGTTCCGCGACATCACCACTCTGCTCGGCGACGCCCGCGCCTTCCGCCGCGCGGTGGACGAGATGGTGCAGCCCTTCGCCGGCCAGAAGATCGACAAGGTGGCCGGAATCGAAGCGCGCGGCTTCATCTTCGGCGCCGCCATCGCGCACCAGCTCTGCGCCGGCTTCGTGCCGATCCGCAAGAAGGGCAAGCTGCCCCACAAGACCCTCTCGGCCGAGTACGCCCTGGAATACGGGACCGACGTCATCGAGATGCACCTGGACGCGGTGCTGGAGGGCGAACGGGTCATGCTGGTGGACGACCTGATCGCCACCGGCGGCACCGCCGAGGCGGCGTTGAGGCTGCTACGCGGCGCCAAGGCCGAGGTGGTCGCCGCCGCCTTCGTGGTCGACCTGCCCGACCTGGGCGGCGCGGAACTGCTGCGCAAGCTAGGCGTGCAGGTCTCAGCCCTGGTCAGCTTCGGGGGCCACTGACCCTCTTTCCGAGAGGAGAATGATGGAAGGCCCCTACCCGTAAGGCTTGCCGTCCTTGTGCGCGAAGCCGGTGGCCTCGTCGGGGATCGCCAGGTCAATGTCCGGATAGTCCACAAAGCCGCCCGGCCCGCGCAGGCCCACCTGCAGCAGCACCGCCTCTCGATCCGAGCGGTTCTGGAAGTGGTGCCCGTCCGCGTCGCCGGCCTTGAAGCCCGCGCAATCACCAACCCGGAACACCTCCTCGCCCGCATCGGTGACCAGCACCACCTCGCCCTCCAGCACGTAGACGAACTCGTCCTCGATCGCGTGCCAGTGGCGCTGGCTGGACCACTCGCCGGGCGGCAGGTGCATGCGGTTGACCCCGATCTGGGTCAGGCCCGCGGCGTCGCTGAGCTTGACGCCGCGCCGCCGCTTGCAGGGCGCATCATAAGGCGGCGGATAGCCCGTTCCCGCGCGGACCGGCGCCTTGTCGAGGTCGATCTTCTTCATTCCAGCCCTTCTGCTGCGCCGAGCACCTCGCCAACGGCGAGGCGCGCCCTATGTTCATTACCGCATGCCGGACCCCATAAGGACCCATACCCCGGCCTGGCGCCGGTTCAAGCAGATGCAGCGCTCCACCTGCGCGGCGGCCAGCCTGATCTACGCCGGTGCAGCGGTCCACGCCTGGCGAGTTTTGCCGGGACCGGAGAAGCTGAAGATCGCGGTGATCCTGGTGTTCCCGGCCATCTATGCGCTGGCGGCCTTCGTGCTGCCCCTGCAGATCAAGCCCGTCCGGCGCGGGCTCAAGCGCTATGTGTGGATGAGTTTCGGCGCCGGTTTCGGCCAGACCCCGATCTCGGTGATCACCGGGCTGGGGCTGTTGGCGACGGCGGCGGTGTTCATCTACCTGCAGATCGCAGGCGTGGCGCATGGCGGGCGCTATCCGTCCGGGGTGTTTTCCGGTTACGGCGCGGGGATCGGGGTGCTGTACGCCCAGGCGCTGTTGTCGATCGCCCTGGAGCGTGAGCCGAAGATCCAAGAGATCATCGAGGCGGCGGACTGAGCGAGCCCTCCTCCCTGGATCGCTCAGCCGCCCTCGCCCTTCGCCCCGCTGGCGCGGTGGAACAGCTGCAGGGTGCGCAGATGCGACAGGCGGGCGGCGTCCTCGACGTAGCCGCTGGGGGCCACGAAGGCATGGCCGGCGTCGTACAGGAACACCGGCAGTTCGGGCTGAGCCTCGACGATGGCCTCGACGTCCTGGGACGGGATCAGCGGATCGGCGCGACCGAGGTGGAGTTGGGTTGGACATAGCGGCGCCTCATGCCGGAAGCGCGCCACGTCGCCGCCGTAGAAGCTGGCGACCGCGCTCAGTCCCTCCAGCCGGCAGGCCGCGAGCCACGCGATCGTACCACCGACGCAGAATCCCATCAGCGACACCGGCGCGGCCAGGGCGGCCACAGCCGCCTGCACGTCGCCCAGCGCCGCCTCGCCCCGCCCCATCCGCTCGACATGGCCCTGGCGGCGTTCCAGGGCCGGCGGATCGACATCGGCGTCCGGAAAGCCCGGCTCGAAACGATCGAACAGCGACGGCGCCAGGACCTCGTAGCCGTCCTCGGCATAGCCGTCGCACAACTTGCGGATATGCGGCGTCACCCCCCAGATGGCGGACAGCACCACAAGGCCGCCGCGCCGGGCGTCGGCGGTCGGTGCGTGATAGGCCTCGAAGACAAAGCCGTCCGAGGCGTTGGTCAGCCTGACCCGTTCGCCCATCAGCCCGCGCCGTTGGCGTCGAACAGCTCCAGCGTCCGCCGACGGGCCAACTTGGCGGCGGCGTGGTTGTGGGCGGGCGCGCCGTCGTTGTTGAAGCCATGGCCCGCGTCGTACAGATGCACCGGCACATCGGGCCGATGGGCTGAGAACGCCGCCACGCCCTCCAGCGCTATGTGCTGGTCCTGCCGTCCGAAGTGGCAGATCGTCGGACAGCGCGGCTTGTCGTGGGCGTGCTTGGGGACCATCGAGCCATAATAGGCGGAGGCGCCGGCCAGATCCTCGATCTTGCACGCCGCCAGGTAGGCCAGCGACCCGCCGTAGCAGTAGCCGACCACGAACACCGGCCCGCGCGGACGCAGATAGTCGACGCAGGTCTCGATGTCGGCGATGGCGTCCTCGATCCGGTGGGCCTGGAGGTATTTGAAGCCGGCCTGCACCCCGTCGGGCGTATGCTCGGCCACAAAGCCCGGCTCGAACCGGTCGAACAGCGAGGGGGCGAGCACCTCGAATCCCATGGAGCCCCAGCGTTCGGCGTCGTGGCGGATGTAGCTGTCGACCCCGAAAATCTCCTGCAGCACGATCACCCCGCCCTTGCGCGGTCCCTTGGGCTGCACGTGGAAGGCGGAGAATTCCGCATCGTCGATCTTGGAGTTCAGGGTGACGAAGGCGTGGCTCATGCCTGCGTTTTAAGCTTCACCTCGGCGTGTGGCTAGCGTTCGGGGACTCCGTTCGCGGCGAAACCGTGCTATTCTGCCGCAGTCACCATCACGCGCATATCCGGAGGAGGCCGCCCTTGGAGCATCTCGTCTTTTATGTCGTTCGCCAGCGCGGCGGCTGGGGCGTCGAGCACGGCGGCGTGGTCAAGAGCGGACACAAGAACCGCGATAGCGCCATCGCCGTGGCCCGCGACCACATCGCCAAGGCCGCCCATCGCGGCCACCAGTGCCACCTGCGCATCCAGGAAGAGGCCGGCGCCTGGCGCGAGGAACGCAGCTTCGACCCCAAGCACTGAGCCGATCTTCTTCTCGGGGGAACGCGCTCAGGTATTGAAGCGGAAGTGCATGACATCGCCGTCGCGCACCACGTATTCCTTGCCTTCCAACCGCATCTTGCCCGCCTCGCGCGCGCCCGCCTCGCCGTTCAGGGCGATGTAGTCCGGATAGGCGATGGTCTCGGCGCGGATGAAGCCCTTCTCGAAGTCGGTGTGGATCACGCCGGCCGCCTGGGGGCCAGTGGCGCCGACCGGGATGGTCCAGGCGCGCGCCTCCTTCGGGCCCACGGTGAAATAGGTCTGCAGGCCCAGCAGGGTGTAGGCCTCGCGGATCATCCGGTTCAGACCCGGCTCCTCAAGGCCGATGGTCTCCAGGAATTCGGCGCGCTCGTCGTTGTCGAGCAGGGCGATCTCGCTCTCGATCTTGGCCGAGATCACCACCGACTTGGCGCCGTCCTTGGTCGCACGCTCTTCCACCTTGGCCGACAGGGCGTTGCCATCGGCGGCGGCCTCTTCCTCGACGTTGCAGACGTACAGCGCCGGCTTGGAGGTGATCAGCTGCAGCATCTTCCACGCCTTCTCGTCCTCGGCCGGCACCTTGGCGGCGCGGGCGGGACGGCCGGCGTTGAGCTGCTCCAGGGCCAGGACGACCAGGGAAAAGGTCTTGGCCGATTCCTTGTCGCCGCCCTTGGCCCGCTTTTCCAGGTTGTCCTTGCGCTTCTCCAGGCTCTCCAGGTCGGCGAGCATCAATTCGGTCTCGATGATCTCCAGGTCGTCGATGGGATCGACCCGGCCCTCGACGTGGGTGACGTCGCCGCCCTCGAAGCAGCGGGCCACAAAGGCCACCGCATCGCAGTCGCGGATGTTGGCCAGGAACTGGTTGCCAAGCCCCTCGCCCTTCGACGCGCCGCGCACCAGACCGGCCACGTCGACGAAGTTGATCCGCGCGGGGATGATCTCCTTGGACTTGGCCACCGCCGCCAGCTTGTCCAGGCGCGGCTCGGGCACCGCCACGTCGCCCACGTTGGGCTCGATGGTGCAGAACGGATAGTTGGCGGCCTGGGCCGAGGCGGTCTGGGTGAGCGCGTTGAACAGGGTCGACTTGCCGACGTTCGGCAGGCCAACGATCGCGACTTTCAGGGCCATTGGGGTCCTTGGAGTTCCGGTGGAGGTGCGCCTCGTCCCTCGAAGGGCTTGGGGCACGGCGAATGAAATGTCTGTGGGCGCTGGCGGGCGCTCGCGACGCCTACCTACCGCCTGCCGTCGCGCTTGTCGAAGGGGGGGCGGCTCACCGCCCCAACCGTTCGCGGCTGGCGGAGCGGGCGTCGAGCTTTTCGGCCGGGGCCAGGCGGGAGACCTCGCTCTGGTATTTGAGGTCCTCGCCTTCGGCCAGCATCGGCGCGGCGTCGGCGCAGGCGCGGTCGAGCGCCTCCACCCGCGGCTCCTCGACCTTGTAGAAGTCGGCCAGGACGTAGTTGAGGACCAGGTCCTTGTGTCCCGGATGGCCGATGCCGAGGCGGGCGCGGCGATAGTCGGGACCGATCCGGCCGGAAATGGAGCGAAGCCCGTTGTGGCCCGCAGCCCCGCCGCCCGCCTTCATGCGGAAGCGGCCGGGCGCGAGGTCCAGTTCGTCATGGAACACCACCACGTCGGCGGGGGTCAGCTTGTAGAAGGCCATGGCGTCGCCCACCGAGCGACCGCTCTCGTTCATGAAGGTCTGGGGTTTGAGCACCAGCGCCTTGACCGGGCCCGACGGGGTCGGGATGGTCCCCTCCGCCGCCAAGCCGTGGAACTTCGTGCGTTCCGGCCCGAAGGACCAGCGGCGCGCGATCTCGTCCACGGCCATGAAGCCGATGTTGTGGCGGTTGTTGGCGTACTTGACGCCCGGATTGCCCAGGCCGGCCAGGATCAGCATGACCCGATCGCCTCAAGCCATTCTGGCGCGCAGCCTAGGCTACGCGCCATTGAAGGCTCAGCCTTCCGTGGAGGCTTCGGAAGCGTCCACGGCGGCGTCGGCCGACATCTGGGCCGAGGTGCCGGCCACGGTGGCGACGGTGAAGTCGCGGTCGGTGATCACCGGCGAAGCGCCCTTGGGCAGTTCCAGGTCGGAGAAGCGGATGGTGTCACCGATCTCACGGCCGGTCAGGTCGGCGACCAGTTCCTCGGGGATGTGGTCGGCGCGGACCATCAGCTCGACTTCGTGGCGGGCGATGTTCAGCGTGCCGCCGCGCTTCAGGCCCGGGCTGGCGTCCTGGTTGCGGAAGTGGACCGGCACGGCGATCTTGATCAGCTGGTGCTCGTCGACGCGGAACAGGTCGAAGTGCACCGGCGCGTCGCTGACCGGGTGGAACTGGATTTCCTTGGCGATGACCGACTGGGTCTCGTCGCCATGGCGCAGGGTGAACAGGTGGCCCAGCAGCTTGCCGGTGTAGAGCGCCTTGCGGAAGGCGTTGGCGCTGATCGCCACCGGCACGGGGCCGAGCGGCCCGCCGTACAGCACGCCGGGGACCTTGCCCTCGGCTCGCGTGGCGCGGGCGCCGCCGCTGCCGACCGTCTTGCGCACTTCAACGTTCAGTTCGATGTCGGCCATTGGCTTGTCTTCTGAAAACGACATCGCCGCGCAGGCCGGGAGAGCCCCGGGCGCGGCTTAATCGGACCCGTAAATAGGAGGGCGGTGAACTACACGATCCCGCCCGATCTTGCAACGGCTAGAGCGTGATCGCCGAAAGCAGGCGCCGATCACGCTCAACCAAGCGAAGGTTTCCGGGACGGAATCACTCCGTCTTGTGGCGGCGACGCCGCGCCTTGGTGGACTTGGCGGCGATGGTCTTGGCGACAGGCGGCGGCGCGGCGACCGCCACGACGACCGGTGTGACCGGCAGGCCCTGGGCGAGTTGAATCTGATCGGGTGTGGCGGCGTCCTTGGAGATGCACTGGGCGGTCTCGTGCAGCGCGTGCTCACCCAGGCAGAAGATATCCTCGTACCAGGGCACCGCCACCGCCAGGCACTGGTACAGGTTCAGCTTGGCCATGTGCAGGCAGGCGCCGCCGGTGGGCTCCGAGGTCAGGGCCTGGACCGTGGCGTCGTTGTCGTCGCCCGCTTCGCCCAGGACCGCGACCGCCGCCAGCGCCAGCCCACGCTCGACCACCGGCGCATAGGGCCCCTGGATGGCCACGCCCTTCACCGCCAGCACTTGGGCCGCTTGGGCGTCGGCGCCGCCGTTCATGGCCAGCTTGAGCTGCTCCACATCGTCGGGGGCCGGGCTCATCAGCGACTCGGACAGGGTCTTCATCTGGGCCAGGCGGTCGCTGGGGTTGGTCACCTTGGTCTTGGACCAGGCGGAGTGCTGGACCGAATAGGCCGACTGCTTGATCTGGGCCGCCACGTCGAACATCCGGCCGGTGTCGCCGCCCATGGTGGCGACGATGATCCCGGCGGCGCTGTCGGCGCCGTGGAAGGCGATGACATAGCGCGGGTCCTGCACCAGTTGCTGGACCAGGGCGTGACGCCCTGCGGGGTCCAGCGCGTAGCCGTGCAGGGTGGCGACGAAGGTCGGATCCTGAAGGGCCAGCAGGGCGGCGTAGGCGATGGCCCCGCGCGACAACTGCGCCGACTCGTAGGCCGCGCCCACGGCCAGGGATTGCTCCACCCCGCCGCCGTCGGTGAAGCCCGCCGTCAGGGCCTCGGTGTGCTTGACGTAGGCGCGGAAGGCGCTGGCGTCCTGCAGGGCGTGGGTGGACAGCACCACAGGCGGCGCGACCGGGGGCGGCGGCGGCGCGAGCGCGATCGGTTCGGGCTTGGGTCGGGCGGCGGCCATCTCGGCGTTGGCGAGGTTCAGGCCGAACGCGGCGACGCCGGCGACCAGGAACGCCTTGAAGGCATGGGGAGCGCAAAGCATTGGATGGCCTTCCAAGATACGCAGAAGCTTTGCCATATGCGGCGAAGATCGGTGGCGCGACGATGAGGCGATGTGCTTAACCATCCGTTGACCATGACGCCAGGGTCTAAAGGATTTCGCCTAATCGAAGAGTTTAGAGACCGACTCCTCGTTCGCGATACGGCGGATCGCCTCACCGATCAGCGGCGCGACACTCACACGGCGTAGCTTTTCACAATCCTTGGTCAGTTCAGACCCCTCGATGGTGTCGGTGGTCACCAGCTCGGTCAGCACCGACTTCGCCACGCGCTGGCTGGCGGGGTGCGACATAACGCCATGGCTGACATAGGCCGACACGGACTCCGCACCCTCCTTCATCAGCGCCTCGGCCGCGTTGCAGAGGGTGCCCGCGGTGTCGACGATGTCGTCGAACAGCACGCAGCGGCGGCCCCGCACGTCGCCGATGATATTCATCACCTCGCTCTCGCCGGCGCGGGGGCGGCGCTTGTCGACGATGGCGAGGTCCGCGTTCAGCCGGTCGGCCAGCTGGCGCGCGCGCACCACGCCGCCCACGTCGGGCGAGACGATCATCAGATCGTTCGCGTAGCCGTCGAAGCGCCGCTTGATGTCGTCGGCCATCACCGGGAAGGCCACCAGGTTGTCGGTGGGGATGTCGAAGAAGCCCTGGATCTGGCCGGCGTGCAGGTCCAGCGTCAGCACCCGATCCGCGCCCGAGCGCGTGATCAGGTTGGCCACCAGCTTGGCCGAGATGGGCGTGCGCCCGCCGGTCTTGCGATCCTGGCGGGCGGAGCCGGAGGAGGG
>NZ_LMUL01000003.1:196556-210239 GCF_009765965.1 Caulobacter sp. S45
CGCGTCGATGCAGATCAGCAGCTCCATCAGGTTGTCGTTGGCTGGATAGGACGTGGACTGGATCACGAACACGTCCTCGCCCCGGACGTTCTCGTCGATGGTGACGAACACCTCGTTGTCGGCGAACCGGCGCACCTGGGCGCGGGTCAGCGGGATGTCGAGATAATCCCCGATGGCCTTGGCCAAAGTCTTGTTGGAATTGCCAGCGAGAAGTTTCATCCGCCTACGACCTCTGCGCCCGGTTCGCGCGCTTCCTAACAGGCGGACGGCGCGGGGCAAGGGGCGTAGAGTCTCACGCCACCCATGCGCGCCTTGATCAGGCGGCCTTCGCCCGGCCCTTTCGCCCTCGTCCGGGGGCCGTGAGGTAGAACAGCGGGGTCGAGCGGGACGCCGTCTTCGGCTCCTCGTCGAACAGTTCGGCCAGCTTCTCGGTCATGGCCCCGCCGAGCTGCTCCACGTCGACGATGGTGATGGCGCGGCGGTAGTAGCGGGTGACGTCGTGGCCTATGCCGATGGCGATCAGCTCCACCGGCGAGGCGCTCTCGATCTCGTTGATCACCTGGCGCAGGTGGCGCTCCAGGTAGTGGCCGGAATTGACCGACAGGGTGCTGTCGTCCACCGGCGCCCCGTCGGAGATCACCATCAGGATCTTGCGCGCCTCCGGCCGGCCGGCCAGGCGCTGGTGCGCCCAGAGCAGGGCCTCGCCGTCGATGTTCTCCTTCAGCAGGCCCTCGCGCATCATCAGGCCGAGGTTCTTGCGCGCGCGGCGCCAGGGGGACTCGGCGGCCTTGTAGACGATGTGGCGTAGGTCGTTGAGGCGGCCGGGATGGGGCGGCTTACCGGCCTTGATCCAGGCTTCGCGGGCTTGGCCACCCTTCCAGGCGCGGGTGGTGAAGCCCAGGATCTCCGTCTTCACCCCGCAGCGCTCCAGCGTGCGCGCCAGGATGTCGGCGCACACCGCCGCCACCATGATCGGCCGCCCGCGCATGGAGCCGGAATTGTCGATCAGCAGGCTGACCACCGTGTCGCGGAAATCGGTGTCCTGCTCCTGCTTGAACGACAGGGGGGCGGTGGGATCGACGATCACGCGGGTGAGACGGGCGGCGTCCAGCACCCCCTCCTCCAGGTCGAAGGTCCAGGCGCGGTTCTGCTTGGCCATCAGCCGCCGCTGCAGCCGGTTGGCCAGGCGCGACACCACGCTCGACAGGGCGGTGAGCTGCTGGTCGAGATAGGCGCGCAGCCGGGTCAGCTCCTCCGGATCGCACAGTTCGTCGGCTTCGACGATCTCGTCGGCGGCGGTGGAGAACACGGCGTAGAGCGGCTCCCCGTCCGGGCCGAGGCCGGAGTCGGGGCGGCCACGCTGGGGGGCGTCGTCAGGCTGAGGCGTGGATTCCGACTGGTCCTGGTCCTGGGCGTCCTGGGTCTCGTCGCTGTCGTCAGCCGGGGACTGGGTGTCGCTTTCCGAGGTCTGGACCTGGTCCTGGGCGCTGGTCTCCGGGGACTGGTCCTGTTCGCCGTCGCTGTTGTCGCCCTCGTCGGGCTGGTCCTGGCCCTCGGGCTCCTCGTCGGAGGCGTCGTCCACCGGCTCGGGCACGCCTTCGTCGCCCAGGCCCAGGTCGACGATGATGCCACGTGCAATGCGGCCGAAGGCGTCCTGGTCGTGATAGGCCTCGACCAGCCGGTCCAGGTCCTTGCCGGCCTTCTCCTCGATCTCGCCGCGCATCATGTCGACCAGGGTCTTGGCCCCGGCGGGCGGCGGCTCGCCGGTCAGGCGCTCACGCACCAGCAGCGACAGCACGTCGCCCAGCGGTCCCTGGGTGCGGTCCTCGACCCGCGACAGGCCCTTGCGCTCGATCTGGCTTTCCAGGGCGACGCGCAGGTTCTCGCGCACCCCGCCCAGCGCATTGGCCCCGATCGCCTCGATCCGCGCCTGCTCCACCGCGTCGAACAGGGCCGCGCCCTCGGTGTTCTGGGGCGCCAAACGCGCGTGAGCTGTGGCGTCATGGTGAGCCAGCCGCAGCGCCATCCCGTCGGCAAGGCCCCGGATGCGCGCCGCCTCGCGCCCGTTCAGGTCGCGCGGCGGATGCGGCAGGGTCGCGCGGTTGCCGGACAGCGAGGGGCCTTCGCTGGAATAGACGATTTCCAGGTCCGGCATCTCGGCCAGCGAACGCGCGGCATGGGCCAGGGCGCGCTTGAACGGTTCGGTGGGAGCTTCGGGCTTGGCGGCCATGGGACCTAGATAGCGCGCCGCGCGGCCGGGAAAAGCGGAACTTAGCTTGGCCGGCTCCGTTTCCCTCTCAACTTCAAAAGTCAAGCAGGAGATTCGAGATGAGCGACAATCGTATCGAAGGCGCCGGCCACAAGCTCAAGGGCTCCATCAAAGAAGGTCTCGGCAAGCTTACCGGCGATCGCCAGATGCAGGCCGAAGGCGTCGCCGAAAAGCTGGGCGGCTCGGTGCAGAACACCGTCGGCAAGGTCCAGGACCATATCGCCGGCGAGCCCCGCCCCTTCGCCGACCATGACCGGGTCGACGGCACGGGCAAGAAGATCGCCGGCTCGATCAAGGAAGGCGTCGGCAAGCTGACCGGCAATCGCAAGATGCAGGCCGAAGGCGCCGCCGAAAAGGCCGCAGGCTCCGTCCAGGACGGCTTCGGCAAGGCCAAGGACACGCTTCGCTAGTCGGGCCGTCCCCTACCCAAATTTCAGGAATGGGCCGTGCGATGCGCGGCCCATTTTTGTTGAGGGCTTTTCCACACCCGCCACCCGGCTATAAGCCCGCGGGTGAAAAAATTCTGGTCCTTCATCACCAACATGGACGCCCGCGCCTGGCGGGCGGTCTTCGTGTCCTTCGTCCTGTTCGGGGGCGTGGGCATGGTCTTCCTGTTCGGCGCATCGCTGCTGGGCCTCAAGGGCTCCGGCGCGGTGGAGACCTGGATGGGCGCGGGCGTGCACGGCCCCTGGGCGCTGCCGATGGCGGTGGCGGGTTTCAGCGTGCTCGCCTTCCTGGGCGTGCCGCAAGTGGTGCTGGTGGCTGCGGCGGTGGTGGCGTTCGGACCCTGGACCGGATTCGCTTACAGCTGGATCGGCAACCTGGTCTCGTCGATCCTGGGCTTCTATGTCGGGCGCAAGGTCGGCGCGCGCGTGCTGCGCAGCTACGCCGGCAAGGGCGTCAACGCCTTCGTCGACATGATCGGGCGCAACGGTTTCTGGGCCAGCCTGGTGGTGCGGCTGGTGCCCTCGGCGCCGTTCGTGGTGGTCAACATGGCGGCGGGCGTGACACCGATGAAGGTGTCCCAGTTCATCGCCGGCACCGCGCTCGGCAGCATCCCCAAGATCGCCCTGACCGCCTATGCCGGCAATTCCGCCATGCACGCCCTCAACGGCGGGGGCGCCAGCCGCTGGATCAAGCTGGCCGCGGTCGGCGCGCTGTGGATCGGCATGGCGCTGGTCGCCCGCGTCTGGCTCAAGCGCGAGGAGGCCAAGCGCGCCGCGCTCAACGCCCTGGAAGCGGAACAGGTCCCGTCGCTGGAGCGGCCCTGAACAGGGTCAGCGAGAGCTTCTCCCCGGTCGAATAGCTGGTCCCGTCGATACGTCCGATGGGCTCGGGGACGAGGCCGTCCTGCGCCGCCCGGCCCATGAAGACGCCCATCTGTTTGGCGCTGACGATGGCCATGGCGCAGGCGCGGTCGTGGGCCAGCAGGTCGGCGGCCGAGGCCGGATCGATCAGGCGCGTCTCGTTGCTGTTCAGGAACACCAGGCTGGGTTCGGCGAAGCGGGTCGAGGCCAGCACGCTGTTCGGACACGGCTGGTTCCGGGCGGCCAGGGCGGCGATGCGCGGGCCGAGCCAGATCGGCGTCAGCGACGGCAGGGCGTAGTCGTATAGGCCCGCATAGACGATCAACGCCGCGACGCCCGTCGCCGCCAGCGCCCGACCCCGCGCCCCCCGCGCCGCCAGGACCAGGGCTGCAACCAACAGGCCCACGCTGACAGCCGCCATGCCGACGGCGATGGGATCGAGCCGGTGCATGTAACGCCAGAACAGATAGGCGCCGAGCGAGGCCAGCAACGTCCCCACCCCCAGCCAGAGCACGCCGTACAGCGCCGCCAGCCCCCGCCCCAGGGTCCCGCCGCGCCAGCCGTCCTTGGCCAGCGCCGCTGCAGCCCCCAGGCACGCCAGCGCCGGATACAGCGGCAGGACGTAGTGGGGCAGCTTGGTCCCGATGATCTCGTACATCAGCCAGGTCGGCGCGACCCAGGCCGCCAGGAACCGCACCTCCCGCAGCGCCCGGTGACGCCAGGCCCAGGGCGCGGCGAACACCGCCGCCAGCGCGCCGGGCCAGAAGGTCAGGTTGAACGCCAGCAGATAGTAGCCCGGCGGCAGACCGTGGTGCTGCTCGCCCCGCCCAATCTTGCCGAGCAGGTTCTGGCGCACCGCCTTGTCGAAGAAGGCGCCGTGGGTCTTGATCCCGATGGCGACGAACCAGGGCATGGCCACCGCCAGCGCCACCAGTACGCCCCAGCCCGCATGCAGCCGCTTCAGCCACGCCGCCTTGCGGTCCGTCGCCACCAGGACCAGCGTGGTCGAGCCGCTGACGATCAGGATGATCGGTCCCTTCAGCAATAGACCGACCCCGATCGCGGTCCAGAACACCACCGCGTTCAACCGCCCCGCCTTTAGCCGGTCCAGATAGGCGCGCAACAGCGTCGCCTGGGCGGTGAGGATCGTCGCCAGCAGGCAGGCGTCGATCTTGGCCATGCGCGATTCAAAGCTCAGCAGCGCCGACATCGCCAGCAGCAGCGCCGCCCCGATCCCCGCCTCGGCCCCGAACAGCATGTCGCCGATCCAGGCGGTCAGCAGCACCGCCGCTATGGCCGCAATCAGCGAAGGGACGCGATAGGCCCAGATCTGGCGCGCCTCGGGCTTGCTGAATAGCGACACCGACGCCGCCTCCAGCCAGTAGACGCCGACCGGCTGCAGGTTGCGGGGCTGATCCTGGAAGCGGACCTGCACGAAGTCCTTGGTCTCCAACATCTGGCGGGTGGCCTGGGCGTAGCGGGCCTCGTCGCGGTCCACCGGCGGCAGGCGCATCCGCCCCGGCAGGAACAGGGCCAGCGCCGACAGGGCGAGCAGCAGATAGGCCCGCCAGCCGAGCCTCCGGCCGCCTTCGGCCATGATCATGCTCAAGGGCTGGAGGTCCGCTTGGGCGCCTGGGTGCGTCGGGTGATCCAGATCACGCCCGCCAGGTCGGCGATCCCGACCAGGGCGCGGCCCCAGTTGGTGTACTTCGACACGCCCTTCAGCCGCGCGCGGTGACGCACCGGCCGGTTGATCAGCGGGTGGCCGTAGCGGGCGAACAGGGCCGGCAGGAAGCGGTGCATGCCCTCGAACACCGGCAGCAGCAGGAAGTCTTCGCGCCGGAACACCTTCAGTCCGCAACCGGTGTCGGGGCAGTGGTCGTTCAGGATCGCCTGGCGCAGGCCGTTGGCGATGCGGGTGGCCACCAGGCGCGAGCGGGGATCGTCGCGCCGCACCCGCACGCCCGCCACCAGCGGGGCCGGCAGGCCGGGGCTCCAGGCGGCGGTGGCGGCCTCGACCATCTCCACCACGTCGAGCGGATCATTCTGGCCGTCGCCGTCCATGGTCGCGATCCAGGGCGCATGCGCGGCCCAGACCCCGGTGCGAACGGCCTGGGACTTACCGCAGCGGCGGTCGTGGCGGATCAGGCGGATGCGCGGGTCGGCCGACGCCAGGCGCGCGATGATCTCAGGCGTGGCGTCCTTGCTGCCGTCGTCGACATAGACCAGCTCGAAGCGCGCGAAGGGCTCGAGCGCCGCCACCACCTCGGCGGTCACCGCTTCGATGTTCTCGGCTTCGTCGAGCACCGCGATGACGACCGCCACCTCGGGCGTCGCCGCTGGGGCGAGCACCCTGGACGGGTCCGACGCCGCCGCGTCGCGTCCGGCGTTCCCGCCCGACGAGTCCGGCCCTGCCGTCACCTGCATGGAAAGCTATCCCGCCTGCTCCGTCCGCCCGGCACGCCGCCGGGTCGGTTGCGAGATATTCTCCCCGCCTTCACGCCACAAGCGCCGTGTGGTCCCACCCATGCGGCGCCAAGGGCGGGAAAACGTCTCAGGCGGCGCGTATGGCCTGGGCGGCGACGCTCGGGACCACCGGCGTGCGCAGGACCTGGAAGGCGACGAGGCAGCCCTCGGCCATGTCGTGGACACACCAGCCCACCTCCCGACCCGAAGCGCGCAGGACCGCGCTGATCAGGCTGTCGTCCTTCAGTTCGCCCTCGTGGGCCACCAGCACCCCACCGTCGCGCAGCAGGCCGAGGCCCAGGTGCACCGACGTGCTCAACCCCTGCGCCGTGTTGGGGCCGGTGATCAGCAGCAGGTCGCAATCGCCTTCCGCGCCCGGACAGACGCCGCCCTGGATGCTGAGCGCCCGATCGAACCCCTTGCGGCAGAGCGCGATCATGGTGGCGGCGCTGGCCGGTCCCACCACGCTGACACGCCAGGTCGGGAGCGCGCCCGCCAGGTGGAGCATCCGATCCACCATCGGACAGGGTCGCTCACCCCAAGATAATCGATCAGGGAGAGGTTGGTCAGGCTCGGAGGGCATAGATCGTCGCTCCACACGGAAACGGTTTCGGACGACGGTTCATATGCTCCGGAGGCCCCTAAAGGGTCGATGGCGATCCTGAGAGCGGCGCATAAAGAAGGTGGCGGACTCGGATCGGGCGCTCGCACTGACGTGATGCCGCAGATGTGCGACGAAGTCCTTGAAATCCCGCCCTCGCCAGGGCAAACGAGCTTATCCTGCGAGTTAGAGGGCTGGCGTCAAGGTCGCGTGGGGGATGCGCGGCCGTTTAGCTCCGTTCACGGGAGTTTTATCCCAATTTCTTCCCTATCGCCTCATAAGGCCTTTCATGTTCTCATCCCTTTTCGGCCTGATCTCGAACGACATCGCCATCGACCTCGGCACCGCCAACACCCTGATTTACATGAAGGGCAAGGGCATCGTGTTGAACGAGCCCTCGGTGGTGGCGCTACGCACCGTGGGCGGACGCAAGATCGTCCACGCGGTGGGCATCGAGGCCAAGCAGATGTTGGGCCGAACGCCTGGCCACATGGAGGCCATCCGCCCCATGCGCGACGGGGTGATCGCCGACTTCGAAGTCGCCGAAGAGATGATCAAGCACTTCATCCGCAAGGTTCATAACCGCAAAGGCTTCGTGAACCCCAAGGTGATCGTATGCGTGCCCTCCGGGGCCACCGCCGTCGAGCGCCGCGCCATCAACGACAGCGCCCTGAACGCCTCGGCCCGCCGGGTCGGCCTGATCGACGAGCCGATGGCCGCGGCCATCGGCGCCGGCCTGCCGATCCACGAGCCTACCGGCTCCATGGTGGTGGACATCGGCGGCGGCACCACCGAGGTGGCGGTGCTCTCGCTGTCGGGCATCGTCTATTCGCGCTCGGTGCGGGTCGGCGGGGACAAGATGGACGAGGCCATCATCTCCTACATGCGCCGCAACCATAACCTGCTGATCGGCGAGACCACCGCCGAGCGCATCAAGAAGGAGATCGGCACCGCCCGCGAACCCGAGGACGGCGAGGGCCTGGCCATCGAGGTCAAGGGCCGCGACCTGATGCAGGGCGTGCCGCGCGAAGTCCGGGTCACCGAGAAGCAGGCCGCCGAGGCCCTGGCCGAACCCGCCTCCCAGATCGTCGAAGCCGTAAAGGTCGCGCTGGAAAGCACGCCGCCGGAACTGGCCGCCGACATCGCCGACAAGGGCATCATGCTCACCGGCGGCGGGGCCCTGCTGCGCGGGCTGGACTTGGAGATCACCAACGCCACCGGCCTGCCCGTCACCATCGCCGACGACCCGCTGTCCTGCGTGGCGCTGGGCTGCGGCAAGGTGCTGGAACATCCCAAATGGATGAAGGGCGTGCTGGACGCCAGCCTGCACTGACATCCGGTCCGCGCAAGCCGCAGTCGCGGCGTGCCGCAATTCTTGTAAGACTCTAGGGCCAGAGGCGGCCGCATGGCCTTTCGCGACGGACCACTGCAGGATCTGAAGGTGCCCCTCGCCTGGACGGCGGTGGGCGCGACCATCCTGGCTATCGTGGCCGCGGTCGTGCTGCTGCTCGCCGGCCGCCGCGACCCCGCCGGGACCGGCGGCTTCCCCCAGGCGCGCGGCGCCTTTTCCATGGTGGCGAAACCGGTGGATGCGGTGCTGGCGGCCCCGGTGCGCTGGACCCGCGACGGCGTCGACTATGTCGAGGGCTACTTCTTCGCCGTCTCCGAGAACCGCCGGCTGAAGCACCAGATCCGCGATCTGGAAAGCTGGCGCGACGCGGCGGTGGCGCTGAAGAACGTCAACGACCGCTACGAGGCCCTGCTCAAGCTCAAGACCGAGCCGCCGATCCCCATGGTGACGGGACGCGCGGTGACCGATACGCGCGGCCCCTTCTCCAACGCCCGCCTGCTGGACGTGGGTGTCGAAGGGGGGATCAAGGTCGGCGACCCGGCCATGAGCGAGCATGGCGTGGTCGGTCGCGTCGTGGGCGTGGCCAAGGGCGTGAGCCGGATGCTGCTGCTCACCGACGTGGACAGCCGCACCCCCGTCCTGATCGACCGCACCAACGACCGCGCCATCCTGACCGGCGACGGCAGCGCCTTTCCCCGATTGGATTACCTGCGCGGCCAGGACACGCTGAAGGCAGGCGACATGATCCTGACATCGGGCGACGGCGGGGTTTTTCCGCGCGGTCTGCCGGTCGGCGAGGCGGTCAAGGACCTGCGGGGCGTCTGGCGCGTGCGGCTCTATTCCGACCGCTCCCCCATCGACTTCGTGCGGGTGCTGCTGTTCCAGGACTTCAGCCAGAAGGTCGGTCCGGACACCTTCAACGAGAGCGCACCGCCGGCCCTGACGCCGAGCGAGGCGGCCGACCGCACCGCCGCCCTGCAACGCGCGGCGGCGGCGGCGAAGCCCGCGCCGCATCCGCTCGCGCCCGTGCCCGCACCGACCCCGTCGGCTCCCGGTGCGACAACGCCGGCGGCGCCCACCACCGCGACAGCCCATCCTCCGGCCGGCGCCGATCCCGACCCTCAGCCATGAACCGGGGCCAGTCTCAGGCGCTCCAGTCCCACGCCTGGCTGGGCTGGCCGTTGGTGATGTGCGTGGCGGCGACGCTGCTGCTGGGCGTCCCGTTCAGGATCTACGGGCTACGCCTGCCCGAGCCGGTCTTCCCCATGGTGCTGGCCTTCGCCTGGCCGGTGATCCGCCCGTCCCTGCTGGCGCCGTTCGGGCTTTTGGCGGCGGGCTTGTTCCTCGACCTGTTCTGGAGCGCGCCGCTGGGCCTGTGGGGCCTGTGCCTGCTGCTGGCCTACGCCGGGGCGCTGATCTCGCGCAGCCTGATGACCGGCCGCAGCGCGCCGGTGCTCGCGGTGTGGTATCTAGCACTGACAGGCATCGCGTTCCTGGCCGCCTATCTGTTCGTCATGCTCCGAGCCCACGTGGTCCCCAACCTGACGGGCGCCCTGTTCCAACTGGGGGCGACCCTGGCGCTGTTCCCGTTCGCGCACCGCCTGATCGACCGCTTCGAAGACGCCGACATCCGCTTCCGCTGATCCCTATTTAACCTGCTCGCAGAGTAACCGTCCCGTGAGCCACGAACCCCACATCTACTTCGACGAGGTCAACGAGCGGCAGGGCATGTTCCACCGCCGCACCGTCCTGCTCGGTGGCTTCGCCGGCCTGGGCCTGGCCGCGCTAGGCTTCCGCCTCAGCCAGCTCCAGCTGGTGGAGACCGGCCGCTACCAGACCCTGTCCAAGTCCAACCAGTTCAACTTCCGCCTGGTGCCGCCGCCGCGCGGCCGCATCCTGGACCGCGAGGGGGTGGAGATCGCCTCCAACCGGCCGGAATTCCGCATCCTGCTGCAGCGCGACGTGGTCGAGGACGTGGACGCGGCCATCGACAACGTGGCCGCCTTGATCCCGATCAGCGACGCCAAGCGCCGCCAGATCACGCGCGACATCGCCCAGACGCCGCGCTCCAGCCCCGTCGCCATCGCCACCGACCTGACCTGGGACGAGTTCTCGCGCATCAACGTGCGCATGCCGGAGCTGCCGGGGATCACCGCCGAGATGGGCGAGGCGCGATTCTACCCGTTCCCCGGCGCCTTCAGCCACGTCATCGGCTACGTCTCGCGCGTCTCGGCCAAGGACATCGAGGCCACCGGCGAGGACCCGCCGCCGCTGCTGCTGCATCCCGGCTTCCGCATCGGCAAGCAGGGGGTGGAGAAGTCCCTGGACCTGCAGCTGCGCGGCAAGCCCGGCGGCCACAAGGTCGAGGTCGACAGCGTCGGCCGGGTGATCCGCGAGGACCCCGCCGGCGACATCCAGGCCACGCCCGGCGACACCATCAAGCTCACCCTGGACGCCGATATCCAGAACCGGGCGATGGATGTGATGGGGATGGAATCCGGCGCCGCGGTGATGATCGACTGCCGCAACGGCGACATCCTGTGCCTGGCGTCCAACCCCAGCTTCGACGCCAACGCCTTCGTCAAGGGCGTGCCGGGCGACGTCTATGCCGACATGGTCAAATACGAGCGCAAGCCCCTGTTCAACAAGGCGCTGACCGCCAACTACGCGCCGGGCTCGACCTACAAGACCATGGTCACCCTGGCCGCGCTGGAACATGGCTACGACCCCAAGACCGTGCACGTCTGCAACCGGTCGTGGTCGATGGGCAATCACACCTGGCACTGCGACCAGGTCCACGGCGCGTGCGACATGCGCTCGGCGATCAAGAAGTCCTGCGACGTCTACTTCTTCGCCACCGCCATGGCCATCGGGCCCGACCGGATCGCCGAGGTCGCCCGCCGGTTCGGCCTGGGCGAGACCTTCGACATCGGCATCCCCGGCCAGAAGCCCGGCATCGTGCCGGACACCGAATGGAAGCGGACCCATGTCCCGCACGATCCGAAATGGCATCCCGGCGACACCCCCAGCATCGGGATCGGCCAGGGCTTCGTCAGCGTCAACGCCCTGCAGCTCGCCACCATGTGCGCCCGGATCGCCAACGGCGGCACCGCCCTGCAGCCCAGGCTGATCCATTCCGTCGGCGACGAGGTGCGCCCGTCGGGCGCCGACGCGCCACGGCTGGGGATTTCGCCGGAGCACATCGACTTCCTGCGCTCGGCCATGAATGGCGTGGTGAACGAGCCCGGCGGCACCGCCTTCGGCAGCGGGGCGTGCAAGCTCGACCTGGGGCCGGTCGTGATGGCCGGCAAGAGCGGCACGGCCCAAGCCCACACCTATGCGGTCGGCAGCCATGGCATCCATGGCTCCCACGGCCAGTGGGTCCAGCGAGACCACGCCTGGTTCATCGCCTACGCCCCCTCGGACGCGCCGCGCTATGCGGTGGCCGTGCTGGTCGAACACGGTGGGTTCGGCGCCGAGACCTCCGCCCCCAAGGCGCGCGAGATCATGAAGATCGCCCTGCTCAAGGACCCCGAGGTCCGTGCGCGGATCGAACAGCCGCTCGATCGCCCGCCTCAACCCCAACAGCCGGCCGCCAATCAGATCGCACCCGAGGTCGATCCCAATCCGGTTCCTTCGCCCACCCCAGACGCCAACGTGGAGACCACCACGTGACCTCCAGCGCCATCACCCGACCGGGCGAGCGGGAGCGGCTGTCCTCCAAGCTGAAGCAGATCGACTGGACCTTCACGGTCCTGCTTTGCATCATCGCCGCGCTCGGCACCGCCATGCTCTACTCGGTAGCCCCGCTCGCCTGGCACCCCTGGGCGGCCAAGCACCTGATGCGGTTCTGTCTGTGCCTGGCGCTGATGCTGGCGCTGACCCTGTTGAACCTGCGCATCTGGCTGACCCTGGCCTATCCGATCTACGGGGCCGGGTTCTTCCTGCTGCTGGCGGTGATGGCCGTCGGCCACACCTCGCTCGGGGCCAAGCGCTGGCTGCAATTCGGGCCGATCCAGATCCAGCCGTCGGAGATCATGAAGATCGGCCTGGTGCTGGCCCTGGCGCGTTTCTATCACGGGGTCTCGGCCAAGGACGCCCGCTGGTCGTGGAAGCTACTATTCCCCGCCGGCATGATCGCGCTGCCCATGCTGCTGATCGCCAAGCAACCGGACCTGGGCACGGCCCTGCTGATCGGTTTCACCGGCGCGGCGATGATGTTCCTGGCCGGGCTGGACTGGCGCGCGCTCGCGGCCGGCGTCGTCGGCGTGGTGGTCGCGGTGCCGGTGTTCGTCAAGTTTATCATGAAGGGCTACCAGCGCGACCGGGTGCTGACCTTCCTCAGCCCCGAGGACGATCCCTCGGGCTCCGGCTACCACATCCTGCAGTCCAAGATCGCGCTGGGCTCGGGCGGCCTGCTCGGCAAGGGCTATGGGCTGGGCACCCAGAGCCAGCTCAACTTCCTGCCTGAGAAGCACACCGACTTCATCTTCGCCACCTTCGCCGAGCAGTTCGGCTTCGTCGGCTGCACGGTGCTGTTGCTGCTGTACGGGGCGATCATCTTCATGGCGTTGCGCACAGCCATGCGGTCGCACAGCCATTTCGGGCGGCTGGCGGCGGGGGGCGTGACCGCCACCTTCGCCTTCTACATCCTGGTCAATGCGTCGATGGTGATGGGCATGGCCCCGGTAGTGGGCGTGCCCATGCCGCTATTGTCCTACGGGGGGACCGAGGTGCTGACGGTGATGATCGGCTTCGCCCTGGTCCAGGCCGTGCGCGTCCACCGTTATGCGGAGGTCACCAGCGGCAAGGGCATGCTGGTCTAACCCCAACCTCGTTCTGCGTCCTTCGAGACGCCCCTGTGGGGCTCCTCAGGATGACGGACGTGGGTGGATAAAGGAAACCCACCAACCTTCGTCACGCTGAGGAGCGCGTAGCGCGTCTCGAAGCACGCAGCGCCGGAACCTCCCAGCGCAGGGGAGGATGATAGCTCTAGCGCCGGCGGAACTGCTGGGGGCGCGGGCCGGGACGCGGGGCGCCTTCGGTCTTGTGGCGGAAGGTGATGCGGCCCTTGCTGAGATCGTAGGGCGTCATCTCCACCGTGACCCGGTCGCCGACAAGCGTGCGGATCTTGTTCCGCTTCATGCGGCCGGCGGTGTAGGCGAGCACCACGTGCTCGTTGTCCAGCTGGACCCGGTAGCGGCCTTCCGGCAGCAATTCGGTGACCACGCCATCGAATTCGATGAAATCTTCTTTGGTCGACATGCGGCTCAGAGCACCTGCAGGTTGATAGCGGCGACCTTGCCATTCTGGCCGCGCTCCAGGTCGTAACCCAGCTTTTGATTCTCTTGAAGATGTCCAAGCCCCGCGCGTTCGGCGGCGGTCGCGTGGACGAACACGTCAGGCCCGCCGTCTTGCGGGGTGATGAACCCGAAGCCCTTCATGGGATTGAACCACTTCACAACACCCTCAGACAATACGGTCTCCAGATCGGCGACGGCGCTCGGCCGTCGGTTGATTTAACATAGTCGGTCCAGGAGCGGCCAAAAGACCGCCCCTGGGTTTGTCGATTTAGACGTCCATCGGATGCCAGCCCGGCTTGCCGGACTGCGCGGCCGGAGCGCTGGCGGCGACGCCAGCGGCGGGACGGGGCTTGCCGGGACCGCCACGACGCGGGCCGCGCGGACCC
>NZ_LMUL01000003.1:210379-219892 GCF_009765965.1 Caulobacter sp. S45
GCGCTCCACCGCCGCCGCCACGCCCCTGGTACTGCGGACGATTGCGGCCACGCTGGTTGCGGTTGGCTTCACCACGCGCGGGCGCGTCGTCGCTGACGGGCGGGGCGTTGCGGTCCAGTTCGCGGGTGGTCTTGGCCATCATCGCCAGGCCGCGGTCGCGACGGCGATCCTCGGCCGGGATGGTCTGGCGGGTGAGGCGCTGGATGTCGCGCACCAACGAACGTTCGTCGTCGGCGCACAGGCTGATCGCCTGGCCCGAGGCGCCGGCGCGCGCGGTGCGGCCGATGCGGTGGACATAGGCTTCGGCCACATAGGGCAGCTCGAAGTTGACCACGTGGCTGACCGCATCGATGTCGATGCCGCGCGCGGCGATGTCGGTGGCCACCAGGGCGCGGCAGGAACCGGCCTTGAACGCCGCCAGGGCCCGCTCGCGCTGGCCCTGGGTCTTGTCGCCATGGATGGAGGCGGCGGTGACGCCGCAGGCTTCCAGGTGCTTGGCCACCCGGTCGGCGCCGCGCTTGGTGCGGGTGAACACGATGGTGCGGCTCATCTTGGCGTCGGCGAACAGCTCGGCCAGCAGCTCGCGCTTGTACTCGGCCTCGACGAAGATCAGCTTCTGGTCGACCCGCTCGGTGGTGGTGCCGACCGGCGCGACCGAAACCTTGGCCGGATCGTTCAGCAGCTCGCCCGCCAGCTTGCCGATCTCGCCCGGCATGGTGGCCGAGAAGAACAGGTTGGTGCGCTGCTTGGGCAGGTGGGAGACGATGCGGCGGATCGGCTGCAGGAAGCCCAGGTCGAGCATCTGGTCGGCCTCGTCGAGCACGAAAATCTCGGCTTCCGACAGGTTGGCGTTCTTCTCGCCCAGGTGGTCGATCAAGCGGCCGGGGGTGGCGACAAGGATGTCGACGCCGGTGGCCAGCGCCTTCATTTGCGGGCCGTACTTCACGCCGCCAAAGATCACAGCGACGGTGAAGCCGAGGTGCTTGCCGTAGGTGCGGAAGCTCTCGGCGATCTGGCTGGCCAGTTCGCGGGTGGGCGACAGCACCAGCACCCGGCAGCCGCGCTTGGGCGCGGGCTTACGGGTGGCGTCCAGACGATGCAGGATCGGCAGGGCGAAGGCGGCGGTCTTGCCGGTGCCGGTCTGGGCGATGCCCAGCAGGTCGCGGCCGGCCATGACGATGGGGATAGCTTGGGCTTGAATCGGGGTCGGGGTCTCGTAGCCTTCGGCGGTAAGCGCCTTGAGCAGGGCCGGGTTGAGGCCGAGGTCGGTGAACTTGGTCATGGGTAGCTTTTCAGGCATGCCAACCCAGGGCGGCCGAACGCGTCGGTCGCGCCTCAAGCGGGCGGATCGTCAGGGGAGCGCCCCGCGTGGCCTGGGCGATCTATGCGGAAGCTATTCAGAGCGCTCGACAGGCGAAGTGTGGATGACCACACCCCTCACGCGGCTGGAGCGCCGATAGCGCGCAAGTCTGCGCACGACGCCTAAATCGTTGCTGCGATGCGAAAAGTCAAGCTGCGATTGGCTCGGAGCTCAACGCGCGCTAGATAGCCCGCCCATGTCCGACCGGATCTTCTTCTCATTGGCCGCGCTGACGGCGATCGTGTTGATCGCGCTGGCGTTGGTCTACCCCCAGGCCGACGGCGCGCGCTCGCCCGGCCCGTTCGGCCATGAGACCACCGCCGACGCCGCCGCCCGCCAACCCAAGCTGCGCCCGGCGATCACCAAACCCAAGAAGTCCGGCATCCTTTGAGCGTCCAGATCGATCCCATTTCCATCGGTCGCCGCGTGCTGCGAATCGAGGCCGAGGCG
Organism: Caulobacter sp. S45; assembly: GCF_009765965.1. Taxonomy (GTDB): domain Bacteria; phylum Pseudomonadota; class Alphaproteobacteria; order Caulobacterales; family Caulobacteraceae; genus CAHJWH01. The sequence continues at coordinate 212,190 of NZ_LMUL01000003.1, forward strand.
CTCGGCTGCGCCGCCGACGGCCTGGGCGAACCGTTCGCCCGCGCCTATGCGCTGCTGCGAGGGCTGAAGGGCCGGCTGGTCTGCACCGGGGTCGGCAAGTCGGGCCATGTGGCGCGCAAGATCGCCGCCACCCTCGCCTCCACCGGCACACCCGCTATGTTCGTCCACGCGGCCGAGGCCAGCCATGGCGACCTGGGCATGATCGGGACCGACGACGCGTTGCTGGCCCTGTCCAAGTCCGGCGAGGCCAAGGAGCTGGCCGACGTGGTGGCCTACGCCAAGCGCTTCGGCATCCCACTGCTGGCCATGACGGCCAATCCGCACAGCGCGCTGGGCCGGGCGGCCGACATCCTGCTCCTGCTTCCCGACGTCGCCGAGGCCGCCGACGCGGTCGATGCGCCGACCACCTCCACCACCCTGCAGATGGCGCTGGGCGACGCCCTGGCGGTGGCGCTGCTGGAGGGCCGCGGCTTCACCCGCACCGACTTCAGCACCTTCCACCCTGGCGGCAAGCTGGGCGCGGCGCTGCGCACCGTGGGCGAGCTGATGCACCAGGGTGCGGAGCTGCCGCTGGCGCCGCTGGTCGCGAGCATGGCCGACACCCTGCTGGTGATGACCGAGAAGCGCTTCGGCTGCGCCGGCGTGGTGGACGCGGACGGCCGGCTGCTGGGCGTGATCACCGACGGCGACCTGCGCCGCCACATGGGCGGGCTGATGGATCACCGGGCAGGCGAGGTGATGAATCAGGCGCCGCGCACGGTTTCGCCGTCCATGTTGGCGGCCGAGGCGTTGAAGCTGATGAACGATAGCCGCATCACGGTGTTGTTCGTAGTCGAGGACCACCGTCCCATCGGCATACTGCACGTCCACGACCTGCTGCGCTCAGGGGTCGTGTAGCGCGAGCCAGCCGAACGGCGCCGCGTCCCTGTCACGAACCGCGTCTACCGATCGCCTATCACCGATCCGATCTTCTGGAGACCTTGATGCCCCTGTCGAAGCCCCGCGCCGACCTCGTCCCCAACACCTTGGAGTACGAGATCACGCCGTTCGTAAAGGCGACCGGGTTCCGCGAGTACGACGCGCGCTGGATTTTGGGCAAGGAGATCAACTACCTAGGCATAAGCGCGCTCGGCGTGGGCCTTGGGACCTATATCCACGAGGTCGGCGTGAAGCCGCGGGTAGTGGTGGGCCACGACTACCGCTCCTATTCGGTCAACGTGAAGCAGGCGCTGTGCCTCGGCTTGATCGCGGCGGGCTGTGAGGTGCTGGACATCGGCCTGGCCCTGTCGCCCATGGCCTACTTCGCCCAGTTCGACCTGGACGCGCCCTGCGTGGCCATGGTCACCGCCAGCCACAACGAGAACGGCTGGACCGGCGTGAAGATGGGCGCCCAACGCCCCCTCACCTTCGGACCCGTCGAGATCGGCCGGATAAAGGAACTGGTGCTGGGCGGGCTCGGCGTCGAGCGTCCCGGCGGCAAGCTGACCCAGGTCGAGGGCGTGATGGAGCGCTACATCGCCGAGAACGCCTCGCGCTGTAACCTCACCCGGCCGCTGCGGGTGGTCGCGGCCTGCGGCAACGGCACCGCCGGCGCCTTCGCCCCCGAGACGCTGAGGCGCATGGGCGCCGAGGTGATCCCGATGGACTGCGACCTCGACTTCACCTTCCCGAAATACAACCCCAACCCCGAAGACCAGGAGATGCTGCACGCCATGGCCGAGGTGGTCCGGCGCGAGGGCGCGGACCTGGCCTTCGGCTTCGACGGCGACGGCGATCGCTGCGGCGTGGTCGACGACGAGGGCGAGGAGATCTACGCCGACAAGATCGGCCTGATGCTGGCGCGCGACCTGTCGGTCCTGCACAAGGACGCCAAGTTCGTGGTCGACGTGAAGTCGACCGGCCTCTACGCCACCGACCCGATCCTGAAGGCCAACGGGGCCGAGACCGTCTATTGGAAGACCGGCCACAGCTACATCAAGCGCAAGACCGCCGAGATCGGCGCGCTGGCGGGCTTCGAGAAGTCCGGCCACTTCTTCTTCAACGAGCCGCTCGGGCGCGGCTACGACGACGGCTTTGTGGCGGCCTGCGCGGTGCTCAACATGCTGGAGCGCAACCCCGACAAGAAGCTATCGGACCTGAAGAAGGCCCTGCCGATCGCCTTCACCTCGCTGACCATGAGCCCCCACTGCGACGACGAGAAGAAGTACGGCATCGTCGAGGAGGTGGTGAAGGAATACGAGGAACTCGGCCGGGCCGGCGGCTCGATCCTGGGCCGCAAGATCATCGACGTGATCACCGTCAACGGCGTGCGCGTGGCGCTGGAGGACGGGTCCTGGGTGCTGGTCCGCGCCTCGTCCAACAAGCCCGAACTGGTGGTGGTGGTGGAGAGCTCGCAGTCGGCCGACGACATGCGCGCCCTGTTCCACAAGGAAGTGAAGCCGCGTTTGGCCAAGCGGCCGGAAGTGGGCAAGTACAACCAGGAAATCTGAGGCGTCTTTCCTCCCCTGCAAAGCGGGGGAGGAGGTAGTCCTCGGTCAGGCTGCGAGCGCCTCACTCGGCGCCGCAGCCTTCGCCACGCGTCCCCGCTTGCGGCGGGCCTTGATCCAGCCCTGGGTGGGCATGTCGACCAGGTAGTGGAAGGCCACGGCGAAGGCGACCGCCACGCCCAGCGCCACCCACCAGGCCGCCCAGCCGGCGGTCAGGCCTACGGGCAGCTTCCTGGCCACCACGTGCTCGACCCCGAAATAGACGTTCCGCACGAACTCGTTGGTGATGAAGATGGCGAAGGAGACCAGCGCCCCCTTCTCCAAAAGATAGGACGGCCTGTTCACCGGGATGGCGCCGGCCGCCATCACCAGGGTGGCGATCAGCGCGATGCTGAGGAAGTCGAAGGCGCCGGCGAACTGCAGCGCCACGACGCCCACCGCCGCGACCACCGCCGCGATCCGCGCCAGCACCGGGCGGATGTAGACGGTCTCCGAAATGCGGGCGAGCGCCACGCCCAGCAGGAACAGCGGGATGGCCCGGATCACACCGATGCGGGTCGGAAACTCGTAGATGCGCTTGCCGATCAGGTGGCTGGAGGCGAGGTCGGCCAGGATCATGACGCCCACGGCCACCGCCAGCACCACGGCGGGAGACTTGATCTTCGCCTGGGCGCGCCAGATCAGCGGGAAGAAGGCGTAGCAGGCCAGCAGCGCCGACAGCGACCAGGTCGGCGAGTTCCAGCCCTCCCCGCCCGGCACGCCCAGCGCCTGGACCAGGAACAGCTCGGCCGGCAGGTCGGGCCAGCTCAGATACTCGGGATGCTGCGGCGCGATGCCCGCCAGGCCGGACAGGACCAGCAGGACGATGAAGGCGGCGATCATGATCAGGTGGGCCGGGACCAGCCTTTGGGCCCGGCGCATGAAGAAGGCGAAACCGCCGATACCGTTGTTCTCCACCCGCTCGCCATAGATGCGGCCGAGCACATAGCCCGACACGATCAGGAAGAAGTCGGTGGCCAGATACCCGCGGGTGAACAGCGGGTGCACCTTCTCCAGCGGCACGGGGCTGGCGTAGGAATAGTGGTAGACCACCATGAAAAAGGCCGCGAGGAAGCGCAGGGCATCCAGCGTCCCGCCGCGCATCAGCGGCAGCGGACGCCCAGGTTCGACCTGGATGGGAACGGCGGCTTTGGACGACATGGCGGGCTCCTGCACCGGCTCTCAGCGGTCGTGGAGCAAGCCTTTTGCCATGCGAACGGTTGACGGGTCGTTCGCGCGGAACGGGAATTTCAGCTGGCCGCGGCCCCAACCACCCGGTCGTAGGCCGAGCGCCTCACGCTGGACAGGACACGGCCGAGCATGGGTTCGAAGGCCTCCAGCGGCATCGAACCATAGGCGGGATCGAAGGATTTCTGGTCGTAGAGGTGGCAGAACCGGGCCGTGCGCTCGAACCCCGGATGGCCGCGGAACCGGTCGCGCGCATTCCTGTCGCGGCCGGTGAAGTCGTAGAAATAGTAGCCCTGGAAGATGGTGTGGTTCTCCACCATCCAATGATTGTCCTCGCCGACATAGGGCTTGAGGATCGCGGCGGCGACGCCCCCGTGGTTGGCCGGCCCCACCGTGTCGCCGATGTCGTGCAGCAGGGCGCAGACCACGTATTCCTCGTCCTCCCCAGCCCGATGCGCGCGCGTGGCGGTCTGCAGGCTGTGTTCCAGACGGTCGACGGCATAGCCGCCATAGTCGCCGCCGAGCAGCTTGAGATGGGCGACGATCCGGTTCGGGAGGTCTTTCAGGAACGGGTCCCGGTGGCTCATGATGAGCTTCCAGTCGTCCGCGTCGCCCTCGGTCATCGCCGCGAACTTCGCCCGCGCATCGGCGTGCTGCTCGCCGTCGGCCATCGGCTTTCCTCCCGCCTGCTTATTTTGCAGGAAGGCTGCTCCGGGGTCGCAAGGGGGTCAAGTCGTCCCCGTATGAGGACAAGGCTCGCCTACCCTCAGGCCGCCGCCAGCTTCACCGCGCCGACGATGTCGCGCACCACCTCGGCCACCAAGCGTTCGTCATCGCCCTCGGCCATGACGCGGATCAGGGGCTCGGTGCCCGACGCGCGCACCAGCACCCGGCCGGAGCCGTTCAGCCTGAGTTCGCCGTCATGGATGGCCTGCTGCACCCGGTCGGTCTTCAGCGGTTCGCCGCCGGCGAAACGGACGTTCTCCAGCTTCTGCGGCACCGGCTCGAACTGGCGGGCGAGCGCGCTCATCGGCTTGCCGCCGGTGACCAGCACGGTCAGCACCTGAAGCGCCGCGATCAGGCCGTCGCCGGTGGTGGAGATATCGGACAGGATCACGTGACCGGACGCCTCGCCGCCGAGGTTGAACCCCCCCTCGCGCATTCGCTCCATCACGTAGCGGTCGCCGACCTTGGTGCGTTCGAGCTTGAGGTTGCGGGCCTCCAGGAACCGTTCCAGCCCCAGGTTGGACATGACCGTGGCGACAACGCCGCCGCCGGACAAGCGACCGGCCTCGGCCCAGGCGCCGGCGATGATGGCCATGATCTGGTCGCCGTCGACGGTCTGGCCGCGCTCGTCGCAGATCACCAGCCGGTCGGCGTCGCCGTCCAGCGCGATGCCGATGTCGGCGCGGTATTCGCGCACCGCCTTGGCCATGGCCCCGGGATAGGTCGAGCCGCACTCGTCGTTGATATTGGTCCCGTTGGGCGTGACGCCGACGGGGATCACCTCGGCGCCCAGCTCGTACAGGGCGGTGGGGGCGACCTTGTAGGCGGCGCCGTGGGCGCAATCGATCACCACCCGCAGGCCGTTCAGGGTCAGGCTCTTGGGGAAGGCGGCCTTGACGATCTCGACATAGCGGGCCTGAGCGTCGTCGATGCGCTGCACCCGACCGAGGCCGGTAGGGGCGGCCAGACCCTCCTGCAGACCCTCGTCCATCAGCGCCTCGATCTCGGCCTCGCGCGCGTCGGACAGCTTGTAGCCGTCCGGGCCGAACAGCTTGATCCCGTTGTCGGCGAAGCTGTTGTGGGAGGCGGAGATCATCACGCCCAGGTCCGCGCGCATCGAGCGGGTCATCATCGCCACCGCCGGCGTCGGCAGCGGGCCGAACAGACGCACGTCCATGCCCACGCTGGCGAAGCCGGCCACAAGCGCCGGCTCGATCATGTAGCCCGACAGGCGCGTGTCCTTGCCGATCACCACCAGGTGGCGGCGTTCGGGATCGCGCAGGAACAGCTTGCCGGCCGCCAACCCGACCCGCAACGCCACTTCGGCGGTCATGGGATGCTTGTTGGCCTGGCCGCGGATACCGTCCGTACCGAAATAGCTGCGCTTGCTCATACACCTAGGGTCCCGTGCAGGGGGGCGTCATAGCAGAAGAGAGCTTATGAGCGGTAACCGTCCCTGCACCTTCGCAACGTGGCGAAACCGAGATTTACGCTTTCCGTCACCGCTTGGTGCTAGGAGGCGGGCGGACCAGCAGGATTACAGACCACCCATGTGCGGCATCATCGGCATCGTCGGGACCACCCCTGTCGCGGAACGACTGGTGGAGAGCCTGCGGCGACTTGAGTATCGCGGCTACGACTCCGCGGGCGTGGCGGCGGCGGACGGCGGCCATGTCGCGGTGCGGCGGGCGGCGGGCAAGATCCGCAACCTGGAAGCGGCGCTGCGGGACGCGCCCCTGGCCGGGTCGGTCGGGATCGGCCACACCCGCTGGGCCACCCACGGCGCGCCGTCGGAGCGCAACGCCCACCCCCATACAGCCGGGCGGGTCAGCCTGGTCCACAATGGCATCATCGAGAACTTCGCCGAGCTGAAGCGCGAACTGCAATCGGTCGGCCACGTCTTCTCCAGCGACACCGACACCGAGGTGATCGCCCACCTGATCGACCGCGAGCTCACCACCGGCAAGGCGCCGCTGGATGCGTTCAAGACAGTGCTGGATCGGCTGCATGGCGCCTATGCGCTGGCGGTGCTGATCGAGGGCGAGGCCAACCTGATCCTGGGCGCCCGGCGCGGCAGCCCGTTGGTGGTGGGCTATGGCGACGGCGAGATGTTCCTGGGCAGCGACGCGCTGGCCGTCGGCCCCTTCACCCAGACCGTGGCCTATCTGGAAGAGGGCGATTACGTCGCCATCGACCACAGCTCGGCCAAGATCTTCGACGCCGCGGGCTTAAGCGTGATCCGCGCCAAGCGGGTGGTGCCGGCCTCGGCCGCGCTGGTCGAGAAGGGCGAGTACCGCCACTTCATGGAAAAGGAGATCCACGAACAGCCCGACGCCTGCCAGCACACCCTGTCGGCCTATCTGGACCCGGTGGCCATGAAGGCCCGCCCGCCCGAGGGGTTCGACTTCGAAGGTGTGGAGCGTATCCAGATCGTGGCCTGCGGCACGGCCTACTTCGCCGGCCTCACCGCCAAGTACCTGTTCGAACGGATCGCCGGGCTGCCCGTGGACGTCGAGATCGCGTCCGAGTTCCGCTACCGCGAACCGGCGGTGTCGCCGGGGACGCTGGCGCTGGCGGTGTCCCAGTCCGGCGAGACGGCCGACACCCTGGCCGCGCTGAAATGGTGCAAGGCCCAGGGGCTGAAGACCGCCGCCCTGGTCAACGCCCACCAGTCTTCCATGGCGCGCGAGGCCGACTTCATGTGGCCGACCCACGCGGGTCCCGAGATCGGGGTCGCGTCCACCAAGGCCTTCACCGCTCAGGTCGCCGCCCTGACCGCCCTGGCCGTCGCCGCCGCCGCCCGTCGCGGTCGCATCGACGCCATGGAGGAGGCGCGCCTGGTCCAGGCCCTGCTGGAGGCGCCGCGCCTGATCACCGAGGCGCTGCAGGTGGAGCCGGCCACGCGCGACCTGGCGCAGGAACTGTCCAAGGCGCGCGACGTGCTCTACCTCGGTCGCGGGGCGGCCTATCCGCTGGCCATGGAAGGCGCGCTGAAGCTGAAGGAGATCAGCTACATCCACGCGGAGGGCTACGCGGCGGGCGAGCTGAAGCACGGCCCTATCGCCCTGATCGACGAACAGACCCCGGTGATCGTGATCGCCCCCTCCGACGCCCTGCTGGAGAAGACCGTCTCCAACATGCAGGAGGTCTCGGCCCGCGGCGCGCCGATCGTCTTCATCACCGACGCGGCGGGCGCCGCCCATGCCCAGCCGGGCGCCAAGGTGCTGATCGCGCCGACCTGCGATCCGCTGATCGCGTCGCTGG
>NZ_LMUL01000004.1:0-18288 GCF_009765965.1 Caulobacter sp. S45
GCGGTGCAGTACGGCGTCAACAACTACCTGGTCAAACCCTTCACCATCACCACCCTGAAGGAAAAGATCGAAGCGGTGTTCGGGCCCCTCACATGATCGGCGCCTCATCGCTCAGAGAGACGCCGGACCACGATGGGCCCGAGCGGCGCATCAACGTGGTCCAGGGCGAATACCAGGTCACCACCGACCCCGGCGTGGTGCTGACCACCCTATTGGGTTCGTGCGTCGCGGCCTGCATGCGCGACCCGGTGGCGGGCGTGGGCGGGATGAACCACTTCCTGCTGCCCGGCGACGACCGGGAGGGCGATACGGAATCGCTCCGCTACGGCGTACACTCCATGGAACTGCTGGTGAACGGCCTGCTGCGCGCCGGCGCCCGACGCGACCGGCTGGAAGGCAAGCTGTTCGGCGGCGCGCGGCTGCTGCGGGGACTGACCGACATCGGCGAGCTGAATTCGACCTTCGCCGAGGGCTTCTTCCAGCGTGAAGGCATCCGCCTGGTGGGCGGCAGCCTGCGCGGCGAACATGGCCGCCGCGTACAGTACTGGCACGCGACGGGTCGGGCGCGGCAGATGGCGCTGGGCAACGACGCGGCCGCGGTGTTCGACGCCGAGCGTCGCCGCTCCAAGCCCACCCCGGCCCCGGCCTCGGACGGCGCGTTGGAGTTGTTTTGATGAGCGCGCCGCCCAAGCCCTTATCCGCCGTCGCCGAAACGCCGATGTCGGACGTGACCATGGCCGTGCAGGTGGAGCTGACCCGGCTGGCCGCGGTGGCGAACGATATCCAGGAGACCTTCGGCGCGGCCTTGGTCCAGGCCGCCCGCTCCCACCCCGAGAGCCTGGGCAAGGCGCAGGGGTTGGACCTGCTGGCGCAGCATCTGTCGGGCGTGGCCGACTTCCTCGAGGCCCTGGCGCCGCATCTCCCGGCGGACTGGTCGGTGGACCCGGTTCCCGCGGCGCGGACCGTGCGCCTGTCCGACCTCTCCGACCGCCTGGCCGGCCTGCCCGTGGCGGTGGCGGGATCGGACGACTTCGTATTCTTCTTCGACTAGGCGTCGATAGCGCCGCTTCCCTGCGAACAGCCCGCTAGTTCACCACTCGCCGCGCATTCGGCAGGTCCAGCGAGAAGGCGGGGATTTCCACGTCGAACTGGGCGCCGGCCTGGTTAGTCATGTTGTAGCTCCCGGCCATGACGCCCGAGGGCGTCGGCAGCGGGCAGCCGCTGGTGTAGGTGAACCGCTCTCCGGGTTGCAGCACGGGTTGTTCGCCCACCACGCCGGGGCCACGCACCTCCTCCACCCGCCCCGTGGCGTCGGTGATGATCCAGTGGCGCGACAGCAGTTGGACCTGGTCGGTCCCTCGGTTCTCCACCTCGATGGTGTAGGCCCACACCCAGCGCCGTTCGTCCGCCTCGGACTGGTCGGGCAGGTAGGTGGGCCGCACCCGCACGGTGATGTCCCGGGTGGTCGCTTCGTAAGCGGCTTCGGTCATCCGTCTCGTCCCGCCTCGTCCAGGGCCCGCGTGACGTCGCGCGCCAGGTCCTCGTAAGCCTCGAGCCCGGCGGACAATCGCACGAACCCCTCCGTTAGTCCGATCGCCAGCCGTTCCGGTTCAGGGGTGGAGCGATGGGTGGTGGTGGAGGGATGCACCGCCATCGACTTGGCGTCGGCCAGATTGTTGGAGATGTCCACGATCTGCAAGGCGTTCAAGAACCGGAACGCCGCCCCGCGCGCGCCGAGGTCGAACGCCAGGATGGTGCCGCCCGCCGACATCTGGCGCATGGCCAGGGCATGCTGAGGATGGTCCGCGCGGCCCGGATACAGCACCTTGCGCACGTTGGCGTGGCCCGCCGCCAGGTCGGCCAGCCTCGCCGCCGTCTCGCTCTGGCGCATCACCCGCAGCTCCAGCGTCTCCATGCCCTTCAGCAGCACCCAGGCGCTGAACGGCGACAGGGCCGGGCCGGTGTGGCGGATCAGGTCCTTGTAGCTTTCCTCCAGCAGCGCCTCGTCGCCCAGGATGGCGCCGCCCAGCACCCGGCCCTGGCCGTCGATATGCTTGGTGGCCGAATAGATCACGATGTCGGCGCCCAGCGTCAGCGGCTTCTGCAGGATCGGGCTGGCGAAGGCGTTGTCGACCACAAGCCGCGCGCCGCCCGCGTGCGCGATCTGCGCCACCGCCGCCACGTCGACGATCTCCAGCAGCGGGTTGGCCGGGCTTTCCAGGAAGCAGACCCGGGTGTTGGGCCGCATCGCCGCGCGCCAGGCGTCCAGGTCGGTCCCGTCGACGAAGGTGGTCTCGACCCCGAACCGGGGCAGCAGCTGGCCGATGATCCAGCGGCAGGAGCCGAACAGGGCCCGGCTGGCCACCAGGTGGTCGCCGGCCTTCAGCAGGCCGACCAGGGCGGTGTGGATCGCCGCCATGCCAGACGCGGCGGCGCGGCAGGCCTGCGCCCCCTCGAGCAGGGCCAGCCGGTCCTCGAACATCTTGACGGTAGGGTTGCCGTAGCGGGCGTAGATGAAGCCCGGTTCCTCGCCGCTGAAACGGCGGTCGGCGGCCTCGGCGCTATCGTAGGCGAAGCTCTGGGTCAGGAAGATCGGTTCGGAGATCTCGCCATAGTTCGAGCGCGCCATGCCGCCGCGGATCAGGCGGGTGGCCGGGGCCCAGGCGTTGGGATCTTCGCGGTTGTCGTCGCTCATAGGGTGCTCCTGCCGCAGGGCATGGCGATGTCCGCCACCCAAGGTCAAGTCCGGGTTTTCCAGTTGGAGGTTTCCGGTGGCTGAAATGCGCCGTTCGACCGCTTGCCAAGCGCCCCCGCGTCCGCGAGTGTCGCCGCCCCATGTCTGAACACATCGCCGGCATCCTGCCCTATCAAGCCATCGAGGCCCTGGTCGACCAGGGCGCGGTGCGCGTCGACACCCCCTTCGTCTTCGACCAGATCCAGCCCGCGAGCCTGGACCTGAGGCTCGGCGGCCACGCCTGGCGGGTGCGCGCCTCCTTCCTTCCGGGCCGCGCCCACACCGTGGCCGACCGGATCGCCGACGTCGCCATGCACAAGCTCGACCTGTCGGCGGGCGCGGTGCTGGAGCGCGGCTGCGTCTACATCGCCGAACTGCAGGAGCGGCTGGACCTGCCCACCCACATCGCCGCGCGGGCCAATCCGAAGAGCTCCACCGGCCGGGTCGACGTGTTCGTGCGCCTGCTCACCGACAAGGGCGTGGCCTTCGACGACGTGGCCGAAGGCTATTGCGGGCCGCTGTATCTGGAGATCGCGCCCCAGACCTTCTCGGTGCTGGTGCGCACCGGCACCCGGCTGAACCAGCTGCGCCTCAAGCGGGGGGAGCCGCGCAAGCTCGCCACCTGCAATGTCGGGGTGGACCTGACCGGCGCCCTGGCCGGTTTCCGCGCCCGCCGCCACGCCCCGGTAGTGGACCTGGACAAGGAGGACGGCCATGATCCGCGCGACTTCTGGCAGCCGATGGAGTCGCGCCCGAACCGGCACGGGGTGGGCGAACTGCTGCTCGATCCCGGTGAATTCTACATCCTGGCCTCCAAGGAGGCGATCGAGATCCCCGCCGACCAGGCCGCCGAGATGACCCCGATCGACCCGTCGGTCGGCGAGTTCCGGGTCCACTACGCCGGCTTCTTCGATCCCGGTTTCGGTACCGAGGAGGCGCTGGGCGCTGGCTCGCGCGCGGTGCTGGAGGTGCGCAGCCACGAGACGCCGTTCCTGCTGGAGGACGGTCAGACCGTGGCCCGACTGGTCTACGAACCCCTGACCGAACGGCCGTCGCGCCTGTACGGCTTCCACGGCTCGCACTACCAGCGCCAGGGGCTGAAACTGTCCAAGCACTTCAAGGTATGGCCGGGTAGCGCTTGAACAACGCCTCTCCCCTTGCGGGAGAGGGAGGGCCCATTGCATAGGCAATGGGAGGGTGAGGGGTCGACGGACGCTCACCGCATGACGCAGCAAGACCAACCTTCCCAGCTCCGCTTGGCCCCTTCCTTCTCCCGCAAGGGGAGAAGGAGATCACCCGTCCTGCAGCCCGTACGCCGCATGCAGGGCGCGCACCGCCAGCTCGGTATAGGCCTCGTCGATCAGCACGCTGATCTTGATCTCCGAGGTCGAGATCACCTGGATGTTGACGCCGCGCTCGGCCAGCGCGCTGAACATGGTCTTGGCGACGCCGGTGTGGCTGCGCATACCGACGCCGACCACCGAGACCTTGGCCACGTGCTCGTCGCAGGCGACGTCCTCGAAACCGATCTCCGCCTGGTGGCCACGCACGATCTCCAGTGCGCGCGCCGCGTCGCGCCGGCCGACGGTGAACTCCATGTTGGCGGTGTTGGCGGTGCGGGCGTGGGATTGGACGATCATGTCCACGTTGACGTTGGCGTCGGCTAGGCCCGAGAAGATTTTGGACGAGACGCCCGGATGGTCCGGCACGCCGTACAGGGTGATCTTGGCCTCGTCGCGGCTGTAGGCGACCCCGCTGACGATCCGCTTCTCCACGATCTCCTCCTCCGCACAGACGATGGTGCCGCTATTGTCGGGGTCGGCTTCCCCGGGTTCGGTGAAACTGGAGAGCACGCGCACGAGCACCCGGTGCGCCATGGCCATCTCCACGGAACGGGTCTGCAGCACCTTGGCGCCGAGCGAGGCCATCTCCAGCATCTCCTCGTAGGAGATCTTGGGGATGCGCCGGGCGCGCTGCTCGATCCGGGGGTCGGTGGTGTAGACGCCGTCCACGTCGGTGTAGATGTCGCAGCGGATCGCCCTCAGCGCCGCCGCAATCGCCACCGCCGAGGTGTCCGACCCGCCGCGCCCCAGCGTCGCCAGGCGCCCGGAACGGGTGACGCCCTGGAAACCGGCGATCACCGCGATGGTCCCGCCATCTATACTGGCGCCGAGCGCGTCGGGGGAGATGTCCTCGATCCGGGCGGAGCCGTGGGCGTCGTCGGTCAGGATCGGGATCTGCCAGCCCATCCAGGAGCGCGCGTCCAACCCGTCGTGGCGCAGCACCTTGGCCAGCAAGCCGGCCGTCACCTGCTCGCCCGAGGCGACCACCGCGTCGTATTCGTCGTCGCTCGGGGTCAGGCCTTCGGCCGCGCGGCCGGCGGTGTCGGTCCACGCGACCAACTCATTGGTCTTGCCCGACATGGCCGAGACCACCACCGCCACCTTGTGGCCGGCGCGCACCTCGGCCGCGACTAGGCGCGCCACGCGGCGGATTCGCTCCAGGTCCGCCACCGAGGTGCCGCCGAACTTCATCACCAGACGCGAAGTCATCGCCGTCCCGTCATCCTCAACTGTCCTGGCCTTGCTGGCGGCCTTGCGTATCGCCTTCCTCTCGCCGGCGCCGGACCTCTTGTCGGAAACGGAAACGGGGAGCATCTGAAAGCGAAGCGCGTCCTTAGCGGCGTGCGCGCCCCGCCGCAATGCACAAGGACCCATAACCATGAGCGTCGCCGCGCAATCTTTCTCCGTCGATCCGGCGGAGGTGGAGAAATTCTCCCGCATCGCCGCCCAATGGTGGGACCCCAAGGGTAAGTTCGCCCCCCTGCACCGCTTCAATCCCGTGCGCCTCGGCTTCATCCGCGACCAGGCGGCGGCCCGCTTCGACCGCGACGTGGCGGTCAAGGCGCCGTTCGAGGGCCTGCGCCTGCTCGACATCGGCTGCGGCGGCGGCCTGCTCAGCGAGCCGATGCGCCGGCTGGGGTTCGAGGTGACCGGCGTCGACGCTTCGGCCAAGAACATCGGCGTCGCCTCCGCCCACGCCGCCGAGCAGGGGCTGGAGATCGCCTATCGCAATGTCACGGTCGAAGACCTGCTGGCGGCGGACCAGCCGCCATTCGACGTGATCTTGAACATGGAGGTGGTGGAGCACGTCACCGACCCCGGCCGCTTCCTGCGCGACGCCTCGCGCCTGCTGAAGCCCGGCGGGATCATGGTGGTGGCGACCATGAACCGCACGCTGAAGGCCCTGGCCTTCGCCAAAATCGGCGCGGAATACGTGCTGGGCTGGCTGCCGAAGGGTGCGCACGACTGGCGCAAGTTCCTCACCCCCGACGAGGTGCGCCTGTTCCTGTCGCCCGAGCCGCTGGCGGTGGAGGGGCCGTTCGGGGTGGGCTACAACCCGCTCGCCGACCGTTGGTCGCTGACGCCCGACGCCAGCATCAACTACATGATGACCGCAGCCCGGCCTTAATTTCCTGATCCCGTATTCCCGACCCGAAGTTTTCCCGACCCTGAGTTCCGGATTCCGCATGACGCCTGCCCGCACCGCCCTTTGCGCCGTCCTGCTCGCCGCCTGTTGCGCCCCTGCGGCGGCCGGCGCGGCGGAAAAGACCATTCTCCCCGGCTACTGGGAGAGCACCGACACGGTGGAGGTGCTGTTCTCCTCCACCAAGACCTCGCACAAGTGCCTGACCGCCGACCAGGTGGAGCAGTGGCTGACCGCGCCCGCCACCAGCCACTACGCCTGCACCTACGACCAGCGGCATGTGGGCGATGGCCACGCCAGCTTCCACGGGGTCTGCCGGGACAAGAAGGGCCGCAGCCTGACGGTGGCGATCAAGGGCGAGTATGCGCCCGAGCACTTCCACCTGCTGGCGCACTTCCACTACATGCTGACCGCCGGCATCGCGATCCCCGGCGACGCCACCACCGACGCCCACCGCATCAGCGCCGAATGCCCCGTGAGCGAAGAGCCAGGGAAGTAATCGGCCCTCTCCCGTAAGGGGAGCAGGCGCTGCTAATTCAGCGACGCCTTGGGCTTGACCACCGGCGCGGGCGGCAGGGGCGCGACGCGGACGCCATCCTCGGCCAGGGCCTGGACCTCCTTCGGGGTGGCCTCGCCGTAGATGCCCCGGCCTTCGGCGCGGCCCTCGTGGATGTCGCGAGCCTCCTTGGCGAAGCTGTCGCCGACATAGTCGAAGGTCTTCTCCACGTGCTCGCGCACCTTGCCCATGGTCTCCATGAACATGGAGCGCGCCTGGGCCTGGGCTTCGGGCGGCATGACGCTGACGGCCTGCGCCTTGGTCCCGGCCACGGCGGGGGACATGATCTGCTTGCGCACGTTGCGGTCGGCGCAGACCGGGCATTCCACCAGCCCACGCCCGGCCTGGTCGTCATAGTCGGCCGACGAGCCGAACCATGCCTCGAAGCCGTGCGCGTGCCCGCACATCAGAGCGTAGCGGATCATGCCCGGGCCGGTGGGGCGAAGGCGCGGGCGTTCTTCAGGGCCGGGATCGCGGAGCGGGTGGTGAGCGCCTTGGCCGGATCGAGATCGGCGATCAGCACGCCCGGTTCGTCGTGGTCGAGCTTGGCGATGACCACACCCCAGGGATCGATCACCGTGCTGCGCCCCCAGGTGCCGCGTCCGTCCTCGTGGACGCCGCCCTGAGCCGGGGCCAGCACATAGCTGCCGGTCTCGATGGCGCGGGCGCGCAGCAGCGTCTCCCAATGCGCCTCGCCGGTGGGGCGGGTGAAGGCGGCCGGAACGGTGATCGCCACCGCGCCCGCATCCGCCACCGCCTTGTACAGGGCGGGAAAGCGCACGTCGTAGCAGACCGTCATGCCGAGCGGCCCCAGCAAGGACGGGGCGACCACCGCCGCCTCGCCCGGCGTATAGGCCGCCGATTCCCGATATCTCTCGCCCGACGGCAGGTCGACGTCGAACATGTGGATCTTGTCGTAGGTGGCCACGACCGCACCGTCCGCCCCGACCAGGATCGAGCGATTGGCGCAGGCGCCGTCCGGACGGCTGACCAGGGCCGAGCCGATCAGCAGCTCCACCCCGAGTTCGGCGGCAAGGGCGCGCAGGCCCAGCACCACCTCGTCCTGTTCCGGCGGACGGAGCTGGGGCGCAAGCTTAGCGCGGTCGCGTTCCAGCACGTTCACCGCCTCGGGCGTAGCGATGAAGCGCGCCCCCTCTGCCGCCGCCTGACGGATCAGGGGCGACACGTGGGCCAGGGCTTGCGCCGTCGTGGCGGGCGTGCGGGTCTGGATCAGGCCGACGCGGATAGGATCGCTCATGCGGCCAGAAGTTGGTCCAGCTCGCCCGCGCCGTCCAGCGCCATCAGGTCGTCGCAGCCGCCTACGTGCCGTTCGCCGATGAAGATCTGCGGAAAGGTAGACTTGCCGTTGGCCCTCTCGACCATCGCCCGCTTCTTGTTCGCGTCGAAGGCGGCGTCGTCGATCTCGGTGAAGTCGACGCCCTTGGCCTGCAAGAGCTTCAGCGCCCGGGCGCAGTAGGGGCAGAACGGCTTGGTGTAGATGGTGATCGGCGGCATGACGGCTCACGGAGTTCAAGCTGGAGCGAGCTATATAGGCGTCGTGGCCGCTTCGCGCACGCGCGCCACCACCGCCAGGCTCACCGAGGCCGCTCCGGCCTCCCGCAGCGCCTTGGCGCAGGCCTCCGCCGTCGCGCCGGTGGTCAGCACGTCGTCCACCAGTACGATCCGCTTGCCGGCGATCCTGGCGCGCTGGGAGGGCGGGACGGCGAAGGCGCCCTTGACGTTGAGCCGCCGCCCGCGCCCCGACTTGCCGCCCTGGCTCTGGGTCGCACGTCCACGCACCAGTGCGCCGGGCAGGTAGGCGAGGTCGGACTGGCGCGCCAGCGGACGGGCGATCTCGGCGGCCTGGTTGTAGCGCCGGGCGAACAGGCGCGAGCGGTGCAGGGGAACCGGGACCAGGGCGTCGGCGTCGGCCAGCAGGGGCGCGGCGGCGCGCGACAGCCAGCGCGCGAACAGCTTACCGAGTTCGGGCCGGTCGCCGTGTTTGAGGCGTAGGATCAGGTCGCGGGAATGCTCGTCGTAGAGGCAGGCGGCCCGCGCCCGCTGGAACGCCCTCGGCCGCGCCATGCACAGGCCGCAGCGGACGTCGAGGCCCTGGTCGTAGGGAAAGGGAAGCCCGCAACCGTCGCAGACCGGGTCGTCGAGGAATTCGATCCGCGTCCAGCCCGCCGCCGAAAGCCCCGCGCTCATCGGCGCGGGACCGCCGTCCAAAGGCTCCGGCGGCAGGATCAGGTCCAGGCCCGCGCTCCAGGCCGTCCCCAGGGATCGAAGCGGGCGCCGCAGCGGCCCAGCGTCAAATCCTTTGACCCGCGCCGCCGTCTCCCCATCTTGTCGCCACATGGCCGCTGCCCCGCCCCTGCTGTTCGACCGCGCCCTGCACCGCGCCCGCCTGGATCGCGCGGCGGCGGGATACGCCACGGCCGATTTCCTCAAGCGCCGCGCCGCCGAGGACGCCGCCTGGCGCCTGTCGGCCATCCTGCGCGATTTCCCGCTGGCGGTCGATCTCAGCGCGCGCGACGGCGCTTTCGCCAAGGCGCTGCATGAAGGACCCACGCCGGAGCGGGTCGGAACCTTGATCGAGGCGGACCTGTCCCCCGCCATGCTGGCCCTGGCGAAGGGTGGCGGCCCGCGCCTGGTGCTGGACGAGGAGCGGCTGCCGTTCGCGGCCGGGAGCCTGGACATGGCGGTCTCGCTGTTGTCGCTGCACTGGACCAACGACCTGGTCGGCGCCCTGATCCAGATCCGCCGGGCGCTGAAGCCGGACGGCCTGTTCCTGGGCGCCTTCCTAGGCGGCGTGACCCTGACCGAGCTGCGCCAGAGCCTGACCGAGGCCGAGGCCGAGATCGCGGGCGGAGCCGGGCCGCGCGTCTCGCCTTTCGCCGACGCGCTCGACGCCGCCGGCCTGCTGCAACGGGCCGGCTACGCCCTACCGGTGGCCGACATCGACCGCGTCACCGTGCGCTACGACCACCCGCTGAAGCTGATGGCCGACCTGCGGGCCATGGGCGAGACCAACGTGCTGATCGACCGTCCCCGGCGCAAACTGACCCGCGCGGTGCTGGCCCGCGCCTTCGAGATCTACGCCGAGCGGTTCGGCGATGCGGACGGCCGCCTGCCCGCCACCTTCGAGATCGTCAGCCTGATCGGCTGGGCCCCGCACGAGAGCCAACCCAAGCCGCTGCGCCCCGGCTCGGCCAAGATGCGCCTGGCCGACGCGCTGGGCGTGGTGGAGCACAAGCTGACCCCGCAATGAGCCTATCGGGGCGCGGTCTGACCGAGGGCGAGCTGCGGCTGGCGCGCGAGGTGTTCGGCGGAGCGATCGCCTATAGCCGGATGCGGATCGGTGGCGGCGGTTTCGGCCCGTTCGCGGTGACGGTGGGCTCGCGCCTGTTCCTGCCGCGCCACCTGCGTCCGGCCGATTTCGCGGCGGCGTCGCCCGCGATGCAGGCCCTGTTCATCCACGAACTGACCCATGTCTGGCAGTTCCAGACCCGGCCGCTGTGGACCCTTGCGAGCTGGGCGCGGGCGGTGGCCACGGGCGGCTATGGACGCGGCCTACCGGCCTATCGGTATCGCGTGCCGTTCGGCGCGTTTGCGCGGCTGAACCTGGAGCAACAGGCCAGCGTGGTCGAGCACGCCTTCCTACTGGGCCAGGGCCGGCGCAGCCCCGCCATGCCGGCGGCGGCGACGCTGGCGGACTATGCGGGCGCCCCGTTTCCGGTGTCCGCGGTGCAGATGGGGCCCGGCGGTCCGTGGGGATGACAACCCGAATCAATCCTCCACCGTGGCCAACACGCGCGATGGCTCCGGGGCCGCCACCGGCCTTCCTAGCCAATCGCCTAGCGCCGCCAGCGCCCGCTCGCTCATCAGCCGCTTCTTGGCCCGGCCCCGCTCGGCGGGCTGTAGGCGCTTGCCATCGGCCGAGCGCTTGGGCGCGTCGATCGGGGGCAGCAGGCCGTAGTTGATGTTCATCGGCTGGAACGAGCGCGCCTTGGCGGCTCCGTCCTCGGCCCCGACATCCTCCAGATGCCCACCGGTGACGTGGGCGATCAGGGCGCCCAGCGCGGTTTGCGGCGGCGGCGGCGCGACGGCGCGGCCCAACCGCTCGGCGGCGGCGAAGCGGCCGGCCATCAACCCCATGGCGGCGCTCTCGACATAGCCCTCGACCCCGGTGATCTGGCCGGCGAAGCGCAGGCGCGGCTCGACCTTCAGCCGCAGGTCCGGCTCCAGCAGGCGCGGCGAGTTGAGGAAGGTGTTGCGATGCAGGCCGCCCAGCCGCGCGAAGCGGGCCTGGGCCAGCCCCGGGATGGCGCGGAACACCTCGGTCTGGGCCGCGTGCTTCAGCTTGGTCTGGAAACCGACCATGTTGAACAGGGTGCCCAGCGCGTTGTCCTGGCGGAGCTGGGCCACCGCATAGGCCTTCTCGCCGGTGTGCGGGTTGGTCAGGCCCACCGGCTTCATCGGCCCGAAGCGCAAGGTTTCCGCGCCCCGCTCGGCCATCACCTCGATCGGCAGGCAGCCCTCGAAATAAGGGGTGTCGGTCTCCCAGGCCTTGAACTCGGCCTTGGGCCCATCGATCAGGGCCCGGACGAAAGCATCGTACTGCGCCTTGTCCATCGGGCAGTTGATGTAGGCGGCCTTGTCGCCGGACGGACCTTCCTTGTCGTAGCGTGACTGCCGCCACGCCACGCCCATGTCGATGCTGTCGGCGTGGACGATGGGGGCGATGGCGTCGAAGAAGGCCAGCGCGCCCTCGCCGGTCCGCTCCAGGATCGCGCGGCTGAGCGCTTCCGAGGTCAGCGGACCGGTGGCGATCACCACCATGTCCCATTCGGCCGGCGGCAGGCCCGCGATCTCGCCCGGCTCCACCGTCACGTTCGGATGCGCATGCAGGCGCGCGGTGACGGCGGCGGAGAAGGCCTCGCGATCCACCGCCAGCGCGCCGCCCGCCGGCACCTGGTTGGCGTCGGCCGCAGCCATGATTAGCGAGCCGCAGGCCCGCATCTCGGCGTGCAGCAGGCCCACCGCGTTGTAGGCCCAGTCGTCGGAGCGGAAGGAGTTGGAGCAGACCAGCTCGGCGAATCCGCCGCCCTGGTGCGCGGGCGTCATACGATGTGGGCGCATCTCGTGCAGCACCACCGGGACGCCGGCCTCGGCGATCTGCCAGGCGGCTTCCGAGCCCGCCAGGCCCGCGCCGATCACATGAATTGGGGAGATGTCTGGAACGTTCCGCATCCCCACACGATACAGGCCGGCGCGCCGCGCGGAAATCGCTTGCGGTGTGACCTGCACGCGCGTCAGGAAGGCGCAGATGGGGCCGCGTCATCGCCCGATGACGCGCGGGAGCCGGTGAGATGTCGAATAACAAGGTCGAGGTGATGGGCGCCGTCCGCGCGGCCGCCGACTTCGCCCGCAAGAATGTGCGCCACACCGCCGGCGTGCTCGCCCTGGTCATGGTGCTGAACGTCGCCGGCGACCTGGGGGGACGCAATGTGCTGCTCAGCATCGTGGTCGGCGTCGGCACGGTCCTGGCCGGGGTGATGGCCAATGCGGCCCTGCTCCGGCTGGCCTTCGCCGACGAGCATCCCGGCGATCCCGATTTCCGCATCGGCCCGCAGGGCTTCCAGTGGGGACGCACGGAAATCCGGCTGCTGGGCGCGATCCTGCTGGTCGCGCTGTTCTTCGTCCTGGCCCTGCTGGTCCTGCTGTTGCTGGCGGTGGTCGCCGCCATCGCCACCATGGCGCTCGGCCATCCCAACGCTCCGATCCCGACGCCCCAGACCCCGCTGCCCCCCGCCGGGCAATTGGCGATCTCGGTGCTGGTCACGCTGTTCGTGCTCGCCGGCCTGTGGGTGGCGGTGCGCATCTGCGTCTATCCGGCGGCCACCGTGGCCGAAAAGCGGGTGCAGGTGTTCTCGACCTGGGCCCTGACGCGCGGTCATTTCGCGTCGATCTTCGCCGCCCTGGTGCTGGTGCTCGCGCCGGCGATGATCCTGGCCGTGGGCATCGAGGCGTGCAGCGCCTTCCCCGCCGTCCAAGGGGTCCTGGCGCTGGTATTCGCCGCCGTCAGCGCCTTTGTGGTGGGGCCGATGGTGACCGGCCTCTACGCCCACCTGTATCGGATACTGCGCGTCGCCCAGGTCCATCAGTCCGCGCCATCGGAAAACAGCAGCGCACTCGCCGGACCGTGGGGTTCGGTCTAGAAGGCGGGCCTGACCCCTCTAAGGCCGCTGCAAGCATCCCATGAAGTTCACCCTGTCCTGGCTGAAGGACCACCTGGAGACCGACGCCCCGATCTCCCGCATCGTCGAGGCGATGACCGCCGCGGGCCTGGAGGTCGAGCACGTCGACGACCCCACCGCCAAGCTCGCCGTCTTCTCGGTCGCCAAGATCGTGGAGGCCGTCCAGCATCCCAACGCCGACCGGCTGCGGGTCTGCCAGGTCGACACGGTGGACGGCCGCAAGGAGATCGTCTGCGGCGCCCCCAATGCGCGGGCCGGGCTGACCACCATCTACGCCCCTCTCGGCGCCTATGTGCCCGGCAGCGGGATCACGCTGGAGGCGCGGCCGGTGCGCGGCGTGGTCTCCAACGGCATGCTGTGCTCGGCCAGGGAGCTGGAGGTCGCCGGAGACAGCGACGGCATCCTGGAACTGTCCGACGACCTGGCGGTCGGGACCCCGGCCGCGGTGGTGTTCGGCGCCGACCCGGTGGTGGACTTCGAGGTCACGCCCAACCGCCCCGACTGGCTGGGCGTGGACGGCATCGCCCGCGACCTGGCGGCGACCGGGATCGGACGGTTCAAGACCGAGACCATCGAACCTGTCCCCGGCCGGTTCCCCTGTCCGATCAAGGTGACGCTAAGCGCGCCGGACGCCTGTCCCGTGTTCGCCGGTCGGCTGATCCGGGGCGTGAAGAACGGTCCCTCGCCGGAGTGGCTGCAGACGCGGCTGCGCGCCATCGGCCTGCGCCCGATCAGCGTCCTGGTCGATGTCACCAACTACCTGGCCTACGACCGCGACCGCCCGCTGCACGTCTATGACGCGGCCAAGATCGCGGGCGGCGTGCTGGATGTGCGCTTGGCGGAAACCGGCGAGAGCCTGCTGGCGCTCGACGGCAAGACCTATCCCCTGACGCCGGAGATGACGGTGATCGCCGACGCCTCGGGCGTGATCGACCTCGGCGGCGTCATGGGCGGGGCGTCCACCGGCGTGTCGGAAGACACCACCGACGTGTTCCTGGAAGCGGCCTGGTTCGACCCGATCCGCACCGCCCAGACCGGACGCGACCTCAGCCTGTTCTCCGACGCCCAGTATCGCTTCGCGCGCGGCGTCGATCCGGGCTTCATCGTGCCGGGCCTGGAACTGGCCACTCGCCTGATCGTGGAGCTGTGCGGCGGCGAGCCTTCGCTGCCCGTGCTGGAAGGCCGCCTGCCGCCCGATCCCAAGCCGCTGGTGTTCGATCCGGCTGCGGTGGAAGGGCTTACCGGCCTGAAGGTCGAGCGGGCGCGCATCGTCGACATCCTGAAGGCCCTGGGCTTCGCCGTGGAAGACGGCCCGGTGCTGCGCGTCCAGGCGCCGAGCTGGCGGCGCGATGTCGAGGGCTCAGCCGACCTGGTCGAGGAGGTCGCCCGCATCGAGGGCCTCGCCGCCCTGCCTTCGACCCCGCTGCCCGACGCCGCCCCGAGGATCAATGGCGTGGTCACACCGCGCCAGGGCCGGGTGCGCGCCGCGCGCCATGCGCTGGCGAGCCTGGGCTACGCCGAGACCATCGGCTGGTCGTTCACCTCGCGCCGCTGGGCCGTGCTGTTCGGTGGCGGCTCCGAGGCCCTGGTGCTGGCTAACCCCATCGCGGCCGAGCTGGACTGCATGCGGCCGAGCGCCCTGCCCGGCCTGATCCAGGCCGCCGGACGCAACGCCGCGCGCGGCCTGCCCGACTGCGCCCTGTTCGAGGTCGGCCCGGTCTTCGCCGGCGACCGACCGCAGGACCAGCGCACCACCGTCGCCGCCCTGCTCGCCCCCCACACGCCGCGCAACTGGGGCCAGGGCGCCGAGGACGACGTGTATGCGCTCAAGGGCCACGCCATGGCCCTGCTGGAAGAGCTCGGCGCCCCGATCGGCTCGCTGCAGGTGGTGCAGGGGAGCGCCGCCTCCTGGTGGCATCCCGGCCGTTCCGCCCGCATCCAGCTCGGCCCCAAGACCGTGCTGGCCGAGTTCGGCGCCCTGCATCCCGCCGTGCTGAAGGCGATGGACGTGGAAGGCCCGATCTACGCCTTCGAGGCCTGGATCGAGGCGATCCCCGAGCCCAAGCGCGCCGGCGGCAAGGCGCGCGCGCCGCTGTCGCTGTCGGCCCTGATGCCGCTGTCGCGCGACTTCGCCTTCGTGGTCGACCGCGCCAAGCCGGCCGGCGACCTCGTGCGCGCGGCGCTTGGGGCCGACAAGGCGCTGATCACCGAGGCCCGAGTGTTCGACGTCTATGAGGGCGCCGGCGTGCCCGAAGGTTCCAAGTCGGTCGCCATCGAGGTGCTGGTCCAGCCTCGCGACAAGACCCTGGCCGACGCCGAGATCGAAGCCCTGTCCGCCAAGGTGGTCGCGGCGGTGGAGAAGGCGACGGGCAGCAAGCTGCGGGTCTAGCTTCCCTCTCGCGCCGTAAAGGGAGCGCCTCCTTGTCCACCGACACCGCCTTCCTCGACCGCCCCGACGGACACCGCCTCGCCTACCGCAAGGTCGAGGGCGCAGGCCCGACGGTTGTGTGGCTCGGCGGCTTCCACTCCGACATGGCGGGGACCAAGGCGGAAATCCTGTCCGACTGGGCCAAGGCCAGCGGCCGCGCCTACCTGCGCTTCGACTATTTCGGCCACGGCGAATCCTCCGGGGATTTCCGCGAGGGCGTGATCGGACGCTGGCGCGAAGATGCGCTGGCGGCGATCGACACCCTGACCGAAGGCCCGCTGGTCCTGGTCGGCTCGTCGATGGGCGGCTGGATCGCCTGCCTGATCGCCCTGGCGCGACCGGAACGGGTAAAGGGCTTGGTGCTGATCGCGCCGGCCGCCGACATGACCGACAAGTTGATCGAGCCGGGCCTGCCGCCGGAGGCGAAGACCGCCCTGGCCGATCGCGGCGTGTGGACCCGCCCCTCGCTCTACGACGACGGCTATCCGATCACCGCCGCCCTGCTGGAGGAGGGCCGCCGCTGGTCGATCCTGCCGGGTCCGGTCCCCGTCCACGCGCCGCTACACGTGTTGCAAGGCGCCGCCGACCCCGACGTGCCGTGGCGCCATGCCTTGGCGCTGACACAGGCTTGGTCGGGCAAGGACGTGGTGTTCACCCTGATCCGCGACGGCGATCATCGCCTGTCCCGCCCCCAGGACCTGAGGCGGCTGATCGCGGCGGTGGAGGATATGGCGGCCTAAGCCTCCACCGGCTCCTCCGTCCCCCGGTGCTGGCGCGCCCACATGCCGGCGTAGACGCCGTCTTTGCGTAGCAGGCCCGCATGGGTCCCGCGCTCGATGATCCGGCCCTGCTCGAGCACCAGGATCTCGTCGGCGTCGGTGACGGTGGACAGGCGGTGCGCGATCACCAGGCTGGTGTGGCCGATCGCCAGTTCACGCAGGCTCTCCTGGATGCCCTGTTCGGTCTTGGTGTCGAGCGCGCTGGTGGCCTCGTCGAAGATCAGGATGCGCGGCCGCTTGAGGATCACCCGCGCGATGGCGACGCGCTGCTTCTCCCCGCCCGACAGCTTCAGCCCGCGCTCGCCGACCATGGTCTCGTAGCCGTCCGGCAGGGCGGCGACGAAGTCGTGCAGGTGGGCCAGGCGCGCGGCCTCGACCACCTCCTCGCGCGTCGCGTCAGGACGGCCGTAGGCGATGTTGTAATAGAGGGTGTCGTTGAACAGCACCGTGTCCTGGGGCACCACGCCGATGGCCGCGCGCAGGCTGGCCTGGGTCACGTCGCGCAGGTCCTCGCCGCCGATGGTCACCTTGCCTGAGGTGGCGTCGTAGAAGCGGAACAGCAGCCGGGCGATGGTCGACTTGCCGGCCCCGCTGGTGCCGACCAGCGCCACCTTGCGCCCCGGCGGCACGCGGAACGACACGCCCGACAGGATCGAGCGGCGCGGCTCGTAGGAAAAGCCCACGTCCTCGAACACGATCTCGCCGCCCGGATCGACGAGCGGCCCGGCGCCGGGACGGTCCTGCACCTCGGCCTCGGTCCTCAGCAGGCGGTGCATCTGCTCGTAATCGACCAGCGACTGCTTCAGGCTGCGGTAGACCACGCCCAGCACGTTCAGCGGCTGGTAGAGCTGCAGCATGTAGGCGTTGACCAGCACGAAGTCGCCGACCGTCATCCGCCCGTGGGCCACGCCCACCGCCGCCATCATCATGACCGCAACCAGGCCGGCGGTCATGATCAGGCCCTGGCCGATGTTCAGGCCCGACAGCGTGGCCTGGTTCTTCACCGCCGAACGCTCGTAGTCGCGCTTGGCGGCGTCGTAGCGGGCGACCTCGTGGTGCTCGGCGCCGAAATACTTCACCGTCTCGTAGTTGATCAGGCTGTCGGTGGCGACCGCGCCGGCCAGGTTGTCCTGGCGGTTCATCTCGCGTCGCATCGACACCCGCCGCTGGGTGACGGCGAAGGTGAAGGCCGCATAGCCGACGATCACCGCGATGGTCGCCGCCGCGAAGGCCGGGTTGAACAGCCGCCACAGGATGGCGCTGACCAGGGTCACTTCCAGCAGGATGGGCGCGACGTTGAACAGGGTCAGGCCCAGCAGCACCTCGACCGCGCTCAGCCCCCGGTCCATGATCCGCGAGACGCCGCCGGTGTAGCGTTCCAGGTGGAAGCGCAGGCTGAGACCGTGCAGGCGGTCCAGCGTCTCGATGGCCGTGCGGCGCACCGCGCGCTGCACCACCGGGGCGAACACCATGTCGCGGATCTCGCCCGAGCCCTGCGAGCCGATGCGGGCGGCGCCGTAGGCCGCCACCAGCCCCAGCGGGGCTGCGATCAGGGCCATGTGGCCGTGGGGCGCGAGCGCATCCACCGCCCGCTTCAGCAGCAGCGGGATGGCGACGTTGAACAGCTTGGCCAGGAAGACCAGGCACAGCGCCGCGACCACGCGCGCCTTCAGCAGAGGCTCGCCTTTCGGCCAAAGATGCGGCCCCAGCGAACGCAACGCCTTGAGCTGGTCGGCTCCGGAAGCCGGCGCGGGAGCGCCGGGCGCGTCGCGCATGGCGACGGAGGCCCAGCTCCTCATGACGCGTCTCCCCTGCCGGCTCGGGGCGCGGCGGGATGCAGCTCACGGCGGAACGGCGCCCAGGGCGTCCAGGCCATGACCTGCAGCATCTGCGAGAACGGCGTCCGCCGCGTCCTCGCCAAGGCGCGGCGATCGGCCAGCATCGGCCCCAACCCCTTGATCGCCGCCACATAGGACCGCCAAATCGGCGGGAACACGCCCCGCCGCGCCGCACTGCCGAGATAGAGGAGGGTGAAGGCAAGGGGG
>NZ_LMUL01000004.1:18419-95753 GCF_009765965.1 Caulobacter sp. S45
CACGGGCCGGGGGTGTTCTTCACAAACACCCAGATGCGGTTGCGATGGCCGTGGAACAAGGTGAAGTCCGACCGCCGCCCCGAAATACCCGAGCCGGCGTGGCGAACCACCGCATCGGCCACCCGATACGAGCGCGCGCCCATGCCCCGCAGCCGCGCAGCCAGGTCCACGTCCTCGCAGTAGCAGAAGAACCGTTCGTCGAATCCGCCGGACACCAGGAACAGGTCGCGCCGGTACAGGGCCGCAGCGCCACATGGGCCGAAGATCTCGCCGTCGCCGGCCGCGCGCGACACCGGCCACCCCTCGCCCGCCCGCCACGCTAGGCCCGCCGCATGCCAGACGTCGCCGATCCCGTCCAGCACGCCCGGCTCGTCCAGGCGGAGCTGGGTCGCCCCGAAGCTCGCCGCCTCGGGTCGCGCGCGGGCGGCGGCGATGAAGCGCTCCAGCCAGGCGGAATCGGCCACGGCGTCGGGGTTCAGCAGCACCAGGAATTCGCTCGCAGACTCCCGGGCCGCGACATTGTTGGCGACCGCGAAGCCGGAATTGTACCCCATGGGGCGCACCCGGAACCGTGCGTCCGGCAAGGTCAGCCGTTCCACCGAGCCGTCGGACGAGGCGTTGTCGACGATCACCGCTTCGAAGTCCGCAAAGGTCTGGGCCGCCAGCGCGTCGACGCAGGGCTGCAGGAAGGCGCCGCTCTCGTAGGCGACGATGACGACGGTGGCTGTGGGCGGGGACATGTCGTTGTGCTTCTAGAGCCTGTTCCTCCCCATCGCCTCCATTATCCGCACCCCCAAGCTTGAGCGGCTGCGCTGGCGCGGCCATAAGTCCCACACCCCCTCGGAGATATCGCCCGCGTGAAGACCATCTTCGTCACCGGCGGCGCCGGCTATGTCGGTAGCCATTGCAGCAAGGAGTTCGCCGCCCAGGGCTGGAACGTGGTGGTCTACGACAACCTCAGCCGCGGCTGGCGCGATCTGGCGCGGTGGGGCGAGCTGGTCGAGGGCGACATCCTGGACCGCGACGCCCTGCAGTCCGCGCTCACCGCCGCCAAGCCGGACGTGCTGGCCCACTTCGCCGCCCTGACCTATGTCGGCGAGTCGGTGGAAGACCCGGCGCTCTATTATCGCAACAACACGCTGGGAACGTTCAACATCCTGGAATCCATGCGCGCGGTCGGCGTGGACAAGATGATCTTCTCCTCCACCGCCGCCACCTACGGCGTTCCCCACCAGGTCCCCATGCCCGAGGACCACCCCCAGCAGCCGATCAACCCCTATGGCTGGTCCAAGCTGATGGTCGAGCGGATGATGGACGACTACGCCCGCGCCTATGGCCTGCGCTTCGCCTCGCTGCGATACTTCAACGCCGCCGGCGCCAGCCCGGACGGGGAGATCGGCGAGCGGCACGAACCGGAGACCCATGTGATCCCCCTGGCGGCCAAGGGCGCGCTGAGCAGCGACTACGCCTTCACCATCTTCGGCGACGACTTCGACACCCGCGACGGCACCTGCGTGCGCGACTACATCCATGTCTGCGACCTGGGCCGTGCGCACGCGGCGGCGGCCAAGTACCTGATGGACGGCGGAGCGGCGGAGTTCTTCAACCTCGGCACTGGCGAAGGCACCACGGTCAAGGAGATCGCCGACGCCATCGAGAAGGTCTCGGGCAAGCCCCTGCCGCGCAAGATCGGGCCGCGCCGGGCGGGCGATCCGGCGGTGCTGGTGGCGTCCAACGCCAAGGCCAAGGCCAAGTTAGGCTGGGAGCCGACCCAGTCCTCGGTCGATGAGATCGTCCAGAGCGCCTGGAACTGGGCGCAGAAAGACGCCAAGGCGCGCGGATGAACAGGCGCCTGCGATCGACCCTCGCCGCCGTCCTGCTGCTCGCGATCGCCGCGCCGGCCCTCGCCGCCGAGGGCTCGGCGAAAAGCGACACCGCCAGCTATTCGGCCCTGCCGACGCTGACCGCCACCGTCCGCCATGCCGACGAGTCGCGCGGAGTGCTGTCGATCCAGGCGGGGCTGGACGTACCGGACGCCAAGCTGCGCAAGCTGGCGACCCAGTCGGTGCCCCGGCTGCGCGACGCCTACGTGCGGACCCTCAACCTCTATGCGGCGGGGCTCGCGCCGGGGGCCTCGCCCAACATCGACCAGATGGGCCAGCAGCTCCAGCGCGCCACCGATAGGGTGCTGGGACGGCCCGGCGCTCACTTCCTGCTCGGCACCGTGATGGTCAACTGAGGGGGCTCAGTCGCCGCCGTAGATCTCGTCCATGAAGCGGGCCATCTTGACGTCCAGCCCGGTGACGCCGTCCGCGTCGTGGGTGGCCAGCAGCACCTCGACCCGGTTGTAGACGTTGGACCATTCCGGGTGATGGTCGAGTTTTTCGGCCAGCAGCGCGACGCGGGTCATGAAGCCGAAGGCGGCGTTGAAGTCCTTGAACCGGAAGGTGCGCGTCAGGGCGTCGCGCCCCTCGGCGGCCCGCCAGCCTGGCAGGCCGGACAGGGCCGCCTCGGCGCCGATCTTTTCCTGGGGCATTCCCGTTTCCCTTGTTCGACGACGATCAAGCCTATTGGCGAAGACCCTAGTCGTTTTCCCCTCACCCCCGCACGAAATCCAGGAATACCGGCGCGATGTCGCCGAGCTTCTTCTCTTCGTAGCGAGTGGTGACGTGGTCGGCGGGCGGGACGCGCCAGTCGTCGGCGCGCTCGGCGGTCCATGACACCTGCGGGGCCTGCAGCCAGCGCTCCAAAGCCCAGTTGGCGTAGTCGGCCCAGTCGGTGGCGAAGCGCAGGCGACCGCCCGGCTTCAGCACCCGGACGATCTCGGCGACGAACTCCGGCTGCACCAGCCGGCGCTTGTGGTGACGGGCCTTGGGCCACGGATCGGGGAACATGATGAACACCCGGTCCAGGCAGGCGTCCGGCAGCAGGACGAGCAGGTCGCGCACATCGCCCACGTGCAGGCGCACATTGGCCAGGACCTGCTCTTCGATATGGCGCAGCGCGCTGGCGGCCCCGTTCAGGAACGGCTCGGCCCCCAGGAACAGCACCTCAGGGCGCTTCGCGGCCTGGGCCGCCAAGTGCTCCCCACCGCCGAAGCCGATCTCCAGCCAGGTCTCGACGGCGTCCGGCTTGAGACGAGTCGGATCGAGCGGCGCGCCCAGATCGAGCGCGATGCTGGGCAGCAGGGTGTCGAGCAGCCCGGCTTGGCGAGCCTTGATCGGGCGCGACTTGATGCGGCCGAAGCTGCGGAGCGGACCGTGAGGTTGCTGGGCCATGGGAATGCAAAATGGGGCTGGAGGCGATCAATGCCCCCAGCCCCAACCTTGTTACAAGACGGATTTAGCGTCGGCCGTGATGGCCGATAACGCTTAGGCCAGGCGCTTCAGCTCATCCACCAGGTCGGTCTTCTCCCAGGAGAAGCCGCCGTCCGCGTCCGGCTCGCGGCCGAAGTGGCCGTAGGCGGAGGTGCGGGCGTAGATGGCGCGGTTCAGCTTGAGGTGTTCGCGGATGGCCCGGGGCGTGGCGCCGCCGATCAGCTCGGGCAGCAGCTTCTCCAGCTGAACCGGGTCGACGTGCCCGCCGCCGTGCAGGTCGACGTAGAAGCTGAGCGGCTTGGCCACGCCGATGGCGTAGCTGATCTGGATCGTGCACTTGTCCGACAGGCCTGCGGCCACGACGTTCTTGGCCAGGTAGCGGCAGATATAGGCCGCCGAGCGGTCCACCTTGGTCGGGTCCTTGCCCGAGAAGGCGCCGCCGCCGTGCGGCGAGGCCCCGCCGTAGGTGTCGACGATGATCTTGCGGCCGGTCAGGCCCGCGTCGCCGTCCGGCCCGCCGATGACGAAGTTGCCCGTGGGGTTCACGTGCCACTCGGTCTCCGCGGTGATGAAGCCCTCCGGCAGCACCTGGCGGATATAGGGCTCGACGATAGCGTGGACGTCCTTGGGCGTCAGGCCTTCCTTATGCTGGGTGGACAGCACGATGGAGGTGGCGCGCACCGGGCGGCCGTTCTCATAGAGCAGGGTGACCTGGCTCTTGGCGTCGGGCTCCAGGCCCGGCTCCTGGCCGGAGTGGCGCACCTCGGCTAGGCGCTTGAGGATGTTGTGCGAGTACTGGAGCGTGGCCGGCATCAGCTCGGGCGTCTCGTTGGTCGCGTAGCCGAACATGATGCCTTGGTCGCCCGCGCCCTCGTCCTTGTTGCCCGAGGCGTCGACGCCCATGGCGATGTCGGCGGACTGGGCGTGCAGGTGGCAGGCGTAATCGGCGGTCTTCCAGTGGAAGCCTTCCTGCTCGTAGCCGATGTCCTTGATCGCGGCGCGGACCTTCTCTTCCAGGCTCTCGACGATGCCCTCCGGCCCGCGGACTTCGCCGGCCAGCACGATGCGGTTGGTGGTGACCAGGGTCTCGCAGGCGACGCGCGCATAGGGATCGGCTCCCAGGAACGCGTCCACGACCGTGTCGGAAATGCGATCCGCGACCTTGTCGGGATGGCCTTCGGACACGCTCTCGCTGGTGAAGATGTAGGACGGTCGGCTCAAGGGGGACACTCCGCGTAGGCAGGCGGCGGTTTCGATGGGCGCCAGCGGGCGGCACCATATAAAGCTGTCCTTATATGATCAAGCGAACAGCTACATGCGCGCGGCGAGATAGCCGACGAAATTGATGAATATCAAACGGAGTCGCCTTCATCCGGAAAGCGGTCAAACCGCCAGTTCGCCTGGGATTGAGGCGCCTGACGGAGCCTAGAACTTGAACTTGGTTTCCAGGTGGACGCGCGGCAGGTTGGCGTCCTGCGGCAAAATCTTCTGCGGGTCGGCCAGACGGTCGCCCAGACCCACCATGCCGCCAATCCGCATCGAGGGCGTGATGTGGAAGAAGGCCCCGGCGGAAACGTCCTTCACGTCCACATTCTGATCGTGACCCACGGGAGGATCGATATCCAGGCGTAGGCCCCAACGCCCCTTGGCGTCGAGCTCCAGGCTCTTGTGAGGGGTCGAGTAGGCGTCGATGCCCGTGAAGGCGTTGGGGTTCTGGGTCTGGGCGCCGTCGGCCGCACGCGCACCGCTAGCCACCCCCATAAGGAGGAGCGCTGCGGTCGCCGCCCTGATCCCACCCGTCCAGCCCGTCATCGCCCTATCGATCGTCCTGGGCATCCCCATCCCAGGAACCTGTCTAGTCATAGTAACATATACATTTTTTAAACGTCCCGGCGCGGAAAGGGTCAATCCCCCGTCACGTCGCGCCACACCTCCGCTGCGACGTGTGGCCGCCGGGCCACGTGAAACCTGTTGGCCCTCTGGGACCGCTGGTATAGAGCGAGCCTCCACGCTGCAGGTTCCCCCGCGCGGCGAAGCCGTGCGCTAGGGTCTCATTGCCGCCACAGGCGCAGACCCAAGCTCCAAGATCGAGTGAGACGGGTCATCGATATGTCGGTCGTTAGAAACACGGTCCTGGTTCTGACCGCGAGCACCCTGCTGGCGGGATGCGGGCATGGGAATTCTTCTCTGGCGGGCACGACCCGCGCCCGCGCCCTGGCGCAGTCCACCGCCGGCATCGGCGTGAACAGCTATCTGTGGCGCGCCACGCTCGACACCCTGGCCTTTATGCCGCTGGCCTCGGCCGACCCCTACGGCGGGACGGTGATCACCGAGTGGTACGTCAATCCGGAAAAGCCGGACGAGCGGTTGAAGGCCACGGTCTACATCCTCGACACCCGCCTGCGCGCGGACGGCCTGAACGTGACCGTGTTCAAGCAGACCAAGGACGCCGCCGGCGCCTGGGTGGACGCGCCAGTGGCCGGCCAGACCGACATCGACATCGAGAACTCCATCCTGACCCGCGCCCGCCAGCTCCGTCTGTCGAACCTGAGCGCCCGATAGAGGTATGGCGTCGCGCTCGGGCTTGACGGTGCAGTCGCCGTCAGGTCCAACGCGCGCGATGAGCCGTTACAATCCCAAGGAACAGGAACCCCGTTGGCGCGCCGCCTGGCGCGATGCGGACACCTTCCTGACCAAGACGCCCGAGCAGGCCCAGGGCCGGCCCAAATACTACGTGCTGGAGATGTTCCCCTATCCGTCGGGGCGGCTCCACATGGGCCACGTGCGCAACTACACCATGGGCGACGTGGTGGCGCGCTATAAGCGGGCGCGGGGCTTCAACGTGCTGCACCCGATGGGCTGGGACGCCTTCGGCATGCCCGCCGAGAACGCCGCCATCGAAAAGGGCGTCCACCCCAAGGGCTGGACCTACGACAACATCGCCGCCATGCGGGTCCAGTTCGATCAGTTGGGCCTGAGCCTGGACTGGTCGCGCGAGTTCGCCACCTGCGACCCGGAATATTACGGCCAGCAGCAGAAGTGGTTCGCCGAGCTGTTCCGGCGCGGCCTGGTCTACCGCAAGGAGGCCACGGTCAACTGGGACCCGGTGGACAACACCGTGCTGGCCAACGAGCAGGTGATCGACGGGCGCGGCTGGCGCTCCGGCGCCCTGGTCGAGAAGCGCAAGCTAACCCAGTGGTTCCTGCGCATCACCCAATACGCCGACGACCTGATCGAGGGGCTGAAGACGCTCGATCGCTGGCCCGACAAAGTCCGGCTGATGCAGGAGAACTGGATCGGCCGCAGCCAGGGCCTGCGCTTCACCTTCGACCTGACCGGACACCCCCCGGAGGGGTTCGAGGGGATCGAGGTCTACACCACCCGCCCCGACACCCTGTTCGGCGCCAGCTTCGTCGCCATCGCGGCCGACCATCCGCTGGCCGAGCAACTGGCGAAATCCAATCCCGAGATCGCCGTCTTCGCCGAGGAATGCCGGCGCGGCGCCGCTACCGAGGCCGAGATCGAGACCGCCGAGAAGAAGGGCCTGTTCACCGGGCTCGAGGTCGCCCATCCGTTCGATCCCGCATGGAAGCTGCCGGTGGTGATCGCCAACTTCGTGCTGATGGACTACGGCACGGGCGCGGTGTTCGGCTGTCCCGCCCACGACCAGCGCGACTTGGACTTCGCCCGCAAGTACGACCTGCCGGTCCTACCGGTGGTGTTGCCGCCCGACGGCACGGCGGACAGCTTCAAGGTGGATGCGGAGGCCTATACGGGCCCAGGCCGGATCTACAATTCGCGCTTCCTGGACGGCCTCTCGATCGAGGCGGCCAAGGCGGAAGCCATCACGCGGATCGAAGCGGCGGGCCGGGGCCACGGCTCGACGGTCTATCGCCTGCGCGACTGGGGCGTCTCGCGCCAGCGCTACTGGGGTTGCCCGATCCCGGTGGTCCACTGCGCCAAGTGCGGGCCGGTCGCCGTCGCCGAGGACCAGCTCCCCGTCGTGCTGCCCGACGACGTGACCTTCGACAAGCCGGGCAATCCGCTCGCCCACCACCCCACCTGGAAGCAGACCACCTGCCCGCAATGCGGCGGCCCGGCCGAGCGCGAGACCGACACGCTGGACACCTTCGTCGACAGCTCCTGGTACTTCGCCCGCTTCACCAACCCCCACGCCGCCTCGCCCATCGACCGGGAGGCGGCCGACTACTGGATGGCGGTGGACCAGTATATCGGCGGGGTGGAGCACGCGGTGCTGCACCTGCTCTACGCCCGCTTCATCACCCGCGCGCTGAAGGACGAGCGCATGGTCGGCGTGGCCGAGCCGTTCGCCGGCCTGTTCACCCAGGGCATGGTCACCCACGAGACCTTCAAGGGCGCCGACGGGCGCTGGCTGGCCCCGGCTGAGGTGGACTATCGCACCGAGGGCGCAACCAAGGGCTTCTTCGAGACCGCCAGCGGCCAGTCGGTCACGGTCGGCGGCGTCGAGAAGATGTCCAAGTCCAAGAAGAACGTGGTCGCGCCCGAGGACATCTTCGACCAGTACGGCGTGGACGCCGCCCGCCTGTTCGTGCTCTCCGACAGCCCGCCTGAGCGGGACGTGCAGTGGACCAATTCCGGGGTCGAGGGCGCCTGGCGCTTCGTCAACCGGGTCTGGGCCGAGGTCGACGGCGGCACCGAGAGCGGCGGCGTCGAAAGCGAAGAGCTGCTGCGGGCGACGCATAAGCTGATCAAGGCGGCGACCGAAGGGCTGGAAGGCTTCCGGTTCAATTCGGCGGTGGCCCAGTTCTACGCCTTCCTGAACACGCTCAAGAAGGCCGAGGGGGCCGACCGCAGGGCGGCGCTGCGAACCCTGGTGGTGCTGATCTCCCCCTTCGTCCCGCACCTGGCCGAAGCCTGTTGGGAACGGCTCGGCGGCGAGGGCATGGCGGTGGACCAGCCCTGGCCGGCGTTCGATCCCAGGCTCGCGACCGACGAGGAACTTACCCTGCCGATCCAGATCAACGGCAAGCGTCGAGGCGAGATCCGCGCGCCCGCCGGCGCCGCCGAGGAGGAGGTCCGCCGCATCGCCCTGGACGACATCGATGTCCAGCGTCACCTTGAGGGTCTGACCGTGCGCAAGGTGATCGTGGTGCAGGACCGTATCGTCAACATCGTGGTGGGCTGAGCCGATGCGTATCCCGCTCGCCGTCTTCGCCCTGCTGGCCTGCACGCCCCTGGCCGGATGCGGTTTCACGCCCCTCTATGCGACGCCGGCGCTCAGCCCCGCCCTGGCTTCGGTGGACGTGGTCCTGCCCGGCACCTCGCGCACGGGCTTCCTGCTCAAAGAACAGCTCCGGCAGGAGCTTTCCCACGACCCGGACGAGCCCGCCCACTACCGCCTGTCGATCACCCTGCATGAAACCCGCGGACCGCAGGGTGTACGGGTGAACAACGTGGCCAGCCGCTACGAACTCGATCTGTCGGTCACCTTCACCCTGGCCGACGCCACCACCGGTAAGATCCTGCATTCCGGCTCAGTCGCTTCCGAAGTCTCCTACGACTCCGCCGACCCGCCCTATGCCGGCGTCGTCGCCAACCAGGACGGGGAGCAGCGCGTGGCCAAGGAAGCCGCCATCCGCATCCGCCTGGACCTCGCCCGCTACTTCGAGCGCCAGGCGGTTCCCTGAGAGCGTCGTCCGGGGTCTGAAAGCCTGAAGCCATGATCCTGTCCAAGCGGGCCGACGTCGAACGCTTCCTGTCCCACCCCACCGCCGGCGTGCGCGCCGCGGTGATCTGGGGCCGCGACCGGGGCGGCGTGCACGAGCGGGCGGACCTGCTGGCGAGCAAGGTCTGCGACCGCCCGAACGATCCCTTTGACGCCGCGTTGCTGACCGAGGCCGACGTCGACTCCGACGGAGCGCGGCTGGCCGATGAGCTGTCAGCCATTTCCATGCTCGGCGGTCGGCGCATGGTCCGCCTGCGCCTGACCGGGGAGAAACCCACGGTCGACCGCGCTACGGCCGAGGCGCTGACCGCCCACGCCGAGGGCCGCTACAACCCCGACGCCTTCATGATTGTGGAGGCGGGCGCGCTGGAGCGGTCGTCCGCGTTACGCAAGGCCGCCGAGGGCGCCAAGGCCGGCGCCGTCTCCATCCCCGTCTACGAGGACGAGACCGGCGACGTGGCCCGCTTCGTGCGCGAGGCCCTGGCCGCCGACAAGGTCGGCATGACGCCCGAAGCGCTGGAGCTGTTCGTCTCGCGCCTGCCCAAGGAACGCGGCGTCGCCCGCCAGGAGATCGAGCGGCTGATCCTCTACATCGGTCCCGGCAGCGGGACGACCGCCTCGGCCGCCGACCTCGTCCCCTATCTGGGCGTGGAGCCGGAAGCCTCGCTCTCCGACGCCGCCGCCGACGCCTTTGGCGGCCGTGCGGCCCTGGCGCACGCGGCGCTGCGCCGGGCGCGGGCCGAGGGCGAAGGCGGACCCGCCGCCGTGCGCGCCATCGGCAACCACCTCAACCGCCTGCGCAAGGCGCAGATCCTCACAAACGCAGGGGCCGGCGCGCAGGAGGCCGCCAAGTCGGTCGGCGTATTCTGGAAACAGGAACGCGAATTCCTGCGCCAGATGAAGAGCTGGCGCATGGACGATCTCGACGCGCTGCAAGGCGACGTGCTGGACGCGGATCGCGCCTGCAAGTCCGCCGGCAGTCCCGACCACCTGATCGTCGAGCGGCTGGCCCTGTCCATCGCCGGACGGGCGCGGCGGTTGGGGTTGTAGAGGGCGAAGGCGACGTCAAAAGCGCATTTCCCCTCCTGTCATCCCGGCCGCAGCGAAGCGGAAAGCCGGAATGACAGGGAAAGGAACGGCCCGCGCCGCTAACCCGCCGCCTTGACCGCGTCCGGCGTCGCCCTGAACCCGATGGCGATGCGGTTGTAGGCGTTCATCAGCCCGATCGCGATGCTGAGATTGGTCAATTCGTGCGCGTTGAAGACGGCGATGGCGGCATGATACGCGTCATCGGACACGCTTGCGTCGGCGACCCGGGTAAGCGTCTCGGCCCAGGTCAAGGCAGCCCGCTCCCGCGTATCGAACAGGGCGCCGCCTTCTCGCCAGACCGGCGTCAGCACCAGCTTCTCGACCGATACGCCGGCCTTGAGCAGGTCGCGGGAATGCATGTCGATGCAGTAGGCGCAGCCGTTGATCTGGGAGACACGGAGATAGACCAGATCGATCAGGGTCGAAGGCAATCCCGATTGGGCGACATGGGCGTGCACGCCGCCAAGCGCCTTCATCCCGTCGGGCGAGGCGGAAACGTAATCCAGTCTTTGGTGGCTCATACTGCGCTCCGGGTTGTCGAGATCATTTCGATTGCATCAGACGGTTGACGGCCGCCACCGCCGCCTTGGCCCGTACATGCACCTCTTCCGGGGTGAAGCCGGGCTTGTAGAGATCGCCGCCCATGCCGAAGCCGCGCGCGCCGGCGGCCCACCAGTCGGCCATGGTGTCGGGCTTCACGCCGCCGACCGGCATCACCGTCGCGTCCTTGGGCAGCACGTCCAGCAACGCCTTGACGTGGCCGGGCCCATAGCTGCCGGCCGGGAACAATTTCAGATGGCGCGCGCCGGCCTCGCAGGCGACGAACGCCTCGCTGGCGCTGCCGAAGCCCGGCATGGACTTCAGGCCGCGCTCGACCGTGCGCCGGATCACCGTGGCGTTGGTGTTGGGGGAGACGATGATCTGGCCGCCCGCCTCGACCACCTGGTCCACGACCTCCGGGCTCAGCACCGTGCCGGCGCCGCAGACCAGACGATCGCTCCAGGCGGCGAGCTTTTTGATACTGACAAGCGGATCGGGCGAGTTCATCGGCACCTCGATCACCCGCACGCCGCCGCTGTAGAGCGCCTCGGCCACCGCCTCGACCTCGTCGGGACGCACGCCGCGGATGATGGCGACGATGGGGACCTGGGCCAGGGCTTCTTCGAGGGTCATTGCAAGGCGCCTTCCTTGAACAGGGCGTGCAGCCCGGCGAGCACGGCGGCCTCGCCGTCATAGACCTCGGCCGCAACGCCGGCATGGTCCAGAGCCCGCTTGTACTGGGCGCAGAGCCTGCCGTCGCCGACCAGGGCGATGGGCGTGTCCGATTTCACTCCCAGAAGGCCCGGCGTCGTCGCCACGTCGGCGCCGATCAGCAGGCCCGACAGATAGGCGCGCACCTCTTCGGGCTTGAGCCCACCGCCGCCCACGACCCGCGCCCGCGCGGTGAACAGGCGCGCCGCCAGGGCCCCGCCGTCGCCGGCCGCCTCCAGCCCCTGCTCGAAGGCCGGTCCATCCGCATCGCCCTCGGCGCCTTTCAACACGCTGTGCTGGGTGAGGACGGCGAATAGCTCGCCGGTCATGGCGGTGACGAAGCGCTCTATCCGCCCATCCGTCACCACGGCCCACTTGGCGTGGGTGCCGGGGTGGCAGACCAAATGGGTTCCCTGACGGCGGGCAGCGTCCTGGGCCAGCCAGCCGATCAACTGGGTCTCCTCGCCCCGCATCACGTCGGGACCGCCGATCCCCTGCCCGCGCAGCCCCGGAACGATCCCGACCCTAGGGTCCTCGCCATCGATCAGGCTGATCCGGGCGGCCAGGGCCTTGGCGTCGGCGGGGCAATCCACATACGCGACCTCCTTCCAGCCGATGTTGGAGCCGGCCATCCCGGTGATCAGGGCCGGCAGGCGCTGGGCCTCCAAGGCCGGGCGCACCGTGTCGCGGAAGATCGCGGCCGCCTCGCCGGGCTTGAGCCGCGAGACGCCTAGAGGAAACTCCCGATGCGCCAAGGGCGCGCCGTCGGCGTCCACGGTCCAGGCCCGCAGGTTGGTGGTGCCCCAGTCGAGGGC
This sequence comes from Caulobacter sp. S45, assembly GCF_009765965.1. Classification (GTDB taxonomy): domain Bacteria; phylum Pseudomonadota; class Alphaproteobacteria; order Caulobacterales; family Caulobacteraceae; genus CAHJWH01. The sequence continues at coordinate 30,599 of NZ_LMUL01000004.1, forward strand.
GAGGAAGGCGGCTTGTGTCATGGAACTCCGGACCTGATGGGCCACCTGTGAACGCGTACGCTGCATCCTGAGATGCCCGAACGGTCCCTGCGCCATGTCAGAACTTGAACGGCGCGTGGGCGAAGCGGAGCAGGTTGGCGGCGCCGGGCGCTCCGAACGGCGTGCCGGCCAGGATCAGAATCCGTTCCCCCGGCTTGGCCAGGCCCAGGTCGACGGCGTAGCGCACCGCGTCGTCGGTGACGTCCTCCAGCGTCTTCGGGTCGGAGCCCGCCCGCGGCTCCAGACCCCAGACCAGGGCCAGCCGCCGCGCCACCTGGGGCGTGGGCGTCAAGGCCACCACGGGCTGCAACGGCCGCTCCCGCGCCAGGCGCCGCGCCGTGCCGCCGGTAGTGGTGAAGGCGACCAGGCAGGCGGTGGAGCCCGCATCCGCCGCGCGACGGGCGGCGGCGACCAGGGCGTCGGCGTCGATGTCCTCGGGCGGGCTGTGTTCGGCGTCCATCAGCTCGGGCCAGCGCGGATCGCGCTCCACCCGTTCGATGATGCGGCCCATCATGGTGACCGCCTCCACCGGATAGGCGCCCGACGCGGTCTCGGCCGACAGCATCAGGGCGTCGGCCCCTTCATAGGCCGCATTGGCGACGTCGGTGGCCTCGGCGCGGGTCGGCGTGGCGGAGTTGATCATCGACTCCAGCATCTGGGTGGCCACGATCACCGGCACGCCACGCCTGCGGGCGGCGCGGATCAGGGCCTTCTGCGCGACCGGCACCTCCTCGGGCTCCAGTTCCACGCCCAGATCGCCGCGCGCCACCATCACCCCGTCGCAGAAATCCAGGATCTCCTCGATCTGCTCCAGGGCCTGAGGCTTCTCGATCTTGGCCATGATCGCGGCGCGGCCCTGGACCAGCTTCTTCAGCTCGGCCATGTCGGCGGCGCGCTGGACGAAGGACAGGGCCACCCAGTCGACGCCGATCTTCAGCGCGAAGGTCAGGTCCTTGTGGTCCTTGTCGGTCATGGCGCTGACCGGGATGATCGCGCCAGGCAGGGCCACGCCCTTGCGATCCGACAGCTTGGTCCCCTGCACCACCTCGGTGTCGGCGAAGTCCTTGCCGCACTTCTTGACCTTGAGCCGCACCTTGCCGTCGTCGATCAGCAGGATCGCCCCGGGGCTCATGGCGGCGAACAGTTCGGGATGGGGGGTGGAGACCCGCTTGGCGTCGCCGGGCTTGGGGTCCAGGTCGAGGCGGAAGGTCTTGCCCCGCACGATCTCGACCGACCCGTCCTTGAACTGCCCAAGCCTGAGCTTGGGGCCCTGTAGGTCCGCCAGCACGCCCAGCGGCCGGTCCACGATCGCCTCGGCCTCGCGCACCGCCTTCAGGTTCGCCGCGTGATCCTCATGAGAGCCGTGGCTGAAGTTCAGGCGGAATACGTCCACGCCGGTCCGCGCCAGCTCCAGCACCTTTTCCGGGCCCCGGCTCGCCGGTCCGAGCGTGGCGACAATGCGGGCGCGACGGACGCGGATCATGAGCTTCTCCCTGCGCCCGAGGCGCGACCTTCGGCGTTATCGTCGCCGCTGTTGTCGGTGGTTTGTATTGCGTGGCGGACCAGACCACCGAGCACCAGCGCGAGCAAGGCCGCCGCCGCCGCCGGCGCCAACAGGGCCGCCGTGTCGACGCGCCCATAGCTGGCGGCGCCCCCGACCGCGCCCCCGGCCAGCCCGATCCACATGGCGAGATAGGGCAGCACCGCACGCAGCTGGCCGGTCCCAGCAACCGAGTCGGCGAGCTTTTCCCCGATCTTGACCAGGGTCCCGGTGACATAGGTCAGGCTGGCCTTGGCCCCGCCGATATGGGTCATGGTGGCGTTCTGCACGCCCATCGCCAGCACCATGGCGGCCGTGGCCGTCACCGTCGCCGTCTGGCCGGCGACCAGCGTCAGCAGCACCGCCACGCTCAGCAGCGAGGCCGTCAGGATCAGCACGGCGGCCTGCCGCCAGATCCCCGACGCCTCGGCCACCAGGCGGCCGGCGAACACGCCCATGACGAACAGGGCGATGATCCCCGCCGCGGCCCAGGCCTCTAGGCTGTGTCCCTGGACGAAGGCGGCCGACATCTGGGTGGTGTTGCCGCTCATGAAGGAGACGAACAGGCCGCCCAGCCTCAGGAAACCGACGGCGTCGACCCAGCCGGCGATCACCGTCAGGGCTATGGCCAGGAAAAGTTGCGCGGTCTCGACCCTGCTCACGCCTCGCCTCTCGCTCGCCCCTGTCTAACGGGCGTCGGCGTCCACGGCCAGGGCCGCTCGATACGAACGGCGCCTCGAAACGGCCGGTGTCTCCACCTAAATGCGGATCATGTTCAAAGGCGGTTCGATCGACTCCATGCCGGCGCCCATCCGTCTGCTCGTCCTGGCCACCGTCGCCCTGGCGCTGGCCGGGTCCGCGGCCGCCCAGACCACGCCGCCCGCAGCGCCGTGGGCGCCCAGCGGTCCCGCGCCCTGGGACACGGGGCCGACGCCGTCCGGCGGCGTCACGGTCGCCCCCGTCGAAGTGGTGAAACGCCTGCCCGGTCCCGCCCTCTGGCGTGTCACCAAGGGGCCGTCCGAAGTGATCATCCTCGGCGGGCTGACGCCCCTGCCGCATATGCTGGAATGGAACACCCTGCGAATGGAGCATGCGCTGAACGGAGCGGACGCGCTGTATCTGCAGCCTCGTCCCAAGCTGGGCGCGATGGAGGTGATCGGCCTGGCGTTCAACAAGGGGGCGCTGCAACTTCCCCGCGGACAGACCCTGGACAAGAGCCTGCCGCCCAAGGAGCGGGCGCGGCTGCTGAACCTGCTGGCCAATATCCATAAGAAGCCGGCCGACTATGCGCGCTGGAAACCCGCCATCGCCGGCCTGTTGCTGATCGCGGATTTCCGCAGGGCGGCGGGGCTGTCCGACGGCAAGCCCGGAACCACCGTGATGCATATGGCCAACGACGCCCATGTCCCGGTGCGTTACGTTGGGGACTTCGACCTGGGACCGTACATCAAGACCGCCGCCACCCTGTCGCAGGCGGCGAACCTGGCCTGTTTCGACGCCGCGATGGACGATATCGACCAGGAATCCGCGCATGGGCGCGAGGCCGCCTCGGCCTGGGCCAACGCCGATCTGAAGACGGTGGGCGAGACCTACAAGGTCTCGGTGCTGGACCGCTGCCTGCTCCAGCTCCCAAGCGTACAGGGCCTGCTGGAAAAGGGCACGCAGCAAGGCGTCACGACCATCGAGACCGCCATGATCACCCCCGGCAAGTCGGTGGCGGTGATCGATCTCAACTTCCTGCTGCGTCCGAACGGCATCCTGGATCGGCTGAAAGCCGATGGCGCGACGATCTCGATCCCGGATTTGACCCGCTAGACCCTGCGCTCCGGCCCGCTCCAGCCTGCAAAACCTCCGGCCAGGGCGTCGTGCAGGAATTCGGCCGTCAGCGACAGCGCCTCTTCCGGGATGGAATGACCCGCCCCCCCGCACAACCGCCACAGCGCCGGCGCGCCGACGTCGGCAAGGGCCGACAGGGCCATGAACAGGGACTGCGGCGGCACCCGGTCGTCGCGATCGCCATGACAGAGCAGGATGGGCGGACGGCTGAGGATTTCACGCGGCAAGGTCTCGGCCCCGGCCAGCAGTCCCGAAAGCCCGACCACCGCCCCCAGCGTCTGCGCCCGGCGCGGCCCGACATGCAGCGACATCATGGTCCCCTGGCTGAAGCCCACCAGGGCGCAGGCGCTTGGAGGCAGGCCGTGACGAACGAGCTCCGTATCGATGAAGGTGTTCAACGACGGCGCCGCCGCACGCACGCCGGCGGCCAGCTTGTGCAGGTCCGTGCCGCTGAGGGGGAACCACTGGTAGGCGCTGCCGGAAGGATAGCCTGGCACGCCCTCGGGCGCGTTGGGGGCGACGAAGGCCGCATCGGGCAGGATTTGGGCCAGGTAGGGGGCGAGTCCGATCAGGTCTTCGCCGTTGGAGCCGTAGCCATGAGCGAAGATCACGAGTTGGCGCGCCTTGCCGCCGCTGGCCGGTCCGACCCGGGGTCCGTCGATCGCCGCCATCAGATCGCCTCGCTGTCCACGTCCGGCAAAGCCACGCCCCGCCGTCGAGGCTTGTAGTAGCCCCACAGCAGGTGCGCAGCCACACCCCGAAAGGGGCGCCACGCCTCACTTCGCGCATAGAGCGCTTTTTCACTCAACCTTTCAGGGACATTTTCCAACGCGCGGAAGGCCTCCTGCAGCGCCAGGTCTCCGGCCGGGAAGACGTCCAGCCGGCCTTCGCAGAACATCAGATAGACCTCCGCCGTCCACCGCCCCACGCCCTTCAGCGAGACCAGGGCCGCGATGGCCGCCTCGTCGTCCAAGGCGCCCAGCCCTGTCAGGTCCACCACCTTGTCCACATGGGCGCGGGCGATGGCCAGGGCGTAGCGCGCCTTGGGTGCGGATAGGCCGAACGCCTTCAGCCCGGCCTCGTCGTGGCCGAGCACCGCCTCCGCGCCGACCCCGCCCAGCCCGGCCTCCAGCCGCGCCCAGATGGCGGCTGCTGAGGCGGTGGAAACCTGTTGCTGGGTGATGAGCTGGATCAGGCCGGCGAACCCGCCCGGCCGAACGCGCCAGGCGAACTCCGGCGTCCGCGCATGGGCCCGCGCCAGCAGGGGATCGCGCGCCGCCAGCCACAGCCGCGCCTCGGCGATACGGGCGGGATCGATCGGGCTGGAAGCGGGGATGTCCATCGACGCCAGTCTAGGGCGCCCATCCGGCGCCGCGAACCTGTCGCGCGAAGGTCGCGGGACCGGTATGGAGGAAAGGTGAGCGCCTTTGCGACCCGTTTCGCCCCCTCGCCGACCGGCCTGCTGCATCTCGGCCACGCCTTTTCCGCGCTGACCGCCTTCGAGGCGGCGCGGGCGGCCGGCGGGCGGTTCGTGCTGCGCATCGAGGACATCGACCGCACCCGGGTCCGTCCCGAGTTCGACGCCGCCCTCCTGGAAGACCTGGAATGGCTCGGCCTCGCCTGGGAAAGGCCCGTGCGCCGCCAGTCCGAACACATGGCCGACTACCAGGCGGCGCTGGATCGCCTGAAGGCGCGGGGGCTGCTCTACCGCTGCTTCCGCACCCGGCGCGAGGTGCTGGACGAGATCGCCCGCGCGCCCCACGGCCCAGGCGATGGCGGGTTGGGCGAGGACGCCAAGGGCGCGGTGTTTCGCGGCGAACCGCTCCCAGGCGATCGGGAAGCCGAACTGTTGGCCTCGGGCCAGCCCTATGCCTGGCGGCTGTCGCTGGACCGGGCGCGCGAGGCCCTGAACGGCTTCGACCGCCTCCGTTTCGTCGAGCAGGGCCGCGGGCCGCTGGACGAGACCGGCGTCGTGGCCGTCGATCCAATGCGGGAAGGCGACGTGATCCTGGCCCGCAAGGACGTGGGCGTGGCCTATCACCTGGCCGTGGTGGTGGACGACGCGCTGCAAGGCGTCAGCCACGTGATCCGGGGCGAGGACCTGTTCCACGCCACCCACATCCAGGTGCTGCTGCAGGCCTTGCTCGGACTGCCGACCCCCACCTATGGCCATCACCGCCTCTTGCTGGGGCCGGACGGCAAGCGGCTGGCCAAGCGCAACGGCGCGCCGTCGCTACGCGATCTGCGTCTGGACGGCGCGACCCCGGAAACGGTGCGGGCAAGGTTGGATCTATCCACGGCCTAGGCGCCACAGATCAAGGATGTTGCGTTTGCGCCCTTGCCCTCCTGGCCGAGGGACTTCAAAGCCGGGCATGGCCTCCGCTTCCAACCGCAAGCCCCTGCTCATCCTGATCGTCGGGGCCAGCGTTCTGGCCCTGTCCGGGATCCTGGTGCGGCTAACCCACACGGGTCCGGCGGCCGCCGGGTTTTGGCGGTTGACCTGCGCCATGCCGCTGCTGGCGCTGCTGGCGTTGCGCGAGGGTCCCGCCGCCTCTCCGGCGGCCCGGATGACCACCAGGGCGCACCTGAAGATCATCGTCATCGCCGGGCTGATGTTCGCCGCCGACATGGTCTGCTGGCACTACAGCCTGCATATGACCTCGGTGGCCAACGCCACGGTGCTTGGCAACCTGACGCCGGTGTTGCTGACCCTGGTGGGCTGGCTGTTCTTCAAGGAGCGGCCCACCGTCCTGTTCCTATGCGGCCTGTCCCTGGCGCTCGCCGGCGCGGCGTCGATGGCGATGAGCGCGGGCGGCGGCGGGCGAGGGACCAATCCGGACCTGGGCAACGTCTTAGCCGTGATCACCACCGTCTGGTACGGCGGCTACTTCCTCGCCGTACGCCAAGCCCGCAAATCCATGAGCGCGATCAAGATCATGCTGGGCTCCAGCTTGGTCGGCGCGCCGGTGATGCTGGTCGTCGCCCTCGCCTTCCATGAACCGGTCCTGCCGACCGCGGCGATCGGATGGGCCGCCTGTATCGGCCTGGGCCTGGTCCATGTCGCCGGTCAGGGCTCCATCGCCTGGGCGCTTGGCAAGCTGCCGGCCCCCCTAACGGCGGTGGTGGTGCTGGTGCAGCCGGCGACGGCGGCGATCTTGAGCTGGTTCATCTTCCATGAGGCGATCGGGCCTCTGCAAGCGGTCGGCGGCCTGATGGCGCTGGCCGGCGTCGCCCTGGCCCAGGCCGCCCCCCAGCGCACGCCCGCACCGGTCGCCGGGGAAGCGGAGGCGATGGCCAAGGGGAAACCTGTCGCCGCCGCCTGAACCCTCGCCCGCGCTCAATTGGCAGCGGAGCCGCCCCCTCTAACCCGGTCATCCCCGCGAAGGGGCGGAGGGGAATAGAGACCCCATTTCTGGTCAGCCAGCGCCCGCCGGCCCTACGTCGCCCTTGACCGCGGGGCGCGCTTGTGACGAGTGCGCGGGCCTGATGCCGCTTCAGCTTTCCGACTTCGATTTCGCCCTGCCCGAGGACCGCATCGCGCTGCGGCCCGCCCATCCGCGCGACAGCGCGCGGCTGATGGTGGTGCGCCCCGGCGCCGCGATTGAGGACCGTGTGGTCAGCGATCTGCCCAACCTGCTGCGAGCCGGCGACGTGCTGGTGTTCAACGACACCCGCGTGATCCCCGCCCGCCTGACCGGCGTCCGTTCCCGCGACGGGTTGAAGGTGGCGGTGGAGGCGACCCTGCATCGCCGCCGCGCGCCCAATCGCTGGAGCGCCTTCATGCGCCCCGGCAAGCGCCTGCACCCAGGCGACCCGGTGGCGTTCGGACCCAACGGCGAGATCACGGCCAAGATCGAGGCCAAGGGCGAAGGCGGCGAGATCGAACTCGCCTTCGACCTGTCGGGACCCGCCCTCGACGCGGCGGTGATGGCGCACGGGATCATGCCGCTACCGCCCTATATCGCCGCCAAGCGGGGCGAGGACGACGCCGACCGCACCGACTACCAGACCGTCTACGCCGCCCACGACGGGTCGGTCGCCGCCCCCACCGCCGGCCTGCATTTCACCCCCGAACTGCTCGCCGCCCTGACGGCCGAGGGCGTGGGGTCGGCCTTCGTCACCCTGCACGTGGGCGCGGGCACCTTCCTGCCGGTCAAGGCCGACACCATCGAAGCGCACAAGATGCACGCCGAGTACGGCGAGGTGTCCGAGGCCGTCGCCCAGGCTTTGAACACGGCGCGGGCGGCGGGCGGGCGGATCGTCTGCGTCGGCACCACCAGCCTGCGCCTGCTGGAGTCCTGCCTGACGCCGGACGGCGCCTACGCCCCCTTCGCCGGCGAGACCGACATCTTCATCCATCCCGGCCAGCCGGTGCGCGCGGCTGACATGTTGATGAGCAACTTCCACCTGCCGCGCTCCACCCTGCTGATGCTGGTGGCGGCGTTCAGCGGCCTGGACACGCTGCGGGCGGCCTACGCCCATGCGGTGGAGACCGGCTACCGTTTCTACTCCTATGGCGACAGCAGCCTGTGGTTCCGGGCGGAGACACCATCGGCATGAGCGCCTTTCCCTTCACGATCAGCGCCCGCGAGGGCGCGGCGCGCACCGGCGTGCTGTCCACCTCGCGCGGCGACATCCGCACGCCCGCCTTCATGCCGGTCGGCACCGCCGGCACGGTGAAGGCGCTGACGGTGGATCAGGTGGCCCAGACCGGCGCCGACATCCTGCTCGGCAACACCTATCACCTGATGCTGCGCCCCACCGCCGAGCGGGTGGCCAGGCTCGGCGGCCTGCACAAGTTCATGCGGTGGGACAAGCCGATCCTGACCGACAGCGGCGGCTTCCAGGTGATGTCGCTGTCCAAGATCGCCAAGGTGAAGGAGGACGCCGTCACCTTCCAGAGCCACCTGGACGGCTCCCGCCATGTGCTGTCGCCGGAACGCTCCATCGAGATCCAGGCCGACCTGCTGGGTTCCGACATCGTCATGCAGCTGGACGAGTGCGTGGCTTGGCCGGCGGAGGAGCCCCGCGCAGCCGAGGCGCTACGCCTGTCCGCCCGTTGGGCCGCCCGCTGCAAGACCGCGTTCGGGACCCGTGATGCGCAGGCCCTGTTCGGCATCCAGCAGGGCTCCACCTTCGAGACCCTGCGCCGGGAGTCCGCCGATCGGCTGCAGGAGATCGGCTTCGACGGCTACGCCATCGGCGGGCTGGCGGTGGGCGAGGGCCATGCGGCCATGTGCGAGGTGCTGGACTACGCACCGGCCATGCTGCCGCCGGAGCGGCCGCGCTACCTGATGGGGGTGGGCAAGCCCATCGACATCGTCGAAGCGGTGGCGCGCGGCGTGGACATGTTCGACTGCGTGCTGCCGACCCGCTCCGGCCGCCACGGCCAGGCCTGGACCTGGGACGGCCCGATGAACCTGAAGAACGCCCGCTATGCCGAGGACCCCGAACCGCTGGACGGCTCGAGCGCGTGCCCGGCCAGCCGGGACTACTCCAAGGCCTACCTGCATCATCTGGTGAAGTCGGACGAGATCCTGGGCCAGGTGCTGTTGTCCTGGCACAACGTGGCCTTTTTCCAGGGCCTGATGTCGGCCATGCGCGAGGCCATCGCGGAGGGCCGGTTCGCTGCGTTTCGACAGAGCTTCCTGGATCGGACCGGAGCGGGATCGGAGGCCTGAGTCTCTACGCCGCTAGGGTGGGGCGGATCAGTGCGCCGAGGCCGCCGCGAAGCCGTTGCTCCACGGGGCGGCTGTGGTCGTGGAGATCGGCGCCGAAATCGCAGTGACGGCGACCGCGGTCGTCGGCGGACGCCAAGTCTGCGCGGGATCGGCGGCCGGCGCGATCGGCGGAAGCACCAGGACGCTGTAAGACGTCACGGAGACCGGCGTCGTGCTCGCAACGGCGACCGTCCCTCCATGAGCCCGCGAACGCTTCGATGCGGGGGGCGATTGCAGCGAAGCGATTTGAATCGGAAGGGGCTGCGAAGCCGCAACGCCGGGAACCTGCGCGCTCGCGACCATGACGACCTGCGAATCACCGGCGGGGTGCGCGCCCGAATTCCAGCTCGCCGCAGCGTCCGCCACCTGCGTCGGCTCGAAACCCAACGGCGCCGCCGGCCAGCTGCAGCTATGGGCCATCCCGACCGTCTTCAGGAAAGAACGCCGGACCTCGCCCGAGAGGATGGCGTGTTTGACGTGGTTCTCGTAACGCGTCGCGCCGCTGATCTGCTTGATCGTGCCGCGCATGGGGATGAAATGCTCCACCGCGCTGCCGGCGGCGTCGAGCGCCGCCTCACCGGCGAAGTCCGCCCCGCGCGAGGCGCGCGTGCGCTTCTTGTCTTCCTTGGGCATGTCGACGTCGGGGCCGAGCGCCAGATCGAGTTCGGCCACCTTGTTCAGCACGTCGTTGCAGCTATCCAGCCCGACCATGTCGTAAGGCTTCTCCTCCGCCCGCATCAGCACCGGCGGAATCTGGTCCTGCATCATGTTGAGGTCGTGGAGGGGCGCCTTAATCGCCTGGCCGGCGCCGTGGTAGATTACGGTGCCCGTGGTCTTGACGACGTAGGCGCTGGTCCCAGCGGCGTGATAGGTCGCGCTGGCCCCCGCGTCCGCATAGGAGCTAGCCTGCTGGACAGGCGCCGAGACGCATGCGGCGCAGGTCGCACCGAGCGAAACGACGATAATCGTAGTCCCCGCCACCCTCGTCATCGGCAACTCCCGCAACGCCCCCAATAAATCCACATTGTTGCAATTTAAACAATTGCTTTTACGGCCAACCTCACCATTTTGCCCGCCTTGCCCAAGCGGCGGCCCTTTCTATGGTCCCTCCGCTTCGGACAAGCCCCGAGCCCGTAGCTCAGTTGGTAGAGCACGTGACTTTTAATCATGGGGTCCTGGGTTCGAATCCCAGCGGGCTCACCACCACGCAATTCGACGTCCGTGCGGAAAACCTCCGCGGGACGCAAACGGTTCCCCACCGATCCCAACATCCTGGGCGGCGGCGCGCCGATCGAATTGCGCACGAGGGAAGACATGGCTGAAATCCTTCGAACCACCGTGCTGGACGATAGCTGGGCCACCTTCCTGAAGGCGGACGTTCGACTGGACGATGGCGTTGAAGTGTCGCGCCAGATCGTATCGCACGGCCACGCCGCCGTCGTTCTCCCTTATGATCCAATCGCCCGGCGGGTGCTGATGGTTCGCCTGTTGCGGGCGCCGGCGCTCTACGCCGAGGGCCTACAAGCCGTCACCGAAGCGGTCGCCGGCATGATCGATCCCGGCGAGACGGCAGAGGACGCCGCCCGGCGCGAGGCGATGGAAGAGGTCGGGGTTCGCCTGAAGGCGTTGGAGCCGGTCGGGACCTATTGGGCCACGCCGGGCATATCCACCGAGCGGATGACGCTGTTCCTCGCGCCCTACACCCAGGCGGATCGCCTCACTGGCGGCGGCGGGGTCGAGGGCGAGCACGAAGGGATCGAGGTGCTGGAGCTGAGCCTCGACGACATGAAGCGGATGCTGGAACAGGGCCAACTCCAGGACATGAAGATCCTCGCCCTCGCCCAGGCCCTGCAGCTACGCCACCCCGAACTCTTCCAAGCTTGAGAAAGCTGCGCCCTCCCATCCAGGCGACACCCCCTCAAACGCCCCGCTCCGGCGAACCCGCGTGACCGGCAGCCGGGAAAAGCGGTGCAGCGTCTCGGCAGTGGCCTCGAAGTCCACCCCGGCGTCCACGCTCTCGTTCAGGATCAGGCCGGCGATCGGAACAGCGCGGCCGCGCAGGGCCTCCACGGCGGTGAGGGCATGGCTGATCGCGCCCAGATAGGACCCGCATACCAGCAGGGCCGGAACCCCCAGCGCAGCGATCCAGTCGAGCACGACGCCGTCTTCCGCCACCGGGCTCATCACCCCGCCGACCCCTTCGATCAACACGTCCGTCTCCGGCGGCGTGGCGGCCAAGCGCGCGCGGCACCAGTCCACCACCTCGCCCAGCCGGATCGAGCGGCCTTGGGCGCGGGCGGCCATGTCCGGCGATAAAGGCGCCTCGAACCGCCAGGGCGTGCAGGCGGCCACCGTTTCCGGGGTGATGGGCAGGCCTTGCGCGGCGAGCAGGACGGCGGTGTCGCTGGCGGAGAAGGCCGGGTCGGATGGAGCGTCCGGCATGCCGCTGGCCACGGGCTTCAAGGCGAGCACCGAACGCCCGGCGGCTCTGCGGGCGCGGATCAACGCGGCCGACACGTAGGTCTTGCCGATGTCCGTTCCCGCCCCCGTCACGAAGACGACGCTCACCGGATCGTCTCCAGCAACGGCTTCAGCGCGTGCGCCACCGCGTCCACCTCGGCTTCCGCGTGGGCGGCGGAGAAGGCCAGCCTTAACCGCGCCTGCCCCTCGGGCACCGTAGGCGGGCGAATCGCGACCACCAGGAAACCATGAGCCTGTAATGCCTGGGACAAGGCCAGGGCCCGGCTCGAGGCTCCGACGATCACTGGGACGATCGCGCTCTCGGCCAGCGGCAGGCCCATGGCCTCGGTGAACTGCCGCGCCAGGGCCAGGGGCCTCGAGCAACGGTCCGGTTCAGCCTCCAGGATCTCCAGCGCAGCCAGGGCGGCGGCTGCCGAAGCCGGCGGCAGGCCGGTGGTGTAGACGAAGCTGCGCGCACGGCTCTTCAACAGGTCCACCACCGGGGCGGAAGCGCACAGATAGCCGCCGTAACTGCCCAGGGCCTTGGACAAGGTGCCCATCTCGAGCGGCGCGCGCGCTTCCGGCTCGATGACGCCCAGCCCGTGGGCGTCGTCCACCATCAGCCAGGCGTCGTGAGAGGCGGCGAGCGCGTTCATCTCCGCCACCGGGGCGCGGTCGCCGTCCATGCTGAATACCCGCTCGGTCAGGACCAGGGTCCGCCCCACCCCCGCATGGCGACCGGCCAGCCTGCCGGCCAGGTCCTCCAGGTCGTTGTGGCGGAATATCCCCACCTCGGCCCCCGACAGCTTGGCGCCGGCGAACATGCAGGCGTGGGACAGGGCGTCGAGCAGCACCAGGTCTCCACGTCCGACAAGCGCGGGAGTGACGCCGATATTGGTCAGATAGCCGCTACCGAACACCAGGCCGGCCTCGGCGCCCTTATGACGGGCGAGCGCACGCTCCAATTGGCCAAGCAGGGGATGGTCTCCAGTGACCAGGCGCGAAGCGCCCGCGCCGGTTCCATAGCGCTCCACCGCCGCGATGGCGGCCGCCTTCACGCGCGGGTCCTGGGCCAGACCGAGATAATCGTTGCAGGAAAAGGAGATCAGCTCCCGACCGCCCCGCTCCACACGCACGCCCTGAAGGCGGTGCGTGGGAACCAGGTCGCGGCGCAGGGCCGCGGCCTCGAGGCTAGAGAGCTTCCCGCGGGCGAAGGCGTCCAGACTGTCCATGACCGCCGCTCGGACCCCGGCGACGGCGCACTGTCAAGCTTCGCCCGTCGGGATCGCTAGACCGCCTCGGCCGTCTTGACCGGCGCAGCGGCGGCCTTGTCCGTGGTGGACGGAGCCGAAGACGCCGCCGGGGCGACCGGCTTGGACGCGACCGATGGGATGGCGGACGGAGCCGTAGACTTAGGCGTGACGGAGGGGGTCGAAGCGGCGCGGTCGGCTTGCGGCGTCGAAGTCGAAGGAGACGCTCCGTAGGCGCCGGCGGCGGGAACCAGGCTGGCCATGAGCATCTGGCCGGCCGGGGTCTTGGACGCTGTCTTGAAATCCGCAGCGACCAGGGTCGGCGGCTGGGAGGGATGCGCCGCCTGGTGGAACATGGCGTCGGCGCCGGCGTGGCCCGCGAAGCGATAGAAGACGTGCGCGCCGATCTGGGCCACCTTCAGCAAGCCCGCGAAAGCGCCGCTTCGCGCGGTCTGGAAGTGGGTCGCCTCGCCCACGCCCGCCATCACCGAGCCGTGCAGGGCGCTGGCCGCGACCTTGCGCGACCGCCGCCAAGCCTCGTCGTCCACCGGATTGGAGGTGAGGCCCTTGCAGGCGAAGGTGAATTGGCAGCCGGCGCTGGAACGCTGGTGCACCACGCCGCAGATGGTCTTTGGGAAGGCCGGATGGCGGACACGGTTCAACACCACCTGGGCGACCGCTTCCTGACCGGCTTCGGACTCGCCGCGCGCCTCGTAATAGACGACCTGGGTCAGGCAGCTGAGATCGGAACTGTCCGCCGAGCCGACGGCGAGGTGGAACGGGCGAGCGATGATCGGCGCGGAGGCCGAAACGCTGGCGCGGAAGCGATCGCGCAGCCCCCCCGCGGCGATCGCCACATTGGCCCGCGCGGGAACGATCCGGGGGGCCGTCGGTTTACTATTCGGAAAGGCGGAAGCCTCCATTGCAGGTGTGGCTGCAGGCGCCGTGCGCACACCCGACATACGGTCGAGGCCGCCGACGAGATATGCGGCGCCGATCGCCAGGCCCATTCCGGAGCCCAGAGCTATGGCGCCAAACAGCGCGCGCACGTCTCCGGCGCGCGGCTGGGAAGATATAGACAAAGCTTTCTAAGTCCTCTTCGGCGAGGGCGCTTCGCCCCCCGAAAGATCGCTCCAACCCGCAACATGGGTGGGCGTATGCTGACCGGCGGGACCACGTCTCCACCGTTAACGCCGCCTTAGACGTTCAGACTGTGTCCAAAACGTGTCAAAAGCACCGGAAGGCCACCCTATCACTCGTTTGCGTGGGACTGAAGCGACAGCGTTGCGGCGAATTCGACCAGTTTTGCGACTCGACTGGACGCGCCTAAAAACGGCCTGCAAAAGGGCGTGCGTGTCAGTCTGACCCGTCGAACGCCGCAAAGCGGACCCTGAATGCGTAAAGCCCTTGTCGCCGCCGTCGCGCTGGCGCCCCTCTGCTTCGTTGCGAGCCGGACCCCAGCTCGCGCGCAGCAGGACGTGACCAACGGGCTGAACGCCCCCATCGCCACCGCGACCGCCACCAGCGCCGGTCCAGGCGACATCACCATCGAGAGCGGTGGGTCGGTGACTGTCACCGGAACCACGCCCGCCGTGACGCTGAACAGCAGCAACAACGTCGAGAACGACGGCACGGTCTCGATCAACGGGGTGAACAATTCCACCGGGGTGCAGCTCCAAGGCGGCAACACCGGCAGCTTCATCAACACCGGCACCATCATCAACAGCGAGAGCTTCAGCGCCGCGACCAACGGCAACGGCTTCATCGTGGAGCCGGTCGCACAGGGGAGCGGCCGCATCGGCATCCAGGTGACCGGCAGCGCACCGCTGAACGGGTCGATCACCAACGACGGCACCATCACCATCCAGGGCAACAACTCGTACGGCGTGTCGATCGAAGCCCCGATCACCGGCAGCTTCCTCAACGCCGGCACCATCACCCTGGTCGGCGACAACGGACTTGCGATCCGCTCCACCGCCGGCAGCACTGTCGGCGGCAACTTCCAGATTACGGGCTCGATCAGCTCCCAGGGGGCCGGCTCCGGCGCGATCAACCTCCAGGGCGACGTGGGCGGCGCGGTCTCGATCTATGCGCCGATCAGCAGCACGGCCTATGCGGTCACCACCCGGCCGACCGACACCGGCACCTTGCAAAGCCTCGAGGGCGGCGGCGGGCATACCATTGTTCCGGGTCAGCTTGAGCAGTCGGCCGCCGCCGTCATCATCGGCGGCAATGTCGGCGGTGGCATCTTCATCGGGGCGCCCCCAGTAGGCACCACCACCACTTCCACCGCCGACCTCGACGGCGACGGCATCGTCGACAGCGTCGAAGGCACCGGCTCGATCACCAACATCGGCAGCGCCCCGGCCTTGGTGATCGGCTCCGCCACCACCGCCACCACCATCGGCGTGTTCAGCACCGCCGCGGATGGCGAGGTGGCCGTACCTCAACCCGCAAACAATTTCGGCCTGATCATCCGCGGCTCCGTCGCCGGCATCGGCACATTCGACGGCATGTCGGCCACCGGGCTGCAGATCGGCACCGGCTCCGCCCCTGTGACCATCGACGGCGGCGTGCGGGTAGTCGGCAGCGTGACCGCCGACAGCTTCGAGGCCAACGCCACCGCCATCCACATCTTCGCCGGCGCCACGGTGCCGACGATCCAGAACGAAGACTTCATCGAGGCGAGCGTCAGCCACTCGGTGCTGGTCACCAGCCCCGACCCGTCCACCGCTGTCGCCTCCGCCATCGTCGTGGAAGCGGGCGGTACGCTGAGCGCGATCAAGAATCTCGGCACCATCCAGGCGTCGGTGACCGGCGACAACATGTCGGTCTCCACCATCGTCGACAAGAACACCACCGGCGGCATCGGCACGATCACCAACGAAGGGGTGATCAGCGCCACCATCAATCCGGAAAACACCGGCGACGCCACCCATGGCGAAGCGATCGCCATCGACCTGCGCAGCAACAGCAGCGGCGTGAACCTGATCCAGCAGGTCAATCCGAACCCGATCGCTATCGAGACCACCACCACCACCGACGCCTCGGGCGCGGTCTCCACCACGGCGGCCTTCACCTCCGTCACCGCCACCGCCAGCGCGACGGCCACCACCACCACCACCGTCACCACGACGGGTTCGGGCGTGACCACCACCACCACCACCACCACGCCGACCACGCCCGAGATCATCGGCGACGTGCTGCTCGGCAACGGCAACAACAACGTCCAGCTTATCGGCGGCGGCATGGTCGGAGCCCTCAGCCTGGGAACCGGCGTGGACTCCCTGCTGATCGACAATGGCGCGACCTATTCTGGCGCCCTGACCTATGGCGGCACCGCCCTGGCGCTGAACGTCAACAACGGCATCCTGCAGAACACCGCGACCGGCACGCTGAAACTGTCCAGCCTGCACATCGGCGCCAGCGGCACGCTGTTCGCCGCGATCGACCCCGCCAACAGCGCCAACACCCTGTACCAGGTCAACGGCGCAGCCACGCTGGACAAGGGCGCTCAGCTCGGGATCATCCTGAACTCGCCGCTGTTCAACGAGACCACCTACACCATCATCTCGGCCACCAGCCTGACCAACAACTCCGCCGACTCGGTGGTGCTGACCCAGGTGCCCTACGTGCTGGTCGGCACGGCCACCACCAACACCGCCGCCGGCACCATCAGCGTTGACCTGCGCCGCCGCACCGCCGCCGAGATCGGACTGAACCCGGCGCAGAGCGCGGCGCTCAACGCGATCTACACTTCGCTGCCCAACGACGCGGGAATCGAGGGCGCCGTCCTCGACCAGTTCACCCGCAGCGGCTTCCTCGGCGTTTATAACCAGATGCTGCCGGACTATTCCGGCGGCGTGTTCCAGCTGGCGCTGGCGGCGTCGGACGCGGTGACCCGCGCCACCTCGCGCATCAACGACATCGAGAATCCCAGCGGCACCCGAGGGGCCTGGGCCGAAGAGGTCGCCTTCGGCGTCGATCGCTTCAACAGCAATTCGGCCGCCGGCTATTCGGGCGGCGGTTACGGCTTCGTCGGCGGGCTTGAGACCGGCGGCGCGGGCCTGGGCGCCTTCGGCCTCACCGGCGCCTTCCTGACCGGCGACCTGACGCCCGCCCATTCCCCCGGCGACAACCTCGCCACCATCTCCGAGGGCGAGTTCGGCGCCTATTGGCAGGCCCAGCTCGGCGGTTTCCGCGCCGATGCGCGCTTGGCTGGCGGCTATGTGCTGTTCTCCGACCGGCGCGAGCTGATCCAGACCGACAGCGCCGGCGCCACCTCGCTGGACCGACAGTCCAAGGCCAGTTCCTCGGGCTACACCGCGACCGGCCACTTCGGCGTGGGCTACCAGACCAACCCGATCGGCCTGTTCTATTTCCGGCCCCAGGTCCACGGCGACTATTTCCGCCTGGATCAAGGCTCCTACACCGAGCACGACGGCGGCCCCGGCTTCGACCTTGCGGTGAACCAGCGCACCGGCGATCAGACCAGCGGCACCGCCGCGCTGGTCACCGGCATGAGCTTCGGCTCGGGCTTCAAATGGCGTCCCGAATTCGAGCTGGGCTATCGCGACGTGTTCACTGGCACCTCCGGCAACACCACCGCCGCCTTCACCACGGCCGGCAGCCAACCCTTCACCCTGCCTGCGCCCTCCATCCGGGGCGGCGGGCCGGAAGCGCGCATCAACGTCAAGGCCGACACCGACTTCTACGAGCTGAACTTCGAAGCCGGCGCCGAACAACGCACCAATTTCGCCGAGGGCGATGTCCGCTTCAGCGTGCGGGTGCTGTTCTAACGCAACGCCTGCCGCTACCGTCCCGGTCCTAGGACTGGGGCGGGAGGACAGCGGATGCGTGTGATCGACGACCTGAAGGCGCTGAACGGCGAACAGCGTTCGGCCTTCCTGGCCAGCTTCCTGGGCTGGACCCTGGACGCGTTCGACTACTTCCTGCTCACCTTCGTCATCAAGGCCATCGCCGAGGACTTCCACGTCAAGCCCAGCGCGGTGCAAGGCGCGGTCTTCCTCACCCTGGTCGCCCGGCCGTTCGGGGCGGTGGCGTTCGGCTGGCTGGCCGACAAGTTCGGGCGCCGTCCGATCTTGATGATCGACGTGCTGCTCTATTCGGCGCTGGAGCTGGCCTCGGCCTTCGCTCCCAGCCTGATCGTGCTGCTGGTCCTGCGCACCCTGTTCGGCTTCGTCATGGGCGGGGAGTGGGGCATCGGCGCATCCTTGGCGCTGGAGTCGATCCCGGTGCGCTCGCGTGGCGTCGTCTCGGGCATCCTGCAGGAGGGCTATGCGTGCGGGCAGCTCCTGGGGGCGCTGGTGTTCGCCTTCGCCTATCCACACTTCTCCCAGTGGTTGCCGCAGGTGGCGAGCTGGCGGGTGCTATTCGTGGTCGGCGTGATCCCCGCCCTGCTGGTGTTCTACATCCGTCGAAACGTGAAGGAGAGCCCGGCCTTCGAGCAGAACCGGGGCAAGGCGCATCGCGGCATGGACGTGATCCGCACGCTGGCGGCCAACTGGAAGCTCTTGATCTACGCCGTGGTGCTGATGGCGGCGTTCAACTTCTTCAGCCACGGCACCCAGGACAACTACGCCACCTTCCTGGAGGTGCAGCATGGCTTCACGCCGCAGACGGTGGGTCTGCTCACCATCGTCATGAACTTCGGCGCGATCACCGGCGGCCTGACCTTCGGCGCCTGGTCGGAACGGATTGGCCGGCGCAAGGCCATCGTCATCGCCGCCCTGCTCGCCCTGCCGATCATCCCGCTATGGGCCTTCGCACCGACGCCGATCCTGCTGGGCCTCGGCGGCTTCCTGCTGCAGATCGCGGTGCAGGGCGCCTGGGGCGTGGTGCCCGTGCACCTGAACGAGCTGTCGCCGGAGAACGCGCGCGGCACCTTCCCCGGCGCCGCCTACCAGTTCGGCAACCTGATCGCCGCCTTCGCCGTGCCCATGCAGGGCAAGCTGGCCGAGGCCCGCCACAACAATTACGGCTTCGCCCTGGCCGCGGTCGCCAGTGTGACGGCGGTGGCGCTGGCGGTGCTCACCTGGTTCGGGCCGGAAGCGAAGGGCGTGTCGTTCGGGCCCAAGGAGGGGACGCCTTTCGACTAAGGGATGGCTAAAGCCGCCCTAGCCTTATCACTTCGACCACGTCCCCGGCTTCGGCGGCAGGAGCATGGGTGGGGCGGCGCAGCAGGGCGTCGGCGGCGGCGAACACGCTGACCAGCGAGGAGTCCTGGTCCGAGAATGGCGTGACCTGCACCGAACCGTCCGCGGCGCTCTCGAGCTTCGCCCGCATCCAGTGCTCGCGCGGGCCGCTTTCGCGCATGGGTCGGGTCAGGCGGGCGTGCTCCATGCGCAAGGTCGGGTCGCCACCCTGCCACACCGCCAGCAGCGGCCGCAGGAACAGCTCCGCCGCCACCAGGCCCGAGGCGGGATTGCCGGGCAGGCCCAGCACGAACCGCCCGTCCGCCAGCCGTCCGAACCAGGTCGGCTTGCCGGGCCGCAGGCGGATGGTCTCCACCAGCAGTTCCAGCCCCAGGCGCTTCAGCGCCGGCTTCACCAGGTCGTAGTCGCCGACCGACGCCCCGCCGACGGTGACGATCAGCTCGGCCTCAACGCCCTGGATAGCAGCCAGGATGGCGTCCTCGTCGTCGCGGGCGGGCTCCAGCCGGATCGGCCGACCGCCCCAGCTGGCCGTCAGGGTCGCCAGCGACGGCCCGTTGGAGTCGAAAATCTGCGCGGGCTGGATGTCGACCGTCCCGGCCCGCACGATTTCCTCGCCGGTGGAGATGATCGCCACCCGAGGCTGCGGATAGACCTGCGCCTCCGCGCGTCCGGCCGAGGCCGCCAGGGCCAAGCGCCAGGCGTCCAGCCGCACGCCTGCCGGCAGCAGCACGTCGCCAGCCGCGAAGTCGCCGGCGCGCGGACGTACATTGGTTCGCTCCAGCGGCGGCGGTCCCTCGAAGCGCACCCGCTCGCCCTCACGCGTCGCCCGTTCCTGGATCACCACCGCACATCCGGGCGGGACCTCGGCCCCGGTGAAGATGCGAACCGCCTCGCCCGCGCCCACCCCTTGCGAAAACGGACGGCCCGCAGCGCTTTCGCCGACGACCGCGAAGCTCGCCGCCACGTCGCCCGGCTGCAGCGCGTAGCCGTCCATGGCCGAGGCGTCGAAGGGCGGCTGATCGCGCACCGCGCGGATCGGTTCGGCCAGCACGCGGCCCTCGGCGTGGCGGTCCAGCGCAACTGTCTCAAGCGCGCCCGGCGTCACGGCCGCCAGCATCCGCGCCCGCGCCTCTTCGACGGGCAGGTCCTTCAAATTCATGGCGAACATCCCTCTCCCGCGTCCTCGAAGGCGGCGGGACCTCAGTCATCCCGGCGGAATTCGCCCGAGGCGCCGCCGGTCTTGGTCAACAGCCGCACGCCGTCGATGGTCATGGCTTTGTCGGCGGCCTTCAGCATGTCGTACAGGGTCAGGCAGGCCACGGACACCGCCGTCAGCGCCTCCATCTCCACCCCGGTCTGACCGGTCATACGCACCCGGGCGACCACGGTCATACCCGAACCGTCCTCGGCCTCACCGACCTCGACCTTGACCGAGGACAGGGCGAGCGGATGGCACAGTGGGATCAGGTCGGAGGTCCGCTTGGCGGCCATCACCCCTGCTATCTCGGCCACAGCGCGCACGTCGCCCTTCTTGCCCCCGCCCGAGCGCGCCAGTTCCAAGGTGGCCGGGGCCATGCGCACCCGCCCCTCGGCCACGGCTTCGCGCGTGGTCACGGCCTTGTCGGACACGTCGACCATCCGCGCGCGGCCTTCAGCGTCGATGTGGGTGAGGCCGCTCATTTCTCGAGCAAGCGCGGGATCAGGTCGACCATGTTGCAGGGGCCATGGCGGCTGTCGAGCTGGGGCGCGATCACCGACCAGCCGTCCTTCACCGCGCCGTTGGAGCCCGGCAGGCAGAAGACGAACACGCCCTTGATCAGGCCCGCCGTCGCCCGCGACTGCAGCGTCGACAGGCCGATGGCGGCGTAGCTGATCATGTGGAACACCACCGAGAAGCCCTCCATCCGCTTGTCGAACAGGGGCTCGACCGCTTCGGGGGTGATGTCGCGGCCGGTGATGCCGGTACCGCCGGTGGTGATGATCGCCTCGACCTCGCCGCTCTCCACCCAGGCCATGATGCGTTGGGTGATGGCGACCCTGTCGTCGGCGACGATGGCGCGCTCGGCCACGGCGTGCCCCGCGCCGGCGATCCGTCCCGCCAGGATGTCACCGGAGGTGTCGCTCTCCTCGTCGCGGGTGTCGGACACGGTGAGCACCGCGATCCGCACCGGTTTGAACGGCTTGTCCTCGTCGATGCGACCGCCGGCGCCCAGCGGCAGCTTGGGGGTGGGGGCGGTCAGGGTCACAGGCGCGTTCATGGCGTCTCCTTGGGCTCAGGGGCGTCCCAGCGCGCGGCGTCCTGGCGATCCTGCGTCGTCGGCTCGATCCAGCGGTCGCCGGAGGGGCCGCGCGAGCGTTTCCAGAACGGGGCGCGGGACTTGAGGTAGTCCATCAGATGATCGGCCGCCTCAAAGGCGGCGCGGCGATGGGCGGCGGCGGTGGCGACGAACACGATCGGCTCGCCCGGCGCCATCACCCCGTAGCGATGCGCCACCAACACGTCCTGCAGCCCGAAACGCGCCACCGCCGCGGCGGCCGTGCGGCCGATTTCCGCCTCGGTGAAGCCGGGATAGGCGTCCAGTTCCAGCGTGTCCGCCTCGCCGCCCTCGGCGCGCATCAGGCCGGTGAAGCTGACCACCGCGCCCGTCTCCAGGCGGCCTTCGCTGAAGGCGGTGAGCAGGGCGCCCGGGTCGAACGGTTCGATCTGGAGCCGGATGTCCAAGGTCAGCCGCCGCTCATCGGCGGCAGGAAGGCGACCTCGCAGCCCTGCGTAAGCGCCACGTCGCCCCGCGCCAGGGTCTTGTCCACCGCCGCCTGCACGCCAGGGCGCGCCAGGGCCTCGGCCAGGCGCGGCGTCTCCGCCGACAGCAGGGCGCGCAGGGCCGACAGGGTGGCCGGGACCTCCGCCAGGGTCCGCTCGCGCCAGCCGGCCGCGTCGCCCAGCATCCCGAACAGCAGCACCCGCGCCATCTCAGCCCCCCGTGGTGGACATGTGGCGGGCGACCGAGGGCCGCGCATCGCGGGCGATGTGGAAGTCGTGGCCCTTGGGCTTGACGGCGATAGCGCCCCGGATCGCCTCGACCAGCGGGGCGTCGTCGCCGGGATGGGAGCGCAGCGCGCCGCGCAGGTCGGTGGCGTCGTCCTGGCCCAGGCAGGTGTGCAGGGTTCCGGTACAGGTCACCCGCACCCGGTTGCAGGTGTCGCAGAAGTTATGGCTCATCGGGGTGATGAACCCGACCCGTCCGCCGGTTTCCGCCAGCCGCACGTAGCGCGCGGGGCCGCCGGTGGCGTAGGCGTCGCCCTCCAGGGTCCAGATCGAGGCCAGGGTCTGGCGCACTTGGTCCAGTGACACGAACTGCTCGGTGCGGTCCTCGTCGACCACGCCCAACGGCATGGTTTCGATCAGGGTCAGGTCGAAGCCCCGCCCGTGCGCCCAGGCGACCAGGTCGGGGATGTCGGCCAGATTGTCGGCCTTCAAGGCCACCGTGTTGATCTTGACCTTGAGGCCTGCGGCGTCGGCGGCGTCCAACCCAGCCATCACCTTGTCCAGGTCGCCGCCACGGGTCAGGCGGCGGAAGGTCTCGGGGTTCAGCGTGTCCAGCGAGACGTTGATCCGCTTCACCCCGCAGCGCGCCAGGTCGGCGGCGAAGCGATCCAGGTTGGTGCCGTTGGTGGTCAGGGTCAGCTCGTCCAGCGCCCCCCTGCGCAGGTGGCGCGAAATGCTCTCCACCAGCTCCATGAAGCCCTTGCGCACCAGGGGCTCGCCGCCCGTGAGACGCAGCTTTCGCGTGCCCAGGCCCACGAACACCGTGCAGACCCGGCTCAGCTCCTCCAGCGACAGCACCTCGGCGCGCGGCAGGAACTGCATCCGCTCCGGCATGCAGTAGGCGCAGCGCAGGTCGCAGCGATCAGTGACCGATACGCGCACGTATTCGATCCGGCGACCGAAGGGGTCCACCAGTGGCGCACGGGCCGGGCTGAGGCTGCGGGCGGTTAGGAAATCATCGGTGGCGTCGTAAGGTGTCATGCACTCGTTGTTCCAGGACCCCTAGATGGCCATTACGCGCGCGGGCGTCAAAGGTCCGATAGCAGTTATCGTCCTGGCGGCCGGCGCCGGCCGCCGTTTCGGCGGGGGAAAGCTGCTCGCGCCCTGGCGGGGCGGCGTCCTGATCGAGGGCGCGCTGCACGCAGCCTTCGCCGCGCCAGCCTCGCAGGTGGTGGTCGCTGTCGGCGCGAGGGGTCAAGAGGTCGCCCGCACTGTGCAAGCGTTCGCGGTTCGAAACGGCTGTGAAGAACGTCTGCGTCTGGTGGAGGTTGCAGCCTGGGAGGACGGCCTGTCCGCGTCGCTGAAGGCCGCCGTGGCGGCGCTGCCCGCCGAAACCAGCGCCGCCTTCGTCTTCCTCGCCGACATGCCGCTGATCCCCGACGATATTCCACCCGCCCTGGCCGCCGCCCTGACGCCAGGCCACGCCGCCGCGATCCCTGAGGTCGAGGGCGAGCTTGGCCATCCGGTATTGCTGGGGTCGGAGCTGTTCCCCCTCGTGGCGGCGCTGACCGGCGATCGGGGCGCCCGCAAACTGCTCGAAGGTCTGGGCGACCGGCTGGCGCGCGTCCCCACCGCTGACCGGAACGTACTGCTGGACGTCGACACGCCCGCCGCCCTGGCCCAGGCCGAAAGCCAAATCCAATGAACGTCTTCCCCGCCGGCTTTCCCCTTCAGGGACGCCGCGTGGCCGTGGTGGGGGACGGCGAGGCGGCCGAGGCCAAGGCGCGGCTGTTCCTGGGATCGCCCGCCCAGCTTGTAAGGGTTGCGGCCGACGACGCCCTGGATGCGCGCAGCTACGCCGGGGTCAGCCTGGCTTTCATCGCCCTGCCGGGAGAGCTGGCGGTGGAGGCGGCGGCGGTGGCGCGCTCCGCCGGGGCCCTGGTCAATGTCGTCGACCGCCCCGAGCTCTGCGACTTCAACACGCCCGCCATCGTCGATCGTGGCGACGTCGTCGGCGCCATCATGACCGGAGGCGCGGCGCCGGTGTTGTCCACCGAGCTGAGGTTGGCGCTGGAGGCGCAATGGCCCATGGCCCTGGGCCAACTGGCGGTGCTGCTGGAGCGGATAAAGGACCAGGCGCGGACCCACCTGCCCGATCCCGCCTTGCGGCGCGGCGTGCTGCGCGCCCTGATCCGTGGACCGGCGGGGGGGGCGGCGCTCGATGACCGCATGGCCGAGGCCGAGGCGCTGGCCTGCGCGGCGCTCGCCGACGCCCGTCCGCCCGAGCCCGGGATCGTGCTGGTGCGCGCACCCGAGGCGCCGGACCTGATGACGCTCAGGACACTGCGGCTGCTCTCCGAGGCCGACCGCATCGTCATCGACGCCGACGTCGACCCTGCTCTAGCGCGTCTCGCCCGGCGCGACGCCCCCCTGACCACGCTCGATCCGGGGGAGACCTTGGCTGTCCGATCCGACCCGTCGATCGCATGGGCCTGGCTATCGGACGCGCGCCTGGTGGTGCGGATCTGCTCAACCGATCCGCAGATCGAATGCGCGGCGTTGGTCGCGACGGGGGTCAAGGCTGAAATCAGCCAGTAAATTCTGTATTAAGGAACAGTAGAGGTTTAATCACGTTCTAACCTTCGCCGCCACACCTGGCGGCGTCGAATAGGGAGCGCCGTTATGCTTGGCTGGGCCCTCGTATTTGCGATCGTCGCGCTTGCGGCGTTTTATTTCGGCTTTTTTGCCTTGGCTGGCTTGGCGGCTTCGATCGCCAAGATTCTGTTCCTCGTGTTCCTGGTTCTGCTTGTCGTAAGCTTCGTGATCCGCGCGTTTCGAGGCGGATCGGTCGTCTAGTCACGGACGGGGGCGGTCAAGCCGCCCTCGTCTCTCGGCCGACAGGCGTAGGGTAAGCGTGCGCCTCAGCCTACTGCGCATTGCCCGTATTCGACGGCTCGCCCGGCGCAGGCGACGATCGAGGCGAGGCGTTTTGCACCGGATACCCGCTGACATTCCGAGCGCCCGCGGCCCGCGCATTGTTGAGCGCGTTGAAATGCGGCGCGTAGAGCAGCCAGTAGCCCATCACCACCACCACAGCGAGGGCCAGCGAAATCACCAGGATCCAGATGTTGCGCCCGGTGCGCACGGCGCCCCGCGCATCGGTCACGCTGGAAGCGATTCCCTCCCCGGCTCGGTTGGCGCGAGACGGGTCTTGGGTCGGCGGCGTCGTGGACATGAATTCCTCCGGCAAGGATCGAGGATGCCTCCGAGCCAACGCCCCGACCGCAACGGCCGTTCCGCGAGGAGGTCTCACCGGGTCTCGCTCTCGCAAGACGAAACAGTCGAATTTCGTGGATCGCCGCCGGAACGATCCGAAAGGCTGGATGTTATTGCAGTGCGGAGGCGGTCACGCCCCCCCGACTTCAGGCTGGTTCGCCAGTCTGCCGCCTCCGCACCCCCTTAATGCAAACATCTGGCGTAGAGACGGCTTTCCGCCGTCTCCTTTGTCGCCAACTCTTGTCGTCAGGCGGGCGAAGCGTGGATGGCGACTTCGGTCTTGCGGCGCAGGGGAACCGACTTGCCACCTGGGGTGAGCGCACCGGCCTCGCCGAGCGCGCGAATCTCGAACTTGGGCGTGGGGAGGCCGGCGCCCTGAAGCGCCGCGGCCACCACCGCCGCGCGCCGACGGGACAGATCTAGGTTATCCGCGGGCGTCCCCTGGGCGTCGGTCAGGCCGAGCACGCTGACATAGCCGATATGGCAGCCGTGGACCTGGGCCGCCGCCGTCGCCAGCACCTGTTGAGCGCCACCCGTAAGCTGATCGGAATCCTCGGCGAAATAAATCGGGAAGGTCACGTCCTGGCACGTCGACGCCACCTTGGGAGCGGGCCGTGCCGGCTCCATGGTGGAGCAGCCCGCCACAGCCAAGCCGATCAGGCCTGCGGCCCCGAGGCCAAATACAAGGTTGAAATCCCTTGCGCGAATGCTCAAGCCCCACCTGCCCATCGAACTACCCCTAAGCCTTAGGCTCCCCGTTTTCCCAGAAGAAACGCTTCTGGGCGGGATCGTAGTAATAGTAACGCTTACGCCCCTTGTCATAATATTGATGATGGGGATCGCGATGAAAGGCCGGGCCGTCCTCTTTCATCGTGGAGGTGTTGCCGAGACGCGCCCAGTTCGGACGCTCCTGCCAGTGCGGCGGCCGGGCTGCACACCCCGATAGCGCCACAGCGATCAACCCGATGGAGACCCCATTGCGGACCATACGGCGTCCTCCGTCCTCAACCCATCCTATGCTTTGACCGCCGGCGTCTGCCAAGCCCGGTCTGAACGCGCGCTCGCAAGCGAATGAGGCGATGCGCTTTTCAGCACACCGCCGCCTCAAGTTGAGCCATCGTCCTTCCCCTTCCGACAGCAGCTTCAAACCCATCCGCCTGTGTTTCGCAGATGAATTTGAAGCCGCCATCACCGAATGCATGGATCGCTAGAGGCCCCGCCCGCGCACCAGGTGCATCACCAGGGAAACCAGGAACAGCACCAGGAAGATCACAAAAAGAATATGTGCGATTTGCGCCGCCACTCCGGCGATGCCGACAAAGCCAAAGAGGCCTGCGACGAGGGCGACGACTAAAAAGATCAATGCCCACCTAAGCATACCGTCCCTCCATGAAGGCGGATGCCGGGCCGGACACTCTCGTCCGACCTATCCGGTCCGCCCTTCTGCAAACGTCGTCGGCAGAAGGGCGTTCCAGCCTTGACGAAAGCTTACTTCCAGTCCGGCGCGGGGAAGGTATAGGCCTTACCCGAGCCGTTGGCGGCGGCATACTGCGCCTCCACGAAGCGCCAGTTCACCAGCTTGTCGAACCACTGTTCCAGGAAGCCCTTACGGTCCTGCTTGTGGTCGAGATAGTAGGCGTGCTCCCACACGTCGCAGACCAGCAGCGGGGTGACGCCAGCCTCGGTGATCGCGGTCGCGGCGTCGTGGGTGGAGATGATCTCCAGGTTCGGCCCACGCGCGATCAGCCAGGCCCAGCCGGAGGCGAAGTGGTTCACGCCTTCGTCGACGAACTTGGTCTTGAAACCATCCAGACCGCCGAACGCCTTGTCGATGGCTGCGGCCAGGTCGCCGGAGGGCTGGGACGGCTGGGGGGTCATGCATTCCCAGAAGAAGCCGTGGTTCCAGGCCTGGGCGGAGTTGTTGAACACCTTCTTGGTGGAGGACTTGACCACCTCCTCGAGGGTGGCGGGCTTTTCACCGGCGGCGGCGAGCAGGGTGTTCAGCGTCTCCACGTACTTGGCGTGGTGCTTGTCGTGGTGCGTGCGCATCTGCACGTCGGAGAGCACGGGGGCGAGGGCGTCGCTCGGGTAGGGCAGGTCGGGCAGTTTGAACATGGCTATCCTCTAAACCTTCAAGGGGTTCGATCGGTTACGGGCGACGGCTCCGCCCGGAGGCGGGGTCGAACAGGCGAAGCAAAATAGTGGCGAGCTGGGGGTTGCGCCAAGCCAGCAGGCCGGCCGCGGCCGCAGCCCCCGCCGCCGCCACCGGGCGCTCCCGCAGGACGTCGGCGAGCCGGTCGGCCAGGGCGGACTTGCCCGTCGCGGCCGTCGCCTTGGACGCGGGCTTCTTCGCCTTGCGGAACGCCACCAGGGCGATCAGCAGGATCAGCACCGCCGCCGAGCCACAGACCACGGCCGCAGCACCCGCCGGGCCGATATAGGTGCGCACCAGAGCGTAGAGCGCGAAGGATGCGGACACGACGACCACGCCCGCCGCCGTGGCCATGGCCACCACCGCGACGATCAGGGTGATGAGCCGGCGGATCAACGACGGCCGCCGGCGAACAGAAGGCCCAGGACGAAACCCGCGCCAAGGGCTGCGAGGGTGGCGGTGAGCGGGCGCTCGTGCACCCGGTCCACCACGTAGAGACGCGCGGTGTCGAGCTGCTCGCTGGTCGCTTGACCGCGAAGCTGCTCCAGACCGTCGCTGAACACCTTCTGGGCGTTGCGCGCGAGTTCGGGAAAGGCGCGGCGGCTCTCTTCGACCGCGTCGCGGGCGTTGCGTACGGTTTCGCGCACGCTGTCGGCCGCCCGGTCGGCCTTGCCGAGCACCGGATCGAGGGTGGATTTGGCGGACATCGGGTCAGCTCTCTTTCGGACGGTTCGCCGCGCTGGGAACGTCGGGCCGGTGCGGGAGTTCCCCGACCGGCCCGACCTTGCCTCAACGCGCTCGGTTCAAGACGGGTTACGGGGTCGTGCGGGGTGGAAGAACAGCGCCTGCCCGATCGCCGCCTTCACCGTTTCCGGTTGGAACGGCTTGGTGATCAGGAAGGTTGGCTCGGGCCGCTCGCCGGTAAGCAGGCGTTCGGGGAAGGCGGTGATGAAGATCACCGGCACGTCGTGGCTGCCCAGGATATCCTTGACCGCATCGATGCCCGAAGAGCCGTCGGCGAGTTGGATATCCGCCAGCACCAGACCCGGCGCATTGCGCGCGACGGCCTCGACCGCCTCGCGACGGGTGGCGGCCACTTCGAGCACCTCGTGGCCCAGCTCCCTCACCAAGGCCTCGATGTCGGCGGCGATCACCGGCTCGTCCTCGATGATAAGCACCTGCGTCGCGAGCTCGGAATCGATCTCGCTCTGCGCTTCGGCGATCAGCGCTTCGATCTCGGTCAGCGACACGCCGAGAATCTGGCCGGCCTCCTGGGGATTGAAGCCCTCGAGCGCGGTCAGCAGGAAGGCCTGACGCGATCGCGGTGCGATGCGCATCAGCCGGCGGGACGCATCGTCCCCAACGCCGGGATCGACTTCACCCCGTGTCTCCAGCCGCGCTCCGGTGCTGTCCCAAATGGCATGGAACACATGGTAGAGCGCCACCCGGGGGGTGAGATGCGACGGAAGAGAACGCTCGCCGGCGGCCAGCGCTTCCAGCGCCGCGCGGACATAGGCGTCCCCCGCCGATTGCTCGCCGGTCAGGGCGCGCGCATAGCGCCTCATATACGGAAGATGCGGCGCAAGCCGCTCCAACAGACCCATACTGCCTCCGTGAAGCTCGCGAAGAGCCTTGCAACCGCCCAACGCGCCGCAGCGGGCGCAACGTACGCCTACCGCCCCGGTTCCGACAACCGGGGGCTTGTCGTTGCATATCGTCGGATATATGGCCGCAGGGACGGAACCGCCAACGCTTAGCGGAGTTTCCGGCGATTGGAATTCGTTGAAGGCGCGCCCGGCGCGACGCTCCCATTGGTCATGAACGAACGAACACATCGGGACCTAGCTCCCGATACGGAACCGGCCTTGGAGGAAGCGCGTCTTCGCCAACAGGCGATCGGCGCCAAGCTAAGGCATCTGTTCGACGAGATCGTAAACGAGCCCGTTCCTGAGGAATTCCTTGATATACTCAGGCGCGCCGACGATAAGAATAAAGACGCCGGTCAGGACTGATGGTCCAACGTAACATTCTCGATGCCGCCTCCGAGACGGTGTTCAAGCGCGACCTGGTCGCATTGATCCCGCATCTGCGCGCCTTCGCACGCACCCTGTGCGGCGACGCCGCCGCGGCCGACGACCTCGCGCAAGACGCGGTCCTCAAAGCCTGGGACGCGCGCTCCAGCTTCCAGATGGGCACCAACATGAAGGCCTGGACCTTCATGATCCTGCGCAATCAGTTCTATTCCGAAAAGCGGCGCTCCTGGCGGCAGACCCAGCTCGACCAGGACGCGGCGGAGCGGACGCTGGTGGCCGCCGACGACCCCGAGGCGCCCGTCGCGCTCGACGAGATGCGGCTGGCCATGCGCATGCTGCCCTCCGAGCAGCGCGAGGCGCTGATCCTGGTGGGCGCGGGCGGCTTCGCCTACGAGGAAGCGGCGGAAATCTGCGGCTGCGCGGTGGGGACGGTGAAAAGCCGGGTCAGCCGCGCGCGCCGTGCGCTGCTGAACATCCTTGAGCGCGGCGCCTACGACCGGGACGGCTCGCCGGCGGGTGAAGCCATGAAGACCATCCTGGCAGATGCGGAGCGTCTGAGCGGACCACGTTGATGCCGCGGCCCCATGGCGGCATGACCATCCGTTTCCGCCTGGGACTGGCGCTAGCCTTGGCGCTTTGCCCGGTGCTCGCGCTCGGCGTGCTGCAGGTGGTGACGGAGTTCCATCGCGACGCGCACGTCCGTCAGGAAACCCTGATCGAAGCCGCCGACCGCGCCTCGACCACCGCACGCGCGCGCATGCAGGCGGCCGTCGCCCTGTTGCAGACCTTGACCCCACAGGTGGTGGGAGCGGATTGCACCCCACGGCTCGCGGCGGCCCTGCAGCAGCTTCGTGACTATCGCAACCTCGTGCGGCTCGACGCGAACGGGCGGGTGCAGTGCTCCGCGGCCAGCATGCCGGTGGTGGCGGATCGCACCAAGCTGCCCTGGTTCGCGCACTTACGGGACGGCGCGTCCAGCGTGGTCGCCAAATCCCTGTCCTCCACGGCCCCGACCCTGATCGCCGCCACCCGCGCAGAAGGGAGGGACGGGCGTTTCGAGGGCGCGCTGGTCGCCTTCATCGACCTCGACGGCCTCAGACCCGACCTGTCGGACCCGACCCTTCCCGCAGGCACCGCCATCGCGGTCCTGGGCGGGGATGGCCGATACATGGTCCAGACCAATCCCCGCGCCTTCGCCCCCCTGCCGAAGGACTGGCGCAAGATCGACCGGTTCACGGCCAAGGACGGGACCGGCGCGGTGCGAGACTTCGCCGTCGCCCCGCTGTTGCGCAGCGAAGCCTATGTCGTGCTCTCCGCGCCGGCGCCGGACCTGTTCTACTGGGCGCGGCTGAACCCGTTCAGCTCCATCGTCTATCCCGTCCTGGCGTGGTTGGCGGCCTGGACGGCGGTGTGGATCGTCACCGAGCGGGTCGTGGTCCGCTGGCTGGCCTATCTGGACCGCATCGCCAGCATCTACGCCCGGGGCCGTTTCACCGTGCGCCCGGTGCAGGCGGAAAGCGCGCCGCGCGAGATCCGCGACCTGGCCCACACCCTGGACCTCATGGCCGACGGCCTGGTGGCCCGCGACCAGCGGCTGAAGGATTCCCTCGCGCAAAAAGACACCATGATGCGAGAAATCCATCACCGGGTGAAAAACAATCTCCAGGTCATCAACAGCCTGCTGAACCTGCAGCAGCGCGCCCTGACCGATCCGGCGGCGCGCACCGCCATGTCCGACACCCGCCAGCGGATCACCGCGCTGGCCCTGATCTACCGGGCGCTGTACCAGAGCCCCGATCTGCGCCGCGTGGACCTGCGCCAGTTCATGGAGGAGCTGGTCGGCCAGCTGAGCGCCGGCGAGGGCGGCAGGGTCTCCAAGATCCGCACCGATCTCCAGGCCGACGATCTGGAGATCGATCCCGATCAGCTGGCGCCGCTCGCCCTGTTCGCGGTGGAGGCGATCACCAACGCCCGCAAGCACGCCTTCGACGAGCGGGGCGGCCTGATCGAAGTGCGCTTCCATGTGGGCGAGACCCACGCCGTGCTCGAGATCGCCGACAACGGCAAGGGCGATCCCGGACCGCCGGACAGCACCGGCGTCGGACGCACCCTGATGAGCGCCTTCGCCCGGCAACTGCGCGGCGAACTGGAAGTGATCACGGCCCAGGAGGGCGGCGTGGTCGTGCGCCTGACCTTCCCCAAACCCCGTCCGCCCAGCTCGGAACCTCAAATCGGATCGGACGGGAACCCGATAGCGGCTTGACCGTTCAAGCTTCGCCTTTCTATCCGTTTCTTCTGGGGAGACCTCTTTATGCGTAAGCTTCTTATCCTGCTGGCCGCCACCGCCGCTGTTTCGGTCGCCGCCTGCAACACCATCGCGGGCGCCGGCAAGGACGTCTCCGCCACTGGCAACGCCGTGACCGGCACCGCCAAGGACGCGACCCCGCACTAAGCCGAAAGGCCTATTGCAGGTTCCAGGAAAGGCGCCCTTCGGCCAGTCCGCGGGGCGCCTTTTCGTTTTGGTCCATCGGGCGCAACATGATTGCACGCCGGAGCGCTCGGGACGGCTTCTAGCCGCGAGCAATCCGCTCTAGCTTGCCCCTAAAGATTAGGGGGACGGCTTTTGGCAGGTTCGACATCCGGCGGCGCGACAAGCGCGCCGAGCGATATCCGCGTCGTGGTGGCGGCGTCATCGGCCGGCACGGCGTTCGAGTGGTACGACTTCTTCGTCTTCGTCCCGCTCGCCACCATCATCTCCAAGACCTTCTTCGCCGGGCTGAACGATACGGCCGCCTATGTCTTCGCACTCGGATCGTTCGCGGCCGGGTTCGCCTTCCGCCCCGTCGGCGCGCTGATCTTCGGTCGGGTGGGCGATCGGGCGGGCCGCAAGGGCGCCTTCCTGATCACCGTGATCATGATGGGCTCGGCCACCTTCTGCATCGGCCTGTTGCCGACCTACGCCCAGGCTGGCCTGATCTCGCCCAGCCTGTTCATCCTGTTGCGCATCATCCAGGGGATCGCGCTGGGCGGCGAGTGGGGCGGGGCGGCCATCTACAT
This sequence comes from Caulobacter sp. S45, assembly GCF_009765965.1. GTDB lineage: Bacteria > Pseudomonadota > Alphaproteobacteria > Caulobacterales > Caulobacteraceae > CAHJWH01. Next base: position 63,124 of record NZ_LMUL01000004.1, read on the forward strand.
CGCCGAGCACTCCCCCCCCAACAAGCGCGGCTTCTTCACCAGCTGGATCGGGGCAGCGGCCGCGTTCGGCCTGGGCGGGGCCCTGATCGTCACCCTGATCACGCGAACGGTGCTGGGCGACATGGCGTTCAACGCCTGGGGCTGGCGCATCCCGTTCCTGGCCTCAGTGATCCTGCTGGCGGTGTCGGTCTGGTTCCGGCTCAAGCTGTCGGAAAGCCCGGTGTTCCAGAAGATGCACGCCGAGGGCCGCCGCTCAACCCGCCCCTACGCCGACGCCTTCCTGGAGCCGCACAGCCTCAAGCGGGTGCTGCTGGCCCTATTCGCGGTCATGGTGGCCCAGGGGACGGTCTGGTACACGACCTTCTTCTACGCCCAGTTCTTCATCGAGAAGATCCTCAAGGTCGCGCCCAACACGGTCAACGCGATCATGATCGCGCTCGTGGTCCTGTCGGCGCCGCTCTACATCGTGTTCGGCGCCCTGTCGGATCGGATCGGACGCAAGGCGGTGATGGCCGGCGGCATGATCCTGTTCACCGCCGCGCTGTGGCCGGGCTTCCACCTGATCACCCGCGCCGCCAATCCCGCCCTCGCCGAAGCCGCCCAGCGCGCGCCGGTGACGGTGATCGCCGATCCGGCCCAGTGCACGCTGCAGTTCGATCCCGTCGGCAAGGCGCAGTTCCGCACCGCCTGCGACATCCTCAAGGGCGCCCTGACCAACGCCGGGGTCTCCTACCACAACGTCAAGGCAGCGCCCGGCGCGTCGCCGGTGGCCAAGATCGGCGACGCCACGGTCGCCTCGGTGGACGGCCGCACGCTGTCGGCCCCCGCGCTGAAGGCGGCGCGGGCGACGGTATCGGCGCGGCTGGCCGCGGCCCTGTCCAAGGCCGGCTATCCCTTGCGCACCGATCCCGCGCGGACCAATGCACCGCTGATCCTGGCCGTGTTGCTGGTGTTCGCCGTAGGGGCCACCGCCCTATACGGGCCCCAGGCGGCGTGCCTGGTCGAGCTGTTCCCCAGCAAGGTCCGTTACACCGCCCTGTCGCTGCCCTATCACATCGGCACCGGCTGGGTCGGCGGCTTCCTGCCGGCCACCGCCTACGCCATGGTGGCGGCCAGCGGGGACAGTTATTTCGGCCTCTGGTATCCGATCATCGGCACCGTGATCAGCATCGTCGCCACCCTGCTGTTCCTGCCCGAGACACGCACCCGCGACCTGAACCTTTAGCGATCGCTGCGGCGGGGGCCAGGAACTCCGGTCGGCCCCCTCCGGTTACGCGAGTCCGTGAACGGCGCGCTCGGCGCCGCTGGAGGAAATGCATGCTCCGTATTCTGACCCTGGGCGTGGCGGCGGCGCTGGCGCTGAGTTCGGCTGGAGTCGTCAGCGCCCAAGCGATGCGGCCGGATATGGCCGGCCCGTCGATGGGAGGCCCAGCGCTGTCGACGCCGGACTACGTGGCCACCGCCGCGCGCAGCGACATGTTCGAGATCGCCGAGGCGCGCATGGCCCTGCACCGCACCTCGAACCCGCACGTCCGCGATTTCGCGCAGATGATGATCCGCGACCACTCCAAGTCGACCGCCATGATCAAGGCCGCCTTGACCGAAACCGGCCGCCCCGTCCCTCCGCCGCCCGGGCTCGGCGCCGACCAACAAGAGATGATCGCCACACTGCGCGGGTCAGGCCCGAACTTCGACCGCGTCTATATCGACCAGCAGGTCCAGGCCCATATGAAGGCGCTCGAAGTCCACGCAGGCTACGCCCGCGGCGGTCAGAACCTCGCCCTGCAACGCACGGCCAATCGGATCGTCCCGGTGGTCCGGCGTCACCTGGCCATGGCGCGCGACATCCGTGGCCATATGAGCTGAAGGACACGCGGCGGGTAGACGCGCCCTAGCCGCCCACCGCCGTGACATTGTCGTCGGAGTTGCGGTCGATGGCCTTGTTGTAGGGATCGACGCCCGCGAACCTGGGCGCCCGGTCGACCACGAACCGGAACACCTGCTTGCCACTGCGCACCTTCAGGTGCTTCAGCAGGATGACGTCCTTGGCCGCAAAGTCGGGCTTGCCGGGCTCGCGCGTGAACAGGCCGACGTCGAAGGCCTCGTCCATCGGCGCCTCGCTCTCCTTGCCCTGGCCGGTGGCGTAGAGCTTCTTGCCCGTCACCTCCAAGGCGACGTCGTAGCGCCCGTCGGGACGCTTCTTCGACGAGGCGTGGACCGCGCGCAGGTCGTACAGGGTGATCTTCTCGAACAGGTCGGTGATCAGCTGCTGCTGGTCCGGCCGGGCCTCGGCGCGCAGGTCGGCCAGGAAATCGCGCGTGGTCGGATAAGGCGCGCCCTTGAAGGCGTAGTCCTTCAGCAGGTGGCGCAGCGCCGCGTTCACCGCCGCCTCGCCCAGCTCGTCCTGCAGCCGGTACATCACCAGCGAACCCTTACGGTAATGGATGTAACCCTGGTCCTCGACCCGGTCCAAGGGCAACTCCTCGACCGCCTCGCCGCCGCGCGAGCGCAGGTAGTTGTCCAGTTCGAATTTGAGGAACCGACGGATCTGGTCGTCGCCGTACAGGTGCTTCATCGCCATCAGCGCGCTGTACTGGGCGAAGGTCTCGTCCAGCATCGAGGCGCCCTGCATGTCCGCCCCGATCACCTGGTGCGCCCACCACTGGTGGCCCAGCTCGTGGGCGGTGACGTAGGTGACGAAGTCGATCTTGGAGCGGTCCCGCTCGTCCATGATGAAGCCGATCCCCTCGGAATAGGGGATGGTGTTGGCGAAGGACTGGGCGAACTGGGCGTAGTCGGGGAACTCCAGGATGCGCACCTGGCGGAACTGGTAGGGGCTGAAATTGGCCTGGTCGTAGTCGAGCCCGAACTTCAGCGCTGCGATCATCCGGTCGACGTTCCAAGCGTGCGCCGGGTGGTAGTAGACCGACAGGTTCACGCCCTTGTAAGGCACGCGCCTGACCGCATAGCGCGCGGACTGGATAGAGAAGAAATCCAGGATCGGCGCCTCGGTGCGGAACTCCGCAATATGGCGACCGCCGACGATCCGGTCGGCCACCCGGTAGCCCGGCGCCATGGGTGTCTGGTCGGCTGTGGTGGAAACGGTGATGTCGGTGTTCACCCAGTCCGCGCCGTGGGTGATCATGTTGAACTGCCGCGCGCTGTCGTCCTCGAGCTTGGGCGGGCGCAGGTCCTCCGGCAGGTGGTATTTGCGCCGCTTGGCCCGGTCGGTCAGCAGGCCAGTGCGGTCCATGCCGATCATGGGCGCGATCTCGAAGCTGTTGAGGAAGCTCCCGTTGTCGACGATACGAGTGGTGTTGCCGCGGTTCTTGAAGCCGTGCTGGCCCCTGCGGACGGTGAAGGACAGGCTGCGCTTCTCGCCCGGCGCCATCGGCGTATCGAAGGTGAAGATGCGATAGTTGAAACGATCGTAGGTCTTCAGCGGCCGCCCGCCTTCCACCGACAGGGCCAGCACCTTCAGGTCGCGCTCGAAGCGGACGTGCAAGGTGCGGATCGGAGCCAAGGTCTTGTTCTGCAGGACATAGACGCCGTGCGCCCGGGCCTGGGGACCGTCGGGATAGAGATCGACCGCCAGCTTCACATCGGTGATCTTGGGCTGGGGAACCCGGGCGAAAGGCAGCAGCGCCTTCTCGTAGTCCGCCTGGAAGCGATCGTCGGCCAGCTGGGTGCGGTAGGGATTCCAGACGTTGGTGTTCAGATAGATATAGCCGCCGACCGCCAGCGCTCCGACGACAGCCACGCCCAGCAGTCCTCCGGCCGGTCCGGCCAGGCGATGCGGCAGCCGCCGGAAGCGAGGCCTCAGGCGCGCGTCCGAGCCGCGCCGCCACAACCCGTAGGTCAGGACCGCGAGCCCGAGCGCGACCAGGCTCCAGTAGAGCTGGAACCAGTTCCTCGCCAGGCCGGCCAGGCCCTGGTTGTTCATGTCCGACAACGGCACGTCCGGCGAGCCGCCGTAGATGTACAGGTTGTGCTCGAAGCCCAGCTTGGGCAGCACGATGGTGGCGATGATGTAGATCACCATCAGCCCCCAGCCGAAGAATTTGTGGGGCACGAGCGTCTGGAGGAACACCGCCAGCACCGCGATCAGCGCCGCATTCACCGTCTCGGGCAGCAGGTACCAGCCGAGATACTTGCCGAGCTCGTAGTGGGTGAACCCCTTCAAGGTCTGGATCAGCATCGCGCCCACGACGCTGATCGCCAGCATGGCGAACAGCACCCCGATGATGGCCACGATCTTGGGCGCGGCGAACACCCAGTCCGGCGTGGGGGTTGCGTCCACCAGGGCCTCGGTGCGCCGGTCCCGCTCGCGCCAGACCAGCTCGCCCGCATAGTAGATCGACACCACCAGCGGGATGATCCCGAACGCGCCGCGCAACACCGTGATCAGGCTGCGCGTGACGGGATAGGCGTTGACGCCATAGACGCCGTTGGTGGTTCCGAACCACATGCCGGCCATGCTGTTGAACAGGCCGAGCGCCATCAGCACGAAGAAGGCCGGGCTCTTGAACACCTGGCCCATGTCGAGCCGGGTGCGGGCGACGAGCTGGGCCCAGACGGCGCGACCCCCGCCAGGGTCGGCGTAGGCGCCGGGCGCAGGCGGCGTCAGCGGCTGGGCGGCCTCAGGGGCGATATCGGCGGCCTGGCGTTCGGCTTCACGGCGGCTCAGCTTCTTACCGCGCACTTCGAACCGGAACAGGACCGACGCGCCGGCGAGGAACGCCGCGCCGACCACCGTCCAGATGATGCGGTTCCACAACAGGGGCCCGGCTAGCGGCGCCAGCAGGGTGTTGCGGTCCGTGGCGGTCCAATAGCGGCTGGCGTTGCCGAACGCTCCGATACCGAACGGCTCCAGATAGGCCATCGCCACGCGAAACTGCGGCTTGGCGGCCAGGGCGATGGCGACCAGATACAGGATCAGGAAACCGACCACGCCGAGATAGGTCGCCATCAGCGAACGGGTGGCCGTGGCCAGCGCGAAGAACCCCGCCGAGATGAAGAACAAGGTGGGAACCGCCAGCACGACATAGGCGTAGGCGTAGGCGTCCGGCCGGAAAGCCCCCAGCTTCTCCGGATCGATCCAGGGCATCACCGAGCCCACCATCATCGCCAGCGGGATCGACAGGAAGCACAGCAGCACCGCGGCGAAGGCGCCCACGAAGCGTCCGTACAGATAGTCGAGCTTGCGCAGGCGGGTGGCCCGCAGGATCGGGCCGAAGCCGGTGTCGTCGTCGCGCACCACCACGTTGGCTACAAACGCCGTGCTGACGAACATGAAGAACAGACTGAAGATCAGGAACGTCTGGGCGATCGCGCTCGGCGAGTTGACGTGCACGTTGGCCGTGGCGCCGATCTGGATCGTGTCGCTGGTCACCGAGCCGAAGGTCAGCAGGAAGAACAGTCCCGCCGCCACCCAGAACACCGGGTTCTTGAGCTGGTAGCGCAGCTCGAAGCTTGCGATCTTCAGGAACATCGTGACGCCTCAAGCCGCCTTGCGGGCGGCGTGAAGGCTGGAGAAATAGACGTCCTCCAGACCGCCCGAGTGGCGCGCGAACCCATCGCCGGGATCGGCGTCGCTCAGCACGTGGACCACGGTGCGCCCGCCCGACAGCCGGGTGGAGATCAGGTCGTAGCGCTCTCGCAGGGTGGGGATGTCGCCCTTATCCACCGCCTTGCTCCAGATGCGGCCGTCTAGTTCAGCCGTCAGGCTCCCCGGCGCACCCTGGCGCACGATGCGACCGCCGGCGATCACCGCCATGGCCTGGCAGAGGTCCGACACGTCCTCGACGATGTGGGTGGACAGGATCACCACCACGTTCTCGCCGATCTCGGCCAACAGGTTGAGGAAGCGGTTGCGTTCCTCCGGATCCAGGCCGGCGGTGGGCTCGTCGACGATGATCAGGGCCGGGCCGCCGATCAGGGCCTGCGCGATGCCGAAACGCTGGCGCATGCCGCCGGAAAACCCCGCCAGCGCCTTCTTGCGCACCCCGTAGAGGTTCACCTGCTCCAACAGGCGCTCGACCTCGGCCTTGCGCGCCTTCGGATCGGCGATCCCCTTCAGCACGGCCATGTGGTCCAGCATTTCGTAGGCCGACACGCGGGGATAAACCCCGAAGTCCTGGGGGAGATAGCCGAGCGTCTGGCGCAGCCGCTCCGGCGTCTTGAGCACGTCGATGTCGTCGAAATGGATGGCGCCGGAGGTCGGGGTCTGCAGGGTGGCGATGCATCGCATCAGGGTCGACTTGCCGGCCCCGTTGGGACCCAGCAGACCATACATGCCGCGCGGCACGTTCAGCGTCACGCCATCCAGCGCCCGCACGCCATTGGAGTAGACATGGGTCAGGTCGTTGATCTGCAGCATCTTCAGCCCCGATAGTCCCGCGACGCTGCACGGGGCGAGGCGGAGACGCAAGTGAAAGCCATGTAACATCCGCGCCACACAGGCGTTCACAGCGGCGTCGTAACGCGATACCTCGCAGTCATGACATCCGACTGCAATTCACCCTCCCCGGACGGGACCTGCGCCCACGGCCCCGACGCGCCGATCGCGGCCCTGCTCACCCGCAACCGCGCCTGGGCCGAACGCAAGACCAGCGCCGATCCCGGCTTCTTCAAGCGCCTCACGGCCCAGCAGAGTCCGGCCTATCTGTGGATCGGCTGTTCCGACAGCCGGGTGCCGGCCACGGAAATCGTCGACCTCGATCCCGGCGAGGTGTTCGTCCATCGCAACGTCGGCAATCTGGCCCCGGTGGACGACGCCAACTACCTGTCGGTGCTGCAGTATGGAGTGCAGGTGCTGAAGGTGCGCCACGTCCTAGTCGTGGGCCATTACGGCTGCGGCGGCGTGCTGGCCGCGCTGCAGCCGCCGCTTCAAGGGCCCGTGGAGGGTTGGTTGACCCCGATCCGCCAGTTGGCCTTCGAAAGCCGAGCCGAACTTGACGCCCTGCCCGACGATCAGGCCCGCCACGACCGGCTGTGCGAGCTGAACGTCCTGGCCCAGGTGCGCAATGTCGCCGCCACCACCCTGGTCAGGGACGCCTGGGCGGCGGGCGAGGACCTGACCATCCACGGCTGGTGCTATTCGATCGGCAGCGGCCTGATCACCGACCTCAACGCCACGGTGCGGGGGCCGCTCACCCGCTAAGCCCGCTCGATCGCCAGGGCGTCTCCCGGACCCGCCACCGCCAGCAAGGCTTCGAGGTCCGCACGCGCCAGGGCCACGCACCCCTCGGTGGGCGGATAACCAGGCTTGGCCACGTGCAGGAAGATCGCCGACCCCATGCCGGGGATAGGCGGGTTGTCGTTGTGGGCCAGGATGCAGACGATGTCGTACAGCTCGTCTTCCCGCCACATCCGCTCGCAGCTGGCCGGGTAGGGCAACGTCACGGGGCGGTTATAAGCCGGGTCCTGCGGCGCGTCGCACCAACCGTCGTCCAGCCCAATGGCCTCGACCGGCAGCCGGGTCCGGGGCGCTGCACCCCGGTCGGGCCGGTAGAGCACCCGCAGCAGGGCCCAGGTCCCCAGCGGCGCCGCGCCGTCCCCCTCGCGCTTGTCGCCGGCCTCCACCACCCCCGAGCGGCCGAGCGCGCAGGAGACGACCCGGTCCCCGATCCGGCAGCGTCCGTCGGCATAGGCGGTGAAGATCATGGGGCGGCGTCCATTCCGCTGAAGCTTTGCACCTGAGAGCCTTTGCACCGGCGCATTTGCAAGGCCATATGTCGGCTATGGCCCAAACGAGAACGATACTGATCGTCGACGACGACGAGGACCTGCGGGGCGCGCTGGCCGAGCAGATCGACCTGGAGGACGACTTCAAGACCGTCCAGGCCAGGACCGGCGGCGAGGGCGTCGCCACGGCCAAGGCCGTCCGCCCCGACTTGATCCTGCTCGACGTCGATCTGCCCGACATGGACGGCCGCGACGCTTGCCGGCAGATGCGCGAGGACGGCGTGCTGGCTCCCGTGATCATGCTGACCGGCGCCGCCACCGACGACGACACCGTGCGCGGCCTGGACGCCGGCGCAGACGACTATGTCACCAAGCCGTTCCGCTTCGCCGTGCTGCTGGCGCGCATCCGCGCCCAGCTACGCAGCCACGAACAGTCCGAGCACGCGGTGTTCCGCATCGGCCCCTACGAGTTCCGCCCGGCTCAGAAACTGCTGATCGACGAGAAGCAGAAGAAGATCCGGCTGACGGAAAAAGAGGCCAACATCCTGAAATACCTCTACCGCGCCGGCGAGAAGCCGGTCTCGCGCGAGGAGCTGCTGACCCAGGTGTGGGGCTACAACGCCGGCGTCACCACCCACACGCTGGAGACCCACATCTACCGCCTGCGCCAGAAGATCGAGCCCGAGGCCGGCGGCGCACGCCTGCTGCTCACCGACGCAGGGGGTTATCGGCTGGCGCTCTGAAGCGGGCGAACGCCTCCAATGTGCGGAATGCACATTTGGTCTTGACGCGAACGTAAAGAGAACGCACGCTCCCCTCCTGTCCATGGAGGCGCCCCTTGAACCAGCCCGATTCCCGCGTTCATCGGATCAACCGGCTGGGCGGCCTGGGGGTGGACTGCGACGCCGCCGGATTGCGGCTGGCGGGGGTGGCCCTGCTGCACAAGCGTGGCCACGCCTTCGTTCCGCGCCCCGCCGACGAGATCGAGCTGCTGCTGAAGGCCGCCTATCCCGCGGACAAGGCGCCGTTCCTGTCCTTGAGCCTAGCCTCCATCGCCGACGCCCTGAACGCGGGGAACCTGGCCAAGGCAGCGATGACGGCGATGTTCCTGAAACTATCCGAACTGGACGCGGACGGCGCCGCGCGCATCGCCCGCGTGGATGACGTGTTGGCGAAATATGATGGCCAACCTCGCGCGCAGGATGGACGCTTCGCCGACGGGAAGATGGGCGCGGCCGCACATCATGACCGGCCTCCCGCTCAATCGGCTAAGCCTTCGTCAGGTCCACATCAGACTTCGCAGCAAACACTGACCCACGTCGCCACCGCCGCCGACTTCGCCACCCGGAAGACACCGGCCGATGCGCCAGGGGCGATCCAGTTCTCGCCAACGCTGCAAGGCCAGTTCGACGTCTCATGGAGCCGGAGCTTCCCCGGCGGCCGCTCCAAGGAACAGGGCGGCACGATCGTCACCGACCGGCAGGGAAATCTCAGCGTCCAGAACATCGGCGGCGTGGCTGCGGACCGGAAAACGTTCACACCCGATTACACCATGAAAGATCCCGCCAAGTTCACTCCAATCGGGGTCTTCCACACCCACCCCTATGACAGGTCGGAAGGAGGTTATACTGGCATCGCGATCGATGGGGGCGACGCGGGTGGACTGATCGACAGCCCGGCCAAGTTCTGCGTCGTCCAGAGTGGCGAAAAGCAGTTCATGTTCATGAATACAAGCGTTACGCCGCAACGCGTGAATTGGGATGCTTTACATATGGAGGGGCAGCGCGATTCCGACGCATTCGGCGCAAAGGGTAATAACTTCGCCGATTCAAGCGCAAAAGCAGCGATTGAAATCGCCGCCAAATACGGCCTAGCCTACTATGAGGGACACCATGATCACTTCACGCGCGTCTATCAAAAGTAAGTTTTTTCGAAACCAGAGGGCATTTTTCAATATTGCATTGGGCGCCACAATTGTGTGTTTAACGCCAATGACGGCCGCCGAAAGCTTCGCTAAAGCTCCGAATTTCCCGGCTTCCTATGCCGCTCCGTGCATCAAATCAAAAGAACTCTCACGCGCCATAAAGTCACAGATCGAAATTCGGCGCGAAATAGCTAAGAAACACTACCGTATCGCCAATCGACTCTTGCAGATCACCATTTGGCAAATTGATCGTTACACCGATCAAAGATCTTACGATGCAAGAGAAGGCATATTCGACGACACCGGCCAAGATATGATGCTGGCCCGCTACCTTGAGGCGCATGGCGATAAAAAGAAAGCTCTGCATATACGGCGGGAAATGCTTACCGGCGCAATAGCTTCGTGCCGAAGCGAACCAAAATCCACAAGTGAAAAACTAAAGAATTTAATCGCTCGCTGATCTCGGCTTTCCCTTTCAGTCCGACAAATATTTCGACGAAGGGACGTCCAGGGCGCCCGCCTACCCCCGCTCGGCGCTCCACACCTTGACGGTCAACCCGCCAGCCTCGGTGGGCGGCAAGGCGACGGCGGTGTGGGCGTGAAGGCCGGCCTGGGCGGTCCAGCGCGCCATCTCCTCGTCGGAGAAGCCCAGGCGGCGGTGCTGGTGCACCTCGCGTAGGTATTCCAGCCCGTGGGGGGCGAAGTCCACGATCATCAACCGCCCGCCCGGCGACAGCAGCCGCGCCGCCTCCACCACCGCGCCGGCCGGGTCGCCCAGATAGTGCAGCACCCGGTGGATCACCACCCGATCCGCCGTCCCCGTCGGCAGGCCGGTGGCGTGGATGTCTCCGTGGCGCAGCTCCACCCCCTCCAGCCCCGCCTCGGCGGTGTGGGCGCGGGCGATGTTGAGCATTTGCTGCGACAGGTCGAGCCCGATGGCGTGGGCCGAGCGAGGCCCGAGCAAGGTCAGCATCCGCCCGGCGCCGGTGCCCAGGTCGATCAACCGGCGATAGGGCCCGTCGCCCGCCGCGCGCAGGATCGCCGCCTCCACCGCGTCCTCGGCCACGTACAACGAACGGATCTCGTCCCAGCGGGCGGCGTTGCGGGCGAAGTAGGCCTGGGCCTCGCCATGGCGGGCCTGGCGCACCGCCTCCAGCTTCTCCAGGTCGCGCTGGTGATCGAGCGCGCCGGGCGCCAGCGTCTCCAGCACATTGTATAGGAAGCGCCGCTGTGGCTCGGATGCACCCAGGCGATAGAATACCCAGGCGCCATCGGGGAACCGCTCCACCAGCTTGGCCTGGGCCAGCAGCTTGAGATGGCGCGACACCCGCGGCTGGCTGTGGCCCAGGATCTGGACCAGCTCCATCACCGCCAGCTCCTCGCGCGCCAGCAAGGCGAGCACCCGCAGGCGCGTCGGCTCGCCCGCCGCGCGCAGCATCTCCACTAAATCGTCGGCGGTGGCCTTCATGGCCTCCATACAGCGTGTCGGCATCCTATCTGTAAAGCTTGAGCGTCGGGGCGGGGCCGGAACCCTGGGTTCCCGCCACCCGTTCGGCGCTCGAAAACACAGCGTACCGCCCACGCCATACGCATCATCCGGAGCCTTCGATGCCCACGCCCCTATCCCGCCGCGCCGCCAAGCTCGCAGGCGCAGCCGTCCTGGCCCTCACAGCCGCCCTGCCGCTGACCCTTGCCTCCAGCGCCCCCGCCATGGCCCAGGCCGCGCGCGGGCACGGCGACCCGCAGGCGGAAGCCTACGTCCAGACCCAGGCCAACCGCGCGCTGACCATCCTGAACGACCAGGGCATGAGCGTCGCCGCCAAGAAGCAGGCCTTCTACGGCTTCGTGAACGACGTGGCCGACGTGTCGCGCATCACCGATTTCGTGCTCGGCCGCTACCGTCGCGCACTCACTCCCGAACAGTACAACCGCTTCGCCCAGGCTTTCCGTCAGTATGCGGATAGTATCTACGAAACGCGCTTCGGCGATTATCACGGCGAGAAGCTGACGGTGTCGGGCTCGGTCGCCCGCTCGCCCAACGACGTGGTGGTCTCCAGCATCGTCAGCGGCGCGGACTACAAGGGCAACCCGGTGGTGAACTGGCGGCTGCTGCGCGGCGCGAACGGCTGGAAGGTCGTGGACATCCAGGCCCAGGGCGTCTGGCTGGCCGTGGTGCAGCAACAAGACTTCACATCCACCCTCGCCAATCACAACGGCGACGTCGACGTGCTGATCCATCAGCTACAGTCCGACGCCAGCCAGGGGCGGCCCGCTCACTGAAGCTGATCCGAGCCGATCCCTGAGCATTATCCCCCGGCGCCATCCCCTGGCGTCGGGGGCTTCAACTTCCAATCCTTACGGTCGACCCGAGAGAATCCACCGACATACTTCTTCAGGTCCTCATTTCTGGCGCCAGAGCTGGCGGGAACGTCGTTCGAGCTTGTCGAAACCTGAACCTTCCAAGACAATGCAGCCTATATCGACGCAGGCCAAAGCTTCGAAAATCCAAACAAGCCGCAAAACGACTTGGCTTTTTTGGATTGACGGGGGAACTCACGCGGCCTTTACATGCTTGTATGCAATCCGGCAAAACTTCGCCACAATTTCGCCGGATAGTCGCCACCACTCGACATCAAGGTCGGGTTCGAGGCGGGGGCATTCGTCGTCCGCCGACGCCAACAAGAATAAAGGGAGTTTCATCATGGCTGCTCGTATCGTCGCCGCGGGTCTGATCGCCGCGTCCCTGCTGGTCGCTCCGGCCTTCGCCCAGACCGCCGCCACTCCGCCGGCGCCATCCCACTCGAAGACCACGACCAACACCACCGACGTCAAGACCGCCGACACCGACGCGTCCGGCAAGACGGTCACCAAGCACCACAAGGTGGTCAAGCACGCCAAGAAGGTGACCGCGCCCAAGCCGGACACCGCGACCGACGCCGCCGGCAACACCACCGGCCAGTAAGACGCTCCGCGCGCCGGACGGGCCTGGGCTTCGTCCGATGCTCGCCTCAGAGCGGTCGCACCTGTTTCGAGCCCGGCCATAGCGCCGGGCTCGTTTCGTATGGGACAGGGTCCGGATTGAATCGAAAGTCGATTTCGCCGTCGACCATCGAAGTCTAGGCTGTCCCACGGACAGGAGCTGCCATGACCGCCAAATTCTCGAGGCTCATCCTAGGGACGGCCGCCCTTTGCGCGGCGGTCCACGGAGGCGGAAACGCTCTCGCGCAAGCCACCGCCACGCAGCCCGCGCCGGCTGGCAGCGCCGCGCCCCCTCCGGCGGCGCCCAAACCCCATCATCGCCGCAAGCCACAAAGCCTGGAGATGGACGTGAACGGAACAGGCGAAGCGCCGGCCGTCGCCGGGCCCAACACCAGCACCCAGGACGCGACCAGCGGCGACCTCAGCGGCTCGACGGGCGCCGGCTCGAGTGCACCGATGTACCCGACCCCGTCGACACCCGCCCCCCAGGGCGCGCCGGACGATCGGCCGGCCCTCGCCGCGCCTGGCGACGCGACGCCGAGACCCTAACGCCGTGAACGAGCGTCAGGCCTTGTGGCGAGCCGGCTTGGCCTGCTTCTGCGCCAGGGTGAAGGGCAGGTCGTCCAACGTCACATAGCCGCGCCCCTCGACGTCCAGGGCCTCGAAGTTGTGGTCGGCACGGGCCAGGAAGTCCGCCAGCTTGATCTGACCGTTGAAGGTGCGGTCAGCGGAACGGACGGGCTCGGCGTCGTTCAGCAATCCATAGGCGCCGGCGCCCTGATAGGGCAGGTCGTCCTCCCGGATCTTGCTCGAACCGGAGGCGCCGCCCCCGCTATCCTGGGCCAGGGCCGTCAGGATCAACGCTGGCCGGCCGTCCAGACGGGCCGATGGGGCGGCGCCCATCACGTCGGGCACGATCTGATGCTCGTAGTAGCTGACCTCGGCGTCATCCACGATGCCGTCATGGTCCCGGTCCAGCACCTTGAAGAAGGCTTCTGCATCTGCGCGGAACTCGGCCTTGTCGATATGGCCGTCCTTGTTGGCGTCCGCCTTCTGGAACCAGGCCACCACCGGATAGGGATCGCCGGCCTTGGAGCGGAAGGGTTCGCCACAGGGGCTGATGAAAAGCTCCGAGTCCCTCAGCGGCGTCAGCTGCGAGCGAGGCGCCGCCGACACGGCGTCGGCCGCCAGCATCGAGACGAGGATCATACCGACGGCGAACTTGACCATGACGCACCCCTGAGACCTGACCCTGGAATGGGCCGAGTTTAGCCCAAAACGCCAAGCTTAAAACTCGGCGGCGTGCGTGCCACATCCTGCGCCACGATCAAGTGATTTCGGGTTCAGGCGATTTCAGGATCGCGGCGCATGGGCGAGCCCAGGCGGGTGAGGTGGCCCATCTTGCGGCCGGGCGCGACATCGCGCTTGCCGTAGAGCCATAGCCGAGCCGATGGGTCCGCAGCCAGCGCCGCCCAGTCCAGCGCCGCGTCGCCCAGCAGATTCTCCATCTCCGCGGTCGCCAGCATGTCGGTGGGCCCCAGCGGCCAGCCGGCCACCGCCCGCACGTGCTGCTCGAACTGGTCCACCTGGCAGGCGTCCAGCGTCCAGTGGCCGGAGTTGTGGACCCGAGGCGCGAACTCGTTGACCAGCAGCCGGCCGTCCTCGCCCTCGAACAGCTCGATCCCGGCGACGCCGACATAGTCCAGCCGCTCCAGGGTGCGTTCGGCGATCCGCAGCGCCTCGGCGCGGGTGGTGTGGGATGCCTGGGCCGGCGCGCGCGAGGTGCGCAGCACGCCGTCGCGGTGATGGTTCTCGCTCAGCGGATAGGCCGCAACCACCCCGTCGCGACCGCGCGCGGCGATCACCGACAACTCACGGCGAAACGCCGCCCTGGCCTCCAGGATCGCGGGCTTGGAGCCGATGCGGGCGAAGGCGGCCTCGGCGTCGGCGGCGTCGGCGACCCAGGTCTGGCCCTTGCCGTCATAGCCTTCGCGCCGGGTCTTCAACAGAGCTGGCGCACCCAGCCGTGACAGGCCCTCGACGATATCGGCCACGCTGTCGACCGCCGCGAAGTCCACAGTGGGGACGCCGGAGGCGCGGAAGAAGCTCTTCTCCTTCACCCGATCCTGGGCGGTGGCCAGCGCCAGGGCGCCGGGAGCCACGTCTCCCCCGTGGGCGATCAGCGCCTCGACCGCCGCGACCGGGACGTTTTCGAACTCATAGGTGACGACCGCCGCCAACTCGGCCAGTTCGGCCAGGGCGGAGGGGTCGGTGTAGTCGGCGACGATAGTGCGCCAAGCCACCCGACTGGCAGGGGTGTCGGTCTCGGGCGTCAGCACCACCACGTCGAAGCCGAGCCGCGCCGCGGCCAGCGCCAGCATCCGGCCGAGCTGACCCCCGCCCAGGACGCCGATCACCGAGCCGGGCGCAAGCGGAGCGAAAGTCTGGCTCAAACCGGAGCGTCCTCGACCGTCTCGGCCACCGCCTCGGTCTGGGCCCGACGATAGGCGACGACCCGCTCGGCCAGGGCAGGATCGTTCAGCGCCAGGATCTGGGCGGCGAACAGCCCCGCGTTCTTGGCCCCCGCCCGGCCCACCGCCATGGTCGCCACCGGTACGCCGCCGGGCATCTGGACAATGGACAGCAGGGAGTCCCAGCCGCTGAGCGCCTCGGAGCGCACCGGCACGCCGATCACCGGCAGCTCGGTCAGCGAGGCGGTCATGCCCGGCAGGTGCGCCGCTCCACCCGCCCCGGCCACGATCACCTTCACCCCGTCGGCCCTGGCGGACTTGGCGAAGGCGTACATGCGATCGGGCGTACGATGGGCGGAAACCACCTTGGCGACATAGGCCACGCCGAGCGCGTCCAGCGCCTCGGCCGCCGCGCTCAGCGTCGGCCAGTCCGAGCGGCTGCCCATGATGATGGCGACGGGCGCCGGTCCGCTCTGGTCCAAAAGCTGAAGTCCATAAGTGCAGGAAAGTCGGCGAGTATAGGCAGGCCGTTTGCGCCCGCAACCAATCCTGAGCTATGCGGGCTGCCGGGAGACGATTAATGAGCAAGGCGCTCGGCCAGACGCGCATAGACACCCTGGCGGGCCTGGGTCTGTCCGAGGCGGAGCTTACCCCTGCGGTGCGCGAAGCCTTGGCTAGGCTGTTGGCCGAACAGGCCGCCTGCGGCGCGGAGATCGCACACCTGACCACGCGCCTGGCGGAAGCCGAACGGCTGGCGGACCGGGACCCGTTGACCCCCGTGCTCAATCGCCGCGCCTTCGTGCGCGAGCTTCAGCGCAGCGCCGCCTTCTGCAACCGCTACGACGCGCCGGCCAGCCTGGTCTATTTCGACCTCGACGGCTTCAAGGGCGTGAACGACCGCTTCGGCCACGCCGCGGGCGACGCGGCCCTGGCGGTGACGGCGCAGATCCTGGTCGACAATGTACGCGAGTCCGACGTGGTGGGACGGCTCGGCGGCGACGAGTTCGCCGTCATCCTCGCCCAGGCCGACGGACCGGCCGCCATGGCCAAGGCGCAGTCCCTGACCGAGATCATCGGGGCCGCCCCGGTGGTGTTCGAGGGTGAGCTGATCCCGCTGAAGGCCTCGGCCGGCGTGCGCGCCTACGAACCCGGCCTGGAGCCGACCCGGTGGCTGGCCGAAGCCGATGCCGCCATGTTCCTACGCAAGGGCCTGCGCTGAACGCCCTTCGGCGAGGAACCCAGTTCAGGCGATGATGTCGGGGGTGAGTTGGTCTTCCAGCCGGACGATCTCGTCGCGGAGCAGCAGCTTCTTCTTTTTCAGCCGGGCGATCTGGATTTGATCGGGACGGGGCTTGCCCTCGAGCGCAGCCACCGCCGCGTCCATGTCCTGGTGCTCCACCTTCAGATTGGAAAGGCGGGCCCGCAGCGCCACGTCTTCCGCGCTCTGGATCGGCCCGTCGTCATTCATCTCGGCAATCCACAAACCGATCCATCAAGCTTTGAAGGCGGCGCTGAAGTCCTAACAGAGCTGCGTCTGCGGTAAAGCAGAGGATGGCTTCACGCCAGAGTGACCTGACAGGCGCGGAAGGGTCTGCTCTACTCCGCCTGCCAGCAGAAGGAGCGCACCGTATGGCGATTGAAGCGCGCATTCGTGAACTGGGTTACCGTCACCAAACTCTGGACAAGGCCATCGAGGACGAAAACCGTCGTCCCGGCAACGACTCCTTGCGTCTCAACGAGCTCAAACGACAGAAGCTCAAACTCAAGGAGCAGATAGAGGTGCTGCGCGGAGCCCGCGCGCACTGACGTTTCAAGCGCCCCGACCCTTAGGGGTTAGGCGCGACCTCCAGATCGTATTTCATCCGCCATTTCACTTCGTCATCCCCCGACTGATCGGGGGAGCCGTGGAACAGGCTTGTCGGCCGAGAAGGCTGAAGCGCCGCGCCATGGATGCCCGGATCAAGTCCGGGCATGACGGCGGAAACGGGATGTGAGCGATAGGGCCCTTCCGCACCCACCGTGGGTCTTTGGCCCCCGATCTGGGACTTCAGTCGGCGTCGGCGGCGTAGTCGCCTTCGGTCTCCGCCGCGGAAAGCAGCGTCGGGCCGTCGGGCACGATGCCGCGCTTGGCGTCGTCCTTGGCCTTCTTGTCGGCGGCGCGTTTCACGACATCGTCCAGGTTCAGCTGACCGACCAGGCCCAGGGTCACCGGGTCCACCGGCTTGATCGCCGCCGAGTTCCAGTGGGTGCGGTCACGCACGGAATCGATGGTGGACTTGGTCGTGCCGAGCAGGCTGGCGATCTGAGCGTCGGTCACTTCCGGGTGATTGCGCAGGAACCAGGCGATGGCGTCCGGGCGATCCTGGCGGCGCGACACGGGGGTGTAGCGACCGCCGCTTTTCTTGGCGGGCTTCAACATCTCGGCGTGCCGGCTCTTCTGCTGAACCATGCGGTAGTTCGGCTCCTTCTCGGCCTTCTCCAGCTCCTGGCGGGAAAGCTGGCCGTTGCCGATGGGGTCGGCGCCGCGGATGTCGCGAGCCACTTCACCGTCGGCGATCCCGTTCACTTCCAGCGGATGCAACCCGCAGAAGGCGGCGATCTGCTCGAAGGTGAGCGAGGTGTTGTCCACTAGCCAGACGGCGGTGGCCTTGGGCATCAGGATGTCGGTCATGGGGCTCGGCCCTTGCTCCAGCCCGGCGCAGGCGAACCCGCACGCGAACGTCTTAAAACAGAGGCGCCCGGCGGATCGCCGGGCGGTTGACGATCAGCATACCGGCTTTATCCGACCGCGCAAAGGCTGGCGCGCCATCGCCCCTAGGCCGCGATGGCCTGTCCACCCGCGGCGGGCGCAAACACCATGCGCACATCGCCCGGCCGCCGCTCGGAGTCGCCTACGCGATCGACGAAACGCAACAGGCCTTTGAGGCACATCACCTCGAGCTTGCCGAAGAACATGAAGCCGTCTTCGTTGAAGTCGCCATGGCTATACAGCTCGGCCGACACGTAGCCGTCGCGACGCGCCGTCTGCAAGACGGCGGACTCTTCCTCGCTGATGCGAACCGGATCAGGTACGGGTTCGAACGCCATCTTGCGTCTCCGCCTTCCACCAAAGGAAGTGTACAACAAACACCCCCAAGATGTCAGTCGTATTGTTGGAAGATGACCATTAAAAGGCGACCTGAACACCTAAGATACACAATCCTAAGTATATTTCAGAATTGATTGATCAGCCGGCTGACCAGATCATGTGACGATTCACCTAATCGCGATGATAGGGCGAGCCCGCGAGAATGGTGACGGCGCGATAGACCTGCTCCGCCAACATGACCCGCGCCAAGGCGTGGGGCCAGGTCTGCGGACCGAAGGCGAGCTTGACCTGCGCCCTCGCCAGCACCTCGGATGAAAGCCCATCCGCCCCGCCGATGACGAACACCAGCCGCCGCACGCCATCATCGCGCCAGCGCCCGACGCGCGCCGCCAAGTCGCGGGATGCCCAGGTCTGGCCGTGTTCGTCGCAGGCCGCCAGCAAGGCGTCTCCGCCCTCCAGCGCCGCAAGCAGCGCTTCACCTTCCGCGGCCTTGCCGGGCTTGCGGGGCTCCAGCTCGATCACATCGACAGGGCCGAGCCCGAGCGCGCGCCCGGCGGCGGTCGCGCGCGCCACATAGTCGGCCACGAGCTCACGCTCAGGCCCGCGCGCAAGCCGGCCGATAGCCAGGATGCTTACGCGCATGGCGGTCTAGTAGACGGGGTTGTGGCCCGAGTTGTGGCCTGTGACCGACGGCCGATCTCCACCCAGCGGGTGGGGCGGCTCGACCGACCAGATCTTCTCGATGTTGTAGAAGGACCGCACCTCGGGCCGGAACAGGTGGACGATCACGTCCAGCGCGTCGATCAGCACCCAGTCCCCCTGGGGCAGACCTTCGACCTGGGCCTTGCCGTAGCCGCCTTCCTTCAGCGAGCGCAGCAAGTGGTCGGCCATGGCCGAGACATGACGCTGCGACCGGCCGGTGGCGACGACGATGGCGTCGGCCAGCGGGCTCTTGTCCTTCAGGTCGATGACGATGACGTCCTGGGCCTGGTCGTCGTCCAGCCGCGCGAGGATCAGGTCCGTCAGCGCGTGGGCGTCTTCGGTCGCGAGCGACGCGGGGACTGCGGGCGAGACGTCGGTCTCGGCGGCGGATTCGGGGGGCAGTGGAAGATCCTTCCTGAGGTCAAGAAGAGACGATAACACAAATCGGCGCAGATCGCAGCCCTGCTCAGGCGCACTCCAGCCGCACCAACGTCGCGCCCTCGCCGACCTGATCGCCGGCCCTGACGTCGAGCTCCACCACCACACCATCGAAGGGGGCGACAAGCACGTGCTCCATCTTCATCGCCTCTAGCGTGAGAAGGGGTGCGCCCTTGGCGACGGCGTCTCCCGCCTTGGCTGAAACCTGGACGATCCGGCCGGGCATGGGCGAGATCACCGCCCCGTCCGACGCCGCATCCGCCCCGCCGGCGGCGCTCGAGGGATCGGTGAAGGCATAGGCGGCGCCGCCAACAAACACGACCAGGCCCTCGTCCGTGCGGATCGCTGCGGGGCGGCCGTGTGTGCGGATCGATCTCGCCTGAACGACATGCGCTCCCGCCTCGTCCTGGAGTCGCACCTCCATGCAGGGCGGAGCGTTCAGCCGGAACCCTTCGAGCCCGCGCCAGGGTTCGGTCGGGTCGCCCGGTTCGGACGCCAGGCGCAGGGTCGCGGCGGCGACCAGCACCTCAGGCGACGCCGGGGGATCGAGGGCCAGGGCGTCCAGCCGCGCGCCGATAAAGCCCGTGTCCACATGCCCGGCGACGAAATCGGGCTCGGCCAGGCAGCGGGCCAGGAAGGCGGCGTTGGTCTTGACCGGCCACACCTCGACCTGCTCGCACGCCGCCGCCAGGCTGGCCGCCGCGCCCTCGCGGGTGGGGGCATGGCTGATCAGCTTGGCGATCATCGGGTCGTAGAAGGGCGTGACCTCGCCGCCCTCCTCCACCGCGCTGTCGACGCGCACGCCGTCGGGCAGACGGAACCGCTCCAGCCGCCCGATGGAGGGCAGGAAGCCGGTCGCCGGGTTCTCGGCGTAGAGGCGCGCCTCCATGGCGTGGCCATTGATAGCAAGTTCGCCCTGGGTCTTCGGCAGCGGCTCGCCCGAGGCGACGCGGAGCTGCCATTCCACCAGGTCCTGCCCGGTGATCGCCTCGGTGACCGGGTGCTCCACCTGTAGGCGGGTGTTCATCTCCATGAACCAGATGCGGTCGGCGCGCAGACCCTCGGAGGCGTCGGCGATGAACTCGATGGTGCCGGCGCCCTCGTAGGCGACCGCCTGGGCGGCGCGCACGGCGGCGGCGCAGACCGCCTCGCGTACGGCCGGGTCCATGCCGGGCGCCGGGGCCTCCTCGATCACCTTCTGGTGGCGGCGCTGGAGCGAGCAGTCGCGCTCGAACAGGTGGACGGCGTTCCCGTGGCGGTCGGCGAACACCTGCACCTCGACATGGCGCGGGCGGGTCACATAGGTCTCGATCAGCACCCGGTCGTCGCCGAAGCTCGCGGCCGCCTCGCGCCGGCACGAGGCCAGGGCGGCGGCGAACTCGGCCGAGACCTCGACCTTGCGCATGCCCTTGCCGCCGCCGCCGGCCACCGCCTTGATCAGCACGGGATAGCCGATGCGATCGGCCTCGGCCTGCAGACGGGCTTCGGCCTGGTCCTCGCCTTGGTAGCCGGGCGTCACCGGCACGCCGGCCTCGCTCATCAACCGCTTGGCGGCGTCCTTCAGCCCCATGGCGCGGATCGCGGAGGGCGGCGGCCCGACCCAGATCAGGCCGGCGGCGATGACGCGCTCTGCGAAGTCCGCGTTCTCCGACAGGAAACCGTAGCCGGCGTGGATGCTGTCGGCGCCGCTCTCGCGCGCAGCCGCCAGCACCTTGGCCGGGTCCAGGTAGCTCTCGCGGGCCGGCGCAGGGCCGATATGCACGGCGCGGTCGGCCTCGGCCACAAAAGGCGCAGCCGCATCGGCGTCGGAGTAGACGGCCACCGTCTCCACGCCCATACGGCGCGCGGTGCGGATGATCCGCCGGGCGATCTCGCCGCGGTTGGCGATCAGCAGGCGCTTAAGCATGGGACCGGCTCTTTTCCCTCCCCCTCGAAGGGGGAGGGGCAGGGGTGAGGGTGTAGCCACTACGGCAGGGGGATGGGCTCGAGAGGCGGCGACACCTCAGGCGCCGTTCGCCCAGGTCCGGCGCATACACCCCCATCCCTGCCCTTCCCCCCTCGAGGGGGAAGGGTGAACAAGACCCCCTCACATCCGGAACACGCCGAAGCGCGTCTCCAGGATCGGGGCGTTGAGCGAGGCGGCCAGCGCCAGACCCAGTACGTTGCGGGTCTGGGCCGGGTCGATGATCCCGTCGTCCCAGAGCCGGGCGGTGGCGAAGTAGGGATCGCCCTCGGTCTCGTAGCGCTCGCGGATCGGGGCCTTGAAGGCGGCTTCCTCCTCGACCGGCCAACTACCGCCCTTGGCCTCGATCCCGTCGCGCTTGACGGTGGCGAGCACGCTGGCGGCCTGTTCGCCGCCCATCACCGAGATGCGCGCATTAGGCCAGCTCCACAGGAAACGTGGCGAATAGGCCCGCCCGCACATGCCGTAGTTGCCGGCCCCGAAACTGCCGCCGATCAGCACGGTGAACTTAGGCACGTTGGCGTTGGCCACCGCCATGACCATCTTGGCCCCGTCCTTGGCGATACCGCCGGCCTCGTACTTGCCACCGACCATGAAGCCCGAGATGTTCTGCAGGAACACCAGCGGGATCGAGCGCTTGCAGGCCAGCTCGATGAAGTGGGCCGCCTTCAGCGCGCTCTCGCTGAACAGCACGCCATTGTTGGCGAGGATGGCGACAGGATAGCCCCAGATATGGGCGAACCCCGTCACCAGGGTGGTCCCGTACAGCGCCTTGAACTCGTCCAGCTCCGAACCATCGACGATGCGGGCGATCACCTCGCGCACATCGTAGGGCGTGCGCAGGTCCGGCGGCGTGACGCCGTAGAGCTCCTGCGGATCGAAGGCCGGCGGACGTGAGGCCCGGCGGGCGATGGGCGCGGTCTCGATCGGACCGAGGCGCGCGACAATGGAGCGGACGATCTCCAGCGCATGGTCGTCGTCCACCGCCACGTGATCGACCACGCCCGAGCGCCGGCCATGGGTGTCGGCCCCGCCGAGTTCGGTGGCGCTGATGACCTCGCCGGTGGCGGCCTTCACCAGGGGCGGACCGGCCAGGAAGATGGCGCCCTGGCTTTCCTCGCCGCGCCCCCGCACGATCACCGTCTCGTCGCTCATCGCCGGGACATAGGCGCCGCCGGCGGTGGACAGGCCCATGACGCAGGCGATCTGGGCGATGCCCTGGGCGCTCATCTGGGCCTGGTTGTAGAAGATGCGACCGAAGTGGTCGCGGTCGGGGAAGACCTCGGCCTGATGCGGCAGGTTGGCCCCGCCGCTGTCGACCAGGTAGATGCAGGGTAGCCGATTCTGGGCCGCGATCTCCTGGGCGCGCAGATGCTTCTTCACCGTCATCGGGAAGTAGACGCCGCCCTTCACCGTGGCGTCGTTGGCCACGATCATCACCTCGCGCCCCGACACCCGGCCCACGCCGGTGATCAAGCCCGCACCCGGCGCCTCGCCGTCGTACAGGTCGTATCCCGCCAGCGGAGCGACCTCGAGGAAGGGCGCCCCGACGTCGAGCAAGCGCTGGACCCGCTCGCGCGCCAGCAGCTTGCCGCGCGACACGTGCCGGGCGCGCGACGCCTCGGGGCCGCCCAGCGCCGCCTCCGCCGAGCGGACACGGAGCTGCTCGACCAGGGCCCGGTTATGGGCGGCGTTCGCCTGGAAACGGTCGGACGCCGCCGAAAGGGCCGAGCTCAGCTTGGGCAAGGGATAACCTCAGGCCGCCTTGGCCAACTTGCTGGAGAACGCCGCCTCGGTCTTGGCCTCGACCTCGGCCAACTCCACGCCGGGCGCCAGTTCGATCAGGGTCAACCCGCCGTCGCCGACCTTGTCGACGGTGAACACCGCCAGGTCGGTGACGATCAGGTCGACGCAGCGCGTACCGGTCAACGGCAGGGCGCAGGTCTTCAGCAGCTTGGACTCGCCCGCCTTGTTGGCGTGCTCCATCACCACCACCACCTTCTTGACCCCGGCCACCAGGTCCATCGCGCCGCCCATGCCCTTCACCATCTTACCGGGGATGGTCCAGTTGGCGATGTCGCCGGTCTGGCTCACCTCCATCGCGCCCAGCACCGACAGGTCGATGTGGCCGCCACGGATCATGGCGAAGCTGTCGGACGAACTGAAATAGGACGAGGTCGGCAGTTCGGTGATGGTCTGCTTGCCGGCGTTGATCAGGTCGGCGTCCTCGTCCCCCGGATAGGGGAACGGACCCATGCCCAGCATGCCGTTCTCGCTCTGCAGCGTCACGTGCACGCCCTCGGGAATGTAGTTGGCCACCAGGGTCGGGATGCCGATGCCGAGGTTGACGTAGAAGCCGTCCTTCAGCTCGCGGGCGGCCCGTTCGGCCATCTGTTCGCGCGTCCAGGCCATGGTCAGACCTCCGTGCCGGCGACAGCCGGACCCTTGGTGGTTTCGGGGCGCGGGCGGGTGGTGACCCGCTCGATCCGCTTCTCGTAGTCCACGCCCTGGAAGATGCGGTCGACATAGATGCCGGGCGTATGGATCTGGTCGGGCTCCAGCTGGCCGGGTTCGACCAGGTGCTCGACCTCGACGATGGTGACCTTGCCGGCCGTGGCCATCATCGGATTGAAGTTCCGCGCGGTCTTGCGATAGATCAGGTTGCCCTCGCTGTCGCCCTTCCACGCCTTGATGATGGACAGGTCGGCGCGCAGCCAGCTCTCCATCACATAGGGCTCGCCGTCGAACTCGCGGGTCTCCTTGCCCTCGGCCACCAGGGTGCCGTAGCCGGTCTTGGTGAAGAAGGCCGGGATGCCGGCGCCGCCCGCGCGGATGCGCTCGGCCAGGGTCCCTTGCGGGTTCAGCTCAAGCTCCAGCTCGCCGGAGAGATACAGGCTCTCGAACAGCTTATTCTCGCCCACGTAGGACGAGATCATCTTCTTGATCTGCTTGTTGTTCAGCAGCATCCACAGCCCAAAATTGTCGGCGCCGCAATTGTTGGAGACGACCGTCAGGCCCTTGACGCCCGCGTCGCGGATGGCCGGGATCAGGTTCTCGGGGTTGCCCGACAGGCCGAAGCCGCCCGACATGATGGTCATGCCGTCGAACAGCACGCCTTTCACGGCCGAAGCCGCATCCGCATAGACCTTGGACGCCATCCCTGAACCACCCTTCCTCGTTGGAAGGCGGCCGATTCACATTGAACCAACCGCATTCAAGATCACTCAATAGCGAAACGCGGTCGCCGCCGAAACCGGCTTCCACACCTAGCCGTCACGCTCTAGCCGACAAGCTCCCGGCCGATCAGGAAGCGCCGGATCTCGTTGGTCCCCGCGCCGATATCATAAAGCTTGGCGTCGCGCGCGAACCGTTCGACCGGAAACTCCTTCAGATAGCCCGCCCCACCCAGCGCCTGGATCGCCTCCAGCGAGGTCTTCACCGCGTTCTCGCTGGCCAGCAGGATGGCGCCGGCGGCGTCGAAGCGGGTGGTCTTCCCGGCGTCACAGGCCCTCGCCACCGCATAGACGTAGGCCCGCGCCGAGTTCAGGGCCACGTACATGTCCGCGACCTTGGCCTGGACCAGTTGGAACTGGCCGATGGCCTGACCGAACTGCTTGCGCTCGCGCACATAGGGCAGCACCACATCCAGGCAGGCCTGCATGATCCCGAGCGGACCGCCCGACAGCACCGCCCGCTCGTAGTCCAGCCCGCTCATCAGCACCTTGGCCCCGCCGCCGACCGGCCCCATGACGTTCTCGGCCGGGACCTCGCAGTCCTCGAACACCAGCTCGCCGGTGTCGGAGCCGCGCATGCCCATCTTGTCGAGCTTGCGGCTGACCCGGAAGCCCTTGAAATCCTTCTCGACCAGGAAGGCGGTGATCCCCTTGGAGCCCGCCGCCGGATCGGTCTTGGCGTAGACCACCAGGGTGTCGGCGTGGGGCGCGTTGGTGATCCAGAACTTGGTCCCGTTCAGCACATAGACGTCGCCACGCTTGTCGGCGCGGAGCTTCATCGAGATCACGTCCGAGCCGGCCTCGACCTCGCTCATGGCCAGGGCGCCGACATGCTCGCCGGAGATCAGCTTGGGCAGGTAGCGCCGCTTCTGCGCCTCGGTCCCCCAGCGGCGGATCTGGTTCACGCACAGGTTGGAGTGGGCGCCGTAGCTGAGTCCGATGGAGGCCGAGGCGCGGCTCACCTCCTCCATCGCCACCACGTGTTCGAGATAGCCGAGGCCCAGGCCGCCGAAATCCTCCTCGACCGTGATCCCGTGCAGACCCAGCTCGCCCATCTGCGGCCACAGCTCGCGCGGGAAGGCGTTGGTCTCGTCGATGGCGGCGGCGCGGGGCGCGATCACGTCGGCGGAGAAGCGGGCGGTGGTCTCGCGGATCATGTCCGCGGTCTCGCCCAGGCCGAAGTCCATCATGGTCTCGGGCAGCGACATGAACCCTGGCTCCCATTGCGCGAGGTCTGAACGCCCCGCTTAGCTTTCCGTCCGGTCCCCGAAGGGACAGGACGGGATGTAAGTGCGTCAGCCTCGTATCGCTTCCGCACGGACCATGAAAGGCAATTTTTCCTCGAAAACGCTCAATGCGCGCACCGTTTACGTCACCTTCGCGCGAACAGCGTAGCGAGGCTCGCGCCACACGCCGCTTTCAAGCAAGCTTTTCAGCGCCTCGGCGGCCCGCCAGACATCCTCGTAACCCACGTAGAGGGGCGTGAAACCGAACCGCACCACGTCGGGCGTACGGAAATCGCCGACCACGCCATGGTCGATCAGGGCCTGCATCAGCGGATAGCCTTGAGGATGGGCGAACGAGACGTGGCTTCCACGCCGCTGCGGCCTGCTCGGCGTGACCAGGCGCAGGTCGTGGACGGCGGCGAAGGCCGAAACCTGGCCGATGAACAGGTCGCACAGGCCCTGCCCCTTGGCGTGAAGCGCAATCAGGTCAGTCTCGAGGAACAGGTCGATCGCGGTCTCCAGCGCCGTCAGCGCCAGGATCGAGGGCGTCCCGCACAGGAAGCGGTCGATCCCCGGCGCGGGGCGGTAGTCGTCGACGAAGGCGAACGGCTCGGCATGGCCCATCCAGCCGGTCAGCGGGGAGGCCAGCACGCCCTGCAGCCGCTCGGCCACGAACAGGAAGGCCGGCGCGCCGGGACCGCCGTTCAGGTACTTGTAGCCGCAACCCACCGCCAGGTCCGCGCCCGCCCCGTTCAGGTCCACCGCGATGGCGCCGGCGCTGTGGCTGAGGTCCCAGAGCACCAGCGCGCCCTTGGCGTGGGCTGCAGCGGTCAAGGCCGCCATGTCGCGCCGCCGGCCGCTCTTGTAATGGACGTGGGTCAGCATCAGCACGGCCAGGTCGTCGTCGATCGCCGCCTCCAGCGCCTCGGCTTCGACCACCCGCACCTCGGCCCCGAACTGGGCGGCGAGGCCCTGGGCGATGTAGAGGTCGGTGGGGAAGTCGCCGGGCTCGGTCAGGATCACCTTGCGCCCCACGTTGTGGGCGAGCGCCGCGCCCAGCAGCTTGAAGATGTTGACCGAAGTGGAGTCGGCCACCACCACCTCGCCGGGTCCCGCGCCGACCAGCCGGGCGATCTTGTCGCCCACCCGCTGGGGCGCGCCGATCCAGTCATGGACGTTCCAGCTGCGGATCAGGTCGCGGCCCCATTCGCCGCGCACCACCTCGTCCATCCGCCCCGGCGCCGCCGACGGCATGGCCCCCAGCGAATTGCCGTCCAGATAGATCAGCCCCTCCGGCAGAAAGAACCGTTCCCGCATCCCCTTGAAGGGATCGTCGGCGTCCAGCGCCTTGGCGTCGTCCAGGGTCAGCATGGAGCCATGGTTACGCGAGGCTGTGGCCTCGACTCAAGGATTTGCGATGCTTGAGGGCAACCAGATCTGCGTCCTTCGAGACGCCCCTTCGGGGCTCCTCAGGATGACGTATGAGAGTGGGCTGCAAAACCTTCGTCATGCTGAGGAGCGGCGAAAGCCGCGTCTCGAAGCACGCAGCCGGCGACACGAGTCCTTAGCGCCAACTACGGCTCAAGACCTGCGCCGCGGGCCACTGCGGTTGCGGTGGTTGGCGGTGAGCGGCGCCGGCCGTTCAGGCGCGACCCAACCCTTGGGCGGCGCATAGACCTGCTGGTCCGTGCCGAGCCCCATCTTGCCAGGAACCTGGCGCCGGATGCGGGAGCCCGCGACCTGCAGCGATCCGTCGCCCAGCCGCACGATCGCGTCGCGAAGCTCGGCGGCGCGCTCGAACTCCTCCGCCTCGATGGCCGCCGCCATCTGGGCTTCCAGCTCGGCCTTGGACGGCTCCGACATCGAACGGCTCCCTGACGCCTCGGATCGTCCTTACATCGCCCCGCCCGAGATTTCGGCAAGGGGCCGCCGGGATATGCGCACCACTTGTATATGCGACCGTATACGTTTTACGGTCCCGCCCGAGACCTTGGGGGAAACATATGGACCGCAGGAATTTCCTTTACGCGACGGCGGCGAGCGCGTTCGCGCCGACCCTGGCCACCGCAGGCAAGGCCTTCGCCCAGGGCGGTGCGGTTCAGGGCGACGACGCCCACGCCAAGCTCGACGCCCTGTTCGACACCCTGTTCCACGAGGACCTGCGCCGCAGCCCGGAGAGCGCCACCCAACTCGGTCTCGACAAGGGCGCCAACGCCGACCTGCGCGGCAAGCTGCGCGATGAGAGCCCAGCCGGCATGGCGGCGGCCAAGGCCATGACCCTGGACCAGCTCGGCCGCCTGAAGGCCTTCCCGCGCGAGAGCCTGTCGGCCGGCGACAAGGTCAATTACGACGTGGTGGTCTACACCCGCGAGAGCGCCAAGCGCGTCCAGACCTTCGACTTCGGCGGCGCGGGCTTCGGCCCGTCGCCCTACGTCATCAGCCAGCTCACCGGCGTCTATCAGAGCGTGCCGGACTTCCTGGACACCAAGCATAAGATCGCCACCCCTGAGGACGCCGACACCTATCTGTCCCGCATGGCCTCGTTCGCCGACCAGCTCGACGGCGAGACCGAGCGGATGCGCCACGACGGGGCCATGGGCATCGTCCCGCCGGACTTCATGCTCGACCTGACCCTGACCCAGATGACCGCCACGCGCACCGCGCCGGAAGAGTCGCTGCTGGTCACCTCGCTGGCAAAGCGCGCCAAGGAGAAGGGCCTGCCCGACCATTACGGGATCGACGCAGCCAAGGTCTACGCCGAGAAGGTCGGCCCGGCGCTCGACCGCCAGATCGCGCTCGTCCGATCCTACCGCGCCAAGGCCGGCCACGACGCCAGCCTGCGCCGGCTAAAGGATGGCGAGGCCTTCTATGCGGCGGCCCTGCACTCCACCACCACCACCGAGCTGTCGCCCGACGAGATCCACAAGCTGGGCCTGGACCAGGGCAAGGAGATCAGCGCGCGCCTGGACGGGCTGCTAAAGGCGCGGGGCCTGACCCAGGGCACGGTCGGCGAGCGCATCGCCACCCTCTACAAGGACCCCAAGTCGTTCTACCCCAATACCGACCTCGGCAAGGTGGACGCCATCGCCTATTGCAACGGCCGGCTGGCGGCGATCACGCCGCTGCTGCCCAAGGCGTTCAAGCGCCTGCCGCCCTACAAGTTCGAGGTGCGTCGCGTGCCGCCGCAGACCGAGGCCGGCGCCGCATCGGCCTTCTCGCAGAGCCCGGCGATCGATGGATCGCGGCCGGGCCTGGTCTATTTCAACCTCCACGACACCGCCGAATGGCCCAAGTTCTCGCTCGCGACCACCGTGTTCCACGAGGGCCTGCCAGGCCACCAGCTCGAAGGCGGCCTGGCGCTCTCCAACAAGGACCTGCCGCTGATCCGCAAAGTCGGCGGCTTCTCCGGCTACGCCGAGGGCTGGGCGCTCTACGCCGAG
This sequence comes from Caulobacter sp. S45, assembly GCF_009765965.1. Classification (GTDB taxonomy): domain Bacteria; phylum Pseudomonadota; class Alphaproteobacteria; order Caulobacterales; family Caulobacteraceae; genus CAHJWH01. The sequence goes on from NZ_LMUL01000004.1 coordinate 92,274, forward strand.
CAGCTGGCCGACGAGCTGGGCATGTACGAGGACGACCCCCTGGGTCGGATCGGCTATCTGAAGTTCCAGCTGTTCCGCGCCGGCCGCTGCGTGGTCGACACCGGCATCCATCACATGGGCTGGACCCGCGAGCAGGCCATCGCCTACTTCCTGGCCCTGGACGGCGAGGCCCCCGGCTTCGCCACCCGCGAGGTGGAGCGCTACTGCGCCACCCCCGCCCAGGCCTGCAGCTACAAGATCGGCCACACGGTGTGGACCCGCGCGCGCACCCGCGCCAAGGAGCAGCTCGGCCCGCGCTTCGACATCAAGGACTTCCACGAGGCGGGGCTGAGCTACGGCCGCGTGCCGCTGGATATCCTGGACGGGGTGATCGACAGCTACATCAAGACCGCGAAGGCGTAAGCCTTCTCCTCCCCTGCAAAGCGGGGGAGGAGAACCGCCTACCCTCGCGCCGCCAGCTCCAGCACCCGACGCGCCTGCTTCAGGTGGGGCATGTCGAGCATCCGCCCATCCAAGCTGGCCACCCCCGCGCCGGGATTGGTCTCAAAGGCCGCCGTCACGCGCCGGGCATGCTCGACCTCCGCCTCCGACGGGGTGAAGGCGCGGTGGATCGCGGCCACCTGGTCGGGGTGGATGGCCATGACGCTGGAGAACCCCTCGCGCCGGGCGCGCAGGGCCTGGGCCTCGACCACCTCGAGATCGCGGAAGACCATGCTCGGCGTCTCCACCGCCGCCACGCCGGCCGCCGACGCCGCCAGCAGGCAGAGCGAACGCGCCATCCGGTAGGTGAAGTCGAACTCGCCGTCCCCGGCCCGATTGGTCACAGCCCCCAGCGCCGCCGCCAAGTCCTCGCCGCCCCAGCTGAGGCCCATCAGGCGCGGAGTCGCGCGGTTCAGCTCGCCCAGCTTCATCACTCCCGCCGGGCTCTCCGCCGCGATGGCCAGCACCGGCAGCGCGCCGACCGGCAAACCCGCGCGCGCCTCCAGCACCGTGAGCTCGTGGTCGAGGCGCGCCAGATCGGCGGCCCCCTCGGCCTTGGGCAACACGATCCCCGCCACCCCGGGCGCAACGGCCGCCGCCAGGTCCGGCGACGCATGCTCCGTTCCGATTGGATTGATCCGCACCCAGAGCGCCGCACCTCCGCTGCGCGTCGACCCCGCCGCCAAGACCTCGCCCACTAGGGTGCGGGCGGCGGACTTGTTGGCTTCGGATACGGCGTCCTCCAGGTCGAGGATCACCGCATCGGCGTCGGAGGCGGCGGCTTTTTCGCATTTGCGGGCGCTGTCGCCGGGCGCGAATAGGAAGGAACGGGGGATCATGGCCGCCACCTTGGCGGGGCTCGCCGCCTCCGGCAAGGCGGCGCAAAGACTGTCGCCGCATCGGACGGCCGTGTATGTCCGCCTCACAGCCGGGCGCAAAGACCCGCACACCATGAGGAATGACTTGCCCCTGCCCGACCTCAAGCCCTGGATCCGCCCCGGCGACCGCATCGTCTGGAGCCAGGCGGCCGGAGAGCCGCTGACCCTGATCGAGGCCCTGATCGCCCAGCGCGCCGAGCTTGGCCCGCTGGGCGTGTTCATGGGCGCGAGCTTCACCGACCTGATCCAGTCCGAGCACGCCGACCACATCCGCTTCGCCTCGTTCGGGGCCATCGGCCAGCTTCGGCGGATGACCCGGGCCGGCGTGCTGGACGTGATCCCCTGCCACGTCTCGCGCATCGCCCACTACATCGCGGCTGGCGAGATCGGCTGCGACGTGGCCATGGTCCAGGTCAGCCCGATCGGCCCCAATGGCCTGCACAGCTTCGGCGTCACCAACGACTATGTGCAGGCGGCCGTGGCCAAGGCGCGCATCGTAATCGCCGAGGTCAACGCCCAGGTCCCCTTCACCTGGGGCGACGGCTATCTCGCCCCCGAGCGCATCGACCTGCGCGTGGATAGCGACCGGCCCGTGGCCCAGGTCCCGGCCCCGCCCATCGGCGCCCATGACATCGCCATCGCCCAGGCCGCCGCCCGCTTCATCGGCGATGGCGCGACCCTGCAGATGGGCGTGGGCGCCGCGCCCGACGCCCTGCTGCGGCTGGTGGCCGACCGGCGCGACCTCGGCGTCCATTCCGGCATGATCGGGGACGCGGTGATCGAGCTGATCGAGAAGGGCGCTGTCACCAACGCCCGCAAGCCGTTCGACCAGGGGATCACCGTCACCGGGGCCCTGATCGGCACCGACCGGCTGTACCGCTTCGCCGACCGCAACCCCGAACTGGTGGTGCGCTCCTCCGCCTATGTGCAGGACGAGGCGCGGCTGGCGGCGCTGCCGGACTTCGTCACCGTCAACACCGCCGTGGAGGTCGACCTCACCGGACAGGTCAACGCCGAGCAGGTGGGCGGGGACTATCTGGGCGGCACCGGCGGCCAGGCCGACTATGTGCGCGCCGGCCATCGCTCGCCCGGCGGCCACGCCATCATCGCCCTGCCGGCCACCGCCAAGGGCGGGACCCAGAGCCGCATCGTGCTGCACCTCACCTCGGGCGTCACCACCGCGCGCACCGACGTCGACGTGGTGGTCACCGAGTTCGGCTCGGCCGAGCTGCGCGCCCAGCCATTCCGCGAACGCGCCCGGCGGCTGACCGCCATCGCCCATCCGGACTTCCGCGAGGCGTTGGAACGCGACGCCCACGAACTGATGCGGAGGGGATATTGAGCCCGAGCGAACCGAACGCCGCCGTCCTGTACGAGGTCGTCGAGCCCGAAATCGCCCTTATCACGATCAACCGCCCGGACCAGCGCAACGCCATCGACACTGCCGTGCGCCAGGGCCTGTTCGACGCCTTCCACCGGATCGAGGCCGATCCCGCCATCCGCGTCGCCATCCTGACTGGCGCGGGCGACAAGGCCTTCTGCGCCGGGGCCGACCTGAAGGAGATGGCCGAGATGCGGCTGGAGGTCCCGCCGCGCGGCTTCTTCCCGATCCTTGGCGACGGGATCGAGCTGACCAAGCCGGTGATCGCGGCGGTGAACGGGGTGGCCTTCGCCGGCGGCTTCATGTTTGCCCAGATGTGCGACCTGTGCGTGGCCTCGACCACGGCGCGCTTCGCCATCACCGAAGGCAAGGTCGGGCGGGGAATGCCCTGGGCGGCGCCGCTGATCCACATGGTCCCGCAGCGGATCATGATGGAGCTGCTGCTGACCGGCGAGCCGATCACCGCCGAACGCGCCTACCAGGTCGGGCTGGTCAACCGGCTGGCCGAGCCGGGGGCCCTGATCACGACCGCGCTGGAACTGGCCCGCGCCATCGTCGCCTGCGCACCCCTGACGGTGGCGGCGGCCAAGGCTGTAGTGCGCATCTCCACCGAGATGGGCCGGGCGGATGCGCTGCGGGCGGCCGACGACGTGTTCGAACGCGTCTACCTGTCCCACGATGCGCAGGAAGGACCCAAGGCCTTTCGCGAAAAGCGCAAGCCGCAGTGGCGGGGGGGGGAGG
>NZ_LMUL01000005.1:0-20550 GCF_009765965.1 Caulobacter sp. S45
CGACGTTTCTCAGCGACAGCGGGTAGCGCACGTACATCAGCACCACCAACCGGATCACTTCCGGCGAGCTGTCGAACCAGCGAAACGGATTGGGCGGGGGCTTAAGCTTGGCCATGAGGTTGGCCTTAGCCCCCTCGCCCATCGGCCGTCATTTTGCGCTGACAGAGCCTGTCCAACTCATTGGGCGCCGAGGGCTGTCGTAAGACTAAGCCCATGCGATCCCACACTCCCGCTACTTCGCGCCCTCCGCCGGCGTCGTGGCGTCGAACGGCGGCTTGTAGGGCGTAGGGTTGGGGGGCGGCGGCTGGTCCTTCACATAGGGCAGGTAGGTGCGGTCCTCCTTCATCCCGATCGCCGCATAGAAGCTCGGCCACACGAACTGCAGGAACACCAGCACCACGGCCACCGCCACCGCGATTCCCGCCACCACCTTGGCCGCCCGTTGCTGGAACCTCAGCGCCTGGGCCTCGGCCGCCGCCTGGGCCGCGTCGCACGCCGCGCACAGCCGATAGCGGCGGCGCACATAGTTGTAGCGCGGAGTCGAGACCAGCACCTCGGGCGCGCGGACCCTGGGCGCGATCCAACGCATCCGCCCGCGCATGGGCTGAGGCGCGGCCTCGTAGGCGGCAGCGTGGTCGAGCCGTTCCATCTCGATCTGCTCGCGCAGGATGCGGCGTTCCCCGTCCCCAAGGGCCGCCCCGCACCGCTCGCAGACCGAAGCCTCCGCTTCCATACCGCCCTTCATGCCGTCGCCCCCATCGGGGACAGGCTAGGCGCTCCGCCTACGGTTGGGTAGCGGGCGGAGCCGTTGGCTATCCCATCGCCTTGGCCACCGCGGCGTTCATCTGCTGGCGCTGCTCGGGCGTGCACTGGTTCTGCTCGCACACCCGGTCCATCGCCCTGCGCACCACGGTAGGCATCATGTTGATCAGCATCGGGGTGATGGCGGTGGACATCTGACGGCTCATCACCGCCGTCTTGCTGCGGATCGAGCGCCCGCTCTCGCTGTTCTGCCAGGCGATGAAGTCGGTCATCTCCTTGTCGGTCAGGTTGTTCGCGTAGATGCGCGTGGCGGCCGTCTCCATCTCCGGCAACAGCTTGAACAGCTCCTGTTGGGCGTCCTGCTGGACCAGCTCCATCATATGGTGCTGCTCGGGCGAGGCCGACGGACTGGCGATCTTGGCCATCATGCCGTTCACGTTGGCGAGCACGGTCTGGATCTGGTCCTGGAATCCGATCGCCACCATCATCTGATGCGCCAGCGCCAGCTTTTCCGGTGTGGGCGCCGCCGCCACCAGCGCGGCCAGCTTCAGCGTATTGGATCGCGGCGGCGGCGGGGTCGTGTCCGCCCATCCGGCCGAGGCCGTCGAGATCGCGGCCACGGCCGCAAGCGTCATCGTCAAGGGTTTCACATCGAACTCCAAGTCCTGCGCCCGACGCGCCAGGCTGTAAGCTACGGCTGGGTGGCGGGCGGGACGGCGGCGGGCGCCGTATGGGCCAATCTCCACCGCAGCGGGATGGTGACCAGCGATTCGACCGGATAGCCGTCGCGTATCATGGGCCTGACCCGGAAGAACCGTGCGACCTTCACCGTCGCGTCGCCGAAGCCATATCCTTTGGGACTTTCCGAGACGACCTGGCAGCCGGCGAGGGAGCCTTCCAGAGTCGCCGTGCATCGGATGATCGCATCGCCCTCCTTTTCCATGCGCTGGGCCCGGTCGGGATAGTATTGAGCGAGGTCGGCGCCTGTGGCTTGCTGCGTCCAGTTCGGACTGGGGTTGGGGATCGTCGGTCGGGGACCCGGCGCTTGGGTCGCGGCCCACGGCGCCGGGGCGGGCGTCGTGTCCGCCCATCCGGCCGAGGCCGTCGACATCGCGGCCACGGCCACGGCCGCCAGCATTGCAATAACGGTCTTCACCCGCACCCCCAGGTTCCTCGGCGCGCAAGGATCACGGATTTCCCGCGCGCGCAACGCCCTCTCCAGCAAGCGCCGTGCGCTGATCGTTGGGAAATTGCGGCACGGGTTTCGACCCGTTTCATATTTGGTCAGCCAGCCGTATCCGTGCGGCGCCTTCACGCGCGAGAGGTCGTTCGTTGAACAAGGCTTTCGCCTAAGCGACAGAGACATCCGCATTGCAACCCGCAAAAGTTCCCGCAATGTTCTTGCTATCGAGGTGAGTGCCGGTATCTGTAAACAGCGCAGCTCGCGCTTCCGGGCGTATGGGCGGGGGATTCTATGTCGGATGGACGTGGCGGGTACAACGCCGGCTCGAACGCGCCTTTTGGCGAGAGCGGGCCGCCCCAGAAGAAGCCGAGCGGCTGTCTCAAGGCGCTGGGGCTCGGAATCCTCATTTTCGTTGGCCTGGGCGTGCTCGGCAATATCGTCATCGCCCTGACCCAGCACGGCCGCACCGCGAGCAACCAGATCGCCCCCGCCAATCAGGTCGCCTCCAGCGGCCAGCCCGATCCGGGCGATCAACCGGCCGTCGACCTCCACGCCGCCACGGGCAACCCCAGCAATGACGCCTTGCTGGCCAGGGCGCTCGAGGACCGGCCGGCGATCCTCGCCGCAACCGTGAAGAAGGGTTGCCGGGGCGAACGCGCCTACTACCAAGGCATCGGCCACAAGGGAGACGCGGTGGGCAAGGCGTTCTGGAACGTGGCCTGCACCAACGGTCACGCCTACATGCTTCAGATCGAGCCCGACAAGCATGGGACGGCCGAGGTAATGGATTGCCGGTTCCTCAAGGCGATCAAGGCCGACCAGTGCTTCACCAAATTTCCGGAGGGCTCCTAGGCCAGCGTGGTCTTCAGGCCGTTCAGAAACTCGCCGGCCGAGGTCGGGTGCATCAGATAGTTGATCCGCCCACCGCCGACGAAGTCGAACGCGATCACCACCTCGCCCGAGGGTAGCCGCGCCGCATTCCAGCGGTCGACCCAGTAGGCCTGCTGCGTCGGATCGAGCCCGGTGGTGGAGACCGGGTTGATGTAGTTGGCCAGCGCCTGCAACAGGGCTGGGAGTGCCTCGCGCCGCAGCTCAAGCTGGGTGTCGCCACCTACGGTCGGCAGTTTAATCTGAACGGTTTCGTTCGACATGACTCTCCCTTCACGGGCCCAAAAGTGCGGCTACGCCCGGAGAGGCTTGCACTAGAACAGGGCTCAATTCTTGTCGAGACGTGGTTCTTACGACCACGCGACGGGCCGTAGCGCCTTGACAATCCGAGCTAAAAATTCGAGACGTATCCCTACCAGCCGCACTGCGTTTGACGCTCCATTAGCTCGCGCTCCACAACTACTCCTACCATTGCGGTTCAAAGATAGCGGATCGAACCCTGGCGTTTGGTTGTGAGCGAATCCGCATCAGCACCGGCTGCGCAAGCTGATTCTCAACACCCCCGTTTCATCGACCTTCCGGCCGCGCATCTGCACCAATCCGTGTGGCGCGTGGACGAAGAGCAAGGAGGCGTACGCCCATGTTCGACCATCGTGAAATTAACGATTGGACTGTCCTCGCAATCCAAGTCCTGTTTGCGGCCATGAGGCTTGCGGATGAGGCGCCAAAGTTCATGAAGGCGGCGGGCGGATTGGTCAGAGAGCTCCGCCGCCTGCTCTTGGCCTTCAAAGATAGGAAGGGCCTCGGTCAACGTCGCAGACGCGAAACTCATCGGCTTCGGGCGAACGATGAGGTGACCCCTTGACCGTCCTCACGTATCTGGTCAGGATTCATCGTTGCGAATAGGAAACTCCTTGCAACGAAACACGTAGATGATGCTTTCGTTGGGATCTGATTTCAGCAAGAGCATTTTGCCTGCGAGCGTTGCCAGCATGACTAAGCTGCTGAGCGGTAACGTTCCAGCCCGCAGCCCGGTAAGCTGATGTAAGATTGCCGAAGCGCCTTCTATAAATAAGGGCCGTAGAAGTTCCAGGCTCCGCATCGATAAGCGCGCCGGTGATATAATTCTCCCTTTTGAGAATTCGCTTGAGATGTTCTATGAGTTGGTCATCGGTAAATTCAGGTGTTCGCACGGAGCTGCGGGGTAGCGCCGTATAGCCGATCGCCTCGTAGGCCTTAAAAAGACTGCCGAAGCGATTGTAAAATAGCGCTGGACACGGACCGGCAGAGTCATTGATGACGGTGTAGTTCAATCTACCATGTTTTTCCAAAAGCTCGCGCAAGTATAATAAAAGCTGATCGGTGGTATAATTGGGCCGCTTTACATCCGTAAATCTGCCTTGAGCGGCTTGAAAGAGTTTTTTGGATACAATGGGTCGAAGCATCTCGAATTGAATCCAAGCTCCTGGCGGATTGATCGTCATTGGCGAATGAAGCCGCCGCGTCGTTCGGTTATAGGTGTAGACCCCCGAGTAGAGCGGCTGCCTCAGAATATGGCGCACCCGTCCACATGTGAAACTGCGACCCGCATCATCCACCCGCCCCTTGACGGCGAGCAGCTTGGCGATAGCGCCAGGGCTGAGCTGCTTCCTCGCGTATAAATGAAATATCATTCTGATGTTGGACGTTTCTTTGTCGGGGCCAGCGATATAGACAACTCGACCGCCGGGAACCGTATTCTGATCGCCGTGCTCCAGCACCATGGCTGGAGAGCCCGTTTCATCCAAAAGTAGACGGCGAAGTCCGTAGGGTGCGGCTCCGCCTTGCTTGAAGCCCAACCGAGCCCCGGTCAGAGCTCCGGCAAGCGCCTTCATACCGAGCTCGCGGCTATATTCCCCCGCCATCACGCGCTTTATGTGTTTTACAAGTGAGGAGACAGGCGTGCCGTCGTTTTCAAATTGCTCTACGCAATAGCGGATTGTAACGCCAGCTTCACGGCACAAAAACTCGTAATGGGCGGCCTGATCTGGATCTTGAAAGCGGCCCCAGCGGCTAACGTCGAGGACGAGCACGGCTTTGAAAGCCGATTTTCCCCCAATAATATCGGCCAACAATTGCTTTAGACCTTCGCGCCCGCGCAACGAAAGTCCGCTTTTGCCGTGATCCAGGTAGGTTTCGACTATCTTGTAGCCTCTCTCGTCGGCATATTTTTTAATTGCGAGCTTTTGATTCAGCGGAGAATAGCGCTGATGTTCCGTAGACATGCGAACGTACTGAGCGGCTGGCGTGAGCTCATCCATCGAGATATTGGCTCCGGTATGCGGGGCGGATCTAGGCCGTCAGCGTGCGAGGGCCAGAATTGGGTGCTGGCAGTCTAACGCTAAAACGTCTCCAGTCTGAGCCTGAAACCGGCCCTTGGAGGTGGAAATGGTCCAACCGCTGTCGTTCAAGCGCTACCGGTTCCCCGCCGAGGTGGTCCGCTATGCGGTGTGGCTCTATTTTCGCTTCAGCTTCAGCCTGCGCGACGTCGAGGAATTGCTCGCCGAGCGCGAAATCGCGGTCAGCCGCGAGGCAATCCGCTGCTGGGTCAACAAGTTCGGCCCGCTGATCGCGGCCAACCTGCGGCGGCGACGCCCCTCGCCTACCGGCCGATGGCATCTCGACGAGATGGTGGTGAAGATCGGCGGGCAGCGCATGTGGCTGGCGGGCGGTCGACGACGAAGGCGTGGTCATGGACATGCTCGTCCAGAAACGCCGCAACAAACAGGCCGCTCTGAAGCTGCTCCGGCGGTTGCTGAAACGCCAGGGCGCGCACCCTGAAACGATCACGACCGACAAGCTCGCCTCGTATCGCGCGGCCTTGAAGGACCTCGGCCTGACGGATCGGCATCGAAACGAGGGGCGACGCCAGAATAATCGAGCGGAAAATTCACACCTGCCGATCCGCAGGCGAGAACGGAAGATGCTCAAATTCAAAAGCCAAGGCTCAGCCCAACGCTTCCTCGCCACCCACGCCGCCATCTACAACTGCTTCGACACCCAGCCCCATTTGATCTCCCGAGCCGGTCACCGCACCCTACGGGCGGCCGCCCACCGCGAGTGGGCGATCGCCACCCAAGCCGCCTGACCAAACTGCTGGGATAGGGCCATCCTGGCTCGGGACGACTTAACTTGTCAGCTCCGGATCGCCGGCGCCTCCTTCGGGCTGGTAGAAAATCGGCTGCTAGGCGCTTCCTGTTAGCCCCGGCCGTTTGGCGCCCGGAGCGGACTCGGCAGTTCCTCCGGAAACACGACATTACGCGCGTCCGCCAGGCTCCATTTCCGTCACACCGCAACGCCCGAAACCAGAGCTTAAACGAAATATCCACGGATACCGAAAAGCAACTACACCGCCACCTGAGGATAATTACTGGATCTACAGCATGAAAATGAGGCCGAGATCGCCAATTCTACCAGCAAATACTAGAAAACCGAGGTGCCTGTCACTGGTAAATTCCAAGGCATCATCCCGCCCATTAAACACGGACCACCACGCCGCAGTTTGACGGCCGGACGACTTCCTGGGCTGATCGTCATCCTTTCCAGCCAAGGCCCAGGCTCTTCTGCAGGGCGATAAAGTCCTGGGTCAGGCCGGCGCGGGCCTGGGACAGACCGGTTTCGGCGGTGACGCGCCGGCGTTCGACGTCCAGCTGGTCAAGAGTGGTGGCGGTGCCGCCCTCGACGCGACGGGCGGTCAGGGCCGAGGCGCGGTCGGCCGAGGCCTTGACTGCCGCCAAGCTAGCAAGGCTCTCCTTCTGCCGCGAGAAGCGCGCCAGGGCGGTCTCGGCATCGTCGAGCGCGCCCAACACGGTCTTGCGATAGTTGGCGATGGCCTCGGCACGCTCGCCCTTGGCCTCGTCGATCTGGGCCTTGATACGGCCGAAGTCGAACGGCCGCCACTGCAGCACGGGCGCCGCCACATAGGAGAGGTTCTCGCCCGTCAGCAGATTGGAGAGATCGGTGGAGCCGTAGCCGAGGCTGCCCAGCAGCTCGACCTTGGGGAACAGGTCGGCGGTGTGCTGGCCGATCAGGGCGTTCTTCTGCACGATCATGCGCTCGGCGGCGCGGATGTCGGGGCGGCGGCGCAGCAGCGCGGCCGGATCGCCGACCGCAACCTCGGCCGGCGGCGCGGGCACACGAGACGCGGCCCCTAGCGTCTGGTCGAGGGCGCCTGGTGGTTGGCCGGTGAGGATGGCCAAGCGGTCTAGCTGCTCGGCGATCTGTGCCTTGAGCGGTACGGCGTCGGCCTGGGTCGACTTGAGCTGGCCGTTCAGCCGCTCGATATCCAGGTCGGTCGCCGAGCCGCCGGCGCGGCGCTGTTGGGTCAGGGCCAGCATGCGGCTTTCGATTTCGACGTTGCGCTGGGCCAGGGCCACGCGCTGCTGCAGGTCGCGCAGGCTGACATAGGCCTGGGCCACCTCGGCGGCGAGGCTGACCTCGGCGTCGTGCAGGTTGGCCTCGGCGGCGTTGGCCTCAGCCTTCGCGCCCTCGATGGTGCGCCGCTGGCCGCCGAACAGGTCGAGCTCCCAGGTGGCGTCGAAGCCGACGTCGTAGAGGGTGAGGGTGTCCGAGGCGCCGACCGTCTGGCCCGTCACGCTGGCGCCCGCGGCCGCACCCGTCGATCCGCCGAAGGCCTCGGTCAGGCCCTTGGTGCGCAGGTACAGGGCCGAGGCCTGGGTGTTGGGCAAGAGGCCGGCGCGCTGTTGCTTCAGCCCGGCGCGCGACTGCTGCAGGCGCGCGCGGGCGATGTCGAGGTCGGGGCTGGCGGCCAGGGCCTCGTCGACCAGCTGGTCCAGCTCGGAATCGCCCAAGGCCGTCCACCAGCGCGAGGGCGGCGGCGAGGCGGGGAGGTCCTCGGCGCGGTGGAAGGCCGGGGCCGAGACCGCTCCCGGCGCCACCGCGGGGGGCCCGTTGTAGTCGGGGCCGACCACGCAGGCCGACAGGGCGAAGCCGGCCAGGGCCAGGACGGCGACCTGGCGCAGCGGGCGCAGGGGGAGGCGGGACGCAGGCATGTCGGCACCCTTAGTGCGTAGCTTGCGGCCGGGGGCCGTGAGCCGGCGGCGGTCGAAGCAGGAGCACCAGGGGCGTCATGGCGAACAGTGCTATCCCTAAGACCCAGAAGCAGTCGGAATAGGTGATGACCACGGCCTGCTGCTGCACCGTCGCGGCCAACTGGGCCAGGGCGTGCATCTGCCCGCCCGCCTGATCGCCTCCCCGAGCGGTGAAGGTCAAAGTCCGCTCAGCTAGGCGAGCCTGGGCCAGCGGCGAGTTGGCGGTCACCGCCGCGCCGATGGTCTGGGCGTGGGTGGCGGTCTGGCGGTCTATGAACACGCCGAGCAACGCCAAACCCAGTGAGCCGCCGAGGTTGCGGGCCATGTTGTAGAGCCCGGCCGCGTCGGCGGTGTCCTCACGGCTGACCGCGCCCATGGAAGCCTGGTTCAGCGGCATCGTCGTCAAGATCTGGCCAGTTCCTCGCAGGAGTTGTGACCAAATAAAATCACTGCCTGAGAAATCCACGGTCAGGCATGCGTTCATGAAGCAGCTTGCCGCAAAGCATAGCAACCCGGACATGACCAAAAATCGCAGATTTAACCGCAGCAGGATTGGTAGGATCGGCAGCAAAACGAAGGCTGGGATGCCCGACAGGAACAGGATGCGCCCCGATTGCTCGGCATTATATCCTGAGATGCCGGACAAGAACTGGGGAATAATGTAGAGGATGCTGTAGAATGTCATGCCGATTACGGTGATGATGACAATCACTGCCGCGTAGGAGCGGTTGAGCATCAAGCGCAGTTTGATCACCGGCCGCTTGTTGGTGATCTGGGCGATGGCCAACATGACGAAGCCCGCGGCCGAGGCCAGGGTCAGGTTGACGATCAGCTGGGACTCGAACCAGCGGTCGCGCTGGCCCTCTTCCAGCACCACGGTCAGGCAGCTCAGCCCTACCGACATGCCGATGATGCCCAGCCAGTCGGCGCGCACCAGGTCGCCGATGTGGGCTCGCTGGCTGGGCAGGCCCAGCAGCAGCAGGGCGATCAGGCCGCCGGCGATCGGCAGGTTAAGGAAGAAGCACCAGCGCCAGCTGGCGTTCTCAGTTAGCCATCCTCCGATCACCGGGCCGACCAGCGGCCCCAGCAGGACGATCAGGCCGAAGATGGTCATCCCCAGCGGCAGCTGGTGCGGCGGCAGGCGCGTGCGAACGATGGTCTGAGCGGTGGGGATCAGGGCCCCGCCGAAGAAGCCCTGGCCGACGCGGCCGAAGATCATGCCGGGCAGGGTGGTGGCCCCGCCGCAGACCATGGAGAAGACGGTGAACAGCACCGCGCAGCCCAGCAGCAGGTTGCGCATGCCGAAGGTGCGCGACAGCCAGGCGGTGAGCGGGATCATCACCACCTCGCTGACCAGGTAGCCGGTGGAGATCCAGGTGCCCTCGGTGCCGCTGGCGCCGACCTCGCCCTGAATCTGCGGCAGGGCCGAGTTGACGATCGAGATGTCGAGCGTGGCGATCAGAGCGCCCAGCGAGCCGGCCAGCACCGCCACCCAGTCCTGCAGCGAGGCGCCTTCGGGATGGACGGGCTTGCTCACGGGCGCCGCCCAGACGTCTGGCTTTGGGGCGACGCGCTGGTGTCCACGCTCACTGCGGCCGACAGGCCCGACAGCAGACGGTCGTGCATGTCGTCGGGCGGGTGCAGGCGCAGGCGCACCGGCACCCGCTGGACGATCTTGGTGAAATTGCCGGTGGCGTTTTCGGGCGGCAGCAGGGCGAACTGGGCACCGGTGCCGGGCGAGAAGCTCTCCACCGTGGCGTCGATCGCGCGGTCGCCGAAGGCGTCGATCTTCACCTTGGCGGGCTGGCCGATGCGCATGCGGCCGATCTGGGTCTCCTTGAAATTGGCCACGAGATAGATCGCCTTCACCGGCACCAGCGACATCAGCCGCGTGCCGGGCTGGACGTACTGGCCCACCTGCACGGTCTTGTCGCCGACCCGGCCGCTGATGCCGGCGCGAATCATGGCGTCGCCCAGATTGATTTGGGCCGATTGCAGCTGGGCTGTCGCGTTCTCGAGCTGGGCGCGGGACTGGCCGGCCTGGGCCTTGAGGGTGGCGATCTGGCGCTCGGCCGCCTTCACCGCAGCGGTGTCGGCGCGCTGGCTGGCGAGCGCCTGGTCGCGTTGGTTGACCGCCTGGGCGGCGCGCGCCTGGGTCTCGACGCCCTGGGCGCTGAGGGTCTCGAAGCGGTGGGCCTCGCCGGTGGCGTAGCTGGTGGTCGCCGTCGAGCCGGACAGCTGGGCGCGGCGCTGGTCGACGGTGGCGGCCTGTTGGTCGATCTGGCGGTCGGCGGCGACGATGTCGGCCTTTCGCGCGTCGACCGTGGCGGCCTGTTGGTCGAGGGCGGCGCGATAGGTGTTGGCGTCGATCTGGACCAGCGGCTGGCCGGCCTGGACCGGCTGGTTGTCGACCACGAAGACCTTCTCGACATAGCCCTGGACCTTGGGCGCCACCGCCACCTGGTCGGCGCGCAGATAGGCGTCGTTGGTGCTTTGCACGAAGCGGCCATGGGCCCACCACTGGGCGCCGAACACCACGGCCGCCTCCACCACGACGGCGGCGGCGCCGAGCAGGACGATGCGGACCGCGGGGTTTTTCAGGGGGCGTGGGCTTTTACCGCCGTGTCGAGCGTCATGTTCTTGCATCGTGGGGTCGACTCAACGCCTCTGAAGCGTGCGGACACGCGAAAGCAATTTCTGCGCAGCAAACAACGGCTGCTCTGAACGAACATTATTCCAAGAGCTTTCGCACTTACCGAGTTCAAATATCTCTGGCGCCGGACATAGATTCTTGACCGTTTGCGTCAGTGACCTCCTATTCACTCAAGAAGGCGCGATCCGGGTTTACAGCATCCACAACCTCATCCTTGGCGTCAAGGGTAGCAAATCGCCTGCTCGCCCATATTATCGAAGGGTTGGTTTTGCTCTTTGAATAGGTATGAAGCGCCAAATAGGATTGCGGTAATCCCGAGCAAGATCGCCCCAACCAGCGCAATGCTGAGATGAATCTTTGCTGGATCGTGGAATAACAAGTCGGTGGTCAGGCCGTAGACCGCCGGCCCGAAGGCGCTCCCAGTAACCCCGGCCGTAAATAGAAATACAGCCGTAGCCCGCGCTCGGATGTGAGGTGGGGCGACGTTGACCACTGCGACGGGAATCATGGCGGTCGCGGCAAAAATCGACAAAAGTATCAAGCACGCCGCTACAAGCGAGATAAACACGCTGGATCCGAAGCTGAAAAGCATAGTGGCGGCCAAGGTGGTAATGGCGGTGATCAAGAGGACCGCGACCGCAGCATGACGTCCCGCGGTCTTGCGGAGCCGCGCTGCTAAAAACGCGCCCGCCGGCGCGCCGATCAGGCCCGTTATTAGCGTAATCGAACCCAGTAACCGTCCGATATGCCCGATCTGTTCGCCAAAGTGCCGAACGAAGAACGGCGCCATCCAAGATAGAAGGCCGGTTGAAAACATGTTGAATAGGGCAATTCCTGCGAAGAGCGGAAAGACATGCCGCCAGGAGCCCATAAAGAACTGCGTCATCGTGATTCCGGTGGGTGAGCTCTCGCCCTGGCTCGTATCGGATCGGCGCCCCGAGCTCCGGGGTTCGGGCAGGGTGAGGGTAAGGAGCGCGACAAACAGGCCTATCAACCCGACGGCCATGAATACCGCTTGCCAGGGTTCGAAACCGAACGTGTACGCTACGCCGGCTCCCTTAAACCATTGAAACAAGGAACCGCCCCAGATTAGAGCGAGGCCGGATCCGATCGGCGTGCCCAACACCATGATCGCAACAGCGTGGGCTCTTCGATCTTCTGAAAATAACTCCGAAATAAGTGCATAGGCGGATGGCAACAACACAGCTTCGCCGAGGCCAACGCCCATCCGGCATATAAACATGGAACCGAAGTTGTGGGCGAAGGCTGCGCTCGCTGTCAGAAGCGACCAGAATACGATCCCGATCGTTATGAGCCGCGGGCGATGCCAACGGTCGGCGATCCATGCCATCGGCAAAGTCGCAGCAGCCTGGCAAATAGCGAAAGCTGTTCCGGTCAGTAAACCGAGCTGACCATCGCTGATATGCAACGATTTTTTTATCGGTTCCAGGACAATATTAGGAAGTCCACGGTCAAGCCAGGACAGGGCGACCGCAATCATCAACGTCCATGCGGCGAGCCAAGCTCGTGATATTGGCAATCTTCGCAATGCCCTATTCCCCTGCCCGCCGAGTCTGGCCCTGTTGTGGATCTGAAAGCATGGCGCGAGACCACTGATGGACAACCGTGCCGTACGGCACTTGATGTGGTGTCTGGGGCAAGTCTGATCTATCTAGATTGCGCGATTGAATGAAATCCGGGTTGAATATCGAATGATGGTAGCGGTCCCCTCGATCCGGAAAGATCGCTACCACACGCTGGTTGGGCCCCATGCTGCGCGCGACCCACTCGGCAACTTTATAAACACAGCCCGAGCTATTGCCGGCGAAGATTTTCTCTTCGAGAGCCAAGCGCAAAGTCGATTGAAAGCATTCTGCGTCGCTCATCCAGTGAATCTCGTCGATGACACCCAAATCGACATTCTTGGGCACGACGCTGTTGCCATGTCCGCCTTGTAAACGGTCCGGGATGTCGGGTTGAGCAAAGATGACGCTGCCGACCGCATCCACGGCGATCACCCGAAGTGCCGGATTGGCGGCCTTCAACGCCCTTGCTGTGCCGCAGAGCGAGCCGCCGCTACCGACCGAGGCGACCAGCACGTCAACCCGTCCGAGATCTTCGATGATTTCGCGAGCGGCCGAGCTATAGGCCGCCGGATTGCTCGGATTTTCATATTGATGTGGACAAAATGCTTCGGGGTTTTCGTCGAGAAGCTCCGCCAACCGCCCCAACCGCGTGGACTGCCACCCCTCCGGACCCATTTCCCTGACCACCTCGACGGTACTACCGATGGCCCTCAACTTGGCGAGCGTTAAGGCGTCGGTCCTAGCATCGGTCACGATATGGACAGGGTGGCCCATATAGGTCCCGACAAGAGCCAGGCCTAAGGCCATTGTCCCTGACGAACTCTCGATGATGTGGGCGCCGTCCTTGAGCGATCCATCGGCCTTGGCGTCGAGAATGACCTGCAGCCCGACACGATCTTTCATGCCGAATAGGTTCTGCAGCTCCAGCTTGGCGTAAACGGTCGCGCTTTCCCCGCCGCCACAACGAAGCTTTACGAGCGGCGTGTGTCCCACCGCCTCGACCATCGTCTCATGCAGCACGGCGGATTCTCCAGCTGAAGCGGCCGTCTGAAGGCGGAGTGTGGCGGCGCTGGAAGGCGCAGGTGTCGGCGCAAGCCGACCAAGACGAGAAGCGGTGCAGGTCAAGTCCAAGCGTGCCGAGCGCCGCCCAGACGTCATTTCTTTTGCTCCGCAGGTCGGGGTCGGCTCGATCCAGAAGCACGCCGCAAAGGGTTCCGCTGTGAGCTACCGCCACGCCAACGGCTCCGCAAGACGTCGCGATAGCTTTAAGGTCTGATAGCGTGGTTTTGTAATTGAACCTTTGATTTAGCTCAGCGCTGCGTGTTGCTGCCGCACCTATTAAGCCAAGATCTCCATGCTCAACCCCAGTTGTAACCCAATCAAGAAGCTCAACATACTGCTCACGAAGGGCGCTGGAGAACAACTTTCCCCTCTGGTTGTATGCTATTGTATCTAAAATGCCGCCTTCATCGACCGCCAGAATTTCCATCGGCGGCAATTGTCCAAGGAATCTGTGAAGAGATACCCGGCGGTGCAGAAAGGCGACTGCTCCCTCGTACATCACGCCGTCGGTCGGTTCGACGCCGCGGAGGAAATCCGTCAAATCACATCCAGACAGCGACCTGTGATAGGCGGCGGCGATCGCGCGAGCAGAGGCGACCAAATCCGCCGAGCTGCTTGCCAAGCCTTTTCCCTCGGGAATCGAGCTATCGATCCTGAGTCTCCCCCGTTCGGGAAGATTAAGGCTACGCAGCATCAAGGTCGCGAGCGCCAGGGCCTTTCTTTTGGTCGCCGGTTCGACAGTAAGGATCGTGTCATCGCCGCTCACCGTGAAATAGGCCCGGCTATAGAGTTCGACGGGGAGAGTAACGAGAAATTCCGCGCCTTCCTCTGGCAAGGCCCCTTGAACCAGCTCCCCGAATGTTCCGAAACTATATCCCGCCCCGTGCCGCCCCATTTGGCTGATCTGGGCTGTTCCGACCGTCCCAGCCATGACGTCACCCGGCTCCGAGCGCTATTCGAACGGCTTCGTGCGCATGCAGCTGTGTAGTGTCGAAAACGGGCACGTCGACGTCTCGTTGTCCGATGAGCATCCCAATTTCGGTACAGCCCAGGATTACGCCCTGACCGCCCTCGACCTGGAGCTGGCGGATAATCCTTTGATATTCCGCTCGCGAACTGTCCTTGACTTCGCCGCGACATAGTTCGTCATATATAATGCTGTGAACTATATCTCGGTCTTCCGCAGGGGGAACAAGTACGGAGACGCCCAACTCCGCAAGCTTCCCTTTGTAGAAGTCCTGTTCCATGGTGTATCTCGTGCCTAATAGGCCGATAGTCTTCACCTCACGCTGATGGATAGCCTGAGCAGTCGGCTCCGCGATATGTATAAATGTGTCGCCAACTTCACGCACTATGTAATCGGCGACTTTGTGCATCGTGTTTGTGCATAAGACGACGATTTCAGCTCCGGCGCGTCTGATGCGCGCGGCCGCATCCGCCAGTAATTCGCCCGCATCTTCCCACCGGCCCTCGGCTTGGTAGGTTTCAACTTCCTGGAAATTGACGGAATACATCACGCATTTCGCAGAATTGAACCCGCCGCGCAGCATCGCGACTCGTTCATTGATGAGCTGGTAATATAACGCCGAGGATTCCCAGCTCATTCCGCCAAGCAAGCCAATCGTTTTCATTTAAATCCGCCCTCACCTGCTTGATGTAAATGCTTTGACATAAGCAAAATGTCGTGTGCTCGACCATTTGTAATTAATCCTGCGCTGATTCGACCTTCTTCTTGAAAGCCGAGGCGGCGATAGAGGTCGACCGCGCGATGATGGTCTTGGCGCACCTGCAATTCGACCTTGAGGACGACCTTCGCTGCGACGAAAATTTGCAAACCCTGTTGGCAAAGCACGGTGGCCAAGCCTTTCGACCAGAAGGATCGACGCACAGTGACGCTGAGTTCAGCGCGATGGCGAAGGCGAGGCTTGGGTGAGGCCTGAAGCATGAGAGCCCCCACGATCTGTCCTTTATGACGCGCGATCAGGAACAGCTGGTTTTCCGAGCTTGAGATCTCGTCGATCAGCTGGGCAGTTTGTTGCTGATTGCGGCTGTATTCGCCTGCCCCGAACGCGAGGAATTCAGATTCTCCGCCGATGGTGTTCATATATTTGACGTAATCGTCGGCGTCGTCTACGGACGCGCGGCCGATCTTAACATCGTCAATGATCGCTGGTGGCGCGAAATTATCCATGAGTTACCCCCACCTCCGGGGAAAACGCATTTCCATCTAACCAACTGAGGACGATGTCGGTTCTTTCATCAAGCTGCGCCTCGGATGCTCCGGCGATGACCAGCGCGGCTACCTTGTCGCTGCTTTCCGTCGCCATCCGGGCGAGTTCGCTTGGCTCCGGGTGGTACCGGACCGCCCAGTCGAACGGCAGCTGCTTTGGGGGCGATGGCGCGCGCCGCGGGCACAGAGGCGCCTGCACAAAGCCATACTGTACCCCATTATCTTGCGGCGCGAAATTTTCGATCAGAGATCGATCGCCGGCCTGAGCTCGGACCCAGGCTTCGTGAATGTTCATTCCGTAACGGAGCTCTCCAATCTCGGCCAGAGCGCCACTGCCCCCTGTGCGGCTGGCGATTTCGCAAAGCACTAGGTCGCCGCTTTGATTTTCAAAAGCTTCGAGGTGAAACGTAGTTGTTTCCGGGGTCGGCATGACTTCAAGCAGTCGATCAGCGAACTCTCGCAGTCGCGCGCACATTGGATTTGCGTCATCGAGCTGAAGGAGGCAGGCTTGCTGTCCGGATGCAAAAGAAAGACAATCATATTTATAGCGACTCGCCCAGGAAAGGACGATGCTGTCGCGATCATAAAGCCCGTCCAAAATATACATTTGGCCGTCGATAAATTCCTCCGCGTCGAAGTCTTCGCATGATTCCTTCTTTAGGAAGGCGATGACATGGTCGGGCTGGCGCAGTATGTAAGTAGACCTTGAGCCTGCGCCGTCGACAGGCTTGACGACGAGGGGAAAGCCCCGCTCTTGAATGAGCCTGTAAAGGTCAGTCGCGGACGCCAGCCGTTCGTAGAATCCTGGAACCTTGACGGCACGCTTGGCGTAATCCTTCATGATGACCTTGTCGCGGAAGGCTAGCGCGCTCTCGACGCCTTGGCCCGGCAGACTGTAGAGATCCCTGAGCCGCGCCGCCCTGAGGAGATCATATTCCGAGGTGGCGACGACATGTGTCGGGTGAAATTGTCTGATGAGTTCGTTGGCCCGATACTCAACGAGCGGGTTATTCCTGAATGGAACGAGATGTTCCAGATGGATATATTCGCTCCCATACCCACCAGTCTCGGTCAGCAAGATCAGATCCTGGCCGCACAGCAGCTGACCATAATCCAATTGATCTGGCCGAGAACGATTAAATATTAGAATTGACACGGCTAAATCGACCTCAATTCACTATCGAGTTCCCCGACGAATCGGTCGAGTTCAGCCTCGGAATTGAAGAAAGCGGTGGAGGCTCGAATTCTATTCAGGTTTGGCCCGGGAATGGCTCTGATGAAGATGCTCCGCTGCGCTAACGTAACGCTGAGATCGGGTGCGCTGAGGCGGGGCGGCAGGTCGATCGCCACCAGCCCGGAGCGCGCGTTGGGCGCGATCACGCAGATGCCGCGCGATCTTTCGAGATCAAGCAGCCGATCGACTAGTCGGGCCCGGAGATGTCGAAGTCGAGCCTGGGCGGCTTCGACACCTACGTGCTCGCCAAGCCATCTGAGGCTGGCCGTCATGCCCGGCGCGAGCCCTCGGAAGCGCGTCCCAAGCTCAAAGCGCGAACAGTCGGCCTTCAGATCGAATTGGAGGCCGCCGCCGTGCCGTTCAAATGAAAGAGGGCCAGCGTAGGTCAAATGGAAGTGCTCAAGGCTGGCTGGCCGGATGTAAAGGCCGCCTATTCCCTCGGGGCCCATTAGCCATTTTTGCCCGGGAAAAGCGTAGGCGTCGCATCCAAGATCTTCAATGTCGACGTCAATAACGCCAACTGCTTGGGCACCATCGACAATTGTTAGTATGCCACGTTCGCGCGCTGCCGTGGACACTTGTTTAAGCGGGATATCCAGGCCGCTGGTCCAGTCGACATGGGAAATCACGAGCGCTTTGGTGCGAGAAGTTGCGAGGGACATAAACGCATCGCAATCAAAGTCGCTTGGGGGCGCTTGATATACGATCACTTTCGCGCCCAGCAAGTCGGAGATGGCCTTTAAGGGGGCGAGGCTCGCAGTGTGCTCAAAAGATGTCGTCAGTATTTCTTCGGCACCGGAACCAAGACATCCCCATAGTGCGATATTTAGGCCGTGCGTTGTCGTGTCGGTGATTGCTATTGAATGTGGCGGCGCCTTGAGGCGTCGGGCAAATTCTGCACGCAGCGTTTCGAGTGAAGCCAAGAATACGCTTCGAGCATCCGGCAGGACCCGGCCGCGCAAGATCTCCGCGTCGAGCTGCTCGCGCATTGCATCTCGGGCATAGGTAGGCAGCGGGCCTGCGGCCCCCGTATTCAGGTAGGTGCTATGTTCAAGCACTGGCAGCGCTGTGCGAATCGCGTCGAGATCAAATCGCGCGATCGACGCTGGATAGTCTCCCCGGCGATCGGCCGCGTCGTCCAGCACTGCGCAGGACGGATTTGCAACGGCCTGCCCTGCACCGCGTCCTAAAAGAGAAGTCATAGATAGCGCGCCCGGCGTGTCAAATTCACGCTCGCGACCATCAGAATGCTGATTAACACGCACATAAAAAACTCCGCTTAGGAGAGGCGTTGGCATATCTGTAGCGAGGCTGAAATATTGGCAATGTGCTTACATTAGGCGATTATGTGGCCATTTTGTGCTGTATATGTAACGATATTTAGCCTCAAGTCGCGCCAGGATAGCGACCGTTGAGCCACTAGCATAAGGCGCAAGATCGGCACAAGGGGGCGAGAAAGATTTTCCGAAACAACCCACCATTGTCATGCCGTTTGATCGTTTGGGCACCAGCGTGCCCACCTAACGTCACCCGGTGGCTCGCTTTGTGCGGGCCCCAAGGCGGGACTTCATCACCTCCGTTATGGGGCTATTCGAAACGGCAGACCGCGTCCGCCGCCGTCTTTATGCTGTCGTAGATGCCCCGCGTCGGAGGTAGACGCATTCCAACCTAAGGTCCGGTTTCCACCCTACCCGGTCCATTTCGATGTCCGCTCTCGGGCGGAAGGGCGGTAATTGCCATGCCCGCGGCTTCGCGCCCGTAACCGCAGCCTACCCACCTCAAGTTTGTGGGCGCCGAAGACCCCATATTCGGTACACTGCAGCATCTTTGACGCCCAACGAACCCGCAACCAATCGGCTCCGGCGCAGTTTGATTAGCGGGACGACGGTCTGCCCCCCAGGCCGTCGTCCTCCCCCTAAAGCCCAGGTACCCCACCTACCGTTTGGTCAGCTGCGGCCGATCGACTGTAGGAGGTTATCGGGATAGTCCGTGGCTATCGGCGCGTTCCGCCTAGCGGGCGATCAATGGAAGGACCAGACCGATGACGGTGAGCTTGATGGTACGGGTGGATGAGCCAAGGCTCGAACCTATCTATAGCTGGCTCGAGCAGCACAGAGGCTCCAGCATCCAATTGTTCGGCTGGGACGCGAACCAGCGTGCCGCGCTACTCGCCTATGGCGACGGTTCTGGCGATTTATTCGGATGGGCGAACTGGATGACAAAAATCACCGACGATCCCAGCACCCTATTGCCCGTGTTCGAACAACTTGAGCTCCTTCTCGACAAAGCCGCCGCGTCAGTGCTCAACGCGACCTACGCAGGCGCCTTCAGCGTCGGATCACCCGGGACTCTCTCGGGCCGGTAGACGAACGGTTGTTCGGCGCATCTCGCTGCACACGGGGACTTTGCGCCCACAGCCGACCTCCGTCTTCTGCCAGAAAGGCGACATCCAGCGGGCCTGAAGAGAGGCTCCCGGCTCCGGTCTAACGTCCGAAGTTGGGGGTCAACTGGACTCACTTCCACAGCCGCATAGCGGACGTGGCGAAGGGCGACTTTCGGCAGCCACGCCCATACGTGCTGGCGACCCCATGCGGACTTAAGCTCCTACGCTCGTGCTCCCTACGGTCATCGGACAAGGCACGCGAGAGCCGGGGCCTGCAAAGGAACATGGTTCCGCCCAACCACTGCGAGCACCTTTTGACCCATAATTAACTCTCGGCCCAATAAATAATACATCTCACGATTGCGGAGCATGTTTTCTTCGCGGTTGATGGCGTGGAACTCCGCTGCCTCCGGCGAGTCAGACGCGACAGCGAGAGGTGAAAACCAAGCAATATCAGCTGCCGCCCACTGCTTCCCGGGCCAATATTTCTCAAATAACTGTGCGAACTGAGTTAAATTGGCGGCGGGCGGCGCAATTCCAATATCGCTATAAACAGTGGATTCGTATTCAATGAAACTCTCGGTTTGGCGAACATGCGCATCGTAATCATGCACATTTTTCAAAGCCGTCTGTTGCGCGACAGAACGGAGGACGAAAAATATCTCGACTCTTTCCGGCCCAAATTTATCTATTAAATGTCGGAACACGTTGGGCTCATCGGCATCTAGACTTCGCGCCTGCACGCCTGATCGTCGCGCGATCAATTGCAAAAAATCCGACTCGCCCCGCAATTCGGCCTGATATAAATTGATCCCTTGCGGTGCAACCCAAGGCCCCTCAAAAAAGACTAGCTGCGGTTTAATTTTAGCGAATTCTGACTGAATATCGGTATATTGCGGGTCGCCCGGAGGACGGGCGTGGACCGCACCGTAATAAAGCAGAGTCCCATGAGACCTTGAGTCTTTGAGCGTCAAATTCCAATTGTCGCGATTAGATGGTTGCCAACTCACAGGGTCAATGAGGCGGCGAGCGCATCGATCTAAGCGCGCTTGGCTTGACGCGCTTGCAATTGCGGAAATCGCCGTGCTCCCTGTTGCAGGGAGCAGCGCTACCACCAAAGAACAAACAAAGCACACCACCTTCATCGCTCAACCGGCGGGTTGTTCTCGACTGATCACGCGTTTGAGCCATGATAAGCGGCAGCTGTCCACCCTCACCGCCTTCCGCGGCGTCCGCTTCCAGGCGGAAAGGCCATCCTGGCCCAGCAGGCGATCTGCGCCCAAAGCCGACCTCTCCCGTCTGCCGGAATCCGGACGCCAGAGTCGTCCCCTAACCGCCGCGCGGGGCGACATCAATGGCAGTTAATGGGGTTGTTCGGACGAAGTTACCCCCACCGTGTTTCGGACATTACGCGTCTCCGACTTCGGACGGCGCCCGCTACTGATTTTCGGGCTGAAGGCCCCCCGCCGGTGGGCGACC
>NZ_LMUL01000005.1:20560-112748 GCF_009765965.1 Caulobacter sp. S45
ACCAGCCGATGAAGAACTCGGTGCGACCTCCTGTTCTGGCAATCTCCGCGAACAGGGACGAACCCGCTGCGACTGTATCGAGGGCTGCCGCGAGCGCCGCACTCAAGTCCTTCTCAGCGGACGCGCCGTCCATAATTCGGGCCGTCCAAAAGCCGGTCTCATAAGTCCCCGGCAAGGGCGTGTCTTTCGGCGTACGTCGAGGCTGACCAACCTGCCAAACCACACGGGGCGTTATCCCCAGCACGTTCGTGATGGCCTTCAAATCCATTGTCGGGTGTCTGACCCGAAGGCTAACGCTGTATCGATATTCGGCCATGCCGGGACGCAGCCCAACGAGGTTAGCAAGCGGTTTGTCGGGTTACGGCACCTTCGGCATCGTCCGCTCTCCACCTTACCCGGTCCGTTTCTATGTCCGCTCTCCGGCGACCGGGCTGGAGAGGTCCTCCCCGCGGCTCCGCGCCCTTAGCGGTCCTCGGCCTTCCTCCAGGAACACGACATTGCGAGCACCGGCCAAGCTCGATATCCGCAGCGCCCTGATGTCAAAAGCTGGGGGTCAAGCGGACTCGCTTGGAGCCAGCCATTGGATTTTCAACGAGCGCCCAGATGTGGTGATTGCCGCTTTCCGTGAGATTGTCGGGGAAGCTCGTCAGCAGCCGACGGAGGCCTTAGCCAGATAACGAGCGCCTATGGGGGGCGCGAGGTCTGCTTTTCACCTTCCCCGGCCCATTTCTATGTCCGCTCTCCGGCGCGAGGGCTGGAGAAGCCTTCCCCGCGGCTTCGCGCCCAAAGCCGACCTCTCCCTTCTGCCGGAATCCGGACGCCAGAGTCGTCCCCAAACCGCCGCGTGGGCCGCCATCAATGGCAGTTAATGGGGGTTGTCCGGACGAAGTTACCCCCGCCGTGTTTCGGACATTACGCGTCTCCGACTTCGGACGGCGCCCGCTACTGATTTTCGGGCTGAAGGCCCCCCGCCGGTGGGCGACCATTTTTGGTTCTAGAAAGGTCCACTTGGAGGCTGACAACCTGACGTGAGGAAGGAGCGAAACTCCCCATGATTTTTCGCGTTCGGATTCGGCGGAATGGGGAGGGGCTCAGGTGCTGTGTTGGCGTCTCGCTCTCGCGGCTCGACCAATGAAGGCGCCCATTCCTGCCGCCGCCAAGTTAGGTATAACCAGAAGGGAAAAAAGAGCCAAAATGAAGAGCCAGCCCCATTTCACTCTGAAGAGAGATGGGGTGATTTTTGAGAAAACAGATTCGAGGTCGGGGTCGGTCAAGATAACCACGAATGCTGTCAGCACTGCCCGATCAGGACGGTAAACGCCGAGCGCGAGACAGGGGAGCGCAGTGATCAAGGCTCCCGCCAAGAGCACGCCCCCAAACAGGAGCGGAGACTGGAAGAAATCGGGTAGGTGCACGAGAGGCATCAAGGGGTAAGCAAGGTAGGGCGTGACTATGACCGCGAACGCCAGCGCAAACAGATAGACGGCGTCGGCGTGGATATTCCATAGTAGAGCGCTGGTGAAGCATCCGGCGGCCCAACTAAGAGCGGGGCCCTCGGCCTCAAGCGTTTCGAACTCACCTTGCATCGCTTGCAGCCAAGCGGCTCGGTTTGTCGGGGCGACGGTGGCTGCCCGACCCATGAGCCAATGGGCGAACACACGGGAAAGGCTCATCCGAGGGCTCCTTTTGCGAGGACATTGGCTGGCGTCGGTTGCATAGCCGCGCGCAGCGCCGCACGGCCTGCCCCGGTCATTCGATAGGTGTGACGCGGTGGCCGACCCGGTTTTTCCGGCTCCAGCCATCGGCTCTCCAGCAAGCCCCGCTCATCCAACCGCACCAAGATCGGATAAAGGCTGCCCGATTTCAGTCCCGTAGCGGCGGCGATCTCCAGGCCGTAGCGCCATTGATCCGAGGAGGCGGAAAGCGCCTCTAGGACGGCGACGGTTTGAGGAGAGAGACGGCGATGGGCGACCATGAGTCCATTCTATATATGTAGAGTTCCTCTTCAAGCTGAATCTCCTCCTTGTGAAGGCCGATTAGCTACAGCCCGACTTTGGGCGGGTCACTCCCGCAGAGGACAGAGTAGAACCTCGTATCCCCCGCCCCTCGACGGGAGCGCTTCCCCCCGACCCTCAGGCCAGCTGCCGGCCAGACCGCGCCCGTTGCGGACTCTGACCTTCCTCCGGAAACACGACATGCCGAGCGCCGGCTAGGCTCGATTTCCGCCACGTCCTGATGTCCGGAGCTGGAGGCGGAGCGGACCGCCCTCGGCGCGCGCGCAGCCCCAAATAACAGCATAGGCAATCATTCGTGCCTTAAACGCGTTCGGCGTTAGCGTGTGCATGGCCGAAGCGCCATTTACAAGGCGTAACAATAATAACTGTAATGCTCCACCGTCATCGTCCACGGTGAAATCCGAGCTTGAGTTCGCCTCACACTCCATGTAACTGCATATGCAATTAGTGTTGCAGCGCTGGCGTTTGGCTGGCCCTGCGAGGTCGCCCCGCACCGGCAGTGCGAGTTCGGCCGCACACCTCTTTGTGCGGCTCGGATCGGCTCTGGGAACGGCATGGAAGGCAGGTCGGCGCGTCATGTGGATCGTCAAGCTCGCGCTGTCGCGGCCCTACACGTTCATCGTCATGGCGCTGTTGCTGCTGATCCTGGGACCGTTGGCGGCGATGAAAACGCCCACCGACATCTTCCCGAACATCGGCCTGCCCGTGGTCAGCGTGATCTACAACTACAGCGGCCTGCCGCCCCAGGAGATGGCCGACCGCATCACCGGAAGCTTCGAACGGGTCGCGCTGGTGACGGTGAACAACATCGAGCACGTGGAGTCCCAGTCCCTGACCGGGGTCTCGGTGATCAAGTTCTACTTCCAACCGGGCACCAAGATCGACCTTCCGACCGCTCAGCTCACCGCGGTGGCGCAGGCCTGGCAGAAGCAGCTCCCGCCTGGCATCACCCCGCCGCTGATCATCGGCTACAACGCCTCCAGCGTCCCGATCCTGCAACTCGCCTTATCCAGCCGGACCATCCCCGACTCCGGATTGTATGACGCGGCCAACAATTTCGTGCGTACGCAGCTGGCAGGCGTAGCGGGCGCCTCCGTCCCCTTCCCGTACGGCGGCCGTCTGCGCCAGATCCAGATCGACCTGGACCAACGCCTGCTGCAGGAACGCGGCCTGTCGGCCCAGGACGTCGACGACGCCATCAATCGCCAGAACCTGATCATCCCGGCCGGGACCCAGAAGATCGGCGCTTTCGAGTACAATATCCGGTTGAACGGCAGCCCGCTCGACGTGAAAGAGATCAACGACCTGCCAATCAAGGCGGTGAACGGGACGGTGGTCTACATCCATGACGTCGCCCACGTCCGTGACGGCTCGCCGCCCCAGACCAACATCGTGCAGGTGGACGGTCGACACGCCTCGCTGATGACCATCCAGAAGACCGGCGACGCTTCCACCCTGTCCATCATCGACGCGGTGAAGCAGCGCCTGCCCCAGATCCGCGCCGCGTCGCCGCCGGGCCTCGACGTCACCCCGATCGGCGATCAGTCGGTGTTCGTGAAGGCGGCGATCTCGGGGGTGGTCCGCGAGGGCGTGATCTCCGCGGCGCTCACCGGGCTGATGATCCTGCTGTTCCTGGGCAGTTGGCGCAGCACCCTGATCATCACGATCTCCATTCCGCTCTCGATCCTGGTCTCGATCCTGGGGCTCTCGGCGCTGGGGCAGACCATCAACATCATGACGCTCGGCGGCCTGGCGCTGGCGGTCGGCATCCTGGTCGACGACGCGACGGTGGCGATCGAGAACATCAACGCGCACCTGGAGCGGGGCGAGGAGGTCAACGCCGCCATCCTGGCGGGCGCGCACGAGATCGCGGTCCCGGCCCTGGTCGCGACCCTGTCGATCTGCATCGTGTTCGTGCCGATGTTCTTCCTGGGCGGGGTGGCGCAGTTCCTGTTCGTGCCGCTGGCCGAGGCGATCTGCTTCGCCATGCTGGCCTCCTATATTCTGTCGCGGACCCTGGTGCCGACGCTGGCCATGTATTGGTTGAAGGCGCACGCGCCGCATGAGCACGGCCGGATATCCCGCAATCCTCTCGCCCGCTTTCAGGCCGCGTTCGAGCGCGGGTTCGAGCGGTTGCGCCGCGGCTATCGAGGCGTGCTGGAGCGCGCGCTGGGCGCCCAGCGGATATTCATCGCCGCCTTCCTGGCCTTCGCCCTGGGTTCGCTGCTGCTCTTGCCCTTCCTGGGCAGCAACTTCTTCCCCGAGGTCGACAGCGGCCAGATCAAGCTTCACGTCCGCGCCCATCCAGGCTTGCGGGTCGAGGAGACCGCGCGGCTCTGCGACCAGGTCGAGGCCGAGGTCCGCCGACTGATCCCGCGCGGCGAGATCGCCAACGTGGTCGACAACATCGGCCTGCCGGTAAGCGGCATCAACCTGTCCTACAGCAACTCCGCGCCGACCACCGAGGCGGACGCCGACCTGTTCATCACCTTGTCGGAGAAGCATCACCCCACCGCCGGCTATGTGCGCGAACTGCGCCAGTCATTGCCCAAGGCCTTTCCGGGCGTGGAGTTCTCGTTCCTGCCCGCCGACATCGTCACCCAGATCATCAACTTCGGCCTGCCGGCCCCGGTGGACGTGCAGATCCGCGGCTTCAAGCTGGCCGAGGACAACGTGGTCGGCCAGGAACTGCTGAAGAAAATCCGCGCCGTGCCTGGCATCGTCGACGCCCGCATCCAGCAGTCGTTCGACTATCCGGAGTTCAACGTGAAGGTCGACCGCGCGCGGGCTCAGGAACTTGGCCTCAGCCAGCGCGATGTGGCCAACGACCTGCTCTATTCCCTGTCGGGCAGCTTCCAGACCCAGCCCGCCTTCTGGCTCGACACCAAGACCGGCGTCGACTACCCGCTGGTGGCCCAGACCCCGCAAGACCAGCTCGGCACGCTCGATACGCTGCGCAACCTGCCCCTGACCGCCTCGGGCGTGAACAAGCCGCAGATCCTGGGCGGGATCAGCACCATCACCCGCGGTGTCGGTCCATCGGTGGTGTCCCACTACAACGTCGCGCCGACCATCGACATCTACGCGGCCGTGCAGGGCCGCGATCTGGGCGCGGTGTCCAGGGACCTCCAGAAAATCGTCGCCCAGGCCCAACATAAGTTGCCCAAGGGCTCGCAGATGACCGTGCGGGGCCAGGTGCAGACGATGAACACCTCGTTCGCGGCCCTGTTTGCCGGCCTCGCCTTCGCGATCCTGCTCGTCTACTTGTTGATCGTCGTCAACTTCCAGTCCTGGATCGACGCCTTCATCATCATCACCGCCCTGCCGGGCGCCCTGGCCGGCATCGTCTGGATGCTGTTCCTCACCCACACCCCGCTGAGTGTGCCGGCCCTGACCGGGGCGATCATGTGCGTGGGCGTAGCCACGGCCAACAGCATCCTGGTGGTCAGCTTCGCCCGCGACGGCCTGCGCGAAGGCGGGCTCGATCCGATCAAGGCGGCGCTGGAAGCCGGGTTCGGCCGCTTCCGGCCTGTGCTGATGACCGCGCTGGCGATGATCATCGGCATGATCCCCATGGCGCTGGGCCTGGGCGAGGGCGGCGAGCAGAACGCGCCGCTAGGCCGCGCCGTGATCGGCGGCTTGTGCCTCGCCACGGTGGCCACCCTGCTGTTCGTCCCCACCGTCTTCAGCCTGATCCACGGGCGGACCCGCCGTTCGCCCCCGTCCCCATCCCACCCGCACGGACCGCACACGCCGCCCGTGCCCATCCTGGAGGCTCACGCATGAGCGACGTCCACGCCGGCCAAGGCCGCCGCCGGCTCTTGCTCTGGGGCGGCGCAGCCGCGGTTCTCGTCCTGGTCCTGGCCGGAGGCGGGATCTGGTCGCGGCTGCACACCGAACAGGCGCTAGCGGCGGACACCCAGGCCAACACCGCCCCCTTCGTCACCGTCGCCAAGGTCCGCCAGAGCCCCGCGGTCGAGGAGATCGTTTTGCCTGGACAGGTGCGGGCCCGCTACGAGACCCCAATCTACGCCCGCACCAACGGCTACGTGAAGCGTTGGCTGACCGACATCGGGGCCCACGTGAAGGCGGGCCAACTGCTGGCGGAGATCGAGACGCCCGAGATGGATCAACAGCTCCGCCAATCCGAGGCGGACCTGAAGACCGCCCAGGCCAACGACGTGGTCGCCCAGGCCACCGCCAAGCGGGTGCGCGCCCTGCTGCCGACCCAGTCGGTCTCCAAGGAGCAAGACGACCAAGCCTCCAGCGACGCCGCCGCCCGTTCTTCGGCGGTGGTCTCCAACCAGGCCAATGTCGAGCGGCTGAAGCGGCTGGTCGGGTTCGAGCGCGTGGTGGCGCCCTATGATGGAGTGGTCACCGCGCGGTCCACCGACATAGGCAACCTGATCAACTCCGGCAGCGGCCAGGGTACGGAACTGTTCCGCCTCGCCGACGAGAAGACGCTGCGAATCTACGTCCAGGCCCCGCAGACCTACGCCGCCCTGATCCGCGCCGGGGCCGAGGTCTCGCTCCGGTTCCCGGAATATCCGGGCCGCGAGTTCAAGGCCACGCTGGTGCGCACGGCCACGGCCATCGATCCCTCCGACCAGACCCTGCTGGTCGAGCTGGAGGCGGACAACGCCAACGGCGAGCTGTTCCCCGGCGGTTATACCGAGGTCCACTTCAAGCTGCCCGTGGCGCGCCGGGCCAGCGTGATCTCCGCCAACGCCTTGCTGTTCCGCGCCGAGGGTATGCGGGTCGCCACTGTGGGCACGGACGGACGGGCGGTGCTGAAAGCCGTGCAGATCGGTCACGATCTGGGGACCGACGTGGAGATCGTCGATGGGCTCGGGCCTCAGGAGCAGGTGATCCTGAGCCCGCCCGCCTCGATCGAGACCGGCGACCGCGTGCGGATCGCCACCGCGACCCGGCAGGCGCCGCGATGATCGCCCGCCGACGCCTCCATATCCTCCTGACCTGTGCGGGGACCCTGGCGCTAACCGCCTGCAACCTTGCGCCGCCCTATATCCCTCCGACGGTCGACAAGCCCCCCGCCTTCAAGGAGACCGACGGATGGGCGCTCGCCCAGCCGCAGGACACAGCCCCCAGGGGCGCGTGGTGGACGGTGTTCGCCGATCCCGACCTGGACCGGCTGGAGGAACAGACCACCGCAGCCAACCAAGACCTGCAGGCCGCCGTCGCCAACTACGATTCAGCGCGCGCCCAGGCGCGCATCGCCAAGGCGGGGCTGTTCCCGACCCTGGACGCCGACGGCTCGGTCTCGCGGGTCAGGCTGTCGCGCGATGCGGCCAATCCGCTGCCGAACAAGGACTACGCCAATTACGGCCTGGGCCTCGACCTGCAGTATGAGGTCGACGTCTGGGGCCGGGTGCGCAATCAGGCGCGCGCCGGCCGCGCACGAGCCCAGGCCGCCGGCGGCGATCTGGCCGAGGTCGGCCTCAGCCTGCATGAGGAGGTGGCGGTCGACTACTTCACCCTGCGCGGCGACGACGCCCAGCAGCAGGTGCTCGACGATACCGTGAAGGCCTATGACAAGGCCTACGAGTTGACGCGGGCGCGCTTCGACGCGGGGTACGCCGGCGAGCCGGAAGTGGCCGCGGCCGAGGCGCAGTACAAGCTGGCCCAGACCCAGACCGAGGACATCCGGCTGCAGCGCGCCCAGCTGGAACACAGCCTGGCGATCCTGACCGGCCAGCCCCCCGCCAGGTTCAGCCTGGCGCC
Organism: Caulobacter sp. S45; assembly: GCF_009765965.1. Classification (GTDB taxonomy): domain Bacteria; phylum Pseudomonadota; class Alphaproteobacteria; order Caulobacterales; family Caulobacteraceae; genus CAHJWH01. Next base: position 28,318 of record NZ_LMUL01000005.1, read on the forward strand.
GCGGACAATCTCCGCGACGCCGCCTGAGGTGGCTGAAGTGCTTCCGGCGGCGCTGCTGCAGCGGCGTCCGGACATCGCGGCGGCCGAGCGACGGGTCGAGGCGGCCAACGCCGATATCGGCGTGGCGCGTGCGGCCTATTATCCGGCGTTTAACCTGAACGCTGTGCTTGGGCTGCAGGCGGCCGAGCCAAGCCGGGTGTTCAGCGCCCCGGCGCAGGCCTGGTCGGTCGGCCCTGAGGGACTGGTCAACCTTTTCGACGGCGGACGCCGCCGGGGCCTGAACCAGCAGGCCAGAGCCGCCTACGCCGCCACCGTCGCCGCCTACCGCCAGACTGTCCTGGACGCCTACGGCCAGGTGGAGGACAGCCTGGCCAGCGTTCGCCAGCTGCGCAAGGAGGCGGATAGCCAGGACGCCGGCGTGGCCGCGGCAGCCCGTTCGACCGGCCAGGCGAACCGGCTGTTCTCGGGTGGGCTCTCGACCTACTACGACGTCGTGACCGCTCAGAACGTCGAGCTGGCCGCCAAACTGACGGCGGTGCGGATCCACGCCCAGCGAATGGTCGCCGCGGTGCAACTGATCCGCGCGCTTGGCGGCGGCTGGGAAGCGGCATCCGCCCCGCCGCCTCCGGCGGGACGGTCCGGGGCCTGATTGCGCGGCCCAACATCGCCAACATATACAAACCTGTCCGGGGTCGCCGGACTCCGAGGGAGGCGTCCCGCAGAAGGGTGAAGCAGATGGTTCGGTCTGACAGGGAAACGGGTGCGGATGCGGCGGGCGGACCCGGGATCGATCCCAGCATCGGCCTTTGCCACTGCGGCGCACTTCGCAAAGCCTCGCGCAAGATCTCGCTGCTCTACGACGCGGCCCTTGCGCCGCACGGGATCAAGGTGACCCAGCGCTCGATCCTGAACCATATCGCCGGCGCGGGCGCGCCGGCCATCAACGAACTGGCCGCAGCCATGGTCATGGACGCCGGCGCCATGACCCGGTCGCTGCGGCCGCTGGAGCGTGAGGGTTGGGTGCAGAGCCTGGCCGACCCGAAGGACCGGCGCTTCCGCCACGTGGTGCTGACCGAGGCGGGCAAGCAGAAGCTGGCCGAAACCGCCGCCGCCTGGGCTCTGGCTCACGACTCGTTCCAGTACGCCTTCGGCGACGACGCCGACGCCGACGCGCTAAAGATGTTGCTGGCGCGGATCATCACTCGGGACTTCTCCGACGCCTTCACTAGCCACGCCCATTCGAGGCGCGCGGCCCGGGCCTGACGGGCTCAAGCGGTGGAGCTTAACCGATGGCTATGAATTTCAGCCTGCGGCGCCGCAAAAGACATGACATTGCGGAAGAGGATGACGGCCACCTCGCCCGCAGAGGCCTCAAACTCCCGCTGAACCGCTTCCCACAAAGACAGGCCCTCTTCGGTTTTGCTCAAGCCGGCAGGAGAGAGATGAAAGGTTACAGCCCTTCCCACCTTTTTCATCGCCCTCCACCAGGTGAGGCGGAATTCGAGACGCCACGGCAGTTTCGCGCCCTGTGTGGACGGCTCTCCGTTGGCAAGGGTTTCGTTGAGCTTCGTGCAGAGATGGTCGGTGCGGCCATGTGTACGGCCTGGTGATGCGGTGCTGAAGACCGCAGGCCATGATGCCATTCTCGCGGATCGAGCCCCAACCATTTGCACGCACTTGATGTGCTGGGCGCAAAAACGGGGTTTCTCAATCCGGCGGTTCTAACCGGCTTTCTGCGTCAGCTCAGTTCGCCCTTTCCAACCTCTTCAGCGCAGCCAGTGTGCGCCTAGCTTTAGGCGGCAAGCGGTTCGCGATAGCGCTCGCCGCTTGTCATTATCGCCCAGATTGTGCGTGCGGTCTTGTTGGCCAGAGCCACGGCAGCGACCTTCGGCCTACGCCGGGTCAGAAGCTGCGTCAGCCAAGGCCGCCGCTCAGCGGAGCGTGCGGCTTGCCTGACGACGGCCATGGCGCCGACCACGAGCATCTGGCGCAGGTAACGATGACCCGCCTTGCTGATCGAGCCGAGGCGCTCTTTCCCGCCGCTGGAGTTCTGGCGAGGAACCAAGCCGATCCACGCGGCGAGGTCGCGCCCGGATCTGAAGATGGCCGGGTCGGCGACCGCCGCCACCAAGGCGCTGGCCAGCACCGGCCCAACGCCGGGGATCCCCATCAACCTGCGCCCGAGTTCGGTGCGCCGCGCGTCGGCGATGACGCGCCGATCGTTCTCAAGGATCTGCTCCTTTACGACGGTGAGCTGGGCCGCCAGCATCTTCAGACAGGTGCGCGCGTCGTTTGGGACACGCCGGTCTTCGGTGCTCTCGATGACGCCGAGGAGCCGCTCCATGCCGAGACGCCCGATGGGGGCGACAATGCCAAACTCGGCCAGATGGGCGCGCATGGCGTTGGTCAGCTGAGTACGCTGCCGGCAGAGGACGAGCCTCACACGATGCAACATCATGGCGCTCTGCTGTTCAGGGGTCTTGATGGCCACAAAACGCATCGTTGGACGGGTGACTGCTTCGCAGATCGCCTCGGCATCCGCCGCGTCGTTCTTCCCGCGTTTGACGTAGGGCTTCACGTACTGTGCGGGCATGAGCTTCACTTGATGGCCAAGCGCCATCAGCTCGCGGGCCCAGTAATGCGATGAGGCGCACGCCTCCATGCCCACCAGACATGCCGGCTGCTTGGCGAAGAACGCCACCAACTGAGATCGTCGGATCTGCCGGCGGACCACCACGCCGCCCGCCGCATCCACTCCGTGCACCTGGAACACCGACTTCGCGAGGTCCAAACCAATCGTGACGACCTGACCCATAGCTCTCTCCTGTTCTGCAGAAGCCTATGCTCCCGCGGGGGTGGAGAGCCGTCCACCGCATCATTTGCGGACTCGAGCCTTCATCCGGGAACACGACATCACGAGCGGCGGACAGGCTCGATTTCTGCTGCGGCGCGACGTCCGGGAGCCGGAGGGTAAGCGGACTTGCCAAGGGGGCCTTTCAACAAATCTATTCGTCGGCGTAAAGCCACGCTTTCTAGCTTAGGATGTCTACGTCAGCGGACTGCCTGCGGTCGCCAGACGGCGAGCCGCCAGCGCCCCCACCAGCAGGATGGCGCCCAGGGCGATGAAGGAGGCGGCGCGGATAGCACCGGATAGATGTGCCATGTCGAACAGAAATACCTTGGCGGCAGTGAACAACAGCACTCCCAGCCCGACCCCAGTCACGGCGCCGATCCGTGTTCGAGCGCCTGCAACCAGCACGGCGAGCCCGTACAGCGCCCAGGCCGCGGAGAATGTCCAGGTCTCCAGGCTCAGCTCGTGCTGAGCCACGCGCATAGCGCCACCGTGGAATGCGAACCGGACTGCCAAGGTCAAGGCCGCGAACAGCTCCACCGCCGACACGGTCCAGGCCGCCGCCGCCAGCGGGCCCGATGTCCGACGCGCGGTTCCGACCGCCAATCCCACGCCGAGCCCATAGCCCAAAGCCAGCAGCAGAGGCGCGCGGAGTCTGCCCTCTACCGGCCCCCACCAAGGACTGGCGAAATAGCAGAGCAGCAGGCCACTTACAGCGAGCAGCCCCCAGGTCAGGGCGTCGATGATGGGATCGCTTGCTCCTTCGACCACAATGTCGAGCCGGCTCCGCAAGGCCTTCAGCCCCACCGCAAAGCCTATAGCCGCCGCGCCGTATGCAGCAATCTCGGCGTAGCTGAACCCGCCGCTCAGGTCCGCGCCATGGAATAGCCGTCGCAGCTCGCTCACCAGCCAGAGCGCCACGAAGAGAGCCCCCGCCCCTACCGAAACCCGCGCGGCCAGCCTCGACACCCGTATCAGCCCTCGCGCGGTCCAGATGAGCAGCAGCCCAGGCGCCAGCAGGCCCGGCAGGAGGTCGTCGGCCATCGGCGGCCCGCCTACGACGCCGCCCTCGCCCCACCAGGGATGCAACATCCCACCTTGCAGGACCAGGCCGTGGAGGAGTCCGACCCCGACCAGGACGGGTCCGCGCCACTGACCAAGCCGACCCGAGCCCCGCCGAGCGGACAGGGCTAGGCCCGAGGCAAGCAGGAGCAGGGTGCGCAGCGAAGCGTCCATGAAAGTGTCGATCGGGCCTGCGGACGCGCCGTGCGGGGCCGTTACGACCCGCAGCGCCAGGAAGCCGCCCAGCAGGGTCGTCAGCACCACCAGGGTCGAGGCCGTCTCGGCCACGTTGGACCCCGTCCTGGCGCGCCTCAGCATCGCCCAGGCTCCGAGTTGGACCAACGCCGCGCCGCCGCCGGTCCCGAGGATCGTCAGAAGGTGTCCGGAGCCGTCCAGCGCTGGACGCGCGATCTGCGGGTTCAGCAGGGCTGCGAAGCTGGCGAGGCCGGCGACGGCGGCCGCTTCGGCCAGGCCCCGCCACCGCAGGCGAGCGGCCAGCGCCGCCAGGGCGAGGCCCAGGCCCGCATAGGCCACCGGCGACCACTCCACGGGCGTGACCGCATGGATCGCGAGCGCTACGGTCTCCGCCGAAGCGCCGACCCAGGCTGCCACTCGCAGGTCGCTCTCCGCGGCCTTCGTCTGGCGAGCGAAGCCGGCCGCGCCGAGAGCGAGGACGAGGCCGACGGCGGCCTCCAGGGCCGCATGGCCTAGCGGCAGGGTGCGGGCGAGGGTCCGGTCGGCCAAGGTCAGGGCGACAGCCACGCTCGCGGCGGAGATCGTGGCGGAGACCAGCCCCCTGACGCCGCGCCCAGCCGCGAAGCCGGAACCCGCAACGGCGGCCAGCATGAGCGCGAACCAGAGGAACAGGCTAGGGGCGATGGTCCCATCGCCGCTGATGGCGACCGCAGCCAGCAGGACCACGCCGGCGGGCGCGACGAGCAGGTAGCGGGGCGGGTATCCGCGCCGCAGAGTGATCGCCGCCGTCCCACAGGCGGCCACCATGGCGAAGGCCGATAAGATGGGGCCATGGGACTCGGCCGCCGTCCACCCTAAAGCCAGCACCCACAGCACGATGGCGAACAGGCTCGTCAAGGCCACGGCTACCGTGGGAAGCCAGGCGACCAGGCCGCTCAACGTCCCGCGACGCTGGCTGAGGATCGCGGCGCTCAGGGCCAACATCGGCGTGGCGCATACCAGCACCCCTGCCCCGTCCACATCCGCCGCGTTCAGCCGCGCCACGATCCAGATCGAGGCGCCCGCCAGCGCCAGCATTCCGGTCCGCCCCCAGGCCCGTAGCGCGGCAACCCCGAGGCCGGTGGCCAGGATCAAGCCGGCGTAGCTGTCGACCACCCCGCCCCAAGCCCCCGCATCGGTGACCACGGGAACGGCATAGGCCGCAGCAACCGCCAGCAGGCCCAGCGCTTCGCCGTGCAGCACGGCCAGGGCCAGCAAGCCCAGAGAGACCGCTATCAGACCCACCGCCGCCGGCGCCGCTGGGATGAAGCCATAGAGGCTGTGCGCCGCCCAGAAGGCGCCATAGAGCGTCGCCGCCCCGGCGGCCGTGACCAGGGCCGAGACCAGGGCGGTATTGTCGCCCTCGCCGCGCGGGCGGCGGCGCAGCATCTCGCCGAGACCTAGCGCCCCCAGGCCCAGGGCGAAAGCCGCGGCGATCCGGAATGCCGGCGTGAAGAAGCCGCGCTCGGCCGCATAGGCCACCAGCAGCACGCCGCCTAGGGCCAGGGCCCCGCCGCCCAACCAGGCCAATCCGTTCTCGGTTAGCCAGTTCGTGGCCGAGCGGATGAGCTCCACGGGAGTCTGGGTTGCTATGTCGGGCGCCGGAAGCGGTCTCGCGGGGCTCGCGGCTGGCTGCTTTTCGGCTGGAGTTGTGGGGGATTGTTCCGGGCCCGCCAGGTGAGACCAGGCGAAATCAGGGATTCTGTCAGGTTGCCGCAGGAGCCCAGGTTCAGGCTCCGGGGCCGGCGTGGGTTCAGGCCGATGCTCCGACGGGACAGTCGCAGCCGTTCGACGTGCTTCAGCGGATTCCACAAGCTGAGCGACCTGACGGCTAAGCCCATCGATCCGCCGATGCTGCCAGAACACCGATAGGCCAAGCCCCAGAACGACAAGCCAGAGCATCGCCGCCGTCTCCCATCATGCCCGCCGGCTCGCCTCTCGGCCAGCATATTGAACATTGTTCAGTTTTCCGCTGCAGGTCAATGGCAAAACTGAGCACTGATCATTAACTGTTCGGCAAGCGGACCGGCGGAACTTTACGCATAGGCAATCGATGTCGGCGTCTAAATGCGCTCATAACGGACTCTAGCTTTCGGCCGGCAAGGCGACATTCGAAGCCGCGCGGAACGCGGTCTGGTCCACTGGTTCGGAACTGCACGTCATGCGCCAAACCGCGCGCGATAGGCCTGCGGGCCGACACCCTGTACGCGCAGGAAGCTGCGCCGCATCGTTTCTTCTGTGCCGAAGCCGCAGCGGTCGGCGATGCGCTTGTACGGCAGGCCGGTTTCCGTGAGGAGCTGGCGCGCCGCCTCCACCCTGAGCCGCTCGACAGCACGCCCTGGCGTCAGCCCCGTCGCTGCGCGATAGCGCCGCGCGAAGGTACGTTCGCTCATGCCCGCCTCCGACGCCAGCCGGGACAGCGTCAGCGGCGCGTCGAGGTGACCGGCGATCCAGGCGTGCAGGGGGGCGAAGCGGTCGTCGGCGGACTGTAGCGCCAGCGTCTCGCTGAACTGCGCCTGACCGCCAGGCCGTTTGAGGAACACCACCAAGTGGCGCGCCACGGCCAAGGCCAGAGTGCGGCCATGGTCTTCCTCCACCAGCGCTAACGCCAGGTCTATGCCGGCGGTCACACCCGCCGAGGTCCAGACTCCATCGTCCTGAACGAAGATCGGGTCGGGGTCGACGCGGGCGCGTGGATAGCACCGCTGCAGCTCGAGGCAGTACTCCCAATGCGTCACTGCCCGACGCTCGTCCAGCAGCCCCGCCGCACCAAGAAGGAAGGCGCCGGTGCAGACGGAGGCCACTCGCCGCGCGCGCCCCGCCCGCCTTCGCAGCCAGTCGACCAGCGCCGGATCCTCGGCCGCCCGCCGCACCCCCTGGCCGCCGGCGATCACCAGGGTGTCGACAGGCGTTTCGTACGGCGGCAGGGTTGCGGCCGAAAAGACCAGGCCGGCTGTGGCTCCCACCTGCGTCTCCGGCGCAATCACCTGGGCGTCGTATAGGAAAGGTCCTCCCTGTTCCGCCGACCGTTCATTGGCCGAACTGAAGACCTGCAGCGGTCCGGCGACGTCCAGGAGCTGGACAAAAGGAAAGGCCAGCACCTCCACCCTGCGCGGGGCATCTGGCGGGATCGGTGGGGTATTTGGCGACATCGCCATCCCTAGGCGTGCGACACCGGTTCTGTCGAGGGCGGATGCAACCTTCGTCGTCATGAGGAAACAGGCCGATGACCAGCAAGACCTTCGAGAACAAGCCGGCCCCGCAGTGGCTGTTGGATATGTGGAGGGAGATCGACGACAAGACGTTCGGCGCCGGCTTCGACTGCTTCGCCGAGGACGCCATCTGCAATCTCGGTGTCGCGGACTGGCATGGACGCGAAGCGATCAGAGCAAACCTGAAGGCATTCATCGATACGGGCTTCACCGCCCTGCACGAGGTGAGGGAGTATTGGGACGGCGGTGAGCTGAAGGTGTTCCGTGGGACGGTGACCATGACGCCGGACAATGGCGGCCCCATCGTGCGTCCGACCATGACGCACTTCTTCTACATGGACGAACGCGACCCTACCAAGGTCAAGCGCTGGTGCGGCGCGGTCGGCCCCGTGGCGTTCGGCTGAGGGCGCGCCATGACGTCGGAGCCACCTACCCTGAAGATCGGTTCGCTTCTCTACGAGGGCGTTGACCAGATTGATCTCACAGGACCCTTTGAGGTCCTGTCTCGTCTGCCCGACGCGTCACTGACGATCTACGGGGTGGAGCGCGGCACAGTGCGGGACGTAAACGGCCTGCGACTTGCGCCGGACGCGGTGCTGGAGGACGCCCCGCAACTCGACGTGCTGCACGTCCCGGGCGGCTCTGGGCAAGAGGCGCTGATGGGCGACGCCCGGGTGCTCGGCTGGCTACGACGGCAGGCGGAGGGCGCGCGCTGCATCTTTTCCGTCTGCACCGGGGCGCTGCTCCTCGGTGCGGCGGGGCTCCTCGAAGGGCGGCGCGCTACCACATACTGGGCGGTTCACCATCTCCTGCCGCTCTATGGAGCGGAGGCGGTGGACGCGCGCGTGGTAGCAGATGGCCGCTTCCTCTTCGCCGCGGGCGTCACGGCTGGGATCGACGGGGCGCTCCGCCTGGCCGCCGATCTCCGCGGCGTCGAGGCGGCCCAGCGCATCCAGCTGGAGATCGCCTATGCGCCTGAACCGCCCTTCCTGAGCGGTCGACCGGATCAGGCGCCGCCAGCGGTGCTCGAGAAGGTGAAGGCGTCCATCGCGGAGCGTACCGCCCGGCGAGCTGCGGCCGCTGAGCAGTACGCCGCTGCCAGGCCTCGTTGAAAGCGAAGCTCCCTTCTGGCGTTTCGGGTCCCCTGCGCCCATAGCCGCCATGCGCCTTCTGCCCGATTCCGGACATCTGAATCGCCGCGAGGCCTCGGCTTGAGCCGATCTCAATGGCAGATGTTGGGGGTAGTCCGGACCAGAATACCCCTTCCCTGCCTCGAACATTGCCGGAGGCGGCTTTCGGGTTGAGTCCAAAAGGCAAACGGCGACAACGGCTCAGAACGTGGGCTTGACGACCATGAGCCAGATTATTCCAACAACCGCAGCGAAGGCGGGAAACCCACTCACGAACCAAAGCTGCCACAGGCGGTGATAGTCGGCCCTAAGCGGTTCGCCCGCCCGAACCGCCTCGCGCGCCAAGTCTCGCATCCGCAGCTGCAGCCACACCACCGGTAGCCAGAACACCCCTGTCACCACGTAGAGCGCCAGGCTGAGGGCGATCCAGCCATGCAGGATCGGATAGCCTGCCATCATGGCGAGCAGGCCGCCTGTGATGGGCTGAAGGACCACGGCGGTGGCGGTGAACAGCGTGTCGGCGACCACGACCACGCCGGCTGTATGGGCGATGAGGCGCGGATCACCCGTGCGGTGCGCCATCAGCATGAAGAAGGCGATCCCGGCGCCCGTTCCGAACAGGACCGTCGCCCCGATCACATGCAAGACCTTGAGGATCAGGTAGGCCATCACCGCTCATCCATGATCGCGAGCACCAAGCAGACCAGGACCATGGCCGGCACGATCTTGAGAAAGGGGCCGAGTGGATCGGCCCATAGGTCTGGCCGCCATATCGTCGCGCCAAGCAGGTATGCCCCACAGACCAGCAACATCGCCCTCAGGGCGGTCGGCGCGAACCTACGGACGCAGACGGCTAGGCCAAGCAGGACGTCCACCAACCCACCGCCAACCACGCACGCCAACGCCGCGACATGGGGCAGTCCCGCGTTGACGAGCAGGTCGCTCGCGGCGTCGCGGCGTAGCAAACCGATCAGGCCAGACGCCGTCCAAAACAACACCAGGGCGCCCAACGCCAAAGGTTTGCAGAAATACATCCGGGCGAACCAGCGCTCCTGCACACCGGACGGCGCCTGCGCCAGGATCTCGTGCAGCGAACTCAGGCGCACACCGGGAAGATCGTGCGAAGTCGGGCCGCCGACGACACCCTGTCCGAGCTGTTCGACCGCGGTGGATCGCATCGGGCTGCGCCAGCCGAGCCAAGCCAGGCCGTCAGCCGCCTTGCCCGTCAGCCTAGCTAGCCCGACCGGAACGGCCACCACGGGCGCCGACTTCAATCCCAGCCATAGCCGCAACGCGACCAACAACTCCCCCAGCTGATGGACGCCCGGCGCGACCAGGTCGATCGTGACCCGGCAGGCGGTCTCCGGCGAAATCGCACAGACCACGGCCCGCCCGATGTCCCGGGCTGACACCACTTGGATCGCCGCGTTGGCGCGGATGGCTGGGATCGCAAAGGGAAACGCGGCGAGGCCTCGAAGCAGGGCGCTTCCTCCGAACGCCGCCGGCGCCAGAACCAGGCCGGGACGCAGGATGATCCAGTCCAGGCCCTCGTCCTTCAGGGCCTGCTCGCCCAGCGCCTTTGTGCGGGCGAACGCCTGTGCGGGTGCTGTCAGTCCAACGCGAACTTGTCTCCGCTTGGACGTAGCTCTCCCAAACCCGAGCTAGCTCTATCCCATGACTGCCCGCCACTCAGCCAAGGCGGCTGAGCGTCGGTCTTTGTAGGTCTGTCGGCTGACGAGGTGGCGCTCCTGATTGAAGTGGTTGTGGAAGGATGCATGGACCGAGGCGAACTGTTGGAGTGTCTTCATCCTCCTGAACCTGAGCATCGCCCGTTCTCGTCGTCGGAACGGCTGGTGGGAATTCTCCGCCCTGTTGTTGGCCCAACGGCCTACCTCCTGACGATCTTCAATGCTCAGCTCTTTCATAGCTGCTCGATAGGACCGTAAGCCGTCGGTGGTGATGGTCTTGGCGCAGCCGTGCCGCTTCATCAGCTTGCGCATGAACTTCAGCGCTGCGGCCTTGTCCCGATCCTTGGTGGCGAAGGATTCGAGCACTTCGCGCTCGTGATCCACCGCCCGCCAGAGGTAGTGCATCTCGCCGTTGATCTTCACGTAGACCTCGTCGAGGTGCCACTTCCAGTGGGTATGCTGGCGCATGGCTTCCACCCGTCGCTTGCGGATCTCGGAGGCGAACATCGGGCCAAAGCGGTCCACCCACTTGCGAACCGTCTCGTAGCAGATGTCGATTCCTCGCTCGTGCAGGAGATCTTCGACGTTTCTCAGCGAAAGCGGGTAGCGCACGTACATCAGCACCACCAACCGGATCACTTCCGGCGAGCTGTCGAACCAGCGAAACGGGTTGGGCGGGGGCTTAAGCTTGGCCATAGGTCTTTGCCTTAACCCCCTCCCCTGCCAGCCGTCAATTTGCGCTGACAAAGCCCTTGGCCATGGGCTTGGCCCTATCGCCCTTCCCCGCAGGTCGTCACTTTCTGCTGACAAAGCCCATCAAGACTCGCAACAGCGGGTGATGAGGAGACCCGACCTCAGGGCTTCGCGCGCCCATCGCCGCTAACCGCCACTTCGAGCGAGTCGTATCCTCGCAGATGGTAGATCAAAGCGGAAACCAGCCAGCTGGCGATGAAAAGCCCGATGATGCCGAAGCCGATGGTCCCAGCATCTCGGGTCAGGGCGCCGATGCTTTCCCACACCCGGCCTTTCAGCTCGAGCTTATCGACCGCCAGGCCGAGCACCTCCATCCCCCCGACCGCGACGGCGATGACGACCGACAGGAAGGTCATCGTCATGTTGTAATAGAGTTTCCGGATCGGCTTGATGAACGCCCAGCCGTAAGCGCCCAGCATGAGAATGCTGTCGGTGGTATCGACCAGAGACATGCCGGCGGTGAATAGGGCGGGATAGATCAGGATCGACCACATCGACGTGCCCTGAGACGCCTGGGTCGCCGAGATGCCGAGAAGCCCGATCTCGGTGGCGGTGTCGAAGCCCAAGCCGAACAGGAACCCCAGCGGGTACATGTGCCAGCTTCGTCGGATCAGGCCGAACAGCGGCCGCAGCAGTCTCACCAGCAAACCGCCGCCGGCCAGGGCCTCGTCCAGGGTCTCTTCCCGGTAGGGCCGGCCCTCCTTTACGCGCCAGAACGTCCGGCAAATCGTCGCGAGGATCACCAGGTTCATTGCGGCGACGGCCAGCAGGAACGAGGCCGACACGATCGTTCCAAAGGTGGCGCCGATCCGATGCAGGGCGTCGAGTTGCCTGTGCAGCAGAGAGCCCGCGAACGCCAAGGCCACGCAGGCCAGGACCACCACTGTGGAGTGGCCCAGCGAGAAGAACAGGCCAACGCCGGTTGGCCGCTGGCCCTCCTGCATGAGCTTGCGGGTCACGTTGTCGATGGCGGCGATATGATCGGCGTCCACGGCATGACGCAGGCCCAGGCTATAGGCGAGCAGAGCCGTCCCCAACATCAGCGGCTGATGCGGAAAGGCCATCGCCGCCCAGGTCCACGCGCCGAGGTTCAGGCCGATCAAGCCGATATAGATGGCGGCGATCCGTGGGGCGATGGGCCCGCTCATCTCTTATTCCAATCCGCAGACCGTCCGGCCGAGCACTCGTGGCGATAAACATCGCCTCGCCCGGCGGCGACATGACCTAGGTCAAGGCGGAGCCGAATCCGTCGTGGTCAATGCGCTGCGATGACGGAGCCGCTCAACCTCTCGCCCATGCCGGCGGACACGACAGATCGCGCGGGACCGCCATGACGCACATGTCGGTGCTTGCCTGGTGCGGCGTGATCCTCGTCCTTTGCGGGGAAAGTCTCGCGCTCGCCTCCGCCCGCGATTTCAAAAGAATGCTGTTCTTCTCGACCGCGGCCGAAGCCGGCTACGTCCTGATGGGTTGGGGCGTGCCCACGCCGCTTGGGCACACCGGCGCGGTCATGCACCTGATGTATCAGATCGTGATGCGGGCGCTGGTGTTCGTGACCGCATGGCGGCTGATGCGACGCGCCGGCTCCTCGCGGACGGACGACATGGTCGGGAGCTTCGCGGCCGCCCCGCTCACCTCCCTCATGTTCGGGTTCGCCATGTTCTCGGTCATGGGCCTTTCGCCGTTCAAAGGCTCGTTCTCGAAATTCGTCGTCCTCTATGCGGGCATCGAAAACGGAAGCTGGATCATCACGGCGGCCGGCACGGTCGGCAGCATCCTGGCGGCGGTCTACTTCCTGCGTTCGGTGCAGATGGTTTGCTTCCAGCAGCCGCGTCCCGACGAGCTGCCCCGCCTCACAGCGCAGCCGTTGCGCCTGGGCGTCGATGGCGTGGCGATGCTGTTGCTGGGCGCAGTGACCGTGCTGATGAGCCTCGATCCCAAGCCATTTCTGGATGCCTCCGCCCACCTCGTCCACGTCTCCGACACGGCCCGCTTCCCCGAGTTCGAAGCCCCCTGGAGCCTGCAAATCCTGCTGCCCAGCGTCGGCGCCTTCGCAGTCTTCGCTGCGGGTCGGATATCGGCGCGCCTGCGTGAAGTCGCCGCCGCCATCCTAGCGACCGCAACGTTCGCGCTGGTGGCGGCCACCCTGCATTCCGGCGACCTGGGCGATCTATTCGCCCTGCTCTTCGCGGGCGTGGGTCTGGCCGTGACCGTCTACTCGCTGAGCTACATGCGCCAAGGGCGTTCGCTCGGCCGCTACTACTTCTTTCTCTTCCAGATGATCGGCGCCCTGATCGGCGTCGCCACCTCGCGCCACCTCGGCAACTTCTATCTGTTCTGGGAGCTGATGACCTGGGCCTCCTACATCCTGGTCATCCACGACCAGAGCGAGGCCACGCTCAAGGCCGGCGCGCAATACTTCCTGATCTGCACCTCGGGCGCCTATGTCATGCACTTCGGCATCCTGATGCTGCATGCGCGACTTGGCAGCTTCGAAATCGGCGCCATAGCGGCAGGTGTCGGCCACCTTCCGCTGCCGGTCCTGATGCTGATCACGGCGACGTTCATGGTCGCCTTCCTCGCCAAGGCCGGCCTATTCCCCTTCTACACCTGGGTGCCCGAGGCGGAGCGCGTCGCGCCCTCGGGCATATCGGCGCCGATGTCGGCCATCTTGGCCGCCGCCGGCCTGCTGGGGATGATGAAGATCCTCTTCGCCGTCTTGGGTGCGCCGGCACTGGCGACGGTCGGTACGATCGGCGGCCTGAACGCACCGGGCGCGACGCTCGTGTTGCTGGGCGGCGTCACCCTGCTGATCGGCGAGATCGGGGCTTACCGGCAGACCGACATCAAGCGCATGCTCGCCTATTCGACCCTGGCCCAGATGGGCGAGGTGGCGATGGTGCTGGGCGTCGGCAGCACCTTGGCGCTGACCGGGGCGCTGATGCACACGGTCAACCACGCCCTGATGAAGTCGCTGCTGTTCTTCTGCGTCGGCGCATTCGCCTTGCGTACGGGCGCCCAGTCGCTGAAGGACCTGCGCGGGATCGGAAAGGCGATGCCCCGGACCGCCCTGGCCATGGCCATCGGCATCCTCGCCATCATGGCGGTTCCGCCGTTCGGCGGGTTCGTCAGCAAGTTCCTGATGATCTACGCCTGCGTTCAGGCCGGGCAGATCCCGGTGGCCGCGCTGATGCTCGTCGGCGGCGTGATCGCGGCCATGTACTACGCGCGCATCCTGCGCGTCGTGTTCTTCGAGCCCTATCGCGGGCCGCTGGTGGCCGAGGCGCCGCTCTCGATGCAGTTGGTGATGGGCGTGCTGGCCGTCCTGATCATCCTCAACGGCTTGTATCCAACCCTGCTGCTCCGCCTACTCGTTCCCGTCGTCGCGTCGCTGGCCGGACACAGCGCGCTCGCGCCCCTCGCCCTGCCGCCGGTGGTGATGCACTGGTCGATCGCCGCGCTGATCGCCGCCCTGGGATCGCTGGTGGTTTTCCGGCTCGGCCGAAAATCGGCGGCATGTGCGGGCGGCCTTGCGGTCCTGACCATGGCCCTGGCGCTGGGCGGCGTCCTGTTCGAAGCGGGGCGCTACGATCTCCTGTCGTTCTGGTTCGCCATCCTGATCGCCGGCGTCGCCGTGCTGAACCTCGCCTACTCCGTCGGCTATATGGCGCGCGGGCATTCGCCGAACCGATACTTCTTCCTATTCACGATGATGGTCGGCGGCCTGCTGGGCCTCGTCGCCAGCAAGGACCTGTTCAGCTTCTTCGCCTTCTGGGAGCTGATGAGCAGCTGGACACTGTATCTCGTCACCATCCACGAGGAGACGGAAGAGGCGCTCAACGAGGGCTACAAGTACTTCATCTTCAACTTCGTCGGCGCGAGTTTCCTCTTCCTAGGCGTGACCACGCTGGCGGCCCAGACCCACACCTTCCGCATCCCCGAGCTCGCACATGCGGCGAGCTCCGTCCCCGCGCTTGGTCTTTGGGGTTCGCTGGCGTTGATCCTGACCGGATTGCTCATGAAGGCGGCCCAGCTTCCGCTGCGAATCGACTATCAAATGCACCCTGTCCCCGCGCCCACGCCCGTCAGCGGCTACATCTCCGCGGTGCTGCTGAAGGCCGGCCCCTGGGGCGTGCTGAAACTGTTTGTCGCGGTGGGGGCCGCGGCCACCTTCGCCCGCGCTGCGCACGGCTCGCCCTGGACCCCGGAGCTCATGCACGTGGTGGCGCTGGTGGCGACGGCCACCCTGCTCTACGCCGGCGCGAAGGCCATGGTGGAGACGGGCATCAAGCGAGTGCTGATCTACAGCACCGTCAGCCAGCTGGGTTATGTCCTGCTGGGCCTCTCGCTCGGGACGCCGCTCGGGATCGCCGGCGGGCTGATGCATGCGGTTAACCACATGCTGCTCAAGAACACCCTGTTCCTGGTGGCGGGCTGCCTGATTTGCCAGGCGCCGGTCACGACCCTGGATGAGCTGGGCGGCCTGGGACGCCGCATGCCGGTGACTTTCGCCATCTTCTTCTTCGCCGGTCTTTCGGTGTCGGGGATACCGCCGCTGAACGGCTTTTCCTCCAAGTGGATGATCTATCAGGCGGCCTTCCAGAGCGGCCATTACCTGCTGGGCCTGGCTGCGATGCTGTCCAGTCTGTTCACCCTGGCGGCCATACTGAAGTTCGCCCACAGCGCCTTCATGGGACCGCCGTCGGCAGCGGCGCTGCTCATGACCGAACCGCCCCTGGTGATGCGCGTTCCCATGCTCATCCTGGTAGCCGCGAGCGTGGCCATCAGCGCCTTCCCCGGCCTGCTGCTGACGCCGATTTCCCACGTGCAGACTAGCCTCGGCCTACCGGCCGTGCCGGCCACCTGGCTGGGCGGCCTGCCAGGTCCGCTGCCGTGGCATCCGCTGGCCCTGGTGCTGGCCCTGGTCGCATCGGGCGGCCTGGGCTGGGCCTACCGGCACGCGTCCAACAGGCAGCGCGCGACAGGTCCGATCTACACCGGCGGCGCCGTCGCCATCGCCTCCGGCCGGATGGAGGTTCCCGCCTCATCGCTCTACGAGACGCCGGCGCGCCTGATCCGTCTGGCCCTGGGCGGCCCCACGCGCCCAGCGGAAGGCGGCCCGAAGTGATCGGCGAGTTTTTCCGAATCCTGTTCGCCGTCCTCGTCTTCCCGGGCGGCCTGTTCGCCATCGCGCTCGGGCTGTTGCTCAAGGGCGTGGAGCGGCGGTTGGTGGCCAGACTGCAGCGGCGGATCGGGGCGCCGCTGCTGCAGCCCTTCTACGATCTCGTAAAGCTGATGGGGAAGATCACCTTCGTCCCGGACCTGGCGGACACGAACGTCTTCCTCATGACGCCCCTGATCGGGGTCGCCAGCATGAGCCTCGCCATGGCCATGCTGCCCATCGCAGGGGTGTACGCGCCATCGCCCATGCTCGGCGATCTGCTAGTCCTGTTCTACGTGATCTCGCTGCCGGCATTGTCGCTGATGCTGGCGGGGTCGGCGTCCGGCTCGCCCTTCGGCGCCATCGGCTTCTCACGCGAGATGGCGCTGATGCTGGCCTATGAGGGGCCGATCCTGCTGGTCATCGTCAGCGTCGCCTTGCACGTGGGCGCCGCCTCGGGCCGCGGCCCGATGTTCAGCCTCGCCGAAATCGTCCAGTACCAGATCCGACACGGCCCCCTGATCCTTGACTGGCGGATGGTTCCCGCCGCCCTGGCCTACGCCGCCTTCATCCCGGCCAACCTCGGCATGCCGCCCTTCGACATCGCGGAGGCCGAGACCGAACTGCTGGAAGGGCCGTTGCTCGAATATACCGGCGCCTCGCTCGGGTTGCTCAAGCTCGCATCGGCGATCAAGACCGTGGCCATAGCGGGGCTGGGCGTCGCCCTCTTCTTTCCCAATGGGCCCGGCGGCGTCCTCGGCGTTGTGGCGTTTGCAGCCAAATGCCTGGTGATCGTGGGCTGCCTGTCGGTCCTGAAGGCCGCGGTGGGGCGCATGCGCATCGACCAGGCCGTGGTCTTCTATCTGAGGTGGCCCGTCCTCTTCGGTGTGCTCTCGCTCGCCATGGTGGCGATCCATGTTTAGCACAAGGGCACGGGCATGAACTTCATTTCCAAGGCTGCCAAGAAATCCCCGTGGATTTACCGGATCAACGCGGGGTCCTGTAACGGCTGCGACGTCGAGCTGGCCACCACCGCCTGTATTCCCCGTTACGACATCGAACGCCTGGGCTGCCAATACTGTGGCAGCCCCAGGCATGCCGACATCATTCTGATCACCGGGCCGATAACGGTCGGGGTGAAGGACAAGCTCCTGCGCGTGTATGAGCAGGTGCCGGACCCCAAGGTCACCGTTGCCGTTGGCATCTGCCCCATCTCCGGTGGCGTCTTCCGGGAGAGCTACGCCATCGCCGGCCCGCTCGATCAGTTCGTCCCCGTCGACGTCAACATCGCCGGCTGTCCGCCCCGCCCGCAAGCCATCATCGAGGGCCTGGCGATGGCGATCGACATCTGGGCGTCGCGGGCCTAGCCGTGAACTTCCTCCAGGTCCTGATCGACAATCTGCGCAAGGGGCCGGCGACCGAGCCCTTCCCGTTCGGCGACGCGTCCACGCCGGCCGCCTACCGCGGCCGCGTCGCGATCGACCAGGACGCCTGCGTCGGGTGCAGGATGTGCGAGCACGTCTGCGCCGGCGGCGCGATCCGCTTTGCGGAAGACAACGAGGCCCTGCACCTGGTGATCTGGCACAACACCTGCGTTTCGTGCGGACTGTGCGCTGTGTATTGCCCGACCAAGGCCATCACCCTGACCAACAACTGGCATGTCTCCCATCGGCAGGAAGACAAGTACAAACAGGTGGATCACGTGACGATCCCTTATTCGGCCTGCACGTCATGCGGGGTTGTCTTCCTCAAAGCCCAGGATCCACTGATGCAGCTGGCGTACAAGACCGTGGGCGCAAACGAGACGCGCCTGCGTGACCTTTGCCCCGATTGTCGGCGCGTCGAGAGTAGCCGAGGCGCACGGCCATGAGCGATGCGCCCTCCAGTTCGACCGAGCTGACGCCTGTGCTCAAAGGCATACGAGGCGAATTGACCTTCACGACCACCTCGCGGGGTCCGATGACCGCCTGGGTGACGCTCGTCGACAAGGCCGATCTAAGCGTCGCTGCGCGAGCGTTGAAGATGGTCGGCGCCCGGCTGAGCGTCATCACCGCCTTCGTGCGCGACGCTTCGGGCGCCAACCCGCTGGCCTATCTCTTCGACGTGGACGGCGCCAACGTGACCCTCAGGGTTCGGGTCGCGCCTGGGGATGCCGTCGAAACCCTCGTGCCGATGTTCCGGAACGCAGACTGGCTCGAGCGCGAGTTGATGGAGCTGTTCGACATCCAGGTCTCGGGCCGGGCCAACAGCCCTCGCCTGTTTTTGGACGAGAGCGTCGACGCCCATGTCATGGATCGGCTGGTCCCGCTCTCGGTACTGGCCAACGCCGCCAGCACGGAAGTGCTGTTCCAGCGTATCGCCGAGACTGGAGAGGGCTGATGACGCGCACCTTCGACATCCCCATAGGACCGCTCCACGTCGCGCTCGAAGAGCCGATGTATTTCAAGGTGGGCGTCGAGGGAGAAACCATCACGGCGCTGGATCTGTACGCCGGCCACGTGCACCGCGGCATCGAATATCTAACGGCCAAGCGGAACATCTACCAGAACATGGTGCTGCTGGAGCACGTCTGTTCGCTCTGCTCCAACAGCCACCCCGAAACCTTTGCCATGACGCTGGAGGCCATCGCCGGGATCGAAGTGCCGCCCCGCGCCCACTACCTCCGCATGATCGCCGACGAGATCAAGCGCACCGCCTCGCACATGTTCAACGTGGCCATACTGGCCCACATCATCGGCTTCGACTCTCTGTTCATGCATGTGATGCAGGCGCGCGAGATCATGCAGGACGTCAAGGAGACGATCTTCGGCAACCGCATGGATATCGCCGCCAACATCATCGGCGGCGTCCGCTACGACCTCGACGCGACGTCCATCGCCTTCCTGCTGAACCAGCTCGATCAATTGGAACCCGTGCTGCGCGACGAGATCATCCCGATCTACGCGACGAACCGAAGCGTCCTGTCCCGGACCAAGGGGATCGGTCACATCAGTCGGGCGGACTGCGTCGACTACGGCCTGATGGGGCCGACCGCGCGGGGATCGGGCTTGGCCTACGACGTGCGCCAGGTCGCACCCTATTCCGCCTATGGCGAGATCGAGTTCGAAGCCCAGAGCCTGCCCGACGGGGATGTCTGGTCGCGCGCCATGGTCCGCTTGAAGGAAGCGCTGAGCTCCATCGCCATTCTGCGCGAGTGCGTGCGGCGGCTGCCGCCGGGTCCGATCTCAGCGGGACCCCTGCCCCGGATTCCCGCCGGGGAGGCCATCGCCAAGACCGAAGCGCCCCGCGGCGAGCTCGTCTACTACGTCACCACCGACGGAACCGACGTGCCCGCCCGGGTGCGCTGCCGTGTGCCCAGCTACATGAACTGGGAGGCGCTCAAGGTGATGATGAAGGGCGGCCACGTGTCCGACATCCCGCTGATCGTCAATAGTATCGATCCCTGCGTCTCCTGCACCGAACGTTGATCGAGATCAAAGCCGCGTCCTGGAGGACCCGTTATCTAACCCTCAGTCGGGACGCACATATCGTGTGAGGCGCCCCTGTAGGAAGTTAGGAGCGGTCGCCATGCATGAAGTCGCGATCGCCTGCGCCCTGTTCGACACCGTAAGCGCCCAGGCGGCGCGGTTTCCGCGCGAGCGGGTGGTCGGCGTGACCCTCAGCATCGGCGGACTCCAGGCCCTGGAGCCGCACGCGATCCGCACCTGCTTCGCCCTGCTGGCGGAAGGCACCAACGTGGCGGGAGCGGAACTGGTCGTCGAACGTCAGGCAGTGAGGGTGTTTTGCCGATCGTGCGATGGCGAACATACCGCCGACACCCGCTTCCACTGCCGCGCCTGCGGAGGCGACCAGGTTCGATTGCTCCCATCCCGCGGCATGACCGTGGACAGGATCGTGATGCGGGAAGAAGCGACCACCATGGAGAAGGCGGCATGATCACCGAAACCACGCCCGTCCGAGAGAACCTGATCATCTATGCGGAGCCGGACCTCTGCATGGGCTGCCACTCCTGCGAACTGGCCTGCGCAGTCGCCCACGCCGATGGCCACGACCTGCTGAGCGCGATCTCCGCGCACCTGCCGCTGCAGCCCCGCAACCACGTCGTCAGCGTCGACGGCGCCACCATGCCGCTCCAGTGCCGCCAGTGCGAGGACGCGCCCTGCACCTCGGTATGCCCGACCGGCGCCTGCCGCCAAACGGACGGCCAAGTCGAGATCATCGAGCAGCACTGCATCGGCTGTAAGCTCTGCGCCATGGTGTGCCCCTTCGGCGCCATCACCGTGCGCTCGGAAGTCCCGGCGGAAGGCGCCGTCCTGACCAATCACGGGGTCGCCACCAAGTGCGACCTCTGCATCGACTGGCGGGCTGAAACGGGATCGACGGAGACCGCCTGCGTCCAGTCCTGTCCCACCAAGGCCATCAAGCTCGTCGACCTCGATGTCTATCGCACCGCGCTCCGCGAGGCGCGCGCGCGCGAACTCGTCGAAGCCACCCGCCACATCCGTCTTTAATCGCCACTCTGGAGATTCCAATGGCTTGCGCTACCTGCTCCAACGGCTCTGCGGACGCCTGCGCGACCCATATGCTGGACGTGGCCGAAGCCGACCACATCGAGACGGCCTTCAGCCGTTACGCCAAGCAGCAGCCCCAATGCGGCTTCGGCACCGCCGGCCTGTGTTGCCGCATCTGCCTGCAGGGACCCTGTCGGATCGACCCGTTTGGAAACGGCCCGCAATACGGGGTCTGTGGCGCGGACCGCGACACCATCGTCGCCCGCCACCTGGTGCGCATGATGGCGGCGGGGACCGCGGCCCACTCCGAGCATGGACGTCACATCGCCCTGGCGCTGCTGCATGTCGGCGACCACAAGCTGGTCGACTACGATGTGCATGACGACGAAAAGCTCCATGTCGTGGCGACGCGTATGGGCGTCGAGACCGAAGGGCGCGAGCAGTCGGCCATCGTCCATGACCTCGCTGAGCTTACGTTGGACGATTATCAGAACCAGGACTACGACAAGCCCTGCCACTGGCTGAGTGCGTCCCTGCCCCCCCCACGGCTAAAGAAGCTCAACGACCTGGGCCTGCTTCCGCACAATATCGACGCCACCATATCGCAGTCCATGTCGCGCACCCACATGGGCTGCGACGCGGATCCGGGCAATCTGATCCTGGGCGGCCTGCGTGTGGCCCTGGCGGACCTCAACGGCGAGATGCTCGCCACCGAACTTTCGGATGTGCTGTTCGGCACCCCCATGCCGGTCGCGAGCACGGCAAACCTCGGCGTTCTCAAGCGCAACGCGGTCAATGTCGCGGTGAACGGCCACAACCCGCTGCTCAGCGAGATCATCTGCAACGTGGCCGCCGACCTCCACGACGAGGCTGTCGCCGCCGGCGCCCCGGACGGCATCAATATCGTCGGCGTCTGCTGCACCGGCAACGAGTTGATGATGCGCCACGGCGTGCCGCTGGCGACCAACTACCTGTCCCAGGAGCTGCCGATCCTGACCGGGGCGCTGGAGGCGATGGTGGTGGACGTGCAATGCGTCATGCCTTCGCTGCCCCGGGTCGCGGCCTGCTTCCACACCAAGATCATCACCACCGACAAGCAGAACAAGATCACCGGCGCGACCCATATCGAGTTCGATGAATACCGGGCCAGCGAGATCGCGCACGAAATCTTGCGGGTCGCCATCTCCAACTTCAAGCGGCGCGACCAGAAGCGCATCGACATCCCCAACATCAAGCAGGAAGCTCTGGTCGGGTTCAGCACCGAGGGCATCATCTCGGCCCTGGCGAAGGTCAACCCGCAGGACCCGCTGCAGGCGCTGGTCGACAACATCGCCAACGGAAATATCCAGGGCATCGTCCTGTTCGCCGGCTGCAACAACGCCAAGATCAAGCAGGACGAAAACTATCTGGTCATGGCCAAATCGCTCGCCAAGCGCAACGTCCTGGTCATCGCCACCGGGTGCGCGTCGGGCGCCTTCGCCAAGGGCGGCATGATGACCAGCGCCGCGACGGCGCAGTATGCAGGCGAGGGCCTGGCCGGGGTGCTAACCGCCATCGGCGAGGCCGCCGGCCTGGGCGGGGCGCTCCCGCCGGTCCTGCACATGGGCGCCTGTGTCGACAACAGCCGCGGCGTGGCGCTCGCCACCGCGCTGGCGAACAAGCTGAAGGTCGACATCTCCGATCTTCCCCTCGTCGCCAGCGCGCCCGAAGCGATGTCGGAGAAGGCGATGGCCATCGGCACTTGGTCGGTAGCGCTGGGGATCCCGACCCATCTCGGCACCGTTCCGCCGGTGGTCGGCTCCGACACCGTGACCGATCTGATCACCAACGCGGCGAAGGCCCAGCTCGGCGGCTACTTCATCGTCGACACCGATCCCAAACGCGCCGCCGACAAGCTTTTCGCGGTCATTCAGGAGCGCCGCGCCGGGCTCGGGCTCTCGACCGTCGCACTGGCGCCCAAGCCGGCCACCTTCCAGTTGGCCCAACCGCGCACCGCTTCCGCATTGTTGGCGTCATGAAGATCGCAGTGACCGGCAAGGGCGGGGTCGGCAAATCCACCATCGTGGGTATGCTGGCGCGCGCCCTCAGCGAGCAAAGCTGGAAGGTGCTCGCCATCGACGCCGATCCGGACGCCAACCTGGCCTCGGCGATCGGCGTCCCCCCAGAGTTGCTCGCGGAGTTGCGGCCGATCTCGGCGATGAAGGATCTCGCCTTGGAGCGCACCGGGGCGACCCCGGGCTCCGGCGCCTTCTTCATCCTGAACCCCAGGGTCGACGACATCCCCGATCGCTTCTCGGTCGAACACGCGGGGGTGAAGCTCCTGGCGATGGGAACGATCGAGCATGCCGGCGGCGGATGCGTCTGTCCGGAGCACGCGCTCGTGCGGACCCTGCTGCGCCATATCCTGACCCGTCGCGACGAGAGCGTCCTGATCGACATGGAAGCCGGCATCGAGCATTTCGGGCGGGGGACCATCGAGTCGGTGGATCTGCTGATCATCGTCGTGGAGCCCGGAACCCGGAGCTTCCAGACCGGCCAACAGATCGAACGGCTCGCGCGCGAACTCGGCATCAAGCAGATCTGCTACGTCGCCAACAAGGTGGCGTCGGCCGAAGATCAAGCCTTCATCCTGGAGCACGCCGCCGGGCGCGATCTTCTGCTGTCGATGCCGTTCGACCGGGAAGTCCAGATCGCCGATCAGGCAGGCGTATCGTGTTACGACCAGAGCAAAGACTTTCGCGAGCGGGCCCACGCATTCGCCCAAGAAGTGACCCGCAGGGTCGTACACTAGAGTGGAGACGACTATGTGCATGGGAAAGGTCATCGTCATGGGATCGGGGACCGATCCGCGGGAAATCTCCGACGTCATCGACATCACGACGGATGGATCGACCGTGAAGATACTGACGCTGTTTGGCGAGGAGCACCGATTTTCGGACGTTGCGATCGACCACGTGGCGATGAACGCTGGCGTAGTCATCTCCCTGATCCCGGCGGCGCCCCAATGAGCCCCGCCGAAACCGACGAACGCGGGCGGCAAAGGTTCGCCGTGATGCTCGCCCATCTCATCGAGCACACAGAGAGCCATACCGCCGAACTGGCCTATGGGAGCGGCGCGCTGGCCACCGACGCCGTTGCGACCCGCCTGCTGGATACCGCCCTTGCCGACCTCGCCGTCGCTCACCAGTCACTCGGGCGCCTGTTGGAGCTGCTCAGCGGGGATCGGGGCGGGGCTGAGCCGCATATGCACGCGCATACGCACGCCCATTCCCACGCAACCTAGAGTTCGACGCACGGCGGGGCCGCGTTTGGCGACCCGCGGTTTGCAAGGTGGATGAACGACGATGTGTCTGGCCGTTCCAGCCGAGGTGATCGAACTGCTTGCCGGGGACATGGCGCGGGTCAGCGTCGGCGGCGTCGTCCAGGTCGCGAGCATGATTCTACTCGAAGATGTGCAGGTCGGCGACTACGTGCTTCTGCATGTCGGCTTCGCGCTGAGCCGTATCGATATCGCGGCGGCGCGGGCCACCATGGGCCTGCTCAGCGAACTCGGGATGGTGCGCCAAGGCGTGACCCCATGAGGTTCATGCACGAGTTTCGCGACGGCGAACTTGGCCGCGGGATCTGCACCACGATCGCCGAAGCCTGCCGCCCCGGCCGCAACTACGTCTTCATGGAAGTCTGCGGCGGCCACACCCATACCATTGCTCGCTATGGGCTGGAGGCGCTTCTGCCCGCCCAGGTCCGCCTGGTCCACGGGCCGGGCTGCCCGGTCTGCGTCCTGCCGACCGGGCGGATCGACGGCGCCATCGCGCTCGCCCGCGACCAAGGCGTGATCCTGTGCACCTACGGCGACATGATGCGGGTGCCCGGCTCCCATCGCACCTCTCTGATCCAGGCCAAGGCTGCTGGCGCCGACGTGCGCATGGTGCTGTCGACGCTCCGTGCGCTGGAGATCGCCAAGGAAAACCCGGATCGACAGGTGGTCTTCCTGGGCATCGGCTTCGAGACCAC
The DNA here is from genome assembly GCF_009765965.1 of Caulobacter sp. S45. Classification (GTDB taxonomy): domain Bacteria; phylum Pseudomonadota; class Alphaproteobacteria; order Caulobacterales; family Caulobacteraceae; genus CAHJWH01. The sequence continues at coordinate 52,934 of NZ_LMUL01000005.1, forward strand.
CAGCCCCGCCACCGCCATCGCGCTCAAGATGGCCAGGCGCGAGGCGTTGGCGAATTTCAGCGTCCTGTGCGACCACGTCCTGACCCCTCCGGCGATCCAGGCGGTGCTCGGTGAGGGCGGCGAGGCGCTGCAGGGGCTGATCGCGCCGGGCCACGTCTCGGCGGTGATCGGGACGCGGCCCTACCAGGCGTTCGCCGACCGCGGCCAGGCGGTCTACGTCGCTGGCTTCGAGCCGCTCGACATCCTGCAGGCCGTGCTGATGCTGATCCGGCAGGTGAACGAGGGCCGCCCTCGGGTCGAGAACGGCTACGCGCGGGCCTTGACGGAGGATGGCAACCTGCGGGCGCAAGCCGCCATCGCCGAGACGATGCCCGACCTGCGCTCATTCGAATGGCGCGGTCTGGGCGTGCTCCCGCAAAGCGCGCTGCAGATCGGCGAGGCGTTCGCCGACTTCGACGCCGAACGTCGCTTCGCTCTGACTTACGCCCCCGCCCCCGACGCCAAATCCTGCGCCTGCGCCGATGTGATCCGAGGCCGTCGGCGACCCGAAGAGTGCAAACTGTTCGGTAGCGTCTGCACGCCGGACGACCCGATCGGCTCCTGCATGGTGTCCAACGAGGGCGCATGCGCCGCGCACTGGCGCTATGGCCGCCATCGTCCGCAGCGTGGCGGCGAAGCTAGCGCCGCCCCCGCAGCGGCTTAGGCTTGGTCCCTTCTCCTGCGCTGAGCCTCGCGATTGATCTGGGTCAAGTCGGCTGATCGCGTTCGCGCCTACCCTGGCGCGGCTTCACCCTTGCGGCGTGTGGCTTTCCGACAGACGCCGCCCGATGAAGTTGGAGGACGGCGGATGTGCACGGTCTGTGGATGCGACGGGGCGACGATCGAGGTGGCGATCGCGGGACGCGCTCACGCCCATCCAACCCACGACGCCCCTCCTCACCACCATGACGCCGAGACCGGCGACATCGATTTCGGCGCGGGCGTCGCGGGCGTCCAAGTGCCCGGCATGAGCCAGGACCGGATCATCCGGCTCGAACGCGACCTTCTCTCCAGCAACAACACCTATGCCGCGATCAACCGGATGCGGCTGCACGCGGCGGGTGTCTTCGCGCTCAACCTCGTCGCCAGTCCGGGTTCGGGCAAGACCACCCTGCTGGTGCGCGCCATCGCCGACCTCAGGTCTCGGTTTCGAATCTCGGTGATCGAAGGCGACCAGCAGACCTCCAATGACGCCGACCGCATCCGCGCCACCGGCGCCCCCGCCATTCAGATCAATACCGGCAAGGGATGTCATCTGGACGCGCACATGGTCGGCCATGCGCTAGATAAGCTTTCGCTACCGACCGGCGCCCTGCTCTTCATCGAGAACGTCGGCAATCTTGTCTGTCCCGCCGCCTTCGATCTGGGCGAGGCGCACAAGGTCGTGGTGCTTTCGGTGACCGAGGGCGAGGACAAGCCGATCAAATATCCCGACATGTTCGCCAACGCCGACGTCATGCTGCTCAACAAGGCCGATCTACTGCCGTATCTGGATTTCGACGTCACCGCTTGCCTGAAATTCGCCCGGCGTGTGAACCCAAGGATCGAGATCTTCGTGGTCTCTGCGCGCACGGGAGAGGGCTTGGCTCCCTTCTACGACTGGATCGAAACCCACGCCCGGCCCCGAGCGGCGGCGGAATAGACCGCCGTGGCCGCCGCTCTCTCCATCGCCGCCGAGGCGCTCAGCGAGCGGCGCCGCCTGCGTGTGCGAGGCGCCGTCCAGGGCGTAGGCTTTCGTCCGTTCGTTCACCGACTGGCCTTGCGCTATGAACTCTCGGGGTTCGTATTGAACGACAGCGACGGCGTGTTGATCGAGGTCGAAGGCGTGCGGCTCGACGCCTTTATCGGCGCGCTCGAGCAGGAGCCCCCGCCCCTCGCCCGCATCGACAGCCTGGAGATCGCCACCGTCCCGTCCACGTGGCGCGGCGGTTTCGAGATCCGCGAGAGCATCGGTGGCCGCACACAGACACGGATTGTCCCGGACGCCGGCGTCTGCTCGGTCTGCCTGGAGGATCTGTTCGATCCTAGCAGCCGCTTTCATCTCTATCCCTTAGTCACCTGCACCGATTGCGGCCCGCGCTTCACCATCGTCCGCGCGCTTCCCTATGATCGGGCGCGAACCGCCATGGCGACCTTCCCGCCCTGCGAAGCGTGCGCCTGCGACTACGCCGATACGACCGGGCGGCGCTTCCATGCCGAGACCATCGCCTGCCCGGCCTGCGGGCCGAGCCTCAGCCACCCGATCGAAACGATCGCCGAAGCTTTGGCCAAGGGCCGCATCGTGGCGCTGAAGGGAATCGGGGGATTCCACCTGATGTGCGATGCGCGCAACGAGACCGCCGTGGCGGAGCTGCGACGGCGCAAGCGGCGCGACGCCAAGCCGTTTGCGGTCATGGTCGCCAACCCAGCCTCAGTCGACCAGATCGCCGTCCCCAGCGCCGCCGAGCACGCGCTCATGGCGCTCAGCGCAAGGCCCGTCGTGCTGCTGCGCCGCCGGGAGGGTCTCGCGCCCTCTGTCGCTCCCCGGCTGGACCGGCTCGGCGTAATGCTTCCCTACGCGCCCGTGCACCATCTGGTCTTCCACGCGATGGCGCGAGGCAGCGTCGAGCCGCTCTCGCATTCGGCGGCGCAGCCGACCGTCCTGGTCGCCACCAGCGCCAATCTCGGCGGCGAGCCCCTGATCATCGACGACGAGGACGCCAGGCGACAGCTTGCCGGCGTCGCCGATCTGACCGTCACCCATGACCGCCAGATCGTGGTCCGGACCGACGACTCCGTCATGGCGGTGATCGCCGGCGCGCCGGCCTACCTGCGGCGCGCCAGGGGCTTCGTCCCCGAACCCATCGAGCTGAAGGGGGACGGACCGCCCGCCCTCGGCGCCGGCGGATTGCTCAAGGCGACGGTCACGGTCGTGCGTGGCCGCGAGGCCTTTGTCTCCCAGCACATCGGCGATCTCCGAAACGCCGCAACGATCAGTTTTTACGAGGAGACCGCGCGACGCCTGCTCGAAACCCTCGACGTCCGGCCCGAAGCGATCGGCTGCGACCTGCATCCGGACTTCCCATCCACCCGCTTCGCCGCGCGACTGGCGCAAGGCCATGGCGCTCGGCTGGTCCAGGTTCAGCACCACGTCGCCCATATAGCCGCCGTGGCCGCCGAGCACCGGCTGACCGGCCCGGTCCTGGGCGTCGCGCTCGACGGTCATGGCCTGGGGGCGGATGGCGGCGCGTGGGGCGGCGAGCTCGTGCAGCTCGACGGCGCGGATTGGGTCCGGCTCGGCCATCTGGCGCCGCTCCCGCTGCCCGGCGGCGACCGCGCCGCGCGGGAGCCTTGGCGCATGGGTGTCGCGGCCCTGACCGCGCTCGGCCGAGCGGACGAGGCGGCGCGTTGGTTCGCCGACATCCCTCTAGCGGTGGATGTCGCGCACCTGTGTTTGACGCCCGCAGGCGTGTCGACAACCACCAGCATGGGCCGCCTGTTCGACGCTGCCGCAGCCCTGCTGGGCGTTTGCCCCTATCAGAGTTATGAGGCCCAGGCGGCGATGGAGCTCCAGGCCTTGGTGCGCACGCCGCGCGTCCTGCCGGACGGCTATCGGCTCGCGGCGGGCGTCTTGGATTTCCGGCCCTTGCTAGCGACCCTCCCGGAGCTTCGCAGCGACCCGGTTCTCGGCGCCGAACTGTTTCACGGCGTCGTGGTCCAAGGCCTCACCGCATGGATCGCCGAGGCCGCTTCACGCCGACATCTAAAGCAAGTAGCGCTGGGAGGCGGCTGTCTAATGAACGCGGTATTGGCCGAAGGGCTTTCGGCGGCGCTGCGTGACCGGGGTCTCGAGCCCTGGCTGCCGCGGGCGGCGCCGGCGAACGACGGAGGCCTCTCGCTCGGTCAAGCGGCGCTAGCCCGCATCCACGCCGGCCATGCCGTCGCCTCATGAACCGGGCGGGCTATGCACGCCGGTTGGACCTTCAGCATGGGCGGGTGGACATGTCGCACGGCTCGGGCGGACGGGCCATGGCGCAGCTAATTTCGGAAGTCTTCCACCCGGCCTTCGCCAATGAATGGCTGAGCCGGGGAAACGACCAGGCGGCCTTCGACGCCCCCGTGGGGCGAATGGTGATGTCGACCGACGCCTATGTCGTCTCGCCCCTGTTCTTTCCAGGCGGTGATATCGGCTCCCTCGCTGTCCACGGCACCATCAACGACGTGTCCATGGCCGGCGCGCGGCCACTCTATCTGTCGGCGAGCTTTATCCTCGAAGAAGGGTTTGCGCTGGCCGATCTCAAGCGCATCGCCGACAGCATGGGCGCCGCAGCCCGCGACGCTGGCGTACCGATCATCACCGGCGACACCAAGGTGGTGGAGCGGGGCAAGGCCGATGGCGTCTTCATCTCCACCACGGGGGTGGGCGTCGTGCAGGGAGGCCTGGACCTCTCGGCGGACAAGGCCCGGCCGGACGACCAGGTGCTCGTATCGGGTTTTATCGGCGACCATGGGGTCGCGATCATGTCCAAGCGCCAGAACACCGCCTTCGACACTGATCTGGTCTCCGACTCCGCCGCCCTGCATGGCCTGGTCGCCGACATGGTAGCGGCGGCAGGCCTGGGGCTTCGCGTGATGCGCGATCCCACCCGCGGCGGCGTCGCCGCGGTCTTAAACGAACTGGCCCAGCAGTCAGGCGTGGGCTTCCTCATCGAGGAGTCGGCCCTGCCAATACGACCACAGGTCGTCGCCGCCTGCGAGCTTCTCGGGCTCGATCCCCTCTGCGTCGCCAACGAGGGCAAGCTGATCGCCGTCGTCGCCCCGGAGTTCGCCCAATCGTTGATCGAGGCCATGCACGCCCATCCACTGGGCCGGGACGCGACGATCATCGGCAAGGTCGTGGAGGACGACCATCACTTCGTGCAGATGACCACCAGCTTCGGCGGGGACCGGATCATCGATTGGCTATCGGGCGAACAACTACCCCGCATCTGCTGAGAGACGGCGACCGCGCAACTCCATCGATGCGGGATTGGTCACGAGGCCGGAGGATGATGTTGTGCGCCTTTTCAGCCAACGGCGACCTCGTCGCCCCGCTGGAGGAGACCGATCCGGAGAAGCGCGCTGCTCCGAAAGCGGGTCTGTGAATAAGCGCACCGATGTATGCTTTCGAAATTTCGACGAACGCCGCCCTGTAAACCACCACGAAAAGCGCTCAGTTGGTCAGTCTGACAGCATGCCGCGCGATTTCCTCCTCCTCGTTCGCACGGAGCGCGCAGGCGTTGATGAAGGGGGTCGGATCGCCAACCACGAGGTGGGCACCGGCTTCCCTCACGCCTAACCAGGCGAGACCGCTACAGATATCCGTCCGGATCTGAGCGTCGTTTTGGCCGATGCCTCCTGTAAAGACCAGAAGGTCCAGCCCCTCAAGCGCGGCGCTCATGGCGGCGATCTGTTTGCGAACAGAATAGACGTACATGTCTATCGCCAGTCGTGCAGCGTCCCCGGTCGTGTCCCGGAGCGATCTGAGATCGCCGGAAGAACCCGACACGGCCTTCATCCCGCTTTCGCGATTGACCAAAGCTTCCAAACCGTCGGCGTCCAGACCGTGCTCGCGGAGTAGATAGATCAGGAGTCCTGGATCAAGATCGCCGGTCCGTGTCGCCATCATGACGCCGCCGGTCGGCGTCAGCCCCATGCTGGTGTCGATGGATTGGCCCGCCCTTACGGCGGTTATGCTCGACCCACCTCCAAGATGGGCGATGACAATGCGCCGAGGCGCGTCGCCGCCGAGCTGGCGCAAAATCGATTCGCAGGACAGCCCATGGAAGCCGTAGCGCTCGATTCCCACCTGCAGAAGGGATTCGGCCATCGGAAAGCGGCGAGCCACCTCGGGCAGGTTCCGGTGGAAAGCCGTGTCGAGACAGGCGACGTGGGGGCGCTCGCTAAACCTCTCCCTTGCTGCAGCAAGAACGGAAAGCGCGGCAGGTGCGTGAAGCGGCGCAAAGACCCGCGCCGCCTCCAGCGCCCGCAGGACACGAGCATCGACGACACAGTGCCCTCGCACATCTGGCCCGCCATGCACGATACGGTGCCCGATGACGCTTGGAACCGAGGCGCCGCGCTCATCCAATAGATCGAACAGCCGGGCTGCGGCCGCTTGGTGATCCGGAACGGAGCCGACCTCGGAGACGATCTCGTCCTGCTTGTCGCGCGCGGAAAATCGGCTTTGCGGCGTTCCGATCGCCTCCGCCTCGCCCTCGATTTGGACTTCGAAGACGTCGCCGGATCGGTTGAACAGCGTGAACTTAAACGAAGAAGATCCGCAGTTCAGACTGAGAACCACCTGATTTTCGGTCGAAGCCATGCGACTAGGTCGCCGACCATCGCCAGTCACGAACCTCGGGCATGTCGTCGCCATGTTCGCTCACATACAGTTTGTGACGCTGCATGGTCGTCCAATAGCGCTCCTGAGCGGCCTGCACCTGGTCGCTGAAGCGCGGCACGTATGAGATCGCGTCGAGCGCCAGTTGATAGCGGTCGAGATTGTTCTGCACGACCATATCGAAGGGCGTCGTCGTGGTTCCCTCCTCCCGATATCCGCGAACATGGAAATTGTCATGGTTGCGCCGATTATAGGTGAGCTGGTGGATAATGCCGGGATAACCATGGAAGGCGAAGATCACCGGACGGTCCACCGTAAACAGCGCATCGAAATCGGGATCGCCGAGGCCATGTGGATGCACGGTCTGGGGCTGCAGGCTCATCAGGTCGACGACATTGACCACGCGGACCTTGAGGTCCGGAGCGTAGTCTCGCAGCAACGTCACCGCCGCCAGGGTCTCCGTCGTGGGCACATCCCCACAGCAGGCCAACACCACGTCCGGATCATCGGCCCCCGAGCCGGCCCAATCCCAGGCGCCCGCGCCGTCAGCGCAATGGCGGGCGGCCGCCTCCACGTCGAGCCACTGCCATTGACTGGCTTTGCCGGCGACGATCAGGTTGATGTAGTTGCGGCTGCGCAGGCAGTGATCGGCGACCGACAGCAGGCAGTTGGCATCCGGCGGTAGATAGATCCGCACCACATCGGCCTTCTTCTTGGCCAGATGGTCGATGAAGCCTGGATCCTGGTGGGAAAACCCGTTGTGATCCTGCTGCCAAACGTGGGAGGTGAGCAGGTAGTTGAGCGAGGCGATCGGCTTGCGCCACTCGATCTGCCGCGTGCTCTTCAGCCATTTTGCGTGCTGGTTGACCATCGAATCCACGATGTGGATGAAGGCCTCGTAGCAGGAAAACAGGCCGTGGCGGCCGGTAAGGAGATAGCCCTCGAGCCAACCCTGGCAAAGGTGTTCGCTCAGCACCTCCATCACCCGCCCGTCGGCGGCGAGATTGACGTCGACGTCCTCCACTTCCGCCAGCCAGGTCTTGCCCGTCGCCTCGAACACGGCGTCGAGGCGGTTCGACGCCGTTTCGTCGGGGCCAAAGAGCCTGAAGTTCTTGGCTTGCGCATTTTGCCGGATCACGTCTCTCAGGAATCCGCCCAGCACCCGGGTCGCCTCGGCCGACACCGAGCCGGGCCCGTCCATCGCGACGCCGTAGTCGCGGAAGTGCGGCATCAGCAGCGGCGCCAGCAGCTCCCCGCCGTTGGCGTGGGGGTTGGCGCTCATCCGCCGGTGCCCCGTCGGCGCGATCGCCGCGAACGCGTCGCGAAACTTCCCCTGCTCATCGAACAGCTCGCGGGGGCGATAGCTCAGCATCCAATCCTGCAGTTGGGTCACGTGCTGCGGATTGTCGAAGCCGGTCAGGGGCACCTGGTGCGCCCGCCAAGTCCCTTCGACCGGTAGCCCGTCGACGACCTTGGGACCGGTCCAGCCCTTAGGCGTCTTGAGAACGATCATCGGCCAGCGCGGCAGCTCGACCGGCGCATCCTGCGGCGCTTTGCGTGCAGACGCCTGGATGGCGCGAATATCCCCAAGCACGGTGTCCAACGCTGCGGCGAGCATCTGGTGGACGACCGGCGGATCGTCGCCTTCGACGAAGTGCGGCTCATAGCCATATCCACGCAGCAGGCTGGTCAGGTCAGCTTGCGGGATTCTGGCCAGGACGGTGGGGTTGGCGATCTTGAAGCCGTTCAGGTGCAGGATCGGCAACACCGCCCCATCGCGACGCGGATTGAGAAATTTGTTGGAGTGCCAACTGGCCGCGAGCGGCCCCGTTTCCGCCTCGCCGTCGCCGATCACGCAGGCGACGATGAGATCGGGGTTGTCGAACGCCGCACCGTAGGCGTGAACCAGGGAATACCCCAGCTCACCGCCCTCATGGATCGAGCCGGGCGTCTCCGGCGCGACATGGCTTGGGATGCCGTAGGGCCAGGAAAACTGCCGAAACAGTCGCTGCAGGCCGTTTCGGCCTTGTTCGACGTTCGGGTAGCGCTCGGTGTAGGAGCCTTCGAGATAGCTTTGCGCAACCGGGCCCGGGCCGCCATGCCCAGGTCCCATGACATAGATCATGTCGAGATCGTGCTGGACGATCAAACGATTCAGATGGACGTAGATGAAGTTGAGACCCGTCGTCGTGCCCCAGTGGCCAAGAAGCCGCGGCTTGATGTGCTTTCGCTGCAGCGGCTCCTCGAGCAGGGGATTGTCCTGCAGATATATCTGCCCGACAGAAAGATAGTTGGACGCTCGCCAATAGGCGTCCATCAGTCCGAGCATCTCAGTGGATAAGGGACCGGTCATAACGGGAGCACCTGGGGGATGAACGCCTAACGCACAGCTCGTCCGTTCGATCACGGCGATCGGCGATTGCGCAGCGGCCAGAAAACGGCGTCGACAAGAAGCTATCCGGTGAACAGCGTCCGCCTGCCTGATGAATGGACGATAAAGGTCTTGGCCCGGTGCGCGCGACCCTCGTCATGCGGCCGCACGGGAAACGCCGGCGTCTACAAAGTCGAGCACGACACGGCCTTCGATTTCGCCGCGGCGCATGCGATCGAACACGTCGTTGATGTTGTCGAGCACATCGGTCTTCACCGTCGCCCGCACCTTGCCGGCGGCGGCGAAATCCAGAGCTTCCTGCAGATCGAGGCGCGTTCCCACGATCGAACCCCGCACTGTGACGCCGTTGAGCACAGTATCGAAGATCGACAGCGGGAAGTCGCCCGGCGGCAGACCGTTCAGGGAGACCGTGCCGCCGCGGCGCACCATCCCCATCGCCTGTTGAAAGGCCTTGGGCGAGACGGCGGTGACCAGGACGCCCTGCGCCCCGCCGATCTCCTTCTTGATGAAGGCGGCCGGGTCGGCGTCGCGTGCATTCACGGTGAGGTCCGCGCCCAGCGTTCGGGCGAGCGTGAGTTTGGCGTCGTCGATATCCACGGCGACGACATTTAGGCCCATCGCCTTGGCGTACTGCACGGCCATGTGTCCAAGACCGCCGATCCCGGAGATGGCCACCCAATCGCCAGGCTTGGTGTCGGTGACCTTCAGGCCCTTGTAGACCGTCACGCCTGCGCAGAGCACCGGAGAGATCTCCACGAATCCGATCTTGTCCGGCAGGAGCCCGACGTAGTTGGGATCGGCGAGGACATATTCGGCGAAGCTCCCGTTGACCGAATAGCCCGTGTTCTGCTGCGCCTCGCACAGCGTCTCCCAGCCGCCCAGGCAGTGCACGCAGTAGCCGCAAGCGGTGTAAAGCCAGGGCACGCCGACACGGTCGCCCTCCTTCACGTGCGTTACGCCGCCGCCGACCGCGACCACATGGCCGACGCCCTCGTGGCCGGGAATGAAGGGTGGCTTCGGTTTGACGGGCCAGTCGCCCTCCGCGGCATGGAGGTCGGTGTGGCACACACCCGTCGCGGCGACCTTGACCAGAATCTGGCCGAGCCCCGGTTTGGGAACCGTCACTTCCTCGATGACGAGCGGCTGGCCGAACGCACGAACGACGGCCGCCTTCATGGTCTTCTGCATCTGGGTTTCCTGTGGTCCGTGATCCGGGAATGACAGCGCGTCGACAGCGCTCAGAACGGCGCGTCGATATCGACGACGTCGATGAGCTTGTGGTTGACGAACTCCTTGATGCCGAGGCCGAGCAACTCGCGGCCATAGCCGGACCGGCGGACACCGCCGAACGGGAGGTCGGCCTTCACCATGGTGGGGTGGTTCACAAACACCATGCCGGTGGAGATCTTCTTGGCCACCTCGGCGCCGTGCTTGGCGTCGCCGGTGAACACCGAGCCGCCAAGGCCGAAGGGCGAGTCATTGGCGATGCGGACGGCGTCGTCCTCGTCCTTGGCCCGGAAAAGCATCGAGACGGGCCCGAAGAACTCCCAATGGCGCGCCGGATTGTCCTCTCCGACCTCGGTCAGGATCGTCGGCTGCACGAAGGCGCCCTGGTTCGGCACGCTCGGCCCGACCTCGGTGGCCGTCGCGCCATGCTCGACCGCCTTATGGATCATCGTCTTCAGCGCGTCGGCCGCGCCTTGGGAGGACAGGGGAGCAAGCGTCGTTTCCGCTGCGAAAGGATCGCCTGCGCGCAGTGCGGCGACACCCTTGATGTATCGCTCGAGGAACGCGTCGTAGACCGCGTCGACGATGATCATCCGCTTGGACGAGACGCAGACCTGTCCGCCGTTCCAGTGGCGACCGAACACCGCCCACCGGGTCGTCTTCTCCATGTCGGCGTCGGCCAGCACCACGAACGCGTCGGCGCCGCCCAGTTCCATGGTCGACTTCTTGAGCGCCTTGCCGGCCTGCGCCGCGACCACGGCGCCGGCCGCCTCGGAGCCCGTGAGCGCGACGCCCTGGACACGCGGATCGTTGATGATCAGTTCGACCTGGTCGTGGGCGGCGTAGAGGTTGATGAAGGCGCCGTCCGGCAACCCGGCCTCGCGCATCAACGCCTCGAACGCCGCAGCGCTCTGGGGCACGTTCGCGGCATGCTTGAGCAGCATCGTGTTGCCGGCGGAGAGCTGAGGCGCGATGATGCGGGCGATCTGATAGTAGGGGAAATTCCACGGTTCGATCGCGAGCAACACGCCGAGCGGCTCGCAGATCAAAGTCGCCTCCCCTTCGGCCGGATCTGCGACAGGAAGCTTTTCAGGCGCCAGCAGAGCCTCGGCGTTGCGGGCGTAATATTCGAAGATCGCCGCCGACAACTCGACCTCGGCCTTCGCCTCCGAAAACAGCTTGCCCATCTCCAGGGTAAGCAGTTTGGCGTAGGCGTCGATCTCCCTGCGTAGAATATTGGCGGCGGTCTGCATGATCTGCGTGCGCGCAGCGAAGGGGGTTTCGCGCCAGGACAGAAAGGCGTCATGCGCCTTCTCGATCGCCTGCCGGACCTCAGCGTCCGTGGCGCTCGGGAAGGTCTTCAGCAGCTCGCCCGTATAGGGATTGATGGTGGCGAATGTCATTGTCATCTTTCCTCATGAAGGCGTGGACGTCCGCGCACGGACGGCGCCCGACTGCCAGCAGCCTTTCGAAGGAGGCGCCTGCCGGCTTCCGACTCGACAAGGGATGGCGCAGGGAGCGCTCACCTCGGCGAACAGCCGGTCATGCGTCAATTTATGCCGCCGATCGCTCAAATGAATTGATGCAGATCAATCTGAGAAAAAGTCGCGATCAGCTTGACCTATGTCAAAGCTCACCTTGTACTATCTCGCTATGTCTGGCGCTTCTAGCGGAGGCAAAACAATGGACGTGCGGCTTTCTGAGGATCTATGGGCTACCAGCATGCTCCCCGAAGGCGTCCTGGTGCGATGGCGCCGTGGCGAAGGCGCCTTCGTCGCCAGCGGCGCTCCCTTGGCGGAGGTTCGTATCGAGGGGGGCCTGCACGAGATCATCTCCCCCTGCTGGGGCCGTCTCGACGCGCTAGCCCGGGAAAACGCCGTGGTGGAACCGGGGATGGTTATCGCGCGCGTCACGCCCGATCGTCCGGTCGCAACATGAGTTCTCTCGCGCCATTCCCGTCTTGGGCGCAGCGAAAACCTTGTGAACTTCCCTAATCGCAAAAGCCCCGCCGCGCCCGGCGGTCCAGATGAGTGGCGCGCGGGTCGGCGCGGCTCAGGCGGCTTCTGCGCTGGTTTCCAGATCGGCGCGGCGTAGAAACCGCACGCCGCCGTGCTCGAGAAGCTGGATTACCTGCTGGCGCTTGAGGCTGGAGATGACCCGGCTCACGGTTTCCGTGGTCAGGCCCAGGAAATCGCCCATATCCGCCCGTGTCATCGGCAGGAAGGCGAGGTCGGGCGCCCCGCCGACCTTCGCCTCACGGTCGGCGATGTAGAGGAGAAAGCTTGAGACGCGCTCCACAGCAGTCTTTCGACCGAGCAACGTCAGATGTTCGCGCGCGCTCATCAGCTCATCCGAAGCGCGGGAGAGCAGCTCTTCCTCCAGCCGAGGCGTCTCGAGCAGCAGTCTGCGGAACGGGACACGAGGAAAGCGGCAACTTTGAACACTAGTGAGCGCCTGAACGCCGAACTGATAATCGACACCGCCCGTCAAACCCAGGAAATCCCCCTTGAAAAGGAAACCGAGCACCTGACGCCGCCCATCGCCGAGCAGCTTGAACAGCATGACCATGCCTTCGGTAATGTTGAAAACGTGGTCGAATGTATCCCCCTCCCGGATGAGCAGATCGCCTGGGGCATAGGTCTTCACCGTGGCGCAATCGGCCAGCTGGCGCAGTTCCGGGTGCGGCAGCACGCTGCAGATGCTGGTGGTGCGCGCACCGCACTGGTTGCACATTTCGAGACAGGACACCGCCTCACGTTCAAGCGTAGCAACGTGCATGGCCTCGGCTCTCCTGAGGATTGACATCCTACGCTCGCCAGCGCTCCCGCACAGCCGCCTGGATATTGATATGCGCACACATATGCGTGGCTGAGGGCAAAATCCTTGATCTGGATCAAATCGCCTCCGTCAGCACGCTGAGCCGCTGCCGAATGGACCGCCGGATTTGATACAGGTCAACGCGCCTCGATCCGCTTCCCGCCTATTCTCCCAATCTGGCCCCGTCCTTGGGATTGGCGCCCGGAGGAGATGAAGATGGACGATAAGATCCTGCGTCGGCACGTCATCGACGAGCTGGACTTCGAACCTAGCGTCGACGCCGCCAACATCGGTGTAGCGGTCGACCAAGGCGTGGTGAGCTTGACCGGCCATGTGCCGAACTACGTCCAGAAGTCGCTGGCCGAGCAGGCCGTCATGCGCGTCAAAGGCGTGCGCGGTATCGCCGAGGCGCTGGAAGTGGGCGGCGACGGGACCACTCCCCATAGCGATGACGACATCGCCAGACGCGCCTTGACCCTGATCGATCTGAACGTGCTGATTCCGGCGGGCAAGATCCAGATCAAGGTCGAGCAAGGCTGGCTGACCCTCACCGGGGCGGTGGAGTGGGACTATCAGCGCACCGCCGCGAACAATGATCTGCGAAAGATGCGCGGGGTCATGGGCATTCGTAACAATATCACGGTCGCGCCCTACGCCAGTGCTGCAGACGTCGAGCGTCGTATCAAGGCTGCGCTCGAGCGCAGCGCTGAGATCGAGTCGAAAGGCGTCCGTGTCACGGTTCAGGACGGCCGGGTGAAGCTGGAAGGCCGCGTGAATAGCTGGGCCGACCGCGACACGCTGGAGCGCGCGGCCTGGTCGGCGCCCGGCGTCTGCATGGTCGAAGACGACGTGCAAATCGGCCGCTTAGCCTAGGCGCCGGCCTCTGGCCATCACCGTCACCCCATGGACTCGCTCATGTCGTTCAAGACCCTGCTCATTCACGTTCGATCCGACCTTGCGTCCGACGACGCCCTGCGCACCGCTGTGGCCTTCGCGCAGAGCCAAAATGCAAACCTGATCGGCCTGGGGGCGCGGGCGCGCATCCTCGTCGAAGACCCCGGCCTCGCCTACCTCGATGGGGCGACCCTTCAGGCGATCGTCGACCAGGAAGTCAGGGATGGAGCCGAAACCCATAAGCGCTTCTCAACCCTGACCCAGGCCTTGGGCGAGCGCGCCCACTGGCGGGCGAGGCGCGACTTTCCCACGACCGCCTTGATCGAGGAGGCCGCAGGCGCGGACATCATCTTGGCGGGTCTGGAGCGCGAGCCCTCCGACGTCGGGATCGACGTCCCCACGATCGTCTGTGAATCAGGACTTCCGGTCCTGGCCCTGCCGCCGGGCGGTGATGTGGTTCGTCTTCGATCGATCGTGGTCGCCTGGCGCAACACCCGCGAAGCCAGACGCGCCCTGTCCTGCGCCTTGCCGTTGCTGAAGCAGGCCGAGCAGGTCCATCTGCTTCAGATCGCACCGGTGAAGGACGCCGACGAGGCGTGGGGGAGCCTGAACGCCGCTGTCGCCGGCCTCGCGCGCCACGGCGTCAAAGCGTCGGCCGAGACCCGACCTTGCGCCGATGGCGCGGCCGAGGCTCTGATGGACGAGGGCCAGGCGCGTGCGGCCGATCTTCTGGTCCTGGGCGCCTATGGCCACTCCCGCGCGCGGGAGTGGGTGCTGGGCGGCGTCACCAAAGCGCTGCTCGCCGGCTCCTCCATTCCCCTGTTCCTGGCGCACTAAGCCCAGGCGCGGCGACGGACCAATCGGGGCCTCGCCGCTAAACAGGTCTGTCACGCCTCGCCGGGTTGATCAGCGGTTCAATTCGTTGCAGCTAGTAGTCCCTCCGGGGCCGGGCTCAAGAGAACGGTTGTGGCTTAATCCCGCCCCGCGAATGGCGTGTCGAGGGTGTGCTGTCCATCGCGCCAGCATCGCGCACGGCGCTCGAAAACGACCACAGCGAGGCTAAATTCTACACCTTATGCTTACGCCTTGAGATAGCTCAAAGCGTAATTATCCACCCTCTCTTATGCCTCTCATCAACGCCAATGTTGGCGGTAAATAGGGGCGCTAGCTATGCAGAGAAAATACGTCAATACATCTACCGTGTTCGCGCTCAGCGCAGGAGTTTTCCTTTTCGTCGGAAGCGCGGTGGCGCAGGATTACACCCCCCAAGGGCGCGGAAGCTTCATCATCGACCTTCGGGCCAGCGACGTCTCACCCGATACGTCTAGCCGCATCGTCACCGCATCCGGCGTCGACAGCGGCCTGCACGTGCACGTCGGCGATAGTGTCATGCCGACCCTCGGCTTCACCTATTTCTTGACCAATCAACTCGCCGTGGAAGCGATCCTCGGTACGACAGAGCATACCATCTCCGCTCAGGGAGCCGGGACGGACGTGAAAGTGCGCAGCACCTGGGTGCTGCCGCCGGTGTGTCCTTGCAATACCACCCGTGGCCCAAGGCTCGCCTTAGTCCCTACGTCGGCGCAGGCGTGAACGCCATGATCTACTATGGCGGTGACAACGCCAATGGCTTCAAGGTCCGCCTCAAGGACAATGTCGGCGAGGCGGTGCAGGGCGGCGCGGATCTGGCCTTGAAAGGGCCTTGGGCGCTGAATGTCGACGTGAAGAAGGTGTTCGTGGAGACCGACGCGGTAATCAACGACGGAGCGCTCCACTCCAATGTACATCTGGATCCCTGGGTGGTCTCCATGGGAGTGGGTCGCAGGTTCTGACCGATATCGGCGCGGTTCCCCAAGAGCCGCGCCCTCGCCGTCATACGGACCTACGCCGCGTGGCGCAGAGCGACGTCTTCATCCAGCTTCAATTCGCGGGCGCATAAACTCAGCGCAGCAGTGCGATGACTGACCAGGATCAGACCCTGGCGGGTGCGCTGCAGCCGGCGTTCCAGCCGCGCGATCACCAGGGCTTCGGTCGCGGCGTCAAGCCCTTCGGTGGGCTCGTCCAGCAGCAGCCATGCAGCAGGCCGGAGCAGTGCTCGCGCCAACGCCAGTCGCCGCCTCTCGCCTCCGGAAAGCCGCTCTCCCCCCTCCCCGATCGGGGTGTCGAGTCCCATCGGCAGCGCCCGCACGCGCACGTCCAGGCCCGCATCGAACAGGACCGCCCACAACGCCTCGTCCTCGGCCTGGGGATCGGCGAGCCAAAGGTTGTCCCGCACGCTGCCCGACAGCAGCATCGCCTCCTGTGGCGCGTAGGCGAAGACGCCACGGGCCGCGGCGGGTGCAAGCTCGGTCACGTCCACGCCGCTGATGCGCAGCTGTCCAGGCGCAATCTCACGCAGCTTGAGGAATTGCTCGATCAGGGTGGTCTTGCCGCAGCCGGAACGCCCCGTGATCGCCAATCGCTCCCCGAGCGCGAGCATCAGCGGTGGCGAACCGGAAAGGTTCATAGCAAGGGCGGCGCACGCCGGCGCCGCCAAGGACGGCGCGTCCGGTGCGGCCGTCGCGGAGTTCAGCACGGGGTCCAGCCGGCGCGCCGCCTCCTCCACCGCACCATCCTGCAGAAATCCACGGACCAGGCCAGATGCGCCGTCCACGGTCGCCGCCGCCGCCAACGCGGCGAGCGCGGCGAGCGGCAACGGTGCACCTTGTGCGAAGAGCAGCACAGCCACGGCGCAGATCGCGGTCATGATCGCGGACCAGCAAGCTTGCCACCCCTCGGCACGATGGGCCGCCAGCCGTGCGATGGCCAAGGCCTCCCCCTCGGCCGTGACCCGCGCCTCGGCCCAGTCCTGCAATCCGTAAGCGACGATCTCAGGCGCGGCGGCCAGCATGACAGCGCAGGCGTCCTTCAGACGACCCGCCGCCTGTTGCAGCGCCCCGCCTGAATAGCCCGCCGTCCGACGGGCCAGCGCCCAGGCTCCAAGCACGGTCAGCACGAACACCACTGCCGTGGCCACAGCGCAGCGCCAGCCTGCCAGGCCGGTCAACAGCACGCCCGCGGCCAGCGCAGCTGCGGCTCCCCAACGGCCAGAGATGCGCACGAACAGGGTCTCCACCGCGTTGACGTCCTGCACTAGCCGGGCGCAGGCCTCGCCCGTGGATAGGGCCAGCGCTTCGACCGGCGGCGCGGCGGCGAGGGCTGCAAACAGAGCCGGACGGATGCGGGCCAGGGCGCCGAGCGCCGCGCGATGGCCCTCCAGCCGCTCGCCGTAGCGGCAGGCGGTACGCACGATCGCAAACAGCCGGATCGCCGCGCTCGGCAACATGTAGTTGAAGGCCAGCGCCGTCCCGCTCGCACCGGCCAGGGCGGCGCCGGTGATGAACCAGCCCGACAGGCCGAGCAGCGCACTCGACGCCGCGCAGACGCCCACTGCCGCCGCGCAGGCGATCAGGAGCGAACCGCGCTGCCGGTGACGCTCGGTGGCGATCAGCTGGGCGAGGCTCACGGCAGGATCCTCAGGCGACCAGGCGGACGATGCGGTCGGCCAGGGCGGCGACCGCTTCGGAATGGGTGGCGATCAGGGTGGTGCGGCCCCTCGCAGCCCCAGCGATCACCGGTAGAAGTTCGGCCTCGGACACCGCGTCGAGATTGGCGGTGGGCTCGTCCAGCAGCAGCACCGGCGCATCTCGCAACATGGCCCGCGCCAGGGCCAGCCGCCGTCGCTCGCCGCCTGAGAGCCCGCCGCCCCGCTCGTCCAGCTGGCGCGACAGCCCACCCGCGATTGTCGTCAGCCCGGCCAGCTCGGCCGCGCGCGCCACCTGCTCAGCCGGCGCGTCGCGGCGCCCCAGCGCGATATTCTGCGCCAAAGTACCAGGAGTCACCACCGGCGCCTGTCCGGCCCAGGCGGCCGAGATCGCGCCATGGAGGACCGCGCCGTTGACCGTCACCTGTCCCGTCGCCGCCTCAGCCAAGCCCAGCAACAGGTTGAGCGCGGTGCTCTTGCCCGATCCCGTCGGTCCCATCAAGGCCACCATCTCTCCAGGGCGCAGCGCCAGATCGAAGCCGTCGAGCGCCGGCCGGTCATCGCCCGGATAGACCACACCCACATTCTCGAACCGGATTTCAGGTGCGACGGTCCCGCTCGCCGCCGCGTCGATGCTCCGGCGCGGCGCGGTGTCGGCGGCCATCAGTCCGTCCACGGCGGCTTCGGCGGCTTGGCGATCATGGTAGACGGCGGCCAGCCGCCGCATCGGCAGATAGGCTTCAGGCGCCAGCGCCAGCACGAAGACGGCGCGGCCAAGGTCGAGCTTTTCAGGCGCGGGAAACGGCAGCAGCCCCAGCAGGCTGAAGCCGCAATAGACCGCCACCAGCGCCACCGACAGGGCGGCGAAGAATTCCAGCGCCGCCGATGAAACGAAGGCGATACGCAACACCCGCAGGGTCCGCTCGGCGAAGCTTTCCGCGGCTTGACCGAGCACCTCCACGCTCCGCTGCTCCGCGCCGAACGCGAGCACCACGGGCAGCGCCCGAACACGATCGGCGAACAAGCCGGACAGCCGGCTCAAGGCGTCGAACTGGCGACGCGACTCCGCGCCCGCTGCGCCGCCCGCCAGCGCCATGATCAGGACGAACGGCGCAAAGGTGGCGAGCATGATCGCCGCCGAGACAGGACTGGCGAAAGCCATGGCGAGCGCAATGATTATCGGGGCCAGGCTTCCCGCCACACGCGCGGGAAGGAAGCGGGCGTAGTAGCCGTCGAGCGCCTCCACGCCCTCCACCACCAGCGTCATCGCTTCGCCAATGGGCGGCCTTGAACCCGGCCGTGCGTCCAGCGCGGCGCTCAGCACCCTAGCGCGAACCGTCGCCTTCACCTTCGCCGCGGCCCGGCCAGCGGTCCCGGCCGCGGCGCGCGACAGCATCCCCCGCACCACCCCTGCCAAGACGGCGAGCGTGGCGCCGGGCAAGGCGGCGGAGATCCCGTGAGGCAGCGAGGTGAGGGAGAGCGCTAGGCCGGCTGCAAAGGCCACCGCGGCCGTTGCATCGAGCAAGGTCAGCGCTGAGGCCGTACGCCCTTCGCGCGCCGCGAGTCGCCCGGTCGCACGCAACCATGCGCCCTTGCAACGGAGGGGTTCGGCATCGAGATTGGAGCCACGCATGACGCTTCATGCCCGTGCGAGGCCAAACTGGCGTTGATCCAGATCAACGCTCCCATAGCAGCCGACGCGTACTCCGAACACCGAAGCGCGGCCTCCGCAGCGCCCAGGAGCCTGCCGATGGACCTCGGAGTCGTCGATCTTTCCCGTCTGCAGTTCGCCCTGACGGCGCTTTACCACTTCCTGTTCGTGCCGCTGACCCTGGGCATGTCCATGATGCTGTTCATCATGGAAGGCGTCTATGTGATGAGCGGGCGCGAGATCTGGAAAACGATTACTAAGTTCTGGGCCACCATCTTCGGCATCAACTTCGTCCTGGGGGTCGCCACCGGCCTGACCATGGAATTCCAGTTCGGCACCAACTGGTCCTATTTCTCGCACTATGTCGGCGACATCTTCGGCGCGCCGCTGGCGATCGAGGGGCTGATGGCCTTCTTCCTGGAAGCGACCTTCGTCGGCCTGATGTTCTTCGGCTGGGAAAAGCTGTCCAAAGGCAAGCACCTGCTCGTCACCTTCCTGGTAGCGCTGGGGACCAACCTGTCGGCGCTGTGGATCCTGATCGCCAACGGCTGGATGCAACATCCTGTCGGCGCTGCGTTCAATCCTCAGACCATGCGCATGGAAGTCACCAACTTCGAGGCGGTGATCTTCAATCCGGTCGCCCAGGCCAAGTTCGTGCACACGGTCAGCGCCGGCTATCTGATCGCGTCGGCCTTCGTCTTCGGCATCTCCTCGATCTACATGCTGCGCCGCAAGTGGATGCCCGTCGCGCGTCGGTCCATGACCGTGGCCGCCGCCTTCGGCCTACTGGCGGCGCTCTCGACCGTCGTGCTTGGCGACGAGTCCGGCTACACGCTCACCGACAACCAGAAAATGAAGCTGGCGGCGATCGAGGCGGCCTGGACGCCAGAGCCGGCTCCGGCCAGCCTCACCCTGTTCGGCCTACCCGACGTGAAAAACCGCACCACCCACCTGGCGGTGCGCGTCCCCTGGGTGCTGGGGGTGATCGCCACGCGCAGCTTCGATAAACCGGTCGCCAGCATCTACCAACTCGTCGCCGTGGCCCAGACCCGGATCACGTCAGGCGTTCAAGCCTATGACGCCGTCGAACATCTCAAGCGCAATCCCGACGACCCGGCCGCGCGCGCCGTGTTCGCCGAACACGGCCGCGACCTCGGTTATGGGCTGCTGCTCAAGAAATATGTCGCCGACCCGCGCCGGGCCGACGCCGCCCTGATCGAGAAGACCGCCTGGGACACAGTGCCAAACGTCCCGCTGATGTTCTGGAGCTTCCGGATCATGGCCTTCACTGGGTTCTTCTTCATCTTCCTGTTCGGCGCAGCCTTCCTACTCACCTCGCTGCGGCGACACGACACCCGTTGGCTGCAATGGCTGGGCGTGATCGCTATCCCGCTGCCGTGGATCGCCATCGAACTTGGGTGGATCCTGGCCGAGATCGGCCGCCAACCCTGGGCCATCGACGGCGTCCTGCCCACCGCGCTCGGAGCCTCAAGCCTGACGCGGCCGGAGCTGTGGACCACCATCGTCGGCTTCACGGCGATCTATGGCGCCCTGGCGGTGGTCGAGGTGGGGCTGATCATCCGCACGGTGAAGAAGGGACCCTACACAGCGGATCCCGAGCCCGATCGTCCGCCGCTGTACCCTAATCCGGACGCCGGCCCGCGGCGTGGCTTCGCCACCCCTTCCGCCCTTCCAGCCGAGTGACGGGAGATCCTCATGCACATACCTCTCGACTATGAAATCCTACGCGTGATCTGGTGGGGTCTGCTGGGCGTGCTGCTGATCGGATTCACCCTTACCGACGGCTTCGATCTGGGCGTCGCCACCCTGCTACCCTTCGTGGCGCGCACGGACGACGAGCGCCGCATGGTGATCAACACCATCGGCGCCACCTGGGAAGGCAACCAGGCCTGGTTCATCCTCGGCGGCGGGGCGATCTTCGCCGCGTGGCCCTTCGTCTATGCGATCGCCTTCTCCAGCTTCTACCTCGCCATGTTCCTCATCCTCGCGGCGCTGATTCTGCGGCCGGTCGGCTTCAAGTACCGCTCCAAGCGTGAATCGAAAGGCTGGCGCACGACCTGGGACTGGGCGTTGTTCGTCGGCGGCTTCGTACCGGCGCTGGTGTTCGGAGTCGCGGTGGGCAATGTGCTGCAAGGCATCCCCTTCAGGCTCGACGACGACCTGCGCAGCTTCTACCTCGGCTCATTCCTGGGCCTGTTCACCCCGTTCACCCTGCTTTGCGGCCTGCTGTCGGTCGCGATGGTGGTGCTGCACGGCGCCGCCTGGCTGGCGATCAAGGCGGAAAAAGGCGTGGTGCGCGAGCGCGCCTGCCGCATCGGGACGCTCGCCGGCGGCGCGGGCATCGCACTCTTCGCCGCGGGCTGGGCGTTCGTCCGTTTCGGGGGTCTGGGCTACAAGATCGTCGGGGCCGTAATGCCCTTCGCTCCGTCCAACCCGTTGCACACGCTGGTGGCCAAGACGCCCGGCGCCTGGCTGGACAACTTCATCGCCCATCCCTGGATGTTGATCGCGCCGGTGCTCGGCTTTGCCGGCGCAGCCGCCGCCGTACTCGGTATCCGCGCGCGCAGAGAGTTCGCGGCGATAGCCGGGTCCTCGGCCTCCGCGCTGGGCATCATCGCCACGGTGGGATTGTCGATGTTCCCCATCATCCTGCCGAGCTCACTCGATGAGCACTCCAGTCTGACGGTCTGGAACGCCTCATCCAGCCACATGACCCTGTTCATCATGCTGATCGCCACGATCCTGCTGCTGCCGGTCGTGCTCGGCTACACCTTCTGGGTGTTCAAGGTCCTGTGGGGTCGCGTAGACACCCGCACGATCTTGGCCAGCCACGACTACTACTGAGCAAGGAGATCCGATCATGTGGTATTTCACCTGGGTTCTCGGTCTTGGCCTTGCGCTGGCCTTCGCCATCCTCAATGGGCTGTGGCACGAAATGCGTCTGCCGCGGGACGATGGGGCGGAAGACGCCCCCCTCTCCCCGGTCCGGCCTGCGACCGAAATCTGATGGGACGATTGCAGCGAAGCGGCGCAACGTCGAATGTCTTGAACATGCAGGGTTGAGACTAGAGTCGCTGGAGAGCTAATGACCGACGCCTCGCCGGCAGCCGCGCCCAACCCACCGGATGCAGTCAAGCAACCCGTGCGTCCACCCCTGCTCTCGGTGCTGGGGCCCGGGCTCATCACCGGCGCCTCCGACGACGACCCCAGCGGCATCGCCACCTATTCCCAGACCGGCGCGCAGTTCGGCTACGACCTCGGCTGGACCCTACTGTTCAGCTGGCCGCTGATGTGCGCGATCCAGGAAATCAGCGCCCGGATCGGACGCGTCACCGGTCGGGGCGTCGCCGGCAATCTGTTGAAGCACTACCCGCGCTGGGTACTCTACAGCATCGTCTCCCTGCTGCTGCTCGCCAACACCATCAACCTCGGGGCCGATCTCGGCGCCATGGCGGCCGCGCTGAAGCTGGTCATCGGCGGGCCGGAGCTGCTCTATGTCGGCCTGTTCGCCTTGGTCTCGGTGCTGCTCGAGGTGTTCGTCCGCTATGCGCGCTATGTCTCGATCCTGAAGTGGCTGACGGTGGTGCTGTTCGCCTATGTCGGGGTCGCCTTCGTGGTGCACATGCCGTGGCTGGACGTCGCGCATCATCTGCTGATCCCCAAGCTTTCATTCAAGGCCGATTACCTGACCGTGGTGGTGGCGATCCTGGGCACCACCATCAGCCCCTACCTGTTCTTCTGGCAGGCGGAAGAGGAGGTAGAGGAGGTCAAGGAGCGAGACGGCGCCAAACCGCTGGAGCGCGCACCGGACCAGGCGCCGGCAGAGTTCGCGCGCATCCGCTGGGACACCTATCTCGGCATGGGTCTGTCAAACTTGGTCGCCCTGTTCATCGTGCTAACCACCGCAGCGACCCTGCACACCCACGGCGTCACCAACATCCAGACCTCGTCCCAGGCCGCCGAGGCCCTGCGGCCGATCGCGGGTCCAGCGGTGTTCCTGATCTTCGCCTTGGGTATCATTGGCACCGGCCTGCTGGCCGTGCCCGTGCTCGCCAGTTCGGCCGCCTATGCCGTGGGGGAAAGTTTCGGGTGGCATGTAGGGCTGACCCGAAAGCTCGGTCGCGCACCGCGATTCTACGGGGTGGTGGCGCTGGCCACCCTGATCGGCGCGATCATGAACTTCACCCCGCTGGACCCGATCAAGGCCCTGTTCTGGAGCGCTGTGGTCAATGGCGTGGTGGCCGTTCCGGTGATGGTGATGATGATGCTCCTGGCCCGTCGACATGACGTCATGGGCCGCTTCACGCTGCCCCCGCTCCTACGCGGGATCGGCTGGCTGGCGACCGCAGTGATGGCGGCGGCGGCGATCGGGATGTTCGCGACCATGGGCCACGGTTGAAGACGCGGTCGCCATTGCGTCGTTCGAAGACTAGCGTGAGCGCCCTCAGAGGATCCCGCAACCAGTGACTCCGAGCCGCCTTCTCGCCGACCGTCCGATCATTTCGAGATCGCCATCGGGCGCCGCCCCATGCTGATCAGCCAGGGCGACGCACGCAGCGTCGATGCGGACCGGCGGCTCGCCTGCACGCTGGCGGCGGTCGCCGGCGCGCTCAACGCGGCGGCGTTTCAGGCGGTCGGGTTCTTTTCCGCCAACATGACCGGAAACGTATCGGCCTTATCGGCCCATTTGGCCGTCAACGACCTGCTGACGGCCGCCTTCTACCTGTCGATCGTGGCCGCCTTCATCGGCGGCGCCCTGGTCTCGACGCTGCTGATCAACCTCGGCAGACGCCGCCGCGTCCACGCCATCTATGCGTTCAGCATCCTGGTCGAAGCGGTCCTGCTGGCTCTACTCGGCTGCGCGGACCTGTGGTTGTCCGCCAGTTTGCGCGGCCCGGTGCTGATCGTCGGGCTCAGCTTTCTGATGGGCCTGCAGAATGCGACGGTGACCCGGATCTCCGACGCGCGCGTCCGCACCACCCACGTGTCCGGGATGGTCACCGACATTGGTATCGAACTCGGCATGCTGGTCGACATCGCCCGGGGACGCGAGCGCGCGGACGCGCCGTATCACACGAGGCTTCGCCTGCATGGCCAGACCGTCTTGGCGTTCTTGGCCGGCGGCGTCGTCGGTGTATTCGTCTATCGCATGGTAGGCGGCTTTCTGCTCATCGGCGCCGCAGGGCTCCTGCTCGCCCTCGCCTCGACAGCGATCCTCCGCGTCCACAGAACGCCGAACGCCGCAGCGTCTCCATCCCCACACGGGGCTGACTGACCCCACCACCGTGAGTCGGGCCGCCAGCTCGTCAGAATTCAACATCCTCGACATTTTTACTTCAATCTGAGCATCATCTATGATGTTTTTTATGTCACATATGATGTATTGACGGCCTTCATTCAGGCTTTATACGATCTGACGGTCATGAGGCCGCCACACCCGTTTCGGCGCGCGTGACGGAGCAGCTTGGCTTTTTGAGTGGAACCGCGGTGATGAAGGTGCTGGCCCACCGCAGTGAGAACGGCCGAAGCGTTCGCGTCGTCGAGTACAGGTTCGACGGGTCACGGCTCTATTTCGAAGGCCCCTCCCTCTACACGCACGTCGACGCGAACGGGACCAATCAGCTCGACTACATCGCCGCGATGGGACAGGCGATGGCCGGCAAGCCGAGCGTCCTGCTACTCGGCACCGCGGGCGGCGCTCTGGCGACCCAACTCAGCCGCGCGGGCGCATCGGTCACAGCCGTCGACGATTGTTCGGCTGGGTGCTGTCAGTCCAACGCTAACTCGTCTCCGCTTGGACGTAGCTCCCCCAAACCCGAACTAGCTCTACCCAACGACCTGCCGCCACTCAGCCAGGGCGGCTGAGCGTCGGTCTTTGTAGGTTGTGCGGCTGACGAGGTGGCGCTCCTGGCTAAAATGATTGTGCACGGTCCCGTGCACAGAGGCGAAGGTCTGGAGTGTTTTCATCCTCCGAAACCTCAACATGGCCCGTTCTCGTCGTCGGAAGGGCTGATGGGAGTTCTCAGCCCGGTTGTTGATCCAACGGCCAACCTCCTGACGTTCGGTCCCGCCGATCTCCTTGAGTGCGGCGCCGTAGGACCGGAGCCCGTCAGTGGCGATCGCTCTCGGTTTGCCGTGACGCTTCATGGCCTTTTTGATGAATTTCAGCGCGGCCGCCTTGTCCCGCTCCTTGGTGACAAAGGATTCCAGCACCTCGCCCTCGTGGTCGACGGCTCGCCAGAGGTAGCGCATCTCGCCATTGATCTTCACGTAGACCTCGTCGAGGTGCCAGCGCCAATGGGTGTGCTGGCGCATCGCCTCCACCCGCCTCTTACGAATCTCCGAGGCGAACATCGGACCGAAGCGGGTCCACCACAGCCGCACCGTCTCGTGGCAAATGTCGATGCCCCGCTCGTGCAGGAGATCCTCCACGTTCCTCAGCGACAGAGGGTATTTGACGTAGAGCATCACCACCAGACGGATCACCTCTGGCGATGAGTCAAACCAGCGAAACGGATTGGGTGGTGGCTTCCGGCGGGGCATGCCCTTCCCTACCCTCGACCGCGCTCATCGCAAGGTACATTTCACCTGACAGAGCCCCTTTCGGCGGGGCATGCCCCTTCCCTACCTCCGGCCGCGATCACCGCAAGGTACATTTCACCTGACAGAGCCCCGGGGACGACTGAATGACAACTCGGGTACGGACCTGGCTTAATTGTGCGAACCAACGGAGCGGTTATGTTGATCGCTCGGGCGCAAACGAGCCGAATCCATCTCCAATATATCAATATATCTTAGCGTATGCTCATCATCCGCATCTGTTATCATGCGAGCAATCGTAGCTGCCGACTCTGACGTCGCGAAGTCCTCCGAGAAGATTAGCGGCAAGATCATGGCTTGATACATTCTGGAAGAGAATGCTATAGATAGCGCGCCAAGGATGTATACCTGCTCTTGAGCGCTCACTCGACCGTCGCGACTGAGAAGAAAATCCCGAGCCTTAACTCCATGGCCGATGGCCAAGGCTAGATACAAGTAGTTTCTAACCCCCATCGCTCCTTCCCGTTCGATCCATATGATCATTGAGCGACAATCGAGCGAAGGGTGTTTAACGCAGCTTTGGGCGGCTATCTCGCGAACATCCTCGTCACTATTTTCACTTAAACGAAGCACTACTCGCGCTCGTTCAGCGACTGGCACATGCTCAGCTTGAACGACACGGAGGTCTGCGACAGAGGCATCACTTATCATTTCAAGTCACCGAGCATACAGCTTGCTTTGGGTCGGTCCTGCACAAAATTTCTATGTCAACGGTCGGCGGCAAAATGAAAAGGGGCTCCATTCTAAATTTTCCAAGACCGCGAAGCTTATTAATGTTGCGCGCACCGGCAATTTTTAGCTGTTTGATAATACGCTTTACAAGCTGAGTGTCACCAGCCTTCTTCGCCGCATCCAGCATTTCTTGAAGCTCCTCCACATCGCGAGGAAGCCCGCTATCCCACTCATTTCCGATTAAGATGATGCCCGGCGGGGGCTGTATTCGCTTCGCCGTCACCGTAATGCCTGGCACCTGCGTTGACCGAGATGTGCCATCCAATGCTTGCTGCTGTTGTGCATTTTGAACGTTTTGCAGATTTGATAGATTATTAGCGTCAATTTGGTTAAGTATGTCGTTGGGGCTCGTTACAGTTACCCCCGGAAGCTCGGTGGGGGTGGGCGTGCCGCCTCCCTCAACAGCCGGCTGCGTATCGTCGCCGCTGCTTCCATCCAGGCCCATCGGATCGGCCATGTTGACCGGGTCCCCGTGGACGTAATTGTACCAGTTCATCCCGTCGCCGTAGCCGATGGGGTCGGTCTGCATGAACCGGCCGAGGGTGGGCGAGTAGGATCGGGCCATGTTGTCGTACAGCCCGGCCTCGGGTATCCACGGCCGTCCCGCGAACCCGAACCGTCCGAGGTTCGACGGCCCCGGCATGCCATAATCGTCGTAGGTGTTGATCGCCAACGCCGTCCCCGTGCTGCTCCCCACCGCGATCACCGAGCCGATCTGGTCTTTGAGTAGCCAGCGCCGGTCCGACGTGCCCGCCCCCTCATACCATACCAGCGGCGTCCCATCCGGCCCAGGCACGTAGCGGCGGAGCAGGTTGTTGTTCCCGTCGCGCTCCTCGGCGATGGCGGCGCCATTATAGGTGAACCGCGTGGTGGCGCTGCCTGAGGTCTGCACCAGCCGACTCAGCCCGTCATAGGTCAGGCTCGCGGTGTTGACGGTGGTCAGCTTGTTGTCCACCGAATACCCGTAGCCGTTTAGCCCATCGGAAGTAAGGTTTCCCTTGCCGTCGTAGCCGAACGTGTAGGGCGACGCGGACGTGATGCGGTTCAATCCATCGATGCCGTAACCCTGCGCCCCGTTCGTGTAATCGCCAAATTCATAGATGTCGTTGGTGAGACTGCGCACGTTAATCTGGCCGGCGGCGTTGTAGCTGAGGTTGCCCGACACGTTCTGGCCCGCGTCGCCGCTGAAGCTATGCCCCCAGGCGGCTAAACGGGACAGGCCGTCGTATGCGAAGCCGTCGACCAGCAGGCCTGAGCCGTAGCTGGCTTGAGTTGGCCGACCGAGGCTATCGTAGCTGTAGGTGGCCAAGACGCCGGGTCCAGAGGTCGCGCCCTGCTCGGCGATCTGCGTGACATGGCCCACCGCATCGAGCTGATAGTTGACCGCGAAACCGTCTTCCCAGACCAAGCGGTTCAGCTGGCCGGTCGCTGCGTATCCCAAGTACACCGCGCCGTTGAAATTGTTGGATTCCTCAGCCTTCCGCCCCAGGGCGTCGTAGATCATGGTCGACCCAAATCCGTTGGCGATAGCCGTGGTTATTCTGCCCTTGTTGTCATAGGTGTAGGTGTGCACGCCATCGTTCAATAGGTTGCCTAGATTGTCGTAACTAAAGGTTCGGCTAGCGCCGTCGCGCGTTCTGAGCCCTGTCAGATTTCCATCGGCGTCGTAGGCATAGCTGGCATAGTCGTTGGGGTTCCCCGACCCTGGCGAGTTGGGCGATGGATAGATAGTTGTGATCAACCGGTCGAAACCATCGCGGCTATAGGTCGTCGCGTTGCCGGCGCCATCCTGAACGATAAAGGGCTGTCCATTCTTAGTATATGACACCACCTGCATATCGTCACGCTGACTGGGCGTGCCGACGCCGGAGGTCACCGCTGTCACCTCGTCAGCGGCGTCGTAGGTGTACTGGGTGATGCGGTCCGGGCCGTCGCCACCGGCCTGTCCCGCGGCGCAGGCGCCCGCCACGGTGAAGAAGGCGAGCGCATTCATGCGGACGGCCTTGCAGGTGAGCCGATTGGCGGCGTCATAGGCGTATTGGTGTTCGTTTTGTGCGCCCGCGCCCGTCTGCTGGTCGTAGTCGACCACTTTGCGGCCCGCGCCGTCATAGCCGTTGGTATGTTCGATCTGCGAGCTGAAGTTCGCCCAGTCGGCGTCGGATGAACTGTTGACCGTGCCCGCCTCGACCATGGTCACCCGACCGTCGGCGTTATAGGTGAACCGCGTGGCGGCCGGCGTTAGCGGGCCGCTTCCATCCGGATCGGGCGTGACCATCCCGAGAAGCTCACGATCCGCGTCGTAGCGAAGGCTGGTGACGGCTCCTAGAGCGTCGACCTTGCTGGTGACGTTGCCGAAGACGTCGTAGCCGAAGCTTTGGGTGGTGCTGACCGAGTTGTCCCCGGCGGCCGTGGTGACAGCGATGGGCGCGAGGTTCTGATTGGGATCGTAGGTGATGGCGACCCGCGTCTCATCGGCGGTTCCGACACATGAGGCCGTCGCGTTGCAGCTGGAGACGCCGGTCAGTAGATAGATGGGCGACCCGGCCTGGAATGTGCCGACGATGTTGTAGTAGTTGGCCGACATCGGCGTGTAGCTGTAACGGGTCTGGGGCCGCACGCCGTTGGCGCCCGCCGGCTTGGTCACGGTGAGCGCTACGCCGGTGGTGTTGTCGTAGGTGTAGTCGGTCTCGTTCCCGTTGGCGTCCTTGGTCCATTCCGGCTTGTTGCACCAGACCGTATAGGTGCAGCCGGCGTCATAGCCCGCCGTGGTGACGATGTCGGCCAGGGGGGAGCCGGGGTAGGGAAAACGGTCGGTCTGGGTGATGTTGCCCCGGCCGTCGTAGGTGTAGCGGACCCCGTTTCCCTCGGGATAGGTGATGGTGGTCACGCGACCGAAGCCGTCATAGGCGTAGCTGGTGGTGCGGTTCAGTCCGTCGGCGCTGGAGGTGATGACGCCCAGGGTCTTGTCCGACACGATGGTGTTGGTGTGCCCGAGGGGATCGGTCACCGTCGTCGTGCGCGTCGAGCCGCTATCGGAATAGCCATAGGTCCAAGTCCCGGCGGCGGTGGCGTACGAGGTCACCTTGAGGGGCGCCACGGACGTGTCGTAGGTCACGGTATAGCTGTTGCCCGAGGGTGATGTCGTCGTGCGGGAGAGATTGGGTGCAGGGTTTGCCGTTGCGCCGAACGTCGTCTGCCTGCCGAGCGGATCGACAAACGTATCTCCCGCAGTGGTGAGATTGGGACTCGTATAGGACACCGCATCCCAATTTTGCGAATAAGTGCAGCCTATGGGCGAATAGCAGGGGTCGTAACGGTTGTTTACCGCCACAACCTTCAGGTCGACGCCTGTATAATTGGTTGGCGAAGGCGGCGCCGCGGAATTATATGAGCTGAGCTGATATTGAATCGAATATCCACGATTGCTGTAAACGCCAGTTAAATATACGAGTCCGGTCGAGTTTGCTCCCGAGTAGGTTTGATAATTGTAAATCAGGCTTTCGCCTGTTGGCTTCGTCAGCAGTTCGATGCGCGCGACGTAGTTGGGGCTATTGTTGAAGTTTCCGAATGTGGCGACCGTCCCGTCTCGCATCGTGTAGGTGAAGCTGTATTGGCTGGGGCTGGCGGCGTTGCCAGTGGTCGGATCGCGGTGCGGAAGCACACCCGTCAGGGTGGACCCGCTGCCTTGATTGTTGGTGAAAACCGGCGCAGCGGCGGTGCCGGAGAAGGTGAAGGATTCCGAGGCCGTAGCCATGTTGACCGTATAGATCGAGCCGTTGACGGTGATCTCGCCGTAGAAGTTGTCGCTGCCCTGCGCGCCCATATAGGAACGCGACAGAGCGCCAGCGCCTTGGCCGACCGACACCTGAGCGCTTGACGCCAGAAACTGCCCCGTGATCAGGTCGACGCCGTTCCCATCGACCGCAGGATGCACGGGCGGAATCGGGGCCACGATCACTTGAGCCGTCGCTGCGCTGCCAATGAGCAGCGCACACCCGAGCGCGCTCAGGCTCACACCCCATCGCCACATACCGCCCCCAAAATGTGCGCGCCCTAAGTTCGCGCCATCCGCGCCCCCCGGCCGCATGCAATCTAGCTTGACAGTTTCGGGAGGCAAGGCCAAAACTGCGTCGCGGTTGAGTATTTGGAGTAGTCTGGGCACTATGCACTTAGCGTGATGAAGATAAAACCATATACCTACTGTGAATTTTACGTAAATCGCAGTGTTTAGCATCGACAATCTAATATTAGCCCACAAAAGGCGGAGTTATTTCTATGATTGTCGCTACACTCTTAGCGGCCATCGCAGCCGTTAGCTCCGCGACGCCGTCGTCAGCTCTGCCGATGTTGAAATTCGTGTGCACGGGGACGCAGACCTCATCGCGCAGCGACGTTGCAGGCAAAATCCAGATGCCCTGGAAGCGAAGCTATCGCATCAATCAAAAGACGCTCATGGCCTGCACGGCCGTCTGTCGTGGAACCCATGTTGAGCTTTCCGCTCAGAAAGTTGTCTTCCGGAGCCTGGACGACGGGCGCCTCTCACAGCCGCTCACCCTGGACCGCGCCTCGATGAATGTCGTTGGTCATCAAGTGACCCCGCTCGGCCTAAAGGTCACCCTCACCGTCGACACAACTGGTCAGTGCGCGCCAGCCGCCTAGGCCGCCGAAGTTGCGATGGGGAGATCGTCATTCGCAGACCGCGTCTACCTGCCTTAAGCCTGACGATAGGGATTGGACGTCGAGCGAAGCGTTGGCGCCGTCCCGCCGGTCGCGTCGGGGCTGCCGGCGCGGCGATTACACTGCACGGGCTCCTGTTGTTGGTGCTTCTGCAGGCGGCGAGGGGCGCCTTGATGACCGGCGGGGTGGCCGGTGATGATCGTGGTGTGCTCGCCGTCAGCATGATCCGCGATCTGCCTGGAGATCGGCCCGACGCCGCCGGCCGCTCGACACTCAGTTCCACGCCGCGGGACACCGGCGCTACAGATGCCAACACCTCCGATCAACCGGCGCCAGACACCTCCAGCGAGACGGCCGCTCAGAAGGACTCTGCAGCCGGCGCCCGGCAGGCCTTGGCCGACGCCCACGCCTTGACCGACGGCCCGGAGAAACCGGCGCTCGATCAACCCAATCCATGGTCCCAGGCCTCTTTCCTGGCCCAACACGATCAATATGCCTCGTCGCTCTGGCGGGACGTCGCGCCCTGCTGGAAGGCCGCGACCCATTCAGGCGGGATCAGTGTTCGTGTAGTGTTGGATCAAGACGGCAATCTCATGCGCGCCGACCTGCTACGCGACCACAGCGTCTCCGGACCGGCCCTGGACGAAGAGGCGCTCGACAGCGCGATTGACGCGCTTCAGGCCTGCGGACCCTACAAGCGATACAGCGGAGCGTCTCGCACCTATGACGTCCGATTCCCTGGCTGAGCGCGGAAGATCGCCGTCGTCCTAGGTTCCCGTGTTCCACACGGCGGCGTTGCTGGCCGAGTAGACAACCAGATTTCCGTCCGTCTGGAGAGCGAGGTAGGCGCCTGCGTTTCCAGACGTCTGAGAGCTCCAAAGCGCTTTGGATTGGACATCGTAGAGAACCAGATTGCCGTCGCCCTGCATCACCAGATAGGCGGCCTGCGTCCCGGACGTGGCGCTGCTCCAGAGGGCTCCGGACGGCCCATAAAGCACCAGGTTCCCATCGCCCTGTAGGACAAGCTCGTAGCGACCATCTTGCGACCACATGGTTTGATTGCGCAGCAACCCTTGGCCAGCGTTCATCAGGTACAGCGCCGCAGGTGCAGGGAGCGATGCATGCGAAAGGGCGTTTCGGTTGTCGGCGTTGTCACTGAAGTACGCGCCGACCTGCGAAGCCGTGGTGGACGTCGCCCCGGTCACCCGCCCCTGCGCGTCGTAGAAGTAGTTGGTGGTGCCCGCGCTCACGGGGACAGGCAGCGCCGAAGCGGCCATCAAGCCGAGCGCGACACAGAGCGTTCTCACCTGCATGGCCCCCTCCAATCGATCCCTCTTTATGGCTCAGGTTGCAACCTACGCGCAAGGCTAGCTTGGCTGAGGGTGCGCCATCTTTGGATCGCCCCTGCTCTGGAAGAGTGAAATCGGACTGATTTTGCGATCTGTCGGGTTGCGGTCATCGGTCCAGCCTAAACCGTCAGAATGAGGGGCCCCTTGGGACCCGATCACCCGCTAAGAGGGTTCGTTTCCACGGCTATCCACAGCCCGACAGTTCCTCACGAAGCCTTGTGTAGCCTAACTGGAACCGACGTGTGGGACGGAGTTCCACTTTTCGTGTCTGCTGGCGAAACGGCTCAACTGGGACCGCTAGCCCTCTCCACCTTCCCAACCGAGGACGTCGCCAATGCCAGACCGCGCGCACCTGGAGGCCCTGGCCACCCAGCTAGAGGCCTCTGGCGACTACCGCGTGCTACGCAAGCTGCGCCAACGCGACCAGTTGCCCTCTCCGCCCCCAGGGGCGCGCCTTGGCCTGGTGCTCGACGTCGAGACCACCGGCGCCGATCTACGCGGCGACGAGGTGATCGAACTGGCCATGGTGCGCTTCGTCTACAGCCCGGAAGGCGAAGTGCTCGGCATACAGGAGATCTTCCAGGGCTATCACCAGCCCTCCAAACCGATCTCAGCGGAGATCACCGCCTTGACCGGCATCGACGCCGCAACGGTCGCCGGCCACAAACTTGATCTAGACCGGGTGGGGGCGTTCGTCGCGCCATCGGCGATCGTGGTGGCTCACAACGCGGCTTTCGACCGGCGGTTCGCCGAGCGCCTGCCCCCCTATTTCTCCACCAAGGCATGGGGCTGCTCGATGTCCGAGCCGCCCTGGCGCGAGGAGGGCTTCGAAGGGCTCAAACTCAGCCATCTCGCCGCTCAGTGCGGTTTCTTCTACGACAAGCACCAGGCGCTGCAGGACTGCCTGGCGACGCTGGAGATCCTGGCCCGTCCCCTGCCCTCCGGACGGACGGCCTTGGCCGCGCTTTTGGAGCGCGCACGCCGCCCCAGTTGGCGGCTTTGGGCGGAAAACGCTCCGTTCGAACACAAGGACGTTCTCAAGGCGCGGGGGTATCGCTGGAGCGGTGGCGACGACGGTCGCCCACGCGCTTGGTGGACTGACGTAGATCAGGACATGGTCGAGGCGGAACTCGATTGGCTCAGATCCAACGTCTATGGCTACGAGGCGGAGGTGCCGCAGCGACGGCTCACCGCCTTTGATCGCTATTCGGAGCGCGCCTAAAGCCAGGGCCCGACGCGAACCGTCTGAACGGCCGCGCCCACGCTTTACCCCGCCTGTCGCTTTGGGCATTCAGGTCGGCGATATCAACGAAAGTTCACCCACAGTGGCCGATGGTTCATCTCGAGCGGGACCGGATCCGATCGACATTGAGGTTGGACTAACAATCCGGCGACTGCGCACCTCCCAGGGTAAGAGCCAGGCGACGTTGGGGAGTGCAATCGGCCTCACCTTCCAGCAGGTCCAGAAGTACGAGCGCGGCGCCAATCGCATCAGCGCTTCCATGCTGGTGAGAGTGGCCAAGGCGCTCGACGTCCAGCCCGCCGACCTCCTTCCCACGACCGATGCGCCCCGCCTTCCGCCGGCCATTCGCCATTTCGCCTGGGTGCACGGGACCGACGAGCTGGTGGCGGGCTATGCCGCGATCAAATCCATCCGTCACCGCCGCGCGGTCCTCGTGCTGGTGCGCAATTTGATGGACGAAGGTCCCCAAGAAGACCGTGAGCCCCAGGCCTAGCGCCTCCGTCGCCTCCCGAAACCTGTGCATGTTCGAACTCGGCGGCTCGACTCTCGGCCGCCCCCGTGTTCTCTATCCGTTCTGGGGATGGAGGTGGGGTTGGACAGCGGAATTGTCGAATGGGGAGGCGTGCGCTTCCTGGCGCTGCATCACCATGACGGTCACTTCTTCCGTCAGCCCGGGCTGTTCGGCCTGGTCCAGCGCATGGGCGATCAACGCGCCCTGCTCTACATCGGCCACACCGACAACATCGCGCTGGGCTGCAAGCCGTATGGGGTCTGGGAGGACGCCCTGCGGCTTGGAATGAACGAGCTCCACGTCGCCTTGCACGTGGTCGAGCGGATCGACCGGCTCGTCCTTTGCGGTCACATCGTCAAACGATGCGAACCGCTGCTCAATCTGATTGGCGAAACCGCCCCCGCGCTGGAGCCGGCGGTCCTAAAGCGCGCGGGAACCGGCTAGCTCTGACCTAGCCCCTCAAACCAATAGGGGCGGCCTTGCGGCCGCCCCTGCGTCTTAGCGCCGATGGTGAGTGTAGTGGTTGCCGGTGCGGCGGTTCACGTAATGGCCGCCCCGGTGGGACGAGCCGTGTCCGCCGCGATAGTGGCCGCCCATGGAACCGTAGTGGCCATGCCCGCGGGCTTGGGCGGCGCCTGCAACCATCAGGACCATGGCCACGCCGATCAGCATCGTTTTCATCTTACTTCCCCCAGGGCGGCGACGCCGCCCTGTGACTTCGGTGCGCCCGAACTTTGAGCCCAAGCCTCAGCCAGCCCACAATAGCCTCCCCACGCGCCGCTCGATCGTATACCAGATACAGAAACATGAATTTCTGTTTCCGCCCCCTCTGGGACTTCGGATACGGCGTTCGCGCGGTGGGGATTGCCGATGTGCAGGGCCAAAGTGATGTCTGCCTCCTCGGCAATCGCGCGATGCGCGATACGATGGTCGCTCGCGGCCTGCATCGTGGGTCTTGGCCTGCAGACCGACGCCGCGCAGGCAGCGGACCAGCCCATTCCGGCCCTCTCTCCGACAGCCTCCACGCCGGCCCCTCGCGCCAGGCTGATCGCCAGCTTCGATGGCCTGGGCCGCAGTTTCACCGGGCCCCAGGGGCAGGCTTTCGGACGCAATCCGTCGGACAATTCGCTGGCGGTCGGTCCGAACCACATCGTCCAGGTCGTCAACACCCGCATGGCGGTGTTCACCAAGGCCGGCGAGATGTTCGGCGAGACCGGCCGCGCGCTCTACGGGCCGATTGAGACGCGCAACGTGTTCCGCGGCTTCGGCGGTCCGTGCGAGGCGATCAACAACGGCGATGCGGTGGTCCGTTACGATCAGCTCGCCAACCGGTGGCTGATCGTCATGCCGATCTTCACTCGCACCCCTCGACGCGGGCCCGAGCCCCCTGCGCTCAAGGCCGGCCAGCCCGCGGCGCTTAGCCAACCCGGCCGCCCCGACCAGCCCGGCCCCGCCCGGCCGCTGTTTCAGCCCGCCGCCGCACCGCTGGACGTGGCGGTGGAGGGCCGCGCGCCCGAGCGGCCCAAGGGGCCGGACACCGGTTCCTATGCGATGTGCTACGCGGTCAGCGCGACGCCGGACCCGCTCGGCGCCTATTACCGCTACGAGTTCGTGCGCCCGCTGTTTCCCGACTATCCCCGGCCGGCGCTCTGGCCCGACGGCTACTACGTTCCCAGCAGCACCGGCGACCAGGTGATCCAGAAGCAGGCCTGCGTGGCGGAGCGGACCAAGATGCTGCGCGGCGAGCCCGCCCGCGAGCTCTGCGTAATCGTCGATGGGGTCAACTTCCTCAACAACGCCGACCTGGATGGCAAAATTTTGCCGCCGAAGGGCGCGCCCAATCTCGTGATCGCGGCGGGCGGGTCGCAGCTTCTCGGCAAGACGGGCGACGACGCGCTCTATTTCTGGAAATTCCATGTCGACTGGGATCATCCGGCGCGCACGACGCTGAGCGGGCCGCTCCGCCTGCCGGTGGCGCCCTATCGCTACCTGTGCGGCGGCCAACTGACCAAATGCACGCCCCAGCCGCGCGTGGAGATGAAGCTCGACTCCCAGGGCGACAAGATCACCCAGCGCTTCGCCTATCGCCGTTTGCCGGCCGGAGAGGCGCTGGTCGCCACCCACTCGGTGGCGGACGAGGCCGGCGGCGGCGCGGTGCGGTGGTACGAGCTGCGGCTCGACCACAACCGCGACCCGGTGCTGCGCCAACAGGGCACGCTCGCGCCCGACGCCAGCTTCCGCTGGATGCCCAGCCCGGCGATGGACCGGTTCGGCGACATCGGCGTGGGCTATTCCTTCGGCGACGCCAGCACCTATGTGGGCCAGCGCTTCGCCGGCCGCCTCGCCGACGATCCGCCGGGCGCGATGGGCGCGGAGACGGTGCTGGTCCACGGCCAGGCCGCCCAGGCCGACACCTTGCGCTGGGAAGACTACGCCGAGACGGTGGTCGATCCCGTCGACGACTGCACCCTATGGTACGTCGGCGATTACTTGCGGGCGGGCGACGCTGCCTATTCCACCCGGATCGGGGCGTTCCAGCTCGGCGCCTGCGGGCGGTAGCAACCTGGCGTTCGCTCCGGCGGAGCGCACTGACGGGGTCAGTCTGGTCCGCTCGCGCCGGTGTTTGCGCCGGGCCTAGCACCTGTCCGCCTCGACGCGCAGGGCCGCCCAATTCCCCAGGGTCGCATCGAGCGCCCGGCTGACCTGGGCGTAACCGCTCTCCGTATCCAGGGCGGGCGGCCCCGTCGGCGCCGTCCACCGCCTGCGCGAGCGCGTCCAAGGCCGTCAGGTCCGTCGTTCAAGCGCCCAAACCGGACATGAGCTTCCCTCCAGAAATGCGACATGACCAGCGCTGGCTAGGCTCGATCCCCGCCCAGCCTTCATGTCTGGAGGTGGGGTACAGCGGACTCGACGTTCGCCGAGAAGCGGACATGCCCGAAGGGCGACTTTCTGGAACACGGCGCGTGGCAGAGGGCGACCCATGGTGGCCAGGCATTGTCAAGCATGAGCGTGTTGGCGACATGGGAGCAGTAAGTGCGCGTGAAGGGTTTCTCGCGCTCAGCCCGCCCCTCGGTGTGCGCCGATCGCCTTGCCCCACAGATCGCAGTGATACTCTTTGGCGTACGGCGCCAGCAGATGAGGCTGGCCGATATCGAGCGAAAGAATGGCGTCGCGATCACGCGAATAGGCAATCCAGGGGGCGCCCAAGCGGCCCGTGCGCGCGAAGCTGGTCCATGCCGCGATCATGCGGCGCGACAGCGCCTGCTCGGCGGGGACGAGGGAATGGGCGCTGCCCTGGCCGCCATGGAAGCCCGGGAACAGGAACTGCAGCTCGGCGGTGTGGTAGGCGCCCATGGGATAGCTGACCGATCCGAAGTAGGATGGAGCTGTGCGGTCGTCGAACTGGTAGGCGTAGACCGGCACGCGGCGGCTCCACATCCGGTCCAGGGTGCGGGCCATGCAGGCCTTGTAGCCCTCGGCGGCGGCGATCTCGGCCAGGCTGGGGCTGGCATAGGCGGTCAGGGGATAGGCGGCCTGCAGCGCCGGCGCATCCTCCGCCCCGAAGCTTTGCAGGTAATGGGCGAAGCCTTCGGCGGTCAGGGGCGAGGCCCCGTTCAGCTCGTCCAGGAAGAAAGCCTGCTCGTCGCCGACCAGGCCGGTCAGGATCGGGACCCGGTTGAACCGGCCCGAGCCGAAGGCCTCGAACGGGGATGCGGTGATCACCGTCCCGTCCGCCGTGGGGAACCCAGCCGCTACCAGCGGGATCATCGGCCCTTGGGCCTTCAGCACCTGCTCCACGCTCAGGGCGCGCAGGCAGGATGCATCCTGTCCCGCGCAGCCGGCCTTGGCGGCGAAGGTCCGGCCCGCCTCCAGCGCCTTGGCGGGCGGGATCTGCTCCACATGGGTGCCGCTCTGGTTGATCGCGCGCTGGAACAGGCCCGCCGCCGTGGGCGAGACGAGTTGCGCCATCACGCTGGTGCCGCCGCCGGACTGGCCGAAGATGGTGACGTTGCCGGGATCGCCCCTGAAGGCCGCTATGTTGCGCCGGACCCACTTCAGGGCTGCCTGCTGGTCCATGATCCCGTAGTTGGCGAACGGATGGCCCTCCGCATCCAGGGCCGGATGGGACAGGAAGCCTAGGGCGCCGATGCGGTAGTTTAGCGTCACTACCACCACGCCGGCACGCGCCAAGGCCGAGCCGTCGTAGTCGTCGCTCTCGCCGGAAAACAGGCCCCCGCCATAGAACCACACCATCACCGGCAGCCGCCGCTTCACTACGTCGGCAGGGGCGTAGACGTTCAGATACAGGCAGTCCTCGCTCACGCTGGGGCTGGCGAAGACGCCGCGCGGCGACTGGGGACAGGTCCCGCCGAAGCGCTCGGCCTTGCGCACCCCCACCCATGGCTTGACCGGCTCGGGCGGCCGCCAGCGCAATTCGCCCACGGGCGCCGCCGCATAAGGCACGCCCAGGAAGCGATCCACGCCCTCCATCCGTACGCCCGAGACCGCGCCGCCGTCCGTGCGCGCCTCGGGCAAGCCGGTCGGCTGCGCTCGCGCCAGGCCCGAAAGGCAGGCGAGGCCTAATGCGACGGCAACGCCCCGCAACACCGATCCGGCCCTGGTCATCCACATCCTCTCACCACCGTCCAGGCTCGACCCTTAGAGGGGATTTTGCGGACCGAGGGATATACGAATAGCAGATTGATATTTGATTTTATGATCACCTGAATACTGTATTTTACTTGCAGTAACGCAGGCCGGATGGTTCTTCCCAAGACAGGGTCGGCTCGCTCCTTTCTCGCCGGCCTCACCTCTAGGGGGAGGGTTCGCCCTCCCCCGTTTGCAGTTCCCGATCATCCCGGCCGCGAGGGCCGACGCTCATCCAGCGCCGCGGCCAGCCTGCGCGCCAGGCGCCTGAAGTTGTCAGCGAGGTGCTCGGCCAGGGGCGTCAGCGGCGCCCCGGCCTTCTTAATCAGGGCCAGCGACGTTACCGGCAGGGGCTCGGCGATCGGGATCGGGGCCATAACCGAGGCCACATGCTCGTTGGCCAGCAGGTTGTCCGGGAAGAAGGCGACCAGGTCGGTCTGGGGGATCAGTTCCAGCAGCGCAGGAAAGGATTCGCACGTCACCGCGATCCTCGGCTGGGGCGCGGACAGCTTTAGGAAGTGCGACGAGATGATCTCCACGAAGCTGGGGTCGTCGCTGGTCAGCATCAGCTCCGCCTCGGCCAGCTCCGCCAGGGTGCGCGCCTTGGCCAGCGGATGGCCGTTGCGGACCCAGGGGACGATCTGATTGCGCATCAAGATCTCGACCTCCACGTCGGCGGCGATGGTGGCGATGGGCATGCCGCCGACCGCGAAGTCGAAACGGCCCTGGCGCAGGCCCGACAGGGCGTAGTCGAACACGCCGCCGCCGATCTTCAGCTTGGCCGCCGGAAAGCTCTTGCGGAACCGGCCGACCGCTTCCGCCGCCATGACCATGGAGGCGACCGGCGACAGGCCCACCGCGACCGAGCCCGCCCCGCCCCCGCTCATCTGGCTGACCTCCTCGCGTGCGCGGCGCAGTTCGAGGTCGATCCACTTGGCGCGCTCGAAGAAGGCCTGCCCCGCCTTGGTGGGCGCACTGCCGGTGGCGGTGCGGGTGATCAGCATGGCGCCGAGCTGCGCCTCCAAGTCCTGCAGCGCCTTGGTCAGCGCCGGCTGCGAGACGCCCAGCTTAAGCGACGCGCCCCGGATGCTGCCGGTCTCGACGATGGCCAGAAACGCCCGGATGTAGCGAAGCTTCATAGCATCCCGCGACGCAAGCAGACCTGGAGTACGCGACATGAGCTGGGCCTGGAATGGTTCATCCACGGAGATACTATTTTTGCAGCCATATCGGAATTGGTTATCGCCAAGGTGGGTTGGCGCGTGTTCGCGGCATATGTAGATGTTCGGTCTATTCCTATAATTATCGATATTTTTCAATGTACTGGCTCAACGCCGAACCCGAATATTTTCCGGAGTTCACGGCGCCACCGCCCTTGACGCTCGCTTCGACGCACGCCGTTGACCTTGTACGATTGTCAGACCAAAATTCGAAACAATTTGGAATTGGAACGATGATCTGCAGAATACCACGCGAGATGATCGCCAAAATCTAGAAGCGGCGCATCCGGCATAACCACCGCATCACGATATGCTTGCTGATCGTACGCAACTAATGCGCCGATTGCTGTGAGCACTAAAAAAAATAATCTCGGGGGAGGAATGACGGGATCTTTGGAGATTTCAAGACGCGGACTGGTTGCGGGCGGCGCGCTGCTGGCGGCGTCGGGCGCGGCGGCCGCCGGCGTCCCGGGCTCAAGCCCGCGCACCTATGTGCTGGTGCATGGCTCCTGGCACGGCGGCTGGTGCTGGCGGGCGGTGGCCGCCGAGTTGCAGGCCCACGGCCACCGCGTGTTCACGCCCACCCTGCCCGGCATGGCCGAGAACGCCTTCATGAATTCGGCGGCGATCGATCTGAACACCCACATCAAATACCTGGTCGACTACTTCGCGTGGAACGACCTGAACGACGTGACCCTGATGGCCCATTCCTTCGCGGGCTGGTCGGTCTCCGGGGCGATGGAGCAGGTGAGCGGGCGCGTCTCCTCCCTGACCTTCCTGGAAGCCTTCATGCCCCTGGACGGCCAGAGCGGGGTCGAGGTGCAGACGCCGCAGAACGCCGCGGCCATGCGCGCCGCCCAGGCGCGTGGCGATGTCGGCTGGCCGCCGATTCCGGTCGCCGCCTTCGGCGTGCGCGATCCCGAGCAGGCGCGCTGGGTGGCGTCCAAGCTGACGCCCACCCCCATGGGCTGCTACTTCACCCGCCTGCACATCACCGATGGCCGCGAGCGGCCGGCGCGCAAGTTCTTCGTGCGCGCCTCGCGCTCGCCCATGCCGCTGTTCGACACCTACCTGGCCGCGGCGAAGACCAGGCCCGGCTGGCGAGGCCTCACCATCGAGAGCGGCCATGACGTGATGGTCGACAACCCGCAGGCGCTCAGCCGCTTCCTGCTCCAGACAGCCTAAGCCGGCCCGATCCGGCGCGGCCCAGGCCGCCCGCACCTTCACCAGCGCCTTCACCACCCTCGCGCGGCTCCGTCGCTGGAGACGGCCAGCTCGCGCCCATCGCCAACACAGTCCGAACAGCAACAGCCCGCAACGGGCGGCAAATACATCTCGGGGGAAGTTAGACATGAACAAGCTGAAGCAACGGCTTCTGGTCCAGACGGCGGGCGGTACGCTGTTCGCCCTGCTCCTGGCGGCGATGGCGGCGCCGGCCCTGGCGCAGGATCAAACCGTTCCGGCCGCGCCTACTCCGTCATCGAACGAGACGGCGCCGCTGACAGTGACCAGCCCTCGCCCCGGCCTCTCCACGCGCCCGGACGCCACCACGCCGGACCAGCAGGTGCTGTCTGGCAACAATCCATCCTCCCCGCCCCGGGTCGGAGAAACGCCGGCGCCCGTCGCCAACGGCTTCATCGCCGCGGGCGAGACCCCCGGCTACCTGTTCAACCTGGCGACCTTCGGCGAGGGGCCGGGCAACACCCTGGCCAAGTACGGCGTCTATCTGCACGGCGCGACCCAGATGTCGACCATCTCGCCGATCAGCGGCGGCCACAAGCAGGTCACCGACTATCAGGATCTCGGCTATTACGGCTTTGACGTCGACCTGCAGAAGGCGATCGGCATTCCCGAGGCCTTGTTCGACGTCACGGTCAGCGCCCAGTTCGGCAATACGGCGGGCAGCACCAGCAGCATCGGCTCCTTCACCTTCATGCCCTACGCCAATACGCCCGACGTGCGGCTGATGAACTTCTATTACGACCAGGGCTTCTTCGACCACAAGATCGAGATCACGCTCGGCCGGATGATGACCGGCTATACCGGCACGCCCTATCTGTCGCCCGGCATCCACGCCACGGCCTGGGCCTGCTCGTTCATCTCGACCTCGTGCGGCACCACGTTCGCCTACGCCCTGAACTCCAATAAGACGCCCTACTATGTGGGCGAGTGGGCCGGCACCATCACCCTGCATCCCGCGCCGCACTGGTATCTGAAGGGCGGCGTCTACGAGAACGAACCGATCGAGGCGACCACGCCCGATCATGACGGCTTCCCGGGGCGCGACTGGAGCATCAACCGGGCCAACGGGGCCATCTTCCCGGTCCAGCTCGGCTACATCACCTCGCCAGTCGATTCCGCCTATCCCACCAACTTCCACATCGGCGGCTATTATGACAGCGCCACCTTCCCCGACGACGTGCTCAACGCCAAGGGGCTGTCCATAGCGCTGCACCCCGGCGCGCCCCTGATCGACCAGGGGGTCTACGGCATCTATACGGCCCTGCAGCAGACCGTCTGGCGGTTCAGCCCGGACCGGCGCAGCAACCGGGGGTTGGCCCTGTTCGCAACCGGGGACTGGGATGTCACCGGCATCAAGACCATGCAGCAGCAGTACGACTTCGGCTTCATCCTCACCGGGCCGTTGGCCAGCCGCGCCGCCGACACCGTGAACTTCCTGTTCGAGACCCAGGTGATCGACAACCGCGAGCGCGAGGCGCGGGACCTGCTGGCCCTGGCCCACAACATCGCCGGCTACCACATGGGCGACCAGACCGGGTTCGAGCTCAACTACGCCGTGGCGCTGGCCCCGGGGTTCAACTTCGCGCCCTACATCCAGTACGTCAAAAATCCCGATCAGCTCGACCTGGTCCTGCCGGACCCGAAGGACACCCACGCCCTGTCCTTGGGCATGCGGGCCACCATCCGCCTGGACGTCCTATTCGGCCTCCCCCAGCCCAGGTAGGGCGCCACTATGGAGTCGACCAGCGACTGCTTCGCGCCCATAGCCGCCACTCGAGTTCTGCCGGAAAGCCGACCTCCCGGCCAGCTGTGGGAGCGGCTCCGACGCTACATGAAGGTCTGAAGCTGGAGGTGGAATGGACTCACGGCTGCCACCACGTAGCGATCGCTCCACAGCGAGATCCTGGGAGCGCGCGAATACAGGCTGTAATGCAAGTGGTTAGCTCTGCTATCGTTCGGCGATTAGCAAGCTGGTCACCGCGCTGAAGGAGGCTGACCCGCCGATGCCGCATCGAGACGACATCAATCCGACCTTCGCACGCGGATGAATTTCGCGGGTCGGCCCTATGCCCAGCTCGGCATCGCCGAATTGGAGCGCTTGGTGCAGGATGCGCCCGATCGGCGCTCGACAAACGAAGCGATCCTCGCCGAGTTGAGGTATCGCAAGGTCGCTCGCGCCCAGGCGTTGCAGAAGCGGCTGGAAGAGATGCTCGCGTCGGCAGAC
Source organism: Caulobacter sp. S45 (assembly GCF_009765965.1). Lineage (GTDB taxonomy): Bacteria > Pseudomonadota > Alphaproteobacteria > Caulobacterales > Caulobacteraceae > CAHJWH01. The sequence goes on from NZ_LMUL01000005.1 coordinate 96,304, forward strand.
GCAGTCGTGACGCCGCCGGTATCGGCGCCATCCAATTCTTTCGGGCCGTCGCCCACAATTCCCCTACCGATCTCGCGACCTGCCGCGCCGCTGCCCGAGCGCGAGACAATCGCCAACGATCCTCAGGATATCCTGCGCGCCTGGACCGTGCTGGAGGTGCTTTCCCCAGCGACGTTCAGGAAGCCTGCCGATCTTGCCGGCGGCGACGTGCGGCGCATCGCCCGCTTCGACCGCGGCCTTCCGTGGGCGGATGGGACCGCGAAGGGACCGCCGGGCGCACGCCTCTATTTTCAGATCGTGCTCGGCTCGGTCGTCATGCAGCCCGCGATCGACGGCTTGCTCCAGCGCTTCGCCGACAACCGTCCCGAGCGACCGCAGGCACGAGGCGAAACGCCGCTGGCCGTCATCATCGTTGATCGCGAGGGAAGACCGATTCCCGATGCCTGCGCGGTCGTCTCAAGCTTCGGCTGGGGGCTGCCGCAGGCGCTGGCCGGCGATCCGGCCTCGCTCGGCCGCTGGTCAGAGGAAGAAGACCGGATCCAGACCGCGCTTCACGAGCTGTTGTATCGCGAGAGCGAGGACGGCAAGGCGCTCCCGCTTGACGAAACCGCGATCACGTCCGCCTGGCGTTGGCTGGTCGGCACGTTCGGACTCGACGACGCCATGCTGAAGCCTTCGTCCTTCGCGGTGCGCAGCACGGTGCCGTTCAAGTCCAGCGAGCCGCCCGAGCCGCTGCTGCTCAACAGCTTCTTTCTCAAGGATATCGGCAAGGCGATCGCGTTGTTCGCGAAGAACGAGGCGCCCAACACGCTGAAGCGCTTCCTCGGCGCGATGCCGCCCGAAACGCGGCGCGATCTCCTACATGACGAGGAGGCGATCGAGACCGTCGTCGCACCCGCGCGTTTCCCGTCAGGGCGATGGCCCGGGCCGGGGCGCCATCCGCTAGTGCTGATGCAGCAGGCCGCGGTGAACCTCGCCACGGCGCAGCGGCCCGGCGAAATCCTTGCGGTCAATGGGCCACCCGGCACCGGAAAAACGACGCTGCTGCGCGATGTCGTCGCCGCGCTCGTGACCACGCGCGCCGGGGTTATGGCGGCCTTCGACGATCCGGAGAAGGCGTTCGCCGCATCGGGCGCCAAGCTCAACCTTGGCGGGGCATGGATCCACCTCTACCGGCTCGACCCGCGCCTGAAGGGCTTCGAGATGCTGGTGGCCTCGTCGAATAACAAGGCGGTCGAGAATGTCAGCGGCGAGCTGCCCGCGATCGGGGCAGTCGCCGACGACGCGCCGGGGTTGCGCTACTTCAAACCAATGGCGGACGGCCTGCTCGGACAGGAAAGCTGGGGCGCCATCGCCGCGGTGCTTGGCAATGCCGGCAACCGCAGCGCCTTCAAGGACCGCTTCTGGTGGACCGAGGACACCGGCCTCTTCAGCTACTTCAAAGCGATCGACGGACGCAAACCCGAGATCAGCCTGCCTGACGGGAGCAAGCGCCCCCCGCGCATCGTCAGCGACCTCGACCCACCCCTCGATCATCGCGCCGCGCTGCGGCGTTGGCAGGCGGCGCGGACACGGTTCCTGGCATTGGAGAAACAGGTTGCCGCCACGCGCGAGCGCGTCGAGCTGTTCCGCCAGCGGTATCGCTATCTTCCGGCACTTGAACGGGTGTTCGAAGCAGTGCGCGCGCATGGTGCGGAACGACCCGGCCTGATCCAGCGCCTTCTTGGACTGCGTCGATATCGAGCCTGGAAGAGAGAGCACGACCCGTTGTCGTCAGCACTCGCGAGCGTTGGCACGCAGGCGGCTGATGCGAAGCTGTTGCCGTCCGGTCTGCCGCAACGGCTGACACGATCCCCCTGGCTTGGCTTCCATGCCGAGGTTCACGCAGCGGAGATCGATGCGCTGCTGGCGCCCATGCTCGTGGATTGGCGGCGCGAACGGGAGGCCCGACAGGCGACCGCGATCGACGATGCGTTCTTCGAAACCGGTGCGGAGCGCATCCAGCCATCCGCACCGTGGTTCACGGCGGGGGAGCACCGCGAGCGCGATGCGCTGTTCGAGGCGGCGCTCGATCTGCACCGCGCCTTCGTCGACGCCGCCGCCAAGCCATTGCGGCAGAACCTTGGCGCCGCCCTTCAGGTGCTCGACGGCAAGGGTCTGGGCGAGCCAACGAAGGATGCGCTGATCCCCGACCTCTGGTCCAGTCTGTTCCTCGTCGTGCCGGCGATGTCGACGACCTTCGCCTCGGTCGGCACAATGCTTGGCCGCCTGTCGCCAGCCTCGCTCGGCTGGCTGCTCGTCGACGAGGCCGGGCAGGCGTCGCCGCAACAGGCGGTCGGCGCCATCATGCGCGCCGGCCGCGCAATCGTTGTCGGCGATCCAATCCAGGTCCCGCCAGTGGTCATGCTCCCCGATCGGCTGACGAACGCCATTTGCCGAACCTTCGGCGTCGATCCCGGACGCTTCTCGGCGCCTGCCGCCTCGGTGCAGACCCTGGCCGACGACGCCACCGCCTGGTTCGCCGAATTTCCGGCGCGCATGGGCAGCCGGACAGTCGGCGTACCACTGCTCGTCCACCGCCGCTGCTCTGAGCCAATGTTCAGCATAGCCAACCGGGTCGCTTACGAGAACCTGATGGTCCAGGCCAAGGTGGCGAAACCGTCGCCAATCCGCGATCTGCTCGGACCGTCTTGCTGGATCGATGTCATTGGATCGGGCGCCGACAAATGGTGCGCCGAGGAAGGGCGCGAGGCGGTCGATATGATCGAGCGTGTCGTCGCCGCCGGCCTCAAGCCGGACCTATATGTGGTGACGCCGTTCGTGCAGGTCGCGGACGGCTTGCGCCGCATGATCAGGGAAAGCCCGGTCCTCGGCTCCGCCATTCCCGATCTTGATCGATGGAGGTACGAGCGGGTTGGCACGATCCACACTGTCCAGGGCCGGGAGGCGGAGGTGGTGATCTTCGTGCTCGGCGCGCCAAACGCCGACCAGACCGGCGCGCGAGCCTGGGCCGGCAAGGAACCCAACCTACTCAACGTCGCAGTGACGCGAGCGAAGGAGACGGTGTATGTCGTCGGCAACCGTGGGCTCTGGCGCTCGGCCGGCGTCTTCGCTCAGCTTGATGCCGCGTTGGAATAGCTACGCGCAGGCGATCGATGAACCTCAACCGCTCGCTCCTTCGACACTACGATTGTGCCTTTTGATTAGTGCTGGCAGTCCAACGTTAGAGCAAATTTCGACCACCAAGCATCGTAATCTGCAGTGATGCAGCAGTCTTTGTACCTGGATGGGGTGAAGGCACCTAGGAAAAGCTGCGAATCATAGGAAATATGCTTCAAGCCCCTGTGCCGGGAGCGGCTTGGGCCAGGAGCGCGGCCGTGATTTCAATCGATTATCACCGCCACTGCTCCCCACCGATGTGGTCCTCTATGCGCCCTTAGGCGACATGCCCGTTGCTCCAGCTTTGCGACATTTAGGGCGGCTACGGTCGGGCCGATCGGCGGCCGAAGTTGGGGGTGAAGCGGACGCCTCTCTCTCGCCGGAGAGCGGACATGACCGGAAGTTGAGTTTCTGGAGCAGAGTCCATACGTGCTGGCGACCCAAAAGCTGCCGTTAGTTGGTGCCCAAAGCCAGTGGGTGCTCCAGATAACGAGCCCCATCCCAAGGAGCTAACCTATTACCTTCGACCGCCACCGTCGATCTAACAAATCACCGACAAGACACGCTTCCGCCCCTATGTGAGCATTGCGTCCAATTAAATGGAACATACACCCATCGACCTGAAGCCGCTGAGCCATCAGGCAATTTCGGGCTCATTCTGAATTTAGTCATCACTTGTAACGTTGCTGCACCAAAGCCGTATCCGCTTGGTTCCTCTTCTTGTACTCGGCAGGTGTCCAATTTTCCATTGATCGTCACTTGGCAGAGCGCAACAACGTGAGCACCCACGCCCTTATCTAAGGCTTGGTCAGGATAAGCGAAGGCCATATCATCGCCAGATGGCAGGGACACCCACTTCGGCTTTTTAATCACATCTGAGTCGGCGGGATTTGGCAGCGCTGACCCATCTTGATGCTCAACCGTCTGCGCTCTGACTTGCACGCCTGCCGAGATCAACAAAGCGGCGGTGGAGATAATCAACACTCGGCGCATCAAGAGCCTTTCGCAGGGTCGCCACATTCGCGGCGGGTTAGTCGATTTTCGCTGCTAACGTAGGCGGTACGCAACCCCCCTTCTTCTGACACGGGCAGTCGGCATCGTCCAAAGGCTACACCCTGGCTTCGCGCCCTGTGTGGACCTCGGGTAATCGCGGTCGGGCATTGATTTGCCGATAGTGCCGTGATCCGGGCGAGGCCCGGTTGCCAGCACCATCGGAGAGATCAAGATGCCATTATACGTGGGATTGGACGTTTCGCAGAAGACGACCGCGGTTTGCGTGGTGGATCAGCAGGGCAGACGTCATTGGCGCGGTGCCTGTGCGACGGATCCATCGGCCATCGCGTCGCTGGTGCGCCGGCGTGCCGGCGTCGATGCGAAGGTCGGCGTTGAGACAGGATCGATGACCCCCTGGCTCGTCCATGGCCTGCGGGACGCCGGCTTAGTCGTAGTGTGTCTTGACGCCAGGCGCGTGAAGGCCGCTCTGCAGATGCGGCTCAACAAGACCGATCAGAACGACGCCGAGGGGTTGGCCCAGGTGGTGCGGACCGGTTGGTACCGAGCTGTCCACGTCAAGTCTCTGGACTCCCACCGAGCCCGATCTCTTCTCGGCGCCCGGGCTCAACTCGTCGGCATGAGAACGCGCCTGATCAACATGATCCGCGGTGTGCTGAAGACCTTCGGCATGCTGCCGGGATCCGGCCGAGGCCGGCAGTTTGAGCGCCACGTCGAGTCCCTGCTCCAAGAAGAGCCCCAGGTTACGACGATCGTGCGTCCGTTGCTGAATGTCTTGCGACAGCTCGAGGAGCAGATCACAACGTTCGACAAGGCTGTTCAACGACAGGTTCGAGCTGATCCGACCTGTCGATTGCTGATGACGGCGCCCGGGATCGGGGCCCTCTCTTCACTCGTCTACGTCAGCACGGTCGAAGATCCCCAACGCTTCTCCCGCTCGCGTTCAGTGGGAGCCCATCTTGGCCTGACGCCCCGCCGTTATCAGTCTGGCGAGATTGACCGCAGCGGGCGCATCTCACGGTGCGGCGACGGTCTGGCGCGCACGCTGATGTACGAAGCCGCCATAGTTATCCTGCACCGGGTCAAGCGAGCCTCGCATTTGCGTGACTGGGCGCTGGCGATTGCGCAGCGGGCCGGCCCAGGCAAGGCGCGCGTGGCCTTGGCTCGCAAGCTGTCTGTGATCCTTCACAGCGTCTGGAGATCTGGAGAGCCATTCCGCTGGTCAACTCAAACGCAGGAGGCTTAGCCACACCCAATCGTCCGCTATCACCGGACGGACGTGTCGCCCTCGGGCGAAGGTGTGGGTGACTGCGTGGCTAGGGCCGTTGGGCCCGCTACTGGGCGTGAGCCCGTTGTGGACCTTGCAGCTCCTGCGCTTCCGACCGGACCAGATGTTGCGGCGGCAGTCGCCGACCGCGGAGAGAACCATGACCCGGGCGGGCGGTACAACATTCGGCTTGACGACGGAGCTGCGATTAGAGAACGGCTCCCCGTTGGCAAGGGTGTTAGTGAGCGTTCTGCAGAGATGGTCGGTACGGCCATGTGTTCGGCCTCGTGATGCGGTGCTAAAGACCGCGGGCCATGACGCCTTCCTCGCGCGTATCGAGCCCCAACCAATTGCACGCACTCGAGGTGCTGGGCGCAAGAACGGGGTTTCTCGATCCGGCGGTTCTAACCGGCTTTCTGCATCAGCTCCTGTTCGCCCTTTCCAACTCGTCAGCGCAGCCGGGCTGCACTTAGCTCTACGTGGCGAGCGGCTCGCGATACCGCTCACCGCTCGTCATCATCGCCCAAACCATGCGGGCGGTCTTGTTGGCCAGCGCCACGGCGGCAACCTTCGGCTTACGCCGGGCGAGGAGCTGCATCAGCCAGGCCCGCTGCTCCGCGGATCGCCCGGCGTGTCTGATGACTGCCATGGCGCCGACCACGAGCATCTGGCGCAAGTAGCGATGACCCGCCTTGGAGATGGAGCCTAGCCGCTCCTTGCCGCCGCTAGAATTCTGTCGAGGTACCAAGCCGATCCAGGCGGCGAGGTCGCGCCCAGACCTGAAGATGGCCGGGTCGGCGACGGCTGCGACCAGGGCGCTGGCGAGCACCGGTCCGATGCCCGGCACCTCCATCAATCTGCGCCCGACTTCGGTGCGTCGAGCGTCGGCGATGATGCGCCGATCGTTCTCTAAGATCTGCTCTTTCAAGGTTTTGAGTTGAACGGCCAGCATCTTCAAACAGGTGCGCGCGTCGGCGGGGATGCGGCGATCCGTGGGGTCTTCGATGACGCCAAGCAGCCGCTCCATGCCGAGCCGCCCAATCGGAGCGACGATGCCGAACTCGGCGAGGTGGGCGCGCATGGCGTTGGTGAGCTGAGTTCGTTGCCGGCAAAGGACGAGCCGCACACGGTGCAGCATCATAGCGCTCTGCTGCTCCGGGGATTTGATCGCTACAAAGCGCATCGTCGGGCGGGTGACCGCTTCGCAAATCGCCTCCGCATCGGCCGCATCGTTTTTGCCCCGCTTAACGTAGGGCTTCACGTACTGCGCTGGCATGAGCTTCACCTGGTGGCCAAGCGCCATCAGCTCACGCGCCCAGTGATGGGATGGGGCGCACGCCTCCATGCCGACAAGGCAAGCTGGTTGCTTGGCGAAGAACGCAACTAACTGAGGCCGCCTAATCTGCCGGCGGACGACAATACCCCCCGCCGCGTCGACGCCGTGCACCTGAAACACCGACTTCGCCAGATCCAGACCTATTGTGACTACCTGACTCATGGCTCTCTCCTGTTCTGTAGAAGCTCTATGCTCCCGCAGGGGTGGAGAGCCGTCCACCGCATCAATTGCCGACATCAGTTCGGCTCCAGAAGCCGGACATTTGGGTGGATGTCCGCAAAGGTCGGTGCAGAGGTCGGTGAAAGGCGAAGCCCGTCCGCCAGCAAGGACCCGATCCGGTTTCGACAGCAGTGAGCCCGAACCTGCCGCTTACCAGCACCACAGCCTGGGTAGACAGGCTTGACTGGGGCGCCCAAGCTCGTCCGTGGACGGCTTAGCGACAGGACGCAGTGAAGTGAAACTCCCGAAGCTGTTCGAAGGCGTTCGCCCAATAACCCGGGAGACAGTGGCGCGCGACGGGCTGGCCGGCGTGACCATCGCCGCCATGAGTATTCCCCAGGTGCTGGGCTACGCCCGCATCGCGGGCATGCCGCTGGTCAGTGGGCTCTATACAGCTCTGCTCGCGCCGGTCGCCTTCGCCGTGTTCGGGTCGTCGCGCCATCTGGTGGTCGCGGCCGACTCGGCCACGGCGGCGATCCTCGCGGGTTCAGTGTCGACGATGGCGGCGCCGGGCAGTCCAGCCTACCTGTCGTTAATCACAGCCGTGGCGCTTCTGACCGGCGGCTTTCTGCTCCTGGCCCGGATTCTGAAGCTGGGTTTTCTGGCCGATTTCCTGTCACGCACCGTGCTGGTCGGCTTCCTGGCGGGCGTGGGGGTGCAGGTCGGGGCGGCCATGGTCGGCGACATGATCGGGGTGCAGACGCCCGCACGCCACACCCTGGTCCAGGTCTGGCAGATCGGCTCCGGCGTCCAACGCCTCAGCGTCTCCACGCTCGCCCTCTCCGTCCTGGTCGTCTCGGGCATCCTCCTCGGCAAGCGGTTCGCGCCGCGAGCGCCGCTGGCCCTGGCGTTCGTGGTCGGGACGATCCTCGTCAGCCACGCCCTGAACCTGGCGGCGCTGGGCGTGGCCATGCTCGGCCCGTTGCAGACGGGCTTGCCGAGCTTCGCCCTACCCAGGGTGAGTTGGAGCGAGGCGATCGCGCTGCTTCCGGTCTCCGCGTCTTGCGTCGTCGTCATCCTGGCCCAGAGTTCGGCCACATCGCGCGCCTTTGGCGAGCGCTACGGCGAACGGGTGGACGAGGACGCCGACATCCTGGGCCTGGCCGCGGCCAACGCCGTGGCGGCGATCGGCGGCGCCTTCGTCGTTAACGGCAGTCCCACCCAGACGGCCATGGCCGAGCGCGCCGGAAGCCGCAGCCAGTTCGCGCAGCTGGTGTTCTCCCTCAGCGTGCTCGTCGCCCTCCTAACCGTCGTTGGGCTGCTGAAGGACCTGCCCCGATGCGTGCTGGCGGCGATCATCTTCACGATCGGGATCGGCCTCGTGGATATTCAGACGCTCCGCGCCATGCGGCGGGAGAGCCCCGGAGAGTTCATGCTGGCGCTCACAACAGCCGCCGCCGTGGCCGGGCTCGGGGTCGAGCAGGGGGTGTTGCTGGCGGTCTTGCTGTCGCTGCTGCGGCACGTGCGCCATAGCTACAAGCCCCATACCGCGGTCTTGCAGCACACCCTCGAGGCCGGATGGCAGGAAGAACCGGCGACGCCGGGGGTCGAAAGCGCGCCGGGCCTGATCGTCTACCGCTTCAACGCCGACCTGTTCTACGCCAACGCTTTCCGTTTCACGGACGAGGTTCGGCGGCTGGTGCAGGCGGCGCCGGCGCCTACCCGCTGGCTCGTGGTCGAAGCCGACGCGATCACTAATCTCGACTACTCGGCGGCGCGCACGCTGGAAACCCTGTTGGAGGACCTGAAGAAGCGCGGAGTCGAGATCATCTTCGCGCGGGTGGGCCCTACCCTACGCGCTGACATGGACCGCCATGGTGTAACGGCTGCAGTCGGAGCGGAGCGAATCTTTACAACCCGGCACGAGGCGCTGAGGCTGGCGCACGACGGCTAGGATGCGCCCAAAGCGGCCACCAACCTTCTGCCAGAAAGACGACATCCGCGGGCCTAAAGAGAGGCCCCCGAGGTCCGACGGGATGTCCGAAGCTGAAGGTCAGCTGGACTCGCGGCCGCAGCCACGTAGCGGACGTGGGAGAGCGCGAGTTTCTAGAGCCACGCTTACACGTGCTGGTGACCCACTGCCGCCCTGGTCGAAAGCGGTCTTTCAGACCATGCTGGGGCGTGCCGTGCGCGGGGGAACTATCGTGAAGTGGCTGACCGGACTAGCAGCGCTTCTATCTTCGCTCGCCACTCCTGTTGGCCTACTCGCGGCGGACGCCACTCAACCGCCTTCCGTTGACGCTTACATTCACCCGCAGACGCGCGTCCGCCTGCCTGATGGCAGGAACTTCAATCTCGTGTGCGAAGGCAAAGGGACGCCCACTGCCATACTCGACGGAAGCTTAAGCCAGTGGAGCTTCGAATGGCGAGCTATACAGCCGGCATTCTCGCAAATAACGCGAACGTGCGCCGTGGACAGAGCGGGTTTCGGCTTCAGCGATCCAGGGCCTCTGCCGCGTGATGCGGCTGCCGAAGTCAGCGACTTACAGGACGCTCTGCGGGCGGCTAAGATCGGCGGCCCTTATGTGCTCGTCGGCCATTCTCTCGGCGGCCAGGAAATGCGCCTCCTGGCCTATCGATGGCCTAAATTAGTTGCCGCTATTCTTTTAATCGACCCTGGTATCGAGCACGTGAGCAAGCGTCTTTCATACCCTCCGGGGTATCTGAAGGCAGATTTCCCATTCTACACATACTGCTTTCAGCAGGCAGTAAGCGGGAAAATCGTGCCCGGAGCGAAGCGGGCGCCCGACGAAGACGCCTGCGCTGATCAACCTAACCCTGCAAGACCCATTGCGGATCAGAAAGGGATCGTCGCAATCGAGACCCGGCCATCAATCTTTTCAACCATCATGGCCGAGATCGATAGCCAGGACACAAGCTCTTCGGCCGAGATCGATGCGGCCCGACACCCTCTCGGCTCGATACCCTTGGTGATCCTCTCCTCCGACAAGGTGCATTTTACGGCGGATACACCCGCAGGCGTCGATTCGGACGCCTTCTACAAGGCATGGATCGCTGCCCACGTTGATCAGGCAAGGGATTCGTCGCAAGGCGAGAACCGGATCGTTGATGGAGCCAGCCATTGGATTTTCAATGAGCGTCCAGATGTGGTGATAGCCGCTTTCCGTGAGGTTGTCGGGGAAGCTCGTCATCAGCTAACGCAGGCCCTCGCCAGATAGCGCGTGGTTCTCGCTTAGCCGAGGGCGCGAGGTCCGCTCGCCCCCCTCCCGTCAGCGGCCCGACCCCAATTTTTCCTCATGCTCCGGCTGCGTTTTTATCCTTTGCCGTTGGGCATGGAGCAGGCGACCGTTGCGCCGACACATCATGGGGAGGTCGTCATATGAACGAATTCATAGGCCGCAGCCGATGGGTGCGCGCAGGGTGCTGTCAGTCGAACGCGAACTTGTCTCCGGTCAGGCATAGCTCGCCCAAACCCGAGCGAGCTCTACCCAACGACCTGCCGCCACTCAGCCAGGGCGGCTGAGCGTCGGTCCTTGTAGGTTGTGCGGCTGACGAGGTGGCGCTCCTGGCTGAAGTGATTGTGCACGGTCCCGTGCACCGAGGCGAAGGTCTGGAGTGTTTTCATCCTCCGAAACCGCAGCATCGCCCGTTCTCGTCGTCGAAAAGGCTGGTGTGAATTCTCAGCCCGGTTGTTCACCCAACGGCCAATCTCCTGGCGCTCCGTGCCGCCGATCTCCTTCAAGGCCGCGCCGTAGGAACGCAGGCCGTCGGTGACGATGGCCTTGGGACGGCCATGGCGCTTCATAGCCTTCTTGATGAATTTCAGCGCCGCCGCCTTGTCCCGCTCCTTGGTGACAAAGGATTCCAGCACCTCGCCCTCGTGGTCGACAGCCCGCCAGAGGTAGCGCATCTCGCCGTTGATGCGGACGTAGACCTCGTCCAGGTGCCACCGCCAGTGGGTATGCTGGCGCATCGCCTCGACCCGCTTCTTGCGGATCTCGTTGGCGAACATCGGCCCGAAGCGGGTCCACCACAGCCTCACCGTTTCGTGGCAAATGTCGATCCCCCGCTCATGCAGAAGGTCCTCCACGTTGCGCAGCGACAGCGGATATTTGACGTAAAGCATCACCACCAGGCGGATCACCTCTGGCGATGAGTCAAACCAGCGGAACGGGTTGGGCGGGGGCTTCCGGCGGGGCATGCCCTTCCCTACTCGGGACCACGCTCGCCGCAAGGTACATTTCAGCTGACAGTGCCTATGCCCTTTATCGGGCCCGAGATCGTCAGCCAACGCTGTTCCGAAGAAGACGGCCGAGGCGAATACCCTTCTGGCACTGCTGTGGATCGCGTGATTCAGCAGCTATTGCAGCCATCCCCCGTAATTACTGAAATCATAGGTCACCCTGGAGAAACATGGGCGCGCATAAGTGCGTGCCCATTCGCTTATCCAGTTGGCACGGGGATTCGCTGGCACACGGATCGGATCTATTCCGGCGCCTTCGTCTACTACGCCAATATGGAGTGGCGGCCGAATTGGGGAGGCGAGCTGTTGGTCGGCGGCGTCGTCGTCGAAGGGCCGGGGGTTTCGCCGGCTCATCGCCGGGGGCTATTTGGGGACGAGCACCTGCAATGGGGCGACAAAGGCGGCGCGGGCGTCTTTATTGCGCCGCTTCCGAACCGGCTCGTCCTTATCAGGGGAGGAACGCCGCATATGGTCAAACGCGTGGAGCCCGCTGCGGGGGATCGGCCGCGGGTGTCGGTAGCCGGCTTCTTTACGCCATGAGTCGGCGTGGCGTCGAAATGTGCGCGAGGTGACAAGGTGAGCAGCATCCTCCGCACGCACGTTCACGTCGGAGGCGGGCGGGCGCGTAAAATTCGTCCGGCCCGATTGGCATGCCTGCTGGGCGTTAGCCTCCTTGTTCACCTGGGCCTGCTGTCGTTGCTCGTTCTGCAGCCCCCGGCGAGGTTCAGGTTCCGGCAGGACCAGGACACCTCCTCGATGACGGCGGCGCTTGTACATCTGAGCGATCTGGCACCGCGGCAGGCTGACCGATCAAAGGACGCCGCCCCCGCCAATGACGCCGCCATTTCCGCCCATCGTGTTGCAGCACCCATTGCGCGCCCGAAAGCGCAAGACAAGACGCGCGCGCCGCCGCCAGCCATACCTCCCCCCTCGCCGCTCCGGGTGCCGCAACAGCAAGCACCGGCCGCGCAAGGCGGTCCGCCTAGCGCTCCAGGCACCGACGCCAGTTCCGGTGCCGAGGGACCGGGCGGCGCCGCTCCGACAAGGGGAGCAGTCAGTCATGCCCTGCAAGCGATGTTCCGCTGCCAATCGGGCAATCTTAGCAATCTTTCCCCGGAAGACCGCGCCAGCTGCGAACAACGCATTGGACGCGAAGCCAACAATGCCGGCCCGCCGGTCGACACCGTTCCGCCCGAAAAGCGCAAATACTACGATGCTATACAGCAGGCTTATCAAAGCTTGCATGATATCAGACCTCAATTCAACTTGGCAGGGCAGCGGGTTCTCGCTGGGCACCCGCCGGCCGTTGGCTGCAAATTCGGGAAAGGTTATGGAATTAAATGCCGCTTCATCCCGCCGCAGGGATTCTTGACGGAGGAAGCAGGCATTCCAAAACCTAAATGAGTGACTTTGGCTGTGGATAGGCGTGGAAAAAGGGCTCTGACGCATATTTGGTGGTGAAGATCATGGGACGCCGATGACGCGCGCCTGCAGGAGATCGATCTTGCCGCGACCGTACATCTGATGCTTCACGAGCTTGAGCTTGGTGATCGGTGCTGTCATCTGTAGACGGCCCCTGCTCTGCAAGAGTGAAGTTGGGCTGACTTTGCGATCTGTCGGGTTGCGGTCATCTGTCCGGCCTGTTGGCGCGGCGCTTGTGGCCGCTGGCCCTGATGGTGGTCCGCTGGCCAAGTCCCTCTCAGTCCAACGAGCTCGATAGCTCCGACAGCACCTCGGGTTGTCCTGGCCCTACGGCCGCGTTCAGATCGTCTCCATCATCCCTCATGCACCCGTACAGCTTGGAGCGGCGCGACGGCCGCGTGTTCGATCAGGCCGCCATCGGCCGGTAAACCTCTTCTCGCGTTAGCACCGCCCAGGCGATGCGCGCGGTCTTGTTGGCCTGGGCCACGGTGACCACGCGGGCGGGACGGCGCTCCAGCAGGTCTTTCAGCCAGGCCGAGGATGCGGCGTCGCTCGTGCGCGCCCGGCGGATCACCGAGGTGGCGCCCACCACCAGCAGCTTGCGCAGATAGCCGTCGCCCATCTTGGAGATGCGTCCCAACCGCGCCTTGCCGCCCGACGAGTTCTGCCGCGGAACCAGGCCCAGGAAGGCGGCGAGCTCGCGGCCGGAGCGGAAGACGCTCGGGTCGGTGATGGTGGCCGAAAGCGCGGTGGCGGTGATGATCCCCACGCCTGGAATGGTCGCAAGCCTCAGGCTGGCCCGGTCCTGGCGATGCCAGGCCAGCAGCCGTCGTTCCAGGTCGTGGATCTGGGCGCCAAGGGCGTCGAGCTGCCAGGCCATCGACAGCAGGGCCGATCTGGCGAGATCGGGCAGCGTATCGATCTCGGCCTGGCGCGCCTGTTCGATCAGGTCGTCGGCGTGGCGAGCGCCTTGCGGCGCGATCAGGCCGAACTCCGCGCAGTGACCACGGATGGCGTTGATCAGCATGGTGCGCTGCGAAAGGGACAGTTACGTCACCTCCGACCTCAACCCGTCCGAGATGTTTCTTGGCGACGAGCTCGAGTTCAACGCCGTGACCAAATACTTTTATATTGACCGAGCGCTGCCCAAGAAACGGCTATCCGAGGATGAGATGCTGGAGGTCAACAATATCTACCGCTCCATCGCCCAGAGCGACCAGGCGATGGGCCGCTGGTGGGTCACCGTTGGTGGCCTCGTCGCGCTCGGCTTCTGCCTCGCGGCCGCCCCTCTCCTCGTCTTTCGCAGGCGCGTCGAGGAGATCGGGCAACCGGGGTGAGCGATGGCAAGCGCTAGCCCAGCCATCTGGACGTCATTTTGCGCCCAAAGGCGACATACGGCCTCCGCCAGCAACACGACATTCAGCGGGCCCGATCGGCCGCCTCGTTGATGCCAGAGGTGTCATGAGTTGAGGGTAAAGCGGACATCGCCCTCAGGCCACTTAGCGGACATGGAGAAATGGCGAGTTCCTGGACGGGAGCCAGCCCGCACTGTCGACCCAAGGCCGACCCGGCGCGCTCACGAGCCGAGCCGCTTCTCCATGCGGTAGTTGTGGATTAGGACGCCCTTGAGCACGAAATCGCGCCGTTGAACGACAAGGAAGCCTCGCTTTTTGAAGAAACTACGCGCAAGTTCGCTGGCGTTCGTCGAGAGCAGGCTGATATTCCGTTGTTTGGCAGCTTGCTCAAGCTGCAAGTACAACGCTTTAACAATGCCCGTTCTTGTCGCCTCTGGTTCGCAATATAGATATTCGATATGACCAACTGGTGTGAGGTCGCCGTAAGCTATTGGCCTATCATGCTCATTGACGGCGACTAGGAAGACGCGACCGTCATTGGCTCGCTGAAGGTAGGCCTCCTCGGATGGTACGGCGGGCGCCCAAACTTCAACCTGAGACGGCGAATAGCGGGCAGACCCGACCTCGTGCACGGACCTGTATTCCACTCGCCCGAGATCGGCTGCGTCACGCGGCTGAAATGGGCGGACGAGCATGCCTTCAGCCTACCTGCGCTGCTGGGTCAGGGGCAACGGCTGACTCCCCCCCCTCGGACCAGCAAACCGACCGCTTCTAGGCCGCGCCCTCTCGCTAGTTGGCGAGGCAAGTATCGGGCCGATGCTTGCGGCCATTTTCGAACGAGGGCGTCGAGCTTCATCTGTCGTTGATGAAAACCGCCACCTTCACGCTCACGACGGAGTCCGGAGAGACGTAGGGGGCCCCGCCGTTGTCCCGTGCAACCACCGTCACGAGGCGGGCCGGTTCGAGCTCATACTGGTAGCAAACCGTGTGGTCGCTTTCTCCGGTGCAGGAGCTGATGCGGTCGAGGTCTCGGAGCTTTGCAGCCTTCATCGTGGACAGCCCGTCGCACTTCATGCTGTCTGGCAGACAAGGTGTGAGCGTTCCCGCCCTCGCCCCGGTCAAGGTTGCGTCGAGTATGTTCACGGCTCGCGCGGCTTCCAAATCGTTGGGCGCATCGAACCAATGGGCGGTCGCGTCGACACCCAGGCGTTCGCAATCCTCCTCCCGCACCCGTGTATATTCTGGACCGCTCCAGGCCAAAGGCGGTGCGCGGCGCAGGGCGAACTGCGCATCGGCTTCGATGCTGTACGGTCGGAGCGGCCGGTCCGCGTACGAACCGTCGTGAGTCGCCACCGTGTATCGAAGCCGCACTACATCGCGTCGACAGAGCCCTTCGTACCCTGTCCTGAAGGCACGCGTTGGCAACCCGACGTCCCGCAGCCAGAGCCCACGGCCCTGGCGGATCGGATCGACGGATTGGAGAACCGAGAGGAGATCGTCTCTGACGATCCTGTCGGCTTCGTTGAGCGACAATGCCTTCATCTGCTGCGTCGTGAGTTGGTGCGGTTCGGCTCCAGGTGCAGAGCCGGCGACGAACGCTGCAATTGCCGCCACAGCCCAAAACGCAATCTTGCGGGCTTCCCGCCGAAACGTACGCATGGCTCCTCTCGCATTCTGCCGACGGCGGCTGCAACCATAAGCCTGCAAGGGTAAGTAGAAAAAGGGCGAAGGTCTCTTTTCCACCCCCTCCGGCTGTCTACCACGTCCGCTTCGTGGCGGCCGGGCCCACGGGCTAGGACACGGTGCCTGGCCAAGGCTACGCGCCCATCGCTGACATGCCAGTTGCTCCAGCTAGACGACATTCAGATGGGTCACCGGCGGCCTAACCGGGGGCGTTGAATGGCCGAATGTGCGGAGGAGTGGACATGCGAGGATTTCCGCTTAGCGGACTCGCCCCCGCGACCGCTTTCCGGCGAGGCAGCGCTGAGCGACCTCAACCCTCAACTGCCGCCCGGCATGCCCGGCCGCCCGCTTAGAGTTAGCGTGCGAGCAACCGAAGCGTGTGACACTCCGGCAGTCGCACAACTTTCCGGTCCCTAAATATGCTGACATTCTTTGCCATGCTCGCTGCCGTAACCTCTAGCCCCAGCTTCGACTGTCGTAAAACGACCACAAGCGTTGATCGAACAATATGCGCCTCTCCCGAACTTGCCGCTCTCGACGCGAGGCTTGCGATCGCGTTTAGCGGCCTGCAAGCCAAGGCAGAATACAACTCGGGGAACGCGGAGCTGATGGAGCAACGGCTCTGGCTCCGACGGCGGACAGAGCGCTGCCCAGACGGAGTTGCCCTGCCTGCTTGCCTTATCAAGCTCTACCAGATGCGGCTTGGGGAGCTGGAAGCGGCGCCAAAAGCCATGGCAGACGGACTAGACGGGCCGTTTGACCCGAACGCGCCCAGGTCTGACCCAAGTT
>NZ_LMUL01000005.1:112758-141588 GCF_009765965.1 Caulobacter sp. S45
TGACCCCCTCCCTGCAAGATGTATTCAGCTAATTGATCAGATCGCTTGCGTTCATATGTCCGGCCTTCAATGC
This sequence comes from Caulobacter sp. S45, assembly GCF_009765965.1. Taxonomy (GTDB): domain Bacteria; phylum Pseudomonadota; class Alphaproteobacteria; order Caulobacterales; family Caulobacteraceae; genus CAHJWH01. The sequence goes on from NZ_LMUL01000005.1 coordinate 112,832, forward strand.
GCTCTTACGAACGCTGGCCAAGATGGCTTCCGCGACGCGAGTTCCCAACACCGCCGCGACCTGAAGGGCCACTGGCATCTACGGATTATCTCGCGTCTTTGGATCTATCGATCACACCACCTGCTAACAACTTGCAAGTTCTGGCATCGGCTCATCCCGGTTGCATAGAGCTGCTCCCCGGGGTGGCTGATCTCTATGCGCCCGCGACGGCCGGCTCTGGATTGAGGCGATACCTTTCGCCTGTCAGCATGAGCTTCCAGGCGATGCGGGCGATCTTGTTCGCCAGGGCGACGGCAACCAACTTGAGCGGTTTGCGCTTGAGAAGCTGGTCAAGCCAGGAGGCGAGCGCCCCTCGGCCTTCACCGCCTTTGTGATGTCGCAGCACCGCGGTGGCCCCTACCACCAACACGCTTCGGAGGCCCTCGTCGCCGGCTCGTGTGATGACGCCGAGTCTGACCTTGCCGCCGGTCGAATAATCCTTCGGCGTCAGCCCAAGCCAGGCGGCGAACTGCCGACCTGATCGGAACAGCTCGGGCGCGGGGGTCTTCATTTGCAGCATGGCGGCGCCCACCGGACCCAGACCCGGGATTTCGGCCAGCCGGCGGCTACAGTCATTGGCTCGACGCCAGGCCTTGAGCTTGAGCTCCAGCTGGTCGATCTGCGCCCCCAGCTGCAGAGCGAACAGTTCTCGAGCCAAGGACGGCAGACCGTTGTCGGATTGGATTCGCTTCAGCAGCGGGCCGAGATGAGCCAACCCGGCAGCGGCGGTCAAACCGAACTCTGTCGCATAGCCGCGGATGGCGTTGGCCAGCTGGGTGCGATTGCCGATCAGCCGGTCGCGCAGGCCCATCAACATCAAGGCTGCCTGCTGATCGGCCGTCTTCACCGGCACGAAGCGCATCGTCGGCCGGCTCATCGCCTCGCAGATCGCCTCGGCGTCGGCCGCGTCGTTCTTCCCGCGCTTGACGTACGGCTTGACTAGCTGAGGCGCGATCAGCTTCACCTCATGGCCAAACGACCCCAGCAGCCGCGCCCAATGATGCGAGGCGCCACAGGCCTCGATCGCCACCACCGTCGGAGCCAGGCGCTCAAAGAAGGCCACCATGTCCTTGCGCCGCAGCTTCCGGCGTAGGACCGGCTGCTCAGCGGCGTTCACGCCATGGAGTTGGAAAACGTTTTTGGACGTATCCATTCCGATGCGGCTAATCTGGTCCACGGACGGCCTCCTCCCTTGAGATCTAAAACGACCTCAGTCTGGCACATCGATGCCGTTGGGGGCCGTCCACCCCAACACCGCCAGTGGGTATGCTGGCGCATCGCCTCGACCCGCTTTTTGCGGATCTCATTGGCGAACATCGGCCCGAAACGGGGCCACCACAGCCGCACCGTCTCGTGGCAAATGTCGATGCCCCGCTCGTGAAGCAGGTCCTCAACGTTGCGCAGGGACAGCGGGTATTTGACGTACATCATCACCACCAGCCGGATCACCTCCGGCGACGAGTCAAACCAGCGGAACGGGTTGGGCGGGGGCTTCCGGCGGGGCATCCCCCTCCCTACCCCCGCCGCGCTCACCGCAAGGTACATTTCACCTGACAGAGCCCTCGGAGGTCATGCGGACGAAATCACGTCGCCCCTATTCCGGACGTCGCGGATGGCGGGTTGTGGGACCGCGGGCCCTTGTTGTGGGCGACACACTAAGGCCGAGCTGGACGTCCGCTCGCAGGCGAACAGGTCGGAATCGCTCAACCCTTGGCTACGCGCCGCTGTTCCAGAGAGGCGACCTCCACCCGCGCCCTAAAATCCGCAGCGTCTTAACGCCTAGAGAGGATTGTCTTGGCTAAGAAGACGTATGGAAACCCAAATCGCGAACAATCTCTCTGTAGACGCACGGCGTATCGCCGCGTCTGCGAAGAAGGCCGAGCGCCTTCAAAGGATAGTCAGCCAACTTCGGGGGGCAAATGACCGGGTGCGGGCCTTCCACCTCGAGCATACCTAATCTTCACCGCCTCGACTTCAAACATCGCGAACGATTTCCAAGGTCGGCTGCTTAAGACGGCGGCGACCAATGCGCGCATCCGCTGTGGTCAGGGCGGACGGCTATCGCACCGTCGAGACATACAAGCCGCTGCTCAGTGATCCAAGCGGCGACTGCGACATCGCCTCGGTCATGTCGTGCGACAACGTGCCGGTCGCCTCCTCCATTGCACTTACAATCTCATAGGTCAGTTTAGAACCGCCGCTCCCGCTCCGCCGATCTTGATCGCGCCCGTTGTCCGAGAGTTCCGCTTTGAACCCAGACCCGCTCAAGTCCACCGCCCGCACCCGTCGTGGTTTCCTGCAGGCCTCCTTCGCCTCGCTCGCCCTCTGTCCGCTGGCGAGCCGCGCGTTCGCCTCCGAGGCCGATGGAGTCGTGGCCACTGCGAAGGCAGGGCTCGCCCGCGCTGGGGGGCGGATTCAACACCGTGACGTTGTAGGAGTCGCCGATTTCACGAAGCCGTCCAGCATCCCGCGGTTTCATCTGATCGACTTGGCCGCGGGCAAGGTCGAGACCCTGCTGGTCGCCCATGGACGCGGATCCGACCCGGAGCACACCGGCTGGCTGCAAAGCTTTTCCAACCTCTCGGGCTCGGCGGCGACATCACAGGGCGACTACGTCACCGGCGAGTATTACGTCGGCGAGCACGGCCGCTCGATGCGTCTGCACGGCCTGGACTCCACCAACTGCAATGCTGAAGAGCGCGGCATCGTGGTCCACTCGGCTTGGTATGTCGGGCCGAGCGTGGTCATCGAGCACGGCAGGCTTGGGCGCAGCGAGGGCTGTTTCGCCGTCAGTCCGTCGGACCTGTCGAAGGTGCTCGCTCGCCTTGGACCCGGCCGCCTGCTGGTCGCGACCAAACTCTAGACCCCTTGGGCCGTCGCCGCGGCGCCGAGTAGCGATCGAGCAGACCGAGAAGCTCGGCATCCCAGCTATAGACGTCTGGGTGGTAGACGACCTCATCCCCCTTCGGTTCCGCGGTGAGGTACAGCAGCCGCACCGGCACCGGCTGACTGAGCTTCAGCCGCACCGTCCTACCCGACGACAAGACCTTGTCGACGCGGTCGGCCGACATCCCCGGCTCCTCCGCGGCAAGGATCCTGGCCAGCTCGACGGCATGTTGGACCCGCACGCAGCCATGACTGGCCGTCCGCTGAGCGAGGCTGAAACTCGCCTTCGACGGCGTGTCGTGCAGATAGACCGAATAAGGGTTGGGAAAGTCGAACTTCACGAGTCCAAGCGCGGTCTTGGGTCCTGGCTGCTGGATCAATCGCCCGCCGCGCCAGACGAAATGACGAGACTGCATGTAGGCCGCTCCCTTAGGCAGGATCTCGCGACGGGCGATATCGTTGGGCACATACCAGGGCGGATCCAGCACGATGCTGTCGATCGCCGAGCTGACGATCGGCGTCTCGTCACCAAGCTTGCCGGCCACCGCCAGCATCTGCGTCGAGACCTCCCCGTTGCGGACATATGTCAGTTCCGCCGAGGCGATGTTGACGTCGATCCGGCGATCCGGTTCCGGATGTGGAAGCCAGCGCAGCCGCTCCATATTGACGCGCAGCCTCGCCGCCCGGCTCATGACCGGCGCGTTCAGCTGCGCCACGGTGGCCTCGTCGACGACGCCAGAGGCTTCAAGGTGGTGGTGGGCCTGGTAGCTCTTGAGCGCGTCGACAAGATCCTGGTCCACGGGAGCGTCGGCGTCGATGTCCGCCAGTTCGGGCTTTTCAAGCGCCAGGCGCTTGCGCAGCGCTTCCGTGCGGGCGTCCTGCTCGCCTAGGTCCAAGGGCGTGACCTCGACCCGAGGGCGGGTGCGATCCGGGTGGTCCCTCGTCGCCTCGACATAGGCCGCCTGCAGGACGCGATAGTCCGACGTTTGGGGTGGAAGGCCGTCGAGCCAAGCCCGCATGGAGCCACCCCGCAACGCTGCGTTCAGCTCCGACCCGGCATCGTAGCGCGACGGCCGCTGGTTCCAGGCTCGCGGTAGGGCGCCTACCGGGATCGTCAGTCCGTGCTGGGCGCGGGCGTAGTCCAGGACGGCGGTCCTCAACAGCTGCTGGCCCTCCGCACGCTCAGAGGCGTTATCGGAGCCCAGCTCGCGCTCGATCTCTTCCGTGCGGAAGCGCGCGGCGGCGAAGCCATGGTCCTGGGCGTGCTTGAGCGTGTCCAGCGCCTCTGCCGCATCTTGGGCTGAGAATGGCGGCGGAGGTGGAGGTGGCGGCGGGAGCGATGGCGAAGCGGCGATTGTCGCCGGACCTTGGGAAGTCTTGTGGCAGGCGGTTAGCTGGAGAGCGGTGATGAGCGACAGTCCCGCAACCGCGAGCCTCATGACGCGGAAGTCCCACCCGGCCCAATGCAAGCCCACAGACGCAAACCCCTCGACCAACAAAGCCTCGACATGCAGCTAGACTTCAGACGGCCAATCCCAGGCCATTTCCTCACGCGCTCGTCGAGTTCGGCATCCCGCCACGAACGTGCAGTTTGCACCGCTGGTTTTGCACACGGACGACGCCCAGCGAAGCAAGTTCTTGGCCGTTCACGTCCCAAGTCGCGCTCAGCTCCTAGATAGATCGATTTGAAATCACTCTCGAGGCGAGACATCGAGCCAGACAGGGGCGCATGCCGGCGAGACTGCGCCCCATCGCCGACATGCGGTTCCCACCCGATTCCAGACTTCTGGATCGCGTAAGGCTGCTACTCAAGATGGCCCTCAACGGCGGCTTTGAAGGGTAGTCCGGACGAGATTACCGTCCAAACAGTGAAGCGGCTTCAAGGCCAGACCCTTTGGGCGCACGGGTCAGGCCGCTAGCCCATCGGCGCTCCTCAGTTATGACCTTCACAGGGGGTGATCTGCGTGCCGGTCGTGGAGCACGGCCACGCCGTTGCATAGCCTAGGCGCTAGCGACCGCGACAGGAGCGGCCGCCGCTAACAACAACGGTCCCGCTCGTAACCCCGTTCGCTGTCTCGATGCGTATTCCCTCAATGACGGGTACAGGAGACGCGCATGGCGACGGTCGGGGCGAGGATTTTTCTGCAGAACATGATGCTCATGGCAGCGGCCCTCGCGGTCGCCGGGCTGGCGGGGAAGGTGCGAGCCCAAGGCCGCCATGAGCCTGTCACCCTCGAAGTGATGAATCGGGATACCGGCGAGGAATTGCGGATCTGGCGCCATCACGGCCGACTGTTCGTGGCGGGACAACCTGGTGCACGCTACGGCCTGCGGATCACCAACAACACCGATGGCCGGGTTCTCGTGGTCATGTCGGTCGACGGGGTGAACATCCTGACAGGGGAGACGGCGAGCTACGAGCAGAGGGGTTACGTCTTCACGGCGCATGACTCCTATGACGTGACCGGATGGCGCAAGTCCGACACCGAAGTCGCCAGCTTCAGCTTCGCCCCGCTGCCGCAGTCCTACGCCGCCCGCACGGGTCGGCCGCTCGACGTCGGCGTCATCGGCTTCGCCGTGTTCAAGGAGAAGGCCGAAGTCGTTCCTTCCGTGTCGATGACCTCCGAGCGGCCTGACAAGGCGCGCGCATCGCCAATGGCCCATCGACTTCCTCCGGTGGGCGTCCCGACCCCGCCGCTGCCTCTCCCGCCCACTCCAATGCCCGTCCCCGCTCCGGCCCCGCTCGCTGCGCCTGCGCCTCTGGCTCCGGCGTCTCGTGTCGCCACGCCTCGGAGCGCCTTGGCTCGCGGCAGCTCCGCCCTTCCAGCTGGCGAGAAGCTCGGCACAGCCCATGGCGCTAGGGAATGGTCGGTGGTGAACACCGTGAGCTTCGAGCGGGCGACGCCCTATCCGCAGTTCACGCGCCAGATCGAGTACGACTCTTACGCCAACCTGGTGGCGAGCGGCGTCATCCCCCACCTCCCGGCGCCCGGCGGCCACCCGCGCCCCTTCCCCTCCGCTTCGGACGGAACCGGCTATGTTCCAGACCCTCCGCGCCAACCCTAGGGGCCATGGCAGGTGCGGCTAGACTTGGAGGCGATGGAGCCGGATCCGCCGAACGACGCCGAACTGCTGCGCGCCCACGACGCCGCGGACCCGCAGGCGTTCGCACGCCTCTACGACCGCTATGATCGGCCGTGCTTCCTGTTCATCCGCAGGATGCTGGGGACGGCCCACGCCGCCGCCGCCGAGGATGTGCACCAGGAGGTCTGGATCGCGATCGCCAGGGCCGCGGCCGACTTCGATCCCGGCAAGGCCAGTTTCGCGACCTGGCTGTTCACGATCGCGCGCCGCAAGGTCTTCGACCACCATCGACGGCAGAGGGTCGTCCCCCTGAGATCCGACCTGGACGATTCCGCGATGTTGGTCCCCGATCCCGGCCCCACGCCTCTGGATCGGGTGGAGTCCCGCGAGTTGGTGGAACGGCTTGTCACGGCGGTGGAGACGCTGCCGCTCGAGCAGCGTGGCGCCTTCATTATGTTCGCCGACGCGGGTCTTTCCTTGGAGGAGATCGCCCAGGCGAGCGGCGTCTCGGTCGAGACGGCCAAGAGCCGTCTGCGTTATGCTCGCGCCAAGCTGAGGCAGGCGCTGGCCGGCGAAAGGTCGGACCATGTCTGACAACCACACCCCCGACACCGACGACGCCGAGCGCGATCCGATCGACACGGCCTACGCCCAGGCCGAGGCGGTCCTGAGCGACGAGGCTGCGCGGGCGGACCGGCGCGCAGCCGTGCTCGCGGCCGTTGCGCGCAAGCCGGTCGCCACGCTGGCGTCACGCCCGACACCCGCACGTCGGCCCGATCGGCGGCTCGACGGCTGGCGACGCGCCGCCTGGATTCCGGCGGCCTGTGTCGCGGGGCTGAGCATCTTCGTGGCCCTAAGGATCTATCCCCCGTTTCAACCGCAGGCGCCGACGGCGCCGCCCACGAGCGCGCGGCCGGCGGCTTCGAACACCGAACCGAACCAAGAAGCGACCCCCAAAAAGGCCATACCTCCGTCGCCTAAAACTTCCAATGCGGTGCTCAAGGCGTCCAGGCTGCCGCCGCCACTTCGGCGACGGGAGGACCCGGACGCCGCGCCGCCGGCGAAGTCGTCATCTGCAGAGCCGCCCGGCCGTGCCTTTCTCGCTGCCCCGACATTGATGGTCCCGACGCCGCCCCTGCCGCTACCGCCCACTCCCAAGCCCGTCCCCACTCCGGCGCCTCCCGCCGCACCCGCCCCCATGCCGCCTCCGCCCCTGGCTGAACCCTCGCCAGCCCCTCCCGCCTCCATGGCGAGGACTGGGAGAGCGTTCTCGTACGCTCCGCCGGCAGCTGTAGCGGCCTCGCTACCGGACTTGGGCGCAGCCCTTCGGGCTACTTCCGCGACCGGATCGGCCACGGAATTGGAGGCGCTCCTCGACCAGGGCGCCCCCGTCGACGCCGTTGATGCCGATGGGAATACCGCCCTGATGAAAAGCATCCAGGCCGACAGACCCGACCTCGCGGCCATCCTGTACCGCCGCGGGGCCAACCTGAATCGGCGCAACCGGGCAGGTAAGAGCGCGAGAGACATGGCCGCGGTTCAAGGCGACGCGGCGCTCAAGAAATCTATTGGCCTCATTCCGTGAGGTTCAATCGACCGGAGGGGTGAGGTCGGAGCGAGGCTCGGATGGGTAAGGGGTGTCCTGCGCCCACAACCGACCTCCCCCTCCTGCCGGATTCCAGACGCCTGGATCGCCCTCACGGCCACCGCTAACGGCGGCTTCCGGAGGTAATTCAGACGAAGTTACCCCTTCCCGATTCCGGACATTGCGGACGGTGGGTTCCGGGGTATTCCGGACCAAGTTACCGCCCCAACATCGGCGTTCGCGGTGAGCATGATGATTGGCGTTCGTTGGCGCCTAGGCGGCGGATTTCCGCAATAGCGGTGGGCCCATCCATGACCGGCATTTGCATGTTTATCAGGATCAGCTCGAACCGGCGCTTGCGGAACATCTCTAGCCTGGCCCGTCCTCCACGGAAGTCAGTTCAGCCAGCCCGCCATCGAGCATGAGCTCGACCACTTTCCGATTGGTCGGGTGGTCGTCTGCAAGCAGGATGTGCAGCGCCTCGCTGGACGGAGCGGCAGAGCCATCCTCCACAACGGGCCCGACCACCTCCGAGGCGGGTTCCAGCAGCAGCGCCAGCCAGAACGCGAACCGCGCCCAGGCGTACTGTCGCAATCCAGAACGCCTGACATCGAAGCTGCAAGCTCGCAACAGATGGACAAGCCCAGCCCTGTACCGCCGAAGCGACGCGTGATTGAACTGTCGCCTGCTAAAAGCGCCCAACACCTTGGCCTTGTCCGCCATGTCGAAGCCGACCCCGGTGTCGGTGACGCAAAACCGCGTCCGTCCCGTAGAGATACGGTCGACGGTCAGGATGATTTCGCCTCGCTCGGTGAACTTGGCAGCGTTGCTGAGCAGATTGGTCACCACCTGGCGACCTGCACGACGTCGCCGATCACCACCTCATCCACCTTTGGCGCGACTCTAATGGTCAGCCGCCCCGCCCTTCAGCCTGGATCTGGAGGATGGGACTTCTTCTAAATGCCTGCGCAGGACTGCATTGGAGTTGTCGCCATGCAAGCTCCCTTAGTCGCAGCCCGACCGTTGTACGGGCGACGCTAAAGGGTCGAAGCTTACACAAGCCTGTCGTGAAGGGATCACGGCAAGCCATGATCGCCCCGTGCCGGTTTCGAGGCGGACGGCCCCTCGCACGCGTTTTCACGCGCAGTTTTTGCACTGCAACATAATTTGATCGCGACAAGCTTGGGCTTTGGCGTGCGGTTCCCTAAGTGGTCTACACAGGCCGCCTACAGAAGCCGCACGCCCGGGAGGAGTTTTCCGAAACCAGGAGACTCCTATGACTCGTTCCCTCCTCATCCTCTCCCTCCTCGCCTCCGGGGTCGCCGCGTCGGCTCATGCCGAACAGACACCGCCCGCCGCTAAGGAGGCGGCCGTCGCTGCGGCTGCGCCGCAAGCCCCTGCCCATCGTAACTGGCTGAACCCGCCGCTCACCGCCGATCAGGCCGTAGAGCTTATGTGCCCGCGCTGGAACTGCGATGTGCAGAGTTTCTACAAGACCGCCGCGGCCGCCGCCAAGGCGACCGACGACCGGCTGGGCGCCACCGCCTCCAAAACGACCGTGGCGCGCGCCGGCTCCATGTGAGGCGCACCGGCGGCGCTTCGCGGCGAGCCCGGGGACAGGTTGCGACTGGCTAGGCCGTAAGGGTCGTCGAAACGGGTCGGCAGGATAAAAGCCGTCGGCGAACGGAGCGGCGGCCTCGCGGATGAAGTCCGTGCGCGTCATGTAGAAGGTACGGCCCTCGATCCGCATGCGCGCGAGGGTCCGCTCGACGACCGAGGCCAGCGCGCCCATGAGCCTGGCCGGACACACCGCGAATCTCGCGCGCACGGCCTACCGCGATCTTGTCGCTGGCCGCGGCCAGCGCCAGGCGCGCAGTCAAGCCGGTGGGGAGTGGTCGATCTGGTCGTCGACGAAGACGCACAGCTTGTAGCTCAGCGCACCGTGTTGGCAGCAGAGCGCGACGCCTTCGGTCAGGATCGTCCCTTAGAAGCAGGTGGTGAGCGACCCCCACTCGCCCTGCGCCTTTCGCGTGATCGGCCCGACCCGCAACGTCGACGCCTGGTATGCCGCTTTTGGTGGAAAGCCGGCCAACGCCTATTATCTGCCGCCGCAACAGCGGGTGCGCATTTGGTGAGGCCATACGACTAACCGCTTGACGCGCGATGCTGGGAGTAGCGCCCTTAGGCGACATGCGCCCATTGCCAAATTCTGATCCCCTCGATCAACAAAGCTTCGACACGCAGCCAGACTTCAGACGGGGACGGACACTGCAGCGAGTCCGCATGCGCTGGTCAGGACCGGCTGGGACGGTTCTTTTGACAGACCCTGCGAGCTCGCCGGACCGGCTCTCGGTGACCTACCAGCAGCCTCGGCTGGAATAGAGCGGGCCTCAAACGCCACCTCGGGCATTAGGGGTTGCGTACGCTCCGTCCGCCTCAAAGGACCGTCTGATGCTTGATGCTATCCTGAAGGCCCTGGAGATGGCAGGGATGATGGCATGGGATATCCTTTGGGCCCTGATCCTTGGCTTTCTCATCTCCGGCGCAATCCAGACTGTGGTTAGCCACAAGGAGATGGCCAGGCTCCTGCCCGACGATCGGTGGGACACGATCGCGAAGGCGTCCGCCCTGGGCGCGGCCTCGTCATCCTGCTCCTACGCCGCGGTCGCCATTGCGCGTTCGATCTTCCGCAAGGGAGGAAATTTCAGCGCCGCGATGGCGTTTCAGTTCGCCTCCACCAACCTGGTGATCGAATTGGGATTGATCCTGGCGATCCTGCTCGGTTGGCGGTTCACGGCCGCAACCTGGGCCGGCGGTTTGGTGATGATCGTGCTGGTCACAGCCCTTCTGCGCTTGGTGATGCGTAAGGGCCTCGTCAAGGAAGCCAAGACCCAAGCCGACGAGGGCGTCGCCGGCCGCATGGAGGGCCATGCCGCGATGGACATGGCGGTGACCGATGGCCCGATTTGGAAGCGTCTCACGTCGGCGAAAGGGTTCACCGCCACCGCCCACTATTTCTGGATGGACTGGGCTTCGCTTTGGTTCGACATCGCCCTGGGCCTGCTGATCGCCGGCGCCCTGGCCGCCTGGATCCCGAGCGATTTTTGGGCGAAAGTGTTCGTGGCTCAGGACCCAACAGTCTCGAAGATCATCGGGCCCTTGGTTGGGCCATTGATCGGGATGGTCACCTTCGTCTGCTCGGTGGGCAATGTTCCGCTCGCTGCGGTGCTGTGGAACGGCGGCGCGAGCTTCGGGGGCGTGATCGCGTTTATCTTCGCCGATCTGATCGTCCTGCCTATCCTCGACATCTATCGGCGTTATTACGGGCTGAAGGTGGCGGCGATCCTGTTTGTAATCTTCTACGCCGCCATGGCCTGGGCTGGATATGTCATCGAGATCGTCTTCAGCCTGCTGCATCTCGTTCCGACCCGGCACAATGCAGCGATCCTGCAGGAAGGCCTGTCGTGGAACTACACGACCTTCCTGAATCTCGGCTTCCTGACTCTCGCCGCCATTCTCCTCTGGCGCTTCCTGACGACGGGAGGGCCGCAGATGCTCAGGATGATGGGCGGGTCCGTCGATCATAGCCCCGAACATCACACGGGTCATGGTCGGTGACAGGATCGACGAATTAGGGACTGCCAGTGCCCCTCGACCTCGTTATCGCCCTCGGCTCTGCGCAAGGTCGGACTCCTGATGGAACCCCATCAGTAGCGCCCGCTCGGTTGGGCGTTCGCAGCCCTTGTAGAGGATCAAGATTCGATTGCGCCACAAAGCCTTCCTGATGGACGCCATCCGCTCGGTTTTGCCCGCTGCCGGCGTGGGAACTGACAAGTTAAGTGCTAAGCCAGTCACAGGCGGTGAAATTTGCCATCTAGCCGCGTAATTTCCGAGCCCGAACCTCTCATTACACCCCATAGGTAATGTTTCGGTGGGTTCCCACCCTACGATTTCCGCCGCTCGACTTAACTTGTCAGCTCCGATCGGCGTGTGTTGAATCAATCCAGGCTATGGTTGACTTGGCAAGCCGTTTCTTGCGCCGCGTGGAGGGCCCGACGCTCTAGCCAAGCTCTCCGCGAAGGGCTGATATGCCTCCATAAGCGCTGGGACGACACCGGCGGTCGCGTTGGAGGAAGCCTAAGATGCGCAGCCTGAGCTTGCCGCTCGTCCTGCATAGACGGACGTTGCTGGCCGTAATCGGAGGAGCCTCAGCGACGGCCGGCTTGCCGGCGTTGGTCCACGCGGCTGCGCCGGCGCGAAAGCGAATCAAGCAGGGCCTGTGGAAGATCAATTTCGGTCGCGACAGCAAACTCAGCTTCGACCAGATGTGCCAGGAGGCCGTGAAGCTCGGCGTCGCCGGGTTCGACCTGATCCCACCCCAGGACTGGCCGGTCCTGCGCAATCATGGGCTTGAGCCGCTGCTTGTCGGCCCAGGTCTCTCCGCACCCGACTACCTGACTGGACTGGTGCACCCTGAGGTGCACGAGAACGTCGTGAAGGTGATCGGCGCCCAGATCGATACGTGCGCCAAGGCCGGGGCGAAGCGTATCGGCATCACCGCCGGTCAGCGCCGCAGCCTGACCTACGCCCAGGCCGCCGACAATGCAGTTGTGGTGCTGAAGCGGCTGGCTCCAAAGCTGGAGGCGGCCGGGGTGACCTTGTGCATCGAGAACGTCAACGACAAGCGCAAGGACCCTGACCTGAGCCGCGAGGACATGGTGTTTGGCCACTGGGATTGGGGCGTCGAGGTCGCGACCCGGGTCGCCTCGCCCAACGTCAAGCTGCTCTGCGACCTGTATCACCTGCAGGTCATGGACGGCGACCTGACCGCCACCATCCGTCGCGACCAGAAGCTGATCGGGCATTTCCACGTCGCCGGCGTACCCGCCCGGACTGAGATCGACGGCCGCCAGGAGGTCGACTACCGCGCCATCGCCCGTGTGATCGCCGGGCTCGATTACGACGGCTATGTCTGCCACGAATGGCGGCCGAGTCCCGGCGCCGACCCCCTTAAGAGCTTGGCGGAGGCGGTGGCGCTGCTAGACGTCTAGGCGAGGCCGCGCCTCATTTCGCTTCCCTGGCCTTTGCGTCGGCGCAGGGGCCGGGGCCGTTGTCGGCCTTTGGACCCGTGCATTCGATCCGGTCGCCAGGGCCTTGGCCGAACACCAGCAGCTCCACCGGGCCGGAGCCGGGACGAACGCCGTCGTAGTGGACCTGGCGGGCGACGTGGTGGACAAAGGTCCCGGCACTCAAAGGCACAGTGCGGTGCAGAGGGTCGTATGTCATGCCCGTAGCCACCCACCAGGTTCCCGAAACGACCAGGATGTAGCGGTCGTTGGCGTGGTAGTGCGGCTGGTCGAAATTTCCGGGCTGAAAGCGGTTCATCACCACATAGAAACCAGGCTTGGACTGGTCGCCGACCAGGACGGCGAATTGGTTCCCGTTCTGGCCGGGTTTCCAGGGGATATGCTCGGGGATCAGCGCCTTGAGCGCCGCGGGATCGAGGCTGGAAATGTCCGGGGCCGACCCGCCGACCGTGACGGCGGCGAGGGCGGCTGCGAGCACAGTCTTCATGTCTTCCTCCCGTCTTTCGTTCGTCCCAAAGACTATCCGGTTCGGACCCTCTCGCCATCCGCGGCGTCCATCGTCCCACAGGTTTATCGATACGCTGAAGCGGAAGATGCGCAACTTTAGATTGGCGAGCCTTGGCCCTGCGTGACGTAGGCGCGCAGCGCACGAGGACAGGATCTAGCCGACCTTGGAGCTGCCCTGCCGTCTAATTATCGAAGCGGTCAAAAAGAGCACCTTCGCCACCGTCAGGACGTCTGCCGAGAGGCTTGGAGACCATTGGCGACGAGTGTGGCGCAGAGAACACCTCATCTCCACCATAGCGTCAGCGCACGTCCCGCTAGCGGAATTGACGAGACGTCAATAAATGAAAATGCTTAAATCGCCTTAATAATTATAAAACGGGGGAATTCAATGCCCAGCTCTGCGCCCGGCGGCTCGCGCACCAAGGCCCGCCTACTTCTAGCCTCGGCTTCCATGAGCCTGCTCGCCCTGCTGGCGACGCCCGCCGCGTCCTTGGCGCAGACCGCGCCCACCGACCCACAGGCGCCCGCCCAGTCGATGCCGAACGCGCAAATGCCGCCCGTGGTGGTTCAAGGCGACAAGGGAAGCGCTCCGGCCTCAACGGCGCCTTACGCGACCACCCCCAGCCAGAAGACCACGCCCGAGGGCGGCTTCAGCGACACCCGCATCACCGGCGCGACGCCGACGCCGACGAGCCAGGCCTTTCAGGTCGTCGGCGAGAACCCGGGCTACCTGTTCAACCTGGCCACCTTTGGCGCGCCCCTGGGTCAGTCGCTGGCCAGCCACGGCGTCTACTTGCATGGGGCCACTCAGATTTCGGATCTCTCGGTCATTGATGGCGGCCACAAAGGAGGAAGCGCCATCTTCAACCTCGGCTACTGGGGCGCTGACGTCGACACCGAAAAGGCTTTCGGACTCAAGGGTGGCCTGATCGACTTCACCTTCAGCCACCAGCTGGGCAGTACGCTCGCCGGCACCAACATCACCGGCTCCCAGACCTTCACGCCCTACGGCGGTGGCGACGAGGTCCGTCTGGTGAACTTCTATTACAGCCAAAGCTTCTTCAACCACGCCCTGCAGATCACATTGGGCCGCATGGAAACCGGTTACACCGCCACGCCCTATCTGTCGCCCGGCATCCACCAGGCCCAGTGGTACTGCAGCTTCTTCAGCGTTTCATGCGGCAACTCCAATGCGTTCGCGCTGAACTCGAACAAGGCCCCTTACTACGTTGGCTCGTGGGGTGGGTTCATCACCATCCACCCGGCGGATCACTGGTATCTCAAGGGCGGTGTCTATGAGAATCAGCCGCTCGAGGTCACCACCGAGACCCACCTCGGCTGGCCCGGACGCGACTGGGGCATCAACGAGGCCAACGGGGCGTACTTCCCGGTCCAGCTCGGCTACGTCACCTCGCCGCTGGATTCGCTATATCCAACCAACTTCCATATCGGCGGCTACTACGACAGCGGTCCGTTCCCCGACAAGTTCCTGAATGCGAAGCTGTTGCCCGCCGCGACCCATCCCGGCGCGCCGCTCCTCAATCAAGGCACGTTCGGTATCTTCACCGGGCTGCAGCAGACGGTCTATCGCTTCAGCAACGACCCGAGGAGCACTCGCGGAGTTTCGCTGTTCTACAGCGGCGATTGGGACGTGACGGGGCTGCAGGACGATCAGCAACAGTACATGGGCGGCTTCATTCTCACCGGCCCGCTCTCTCAACGCGCCGCAGATACGATCAATTTCTTGGTCTCCTACAAGGTGATCGACAACCGGCAACGAGAAGGTCGCGAGCTGATCGCCAAGGCTCACGGGATTGACTACAAGATGAGCGACGAGACGGATTTCGAAGTGAACTACGGCTTCGCCGTGGCTCCTGGCCTGAACGTCTACCCCTTCGTCCAGTATGTCCACGACCCGGACCAGGTTAGCGAGGCGGTGCCGGATCCCAAGGACACCCACGCCTGGTCGGTGGGTGCGCGCGCCGTTATCCGCTTCGACGTGCTGTTCGGCCTGCCCCAGCCGCATTGAGGCCAGGACCATTCGGAAGGACCGCAGGCGTGATGGAGCTGACAAGTTATGTCGGGCGGCGGAAATCGTGGGGTAGAAATCCACCGAAAATAACACCTATGTGGGTGAAGCGAGTGGTTCCAGCTCGACAACGGCTTCGAGCCGAGCAGAAGAATGTGCGGTCATTATCACGATCTCGATTTATCGAGAGGAAATGGATTTGCTGCCACCGACAACGGCATGAATATACACAATCGAATAATCCATCAATAATCACGAACACCGAGGCCGGATTGATAAGATGAACTCGAACCCAGCGGCGGCTAAGCTTCATCTTAGCGAAACTTCCGCGGCCGAATGGGCGGTTCGTGTCGATCTAGCCGCATGTTATCGCTTGGCGGCGCTATGGTTGGGATGACGGATTAGCTGGTCTGCCCCCACGGGGTGATCCGAGTGGAATGTTAGTGGAGAGTTGGCGCGGTCGCCACGTCTGAGTTGGCCGGGGGCGCGCCCTTCAAAACTGGCGCACCCGGCCACGGCGCGACCGTTCCGCTGCGGGGCAGGACCGCCTCCGGCGCTGGCGGAGTGTAGCCGAGCGAGCTATGCGGGCGCACGGTGTTGAAGTGTCGCCGCCAGCTCTCGATCAGCACCGCGGCTTCGCGTAGGCTGTAGAAGACCTCGACGTTGAGCAGTTCGTCGCGGAGCTTCGAGTTAAAGCTTTCGCAGTAGCCGTTCTCCCAAGGACTGCCAGGCTCGATGTAGGCGGTTTGGGTTCCGACATCGGCGATCCACTTTCGCAGCGCCAAGGCAATGAACTCTGGGCCGTTGTCTGAACGTATGTAATCCGGTGTTCCTCGGCAGATCATCACATCGGCCAACGTCTCGAGTACGTCGGTGGAGTTGAGCTTGCGCTTCACCCGGATGCCAAGGCCTCTCGGGTGAACTCGTCGATCAGGCAGAGCATCCTGAATTTCCTTCCTTCATGGGTCCGCCCCTCGACGAAGTCGTAGGACCAGACGTGGTTGGGCCAGCTTGCGCGCAGGCGCACGCACGAGCCGTCGTTGAGCCACAGGCGGCGCCGTTTCGGCTGCTTCTGTGGGACCTTCAGCCCCTCTCGCCGCCAGATCCGCTGCACCCGTTTGGCGTTCACCGCCCAACCTGCACTGCGCAGGAGGGCGGTGATCCGCCGGTAGCCGTAGCACCGTAGGTCTTGGCCAGCTCGACGATATCGGCGGTGAGCGCCGCCTCGTCATCGGGCGTGCGCGGCGGCTTGCGCTGGGTGGACCGGTGCTGGCCAAGGGCTTGGCAGGCCCGGCGCTCGGATACACCGAGCTCGGCCTTCACCTTGTCCACGCAAGCGCGGCGGCGAGCGGGGCTTAGTAGTTTCCCCTGGCGGCTTCCGTCAGGATCAGCTTGTCCAAGGTCAGGTCCGACACCGCCCGCCGCAGCCGGGCGTTCTCCGTCTCCAGCTCCTTCAGGCGCTTCACCTGGTCGGTCTTCATGCTTCCGTACTCGGCTCGCCAGCGAAAATAGGTCTGCTCGCTCACCCCGATCGAGCGCGCCGCCTCTGCGATCGACTTGCCCTGCGCCGTCACGATCTCAACCTGGCGCAGTTTGGCGACGATCTCCTCCGGCTTGTGACGCTTGGTTCCCATCTGATCCTCCTCGGGCCGGAGCCCTCAATTTAGGTGGATCACTTCGCGGGGGTCAGACCAGTCCATGGGGTCAGGCTACCAGACCCTGAACGGAACGAGAACCGTGGAGCACTTCAGGCGAGCCACCACATGCCCCTCAGCCGTTCGGCGACATCGATCCGGGGCGCGTGGGCGGGCGTCGACGTGGGCGCAGGCTGGACGGCCATCGGCCAGGACGTCTTCTCGAAAAGGCCGAGCAGACCCTTCGGGATGAACCGGGTCCGCGAAACGTGGACGTGTCGGTCGCCCTGGGCCTGCTGGTTGTGGGTGAAGAACCGCTGCGGCAGCATGATGTGCAGCTCGTCCTTGGCCCGGGTCATGGCCACGTAAAGCAGGCGCCGCTCCTCCTCGATCTCGGCCGTCTGGCCGGTCCCGAGATCCGACGGCAGACAACCGTCGACGGCGTTCAGCACGAACACCGAGGTCCATTCCTGGCCCTTGGCCGAGTGGATGGTGGAAAGGATCAGGTAGTCTTCGTCGAGCAACGGGACGCCCGATTGATCGGAGGTCGCGTCGGGCGGGTCGAGGGTCAGCTCCGTCAAGAAGCGCTCCCGCGAGGGATAGCCGGCGGCGATCTGCTCCAGCTGCAGCAGGTCGCCGAGCCGGATCTCCCCATCCTCGTGGATCCGGTCCAGGTGCGGCTCATACCATTGCCGGGCCCGCTCCAGCTCGGCTGGCCAGCTGAGGTCGCCATTGGCCAGATCGGCGACTAGCTCGAGGAAACCCGCCCAGTCCGGACCGATGCGCGCCGGCGCGGGCGCCGAGGCCAGGGCCGCGAGGGGATCGGGAGCCGTCGTGATGTGGTCGAGCACCCGCTGCGCCGAGACCGGCCCCACACCCGGCATCAGCTGCATGACCCGGAAGCCCACGACACGGTCTCGCGGGTTCTGCAGGAAGCGCAGGACGGCCATCACGTCCTTGACGTGGGCGGCGTCGAGGAACTTCAGGCCGCCGAACTTCACATAGGGGATGTTCCGGCGGGTCAGCTCGACCTCGAGCGCACCGCTATGGCTGGAGGTGCGAAAGAGCACCGCCTGCTGCTTCAACGCCGTGCCCGTCTCGCGCCGCGCCAGGACCTGCTCGACCACATAGCGCGCCTGGTCGGTCTCGCTGCGCACAGTCACTAGGCGGGGCGCCCCATCGGATTGCCGTTCAGTCCAAAGGTTCTTGGTGAAGCGCTCGGCCGCCAGCTCGATGACGGCATTGGCGGCGCTGAGGATCGGCTGGGTGGAGCGGTAGTTGCGCTCCAGGGTCAGCACCGTGGCCTCAGGCGTGAAGTGGCCGGGGAAATCCAGGATGTTGCGCACCGTCGCCGCCCGGAAGGCGTAGATCGACTGGGCGTCGTCGCCGACCACGGTCAAGCCGCGGCCATCGGGTTTCAGGGCCAGCAGGATCGAGGCCTGAAGCCGGTTGGTGTCCTGGTACTCGTCCACCAGGATGTGATCGAAGCGCTCGCCGATCTCGGCGGCCAGGTGCGGGTCGGTGACCGCCTGGGCCCAGTAGAGCAGGAGGTCGTCGTAATCGAGCACGTTCTGCTTCTGCTTGGCCTCGACATAGCCGGCGAACAGCGTGCGCAATTCCGCCGCCCAGGTCGCGCACCACGGAAAGACCGTGCGCAGGACCTCCTCCAGCGGGGCCTGGGCGTTGACGCACCGCGAATAGATCGAAAGGCAGGTCGCCTTGGCGGGGAAGCGGCTGTCGAGCTTGGAGTAGCCCAGCTCGTGGCGGACCAGGTTCATCAGGTCCGCCGCATCCTCGCGGTCATGGATCGTGAAGGCCGGGTCGAGCCCGATCTGCTCGGCGATGTCGCGCAGCAGCCGCGCGCCCACCCCGTGGAAGGTCCCGGCCCAGGCCATAGCGTCGGTCAGCACGGACGCCTTGTCGCCCATCACCCGCCGTCCGATCCGCTCGACCCGACCCGTCATCTCGCTGGCGGCGCGCCGCGAGAAGGTCATCAACAGGATGCGCCGCGGATCGGCGCCGTTGACGATCAGGTGGGCGACCCGGTGCGCGAGGGTGTTGGTCTTGCCAGACCCGGCGCCGGCGATGATCAGCAGCGGCGGTGCCGGTTCCGCCCTCCCCGCCTCGACGCCATGCTCGACCGCCTGTCGTTGCTCCGGGTTCAGGGCATCAAGATAGGCGGCGACCATCGGCGGACGAGCTCAAGCGAAGCGGTCCGCCACCGTCGCAGTTTCCCGTTTTGTTCGCAAACCCAATTCGGTCGGCCGAAGATGGGCGGCGACTGGAGCGGATGGTCTCAACTTCTGCCTGGGATGAAGACGTGATCTTCGGGCGGCTGCGGCTCGCCGGCCCCGACCTGCAGAGGGTCCCGATCAGTCCGGGCGCCGCGCCGCTCACACGGATGCCCGTGGGGACCGGCTTCAGAGGACCTAACCTATTGCTAAGCTGGGATTTTTCTGGGCCTGGGGAACGGTGTCGGCATGGAGCTGTTTACGGATTTCAATCGGAGATCAGCTCATGACAAGCCCGCGTCCGCTTGCCGTCGTCACCGGCGCCAGTTCCGGCATCGGCTACCAATTGGCCCAGCTTTGCGTTGAGAATGGCTACGATCTCGCCATCGCCGCCGACGAGCCGACGATCGTTGAAGCCAAGCAATCCTTCGAGCGCCTCGGCGCGCAAGTCCGCGCCGTTCAAACCGACCTATCCACGGAAGAGGGCGTGCAGCAGCTGCTCGACCTGATCGGCGATGAACCCATCGACATCCTCTGCGCCAACGCAGGCCACGGCCTTGGCCACGGCTTCCTCGATGAGAACTGGAAGCAAGCGCGCCATGTCGTCGACACCAACATCACCGGGACGCTCTTCCTGGTCCACAACATCGCCAAGGGCATGCGGGACCGCGACCGCGGCCGCATCCTGTTTACCGGGTCGATCGCCGGCCTGATGCCGGGGAGCTTTCAGGCCGTCTACAACGGCACCAAGGCCTTCGTGGACAGCTTCTCCTTCGCCCTACGCAACGAGTTGAAGGACACCGGCGTGTCGGTGACCTGCCTGATGCCGGGCCCGGTCGACACCGAGTTCTTCGAGCGCGCCGACCTGATGGACACCAAGGTTGGTCAGGGCAAGAAGTCCGATCCGGCCAAGGTCGCCAAGACCGGCTTCGACGCCATGATGAAGGGCGAGGGCGACGTGGTCGCCGGCTTGAAGAACAAGTTCCAGGCCGCCGTGGCCGCCGTCACTCCGCAGTCCCAGCTGGCCGAGATGCATCGCGGCATGGCCGAACCCGGCTCGGGCAAGCAGTGATGGACGGCGAGCCCAACGCCATGCGCCGCAAGCTTCTCGTCGGTGGAGCCGTCGCCGGCGCCGCCTTCGCCGGTGCGGCGGCCGCCGCGCCGACGCCTGACGGTCGTTCCGACACCGAGCCGCGCCAACTGGACGGCAAGGCCATGCCCGAGCCTTCGCCCGATCAGAGCGCCGGCCCGATCAAGCCAGGGCGCGGCTCGATGCTGCAGGGCAAGGTGGCCGTGGTCACCGGCTCGGCGCGCGGCATCGGCCGGGCGATCGCGGTGGAATACGCCGCCAACGGCGCCGACGTGGTTTGCCTGGACATCTGCGGCTTCGTCTCGACCGCGTCCAACGCCAAGCCGGCCACGCCGGGAGACCTGGAAGAGACCGTCCGCCAGGTGAAGGCCTATGGCCGAAAAGGCGAGGCGATCAAGGCCGACATCCGCGACATCGCCGCCCTGCGCCGCATCGCCGACGACGTGGACCGCCGCTACGGCAAGATCGACATCGTGGTCGCCGACGCCGCGATCCAGCGCTGGGTCCCCCTGCTGGAGATGACCGACGCAGACTGGCGCGACGTGATCGACAACAACCTCAACGGCACGGCCAACACCATCCGCGCCTTCGCCCCCAAGATGGTCGCGCGCAAGAAGGGCCGGATCATCGTCCTGTCCTCGATGCAGGGCCTGCACGGCACCAAGGACGCCTCCAGCTATTCGGCGTCCAAGTGGGGGATCATCGGGCTGATGAAGTCCGCCGCCATGGAGTTGGGCGAGCACAACATCACGGTCAACGCCCTCCTGCCCGGCCTCGTCGACACCGCCCTCACCCGATACGAGAAGCGGTTCTCCGAGAGCGTCGGCGAGGAAGGCCAGAAGATCGCCGACCCCACGCCGCAGCAGGCCTGGGACATCCGCGCGCCCACGGTGCCGTTGAAGGTCGGCTGGCTGCAACCTGACGACATCTCGCCGGCCGCCGTCTTTCTGGCCTCGGACGCCGCCGCCCAAGTGACGGGCGCGGAGTACCAGGTCACCGGCGGCGACAGCGCCAAGGACGTTTGAGGGCCAACCCATGATCTCCAGCGAAGCCGTTCCGGACGACGCACGACGCAAGAAGGCCGATCGCGAGAGCGACGAGGCCATGGCCGTCCGCGCGGTCACCATCGGCAGGCCCAGGGAAGAGGTGTTCGCCTTCTTCCGCGACTTTTCCAACCTGGCCCGCTTCATGGAGAACATCGAGCGGATCGACGTGCTCGACGCCCGGCGTTCGCACTGGGTGGTCAAGGCGCCCGCCGGCCATTCGGTGGGATTCGGAGCTGACCGAGCAGGACGACGGCCGGCTGCTGGCTTGGCGGACGACCGAAGACGCCGAGGTCAAGAACCTCGGGCGGGTGGAGTTCCGCGACGCGCCGGGCGGGCGAGGGACCGAAGTCCACGCCACCCTGGTCTACGAGCCGCCGGCCGGCGCCCTGGGCAAGGTCGTCGCCGCCCTGTTCCAGAAGGAACCGGGCCAGCAGGCCAAGCGCGACCTGCGCCGGCTGAAGATGCTGCTGGAAACCGGCGAGATCGCCACCACTGAGTACGAAGCCGGCGCGGCGCCGCGCTTCAAGAAGGCCGACGCCTCGGACGAGGCCAAGGCGGCAGAGACCCGCTGACCGCCGCCTGTCCCCCCATCCCTCAGGAGACCCCGATGCGCGCCGTAACCTGGCACGGCAAGCACGACGTCCGCGTCGACACCGTGCCCGACCCCAAGATCGTCAATCCGCACGACATCATCATCAAGACCACGGCGACCGCGATCTGCGGTTCGGACCTGCACCTGTATGACGGGGTGATCCCGACCATGGTCTCGGGCGATATCCTCGGCCACGAGTTCATGGGCGAGGTGGTCGAAGTCGGGCCGGAGGTCTCCAACCTGAAGGTCGGCGACCGCGTGGTGAACCCCTTCACCATCGCCTGCGGCCAGTGCCTGCACTGCAAGTCGTCGTTCTTCAGCGCTTGCGAGAACTCCAACCCCGCCGACAAGGCGCCGATGATGGAGGCGCTCTATGGCTACGCGGGCTCCGGCCTGTTTGGTTATTCGCACATGATGGGCGGCTATGCCGGCGGCCAGGCCGAACTGGTCCGCATCCCGTTCGGCAACGTCGGCCCGGTGAAGATC
Source organism: Caulobacter sp. S45 (assembly GCF_009765965.1). Taxonomy (GTDB): domain Bacteria; phylum Pseudomonadota; class Alphaproteobacteria; order Caulobacterales; family Caulobacteraceae; genus CAHJWH01. The sequence goes on from NZ_LMUL01000005.1 coordinate 135,128, forward strand.
CCCGACGGCCTGGACGACGAGCAGGTGCTGTTCCTGTCCGACATCTTCCCCACGGCCTATCAAGCGGCCGAGAACTGCAACATCCAGAAGGGCGACACCATCGCCATCTGGGGCATGGGGCCGGTCGGCCAGCTCTGCGTGAAGAGCTGTTTCCTGCTGGGGGCCGAGCGCGTCATCGCCATCGATCACCGTCCAGGCCGTCTGGCGATGGCCAAAGCCTCGGGCGCCGACGTGATCAATTTCGAGGAGGTTCGGGTCAACGAGGCGCTCACCGAGATGACCGGCGGACGCGGCCCCGACCACTGCATCGACTGCGTCGGCCTGGAAGCCCACGGCTGGGCGGTCGACAACGTCCTGGACTTCGTCAAGACGACCCTGAAGCTCAGCTTCGACCGCCCCCACGTGCTGCGCGAAGCCATCCTGGCCTGCAAGCCCGGCGGCGTGCTGTCGATCCCCGGCGTCTATGGCGGCTTACTCGACAAGGTCCCGTTCGGCGCGGCCTTCGGCAAGGGCCTGACCATGAAGATGGGCCAGACCAACATGCACAAGTACCTGGCCCCCCTGCTGGAGAAGATCCTCAAGGGCGAGATCGATCCCAGCTTCATCATCAGCCATCGGCTGGGCCTGGAAGACGCCCCCGGCGCCTACAAGAACTTCCACGACGAACAGGACGAATGGACCAAGGTGGTCCTTCGGCCGAATTGAACGGAGCCGGCCGATGAAATTCGATCTCGATCAGCTGGCCAAACGCCTCACCGACGCCGCCGCACGGACCGAAGGCCTGGAGATTTCGATCTCCAACTTCGACCTGATCCTCGCCAAGGACGGGCACGGCACCAACCGCTGCGAGTCCGTCCCGTTCGCCGCGCTGTTCCTCAGCGACAAGGACGTCCTGGGCGAGGCGCTCGACCGGCTCGGACAAGAGGCCTCCCCGCATGCTTGAGAAAATGCCCCGCGGCCTTGGCCACGCCCTCCGCGGCGTTCGCGCCGGCTACGAGAAGATTGTCATCGAAGACGACGCTTTCGCGCAGATTCCTGACACCATCGCCCTGGAAAGTCCGGCGTTCGCCGACGGGGGCGACATCCCCGACCGGTTCACCGCCGACGGCGAGAAGATCTCCCCGCCCCTCGCCTGGCGCGGCGCACCACAGGACGCCGAAAGCCTGGTGCTGGTCGTCGAGGATCCCGATGCGCCCAGCCACGAGCCCCTGGTTCATTTGCTGGCCTGGGATCTGCCGCCAGACCTGACCTCGCTCGACGAGGGCCTGTTCCGCAGTCCCGACCACGACGGCCTGGACGAGAATCTCGGCCGCAACTCGTTCCTGCAGACCGCCTATCTGCCGCCCGACCCGCCGACTGGCCATGGCCCTCACCTGTATGCGTTCCAGATCTTCGCGCTCGATCGCAAGCTGGACTTCGACCATTCGCCCGGCCGCTTGGCCGTCGTCAAGGCGATGACCGGCCACGTCCTGGCCAAGGGCGTCCTGGTTGGCGCTTACGAGCGGATCTGACCAACGACTCCTGGCGTCATCACGGCCGCCAAGCCGGTTCTGCCGTGGTGGCGACAAGCTCAGCTTGGATTGGCGTTTGGCCGCCTATTTAGGAACCCGGAAGCACCACTCAATGGAGATCTCATGGCGACCGGTTGGGCGCACGAAGGCGCCGTTCTGGACCAAATCGAAGACACCATCACCGACGGGGTGCTGACCGCCCGCGCGCGCTTGCCCGTCGGTGAGGGTGCGGAGCACTGCGTCGAGTGCGGCGAGGACATCCCGGAAGCACGCCGCAAGGCGCTGCCGGGCGCCCGCACCTGTGTCAGCTGTCAGTCCGGCCGCGACAGTCGCATCGTGCTGGTGGGGATCAATCGACGCGGCAGCAAGGACAGCCAGCTGCGCTGACGGGCCTATCGGCCGTCGGATAGGGAAGATGCGGACACGGTCGCCATCCATCTGGCGGCGGCCGCCAGCAAGGCGGCGAGGACGTCGGGATCTTTGCGCCCCGTCCTCGCGGGCACATGGAAGGCGTGATCGGCGTCCGGGATCAGGTCGAGGTTGGCGCGACCGCCCAGCCCATCGACCGTCTGACGGAGAAGCTCCAGTTCGGCCAAGGCATCGTTCGACCCCTGCAGAAACAGCATGGGGATGGTGATGGCGGCCAGGTGCTCCGCCCGGGTCACCGAGGGCTTGCCGGCCGGGTGTAGGGGAAAGGCGAAGAAGACCAGGCCGACGACGCCGGGAATCGGCTCAAGCGCCTGGGTCTGCGACGCCATCCGGCCGCCGAACGATCGGCCGCCGGCGAAAAGGGGCGCGCCTTCGGACCGCCGCCTGGCTTCCGCGACGGCGGCGCGAACCGTGGCGTGCGCGACTGGCGGACTGTCTGTCCGCTTGCCGCCCTTCTCCATGTACGGAAACTGGTAGCGTAGGGTAGCGACGCCGAGACCTTCCAGGCCATCGGCGATCGCCGCCAACGAGCGATGGGTCATGCCCGCCCCGGCGCCATGGGCCAGAACGAGGCAGGCCGAGGCCTCCGCCGGTGATTGCCAAAGGCCGGACACCTCGCCGATATCGGGGACTTCGATCTTCAAGGGCTGCGTATCCATGCCCTACGATAGCGGAAATTTCCGGGGCCTGATGCGTTCTGGGCAGCCTTGATCGACGAGTGGCCTGCGATGATCCGAACCGTTTCTCTTCCCGACCAGTCTGCGATTCCAGCCCTTGGCCAGGGCACCTGGCGCATGGGCGAGGACGCCCGCCTGCGCAGCCAGGAGATCGCCGCGCTCCGCACTGGGGTCGAGCTTGGCCTGACCCTGATCGACACCGCCGAGATGTACGGTGACGGCGCCACCGAGACGTTGCTGGGCGAAGCGCTGGCTGGCCTTCGCGACGAAGTCTTCTTGGTCAGCAAGGCCTATCCACAAAACGCCGGCCGCGGACGGCTGGAGCGGGCGTGCGAGGCCAGCCTGCGCCGCCTGAAGACCGATCACCTCGACCTCTATTTACTGCACTGGCGCGGCTCGATCCCGTTGGCGGAAACGGTCGAAGGCATGGAGGCGCTGATCGCAGCCGGGAAGATCCGGCGCTGGGGCGTTAGCAATCTGGATAGCAGCGACATGGAGGAGCTGGCCCTCGCCGGCGGTGAGCGCTGCGCGACCGACCAGATCCTCTACAACATCACCGAGCGCGGGGCGGAGTTCGATCTGATGCCCAAGCTTGCTGAGCGGAATATTCCGGTGATGGCCTATAGCCCGGTTGGCCAGGGCCGCCTGCCTGAGTCCCCCGCCCTCGCGGCCATCGCCAAGCGCTACGACGTCACCCCGTTCCAAGTCTCGCTGGCCTGGGTGCTACGCGACCCCAATGTCATCGCCATCCCCAAGGCCGCTGACGAGGCCCATGTGAAGGCCAACCTCCACGCCGCGGAGTTTACGCTCGATGCGGAGGATCTCGCGGCGATCGATGCGGATTTCCCTCCGCCGAACCGGCGCACCCGTCTCGCCATGCTCTGAGGCCTAAGACCCGGGGTCCCGGTCCAGCGCCGCGAACCACGCGGCGTAAACGGTGTTGCGCGCCATGTGGCGATTGAGGTCCGGCGCGCCATCCGTCCACCAAACCGGTCCCCGCTCGCCCAAGGCCCGCTTGGCCTGGTCCACGGCTGCACGGGCGTCGGCCTCCGCGGCCTCATCCGCGGCCGCATGCGCCGCCCGAACGGCCCGGCGCGCGCTCATCAGCTGCTTCACCAAGGTCTGGCGTTCTTGGTCCGGCAGGTTTGGGTTGGCCATCCGCCAAAGACGGCCGCGAACCACGAAGTAGCGGCCATCAGGCGTCACGGGGTGCTTGGCCATGCCTAGCGCTGGACCGGTCGGGGAGGGCCGCAAGAGGGCGGAGCGCGCCGCAAGGTCGCCCCCGCTTTCCGACCCGCTTTGGGCTGCAGGTCGATCCAGGTGGGTGCGTGGTCGCTTGCCCCCTCCCCGCCCCGCGCGGTTCGGCTGACGCCCCCGGCCAGGTCGGGGCTTAGCAGCAGATGGTCGAGCCGCATGCCTTTGTCGTTGGGCCACCGATGACGCAGATGGCCCCAGAAGGTCCAGAGCGGCCCCTCGGACTGAAGGGCGCGCAGCGCGTCAGTCCAGCCCTGGTCCAACAAGCGCTGAAAGGCGGCGCGGGCCTCGGGTTGTAGCAGGGCGTTGTCCTGCTCATGATGCCCCGGCCAGATGTCGGCCTCGGTCGGCACGACGTTGTAATCGCCGGCCAACACCACGGGGACGCCTGCCGCCATCAGCTCGGCGGCGTGGTCGATCAGCCGCTCGAACCAAGCCAGCTTGTAGGCGAGCTTGGGCCCTGGCTGAGGATTGCCGTTGGGCAGGTAGATCGAGGCGATGAGGACGCCGTTCACCGCAGCTTCGATGTAGCGGGCCTGGTCGTCGCTCGGGTCGCCCGGCAGCGCGCGCCGGGTGATCACGGGCGTGGCGCCGCGGGCGAGGATGGCGACGCCATTCCAAGTCCGCTGCCCGCGCCAAACTGCGCCGTAGCCGGCGGCTTCGATGGCCGCGAGCGGGAACGCGCGATCCTCGGCCTTCAGCTCCTGCAGGCAGACCACGTCGGGCTCCGCCGTCGCCAGCCAGTCCAGCAGGTTGGCCAGCCGTTTGTTGATATTGTTGATATTGAAGGTGGCGATCCTCATACCGGCCGACGCCGATCCCAGCTACGCGTTTGATGCTTCTTTGGAAATCCAACGGGAAGAGCGGAACGTCGCCGACTGCGAGGGGTTCGGGAAGTATGAATTCTCCAGGCCCAACCACAGTGTTGATCGTCGACGATGAAGAACTTGTCCGCATGGTCGGCTGCGATATTCTTGAATTCGGCGGTTATCGGGTGATAGAAGCGGCCGATGCCGGCGCGGCTTTGCAGTGTCTCGAGGCCCAAGCCGAGGTGATGGTCTTGTTCACCGACATCAACATGCCGGGAACGCCTGACGGCCTCGGCCTGGCGCAGCTGGTCCACGATCGCTGGCCGCATGTAAAAATCCTCGTCGCGTCCGGGAACGTCCGCCCAGGGCCCGGCGACATGCCGCCAAAGGGCGTATTCCTCAGCAAGCCCTATCGTGCCGACGATCTGCTGACTTTGGTCCGCACCCTGACACAAGCGGAGGACTGAGCCACGCACGCGGGGTCCTAGACCTTGCCGAGGCGTTTGATGGCGTTGGCCAGCGGCCGCTCGCCGTCGCAGTAGTCCTCCCAGGCCTTCAGCTTCTTCACCAGAGCCGGGACGGTGCGCACGGTGTAGACGCTGGGATCGAGGCCCTTCTTCACCTGGGTCCAAGTCACCGGCATGGAGACCGGCGCGCCGGGGCGGCCGCGCGGCGAGAGCGGGGCCACCGCCGTCGCCATGCGGTCGTTGCGCAGGTAGTCCAGGAAGATGCGGCCCGTGCGCTCCTTCTTGGCCATGTTGATCAGGTAGCGGTCGGGCGCCTCGGCGGCCATCACCTTGCAGACGTCGCGGGCGGACGCCTTGGCCACCGCCCAATCGATCCCCTCGGCCTCCAGCGGCGTGACTACATGCAGGCCCTTGCCGCCGGTCGTCTTGCAGAAGCTGACCAAGCCCAGCTCCTCGAGGCGGTCGCGGATTTCCCGCGCGCTTTCGATCACGACATCGAAGGCGACGTCCGGCGCCGGATCCAGGTCGAACACCAGCCGGCCGGGCTGCTCGGGCGAAAACGGTTCGGAGTTCCAGGGATGGAGCTCCAGGGGCGCCGGTCTGCGCCGCAGCCACCAAGGCCTCAACCCTGTCGAACTGGATGTAGGGTGCTGTCAGTCCAACGCGAACTTGTCTCCGCTCAGACGTAGCTCTCCCAAACCCGAGCTAGCTCTACCCCATGACCTGCCGCCACTCAGCCAGCGCGGCTGAGCGTCGATCTTTGTAGGTCTGTCGGCTGACGAGGTGGCGCTCCTGGTTGAGGTGGTTGTGGAAGGATGCGTGGACCGAGGCGAACTGCTGGAGTGTCTTCATCCTCCTAAACCTCAGCATCGCCCGTTCTCGTCGTCGGAAGGGCTGGTGGGAATTCTCCGCCCTGTTGTTGGCCCACCGGCCTACCTCCTGACGATCTTCAATGCTCAGCTCCTTCATAGCTGCTCGATAGGACCGTAAGCCGTCGGTGGTGATGGTCTTGGCGCACCCGTGGCGCTTCATGATCTTCTTCATGAACTTCAGCGCGGCGGCCTTGTCTCGATCCTTGGTGGCGAAGGACTCGAGCACTTCACCCTCGTGATTTACCGCCTGCCAGAGGTAGTGCATCTCGCCGTTGATCTTCACGTAGACCTCGTCGAGGCGTCACTTCCAATGGGTGTGCTGGCGCATGGCCTCGACCCGTCGCTTGCGGATCTCGGAGGCGAACATCGGGCCGAAGCGGTCCACCCACTTGCGCACCGTCTCGTAACAGATGTCGATCCCTCGCTCGTGCAGGAGGTCTTC
>NZ_LMUL01000005.1:141598-149177 GCF_009765965.1 Caulobacter sp. S45
ACAGGAGTTCATGACTGTGGAGATGGTTGAGCACGGCGCGCCTCGTCAGGTTTGTCACGGAGATTAATCTCACCGCGCTGTTACGATCACCGATGTGTGGCGGGGTAAAGGTTGGGAGTCGCTCGTCCAAAATAAGTGAGCGAAGATGAGGTATTAAGTCCTTTCCACCCTATCCAGTCCCTTTCGATGTCCGCTCGCCGGCGGAAGGGTCGGAAACGTCCCGCCCGCGGCTGCGCGCCCATTGCTGCCGAAAGCTCTTTGCCCGATTCCAGACGCCTCAATCGCCTCGGAGCCGTCGCTTGAGCTTGCCTAGACGACAGGTGCTGGGGGTAGTCCAGACGAGATTCCCCCCCCCGATTTTGAACAATCGCCGACGCCAGCTTCCAGGAAGAGGGCTCAGAATATAAAGCGTTCCCATGGGGTCGATCAGCAGACCCGCTTTCGGACGAGAGGCCGGCGTCGCTAACGGTGAGTGTCTGGAGCCGACGGGATGCGTGGTGGCAACCGTAAGCAGACGTTGCCGTCGATTTGTGCTTCTAACGTTCGCCGACCCACGGCCATAACCTCGTCCGTTTTGGCTCTTCGGGTTTTGCGCAACCCAAAGGCGTCCTAGGCACGGCGGTTTCCTGCTAGTTGACGCAGCGCGCAGGCCGGCTATCCACGGCTTTTGGAGGTCAGGCAGAACTCGGCGCTGAGCCGTCGCCAGACCGATACGAGCGTGACTTTGGAAAGGGCAGTACAGCCGTGGCGAATCCACACGATTTTCACACTCCGAAGTCTAGCTACACGAAGGAAGACCTGCTCCAGTCCGCTCGCGGTGGCTATTTCGGCCCTGGGAATGCGCAACTCCCTGCGCCGCCGATGCTAATGATGGATCGCATAACCGAGATCAGCCTCGAGGGCGGAGAGTTCGGCAAAGGACAAGTCGTCGCCGAGCTGGACATCACGCCGGACCTCTGGTTCTTCGCCTGCCACTTCGAGGGGGATCCGGTAATGCCGGGATGCCTTGGCCTGGACGCCATGTGGCAAGTGGTTGGCTATTGGCTTGGATGGTCGGGGTCGCCGGGTAAGGGCCGTGCGCTCGGCGGCGAAGTCTCGTTTCGGGGCCACATCACCCCTCAGACGCGGCTGGTGCGCTATGAAGTGAATCTGAGATTGGTCCGCCGCGGCAAGCTGGCCTTGGGCGTTGCGAATGGAATGCTGCTCGCCGACGGCGCCTGCGTCTACACCGCTACTGACCTCAAGGTGGGCATGATCGCATCGGGCGTCTAAGCGCCCTTACCGGACTCGCGCCTTCCTCCGGGAACACGACATTACGAACGCCGGCCAAGCTCCGTTCTGCTGCGCTCTGATGTCCGGGTCTGGAGGCCAAGCGGACTCACCGACGCAACCGCATAGCGGACATCGACGAAGGGGGACTTTCCGGACCCGCACTCATACGTGCTTGCGACCCCTTCTCGGAAGTTGGGAACGTCCGCTGCGGGGGCAACTATCCTTCAGGCCAGTCCGGGGGATCGGCCAGCGTTCCGGCTATATGGCGTAGGCCAAGCGAAAAGAGGCTCAGCGGCGCCTCGTGAGCGTTGGGATCGCCCACTACTGACGAGGGCGTGTTGATAGTTTCCGGCTCGCAGACTTGATTGGTGCTACCCTTGGCACTCGCTTCCACAAGCGCCCCGAACGACGGCTCAACACCGCCTTCTTGGACAAATAAATCAATTGTCGAGTTCTCGGTGTGCGCTTGGATTATCGCGTCGCCTCCGTGAGCAAAGCCCACGGTAGCTGGCTTCTAATCCTGTGAGCACGCGCTGGCGGGCGGGGCGCTGCTGGACGAGAACAATTTTCATGTTCCCTTCTGCGTCTTGATGAGCGCGAAGCTGCAAATTGGCACCAGACTTCAACCGACAAGAGAACAGCTCGAAGTCGGCGCGGTGAACTTCGGGAGGATGGTTCGGCGACGCCAATACCTCACCGGCAAGGCCGGGCGTCGCAAGACCACCAGCCGCCAAGAGTAACGCTATAGGGCGCATTTGCCTGTCCGATCTGAGGAGCCGCCGGTCCAATTAGCTCTGCTTTCCGGCGGAATGCCAAGGACCGTTTCCCACCTTAACACGGGTTCGGGATGTCCGCTTCCAGGCAGCCAGCCTAGCCCCCGCCGGAGGGCGAGTTCTCGGCCACGGGCCAATACGTGCTCACGACCCTTAGCCGCCGTTCCGGAAGACTCTCGGCGCGTCCCCCAGGGCCTCACTTGGCGAATGGTAGAGGCCGGACGGCGGGTAGCCCTCGCGCCAATAGGGCAAGGTGTGCTGTTCGGCAGTCAGGCTGTCCTCACGGTACTGGTAAAGACCGTCTGGCCTTCCAAAGATGCAGAGCCGCCGTGCCCCATCAGGGGAAAGACGAACCTCCGTTAGCTCGTCGCATTCCGGCGGCGCGGGTCCGAAGCTCTCAAGGGCGACAAGCCCAGCTTCGCCGGACGAAAAGGTTCGATGGACCACGGCGACCACGGAGCCCGGAGGGAATGCCCATAGCTGACCTAGCGGCAAGGGGCCTCGCACGCGCCAAAAGCCGCGTCCAAACGGATCGGCCCACACTGGAGCCCAAACGTCGGTCCCTTCATTGACCAGCGGCATGTAGATTGGATCGGGTGCGCCCATGCCCGAGACTACGACTGCTTGGGTTGACCCGCAAAGGTCCCCTTTCCACCCCGTGCGGTCGAATGGACCGCCCGCTTCTGGGCGAGAGGCCCGACGGCGGCCGAACGGTGAGTTTGTAGAGCCAAGCTCATGCGTGCTAGCCACCCTCGCCTGCCGATCAGCACGGCCGCTTTCGGGCACCAGGCCCCGGCGGCTCTGAGGGCGTTAGGCGGCGCTACCCGGCTGCGCCGAATGTTAACTCTGCCCCGTGAACACTCGCTGAACCGTCGCGCCAACTCTCCTGACATTGATCTCAAAGGTGCTGTCAGTCCAACGCGAACTTATCTCCGCTTAGACGTAGCTCTCCCAAACCCGAGCTAGCTCTACCCAGCGACCTGCCGCCACTCAGCCAGGGCGGCTGAGCGTCGCTCTTTGTAAGTCTGCCGGCTGACGAGGTGGCGCTCCTGATTAAAATGATTGTGGAAGGATGCATGGATTGAGGCGAACTGTTGGAGTGTCTTCATCCTCCTGAACCTCAGCATCGCCCGCTCTCGTCGTCGGAACGGCTGGTGGGAATTCTCCGCCCTGTTGTTGGCCCAACGGCCTATCTCCTGGCGGTCGGTGATGTTGAGTTCCTTCATGGCTGCTCGATAGGAGCGCAAGCCATCGGTGGTGGTGGTCTTGGCGCAGCCGTGCCGCTTCATGATCTTCTTCATGAACTTCAGCGCTGCGGCCTTGTCTCGATCCTTGGTGGCGAAGGATTCGAGCACTTCGCCCTCGTGATCCACCGCCCGCCAGAGATAGTGCATCTCGCCGTTGATTTCACGTAGACCTCGTCGAGATGCCACTTCCAATGGGTGTGCTGGCGCATAGCCTCGACCCGTCGCTTGCGGATCTCTGAGGCGAACATCGGGCCGAAGCGGTCCACCCACTTGCGCACCGTCTCGTAACAGATGTCGATCCCTCGCTCGTGCAGGAGGTCTTCGACGTTTCTCAGCGACAGCGGGTAGCGCACGTACATCAGCACCACCAACCGGATCACTTCTGGCGAGCTGTCGAACCAGCGAAACGGATTGGGCGGGGTTTAAGCTTGGCCATGGGGCATGGCCTTAGCCCCCTCCCCTGCCGGCCGTCAATTTGCGCTGACAAAGCCCACGTACATCAGCACCACCAACCGGATCACTTCCGGCGAGCTGTCAAACCAGCGAAACGGATCGGGCGGGGGCTTGAGCTTGGCCATAGGGCTCGCCTTAGCCCCCTCCCCTGCCGGCCGTCAATTTGCGCTGACAGAGCCGTGCTAACGACCCCGTGCGGTCGAATGGACCGTCCGCTTCCGGGCGACAGGGCCGACGGCGCGCCAACGGTGAGTTTGGAGCCGCTCGGTAGGTGCTAGCGACCCTTAGGCGACATTCCCATAGCCCTAAAAGCGTAGTTTTTGACGAAAGCTCTCGCGTATGACTATGTCGATGGATTATCGATCCCACTTTTTGTAGAAATAGATAGCAAGCCAAATAGTAGGCCAAAATAGCATGAACACAGTAAAATAGATTGAAATGCGATGTGGATGTTTTGATAATTGTTTTTCTCTAGACAAATACACGCTGAGATCGCGGCTTCTGTCACTCGGCGAAACAATATAACGCCCATTTAATTGAACCGATGTTATAATATTTTTAGTACCATTGCTCATCACTCCTTTGGCTAATCCGCGCGCCCGGAAAAATCCTACCGTGAAGTTAGCGGAGCTTTGCTCAAACGGATCGAATCGTTCCTTGATAAAACAATCTGCATCATTATAGGTTTCAGCGGGAAAGCAGTAAAATGACACGTATCCGCCAGAGTTTAATTTAAGCCGAAACGGCGGAGCGTGCTTGAGAAGAGGAGCGCGCGGCATAAAAACGCCAGATACTGTTCTTATATCAGCCTGCGTTGGCAATTCCCAGGCCGGTTTCTCGAAGTCGAGTATGAAAAAAAGGATAATTGAGCACATAATCATAGTGGCATAGAGCCATATTATGGCTCTCAGCGACTTGCTTGAGTCAGGCTTTACCGACGCTTGCGCAACTGAAGCCGGGGCGGGCATATTGATCGTGGCTCTCTCTCGAAGATTCGCCTCTCTTAACACGACTGTATGGCGAGTCCGCTCCCCACCCTCCCCGGCTGTCCACCGCGTCCGCTATTCGGCGGTCACGCCGCCGGGCGGCCAAAACGCCCGGCCCGAGCTGTGCGCCCAATGCCGCCATCAGGCTTCTGCCAAAAAGACGACATCCAGCGGGCCTGAAGAGAGGCCCCGAGCTCCGGCCCAATGTCTGATCCCGGGGTAAACCGGACTCGCCACTACAGCCGCAAAGCGGACATGGTGAAGGGCCGGCTTCCGGATCCACGCTCATACGTGCCGCCGACCCCCTCCGGCTGACCGCGACGTCCGCTTGCTAGCACCAGGACTGTCGGCAGCGGAGGGGGCCTAGCCTGGACTCCGCGCCCTTAGTTGAACTTGAACTTGCTCCAGATTCCGGACATTCGGCACGGCCGCCCTCACAACGCAAAGTGGTCGCGGCAGCTGTATCGTGTTGACCGGATCCGGAGTAATTGGGCGAGATGGTGCCCCATACAGAGTCGCCGGAGGCTCGCATCTAACCCATGAGCGACCAGACGTTCGCCATCGACTACAGCGGCGCGCGCGGTTCTAACACCGGCGACGAGTTCCATGAGCTGTGGGCCACACGCCAGGCCCTAAGGCTGCTGGATGCCGCCACAGGACTGGCCGCCATCACAGTGGAAGGCATGACCGTCGCCGAGGGCCAGGACCGCGTTTGGGACGGTGTCGATTGTGCGGCGTTCTACGGCGGCGAAACGGTCGCCGAGGCCGACCGAGTCGAGTTCCAGCAGATGAAGTATTCCGCGGCAGACACAGCCAAGCCGTGGACTGTGGCCCGGTTTGCGACCGCCCGGGACGGCAAGGCGTCGACCTCGCCTATTGGCCGCTTGGCCTTGCCTACCAAGGGTTGGCTCGAGCCCGGCCGGGCCGGCCAGTGGACAGCGTGCGGGTCTCGCTGGTCACCAATCAACCGATTGCCCAAGACCTCCTCGACGCGATCGCCGCGGCGAAAGTGGACGTGCCAAAGGGCTATGAAAAGGCGTGGCGATCGGGCGATCCCGATCTTCATCGGCTGGTCCACGCCAGTGGATTGAGCGCCAGCAACTTCCAGCGTTTGGCTGAGGTCCTCGACCTGCAAGGGAGTTCTGGGTCGCGCTTCGAGATCGAAGACCAGATGCTCAAGGCGATCGCCGCCTGGTCTGACACCGAGTTCGTGGAATCGGCCGCGCAATTGCGCGGATACGTGCGCAAGCGAATGATGCCGGAGGCGGCCGGCGAGATCATCACGCGTGAGCGGGTCTTGCTCCAGATTGGCGTGTCGGATGGTCGGTCGCTGTTTCCTTGTCCGCCCAAGATCAAAGAGATCGAGGCCCCCGTCCACAGAGGCATAGCTCGGACGGTGACCGATCGCATGGCGGCTGGGGCTCAGCACCTCTATGTCCACGGATCGGGAGGTGTTGGGAAGACGACCTTGCTGCAGGAGATCGAGGAACTCCTGCCGGCGGGGTCGGTCATGCTCAAGTTCGACTGCTACGGCGGCGGCTCCTACCAGGACGCGAGCGCCCTGAGGGTGCTGTCAGTCCAACGCTAACTCGCCTCCGCTTGGACGTAGCTCGCCCAAACCCGAGCTAGCTCTACCCAACGACCTGCCGCCACTCAGCCAGAGCGGCTGAGCGTCGGTCTTTGTAGGTTGTGCGGCTGACGAGGTGGCGCTCCTGGCTAAAATGATTGTGCACGGTCCCGTGCACCGAGGCGAAGGTCTGGAGTGTTTTCATCCTCCGAAACCTCAGCATCGCCCGCTCTCTTCGTCGAAAGGGCTGGTGTGAATTCTCAGCCCGGTTGTTGACCCAACGGCCGACCTCCTGGCGCTCGGTTCCACCGATCTCCTTCAGGGCGGCGCCGTAGGAACGCAGGCCGTCGGTGACGATAGCCTTGGGACGGCCATGGCGCTTCATAGCCTTCTTGATGAATTTCAGCGCCGCCGCCTTGTCCCGCTCCTTGGAGACAAAGGATTCCAGAACCTCGCCTTCATGGTCCACGGCACGCCAGAGGTAGCGCATCTCGCCGTCGATGCGGACATAGACCTCGTCGAGATGCCATCGCCAATGGGTGTGCTGGCGCATCGCCTCGACTCGCTTTTTGCGGATCTCGTTGGCGAACATCGGCCCGAAGCGGATCCACCAAAGCCTCACCGTCTCGTGGCAGATGTCGATCTCCCGCTCATGCAGGAGGTCTTCCACGTTCCTCAGCGACAGAGGGTATTTGACGTAGAGCATCACCACCAGACGGATCACCTCTGGCGATGAGTCAAACCAGCGAAACGGATTGGGTGGTGGCTTCCGGCGGGGCATGCCCCTCCCTACCCTCGACCGCGCTCACGACAAGGTACATTTCACCTGACAGAGCCAGCTCGATCCATATGGGCGCGGCCACTGCGCTTGGGCGTGCGGCTTTGACGGCCCGCTGGGGCATTGTCAGCGCAAATGTTCCGGGCCTGGCTGCGCCCAGCGTGCTTCCTGTTCGGAGGCAGCCGTCATCGCATTCCGTTGCAGAACAAAGAGAGGCACGGCCGGCGGGCTCCGCAGTTCTGCCCCATCCGCCCTAAAAAGCCCTGAACAGTGGCCCCAGGTACGTTTGGTTGACAGTGCCGACCTCAGTCGCAGCTGAAACCTACGACACATCAGCTATGGGGTTTGGCCCGCGTTCCGACGAATTCTACGGTCACGCCGGGCTTTACACCCTGCGCCAAAGCCACGGCGTCCCAGTTCGTCATCCGAACGCAGCCATGCGAGGCGGTCTTACCGATCTTGGAAGGATCAGGGGCGCCGTGGAGGCCGTAATCCGGCGCGTT
>NZ_LMUL01000005.1:149187-163864 GCF_009765965.1 Caulobacter sp. S45
CGGGCGGGGGTTTAAGCTTGGCCATGGGGCTCGGCCTTAGCCCCCTCCCCTGCCAGCCGTCAATTTGCGCTGACAAAGCCGGGCGGCCTGGTCCTGGTGCGGATCGTTCAGCTCACCTTTGAGCATCATTCGTAGCTGCGCGGCTTGGGTGGAAAGTCAGGTCTGTTTTCCACCTTCCCCTACTACCCTGCTAATCAAGCGACTCGCTTTCGAGCGCCAGGCACAAAGGCACGCCCGCTGGCGAGATGCGCCCTTAGGCGACCTCCGCCTTCTGCCGGTTTCCGGACGGCTGGATCACTCCCAAGGCCGCTGACACCGGCTGCTTCTGGGGGTAATTCGGACTAAAATTCCCCTTCCCGATTCCGGACATCCCAGACGGCCATTCACTACGGCCAGGCACATGCAAGCGCCGGTCCCATTGCCGCCCATTCTTTCGATATGATCCGGCCACCGAATCAGCACGGATCTCACCAATGACCGACGACACCACTCAAGGGCCCGAAACCATTACCGCACTCGTTTCAGGCATCGTGTCGCACTACCTAACCAACAACCACGTCGCTATCGCAGATGTGCCCGCGCTCATTTCGACGGTCTACGCCGCCCTGTCGAGCGCGGGCGATCCCGTTCCAGAACCCGCGCCCAAGCTCACGCCCGCCGTGCCGATCAAGAAGTCGGTCACGCCCGACCATCTGATCAGCCTCGAAGATGGAAAGCTCTACAAGTCGCTGAAGCGTCACCTTGGGACACTTGGAATGACGCCGGACGAATATCGCACCAAGTGGGGCCTTGCGAAGGATTACCCGATGGTGGCCGCGAGTTATTCTGCCCACCGGTCCGAGTTGGCAAAAAGCCTGGGGCTCGGCCGTACGGTAGGCGCCAAGGTTGCCGCGTCGGAAGTCGTCATGGCACCCGAGCCGAAGGCAAAGCGCAGTTCCAAGCCGAAGGCCACGCCGATTGATCCAAGCAAAGATACCTTCACCTGATTGGAGAGGGGGAGACGATGTTCACGATGAGATCGCCTCCCTCCGCCGCCAGAGCAGGCTGCAGCCAAAGCCCCAGAACGCCTGGACCGCGACCGCGCCCACAACGGACGTCAGCATCTCTTCCGAATCCGGACCGTTCCATCGTCACAAATCAGCCGGCTTAGAGTGCGGCTTTGAGTGGGGGACTGGACGACATTCCTCTTCAAGCCCGAGTGCCACTCGCAACGAACGCCGCGCGACGAGGGTGGGAGAACGCCTAGGGCGCCTCAGGAGATGCGTTCATCTGACTTCAGATTTTGATCTGACGCGTCACCTCAACCGTCCGCGTTGGCGGGAGGTCGAAGCGATCGATGATTCGCGCTGCATTCTTGTAGAGAAGGGCGAAGAGGCTATAGCGCCAATGGCTTCGCCAAGAATGCTCCCCTGGGGTGACCAGGTCGCGGGTGCCGAAGAACACCACGCGACCGATATCGATATCCGAAGGCAGTCCGCAGCCAGATTTCAGCGCGTTGGGCACATCGGGTCGCTCGAAGAACCCGTAGCGCAGCGTCACCCGCGATAGGCCATCTACGATCGGCTCGACGTCGCGGCGATCTTCGAAGATGCGCGGCTGTTCCTCGAACTTCAGGTTCAGTATCACCACGCTTTGGTGGAGCGAGCCCGTGTTGCGGACATGGTCGGAAATGTAGCTCGGAATCCGGTCATCTGTCCTGGTCAGGAAGACGCCGACGCCTGGAACGCGGGGGATGCGATTGGCTTTTAGCTCCTCGAGAAACTGATCGACCGGCTCGGCCATGGTCGCCAGCTTTGCGCGCAGGGCCGCCGTGCCCGTCCGCCAGGTCACCATCACGATGAAGATGCAAATTCCAAGCGTCAGTGGGACCCACCCCCCATCCACGATCTTGGCCAGGTTTGCAGTGAAGAAGCTCAGGTCCACCAGGATGAAGATGGCCGAGAGCGGCGCCACGACGATCATCGGCCAACGCCAGACATGGTGCATCGCCCGAAACAGCAGCAGCGTTGTCAGGACCATGGTGGTTGAGACTGCCGTCCCGTAGGCGCCAGCCAGGCGGTCCGAGCTACGGAAGGCCAGCGTTATCGCGATGGTGCCGACCGCCATCATGGCGTTGACCGCAGGCACATATATCTGGCCGTAGACCTTGTCGGAGGTTTGCCGGATGTTGAACCCCGGCAGCCAACCGAGTTGCATGGCTTGGCGGGTCATGGAGAAGGCGCCGGTGATGATCGCCTGGCTCGCAATGATGGTGGCGAGCGTCGCCAGGATGACCAGAGGGATCACCGCCCAGTGAGGCGCCAGCAGGAAGAAGGGGTTTATTCCCTTGGGGGCGCCGTCGAGCAGAAGACCGCATTGACCAGCATAGCTCAGCAGCAGGCTTGGCAGGGCGACGGCGTACCAGGCGAGGCGGATGGGCAGGCGACCGAAGTGGCCCATGTCCGCATAGAGCGCCTCGCCGCCGGTGGCGCAGAGAAATACGCCGCCGAGCAGGACCAGGGCTCCAGGCCCGCTCGACAGCAGCAGGCGCAACGCGAACCAGGGATTGACCGCCTCCAGCACCCGGGGATGATGGACGACGGCGACGAGCCCCAGGACACCGATGGCGACGAACCACAGCAGCATGATCGGACCGAAGGCCTTGCCGATCACCGCGGTGCCGAAGCGCTGAACCGCGAATAGGGCCACTAAGATCGCTATGCCCAGGGGCAGGATGAAGGGCTTGAGCGCCGTCGTCGCGACATTGACCCCCTCCAACGCGCTCAGCACCGAGATCGATGGGGTGATGACTCCGTCGCCATAGATCAGCGCCGCGCCGAGAAGGCCCATGGTGGCGCCGATATAGGTCCCTCGTCGCCAGTCGTTCATGCCGACCAACGACATCAGCGCCAGGATGCCGCCCTCCCCCTGGTTGTCCGCGCGCATGACGAACAGGCAGTACTTCACCGAGATTGTGATCAGCAGGGTCCAGAAGATCAACGACAGCACGCCGAGCGCGGCTTGCTCCTGGCTCTGGCCGCCCAGCGACCCGACGATGGTCTGCATGGTGTAGAGAGGACTCGTGCCAAGGTCGCCAAACACGATTCCAAGGGCGGCTACCGCGGTCCAAGGAGCTGCCCTGGGCGCACCAGAACCGTTCAGGGCGTTTGGGGTCATTGGGTAAGCCTCGCTGCAGCACCCTGAACGCTGGGAGGTGGAATTAGACCCCGCGCTTGATACCGGGGAAAGAAAGCAGAATGACAGCGGCCCCGGTGGGATGCGGCAGCGCAGCTTTGCACGACGGTTCCGAGAGGGAAGCCTCGCTGTTCAGGCGCCGCTCACCGACGCCGCTTGCATCACGACGCATCCGCCCTGCTCAACGGCTTTCGACCGCGTCTGCTTACCCGCTAGGCCTACGGTATCGGAGCGGTGCATACCTAGCGTCGGTAGAATGTTTGGGGGCTAGGGTATCGTGACGGTTCAGGATGAAACGCGGCCCGCCGCCTGGAAGACGGCGATGGTGGTCACCGCCGTGGTCGCCGTGGGCTTTGTGGCCTGGGCGCTGAAGGGCATCCTCACGCCCTTCCTGCTGGCGGTGTTCCTGTTGCTGATGATCGACGGATTGGCCCGGGCGCTTCGCGAGCGTATCCCCGGATTTCCCCGTCGTCTGGCGATGCCGGCCGCTTTGACGCTGATCGTCGCCTTCTTCCTGGCCGTGATCTGGATGGTCGCCAACAACACGGCGCAATTCGTGGCCCAGGCGAGCGGCTACGAAAAACGGTTGAACACCATTCTGGGCCAGGTTGCAGCCAAGGTCGGCCTGCACGTCCCGCCAACCGTGGAAGGGCTTGTCCACCAGCTCAATCCGGCAAAGTACGCCGCGCCTTTGGCGCAAGGCGCCCAGGGCGTCGCCTCTGGCGCCTTCGTGGTTCTGCTCTATCTCGCCTTCCTCGTCGCCTCGCGGGGCAACTTCTCCCGCAAGGGCGCGAAGCTGTTCGGCGATCCGACGTCGCGCAACGATGCAAGTCGCATCTTCCAGCGCATCCGCGAAGGCGTGGAAGGCTATGTCTGGGTCCAGACCGTCGCGGGATTGCTCATCGCCGTACCGGCAGGCGTCCTGATGGCGGTGCTCGGGCTGGGCCATGCCGCGTTCTGGGCCCTGCTTATTTTCGTGGCGAGCTACATGCCGGTGATCGGCGGAGCCGTCGGGACGATCCTGCCGCCGATCTTCGCGCTGTTGCAATTTCCCGGCTTTGTTCAGCCCATAATCCTGCTGGCGGGCCTGCAAGCCATCGGCTTTGTGGTTGGCAATGTTGTCCAGCCGAGGATGCAGGGCTCCAGCCTGAACCTGGATCCCGTCGCCATCTTCCTGGCGTTGGCGTTTTGGGGCGCGCTCTGGGGGATCACGGGCGCCTTTCTCTCCACGCCGCTGACCGTCACCGCGATGGCCATCATGTCGCAATTCAAATCCACCGAATGGATCGCCGTCCTTCTCTCGAGCAATGGAGAGCCTTAAAGCGATACCAAGACTCGCGCGCCAGCCGTCGATGCCGGCTGAGGAACAGCGCTCGTCGTGTTGCTACCTCTTTCTTTCAGACACTGTCGCCTAAGAGGTCCGCTTGTAGAGGTAGAGGTCGCCTCTAGAGGGGGTATGTGACGCCGCCAGCTCGGCAGATTACGGATTGGTCGGCGTTTTCGGGATGGATTTGTAGGGCGCCATCACGCATCGGCTGTCGCTCACGACAGAGAAGGCGCCAGGCGAGATTTGAGCGTCGTGCATGGCCAGCGTGCGCCGATCGATGGTGTGGGAAACGTCTACGCCTGCTGGCGGCGCAGGCTCGGAGGCCTCGTTCTCCAGCACGATCATCGCCGGCGTGATGTCCGCGATCTGGCGAATGTTGGTGCATTGGTCCTTACAGTAGAGCCGGCGGTCCAGATCGATGCGATAGATCTCCTGGGCACGCGCAGCATTGCTGACGCCGGCGTCTCTGGTCGCCACCCTGGTGCTACATTGCAGGTCGAACTGGCGAACCTCGGCGGCGGTAGCGCTGGACGCTATGACGACCGCGAAGCTGCTGAATACGATGATCGCACGCATGGACGTAACCCCGAACCCGGCCAATCCAATCGAATGAGGCGATGGGTCGAGTCAAGCAAGCCTTAACTGGGGCGAAAGGGTCTCAGCCGTCCATGACCGACGTCCGCAGTCAGCGAACCTAAGCGAATGTTAGAGACGTGGGGATTGGTTGGCATGAAGGTCGGGGTGCGCCCTCTGCGGACATTGGCTCTGCGCCAGTTTCCGGACGTTTAGATTGCCACCAGACCACCGCTCGGGGCAGCCTCAGTGGCGGCTTTTGGGGTAGTCCGGACGAAGTCACCCGTTCCCAACTCAGACATCGCCCGCGGCTGGGTTCCGAAATGACGCCCACGGCGTAGGCGATCCATTGCGAATGTCGAGAAGGTCCGAATTGAGCAAGGTCTTGGACGTCGCTTACGGATTGGCGAGCGGCTCCTTGCGCCGGGCGATCAGTTGCCACGCCAGGAGGGGCAGGGTCACGATCATCAACGGCACGAAGAAGGCGAGAACCGGCCACAGCGGCCCTGTGACGCCGACGGATACGGGCTCAAGGATCTTCCGATGAACACCGACGGCGATGTCGACGATCGTCTCCAGGATCAGGAGCCAGCTAAATAGGACACCCAGGCGCGCGCCCTTGCGAAGCAAGGCGATGGAGACGGCTGCGATCGCCGCTCCGACCAGATCGCCAACCACGATTTCGGTCACAGCGATGTTCGATATCCGGTAGCCATCGTGTTGGGCCTGGATGACGAACAGCGCCACGACCCGAAAGACGTGAACCGAGAGAAGGGCGATGAGCGCATCCGCCCGACTCAGTCGCTTGAGCCGGGGAGCAATCAGAAAGACGCCTGCGAGCCCGAACAGGATCAGGCTCGCCAACTGAACTAATCTCATGGAGCACGCACCTTCTGCGAAAGCTGTGAGAGCCCAGACACCTGCCCTAGCTTTTCACCTTGGTCAGTTCTGAATAGATCTCGCTGACGAAGCGGTCGGCGCTGGTGGGGCCGCCCAAGACGACCGGGTCTTGACCGCCTGGCGTACGACCGTCGTAGGGCGCCGTTGGCCTCGCCTGCAGGATTTCGCGCTGGCTGCGACCCTGACCGATCATCCGCTGAACAGCCGTGGCGACGGCGACGATCATGTCCCGGTAGACGACGACGTCGGCGCGATGAACCAAGCCGCCGTGACCCGGGACGATCAGCGTGTCCGGGTCGGCCGTGTTCATGACGACGTCGAGCGCCGCCACCATTCCTTTCAAAGTACCGCCGTCGGCAAGCGAGATGAACGGATAGCCGTAGTTCCGATAGACGTCGCCGACGGCGAGGACATCGGCCGTCTCGAATTTGATGATCGCGTCCCCCGCCGTGTGGGCGGGTGGAACAGGGATTAGATCGACCGTCTCGCCGTCCAGGCGGATCTTCATTGGACCGCCCATGCCGAAGGTCAAGACCGGAAGCCTTGCTGGAACTCTTGGAGGCGCTGCATTCCCGGCGATGGCCGGCAAGGGCGCGAGCATCTCCTCGCGCGATTCCTCCCGCGCAATCACCAAAGCGCCCAAAGCCGAGATAGCCGCATTGCCACCGGTATGATCGAGGTGGGCGTGCGTATTGATCAGATAGCGGATCGGCTTATCGCTCGTCTTTCGGATAGCGACGACGACCTTGTCGGTGATGGGAGCGTATTGAGCGTCCACCATCAAAACGCCCTCTGGGCCGACCAATGCCGTGATCCTGCCGCCGGCGGCGTCGGGATGGACGGGATCGTCCCCCGGCGAGCCGGTGAAGGTGTAGAGGTTTGGCGCAATCTTCTTTGCCGACAGTTCGATCTTGGCATAGGCGATCCCCTGGGCCTGCGCGCCCGAGGTCGCGAGCCCGGCCAGAGCAACCGCGATCGTCCACGCGCGGCCTTGTCCGGATCGAACGGGTCTGCTGGCCATGCTCAACTCGCGGGTTTCAGTTGGGCGTAGACCAGGCTTACAAAGCGGTCGGCGCTGTTGCCGAAGCCCGCCGGCAGGGGCGCAAGGGCGCCGGGGATCTTGGCGTCGTAGGGCGCGGTCGGCTTGGCGGCCAGAACCTCCTTGAGAGTCTTGCCCTGGTCGATCATCGCCTGGACCCTGCCCCTGACGTCCAGGATCATGAGGCGGTAGGGGACGAGGTCGCTTCGGTGGATGATCGAGCCGTGGCCGGGAACGAGCACCGTGTCCGGCCCCGCCAACTTCAGGGTCAGATCGACCGCATCCAGCACGCCTTGCAGGCTGCCGCCGTTGCCAGGGTCGAAGAACGGATAGCCGTAGTTGCGGTAGAAGTCGCCGATCATGATCACGTCGGCGGTCTCGAAGCGGACCATGGTGTCGCCGCCCGTATGCGCGGCCCTGAGTGGGATCAGATCGATCGTCTCGCCATCCAGATGGAGCTTCACCGAGCTTCCAAGGCCGTAGGTCACGACGGGAAGCCGGGCAGGATCGGTTCCCGAGGCCGCTGCGCCGACGGCGGCGGGCAGCGGTCGCAGCAACTCCTCGCGCGTTTCCTCGCGCGCGAAGATCACCGCGCCCTGCCTGGCGAAATTCGGGTTGCCGCCGGTGTGATCGGGATGCTCGTGCGTATCGATCAGGACGCGTATGAGCGCCGGGCTGATCCGGCGGATCGCGGCCAGGACCTTGTCCGACAGGGGCGCATACTGGGCGTCGACCATGACCACGCCATCGGGCCCGACCAGGAGGCCAATACGGCCGCCGGCGGCCTCTGGATGGCCGGGATCGACATCTGGAGAGCCGGTCAGCGTGTAGATGTTGGGGGCCAGCTTTTCGGTTCGAAGCTCGATCCTGTCGAACGGGATGCCCTGCGCCGCGACGGCCGACGCCGACATCACGAAGAGCAGCGCGCCTGCCGCGGCCATAGCCGGTTGGAGCAGAGACGGCCTAAACAAGCGGATCATCTGAGGAGCCAATTGGTTTAATTTCGCTACCATACGGCTTATATCTACCAAAAGGTTTAATGATGCAACCACATTCGGCGACGACCGCCGCGCAGAAATCCAAGGAGGGCGTCAACCCGTGAGAAGAAAGAGCTTTGAAGGCGACGCCTGCCCCATCGCTCGATCGCTCGATGCGGTCGGCGATTGGTGGAGCTTGCTGATCGTCCGCGAGGCGTTGGCCGGCGTGACCCGGTTCAGCGGGTTTCAGCGCAATCTCGGTGCGGCCAGGAACATCCTGGCGGCCCGGCTCAGGACCCTCGTCGCCCAGGGCATCCTGACCACGGCGTCGGGTCCGGGTGACAACGCCCATCAGGACTATCTGCTGACCGACAAAGGGCGCGCCCTATTGCCGGTGTTGGTGGCGCTGGCCCAATGGGGCAAGTCGAACCTGTTCGAACCGGGCGAGACCTGTCTCGAACCCTTGGACGCTCAGGGAAATCCCCGGCAACGACCAAAGCCCCAAAGGCCCTCGCCCAAGGCGCTAGCGAAGGTCCGGTTCCCGGTAAATAGCCAATGACGGGTATGCGCCCTAAGCCGCCATCGGGGTGCTGTCAGTTCAACGCGAACTTGTCTACGCTCAGACGTAGCTCTCCCAAACCCGAGCTAGCTCTATCCCATGACCTGCCGCCACTCAGCCAGCGCGGCTGAGCGTCGATCTTTGTAGGTCTGTCGGCTAACGAGGTGGCGCTCCTGATTGAAGTGGTTGTGGAAGGATGCATGGACCGAGGCGAACTGCTGGAGTGTCTTCATCCTCCGAAACCTCAGCATCGCCCGCTCTCGTCGTCGGAAGGGCTGGTGGGAACTCTCCGCCCTGTTGTTGGCCCAACGGCCTATTTCCTGGCGGTCGGCAACGTTCAACTCCTTCATGGCGGCTCGATAGGAGCGCAAGCCATCGGTGGTGATGGTCTTGGCGCAGCCGTGCCGCTTCATAATCTTCTTCATGAACTTCAGCGCGGCGGCCTTGTCCCGATCCTTGGTGGCGAAGGATTCTAGGACTTCCCCTTCGTGATCCACCGCCCGCCAGAGATAGTGCATCTCGCCATTGATCTTCACGTAGACCTCGTCGAGGTGCCATTTCCAGTGCGTGTGCTGGCGCATCGCCTCGACCCGCCTCTTGCGGATCTCGGAGGCGAACATCGGACCGAAGCGGTCCACCCACTTGCGAACCGTCTCGTAGCAGATGTCGATCCCGCGCTCGTGCAGCAGGTCTTCGACGTTTCGCAGCGACAGCGGGTAGCGCACGTACATCAGCACCACCAACCGGATCACTTCCGGCGAGCTGTCGAACCAACGAAACGGATTGGGCGGGGGCTTAAGCTTGGCCATGGGGCTCGGCCTTAGCCCCGCCGCCTGTCAGCCGTCAATTTACGCTGACAGAGCCCCCAGTGTTGCTGCTAAGATTGGCTTGATTATGCGGGGTGGATCGGTCGCTCAATGTCGAACGGTTTTCGGTTTTCCCGCTGGGCGGCAATGGGCAAGGACGACGTGTAATGACACTGGCCGAGATTTCACAAATCTCACAGACGCTCGGCTCAGCCGCGGTCGTCGCTTCTCTCATCTTCGTGGGCGTTCAACTAAGTCAAAACACCAAGGCCACGCGAGCGTCGTCCCACCACGCGGTCTCCGAGGCGTTGAACCGGGTCAATCTCCTATGGGCGCGGAACGGCGACGTGGCCAGGATTTGGCTTTCGGGAATGCAGGACAGAGGGGCGTTGACGCCGGAAGATCGATGGCGCTTTGACTCGACCCTTCGGGCCTATCTTCACGTCTGCGAGACCATGTACATGCAAGCCACCCTCGGCGCCGGCGACTCAAGCATCGTCATCGCCGAAGAGACTGGCATCAAGTCGGTTTTTTCGTCGGCCGGCGTCAAAGAGTGGTGGGTGGAAAATCCGTTCGGTTTTTCTCCCGATTTTCGCAGCTACGTCGAGAAGGTCAGTAGCCCCTGATACTCCTCGACAACATTGGCGCCGTTCGGTCGATATTTTCTAAATTTCGGATAGTGCGGTAAAATATCTGTAGCAGAACGCGAAACCAGGAGAGCCGGCGGGTATGGATTGGTTTTGACTGTCACAGCGTTGGGAGCCACGCCATGGAAATGCACCAAATCCGATATTTCCTGGCGGTCAGTGAGACGCTGAATTTGACCAAGGCAGCCGAGCGCTGCAACGTAGCCCAGCCCTCTCTCACCCGCGCGATCAAGGCCCTCGAGGCGGAGTTGGGCGGCGAGCTTATCTGCCGCGAACGCAGTCTGTCGCATTTGACGGAACTCGGCCAACGTGTCCTGCCTATGCTGCGCCAGTGCTACGAAACGGCGGTCGCGGCCAAGTCGGTAGCGGTGTCCATGCGCAACGCCGAGGTGGTCCCGCTCTCATTGGCGCTGTCGCACACGATTGGGCTCAAGCCATTCGAACCCATGCTGCAGGAGCTGTCTGGGATTTTTCCTGGGTTGCAACTGAAATTGCATCGAGGTTCGCGCAACGAAGTGGCTGAGTACCTAAAATCGGGAACGGCCGAATTAGCCATTGCCGGCCCCCTCGGCGAAGCGTGGCCACGGCTTGACGCCTTTCCGCTGTTTGAGTTGCCATGTGAAGTCGGTTTCGGTCCAGAACACCTGCTAGCGACCAAGGACCGCGTCAGCTTTGGGGATTTGATTTCCGAAACCCTGGTGATCGACACCAGCTGTGAATTGACCGAGGAATTTCGGGCCAGGCTGAAGGCCAATGGCGTCTCAGAATCTGCGGCGCACTACGTGACGAGGCGAGAGGACCAACTGACCTTACTCAAGGCGAATCTTGGTGTGGCGATCGTCACCGTTGCTGGCGCGGAAATGCACGGCCTTAGCCACGTACCATTGAAGCAACTCGACCTGCGCCTCACGGTCTCTGCATATACTGTTGCTGGACGGCAGCGCGGAAATGCCTCGGTCACCCTGCTTAACATGCTGCGAGCCGCCAATTGGACTTAGACTGGTGCGTCAGAACTATAGAGCAGATTGCTTTGTTTCTCGGAGCCAACGATCAGGAATACGTCCAAGCGGACTCCGTCCATAGCCGCAGAGCATCGATTCCTTAGGCAAGCGGCATTTTCGCCGGCCCGGGCAGGCGTTTAACCTCAACGCAGGCAGCAGACTTCTCCACGGGGCGACACAGGGATTTCCTCGCGGCCGTCCCACCGTTTGCCGCTCGTTTGATGCGAAACCTAAATCTTGATCGGCACGTCAGCCGCCTAGCGGCTCGGCGCGTCGGGCTCTGGCTCAGGACTGACGAACATGATTTCCGCGGCATTTCCCTACGAAAAGCAGCGGCGCCAGGTGCTCGGCCGCGAAATGGCGTACGTCGAGGTCGGAGAGGGCGATCCGATCGTCCTGCTGCACGGCAACCCCACCTCGTCCTATCTCTGGCGCAACGTCATCCCACACCTTCAGCCGCTCGGCCGTTGCATTGCGCCGGACCTGATCGGCATGGGCGACTCCGAGAAGTTGCCGGACAGCGGGCCCGGCTCGTATCGGTTCGTCGAGCACCGCCGTTACCTTGATGCGTTGCTTGACGCCCTCGGTGTGCGCCAGCGTGTGACCTTAGTCATCCATGATTGGGGGTCGACCCTCGGCTTCGACTGGGCCAATCGCCACCGCGAAGCTGTGAGGGGAATTGCCTACATGGAGGCGATGGTCGGCCGGCAGTATTGGGACCATTGGGATAAGTTCGGCATGCGCCCAGTGTTGCAGGCGCTGCGTTCCGAGGCTGGCGAGCAAATGGTCCTCGACGACAACTTCTTCATCGAGAAGGTCCTGCCGGGCGCCATCCTCCGTAAGCTCTCCGATCAGGAGATGGCGGAATACCGCCGGCCATTCGCCCAGCCAGGTGAGGGACGGCGGCCGACGTTGACCTGGCCGCGGGAAATCCCGATCGAGGGCGAGCCCGCCGACGTGACTGCGGCCGTGGACTCCTACGCCGACTGGCTGAAGGCGAGCCGGGTTCCCAAGCTGTTCATAAAGGCCGAGCCGGGCGGAATCCTCGCCGAAGGTAGGGTCCTCGAACATGCCCGCAGCCTGCCCGAGCAGACCGAGGTGACGGTCAAAGGGGTCCATTTCATCCAGGAAGACTCGCCGGACGAGATCGGGAAGGCCGTCGCCAGCTGGATACAGACATTGGGCTGATCAGAGCTGCGAAGCACCAACAGAAAGCAGGACTAGATGGAAATGAAGGACGTGTCCGTTGTGATGGCCCACGGCGGGTGGGCGGACGGATCGAGCTGGGCGCGTGTGATCACCCGGCTCGCGACGCAAGGTATCAAGTCATTTGCCGCGCCGCTGCCGCTGACCGATTTGGCCGACGACGTTGCAGCCCTCAACCGCAGCATCGAGCGGGCGGCGGGGCCGGTCGTCCTGGTTGCCCATGCCTATGCGGGCGCGGTCATCGGGCTCGCACGTCCTGAACAGGTCAAGGCACTGGTCTACATCACCTCGTTCGCGCCCGACGAAGGTGAAACGCTTGCCGACCTGTTCTTTCGCGCCGAACCGCATCCGCAGGCGCCGAAGCTGGCGCCGGACGGCGCCAACCTGTTCTGGCTTCCCGACGAGGCCTTTCCCCAGGCGTTCGCACCTAACGCTTCCCCCGATGATCTCATCGTGCTTGCTGCTACGCAGCGGCCACTACGGTTCTCCTGCATGACGGTCCCGACCGTCGGGCCTGTGCTGTGGAAAACGGTCCCCACCTGGTATCTCGTGGCCGAGCACGACTATATGATTGTTCCGGACACGCAGCGCTTCATGGCCGCGCGCATGAACGCGACGATCAGATCGCATGCCGTCGATCACACGCCGATCGTCACGGCTCCTGACCCCGTCGCTGACATCATCCGCGAAGCAGTCGAGTCGGTCGCAGGCGACTGAAAGAAGCGCCCAACGAGCTGCAAGGGCCGGATGAACACCCATGGACGATCGCTCGTCAAAAAGATTGCGCTGAAGGCGCGGGAGGAACGTGATGACGTCTGTCAGATACCGCGTGGCTGAGGTCGACGGTCTCAACGTGTTTTATCGGGAAGCTGGAAACCCAGGTCAGCCCAAGCTCTTGCTGCTCCATGGCTTTCCCACCGCCGGCCATATGTTCCGGAACCTGATCCCGCTGCTGGCCGACAGGTTTCACCTGGTTGCTCCAGATCTTCCAGGGTTCGGACAGTCCGATATGCCGCCCCGCGCCAAGTTCAGCTACACCTTCGAAAATATTGCAGGTGTCATTGAGCGTTTCACCGAAGTCGTCGACTTTGAGCGCTTCGCCGCGTACGTCTTCGATTATGGGGCGCCGACGGGGTTCAGGCTCGCCGTCCGCCACCCTGAACGGATCACGGCCATCATCTCTCAGAACGGAAACGCGTACGAGGAAGGCCTTAGCGAGGGCTGGAAGCCCATCCGCGCTTACTGGGAAGACCCGTCGCCGGCGAACCGCGAGGCGCTCCGGGTCTTTCTCAGCCCGGAGACCACCCACTGGCAATACACACAGGGCGCGGCCGACTCGGCTTTGGTATCGCCAGATGGTCAGAACCTTGACAATTATTACCTGGCTCGCCCCGGCGCCGACGAGATCCAGCTTGATCTGCTCGGCGACTACAAGAGCAATGTCGCGCTCTATCCCGCTTTTCAAAATTACTTTCGCACGCACCGGCCGCCTCTCTTGGCGGTGTGGGGCAAGAATGATCCGTTCTTTCTCCCGCCCGGCGCCGAAGCTTTCAAACGCGACATTCCGGGCGCGGTCGTGCGCTTTGTGGACGCTGGCCACTTCGCCTTGGAGACCCATGCCTCGGAAATTGCCGACAGCATCCGCGATTTTCTCAAGTAATGAGATCGCTGGATCCAGGCCACTGCTCTCGATGGAGGTCTAAATGATCGAGCGTCCCCTAATTGTTTTTGACGTCAACGAGACCCTTCTGAATCTCGAGACCATGGCGCCGATTTTCGAACGGATCTTCAAGGACAGCGGCGCCATGCGCCTGTGGTTCGCAAACCTCATCGTTTATTCCTGCGCCCTGACGATCGCCGACGCTTATGTCCCCTTCACCGAAATTGGCGGGGCAGTGATGCAGATGCTGGCCCAGACCAAGGGGATTGAAATCTCGGAGGCCGACAAGGTCGAGCTGACCGACAACTTCGCCTCAATGCCTCCGCATCCCGAGGTTCCGAAAGCATTGCAGAAGCTGCGCGACCATGGCTTTCGTCTGTTCACACTTACTGACAACCTACTCGATATCCAAAGCCGACAGCTGGCGCAGGGCGGCATCATAGACCTGTTCGAGCGCCGCTTCAGCGTCGACCAGGAGGTTCGTCGCCACAAGCCGGCGCCCGAAGCCTACGCTTACGTCACGCGGTCCCTTGGAACGCAGCCAGCCCAGATGTGCATGATCGCTTGCCACACCTGGGACACGCTGGGTGCGGTCGCCGCCGGCTGGCAGGCGGCGCTAATCAAGCGTGCCGGAAATGACCTCCTAAGCGTCGGGCCGCAGCCAACATATACTGGTAAGGATCTGGACGAGGTCGCCGACCAGTTGATCGCCCGATACGCTACCTAGGGTCAGGACTCGTTGATCACAGCCAGAAGATGACGGTGGCAGCGAGAGCGATGGCGGAGAAGAAGGCGGTTGGGCATCGAT